>CBDHFO010000001.1:0-20989 GCA_965262645.1 Candidatus Marinacidobacterium sp.
GGTCGGATTCGGTGCCAACATCGGGTCTGGAACAACGCGAAGCGCGCCCGAGGGGAGCGGGTGCGGAGGGAACCGAGGCTCCCCCGTTCTCGTTGGCAGCGGGAGCGGAGACATTCGGTTCAAATGCCCAGAGCCAAGACCCCCGCCGGGCTGTCGCCGGCGGAGCGCTCCGAGTGGAAGAACCAGGAACGGGGAGCCCGGGACTCCTGGATAGGACACGACCGCGAGATGAACCTGCGCGGGCTGAGCACCCGGGCCGGGAAGGAATGGCGGGAACTCTACGACCGGCACCGACAGGAGAAGGCGGCAGAGAAGCAAGCCGGAACCACCGTCTGGCGGCGGATTCGTCGCTGGCGGGAGAAAGGTTCCCGTCTGGGCCAGTTGCGAGCGGCGCTGACCCGCGACTCGCAACTCTGGCGCGACTGGCGAACCGAGATAGAGGTGCGGCACAAGCAGGAACGGGCCGCACTGGGTCAGACGCACTCGAGCGCGGCCCGGAAGATCGAGCAAGGGGCGGCCCAGGGCTATCAGTCCTCCATGAAAGGAGCCGTCGATTATGCGAAGGACGTGGTGTGGCGTCAGGAGTTGCAGGCGCGGGAGCAGGCCAGATGGGCGCGGGACCGCCAAGAACGCGACCAGGGACGGGGTCCGGAGCGGGAGCGCGATCATGAACCGGATCGCTGAGAAAAAAATCCCGTTAGAGGGCCTATGTTGGCCTGAAACGGGCCGACCAAGGGTTAGGTATAGGCCCCTGGGCTTCGTCGCAATCTACCCACGGCTCCGGCAGCGCGGCGGCATCTTTTCTGTGGGTGTCGTATCTCCATGCGAAACTGACGAAATCGTGAGAACAGTCCAGAAACAAGAAACCCCGCCGACGATCATGGCGGGGTTTCCGGACGCCTTCGCAGTAGAAGCTGCAAGGTGGACGGCAACGGCATCATCGGTGCCGAATGCAAGAGAAATTTACCCGAACACTCCGACACAAGGCAAGCGGTAATCCGCTCCGGTTGCCGATTGACGCTGCGCCGCTTCCCAGCCGGGAACTGCGCACCGAGAAATCCCCCGACAAAACAACACGCGATTGGCGCGCCCGCATTGTGGAGGGCCTGGTCCGGGAGCAGCCGTCTCCCGCTGTGCTGGGTCGTTCTTGCCGATCCACTCCCCGCTATCAGAAGCGCTCCTGGTGGCTCGACACTTCGACGACGGCGCAATCCCGGCGTGCCGTGAAGCGCTGGCACGGGTGCGCCCAAGACCTCTGGAATCGCAACGTCGAGATCGCCGCCCGGGTCGCTCTCGGCGCGGCCCAGGCCCATGTAGGGGCCAAGCACGGCCTCACCAGGCAGCGCGTCGGGCAGATCGTCCGGGAGTTTCCATGGGTGCGCCAGGCCGTCCGGGATCGGCTCCGGAGCCTCGATGAGAACAACGGGAAGGAAGGGGGAAAGTGCCAGTCTTCTTCTAGGGGTTGGATGGGGTCCGGATCTGAGGATTTAGAGAGAGAATGTGGGTATTCCGGTGAATTTCGGCCGCTTTCGCGGCCCGAACGGACCCGCTGGCGGCGCTTGTGCGCCCGCCGGGGTCCGGGCGATCGGAGGAGACGCCGCCGGCGGGGTTGCGGCGGACGGCTGGGGGCACTGGTGCGGGCCTCACTGGCTGCAGCCGGCGGTTTCCCCCACCCGGAAAGGGGGGGAAAGTGCCAGTTCAGCCCCACCCGGAAAGGGGGGGAAAGTGCCAGTTCAGCCCCACCCGGAAAGGGGGGGGAAGTGCCATCTTTGGCGCTGGCGGAGATCAGCCGCCGCTGGCGACTTCGGGGCGGTGCTGTCTGGCGGCAGCGCGGCTTTGCGTTCCTCCGGCCGCTCCCGCCGCCGAAGCTGGAGGCCCCCCGGCAGTACCAGGCCCAGCGGGGGCTGTTCTGACGGTCGATAGGGTTGGATAAAGTACATTATGCAAACCTTTGAAAAAGCGTGGATCGGGCCACAGGTGAGAGGGGCTGACGCCCCGCTGAGAGAAGGGGGGGAGCCGAACACCCTCCCCCCCTGGCTATGGGGTTGCCGGGAACCCCTCCCGGCGAGAGCCATCCTACAGGACGCACACCCACAGAGGAGAGAAGAAGCCCATCAGCGGTCCAGGTCCAGGAGCACCACCTTGCCAAAATGTCCGCAGTAGGGGCAACGACCCTCACCCGCCGCCGTCAAGAGCGGTCCCCAGACGCTCTCGCGAGTGAAGAGATCCGCCCCGTCCTGCGCGCCCCATCCGGGCGCGACCGTACCGGTCAGACCAAGAGGCTTTTAGGGGGGGAACTGTGAAGCCACGTGATCGTCGAGGAGTTTCACCGGGAGTGCATTCGCGGCGGTCGCGAGGCGCAAGGCCGAATCGGTTTCAGGCACGGTAAAGTACGTTACCGTAATGGTAGGGCTATTCGAGAAGCCGATAAGCTTAATCAAACGACTCCCTCTCGCGGGGGTCGGACGAAGTAGACAAACTACCCCAAAAAGATTCCTCGTGACGCTCAGGCAACGTTGCGGCGGGTGATGGCTTCCCGCAGCGCCCGCAGTGCTGGGGACCGGGCAACGTCCGCCGCTCTCGGCATCCGGCACAGGTCCGATGGACCGGGGGGACCTATCCCCCCAGACCCCCCAGTTGCGCCAGAACCCCGGCCAGCACACATTGCTGGCCGTGAACCTGACGCTCCTGTTTGTCGCGTCCCATAAGAATGGGTCCCTCGCGCGTCCTCCAGCTATGCTGAGGAAGGTTTCCCGGAGTCGCGGACCACGATGAAATCCTCTTCCCACTGGAGGACCTCGACGACGGTGGTGGTCCCAGAGTCTCCCCCCTTGATCGTGACCTCGATGACCCGGCCCACCAGGTCATCGGGGAGCGTGCGGGTGTCCCCGTCGAAGCGCGAGCCCCAGGAGCCATCTTCGAGACTCCAGGGTCTCCACCCAGGGAGCGGAGCGGACGGCGGGACCGGGGGCGAGTCCGCCGCCGGTGGCGTGGGTTCCGGAGCCGTTCCCACGGCTTCCGGAGAGAGGCTCAGTTGTTCGGCCAGGGCCGGGCGGATCAAGGAGCGGACCCAGGAACTCAGGTTCACGTGTCGCTCCGTCTTGAGCCGATCCAGGCCCGTCCCCAGTTGTTCATCGAGGCGGACTCGAAGGATTTTCATGCATCGAGCCTAGCACAAGATCCATTTGTAGCCCATAGTCATAGATAGGCTACTTGTGCTACGAAGGGAGGGAAGGGGAAAAGAGTAGGGTATTCTAATTCGCCAGATGTGTTTATGCTACTCATAAACTTCTGGCCAGGGGGGAATTGCCATCCCCCTGGACCCCCAGCCCCGGAGGAGGACCGCCGCCATGGCCCGCCCGAGAATGAGCCCCGCCGAGCGCCGCACCCGCCAGATCAACGTCCGGGTCACGGCGGCCGAAGCCGCGGCGCTGGCCGAGCAAGCGGTCCGGGCTCGGCTGACGGTGTCCGCCTATTTACGCCGGCGCGGCCTGCGCCGGCGGGTGCGGGCGGTCACGGAGCGGCGGCTGGCGGCGGAGGACCGGCGGGAACTGAACCGCATCGGGGTGAACCTGAACCAGATCACGCGGCTGATGCACACGGGCCGAGCGGTTCACCCCGGATTGCGGGCGGCGGTCGAGCGGGCGGCGGCGCTGGTGGAGACGATCCTGGACGAGGGAGGCGGGTGATGGTGGGAACCATCGGAGCGGCGACCAGCGGATTCGGCGGTGTGGCCGGGTACTGCTGCGGCGGGGGAGGCGGCGGAGAGGAGAGAGAAGAAGAGCGAATGCCGGGGCTGTCCGGCGCGAAGGAGGAGGAGCGAGAGCGGGACGAGGCAGGGAGTCTGAGCGCCCGCGAGCGCCAGCAAGAGCAGGAGCGGCACGGCCCAGGGCGATCTGCCGGCGGGCAGGGAGACGACGAGGAGAGAGAGCGACGCCGGGCGGAGAGGGAGAAGAAGGTGGAAACCGAGGCCCGGCGGGTGCGGCGAGTCGAGTGGACGGAGACCCGGAACCTCGCCACCAACGACCCGATGCGGGCGGCGCGGATCATGGAGGCGACGGCGCGGGACGCTTCGGAGCTCAAGCGGCTTTCCGGAGTGAAGGCGACGGGCCGGAAGCTGACCAAGCCGCTCTGTCACTACTCGCTCAGCTGGGGGAAGGACGAGAGGCCCAGCCGCCAGGAGATGGGCCGGGCCGTCACCGGGAGCCTCCAGGCGCTCGGCCTGGAGGACCGCCAAGCGCTGATCGTGGCGCATGGCGACACGAAGTGTCCGCATGTTCACGTGATCGTGAACCGGGTGAGTCCGGAGCACGGCAAGGCGGCGAAGTTGAGCGGCAGCCGGCTGAAGCTCTCGAAGTGGGCGGAGGGCTACGAGCGCAGGCAGGGTCGGATTCGGTGCCAACATCGGGTCTGGAACAACGCGAAGCGCGCCCGAGGGGAGCGGGTGCGGAGGGAACCGAGGCTCCCCCGTTCTCGTTGGCAGCGGGAGCGGAGACATTCGGTTCAAATGCCCAGAGCCAAGACCCCCGCCGGGCTGTCGCCGGCGGAGCGCTCCGAGTGGAAGAACCAGGAACGGGGAGCCCGGGACTCCTGGATAGGACACGACCGCGAGATGAACCTGCGCGGGCTGAGCACCCGGGCCGGGAAGGAATGGCGGGAACTCTACGACCGGCACCGACAGGAGAAGGCGGCAGAGAAGCAAGCCGGAACCACCGTCTGGCGGCGGATTCGTCGCTGGCGGGAGAAAGGTTCCCGTCTGGGCCAGTTGCGAGCGGCGCTGACCCGCGACTCGCAACTCTGGCGCGACTGGCGAACCGAGATAGAGGTGCGGCACAAGCAGGAACGGGCCGCACTGGGTCAGACGCACTCGAGCGCGGCCCGGAAGATCGAGCAAGGGGCGGCCCAGGGCTATCAGTCCTCCATGAAAGGAGCCGTCGATTATGCGAAGGACGTGGTGTGGCGTCAGGAGTTGCAGGCGCGGGAGCAGGCCAGATGGGCGCGGGACCGCCAAGAACGCGACCAGGGACGGGGTCCGGAGCGGGAGCGCGATCATGAACCGGATCGCTGAGAAAAAAATCCCGTTAGAGGGCCTATGTTGGCCTGAAACGGGCCGACCAAGGGTTAGGTATAGGCCCCTGGGCTTCGTCGCAATCTACCCACGGCTCCGGCAGCGCGGCGGCATCTTTTCTGTGGGTGTCGTATCTCCATGCGAAACTGACGAAATCGTGAGAACAGTCCAGAAACAAGAAACCCCGCCGACGATCATGGCGGGGTTTCCGGACGCCTTCGCAGTAGAAGCTGCAAGGTGGACGGCAACGGCATCATCGGTGCCGAATGCAAGAGAAATTTACCCGAACACTCCGACACAAGGCAAGCGGTAATCCGCTCCGGTTGCCGATTGACGCTGCGCCGCTTCCCAGCCGGGAACTGCGCACCGAGAAATCCCCCGACAAAACAACACGCGATTGGCGCGCCCGCATTGTGGAGGGCCTGGTCCGGGAGCAGCCGTCTCCCGCTGTGCTGGGTCGTTCTTGCCGATCCACTCCCCGCTATCAGAAGCGCTCCTGGTGGCTCGACACTTCGACGACGGCGCAATCCCGGCGTGCCGTGAAGCGCTGGCACGGGTGCGCCCAAGACCTCTGGAATCGCAACGTCGAGATCGCCGCCCGGGTCGCTCTCGGCGCGGCCCAGGCCCATGTAGGGGCCAAGCACGGCCTCACCAGGCAGCGCGTCGGGCAGATCGTCCGGGAGTTTCCATGGGTGCGCCAGGCCGTCCGGGATCGGCTCCGGAGCCTCGATGAGAACAACGGGAAGGAAGGGGGAAAGTGCCAGTCTTCTTCTAGGGGTTGGATGGGGTCCGGATCTGAGGATTTAGAGAGAGAATGTGGGTATTCCGGTGAATTTCGGCCGCTTTCGCGGCCCGAACGGACCCGCTGGCGGCGCTTGTGCGCCCGCCGGGGTCCGGGCGATCGGAGGAGACGCCGCCGGCGGGGTTGCGGCGGACGGCTGGGGGCACTGGTGCGGGCCTCACTGGCTGCAGCCGGCGGTTTCCCCCACCCGGAAAGGGGGGGAAAGTGCCAGTTCAGCCCCACCCGGAAAGGGGGGGAAAGTGCCAGTTCAGCCCCACCCGGAAAGGGGGGGGAAGTGCCATCTTTGGCGCTGGCGGAGATCAGCCGCCGCTGGCGACTTCGGGGCGGTGCTGTCTGGCGGCAGCGCGGCTTTGCGTTCCTCCGGCCGCTCCCGCCGCCGAAGCTGGAGGCCCCCCGGCAGTACCAGGCCCAGCGGGGGCTGTTCTGACGGTCGATAGGGTTGGATAAAGTACATTATGCAAACCTTTGAAAAAGCGTGGATCGGGCCACAGGTGAGAGGGGCTGACGCCCCGCTGAGAGAAGGGGGGGAGCCGAACACCCTCCCCCCCTGGCTATGGGGTTGCCGGGAACCCCTCCCGGCGAGAGCCATCCTACAGGACGCACACCCACAGAGGAGAGAAGAAGCCCATCAGCGGTCCAGGTCCAGGAGCACCACCTTGCCAAAATGTCCGCAGTAGGGGCAACGACCCTCACCCGCCGCCGTCAAGAGCGGTCCCCAGACGCTCTCGCGAGTGAAGAGATCCGCCCCGTCCTGCGCGCCCCATCCGGGCGCGACCGTACCGGTCAGACCAAGAGGCTTTTAGGGGGGGAACTGTGAAGCCACGTGATCGTCGAGGAGTTTCACCGGGAGTGCATTCGCGGCGGTCGCGAGGCGCAAGGCCGAATCGGTTTCAGGCACGGTAAAGTACGTTACCGTAATGGTAGGGCTATTCGAGAAGCCGATAAGCTTAATCAAACGACTCCCTCTCGCGGGGGTCGGACGAAGTAGACAAACTACCCCAAAAAGATTCCTCGTGACGCTCAGGCAACGTTGCGGCGGGTGATGGCTTCCCGCAGCGCCCGCAGTGCTGGGGACCGGGCAACGTCCGCCGCTCTCGGCATCCGGCACAGGTCCGATGGACCGGGGGGACCTATCCCCCCAGACCCCCCAGTTGCGCCAGAACCCCGGCCAGCACACATTGCTGGCCGTGAACCTGACGCTCCTGTTTGTCGCGTCCCATAAGAATGGGTCCCTCGCGCGTCCTCCAGCTATGCTGAGGAAGGTTTCCCGGAGTCGCGGACCACGATGAAATCCTCTTCCCACTGGAGGACCTCGACGACGGTGGTGGTCCCAGAGTCTCCCCCCTTGATCGTGACCTCGATGACCCGGCCCACCAGGTCATCGGGGAGCGTGCGGGTGTCCCCGTCGAAGCGCGAGCCCCAGGAGCCATCTTCGAGACTCCAGGGTCTCCACCCAGGGAGCGGAGCGGACGGCGGGACCGGGGGCGAGTCCGCCGCCGGTGGCGTGGGTTCCGGAGCCGTTCCCACGGCTTCCGGAGAGAGGCTCAGTTGTTCGGCCAGGGCCGGGCGGATCAAGGAGCGGACCCAGGAACTCAGGTTCACGTGTCGCTCCGTCTTGAGCCGATCCAGGCCCGTCCCCAGTTGTTCATCGAGGCGGACTCGAAGGATTTTCATGCATCGAGCCTAGCACAAGATCCATTTGTAGCCCATAGTCATAGATAGGCTACTTGTGCTACGAAGGGAGGGAAGGGGAAAAGAGTAGGGTATTCTAATTCGCCAGATGTGTTTATGCTACTCATAAACTTCTGGCCAGGGGGGAATTGCCATCCCCCTGGACCCCCAGCCCCGGAGGAGGACCGCCGCCATGGCCCGCCCGAGAATGAGCCCCGCCGAGCGCCGCACCCGCCAGATCAACGTCCGGGTCACGGCGGCCGAAGCCGCGGCGCTGGCCGAGCAAGCGGTCCGGGCTCGGCTGACGGTGTCCGCCTATTTACGCCGGCGCGGCCTGCGCCGGCGGGTGCGGGCGGTCACGGAGCGGCGGCTGGCGGCGGAGGACCGGCGGGAACTGAACCGCATCGGGGTGAACCTGAACCAGATCACGCGGCTGATGCACACGGGCCGAGCGGTTCACCCCGGATTGCGGGCGGCGGTCGAGCGGGCGGCGGCGCTGGTGGAGACGATCCTGGACGAGGGAGGCGGGTGATGGTGGGAACCATCGGAGCGGCGACCAGCGGATTCGGCGGTGTGGCCGGGTACTGCTGCGGCGGGGGAGGCGGCGGAGAGGAGAGAGAAGAAGAGCGAATGCCGGGGCTGTCCGGCGCGAAGGAGGAGGAGCGAGAGCGGGACGAGGCAGGGAGTCTGAGCGCCCGCGAGCGCCAGCAAGAGCAGGAGCGGCACGGCCCAGGGCGATCTGCCGGCGGGCAGGGAGACGACGAGGAGAGAGAGCGACGCCGGGCGGAGAGGGAGAAGAAGGTGGAAACCGAGGCCCGGCGGGTGCGGCGAGTCGAGTGGACGGAGACCCGGAACCTCGCCACCAACGACCCGATGCGGGCGGCGCGGATCATGGAGGCGACGGCGCGGGACGCTTCGGAGCTCAAGCGGCTTTCCGGAGTGAAGGCGACGGGCCGGAAGCTGACCAAGCCGCTCTGTCACTACTCGCTCAGCTGGGGGAAGGACGAGAGGCCCAGCCGCCAGGAGATGGGCCGGGCCGTCACCGGGAGCCTCCAGGCGCTCGGCCTGGAGGACCGCCAAGCGCTGATCGTGGCGCATGGCGACACGAAGTGTCCGCATGTTCACGTGATCGTGAACCGGGTGAGTCCGGAGCACGGCAAGGCGGCGAAGTTGAGCGGCAGCCGGCTGAAGCTCTCGAAGTGGGCGGAGGGCTACGAGCGCAGGCAGGGTCGGATTCGGTGCCAACATCGGGTCTGGAACAACGCGAAGCGCGCCCGAGGGGAGCGGGTGCGGAGGGAACCGAGGCTCCCCCGTTCTCGTTGGCAGCGGGAGCGGAGACATTCGGTTCAAATGCCCAGAGCCAAGACCCCCGCCGGGCTGTCGCCGGCGGAGCGCTCCGAGTGGAAGAACCAGGAACGGGGAGCCCGGGACTCCTGGATAGGACACGACCGCGAGATGAACCTGCGCGGGCTGAGCACCCGGGCCGGGAAGGAATGGCGGGAACTCTACGACCGGCACCGACAGGAGAAGGCGGCAGAGAAGCAAGCCGGAACCACCGTCTGGCGGCGGATTCGTCGCTGGCGGGAGAAAGGTTCCCGTCTGGGCCAGTTGCGAGCGGCGCTGACCCGCGACTCGCAACTCTGGCGCGACTGGCGAACCGAGATAGAGGTGCGGCACAAGCAGGAACGGGCCGCACTGGGTCAGACGCACTCGAGCGCGGCCCGGAAGATCGAGCAAGGGGCGGCCCAGGGCTATCAGTCCTCCATGAAAGGAGCCGTCGATTATGCGAAGGACGTGGTGTGGCGTCAGGAGTTGCAGGCGCGGGAGCAGGCCAGATGGGCGCGGGACCGCCAAGAACGCGACCAGGGACGGGGTCCGGAGCGGGAGCGCGATCATGAACCGGATCGCTGAGAAAAAAATCCCGTTAGAGGGCCTATGTTGGCCTGAAACGGGCCGACCAAGGGTTAGGTATAGGCCCCTGGGCTTCGTCGCAATCTACCCACGGCTCCGGCAGCGCGGCGGCATCTTTTCTGTGGGTGTCGTATCTCCATGCGAAACTGACGAAATCGTGAGAACAGTCCAGAAACAAGAAACCCCGCCGACGATCATGGCGGGGTTTCCGGACGCCTTCGCAGTAGAAGCTGCAAGGTGGACGGCAACGGCATCATCGGTGCCGAATGCAAGAGAAATTTACCCGAACACTCCGACACAAGGCAAGCGGTAATCCGCTCCGGTTGCCGATTGACGCTGCGCCGCTTCCCAGCCGGGAACTGCGCACCGAGAAATCCCCCGACAAAACAACACGCGATTGGCGCGCCCGCATTGTGGAGGGCCTGGTCCGGGAGCAGCCGTCTCCCGCTGTGCTGGGTCGTTCTTGCCGATCCACTCCCCGCTATCAGAAGCGCTCCTGGTGGCTCGACACTTCGACGACGGCGCAATCCCGGCGTGCCGTGAAGCGCTGGCACGGGTGCGCCCAAGACCTCTGGAATCGCAACGTCGAGATCGCCGCCCGGGTCGCTCTCGGCGCGGCCCAGGCCCATGTAGGGGCCAAGCACGGCCTCACCAGGCAGCGCGTCGGGCAGATCGTCCGGGAGTTTCCATGGGTGCGCCAGGCCGTCCGGGATCGGCTCCGGAGCCTCGATGAGAACAACGGGAAGGAAGGGGGAAAGTGCCAGTCTTCTTCTAGGGGTTGGATGGGGTCCGGATCTGAGGATTTAGAGAGAGAATGTGGGTATTCCGGTGAATTTCGGCCGCTTTCGCGGCCCGAACGGACCCGCTGGCGGCGCTTGTGCGCCCGCCGGGGTCCGGGCGATCGGAGGAGACGCCGCCGGCGGGGTTGCGGCGGACGGCTGGGGGCACTGGTGCGGGCCTCACTGGCTGCAGCCGGCGGTTTCCCCCACCCGGAAAGGGGGGGAAAGTGCCAGTTCAGCCCCACCCGGAAAGGGGGGGAAAGTGCCAGTTCAGCCCCACCCGGAAAGGGGGGGGAAGTGCCATCTTTGGCGCTGGCGGAGATCAGCCGCCGCTGGCGACTTCGGGGCGGTGCTGTCTGGCGGCAGCGCGGCTTTGCGTTCCTCCGGCCGCTCCCGCCGCCGAAGCTGGAGGCCCCCCGGCAGTACCAGGCCCAGCGGGGGCTGTTCTGACGGTCGATAGGGTTGGATAAAGTACATTATGCAAACCTTTGAAAAAGCGTGGATCGGGCCACAGGTGAGAGGGGCTGACGCCCCGCTGAGAGAAGGGGGGGAGCCGAACACCCTCCCCCCCTGGCTATGGGGTTGCCGGGAACCCCTCCCGGCGAGAGCCATCCTACAGGACGCACACCCACAGAGGAGAGAAGAAGCCCATCAGCGGTCCAGGTCCAGGAGCACCACCTTGCCAAAATGTCCGCAGTAGGGGCAACGACCCTCACCCGCCGCCGTCAAGAGCGGTCCCCAGACGCTCTCGCGAGTGAAGAGATCCGCCCCGTCCTGCGCGCCCCATCCGGGCGCGACCGTACCGGTCAGACCAAGAGGCTTTTAGGGGGGGAACTGTGAAGCCACGTGATCGTCGAGGAGTTTCACCGGGAGTGCATTCGCGGCGGTCGCGAGGCGCAAGGCCGAATCGGTTTCAGGCACGGTAAAGTACGTTACCGTAATGGTAGGGCTATTCGAGAAGCCGATAAGCTTAATCAAACGACTCCCTCTCGCGGGGGTCGGACGAAGTAGACAAACTACCCCAAAAAGATTCCTCGTGACGCTCAGGCAACGTTGCGGCGGGTGATGGCTTCCCGCAGCGCCCGCAGTGCTGGGGACCGGGCAACGTCCGCCGCTCTCGGCATCCGGCACAGGTCCGATGGACCGGGGGGACCTATCCCCCCAGACCCCCCAGTTGCGCCAGAACCCCGGCCAGCACACATTGCTGGCCGTGAACCTGACGCTCCTGTTTGTCGCGTCCCATAAGAATGGGTCCCTCGCGCGTCCTCCAGCTATGCTGAGGAAGGTTTCCCGGAGTCGCGGACCACGATGAAATCCTCTTCCCACTGGAGGACCTCGACGACGGTGGTGGTCCCAGAGTCTCCCCCCTTGATCGTGACCTCGATGACCCGGCCCACCAGGTCATCGGGGAGCGTGCGGGTGTCCCCGTCGAAGCGCGAGCCCCAGGAGCCATCTTCGAGACTCCAGGGTCTCCACCCAGGGAGCGGAGCGGACGGCGGGACCGGGGGCGAGTCCGCCGCCGGTGGCGTGGGTTCCGGAGCCGTTCCCACGGCTTCCGGAGAGAGGCTCAGTTGTTCGGCCAGGGCCGGGCGGATCAAGGAGCGGACCCAGGAACTCAGGTTCACGTGTCGCTCCGTCTTGAGCCGATCCAGGCCCGTCCCCAGTTGTTCATCGAGGCGGACTCGAAGGATTTTCATGCATCGAGCCTAGCACAAGATCCATTTGTAGCCCATAGTCATAGATAGGCTACTTGTGCTACGAAGGGAGGGAAGGGGAAAAGAGTAGGGTATTCTAATTCGCCAGATGTGTTTATGCTACTCATAAACTTCTGGCCAGGGGGGAATTGCCATCCCCCTGGACCCCCAGCCCCGGAGGAGGACCGCCGCCATGGCCCGCCCGAGAATGAGCCCCGCCGAGCGCCGCACCCGCCAGATCAACGTCCGGGTCACGGCGGCCGAAGCCGCGGCGCTGGCCGAGCAAGCGGTCCGGGCTCGGCTGACGGTGTCCGCCTATTTACGCCGGCGCGGCCTGCGCCGGCGGGTGCGGGCGGTCACGGAGCGGCGGCTGGCGGCGGAGGACCGGCGGGAACTGAACCGCATCGGGGTGAACCTGAACCAGATCACGCGGCTGATGCACACGGGCCGAGCGGTTCACCCCGGATTGCGGGCGGCGGTCGAGCGGGCGGCGGCGCTGGTGGAGACGATCCTGGACGAGGGAGGCGGGTGATGGTGGGAACCATCGGAGCGGCGACCAGCGGATTCGGCGGTGTGGCCGGGTACTGCTGCGGCGGGGGAGGCGGCGGAGAGGAGAGAGAAGAAGAGCGAATGCCGGGGCTGTCCGGCGCGAAGGAGGAGGAGCGAGAGCGGGACGAGGCAGGGAGTCTGAGCGCCCGCGAGCGCCAGCAAGAGCAGGAGCGGCACGGCCCAGGGCGATCTGCCGGCGGGCAGGGAGACGACGAGGAGAGAGAGCGACGCCGGGCGGAGAGGGAGAAGAAGGTGGAAACCGAGGCCCGGCGGGTGCGGCGAGTCGAGTGGACGGAGACCCGGAACCTCGCCACCAACGACCCGATGCGGGCGGCGCGGATCATGGAGGCGACGGCGCGGGACGCTTCGGAGCTCAAGCGGCTTTCCGGAGTGAAGGCGACGGGCCGGAAGCTGACCAAGCCGCTCTGTCACTACTCGCTCAGCTGGGGGAAGGACGAGAGGCCCAGCCGCCAGGAGATGGGCCGGGCCGTCACCGGGAGCCTCCAGGCGCTCGGCCTGGAGGACCGCCAAGCGCTGATCGTGGCGCATGGCGACACGAAGTGTCCGCATGTTCACGTGATCGTGAACCGGGTGAGTCCGGAGCACGGCAAGGCGGCGAAGTTGAGCGGCAGCCGGCTGAAGCTCTCGAAGTGGGCGGAGGGCTACGAGCGCAGGCAGGGTCGGATTCGGTGCCAACATCGGGTCTGGAACAACGCGAAGCGCGCCCGAGGGGAGCGGGTGCGGAGGGAACCGAGGCTCCCCCGTTCTCGTTGGCAGCGGGAGCGGAGACATTCGGTTCAAATGCCCAGAGCCAAGACCCCCGCCGGGCTGTCGCCGGCGGAGCGCTCCGAGTGGAAGAACCAGGAACGGGGAGCCCGGGACTCCTGGATAGGACACGACCGCGAGATGAACCTGCGCGGGCTGAGCACCCGGGCCGGGAAGGAATGGCGGGAACTCTACGACCGGCACCGACAGGAGAAGGCGGCAGAGAAGCAAGCCGGAACCACCGTCTGGCGGCGGATTCGTCGCTGGCGGGAGAAAGGTTCCCGTCTGGGCCAGTTGCGAGCGGCGCTGACCCGCGACTCGCAACTCTGGCGCGACTGGCGAACCGAGATAGAGGTGCGGCACAAGCAGGAACGGGCCGCACTGGGTCAGACGCACTCGAGCGCGGCCCGGAAGATCGAGCAAGGGGCGGCCCAGGGCTATCAGTCCTCCATGAAAGGAGCCGTCGATTATGCGAAGGACGTGGTGTGGCGTCAGGAGTTGCAGGCGCGGGAGCAGGCCAGATGGGCGCGGGACCGCCAAGAACGCGACCAGGGACGGGGTCCGGAGCGGGAGCGCGATCATGAACCGGATCGCTGAGAAAAAAATCCCGTTAGAGGGCCTATGTTGGCCTGAAACGGGCCGACCAAGGGTTAGGTATAGGCCCCTGGGCTTCGTCGCAATCTACCCACGGCTCCGGCAGCGCGGCGGCATCTTTTCTGTGGGTGTCGTATCTCCATGCGAAACTGACGAAATCGTGAGAACAGTCCAGAAACAAGAAACCCCGCCGACGATCATGGCGGGGTTTCCGGACGCCTTCGCAGTAGAAGCTGCAAGGTGGACGGCAACGGCATCATCGGTGCCGAATGCAAGAGAAATTTACCCGAACACTCCGACACAAGGCAAGCGGTAATCCGCTCCGGTTGCCGATTGACGCTGCGCCGCTTCCCAGCCGGGAACTGCGCACCGAGAAATCCCCCGACAAAACAACACGCGATTGGCGCGCCCGCATTGTGGAGGGCCTGGTCCGGGAGCAGCCGTCTCCCGCTGTGCTGGGTCGTTCTTGCCGATCCACTCCCCGCTATCAGAAGCGCTCCTGGTGGCTCGACACTTCGACGACGGCGCAATCCCGGCGTGCCGTGAAGCGCTGGCACGGGTGCGCCCAAGACCTCTGGAATCGCAACGTCGAGATCGCCGCCCGGGTCGCTCTCGGCGCGGCCCAGGCCCATGTAGGGGCCAAGCACGGCCTCACCAGGCAGCGCGTCGGGCAGATCGTCCGGGAGTTTCCATGGGTGCGCCAGGCCGTCCGGGATCGGCTCCGGAGCCTCGATGAGAACAACGGGAAGGAAGGGGGAAAGTGCCAGTCTTCTTCTAGGGGTTGGATGGGGTCCGGATCTGAGGATTTAGAGAGAGAATGTGGGTATTCCGGTGAATTTCGGCCGCTTTCGCGGCCCGAACGGACCCGCTGGCGGCGCTTGTGCGCCCGCCGGGGTCCGGGCGATCGGAGGAGACGCCGCCGGCGGGGTTGCGGCGGACGGCTGGGGGCACTGGTGCGGGCCTCACTGGCTGCAGCCGGCGGTTTCCCCCACCCGGAAAGGGGGGGAAAGTGCCAGTTCAGCCCCACCCGGAAAGGGGGGGAAAGTGCCAGTTCAGCCCCACCCGGAAAGGGGGGGGAAGTGCCATCTTTGGCGCTGGCGGAGATCAGCCGCCGCTGGCGACTTCGGGGCGGTGCTGTCTGGCGGCAGCGCGGCTTTGCGTTCCTCCGGCCGCTCCCGCCGCCGAAGCTGGAGGCCCCCCGGCAGTACCAGGCCCAGCGGGGGCTGTTCTGACGGTCGATAGGGTTGGATAAAGTACATTATGCAAACCTTTGAAAAAGCGTGGATCGGGCCACAGGTGAGAGGGGCTGACGCCCCGCTGAGAGAAGGGGGGGAGCCGAACACCCTCCCCCCCTGGCTATGGGGTTGCCGGGAACCCCTCCCGGCGAGAGCCATCCTACAGGACGCACACCCACAGAGGAGAGAAGAAGCCCATCAGCGGTCCAGGTCCAGGAGCACCACCTTGCCAAAATGTCCGCAGTAGGGGCAACGACCCTCACCCGCCGCCGTCAAGAGCGGTCCCCAGACGCTCTCGCGAGTGAAGAGATCCGCCCCGTCCTGCGCGCCCCATCCGGGCGCGACCGTACCGGTCAGACCAAGAGGCTTTTAGGGGGGGAACTGTGAAGCCACGTGATCGTCGAGGAGTTTCACCGGGAGTGCATTCGCGGCGGTCGCGAGGCGCAAGGCCGAATCGGTTTCAGGCACGGTAAAGTACGTTACCGTAATGGTAGGGCTATTCGAGAAGCCGATAAGCTTAATCAAACGACTCCCTCTCGCGGGGGTCGGACGAAGTAGACAAACTACCCCAAAAAGATTCCTCGTGACGCTCAGGCAACGTTGCGGCGGGTGATGGCTTCCCGCAGCGCCCGCAGTGCTGGGGACCGGGCAACGTCCGCCGCTCTCGGCATCCGGCACAGGTCCGATGGACCGGGGGGACCTATCCCCCCAGACCCCCCAGTTGCGCCAGAACCCCGGCCAGCACACATTGCTGGCCGTGAACCTGACGCTCCTGTTTGTCGCGTCCCATAAGAATGGGTCCCTCGCGCGTCCTCCAGCTATGCTGAGGAAGGTTTCCCGGAGTCGCGGACCACGATGAAATCCTCTTCCCACTGGAGGACCTCGACGACGGTGGTGGTCCCAGAGTCTCCCCCCTTGATCGTGACCTCGATGACCCGGCCCACCAGGTCATCGGGGAGCGTGCGGGTGTCCCCGTCGAAGCGCGAGCCCCAGGAGCCATCTTCGAGACTCCAGGGTCTCCACCCAGGGAGCGGAGCGGACGGCGGGACCGGGGGCGAGTCCGCCGCCGGTGGCGTGGGTTCCGGAGCCGTTCCCACGGCTTCCGGAGAGAGGCTCAGTTGTTCGGCCAGGGCCGGGCGGATCAAGGAGCGGACCCAGGAACTCAGGTTCACGTGTCGCTCCGTCTTGAGCCGATCCAGGCCCGTCCCCAGTTGTTCATCGAGGCGGACTCGAAGGATTTTCATGCATCGAGCCTAGCACAAGATCCATTTGTAGCCCATAGTCATAGATAGGCTACTTGTGCTACGAAGGGAGGGAAGGGGAAAAGAGTAGGGTATTCTAATTCGCCAGATGTGTTTATGCTACTCATAAACTTCTGGCCAGGGGGGAATTGCCATCCCCCTGGACCCCCAGCCCCGGAGGAGGACCGCCGCCATGGCCCGCCCGAGAATGAGCCCCGCCGAGCGCCGCACCCGCCAGATCAACGTCCGGGTCACGGCGGCCGAAGCCGCGGCGCTGGCCGAGCAAGCGGTCCGGGCTCGGCTGACGGTGTCCGCCTATTTACGCCGGCGCGGCCTGCGCCGGCGGGTGCGGGCGGTCACGGAGCGGCGGCTGGCGGCGGAGGACCGGCGGGAACTGAACCGCATCGGGGTGAACCTGAACCAGATCACGCGGCTGATGCACACGGGCCGAGCGGTTCACCCCGGATTGCGGGCGGCGGTCGAGCGGGCGGCGGCGCTGGTGGAGACGATCCTGGACGAGGGAGGCGGGTGATGGTGGGAACCATCGGAGCGGCGACCAGCGGATTCGGCGGTGTGGCCGGGTACTGCTGCGGCGGGGGAGGCGGCGGAGAGGAGAGAGAAGAAGAGCGAATGCCGGGGCTGTCCGGCGCGAAGGAGGAGGAGCGAGAGCGGGACGAGGCAGGGAGTCTGAGCGCCCGCGAGCGCCAGCAAGAGCAGGAGCGGCACGGCCCAGGGCGATCTGCCGGCGGGCAGGGAGACGACGAGGAGAGAGAGCGACGCCGGGCGGAGAGGGAGAAGAAGGTGGAAACCGAGGCCCGGCGGGTGCGGCGAGTCGAGTGGACGGAGACCCGGAACCTCGCCACCAACGACCCGATGCGGGCGGCGCGGATCATGGAGGCGACGGCGCGGGACGCTTCGGAGCTCAAGCGGCTTTCCGGAGTGAAGGCGACGGGCCGGAAGCTGACCAAGCCGCTCTGTCACTACTCGCTCAGCTGGGGGAAGGACGAGAGGCCCAGCCGCCAGGAGATGGGCCGGGCCGTCACCGGGAGCCTCCAGGCGCTCGGCCTGGAGGACCGCCAAGCGCTGATCGTGGCGCATGGCGACACGAAGTGTCCGCATGTTCACGTGATCGTGAACCGGGTGAGTCCGGAGCACGGCAAGGCGGCGAAGTTGAGCGGCAGCCGGCTGAAGCTCTCGAAGTGGGCGGAGGGCTACGAGCGCAGGCAGGGTCGGATTCGGTGCCAACATCGGGTCTGGAACAACGCGAAGCGCGCCCGAGGGGAGCGGGTGCGGAGGGAACCGAGGCTCCCCCGTTCTCGTTGGCAGCGGGAGCGGAGACATTCGGTTCAAATGCCCAGAGCCAAGACCCCCGCCGGGCTGTCGCCGGCGGAGCGCTCCGAGTGGAAGAACCAGGAACGGGGAGCCCGGGACTCCTGGATAGGACACGACCGCGAGATGAACCTGCGCGGGCTGAGCACCCGGGCCGGGAAGGAATGGCGGGAACTCTACGACCGGCACCGACAGGAGAAGGCGGCAGAGAAGCAAGCCGGAACCACCGTCTGGCGGCGGATTCGTCGCTGGCGGGAGAAAGGTTCCCGTCTGGGCCAGTTGCGAGCGGCGCTGACCCGCGACTCGCAACTCTGGCGCGACTGGCGAACCGAGATAGAGGTGCGGCACAAGCAGGAACGGGCCGCACTGGGTCAGACGCACTCGAGCGCGGCCCGGAAGATCGAGCAAGGGGCGGCCCAGGGCTATCAGTCCTCCATGAAAGGAGCCGTCGATTATGCGAAGGACGTGGTGTGGCGTCAGGAGTTGCAGGCGCGGGAGCAGGCCAGATGGGCGCGGGACCGCCAAGAACGCGACCAGGGACGGGGTCCGGAGCGGGAGCGCGATCATGAACCGGATCGCTGAGAAAAAAATCCCGTTAGAGGGCCTATGTTGGCCTGAAACGGGCCGACCAAGGGTTAGGTATAGGCCCCTGGGCTTCGTCGCAATCTACCCACGGCTCCGGCAGCGCGGCGGCATCTTTTCTGTGGGTGTCGTATCTCCATGCGAAACTGACGAAATCGTGAGAACAGTCCAGAAACAAGAAACCCCGCCGACGATCATGGCGGGGTTTCCGGACGCCTTCGCAGTAGAAGCTGCAAGGTGGACGGCAACGGCATCATCGGTGCCGAATGCAAGAGAAATTTACCCGAACACTCCGACACAAGGCAAGCGGTAATCCGCTCCGGTTGCCGATTGACGCTGCGCCGCTTCCCAGCCGGGAACTGCGCACCGAGAAATCCCCCGACAAAACAACACGCGATTGGCGCGCCCGCATTGTGGAGGGCCTGGTCCGGGAGCAGCCGTCTCCCGCTGTGCTGGGTCGTTCTTGCCGATCCACTCCCCGCTATCAGAAGCGCTCCTGGTGGCTCGACACTTCGACGACGGCGCAATCCCGGCGTGCCGTGAAGCGCTGGCACGGGTGCGCCCAAGACCTCTGGAATCGCAACGTCGAGATCGCCGCCCGGGTCGCTCTCGGCGCGGCCCAGGCCCATGTAGGGGCCAAGCACGGCCTCACCAGGCAGCGCGTCGGGCAGATCGTCCGGGAGTTTCCATGGGTGCGCCAGGCCGTCCGGGATCGGCTCCGGAGCCTCGATGAGAACAACGGGAAGGAAGGGGGAAAGTGCCAGTCTTCTTCTAGGGGTTGGATGGGGTCCGGATCTGAGGATTTAGAGAGAGAATGTGGGTATTCCGGTGAATTTCGGCCGCTTTCGCGGCCCGAACGGACCCGCTGGCGGCGCTTGTGCGCCCGCCGGGGTCCGGGCGATCGGAGGAGACGCCGCCGGCGGGGTTGCGGCGGACGGCTGGGGGCACTGGTGCGGGCCTCACTGGCTGCAGCCGGCGGTTTCCCCCACCCGGAAAGGGGGGGAAAGTGCCAGTTCAGCCCCACCCGGAAAGGGGGGGAAAGTGCCAGTTCAGCCCCACCCGGAAAGGGGGGGGAAGTGCCATCTTTGGCGCTGGCGGAGATCAGCCGCCGCTGGCGACTTCGGGGCGGTGCTGTCTGGCGGCAGCGCGGCTTTGCGTTCCTCCGGCCGCTCCCGCCGCCGAAGCTGGAGGCCCCCCGGCAGTACCAGGCCCAGCGGGGGCTGTTCTGACGGTCGATAGGGTTGGATAAAGTACATTATGCAAACCTTTGAAAAAGCGTGGATCGGGCCACAGGTGAGAGGGGCTGACGCCCCGCTGAGAGAAGGGGGGGAGCCGAACACCCTCCCCCCCTGGCTATGGGGTTGCCGGGAACCCCTCCCGGCGAGAGCCATCCTACAGGACGCACACCCACAGAGGAGAGAAGAAGCCCATCAGCGGTCCAGGTCCAGGAGCACCACCTTGCCAAAATGTCCGCAGTAGGGGCAACGACCCTCACCCGCCGCCGTCAAGAGCGGTCCCCAGACGCTCTCGCGAGTGAAGAGATCCGCCCCGTCCTGCGCGCCCCATCCGGGCGCGACCGTACCGGTCAGACCAAGAGGCTTTTAGGGGGGGAACTGTGAAGCCACGTGATCGTCGAGGAGTTTCACCGGGAGTGCATTCGCGGCGGTCGCGAGGCGCAAGGCCGAATCGGTTTCAGGCACGGTAAAGTACGTTACCGTAATGGTAGGGCTATTCGAGAAGCCGATAAGCTTAATCAAACGACTCCCTCTCGCGGGGGTCGGACGAAGTAGACAAACTACCCCAAAAAGATTCCTCGTGACGCTCAGGCAACGTTGCGGCGGGTGATGGCTTCCCGCAGCGCCCGCAGTGCTGGGGACCGGGCAACGTCCGCCGCTCTCGGCATCCGGCACAGGTCCGATGGACCGGGGGGACCTATCCCCCCAGACCCCCCAGTTGCGCCAGAACCCCGGCCAGCACACATTGCTGGCCGTGAACCTGACGCTCCTGTTTGTCGCGTCCCATAAGAATGGGTCCCTCGCGCGTCCTCCAGCTATGCTGAGGAAGGTTTCCCGGAGTCGCGGACCACGATGAAATCCTCTTCCCACTGGAGGACCTCGACGACGGTGGTGGTCCCAGAGTCTCCCCCCTTGATCGTGACCTCGATGACCCGGCCCACCAGGTCATCGGGGAGCGTGCGGGTGTCCCCGTCGAAGCGCGAGCCCCAGGAGCCATCTTCGAGACTCCAGGGTCTCCACCCAGGGAGCGGAGCGGACGGCGGGACCGGGGGCGAGTCCGCCGCCGGTGGCGTGGGTTCCGGAGCCGTTCCCACGGCTTCCGGAGAGAGGCTCAGTTGTTCGGCCAGGGCCGGGCGGATCAAGGAGCGGACCCAGGAACTCAGGTTCACGTGTCGCTCCGTCTTGAGCCGATCCAGGCCCGTCCCCAGTTGTTCATCGAGGCGGACTCGAAGGATTTTCATGCATCGAGCCTAGCACAAGATCCATTTGTAGCCCATAGTCATAGATAGGCTACTTCCTGGACCCCCAGCCCCGGAGGAGGACCGCCGCCATGGCCCGCCCGAGAATGAGCCCCGCCGAGCGCCGCACCCGCCAGATCAACGTCCGGGTCACGGCGGCCGAAGCCGCGGCGCTGGCCGAGCAAGCGGTCCGGGCTCGGCTGACGGTGTCCGCCTATTTACGCCGGCGCGGCCTGCGCCGGCGGGGTGCGGGCGGTCACGGAGCGGCGGCTGGCGGCGGAGGACCGGCGGGAACT
>CBDHFO010000002.1:0-24978 GCA_965262645.1 Candidatus Marinacidobacterium sp.
CCGGTCCCTCTCCCCCCTCCCTCCCCCCTGTCGGGGTCGGGGTCGGGGTCGGGCAAAGATCCGAGTCATACAGGGCAACGACTTACGAAGATCACGTTCTATGGTTAGCCCCTTTTGATTCTATGGTTAGCCCCTTTTGATTCTATGGTTAGCCCCTTTTGATTCTATGGTTAGCCCCTTCCCCTTTGGGTCCTCCGAACCGCCTCGGCCGCATCCTCGGGGACGATCACCCAGCCGTGCCGCCCGTCCTGGGTGGTGGCCGTCCGGCTCAGGATCTCGACGCCCGGCAGGTTCTCCCACGCGGCGTCCTGGTCGGCCCTTAGCCGGTGCCCCTTGTCCCCGGCGCCGAAGGCCAGCCGTCGCCGGTCCTCCGCCGAGAGGACCGGGTAGGCGTCCGGATCCGATCCCAGACCCTACGGCCTCCGGCCTTGGGGCTCACCACCCGCGTACGGCCCGGCAGCCAAGACACGGAGTGGGCCGCGATGTAGGCCCGGAAGCGGGGCGCACTCTCCACCCCGAGCCGGGCGAGCTCGCCCCGGTCGATCACGGGACCGTGAGACGATCCCTGCGGCAGCCTCACGAGGAAGTGCACCAAGTCGTCCAGCCGCGCGTCAGGTCCTGGGTCATGGTCCAAGTGGAACGGCAGCGACCACCCTCCCCGTCCATTCGGGATCGCGTAGTCCCGCGCCTTCCACATGGCACGGCGGATCGCGGGCCAGTCACGCCGCCGCTTCCACCCGTTCGGGAAGCAGAAGTCGCGTACCTGCCGCACGGGGACTGCGAGCTGGAGGAGGCTCTTACGCGAGTCGTGGGGAGTCATGATGCACGCTGCCACGAGGAGCCGCAGGTCGAGGGGCGCACCTCGCCCACGGGCCATGATCGGCCCCCCTCGAACATCGGCGAGCTCCAGCAGGCTGACACGGGGCCCGTCAGTGCCCGGAAGGAGGGGCAGTTGCGCGTCGGCCAGGTCGTTCCGCCCCTCGACGATGCCACCGAACGCCAAGCGTCCGGCCTCAACCGCAGAATGCTCGTTCACGGATGTGTGGACCCTGACCACCGGGAGGATCGGGTCGGGCCGTGTCACGGGCCGCGCCCGCACCAGCTCCTGGGAGCCCTCTGGAGCAACGGGGCCGCCGCTCCCTGCCTCTGGACGCTCCGGAGGCGGCTTCTGGCGCTTGGCGGCCGCCAGCGCCGCCTGACGCGCCTTCGCGGCCTCCTCCTCGATTGCGGTCGCTCCGACATCGAGCGCCTCTAGGTCGACGTCCTCGTCCAGCCAGTCCAGCAACGGTCGCTCTTCCATCCGACATCCTCGTTGGTTGACCACAAAAGGGGGAGAGAGAACCTCCGCAGGGCTGCTTCACCGCCCTGAGTCGGGTGTCGCTCACGCCTTCCTCGGCCGAGACGGCCGCGCTCACTGTACACGGTAACGTTACCGTGTACAGTGAGCGTCAGTCGCGCCCGTATCCGAGCGGGGGTTCGATGCCCTCGAGCTCGCCGAGGTCGAGCTCCGTGATCGCCTCCAGCTTCTCACCGAGCGCGGTGTCGTGCAGGGACTCCGGGAGCCGGTCGTGCCACGCGGCGTACTCCTCCTGCAGCGCGATCAGGGTGGCAACCGCATCGCGCCACCGCTGGGGCCGGGAGCGTCGGTCCCCTGGACGCCGATAGTGCACGGCCGGGGCGCCGGCCGCACGTCGCTCTCGGTAGCGACGCTGCTTCTCTGCGGCGGTCAAGGCCATCTCATCCCCCTGTGTGACGTGTGATGTCGGTAACGTTACCATGTACAGTGGGCCACCGCCAGTGCCGCACTCACGGGCACTGTCCGGACGCCACCCCCGAGCTCGTCCGCGATCTCCGGAGCGGATGGGCTCTAGGGCGTCCGCAACCGGGGCAGATCCGGGGGCAGAGGCCGTCGAGCTCGAGGATGAAGCCAGGCTCGGCGGGCCTTTCCGGCTGGGATGAAGCGTTCGGTGCAGACTACAGGGCCGATCCAGCGCCAGCCTTGCGAGAATCCCGCGCTGGAATCCCAGATCCTCATCGCCACCGATAACACCGGGACGGCAGAGATTGCTCGGCCTGAACAACGGCGGTTACAATGGCGCGCCGCGAATGCGACACACGGTCGCACGGTGCCGACCGGTAGCACGACGAGCCGAAAAGGAGAACTACCCGGATGAGTCCGAGAGAGATGACATGGCAAGCCGCAATCGAGAAGGTCCTCAGGGATGAGGGAGTCGCCCTGCACTACGCGGAGATCGCACAGCGTATCATCTCCCAAAAATTGCGAAAGAAAGTTGGTGCCACACCGTCCAACGCCGTCTATACAGTTATGTTCGAGAAGAAGGATGTCTTCGAAAAGGTCGCGCCAGCCACTTTTCGGCTCCGGGGGTCTGGCGACTCGAACGGTGGCGTAGATGACCCCTCTCCTGGAGCCGAACAAGCAAGTCCCATTATGGCATTGGGGATGTTTTGGGAACGCGATCTCGTAAACTGGACCGGCAAGCCGGCGATCCTCGGTTCCGAGCAACCAGGCGCGGCGGTGGCCAATATGACCGAACAGACAGGGATTTACCTCCTGCACGATTTCCGGGATATCGTGTACGTAGGTCGAGCTACGGAATCAACTCTGGGAACGCGCCTCTCTGCACATACCCGTGATCGTCTCAAAACTCGCTGGAATCGGTTCTCGTGGTTTGGTTTTCGACCAGTCGAGGAGAACGGGACACTCGGTCAGATCCCCAATACATACGGCCTACGAGATGTCGTGGTTGCGATGGAGGCGGTGTTGATCGAGGCCCTTGAGCCTCCGCAGAACCGAAAGGGAGGCGATGGGTTCCACGGTATTGAGTACATTCAAGCCGAGGATCCGGATAAGGCCAAGGAACGGCTCATTAGCGAATTTGAGCACCTCATACGACGGGGCCATCGTGGATAGATGGAATACCACGGCAACTCTAGGGCAGGTCCATTACCGATAGGGGGTATTATCGCGGCCTCCAGCGGGGCTCTCTCCCGACCGTCCGGGAGAGAGCCCACGAGCTCGCCGCCGCTTCGGTCAGCGCCAACACCTGACGCGCCTACGAGGGTGCGCTCCGCCGCCTGCGGGACTGGCTCGCCGGCCGCGCACTCGACGACGCCACCCTCGCCGAATACCTGGCCGCCCGCTTCGAGGCCGGCCATTCCCCGGCCGGGCCGGCCACCGGTCGGGTGAGGACCTGGGATCAGCACCACCGGATTGAGCGGGCGCGGCATCGGCCGGACCGCTCCCAACGTTCCTTCCGAACACCCCAGCCCTCAGATCCCGAAGCGTGGTCCGGATCGCGGCGGCGGGTTCGAGCGGTGAAAACTTGGTAATTTGTATATGTTGTATATGCCATGAACACGGGATCACTAGCGTGGAGGGGGAACCTCGATGATCAAAGTTGCCGCCACCAAACTGCGATTCGCGATCTCCGACCTCCTCGACCGTGTGGTCCATCATGGCGAGCGGGTTGCGGTTGAGCGGTACGGAAAGCCGGTGGCCGCCCTTGTCAGCTCGGAGGACCTCGAGCTGCTCGAAGCAATCGATAACCGAATGGACCTCGAGGCGGCCCAGAAAGCGCTGAGGGAACCCGGTCGCCGAAGTTGGGACGAGGTAAGGGCTGAGCTCGCTCTGCAGGACGACGCCGCAGATTGACCGACATCCCGCGATACACCGTTTACCTGAAGCCCGCAGCAGAACGGGCACTCAAGAAGATCGTCGATCGAATCGCCCGCCGTCGAATCGCCCGAGCGATCGACGGGCTCGCGACCACCGTGCGGCCGCCCCAAGCCGTGAGAATTCAGGGTTCTGACGGGCTGTTGCGCATCCGCACCGGTGACTACCGAATCATCTACACCGTCGAGGACGCCACTCGCACCGTGCTCATTGCCACCATTGGCCACCGCCGCGAGGTGTATCGGCGATAAAAACGGGAGGCTTCGATGTGCATTTATTACAACCAATCGGAGAGCGGCACCCGCCCGACTCCAGCTACGCCGGACCTTCGCCCAACATGAGGCCGACGCGGTCCTCTTCCCCCGGTACCGAAATACCCTCCAGGGTCACGCCGCCGCCGCCGCGATCGGCAACCCGGTCCTCTCTTAGGCCCTCAGCGTCGCGAGGCTTGGGCGCCTTTCTCTTGGCAGAGGTCCGTGTGACCCTCGCGACGGGCACGAAGGGGGGGGGTGTCCTGCGCCTCGGCTGCCTTCGCGGTTACAAGGGCCACGGCTTGGTCCAGAGCTGGCTTCGACGGTGCCTTGGGGTCTTCGCAGCGTCCTCGGCGGCTGTTGCTGCTGCGTTGCCCGCGGAATCTTTCCGGGCCAAGCTCTTCGGCGATCTACCCTCGTCGCCACCTCTTCACCTGCCTGCGGCAGGCTCCCGCGGGCTTCGCCCTTGGGCTCCCGCGACTGAGGAGGACACTTCCACACACTCTCTTTTCACCGCCCGGAACCACCATCATCCGGTGCATATTCATGCACCACGCGAACAGCGTCCACACCTAGACTATCGTGTGTTGGTTCGTGGCGGGTCGGTGACAGGTGGCGCTCCACCGTCCGGAGACCGACCCCGAGCTCGTCGGCGATCTCCCGGATCTGCCCCGGTTCCAGATGGCCCCCTGACTGAGCCCATCGGCCGACGCGATCGGCGCCCTCCAGGGCTCTGAGGGGCCTCGAGCCTTCGGAGCCCCCCCCTCTGCCCTCTCGTGGCTCCTGCGGGCGTCTGGGCGCCTCCTGGGGGGATTCTCGAGGAGGGTCAGCTCTCCAGAACGTCGTCCACGTGGAGCTCGGCCTCGTCGCCGAAGCCGAGCTCCTCCGCGACGGTCGACGTGCACGCGACGGGGAGACCCATCTCGCGGGCGACGTCGAGGGCCTCCAGCCAGTCGGCCGAGCGCCAGATCCAGAGCGCCGGCTCCCCATCGACCATCATCAGCGACAGCGCCTGGTGCTCCTCGAGGTCGGATGCCTCGATGCGGGGTGTGCTCACTCTCTCCCCTCCTTCAGACCGGGTCGACCGGTCCCGGTCCCGGGTCCGGGCCTCGACCGTCAACGTGCAGAGCCTTGGAATAGAGCCAGTCCTCGCACCGTGCCGAACACGTCCACCAACACAACCCGCGCCCGTCCGGGAGTCGTATCACAAACGGCCGAGGATTCGTCCCTACAGGCCCCACGCACACGTAGCATGGATCGCCGGCCCCCGGCTTCGGTAGCCGCCTTGCGGCCTCATTCAACGCCGCCCGTTCGCTCTCGGACAAGAGCTCATAGTCTGTCAGCACGTCAGCCTCATCCCAGCCCTCATCCGCTCTCCTCGTCCGTCCGCTGAGCACGGCGGATTTTTTCCGGGCCAACCTCTCGACAATCTACCCTCGCCGACCCCCTCTGAACTGGCTCCGCCAGCTCCCGCGCTCGCTTCGCTCGCTTGAGCTCCCGAGTGTGAAAAGGCCTTTTCCACACACTCTCTTTTCACCGCCCGGAACCGACCGTCCCCCCCCACTCCCCCATGACTACCACCTATAGGCTGTAGTCACCCCCGGAAGGCGGATTGTGCGGACCCCAAATCGCGCCCAACGCCGCCCGCTTCATATCCGGCGAGAGCCACGTCTCAGAGGCCCGTAGAACGTTCTGGATTGCCCGTAGCGTCAAACCTACCTCCCGGGCCACCGAACGCCGCGAACGACCAGCCTCAACCGCCTCGACGATGTATCGGTTGCGCTCCCACACCGCGTCGACACGATCCCTCGAGACGCGGCCGTATTCGCGCTTGATCCCTCGGAAGAACTGGGCAACCCATCGCCGGTCGAGAGGCGGAAGGTCCCAAACCCACGCTGCGATGTCTCGGCCCATTCGTTCGACCTCGACCCGCGGGAGCCGTGGCGCTGGCATCACGGCGAAGAGGCCGAGGCCGTGCAGGATCACCCGGCGCTCCCACGTCGCGAAGGAGTCGCCTCGAGCCTCCCGGTAGGCCCAATGTCGCCACCACCAGAACAGCGTCGCATGGCGATTGCGGGCAGCCTCCGTCGCGGCCTCGAGGGGACCGGGACACGGGACCGGAGCCGTTCCCGTTCGCTTTTCCGTGTGCCGAGCTCGCCGCTTCGACGGCGCCTCGACGGTAGCCAGGTCGAAGAGCTCGAGCTGTAGCGGAGCGGGGCGTCGCCGTTGCCAGGCATCCGCGAGCCGCACGATCATGGCCGTCGAGTGGAACTGGACGAACTGCCTCGAGGAAATGAACTCGCCCCGGAACGACCCGGCCGCGAAGGCCCGCCGCGTCACTTCCTCGCCGGCCGCATCGTAGAACGAATGCGAGCCCCGGCGCGTCTCCAGCCACACCCACGGCTCGCCGTAGGTTGCCCAGAACTCCCGCCGATCGCCGGCGTCCAGGTCGGCCGCAATTGCCTCGAGGGATCTGGGGATGATCCCGACACCGTACCGCACGACTCGCGGCCGATCGGGCGGCCGGCGCAGATGCGCGAGCGCGGTCTCCGGCTTCATCCGGCGGAGTTGCCACTCCACCCTCGTCGGGATCTTCAGGAGCTTGTCCGGATCCCCGGGGTCCAGCTCGAGCCGAGTCGGGACCAGGTGGCCGCCAGCGTCGTAGAGGAGGCCGAGCGCACCCTCGACGTCTTGTGTCTCTCTCGGGGATCCGGCATTTTGATCGTTCATGGCGAGTCTGCGTCGCTGTGACGTGACCTCGGGGAGCGGCGGCTCCGGCGCTGGTCGTAAGGCCCTGATCGTTCAAGCGATCGGGGCCTTCGTTCGTGAAGGTGCTAGGAGTCTACCGGGGCGCCGGCAGAGACCACAAGGGAGGGGAGAGAGAGGCTCCCGAGAGCAACATCACCGGTTGATTGCCCCCAGAAGGGAGAGAGAACCGGCGTCTCACACCCGGCCCGTCACCTGCTGGGTCCGAAGTCTCGGCCGCGATCGAGCCGTTGGTGCTCCTGGCGCCTCGGCCACGCCAGAGCCCCAAAACGCGGCGATCGCCGGAGCGGATGGGGTCTAGGCCACCCGAAATCGGGGCAGATCCGGGGGCAATCCCCTTTTACCCCCTAGGCCTCCGCCCCCAAGAGGTTCTCCAACGAGGAAACACCCTCCAACGGAGACCTTCCGCCCCCAAGGAGCCTCCTCGGCTCGCTCGACGGCGCTGAATCCCCAAGAATCGAGCAAGGAAGCAGTGCGAGCCGAGAAAAGGCTGGAGAAGTCTCCATGATCGACCCTGTGGAGGCAATCGAACCTCTTACCGGATGGGCCCAGAGTCCCGCTCCGGTCCGCCTCGTTCCGGCCCACGGGGCTGTGGGCCCTATCCGTGCGACGGAAACCGCGAGGGCACCAGAGAGGCTGGCGCTGGCCCTCTCCATCGACCTCCCGAACCTGCTCCAGCCGCTCCTGCTCCGCGAAGCCCCGGCATTCCAGGCCCTCGAACTCAGCCGCGAGGAGAGCGGGGGAGAGAGAGCGCCCACGAGGCGTCGTCATCGCTCGATCCCGCCACCTCGATCTCGCTCAGGTCCTCGAGGACGCAGCTGATCGGGCGACGGTCGTGGCGAGTGCGTCCACCGCTCCGGATCCCACGCCTTGTCCCTGTCCCGCTTCTGCTCTTGGTAAGCCGCCTCTCCCTCGACCTTCCGAACCTGCTCCAGCCTCACTTCCGAAGCGAGCCACTCGACTCTCCGCTCGGTATCCGTGACACCGTGGCGGTAGCGATCGCCCCCTTCCTTCCACCGCCCCGCCAGCACCGCTACCTCGGCCCGTTCCTCCGATCCTTCCATGCGACGGCGGTAGGCAGCACCCCCCGCCTCCTCGATCCCCCGCGCCTCCGCGCCGTGCGCTTTCCCCATCGTCACCCGCACCTGCCGGTGCTGCTTCTCCAGCTCCTCCTGCCAGCGTCTGAGAAGCTCCTTCTTCCCGCCGATCGCGGCCCCGAGCTCACGGATCCGGCCACCCTGCCGCCACCGCCGCAGGCGTCCGAACACCCCACGGCCGTCCGCCGCCAGCTGTTCCCGCTGCTGGCGCTGCTGGACGTAAAGCTCCGCCCACTTCTTCCCGCTCCGGCGTCCCAGCTTCACGAGCGCCGCCTTGCGCTGGGACTGCACCCGCTCCCAGTGCATGCGCTCCTCGGCCCGCCGCCAGATCACCCCCTCCTGCTGCTCCCATGAGTGCCGCCCGTCCGGGATCGCTTCCCGCGGCGCTTGGTGCGGGCTCATCCTCTCTCGCCGGTACCGGCCCGTGGGGAGCGAGACCCGATCGCGCACCCACGCCCCTAGCTCGCGGCGCTCGTTGTTGATCTCTCTCCTCTTGCATCGGATCTGCCCCTGCCGGCGTTCGTACTCCCCGGCCCACTCCGAGAGGCGGAGCCTGCTCTGGCCCACGTGCGCCGCCTTCCCGGTCTCCAGATCGACCCGGTTCACGATCACATGAACGTGTCTGTGAGCCTTGTCGTTGTGAGCCACGATCAGCGCCTGGTGCTTCTCCAGCCCCAGCGCCTTCAGGCTCTGGTCGACGGCCCTGGTCATCTCCTCGCGACCGGGCTCCTCGTCCTGGGCCCAGTTCAGCGAGTAGTGGCAGACCGGCTTCGCCAGCTTCCGGCCGGCCGCCGAGCCCCCGGCCAGGCGCTTGAGGTCCGGGGCCGCCTCCGCGGTGGCCGCCATCACCGCGGTGGCCCGGTCTCCCCGGCTCGTCGGCAGGTTCCGGGTGTCGGTCCACTCCACCCGGTCGGAGGTCTCGGGCTGGGGCTCCCGCTCCAGCCGCGCGTCGTGCAGGCAGTACGCTGCGACGCCGGTGAACGAGCTGCCGAGGCTGGCCACCCTGGCGACCATCAGAGCTCCCCGGCCACGAGGGCCTCCACGAGCTCGCCGACCCGCTCGACCGCCTCCCGGGTCCCGGCCGGAACCACGGCGGCTCCGGTGTTCAGGGACCGGGCAACCTGATTCAGGTTGCCCCCGATGCGGACGAGCTCCCGGAACTCGGCCGCACCCAGCCCGCGCGCGGGCTGGGCCTGCTGCACCGGCTCGCCCAGCGATCGGCGGCGCATGTAGGTGGCCGTGGTCAGCCGGACGGCTCCGGCTCGCTCGGCGATCGTGGATAGCTCGGCCGCCGTGACGCGCACGCCGATCGTGCGCGTCCTCCGCTCCCCGGTGTCCAGACGGGGACGGGCCATGCGAGCGCCTCCGGGTGAGAGCGGGCAGGGGGGTCCGGGGGGTCTGACCCCTTGGCGAGTAGGTTAATGCAACGCATTAACTCATCTCGCTCCTCTGCCTCAGTTGCAGTCGTGTCCTCACCGTATAGTGTGCCTTGCCAAGCCACTCGGCAAGGGTCCGGTCGCTGTCAGAAGGGGGGGGCGGATGCTCTGGACCCCATCCGCTCCGGAGATCGCCGCGTTCTGGAGCTTTGAGGGCCTTGTTCCCGATCGATCGGGGATCAGATCTCCGACGTTTTCCTCGTCGGCGAAGCTGAACTCGAGCGCGACCTCCCTGCGGGAGCGGTGGCGCTTTTCAGCTGACAGGAGAGAGGGGTCGGCTGGGCGCTTGCGCCCGGCCCTGCCGGTCCCTCTCCCCCCTCCCTCCCCCCTGTCGGGGTCGGGGTCGGGGTCGGGCAAAGATCCGAGTCATACAGGGCAACGACTTACGAAGATCACGTTCTATGGTTAGCCCCTTTTGATTCTATGGTTAGCCCCTTTTGATTCTATGGTTAGCCCCTTTTGATTCTATGGTTAGCCCCTTCCCCTTTGGGTCCTCCGAACCGCCTCGGCCGCATCCTCGGGGACGATCACCCAGCCGTGCCGCCCGTCCTGGGTGGTGGCCGTCCGGCTCAGGATCTCGACGCCCGGCAGGTTCTCCCACGCGGCGTCCTGGTCGGCCCTTAGCCGGTGCCCCTTGTCCCCGGCGCCGAAGGCCAGCCGTCGCCGGTCCTCCGCCGAGAGGACCGGGTAGGCGTCCGGATCCGATGCCCAGACCCTACGGCCTCCGGCCTTGGGGCTCACCACCCGCGTACGGCCCGGCAGCCAAGACACGGAGTGGGCCGCGATGTAGGCCCGGAAGCGGGGCGCACTCTCCACCCCGAGCCGGGCGAGCTCGCCCCGGTCGATCACGGGACCGTGAGACGATCCCTGCGGCAGCCTCACGAGGAAGTGCACCAAGTCGTCCAGCCGCGCGTCAGGTCCTGGGTCATGGTCCAAGTGGAACGGCAGCGACCACCCTCCCCGTCCATTCGGGATCGCGTAGTCCCGCGCCTTCCACATGGCACGGCGGATCGCGGGCCAGTCACGCCGCCGCTTCCACCCGTTCGGGAAGCAGAAGTCGCGTACCTGCCGCACGGGGACTGCGAGCTGGAGGAGGCTCTTACGCGAGTCGTGGGGAGTCATGATGCACGCTGCCACGAGGAGCCGCAGGTCGAGGGGCGCACCTCGCCCACGGGCCATGATCGGCCCCCCTCGAACATCGGCGAGCTCCAGCAGGCTGACACGGGGCCCGTCAGTGCCCGGAAGGAGGGGCAGTTGCGCGTCGGCCAGGTCGTTCCGCCCCTCGACGATGCCACCGAACGCCAAGCGTCCGGCCTCAACCGCAGAATGCTCGTTCACGGATGTGTGGACCCTGACCACCGGGAGGATCGGGTCGGGCCGTGTCACGGGCCGCGCCCGCACCAGCTCCTGGGAGCCCTCTGGAGCAACGGGGCCGCCGCTCCCTGCCTCTGGACGCTCCGGAGGCGGCTTCTGGCGCTTGGCGGCCGCCAGCGCCGCCTGACGCGCCTTCGCGGCCTCCTCCTCGATTGCGGTCGCTCCGACATCGAGCGCCTCTAGGTCGACGTCCTCGTCCAGCCAGTCCAGCAACGGTCGCTCTTCCATCCGACATCCTCGTTGGTTGACCACAAAAGGGGGAGAGAGAACCTCCGCAGGGCTGCTTCACCGCCCTGAGTCGGGTGTCGCTCACGCCTTCCTCGGCCGAGACGGCCGCGCTCACTGTACACGGTAACGTTACCGTGTACAGTGAGCGTCAGTCGCGCCCGTATCCGAGCGGGGGTTCGATGCCCTCGAGCTCGCCGAGGTCGAGCTCCGTGATCGCCTCCAGCTTCTCACCGAGCGCGGTGTCGTGCAGGGACTCCGGGAGCCGGTCGTGCCACGCGGCGTACTCCTCCTGCAGCGCGATCAGGGTGGCAACCGCATCGCGCCACCGCTGGGGCCGGGAGCGTCGGTCCCCTGGACGCCGATAGTGCACGGCCGGGGCGCCGGCCGCACGTCGCTCTCGGTAGCGACGCTGCTTCTCTGCGGCGGTCAAGGCCATCTCATCCCCCTGTGTGACGTGTGATGTCGGTAACGTTACCATGTACAGTGGGCCACCGCCAGTGCCGCACTCACGGGCACTGTCCGGACGCCACCCCCGAGCTCGTCCGCGATCTCCGGAGCGGATGGGCTCTAGGGCGTCCGCAACCGGGGCAGATCCGGGGGCAGAGGCCGTCGAGCTCGAGGATGAAGCCAGGCTCGGCGGGCCTTTCCGGCTGGGATGAAGCGTTCGGTGCAGACTACAGGGCCGATCCAGCGCCAGCCTTGCGAGAATCCCGCGCTGGAATCCCAGATCCTCATCGCCACCGATAACACCGGGACGGCAGAGATTGCTCGGCCTGAACAACGGCGGTTACAATGGCGCGCCGCGAATGCGACACACGGTCGCACGGTGCCGACCGGTAGCACGACGAGCCGAAAAGGAGAACTACCCGGATGAGTCCGAGAGAGATGACATGGCAAGCCGCAATCGAGAAGGTCCTCAGGGATGAGGGAGTCGCCCTGCACTACGCGGAGATCGCACAGCGTATCATCTCCCAAAAATTGCGAAAGAAAGTTGGTGCCACACCGTCCAACGCCGTCTATACAGTTATGTTCGAGAAGAAGGATGTCTTCGAAAAGGTCGCGCCAGCCACTTTTCGGCTCCGGGGGTCTGGCGACTCGAACGGTGGCGTAGATGACCCCTCTCCTGGAGCCGAACAAGCAAGTCCCATTATGGCATTGGGGATGTTTTGGGAACGCGATCTCGTAAACTGGACCGGCAAGCCGGCGATCCTCGGTTCCGAGCAACCAGGCGCGGCGGTGGCCAATATGACCGAACAGACAGGGATTTACCTCCTGCACGATTTCCGGGATATCGTGTACGTAGGTCGAGCTACGGAATCAACTCTGGGAACGCGCCTCTCTGCACATACCCGTGATCGTCTCAAAACTCGCTGGAATCGGTTCTCGTGGTTTGGTTTTCGACCAGTCGAGGAGAACGGGACACTCGGTCAGATCCCCAATACATACGGCCTACGAGATGTCGTGGTTGCGATGGAGGCGGTGTTGATCGAGGCCCTTGAGCCTCCGCAGAACCGAAAGGGAGGCGATGGGTTCCACGGTATTGAGTACATTCAAGCCGAGGATCCGGATAAGGCCAAGGAACGGCTCATTAGCGAATTTGAGCACCTCATACGACGGGGCCATCGTGGATAGATGGAATACCACGGCAACTCTAGGGCAGGTCCATTACCGATAGGGGGTATTATCGCGGCCTCCAGCGGGGCTCTCTCCCGACCGTCCGGGAGAGAGCCCACGAGCTCGCCGCCGCTTCGGTCAGCGCCAACACCTGACGCGCCTACGAGGGTGCGCTCCGCCGCCTGCGGGACTGGCTCGCCGGCCGCGCACTCGACGACGCCACCCTCGCCGAATACCTGGCCGCCCGCTTCGAGGCCGGCCATTCCCCGGCCGGGCCGGCCACCGGTCGGGTGAGGACCTGGGATCAGCACCACCGGATTGAGCGGGCGCGGCATCGGCCGGACCGCTCCCAACGTTCCTTCCGAACACCCCAGCCCTCAGATCCCGAAGCGTGGTCCGGATCGCGGCGGCGGGTTCGAGCGGTGAAAACTTGGTAATTTGTATATGTTGTATATGCCATGAACACGGGATCACTAGCGTGGAGGGGGAACCTCGATGATCAAAGTTGCCGCCACCAAACTGCGATTCGCGATCTCCGACCTCCTCGACCGTGTGGTCCATCATGGCGAGCGGGTTGCGGTTGAGCGGTACGGAAAGCCGGTGGCCGCCCTTGTCAGCTCGGAGGACCTCGAGCTGCTCGAAGCAATCGATAACCGAATGGACCTCGAGGCGGCCCAGAAAGCGCTGAGGGAACCCGGTCGCCGAAGTTGGGACGAGGTAAGGGCTGAGCTCGCTCTGCAGGACGACGCCGCAGATTGACCGACATCCCGCGATACACCGTTTACCTGAAGCCCGCAGCAGAACGGGCACTCAAGAAGATCGTCGATCGAATCGCCCGCCGTCGAATCGCCCGAGCGATCGACGGGCTCGCGACCACCGTGCGGCCGCCCCAAGCCGTGAGAATTCAGGGTTCTGACGGGCTGTTGCGCATCCGCACCGGTGACTACCGAATCATCTACACCGTCGAGGACGCCACTCGCACCGTGCTCATTGCCACCATTGGCCACCGCCGCGAGGTGTATCGGCGATAAAAACGGGAGGCTTCGATGTGCATTTATTACAACCAATCGGAGAGCGGCACCCGCCCGACTCCAGCTACGCCGGACCTTCGCCCAACATGAGGCCGACGCGGTCCTCTTCCCCCGGTACCGAAATACCCTCCAGGGTCACGCCGCCGCCGCCGCGATCGGCAACCCGGTCCTCTCTTAGGCCCTCAGCGTCGCGAGGCTTGGGCGCCTTTCTCTTGGCAGAGGTCCGTGTGACCCTCGCGACGGGCACGAAGGGGGGGGGTGTCCTGCGCCTCGGCTGCCTTCGCGGTTACAAGGGCCACGGCTTGGTCCAGAGCTGGCTTCGACGGTGCCTTGGGGTCTTCGCAGCGTCCTCGGCGGCTGTTGCTGCTGCGTTGCCCGCGGAATCTTTCCGGGCCAAGCTCTTCGGCGATCTACCCTCGTCGCCACCTCTTCACCTGCCTGCGGCAGGCTCCCGCGGGCTTCGCCCTTGGGCTCCCGCGACTGAGGAGGACACTTCCACACACTCTCTTTTCACCGCCCGGAACCACCATCATCCGGTGCATATTCATGCACCACGCGAACAGCGTCCACACCTAGACTATCGTGTGTTGGTTCGTGGCGGGTCGGTGACAGGTGGCGCTCCACCGTCCGGAGACCGACCCCGAGCTCGTCGGCGATCTCCCGGATCTGCCCCGGTTCCAGATGGCCCCCTGACTGAGCCCATCGGCCGACGCGATCGGCGCCCTCCAGGGCTCTGAGGGGCCTCGAGCCTTCGGAGCCCCCCCCTCTGCCCTCTCGTGGCTCCTGCGGGCGTCTGGGCGCCTCCTGGGGGGATTCTCGAGGAGGGTCAGCTCTCCAGAACGTCGTCCACGTGGAGCTCGGCCTCGTCGCCGAAGCCGAGCTCCTCCGCGACGGTCGACGTGCACGCGACGGGGAGACCCATCTCGCGGGCGACGTCGAGGGCCTCCAGCCAGTCGGCCGAGCGCCAGATCCAGAGCGCCGGCTCCCCATCGACCATCATCAGCGACAGCGCCTGGTGCTCCTCGAGGTCGGATGCCTCGATGCGGGGTGTGCTCACTCTCTCCCCTCCTTCAGACCGGGTCGACCGGTCCCGGTCCCGGGTCCGGGCCTCGACCGTCAACGTGCAGAGCCTTGGAATAGAGCCAGTCCTCGCACCGTGCCGAACACGTCCACCAACACAACCCGCGCCCGTCCGGGAGTCGTATCACAAACGGCCGAGGATTCGTCCCTACAGGCCCCACGCACACGTAGCATGGATCGCCGGCCCCCGGCTTCGGTAGCCGCCTTGCGGCCTCATTCAACGCCGCCCGTTCGCTCTCGGACAAGAGCTCATAGTCTGTCAGCACGTCAGCCTCATCCCAGCCCTCATCCGCTCTCCTCGTCCGTCCGCTGAGCACGGCGGATTTTTTCCGGGCCAACCTCTCGACAATCTACCCTCGCCGACCCCCTCTGAACTGGCTCCGCCAGCTCCCGCGCTCGCTTCGCTCGCTTGAGCTCCCGAGTGTGAAAAGGCCTTTTCCACACACTCTCTTTTCACCGCCCGGAACCGACCGTCCCCCCCCACTCCCCCATGACTACCACCTATAGGCTGTAGTCACCCCCGGAAGGCGGATTGTGCGGACCCCAAATCGCGCCCAACGCCGCCCGCTTCATATCCGGCGAGAGCCACGTCTCAGAGGCCCGTAGAACGTTCTGGATTGCCCGTAGCGTCAAACCTACCTCCCGGGCCACCGAACGCCGCGAACGACCAGCCTCAACCGCCTCGACGATGTATCGGTTGCGCTCCCACACCGCGTCGACACGATCCCTCGAGACGCGGCCGTATTCGCGCTTGATCCCTCGGAAGAACTGGGCAACCCATCGCCGGTCGAGAGGCGGAAGGTCCCAAACCCACGCTGCGATGTCTCGGCCCATTCGTTCGACCTCGACCCGCGGGAGCCGTGGCGCTGGCATCACGGCGAAGAGGCCGAGGCCGTGCAGGATCACCCGGCGCTCCCACGTCGCGAAGGAGTCGCCTCGAGCCTCCCGGTAGGCCCAATGTCGCCACCACCAGAACAGCGTCGCATGGCGATTGCGGGCAGCCTCCGTCGCGGCCTCGAGGGGACCGGGACACGGGACCGGAGCCGTTCCCGTTCGCTTTTCCGTGTGCCGAGCTCGCCGCTTCGACGGCGCCTCGACGGTAGCCAGGTCGAAGAGCTCGAGCTGTAGCGGAGCGGGGCGTCGCCGTTGCCAGGCATCCGCGAGCCGCACGATCATGGCCGTCGAGTGGAACTGGACGAACTGCCTCGAGGAAATGAACTCGCCCCGGAACGACCCGGCCGCGAAGGCCCGCCGCGTCACTTCCTCGCCGGCCGCATCGTAGAACGAATGCGAGCCCCGGCGCGTCTCCAGCCACACCCACGGCTCGCCGTAGGTTGCCCAGAACTCCCGCCGATCGCCGGCGTCCAGGTCGGCCGCAATTGCCTCGAGGGATCTGGGGATGATCCCGACACCGTACCGCACGACTCGCGGCCGATCGGGCGGCCGGCGCAGATGCGCGAGCGCGGTCTCCGGCTTCATCCGGCGGAGTTGCCACTCCACCCTCGTCGGGATCTTCAGGAGCTTGTCCGGATCCCCGGGGTCCAGCTCGAGCCGAGTCGGGACCAGGTGGCCGCCAGCGTCGTAGAGGAGGCCGAGCGCACCCTCGACGTCTTGTGTCTCTCTCGGGGATCCGGCATTTTGATCGTTCATGGCGAGTCTGCGTCGCTGTGACGTGACCTCGGGGAGCGGCGGCTCCGGCGCTGGTCGTAAGGCCCTGATCGTTCAAGCGATCGGGGCCTTCGTTCGTGAAGGTGCTAGGAGTCTACCGGGGCGCCGGCAGAGACCACAAGGGAGGGGAGAGAGAGGCTCCCGAGAGCAACATCACCGGTTGATTGCCCCCAGAAGGGAGAGAGAACCGGCGTCTCACACCCGGCCCGTCACCTGCTGGGTCCGAAGTCTCGGCCGCGATCGAGCCGTTGGTGCTCCTGGCGCCTCGGCCACGCCAGAGCCCCAAAACGCGGCGATCGCCGGAGCGGATGGGGTCTAGGCCACCCGAAATCGGGGCAGATCCGGGGGCAATCCCCTTTTACCCCCTAGGCCTCCGCCCCCAAGAGGTTCTCCAACGAGGAAACACCCTCCAACGGAGACCTTCCGCCCCCAAGGAGCCTCCTCGGCTCGCTCGACGGCGCTGAATCCCCAAGAATCGAGCAAGGAAGCAGTGCGAGCCGAGAAAAGGCTGGAGAAGTCTCCATGATCGACCCTGTGGAGGCAATCGAACCTCTTACCGGATGGGCCCAGAGTCCCGCTCCGGTCCGCCTCGTTCCGGCCCACGGGGCTGTGGGCCCTATCCGTGCGACGGAAACCGCGAGGGCACCAGAGAGGCTGGCGCTGGCCCTCTCCATCGACCTCCCGAACCTGCTCCAGCCGCTCCTGCTCCGCGAAGCCCCGGCATTCCAGGCCCTCGAACTCAGCCGCGAGGAGAGCGGGGGAGAGAGAGCGCCCACGAGGCGTCGTCATCGCTCGATCCCGCCACCTCGATCTCGCTCAGGTCCTCGAGGACGCAGCTGATCGGGCGACGGTCGTGGCGAGTGCGTCCACCGCTCCGGATCCCACGCCTTGTCCCTGTCCCGCTTCTGCTCTTGGTAAGCCGCCTCTCCCTCGACCTTCCGAACCTGCTCCAGCCTCACTTCCGAAGCGAGCCACTCGACTCTCCGCTCGGTATCCGTGACACCGTGGCGGTAGCGATCGCCCCCTTCCTTCCACCGCCCCGCCAGCACCGCTACCTCGGCCCGTTCCTCCGATCCTTCCATGCGACGGCGGTAGGCAGCACCCCCCGCCTCCTCGATCCCCCGCGCCTCCGCGCCGTGCGCTTTCCCCATCGTCACCCGCACCTGCCGGTGCTGCTTCTCCAGCTCCTCCTGCCAGCGTCTGAGAAGCTCCTTCTTCCCGCCGATCGCGGCCCCGAGCTCACGGATCCGGCCACCCTGCCGCCACCGCCGCAGGCGTCCGAACACCCCACGGCCGTCCGCCGCCAGCTGTTCCCGCTGCTGGCGCTGCTGGACGTAAAGCTCCGCCCACTTCTTCCCGCTCCGGCGTCCCAGCTTCACGAGCGCCGCCTTGCGCTGGGACTGCACCCGCTCCCAGTGCATGCGCTCCTCGGCCCGCCGCCAGATCACCCCCTCCTGCTGCTCCCATGAGTGCCGCCCGTCCGGGATCGCTTCCCGCGGCGCTTGGTGCGGGCTCATCCTCTCTCGCCGGTACCGGCCCGTGGGGAGCGAGACCCGATCGCGCACCCACGCCCCTAGCTCGCGGCGCTCGTTGTTGATCTCTCTCCTCTTGCATCGGATCTGCCCCTGCCGGCGTTCGTACTCCCCGGCCCACTCCGAGAGGCGGAGCCTGCTCTGGCCCACGTGCGCCGCCTTCCCGGTCTCCAGATCGACCCGGTTCACGATCACATGAACGTGTCTGTGAGCCTTGTCGTTGTGAGCCACGATCAGCGCCTGGTGCTTCTCCAGCCCCAGCGCCTTCAGGCTCTGGTCGACGGCCCTGGTCATCTCCTCGCGACCGGGCTCCTCGTCCTGGGCCCAGTTCAGCGAGTAGTGGCAGACCGGCTTCGCCAGCTTCCGGCCGGCCGCCGAGCCCCCGGCCAGGCGCTTGAGGTCCGGGGCCGCCTCCGCGGTGGCCGCCATCACCGCGGTGGCCCGGTCTCCCCGGCTCGTCGGCAGGTTCCGGGTGTCGGTCCACTCCACCCGGTCGGAGGTCTCGGGCTGGGGCTCCCGCTCCAGCCGCGCGTCGTGCAGGCAGTACGCTGCGACGCCGGTGAACGAGCTGCCGAGGCTGGCCACCCTGGCGACCATCAGAGCTCCCCGGCCACGAGGGCCTCCACGAGCTCGCCGACCCGCTCGACCGCCTCCCGGGTCCCGGCCGGAACCACGGCGGCTCCGGTGTTCAGGGACCGGGCAACCTGATTCAGGTTGCCCCCGATGCGGACGAGCTCCCGGAACTCGGCCGCACCCAGCCCGCGCGCGGGCTGGGCCTGCTGCACCGGCTCGCCCAGCGATCGGCGGCGCATGTAGGTGGCCGTGGTCAGCCGGACGGCTCCGGCTCGCTCGGCGATCGTGGATAGCTCGGCCGCCGTGACGCGCACGCCGATCGTGCGCGTCCTCCGCTCCCCGGTGTCCAGACGGGGACGGGCCATGCGAGCGCCTCCGGGTGAGAGCGGGCAGGGGGGTCCGGGGGGTCTGACCCCTTGGCGAGTAGGTTAATGCAACGCATTAACTCATCTCGCTCCTCTGCCTCAGTTGCAGTCGTGTCCTCACCGTATAGTGTGCCTTGCCAAGCCACTCGGCAAGGGTCCGGTCGCTGTCAGAAGGGGGGGGCGGATGCTCTGGACCCCATCCGCTCCGGAGATCGCCGCGTTCTGGAGCTTTGAGGGCCTTGTTCCCGATCGATCGGGGATCAGATCTCCGACGTTTTCCTCGTCGGCGAAGCTGAACTCGAGCGCGACCTCCCTGCGGGAGCGGTGGCGCTTTTCAGCTGACAGGAGAGAGGGGTCGGCTGGGCGCTTGCGCCCGGCCCTGCCGGTCCCTCTCCCCCCTCCCTCCCCCCTGTCGGGGTCGGGGTCGGGGTCGGGCAAAGATCCGAGTCATACAGGGCAACGACTTACGAAGATCACGTTCTATGGTTAGCCCCTTTTGATTCTATGGTTAGCCCCTTTTGATTCTATGGTTAGCCCCTTTTGATTCTATGGTTAGCCCCTTCCCCTTTGGGTCCTCCGAACCGCCTCGGCCGCATCCTCGGGGACGATCACCCAGCCGTGCCGCCCGTCCTGGGTGGTGGCCGTCCGGCTCAGGATCTCGACGCCCGGCAGGTTCTCCCACGCGGCGTCCTGGTCGGCCCTTAGCCGGTGCCCCTTGTCCCCGGCGCCGAAGGCCAGCCGTCGCCGGTCCTCCGCCGAGAGGACCGGGTAGGCGTCCGGATCCGATGCCCAGACCCTACGGCCTCCGGCCTTGGGGCTCACCACCCGCGTACGGCCCGGCAGCCAAGACACGGAGTGGGCCGCGATGTAGGCCCGGAAGCGGGGCGCACTCTCCACCCCGAGCCGGGCGAGCTCGCCCCGGTCGATCACGGGACCGTGAGACGATCCCTGCGGCAGCCTCACGAGGAAGTGCACCAAGTCGTCCAGCCGCGCGTCAGGTCCTGGGTCATGGTCCAAGTGGAACGGCAGCGACCACCCTCCCCGTCCATTCGGGATCGCGTAGTCCCGCGCCTTCCACATGGCACGGCGGATCGCGGGCCAGTCACGCCGCCGCTTCCACCCGTTCGGGAAGCAGAAGTCGCGTACCTGCCGCACGGGGACTGCGAGCTGGAGGAGGCTCTTACGCGAGTCGTGGGGAGTCATGATGCACGCTGCCACGAGGAGCCGCAGGTCGAGGGGCGCACCTCGCCCACGGGCCATGATCGGCCCCCCTCGAACATCGGCGAGCTCCAGCAGGCTGACACGGGGCCCGTCAGTGCCCGGAAGGAGGGGCAGTTGCGCGTCGGCCAGGTCGTTCCGCCCCTCGACGATGCCACCGAACGCCAAGCGTCCGGCCTCAACCGCAGAATGCTCGTTCACGGATGTGTGGACCCTGACCACCGGGAGGATCGGGTCGGGCCGTGTCACGGGCCGCGCCCGCACCAGCTCCTGGGAGCCCTCTGGAGCAACGGGGCCGCCGCTCCCTGCCTCTGGACGCTCCGGAGGCGGCTTCTGGCGCTTGGCGGCCGCCAGCGCCGCCTGACGCGCCTTCGCGGCCTCCTCCTCGATTGCGGTCGCTCCGACATCGAGCGCCTCTAGGTCGACGTCCTCGTCCAGCCAGTCCAGCAACGGTCGCTCTTCCATCCGACATCCTCGTTGGTTGACCACAAAAGGGGGAGAGAGAACCTCCGCAGGGCTGCTTCACCGCCCTGAGTCGGGTGTCGCTCACGCCTTCCTCGGCCGAGACGGCCGCGCTCACTGTACACGGTAACGTTACCGTGTACAGTGAGCGTCAGTCGCGCCCGTATCCGAGCGGGGGTTCGATGCCCTCGAGCTCGCCGAGGTCGAGCTCCGTGATCGCCTCCAGCTTCTCACCGAGCGCGGTGTCGTGCAGGGACTCCGGGAGCCGGTCGTGCCACGCGGCGTACTCCTCCTGCAGCGCGATCAGGGTGGCAACCGCATCGCGCCACCGCTGGGGCCGGGAGCGTCGGTCCCCTGGACGCCGATAGTGCACGGCCGGGGCGCCGGCCGCACGTCGCTCTCGGTAGCGACGCTGCTTCTCTGCGGCGGTCAAGGCCATCTCATCCCCCTGTGTGACGTGTGATGTCGGTAACGTTACCATGTACAGTGGGCCACCGCCAGTGCCGCACTCACGGGCACTGTCCGGACGCCACCCCCGAGCTCGTCCGCGATCTCCGGAGCGGATGGGCTCTAGGGCGTCCGCAACCGGGGCAGATCCGGGGGCAGAGGCCGTCGAGCTCGAGGATGAAGCCAGGCTCGGCGGGCCTTTCCGGCTGGGATGAAGCGTTCGGTGCAGACTACAGGGCCGATCCAGCGCCAGCCTTGCGAGAATCCCGCGCTGGAATCCCAGATCCTCATCGCCACCGATAACACCGGGACGGCAGAGATTGCTCGGCCTGAACAACGGCGGTTACAATGGCGCGCCGCGAATGCGACACACGGTCGCACGGTGCCGACCGGTAGCACGACGAGCCGAAAAGGAGAACTACCCGGATGAGTCCGAGAGAGATGACATGGCAAGCCGCAATCGAGAAGGTCCTCAGGGATGAGGGAGTCGCCCTGCACTACGCGGAGATCGCACAGCGTATCATCTCCCAAAAATTGCGAAAGAAAGTTGGTGCCACACCGTCCAACGCCGTCTATACAGTTATGTTCGAGAAGAAGGATGTCTTCGAAAAGGTCGCGCCAGCCACTTTTCGGCTCCGGGGGTCTGGCGACTCGAACGGTGGCGTAGATGACCCCTCTCCTGGAGCCGAACAAGCAAGTCCCATTATGGCATTGGGGATGTTTTGGGAACGCGATCTCGTAAACTGGACCGGCAAGCCGGCGATCCTCGGTTCCGAGCAACCAGGCGCGGCGGTGGCCAATATGACCGAACAGACAGGGATTTACCTCCTGCACGATTTCCGGGATATCGTGTACGTAGGTCGAGCTACGGAATCAACTCTGGGAACGCGCCTCTCTGCACATACCCGTGATCGTCTCAAAACTCGCTGGAATCGGTTCTCGTGGTTTGGTTTTCGACCAGTCGAGGAGAACGGGACACTCGGTCAGATCCCCAATACATACGGCCTACGAGATGTCGTGGTTGCGATGGAGGCGGTGTTGATCGAGGCCCTTGAGCCTCCGCAGAACCGAAAGGGAGGCGATGGGTTCCACGGTATTGAGTACATTCAAGCCGAGGATCCGGATAAGGCCAAGGAACGGCTCATTAGCGAATTTGAGCACCTCATACGACGGGGCCATCGTGGATAGATGGAATACCACGGCAACTCTAGGGCAGGTCCATTACCGATAGGGGGTATTATCGCGGCCTCCAGCGGGGCTCTCTCCCGACCGTCCGGGAGAGAGCCCACGAGCTCGCCGCCGCTTCGGTCAGCGCCAACACCTGACGCGCCTACGAGGGTGCGCTCCGCCGCCTGCGGGACTGGCTCGCCGGCCGCGCACTCGACGACGCCACCCTCGCCGAATACCTGGCCGCCCGCTTCGAGGCCGGCCATTCCCCGGCCGGGCCGGCCACCGGTCGGGTGAGGACCTGGGATCAGCACCACCGGATTGAGCGGGCGCGGCATCGGCCGGACCGCTCCCAACGTTCCTTCCGAACACCCCAGCCCTCAGATCCCGAAGCGTGGTCCGGATCGCGGCGGCGGGTTCGAGCGGTGAAAACTTGGTAATTTGTATATGTTGTATATGCCATGAACACGGGATCACTAGCGTGGAGGGGGAACCTCGATGATCAAAGTTGCCGCCACCAAACTGCGATTCGCGATCTCCGACCTCCTCGACCGTGTGGTCCATCATGGCGAGCGGGTTGCGGTTGAGCGGTACGGAAAGCCGGTGGCCGCCCTTGTCAGCTCGGAGGACCTCGAGCTGCTCGAAGCAATCGATAACCGAATGGACCTCGAGGCGGCCCAGAAAGCGCTGAGGGAACCCGGTCGCCGAAGTTGGGACGAGGTAAGGGCTGAGCTCGCTCTGCAGGACGACGCCGCAGATTGACCGACATCCCGCGATACACCGTTTACCTGAAGCCCGCAGCAGAACGGGCACTCAAGAAGATCGTCGATCGAATCGCCCGCCGTCGAATCGCCCGAGCGATCGACGGGCTCGCGACCACCGTGCGGCCGCCCCAAGCCGTGAGAATTCAGGGTTCTGACGGGCTGTTGCGCATCCGCACCGGTGACTACCGAATCATCTACACCGTCGAGGACGCCACTCGCACCGTGCTCATTGCCACCATTGGCCACCGCCGCGAGGTGTATCGGCGATAAAAACGGGAGGCTTCGATGTGCATTTATTACAACCAATCGGAGAGCGGCACCCGCCCGACTCCAGCTACGCCGGACCTTCGCCCAACATGAGGCCGACGCGGTCCTCTTCCCCCGGTACCGAAATACCCTCCAGGGTCACGCCGCCGCCGCCGCGATCGGCAACCCGGTCCTCTCTTAGGCCCTCAGCGTCGCGAGGCTTGGGCGCCTTTCTCTTGGCAGAGGTCCGTGTGACCCTCGCGACGGGCACGAAGGGGGGGGGTGTCCTGCGCCTCGGCTGCCTTCGCGGTTACAAGGGCCACGGCTTGGTCCAGAGCTGGCTTCGACGGTGCCTTGGGGTCTTCGCAGCGTCCTCGGCGGCTGTTGCTGCTGCGTTGCCCGCGGAATCTTTCCGGGCCAAGCTCTTCGGCGATCTACCCTCGTCGCCACCTCTTCACCTGCCTGCGGCAGGCTCCCGCGGGCTTCGCCCTTGGGCTCCCGCGACTGAGGAGGACACTTCCACACACTCTCTTTTCACCGCCCGGAACCACCATCATCCGGTGCATATTCATGCACCACGCGAACAGCGTCCACACCTAGACTATCGTGTGTTGGTTCGTGGCGGGTCGGTGACAGGTGGCGCTCCACCGTCCGGAGACCGACCCCGAGCTCGTCGGCGATCTCCCGGATCTGCCCCGGTTCCAGATGGCCCCCTGACTGAGCCCATCGGCCGACGCGATCGGCGCCCTCCAGGGCTCTGAGGGGCCTCGAGCCTTCGGAGCCCCCCCCTCTGCCCTCTCGTGGCTCCTGCGGGCGTCTGGGCGCCTCCTGGGGGGATTCTCGAGGAGGGTCAGCTCTCCAGAACGTCGTCCACGTGGAGCTCGGCCTCGTCGCCGAAGCCGAGCTCCTCCGCGACGGTCGACGTGCACGCGACGGGGAGACCCATCTCGCGGGCGACGTCGAGGGCCTCCAGCCAGTCGGCCGAGCGCCAGATCCAGAGCGCCGGCTCCCCATCGACCATCATCAGCGACAGCGCCTGGTGCTCCTCGAGGTCGGATGCCTCGATGCGGGGTGTGCTCACTCTCTCCCCTCCTTCAGACCGGGTCGACCGGTCCCGGTCCCGGGTCCGGGCCTCGACCGTCAACGTGCAGAGCCTTGGAATAGAGCCAGTCCTCGCACCGTGCCGAACACGTCCACCAACACAACCCGCGCCCGTCCGGGAGTCGTATCACAAACGGCCGAGGATTCGTCCCTACAGGCCCCACGCACACGTAGCATGGATCGCCGGCCCCCGGCTTCGGTAGCCGCCTTGCGGCCTCATTCAACGCCGCCCGTTCGCTCTCGGACAAGAGCTCATAGTCTGTCAGCACGTCAGCCTCATCCCAGCCCTCATCCGCTCTCCTCGTCCGTCCGCTGAGCACGGCGGATTTTTTCCGGGCCAACCTCTCGACAATCTACCCTCGCCGACCCCCTCTGAACTGGCTCCGCCAGCTCCCGCGCTCGCTTCGCTCGCTTGAGCTCCCGAGTGTGAAAAGGCCTTTTCCACACACTCTCTTTTCACCGCCCGGAACCGACCGTCCCCCCCCACTCCCCCATGACTACCACCTATAGGCTGTAGTCACCCCCGGAAGGCGGATTGTGCGGACCCCAAATCGCGCCCAACGCCGCCCGCTTCATATCCGGCGAGAGCCACGTCTCAGAGGCCCGTAGAACGTTCTGGATTGCCCGTAGCGTCAAACCTACCTCCCGGGCCACCGAACGCCGCGAACGACCAGCCTCAACCGCCTCGACGATGTATCCGGAAGGTCCCAAACCCACGCTGCGATGTCTCGGCCCATTCGTTCGACCTCGACCCGCGGGAGCCGTGGCGCTGGCATCACGGCGAAGAGGCCGAGGCCGTGCAGGATCACCCGGCGCTCCCACGTCGCGAAGGAGTCGCCTCGAGCCTCCCGGTAGGCCCAATGT
>CBDHFO010000003.1:0-23874 GCA_965262645.1 Candidatus Marinacidobacterium sp.
CTTTAGTAGCAAGATATGTTTATCCTAGCGGATAAACATCTTGCCGGGGGGCGCTGCCCCCTGCGGAAACCCCCTGAACAGAGGAGCCGCCGATGGGTCGCCGGTCGCTGGCCGATCACGAGCGCCGCCGTCACCAGGTCAACGTCTCGCTCCGGGATGACGAGCTCGCGGAGCTGCGTCGCCGGGCGGACCGGGCGCGGATGGCCGTCACCGACTACGTCCGGAGACGGGCGCTGTCGGACCGGCTTCGAGTGGTGCCGCCCCGTCGCCTCGGTGTCGAGGAGTTCCGGGAGGTCGCGCGGATCGGGTCGAACCTCAACCAGATCGCGCGGGCGCTCAACTCCGGCCGGGGCGGGACGGTGGACTGGCCGGTGTGGCGGGAGCTGGACCGGCTGGGCGAGCTGTTGGGTGAGCTGATGCCCGAGAAGCGGGACAGCTAGCCCGGTGGTGGCGAAGGCGCATGGCGGGGGGACGAGCTTCGGCGGGGTGGCCGCCTACTGCCTCGGGCTGGACCGGGAGACGCTGGACGCGGCGCGAGAGAAGCGGATCGCGAAGGGGGAGAGCCTTGTGGTCGAGCGGATCGCGCCCAGCGCGCGGGTCGAGTGGTCGGAGACCCGGAATCTCGCGACGACCGACATCCGGAGGGCGGCCCGGCAGATGGCCGCGACGACCCAGTACGCCGGCGAACTCAAGCGTCTCGCCGGGGGGAGCCAGGCGGGGCGGCCGCTGGCCAAGCCGGTCTACCACTACACGCTCTCCTGGGCGGAGGGCGAACGTCCGGACCGGGCCCAGATGAGCCGGGCCGTCGACGAGAGCTTGAAGGCTCTCGGGATGGAGGACCGGCAAGCCTTCGTCGTGGCGCACAACGACACCGGCCACCCACACGTCCACGTCGTCGTCAACAGGGTGTCGGCGGAGGACGGCCGGGCCGCGAGCCGGGGCAACGATCGCCTCAAGCTGTCCCGGTGGGCCGAGCGCTGGGAGCGCGAACACGGCGGGATCCGTTGCGCTCGCCGGGTCGAGCACAATCGGCGGCGGGAGGACGGGGAGCTCGTGGTGGACCGCGAGGCGGCCGCTGACGCCCGTTTCCGACGCGTTGCTGGGAAGATCGAGCGCTCCCGCCCACAATGGCGGCCGGGGAACAGGGTGGCGGACGTCGTGGTGCAGAGGGTCCACGAGCGGCAGGCGTGGGAGGCCGCGCAACGTGACCTGGCGGCCGAGAGAGCGTGGGAGGACGCGATGCAGCGGCAGGAGTGGGCGCGGCTCTACCCTCGGCAGAAGCGCGAAGTGCTGGAGGAGCCGGGCGATCCGGAGATCGAGGAGAGACACACGCGGGAGCGGGTCGAGCTGGGCCGCGATCATGCGAGGCTGGCGCGCGAGCTCCACGAGGAGGCGGCCGCCAAGTACAAGACGGCCGTCGAGGCCCCGGTCCGGAGCGACGAGCTCTCTCCCCAGGCCCTGGCCGAGGAGTTGGGCCGGATGGAGAGGGAGATGTCCCCCGCGGACCGGGCCACCTTCCGCCAGCAGCTGCAGCAGCAGGGTCCTGGCGTGACGATCAGCATCGATCGCGGCCGCGATCGCGACGGCCCCGAGCGCTAGAGCTTCCGAAGTCGGACATGTCCGACTCCTCGGGGACGGCTCCCGGCGTCCTGGCTCTCCTCCCCCCCTGTGGGTGCTGCTGTTGGCGGCACTTCCCCGCCCCGCGCTATACTCCCGGGCAAGAAGAAGCGCGTCCGCGGGGGTCTCCCTCCCCATGGACGCGCCAGGGCCGCAGCCCTCACAGGACCCGCAGATCCCGTGACTCACCAAGAAGCTACCGAGCGAGGGACCGACCGCCAAGGGCTCCTCGCCTTCGCTCCGGAGGATCTTCGCCGCGTCGGGCTTGCCGACGCGCACCCCCGCCCCCTCGTCGGCCGACGAACGGACGACGGCTTCAAGTCGCTCCGGCTGCCGGCGTCGCCGGCGGTCTGGCGCTGGCCGCACGTCGAGATGCGGACGGGGAGCTCGCACACGGGGCTGTTCTTCGACGTGGACCGTCCGCAGTCGGCGCTCGAGCTCGACGAGCTCTCCGGATGCGAGCTCCCGGAACCGAGCTTCCTGGTCACCCGGCACGAGAACGGGCACTCGCTCGCGGCCTGGCTGCTCTCGGCGCCGGTGCATCGGTATCCCGGCGCCCGGATCCGGCCGCTCCAGGTGCTCACCCGCACCGCCGAGTACATCCACCAGGCGCTCGGCGCCGACGCGGGTTACATCGGCGTCCTGGTCCGGAACGCCCACGTCGCCGACGACCGCTTCCAGGTCACCTGGGGACCGGAGGGCGGATACCTGCTCAAGGAGCTGGCCGACTACATCCCCCGCGGCTGGCGTCGGCCGCGGCTGGCGGAAACGGCCGTCGGCCGCAACTGCACCCTCTTTGCCGGGCTGATGCGCTGGGCGGGCTCGCATCCGGTCGGCGACCTGGCGTGGCGGGCCGACGTCCTCAACGCGACGCTCGCGATTCCGCTCCCGGCCTCGGAGGTGGGCGACACGGTCCGGAGCGTCGAGCGCTACCGCCGCCAGTGGAGCGAACGCGGCTGGCACCGGCCGGCCTGGATCGCGAGACAGAGCGCCCGGGGGAAGCGGGGCGGCGAGGCCAGCGGCCGCGCGCGCCGTCGGAGGACCGTCGAGCGGGACGCCGACATCCTCTGGCGCTGCTCGATCGGGGAGGGAATACGGGCCGTCGCGAGGCGTTTCGGGATCTACCCTGCGGCAGTCCTCCACGTGCTCCGGAGAGACGATCCGCTGGGACTGTGGAAAAGTGTTCAACGAAGCCAACACAGGATAGTAATTCCGGGGGGCGTTTCTGAACGCTGTTCACCGGGTTGAGCGGCGGCTTGGCGCCGGCAGTTTGAAAAAGGAGTGAAACGACCCTCCAAAGACTGTGGGGTGTCGGACCGGAGCGCGTCAGCGCGGAGGTCACGCCTCCCACAGCCGAGGAGAGAGGAATTCGCCCCTGGAGGCCCTGCTAGACCCCGTGCGCTTCCGATTTCGGCGCTCTCAGGCGATTTCTGGGGCTCGCGGCCGGCCGGGATGCCTCAAAACGGCCGTAACCGGCGCTCTCGGGGCGTTGGGGGGCTCCGCCTCCCAGCGTATAGCCGCCGGTGCGTCTCTCCCGCTCCGGGTCGAATGGGGTGCGACATTGCGTACCCTCCGGGTCTCCGGTAGCGTTCGACCATGCCGAAACTGATCTCCGCAGACAGCCGCCGTGTCGAGCCTCCAGCCGATCAGCCCCACTTCCACCTGTGGGTCGATCGCGGCATGGTGCTGATCGCCCAGCGGCCGCGTTTCGGGTCGAGTGCTGCGGGTCGCAACGCGGCCAAGCGGGCAGGGCTCGAGCTCGGGACGTTCGAGGTGAAGAAGTGCGCGTTGCCGTGTCGGTTCACGGTCCCGAGGAAGCGGAAGCGGAAGCCCCGCCGGTGTCGGCATTGCGGGAAGATCGCGTGAGAGAAGCGCGCCTGGTCGGGGGGGCCATCGTCCCCGGCTCGCCGGCCGACCGAGAGACCAGGCCCGGCCTGACAGCCGTGCAGACTGCCCGGCAACCGGCCCGGCTGCGGTCACTGCGCGCTACCGAGGGAAGCGAGGGGTCTCCCCACGGGCTTTCTCAACGGATAACCGATAGCAACCGGGGGGCCGGAAGTGACGATGGCCTAGCCGCGATCGCGGAAGTGTCATACACTCCGGACCCGGAGCTTTCTGCCGGGAAGCGTCATACAGGATAAGCGCCCTCGAGACGGGAGATCCCGACCGATGATGACCCGCCGCTCCGTGTTCACAGTCCTGGCGGCCGCGATCGTGGCCGCCGCCAGCTGCTCCACCGAGCCCGAACCCCTGGACCTGAGCGGAGAGTGGAGCGGGGCAACCGACAGCGGCAACGCCGCGACTCTGAACCTCTCCCACGATCTGTCCACGGCCCGGCTGTCCGGCACGTGGTCCCTGGGGTACGGAAGCATCAGCATCACCGGCACCGCGGACGGGCACCTGACCGGCGGCTCGGTTTCGCTGGGCTTGAACTGGGAGCTTAGCAACGATCCGATCCGCTTCACCGGCGCGATCGCGGACGGAGGCACAACGCTCCGGGGGACCATCACGTACGACCCAGGAGATTCGGAGCCCTTAGTGCTCACCAAGGGGTGACCGTTCTGACGGGCGAGATGAAGGAGAGGCACCACGCGGGCGGCCACGTGCTGAGCGATTCGGTCCAGCGCGGCGACTGGCGGCCGAAGAAGCGAGCGCACCGGCTGAACGTCCGGATCGACGAGGACCTGTACCGTGAGCTTCGGCGGGAGGCGGCCGAGAGCGGGATGTCGCTGTCTGCGGTGATGCGGCTGGCGTTGTCGGCCGGGGTCGGGGCGGTGCGCGACCGGCGGGCGACGGAGGCCGCGCTGGGGGACGTGAGCGGCTGATCGCCGCTCGCTGTGCTTGTGCGCGTCCCCATGGCACCTGTACCGTTGGGGGCAGGTGTCACGGGGTCTTTAGTAGCAAGATATGTTTATCCTAGCGGATAAACATCTTGGAACCTCCACAGCAAATACGGGAGCCGCCCATGGGCCGCCGAGCTCTTCCCGAGGAGCAGCGCCGCCGTCACCAGGTCAACATCTCGCTCCGGGACGACGAGCTTGAGCGGCTCCACGCCCGGGCCGGGGCGGCCCGGATGTCGGTCACCGACTACGTCCGGAGACGGGCGTTGTCGGACCGTCTGCGGGTGGTGCCTCCCCGCCGCCTCGGTGTCGAGGAGTTCCGGGAGCTGGCCCGTCTGGGCGCGAACGTCAACCAGATCGCGCGGGCGCTCAACTCCGGCCGAGCGTGGGTCCGGCCGGAGGTCGAGCTTCCGCTGGCCCGGCTCCACGAGCTGCTGGCGGCGCTGATGCCCGAGAAGGCGGAGTAGGGTGATCGCCGAGGCCCACGGTGGGGGGAAGAGCTTCAAGGGCGTGGCGGCGTACTGCCTCAAGCTGGACCGGGAGACGCTGAAGCTGGACGCCCGGAGGCGGAAGGAGAGGGGGGAGCGGCTCGTGGTGGAGCGGATGAAGCCGAGCGGGCGGGTCGAGTGGACCGACGTCCGGAACCTCGCCACGAGCAGCGTCCGGACGGCCGCCCGGCACATGGCGGCGACGGTGCAGTACGCCGGCGAGCTCAAGCGCCTCGCCGGGGTGAGCCAGGCGGGGCGGCCGCTGTCGAAGCCGGTCTACCACTACTCGCTGTCCTGGGCGAAGGACGAACGGCCGAGCGTGGCCGAGATGAGCCGGGCCGTGGACCAGTCGATGAGGGCGCTGGGGATGGAGGACCGGCAAGCCTTCGTGGTGGCGCACAACGACACCCGGCACCGACACCTCCACGTCGTCGTCAATCGCGTGTCGGCCGAGGACGGCCGGGCCGCCAGCCGGAGCAACGACCGCCTCAAGCTGAGCCGGTGGGCGGAGCGCTGGGAGCGGGAGCACGGGGGTCTCCGCTGCGAGCGGAGAGCGGAGCACAACCGGCGCCGCGCGGCCGGGGAGTGGGTGGTTGACGAGACGAGGGTGGCGAACGCCCGCCATCGGCGCTCCCGACCGGGGATCGAGCGGGAGCGGATCGATGTCGAGGAGACCCGCCACCCTCACGAGCGCTGGGCGGACGTGGTGGACGCGGCCCAGCGCCGCCTCCACGAGCGGCGGGTGTGGGAGTGGGTCCAGGAGTCCGCCGCGCCGGTGCGGTCCGACATGGAGAAGAACCACCGGGGGGAGTGGGCCGATCTCCTCGCCCGGCAGGATGGCGACCCCGAGGGGGACGAGAGCCAGCAGCGCCGAGAGCGCGCCGAGCTCGGGCGGGAGCAGGGCCGGGCGGCCCGGCAGCTCGAGGAGCGGGTGCGAGAGGCCTACCGGGAGGGGGTGGGGCAGCAGCCGCCCGGATGGGAGGACGGCCCCGAGCTCGAGGCCGAGATCGAGCAGCTGGGCGGGCTGTCGCCCTATGGGCGCACGTCCTTCGAGGGGTGGCAACGCGAGGCGAGGTGGGCGCGGGAGGCCGGGCGGCCGCCTCCGGAGACCGGCCGCGATCGCGGAGGCGGCCCCGAGCGCTGATTTTCCCCGACCCGTAGCCCTCGGGAGATCGAGCGCGGCGCTCTCAGACGATCTGAGGCCCGGTCCGGACGCCGTAAACGGCCTCTGAGCGCGTCCGAGGCCCCTGGGGGTCCCCTGGGCGCGTTCTCGCGGCCCTGGGGGGCGCTGGCGGGCTCCTGGGGGGTTTTCCGGCGGTCTCTCTCCCCCTGTGGGTGCTGCTGTTGGCGGCACTTCCCCGCCCAGCGCTATACTTCGCGGCAAGAAGAAGCGCGTCCGCGGGGATCTTCCCCCCCCATGGACGCGCCAGGGCCGAAGCCCTCACAGGACTACCCTCCCGTGACTCACCAAGAAGCTACCGACCGAGGGACCGAACGCCAATCCCCCCTCGCCGTCGCTCCGGAGGATCTTCGCCGCGTTGGGCTCACAGACGCGCATCCCCTCGCCGCGATCGTGCGGCGCGTCCACGCCCGGACGGACGATCCGGAACTCCGCCGCAAGCTCATCGACGGGGCGTGGCGCGCGCATCAGCGGCGCGGGATCGCCCGGCTGCGGGATCGTCATGCGGCGATCCAGACGGTCGGCCGCTTCGGCCGGGCCGAACCGATCGAGGCCTGGGAGCTGGAGGCCCTCGACGAGGTCCTAGCGACCGAGGAGGTCCGGGCCGCCGATCCCCTCCAGTTCTCCCTCCAGCTCGCGGATCTGGTTCCGGATCTCAACCGCTTCCTGCGGGTCGGAGCGCGGCGCGACGATCCGCGCGATCTCTGGCTGCCGACCCCGGCCGCGGCCCCGAGGTGGGCGTTCGTGGATCTGGACACCCCGACGAGCGCGAACGTGATCGCGCTGGAGGTTCCGGACGGGTCGAGGGTGGCGGCGGCCGTCGAGGCGGGCGACATCCCCCCGCCCCGGTGGCTGATCGAGGGTCTGGCGTGGGGCGCGGCGGCCGCGGCGTGGACGCTGGCGCGGCCGGTGCATCTCCGGCCGGGGTGCCGAGCGCGTCCGCGGTGGCTCTGGTGGCTGGTGGTCGAGTGGCTGGCCGAGGTGACGGGCGGGGATCCGGGCTACGGCGGGCGGCGGCCGAGGAGTCCGCTGACGCGCAATCCCGTGTTCGCCGAGCGGCGGGGGCTCTCCGTCGCGTACGACCGGCGCGGGTGCATCAGCCTGTCCGAGGTCCGGAGCCAGTACGTCCCCCGGGCCAGGTCCCCGAGGGGCGCGCGTCGCGGATTGCTCCCCGGACCGCGGGCGATGATCGTGGTTCCGGACGGCTGGCCCACGTGGAGGCGAGCGCAGCGCAGGGGCGGCAGGAGGCGCGCATCGATGGACAGCTTCGAGGCGACCAGGAAGGCGGCGGTAGAGGCCGCGACGGCCGCGAGGATTGCCAAGGCGGCGACCACGCGGGAGAAGGTCGTCGGGGGCGTCCTGGCAGGCTTCACGGACGCCGAGATCTCCGGAGCGCTCCAGTGCTCCACGAGGACCGTCCAGCGGCATCGGCTGGCGGCCGGACTGACCCGTCCCAAAGGCGGCTGGCGGTGAGGGTTGTTTCCAATGTGCCACCACCTAGCTGGATAGGTCTACTCTCCCAATACTGAGATTGGGCTGTTAATCCCCCCCTAGATGCGGACCTGTCGGACGCGGTTTTCCACGCCCACGCTCGGGCCGGGCTGATCGCCGCTGGCGCGGCGGCCCGGCCCCCCTAGCGGCACCGACGAGGCTGGCTCCAGCCATCGTCACCGACTCACCGGCCCGAGACGGGGATCCGGCCCGGCCTGACAGCCGTGAACGTGCCCGGATGGCGTCCGGCGCTGCGGCCACAGATCGCTATCGATGAGGTGACGAGGTGGTGTCCCGGATCCGGAGCGTGTCATACAGATAAGCGCCCTCGAGGCCGGAGGATCGTGAGCGATGAAAGAGAGACACCACGTCGGCGGCCACGTGCTGAGCGATTCGGTCCAGCGCGGCGACTGGCGGCCGAAGAAGCGAGCGCACCGGGTGAACGTCCGGATCGACGAGGATCTCCTCGGGGAGCGCCTCCGACCCGCGCGGGGTGTCCGTCTCGCCCCGCAGCTCCGCCCACGTTGCCTCGATCACGGCGAGCTTCAGCTCCGGGGTCGCGCGCGGCCCGAGCTCCAGCGCCACGTCGAGCGCCCTGAACCGATCCGGCGGCGCGCCCTCCGCCAGCAGGGCGACCGCCGCCCGCTCCGTCATGGGCCCCGCCTCCTGCGCCGCCAGTGGAAGCGGCGCCAGCGCGAGCAGCGCGAGAGCGACAACGCCGGGCCGAGTCCGGCCCGTTTCCGTTCCGTTCCGCATCCTTCTCCCCCCTTGTGGCCTAGGGGAAGAAGTGGACGCTGGCTCTTTGGCTAGCGTCTGGCTCCCCCCCGACGCCGGAGGGGGCCGATGTCGGCCCCGCCGCCGTCGAGGAACGTCCGCGCCTCCTTCTGCACGACGTCGACCCACTGGGCGTGGTTCTCCTCCCCTCTCGGAGAAACCCCACCGGGCAGGTAGGGCGACACTAGCGCCCCGGCGAAGGTCCGGTCGTCCGCGATCCGCTCGACGGTCGCGCGCAACTCCGGGTCCCGGAGCGCGAGCGCGAGCCGCACGGCGGAGCTTACGACGGCTGGGAGCTGCGATCCGGACAGCCGCTCCCGGACCGCCTCGCGCACCCGCGCCACCTGCCCGGCGGTGAGCGCGCCATCCTCGAACATGAACCGCAATGTCGTCAGCCCGTGTCCGACGCGGGTGGATGGTTCGCCGTGGTCCGACACGGCCTCCAGCACGACCGGGAACGCCTCCGCGCCGAAGTCCGCCAGAAAGTTCTCCCCGCCCATCGGCAGCACATCGACCAGAAGCGGGATCGCCCGCGGGTCCCGCAGCCCGGCCACGGCGTCCAGATACTCGAAGATCGTCTCCGACTCGGGCGGGGTGTCCGTCCCGCCCCGCATCTCCGCCCGCGCCGCCTCGATCACGGCCATTCTCAGCTCCGGGGACGCGCTTGGCCCGAGCGCCGCCGCCGTTTCGAGCGCCCCGAGCCGCTCCCGCCAATCGCCCTCCGCCAGTAGGACGACCGCCTCCCGCTCCGTGGGTCCCGCCTCCTGCGCCGCCGCCGCCAGCGCGAGTGCCGCCGCCGTCCATACCCTCGTTCGTCGTCGCACCGCTCCCCCCTCGTCGGCCGACGAACGGACGACGGCTTCAAGTCGCTCCGGCTGCCGGCGTCGCCGGCGCCTGGCTTCTCCTGGGGCGCCCGACCGGGACCTGGGCAAGGAACGGGTCAGCTGGCAGCCGCCCTCCTCCTCGACCACACCGGCGACAGGGAGCTCACCGCCCTGGAGGCCGGGTGGTTCACCGACGTGCTCGACGGGATCGACACCTTGTCATGGGAGATGTCCCCGGCCTGGATCGACCAGTGGCTCGCCGAGCAGCAACGCCGGCGGGCGGCGGGGCGGCGGCTTCGCATCCGCGGCGACGGCCGCCACTCGTTCCCGATCCGGTAAAGCGGAGGCCCCTCCCACCAGCCCGGTGTTCAGGCTTCGGGGTCTTCCCTGTCCGGCCTCTGCTGAACAGCTGCCAGGATCCGGGCTTCCATGCTCTCGATGCGTCCGCCCATGCGGTCGATCCGGTCCCCGATCCGGGCCTCCATCGCGACCGCGTCCCCCCGCAGCCGGGTCTCCATGGCTTCTCGGTCCCCCCGGATCCGGGTCTCCATGGCCTCCCGGTCGCTGTGGGCCTCCGCCAGCCCTCGCTCGATCCGCGTCTCCACGTGTGGGAAGTCGTTGGTGGCGAGCTTGTCCGACAGCGCCTTCACCTCTGCGCGCACGTCGTCCGCCGCCGCCTGTGCGGCCTCCCGCATCCAGGGTCGGAAGATGCGCCCCAGCGTCCACGCCAGCCCCGCGATGGACGCCGCGGTGCCCGCGACCAGCGCCAGCCACGGGAAGACGTCGGGCCAGGTCATCGCCGCACCTCCATGAGGCCGCCGAAGGTGTCCCGCCACGCATCGAGGGCTTCGGTCCACGCCTGGCGGTGGGCGGCCCGGGGCGGGTCTCCGGGAGCGCGGGCCATGGTCCGGAGCTTCTCCTCGAGCGCGGCCGCCGCGTCCTCCAGCGCCTCGAGGCGCTCACGCTCCGCCTTCGCCCGTGCCTTCCGCCGCGCCCGGTAGCGCGCCATTCGTTGTGCCGCCGTCTGTGCCATGCTGTAACGTTACGACGGGCGGGCACCGCCGCGCAAGTGTGAGCGGCTGATCGCCGCTCGCTGGGGCTTGACGCGGTTCCCGTGGCCGCCTTACCGTTTGTCGTCGAGCCACGGGGTCTTTAGTAGCAAGATATGTTTATCCTAGCGGATAAACATCTTGCCGGGGGGCGCTGCCCCCTGCGGAAACCCCCTGAACAGAGGAGCCGCCGATGGGTCGCCGGTCGCTGGCCGATCACGAGCGCCGCCGTCACCAGGTCAACGTCTCGCTCCGGGATGACGAGCTCGCGGAGCTGCGTCGCCGGGCGGACCGGGCGCGGATGGCCGTCACCGACTACGTCCGGAGACGGGCGCTGTCGGACCGGCTTCGAGTGGTGCCGCCCCGTCGCCTCGGTGTCGAGGAGTTCCGGGAGGTCGCGCGGATCGGGTCGAACCTCAACCAGATCGCGCGGGCGCTCAACTCCGGCCGGGGCGGGACGGTGGACTGGCCGGTGTGGCGGGAGCTGGACCGGCTGGGCGAGCTGTTGGGTGAGCTGATGCCCGAGAAGCGGGACAGCTAGCCCGGTGGTGGCGAAGGCGCATGGCGGGGGGACGAGCTTCGGCGGGGTGGCCGCCTACTGCCTCGGGCTGGACCGGGAGACGCTGGACGCGGCGCGAGAGAAGCGGATCGCGAAGGGGGAGAGCCTTGTGGTCGAGCGGATCGCGCCCAGCGCGCGGGTCGAGTGGTCGGAGACCCGGAATCTCGCGACGACCGACATCCGGAGGGCGGCCCGGCAGATGGCCGCGACGACCCAGTACGCCGGCGAACTCAAGCGTCTCGCCGGGGGGAGCCAGGCGGGGCGGCCGCTGGCCAAGCCGGTCTACCACTACACGCTCTCCTGGGCGGAGGGCGAACGTCCGGACCGGGCCCAGATGAGCCGGGCCGTCGACGAGAGCTTGAAGGCTCTCGGGATGGAGGACCGGCAAGCCTTCGTCGTGGCGCACAACGACACCGGCCACCCACACGTCCACGTCGTCGTCAACAGGGTGTCGGCGGAGGACGGCCGGGCCGCGAGCCGGGGCAACGATCGCCTCAAGCTGTCCCGGTGGGCCGAGCGCTGGGAGCGCGAACACGGCGGGATCCGTTGCGCTCGCCGGGTCGAGCACAATCGGCGGCGGGAGGACGGGGAGCTCGTGGTGGACCGCGAGGCGGCCGCTGACGCCCGTTTCCGACGCGTTGCTGGGAAGATCGAGCGCTCCCGCCCACAATGGCGGCCGGGGAACAGGGTGGCGGACGTCGTGGTGCAGAGGGTCCACGAGCGGCAGGCGTGGGAGGCCGCGCAACGTGACCTGGCGGCCGAGAGAGCGTGGGAGGACGCGATGCAGCGGCAGGAGTGGGCGCGGCTCTACCCTCGGCAGAAGCGCGAAGTGCTGGAGGAGCCGGGCGATCCGGAGATCGAGGAGAGACACACGCGGGAGCGGGTCGAGCTGGGCCGCGATCATGCGAGGCTGGCGCGCGAGCTCCACGAGGAGGCGGCCGCCAAGTACAAGACGGCCGTCGAGGCCCCGGTCCGGAGCGACGAGCTCTCTCCCCAGGCCCTGGCCGAGGAGTTGGGCCGGATGGAGAGGGAGATGTCCCCCGCGGACCGGGCCACCTTCCGCCAGCAGCTGCAGCAGCAGGGTCCTGGCGTGACGATCAGCATCGATCGCGGCCGCGATCGCGACGGCCCCGAGCGCTAGAGCTTCCGAAGTCGGACATGTCCGACTCCTCGGGGACGGCTCCCGGCGTCCTGGCTCTCCTCCCCCCCTGTGGGTGCTGCTGTTGGCGGCACTTCCCCGCCCCGCGCTATACTCCCGGGCAAGAAGAAGCGCGTCCGCGGGGGTCTCCCTCCCCATGGACGCGCCAGGGCCGCAGCCCTCACAGGACCCGCAGATCCCGTGACTCACCAAGAAGCTACCGAGCGAGGGACCGACCGCCAAGGGCTCCTCGCCTTCGCTCCGGAGGATCTTCGCCGCGTCGGGCTTGCCGACGCGCACCCCCGCCCCCTCGTCGGCCGACGAACGGACGACGGCTTCAAGTCGCTCCGGCTGCCGGCGTCGCCGGCGGTCTGGCGCTGGCCGCACGTCGAGATGCGGACGGGGAGCTCGCACACGGGGCTGTTCTTCGACGTGGACCGTCCGCAGTCGGCGCTCGAGCTCGACGAGCTCTCCGGATGCGAGCTCCCGGAACCGAGCTTCCTGGTCACCCGGCACGAGAACGGGCACTCGCTCGCGGCCTGGCTGCTCTCGGCGCCGGTGCATCGGTATCCCGGCGCCCGGATCCGGCCGCTCCAGGTGCTCACCCGCACCGCCGAGTACATCCACCAGGCGCTCGGCGCCGACGCGGGTTACATCGGCGTCCTGGTCCGGAACGCCCACGTCGCCGACGACCGCTTCCAGGTCACCTGGGGACCGGAGGGCGGATACCTGCTCAAGGAGCTGGCCGACTACATCCCCCGCGGCTGGCGTCGGCCGCGGCTGGCGGAAACGGCCGTCGGCCGCAACTGCACCCTCTTTGCCGGGCTGATGCGCTGGGCGGGCTCGCATCCGGTCGGCGACCTGGCGTGGCGGGCCGACGTCCTCAACGCGACGCTCGCGATTCCGCTCCCGGCCTCGGAGGTGGGCGACACGGTCCGGAGCGTCGAGCGCTACCGCCGCCAGTGGAGCGAACGCGGCTGGCACCGGCCGGCCTGGATCGCGAGACAGAGCGCCCGGGGGAAGCGGGGCGGCGAGGCCAGCGGCCGCGCGCGCCGTCGGAGGACCGTCGAGCGGGACGCCGACATCCTCTGGCGCTGCTCGATCGGGGAGGGAATACGGGCCGTCGCGAGGCGTTTCGGGATCTACCCTGCGGCAGTCCTCCACGTGCTCCGGAGAGACGATCCGCTGGGACTGTGGAAAAGTGTTCAACGAAGCCAACACAGGATAGTAATTCCGGGGGGCGTTTCTGAACGCTGTTCACCGGGTTGAGCGGCGGCTTGGCGCCGGCAGTTTGAAAAAGGAGTGAAACGACCCTCCAAAGACTGTGGGGTGTCGGACCGGAGCGCGTCAGCGCGGAGGTCACGCCTCCCACAGCCGAGGAGAGAGGAATTCGCCCCTGGAGGCCCTGCTAGACCCCGTGCGCTTCCGATTTCGGCGCTCTCAGGCGATTTCTGGGGCTCGCGGCCGGCCGGGATGCCTCAAAACGGCCGTAACCGGCGCTCTCGGGGCGTTGGGGGGCTCCGCCTCCCAGCGTATAGCCGCCGGTGCGTCTCTCCCGCTCCGGGTCGAATGGGGTGCGACATTGCGTACCCTCCGGGTCTCCGGTAGCGTTCGACCATGCCGAAACTGATCTCCGCAGACAGCCGCCGTGTCGAGCCTCCAGCCGATCAGCCCCACTTCCACCTGTGGGTCGATCGCGGCATGGTGCTGATCGCCCAGCGGCCGCGTTTCGGGTCGAGTGCTGCGGGTCGCAACGCGGCCAAGCGGGCAGGGCTCGAGCTCGGGACGTTCGAGGTGAAGAAGTGCGCGTTGCCGTGTCGGTTCACGGTCCCGAGGAAGCGGAAGCGGAAGCCCCGCCGGTGTCGGCATTGCGGGAAGATCGCGTGAGAGAAGCGCGCCTGGTCGGGGGGGCCATCGTCCCCGGCTCGCCGGCCGACCGAGAGACCAGGCCCGGCCTGACAGCCGTGCAGACTGCCCGGCAACCGGCCCGGCTGCGGTCACTGCGCGCTACCGAGGGAAGCGAGGGGTCTCCCCACGGGCTTTCTCAACGGATAACCGATAGCAACCGGGGGGCCGGAAGTGACGATGGCCTAGCCGCGATCGCGGAAGTGTCATACACTCCGGACCCGGAGCTTTCTGCCGGGAAGCGTCATACAGGATAAGCGCCCTCGAGACGGGAGATCCCGACCGATGATGACCCGCCGCTCCGTGTTCACAGTCCTGGCGGCCGCGATCGTGGCCGCCGCCAGCTGCTCCACCGAGCCCGAACCCCTGGACCTGAGCGGAGAGTGGAGCGGGGCAACCGACAGCGGCAACGCCGCGACTCTGAACCTCTCCCACGATCTGTCCACGGCCCGGCTGTCCGGCACGTGGTCCCTGGGGTACGGAAGCATCAGCATCACCGGCACCGCGGACGGGCACCTGACCGGCGGCTCGGTTTCGCTGGGCTTGAACTGGGAGCTTAGCAACGATCCGATCCGCTTCACCGGCGCGATCGCGGACGGAGGCACAACGCTCCGGGGGACCATCACGTACGACCCAGGAGATTCGGAGCCCTTAGTGCTCACCAAGGGGTGACCGTTCTGACGGGCGAGATGAAGGAGAGGCACCACGCGGGCGGCCACGTGCTGAGCGATTCGGTCCAGCGCGGCGACTGGCGGCCGAAGAAGCGAGCGCACCGGCTGAACGTCCGGATCGACGAGGACCTGTACCGTGAGCTTCGGCGGGAGGCGGCCGAGAGCGGGATGTCGCTGTCTGCGGTGATGCGGCTGGCGTTGTCGGCCGGGGTCGGGGCGGTGCGCGACCGGCGGGCGACGGAGGCCGCGCTGGGGGACGTGAGCGGCTGATCGCCGCTCGCTGTGCTTGTGCGCGTCCCCATGGCACCTGTACCGTTGGGGGCAGGTGTCACGGGGTCTTTAGTAGCAAGATATGTTTATCCTAGCGGATAAACATCTTGGAACCTCCACAGCAAATACGGGAGCCGCCCATGGGCCGCCGAGCTCTTCCCGAGGAGCAGCGCCGCCGTCACCAGGTCAACATCTCGCTCCGGGACGACGAGCTTGAGCGGCTCCACGCCCGGGCCGGGGCGGCCCGGATGTCGGTCACCGACTACGTCCGGAGACGGGCGTTGTCGGACCGTCTGCGGGTGGTGCCTCCCCGCCGCCTCGGTGTCGAGGAGTTCCGGGAGCTGGCCCGTCTGGGCGCGAACGTCAACCAGATCGCGCGGGCGCTCAACTCCGGCCGAGCGTGGGTCCGGCCGGAGGTCGAGCTTCCGCTGGCCCGGCTCCACGAGCTGCTGGCGGCGCTGATGCCCGAGAAGGCGGAGTAGGGTGATCGCCGAGGCCCACGGTGGGGGGAAGAGCTTCAAGGGCGTGGCGGCGTACTGCCTCAAGCTGGACCGGGAGACGCTGAAGCTGGACGCCCGGAGGCGGAAGGAGAGGGGGGAGCGGCTCGTGGTGGAGCGGATGAAGCCGAGCGGGCGGGTCGAGTGGACCGACGTCCGGAACCTCGCCACGAGCAGCGTCCGGACGGCCGCCCGGCACATGGCGGCGACGGTGCAGTACGCCGGCGAGCTCAAGCGCCTCGCCGGGGTGAGCCAGGCGGGGCGGCCGCTGTCGAAGCCGGTCTACCACTACTCGCTGTCCTGGGCGAAGGACGAACGGCCGAGCGTGGCCGAGATGAGCCGGGCCGTGGACCAGTCGATGAGGGCGCTGGGGATGGAGGACCGGCAAGCCTTCGTGGTGGCGCACAACGACACCCGGCACCGACACCTCCACGTCGTCGTCAATCGCGTGTCGGCCGAGGACGGCCGGGCCGCCAGCCGGAGCAACGACCGCCTCAAGCTGAGCCGGTGGGCGGAGCGCTGGGAGCGGGAGCACGGGGGTCTCCGCTGCGAGCGGAGAGCGGAGCACAACCGGCGCCGCGCGGCCGGGGAGTGGGTGGTTGACGAGACGAGGGTGGCGAACGCCCGCCATCGGCGCTCCCGACCGGGGATCGAGCGGGAGCGGATCGATGTCGAGGAGACCCGCCACCCTCACGAGCGCTGGGCGGACGTGGTGGACGCGGCCCAGCGCCGCCTCCACGAGCGGCGGGTGTGGGAGTGGGTCCAGGAGTCCGCCGCGCCGGTGCGGTCCGACATGGAGAAGAACCACCGGGGGGAGTGGGCCGATCTCCTCGCCCGGCAGGATGGCGACCCCGAGGGGGACGAGAGCCAGCAGCGCCGAGAGCGCGCCGAGCTCGGGCGGGAGCAGGGCCGGGCGGCCCGGCAGCTCGAGGAGCGGGTGCGAGAGGCCTACCGGGAGGGGGTGGGGCAGCAGCCGCCCGGATGGGAGGACGGCCCCGAGCTCGAGGCCGAGATCGAGCAGCTGGGCGGGCTGTCGCCCTATGGGCGCACGTCCTTCGAGGGGTGGCAACGCGAGGCGAGGTGGGCGCGGGAGGCCGGGCGGCCGCCTCCGGAGACCGGCCGCGATCGCGGAGGCGGCCCCGAGCGCTGATTTTCCCCGACCCGTAGCCCTCGGGAGATCGAGCGCGGCGCTCTCAGACGATCTGAGGCCCGGTCCGGACGCCGTAAACGGCCTCTGAGCGCGTCCGAGGCCCCTGGGGGTCCCCTGGGCGCGTTCTCGCGGCCCTGGGGGGCGCTGGCGGGCTCCTGGGGGGTTTTCCGGCGGTCTCTCTCCCCCTGTGGGTGCTGCTGTTGGCGGCACTTCCCCGCCCAGCGCTATACTTCGCGGCAAGAAGAAGCGCGTCCGCGGGGATCTTCCCCCCCCATGGACGCGCCAGGGCCGAAGCCCTCACAGGACTACCCTCCCGTGACTCACCAAGAAGCTACCGACCGAGGGACCGAACGCCAATCCCCCCTCGCCGTCGCTCCGGAGGATCTTCGCCGCGTTGGGCTCACAGACGCGCATCCCCTCGCCGCGATCGTGCGGCGCGTCCACGCCCGGACGGACGATCCGGAACTCCGCCGCAAGCTCATCGACGGGGCGTGGCGCGCGCATCAGCGGCGCGGGATCGCCCGGCTGCGGGATCGTCATGCGGCGATCCAGACGGTCGGCCGCTTCGGCCGGGCCGAACCGATCGAGGCCTGGGAGCTGGAGGCCCTCGACGAGGTCCTAGCGACCGAGGAGGTCCGGGCCGCCGATCCCCTCCAGTTCTCCCTCCAGCTCGCGGATCTGGTTCCGGATCTCAACCGCTTCCTGCGGGTCGGAGCGCGGCGCGACGATCCGCGCGATCTCTGGCTGCCGACCCCGGCCGCGGCCCCGAGGTGGGCGTTCGTGGATCTGGACACCCCGACGAGCGCGAACGTGATCGCGCTGGAGGTTCCGGACGGGTCGAGGGTGGCGGCGGCCGTCGAGGCGGGCGACATCCCCCCGCCCCGGTGGCTGATCGAGGGTCTGGCGTGGGGCGCGGCGGCCGCGGCGTGGACGCTGGCGCGGCCGGTGCATCTCCGGCCGGGGTGCCGAGCGCGTCCGCGGTGGCTCTGGTGGCTGGTGGTCGAGTGGCTGGCCGAGGTGACGGGCGGGGATCCGGGCTACGGCGGGCGGCGGCCGAGGAGTCCGCTGACGCGCAATCCCGTGTTCGCCGAGCGGCGGGGGCTCTCCGTCGCGTACGACCGGCGCGGGTGCATCAGCCTGTCCGAGGTCCGGAGCCAGTACGTCCCCCGGGCCAGGTCCCCGAGGGGCGCGCGTCGCGGATTGCTCCCCGGACCGCGGGCGATGATCGTGGTTCCGGACGGCTGGCCCACGTGGAGGCGAGCGCAGCGCAGGGGCGGCAGGAGGCGCGCATCGATGGACAGCTTCGAGGCGACCAGGAAGGCGGCGGTAGAGGCCGCGACGGCCGCGAGGATTGCCAAGGCGGCGACCACGCGGGAGAAGGTCGTCGGGGGCGTCCTGGCAGGCTTCACGGACGCCGAGATCTCCGGAGCGCTCCAGTGCTCCACGAGGACCGTCCAGCGGCATCGGCTGGCGGCCGGACTGACCCGTCCCAAAGGCGGCTGGCGGTGAGGGTTGTTTCCAATGTGCCACCACCTAGCTGGATAGGTCTACTCTCCCAATACTGAGATTGGGCTGTTAATCCCCCCCTAGATGCGGACCTGTCGGACGCGGTTTTCCACGCCCACGCTCGGGCCGGGCTGATCGCCGCTGGCGCGGCGGCCCGGCCCCCCTAGCGGCACCGACGAGGCTGGCTCCAGCCATCGTCACCGACTCACCGGCCCGAGACGGGGATCCGGCCCGGCCTGACAGCCGTGAACGTGCCCGGATGGCGTCCGGCGCTGCGGCCACAGATCGCTATCGATGAGGTGACGAGGTGGTGTCCCGGATCCGGAGCGTGTCATACAGATAAGCGCCCTCGAGGCCGGAGGATCGTGAGCGATGAAAGAGAGACACCACGTCGGCGGCCACGTGCTGAGCGATTCGGTCCAGCGCGGCGACTGGCGGCCGAAGAAGCGAGCGCACCGGGTGAACGTCCGGATCGACGAGGATCTCCTCGGGGAGCGCCTCCGACCCGCGCGGGGTGTCCGTCTCGCCCCGCAGCTCCGCCCACGTTGCCTCGATCACGGCGAGCTTCAGCTCCGGGGTCGCGCGCGGCCCGAGCTCCAGCGCCACGTCGAGCGCCCTGAACCGATCCGGCGGCGCGCCCTCCGCCAGCAGGGCGACCGCCGCCCGCTCCGTCATGGGCCCCGCCTCCTGCGCCGCCAGTGGAAGCGGCGCCAGCGCGAGCAGCGCGAGAGCGACAACGCCGGGCCGAGTCCGGCCCGTTTCCGTTCCGTTCCGCATCCTTCTCCCCCCTTGTGGCCTAGGGGAAGAAGTGGACGCTGGCTCTTTGGCTAGCGTCTGGCTCCCCCCCGACGCCGGAGGGGGCCGATGTCGGCCCCGCCGCCGTCGAGGAACGTCCGCGCCTCCTTCTGCACGACGTCGACCCACTGGGCGTGGTTCTCCTCCCCTCTCGGAGAAACCCCACCGGGCAGGTAGGGCGACACTAGCGCCCCGGCGAAGGTCCGGTCGTCCGCGATCCGCTCGACGGTCGCGCGCAACTCCGGGTCCCGGAGCGCGAGCGCGAGCCGCACGGCGGAGCTTACGACGGCTGGGAGCTGCGATCCGGACAGCCGCTCCCGGACCGCCTCGCGCACCCGCGCCACCTGCCCGGCGGTGAGCGCGCCATCCTCGAACATGAACCGCAATGTCGTCAGCCCGTGTCCGACGCGGGTGGATGGTTCGCCGTGGTCCGACACGGCCTCCAGCACGACCGGGAACGCCTCCGCGCCGAAGTCCGCCAGAAAGTTCTCCCCGCCCATCGGCAGCACATCGACCAGAAGCGGGATCGCCCGCGGGTCCCGCAGCCCGGCCACGGCGTCCAGATACTCGAAGATCGTCTCCGACTCGGGCGGGGTGTCCGTCCCGCCCCGCATCTCCGCCCGCGCCGCCTCGATCACGGCCATTCTCAGCTCCGGGGACGCGCTTGGCCCGAGCGCCGCCGCCGTTTCGAGCGCCCCGAGCCGCTCCCGCCAATCGCCCTCCGCCAGTAGGACGACCGCCTCCCGCTCCGTGGGTCCCGCCTCCTGCGCCGCCGCCGCCAGCGCGAGTGCCGCCGCCGTCCATACCCTCGTTCGTCGTCGCACCGCTCCCCCCTCGTCGGCCGACGAACGGACGACGGCTTCAAGTCGCTCCGGCTGCCGGCGTCGCCGGCGCCTGGCTTCTCCTGGGGCGCCCGACCGGGACCTGGGCAAGGAACGGGTCAGCTGGCAGCCGCCCTCCTCCTCGACCACACCGGCGACAGGGAGCTCACCGCCCTGGAGGCCGGGTGGTTCACCGACGTGCTCGACGGGATCGACACCTTGTCATGGGAGATGTCCCCGGCCTGGATCGACCAGTGGCTCGCCGAGCAGCAACGCCGGCGGGCGGCGGGGCGGCGGCTTCGCATCCGCGGCGACGGCCGCCACTCGTTCCCGATCCGGTAAAGCGGAGGCCCCTCCCACCAGCCCGGTGTTCAGGCTTCGGGGTCTTCCCTGTCCGGCCTCTGCTGAACAGCTGCCAGGATCCGGGCTTCCATGCTCTCGATGCGTCCGCCCATGCGGTCGATCCGGTCCCCGATCCGGGCCTCCATCGCGACCGCGTCCCCCCGCAGCCGGGTCTCCATGGCTTCTCGGTCCCCCCGGATCCGGGTCTCCATGGCCTCCCGGTCGCTGTGGGCCTCCGCCAGCCCTCGCTCGATCCGCGTCTCCACGTGTGGGAAGTCGTTGGTGGCGAGCTTGTCCGACAGCGCCTTCACCTCTGCGCGCACGTCGTCCGCCGCCGCCTGTGCGGCCTCCCGCATCCAGGGTCGGAAGATGCGCCCCAGCGTCCACGCCAGCCCCGCGATGGACGCCGCGGTGCCCGCGACCAGCGCCAGCCACGGGAAGACGTCGGGCCAGGTCATCGCCGCACCTCCATGAGGCCGCCGAAGGTGTCCCGCCACGCATCGAGGGCTTCGGTCCACGCCTGGCGGTGGGCGGCCCGGGGCGGGTCTCCGGGAGCGCGGGCCATGGTCCGGAGCTTCTCCTCGAGCGCGGCCGCCGCGTCCTCCAGCGCCTCGAGGCGCTCACGCTCCGCCTTCGCCCGTGCCTTCCGCCGCGCCCGGTAGCGCGCCATTCGTTGTGCCGCCGTCTGTGCCATGCTGTAACGTTACGACGGGCGGGCACCGCCGCGCAAGTGTGAGCGGCTGATCGCCGCTCGCTGGGGCTTGACGCGGTTCCCGTGGCCGCCTTACCGTTTGTCGTCGAGCCACGGGGTCTTTAGTAGCAAGATATGTTTATCCTAGCGGATAAACATCTTGCCGGGGGGCGCTGCCCCCTGCGGAAACCCCCTGAACAGAGGAGCCGCCGATGGGTCGCCGGTCGCTGGCCGATCACGAGCGCCGCCGTCACCAGGTCAACGTCTCGCTCCGGGATGACGAGCTCGCGGAGCTGCGTCGCCGGGCGGACCGGGCGCGGATGGCCGTCACCGACTACGTCCGGAGACGGGCGCTGTCGGACCGGCTTCGAGTGGTGCCGCCCCGTCGCCTCGGTGTCGAGGAGTTCCGGGAGGTCGCGCGGATCGGGTCGAACCTCAACCAGATCGCGCGGGCGCTCAACTCCGGCCGGGGCGGGACGGTGGACTGGCCGGTGTGGCGGGAGCTGGACCGGCTGGGCGAGCTGTTGGGTGAGCTGATGCCCGAGAAGCGGGACAGCTAGCCCGGTGGTGGCGAAGGCGCATGGCGGGGGGACGAGCTTCGGCGGGGTGGCCGCCTACTGCCTCGGGCTGGACCGGGAGACGCTGGACGCGGCGCGAGAGAAGCGGATCGCGAAGGGGGAGAGCCTTGTGGTCGAGCGGATCGCGCCCAGCGCGCGGGTCGAGTGGTCGGAGACCCGGAATCTCGCGACGACCGACATCCGGAGGGCGGCCCGGCAGATGGCCGCGACGACCCAGTACGCCGGCGAACTCAAGCGTCTCGCCGGGGGGAGCCAGGCGGGGCGGCCGCTGGCCAAGCCGGTCTACCACTACACGCTCTCCTGGGCGGAGGGCGAACGTCCGGACCGGGCCCAGATGAGCCGGGCCGTCGACGAGAGCTTGAAGGCTCTCGGGATGGAGGACCGGCAAGCCTTCGTCGTGGCGCACAACGACACCGGCCACCCACACGTCCACGTCGTCGTCAACAGGGTGTCGGCGGAGGACGGCCGGGCCGCGAGCCGGGGCAACGATCGCCTCAAGCTGTCCCGGTGGGCCGAGCGCTGGGAGCGCGAACACGGCGGGATCCGTTGCGCTCGCCGGGTCGAGCACAATCGGCGGCGGGAGGACGGGGAGCTCGTGGTGGACCGCGAGGCGGCCGCTGACGCCCGTTTCCGACGCGTTGCTGGGAAGATCGAGCGCTCCCGCCCACAATGGCGGCCGGGGAACAGGGTGGCGGACGTCGTGGTGCAGAGGGTCCACGAGCGGCAGGCGTGGGAGGCCGCGCAACGTGACCTGGCGGCCGAGAGAGCGTGGGAGGACGCGATGCAGCGGCAGGAGTGGGCGCGGCTCTACCCTCGGCAGAAGCGCGAAGTGCTGGAGGAGCCGGGCGATCCGGAGATCGAGGAGAGACACACGCGGGAGCGGGTCGAGCTGGGCCGCGATCATGCGAGGCTGGCGCGCGAGCTCCACGAGGAGGCGGCCGCCAAGTACAAGACGGCCGTCGAGGCCCCGGTCCGGAGCGACGAGCTCTCTCCCCAGGCCCTGGCCGAGGAGTTGGGCCGGATGGAGAGGGAGATGTCCCCCGCGGACCGGGCCACCTTCCGCCAGCAGCTGCAGCAGCAGGGTCCTGGCGTGACGATCAGCATCGATCGCGGCCGCGATCGCGACGGCCCCGAGCGCTAGAGCTTCCGAAGTCGGACATGTCCGACTCCTCGGGGACGGCTCCCGGCGTCCTGGCTCTCCTCCCCCCCTGTGGGTGCTGCTGTTGGCGGCACTTCCCCGCCCCGCGCTATACTCCCGGGCAAGAAGAAGCGCGTCCGCGGGGGTCTCCCTCCCCATGGACGCGCCAGGGCCGCAGCCCTCACAGGACCCGCAGATCCCGTGACTCACCAAGAAGCTACCGAGCGAGGGACCGACCGCCAAGGGCTCCTCGCCTTCGCTCCGGAGGATCTTCGCCGCGTCGGGCTTGCCGACGCGCACCCCCGCCCCCTCGTCGGCCGACGAACGGACGACGGCTTCAAGTCGCTCCGGCTGCCGGCGTCGCCGGCGGTCTGGCGCTGGCCGCACGTCGAGATGCGGACGGGGAGCTCGCACACGGGGCTGTTCTTCGACGTGGACCGTCCGCAGTCGGCGCTCGAGCTCGACGAGCTCTCCGGATGCGAGCTCCCGGAACCGAGCTTCCTGGTCACCCGGCACGAGAACGGGCACTCGCTCGCGGCCTGGCTGCTCTCGGCGCCGGTGCATCGGTATCCCGGCGCCCGGATCCGGCCGCTCCAGGTGCTCACCCGCACCGCCGAGTACATCCACCAGGCGCTCGGCGCCGACGCGGGTTACATCGGCGTCCTGGTCCGGAACGCCCACGTCGCCGACGACCGCTTCCAGGTCACCTGGGGACCGGAGGGCGGATACCTGCTCAAGGAGCTGGCCGACTACATCCCCCGCGGCTGGCGTCGGCCGCGGCTGGCGGAAACGGCCGTCGGCCGCAACTGCACCCTCTTTGCCGGGCTGATGCGCTGGGCGGGCTCGCATCCGGTCGGCGACCTGGCGTGGCGGGCCGACGTCCTCAACGCGACGCTCGCGATTCCGCTCCCGGCCTCGGAGGTGGGCGACACGGTCCGGAGCGTCGAGCGCTACCGCCGCCAGTGGAGCGAACGCGGCTGGCACCGGCCGGCCTGGATCGCGAGACAGAGCGCCCGGGGGAAGCGGGGCGGCGAGGCCAGCGGCCGCGCGCGCCGTCGGAGGACCGTCGAGCGGGACGCCGACATCCTCTGGCGCTGCTCGATCGGGGAGGGAATACGGGCCGTCGCGAGGCGTTTCGGGATCTACCCTGCGGCAGTCCTCCACGTGCTCCGGAGAGACGATCCGCTGGGACTGTGGAAAAGTGTTCAACGAAGCCAACACAGGATAGTAATTCCGGGGGGCGTTTCTGAACGCTGTTCACCGGGTTGAGCGGCGGCTTGGCGCCGGCAGTTTGAAAAAGGAGTGAAACGACCCTCCAAAGACTGTGGGGTGTCGGACCGGAGCGCGTCAGCGCGGAGGTCACGCCTCCCACAGCCGAGGAGAGAGGAATTCGCCCCTGGAGGCCCTGCTAGACCCCGTGCGCTTCCGATTTCGGCGCTCTCAGGCGATTTCTGGGGCTCGCGGCCGGCCGGGATGCCTCAAAACGGCCGTAACCGGCGCTCTCGGGGCGTTGGGGGGCTCCGCCTCCCAGCGTATAGCCGCCGGTGCGT
>CBDHFO010000004.1:0-24960 GCA_965262645.1 Candidatus Marinacidobacterium sp.
ACGTCCTGCGTTCGGCTGGTCATACGCTCGCCGAGGTCCGCGACACCGGCGAGGGCCCCGAATCTTCCGCCGTGTCTCCGGTGACCGAGGGAGCGCTCGCCGCGCTTTTGCGACGGGTCGGCGAAAGGCCGGCGCCGCTCCGATCGACTCCCGTCGCGACTACGGATAGTTAACAGCCTGTGGCGACACCCACGCGGCGTTCCCGAGCCAGCAAGGATGGGGGTCGGGTGAACCCGCCCCCCGTCCCTTCCGCTCCGGGGTCTACGCGGTGCTTGCGCCCCGCTCCGGAAACGAGCGGCGATCCATCCCGCCGGAACCGCCCCCCACCGGGAGAATTGGGCCTCCCCGCTCTCGGCGCTCACGCGGGCTTCACCACAGGCGCTTAACGATGGCTCGAATACCCCTTGGCGTTCAGCTCGGGAAGGGCGTCCACCCTGGTGTTCTCCGGGCCCTGGACGTGCTGGTCGCCGGGATGTTCGTGAGTGTCGTGTGGGGCGCCGCATCGCTCTGGGGAGTGCGAGCGGAACTGGCGGCGCCCGGGCTCTCAGCTTCGAGCGGGCTGCCGTCATCCGGTCCGGGAGGCGCCGCGGCGCCACTCGTCGAACCCGAGCGCGCCCGGGAGGCGGCGGTCCTGCTCCTCGCCGGGGTGGTCAATGCCCCCGACATCAGTGCTGCACTGGACACCGTGATGGGGATCGCCCCTTCGGATATCCGGATCGCCGGGCTCGAGGTCCGCCCCGCGACGGGCTCCGGCCGAGTGGAGGCAGTCATTGCGGCTGACGCGACTTCTGCCGCTGCCGTTGCCCGCTTCCTGTCGGGACTGGCGAATCACGATTCGGTGCTCTCCACGGAAGTGATCAGCGAGACGCGTCAGACGGACGGCGCGGTGCTCGTACGGATTACCGCTCAACTCGAGGTGGGGCGTCCCTAACCGTATGAAGGAACGCCTTCGGCTCCGGTTCCTGCTGGCTCTGCTGTCCGGGTTGCTCGCCTGGTTCGTCTGGGCCGAGCAGCGCCACGCTGCCGATGAACTTGCTGCGGCACTCGAGGAGCAGGCTCGGTCGGCACTCGAAGACACCGCCACCGAGCGGGAGCGGGAGCGGCGCAAGCACTTTCTCCGGGTGGCGGAGAGGCTCGCCGAGCGCGCCCCCCCTCCCGCCGGGGCCGCGGCCGTTCGCGCGTTTTTCCTGCAGGTGGCCGGGGACCACGGCGTGGAACTCTCGGCATCCCGGCTCCAGCCGCTCGTTCGTCCGCCGGAAGGGACAGTCGGCGCCGAGGCCCGGGTCACGCTGCTGGGTGATCCCGCCGCACTGTCCCGTTTCCTGTCCGCGGTCGAAGGAAGAGGGTGGCCGCTTCGCACCGAGCGGGCGACCCTCGCGGTCCGTGGCGGCCTCGGAACGCTCACGGCTACGGTCTTCGCCCTCTGGCCGGACCCGGCGGTCTCGTTCGCTGCGGTGGATGCGGTTCGTTTCGCCGACGATCCGCGAATGGAAACGTTGTTCGCCTGGCTGGAGTCAGTGCCCGCGCTCGAACGGACGGCTTCCGCCTCCACGAAGCGACCGGACGAGGTGGAGCCGGCCCCGCCTGCGGCCCCCATTCTGGACGAGCCATCCGAGAAGCCCCCGGAAACGGCGGTTCCCGTCGCGACGCCTGCTTCCGAGACCCCCGAACTCCACGGCTTCGTCGATGTCGGCTCCGGAACTCCGGTCCGGGCGGCGCTCTTCTATCGCGGCGAGACAACGCTCGTGGCAGTCGGTGACCGCGTCGGGGAATACATCGTGGTCACCCTCGAACCGGCGGAGGCGGTCGTTCTCTCTCGGGGGGAAGGGCCGCCGCTCCGCCTCGTACTTCGCTGACGACGCCGAACGCAACCAAAGGCCACGGGTGCCAACTCGACGGCACCGGTGGCTCCGCCCGGGGACCGCTCGACGGGCTACCCGGCCCCGGCCAGGGTTCGAAACGCGGCGGCAATCTCTTCGCCGGTCCGGCCCGCTCCGAGCGCGACAGCCAGCAGGATCCGCGCTTTGAGACCGTCCAGGTCTCCCCCTGAGATCACTCCGGCATCGCGCTGGGCAGCGGAGAGCACCACCCGTCCGGCTCCGGTGCGGGTGGCGTAAACCACGAGCGCGCCCGCTTCGATGGCGGCGGAAACCGCTTCGGTGACGGGTGGAGGCGCGTTGCCTCGCCCGAAAACCTCGACGACGATGCCCGGGGCGCCGGCCTCCACCGCTCCGCGGATAGCGGTGGCGCCACCGCCGGCGGTCAGACGGACGAGTTCCACCCGCGGCTCCACACTCGCGGAGGGAAGATGGATGCGGCGCTCGGGGCTGCTGAAGAGCAAGACCTCTCCGTCGTCGACCATGCCCACCGGCCCGGTGTCCGGTGAGACGAAGGCGTGGAGAGCGATCGAATGGGTCTTCTTGACCTCACGCGCGGCGTGGATCTGACCGTTCAGGACGACGAGAACTCCAAGATCGCGGGTTCTGCCGGAGCCGGCGACGCGGATCGCATTCAGCAGGTTGCGGGGTCCGTCGGAGTCCTCGTAACTCGGTGGACGCTGTGCGGCGGCGAAGACGACCGGCCGACCGGACGGAAGCACCAGGTCCAGGAGGAAGGCCGTTTCCTCGAGCGAGTCCGTGCCATGCGTTACCACGATCCCGGCGAGTCCCGGGCGCTCGGTGAAGACCGCGGCGATGCGCTCGGCGAGCTGGAACTGGAGTTCCGGGTGCATCCGGGAACTTCCGATCCGAACGAAGTCCTCCGTGGTGACCGAAGCCACCGAAGAAAGGGCGGGCAGCGCTGCGCGGAGGTCGCCGGCGTTCAGCGGTCCTCCCGCGCCCCCGGAAATCGTGCCTCCGGTGCCGATGAGGTGGACCTCCGGAAGCGGCTGTGCCGCTCCCTGAGAAGCGGCCGCGAGGAGGAGAGGAAGGATTCCGAAACGCACAAACTGGTACATGGACCGGGGTTTATATCCGGTGAGCGGAATGGAGAACAGCCGCCCCTTCCGTGGGCGCTGCTCGCGGGTGTTACCTGCGGGCTGGCGCCAGCTCCATCGCCCGCCGCCAGGCCGCCACCTGGCCGAGGTGGAGCATCTCGTGCGAGGTCATGAGAAAGATGGCCACGTCCCCGACCGTCGGAAAGCGCTTCCGCCGCCTCTCATTCGGGTTCGGCGCGTCAAACCACCCAGGCTCGACCCGTTCCACCGCGGCAGCGTTGCGCCGGTGCTGTGCCTCGAGCGCGTCGAGCAGTTCGTCTTTCGAGGGGTAGCGGGACGGGTCATTCGAAGGAATTCCCCCGGTCGCGAACACCTCCCCCCAACCCTCGCGGACCTCCGACTCGAGCCCGAGTAGCCGGGCAAGTCCATCGGCCGTCATCACCAGGTGGCCGAGCGACCAAGCCGGATGATTGACCACGCCGTGCGGCTGTTCGACCATCTGTTCGGGGGTCAGGTCGTCCACCAGCGTCCGGGCGACGCCCAGGTTGAAACCATAGAGATACGTCAACTGCTGAATCATCGGAAATCCTTGCGATCCGGGTGATTCTGCCCGAAGCTTGCGGATTCGCTGGCGCCACCCGCCCAGGCGACCGGAGGATGGCTCGCCAGCGTAAAGGTGTCCGGACCAGCAGCACCGGACGGTGCGGGATCCGGTCTACTGACTATTGAGGATGTGGATGGTCCCGTTCACGGTACGTACCCGGCATTCGCCGCCACCGTCGCCGACCCGCACGTTCTTGTGGCGCCGGCTGGGAGTGTCGAGATGCTCCAGGCCGGCCAGCTCGATGATGACCCGCCCATTGATGGCCCTCGCGTCCACCTGGCCGCTGGCTTCGGGGCCGAGCGTCACCTGGACCCCGCCGTTCACCGTGCGGAGGGAGTGTTTTTCTCCCTCGCCGAAGCTGTCGAGCTCACACTCGATGCGCCCGTTGACCGTCTTGGCGTTCACGCTCCCCCGTTGTCCGGTCAGCCGGAGGGAGCCGCTCACCGTCTGTGCTTCGACCTCCCCCGAGATCCCATCCACTTCGATGGGCCCGTGGACCGTGGAGATCCTGAGATCGGCCGTCTGCGGCAGCCGGATGGAATAGTGCACGGTGCCGTATCGCTGTCCCCACATCCGGCTCTTTTTCGGATATCGGGTGCGAACCTGGAGTCCCCGCGACGAGCGGTTGACCTCCACCCGGATTTCTTCGAGCGCCGCGCTGCTCGGTCCGACCTTGCGTGCGACGATCTCCGCTTCTTCCCGGTCCCAGGGGGCGACCGCGACGCGGCCGTCGATGTTCCTCAGATCGAGAAGCTCGCCTGCCCGAAACGGCTCGGTAAAGCTGACCGTTTCTTCAACGTTCGGCTCCTGCTGGAACGGGACGCCGCAATTCGCAGTGCCCGCCAGCGCCGACACCCCGAGGACCAGAGCGAGAGGGCGTCCGCCAAGCCCCGCGCCGCGCGCTTTCCCGTGAACCATGACCGGTGGACGCTACGAATCTTGTGTCAAGAATGTTCCGTTTGGTTCGGCGGCGACACGGTTCCCGTATTCTCCGGGGTTGGTAGTTCCGGCTGCCGATTCCGGAGGTTCTGATGAAAAACGTGCACCGCATTCTGGCCGCGCTCGCCGCCGGTCTGCTCGCAGCTCCGCTGGCCCTCGGGCAAGGGGATGCCCGGCCCCGGGCACGGGACATCGGTCTGGCGCCCGGAGTTCTCGACCCCGGACCGCAAAACGCGATCACCGACGTACCCGGGGTCCAGGTCGGGCAGGTGACCATCACGGAGGGGGATCACATCCGAACCGGGGTCACCGCGATTCTGCCCCACGCCGGAAACATCTTTCAGGACAAGGTTCCGGGTGCGATCCATATCGGCAACGCCTTCGGCAAACTGGTCGGATCCACCCAGGTGGTGGAACTCGGGACCATTGAGACCCCGATCGTGCTGACCAACACGCTCTCCGTGTGGGATGCCGCGCGCGCCGTCGTGACCCACGTTCTCGGACTTCCCGGCAACGAAAACGTCGGTTCGGTGAATCCGGTCGTCGGGGAGACGAACGACGGATACCTCAACGACATCCGGGGACTCCACGTGAAGGAAAGCCACGTGCTCGAGGCGATCCGGAGCGCTTCCTCGGGACCGGTAGCCGAGGGTGCGGTGGGGGCCGGAACCGGAACTTCCGTCTTTGGCTGGAAGGGCGGGATCGGCACTTCCTCGCGGCGTCTCCCCGAGAGCCTCGGCGGATATACCGTAGGGACGCTCGTTCAGAGCAACTACGGAGGAGTGCTCATCATGGACGGGATCCCCGTCGGCGAGGAATTGGACCGCTACTACCTCCGCGACCAACTGCGCGGCGCGGATGACGCCGCGGGAGGGGACTCCCAGGACAATCCCGACGGCTCCATCATGATGGTGGTCGCCACCGATGCTCCGATTCGCTCGCTGGGTCTCACCCGGTTGGCTCGCCGGGTCATGCTCGGCCTCGCCCGCACCGGCGCCACCTCGTCCCACGGAAGCGGCGATTTCGTGATCGCGTTCTCGTCAGCCGAGTCTCTCCGGAGTTCGTTCGGCAGCGACTCCCCGACGGAGGACGGTGGCGTCCTGCGAGGCGACCGGTTGTCGCCGCTCTTCCAGGCCGCGATCGAGGCCACCGAGGAGGCGGTCTATAACTCGATGCTCAAGGCCACCACCGTTACCGGCCGGAACGGAAACACCCGGGAGGCGATTTCGATCGAAGACCTGCTGGAGGTCGGCCGAAAGTACAACCGCTTACACCCTCCGGGCGCCCGCCCGTGACATCGGCCCGTCGTACCCGCCGCGGGCTCCGGACCCCATGCTCTACCGCTCCCTGAACCCCGCCACCGAGGAACTGGTGGCCGAGTTTCCGACGGCTACCGGCCGCGAGGTCGAAGCAGCCCTCTCCCGCGCCGATGCCGCGTTCCGCTCCTGGCGCCGGTCTCCCTTCGCCGAGCGGCGCGCCGTGAACGAACGCCTGGCGGATCTGTTGCATGCGCAGGCGGACGAGCTGGCGGGGCTCATGGCTCTCGAGATGGGAAAGCCGCTCGCCCAGGGAGTCGCCGAGGCACAAAAGTGCGCCTGGGTGGCGCGGCACTACGCCGAGACCGCGGAGGAGTCGCTCCGCCCTCGGCACTACGAATCCGACGGGAGCGACGCCTTCGTGCGCTTCGATCCCAGCGGGCCGATCCTTGCGGTCATGCCCTGGAACTTCCCGCTCTGGCAGGTAATCCGGGTATCGGCGCCCAACTTTCTCACCGGGAACCCGATGGTGCTCAAGCACGCGCCCTCGGTGCCCCAGTGCGCGCTCCGGATCGTCGAGTTGTATCGCGAGGCGGGCGCGCCGGAGGGGCTCATCCAGAATCTGTTCCTGACAAACGAGCAGGCGGCCACCTGCATCGCCGACCGGCGGATTCGGGGAGTGACGCTCACCGGGAGTTCGCGCGCCGGCAGCGAGGTCGCCGCGGTCGCGGGCCGCAGTCTCAAGCCGATGGTCGCCGAGCTCGGCGGGAGCGATCCCTTCATCGTCTTCGAGGACTGCGATGTGGAGGAGGCAGCTTCAGCGGGCGCCGGGGCGCGGCTCATCAATTCCGGGCAGAGCTGCATCGCCGCCAAACGCTTTCTCGTGCAGCGAACGGTGCTCGATGCGTTCCTTTCGGTCTTTGAGACGCGGTTTCGCGAAACGACGGTGGGGGACCCGCTGGCGCCGGAGACCGCAGTGGGACCCTTGGCCCGGCAAGATCTCCGCGACCGTCTCGAGGAGCAGGTCGCGCACTCGGTTCGCGCCGGCACGGAACTCCTCTACCGGGGGACCGCGCCGGAACGCGGGTTCTTTTCCGCCACCGGGATTCTGGCGGGGCCACCCGCGGGAGCCCCGGCCGCCGACGAGGAACTCTTCGGGCCGGTCGCTACGGTGGTCCCCTTCGGCGACGAGGCGGAGGCGGTGGAGATCGCCAACCGGACGAACTATGGGCTGGGGTCTTCGCTCTGGACATCCGACCCGAAGCGGGCGGAACGGCTCGTGCCGGAAATCGAATCCGGGGCCGTCTTCGTGAACGGCATCACCAAATCGGATCCCCGCGTCCCCTTCGGTGGGACGAAAGACAGCGGTTTCGGCCGTGAACTGGGCCCGGACGGGCTCATCGAGTTCACGAACAAGAAGACGGTCTGGATTCGTTAACAGCCTGTGGTGAAACTCACGTGAGCGCCGAGGTCGGCCAGTTCTCCCGGTGGGGGCGAGGCGCCCGTCCGACGAGGCGCGTGAGGGAGGAATACCGGGTGTATTTCGACCGAAACGCAACGAAGAACGGAGCGAAGCGGAGTGGTTCGGGCGGGATGGATCGCCGGCCGAACGCCGCGTGGGTTTTGCCACAGGCTGTTAAGACCGGAGCGGCTCCGCCGGGGATCCTGAGCAGCAGCGCCGCGGAAGCTTCCGCGGAAGGCGGCTACAACGGCCAGGCTTCCTGCCGCCAGGCCATGTCCCAAAACATCCACTCATAGCGTGAACTCATGGCGAAGTGGCGGGCCATCGCCCGGCGGGCGCCGTCGCCGAGTTCTTCGGAGACTTCATCCGTCAGCCGCACGACGCGCTGCACGACCGCGTCGTACTCCTCGCTGCCGTAGCTTTCGATCCAGCGGCGGTAGAGCGGATCCGGCGAGGGAGGACGCTTCAGCAGTTCCTTGCCCACTTCGGCGTAGATCCAGTAGCAGGGAAGGACGGCGGCGAGTCCTTCGTGGAAGGGCCGCGAATGGACCTGCGACAGGAAATAACTGGTGTAGGCGCGGTTTGTGGGAGCTGGCGGGCGGGTGAAGAGTTCCTCGCGGGAGCTGCCGAGCTCGGTCAGGAACTGCCCCAGTTGTTCGCGCTCTCCCTGAATCGTGGCTACCGCGTCACCGCAGAGCGCCTCGGTGATGTCCGGGTGCGGAGCCTTGCCGCCGAGGATGGCCACGGCCCGCGCGAATTCGTGGAGGTAGAGCGCATCCTCGATCACGTAGAAGCGGAATACCTGCCGGTCGAGGGTGCCGTCGGCGAGGCCGTCGAGGAAGGGGTGGCGCAGGATCTCCGCATAGATGGGTTCGATCCCGGCCCACAGGCGGGTGGTGAAGCGGTCCTTGGCGGCGAATCTCATGGCACCGGAATGCTAATGACCCGTGATCAGTCGAAGTGATCAGCCGAAGACCACCGGCAACCAGAAGACGGCGAACAGGCAGGTGAGGACGTGCGGGAACGCGGACCTCCAGGTCGGCATCGCGCGGGAGCGCGAAACCAGCGTCGATGATGCTGCGTAGTGCCGATGTGAGTTCCGCACTTTCTCCCGGTCCCGGATGGGACGACGCTCACCGTGCGACCGCCCTCCGCCCCATCATCCAAACACCACCGGCAGCCAGAAGACGGCGAACAGGCAGGTGAGGATGGCGCCGATGATGTTCACGCCGATTCCGGCGCGCACCATCTGGGGGATGGTGAAGTGGCCGGTCCCGAACACGATGGCGTTCGGAGGAGTGGCCGCCGGCAGCATGAAGGCGCAGGAGGCGGCGACGGTGACCGGCACCAGCAGCATCAGAGGCGGGATGGCGGCGCCGACGGCCACCGCGGCGAGGATGGGAACCATCATCGCGGTCGAGGCCAGGTTCGAGGCAAGTTCGGTCAGCAGAATGATGAAGACCACCACCAGCACCACGAACAGGGCCGTGGGGAGCGCCGAGGCCCCGGCAAGGCGGTCACCGAGGACTTGCGAGAGGCCGCTCACCTCCAACCCGTTCGCGAGCGAAAACCCCCCACCGATCAGGATGAGGACATCCCAGGGGATCCGCACTCCCCACTCCCAGTTCAGGATGCGCTCCCCGGAGCCGCCGTTCCCGGCGGGAACGAGGAAGCACAGCACCGTCGCCGCCATGGCGATCGTGGAGTCGGTGATGAAGCTCCCGGTTGGCAGAAACTGGGTCCAGACCGGACGCAGCACCCAAAGGAGAGCGGTCCCGCCGAACAAGGCGGTGAGTCTCTTTTCCGGGGTCGAGATCGGCCCGAGCGCCGCGTAGGCGGCGCGCACGGGCGCCACCCCGCCGGGGATATCCCGGATGCGGATCGGAAATGCGAACTTGGTCAGCCACAGCCAGGTCGCCGGCAGGAAGATGATGGTCAGCGGCATCGCGAAAGCGAGCCAACGCACGAAGGTGATCTGGATGCCCATCTCTTCCTCGAGGAAGCCGGCGAGGAACACGTTGGGAGGGGTCCCGATCAGGGTTGCGAATCCCCCAATGGACGCGCCGTAGGCGCAGCCGAGCATCAGGCACACCGCGAAGGGGAACTCCCCGGGCGCGGGGCGCCGCTCTCCGTGTACCGCGCGCGAGATCTCCGCGACCACCGCCACTCCGATGGGCATCATCATCGCCGTGGTGGCCGTGTTCGAGACCCACATGGAGAGGAAGGCGGACGCCACCATGAACCCGAGCACCAGGCGGGGCGGGGAGCTGCCCATCGCCATCACGATCCGGAGAGCGAACCGGCGGTGCAGGTTCCAGCGCTGCATCGCCTGGGCGATCATGAATCCCCCGAGGAAGAGGTAGACGAGGTGGTTCGCGTAGGGAGCGGCCGCTCCCGCCGCGTTCGTGATCCCGAGCACCGGGAGCAGCACCAGCGGCAGCAGCGACGTCACCGCCAGCGGCGCCGCCTCGGTAACCCACCAGGTGGCCATGATCGCGGCCACCGCCAGCATCCGGCGCGCCTCGTCGGGGATTCCGGGAATCGGGAAGACGGCGATCCCGACCAGCAGGGCCAGCCCGAGGACCAGTCCGATCCGCTCGCGTGTCATCCGGTTTCGGGACCCCATTGGGAACCGGTGCGCGGGTACCGAAGATGGCGGGACAAGGCCGCGAGAGAGTACGCGATCCGGCGTCCGGGTTTCCGCGGGGTATCCCCACCCCTCCGGTATGGGCGGGCGGTGAGCCCCGCAACCGGATCGGTCCTCTCGATGTTGGCCCGAATTTAGGATCCAGGCTAAACGACTCTAAACTTCAGGCGGTTGCGCTGGCGAGTTCCCTGCGGATGAACTGCCCGAACAGCGGCTTCGCTCTCACCGTAAGGGAGATGTCCCGCTGACAGAGGACAAGGAACGTCTCGAAATTTAGAAGTCTGACTAAAGAACACTAAATTTCATCGGACGGCCGCTTGCTGGCGTTTGCGAACGGAATCCGTTTCAGGGTTCGTCGGTCGTGTCCGGTTGGTATCCGAGGCTCAGGAGATTCGCGAGCAGTCGATAGGCGCCCGGGGTGCCGGCAGGAAGCTGCCGCCAGAGTCCCAGACCGAGGTAGAGCCACCGTCCCTCGCCGTGCCGTGCCTCCACCAGGATGCCGCGCTTTTCTCCCGCGTTGTATTCGAAGGGATCCTCCGAGGCGAGCAGATCCCGATAGGCGGGATCGCCCCCCGGCGCCAGGAAATAGAGCCCGCGCTCCTGCACCCAGCCGTCCCAATCGGTCTCGTCGATCCGGTTCGGCCGGCGAAGACCGGATGATCCGGAATCAGCACCTGCATCGGGGCGTCTTCCGCGGTGATCCGCCCCCGGCCGACGGACACCGGGTAAGGCCCCCAGGGCCCCGCGTTGAACTCGAACTTGTTGTACTGGACGAGCAGCGTGCCGCCGCCGGCCACGAAATCGAGCAGGCGCTGGTTGTGGGTCCTGAGGTCCGGCCGGGCCAGGTAGGCCCGCACTCCGAGGACGATGGTGTCGAACACCGAGAGATCTCCCTCGGCCAGCGCCTGTTCGTCGAGGAAGGTCAGGGGCAATCCAAGCTGGGCGATGGCCTCGGCGACTTCGTCCCCAACCCCTTCGACGTATCCGACGCGGACCGGCGCCACGGTTGCATCCAGCACCCGTGCCGAAGCCTCGGCGGGCCGGAAGAGGTAGCGGGTCTCGATGTGGTGGTAGGCGACCTCCTGGACGGTTTCGGTGAAGGGGTCACCGCCCCCGGTGGGCCGTACCGCGGCGCCCAGCCGGTAACTGCCGTCCGCCGCGCCGTCCGGGGCGCTCACTTCGAACTCGACCCGCGTCTCACCGGGTCCGGCAAAGGAGACCGGCCTGCTCTGCGGGAGGACGGTCCACCCCGCCGGCGCCTCGAGCGAAGCCTCGAAGTCCGCGGCTTCAACGCCTCGATACACCACGGAGACGGTCAGTCGGCGAGGGTTCTGCCCCCTGGGGAAGACCACAATCTCCGGTGAGACCGCCGCCGAAGCGAGCGGCAGGATCGAGACTTCCTTTTGTTTTTCCGTCCCGACCCAGGGACCGTCGTAGCGATACTCGACCGGGCTGCGGATCTCGACGGGAACACCCGCGGACTCGAAGGCGACGCGCGCCACCACCTGAGGGGGCCGCGCGGGGAGGCCGAACACATCCGTGGATACCGCCTCGAAGCGGTCCATCCCGGGGACATCTTCCCAGGGCTGGCGGCTCAGGGCGGTGGCGTTCCCCACCGAGACTCCGAACTCCGCGCGGAGCGGGCTGGCAGGGCTCGATTCGAGGGGGAGATCGTCAGGGCCGAGCGGAGGAGGCAGGGGGCGCCGGCGCGGCCCCGGACCTGGAGGCGTTCCCGGGGACGCCGGCGATTGGCTGACCTTCCAGCCGTCGGGTACCTCGATTCCGATTCCGGTAATCGTGGCCGCGGTGGGGCCGCCAAGGACCGAGATCTGCGCCCCGAAACTGCTGCCCGGGACAACCACCCCGGACTCCGCCACCGCATCCACCACGAGTCCGTGGGCGAGCGCAATGGCTTCCTGAATCTGGATGTACCGAAACGCCATGCGGTGTTCGATTTCCGTACGGCTCTCCGCGGTGAGCCCTTCCGGGAGGGTGTCCCGGCGCAGCCCCCTACCCGCGATCAGCGCCCTTCGCAGGCCGGGAAGCGAGTCGCTGGGGGAGACCGCGGAGAACGCCTCGGCGGCCTGGGCGACGGCCTTTCCAAAGGAAGCCAGTTTCCTGCGCGTCACGACGGTCGCCTCCGGAGTCCCGGCGACGAACGCTTCGAGCCGTTCGAGTCCGGTCGGAATCCCCGCGAAAAGGCCGTCGGCCCCTTCCGGCCCGGGCGCGGCCCCGTCCTGCGCTCCGCGCGTTTCCACCAGCACTGAGGGAAATCCGGTCGGGCCGCCACGCACCTGGCCCATCCCCTGGCAGCGGTGGGCCGAACGCGCTTCCTGTCCGAGGTCCGCATAGGTGCGGCCGAGAAGCGGATCCCAGACCGCGGTCTCGATGCGGACGGTCCGCGCCTCGCCGGCCGCCGACCCGCCGCCGACGCCTCCCACCAGCAGGCGCAGCGGCCGCCAGGGCATCAGGCCCAGTTCCGCGTGCTCCGGGAAGCGGTCCGGATCTCCGGCCGCGTCGAAGGCCTCGTGGGCGAGGCGGCCCGCCGCTTGATGGTGTTGGCCGCCGCCGGTCCCGGCAGGCGGCAGGGTGATGACCACGTCTGGCCGAAGGGTCCGGAGCATCCGCACCACCTCGCCGAGCGTCTGCTCGTGGCCCCATTTGTCGAAAGTCTCCTCGACGCTGAACGAGTATCCGAAGTCGGAGACCATCCCGAAGTACTGCTCCACCCCGTCGAGCCGATGGGACGTCCGGAGTTCTTCCGTGCGGAGCAACCGCAGTCCATCGAAAAGTTCGGGGCCGATCTCGTTCTGCCCGCCGCCGCCGCGGGTAAGCGTCAGAAGCGAGACCCTGGCGCCCAGGCCGCGGCTCAGCAAGGCGTGCAGGGCATTGTTCTCGTCGTCGGGGTGCGCGGTGATGGTGAGCACCGAGACCCCGCTCTCGATCTTTCGGAGCGCGAGACCGAGCCCCGTGGCTCCCCGGTCTTCGGCGAGGGGGCGAAGTTGGGCCGAGGCGGACGAGGCCCCGGTAGCGACGATGGCCGCCACCGACAGCGCGAGAGTCAGAGGCCTGACCCACTGCATCCGTCGTGGAGTAGTCATTACTGCGCTCCCTTTGCCAGGGAGGAGGAGGCCCCGCCTCCTAGAATCTCCCGGCGCGGGCCGATAAGCGTCCGGCCCGGCCGGTGAGTCTAGCCGGGAGCTGAACAGCCTTTGCATAAAGTCACGCGGCGTTCGACCGGCGATGCATCCCGGCTGAATCGCTACGCTCTGCGTTCCGATTCGGTCGAAATACGCTCGGTGTTTCTCTCAAATCGCGCCTTGCCAGCCGGGCGCCTCACCGGTCTCGGCGCTCACGCCACTTGATCCTCAGACTGTTAATGGAGAACCAAACCGATCAACCCCCCTCTCAGCGGGGGTTCTTCCGCTCCTGGCGGCGGCTCTATGCGGCCGTGCTGCTGACCACTCTCTCCGTCTACATCCTCCTCTTCGTGTTCTCCCGGGTCTTCGGCCCCTGACGGCTGGCATTCCTTGCAGCTCCTCGACTGGATCGTCGTCGCGGCCTACTTCGGCCTGATCATCGCCGTCGGCTACCGGACCGGGCGCGGCAACCGGGGGCTTGAGGACTACTTCCTCGCCCGCCGGTCCATGCCCTGGTACGCCATGGGGCTTTCGGTGATGGCCACCCAGGCGAGCGCGATCACGCTGGTCGGAACGACCGGCCAGGCCTACGTGGACGGGATGCGATTCATCCAGATCTACTTCGCTCTGCCCATCGCCATGGTGATCCTGTGTTTCACCCTGGTACCGCTGTTCTACCGCGCCCGGGTTTTTACGGCCTACGAGTATCTGGAGCAGCGTTGCGGTCCGCACACCCGCTCCCTCACGAGCCTTCTCTTCCTGTTTGGGAGGGCGCTGTCCGGAGCCGTGGTGATCTACGCGCCGTCGGTGGTCCTTTCGGTCGTCTTCTCGCTCGACGAGACCCTCACGATCCTGCTGATCGGCGGGTTCGCCACGATCTACACCGCGCTGGGCGGGATGCGCGCCGTGATGTGGGTCGAGACGTGGCAAATGCTGATCATCATGCTCGGCATTCTCTTCTGCCTCGGATCGGTGATCTGGGGACTGCCCGACGAGGTGAGCCTCGGGGAGGCGCTGCGGCTTGCCGGGTCAACGGGCCGCCTGGAAACGCTGTCGTTCGACCCCGACCCGCGCCAGACCTACACCGTCTGGACGGGGCTCCTGGGCGGGCTCTTCCTGATGCTCTCCTATTTCGGCTGCGACCAGAGTCAGGTCCAGCGTTACCTCACCGGCCGTTCGCTTCGCGAGAGCCGCTTTTCGCTGATCTTCAACGCTTTCGCCAAGCTGCCGGTGCAGTTCGTGATTCTGCTCACCGGGGCGCTTCTCTTCGTCTTCTACCAGTTCGAGAAGCCGCCCGTGCTCTTCGATCCGGTGACTCTCGCCGAAACGCGGGCGGCGCAACCCGAGGAGATGGAGGCGATGGAGGCGCGCTACGAAACCGCCTTCGCCGAGCGCCGGACGGCCGCGCTCGATTTCGCCGAGGCCGGTGCCGGCTCCTCGGAGGCGGCGCTCAGGGAGCGGTTCGTCGCTGCCGACCTCGCGTTTCAGGAGACGCGCGCCGAGGCGGTGCGCACTGCGTCCGAGGTGAAAGGCGAGCCATGGAGCGATACGAACCACGTATTCCCGACCTTCGTGTTCACCCAATTACCCCCCGGAATCGTCGGCCTGATCCTCATCGCGGTGCTGGCCGCGGCGATGTCCACCGTGGAGTCGGAACTATCGGCGCTCTCGACCGCCAGCGTGGTGGACTTCTACCGCCGCTTTCGAAACCGCTTCCTCCGCGGTCCGACTTCCGATCGGCACGACCTGATTGCCGGCCGGGTGGGGATCGTGTTCTGGGGAACGGTCGCGACCGGGGCTGCCTTTTACATGGGGCGGTTGGGGTCGGCGGTAGAAGCGGTAAACCGCGTGGGATCCTTCTTCTACGGTCCCATCCTCGGAGCGTTTGTCCTCGCCGCTATCTTCCCGAACCGGGGCGCCCGCCGGGCCTTCCCCGCGGTTCTTTGTGGGATCGCCGCCGTGTGGGTCGCTGACCTCCTGCCCCGGTGGCTCGGGGTTACCGGAATTTCCTACCTCTACTACAACCTGATCGGGACGGCGGTGACGGTGATCGTCGGTCTCGTGCTGGGTCGCGCGACCCGCGTTCCGCGCGAGCAGGAAAGCCGATGAGCCGGGTCCGTGTCCACATGGTCTCCCGGATTGCCGAGGCCCTGTCTTCGCGGGAGTTCCTTCGCTCTTCCGGCTTCTTCACCGGTCTCAACCTGGGGATCGGAGCGCTGGTGGGTGCGGTCATCGTGTCCTTCATCGTGGTGACCGAATGGCTCACCGAAGTGATGATTCACGGGCAGGCGCTCGGAGCGGTCCGCTTTGCCGCGCCGGTCCTGGGAGCACTGGCTGCCGGCTTCCTGATGCACCGCTGGTTCGGCGAAGCGCGGGGAAGCGGGATTCCGCAGACCAAGGCGGCGCTGGTCGCGAACGACGGTCGGATTCCGTTCCGCACAGCCTTTGGGAAGTACATCTGCGGGGTGCTCACCCTGGGCGCCGGCATCCCGCTGGGGCGCGAGGGCCCGTCCGCGCAGATCGGGGCCGGGATCGCTTCCTCCGTGGGAGAAGCCCTCGGGCTCGACACCGAGCAGCGGCGGCAACTGATACCGGTCGGGACGGCGGCGGCGATCGCCGCGGCCTTCAACACCCCGATCGCCGCGATCCTGTTCTCGCTGGAGGAAATCGTCGGAAACCTCCACGCGCGGGTGCTCGGCTCGGTGGTTCTGAGCGCGGTGGCGAGCTGGCTGGTGCTCAGGCTTTCGCTTGGCGACGAACCGCTCTTCTCGGTTCCCGCCTACGAGCTCGGGCATCCTGCGGAACTCCTCATCTATGCCGTGCTCGGGGTGCTCGGGGGGCTGATGTCGGTTGGGTTCGTGCGCACCCTGCTCTGGCTGCGTGCTCAAATCCGCCGGCTTCCGATGGCGAGCCGCTGGTTCCAGCCGGCACTCGGCGGGGTGGCGGTGGCCGCAGCGTGGATTCTCCTTCCCGGGTTTTTCAGCGTCGGCTATGGCCCCGTGGGTCAAGCGCTGGCTGGCGAGCTTCCGATGGGAACGATGGCGGTTCTCCTCGCTCTGCACCTCGTCCTGGTGGTCGTCGCCTACGCCTCCGGCAACGCCGGAGGGATCTTCGGCCCCAGCATCTTCCTCGGCGCCATGCTGGGCGGGGTGGTGGGCAGCGTGGCCAACCTCTGGTTCGACTTCGCATCCGGACCCGGCCCCTACGCCCTGGTGGGTATGGGGGCGGCGTTCGCCGGGATCCTCCGGGTCCCGATGGCGTCGGTCTTCATGATCTTCGAGATCACCCAGAGCTACGCGGTCATCGTGCCGTTGATGATTGCGAACCTGACCTCGTTCTTCGTGTCCCGGCGGCTCCAGCGCGTATCGGTGTACGAGGCCCTCGCGGCGCAGGACGGGATCCAGCTTCCCTCCACGGAGGACGAGGAGCCCCATCCGGTGGTGCGGGCCGCAATGCGCCCGCCGCGGGAGTTGCTTCCTCCGGACCTGACCGTCGAGGACGCCATCGAACGGGTGGCGCTCAGCGGCAAGCGAACGTGGCCGGTGGCCGAGGGGAACCGGATCTCCGGGCTGATCACGCTCGCCGAGTTGGAGCGATTCCACGCCTGGGGACAGGATCAGGACCGACTCGGCGACCTGGTGAGAGGCCGGAAGTTTCCCCACGTGCACGCCGACCAACCCATAGATCACGTCCTGGCAACGATGGGCCGGATCCGGATGGACACCTTGCCAGTCGTGAGCCGGGTGGACGTCCACCAGCTCGAGGCGGTGGTTACCGTCTCGGATCTCCTTCGGGCGTACGGGATCGCTCCCGGTGCGGGAAACGGCCCGCCGCGCGGCATCCCGGGATGAGCGAGTGGACACTCACCCCACGTTCAAGAGCGAATCGCACGCTGCTGGTTCTGCCAGCCTCCTTGAAGAATCGGTTCGGGACTGGCGCCAACCTTTTGCTTGGCGGTTCCCGCATTGCCTGCAACGCGCGCCAAATCTCCATGTGTTCTACTGGCTTTGTGAATCTGCCGCTCGTTTTATTGTGCTGCCGGAACCTCGCTCTTGGCGCGGCGCTGATCCTTGTGTTTGCCGTCGCTCTCGGGTGTGGGGGTGATTCGACTTCGGGACCGACGGCGCCAGCGTCTCCGCCGGCCAGCAGTCCACCACCCGCGCCGCCGCCGAGCGTTCGGAGCCTCGTGATCACCACGGCGCCGTTCGACCCGCGAGGCTACGCGGTGGGCGAGACCATCGGGGTCCAGATTACTTTCAGCGAAGAGGTGGCCGTTTCCGGCTCGCCACGCCTGGCTCTCGAGATCGGTGAGAACATCCGCCACGCCCTGTGGGATGAGGAGGCGAGCGTCGGCGGGAGCGTCGCGTTTCGTTACGGCGTGAAGCTTGAGGATCGGGACGACGATGGAATCAGCGTTGGCGCCGATGCCCTCCACGTCGATGACGGGGAGGTTCGAAACAGGAATGGTGTGGAAGCCGACCTGAACATAGGTCCATCCGCCATCCCAGACGACCGTGACCATCTTGTACTGGGCGCCCCGCCCGAGCGAGCGTGCGGTGAGGCGAGGTCTTTGGCGCTGGAGTTCGCTCTCGCCCACCCCACTCCACGAGGTGGTGCTCCCGTCGTGGTCGCCGAATGGGACGGAACCCCGTTTCGAGTGGACATCGTTCGGAACTTCCCCGATTTCGTCACCGATGCAGATCTCCAACAACTGCTGGATCCGATCGGAAGACTCGCAGACCAAATCGAAGCACAGCTCGGATACCGGATTCTTGAGGCCGGCGATTTCATCGAGGTTCCCAAGGGTGCGCCCGAAGGATGGGACCAGGATTTCGACAACTATTACTGGAACTGCTCGCTGCCGCGCGAGCCAGGTCAGATCCTCGCGCTCTACCTGAACGACGACAACGATTGGTGGGGATCTTTCGGGGCATCGCCGCTGAGTGCCCATGTTGGGTGCGGGAGCGTCAGCTACAACAGGCGCAGTCTGGGGCCGATGTGGACCGGCGACGATCCGTGCTGTCAGGGCGACGCAAACCAGTATCCCCGCGAGGGCCAAGTGATCGTGCACGAGGTGTTCCATGTGCTCGGATTCATCCACGCCGACGACGACTTCCCGTTCGGTGTCCGCATGTCCCTCGGCGGGTTGCATGCTCCGGAGACGGGATCCCTCACCTACTACGCGGAGTGGACCGACGTGGACAAACTGCGGTGCATCTTCCCGGAGGGCGGATGAGGCGCTTTCGGACGGAACGGTGATCGCGGTCGTTCAGCGGGTCTCCCGCGCCTCGGTTTCGGTGGGCGGTGAACTCGTCTCCGAAATCGGACCGGGACTCCTGGTCCTGCTTGGGGTTTCGGTGTCCGATACCCCGGAGGACGCCGTCTGGCTGGCGAAGAAGATCGCCGGGCTCCGGATGTTTCGAGCCCCCGAGGGACAACCGGAGAGAAGCGTCCTCGAGACGGGCGGCGAGGTGCTCGCCGTCTCGCAGTTCACCCTGCTCGGGAACTGCCGCAAGGGGCGGCGTCCCTCCTTTACCCGGGCAGCCCCGGGGCCGGAGGCCGAAGCGCTCTACGAGGAGTTCTGCGCCCGGCTCCGGGAACTCGGGGTTCCGGTGGGCACCGGCCGCTTCGGCGCGATGATGGAGGTATCTCTGCTGAACGACGGGCCTTACACGCTGCTGGTGGAGAGCCCTAGCGAATCCTCGCGGCGGGGTATCCTTCAGGGTTCTCGCGAATAGCCGGGCCGGGCCTGTCGGCGCTGCGCGCCGCCGGATCCGCTTTCGCTCGAGAACGAGGTATCCCCCCATGCGCATGTTCTTCCGGACGGCCGCTCCGATCGCGGCCATCGTCGCTCTCGTCGCCTTCGTAGGCTGCGAGGGCGGCGCCGCCGCCGGTTCCGGGGGCCAGGCCCGCGGCTCTGACTCGCTTCTTCCGGACAGTGTGGACTCCGAGGTGCTCGGGATCCTGAACGGTGAGGAGATCACTCTCGACGATCTCGCGGAGCGGGATCGGTTCCAACTCGCGCAGCTCCGGAGCGACTACTACACGAAGAGCCACGAGTTGCTGGAGGAGAGCGTGGTGCGGGCGGCGCGGGAGCAACTGCTCATGGCCGCGGCCGCGGAGAAGGGGATGACCCTGAACCAGTACTACACGAACGAGATCGGCCTTCCGGAAGTCAGCGACGAAGAGCTCCAGTCCGTGTACGACCAGAACCGCCAGCAGTTCGGGGGACGGTCACTCGAAGAGATCGCGACCAGCCTCCGGCGGCAAATCGCGAACCAGAAGATGGCGCGGAACATCGAAATGGCCGGCAACCGCTTGTTGGGCGAGGCCGAATGGAATCTGGCCGTACCCGCCTACCGGGTGGCGATCGAGACGGACGGCCATTCAGCGATGGGTCCCGAAGACGCGCCGGTGGACGTCGTGATCTTCTCCGACTTCGAGTGCCCCTACTGCCGCCGGTTCAACAGTGCGGTGGACGAACTCCGGGAAGCCGAGGAATACGAGGGAAAAATTCGCCTCGTTTACCGGCACTATCCCCTCCGCAGCATCCATCCGCTGGCGCAGAAGGCCGCCGAGGCTTCGATCTGTGCCGAGGACCAGGGGATGTTCTGGGAGTTTCATGACGCGCTCTGGACGGACGAAAACCTCTCTCCCGACAACCTCGAGCAGCATGCCGTGCTCCTCGGACTCGACACCGAGGTGTTCGCGGAGTGCGTGAACTCCGGCCGCCACTACGAGAGAGTGCAGACGGATTTCGAGGCGGCAATGGCGCTCGGACAGGGCGGGACCCCGGCAGTATTCGTGAACGGACGCTATGTTGGGGGCGCGGTGCCCTTCCAACAACTGAAGGCCGAGGTGGATCGCGAACTCGACGAGTCAGAGTGACCCGGTGACCGCGCGCTCAGCTATGCCCAGAACGAACACCCTCTCCCCGGAAGCCCAGGAATTCCTGGCGACCCGGGTCTATGTCCACCTGGCCACCCTGATGGCCGACGGCAGCCCCCAGGTTTCCCCGGTGTGGGCGGAGACCGACGGCGATCTGATCGTCGTGAACTCCGCGGCGGGGAGGGTCAAGGACCTCAACATTCGGCGCGATGCGCGGGTGGCGCTCTCCGCCACCCATCCGGACAACCCCTTTAAGGCACTGATGATCCGGGGCCGGGTGGTGAAAGTTGCCGAGGAAGGCGCCGAAGAGGGGATCGACCGCCTCGCCCGGAAGTACATCGGGACCGATCGCTACGAGTGGCGCCGCCCCGGCGAAGTGCGGGTCGCATATTTTATCCAGCCAGAAACAGTAGCGATTCTTCGGTGACCGGCATTCCCAACCCTATTCGAAGCGCACGGAGGCGATGCGTTGCCGCCTACGGATTGGTAGCACCTCGCTAGGGCGCCGTGTAGATGGCTGGATGACGTATTCCCGTCCAGTGGACCAGCCGCCAGTTGATGCCTTCTGCGTTGAACAACGGGTCGCTGATCGTGCCGACGGAGGCACCTGGTAGAAGCGCCGCGACAAATCATCCCCCGCTGGCACCGAAGATAGGAGATGCACCTATCGCATTGGCCTCTTCAAGCATCGATCGAAGCTGCCATGGGGAACCCGACGCGAGATTGCCGTTTGAAGATAGCTAAGTCGCTTCTCTACCGGGGCGGGTGCAGCCGCACGGCCTGTGCCATGTGGTCATGAGCATTGGTGACCGTGACAGATAGGCATTCGACAACCATCGAGAGCCCGCACATGAAGGAAGCGAGTATGCTTGCGGACGGCAGAAGTTGAGCGGCCCAGAAGTATATGACGACGCGACGAGCTTGCTGGCCCAACTGTTTGTTGACCCATGACAACCGGCGAGCGATGCTGCGGTTCGCTGTCTCAGTCCCGCTAGTACTAACGCTTAGCGGTTGTCCGGACCATGATCCCCTAGCTGCGTTGTCCCGATGTGATGCTGCCGGCGATGCGTTCGCGGCGGCACGAGTCCGGTTCGAGGATGCCGAGGCCGCAAAATGGGAAGCTATGAAGAAGCTGGAAGCTGCCGAAGGGAAGGCCGCTCAAATGCTAATCGGAAAATGGGCGGCGCACGGTGTAGGAGCCCTGTTCGGAGGTTCAGTGTCAGAACTAACCGACTTGGCTGTTGTGGCCGCGCGGGAGGAAGAAAGTGCGGTCGCTACAGCCAAGGCAGCGCGCTACTCGGTATTAGTCACGAGGGCGACGCTTGATGAAGCGCGTAACGATTTAGAGAAGAAGAAAACAACACTTAGCGAAGCGATCGAGGCAGCAGCAAGGCTTCGTGATTCGAAGACGGCGGCATGCCCCTGGGTTATTCCGGGGGACTTTGGTATCCCCGTAAGGAGAATCGAAATGTCGCAAACAGCTATCGAGTAGGAGACAACCATGGGAGCATCATTCACGCCACACTCCTCCACCAAATTCGACAGACTCGAGAACGCCATCCTCAAATGGACGCGAACCACAGTGACGGCGATAATCTGCCTAGTATCACTTGTCGCGATTCTGCTCCTGTTTAACAGCATCCGGCTACTCTTTACGTCTCCGGATTCGTCCATTGACGAGGACATCCGCCTAGCGTTTATCAGACCCTCGCTAGAAGATACACTGGGAGATTCTAGTCTGGGCGATAGCGGCGCATCTCGATCTGGACAGCAAGGGTCCTCGGATGACGAAGATCCCTATCCTGAGTATCGCGATCACGTGGAAGAGATCAGAACTCTCTTTCTCCCACTATATCGAGCAGCCGGTTGGTCCATCGATCCGGACGCTCCCAAGCGTTACACACTCGGGGTAATTCAAGAGCTAGATGAGGGTCTTGTCCGCCCTGACCTTGACCAAGCAGTAGGTGGAATGGCCGAATATGTTGGCGAATTCGTGACGTTCTACACAGATGCCTTGGGAGTTGAGCCGTCTACGGAACAGACGCCTGCCAATCCAGTTAGTCCGGCCGTCCTAGAGCGAATTAACGAAGCACTCAGGCAGCCATTGGCTGCATATCTCGAGCGATATAAGCTAGCTGTTGAACGGCGCGAACTCAGAAGGGGAGAGGAAATGGAACGTGTCGTTTCTGAGCGGGAGGCAGGTCGAGAGGGATTGGTTCAACTAGGAGTGTTGGCTCTAGCTGTATTCTCGGGTGCACTTCTGTTGCTCATGTTTAAGGTTGAACTGTCGATACGCCGATACGCGGAACGGCCAGTCGACAATTCCGGTCCGAGTAGCAAATCGATGTCGGAGGCGGGAATGCTTGAGGAGTAGGATCGCGTGGCTTGCGGGAGCAAGACGCCATGGCCGCGAGGGGGAAACTATGTATGCCCGGCGCGTGAACTTTAGGATCTTGGTTCGCTGCTGCTGGGTGGAGACCAAGCTGCCGGGGATCAGACATGCCGTGCTAGGAGTGTCTCTCGTTTGGATTGACCTGGCGGTTAGTAGATCCCGATCTCGCGGCCTCCGACAAAGGTCCGCTCCACCCTGAGGTCCCGGATGGTGTCGGGCGGGACGGTCAGGACGTTGTCCGACAGCACCACGAAGTCGGCGAGGCGGCCCGGTGCTACGTCCACCGGGCCACCCTGATGGCCGCCGGCAGTCCGCCGGCCGCCCCGCTCCGGGTTGGGACCGACGGGGACTCCACCTCTGGGAACTCAGCGGCCGGCCGGGTCCTGGACCAGACCATCCAGCGCGGCGGGCGGGGCGGGCCGTCTCCGCCCGCTAAAGCAACTCCGGTCCGATGGTGGTGCATGGGGGCAACGTCGGGCGGAATCCCGTGACCGACGGCGGGAATGCCATGGTTTGTGGTATATCTAGTGCCATGCCTTCTACCATAGATGCTGCCGGCCGGCTGGTCATCCCCAAGAGAGTTCGAGAGGCCGCACGGCTTCGTCCCGGCACTCAGGTCCGTTTCCGCGTTGAGTCCGAGGGTGTCCTGATCGAGCCGGCGCCCCTCTCTGTCACCTTCGAGCGCCGCGGCACGGTGGTCGTGGCGGTCCCACGAACTCCGGTCCCGGTCATGTCGTCCGATGACGTCGCCAGGGCCATTGACGAAGTCCGCGAGAGCTACACGGACACCAAGCTGGACTCGTGATCCGGTTCTGCTGCGACACGAACGTCCTGATTGCCGCGTACTGCCCCTGGCATGACCATCATGGATCCTCGCGCCGCGAGATTGGCCAGCGTCGTGCGGCCGGAGAAGAACTGGTCGTGGCGGCGCACTCTCTGATCGAGATGTACTCCGTGCTGACTCGAGTTCCTCAGTGGCGAATGTCGCCGGAGGATGCCATGACGTTGCTTCACGCCAACCTCGACGGCGTCCAGATCATCCAGCTCCCTGCAGACGAAGTGTGGGAGACGTTGGACCGGGCGCCGCAGTTCGGTATTCGGGGAGGCCGGATCCATGACGCCCTGATTGCCCGCTGCGCCATCCACGGCGGCGCTGCGACGCTTCTCACCTGGAACGTGCGGCATTTCTCCAGCTTCGGAAGCGAGATTCGGGTGCTGCGGCCTTCCGCGTAGCGTATCGGCGGCACCGGGTAGGCTCCGTCGGCGGACCCCAGGCGCGCAGGATGGGTCAGCGGGGAATCTCGCGGCCGCCGATGAAGGTCCGCTCCACCCGGAGGTCCCGGATGGTGTCCGGGGACACCGCCAGGAGGTCGTCTGACAGCACCACGAAGTCGGCCAGCATGCCTTCGGTGATCGCGCCCTTCTCGTCTTCCTCGAAGGTGAAGAAGGCGGGCTCCCGGGTGTGCAACCGGATGGCTTCCTCGATGCTGACCGCTTCCTCCGGCCCGTGCACCTCGCCGTCGAAACCCCGCCGGGTGACCGCGGTCCAGATCGTGATCAGCGGTCCGTAAGGGGCCGAATCGGAGCCGTGGGAGACGCGGACTCCGGCGTCCAGCAGGGAACGGGTCGGATTCTGCGTTTCCTCCCGCTCGGCGACGAGCGCCTCTTCGGCATAGGCTCCGAGCCCCACGGTGAAGGACGGCTGGCTCGCCACCATGATGCCGTGTTCGGCCATCAGCTTCATGGTCTCCTCGGGCGGCTTCACCGCCACGTGGTGCATGTAGTGCCGGTGATCCTCCCGGGGAATCTCGTCGAGGATGCGGGCCATTTGTTCCGCGACCATCTTCACGGCCCCGTCACCCATGGCGTGAATGCCGAGTTGCCAGCCCAGTTCGTGCGCTCGCCGAGCCACCGGATGGAAGACCTCGGCCGGAATGCGGATCGCGCCGAAGAAGTCGGGACGCCCTTCGTAGGGTTCGAGGGACCAGAACACCGGGGCGCTCAGCCCGCCATCGATGCTCATCTTGACGGCGCCGATCCGGAATCGGGAGTCACCTTCCCCGGTGGTGAAGCCGAGTTCCTCGAGGGCCTCGATCTCGGTCCGTATCCCTTCCTCGCCGTGGTCGTAGGTGTCGTGGCCGGGGCTGAGGCGCACCTGCATTGTCGCCCGGGGTAGCTCCTCGCTGTAGCGGGAGTAGAGGTCCTGTACTGCCGGGATTCCCGGGGGCCGGACTCCCGCGATGTTCACGCTGGTGATCCCCATGGCGGCCAGCTTGCCCAGCGAGGCGCGCATGGTTTCGAGGCCCCTCTCGTAGGGAACTTCCGGCATCGGGGGGAGAACTCTGTCCACCACCCGCCGTGCCGCCTCGAGGACGCGGCCGGTCGGCTCGCCGCTCGCGTCGCGGAAGATCCAGCCCCCCTCCGGGTCGGGCGTGTTGCGGTCGATTCCCGCGAGTTGCAGCGCCGGTGAGTTCAGCAAGTAGGTGTGGGGCCCGCGGGTGAGCATCACCGGGTTGTCGGGGGCGGCTTCGTCCAGGAGCCAGCGGTCCGGGATCCGGCTGTTCGGCCAGTCCATCCGGGTGAGCCCGCCGCGAATCCACTCGCCCGGCGACCTCATAGCTGCCTCCGCCTCCAGCGCGGCGAAGAGCTCGTCCGGCTCGGTGGCCGCCGCCGACCACTCCGGCAGTCCGGGTACCA
>CBDHFO010000005.1:0-28926 GCA_965262645.1 Candidatus Marinacidobacterium sp.
CAGAGATCGTGGGAGCAGCTAGTTACCGGGAGCCGATAGCGGCGGTACCGGAGAATGCCGACACCGACGCCATCGAAGCTCGTGCTGCCGTTGGCGGCCTTGAAGGACTTGTGAATAACCCGGTGGACCGGGTGGACTTCTACGCTGCGGTGGCATTGAGGAATGTCAGTAGATCGGGGGCCCAGGACGGTGGAACCGATAGGGTGCCGCCTTCTCCTGCTGGATCTGGCGCAGACGCACTCGTGCTCATCGCCTCGGTGAGCGCGGCAGGTGCGGAAGACTTCACGCATGCCAATACCGCTGACGACGGCGACGAATATGCCGCACGCAAATACGTCTGGGGTGCTGACGTGAGCGGGGCCGATGTCTTGGCAGCCATAGGAGTGAAGGCAGAGAGCGCAATGGTGCAGTTTATCGCTGTCGCCGTGAACTCCGACGGAGTTGCGATCATCGACGCGCGTAGTGACGGCGAAACTCTAGAGGAGATAACAGTCGAGCGGTAACTCGGTAATCAGTCCACAGCCAACAGGAGGGGCCCGGCCGAAAGGTCGGGCCCCTCTGCTTATCAGGCCAAGGTGGAGTTACGCCGTATGGCCGGCGGAGGGGGATTATCGAGCTGGGGTTGCGGGGTTGCTGGGAGATGGGGGGCCGCTCTCGAAGTAGACGGTGCGCCGACTTTGGGAGAAGCGGGTTGCACAGCAAGCTGAGTGGGAGGAGCGCTCGCTTGCGGGCCGGGATCTTGTCTACGTCTGGGCGGACGGGATCTACGCGGAGGCGGGGATCGAGAAGGAAAAGGTGGCCCTGCTTGCACTCATCGGTGCGATCGCGGACGGCACGAAGGAGGCGCTCACCGCCACTTCGGGCTACCGGGAGTCGGCGGAGTCGTGGAGTGCGGTGCTGCGGGATGGAGGGGAATCGAGCCCCCTGGCGCCGAGGTGTCCAGCGCTACAGCACTGAGGAGAACCGCCGGATACGAGACCCGTACGTCCGGCGGGGACGGGGGGCGCGAGTCCCCCTCCTACCCGATTTCAGGCGGGTGTTCCAGCACCACCGCGGCGATCGCGGCCGCGATCTCGTCCAGGTCGTCCCGGCCGCCCAGCCTGAACCCGTAGAACAGCACCGAGATGATTCTGATCGTCTGCCCGAGGTCGGCCCGGGTCCATGGCTCGCGATCGAGCCGGCCGGCCATCCAGTCGTCGGCCCTGATCAGGACGTGGACGCCGGCCTCGTCGACGTAGGTGTCCGGAGGGAAGTCCTCCCGGATGATGATCTTCGCGAGCGTGAGCGGCGTCGTGGCGCCCTGGAAGTACGCACGGATGGAGTAGCTGCCCGTAAGCCTGACGGCGCGTTTTTCGCCCACCCGGCCCTTCACGCGCTCGAAGAGGTCTTCGGCCTGCGCCCTGAACCTGGGGTCGTACCTGTCGAGCGACCGGGTCTTGTGCACCGGGTGATGCGGCACGGCTACCGGTACGCGTGCAGGCGACCGGAGCGATCCGGACCGAAGCCGGCCGGCGGTGACGGGCGCCGTCCACGGCCCACCCCGACATCCTCGAAGCCGTCCGCCGGCCCGACGGCCGTCAGGGGCGATCCTGCGGCCTTGCGCCGGGGATCCGAGGGCCCGGTGGGGGGGACCACCACCACCCCTCTCACTCCCCGTAGAACCGGGCGACGGCCCCGCGTGCGGCCAGCTCTCCCCGGGCGTAGTGGGCGGGCATCCGGGGGGAAGCCCACCGGCCCGCGATCTGGACGGCGGCGACGGAGGCCCCGGAGGCCACGAGATCGCGGGCCATCCCGACGCGGGGGGAGTGTCCGGAAAACGCGCCTTCGAGCCCGGCGGCCCCGGCCATGGCGGCGAGGCGGCGGGCCACGGAGCGTCCGGAGTGGAGGCCGAACACGCGGGCGTCCGGATCCGGGTTCCCGGGGCGGATCTCCCGGACGGCGGCGGCGGTCCCCTTCCCGAGGTACTGGACGGCTCCCCCGCCCTCCTGGTCGGTCTTCGAGCGGCGGACCCGGAGCCGTCCCGATCCATCCGGCCGGAGCTCGACATCGGCCCACGTGAGCGCGGCCGCTTCGGAGCGCCGGAGCAGGGCGTCGCGCATGACGGAGGCGATCGCCACGTCCATGGCTCCCCGGCTCCGGGCCGCCTTGGGGGATTCCGTGCGTCCGCTGGGACCCGCGCGGGGCGTGAGCGCGGTGGCCCCGATCGCGGCGAGCCCTCCGGCCGTCAGCGGGGAGGCCTGGCGCGAGCCCTCTCCGGCCCGCCGGCGGGCGAGGCCCCTCATGACCCGCCTGACCAGGACGTCGCCGGCCGGGTCCGGCTCGCCGAGCTCCCGGTGAACGGCCGCGATCGCCTGACGGTCGGCCCGCAGGGTCGCGACGGAGCGCCCCTGATCCGAGCGGGCCGCGAGGTAGGCGGCGACCGTCGCCGGTGCGGCCGGAAACGCCCGGAGGTCCTCCCCGTCGGCCCATGAGACGAAGGACCTGAACGCGCCGATGTAGAGCCGGCGCGTCGCGGGTGCGAAGGCGTCCGCCGCGGCAGAGCGGATGCGGCCGGCCCACCGGTCGACGGCTGTCCGGCCGGTGTGCTCGGGGAGGCTCGGGACGTTCGGGAGCATCGGTGTCCGCTCCGGTTGCGGGTGTCCGGTGTCCGTTATGTGCAGTTATCGGACAGGAAGATAGAGCCGCCCGCGGCGCTAGGCCCCGATCCGTCCGGTCGGCATGGGGCAACCCAAAGGCCCGGCCAAAGATACGCAATCCGAAGATATCGGACAAGAAGATAGAGCCGAGCGCGGCGCATCACCCGCAACATCGCGGAGAAGGTCCCGATCCAAATCCGGGCCTGCTCTCCAGGGTGAAAGAGAGCTCGCGGGTCGCTTGCTCGAACACGAGCTCCATGAACCCTCGCCTGAGTGCGGCAAGCTGGCTGGAGCGGCCCTCGGGCAACTACGTGCCGGGCATTGTTCGCTTCAAGTATTGGTCGAACAGCGGTACGGTGAACGCTGTGTCACCGTGGGCCGGGCTGTAGATCATCCCCTTGCTGATCAGGTTCGAGCGGGTGGGTGCGACCCCTTGGACGGGGCGGCCTATGGCGTTTGCGATCTCCCCAGAGCGATGGGGACCAGGCCCGAGTTCGGCCATGGCCCGCAGGTAGCGTCGCTCGAAGGGGGTCGTGCGCTCGAAGCGAACCCGGAAGAAAGTGCTGTCGAGTTCCGCGATCGCGACGGGCGAGGCCGCGTCCACTTCGGATCGCGTCACGCTTGGTCCGTCGGCAATCTTCCAGCAGGCGCTACCCCACTCCTGGAGGAAATAGGGATATCCCTCCGTGATTCTCAGGATTTCCTCGAGGGCGTCCGGCTGGTATGCGACGCCGAGGCGGTTTGCCGGCGCCTCGAGCGCCTGCTTGGCGGCATCGCAGGGCAGGGGACCGATTTCGGGGAAGGAGAACATCCGCTCGGCGTAGGATTTCGCGACGCCGACGTGGCCCACGAGCTGGGGCAGTCCGGATCCGATCAGAGCGACCGGCAGCCGGCGTTGCGCGACCCGGTGCAGGGCCGTGATGAGTGCGCCGAGTTCCTGTCTGGCCACGTATTGCATCTCGTCGATGAACAGGACGAGCACCGTCTCGCGGGCACGGGCCGCCTCTCCCGCGACCTGGAGCAGCGCCGTGAGATCGGTGTCCAGGTCTCCGCTGTCCGCGACGCCTTCTTCCGCATCCAGATCGATGGAGACGGTGATGTCTTCGTAGCTGACCTTCATCGCGCGGACGAAGCCTGCAAGCGACCTCCGCGCCTTCTTGGCCAACTCCCTGGCGGCGGCACTGCGGCTTAGTTGGACAAGGACGGAGTTCAGCGGCCCCGCAAGCGCTGCCGGAAGGGAGCGGTCCTCTGGGGCTTCAATCAACACGGCCGCGAAATCGCGCGCCTCCGCATCGAGGAGGATCCGGTTCAGGAGGACGGTCTTCCCGACCCCGCGTAGGCCGACCATCAGCAGACTCTTGGCGGCGAGGCCGTTGCCTAGCCGGTCGAGCGCGATCTCCGCGTCCTCGATCAGCGTGTCGCGCCCCACGAGTTCGGGTGGGGGGGTGCCTGCTCCGGGCGCATACGGGTTCGTTCGTCGGTCCATTTATACTGAAGTTATACGAGGTTATCTCGATAAGCAACTAGTCATTACGATGAACTTCATCGTCCAATGTGTTCGGACAAGAAGATAGAGCCGCCGGCGGCGCAGGACGGCATGAACGGCTTTCCATGCATGTTCCCTATTGATATGGTCGAGCCATACGCAACGGTGTTAGCGGGCCTTGCCATGAAAACCACGCTCAATCTGAACGATCAGGTTCTGCGTTCGGCCAAGGGGCGGGCGGCACGGGACGGGATCACGCTCACAAGATTCGTCCACGATGGAAACCGCACTCGAGAGGCGCCTGGAGCCCTTTCGTGTATCCCTACCTCCCGAGCCACTGATCGCCGCGAGAGCCCGCCCTCAAAAGCCTCGTGGTTGAACCTGCCCCGGCTCCGACCAAAGCCGCTCACAGCAGGCTCGAGGCGAGCGTGCTGGCGATCCACTGGTTGAGGCTCTTCCCCTCCGCCTCGGCCGCCGCCACGGCGCTCGCGTGCAGTTCCGGCGAGATGCGCAAATTGAATTTCCCCGAGTACCACCTTCGGGGCTCGACGCCGTCCTCTTCGCACATCTCGAGGAACACCTTGAGCGACGCCGCTCCTTCCTTCCTGAGGCCCGCGACGTCGGGGGCGTAGAAGTCCGCTCCGCCGTTCAGGTCAATGAATTCGCCCCGGAACATGTCGATGTCGGGGTCGAACTGAATGATGGCCTTGTAGCCGTCGATCTCCATGGTGTTTCTCACGGTTCCACTCCATTCCGCCGTAGCCAATCCCGGATGCTGGCGACCGCGCCGACGTCGGTGTCCGGCGACGGATGCGGACGGTGGAAAACCCGCCGGTCGCCAAACAGTCTCACACCGATGCGCGAGCCTTCCCGCTCGCTGATCTCCGCTCCCAGTTCGACCAGCAACGCCTCGATTTTCCGCCACGGTATGTTGCCGCTGACCGGTTGGCGGAAGACCAGTTCGAGCGTTTTCCAGTGCCTGCGCCTCATGGATAAGTGGTACCGGATAACGGTACCTAGATCAAGCTTTGTCGGACCGGCCGTAAGGCTTCGTCACCGCTCGAACCCTCCGCCCCGGTCCCTCTCGATCCGCTGACGCTCCAGCAACCTCGCGATCTCCGCCGCCCTTGCGGCCTTATCCGCCTCCGCCTGCTCCCACTGCCTCACCGTCTCCGCCCACTTCGCCTTCTCCCGCGCGATCTCCGCCGCGCTCTGCTCCTGCTTCTGCCTCTGGTACTCCGGCTCCCCGCCAACCTCCCGCGCCTGAGCCAGCACTGACTCCGCCATCTGCTTGGTCATGTCCGGATGACGCAGAGCGAACTCCACCCGCTCCGACGCCCATTTCTCCGGGAGCCGCAATGATTCCCGGTAGCGCTCTCCCGCCGGTCTCGCGATCTCCCCCGACGCCTTGTGGTGCAGTTTCGCCAGCTGCGCCCGCTCCCGCCTGTGATACCGCTCCAGATCCTCCTGCCACCGCCGGAGTGCCTCCGGTCGCCCCCGCAGGTGCGCGCCGAGCTCTCGCAACCGCCTCCGTCCCTCACGCCACATCCGCAAGCGCCCCCAGCGACCGCGCCAGGTGTCCGCCAGCTGCTTCCGCTGCTGGTCTTGTCGGGCGTAGACCTCCGACCACTCCCGCCCGCACCGGCGCTCCAGTTCCCCGAGCTTCCTCTCCTGCCACGATCGCCACATCGCGTCCTCCTGCCACCGCAGCCACGCCACCTTCCGCCGCTCCTCCAGGTCGCGCCCAGGGGGGATCGTTTTCCGAGGCTCCCGATCCGGGTGCATCCTCTCCCGTCGGTACCGCGCCGTGGGGAGCGACACCCGATCCTGCACCCGCTCTCCCCGGCTGCGCCTCGTGTTGTTGGTGACTCTCTTCTCGCACCGGATCCGGCCCTGAGCCTGCTCGTATCCTTCCGCCCACTTCGAGAGGCGGAGCTTGCTCTTGCTCAACCCGGCCGCCCGACCGCTCTCCAGATCGACCCGGTTCACGATCACGTGGACGTGCCGGTGCTCCGTGTCACGGTGAGCCACGATCAGCGTCTGGTGCCGCTCGAGACCGAGCGCCTTCAGGCTCTCGTCCACGGCCCGGCTCATCTCCTGCCGATCCGGCGTCTCGTCCTTGGCCCAGTTGAGCGAGTAGTGGCACACCGGCTTCTCGAGCTTCCGGCCGCCAGGCGATCCCCCGGCCAGGCGTTTGAGCTCGGGGGCCGCCAGCGCGGTAGCCGCCATCACCGCGGCCGCCCGCTCTCCCCGGCTCGTCGAAAGGTTCCGGGTGTCAGTCCACTCCACCCGCTCGTCGGTCTCGGGCTGGGGCTCCCCCGGCTCTCGCCGGTCATGGAGGCAGTACGCGGTGACGCCGACGAACGATCGGCCGAGGCCGGCCACCTTGACAACCATCAGACCTCTCCAGCCAGGAGCGCCGCCACGAGCTCGCCGATGCGCTCGACCACTTCGGGGGTCCCGGCCGGAGCGGCCGCTCCGGAGTTCAACGCCCTCGCGACCTGGTTGAGGTTCGCCGAGATCCGCCCAAGCTCGCGGAACTCAGCCGGCGCCAGTCGGCGCTCGGCCGTGACGCGCAACGGCTGCCGCAGCGCCCGGTGCCGCATGTAGGCAGCCGGGGTCAGCTGGGCCACCGCCGCGAGCTCCGCGAGCTTGGCCGCTTCGGCCGCCGTGACGCGCACACCGATTGTGCGCGTCCGCCTGTCGTCGTCGGCCAGACGGGGACGGGCCATGCGAGCGCCTCCTGTCGCGAGCGGGGGGGGGGGCCGGGGGGCAAAGCCCCTTGGCGAGAAGTTATCGCGCAGCGATAACACATCTCGCTCCTCTACCTTAGCTGCGGTAGTATCCTCTCCGTATAATGTGCCCGTCGGCAGGGCTCCGCAAGGAGGTAAGCGGTCACCGGCGCCGGTGACCGCTTACCTCCTGATCTGGGGGACTCTCTCTTTCGCTGTGGTCCTGCGCGCTCGGCCGCGGAACCCGTCTTTGGCAGAGAAAGGGAGTGCCGGCGGCGCGCTCGCAACCCTTGGGGAGCAGTGCCGCCCGGCGTCTCCCCCCTCCCTCCCCCTGTCGGAGTCGGGGTCGGGGTGGAGATGGGGTCCGATTGTTATGCCGCAACGACTTATGCGGACGTCATTCTCCGGTTGCGCAGGTCAGATTCTCCGGTTGCGCAGGTCAGATTCTCCGGTTGCGCAGGTCAGATTCTCCGGTTGCGCAGGTCAGATTCTCCGGTTGCGCAGGTCCTCGGATGGCCGCCGCTGCCGCCTCGGGGACGATCAGCCAGCCGCGCTGACCATCCTGGGTGGTGGCCGTCCGGGTCAGGATCTCGACCCCAACCAGGTCTTCCCATGCGGCGTCCTGGTTGGCCCGCGTTCGGTTCTTCTTGTCTCCGGACCCGAACGCCAGCCGCCGCCGGTCCGCCGCTGTCAGAACGGGGTAGTGCGCGGGGTCGGAGCTCCACAGGTGGACGCTCCGGTTGCGGGGGTGGCGTCGGCGGGTGACGCCCGGCCGCCAGGTGACGGAATGCGCCGCGATGTACGCCCGGAACTTCGGCCCGGACACCAGCCGCAACCGCGCCAGCTCCAGCCGGTCGATCACAGGGCCATGGGCCGCCCCGTCGGGCAACTCCACGTCGACGATCACCTGTCGGTCCAGGTACTCGGGCCGGTAGTCCGCCGGGGGGATCTTCCTCACGGCGACAGCCCGCCAAAGATCACCGTTTTCCAGAGGTAGCCACAGATCGCTGGCGTTCAGTGCCGCGGCCCGGACCCGCTCCCAATCGCCGGGCCGGTTACCGGTCGGGCTGGGATGCCAAGTCGGCCCGAACAGGAAGTCGCGGAGCTCGCGGACGGTCGTAACGAGCCTCCCGCGGTTCACCCGGACACGGTGGGGCGTCAGGATGCACGCGCCGATGTAGACGGCCAGTTCTAGGGGCGCGCCGCGGCCCTGGGCCATGGTGGGGACGCCGTAGCGGTCCACGAGCTCGAGCAGGGGGACGCGAGGACCTTCCGGAGCCGGGAGTAAGGGCAGTTGCCCGTCCGCCGGCAGGTCTTGGTCAAGGTCGACGATTCCCCCGAAGGCGAGCCGGCCGGCCTCCCGAGCTGGATGCTCCCGGACGGATACCGCGACCGGGAGGATCGGGTCGAGCCGTGATTCGGGGCGCACCTCAGGAGGCGTCTGGGCTTCCTCCCCAACCTCCGGAGCGTCCAGAGGTCGCGTCGGGACCGGGAGGGCCTCCAGCCGCTCCCGCTGCGCCTCTGCCTCCAAGAGTTCGCGCTCCTCGAGGAGGCTCTGACGCCCCTCCTCGGTCAGGCTCTTGGCCAAGGCCTCGGTCAGGTAGCCCGTCAGCTTCGATTCATGCGGTTTGCCCACAGTGGCCTCCTAGACAGATCGGCCCGGGGTGTCTTCCCCGTAGCGTTCGATTATCAGGTCCGCGGCTTCTACCCCGAGGGATTGCAGACTTCGGTCGTTCAGCGCCCCTGCCGCTTTCAAGCGCCGGGAGGTGTCCGGGTCCAGGTAGATTACCCAAGCGCGCTTGCCGCTATGACCGATGCACGTTGTCGTGCAGGTTCAGAAATGGTCCAAATCAAAAAGGGGGATGTTCATGGCACGCGCGATGGCGTTCATCCGGTGGTCATAGCTGGCAAGTGCGACCGACTGGTTTTGATTGCGCAGGTATTCGCATGACGCCAGATGCAGGGCATCAAGCGTGCGCACGGAAACAGGCCCGGGAAAGGCCTCCAGAGCGCGTTCAAGCACCGGCGGTGACAGTTCCAGCAGCGCGATTTGTCCGGTGAGCCTGCGGGCCGACTCGCCGTGGGAATCGGCAAGCTTGCGCGCGTGCAATCGGGTCCAGACCTCGTACTCCATCAACCGGCTGGCCACCAGAGTCTCTCTCCAAAGCGAGGCGGGCGGGCGATGGTCTTCGGCCAGCAGCTGGGCAAGCACAACGGAGGTGTCGAGGTAGATCACCGTTCGCTTCTATCGCTCTCCAATTCAGCGATAAGGTCGCGGAGTGGTGCCACCGGTGCCGACGGAGGAGTCTCCCCGGAGACGGGCAGTACTGGCGGCGTTAACCAGCCCTTGCGCATCGCATCGGCAAGCATCGCATCGGCAAGCATCGGGCTCCTGGTTTCTCTCGGTGGCCCCATTTCCGCGACGACCCGGTCACGGTCTGTCACCAGAACGGTTTCGCCCGATGACGCCAGCCGCACGTACTCGCTCAGACGGTTGTTGAGCACCTTTATTCCAACCGATCTCATGTGCGACAAGGTGGCAACCCGTTGCCACCCTGTCAACCCGGAATCTTGTCTTCCGTCTTCGGAATGCGAATCGTGAACTCGCACAGGGGATCAGTTGGAGACCGAGGAATGACCGAGGGATCACCATCGCCACGGACCCGATACCCGGCACCGGCACATAGGACAGCCGGTTCCGGATGCTATCCAACGCTTTGCGGTTTCTACCCCGAGGGACTAAGGGGGCGGGGGCGCACCCCCTAAGGGGCGCAGCCCGGCCCCCACCCCCCCTCTCTTTAGGTCGGGGTCGGGGTCGGTGGAGGGAAAAAGTCAATATCGGCGGGCAAAAACAGCCCTAGGCGTCACCTAGTATCCATGTTTCCGTCACCTAGTATCCATGTTTCCGTCACCTAGTATCCATGTGCCATCCGGCCCACCTCGAGCCGGGGAGGATACGCCGTCCATCCGGGAGTTCGATTTCCTCCGCGAACCCCGTCCCTACCAGGTACGCCAGCGCCTCCCGTGCCCGAAGCTTCCGCATGCGCCCCGCCGACCCTCCCCCGGGCGCCCCACGGGGGAACGCCATGGCGACTAGGCGCCCATCCGAAACGCATGGATATCGCTTGGGGTCCGTCACCTGCAGGAAGTGAGCCCCGCCCCTCACCGGCACCCGCGTCGCGCCGGGCCTGTACCAGTCGGCGGACAAGCTGATCGCGAGCCGGTAGGCGGGCGCCGACTTCACCCCGGCGCCGCGAAGTGCGAGCCGGTCAACGATGGGTCCCCGCTCGGAGCCGGGGGGCAGGTCTACCATCAGCTGCACCCACTCGCTCGGGGCGCCAGACCGGGGACGATCTCGAACAACCACGGCCCGGCGCGCTTGCCACCCGCCCTCGGTGTTTCGCCACGGGATCAGAGCTGCCTCTGAATCCAGTGCGAGGAACGCCGCCCGCACGGCGGGCCATTGCCGATCGGCCCGAAATTTCCCGGACGGATAGAGCCGCCGGAGGAAATCGCCCCACCGCTCCGGGTGAAGCAGGACGGGGCCGCTCCCTCTCGCGTCTGCAGGGACCGACAAGACAGCCTCAACGAAGAGCCTCAAAGCGAGAGGTGCGCCGCGTCCCCGTGTCGCCTCCGTCCCGCCACCCAGGTCGTATAGGGTCAGCGCAAGGGAGGGGGGCGTGTCCGGATCGGGCGGGGCAAGACCAGGAAGGAACCGTGGCTCTTCGCCGGATTCCAACACCAGCGAATCCGGGAGGTATCCGCCCTTGTCCAGACTGTCGACCCGAACGATTGCCGGGGCCGGGAATATCGGGTCGGGCCGACCATTCGCCACCACGGTGGGTGGGCTCTCCACCGATTGCCGCGCTGTGCCCGCCATCGGTACGTCAAGGGTTGTTCCCATGATCCGCAGGGGATCGGGACGGTGGCTCGCTTCGCTCTCGGGCTCTTGGTGCTTGGCCGGATCATCGTTTTTGCCGGACTCCTGCTGGTCGAGCGCCTCAAGGGTCTCGACCGGCAACGTCAGAAAGTCCATCAGCTTCGGTTCATGCGGTTCATTCACAGTGGCCTCCTAGACAGATCGGCCTCGGACGCCTTCCCCGTAGCGTTCAATCATGAGGTCTGCGGCTTCTACCCCGAGGGACTGCAGACTCCGGTCGTTTAGCGCTGCCACCGCCTTCAGGTGGCGGGAGGTATCTGGGTCCAGGTAGATCACCCAAGCGCGCTTGCCGCGCCGCGAGGGTGGCCCCTTCGCCGTTGTATCCGGTCCGACGGCCGCCGCCATGGCATCCGCAAGGGTCGGTTTCTTCATGTCGCCTCCATGATCCAGCGGTACAGGGCCGTGACTTCCTGGGCCGCCCGTGACTTCGGCTCTACTTCTTGGGCCGTGCACCCGACGGTAAACGCTCTCGCATGGGCCACCCGTGCCCCGATCGTCACCGGACATAGCGCCGCTCCGAAGCCGCGTATCGCGTCCGCCGCTTCGGCCGTCCAGGAACCACGAGGGGGGCAGCCATTCAGCACTACTGACACGCGGGCTTGCGTCAGCTCAGCCGCCGCCAGGCTCGCCGGGATCGTCGCCAGGTCCACAGCCGAAGGCCGGCAGGTCACAAGCACCAGATCCGCCGACCGCGCCGCTGCCACCGCCCCGCCCGCTTCACGAGGAGCCGTGTCGATTACCGCCAGGCCCGCCCCGGCCTCCCTGGCCGCCGCGATCACTCGCGCCAGCCGTGGAGGGTGGGCCGGGATCACTGGAGGAGATTCACCGCCTCGAAGCCGCCCCCACGTCACCGACGAACCTTGCGCGTCCAGGTCGATCACCGCCGCCGATTGGCCCGCGAGCTCGTGAGCCACCGCGAGGGCAAGTGCCAGCGTCGTTTTCCCGGACCCGCCCTTCTGTGAAAGAATCGCTATCGTTATTATCATGCTATGAATGATAACATGGTCTAGCTGGCATGGAAACCGGCGCGCCTCTTTCGCATGGAGCTCCAGGCGGGCCGGTCCCACTCCGTGCAGACCGCGACGCTATAAACCGAGTTCGGCATGTGATCCGAGGCGCACTAGGCGCAGGGTGTCGGCGCCGGACTTCTGGTAGATCAGCACCAGGTCCGGCCTCACGTGGCAGTCACGGTGATCTTTCCACTCGCCGCTTAGCGCGTGGTCGTGGTGCCGAGGCTCCAGCGACTGATCGTTGGCTAGGACCTCCACGATGAGCACCAGGCTGGCATCGAGGTAGGTCCGATGCCGGCCTCGGGACTCACCACGCCTGCAGTCACGCTTGAACTGGCTGGTGCGCTCAATCGTCCGCATGCAGATCGTCGAGCAGTTCCTCGACGCTGGCGAACTGCGGGAGGTTGCCCTGGCGGGCTTCCTTCATCGCCTCGATGGTGACGGCGTTGGGAATCAGCGGCGCGAAGGGCAGGGCCTTCTCGTGCGCCACCCTGGTCAGTAGCAACCGCACCGCGTCGGACACGGTCAGGCCCATAGCGGCCAGCACCGTGGCCGCTTCTTCCTTCACGGCCCCGTCGATGCGGGCTTGGACGAGTTTATTTGCAGGCATGCGTAGCCTCCTTGATTGAATTATATTGTCATTCAACTAGTCGTAGGCTGTCCAGTCAAGACGCCGGGCGCGACGTCTTGGTCCAGCAGTGAAAACGTCCGCCTCTGAGTGCCGCGCTCGAGTGGTGCGGTATGATAAATGCACTCCCGATAACTTGTGCCTCCTGACCGCTGCACGGCGGGGTGATCGCCGGCGCCCGAAGGGCTCAGGGCCACCCGAAACTGGGGCAGATCCGGGGGCAGCGGCCGCCGGGCTCGAGGACGGAGCCAGGCGCTGCGGTCGTTTCCGGCCTGAATGAAGAGTCTGGGCCCGAGTCCACAACGTGAACGGCGGCGGAGCTCGGACCGGATCCGGAGAACTCCTTTCTCGTAACGGACGAACCCCCCGACCGACTGGCGGTCGGAGCCTTTGACCGTCGCGGTCCTTGCGTAAGCCTCTTCGCTACCCTCAGGTTTCCCGTGCGCGGTCGGTCAAATCTCAAATCTCCTTCCCGGCCGTGCAAAGCCCCTGACGGCCTAACACGTTGGGGGAGCCCCCGGTGGCCTCTATCGCCGGGGGCAACCTTTTTCGGTCTATGCCCGTACCTTGGGGATTGAAAGCGAGCCCCTGGCCGGCCTCGAAGCGAGATCAGGGAGAGGTTTTCCGTGAACCTGCCGTGCGCGGTCGGCGGCGTTGCCGGGGGAAGCGCGTGAGTCCCTCGGGAAATTGAGGGCCGTCCTCAGGAATCTGGGCTTAAGTCGCAACAACATCAGTCCTGCAAGGCTTTTCGGGGCCCGTGGACAGGCGGCACGGGATTTGCAAGTAAGGAAAGCAAGTAAGGAAAGGATGTTAGCTTGGGGTGCCGCCGGATGAGCCGGGCGGTCCATGGTTCACAACAGAAGGAGACGTGAAAGTGAGAAACCGTTTTCTAATAGCCGGGCTTCTGGCGCTTGGGGTGGCTGCGTGCGGCGACAACGTGGAGCTGATCACGCCCGTTCCGCCCCCACCGCCACCACCGCCGCCGCTTGTGGCCTCCATGGCCCCTGCTTCGGCTGAGGTCGCGGTGGGAAGCAGTGTCGTCTTCGCCGTCAACGCCTCGGGCGGGGTTGTGGGCGAGGCGGCTAGCTGGAGCTGTTCCTCGTCCAACACCGGTATCGCTACGGCGAGCACGACGTCCTCCGGCTGTCAGGCGACAGGCGTCGCGGCTGGCGGAGTGACGATCACCGCCACGGTGTCGAAGGGTAGCGAAACCGCGAACGTGGGCTCTCAGCTCACCGTGACTGCTCCGGTAGCCCCGCCTCCGTTCGAGGCCTCGATCGCTCCTGAGTCGCAGTCGGTTGCAGTAGGGAGCAGCGTCGTCTTCGCCGTCAACACCTCGGGTGGGTATACGGGGATGATGATGGGGGACATGATGATGGCGGCGAGCTGGGAGTGCAGCTCGTCGGATGCAGCCATTGCGACGGCGACGACAGTGGACGCGGGCTGTGAGGCAACGGGCGTTGCAGCCGGCGAAGTGACGGTCAACGTCGCTGCGACGGACAGTCACGACACCGTAAACCTGGTCGCCCAGCTCACCGTGACGACTGATCCTGTCGAGCCCACCGCGCCGTTCGTGGCCTCAATGGCTCCTGAGTCGGCTGACGTCGTGGTCGGAAGCAATGTGGTCTTCGCGATCAATACCTCCGGCGGTGCTGCGGACGCGACGGCCACCTGGGCGTGCACCTCGTCGGATGAGGATGTCGCGACGGCGGGTACGACGGACGCGGGCTGTCAGGCAACGGGCGTCGCGGCCGGTGGAGTCACGATTAACGCTGCCGTGACGAAGGGTGACGACAGCGCGAGCCTGGCCGCTCAGCTCACCGTGACCGCTCCGGACGTGGCCGCGCCGGCCTTCGTCTTCATCACGAAACCCACGGAAGGGACCAGCCTGGAAGGCACCGTCAGCGTTACGATCAGCGTTGAACGCGGTGACCAGACGCCTACGGGCTTGAGCCTGCTGGTGAATGGCGAAGTAGCGACCCGTCAGTCTTTCGGCATAGCTGCGACTCCGGCCATGGACGAGCCGGCCGAACAGGCCCAGCTCAATTTCACGCTGTCGTTCGACTCTGGTGAGTACGATGCGGAAACGGGTGACGTGACGTACCCGAATGGTGACCACACGATCTCTGCTCAGCTCATGGTCGCGGGTAGCGAAAATTCCGTGCCGTCCAACAACGTCTCCGTCGAGTTCGACAATGAAGACGACGTCCATGTTTCCATCGCAGGTCTCGGCGATGGCGTCATGAATCCGACAACCGGAGACATTTGGTACGGTGGCCCTGCCGCTGCGCCGGAGATCACTGCAGTGCCCGTAATCTACTCGTCCGGTCCCGTTACAGCTCTGACGCTACGGAAATTCTGTGGCGAAGATGCGATGACTGACGATGAGGCACCATTCGTGTTTACTCCCGAATGTGACGAGACAACGATAGAAGGGCAGCTGGAGTTCAATGTTGGCGGCATGGCCGATGCCAAGTTGAACTGGGACTTTGAGGGCCCAGACGCGCCGCATTTCGAGCCGAACCCCAACAAGCGTGAGGGCGGCTGGGTCAACAACCTGGGCCTGAACTTCCTGGGCAAGCATCACGGCACTAGGAACCCGGACGGTTGGCTCAACTACAACGACGATGACGATGCGACTGGTGTCGGTGGGTACGTTCCGCAGCTGAGGTTCTCGAGCACCACGCCGTCCATTGTCGACGGCGCTCGTGCGGCTATTCCCAATGCCATCCCGACAGAGCCTACAAAGAAGAACGCGGTATGCGTGATCGCTACCGCTGTCGACCTGCTCGGTAACGAGTCGAAGCTGCCGTCAGCCGGGAAGGCCTGTGCGCCGGCTGAAAGCTATGCGATGACGACGGGAGAAGGTGACGACGCCACAACCACTTACGCGGACGGTATCCGGGCCGGTCTGGATGTACTTCCACCGACGATCGGGTTCTCGACTGCCAGCCCCAAGGCGGACGCTTCCGAACTGAAGAACTTCCAGGTTCAGGTAGCCGACACTGGAGGATCCACGGGCAAGTCTGGTCTGCACTCGGATCCCGTACTCGCCAAGATCGAGGTCCGAAATGCGAAGGACGAGATCATCTGCGGCGACCAGAAGGATGTCGGTGGTCCGGTTGGAGAGGAGAAAATTACGGGTGAGTGCGTGCTCAGCGAAACGGGAATCGACTTCAACGATCCGTTAGCGACCACGAAAGGTCTGAGCAGCCCCAAGACTCACGGCTATTACACTTTCACCGCCGTGTCGCGTGATAAGGCTGGTAACAGCTCCGAAGAGGTCATGAGGACAGCTGTCGAGGACAACGAAGACCCGAGGGCAGGCGTGATCGTGGGCGCGTACAGCAAGGGTGCCTATACCCTGACGGCGACGGCGACGGACGATCTCTCAATCAAGACCTACTGGTCCGAGATGAGGTTCCCCATTGGGGTTACCTTCGACGGCGTTGACAGCAATGGGGAAACTCTGATCCTGCCGAGCGAGGGCACCATTGCGGTCGACGAGTATAACGGCACCCTGACGCAGAGCCGTTTGGCCACGTCTACGACGAAGATCTTCCGGGCCGTGCAGGCAGCCTTGGGTGGCACTGCCGCAAACGGTGCGATAACTGAACCAGAGACTCTGACCACGATAGGGATCAAGGCTCTTGACCAGGGTGGGGGTGACAGTGGGGAGACAGGATTCTACACCGCTCCAACAGGTGATGGAACTAACAGCCTAGGCGTCCCTGCCACCGTCTCCGTGCTCGGTCAGAGAACCGCCGTAAGCGGACAGACCTTTGATCATGATGGTGATGTCGACGTCACCAACGCCACCGTCAACATCACCCGTTATGCTACCACTGCTCTGATTCCTGCTGGTACGGACGCTGATCAATTCGATGATGACGACTTGCGCTATGCCCGCGACGAGGTCTTCCAGACCTTATCGGCCGACGGTACGGGCACGGACGGCAGCACAGTTGAGCTCAGAGCAGAGATCGTGGGAGCAGCTAGTTACCGGGAGCCGATAGCGGCGGTACCGGAGAATGCCGACACCGACGCCATCGAAGCTCGTGCTGCCGTTGGCGGCCTTGAAGGACTTGTGAATAACCCGGTGGACCGGGTGGACTTCTACGCTGCGGTGGCATTGAGGAATGTCAGTAGATCGGGGGCCCAGGACGGTGGAACCGATAGGGTGCCGCCTTCTCCTGCTGGATCTGGCGCAGACGCACTCGTGCTCATCGCCTCGGTGAGCGCGGCAGGTGCGGAAGACTTCACGCATGCCAATACCGCTGACGACGGCGACGAATATGCCGCACGCAAATACGTCTGGGGTGCTGACGTGAGCGGGGCCGATGTCTTGGCAGCCATAGGAGTGAAGGCAGAGAGCGCAATGGTGCAGTTTATCGCTGTCGCCGTGAACTCCGACGGAGTTGCGATCATCGACGCGCGTAGTGACGGCGAAACTCTAGAGGAGATAACAGTCGAGCGGTAACTCGGTAATCAGTCCACAGCCAACAGGAGGGGCCCGGCCGAAAGGTCGGGCCCCTCTGCTTATCAGGCCAAGGTGGAGTTACGCCGTATGGCCGGCGGAGGGGGATTATCGAGCTGGGGTTGCGGGGTTGCTGGGAGATGGGGGGCCGCTCTCGAAGTAGACGGTGCGCCGACTTTGGGAGAAGCGGGTTGCACAGCAAGCTGAGTGGGAGGAGCGCTCGCTTGCGGGCCGGGATCTTGTCTACGTCTGGGCGGACGGGATCTACGCGGAGGCGGGGATCGAGAAGGAAAAGGTGGCCCTGCTTGCACTCATCGGTGCGATCGCGGACGGCACGAAGGAGGCGCTCACCGCCACTTCGGGCTACCGGGAGTCGGCGGAGTCGTGGAGTGCGGTGCTGCGGGATGGAGGGGAATCGAGCCCCCTGGCGCCGAGGTGTCCAGCGCTACAGCACTGAGGAGAACCGCCGGATACGAGACCCGTACGTCCGGCGGGGACGGGGGGCGCGAGTCCCCCTCCTACCCGATTTCAGGCGGGTGTTCCAGCACCACCGCGGCGATCGCGGCCGCGATCTCGTCCAGGTCGTCCCGGCCGCCCAGCCTGAACCCGTAGAACAGCACCGAGATGATTCTGATCGTCTGCCCGAGGTCGGCCCGGGTCCATGGCTCGCGATCGAGCCGGCCGGCCATCCAGTCGTCGGCCCTGATCAGGACGTGGACGCCGGCCTCGTCGACGTAGGTGTCCGGAGGGAAGTCCTCCCGGATGATGATCTTCGCGAGCGTGAGCGGCGTCGTGGCGCCCTGGAAGTACGCACGGATGGAGTAGCTGCCCGTAAGCCTGACGGCGCGTTTTTCGCCCACCCGGCCCTTCACGCGCTCGAAGAGGTCTTCGGCCTGCGCCCTGAACCTGGGGTCGTACCTGTCGAGCGACCGGGTCTTGTGCACCGGGTGATGCGGCACGGCTACCGGTACGCGTGCAGGCGACCGGAGCGATCCGGACCGAAGCCGGCCGGCGGTGACGGGCGCCGTCCACGGCCCACCCCGACATCCTCGAAGCCGTCCGCCGGCCCGACGGCCGTCAGGGGCGATCCTGCGGCCTTGCGCCGGGGATCCGAGGGCCCGGTGGGGGGGACCACCACCACCCCTCTCACTCCCCGTAGAACCGGGCGACGGCCCCGCGTGCGGCCAGCTCTCCCCGGGCGTAGTGGGCGGGCATCCGGGGGGAAGCCCACCGGCCCGCGATCTGGACGGCGGCGACGGAGGCCCCGGAGGCCACGAGATCGCGGGCCATCCCGACGCGGGGGGAGTGTCCGGAAAACGCGCCTTCGAGCCCGGCGGCCCCGGCCATGGCGGCGAGGCGGCGGGCCACGGAGCGTCCGGAGTGGAGGCCGAACACGCGGGCGTCCGGATCCGGGTTCCCGGGGCGGATCTCCCGGACGGCGGCGGCGGTCCCCTTCCCGAGGTACTGGACGGCTCCCCCGCCCTCCTGGTCGGTCTTCGAGCGGCGGACCCGGAGCCGTCCCGATCCATCCGGCCGGAGCTCGACATCGGCCCACGTGAGCGCGGCCGCTTCGGAGCGCCGGAGCAGGGCGTCGCGCATGACGGAGGCGATCGCCACGTCCATGGCTCCCCGGCTCCGGGCCGCCTTGGGGGATTCCGTGCGTCCGCTGGGACCCGCGCGGGGCGTGAGCGCGGTGGCCCCGATCGCGGCGAGCCCTCCGGCCGTCAGCGGGGAGGCCTGGCGCGAGCCCTCTCCGGCCCGCCGGCGGGCGAGGCCCCTCATGACCCGCCTGACCAGGACGTCGCCGGCCGGGTCCGGCTCGCCGAGCTCCCGGTGAACGGCCGCGATCGCCTGACGGTCGGCCCGCAGGGTCGCGACGGAGCGCCCCTGATCCGAGCGGGCCGCGAGGTAGGCGGCGACCGTCGCCGGTGCGGCCGGAAACGCCCGGAGGTCCTCCCCGTCGGCCCATGAGACGAAGGACCTGAACGCGCCGATGTAGAGCCGGCGCGTCGCGGGTGCGAAGGCGTCCGCCGCGGCAGAGCGGATGCGGCCGGCCCACCGGTCGACGGCTGTCCGGCCGGTGTGCTCGGGGAGGCTCGGGACGTTCGGGAGCATCGGTGTCCGCTCCGGTTGCGGGTGTCCGGTGTCCGTTATGTGCAGTTATCGGACAGGAAGATAGAGCCGCCCGCGGCGCTAGGCCCCGATCCGTCCGGTCGGCATGGGGCAACCCAAAGGCCCGGCCAAAGATACGCAATCCGAAGATATCGGACAAGAAGATAGAGCCGAGCGCGGCGCATCACCCGCAACATCGCGGAGAAGGTCCCGATCCAAATCCGGGCCTGCTCTCCAGGGTGAAAGAGAGCTCGCGGGTCGCTTGCTCGAACACGAGCTCCATGAACCCTCGCCTGAGTGCGGCAAGCTGGCTGGAGCGGCCCTCGGGCAACTACGTGCCGGGCATTGTTCGCTTCAAGTATTGGTCGAACAGCGGTACGGTGAACGCTGTGTCACCGTGGGCCGGGCTGTAGATCATCCCCTTGCTGATCAGGTTCGAGCGGGTGGGTGCGACCCCTTGGACGGGGCGGCCTATGGCGTTTGCGATCTCCCCAGAGCGATGGGGACCAGGCCCGAGTTCGGCCATGGCCCGCAGGTAGCGTCGCTCGAAGGGGGTCGTGCGCTCGAAGCGAACCCGGAAGAAAGTGCTGTCGAGTTCCGCGATCGCGACGGGCGAGGCCGCGTCCACTTCGGATCGCGTCACGCTTGGTCCGTCGGCAATCTTCCAGCAGGCGCTACCCCACTCCTGGAGGAAATAGGGATATCCCTCCGTGATTCTCAGGATTTCCTCGAGGGCGTCCGGCTGGTATGCGACGCCGAGGCGGTTTGCCGGCGCCTCGAGCGCCTGCTTGGCGGCATCGCAGGGCAGGGGACCGATTTCGGGGAAGGAGAACATCCGCTCGGCGTAGGATTTCGCGACGCCGACGTGGCCCACGAGCTGGGGCAGTCCGGATCCGATCAGAGCGACCGGCAGCCGGCGTTGCGCGACCCGGTGCAGGGCCGTGATGAGTGCGCCGAGTTCCTGTCTGGCCACGTATTGCATCTCGTCGATGAACAGGACGAGCACCGTCTCGCGGGCACGGGCCGCCTCTCCCGCGACCTGGAGCAGCGCCGTGAGATCGGTGTCCAGGTCTCCGCTGTCCGCGACGCCTTCTTCCGCATCCAGATCGATGGAGACGGTGATGTCTTCGTAGCTGACCTTCATCGCGCGGACGAAGCCTGCAAGCGACCTCCGCGCCTTCTTGGCCAACTCCCTGGCGGCGGCACTGCGGCTTAGTTGGACAAGGACGGAGTTCAGCGGCCCCGCAAGCGCTGCCGGAAGGGAGCGGTCCTCTGGGGCTTCAATCAACACGGCCGCGAAATCGCGCGCCTCCGCATCGAGGAGGATCCGGTTCAGGAGGACGGTCTTCCCGACCCCGCGTAGGCCGACCATCAGCAGACTCTTGGCGGCGAGGCCGTTGCCTAGCCGGTCGAGCGCGATCTCCGCGTCCTCGATCAGCGTGTCGCGCCCCACGAGTTCGGGTGGGGGGGTGCCTGCTCCGGGCGCATACGGGTTCGTTCGTCGGTCCATTTATACTGAAGTTATACGAGGTTATCTCGATAAGCAACTAGTCATTACGATGAACTTCATCGTCCAATGTGTTCGGACAAGAAGATAGAGCCGCCGGCGGCGCAGGACGGCATGAACGGCTTTCCATGCATGTTCCCTATTGATATGGTCGAGCCATACGCAACGGTGTTAGCGGGCCTTGCCATGAAAACCACGCTCAATCTGAACGATCAGGTTCTGCGTTCGGCCAAGGGGCGGGCGGCACGGGACGGGATCACGCTCACAAGATTCGTCCACGATGGAAACCGCACTCGAGAGGCGCCTGGAGCCCTTTCGTGTATCCCTACCTCCCGAGCCACTGATCGCCGCGAGAGCCCGCCCTCAAAAGCCTCGTGGTTGAACCTGCCCCGGCTCCGACCAAAGCCGCTCACAGCAGGCTCGAGGCGAGCGTGCTGGCGATCCACTGGTTGAGGCTCTTCCCCTCCGCCTCGGCCGCCGCCACGGCGCTCGCGTGCAGTTCCGGCGAGATGCGCAAATTGAATTTCCCCGAGTACCACCTTCGGGGCTCGACGCCGTCCTCTTCGCACATCTCGAGGAACACCTTGAGCGACGCCGCTCCTTCCTTCCTGAGGCCCGCGACGTCGGGGGCGTAGAAGTCCGCTCCGCCGTTCAGGTCAATGAATTCGCCCCGGAACATGTCGATGTCGGGGTCGAACTGAATGATGGCCTTGTAGCCGTCGATCTCCATGGTGTTTCTCACGGTTCCACTCCATTCCGCCGTAGCCAATCCCGGATGCTGGCGACCGCGCCGACGTCGGTGTCCGGCGACGGATGCGGACGGTGGAAAACCCGCCGGTCGCCAAACAGTCTCACACCGATGCGCGAGCCTTCCCGCTCGCTGATCTCCGCTCCCAGTTCGACCAGCAACGCCTCGATTTTCCGCCACGGTATGTTGCCGCTGACCGGTTGGCGGAAGACCAGTTCGAGCGTTTTCCAGTGCCTGCGCCTCATGGATAAGTGGTACCGGATAACGGTACCTAGATCAAGCTTTGTCGGACCGGCCGTAAGGCTTCGTCACCGCTCGAACCCTCCGCCCCGGTCCCTCTCGATCCGCTGACGCTCCAGCAACCTCGCGATCTCCGCCGCCCTTGCGGCCTTATCCGCCTCCGCCTGCTCCCACTGCCTCACCGTCTCCGCCCACTTCGCCTTCTCCCGCGCGATCTCCGCCGCGCTCTGCTCCTGCTTCTGCCTCTGGTACTCCGGCTCCCCGCCAACCTCCCGCGCCTGAGCCAGCACTGACTCCGCCATCTGCTTGGTCATGTCCGGATGACGCAGAGCGAACTCCACCCGCTCCGACGCCCATTTCTCCGGGAGCCGCAATGATTCCCGGTAGCGCTCTCCCGCCGGTCTCGCGATCTCCCCCGACGCCTTGTGGTGCAGTTTCGCCAGCTGCGCCCGCTCCCGCCTGTGATACCGCTCCAGATCCTCCTGCCACCGCCGGAGTGCCTCCGGTCGCCCCCGCAGGTGCGCGCCGAGCTCTCGCAACCGCCTCCGTCCCTCACGCCACATCCGCAAGCGCCCCCAGCGACCGCGCCAGGTGTCCGCCAGCTGCTTCCGCTGCTGGTCTTGTCGGGCGTAGACCTCCGACCACTCCCGCCCGCACCGGCGCTCCAGTTCCCCGAGCTTCCTCTCCTGCCACGATCGCCACATCGCGTCCTCCTGCCACCGCAGCCACGCCACCTTCCGCCGCTCCTCCAGGTCGCGCCCAGGGGGGATCGTTTTCCGAGGCTCCCGATCCGGGTGCATCCTCTCCCGTCGGTACCGCGCCGTGGGGAGCGACACCCGATCCTGCACCCGCTCTCCCCGGCTGCGCCTCGTGTTGTTGGTGACTCTCTTCTCGCACCGGATCCGGCCCTGAGCCTGCTCGTATCCTTCCGCCCACTTCGAGAGGCGGAGCTTGCTCTTGCTCAACCCGGCCGCCCGACCGCTCTCCAGATCGACCCGGTTCACGATCACGTGGACGTGCCGGTGCTCCGTGTCACGGTGAGCCACGATCAGCGTCTGGTGCCGCTCGAGACCGAGCGCCTTCAGGCTCTCGTCCACGGCCCGGCTCATCTCCTGCCGATCCGGCGTCTCGTCCTTGGCCCAGTTGAGCGAGTAGTGGCACACCGGCTTCTCGAGCTTCCGGCCGCCAGGCGATCCCCCGGCCAGGCGTTTGAGCTCGGGGGCCGCCAGCGCGGTAGCCGCCATCACCGCGGCCGCCCGCTCTCCCCGGCTCGTCGAAAGGTTCCGGGTGTCAGTCCACTCCACCCGCTCGTCGGTCTCGGGCTGGGGCTCCCCCGGCTCTCGCCGGTCATGGAGGCAGTACGCGGTGACGCCGACGAACGATCGGCCGAGGCCGGCCACCTTGACAACCATCAGACCTCTCCAGCCAGGAGCGCCGCCACGAGCTCGCCGATGCGCTCGACCACTTCGGGGGTCCCGGCCGGAGCGGCCGCTCCGGAGTTCAACGCCCTCGCGACCTGGTTGAGGTTCGCCGAGATCCGCCCAAGCTCGCGGAACTCAGCCGGCGCCAGTCGGCGCTCGGCCGTGACGCGCAACGGCTGCCGCAGCGCCCGGTGCCGCATGTAGGCAGCCGGGGTCAGCTGGGCCACCGCCGCGAGCTCCGCGAGCTTGGCCGCTTCGGCCGCCGTGACGCGCACACCGATTGTGCGCGTCCGCCTGTCGTCGTCGGCCAGACGGGGACGGGCCATGCGAGCGCCTCCTGTCGCGAGCGGGGGGGGGGGCCGGGGGGCAAAGCCCCTTGGCGAGAAGTTATCGCGCAGCGATAACACATCTCGCTCCTCTACCTTAGCTGCGGTAGTATCCTCTCCGTATAATGTGCCCGTCGGCAGGGCTCCGCAAGGAGGTAAGCGGTCACCGGCGCCGGTGACCGCTTACCTCCTGATCTGGGGGACTCTCTCTTTCGCTGTGGTCCTGCGCGCTCGGCCGCGGAACCCGTCTTTGGCAGAGAAAGGGAGTGCCGGCGGCGCGCTCGCAACCCTTGGGGAGCAGTGCCGCCCGGCGTCTCCCCCCTCCCTCCCCCTGTCGGAGTCGGGGTCGGGGTGGAGATGGGGTCCGATTGTTATGCCGCAACGACTTATGCGGACGTCATTCTCCGGTTGCGCAGGTCAGATTCTCCGGTTGCGCAGGTCAGATTCTCCGGTTGCGCAGGTCAGATTCTCCGGTTGCGCAGGTCAGATTCTCCGGTTGCGCAGGTCCTCGGATGGCCGCCGCTGCCGCCTCGGGGACGATCAGCCAGCCGCGCTGACCATCCTGGGTGGTGGCCGTCCGGGTCAGGATCTCGACCCCAACCAGGTCTTCCCATGCGGCGTCCTGGTTGGCCCGCGTTCGGTTCTTCTTGTCTCCGGACCCGAACGCCAGCCGCCGCCGGTCCGCCGCTGTCAGAACGGGGTAGTGCGCGGGGTCGGAGCTCCACAGGTGGACGCTCCGGTTGCGGGGGTGGCGTCGGCGGGTGACGCCCGGCCGCCAGGTGACGGAATGCGCCGCGATGTACGCCCGGAACTTCGGCCCGGACACCAGCCGCAACCGCGCCAGCTCCAGCCGGTCGATCACAGGGCCATGGGCCGCCCCGTCGGGCAACTCCACGTCGACGATCACCTGTCGGTCCAGGTACTCGGGCCGGTAGTCCGCCGGGGGGATCTTCCTCACGGCGACAGCCCGCCAAAGATCACCGTTTTCCAGAGGTAGCCACAGATCGCTGGCGTTCAGTGCCGCGGCCCGGACCCGCTCCCAATCGCCGGGCCGGTTACCGGTCGGGCTGGGATGCCAAGTCGGCCCGAACAGGAAGTCGCGGAGCTCGCGGACGGTCGTAACGAGCCTCCCGCGGTTCACCCGGACACGGTGGGGCGTCAGGATGCACGCGCCGATGTAGACGGCCAGTTCTAGGGGCGCGCCGCGGCCCTGGGCCATGGTGGGGACGCCGTAGCGGTCCACGAGCTCGAGCAGGGGGACGCGAGGACCTTCCGGAGCCGGGAGTAAGGGCAGTTGCCCGTCCGCCGGCAGGTCTTGGTCAAGGTCGACGATTCCCCCGAAGGCGAGCCGGCCGGCCTCCCGAGCTGGATGCTCCCGGACGGATACCGCGACCGGGAGGATCGGGTCGAGCCGTGATTCGGGGCGCACCTCAGGAGGCGTCTGGGCTTCCTCCCCAACCTCCGGAGCGTCCAGAGGTCGCGTCGGGACCGGGAGGGCCTCCAGCCGCTCCCGCTGCGCCTCTGCCTCCAAGAGTTCGCGCTCCTCGAGGAGGCTCTGACGCCCCTCCTCGGTCAGGCTCTTGGCCAAGGCCTCGGTCAGGTAGCCCGTCAGCTTCGATTCATGCGGTTTGCCCACAGTGGCCTCCTAGACAGATCGGCCCGGGGTGTCTTCCCCGTAGCGTTCGATTATCAGGTCCGCGGCTTCTACCCCGAGGGATTGCAGACTTCGGTCGTTCAGCGCCCCTGCCGCTTTCAAGCGCCGGGAGGTGTCCGGGTCCAGGTAGATTACCCAAGCGCGCTTGCCGCTATGACCGATGCACGTTGTCGTGCAGGTTCAGAAATGGTCCAAATCAAAAAGGGGGATGTTCATGGCACGCGCGATGGCGTTCATCCGGTGGTCATAGCTGGCAAGTGCGACCGACTGGTTTTGATTGCGCAGGTATTCGCATGACGCCAGATGCAGGGCATCAAGCGTGCGCACGGAAACAGGCCCGGGAAAGGCCTCCAGAGCGCGTTCAAGCACCGGCGGTGACAGTTCCAGCAGCGCGATTTGTCCGGTGAGCCTGCGGGCCGACTCGCCGTGGGAATCGGCAAGCTTGCGCGCGTGCAATCGGGTCCAGACCTCGTACTCCATCAACCGGCTGGCCACCAGAGTCTCTCTCCAAAGCGAGGCGGGCGGGCGATGGTCTTCGGCCAGCAGCTGGGCAAGCACAACGGAGGTGTCGAGGTAGATCACCGTTCGCTTCTATCGCTCTCCAATTCAGCGATAAGGTCGCGGAGTGGTGCCACCGGTGCCGACGGAGGAGTCTCCCCGGAGACGGGCAGTACTGGCGGCGTTAACCAGCCCTTGCGCATCGCATCGGCAAGCATCGCATCGGCAAGCATCGGGCTCCTGGTTTCTCTCGGTGGCCCCATTTCCGCGACGACCCGGTCACGGTCTGTCACCAGAACGGTTTCGCCCGATGACGCCAGCCGCACGTACTCGCTCAGACGGTTGTTGAGCACCTTTATTCCAACCGATCTCATGTGCGACAAGGTGGCAACCCGTTGCCACCCTGTCAACCCGGAATCTTGTCTTCCGTCTTCGGAATGCGAATCGTGAACTCGCACAGGGGATCAGTTGGAGACCGAGGAATGACCGAGGGATCACCATCGCCACGGACCCGATACCCGGCACCGGCACATAGGACAGCCGGTTCCGGATGCTATCCAACGCTTTGCGGTTTCTACCCCGAGGGACTAAGGGGGCGGGGGCGCACCCCCTAAGGGGCGCAGCCCGGCCCCCACCCCCCCTCTCTTTAGGTCGGGGTCGGGGTCGGTGGAGGGAAAAAGTCAATATCGGCGGGCAAAAACAGCCCTAGGCGTCACCTAGTATCCATGTTTCCGTCACCTAGTATCCATGTTTCCGTCACCTAGTATCCATGTGCCATCCGGCCCACCTCGAGCCGGGGAGGATACGCCGTCCATCCGGGAGTTCGATTTCCTCCGCGAACCCCGTCCCTACCAGGTACGCCAGCGCCTCCCGTGCCCGAAGCTTCCGCATGCGCCCCGCCGACCCTCCCCCGGGCGCCCCACGGGGGAACGCCATGGCGACTAGGCGCCCATCCGAAACGCATGGATATCGCTTGGGGTCCGTCACCTGCAGGAAGTGAGCCCCGCCCCTCACCGGCACCCGCGTCGCGCCGGGCCTGTACCAGTCGGCGGACAAGCTGATCGCGAGCCGGTAGGCGGGCGCCGACTTCACCCCGGCGCCGCGAAGTGCGAGCCGGTCAACGATGGGTCCCCGCTCGGAGCCGGGGGGCAGGTCTACCATCAGCTGCACCCACTCGCTCGGGGCGCCAGACCGGGGACGATCTCGAACAACCACGGCCCGGCGCGCTTGCCACCCGCCCTCGGTGTTTCGCCACGGGATCAGAGCTGCCTCTGAATCCAGTGCGAGGAACGCCGCCCGCACGGCGGGCCATTGCCGATCGGCCCGAAATTTCCCGGACGGATAGAGCCGCCGGAGGAAATCGCCCCACCGCTCCGGGTGAAGCAGGACGGGGCCGCTCCCTCTCGCGTCTGCAGGGACCGACAAGACAGCCTCAACGAAGAGCCTCAAAGCGAGAGGTGCGCCGCGTCCCCGTGTCGCCTCCGTCCCGCCACCCAGGTCGTATAGGGTCAGCGCAAGGGAGGGGGGCGTGTCCGGATCGGGCGGGGCAAGACCAGGAAGGAACCGTGGCTCTTCGCCGGATTCCAACACCAGCGAATCCGGGAGGTATCCGCCCTTGTCCAGACTGTCGACCCGAACGATTGCCGGGGCCGGGAATATCGGGTCGGGCCGACCATTCGCCACCACGGTGGGTGGGCTCTCCACCGATTGCCGCGCTGTGCCCGCCATCGGTACGTCAAGGGTTGTTCCCATGATCCGCAGGGGATCGGGACGGTGGCTCGCTTCGCTCTCGGGCTCTTGGTGCTTGGCCGGATCATCGTTTTTGCCGGACTCCTGCTGGTCGAGCGCCTCAAGGGTCTCGACCGGCAACGTCAGAAAGTCCATCAGCTTCGGTTCATGCGGTTCATTCACAGTGGCCTCCTAGACAGATCGGCCTCGGACGCCTTCCCCGTAGCGTTCAATCATGAGGTCTGCGGCTTCTACCCCGAGGGACTGCAGACTCCGGTCGTTTAGCGCTGCCACCGCCTTCAGGTGGCGGGAGGTATCTGGGTCCAGGTAGATCACCCAAGCGCGCTTGCCGCGCCGCGAGGGTGGCCCCTTCGCCGTTGTATCCGGTCCGACGGCCGCCGCCATGGCATCCGCAAGGGTCGGTTTCTTCATGTTGCCTCCATGATCCAGCGGTACAGGGCCGTGACTTCCTGGGCCGCCCGTGACTTCGGCTCTACTTCTTGGGCCGTGCACCCGACGGTAAACGCTCTCGCATGGGCCACCCGTGCCCCGATCGTCACCGGACATAGCGCCGCTCCGAAGCCGCGTATCGCGTCCGCCGCTTCGGCCGTCCAGGAACCACGAGGGGGGCAGCCATTCAGCACTACTGACACGCGGGCTTGCGTCAGCTCAGCCGCCGCCAGGCTCGCCGGGATCGTCGCCAGGTCCACAGCCGAAGGCCGGCAGGTCACAAGCACCAGATCCGCCGACCGCGCCGCTGCCACCGCCCCGCCCGCTTCACGAGGAGCCGTGTCGATTACCGCCAGGCCCGCCCCGGCCTCCCTGGCCGCCGCGATCACTCGCGCCAGCCGTGGAGGGTGGGCCGGGATCACTGGAGGAGATTCACCGCCTCGAAGCCGCCCCCACGTCACCGACGAACCTTGCGCGTCCAGGTCGATCACCGCCGCCGATTGGCCCGCGAGCTCGTGAGCCACCGCGAGGGCAAGTGCCAGCGTCGTTTTCCCGGACCCGCCCTTCTGTGAAAGAATCGCTATCGTTATTATCATGCTATGAATGATAACATGGTCTAGCTGGCATGGAAACCGGCGCGCCTCTTTCGCATGGAGCTCCAGGCGGGCCGGTCCCACTCCGTGCAGACCGCGACGCTATAAACCGAGTTCGGCATGTGATCCGAGGCGCACTAGGCGCAGGGTGTCGGCGCCGGACTTCTGGTAGATCAGCACCAGGTCCGGCCTCACGTGGCAGTCACGGTGATCTTTCCACTCGCCGCTTAGCGCGTGGTCGTGGTGCCGAGGCTCCAGCGACTGATCGTTGGCTAGGACCTCCACGATGAGCACCAGGCTGGCATCGAGGTAGGTCCGATGCCGGCCTCGGGACTCACCACGCCTGCAGTCACGCTTGAACTGGCTGGTGCGCTCAATCGTCCGCATGCAGATCGTCGAGCAGTTCCTCGACGCTGGCGAACTGCGGGAGGTTGCCCTGGCGGGCTTCCTTCATCGCCTCGATGGTGACGGCGTTGGGAATCAGCGGCGCGAAGGGCAGGGCCTTCTCGTGCGCCACCCTGGTCAGTAGCAACCGCACCGCGTCGGACACGGTCAGGCCCATAGCGGCCAGCACCGTGGCCGCTTCTTCCTTCACGGCCCCGTCGATGCGGGCTTGGACGAGTTTATTTGCAGGCATGCGTAGCCTCCTTGATTGAATTATATTGTCATTCAACTAGTCGTAGGCTGTCCAGTCAAGACGCCGGGCGCGACGTCTTGGTCCAGCAGTGAAAACGTCCGCC
>CBDHFO010000006.1:0-15405 GCA_965262645.1 Candidatus Marinacidobacterium sp.
TCTCACGGGCTCGAATTTTTGGCGACTCCGGGAGTTTTCTCGCTTCCCCCTTGTGGCCGATTCACAGACCGCCAGGGAGGGATGCGGTAACCGTCCCTCACCGTACGCTGTGTTAGATTGACGGGCTCATGAACAGGCAGAAACAAGAAGACTCGGCGATGGGCGAAGGAAATCCCCGAAAAATATCAGGCCACTGGAAACAGAGAACCCTGGCCCTGATGCTCGCTGCTCTGGTGTTGGGGACTGGTCCTTCAGCGGCGGCGCAATCGCGTGATGAGTTCTCCTACTGGGACGGCAACGGCAACGGTGACCTGACTTGCTCCGAATCATTGGACCGCGATGATGGGCTCCGGTTGCCGGCGTACAAGGACAACCGTGATGGCACCGGGATTATCTACGAGTGGCTTGAACGGCAGCGGTCGAGCGATACGGACAACGACGGCATCGGCTGCGACTCTTCCTCAAATCCCGGAGGGTACGTTCCCCGCGCACAGACGGAGGATCCGCAGCCCACGGGGTGCCCGCCGGCCGCAGAGACTTGGCGGGGGTTGAAGGTCTGCGCTGAGCGGTCACGCGACGGCTACGATCGCGATGATTACGGGACAGGTTACAACAGTCTCGAAGACGACATCATCGCAGCGTTGCCGGCGACGATGAAGAAAAACGGACAGGTTTATACGCCGTATTCCTGCATTGCGTTCGACATTACAGCGAATGGGACCGCCGCAACGGACATCGAGCACATCGTCGCTCTGGCGGAGGCGCACGACAGCGGGATCGTCGACGATAGGCGCCGGGACATCGCGAGCGACCTCGACAACCTTACGATCGCGGACCCGATGGTGAACCGGTCGGAGAAGAGTGACCGGGATGCCGCCGAGTGGCGGCCGGAGCGACACGTCGCATGGTTCGCAGCTCGTGTGATCGCCGTGAAGCGGGAATACGAGTTGAGCGTCGACCCTGCGGAGCGGGACGCGCTCGAGACACTCCTCGCGGGCGGCGGCGCCGAACTGAACTGCGTGTCCGGAACCGCGGTTCCGGGTGCGCCGGCACTGTCCGCCCGGGGCGGCAATGGGACCGTGACACTCCGGTGGAATGCACCGGCCAATGGCGGCGATGCGCCGATCCTCAGCTACGATGTCCGCTATCGCGAGTCGGGCGTCAGCTGGGGCGCCTGGGCGAAAGTCGAGGGCGGCGCCAGTGCACGCAGCATCACCATCCCGGGTCTGACCAATGGGACGTCCTATGAGTTCCAGGTGAGAGCGGTGAACGGCAAGGGTGGCGGTGCCGAGGCCACGACGGAATCCACGCCCATGCCGGAGCTGAACTTCGCCCACTTTGCCAACGGCGAACAGGGCAGCGTCACCATTACCTCCGAGATCGTCCTGGTGAACGTGGAGACCTCCAAGACCTACCCGGCGGTCTTCTTCTACAACCAGATGGGCGAGCAGATTGACGCCGGGATGGTAGTGGATCTGACGGGAGACCTGATGGTCACGGAGGACGGCGGTGTGGCGCCGGCCATGGGCCTCAACGGCCTGGGCGAGATCACCATCTCGACTCATGGCCGGGGGGCCTTGGTGATCGGCTCGGCCAAGGTGTTCTCAGACGGCCGCGTCGGCGGGGTGCTCCGCTTCGGCATCCCGTCCCTCGGAGTGGCCGGAGTGGGAGCCAGCGAACCCGTCAACGACGCCATATTCCCGGCTCGTTGGATGAAGAGCGGTATCAATACCGGTGCTGCGATCCGAAACCTCAGCCCGGAGCGCATGAAGGCCACTTGTGACCTGATGCAGGGTGGCCAGGTGGTGGAGTCCAAGGACATCCCGCTCGACGGAGACGGGCATAGCTCCCAGTTCATCACCGAGGTGTTCACGGAAACCTTCATGGATGCGGCAATGGTCGAGTTCGTGGGGTCGGTACGCTGCAGGGCGCCCGAGGGGTCCATGTTCACCGGCGTGGCCCTGGAGATGGATTTCAACCACCGGATCTTCACCACCCTACCAGTGATTCCGGTGCGATAATCCTCCCGGAAACACAATCAAGCCGCGCGCCCGCGGCCGCCCCGGGCCCTGGAGAACACCAGGGGCCTATACTTAACCCTTCCCCCAGGGGAGGTCGTCTATCCTGGGAGTTCTCACGGAGTTGAATTTCTCGAGAATCCGGGATTTTTCTCACTCTCTCCTTGTGGTCGACCCAAAGACCATCAGGGGGGAAGGATGCAGTAAAGGCCCTTACCGTGCCCGGACCGGGCGGCGAACGGATCGGTCTTCTGCCCGAATATAAAACCGGTTATTCAGCGGGAAGACTCGGCGCTGGCGTCCATGTCGATGGTGCCTTTGAAGTTGCAGCCCTCTTCCAGGATGACTCGAGGAGCGATCAGCTTGCCCCGGACACGTCCGGTTTCACTCAGGCGGATCCATTCTTCTCCGTGAAGGGTCCCTTCCACAAAACCGTCGACCTGAATCGTCTTGGCGAGCAGGTCGGCCTTGATCCGGCCTTCCCTCCCCACAGTGATGGAACACCCGGTGAGGGACAATCGCCCTTCGATACGACCCTCGATGAGCAGGTCCTCTCCTCCGCTCACCTCTCCCTTGATGGAGATGGCGGACCCGACGACGGACCGTTTCTTGGGTCGCCCCCTGGGAGGTTGCCGGGCACCACCTGGAGCGATGGGATCTCGGGGCGTGATCGGGGATTCCGGCGCAGCGTTTTTCCACATGTGGTGCTCCGTACGGCGAAGAACTACACTCTCCATCCTAGGGGGTGTCCCTGTCCCCCTGTCCCGTGTCCACGTACTCCTGGGCCACGTCGTGGGCCTCCTCGTCCGTGGAGACCCCCACGGCGCGCAACAACGGCTTCCCGTCCAGGCTGAACTCCACGAGCCAGCCACCGCCGGCGAGATTTGGCCGGATCTCGGCCCCGCGGCCGTGGCCGGCCCGGCTCCGGTAGGCCGACTCGCTTCTCGAGGGGTGGGCCACCCTCACCAGGCCCGGCCGGAGCTTCCTCGGCCCTCGGAGGTCTTGCATTTGCCCTCTCCTTCTACCGGCTGGGGCCGGCTTCTCCTCTGAGAGAGTCGAGCAGCCCGCAGGGAGGCGGCGCTGGCCGATCCGTGGGAATGCCGTGGCGCCGGCAGATCCTCTGGACGGCGGCGGCCGTCCAGTTCCCGGCCGTATATCCTGCCCGGCGGCCGGGGGGAGCCGCCGACCCTTCCAGGGCCGCCGCGATCCGGCGCAGCGACCAGCCGAGCACCCGGCCGCCCCAGATCAACAGCACCACCTGGTCATCGTGCTCACTCACCCGCTCACGGGCCGCCCGCCGGCCCACTCTGGTGTTGATCTTCCGGCGTCTTGCCGGCCGCTTCATCGACCGTGAGAAAACCTGAAGACAAAAAAAGAGGGATCCGGCCGGACCCCTCTTTCTGATATCGCAGGGATGCCCCGGCTTAGTACATGCCGCCCATGCCGCCCATGTCGCCGTGGGGGGCCGCCGCCGCCGGCGGGTCATCCTCCGGCAACTCGGTGATGAGCGCTTCGGTGGTCAGCAGCAGGCTGGCAATGGAGGCTGCGTTCTGCAGCGCCGTCCGAGTCACCATGGTGGGGTCGATGACGCCCGCAGCCACCAGATCGACGAACTCTTCCGTGTCGGCGTTGAATCCGAAGTTGGTGTCCTTCGAGTCCCGAATCCGGCCTACGATGACGGCCCCTTCGTGGCCGGCGTTCTGCGCGATCTGGCGCACCGGCTCTTCCAGGGCGCGGCGCACGATGTTCACGCCGGTCCGCTCATCCTCGTCCTCCAGCTTCAGGTTGTCCAGGCCGGAAAGGGCGCGCAGGAAGGCCACTCCGCCACCGGGGACGATTCCCTCTTCGGCGGCCGCCTTGGTGGCGTGCATGGCGTCCTCGACCCGGGCCTTCTTCTCCTTGAGCTCGGTCTCGGTAGCGGCGCCCACCTTGATCACCGCAACCCCGCCGACCAGCTTGGCCAGGCGCTCCTGGAGCTTCTCCCGGTCGTAGTCGGACGTGGTCTCTTCGATCTGGTTGCGGATCTGCTTCACGCGTCCGGCGATGTCGGACTGGTTTCCGGCGCCTTCCACGAGGGTGGTGTTGTCCTTGTCGACCGTCACCTTCTTGGCCCGGCCCAGGTCCTCGATCCGAACGTTCTCCAGCTTGATGCCCAGATCCTCGGAGATCACCTTGCCGCCGGTCAGGACGGCGATGTCCTCGAGCATGGCCTTGCGGCGGTCGCCGAAACCCGGGGCCTTGATCGCACAAACATGAAGGGTTCCGCGAAGCTTGTTGACCACCAGGGTCGCCAGCGCCTCGCTCTCCACATCCTCGGCCACCATGATGAAAGGCTTGCCGGTCTTGGCCACCTGCTCGAGCAGAGGCAGGAGCTCCTTCATGGAGCTGATCTTCTTCTCGTGCAGCAGAACGAAGGCGTCTTCGAGGATGGACTCCATCCGGGCCGGGTCGGTCACGAAGTAAGGGGACAGGTATCCGCGGTCGAACTGCATCCCCTCCACGATCTCCAGAGAGGTCTCGATGGACTTGGCCTCTTCCACCGTGATGACGCCGTCCTTGCCCACCTGCTTCATGGCCTCGGCGATGATCTGGCCGATGGCCTTGTCGTTGTTGGACGAGATCGAGCCCACCTGGACAATCATCTCTCCCCTGATTTCGATGGAGAGCTTTCTGATTTCGACGATCGCCGCCGCTACGGCCTGATCGATCCCTCGCTTGAGGGCCATGGGATTGGCGCCCGCAGCCACCATTTTTACGCCCTCTCTGACGATGGCCTGGGCCAGTACCGTGGCCGTCGTGGTGCCGTCACCGGCCACGTCGCTGGTCTTGCTGGCCACCTCGCGGAGCAGGGAGGCTCCCACCTTTTCCAGTCCTTCCAACTCGACTTCCTTGGCGACCGTCACCCCGTCCTTGGTGATGACGGGAGAGCCGAACTTCTTTTCCAGAACCACGTTCCGGCCCTTGGGACCCAGCGTGATCTTGACGGCATTGGCCAGGATGTTGACACCCCGAACCAGGGCTCGTCGCGCATCCTCGCCATGAGTGATTTCTTTTGCTGCCATGTTCCTATGTCTCCTCTTTCCCCTGAAGAATTGTGGGGATCGTTGCTGTTTGCGGCGATCCGGGCCGGATCAGGCACTGGCGGCGGCCGCCTTGCCTTCCAGGATGCCCAGGACGTCGTCCTCGCGCATGATCAGGTATTCCTCGTCGTCGAGGGTGACCTCGGTTCCGGCGTACTTCCCGAACAGGATCCGGTCGCCGACCTTGACCGACAGGGGCTGAAGCTGGCCGCTGTCGAGCACCTTGCCGTCACCGATCGCTACGACCTCACCCTCCTGGGGCTTCTCCTTCGCCGTATCGGGAATCACGATGCTCCCGCGGAATGCTGCTTCCGCCTCGATGCGTCTGATCAGTATCCGGTCCTGCAGTGGCCTGATTGACATCAGTCCCCTCCTCTTCAATCGTGTGTCGTTGTTTTCAGGTTCCAGACCTCAAACCGCTCGAGGCCTGATTTCTCTGGCTGGCACTCCCTCTGGTAGAGTGCCAAATTATAGGACCCCAACCCGCGCCAGGTCAAGGAAGGCCGACTGCAGCGAGACCCGCTGACCGGGACCCGGGTGCTGGGCCTGCCCTCGATGAGTTCCCGACATGCGGCCCTGTGGGCGAGCGACCCGCTACGGACGCTGCTTCGTGAGATCGGAACTCAATGACCGTGGCTTCTCCTCCTCTGAGGGGGAGTGACCCGAGTTCCAGGCTTTCGGCAGGCGCCTCATAGTAGGCCGGATCGGTCGCGGGGGATTTTCTCGTTTTCTCCTGGTCAGGGACGAATCCGTCCTCAAACCGGAGAGTGCTATAGTAAACTCCGCTTATGGCCCTCTCGACGGAACCCGCCCCGAGCGCCCTCTTCCGGGCCCTGCGAAGTGTTCACGTGGATCCGGACCTGGCGTATGAAGCGGTCGAGGAAAGCCGCCGCCAGGCCGGCCAGAACGTCATTGCGGCCATCGGATCCCAGATCGCCGAACTCAAGGCCGAGATCGAGGTCCAGATCACCGAGTTGCGAGCCGAGATCGAGACTCAAGGGACCCGGCTCGAAGCTCAGATCAGCGAGGTCCGATCCGAAGTCAAGGTGCTCCACCGGGTCATCTGGCCGCTGATCGCCATCCTGGCGACCTCCGTCTTCGGCCTCCTCTACAAAGCCGTCACCAGCCCGCCCGGCTAGTCCAGAGGGGACTCTTCAGCGTTGGTGAAACGAATCTCGAGGAAGGGTTTTCTGGCCGCGGCCATGCTGGAACGGATGGCCCGGGTGCTCTTGACGAAGTCCCCTCGGAACGTGCATGGGTTCAAGTGCTGGTCCGGGGACGCCCGCTGCATCGAACAGGGCTCCTCCGTGGTCTTTCTCGGCGTTAACCCTTCGGGCGGCCGGGAGGCCCTGGCGCACGACCGGGACCAGGGTTATCTGGGGGCGCCCTACGAGCGGCGGGAGCCGCCGTGGAACGCCCATCTGGATGAGCGCTGGCCGGACGGGGACCCGTACTCTCCCCATCAAAAGCGGGTCCACCGGCTCTTCGAGACTCTCTACGGGTCCGAGTGGGAAGGGGCGCTTCGAGCCACGGCCTGCTTCAATGTCTGCGCCTACCGGACGGCCCGGGTGGGAGATCTCCCTCTCGAGCTCTGGGTCTACAGCGTCGACTGGCTGGCGAAGGCGCTGATCTCGGTCGCACCCGAGTGGATCCTGTGTGACGGCAACGGCCCGGGCCGCTCCCCCTGGGCGGCCGTAAAGAGCGCCTTCGGGATGGAGATCGTGGGCGAGTGGAGAGTGGATCCGGACTCCCGCACCTCGCGGCGGGTCAAGCTCGGCCGGCTCAAGGGGAACTACTTCGCCGGGGCCGGGTATCTGACCGGGACCCGGGTGCTGGGCCTGCCCTCGATGAGTGCCCGGCATGCGTCGCTGTGGGCGAGCGACCCGCTACGGGCGCTGATTCGCGAGGTCACCGCCGAGAACTCGCTGCCCCGCCCTCGCTGAGGGGCCGTCAGCCGGCTCCGATCCTCCCGGTCCGGGCCCTCGAATTCCTACCCGTCCGGGCGGGCCCGCGTCCGATCTGTCCCTTCCGATGCCCGGCCCGGCGGATGAGGTCGAGTTCCGGTTCCGTTCCTCGCGGGTGATGCGGCGCCGCACCTTCCGGGCCCGGTGAGGGTCGGGTCCCCGCCTTGAGACGACGCGCCGCTCTTCCGAACGATCTCCCGCTCTCCCGAACGATCCCCGTTCTTCCCGAAGCTTCCCCCGTCTCCGGAAGATCCCCCCATCCCCGCAAAAGAGCCAGTCCGATAATGTACTTTATCGGACTATGAAAAACCGCCCATCCGACCGCCCCCTCCCCCTGCTCGCCCACCTCGTCCCCCGCCTCGGGGCCGTCGAACCCGCCGCCACCCAGGCCCTCGCCTACCTGCTGCGCTTCCCCCACACGGTCCGGAGCCTAGTCCGCCTCCTCGCCGCCACCGGCCTCGAATCGTTCCGGCCCGGCCCGATTCGGGCCGCAGAACACCACCCGGGCGGGATCCCGGATCTGACCCTTCGCGACTCGGCCGGAGGGGTCCGGGTCCGCATCGAGAACAAGTTCTGGGCCCCCCTGACCGACGCCCAACCGGGCGCGTCTCTGGAGACCTTGCCCGAGGACGTGCCGTCCGCGCTCCTGTTCATCGTGCCGGGCGGGCGGATGGACGGTCTCTGGCGAGAGCTGAAACGCCGCTGCGACGACGGGAGGATTCCCCTCGGGCTCGACTCCGGAACGGATGTCCTGCGCTGGGCCCGGTCCGGCCCGCACACCTTGGCGATCACGAGCTGGGAACATGTCCTGAACGGGCTGGAGTGCGCCGCCCTTGAGGACCCGGCGCTGCAGCAGGACATCGCCCAGCTTCGCGGATTGACCGAGCGGATGGACGACGTCGACGCGTTCCTGCCGCTTCGCGAGTGCGAGGTCACGGCCCCGGACCTGGCCCGGAGAAGGGTCAACTACAGCGACCTGATCCCGGTCATCGTCGATGCCCTGGCCGCCGAGGGCATCGCCAGCACGGAACGGTTGGGTTCCGCCCACGGCTACCACTGGTCCGGCCGGTACCTGCGCGTGCAGGGGAAGTTCGGTCTCTGGCTGGGCGTCCACCTCAAGCACTGGAAACGATGGGGCCTCACGCCGGTCTGGTCCGAACATCCTGCCCCTGACCCCGGGTCCGGCATCGAGAATCGGATCCGGAAGGCGCCGGAACCGTTCGAGGAGGCGCCGGTCGACGGCCGCCATCTCCGCACTCCGATCCGCCTCAGGACCGGAGTCGACCGGGGCCGCGTGATCAAGGATGCGGTGAGCCGGCTGCGGCACTTCGCCGAGCGGCTGCGAGAGGCCTTCCCGGACGAATCGTCCCCCGGTGGCGGGCGCGAACCCGAGGGCCCGGCATGAAAGACATCCACGTTCCCGACATCCTCGACCGCGAGGGCGACGTCCCCCGTCCGCCGGCCGTGTTCGGCCGCGCGTACCCCCTCCTGCTCACCGCCGCAGGCCCCGGGGCCTGCCACGCCGCCCACGAGTTCTTCCATGCCCTCATCTCCAACCCCCACACCCGCCGCGCCTACGGGCGCGCCGTCGTCCAGTTCCTCACCTGGTGCGAGCGCGAAGGCCTCGAATTGACCCGCATCACCCCCGGCCTGGCCGGCCAATACTTCCACGCGATACCCGGATCCGCCGCCACCCAGAACCTGGCGCTCTCGGCGCTGCGGCATTTCTTCGATGCCCTGGTCACGCGCCACGCCGTCTTGTTGAACCCCTTCCACTCGGTCCGGGGCATCAAGCACCGTCTCACCCACGGCAAGACTCCGGAGATCACGATCCCCCAGGCCCGCCGCCTGATCGCGTCGCTGGACACCACGGTTCCGGTCGGCCTGCGCGACCGGGCGCTGCTCGGCACCCTGATCACCACCGGCACGCGGGTCGGAGCGCTCTCGCAGTTGCGGGTCGGGGACCTGCAGCCCCAAGACGGCTACCGGGTCCTGCGCTTCCGCGAGAAAGGAGGCAAGGAGCGGGACGTCCCCGTGCGCTCGGACCTGGACGAATGGCTGACCGGGTACATGGCGGCGGCCGGGATCGGCTCGGACCCCCGGGACGCGCCGCTTTGGCGCGCGGGCGTCAACCAGACGGGGGCGCTCCGGACGTCGGGCCTCACCACCGACGGGATCCGCCACCTGGTCAAGCGGCGGCTCGCGGCGGCCGGGCTGCCCGCAACCCTCACGCCCCACTCGTTCCGGGTCATGGTGGTCACGGACCTGCTCGGCCAGAACGTGCCGATCGAGGAGGTCCAGTACCTGGTCGGGCACTCGCACCCGTCGACCACGCAGCTGTACGACCGGCGCCGCCGCCGTGTGGCGAGAAACGTGGTCGACCGGATCTCGTTTTGAGTCCGGATCCGGAACGAGCTCCCCGCCCTGTCCCCTTCGCTCAAGCCCCACTGGACGCTCGAAGGAGATGCGGTTGATGGCCCCGGCGAACTGCTGCCTCACGGTGGCTCGGGTCGAAGGCCTCAAGGGAGAGGACCCCTCGCGGGTGCTGTTTGGGGTGGGGATCTACGTCCTGCTGCTGGCGCTGGCGTTTGAGGGTGCGATCGCGCCCGATTTTGGCGAAAATTCCGCTGCAGGCGACCGTTGCCGGCGGAACCTGGTCCCACCGGATTTGTATCATGTCCGACACTATGCCAAGACGCCGGAAGATCAACACCCGAGCGGGCCGCCTGGCGGCCCGTGAGCGCGTCCGTCAGCTGGTGAGTGCGCACCTGGCCCCGGCCGTTGGAAAGGGCAAATGCAAGGGACCTGCGCAGCTGAGTGCCCGCAGGAGATCGCTACGGCCTACTTACGGCGATTGTCACGACTCTCATTCGGCTTTTTGGGCGGGGTTCTGAGAACAGCCTTTGCGATGTTCTCCGGCGTGTCCGGGGATGGTTGGCGGCATCTCGTAACGGCCGGGAGACGGCTTTTTTGTTGGGCATCGGGGTTCCTCGAGGATTCGATTCCCTCTCCCTCCAGCCGCAGTAATCCTCATATTTGATCAGGATCGCACGGGTGGGGTAAGATCGCCTGCGATGGCGGGGCCGCCAGTTGTTATCAGCAATCAGCGACCCCTGAGCTAAATCGTCCTGCACCGAAGGAGCGATCCAGCCTACGAAGCATTCTAACAATCTCCATTGGATTGTGACCGTTCCCCGGTGCAGGACCCCCCACGCCTGGAGGTGTCCTGAAACGAAGACTCACATTCATCCTGCCGCTGGCCACTCCGTTCGCTCCATACGCCCCGATAGGGGGGGCATCCAAAAAGAAGATCGTTTCCGGAACCATCTTCACCGGCCTGGGAGTCGCCATGGTCGTCGGAGCTTACGGACCGGAAGCTGAGCTCAGAGCAGGGTCTCCCCAAGGCGAGACCATCAAGATCTCGGGAGGACAGAGAGTCTTGCGCAACAAGGCTCTCGGCATTGCTGGAGTAACCGTCCTCAGCAGCGGCATTGGACTGCTGATCCATGGAGCCATCGCCGAGGACAAAAGCTACAACTCGCCGAAATCCAGGAGGGAACTGATGAAGGCCCGCCGCCACACATTTAATCTCGCGAGGAGGAGATGAGGCGCACCAGAAATCTTAATTATTCGAGGACAAAAAGCACTGGGTCAGACAAGGCGACGGCCTGGACGGAGTGGACTCCATCCAGCACGCCCCTTCACCTGTCTGCCCAGGGCTCCTTCCTTGGAGGAAAATCATGACTCTCCCCGCCCTCATACTCGCCGCCGTCGCCGCATCGTCTCCCCTCCCCGTTCACCACGTCATGCGCGCCGATGGAGACCGCATCATCTGCACCGGGGCCACGCCTCTGGAAATCGAAGAGATCGAGTTCCGGAGCCAGCAACGAAAGCTCCGGAGAAAAGGGGTGTCCTACGTGCTGGACACCTACCGGGAGCGCGACATCACCGTTGATTTCGATGGAGACTTTCCAGAAGAGGCGAAGAACGCCGTGATCGCGGCGGCGAATATCTGGGACTCCCACCTCCTCATTGAGGTACCGATCGAAATTGAGGCCACCTATTGTGAGCCCGAAGAGGATGACACCTCGTCTTGGCTTGCCAGAGCATCGGTGCCATTCACCCAGTCGCCAAACGGATACTGGGCTCCCGGGAGCTTAGCGAATCAAATGGCAGGGTACGATAAAAACCGTGGCGACCCGGAATTCTCGATCGAGATCAAGTCCCAGGACAATTGGCATTTTGGTATTGATGCAAACATCCCGGACACGGGGATAGATCTGGTTTCAGTAGTTTTGCACGAGATCGGTCATGCACTCGGAATCACAAGTTCATTTTACAAGCCGGAGGACTTCGATGAGGACGATCCCTCGCTCGGCCTTTCCGGAAGATCGATCATTTTCAACTGGTTCCTATGGACCCGGGCGCAGGGGTGGCTGGGCAACGAAGAGGAGGTCCCGAACCCTTCCCACGAACTTTGGGAGGCAGCCACGGGTCACTATCTGTTCTGGGGAGGAAACGGATGGACCAGCCCTCGGGGAGAACCGCTGCGCTCAGTGAAAGCCCATGGAGGGTCCATCATGCTTTGGGCTCCTTCAGAATTCACGGCGTCGAGTGTCAGTCACCTGCACCCCTACGCCTATCCCACCGCGGTGATGACTCCTGCTGCGGTATACGGGCGCAGAAAAACCATCCACCCGGTCACCCTGGGCATGCTCTACGACATGGGCTGGGAGTTGAAGGAGCGCGCAGTAGACCCGCTGGACGTGCTCAGGTGCTTGGAGGGGAGATGACTGAGGAATTCAGACCGGACGCGTCCCGGGCCATTTCCGCTTTCATGAACGTGATTGCGAAGGTTTACGTAGACGAGGGTATCGACAGAGGGTTTCGGAAGGCTTTGAAGATCCATCGCCCCCGTGCGAACTGACCCTAGCTAACCCCTACGCGACCAGTTCCCGGAAGGTCAACCGCTTGCCGTCCATGACCCTGACGATCTCCGCCAGTTGGCCAAGAGTGCCCAGCCCACGCAGGTTCAGCCTGCCGCAGCACTCGTTCACGTATCGCTGCAGGTGCTTGAGACTCATCCAGTGGTAGGGGCCCTTGAAGGAAGCTCCGATCTGGTACTCCAAGGAAGGCCAGTCATTGAGCGATTGCTGTTTGGACAAGGTTCAGTTCATTGTCGGCGAGGTCATGCCAAGGATGGCGAATTGGGGGGAGAAATGAGAATCAAGCAAGTGCTGTTGCTTTCTATTTTGCTGAGTGTGGCCGGGAATCTCCAGGCCGAAAAGGCGAGAAATCCAAAGCCCTCCGATACCGTGGTCAACCCCGTGCCTCTGGTCCAGACCACCCCGGCCTATCCGGAAGAGGCGCACAGAGCGAAGGTCCAAGGCGTGGTATGGCTTCAGGCCATCATTCGCAAGAACGGTCGCGTAGACAAGTTCAAGCTCATCAAGAGGCCCCCGGGCCGGGCCGGATGGCTCCTGAGCAAGGCCGCGGCCGAGGAGATCGCCCGGAACTGGCGGTTCAAACCGGGAACACTCAACGGGAAGCCTGTGGATGTTCTGTCAACTATGGAAGTTCAATTCAAACTGAAATAGGCGGGCTCGGATGCCTGGAGGGGAGATGAACCCACAGACCGAGGGATGGTTTTCACCTATGAAGAGTTCCCTCAGGCCTTAAGAGCTTTTGGAGGCGTCTTCGGTCAAACAATTCCAGAGCTCTGCGACCCAGCTCCAGCCGGGCTGACTCCCCACGAATCTCGGGAAATACTCTCGGCCAGTCTTTCTGGCCTGTCTTCTGAAATAGAGAAAGCAGGCGCTGCAGTGATCCTACAGGCTGTTGATTTCGATGCTGGATCTTAAGGTTCACGATTCTAAGCCTCGATTCCACCTGCAGGCCCTCGCTTTTTGAAATTCGATGCGAGATCCGGTGAAACAGCCTGCGGATCCGGGCTCCCGGCCCCGGTTCCTGTGCGGTCTCGCCCTGCGGGCGTGTCGGGAGATCGAGAGGGCTTTGGCGGCGGCCGGCGGCGGGAGGAAGATAGCGCTGGAGGGATCGGGGCGCCAATCTCGACAATTCCACGGAGGAGCTGCAGCAGATCAAGCCGCTGGCCCGGATCGCCTGGACCTGCTCGGGTTATCTGGAGGAACCGGCAGAGCTGGAAGAGGAGGACGGTCCCGGCCTCGTCAAAGAGGGAGCCGCGCCAAACTCGCGCTCTCCTCTCCAGCCGCGCGTCACGCTGTTCTATGGCGCGTCTCTTCGACGTTCGCCGACAAACCCTATAACACCTTCCTTCGGGCCGAGAAGTCGGCTCCTCTTGCGGCTCCTGTGGCGTTTGTCCTGGCTTTCCCTGCGAGCTCCGGACCGCCCGGAAGACGGATTTGGGGGTTCTCGCGCCGAGCGCGCCGAAATCCGAGCCCGTAGGAGCGCCCACAATCGCCTGAAGCCCCCCTAAAACGTAGGGCGGCATAGGCTGAAGGCCGTTAGGACAGCCTACCCCGGATTCTGCGGCGGGAGGGTGGGTTCTGATGAGAGGAGGCGGCCCGGATCGGGGCGAATCCGGGCCGTGGAAGAGGAGGGGTGACAGCTCACCGGGCGCGATGGCGTCTCCTTCGTTTTTCATCGTGCCTCCTCTTTGGCTTCCAGGGCGCGGACCTCGCGCCGCAGACGGCGCTGGCGAGCCGCTTCCAGGGTGCGCGTCCGGATGACGGAGCAGCGTTTGCAACGCTCCGCCGTCGGGCCGCGATCCTCCTCGATGTCGCCCGGGCAGTCCGGACATTTTCTCTTCTTGCTCATTCGTCCTCCTCCTTTCGGCCAAAGAAAAAGCGCCACAGATTGGACAGAGCAGCGACGCTGATGACGCCGATCCAGATCGCGGCCACGATCCAGATCAGCGCCGTGACAACCCACTCGATAGCGCCCGTCGAAAATTCCATGTTCTCCTCCTTCTCGTGGATAAGTTTGCAGGGATTCTCGCCTCGAGCGGGCCGGATCGCGGCGGCCGAGGGCTCGGAAAGCGAGAATCCATACCAACGGGGTGATATTCATTCATCAGCCGGGCACTGCAGGGCGGAGCGGGCTTGCTCCAGGAGCGCCAGGACGGGGGGCAGAGTCTCGGGGACAGACTTGAGCGCTCGTCCTCGTCGAGTTCCTGAATCAGGACCTCGATCTCGACTTCGATTTTGGGGAGGGATTCGAGGCCCCACACCAGATCGCGGACCTCGGCATCACGTTTCCGTTTTGGGTTGCGTTCGCGATTCTCCTCCTCGATCTCCTCCTCGGTGCGACCGTCGTACCCGATGCCATCGTTGGCCTGGACCCTTTCGCCCTGCTCCGAGCCCGGAGATTTCTCCGGAGTCGCAGCAGCCGACTTCCGGATCCGCTCGCGCTCCTGGGCCTCCAGGTGGGGCAGGATCGACACGGCTACACAAGCGCGCTGTGAGCTCGTCAGGGGGCGGCGGTGAAGGTTCAGGCTCAGGACAATGGCGACCTCGGATTCGCCCTTCGGTTCCCAGGTCCTCATCAGCGATTCGATGCCGATTTCGAGGCCGGCGCGGTCACAGTTTCTCCCATCGAGGAGGGTTCCGTCAGGAGCAGCAGGATCGGTTCCCGCTGGCCGGGGTCGCGGATATCGGCGATCAACTCGCCGAAGTCGTCGCCGGCCATCAACGGGAAGATATCGGCGGCGGGGTGGAATTGGATTTGCTGTTCGGTCTTCGACATACGTTCCTCCTTTGGTGCGGGTTGGAGGGGACCGGGCCCGCGTCCGGTCCCCTGGGTGGGTGCTACCACATGCGCCCGGAAGCGCTGGGCCATTCGCGGGAGCCGTTCGAGGTAAACGCCAGGTCCGTATCCTCCAAGCGGTAAATCCGCTCTTCGATGGCGAACAGATCAAGGCTGCGCGCTGCGGCGCGTTGGGCCTTGTCGTAATCCTCGAACTCGTCTCCCACGGTCTGCCCCTTGCTATCCAGGATGATGTAGCGGCTTATGGTCCCGCTCATCGGGTTTCCTCCTCTCGCTCCAGATCCGGAGCAGTTCGCGGTGAATGTCTCCGGGCCTCCTCCATCGCCTCGTCGCGGGTGGGGAAGGTCCGTACGGGGGCCGAGCCCATCACGACCAGCCATTGACCGGGCGCGATGGGCTTGACGAAAACCGGAGGGGTGGGGCGGCTCAAGCGGCTCGCTCCTTCCTCCGGTCGGGGCGTCCGAACGTGGCCCAATAGGACCGCTGCAGCTCGAACGGCGGGGGGAGGGTGAGGACGTCCAAGCGGAGGGGGGCCGGTTTCCCGGCCCTCCTCTTGGCGGTGGGGCGCTTACGCGTCGCCATTGGTCGACTCCTCCTTGG
>CBDHFO010000007.1:0-13719 GCA_965262645.1 Candidatus Marinacidobacterium sp.
CCGTCTCCCATGGTCCGGTAACTGGAGGACTACGGGTTAACTAGTTTGTAGAGGAAGTCTATAGGTTTGTTCGTTTCCGATTACCAGGGCCTCCCTGTCGGCACCGACAGCCCCAGCGCCTTCCGGTCGTTCCGGACCGTCCGGGGAGTCACCCTACGGCCGGTCCTCACCTCGACGACGGCCGCGATCTCGCGGGTGGACAGCCCCTTGCCGACCAGGTCCGCCACCAGCGCCCGGCGCTCGGCCGCGATCACCTGGCGGGCGGATCCGGAGGCGACACCCCCCGCGGCCCGCCCCGTGACGGCCTCGGCGGGGGCTCCGGCCGTCACCACACCGCTCCCCCGACTACGCTTGTCGAGGTGTTGGAGGCGGTACCGCTCGCCCGTCCAGCCGACGTGCTGCCAGGGCGACGGCGAGGCGGCGGGGTTGGCGTGGAGGCGGCGCGGGATCGGGGCATCGATGTTCCGGCCCACCTGCCCCAGCGCTCCCAGCGCCAGCGCCAACTCCTGGTCGATCGTGCGGGCGTAGCGCCGTCTCCATGCCCAGGAGCCCGGGTTCCAGTGGACGCCGCTCCGGAGCGCCCAGGCGACGGACAGGCGGCCGCGGCCGTCGACGACCGTCCACGTGGCCGGAGGGAGCCAGGCGGCCACCAGGGCCTCGTAGTGGGACCGGGCGACGTCCATGTAGGCCAGCGCCGCCAGGCTGTTCTCCGCGTTGACCTGGAGCCAGGGGACGCGACGAGCCGCCTTCCAGTGGCGGTGATGGAGCCCCCGGTCCTCGAAGAAGCGGCAGGCGGGGAAGTCGGGCCGGGCGTCCTGGTCGAGGGCAAGCGACAGCTGCACCGCGGCGGGGGCCGCCTCGGCCCTCGGAGGTGGTGGGAAAGCCTCGGCCGTGGGTGGGGCCGGAGGTGCGGCGGAGTGCGGGGCGGGGCCATGGGCCTCCCAATCCTGGATCGGATCCGCGTTGCCCTGCCGCCCGACGGTCGCCGAGGACGGCAGTCCGCCCATCAGCTGCTCGAGGAGCTCGCGGATCGGGACGAAGCCCCGGCTCGGGTCTTCCGGTGATCCCCGGTTCGCTGTAAGGTTCGGGACCGTCATAAGGGAGGTCGGACTCCCGGTTGCGGTAGGATGGCCCGGCGGGGGTTGAGACCGCCGGAGTCGTCCGCCAAGTCTAACACCGTTGCACGGTGGGGGAGACAAGAGTTGGGCGTCCGCCGCGGTCCGCGTCAGCGGGTCGCGGCGGCGTTCGTTCCCCCCCCTGAGTGGGCCACAGAGGGGGAGAGAAAGACCTCTACCGCAGCAGCACGAGGTAGAGGTAGAGCGCGACCACGCCGCCCCCCGCGAGCCCTGCGACCAGCGTGATGCCGAGGATGGTCCAGGCGTAGCGGTCCAATCGCTTGAGGAGTCGGTCAGCCTTCTCGGCCGCCTCCGCCATCTTCCAGCGCGCCTCGTCGCCCCCGGCCGTGAGCTTCCGCTCGGCCTCCTCGACCCGGTCCGCGATCTCGGTCATCTGCTCGTAGAGATCCCGGACCTGCCGGAGCATGTCGGTCAGCCCCATCGGGTCACCGGCTCGGGCCGCTGTCGCGATCGGGGCCTCGCTCCGGAGGCTTCGGCCGCGTCGGCTCGGGGGCGGGCCGCATCAGCTGGCGGGCTCTCTCCTCCCCGGTGATCGTCATCCGCCCGTCGCGGCCGGTCACGAAGTAGAGGCCGAGATCCGGCTCGTAGGTGGCCACCCGGCCCCCCCTGCCCCGCGCCAGGGCGGCCGCGTGCCTCGCCCCCCCGACCTTGAACCTGACCCTCGTGGTCTCGCGCTTCAGGCGCTCAAGGTCGCCCCCGAGGTTCTTCTCCTCGGCCGCCAGGCCCGACAACACGCCGTTGCGCTCCTCGATCTGGAGCGCCTGCTCAACCTTCCGCATCGGCTTCTGGCCCCTCGCCATCCTCTCGACGCTCTCCAGCGCCGCCGGGCCGAGGTGGATGTTCGGCTCGCGGGCCAGCGCGGCCGCCTTCTCCATATCGCCGGCGTCGGCCGCCTCGAGGGCCCGGACCGCCAGCATCCGATGATCGACCCGCGCCTCGTGGCCGGCGCGCTCGAGCGCCTGGTTCACCCGGCCGGCCCACTGCTCTCGGACCTGGTGCAGCCAGCGCGGACCGTTCGCGTCGCCGTGCTTCCGCGCCCCCCCGCGCTCCGGAGCCTTCGCGTTGTAGCGCCGGAACCACGTCTCGGCCGTGCGATCGCGGCCGTCGAGGCCCCGGTCCGACCAGACCAGGTGCGCATGGGGGTTCGCGCTCGCCCCGGATTCGCGCCCCTCGTGGATCGCCAGCGTGTACGGCAGCCGCCTGGCCCCCGTGATGTCTCGCGCCAGCTGCTGGGCGAGCTCCTTCTGCCGGGCGCGGCTCAGCTCGGCCGGGAGCGCCACGTGGATCTCCCGGTACAGCCGCCCGTTGGCGCGCTCGTGGGTGTCCGCCGCCTCCCAGTACGACCGGGGCCGGTCGGCCGCCCAGCGGGGCATGTTGCCGCTCTCCAGGTGGCGCACCTCGCCGGGGGCGCGCTCGCCGTCGCGGCCGCGCTCCTCGTACCGGCCCTCGCGGGCGATGTAGTCATGCTTCGCCCCCGCGGCCGCCCCCGCTGCGCGGCTCCCCGCGCTCGCCGTGAGATGATAGATTGCCACGGAATCGCCTCCATCGAAGGCGGCTGGTCAGTTGCCCCCGCAGGGGGTCGCACTCGGTCTTCGCGCCAGCGAAACCGATAGAGTGCGCCCTCCCCATGGTCGGGAGCATATTCGCCGCCCCTCTGATCCGGGCGCAACCCCGACCATGAACGCGGGCCGTCAGGACCGCGCACGCGACCCGCCGCCTTCGCAAAGGGAAGCCAGCGATGACACCGAAGACGCCGGAGGAGACCGTCGCCGCCCTGGAGGCGCGCCTCGCCAGCCTCAAGGACGAGACAGCGACCAAGAAGGCCCGGCTCAGGGAGATCGAGCAGGAGCGCGCCAGAGAGATCAAGCTCCGCCTCCGCCGCGCCCGCTACCGGGTCGCCACCAGGGAGCGCAAGCGCCGAACCCGACGCCTCATCCTGATCGGCTCCTACGTCGAATCGAAGACGGCGGACGATCCGAAGGCCAGCGCCCGGCTCCTGCATGGCCTCGACGGGTTCCTCACCAGGCCGCGCGACCGGCAGCTGTTCGACCTCGAACCGCTTCCGGAGGACGACGAATGACCGACGACCAGGTCCGCAAGCTCGCCGATCAGATCCTGCGCATGCGCCGCTTCGTCGCCAGCCAGGAAGCGACGATCCGGGTCAAGGTCGAGGAGTTGGCCGAAGCCCTGGGCCGCTCGATCGAGGACACCGAGGCCCTGCTCCGCGCCAGCGAGTCGGCCGGGAAGTCGGACATGTCCGGAATCCACCCGACCCGTACCCCTCCGGAGGTCGCGATCGTCGATCCTGGGCGCTCTCAGAGCCCGTAGCCTTCCCGAAACCGCTCCGGAGACCCCGATCGGGACGTCCTGACACCTCCTGACACGTCGAAGTAGGAGATCTCCTACCTCGACGGACGGCTCCAGCGGCCTCTCTCGCCGTCCTGGAGGCCATTCGGGCGGTCTGGGGCCCTGGGGCCGTCCGGAGGCCCTGACGGCCGCTCAGGCGGCTCCCGGGCCGTCCTGGAGGCCCTCCGGAGCCGTGGGGAGACCCCTCGCTCCCCTCGATAGCGCGTGGTGACCGCAGACGGGCGGCCGCCGGGCTGTCTGCACGGCTGTCAGGCCGGGCCTGGTCTCTCGGTCGGCCGGTGAGTCGGTGACGATGGCCCGCCAGCCTTGCCACCGGCGCCGGAGGGGGCCGGGCCGCCGCGCCAGCGGCGAATAGCCCGGCCCGATCGTGGGTGTGGAAAACTCCGTCCGACAGGTCCGTCTCCCATGGTCCGGTAACTGGAGGACTACGGGTTAACTAGTTTGTAGAGGAAGTCTATAGGTTTGTTCGTTTCCGATTACCAGGGCCTCCCTGTCGGCACCGACAGCCCCAGCGCCTTCCGGTCGTTCCGGACCGTCCGGGGAGTCACCCTACGGCCGGTCCTCACCTCGACGACGGCCGCGATCTCGCGGGTGGACAGCCCCTTGCCGACCAGGTCCGCCACCAGCGCCCGGCGCTCGGCCGCGATCACCTGGCGGGCGGATCCGGAGGCGACACCCCCCGCGGCCCGCCCCGTGACGGCCTCGGCGGGGGCTCCGGCCGTCACCACACCGCTCCCCCGACTACGCTTGTCGAGGTGTTGGAGGCGGTACCGCTCGCCCGTCCAGCCGACGTGCTGCCAGGGCGACGGCGAGGCGGCGGGGTTGGCGTGGAGGCGGCGCGGGATCGGGGCATCGATGTTCCGGCCCACCTGCCCCAGCGCTCCCAGCGCCAGCGCCAACTCCTGGTCGATCGTGCGGGCGTAGCGCCGTCTCCATGCCCAGGAGCCCGGGTTCCAGTGGACGCCGCTCCGGAGCGCCCAGGCGACGGACAGGCGGCCGCGGCCGTCGACGACCGTCCACGTGGCCGGAGGGAGCCAGGCGGCCACCAGGGCCTCGTAGTGGGACCGGGCGACGTCCATGTAGGCCAGCGCCGCCAGGCTGTTCTCCGCGTTGACCTGGAGCCAGGGGACGCGACGAGCCGCCTTCCAGTGGCGGTGATGGAGCCCCCGGTCCTCGAAGAAGCGGCAGGCGGGGAAGTCGGGCCGGGCGTCCTGGTCGAGGGCAAGCGACAGCTGCACCGCGGCGGGGGCCGCCTCGGCCCTCGGAGGTGGTGGGAAAGCCTCGGCCGTGGGTGGGGCCGGAGGTGCGGCGGAGTGCGGGGCGGGGCCATGGGCCTCCCAATCCTGGATCGGATCCGCGTTGCCCTGCCGCCCGACGGTCGCCGAGGACGGCAGTCCGCCCATCAGCTGCTCGAGGAGCTCGCGGATCGGGACGAAGCCCCGGCTCGGGTCTTCCGGTGATCCCCGGTTCGCTGTAAGGTTCGGGACCGTCATAAGGGAGGTCGGACTCCCGGTTGCGGTAGGATGGCCCGGCGGGGGTTGAGACCGCCGGAGTCGTCCGCCAAGTCTAACACCGTTGCACGGTGGGGGAGACAAGAGTTGGGCGTCCGCCGCGGTCCGCGTCAGCGGGTCGCGGCGGCGTTCGTTCCCCCCCCTGAGTGGGCCACAGAGGGGGAGAGAAAGACCTCTACCGCAGCAGCACGAGGTAGAGGTAGAGCGCGACCACGCCGCCCCCCGCGAGCCCTGCGACCAGCGTGATGCCGAGGATGGTCCAGGCGTAGCGGTCCAATCGCTTGAGGAGTCGGTCAGCCTTCTCGGCCGCCTCCGCCATCTTCCAGCGCGCCTCGTCGCCCCCGGCCGTGAGCTTCCGCTCGGCCTCCTCGACCCGGTCCGCGATCTCGGTCATCTGCTCGTAGAGATCCCGGACCTGCCGGAGCATGTCGGTCAGCCCCATCGGGTCACCGGCTCGGGCCGCTGTCGCGATCGGGGCCTCGCTCCGGAGGCTTCGGCCGCGTCGGCTCGGGGGCGGGCCGCATCAGCTGGCGGGCTCTCTCCTCCCCGGTGATCGTCATCCGCCCGTCGCGGCCGGTCACGAAGTAGAGGCCGAGATCCGGCTCGTAGGTGGCCACCCGGCCCCCCCTGCCCCGCGCCAGGGCGGCCGCGTGCCTCGCCCCCCCGACCTTGAACCTGACCCTCGTGGTCTCGCGCTTCAGGCGCTCAAGGTCGCCCCCGAGGTTCTTCTCCTCGGCCGCCAGGCCCGACAACACGCCGTTGCGCTCCTCGATCTGGAGCGCCTGCTCAACCTTCCGCATCGGCTTCTGGCCCCTCGCCATCCTCTCGACGCTCTCCAGCGCCGCCGGGCCGAGGTGGATGTTCGGCTCGCGGGCCAGCGCGGCCGCCTTCTCCATATCGCCGGCGTCGGCCGCCTCGAGGGCCCGGACCGCCAGCATCCGATGATCGACCCGCGCCTCGTGGCCGGCGCGCTCGAGCGCCTGGTTCACCCGGCCGGCCCACTGCTCTCGGACCTGGTGCAGCCAGCGCGGACCGTTCGCGTCGCCGTGCTTCCGCGCCCCCCCGCGCTCCGGAGCCTTCGCGTTGTAGCGCCGGAACCACGTCTCGGCCGTGCGATCGCGGCCGTCGAGGCCCCGGTCCGACCAGACCAGGTGCGCATGGGGGTTCGCGCTCGCCCCGGATTCGCGCCCCTCGTGGATCGCCAGCGTGTACGGCAGCCGCCTGGCCCCCGTGATGTCTCGCGCCAGCTGCTGGGCGAGCTCCTTCTGCCGGGCGCGGCTCAGCTCGGCCGGGAGCGCCACGTGGATCTCCCGGTACAGCCGCCCGTTGGCGCGCTCGTGGGTGTCCGCCGCCTCCCAGTACGACCGGGGCCGGTCGGCCGCCCAGCGGGGCATGTTGCCGCTCTCCAGGTGGCGCACCTCGCCGGGGGCGCGCTCGCCGTCGCGGCCGCGCTCCTCGTACCGGCCCTCGCGGGCGATGTAGTCATGCTTCGCCCCCGCGGCCGCCCCCGCTGCGCGGCTCCCCGCGCTCGCCGTGAGATGATAGATTGCCACGGAATCGCCTCCATCGAAGGCGGCTGGTCAGTTGCCCCCGCAGGGGGTCGCACTCGGTCTTCGCGCCAGCGAAACCGATAGAGTGCGCCCTCCCCATGGTCGGGAGCATATTCGCCGCCCCTCTGATCCGGGCGCAACCCCGACCATGAACGCGGGCCGTCAGGACCGCGCACGCGACCCGCCGCCTTCGCAAAGGGAAGCCAGCGATGACACCGAAGACGCCGGAGGAGACCGTCGCCGCCCTGGAGGCGCGCCTCGCCAGCCTCAAGGACGAGACAGCGACCAAGAAGGCCCGGCTCAGGGAGATCGAGCAGGAGCGCGCCAGAGAGATCAAGCTCCGCCTCCGCCGCGCCCGCTACCGGGTCGCCACCAGGGAGCGCAAGCGCCGAACCCGACGCCTCATCCTGATCGGCTCCTACGTCGAATCGAAGACGGCGGACGATCCGAAGGCCAGCGCCCGGCTCCTGCATGGCCTCGACGGGTTCCTCACCAGGCCGCGCGACCGGCAGCTGTTCGACCTCGAACCGCTTCCGGAGGACGACGAATGACCGACGACCAGGTCCGCAAGCTCGCCGATCAGATCCTGCGCATGCGCCGCTTCGTCGCCAGCCAGGAAGCGACGATCCGGGTCAAGGTCGAGGAGTTGGCCGAAGCCCTGGGCCGCTCGATCGAGGACACCGAGGCCCTGCTCCGCGCCAGCGAGTCGGCCGGGAAGTCGGACATGTCCGGAATCCACCCGACCCGTACCCCTCCGGAGGTCGCGATCGTCGATCCTGGGCGCTCTCAGAGCCCGTAGCCTTCCCGAAACCGCTCCGGAGACCCCGATCGGGACGTCCTGACACCTCCTGACACGTCGAAGTAGGAGATCTCCTACCTCGACGGACGGCTCCAGCGGCCTCTCTCGCCGTCCTGGAGGCCATTCGGGCGGTCTGGGGCCCTGGGGCCGTCCGGAGGCCCTGACGGCCGCTCAGGCGGCTCCCGGGCCGTCCTGGAGGCCCTCCGGAGCCGTGGGGAGACCCCTCGCTCCCCTCGATAGCGCGTGGTGACCGCAGACGGGCGGCCGCCGGGCTGTCTGCACGGCTGTCAGGCCGGGCCTGGTCTCTCGGTCGGCCGGTGAGTCGGTGACGATGGCCCGCCAGCCTTGCCACCGGCGCCGGAGGGGGCCGGGCCGCCGCGCCAGCGGCGAATAGCCCGGCCCGATCGTGGGTGTGGAAAACTCCGTCCGACAGGTCCGTCTCCCATGGTCCGGTAACTGGAGGACTACGGGTTAACTAGTTTGTAGAGGAAGTCTATAGGTTTGTTCGTTTCCGATTACCAGGGCCTCCCTGTCGGCACCGACAGCCCCAGCGCCTTCCGGTCGTTCCGGACCGTCCGGGGAGTCACCCTACGGCCGGTCCTCACCTCGACGACGGCCGCGATCTCGCGGGTGGACAGCCCCTTGCCGACCAGGTCCGCCACCAGCGCCCGGCGCTCGGCCGCGATCACCTGGCGGGCGGATCCGGAGGCGACACCCCCCGCGGCCCGCCCCGTGACGGCCTCGGCGGGGGCTCCGGCCGTCACCACACCGCTCCCCCGACTACGCTTGTCGAGGTGTTGGAGGCGGTACCGCTCGCCCGTCCAGCCGACGTGCTGCCAGGGCGACGGCGAGGCGGCGGGGTTGGCGTGGAGGCGGCGCGGGATCGGGGCATCGATGTTCCGGCCCACCTGCCCCAGCGCTCCCAGCGCCAGCGCCAACTCCTGGTCGATCGTGCGGGCGTAGCGCCGTCTCCATGCCCAGGAGCCCGGGTTCCAGTGGACGCCGCTCCGGAGCGCCCAGGCGACGGACAGGCGGCCGCGGCCGTCGACGACCGTCCACGTGGCCGGAGGGAGCCAGGCGGCCACCAGGGCCTCGTAGTGGGACCGGGCGACGTCCATGTAGGCCAGCGCCGCCAGGCTGTTCTCCGCGTTGACCTGGAGCCAGGGGACGCGACGAGCCGCCTTCCAGTGGCGGTGATGGAGCCCCCGGTCCTCGAAGAAGCGGCAGGCGGGGAAGTCGGGCCGGGCGTCCTGGTCGAGGGCAAGCGACAGCTGCACCGCGGCGGGGGCCGCCTCGGCCCTCGGAGGTGGTGGGAAAGCCTCGGCCGTGGGTGGGGCCGGAGGTGCGGCGGAGTGCGGGGCGGGGCCATGGGCCTCCCAATCCTGGATCGGATCCGCGTTGCCCTGCCGCCCGACGGTCGCCGAGGACGGCAGTCCGCCCATCAGCTGCTCGAGGAGCTCGCGGATCGGGACGAAGCCCCGGCTCGGGTCTTCCGGTGATCCCCGGTTCGCTGTAAGGTTCGGGACCGTCATAAGGGAGGTCGGACTCCCGGTTGCGGTAGGATGGCCCGGCGGGGGTTGAGACCGCCGGAGTCGTCCGCCAAGTCTAACACCGTTGCACGGTGGGGGAGACAAGAGTTGGGCGTCCGCCGCGGTCCGCGTCAGCGGGTCGCGGCGGCGTTCGTTCCCCCCCCTGAGTGGGCCACAGAGGGGGAGAGAAAGACCTCTACCGCAGCAGCACGAGGTAGAGGTAGAGCGCGACCACGCCGCCCCCCGCGAGCCCTGCGACCAGCGTGATGCCGAGGATGGTCCAGGCGTAGCGGTCCAATCGCTTGAGGAGTCGGTCAGCCTTCTCGGCCGCCTCCGCCATCTTCCAGCGCGCCTCGTCGCCCCCGGCCGTGAGCTTCCGCTCGGCCTCCTCGACCCGGTCCGCGATCTCGGTCATCTGCTCGTAGAGATCCCGGACCTGCCGGAGCATGTCGGTCAGCCCCATCGGGTCACCGGCTCGGGCCGCTGTCGCGATCGGGGCCTCGCTCCGGAGGCTTCGGCCGCGTCGGCTCGGGGGCGGGCCGCATCAGCTGGCGGGCTCTCTCCTCCCCGGTGATCGTCATCCGCCCGTCGCGGCCGGTCACGAAGTAGAGGCCGAGATCCGGCTCGTAGGTGGCCACCCGGCCCCCCCTGCCCCGCGCCAGGGCGGCCGCGTGCCTCGCCCCCCCGACCTTGAACCTGACCCTCGTGGTCTCGCGCTTCAGGCGCTCAAGGTCGCCCCCGAGGTTCTTCTCCTCGGCCGCCAGGCCCGACAACACGCCGTTGCGCTCCTCGATCTGGAGCGCCTGCTCAACCTTCCGCATCGGCTTCTGGCCCCTCGCCATCCTCTCGACGCTCTCCAGCGCCGCCGGGCCGAGGTGGATGTTCGGCTCGCGGGCCAGCGCGGCCGCCTTCTCCATATCGCCGGCGTCGGCCGCCTCGAGGGCCCGGACCGCCAGCATCCGATGATCGACCCGCGCCTCGTGGCCGGCGCGCTCGAGCGCCTGGTTCACCCGGCCGGCCCACTGCTCTCGGACCTGGTGCAGCCAGCGCGGACCGTTCGCGTCGCCGTGCTTCCGCGCCCCCCCGCGCTCCGGAGCCTTCGCGTTGTAGCGCCGGAACCACGTCTCGGCCGTGCGATCGCGGCCGTCGAGGCCCCGGTCCGACCAGACCAGGTGCGCATGGGGGTTCGCGCTCGCCCCGGATTCGCGCCCCTCGTGGATCGCCAGCGTGTACGGCAGCCGCCTGGCCCCCGTGATGTCTCGCGCCAGCTGCTGGGCGAGCTCCTTCTGCCGGGCGCGGCTCAGCTCGGCCGGGAGCGCCACGTGGATCTCCCGGTACAGCCGCCCGTTGGCGCGCTCGTGGGTGTCCGCCGCCTCCCAGTACGACCGGGGCCGGTCGGCCGCCCAGCGGGGCATGTTGCCGCTCTCCAGGTGGCGCACCTCGCCGGGGGCGCGCTCGCCGTCGCGGCCGCGCTCCTCGTACCGGCCCTCGCGGGCGATGTAGTCATGCTTCGCCCCCGCGGCCGCCCCCGCTGCGCGGCTCCCCGCGCTCGCCGTGAGATGATAGATTGCCACGGAATCGCCTCCATCGAAGGCGGCTGGTCAGTTGCCCCCGCAGGGGGTCGCACTCGGTCTTCGCGCCAGCGAAACCGATAGAGTGCGCCCTCCCCATGGTCGGGAGCATATTCGCCGCCCCTCTGATCCGGGCGCAACCCCGACCATGAACGCGGGCCGTCAGGACCGCGCACGCGACCCGCCGCCTTCGCAAAGGGAAGCCAGCGATGACACCGAAGACGCCGGAGGAGACCGTCGCCGCCCTGGAGGCGCGCCTCGCCAGCCTCAAGGACGAGACAGCGACCAAGAAGGCCCGGCTCAGGGAGATCGAGCAGGAGCGCGCCAGAGAGATCAAGCTCCGCCTCCGCCGCGCCCGCTACCGGGTCGCCACCAGGGAGCGCAAGCGCCGAACCCGACGCCTCATCCTGATCGGCTCCTACGTCGAATCGAAGACGGCGGACGATCCGAAGGCCAGCGCCCGGCTCCTGCATGGCCTCGACGGGTTCCTCACCAGGCCGCGCGACCGGCAGCTGTTCGACCTCGAACCGCTTCCGGAGGACGACGAATGACCGACGACCAGGTCCGCAAGCTCGCCGATCAGATCCTGCGCATGCGCCGCTTCGTCGCCAGCCAGGAAGCGACGATCCGGGTCAAGGTCGAGGAGTTGGCCGAAGCCCTGGGCCGCTCGATCGAGGACACCGAGGCCCTGCTCCGCGCCAGCGAGTCGGCCGGGAAGTCGGACATGTCCGGAATCCACCCGACCCGTACCCCTCCGGAGGTCGCGATCGTCGATCCTGGGCGCTCTCAGAGCCCGTAGCCTTCCCGAAACCGCTCCGGAGACCCCGATCGGGACGTCCTGACACCTCCTGACACGTCGAAGTAGGAGATCTCCTACCTCGACGGACGGCTCCAGCGGCCTCTCTCGCCGTCCTGGAGGCCATTCGGGCGGTCTGGGGCCCTGGGGCCGTCCGGAGGCCCTGACGGCCGCTCAGGCGGCTCCCGGGCCGTCCTGGAGGCCCTCCGGAGCCGTGGGGAGACCCCTCGCTCCCCTCGATAGCGCGTGGTGACCGCAGACGGGCGGCCGCCGGGCTGTCTGCACGGCTGTCAGGCCGGGCCTGGTCTCTCGGTCGGCCGGTGAGTCGGTGACGATGGCCCGCCAGCCTTGCCACCGGCGCCGGAGGGGGCCGGGCCGCCGCGCCAGCGGCGAATAGCCCGGCCCGATCGTGGGTGTGGAAAACTCCGTCCGACAGGTCCGTCTCCCATGGTCCGGTAACTGGAGGACTACGGGTTAACTAGTTTGTAGAGGAAGTCTATAGGTTTGTTCGTTTCCGATTACCAGGGCCTCCCTGTCGGCACCGACAGCCCCAGCGCCTTCCGGTCGTTCCGGACCGTCCGGGGAGTCACCCTACGGCCGGTCCTCACCTCGACGACGGCCGCGATCTCGCGGGTGGACAGCCCCTTGCCGACCAGGTCCGCCACCAGCGCCCGGCGCTCGGCCGCGATCACCTGGCGGGCGGATCCGGAGGCGACACCCCCCGCGGCCCGCCCCGTGACGGCCTCGGCGGGGGCTCCGGCCGTCACCACACCGCTCCCCCGACTACGCTTGTCGAGGTGTTGGAGGCGGTACCGCTCGCCCGTCCAGCCGACGTGCTGCCAGGGCGACGGCGAGGCGGCGGGGTTGGCGTGGAGGCGGCGCGGGATCGGGGCATCGATGTTCCGGCCCACCTGCCCCAGCGCTCCCAGCGCCAGCGCCAACTCCTGGTCGATCGTGCGGGCGTAGCGCCGTCTCCATGCCCAGGAGCCCGGGTTCCAGTGGACGCCGCTCCGGAGCGCCCAGGCGACGGACAGGCGGCCGCGGCCGTCGACGACCGTCCACGTGGCCGGAGGGAGCCAGGCGGCCACCAGGGCCTCGTAGTGGGACCGGGCGACGTCCATGTAGGCCAGCGCCGCCAGGCTGTTCTCCGCGTTGACCTGGAGCCAGGGGACGCGACGAGCCGCCTTCCAGTGGCGGTGATGGAGCCCCCGGTCCTCGAAGAAGCGGCAGGCGGGGAAGTCGGGCCGGGCGTCCTGGTCGAGGGCAAGCGACAGCTGCACCGCGGCGGGGGCCGCCTCGGCCCTCGGAGGTGGTGGGAAAGCCTCGGCCGTGGGTGGGGCCGGAGGTGCGGCGGAGTGCGGGGCGGGGCCATGGGCCTCCCAATCCTGGATCGGATCCGCGTTGCCCTGCCGCCCGACGGTCGCCGAGGACGGCAGTCCGCCCATCAGCTGCTCGAGGAGCTCGCGGATCGGGACGAAGCCCCGGCTCGGGTCTTCCGGTGATCCCCGGTTCGCTGTAAGGTTCGGGACCGTCATAAGGGAGGTCGGACTCCCGGTTGCGGTAGGATGGCCCGGCGGGGGTTGAGACCGCCGGAGTCGTCCGCCAAGTCTAACACCGTTGCACGGTGGGGGAGACAAGAGTTGGGCGTCCGCCGCGGTCCGCGTCAGCGGGTCGCGGCGGCGTTCGTTCCCCCCCCTGAGTGGGCCACAGAGGGGGAGAGAAAGACCTCTACCGCAGCAGCACGAGGTAGAGGTAGAGCGCGACCACGCCGCCCCCCGCGAGCCCTGCGACCAGCGTGATGCCGAGGATGGTCCAGGCGTAGCGGTCCAATCGCTTGAGGAGTCGGTCAGCCTTCTCGGCCGCCTCCGCCATCTTCCAGCGCGCCTCGTCGCCCCCGGCCGTGAGCTTCCGCTCGGCCTCCTCGACCCGGTCCGCGATCTCGGTCATCTGCTCGTAGAGATCCCGGACCTGCCGGAGCATGTCGGTCAGCCCCATCGGGTCACCGGCTCGGGCCGCTGTCGCGATCGGGGCCTCGCTCCGGAGGCTTCGGCCGCGTCGGCTCGGGGGCGGGCCGCATCAGCTGGCGGGCTCTCTCCTCCCCGGTGATCGTCATCCGCCCGTCGCGGCCGGTCACGAAGTAGAGGCCGAGATCCGGCTCGTAGGTGGCCACCCGGCCCCCCCTGCCCCGCGCCAGGGCGGCCGCGTGCCTCGCCCCCCCGACCTTGAACCTGACCCTCGTGGTCTCGCGCTTCAGGCGCTCAAGGTCGCCCCCGAGGTTCTTCTCCTCGGCCGCCAGGCCCGACAACACGCCGTTGCGCTCCTCGATCTGGAGCGCCTGCTCAACCTTCCGCATCGGCTTCTGGCCCCTCGCCATCCTCTCGACGCTCTCCAGCGCCGCCGGGCCGAGGTGGATGTTCGGCTCGCGGGCCAGCGCGGCCGCCTTCTCCATATCGCCGGCGT
>CBDHFO010000008.1:0-21998 GCA_965262645.1 Candidatus Marinacidobacterium sp.
TCGGATGGCCCCGGAGCCCATCGGCCGACGCGATCGCCGCCCTCCAGGGCTCTGAGCCCCCCCCCCCCCCAAGACCCTCCCCCTCTCCTCTCGTGGCTCCTGCGGGCGTCTGGGGGCCTCCTGGGCGGATTCTCGAGGGGGGGTCAGCTCTCCGGATCGGCGTCCACGTAGATGGCGGCCTCGTCGAAGCCGAGCTCCTCCGCGACGGTCGACGTGCACGCGACGGGGAGACCCATCTCGCGGGCGACGTCGAGTCGCGGGCCTCCAGCCAGTCGGCCGAGCGCCAGATCCAGAGCGCCGGCTCCCCGTCGACCATCATCAGCGACAGCGTCTGGTGCTCCTCGAGGCCGGATGCTTCGATGCGGGATGTGCTCACTCTTCTCCTCCTGTGGCCGTTGACCGGAAAATCGCTCGTCGGCCGAGGCGGAATTTTTCCGGGCCAAGCTCTTCGGCAATCTACCCTCGTCGGCCCCGCTTAACTGGCTCCGCCAGCTCCCGCGCTCGCTTCGCTCGCTTGAGCTCCCGAGTGTTAAAAGGCCTTTTCCACACACTCTCTTTTCACCGCCCGGGACCGACCGTTTCCCCCCACTCCCCCATGACTACTACCTATAGGCTAGCCGCACCCCCGGGAGGCGGATTGTGCAGACCCCAAATCGCGCCCAACGCCTCCCGTTTCATATCCGGCGAGAGCCACGTCTCAGAGGCCGCCAGAACGCGTCGGAGAGTCCGCTCATGAAACCCTACGTCCCGGGCCACCGAACGCCGCGAACGGCCAGCCTCAACCGCCTCTACGATGTATCGGTTCCGCTCCCATACCGCGTCGACGCGATCCCTCGAGACGCGGCCGTATTCACGCTTGATCCCTCGGAAGAACTGGGCAACCCATCGCCGGTCGAGAGGCGGAAGGTCCCAAACCCACGCCGCGATGTCTCGGCCCATTCGTTCGACCTCGACTCGCGGGAGCCGTGGCGCTGGCATCACGGCGAAGAGGCCGAGGCCGTGCAAGGTCACCCGGCGCTCCCACGTCGCGAAGGAGTCGCCTCGCGCCTCCCGGTAGGCCCAATGTCGCCACCACCAGAACAGCGTCGCATGGCGATTGCGGGCAGCCTCCGTCGCGGCCTCGAGGGGACCGGGACACGGGACCGGACCCGTTCCCGTTCGCTTTTCCGTGTGCCGAGCTCGCCGCTTCGACGGCGCCTCGACGGTAGCCGGGTCGAAGAGCTCGAGCTGTAGCGGAGCGGGGCGTCGCCGTTGCCAGGCATCCGCGAGCCGCACGATCATGGCCGTCGAGTGGAACAGGACGAACTGCCTCGAGGAAATGAACTCGCCCCGGAACGACCCGGCCGCGAAGGCCCGCCGCGTCACTTCCTCGCCGGCCGCATCGTAGAACGAATGCGAGCCCCGGCGCGTCTCCAGCCACACCCACGGCTCGCCGTAGGTTGCCCAGAACTCCCGCCGATCGCCGGCGTCCAGGTCGACCGCGATCGCCTCGATGGATCTGGGGATGATCCCGACACCGTACCGCACGACTCGCGGCCGATCGGGCGGCCGCCGCAGGTGCGCGAGCGCGGTCTCCGGCTTCATCCGGCGGAGTTGCCACTCCACCCGCGTCGGGATCTTCAGGAGCTTGTCCGGATCCTCGCGGTCCAGCTCGAGCCGAGTCGGGACTAGGTGGCCGCCGGCGTCGTAGAGGAGGCCGAGCGCACCCTCGACGTCTTGTGTCTCTCTCGGGGATCCGGCATTTTGATCGTTCATGGCGAGTCTGGTCGCTGTGACGTGACCTCGGGGAGCGGCGAGCTCCAGCGCTGGTCGTAAGGCCCTGATCGTTCTAGCGATCGGGGCCTTCGTTCGTGAAGGTGCTAGGAGTCTACCGGGGCGCCGGCCGAGACCACAAGGGAGAGAAGAGAGAGGCTCCCGAGAGCAACATCACCGCTCGATCGGCCGGCTGGCCTCCTCGTTGATTGCCCACGGAAGGGGAGAGAGCCTGCGTCTCACACCCTCCCGTCACCTGCTGGGTCCGACGTCTCGGCCGCGATCGAGCCGTTGGCGCTCCTGGCGCCTCGCGATCTCCGCGGCCCTCTCGGCCGCCGCCCGCCTCCGCTGCTCCGCTTGCGCTGCCTCCCTCTCGGCGGCCAGGCGCTCCGAGCGGGCCAACACCTCCTCCTGCTCCCGCCGCTGCCTCTGGACCTCCGGCTCGCCCCCGACCTCCCGCGCCTGAACCAGCACCGACTCTGCCATCTGCTCGGTCATGTCCGGGTGACGCAGGGCCAGCTCCACCCGCTCCGCTGCCCATCTCTCCGGAAGCCGCAACGATTTCCGGTAACGCTCGCCCGCCGGTCTCGCGATCTCCCCCGCCGCCTTGTGGTGCAGTTTTGCCAGCTTCGCCCGCTCGCGCTTGTGATACCGCTCCAGATCCTCCCGCCACCGCCGGAGTGCCTCCGGTCGCCCTCGCAGGTGCGCGGTGAGCTCTCGCAACGGCTTCCGCCCCTCGCGCCACATCCGCAAGCGCCCCCACCGGCCGCGCCAGGTTTCCGCCAGCCGCGCCTGCCCCTGGTCCTGCCGGGCGTAGAGCTCGCTCCACTCCCGCCCGCACCGGCGCTCCAGTTCCCCGAGCTTCCTCTCCTGCCACGTCCCCCACATCGAGTCTTCCTGCCACCGCAGCCACGCCACCTTCCGCCGCTCCTCCAGATCGCGCCCGGGGGGGATCGTTTTCCGAGGCTCCCGATCCGAGTGCATCCTCTCACGCCGGTACCGGCCCGTGGGAAGCGATTCCCGGTCACGCACCCACTCACCCCGGCGCCGCTCCGCGTTGTTCTTGACCCGCTCCTCGCACCGGATCCGGCCCTGCCGGCGTTCGTACTCCTCCGCCCACTTCGAGAGGAGGAGCTTGCTCCGGCCCACATGCGCCGCCTTCCCGGTCTCCACGTCGACCCGGTTCACGATCACGTGCACGTGTCTGTGTGCCTTGTCGTTGTGAGCCACGATCAGCGCCTGGTGCTTCTCGAGCCCGAGCGTCTTCAGACTCTCGTCCACGGCCCTGCTCATCTCCTCGCGACCAGGCTCCTCGTCCTGGGCCCAGTTGAGCGAGTAGTGGCAGACCGGCTTCGCCAGCTTCCGGCCGGCCGCCGAGCCCCCGGCCAGACGCTTGAGGTCCGGGGCCGCCTCCGCGGTGGCCGCCATCACCGCGGCCGCCCGGTCTCCCCGGCTCGTCGGCAGGTTCCGGGTGTCGGTCCACTCCACCCGCTCGGAGGTCTCGGGCTGGGGCTCCCCCTCCAGCCGCGCGTCATGCAGACAGTACGCTGCGACGCCGGTGAACGAGCCGCCGAGGCCGGCCACCCTGGCGACCATCAGAGCTCCCCGGCCACGAGGGCCTCCACGAGCTCGCCGACGCGCTCCACCGCCTCGCGGGTCCCGGCCGGAACCACGGCGGCTCCGGTGTTCAGGGACCGGGCAACCTGATTCAGGTTGACCCCGATGCGGACGAGCTCCCGGAACTCGGCCGTACCCAGCCGGCGCGCGGGCTGGGCCCGCTGCACCGGCTCGCCCAGCGATCGGCGGCGCATGTAGGTGGCCGTGGTCAGCCGGATGGCTCCGGCTCGCTCGGCGATCGCGGAGAGCTCGGCCGCCGTGACGCGCACGCCGATCGTGCGCGTCCTCCGCTCCCCGGCGTCCAGACGTGGACGGGCCATGCGATCACCTCCCGGTGAGAGCAGGCAGGGGGGGGTCCGGGGGGTCTGACCCCTTGGCGAGTAGGTTAATGCAACGCATTAACTCATCTCGCTCCTCTATCGCAGTTGCAGTCGTGTCCTCACCGTATAATGTGCCCTGCCAAGCCACTCGGCAAGGGTCCGATCGTTGTCTGCTGGACCCCATCCGCACCGGCAATCGCCGCTCTCCAGGGCTCTGAGGGGCCGCGTTTCGGCTGTCAGGATCGGTGCAGGGGATTTCCAACCGACCCAGGGCCTCCAAGGACGGTCCTGCGGTCGGCCGCTCCGGAGATCGAGGCGCTGAGGGCCTCTCTCTCCTCCTGTGGTCTTGGTGACGGTGAAAACTGCTGAAAACTGCTGTCAGAGAGAGGCGACGGCGGCGAGCTCGCGACCCCCTAGGGGAGCACCGCCGCCCGGCGTCTCCCCCCTCCTCCTGTCGGAGTGGGGGTGGAGATGGGATTTTGGTATTGTGTTACAACGACTTACGCAGATCGAGTTCTCCGGTTGTCGCCCTAAAGTTCTCCGGTTGTCGCCCTAAAGTTCTCCGGTTGTCGCCCTCCCTTCCTGCGGTTGTCGCCCTCCTCACGGGTCTTCCGGATCGCAACGGCCGCTGCCTCTGGGACGATCACCCAACCCTTCCGGCCGTCCTGCGTGGTGGCCGCCCGGGTCAAAATCTCGATGCCCGGCAGGTTCTCCCACGCGGTCTCTTGGTCGGCCGTCAGGCGGTTCTTCTTGTCGTGGGCACCGAACGCCAGCCTCCTCCGGTCTTGAGCCGTCAGGACCGGGTAGTGCGCGGGGTCGGAGCTCCACAGGTGGACGCTCTGGTTGCGCGGGTGGCGTCGGCGGGTAACGCCCGGTCGCCAGGCGACGGAATGGGCCGCGATGTAGGCCCGGAAGCGGGGCGCACTCTCGACGCCAAGCCGGGCGAGCTCGCGGCGGTCGATCACCGGGCCGTCCCCCGATCCGCGCGGCAGCTTCACGATGAGGACCACCTGGTCGTCCAGCGCCGCGTCACGTCCTGGGTCCTCGGCCAAGAGGAACGGCAGATTCCACCCGCCCCGACCGTTCGGTATCACGTAGTCCCGGGCCTTCCACAGCGCTCGCCTGATCGCGGGCCAGTGTCGCCGTCGCTCCCACCCGTTCGGGAAGCAGAAGTCGCGCAACAACCGGACGGAAACCGCGAGCGCAAGGAAGCTCTTCCGCGCGTCGTGGGGGCTCATGATACATGCCGCCACAAGGAGCCGCAGGTCGAGGGGAGCGCCCCTTCCACGGGCCATGATGGGGCCGCCTCGGAAGTCCACCAGGTCGAGGAGGGGGACCCGGGGACCGACGGAGCCCGGAAGTAGGGGCAGCTGCGCCTCGGCTAGGTCGTCGCGGCCCTCGGAGAGGCCCCCGAACGCCAGTTGGGCGGCCTCCTTCGCGGGATGCTCTCTTACGGACTGGACCACGGGGAGGAGGAGATCGGGCCGTGACACCGCGTCCACCCGCATGGGCGTTTTGGAGGCCGCAGGAGCCGCGCGGGTGCCGTTCCCGGCCTCTGGGGCCGCCTGCCGCGCCTTTTCGACCGCCGCCTCGATCTTGGCCTCACCCGCCGCGAGCTCCTCTTGGTCGACGTCCTCCTCCAGCCAGTCCAGCAACGATCTCTGCTCCGGCAATCGGTCTCCTCGCTCCGGCATCATTCGCTCCTCGATGGGTGACCACAAAAGGGGGAGAGAGAGAACCCCCGCAGGGCTGCTTCACCGCTCGATCGCGACACTGGCGGCGCCCACTGTATGTGGTAACGTTACCGTCATCACACAGGACACGGGGGGATGAGATGGCACTGACCGCCGCAGAGAAGCAGCGTCGCTACCGAGAGCGCCGTGCGGCCGGCGCCCCGTCCGTGCACTATCGGCGTCCGGGGGACCGACGCTCCCGGCCCCAGCGGTGGCGCGATGCGGTTGCCACCCTGATCGCGCTGCAGGAGGAGTACACCGTGTGGCACGACCGGCTCCCGGAGTCCCTGCACGACACCGCGCTCGGCGAGAAGCTGGAGGTGATCACGGAGCTCGACCTCGGCGAGCTCGAGGGCATCGAACCCCCGCTCGGATACGGGCGCGACTGAAGCCCACTGTATACGGTAACGTTACCGTTGAGCTATATCGTTTCCGAAGTCTACGACGCCTTCCGTGAACTCGGCCTCAGTGAGGCCAAGGCCAAGGCCGCTGCCGGGGCGATTCCTGGCCAGCAGCACGTCGCCACCAAGGCGGACATCGCCGACCTCAAGGCCGACATCGCCCGTGACTTTCAGATGCTCTACCGTCACCTGTGGATCATGGGCGTCGGCATCGTCGCGGCCATCGTCACGCTGACTCGGATGCTTGCCTGAACTCCACAGGTGCCCTGCAGGTCCCAAGACGTCCGACACGAGGCCTTCAGAGCCCATCAGCGCGGTGATCGCTGGCCCGGATGGGCTCAGGGCCACCCGAAACCGGGGCAGATCCGGGGGCAACCCCCGGCGAGCTCGAGGATGGAGCCATGCTCAGCGGGCCTTTCCGGCCGGAATGAAGAGTCGGGGTCCGACTCAGGAAATCTAGCCCCCGCCTCGGTGTCGGCCCACGAGGAGTGGAGAGAGCCTCGGGCCATACCCTCACCGCTCGATCCCTCCTCCACGTTCCGGACCTCGGGGAGACCGCTGGGGCGTGGGCCTGGGCAAGGGCGCCCGCTCACCGAGCTCCCTCAGCTTCTCGATCCGCCGGAGCCTCTCCCGGTACGCCTCCTCCCCCTCGACCTCACGGATCTGGTCCAGTCGCGCTTCGTCCGCCAGGACCCGGAGACGACCGAGATCGATTGCAGGGTCGTACTGAAGACCGGCGCCCTAGCCGGCCTAGAGGAGGTCCGCTTCTCGAGCTGCCGGAGGGGCGGATCCGGATGGGTCCTAGCCAGCGGGGGGACGGTAACGTTACCGTGTACAGTGGGCCGGGCCGTGGTCTGTCCCCCGGCAATAGGGGGTCGATCAGGCGTCGCCGTCCGAGGGCGAATCCTTCGGAGGGGGGGTGCCTGGCTGGCGGAGGATGACCGCCGTCAACCGGGCCTCCATCGCCACCATATCGGCCCGTAGCCGCCCCTCCATGGCTACCCGGTCCTCCCGGCCTTGGGATTCCACGTGGTCTGTCCGGTCCTCAACATGCTTGAAGTCGTTTTCCTTGAGCCGGGCGTATAGCGAGTCGGCGGCCTCCCGCGCTGCGTCCCGCATCCACGGGCGCGCCAGCACGGCCAGTACCACGATCAGCGTCGCCAGCGTCACGCCCACGCTGATAACGGTCCATGCTTCCGCGTTCACACCACTGCCTCCGGTCTCGGGGATTGCCGGTTGAAAGTGCTCCGGGAAAGGAGCCGCCGTAATCAGCCCCGACGACGTCGCCCCCAATCGCGTTCGGAGCCCCGAACGTGCTCGGGCAGGGTCCGGGCCACCTCGCACGGGCCGCGAAGCTCGCCACCGACAACGATCACGCCGACGGGCTAGCCTACCCTTGGCACCGCCGGCCGTCCACATCGCTGGCGAAGCTCCGGGCCGATCACGCCGAAGGGTTCGCCACCGCCAACGCCTGGCTGGCCGGGGAGCTCGAGCGCGCCGGGCCGGGCGATCTCGCCGAAGGATGCGGGGAAGCTGTTCGCCGATTGCGCCGCCGGTCCCAACCGGGCCGCCGGGCTCGGGAAGCTCGCGCCGCACTCGCTTGGGTGTACCCAGAGCCGCTCAACGGCTCGGGCCATAGGCCATAGTCCCGCACCGGTCCGCCGCGTTCTGGCCCACGGCGCTACGGCCTATCGTGCGACGGAAACCGCGAGGGCACCAGAGGCTGGCTGGCCCTTGCCCAGTCCCGCCGCCGCTCCCTCGCCCTCCCGTCACCTGCTGGGTCCGACGTCCCGGCCGCGATCGAGCCGTTGGCGCTCCTGGCGCCTCGCGATCTCCGCCGCCCTCTCGGCCGCGAGCTCGGCCTGTGCCCGACGCCGGCGTCCGGACACCTTGCCCCCCTCTGCCCCCTCGCTCGCTGCCGTTCGAGCCACGCGGGCCGGTGAGCCCATCCGGAGGCGATCCACATCTGCCCGGTTTTCGGATGGCCCCGGAGCCCATCGGCCGACGCGATCGCCGCCCTCCAGGGCTCTGAGCCCCCCCCCCCCCCAAGACCCTCCCCCTCTCCTCTCGTGGCTCCTGCGGGCGTCTGGGGGCCTCCTGGGCGGATTCTCGAGGGGGGGTCAGCTCTCCGGATCGGCGTCCACGTAGATGGCGGCCTCGTCGAAGCCGAGCTCCTCCGCGACGGTCGACGTGCACGCGACGGGGAGACCCATCTCGCGGGCGACGTCGAGTCGCGGGCCTCCAGCCAGTCGGCCGAGCGCCAGATCCAGAGCGCCGGCTCCCCGTCGACCATCATCAGCGACAGCGTCTGGTGCTCCTCGAGGCCGGATGCTTCGATGCGGGATGTGCTCACTCTTCTCCTCCTGTGGCCGTTGACCGGAAAATCGCTCGTCGGCCGAGGCGGAATTTTTCCGGGCCAAGCTCTTCGGCAATCTACCCTCGTCGGCCCCGCTTAACTGGCTCCGCCAGCTCCCGCGCTCGCTTCGCTCGCTTGAGCTCCCGAGTGTTAAAAGGCCTTTTCCACACACTCTCTTTTCACCGCCCGGGACCGACCGTTTCCCCCCACTCCCCCATGACTACTACCTATAGGCTAGCCGCACCCCCGGGAGGCGGATTGTGCAGACCCCAAATCGCGCCCAACGCCTCCCGTTTCATATCCGGCGAGAGCCACGTCTCAGAGGCCGCCAGAACGCGTCGGAGAGTCCGCTCATGAAACCCTACGTCCCGGGCCACCGAACGCCGCGAACGGCCAGCCTCAACCGCCTCTACGATGTATCGGTTCCGCTCCCATACCGCGTCGACGCGATCCCTCGAGACGCGGCCGTATTCACGCTTGATCCCTCGGAAGAACTGGGCAACCCATCGCCGGTCGAGAGGCGGAAGGTCCCAAACCCACGCCGCGATGTCTCGGCCCATTCGTTCGACCTCGACTCGCGGGAGCCGTGGCGCTGGCATCACGGCGAAGAGGCCGAGGCCGTGCAAGGTCACCCGGCGCTCCCACGTCGCGAAGGAGTCGCCTCGCGCCTCCCGGTAGGCCCAATGTCGCCACCACCAGAACAGCGTCGCATGGCGATTGCGGGCAGCCTCCGTCGCGGCCTCGAGGGGACCGGGACACGGGACCGGACCCGTTCCCGTTCGCTTTTCCGTGTGCCGAGCTCGCCGCTTCGACGGCGCCTCGACGGTAGCCGGGTCGAAGAGCTCGAGCTGTAGCGGAGCGGGGCGTCGCCGTTGCCAGGCATCCGCGAGCCGCACGATCATGGCCGTCGAGTGGAACAGGACGAACTGCCTCGAGGAAATGAACTCGCCCCGGAACGACCCGGCCGCGAAGGCCCGCCGCGTCACTTCCTCGCCGGCCGCATCGTAGAACGAATGCGAGCCCCGGCGCGTCTCCAGCCACACCCACGGCTCGCCGTAGGTTGCCCAGAACTCCCGCCGATCGCCGGCGTCCAGGTCGACCGCGATCGCCTCGATGGATCTGGGGATGATCCCGACACCGTACCGCACGACTCGCGGCCGATCGGGCGGCCGCCGCAGGTGCGCGAGCGCGGTCTCCGGCTTCATCCGGCGGAGTTGCCACTCCACCCGCGTCGGGATCTTCAGGAGCTTGTCCGGATCCTCGCGGTCCAGCTCGAGCCGAGTCGGGACTAGGTGGCCGCCGGCGTCGTAGAGGAGGCCGAGCGCACCCTCGACGTCTTGTGTCTCTCTCGGGGATCCGGCATTTTGATCGTTCATGGCGAGTCTGGTCGCTGTGACGTGACCTCGGGGAGCGGCGAGCTCCAGCGCTGGTCGTAAGGCCCTGATCGTTCTAGCGATCGGGGCCTTCGTTCGTGAAGGTGCTAGGAGTCTACCGGGGCGCCGGCCGAGACCACAAGGGAGAGAAGAGAGAGGCTCCCGAGAGCAACATCACCGCTCGATCGGCCGGCTGGCCTCCTCGTTGATTGCCCACGGAAGGGGAGAGAGCCTGCGTCTCACACCCTCCCGTCACCTGCTGGGTCCGACGTCTCGGCCGCGATCGAGCCGTTGGCGCTCCTGGCGCCTCGCGATCTCCGCGGCCCTCTCGGCCGCCGCCCGCCTCCGCTGCTCCGCTTGCGCTGCCTCCCTCTCGGCGGCCAGGCGCTCCGAGCGGGCCAACACCTCCTCCTGCTCCCGCCGCTGCCTCTGGACCTCCGGCTCGCCCCCGACCTCCCGCGCCTGAACCAGCACCGACTCTGCCATCTGCTCGGTCATGTCCGGGTGACGCAGGGCCAGCTCCACCCGCTCCGCTGCCCATCTCTCCGGAAGCCGCAACGATTTCCGGTAACGCTCGCCCGCCGGTCTCGCGATCTCCCCCGCCGCCTTGTGGTGCAGTTTTGCCAGCTTCGCCCGCTCGCGCTTGTGATACCGCTCCAGATCCTCCCGCCACCGCCGGAGTGCCTCCGGTCGCCCTCGCAGGTGCGCGGTGAGCTCTCGCAACGGCTTCCGCCCCTCGCGCCACATCCGCAAGCGCCCCCACCGGCCGCGCCAGGTTTCCGCCAGCCGCGCCTGCCCCTGGTCCTGCCGGGCGTAGAGCTCGCTCCACTCCCGCCCGCACCGGCGCTCCAGTTCCCCGAGCTTCCTCTCCTGCCACGTCCCCCACATCGAGTCTTCCTGCCACCGCAGCCACGCCACCTTCCGCCGCTCCTCCAGATCGCGCCCGGGGGGGATCGTTTTCCGAGGCTCCCGATCCGAGTGCATCCTCTCACGCCGGTACCGGCCCGTGGGAAGCGATTCCCGGTCACGCACCCACTCACCCCGGCGCCGCTCCGCGTTGTTCTTGACCCGCTCCTCGCACCGGATCCGGCCCTGCCGGCGTTCGTACTCCTCCGCCCACTTCGAGAGGAGGAGCTTGCTCCGGCCCACATGCGCCGCCTTCCCGGTCTCCACGTCGACCCGGTTCACGATCACGTGCACGTGTCTGTGTGCCTTGTCGTTGTGAGCCACGATCAGCGCCTGGTGCTTCTCGAGCCCGAGCGTCTTCAGACTCTCGTCCACGGCCCTGCTCATCTCCTCGCGACCAGGCTCCTCGTCCTGGGCCCAGTTGAGCGAGTAGTGGCAGACCGGCTTCGCCAGCTTCCGGCCGGCCGCCGAGCCCCCGGCCAGACGCTTGAGGTCCGGGGCCGCCTCCGCGGTGGCCGCCATCACCGCGGCCGCCCGGTCTCCCCGGCTCGTCGGCAGGTTCCGGGTGTCGGTCCACTCCACCCGCTCGGAGGTCTCGGGCTGGGGCTCCCCCTCCAGCCGCGCGTCATGCAGACAGTACGCTGCGACGCCGGTGAACGAGCCGCCGAGGCCGGCCACCCTGGCGACCATCAGAGCTCCCCGGCCACGAGGGCCTCCACGAGCTCGCCGACGCGCTCCACCGCCTCGCGGGTCCCGGCCGGAACCACGGCGGCTCCGGTGTTCAGGGACCGGGCAACCTGATTCAGGTTGACCCCGATGCGGACGAGCTCCCGGAACTCGGCCGTACCCAGCCGGCGCGCGGGCTGGGCCCGCTGCACCGGCTCGCCCAGCGATCGGCGGCGCATGTAGGTGGCCGTGGTCAGCCGGATGGCTCCGGCTCGCTCGGCGATCGCGGAGAGCTCGGCCGCCGTGACGCGCACGCCGATCGTGCGCGTCCTCCGCTCCCCGGCGTCCAGACGTGGACGGGCCATGCGATCACCTCCCGGTGAGAGCAGGCAGGGGGGGGTCCGGGGGGTCTGACCCCTTGGCGAGTAGGTTAATGCAACGCATTAACTCATCTCGCTCCTCTATCGCAGTTGCAGTCGTGTCCTCACCGTATAATGTGCCCTGCCAAGCCACTCGGCAAGGGTCCGATCGTTGTCTGCTGGACCCCATCCGCACCGGCAATCGCCGCTCTCCAGGGCTCTGAGGGGCCGCGTTTCGGCTGTCAGGATCGGTGCAGGGGATTTCCAACCGACCCAGGGCCTCCAAGGACGGTCCTGCGGTCGGCCGCTCCGGAGATCGAGGCGCTGAGGGCCTCTCTCTCCTCCTGTGGTCTTGGTGACGGTGAAAACTGCTGAAAACTGCTGTCAGAGAGAGGCGACGGCGGCGAGCTCGCGACCCCCTAGGGGAGCACCGCCGCCCGGCGTCTCCCCCCTCCTCCTGTCGGAGTGGGGGTGGAGATGGGATTTTGGTATTGTGTTACAACGACTTACGCAGATCGAGTTCTCCGGTTGTCGCCCTAAAGTTCTCCGGTTGTCGCCCTAAAGTTCTCCGGTTGTCGCCCTCCCTTCCTGCGGTTGTCGCCCTCCTCACGGGTCTTCCGGATCGCAACGGCCGCTGCCTCTGGGACGATCACCCAACCCTTCCGGCCGTCCTGCGTGGTGGCCGCCCGGGTCAAAATCTCGATGCCCGGCAGGTTCTCCCACGCGGTCTCTTGGTCGGCCGTCAGGCGGTTCTTCTTGTCGTGGGCACCGAACGCCAGCCTCCTCCGGTCTTGAGCCGTCAGGACCGGGTAGTGCGCGGGGTCGGAGCTCCACAGGTGGACGCTCTGGTTGCGCGGGTGGCGTCGGCGGGTAACGCCCGGTCGCCAGGCGACGGAATGGGCCGCGATGTAGGCCCGGAAGCGGGGCGCACTCTCGACGCCAAGCCGGGCGAGCTCGCGGCGGTCGATCACCGGGCCGTCCCCCGATCCGCGCGGCAGCTTCACGATGAGGACCACCTGGTCGTCCAGCGCCGCGTCACGTCCTGGGTCCTCGGCCAAGAGGAACGGCAGATTCCACCCGCCCCGACCGTTCGGTATCACGTAGTCCCGGGCCTTCCACAGCGCTCGCCTGATCGCGGGCCAGTGTCGCCGTCGCTCCCACCCGTTCGGGAAGCAGAAGTCGCGCAACAACCGGACGGAAACCGCGAGCGCAAGGAAGCTCTTCCGCGCGTCGTGGGGGCTCATGATACATGCCGCCACAAGGAGCCGCAGGTCGAGGGGAGCGCCCCTTCCACGGGCCATGATGGGGCCGCCTCGGAAGTCCACCAGGTCGAGGAGGGGGACCCGGGGACCGACGGAGCCCGGAAGTAGGGGCAGCTGCGCCTCGGCTAGGTCGTCGCGGCCCTCGGAGAGGCCCCCGAACGCCAGTTGGGCGGCCTCCTTCGCGGGATGCTCTCTTACGGACTGGACCACGGGGAGGAGGAGATCGGGCCGTGACACCGCGTCCACCCGCATGGGCGTTTTGGAGGCCGCAGGAGCCGCGCGGGTGCCGTTCCCGGCCTCTGGGGCCGCCTGCCGCGCCTTTTCGACCGCCGCCTCGATCTTGGCCTCACCCGCCGCGAGCTCCTCTTGGTCGACGTCCTCCTCCAGCCAGTCCAGCAACGATCTCTGCTCCGGCAATCGGTCTCCTCGCTCCGGCATCATTCGCTCCTCGATGGGTGACCACAAAAGGGGGAGAGAGAGAACCCCCGCAGGGCTGCTTCACCGCTCGATCGCGACACTGGCGGCGCCCACTGTATGTGGTAACGTTACCGTCATCACACAGGACACGGGGGGATGAGATGGCACTGACCGCCGCAGAGAAGCAGCGTCGCTACCGAGAGCGCCGTGCGGCCGGCGCCCCGTCCGTGCACTATCGGCGTCCGGGGGACCGACGCTCCCGGCCCCAGCGGTGGCGCGATGCGGTTGCCACCCTGATCGCGCTGCAGGAGGAGTACACCGTGTGGCACGACCGGCTCCCGGAGTCCCTGCACGACACCGCGCTCGGCGAGAAGCTGGAGGTGATCACGGAGCTCGACCTCGGCGAGCTCGAGGGCATCGAACCCCCGCTCGGATACGGGCGCGACTGAAGCCCACTGTATACGGTAACGTTACCGTTGAGCTATATCGTTTCCGAAGTCTACGACGCCTTCCGTGAACTCGGCCTCAGTGAGGCCAAGGCCAAGGCCGCTGCCGGGGCGATTCCTGGCCAGCAGCACGTCGCCACCAAGGCGGACATCGCCGACCTCAAGGCCGACATCGCCCGTGACTTTCAGATGCTCTACCGTCACCTGTGGATCATGGGCGTCGGCATCGTCGCGGCCATCGTCACGCTGACTCGGATGCTTGCCTGAACTCCACAGGTGCCCTGCAGGTCCCAAGACGTCCGACACGAGGCCTTCAGAGCCCATCAGCGCGGTGATCGCTGGCCCGGATGGGCTCAGGGCCACCCGAAACCGGGGCAGATCCGGGGGCAACCCCCGGCGAGCTCGAGGATGGAGCCATGCTCAGCGGGCCTTTCCGGCCGGAATGAAGAGTCGGGGTCCGACTCAGGAAATCTAGCCCCCGCCTCGGTGTCGGCCCACGAGGAGTGGAGAGAGCCTCGGGCCATACCCTCACCGCTCGATCCCTCCTCCACGTTCCGGACCTCGGGGAGACCGCTGGGGCGTGGGCCTGGGCAAGGGCGCCCGCTCACCGAGCTCCCTCAGCTTCTCGATCCGCCGGAGCCTCTCCCGGTACGCCTCCTCCCCCTCGACCTCACGGATCTGGTCCAGTCGCGCTTCGTCCGCCAGGACCCGGAGACGACCGAGATCGATTGCAGGGTCGTACTGAAGACCGGCGCCCTAGCCGGCCTAGAGGAGGTCCGCTTCTCGAGCTGCCGGAGGGGCGGATCCGGATGGGTCCTAGCCAGCGGGGGGACGGTAACGTTACCGTGTACAGTGGGCCGGGCCGTGGTCTGTCCCCCGGCAATAGGGGGTCGATCAGGCGTCGCCGTCCGAGGGCGAATCCTTCGGAGGGGGGGTGCCTGGCTGGCGGAGGATGACCGCCGTCAACCGGGCCTCCATCGCCACCATATCGGCCCGTAGCCGCCCCTCCATGGCTACCCGGTCCTCCCGGCCTTGGGATTCCACGTGGTCTGTCCGGTCCTCAACATGCTTGAAGTCGTTTTCCTTGAGCCGGGCGTATAGCGAGTCGGCGGCCTCCCGCGCTGCGTCCCGCATCCACGGGCGCGCCAGCACGGCCAGTACCACGATCAGCGTCGCCAGCGTCACGCCCACGCTGATAACGGTCCATGCTTCCGCGTTCACACCACTGCCTCCGGTCTCGGGGATTGCCGGTTGAAAGTGCTCCGGGAAAGGAGCCGCCGTAATCAGCCCCGACGACGTCGCCCCCAATCGCGTTCGGAGCCCCGAACGTGCTCGGGCAGGGTCCGGGCCACCTCGCACGGGCCGCGAAGCTCGCCACCGACAACGATCACGCCGACGGGCTAGCCTACCCTTGGCACCGCCGGCCGTCCACATCGCTGGCGAAGCTCCGGGCCGATCACGCCGAAGGGTTCGCCACCGCCAACGCCTGGCTGGCCGGGGAGCTCGAGCGCGCCGGGCCGGGCGATCTCGCCGAAGGATGCGGGGAAGCTGTTCGCCGATTGCGCCGCCGGTCCCAACCGGGCCGCCGGGCTCGGGAAGCTCGCGCCGCACTCGCTTGGGTGTACCCAGAGCCGCTCAACGGCTCGGGCCATAGGCCATAGTCCCGCACCGGTCCGCCGCGTTCTGGCCCACGGCGCTACGGCCTATCGTGCGACGGAAACCGCGAGGGCACCAGAGGCTGGCTGGCCCTTGCCCAGTCCCGCCGCCGCTCCCTCGCCCTCCCGTCACCTGCTGGGTCCGACGTCCCGGCCGCGATCGAGCCGTTGGCGCTCCTGGCGCCTCGCGATCTCCGCCGCCCTCTCGGCCGCGAGCTCGGCCTGTGCCCGACGCCGGCGTCCGGACACCTTGCCCCCCTCTGCCCCCTCGCTCGCTGCCGTTCGAGCCACGCGGGCCGGTGAGCCCATCCGGAGGCGATCCACATCTGCCCGGTTTTCGGATGGCCCCGGAGCCCATCGGCCGACGCGATCGCCGCCCTCCAGGGCTCTGAGCCCCCCCCCCCCCCAAGACCCTCCCCCTCTCCTCTCGTGGCTCCTGCGGGCGTCTGGGGGCCTCCTGGGCGGATTCTCGAGGGGGGGTCAGCTCTCCGGATCGGCGTCCACGTAGATGGCGGCCTCGTCGAAGCCGAGCTCCTCCGCGACGGTCGACGTGCACGCGACGGGGAGACCCATCTCGCGGGCGACGTCGAGTCGCGGGCCTCCAGCCAGTCGGCCGAGCGCCAGATCCAGAGCGCCGGCTCCCCGTCGACCATCATCAGCGACAGCGTCTGGTGCTCCTCGAGGCCGGATGCTTCGATGCGGGATGTGCTCACTCTTCTCCTCCTGTGGCCGTTGACCGGAAAATCGCTCGTCGGCCGAGGCGGAATTTTTCCGGGCCAAGCTCTTCGGCAATCTACCCTCGTCGGCCCCGCTTAACTGGCTCCGCCAGCTCCCGCGCTCGCTTCGCTCGCTTGAGCTCCCGAGTGTTAAAAGGCCTTTTCCACACACTCTCTTTTCACCGCCCGGGACCGACCGTTTCCCCCCACTCCCCCATGACTACTACCTATAGGCTAGCCGCACCCCCGGGAGGCGGATTGTGCAGACCCCAAATCGCGCCCAACGCCTCCCGTTTCATATCCGGCGAGAGCCACGTCTCAGAGGCCGCCAGAACGCGTCGGAGAGTCCGCTCATGAAACCCTACGTCCCGGGCCACCGAACGCCGCGAACGGCCAGCCTCAACCGCCTCTACGATGTATCGGTTCCGCTCCCATACCGCGTCGACGCGATCCCTCGAGACGCGGCCGTATTCACGCTTGATCCCTCGGAAGAACTGGGCAACCCATCGCCGGTCGAGAGGCGGAAGGTCCCAAACCCACGCCGCGATGTCTCGGCCCATTCGTTCGACCTCGACTCGCGGGAGCCGTGGCGCTGGCATCACGGCGAAGAGGCCGAGGCCGTGCAAGGTCACCCGGCGCTCCCACGTCGCGAAGGAGTCGCCTCGCGCCTCCCGGTAGGCCCAATGTCGCCACCACCAGAACAGCGTCGCATGGCGATTGCGGGCAGCCTCCGTCGCGGCCTCGAGGGGACCGGGACACGGGACCGGACCCGTTCCCGTTCGCTTTTCCGTGTGCCGAGCTCGCCGCTTCGACGGCGCCTCGACGGTAGCCGGGTCGAAGAGCTCGAGCTGTAGCGGAGCGGGGCGTCGCCGTTGCCAGGCATCCGCGAGCCGCACGATCATGGCCGTCGAGTGGAACAGGACGAACTGCCTCGAGGAAATGAACTCGCCCCGGAACGACCCGGCCGCGAAGGCCCGCCGCGTCACTTCCTCGCCGGCCGCATCGTAGAACGAATGCGAGCCCCGGCGCGTCTCCAGCCACACCCACGGCTCGCCGTAGGTTGCCCAGAACTCCCGCCGATCGCCGGCGTCCAGGTCGACCGCGATCGCCTCGATGGATCTGGGGATGATCCCGACACCGTACCGCACGACTCGCGGCCGATCGGGCGGCCGCCGCAGGTGCGCGAGCGCGGTCTCCGGCTTCATCCGGCGGAGTTGCCACTCCACCCGCGTCGGGATCTTCAGGAGCTTGTCCGGATCCTCGCGGTCCAGCTCGAGCCGAGTCGGGACTAGGTGGCCGCCGGCGTCGTAGAGGAGGCCGAGCGCACCCTCGACGTCTTGTGTCTCTCTCGGGGATCCGGCATTTTGATCGTTCATGGCGAGTCTGGTCGCTGTGACGTGACCTCGGGGAGCGGCGAGCTCCAGCGCTGGTCGTAAGGCCCTGATCGTTCTAGCGATCGGGGCCTTCGTTCGTGAAGGTGCTAGGAGTCTACCGGGGCGCCGGCCGAGACCACAAGGGAGAGAAGAGAGAGGCTCCCGAGAGCAACATCACCGCTCGATCGGCCGGCTGGCCTCCTCGTTGATTGCCCACGGAAGGGGAGAGAGCCTGCGTCTCACACCCTCCCGTCACCTGCTGGGTCCGACGTCTCGGCCGCGATCGAGCCGTTGGCGCTCCTGGCGCCTCGCGATCTCCGCGGCCCTCTCGGCCGCCGCCCGCCTCCGCTGCTCCGCTTGCGCTGCCTCCCTCTCGGCGGCCAGGCGCTCCGAGCGGGCCAACACCTCCTCCTGCTCCCGCCGCTGCCTCTGGACCTCCGGCTCGCCCCCGACCTCCCGCGCCTGAACCAGCACCGACTCTGCCATCTGCTCGGTCATGTCCGGGTGACGCAGGGCCAGCTCCACCCGCTCCGCTGCCCATCTCTCCGGAAGCCGCAACGATTTCCGGTAACGCTCGCCCGCCGGTCTCGCGATCTCCCCCGCCGCCTTGTGGTGCAGTTTTGCCAGCTTCGCCCGCTCGCGCTTGTGATACCGCTCCAGATCCTCCCGCCACCGCCGGAGTGCCTCCGGTCGCCCTCGCAGGTGCGCGGTGAGCTCTCGCAACGGCTTCCGCCCCTCGCGCCACATCCGCAAGCGCCCCCACCGGCCGCGCCAGGTTTCCGCCAGCCGCGCCTGCCCCTGGTCCTGCCGGGCGTAGAGCTCGCTCCACTCCCGCCCGCACCGGCGCTCCAGTTCCCCGAGCTTCCTCTCCTGCCACGTCCCCCACATCGAGTCTTCCTGCCACCGCAGCCACGCCACCTTCCGCCGCTCCTCCAGATCGCGCCCGGGGGGGATCGTTTTCCGAGGCTCCCGATCCGAGTGCATCCTCTCACGCCGGTACCGGCCCGTGGGAAGCGATTCCCGGTCACGCACCCACTCACCCCGGCGCCGCTCCGCGTTGTTCTTGACCCGCTCCTCGCACCGGATCCGGCCCTGCCGGCGTTCGTACTCCTCCGCCCACTTCGAGAGGAGGAGCTTGCTCCGGCCCACATGCGCCGCCTTCCCGGTCTCCACGTCGACCCGGTTCACGATCACGTGCACGTGTCTGTGTGCCTTGTCGTTGTGAGCCACGATCAGCGCCTGGTGCTTCTCGAGCCCGAGCGTCTTCAGACTCTCGTCCACGGCCCTGCTCATCTCCTCGCGACCAGGCTCCTCGTCCTGGGCCCAGTTGAGCGAGTAGTGGCAGACCGGCTTCGCCAGCTTCCGGCCGGCCGCCGAGCCCCCGGCCAGACGCTTGAGGTCCGGGGCCGCCTCCGCGGTGGCCGCCATCACCGCGGCCGCCCGGTCTCCCCGGCTCGTCGGCAGGTTCCGGGTGTCGGTCCACTCCACCCGCTCGGAGGTCTCGGGCTGGGGCTCCCCCTCCAGCCGCGCGTCATGCAGACAGTACGCTGCGACGCCGGTGAACGAGCCGCCGAGGCCGGCCACCCTGGCGACCATCAGAGCTCCCCGGCCACGAGGGCCTCCACGAGCTCGCCGACGCGCTCCACCGCCTCGCGGGTCCCGGCCGGAACCACGGCGGCTCCGGTGTTCAGGGACCGGGCAACCTGATTCAGGTTGACCCCGATGCGGACGAGCTCCCGGAACTCGGCCGTACCCAGCCGGCGCGCGGGCTGGGCCCGCTGCACCGGCTCGCCCAGCGATCGGCGGCGCATGTAGGTGGCCGTGGTCAGCCGGATGGCTCCGGCTCGCTCGGCGATCGCGGAGAGCTCGGCCGCCGTGACGCGCACGCCGATCGTGCGCGTCCTCCGCTCCCCGGCGTCCAGACGTGGACGGGCCATGCGATCACCTCCCGGTGAGAGCAGGCAGGGGGGGGTCCGGGGGGTCTGACCCCTTGGCGAGTAGGTTAATGCAACGCATTAACTCATCTCGCTCCTCTATCGCAGTTGCAGTCGTGTCCTCACCGTATAATGTGCCCTGCCAAGCCACTCGGCAAGGGTCCGATCGTTGTCTGCTGGACCCCATCCGCACCGGCAATCGCCGCTCTCCAGGGCTCTGAGGGGCCGCGTTTCGGCTGTCAGGATCGGTGCAGGGGATTTCCAACCGACCCAGGGCCTCCAAGGACGGTCCTGCGGTCGGCCGCTCCGGAGATCGAGGCGCTGAGGGCCTCTCTCTCCTCCTGTGGTCTTGGTGACGGTGAAAACTGCTGAAAACTGCTGTCAGAGAGAGGCGACGGCGGCGAGCTCGCGACCCCCTAGGGGAGCACCGCCGCCCGGCGTCTCCCCCCTCCTCCTGTCGGAGTGGGGGTGGAGATGGGATTTTGGTATTGTGTTACAACGACTTACGCAGATCGAGTTCTCCGGTTGTCGCCCTAAAGTTCTCCGGTTGTCGCCCTAAAGTTCTCCGGTTGTCGCCCTCCCTTCCTGCGGTTGTCGCCCTCCTCACGGGTCTTCCGGATCGCAACGGCCGCTGCCTCTGGGACGATCACCCAACCCTTCCGGCCGTCCTGCGTGGTGGCCGCCCGGGTCAAAATCTCGATGCCCGGCAGGTTCTCCCACGCGGTCTCTTGGTCGGCCGTCAGGCGGTTCTTCTTGTCGTGGGCACCGAACGCCAGCCTCCTCCGGTCTTGAGCCGTCAGGACCGGGTAGTGCGCGGGGTCGGAGCTCCACAGGTGGACGCTCTGGTTGCGCGGGTGGCGTCGGCGGGTAACGCCCGGTCGCCAGGCGACGGAATGGGCCGCGATGTAGGCCCGGAAGCGGGGCGCACTCTCGACGCCAAGCCGGGCGAGCTCGCGGCGGTCGATCACCGGGCCGTCCCCCGATCCGCGCGGCAGCTTCACGATGAGGACCACCTGGTCGTCCAGCGCCGCGTCACGTCCTGGGTCCTCGGCCAAGAGGAACGGCAGATTCCACCCGCCCCGACCGTTCGGTATCACGTAGTCCCGGGCCTTCCACAGCGCTCGCCTGATCGCGGGCCAGTGTCGCCGTCGCTCCCACCCGTTCGGGAAGCAGAAGTCGCGCAACAACCGGACGGAAACCGCGAGCGCAAGGAAGCTCTTCCGCGCGTCGTGGGGGCTCATGATACATGCCGCCACAAGGAGCCGCAGGTCGAGGGGAGCGCCCCTTCCACGGGCCATGATGGGGCCGCCTCGGAAGTCCACCAGGTCGAGGAGGGGGACCCGGGGACCGACGGAGCCCGGAAGTAGGGGCAGCTGCGCCTCGGCTAGGTCGTCGCGGCCCTCGGAGAGGCCCCCGAACGCCAGTTGGGCGGCCTCCTTCGCGGGATGCTCTCTTACGGACTGGACCACGGGGAGGAGGAGATCGGGCCGTGACACCGCGTCCACCCGCATGGGCGTTTTGGAGGCCGCAGGAGCCGCGCGGGTGCCGTTCCCGGCCTCTGGGGCCGCCTGCCGCGCCTTTTCGACCGCCGCCTCGATCTTGGCCTCACCCGCCGCGAGCTCCTCTTGGTCGACGTCCTCCTCCAGCCAGTCCAGCAACGATCTCTGCTCCGGCAATCGGTCTCCTCGCTCCGGCATCATTCGCTCCTCGATGGGTGACCACAAAAGGGGGAGAGAGAGAACCCCCGCAGGGCTGCTTCACCGCTCGATCGCGACACTGGCGGCGCCCACTGTATGTGGTAACGTTACCGTCATCACACAGGACACGGGGGGATGAGATGGCACTGACCGCCGCAGAGAAGCAGCGTCGCTACCGAGAGCGCCGTGCGGCCGGCGCCCCGTCCGTGCACTATCGGCGTCCGGGGGACCGACGCTCCCGGCCCCAGCGGTGGCGCGATGCGGTTGCCACCCTGATCGCGCTGCAGGAGGAGTACACCGTGTGGCACGACCGGCTCCCGGAGTCCCTGCACGACACCGCGCTCGGCGAGAAGCTGGAGGTGATCACGGAGCTCGACCTCGGCGAGCTCGAGGGCATCGAACCCCCGCTCGGATACGGGCGCGACTGAAGCCCACTGTATACGGTAACGTTACCGTTGAGCTATATCGTTTCCGAAGTCTACGACGCCTTCCGTGAACTCGGCCTCAGTGAGGCCAAGGCCAAGGCCGCTGCCGGGGCGATTCCTGGCCAGCAGCACGTCGCCACCAAGGCGGACATCGCCGACCTCAAGGCCGACATCGCCCGTGACTTTCAGATGCTCTACCGTCACCTGTGGATCATGGGCGTCGGCATCGTCGCGGCCATCGTCACGCTGACTCGGATGCTTGCCTGAACTCCACAGGTGCCCTGCAGGTCCCAAGACGTCCGACACGAGGCCTTCAGAGCCCATCAGCGCGGTGATCGCTGGCCCGGATGGGCTCAGGGCCACCCGAAACCGGGGCAGATCCGGGGGCAACCCCCGGCGAGCTCGAGGATGGAGCCATGCTCAGCGGGCCTTTCCGGCCGGAATGAAGAGTCGGGGTCCGACTCAGGAAATCTAGCCCCCGCCTCGGTGTCGGCCCACGAGGAGTGGAGAGAGCCTCGGGCCATACCCTCACCGCTCGATCCCTCCTCCACGTTCCGGACCTCGGGGAGACCGCTGGGGCGTGGGCCTGG
>CBDHFO010000009.1:0-40324 GCA_965262645.1 Candidatus Marinacidobacterium sp.
TCCTCCCGATGGTGGTCTAAACTGTCCAAGAAGCCCCCGAGCAGGAGGCCGGACCGTGGACGGGTGGGTGCCCTTCCGCCTAGCGAGGGGAGCAGGGGACGGCGCAGGGTTGGACGACCTGGTGTGTTGATCGACGTGGAGCTTCCCCCCGGTTCGGGCCATGGCCCGGTGATCGAGCTGCGCGAGCTCGCGCAGCTCGGGGTGGTATCCGCGCCCCGCTTCCGGGCGTACATCGCGGCGCACTCGGTTACCTAGCGACCGGGCGTTACCCGACGGCCGCACCCCCACAACCGTCGAGTGATCCTGAATCACAAACTGGGGGAGGACGAGTGATGCATAAGTACGAGATCATTCTCTATTGGAGCAACGCAGACAGTGCTTTCGTGGCCGAAGTTCCAGAGCTTCCTGGCTGTATGGCTCATGGAGACACGCAGGACTCCGCTCTCAGGAATGTCAATGAAGCGATGGGACTCTGGATTGATACCGCGAGAGAGTTTGGCGATCCAATACCGGAACCCAAGGGTGAGCGTCTGATGCTGGCGTAACGGTGCTTCGGTCTTCCCAACCCACAACCCGACCGGCCACGAAGCCAACACACGGGAGAGAGAGAGGCCCCCAGGGCCCCGATCTCTGGAGCGGCTGACCGACCAAGATGTCCTTCGAGGCCCTTGGTTGGCCGAAACTCCGCTGTACCGATCCTGACAGCTGAAAACGAGCCACCCATCCGCTCCGGAGATCGGCGATCTCCGGAGCGGATGGGGTCTAGGGCATCCGAACCCCCCTCCTGATAGCAGACAGCGACCGGACCCTTGCCGGGCCACCGACCAGGCACCACAATGCGTACCGGAGGTACATCTACAGCAGGTGGAGTAAGCCAGTTAGGTTGTTGCTTCGCAATAACCCTCTGGACAGGGGCGTGTGCCCCCGTACCCCCCTGCCTGCTCTCACCCGGAGGTGATCGCATGGCCCGTCCCCGTCTGGACGCCGGGGAGCGCCGGACGCGCACGATTGGCGTGCGCGTCACGGAAGCCCAGGCGGCCGAGCTCGCCGAGCGAGCCGCTGGGGCCCGCATGAGCATGGCCGCCTACATGCGGAGCCGGTCGCTCGGCCAGCCGGTGCGCGTCACGACCGAGCGCCGACTGGCGGCGATCGAGCGGGTGGAGCTCACCCGGATCGGCGTGAACCTGAACCAGGTCGCCCGGGCCCTGAACACCGGAGCGACCGCGGCTCCGGCCGGGACCCGGGAGGCCGTCGAGCGCGTCGGCGAGCTCGCGGCGGCGCTCCTGGTTGGCGAAGTCTGATGATCGCCAAGGTGCTTGGCTCCGTGGCCTCGTTCACCGGATCGGCGGCGTACTGCCTCCATGACCGGGCCGAGGAAGGCGAGCCCCGGCCGGAGACGGCCGAGCGGGTGGAGTGGACCGACACCCGGAACCTCCCGACGAGCCGGGCAGACCGGGCGGCCGCGGTGATGGCGGCGACCGCGGAATCGGCCACCGAGCTCAAGCGCCTGGCCGGGGTGCCGCTGACCGGCCGTAAGCTCCAGAAGCCGGCCTACCACTTCACGCTCAACTGGGCCAAGGACGAGACGCCGGGCCGGCAGGAGATGAGCCGGGCCGTGGACGAGAGCATGAAGGCCCTCGGGCTCGAGAAGCACCAGGCGCTGATCGTGGCTCACAACGACAGGGCCCACGCGCATGTCCACGTCCTGGTCAACCGGGTCTCGATGGAGACCGGGAAGGCGGCGAACCTGGTCCGGGACCGGGTGACGCTCTCGAAGTGGGCCGAGGACTACGAACGCCGGCAGGGCCGGATCCGGTGCGAGAAGCGGGTCAAGAACAACGCGGAGCGGCGACGTGGTGAGTGGGTGCGTCATCGGGGATCGCTTCCCACGGGGCGGTACCGGCGCGAGCGGATGAACCCGGAGCGGGAGCCTCGGCCGAGACCGATCCCGCCCGTGCCCGTGACGGAGCCCGAGGTGCAACGGCGAAAGGTGGCATGGCAGCGGGCCGAGGTCCGGATGGAGTGGGAGCAGTCGCAATGGATCCGCCGGGTGGACCTCGAGGAGCTAGGGCACCGGAGCGGGCGGGAGTGGTCGGAGGTCTACGCCCGGCAGGGCCAGCAGCGTGAGCAGCTGGAGAAAAGCTGGCGGGGGGTGAGGGGGCGAGCGAAGCAGTGGAAGCAGGCCGGGGGCCGATGGAAGGAGCTCGGGGCCTACCTCCGGGGGCGTCCGGAGTTGCTCCGGAGGGCGCGGGCGGCGCTGCAGGCAGCGCACAGGGCCGAGCGGGCCCAGGTCGCGGCCGGACACGGCGCGGCGGCGCGGGAGATCGAGCGGCAGCGGGGGAAATACTACCGGGAGCGGCTGGAGGGATCGGAGGGGCGGGCGGAGCGGGCGGCGCCGGATGCGAGAGGCGGGTGGGGACCCTATGGCGCGCCCTATGGCGATGGCGATTGGGAGTGCTTCGAGCGGCTGCGCGAGTACGCGGACGAGGCCCGGTGGGATCAGGTGCGGGAGACCGAGGGAGAGGCGGCGTTCGCGAGGCAGAAGCAGGCGCAGGCGGAGGTGGCGGCCCGGGCGGAGCACCGGGCCGCCGAGAGGGCGACAGCGCAAGCGGAACAGGAGAGGCGGGCAGCGGCCCCGCTGGAGGCGGCGCGAGCGAAGTGGTGCGAGCGGGAGCAGCGGGATCGCGGACGAGGCGACGGGTTCAGCAGGTGACAGGAGGGCGTGAGACGCAATATCTCTCCCCTCCCTGTGGGCAATCAACGAGGAGGCCGGATGGCACAGCGACCGTTGCGGGACTGGCTGGACGAGGACGTTCCCCAAGAGGAGCTCGCGGAGGGCTGGACCCTGCCCTGAGTGCTCCCGACCCCCGAACGCGCTCAGGGGCGATTCTCGACGCGCTCGAGGCTGGGGATGCGGACTCGGGTCAGAGCATATCCCCATGAGCTCGACACAGGCCCATGAGCTCGACTTCCCGCGGACAGCCCATGAGTTCGATGGGAGGGACGCGCTCGAGGAGGGGTCGAGGGCACGTGTGATCCCGCGGTCGGCGGGCCCGCTTGAGGCCGGGTGCTCGAGGAGGAGGGGTAGAGGCAGTGCAGGGTCAGCGTCGAGGATCCGGATCCGGGGCTGCCTGTGGACGAATGAGCAGCCCGGCCCTGCGGGGGTGGCGCATTAGCGCGGCGGCGCGCCGTGGGGATACCGTTGTGAGTTCGCCCCCTCGAACCCGGATACTGACCCGATGACCTGGCCCGGATGGACCGACGTTCTCCCGGTGCTGACCGTGATTGCCGCACTGCTCGGGGCGGCGTGGGCGTGGGCGCGGTTGTCCGACCGGACGGTTTCGCGAGCGGTTGAGAAGGCCGGGGAGGAAGCGAAGGACGCGGCGCGGGATGCCGCCGACTCGCTGTACTCCCGGCTCAAGGAAAACGACTTCAAGCACGTCGAAGATCGGATCGGCGAGGGACTCCGGGGCGTCTCCGAACGTCTGGACCGCATGGAGGCTCGGGCGCGGGAGGACCGGGTGGCCATGGAGGCCCGGATACTGGCGGCGGTGCGGGCCCCCGGAGCGCCCGCTACGGAGGATTCGCCGCCTCCCGGCTGACCCCCCGCGCAAGGGAGGCCTGTGGGGCGCACCGGAGCCGCGAACGTGGTTTCTTTTGGGAGTGGTCAGGGGCCGGGCAAGTGTGTGGGCCCGGGAACCCCCACGGTCCCCCCGTATGAAGCCCGCGCCGCCGGTGCCATAACGACAACCCTCCGGGAGCCGCGAAGGCCGTCACGGGCGCGCCGGTTGGTATGGCACCGCGCGCGATCCTGCGCGCCGCGGGGGGGGGCGTAGGGGTTCCCAGTCCGTACACTCTGGGGGGCGGCGAGGCGGGCCCGGAAGTCCCCGGAATCCCCCGTCTAGTTTATCCCAAACCAGGCACGATTTCCGCAGGTCACTGGCGTTCCTGCTTCGTGTGTACTTTCGTGTGGTCGATGCCCCCCCCATGACAGAGACGAACCGCCCGGCTCCGGCGTCCGTCACCGCCCGTAGTAGCTGGCGACGGCCCCGCGTCCCCGGCTACGCTCCCCCGGCGACGAGGTCGCGGGCCATGCCGACCCGTCCCGAGTGTCCCGAGAACGCGCCTTCGAGCCCGGTGGCCCTTGCCATGGCGGCGAGGCGGCGGGAGACGGAGCGCCCGGTGATCCCGAAAACGCTGGCGGCCCGGGTCCGGCGACACGGGACGGATCGCCCGGAGGGCCGACGCGGGGCCTTGCCGAGGTACTGGACGGCTCCCTCCCCGTCCTGATCGGTCTTCGAGCGGCGGATCGTGAGTCACCCGGTCCCGTCGGGCCGAAACTCGAGGTCTCCCCAAGTGAGGGCGGCCGCTTCGGAGCGCCGGAGCATGGCGTCCCGTATGCTGGCCCCGAGCGCGAAATCCACGGGCTCCCCGGCGGCGCGCCTGCTCGGGTGACTCGGTGCGGCCAGAAGGCCCGACGCGCGGGATCGCGGCCGTCGCGCGGATCGCGGCCAGCCCTTCGCCGGTGAGCCCCGCGGCCTGCCGCCTCCCCTCCCCGGCCCGCTGGCGCGAGAGGCCCCGCATCACGCGGGCGACCCCCGGATGGTCCGTCGGGGACGGACAGCCCGAGCCCCGATGGTTGGCCCGGATCGCGGCGCGGTCGGCCAGATAGGCGGCCACCGTTCCGGGCGCTGCACTCGGGAGCGTCCGCTCCGACCAGGAGGCGGTCGAGCGGGTCGGCGAACTCGTGGCGGCGCTCCTGGCCGGGGAGGCGGGCTGATGGTCGTCGAGGTGACCGGGCGTCGGCCGCTCGTTCGCCGGCGTCGCCGCGTACTGCCTGCACGACCAGCGGGAGCCGGGGAGACCGGGCGGCCGCGGTGATGACGGCCACCGCGGAGGCGGCTCCGGAGCCCAAACGCCTGACAGGTGGGTCGGTACGCGGCCGGAAGCTGGAGAAGCCGGTGTGCCACTACTCGCTGAGCTGGGCCAGGGATGAGGCTCCGGAGCGGCAGGAGATGAGCCGGGCGGTGGAGGAGAGCCTGAAGGCGCTGGGACTGGAGAAGCACTAGGCACTGATCGTGGCGCACCGTGACGGACACCCGCACGTGCATGTGATCGTGAACCGGCGTCGATGCGGAGAGCGGAAAGGCGGTGGGGTTAAGCCGCAGCCTGCTGCGGCTCTCGAAGCAGGCGGAAGGTTACGAACAGGGGCAGGGGCAGATCCGGTGCTTGAGGAGAGTCATCAACAACGCGAGGCGCGGACGCGGGGAGCGGGTGGCCTGGCGGCGGGCCGAGGTGGCGGCGAGGGCGGGCGGTTGGGGCGTCCATATTCGCTACGATCCCCCTATCGATCACTGGAAACTCCGGAGCTTCGCAGTTCTGGAGCGGCTGGAGCAGGTGCGGGAGATCTGCGGAGAGCAGGCTTACGAGGAACGGAAGCGGGCCTGGGAGAGGGCAAGCCAGCCGCTGGTGCCCTCGCGGTTCCCGTCGCACGATAGGCCGCAGCACCGTGGTCCGGTCCGAACGGGACTCTGGCCCCAGCCGCTGAGCGGCTGGCTGAGGCCCTTAGCGACATTCCTTACCGCCTGATACCCGCCTCGATGGTATAGACTTCTCGATAATCGAAGGCCCCGTTCATCGAGCTTTCCCACTCCGTTCGGACGTAGAAATAGTCAAAGATCGCCATCAGACCTAAGGCTAGACCGACGTTCGAATGTTGCCCACCTCTAGTCTGCCTATTGTACCACCCTCCGCCTCGCAGACCCATGCTCAGACTCCGGTCAGGACCCCCGAGCATCCGTAGAATCCCCCAGAGCTGACTATGAAAGCTGGGAGCGACTTCGAATCTCTCGAACTCGGTCATGCCAATCTCATAGCCGACTGCAAACCGGCGCCCTTCACTCGTCGGCACTAAGGTGTGATACAACGACACTCCATAATGCGCGAGGCCTTTGCCGTATTGACGTCCCGCACCAACGAACCGGGTAGCCGTGGCCTCCACGCCCAGTTTGTCCATCAGGTTATGCCGGAGACGAATACCCTGTAGCTCAACATCGGGTTTGGGCGGATCAAAGAGTGATGGCGGCTCGGTCATCACCTGGTATACAGCTGATACGGCCCACTTAGGCTCCTCTGAGAAAATCAAAGGAAGGTACTGGGCTTCCGCTCCAACAACGACACAGGGCAGGAGGACCAGAGAGGTTCCCATGGTATTATATACAACCCGAAATCGCATCAATTAACAACTTTCGTAAGATGAACTTACAGCAACGGATAAGCTGTCGCTGTAGGTATCACTGTCGTCGTCTGTTACCGTGATTTCGATCACGAAATCGGAGCCCTCTACAGAAGTGTACAAAGACTCAGTGGTGCTTACTGCTACACCATCCTTCTTCCACTGGTAGCTATAAGGTGGGCTTCCAGATATTGTTACAGCTCTCCATGTGCAATCCCCGGAATCTCCATGAATCTCGGAAGGCCCTGTGATGGCCACTCGTAGTGGTGGGCGCCGAGGTGCCCAGTCCGGGTATCGGTCGAAAATACGGGAACGACCGATCACGTTGTCGGATGCATCTACGATAGCAAAGTTTCCCCACCCAAGACCACTCACGCCGTTCGCCGAAGCATGTATCATGAGGCCCACGAAGTCGTCCTCATCTAATCCTCGACTCCAATTCTCTAGAAGATTGTAAATGGTTTGGGCCTGGAACTGATAGGAGGAATCAGGAATCGATCTCAAGACAACGGTGTTGTAGGCCGCAGCCACCCCAACTGCCCATGGGCTGTTACCGAGATCGAGATTGTGCTCGAACCGGACTATGCTCGAATCCACTTGAATCTCTTCGAGGGGCAGCCCCGAACTATCTGTCGGTGGTGCATCCGGTGGAGGGACGGAGAATGTTGTCGTCTCAACCTGGCATGGCCCCATGCCGTCATCTTCGTATACCGTGGCCAGGAATTGCTCCCCATTCGACGCTGACGTTGGTATCAGCCGGACTTCTCCTTTCCAAAAATTGTCAGTTTGGTGGAAGGATTCCGTCTCGGTCGTCAAGAGGGATGAAGCCGAACTGGGCCCTACGCAGTACGAACTGAAGTCGGCGTAAACGCTGTCGGCTTCATGGAAAAAATGGACTTCGATCTCTGGATCGCCTCGGTAGAAAGGCTCGTGGAGATCATGGTCATCATAGATCTCGTTGCAGAACATATAAAGGCCGGGGATAGTATCTGCGACCTGGTAAGTAGCACAGCTATCTCCAAAGACGATTTCACTTCCCGTTATCATGGACGATGTCCGGGCTGGTATCCCTCGGTCGTCGGGAAAGGAGATCTGCGAGAAATCGGTTTCCGATTTGGTCACCACTAGGATAGGATCGGACGGCGGGGTGTCCGTATCTAGTAATTCGGATGTGCCGTCTGCTGAGAACGCACGTAGAATCCCGTCCTCCTCGTGGACTCCGACTGCAACACGGATAGGATCGCCGCCGAACCAGGCCCTTCGGTGTTCATCGACGGGAAGATAGAGCTCGAGCGATGGAAGTGCCGCAAGTAGCTGGCTTACGTCCTGTTCTAGGGCCAGCATAGCCGCGGTCTCTAGGCGCTTGCCAATCGGTTTCTCGAGGAGTGTGCCGAGTTCGATCTTGCCCTCGTGATGGGTCGAACGAGAAATGGCGTAGTACAGGTCTTCCCTCACCTGTGGGTCTTGAAGGGCAGCGGCTATGACCGCGCCGACCTTTTCAGCTATCGCCTGTTCTTGGTCCCGCGAAACGCGTACTGGGGAGGCGGCGACTGGGGGTGGGGTCGAGTCTGTCGAGACCGGATCCGTTGGTGTCTCCAGTCGGTCACATGCCACCGCTACCAGAGTGAATAGAATAGCCCACACTAGTAGCAGCTGCGCTGGTCCACTGACTGGTTGCCCTAGGTTCCTGATGTCACGGGATACAATTGCCAAACGAGAGCGCATACGAAAATTCCTCAAACTCCTGGTTGGAATGTGCCGCGTAAGCCCAAGCGGCGGGGAAAAAAGACCAAGGAGGCTCTTCCATATCTCAGAGACTGTCAAGGGCGGGAGTCGGCTGGCCCCCGAGCTTCGCGTAGAACCGGACGGCGGCCAGGTACTCGGCGAGGGTGGCGTCATCGAGCGGGCGCCCGGTGAGCCAGTCCCGGAGGCGGCGGAGCGCGCCCTCGTAGGCGCGCCGGGTGTTCGCGCTGACCGAAGCGTCGGCGAGCTCGCGGGCCGTCTCCCGGACGGCCAGGTCCCCCTGCCCCTCGGCGTGCCCTTCGAGTGCGGATCCCACCTGTGTCCGGCCATCCGATTGGCTGTGATAAGTGCAATTATCATAATCAATCAGGGACCGGCATCCGCCTGACACCGGGCACCGACATCGCGCTGGTGGTGGCTGTCCGGCTCACGATCTCGACACCCGGCAGGTTCTCCCACGCGGCGTTCTGGTCGGCCCTCAGCCGGTGCCCCTTGTCCCCGGTGCCGAAGGCCAGCCATCGCCTGTCCTTCGCGTCAGCCATCGACGGGCGAGGATGAACGCGATCGCCGCCAAGAACGCGAAGGTCAGAACAGACAGGAGGAAGTCGATCACCTCTTCCATCCGGGCGGATCACAGACCACCGGGGCACGGACTACAGACCTGCCGGGCACTGACCACGGATCGACCATGGCGGCCCGTGACAGCCCCTGTGAGCGCCGACCCCCCCCTCCCTCCCTCTCCACCGTCCACCCCCCGCCGTGGTCGTCTCAAACACCCCAAGCCCCCTTCGGGCTAGCGCCCGAATCACCAGATCCCTACAGGCAAAAACACAACATCTCGACCGGTAGGCAGGGAGATCGGGGCCCTCAGCGCCCCGATCTCCGGAGGCGGCCGACCGACCAGGACGGGCGGAACGGCTGGGTGATCGTAGCCGAGGAGGAGGGAGGGGGGAGCGGTCGGCTCGGTTGTCTGAAGCCGCCGGACCGCTCTCCCTGAACAGCAGAACCGCGAGCCAGCACCAACCAGACCACAGAAGGAGAGAGACGTCCTCTGGCCGGTGGCTTTGCCCCCGTACCCCCTGCCTGCTCTCACCCGGAGGTGATCGCATGGCCCGTCCCCGTCTGGACGCCGGGGAGCGCCGGACGCGCACGATTGGCGTGCGCGTCACGGAAGCCCAGGCGGCCGAGCTCGCCGAGCGAGCCGCTGGGGTCCGCATGAGCATGGCCGCCTACATGCGGAGCCGGTCGCTCGGCCAGCCGGTGCGCGTCACGACCGAGCGCCGACTGGCGGCGATCGAGCGGGTGGAGCTCACCCGGATCGGCGTGAACCTGAACCAGGTCGCCCGGGCCCTGAACACCGGAGCGACCGCGGCTCCGGCCGGGACCCGGGAGGCCGTCGAGCGCATCGGCGAGCTCGCGGCGGCGCTCCTGGTTGGCGAAGTCTGATGATCGCCAAGGTGCTTGGCTCCGTGGCCTCGTTCACCGGATCGGCGGCGTACTGCCTCCATGACCGGGCCGAGGAAGGCGAGCCCCGGCCGGAGACGGCCGAGCGGGTGGAGTGGACCGACACCCGGAACCTCCCGACGAGCCGGGCAGACCGGGCGGCCGCGGTGATGGCGGCGACCGCGGAATCGGCCACCGAGCTCAAGCGCCTGGCCGGGGTGCCGCTGACCGGCCGTAAGCTCCAGAAGCCGGCCTACCACTTCACGCTCAACTGGGCCAAGGACGAGACGCCGGGCCGGCAGGAGATGAGCCGGGCCGTGGACGAGAGCATGAAGGCCCTCGGGCTCGAGAAGCACCAGGTGCTGATCGTGGCTCACAACGACAGGGCCCACGCGCATGTCCACGTCCTGGTCAACCGGGTCTCGATGGAGACCGGGAAGGCGGCGAACCTGGTCCGGGACCGGGTGACGCTCTCGAAGTGGGCCGAGGACTACGAACGCCGGCAGGGCCGGATCCGGTGCGAGAAGCGGGTCAAGAACAACGCGGAGCGGCGACGTGGTGAGTGGGTGCGTCATCGGGGATCGCTTCCCACGGGGCGGTACCGGCGCGAGCGGATGAACCCGGAGCGGGAGCCTCGGCCGAGACCGATCCCGCCCGTGCCCGTGACGGAGCCCGAGGTGCAACGGCGAAAGGTGGCATGGCAGCGGGCCGAGGTCCGGATGGAGTGGGAGCAGTCGCAATGGATCCGCCGGGTGGACCTCGAGGAGCTAGGGCACCGGAGCGGGCGGGAGTGGTCGGAGGTCTACGCCCGGCAGGGCCAGCAGCGTGAGCAGCTGGAGAAAAGCTGGCGGGGGGTGAGGGGGCGAGCGAAGCAGTGGAAGCAGGCCGGGGGCCGATGGAAGGAGCTCGGGGCCTACCTCCGGGGGCGTCCGGAGTTGCTCCGGAGGGCGCGGGCGGCGTTGGCGGGGGTCCACAGGGTCGAGCGCGCCTAGGTCGCGGCCGGGCATGGCGCGGCGGCGCGGGAGATCGAGCGGCAGCGGGGGAAATACTACCGGGAGCGGCTGGAGGGATCGGAGGGACGGGCGGAGCGGGCGGCGCCGGATGCGAGAGGCGGGTGGGGACCCTATGGCGCGCCCTATGGCGATGGCGATTGGGAGCGCTTCGAGCGGCTGCGCGAGTACGCGGACGAGGCCCGGTGGGATCAGGTGCGGGAGACCGAGGGAGAGGCGGGGGTCGAGAGGCAGAAGCAGGCGCAGGCGGAGGTGGCGGCCCGCCGGGCCGCCGAGAGGGCAACAGCGCAAGCGGAGCAGGAGAGGCGGGCAGCGCGGGCGGCGGCGCGAGCTAAGTGGCGCGAGCGGGATCGCGGACGAGGCGACGGGTTCAGCAGATGACGGGAGGGCGTGAGACGCAGTCTCTCTCCCCACGTAGTAACGTCTGTGCCATGCGCAACGGTATCGTGCGGATCGACCCACTCTGACGGAGGGAGGAATGATGGGACAGACTGACGACGCTTCGTCCTCGCGCGCGCGTGCGCATTTGGACGGCGGGCAAGCCGGGCGGTGCGGCTCCCGGACAGGCTCGGGATCGCGTGTCCGAAAGGGACGCGGGAAGCCATCGAGGAGGCCGCCAGCGATGCGGAGATGCCCCCGGCGGATTACCTGCGGCCCCATGATCCGGCGGGACCTTGAGGCCGCCCCGCAGCGGCGGGAACGGGAGGGCTCGAAGTGAGGGGCCTGTGGAAGGCCCTATCCCTGCTCGCCATGGGCACGGGCCTCCGTATCCCTGATCCTGCTCGCGGTTTCGTGCGCGTCCGAGCCGCCGACGTCACCGGGAGCCTCCGGTCCCTCCGCCCCGCCGGTTCCGGCGGTGGTGGCGTTGGATGGCCTTCGCCCCGGCGAGGTGAGCCTGGCGCCCGAAGCAAGCATCCAGTTGACGGCGACGGCCCGCGACGCGAACGGGCATACGGTCTCCGGAGCCGTCTTCGCCTGGGCGAGCTCGGACCCGGCGGTAGTGGCGGTGGATTCAACGGGGCTGGCGGCGGCGGCAAGCCTTGGATCGGCCGAAGTCACCGCGACGGCTGGCACGGCGGTCGGACGGTTGCGGGTCGTGGTAACGCATCCGGCATCCATCGAACCGCGCTCGGCGGGCCGCGTCGTGTTGACGTCCTTAGGCGAAACCGTGCAACTGGAGGCAGTCGCCCGCAGCGGAAACGGGCAAGCCATGCCCGGAGCCGTCTTCGCTTGGGCGAGTGAGGATACTACGGTCGTGACGGTGGATTCAACGGGCGTGGCGACGGCGGTGAGCAACTCCCAGTATACCGTGACGAGCACAAGTGCCACTGTCCCGACCGGGGTTGTTGCGACGTCTGGCCCGGTAGCCGAACACAGGTGGCCCGTTGAAGTACGCCAAGCCGTCGCGGAAGTTGTCGTGACGGCAGCGGCCGATACGATTTGGGGCAACGGATACGGGAGGCTGACTGCGGAGCCGCTCGATGCGAACGGGCATACGGTGTCTCAGGCGAGAGTGGGGACCGTAACGATCCGGGCATCTGGGAGAGTCTACACTGAGGTCTCTTTAGGTCGTGTCTGGTTTGATTGGTCGTCGGATAACCCGGCGGTGGTAGCAGTGGCTAAGCGCAGTGGGGGTCGCACAGGTAGGTTAGAGATTGAGTCACTCATTGATTACAACATCCCGCAGGGCCTCTCCGAGGGCACAGCGACTATCACGGCCACTGCACGGGGTATCGACGTGGACGCGGCAGGGGTAGGCGCCGGAAGCGCCGAAATCACTGTAGTGCTACCGTCACCGAAGTCTCTCTACCCCATCCACGTGAACTTCGTTGGAGATGTCCCGAGTTTTATCCGGCGGGCAATGGAATCGGCCGCCGCACATTGGGGCCGGATACTGGCCCCGACAGAAGCTGCACCATTTATAGTCGAGCGCAGGATCCGCCTTCCGGGAAACTTGAGTGAAGTAGTATTTGAGGCCGGCGACGTGTTGGCACCTGGCCTGCACTTGTATGTCTATGTCAATGAGGAGGAGCCCATTTCAGGGCCCTTAGCGTGGGCAGGTCCGATCGATCCGGGAGGCACGTCGGATGCCCCCATGGCCCCAGCGGGGAGGATTGGGTGGAATGGTAGGGTATCTGATGTTCCGTGGACACATGAAGATGCCAGCTATGTGTATAACCATCAGGCGTATCTGCATAAGGTAGCGTTGCACGAGATCGGCCACGTACTCGGGATCGGCACAGGCGGTAAGTGGGCTCAGTGGAAACAGATACTACCGCCCCTAGACAAGCCTTGGAACGAACGCCCGCCACATCGCCGCGTCTACTTCACCGACCCGGTAGCCATCGCCGCGTTCGACCGAATGGGTGGGACGGACTTCCCGGCGACGACCCCGAAGATCCCGTTGAACGGACACTCCCACTGGGGCTCTTGCGTGGGCATTCTCGGCGTGATGATGGCCTCTGTTAGCCACCAAAGCGAGGTGACGGAACTGTCAATGGCGTCCCTCCAAGAGGGCTACGTCTACGACCCCGCCACGATCCCCGGCCGTAAGCTGGATCCCGAGGGATGGAACACCCCTCCCGCATGCCGGAACGGGCAATACGACCCGGATTTTCACTCTCAGGATCCCCCCGCGACAGCCCCCGGCCCGTGGGAGGGCTTCAGCCTAGAGGACGACGTGATCGAATGGCCGTGGGACAGGTGAGTCCCCGGCTCGCGGGACTGTCCTCGGGCCTTCTCGCGGGCTTCGGCGGGCGGGCCTGGGGTTCCGGCGCGGGGTTCTTTCGAGGGGAGGCGGCGCGCATGGACTGGCCGACATGGAACGAGGTAGTCCCGTTGCTGGCGACGGTGGCGGGATTTCTCGCGATGGCGCTGGGGGGGGTGTGGGCGCTGGGGCGGATGTTCCGCCCGTGGATGCGGGAAGCGGCGCGGGAGGCCACCGAATGGCTGTACGTCCGGCTCAAGGAAAACGACTTCAAGCACGTTGAAGACCGGATAGACGAGGGGCTCCGGGGCGTCAACGAGCGGGGCGACCGCCAGCCGTCATGGGACGAATTCGGCGCGTGGCTGTGACAGGCCCCGTGACGGCCCCGGAACGCTGGCTGGCCCGTCTCCCCGAACCCCTGGCCCGGCTCCCTCCGGGAATCCCGCCCCGCCCCGACGGACCGCCCCGGCCATGACCCGAGCTCCGGACTGGACGTGGGAGGCCGTTCGGCGGGCGGCCGCCGGGCGCTCGGGGTGGAAGCGGACCCGGAAGGGCGAACGGCGCGGCCCCTGCCAGTGCGGAGGGGAGCGCGACCGAGCATGGGCGCGGCGCTCCGGAAGCGGGAAGGTGGTCGCGGGCTGCAACGCGGGCTGCAACGGGCCGGACGTGATCCGGTGGCTCACGGGCGACGCTCCCGCCGATGACTCCCGCTCGGGGAGTGTCCACCGCGGCCAGCATTCGGACCCGGAGCACTGGCGGGAGGATCGGCGGGAATCCCCTCCGGAGCCGCGAGGATCACCCCTGACGGCCCAGGAGCCCGTAGGCGACCCTGCCGCCCCCTCCCGGCGGGAGGCGAGAGAGCGCAAGGCGGCGCGTCACTGGCGGCTCTCCGAACCGATCCCGACCGACCCCGGACACCCGGCGCGGCAATGGGCCGCGCGCCGTAATCTGTGGCGGCCCGGCGATGCGTGGCCGGACTCGCTCCGATGGCTCCCGGCTCGGGACCGGGGCGGCTCCATCGTCGCGCTCTTCGCCCCGCTCGGGTCATGGGCCGATGCGGCCCCCGCACTCCCGGCCCCGCCGGGCGTCCAGTTGGTCCACGTGGGCCGGGACGGACTCCCGGCCAAGGATCGCGGCGGGCTCAACAAGCGCTCCCATGGGCGCATGAAGGGCGTCTGCCTGATCGGCGACCCCCTCCCGAAGGCGGACCGCGGCCACGTCGTGGAAGGCGTGGCGGATGGCCTGGCCGTGGCGGCCCGTGAATCCGGCGCGGTTGTAATCGCGGGAGGCAAGCACTTCGACAAGCTGGCCGATCCGCTGGCCCGGATCGGACTCCCCGTGAGACTCTGGCCCGATGGCGACGATCCGGAGGCGCTCCCGAAGGCGCGGGAGGCGGCCCGGACGCTCCGGAAGCTCGGGATAGCGGCCCGGATCGCGGCCATGCCCGATGGAGCCGACCCGGCGAAGCTGGCCGGACCCTTCGACGAGCCGCCGTGGCGGTGGCCCCCTCCCCCCGTGCTCGAGGATTGACCCATGCCAGCATACGACCCCTTCCCGGATGACGACCCCGAGGGAGACGCGGAATGGTCCGAAAAGCGCCGGGAGGCACTGGAGCACGTCGCGGGCCTGATCGACGCGGGCCTGATCGACGCGGCCCGGCGCGAACTGGCCGCCATCGCACACAACGACGCGACGCGGGCGGCAAAAGTGGAGGCGCAAGACCCCCCCGAGGCGCTCACGCTCGACGGGCTCCGAACGCGGCTGAACGCGAAGGAAGCGCGGTCCCCCCTTCCCGGCGTGACCCTGTTCGAGGCGGCAAAGCTCCCGCTTCCCCCTCCCGTGCTCAAGCGACGATACGGAACCGGCGCGGTACTAGTCGAGGGGGAAACCTGCCTGCTCACGGGCGAGGGCAAGAGCGGCAAGAGCACGGTTGCACTGCAACTCGCCATGGCGGGGGTTGCCGCCATGCAGTCGGGGGCCGAATGGGGAACGTCCTGCGGCATCGACGTTCGGCCCGGTCAGGCCATCATCGCGACGTGGGAGGACCGGGCGGCGGTGCTCGGGATGCGAGCGGCGGGGTTGGCCCGCCATGCGCGCAAGACAACGGGTGGCGACACCTTCGGCGTCTGGCGCGCCGGGAGCAACGCTGTCGAGGTTCCCAGCGTGGACGCGCTCCAGGCGGCCCTGGATGGCGTCCATGTGCTCGATATGCGGCCCCATGGTCCCATCTTCGCCCCCCCGTCCAACGACTTCGGCCAAGCACTCACGAACGCCCTGCCCCGACCTTCGGCCGCCTTCGACCGCTTGTGGCTGGCGGTGGACGAATGGGCTCCAGACGGCGACGCGCTTGTGATCGTGGATCCGGCGCTCAAGGCATTCGCGGGGGAACCCAACGCGGCGGTTCCGGTGCAGGCCTTCCTGTCTGCATTGGGATCGGCGGCGGCTGAGCGCGGCGCTGCTGTCTTGCTGGTGCACCATTCCAACAAGGCCGCACGGAAGGAGACAGGCCAAACGGCGGATATGGCGAGCGGGGCGGCGGCATGGACAGACGGGGCGCGGGGAGTACTCGGGATGCTCCCGGCAAACAAGGAAGAGGGCCTGCCTCCCCGGATCAAGTGCCTAGCCGCCAATTACGGGCCCGCCAGATGGACGGAATACCAGGAGCGGATCGGCTCCGACCGGGCCGGGTGGCAGTGGAAGCCGGACACGTCCGGGAATGGCGCGGCGAAACCGAAAGGTGGGGAATCGTTCGCGGCTCCGGGGGAAGTGTGAGCGCGTTCCGGGCGGCGCTTGAGGCCGCCGGAACGAATGCGGACGTGATCGCGGCGACGTGGCGGGCGGTGGACGGCGAGGGCGCCCCCCTCACCCCCGAGGAGCTGGCCGAATGGCATCCCGAATGCCCGGAGGCGGCGCGCATAGAGGCGGCGGAGCAGCTGCGGGCGCTGGCGCGAATCGTCGCGCCGGATGCGGGGGAGTCTCTAATCAGAGTCTGCGACTTTTGGCAGTATGACAAGCGACTTCTCGCGACAATGCCGGGCGAAATCGCGAGGGACGGATCGCGGTTCATAACCATGGTGGGGGCTGTGGCGCTGGCCCGCGCATGGCTGGTGACGCAGGATCGCGACCCGGACGGATGCCCTGCTTTCCCGCTGGCCCCGATAGTCCGGGCGTGGATGGTCGACCCCGGCAACGCGAAAGTAAGGGTCGTGGTGGGACTGACCCGGCGCGCCTATGAAGTGAGCGACGTGATACGAACGGCATGGCGCAAGGAAGGCACGGTGGCGGCGGTGGCCATCGATGGCGAACCCGTAACCGCCCTCGTGGACCGGATGGACTTCGTGCAAGGCATGGACCCCGAGAGACAAAGGCGGGCGCGAAAGCAGGCGTGGGTATACAAGACCGCTAACGCGGGCGAGGACGTTCAACCGACGTTGAAGGGCCTCGGCGGGTACGGCACGCGGCACCCCCTGAGCCTGCCCGTTCCCCTGCTGGCGTACCGGGCGGTGCTACCGGAGGATGGCCACTGGGTTGCGGACGACGTGGCGACCCTGATCGAGGTTGCGCACCTTGGCCCCCGGCTGCGGTTCGAGACCGTCGATAAGCTCGCCTACTTGCTGTCTCGGACGCGCGCGGGCGGGTTCCGGCCCCCGAACGCGGCGGACAAACAACGGGCGCTGAACGCGGTAGGGGCGTCCATGTTCATGGTCGTGTGGGTTCTTCGTGGTGGCCTGCATTGGCCCGTACGATTGGCCGACGTGGATACCAACCCGAAAACGGGCGAGGTGTGGCTGGCTCCCCCGGCGTGGGCTCGCCAGCGAACGGAAGGCGGGGAGGGCCGGTGGACCCTGACCGGCGCGCAATCGGCCCTGGCGCAACGCTCGCGCATGGCTGGAGACTCGGGACGGGCAACTGTGCGCCGCATAGTGACCGGGATCGAATACTGGTTGACCCGGACCCTTCCCCGTGGCAGCGGTGGCACGGCGGCAGCGCTGATCCCCGCGAGCGGTAAGGCCGGACCCGGCCCGTGGTATGAGCTCAAGATGGCGGAATGGCTTCGGATCGCGGGCGAGATCGTCCCGGATGGACCCATGACCGGCGCTACCCGCGAGAAGGCGCGGCGGCGACGCGAGGCCATGACGGCCGCCGGGTATCTGGTGGACGTCAACGGGAAGCCCATCGGAGGCGGTGACCGCGCGCTGGACGCGGCAACGGACACAATCGAAGTACGGTTCACCCATGGCCGCGTCTACGTCCGGGCAACCGAGCGCCTGACGGCTGCGGCTGCGGCTGCGAAGGCGGGACGGTGGGAGACGATCCCGTTCGGCGAGTACATCGGGCGGCCCCGGATATTCGGTCCCGGCGGCAAGACGGATACCTAGAGGTGCAAGGTACACTGACCCGTGACGTTGGCCGTCCGTGAGGGTGGATTGACCCGTGACGTTGGCCGTCCGTGAGGGTGGATTGACCCGTGACGTTGGCCGTCCGTGAGGGTGGATTGACCCGTGACGTTGGCCGTCCGTGAGGGTGGATTGACCCGTGACGTTGGCCGTCCGTGAGGGTGGATTGACCCGTGACGTTGGCCGTCCGTGAGGGTGGATTGACCCGTGACGTTGGCCGTCCGTGAGGGTGGATTGACCCGTGACGTTGGCCGTCCGTGAGGGTGGATTGACCCGTGACGTTGGCCGTCCGTGAGGGTGGATTGACCCGTGACGTTGGCCGTCCGTGAGGGTGGATTGACCCGTGACGTTGGCCGTCCGTGAGGGTGGATTGACCCGTGACGTTGGCCGTCCGTGAGGGTGGATTGACCCGTGACGTTGGCCGTCCGTGAGGGTGGATTGACCCGTGACGTTGGCCGTCCGTGAGGGTGGATTGACCCGTGACGTTGGCCGTCCGTGAGGGTGGATTGACCCGTGACGTTGGCCGTCCGTGAGGGTGGATTGACCCGTGACGTTGGCCGTCCGTGAGGGTGGATTGACCCGTGACGTTGGCCGTCCGTGAGGGTGGATTGACCCGTGACGTTGGCCGTCCGTGAGGGTGGATTGACCCGTGACGTTAGGGTGGATTGACCCGTGACGTTTTCGCCCCTAGAAGCCTAGGGGCTTCGCCCCCTATCCCGCCGGGGGCGCGGAAGGCCCTTTGGGCGCGCCCCGCCGGGACACACACAACACCCTCCCGGCGACCGCTGGCAGCCCGCCTGGTGACTCTCCGACCTCCGGCGGCCCGACCCTCGACCGGGCGGCCCCGCGACACCCTCGATCGCTCCCCGGCGACCCCTCGGCAGGCGGACTGGGACCCTGCCTCGTTGTCGATCGAGACCAACCCCCACCGGTAGGGGGGGTTGGCGACTGTCCAACGAGAGGGTGGCCGGGGGCGGGCGGGCGGCCATGACCGGGGCGGCCCTGGCCCGGTGGATCGAGGGCCGCCAGCCGGGCGATCCCTCCCATCCGGGGAGGGTGGACGGAGTGCCATGACGCCACGGCCCGGGGGGCGGGATACTCTTCGTGGCAGGAGTGGGCCGAGCTGCGGCAGGAAGCCGCCGGCCGGCCGATATGCGGGGGGCTGTCCCGGCGGATGGTCGCTCCCTGCATGAATCCGTCCGAGCCGCCGGAAGGGCCGCGACTGGACCGGGCCGTTCGGGCACTGGCCCTATGCGGACCGTTGTCGCTTCCATGGCGGCCGGACCCCGCCGCGCGAGAATTCCCCCTCGTACAAGCACGGTCGCGACTGTCTGGACCTGGACGGGCTGGACCTGGACGGGCGGCGATCCCTCACGGTGGCGATGGCGGCGGCGATGGGGTTTCGGCCAGCCTCTCTCGACGTGGGGGCCCCTCCGGCCGACATGAAGGCGCGGTTTACTGCGGCGATGGCGCGATGGGAAGCGAAGAATGGGCCGTGGGAACCGACTTGCGAGCAATGTGGCGCGCCGATGTACCGCCCATCGCGCCCGGAGCGGCGCGGGCGGCGGCGGCCCCCGGAGCCCCTTCGGCGGTGGCGGGACGCGAAGACGTGCTCCGACCATTGCCGACAGGCCCGCTGGCGAACCCGCAAGGCGAAGGAGGCGCAGTTGGTGTGGCGCGACCTGGTGGGGCTATCTTCCCGGCGGGGGCCAGGCGGCGGCGGCCGAGCCGGTGGCTGGCTCTCTCGACGGGCAACCCCCGAGACCGGAGGCGAACCCCCGATGACCTGGCCCGGATGGACCGACGTTTTCCCGATGCTGGCCGTGATCGGCGCATTGCTCGGGGCGGCGTGGGCGTGGGCGCGGCTGTCCGACCGGACGGTTTCGCGGGCGGTGGAGAAGGCCGGACGGGAGGCGGAGAAGGCGGCGAAGGATGCGGCGGACTCCGTGCGGGCGGACGTGAAGGCGCTGGCGGACAAGCTGGCGACGAACGACTTCCCCCACATGGAAGCGCGGATCGACCGGGTGGAAGCCCATGGCCGGGAAGATCGGGTGGCCATGGAGGGGCGGTTGCGGGCCGATATGGTGGCCATGGAGGGGCGGTTGCTCGCGGCCATCCGGGAGCCCGGCGCTCCCCCTCTGGAGGATGCGGACCGGCCCGGCGACACCTGATCGACCCCCTTCCGGGGGACCGGGGCGGCTGGCGCGGGGAGGATGCGGCGCGGCTCGAACCGATTCCTGAATCGCGCGACGTAGCCGGGTCGTGGGGGGCGCTACCGGGTCGGCGACTCGGTCCCGCCGACCGTCCTCAAGTTGGTCGAGATGATCGAGCATGCGACGGTGCGTTAAGGTAGCTCCCTTGCGTTGATTGTAGCTCCCTTTGCGTTGTGAGGGACGGGCTAAAACCCGGGCCGGCAGTCGGCGGATCGTGAACGCCGGGATCGCCAGCCCGGCCCCTTGATCGACAGCGTGGCAGGGGTCCCCGGCCATGGCGGACGCGCCAGGTGCGGCGCGCGGATCGTGGATGCGGGGCTGGCCCGGCCCGAACCGATCCTCGAACGCGACTAGGCCCGCCCGGGGGCGCTGGCTGGCCCCTCCCGCTCGATGGCGGCGTGACCCCCCCCGGCGCTCCGAGCGCGGTTAGAGGGCGATTCTGCCCCTGCCCCCGGATCTGACCCGGTGGGGATGCCCTAGAGCCCATCCGCTCCGGAGATCGCCCCATTCTGGGGCTCTGGCGTGGCCGAGGCGCCTGGAGCAGCAACGGCTCGATCGCGGCCGAGACGTCGGACCCAGCAGGTGACGGTAGGGTGTGAGACGCAGGCTCTCTCCCCTCCCGTGGGCAATCAACGAGGAGGCCAGCCGCCCGATCGAGCACGTGGTGCGGCCGACGGCCGATCGTGCGGCGATGCGAGGGCCTGAGCGAGGCGGAGGGATCGAGCGATGATGTTGCTCTCGGGAGCCTCGCTCTCTCTCCCTTGTGGTCTCGTCCGGCGCTGGAGTAGACTCCCAGCACCATCCACGAACGAAGGCCCCGATCGCTGGAACGATCAGGGCCTTACGACCAGCGCCGGAGCCGCCGCTCCCCGAGGTCACGTCATAGCGATCCGAGTCGCCATGAAAGATCAAAATGCTGGATCCCCGACAGGCACACAAGGTGTCGAGATCGGCAGCCACCCGGCCGATCACGTCCGGATCCTCCACTCCCGCGCCTGGGCCGGGGGCGCAGCCGTTGCTCAGGCCGACGGCCGATGGAGGGAGGAGCTCGTCCCCTTGGCCGATCTCTCCCGGCACGTCGCGGATCTTGGTGGCCAGCGGGACGTCTACCTCTCGCAGGCTCGCTTCTTCCCGCGCCGCCGGATCGCCCGCCTCGTCACCGTGGGCTCGGTCTGGGTCGATCTCGATTACTACCGGACCGAGAGCCTCCGCGGCCGCCGGCCTGGCGACGTCGCCGGCGACGTGCTCCTCGAGTGTGCCGACCAGGGGTTCCTGCTACCGAGCTACCAGGTCGCCACGGGCCGGGGTCTCCTCGTGGTGTGGCTCCACGAGGAGCTCCCACCCGTCGCGCTGCCGCGATGGCGCCTGGTCCAGCGGGCTCTCCTCGAGCGCTTCGCAGGCTACGGCGCCGACGTCTCGGCCGCGGATGCGGCCCACGTCTTCCGGCTCTGGGGATCGGTCAGCGGCCGATCGGGCACCGCGATCGCGCCCGTCGCCGGCGAGGCTTCCCCCCTGGTCCATCGCTTCGACGACCTGGCCGACTCGATCCTGCCGTACACGCGGGCCGAGATCGCCGCGATGCCGGAGCGGCCGAGGAACCGGAAAGGGAGGGAGCTCTTCACGGGCGAAGTCGGTCGGGACCTGACTGCCCCCGCGAATCTCTGGGGCCGGCGCATGGAGGACCTGAAGGCCCTCCGCGAGCTTCGGTGGTGGGAGGGGATGCTCCCCCCTAGCCAGAGGGACCACTGGCTCTTCGTCGCGAGCGTGGCGCTCTCCTGGATGGCGTCCGCGGCGAGGATGAGGCGGGAGGTCCTCGAGCTCGGCCGGATCGCGACCGGAGGCGCCTGGAGCGCCCAGCAGATCCTCACCGACATGGGCACGGTGATCCGGAGGGCCGAGGCGGCGGCGAAGGGGGAGACCGTCGAGTGGAGCGGACGGCGGGTCGATCCCCGCTACCGGATGCGGACCCAGACGATCCGGCGCTGGTTGGGGATCACCCCCGAGGAGGAGAGAGAGGCCGGCCTCCGGACGCTCGTGTCCCCCGATCGCCGGAGAGAGCTCGCAGCGGCTGCCGGGAAGGTGTCAGGCCAGGTGAGGGCCCGGAAGGCTGCTACAGCCGCTCAGGAGGCGCTGCGGCTGCGGGAAGAGGGGATGACGCAGAGGGAGATCGCGGAGGCCCTCGGCGCCGGTCTGCGGACGGTGAAGCGCTATCTCTCGGCGCCCGGTGAGGGAGGGTGCCACGAACCTGTATAGGTGTTGGCGTAGCCCTCCCCGTCCTGGATGCATAAAAATGCACCTGCTGGTTGGGGTCTCGGGGGTGTGAAGAGAGGGTGAAAATGGCCTCCCTCACACTCGGGAGCCTAAGCGAGCGAAGCGAGCGCGGGAGCTGGCGCAGCCAGTCGTGGGTGGCGATGAGGGTGGATTGCCGAAAAGGTAGGCCCGGGAAAATTCCGCCGCGTTCGATGAGCGATTTTTCGGGTCAGCGACGGGAGGCCCCGGCGGGAACGGGGCCAGAGACTCGCTCAAAACGCTCCGTGGAGGCCCGGAGCGGCCAGGAGAGCCGAAGAGCCCTCCACAGGGGCGGAACGGCCGCCTGGAGCCCTCCAGGCGGCCAGAGAGGCTCCTGTGAGCCCCGTAGAGCGACGATCTCGCGCCGGCCGGCCGACCAGGAAGGCCGTGGAGGCTCTCAGACGGTCGGAAACCCCCTGCACCGATCCCGACAACCGAAACAGAGCCTCTCAGAGCCCGTGAGCGCGGCGAGCGCGGCACTGGCGGTGACCCACTGTACACGGTAACGTTACCGTCATCGCACAGGGGGATGAGATGGCACTTACCGCCGCCGAGAAGCAGCGTCGCTACCGAGAGCGCCGTGCGACCGGCGCCCCGGCCGTGCACTATCGGCGTCCGGGGGACCGACGCACCCGGCCCCAGCGGTGGCGCGATGCGGTTGCCACCCTGATCGCGCTGCAGGAGGAGTACGCCGTGTGGCACGACCGGCTCCCGGAGTCCCTGCACGACACCGCGCTCGGTGAGAAGCTGGAGGCGATCACGGAGCTCGACCTCGGCGAGCTCGAGGGCATCGAACCCCCGCTCGGATACGGGCGCGACTGACCCCACTGTACACGGTAACGTTACCGTTGAGCTATATCGTTTCCGAAGTCTACGACGCCTTCCGTGAACTCGGCCTCAGTTTTCGCCCTTGCGGATTCCCTTGGCAAAGCACACTGTGGCGGGATAGTACGGTCAATCAATTCTAAAATTAAGGTTGCTACTGATGCGGCTCACAGCTCTAGCTGTGCTGTTACTAACCTTCCTGATGGGGTGTGGGGGTGACGCAGCAGGTCCAATGGGTCCGGCGGGGCCTGCAGGCCCGCCTGGATCGGTCGGCCAGGCAGGGCCTGCAGGCCCGCCTGGATCACAGGGCCCGCCTGGACCGGTCGGCCCGCCTGGATCGGGGCAGCTAGGGTATTGGTTCGCGGGGACCTTGGACTCAGGCGGTGGTGGCGGTGGCATCATACCGCGGCAAGGCTCGGAGACACCTATACCCCCGGTTGTGACCTGCTATGTATCACAAGACGCGGTAGTCTGGCTTACCGAAGAGAACTGTGGTGTCGTGTTCCGTGACGACGGTTCCTACTACGTTGGCATCACACAAAGCATAGCAGGATGGTACTACTTCATCAGTGTAGTCTACGCGACGAATCTTGGGAGTACGACCTAGGGGGCCTTGAGCACAGCATTAGACCTCGGATTGTCCAGCGGGAGCCCAGACCCTTACGTCCTCGACCCTGCGCGCAATGCCCTCAAATGAGAAGGTTGCCCCGGGTGTCCGGCGGGCATAACGATAGACTGCCTAGCCGTCGCACATGATGGTACGGCTCGGGTCTGAGTTGAGCATCGACTGCAAGGCATCTCGCTCGGCCGGATTCACCGACAGGGTGTACTTCTGCTTGACGGTCACAGCGCGGGTCGCGAACCAGCCGCTGTTTTGCGGCGGCCCCCACTCGCCCGCGTCGCGGTCGGATTTCTGGTCCCGGTTTATGGCGGGATCGGCAATGGTCAGATTGTCTAAGTCCCCAGCGAAGGTCCGAAACTGCGATTCCTCAAGGCCGGAATCATATGCTTCCGCCAACGCGACGATGTGCTCGATATCCGTGGCTGCGGTTCCATCAGCTCGTATATCAAACAGTTTGCAGGTGTAGGGTGTGTACACTTGCCCGCCGGATTTGGGCAGGCTCTCGATGATCTCGTCTTCCAGCGAATTGTATGCCGAACCGAAGGCATCCCGGTCATAGCCTACGCGTGCACCTTCCTCGCAGACTGGTAATCCCATCCACGTCGGTGACCCGGCTGGACACTTTCTCTCGCTCGTGGTTGGTGGGATCGAACCGGCGCTAGGTACATAGCCGTTCGGGTTTTGGGTGCTTTCGTATCCCGAGCAACCGACCAGAACGGAAAAGGCCAGTACGGCTAGCGGCATTCGCGGCAATCTTATCACTCCTCAGGGAAGCATCGCCCGAGATAGAGGACCCTCGTCAAAGGTCGCGACGGTGTCCCGCTGACAGTTGAAGGTGGTGGCTCCGGAGTCTCGTCGGTTTAGCCTGTGTTTCTCATTATCACAACCAATCAGAGACCGGCAACCGCCTGCTGTCGATCACGGACATCGAGCCGTAGTCGCAGTGCAGACTCCGGTGATGAGTCAGCGGCTGGAGCGGGACGCGAGCAGCATCTCAAGGGCTTCAACCCCGAGTTGCTGCAGGGTCTTGTCTTCGTCAAGCGCCATGTACTTCAAGCGCCGGGACAACGCCGGGTCGATGTAGATCAGCATGCCCTTCTTGCCGACCCGCGAGGGCCGAGCAGCAGCGGAAGGGGTGGAGCTTCTGGCGCGTTCGAGCGCGGTTTCAAGATCAGATCTGGCCATTGAGTGATCGCTCCTTGTTTCGTACCCAGCGGAATACGGCGATAAGTTCGGTTCCGGCCTTGCTAGCCCGTGTGAGTTCGGGTGCAGTGAGTCCGTCGGTGAAAGCATGCACGTGGGCAATCCGGTGGTGCAGCACGACGGGGACCATCTCGACCTCGTAGCCCGCGATGGCGGTCCGAGCCTGGACCACGAGGGGGCCTTGCACCGGGGCGGCGTTGAGGATCACAGCCGCGGCGGTTCGGGCCTGGCGGGTAATTTCGATACTGGTCCCGATCGCATGCAGGTCGGCGACCGATGCGCGACAGGGAATGAGAACGAGGTCGGCGGCTCGGGCTGCTACCAGCGCCGCATCCGTGGAGTGCGGAGCGGTGTCGATGATGGCGAGGTCGGCCCCGGCATTACGTGCTGCCGTCAACAGGGCAGAAAGTTGACCCGCGTGGCCCGAGATGACAGCGGGGGTATCAGCGACGCGGAGATTCGCCCACGCCGAGGCCGAGCCCTGTGGGTCGAGGTCCACCAGCGCGGTGGCGAGCCCCTCTCGCTCGCCGGCGACAGCAAGGCCGCACGCGAGCGTTGTTTTCCCTGCTCCGCCCTTCCGGCTGATGAGTGCGACTGTGAACACTGGCTATCCAGTACACCTTGTTACATTGGGTATACATATATACTGTCTACCAGTATAGTACAATGCACCGGCTAGCAACAAGAGTACCAAAAGAGACGACCCCGACCTCGACCCCGACAGGGGGAGGGAGGGGGAGCGGTCGGCGGGGGCCGCCCAACCGCTCCCCCGAGAGGCCTCCCCCGCAGATCCGGATCCCGAAGCGCGGTCCGGACCGCGACGTCGGGCCCAGCAGGTAAGGAGGGACCCCAGGTCTCAACCTCCAACCTTTTGCAGGTTTGGCTCGGCGTGTTTTATGATCTATACTACTACTCTAGTCTAGTTTTTGACTCTGCTTCGTAGCTGAGAGGGGGCATTTCCGTTGAAGACATCGGGGTTCACCCGCACATGGACGGTCGTCGAGGCGAAGGCTCGCCTATCCGAGATCCTGCGCCTCGCCAACGAACAGGGTCCACAGCGTATCGGCGTACGAAGATCCTTCGTCGTCGTGTCCGAGCGGCTGTGGCGCGAGAAAAACTTGGTCCGCGAGCCGCTCGGCCGATGGCTGATCGAAAACGTCCCTCGTGGACCAAGCCTCGAGATTCCCGGGGAGCGGGGATCCCGGCGCGGGATCCCCTTCGCCGGGGATGACCTCGGGTGAGTGGCGTCCTGCTGGACACCAACGTGATCTCGGAACTGACTAGGCCGACCCCTGCCTCGCCGGTGGTCGCCTTCCTCACCGAACGAAACGACCTTTGGCTGTCCGCTCTCGTGCTGCACGAACTGGAATTCGGTCTGCTCCTCTTACCTCACGGAAGACGGCGGGCTGCACTCCGCGACGTGCTGTCGGAGTTCATTCGACGATACGAGGATCGCATTCTGCCCGTGGGCCGGAGAGCGGCCGACCAAGCCGCCCGTCTTCGAGCGAACGCTCGTCGGCGAGGACGGAACCTCGACCTGGGGGACGCGCTTATCGCGGGAACGGCAAGAGCGCACGATCTGTGCGTGGCGACGAGAAATGTGGCGGATTTCGAAGGACTCGACCTCAGCGTCACAAATCCGTGGGACTTTCCGCTGACCGACTCCGAATCCGGGCCTTGAACCTCTTTCTCTTCCCTCCTGTGGCCCTGGCCGGACACCGGCGGGAGACCTGAAAATGGCGAAGAAGCTGATGGAGTTGGTGCGCGAGGTCCTCGCGAAGGGCGAGACCGAGGAGGGACGGCGGGAACTCCGCGAGCAGCGGGAGCGGGGGGGGGCGAGGCCCTCCAGACCGCCCAGAAGGCCGCTCAGGCGGCTCCAGCGCCTCCGGAGGCGACCGAGGACGTGTCCAAGACGGCCCCTGGAGGACCTGACGCGGCCCAAGGGCCGCCTGAGATGCGGCCGGAGCTCAGGATCGATCCGATCCTCCCGATGGTGGTCTAAACTGTCCAAGAAGCCCCCGAGCAGGAGGCCGGACCGTGGACGGGTGGGTGCCCTTCCGCCTAGCGAGGGGAGCAGGGGACGGCGCAGGGTTGGACGACCTGGTGTGTTGATCGACGTGGAGCTTCCCCCCGGTTCGGGCCATGGCCCGGTGATCGAGCTGCGCGAGCTCGCGCAGCTCGGGGTGGTATCCGCGCCCCGCTTCCGGGCGTACATCGCGGCGCACTCGGTTACCTAGCGACCGGGCGTTACCCGACGGCCGCACCCCCACAACCGTCGAGTGATCCTGAATCACAAACTGGGGGAGGACGAGTGATGCATAAGTACGAGATCATTCTCTATTGGAGCAACGCAGACAGTGCTTTCGTGGCCGAAGTTCCAGAGCTTCCTGGCTGTATGGCTCATGGAGACACGCAGGACTCCGCTCTCAGGAATGTCAATGAAGCGATGGGACTCTGGATTGATACCGCGAGAGAGTTTGGCGATCCAATACCGGAACCCAAGGGTGAGCGTCTGATGCTGGCGTAACGGTGCTTCGGTCTTCCCAACCCACAACCCGACCGGCCACGAAGCCAACACACGGGAGAGAGAGAGGCCCCCAGGGCCCCGATCTCTGGAGCGGCTGACCGACCAAGATGTCCTTCGAGGCCCTTGGTTGGCCGAAACTCCGCTGTACCGATCCTGACAGCTGAAAACGAGCCACCCATCCGCTCCGGAGATCGCCGATCTCCGGAGCGGATGGGGTCTAGGGCATCCGAACCCCCCTCCTGATAGCAGACAGCGACCGGACCCTTGCCGGGCCACCGACCAGGCACCACAATGCGTACCGGAGGTACATCTACAGCAGGTGGAGTAAGCCAGTTAGGTTGTTGCTTCGCAATAACCCTCTGGACAGGGGCGTGTGCCCCCGTACCCCCCTGCCTGCTCTCACCCGGAGGTGATCGCATGGCCCGTCCCCGTCTGGACGCCGGGGAGCGCCGGACGCGCACGATTGGCGTGCGCGTCACGGAAGCCCAGGCGGCCGAGCTCGCCGAGCGAGCCGCTGGGGCCCGCATGAGCATGGCCGCCTACATGCGGAGCCGGTCGCTCGGCCAGCCGGTGCGCGTCACGACCGAGCGCCGACTGGCGGCGATCGAGCGGGTGGAGCTCACCCGGATCGGCGTGAACCTGAACCAGGTCGCCCGGGCCCTGAACACCGGAGCGACCGCGGCTCCGGCCGGGACCCGGGAGGCCGTCGAGCGCGTCGGCGAGCTCGCGGCGGCGCTCCTGGTTGGCGAAGTCTGATGATCGCCAAGGTGCTTGGCTCCGTGGCCTCGTTCACCGGATCGGCGGCGTACTGCCTCCATGACCGGGCCGAGGAAGGCGAGCCCCGGCCGGAGACGGCCGAGCGGGTGGAGTGGACCGACACCCGGAACCTCCCGACGAGCCGGGCAGACCGGGCGGCCGCGGTGATGGCGGCGACCGCGGAATCGGCCACCGAGCTCAAGCGCCTGGCCGGGGTGCCGCTGACCGGCCGTAAGCTCCAGAAGCCGGCCTACCACTTCACGCTCAACTGGGCCAAGGACGAGACGCCGGGCCGGCAGGAGATGAGCCGGGCCGTGGACGAGAGCATGAAGGCCCTCGGGCTCGAGAAGCACCAGGCGCTGATCGTGGCTCACAACGACAGGGCCCACGCGCATGTCCACGTCCTGGTCAACCGGGTCTCGATGGAGACCGGGAAGGCGGCGAACCTGGTCCGGGACCGGGTGACGCTCTCGAAGTGGGCCGAGGACTACGAACGCCGGCAGGGCCGGATCCGGTGCGAGAAGCGGGTCAAGAACAACGCGGAGCGGCGACGTGGTGAGTGGGTGCGTCATCGGGGATCGCTTCCCACGGGGCGGTACCGGCGCGAGCGGATGAACCCGGAGCGGGAGCCTCGGCCGAGACCGATCCCGCCCGTGCCCGTGACGGAGCCCGAGGTGCAACGGCGAAAGGTGGCATGGCAGCGGGCCGAGGTCCGGATGGAGTGGGAGCAGTCGCAATGGATCCGCCGGGTGGACCTCGAGGAGCTAGGGCACCGGAGCGGGCGGGAGTGGTCGGAGGTCTACGCCCGGCAGGGCCAGCAGCGTGAGCAGCTGGAGAAAAGCTGGCGGGGGGTGAGGGGGCGAGCGAAGCAGTGGAAGCAGGCCGGGGGCCGATGGAAGGAGCTCGGGGCCTACCTCCGGGGGCGTCCGGAGTTGCTCCGGAGGGCGCGGGCGGCGCTGCAGGCAGCGCACAGGGCCGAGCGGGCCCAGGTCGCGGCCGGACACGGCGCGGCGGCGCGGGAGATCGAGCGGCAGCGGGGGAAATACTACCGGGAGCGGCTGGAGGGATCGGAGGGGCGGGCGGAGCGGGCGGCGCCGGATGCGAGAGGCGGGTGGGGACCCTATGGCGCGCCCTATGGCGATGGCGATTGGGAGTGCTTCGAGCGGCTGCGCGAGTACGCGGACGAGGCCCGGTGGGATCAGGTGCGGGAGACCGAGGGAGAGGCGGCGTTCGCGAGGCAGAAGCAGGCGCAGGCGGAGGTGGCGGCCCGGGCGGAGCACCGGGCCGCCGAGAGGGCGACAGCGCAAGCGGAACAGGAGAGGCGGGCAGCGGCCCCGCTGGAGGCGGCGCGAGCGAAGTGGTGCGAGCGGGAGCAGCGGGATCGCGGACGAGGCGACGGGTTCAGCAGGTGACAGGAGGGCGTGAGACGCAATATCTCTCCCCTCCCTGTGGGCAATCAACGAGGAGGCCGGATGGCACAGCGACCGTTGCGGGACTGGCTGGACGAGGACGTTCCCCAAGAGGAGCTCGCGGAGGGCTGGACCCTGCCCTGAGTGCTCCCGACCCCCGAACGCGCTCAGGGGCGATTCTCGACGCGCTCGAGGCTGGGGATGCGGACTCGGGTCAGAGCATATCCCCATGAGCTCGACACAGGCCCATGAGCTCGACTTCCCGCGGACAGCCCATGAGTTCGATGGGAGGGACGCGCTCGAGGAGGGGTCGAGGGCACGTGTGATCCCGCGGTCGGCGGGCCCGCTTGAGGCCGGGTGCTCGAGGAGGAGGGGTAGAGGCAGTGCAGGGTCAGCGTCGAGGATCCGGATCCGGGGCTGCCTGTGGACGAATGAGCAGCCCGGCCCTGCGGGGGTGGCGCATTAGCGCGGCGGCGCGCCGTGGGGATACCGTTGTGAGTTCGCCCCCTCGAACCCGGATACTGACCCGATGACCTGGCCCGGATGGACCGACGTTCTCCCGGTGCTGACCGTGATTGCCGCACTGCTCGGGGCGGCGTGGGCGTGGGCGCGGTTGTCCGACCGGACGGTTTCGCGAGCGGTTGAGAAGGCCGGGGAGGAAGCGAAGGACGCGGCGCGGGATGCCGCCGACTCGCTGTACTCCCGGCTCAAGGAAAACGACTTCAAGCACGTCGAAGATCGGATCGGCGAGGGACTCCGGGGCGTCTCCGAACGTCTGGACCGCATGGAGGCTCGGGCGCGGGAGGACCGGGTGGCCATGGAGGCCCGGATACTGGCGGCGGTGCGGGCCCCCGGAGCGCCCGCTACGGAGGATTCGCCGCCTCCCGGCTGACCCCCCGCGCAAGGGAGGCCTGTGGGGCGCACCGGAGCCGCGAACGTGGTTTCTTTTGGGAGTGGTCAGGGGCCGGGCAAGTGTGTGGGCCCGGGAACCCCCACGGTCCCCCCGTATGAAGCCCGCGCCGCCGGTGCCATAACGACAACCCTCCGGGAGCCGCGAAGGCCGTCACGGGCGCGCCGGTTGGTATGGCACCGCGCGCGATCCTGCGCGCCGCGGGGGGGGGCGTAGGGGTTCCCAGTCCGTACACTCTGGGGGGCGGCGAGGCGGGCCCGGAAGTCCCCGGAATCCCCCGTCTAGTTTATCCCAAACCAGGCACGATTTCCGCAGGTCACTGGCGTTCCTGCTTCGTGTGTACTTTCGTGTGGTCGATGCCCCCCCCATGACAGAGACGAACCGCCCGGCTCCGGCGTCCGTCACCGCCCGTAGTAGCTGGCGACGGCCCCGCGTCCCCGGCTACGCTCCCCCGGCGACGAGGTCGCGGGCCATGCCGACCCGTCCCGAGTGTCCCGAGAACGCGCCTTCGAGCCCGGTGGCCCTTGCCATGGCGGCGAGGCGGCGGGAGACGGAGCGCCCGGTGATCCCGAAAACGCTGGCGGCCCGGGTCCGGCGACACGGGACGGATCGCCCGGAGGGCCGACGCGGGGCCTTGCCGAGGTACTGGACGGCTCCCTCCCCGTCCTGATCGGTCTTCGAGCGGCGGATCGTGAGTCACCCGGTCCCGTCGGGCCGAAACTCGAGGTCTCCCCAAGTGAGGGCGGCCGCTTCGGAGCGCCGGAGCATGGCGTCCCGTATGCTGGCCCCGAGCGCGAAATCCACGGGCTCCCCGGCGGCGCGCCTGCTCGGGTGACTCGGTGCGGCCAGAAGGCCCGACGCGCGGGATCGCGGCCGTCGCGCGGATCGCGGCCAGCCCTTCGCCGGTGAGCCCCGCGGCCTGCCGCCTCCCCTCCCCGGCCCGCTGGCGCGAGAGGCCCCGCATCACGCGGGCGACCCCCGGATGGTCCGTCGGGGACGGACAGCCCGAGCCCCGATGGTTGGCCCGGATCGCGGCGCGGTCGGCCAGATAGGCGGCCACCGTTCCGGGCGCTGCACTCGGGAGCGTCCGCTCCGACCAGGAGGCGGTCGAGCGGGTCGGCGAACTCGTGGCGGCGCTCCTGGCCGGGGAGGCGGGCTGATGGTCGTCGAGGTGACCGGGCGTCGGCCGCTCGTTCGCCGGCGTCGCCGCGTACTGCCTGCACGACCAGCGGGAGCCGGGGAGACCGGGCGGCCGCGGTGATGACGGCCACCGCGGAGGCGGCTCCGGAGCCCAAACGCCTGACAGGTGGGTCGGTACGCGGCCGGAAGCTGGAGAAGCCGGTGTGCCACTACTCGCTGAGCTGGGCCAGGGATGAGGCTCCGGAGCGGCAGGAGATGAGCCGGGCGGTGGAGGAGAGCCTGAAGGCGCTGGGACTGGAGAAGCACTAGGCACTGATCGTGGCGCACCGTGACGGACACCCGCACGTGCATGTGATCGTGAACCGGCGTCGATGCGGAGAGCGGAAAGGCGGTGGGGTTAAGCCGCAGCCTGCTGCGGCTCTCGAAGCAGGCGGAAGGTTACGAACAGGGGCAGGGGCAGATCCGGTGCTTGAGGAGAGTCATCAACAACGCGAGGCGCGGACGCGGGGAGCGGGTGGCCTGGCGGCGGGCCGAGGTGGCGGCGAGGGCGGGCGGTTGGGGCGTCCATATTCGCTACGATCCCCCTATCGATCACTGGAAACTCCGGAGCTTCGCAGTTCTGGAGCGGCTGGAGCAGGTGCGGGAGATCTGCGGAGAGCAGGCTTACGAGGAACGGAAGCGGGCCTGGGAGAGGGCAAGCCAGCCGCTGGTGCCCTCGCGGTTCCCGTCGCACGATAGGCCGCAGCACCGTGGTCCGGTCCGAACGGGACTCTGGCCCCAGCCGCTGAGCGGCTGGCTGAGGCCCTTAGCGACATTCCTTACCGCCTGATACCCGCCTCGATGGTATAGACTTCTCGATAATCGAAGGCCCCGTTCATCGAGCTTTCCCACTCCGTTCGGACGTAGAAATAGTCAAAGATCGCCATCAGACCTAAGGCTAGACCGACGTTCGAATGTTGCCCACCTCTAGTCTGCCTATTGTACCACCCTCCGCCTCGCAGACCCATGCTCAGACTCCGGTCAGGACCCCCGAGCATCCGTAGAATCCCCCAGAGCTGACTATGAAAGCTGGGAGCGACTTCGAATCTCTCGAACTCGGTCATGCCAATCTCATAGCCGACTGCAAACCGGCGCCCTTCACTCGTCGGCACTAAGGTGTGATACAACGACACTCCATAATGCGCGAGGCCTTTGCCGTATTGACGTCCCGCACCAACGAACCGGGTAGCCGTGGCCTCCACGCCCAGTTTGTCCATCAGGTTATGCCGGAGACGAATACCCTGTAGCTCAACATCGGGTTTGGGCGGATCAAAGAGTGATGGCGGCTCGGTCATCACCTGGTATACAGCTGATACGGCCCACTTAGGCTCCTCTGAGAAAATCAAAGGAAGGTACTGGGCTTCCGCTCCAACAACGACACAGGGCAGGAGGACCAGAGAGGTTCCCATGGTATTATATACAACCCGAAATCGCATCAATTAACAACTTTCGTAAGATGAACTTACAGCAACGGATAAGCTGTCGCTGTAGGTATCACTGTCGTCGTCTGTTACCGTGATTTCGATCACGAAATCGGAGCCCTCTACAGAAGTGTACAAAGACTCAGTGGTGCTTACTGCTACACCATCCTTCTTCCACTGGTAGCTATAAGGTGGGCTTCCAGATATTGTTACAGCTCTCCATGTGCAATCCCCGGAATCTCCATGAATCTCGGAAGGCCCTGTGATGGCCACTCGTAGTGGTGGGCGCCGAGGTGCCCAGTCCGGGTATCGGTCGAAAATACGGGAACGACCGATCACGTTGTCGGATGCATCTACGATAGCAAAGTTTCCCCACCCAAGACCACTCACGCCGTTCGCCGAAGCATGTATCATGAGGCCCACGAAGTCGTCCTCATCTAATCCTCGACTCCAATTCTCTAGAAGATTGTAAATGGTTTGGGCCTGGAACTGATAGGAGGAATCAGGAATCGATCTCAAGACAACGGTGTTGTAGGCCGCAGCCACCCCAACTGCCCATGGGCTGTTACCGAGATCGAGATTGTGCTCGAACCGGACTATGCTCGAATCCACTTGAATCTCTTCGAGGGGCAGCCCCGAACTATCTGTCGGTGGTGCATCCGGTGGAGGGACGGAGAATGTTGTCGTCTCAACCTGGCATGGCCCCATGCCGTCATCTTCGTATACCGTGGCCAGGAATTGCTCCCCATTCGACGCTGACGTTGGTATCAGCCGGACTTCTCCTTTCCAAAAATTGTCAGTTTGGTGGAAGGATTCCGTCTCGGTCGTCAAGAGGGATGAAGCCGAACTGGGCCCTACGCAGTACGAACTGAAGTCGGCGTAAACGCTGTCGGCTTCATGGAAAAAATGGACTTCGATCTCTGGATCGCCTCGGTAGAAAGGCTCGTGGAGATCATGGTCATCATAGATCTCGTTGCAGAACATATAAAGGCCGGGGATAGTATCTGCGACCTGGTAAGTAGCACAGCTATCTCCAAAGACGATTTCACTTCCCGTTATCATGGACGATGTCCGGGCTGGTATCCCTCGGTCGTCGGGAAAGGAGATCTGCGAGAAATCGGTTTCCGATTTGGTCACCACTAGGATAGGATCGGACGGCGGGGTGTCCGTATCTAGTAATTCGGATGTGCCGTCTGCTGAGAACGCACGTAGAATCCCGTCCTCCTCGTGGACTCCGACTGCAACACGGATAGGATCGCCGCCGAACCAGGCCCTTCGGTGTTCATCGACGGGAAGATAGAGCTCGAGCGATGGAAGTGCCGCAAGTAGCTGGCTTACGTCCTGTTCTAGGGCCAGCATAGCCGCGGTCTCTAGGCGCTTGCCAATCGGTTTCTCGAGGAGTGTGCCGAGTTCGATCTTGCCCTCGTGATGGGTCGAACGAGAAATGGCGTAGTACAGGTCTTCCCTCACCTGTGGGTCTTGAAGGGCAGCGGCTATGACCGCGCCGACCTTTTCAGCTATCGCCTGTTCTTGGTCCCGCGAAACGCGTACTGGGGAGGCGGCGACTGGGGGTGGGGTCGAGTCTGTCGAGACCGGATCCGTTGGTGTCTCCAGTCGGTCACATGCCACCGCTACCAGAGTGAATAGAATAGCCCACACTAGTAGCAGCTGCGCTGGTCCACTGACTGGTTGCCCTAGGTTCCTGATGTCACGGGATACAATTGCCAAACGAGAGCGCATACGAAAATTCCTCAAACTCCTGGTTGGAATGTGCCGCGTAAGCCCAAGCGGCGGGGAAAAAAGACCAAGGAGGCTCTTCCATATCTCAGAGACTGTCAAGGGCGGGAGTCGGCTGGCCCCCGAGCTTCGCGTAGAACCGGACGGCGGCCAGGTACTCGGCGAGGGTGGCGTCATCGAGCGGGCGCCCGGTGAGCCAGTCCCGGAGGCGGCGGAGCGCGCCCTCGTAGGCGCGCCGGGTGTTCGCGCTGACCGAAGCGTCGGCGAGCTCGCGGGCCGTCTCCCGGACGGCCAGGTCCCCCTGCCCCTCGGCGTGCCCTTCGAGTGCGGATCCCACCTGTGTCCGGCCATCCGATTGGCTGTGATAAGTGCAATTATCATAATCAATCAGGGACCGGCATCCGCCTGACACCGGGCACCGACATCGCGCTGGTGGTGGCTGTCCGGCTCACGATCTCGACACCCGGCAGGTTCTCCCACGCGGCGTTCTGGTCGGCCCTCAGCCGGTGCCCCTTGTCCCCGGTGCCGAAGGCCAGCCATCGCCTGTCCTTCGCGTCAGCCATCGACGGGCGAGGATGAACGCGATCGCCGCCAAGAACGCGAAGGTCAGAACAGACAGGAGGAAGTCGATCACCTCTTCCATCCGGGCGGATCACAGACCACCGGGGCACGGACTACAGACCTGCCGGGCACTGACCACGGATCGACCATGGCGGCCCGTGACAGCCCCTGTGAGCGCCGACCCCCCCCTCCCTCCCTCTCCACCGTCCACCCCCCGCCGTGGTCGTCTCAAACACCCCAAGCCCCCTTCGGGCTAGCGCCCGAATCACCAGATCCCTACAGGCAAAAACACAACATCTCGACCGGTAGGCAGGGAGATCGGGGCCCTCAGCGCCCCGATCTCCGGAGGCGGCCGACCGACCAGGACGGGCGGAACGGCTGGGTGATCGTAGCCGAGGAGGAGGGAGGGGGGAGCGGTCGGCTCGGTTGTCTGAAGCCGCCGGACCGCTCTCCCTGAACAGCAGAACCGCGAGCCAGCACCAACCAGACCACAGAAGGAGAGAGACGTCCTCTGGCCGGTGGCTTTGCCCCCGTACCCCCTGCCTGCTCTCACCCGGAGGTGATCGCATGGCCCGTCCCCGTCTGGACGCCGGGGAGCGCCGGACGCGCACGATTGGCGTGCGCGTCACGGAAGCCCAGGCGGCCGAGCTCGCCGAGCGAGCCGCTGGGGTCCGCATGAGCATGGCCGCCTACATGCGGAGCCGGTCGCTCGGCCAGCCGGTGCGCGTCACGACCGAGCGCCGACTGGCGGCGATCGAGCGGGTGGAGCTCACCCGGATCGGCGTGAACCTGAACCAGGTCGCCCGGGCCCTGAACACCGGAGCGACCGCGGCTCCGGCCGGGACCCGGGAGGCCGTCGAGCGCATCGGCGAGCTCGCGGCGGCGCTCCTGGTTGGCGAAGTCTGATGATCGCCAAGGTGCTTGGCTCCGTGGCCTCGTTCACCGGATCGGCGGCGTACTGCCTCCATGACCGGGCCGAGGAAGGCGAGCCCCGGCCGGAGACGGCCGAGCGGGTGGAGTGGACCGACACCCGGAACCTCCCGACGAGCCGGGCAGACCGGGCGGCCGCGGTGATGGCGGCGACCGCGGAATCGGCCACCGAGCTCAAGCGCCTGGCCGGGGTGCCGCTGACCGGCCGTAAGCTCCAGAAGCCGGCCTACCACTTCACGCTCAACTGGGCCAAGGACGAGACGCCGGGCCGGCAGGAGATGAGCCGGGCCGTGGACGAGAGCATGAAGGCCCTCGGGCTCGAGAAGCACCAGGTGCTGATCGTGGCTCACAACGACAGGGCCCACGCGCATGTCCACGTCCTGGTCAACCGGGTCTCGATGGAGACCGGGAAGGCGGCGAACCTGGTCCGGGACCGGGTGACGCTCTCGAAGTGGGCCGAGGACTACGAACGCCGGCAGGGCCGGATCCGGTGCGAGAAGCGGGTCAAGAACAACGCGGAGCGGCGACGTGGTGAGTGGGTGCGTCATCGGGGATCGCTTCCCACGGGGCGGTACCGGCGCGAGCGGATGAACCCGGAGCGGGAGCCTCGGCCGAGACCGATCCCGCCCGTGCCCGTGACGGAGCCCGAGGTGCAACGGCGAAAGGTGGCATGGCAGCGGGCCGAGGTCCGGATGGAGTGGGAGCAGTCGCAATGGATCCGCCGGGTGGACCTCGAGGAGCTAGGGCACCGGAGCGGGCGGGAGTGGTCGGAGGTCTACGCCCGGCAGGGCCAGCAGCGTGAGCAGCTGGAGAAAAGCTGGCGGGGGGTGAGGGGGCGAGCGAAGCAGTGGAAGCAGGCCGGGGGCCGATGGAAGGAGCTCGGGGCCTACCTCCGGGGGCGTCCGGAGTTGCTCCGGAGGGCGCGGGCGGCGTTGGCGGGGGTCCACAGGGTCGAGCGCGCCTAGGTCGCGGCCGGGCATGGCGCGGCGGCGCGGGAGATCGAGCGGCAGCGGGGGAAATACTACCGGGAGCGGCTGGAGGGATCGGAGGGACGGGCGGAGCGGGCGGCGCCGGATGCGAGAGGCGGGTGGGGACCCTATGGCGCGCCCTATGGCGATGGCGATTGGGAGCGCTTCGAGCGGCTGCGCGAGTACGCGGACGAGGCCCGGTGGGATCAGGTGCGGGAGACCGAGGGAGAGGCGGGGGTCGAGAGGCAGAAGCAGGCGCAGGCGGAGGTGGCGGCCCGCCGGGCCGCCGAGAGGGCAACAGCGCAAGCGGAGCAGGAGAGGCGGGCAGCGCGGGCGGCGGCGCGAGCTAAGTGGCGCGAGCGGGATCGCGGACGAGGCGACGGGTTCAGCAGATGACGGGAGGGCGTGAGACGCAGTCTCTCTCCCCACGTAGTAACGTCTGTGCCATGCGCAACGGTATCGTGCGGATCGACCCACTCTGACGGAGGGAGGAATGATGGGACAGACTGACGACGCTTCGTCCTCGCGCGCGCGTGCGCATTTGGACGGCGGGCAAGCCGGGCGGTGCGGCTCCCGGACAGGCTCGGGATCGCGTGTCCGAAAGGGACGCGGGAAGCCATCGAGGAGGCCGCCAGCGATGCGGAGATGCCCCCGGCGGATTACCTGCGGCCCCATGATCCGGCGGGACCTTGAGGCCGCCCCGCAGCGGCGGGAACGGGAGGGCTCGAAGTGAGGGGCCTGTGGAAGGCCCTATCCCTGCTCGCCATGGGCACGGGCCTCCGTATCCCTGATCCTGCTCGCGGTTTCGTGCGCGTCCGAGCCGCCGACGTCACCGGGAGCCTCCGGTCCCTCCGCCCCGCCGGTTCCGGCGGTGGTGGCGTTGGATGGCCTTCGCCCCGGCGAGGTGAGCCTGGCGCCCGAAGCAAGCATCCAGTTGACGGCGACGGCCCGCGACGCGAACGGGCATACGGTCTCCGGAGCCGTCTTCGCCTGGGCGAGCTCGGACCCGGCGGTAGTGGCGGTGGATTCAACGGGGCTGGCGGCGGCGGCAAGCCTTGGATCGGCCGAAGTCACCGCGACGGCTGGCACGGCGGTCGGACGGTTGCGGGTCGTGGTAACGCATCCGGCATCCATCGAACCGCGCTCGGCGGGCCGCGTCGTGTTGACGTCCTTAGGCGAAACCGTGCAACTGGAGGCAGTCGCCCGCAGCGGAAACGGGCAAGCCATGCCCGGAGCCGTCTTCGCTTGGGCGAGTGAGGATACTACGGTCGTGACGGTGGATTCAACGGGCGTGGCGACGGCGGTGAGCAACTCCCAGTATACCGTGACGAGCACAAGTGCCACTGTCCCGACCGGGGTTGTTGCGACGTCTGGCCCGGTAGCCGAACACAGGTGGCCCGTTGAAGTACGCCAAGCCGTCGCGGAAGTTGTCGTGACGGCAGCGGCCGATACGATTTGGGGCAACGGATACGGGAGGCTGACTGCGGAGCCGCTCGATGCGAACGGGCATACGGTGTCTCAGGCGAGAGTGGGGACCGTAACGATCCGGGCATCTGGGAGAGTCTACACTGAGGTCTCTTTAGGTCGTGTCTGGTTTGATTGGTCGTCGGATAACCCGGCGGTGGTAGCAGTGGCTAAGCGCAGTGGGGGTCGCACAGGTAGGTTAGAGATTGAGTCACTCATTGATTACAACATCCCGCAGGGCCTCTCCGAGGGCACAGCGACTATCACGGCCACTGCACGGGGTATCGACGTGGACGCGGCAGGGGTAGGCGCCGGAAGCGCCGAAATCACTGTAGTGCTACCGTCACCGAAGTCTCTCTACCCCATCCACGTGAACTTCGTTGGAGATGTCCCGAGTTTTATCCGGCGGGCAATGGAATCGGCCGCCGCACATTGGGGCCGGATACTGGCCCCGACAGAAGCTGCACCATTTATAGTCGAGCGCAGGATCCGCCTTCCGGGAAACTTGAGTGAAGTAGTATTTGAGGCCGGCGACGTGTTGGCACCTGGCCTGCACTTGTATGTCTATGTCAATGAGGAGGAGCCCATTTCAGGGCCCTTAGCGTGGGCAGGTCCGATCGATCCGGGAGGCACGTCGGATGCCCCCATGGCCCCAGCGGGGAGGATTGGGTGGAATGGTAGGGTATCTGATGTTCCGTGGACACATGAAGATGCCAGCTATGTGTATAACCATCAGGCGTATCTGCATAAGGTAGCGTTGCACGAGATCGGCCACGTACTCGGGATCGGCACAGGCGGTAAGTGGGCTCAGTGGAAACAGATACTACCGCCCCTAGACAAGCCTTGGAACGAACGCCCGCCACATCGCCGCGTCTACTTCACCGACCCGGTAGCCATCGCCGCGTTCGACCGAATGGGTGGGACGGACTTCCCGGCGACGACCCCGAAGATCCCGTTGAACGGACACTCCCACTGGGGCTCTTGCGTGGGCATTCTCGGCGTGATGATGGCCTCTGTTAGCCACCAAAGCGAGGTGACGGAACTGTCAATGGCGTCCCTCCAAGAGGGCTACGTCTACGACCCCGCCACGATCCCCGGCCGTAAGCTGGATCCCGAGGGATGGAACACCCCTCCCGCATGCCGGAACGGGCAATACGACCCGGATTTTCACTCTCAGGATCCCCCCGCGACAGCCCCCGGCCCGTGGGAGGGCTTCAGCCTAGAGGACGACGTGATCGAATGGCCGTGGGACAGGTGAGTCCCCGGCTCGCGGGACTGTCCTCGGGCCTTCTCGCGGGCTTCGGCGGGCGGGCCTGGGGTTCCGGCGCGGGGTTCTTTCGAGGGGAGGCGGCGCGCATGGACTGGCCGACATGGAACGAGGTAGTCCCGTTGCTGGCGACGGTGGCGGGATTTCTCGCGATGGCGCTGGGGGGGGTGTGGGCGCTGGGGCGGATGTTCCGCCCGTGGATGCGGGAAGCGGCGCGGGAGGCCACCGAATGGCTGTACGTCCGGCTCAAGGAAAACGACTTCAAGCACGTTGAAGACCGGATAGACGAGGGGCTCCGGGGCGTCAACGAGCGGGGCGACCGCCAGCCGTCATGGGACGAATTCGGCGCGTGGCTGTGACAGGCCCCGTGACGGCCCCGGAACGCTGGCTGGCCCGTCTCCCCGAACCCCTGGCCCGGCTCCCTCCGGGAATCCCGCCCCGCCCCGACGGACCGCCCCGGCCATGACCCGAGCTCCGGACTGGACGTGGGAGGCCGTTCGGCGGGCGG
>CBDHFO010000010.1:0-66360 GCA_965262645.1 Candidatus Marinacidobacterium sp.
GAGTGCCAGCCTCTCCCGCGTTTCGGTTCGAGCCCCGCCAGAGTCTGTGCTCTGTACCACCAAGCTCGCACCAGAGACCGGCCCGCGCACTTCGAGGCGTCCGTCGGCGCGGGCAGCACCGGAGCGTCTCCAAGTCCCAAAGTCCTCTCCCGCACCTCCTCAAGGACGGCCAATGCCTCGACCGTCACCGGCGTCCGGTGCTCGTAGCCGGTCTTCTCGTGCTCCGCGCGCCACCGCACCACTCGGCCTTCGAGGTCGATATCCGCCCACCGGAGTTGACGGATGGCCCCGATTCGGTGTCCCGTCTCGTGCGCGAGTACGAGCGCGACGTGGAAGCGCCAATCGACCTCTCGGGACACTCCGAGAAGCGTTTGGTACTCTTCCTCGGACAACACCACCCGTGTAGGGTTCTTCTCCGTGGGCGTCCTGAGACCCCTCAGCGGATTCGGCGCGAGAAGGAACTCGCCCCGCTCGTCTCTGGACTTGGCAGCCCAGTTGAGCACGGCGATCAGAAACTTCAGGTCGTGCTCGATGGTCCGGTTGGACACCGGCCTCCCGCTTGGTCCGACCTTGCCCGACCGCCGCGCCCGGATGAACCGGTCCCAGTCGCGCTGGGAAAGTGTCTCGGGACTGCGGCCCCTTCCGAAGAACCGGACGAACATCCGCGTCGCCGCCCGGTCGGACCGTTGAGATGTCTCCGCCTTGGTGGGCGTCACCTCTTCACCGTAGATTTCAAACAGCTTCTCCAGGGTGAGCGGCTCGGGCTCGGCTTCCGTCTTGCCGTTCAGGTCCGGGGCGACGAAGCCTGCCGCGAACTCGTCCGCTTGCCGCTTCGCCCTCACCCAATCGCGGTGCCCCAGCGACCGGGTAAGCCTGCGCCCGTTCTCGCGCCACTCAATCTGGTATAGGCCGGTCTTGGCGTCGGGGAACACCCTCACCCGGTTCCGGCCCCATTCGCCGGCGCCGTAGGAGCGCCGACTTCGTTTCGTGCGTGCCATCATTCGATTCCTCTCGTGATGGACTGGGCGGAAAAGATCGCAACCTTCGGTAACACAATAGGTTAGCGTACATCGCACTGAGTGCTGTATCACTTCAGATACCCGATTCTGTGCTGGAATCCATGCGACTGCATCGGAAGTCGCCGGACGGGTTTCGTGCGATTCGAGCGAGCCATAGGGTCTGGGCCGCCGTCGAGACGGCGTGGGCGCTGGCTCGTAGCACCATTGGGTTTGGTCCTCCTTCCGTCCGGGTTGGGAAGGGGGCTCGACCCCGGCCTACGGGACGGTTTGAAACCGTCCCGTAGGCCGGGGGGACCGGCGCCGAGGCGGCGGGAGCACGGCCGCACGCATACCGCCGGTCCAGGGCTCAGGCCGGCAAAGCACCTCAGCAGACTGGGTGAACCGGGGCTCCGGGGCGGGCGGGGTGGAAGAGCCATTCGAGGCCGCCGCCTGCTCCATCGGCCTTGGTCTGGCGGGCCACCGATGCAGCCCGCCGGTCGCGCCGCCTTCGAGACTGCGTTGCCGCTGGCTTGAGCCACGCTACGGTGGCTAAGCCAGCTTACCCTTTGTGGGTACAAAGGGGCTGACGAGGGGTGGCGTCCGCCCCCCTTCGATCCCCCCGGAATGCGCGCGCTCCGTCGGAGGTCGCGGGCGTGGTTCGCGCCCCTCGTGTCGGCAAGTCCTGATGGCCATCAGCCATCGCCGCCTCGAACCGACTCGCTCCGCGAGCGTGCCCTCCCTTTGGACCGGGTCTGGACGGAGGCCGCTTTCTGCGGATATCTTCACGTCCTGCTCGGCAGCGAAACAAGGCGCTGCCGAGATCCCAGCCCCCCTTCCCTGAAACCCCTCCATGGCCCGGTGCTCCGTTGAAGGCTGCGACCGCCAGTCGAAATCCCTCGGCTACTGTCGTGCCCACTACCAGCGCTTCAAGAAGGGCAAGCCGCTCGACGATCCGCCGTTGCGCCAGGAGTGCTCGATCAAAGGGTGCAGACGAATCCACCACCGCGACACCTTCTGCGACCCCCACTACGAGCAGTACCGCGAGGTGGTGAAGGCGCTCGACGAGGCGAGAGAGGAGAGCTCGGCGCTGTTTAGCTGATCTCCTTCCAGCTTGGGATTGCTGGAGGGGAGGACTGTCCTCGCGCCCGCGAGGCGGGCCGTCTGCTGGTTGGCCGCAGCGAACCAGTAGTATACCTTGTTGCAGTCCCAGATCCCTCTCCCAATCCAAAAGACCCCATCGAGAAAGGTGCTCATCCGAGATGCGAATCGTCGCCATTCTTCCCCTGCTTCTCACCACTGGCTGCGCGACCCTGTTCAACGAGGGAACGAAGTCGGTCGCAATGTCATCCAACCCCACCGGGGCCGAAGTGTGGATTGACGGCGCCCGGCGAGGGACGACACCTATTTCACTCGATCTGAACAACCACACGAGCCACACGGTCGTGTTTCGCCAAGAGGGACATCAGGAGGTAACGTGCCAGCTGACCACGTCGGTCGGTGCCGGGTGGGTGATCCTGGATGTACTCGGAGGGCTGGTCCCCGTCATCGTCGACGCGGCTACGGGGAAGTGGAACAGCTTGGACCAAGGCGTGTGCAACGTCGTGCTTCCGGCAGCCCGAGGGACGAACTGGGAAGAAGATAAGAAGTCCTACTAGGACCCGGTTGGTAGCTCAGCTCGGCCGCCGGTGCGGGTCTGTTTGTGTCATCCGGCGCCTTTTGCCGTTCCTTGGCCCATGAGTGTCTTCGGGTGGTTGACGCTACCGGCCCGCTGATCTGCGGAGGAAACCGAGTCCGAGCCCGACGAGGACGGGGGTTTGGGGCGGGCGGTGCACCTCGCCGCCCGCCGCTCCGGCAGCGGGGCGAAAAAGCCGGGGGTCCAAGGGGGGCGGAGCCGCCCCTTGCCAGAGCGCGAATGTTTTACATCGCGTAGGCTGGCTTACGCACCTTAGGAGCGTGAGCCAGCCCTCGGCGGAGCCGCCGAAACCGCCTCCCGGGTCGCCGGCCGGAACAGCGTCCACCGGGCCGTCGCCGGCAAGCTCCCCGGCCTCTTGGCCGCCAGCACTCAAGGACGGCGCGCCGACGTACCCCGGCGCTCCCGCCACCCGGTCGCATTTCGCCCTACCCGTACCCCTCCGGTACCGGAGATCGTCGATCTGGGGCGATCCTACGGCCCGTATCTACCTCGAAATGTGCGTGGACCGCCGGGAAAACGGCCTCCGAGCTCTTCGCGGAGGCGACCGCCTATCGCTGCGTGACGTACTCGCTCCACGCCTGCATGACCTCGGCGCGGCGCTCCAGCAGGTCGGAGCGCTGATACGCCTGAACGACCTGGCTGCGCGGGACGTGGGCGAGGCAGGCTTCGGCGACCTCGGCAGGGACGCCCGACTCGGCCATCCACGACCGCGCGCTCGACCGGAACCCGTGAACCGTCGAGGCGACTCCGGCGCGGCGAAGCACGCGCCCCGGCGCGTTCCTCGGCAACACCCCGCCGGTCCTCGACGGAAACACCAGCGACGATTCGGGAGACAGCGCCCGCGCCCGCTCAAGCACCTCCAGCGCGCCCGTGCTCAACGGAACGGAGAACTCGCGCCCGGCCTTCATCCTCGACGCCGGGATCGTCCACACGCCCGCCCCCAAGTCGATCTCGTCCCAGCGCGCCCCGCGCGCCTCTCCGGCCCGCACCGCCGTCAACGCGATCATCTCGACGCACAGCGCCGCCGAGGGATGTATGTACCTGACCCGGCGGATCGCCCCGAGCGCCGCCGCGACCTCCCGGTGCGGAAGCGCGCGGTAATGCCTCGGCGCGTTGCCGTTCGCCCTCGGCAGCGCCACGACCGCCCGGTCCACCGGGTTGTCCGGGCGGAGGTTGTTCCCAATGCACCAGCGGAAGACGGCGGAGATCCGGTTCCGGGCCTTCCGGCCGGCGGCGGGCTTCGAGTTCCAGATCGGCGCGAGGCACCCCAGCACGTCCGCGCTCGTGATCCGGTCCACCGGCTTGTCAAGCAGGGGCGCGGCGTGGAGGCGGAACGTGGACTCCCATTGCTCGGCCATCGTGCTCCCGGCCTTCCAGCCGTCGCGGTGCAGCTCGATGGTGCGTTCGGCGGCCTCGGCGAACGTCGGGACGCCGCGCCCGCGCGGGTCCCCGCCGTGGCGGACCGCCCGGCTGTTGTCCAGCGCCTTCCGGCGCGCCTCGGCGAGCGTGATCTCGGGATACGGCCCGAGCCCGACCGAGGTCAGCCGCCCCTCGATCCGAAGGCGCTGGCGCCACGTCCTGCTGATGCGGCCGGTTTTCGTCCGGTGCACCCGGAGGCTCAGTCCTCGCCCGCCTCGCCCGTCGCCGTAGACGCCGGGACGGTTGACCGTGCGCACGAAGGCGGCGGTGAGCGTCCTGGGTCGCTTCGTCATGGGTTCCTTCCCTGAGGTTGTATCACTTATTGCAACACTACACACGGAAGAATACACCGGATGGCGGCAGACCGCAAGGGACGTGGAGATTACCGTAAATGCCGATAAACCAACGTACTACAGGATGTTACTGGACTACTGGAGGACGGCTATGGATCGTGTTGGAAGATGGCAAGGCAGTTCGTGATGGACTGCACGATCTGCGCGACGGAAACTTCGCGGAGAGAAGCCGTATCCGCCAGAAGGAAGGGATCGGAGCGCGTGGTATCCTCCCCGAAATGGAGGCGGAGACGAGCTGTCTGGCAGCCGATCCGGAGCGTCACGATCATCGAGTGTGAAGCGGTGACTTGAAGGCGGTTTTCGACGCACCCGATGCCGATCCAGAGGCGCACATGTGACATCGGAGTCGATGTGCAGGAAAACGCGTTTCGGACGTGCACGGCACCGGTTCCGCAAGTTGCGGAACGGCTTGGGGTTGTGCCACGGCCATCGGAGCGGCGAGGCCGAGCGGGACCTCAAGGCCGTGGACGGGAGTGACCCCCCATCTCGGCATGCCTCGATCGGCATCGGGGAGGATGGCGATGTGCATCCCCATCTTCCCCTACGCTGCGGGGTCACTCCCATCCAGCAGTCCCGTGCGGGAAGGCCACGGCGAGCCGTGACGGGGGCTCGTCCCGGTCTTGCTGGGCGATGCCGAACAGCCCGACGGCCACGCGGTCGGCCAACGGGTCCTCCTCCGCCTAGAAGCCGCGCTCGACACCCTTCCGGGACGGATCGCTGGTTCGGGAGCGACCCCTGGTCGGCAGGGGCGAGGGTGTGAAAACACGCTCGGCGCTATGCCGCACCGAGCCCTCGGCGAGGGGGGTCGCTCCCGCCACGGCCGGTGCGGCCGGTCCGGCAACCGACGGGCGGGCCGCATGGCCGCAGGACGTTGCGGGCGCGGCGGATACGCGCCCGCCGCCATGTGAATCGCCGGAGCGCAGAATCGTGAAACGACCCCCCGTGTCGTTTTCACGCTCCAGTGCGGCCCAAGTCGGAGCGGTCGGGCACCGTCCAACCCGCCTCCGGCGAATGCACCCATTGTCCGCGGCACCCGCGTTCCGCCCACACTCCGTGGGGTGCCGGACTGACCGGCCTCCAAGACGAAAACAGCGCTTCGTGGCTCGGACGGCGGGCAAGCCCGAAGTGTCTCCACGGTTGGTCGGGCCAACCGGCCCACACGATTCGCGGCAAGCACTACTGCGTCGATGGCGATGGAGTTTCAACGGCCTCCAGGCGGTCGAAGTGACCGCCGACGGCGCCTTGGACCCCGCTGCCGAGAACCGCCCGCAGGGTGTCGTCGGCGACCGCTTCGAGGGGCGTCCCCAAGGCTGGCTCCTGACCCGGTATTGGCCGGGAGCCAGCCTACCCCACAAATGCTATGAAGTCTGCATCTTACTGTAGAGTTTGGAGTTACAGGCTTGGCGGTCCTGATTCCCGCCGATTGGTTACCGCCGATTCGGATCAGGCCCGACCGTTGCGGCGGCGGTTGTCCAGAGCCTTCCTGAGTTGTACCGCGTCGGGTTGCTGATAGCAGCGCAGCACCGTCTGAGCCTTCTTCCAGCCGCCAAGCTCGCAAAGCACCTTGAGCGGCAGGTCCATGAGATCGGAAGCGAACTTGCGACGGAGCGAGTGCCAGCCCCGTCCCCGCCTCGGCTCCAGTCCCGCGAGGGTCTCCGCCTTCTTCCACCACTTGTGGGCGGCAACGCGGCTCATGCAAAGCGTGGCATCCCTCGGCGACGGCAGCACCGGGCCACTCGTGGTTCCTTCGCTCCTGCTTCGTGCCTCTTCCAAGGCGGCGACCGCCTCGGCGGTAAGGGGTGTTACGTGCTCGTAGCCGGTCTTCTCGTGCTCCGCGCGCCACCGGACCTCGCGGCCCTCGATGTCGATGTCATCCCAACGGAGCTCGCGGATGGCACCGATCCGGTGCCCGGTCTCGTGCGCGAGCACGAGCGCGACATGGAACCGCCAGCCGACCTGCCGGGAAACCCCGAGCAGCGCCTGGTATTCGTCCTCGGTGAGGACGACCCGGTTGGGATTCTTCTCCTTGGGCTTTCTGAGGCCCTTGAGCGGGTTGGAGTCGAGGAGCAGCCGTCCGTGTTCGTCCCTTGACCTTGCGGCCCAGTTGAGCACCGTCATCAGGAACGTCAGGTCCCATTCGATCGTCCGGTTGCCTACGGGCTTGCCCGAGCGTCCGGCCCTGCCCGCGCGCCGTTCCCGGATGAACCGATCCCAGTCGCGCTGCGACAGTGTTTCGGGTCTTCGGTCCCGTCCGAAGAAGCGGAGGAACATCCTGGTCGCGACCCGGTCGCGCTGGCGCGTCCGTCTCCCCTTCGTGGGCGTCACCTCTTCGCCGTAGATGTCAAAAAGCGATCCCAGCCTGAGCGGCTCGGGCTCGGCTTCGGCCTCGCCGTTCAGGCCCGGCCCCGCGAAGCCCGCGGCGAACTCGTCCGCTTGCCGCTTCGCGCGCGACCAGTCGCGGTGTTTGAGGGACCGGGTGAGCCTGCGCCCGTTCTCTCGCCACTCGATCTGGAAAATGCCGGTCTTGGCATCCGGAAACACCCGGACCCGGTTCCGGCCCCATTCGCCAGCGCCGTAGGAGCGCCGACTTCGTTTCGTGCGTGCCATCATTCGATTCCTCTCTTGATGGACTGCACGATCTGCGCGAAGGAATCTCGCTGGACGAAGGCGGCTTGACCAGTGCGATACCCGCGCTGTTGGCTTCTCGAAAGCGATGGAGGAGCGCTGCCGGAAGCCGGTCCGCGTCCGGGACGGCACCGGACGGCTCGGGACTATGGCCCGCATACGCGACTTGACGCCGCCGAAAGCCCTCTTCCGATTCTGTCGGCAGTGACAACCTCCACGGTTCTCGGTCCCGACCACGGAACCAGGGTGCGCCCGTGGGAATTGGGAACCCTCATGTACTGCAAAGCCCTCGACCAACGGCGGCCTTGGTGATCGACCATCTACAGGGGCGCGAGAAGGCGCTGGAGCCGTTCGGCTTGACGGGCCGCCGCGCCGAGTGGATCGCCTTGGCGAGCCTGCACGGAGGCGTGTTCACCCGCAAGCAGTTCTCTGCGTGGCTCGGGGTCAGCCGCTTCACGGCGCTCCGGTTCGTGCAGGGCCTGAGGGACCGAAGGCTGGCCGCCGAGGAGATGGTCGGAGACCTGAAGGTCTGCCGGATCTGCGCGCGCGGCATCTACCGCGCACTGGGTGCCGAAGGCGTGCGCCACCGGAGGATCACCTCGCCCGAGGTGGCCATGCGCCGCCTGCTCTCGTTCGACTACGTGATCGAGCACACCGGCCTGCCCTGGCTGCCCACCGAGCCGGAGAAGGTCGCCGCGTTCGAGGTGCTCGGCATCGGCCGCTCGCTTCTGCCCGTCCGGGTCTACCGGGGCGCGGCTAGCGGCGCGCGGCGGTACTTCCCCCGCGGGATGCCCGTGGCGCTGGACTCCCGCCGCGCCGTGTTCGTGCACGCCGATCCCGGCTACGATACCTCGACCGCGCTCCGCTCGTGGCGGGATCGGCACCATGGGCTATGGGAAGCGCTGAGGGAGCAGAGCCTGTCGGTCGAGGTCGCCGGGGTCGCAGGCGGCCGGAGGGAACTCGAACGCGCACGGACGATCCTGGGAAACTGGGTCGGCGCCGCTACCGCCCAAGAACCCAACCAGCAACCCAAGACCATCGCAGCCGTCCGGCGCGAGATTGCGCGCGTCGAGAATGCCATCCGGGGAATGGACGACGCGGCGGTCAAGGAATTGGGCGGTCTCAACGGCTGCCTTCACCGCCTCGTTGAGATGAGGGCTCTGCTCCGATCGGCCCTCCCCGGAGGAATGATCCACGGCTATTCGGTATGGGTTTCGAGCCGCTTCTCCGGGGGCGGGATTTGACCGCCCATGGGCGGGTGCCGTTGCCGATCCAGAGGTGTCCGTCAGACATCGGGGTCGTTGTGCACGAGAACCGCGTCCGGACGGGACACACCGCCGATGCCGCAAGTTGCTGGCGTACTTTCGTTTGTGCCGAAGCCGCCGGGGCGGCCGTGACGCGCGGGCGCTTGCGGCCGTGGACAAGCGACCCACCTGTTCGGCATGCCTCATACGGCACGGCGACGGCTGGGATGTGCACTGCCATCCCACCCGCCCGTGGGGTCGCTCCCGGTCCATCAATCCCGTGCGGGAAGGCCAATCGGTGTGCCGGGACGGGCACGTCCCGATTTGTCGGCCCCGGCCGTGGCTCACGTCCGGTGTGGCCCGGCAATTCGTCGTTGCGCCCGCCTCGCGACTCCATCTACGAGGTCCGGTTCCGCTGGTGCAGGCCGACGAATCCGACGATGACGCGTTCGTTCTGCTCGTCCCAGGCGAAGGCGATCCGGATCGTGTGGTGCGGGTCGTGACTGGTCCCCTTGCCGAGGTGGGCCGCCAGCTCCCATGCCGTTCCGTTGACGCGGGTCCGGTACCAGTCCCGGAACCGTCCCATCGTGGCGGCGGACGTTTTCGACTTGTAGAACCAGCCCGGACAGGTTTCCCCGATTCGATCGGTCGGGCCGTTCCGGTATGCCGTGGCGAGCCACGCCAGCGCGTCGAGCACCTCCGGGGGGTTCACGAACGGCGTGTCCTCGTTCGAGCGGGAGTTGAGCTTGATGAGCAGCCTGTCGGGGAACATCTCACGTGCTTGGGCGATGGCCTCGCGAACGCTCCCCACGGGCTCTGCGGCCACCGGCTCTCCGTCGTGCACCCGGGCCTTCCTGCGTTCTTCGATGTAGGCGCGCCTCCAGTGCTCCTCCATCCTCCGGCTGCGCAACGCCTCGTCCCGGATCCGCCCGGCCTCGTCGTCTCTCTGCGTCTTCTCCGCCCGGAGTGCCCGGTTGTCCTCTTCGAGGCGCTCGCGCTCGCACCGTAGGCCCTCCACTTCGAGCAGGACGGATTTGTCCTCGTTCACGGTCGATCCCGAGGCGGGTTCGGTCGCCGCATCGGCACCGTCCGCCGCCCCGGGCGCCGGGCGCGCCTCCACGGCGTCAGCCTCATTCCCGGAGGCGTCCTCGTCCGGCGGGTCGGGCTGGGCAACGCGCTCCCGCCACGCATCGACCGCCGCGAGAATGGCGTCCTCGCACTCGCGGCGCTGTACGGACCGCTCGAGCTCCTCGGCGCGCGAGGAGGCTTGGGGACGAATCGGCCCGTACGCCTCGAAGCTGACTTCCAGGTAGATGAGGAACGGGAGTGCCGAGTCGGTCAGCGCGGGCCGGTCCTCGACCAGTCCCGGCCAGGGATCCGGGTCGATCCCGAGGTAGCGGAGTTCCTCGCCGAACCGCTCGCGAAGGGAGCGGCAAAGGCCCACGATTTGCTCCCGGCACCAGCCGAGGAGTTCGCGCTCCTTCGCGTGCCGGATGTCCTCCATCCACTGGATGAGGGTGTCGGCTTCCTCCCACTCGGGCGCGCTGGGCGGGAGATCCCCCAGGAAGTCGAGCCAATCCTGGAAGAGCGGGGACACAAGCGGCGGTGGTGCGGGAAAGCGCCGGGCGAGAAGGCACAGCATCAGCCCGGCGGACTCGCGGTCCACCGCGTCGTCGACCGCCGCCAGTGCCTCGCGCTCGCTCCGCCATTCCTCGCGCGTCCAGAAGGAATCGAATCGCGCGTCGGGTGGCTCGGGCACGGGCATGCCCCGGCTTGCAAGGCGCGCGGCGGTCCGGTCGCGAAGCGCGTCGTGCGAGTCCACCCAAGCATTGAGAACGGCGCGGGCGAGGTCCTGATCGTGGTGCTGGATCGCCTCCATTACGGGCTGGAGGAGCTTGGGTCGGGGCGCGCGGCTCGCGTCCCGGTATCCGTCCACCCGAAGACGCCGCAGTGCAGCCCCGCGTTGTCGGCGAAGCGCCTTGCACTCGGAACGGTGCTTGAGGGCGCGCCGCACCACACGGCGGCGGAAGTCCTCGCTGAAAAGGGGGAAGAGCTCGCCGGGAGTTCTCGGTTGAGTCGTAGGCTCGGTAGTCACTGGGGGCAGCTCCTTGCCAGGAATGAGTCTCTCGCCCTCCACCCGGAGGGAGAGGTGCGCCAACGGAGGGAGGCGGCGGTCTCCGCCGCTCCCCATGTCCGACCAAGATTCGGCGCATTTCACGCTCCTCGGCAAGATCGGCCCCGCGAGCCGAGCCGGCCCACCCACCCGATGGCGCGGTGCAGCAAGGGCGGAACGGTGGCGCCGTTCACGGGCTGGAGGTCACCGGCAGTGGCCTTCAAACCATCCGCGCGGCCGCCATCCGCGGGTCTCGGGCCGCCTTCCCGAGCAGGGATCGCTGGTCTGGGAGCGACCCGAGAGGGCGGGGCCGGGGGTGCGCAAACGCGCCCGGCCCCGAACCCGTAGCAGGCCCTCGGACTGCCGGGTCGCTCCCAGCCCCGTCCGACTGAGCCCCGCGGCCCCGGCCGCCTTGGGACAGCGAGGTGCAAAGCCTTCGCGCACAGCAGCTTCCGCCGCCCCGCCGGTGCGCACGTCCGGGGCGCCAGGGTGCGCATCGGTACCCCTTGTCGATTTCGCGGGCGTATACGGCCATGACCCACGGCGCCAGAGGTGCGCAAATCATTGGTGGAGGACTCCCGCGAGGCGAACCGTCCGCCATGTGTCGGCGCGTTGCATCAGCTCCGGCTGGTCGGCGAGCCCGGAGCGCCCTCTCTCGATGACGACCAGGTGGGCGACGACCTCGACCGCCTCGGCAGCCGCCTTGTGGCCGCCGGCGCACCAGATCCGACAGCGTCAAGCCCGCCGAGCGCGCCTTGGCGTGCCACTCGGCACGCTCCGCGTCGCTCACGCGGACCTTCACCCACACGGCGCGTCCAGGGCTCATGACGCGCCGTTGGCGAAGTAGGGGTCTGAGGGGGCACAGCCCCCCGCCAGCCTCCGCAGGGGACGCACGGAGTGTGGCCCCAAGGAGTATGCTGGCTCTACCGCCTTAGGGTGCCAGAGCCAGCCCTGCGGACGGCCTCCGGCACGCCTCTCCGGGGACCGGCCCGGACAGCAGCCTCCGGGCCGTCGCGGGCAAGTTCCCCGGCCTCTTGGTCGCCAGCCTCACAGACGGCGAGGGCGACGGTTGCCCCGTCACTCCTCGGCGACGGCGGCGCTCTCTCCCGCGCCGCCGCGGTTCCGCCCCTACCCGTACCCCTCGGAGACCCAAGATCGTCGATCCTGGGCGATCATTCGGCCCGTAGGTTACCCGAATAGCCCCCAGCACGCCCGAAAACGGCCTCTGAGCCCGTCACGCCCGGTGGGACGGCATCGAGGCGACCACCACCCTGCGAGTGTGGTCGTCCCAGAAGTAGTAGATGCGTCAGGCACCGCCTCGGGTCCCGGGTGTTCGTGCCGTTCTTGATGTGCCAGTCCACCGTGTGACGGCGGCCGTTCCAAGTGCAATCGAAGGAGTCGCCTCCACACGGGAGATTGGAGACGCCCTCGCCAATGTCGCCGATCCGCCCGTGGAGATCGGAAACCCCACCCCGCAAGCGTCCATCCCGGTACTCGCGTCCTAGCCAACTCAGGCACCTAGCCAACTCAGGCACCGCGCCGCCAAGCCCACGATCTGAAACTCGGCGCTGTTCAGCTCTCGCCGCGCCGATCCCGTAAGCGAGATCCGGCCCGCGAGATTCTGGTCGCACCACGGAGCACCCCGAGCTTGACGGCGCCGGACGGCATGGACCCGAAGCCGCAAGACGCTGCCTCGTCAGCGGTTGGATGTCGAGCGACATGTGAATCGCTGGAGCGCTAAGGCGTGAATCGGACCCCCAGTTTGTTTCACAACGCAGTACGGGCGTGACGCGGCGCCTTCATGGCATCCTGGAGGCTCGACCTCCCGGCCCGCCACTGTCACCCGGCGCTGGTCGTAGCGGACGCGGACCTCGCCGAGCGCGACGCCCTCGGACTGGGCCTGATGCCGGAGCGCCGCGCGGACCCTCGCCACAAGCTCGGTCGGCGAGACCGGCTTGACCATGTAGTCGGCCGCACCAAGCTCCCGTAGGTCAGCCGTCGGCCAGTTGGCCGCATCGAGCGCCTGGCCGTCGGCCGCCGGGAGCGTGAAGGTGAAGCGCGCCGAGGCCCGGCCTTCAGCTCTCGGCGCGAATGCGGCCGTCGAGCAACTGGACGAGTCCCTTCAAGATCGCCAGGCCAAGCCCCGCGCGCCACCCACCCCTCGGGTCGGCGCGCTCGCGGAAAAAGGTGCGGGCGCTGGTCGGGGGTGTTGGGGGCGGAGGAGGGACCGAACCACTTCTGACCGGTGTATCTTGGTGTTAGCTGTGGAACGTCCAGCGGACACGGCCCACTCACAAGGAGGAGAGCAATGAAGAGGCTTATCATCTTCACCATGCTGTTGGCGGCGTGCGAGCCCGCGACCGTCTCAGACGCAGTGCCGAATGTGGACCCCGAAGCCGAAGCGACGGCAATGGCGATCGAACATGCAATCGCGATCCGCAACCTTCGGGCCGAAGCCCCGCTCGTGGCCGTGGTTACCACCGATCCATCCCTGACGAACGCTCTGAAGCGCCGTGGGCTGGTGGTGCGAACCGAGTCCGCCGAGACGTGCGAGCCCGGCGAAGTCGTCGAGATGGATGACGGTCCCGTCCAGCTATCGCGGTGCATCATGATCGAGGGCCTGATAGAGCTTTCCGCATCGGTCGAGGCCCGCGGCGATGACGGCTGGTGGGTCAAGGTGGTCGAGCGGACTTCCGTCGGCGGTGTGGACAGTTATTCACACTGGAGCACCTACGCCCTTCTCGTTGAACGGCGCGATGGCGAGTTTGACGCGACGCTTGATCCGAACTGGGGCACCGAGACGTGAGGGCCGCAATGGTGATCTTTGCGTTGCTGGGGGTTCCCTTCAGCGCGCCGGCGCCGGTGCCCGTACCCCAGGACGTGTGTAGCGGATTCCGGGAGGTGACCCTGAGCTCCTGCGCATCCATGAGCCACGACAGATGGCTGGTCTACACGGCGTACTGGCGAATGGGTAGCAGCTACTGCAGAACTGAGAAATCGAAGTTCGACGACGCCTGGTCAAACGACCGATGGGTGATCTTTGGGGACGGGACGAAGTGGGATCCGGAAACCGGGCGCGTCAAGAGGATCGGGGGGTTCCACGAGCGGAGCAGTCACAGATCGGGGGTGACCAAGTTCACCTCGGACGACAAACAGATGCAACTCGCCATCCACGAATCGCTCCATCACAGGTACAGGGCGTGGAACGAATTCCGGGTGAAGCGCGAGATCAAGAAGCTGATGGACCGGCTCTGCATCCCCCGGGGCCAGGTCATCAGTTTCTGAGCTTCGGTTGCTCGCGCGGGGCAGGCTTTCCGGCCCCCGGCGGATGGAAAGCCGCCGGGGGTCGTGCTTCAGGGGGGGATGGTTGCTGGTTGGCTGTCAGGCAACCGGGTCCCCTTCGTCCGTCGGCACCACCCAGCGCCAGCTTGCCTCGGGATCGCGCGTGACCTCGTTCTTCTCCTCGAGGCGCGCCAGGAGCGCCGACACCGAGGTGGCGAAGTTTCTGCGAGTCGGTTTGGACGCCGCCGGCGATCAGGGCTTCGGCGATGTCCCTGGGCCAGTGATGGCCCCGGGTTGTCCTTCAGGAACATCAGGAGCGCCTCACGGTGGTTCATGCCCTCGTACTGCCGGTCATCGGCCGCTTGGGAGGCCTCAGCGGCCGCAGGAGCCACGTCGATGACAACGGTGGTCCGCCGGGAGGCTTATCTCCCGGGCGGACGGGCCGGAACCCTCAGTTCACCCCAGGGCGGCAAGTAGCAGATGTACTCGTACTCATCCCGTCGCACACCACGTCGAGGAAGCAGAACCATCCGTCCCCCTGGATGCGTTCGCCATATGTGCAGTCGGATCCCCTGCAGGCCGCCGACGCCGGCGTGGTTGTCCCGCCAAGCATGACGACGAGCAGGGCGATCGCTACGGTGAGCAACTTCTTCATGATGTCCTCCTGTGAGTGTTGGCCCGCCCGCCGGGCGCTCCCGTGACTAGAAGATCGGGAGGAACAGGTCCGCCGGGTGGTTGAGTGTCCCGAACGGACGCGCCAAGAATCGGGTTGGGGGCCACGGGCCACTCCCGGGATACTGACCACGGCGGTTAGTCGTGCGGTGGCTCCGGTGGGTGGGGAACGGCTCCTTGGAGATCCGCGGCTGACCATCCAGTCCGGGCCACAGCTACAGGATGCGGTCCCACGCCGAGCTCTCCAAGGCGATCCATGCGACCGCCGCCCGATCTGACGCTGGACGCGCGGCGCGACGATTCATCGCCGGGCCGCAGAACCTGGACAGCTCGTTTTAGCGCATCCCTGACCGGGTATGGGGTCGGCGGCGGAACGGGCGTACTGGGCTCGGCCTAGTCCTTGGAGGAGCTACCCGGGCGGCCTCTAACGGCATCGACCTGATCGGTCCGTATTCCCGCCGTTTAGTCCTGCATTCCGGCTATTTCAGGACGGCGAAATCAGATAATTCTCCAACGGCAAGTGCGGCAGATCGTGCAGCCCTGATTGAACTTACGTGATTTCTTGCCGTGATTTGGGCCTTTAGTGTTCCGCCTACCCCGTGTATAACACAGGGGCTGCCGAGGGGCGGCCCTGCCCCCCTTCGATCCCCCCGAGAATCGCGCTCCCGCGGACTGCGCGGGAAGCGTACTCGCCGCCCTTCCATCTTTGCGGCGCGGCCTGTTGCCCAGCGCCGCAACGTCAAGGTCACTGCGCGCGTCACATGGGCCGAGCTCTCCGACTGGCGGACCATGGCCGCCAGCCGACGGCGTTCCGCTCTCGGCGCTGATACGCCGGGCCATGGCGCGCACGAGGACCTGGACTGCCCCCGGCGGACGAGGTTGAGCCCCGAGCGCGACCGGCAATCATTCCTATCTGGGCGGCTTCCGGTACCTTTCCTCGATCGCCAACGCGCAGACCTGAGGCCCGCCAGAAGGGGAGCGCCAAGAAGGTGATGCGCGATCCGCCGCGCTCATCGCCTAAGCACTTGGTCCAGTTGTTGCCTCCACCAGGACCGGCAGCCTGCGCGGAAAGTACAGGCGGCGGCTTCTCAGCCGCCCGGTAGTTCCGATGGCTACGATGCCTGACTGACGTTTCGCGTGGACCGAGGTTGCGACTGCCGAAGCAGCCAATCAGCGGTTCGGACAACGCGCGTGCCTGGGGTAGAACCAGCACCGGGCACCCGCGCTAACCAGCATGTCTCCGATGGCAGACAACGTCGACACCCATTCCTGACGGCCCTCACGCTCCGGCGGCTGATTGCGCCAAAGGTCATAGGTGCTCAACACCTCCTGTAGGACCGAGCCCAGGGCCATCCTTGCGTTAACATCCGCGCCCGCTTCGATCAGCATGCGCGCGAGCGGAATCGCATTAGCTGGATCCGAAGCAGGCCTATCCCCGTAGGGGGGGGAATGGACGGTTGCCGACAAGACCGGCACACCGAGTGGCGCATAGCTTACGTCCGCTCCAGCGCCAATCAGGATCTCGGCCATACGAATGTCGTCCTCGATCACCGCCGCTCTGAGAGGTGACCGGCCATCCCTTCGATCGGTTGTTGCGTTTACATCCGCGCCAGCCTCGATCAGCAGCTCCACTATCTCCACATTTGATGCTTCCACCGCATGAAGGAGCGGCGTGGCCCGATGTTCATACGAGTCGCCGTCGGACACAGTCGTGGTTACTCGATCACGGGCATTCACGTCCGCACCAGCCTCGATCAGGATCTCCGCTACCTCCGTATGCCCTCGGCCAGCCGCCCAGTGAAGCGCCACATAGCCACCATAGCCACTCGGGGCGGGAGCATTCACATCCGCGCCTGCCGCGATCAGGGTCTCGACTAGTTCCGTACTCCCAGCCTCAGCGGCCCAGTGCAACGCGACAATTCCGCTCTCGTTTGGCGCGTTCACGTCAGACCCCGTCTCCAAGCAAATCTTCACAACTTCAATGTCGGCGGACACGACAAGACCGGGCCATCCCCCGTCACACCCCGCTTCCCGACGCGATTCCGCATCCGCTGCCATCCGTTCGACTCGATTGAGAATCTGGAGGGCCGCTGTATAGTGCTCGCCCTCCCGACCCGTGACTTCCAAATAGCGTACGGCCGAAGTCTCCGCTCTGGCATGAAGTCCGGCTCCCAACGCCGCTTGGGCGTCCCGGAACCAGAAAGTGTGCGGAATCTCCAAATTGGATTCCTCGCCCAGGGTACGAACTGATTCCAACGCTGCAATGGCCGCGTGGTAGTCGCCACTGGCGATGTGCTCTTCGGCTTGGAGCAGGTACCGGTCCATCTGGATGGCAGGCGGCAGGTCTTGAGCGAAGGCCGGGGCCGGATCGTTGACCACCGCGAGGAGCCCGACCAGAATCAAGAAGGGAACCGAGGGTGCGCGTGCGAAGCTCGTCGTCATCATTGGAGTACCGTTCCTTGAGATTGGGCAGCCACGACCGCTGACCGGGCAACATATCAACCTGCCTTATTCAGGGACATGACCACTGGCAAGAGTCTAACAGGGTCGGCAAGCGTTCGGAAACTTCAGACCGTGCTACATGCGAAAGCGAAGGAAGAACCCGGACGGCGATTTCACGCCCTAGGAGCTTGCGCCCCAGAAAACCGCAGCGGCTATCTTTTGAGGTAGCGAAGGCATTATGAAGAGTCTGCGGCCTGCCGAGGGGGGTCAATGGGAACGACGTTCCGACCGTACCAGCCGGATCAGATGCTGCTGCTCCCGCAGGATCTTCGGGAGTGGGTTGGGGAAGGGCACCTGGCGCACCATGTGAGCGACCTGGTGGACGCGCTGGATCTGAGTCCGTTCTACACGCCGTACGAGGGGGACGGGCGGCGCAACTCGCCGTACGATCCGCGGATGATGGTGAAGGTGCTGGTCTACGGGTACGCGACGGGCACCTTTTCGTCGCGGAAGCTGGCGAGGAAGCTGGAGGAGGACATCGCGTTTCGGATGCTGGCGGCCGGCAACTTTCCGCAGCACCGGACGCTGTGCGAGTTTCGGCGCCGCCATCTCGAGGATTTCGGGGCGGTGTTCGCGGAGGTGGTTCGCCTGGCGCGGACGATGGGCCTGGCGGGGCTTGGCAGGGTCTCGGTGGACGGGACGAAGGTCCGGGCCAACGCGAGCAAGCGCAAGGCGATGAGCTACGGGCGGATGGCCAGGGAGGAGCGCCGGCTGCAAGCGGAGATTGCGGGGCTGCTGGAGGAGGCGGAGGCGGTCGACGCAGCGGAGGACGCCCAGTACGGGGAAGACGTTCGGGGCGACGAGTTGCCGGAGGAGCTCAAGCGGCGCGAGGACCGGCTGGCGGCGATCCGGGAGGCGAAGGCCCGCCTGGAGGCCGAGCAGAGGGCGAGGGACGACGCGCGGGGCCGCAAGCCGGGACAGAAGCGCAACCCGAAGGGGGGCAGGCCCTACAAGCGGGAGTACGGCGAGCCGGACGAGACGGCGCAGAGCAACTTCACCGATCCGGAGAGCCGGATCATGAAGACGAGTTCGGAGGGGTTCCAGCAGAGCTACAACGCGCAGATGGCGGTAGAGGGGGAGAACCAGCTGGTGGTGGGGACAGCGGTGACGGACAACGCGAGCGACCAGGGCCAGCTGGTCCCGATGGTCGACGCGGTGGCGGAGACGTGCGGTGAGACGCCGGCGCAGGTGCTGGCGGACGCGGGCTATTGCAACGAACCGGACCTGCAGGCGCTGAAGGAGCGGGACATCGACGGGTATGTGGCTCTGGGCCGGGAGGGCGGGACCGCCCCGGCCGTTGATGCGGACGAGCACCCGGCGAAGGTGCGCATGGCCGAGAAGCTGGAGAGCGAGGAGGGCCGGAGGCGGTACGCGCGCCGAAAGTGGATGGCGGAGGCGCCTGTCGGCTGGATCAAGGAGGTGATGGGCTTTCGACGATTCAGCTTCCGGGGCCTCGAAAAGGTGCAGGCCGAGTGGACCCTCGTGTGCCTCGCCCTCAACGTCAAGCGGATGCACACCCTTCAGGCCGCATGAGCCGACAATCGTTGCCCCGCAACTGCGGCCCCCGGGCCTCCCACCGGCCTCCTGGACCCCGATTTGGCGCTACGCTGCCTTCCCGGCCCGTCAGCGGCCCCGGATCCCTACCTCTCTCTCCCCGAATCTCTCTGGCCCGCAGCGGCCCTCCCGTCTTCCCGTCACGCCCGTTGCGCTTCCAAGGCGCAGACTCCTAGCAGGCCGTGGAAGAAGTGGCCCGCCGGGGAGCCGGTTGCAAGAGCGACAAGGACCGCGTGAGCGAGGTGTTCTTGTGCAAGAGGTGGCCTGAGAGGCGTAGGCAGCCGCGGTTTGGGCCCAGGAGGCCGAGGATGCGCCCGATTTGGCCAAGAAAGGCCGAGAAGTTGCGTGCGGAGGCGTCCGCGAGAGCTGCGGACGCTGCCGCGAGGCCCTGCAGGCCACGCGGGGTGCCGAAGCCGAAGAGGCTGCGCATCACCAGCGAAAGGTTGAAGGCGGCGGCGTGAACGAGCATCCGTTTTCGGATCTCATTGTGCCCGCGTACGTGGACGCGGCGCAGCCCTCCGCTGCCGAGCAGGTGCGCGAACGTCCGCTCCAACTTCTCCCCGCGCTCGCGCAGCAGCCGCTTCCCGCGCTCGCCCCGGATGCGGCGGCGGTTGCCGTACGTCGCCTTCTGCGCGTCCCCTTGCCCTTCCACTTCCGGCGGCCCCGGTTCGGCTCGCTCACATAGCTCCGCAGTCCCCGCTCCGACACGCCCGTCATGGTTGCGTTCGAGTGGTAGCCCTTGTCGCCCACCAGTTCCTTCGGCCCCGCTCCCACCTCGGCCAGCTGGTGCTCGGTCTCGTCGAGCGTCACCGGCAGCGACGCGGTGTCGCCGCCGTCCATCGTCTGCACCGTCACCCCGGCCACCGCGCCGCTCTCCATGTCCACCCCCACCTCCAGCTTGTGCGCGAGGCGGGTGCGACCGTCCTTCATCTTCGTGATCCGAGCCTCCGGGTCGTGCGGATGCTTCCAGTCCTTGTTCGACCCCTTCTTCGGGCGCTTGCGGTCCAGCCTGGCCAGATCGTCGCGCGTCGGCGTCTCAATCCCCAACGCCTCCGCCAGCTTTTCGAGCCACGCGTCGTACTCCGTCCCGTCGTCACGCCTCACGATCGCGCGCATCGCCGCGTTCGCCTCCAGCGTCGTCGAATCCACCCCCACGGTCTTGCCTTTCAGCAGCCCCGACTCCTGCAGCCGCTCCAGCACCCAGCCGAACACGGCCCCGTGGGCCTCCAGGCTCAGCCGCTTGCGCGTCTTCGACAGCGTGGAATGCTCCGGCGGCGTCTTCGCCAGACCGTAGCCCAGAAACTCCCGCAGCGAGATCGAGTCCCTGCACCGCCACGCGATACCCCGCTCCGAGCCGATCCCCTCCAGGTATCCCACCATCAGCATCCGGAAGTACACGCCCGGTGCAAGGCCCGGCCGGCCCATCCGCGCCGCGTAGAACTCCCGGCACGTCTCCTCCGCGAACTCGTCGAAGCCACTCTTGCGCAGCAGCTTGTCCAGAGCCGCGTAGAACGGGTTGTCCAGCGCCCCGACCGCGCTGGCCGCGATGAACAGCTCCTTCTGCCGATCACTGGGCATCTTGCCTATCGCCATCGCCGTCACCTCTCGCTGAGGTCCTTGTGTCCTCCTAATTTAACTCCTTCCCAAGGACCTCGTGGGGCGGACTTTATCCACGGACTGCTAGTCGATAAGGTATGGCGGGAGGACTTCCTGCTGGCGGCATGGGCGCTGGTCCGGCGCAACGGCGGAGCGGCTGGAGTGGATGGTGTGACGGTCGCGGATGTCGTGGTGCATGAAGTGGAGCGCTGGGTCGGGGAACTGTCGCGGGACCTGAGGGAAGGCACCTACAAGCCGAGTCCGGTGCGACAGGTGCTCATCCCGAAGAAGAAGCCGGGGAAGTTCCGTCCCCCGGGCATCCCATGCCTGAGGGACCGGGTTGCGCAGACGTCGGCGATGCTGGTGCTGTCGCCGATCTTCGAGGCGGACCTGGAGCCGGAGCAGTACGGATACCGGCCGGGACGAAGCGCCAAGGACGCGGTCAGGCGGATCCACCGCCTGCTGCACACGGGCCGCAACGAAGTGATCGACGCGGACCTCTCGAACTACTTCGGCGAGATACCGCACGCTGAGTTGATGAAGAGCATCGCGCGGCGCGTAAGCGACGGACGGATGCTTGGACTCATCAAGGCGTGGCTGGAAATGCCGGTGTTAGAGGAGGACGGTAAGGGCGGCACGCGCCGCACGAACCGGGCGCGAAAGGAAAGGAGGGGGACTCCGCAGGGAGCCCCGATCTCGCCGCTGTTGAGCAACATCTACATGCGGCGGTTCATCCTTGGCTGGAAGGCGCTGGGTCATGCCCGGCGCTTTGGTGTGGAGATCGTGAACTATGCGGATGACTTCTGTGTGCTCGGGAAGGCCCCGGCGGCGGAGATGCTGGCGGTGGTCAACCGGCTCATGGAACGACTAAAGCTACCGGTCAACGCGCGGAAAACCCGATGCCTCCGATGCCCCGAGGAGCCCCTTGAGTTCCTCGGGTATTGCATCGGCTGGAACTATCGACCGAAGGACGGGAGCCGGTACATCGGCACACGGCCGAGCAGGGCGAGCGTTCAGAGCATCTGCCGCAGGATCAGCGAGCAAACGGACTACGGATATGGATGGCTGGAAGCTGAGGAAGTCGTAGGACGCCTGAACCGGATGATGTCGGGATGGGCGAACTACTTCAACCTCGGACAGATCGGCCCAGCATACAGGGCTGTGGACCGGCATGCGATCGGGCGGCTGCGACGGTGGTTCTGTCGGAAGCACAAGGTGCGATCGGGGGGATACGTGCGTTTTCCCGACCAGCGGCTGTGGAAGCACCACGGCCTTACGCGCCTGGGGCTGACGACCATGTACCTTCCGTGGGCGAAGGCGTGATCCCAACTGAGAGCCCGGTGCGGGAAAACCGCACGCCGCGTTCGACGAGCAGGGGCTGGAAACGGACCTATGGGAGACGAACTATGCACCGACGCGAAAGCGTGCGGAGGATGCCGTGTCCCCTAAGGGCACCGCGCCAGCCCTTGACTCTACCGTGATTCCCAACGCTCATTCCTTGCCAGCCCGGCGGTGCCGCCGAGAAACGCTTCTCCGGGCACGGCCGGGAACAGTGCCCACCGGGGCGTCGCGAGCAGCTCCTCGGCGCCGCGGTCGCCAGTCTCTTTGGCGGCCAGGGCGCGGATCCCGGCGCTTCTGCGCGCGGGCGCGTTCCGCCCTGCCTCCCCTACCCCCTCGGGAACCCGAGATCGTCGATCCTGGGCGATCCTGCGGCCCGGCGGGCTTCGCTCGGCGAGCCGAACCTCAGTGGCCCCGAGCCACCATCCTCCCGAACCGTGCTGAGCAGCATCGGGAAACAGCCTGTAAATGGTAACACCGAACTCAAGCATCGGGAACACTGAGTCTTGTCCAACGGCATGTGAGCCTGAACGGGGATCCGGTTTCCAGCGGGGAGTGAGCCTGAAGCGCGGGGCGAAGAGATCATTGGAGGATGATCGTGACACTTCGCACCGAACGGATACGGACCCTCGACCGACTCCGCGCCTTTCTTGAGGGCAATGAAGCCGCGGACTTCCAGCCCACCCACCGCGACTCCGCGTACGCCCTCGTGCGCCGGACGCTGGTCCGCTTCGAGTACCATGGCCTCGGGAAGCCGGCCAAGGGCCTGGTGAAGCGGTACATCGAGAAGGTGACCGGCTTCTCCCGGTCCCAGGTCACCCGCCTCATCCGGCAGCACCGCCGGACCGGACACATCCGCGACCACCGCGGGAAGCCCCCGGCCAACGCTTTCGCGCGCCGCTACACCCCCTATGACGCGGCCCTCCTGGCCGAGGTTGACGAGGCTTTCGGCCAGCTCTCCGGACCCGCGACCAAGGTGATCCTGTGGCGCATGTGCCATGTCTACGGCGACGCGCGCTTCGAACGCCTCGCCCACATCTCGAACGGCCACATCTACAACCTCCGCAAGAGCCGGGCGTACCGGACCGGCCGCCTGACCCTCCGCGAGACCCGGTCCACGCCCGTGGGCTTCGGGATGCGCCGCAAGCCGCGGCCGGACGGAAGGCCCGGCTTTCTGCGCGTCGACACCGTCCACCTCGGCGATCTGGGTGGCCGCAAGGGTGCCTACGTCATCAACGTCGTCGACGAAGTCACGCAGTTCCAACACCTTGGAGCCGTCCCGCGCATCACCCAGCAGTTCATGGTCCCCGTGCTGAAGGACCTCATCTCCGCCTTCCCCTTCACCGTCCGGGCCTTCCACGCCGACAACGGCTCCGAGTACATCAACCGCGAGGTCGCCGACCTGCTCAACCGGCTCCACATCCCCACTTTCACCAAGTCCCGGCCCCGCCGCTCGAACGACAACGCCCTCGTCGAGTCCAAGAACGGCTCCATCGTCCGCAGGTGGCTCGGCCACATCCACGTCCCCCACGATCTCGTCCCCCAGGTCGACGCCTTCCTCCGGGACAGCCTCTGCCCCCTCCTCAACTTCCACCGGCCCTGCCTCTTTCCCACCGAGGTCACCAGCGCCAGCGGCCGCGTCAGGAAGACCTACCGGCAGGACGATGTCGCCACACCCTACCAGCACTTCAGATCGCTCGCCGGCGCCGAAGACTTCCTCCGGCCCGGCGTCACCTTCGAAGCCCTCGACCAACTCGCTTCCACCACCTCCGACCTCGACGCCGCCAAGGCCGTGCAATGCGCCCGCGATGCCCTCTTCCGTGCCATCGGCCAGGCCAGAGACTCCGCCGCATGAACCCCTCTCCGCCGGCCGCAGGCTCACCGGTGACCCTCCCGCGTCTCCGGTATCCGCTCGCTTACCGGTTGCCTCTCTCCGCTGTTCAGCGGATAATGACAAACACTTCAACTGCCACCTGCCTCGTGCCTGGGGCTCGTCCCTCGCCCTTCAGCCCTCCCCGCGTTCAGGCTTGTCTGTCCTATTTCAACCTTCTCTCCAAGGTTTGGGTTTCCGGGCCCGCAAGGGAGAGCCCGGCCCTTCGGCGCCCCGCGGGGCGCCGAAGGGGGACGGTGGTCGGGCCGTTTCAGGCTTGGCCGTGAGGGGCCGCAGATGAGTTTGGTCGCCACCGTCCTTCCCTACGTCCTGAATGGATACCTGAGCATCAAGGCTCGCATGACAAGCACAGGAGAGGGGAAGACATGACCCACCATACCGTCGGGATCGACATCTCGAAAGCCCGGCTCGACGCCTACGCCGCCCCCGAGGGCCGGGCGGCTCGGTTCTCGAACGATGCGGCCGGGTTCCGGAAGCTGATCGCCTGGATCGGCCCCGAGGCCGTCCGCGTCGCCTACGAACCCACCGGGCCCTTCCACCGCGACTTCGAGGATGTCCTGCTGAAGGCTGGACTTCCGCTGTACGCGATCAACCCGTACCAGGTACGGTGCTTCGCGCGCTCCCAGGGACGCCGCGCCAAGACCGATGCCGTTGATGCCCGGACGCTGGCGACGATGGCGGGGGCAATCGACGATCTGCGCCCGACCCTGGCGAAATCCCCGACCCAGCGGGATCTCACGGAACTGCAGATGGTGCGCGACTCGCTGGTCGCGGACTGGACCGCCATCGGCAACCGGGGCAAGCATTTGCGCCACGCCCGGGCCAAGTGGTTCAACAAACTCCGGCTGGCACAGATCAAGCGCCAGCTGAAGGGCGTGGACGCCGAGATCCAGAAGCTGCTTCGAAGCGATGGGACCCTGGACCGCAAGTCGGAGATCCTGACCTCGATCCCCGGCATCTCCACTCTCACCGCTGCGGGGCTGATCGTCCACATGCCCGAACTGGGCACCATGACGGGCCCCCAGGCCGCCAGCCTCGCTGGGCTGGCGCCGGTGACGCGGGAGTCCGGCATATGGCAGGGGCGCAGTTTCATCCAGGGAGGAAGGGACAAGGTCCGGCGGCTCCTCTACATGCCCGCCCTCTCCGCGATCCGCTGCAATCCCGACCTCAAGCGGAAGTACCAATCGCTCCTCGACGCCGGCAAGCCGCCCAAGGTCGCCCTCACGGCCGTCATGCGGAAGCTCATCGTCCTGGCCAACGTCCTCGTCCAGCAGGATCGCCTCTGGACGCCGAAGCCGCAGCGGGCTGCCTGACATGCGCTCTCGAGGCATCGCCCCGCGCCGCCAGACCTCCGAGCGAATCGGCTCCCAACACTGGTCCCTTGACACATGGATACTCATCTCCGTGTTGGAAATGACTCACTGCTGCTCCGGTCGTCGTTCCGCTATTGGGCCGCCGAGGAAACGGACCACCCGCGCGAGGTCGTGGCGGCGGCGCTGGCGCACGCTGTCCAGAACGAGGTCGAGGCGGCGTACCGTCGCAACGATCTGTTCGGGGAATTGCCGGGGACCGAGAGGTGGGCGGCTGGCAGTCGGGCCGCTCAAAACGAATCGGCTGTCGTTCTCAGCCGACGGTCCAACTGCCATCCGTGGGTGGTCCCATCGCGGAGCCCAGCCGCGAACCCGTCGAGGCGCTGGACGGCCCTGGGGTCCATTTGCGCGGTTCAGTTCGGGCTCACATCTTCCCCCCCACTTTCCTCAATCCCCCCATATTCACGAGCGGTCTGGAAGCGAGGTGACGTGAGGCGGCAAGTGCTTTAGATTCAATGCGTTACAGGGAATCGCGAGCACCTGCCAGCCATCACGTCAAGGGTGAAGATAATGGATGCGCCGTTCAGCTTCAACAGGTCGATCAGGATCGGGTCCCGCCGGGACCGGATCACGGGGGATTCGGGGGCTCTGACGGGGCGCGAGCTGCTGGGGCGCAGCAGGGTGGCGCGGTTTCTGGCGAACGGGCTGCCGGACAAGCGGGACGGGCGCCGGATCCGGCATTCTCAGAAGCGGCTGGCGCGGACGCTTCTGCTGCTGGCGGGGCAGGGCCGCCGGGACCACGGCGACGCCACGGAGCTGCGCGACGATCCGGCGCTGCGGCTGGCCACGAGCGACCGGGCGGGTACGGCTCCGCTGGGTAGGGGCGGGCGCCTGCCGTCGCAGCCGACGCTGTCGCGGCGGGTGGCGGAGTGGTCGGCGAAGGAGGGCGTCGAGGTGCTGCGCGAGGGGTTGCAGCGGCTGGCGGGGTGGCGGCTGAAGGCGATGGGCGGGTGGCGGCGCCCGGAGACGCTGGTCATCGACATCGACAGCCTGCCGGTCGAGGTCCACGGGGAACAGCCGGGCAGCGCGTGGAACGGCTACTATCGCCGGCGCGTGTATCATCCGATCGTGGCGGCGGCGGGGGAGACGGGCGACATCCTGGACCTGCGGCTGCGCGAGGGGCAGGTCCACACGGCGGACGGCGGGCTGGAGTTCGTGATCGAGGTGCTGGAGCGGGCGGAGCGGCATCTGTGCGGCAACGCGGCCGGGCGCTTCGACGCGGGATATCCCGGCGAGCCGCTGATGGCGGCGCTGGAGGAGCGGGGCACGCACTATGTGGCCCGGGTGCGCAACAACGCCGTGCTGAAGCGCCTGGCGCTGCCGGCCATGGACGCCGTGGTCTGGGATGCGCTGAACAACGGGGCGCCCGCCGGCGGCGAGCCCCGCACCTGGGTCCGCGAGTCGTCCTACCGGGCCGGGTCGTGGTCGCGTTCCCGCAGGGTCGTGCAGGTCGTCGTCGAGCGGCCGGGCGAACTCATCCCCCGATGCTTCGGGCTGCTGACTTCGATGTCCTCGGAGGAGATGTCCGGCGAGGATCTCCTGGCTCTGTACCGCAAGCGCGGCAAGGCGGAGGGCCACCTGGGCGAGCTGATGAGCGTCGTCGCCCCGGCCCTGTCGTCCACGTCGCGCCGCAAGAGCCACTACCGGGGCAGGGAGATCAGGAACCGAGAGAAGGGGGTGGACCCCTTCGCGTGCAACCAGGTGCGGCTGCTGCTCGCCGGCTTCGGCTACCAGATCATGCATGTCCAGCGCGCCTTGCTGGAGCGCGCGACCGGCACCGGCTGGAGCCTCCGGCGCCTCGCCGAGCGCGTGCTCCGCGCCCCGGCGCGCTTCACCGTCTCGGGCCGACGGATCACGATGACCACCGGAGGCGCGTCGGCGCACTGGCGCATGCTCGCCCGCGGACTCGCGACCCTGCACGGGCCCTCCGGATAGCGCGGCCGCCGCCCAAGCGCCGAACCCTTTCCCGGCCCCGGCGGCCGCAAGGATGCCGAGGTGTCTCCAAGCGCCGGAAACAGGCCGAAAAACTACTTCATTCGGACTCGAAACGCCTGTTTTTGGGCCCCCGGAACCGCCCCGACCCGCCCTCGGGGGTTGTGAGAGGCCCCTCAGCCCCCTACCTTGCCCTCGACTCGGGAATTCATGAATAAGGCAGGCTCAATAGTGCTAGGTGCGAAGAATGACAATCACAGAGCATGACCTAGAACAAATCCGGGCACTAATCCGGGAAGAGGTTTCGGCGTCAGCTGGCTCGATGAACGAATGGGATTTCAGAGCGAAGCGCCACAGTACCTGGGCCGCCATGCTCCGGCGAACTCTGCCGGCTATGGGTTTGCTGACGGTTGTGGCGCTTCTCGCCATGTGGAAAGCCGTAGACGCGGCGTCTTACGTGGCTGTTGCGATTGCCGGGGCTTACGCGTCCGCGTCCTTCCAAGCAGCTACCAAGAAGCAAAGCGTCTTGACGGGCTTCTCCGTGTAGCGGGGGTGTCTTGGTCACGGAGGTCCGTCCTCTCGTTGGCTGGCGGTCAATTTCGCATGGGCTTCGATTGGGTGGAGCATCTCGCGGGCCGGAGGGTGCTCCGATGGCTTGATTGGACATGCCGAAGCCTGTGACGGGGCTCAGGAGGCCGTTTCCGGGCGCAGCGGGGGCTTTTTGGGTAGCCTGCCGGCCGTAAAATCGCCCAGGATCGTATGTGGACGCCCCGAAGTGGGCAAGCGCGGATTCAGAACCGAGTTGGTGGCAGTTGGCCAAGTACTGTCGTATGTCCGGCCTCTTGATGCAGCGCTGTTTGGCTGCGGGCCCGTATGGTGTTCGTGAGAATCGGATCCAATTCGACGATGCGGGCTCAAAGGCCCTCGATCCTGGTCTGGTTTTTCCGATCCCGTCTTGTCGACCGTTTGCCCTTACCCGTTCCTGCGTCCTGCTAACCAACACCTCCCGACTGCTTCTTCGCTTTTCGCTTCTCTCCTTTCGCCGCCGGTCAGGCGGCAGTGCGAACCCGGTAGGTCTCCTTCGTCGTCGTCAGTGCCCAGACCCTCCGCGCCGTCCTGTTGGCGAGCGCGACCGCCACCAGCTTCTTCGGCTTGCGTGCCAACATCCCGGCCAGCCACGGATCCGTGATCTCGCTGCGCCGGCTCGCCTGCTGAACGACCGCCATGGCTCCCGTGATCAGGAGCCGCCTGAGATCGCGCTGGCCCATTTTCGAGATCCCGCCCAGCCTCGGCTTGCCTCCGGTGGTGTGCTGCCGCGCGGCACGAGACCGAGCCAAGCCGAGAAGTCGCGCCCGCGCCGGAAGCTCTCCATCGGCGGTGCGAAGGCCTGCAACGCCATCGCGGTGACCGGCCCGATGCCCGGGATCGTCATCAGCCGCGCCGTCTCTTCGTTCTCCCTCGCGCTCGTCCGGATCTTCAGGTCGAGTGCGTCGATCTTGTCGTTGAGCTCGTCGATCCGCCCGAGCAGCAGCCCGCCCAGTTCGGCGACCGCCTCCGGCAGGCCACAGTCCCCGTCTTCGAGCACCGCGGCCAGCTGCCCGATTCGCGCCCTGCCCTGGGGAGCGACAACGCCGTACTCGGCGAGGTGGCCCCGAAGCGCGTTGATCGTCTGCGTGCGCTGGCGCACCAGAAGGTCACGCGTGTGAAAGAGCATCCCCTGCGCCTGCTGCGCCTCGGTCTTGACCTCCACGAAGTGCATGGTCGGACGCTGGGCCGCTTCCGTGATCGCCTCTGCGTCGGCCGCGTCGTTCTTGTGCCTCTTGACGAATCGCCACCGTACACCCCGGTTGCGAGGCGAGAAACCTCAGCAGCCTCCCGCGGCTCAGCTTCCGGCGGAAGGCCACCGACCCGTCCGCTCTCGCCCCGTGCACCTGAAAGCTCCGCTTTGCCAGATCGATCCCGATGATGCTAACCTCTTCCATGTGGATGTCTCCTCCCTGTGATGGTCAGACCTCTCAAGGTCGCAATCCCTTCAGTACCATCATGGCACATCGCGATGCCGCCGGGAGGGGGCGTCCACTCCATCGACGATCTCGGGTCCCCGAGGGGTAGAGGCAGGGCGGAACGCGACCGCGCGCAGAAGCGCCGGGATCCGCGCCCTCGCCGCCAATGAGACTGGCGACCGCGGTGCCGAGGAGCTGCTCGCGACGCCCCGGTGGGCACTGTTGCGGGCGGTGCCCGGAGCGATTCTCGGCGTCACCACCGGGCTGGCTTGAGCCACGCTAACATGGCTAAGCCAGCCTACCCCCCGTGGCCACACTTCGCGCGTCCCTGGAGGGGCTGACGAGGGGCTCCGCCCCCTCGACCCCCAAAGGTCCCGCGCCGAGGCGCGCAGGATCGCAGGCGACGGGTTTCAACTGGCCGTAACCCAACCGAAAGCGCGCCAGCGACATGGAACGGCCGGGGCCGTGTCCGGCCGAACGGCGATTTCGTGTCCGGCGACCCCCAAACTGCCGCTCAATGGTCAGTGCTTGGGACATGGCCCCACCCCAATTCGGTGCTGAGCGGCGTGGCCCTGCTCGCGCACCTGCTCAGTCCGACTGACCTTCCGCCCCGTGACGCTGGCATTCCGACCGCAAGAATGGGGGTAGGACACGCCGGGACTCCTGGATGGGTCCCATACAGCCGGGTGGTAAGGTGCTGTTGGACTCCATGTTACCGGCCATGCAAAATTGCACAGAAGTGGCCGTCGAAAATGTCAGATGTGGGCAGGGTGACGGAGCGATGGCAGCGATGCGGGGTCCGGGTGTCGATGAGGGTTCCCGGCGGGTTCCATACGATGGCGTCTCCACCGAACGGAGGAGACGCGATGATCGGGAGAGAGACACGGGTGCTGCTGCGGCACTATCTGGAGCAGGGGATGAGTAAGGCCGCGATCGCGCGGCAGGTCGGGATCAATGCGCGGACGGTGTACCGCTGGATCGCGGCGGGACAACTGGACCGGGAGCTGGACGACGGGGCGGTCAGGTACGGACCGAGGCCTTCGCGGCCCTCGAAGCTGGATCCGTACAGGGGGATCATCGACACCCGTTTGGCCGAGTATCCGGAGCTCAGCGCCGTTCGACTGTTCAACGAAGTTCAGGCGGCGGGCTATCCGGGCGGCTACGGCCAGGTGAAGCGCTACGTGCGGGAGGTCCGGCCCCGGCCCCCGGAGGAGCCGGTGCAGCGGTTCGAAACCCCTCCGGGCCACCAGGCCCAGGTGGACTTCGCGGAGTTCCGGCTGCCGTGGGGCAAGCGGTACGCGCTGATCGTGGTGCTGGGCTACTCGCGGCTGGTGTGGGTTCAGTACTACGAGCGCCAGACGATGGCGGTGGTGATGCGGGGGCTGGAGTCGGCGTTCCGCTACTTCCGCGGCGTGCCCTCGGAACTCCTGTTCGACCAGATGAAGGCGGTCATCATCGAGGACGGCCGAGGGAAGGGCGGCCGGCTGGTGGAGAACCGGGAGTTCCTGCGCTTCAGCGTCCACTGGGGCTTCCGCATCCGGGCGTGCCGCCCCTACCGGGCCCAGACGAAGGGCAAGGTCGAGCGGCTGGTCAGCTACATCCGGAAGAACTTCTTCTACGCCCGGGTCTTCGGGTCGGACGATGACCTCAACGCGCAGGTGCTGCTGTGGCTCGACACCGAAGCCAACGTCCGGATCCACGGGACGTTGAAGGAGCGTCCGACCGACCGGTTCGAGGCGGAGCGGCCTCACCTAATGCCTTTGCCCCCTTGGCCTTACCGGTCGGTGGCTCCCCGGCCCGTGGAGCCAGCGCCAGAGCGGGCTGAGGGGGCGGCGTTCCCTCCGCTCGTCGAGGTCGAGCGCCGCCCGCTGGCCGAGTACGCCCGGATCGCAGGAGGAGCACCGTGAGGCCGCCATCGCGCAGGGAGCGCATCGCGGCCCAGCTCGCCGACCTCAAGATGCCCGGCGCGCTCGAAGCTCTGGACGAAGTGCTCGCCGGGGTCGACGGCGGCGGGACGACCGGCGGCGAGGCGATCGAGCGCCTGCTGGCCGCCCAGATCGCGCTTCGCAACAGCCGGCGCCTCGAGGCGGCCATGCGCTCCAGCCGACTGCCGTACGTCAGGACGCTGACGGACTTCGACTTCGCCTTCCAGCCCTCGATCAAGCGCGAGCAGATCGACGCGCTCCACGAACTCGGCTTCCTGGAGCGCAAGGAGAACGTGGTCTTCCTCGGTCCGCCCGGCGTCGGCAAGACGCATCTGGCGATCAGCCTCGCGATCACGGCTGCCGAAAGCGGGCGCAAGATCTACTTCGGGTCCCTGACCGACCTGGTCGACTCCCTGGAGGAGGCCAAGGCCGCCGGCCGGCTCGACCGCCGCCTCAAGACTCTCACCTACCCGGCACTCCTGATCGTTGACGAGATCGGCTACCTGCCCGTGACCCAGAGCGGCGCGGTCCTCTTCTTCCAGCTCGTCAACCGCCGCTACGGACGGGCCTCGACGGTGCTGACCTCGAACAAGGGCTTCGAGGAGTGGGGCCGCATCCTCGGCGACGAGGTCATGGCCGCCGCGCTGCTGGACAGGGTGCTGCACCGCTGCCACATCGTCAACATCCGGGGCAACAGCTACCGGATGCGCCGCCACGCCGAGCTCTCGAGGGCGATCCATCCGAGCGTAAACCGAAGACATACTGAACACCCCGCCTCCGGGGAGCCGGTCTCATGAGGGTCACCAGGCACTTGGCGGGCTGCCCCGCGGAGGGAGCGGAGCGACCGGAGCGGGGCAGCCCGCGAAGTGCGACATTTTCAATGGCCAGAAGTGTGACATTTTCGATGGCCATTGACACTCCAAGTCTGCGGAGCGATGGGGGAGAGCGATCGGGGTTGGTTCGGTGCTCCGGGACCCACGCCCCGGTCTCATCCGACCCAATCTCCCCCGAGCTGCCCGCTCCCGAAAGGCCGCGTGCTCCTGCTCTCGCTTGACATTACCCTACCCGGTTACCCATCCTGCTTTGCGAGGAGCCCGCATACCTCGTACAGTTGCTAGCCTGAATTTCTCACAGCAATAAGGTGGCACCGGCCTCCGGAGACTGTTAAGTTTATGTGGGTCAATAACTTGACAGTCACCACACCGGAGGACCGATGCCGACACAGTGTAGACCCGTTTCGTTCGGACTTCAAGGGTGCCAGGGCCGGAAGGTGACCGCCGCGTTCGACGGCGGCTCGATCACCTCGAACGCGGGAGCCCTGTTGCTGCGGGGGATCGACCGCTCGATCGGGCTGTTCGACCGGGTGGCCGCCTGCTTCACGGACCGGCGCGATCCGCGTCTGACGGAGCACTCGGTGCGCACGCTGGTCGCGCAGCGCATCACCGGCATCGCCCTGGGATACGAAGACCTCAACGACCATGACTTCCTGCGGCACGATCCCCTGCTGGCCCTGTTGTCCGGCAAGCTCGGGGGAGGGCGCAAGGGCTGCGCGGCGCTGGCGGGCAAGAGCACGCTGAACCGCCTCGAGCACGCACCCGGGGACGGGAGGCCGGGGCGGTATCACAGGATCGCCCATGACCCCGGGGCGCTCCAGGCGCTGCTCACCGAACTGTTCATCGAGTCCTGGCCGGGACGGCTGCCGCCGTCGCGGCTCGTGCTCGACATCGACGCGACGGACGACAAGGTGCACGGCCGCCAGGAGGGCCGCTGCTTCCACGGCTACTACGGCCACCACTGCTTCCTGCCGCTCTACGTCTTCTGCGGCTCGCACCCGCTGTGCGCCGTGCTCCGGCCCGGCAACTCCGACCCCGCCGCGGGCGCGGTCGACGAACTCGCCCGCATCGTCGCCCGGCTCCGCCGCCGGTGGCCCGGGCTGGGGATCCTGGTGCGGGCCGACTCCGCCTACGCCCGCGAGGAGATCATGGCCTGGTGCGAGGACAACGGCGTGGACTACGTCATCGGCGTCGCCCGCAACGCCCGGCTCGCCCGGAGAATCGCGCCGGAACTCCTCGCCGCCCGGGTCGAGTCGCGGGGCCGCCGCCGCCCGGTCCGCATCTACGAGGAGTTCGCCCACTCCACCCGGAGGAGCTGGTCCCGCCCGCGCCGCGTCATCGCCAAGGCCGAGCATCTGCCCGGCTAGGCCAACCCCCGCTTCGTCGTCACCTCGCTCCCGGAGACCGTCTGCCCCCGGACCGTCTACGAGCGCGTCTACTGCCCCCGGGGCAACGCCGAGAACGCCATCAAGGAGCAGCAGCTCGACCTGTTCGCCGACCGGACCTCCGCCACCCGTTTCCCCGCCAACCAGCTTCGGCTCCTCTTCTCCGCCTTCGCCTCCATCCTCATGGCCGCGCTGCGCCGCGCGCTCCCCGGCACCGGGCTGGCCCGCGCCACCGCCGGCACGCTGCGCCTGAAGCTCCTCAAAATCGGAGCGCGCGTGATGGTCTCCGCGCGCAGGGTCAAGGTCGCCATGGACTCCGCGCATCCCTCCGCCTTCGCCTTCGCCCGCGTCCACGCCCGATTACCCGGGTAGAAACCGCGACCCCCGGACCGCGACTCCCGCCGCTTCCCCGCGCTAGAGGGACCGGTCTGCCGGCTCGCCCCGCCGGGATCCGCCAACGCCGCGCACACTCCTCCCCGGGCGCCTCTCCGCCCCGCATCCGACTATGACGGCCCGATATTTCGCCTCATAATGGCCCCGCCACTCGCGACGGCTCGTCAAGTCACCCGCCAACCACCGCCAACCGGCTCGTGTGAGAAATCCGGGCTAGGCGTAGAACTGGTGGTGTGGATTCACGGCAAGATATCGTCCAAGTTCAACTGGGACTGCACGATCTGCCGTTCTTGCCGTTGGCACATATCTGGTTTCGCCGTACCAAATTAGCGGGAAAACGGCATCAAATAGCGGGAATTCGGATCGTATCTGTTCCGGGTCGGCCGCCCGCCTCAAGTCCCCCCGGCTTGGCTCCTGCCGATCCGCCGTGACGGGGTCCACTCCGTATGGGCGCGGTGAGCGGCCCGTCATCTGAGCGAGCTCGTCCGACGATCCGCCTCTCGAGTGGATTGCGCCGACTGCGCGCCTACGCGACGGCTCTTGTGCAAGAGGAGAGCGTACGGCGCACAACGTCGGCCTCGATTTCGGGCGTGATCCGGCCTCGCGGATGGCCGGGCCGGTGTTGGGCGCCGATCTGACCGGCCGAGCTACGCCCCTCCACTATCCCGCCGAAAGTTGCCCGCGCCGTCGTTTCTCCAGATCAGATCCGTCCACTCGTAGTCGTCAACCGCGATATCCAGATCGCCATCCGCGTCCACGTCGTAGACGCGCAGCCACCGAATCCTGCCGGCCTGGTCGTCCCGGTGCTGGGGAATCGAGGAGGGCGTAGCGTCTGTGAACTGCCTGCCGTCGGCGTTTTCCAAGAGCTGTACATAGTAGCCCTGGTGAAAGTCAATATGTGTCCCGTCACCCGTTCGGTTGACCACGATGTCCCTGTCGCCATCCCCATCGATGTCGCCGACGTCCAAGTCGAGGATGACCCCATGTCCAGGAACTTCCGGCAGAACCGAGCCCTTCGAGACGCTGTAGCGCCCGCTCTCGTCTCCCCAAAGGATGAGAGTCTTGCCGCCTTCGTGCTCGTGGCCGCCAATCAGGAGGTCCGCGTAGCCGTCGCGATCGACGTCAGCCAGTTCGGTCGAAAGTATGAACCCGTGGAGTTCTTCGACGTCTGCTCCCCGGGAGAAGGATCCGCTGCCATCGTTCATCAGGAATCGCGGAGACCCTGGTGGATCGGATAGGAATACGTCCACATCCCCATCCGCGTCGATGTCGGCCGATGCGCCAAAGTTGCTGCCGGCAAGGGAGCCCAACCGCTGGCCCTGTGCATACCCGCTTTCCGACGACAGCACGATGTAGGGCGGCTCGCCGGACCAATTGGCATTGCCGGTTACGAACACGTCGATGAGACTGTCGCCGTTATAGTCGCCGGGCAGTGCCTTCGTCGCCGAAACCAATGCGGGTGCGCTTCCGTCCATGAATTCCGGAGCGAACGAGAAACTCCCGTTGGTGTCGGCGACGTAGAGTTCCGCCGTCAGGGGGGCGCCGGAGTCTTCTCGGGGCGCATAGAAGATGTCGACCTTGCCATCGCCATTGAAATCGCCGTATGCCCAGGCATCGGCCCATCCGGCCCTGCCGGCTCGCACGGCGGAATGATCGATCCGGAACGGAGGATGTTGCAGCGAATGAGATGTGCCGTCGTCCACAGAGTAGTTGGGTGGAATGACTTCGTGCTGGAACTTGCCCGCGCCGTCGTTCTTCCAGATGAGTTGGCGTGACGCTTCGTCGTCGACAATGTCAGGATCGCCATCCTCGTCGATATCGAAAACGCGCAGCCAAGTAATCCAGTTCTCGTCTGAGTTCTGGTTGTCCAGAAACAGCTGTTCCGTCTGATCGACGAAGCTGCGCGTCCCGGTCTGCTGCAACAGCTGCACATAATAGCCTTCATACGGTGTGGGAGAGCTACCCGTGCGATTCAGGACGATATCCCTGTCGCCGTCTCCGTCCGTATCGGCCACGTCGATGTCGACAACGATGCCGTGACCTTGGACTCCCGGCAGGATCGTAGCGCTCAGCGTACTGAAGACGCCGCTCTGATTTCCCCAGAGTATCTGCGTGGAGAAGTTCTCGTGTTCGTGGCCCGCCACCAGCAAGTCCACATAACCATCGCGGTCGACGTCGACAAGCTCGGCTGTGAATATCCCCTCATGGGGACCGATCCCTTCGATGCGCGCCCAGTCCCTGGTGAACGAGCCGGCGCCGTCGTTGAGCAGGAAGAACGGGCCCCCGAAGGCGTCCGCGACGAAAACGTCGAGGTCGCCGTCGGCGTCGATGTCCGCGGACGCGCCGCCGTGATGGAAGCCGATGATGCTGTCCAGTCCCTCCGCCTGCACATATCGGCTGGCTGACGACAGAATTGCGTACGGCGCCTCTCCGGGAAACGGGGGATGGTCGTAGCCGTGGCCTAGGACGAAGACATCAGGCCTTCCGTCGCCGTTGAAGTCTCCCGGCAGGGCCTTGCGCGGGTGCACGGCGGCGGGCGGATTCGACCCGAAGAACCCGGCATCGAGTGCGAAACCGCCCATCCCGTCACTGATGTACATCTCCGCGGGGAAGCGGTTGCGTGATCCGTCCAAAGGCGAATAGAAGATGTCGGTGCGTCCGTCTCCATTGTAGTCCGCGTACGCTATGGCGGAAGCCCCATCCCTCCCCTCGCGGATGTGCGAATGGGCGACATGGAGCCCGGCGAACTGAAGTGTGTGCGACGTGCCTTCGTCCACCGCGAAGTTGGGCGGAATATTGGGCGGAGCGACGGTCACGGTCGCGCTTCCGGTGACTCCGGCGGATGTTGCCGCAATTGTTGCTCGGCCTGCGCTCCGAGCCCGCACAAGGCCGGTGGAATCGACGGGCGCCACGTCCTCGCTATCTGAACTCCAGACGAACGCGCTTCCGGGAACGGGATTGGCATTGGCATCCCGAGCCTCTGCAGACAAGCGAACTGTGTCGCCGACTACAAGAGAAGCGGTTCGTGGCGCGACAGCGACGGAAGCAACATCCTGGCGAACCGTGATCTGTGCGCCGTCCGAGGCGCTTCCCGCGCTTGCGGTGATCGTCGCCGTCCCCACGGCGACCGCGCGCGCGAGGCCGGACTGGTCTACCGTGGCAATCGAGGGATCCGAGCTCGCCCAGGTCACGGCGACCCCGGACATGGGCCAGCCCTGCTGGTCGCGCACTTCCGCCGTCAATCGCGACGTCTCCCGGAGCGCCCTGAACACGACGGTCTCGGGCGTCACGACCACTGTAGTAGGCACGAGCGAGACCGGCGGAGTCGGTTCGGTCGCCGGAGCATCGCCACAGGACGAGCCCAAGACAAGGACAACAAGGGACAGCAGAATCCGGTATCGATTGGCGACCACGCCGTGCTCCTAACCTGAATTTCTCAAAGCAATAAGGTGGCACCGGCCTCCGGGGACTGTTAAGTTTATGTGGGCCAATAACTTGACAGTCACCAAACCGGAGGACCGATGCCGACACAGTGTAGACCCGTTTCGTTCGGACTTCAAGGGTGCCGGGGCAGGAGGGTGATGGCCGCGTTCGACGGCGGCTCGATCACCTCGAACGCGGGAACCCTGTTGCTGCGGGGGATCGACCGCTCGATCGGGCTGTTCGACCGGGTGGCCGCCTGCTTCACGGACCGGCGCGATCCGCGTCTGACGGAGCACTCGGTGCGCACGCTGGTCGCGCAGCGCATCACCGGCATCGCCCTGGGATACGAAGATCTCAACGACCATGACTTCCTGCGGCACGATCCCCTGCTGGCCCTGTTGTCCGGCAAGCTCGGGGGAAGGCGCAAGGGCTGCGCGGCGCTGGCGGGCAAGAGCACGCTGAACCGCCTCGAGCACGCACCCGGGGACGGGAGGCCGGGACGGTATCACAGGATCGCCCATGACCCCGGGGCGCTCCAGGCGCTGCTCACCGAACTGTTCATCGAGTCCTGGCCGGGACGGCTGCCGCCGTCGCGGCTCGTGCTCGACATCGACGCGACGGACGACAAGGTGCACGGCCGCCAGGAGGGCCGCTCCTTCCACGGCTACTACGGCCACCACTGCCTCCTGCCGCTCTACATCTTCTGCGGCAAGCACCCGCTGTGCGCCGTGCTCCGGCCGGGCAACTCCGGCGCCGCTTCGGGCGCGACCGAAGCGCTCGCCCGCATCGTCGCCCGGCTGCGCCGCCGGTGGCCCGGGCTCGGCATCCTGGTGCGGGCCGACTCCGCCTACGCCCGCGAGGAACTGCTGGCCTGGTGCGAGGACAACGGCGTGGACTACGTCATCGGCGTCGCCCGCAACGCCCGGCTCGCCCGGAGAATCGCGCCGGAACTCCTCGCCGCCCGGGTCGAGTCGCGGGGCCGCCGCCGCCCGGTCCGCATCTACGAGGAGTTCGCCCACTCCACCCGGAGGAGCTGGTCCCGCCCGCGCCGCGTCATCGCCAAGGCCGAGCATCTGCCGGGCAAGCCCAACCCCCGCTTCGTCGTCACCTCGCTCCCGGAGACCCTCTCCCCCCGGACCGTCTACGAACGCGTGTACTGCCCCCGTGGCAACGCCGAGAACGCCATCAAGGAGCAGCAGCTCGACCTGTTCGCCGACCGGACCTCCGCCACCCGCTTCCCCGCCAACCAGCTCCGGCTCCTCTTCTCCGCCTTCGCATCCATCCTCATGGCCGCGCTGCGCCGCGCGCTCTCCGGCACCGGCCTGGCCCGCGCCACCGCCGGCACGCTGCGCCTGAAGCTCCTCAAAATCGGAGCGCGCGTGATGGTCTCGGCGCGCAGGGTCAAAGTCGCCATGGACTCCGCGCATCCCTCCGCCTCCGCCTTCGCCCGCGTCCACGCCCGATTACCCGGGTAGAAACCGCGACCCCCGGACCGTGACTCCCGCCGCTTCCCCGCGGCGGAGGGACCGGTCTGCCCGCTCGCCCCGCCGGGATCCGCCAACGCCGCGCACACCCCTCCCCGGGCGCCTCTCCGCCCCGCATCCGACTATGACGGCCCGATATTTCGCCCCACAATGGCCCCGCCACTCGCGACGGCTCGTCAGGTCGCCCGCCAACCACCGCCAACCGGCTCGTGTGAGAAATCCGGGCTAGGTTCTTGGCCCGGAACGGCGGCATCAATAGGAAGACTGGGTGGGGTGTCAATGGGGATCGGAGAAAACCAACCTGCGGGGAGAAATCAAGCGAAAATGGAAGATCATGTAACGGGCCTTTTGCCTTCTCGCAGGTTGCTCTGGAATCCTCGACGGCGTTGGATCCCGAGAGTTCTTCTGGCCAAAGCGCATCGCGCCGTCATCGCCGCAGTCAGTATGTTTGGGTTAGTTGCATGGGCGTGGGGCTGTGGCGCCGATACCACGGGACCGGAACCACCGCCGCCACCCCCAAACCGGGCACCGACAGCATTCGGTTCAATTCCGCCCTTAACCGTCACTGCCGGAGAGACGGTGACCACCGACGTGGCATCGTATTTTCGCGACCCTGATGGGGACGCGCTGACCTACTCGACGATGACATCACATGCCGGGACGGCTTCACCCACGATTACCGGAAGCAGCTTGACCATTGCCGGGGTATCACCAGGCACGGCAACGGTCACCGTAACTGCGCGGGATCCGGGCGGTCTGACAGCAACACAGAGCGCCGCCGTCACGGTGGCACGTCCGAACCAGCCACCGGTTGTTGTGGGGACGATCCCGCCGCCAACTGTTGTAGCGGGTGAAACAGTCACGGTCGTCTTGTCCGAGTATTTCAGTGATCCGGACGGGGACACTTTGACCTACGCGGCCTCGACTTCCGACCCGGCGATCGCCTCGCCCACGACTTCGGAAGGCACTTTGACGATCGCGGGTGTAGCACCGGGAACTGCGACGGTCACAATTGTGGCGCGGGACCCCGGCGGACTCTCGGTTCAGCAAAGCACCGCAGTGACCGTAGCCAGCCGAATCACTGCGGTCACTGTCTCACCCGCCGCAGACACAATAGTGACGGGCGACACGTTGCGACTGACAGCTAGGGCGGTAGATGCGGCCGGGCAAACAGTGACGACGGCCGTAGTCTCGTGGGTTTCCAGCGATACCTCGGTGGCTGAGGTGGACGCTTCAGGATTGGTCCGGGGTGTTTCAGAAGGCGTGGCGACAGTCTCCGCAGCAGCAGGGAGCGCACGAGGCACGGCGGAGATCAGGGTGTTCAGCCCGGATCGGGCCGCCCTTGTGGCGCTATACCGTGCGACAAGCGGAGAAAACTGGTCTAGCCCGGATTTCTCAAACGCATAGGAAGGCACCGGCCTCCGGGAGCTGTTAAGTTTATGTGGGGCAAGAACTTGACAGCGACGACACCGGAGGACCGATGCCGACACAGTGTAAACCGCTTTCCTTCGCATTTCAAGGGTGCCAGGGCCGCAGGGTAGCGGCCGCGTTCGACGGGGGCGCGATCACCTCGAACGCCGGAGTGCTGCTGCTCCGCGAGATCGACCGTTCGGTGGGGCTCCTGGACCAGGTGGCAGGTTGCTTCACCGACTACCGCGATCCCCGTCTCACGGAACACTCGGTCGGGACGCTGGTGAGGCAGCGCGTCATGGGCATCACCCTGGGATACGAAGACCTCAACGACCACGACCAGCTGCGGCACGACCCTGTTCTGGCCCTGCTCTCCGGCAAGCTCGAGGGACATCGGAAGGACTGTGCGCCGTTGGCGGGGAAGAGCACCCTGAACCGGCTTGAACACGCGCCCCCGCGTGGCGAGCCGGGCCGCTACCACAGGATCGGCCATGATGCGGACGCGCTGCAGGCCGTGCTGCTCGAGTCGTTCATCGACTCCTGGAAGGGCGGGCGGCCGTCGCGCCTGGTGCTCGACATCGACGCGACCGACGACGAGGTCCACGGGCGCCAGGAGGGCCGCTTCTTCCACGGCTACTACGGCCACTACTGCTTCCTGCCGCTCTACATCACCTGCGGCGGCCGCCCGCTCTTCGCCCAACTGAGGCCGGGCAACGCGGATCCCGCCGGAGGCGTGACCGGGCCGCTGGGCCGCATCGTCGAACGGCTCCGGGAGCGGTGGCCGGGACTGGAGATCCTGCTTCGGGCCGATGCCTCCTATGCCCGCGAGGAGATCCTGGCCTGGTGCGAGGGCAACGGCGTGGACTACGTCATCGGCCTGGCCCGGAACTCGCGGCTCGTCGAGAAGATCGGCTGGGAGCTGGCCGACGCCCAGGCGGAGGCGAAGCGGCGGGGCCGCCCGGCCCGCCGGTTCAAGGAGTTCCTCTACGCCACACTCACAAGCTGGTCCCGCAAGCGCCGGGTCGTCGCCAAGGCCGAGCACCTGCCCGGCAAGGCCAACCCGCGCTTCGTGGTCACCTCGCTGCCCGACACCTTCTCGGCCCGGACCGTCTACGAGCGCGTCTACTGCCCGAGGGGCAACATGGAGAACACGATCAAGGAGCAGCAGCTCGATCTCTTCTCCGACCGGACCTCGGCGTCGCGCTTCGCCGCCAACCAGCTCCGGATCCTCTTCTCCGCCTTCGCCTCGATCCTCTTCGTTGCGCTCAGGCGTGCGCTGCACGGCACCCGCCTGGCCCGCGCCACCGCCGGAACGCTGCGGCTCAAGCTCCTCAAGATCGGCGCCCGCGTCACGGTCTCGGTGCGAAGGGTCAAGGTCGCCATGGACTCCGCACACCCGTCGGCCGCCGCCTTCGCACGCGTCCACGCCCGATTGCCAGGGTAACGACTCCACACCCCCTTCGAGACACCCGTTCCAGCCGATCCTCCGGGGACCACTGCGCCGCAGGACCAAAAAAGCTCGCTCAGGCAGCGGTTCCCGCTACTCTGGCCCCCCGAAAACACGGCCGCAGAGCCGCTTGCTCCTGCTCCACCTGCTCCCTCGGCAGAAACTCGGCCCCAACGCTGCCCCCAAAGCCCTCAGCGGTGACTGTGTGAGAAATCCGGGCTAGCAGCGATAACTGGCTGACAGATTTGCCATTGGAGGACTGGCACGGAGTATCAATGAACACTGGCGGCCGTGTGCGGATCCTGAATCTCGTCACTAACGGCTTGGCCGGTCCGATTCCTCCGGATATCGGAGCCCTGACCAAACTGGAGTCGCTGGGCTTGGCTGACAACAACCTGACAGGTCCGATTCCCCCGGAAATCGCAAAGCTGCTCGAATTAAAGGTCTTGTGGCTCCATTTGAATAACCTGACAGGTGAGATTCCCCCGGACATCGGAACTCTGACGAACCTAGAGAGCCTGTTACTAGCCCTCAACAACCTGACGGGCCCGATTCCCCCACAACTCGGAAACCTGATCAACCTGCGGACATTGGTCCTCGCCGACAACGCCCTGACGGGCCCGATTCCTCCAGAACTCGGAAACCTGATCGAATTGACGCACTTGTGGCTCCAGGGAATCGCCTTGACGGGTCCGATTCCGTTGGAACTCAGAAACCTCACCGCGCTCAAATCCTTCCTCTACTATAACACCAGCCTTTGCGTTCCCGACGACGACTCCTTCCGCACATGGCTGAATAACATCCCGGACCACCAGGGAACCGGAGTAGACTGCAAGGCATCTAGTGGATTTCGCGACGATTTTTCCTCCTCGGCAAGTCTTTTCAACTGGACGCTAAAGGGTGCACGTGCCACCATATCCGATGGTGCCCTGAGTCTGACAGAAGACAGCACTTCATGTGCCAGTGCATTTAGAGATCACGACGGGAAAGGCTGGGATGTAAAGGAGCTGCGGATGCGTGCAGCCAGCACTGAGAGCATCGGTTTGGTAGTGTTGCGCTTCGACGTAGATGAGGTAGGGCCAAAAGGTGTGTAAAAGGAGAGACGGCGTACCTTTCAATCGGTGACATCACTCACACGAGCCGGGGAGGAGACCCCGGGAAAGGAACGCCGTCTCATGAAGGAAGCTACGCAGGGAAGCAGGTGGAAGTCCAGTGATGTGTGGGAGACGCTGGAGCAGATGGTGCGGGGGAGGGTGCAGGAGTTCATCCAGGAGATCCTGGAAGACGAGGTCACGGAGTTTCTGGGCGGCCGGGCGAAGTCGCAGCGCAGGGCGTCGGTCGAGGGCGGGCCGAAGGGATACCGCAACGGGTACGGGAAGCCGCGGAATCTGACGTTGGCCTCGGGGACCGTGGAGGTGTGCCGGCCCCGGGTCCGCGACGTGGAGGAACGGTTCGAGAGCCGGGTGCTGCCGCTGTTCGCGCGGCGGACGAAGGAGGCGGCCGAGCTGGTGGTGCAGCTGTACCTGCACGGCCTGGCCGAGGGGGACTTCGAGTTGGCCCTGCGGGGTCTGCTGGGGGACGGGGCGCCGCTGTCGAAGTCCACGGTGCGCCGCCTGCGGGAGCGGTGGGTCGCGGAGCACGCCGCGTGGGAGCGCCGCTCGCTCGCGGGCCGGGAGCTGGTCTACGCCTGGGCCGACGGGATCTATGTGAAGGCGGGCCTCGAGAAGGACAAGGCGGCCCTGCTGGTCGTGATCGGAGCCATGGCGGACGGCACCAAGGAAGTCCTCGCCGTGGCGCCGGGCTTCCGCGAGTCGGCCGAGTCGTGGGCCGCGGTGCTGCGGGGCCTCAAGGCCCGGGGGCTCGGCGTGCCGAAGCTGCTGGTGGCCGACGGCAACCTGGGCATCTGGGCGGCGGCCCGGCAGGTGTGGCCGGAGGCCGGGGAGCAGCGGTGCTGGAACCACAAGATGGCCAACGTCCTCGACCGTCTGCCGAAGCGCGAGCAGGCGGAGGCGAAGCGGCGGCTGCGAGAGGTCGTGTACGCGGAGTCGAGGGCCGGGGCGGAGAAGGCTCGCGACGCCTTCGGGGACCGCTACGGCGACACGTATCCCAAGGCGGTCGAGATCCTGGCCGGCGACTGGGGCCGGATGACTGCGTTCTACGACTTCCCCGCCGGGCACTGGAGGCACCTGCGCACGACGAACGTGGTCGAAAGCCCGTTCGCGGCGGTGCGGCTGCGCACGTCGGCCGCCAAGCGGTTCAAGAGGGTCGACGGCGCCACGGCGCTGATCTGGAAGCTCCTCATGGTCGCCGAGAAGCGGTTCCGGAAGCTCAACGCCCCCCACCTGCTACCCGGGGTGCTCGCGGGCAAGCGGTACGCCGACGGCAAGCCCGTCCCCGCACAGGAACAGCGCGCGGCCTGACGACGGTCCACGAACCCCGGTCCGTCCAGCGCGGGCCGCCGAAGGACGGGGCGCACCAGAGCCGCCCGGGGGACCGTCGCGGCAAGACTCCGAGCCGCCAACATCGCCCGATCGCCAGCGAATGGCCGGTTCCCGGCGAATCCGGCCCGCAGAGGCCCGAGAATCCGTCCCCAGAGGCCGCCCGCTTGCCTTCGGCCTACCCTTACCCCTCGGCAAATCCGGTCATTCGCTCCCACGCATGCCGTCGCAACCTCTCGTTCTCACCTTGATTGTCGCTCGATAGCGGACACCCCCGGCTGGCCAGAACGAAGAAGAAAGACTATCCTGAACAGACTACCAAACGTCACCGAACGGGGTCACGCCCGCCGACGTTTACACACTTTTTGCCCCAACCTCACGTAGATTCAACAACCACATTCGATGCGTTGTTTGGCAACACACCAAGCGTGTTTAATACCAACAATTTCTATTTCCGACGTAACAACGTAGTCCAAGAGCGCGGGTATTTCTCTGCGATTGATGTTGCACCTCGAGAGTTCATGGATTTCTCCCTCAGTGTCGATCAAGGGGTAATCACGGTGCACGTAGGGGATCAACTTATTTTCCGCACTGCGGAGTTTGGTAGCCCTCGAATAGTGAATTACGGAATGGCTGTTTGCTCAACAACAGATGATAGACATCGATCTGGCTTGTTCGACTGGTATGAAGCGAACAACTCTCGTAGTAGTGTGGGTGCCGAGTTGCCAATGGAACGAATCGAAAGCGTTCGTGACTCGCCCATAAGACAAGGCGTAGAGTTACGCCGCATAAGCTTATCAGACGAGGTAGGGTCAAAGGGTGTGTAAAAGGAGAGACGGCGTACCTTTCAATCGGTGACACCACTCACACGAACCGGGGAGGAGACCCCGGGAAAGGCACGCCGTCTCATGACGGAAGCTACGCAGGGAAGCAGGTGGGAGTCCAGTGACAGTCTTGTCCAACGACAAATGAGTATCCATGTGTCAAGTATTCGGTCTGGAGTGACTCCGGACTGAGGCGTGGCACGCCGGTGTGAGAGGAGCGAAGGTAGCCATGTCAGGCAACCGCAGCCGACTGCGGTTCCGGGGTCCAGAGGCGGTCCTGCTGGACAAGGACGTTGGCGAGGATCACGAGCTTCCGCATGACCGCCGTGAGCGCGACCTTCGGCGGCTTGCCGACGGCAAGCAGGGCCTCGTATTTCCGCTTGAGGTGGGGATTGCAGCGGATCGCGGCCAAAGCGGGCATGTAGAGCATCCGCCGCACCTTCTCCCTTCCGCCCTGGATGAAGCTGCGCCCCTTCCAGGTGCCGGACTCGCGGGTAACCGGCGCCAGCCCAGCGAGGCCGGCGGCCCGGGGCCCGGTCATCGTACCGAGTTCGGGCATGTGGACGAGCAGCCCCGCGGCGGTGATGCCGGAGATGCCGGGGATCGAGGTGAGGATCTCGGTCTTGCGTCTCAGAAGCTTCTCACTTCGGAGCAGCTTCTGGATCTCGGCGTCGACATCCTTCAGATGGCGCTTGATCTCGGCCAGCCGACTGTCGTGGATCCCCTTGGCCAGAGGATATCGCAAGTTCTTGCTCCGGTTGATGATGGCAGTCTTCTCTGCGATCAGCGCATCGCGCACCAACTGCAGTTTGGAAAGCTCACGCTGGCTCCGGGACTTGCCCCGGGTCGGGCGCAGATCGTCGATCGCGGCCGCCATGACTGCCAGCGTGCGTGCGTCGATAGCGTCCGTTTTGGCGCGCGGTCCCAGCGACCTGGCGAAGCACCGGACCTGGTAGGGGTTGATCGCGTACAGAGGAACCTCCGCCTTCAACAAGGCTTCCTCGAAGTCGCGGTGCCACGGGCCAGTGGGCTCGTAGGCGACCCGGTCGAGCTCTGCCCCTATCCAGTTGATCAGCTTCCGGAACCCGGCCGCGTCGTTCGCAAAGCGGGCGGCCTTGGCTTGGGGTGCGGCGTAGGTGTCGAGTCAGGCTTTCGAGATGTCGATCCCGACGGTATGGTGGGTCATCTTCCCTTCTCCTGTGCTTGTCATGCGAGCCATTATGCTCAGGTATCCATTCAGGACGTTGGGAAGGACGGTGGCGACCACACTGCTATACGGCCCGTAGACGGCCAAGCGCTAGACGGCCCGACCACCGCCCCCCTTCGGTGCTCCCGCGGGAGCACCGAAGGGCCGGGCCCACCCCACGGACCCGGAAATTCAAATCTAGGGGTGAAATGGAACAGACAAGCCTGGGCGGGGAGCCGGTTTCCAGCGAGAGATGAGCCCGAAGCGCGGGGCGAAGAGATCATTGGAGGATGATCGTGACACTTCGCACCGAACGGATACGCACTCTCGACCAGATCCGGGCCTTCCTGGACGGTAGCGAGCCGACGGACTTCAGGTTCGGCGGCAGGGACTCCGCCTACGACTTCGTCCGCCGGACGCTGGTCCGCTTCGAGTTCCATGGCCTCAAGCGGGATGAAAAGGGCCTGGTAAAGCGCTTCATCGAGAAGGTGACGGGCTACTCGCGGTCCCAGATCACCCGCCTCGTCAAGCAGCACCGCCGGACCGGGGGGATCCGCGACCACCGCAAGAAGCCCCCCGCCAGGCCCTTCGCGCACCGCTACACCGACCTTGACGCCGCCCTGCTGGCCGAGGTCGACGAGGCCTTCGGCCAGCTCTCCGGACCCGCGACCAAGGTGGTCCTGTGGCGCATGTACCATGTCTACGGCGACCGGCGTTTCACACGGCTCGCCGGCATCTCAGGAGGCCACATCTACAACCTCCGCAGCAAACCGGCTCACCGCCTATGGTGAGCAGTGCCCTGCGGAGCTCCGACGCTGAACTCCACCAAGTGAACCCGAAGGACGTTGACCGTCTGGGTGCGCTGGCGCACCAGAAGATCAGCGTCACTACATTGCATGGTCGGTCGCAGCGCCGCTTCCTGAATCTCCTCCGCGTCCCCTGCGTCGTTTCTCTTGCCTCTTTACAAAGGGCTTCACGTACGTCGGACGAACAGTCTCACTTCGCTGCCGAGGGTCATGACCTCTCGGCCCCAATAGTGGGCGCTACACTAGGACTAGGAGTCTGCGCCGCAGAAAACCGCAGCCGCTATCTTTAGAGGTAGCGAAGACATTTGGAAGGTTTGCGGTTGACCGAAGGGGGGGTCAATGGGAACGACGTTTCGTCCGTACCATCCGGACCAGATTCTGATGCTGCCTCCAGATCTTCGGGAGTGGGTGTCGGAGGGTCATTTGGCGCACCATGTGAGCGACCTGGTGGACGCGGTGGACCTGAGCGCGTTCTACGCGCCGTACCGTGGGGATGGGCGGCGCAACTCGCCGTACGATCCGCGGATGATGGTCAAGGTGCTGATCTATGCGTATGCGACGGGCACCTTCTCGTCGCGGAAGATGGCGAAGAGGCTGGAGGAGGATGTCGCGTTTCGGATGCTGGCCGCGGGGAACTTCCCGAAGCACCGGACGCTGTGCGAGTTCCGCAAGCGCCATCTTGGGGATTTCCGGGCGGTGTTCGCCGAGGTGGTGTTGCTCGCACGGGCCTTGGGGTTGGCCGGGCTTGGCAGGGTATCGGTGGACGGGACGAAGGTCCGGGCCAACGCGAGCAAGCGCAAGGCGATGAGCTACGGCCGGATGGTGAAGGAGGAGCCTCGGCTGGAGGAGGAGATCCGGGCGCTGAAGGCGGAGATTGAGGCGCTGGTGGAGAAAGCCGAGGCGGTGGACGAAGCGGAGGACGAGCGCTACGGCGAGGAAGCTTGCGGAGACGAGCTGCCGGAGGAGCTGAAGCGGCGCGAGGACCGGCTGGCGGCGATCCAGGCGGCGAAGGCGCGTCTGGAGGCCGAGCAGAGCGCGATGGACGACGCGCGGGGCCGCAAGCCGGGACAGAAGCGCAACCCAAAGGGAGGCCAGCCCTACAAGCGGAAGTACGGCGAGCCGGACGAGAAGGCGCAGAGCAACTTCACCGATCCGGAGAGCCGGATCATGAAGACGAGTTCGGAGGGGTTCCAGCAGAGCTACAACGCGCAGATGGCGGTGGAGGGGGAGAACCAGCTGGTGGTGGGGGCCGAGGTGACGGACAACGCGAGCGACCAGGGCCAGCTGGTCCCGATGGTCGACGCGGTGGCGGAGACGTGCGGCGAGACGCCGGAGCAGGTGCTGGCGGACGCAGGCTATTGCAACGAACCGGACCTGCAGGCGCTGAAGGAGCGGGACATCGACGGGTATGTGGCTCTGGGCCGGGAGGGCGGGACCGCTGCGGCCGTTGATGCGGACGAGCATCCGGCGAAGGCGCGCATGGCCGAGAAGCTGGAGAGCGACGAGGGCCGGAGGCGGTACGCACGCCGAAAGTGGATGGCGGAGGCGCCTGTCGGCTGGATCAAGGAGGTGATGGGCTTTCGACGATTCAGCTTCCGGGGCCTCGAGAAGGTCCAGGCCGAGTGGACCCTCGTGTGCCTCGCCCTCAACGTCAAGCGGATGCACACCCTTCAGGCGGCATGAGCGGCCGCCCCGGCCATCCGCAACCTGGCCGACTGAGCCTCCGCGGACCTTCCGGCACGCCGAAAACGCCGCCGATCCCCGAATACCCACCGAATTCGACAGTCGAACGACTCGTGCGACCCGAAACCGCTGATTCCCCATCGAACTCGCAGAGGACCTCGGCACCGAAGTCACGGTCCACCCGGTCGGCCACCTCCGCACGCTGTGCGTTCTAGGGCGCAGACTCCTAGGGCGACGTCTACGATGGGGTGGTCGAGCATGGTCGGGGGTTTTCCTGATCAAAGGGTCTTCGGATGCTGAATACTCCAAACACAATATAGCGGGGTCTCTCGAGCCGATTGCTGAGGCGACCCGAATGTCAATCCTGCTCTTACGTTATGGTCATGTTCGGATTCACACATGGCCTCTCCCGAACTCATGCGATCACATGCCCCTTGGCCACCTTAGCCCGGAGACCGTCAATGACCCTGTTCGCCAACGCGTTGGGCGATGCACTCCTTGCCTTCGGCCGCCTTCTCGCCGCCGATCCGATAGCCACCCGCGCTACCCTTCCCCGAACCCCTGGCGTCTATCTGTTCACAGAACCCGGAACGGGACATCTATACGTCGGCCGGACACGCAATCTCCGTGGGCGGATCGCCGAACATTGCCCTGGGGTCATCCCGCGATCATCGGTGCCCCCGGCGACCTTCGCCGTCAGGATCGCTCGCGAGAGCACCGGGCTTGGACCTACCTACCAACGCCGCGGGGGCCTCCGTGACCTGTTCGCCAACAACCCGGAATGGCGCGAAGCGGTCGCATTGGCGGTTGCCCGAATCCGCGAAATGGAAGTTCGCTTCGTCGAGGAGTCCGACCCACTCCGTAGTGCTCTCCTCGAGCTAATGGTGGCTGCCGAGTTGCAGACCCGCTTTAACAGTTTCGAGACGACCTGACCCACTTCCCGCACGAGGCGCCCAACCGGTCGATCAGCCGAACGGGATGGTCTGGCAGCACTATGAAGATGCTGCCGTCCAGCACTATGGGAGGAGGCTGCGGCCAGTCTCCCGGCGGTGGATCCAATACTCTCCCACCTTGCCGATCACGTCTTGGCAGAGCTAGTCCTTCTTCCGGGATGGTGTCGGTCGAGGAATCCGCCGAAACTCCACGATCGCGTTGACATCCACGGCGAGGTCCTCGAAGTCGGGGCGGGTCTCAAGCTGACACTCCCTAAGGACACTGCCGATGCCACCGACCACCATTAGCCCCCCGGCGCTCATAATCGAACCAGTTGAGTAGCGTCCAGATCGGCATACGAACCGTTCCGCCATGATGTACGATCTCGCGGACTACCTCCAGCTTCGTCTTGCCCTGCGCTCTGCGGGAAGAATCCATTAAGCCTCTCCTGTGGGTGAACGGAACTCCGACGCTGACGATTCCCGGCCCTCGGGGCAAGAGCCTCAGGGCTGCCCAACGAAGGCTACGGAGTACGACCGCGACCGATTATGATTGTACTTCCACCGTATGCTCATCTTCCACGTCATTGGAAGAGCTGTGATGAACGGAATCATGCGAAGCGAGGCCTAGTGATGCGTGTGTTCATATCGTCCGTGATACGAGGTATGGAGCCCCATCGGGCCGCAGTCTCCGATGCGGTCGCGTCTCTGGGCTACGCCGTGATCCGGTCGGAGGAATTCGGACCATCGACCGATACGCCCCGTCGGGCGTGCTTGCAGGCCGCGCGGACGGCAGACCTGACCATCGTGCTTCTGGGAGCGACCTACGGCCAACCGCAGAGTTCAGGTCTCTCGGCAACGCATGAAGAGTTTCGCGAGGCTTGCGACCACGGCACGGTAGCCGTCCTGGTCCAGAGCGACACGGACCCAGAACCGCGACAGCGAGAGTTTCTGCGAGAGGCGCAGGATTGGGCTACTGGTCGGCTAACTGACACGTTTTCCGGCCCGGACGACTTGAGGTCTAAGGCCACCAGGTTGCTTCACCAGCATGCGCTCCGCCAGCAAAGCGGCCCACTGGAGCCGTCGGAGTTGCTCGAGCGGGCCCGATCGTGGCTTCCGCGTCATCGGCAGCATTCTTCTCCTCGGCTCCACGTGATCGTCACGGGAGGCCCACGCCAAGAACTCATTCCGCCTTCGAAGCTCGATGATCAGCAGTTCTCTGGGCCAATCATGCAGCAAGCTCTGTTCGGAACTGAACCGGTCTTTACTCCCGGGCATGGAACTAGGACGGTGTTGGGGCGGGGACACCTTCGCCTGGAACAGGACGGTGCCACGATCGTGTTAGCTGAGGACGGGACAGTCGCGGTAAGCGTGCCCGCCATGCGACGTGACTGCGAAACCCGACTGGGCCTTCCAGTGCTCATCGAGGAGGACATACGAAGTGCACTTTCGGCGGCACTCGGGTTCACCGGCTGGTTTCTGGATAAAGTCGATTCACTCAGGCGTCTTTCCCACATTGTGGTCTTGGGAGCGATTGAGGGCGGATCGGTCCATGGATGGCGAACGCGAGCCGAACACGCTGCCAACCCACACCAAATGACCATGTCCATGCACCAACGCGATCTCGTAGTCGTCCCGGAGGAACCGGTTGTTCGACCTCGCGCTCATCTCACCGCGAACCGAGATCAGCTCGTTGAGGACCTGCTTGCACGCCTCCGCCGAGAGGTACGCACGCCACCCGCTGGGACCATCCTGTGAACCTGCGGCGGTGGCGAAACGGACGTGCCTTCGAATGCGTGATTTGAGGGAGTTGGATCGGGCCCGTGAACGCTGGCGACTCATGCGCCGACGGCTGGGCCAGAGTGCAGATGCCGAACACGGGTCCTTGGGACTGGCCCGCCGGATGGAGAGCCTTTCGGCACGCCTCTTGATCCTCCCAGGTGACCCGTTCGCAACTGATCTGTCCTTTGACGAAGAGTTCTGGGGATGGTGGACTAAGGATGGGCCGTCTCCCTTCGGAACTCACGTTCAATGGACTAACACCAAGCCGACCGTCGATGCTGCGGTGAAGTACGAACGACGCTCGGAGAAGTGGACCACCTACCTCGGCCTGCATCGGCATGGCGGTGTCGAGGTTGGCTTCGATCCGTCCTGGTCGGATGATCGGGGAACGCGGTTTTTCGGACTCCTTCACACAGTCGGGCTGGTCTGGATCGGTGCCTCGACTCAAGCCGAAGCAGTGGATCGTTTTGGCCTCGTCGGTCCTTGGGAGCTGACCCTAGTCTTCCACCAGACGGAAAACTCTTATCTCGCCGGTTTCGGAATCGGGTGGCGAGAGCCGCATCGCGGTGGTGGATGGGGTCTCCGGCCGCAACAGGAGCCCCATATCATGATTCGGCGGGAGCTGGATGCCTTCCCGGAATCTGAGAACGACGTCCGAGACCTCGCGTTTGACGTCGGTGCTCGGATCGAGGACGCTTGGGGAGTGAAGTATCGCCGGTTCCTCGATAGGGACGGGGACATGAAGGGGAAGTTCAACCCACGGCGATGGGCCTTGTGAGGGAATCCCTGCGTCATCCTTGGCACCGACGATTCGCAACCGATCGCCGACCACAATCCGCCGGGTCACAGGCACGCGATGTAAAGTTGAATTCACTTAAGTAGGGTCAGGAGGTGGCGCGGTGCCCGTAGGGTCCGGTGCGTTCTCCCGTCGCTTTCGCTCCGGTGCTCAGTCCGACTCCCATAGGTCCGTTTCCACCCCCTGCCCACCGAACCGGACGTGCGGATTTCCCGCATCCGGCTCTCCAGTGGGATCATGCCTCTCGCACACGGAAACGCCAGTTCGGAGCCGCTTCCAGCCATCGCCGGTCACTCGCGGTACCAGTGGCTTTGCGTGCCCCCGGCTCCCAGAAGCTGCACGGCTTCACCCGCGGTGCCCCTCTCCGACGCGCCACCAGACCTGTGCACGCCCTGACAGCACCGAGCCTCCAATCGGTCAGCCCGGCCCCTTCGCTTACGCATGTGATGCTTCGGAGTTCTCTGCCCCTTCACGCGGGGTTCGTAGGCAAAGCCACTCCCGCGGGCCTTCGCCCCTCCGTCATCCCTCCACACCTGAGGCCCCTTTCCTCGACGGGCATTACCCCGGGTCTTCAGTCCTACTGGCCTCTCCGCCACCCTGCCGGCCCGGCCTGCCCCTCGCGGGGTCCCGGTTGCCACGTGCACGGCACCGACAGGGCTTCCCGTGTTGCTACGCTTTCCATCTTCCATGCATGCCGACGCCATTACCCCGGCGGAAACCGGCCGGTGCACTCGTCGTTCTCTTCCCAGCCGGTCGGCGGCCTTCCCCTGTTTCCAGGAGGGTCGACTTCCGCATTAACCGTTTCGAGGCCTGCTCGGCGTTCACTCGCGTTCCGGCCTGCATGGTCGCTGAGCCGCCCAAGGCGGCCCTTCTACCAGAGTGCTTCAGCCCATATCGTTACCTCCATGAACCGCTCTGGCCGCTACCAGCCGGAACGACAGTTGCTGGGTGGGGTTCGCACCCACCAGGAAAGCGCGCCTTTCCACGGCGCACTGGAAGCAGATGGGCGATACGTTGGCACCCTTTTTAATACCCGTAGGCCGGACGCCTTCGGCCCGGATGGCCTCGTGGCCTACATCGACGACCACGAACTCGGCACACAACGTGTGGTCGTGGTTCGCATCACCTCCATCGCGCCCGCGGTGGAGAACTAACCCACCCTTCACGGGAGCTACAGAGATGAAATCGTTCACCATGGGATTCCGCGCGCTGTCCGGTGTCGTCGCCTTGACGATGGCCCTGTTCGCAACCAGCGGGCTCTTCCCCGCCACGGCGGTCTGCCAGGAAGGCAACTGCGTGGGCAGTGGCATTACCTACGACGATAGGGACGACGGGTCGACTTGGGTCTGCTTCGAGGAACTCAGTTGCGACGAGGGCGACATTACCGGCGAGGACGTGTGCTTCATGCAGTAGTAGGCCGGAAGGCCGGCGCACGTTGCTGACAGGTGGCTCGGCGAGAGGCGGTTCACGTCTCTCGCCGAGTCCTCTGACTGTGGAGGAGGAGATGCGTACCGTCATCCGAAGGAGCAATCCCATGATGATCCGTCTAGCTAGTTCCCGTCCGTAAACTCCTAAGTCGTTGTCACCATTGGCGAAACAGGGACGGGAGGACGGTGGATCGGGTGGAATGGGGTCGGGCAATCGGTTATCTTTAGTCATACGATAAGGGTTTGTGCCGACGCCAGGGGAGTTGCCGATGCGTGCAAGACGGGCACCGCAGCGGAGTCTTTTCGATGCCGGATATCCTGATCACGACATGGGGCGGGCGCTGGCCCTGATGTCGAGGCTTCTGGATGAACACCCGGAGTTCCTGGAGTGGATCGCCGCGGACGTGGACCGGGGGGCCGCGTCGTCCGTGGGCCGGCGCGGCTTGCCGTGCGAGGTGATCCTGCGCTACGGGATCCTGAAGCATCTGTGGCAGTCGGACTACCGGGAACTGGAGTTCGCGCTGGTCGACTCCGTCTCGGCGAGGCGCTTCACACGCGTCGATCCGCTGCGGCCCCCGAAGCGCTCTGCGCTGCAGCGTTGCATCGGGGCTGTTCGGGCCGAGGTATGGGAGCGGATCAACCGGGTCCTGCTGGGCCGGGCCCGCGACGACAAGCTCGAAGCGGGCCGCAAGGTGCGCATCGACAGCACCGTGACCGAGACGCATATCCTGGATCCGAGCGACAGCCAGCTGCTGTACGACGCGGTGCGCGTGCTGTCCCGGCTGCTGGCCCGGGCCCGGGAGAAGTTGGGACCCGATGCCTTCCCCTTCCACGACCACCGCCGGGCGGCGAAGCGCAAGAAGTGGAAGATCCCCAAGGCGCGGATGAAGCGTAAGGTCAAGCTGTACCGCGAGTTGCTGGCGGTCGTGCGGCGGACGCTTCGGTACGCCGATGGTGCCCTGGCGGCGGTCGAGGGCCGTGACGAGCCGTGGCTGGATGACTGGCGCACGCAGGTCGCACACTACCGGGACCTGGCCGGGGCGGTCGTCCGCCAGACGGTACGCCGGGTGCTGAAGGGCGAGACGGTCCCCGCGGAGGAGAAGGTGGTGAGCCTGTTCGAGCCCCACACCGACATCATCCGCAAGGGCGGGCGCCGGGTTCAGTACGGACACAAGGTGAACCTGGGCAGCGGCGCGAGCGGTCTGGTGTTCGATGCCGTGGTCGAGGCGGGCAATCCGGCGGACAGCTCGCGCTGTCTGCCGATGATCGAACGGCACGCCGCGATCTACGGGTCGGTGCCGGAGCAGGTGGCGTGTGACGGGGGCTACGCCAGCAAGGCCAATCTGGCGGAGGCGAAGGCTCTGGGAGTGCACGACATGGTCTTCCACAAGAAGAAGGGCCTCAAGACCACGGACATGGCCTCGTCCCCACGGGTCTACGGGCGGCTGAGGAACTTCCGGGCCGGCATGGAGGCCGTGGTCTCGTACCTCAAGCACTGCTTCGGCCTCCGCCGGTGCAACTGGCGGGGACTCGAACACTTCCGGGCCTACGTCTGGTCGGCCGTCGTCACGCACAATCTCTGGGTGATCGCGCGTCGCAAGTTGAAGTTGAAACCGGCCTGAACCGGCAACGGGCCGCTTCCGCGGCACCCGCCGATCCCGGTTCAGCCGAACCGGCTGGCCTCGCATCCCCCGAATCCGGAGAAAAAGCCACTTTGACGACCCGCCACGGCGGAAAACCCGTCTGATCGGCCCATTTGCGCCCTAAACCGCCTTCCCGCCCCAAGAAACACCGAACCCTGCGCGGCCTTGAGTGCCTCCGACGACAGAAAACGGACAAGAACTAGCTAGGCGAGCGGCGCAAGCACGACCGCTAGGACGCCGAGGAGTTGGCGCGGCTGTACCGGGCAGGAGAGCTGGTGACGATCCGGGTGCTGACGGAGCGGGAGGAACGGGTGCGCGATCTGGTGCGCTGCCGGGGAACGTTTCAGCGGGAGATCCTGAAGTCGCGCCACTACATCCTCAAGTTCCTGGCACGCCGCGGTCTGGTCTACCGGGAGGGCAAGAACTGGACGGCAGGCACATGATGTGGCTGCGGGCGATCCAGCGTGACGCGGTTCTCGAGACCGAGGACCAAGTGTTCTTCGGCGAGTATCTGGCGCTGCTGGACTACAAGCTGGACCGCCGCGACGAACTGGACCGCCAGATCGGAGTGCTCCCGCTGGACCCGTCCTACAAGGAGGCGGTGGGCCGGCTGTGCTGCTTCAAGGGGATCTCGACTCAGGCGGCGATGGTGCTGGTAGCCGAGATCGGTGACTTCCGGCACTTCGAGCACCCGGGCAAGCTGATGGCCTATGTCGAGTTGGTGCCGAGCGAGCACTCGAGCGGGGGCACGAGGCGGCAGGGCTCGACTACGAAGGCGGGCAACAGCCGGGTCCGGCATGTGCTGGTGCAGGCGGCGTGGACCTACCGGTTCCGCCTCGGCGAGGGGCGGTGCTGAAGCGACGCCAGGAGGGCCAGCCACCGGACGCCGTCGCGCACAGCTGGAAGGCGCAGCACCGACTCCACAAGGTGTTCAAGTGGCTGGCGTTCCGGAAGAACAACCAGATCGCGGCGGTGGCCGTGGCGAGGGAACTGGCGGGGTTCGTGTGGGTGCTCATGCCGGAGAGCGCGGTAGAGGATCGAAGCAGGGCAGCGTCTTCGCTCCGCGCTTTGGGCTCATCTCTCGCTGGAAACCGGCTCTCCGCTTGGACTCATTTGTCGTTCGACAAGACCCCAGGTTGACGTTTCAAGAGAACAGCTTAGCTTCTGTGGTTATGAACGGACTGCCCCCATCAAGGAACGCCTAGAATAGAATGGCTAACAAAAGGCTTTTCGCGCCAATCCCGACTTCAGGTATTGCGTACTTCATGTTCTCAGCGCCCATTGATCAATCTAGCGAGCAGGCCTTGATGGCGACCTGTCATGAAATGATAAACAAGAAGATCAGTACGATCTACTTGATGATCTCCACGCCAGGCGGTGCGGTGGTTAGCGGCATCAATCTCTACAACTTCCTTCGCGCATTGCCTATCAGGCTCATCACCCATAACATGGGCTCTGTTGATTCTATCGGCACTGTTGTCTTCTTGGCGGGAAGCGAAAGGTACGCTTCTCCACATACAACGTTTATGTTTCATGGAGCGGCCCGCAACGTCAAGGGATCGGTGACGCGCGAGGCTCTCGAAGCACATCTCGAAGCCCTTGCTGCCGATCAAGAGAAGATAGCGTCCGTCATCCGAGAGCGAGCAAGGTTTCGAAACCCGGAAGATGTGTCCTTGCTCTTCCGAACGCAATCCACTCATGGAACTGATTTCGCGCTATCTCATGGGATCATTCACGGTGAACGTCGTGCTAACATCCCTAAAGGCGCGCCTATCGCCCACTTTGCCCGTAACACTAAGGGCAACGAGGGGGGACGAGGGGGTTGATGATTGGCCCGTTCCCTTTGGAGCCACCTCAACTCCGACAGCACATTCTCAAGGCGCTCCTCCAGGACGCCAGTCTGCCTCTGGGCGTCGTTATGGTTCACCGTCCGCTCGTCGTAACCCTTGAGACAGCCTCTTCGGCGGACGGCACCAAGCGACCAGTACCGCTCCCTTCGCCGCGGCGGTCTCACCCAGCTCAACGACCGCCTCCGGCAGGGCAGAGTCCCCGTCATCGATCGACGAAGACCATGGCGTCGCATACCTCCCCGGTGCTCCGGTCCACAACGGGGATCTTGGGGCCCGCGTAGTCGACGAACGCCTTCTCGCCCGCCTGGTAGACCTGTCGCATGACCACGTCGAGCTGCTCCCGTCACGCCCTGTAGCGCTCGCAGAACCAGCTGTACTGGTGGCCGTTCTGATGAACCGTGCGGTACTCGAGCCACAACAGCTGCAGCGTCACGCCCTTGTGGCGCTGAAGCTCCCGGTGGACGTGTCCCCAGTCCGGCTCCGGCCGGGGCACCCGCGACGGCAGCGGGGCCGGGAACAGCGCCGCCTCCAGCCCGGCGTCGTCCAGCCCCTCCGGCAACGGCCAGGAGAGCCCGCTGCGCTTGCCCACCGCACGTGGTCGCTTACCGTGCTGTTGGCGATCCCGAGCGACGTAGCGATCTCGCGGTGGCTGCGCCCGATCTCGTACTTCAGGCACAGCAGTTCTCGAATCTTCCGCATGGACAACCTTCTCTGTGACACCCTCTTCCTCCTCGTCTCAGGGGACCTCGGCGAGGATGGAAGAAGGCGTCGCTATAACAGATTCTCCAGCGCTCCTACTCGCTCGCTCCAGGGTGATCGGCATGCTCTGGAATCGGTGATCGGCATGAAATGGAATCACTGATCGGCATGCGCCGGAATCAGCAGTAGAGGCCGTCCGAACCCCTTCGCCCTACCTCTACCCCTCTGCAAAACCGGCCCTCGACTGTCCCCGCAACACACCCGACAAGACCCCGGCACTCGACGGGGACCCACTCCAACCCCTACACTCCAACCCCTACACTTCAACTCCGAAAACCCGAACCCTCAGCGCCCCTATGGACCTCCGCTCTCTCCAAGTGATCGGCATGCTCCGGAATCGGTGATCGGCTTGTCGGAACTGGTGATCGGCATCGTCGGAATACGCAGCGTAACAGGTTCGGCCACCTGGTGTACTTCATGACGTCCGACGGGGGTCTTGAGTCACGCCTGGAGGAAGCCAAGTAGGCACGACCAGCGGCTGGCCTCCGGTGCTCGGCCCCGATCACGGCGGTCGACCTGATCTTCCGCTCCGAGACGACTTCCGGAAGACTCCCGCCCAGGCGTTCAGCGAGCCACGCTCCTGATGGAGAGAGTGATGACGGCAGCACGGTAGTCCCGGTCCGGGTCACGAGATCGAGGGGGGTATGCGCGTCTACCGTCGTCAGGGCCTCAATCCGAACATCCCGGCGATCACTGCGCCACAGCCGGTGTGGCTCCCCCAGGATCAACTCGAGCGCGGGAAGCAGGTGTACTTCCTCCGGGGCCCTGTCCGAAAGGATGTAGCGCAAGTACACGAAAGCGTGGTAGAGAACCTCGTCACGCGGCGCGGTGCTGACCGCGTACCGCCCAGCACCCGTTTCCCCGACCGAGAATGGGGGGGCAGTCGCCGACTCGGTTAGTTCTCGAAGCATGCCGTCGAACTGGTCCGCGCCGAACTTGCGCGTGACCAGTTCGACGGCCCGCCGAGGTGGCGCAGTGGAGCAATACAACGAGGCGGTTGACCAGCACAATACCATCGCAGCACGCTACAACTCTCGATGCGATCAGTTCAGCTACTGGCCACTTGCACATACCGTACTTGTACACTCCGGACGGGCGGGATGCTCACAACTCCTATAGTGTGGTACGGCAGTACGCACCCATTCCATCAACGATCCTATCCATTGTGTCCAGGCAATACTCGACGAATTCACTTGACATGTAGAAGATCCATGGGGTGCCGCCGGACTCCGCTTTCGAAAACCAACCCGTCCAGTTGTTGTGACCCATTTGTTTACCGAAGCGTCTCCGCGCTTCAGGGGGCCATTCCAAGCCACCGTGAAACATCTTGTTCCGATAGGCGAACAGCGCTGACAGTGTTTGCTCTAGATCACTAGGCAAATGCGGCGTCACGTCGAGAGCATCGGCCATTTGCATTATGCCCTTGACCACATCCTTGCTGTAGCGTTTGCCCTTCAAGACAAAGCGACAGTCCCATTGGTTTTTGTTCGCGTGTTGCCATCGTTCGTGCTTGGTTGGTGGCGAATCGTTATGCCCTATCTCGCGTTCGATGTATCGGAATAGTTGAACAAACACGGACTCGGTGAACGGAGCGATGAGGCCCACCGCGGCCATGCTGTGCACGGCGTCCATGTACACACTATCGTGCAAGTGATCGATCCAATCGTCAATAGCGCGTTCACTGCCATGCTCGCGCGCCGCTTCCCCGAGCGCATGGACTGTACGCAAGGCCTCTGCTTCTTGCTCAAGGTTACGCGTCAACAGCGCACGCATGGCGAGCAGTTGCGACTCATAGTCCAGAACATGGGGGTCTTCCGCATCCGCTGGGATAAGGAGCATTCCCAGAGCTAGGTCGCGGTCGGATACCTCTTCCATCCCCATACCCGGGGGGATGTCCAAGCCCCCCAAGGGGTCTGAGGCGGAGGTCCGATTGCGTGTCATGGTTGCCCTCTCAAGTCTTGTGAAAGGGAGGTGAGGAAGCAGCGGCTACTCGTCCGGCCCCTCCAGCTGCTTCAGGATCGCCGCGAGCTTATCCCTCGTTCGCTCGATCCACGCTTCCAAGGCGTCCCACTCTCCGTCGTCTTCGGGATCCCAACCCTTGCGGACAGCCATGGTAAATCCGCTCTTCGCATTGCGCTGGACGTACTTGTCGGAAGAATCGATGCGCTCGTCCCTAAGCTGGCTTTCAATCCGCCTCGACGCGCTGATCATCCTCGATGTCCGCGCTTCACTGGGCTCACTATCGGTTCGGCCGTACATCCATAGGTAACCTGCGTTGCCGAGGTAGATTGCGACCCCATCGCCGAACTTGTTGAACGGAGCTGTCCACCGGGTCACACCGGCACCACCGGTCCAGAGAGGGCTGCGTCGCAACTTCCGAAGCCTCTCATTCGGCTCCATGGGTCCGTGCTCCCACGGCCACACCCGGATGGCCCGCTCCGCCAAGTCCTTGGATCTGCGCACCAACGTAGCTTCGTCCCAATTTGTCTGTTCACCCAGACCCCTGGTCAATCCTATCGGGCTCTTCCGGTACCATTCCTTCTTCTCGTTGAACGGCCGGTATTCCCCCGGCGCACCGTCGACACCGCCGACCACGGCCAGGTTGGCGAGCCGGTAGCGCCATGCCACATGTACTTCGTCGGCGTCCGGTCCAATTGATTCGCGCCAGGCGTCAGTAAGCCGCATCGGCATCACCCGTTGGGTCCAAAGACCGTCACGGCTCGGTGCTTCGTCCTCATCTTCGGCCTCCATCAGCGCGCATAGCACCGCCAGGCGCGCTCTCTTGCCAAAGTACACGCCCCGAGTGCGGATCCCGTAGGCGACATCCTCATCGCGGGGTACGCCCACATCTTGCCGACGTAGCCCGCGGATGCGGTTGATCCAATGGTCGGAGTAGACCTCGGGATTGACGGGGTCTCGGGCGGCAAGGCGCGCAAACGCGGTGTTGAGTCCAGCGGTTTGATTGGCGAGCCACAGGCGGGTGATCCAGATGCTGACCGCTTCAAACACCCTTGCGGTTTGCTCAACGGTCGAAACCGCATCCCCGTCGGGACTCAGCTCATATAGCAGGCGCAGAGTGAATGGTCGGTGAGTGTCGATGCCCATCGCCCGCAGGTGCTGGAGCGGGGACTCGATCGCGTCCTCCGGGTGTCGTCCGGCGGTGCCGGTGAGCATCCCATAGAGACGGGCGAGGCGCGCAAGTTCGCGGAACAGTTTCTGGCGACGCTTCCGCTCGTCCCACCCCTCCATGATGGCCCACCGGCGGAATACCTCGTAGGTCTGCTCGATCGCTCGAATCTTGCCGGTGCGCCAACGCATGAGGTCGCGCAGGAAGACATCAATCGGCCGCGAGGAATGGTGGGCGGAAAGCGCCTTCTCGATGTCCAGCCAATACTGCTCGTACATCTCCTGCTGCACAGAGTCGGGGAGGCCCATGAGCAGCCAGTTCTTGACCTTCTCACTCTCGGTCAGGGGCAACCCGGTGGCGTTCAGGCTCTCGAATATCTGCTGGGGATCGTCGTTCGCACCCACCCCCAGACTGACGACCCGAAAGCGCTCGAGTCCGGTCATCAGCTTGTCGGGACCGTAGCGACCGACCAGGTCGCGAACCGCGCGCCAAGCATTTGTGACCGCTCCATCGCCGTCCGGCTTGCCCCGCAGAATACGGACATATTCCTCCTCATCGCCGATTTGAAGGCGAAGTTTCCGTCGCTTCTTGGACCGCTCCACTCTCGGGTTCCTCAGCAGATCGCCGATGTCTTGCCGGGTCCACTCGCCGTACCGGTCACCATCGCCCATCGAGCCGGCGATGCAGGCGAGCAAGAGGCTCACCGTAGTCAACCGCTGCTGACCGTCCACAACGCGCTCCGTCGTGGGCACACCAGGGGGCTGTCCCGGCGGGCAGAAAGTGATCAGCGATCCGCCGTAGTGAGCTCTCTCCGGGTCGGCGGCGTCGGAGATCGACACCAAGTCCTCGATCAGCCGCCTAACGTCCGCCTCGCCCCAGCAGTAGCGACGTTGCCACTTGGGAACGTGGTACTGGACCTTACCGTCGAACAGGTCGAGGAATCCTACTTCGTCGGCTTGCACCCGAGTTGTCGCTCCCCTTGGTGCCCGGTTAGCCTTGTCGGGCACCCGAGCAGTATCACTTGGCTGATCACTATAGTACTATTCTGAAAACGCCCACCGTTACGAACCGCTGGTCCAAGGCCACAGGCGTAGCGCCTTCTGCGCCAACTCGTCTGCGCGCCGCTTGATGGCGGCATCGTCCCACTTGGGGAGGTCGGCGAGTCGCCGGGTCATGAGTACCGAGCTTTTCTGGTAGGTCTTCTTTTTCTTCTCGAACGAATGGTTGCTCAACGTAGACCCCCAGCTTGGGCCGCAGAGAGTCAGATTCCCGAGTCGGTGGATGTGCTGCTCGTAGATCTTGTCCGCCCGCTCGCCCAGATCCCTGCGCCAGTCCTGGTTCAGTGTCTGCGGCATGATGTGTTCAACTGTGAGACGGTCACATGGCGGGGCTTCCCCGCGTTGCTCCCGATGCATGATCGCACACAGCACGGCTCTTGTGACCCCCGTGTCCCTTCCCCCGTATTTGGATGTCAGCCGGACTCCCTCGCTCACCTCAGAGTCGCTTGGCACGGCGATGCGTTCGTCGCGGATTCCGGTCATCCGCCCAATCCAGAACTGGGCGCGGTCCGGTTCGCCAGCGGGGGCGCTCGCGTGGGCCAGTTCGGCGAACGCCTTTCCCAGACCGGTGAACGAGCGGCCAGCAAGCCAAGCTCGGGTGATCCAGCTGCTTACTGCGCGGAGGGTGGGGACGAGCCATGTCGCCTCTGGATCACGTTCTTCTCCCCGATGCGCGTCCCAGAGAAGGCGCAGGGTGAACGGGCGGTGGGCATGGATCCCGATCGCACGCAGGTGGCGCAACTCCCGCTTGACAGCGCCGGACGGCTGCTTGGTGGCAGTACCAGTCAGTTGACCGTACAGGGCTGCCAGACTCGCGAGCTCGCTACACAGTTCGGGACGGCGTTTCGGGTCGTCGCGCCCCTCAAGAATCGCCCATCTTCGGAATTCGTCGTAGGTCCGGTTATGCGCAACCAGCCTGCCGGTGCGCCACCGCATCACGTCGCGCAGGAACACGTCGATCCGGGCCGCATCACGACGTGCGTCCAGTGCGCTCTCAATGTCCAGCCAATGCTCGTCATGTAGCTCATTCTGGACTTCCTCTGATAGGCCCATCAGAAGCCAGTTCTTGACCTTCTCACCCTCGGTCAGCGGCTTGCCGGTGGCGTTCAGGCTCTCGAATATCTGCTGCGCGTCGTCACGGGCTTCCAGTCCGATGGTGATCACGCGCAGACGATGGAGTCCCTTGATCAGCGACTCGACGTTGCCGGGGTCCACGTTTCGCCTCACGATCCGCCATGCCCTGGCCACGGCCCCGTCACCGGATTTGGGAGAGTCGCGCTCGATGATCCGGCGGTACTCCTCTTCGTCACCGTCCTGCAGCCGGAGCTTGCGCCGTCTATCTTCCTGCCTCTTCGGATTGGTGAGCAGGTCAAGCCTGATGCCTTGGCTGGTCAACTCCCCGCACTTGCCGTCGCTGCCCAGAGTCTCTGCGATGCAAGCGAGCAGTATGCTCACGGTGGTGAGGCGCTGCTGGCCATCAACGACGCGATGGACCTTCACTACGCCGGAGCGCTCCAGTATCGTAATCATGGTACCGCTGTAGTGAGGTCGTGCCTGGTTCTCGGCGTCCGCGATCGCCAGCATGTCGTCCAACAGGCGACGAATCTCCGTCTCTCCCCACCGATAGCGGCGCTGCCACCTTGGCACGAGGTACTGGACCTGCTGGTTAAAGAGGTCGAGGAAGCGGATTGCCTTTGCCTTCATGGTGGGTGTGCGAGTCGCTCCTCGTCCGTGGCTGCTTGCCCGGGCGGTGTGGAGCTCTTGGCCAGTGACAGGTTGGTGTCCACCGCTGCACGAGGCCGATCCGCACCGGGAAGATGTGGAATACTAGCTTCGGTCGGATTCGGCACAAAGTCAAGCGCCGACTGAGGATTGGGCCCGCTGGGCGCCCCGCCCTCCGGTTCTGTTGTTCATGGAGGGAAGCAAGCGCCCCGGAAAACCATCGCGGTTTCTCCGGATGGGGTCGCGTGGCCGGCGCCGGCCATCCTGAGCTATGTTGAGTACCCGTTACCGAGGCCGACCCGACCGCCGAGCCATATGCTTCCAGCGGAAACAAGCGTCGGCCAGCCCGCACAGCTCCCTCCAGCGGCTTCGAAAGCGGCAACCGGGCTGCAAGAGCCATGCCGCGCAACCAAAACCTGCCTCCGGAACCGCACTCGCTTTGGGAGTTAGACATGGCTCGTGAGTTCGACCGGGACCAACTGGTGGAGGAGGAAGGCATTCTTCGCGGAAAGGAAGGAAGCCGAGGAGGAGCGATCTCCTTGACACGCCCTCCGCCCCCGCCATCTTGCCTTGGGTGGCGGACGGTGCATCGGGCGAGCACGGAAGTGACCCGCGATCTAATCATGGAAGGATGAGAGAGATGATTCGAGCGCTGGAGGTCCAGGCACGTGAGGGGCGAAAGATCTGGCTCGGGTACTCTGACGGATCTGCGGGGGAAGTCGATCTGTCGGACCTCTCGGGCCGGGGCGTGGGACTACGTTGGCTTTTCGAAGGTGTCCATGTCGCTCCACACGGTGCGGTCGCGTGGAACGCCGAGATCGAGAGATAATGACACTTAGAGATGGCTCCACACCATTGCAACCCGAGGTGCGCGATGAGGGTGTTTGACAAGATCGAACAGCTGGCCAGAAAAGCACTTAGAGGCGGTTACATATTCCGCGGCGAGCCGAAGTGCTACCCGCTGGTGTCCTCCAGCCTGCGCCGCGAGTTCCCGGACATCGCGCATCAGCATTTTCATTTAGATACGGTACAGGACGAGATGTTAGACGCGGTGAAGGACTTCGTGGCCGACGGCGACAAGGAAGAGCTTCTGTCGCAACTACAACACTACGGCTACAGCACGAATCTGATCGACTTCACCACGGACTACCTCATCGCGCTGTTCTTCGCATGCGACGGCCATGTGGAGCACGACGGGAGGGTCGTCCTGTTGACGCAGTCCGACCATCCCACATTCAAGCCTAAGCATCCGGATAACCGTGTGATCGCGCAGAAGAGCGTTTTCGTCACTCCTCTGGACGGCGTTGTCGAGCCAAGCGACATCGTCGTCATACCGAGTAACCTCAAGCACGCGATCTTGGGCTATCTCGACGCGTGCCACGGCATCACTACCGCGACGGTCTACAACGACCTCCACGGATTCATGCGCCACCATAAGGTCCACCGAAGCGCGTACGCAGAGTTCTACGCCGGCATCACCCATCAGCTCGATGGCAACAGCAGCAAGTCCATCGAACACTACGACAAAGCGATCAAACGTAATCCGCGACTCCTTATGGCCTACAACAACCGTGGAGCCGTGCACATGGCGATGGGTGATCACCGCTCAGCTATTGCTGACTTCAGTCACGTCATCGCAACCAATCGGATTGATGCCGGCGCGTACAGCAACCGTGGACTGGCATACCGGCGGCTGGGCGATCAGGCCCGCGCAATGCAGGATTGGGATCGCGCTATTAGCCTGAATCCCAAGCAAGCCGACGCGTTCGTCAATCGCGGCAATCTCCACCATGCAAGAGGTGATCACGACCTGGCAATCAAGGACTACGACTGTGCCCTGAAGATCGAACCTAAGTCGCCGTTCGTCCTCAGCAGTCGCGGCAACGCCCACAGCGCGCAGGGCGACAATGACCGGGCCATCCGTGACCATGACCAAGCGGTCTCCCTAGCCCCGCAGGTTTGCACCATTCATGGCAACCGCGGCAAGGCCCACTGGCGGAGGGGAGACTACGAAAGCGCTGTACGGGACTTCACGACCGCCATCGACCTCGAACCCGACCCTGACTACTTCAACGACAGAGGGAGCTCACATCTACGCCTCCGCGACCCTACGCGTGGCATCCAGGACTTCGACCGGGCAATCGCACTGAACCCGGGCACCGCAATCGCATACCACAATCGCGGCTTGGCCCAATGCGCATTGGAAGAGTGGGACGGCGCTCTGCAGGACTTTGCAATAGCGCGTGGCCTCGGCTTCGACACCGGCGACCACTTTCGGCATGAGTTCGGGACGGTGGCGGCGTTCGAGCAAGAGTACGGCGTCAGCTTAGATCGGAGGGTTGCGACCACGCTCCACAACTGATTGAGCCTGTGATCCGCCTTTCCGCTGGCTCGGCGGTCTTCATCTGACTCGTGTAGCCGTGCACGGGCCCCATCGATCTCACTACAAATCCAGGCCCGCCCTGACCGCAGCCTCCTGCGCATTCCGGCGCACCGCCCGCTCTTGATCTCCGGCACGGGGGCGAACTCGGCGTAGATGCCGGTAGGTGGTCTCGGCCAGCACCCGGTCGAAGTACGAGGGCGACAGCAGGGGAGCCACGGCGATCGAGAGTGTCCCCGACCTCACCCCGGAACAGTACCAACCCCGCGGTGCGACCCCGCTACAGGACGCCCTCGGCACCCACATCACCGCGGCTGACGCCCGCCTGGCCAGCCTCGCTCACGCGCACGACCACGACGCCCACGACACGGGGGGCCACAGGTGACAACCGGCAGCACGGTTGAGCGGCACCAAGACACCCGCGATCGCAACACCAGGTGGCAGCCCTGCTGGCGAACTACCCGGCTGGAGCCACGTGAGGAATAGCCATGAATGACGAGAGCTGCTGATTCCGACGCATGCCGATCACCGATTCCGATGCATGCCGATCAGTGATTCCGATGCATGCCGATCAGTGATTCCGACGCATGCCGATCACGGATTCCGACATGCCGATCACGGATTCCGACATGCCGATCGGTGATTCCGACATGCCGATCACGGATTCCGATGCATGCCGATCACTCTGGAGTGAGCGAGTAGGGGCGCTGGATAACCCGCTGTAGCGACGTCTTCTTCCATCCTCGCCAGAGGTCCCCTGAGACGAGGAGGAAGAGGGTGTCGCAAAAGAGGTTGTCCATGCGGAAGATTCAAGAACTGATGCGCCTGAAGCACGAGCTCGGGCGCAGCCACCGCGAGATCGCCGCGTCGCTCGGCGTCGCCAACAGCACGGTGAGCGACTACGTGCGCCGGGCGGTCGCGGCCGGCCTCTCCTGGCCGTTGCCGGAGGGACTGGACGACGCTGCGCTGGAGGCCGCCCTGTTCCCGGCCCTGCCGCCGTCGCGGGTTCCCCGGCCCGAGCCGGACTGGCAGTACGTGCACCGGGAACTTCAGCGTCACAAG
>CBDHFO010000011.1:0-21041 GCA_965262645.1 Candidatus Marinacidobacterium sp.
CGTCGGAGGGGCGGATTCTGGCGGACTCCTGGGTGGTGGGTGCTACGAGCGGCACGGCAACGAGAACGGTTGTCCAGCGGCGCATGATTCCCTCCTGGTTCGAATTGATCTCCCAACAACTTAGTTGATAGTAGAAAGATGGTTCGGGGAATGTCAAGGACCCGTGAGGAACTCGAGTGAGGGCTGCATCAAGAGGCCGGACATACGACAGTACCTGACCAGACTGCCATCCACTCGGTTCCGAAGTCACGCTTGCCTACCCGGGGGCGTCCACATACGTGATTGCCGCCACCGACACTCTGCCAGCCCGGCAGAGCACCTGAGGCGTAAATCGCGGCAAGAGATCACGTAAGTCACACTGGGACTGCACGATCTGCCATTCTTGCCGTACAGTTCGCATCTGGTCACGTCGTACCGAAAAGCCGGGAGAGTCGTGTCGATTGGCGGGAATTCGCTAGCGACCCCCCTCGCCCCCCGCCCTTCAGGGGTCGCTCCCGTCCAGGGCCTTGAGGCCCGGATCGGCATAGCCGCTCCGACGGCCGTGGCGCAACCCCAAGCCGTTCAGCAACTTGCGGAATCGGTGCTGTGCACATCCGAAACGCGTTTTCCTGCACATCGACCCCGATGTCACATGTGCGCCTCTGGATCGGCATCGGGCGCGTCGAAAACCGACTCCAATCACGGCTTCCCGCTCGAAGATCCCCAAGCTCTGGCGCAGGCCGGTAGACGGCTCGTTTCCGGCGCGATTTCCGGAAGGATGCCAAGCGGGCCAGGTCCGTCAGCCACCAGTAGTCCGGCAGCACGACAGACACGGGCCACACGGACTGATCCTAACGCGCCTCCTCGCTCGCAATGCGTCTCCTCGCCCCCGCTCATTCCGGCCCTTCCCCCGCTGGCGCACGGCGTTCAGGCGCGTAGGTCCGCCATTCGATCCTGCCGCACCGCCGCTCCCGGGCACCGGACCCGATCTCGGTCGCCGCGCGCGCGACCACATGGTAGTAGTAGTTCCCGTGCGCCATCGCCCGCGCCTCCGAGACCGGGACGGCACGCTTGCAGCCCTTGCACCAGGGGACGGGCTTCGGGCCGGCGGCCCACGCCGAACTACTGCCTGCCACCTCGCCCCCGCTCATTCCGTCGCTTTTGGCGGCGCCTCCGATAGACGAACCGCCCCCTGCACCTTCTTGAGGTTTCCGACCATCCAATCCCGGCTTCGTTTCGAGTGAGTCAGAGGGAAGACCCGGCCAAAGTATTGTCCGCCGTGTTACCCCGCCACTCCAAGCGTTGTCCAATGAGAAATGAGCATGAGCGGGAAGCCGGTTTCCAACGGGAAGTGAGCATGAGCCGGTGTGCGAGCAGATCATGGGAGCATGATCGTGACACTCTGCACCGAACGGATCCGGACGCTCGACGACATCCGCGCCTTCCTCGACGGGAACGTGGCGGCGGACATCACACCCCACGACCGCAAGGCCGCCTACGCGTTCGTTGAACGGGCGCTGGTGAGGTTCCGCTACCACGTCGGCCTGTCGAGGGCCGGGAAGGGCCTGGTGAGGGAGTTCCTTGCCAAGGTCACCGGCTACTCGGACGCCCAGCTGACCCGGCTGATCGCGCAGCAACGCCGCACGGGCCACATCCGCGACCACCGGCTTCGTCCTCCCTCCCGGCCGTTCGCGACGGTCTACACGACCGCCGACGCGGTGCTGCTGGCCGAGGTGGACGAGGCTCTCGGCCAGCTCTCGGGACCGGCGACGAAGAGGGCCCTGTGGCGCATGCACCATGTCTTCGGCGACAAGCGTTTCGAGCGCCTGGCGGAGATTTCGAACGGCCACATCTACAACTTGCGGGGGCGCCGGGCGTACCGGAACGCGAGGACCACGTTTCGGACGACCCGGGCGGCGCCGTCGCCGATCGGGCAGCGGCGCAGACCCCGGCCGGAGGGTCGGCCGGGCTTCGTGCGCGTCGACACCGTCCACAGCGGTGACCGTGACGGAGAGAAGGGGGCCTACGTGATCAACATGGTCGACGAAGTGACGCAGTACCAGCAACTTGCGTCGGTTCCGCGGATCACCGAGCACTACATGGTTCCCGTGCTCGAAGCGCTCGTCGGCGCGTTCCCCTTCCGCGTCCTGGCCTTCCATGCCGACAACGGGTCGGAGTACATCAACCACCGGGTCGTGGCGATGCTGAACAAGCTTCACATCGAAGAGTTCACGAAGTCCCGGCCCCGGCGCTCGAACGACAACGCGCTCGTCGAGTCCAAGAACGGCAACGTCGTCCGCAGGTGGCTGGGGCACAGCCACATCCCGGCGCATCTGGCCCCGCAGGCCAACGCCTTCCTGCGCGACTTCCTCTCCCCCTTCCTCAACCACCACCGGGCCTGCCTGTTCGCCATCGAGGTCGAGGGGGAGGGCGGACGCCGCCGCCGGAAGTACCCCCAGGAGCTGGTCATGACCCCGTACGAGAAGCTCAGATCGCTGCCCGGCGCCGATGGCTTCCTAAAGCCGGGGATCACCTTTGCCCAGCTCGACGTCGTTGCGCATGCCGTGACCGACCTGGAGGCTGCCCAGGAAGTCCAGCGGGCCCGAAAGGGGCTCTTCCGGCTCGTTGCCAAGGCGCTGAACCCCGCAGCGTGATCCATCCCGCCGCCCCCTCGGCTTGCTCCGCTCGCCTCGGGGGTGGCGGCAACCTTGCACGCCCGCTCCGCCAACCCCAAAATCCATGCCTCCATCACCCCTCACCTTCGCACCCCCCCTCGGCCCCTCCCAGCGGCCCGTTCATGCTCATCTCCGGGTTGGAAAACACTCTCCACCCCCGACGCCAAGACCGGTCTATACCAGATTGAGTGGCGGGAGAACGGGCGCAGGCTCACCCGATCGCTGAGGCGGAAGTTCGCTTCGGACCTGATGGACCAGCCGTTGAAGGTGCTCTGCCAACTCGGCGGCTGGAAGACGGCCAAGACGGTGCTTCGGTGCTATCAGAGGGCCGACGAGGGACAGCTTCGGAAGGCTCTGGAAGACCGCCGCCGGGCTCGCGCCTGAGGTCGAGAACGTACTTGCCAGCCCGGCAGAGCACTTGAGGCGTAAATCGCGGCAAGAGATCACGTAAGTCGCACTGGGACTGCACGATCTGCCATTCTTGCCGTATAGTTCGCATCTGGTCGCGTCGTACCGAAAAGCCGGGAGAGTCGTGTCGATTGGCGGGAATTCGCCCGTGCCCGGTAGCTGGGTTTTGGATACCCGTTGGCGCATGCTCATTTCGGGAGCCCGAATCTTCACTCCTCGGCCCGCAGCAGCCCGTTTTCGAGGGCGAAGTGTACGATATCGCGTCGGTTGTCGAGGCTCAGTTTGGACTTGGCCCGGGCGATGTAGCCCTCGACCGTCTTGGGACTGACAAGCATCTCGCGGGCCGCCTCCCTTGCCGAGAATCCTCTGGCGTACAACGCGATCGCGGTGCGCTCGCGCTCCGACAGCGCCTCGATTCCGAGGCTGCCGCCGGCTGTGTTCATTGGCTTGCGGCGGGCGATCAGGGCGGCGGCGCGGCGGGGCAGGTACGAGTGGCCGCGCGCGACCGCCTCCAGCGCGCCCAGGAGGTCGGTGTCGGCTGCCGACTTGTTCAAAAAGCCCGCCGCTCCGGCCTCCATTGCGGGGACGAGGAACTCGTCCTCGTCGTGTATCGTAAGCACCAGCACCTTCGTGCCAAGGTCGAGCGCGGCGATGCGTCGGGTCGCCTGGACCCCGTCCATTCCGGGCATCGCCAGGTCCATGACCACGATGTCCGGCTCAAGGGATCGGGTCTTCCTCACCCCCTCCTCGCCAGACGAGGCCTCGCCCACGACCTCCACCCGTCCGCTCGCTTCGAGCAGCGCCCGGAGCCCGGCGCGGACGACCGCGTGGTCATCCACCAGGAGCACTCTGGTCAACACTCGTTCCCTTCTTCGCCGTCCAAGTCCGGGTTGTTCGCTGGCACGGAGGCTCGAATGATTGTTCCCTTGCCGGAAGCGCTTCGCACGGCGACGGTTCCGCCCACGAGCGCGGCGCGCTCGCGCATTCCGGTCAGGCCGATGTGGCCGTCGCCGTCCAGCGCCTTCGTTTCCGTCCACGCGAAACCGCGTCCCTCGTCGCGTATGGTGGCGCTCACTCGCCGGTTTGCGGCTCCGAGCGTTACCACAGCTCTACTAGCGCCCGAGTGCCGCGCCGCGTTGTTCACGGCCTCCTGCACGATCCGGTAGAGTGTCAGCGCGGCAACCGCGTCCAGTTCGCCGTCCACCGGTTCCAGTCTGGCGTCGATCTTGAACCCGTACACGTCCTCGACATCGCGGAACATCGAGTGCAGCGCGGAAGCGAGGCCCTGATGGTCCAAGGCCGGGGGAAGGAGGCCGCGGATCATCCGCTTCACTCCGCCGATCGCGTCGCCGATCTCCCCGGCGATCCGCTCGCGGGCCCGCTCCCGCTCCCCGTCGTCCCGTTCGTCGGCGAGTAGCTTCACCCGGATCTTCAGCGCGACCAGCGTCTGAAGGAACTCGTCGTGCAGTTCGTGCGACAGGTGCTTCCGCTCGTTTTCGGCCGCTGCGATCATCATGCTCGACAGCTTACGCATCCGCCGCCAAGCGGAAACGTCGCGGACTGCGCAGATCACGTGTCCCGGTCCTGCGCCCAGATCCGAGGGGGCTAGACTGATCTCGACCGGGATCGTCGTGCCGTCCTTGCGGAGGGCTTCCAGTTCCAGTCCCCGGCCCATCGGGCGCGGGCGCGGAGCCTCCGCGAGTGTTTTCCAACCCGGAGATGAGCATGAACGGGCCGCTGGGAGGGGCCGAGGGGGGGTGCGAAGGTGAGGGGTGATGGAGGCATGGATTTTGGGGTTGGCGGAGCGGGCGTGCAAGGTTGCCGCCACCCCCGAGGCGAGCGGAGCAAGCCGAGGGGGCGGCGGGATGGATCACGCTGCGGGGTTCAGCGCCTTGGCAACGAGCCGGAAGAGCCCCTTGCGGGCCCGCTGGACTTCCTGGGCAGCCTCCAGGTCGGTCACGGCATGCGCAACGACGTCGAGCTGGGCAAAGGTGATCCCCGGCTTTAGGAAGCCATCGGCGCCGGGCAGCGATCTGAGCTTCTCGTACGGGGTCATGACCAGCTCCTGGGGGTACTTCCGGCGGCGGCGTCCGCCCTCCCCCTCGACCTCGATGGCGAACAGGCAGGCCCGGTGGTGGTTGAGGAAGGGGGAGAGGAAGTCGCGCAGGAAGGCGTTGGCCTGCGGGGCCAGATGCGCCGGGATGTGGCTGTGCCCCAGCCACCTGCGGACGACGTTGCCGTTCTTGGACTCGACGAGCGCGTTGTCGTTCGAGCGCCGGGGCCGGGACTTCGTGAACTCTTCGATGTGAAGCTTGTTCAGCATCGCCGCGACCCGGTGGTTGATGTACTCCGACCCGTTGTCGGCATGGAAGGCCAGGACGCGGAAGGGGAACGCGCCGACGAGCGCTTCGAGCACGGGAACCATGTAGTGCTCGGTGATCCGCGGAACCGACGCAAGTTGCTGGTACTGCGTCACTTCGTCGACCATGTTGATCACGTAGGCCCCCTTCTCTCCGTCACGGTCACCGCTGTGGACGGTGTCGACGCGCACGAAGCCCGGCCGACCCTCCGGCCGGGGTCTGCGCCGCTGCCCGATCGGCGACGGCGCCGCCCGGGTCGTCCGAAACGTGGTCCTCGCGTTCCGGTACGCCCGGCGCCCCCGCAAGTTGTAGATGTGGCCGTTCGAAATCTCCGCCAGGCGCTCGAAACGCTTGTCGCCGAAGACATGGTGCATGCGCCACAGGGCCCTCTTTGTCGCCGGTCCCGAGAGCTGGCCGAGAGCCTCGTCCACCTCGGCCAGCAGCACCGCGTCGGCGGTCGTGTAGACCGTCGCGAACGGCCGGGAGGGAGGACGAAGCCGGTGGTCGCGGATGTGGCCCGTGCGGCGTTGCTGCGCGATCAGCCGGGTCAGCTGGGCGTCCGAGTAGCCGGTGACCTTGGCAAGGAACTCCCTCACCAGGCCCTTCCCGGCCCTCGACAGGCCGACGTGGTAGCGGAACCTCACCAGCGCCCGTTCAACGAACGCGTAGGCGGCCTTGCGGTCGTGGGGTGTGATGTCCGCCGCCACGTTCCCGTCGAGGAAGGCGCGGATGTCGTCGAGCGTCCGGATCCGTTCGGTGCAGAGTGTCACGATCATGCTCCCATGATCTGCTCGCACACCGGCTCATGCTCACTTCCCGTTGGAAACCGGCTTCCCGCTCATGCTCATTTCTCATTGGACAACGCTCCGCGTAGCGCCGTCGGTGACCCCGGTGCAGATTGCGGCTGGCGGCCGGGACCAGGCTTTCCACCGCAGAGCCCTCGATTTCCTCGCGGCTCCATCCGAACAGCGCGACGGCTTGCCGGTTGAGGTCCCGGATCATCCCCTCCGAGTCCACGACCAGCATCGCGTCCGGCGATGCCTCGAACACCGCAGTGTAGTCGCTTTGCTTGAGCAGATCCGGCTCCGTTCGGTCAGTCGGGTCGACGGGGCTCCCGTGGGCACGGGCGTCTCCCGGTGTCGGCCTTTGCTTACCCACAAGATGCGCGCCGTCCGAAGCTGTCAAGTCAAGGGATCCCGCCACGTCAAGCCAAGGTCGTGAATTCGTCAGCGTCCGGGTCCGGGATCGTCCGTCGAAGTCCCGAGGGCCACGCGCCCTTCCGGAGCGGTGGCACTCCCGACGGGACGCCGCCAGTCCCTCATGGGGGGCTGAAGAGACTGTGGCAGCGGAATGCTCGCGACCCGCTGCAAGTCCATGTCGTCCGTCACTATGCCCAGGAGGCGCGAGTCCGACACCCTGAAGAGTTGGAACGCGGTAGGCAGGATCACTTCCAAGTAAGGGGACGTGGTGCCCGCGAGGGCGACCGTGCGCCACATCTGGGAAAAGCCGAGCGGATGGGCCGTGCCATCATATTCCTGCATCCACACCCGGCCCTCGGAGCACTTGATGTCAACGGCGAGCGGAGCCGACGCCGGGAACTGGTCCCTGCCTCCTTGCTCGGCACGGGCCAGCATCGCTTCCATCTCGCTGGCCTCAACACGTTGCCCCTGCAACTCGGCGTTCATCTGGCCCTTGAGGTAATTGATCCGGTCGGCGCGGCTGAGCGGTGGGGCATCCCAGGGCACGGAAAGCGAATCGCGTTCTTCCCAACTGGACTCGACGAGGTAGAGAAACCGAGCCATCGGATCCAGAACTACGACGCTGCCGTCCGGACACGCGTCCCAAAGGGGCACGGGCACGAGGACGCTCCTCGTCCTCACATCCTCATGGGATGCGCCACGCAAGTCCCCGAAGTCGACCAAGCGCTCGACGTTGCCGTCAGCACCGGTGCGAACGAGCGTGGCCGTCCACAGGTCACTGCCCCACATCACGGCACCTGCGAACTCACCCCGCACGGTGCCACCGTCGGTGGTCGCCGCCACCCGCAGCGGGTCTCCGAAGGTCACACCGTCAATGTCTCCCCGCACCGTGCCGATCGCCCGCGCCTCGCGATTAGAGACAGGCAGTCCATCGGAGGAGAAGGTTCGATAGAGCCTCGAAGCGGCGTCCCAAATGGTGATCTGGCCGAGCTTGCCCAAGGGCAGCAGCGCCCGTGCCGACCGAAACTCGCCCGGCCCGTCGCCCTGGGTTCCGAAGGCGGCCACCTCGGCACCGGATCGCAGGCCGTGGACGAAGGGGTCAACGGGGGACAGAACCCAGATGACGCCGTCCCTCTCAAGAACGTCCGCAACCCCCCAGAACGCTCCCTCGGGGGACTGCCACGTCATCTGGCCGGAGTCGATGCTGATCACCGTCGGGGTGGTGCTGCGGGCATCGTCACAACCCGCGACCAGGAGCGCAAGCGCGACAACCAGGAGTGATATCGGGATTCTAGAAACTCTGTGGCTGGCCATCATGATCCTCCAATCTCGCTTGTGGTCGGGTTGTTCCCCAGCTGGTCGGGCGAATGGGCCAGGCTCGCCGCTATCGCATCGGCCCGGTCCAACGCACTTCCATGGCCTTGGAACCGGAGAGTTCCGTGACGATCGAAGACATGGAGCCACGGCGTTCGCGAAAGGAAGAATGATCGCCGGTCCGTAGCGGCCAAGTCCGGCATGCTTAGAATGCGGACATCCCAACCGAAGCGTTCCGCGTAGCTCGCCGCTAGATCAGGACGATCCCGCGTGATGGCAACACGACGAATGCCCTCGCCGCTCTGCTTCCCGAAATGGGACGCCCAGTCGGGGGAAACATCGTCGCAATGCGCGCACTCGGAACTGAAGGCATAGACGACTGTCGCGACTCCCGCTTGCATCGGAATCGCCAGGACATCCTTGCTTCCGTCACCCGCCAGGCCGTCCAGCCGAGCCAGGGTGTCACCGAGGAGGAACTGCGTGCGTGCGAACGAGGGGCCGTCGGAGCGTCCCCGGCCAACCAGTACGGCCACCTGGGCGACGGCGCAGAGAATGAAGAGAATGAGCAGGAGCGTGATGACCTTGGGTTTCATGGCAGATACCTTGATGGGCTGATGGTGGTCGATCCATGCTGGGAGGAGTGGCCTGCGGGCGGTTGGCAACCGCCCGCAGGCGCCGGAGGGTGCGGCTCGTCAGTTCTCGTTGCAGTCGGCCGAACTGTTGCACTCGTTCGTGAACCAGCAACAGTTGTCGCAGCAGAAATCCTCCTCCTCGACCGACTCCTGGCAGCAGTCGCCCCACGGCCAGGCGATGCCGTTGGCCTGGGCCTCGTCGGGCGTGGCCAACAGGACCGGCAGCAGGAGCAGGTTGGCGGCGAGCGCCGTCACGATCCAGATGCGCGTCTTCCTCATGTGCTTCCTCCTTCGGGTTGTGAATGGGACTTCCCGGCGTGCACCTTAAGTATCGGCAGCGAATGGAGGCGGTCCTAGAGGGAAATCCCGGAGGTTTTGACGGGAGGAACCCGCTGACTCATTGACGGGATATTCCCCCCAAAGAGGCCTCTTGACCGTCTCGGACGGCCTCCGGGCGCTCCGTTGCCGGTTCCGGGTCCGTCTCGCCGCGCTTTCCAACTCGACGACCGCATGGGCGATCCACTGTGGGCAGTCCAGCATGCCTGACGGAAACAAGGGGACACCGAGTCTGCGCCCTTTTCGATTCGGCCACAATCGACCATGTTCACAGGCGTGAACGTTATCCAGACCTTCGACCTGACCAAGCGCTACGGGACGCGCGGTGCGAAGTCGGTACTGGCCGTCGACCGGATCTCCTTTGCCGTCGAGGAAGGCCAGGTCTTCGGCTTCCTCGGCCCCAACGGAAGCGGCAAGACGACCACGATCGGGATGCTCGTGGGCACCATCAAGCCGACGGGCGGCAGCTTCAGTCTGTTCGGCGCTTCCGGCCCCAAGGGCCTCATGACCGCCCGCGCCCGCGCCGGCGCCACGCTGGAGACACCCAACTTCTACCCGTACATGAGCGGTCGCGACAACCTGCGCATTGCCGCTGGGGTCAAAGGAGTGGCCCGTCCACGCATCGAGGAGTGCTTGGACCTGGTCGGCCTGTCAGACCGCGCGAAGCACCGCTTCAATACCTATTCGTTCGGCATGAAGCAGCGACTCGCGCTCGCGGCCACCATGCTGAACGATCCCGAACTGATCATTTTGGACGAGCCCGCCAACGGGCTCGATCCCCAGGGAATCCGGGAGATCCGCCAGATCATCGGCATCCTTGCCGAGCGCGGCAAGACGATCTTCCTGTCGAGCCACCTGCTCGCGGAAGTCGAGCGCACCTGCTCCCATGTCGCCATCATCCGCAAGGGGCGGATCGTCACATGGGGTGCGGTGGCGGACGTGGTGGGCGAAGGAAGTGCGGTGCTGCTACGCGCGGAGGAAACCGAGGCTCTGTTGAGCGCGATCGAAGCCTATCCAGACGCTACATCGGTGCGCCGGACCGACAACGGCATCGTCGCTGCGCTGCGCGTGGACGACTTCGCCAGCGTGACACGCTACCTGGCGGGACAAGGGATCTACCTGTCCCATCTGGCACCGTACCGGCCGAGCTTGGAAGAGGTCTTCATCGATGTCACCCAAGGTGCCGTGGATTCGATGACGGAGATCGCATCTTGAAGATCCTGAGCGTGCTTCTGCGAATCGAATGGCTCAAGACGGTCAAGCGACGAGCCTTCTGGGTGGCCGTGGCCGTATTCGCCGCATTCGCCGCGCTTCCCGCCATCGAAAGGGTCCGCAACGCCCACAGTGATCCGAACGCGGTCTACGCCCTTCCGGACAGCTGGCCGGACATTCTGGGCACCGCCAACGGGGTGGGGCCGTTATTCGTCGGCGTGCTGATGATCCTGCTCTTCGCACCTGAATTCACTTGGCGCACGGCGCGCCAGAACGTGATCGACGGACTCAGCAAGGAAAGGTTCTGCGCCGGGAAGCTCGTCGTGCTCGCCGGACTCGTCCTGTTCTTCATGGCAACGACGGTGCTGATCGGCGTCGGCAGTACGATGCTCAGTCCCGGCGCGGGCGGTCCCGGTTTCATCCGGTCGAGCGATCTCAGCTACATGAGCGGCCTCGCCTTGGGCATGCTGGTCTTTGGGAGCGCGGGGATGATACTCTCGGCACACCTCCGCTCTTCCGGATCCGCGCTGGCTATCCTGCTCCTGTACCTCTTCGTCGAAGAGGCCATCGCGAGGCTGATGCTGGGAACGGGACGTGAGGCTCTACGCGGCGCTTCGGAGTTCCTCCCGTTCAATCTGGTCGAAGACCTCGGGGACGATCTGGCTCACTATCCCGAAGTGCTGGCCGAGGTGAATGCGGATCGTGCGGAACGGGGACTCACGCCTCTCGCGTTTCTTGATGTCGGGGTGCTCGCCGTCGCGGCCCTGACATACAGCGCGTCCTTTCTCGGCCGGGCGTTTCTGAGCATGCGCAAGCGCGACCTGTAAGGCATGCCGGAGGATTCGAGCCGCCGTCAGCCTTCCTACGACCTTACCGTGGCGAGAGCCGGGATCCGGTTGCCGTCCAACGGCACGGCCAAGAGCGACGGAGACAAACTGTGAACGCGGCGCGACCGGGGGGTTCGAAGGGGCGGAGTCCCTCGCCAGCCCTTGGGTTATACCCGGGGTATACTGCTCCCGGCCAATACCGGTCGGGAGCCAGCCCGGTGGCCGCCCGCGAAAGCGGCCGACGACGACACCCTGGGCACGGTCCCCGGAGGCGAGGTCCGGGGCGGCGAGACCGGCCGCATCGGCAGGCTGGAGGGCCGGGTCCGCCGAAGCCCGGCTGCGGCGTGAGGGGCACGGAAGCGGCTCGGCCGAGACGATGAAACCTGATCGCCACCGACGCCGCAGTGCCCGTTGTGGATCGTGCGGCCGGTTGGCCGGCCAACCGTGGAGACACTTCGGTTTGCCCGCCGCCGATGGAGCCGCGTAGGCGCTGTTTCGTCTTGGAGGCCGGTCAGTCCGGCATCCCACGGAGTACGGGCGGAACGCGGCTGCGGCGGACAATGGGCGCAGTTCGCCGGAGTCGGGCTGGACGGTGCCCGAACGCTCCGACTTGGGCCGCACTGGAGCGTGAAAACGACGCGGGGGGTCGTTTCACGGTCTTGCGCTCCGCCGATTCACATGGCGGCGGGCGCGTATCCGCCGCGCCCGCAACGTCCTGCGGCCATGCGGCCGGGCCACCCGTTGCCGAACGGGCCGCAACGGCCGTGGTGGGAGCGACCCCCCAGTCCGAGGGCCTGGTACGGGTTCGGGCGCAGGTGTGTTTTCACACCCCTGCCCCGACCCCTCGGGGTCGCTCCCGAGCCAGCGATCCGTGCCGGAAGGCAGTTCAGTGCCCCTTCGGGGCGGTGGAGTACCTGCTCGCCCACCGCCGGTTCATCGGACTGGCGGGCTGCGCTCGGCGAGCCGAGCCTCAGTGGCTCCGGGCCACCATCCTCCCGAGGCGCGCTCCGCAGCACCGGGAAACGGCCCGCAAATGGTAACACCGAACCCAAGCATCGGGAAGCGCCGGTCGCCGTTCCGCGATTGGGCAGCCGAGGAAACGGACCACCTGCGCGAGGTCGTGGAGGAGGCTGGCGCGGTCCACAACGAGATCGGGGCCGCGTACCGTCGCACCGACCTGTTCGAGCGGCGTCGGCGGATGGATGAGTGACCGGAGCATCTCGCGGGGCCGGAGAGCGGGCGCCGGGGCCTGATTGGACGAGTTCGCAGCCCGGGACGGGGCTCAGAGGCCGTTACCGGGCGCAGCAGGGGCTTTTCGGGTAACCTACGGGTCGTAGAATCGCCCAGGATCGACGATCTCGGGTCTCCGAGGGGTACGGGTAGGGCGGCAACAGCGGCCCGGCCAGCAAGCGCGGCCGTTTGACCGGGGGTCATGGAGTGCCCGCGGCCCTCGCCGTGACTGAGGGCTGGCGACCAAGAGGGCCAACGAGCTTGCCCGCGAAGGCCCGGTATCCGCCGTTCCGGGCGGCGAGACGGAGCATGTCACGCGCCTCCGCAGGGCTGGCTTGCGACCGTTAGTGGCCGGGAGCCAGCCTACGCAACGTTGAACGTTGCGGTCTGGCAAGGGGGCGCTCCGGCCCCCTTATACCCCCAGGGGTTCCGCGCCGGTTTCGGCGCGGCGGAGGGCGGGGGCCGCCTCCGGAACCTCGTCCCCGTTCGCGCCGATGGCCGTCGGGAGGCGGTCGGCGAATCGGCGATCAGCCATCGCCGAGGGGCGGTCGCTCGCCATCTTTGCGCGCTTCGGCGCGGGACCTGTTGGGGGTCGAGGGGGCAGAGCCCCTCGCCAGCCCCGTGTACCCACACGGGGTATGCTGGCTTAGCCACCTTAGCGTGGCTCAAGCCAGCCCTGCGGACGCCCGCGAAAACGCTCCTGCGCACCGCCCTGAAAGACGGACTCCCGGTCGTCGCGGGCAAGCTCCTCGGCCTCTTGGTCGCCAGCGCCTCACGAACGGCGAGGAGCGACCGGCGGCCCGTCACTCTTCGGTGACGGCGGCGCTCCCTGCCCCGCACCGCTTTTCGCCCTACCCGTACCCCTCGGAGACCGGTGATCGTCGATCCTGGGCCATCCTACGGCCCGTAGCTTCCCCGAAATGCCCCCGGAACGCCCGGAAACGGCCTCTGAGCCCGTCGCGGAGGGCGGCGACACGTCAGGTCAGGTGCTTGCTCTCCGGCCCGCCAGATACGCCGACCAGTCGTTCATCAGGCGGCGTCTCCGCTCGAACAGGTCGGTGCGCATGTAGGCGGCCTCAACCTTGTTCTTCACGACGTGCGCCAGCGCCGCCTCGACGACCTCCCGGGGGTGGTCGGTCTCCTCGGCGGCCCAATCCCGGAACGACGACCGGAACCCGTGCGGCACCGCCGCGATCCCGTGCTTCCTCAGAAGGCGGTTTAGCCGCTTTCCGTCCAGCGGCCTGCCGCGCTCGTTGAGGAAGACGACCGGACTCTCCCCGTCGCCCAGCCTCGGGGCCGCTTCGAGAATCTCCAGCGCCCGGCCACACAGCGGCACGCGGTGCTCCCTCCCCGTCTTCATCCGGCTTGCGGGAATCGTCCATGTCCCCTCATCCTGATCCATCTCGCTCCACACCGCCCCACGGACCTCGGCGCCCCGCGCCGCCGTCAGCACCAGGAACTCGAACGCCAAAGTGTCCACCCTCACCGAATCCCCAGCCCGCACCTGCGCGACGGCCGCCGCGACTTCCCCGTGAGGCAGGGCCTTGTGGTGCTCGACGACATCGTGCTGGGGACCCAGCACCGGCAGGAGCCGGTCGCAGGGGTTGTCCGTCCGCCAGTCCATGGCGATGGCCCACTCCAGCACCGCCCGCACCCGCATGTGGACGAACCGCGCCGTCGGCGTCTTGGCGTGCCAGATGGGGGTGAGGATCTCCAGCACGTCGCCGCCGGTGACCTCCGAGACCGGCACGTCGGCGATGCGCGGGAAGGCGTGGATCTCCAAGGTGCGGAACCAGTTCCTCGCGTGCGCCGCGCTCCGCCACCCGGCCCGCTTCTGCTCGACAACCCGCTCGGCGGCCTCGGCAAAGGTGGGGATGCCCACCAAGCGGCGCTTCTCGGCGAGCGGATCCCCGCCCGCCCGGGCGAGCTTGCGGTTGGCGAGCGCCTGCTCGCGGGCCTCGGCCAGAGAGACGAGTTCGACGCTGCCGAGTCCGAGTTCGCGCTTGCGTCCCCGAATCACGAGGCGTTGAATCCAACTCCGGGTTCCGGTCTTCTGAACGTAGAGGTAGAGTCCGTTACCGTCGCAGTGTCTTCCCACCGGAGCGGAGCGCACGAAAGCGGCCGAGAGCCGCTTGTGGGGATGGCGGCCCCTGGGCTTGCCCCTGCGGCGTTTGGTGGGAGAAGGAGTCACATTATCCATCCCCCAATCGTAGCGGGGATGGAGCGGGATTGCAAGAGGCGATACTGGACGGGCGAGGCAGGAGATGTCCTACCTAAAGCATTGCTAATACAGGAAGTTACGAGCAGCTATGGACGATGCCGGACATCATGGGATTCTGGACGTCCGACTTGCGGTGCTATTCACCCTTCGAAGCGCCTTGCCAGCCCGGCAGAGCGCCTGAAGCGCGAATCACGGCAGGAAATCACGTAAGTTCAATTCGGACTGCACGATCTGCCATTCCTGCCGTCATAGTCATATCTGATTCCATCTTGCCGAAATCGCGGGATTCCCGCATCAAACGGCGGGACCGGGTCGAGATGGGGGGCGGGGGCACGAGAAGATCCGCTCGGCCCTGTTTGGTGGGTTACCGCCCTCCTGCTGGAAGTTCTCCAGGGAGACTTCCTCGCAGGGCCAGATACTGCCCTGCACGTCCGCGTTGATAGTCACGTCGCTTCTTGGGGAAAGGTTGCAAAGCCAGCCGACAGGAACCTCCGCATGCGTCATCCTCATCCATTTCCCGGGGCTCAGCGCCGAGGAGTTGTTGAACACTGTCGGCCTTTGGCGGCTCTTCTCGCAGATGAGGGCCTGAACCCTAAGTGCAGGGACGGAGAACCCGGTCGAAGTGCCGGCCACGCCGAGATTGTCGAGGATGTGTGTCCTGTACAGAGCGAATGCGATGGCGGTGTCCTGATTCTGGCCGACGGCTGGCCCGACGGCGACGACCGAGAGGACGATGGTGAGCACTGAAGTGAGCAGGTTCCGCGTCTTCATGAGGAACGTTCCGTGGCTGGAGTAAGGGGGGCTTCTCTAGGTCCCTCCATGATGTGGACCGCCGGGGCGAAGTTCAAGGCAACCCCCCGTTTCTGGCGGGGCGTGGCCTCGTGTCGTACCTGCGACGCGCTACCCGCGTGGGGGAGGCAGCCGCAAGCATAACGGTTTCACTACGCGACTTCGTTTGAGCGGGCGCGAACGAGAACCCAGATCTCTGACGACCTGAAGTCGATCCCGTCCGTCCTCAGCACCGAGAGCGGAACGCTGGCGGCCAAAGCCTTGGACGCCAATTCGGCGAACTCGGTGAGCGGAACAACGTACGGCGACCGTGGACCGTGCGACACTCGGCTATCGTTATTGCTAAACCGATATGGTTATGTGGGTTACGCAGGTCTTCGCTAGCTCGCCATCACCCTGCGATCACCATCGCGCAGCTCGGCATCGAATCTGCTGAGCGCAGCAGCCTTCGCTGGGAAGTCCTACCGCGGGCCGCAGGGCTCCCCGGGATTCGTGGTGCCGGGGTCGCGGTCTCCCACCCACAGCACGAAGGGTCCGGCAGCGTTTTCGTCGTACCCACGTGCTCGTACCTGATACTGTCCGGTAACCGGCACCTGGAAGTCGACCCGGGCGTGTGTTCCGGAACCGCCGTCATCGTCATTAACGATCACGGTTCCGTCATCGCGAGCCACCACAAGGTAGGAATCGACTTCTTGCGATTCCATGTTGGCCACGATGCGCTCGCCTGCCGTGAACGAAAGGGTCCAATACGTGTATTCCCCGGACGACAGGTTTCCCGAAAAGCGGTCTATCCCTCGGTCGCGAGGCTCATCGTTTACGTAGCAGCGTTCCCGTTCTCCAGCGTCATCCCCGAAGTCGCGGACAACAGTCCAGCCATCGTTCCGTCCGTCTCGAAGACGCGTCCCTACCGTCTGAATGACCTCGTCGTTCTGATACCAGACCGTCCTTCCAATCCCCTGGGCGAGGCCGCCGGAACACTCTCCGGTCCATGTCACCGTCTCATTGTCCTTCGGAGCACCATTCCATAGGTAGCATCCGGGCTTGCCGGTTATCTCCATCCAGCACGAATTGGGAGAATAGTCTCCCGTGCAGATGGGCCCGTCGGGGGCCGGCGGCGGTGGCTCGGTGGGTGCCGCTGGCGTCGGACGGGCCCGACCCTGCCACTCGCCGTCGACGAACGGCCCCTCCCCAACCTCGTTGTCGGACCACCGCCTGATCCAGTTGCCGGTCCGCTCGCCGTCCGCACCGTAAGGTCCCTTGGACAATGTCACCTCGCCATCGTCCCCCGTGACCACCACTTCCACCCACTGGCCGCGGCGGTGGCCGCTGAGCATCACGCCCATCTCGAAGAGAATCCACTCGTCGATCTCCGTCGTCCATGTGGCCGTACCCCTGCCGTCTGACAGGCCGGCGCGACACGCACCGCTCCATGTGACGGATTGGGTAAGCTGGAGACCGGGGCTCCAGAGGTAGCACTGCGGGTGGTTGGCGATCTCCATCCAGCAGGCGCTGCCCTCGGGCTTGCCGTCGCATGAGTCGTCGCCCGGATCGAAGTCCTGGGCGAACCCGGGCGCCGCAGTCGCGGCGACGAACAGGCACAGTAGGGAAACGGAGGTAGGGTCAAAGGGTGTGTAAAAGGAGAGACGGCGTACCTTTCAATCGGTGACACCACTCACACGAGCCGGGGAGGAACCCCCGGGAAAGGAACGCCGTCTCATGAGGGAAGCTACGCAGGGAAGCAGGTGGAAGTCCAGTGATCTGTGGGAGACGCTGGAGCAGATGGTCCGCGGGAAGGTCCAGGAGTTCATCCAGGAGATCCTGGAAGACGAGGTCACGGAGTTCCTCGGCGGCCGGGCGAAGTCGCAGCGCAGGGTGTCGGTCGAGGGCGGGCCGAAGGGATACCGCAACGGGTACGGGAAGCCGCGGAACCTGACGTTGGCCTCGGGGACTGTGGAGGTGTGCCGGCCCCGGGTCCGCGACGTGGAGGAACGGTTCGAGAGCCGGGTGCTGCCGCTGTTCGCGCGGCGGACGAAGGAGGCGGCCGAGCTGGTGGTGCAGCTGTACCTGCACGGCCTGGCCGAGGGGGACTTCGAGTTGGCCCTGCGGGGTCTGCTGGGGGACGGGGCGCCGCTGTCGAAGTCCACGGTGCGCCGCCTGCGGGAGCGGTGGGTCGCGGAGCACGCCGCGTGGGAGCGCCGCTCGCTCGCGGGCCGGGAGCTGGTCTACGCCTGGGCCGACGGGATCTATGTGAAGGCGGGCCTCGAGAAGGACAAGGCGGCCCTGCTGGTCGTCATCGGGGCCATGGCGGACGGCACCAAGGAAGTCCTCGCCGTGGCGCCGGGCTTCCGCGAGTCGGCCGAGTCGTGGGCCGCAGTGCTGCGGAGCCTCAAGGCCCGGGGGCTGGGCGTGCCGAAGCTGCTGGTGGCCGACGGCAACCTGGGCATCTGGGCGGCGGCCCGGCAGGTGTGGCCGGAGGCCGGGGAGCAGCGGTGCTGGAACCACAAGATGGCCAACGTGCTCGATCGTCTGCCGAAGCGCGAAGCAGACGGAGGCGAAGCGGCTGCTGCGGGAGGTCGTGTACGCGGAGTCGAGGGCCGGGGCCGAGAAGGCTCGCGACGCCTTCGCGGACCGCTACGCCGACACGTATCCCAAGGCGGTCGAGATCCTGGCCGGCGACTGGGGCCGGATGACTGCGTTCTACGACTTCCCCGCCGGGCACTGGAGGCACCTGCGCACGACGAACGTGGTCGAAAGCCCGTTCGCGGCGGTGCGGCTGCGCACGTCGGCCGCCAAGCGGTTCAAGAGGGTCGACGGCGCCACGGCGCTGATCTGGAAGCTCCTCATGGTCGCCGAGAAGCGGTTCCGGAAGCTCAACGCCCCCCACCTGCTGCCCGGGGTGCTCGCGGGCAAGCGGTACGCCGACGGCAAGCCCGTCCCCGCACAGGAACAGCGCGCGGCCTGACGACCGTTTGCGACCTCCGGTCCGTCCAGCGCGGGCCGCCGAAGGACGGGGCGCACCAGAGCCGTCCGGGGGGCCGTCGCGGCAAGACTCCGACCCGCCAACATCGCCCGATCGCCAGCGAATGGCCGGTTCCCGGCGAATCCGGCCCGCAGAGGCCCGAGAATCCGTCCCCAGAGGCCGCCCGCTTGCCTTCGGCCTACCCTTACCCCTCGGCGAATCCGGTCATTCGCTCCCACGCATGCCGTCGCAACCTCTCGTTCTCACCTTGATTGTCGCTCGATAGCGGACCGGCTGGCCACAACGAAGAAGAACGACTACCCTGAACAGACTACCAAACGTCACCGAACGGGGTCACGCCCACCGACGTTTCCACACTTTTTGCCCCAACCTCGGGAAACGCGGTACATCGTTATGTTATCCTCTTCGAGCAGGAGGCTCTAAGGCGCTGTCCCACCGTATGGCCCCACCCCGTCCCTGCGCAAGCCACGGGAGCGTTCCCAGAACGCCGCACAGCGGCCTTGGGGGCGCTGTCACCCTCCAGCCACGCCCTACCGCCGCCCCAGCCGCTCCAGCACCTCGGGCGAGTCCCCGGTAGTGGGCATCGCAGTGGCGCTTGGGGTGGTCACGCCTTATTCTCTCAAGAGAAACCCAGCAACAGAAAGCGTCATGTCACAATCGGATACTCGCCTGCGCCGCATGATAGGACTCCTCGGTCTGCTGCTTCCTTGGGTGCTCCTCGTCGGCGGTTTCCTAGCGCCGAAGCGTATTGGGTGGCAATCCGCCATCAGCGACTACTACCACACGCACGTAGGATACCTCTTCGTCGGTATCATGTTGGCTATGGGTGCCTTCCTGATCTGCTACAAGGGCGGGGACGATTCGGACGAGAACCGGTGGACCAACTTCGGGGGCTGGATGGCCATTCTCGTTGCGATCTTCCCCACCAACGAGCATGGCGAAACGACCCTGATCAGCACGATCCACCTTTTGTCCGCCGGACTATTCCTACTGTCGACGAGCGTCATGGCTTGGCGCCATTTCCCGAAAGAAAGGGGCCCGGATGGCGAGCCGAAGCAACCGGAGACCGGCATTTACAAATGGTCAGCAGGGATTATTCTCGTGTGCGTCGTGCTGCTCATCGCGTACCTCGCGGTAGGCAAGATTTGGCATCATCATCCCATTCCAGAACACACGGTGTGGATTCTCGAGACGATAGCCGTAAGCGCGTTCGGTGTCGCATGGCTGATCGCTTCAGGAATGCTACTTCGCCGACCTTCCTTTGGGGGTGTGGCCCAGAGACTCGCCAATGTATATCGAGGACGTAACTAGTGTCCTGTATCGGTAATCCTTTCGCAGTAACGCTTGAGAGATTCCAGGATGTCGTCCGCGGACTTCGTCCAGACGAAGGGCTTGGGATCCTCGTTGTGGACGGCCATGTAATCCTTGATGGCCTGCTCGAGTTCGCGGGTGCTTTGATAGCTTCCGCGACGGATCTGCTTGTTGGTGATTTCGGCGAACCAGCGTTCGATCTGGTTGAGCCATGACGCGCTGGTCGGGGTGAAGTGCAGGTGGAAGCGAGGGTGTCTGAGAAGCCACTTGTGGATCATCGCGGTCCTGTGGGTCGTGTAGTTGTCGAGGACCAGGTGGACATCCAGTTCCTTCGGAACGGCCTTCTCGATGACCGTGAGGAACTTCCTGAACTCGACGGACCGGTGGCGCGGGTAGCATCTTCCGATGACTTCGCCCGTGGCGATGTCGAGGGCGGCGAAGAGCGAGGTGGTGCCGTTGCGCTTGTAGTCGTGGGTCTGGCGGGCGGGCGTCCCCGGACGCAGCGGAAGCATCGGCTGGGTGCGGTCGAGCGCCTGGATCTGCGACTTCTCGTCCACGCAGAGCACGACCGCCCGCTCCGGCGGGGCCATGTACAGGCCAACGACGTCGCGCACCTTCTCGATGAACAGGGGGTCGGCCGAGAGTTTGAAGGTCTCCGTGCGGTGCGGCTGCAGGCCGAAGGCCCGCCAGATCCGGTTCACCGTCGCGGAACTCATGCCGCACGCCCTCGCCATCGAGCGCGTACTCCACTGCGTAGCGTCCCGCGGCATCGACTCGAGCGTCATCGTCACCACTCGTTCGACATCCGCGTCGCTGACCGTGCGCGGGGCGCCCGGCCTCGGCTCGTCCAGAAGGCCGTCGCATCCCTTCTCGATGAACCGCCGGCGCCACTTGCCCACCGTCTCGCGCGTCGTGCCCAGCCGGGCCGCCACGCCCATGTCGCTCTCTCCCTCGGCGGACGCCAGTATGATCCGGGCGCGCAGCGCCAGGGCCCGTCCGGTCTTGGACCGCCGCAGCCAGCGTTCCAGCTCTTCCCGTTGTCCGTCGTCGATCTCCGGGACCGCTCGCGTGTGGTGATTCGCCATGATGTCGCATTCTCCCATTGAGGTTCCCATGAACGGCTACGGGAGAAGGATACCACAGGACTATCCACTGCGCAATAACTTATGATACAGAACACTAGCGGCGACTCGGCGGGTGGGGTCGCACCGCCAATTCGGCACCCTTGAATTGGGATACCCGGGAACCACATGTCCCGGTCAGCTGTCCCGGCGGCGGAGAACTCTGAGACCCCGGCCGGGTGGCACCGTATTGGCTTTCCCCTCCTCCTCGGCCTCACTGCACCCGCGGTCGCCCAAGAACTTCCGCCCGAGATCCAGATGGACCGATTCATGGTGCAGATGGACCGGCAGATCGCCAACGGCCAGTACGTGGCGACGCTGAGCGCGCTGGATCGGGTGCTGGAGCTTCACGAGGAGCACGGCGTAGAGTTCCTTTCGTTAGCTGGCAGTCAATCGCATGGGCTTCGATTGGGTGGAGCATCTCGCGGGACGGAGCGCCGCCGTCGT
>CBDHFO010000012.1:0-25365 GCA_965262645.1 Candidatus Marinacidobacterium sp.
CGACCCCGCGCGCGCTACGCTTTGCGTCACGGGGAGGAGGGCAGTGTTCCGTGGCAAATTCCACGCCACACTGCCCTCCCGAGGGGGTCGCTCCCATCGAAATTATCCCTGCGGGAAGGCTGTCCGGCGAACTGCCGATAAACGGTATTATCGGAACCTATCGGAGAGCGGCCACCGCTCGACTCCAGCTACGCCGGGTCGTCGACCGGCATGAGGCCGGCGCGACGCTCTTCCCCCGGTGCCGGAATGTCCTCCAGAGTCACGCTGGCGTCGTCGCGATCGGCAGCCCGATCCCCTCTGAGGTCCTCAGCACCGCGAGAACCAGGGAACCTCCATCCGCTTCCAGATGCCCGGATGGAGCCTCCTGGGAGGCGTAGTAGAGAGCGACAGCGCGCTGGCGGACGCTCCGGTGATAACCGTGTCACAGGCGAGAACCGCATACGAGAGGATGCTAGTCGGGGGCGACTTCTCCAGTTCGCCGTATCAGCCAGCCGACTGCCGCTCCTACCCCGGCTCCTACCAAACTTACAGTGATCATGCCGACAGTGGGTTTATCCCAGAAGTCTGTAGGGCGGCACGCGCCAGTCTCGAAGTCGTCGACGATACACTCCAGTTCTGGGTCGATTGAAGACGTAAGTGCTAATACAAGGCCGAGTCCGATCCCGGCGCCAATCAGGATCGGCTTCCAGCGCACGCCCTCCGCATCGTCCTGCGGTACGTCCCAGTCGAGATCGTAATTGAGTCCGAGGCGGGTTTGGTCCGAGACGTTCCCCTGCTCGGCCCATTGGGGGAGCTCCGGCCGGAATTGCCCGAGCGCGGGCGAGGCGGTGACGGTCAACGCGGCCGCCAGTATCAGGAAGCGCATACGTGGTTCTCCTTCACCCGCTCGCGGGGTGTGATGTGCGCAAGGCTCGCAGCGGTCTTCTGCACCGGTACGCTGGGGCTACCTCCGGAGCCGGGCCCAGGAGACGCCGATCGGCAGAAGTAGCAACTTCCATGCCTTCTCCCGACCGGAGAACCCGGGCGGGCAGCTCTCAGCTTCTTGTAGGACCTACTTCGATGGGGAGCCGGTCGACCGAACGACCGGGCAGTTATCATAACCAAGCGGAGGGCCGCAACCGCGTGACATCGGTCATGGACACCGAACCGCTGGCTGTGGTTCGCGTCTGCCTGACCCAAGCTCTGGCGGCGCTGGGCATCGAGGCCAAACTCGCTATGCCGGCACTTCCGCAGTGACAGTCGCTACCGGGCACGGACCACAGCCGCGCCCGTTCGGATAGGTTTTCCGGTAAACGACGTTCTGGAATTCTGTAACTAGTGAACCGGCGCTCGTCGTGACCCTGACCGATATGTGTGACAAGGTCAGCCGGTAAAAATAGATCGCCTGTCGGCACGATGGGCCCCCGTCACACTCATAGCTCTCCTGTAGGCACGTTGGCTTCCCGTTACACTCGTAGGAGGAGAAGGGTTGCGGCACTCCTTGCACGAGAACTTCGACGCTGTGGGGTTCGGTGGGTAGCGAGGTTAGCCGGATCACTAATCCGTGTGCACAGGGCAGGAGCGTACAGGCCTCCTCCGGTCCAAGTATTGAACAGCCGGAGAGCGCACCTATGCCGAGCACGACGAGGAGAAGGGATCGGCCTGAGCAAGGAGTCCGCATGGCACCATCCGATGGTTAATTGTCACAGGTGACACCCATCACCTTGGCGATCGACAACGGCGAGAACCGCATACGCGAGGATGCTAGTCTGGAGCGGCTTCTCCAAATTGCAAAAGCCAGCCGAGTGCCGCTCCTACCCCGGCTCCTACCAGACTTCCAGTGATGCGGCCCTGATAGGATTTATCCCTATCCCTAGGTTGGCAGGGGCCGTTGGGATCTGAGTAGAAATGGATACACTCCATGCCATCGACCATGAAGGGGAAGGCGCTGGGATCGTCGTCCATCCACCCAAGCGTTAATCCAAGGGTGAGTCCGATCCCAGCGCCAATCAGGATCGGCTTCCAGCGCACGCCCTCCGTATCGTTCTGCGGTACGTCCCAGTCCAGATCGTACATGAGTCCGAGGCGGGTTTGGGCCGAGGCGTTCCCCTGCTCGGCCCATTGGGGGAGCTCCTGCCGGAATTGCCCGAGCGCGGGCGAGGCGGTGAAGGCCAACGCGGCCGCTAGCATCAGAAAACGCATACGTGGTTCTCCTTCACCCGCTCGCGGGGTGTGATGTGCGCAAGGCTCGCAGCGGCCTTCTACACCGGTGCGCTGGGCTACCTCCGGAGCCGGGCCCGAGAGACGCCGATCAGCAGGATTAGCAACTATCATGCCTCCATCCGGGCGGAGAACCCGGGCGGGAGCTCGTCAGTAGCTGACGCGGAACGTGGGGCTGTCCTCGGGCCGCCTGTCGCGCCGGTCGTAGAGGCGGGTGGTGCTGACGTTAGCGTGGCCGAGCCAGTCCTGGACGCGGGCGATGTCGGCCTCGTGCTCGAGGGCATTGGTGGCGGCCGTGGCCCGGAGCGCGTGGACGATGCGTTCCATGGGGATGGCGGCGGCCGAGGCGTACTTCCGGACGAGCTTGTAGATGCCGTCGCCGGTAAGCGGCCGGCCGGCCCAGCGGGCCTGCGTCGGCTGGAACAGGGGTGCGTTCCGGTCGCGGCGGTGGCCGGCGAGCTCGAGGTAGTCGCCGAGGGCCGAGAGCGCGGCCGGGTGGACCGGGACGGGCCGGGTCTTGGAGCCCTTGCCGAGGACCCTGAGGTGCGGCACGCCCCGGTGCTCGTGGAGCGATCCGACCGTGAGGCGGGCGACCTCGTCGCGCCGTAGCCCGTGGTAGAGGAGGACAGCCAGGAGGGCCCGGTCGCGGCGGGCCAGGAGGCTGTCGCCCTCCGGAGCGCTGAGGAGCCGCCGTGCCTGGGCGTCGGAGAGCGCCGGTGTCCGGCCTTCGTTCGCGTTCTCCATCCTGGGCCGCCTGACGCCCGAGACGGGGTTCTCATGGACGGCGTTCTCGTTGCAGAGGTAGCGGAAGAGGGAGGAGACGGCCGAGAGCTTCCGCCGCCGGGTCGCCGGCCCGAGACCGCGCTCCTCGAGCATCTTCCGCCAGGCGATGACGTGGGCCCGGCGGACGCCGGGGAGCTCGCTGAAGCGGCGGATCCCGAGCAGCGACATGAACTCCCCGACATCGCGCCCGTACGCCTGCCGGGTGTTCGGGTTGTCGACGTTGGCGAGCCACTCGGCCGCCGCCGGCACGTCGGCCAGCTGCTGGAACTCGGCCGCGGAGATCAGCCGGCGGCCGTCGTCGTCCCGGACCGCCAGTCCGGTCGACGTCCGGGGCGGGACCGCGGGTTGCAGCTCGGGAGAGTCCATGCCGCATCCTGCTACCGATAATGTATTTTATCAATAGTAATTGCCTGGTAGTCTCCCCTGAATCAGCGACGGTGATCTCGGGCGGTCCATGACGAGGTCCGCGAGGCTCTTTCGCGTGTCCGGGTCCTCGGGGAGAGGCGCCAGGTCGAACGCGGCCCGGTCATGGGCCGGGTTGGGTCCCGACTCCACAACGTGAACAGCAGTGGCAGCCGTGGCCGAGCGCACGAGTCTCACCTCGCTTTCAGTACACGCGCAGAGGCCACGTTCCGGTGACTTCGATGATTTGGTGAGAAGCGTTCCTGGCTCGGCCTCGAATGACCACGAGTGCCTCGCCTACCTCCATGAACCGCACAGTCGCTTCGTGCGTGAAGTGACTTGGAGCCAGAAGGCAGACGTCATGGCGTATGTCCACGTAATCGTACGGCGTAATGGTTGCGACGTTGTCTTGAATCCTCACCTCGGTCTCACCCCTGCGGTAGCACTGATGCCCGACTGTGGTCACCACAACTGTGAACGCCTCCCTAACTAAGACGGAGTCCGGGACAACGAAGTGTTGCGGGAAGCGTTGTGGGTTGGATGCGAGCTGGCCGACAACACGCTTTTCATCGGGCCCGAGAATCCCGCAAGCCCCGACAAGGAGTCCTAAGAGAGCCGGCATCAGAAATCTTCGCATACCTATCTCCTCGTCCGGGTCGCATGGATCAAGGGTCGTCACTCGAGAGCCCAGCCACCTCGATTATAGGCAGCTCGAGGCTCCTGAGTCCACCTCAACTAACAAGGCATCCTGTACGCTGTTGTCAAACACGTCAGTGACCGTGATCTCAAGCAAGAAGTCGGCACTGCCCGTGTCTCCGAAGTAGTCGGAGCTATTCGAGCCGACAGCGACGCCGTCTCGCTCCCACTGGTAACTTAAAGCTCCATAGCCACCAGACACCGTTGCATGCCAGAGGCATTCGTCGTCTCCCTGCTCGGGCTTGACCTCTACGGGCCCTGTGATGGCAACGCTAGTCAAGGGACTACCGGCGTTTGGGTCAGCTGTTCTCAGGGACCCGAGATCATGTTCAATAGCAGCCATCGAAGAGAACCACGCCTTGTAGCTACTGGTATCTCCGCCAAACAACAGCCCCGCCAATACGACTCCGTCACCATCGCCGTTCCAGTAGAACACAGGTGAGCCGCTGTCTCCGCCTTCCGATCGGGCGTTCATCTTGTAGGCACAGGTGATTTTGATATCATCTCCGACCCTCCTCTGTACCACCCTATCGGCGCAAGTTTTTATCACGACACCGTAGGTCCAGCCGGTTGTAACGCCAATCTTGTTCAATTCGCTGCCCTCCGTGGGCGAGGGCCATTCCCCAATGATCGTGAAGTAGGGGTTGGTGGGGGAGATCACGAAGGAAGCGAGTGGCGGTACCACAGTCCCAGGACTCCCATATATCGTCCTGGCGATCTGATAGAGCCCGATGCTGTCTGCGGGCAGCTCTAGGTGGATGGCTGCCGCGTCACTGCGCCTGCTGTCGTATCGACAGGCTCCGCGGCGAGCCGTACAAGGAATAGGACCTGGGTCAGAGATCTCAAACCCGATAAAATCCTCGGAGGCATAGTCTCCATACGCGTCGTCGGGTTTGTCCTGTTGCCATACCGAATCTCCGTCAAACTGAAACATATTATTCGTACAGTGCGAGTTCGTTACCGCCACCGTGTCGCCGTTGATCGCCCGTACCGCGTTGAACCCATATGTGCAACCATCGTGCTCACGTGTGGAAATGTAGTATCCGCCCCTGACTGGCCGCGTCCTCCCGCGCACGGAGGCGGTCAAGGCCACCGCGCCGGAGACCTCGAAACCGAGCGCGGCATCGGGAACGCCGAGTAGTTGGGCAGCAGCGCGAATTTCTGCCTCTCCGGTTCCCGTCTCCAGTTCCACGGTCAACCGGTTGAAGCGTTCGTCAAGATCAAGGCTCCTGACATCGTCTGAAGACCAGATCGTAGGGTCCAGTTGGTCGCGCCATGCGCTCAGCTGTAGAAACGAGTATTCGGCCACACGAACGGATACCGAACTCACATCATGGCCCGGTGCCCCCGACACCAGCTCCCGTAAGGAAGCCTCTACTTCTGCTGGAACTTCGTCGGTCGCGCCGGTCGAGCCAACGCCGTCGTCTGTTAGCAGGTCTCCCGGTCCTCCGCCATCTCCATTCCCCCCGGCCCCTGTCGAGCCAACGGCTCCGCTCGTTGCGAGCACTACAAGTTCATCGCCGTCGACAAAGAAGCCCGCGAAATTTGGTTCGACCGCCGCGATTTCGACAAATGTTGCTTCGCCGGGCCGCTCATCCGTCGCTTCTGTCGAAGCAACAAGCGGCATCAGGGCTGGCCGGTCGGCGGCATCTTCCACTCCGGTCGGTTGCACGGGTGAATCGTCGAAGTCATCACAGCCCGCCAGCACCAGTGTCATCAAGACGGCTGCCTGGCGGCAGGCCCACAGGATGGAAATAGAATTGGACACGAATATCCTCTCCGCTTGCGTTGTGTGTTTTGGGTAGTTCCCGAGCCCAGGCGCGTCCTCAAATACACGTGGCCGATGACTCGACTACTCAGGTTGGGAACCTCGATACCTTGCCGGAAGGCGACGGAGGGTCGCGGACCGCTATCGCTTGCGCAAGGAGGTCGGAGGAATCAGGGAACCGGGCGTTTGCAATTGGATGGCAGCCCCCGGCCGACAGGCTGCCCAGCGTCTGGGCGCGATCGAACAAACCGGCTTCGCGGACCGCATGCCCTGGGGCAGGTCGGTCCGCGAAGCCCCAAACGTAAATGACGACTCGGGTCCCGACTCTTCATCCCGGCCGAAAACGCCCGCAGCTGCTGGGTCCGTCCTCGAGACCGGCGGCCGTTGCCCCCGGATCTGCCCCGGTTTCGGACGGCCCTGAGCCCATCCGCTCCGGAGATCGCCGCTCTCCGCGGGGCTCTGGCGCAGATCTCGGACCGATCCTGAGGGCCCTAGGAGGCCGCAGGAGGCGTTTCGAGGCGTAGGGGAGGAAGGGGGTGTGGGCGGAGGCTCTGAGGCTCGCTAGCAGGGGGGTCGCGTTGTCAAACGTGAATGGGGCTGTAGATTCGGTGTCATGGCGCTCAAACTTTCGGCCGACAATTCCCAACGAAACGAGCCCCTCGCGACCGAGGATCATCTTCACGTCTGGCTCGATACCGGCGGGTTGGCGCTGATCGCTCAGGCTCCCCGGTTCCGGACGCGGCAAGCTGCCCGGCAAGCTGCGATCCGTCACGGGATGAAGCCGGATCGCTTCCACGTCATGAACTGCCGCCTCCCTTGCCGGTTCACGGTGAAGCGGAAGCGGAAGCCCCGGAAACCTTGTGCGCATTGCGGGAAGCCGGGGCCTTGACGGGCAATCGACGAGGAGACCAGATGGCCGAGCGACCGTTGCGGGACTGGCTGGACGAGGACGTTATCCGGGAGGAACTCGCGGCGGCCGAGGCGGTCCTCGAGAAGGCGCGGCTGGCGGCCTTGACGGTCGCCAGAAGCAGCCAGAGGCCACCTCCGGACGCTCCAGAGGGTGAGGAGGACGCCCAGACGCCTCCAGACGCCCAGACGCCTCCAGAGGGGAATGGCGAGCGCCCGGTCGCCCCGATCTCTGTGGAGAAGTGGCCCGGTGGGATCATCGGGGCTCCGCTCGTGATGGTCCGGCCGGAAGTCGCCACTCATCGAGGTAGGGCGGGGGTTCTCTTTCAGCCTGCGGCACACCTGCGGCATGGCACGGATGGCGGGAGCACCTACCTGCCCGGCTTCGGGCCCGGCGAGGACTACGGCCCGGCCCAGACCCCGGCGCTGCCCTTGGCGCTGTACGATCTCGGGGTCCGCGAGACCCCACGGCCGGGACCCGGCGCTCCGCTCGCGCTCCGGATCTTCGTGGAAGCCTGTCTCTCCGTCCCCCTCTCGCACCGGGGATCCGATGTACCGGTGCCACTGGAGCCCATGCGCTTCCGGGAGGTGCTCGCATGGGCTGGGGTGAACCCGGCGCATTACGCGCCGTCCCGTCACTGGGGAAAGTGGGTAACCGCGTTCGCCGCCTTGGAGTCTCCGGATGCCCGTGTCCCGTGGGAGGATCCAGCGACGGGCAAGGGGGGCGCTCGTCGGGTTGTGCAGGTGCGAGACGTGCCCCGGCATCCGGCCGGGCTCGACGACTGGGTCTCGCTCGCGGTCGATCTCCCGCCGGGATCGTCGCGCGGCCCTCTCGTCGACCGGCCCGGCCTCCGGAAGACGGCCGTGGCGACGGGGGCTGCCTACCGGCTCCTGCTCTCCCTCTCGTTCTGGTGGCATGAGCCGGGAAAGACGCGGACGCCGGCGAGCAAGGGATCGGGACGCAGGAGCGCCAAGCGGTGGCTCCAGACACGGGCCTGGTCACGATACCGCGCCGTTCCGGATGAGATGCTCGTCGCGATGGCCTTCCCGGTGGGCGGGAGCGAGGGCGCGACGTACCGCAAGAGGCTCGAACGGGCACGCAAGGCACTCGCGTGGCTGGTCGCGGTCGGACTGGCGGGGGGACGGGGGGACGGGGCGCGGCGGGTCATCCGGCCAGGTCCAAACTGGGTCGGGTGGGAATGATGGGAGAGGTGACAACGGGTCACACCAGAGGTGACAACGGGTCACACCAGAGGTGACAACGGGTCACACCAGAGGTGACAACGGGTCACACTCAGGCCCGTAAGTTCAATGCCTGTATGAAAACTGTCCTCTACCGACCCCGACCCCGACCCCTTTGGGAGGGAGGGGAGGGCGGGACCGGCCGGGCCGGACGCAAGCGCCCAGCCGGTCCCTCCCCCTGACAGCATTTTTCACCGTTACCAGGACCACAGGAGGAGAGAGAGGCTCTCAGCGCGCCGATCGCGAGCTTGGCCCAGCCCTCCTCGGAAATCCCCTACACCAATCTCGATCGCCAAACAGAGCTCGTCCGAGAGGCGTTGCGCTCACTCGACACAGAACAAGGCCGCCCGCCCGCCGGTGCGGGATGGGGCGCGGGCGAATGTCCACGTCCTCATCAGCCGTGACCTCGTCGAGCGACTCGACCGAGCTATCTGTCTACGGATGGCCGCCGAGAGTGTCCCCGTGGAGGATATGACGCCACGGTTGATCGCCACCGAGCGGAGGGAGTGGCTGGAAGCGCTCGCGGAGCGCAGCCTCTCGGCACTCCGTGACGTCGAGCTCGCCGCCCCCGCCGGAGGGACCGCCCGTGAGCTCCGGGAAGCGGTCGACTGGCTGGAGACGGTGGCGGCTGCGGCCGACGGCGCCTGTCGCGGTCCAGAGGGCGTTGCGCGTGTTCGAGTCGACCCAGAGAGCGGCGATCTCCGGAGCGGATGGGGTCTAGGGCAGCCGAACCCCCCTCCTGACAGCAGACAGCGACCGGACCCTTGCCGAGTGGCTTGGCGAGGCGCATTCTACGTAGAGGACACGACTGCAACTGAGGTAGGGTAGCGAGATGAGTTAATGCGTTGCATTAACCTACTCGCCAAGGGGTCAGACCCCCCGGACCCCCCTGCCCGCTCTCACCGGGAGGTGATCGCATGGCCCGTCCCCGTCTGGACGCCGGGGAGCGGAGGACGCGCACGATTGGCGTGCGCGTCACGGAAGCCCAGGCGGCCGAGCTCGCGGAGCGAGCTCAGGCGGCCCGCCTGGGCGTGTCCGCCCTGATGCGTCGGCGTGCCCTGGGGCAGCCGGTGCGCATCGCGGCCGAGCGCCGACTCGGCGCGGCCGAGTTCCGCGAGCTCACCCGGATCGGCGTGAACCTGAACCAGGTCGCCCGGGCGCTGCACTCGGGAGCAGCCGCTCCGGCCGGGATCCGGGATCCGGTCGAGCGGGTCGGCGAACTCGTGGAGGCCCTCTTGGCCGGGGAGCTCTGATGGTTGTCAAGGTGGCCGGCGTCGGCCGCTCGTTCGCCGGCGTCGCCGCGTACTGCCTGCATGACCCGCGGGAGCCGGGGGAGCCCCAGCCGGAGATGTCCGACCGGGTGGAGTGGACCGACACCCGTAATCTCCCGACGAGCCGGGGAGACCGGGCGGCCGCGGTGATGGCGGCCACCGCGGAGGCGGCCCCGGACCTCAAGCGCCTGGCCGGGGGCTCGGCGGCCGGCCGGAAGCTGGCGAAGCCGGTCTGCCACTACTCGCTGAACTGGGCCCAGGACGAGGAGCCCGGTCGCGAGGAGATGACCAGGGCCGTCGACCAGAGCCTGAAGGCGCTGGGGCTGGAGAAGCACCAGGCGCTGATCGTGGCTCACAACGACAAGGCTCACAGACACGTTCATGTGATCGTGAACCGGGTCGATCTGGAGACCGGGAAGGCGGCGCACGTGGGCCAGAGCAGGCTCCGCCTCTCGGAGTGGGCCGGGGAGTACGAACGCCGGCAGGGGCAGATCCGATGCAAGAGGAGAGAGATCAACAACGAGCGCCGCGAGCTAGGGGCGTGGGTGCGCGATCGGGTCTCGCTCCCCACGGGCCGGTACCGGCGAGAGAGGATGAGCCCGCACCAAGCGCCGCGGGAAGCGATCCCGGACGGGCGGCACTCATGGGAGCAGCAGGAGGGGGTGATCTGGCGGCGGGCCGAGGAGCGCATGCACTGGGAGCGGGTGCAGTCCCAGCGCAAGGCGGCGCTCGTGAAGCTGGGACGCCGGAGCGGGAAGAAGTGGGCGGAGCTTTACGTCCAGCAGCGCCAGCAGCGGGAACAGCTGGCGGCGGACGGCCGTGGGGTGTTCGGACGCCTGCGGCGGTGGCGGCAGGGTGGCCGGATCCGTGAGCTCGGGGCCGCGATCGGCGGGAAGAAGGAGCTTCTCAGACGCTGGCAGGAGGAGCTGGAGAAGCAGCACCGGCAGGTGCGGGTGACGATGGGGAAAGCGCACGGCGCGGAGGCGCGGGGGATCGAGGAGGCGGGGGGTGCTGCCTACCGCCGTCGCATGGAAGGATCGGAGGAACGGGCCGAGGTAGCGGTGCTGGCGGGGCGGTGGAAGGAAGGGGGCGATCGCTACCGCCACGGTGTCACGGATACCGAGCGGAGAGTCGAGTGGCTCGCTTCGGAAGTGAGGCTGGAGAAGGTTCGGAAGGTCGAGGGAGAGGTGGCTTACCAAGAGCAGAAGCGGGACAGGGACAAGGCGTGGGATCCGGAGCGGTGGACGCACTCGCCACGACCGTCGCCCGATCAGCTGCGTCCTCGAGGACCTGAGCGAGACATAGGGTTCGAGCGATGACGACGCCTTACAGGAGCTCTCTCTACCCCGCTCTGTGGGCAATCAACGGCGAGGCCGGCCTCGTCTCGGCCGAGCTCGAGGACCTCGAGCCGGATCCGGAGAGCTAGATTCCCCGAAAATTCCGCCTCTGGGGGCCCTCTCGTGGCTCATGGAGGCACGTGGGGGCCCCCAGGACACCCAAGGGAGGAAGGAGGGGGTCGAGCGAGCCCTCAGAGCCCCGGAGCGCGGCGATCTCCGGAGCGGATGGGGCCTAGCATCCGAAACCCCCTCCTGACAGCAGATAGCGACCGGACCCTTGCCGAGGCGGCGGCAGGGCGCGCCAAATGAAGGCGATGCATGGCCGGTCCACGGCTGGGTGACGTGTGAGGGTATTGATCTGAAGGCGGCGCACACTGGTATAATTGCGGTATGAAAACAGCGATCTCACTGCCGGACGAACTGTTCCTGTCGGCTAACGAGTTGGCGGCGCGGCAAGGAGTGTCGAGGAGCGCATTGTACGCCACGGCGGTGTCTGAATACTTGGCGAAGCACCGTGACGAGGATGTAATGTTAGACGAGTGAAGGGGATGGGTCGTGGGAGTATCGATTGCCGGATACCGTGCGCGAGGCGTTGCGCCTAGAGAATCTTGGGTGACATGCGGCTTCCGTGCCTTCTCCCGGCCGGAGAGTCCGGCCGGGAGCCCCTCAGAACCCCTCAGTGCGGATTTGCCGGCGCCGGCTGACCCATAGGGACCCTGGGATCCGGTGTCCGAGGCGGGCGGTGGCATCGCCGCGAGAGTTTGCTCTGCCCGAGCGATCCCGTCGCGGACAAACCCCTGGTTGGTGGTTGCCGCCCTCTTCGAGCGCCGCCACCGGCTCATGGTCGACTGGGCGGCGTATCTGGCGAGCGAGCGCTGAGAGACCTCGACCGCTGCTTCAAGCGGCGCTCCGCCGTCCGATGACATCCGCCCACCGTCAAATCGGCCTATGCCCTCACGCCGTCCCGCCTGGCGCAACACCACAGGATCCCGTACACACATTGTCATCATGGGAATCGCTCCACGAATCAGGGTAAGTATCTGGCAATACTCCCCTTAACCCATGTAATTATCCCATCATACGCAGCCCTGGTGAGCGATCCGGGCTAGGGATCAGCCGCCGGGGGAGACGGGTGGCGAAGGGGCTTCGGGCAGGGGCGCTCGCTCCCGAACAGCTTCCAGTATCCGCGCCTCCATGCGCCTCAAGCAGGTCTCCGTTCGGACGTCCATGCGGTCCAGCCGTTCGCCGATCCGCGTCTCCATGGCCTCCCGGTCCGTCCGCGCCGTGGCCGCCACGCTCTCGATCTTGGCCTCGATGTGGGGGAAGTCGTTCGTCGAAAACTTGTCCGCCAGCGCCTTCACCTCGGCGCTCACCGTATCCGCCGCCTCTCGCGCTTCGGCCCGCATCCACAGGCGGAACATCCGCCCCAGCGCCCACAACCCCGCCAGCATCGCCGCGAGCAATCCCGCCACCGTCGCCAGCAAGGGGAATACGTCGCTCCAGGTCGGCCAGTCCATGTGTCCGCCTCCGGTGTCCAAGGAACCAGGGAAAGGTGAGGAAGATCTCCTAAGGCGTCTACAAGATCGAGCAGGGGCAGAGATGCGCGTCCGGCAAACCGCGATCGGCGTCGATGAGCCCGCCGAACACCAGCCGACCGGCTGTGCGGGCGGGATGCTCTCGGACCGAGGACACCACCGGCAGGATCGGATCGAGGCGCGTCTCCGCCCAGGCCACAGGCACGGAGTCCGCCCCGCCCCCCCCCCGTACACCCCCCCCCGGGGGGCCCGTTATACCCCGGGGAGGACCCGGGCCTCCGGGCTCTGAGGGGCTCTGAGAGGCAACTGCGCGTCTGATTCCGCCTGCTGGTCCTCCTTTCGGCTCCGCCTGCGCCTGCAATCGGGCTCGTCGAGGCGTTCGTCCCCTGTGGTCTCCGGGCCGCTCACAGCAGAGCTCCCAGGGGGCAGAGGTACTCGCCGCCGCTACCAGAGGCGCCGCACGCCATACCGGTCGAAGACGGTTTCAATCGAGATGACAACCAGGTTGCGGGCCAGGGCCTGTGCAATCAGCATCCGGTCAAAGGGATCGCGGTGGGGACCTGGTAGCCCTCCGGCGCGGGCGCCGTCCTCAAGGGTGATTGCCAATTCTTCGAATCCCTGACCGGTGATGATGCCGGCCACGTCGAGCGCAACCGCCTCGGCTCCCGGGAGTTTGCCGAGACGATGCTTGGTGGTGATCTCCCAAGCCGACGCCGCGCTGATCAGAATATCGTTTGCTTCCTCCTCGATCGCGCGGTGCGCGGTCTGGGACAGCCGTTGACTTCCGCTGAGCCACCAGAGGAAAGCGTGGGTGTCGAGCAGGATCCGCACGCAGGATCACACCTCCCAGGCGGACAGCTCCGCTTCCGGAAGCGGGTCGAAGAAGCAGTCGTCCACCACGATCCGCCCCTTCAGGATGCCGAATTGCCGCTTGCCTTGGCGTTTGCAACTGACGAGCCGTGCCACTGGCTCACCGTTGCGGGCAATGACGACCTCTTCTCCCGCCTCGGCTTGCACCAGCAGACGAGACAGGTGGGTTTTCGCTTGGTGAACGTTTACCACAGGCATGGTCGATTCCTCGCGGACATGATTTAGCTAACCAAATAGCTAATATCTGGGCCGTGTCAAGTTGAACTTCGGATCGAGCCGCGTCTCCGCCCCCCGGGCCACACAGGCAAGCCGACCGGCTCTCCGGTCGAACTGGTGCCTCTAGGGGCCCTTCAGCGACTGGGGCCAGAGTCCCGCTCGGGCCCGCGAGGATCAGGCTGCTGCGGCCTGTCGTGCAGTGGCCGCCTCGAGGGCATCCGCGGGTTGCGTGCCCTCTCCCAGGCATCCTCCCTGATCCGCTTCTGCTCCTGGTACGCTGCCTCGCCGTCGACTTCCCGCACCTGCTGCAGCTGCTCGTGCGCCACGAGGCCCCGGAGATCCCAGGAGTCGCCGGGGAGATCGCGGTAGCGGTAGAAGGCGTCCGACGGATCGCCTCCTCTTAACTGCCGCACGGGGTCTACGCCGGGGTCTAGCGCGTCTGAAACAAGGACAGACCCCCCCCCTGTTTCAGAAAAACGGGCCTGCTTGTTTCAAGCTCCGGATCGCATATCGCTAGGCCGGGCTTCAGTTTGTCACAAGTCGCCCGGGCGGATCGGGGCCTAGCAGCGTAAAAGGGACGTGTATGGGAGCGACCCCGCGCGCGCTACGCTTTGCGTCACGGGGAGGAGGGCAGTGTTCCGTGGCAAATTCCACGCCACACTGCCCTCCCGAGGGGGTCGCTCCCATCGAAATTATCCCTGCGGGAAGGCTGTCCGGCGAACTGCCGATAAACGGTATTATCGGAACCTATCGGAGAGCGGCCACCGCTCGACTCCAGCTACGCCGGGTCGTCGACCGGCATGAGGCCGGCGCGACGCTCTTCCCCCGGTGCCGGAATGTCCTCCAGAGTCACGCTGGCGTCGTCGCGATCGGCAGCCCGATCCCCTCTGAGGTCCTCAGCACCGCGAGAACCAGGGAACCTCCATCCGCTTCCAGATGCCCGGATGGAGCCTCCTGGGAGGCGTAGTAGAGAGCGACAGCGCGCTGGCGGACGCTCCGGTGATAACCGTGTCACAGGCGAGAACCGCATACGAGAGGATGCTAGTCGGGGGCGACTTCTCCAGTTCGCCGTATCAGCCAGCCGACTGCCGCTCCTACCCCGGCTCCTACCAAACTTACAGTGATCATGCCGACAGTGGGTTTATCCCAGAAGTCTGTAGGGCGGCACGCGCCAGTCTCGAAGTCGTCGACGATACACTCCAGTTCTGGGTCGATTGAAGACGTAAGTGCTAATACAAGGCCGAGTCCGATCCCGGCGCCAATCAGGATCGGCTTCCAGCGCACGCCCTCCGCATCGTCCTGCGGTACGTCCCAGTCGAGATCGTAATTGAGTCCGAGGCGGGTTTGGTCCGAGACGTTCCCCTGCTCGGCCCATTGGGGGAGCTCCGGCCGGAATTGCCCGAGCGCGGGCGAGGCGGTGACGGTCAACGCGGCCGCCAGTATCAGGAAGCGCATACGTGGTTCTCCTTCACCCGCTCGCGGGGTGTGATGTGCGCAAGGCTCGCAGCGGTCTTCTGCACCGGTACGCTGGGGCTACCTCCGGAGCCGGGCCCAGGAGACGCCGATCGGCAGAAGTAGCAACTTCCATGCCTTCTCCCGACCGGAGAACCCGGGCGGGCAGCTCTCAGCTTCTTGTAGGACCTACTTCGATGGGGAGCCGGTCGACCGAACGACCGGGCAGTTATCATAACCAAGCGGAGGGCCGCAACCGCGTGACATCGGTCATGGACACCGAACCGCTGGCTGTGGTTCGCGTCTGCCTGACCCAAGCTCTGGCGGCGCTGGGCATCGAGGCCAAACTCGCTATGCCGGCACTTCCGCAGTGACAGTCGCTACCGGGCACGGACCACAGCCGCGCCCGTTCGGATAGGTTTTCCGGTAAACGACGTTCTGGAATTCTGTAACTAGTGAACCGGCGCTCGTCGTGACCCTGACCGATATGTGTGACAAGGTCAGCCGGTAAAAATAGATCGCCTGTCGGCACGATGGGCCCCCGTCACACTCATAGCTCTCCTGTAGGCACGTTGGCTTCCCGTTACACTCGTAGGAGGAGAAGGGTTGCGGCACTCCTTGCACGAGAACTTCGACGCTGTGGGGTTCGGTGGGTAGCGAGGTTAGCCGGATCACTAATCCGTGTGCACAGGGCAGGAGCGTACAGGCCTCCTCCGGTCCAAGTATTGAACAGCCGGAGAGCGCACCTATGCCGAGCACGACGAGGAGAAGGGATCGGCCTGAGCAAGGAGTCCGCATGGCACCATCCGATGGTTAATTGTCACAGGTGACACCCATCACCTTGGCGATCGACAACGGCGAGAACCGCATACGCGAGGATGCTAGTCTGGAGCGGCTTCTCCAAATTGCAAAAGCCAGCCGAGTGCCGCTCCTACCCCGGCTCCTACCAGACTTCCAGTGATGCGGCCCTGATAGGATTTATCCCTATCCCTAGGTTGGCAGGGGCCGTTGGGATCTGAGTAGAAATGGATACACTCCATGCCATCGACCATGAAGGGGAAGGCGCTGGGATCGTCGTCCATCCACCCAAGCGTTAATCCAAGGGTGAGTCCGATCCCAGCGCCAATCAGGATCGGCTTCCAGCGCACGCCCTCCGTATCGTTCTGCGGTACGTCCCAGTCCAGATCGTACATGAGTCCGAGGCGGGTTTGGGCCGAGGCGTTCCCCTGCTCGGCCCATTGGGGGAGCTCCTGCCGGAATTGCCCGAGCGCGGGCGAGGCGGTGAAGGCCAACGCGGCCGCTAGCATCAGAAAACGCATACGTGGTTCTCCTTCACCCGCTCGCGGGGTGTGATGTGCGCAAGGCTCGCAGCGGCCTTCTACACCGGTGCGCTGGGCTACCTCCGGAGCCGGGCCCGAGAGACGCCGATCAGCAGGATTAGCAACTATCATGCCTCCATCCGGGCGGAGAACCCGGGCGGGAGCTCGTCAGTAGCTGACGCGGAACGTGGGGCTGTCCTCGGGCCGCCTGTCGCGCCGGTCGTAGAGGCGGGTGGTGCTGACGTTAGCGTGGCCGAGCCAGTCCTGGACGCGGGCGATGTCGGCCTCGTGCTCGAGGGCATTGGTGGCGGCCGTGGCCCGGAGCGCGTGGACGATGCGTTCCATGGGGATGGCGGCGGCCGAGGCGTACTTCCGGACGAGCTTGTAGATGCCGTCGCCGGTAAGCGGCCGGCCGGCCCAGCGGGCCTGCGTCGGCTGGAACAGGGGTGCGTTCCGGTCGCGGCGGTGGCCGGCGAGCTCGAGGTAGTCGCCGAGGGCCGAGAGCGCGGCCGGGTGGACCGGGACGGGCCGGGTCTTGGAGCCCTTGCCGAGGACCCTGAGGTGCGGCACGCCCCGGTGCTCGTGGAGCGATCCGACCGTGAGGCGGGCGACCTCGTCGCGCCGTAGCCCGTGGTAGAGGAGGACAGCCAGGAGGGCCCGGTCGCGGCGGGCCAGGAGGCTGTCGCCCTCCGGAGCGCTGAGGAGCCGCCGTGCCTGGGCGTCGGAGAGCGCCGGTGTCCGGCCTTCGTTCGCGTTCTCCATCCTGGGCCGCCTGACGCCCGAGACGGGGTTCTCATGGACGGCGTTCTCGTTGCAGAGGTAGCGGAAGAGGGAGGAGACGGCCGAGAGCTTCCGCCGCCGGGTCGCCGGCCCGAGACCGCGCTCCTCGAGCATCTTCCGCCAGGCGATGACGTGGGCCCGGCGGACGCCGGGGAGCTCGCTGAAGCGGCGGATCCCGAGCAGCGACATGAACTCCCCGACATCGCGCCCGTACGCCTGCCGGGTGTTCGGGTTGTCGACGTTGGCGAGCCACTCGGCCGCCGCCGGCACGTCGGCCAGCTGCTGGAACTCGGCCGCGGAGATCAGCCGGCGGCCGTCGTCGTCCCGGACCGCCAGTCCGGTCGACGTCCGGGGCGGGACCGCGGGTTGCAGCTCGGGAGAGTCCATGCCGCATCCTGCTACCGATAATGTATTTTATCAATAGTAATTGCCTGGTAGTCTCCCCTGAATCAGCGACGGTGATCTCGGGCGGTCCATGACGAGGTCCGCGAGGCTCTTTCGCGTGTCCGGGTCCTCGGGGAGAGGCGCCAGGTCGAACGCGGCCCGGTCATGGGCCGGGTTGGGTCCCGACTCCACAACGTGAACAGCAGTGGCAGCCGTGGCCGAGCGCACGAGTCTCACCTCGCTTTCAGTACACGCGCAGAGGCCACGTTCCGGTGACTTCGATGATTTGGTGAGAAGCGTTCCTGGCTCGGCCTCGAATGACCACGAGTGCCTCGCCTACCTCCATGAACCGCACAGTCGCTTCGTGCGTGAAGTGACTTGGAGCCAGAAGGCAGACGTCATGGCGTATGTCCACGTAATCGTACGGCGTAATGGTTGCGACGTTGTCTTGAATCCTCACCTCGGTCTCACCCCTGCGGTAGCACTGATGCCCGACTGTGGTCACCACAACTGTGAACGCCTCCCTAACTAAGACGGAGTCCGGGACAACGAAGTGTTGCGGGAAGCGTTGTGGGTTGGATGCGAGCTGGCCGACAACACGCTTTTCATCGGGCCCGAGAATCCCGCAAGCCCCGACAAGGAGTCCTAAGAGAGCCGGCATCAGAAATCTTCGCATACCTATCTCCTCGTCCGGGTCGCATGGATCAAGGGTCGTCACTCGAGAGCCCAGCCACCTCGATTATAGGCAGCTCGAGGCTCCTGAGTCCACCTCAACTAACAAGGCATCCTGTACGCTGTTGTCAAACACGTCAGTGACCGTGATCTCAAGCAAGAAGTCGGCACTGCCCGTGTCTCCGAAGTAGTCGGAGCTATTCGAGCCGACAGCGACGCCGTCTCGCTCCCACTGGTAACTTAAAGCTCCATAGCCACCAGACACCGTTGCATGCCAGAGGCATTCGTCGTCTCCCTGCTCGGGCTTGACCTCTACGGGCCCTGTGATGGCAACGCTAGTCAAGGGACTACCGGCGTTTGGGTCAGCTGTTCTCAGGGACCCGAGATCATGTTCAATAGCAGCCATCGAAGAGAACCACGCCTTGTAGCTACTGGTATCTCCGCCAAACAACAGCCCCGCCAATACGACTCCGTCACCATCGCCGTTCCAGTAGAACACAGGTGAGCCGCTGTCTCCGCCTTCCGATCGGGCGTTCATCTTGTAGGCACAGGTGATTTTGATATCATCTCCGACCCTCCTCTGTACCACCCTATCGGCGCAAGTTTTTATCACGACACCGTAGGTCCAGCCGGTTGTAACGCCAATCTTGTTCAATTCGCTGCCCTCCGTGGGCGAGGGCCATTCCCCAATGATCGTGAAGTAGGGGTTGGTGGGGGAGATCACGAAGGAAGCGAGTGGCGGTACCACAGTCCCAGGACTCCCATATATCGTCCTGGCGATCTGATAGAGCCCGATGCTGTCTGCGGGCAGCTCTAGGTGGATGGCTGCCGCGTCACTGCGCCTGCTGTCGTATCGACAGGCTCCGCGGCGAGCCGTACAAGGAATAGGACCTGGGTCAGAGATCTCAAACCCGATAAAATCCTCGGAGGCATAGTCTCCATACGCGTCGTCGGGTTTGTCCTGTTGCCATACCGAATCTCCGTCAAACTGAAACATATTATTCGTACAGTGCGAGTTCGTTACCGCCACCGTGTCGCCGTTGATCGCCCGTACCGCGTTGAACCCATATGTGCAACCATCGTGCTCACGTGTGGAAATGTAGTATCCGCCCCTGACTGGCCGCGTCCTCCCGCGCACGGAGGCGGTCAAGGCCACCGCGCCGGAGACCTCGAAACCGAGCGCGGCATCGGGAACGCCGAGTAGTTGGGCAGCAGCGCGAATTTCTGCCTCTCCGGTTCCCGTCTCCAGTTCCACGGTCAACCGGTTGAAGCGTTCGTCAAGATCAAGGCTCCTGACATCGTCTGAAGACCAGATCGTAGGGTCCAGTTGGTCGCGCCATGCGCTCAGCTGTAGAAACGAGTATTCGGCCACACGAACGGATACCGAACTCACATCATGGCCCGGTGCCCCCGACACCAGCTCCCGTAAGGAAGCCTCTACTTCTGCTGGAACTTCGTCGGTCGCGCCGGTCGAGCCAACGCCGTCGTCTGTTAGCAGGTCTCCCGGTCCTCCGCCATCTCCATTCCCCCCGGCCCCTGTCGAGCCAACGGCTCCGCTCGTTGCGAGCACTACAAGTTCATCGCCGTCGACAAAGAAGCCCGCGAAATTTGGTTCGACCGCCGCGATTTCGACAAATGTTGCTTCGCCGGGCCGCTCATCCGTCGCTTCTGTCGAAGCAACAAGCGGCATCAGGGCTGGCCGGTCGGCGGCATCTTCCACTCCGGTCGGTTGCACGGGTGAATCGTCGAAGTCATCACAGCCCGCCAGCACCAGTGTCATCAAGACGGCTGCCTGGCGGCAGGCCCACAGGATGGAAATAGAATTGGACACGAATATCCTCTCCGCTTGCGTTGTGTGTTTTGGGTAGTTCCCGAGCCCAGGCGCGTCCTCAAATACACGTGGCCGATGACTCGACTACTCAGGTTGGGAACCTCGATACCTTGCCGGAAGGCGACGGAGGGTCGCGGACCGCTATCGCTTGCGCAAGGAGGTCGGAGGAATCAGGGAACCGGGCGTTTGCAATTGGATGGCAGCCCCCGGCCGACAGGCTGCCCAGCGTCTGGGCGCGATCGAACAAACCGGCTTCGCGGACCGCATGCCCTGGGGCAGGTCGGTCCGCGAAGCCCCAAACGTAAATGACGACTCGGGTCCCGACTCTTCATCCCGGCCGAAAACGCCCGCAGCTGCTGGGTCCGTCCTCGAGACCGGCGGCCGTTGCCCCCGGATCTGCCCCGGTTTCGGACGGCCCTGAGCCCATCCGCTCCGGAGATCGCCGCTCTCCGCGGGGCTCTGGCGCAGATCTCGGACCGATCCTGAGGGCCCTAGGAGGCCGCAGGAGGCGTTTCGAGGCGTAGGGGAGGAAGGGGGTGTGGGCGGAGGCTCTGAGGCTCGCTAGCAGGGGGGTCGCGTTGTCAAACGTGAATGGGGCTGTAGATTCGGTGTCATGGCGCTCAAACTTTCGGCCGACAATTCCCAACGAAACGAGCCCCTCGCGACCGAGGATCATCTTCACGTCTGGCTCGATACCGGCGGGTTGGCGCTGATCGCTCAGGCTCCCCGGTTCCGGACGCGGCAAGCTGCCCGGCAAGCTGCGATCCGTCACGGGATGAAGCCGGATCGCTTCCACGTCATGAACTGCCGCCTCCCTTGCCGGTTCACGGTGAAGCGGAAGCGGAAGCCCCGGAAACCTTGTGCGCATTGCGGGAAGCCGGGGCCTTGACGGGCAATCGACGAGGAGACCAGATGGCCGAGCGACCGTTGCGGGACTGGCTGGACGAGGACGTTATCCGGGAGGAACTCGCGGCGGCCGAGGCGGTCCTCGAGAAGGCGCGGCTGGCGGCCTTGACGGTCGCCAGAAGCAGCCAGAGGCCACCTCCGGACGCTCCAGAGGGTGAGGAGGACGCCCAGACGCCTCCAGACGCCCAGACGCCTCCAGAGGGGAATGGCGAGCGCCCGGTCGCCCCGATCTCTGTGGAGAAGTGGCCCGGTGGGATCATCGGGGCTCCGCTCGTGATGGTCCGGCCGGAAGTCGCCACTCATCGAGGTAGGGCGGGGGTTCTCTTTCAGCCTGCGGCACACCTGCGGCATGGCACGGATGGCGGGAGCACCTACCTGCCCGGCTTCGGGCCCGGCGAGGACTACGGCCCGGCCCAGACCCCGGCGCTGCCCTTGGCGCTGTACGATCTCGGGGTCCGCGAGACCCCACGGCCGGGACCCGGCGCTCCGCTCGCGCTCCGGATCTTCGTGGAAGCCTGTCTCTCCGTCCCCCTCTCGCACCGGGGATCCGATGTACCGGTGCCACTGGAGCCCATGCGCTTCCGGGAGGTGCTCGCATGGGCTGGGGTGAACCCGGCGCATTACGCGCCGTCCCGTCACTGGGGAAAGTGGGTAACCGCGTTCGCCGCCTTGGAGTCTCCGGATGCCCGTGTCCCGTGGGAGGATCCAGCGACGGGCAAGGGGGGCGCTCGTCGGGTTGTGCAGGTGCGAGACGTGCCCCGGCATCCGGCCGGGCTCGACGACTGGGTCTCGCTCGCGGTCGATCTCCCGCCGGGATCGTCGCGCGGCCCTCTCGTCGACCGGCCCGGCCTCCGGAAGACGGCCGTGGCGACGGGGGCTGCCTACCGGCTCCTGCTCTCCCTCTCGTTCTGGTGGCATGAGCCGGGAAAGACGCGGACGCCGGCGAGCAAGGGATCGGGACGCAGGAGCGCCAAGCGGTGGCTCCAGACACGGGCCTGGTCACGATACCGCGCCGTTCCGGATGAGATGCTCGTCGCGATGGCCTTCCCGGTGGGCGGGAGCGAGGGCGCGACGTACCGCAAGAGGCTCGAACGGGCACGCAAGGCACTCGCGTGGCTGGTCGCGGTCGGACTGGCGGGGGGACGGGGGGACGGGGCGCGGCGGGTCATCCGGCCAGGTCCAAACTGGGTCGGGTGGGAATGATGGGAGAGGTGACAACGGGTCACACCAGAGGTGACAACGGGTCACACCAGAGGTGACAACGGGTCACACCAGAGGTGACAACGGGTCACACTCAGGCCCGTAAGTTCAATGCCTGTATGAAAACTGTCCTCTACCGACCCCGACCCCGACCCCTTTGGGAGGGAGGGGAGGGCGGGACCGGCCGGGCCGGACGCAAGCGCCCAGCCGGTCCCTCCCCCTGACAGCATTTTTCACCGTTACCAGGACCACAGGAGGAGAGAGAGGCTCTCAGCGCGCCGATCGCGAGCTTGGCCCAGCCCTCCTCGGAAATCCCCTACACCAATCTCGATCGCCAAACAGAGCTCGTCCGAGAGGCGTTGCGCTCACTCGACACAGAACAAGGCCGCCCGCCCGCCGGTGCGGGATGGGGCGCGGGCGAATGTCCACGTCCTCATCAGCCGTGACCTCGTCGAGCGACTCGACCGAGCTATCTGTCTACGGATGGCCGCCGAGAGTGTCCCCGTGGAGGATATGACGCCACGGTTGATCGCCACCGAGCGGAGGGAGTGGCTGGAAGCGCTCGCGGAGCGCAGCCTCTCGGCACTCCGTGACGTCGAGCTCGCCGCCCCCGCCGGAGGGACCGCCCGTGAGCTCCGGGAAGCGGTCGACTGGCTGGAGACGGTGGCGGCTGCGGCCGACGGCGCCTGTCGCGGTCCAGAGGGCGTTGCGCGTGTTCGAGTCGACCCAGAGAGCGGCGATCTCCGGAGCGGATGGGGTCTAGGGCAGCCGAACCCCCCTCCTGACAGCAGACAGCGACCGGACCCTTGCCGAGTGGCTTGGCGAGGCGCATTCTACGTAGAGGACACGACTGCAACTGAGGTAGGGTAGCGAGATGAGTTAATGCGTTGCATTAACCTACTCGCCAAGGGGTCAGACCCCCCGGACCCCCCTGCCCGCTCTCACCGGGAGGTGATCGCATGGCCCGTCCCCGTCTGGACGCCGGGGAGCGGAGGACGCGCACGATTGGCGTGCGCGTCACGGAAGCCCAGGCGGCCGAGCTCGCGGAGCGAGCTCAGGCGGCCCGCCTGGGCGTGTCCGCCCTGATGCGTCGGCGTGCCCTGGGGCAGCCGGTGCGCATCGCGGCCGAGCGCCGACTCGGCGCGGCCGAGTTCCGCGAGCTCACCCGGATCGGCGTGAACCTGAACCAGGTCGCCCGGGCGCTGCACTCGGGAGCAGCCGCTCCGGCCGGGATCCGGGATCCGGTCGAGCGGGTCGGCGAACTCGTGGAGGCCCTCTTGGCCGGGGAGCTCTGATGGTTGTCAAGGTGGCCGGCGTCGGCCGCTCGTTCGCCGGCGTCGCCGCGTACTGCCTGCATGACCCGCGGGAGCCGGGGGAGCCCCAGCCGGAGATGTCCGACCGGGTGGAGTGGACCGACACCCGTAATCTCCCGACGAGCCGGGGAGACCGGGCGGCCGCGGTGATGGCGGCCACCGCGGAGGCGGCCCCGGACCTCAAGCGCCTGGCCGGGGGCTCGGCGGCCGGCCGGAAGCTGGCGAAGCCGGTCTGCCACTACTCGCTGAACTGGGCCCAGGACGAGGAGCCCGGTCGCGAGGAGATGACCAGGGCCGTCGACCAGAGCCTGAAGGCGCTGGGGCTGGAGAAGCACCAGGCGCTGATCGTGGCTCACAACGACAAGGCTCACAGACACGTTCATGTGATCGTGAACCGGGTCGATCTGGAGACCGGGAAGGCGGCGCACGTGGGCCAGAGCAGGCTCCGCCTCTCGGAGTGGGCCGGGGAGTACGAACGCCGGCAGGGGCAGATCCGATGCAAGAGGAGAGAGATCAACAACGAGCGCCGCGAGCTAGGGGCGTGGGTGCGCGATCGGGTCTCGCTCCCCACGGGCCGGTACCGGCGAGAGAGGATGAGCCCGCACCAAGCGCCGCGGGAAGCGATCCCGGACGGGCGGCACTCATGGGAGCAGCAGGAGGGGGTGATCTGGCGGCGGGCCGAGGAGCGCATGCACTGGGAGCGGGTGCAGTCCCAGCGCAAGGCGGCGCTCGTGAAGCTGGGACGCCGGAGCGGGAAGAAGTGGGCGGAGCTTTACGTCCAGCAGCGCCAGCAGCGGGAACAGCTGGCGGCGGACGGCCGTGGGGTGTTCGGACGCCTGCGGCGGTGGCGGCAGGGTGGCCGGATCCGTGAGCTCGGGGCCGCGATCGGCGGGAAGAAGGAGCTTCTCAGACGCTGGCAGGAGGAGCTGGAGAAGCAGCACCGGCAGGTGCGGGTGACGATGGGGAAAGCGCACGGCGCGGAGGCGCGGGGGATCGAGGAGGCGGGGGGTGCTGCCTACCGCCGTCGCATGGAAGGATCGGAGGAACGGGCCGAGGTAGCGGTGCTGGCGGGGCGGTGGAAGGAAGGGGGCGATCGCTACCGCCACGGTGTCACGGATACCGAGCGGAGAGTCGAGTGGCTCGCTTCGGAAGTGAGGCTGGAGAAGGTTCGGAAGGTCGAGGGAGAGGTGGCTTACCAAGAGCAGAAGCGGGACAGGGACAAGGCGTGGGATCCGGAGCGGTGGACGCACTCGCCACGACCGTCGCCCGATCAGCTGCGTCCTCGAGGACCTGAGCGAGACATAGGGTTCGAGCGATGACGACGCCTTACAGGAGCTCTCTCTACCCCGCTCTGTGGGCAATCAACGGCGAGGCCGGCCTCGTCTCGGCCGAGCTCGAGGACCTCGAGCCGGATCCGGAGAGCTAGATTCCCCGAAAATTCCGCCTCTGGGGGCCCTCTCGTGGCTCATGGAGGCACGTGGGGGCCCCCAGGACACCCAAGGGAGGAAGGAGGGGGTCGAGCGAGCCCTCAGAGCCCCGGAGCGCGGCGATCTCCGGAGCGGATGGGGCCTAGCATCCGAAACCCCCTCCTGACAGCAGATAGCGACCGGACCCTTGCCGAGGCGGCGGCAGGGCGCGCCAAATGAAGGCGATGCATGGCCGGTCCACGGCTGGGTGACGTGTGAGGGTATTGATCTGAAGGCGGCGCACACTGGTATAATTGCGGTATGAAAACAGCGATCTCACTGCCGGACGAACTGTTCCTGTCGGCTAGGCGGTGTCTGAATACTTGGCGAAGCACCGTGACGAGGATGTAATGTTAGACGAGTGAAGGGGATGGGTCGTGGGAGTATCGATTGCCGGATACCGTGCGCGAGGCGTTGCGCCTAGAGAATCTTGGGTGACATGCGGCTTCCGTGCCTTCTCCCGGCCGGAGAGTCCGGCCGGGAGCCCCTCAGAACCCCTCAGTGCGGATTTGCCGGCGCCGGCTGACCCATAGGGACCCTGGGATCCGGTGTCCGAGGCGGGCGGTGGCATCGCCGCGAGAGTTTGCTCTGCCCGAGCGATCCCGTCGCGGACAAACCCCTGGTTGGTGGTTGCCGCCCTCTTCGAGCGCCGCCACCGGCTCATGGTCGACTGGGCGGCGTATCTGGCGAGCGAGCGCTGAGAGACCTCGACCGCTGCTTCAAGCGGCGCTCCGCCGTCCGATGACATCCGCCCACCGTCAAATCGGCCTATGCCCTCACGCCGTCCCGCCTGGCGCAACACCACAGGATCCCGTAC
>CBDHFO010000013.1:0-32971 GCA_965262645.1 Candidatus Marinacidobacterium sp.
GGAGCAGCTTGCGAGCTTCCATCGCGCTATTCCTCAGCCACATCTTCTCGCCGGTCCTCGGCTGGATAGCGGGCGATTCGTGGACGGTAAGAGCGTAGGGCGCGGACTTGTCCCCGTAGACGACCGCCGCCTCGCCCGCGCCTCGCGCCTCGACACGGCCGGACTTGCGAAGCGCGCCCGTGGCCTGCGGTACTCGCGTGTCCGCGTCCGCGTGGATCGCCTCCGCGACGGCCTCGGCCGCCTCATCGTCGGATCCTTCGAGACGCCGGATCAGGTCGTCAAGCGGCGCGAGATCAGTCTTCACATCGAGCATCGGTCAGCCTCCACTGCACAGGGTAACGTTACCGCCGGTCCCACGGACTCAGCGCCGCTCACAAGGCCGCCTCGATTCCGTGGCGTCGGCCCCACCCGATCAGCTTCCGCCGGGCCGCGTCACGGTCGAAGCTCGGTCGTGGTGGCTGTTCAGGTACCGAATGGGACGAAACCCCCCTTTGCTGTGTAACTAACCTGGGGATAAGGACATACCGGTTCCTACCGATCAGACCGGGTGGTTTTGACCGGTGGAAGGGTGCCTGTCTGCTGTGCGACGCCAAGGCTGTACGTCCGGCTCGATGTGGGCTGCCCCGCGTCAGCTCCCGATGCCGGGCGATACTGGCTCTGGCGTGCGGTGTCGCGAACGCCCGGAGTGGTCAGGCGGTCGCCGGCTGCTGCGCAGACGGCAGCGTGTAGCCGTGCTTCTTGAGCATCCTGATCCAGCGCGGGGCGTTGCGCTGGACCATGAGTGCCTCGTAGTCCGTCTCGGGATCGTGGTACGGCTTGTCGGTGCGCAACATCCGATATGCGATGCGCAGCATCTTGTGCGCCGTGGCGACGGTGGCCCGCTTGTAACCCCGACGTACGGTCAGGGCCTTGTGGTATCCCCTGAACTGGCAATGGTGGGTCCGCGCGGCAGCGTGAGCGCATTCGGTCAGGATCACGCGCAAGGTGGCGTTGCCCTTGCGACTCCTCGCTACGCGCCGCTTGCCTGCACTCTCGTTGTTGCCGGGACACAAGCCCGCCCAGGCTGCGCAGTGACGGGCAGACGGGAAGACCGAGATGTCGGGACCGAGCTCGATCAGCATGGCCGAGGCGGAGTACACATCGACACCGGGCATAGTGGTCAGGAGATCGACCTGGGTATGGTACTCGGCCAGACCTCCGGAGATGACGGCATCGTACTCGGCGATCCGGCACTCAGCCCTGTCGAAGGCCACGAGGTGATCCTGAAGCAGGAAGTGCTGCCGTGGGGTGAGATTGTGGCTCAAGGCGTCATGAAGCGTCTCGTGGTGCTGCCGGACGTGATGTGACAGCGATGCCAGGATCGCCTGACGCGAGGCGCCGGCGATGAGACCGTTGAGGATCATGCGCCCGTTGACGCCGAAGAGGTTGGAAAGCACACCGCTGGCACGGATGCCGGCCCTGTCGAGGATCTTGTGGGTCCGGTTGCGTGCCCTGGAGCGCTCGCCCACGATCTGGCGCCGCAGACGCGAGACCTGGCGCAACTCCCGGAAGTCGGCCGGCAGCACCAGGCTGGGCGTGCAGAGCCCGAACTGACAGATGCGGGCGAGCCAGATGCTGTCGGCGATGTCGGTCTTTCGACCCCTGATCTGCTTGACATGCTGGGCATGCAGCAGCATGGGCTTCACGCCCGCCCCGGCCAGGGCATCGTAAACGGTTTCCCAGTAGATCCCGGTGGCTTCCATCGTGGCGGCCACCACCCCATGGGAGAGGAACCAGTCGACGAGGGCTATGATGCCACTGGGCAACGCACTGAACACTTGGGTGAAGGTCTGGGCCTGGTCACCTGGCTGAGCCAGGCGTACCGTGGCGGTGAGCTGCATCTTGTGGACATCGACACCCGCCGCCCGGGCGTGGATGACATTCAAGCAGTCCGTGGCTTCCATCGCATGGCCTCCGTGTCAAGGGGGGACGATGCGCAAGCGGGAGGGCCAACGGATGAAAGCGGACTCGCACCCCCTCGGGGATGTGGCGCGTTTTGCTGTGCGTCCTCGACTTCGCCGCAATACGGATCGGACGAACCGGGTACAGGGCGGGGTTCGAAGCCGTTGGCCTGGGACAGTTTAGGGACGGGCTCACAGGCACCATAAACAAAGGCGTCCTCTTCCCGCTCGCGCACCTGATAAGGTGCGCGAGCGGCGCATGCCCGGCTACTGACAGTTACATGGGGCGGGGTGCGCGTCCGCGACGATCATGACCGTTTAGGGCCGGTGAACGGTGTTTGCGGGGTGCATGAGTATGCAGCGGACGGTGGTGGTCTCGGGCGGTGAAAAGAGAGTGTGTGGAAGTGTCCTCCTCAGCAACGGGAGCCCAAGGGCAAAGCCCGCGGGAGCCTGCCGCAGGCAGGTGAGGAGGTGGCGATGAGGGTGGATCGCCGAAGAGCCTGGCCCGGAAAAATTCCGCCGAGCTCGAAGGCCTGCCCCCCATGATGAGCCGGTGGTCATGTGCTGGCGTGCACGTCACGGTGGCCGAGGCGACCGGTCTCGTGGGCTCGAAAACTCCCGTACACCCACCATCTCCTCGATCCAATGCCCTGAGGGTATTGACCTGAAGGCGGTGTGTGCTGGTATAATTGCGGTATGAAGACAGCAATCTCACTACCGGACGAACTGTTCCTATCGGCTGATGAGTTGGCGTCACGGCAAGGAGTGTCGAGGAGCACATTGTACGCCACAGCGGTTTCTGAATACCTGGCGAAACACTGTGACGAGGATGTGACGTCCAAGCTGAACGAGGTTTACGCCGATGAATCGAGCGGCCTTGATCCGGCGTTGAGGGCTGCCCAGGCTCGAAGCGTCAGCTCTGGCAAATGGTAATTGCGCGCCGCGAGGTGTGGTGGGCGGATCTGGATGTTCCACGAGGCTCGGAACCTGGTTTCCGCCACCCGATTCTCATCGTCCAGGCCGATGCTTTCAATCGAAGCAGGTTGAGAACAATTCTTGGTGTTATCCTCACGTCGAACATGCGGTTACTCGACGCTCCCGGTAATACCCTGCTTTCAGCGGCAAGCACCGGGCTCCCGAAGGACTCCGTCGCCAACGTCACTCAGATCGTGACTCTCGACGAATCCTATCTCTCTGCCCGGGTTGGACAAGTTTCCCGAAAACTCATGGCTCACGTTGATTCCGGACTCAGACGGGTCCTGGATTTGTAGCCGGAGGCGCTCAGAAGGCAGGGGGGGGGGAGCACCCCCCCTCTAGCTAGCCGCCCAGAAGGCGTCCCTCAGAGCCTCTCAGCGCCGCGATCGTGGCCGAGGACGTCGACCAGGCCGGCCAGCCTGGCCTCCTCGAGCCCCAAAAACCGCTGTACCGATCGTCTCGGCCGAAACCGGTCCCCTCAGAGTCCCGGAGAGCGACGATCTCCGGAGCCAATGGGGTCTCCAGGGCACCCGAACCCGGGGCATCTCTGGGGGCAGCGGGTCCTCGAGCTCGGGGGACGAGGCCGGCATCTCGGGCTGATCCGGCTGGAATGAAGAGTCGGGACCCGAGTCCTGGGCGTGAACGGCATCGGCGGCCGAGCGCCGGGAACTCAAACGGATCGGGGTGAATCTGAATCAGATGGCGCGGGCGCTGAACTCCGGAGCTCAAACGCTTGGCTGGGGGGTCGGCACGGGGCCGGAAGCTGGAGAAGCACCAGCCGCTGATCGTGGCGCACCGTGACGGACACCCGCACGTGCATGTGATCGTGAACCGGGTCGATCAGGACGCGCTCGAGCACGTCCTGATCGACCGCTCCGACGACCTGGATGTCGACGCCGCGAGACCGATGATCGTCCGGGATTGCTAGGGACCTTGGGGTGGTCTTACGCTGCGTCTCCTCCCCCCCGCAGGAGCTCGCGAGGCGATGACACGTGAACCGCTGTCCGACAGCGACCGCTGGTTCGATCCGGACAAGGCGACGACCTGGACGGGTACGGTCGACTTGGACGAGAAGCTGTACCGGACGCATCTTGGGGGCTGGGTGCTGTATGAAGGGCTCTACCGCTCGGTTTCGGAGAGGCAAGCCGTCGCCTGGCTGATCCGGAACGAGCACAAGGTTCCGTACGACGCGGCGGATACGGCCGCAGAGCTCGAAATCTAGCCGTGGCCGTCCTGATCGTCCTGGTCCTCGCGGTACTCCTGATCGGCCTATTGGACGAGCGACCCGCCCGGACGGCCTCCGACTGACCGCCAGCTCGAGTTTATCGCGGCGTTGCTCGAGGAGCGCGAGGCGGACGCCAACCTGTGGACCTATTATCCCGCCACAATCGAAGAGGCGAGCATGCTGATAGACGCATTGCTGGCGTCCTCATACCGGAAGGATCCGGATTTCTCCGCAGTCGTAGTAGAGAGCGACAGCGCGCTGGCGGACGCTCCGGTGGTAACCGTGTCACAGGCGAGAACCGCATACGAGAGGATGCTAGTCGGGGGCGGCTTCTCTCACTGCCCAAAACCCGCCGATTATCCCTCCTGAAGCGAGTCCGTTCAGACTTAAGCCGACGCGGATCGCATAATCTGGCCCAGACCGACCATGGCTGATGCCGTGATCGATTCACTCGACGAGATCGTTCCCCTGGTCCTCCCTCTGGAGGGTGCCAGATCGAGGCATTCGACGCTCCGTGTTGACCCACGCCTCGCTGCCACGTGCAGCTTGCCCGTTTCCGATACATCGATCTGCGGTCGGCCGGATCCTGCCTGGATCCGGCAGTGTTATCTTGGTAGCGCCCGGCTGCGTTCGGTGCGGGGCATGCTGGAGGCGACGACGCACTGTCGGTCATGGACGGGGCAATCCATCACCAGGGTTGCTTCAGGAAACGACCGGGATCGGCTCGGGACATGACGCTCCCGAGCCACGCCATGACCAGAAAAGGGGGACGTTTCCATGCGGTGCATTCGAGCAGGATTGATTCTCGGTGTCGGAGTGGCCGTGGCATCTTGCGGCGGTAGCTCGACGGAGCCCGAAGACTCGCTGACAGGGGCGGAGGCCCTCGCGCTCCTCGAGGTTGCGATGAGACAAGGCCTGGATCTGGATCTGGACCCCGGCAGTGTGACCCAGCTCCCTGGCGGCGGCATGCAGCTGACCGTCCCGTGCACCATGGGTGGAACGGTTAGAGTGAGCGCGCAGTTCAGCCCTGTCGGAGACCCGAACGACGACGACGCCGGCGTGAGGACCGCGGTGACCCTCGTTCACTCGGGTTGCATCGAAAGGCACGAGACGAGCGGGATCACCTTCACCCTGGACGGCGCGCCCGAGGTGGAGATGACGATCGAGCTGTCAATCTCGACAGAGTTCGTGTTCGGAATCAGCGGCACAGTGGACGGTACGGTTCGCTGGGCCACAGATGACGGTCGCAGGGGGTCATGCGCGCTCGATGTGGAGCTCGAGACGGTGAACGATGCGTCTGGGTTCCCCTCCATCACCCTCACCGGCCGAGCGTGCGGCGCCGACATCATGGAGTCGATTCCCGGGCTCGGACTTGTGATGGGCTAGCCCATCGAACCGGGACCGGGCAGCTCGACCCGGGCGCCGGCCTTTCGGCCCGCGCCCGCGCTCGGTGCCCGGGGGCCTTGGGGCCACATCTGGCGCATCACTTCGTTGCCACTGAGTAGTGTGATTCGATAGGACTGACCGCTTCGACTGGCGCCGACGCAAAGAGCCAGCAGCGCGAGCGGCACGGACCGGTCGGCTGGACGATCTCCGTGCGGCGATCGCCAAGGGCAACATCGGGCGGATCTACGAGCTCCTGAAGCGCGAGTCGGGTCTTGCGTGTGCCGCGACCGTCCGCGGGTCGCGGAAATCCTGTCCGCGGGCGGTAGCGGCGGGCTCGGGGAGTTCCCGGAACTGCACTATTGATAAAATACATTATCGGTAGTAAGATCGGGCATGGACTCTCCCGAAGTGCACCCCGCGGGCACGGGGCAAACGTCGACTGAACTGACGGTCCGGGGCGACGTCGGCCGCCGGCTGATCTCGGCGGCCGAGTTCCAGCAGCTGGCTGATGTGCCGGCGGCGACCGAGTGGCTCGCCAACGTAGACAACCCGAACACCCGGCGGGCGTACGGGCGCGATGTCGGGGAGTTCATGTCGATGCTCGGGATCCGCCGCTTCGGCGAGCTCCCCGGCGTCCGGCGGGCCCACGTCATCGCCTGGCGGAAGATGCTCGAGGAGCGCGGTCTCGGGCCGGCGACCCGGCGGCGGAAGCTCTCGGCCGTCTCCTCGCTCTTCCGCTACCTCTGTAACGCCAACGCCGTCGGCGAGAACCCCGTCTCGGGCGTCAGGCGTCCCCGAATGGAGAATGCGTCCGAAGGCCGGACGCCGGCGCTCTCCGATGCCCAGGCACGGCGGCTCCTGAGCGCTCCGGAGGGGGAGAGCCTCCTGGCCCGGCGCGACCGGGCCCTCCTGGCTGTCCTGCTCTACCACGGGCTCCGGCGCGACGAGGTCGTCCGCCTCACCGTCGGCTCGCTCCACGAGCACCGGGGCGTGCCACACCTCAGGGTCCGTGGCAAGGGCTCCAAGACCCGGCCCGTCCCGGTCCACCCGGCCGCGCTCTCGGCCCTCGGCGACTACCTCGAGCTCGCCGGCCACCACCGCGACCGGAACGCACCCCTGTTCCAGCCGACCCAGGCCCGCTGGGCCGGCCGGCCGCTCACGGGCGACGGCATCTACAAGCTCGTCCGAAAGTACGCCTCGGCCGCCGCCATCCCCATGGAACGCACCGTCCACGCGCTCCGGGCCACGGCCGCCACCAACGCCCTCGAGAACGAGGCCGACATCGCCCGCGTCCAGGACTGGCTCGGCCACGCCAACGTCAGCACCACCCGGCTCTATGACCGAAGGGACCGCCGGCCCGAGGACAGCCCCACGTTTCGCGTCAGCTACTGACGGCGCGAAACAAGCCTCTCCGGGGCAGACATTGCGACAGCAGGCCTGCGGCGACGGGCCAGAACGTCGGTTCCCCCTGACCGCTACCGACACGGACAATGACCCGCTGACCTACACCGTTCCGGATCGACGCGGATCGCGGCACGAGCACTTTCGTCCCCCAGGGGGGCGTGATCTGGGTCTTCGCCCTGAACGAGTAGCACTCACCCCTGCCCCCTGGAGGCGCGGGAAGCGATCGAGCGGCTCGGAGGAAGGCACCGGAGCGGTTCCACGCGGGCTCGTCGCGCCGGATCCGCGCTGTCACCCGGACGCACTCCGCATCGCTCCGACAGGCCTGCGGGTGCTCCGGTGCACACGGGCTCGGCACCCCCGCCCTCCCCCCACCCCGGGACGAGCGCCCGGCCACCCCACACGTCACTGGCCGTCCCAACGCATCCGGCCGCCGAGATACATAGCCCTTCCCGGCGCCCCGAAGCCGAAGATCTCCTCGTACTCGGCGCCGCCCGCGTTCTCGACGCGGACGAGCAGATCGAGGCCCGGCCGCGCGGCTCCCGGCGTGAGGAGTGTCGCGCCTAGGCCGAAGTTGAGCACCGCATAGCTGTCGAGGGTCACCGGCTCCGCCGGGAATACCCTGAAGTTTCGGTCGGAGCGCTCGCCGACCAGGCGAACGTCCGCATTCCACCGCACCCGACCCCCGACCCGGCCGCGCGCGCCGAGGGTGGCGTGGTTGCTGGGCCGCCGAAGGAGCGCCTCCCCCTCGACGAAGGCGGCCGAGGACCCCCCGTCGAATCCCGAATCCACGACCTCCGTCGCAAGCCATGTCCAGCCTGCCACGAGCCTGAGCGCGCCAAGCACCGCCTCCGCCTCGAGCTCGAGTCCCCGCGAATCGGCCGCCGCCACATTAAAGTAGTTGGGCTCGTCAGGCCCGGGGGGCGAGCCCGTGTACTGGATCAGGTCCTCGAAGGACTGGTCGAACCAGGTCGCCGCGGCCCGGAGCCTCGCCCCGAGCGCCTGCTCGATCCCCGCCTCCCATGAGCGGGACCGCTCCGGACGCAGGTCCGGGTTCCCGGTCGCGAAACCACTCGCGAAAGTCTCGAAGAACGCAGGCTCCTTGACCCCCCGCCCCACGGAGGCCGTGAGGCGCGCCCCGGCTCGGACGGGGACGACAAGACCCGCCTGATAGCTGAAGAATCCCCCGAAGTATTCGTTTCGCTCGATTCGCGCCCCCCCGCTCATCGAGAGGGAGCCGATGGTTGTAAGGGCGTGGGCGTATCCTGCCGCATTCGACCGGGAACTCTCGGAGCGCCCCGTGCTCGGTCCGTACTCGGAGAGACTCTCGCTGAACGAGCGGACGCTCTGCTCCTCCAGCTCCGTGCCAAGCGTGAGGACGGTACGATCCGACCGGCGCCAGTTCGCCCTCGCGTCAGCCGTCACCCTGCGCATCGCGTCCAGGCTGTGGAACCCGTAGAAACCGACGGTATCGTGCGAGCCGTCGGGGGGATCGTCCGTCCCCATGTCGGCATCGTACAGCGAGACGAGACCCCGGAGCTCGAAGCGATCGCCGAGGCTCCGTTCGAGCTCGATTCCGAGCGTGGCCTCCTCGGAGAAGGTCGATTGGTTGACGTCGACGACGGCGCCGCTCCCATCGGCGGGAAAGTGATACACCCGGTCCTGAAGCCTCGCGGTAACCCTCGCCGTCGAGGCGCTCCCGATCCGCGCCTCCGCGCTTCCGGAGAAGACGGTATTCCGGTGACGGTTGTTGAAATCGAGGATCCCCTCCGTGTCGTAGCGGGCCACGGACGCCCCGAACGATCCGGACTCGTTTCCCCCGCGGAACTCGAGCGTGCCGTCCGCGCTCCCGTAGCTACCGCCGCGCACCGTAGCCGAGGCCTGGAGCCCGGCGTCCCCACGCCGAGTGAAGATCTGGATCACCCCGGCCACGGCGTCCGAACCGTACAGACCGCTGGCGGGTCCTCTGACGATCTCGATCCGGTCCACGTTCTCCATCGTCAGGCCGGAGAGGTCAACGGCACCGCCGGGCTGGTTGAGCGGCACGCCGTCGAGAAGCACCCTCACGTAGTCGCTCTCGCCTCCCCTGAGGAATATCGACGAGACGGCTCCAAAGGAGCCGCTCCTGACGATCCCGACTCCGGTTACGCTCCGGAGCGCCTCCACCACATCGACGACGCCCTCCGCCCAGAGCCGCTCTCCGTCGAGCACCGTAGCGTGCCTTCCGAGCGCACCCGCCGAAACGGGGACGGGCGTCGCGGTCGCCACCACAGGATCGAGGACGATCGCCGAGTCGGGAGAGGGCGCCGGCGCCGCCTGAGCGAGGACAGGTTCGGCGAACGACAGGACAAGCGCGGCGGAGACGACGGCGAGGAGGCGGGGAGTGAAGCGGCGGGTTCCTGCTCGTAGCATGACGATCCTCCCGTCCCACCCACGCGGGACTTCGGGACCTCACGGGGGAACGAGGCGGAATCGGGATGTGGAAGAGCGCTGGCCGGCACCCGAGATCCCTAACTCGCCTCCCCTCGGAGGTCGTGAGCTCGAGGGCGGGTGGGCCACGTCTCCTGGCTCGAGGCCGCGCGGTTCTCCTTCCCAGAGCCGAGGCTCCAGTGGACGAACTCGAACCGGCGTGCCGGGATCGCTCCCGGTCCTCTCACAGTGGCGGGGCCGCGCCGGAGTTGCACCGGCTTCCGTAACGACCCACTCGCATGCAACTTGCACGTGAATGAGTAGTCGGCCATGCGGTGTGCAGCAAGTCCGGATGAAGCGGGTCTCCCACGCACGGGGTGGCCGATCCACGTCCGCGGGACATTGGGGAACCACACGCCTGCGTGATAGCTTCGGACTCCCTAAGACCCGCGCTCTACCGCCTCGGGTTTCTTCTCGGCCGTACCCTACGCTAATCGTCCTTCGCCACCATGTGAACGCAGTACCTGCACCGCTTGCACCGGATGTCCTGGTTGAATGCCTTGCTCGCCCAGCCGTCCTTCGCCGCCATCCACTCGCGGTGGTCTTCGACCAGGCCAAGACCGTGGTGGTCGGTCGCGAGGACGGCCGACCGGTGTGGAATGCGACGCTGGCGCAGGTGGCGATCGACTACGGCTTTGCCGTAGAGCTGTGCGCCCCGCGGAGCCCCGAGCAGAAGGGTTCCGTGGAGAACCTGGTCGGCTTCGTCAAGCGCAGCTTCTTCCGGGCCCGGCGCTTCCTGGATCTTGAGGAAGAGCTGCCCCGTCAGCTTCAGGAGTGGCTGGTCGAGACCAACGAGGTGCGGGCCTCGCGTGCCACGGGCGTGACCCCGGCCGAGCGACTGGAGGCCGAGCAGGAGCGGATGCGTCCCCTGGCCACACCCCCTGCCGACTACGGGCTGCGCTTTCCGGTACATGTCGGACCGACGGCGCTCGTCTCATAGGGGGTCCGCTATGCCATGCCTATCGACGTCCTCGACGAGCTCACTCGGAAGACGGCATGATTAAGCCGCCCTATTGTCCAGGGAATCGGGACCGGTTCATCGCGGTGCTGAGGACCTCAGAGGGAATCGGGCTGCCGATCGCGACAACGGCGGCGTGACTCTGGAGGAAATTTCGGCACCGGGGGAAGAGCGTCGCGCCGGCCTCATGCCGGTCGACGACCCGGCGTAGCTGGAGTCGAGCGGTGGCCGCTCTCCGATAGGTTCCGATAATACGCTTCATCGGAACGTTAAAGACGCCTTCCCGCAGGGATAATTACTCAGGGAGCGACCCCCCAGGGGGAAAGTTGTGCGTGAAATATCACGTGCAACATGACCCTGCCCCGCATGACGCACACGGTAGCGGCAGAGGGGGGTCGCTCCCGTACATGCCCCTTTTACGCTGCTAGGCCCCGTCGAGCCGATCCGGTGCCGGTGAAACGCAAGGCGGTGCAAGAGATACGGAACCGGGCGCGTGAAACACTACCGGCCGATTTCCTGAAACATGGGGGGGTCTGTCCTTGTTTCATACGCGCTAGACCCCGGCGTAGACCCCGGAGGGGCGTTAATGACGACTCGGCACCAGACGCTTTAACCCGTCCGGAAACGCCCGCAGCGCCTGGCTCCATCCTCGAGCTCGGCGGTCCCTGCCACCGGATCTGCCCCGGTTTCGGGTGACCTTGAGTCCATCCGCGAGGGAGATCGCCCCGGAGCGGAGCGATCGCCGATGCGGATGGGGTCTAGGCCATCCGACCCGGGCCGGGGATCAGCCGGGAGGGGGAGAATCCTCCGGAGGGGCCGCGCCGCGCTCGCGCACGGCCTCCAGTATCCGCGCCTCCATCCGGCCCAGCTGGTCGCCGAAGTCCTTTCGCAGCGCCGCACGGTCTGCCTGCGCCCGCCCCTCCACGCGCTCCAGCCGATCGCTCACGTCCCGGAGTCCTCCGTCTATCCGGTCCTCAACGAGCTTGAAGTCGTTTTCCTTGAGCTGGACGTACAGCGATTCGGCGGCCTCCCGCGCCGCGTCCCGCATCCACGGGCGGAACATCCGCCCCAGCGTCCACAACCCCGCCACCGCCGCCGCGAGCACTCCCGCCACCGCCGCCAGCAACCGGGCCACGTCGCTCCAAGCCAGCCAGTCCATGTATCCGCCTCTCCAGTTACCGGTTAAAGGTGGACCGGGCCGCCAGCCCCCGCCAGAGTCCGGAGCCGCGAAGCCGGACGCCCACACGACGGGAGGGATGGGACCGGGGGTGGTGGGCATCCGGTGGGAGCAGGCGGACGCCGCCTGAGCGACCTCACCTGCCCTGACCGGGACTCGGGACCCGAGTCACCATTCCGGCCGGAACGCCCCGCCATGCCTGGATCCGTCCTCGACCTCGCCGGCCGCGGCCCCCGGATCTGCCCCGGTTTCGGATGTCCCAGCCCCCATCCGCGCTGGCGGTCGCCCCGATCCGGGGCTCTGAGGGGGCCTCGTGACCGGCTCCGGAGGTTCTAGGGCCCCTAGGAGGCCGCAGGAGGCGTCTCGGGTCATCCGGGGGGAAGGGGATGGGGAGAGGCTCCGAGGCAAGCTAGCGGGGCTGTCACGTTGTCAAAAGACACACAAGGGCGATACGTTGCCGGGTATGGGCCTGAAAATCTCCCCGAACAAGACAACCCGCGACGAGCCTGACGCGACCGAGGAACACTACCACGTCTGGCTCGATACCGGCGGGTTGGCGCTGATTGCACAGGCTCCCCGGTTCCGGACTCGCCAGGCGGCCCGGCAGGCGGCCGTGCGGCGGGGAATACGTCCGGAACTCCTCCATGTGATGAAATGCCGCGGCCCTTGCCGGTTCACGGTGAAGCGGCAGCGGCGTCGGAAGCCCCGGAAACCTTGCGCGCATTGCGGGAAGCCGGGGCCTTGACGGGCGATCGAAGGGGGATGGCCGATCCCAAAGCATCGGGGGATTCGGAGGGCGCAGCCCGACGAAGGGACTAGGTAGAGAGACGAGAAGAATGAACCCCAACGAAGGCTCAGACAGGCATGGGCGCCGCCCACTTCGCGGCCGATCGGCGTCAGTCATGCCGGCACCGCGGGGGCCTGAACGAGATCGAGGTGGCGGGATCGAGCGGTGACGCAGCCCTGCGGGGGTTCTCTCTATCCCCCTTTTGTGGTCAACCAGCGAGGATGCCGTGGAAGAGCGACCGCTGCGGGAGTGGCTAGACGAGGACGTCGACTTGGAGGCGCTCGATGCCGGTGCGGCCGCGATCGAGACGGCGGCCGAGAAGGCGCGTCAGGCGGCGCTGGCAGCCACCAAGCGGCAGAAGCTGCCTCCGGAAAGTCGGAGGGCAGGGAACGGCGTCCTCGTTGCTCCTGAGGGCTCCCAGGAGCCCGTGTCGGTGCGGCCCGTAACTCGGCCCGACCCGATCCTCCCGGTAGTCCGGGTCCACTCGGTCAACGAGCATTCCGCGGTCGAGGCCGGCCGACTGGCGTTCGGGGGCCTCGTCGAGGGGAGGGACGACTTGGACGCGCAGCTGCCCCTCCTTCCGGGCACTGACGGTCCCCGCGTGAGCCTGCTGGACCTCGCCGATGTTCGAGGGGGGCCGATCATGGCCCGTGGGCGAGGCGCACCCCTTGACCTGCGGCTCCTCGTGGCGGCGTGCATCATGACCCCCCACAACTCGCGGAAGAGCCTCCTCCAGCTCGCGGTCCCCGTGCGGCAGCTGCGGGACTTCTGCTTCCCGAACGGGTGGGAACGTCGGCGCCACTGGCCCGCGCTCCGCCGCGCCATGTGGAAGGCGCGGGACTTTGTGATCCCGGACGGCCGGGGAGGGTGGTGGCTGCCGTTCCACTTGCACCATGACCCCGGCCCCGATGCGGCGCTGGACGACCTCGTGCGCTTCCTCGTGACATTCCCGGAGGGCTCGGCTCACGGTCCCGTGATCGACCGGCGAGAACTCGCCCGGCTCGGGGTGAAGAGTGCGCCCCGCTTCCGGGCCTACATCGCGGCCCACTCCGTGTCTTGGCTGCCGGGCCGTACGCGGGTGGTGAGCCCCAAGGCCGGAGGCCAGAGGGTCTGGGCATCGGATCCGGACGCTTACCCGGTCCTCTCGGCGGAGGACCGGCGACGGCTGGCCTTCGGCGCCGGGGACAAGGGGCACCGGCTAAGGGCCGACCAGGACGCCGCGTGGGAGGATCTGCCGGGCGTCGAGATCCTAAGCCGGACGGCCACCACCCAGGACGGGCGGCACGGCTGGGTGATCGTCCCCGAGGATGCGGCCGAGGCGGTCCGGAAGCGGGGAGGGCGACAACCATAGAACGAGAGGGCGACAACCATAGAACGGAGTTTTCGTAAGTCGTTGTCCTGTATGACTCGGATTTTTGTCCGACCCCGACCCCGACTCCGACGGAGGGAGGGAGGGGGAGGGAGGGACCGGCCGGGCCGGGCGCAAGCGCCCAGCCGGCCCCTCCCTCTGTCAGCTGAAAAGCGCCACCAAGCTAGGACCACAAGCAGAGGAGAGAGAGTGTCCGCATCGAGGCGAATGACCTAGAGGAGCAGGCCGACGAGGATCCGGTAATCTGGATTTGGCGCGCAGCCGACTTCATGGAGGCCCTTGAGGTCGCCCTCGAGCTCGGTTTCGACGACGAGGACGGGAAACACGTCGACGGGATCTGATCCCCGATCGGCTGAGAACGAGCCCCTCAGATCTCCGGAGCGGACCGGAGCGGACCGGAGCTCGACATCGGCCCATTCGAGCGCGGCCGCTTCGGAGCGCCGGAGCATGGCATCCCGCATGACGGAGGCAAGGGCGACGTCCACGGCTCCCCGGTTCCGGGCCGCTTCGGGGGATTCCGTCCGTCCGGTGGGACCCGCGCGGGGAGCGGCGGCGGCGGCCTGGATACGTTCCACATGGGGCTCTATGGCCGCCTCGATGGCCGGCAGGAGGAAGCGACCGTGGCAAGACTGGCTGGAGGGGAACGCCCTCGAGGAGCTCTCCCCGGAGAGCCAGTCCACCTCGAAATCCGTCCCGGTGGACATCTGCAAAAATTACGAATTTCGTGTATTCGGACCGATTAGCCTTCACGCCGGATTTCTAAAACTACGATTCTGATTCTGGTACAAGAACAAAAAAACAGTGGTTTGGGATCTCTCGGGCGAGGACGCGTGGGAGCGTCCAGGGGCGACCCGGCGGGTGGCCCCTGGCTGGCGTGGTTCTGGAGGGATAATCTGGGCCCCGGGGAGCCCAGAGGACGTGCGAAAGCCGGGGAGCAGATGGTCCGTCTCCCCCCCGTGAGGAAGGGCCGAGGGCGTTTAGAGACGATTCCAAGCGCTCGGGCCAGGATTCACCCTCCGGCGGGAGGGGTGGGCGGTTTCCGTTCCCCCCTGGTGAACCCCTCGAACAGCTCTTCGAGGCGGGCCATCCGCTCGCGCAGATCGGCGATCGCCGTATGTACTTCGGAGCGAAGGCTGGAGATTTCCGTATGAAGCTGCCAGCTCGCGCCGATCACCGACACAAGCACGGCCAGCAGCATGACGGTCTGTGTGTCGAGGGTCATGGCGGTTGGCTCTCCAAGGGGTCTCGGGTGTGCTACGGCCGCTCACGGTAACATTACCCCCGCGGGGGACGCTCCGCTCCGGCGGCCACTAGGGTCGCGAGCCTTCTCGACGAGGCTTCAGCGGTCCGCCTCGGCCCGAAATCCGGAGCATCCTGAAACGAATACCGGGTTCTCGTTTGGTTTTCGCGCGAATTTGAACACGTCACCCCTCCGGGCCGGGGCCTCTTGGGAACGCGGTTGGGGCTCTCCGGGCGCCAGCGGCCGGAAAGGCTTGCCGCGCCGTGGTCCATCTTCGAGCTCGCCGGGGGTAGCCCCTGGACCTGCCCCGATTTCGGGTGACCTTGGAGCCCTCGGGCGCCGGCAATCACTCCGCCCTGACACAGCCACCCCCTGCCCATCTGGAGCTCCCTGCAGTAGTCAGGAGGCACGAGTTATCGGAAGTACAACTATCACAAACCAAGCGAGGACCGACAACCGCCTGCTATCAGTCATGAACCTCGAGCCACGCGCGGACCGCAGCCTTCTCTGGCCACTAGCGTGATGGCGCGCTAGCACGCTATACTGGCATCCGGCATGAAAACGGTAGCCTTAATCTCGCGGAAGGGCGGCAGTGGCAAAACCACGCTTGCCGTTGCACTCGCGGTCGCCCACCAGCAAGCAGGCGGCGTTGCCGTCGTGGTCGACATCGATCCGCAGGGCACAGCCCGCACCTGGTCGGAGCTGCGCCGCCACGAATCCCCGCTCGTCGCCAGTGCCCGCCCTCAAACCCTTGCCCGCGTGCTCCAAGCCGCCGGTTCCGGAGGTGCCACGCTGACCCTCGTGGACACCGGTGCCCCGCGAAGGCGGCGGCACCCGCGAAGCCGCCCGCCAAGCCGATTTCGTGCTGGTCCCATCCCGTCCCGCTACCTACGACCTCGCCACCGTGCCCGACACGCTGGCCGCAATCGCACAGGCTGAGACACCGGCCGCCATCGTGCTGACGTGCTGTCCGCCGCGCGGACCTCTCCCCATACAAGCCGCCGAGTACATCCGGGAAGTCGGTGCCGCTCTCGCACCCGTCACCATCGTTCAACGGGTCGCCCACGTCTACGCCAGTATCGTCGGCCGTACCGCACTGGAAACTGCTCCGGACACACCCGCCGCCCACGAAATCCGCGAACTCTATCTATGGACTGCCCAACATGCCTGAACGGCCTTCCCTTGCCGAAGCCCTCCGTCCCGTCGCCGACGCGAAGCCGACCTCCGCCAAACCGCGCGGCCGACGTGGAAAACGCGGGATCGTCACCTACGTCGAAACCGAAACCGCTCGCCGCATCAAGATGCTCGCCGTTCAGCGCGACACGACGCTACAGGCCCTCGGCGTTGAAGCTTGGCACCTGCTCCTCGAACGCTACGGCACGAAAGGGCGCAACCCCTCGCCGCCGAGCGTGGAGGAGGGTTGGAGCGGTGACCATGGCTCAGAGGCCCGGTAGGGTACACTGCAGGCGGTCCGCGAAAGGGCTACCAGACACGGATGAACCCCTGTACTCGAGAGCTATGTGCGGCACAGGACGGGGGATCCCGCCAGCACTCGGGACCAAGGTGCGGCGGGATTGGAGTGAAGCCGTGAAAAACACCATGGTGATCGACGGCTACAAGGCCGTCATTTCCCCCTCCGCGGCCCGGCCGGATACAACCCCCCAGTCCCGATTGCGGCGTGGCACACGAGAAAACGCTGCCCCTCACGTTGCTGGTCCCGAATGCCACCACCATCGAGGCGATGAGGGAAGCCCGCCGGGGCAACCTCTCGCAATTCGCCACCGTCGAGCAGCAGCTCGACGATCTGCATGAGTAACACGGGCCCTCTCTCCCCTCTGTGGACACTAGTCCGGAGACCCCGAGGAGATTTGAATGGCGAAGGAGCTGACGGAGTATCTGAGCGAGGCGCTGGCCAAGAGCCGAACCGAGGAGGGGCGGCGGGAACTCCTCGAGGAGAGCGAGCGGCTGAAGGCAGAGGCCCGCCAGGTCGCCCAAGCGGCTCCGCCGGGGGGGGGGGAGGCCGCCCGGGACGTCCAGGGCGCTCCGGTGGCTCCTGAGCCCTTCGAGATGCATGCCGTGACCCGGGTCGATCCGATCCTCCCCGACTTCCGGGCCGTGGAGGTGCGAGAGCATCCCGCGAGGGAGGCGGGGCGGCTGGCCTTCGGAGGCGTCGTCGAGGAGCGAGAATTGCCCCACGCCCAACTTCCCTTGCTCCCTGCTCCGGAGGGACCGCGCGTCCCAGTCCTCGAACTCTCAGACTCGCGGGGCGTGCCGACAATGGCACGTGGGCGAGGCGCGCCGCTTGATCTGCGGTTGGCTATCGCATCCTGCATAATGACCCCGATCGCGCTGAGAAAGACAGAAGGCCGCATCGTGACGACCGTCCGGGAGTTGCGCGACTTCTTGTATCCGAACGGTTGGCAGCGGGGGCGAGACTGGCCCCGCATCCGGGAGGCGCTCTACCGCGCTCCCTCCTACTCGTTTCCTGGTCCGTTCCGGATCCCAGAGGGTCTAGCGAAGCGCTGGGTCCCCTTCGGGCTGCAGGTCGAGCCCGGGGAGAACGCGGAGCTGGATGACCTGGTGGTGATCAAGGTGGACTTTCCCCCCGATTCGGGGGCCGGGCCGGTGATCAACGGACCTGACCTCTTCCAGCTCGGGGTGGTCTCAGGACCGAAGTTCCGGGCCTACATTGCGGCGCACTCTGTGGCTTGGCGACCGGGCATCACCCGCCGGCGTCACCCCCGCAACCGGAGCGTTCACCTGTGGAGCGCCAATCCCGCGCACTACCCGGTCCTGACGGCCGCCGACCGGGACCGGCTGGCGTTCGGGCGCGTGAATCGGGCGCGGAAGGAAGGAAGGCGGTCGGCCGACGCGCATTGGGAGGAGCTACCCGGCGTCGAGATCCTGAGCCGGACGGCAACCACCCAAGACGGGCAGAAGGGGTGGGTGATCGTGCCCGAGGCAGCGGCGGCCGCGATCCGGAGCCGAGAATCGTGACCAGTTCTTCCGGGACCAGTAACGGGCCAGCGACCTGCCGCCACCCGTCATGCTCCGAGCAGTTCCGGGTGGCGATCAACCCGGTGACGGGAGAGCCCTTCCGGTTCTGTTCGACGGACTGCTTCCGTGACTGGGTAAAGATCACGCGGGCCGCGTGGGAGGTCGCTGAGCTCTGCACGCGCTGCGGAGAATCCCGGACGCCCGGCTTTCGGAATTGCGACTCGTGTCGCGTCTTCTACCGGTGCCGAAGTCGAGCGCGGTGCGTCGGGAAGGACCTGCCTAACCGGGGGAAGATACCTACCTAACCGGGGGAAGAAATCGCCGTAAGTCATTACAGGGCAACAACCGGATCTCATCTCCACCCCCACTCCGACAGGAGGAGGGGGGAGACGCCTGGCGGGTGTGCTCCCCTGGGGGGTCGCGAGCTCGCCGCCGTCGCCTCCCTCGGACAAGCAGTTTTCACCGTCAACAGGACCACAGGAGGAGAGAGAGTGCACACATCCCGCATCGAGGCGGCCGAGCTCTAGACCCGCGCCTGGCGGGCGACACTCAAGTTGGACGACGAAAAGCCCGTGATCTGGATCTGGTGCTCAGACGACTGGATCGAAGCCCACGACATGGGGCTGCCGGTCTCCTGCCTGTGGACCGTTGCGGAGGACCTCGGGTTCTGCGATGTGGAGCCCGGCACCGTCGCGGACTGCCGAGGAGACGAGGCAGACGAGGCATGAGCGTCCCCGCTTGGGGACAGCAGCCTGTTGGGCAGAGATGATCTCACGAAAGAGGAAACTATGGCCGCGACCGTCCGAACACTTCGAAAGCTCGAGAGCGCCGGATTCGACCGCGAGCAGGCGGAGGCCCTTGTGGAGGCCTTCGATGCTGACCTGGACCACCTCGCCACCAAGGCGGACCTCTACCGGGCCCTGCTCGTGCAGACCCTTGCCATCGCCGGGCTGCTGATCGCCGCCTTTCAGGCCTTCGGGTAAGGGTGTTGATATCCTCACTGGCCGGGTTGGCGCGGGTTCCTGATCCGGAGAGCTAGCTCCCCCTCGGGAAATCCTGCCCCCGGCGCCCAGAAGGCGTCCCTCAGAGCCTCTCAGCGCCGCGATCGTGGCCGAGGACGTCGGCCCGGCCGGGCCTCCTAGAGCTCAAAAAACCGCTGTGCCGATCGTCTCGGCCGAAACAGAGCCAATCAGAGTCCCGGAGAGCGGCGATCTCCGGAGCGGATGTGGTCTAGGCCATCCGAAATCCCCCCTGACAGCAGACAGCGACCGGACCCTTGCCGAGCCACCGACCAGGCACCAAAATGCGTACCGGAGGTACCTCTACAGCAGGTAGTCTTGCAAAATGCGTACCGGAGGTACCTCTACAGCAGGTAGTCTTGCCAGTTAGGTTGTTGCTTCGCAATAACCCTCTGGACAGGGGCGTGTGCCCCCGTACCCCCCTGCCTGCTCTCACCCGGAGGTGATCGCATGGCCCGTCCCCGTCTGGACGCCGGGGAGCGCCGGACGCGCACGATTGGCGTGCGCGTCACGGAAGCCCAGGCGGCCGAGCTCGCCGAGCGAGCCGCTGGGGCCCGCCTGAGCATGGCCGCCTACATGCGGCACCAGGCGCTGGGGCAGCCGGTGCGCGTCACGGCCGAGCGCCGACTGGCGCTGGCCGAGCAGGTGGAGCTCACCCGGATCGGCGTGAACCTGAACCAGGTCGCAAAGGCGCTGAACTCCGGATCGGCCGCGCCGGCCGGGACCCGGGAGGCCGTCGAGCGCGTCGGCGAGCTCGTGGCGGCGCTCCTGGCTGGCGAAGTCTGATGATCGCCAAGGTGCTTGGCTCCGTGGCCTCGTTCTCCGGCTCGGCGGCGTACTGCCTCCATGACCGGGCCGAGGAAGGCGAGCCCCGGCCGGAGACGGCCGAGCGGGTGGAGTGGACCGACACCCGGAACCTCCCGACGAGCCGGGCAGACCGGGCGACCGCGGTGATGGCGGCGACCGCGGAATCGGCCCCCGAGCTCAAGCGCCTGGCCGGGGTGCCGCTGACGGGGCGGAAGCTCCAGAAGCCGGCCTACCACTTCACGCTCAACTGGGCCAAGGACGAGACGCCGGGCCGGCAGGAGATGAGCCGGGCTGTGGACGAGAGCATGAAGGCCCTCGGGCTCGAGAAGCACCAGGCGCTGATCGTGGCTCACAACGACAGGGCCCACGCGCATGTCCACGTCCTGGTCAACCGGGTCTCGATGGATACCGGGAAGGCGGCGAACCTGGTCCGGGACCGGTTGACGCTCTCGAAGTGGGCCGAGGACTACGAACGCCGGCAGGGCCGGATCCGGTGCGAGAAGCGGGTCAAGAACAACGCGGAGCGCCGCCGGGGTGAGTGGGTGCGTCACCGGGGATCGCTTCCCACGGGCCGGTACCGGCGCGAGCGGATGAACCCGGAGCGGGAGCCTCGTCCGGAACCGATCCCGCCCGCGACGGAGCCCGCGGCGCAGCAAAAGGTGGCCTGGCAGCGAGCCGAGGAACGGGTGGAGTGGGAGCAGTTGCAGCGGGAGCGCCGGTGGCTCCTCGAGGATCTGGCGCACCGGTGCGGGCGGGAGTGGTCGGAGGTCTACGCCCGGCAGGGCCAGCAGCGGGAGCAGCTGGCGAAAGACTGGCGGGGAGTGTGGGGGCGACGGAGGCAGTGGAAGCAGGCCGGAGGCCGATGGAAGGAGCTCGGTGCGTACCTCCGGGGGCGTCCGGAGGTGCTCCGGAGGGAGCTGGCGGCGCTGGAGCGGTCGCACAGGGCCGAACGCGCCCAGCTCGCGGTCGTGCATGGCACGGCGGCGAGGGAGATCGAGCAGGGGCGGGCAAGCATCTACCGGAGGGAGCTAGAGGGATCGGAGAGGCGGGCCGATCGGGCGGCGAGTGGTCGGGCAGACGGGTGGGGACCCTATGGCGCGCCCTATGGCGAGCGCGATTGGGAGCGCGTCAAGCAGATGCGCGAGTACGTGGACGAGGCGCGGTGGGATCAGGTGCGGGAGACCCAGGGAGAGGCGGGGGTCCAGAGGCAGAAGCAGACGGAGGCGGTGGCGGTGGCCCTCGCGGAGCGCCGGGCAGCCGAGAGGGCGGCAGCGCAAGCGGAGCGGGAGAGGCGGGCAGCGGCCGAGAGGGCGGCGGAGCTCGCGAAGTGGCGCGATCGTGATCGCGGCCGAGACTTCGGACCCAGCAGGTGACGGGAGGGTGTGAGACGCAGGCTCTCTCCCCTTCTGTGGGCAATCAACGAGGAGGCCAGCCGGCCGATCGAGCACGTGGTGCGGCCGGCGGCCGATCGGGCGGCGATGCGAGGGCCTGAGCGAGGCGGAGGGATCGAGCGGTGATGCTGCTCTCGGGAGCCTCTCTCTCCCCTCCCTTGTGGTCGCGGTCGGCGCCCCGGTAGACTCCTAGCACCTTCACGAACGAAGGCCCCGATCGTGGTAGCGATCGAGGCCTTACGACCATCGCCGGAGCCGCCGCTCCCCGAGGTCACGTCACAGCGACTTACACTCGCCATGAACGATCAAAATGCCGGATCCCCGAGAGAGACACAAGACGTCGAGGGCGAGCAGCTGGAGCTTCCGCTCCCGCTGGCGGACCATCACCCCTACCCCTGGGTGAGCATGGGGCGCGACGAGCGCGGCCGCTGGACGGGGACGTATCGTCGGCCGGCCGATCTAGCATGGTGCGAGTACGTCCACGTCGAGCACAACGCGCCCAACGGGGCCAACGGGGTCTACCTAGACGTCGACGGGGCCGCCGAGACGTTCTGGGCCACGGATGCGGGCACGATCCCCGATCCGACGGTCCTGATGGTCCGGACGTCTGGGCCTCACGCCGGCCACGAGGCGGCCGCGTGGCTCCTCGACAGCCCCGTGCACAGGAACGAGACGTCACGCCGTAAGCCCCAGCAGCTCCTCGCCAGGGTCTCTGAGTACTTCGCGTCGGTGCTTTCGGCTGATGCCTCCTACGCCGGCTCACTGTTCCGGAACGTGGGGGTCGCGCGGAACGATCCCCGGTTCCACGTCATCGAGTCGGGCCGTACCTACGGCCTGGTCGAGCTCGCGGAGTACATTCCGAGGCGCTGGCGGCGGCCGCGGCCGAGCGCGCTCCGGACGCCAGCGGGCCGGAACGACTACCTCTTTCTGGCGCTCATCCGCCTTGCGGGGAGGGAGGGAGGGAGGGCGTCGGATATCGAGATCGCGGCGTGGACGATCAACCGGGAGTTCGTCAGGCCGCTGCCGGATGCCGAGGTCCTGAAGACGGTCCGATCGGTCCTGCGCTACCGGGAGCGGTGGGAGCGCCGAGGCTGGCACAACGAGCGCTTCATTCTGCGTCAGGCGGCGAGGGGAAGGCTCTCAGGGAAGGCCAGAGCCCGGAAGGCTGCGAGGGCCGCTCAGGCGGCTCTGGCGCTCCGGGCCGAGGGCCTGACACAACGGGAGATCGCCGGCGAGCTCGGCTGCACGACGCGGACGGTGCGGGGCTACCTCTCAGCGACCGGAAACGAACCAACACACGATAGATAGGTGTGAACGTTGTTCGCGGGGTGCATGAGTATGCAACGGACGGTGGTGGTCTCGGGTGGTGAAAAGAGAGTGTGTGGAAGTGTCTTCCTCAGCAACGGGAGCCCAAGGGCGAAGCCCGCGGGAGCCTGCCGCAGGCAGGTGAAGAGGTGACGACGAGGGTAGATCGCCGAAGAGCTTGGCCTGGAAAAATTCTGCCTCGATCCGTGAGCGATTTAGCGAGTGAGCACAGACCACACCGATCCCATCCCGCTGGAGGGCCTGATCCCCCCGGAAATGCTGCTCACGATGAACGGTGGCGAACCGGCCATCGTGAGCCTGCGGGTCGAGGAGCTCGACGCGGCGCTGGCGGCCGCGCACGACATGGGGCTGCCGGTGGCGCTGTACCCAGCCGTCGTGGAGGAGCTCGGCTTCCGGCCGGACTGCCCCGGCTCGGCCGAGTACGACATCGCCGAGGAGGAGGCCGGCGACCAGTAGGCAGGGAGATCGAGGCTCTGGGAGCCTCGATCTCCGCCTCGACCAGCCGACCAGGGGAGCCTTGCAGGCCCTTGGTCGGCCGAAAACCCCCTGCACCGATCCCGACAGCCGAAACAGAGCCTCTCAGAGCGCGTGAGCGCGGCGATCGCGGCACTGGCGGTGACCCACTGTACACGGTAACGTTACCGGCAGGACACAGGCACACAGGGGATGAGAGGCAGATGGCACTGACCGCGGCAGAGAAGCAGCGTCGCTACCGAGAGCGCCAAAAGGCCGGTGGCCCGGCCGTGCACTATCGGCGTCCGGGGGACCGACGCTCCCGGCCCCAGAGGTGGCGCGATGCGGCGGCCACCCTGATCGCGCTTCAGGAGGAGTATGCCGTGTGGCACGAGCGGCTCCCGGAGTCCCTGCACGACACCGCGCTCGGTGAGAAGCTGGAGGCGATCACGGAGCTCGACCTCGGCGAGGTCGAGGACATCGAACCCCCGCTCGGATACGGGCGCGACTGACGCCACTGTACACGGTAACGTTACCGTTGAGCTATATCGTTTCCGAAGTCTACGACGCCTTCCGTGAACTCGGCCTCAGTGAGGCCAAGGCCCCGGCGGCCGCCGGGGCGATTCCTGGCCAGCAGCACGTCGCCACTAAGGCGGACATCGCCGACCTCAAGGCCGACATCGCCCGTGACTTTCAGATGCTCTACCGTCACCTGTGGATCATGGGCGTCGGCATCATCGCGGCCATCGTCACGCTGACCCGGATGCTTGCCTGAACTCCACAGGTGCCCTGCAGGTCCCAAGACGTCCGACACGAGGCCCCCAGAGCCCATCAGCGCGGTGATCGCTACGTGAACGGCAGCAGCGGCCGAGCTCGCGGGCTCTCTCATGGATGACCGGGAGGTCGCGTTCCTCGGTGTGCCTAGTGTCGAAGACGAATCGCCAGAACGAGGGGAGAAAAATGAGAAGGATGTCACTGGCTCTATCGGTTCTGGCTTTCGCATTTCCTGCGCAGGCCCAGGTTGAACTTGGCGTTGATGCACTTCTCCAGTTCTCATCGTCCGGCGGTGGTAATCATCGGACTGACTTCTACTTACCGGGGCGAGTCTTCAGGCTAGGTATCGGCGTTTCATCTAGGTTACAGTTCCAGATAGAAGCGGTGGCACAACATGTGTCGCTCTCCAACGCATCCGGTACGTATTTTTTCTTGTCTCCTGGAGTCGTCATGTCTTTACGGGGGGACTATCAAACCGAAGGGGGTCCGTTCCTGCTAGCCGCCTTCGGGGTGGACCGGGCCACCGATGAAGGTTTTGGGATCGAGTCCTCAGACACACGGTTTGGTGCGGGTGGGGGCATAGGCTGGCGGCTTCCCCTGACTGAGGTCTCAGCAGTGCGCTTATTGACAGAGTATAGGTATTGGGGGGGATCCGATCTATCCGACAGTGTCAACCTATTCTCCCTAGTCGCTGGGATTTCGCTGTTCTTGTAAGAGTATTTATCATAACCAATCGGGGACCGACAACCGCTTGCCATCGGTCACGGACATTGAGCCGCGATCGCGGTGCAGACTCCTCCTAGCCGGGCAGTGATAAGTCAGCGGCTGGAGCGGGATGCGAGCAGCATCTCAAGGGCTTCAACCCCGAGTTGCTGCAGGGTCTTGTCTTCGTCAAGCGCCATGTACTTCAAGCGCCGGGACAACGCCGGGTCGATGTAGATCAGCATGCCCTTCTTGCCGACCCGCGAGGGCCGCGCAGCAGCGGAAGGGGTGGAGCTTCTGGCGCGTTCGAGCGCGGTTTCAAGATCAGATCTGGCCATTGAGTGATCGCTCCTTGTTCTGTACCCAGCGGAATACGGAGATAAGTTCGGTACCGGCCTTGCTAGCCCGTGTGAGTTCGGGTGCAGTGAGTCCATCGGTGAAAGCATGCACGTGGGCAATCCGGTGGTACAGCACGACGGGGACCATCTCGATCTCGTAGCCCGCGATGGCGATCCGAGCCTGGACCACGAGGGGGCCTTGCACCGGGGCAGCGTTGAGGATCACAGCCGCAGCGGTTCGGGCCTGGCGGGTGATTTCTATACTGGTCCCGATCGCGTGCAGGTCGGCGACCGATGCGCGACAGGGAATGAGGACGAGGTCGGCGGCTCGGGCTGCTGCCAGCGCCGCATCCGTGGAGTGCGGAGCGGTGTCGATGATGGCGAGGTCGGCCCCGGCATCACGTGCTGCCGTCAGCAGGGCGGAGAGTTGACCCGAGTGGCCCGAGATGACGGCGGGGGTATCAGCGACGCGGAGACTCGCCCACGCCGAGGCCGAACCCTGTGGGTCGAGGTCCACCAGCGCAGTGGCGAGCCCCTCTCGTTCGCCGGCGACGGCAAGGCCGCACGCGAGCGTTGTCTTCCCTGCTCCGCCCTTCCGGCTAATGAGTGCGACTGTGAACACTGGCTATCCAGTACACCTTGTTACAGTGGGTATACATATATACTGTATATCAGTATAGCACAATGCACTGGCTAGCAACATCAGAGCACGGACTTGACAAGTATCCCGTCGGGGGGGCAGAGCCTTACGCATGAGCCGACACAAGCAGCTTCTGCAAAAAATTCTCAGGCCGAGCGGATGCCAATATCCGCTTCGACGATTTGTGTAGTCTGCTTCGGAATCTGGGATTCACCGAGCGGATACGAGGAAGCCATCACATATTCAGACCGGAACCCAAGGGTGAGCGTCTGGTGCTGGCGTAACGGTGCTTCGGTCTTCCCAAACCACAACCGACCCGCAGGGAGGGCAGAGGGTGAGCGCATTCCGCATCGTCGCGGAACTACTCGCTAGCGAGGGAGGCAAGGATGGACGGACGGGGGGTAGAAAAACTCACGCGGCTCGAAGCGCTGATAGATCCGGTGGCGGCGCTGGCCGCCGTCCGGCGCTACGAGCGCAAGGCACACGAAGCATGAGCGGTCCCCGCTTGGGGGCAGCAGCCTGTTGGGCAGAGATGATCTCACGAAAGAGGAAACTATGGCCGCGACCGTCCGAACACTTCGAAAGCTCGAGAGCGCCGGATTCGACCGCGAGCAGGCGGAGGCCCTTGTGGAGGCCTTCGATGCTGACCTGGACCACCTCGCCACCAAGGCGGACCTTTACCGGGCCTGCTCGTGCAGACCCTTGCCATCGCCGGGTTGCTGATCGCCGCCTTTCAGGCCTTCGGGTAAGGTGTTGATATCATCACTGGCCGGGGTGCCGCGGGTTCCTGATCCGGAGAGCTAGCTCCCCTCGGGAAATCCCGCCCCCGGCGCCCAGAAGGCGTCCCTCAGAGCCTCTCAGCGCCGCGAACGCGGCCGAGGACGTCGGCCCGGCCGGCCGGGCCTCCTCAAGCTCAAAAAACCGCTGCGCCGATCGTCTCGGCCGAAACAGAGCCCCTCAGAGCCCCGGCGAGCGGCGATTTCCGGAGCGGATGGGCTCAGGGCCATCCGGAAATCCCCCCGTGACAGCAGACAGCGACCGGACCCTTGCCGAGCCACCGACCAGGCACCAAAATGCGTACCGGAGGTACATCTACAGCAGGTAGACTAAGCAAGATAGACCCGGAGGGGAGGGCCTCTAGAGTGTCGCAGATGTATCTAGCAGGATGTTGCACGAAGCCAACGCAAGATAGACCCCGGAGGGGCAGGTCTGTGGCCACCCCTGCCGGCAGGGGTGGCGGATGACGCTTCGGGGTGAGCCGTGAGGCCCGGAGGCCGGGGGAAGCCCGGTGAGCTTGGGTGACTAGGGGTTCGGGTTCAGACGTTGTGCAGTTGCCTTGGGAAGCTGGTGATTCGGGGGGAAGCCCGGAGGGGGCTTGGGGTCGCTGGGTGAGGTTCCTTGCCCCGGTGGTCTGTGTTCCGTTCGCCCCGAGGGGGGGGTCTCGCTCCGCCCCGGCACGTGGATGAGCTCAGGGCAAAGCTCCAGAGCACGACCGATCCGGTTTGCTGAGGAGTGCCCTCGCAGAAGCGAGGCGGCGACGGACCCGGCGGGGAATTCCAAGCTCGCCAAGGGCGCGGAAGGTGGTTGGCGTCTACGGGCGAAGGATGACGCGCTCGCTGCCGCTATCCTGGCTGTGAGTGCGGGAGCCAAGCACGGCGGACGGGCGAAGCGGCCCCGCGCTGGCGCTACGTAGGGATGCCGTGATGCAGGGAGCCGGTCTAGCCTACCCACAAACCGTCCAGCTCCGCTTCACGGCTTCTTCTTTGAATATAATGGTAATTATCCACTTGACGCAAAAACTATTGACCCCGGCTTAAAATAAGATACATCGTCTTCTCCTTCTTAACCGGGAGTGCGTCGTACTCGGACTGACTCATGACTCTTATTTCGTCTACGTCTCCGTCAACGAGCGCATGATTGTGAATAACGTTCTGAAATGTAGTACCACGATCCTCATTCAATGCCGCTATGTCCCGCTTCATTGCCTTGTACCTAGGACCGATTAGAACTACACCAAACACTAGCGAGGCAACCGCTACCACAACCCAGCGTACTCCGAAATTAACGAATTCGTTGACAAGCCATACGTATACTGGATCCCAGTTCATCCACTCGTCTCCTTTGCTCCCAAAGTTCGTCAGGTTGCACAGTGGTCGCAAACATAACCCAGCACCAAGACGCTGTGGAGCTCGCGAAGGCCACCGGCAAGTCACTGGTGGTCATCTACCGCCATGCGATTGCGGTAGGCTTCGGCCAGGCACGGCGGAGCCTGCTACTAGAGGCCGAGCGGGAGGCCGGGAAGGCTGAGCGGCGGGAAGCCACTGCCCGCCGCGTTGCGAGAGCCCAGGCCCTAGAGGGCCGTTAAATACACATAGATGAGTCAGCGGCTGGAGCGGGACGCGAGCAGCATCTCAAGGGCTTCAACCCCGAGTTGCTGCAGGGTCTTGTCTTCGTCAAGCGCCATGTACTTCAAGCGCCGGGACAACGCCGGGTCGATGTAGATCAGCATGCCCTTCTTGCCAGCCCGTGAGGGCCGTGCAGCAGCGGAAGGGGTGGCGCGTCTAGCACGTTCGAGTGCGGCTTCAAGATCGGATCTGGCCATTGAGTGATCGCTCCTTGTTCTGTACCCAGCGGAACACGGCGATAAGTTCGGTTCCGGCCTTGCTAGCCCGTGTGAGTTCGGGTGCAGTGAGTCCATCGGTGAAAGCATGCACGTGGGCAATCCGGTGGTGCAGCACGACGGGGACCATCTCGACCTCGTAGCCCGCGATGGCGGTCCGAGCCTGGACCACGAGGGGGCCTTGCACCGGGGCGGCGTTGAGGATCACAGCCGCGGCGGTTCGGGCCTGGCGGGTGATTTCTATACTGGCTCCGATCGCGTGCAGGTCGGCGACCGATGCGCGACAGGGAATGAGGACGAGGTCGGCAGCTCGGGCGGCTGCCAGCGCCGCATCCGTAGAGTGCGGAGCGGTGTCGATGATGGCGAGGTCGGCACCGGCATCACGTGCTGCCGTCAGCAGGGCGGAGAGTTGACCCGAGTGGCCCGAGATGACGGCGGGGGTATCAGCGACGCGGAGACTCGCCCACGCCGAGGCCGAACCCTATGGGTCGAGGTCCACCAGCGCGGTGGCGAGTCCCTCTCGCTCGCCGGCGACGGCAAGGCCGCATGCGAGCGTTGTCTTCCCTGCTCCGCCCTTCCGGCTGATGAGTGCGACTGTGAACACTGGCTAGCCAGTATACCTTGTTATACGGGATACGCATATGTACCGTCTATCAGTATAGCACAGTGCACAGGCTAGCAACACCAGCGCACGGACCTGACAGTATTCCGTCGGGAGTATCGAAAGTGATCCGGATCGCTCGACGAAGGCCGAGGGCTCACCCCCGGCGACACCCGCACCTGGTCACCCCGCGCCCCTTAGGTACCAACGGTCTTCCCGTGTGCACCCTAAGGGCCCTCCTACGGTAGCACACGACCTCCGGGCGGTGCCCATCAGCCGGGGGGGAGAGCCGCGTCATGGATCATCTCGGAGCACACGAGCCGCCGGGGCGCTCTCTGCGGCATGCGGACCTGCGGAGAACGGACCAGCGGAGCAGCGGAGCACTGACCGAAGCATCCACGTCGCACACCGCCTGAGCCCTGAGCAGCGTCCCCCCCCTAGCTATCAGGGGTCGGCACAGACCCTCCCTGCGGGTCTATCTTGCGTTGGTAAATGGCGGGTTCGTGCAACATCCGGTAAACCGTGGTCCGATGGACCCCGAGAGCTTCCGCGATGAGGCCTTGCTCCCGCAGCTCACGAGCCGCCTGAGCGCTCTCTGCGGCCTTTCCGACCCCTTGCCTTGCCCGAGAGCCGCCCCCGAGCCCCCTGCTTCGTCCGGAAGCCGTCAGAGTGCCAGCCGTGCAGCATCCACACCTCACGACGCCTGAGCACTGAGCGTATGATCCCTTCCACCTCCGGAGCACCGAGCGGGACCGGGAATCGTTCGTTCATCGTGCACGCGGCGCACCGGACGTCCCCCTCGGAGTACCGTGCAGACCCGGCCAGCCGCAGCAGACCTCGATGCAGGGGTTCATTGCGACCGGCGGCCGTCCGGCAAGAGCACATCCCGGCGCTCGTCAGACAGATCGCCCCAGAGGGCTCTCAGGTGCGTTCTTGGGGATCTTACGGTCGATGATCCTCTGGGGAGGGGCTCAGACAGGACGCAAGCTCTTCCGGGGTCAGGCTGCCCCTCTTTAAGAGAGAGAGGACATGTTTCGCCGAACATGGCCACACGAACATCGGACCAGCACAGCGAGATCAGGGATTGAGATCCTCTCCCCTTTGGAGATCAGGAAATTGATCACTAACTTATAGATGCTGTCTGTTATTCGTCATGAACGCCTCCGGAGTATTCATCCAAGAGTATTCCTAATGAGGTATATCCAAGATCCTGAAGGGCCTTGACATTCCGATTCGGCCGACTGATATTCATGGGTCGGGAGTGGCACGATATGGCGCTCGAACGCGGGCTACCGTGCTACGCGGTGAGCCCCTTTGCCAGACCCTGTCGCAGACCATTTGTCGGTTGAGAGGGAATCCGATGAACGACCCAAAGTATCAAGTAGCGCTGTCCTTTGCCGGGGAACAGCGGGATTATGTGGAAGAGGTCGCGCGCCATCTGCAGAGCCGCTCCATCGCCCTGTTCTACGACGGTTTCGAAAGGGTAGGCCTTTGGGGCCGGAGCGGCGCGAAGGTATTCCATGCAGCATTCGCCCATCAGAGCGGCTACGTCGTGATGTTCATTTCCGACGCCTATGTGTCGAAAGCCTGGCCGAGTCTCGAGAGGCAGTCGGCCCTTAGCCGCATGAGTCTGGAACAGGACGATTACATCCTCCCCGTGCGTTTCGATGACACGGAAGTTCCTGGTCTGCCCGCGGACATCATCTACGAAAGCGCCCATGAGGTCACTCCCGCGCAACTCTCGGCGAGGATAGCCAACAAGCTGGGCATCCGGCCCTGGGCCGGCAAAGCGTCCGAAGTTCCGCCCCCCAGAATGACATCGCCGACCGGCGAGGCCGTATTTGACTACAGCTGCTATAACGGGCGCTACGTCATCGGCTCTGGAGTACTGGAATTCGAAACGAAATGGACGAAGGCGAGCGATACCAGCGTTCACGTGTACAATGACCCTCCGTCCATCAACGGTGTCGCGCTAGCCCAAGGATGCGAGTTTATCTCGCAAATAGAGGACGCCAAGTCGCTGGACTACACTTCGCGTTGCCGGACGCTTTCGCTAGAACAAATCGTCGTACTGCGCAACATGGACGGCTTCTACGCCGCCATTCACGTGCTTGGAATCAAGGATGACAGCCGTCACGATGACAGAGATGAACTTCGATTCCGATATGCAATCCAGTCCGATGGTTCGGGCGACTTTACGGAGTTTGTCGACCTCCGACCGGTCTAATGAGATCATGATGCCGCGCCGCCGCTAACCTCCTCCGATCCTCGAGCGCCGGCCGGTTCCGCTGCCGGGAGCCCATTTCCTTCTGGTGGATCAGGGATCGATCCGGAGATGACCGTGGATGCCGCCCATGACGCCGGGAGGTGGCCGGTGCGCCTGGCCGGTGCTGAAGCGTCCGTGCAGGTCGCCGCCCAGGTCGGCGCAGGTGGCCGTGATGTCCTGATAAGACCCGTTATCGAATGTTCCCCGACAGCCTTCCCGCAGGGATCATTCCGATGGGAGCGACCCCCCGGGGGGAGTGGTGAAGGTGCAACACTACCTGCAACACTCCCCCCCCTCCGCGTGACGCACGCGGTAGCGGCAGGGGGGGGTCCTCCTCCCATCCCTCCCCCCGTCGCGCTTTACGACGGGGTGCTGTCCGGTCAAGACCGCCTAACCACAGAAGAGCACGAGAGATATGCAATCCGGAGTCTGCAACACTCGACGCCGATTTTCTGCAACACTGGGGGGTCTGTCTGTGTTGCATCCGCGTGCGGCCCCGGCTTCGACACATTCGGCAGTTAAGGAGCGGCGGATCAGACGGCCACCAACCGGAACTCCGGTCGATCCTCAGGGATTCCGCGCCGGTCCGCTTCCGCGACCGCAAGAATCACGGCGGCGGCGGCGTCGTCACGGGCCAATCTCCGGCGCCCACCCTGACTCGCCTTCGAGAGCTTCCGGTTCCCGGCCACGTCCGACACCGTGCGAGCTTCGGCCAGCGCCGACCGCAGAAGCAGAGACTCCGGGGCCGCGACCCTCGCCTCCAGGACCGCCCGGACGAATCGGCGGACGTCCTCGCTTCCATCTTTCCAGCCCATTCCGCGGACGCATACCGTCCGGCCCCGAGGCATCCGCCCGGCGTCTAGGGCGTCCCGGAGCTCGCTCTCGCGGTAGCGGTCGCACACGATCACGGACGGCGGCCCCCAGCGGTCCAGAACCTCACGGACGAACTCCCCGTAGGCAGGAACCCTACGGCCACCCTGCACGATCAACTCCCCCCGCCTCGCCATCGTCACGTACAGGCTTCCGACCGAATCCGCGCGGCCACGGTCGCGCAGGTCCGGTATCCCTCCGCACGTCGCCAGCGCCTCCACCCGCCCGCTTGACGGCCAGAAGGCGGCCCCGGCCGTGAAGGCCGACACGCCCCCGAGATCCACCCCGAGCACATATGGACCGAGCCGAGGCGGTAGATCGCGGGCGGTCCGCTCGCACCGTTGCCACGCCTCCGGACTGATCAGCGTAGACTCGGCTACGTCCGGAACCCCGAGATTGAGCGCCAGCGACAGATACCGTGCCCGCGCCCCTTCGTCCTGCCGGGCCTCGCGCCGTAGCGCCAACAGGTCGGCCCGCAGCGCGGGCAAGTACGCCCAACTGGGGTTCGCCCGGCGCATCGTCCGAAGCTGATACGGCGGGTCGGACGGCCGGGCCGCGTGGAGCTGGGCGAAGTCCGCGCCACCGGCCAGCCATTCGGCGAACCAGTGCCCCGACCCGGCCGGACGGGTCCCGAGCGCCACGATCTTCGTCCGCTCGACCTTCCCGGCCCCCGTCCGGATCGCCGAAAGCATGGAGTCCGAAGTGCCGGGCGGCCACTGTGCCGGTTCGTCCATGAGCGCCAGCCCGAACACGCGGCCATGAGCACGGCGGGGGTCACACCCGAGCGCCCGGATCGCCCGGCCGGATTCCCGGTTCCGGAGTAGCGCCACGTTCACGGAGTCCTGTTTCTGCCAGACCTTCCGGTCCTCGGGGTTGTGCCCGGCGTCCTCGACCATCTTGAGGGCGTACGTGAAGATCACTCCCGCTTGCGTATAGCTGGATGCGACCACCAGACACTCCGATCGCTCCCTGCCACCTAGCAGATAGTCGGCGGCCAGCCGGGCGGCCAGCTGACTTTTCCCGTTCGACCTGGCTACCGAGAGAGCCGCAGTCCGCACCCCCGGACGGGCCAGCCCCCGCAGGAAACGGGCCTGCCACGGCAGGGGCCTCACGGCAGGGACGCGTGTTGATGCTGCCCTAACCCCTCGACTCCCCTGCCGTCTCCGGAGCGGGCGGTGCCATACACCCCACCCCCACCCCCCCTCACTTCAACCTCTTGGCGACAGTCGCGGCAGCGACC
>CBDHFO010000014.1:0-23028 GCA_965262645.1 Candidatus Marinacidobacterium sp.
ACCCGGAACCTGCCGACGAGCCGGGGAGACCGGGCGGCCGCGGTGATGGCGGCCACCGCGGAGGCGGCCCCGGACCTCAAGCGTCTGGCCGGGGGCTCGGCGGCCGGCCGGAAGCTGGCGAAGCCGGTCTGCCACTACTCGCTCAACTGGGCCCAGGACGAGGAGCCTGGTCGCGAGGAGATGAGCAGGGCCGTGGACGAGAGTCTGAAGACGCTGGGGCTCGAGAAGCACCAGGCGCTGATCGTGGCTCACAACGACAAGGCACACAGACACGTGCACGTGATCGTGAACCGGGTCGACGTGGAGACCGGGAAGGCGGCGCACGTGGGCCGGAGCAAGCTCCTCCTCTCGAAGTGGGCGGAGGAGTACGAACGCCGGCAGGGCCGGATCCGGTGCGAGGAGCGGGTCAAGAACAACGCGGAGCGGTGGCGGGGTGAGTGGGTGCGTGACCGGGAATCGCTTCCCACGGGCCGGTACCGGCGTGAGAGGATGCACTCGGATCGGGAGCCTCGGAAAACGATCCCCCCCGGGCGCGATCTGGAGGAGCGGCGGAAGGTGGCGTGGCTGCGGTGGCAGGAAGACTCGATGTGGGGGACGTGGCAGGAGAGGAAGCTCGGGGAACTGGAGCGCCGGTGCGGGCGGGAGTGGAGCGAGCTCTACGCCCGGCAGGACCAGGGGCAGGCGCGGCTGGCGGAAACCTGGCGCGGCCGGTGGGGGCGCTTGCGGATGTGGCGCGAGGGGCGGAAGCCGTTGCGAGAGCTCACCGCGCACCTGCGAGGGCGACCGGAGGCACTCCGGCGGTGGCGGGAGGATCTGGAGCGGTATCACAAGCGCGAGCGGGCGGAGCTGGCAAAACTGCACCACAAGGCGGCGGGGGAGATCGCGAGACCGGCGGGCGAGCGTTACCGGAAATCGTTGCGGCTCCCGGAGAGATGGGCAGCGGAGCGGGTGGAGCTGGCCCTGCGTCACCCGGACATGACCGAGCAGATGGCAGAGTCGGTGCTGGTTCAGGCGCGGGAGGTCGGGGGCGAGCCGGAGGTCCAGAGGCAGCGGCGGGAGCAGGAGGAGGTGTTGGCCCGCTCGGAGCGCCTGGCCGCCGAGAGGGAGGCAGCGCAAGCGGAGCAGCGGAGGCGGGCGGCGGCCGAGAGGGCGGCGGAGATCGCGAGGCACCAGGAGCGCCAACGGCTCGATCGCGGCCGAGACGTCGGACCCAGCAGGTGACGGGAGGGTGTGAGACGCAGGCTCTCTCCCCTTCCGTGGGCAATCAACGAGGAGGCCAGCCGGCCGATCGAGCGGTGATGTTGCTCTCGGGAGCCTCTCTCTTCCCTACCCTTGTGGTCTCGGCCGGCGCCCCGGTAGACTCTTAGCACCTTCACGAACGAAGGCCCCGATCGCTGGAACGATCAGGGCCTTACGACCAGCGCCGGAGCCGCCGCTCCCCGAGGTCACGTCATAGCGATCCGAGTCGCCATGAACGATCAAAATGCCGGATCCCCGACAGGCACACAAGGCGTCGAGATCGGCAGCCACCCGGCCGATCACGTCCGGATCCTCCACTCCCGCGCCTGGGCCGGGGGCGCAGCCGTTGCTCAGGCCGACGGCCGATGGAGGGAGGAGCTCGTCCCCTTGGCCGATCTCTCCCGGCACGTCGCGGATCTTGGTGGCCAGCGGGACGTCTACCTCTCGCAGGCTCGCTTCTTCCCGCGCCGCCGGATCGCCCGCCTCGTCACCGTGGGCTCGGTCTGGGTCGATCTCGATTACTACCGGACCGAGAGCCTCCGCGGCCGCCGGCCTAGCGACGTCGCCGGCGACGTGCTCCCCGAGTGTGCCGACCAGGGGTTCCTGCTACCGAGCTACCAGGTCGCCACGGGCCGGGGTCTCCTCGTGGTGTGGCTCCACGAGGAGCTCCCACCCGTCGCGCTGCCGCGATGGCGCCTGGTCCAGCGGGCTCTCCTCGAGCGCTTCGCAGGCTACGGCGCCGACGTCTCGGCCGCGGATGCGGCCCACGTCTTCCGGCTCTGGGGATCGGTCAGCGGCCGATCGGGCACCGAGATCGCGCCCGTCGCCGGCGAGGCTTCCCCCCTGGTCCATCGCTTCGACGACCTGGCCGACTCGATCCTGCCGTACACGCGGGCCGAGATCGCCGCGATGCCGGAGCGGCCGAGGAACCGGAAAGGGCGGGAGCTCTTCACGGGCGAAGTCGGTCGGGACCTGACTGCCCCCGCGAATCTCTGGGGCCGGCGCATGGAGGACCTGAAGGCCCTCCGAGAGCTTCGGTGGTGGGAGGGGATGCTCCCCCCCAGCCAGAGGGACCACTGGCTCTTCGTCGCGAGCGTGGCGCTCTCCTGGATGGCGTCCGCGGCGAGGATGAGGCGGGAGGTTCTCGAGCTCGGCCGGATCGCGACCGGAGGCGCCTGGAGCGCCCAGCAGATCCTCACCGACATGGGCACGGTGATCCGGAGGGCCGAGGCCGCGGCGAAGGGGGAGACCGTCGAGTGGAGCGGACGGCGGGTCGATCCCCGCTACCGGATGCGGACCCAGACGATCCGGCGCTGGTTGGGGATCACCCCCGAGGAGGAGAGAGAGGCCGGCCTCCGGACGCTCGTGTCCCCCGATCGCCGGAGAGAGCTCGCAGCGGCTGCCGGGAAGGTGTCAGGCCAGGTGAGGGCCCGGAACGCTGCTGCGGCCGCTCAGGAGGTGTTGCGGCTGCGGGAAGAGGGACGGTCGATCCGGGAGATCGCGGCCGAGCTCGGAGTGCCTCGCTCGACGGTCCATCGTCACCTTTCAGCGCCCGTCGAGAAGGTGTCCCACGAACCTGTATAGGTTATGGCGTAGCCCATCCCGTCTTGGCTGCATGAATATGTGTTGGGCGGTCGGGTTCTCGGGGGTGTGAAGAGAGGGTGGAAATGGCTTCCTTCACACTCGGGAGCCTAAGCGAGCGAAGCGAGCGCGGGAGCTGGCGCAGCCAGTTGTGGGTGGCGATGAGGGTGGATTGCCGAAAGGGTAGGCCCGGGAAAATTCCGCCGCGTTCGATGAGCGATTTTCCGGGTCAAAGACGGGAGGCCCCGGCGGGACCGGGGCCAGAGACTCACTCAAAACGCTCCTTGGAGGCCGTTCCGGGCCTCCAAGGAGCCGCGAGAGCACAGGCCCTTGGAGCCGACTGGAGCCCTCCAGGTGGCCAGAGAGGCTCCTGAGACCCCCCCCGTACGATCTCGCGCCGGGCCGGCCGACCAGGAAGGCCGTGGAGGCTCTCAGACGGTCGGAAACCCCCTGCACCGATCCCGACAGCCGAAACAGATCCTCTCAGAGCCCGTGAGCGCGGCGAGCGTGGCTCTGGCGGCGGGCCACTATACACGGTAACGTTACCGACATCACACAGGGGGATGAGATGGCACTGACCGCCGCAGAGAAGCAAAGGCGCTACCGAGAGCGCCAAAAGGATAGCGTCCCGGTCGTGCACTATCGGCGTCCAGCGGACCGGCGGTCGCGGCCCCAGCGGTGGCGCGATGCGGTGGCCACCCTGATCGAGCTGCAGGAGGAGTACGCCGCGTGGCACGACCGGCTGCCGGAGTCCCTGCACGACACCGCGCTCGGTGAGAAGCTGGAGGCGATCACCGGGATCGATCTCACCGAGATCGACGACATCGAACCCCCGCTCGGATACGGGCGCGACTGACCCTACTGTACACGGTAACGTTACCGTGTACGGTAGGGTGGCCGACTCGGCCGAGGGCAGCGATTCGCAAGGCAACCGGGGGACGGTCCTCGGCCCTTCTCGCGGGCTTCGGCGGGCGGACCCAGGTTTCCGGTGGTGGGGTCTTTCGAGGGGAGGAGGCGCGCATGGACTGGCCGACATGGACCGAGGTAGTCCCGTTGCTGACCGTGATCGCCGCGCTGCTCGGTGCGGCGTGGGCGTGGGCGCGGTTGTCCGACCGGACGGTTTCGCGAGCGGTGGAGAAGGCCGGGAAGGAATCGACGGCCGCGGCGCGGCAGGCCACCGATGACCTGTACGAGCGCCTGAAGTCCAACGACTTCAAGCACGTTGAAGACGCCATGAACGCTATCGGGGACCGGATCGACCGCATGGACGTCCGAACTGAAGCCCGCTTGAAGCGCATGGAGACGCGGATCTTGGAGGCCGTCCGGGGTCGCCCCGATGCCCTGGCGCAACCCACCTCCCCCGGTCCCGAGATCACGGGAGGGCTCGGCTTCGACGAGAACGAGGATCCGGAGAGCTAGACTCCCCTCGAAAATTCGTCCTGGGAAGGTGCCCAGACGCCCGTAGGAGCCCCGCGAGAGTGATGGGCTCCTCTCCAGGCCGCCCCCCCCCGCCCCGCCCTAGGGAGGCCCCTCAGAGCCCATCAGCGCGGTGATCGCTGGTCCGGATGGGTTCAGGGTCGTCCGAAACCGGGGCAGATCCGGGGGCAGCGGCCGCCGGTCTCGAGGACGGACCCAGCAGCTGCGGGCGTTTCCGGCTGGAATGAAGAGTCCGGGCCCGAGTCCTGGGCGTGAACGGCATCGGCGGCCGAGCGCCGGGAACTCAAACGGATCGGGGTGAATCTGAATCAGATGGCGCGGGCGCTGAACTCCGGAGCTCAAACGCTTGGCTGGGGGGTCGGCACGGGGCCGGAAGCTGGAGAAGCACCAGGCGCTGATCGTGGCGCACCGTGACGGACACCCGCACGTGCATGTGATCGTGAACCGGGTCGATCAGGACGCGCTCGAGCACGGCCTGATCGACCGCTCCGACGACCTGGATGTCGACGCCGCGAGACCGATGATCGTCCGGGATTGCCAGGGACCTTGGGGTGGTCTTACGCTGTGTCTCCTCCCCCCCGCAGGAGCTCGCGAGGCGATGACACGTGAACCGCTGTCCGACAGCGACCGCTGGTTCGATCCGTCCAAGGCGACGACCTGGACGGGTACGGTCGACTTGGACGAGAAGCTGTACCGGACGCATCTTGGGGGCTGGGTGCTGTATGAAGGGCTCTACCGCTCGGTTCCGGAGAGGCAAGCCGTCGCCTGGCTGATCCGGAACGAGCACAAGGTTCCGTACGACGCGGCGGATACGGCCGCAGAGCTCGAAATCTAGCCGTGGTCGTCCTGGTCCTCGCGGTACTCCTGATCGGCCTATTGGACAAGCGACCCGCCCGGACGGCCTCCGACTGACCGCCAGCTCGAGTTTATCGCGGCGTTGCTCGAGGAGCGCGAGGCGGACGCCAACCTGTGGACCTATTATCCCGCCACAATCGAAGAGGCGAGCATGCTGATAGACGCATTGCTGGCGTCCTCATACCGGAAGGATCCGGATTTCTCCGCAGTCGTAGTAGAGAGCGACAGCGCGCTGGCGGACGCTCCGGTGGTAACCGTGTCACAGGCGAGAACCGCATACGAGAGGATGCTAGTCGGGGGCGGCTTCTCTCACTGCCCAAACCCCGCCGATTATCCCTCCTGAAGCGAGTCCGTTCAGACTTAAGCCGACGCGGATCGCATAATCTGGCCCAGACCGACCATGGCTGATGCCGTGATCGATTCACTCGACGAGATCGTTCCCCTGGTCCTCCCTCTGGAGGGTGCCAGATCGAGGCATTCGACGCTCCGTGTTGACCCACGCCTCGCTGCCACGTGCAGCTTGCCCGTTTCCGATACATCGATCTGCGGTCGGCCGGATCCTGCCTGGATCCGGCAGTGTTATCTTGGTAGCGTCCGGCTGCGTTCGGTGCGGGGCATGCTGGAGGCGACGACGCACTGTCGGTCATGGACGGGGCAATCCATCACCAGGGTTGCTTCAGGAAACGACCGGGATCGGCTCGGGACATGACGCTCCCGAGCCACGCCATGACCAGAAAAGGGGGACGTTTCCATGCGGTGCATTCGAGCAGGATTGATTCTCGGTGTCGGAGTGGCCGTGGCATCTTGCGGCGGTAGCTCGACGGAGCCCGAAGACTCGCTGACAGGGGCGGAGGCCCTCGTGCTCCTCGAGGTTGCGATGAGACAAGGCCTGGAGCTGGACCCCGGCAGTGTGACCCAGCTCCCTGGCGGCGGCATGCAGCTGACCGTCCCGTGCACCATGGGTGGAACGGTTAGAGTGAGCGCGCGCGCGCAGTTCAGCCCTGTCGGAGACCCGAACGACGACGGCGCCGGCGTGAGGACCGCGGTGACCCTCGTTCACTCGGGTTGCATCGAAAGGCACGAGACGAGCGGGATCACCTTCACCCTGGACGGCGCGCCCGAGGTGGAGATGACGATCGAGCTGTCAATCTCGACAGAGTTCGTGTTCGGAATCAGCGGCACAGTGGACGGTACGGTTCGCTGGGTCACAGATGACGGTCGCAGGGGGTCATGCGCGCTCGATGTGGAGCTCGAGACGGTGAACGATGCGTCTGGGTTACCCGCCATCACCCTCACCGGCCGAGCGTGCGGCGCCAACATCATGGAGTCGATTCCCGGGCTCGGACTTGTGATGGGCTAGCCCATCGAACCGGGACCGGGTAGCTCGACCCGGGCGCCGGCCTTTCGGCCCGCCCCCGGGCTCGGTGCCCGGGGGCCTTGGGGCCACATCTGGCGCATCACTTCGTTGCCACTGAGTAGTGTGATTCGATAGGACTGACCGCTTCGACTGGCGCCGACGCAAAGAGCCAGCAGCGCGAGCGGCACGGACCGGTCGGCTGGACGATCTCCGCGCGGCGATCGCCAAGGGCAACATCGGGCGGATCCACGAGCTCCTGAAGCGCGAGTCGGGTCTTGCGCGTGCCGCGACCGTCCGCGGGTCGCGGAAGTCCTGTCCGAGGGCGGTAGCGGCGGGCTCGGGGAATTCCCGGAACTGCACTATTGATAAAATACATTATCGGTAGTAAGATCGGGCATGGACTCTCCCGAAGTGCACCCCGCGGGCACGGGGCAAACGTCGACTGAACTGACGGTCCGGGGCGACGTCGGCCGCCGGCTGATCTCGGCGGCCGAGTTCCAGCAGCTGGCTGATGTGCCGGCGGCGACCGAGTGGCTCGCCAACGTAGACAACCCGAACACCCGGCGGGCGTACGGGCGCGATGTCGGGGAGTTCATGTCGCTGCCCGGGGTCCGCCGCTTCGGCGAGCTGCCGCGCGTCCGCCGGGCCCACGTCATCGCCTGGCGGAAGATGCTCGAGGCGCGCGGCCTCGGTCCGGCGACGCGGCGGGTTGCGAGCGAGCGACCTTCTTCCGAGCGGGCCGCAAGGTAGGCGTGCCGGGTGGCGGGGCAAAGGCATCGTCGGCGGCGCTGTGATCGAGGGGTGTGAGTGGTCGGTGCGGCATCCCGACCTTCGCCCTAGGAGGTTCTGGGGAAGGCCTCCACTACGACTCAAGCGGGAGTTCCTAGAGCTCGCGCTCGGGGAAGCGGGCCCACGAGCCCGCCGGGGATCGGAGGCCTCGCCCGAGATCTGCTCCACGATGCTGCGGCTGACGCGTCGAGCGCGGTTCGATGTCCATGACCGATGGCAAGCGGTTGTTGGCCCTCGATTGATTGTAGATAATTCCACGGACGGGTTTTTGGCAGACATATTGGGGCATTGAACACGCGGAGGCTACGCGATGACAGAAATCATCTTCGCGGTCACCGAAGACGAAATGGACGGCGGATTTTCGGCTAGTGCGCTGGGATACGGAATCCATACTCAGGGCAATTCGCTCGAAGAAATCCGGAGCAACGTGAAGGAAGCTGTCAGTTGCTACTTCGACGACACCCTGCCGCGCCCGAAGCTCATTCGGCTGCACTTCGTGCGCGATGAGGTGCTTACCGCGTGAAGTTGCCCCGCAACGTGAGCGGTGCGAAGCTGCAAGCCTCGCTTCGCCGCTTGGGTTATGAAGATACGCGACAACGAGGTTCTCATGTACGGATCACGACGCAGATCAACGGCGAACATCACGAAGTAATCCCCCGGCACAGCCCCATCAAGATCAAGACGTTGTCGAGCATTCTGAAGAGCGTCGCTCGGCATCACAAAATGAGTGTCGACGAGCTTCTACGTGAGCTCGATCTGTGAATCGATAGAATCCTGTCGCTCTCCCCTCTTTTCGGAAGAGACACGTCCCTCCATGCAGACGATACGCGGCAGCCGCCGTTTCCCGGGAGAAAGCACTCTCGGAGCCCCGAAAGGCCTTGGAGGCGATTCCACGGTTCCTAAGAAGCTCTGAGAGGCCCGAGAACGCGACGATCTCCGGGGGGTGTCCAGCCCATCCCTAGCGGTGGCCCGGTGCGCTGGCTCGGGAAGTGACGGCGGCTGATTTCGAGGAGCCGGTAACGCTCGGGACGTTCGCAATCCGGGGCTGATTGGGGCGATGGAGAGGGTCCAAACTCTCCATTCCGGCCGGAAAGCCCCGCCATGCCTGGAACCGTCCTTGAGCTCGCCGGCCGCTGCCCCCGGATCTGCCCCAATTCCGAGTAGTTTTCAGTTTGGGCAGTGGGGTTGCACCATGGACAGGCCCAGCAATCTTAGGGCACTGTGTAGTGACTGCAATCAGGGTGCTAAGAACCTAGTGCAAGAACCGCCAAGCTGGACGTGGCTTATGGGCCAACTTCGGCGCGCAACTCGAGCTGACCAGAAAAAGGCTCTGGAGTGGCTGAAGGAGAAACTGGACCGTCCCGTGTAGCACCATCACGACGAAGGCTCCGACCGTTCGAGCGGGCGGAGCCTTACGACCGTCGCGGGAGTGGTCGCTCCCCGAGGTCACGTCACAGCGACAGGAGTTCGCCGTGAGCGATCAAGCTACCGGAACCCCGAGAGATAGACAGGACGGTCGAGGTGAGGACACCACCGCGAGCACCCCGGAGACCACGGGAGACGAGCGCCTCGATGCCCTGCTAGCCCGGTTGCAGGCGCAGGCGGAGCGAAAGGAGGCCCAGCAGCAGGCGGAATCGGCCGGAGAGAGGCCCTTGAGAGCCCCTGAGAGCGCGGAGGCCGATCCGCCGAGGGGTACGGGTCACCCGGAGCCGGACGGCTTGCCTTTGGCCCGGGCGGAGACGCGGCTCGATCCGATCCTGCCCGCTGTGACCTCGGTCCGGGAGCATCCAGCGCGAGTGGCCGGACGGCTTGCCTTCGGCGGGCTCATCGCCGCCGATCGCGAGGTGCCGGACGCGCAGCTCCCCCTGCTCCCGGCACCGGAAGGGCCGCGCGTCCCCCTGCTTGAGCTGGTGGACGCCTACGGCATCCCCACCACGACCCGAGGTCGCGGGGCACCCCTCGACCTGGCTGTCTACATCGCCGCGTGCATCCTGACCCCCTACCACCTCCGGGAAAGCCGAGGGATGCTTGTCACGACCGTCCGGCAGCTTCGCGACTTCCTGTTCGGACCGACTTGGCGGCCTAGCTCGACGGCCGTCCGGAGCGGCGACTGGGAGCGCGTCCGGACGGCCGCGCTCCGCGCCAACGATCTCTGGCTCCCCCTTCCCAACGGCGACCTGTGGCGGGCTCTCGCGGTGTGGCGGATCCCCCCCGCCGACTACCGCCCCGGGTACCTAGACCGGGAGGTCATCTTCGAGGTGAAGTTGCCCGCAGGAGCGGCTCATGGCCCGGTGATCGACCGGCTGGAGCTCGCACGGCTGCGGCTGGTGTCCGGGCCGAGGTTCCGGGCATACATCGCGGCGCACAGCGTCGCTTGGCGTCCGGGCATCACCCGGCGGCCTCACCCCCATAACCGGCGCGTCCACCTGTGGAGCACCGATCCCCGGAACTACCCCGTCCTGACGACCGACGACCGGGACCGGCTTGCGTTCGGTACCGTGGATCGGGCACGGAAGGAAGGCAGGCCGAAGGCTGACGGGCACTGGGAGGACCTGTCGGGAGTCGAGATCGTGGACCGCAAAGCGTCCACCCCGGACGGTCGGGTCGGCTGGTTGATCGTCCCCGAGGCCGCGGCCGAGGCGATCCGAGGACCTACGCAACCCGGGAAATGATATGTGCAACCGGGGGTGATGATATGTGCAACCGGGGGTGATGAGATGTGCAACCGGGGGTGAAAAACTCCCTCAAGTCGTTATAGGGTACCAAAAGACCCCCGTCTCCACCCCCACTCCGACAGGAGGAGGGGGGAGACGCCGGGCGGCGGTGCTCCCCTAGGGGGTCGCGAGCTCGCCGCCGTCGCCTCTCTCTGACAGCAGTTTTCACCGTAGGAGGAGAGTGTGGCCCTCAGCGCTTCGATCTCTGGAGCAGATGGCCAGAGCAGATGGGCTGTAGGCCATCCGGAAACCCCTCTTGGCAGCAGCCAGCGACCGAACCCTTGCTGAGTGGCTTGGCAAGGCACACTATACGGTGAGGACACGACTGCAACTGCGATAGAGGAGCGAGATGAGTTAATGCATTGCATTAACCTACTCGCCAAGGGGTCATACCCCCCGGACCCCCCCCTGCCTGCTCTCACCGGGAGGTGATCGCATGGCCCGTCCCCGTCTGGAAGCCGGGGAGCGGAGGACGCGCACGATCGGCGTGCGCGTCACGGCGGCCGAGCTCTCCGCGATCGCCGAGCGAGCCGGAGCCATCCGGCTGACCACGGCCACCTACATGCGCCGCCGATCGCTGGGCGAGCCGGTGCAGCGGGCCCAGCCCGCGCGCCGGCTGGGTACGGCCGAGTTCCGGGAGCTCGTCCGCATCGGGGTCAACCTGAATCAGGTTGCCCGGTCCCTGAACACCGGAGCCGCCGTGGTTCCGGCCGGGACCCGCGAGGCGGTGGAGCGCGTCGGCGAGCTCGTGGAGGCCCTCGTGGCCGGGGAGCTCTGATGGTCGCCAGGGTGGCCGGCCTCGGCGGCTCGTTCACCGGCGTCGCAGCGTACTGTCTGCATGACGCGCGGCTGGAGGGGGAGCCCCAGCCCGAGACCTCCGAGCGGGTGGAGTGGACCGACACCCGGAACCTGCCGACGAGCCGGGGAGACCGGGCGGCCGCGGTGATGGCGGCCACCGCGGAGGCGGCCCCGGACCTCAAGCGTCTGGCCGGGGGCTCGGCGGCCGGCCGGAAGCTGGCGAAGCCGGTCTGCCACTACTCGCTCAACTGGGCCCAGGACGAGGAGCCTGGTCGCGAGGAGATGAGCAGGGCCGTGGACGAGAGTCTGAAGACGCTGGGGCTCGAGAAGCACCAGGCGCTGATCGTGGCTCACAACGACAAGGCACACAGACACGTGCACGTGATCGTGAACCGGGTCGACGTGGAGACCGGGAAGGCGGCGCACGTGGGCCGGAGCAAGCTCCTCCTCTCGAAGTGGGCGGAGGAGTACGAACGCCGGCAGGGCCGGATCCGGTGCGAGGAGCGGGTCAAGAACAACGCGGAGCGGTGGCGGGGTGAGTGGGTGCGTGACCGGGAATCGCTTCCCACGGGCCGGTACCGGCGTGAGAGGATGCACTCGGATCGGGAGCCTCGGAAAACGATCCCCCCCGGGCGCGATCTGGAGGAGCGGCGGAAGGTGGCGTGGCTGCGGTGGCAGGAAGACTCGATGTGGGGGACGTGGCAGGAGAGGAAGCTCGGGGAACTGGAGCGCCGGTGCGGGCGGGAGTGGAGCGAGCTCTACGCCCGGCAGGACCAGGGGCAGGCGCGGCTGGCGGAAACCTGGCGCGGCCGGTGGGGGCGCTTGCGGATGTGGCGCGAGGGGCGGAAGCCGTTGCGAGAGCTCACCGCGCACCTGCGAGGGCGACCGGAGGCACTCCGGCGGTGGCGGGAGGATCTGGAGCGGTATCACAAGCGCGAGCGGGCGGAGCTGGCAAAACTGCACCACAAGGCGGCGGGGGAGATCGCGAGACCGGCGGGCGAGCGTTACCGGAAATCGTTGCGGCTCCCGGAGAGATGGGCAGCGGAGCGGGTGGAGCTGGCCCTGCGTCACCCGGACATGACCGAGCAGATGGCAGAGTCGGTGCTGGTTCAGGCGCGGGAGGTCGGGGGCGAGCCGGAGGTCCAGAGGCAGCGGCGGGAGCAGGAGGAGGTGTTGGCCCGCTCGGAGCGCCTGGCCGCCGAGAGGGAGGCAGCGCAAGCGGAGCAGCGGAGGCGGGCGGCGGCCGAGAGGGCGGCGGAGATCGCGAGGCACCAGGAGCGCCAACGGCTCGATCGCGGCCGAGACGTCGGACCCAGCAGGTGACGGGAGGGTGTGAGACGCAGGCTCTCTCCCCTTCCGTGGGCAATCAACGAGGAGGCCAGCCGGCCGATCGAGCGGTGATGTTGCTCTCGGGAGCCTCTCTCTTCCCTACCCTTGTGGTCTCGGCCGGCGCCCCGGTAGACTCTTAGCACCTTCACGAACGAAGGCCCCGATCGCTGGAACGATCAGGGCCTTACGACCAGCGCCGGAGCCGCCGCTCCCCGAGGTCACGTCATAGCGATCCGAGTCGCCATGAACGATCAAAATGCCGGATCCCCGACAGGCACACAAGGCGTCGAGATCGGCAGCCACCCGGCCGATCACGTCCGGATCCTCCACTCCCGCGCCTGGGCCGGGGGCGCAGCCGTTGCTCAGGCCGACGGCCGATGGAGGGAGGAGCTCGTCCCCTTGGCCGATCTCTCCCGGCACGTCGCGGATCTTGGTGGCCAGCGGGACGTCTACCTCTCGCAGGCTCGCTTCTTCCCGCGCCGCCGGATCGCCCGCCTCGTCACCGTGGGCTCGGTCTGGGTCGATCTCGATTACTACCGGACCGAGAGCCTCCGCGGCCGCCGGCCTAGCGACGTCGCCGGCGACGTGCTCCCCGAGTGTGCCGACCAGGGGTTCCTGCTACCGAGCTACCAGGTCGCCACGGGCCGGGGTCTCCTCGTGGTGTGGCTCCACGAGGAGCTCCCACCCGTCGCGCTGCCGCGATGGCGCCTGGTCCAGCGGGCTCTCCTCGAGCGCTTCGCAGGCTACGGCGCCGACGTCTCGGCCGCGGATGCGGCCCACGTCTTCCGGCTCTGGGGATCGGTCAGCGGCCGATCGGGCACCGAGATCGCGCCCGTCGCCGGCGAGGCTTCCCCCCTGGTCCATCGCTTCGACGACCTGGCCGACTCGATCCTGCCGTACACGCGGGCCGAGATCGCCGCGATGCCGGAGCGGCCGAGGAACCGGAAAGGGCGGGAGCTCTTCACGGGCGAAGTCGGTCGGGACCTGACTGCCCCCGCGAATCTCTGGGGCCGGCGCATGGAGGACCTGAAGGCCCTCCGAGAGCTTCGGTGGTGGGAGGGGATGCTCCCCCCCAGCCAGAGGGACCACTGGCTCTTCGTCGCGAGCGTGGCGCTCTCCTGGATGGCGTCCGCGGCGAGGATGAGGCGGGAGGTTCTCGAGCTCGGCCGGATCGCGACCGGAGGCGCCTGGAGCGCCCAGCAGATCCTCACCGACATGGGCACGGTGATCCGGAGGGCCGAGGCCGCGGCGAAGGGGGAGACCGTCGAGTGGAGCGGACGGCGGGTCGATCCCCGCTACCGGATGCGGACCCAGACGATCCGGCGCTGGTTGGGGATCACCCCCGAGGAGGAGAGAGAGGCCGGCCTCCGGACGCTCGTGTCCCCCGATCGCCGGAGAGAGCTCGCAGCGGCTGCCGGGAAGGTGTCAGGCCAGGTGAGGGCCCGGAACGCTGCTGCGGCCGCTCAGGAGGTGTTGCGGCTGCGGGAAGAGGGACGGTCGATCCGGGAGATCGCGGCCGAGCTCGGAGTGCCTCGCTCGACGGTCCATCGTCACCTTTCAGCGCCCGTCGAGAAGGTGTCCCACGAACCTGTATAGGTTATGGCGTAGCCCATCCCGTCTTGGCTGCATGAATATGTGTTGGGCGGTCGGGTTCTCGGGGGTGTGAAGAGAGGGTGGAAATGGCTTCCTTCACACTCGGGAGCCTAAGCGAGCGAAGCGAGCGCGGGAGCTGGCGCAGCCAGTTGTGGGTGGCGATGAGGGTGGATTGCCGAAAGGGTAGGCCCGGGAAAATTCCGCCGCGTTCGATGAGCGATTTTCCGGGTCAAAGACGGGAGGCCCCGGCGGGACCGGGGCCAGAGACTCACTCAAAACGCTCCTTGGAGGCCGTTCCGGGCCTCCAAGGAGCCGCGAGAGCACAGGCCCTTGGAGCCGACTGGAGCCCTCCAGGTGGCCAGAGAGGCTCCTGAGACCCCCCCCGTACGATCTCGCGCCGGGCCGGCCGACCAGGAAGGCCGTGGAGGCTCTCAGACGGTCGGAAACCCCCTGCACCGATCCCGACAGCCGAAACAGATCCTCTCAGAGCCCGTGAGCGCGGCGAGCGTGGCTCTGGCGGCGGGCCACTATACACGGTAACGTTACCGACATCACACAGGGGGATGAGATGGCACTGACCGCCGCAGAGAAGCAAAGGCGCTACCGAGAGCGCCAAAAGGATAGCGTCCCGGTCGTGCACTATCGGCGTCCAGCGGACCGGCGGTCGCGGCCCCAGCGGTGGCGCGATGCGGTGGCCACCCTGATCGAGCTGCAGGAGGAGTACGCCGCGTGGCACGACCGGCTGCCGGAGTCCCTGCACGACACCGCGCTCGGTGAGAAGCTGGAGGCGATCACCGGGATCGATCTCACCGAGATCGACGACATCGAACCCCCGCTCGGATACGGGCGCGACTGACCCTACTGTACACGGTAACGTTACCGTGTACGGTAGGGTGGCCGACTCGGCCGAGGGCAGCGATTCGCAAGGCAACCGGGGGACGGTCCTCGGCCCTTCTCGCGGGCTTCGGCGGGCGGACCCAGGTTTCCGGTGGTGGGGTCTTTCGAGGGGAGGAGGCGCGCATGGACTGGCCGACATGGACCGAGGTAGTCCCGTTGCTGACCGTGATCGCCGCGCTGCTCGGTGCGGCGTGGGCGTGGGCGCGGTTGTCCGACCGGACGGTTTCGCGAGCGGTGGAGAAGGCCGGGAAGGAATCGACGGCCGCGGCGCGGCAGGCCACCGATGACCTGTACGAGCGCCTGAAGTCCAACGACTTCAAGCACGTTGAAGACGCCATGAACGCTATCGGGGACCGGATCGACCGCATGGACGTCCGAACTGAAGCCCGCTTGAAGCGCATGGAGACGCGGATCTTGGAGGCCGTCCGGGGTCGCCCCGATGCCCTGGCGCAACCCACCTCCCCCGGTCCCGAGATCACGGGAGGGCTCGGCTTCGACGAGAACGAGGATCCGGAGAGCTAGACTCCCCTCGAAAATTCGTCCTGGGAAGGTGCCCAGACGCCCGTAGGAGCCCCGCGAGAGTGATGGGCTCCTCTCCAGGCCGCCCCCCCCCGCCCCGCCCTAGGGAGGCCCCTCAGAGCCCATCAGCGCGGTGATCGCTGGTCCGGATGGGTTCAGGGTCGTCCGAAACCGGGGCAGATCCGGGGGCAGCGGCCGCCGGTCTCGAGGACGGACCCAGCAGCTGCGGGCGTTTCCGGCTGGAATGAAGAGTCCGGGCCCGAGTCCTGGGCGTGAACGGCATCGGCGGCCGAGCGCCGGGAACTCAAACGGATCGGGGTGAATCTGAATCAGATGGCGCGGGCGCTGAACTCCGGAGCTCAAACGCTTGGCTGGGGGGTCGGCACGGGGCCGGAAGCTGGAGAAGCACCAGGCGCTGATCGTGGCGCACCGTGACGGACACCCGCACGTGCATGTGATCGTGAACCGGGTCGATCAGGACGCGCTCGAGCACGGCCTGATCGACCGCTCCGACGACCTGGATGTCGACGCCGCGAGACCGATGATCGTCCGGGATTGCCAGGGACCTTGGGGTGGTCTTACGCTGTGTCTCCTCCCCCCCGCAGGAGCTCGCGAGGCGATGACACGTGAACCGCTGTCCGACAGCGACCGCTGGTTCGATCCGTCCAAGGCGACGACCTGGACGGGTACGGTCGACTTGGACGAGAAGCTGTACCGGACGCATCTTGGGGGCTGGGTGCTGTATGAAGGGCTCTACCGCTCGGTTCCGGAGAGGCAAGCCGTCGCCTGGCTGATCCGGAACGAGCACAAGGTTCCGTACGACGCGGCGGATACGGCCGCAGAGCTCGAAATCTAGCCGTGGTCGTCCTGGTCCTCGCGGTACTCCTGATCGGCCTATTGGACAAGCGACCCGCCCGGACGGCCTCCGACTGACCGCCAGCTCGAGTTTATCGCGGCGTTGCTCGAGGAGCGCGAGGCGGACGCCAACCTGTGGACCTATTATCCCGCCACAATCGAAGAGGCGAGCATGCTGATAGACGCATTGCTGGCGTCCTCATACCGGAAGGATCCGGATTTCTCCGCAGTCGTAGTAGAGAGCGACAGCGCGCTGGCGGACGCTCCGGTGGTAACCGTGTCACAGGCGAGAACCGCATACGAGAGGATGCTAGTCGGGGGCGGCTTCTCTCACTGCCCAAACCCCGCCGATTATCCCTCCTGAAGCGAGTCCGTTCAGACTTAAGCCGACGCGGATCGCATAATCTGGCCCAGACCGACCATGGCTGATGCCGTGATCGATTCACTCGACGAGATCGTTCCCCTGGTCCTCCCTCTGGAGGGTGCCAGATCGAGGCATTCGACGCTCCGTGTTGACCCACGCCTCGCTGCCACGTGCAGCTTGCCCGTTTCCGATACATCGATCTGCGGTCGGCCGGATCCTGCCTGGATCCGGCAGTGTTATCTTGGTAGCGTCCGGCTGCGTTCGGTGCGGGGCATGCTGGAGGCGACGACGCACTGTCGGTCATGGACGGGGCAATCCATCACCAGGGTTGCTTCAGGAAACGACCGGGATCGGCTCGGGACATGACGCTCCCGAGCCACGCCATGACCAGAAAAGGGGGACGTTTCCATGCGGTGCATTCGAGCAGGATTGATTCTCGGTGTCGGAGTGGCCGTGGCATCTTGCGGCGGTAGCTCGACGGAGCCCGAAGACTCGCTGACAGGGGCGGAGGCCCTCGTGCTCCTCGAGGTTGCGATGAGACAAGGCCTGGAGCTGGACCCCGGCAGTGTGACCCAGCTCCCTGGCGGCGGCATGCAGCTGACCGTCCCGTGCACCATGGGTGGAACGGTTAGAGTGAGCGCGCGCGCGCAGTTCAGCCCTGTCGGAGACCCGAACGACGACGGCGCCGGCGTGAGGACCGCGGTGACCCTCGTTCACTCGGGTTGCATCGAAAGGCACGAGACGAGCGGGATCACCTTCACCCTGGACGGCGCGCCCGAGGTGGAGATGACGATCGAGCTGTCAATCTCGACAGAGTTCGTGTTCGGAATCAGCGGCACAGTGGACGGTACGGTTCGCTGGGTCACAGATGACGGTCGCAGGGGGTCATGCGCGCTCGATGTGGAGCTCGAGACGGTGAACGATGCGTCTGGGTTACCCGCCATCACCCTCACCGGCCGAGCGTGCGGCGCCAACATCATGGAGTCGATTCCCGGGCTCGGACTTGTGATGGGCTAGCCCATCGAACCGGGACCGGGTAGCTCGACCCGGGCGCCGGCCTTTCGGCCCGCCCCCGGGCTCGGTGCCCGGGGGCCTTGGGGCCACATCTGGCGCATCACTTCGTTGCCACTGAGTAGTGTGATTCGATAGGACTGACCGCTTCGACTGGCGCCGACGCAAAGAGCCAGCAGCGCGAGCGGCACGGACCGGTCGGCTGGACGATCTCCGCGCGGCGATCGCCAAGGGCAACATCGGGCGGATCCACGAGCTCCTGAAGCGCGAGTCGGGTCTTGCGCGTGCCGCGACCGTCCGCGGGTCGCGGAAGTCCTGTCCGAGGGCGGTAGCGGCGGGCTCGGGGAATTCCCGGAACTGCACTATTGATAAAATACATTATCGGTAGTAAGATCGGGCATGGACTCTCCCGAAGTGCACCCCGCGGGCACGGGGCAAACGTCGACTGAACTGACGGTCCGGGGCGACGTCGGCCGCCGGCTGATCTCGGCGGCCGAGTTCCAGCAGCTGGCTGATGTGCCGGCGGCGACCGAGTGGCTCGCCAACGTAGACAACCCGAACACCCGGCGGGCGTACGGGCGCGATGTCGGGGAGTTCATGTCGCTGCCCGGGGTCCGCCGCTTCGGCGAGCTGCCGCGCGTCCGCCGGGCCCACGTCATCGCCTGGCGGAAGATGCTCGAGGCGCGCGGCCTCGGTCCGGCGACGCGGCGGGTTGCGAGCGAGCGACCTTCTTCCGAGCGGGCCGCAAGGTAGGCGTGCCGGGTGGCGGGGCAAAGGCATCGTCGGCGGCGCTGTGATCGAGGGGTGTGAGTGGTCGGTGCGGCATCCCGACCTTCGCCCTAGGAGGTTCTGGGGAAGGCCTCCACTACGACTCAAGCGGGAGTTCCTAGAGCTCGCGCTCGGGGAAGCGGGCCCACGAGCCCGCCGGGGATCGGAGGCCTCGCCCGAGATCTGCTCCACGATGCTGCGGCTGACGCGTCGAGCGCGGTTCGATGTCCATGACCGATGGCAAGCGGTTGTTGGCCCTCGATTGATTGTAGATAATTCCACGGACGGGTTTTTGGCAGACATATTGGGGCATTGAACACGCGGAGGCTACGCGATGACAGAAATCATCTTCGCGGTCACCGAAGACGAAATGGACGGCGGATTTTCGGCTAGTGCGCTGGGATACGGAATCCATACTCAGGGCAATTCGCTCGAAGAAATCCGGAGCAACGTGAAGGAAGCTGTCAGTTGCTACTTCGACGACACCCTGCCGCGCCCGAAGCTCATTCGGCTGCACTTCGTGCGCGATGAGGTGCTTACCGCGTGAAGTTGCCCCGCAACGTGAGCGGTGCGAAGCTGCAAGCCTCGCTTCGCCGCTTGGGTTATGAAGATACGCGACAACGAGGTTCTCATGTACGGATCACGACGCAGATCAACGGCGAACATCACGAAGTAATCCCCCGGCACAGCCCCATCAAGATCAAGACGTTGTCGAGCATTCTGAAGAGCGTCGCTCGGCATCACAAAATGAGTGTCGACGAGCTTCTACGTGAGCTCGATCTGTGAATCGATAGAATCCTGTCGCTCTCCCCTCTTTTCGGAAGAGACACGTCCCTCCATGCAGACGATACGCGGCAGCCGCCGTTTCCCGGGAGAAAGCACTCTCGGAGCCCCGAAAGGCCTTGGAGGCGATTCCACGGTTCCTAAGAAGCTCTGAGAGGCCCGAGAACGCGACGATCTCCGGGGGGTGTCCAGCCCATCCCTAGCGGTGGCCCGGTGCGCTGGCTCGGGAAGTGACGGCGGCTGATTTCGAGGAGCCGGTAACGCTCGGGACGTTCGCAATCCGGGGCTGATTGGGGCGATGGAGAGGGTCCAAACTCTCCATTCCGGCCGGAAAGCCCCGCCATGCCTGGAACCGTCCTTGAGCTCGCCGGCCGCTGCCCCCGGATCTGCCCCAATTCCGAGTAGTTTTCAGTTTGGGCAGTGGGGTTGCACCATGGACAGGCCCAGCAATCTTAGGGCACTGTGTAGTGACTGCAATCAGGGTGCTAAGAACCTAGTGCAAGAACCGCCAAGCTGGACGTGGCTTATGGGCCAACTTCGGCGCGCAACTCGAGCTGACCAGAAAAAGGCTCTGGAGTGGCTGAAGGAGAAACTGGACCGTCCCGTGTAGCACCATCACGACGAAGGCTCCGACCGTTCGAGCGGGCGGAGCCTTACGACCGTCGCGGGAGTGGTCGCTCCCCGAGGTCACGTCACAGCGACAGGAGTTCGCCGTGAGCGATCAAGCTACCGGAACCCCGAGAGATAGACAGGACGGTCGAGGTGAGGACACCACCGCGAGCACCCCGGAGACCACGGGAGACGAGCGCCTCGATGCCCTGCTAGCCCGGTTGCAGGCGCAGGCGGAGCGAAAGGAGGCCCAGCAGCAGGCGGAATCGGCCGGAGAGAGGCCCTTGAGAGCCCCTGAGAGCGCGGAGGCCGATCCGCCGAGGGGTACGGGTCACCCGGAGCCGGACGGCTTGCCTTTGGCCCGGGCGGAGACGCGGCTCGATCCGATCCTGCCCGCTGTGACCTCGGTCCGGGAGCATCCAGCGCGAGTGGCCGGACGGCTTGCCTTCGGCGGGCTCATCGCCGCCGATCGCGAGGTGCCGGACGCGCAGCTCCCCCTGCTCCCGGCACCGGAAGGGCCGCGCGTCCCCCTGCTTGAGCTGGTGGACGCCTACGGCATCCCCACCACGACCCGAGGTCGCGGGGCACCCCTCGACCTGGCTGTCTACATCGCCGCGTGCATCCTGACCCCCTACCACCTCCGGGAAAGCCGAGGGATGCTTGTCACGACCGTCCGGCAGCTTCGCGACTTCCTGTTCGGACCGACTTGGCGGCCTAGCTCGACGGCCGTCCGGAGCGGCGACTGGGAGCGCGTCCGGACGGCCGCGCTCCGCGCCAACGATCTCTGGCTCCCCCTTCCCAACGGCGACCTGTGGCGGGCTCTCGCGGTGTGGCGGATCCCCCCCGCCGACTACCGCCCCGGGTACCTAGACCGGGAGGTCATCTTCGAGGTGAAGTTGCCCGCAGGAGCGGCTCATGGCCCGGTGATCGACCGGCTGGAGCTCGCACGGCTGCGGCTGGTGTCCGGGCCGAGGTTCCGGGCATACATCGCGGCGCACAGCGTCGCTTGGCGTCCGGGCATCACCCGGCGGCCTCACCCCCATAACCGGCGCGTCCACCTGTGGAGCACCGATCCCCGGAACTACCCCGTCCTGACGACCGACGACCGGGACCGGCTTGCGTTCGGTACCGTGGATCGGGCACGGAAGGAAGGCAGGCCGAAGGCTGACGGGCACTGGGAGGACCTGTCGGGAGTCGAGATCGTGGACCGCAAAGCGTCCACCCCGGACGGTCGGGTCGGCTGGTTGATCGTCCCCGAGGCCGCGGCCGAGGCGATCCGAGGACCTACGCAACCCGGGAAATGATATGTGCAACCGGGGGTGATGATATGTGCAACCGGGGGTGATGAGATGTGCAACCGGGGGTGAAAAACTCCCTCAAGTCGTTATAGGGTACCAAAAGACCCCCGTCTCCACCCCCACTCCGACAGGAGGAGGGGGGAGACGCCGGGCGGCGGTGCTCCCCTAGGGGGTCGCGAGCTCGCCGCCGTCGCCTCTCTCTGACAGCAGTTTTCACCGTAGGAGGAGAGTGTGGCCCTCAGCGCTTCGATCTCTGGAGCAGATGGCCAGAGCAGATGGGCTGTAGGCCATCCGGAAACCCCTCTTGGCAGCAGCCAGCGACCGAACCCTTGCTGAGTGGCTTGGCAAGGCACACTATACGGTGAGGACACGACTGCAACTGCGATAGAGGAGCGAGATGAGTTAATGCATTGCATTAACCTACTCGCCAAGGGGTCATACCCCCCGGACCCCCCCCTGCCTGCTCTCACCGGGAGGTGATCGCATGGCCCGTCCCCGTCTGGAAGCCGGGGAGCGGAGGACGCGCACGATCGGCGTGCGCGTCACGGCGGCCGAGCTCTCCGCGATCGCCGAGCGAGCCGGAGCCATCCGGCTGACCACGGCCACCTACATGCGCCGCCGATCGCTGGGCGAGCCGGTGCAGCGGGCCCAGCCCGCGCGCCGGCTGGGTACGGCCGAGTTCCGGGAGCTCGTCCGCATCGGGGTCAACCTGAATCAGGTTGCCCGGTCCCTGAACACCGGAGCCGCCGTGGTTCCGGCCGGGACCCGCGAGGCGGTGGAGCGCGTCGGCGAGCTCGTGGAGGCCCTCGTGGCCGGGGAGCTCTGATGGTCGCCAGGGTGGCCGGCCTCGGCGGCTCGTTCACCGGCGTCGCAGCGTACTGTCTGCATGACGCGCGGCTGGAGGGGGAGCCCCAGCCCGAGACCTCCGAGCGGGTGGAGTGGACCGACACCCGGAACCTGCCGACGAGCCGGGGAGACCGGGCGGCCGCGGTGATGGCGGCCACCGCGGAGGCGGCCCCGGACCTCAAGCGTCTGGCCGGGGGCTCGGCGGCCGGCCGGAAGCTGGCGAAGCCGGTCTGCCACTACTCGCTCAACTGGGCCCAGGACGAGGAGCCTGGTCGCGAGGAGATGAGCAGGGCCGTGGACGAGAGTCTGAAGACGCTGGGGCTCGAGAAGCACCAGGCGCTGATCGTGGCTCACAACGACAAGGCACACAGACACGTGCACGTGATCGTGAACCGGGTCGACGTGGAGACCGGGAAGGCGGCGCACGTGGGCCGGAGCAAGCTCCTCCTCTCGAAGTGGGCGGAGGAGTACGAACGCCGGCAGGGCCGGATCCGGTGCGAGGAGCGGGTCAAGAACAACGCGGAGCGGTGGCGGGGTGAGTGGGTGCGTGACCGGGAATCGCTTCCCACGGGCCGGTACCGGCGTGAGAGGATGCACTCGGATCGGGAGCCTCGGAAAACGATCCCCCCCGGGCGCGATCTGGAGGAGCGGCGGAAGGTGGCGTGGCTGCGGTGGCAGGAAGACTCGATGTGGGGGACGTGGCAGGAGAGGAAGCTCGGGGAACTGGAGCGCCGGTGCGGGCGGGAGTGGAGCGAGCTCTACGCCCGGCAGGACCAGGGGCAGGCGCGGCTGGCGGAAACCTGGCGCGGCCGGTGGGGGCGCTTGCGGATGTGGCGCGAGGGGCGGAAGCCGTTGCGAGAGCTCACCGCGCACCTGCGAGGGCGACCGGAGGCACTCCGGCGGTGGCGGGAGGATCTGGAGCGGTATCACAAGCGCGAGCGGGCGGAGCTGGCAAAACTGCACCACAAGGCGGCGGGGGAGATCGCGAGACCGGCGGGCGAGCGTTACCGGAAATCGTTGCGGCTCCCGGAGAGATGGGCAGCGGAGCGGGTGGAGCTGGCCCTGCGTCACCCGGACATGACCGAGCAGATGGCAGAGTCGGTGCTGGTTCAGGCGCGGGAGGTCGGGGGCGAGCCGGAGGTCCAGAGGCAGCGGCGGGAGCAGGAGGAGGTGTTGGCCCGCTCGGAGCGCCTGGCCGCCGAGAGGGAGGCAGCGCAAGCGGAGCAGCGGAGGCGGGCGGCGGCCGAGAGGGCGGCGGAGATCGCGAGGCACCAGGAGCGCCAACGGCTCGATCGCGGCCGAGACGTCGGACCCAGCAGGTGACGGGAGGGTGTGAGACGCAGGCTCTCTCCCCTTCCGTGGGCAATCAACGAGGAGGCCAGCCGG
>CBDHFO010000015.1:0-29317 GCA_965262645.1 Candidatus Marinacidobacterium sp.
GTACAGATAGGCTACTTGTACTACTAAGGAAGAGAAGAGGGAAAGAGCATGGTATTCTAATTCGCCAGATGTGTTTATGATACTCATAAACCACTGGCCAGGGGGGAATTTCCATCCCCCTGGACCCCCAGCCCCGGAGGAGGACCGCCGCCATGGCCCGCCCCAGACTGAATCCCGCCGAGCGCCGCACCCGCCAGATCAACGTCCGGGTCACGGAGGCCGAGGCCGCGGCGCTGGCCGAGCAAGCGGTCCGGGCCCGGCTGACGGTGGCCGCCTATTTGCGCCGCCGCGGCCTGCGGCGACCGGTGCGGGCGGCCCCGGAGCGGCGGCTGGCGGCGGAAGACCGGCGGGAACTGAACCGCATCGGCGTGAACCTGAACCAGATGGTGAGGGCGATGCACTCGGGCCGGGCGGTTCACCCCGGATTGCGGGCGGCGGTGGAGCGGGCGGCGGCGCTGGTGGAAACGGTCCTGGACGAGGGAGGCGGGTGATGGTGGGAACCATCGGTGCGGCGACCAGCGGATTCGGCGGTGTGGCCGGGTACTGCTGCGGCGGGGGAGGCGGCGGAGAGGAGAGAGAAGAAGAGCGAATGCCGGGGATGTCCGGCGCGAAGGAGGAGGAGCGAGAGCGGGACGAGGCAGGGAGTCTGAGCGCCCGCGAGCGCCAGCAAGAGCAGGAGCGGCGCGGTCCAGGGCGATCTGCCGGCGGGCAGGGAGACGACGAGGAGAGAGAGCGACGCCGGGCGGAGAGGGAGAAGAAGGTGGAAACCGAGGCCCGGCGGGTGCGGCGAGTCGAGTGGACGGAGACCCGGAACCTCGCCACCAACGACCCGATGCGGGCGGCGCGGATCATGGAGGCGACGGCGCGGGACGCTTCGGAGCTCAAGCGGCTTTCCGGAGTGAAGGCGACGGGCCGGAAGCTGACCAAGCCGCTCTGTCACTACTCGCTCAGCTGGGGGAAGGACGAGAGGCCCAGCCGCCAGGAGATGGGCCGGGCCGTCACCGGGAGCCTCCAGGCGCTGGGCCTGGAGGACCGCCAAGCGCTGATCGTGGCGCATGGCGACACGAAGTGCCCGCATGTTCACGTGATCGTGAACCGGGTGAGTCCAGAGCACGGCAAGGCGGCGAAGTTGAGCGGCAGCCGGCTGAAGCTCTCGAAGTGGGCGGAGGGCTACGAGCGCCGCCAGGGCCGGATTCGGTGCCAGCATCGGGTCTGGAACAACGAGAAGCGCGCCCGAGGGGAACGGGTGCGGAGGGAACCGAGGCTCCCCCGCTCTCGTTGGCAGCGGGAGCGGAGACATTCGGTTCAAGTGCCCAGAGCCAAGACCCCCGCCGGGCTGTCGCCGGCGGAGCGCTCCGAGTGGAAGAACCAGGAACGGGGAGCCCGGGACTCCTGGATAGGACACGACCGGGAGATGGACCTGCGCGGGCTGAGCACCCGGGCCGGGAAGGAATGGCGGGAACTCTACGACCGGCACCGACAGGAGAAGGCGGCAGAGAAGCAAGCCGGAACCACCGTCTGGCGGCGGATTCGGCGCTGGCGGGAGAAAGGTTCCCGTCTGGGCCAGTTGCGGGCGGCGCTGACCCGCGACTCGCAACTCTGGCGCGATTGGCGGACCGAGATAAAGGCGCGTCACAAGCAGGAACGGGCCGCACTGGGTCAGACGCACTCGAGCGCGGCCCGGAAGATCGAGCAAGGGGCGGCCCAGGGCTATCAGTCCTCCATGAAAGGAGCCGTCGATTACGCGAAGGACGTGGTGTGGCGTCAGGAGTTGCAGGCGCGGGAGCAGGCCAGATGGGCGCGGGACCGCCAAGAACGCGACCAGGGACGGGGTCCGGAGCGGGAGCGCGATCATGAGCCGGATCGCTGAGAAAAAAATCCCGTTAGAGGGCCTATGTTGGCCTGAAACGGGCCGACCAAGGGTTAGGTATAGGCCCCTGGGCTTCGTCGCAATCTACCCACGGCTCCGGCAACGCGGCGGCATCTTTTCTGTGGGTGTCGTATCTCCATGCGAAACTGACGAAATCGTGAGAACAGTCCAGAAACAAGAAACCCCGCCGGCGATCATGGCGGGGTTTCCGGACGCCTTCGCAGTTGACGCTGCAAGGTGGACGGCAACGGCAGAACGAATGCCGAATGCAAGAGAAATCTACTCGAACACCCCGACACAAGGCAAGCGGTAATCCGCTCCGGTTGCCGATTGACGCTGCGCCGCTTCCCAGCCGGGAACTGCGCACCGAGAAATCCCCCGACAAAACAACACGCGATTGGCGCGCCCGCATTGTGGAGGGCCTGGTCCGGGAGCAGCCGTCTCCCGCTGCGCTGGGTCGTTCTTGCCGATCCACTCCCCGCTATCAGAAGCGCTCCTGGTGGCTCGACACTTCGACGACGGCGCAATCCCGCCGCGCCGTGAAGCGCTGGCACGGGTGCGCTCAAGACCTCTGGAATCGCAACGTCGAGATCGCTGCCTGGGTCGCTCTCGGTGCGGCCCAGGCCCATGTAGGGGCAAAGCACGGCCTCACCAGACAGCGCGTCGGGCAGATCATCTGGGAGTTTGAATGGGTGCGCCAGTCCGTCCGGGATCGGCTCCGGAGCCTCGATGAGAACCACGGGAAGGAAGGGGGAAAGTGCCAGTCTTCTTCTAGGGGTTGGATGGGGTCCGGATCTGAGGATTTAGAGAGTGAATGTGGGTCCTCCGGTGAATTTCGCCCGCTTTCGCGGCCCGAACGGACCCGCTGGCGGCGCGTTTGCGCCAGTCGAGGGCCGGGAGATCGCCGGCGACGTCGCCGGCGGGGTTGCGGCGGACGGCTGGCGGCTCTGGTGCTGGACTCACTGGCGGCAGCCGGCGGTTTCCCCCACCCGGAAAGGGGGGGAAAGTGCCAGTTCAGCCCCACCCGGAAAGGGGGGGAAAGTGCCAGTTCAGCCCCACCCGGAAAGGGGGGGAAAGTGCCATCTTTGGAGCTGGCGGAGATCAGCCGCCGCTGGCAACTTCGGGGCGGCGCTGTCTGGCGGCAGCGCGGCTTTGCGTTTCTCCGTCCGCTCCCGCCGCCGTTGCTGACGGCGGCCGGGAAATACCAGAGGCAGGGAAGGCTGTGGTGAGGCAAAAGCACAGATTCCAACCGGTGACGGTCGAGAAGTTTCACCGGGAACTCTCCCTTCCGATCGGGTTCGGCGATCCGCTAAGATCGGCAGCATCCGCTGGGCGGGGGGAAGGAAGGCGGGACGGCGAGCGTGGAAATGAGATCGGAAATTCGAGTTGAAGCGGATTACGTCGAGCGCCAGGACGGGCGGGGAAACAAGTTCGCCCACGCTTGCCCGCGGTGCGCGTCGCGGCTGAGGCGTACGGGCGAACGGTCGCCGCAGCGCTGGCGGATCGCGAGGCCCGGACCGGTGGCGCCCTTTGTGGGCGACCCGGTGCCACGGTGCGTGTTTTGCAAGCGTCCACTGAGCCGGATCGGGGACAAGCAGGAGGGGCTATTCGGGGAGCCGGAACGGACCCGCTGGCGGCGGGAGTGCGCCCGCCGGGGGGCGGGAGATCGGAGGAGGAAACGGCGACGGTTGCCGAAGAGCCGGATGATTCCACTCGATTGATCGGTCTCCAATCGGGGGGGCTTCAGGGAACGATAAAGTACATTATACGACCCTAGACAAGGACCGGATCGGCCACAGGGGAGAGGGGAATTCCCGGCCTCAGCCACAGGCCCGGATTAACACCAGGACAAGCGCCAAGATGGGTAGAAAGACGATCAATTTTGGTATGAACATCAGCAGAATGGACAGGCTGGAGACGGCTACCAGTGCCTGCCACCAAGTGATCGCATCGGACTGGATAATTCCCCAGACCAGCAGGCCAGTCTGAGCCACAGAAGCTACCATGTTGACTGAAGTAGCGAAGTCGGGAGCGGCTTGTGCTGATCGTATGGAGATGTCCCAGAATCGTCTCCCCCTCAGCGCCGCATTGTGCATGATGCCAAAGGACCACCAGTCGGCGATTCCGAGTACGATTGAGGTACCAAGGAAAAACCCGCCGTAGGGCCACCAAATCCAGATCGTCACCAAAGAAATCGCAATTCCAACGGCTCCGCCCATCTCGTAATCCTTGGGATCTGCCCGGATAGGGGCTCAGGCGGCGGGCTGGCGGGTGATGGCTTCCCGCAGACCTTCCAGCAGGCCCTCCAGGTGCGCCATCCGCTCCCGAAGTTCCCCGATCTGGACATCCATGCGTTCGCGGATGTCCCGCACTTCAGAACGAGTGGCGCGGGCCTGGACCAGGATGAGGGCCGCGAGGGCCAGGGCGACGGTCAGGATGAGGCCACCCAGTGAGACAATGATGGTCAGGAGTTGTTCGTTGGTCATCCCATCCCCAGTTTATCTCTTGCCCGAGTCACGAACCAGGACGGCCTCCGCAACCCGGAGCGGTCCCCAGACGCTGGCGCGAGTGAAGAGACCCGCTAAGTCCTGCGCGCCCCATCCGGGCGCGACCGTACCGGTCAGGCAAAGAGGCTTTTAGGGGGGGACTGTGAAGCCACGTGACCGTCGAGGAGTTCCACCGGGAGTGCATCCGCGGCGCTCGCGAGGCGCAAGGCCGGATCGGTTTCAGTCCCGGTAAAGTACGTTACCGTGCCTTGTCCGGGAACCGAATCCCCACAGCAGACGAGGGGCAGGAGGAACAGATAGTGCATGAGCAATTACCTCAGGAGGATGGGAGTCTCGCCACGATGGCAAGGAGTCCTGCGACAGCGGCCACAATAGCTCCGGTCTGGAGCCAGAGGGCGCGGTAAAGGTCAGCCTTGAGTTCGGACACGTCAGATCGGGTAGCAAGGGACGCGATGGCTTGCCCCAAATCTGACTGAGTGGCGTTCTCTGAGCTTGTATCCCGGAGCACGTCGGCCACGGCTTCCGCCTGTGGCCGATCGAACCCAGCATCGACTAGTTGCCGTGTGATGGTGAGCGTGTCCACGGTCATCTGAGTTGTCCCCCTCATTTCCCGATCGTCTGGATACGGGCGCGGTCTCCAGGGCGCTCAGCGTCTTCCTTATCCCGCCACATGAAACCGATGTCCAGAGCAATACCAAGTTTCCGTGCAGTCGTCACGATTGCTGGACAGGCTGAGTTAGCAGGCTGCCCCTGCACCGATACTTCGATGTCGGACAGGTAGCGGTACCCTTGATCGACCTTCCGCCCCCGAACCATTTTGATCGTCGGAAATAGCCGGCTGAGGCCATCGAAATTCTTAGCGGACTCATTAGCCAGCTTAACCATTCTCAGCAGCAGACGGTTCCAGTTTGGCCGTGTGACCATCTCCTCACCGACTGTTGCGTCTAACACCTTGGTAAACATCATGTCAGGAAGACGCAGCGGATCGATCCGCCTGTCCGAATCCATCCCGGAGCCGTTCGCTGAGTCAGGATTTCCCACCTGTCGATCGAGGGCGTCCAGAGCATGGTTGATGACATCATCCTCAGTTTCGAATGGCTGAGCATGATTTCCCAATCTCTCGTAGGTTGAGTCGTCCACGCGGATTTCCTTCATACGTACCCCCTTAAATAATTTTATCCAATATAATCAATTGTAAATTATTAAGCAAGGAATATCAAGTGGTGTGCCGTCGCGTCTGAGTTGTGGAAACCGACTGTAGGGGGAATCCCGGACCTGGAGCGGTCCCAAGACGCTTCGCGAGTGAAGAGACCCGCCCAGTCCTGCGCGCCCCATCCGGGTGCTACGGCGCGCTTCATAGGCCAAGGAGAACCGGAGACCAACAAATTGAACTCTCCAAGAGAAAGAAAGTCCGGACTCACAGGGGGTGTCTTGCTCCCGGCCTCGGTCCAACCCCTACGCCGGGTCCGGTTTCCCGGAGTCGCGGACCAGGACGTACTTGTCATCCCACTGGAGGACCTCGACGACGGTGGTGGTCCAAGAGTCTCCCCCCTTGGTCGTGACCTCGATGACCCGGCCCACCAGGTCATCGGGGAGCGCGCGGGTGTCCCCGTCGAAGCGCGAGCCCCAGGAGCCATCTTCGAGACTCCAGGGTCTCCACCCAGGGAGCGGAGCGGACGGCGGGACCGGGGGCGCGGCCGCTGGTGGCGTGGGTTCCGGGGCCGTCCCCACGGCTCCCGGAGTGAGGCTCAGTTGTTCGGCCAGGGCCGGGCGGATCAAGGAGCGGACCCAGGAGCTGACGTTCACGTGCCGTTCCGTCTTGAGCCGATCCAGGCCCGTCCCCAGTTGCTCATCGAGGCGGACGCGAAGGATTTTCATGCATCGAGACTAGCACAAGACCCTTTTGTAGCCCACAGGTACAGATAGGCTACTTGTACTACTAAGGAAGAGAAGAGGGAAAGAGCATGGTATTCTAATTCGCCAGATGTGTTTATGATACTCATAAACCACTGGCCAGGGGGGAATTTCCATCCCCCTGGACCCCCAGCCCCGGAGGAGGACCGCCGCCATGGCCCGCCCCAGACTGAATCCCGCCGAGCGCCGCACCCGCCAGATCAACGTCCGGGTCACGGAGGCCGAGGCCGCGGCGCTGGCCGAGCAAGCGGTCCGGGCCCGGCTGACGGTGGCCGCCTATTTGCGCCGCCGCGGCCTGCGGCGACCGGTGCGGGCGGCCCCGGAGCGGCGGCTGGCGGCGGAAGACCGGCGGGAACTGAACCGCATCGGCGTGAACCTGAACCAGATGGTGAGGGCGATGCACTCGGGCCGGGCGGTTCACCCCGGATTGCGGGCGGCGGTGGAGCGGGCGGCGGCGCTGGTGGAAACGGTCCTGGACGAGGGAGGCGGGTGATGGTGGGAACCATCGGTGCGGCGACCAGCGGATTCGGCGGTGTGGCCGGGTACTGCTGCGGCGGGGGAGGCGGCGGAGAGGAGAGAGAAGAAGAGCGAATGCCGGGGATGTCCGGCGCGAAGGAGGAGGAGCGAGAGCGGGACGAGGCAGGGAGTCTGAGCGCCCGCGAGCGCCAGCAAGAGCAGGAGCGGCGCGGTCCAGGGCGATCTGCCGGCGGGCAGGGAGACGACGAGGAGAGAGAGCGACGCCGGGCGGAGAGGGAGAAGAAGGTGGAAACCGAGGCCCGGCGGGTGCGGCGAGTCGAGTGGACGGAGACCCGGAACCTCGCCACCAACGACCCGATGCGGGCGGCGCGGATCATGGAGGCGACGGCGCGGGACGCTTCGGAGCTCAAGCGGCTTTCCGGAGTGAAGGCGACGGGCCGGAAGCTGACCAAGCCGCTCTGTCACTACTCGCTCAGCTGGGGGAAGGACGAGAGGCCCAGCCGCCAGGAGATGGGCCGGGCCGTCACCGGGAGCCTCCAGGCGCTGGGCCTGGAGGACCGCCAAGCGCTGATCGTGGCGCATGGCGACACGAAGTGCCCGCATGTTCACGTGATCGTGAACCGGGTGAGTCCAGAGCACGGCAAGGCGGCGAAGTTGAGCGGCAGCCGGCTGAAGCTCTCGAAGTGGGCGGAGGGCTACGAGCGCCGCCAGGGCCGGATTCGGTGCCAGCATCGGGTCTGGAACAACGAGAAGCGCGCCCGAGGGGAACGGGTGCGGAGGGAACCGAGGCTCCCCCGCTCTCGTTGGCAGCGGGAGCGGAGACATTCGGTTCAAGTGCCCAGAGCCAAGACCCCCGCCGGGCTGTCGCCGGCGGAGCGCTCCGAGTGGAAGAACCAGGAACGGGGAGCCCGGGACTCCTGGATAGGACACGACCGGGAGATGGACCTGCGCGGGCTGAGCACCCGGGCCGGGAAGGAATGGCGGGAACTCTACGACCGGCACCGACAGGAGAAGGCGGCAGAGAAGCAAGCCGGAACCACCGTCTGGCGGCGGATTCGGCGCTGGCGGGAGAAAGGTTCCCGTCTGGGCCAGTTGCGGGCGGCGCTGACCCGCGACTCGCAACTCTGGCGCGATTGGCGGACCGAGATAAAGGCGCGTCACAAGCAGGAACGGGCCGCACTGGGTCAGACGCACTCGAGCGCGGCCCGGAAGATCGAGCAAGGGGCGGCCCAGGGCTATCAGTCCTCCATGAAAGGAGCCGTCGATTACGCGAAGGACGTGGTGTGGCGTCAGGAGTTGCAGGCGCGGGAGCAGGCCAGATGGGCGCGGGACCGCCAAGAACGCGACCAGGGACGGGGTCCGGAGCGGGAGCGCGATCATGAGCCGGATCGCTGAGAAAAAAATCCCGTTAGAGGGCCTATGTTGGCCTGAAACGGGCCGACCAAGGGTTAGGTATAGGCCCCTGGGCTTCGTCGCAATCTACCCACGGCTCCGGCAACGCGGCGGCATCTTTTCTGTGGGTGTCGTATCTCCATGCGAAACTGACGAAATCGTGAGAACAGTCCAGAAACAAGAAACCCCGCCGGCGATCATGGCGGGGTTTCCGGACGCCTTCGCAGTTGACGCTGCAAGGTGGACGGCAACGGCAGAACGAATGCCGAATGCAAGAGAAATCTACTCGAACACCCCGACACAAGGCAAGCGGTAATCCGCTCCGGTTGCCGATTGACGCTGCGCCGCTTCCCAGCCGGGAACTGCGCACCGAGAAATCCCCCGACAAAACAACACGCGATTGGCGCGCCCGCATTGTGGAGGGCCTGGTCCGGGAGCAGCCGTCTCCCGCTGCGCTGGGTCGTTCTTGCCGATCCACTCCCCGCTATCAGAAGCGCTCCTGGTGGCTCGACACTTCGACGACGGCGCAATCCCGCCGCGCCGTGAAGCGCTGGCACGGGTGCGCTCAAGACCTCTGGAATCGCAACGTCGAGATCGCTGCCTGGGTCGCTCTCGGTGCGGCCCAGGCCCATGTAGGGGCAAAGCACGGCCTCACCAGACAGCGCGTCGGGCAGATCATCTGGGAGTTTGAATGGGTGCGCCAGTCCGTCCGGGATCGGCTCCGGAGCCTCGATGAGAACCACGGGAAGGAAGGGGGAAAGTGCCAGTCTTCTTCTAGGGGTTGGATGGGGTCCGGATCTGAGGATTTAGAGAGTGAATGTGGGTCCTCCGGTGAATTTCGCCCGCTTTCGCGGCCCGAACGGACCCGCTGGCGGCGCGTTTGCGCCAGTCGAGGGCCGGGAGATCGCCGGCGACGTCGCCGGCGGGGTTGCGGCGGACGGCTGGCGGCTCTGGTGCTGGACTCACTGGCGGCAGCCGGCGGTTTCCCCCACCCGGAAAGGGGGGGAAAGTGCCAGTTCAGCCCCACCCGGAAAGGGGGGGAAAGTGCCAGTTCAGCCCCACCCGGAAAGGGGGGGAAAGTGCCATCTTTGGAGCTGGCGGAGATCAGCCGCCGCTGGCAACTTCGGGGCGGCGCTGTCTGGCGGCAGCGCGGCTTTGCGTTTCTCCGTCCGCTCCCGCCGCCGTTGCTGACGGCGGCCGGGAAATACCAGAGGCAGGGAAGGCTGTGGTGAGGCAAAAGCACAGATTCCAACCGGTGACGGTCGAGAAGTTTCACCGGGAACTCTCCCTTCCGATCGGGTTCGGCGATCCGCTAAGATCGGCAGCATCCGCTGGGCGGGGGGAAGGAAGGCGGGACGGCGAGCGTGGAAATGAGATCGGAAATTCGAGTTGAAGCGGATTACGTCGAGCGCCAGGACGGGCGGGGAAACAAGTTCGCCCACGCTTGCCCGCGGTGCGCGTCGCGGCTGAGGCGTACGGGCGAACGGTCGCCGCAGCGCTGGCGGATCGCGAGGCCCGGACCGGTGGCGCCCTTTGTGGGCGACCCGGTGCCACGGTGCGTGTTTTGCAAGCGTCCACTGAGCCGGATCGGGGACAAGCAGGAGGGGCTATTCGGGGAGCCGGAACGGACCCGCTGGCGGCGGGAGTGCGCCCGCCGGGGGGCGGGAGATCGGAGGAGGAAACGGCGACGGTTGCCGAAGAGCCGGATGATTCCACTCGATTGATCGGTCTCCAATCGGGGGGGCTTCAGGGAACGATAAAGTACATTATACGACCCTAGACAAGGACCGGATCGGCCACAGGGGAGAGGGGAATTCCCGGCCTCAGCCACAGGCCCGGATTAACACCAGGACAAGCGCCAAGATGGGTAGAAAGACGATCAATTTTGGTATGAACATCAGCAGAATGGACAGGCTGGAGACGGCTACCAGTGCCTGCCACCAAGTGATCGCATCGGACTGGATAATTCCCCAGACCAGCAGGCCAGTCTGAGCCACAGAAGCTACCATGTTGACTGAAGTAGCGAAGTCGGGAGCGGCTTGTGCTGATCGTATGGAGATGTCCCAGAATCGTCTCCCCCTCAGCGCCGCATTGTGCATGATGCCAAAGGACCACCAGTCGGCGATTCCGAGTACGATTGAGGTACCAAGGAAAAACCCGCCGTAGGGCCACCAAATCCAGATCGTCACCAAAGAAATCGCAATTCCAACGGCTCCGCCCATCTCGTAATCCTTGGGATCTGCCCGGATAGGGGCTCAGGCGGCGGGCTGGCGGGTGATGGCTTCCCGCAGACCTTCCAGCAGGCCCTCCAGGTGCGCCATCCGCTCCCGAAGTTCCCCGATCTGGACATCCATGCGTTCGCGGATGTCCCGCACTTCAGAACGAGTGGCGCGGGCCTGGACCAGGATGAGGGCCGCGAGGGCCAGGGCGACGGTCAGGATGAGGCCACCCAGTGAGACAATGATGGTCAGGAGTTGTTCGTTGGTCATCCCATCCCCAGTTTATCTCTTGCCCGAGTCACGAACCAGGACGGCCTCCGCAACCCGGAGCGGTCCCCAGACGCTGGCGCGAGTGAAGAGACCCGCTAAGTCCTGCGCGCCCCATCCGGGCGCGACCGTACCGGTCAGGCAAAGAGGCTTTTAGGGGGGGACTGTGAAGCCACGTGACCGTCGAGGAGTTCCACCGGGAGTGCATCCGCGGCGCTCGCGAGGCGCAAGGCCGGATCGGTTTCAGTCCCGGTAAAGTACGTTACCGTGCCTTGTCCGGGAACCGAATCCCCACAGCAGACGAGGGGCAGGAGGAACAGATAGTGCATGAGCAATTACCTCAGGAGGATGGGAGTCTCGCCACGATGGCAAGGAGTCCTGCGACAGCGGCCACAATAGCTCCGGTCTGGAGCCAGAGGGCGCGGTAAAGGTCAGCCTTGAGTTCGGACACGTCAGATCGGGTAGCAAGGGACGCGATGGCTTGCCCCAAATCTGACTGAGTGGCGTTCTCTGAGCTTGTATCCCGGAGCACGTCGGCCACGGCTTCCGCCTGTGGCCGATCGAACCCAGCATCGACTAGTTGCCGTGTGATGGTGAGCGTGTCCACGGTCATCTGAGTTGTCCCCCTCATTTCCCGATCGTCTGGATACGGGCGCGGTCTCCAGGGCGCTCAGCGTCTTCCTTATCCCGCCACATGAAACCGATGTCCAGAGCAATACCAAGTTTCCGTGCAGTCGTCACGATTGCTGGACAGGCTGAGTTAGCAGGCTGCCCCTGCACCGATACTTCGATGTCGGACAGGTAGCGGTACCCTTGATCGACCTTCCGCCCCCGAACCATTTTGATCGTCGGAAATAGCCGGCTGAGGCCATCGAAATTCTTAGCGGACTCATTAGCCAGCTTAACCATTCTCAGCAGCAGACGGTTCCAGTTTGGCCGTGTGACCATCTCCTCACCGACTGTTGCGTCTAACACCTTGGTAAACATCATGTCAGGAAGACGCAGCGGATCGATCCGCCTGTCCGAATCCATCCCGGAGCCGTTCGCTGAGTCAGGATTTCCCACCTGTCGATCGAGGGCGTCCAGAGCATGGTTGATGACATCATCCTCAGTTTCGAATGGCTGAGCATGATTTCCCAATCTCTCGTAGGTTGAGTCGTCCACGCGGATTTCCTTCATACGTACCCCCTTAAATAATTTTATCCAATATAATCAATTGTAAATTATTAAGCAAGGAATATCAAGTGGTGTGCCGTCGCGTCTGAGTTGTGGAAACCGACTGTAGGGGGAATCCCGGACCTGGAGCGGTCCCAAGACGCTTCGCGAGTGAAGAGACCCGCCCAGTCCTGCGCGCCCCATCCGGGTGCTACGGCGCGCTTCATAGGCCAAGGAGAACCGGAGACCAACAAATTGAACTCTCCAAGAGAAAGAAAGTCCGGACTCACAGGGGGTGTCTTGCTCCCGGCCTCGGTCCAACCCCTACGCCGGGTCCGGTTTCCCGGAGTCGCGGACCAGGACGTACTTGTCATCCCACTGGAGGACCTCGACGACGGTGGTGGTCCAAGAGTCTCCCCCCTTGGTCGTGACCTCGATGACCCGGCCCACCAGGTCATCGGGGAGCGCGCGGGTGTCCCCGTCGAAGCGCGAGCCCCAGGAGCCATCTTCGAGACTCCAGGGTCTCCACCCAGGGAGCGGAGCGGACGGCGGGACCGGGGGCGCGGCCGCTGGTGGCGTGGGTTCCGGGGCCGTCCCCACGGCTCCCGGAGTGAGGCTCAGTTGTTCGGCCAGGGCCGGGCGGATCAAGGAGCGGACCCAGGAGCTGACGTTCACGTGCCGTTCCGTCTTGAGCCGATCCAGGCCCGTCCCCAGTTGCTCATCGAGGCGGACGCGAAGGATTTTCATGCATCGAGACTAGCACAAGACCCTTTTGTAGCCCACAGGTACAGATAGGCTACTTGTACTACTAAGGAAGAGAAGAGGGAAAGAGCATGGTATTCTAATTCGCCAGATGTGTTTATGATACTCATAAACCACTGGCCAGGGGGGAATTTCCATCCCCCTGGACCCCCAGCCCCGGAGGAGGACCGCCGCCATGGCCCGCCCCAGACTGAATCCCGCCGAGCGCCGCACCCGCCAGATCAACGTCCGGGTCACGGAGGCCGAGGCCGCGGCGCTGGCCGAGCAAGCGGTCCGGGCCCGGCTGACGGTGGCCGCCTATTTGCGCCGCCGCGGCCTGCGGCGACCGGTGCGGGCGGCCCCGGAGCGGCGGCTGGCGGCGGAAGACCGGCGGGAACTGAACCGCATCGGCGTGAACCTGAACCAGATGGTGAGGGCGATGCACTCGGGCCGGGCGGTTCACCCCGGATTGCGGGCGGCGGTGGAGCGGGCGGCGGCGCTGGTGGAAACGGTCCTGGACGAGGGAGGCGGGTGATGGTGGGAACCATCGGTGCGGCGACCAGCGGATTCGGCGGTGTGGCCGGGTACTGCTGCGGCGGGGGAGGCGGCGGAGAGGAGAGAGAAGAAGAGCGAATGCCGGGGATGTCCGGCGCGAAGGAGGAGGAGCGAGAGCGGGACGAGGCAGGGAGTCTGAGCGCCCGCGAGCGCCAGCAAGAGCAGGAGCGGCGCGGTCCAGGGCGATCTGCCGGCGGGCAGGGAGACGACGAGGAGAGAGAGCGACGCCGGGCGGAGAGGGAGAAGAAGGTGGAAACCGAGGCCCGGCGGGTGCGGCGAGTCGAGTGGACGGAGACCCGGAACCTCGCCACCAACGACCCGATGCGGGCGGCGCGGATCATGGAGGCGACGGCGCGGGACGCTTCGGAGCTCAAGCGGCTTTCCGGAGTGAAGGCGACGGGCCGGAAGCTGACCAAGCCGCTCTGTCACTACTCGCTCAGCTGGGGGAAGGACGAGAGGCCCAGCCGCCAGGAGATGGGCCGGGCCGTCACCGGGAGCCTCCAGGCGCTGGGCCTGGAGGACCGCCAAGCGCTGATCGTGGCGCATGGCGACACGAAGTGCCCGCATGTTCACGTGATCGTGAACCGGGTGAGTCCAGAGCACGGCAAGGCGGCGAAGTTGAGCGGCAGCCGGCTGAAGCTCTCGAAGTGGGCGGAGGGCTACGAGCGCCGCCAGGGCCGGATTCGGTGCCAGCATCGGGTCTGGAACAACGAGAAGCGCGCCCGAGGGGAACGGGTGCGGAGGGAACCGAGGCTCCCCCGCTCTCGTTGGCAGCGGGAGCGGAGACATTCGGTTCAAGTGCCCAGAGCCAAGACCCCCGCCGGGCTGTCGCCGGCGGAGCGCTCCGAGTGGAAGAACCAGGAACGGGGAGCCCGGGACTCCTGGATAGGACACGACCGGGAGATGGACCTGCGCGGGCTGAGCACCCGGGCCGGGAAGGAATGGCGGGAACTCTACGACCGGCACCGACAGGAGAAGGCGGCAGAGAAGCAAGCCGGAACCACCGTCTGGCGGCGGATTCGGCGCTGGCGGGAGAAAGGTTCCCGTCTGGGCCAGTTGCGGGCGGCGCTGACCCGCGACTCGCAACTCTGGCGCGATTGGCGGACCGAGATAAAGGCGCGTCACAAGCAGGAACGGGCCGCACTGGGTCAGACGCACTCGAGCGCGGCCCGGAAGATCGAGCAAGGGGCGGCCCAGGGCTATCAGTCCTCCATGAAAGGAGCCGTCGATTACGCGAAGGACGTGGTGTGGCGTCAGGAGTTGCAGGCGCGGGAGCAGGCCAGATGGGCGCGGGACCGCCAAGAACGCGACCAGGGACGGGGTCCGGAGCGGGAGCGCGATCATGAGCCGGATCGCTGAGAAAAAAATCCCGTTAGAGGGCCTATGTTGGCCTGAAACGGGCCGACCAAGGGTTAGGTATAGGCCCCTGGGCTTCGTCGCAATCTACCCACGGCTCCGGCAACGCGGCGGCATCTTTTCTGTGGGTGTCGTATCTCCATGCGAAACTGACGAAATCGTGAGAACAGTCCAGAAACAAGAAACCCCGCCGGCGATCATGGCGGGGTTTCCGGACGCCTTCGCAGTTGACGCTGCAAGGTGGACGGCAACGGCAGAACGAATGCCGAATGCAAGAGAAATCTACTCGAACACCCCGACACAAGGCAAGCGGTAATCCGCTCCGGTTGCCGATTGACGCTGCGCCGCTTCCCAGCCGGGAACTGCGCACCGAGAAATCCCCCGACAAAACAACACGCGATTGGCGCGCCCGCATTGTGGAGGGCCTGGTCCGGGAGCAGCCGTCTCCCGCTGCGCTGGGTCGTTCTTGCCGATCCACTCCCCGCTATCAGAAGCGCTCCTGGTGGCTCGACACTTCGACGACGGCGCAATCCCGCCGCGCCGTGAAGCGCTGGCACGGGTGCGCTCAAGACCTCTGGAATCGCAACGTCGAGATCGCTGCCTGGGTCGCTCTCGGTGCGGCCCAGGCCCATGTAGGGGCAAAGCACGGCCTCACCAGACAGCGCGTCGGGCAGATCATCTGGGAGTTTGAATGGGTGCGCCAGTCCGTCCGGGATCGGCTCCGGAGCCTCGATGAGAACCACGGGAAGGAAGGGGGAAAGTGCCAGTCTTCTTCTAGGGGTTGGATGGGGTCCGGATCTGAGGATTTAGAGAGTGAATGTGGGTCCTCCGGTGAATTTCGCCCGCTTTCGCGGCCCGAACGGACCCGCTGGCGGCGCGTTTGCGCCAGTCGAGGGCCGGGAGATCGCCGGCGACGTCGCCGGCGGGGTTGCGGCGGACGGCTGGCGGCTCTGGTGCTGGACTCACTGGCGGCAGCCGGCGGTTTCCCCCACCCGGAAAGGGGGGGAAAGTGCCAGTTCAGCCCCACCCGGAAAGGGGGGGAAAGTGCCAGTTCAGCCCCACCCGGAAAGGGGGGGAAAGTGCCATCTTTGGAGCTGGCGGAGATCAGCCGCCGCTGGCAACTTCGGGGCGGCGCTGTCTGGCGGCAGCGCGGCTTTGCGTTTCTCCGTCCGCTCCCGCCGCCGTTGCTGACGGCGGCCGGGAAATACCAGAGGCAGGGAAGGCTGTGGTGAGGCAAAAGCACAGATTCCAACCGGTGACGGTCGAGAAGTTTCACCGGGAACTCTCCCTTCCGATCGGGTTCGGCGATCCGCTAAGATCGGCAGCATCCGCTGGGCGGGGGGAAGGAAGGCGGGACGGCGAGCGTGGAAATGAGATCGGAAATTCGAGTTGAAGCGGATTACGTCGAGCGCCAGGACGGGCGGGGAAACAAGTTCGCCCACGCTTGCCCGCGGTGCGCGTCGCGGCTGAGGCGTACGGGCGAACGGTCGCCGCAGCGCTGGCGGATCGCGAGGCCCGGACCGGTGGCGCCCTTTGTGGGCGACCCGGTGCCACGGTGCGTGTTTTGCAAGCGTCCACTGAGCCGGATCGGGGACAAGCAGGAGGGGCTATTCGGGGAGCCGGAACGGACCCGCTGGCGGCGGGAGTGCGCCCGCCGGGGGGCGGGAGATCGGAGGAGGAAACGGCGACGGTTGCCGAAGAGCCGGATGATTCCACTCGATTGATCGGTCTCCAATCGGGGGGGCTTCAGGGAACGATAAAGTACATTATACGACCCTAGACAAGGACCGGATCGGCCACAGGGGAGAGGGGAATTCCCGGCCTCAGCCACAGGCCCGGATTAACACCAGGACAAGCGCCAAGATGGGTAGAAAGACGATCAATTTTGGTATGAACATCAGCAGAATGGACAGGCTGGAGACGGCTACCAGTGCCTGCCACCAAGTGATCGCATCGGACTGGATAATTCCCCAGACCAGCAGGCCAGTCTGAGCCACAGAAGCTACCATGTTGACTGAAGTAGCGAAGTCGGGAGCGGCTTGTGCTGATCGTATGGAGATGTCCCAGAATCGTCTCCCCCTCAGCGCCGCATTGTGCATGATGCCAAAGGACCACCAGTCGGCGATTCCGAGTACGATTGAGGTACCAAGGAAAAACCCGCCGTAGGGCCACCAAATCCAGATCGTCACCAAAGAAATCGCAATTCCAACGGCTCCGCCCATCTCGTAATCCTTGGGATCTGCCCGGATAGGGGCTCAGGCGGCGGGCTGGCGGGTGATGGCTTCCCGCAGACCTTCCAGCAGGCCCTCCAGGTGCGCCATCCGCTCCCGAAGTTCCCCGATCTGGACATCCATGCGTTCGCGGATGTCCCGCACTTCAGAACGAGTGGCGCGGGCCTGGACCAGGATGAGGGCCGCGAGGGCCAGGGCGACGGTCAGGATGAGGCCACCCAGTGAGACAATGATGGTCAGGAGTTGTTCGTTGGTCATCCCATCCCCAGTTTATCTCTTGCCCGAGTCACGAACCAGGACGGCCTCCGCAACCCGGAGCGGTCCCCAGACGCTGGCGCGAGTGAAGAGACCCGCTAAGTCCTGCGCGCCCCATCCGGGCGCGACCGTACCGGTCAGGCAAAGAGGCTTTTAGGGGGGGACTGTGAAGCCACGTGACCGTCGAGGAGTTCCACCGGGAGTGCATCCGCGGCGCTCGCGAGGCGCAAGGCCGGATCGGTTTCAGTCCCGGTAAAGTACGTTACCGTGCCTTGTCCGGGAACCGAATCCCCACAGCAGACGAGGGGCAGGAGGAACAGATAGTGCATGAGCAATTACCTCAGGAGGATGGGAGTCTCGCCACGATGGCAAGGAGTCCTGCGACAGCGGCCACAATAGCTCCGGTCTGGAGCCAGAGGGCGCGGTAAAGGTCAGCCTTGAGTTCGGACACGTCAGATCGGGTAGCAAGGGACGCGATGGCTTGCCCCAAATCTGACTGAGTGGCGTTCTCTGAGCTTGTATCCCGGAGCACGTCGGCCACGGCTTCCGCCTGTGGCCGATCGAACCCAGCATCGACTAGTTGCCGTGTGATGGTGAGCGTGTCCACGGTCATCTGAGTTGTCCCCCTCATTTCCCGATCGTCTGGATACGGGCGCGGTCTCCAGGGCGCTCAGCGTCTTCCTTATCCCGCCACATGAAACCGATGTCCAGAGCAATACCAAGTTTCCGTGCAGTCGTCACGATTGCTGGACAGGCTGAGTTAGCAGGCTGCCCCTGCACCGATACTTCGATGTCGGACAGGTAGCGGTACCCTTGATCGACCTTCCGCCCCCGAACCATTTTGATCGTCGGAAATAGCCGGCTGAGGCCATCGAAATTCTTAGCGGACTCATTAGCCAGCTTAACCATTCTCAGCAGCAGACGGTTCCAGTTTGGCCGTGTGACCATCTCCTCACCGACTGTTGCGTCTAACACCTTGGTAAACATCATGTCAGGAAGACGCAGCGGATCGATCCGCCTGTCCGAATCCATCCCGGAGCCGTTCGCTGAGTCAGGATTTCCCACCTGTCGATCGAGGGCGTCCAGAGCATGGTTGATGACATCATCCTCAGTTTCGAATGGCTGAGCATGATTTCCCAATCTCTCGTAGGTTGAGTCGTCCACGCGGATTTCCTTCATACGTACCCCCTTAAATAATTTTATCCAATATAATCAATTGTAAATTATTAAGCAAGGAATATCAAGTGGTGTGCCGTCGCGTCTGAGTTGTGGAAACCGACTGTAGGGGGAATCCCGGACCTGGAGCGGTCCCAAGACGCTTCGCGAGTGAAGAGACCCGCCCAGTCCTGCGCGCCCCATCCGGGTGCTACGGCGCGCTTCATAGGCCAAGGAGAACCGGAGACCAACAAATTGAACTCTCCAAGAGAAAGAAAGTCCGGACTCACAGGGGGTGTCTTGCTCCCGGCCTCGGTCCAACCCCTACGCCGGGTCCGGTTTCCCGGAGTCGCGGACCAGGACGTACTTGTCATCCCACTGGAGGACCTCGACGACGGTGGTGGTCCAAGAGTCTCCCCCCTTGGTCGTGACCTCGATGACCCGGCCCACCAGGTCATCGGGGAGCGCGCGGGTGTCCCCGTCGAAGCGCGAGCCCCAGGAGCCATCTTCGAGACTCCAGGGTCTCCACCCAGGGAGCGGAGCGGACGGCGGGACCGGGGGCGCGGCCGCTGGTGGCGTGGGTTCCGGGGCCGTCCCCACGGCTCCCGGAGTGAGGCTCAGTTGTTCGGCCAGGGCCGGGCGGATCAAGGAGCGGACCCAGGAGCTGACGTTCACGTGCCGTTCCGTCTTGAGCCGATCCAGGCCCGTCCCCAGTTGCTCATCGAGGCGGACGCGAAGGATTTTCATGCATCGAGACTAGCACAAGACCCTTTTGTAGCCCACAGGTACAGATAGGCTACTTGTACTACTAAGGAAGAGAAGAGGGAAAGAGCATGGTATTCTAATTCGCCAGATGTGTTTATGATACTCATAAACCACTGGCCAGGGGGGAATTTCCATCCCCCTGGACCCCCAGCCCCGGAGGAGGACCGCCGCCATGGCCCGCCCCAGACTGAATCCCGCCGAGCGCCGCACCCGCCAGATCAACGTCCGGGTCACGGAGGCCGAGGCCGCGGCGCTGGCCGAGCAAGCGGTCCGGGCCCGGCTGACGGTGGCCGCCTATTTGCGCCGCCGCGGCCTGCGGCGACCGGTGCGGGCGGCCCCGGAGCGGCGGCTGGCGGCGGAAGACCGGCGGGAACTGAACCGCATCGGCGTGAACCTGAACCAGATGGTGAGGGCGATGCACTCGGGCCGGGCGGTTCACCCCGGATTGCGGGCGGCGGTGGAGCGGGCGGCGGCGCTGGTGGAAACGGTCCTGGACGAGGGAGGCGGGTGATGGTGGGAACCATCGGTGCGGCGACCAGCGGATTCGGCGGTGTGGCCGGGTACTGCTGCGGCGGGGGAGGCGGCGGAGAGGAGAGAGAAGAAGAGCGAATGCCGGGGATGTCCGGCGCGAAGGAGGAGGAGCGAGAGCGGGACGAGGCAGGGAGTCTGAGCGCCCGCGAGCGCCAGCAAGAGCAGGAGCGGCGCGGTCCAGGGCGATCTGCCGGCGGGCAGGGAGACGACGAGGAGAGAGAGCGACGCCGGGCGGAGAGGGAGAAGAAGGTGGAAACCGAGGCCCGGCGGGTGCGGCGAGTCGAGTGGACGGAGACCCGGAACCTCGCCACCAACGACCCGATGCGGGCGGCGCGGATCATGGAGGCGACGGCGCGGGACGCTTCGGAGCTCAAGCGGCTTTCCGGAGTGAAGGCGACGGGCCGGAAGCTGACCAAGCCGCTCTGTCACTACTCGCTCAGCTGGGGGAAGGACGAGAGGCCCAGCCGCCAGGAGATGGGCCGGGCCGTCACCGGGAGCCTCCAGGCGCTGGGCCTGGAGGACCGCCAAGCGCTGATCGTGGCGCATGGCGACACGAAGTGCCCGCATGTTCACGTGATCGTGAACCGGGTGAGTCCAGAGCACGGCAAGGCGGCGAAGTTGAGCGGCAGCCGGCTGAAGCTCTCGAAGTGGGCGGAGGGCTACGAGCGCCGCCAGGGCCGGATTCGGTGCCAGCATCGGGTCTGGAACAACGAGAAGCGCGCCCGAGGGGAACGGGTGCGGAGGGAACCGAGGCTCCCCCGCTCTCGTTGGCAGCGGGAGCGGAGACATTCGGTTCAAGTGCCCAGAGCCAAGACCCCCGCCGGGCTGTCGCCGGCGGAGCGCTCCGAGTGGAAGAACCAGGAACGGGGAGCCCGGGACTCCTGGATAGGACACGACCGGGAGATGGACCTGCGCGGGCTGAGCACCCGGGCCGGGAAGGAATGGCGGGAACTCTACGACCGGCACCGACAGGAGAAGGCGGCAGAGAAGCAAGCCGGAACCACCGTCTGGCGGCGGATTCGGCGCTGGCGGGAGAAAGGTTCCCGTCTGGGCCAGTTGCGGGCGGCGCTGACCCGCGACTCGCAACTCTGGCGCGATTGGCGGACCGAGATAAAGGCGCGTCACAAGCAGGAACGGGCCGCACTGGGTCAGACGCACTCGAGCGCGGCCCGGAAGATCGAGCAAGGGGCGGCCCAGGGCTATCAGTCCTCCATGAAAGGAGCCGTCGATTACGCGAAGGACGTGGTGTGGCGTCAGGAGTTGCAGGCGCGGGAGCAGGCCAGATGGGCGCGGGACCGCCAAGAACGCGACCAGGGACGGGGTCCGGAGCGGGAGCGCGATCATGAGCCGGATCGCTGAGAAAAAAATCCCGTTAGAGGGCCTATGTTGGCCTGAAACGGGCCGACCAAGGGTTAGGTATAGGCCCCTGGGCTTCGTCGCAATCTACCCACGGCTCCGGCAACGCGGCGGCATCTTTTCTGTGGGTGTCGTATCTCCATGCGAAACTGACGAAATCGTGAGAACAGTCCAGAAACAAGAAACCCCGCCGGCGATCATGGCGGGGTTTCCGGACGCCTTCGCAGTTGACGCTGCAAGGTGGACGGCAACGGCAGAACGAATGCCGAATGCAAGAGAAATCTACTCGAACACCCCGACACAAGGCAAGCGGTAATCCGCTCCGGTTGCCGATTGACGCTGCGCCGCTTCCCAGCCGGGAACTGCGCACCGAGAAATCCCCCGACAAAACAACACGCGATTGGCGCGCCCGCATTGTGGAGGGCCTGGTCCGGGAGCAGCCGTCTCCCGCTGCGCTGGGTCGTTCTTGCCGATCCACTCCCCGCTATCAGAAGCGCTCCTGGTGGCTCGACACTTCGACGACGGCGCAATCCCGCCGCGCCGTGAAGCGCTGGCACGGGTGCGCTCAAGACCTCTGGAATCGCAACGTCGAGATCGCTGCCTGGGTCGCTCTCGGTGCGGCCCAGGCCCATGTAGGGGCAAAGCACGGCCTCACCAGACAGCGCGTCGGGCAGATCATCTGGGAGTTTGAATGGGTGCGCCAGTCCGTCCGGGATCGGCTCCGGAGCCTCGATGAGAACCACGGGAAGGAAGGGGGAAAGTGCCAGTCTTCTTCTAGGGGTTGGATGGGGTCCGGATCTGAGGATTTAGAGAGTGAATGTGGGTCCTCCGGTGAATTTCGCCCGCTTTCGCGGCCCGAACGGACCCGCTGGCGGCGCGTTTGCGCCAGTCGAGGGCCGGGAGATCGCCGGCGACGTCGCCGGCGGGGTTGCGGCGGACGGCTGGCGGCTCTGGTGCTGGACTCACTGGCGGCAGCCGGCGGTTTCCCCCACCCGGAAAGGGGGGGAAAGTGCCAGTTCAGCCCCACCCGGAAAGGGGGGGAAAGTGCCAGTTCAGCCCCACCCGGAAAGGGGGGGAAAGTGCCATCTTTGGAGCTGGCGGAGATCAGCCGCCGCTGGCAACTTCGGGGCGGCGCTGTCTGGCGGCAGCGCGGCTTTGCGTTTCTCCGTCCGCTCCCGCCGCCGTTGCTGACGGCGGCCGGGAAATACCAGAGGCAGGGAAGGCTGTGGTGAGGCAAAAGCACAGATTCCAACCGGTGACGGTCGAGAAGTTTCACCGGGAACTCTCCCTTCCGATCGGGTTCGGCGATCCGCTAAGATCGGCAGCATCCGCTGGGCGGGGGGAAGGAAGGCGGGACGGCGAGCGTGGAAATGAGATCGGAAATTCGAGTTGAAGCGGATTACGTCGAGCGCCAGGACGGGCGGGGAAACAAGTTCGCCCACGCTTGCCCGCGGTGCGCGTCGCGGCTGAGGCGTACGGGCGAACGGTCGCCGCAGCGCTGGCGGATCGCGAGGCCCGGACCGGTGGCGCCCTTTGTGGGCGACCCGGTGCCACGGTGCGTGTTTTGCAAGCGTCCACTGAGCCGGATCGGGGACAAGCAGGAGGGGCTATTCGGGGAGCCGGAACGGACCCGCTGGCGGCGGGAGTGCGCCCGCCGGGGGGCGGGAGATCGGAGGAGGAAACGGCGACGGTTGCCGAAGAGCCGGATGATTCCACTCGATTGATCGGTCTCCAATCGGGGGGGCTTCAGGGAACGATAAAGTACATTATACGACCCTAGACAAGGACCGGATCGGCCACAGGGGAGAGGGGAATTCCCGGCCTCAGCCACAGGCCCGGATTAACACCAGGACAAGCGCCAAGATGGGTAGAAAGACGATCAATTTTGGTATGAACATCAGCAGAATGGACAGGCTGGAGACGGCTACCAGTGCCTGCCACCAAGTGATCGCATCGGACTGGATAATTCCCCAGACCAGCAGGCCAGTCTGAGCCACAGAAGCTACCATGTTGACTGAAGTAGCGAAGTCGGGAGCGGCTTGTGCTGATCGTATGGAGATGTCCCAGAATCGTCTCCCCCTCAGCGCCGCATTGTGCATGATGCCAAAGGACCACCAGTCGGCGATTCCGAGTACGATTGAGGTACCAAGGAAAAACCCGCCGTAGGGCCACCAAATCCAGATCGTCACCAAAGAAATCGCAATTCCAACGGCTCCGCCCATCTCGTAATCCTTGGGATCTGCCCGGATAGGGGCTCAGGCGGCGGGCTGGCGGGTGATGGCTTCCCGCAGACCTTCCAGCAGGCCCTCCAGGTGCGCCATCCGCTCCCGAAGTTCCCCGATCTGGACATCCATGCGTTCGCGGATGTCCCGCACTTCAGAACGAGTGGCGCGGGCCTGGACCAGGATGAGGGCCGCGAGGGCCAGGGCGACGGTCAGGATGAGGCCACCCAGTGAGACAATGATGGTCAGGAGTTGTTCGTTGGTCATCCCATCCCCAGTTTATCTCTTGCCCGAGTCACGAACCAGGACGGCCTCCGCAACCCGGAGCGGTCCCCAGACGCTGGCGCGAGTGAAGAGACCCGCTAAGTCCTGCGCGCCCCATCCGGGCGCGACCGTACCGGTCAGGCAAAGAGGCTTTTAGGGGGGGACTGTGAAGCCACGTGACCGTCGAGGAGTTCCACCGGGAGTGCATCCGCGGCGCTCGCGAGGCGCAAGGCCGGATCGGTTTCAGTCCCGGTAAAGTACGTTACCGTGCCTTGTCCGGGAACCGAATCCCCACAGCAGACGAGGGGCAGGAGGAACAGATAGTGCATGAGCAATTACCTCAGGAGGATGGGAGTCTCGCCACGATGGCAAGGAGTCCTGCGACAGCGGCCACAATAGCTCCGGTCTGGAGCCAGAGGGCGCGGTAAAGGTCAGCCTTGAGTTCGGACACGTCAGATCGGGTAGCAAGGGACGCGATGGCTTGCCCCAAATCTGACTGAGTGGCGTTCTCTGAGCTTGTATCCCGGAGCACGTCGGCCACGGCTTCCGCCTGTGGCCGATCGAACCCAGCATCGACTAGTTGCCGTGTGATGGTGAGCGTGTCCACGGTCATCTGAGTTGTCCCCCTCATTTCCCGATCGTCTGGATACGGGCGCGGTCTCCAGGGCGCTCAGCGTCTTCCTTATCCCGCCACATGAAACCGATGTCCAGAGCAATACCAAGTTTCCGTGCAGTCGTCACGATTGCTGGACAGGCTGAGTTAGCAGGCTGCCCCTGCACCGATACTTCGATGTCGGACAGGTAGCGGTACCCTTGATCGACCTTCCGCCCCCGAACCATTTTGATCGTCGGAAATAGCCGGCTGAGGCCATCGAAATTCTTAGCGGACTCATTAGCCAGCTTAACCATTCTCAGCAGCAGACGGTTCCAGTTTGGCCGTGTGACCATCTCCTCACCGACTGTTGCGTCTAACACCTTGGTAAACATCATGTCAGGAAGACGCAGCGGATCGATCCGCCTGTCCGAATCCATCCCGGAGCCGTTCGCTGAGTCAGGATTTCCCACCTGTCGATCGAGGGCGTCCAGAGCATGGTTGATGACATCATCCTCAGTTTCGAATGGCTGAGCATGATTTCCCAATCTCTCGTAGGTTGAGTCGTCCACGCGGATTTCCTTCATACGTACCCCCTTAAATAATTTTATCCAATATAATCAATTGTAAATTATTAAGCAAGGAATATCAAGTGGTGTGCCGTCGCGTCTGAGTTGTGGAAACCGACTGTAGGGGGAATCCCGGACCTGGAGCGGTCCCAAGACGCTTCGCGAGTGAAGAGACCCGCCCAGTCCTGCGCGCCCCATCCGGGTGCTACGGCGCGCTTCATAGGCCAAGGAGAACCGGAGACCAACAAATTGAACTCTCCAAGAGAAAGAAAGTCCGGACTCACAGGGGGTGTCTTGCTCCCGGCCTCGGTCCAACCCCTACGCCGGGTCCGGTTTCCCGGAGTCGCGGACCAGGACGTACTTGTCATCCCACTGGAGGACCTCGACGACGGTGGTGGTCCAAGAGTCTCCCCCCTTGGTCGTGACCTCGATGACCCGGCCCACCAGGTCATCGGGGAGCGCGCGGGTGTCCCCGTCGAAGCGCGAGCCCCAGGAGCCATCTTCGAGACTCCAGGGTCTCCACCCAGGGAGCGGAGCGGACGGCGGGACCGGGGGCGCGGCCGCTGGTGGCGTGGGTTCCGGGGCCGTCCCCACGGCTCCCGGAGTGAGGCTCAGTTGTTCGGCCAGGGCCGGGCGGATCAAGGAGCGGACCCAGGAGCTGACGTTCACGTGCCGTTCCGTCTTGAGCCGATCCAGGCCCGTCCCCAGTTGCTCATCGAGGCGGACGCGAAGGATTTTCATGCATCGAGACTAGCACAAGACCCTTTTGTAGCCCACAGGTACAGATAGGCTACTTGTACTACTAAGGAAGAGAAGAGGGAAAGAGCATGGTATTCTAATTCGCCAGATGTGTTTATGATACTCATAAACCACTGGCCAGGGGGGAATTTCCATCCCCCTGGACCCCCAGCCCCGGAGGAGGACCGCCGCCATGGCCCGCCCCAGACTGAATCCCGCCGAGCGCCGCACCCGCCAGATCAACGTCCGGGTCACGGAGGCCGAGGCCGCGGCGCTGGCCGAGCAAGCGGTCCGGGCCCGGCTGACGGTGGCCGCCTATTTGCGCCGCCGCGGCCTGCGGCGACCGGTGCGGGCGGCCCCGGAGCGGCGGCTGGCGGCGGAAGACCGGCGGGAACTGAACCGCATCGGCGTGAACCTGAACCAGATGGTGAGGGCGATGCACTCGGGCCGGGCGGTTCACCCCGGATTGCGGGCGGCGGTGGAGCGGGCGGCGGCGCTGGTGGAAACGGTCCTGGACGAGGGAGGCGGGTGATGGTGGGAACCATCGGTGCGGCGACCAGCGGATTCGGCGGTGTGGCCGGGTACTGCTGCGGCGGGGGAGGCGGCGGAGAGGAGAGAGAAGAAGAGCGAATGCCGGGGATGTCCGGCGCGAAGGAGGAGGAGCGAGAGCGGGACGAGGCAGGGAGTCTGAGCGCCCGCGAGCGCCAGCAAGAGCAGGAGCGGCGCGGTCCAGGGCGATCTGCCGGCGGGCAGGGAGACGACGAGGAGAGAGAGCGACGCCGGGCGGAGAGGGAGAAGAAGGTGGAAACCGAGGCCCGGCGGGTGCGGCGAGTCGAGTGGACGGAGACCCGGAACCTCGCCACCAACGACCCGATGCGGGCGGCGCGGATCATGGAGGCGACGGCGCGGGACGCTTCGGAGCTCAAGCGGCTTTCCGGAGTGAAGGCGACGGGCCGGAAGCTGACCAAGCCGCTCTGTCACTACTCGCTCAGCTGGGGGAAGGACGAGAGGCCCAGCCGCCAGGAGATGGGCCGGGCCGTCACCGGGAGCCTCCAGGCGCTGGGCCTGGAGGACCGCCAAGCGCTGATCGTGGCGCATGGCGACACGAAGTGCCCGCATGTTCACGTGATCGTGAACCGGGTGAGTCCAGAGCACGGCAAGGCGGCGAAGTTGAGCGGCAGCCGGCTGAAGCTCTCGAAGTGGGCGGAGGGCTACGAGCGCCGCCAGGGCCGGATTCGGTGCCAGCATCGGGTCTGGAACAACGAGAAGCGCGCCCGAGGGGAACGGGTGCGGAGGGAACCGAGGCTCCCCCGCTCTCGTTGGCAGCGGGAGCGGAGACATTCGGTTCAAGTGCCCAGAGCCAAGACCCCCGCCGGGCTGTCGCCGGCGGAGCGCTCCGAGTGGAAGAACCAGGAACGGGGAGCCCGGGACTCCTGGATAGGACACGACCGGGAGATGGACCTGCGCGGGCTGAGCACCCGGGCCGGGAAGGAATGGCGGGAACTCTACGACCGGCACCGACAGGAGAAGGCGGCAGAGAAGCAAGCCGGAACCACCGTCTGGCGGCGGATTCGGCGCTGGCGGGAGAAAGGTTCCCGTCTGGGCCAGTTGCGGGCGGCGCTGACCCGCGACTCGCAACTCTGGCGCGATTGGCGGACCGAGATAAAGGCGCGTCACAAGCAGGAACGGGCCGCACTGGGTCAGACGCACTCGAGCGCGGCCCGGAAGATCGAGCAAGGGGCGGCCCAGGGCTATCAGTCCTCCATGAAAGGAGCCGTCGATTACGCGAAGGACGTGGTGTGGCGTCAGGAGTTGCAGGCGCGGGAGCAGGCCAGATGGGCGCGGGACCGCCAAGAACGCGACCAGGGACGGGGTCCGGAGCGGGAGCGCGATCATGAGCCGGATCGCTGAGAAAAAAATCCCGTTAGAGGGCCTATGTTGGCCTGAAACGGGCCGACCAAGGGTTAGGTATAGGCCCCTGGGCTTCGTCGCAATCTACCCACGGCTCCGGCAACGCGGCGGCATCTTTTCTGTGGGTGTCGTATCTCCATGCGAAACTGACGAAATCGTGAGAACAGTCCAGAAACAAGAAACCCCGCCGGCGATCATGGCGGGGTTTCCGGACGCCTTCGCAGTTGACGCTGCAAGGTGGACGGCAACGGCAGAACGAATGCCGAATGCAAGAGAAATCTACTCGAACACCCCGACACAAGGCAAGCGGTAATCCGCTCCGGTTGCCGATTGACGCTGCGCCGCTTCCCAGCCGGGAACTGCGCACCGAGAAATCCCCCGACAAAACAACACGCGATTGGCGCGCCCGCATTGTGGAGGGCCTGGTCCGGGAGCAGCCGTCTCCCGCTGCGCTGGGTCGTTCTTGCCGATCCACTCCCCGCTATCAGAAGCGCTCCTGGTGGCTCGACACTTCGACGACGGCGCAATCCCGCCGCGCCGTGAAGCGCTGGCACGGGTGCGCTCAAGACCTCTGGAATCGCAACGTCGAGATCGCTGCCTGGGTCGCTCTCGGTGCGGCCCAGGCCCATGTAGGGGCAAAGCACGGCCTCACCAGACAGCGCGTCGGGCAGATCATCTGGGAGTTTGAATGGGTGCGCCAGTCCGTCCGGGATCGGCTCCGGAGCCTCGATGAGAACCACGGGAAGGAAGGGGGAAAGTGCCAGTCTTCTTCTAGGGGTTGGATGGGGTCCGGATCTGAGGATTTAGAGAGTGAATGTGGGTCCTCCGGTGAATTTCGCCCGCTTTCGCGGCCCGAACGGACCCGCTGGCGGCGCGTTTGCGCCAGTCGAGGGCCGGGAGATCGCCGGCGACGTCGCCGGCGGGGTTGCGGCGGACGGCTGGCGGCTCTGGTGCTGGACTCACTGGCGGCAGCCGGCGGTTTCCCCCACCCGGAAAGGGGGGGAAAGTGCCAGTTCAGCCCCACCCGGAAAGGGGGGGAAAGTGCCAGTTCAGCCCCACCCGGAAAGGGGGGGAAAGTGCCATCTTTGGAGCTGGCGGAGATCAGCCGCCGCTGGCAACTTCGGGGCGGCGCTGTCTGGCGGCAGCGCGGCTTTGCGTTTCTCCGTCCGCTCCCGCCGCCGTTGCTGACGGCGGCCGGGAAATACCAGAGGCAGGGAAGGCTGTGGTGAGGCAAAAGCACAGATTCCAACCGGTGACGGTCGAGAAGTTTCACCGGGAACTCTCCCTTCCGATCGGGTTCGGCGATCCGCTAAGATCGGCAGCATCCGCTGGGCGGGGGGAAGGAAGGCGGGACGGCGAGCGTGGAAATGAGATCGGAAATTCGAGTTGAAGCGGATTACGTCGAGCGCCAGGACGGGCGGGGAAACAAGTTCGCCCACGCTTGCCCGCGGTGCGCGTCGCGGCTGAGGCGTACGGGCGAACGGTCGCCGCAGCGCTGGCGGATCGCGAGGCCCGGACCGGTGGCGCCCTTTGTGGGCGACCCGGTGCCACGGTGCGTGTTTTGCAAGCGTCCACTGAGCCGGATCGGGGACAAGCAGGAGGGGCTATTCGGGGAGCCGGAACGGACCCGCTGGCGGCGGGAGTGCGCCCGCCGGGGGGCGGGAGATCGGAGGAGGAAACGGCGACGGTTGCCGAAGAGCCGGATGATTCCACTCGATTGATCGGTCTCCAATCGGGGGGGCTTCAGGGAACGATAAAGTACATTATACGACCCTAGACAAGGACCGGATCGGCCACAGGGGAGAGGGGAATTCCCGGCCTCAGCCACAGGCCCGGATTAACACCAGGACAAGCGCCAAGATGGGTAGAAAGACGATCAATTTTGGTATGAACATCAGCAGAATGGACAGGCTGGAGACGGCTACCAGTGCCTGCCACCAAGTGATCGCATCGGACTGGATAATTCCCCAGACCAGCAGGCCAGTCTGAGCCACAGAAGCTACCATGTTGACTGAAGTAGCGAAGTCGGGAGCGGCTTGAAAAACCCGCCGTAGGGCCACCAAATCCAGATCGTCACCAAAGAAATCGCAATTCCAACGGCTCCGCCCATCTCGTAATCCTTGGGATCTGCCCGGATAGGGGCTCAGGCGGCGGGCTGGCGGGTGATGGCTTCCCGCAGACCTTCCAGCAGGCCCTCCAGGTGCGCCATCCGCTCCCGAAGTTCCCCGATCTGGACATCCATGCGTTCGCGGATGTCCCGCACTTCAGAACGAGT
>CBDHFO010000016.1:0-19166 GCA_965262645.1 Candidatus Marinacidobacterium sp.
CTGTCCAGGTCCGTCCGGGCCGCGAGGACGTGGACGTGTGCGCCGCCGGCGTGCTCGCGGTGGAGGACGGCCGACCAGGCGTAGCGGTCGGATTCCAGGCCGGCCCACGCGGTCGCCTCGAACTCATCCAGGGCGCGGCCGATCTGCGCGGCCGTCACCTGGTCCTCGGCCGCCCATGCCAAGACTCCGGACGTATAGCGATGATCGCGGGAGAGTTCGTCGGCCACCTCAGCGACTTCGTGCGGATCCCCGCGTAGCACCTCGACACCCGGGCGTTCCTCCCCCTTGTGGTCGTGGGTCGAGAGCAGGTAGTTGGCGGCGGCCCGGCAGCTTCCTTTCCCGCGGGCGATGAATTTGACGATCATCGCCCGGCCTCCGGAGACTGGAGTCGGAGCGGGACCAGGGCGGCCTCAATCCCGTCCAGGTGGGCGATCACCTCGGCCGCATCCGCTGCCTGCCGGTGGGTGTTTACCCAGCGCGCGATCTGGTTCAGCGTCGCGCCGATCCGGCCCACCTCGCCGGTCCGCGCCTGGGCCTCCGCCAGCGCCGGAGCCGTCCAGGTCCGGGTCCGCTCCATTGCGGCCCTGACCAGCGCGGTCAGGGGCACGCCGGCCGCGGTCGCCTTCGTGCGCCAGGCCGCGAGTTCGGCCGGCGTCGCGCGGATGGGGACCACCGCCGCGCGTGCGGCCGGCGCGGCGGCGGGCGCCTCCGGAGGGGGAGCCGGGCCGGAGGGCCGCGCCTCGATGCGTAGCGCCGACACGCTGCGCTCGAGGGCGAGCAGGTGAGCGATCACCTGCACGGCGGCGACTGCGGCAGCGTCCGCGGTCGCCCAGCGCGCGATCTGGTTCAGATTCGCGCGGACGCGCGACAGCGCGCGGGTCCGGGCTTGGGCTTCTGCCCGCGCCGGGGCCGTCCAGGTCCGGGAGCGCTGCAGCGCGGCCCGGACCAATGCGGAAAGCGTGACACCCGCGGCGTCCGCTTTCCCTCGCCAGGCCGTGAGTTCGGCCGGCGTCAACCGCACGTGTCCCCACACGGTGCGGTCGGCCCGCTTGCGGGCGGGGGGGATCGAAGGGGGGGCCGTAGGCTCTCCCTCGCGAGCCGGTGTGTGCGTAGCACGCACCGTATGCTCGCTTTGGTCTCTCATCGCCAATCAATAGTAACCCCGAGAAGCCGGCAACCGCTACCGGCAGAGGGGCGACCACAGAGAACCCCGAGAAACTAGGGACCGGTCAAGAAGTGCCCGACGAAACCACGAGAGACCACACGCCGCGCGCGCTGCGGCGCGGAGAATCACCCGGAACGATCTACTGAACGAGCGACGTGGGCACCAGGCGCAGCGCTTCCTGGGTGTTCGCGCTGCGTGCCATCACGTCGGCCGCGATGATCGCTCGGCGGTCGTCCCACGCTTGTTCCGCGGCAACCCATGCCGCCAGTTCACGCCGGCGCTGAACCTCGGCCTGTTGCCGGGCCATTCCCTCACGGAGCGCATGCAGGGCCTCCAGCTGCGCGTTTGCAATCTGGATCTCGGAGCCCGTGATCTGCGCGGCCAACTCCGCCTGAGCCAACGCGGTCCCGGAGAGGTTCGTCTGATTGCGGCTCTTTTCGACGGCTTCAAGGGCGGCCGTCATCTGCTCGATCAGTTCCTCGGCGGCGTCGAAGGTGGCGAGGTCCTGGACCAACTGAGTTTCCGAGTGGTCCCGGATTGCTACCCAAGTCTCGCCGGCGCGGAAGGCTGCATCCGGATCATCAAAGAGGGCGGCAACATCGGCGTCCGTCGCTGTGTCGGCCTCCATGAGAACCCGTCGCCAGTGCAGCGAGAGAGCGTTTCCCGAGTCGCCCATCGTCGTTAGCGTGCTCACCAGTTCCAACGCGTCCGGATTCGCGAAGTCCGAAGCCCACGGTACGGTCGTGTCGAGCAGCTGCGTCGGGTCGGCGGATAGGTCGGCCAGCGATTCTGAAAGCGCGCCGACTCCACCAAGCGCCTGCTCTCGCAGCTGGTCGATCTGTGTTTGGAGTTTCGATGCGGTGTCGCGCAGATTCGAGATCATGGAGACGGCCTGCCCGATCTGAGTGACCTGGTTCGCGATGATGGCCAAGTCGCCGATCAGCGCGTCGGCCGGCGTGGCCACGAGGAACACGACGGCCGGGATGAGCAGGATGACGAGGGTCCAGCGGAGTACGGTGTGGAGCATGGGTCGATTCCCTCCTGGGTGGAATGGACCCGCAGGGTATCGGAAGTCAGCGGCCTCCGGGCGAGCCGTATGACGACCGTGTTACAACGTGTTACGGGGCGGCACGGCTCGCCCGGTGTGCGGTCCGCCAGGAACCCCGCTACCCTCGCCTGATGATTAGCAAAATCGAACTCCCCGGTGGCGAAGAAGCCCTAGAAGTCGCCACCGAAGCCGAATTCGCCGAAGCCCTCGAAACGGGCCTGCCGCTTCGCGCGCCGCCCGAAGTTGCCGAAGCCTTCGGGCTACCCAGCGGCGAGGAAGACTTCGGCGGCCATGACCATTCCCAAGATGAGGCGATAACCGCGTAGACCCTCTCCCGCCGCGGAGCGCGCGAGTGTGCCGGGGAGCCTGCCCCGGCGAGTGGCTTATGGGAGGTCGCTACGCGCCGTACTGGAAGCGCATGAAGGCGGTCCAGACTCCGTAGTAGAGCGCCGACGCGGCCAGGAAGAACAGAACCCACAGGGCCTTTTTCACGAGCGAGTTTTGGATGGTCATGGGATGACTCCTAGAGGATGGTAGGTTGCGGATGCTTACCATGCTAATCATGCAAACTACATGCCAGCACGGCATGCTCTCCGCCCGCGGTAGCGGCGCGGTGTGTGGTCCGCATGCTAACCGTGCTCATCACGGGACAGTTTTTCCGCCAACGCCTCGATGGCCCATGTCTGCATGCTGGTTTCGCGCTGTAGCGCGGCCAACTTGCAGCGCTTCCAGAGTTCCGGATCCAGGTAGAGCGGAAACGTCTTCCGTCCACGTCGGGAGGGTGGAACGTCGGCGCGGACCGCTTGCGGCGCGGCCGCGGTCCGCATCCCGTCCGCCAGGCTTCGTTTCGTCATGATGCAACCTCCTGGGTCCACCGGTACAGCGCGTCGATTTCTGCGGCCGCTCGGGATTTTGGCTCAGTTTCCTGGGCCGTCCGGCCGGCCGTGAAGCTGCGCACGTGCGCCACCCGCGCGCCGAGAGTCACCGGGCACAACTCGGCGTCGAGTTCGCGCAACGCTTCGACAGCCTCCGCAACCAGGTTTCCGCGCGCCGGTACGGCGTTCAGGACAACCGCCGCCCGGGTCCCGGCCAGGCGCGCTACATCCAGCGCGGCCGGGACCGCGGCCAGGTCGGCCAGCGAAGGGCGACAGGGGATCAGCACCAGGTCAGAGACCCGCGCAGCCTCGACAGCACCGCCAGCCCTGGGCGCTGTGTCGATCACCACCAGGTCAGCACCGTTCGCCTGGGCCAGATTCAGGACACGAGCCAGCCGCGGAGGATGCGTAGCCACCACCGGCGGGGGAAGGTCTGCGCGTAGATCGCCCCACACTGCCGCCGAACCCTGGGGATCTAGGTCAACCACCGCAGCGGTCCCCCCGGAGTGTTCATGCGCCACCGCGAGCGCCAGCGTGAGAGTCGTTTTCCCGCTGCCGCCCTTCATGGAGAGCATGCTAACCGTGCTCATCACTGCAAGCATAGCCGAGAGGACCTGCGCGCCCTCGCGGTCACGCCCCAGAATCGGCCGGCGTCACCCAAGCGGTACCTAGGCGGGACGCGACTCTCTGCGATAGTGAGCCGGGAGAGACGAAAGCCTGCGTTTCTCGCCGGCCCGGGAATCACCCATCCCGCCAACCGACCCGCGACAACCCGCCTCCGGCCGGACCGGCTGCGATACTCATTTTCGCCTTCCCGGGCGTCGTCAAGCGGAATAGGACGGCACCCCGGACTGTAGGGTCCGGATGCTGACGCCCGCAGCCTCCCAAGGCCGCACCCGACCCGCACTATCTCCTGTACGTTCGAGTCTCAGAACAGTCTCACGTCCGGTGCCGCCGGTACCAAGTCGCGCGGCTGACGCCCGCAGCCTCCCAAGGCCGCACCCGACCCGCACTATCTCCTGTACGTTCGAGTCTCAGAACAGTCTCACGTCCGGTGCCGCCGGTACCAAGTCGCGCGGCTGACGCCCGCAGCCTCCCAAGGCCGCACCCGACCCGCACTATCTCCTGTACGTTCGAGTCTCAGAACAGTCTCACGCCGGCGGTACCAGGTCGCACGGCTCACGCCGGCCTCTCTCCAGGGCTCCCGTTCTGCGGCGCTTCCTGGGCGTCTAGCGAGCCCGGAGAGTTGCCCGCCGATCTGGCCGCGGCGGCGCTTCGAGTGCTTCCAGCGGCGCGCGTAGCGCATCACGGAGCGCACAATTCCGGACAGTTCAGGCTCCGGGAGGGGGCCGACCGTGAAACCGCGATTCAGGCGCTCTACGTGGGCTCTGAGCGCCGGCAGGATCGGGTCGATGCTGACCAGGGGGTCGTCCTTCCGGAGCGTCCAGGCCAGCGCCTCGGCTTCCGTGAGGGCACAGTCGAATAGCGTCGCGTTCCGTTTCAGGCCGGCCGCGGCGGCGCGCGCTCGGGGCCTGGGGAGCAGGCCGCCGAGCGGTATGAGTTCGCGCAGCGCGAACGTGCGGGGGTGCCAGGTGTTCTGCTGGAACAGTGACGGCCGCCAGGGGTTGCGGGTGAGCGCGCGCTGGGCGAAGGCGGGATCTGCCCCCATCACCCGGTGCAGGGTGTTCTCGATGGCGGCGAGGTAGTGGAGCGCCGGCAAGCTCGATGTGCGGTTCGCGTGGACCGGCGCGGCCAGGGCGTAGCCCATGTGTCCCCGGCCGGTGTTCCGGTCGCGCGCCTGCCACGTGGGGACGGGCACGTTGGCGGATGCGATCGCGTTCTGCGCCTGCCGCCAGTCGTCCACGTCGAGCAGCAGGGCTGCGTAGCAGTTCGGGGGATTCAGCTGCAGGTAGGGGGCGACGGTGGCGGCCTTGCCGAAGGCCTGCCGGCCGATCGCTCGGAAGTCGCCGCGGAAGTCGCGGCCGCCGACCTGCGGCGCGCGGGGATAGTCCTGGAGGGGGTGCGGCGGGTCCGGATCGTCGTCGTCCAGGTGGTCCGCCTGACTCCGGAGCCAACGGTTCCAGGCCGGCGACGGGTGGGGATAGAGGATCCCGGCTCCTGGTTGACCGTTTCGACGGAGGGCGGGTAGGCTTCGCCCATCGTTGTGGTTTGTCATACCAACACGATACGCGGAAAGTCCTCGGTGCGTCAAAGTCCGAGGCCCCCGGCGTCGCAGCCAGTAGGCGGCGTCGGGGCCGCACCAGGTGAACGGGGCGGAGTGAACACAAGAGCCATTATCGGAACCTGAGTCCGGAGCAGCTGCGCCCGATCGGGCGGAATTCGGCCTCCTGAAGGCCTGTGCAGCTCCTCGAGGAGCCCGGATCCACGCCGGCGCCGGCGAGATCCCGCCCAATTCGGCCGATTTGACATAAACCCGGCATAGCCAGGGGCGCTCAGAGCGTCCGGAGCGGGTCTTAGCCCGCTCGGAAGCGATTCGAAGGCTCCTACGGCCACGAATTCGGCCCCGATTCGGGCCGTTTTCGGCCTCTCCGGCCGGTACCGACGTCCTGGACGTCGCGACGTCGCGCCGTAATTCCGCCCGCGCGGCCGCCGGCGTTGTGTATGACAACTACCTGGTGAGCGTCATGCGGCCCTCGAGGAGTTGTCTTACAGCGGTCCGGATCCTTGTCTTACAGCGATCGCTGCCCCCGCCTTGAGTTCAGCCATGTCGATCGAGGGCGTATGACAGTGCTCGATGGGGCTCTCCTGGGCGGCGCTCAGGGCCTCCGGATGGGTAGTTACCCGCTCCGGAAGGGATTTGGAGGCTCCTACGGCCACGAATTCGCGCCCTGGGAGCCGGATTCCGGGCCAGGGAGGCGCGCACGGCCGGGACCCGGCCGGTAACTGCCCGGCCGCGCGCAAGGGCTGGACGGGCCTCTGAGGGGCCGTGGCGGCTGTATTACCGCGCCGGCCGGGCGTCCACGCTGCGGCGGGAGGCTCCCCTTAGACGGAAATTCGTTCAACGATGTGCCGGGAGACGGAACGGTTGCGGCGGTCGTAGATTTGGGTGGTCGATGGGTGTGCGTGGCCAGCCAAATATTGAACGTCCTCCATGGGGACGCCCTGGGTGAGCAGATCGTTGATGACCATGACCCGAAAACTGTGGGGCGAGAAGATAGTGGGAAGGGCCGCGGCGCGCAGCCGGCGGGTCAACATGTCGCGGATGGACGCGGGCCGGAAGGGACGGGTAGAGAGCGTGCCGGCTCCGTAGTCCGGGCCGTACCGGCCGGCCCGAAAGAGCGGGGAGTCGGGGGGAGCGGTGTGTAAATCCCCGGCCGTGAGGTAGGCCGAAAGCGAGGCGTCCAGGTCGAGCCGGACCGGAATCTCGCGAAAGCGGCCGCCCTTCTCCAGGAAACGGAGAGAGCGATGTTCGCCGTAGTCGCAGAGGTCTTGATGGCGAAGCCGAGAAAGCGCGCCGACGCGCGCGCCGGTAAATGCGAGGGTGCGGATTACGGCGCGGTCGCGGTAGTCGAGCGGCCGGGAGCCCGTGATGGAGGCGAGTAGGTGACGGACCTGGGCGACGGTGATTTCCGGGGTCCGGCCTTCGCGGCCTTCGGCGCGGGGTCCGCGAACGGTTCGGAAGGGGTTGTCGCGGACGGCATGGCGAACGGTGAGGGTGTCGAAGAATTGACGGAGGGCCGCTAGGGCCTGTTTCTGCGCAGCGATGGAGCGGGTTTCGCCATAGAGGTCCAGCCATAGGCCGGCGTCGGCCGGCGTGAGAGAGGCGAGGGTGTGGCGGGTATCGGCCGCCCAGCAGAGGAAGGTCCGGACGGCACGGCCATAGGCCTTCCGTGTGTGGGGATTACGGAGTTGAGCGGCGAAAAATTCCTCCGCGGCGGGAACGGCCTCGGGCCCGGCGCGAATGAGGACGGCACGAGCGACGCGAGCCGGCTCGCGCGTGAGGGCGGCCGCCGGGGGGGCCTGGTGAACGCTTGCGATCATCGGACTATTTCCCCACACCTTTGAGCAGTGCGCTCTTGCCGCCAGAGGCAAGCATCGCGGCCCCGCCCATCAGGGCACCGCCCATGCCGCCACCGCCACCGCCACCAGTGAGCATTCCGGCAAGGGTTCCGATCTGCATGGTGGAGTAGAGCGCGGCGATCGTGAACACGAGAATTGCCACGAACCAATGGGCGTAGTCGCTGAATGCGACCTCGCCCGTGAGGGCAGAGGCCTGGATCAGCGTCGCGATAAAGGTAAGACCGATCGCGGACCAGATGTGAAGGAGGATGTTGGCAATTACGGTGTAGAGACTGAACGTAAAGAGGCCTTTGAGCCAACTCCAAAAGAGGAAGGAGAGCGGCTCGAACACCAGGAAGGGGATCATGACCGGGCCGAGGAAAATGAAAATCGCGATGGCCAGCGTGGCGTAGACGACTTGGCAGTACCCGACGGCGAACACGAGTAGCAGGGTCACGCCGAAAACGGGGAGGAACGCGAGGCTGACGAGGAAGTTGAAAACGGCGTTGCTGCCGAGGAAGATGAGGGACGAGATACTGGTGCTGTTCCACATCGTGGTCAGCCGGTCACCCATCGCCGAAAACATGTTCATGAAAGCGGCTTGCATGTGGGCTACGGTGTCGCCCTGGAACCGCTGCGCAAGCCAGTCGCCGCCGGCTGGAATAACGAGGGGGAACGGGGGGGCGGTCAGCCCGCCGAACTCGAGAGGGGTGGCGTAGAACTGGAGCATGAGCCACGGGATCAGGAGGGTCATGAACATGCGGAGGAATTCCCCCGCGCTCCACATGGTTCCGCTGTAGGCGATCCGGAGGCCGGTCCAGGTGACGACGATGACGGAGAGGCCTCGCCAGAGTGCGGTCCCGGTATTGAGCAACGGGGCCGAATCGGGCTCCAGCAAGGTCGCCAGGATGTTCGCCAGGAACCCCGCGGTGTCGTGTAACTCGGAATCGGTGAAAGTGGGTGGGAGGGTGCTGTCGATGGGGTTCTGCATCTAGGAATCTCCGGGGGCCTTATCGCTCCCAGGTGAAACCGCGCTTTGCCCTGTTGGCCGTTGTGTGGCGGCGAACGGCCTGACGGATCGCCGTCAGCGCTCGTTCAAAATCTGGATGAGCCGTTCGTAGTCGGCCCGCAACTCTTCGCAGACGGTAAGAACCTGCTGATAGTCGTCGCTCAAGGTGGCGACCTGCGTCTGCAAGTTCGTGACTTGCTCGCCGAGCCGCGTCTGCTCCTGCTCGGATTGCTCGGCGAGCCGCTGCAAGGCTGCGCTCAGCTGCCGCTCGAGTTCGGTCATGGCCATCGGCTACCGCGGGAGTTGTACCGCCGCCAGGCCTTCGATTGTGCCGGTTATCTCGCTCCCGGCTGGCAGCAGCACGTAGAAGACTCCCTCGATCTCCCGGAGCCGCAGCCCGTATGTCGGCGTCTCCAGTTCCTGGAGCATCAGCCGAGCGTCGGCCGTTCCGCGCTCCAGGAAATTCAGGGTGTCGGCCTGCAGGTCGATCTGGTCGTGGAGGGACTGCAGAATCGCCCAGGCTGCGAACCAAATGACGACGCAGACCGTGAGGCCGACGACCATCGTCCGGATCCACAGCATCCCCAGCCGTCGGGCCTCGGCGCGGATATTTGTCTCGGTGATTTCGAGCACGTCCGAGACGGACTTGCTCCAGGTCTCGCCAAGCGAGTCGAGTGAGTTCCGCATCACCTTGGTCACCTGCGCGTTGTGGTGCTCGATCTCCGCCTGCAGGTGTTCCCGCTGCTTTGTCAGCCGATCTCTCAAACTGGTCTGCGTCGAATCCGCGCTCATAGATCGCTCCCTTGAGCCGCCAGCGGTCGCCGGTTTCGGGATCGCGTGCGGTCACGTAGTTCTTGCCCTCGCGGGGTACCGTGAGCCCGGCGTCCTGGAGCGCCGCCACCACGTCGGCCCGGTTCCTGATTGCGCCGGCGTCGTGCTGGGCTTGGATGTGGGCGTGGATGAGTTCCCGGCCCTCGGCACCCTTCCCCCATCCCGGCGGTGGGGTCAGCTTTTGCCGCGCTGGATCGTCGGGCCGCGCCCAGTGGTGCTCCTGGTTCAGGGCGCGTTCCAGTGCGCCATAAGCGTTTTGCCAGCCGGGGGGGGCGATGTTCAGGTCGCGGCCACTGTCCAGGTCCGTCCGGGCCGCGAGGACGTGGACGTGTGCGCCGCCGGCGTGCTCGCGGTGGAGGACGGCCGACCAGGCGTAGCGGTCGGATTCCAGGCCGGCCCACGCGGTCGCCTCGAACTCATCCAGGGCGCGGCCGATCTGCGCGGCCGTCACCTGGTCCTCGGCCGCCCATGCCAAGACTCCGGACGTATAGCGATGATCGCGGGAGAGTTCGTCGGCCACCTCAGCGACTTCGTGCGGATCCCCGCGTAGCACCTCGACACCCGGGCGTTCCTCCCCCTTGTGGTCGTGGGTCGAGAGCAGGTAGTTGGCGGCGGCCCGGCAGCTTCCTTTCCCGCGGGCGATGAATTTGACGATCATCGCCCGGCCTCCGGAGACTGGAGTCGGAGCGGGACCAGGGCGGCCTCAATCCCGTCCAGGTGGGCGATCACCTCGGCCGCATCCGCTGCCTGCCGGTGGGTGTTTACCCAGCGCGCGATCTGGTTCAGCGTCGCGCCGATCCGGCCCACCTCGCCGGTCCGCGCCTGGGCCTCCGCCAGCGCCGGAGCCGTCCAGGTCCGGGTCCGCTCCATTGCGGCCCTGACCAGCGCGGTCAGGGGCACGCCGGCCGCGGTCGCCTTCGTGCGCCAGGCCGCGAGTTCGGCCGGCGTCGCGCGGATGGGGACCACCGCCGCGCGTGCGGCCGGCGCGGCGGCGGGCGCCTCCGGAGGGGGAGCCGGGCCGGAGGGCCGCGCCTCGATGCGTAGCGCCGACACGCTGCGCTCGAGGGCGAGCAGGTGAGCGATCACCTGCACGGCGGCGACTGCGGCAGCGTCCGCGGTCGCCCAGCGCGCGATCTGGTTCAGATTCGCGCGGACGCGCGACAGCGCGCGGGTCCGGGCTTGGGCTTCTGCCCGCGCCGGGGCCGTCCAGGTCCGGGAGCGCTGCAGCGCGGCCCGGACCAATGCGGAAAGCGTGACACCCGCGGCGTCCGCTTTCCCTCGCCAGGCCGTGAGTTCGGCCGGCGTCAACCGCACGTGTCCCCACACGGTGCGGTCGGCCCGCTTGCGGGCGGGGGGGATCGAAGGGGGGGCCGTAGGCTCTCCCTCGCGAGCCGGTGTGTGCGTAGCACGCACCGTATGCTCGCTTTGGTCTCTCATCGCCAATCAATAGTAACCCCGAGAAGCCGGCAACCGCTACCGGCAGAGGGGCGACCACAGAGAACCCCGAGAAACTAGGGACCGGTCAAGAAGTGCCCGACGAAACCACGAGAGACCACACGCCGCGCGCGCTGCGGCGCGGAGAATCACCCGGAACGATCTACTGAACGAGCGACGTGGGCACCAGGCGCAGCGCTTCCTGGGTGTTCGCGCTGCGTGCCATCACGTCGGCCGCGATGATCGCTCGGCGGTCGTCCCACGCTTGTTCCGCGGCAACCCATGCCGCCAGTTCACGCCGGCGCTGAACCTCGGCCTGTTGCCGGGCCATTCCCTCACGGAGCGCATGCAGGGCCTCCAGCTGCGCGTTTGCAATCTGGATCTCGGAGCCCGTGATCTGCGCGGCCAACTCCGCCTGAGCCAACGCGGTCCCGGAGAGGTTCGTCTGATTGCGGCTCTTTTCGACGGCTTCAAGGGCGGCCGTCATCTGCTCGATCAGTTCCTCGGCGGCGTCGAAGGTGGCGAGGTCCTGGACCAACTGAGTTTCCGAGTGGTCCCGGATTGCTACCCAAGTCTCGCCGGCGCGGAAGGCTGCATCCGGATCATCAAAGAGGGCGGCAACATCGGCGTCCGTCGCTGTGTCGGCCTCCATGAGAACCCGTCGCCAGTGCAGCGAGAGAGCGTTTCCCGAGTCGCCCATCGTCGTTAGCGTGCTCACCAGTTCCAACGCGTCCGGATTCGCGAAGTCCGAAGCCCACGGTACGGTCGTGTCGAGCAGCTGCGTCGGGTCGGCGGATAGGTCGGCCAGCGATTCTGAAAGCGCGCCGACTCCACCAAGCGCCTGCTCTCGCAGCTGGTCGATCTGTGTTTGGAGTTTCGATGCGGTGTCGCGCAGATTCGAGATCATGGAGACGGCCTGCCCGATCTGAGTGACCTGGTTCGCGATGATGGCCAAGTCGCCGATCAGCGCGTCGGCCGGCGTGGCCACGAGGAACACGACGGCCGGGATGAGCAGGATGACGAGGGTCCAGCGGAGTACGGTGTGGAGCATGGGTCGATTCCCTCCTGGGTGGAATGGACCCGCAGGGTATCGGAAGTCAGCGGCCTCCGGGCGAGCCGTATGACGACCGTGTTACAACGTGTTACGGGGCGGCACGGCTCGCCCGGTGTGCGGTCCGCCAGGAACCCCGCTACCCTCGCCTGATGATTAGCAAAATCGAACTCCCCGGTGGCGAAGAAGCCCTAGAAGTCGCCACCGAAGCCGAATTCGCCGAAGCCCTCGAAACGGGCCTGCCGCTTCGCGCGCCGCCCGAAGTTGCCGAAGCCTTCGGGCTACCCAGCGGCGAGGAAGACTTCGGCGGCCATGACCATTCCCAAGATGAGGCGATAACCGCGTAGACCCTCTCCCGCCGCGGAGCGCGCGAGTGTGCCGGGGAGCCTGCCCCGGCGAGTGGCTTATGGGAGGTCGCTACGCGCCGTACTGGAAGCGCATGAAGGCGGTCCAGACTCCGTAGTAGAGCGCCGACGCGGCCAGGAAGAACAGAACCCACAGGGCCTTTTTCACGAGCGAGTTTTGGATGGTCATGGGATGACTCCTAGAGGATGGTAGGTTGCGGATGCTTACCATGCTAATCATGCAAACTACATGCCAGCACGGCATGCTCTCCGCCCGCGGTAGCGGCGCGGTGTGTGGTCCGCATGCTAACCGTGCTCATCACGGGACAGTTTTTCCGCCAACGCCTCGATGGCCCATGTCTGCATGCTGGTTTCGCGCTGTAGCGCGGCCAACTTGCAGCGCTTCCAGAGTTCCGGATCCAGGTAGAGCGGAAACGTCTTCCGTCCACGTCGGGAGGGTGGAACGTCGGCGCGGACCGCTTGCGGCGCGGCCGCGGTCCGCATCCCGTCCGCCAGGCTTCGTTTCGTCATGATGCAACCTCCTGGGTCCACCGGTACAGCGCGTCGATTTCTGCGGCCGCTCGGGATTTTGGCTCAGTTTCCTGGGCCGTCCGGCCGGCCGTGAAGCTGCGCACGTGCGCCACCCGCGCGCCGAGAGTCACCGGGCACAACTCGGCGTCGAGTTCGCGCAACGCTTCGACAGCCTCCGCAACCAGGTTTCCGCGCGCCGGTACGGCGTTCAGGACAACCGCCGCCCGGGTCCCGGCCAGGCGCGCTACATCCAGCGCGGCCGGGACCGCGGCCAGGTCGGCCAGCGAAGGGCGACAGGGGATCAGCACCAGGTCAGAGACCCGCGCAGCCTCGACAGCACCGCCAGCCCTGGGCGCTGTGTCGATCACCACCAGGTCAGCACCGTTCGCCTGGGCCAGATTCAGGACACGAGCCAGCCGCGGAGGATGCGTAGCCACCACCGGCGGGGGAAGGTCTGCGCGTAGATCGCCCCACACTGCCGCCGAACCCTGGGGATCTAGGTCAACCACCGCAGCGGTCCCCCCGGAGTGTTCATGCGCCACCGCGAGCGCCAGCGTGAGAGTCGTTTTCCCGCTGCCGCCCTTCATGGAGAGCATGCTAACCGTGCTCATCACTGCAAGCATAGCCGAGAGGACCTGCGCGCCCTCGCGGTCACGCCCCAGAATCGGCCGGCGTCACCCAAGCGGTACCTAGGCGGGACGCGACTCTCTGCGATAGTGAGCCGGGAGAGACGAAAGCCTGCGTTTCTCGCCGGCCCGGGAATCACCCATCCCGCCAACCGACCCGCGACAACCCGCCTCCGGCCGGACCGGCTGCGATACTCATTTTCGCCTTCCCGGGCGTCGTCAAGCGGAATAGGACGGCACCCCGGACTGTAGGGTCCGGATGCTGACGCCCGCAGCCTCCCAAGGCCGCACCCGACCCGCACTATCTCCTGTACGTTCGAGTCTCAGAACAGTCTCACGTCCGGTGCCGCCGGTACCAAGTCGCGCGGCTGACGCCCGCAGCCTCCCAAGGCCGCACCCGACCCGCACTATCTCCTGTACGTTCGAGTCTCAGAACAGTCTCACGTCCGGTGCCGCCGGTACCAAGTCGCGCGGCTGACGCCCGCAGCCTCCCAAGGCCGCACCCGACCCGCACTATCTCCTGTACGTTCGAGTCTCAGAACAGTCTCACGCCGGCGGTACCAGGTCGCACGGCTCACGCCGGCCTCTCTCCAGGGCTCCCGTTCTGCGGCGCTTCCTGGGCGTCTAGCGAGCCCGGAGAGTTGCCCGCCGATCTGGCCGCGGCGGCGCTTCGAGTGCTTCCAGCGGCGCGCGTAGCGCATCACGGAGCGCACAATTCCGGACAGTTCAGGCTCCGGGAGGGGGCCGACCGTGAAACCGCGATTCAGGCGCTCTACGTGGGCTCTGAGCGCCGGCAGGATCGGGTCGATGCTGACCAGGGGGTCGTCCTTCCGGAGCGTCCAGGCCAGCGCCTCGGCTTCCGTGAGGGCACAGTCGAATAGCGTCGCGTTCCGTTTCAGGCCGGCCGCGGCGGCGCGCGCTCGGGGCCTGGGGAGCAGGCCGCCGAGCGGTATGAGTTCGCGCAGCGCGAACGTGCGGGGGTGCCAGGTGTTCTGCTGGAACAGTGACGGCCGCCAGGGGTTGCGGGTGAGCGCGCGCTGGGCGAAGGCGGGATCTGCCCCCATCACCCGGTGCAGGGTGTTCTCGATGGCGGCGAGGTAGTGGAGCGCCGGCAAGCTCGATGTGCGGTTCGCGTGGACCGGCGCGGCCAGGGCGTAGCCCATGTGTCCCCGGCCGGTGTTCCGGTCGCGCGCCTGCCACGTGGGGACGGGCACGTTGGCGGATGCGATCGCGTTCTGCGCCTGCCGCCAGTCGTCCACGTCGAGCAGCAGGGCTGCGTAGCAGTTCGGGGGATTCAGCTGCAGGTAGGGGGCGACGGTGGCGGCCTTGCCGAAGGCCTGCCGGCCGATCGCTCGGAAGTCGCCGCGGAAGTCGCGGCCGCCGACCTGCGGCGCGCGGGGATAGTCCTGGAGGGGGTGCGGCGGGTCCGGATCGTCGTCGTCCAGGTGGTCCGCCTGACTCCGGAGCCAACGGTTCCAGGCCGGCGACGGGTGGGGATAGAGGATCCCGGCTCCTGGTTGACCGTTTCGACGGAGGGCGGGTAGGCTTCGCCCATCGTTGTGGTTTGTCATACCAACACGATACGCGGAAAGTCCTCGGTGCGTCAAAGTCCGAGGCCCCCGGCGTCGCAGCCAGTAGGCGGCGTCGGGGCCGCACCAGGTGAACGGGGCGGAGTGAACACAAGAGCCATTATCGGAACCTGAGTCCGGAGCAGCTGCGCCCGATCGGGCGGAATTCGGCCTCCTGAAGGCCTGTGCAGCTCCTCGAGGAGCCCGGATCCACGCCGGCGCCGGCGAGATCCCGCCCAATTCGGCCGATTTGACATAAACCCGGCATAGCCAGGGGCGCTCAGAGCGTCCGGAGCGGGTCTTAGCCCGCTCGGAAGCGATTCGAAGGCTCCTACGGCCACGAATTCGGCCCCGATTCGGGCCGTTTTCGGCCTCTCCGGCCGGTACCGACGTCCTGGACGTCGCGACGTCGCGCCGTAATTCCGCCCGCGCGGCCGCCGGCGTTGTGTATGACAACTACCTGGTGAGCGTCATGCGGCCCTCGAGGAGTTGTCTTACAGCGGTCCGGATCCTTGTCTTACAGCGATCGCTGCCCCCGCCTTGAGTTCAGCCATGTCGATCGAGGGCGTATGACAGTGCTCGATGGGGCTCTCCTGGGCGGCGCTCAGGGCCTCCGGATGGGTAGTTACCCGCTCCGGAAGGGATTTGGAGGCTCCTACGGCCACGAATTCGCGCCCTGGGAGCCGGATTCCGGGCCAGGGAGGCGCGCACGGCCGGGACCCGGCCGGTAACTGCCCGGCCGCGCGCAAGGGCTGGACGGGCCTCTGAGGGGCCGTGGCGGCTGTATTACCGCGCCGGCCGGGCGTCCACGCTGCGGCGGGAGGCTCCCCTTAGACGGAAATTCGTTCAACGATGTGCCGGGAGACGGAACGGTTGCGGCGGTCGTAGATTTGGGTGGTCGATGGGTGTGCGTGGCCAGCCAAATATTGAACGTCCTCCATGGGGACGCCCTGGGTGAGCAGATCGTTGATGACCATGACCCGAAAACTGTGGGGCGAGAAGATAGTGGGAAGGGCCGCGGCGCGCAGCCGGCGGGTCAACATGTCGCGGATGGACGCGGGCCGGAAGGGACGGGTAGAGAGCGTGCCGGCTCCGTAGTCCGGGCCGTACCGGCCGGCCCGAAAGAGCGGGGAGTCGGGGGGAGCGGTGTGTAAATCCCCGGCCGTGAGGTAGGCCGAAAGCGAGGCGTCCAGGTCGAGCCGGACCGGAATCTCGCGAAAGCGGCCGCCCTTCTCCAGGAAACGGAGAGAGCGATGTTCGCCGTAGTCGCAGAGGTCTTGATGGCGAAGCCGAGAAAGCGCGCCGACGCGCGCGCCGGTAAATGCGAGGGTGCGGATTACGGCGCGGTCGCGGTAGTCGAGCGGCCGGGAGCCCGTGATGGAGGCGAGTAGGTGACGGACCTGGGCGACGGTGATTTCCGGGGTCCGGCCTTCGCGGCCTTCGGCGCGGGGTCCGCGAACGGTTCGGAAGGGGTTGTCGCGGACGGCATGGCGAACGGTGAGGGTGTCGAAGAATTGACGGAGGGCCGCTAGGGCCTGTTTCTGCGCAGCGATGGAGCGGGTTTCGCCATAGAGGTCCAGCCATAGGCCGGCGTCGGCCGGCGTGAGAGAGGCGAGGGTGTGGCGGGTATCGGCCGCCCAGCAGAGGAAGGTCCGGACGGCACGGCCATAGGCCTTCCGTGTGTGGGGATTACGGAGTTGAGCGGCGAAAAATTCCTCCGCGGCGGGAACGGCCTCGGGCCCGGCGCGAATGAGGACGGCACGAGCGACGCGAGCCGGCTCGCGCGTGAGGGCGGCCGCCGGGGGGGCCTGGTGAACGCTTGCGATCATCGGACTATTTCCCCACACCTTTGAGCAGTGCGCTCTTGCCGCCAGAGGCAAGCATCGCGGCCCCGCCCATCAGGGCACCGCCCATGCCGCCACCGCCACCGCCACCAGTGAGCATTCCGGCAAGGGTTCCGATCTGCATGGTGGAGTAGAGCGCGGCGATCGTGAACACGAGAATTGCCACGAACCAATGGGCGTAGTCGCTGAATGCGACCTCGCCCGTGAGGGCAGAGGCCTGGATCAGCGTCGCGATAAAGGTAAGACCGATCGCGGACCAGATGTGAAGGAGGATGTTGGCAATTACGGTGTAGAGACTGAACGTAAAGAGGCCTTTGAGCCAACTCCAAAAGAGGAAGGAGAGCGGCTCGAACACCAGGAAGGGGATCATGACCGGGCCGAGGAAAATGAAAATCGCGATGGCCAGCGTGGCGTAGACGACTTGGCAGTACCCGACGGCGAACACGAGTAGCAGGGTCACGCCGAAAACGGGGAGGAACGCGAGGCTGACGAGGAAGTTGAAAACGGCGTTGCTGCCGAGGAAGATGAGGGACGAGATACTGGTGCTGTTCCACATCGTGGTCAGCCGGTCACCCATCGCCGAAAACATGTTCATGAAAGCGGCTTGCATGTGGGCTACGGTGTCGCCCTGGAACCGCTGCGCAAGCCAGTCGCCGCCGGCTGGAATAACGAGGGGGAACGGGGGGGCGGTCAGCCCGCCGAACTCGAGAGGGGTGGCGTAGAACTGGAGCATGAGCCACGGGATCAGGAGGGTCATGAACATGCGGAGGAATTCCCCCGCGCTCCACATGGTTCCGCTGTAGGCGATCCGGAGGCCGGTCCAGGTGACGACGATGACGGAGAGGCCTCGCCAGAGTGCGGTCCCGGTATTGAGCAACGGGGCCGAATCGGGCTCCAGCAAGGTCGCCAGGATGTTCGCCAGGAACCCCGCGGTGTCGTGTAACTCGGAATCGGTGAAAGTGGGTGGGAGGGTGCTGTCGATGGGGTTCTGCATCTAGGAATCTCCGGGGGCCTTATCGCTCCCAGGTGAAACCGCGCTTTGCCCTGTTGGCCGTTGTGTGGCGGCGAACGGCCTGACGGATCGCCGTCAGCGCTCGTTCAAAATCTGGATGAGCCGTTCGTAGTCGGCCCGCAACTCTTCGCAGACGGTAAGAACCTGCTGATAGTCGTCGCTCAAGGTGGCGACCTGCGTCTGCAAGTTCGTGACTTGCTCGCCGAGCCGCGTCTGCTCCTGCTCGGATTGCTCGGCGAGCCGCTGCAAGGCTGCGCTCAGCTGCCGCTCGAGTTCGGTCATGGCCATCGGCTACCGCGGGAGTTGTACCGCCGCCAGGCCTTCGATTGTGCCGGTTATCTCGCTCCCGGCTGGCAGCAGCACGTAGAAGACTCCCTCGATCTCCCGGAGCCGCAGCCCGTATGTCGGCGTCTCCAGTTCCTGGAGCATCAGCCGAGCGTCGGCCGTTCCGCGCTCCAGGAAATTCAGGGTGTCGGCCTGCAGGTCGATCTGGTCGTGGAGGGACTGCAGAATCGCCCAGGCTGCGAACCAAATGACGACGCAGACCGTGAGGCCGACGACCATCGTCCGGATCCACAGCATCCCCAGCCGTCGGGCCTCGGCGCGGATATTTGTCTCGGTGATTTCGAGCACGTCCGAGACGGACTTGCTCCAGGTCTCGCCAAGCGAGTCGAGTGAGTTCCGCATCACCTTGGTCACCTGCGCGTTGTGGTGCTCGATCTCCGCCTGCAGGTGTTCCCGCTGCTTTGTCAGCCGATCTCTCAAACTGGTCTGCGTCGAATCCGCGCTCATAGATCGCTCCCTTGAGCCGCCAGCGGTCGCCGGTTTCGGGATCGCGTGCGGTCACGTAGTTCTTGCCCTCGCGGGGTACCGTGAGCCCGGCGTCCTGGAGCGCCGCCACCACGTCGGCCCGGTTCCTGATTGCGCCGGCGTCGTGCTGGGCTTGGATGTGGGCGTGGATGAGTTCCCGGCCCTCGGCACCCTTCCCCCATCCCGGCGGTGGGGTCAGCTTTTGCCGCGCTGGATCGTCGGGCCGCGCCCAGTGGTGCTCCTGGTTCAGGGCGCGTTCCAGTGCGCCATAAGCGTTTTGCCAGCCGGGGGGGGCGATGTTCAGGTCGCGGCCACTGTCCAGGTCCGTCCGGGCCGCGAGGACGTGGACGTGTGCGCCGCCGGCGTGCTCGCGGTGGAGGACGGCCGACCAGGCGTAGCGGTCGGATTCCAGGCCGGCCCACGCGGTCGCCTCGAACTCATCCAGGGCGCGGCCGATCTGCGCGGCCGTCACCTGGTCCTCGGCCGCCCATGCCAAGACTCCGGACGTATAGCGATGATCGCGGGAGAGTTCGTCGGCCACCTCAGCGACTTCGTGCGGATCCCCGCGTAGCACCTCGACACCCGGGCGTTCCTCCCCCTTGTGGTCGTGGGTCGAGAGCAGGTAGTTGGCGGCGGCCCGGCAGCTTCCTTTCCCGCGGGCGATGAATTTGACGATCATCGCCCGGCCTCCGGAGACTGGAGTCGGAGCGGGACCAGGGCGGCCTCAATCCCGTCCAGGTGGGCGATCACCTCGGCCGCATCCGCTGCCTGCCGGTGGGTGTTTACCCAGCGCGCGATCTGGTTCAGCGTCGCGCCGATCCGGCCCACCTCGCCGGTCCGCGCCTGGGCCTCCGCCAGCGCCGGAGCCGTCCAGGTCCGGGTCCGCTCCATTGCGGCCCTGACCAGCGCGGTCAGGGGCACGCCGGCCGCGGTCGCCTTCGGCGCCGACACGCTGCGCTCGAGGGCGAGCAGGTGAGCGATCACCTGCACGGCGGCGA
>CBDHFO010000017.1:0-707500 GCA_965262645.1 Candidatus Marinacidobacterium sp.
CGCGCCGGCCCTCTCGCCGGGCCGCTGACTCTCCGTCCCGCAAGGCCCACCAACCCAAGAGAAACCAACATGGCAGAAGCCCAGACCAACACGCCCCGACGCGGCGCCGAGGTGGCCACCGGCATCGCCTCCCCGACCCGGTACCACGACAAATTCGCGGCGACGGTCATCAAACAGATCGAGGCCGGCAACGCCCCTTGGCAACGCGAAGCCAAGGCCGGCGAACCCGTCCTCCCGCGCAATGCCATCAGCGGCCGGCGGTACACGGGGGGCAACGCCCTCTACCTCGCCGTCCGCGCCCAGGACCGCGGCTTCACCGACGACCGCTGGATCTCGGCAAAGCAACTCCGCGAGAAACGACGGCAAACTGGCCCGCGGCGCGGTCGGCGAACGGATCCTCTACCGGGACGACGCCGGCAAGAAGCCCGTCTGGCGAACGGCCACGGTCTACAACGTCGAACAGACCCGCAGCCTGAAACTCGACCGCCCGCCACAGCGCGCCTACGCCAAGGACCAGGACCGCATCGTCGTGCCCGAGCGCGGCCGCTTCCCGAGCGCGGATGCGTACTACAACACCGCGATCCGCCACATGGCGCACGCATCCGGCCACGAAGACCGGATGAACCGGGACACCTTCAAGCAGGCCCACTCCGAAGGGGTCGACGGCGAAGCCCACGGCCGCGAACAACTCCGCGTCGAACTCGCGACCATGACCACCACCCAACGCGTTGGGGTCGGCTACCAGCCCGCGAAATCCGAAGAGTACAAGGAACTTTGGGTCAAAGCCTCGAAGGCCGACCCCCGCGAAATCCATCGGGCGGCCGCCGAGGCCGACCGTATCTCCAAGAACCTGCTCCGGCCCGCGCGCGAGCAACTCCGGGACCTGGCGAGGGAGGCCCGAACTCCCAACACCCAGGCCGGTCCGGAGCGCGCCCCGGCTGCGCCTCCACGGCCCACGCCGCAACGCGCCGCGCCGAGCATGACCCCCGGACGGTGATTCCTTCCTCGTGAGCACCCGGACGCCCGACACCCGCCACCAGATTCCGGAGGTCGTTGTACGGCTCGACGCGCGCCGCCGCTCCGGTCATCGCCGGGAAACCAGCGAGCGGGACGACTCCCGCTCCGCTCGCACCCGAAGGGAAGCCGCGCTGGTGGACATCAGCATCCACCGCACGGTCGCCTACAAGGACATGGCCGCCGCCCACTTCGACGGCCACCCCTACGCCACCCGCCGCGCGATCGACAAACTCATCGCGGACGGGATCATCGAGGAGCGGACGGCAACCGCGCCTGGTGGCGGCTCCTTCAAGACCCTTTCCGCCACGAAGGAAGGCGCGCGCAAGGCACGCGCCGCCGCCCGGCGTCACGGTTTCGACGCCACCCAACACTTCTGCGCCGGATGGGGCAGGCCCCAGGACGCCGCGCACGACGTGGCGATCTACCGCGCCGTCCGCGCTGCCCGCGAGGAACTCGCGGCCCAGGGCGCCACACCGCAGCGAATCCGCCTCGACGGCGAACTCCGCGGGATCGTCGCCCGCCGCAGCGAAGCCGCCCGCGTACGTGCCGGCAAGGCGGCCGCCGACGCGGAACGCCGGCGCGCCGCCACCGAATACCAACTCCCTGTCGGCCCGGACGGAAAGGTCGCCTTCCCCGACGCCCAGGTGGAATACACCCTCACCGACGAGACAGGCCGCGACACCTTTGGGCGCGTCAACATCGAAGTCACCTCCCCGCACTACCGCGACGGCGCCGTAGCCGCCAAGGCCGCCGCCGGCTTCGCGCTCTACGGCTCCAACGGCAAAGCCGCCCGGAACATCGTCAAGCACGTCCTCCGCGCCGGCAAGGCCGCCACTGGTCCGGACACCAACGCCCGCGGTGGATCCGGCCGGCCGCCGTCCGACCTCTTCGAAATCTGACGATGTTCGACGGCCTCTTTCCCCTCGCGCCCGGCCGCGCTCCCTGGCTCACGGGCTGCTCCGGCCTCTGGTACCTCTCCACTGCCTGCCGGCGCGCAGCTGCGGCCAGCCGCCCACTCGCACGCACGCGGGCCCGACACGCAGCCCCCAACCCGCGCCGACCGCGCGCTCCCAGGACCTCATGCACCCCTGGAAAGTAAGTCTCGGCCTCACCATCGCCGTCGTCGCCTGCCTCGTATTCGTGGCCGCTTCGCGGTTCGATTACCTCTCCCCCTATCGCCAACTCATCCTCACCGAGTACTGGTGGCCCGTCGCCCTCTACACCGGCTCCGCGGTCCTCACCGTCGTCGTCGCCCTGGCCGGCATCCTCCGGAATCTCGGCCTCTACGACGTGGGCCGCAAGGTGGACCTCGTGGAGCGATCCGTCCGGCGCGGTGACGGCGATCCCGAACTCGCCCGCCGCCTCCACGCTCAAGAGCACGGTGACTTCGCCGACTAGCCCGCGCGGCCTCGGCCACATCCACATCGACCCTCACAGGAGCACCCCAATGACCCTCACCACGCGCCGACTCACCATCGCTTCGGCTGCCGCGGCCGTCGCCATCTTCCTGCCGGCCATCGCTCTCGCCCAGGGCGTCAGCCCCTGGCTCGACGCCGTTCAGGTCCTCCAAGACGCCTTCACCGGCCCCATCGCTCGCGGCCTATCCCTCATCGCAATCGTGATCGGCGGCCTGATGTTCGCGTTCGGCGAAGGGGGATCCAAGAAGGCGCTCGCCGGGATCATCTTCGGACTCGGAATGGCGATGGGAGCCGCCAACTTCCTCTCCTGGCTCTTCACCTAACGCGCCTTGACCGGATCCAAACCCTGGCACGGCCACCCGGCCCTCAGCCGCCCGCTCACCATCCTCGGGGTCGAACGCCGATGGTTCCTGCTGTCGCTCACCCTCGGGCTGGCGATGTGGAACGCCCTGAACTCCATCGTCACCGGGGCAATCATCTTCTCGACCCTCTACACGGCTGGCTGGTGGGCCTGGCGGAAGGACCCGCAAATGCTCTCCATCGTCGCCGCCAGCGCCGCGAGTCGCGTCCGCTACGACCCGGGCAAACCAAGCGCCTGGCACGTTGACATTCTCGAATGAATCTCAAGGTCGAACAGCAGGACTTCCAGGCGGCCGGCGCGCTCGCCGACGAACTGCCGTACTGGGGCTGGCTCAAAGAGCACCCCTTCTGTCTCACGCGGGCAGGCGAACTCTTCTGCGTCGCCCGCATGGCTCCGGCCGTCATCGACGGCCGGACCCCGGACCAGCTCGACCAGATCCTCGGCCGGTGGCAGCGCGTCCTCTCCCAACTCGACCCCCGCACCCGCCTCTACTTCTACCTTCTCCGCCGCCCTGCCTCGCTACTCGCACCCTCCGGCCTCGAAGGCGTCGCGCAACTCTCCCAGGAGAACCGCCGCGCGTTCCTCCTGCCGCGCATCCAGGACCTCCAGACGTACGTCGTCTGGTCCACCAACCCCGGCCTCGAACAGGCCGCCGCCCACGGCCCCAACGGGGGCCCGTGGCTCGTGGACTACGGCCGGAACTGGCTGCGCGCCCGCCGCAACCCCCACGAAAGCGCCTACCTCGCGGCCGAACTCCGGCAAGCGGCCATCCGCTTCCGCCAACTCGTGGACGCCAGCGCCGCGCTCGCGGACGACGTGACGCCGCTCACCATCCTGCCCGCTGCGGAAGCCACCGCTTTTCTCTCCGAACTGGTGAACCGCCCAGGACTCGCCTGGCAGGGGGACGGCGCGGCCAGCGGCCTCAACTGGCGGCTCGCCCTCTCGGAACTCGAAGCCGAACGCCAACACCTCCGGCTCGACGGCGAGCCCGTCATCCTCTACTCCCTCAACTCGCCCCCGGTCACCGCCAAAGCCAACCTGCTGGAAGAACTCAACCGCCTCGAAGCCCAACTCACCATCACCCTCGAATGGCGGCCTCAGTCGCTCGCAGCAGCGCGGCGAAAAATCCGCAGCGCGCAGCGCCACTACTTCCAGAAGCGCTACTCCATGATGGCGCACGTTCAAGACGCCGAAGGCTCCGCGAACGCGATGGTGGACACCGCCGCCGAGGCTGAGTCTTCCCGCCTCGGATCCGCGCTCGTAGAACTCGAAGCGGACGGCATCGCCTACGGCGATCTTGCGCTCACCGTCGCCCTCCACGGCGAACTCACCCAAACCGAACGCCTCGACGCGGAACTCCGGCGCATCTTCGCCGGCTGCGACGCCAAGGTGATCCGCGAAGGCTACGGCCAACTCCCCACCTGGTTCGCCCGCATGCCGGCCATGCCGCGCAAGCGCCAGATCCGGAGCGTCTTCGCCAGCGCCGGCGTCGCCGCCTGCCTCGCGCCAATCTTCGGCCCGCCGAAGGGCCAACCCATCAGCGGCCATCTTTCCAAGCCTGTCCTCGCCACCTTCGAAACCCGGTGGCGCACCCCCTTCTTCTACGACCTCTTCGCCGGAGACGTGGGCCACACCCTCATCCTCGGAGCCACCGGCGCAGGCAAGAGTTTCCTGCTCAACTACCTGCTGGTCCAAAGCCTCCAGTACGCCCCCCGCGTCCTGATCCTGGACCTTGGCGGCTCCTACCGCTGGCTCACCCAGTTCCTCGGGGGCGGCTACCTCCAGCTCGCGCCCGACCGCGCCGATGGCGCGCTCGCGCTCAAGCCGTTCACCCTGCCTGCCGGCGAACGCACTCACCAGTTCCTCACCGGCTGGATCACCCGCCTGCTCAAGATCGGCGGCTACCAGCCCTCCGGCGCCGACCCATCCGAGATCCGTGCCCGGATCGAGGACCTCTACGCCTTCGAATCGGACGCCCGCTCGCTCTCTGCCTTCGTCAAGTCGCTCCCGAAACGAATGTGGCCGGCCATGAGCCGCTGGTACGGCGAAGGCGCGTGGGCCGTCTACTTCGACAACCCCGACGCCGAGGAAATCCAACTCGCCGACTGGCAGGTGATCGACCTCGCCGGCGCGGCCGAACACGAGGACCTCTGCGAAGCGGCGCTCTTCTACCTCCTGGAGCGGATGCGCCTCGCCCTGGACAACCCGGCCGAGGCCGCCCGCGTCAAGCTCATGGTGGTAGACGAAGCCTGGCGCTACCTCAATGACCCCTCGGTCCTCGCCTACCTGGCCGAGGCTGCGAAGACCTGGCGCAAGCGCAACGCGGCCCTCATCCTCGCCACGCAGTCCGCGGTTGACGTGACGGCCTCCACGGCCGCACAGGGTTTGCTCGAATCCATCCCGACCAAGCTCTTCCTCGCCAACCCCGACCTCCCCGCAGCCGTCGCCGACCTCTTCCAACTGAACCCGACGGAGATGGCGACGATCCGCCAGCTCATCCCGAAACAGGAGCTCTACCTACGCCGCGCCCAATCGGCCGGCGTCGTCCGACTCAACGTCGATCCCGAGAGTTACTGGCTCTACACGTCCTCCCCGGTGGACGCCGAGCGCCGGGCCAAGGCCATCGCGGCCCACGGCCTCCGGCGCGGCCTCGCCCACCTCGCCGAACCACGGAGTTAGTCCCATGATCCCCTCGTTCCCGACTCTCCCGCTGCGCCTCGTCGCCGCCCTCGTTCTCTTCCTGGCGTGCCACCTGGCGGCCGCATCCGCCGCCGCCCAGGACTCCCACATCCTCCGGCTGGACGACACCCCGGAGGACACCGTATGGCGGCTCCAGGCCCGCGTCCGCCACACCACCGTCATCACGCTTCCGGCCCGCGAAACGATCCTCGATTACGTCGTCGGTGACGCCGAGTACTGGCATCTCACCGGCAGCGCCAACGTCGCCTTCCTCAAGCCAATCTCGGCCGACGTGGAAACCAACATCGCCCTCGTCTGCGAATCCGGACGCATCTACACCTTCCTCGTCGCCGAGTCCGCCGACCTCGAACCGCACCTCGTCGTGCGCTTCCACGACTCCGGCGCTGGTGACGGGACCACCGACCTCTCCGGCCCCGCCCCACGCGGCGCTCACCAACCCGCCTTCGTCGCGCGGTCCCGGATCCAGTCGTACCAAACGATGGCCACCCAGGCCCGCGCCGACCTTCAAGCGACGCGTGCCGCTGCCGACGAACAGATCACCGCCGCCCGGGAAGCGGCCGCGGAAGAAATCGACGACTTCCGCGCACGCTACCCGCTCCGGATCGAGTTTCCCTACACCCTCGACAAGAAAGCCCGCGAGTGGCCCTTTCTCGTTGAAGCAATGTGGCACGACGGCCAGTTCACCTACCTCCGCAGCCGCGCCCAGGAATCCCCGGCGCTTTACGAACGCAAAGACGGCGAACCCTCACTCGTCCCCTACGACCTCACCGAAAGCGGCCTCTTCATCGTGCGCCGAATCATCGGCGAAGGTTGGCTCCAAATCGGCAAAGAACGCGCCCGCTGGCGCTTCACGCCCCCGGACCCCCTGCCGTGATCGCTAACCGCTCCCAGGGCGCTCCGGTGCTGACTCGCGTGAACCACCACCACGACCACCCCTCCGCGGGGGCTCCCTTGCCGGCTGCGCCGGCGCGTCCGGAGAACCGCCAACCCCCGCCTTCCCCGGCGCACCCACACGCGCGAAGCGAGAGAGGCTGCCCCGATGCCTGACTGGAAATCCATCACCACCAGGCCCGCGGGCGCGCTGCCCGCGAACTTGACCACCAAGGCCGCCGTCATCCTGCTCGGCATCTTGATCGTGGCCCTGGTGCTCAGCACCTTGCTCACCAGCGACGACCCCGAGGACGCCGCCCCCGATCCCGAGACGGACCCGACCAAACAGCCGATCATCGGCGCCGGCGTAACAAGGCGGCTCCAAACCGAGATCGAGCAACAGCAACGGCTCGACGCCGCACAGCGCCGCGCCGGCGACCGCGAAGAAGCGCGCCAGCGCATCCGCGACGCGATCCGTGGACCGCTTGACGATCCCGACGCCCCGCCTCCGGACCCCGTGATGGACCCCGATACCGGCGAAGAACTCTCCCCGGCCGAGGCCGAACTACGCCAGAACCTCCGGCTCGAAGAAGTCGAACGCCGGCTCCGTTCGCTTCGGGCGCAACCGGTGGCGCACACCTACCGCGACAACCCGCCAGCTGGCCGCGCGCGGCAGCCAGCGCCGAACATGCCCGCGCCCTCCCTGGCGGACGGCCAGAGCCTCCCGGATCTGTCCCTTCACCCGCTCGTATCCAGCGCCGCACAGTCGGCGGAAGCGCTCCTTGACGCGCTCAATCAACCCGGAACGGCCGGCGATGGCTCCGGCTACGTCCCGACGCCTGGCGAACTCGATGTACCACTCCCCGACTCCCGCCAGCTCCCCGACTACGACAACCCTCCGCGCTTCACGCTCCCTCCGGATCCGCCCGGTTGGGAACGGATCTACGAAGGCTCGCTCGTGGAAGCCATCCTCGTCAACGAACTCTCCGGCGACTTCCCCTCCCCGGTCCTGGCCCTCGTCGCCGTCCCCTTCTACTCGACCGACCGGCAGCGCGTCCTCATCCCCCGGGGGAGCCGTTTCGTAGGCACCGCGCAACCCGTCCGCGGCCAAGACCAAGACAGCCTCGCGGTCGGCTTCCACCGCGTCATCCTGCCGGACGGCCGCCACATCCCGCTCCGCTTCCAGGCCCTCAACCAGATCGGCGAAGGCGCTCTCCGCGACCAGGTAGACCGCCACTACTTCTCCACCTTCCTCGCGGCCGGCGCAGTCGGCGTCATGAGCGGCCTGGCCGCCATCGGCGGCAGCCCTTACGCCGGCGGGTTCCCCGGCTTCCAATCTGGTGTCAGCCAGGGAACCGCTGCCGGCGGCCAACAGATCATGCGCCGCTTCCTCAACCGCCTCCCCGAAGTCACGATCCGGGCCGGCCACCGGCTCCGGATCTGGTTCACCAGCGACGCCCTCTTTCCCACCACCTAACCAGGAGGACCACCATGCTCCACACCACCATCCGCCGCGGCCTCGTGGCCGTTCTCGTGCCGATGATGTTCTTTGTCGGCACCGCACCCACCCAAGCCTTGATCGGCGACTTCGCCATCATCGCCAACCAGATCACGCAGATCGGCCAAGCCGTGACCATGATCTCCCACCTTCGCAGCAGTTCTACCCGCCTGTCCGAGCAACTCGCACAACTCCGGCAAGAAGCCCTCGGCCAAATCGGGCACCTCACACAGACCATCCAGCAACTCGCTGGCGATCCCGCCAAGCTCATCGACGGGTCCGTTCCGTGGACTGGTGACTTCCTGAACCCCGAAACGATCCAACTCGCCAACGTCCTCACCGAACTCAAGGACGCCGGTGCAAACACCCTCACGACTCACTGGCGGACCGCTCTGGCGAACGCCGACCAGATCGGCGAGACCGACATCTTCGCGCTCTTCCCCGAGCACCCCGAAAACGGCCAAGCGGCCGCCGAGGCGCTCGAACTCCAGCGCGACCGGATCGAAAAGCAGATGGCCGCGGACTACGCGGCCTTCGACGCTGCCGAAACGCTCACCGAACTCATCGCCGACGCTCAAACCAACCTCGAAGACCTCCGCGGCCAGACGAACCTCTCCGGAACCGCGCTCCAACAGGCGCAGATGGCCGGCCAACTGACCAACTCTGAAATCCAGGTCGCCGTCGCTCAACTGGTCGGCTACAACACCGTCCGCGACACCCTGCACCGGCAACAGCGCGAAGTCGAACGCCGCCAGTTCCTCACCCGCTGGACGGACGCCGAGCTCGACGTAACCACGCGCCTCGCGGCCCACACCGCAACGCTCACCGCGAATGCCGCCGACCTCGAAAACGGCCTGCTCCTGCCGAGCCGTCATGGAGGCGAGTAACCGCCCACAGCCGACCTGCAGGACCGTATGACACTCCGGATCCGGAGCGGATAACGCACGCGATCGCCAACGTATGACAGCCCTCAAGGACCGTATGACACCGGACATCGCAACCACTCTCAGCCGCGCCCGCGCGCGCCTGGTGTGGCCGATCCCGCGCTCCTTCCGCGTCAGCTGGCTCGCGGCCGCCTTCTCGGCGGCCGCGGCCGCCGCCGCTTCGGCTCAACAAATCGACCCGAACGTACCCGTCAACATCCCGGAAGAGGAACTCACCAACACCATCGGGATCCTCGACCGCGTCCTCGTTGACCTGCTCACCCCAGGCACGCCGCCGATGCTGGCCGCCGGCCTGGACCTCTGGCGCGGCCTCGCCATCGTTCTCGTCGTCTGGACCGGACTCCGGATCGCCTACAGCGGCACCGGCTGGCGCGCTTGGGACATCGTCTCGCTCGTCCTGACCCTCTGGATCCCCTGGCTCCTGCTCTCCACCTACGACACCGACATACCGGGAATCGGGATGCCCTTCCCGATGATCCTGCCCCGCGGCGCGAACGAAATCGCGACCCATTTCGCCGGCAACACCGTTGCCACCATGACCGAGGAACTCAGCAACCTCGGCCACCAAATCTCCCTCCAGATCACCACCGCCTGGAACGAGTTGAGCCTTTGGGAACTGGTGAACGCCGGCCACTCCCTGCTCATCAGTCTCGTCGCTGGCGTGATCGCCAGCGCCTTCTTCTTCGCGCTCTTCCTGCTCATCTTCGGGATCGGAGTCGCCCAGGTCCTCTTCGCCAAAGTCGCTATTGCCATCTTCATCTTCCTCGGCCCCGTGATGATCCCCTTCTACGTATTCCAGCCCCTCCAATTTCTCTTTTGGGGCTGGTTCAAGGGCCTTCTCACGTTCAGCCTCTACAGCGTGATCGCCGCCTGCCTGCTCCGCGTCTGGTCCGGGATCGCCGTCGGGTACATCACCAGCATGACCAATTTCAGTTTCGACTACACCACCATCGGCACCCATCTTCTGTGGTCCATCGCCATCATCCCCCTCTGTATCGCCGCGGTCCTCAGCACCCTCAAAGTCGGCGATATAGCCACCGCGCTCGTCACTGGCGGCGGCGCGGGCGGATCCGGCGCGATGGGCCTCGCGGGCGCCGGAACCATGATGATCCGCGGCGCGAGCATCGCCGCCGCCCCGGTGAAGGGAGCCTAGCTGTCCATGCCGCGCCGCAAGACACCGGACCCCGGCAAAGAGTTTGCCGAGATATGGGGCGAACAGGTCGCCTCCAACCGCTTCCTCCGGACCTTCCTCTTCGGCCTCGCCGGCCTCGGGCTGCTCCTGCTCATCATCATCGTCCGGCTCTCCGACGTAGAGGCCCCCAAACCCATCGTCATTCGCGTTGACGAAGTGGGCCGCGCCGAGGCCCTGGCCTACGAAGCGGTCGAAGCGAACGCCGACCCGCTGGACCCCACCACCAAATACTTCCTCAACCAGTTCCTCTCCGACTTCTACAGCCGCCGCATCGCCACCGTGGAAGTGTCATGGGGGCGCTCCCTCCGCTTCCTCACTTCGGACCTGGCCAACGCCGCCTTCCGCACCGACAGCGCCGGCGTCGCCGAAGTTGCCGCGGGCCTCGCCTCTGAAGAACGGCAGGTCGAGAACGTCGTGCTCCGGATCAACCCGAATCCGGAACCCCCGCACGCAGCCACCGCCGACTTCGACCTGGTGACGCTCCAACGGGGAAACGAACTCGACCGCGAACGATGGAGCGTCAGCCTCCAATTCCTCTTCCTCGACCAGGTTCCCGGCGCACTCCTGCCGTTCAATCCCATGGGCCTGCTCATCACCTACCTCCAGGCGGATCGCGCCATCGGCTTCGAATGACGTACTGCCCTCACTGCCGGCGCACCGATCCCCTGCTCACCACGCTCGAACTCTGCCTCCTGCTCTTCCTCGGGGCCGCCGTCTTTGCTATGGCCACTTACCACGCCGGTTTCCAGGCGGGCGCGGCCTCCGCGACGGCCGCCCTCGACGCCTACACCCCGTGAGAACAGCAACCACCCGTCGCTTCGAATCCTACGCTGCTGTGGTCGTCCTCATCGTCATCCCGGTCGCCGCATGGACCGTCGCGCTGGTCGTCATCTTCGCCGACCGGCTCCGGCCGCTTCTCACGGCTCTGCCCTGACCATGACTGCCACCACCGCGCCGGCCTCCGCGTCCCGCACTCTCGCGGAGCGGGCCGCGATCCTTCGCGGCCGCGGCTGGGCTCCGCGCCAAGCGGAATGGCTCGCCCTCGTCTGCCTCCACTCCGGCGTTTTTACTCGCAGCCAATACCAGGCGCGGTACGGCGTCAGCCAACCGGTCGCGAGTCGATTCGTCACCGCGATCCTCGAAGCCGGGATCGCGCGCGAAGAACCCATGCCGGATCGCCGGTGCCCGCAAACCGTCTGCCACATCTACAACCGCACCCTCTATCGCGTCCTCGGAATCGAGAACAACCGTCATCGCCGCAGCGGCTCCCCGGAACTCATCATGCGCCGGCTGCTCTCCCTCGACTACGTGCTCGAACACCACGACCTGGCCTGGCTCCCCACGGAGCCGGAGAAGGTGGCCTACTTCCAGCGCCTGGGAATGTCCGTTGCCATCCTCCCGCAGCGCCAGTATCGGGGCCCCTTCTCCGCTCGCTCTACCCGTCGCTACTTCGCCTTCAAACTCCCTGTCGCCGGGAATGGCACGACCACCACATTCGTCTTCGCGGACACCGGCGGCCGCCATCGCGTCCAATCCGACCGGATCCGCTCCTGGGCGGCCGCCCACGCGGGGCTTTGGGAAGCCCTTCGTCACCGTCGTTGCGTCGTTCACATCGTCGCCGTCACCCGCACCGACGACGCCGCCGCCGCGAACGCGGCGATCCTCGAAACCTGGCGCGGGGCACCCGCGCCCGCCGCTTCTCGCTCCGAAGCGGACCAGCAACTCCTTGACGAAGTCGAACTCGCCAACTCCACCGGCGACCTCTCTCCACTCGACAAGTACGGCGGCTGGCTCGAAGCGGGCAAAGCCGCGCTGCACATCAAGCAGCGCGCGAAGGACGCCCACGCCGCCGCCAGTTACATCGACGCTTACTCCACCCACGTCGCCGAGCGTCTCGCTCCCGATGTGCTCGCTCTCTAACCCACCAGGAGGCTTCTCCCGTGACTGACACCCCCGACAAAAACCCCCCGACGAAAGAAGTCCGCGTCGGATCCTGCAAGGCCGCCATCTGGGAAAACGAATCCGATGGCCGAACCTTCTTCTCCGTCACCTTCTCGCGCCTCTACCGCACCGACGACGGCTGGCGCAGCACCGGAAGTTTCGGCCTGAACGACCTCCCGCACCTGGCGATGCTCGCCCAGCGGACGCACCAGGCAGTTGACGAACTGACCCCCGACTCCCGTGAGTAACTTGCCCTCGCCGGGGTCAACCTCGGGGCCACGTTCGTACGAATGAAGGACACCCCCCCCTTTATTCGCTGCTTTATTCGTACATCCCATCCGTGATCGTTCACGAAACCTATTGGCACCACTACGGTTCGCTCGCATACTCCCGAACCGGACTCTCCGCCTTTGGGCGGAGAGTCGGGCTGGGAGCGACCCCCCTCCGATCTACCGATCTACAGCCCCGAAACCCGCCGCTTCATTCGCCGGTTTATTCGTGGTTCGGGGTCGCTCCCAGCCCGCGCCTACGGCGCGATTGATCCCTGCGGGAAGGCTACTCCGGGCTGATGGCACCACCCGCGCTCCTGTCCTCGTGGAGTACCTCGAGGACCCGGCCCGCGCGCCTCATCATCCCCATCACCACGGTCCTCGCCGCGCTCTCCCTCACGCTTCGCTACGGCGCGTTCCCCGGGCCTGGTGACGTTCCGATCCTCGACCTCATCGCCCTCGAAGATCCTCACACCCACACGGCGCTCCGCGCCTGGTACTTCGCGGCCCCGGCCCTCGCCACCCTCTCCCTCGGCTGCCTCGCGGTCCGCTTCGCCGCGCCCCTCCGGCGTGCGGCCGGCCGAGCGGCCGCCTTTGCCGTGGACCACTCCGCCGGCGCAGCCGAAACGGCCAGCCGCCTTCTCAGCTGGCGGCTGGTCATCGCCATCCTTCTCGCGCTCATCGCGCTCGCGTGGTCCATCAAAACGCGCCCCTTCCCCGCACCTGGTGACGATCCCCTTCTCGACCTCGTAGAACTCAAAGACCCCACCTTCTACTCGGTCATCCGCGCCTGGCATCTTCTGGTCCCGTCCGTCCTTGCGTTCGGCGGCGTCTTGGTCGTCACCAGTTCGTATCGCCTCTGGCTCGGCTCCCTCACGCGGGACGGCCGCCCCGGCCGCGGCACCTTGCCGGCCTGGCCCACCTCGCCACACGACGACGCACCCTCTCTCGTGGTCGGGGAAATCCACCATCCGACCGAGCCGCGCGAAATCACGCGGCCCTCCTGGCTCACGCTCCCCGAGCGGGGCCTGTATACCGGGGTCGCCATCTTCGGCGCCGTCGGAACCGGCAAGACCTCGGCCTGTATGCGCCCGTTCGCCCGCCAATTGCTCTCGTGGCAATCTGCGGACCCGCAGAAGCGGGCCGCCGCTCTCGTCCTCGAAGTGAAAGGAGACTTCTGCCACGACATTCGCGCGGACCTCGAGGACGCCGGCCGGGGAGACGACTACATCGAACTCGCCCTCGGCGGCCGCTGGCAATGGAACCCCCTGGCGACCGCCATGGATAGTTACTCGCTCGCCTACACCGTCGCCTCCCTGCTCAACCAACTCTTCGGCAAGAGCAAGGAACCCTTCTGGCAACAGGCTTACACCAACCTCATTCGCTGGCTGATCGAACTCCACCGCGCGCTGCCCGACCAATGGGTGACCTTCCGCGACCTCTACCTCTGCGCCATCGACTCCGACCGCATCGGCAAGAAGATCGAACAGGCACACGCGCTTGCCGGGCCGACAGGCACCTCCTACATCGTCGCTCCGCGCCTGGACGTATCCCGCCACAGCGACGCAGGATTGCTCAACTACCGTTGGGAGCCTGCTGGCGGCGAAGGCCCTACGCAGCGCGACCGGACCCCCTACGATCAAGGACTACTCGACAACCTCGCTTCTCTCGGGATCCCGGCCACCATCGAAAACAACCACCGGCCCCCGAGCGAGCACGCACAGCGCGTCGCCGCCATCGAACGCTGGTACCGCTACGACTGGCTCCAACTCGACACCAAACTCCGGACCTCCATCGTCGAAGGCGTGAGCGTCTTCCTCTCCATGTTCGACCTGCCGGACGTGGCCCGCGTGTTCTGCCCGCCAGCGCCGCAACCCGCGGCGCCGGTCCCCGAGGACCTGCCGCCGCCGCCACCGGGTGCGACGCCCACCGTGGCCAGCGGCCTCCTGGAACGCCTCCCGCCTCTCGAACACCTGATCGAGTCGGGCAAGGTCATCGCCCTCAACATGCCGGCCGGCGCAAATCCGGCCCTGGCCCGCACCGTCGGCGTCCTCTTGAAGAACGCCTGGCTGCAAACCCTTCTCAGTCGCCCGGCGCAGATCAAGACCAACCCCAACCGCTACTTCCGCCCTGCCGTGTTCCTTTGCGACGAGTACCACAGTTTCGCGTCCGTGGGGGAGGACGATCCCTCCGGCGACGAAAAAGCCTTCGCCCTCACCCGCCAGTCGCGCGTCATTCCCATCGTCGCCACGCAATCCATCAGTTCGCTCAAAAGCGTGCTCCCCGGCCAGGACGCCTGGCGCACGCTTCTCCAAACCCTCCGGACCAAAGTCTTCCTCTCCCTCAGCGACGAGAGCAGCGCGGAATTGGCCTCCAATATGTGCGGCAAGATCCTTCGGCTCTCCCCGTCCTACTCCTTCACCGAGTCCGCCAAGCCCGGCTTCTCCGTCATCACCGCCCGCGCCGGCGGCGCGAAAGGCACCCTCGGGACCTCGAAGTCGTACCGCGAGCAGCGCGAGCCGCTCTTCCACCCCCGCGCCTTCTCCCTCCTGGAAAACTGTCAGGCGATCATCCTCCCCTACGACGGAACCAACGCGCAGGCCGCCACCCGCGTCTACCTCAAGCCGCACTACCTCCCCCGCGAGCGCCCGTACTGGCGCGCGCGTGATGCCGGCCAGATATGAGCATCCGCATCACCCACCTCAAGCGGTTCCTCCCTGGCCTCGACGACCTGTTCGACGACGCCTCCGTTACCGAACTCATGGTCAACGGGCCCCAGAATGTATGGGTCGAACGCGCCGGCGCGGGCCTCGAACCGTTCCCCGCGCCGAACCTCACCGCCGACGTGCTCCACCGCGCCGCCATCCAGATCGCGCGCCCCCTCGGCCTCGACCCCGACTCGCAACCCACCCTCGACGCCCGCCTGGATGACGGCTCCCGCGTGGCTATCTGCGTCCCGCCCGCCTCGCCGCACGTTGCCATCACCATCCGCCGCTTCGGCAAACGCGGCTTCACCCCCAAGGACCTCGTGACGGCCGGTTCGCTCCCGCAAGTCGTCCTGGACGCCGCCCGGACGACTCTTGCCGAGCGCCGGAACATCCTCGTGGCCGGTGGCACCGGATCCGGCAAGACGACGATGCTGAACGCCCTCATCTCCCTCTTGCCCCCGGCCGAGCGCATTGTCTCCATCGAAGACACGCTCGAACTCCGGATCCACCAACCAAACCTCGTCCGCTTTGAAGCCCGCGAACTCGGGCAATCCGCCACCACCATCCGCGACCTGGTGAAACACTCGCTCCGCCACCGCCCCGACCACATCGTGGTCGGCGAGATCCGGGGCGCGGAGGCCGCGGACCTGCTTCAAGCCCTCAACACCGGCCACGGCGGCAGCCTCACGACCATCCACGCGAACAACGCCACGTCCGCCCTCGACCGCCTCGCCAGCTGCGCAATGCAGGCCCACGACCTCCCATGGGACGCCATCTGCCGCAACATCGTGAACGGAATCTCCCTCGTGCTCCACATGAGCCGGGTCGAAGGCCGGCGCGCCGTCGAAGAAGCCCGCTATCTGACGGGCTGGCGCAGCGACGACAACACTTGGGTCACCACCCCCGCATACCTCCCCGCTGCCCTTGAAGCACAACCCGTCCCGGTCCCCTGATCCCGGCCATCCACGCGCGCTTTTCCTGGAACATCCCGCCGCCGCCCGTCATCAACAGCCGGTAGTCGGCGGTCGCTTCATACCAGGCCACCGCCCACCACGCGGCTTCCACGGCCTCCCCGGCCCTCAACTCGACCGTCACCCCGGAGCTATGCGCACACAGGAACGCGACGCCCTCGCCCCTCAGCCGGATCATCGCCAACGTGGTCCGGGACCCCGCCTCTCGGATCCGCCTCACCAGGGCCACGTCGGCCTGAATCCCCGCCTCAACAGCCACCAGGCTCTCGGCCTGGCAAACCACCTCAGCCACGCCGGGCCGCAACTCCACCGCCGACACTGCGCCGGGACTCGCCGGCGCGAACCCCACCTCCCCGGCTCCCTCATACCGGCTCATCCGCGCTGCCATCCCCGCCGCCTGGCGCTGCGCACGATTCAGCCACTTCCCGACCACCCCACGGCCGCTCGCGGCGCGTGACCAATCCACTTCCCCGCGCCGATACACCAGCCGGCCACTCTCGGCCATCACCGCGCCTCCGGGCTCCAACTCAATGACGACTTCCCCGGTACCCACAATCCGGTACCGCAACCCGGATGCCGCCCGCCGCCAGTCCATCGCTGCGCGCCAGTCTATCCCCGCCAACGGCTTATGCCGCTGGGTTCGTGTTCACCCGCTGGTTGGCAGCACGTCTACCTGCATTTCAGCAAATCGCCCCTGAGGATGGCGGCGAATTGCCACACTCGGTGCACAGTGTCCAGCCCCAGCCCGAAACATGGAGACGATCCTGAGAATCTTGCAAAGCGGAGTCGCCGCCAAACCCGAGCTATGGCCGAAAGTGGGTGACGACATGATCAGGCGGCGGCGCGGGTTTCGGTTTCGTCGGCCGGAATGCCGTCGGTGAATTTGACGCCCTGGACGACCCGGGGCAACTTTTCATAGCCGTTGAGGCGGCGCCAGGTCTTGCTGGCTGCGGTCACCAGCTTGAAGACCATCGCGAGCGCCGTCTGGTGGGAGAGGCAGCCCTTGCTGCGAACGGTGCGATGCCGGACCGTGGCGAACACGCTCTCGATGGGGTTGGTGGTCCGGATGTGCTGCCAGTGCTCCGCCGGGAAGTCGTAGAACGCGAGCAGCGCCTCCCGGTCCTTGGTCAGGCAGGTGACCGCCTTCGGATACTTGGCCTAGTATTTGGCGGCGAGCCGGGCCAAAGTCACCTATTGCCGGATCGGCTCCGCCGAGATCACGATGTCGTCGAAGTAGATGTACTCGTCCTTGCTCGCGTTCCAGTCGTCGGTGCCGCCGCCGAAGAAAGTCACAAGATAGAACCCGTCGATCGCGAAGGTGTCCACGTCGCGGAAGCGCAGCCCTTCTAGCAGCACGGCTTCGGCTCCGTCGAACCAGGTCTCCAACGTCCCGTCACGAAACCCGGGCGTGTTCATGGTGAAGCGCATTTCGACCGTGTGCCAGACGCCTGGCACGAAGCGGCGGTCCCAGTAGAAGTACTCCCCGAACATCCCGGGCTGGTCGGGGTGGTAGAGGTATTGGGTGGCCGCTCCCTCCTCACGCCACATCATGCGGCCGCTCCACCCGTCGGTCCCGTCCGGGACATCCCCGCCGACATTGCCCTCGCCGCCGAACAGGCCGGGCAGCTTGCCCCCCATGACGAAGTCGAAACCTTCTCCGAAGCGCAGGCGGTAGCTGACGTAGAGCTCCTCGTAGGAGCCACCCAGTGGGACCCGGGCCTGGACACTATGGCCGTGGACCCGCGCGCCACCGATGAACTTATGGCGCAGCGAACGGCCCGAGAAGGCGGACGAGCCTTCGATGATCTCTGTCCGGTCGTGCTCGAGCGTGATCCACTCGCTGCCCGGCCAGTCCACTTCGAGGACTTCCCGCGTGTAGGGGCCGAGCGGTGCCGTGTCGAAATCCACCGCCAGAACAACAGGCCCCTCCGGCCTGTCGGGCTCGGGTGGAGCAGGAGCCGGGGGCGCAGGCGCGGCCGGAGCGGGAGATCCCGGATTGCTGCCGGATCCGCAGCCAGCCGCCAGGAGCGCCACGAGAACCGCCTTGGTCGTGCTGGATCTCATTTGGTTCCCTCTCCCCGCTACGGACGCGTCCCACGACGCTATCACCCTGCGAAAGCGCTCACGGCGCTTTCCGTGCTCACCGCTCCCCCTGCGGCCCCCGGACGACCGTCCATTGGCAGGCTATCTCTCGATAGCTTCTAACGGTCGTCGCCGGACTCGCGTCACCCTTCAGGGCCTCAGCGGAGGCGCCCGAGATGACCACCAGAGCACCAGAGCCGGCAGGTCACTTAAGCGCAAGCTAGACTACACAGTCCCTCCGCCCGCCCGACAAGCAGTCCGGGACTGGACGTCGGATTGGTCCGACGCCCCGCGCGAGGTATGCAAGCTGGCGCTGGCGCAAGTGAACACGAACAACATCGAGGCGGCCTACCGGCGCACGGACCTGGTCAAGCGGCGGCGGGTGCTCATGGAGCAGTGGGCCGCGTTCCTGGTCGGGACCGAGAGCGCGGGGGCGGGGCTCGTCGGATAGGCTGGCGAAGGATCGTGCTGCGGTTCCCAGTCCGGGGTTGGCACACGCTCGTGCGGAACCTCCGGTATCGTCGCGCACGGCGCGACGATACCCGCGCACCGACTGGTTCCCTTCTCGCTCACGGTCTTGGGGAACCGGTCGGGTTCCCTCGAACACCCGAACCGAAGCTGACATACCGGCTGTTCGTGCGGCACGTTGTCAGTCGGCCCGACTCGCAGCCGCAACGTGTGCGACGTTATCGAACAAGAGAACGCCGCATAGAGCCGCAGCGTTCCGGTAGCCGCGCATGGGTCGATCCCGCTGGTGCTTTCCTCGGTCCCTCTACGCTCGCCCAGGCAGTCGATTTCCAAAAGCGCAACCCAGAAGCATCCCGTTCCACAGGCCTATGCCCCCGATGCCCGCGCTGATTCCGGCGACCGAAGATCCCATGTCCCAAAACGCCGCATGGATCACAAGCGCGCACAGCGGTCCCAACCCCAATCCAAGAAGGATCCAGGGTGTCGTTCGCGTCGTTAACGAGTGTTTGAGCCAGCGCATCATCAGGCATCCGACCAGGAAACCGGTGGCGGTTCCCACCATGATTCCCCATCCCAGAAGGCCCGTCGCCGGCCAGTCCGTTTTGCCCCCTTCGATCACCTTGTTCGCCAGCGCCAGTCCGGCGCCGAAGCCGAACGCGACACCAACTCCGACCCGAACGGTAAGCACCGTCCCATTCACCGCACTGCTCACTTCGGCGTACACGTCCGGACGCAATCCCGGTGCGCGTCGTAGCAGGCGCTTTTTTCTGCCCGCCAAGCGTCCTTGCAACGTCGCCGACATCCACCGTCGAATGCACCGCAACCGAAAAGACAATCGACGAAATTGTCCAAGGCATCATCGAGGCAACGCGTGAGGTGGTCCGAACATTCAGTGCAGGGGGCCGAACTTGTTGTTGAAGAATTCACGGCCCCGGGACGGACCGAGATGTACGCGTCGTCTGTGAGAGTGACCAAGCGTCCGACAATCCCCAAGACGCCGGGGACGAGGCTCGCACTTACGCTGGCTTTGGATTGCCCGGCGTTCATTGCTTGTTCAATCACGACCGGAAGGTCGTCCAGCAGCTCGTCAAGAGCTCCATCGAATGCTTGAAAGATTGACAACGGGGGCTGTGGGGCGGCGAAGTTGGCAACCCGTGATGCTCTCTGAGCGACGTCGGGAACTGCGGAGGATGCCGCCACGGATCGCGCATCCGGGGCCGTTGCTGACGAAGCCGCAGCAAGAGGACGCTGCGGCTCGGACATGGCTTCGGGAGTGGCGGGCGCTGTTGGGGAGAGTCGGATGTCGTCGTTGCCGCACGAGGCAACCAGCGCGCCAAGGAAGAACAGCAGTGTAACCACGACCGTCTTGATGCCTGTGGGAGTTCTGGGCATGGTCTTGATACCTCCTGCGACCCGCCGAGGTCGCGTCCCGTGTATTTAGCCGGGCCAGCCGCCGCTGCCAAGGCCCCACGCTGGTCCCGACTCGTACCGTTACCACAGCCCGCGCTTGCCCGTCCTGTGGACTGCCAGCGATCCGGAGCGGTCCGACTTGCGGTACGCGCCGGATGCGGCTAAAAGAAGGGCGTTGCGGCCGCGCGGTGAACTGACTCGGGCGTGATCCCTCTTGCGACGCGCCGGGCCGGTCGTGCGGGCCACGAGGACAGGGGGAGTGGATGCCATGACGAGCGACACCAAAACCGACGACTTCCGCGAGGAGCAGCAGGCCGGAGCGTGCCCGGGCGACACCGCTCGGCCGCCCGGCGCGGCGGCCGCCAGAGCCGATCCGTCGGCCGAAGCGGGAGCTGGAGATCACAGCGCATTGGCCATCTATCTTCGAGAAGTCCGCCGGCGCCGACGGATCTCAGCAGACCGTGCGAGACGCTGTTGTCGGGCGATGCACGACGCGGAGGATGCGGAAACCCGGAAGGGTGCGCGCGACGGCAGGGCGGAAGAGGCGTTCCGGGCGAGCCGCAACGAGATGGTGGAGGGGAATCTCGCCCTCGTGGTGCGGATTGCGAAGCACTACGAGCGTTGCGGCTTCCCGCTTGATGACCTTATCCAGGAGGGGAATCTGGGACTCCTGGCGGCGGTCCGCCAGTTTGACCCCGAGCGGGGAGTCCCGTTCTCGACCTACGCGACTGGCTGGATCCGGCAGGCGATCTGCCGTTGGATCTCGATCAAGAGCCGGACGATTCGGATTCCCCTGGAAGTGCTGGGCCTCCGGCGACGGGCTGCGAGCGTGCTGTCCGACCTGGAGCAGGAGGCCCACAATCAGTCCTGCCGCTCCGGCCATTACCAGGCGCCGACCGTGGAGGATTGCGCCCGTGAACTCGGTGTTTCGACGGAACGTGTGCGGATCACGATACGGCGGGTCCCGGACGTGGATTCCCTTGATGCACCCGCTGGTCCGCGAGGCAGGCCGCTGCTCTCGTCCGTCGCGGACTCGCAGCAGCCGGATCCCTTGGACTGCGCTTCGGCCGCCGAGCACCGATCATTCCTCAATACTGCTATTTCCGAGCTGCCACAACGTCTGCGACACGTGATGGAGCGCCATTACGGCCTCCCTGGGGACGGACCGGCGAGCTTCACGGCCATCGGCCGCGAACTCCATCTGTCACGGGAGCGTGTTCGTCAGTTGCACAATCAAGGGCTCGCGTTACTCCGCCACGATCCCCGGCTGGGCATACCTGCCCACTGATTCCGCGCGTTTCCCGGAGCTGCACGACACTCCACCGGCGCGGAGTTCAGCGTTGAGCGCGTGTCCCGGAGTCGTCGAAACGGCATCGAAGGCTCGCGCTTCCGCCGACTCCGCACGTTCACGCGCCTCCCAATACCACCGTCGCCAGTCCGGCGGCACCGAAACCCACGTCGCCGCGGCAACCGCCGGAACCGCGGCGACTCCCGGCTCGCCATCCGCCATGGCCCCGACCATAGCCAATATCGAGCCGCGTTACCAGTCCCAACCCCCCCCTCATACACCCACGACCGAACGCTTACACGAACGGTAACCGTTTGGTCGTGCCGGTAAGAAGGCTACGGGCATCGCGAGGCGGGACGCACATGCTTGTGCGAGCCAAGCACGGCTTTGTTCGCCCGTTGCGCAGCTTTCGGGGTCAGCATTTTGCGGCAAAAGGACAACACCCACCTTTTGCCGCTCCTTTTGCCGTTTCTCGCACACCCCGTGCTTCTCGAAAGCCCTTGTCCCCGTTGCCCTTCGGGCACCTCATCCTCTCCCCCATTCTCCGCGTTTGCGCGGAGAATGGGGCTGGGAGCGACCCCCCTCCATCCTCCGGATGGCCTGTCAATGGGCTTCGAAAATGTCCCACTTCTGGGCTTCGAAAATGTCCCACTTTTTCGGGGTGATTGGGTGCCGGCGGAGGGGTGGGTTGACGGGATCTGGAGGGGTTGCGGTCGGATAGGTGGCGGGGGATGAGTTCCGGGATGGGCGCGTCGGGCGCGGACGGAGGGAGCGGAGCGACCGGAGATCCGCGCCCGACGCGCGTACCGCTTCACCGGGGCGCCTCCGCTTGGGTAGCTGGCCCTTGTTCGGGGTTCTTCCTCGCAGGAACCTGCCGGAGCGCCTGTGCCAGGTCGCCGCGCTGTCGCATCCGGTAACTGTTCCCCCGGATGTTCACGATGTGGCAGTGGTGGAGCAGCCGATCCAGCAGCGCCGCCGCCATCACCTCGTCGCCGAGGATCGTCCCCCACTCCTCGAACCCCTTGTTCGAAGTCAGCACCGTGGACGCCCGCTCGTAACGCTCGTTGATGAGCTGGAAGAACAACGTCGCCCCGTTCCGGGTCACCGGCAGGTAGCCGATCTCGTCCACTTATGTTGAACACAACATAAGTGGACTTATGTGAAGCGGTGGTTATGTGGAGTTGGCGCTGCTCGGTGAGTGTTTCCCGACGCAGCAGCCGGATGCACTCCACATAACTGCCGCTACAGGGCACGTAGCCACCCGGCGATGTTGGTGCCGTCGATGGACGTCCGTCCACCTTTCGGCGGAGCGAGCGCCTCGGGGAACACCTGCGAGAGCGCAGCGCGTTTCAAGTCGATGTCGGCGCGCGCATAGCGCATCGTCGTGTTGACGCTTGCATGCCCAAGCCATTGGCTGATGGTGGCCAAGTCCACGTCGGCCTTGAGCAGTTGGACGGCCGTGGTATGGCGCAGGGAGTGGGGGTGGAGTCGTTTGTCGCGGAGCGTCGGCGCGACGGAGGCGCTTGCGGCGAGGTGTGTCCTCAGCCGGTAGCGCACGCCGAAGCGGGTCATCGGGCCGCCGCGCTGATTGCGGAAGATGATCGCGGTGGTCGGATCCTTTTCGCCTCCCGGCAGTTCGCTGTCGATCAGCGAGCGGAGAAGCCGCGCGATGCTTGGCCAGATCGGACACAGCCGCACCCTGCCGCCCTTTCCCTGCAGGCGCACCTGGTGGGGCGGGTCGAGGCGCAGGTCCCGCACGCGGAGATCGAGGATCTCCTGGACACGTGCCCCGGTGTTGAACAGCAGCGCGAAGAGCGCGTAGTCGCGCTGGCCGCCTGGCCGGGCACGGTCGATGCTCTTCAGAAGCGCGGCCATCTCCGCCGTGTCGAAGTACTCGATGGGTGGCTCGCGCGCACCGCGCTTGAAGGGGAGGCCGAGCACGGCTTGAAGGGTGGCCAGGTGCTCGGGGCGTTCCGCGACGAGGAAGCGCGCGAACGTGTGGAGAGCGGCAAGACGGGCATTGCGCGTTGCGACACCGTTGCCGCGGACGGTCTCGAGGTGGTCAAGGAACCGGATCACCCGACTGCGGTCGAGGTCGGCGATCTCGAGTCGCTCGATCGGGCGACGGGCATCGTGCGACGCGAAGCGCAGGAAGAGCACGAGAGCATCGCGGTAGCTCTTGACGGTGTGCGTGCTCAAGCCGCGGAGATGCGTCAGATACTCTTCGAAGAAGCGGCGCACCGCGCGGCCGAGTTCGGTGGGTCTGCGGCCGCTCATCGTCCCGTCTCCTGGATCAGGTGGCCGCTCTGGCGGGCGAAGCGCTCGCTGGCCAGCGCCGCGAGCGTCGGTATGAAGTGCAGGTAGTAGGCGGTCGAGATGATCGAGACGTGCCCCATATAGAGGGCAAGATGCGGCAGGCGGCTCTGGACGTCCTCGCCGCTGAGGTAGAGCCGCGTCAACGCCTGGACGGCGAAGCTGTGGCGCAGGTCATGGACCCGCGGTCGCCGCCCCTGGGCATCCTGTATGCCAGCCTGTTCGAACAGGCGCGAGACACCGTCACGAAGACCCGTTCCACTGTAGGGCCGCCAGCCCCGCGAACGGTTGCAGAGAAGCGGTGCGCCCGGTCGCGCGCCGCCACACGCGGCCGAGCGTGCCCGAAGATACCCAAGCAGTTCTTGGCGGGCGCTCGGGGACAGCGGCACGAGTCGCGACCTGTGGAACTTCGACTCGCGCACCCGGACGACTCCTGCGTCGGCATCGATGTCACCGAGAGTCAGGCGCAGGGCTTCGCCGCGGCGTAACCCGGCGGTGTAGAGCAGCACGACCGCCAGGCGCAGGACCGCGCCGCGCAACGGCGAGTTGGCCGAGGGAGGGAGCGCGCTCGCGGACGCCAGCATCCGGGCAACCTGCCCGGGTTCGACGATGACCGGCGCACGATAGGGCTGCGGCCGGGCGAAGTACAACGCATCCGGCACGAAGCAGAGCGGGTCGGTCCGGCGGCGGTGCAGGCAGAGCTTCCGAAGGATCAGCTGGCGTGCCCGGCGAGTGTTGGCGGAGAGCGGCCTCAGATGTTCGCACCAGCGGTCGAAGACCAACCGGTCGAGATCGTCCGCCCCGGCCTGCACGAGGAAGTTCCGAACGCCGCGCAACACCTGTTCCTCCCGCTGGTAGCCGCGCCCCAGCATCCGCTGGTGCGCAAGAAAGCGGCGTATCGGCTCGTCGAGCCCGGTGTCGGGGAGAAGCTTGTCCATGACCCTCCTCCCTAGATGTCGTTGCGGCCGGGGACCGGCAGCGCAACCGCGCGCAGCGCCCTCATGTCGAGGCGCAGATACACGGAAGTGCTCTCGAGACTGCGGTGCCCGAGAAGATCGCCGATCGCCTTGACGCCGACGCCCCGCTCCAGCAGCCGCATCGCGAAGGCGTGTCGGAGGCTGTAGGCGGAGTAGCGCCCCGGTGGCAGACCGCACTGGCGGCTTCGCTTCGCAAACAAGTCGCAGACCGCCGTGTTCCTCAGAGCGCCGGTGGGACGGCGCACGCGGAGGAACAGCTCGGTGCGGTCGCAGTCCGGTCGCCCGCGCTGCAGGTAGCGGCGCAGCACACGGAGGGTCGGGTCGGCCAGCGGCAGCAGCAGTTCGGATGCGGTCTTCCGCTGCTCGACGCGCAGCGTCCGGATCGCGAAGTCGACCGAACCGACCTCGAGTGCCACGATCTCCGAGGGCCGCAGACCGTAGTGGGCCATGAGGTGCAAGATCGCGTAGTCGCGCCAGCCCGCCTTGCCGGATCGATCTATCGACCTCAGCAATCCCAGCACGAGCGGCCACGGTATCGCCCGCGGCGGCCGCTCGCCGCGGTACACCCGGGGCGTGTCTATCGTGTCGAGGCATACGGGAATCAAGCGGTGCTCGAACCCGTAGCGAAGAAAGGCACGCAGGTGCGCGACCGTGTGCTGCAGACTCTGCCGCGTCACGCGGGCCGCCTTCATCGACAGGTGGCGCTCGACGTGGGCCTCGCTCAGCACGTCGAGGGGGTGTGTCGGATCGAGTGCGTGGCTCAGGAAGTCCAACACCGTGGACAGGTGCTTCGCGATCGTCGTCGGGGCAAAGCCGCGGACTTCGCGCAAAAACTCGGCGTAGTCTTCCAAGCAGCGCTCCCAGGGACCGGCCGTCGCGTCGCTGTCGAACCGATCCTGCGAGGCCAAAAAGCGCTGGTACACCCGTCGTGTCGCGCGGTAGTCGCGCACCCGCCCGGGCCGTGCGTCCCGTAGCGAGAACAGTTCTGCGAGCCGGCGGCCGCTGTACCTCGCGGCCGCAACTGCTTCGCCGTCGCCTTCCAGCACCGACCGCAACCGATGCAGATGGCCGCAGGTGTTCTCGCGCGAGTAGCCGGCCTCCATCAGCCAAGCGCCGAAGGCCTCGAGTTCCTCGGCGCAGTTCGACCGTTCGTAGCGACGGTAGTTCTTGGGAAAAAGCGTGTGCAGCATGACTGCCTCCTCTCCGTTGTTGTCGGAGGCGCCACGCTATGCGGGTCGTGGTCAGTTATGTTGAGTTCCAATCATCACGTACGCCCCGCAGTCACCGCCGAGCAGCGCCAACTCCACATAACCACCCGCTTCACATAAGTCCACTTATGTTGAACACAACATAAGTGGACGAGATCGGCTACCTGCCGGTGACCCGGAACGGGGCGACCCTGTTCTTCCAGCTCATCAACGAGCGTTACGAGCGGGCGTCCACGGTGCTGACTTCGAACAAGGGGTTCGAGGAGTGGGGCGCGATCCTCGGAGACGAGGTGATGGCGGCGGCGCTCCTGGATCGGCTGCTCCACCACTGCCACATCGTGAACATCCGTGGGAACAGTTACCGGATGCGGCAGCGCGGCGACCTGGCGCAGGCGCTCCGGCAGGTTCCTGCGAGGAAGAACCCCGAACAAGGGCCAGCTACCCCAGCGGAGGTGCCCCGGTGAAGCGGCACGCGCGTCGGGCGCGGATCTCCGGTCGCTCCGCTCCCTCCGTCCGCGCCCGACGCGCCCATCCCGGAACTCACCCCCCGCCACCTCTCCGACCGCAACCCCTCCAGATCCCGTCAACCCACCCCTCCGCCGACACCCAATCACCCCGAAAAAGTGGGACATTTTCGAAGCGCAAAAGTGGGACATTTTCGAAGCCCATTGACACCTGCGCCGATGACACTGCGCCATGCCAGCGTGAGCGTCCCATCCTCTCCCAGCACCGGATGACTCGATCGCTTTCCGCTGCCCCTCCCCGCGGCCGCACCCTTTCATGCCCGGCGAGGTGTCCTGGAGGACCCGATCATGCGCGTCTCTCCCCGCTGGGGGCCCGCACCGCTGCGCGACGCGCAGCGAGATGACGCATCGTCAGCCGCGAAGAAGCGCGGGGACGGCTTGGAGCGCCGGTCTCCGACCGGCATCGCGCGGGAGCGCGAAACCTGCGCCGCCACCGCATGTCCGCTGCGCCCGAATCGTTCGCTATACCGAAGCCGCGGAACGATAGCCGGGACAGCGCAGCAGAGTGGGAACGCCTGCCAACGCGGACTTCAGCAGGCAGGATGGCGCGGCCGGGCTGGGAACGCCGGTCTTCACCCAACTTCGCCACTTTTGAGGGTCGGGCCGGCATCCAGAGCTGAGGGAAGTTCGAATCGGCCTCCAAAATCGGCCCAAAGTGGCCATTAGAGGTCCTAAACGGGCCAAAAACGGGCTCTCGGTGGGCGGACGGCGGTTTGGAGGGGCGGGAGAGTCGTGTAGTGCCAGTTTCTTTTGTAAAAGGCGTTTTGGGCCTTGACTCCGGCCCCGCCGTCCGCCAGCATCCCTCCCAGCCTCTCTCGCCGCCCACCGTGTACATCCGCGCCACCAAGACCCACACCAGGGACGGCAAGACCGCGAAGAGTTACCGCCTGTCCCGCTCGCTACGGATCGGCGACAAGGTCCGCCAGGAGACCTTGTTGAACCTGGGCGTGGACTATCCGGTTCCGAAGCAGCAGTGGCGGGATGTGGCTCTGGTGACCGAGCTGCTGTTGGCGGGCCAACGGCCGATGTTGCCGGTGCCCTCGGATATTCAGGTGGCGGCCGAGGACCTGGTGCGCCGGCTGCGCGCGGTGGGCCTGGGGCCGCAGGAGCCGGAGAGGAGGGGCCGGGAGCGAGCCGTGGCCACGGTGGACCTCGATACGCTGGAGCATGAGGACTCCCGTTCGGCAGGAGGGGAACGCGTCTGCCTGGCAGGGCTGGAGGAGCTGGGCTTTCGGGACTTGCTGCACGCGCAGGGGGTGCGGGGCCGGGATGCGCGGATCGCCACCGCCTTGGTGGTGGCGAAGATGCTCCATCCGAGCAGCGAGCGGGAGGCGTTGCGGTGGTTGCGGGAGGACAGCGCGGCGCTGGAGCTTTTGGATCTGGATCGTGGCAAGACGGTGTCGCTCCAGAAGCTCTACCGGACGGGGGACGTGCTGTGGCGGCTGCGGCGAGCGTTGCAGGCGGGGCTGTTCCGCCGGGAGCGGAAGCTGTTGGAGTTGCCGGACACGATCGTTTTCTACGATCTGACGAACACCTGGTATACGGGCCGTTCGGACGAGGAGCTGTTGCGTTTCGGGCGCTCGAAGGAGGGGCGGAAGCACCCGCTGGTGACGCTGGCGCTGTCGCTGGATAGTGCGGGGTTCCCGCGGGGGTGCGAGGTTCTGGCGGGGGATGTGTCGGAGCCGGCGACGCTTCAGGCGGCGATGGAGCGGTTCGAGGCGGAGTTGGGCGGGGGAGGCGGGGCGAAGCCGACGGTGATCCTGGACGCGGGGATCGCGACGGAGGAGAACATCGCGTGGCTTCGGGAGCGGGGCTACGGCTGGATCTGCGTGAGCCGGGAGGTGCGGCCGACGCCGCCGGAGGGGGAGGCGGACGTCACGTTGACGACGAGCGCGAAGCAGGAGGTAGCGGCGTGGAGGCTGGAGGGGGACGAGGAGGAGGTGCGGCTGGTTGCGGTGAGCGAGGGGAAGCGGGCCAGCGAGGAGGCGATGCTGGGGCGGCATCGGGAGCGGTATGAGACGGCGCTGCGGCACCTTCACGAGGGGCTGACGATCCCGCACCGCCGGAAGCAGTATGAGAAGGTGATGGACACGGTGGGCCGGCTGCGGGAGCGGTATCGGCAGGTGTCGGCGCAGTTTGAGGTGGAGGTGGAGAAGGGTGCGGGCCCGAACGCGACGGCGGTGGTGTGGAGCCGGACGAAGCGCTATGGGGCGCGGGACGCGGGGGCGGGTTCGTATCTGCTGCGGTCCAGCCAGACGGGTTGGGGCACGGAGCAGATCGTGCGGACCTACTGGCGGCTGACGGAGATCGAGGCGACCTTCCGGTCGCTCAAGACGGAGCTGGGGCTGCGGCCGATCTGGCATGTGAAGCACAGCCGGATCGCGGCGCACCTCTTTCTGGCGGTGCTCGCCTATCACGCGGTGCACCTGATCCGCACGCGGCTGAAGGCGCGCGATATCCCCTTGTCGTGGGACGGGATCCGCACCCGGCTGAGCCCGTGGGTGCGGATGACCACCACGATCCGGGAGACGAACGGACGGCTGATCGTGAATCGGCAGGATGCCCGCCCTCCGGCGCAGGTGGCGCAGATCGCGCGGGCGGTGGGCGTCGAGCCCTACCACCACCACCGCCGGCGCACCCGCCGGAAACCGGACCCAAACACACAAACGTAGTGCCAGTCTGCTGGCACCCGGTTTTCCAACAGGCGTATTGTCAATGACTTGCAAACACGCAACGTCACGTTTTGGCGAAGTTGGGTTCAGGCCCCCACCGGAAGAACTGGCCCGCACCGCTGCGCGACGCGCAGCGAGATGACGCATCGTCAGCCGCGAAGAAGCGCGGGGACGGCCGGAGCGCCGGTCTCCGACCGGCATCGCGCGGGAGCGCGAAACCTGCGCCGATGACACTGCGCCGTGCCAGCGTGAGTGTCCCATCCTCTCCCAGCACCGGATGCCTTGATCGCTATCCGCTGCCCCTCCCCGCAGCCGCACCCTTTCATGCGGGCGGGGTGAACCGGCCGACCCAATCGTGAGCGTTTCTCCCGCTGGGGGCCCCTGCCGCTACCGCCGCGCCCGCTCAGCCCCGCTCGCGATAGAACGTGATCAGATCCTGACTCGGCGGCGGCTCCGCCCCGAGTTGCCGCAGCATCGTCGTCACCTGCCCGCGGTGGTAACTCCCGTGGTTCACGACGTGCTGCAGCATCTTCCAGAAGACTTCGCGCATCGAGCCCTCGCCGAATGGCGCGTACTCGATCACGCGGCTCACACCGTCCGTTCCGAGCCGCCGGACGAAATCCCGAACCCGCTGCTCCTCCGCCTCCCACCGCGCGCGGATGTCCTGAATGGTCTCGAAGTCTTCTGCAGCCAGGTGTCCGCTCGGCCCCTGCCCCTCCCAGCGGGAGCACCAGACCCATTCGGCCGACATGGTATGGACCAGCGTGTCCCGGACTGAACCGAAGCTGCTCCCGAGGTCCCGCCGGAACTCGTCCGGGCTCAGCCGGTCGACCGCATCCAGCAGGCGGTCGCGGGCCCAGTAGTGATAGTCGAGCAGGACGGTCAGTTCCTCGTGCATCATGCCGGCAGCGTACCGCCGGGCACGCCCGGCCTCTGCGCGCGGCCCGCGATACCGTAGGCCGCCATGACGCTGGCGCAGCTCCTCGCCTTCAATGTCGCCCTGCTGGTTGCGATGTTCAGTCCCGGACCGGCGCTCCTCGTGGCGGTCCAGACCAACCTGAGCGCAGGCCGCCGATCCGGGATGGCGGTGGCGGATCCTGCTCAGCCGCTGACCGGTAGTCACCGTGTTCCGGTACCTGGTGGCTTCAGATCCGGTGGAGATCTATGCGCCGATCGAACGGGTCTGGGAGATCCTCGTCGACTTCGAGCGCTACAGAGAGTGGAACCCCTTCACCACGCGTGTCGAGGCAAACCTCGAAATCGGCTCGCCGGTCATGCTGCACTTCACGCTCGGGCGCCTGAAGCGAAAGCAGCCCGAGCGGATCGAAACCGTCGAGCCACCGCAGCTCCTGGCCTGGGGCGTGACGATGGGCGCGCGTTTCCTGCTCGTCGCCCGCCGGGAGCAGCGGCGGGCCCAACGCGCTGCCGCTACTTCACCACGGACGCCACGACCGGACTGCTGACACCCCTGGTGGCGCTGCTCTTCGGCAGGGTCATTCGCCAAGGCTTCAACGACATGGCGGCAGCCCTGAAGGCCCGCGCCGAAAGCCCGCGTGGCGCGTAGGCTTGGAGCACAGCCCGCCGAAGGCGGGCGGCGGTGTGACGCTGCCCGCGCTCACGGTGCCGCAAACACCATCCTCCACGTTAGCAACGAAGACTTACATCTGACTTGTCGACAGGTCGTTGCTATCGCCCGCAACAACATGCGGCCGTCGGGTGACCCCCGCCTACTCCACACGGCGGGATTCCTGCCCCGCGACGAACACCGTGGTCGCCGCGCCCGAGCCGTTCACCACGAAACGCACCTTTTCCCCGTCGGCGCTGGATCCGTCGCTCTCCAGCCGGAAGACGTGAGCTGAATCCGCCGGTCTCAGCACGCCAGCCGCACCGTTCTGCTGCTGAGACAGCGGCAATAAGACCAACAACCGGTTCTCGTGGCGGAGGATGGTGGTGTCGCCCCAGGCACCTCGATAGGTCCCGAGGTAAACGTCCCAGTCGGACGACCACGTCGGGGCCTCGCCATTCTCGGCACCGGATACGCCGGAGGGAGCCGCGGGATCGTCTATGTACAGTTGGACAGCCCACTCGCAGGAGCCATCACATTCCACCATTTCCACGGAGAGGGTCGTGAATCCGCAGGCAGTCGGAGTGAAATGGACGATGGGCACGTCGTCAGGCAGAACATCAGAGTCCATGACCTCAGCCGTCGCGTTGTAGGCGGTCAGGTCCAGGTCACTGCAACCGAGGCCACACATCCCGATTGCCCTGTACTCCATACCGGAACACGTATGGACTTGTACACTCTCGGATTCGCCAGCGTTCAAGGTGCCCGTCAGCACACGATGGGATGGCACGCGGCCCCGCTCAGCCGTCCTCCGAATATCCGATTCGAGCATTTCCGCAACCACTCGGTCCCGAGGTTGGCCGGACGCCCAAACAGGGGTCATGGTCATGATCGAGGTTCCGATCAAGGATATTGCTGCGCTACGACCGCAGGTGCGTAACAGACGACTCACCGCACTTTGAGTTTCCCCGCTCGCCACGGGACGAATCCCGGGGTGAGTATATGCTGGCGAATCGCGGCACCGCATTTGTGCAGAGGCTCTTCCAGCCGCGAAACTGCGTAACACCATCTTCAACTCCTTCCGGTCACGGGCCGCGGGACCGCTTTGCATTCCAGTGTGGCGTGGGAAATTGGACTCCCATCGATACGGTCCCAACCCTATCGAAAGCGGGCTCGATCACGCCCGCGCATCTCTTTGAGCTGCTCCACGACCACCCGATCCTCACCGTGGCGGGCGCAATGGACCGCATCAGGGCCACCAAGCCGACGGCGACCCGGGCCATCGAGACCCTCATGGCCGCCGAAGTCCTCGTGGCAATCACCGGACAGAACGCGACGGCCGCTCTGCCTACGACGGTTATATCTCCGACTGCCGCGCGTCGGTACCGAACCATCCGCCGTCTGGAACGGGTCTAACCCGTCGGCGCCGCACGAACTCAAGGGGACTTCACGCCCATGATCCGCTCTGCCGCCCTTGCAAAGAACCTGGGACTGTAACTGGCAGCGAAACTAAACGCTGATATGAGCCCTGCCAGCCGCACATAAGCATCGGCGCTTGGATTGGCAACGGGGTCCAACGTAACGAGGATTACGCCAGAGATCAAGACAAGATACACGGCGAATCCTCTAACGAGCGCCGAGAGAAGCGGATAACTCCGATCCTTGTCCCTCTCATCACCTGAATCTGGCCCTAGATGAACCAAATTGCCAACTCCCCCCAACATCCCGGACAAGACGCTCAAGAAGGCAATGTTAGTCGGCGTGTAAAACAGAAAGACAACCAACGCACTTCGCAACAGGGGACACAGGTCGCATCCGTGGGGTGACGCGATAGCCGCCAATGAACCGCGATGTGGCCCCGTATCTATCAGAATTCCGCCGAGGAAAAAGCCTACCCACACTATTACCAAGCATGCCGCAAATATCCAGAGAGTGCCTTCTCGATGATTACTGGACCTATTCTCGGACTTCAAGTGGTGTACTCCTCGGAACTGGTGCCTCGCCTACGGTGCCACGTGTCTGTATCGTCAGCAACCGAGGATCTCTCAGCGCTCGTTCTGCCCAGGCTTGGCATCCATGTCGTCTAGACGCTTAGTGATCCCATGAAGCATGCCAGCGGCATTTGTGAGCCTCACTCGAACACATTCTATAGACTCAATGATTGTCGTGTGGCTCGTCTGGTTTGCCTTCGTTGTGTCATTGGCGATTTGCTGCAATTCTAGAATGTCACTCTTCATTCTCTCCTCAAACGCCTGGATCTTCCCATCAAACACTTGGGAAATTGCCTTAACGTCCTTTTCGCTGAGCGTGGCGTGTCTAGGTGGATCCTGGTTCGCATCCAGTATCTTCTCATCGATCTGGATTCCGGCGACGGCACCTCCAGTGGTCAGGAGGACACCAACAACGGTTTCGATCCAATGCTGCAGAACCCATGTGGCAACCGCGTTGAGTTTCCCAAACATCCACGAGGAGATGCGCGCAAACAGATTTAGGACCGCTAGGATCGGTTTGAATGGTGACATAGGATTTTGTCCTGTACGGTTTGATGAAGTTCGAGTTCAGCCATTAGTCTTTTGGTCTTCGTTCAAGATCGGCGGCACTGCTTAAGACTCTTGATACGCAGTCGGCCACGGACGAGGGAGACTTGCGGCGGACCAGGGTGCCGTTCCTAGGTCTTCATCGGTGAGCCTCCGCGTCCCACTCGGTCTTCGCTGGGCAGCGAGGGAACGCCGCTTCGGATGAGACGTGTAGGTTGTTGACAAGGGTATGGGGCTGAGGACCGCGCGCATCGTCGACGGCGCGTGTCGCTCGCAATGGATTCTCGACCACCCTTTATCTGCCATCGAGGAGCATCCATCACTGAAATGCCGAAACGAACTATTGAACGAGAGTGACACGCATCACATCCGCGATGTGGGCGGGCGCGTGTTCGGCCGGGTTTGCCCAAGGCCCCGGAACCCTGACCTGAACCCATACTGAGGGCACACAGGAACACGACGCGGATCGGCGGTTCGGCCAGCCGCATGGCAATTCCGTGATCCGGGGCGGTACGGGTTGGGTCAACGAGGGGCCGTACCGGTTCGGGAAGGCGCACGGCCAGTGGATCCTACGGTCCTCCACCGGCGCCGTTTCTGAGGGGCCGTACGTGGACGGGAAGAGAGAAGGCCACTGGGTCATCAGGGAAGCCGATGGAGGCGTCCACGAAGGGCTGTATGCAAACGGCGAGAAGAATGGCCACTGGGTCGAGCGATTCGCGAACGGGAATGTCGCGGAGGGGCCATACGTGGACAACGAAGAGAGCGGCCGTTGGGTGATCGAACTGCCGGATGGAGGTAAACAGGAAGGCCTATACGAGGACGGCGAGAAAACCGGCCACTAGGTCCTGCGGTTTGCGAGCGGTGGTGTTCAGCAAGGCCCGTACATGGGCGGCAAGCGGCACGGCCACTGGGTCTTGAGGTTCACGGACGCACGGGGTACGCAGGAAGGGCCGTACCTGGACGGGGAAATGCACGGCCACTGGGTGCAGCGATTCGCGAGCGGGAATGTCGGAGAAGGCCCCTACGTGGACGGGAAACGAAACGGCCGATGGATTTGGACCTATCCGGACGGGCGGGTCGAGAGCGGCCCGTACGTGGACGACGAGCAGCATGGCCGTTGGCGGATCGCTTTCCCGGATGGTGAAGTCACCTACGTGGAGTTCGTGCGCGGGATACGGCAGGAACCCTGATCCTCGGCGGCGATTCGCATCGCGCAACGACCGTAAGCAGCGCCACGGACCCTCATCCAGGTCGCTCCTCGCCGCGCCCATGTGTCCCACAGATGGGATGCCGTAGACCCAACAGGGCAAGTCACATTACGATTTGTAATTCTCAGTAACTTACGGTCCAATCTCTAGAGCCGCAATCCGGCACCAGGGGGGATGTGGTTGGGCACGATTCTGAATTTGCGAGGCCAGAGGTCGGGACGACACCCTGCATCGAGACCCGGGAGATCGTCCCCGGTCAGGAACGGCCTCTTGGTGGCGTCCCTTTGCTTCGGCCTGTTCTGGTCCGCAGCCGCGTCCGGGGCTGGCCTCCAGCTCCCGCCCCAGGTCCTGCTGGACCAGCTTCTGCTGCGTACCGAGCGACTGATCGAAGCGGACGACCTTGACGCGGCGGTGGAGGCCATGGACGAGACATCCGCCCTCGCGGCGGAGCACGAGCTGGAGTTGCCGGCGGACTTCCGTTTCGAGCAAGCGCGAACGGAGTTCGCGGTGGGGCTACTGGGGGCGGCGAAGGAATCGGTCACCGCGTACCTGGCGGTTGCGAGCCGGGAGGCGGAGTCGTACCTCGAGGCGGTCGCGTTGCTGGAAGACATGGGCCGGATCCTGGAGCGACGCGATGCGCCGGAGTGCTCACCACAGCCGGGGGGTTCGGGGTGCTGGATGGAAATGGCGAGCCATCCCGGGTGCTACGTCTGGAATTCCAACCCGCAGCCCGACGAGACCGCGACGTGGACGGGCGAGTGTTCGGCCGGTTTCGCGCAAGGCCCCGGGACACTGACCTGGAACCACCCTGAGAACTCACAGGAACACGAGGCGAGCCGTCGATTCGGACAGCCGCACGGCCCGTCCGTAGTCCGGGTCAGCGAGGGTTGGGTTGACGAGGGGTCCCACCGGTTCGGGAAGCGACACGGAGCTTGGATCGAGAGAACCGCGGACGGAGCTGTTCTGGAAGGGCCGTACGTGGACGGTGAAGAGAACGGCCACTGGATCCTGCGGTTTGCGAGCGGTGCCGTTCATGAAGGGCCGTTTGTGGATGGCGAGCGGCACGGCCACTGGGTTCTGCGGTTTGCGGGTGGCCAGGTTGAGAGCGGGCTGTACGCGGACGGCGAGAAAAACGGCCACTGGATCCTTCGGTTTGCGAGCGGTGCAGTTCATGAAGGACCGATGGTGAATGGCGAGCGGAACGGGCACTGGGTCACCAAGGATGCCGATGGAGATGTAGGTGAAGGCCCGTACGTAGCCGGCGAACGGAACGGGCACTGGGTCCAGCGCTTTACGGACGGCAACACCGCTGAGGGACCGTTCGTGGATGGGGAACGAAACGGTCGGTGGATCTGGAAGTATCCGGACGGGCAGGTCGAGAGCGGCCCGTATGTGGACGGGAAGCAGCACGGCCGCTGGCGGATCGCCTCCCCGGACGGCGAAGTGACCTACGTGGAGTTCGTGCACGGGGTCCGTCAGGAGCCCTGACCGCCGGCGGAGACCTGCGTCGCGAAACGACGATGACCACCGCCGCTCCGCCCGACGCGCAAACCGAGCCGACACCGGCCGGGCCCGACATTCGGGTCGGCTTCGTCCTGCTGCCGCAATTCACCATGCTGTCCTTCGCGGGGTTCCTGGACGTGCTCCGCCACGCGTCCTACCCGGCGGACGGCGCCGGCCGGACCCACTGCGCCTGGGAGATCGTCGCGCCGACGCTGGATCCGGTGGTTGCGAGCGGCGGCGTCGCAGTGACCCCCCAGTCGCTGCTGGGGGATCCGACCCGCTTCGATTGCGTAGTCGTCGTGGGCGGTCCGTTACCGTCGTCGCGGCGGCACCCTCCCGAGACCCTCGCGTTCCTCCGGCGGGCGGACGAGGCGGGACTGCTCATCGCGGGACTCTGCACCGGGTGTTTCGCGCTGGCGGCGGCGGGCCTGCTGGACCACTGCCGCTGTTCCGTGCACTTCCGCCACGCCGAGGAGTTCCGGGCCCGGTTCCCGCGGGCGGAGGTCGCCGTCCACGAGGTCTATGCGTTCGACCACAACATCGCGACCTGCCCCGGCGGGACCGCGTCGATCGATCTTGCGGTGGACATCGTCTCCCGCTTCACCAGCCGGACGCGGGCGACGAAGGGCCTCGCCGATCTCCTCGTGGACGAGCACCGCTCCGCGTTCCACGCCCCGGACCAACCCTTCCGCGACCTCGAATCCTGCGGCGACAAGCGGGTGGAGGCGGCTATCCGGCTGATGCGCCAGGACCTGTCGGGGCATTCCTTGGTCAGGGACATCGCCCGCGCCCTGCACCTGACCGTGGGCCAGCTCAACCGCGCCTTCAAGGCGCATACGGAACTTACTCCGACGGAGGTGTTGCGCGCGATGCGCCTGCAGCACGCGCGCTGGCGGCTCTTCAACTCCAGCCACTCGGTGGGCCAGATCGCCTTCGATTGCGGATTCTCGGACGGCCCGCACTTCATCCGGTGGTTCCGGCGCGTCTATGGCCAGACCCCGCACGCGGCGCGCCGGGAACGCGCCGCGGTCCGCGAACACGACGAGGGCGTGCGGGGCGATGCGCAGGCGTTCCGGCGGGGGGCGCCTCGCAGGACGAAACCGGCGCGGGGCGCCCCGGAAGGCGTGGCATGATCGTCACGCCGCCGGGCGGAAAGCCGCGATGACCAAGAGTGCACATGGCCTGCTATTGATCGCGCTCCTGGGGAGCGACCCGGTAGGCGGCGCCCAGCTCCCGCCCCAGGTCCTGCTGGATCAACTGCTGCTGCGCACCGAGCGACTGATCGAGGGGGAGGACCTTGACGCGGCGGTGGAAGCCATGGACGAGGCATCCGCCCTCGCGGAAGAACACGAGCTGGAGTTGCCGCCGGACTTCCGTTTCGAGCGAGCGCAGACGGAGTTCGCGGTGGGGCTGCTGGGGGCGGCGAAGGAATCGGTCACCGCGTATCTGGCGGTTGCGAGCCGGGAGGCGGGGTCGTACGTCGATGCGGTCGGCCTGCTGGAAGACGTGGACCGGATCCTCGAGCGGCGCGATGCGCCGGACTGCACGCCGGAACCGGAGGGCTCGGAGTGCTGGATGGAACTGGCGAGCCATCCCGGGTGCTACGTGTGGAATTTCGACCCGCAGCCCGACGAGACCGCAACGTGGACGGGCGAGTGTTCGGCCGGGTTCGCCCAGGGTCCCGGGACACTGACCTGGAACCACCCTAAGGGCTCACAGGAACACGAGGCGAGCCGTCGATTTGGACAGCCGCACGGCGCGTCCGTAGTCACGGACAGCGAGGGCTGGGCTGACGAGGGGTCCCACCGGTTCGGGAAGCGACACGGCGCTTGGGTCGAGAGAACTTCGGACGGAGCGGTTCTTGAAGGGCCATACGTGGACGGTGAAGAAAACGGCCACTGGGTTCTACGGTTTCCCGACGGCCAGGTGGAGGAAGGGCCGTTTGCGGACGGCAAACGGAACGGCCAATGGGTCCAGCGATTCGCGAGCGGCGTTGTCGCCGAGGGACCGTATGTGGACGGCGAGGAGAACGGCCGCTGGGTCATCAGGGAAACCGATGGAGGGATCGGCGAAGGGCTGTACGCAGACGGCGAGAAGAACGGCCATTGGGTCGAGCGATTCGCCAACAGCAATGTTGCGGAAGGACCGTACGTAAACGGCCAGCGGAGTGGCCGCTGGATCTGGCGCTTCCCGAGCGGGCAGGTCGAGGAAGGACCGTACGTGGATGACGAGCAGCATGGCCGCTGGGTGGTACATCCTCCGGACGGCGACACTTACTACGTCACGTTCGTGAGGGGCGTACGCCAAGAGCGATAGGCGTTCCGAACCCGGTCCTCCTGTCGGCACCCAAATGAGAGCCATGCCATTCTGCAGGACGGAAACGCCGTGATGTCAGCCCGTTGGCCGGCAAACCAAGTCCCCCGGTAACCCGCCACCGCCGTCAGACTCTCCACGAACAGGCCGGTCTCGCCGCCAGTTCGCGGCGAGAGGTGCCAACGGAACACCCTTCCGCGCCAACGCCCAGAGCTAAGGCACGGAGCCCAACCCGCGGGGGGAGGGGTCGCTCCCCCGGAGAGATCCGGGGGCGGATCGCATCCGTCGCGGCCAAGCCGCGACGTGACGAACGCGTGGCACCAGTTTGTCGCGCGCGGGACTGATCCAATTTGTCCCGACCCCACTCCAAGACCGGGTTTGGGGTTGCGCCACCGCTCATTACGGTTGTGATATACACACGTAACATCCTGTGTCAGTAACGGACCGGTTCCTTCTCCGCTTCCCATTCGCTGTCGGTTTCCTGTGCCTACTGCCCTCGGTGGGCTTCGGGCAGACGAACCAGCACTCATCCCCTTCGCCGTGGCCCCTGTTCTGGGCCGAACTCGCGCTGCTGGCCGTCGTGTTGCTGGTCCTCCCAGCTCTCTCCCTGTCGATTGGAAGGACCAGCCCCAAGGAACTGAGGGGCCTTGGCCTGCCCCGAGGATCCGTTCGCAGCATGTTGGCTCTCGTGATCGTTGGTTCCACCGTCAACTTTCTGCTCTTTGGTGATGCGCTCGCCGGCAGCCACTTCACCGAAATGTTGACTGCCCTCAGCACCCTCAGCGCCGCCGTCATCGGCTTTTATTTCGGCGGACGCACCGCAACGCCGCTGCCTCAGGCGCAAGAGCGGTCTTCCTCGGACCCGACTGATGCACCGCCGCCCGATCCCCCGGCACCAGCTCCGAGCGAGACGCACTCGACTGTTTAAGGTGCGCCCCAACAACCGGCGATCACTTCAGCGTGCACTTTCGCTTCCTCGTCGTTTAGGTCAACACGAATCCACATCTCGCTCGGGCTGCACCGCTACAAGAGCATGACCGTTCCATCTGCCGATCCAAGCGGCAAGCAGACGACAGGGTGTGAAGCAAACGAGCGGCCCTTGTACAGAGTGCTGGCAATCGATGGCGGCGGAATCCGAGGTGTGATTCCCGCGGTATTTCTGGCTAAACTCGAGAAAGCCACCCGTAGACGGATCAGTTGCCTGTTCGACATGCTGGCGGGCACTTCCACTGGAGGAATTCTGGCCACCTGTCTGGCGATGCCCGGACCCAACGCGGGAAAGCCCAAGTTCAGGGCTCGGGATGTTCTCGAGTTGTATGAGCAGAACGCCCGGCAAATCTTTCGAAGACCTGACCCGCGCGAATGGTCAGTCACAACCTGTCTCCGCAGCTTGTTCCGACCCGAGTACGAAAGTTCCGGTATCGAATGCGAATTGAAAACAATGCTCAACGGAGAAAAACTATCCGACGCACTGGCCGAGCTCTTGGTCACCAGCTACGAAATTGAACAGCGCACGCCATACTTCTTCAAGCGTCATCGGGCCAAAAAGAAGAACTCCCGTAACCACTACCTTAGTGATGTCGCTCGTGCTACATCAGCCGCGCCAACATACTTCCCTCCGGCAAGGGTTCCCAGTTTGTGCAAGAACAACACTCGCTACCTAGTTGACGGTGGTGTATTCGCAAACAATCCAGCCCTATGTGCATACATTGAAGCAAAAGCAATCTTGCATTCCCGAAAGAAATCGTGTCAGTGCGGGTCAGCGTGTTCCTGCGCCATACCGAAGGACATCCTACTCGTCAGCATTGGAACAGGCGAAACCAACGATCCAATTTGCTTCGAAAAAGCGGCCAAATGGGGAAAGGCACGGTGGGTCCGACCTGCGCTCGACGTGATGATGGACGGCATGGCCGACGCTGTTGACCATCACCTAACGCAATTGTACGGCTCCCAAGACGGTGCGGGCGCCTATTATCGGTTTCAGATTTCGCTGGACGGTTGTTCGGATCAGATGGACCGAATCGATCGGTGCAACATCAGTGCGCTGAAGCGAAAGGGCGAGCAACTCCTGGAAGAGCAGTCGCACAGATTTGACGAAGTATTGAGCAGACTGATGAGCCAAGGCTGCACCTGCACAAGAGAAGGGAAGCCAGCAACAAACGTGTCAGAACTCGGGAAGGCTGCGCCGATCGAGCCTCAAATTCATACCGATTGCGGAACGAATGGAGTGTGACCAACTGTCGTACCAAGACGCACGGAACTGGGATTACGGCTCAGACTGCGTCAGGACCCAACCTACGGAGAAACGAAAATGATCAGCTCAGTCGCCTTGCGAAACGTGCGAACTATCACGGAGATATGCCTAGCTCTTGTGAGCATTCTCGCAGTCTTCGGCCTTGTTGGGGCTAGAGCCGGCGAGAGGACGGCCAAAAAGGCTACGGCGGAGATCGAGATCGAGCTACGTGCTGCTCAAGAGGGCAAGCAGCGTAGCGAGGTGGCTGGCGCTGCCGACGTTCTGGTTATCAGGGCGTCGTGCTCATCGTGGAACGACGATCAGAGCGGGAACATCGACAACATTGTCGCCCAGTCGTTCGAGCGCTTGCGAACCGCGTCTGATTTCGACCCCGGGCAGATTGATCTCTCCGCGTCATTGCCGCGGGCTGGTGACTTTGAAACGTGGTCGTCACAAGTGTCCGTTGAAGATCTGGTGGCCATTGGAGCCAGCCTCCGAGACGAGGCAGTCACATCGGCATCGGAACCAGTCGTACGGTGACATAGCGTTAGGGAATCATTTGACGGCACACAGACAGTAGAAGATGTCCGCTGCGTGCCGGATACGGAGTGACCGTACCTGACCGCCTGTCCGGCCAGCTTGTGGAGGGGGAGGACTACGAGCGGGCAGATGGAGAGTTCCGTTTGCTCAAGAAGAAGACGATCGACGCTCCCGTCCCTATCCCAAGGGAACTCGTACCCAGCGAAGGAACTTGCTCGTGGGAGGCGGAACAGAAACACGATCAGACGGGCCAAACGCTGTTCTGCCGCCTCGAATGCTCACCGACCGAGGGATGGACGCTGTACCTTCCCTGCCGTTACAACTGGGACGGAAGCTCCGCCCCGTGGGCGGTGAGGAAGATCCTCCGCATTGGGCGCAACAATAAGAAGACACTCCGGGCGACCCTCCACCATGACGGCATGTACGAGGGAATGCGGGCTCGAGCCATACCGCCCGATCCCCCCGAGTGGACGGACGAGCGTCGAAGCTTGACTCGGGAATGGGCGGACCAAGCTATGCGCCAAATCCTGAGGGATGACGGTTACTCCAGGTTGAAGGCGATGGTGATCTACGGAATCCTGCGTCTATTCGGATCTTCTTCTTCCAAACGGAGCGAGTGATTTGCGGACCAATCGCCCAACGCTGCCCGCTAGCGGTTCCCCACTTTCTCAGGCAGACGAATGCGAGACTGGCCCGCCGACTCGGGATTCCGGTAGTGCCACCGCCATCGGCGCTACCGCCCAGATCTGCGCACGCAAATCAGCGTGCTGTGTCACCAGCCACTCGGTCCGCCAATCGCCTTCGATTGCAAGTTCTCGGGCGGCCCGCACTCCATACGGCGGTTCCGGCGGGTCTATGGCCAGACCCAGCACGCGGCGGGTCGGGAACGCGCCGTGACCCGGGAGCCGGACCAGGGCTGCGGGGCCATGCACAGGCATCGGGGAATGGGTGAGCGTTCTCGATACCTCGGGGCAGATCACGCTTCTCGAGCCGTGGTACGCGAACTTCGGAAAACGGTTGGTGAAGACGCCCAAGGCCTATTTCCGTGACACCGGTCTGCTCTGCTTCCTGCTCAACCTGGATGAGACGACGCTGCTTGCCTCCCCCATGCTCGGAGCAATCTGGGAGACCTTCGTGCTCGCCGAGATGCGCAAGCTCAACGAGATCGGCGGTCGGCCGATCGGGCTCTGGTAATACCGTGACCTCCAGGGGCGTGAGGTTGATTTCGTACTGGAGTCCGGCGGCAAGCTGAGCTTCGCGGAGTGCAAATGGGAAGAGCACCCAGGCTCGCGGGAAGCGCGGAACCTCTCGCGGGTGAACGCCGAACTGGAGGCCGCCGGGGGCAACTGGGGACCCGGCGAGCACTACCTGCTGGGCCGTCCGGTGGCCGCTTCTACTCTGGCGCCGGGAATCACCGTCGCCGGTGTGACCCACCTGCCGGCCATTGCCGGCGGGCGTTCTCCCCTCAGGGGCTGAATTCGGATCGGGCCTGGCGCGCCCCGCCGCCACGACCGCTCACCGCGGGCTATTGGGCGACTCAACGAACCCGCAAGCTGTACGCGCCCGTTTCGCCCGCTTCGTAACTCGTGGCGAGGACCAGGTAGTCCCCGGCATCAGGCGCCCGGAAATCCACCCGGGCGTTTGTTCCGGACCCGCCATCGTCGTCGGTCGCGATCTCCGTCCCGTCGTTTGCCAGCACCCTCAAGAAGGCGTCCACATCGTCCGAGTCCATTTCTATCGCCACCCGCTGTCCCGCCGCCAGCACGGTCATATTCCATGTCTCGTAGTGCCCACCGTCGTCCCAGACCAAGTCGGACGGGTTCAGGCTGCCGTCGACGGTTTGTCCGGGCACCAACACTCCCTCCGGAACGACGAGACGCCAGTACGCCGCGCTGCCGCGAATATCCCACGCGAGATCCACGGGCCGGTTGCCATCATCGTTTCGCTCCCGCACGTCGGCGCCCGCGTTGCGCAGACTTTCAATGATGGCGACATCCTGGGTCCGGTTTGCCGCGATGTGCAGAGGCGTGTCGCCATCCATGTCCCGGGCCGTCGGATCGGCACCCGCACCTAGCAACGCCTGAATCGCTGGCGGCGTCACTGCCGGATTCAGCAAGGCTCGATGCAACGGGGTGAGGCCGAAGTCGTCCATGCTCCGCTCCGATGAGCGTGGATCGGCGCCCGCCCGAAGCAGGGAGGTGATCACCGGCAACAGGGCTTCCCCTTGGTGTCGAGCCGCGTAGTGCAATGGGGTCCACCCCCACTCATCGCTCGCATTGGGGTCCGATCCCGCACTGAGTAGTGCCGAGACAAGCGGTTCCGGCGCCTGGGACGCCGCCAAGTGAAGGGCCGTTGCCCCACTGACCGTCCGCGCCTCCGGATCCACCCCCGCGGCCAGTAGTTCCCGCACCACCTCCAGCCCAGCCAACGGAACCGCGAAGTGCAGCGGACGCCAGCCGTAGCGATCCGTTTCATTTGGATCGGCGCCATCGGCAAGCAGGCGCAGCGCGGCCATCGTGTCCCCTTGGAGCGCCGCGAGTTGTAAAGGCGAAAGATGTTCGCGGGCGCCCGCTTGGAGCATCGCCGACACCACGCCCCGATCCGCCCGGTAGCTCAGCGCCGAATGGAGCGGCGTGCGGCCATCATTGCTCTGGGCGAGAGGATCGGCGCCCCGATCCAGCAGCACCTTGATGACGCGGCCATTGCCGCTCAGCGCAGCGGCGTGGTGGAGGGCTGTGTAGCCCTCATTCTCCCTGGCGTTCAAGTCCGCGCCAGCGTCCAGAATGTGCGACACGACCATCGGATTGCTGTTCCGAGCCCCAGTATGGAGCGGCGTCAGCCCACCGTCGTCGAGAGCGTTCGGGTCGGCGCCGGCCTGCAATAGGAGCCGCACGATCGTCGGGTTGGAGGTGAACTGCGCCGTTTGGTGGAGCACCCACGGAGTCCAGGCATCAAGCCCTTGCTCCTCGATGCATCGCCGGAACCGCTGGATGTCATCCCAGCCGTCTCTGGCAATCGAGCAGTCCTGGGCCACGGCGGTCTGGGCGGCCAAGCCGGCCGACAGGAACGCGAGCGCGGTGAGAGCCGACCGCACCAGGCTCGGGCGGGGAGTGGTACGCAAGCTAGAGAGCGCTATCACTTCGCGGCGTCCGGCTCATCGTACTCCGGCGCCACGAGTTCGCCACACCAGAAGCCCCGGGTTGACGGAGCGATCACCCGTCCTGCAGCAACGCCGCCATCTCCCGGAGGCTGATCGCCTCCACTCCATCGCCCATCGGGAACCGGTGGCTGCCGCCGTACACCACGAAGGCCCGCTCGGCATCGAGGTCGGCGCGGGCGATGTTGAACCCCGGACAAACCGTCGACGGCAGCCTGAACCCGTCCGACTTGGTCTGGAACTACCCGGACGGGCAGGTCGAGAGCGGCCCGTATGTGGACGGGAAGCAGCACGGCCGGTGGAGGGTCGCTTTCCCGGATGGCGAAGTGACCTACGTGGAGTTCGTGCGCGGGGTCCGTCAGGAGCCCTGACCGCCGGCGGAGACCTGAGTCGCGAAACGACGATGACCACCGCCGCTCCGCCCGACGCGCAAACCGAGCCGGCCCCGATCGGGCCCGACATTCGGGTCGGCTTCGTCCTGTTGCCGCAGTTCACCATGCTGTCCTTCGCGGGGTTCCTGGACGTGCTCCGCCACGCGTCCTACCCGGCGGACGGCGCCGGCCGGACCCACTGCGCCTGGGAGATCGTCGCGCCGACGCTGGAGCCGGTGCTGGCGAGCGGCGGCGTCGCGGTGACCCCGCAGTCGCTGCTGGGGGATCCGACCCGTTTCGATTGCGTCGTCGTCGTGGGCGGTCCGTTGCCGTCGTCGCGGCGGCACCCTCCCGAGACCCTCGCGTTCCTCCGGCGGGCGGACGAGGCGGGACTGCTCATCGCGGGACTCTGCACCGGGTGTTTCGCGCTGGCGGCCGCGGGCCTGCTGGACCACTGCCGCCGTTCCGTGCACTTCCGCCACGCCGAGGAGTTCCGGGCTCGGTTCCCGCGGGCGGAGGTCGCCGTCCACGAGGTCTATGCGTTCGACCACAACATCGCGACCTGCCCCGGCGGGACCGCGTCGATCGATCTTGCGGTGGACATCGTCTCCCGCTTCACCAGCCGGACGCGGGCGACGAAGGGCCTCGCCGATCTCCTCGTGGACGAGCACCGCTCCGCGTTCCATGCCCCGGACCAACCCTTCCGCGACCTCGAATCCTGCGGCGACAAGCGGGTGGAGGCGGCTATCCGGCTGATGCGCCAGGACCTGTCGGGGCATTCCTCAGTCAGGGACATCGCCCGCGCCCTGCACCTGACCGTGGGCCAGCTCAACCGCGCCTTCAAGGCGCATACGGAACTCACTCCGACGGAGGTGTTGCGCGCGATGCGCCTGCAGCACGCGCGCTGGCGGCTCTTCAACTCCAGCCACTCGGTGGGCCAGATCGCCTTCGACTGCGGTTTCTCGGACGGCCCGCACTTCATCCGGTGGTTCCGGCGCGTCTATGGCCAGACCCCGCACGCGGCGCGCCGGGAACGCGCCGCGGTCCGCGAACACGACGAGGGCGTGCGGGGCGATGCGCAGGCGTTCCGGCGGGGGGCGCCTCGCAGGACGAAACCGGCGCGGGGCGCCCCGGAAGGCGTGGCATGATCGTCACGCCGCCGGGCGGAAAGCCGCGATGACCAAGAGTGCACATGGCCTGCTATTGATCGCGCTCCTGGGGAGCGACCCGGTAGGCGGCGCCCAGCTCCCGCCCCAGGTCCTGCTGGATCAACTGCTGCTGCGCACCGAGCGACTGCTTGAGGCCGACGACCTTGACGGCGCGGTGGAGGCCATGGAGGAGGCATCTGCCCTCGCGGCGGAGCACGAGCTGGAGTTGCCGGCGGACTTCCGTTTGGAGCAAGCGCGAACGGAGTTCGCGGTGGGGCTGCTGGGGACGGCGAAGGAATCGGTCACCGAGTACCTGGCGGTTGTGAACCGGGAGGCGGAGTCGTACCTCGAGGCGGTCGCGTTGCTGGAAGACGTGGATCGGATCCTGGAGCGACGCGATGCGCCGGAGTGCTCACCACAGCCGGGGGGTTCGGGGTGCTGGATGGAAATGGCGAGCCATCCCGGGTGCTACGTCTGGAATTCCAACCCGCAGCCCGACGAGACCGCGACGTGGACGGGCGAGTGTTCGGCCGGTTTCGCGCAAGGCCCCGGGACACTGACCTGGAACCACCCTGAGGGCTCACAGGAACACGAGGCGAGCCGTCGATTTGGGCAGCCGCACGGCCCGTCCGTAGTCCGGGACAGCGAGGGTTGGGTTGACGAGGGATCCCACCGGTTTGGGAAGCGACACGGAGCTTGGATCGAGAGGGCCGCAGACGGAGCCGTCCTGGAAGGGCCGTACGTGGACGGTGAAGAGAACGGCCACTGGATCCTGCGGTTTGCGAGCGGTGCCGTTCATGAAGGGCCGTTTGTGGACGGTGAGCGGAATGGACGCTGGGTCCTGCGGTTTGCGAGCGGCCAGATAGAGGAAGGGCCGTACGAGGACGGCGAGAAGAACGGCCACTGGGTTATGCGGTTTCCCAGCGGTGCCGTTCATGAAGGACCGATGGTGAATGGCCAGCGACACGGAGCTTGGATCGAGAGAACCGCGGACGGTGCTGTTCTTGAAGGGCCGTATGTGGACGGCGAAGAGAACGGCCACTGGGTCCTGAGGTTCACGGACGCACGAGGTAGGCAAGAAGGGCCGTACATGGACGGGAAAATGCACGGCCACTGGGTCCAAAGATTCGCGAGCGGAAATGTCGGAGAGGGCGAGTATGTGGCTGACGAACGGCACGGGCACTGGATCTGGACCTACCCGGACGGGCAGGTCGAGAGCGGCCCGTACGTGGACGGAGAACAACACGGCCGGTGGCGGATCGCTTTCCCGGATGGCGAAGTCACCTACGTGGAGTTCGTGCGCGGGGTACGGCAAGAACCCTGATCCTCGTCGGCGACTCTTATCGCGCAACGGCCGTAAGTAGCGCTACGGACCCTCATCCCGGTCGCTCCTCGCGGCGCGGACATGCCACCGAGAAGGGGCGCCGAACCCAACAGTGCAAGTTGCATAACGATTTGTAATTCTCAGTAACTTACGGTCCAATCTCTAGAGTCGCAATGCGGCATCAGTGGGGATGTGGTTGGGCACGATTCTGGATTTGCGAGGCCAGAGGTCGGGACGACGCCCTGAATCGAGACCCGGAAGGCCGTCCCCGGTCAGGAACGGCCTCTTGGTGGCGTCCCTTTGCTTCGGCCTGTTCTGGTCCGCAGCCGCGTCCGGGGCTGGCCTCCAGCTCCCGCCCCAGGTCCTGCTGGACCAGCTTCTGCTGCGTACCGAGCGACTGATCGAAGCGGACGACCTTGACGCGGCGGTGGAGGCCATGGACGAGACATCCGCCCTCGCGGCGGAGCACGAGCTGGAGTTGCCGGCGGACTTCCGTTTCGAGCAAGCGCGAACGGAGTTCGCGGTGGGGCTACTGGGGGCGGCGAAGGAATCGGTCACCGCGTATCTGGCGGTTGCGAGCCGGGAGGCGGAGTCGTACCTCGAGGCGGTCGCGTTGCTGGAAGACGTGGGCCGCGACCACGTCACGCTCAACCCCATCGCGGGCGGGGAAGACAGCTTGAGTTTCGTCTTCCCCGATCCCGGCCACGGGACCAACCGGGCGCTCTACTACTGGGCCTCCGACCACCTGTTCCTCTGGGAGGCGCTGCGCCGCGAAGGCGTCGAGGTCGAAGTCATCGTGGCGGTCCGTGACGACGCCGCGAAGGGTCTCTACGAGGAGACCCTGTTCCGCTGGACGCCAGCCGGCGCTGGGTTGAACGAGGACGAACGCTCGTTCCTGCAGGCGATCCAGGCGGCGCGGCGGCATCCGGACCCGGACGAGATCGGGAAATGGCTCGGCTGGGAGGAGGCGCACGAAATCGACACACGGCTCCGCTCTCGGCTCCATCGGCCCCCGGCCAGGATTGACCGGTACACCATCCACTTCGCAGACCGCCTGGACGACTCTGACATCGGCCTGTGACGCTTCGACCTCAACGGGGCCACTCCCGGAGCCACGTTCGTACGCAAGTAAGCGGACCCCCCTTATGTTCGTACTTATGTGCGTACCCCTCACTCGTGACCGTTCTCGAAACCCGTTGGCACCGTTGCGATTCGCTCGCGGGCTCCCGAACCGGAGTCTCCGCTTTTGGGCGGAGAGTGGGGCTGGGAGCGACCCCCCTCCGATCGTACGATCTACAGCCCCGGAATCCGAACTTATGTTCGGACTTATTTCCGTGGTCCGGGGTCGCTCCCAGCCCGCGCCTGCGGCGCGAATGATCCCTGCGGGAAGGCTTCGAACCCGCCTGCGGCAGGTGCAGGCGGCGGCCGGTGACGGCTTCGGCCGCCGCATGGTCCTCGATGCGGACGAAGGCATCGAGGCACCGCTCCCCGAGGTCGTTTTCGACCTCGGTGACCAGCTCCCCGATGTTGGGGAGCCGGAGGGCCTCCGCCGGGCCGGGGGCGGCCTGGTCCGCCCGCTTGACGCGGGCGGGAACCACAACGGTGCGCCGCTCCGTCAGGAGCGCACCGGTGCGGGGGTCCGGGGGCGGCGCCCCCGGTCCGCCACCTGCTCCGGCAGCGGCGCGAGAGGCCGGGGGTTCAGAAGGGGGGCATCGCCCCCCTCGCCAGCTCCAGTGTTTAACACTGGGTATGCTGGCCTAGCCTCAAGTAGCCTCCCGGCTCGGGCGCTCTTACCGGCCGCAGTGGCCTTGGTGACCACCGTCACCAGGGCACACGGAGGCACTGCTGTGGTCATGCCGCGAGCCCCGGTTCCGCACCTTCGGTCCCGGCCAGGAACGCGGCCCACTGCTCCATGAGCGCACGCCGCCGCTCGAACAGGTCCGTCCGCCGGTACGCCGCCTCGATGGCGTTCGTGTTCACGTGCGCCAGCGCCAGCTCGCACACTTCACGCGGAGCATCCGAGCACTCCGCCGCCCAGTCACGGAAGCTCGAACGGAACCCGTGCGGCACCGCACCGATCTGCAGGTCCCGGGCCAGCTTCGAAATCGCCACCTCGGAGAGCGGCCCGCCCCGCGCCGAAGGGAACACCATCCCGGAGCCGTCTGCGAGCGCTCGCGCCTCCTGGAGCACCGCCAGCGCACCCCTGGACAGCGGAACCCGGTGCTCCCGTCCCGTCTTCATCCGCTCGGGGGGAATGCGCCATTCCCGTCCCGCAAGGTCCATCTCCTTCCACAGCGCGCCGCGAACCTCCCCGCTCCGGCACGCCGTCAACACCAGGAACTCGAACGCCAGCGCGGTCGCGGGATACGCCCCCGATGCTCGAACGGTCTCGATCGCGCCGCCGACCTTCGCATAGGGGAGCGCCGGGTGATGCCGGGGCCGGACTCCGTTGTGGGGCAGCGCCGCCCCGATGGCCTCCCCGGCCGGGTTGTCTTCCCGGTAGCCCTGGGCCACCGCCCACCGCATCACCGCCGAGATCCGACGCCGAACCCGCTTCGCTGTCTCCCGCTTCTCGTTCCAGATCGGCAGCAGCACCGCCATCACGTCCGACGTGTGGATCCGGTTCACCGGCCTCTCCCCGAGCTTCGGCATGGCGTAGTCCCGCAGGCTCGAGCGCCACAGCTTCTCCTGCCGCCCGCCGTCCTTCCAGCCGGCCGCATGGACCGCGATGACCTTCTCGACGGCTTCGGCGAAGCTCGGGACGGTCTGCCGGCGGCCGGTGACCAGCTCGCCGCGCTGGCGCGCCAGGACGTTGAGGATGCACTTCTGGCGGGCCTCGGCGAGGCTGACGTGGGGCCAGGTGCCGAGTCCGAGGTTGCGGGGACGCCCTTCCACGCTGATGCGCTGTCCCCAGGACTTGGCGAGGTGCCCGCGGGCGGTACGCTTGACGCGGAGGGAGAGTCCGCCGGAGCCGCGGCCGTCACCGTAGGTTCCGGGTTCCCGTATGGTCTCGACAAAGCGCGCGGAGAGCCGGTAGGGTCGTTCGGTCATGGTTGAGGGTGCCTGCGGGCAGTAGGTGGCCAGCACAAAATGGGCGGGAACGGGGGAGTCTGTGCCGTTCCGGGAAGGAACAGTATAGCACTGTAACTCATTGAATAATAGTCCTATTAGAGGAACCTCATGGCACCCTTCGGAACACGCTGGAACCGGCAGACTGCGGCCCGCAGGGCCGCGAAACTCAGGTCGCAGTAGCAGGACTGGCGGGACGCCAACATGTCGCACTAACCGGTTCCGCCGGATGTACATGTCGCACTAGCGGGTTCTGCCGGGCGAACATGTCGCAATAGCAGGACCGGCAGGACGCCAACATGTCGCTCTAGCCGGTTCTGTCGAGCGAACATGTCGCACTAACGGGATCGGCGGGACGCCAACATGTCGCACTAGCCGGTTCCGCCGGATGTACATGTCGCACTAGCGGGATCGGCGGGACGCCAACATGTCGCTCTAGCGGGGTCGGCGGGACGCCAACATGTCGCACTAGCCGGTTCTGTCAAGAGACACCAACTTTTGCGCACGTGGGAGACACCAACTTTTGCGCACTGATGGTGCTCCAGGGGACGGCGGCTTCGGGTGTTTCCGAAGGGGCGGGTTTTGGGAAGAGAGGCGTTTCGGCTCGGGGTGCGGCCAGGCGGAGGGAGCGGAGCGACCGGAGCGCGGCCGCACCCCGAGCCGAAACGAGCGCTCGGGCGGGGAGGCGTGTGACCACCCGCGTGGTGCCCGGGATCCCGCGCCGCCCGATGCATCCCTCTCACCCCTTCCCCTGGGTGGGGCGCTCCTCCGCTGCCGGGACGCGAAGGAGGTCGCCGAGTTCCTTCAGCCGGTAACTCCGGCCGCTGATCTGGACCACATGGACGTGGTGCAGAAGACGATCCAGGATCGCCGTGGTCAACACCTCGTCCCCCGCGAAAACCTCCGGCCAGGCCCCCACATGCTTGTTCGAGGTCAGGATCAGCGAGCCCCGCTCGTAGCGCCGGCTCACCAGCCGGAAGAACAGGTTCGCCTCCTCTCGGTTCAGCGGCCGGAACCCCACCTCGTCGATGATCAGAACGGAACTGATCCGGTAGCGCCGCGGCCGGCGGCGATACGGGGTCGTCTCCTCCGCTTGCAGCATCCGGATCAGCTCGTCGAGCACGTAGTGATGGACCCGGAACCCGTTCTTGATCGCCTTCACCCCCAGGCCGGTCGCCAGGTGGCTCTTTCCCACCCCCGGCGGCCCCAGAAACAGGATGTTCTCCGCCCGCCGTGCGAAGGCGCAGGTCGCCAGTTCCTCCACCTTCGCCCGGTCCGCCCGAGGCTGGAAACTCCAGTCGAAACAGTCCAGCGTCTTCCCCGGCGGCAGCCCGCTCATCCGCAGCCACATCTCAATCCGACGCTCCTCCTTCCTCTCATACTCCCGCTCCACCAACCGCTCCAGGAATCTCACCGGCGTCAGATCCTCCCGGCTCGCTTCCTCCAAGAGCTCCGGCAACTGCTCCGCCGTCTGCTGCAGCCCCAGCTCCCGGCAGCGCTCCGCCACCACGTCCAGGTCCACCCGACCCGCCCTCATCCCAGCAACTCCACCAAGCGCGCATACTCGGATAACGGCCGCTCCAACCCATCCCGCGCCTTCAACTCCTTAGCCACCGGCTCCCAGCTCTCCGACAGACCCGCCACTTGTAGTTGGCCCCGCCGACCCAGGGGCGTCGGGCGCACCACCCGATCCGTCGAAGCCCCCTCGTAGTGCGCCTCTTTCAGCAACAAGAGGGCCCGGGTCCCCCGCCGGTGCCGCGCAATCTCCTGACCCCCGCCGCGCACCACCACATCCCGCGCCGTCCCCCGAACATCCACCCACTGACCCGCCCACGCGAACGGAACCGAATACCGCCGCCCCTCGAACGACACCAGGCAATCCCGGCTCACCCGACGCGCCACCTCCACATCAAACAGTTCCGCGCTCGACGGCAACGGCTGCAATACCTGCCGCTCCTCCTCCAGGGCCTCCCGCACCGTGCCCCCCGTCACCGGACACCGCAGCCGATCCAGCAAGTGCTCGGATCGCACGTCCAGCAACCGGTCCAGTTCCTCAATGCTCCCCGCCCCGCGCCGGAGAACCTCCCCAAAGGACTCCCGCAGCGTCCGAACCGCCCGCTCCACCTTCCCCTTGTCCGACCCCTTCCCCGCCCGGCAGGCGTCCACCCCGAAACGACACATCCGCGCATACGCCGCATACGACCGGTTCAACACCGCCGTCGGCCCCGCTCCACGCGTTACCGCCGTCTTCGGGTTGTCGATCCGAACCCACAGCGGAACGCCCTCATACCGCTCGAACAACGCGTGATGCCCCGTGTGCCACGACAACTGCGTCTGGTCCTCGCTCGGCCAGCAGAACTTCGCCCGGCTATACGACAACGCCCCCAGCAACAACGCCAACTTCGGCCGCTTCGCCCCGATCGGAATCCGATCCTCGAACCAGTCGTGCTGCGCCTGAACCCCCGCCGGCGTCTCCACCCGACGGATCGCCCGCAGCCGCGGCTTCCCGTGCTTCCGCCGCACATGACGCACCACCGATTGGTAGCTCCCCGCATACCCGTAGTCCCGAACCAGCGCCTCGTAAATCAGGCGAACCTGGCACGGCGGCAGACCCTCCCCAAGAAGACGTCCGTCTCCCAGACGATCCTGGATCGCCTCCACCACCTCCTCATACCCATCCAGCGCCGTCGCTTTGCCGCCGCGACCATCCGGCCTGACTCCCTCCCCCAGACGCTTCAGCCGATACCGAACCGCGTTCTCCGTCACCCCCAGATCCTTCGCCAGACGCCTCACCGACGCCCCCCTCTCATGCATCCTGCTCGCCACCAGAATCTCGTCCAACGTCAACTTCATGCGCCCGTCCTCCAGCGCATGAATGGTCTCCCCGACCTCCCTCCCTCCCTCTCCAGCCTCCCTTCCCGCTGCGCAAAAGTTGGTGTCTCCCAACTGCGACTCTACGGCCGTCTCCTACAGGTTCTGCCGGGCGAACATGTCGCTCTAGCGGGGTCGGCGGGACGCCAACATGTCGCACTAGCCGGTTCTGCCGGATGAACATGTCGCACTAGCGGGATCGGCGGGACGCCAACATGTCGCAGTAGCCGGTTCTGCCGGGCGAACATGTCGCTCTAGCGATTCGACAAACCCTGATTCGAAATCTCGGGGGCAGGCTCCGGTAGGCTGTCGCCGTGGCCGACGACGGGAGACAGCGGGCAGAGCTGCGGGGCGCGATCCGGGAAGAGGGATTCCGTCTCGGGTTCTCCGCGGTCGGATTCGCCCCACCTCGGATGCCCGAAGCCGGCCGGCAGTTCGAAAAGTGGCTGGACGATGGGAACCACGGGACCATGCACTGGATGGCCACGGATCCCGGCCGGCGGAGCGACGCCACGAGGACACGGGTTCGCGACGGGAACGATTCGGCCGCATTGCCAGAGCGGACCGTCGTGGCCTGCGGACTCAACTACTACCAGGGGGGTCCGGCCTCCGCGCCCTCCGGCGGCGGGGTGGTTTCCCAATACGCTCAAGGCGAGGACTACCACCGGGTGCTGGATTCGAAGCTCCGCGCCCTTACGGCGTTCGCCGAAGCCCGCGCCATCAAAGCCGGCCTGCTGCCCGAGCGCTCGCCGGGCGCGCGCCGGCGCATCCCGACCCTCGTGGATCACGGACCGCTGCTTGAGAAGGCGTTCGCGGAACGGGCTGGCCTGGGATGGATCGGCAAGCACTCGAACGTGATCGCCACCCGGGGCAGCTCGTGGTTCTTCCTCGGGGAAATCCTGTTCCCGGTCGCCCTGCCGCCGGACGATCCGCACCCGAACCGTTGCGGGAGCTGCACCCGCTGTATGACCGCCTGCCCCACGGGCGCCATCGTCGAGCCCTACGTCGTCGACAGCCGGCGCTGCATCTCCTACCTGACCATCGAACTCCGTGGTCCGATCCCGGTTGAGTTTCGGAAAGCGATCGGCGACCGCATCTTCGGGTGCGACGACTGCCAGGATGTCTGTCCCTGGAATCGCTTCGCTGAGAAGGCCGTAGAACCCCGCCTTTCGCCCTCACCGGACGGCCTCCACACCGAGACGCTCGTCGCTCTCCTCCGGTTGACGCCCGAGGAGTTCCGCACCCGCACCCGGCGGAGCGCCGTCCGCCGGACCGGCTACGCGGGCTTCCTCCGGAATGTGGTGATCGCGCTCGGGAACACCGGCGGCCCCAGGGCGTTCCCGGCTCTCGCGGAGGCGCTGGAGCACCCGGAACCCCTGGTCCGCGGCCACGCGGGCTGGGGGCTTGCCCAGTTGGATTCCACGCGGGCGAAACCCGTCCTTACGGCCCGGCTGACCCGGGAACGAGATCCCGGAGTGAGATCCGAACTGAACGACGCTATCGCGAAGGCGCCCTGAGGAGGCGGGCTGGTGGCCCGCCGATGCCCCGGCAGGACGCCCTACCGAATCGCGGCCTGCATCTCCTCGACGCTCACGAACTTCACCCGCGGACGGCCCTCGGCCTTGCCGCGCGCCACCTCGAGCGCGTCGAGCGCCTTCCAATCGGCGAACGAGAAATAGGTAGGCGCGCGCTCAGCCACGAAGCGCTCCGCCGACTCGGCGGACGGGGATTCCGGCTCCCAGTGTTTGCCGGCCGCCACGTCCTCGAGCAGCACCCGAACGGTCTCCAGGGCGTCGGGCTTGTTGGTGCCGATCACCCCGGTGGGACCGCGCTTGATCCAACCGGCGCAGTACTGGCCTTCCTGGTGCTCCCCATCCGGGGAGTCGAGCACCCGGCCGACCGCGTGCGGGATGACTCCCCAGTCATCGCGGAACGGCACGTCGGGCAGCGCGACCCCCCGGTAGCCGACCGAACGGAACACCAGACCGGCAGCGAGATCCTCGAAATGATCGGTGGCGCGCGGGCGGACCGTGCCCCGTTCGTTGCGGTAGAGCTCGTTCTTCACGAGCTTGACCCGGGTAACCGCACCATCTTCGCCGGCAATCAGTTCCACTGGGGAAACGAGGAACCGGACGGTCAGCGTTCGCGATTTGCCGGACCGTTCGTCGGCGGCGTACTGCTGGAGGATCTCGACCTTCCTCGGGGCCGACCTGTCGGCGCCGGAATCCACCCATTCCTGGCTCACCGCATCAAGCGCCGCTTCTTCTTCGAACACCCGGATGTCGGCGCCCTCGAGTTCCCCAAGCTCCTTGATCTCGGGATTGCTGAACGCAGCCTGCGCCGGACCTCGCCGGCCGAGCATGTGGATCTCGCGAATCCGGCTCTCCGCGAGCTGCTCCAGCGCGTAGTCAGCGATGTCGGTCGTTTTCAGTTCGTCCACGGAACGGGCCAGCACCCGGCAGACATCCACTGCCACATTGCCGACCCCGACGACCGCGACCGACTCCTGGGAAAGGTCGAACTCCCGATCCCGGTAGTCCGGGTGACCGTTGTACCAGGCCACGAACTCGGTCGCCGCGTGGCTTCTTCCGAGGGACTCGCCGGGAATCCGCATGGCCCGGTCCACCTGCGCCCCCACGCAATAGATGACCGCGTGGTAGTGGCGCCGGACATCGGCCAGCCGGATGTCGCTCCCGAACTCGACGCCCCCGTAGAAGCGGAAGCGCGGGTTCTGCGCGGTGCGCTCGTAGGCGCGGGTCACCGACTTGATCTTCTGGTGATCGGGAGCCACTCCGCCGCGCACCAGACCGTAGGGGGTCGGCAGGCGGTCGTAGAGGTCCACCTCCACGGTGACCCCAGCGGCCTTGAAGAGATGATCGGTTGCGTAGAAGCCGGTCGGGCCGGATCCGAAGACCGCGACCCGCAGCGGGTGTTCGGGGGTGCCGGGTTTCGTCACTTGGGCGCGGAGTATAGGGCGACCGAGAGCCACTCTTCGCCGGCTGTCACGGCGCGTTGCCGCCGGAACGGTTCGGCGCCTCCGGGTGTCAGCGCTGGCGGAGAAGCGCGAGTACTTCATCGCGGGTGACGATCGTCCGGCCTTCCTCCAGAAAGGGAAGCACATCTTTCACGACCTGTTCCCAGGCAACGGTTTCCAGACAGCGCGCCGCGTCATCGCGCCATCCTTTGGCCGTCGGCTGAAGACCCCAGGAGGCGGCACTCTGGCGCAGCGCCGCATCGAGCAACGCAAGGTTGGGCGCGGGCCATTCCGGATCCGCCAGGTACCAGGCAAGGTCGTAGACATCCCGACCCTTCGCGTAGGGGCGGCACAGGATCGCATGCAGTTTGCCCGCAAGGAGCGATGCTCGATCGTGGTGACGGAGCCGGAGGCTGACGTGCCGCCGGATCGTTCGCGTCTCGGTGACCGCGCCCGCCGGCGGATTCGTGTCCACTTCCATCTTGATCGCCAGCTTCTGGGTGGGATGCGGAGCGAGGCGCGCCTCATACAAGAGACCCGGGAAGCGCAGCCAGGCGGCATGGACCGCGCCGCGGTCGCGGAGGGCGGCTTCGACCTCATAGCCCTCGCGGCGGAATTGGCGAGCGACCTCCGTCTGCCAGCCCTCGATGTCATAGGCATCGCGGTCACCCTCGAGCGCGAAGTCGAGATCCTCGGAGTAGCGCGGTAGCCGGAAGAGGAAACGGAGGGCGGTACCGCCGCAGAAGGCGAGCGGGCCGGTCGCGCCGAGGCGCTGCAACGTCTCCAGGACGCGGGCCTGCAGGTATTCGCGCATTACGTTGCGGCCGTGGGCCAGTCCCGCTTCGTGCGCAAGCTGGAGCGCGTGGTCCTTCACAGACGCAATTCCCGAAACTTCAGGGCGGGATCGTCAACCCGCGAGCCCAGCACCCGGGCCGCTCTCCCGAGTTTCGGACTCCCGGCAGCGTTCGCGAGCCGCATCAACTCTACGGAGGAAAACGCCTCCAGATCCAGCCGGAGTTCGTCAATCCAGGCCGGGTCATCGCCGTCGGGATGGAACCAGGCGAGATCCAGGAACGCCTTTTCCGGGGTGGCGACGAACGCCCATTGGTCCCGAACGAACTCCAGCCGACGATACCCGGTCCGCAGCGAAGGCTTCAGGAACCGGAAGGAGAAACGCCCGAGAGGGGTCTCGCGGAGGCAGGGCCTGCCCGGGCCGCAACTGGTGACCTCGAAGACGGCCTCGGGGATGGCGCCGTAGTGGGCGAGCGCCGCCACCCCGCTGACATAGCTGCCGGGAGAAATCCGGTTGGCGACGAGGAAAGGCTCGGGATGCGCCTTTTGGTACGGGGGCGCGAGCGCGTAGAGCCCCCGGCGGAGTTGCAGGATTTTGCCGCTCCGCCGCCAGCGGTCGAGCTGCCCGGCGAGGCTGGACCGTCGCCGCTCGTCGGCCGCGAGCAGGCCGGTCTCGAACACCGGTTCGTCGCCCACGATCTGGAGAAACTCCTCAAATAACATCGCCGTAAATATACGATAATGCTGAATTATTGCAGAGTATCGATTATCGGAAGGCAGCCATCATTCCGAAATATCAGCATCGTCCCTCTCGCTGTCCTCTCGCGCCGCGATGCCGGCCGGATGCCCGCGTTCCCTGTCCTGCCGCGCCGCGCTCCGCGAGCCGCGTTCCCCGAGCGGGACTACCTTCCGATGACGCGATAGACGGCCGGGATAACGAGCAGGGTCAGAGCGGTGGAAAGGACCAGGCCGCCGATCACCGCGATCGCCATCGGAGTCCGCAGCTCGCTGCCCTCCCCGAGGCCGATAGCCATGGGAAGAAGACCCAGGACGGTGGTCGAGGTGGTCATCAGGATCGGTCGGAGTCGGACCTTCCCCGCCTCCCGCAGCGCGTCCAACTTCGCCATGCCGCTGCGGCGGAGGCGGTTGGTGGTGTCGAGCAGCAGGATGGCGTTGTTCACCACGATGCCCGCCAGCATGATGACCCCGATCAGCACCACCACACTCACCGTCACCGAGAACAGCTTGAGGGCGAAGATCACCCCAACGAGGGAAAACGGAACGGAGAAGAGGATCACGAACGGATGGAGCAGCGACTCGAACTGCGAGGCCATCACCAGGTAGACCATGAACACCGCGAGCAGGATCGCGAACTGCATGCTCGCAAAGGAGGTCTCCATCTCCTCCTGCTGGCCGCCGAGCCGCCAACTGAAGCTGGCGGGCATCCCAATGCCCGCCATCAGGGCCTCGATGTCGGTGGCCACGCTTCCGAGATCCCGCCCGAGGATGTTCGCGGTGATCGTGGCCACCCGCTCGCCGTCGGCGCGGCGGATTTCCGCGGGGCCGATCACTTCGTCCACATCGGCCACGCTCGAAAGCGGGATCGTGGCGGCGGCGTCGTCGGAGATGTTCAGATTCCGCAGATCCTCGACGCTGTCGCGGAAGGATTCGTCGCTGCGGAGACGGATGTCGATGGAACGGTCGTCCCGCTGGATGTCGGTGGCGACATCGCCAAGCACCTTGGAGCGGATGAGGCTGCCGAGCTGGTTCACGTTGTATCCGAGCGACGCCACCCGGTCGCGGTGGAATCGGATCTGTAGTTCGGGGTTCCCACCCTCGGTGGACGACTTGACGTCCACGAGCCCCGGAATCTGCCGGAGGCCGGCGACCGCCTCGTCGGCGGTCCGTTCCAGCTGAGTGAGGTTGAAGCCGCGGATCTCGAGTTCCACCGGGGTTTTGAAGCTGAAGTAGGACGGCCGCCCGAAGATGTAGAGCAAATCCGGATCTGCCTCGAGCTGCGGGCGGAGCTCCGCAATCGCCGCCTCTTCCCGGTCGCGGTCCACCGGCGGATCCAGCAGCACGGTAATCTGGCCGATGTTCTCCCGGAGTTCTCCGGCTGCCCCGCCCTGCTGGCTGCTGGTCCCCACTGTTGCGTAGACGGTGCGTACTCCGGGGATCTCACGGGCCGCTTGCTCAAGATGCACCAGGCGCCGGGAATTGAGATCCAGGTGGGTGCCGGCGGGAAGCTCGGTGTCCACGAAGAACTCCCCCTGGACCAACTCGGGCACGAGTTCCGTCCCGAGCGAAGGGACCAGGTAGAGCGCCCCGGCGAAGAGCATGATGGCGGGGATTCCCACCCGGAACGGATGATTGAGGGCCCCGTTCAGAACCGGCGGATAGGCGCGGACCACGCCGTTGTACGCCAACCGGAAGAGCTTGCTCGGCAGCCAGAGGATCCCCTTGATGACGAGATCGACACCCTTGAAGATCCCGAAGACGACCCACATCACACCCTGGCTCACCGCTGAAACGACCCGCCCGAAAAGGCGGCCGGCCGCGGTCCTGAAAATCGCGGCTTCCGTTGCGGGGGCCGGACGGAATTCGCGCGAGGCGAGCATCGGGATCAATGTGAGCGCGACGAGCAGCGAAACCGCGAGCGAGAAGGTCACCGTGAGCGCCTGGTCTCCGAACAACTGCCCCGCGATCCCCTCGACGAACACGATCGGCACGAAAACGCAGACCGTCGTCATCGTGCTGGCGATCACCGCCTGTCCGACCTCGCCGGTTCCGGCCCGCGAAGCCTCGACGAGACCAAGTCCCTCGTGCCGTTTCCGCTTGATCGCTTCGAGCACCACGATCGAGTTGTCCACCAGCAGCCCGATGCCCAGGGTGATGCCGCCGAGCGACATGATGTTGAGCGAGACGCCCCACACATACATCAGGAAGAAGGTTCCGATGACGGAAATCGGGATGGAGATCCCGATGATCGCAGTGGACCGCAGTTCCCCGAGGAAGAGGATCAGTACCAAGATCGCGAGAATGCCCCCGAACACCGCGGTCTGGAGCACCTCGGACACCGACTGGCGGATGTAGCGCGCCTGGTCGGTGACCAGGGTCAGCGCGAGATCCTCGCCCACCCGGCCCAGGCGCTCCTGAAGTTCTTCGACGCGGGCCATGACGTCGTCCGCCACGGTGACGGTGTTCGTGCCCCCCTCCTTGTACACGGCGATCTCGATCGATTCGAGGCCGTCGATGCGGGTGATGACCTCCCGTTCCTTGGCGCCCCGGCTAATGGTGGCTATGTCGTCGAGCCGGATCACGGTGCGCTCGGCATCCACCACGATGTCCCGCATGTCCTCGGGACGCTCGAATTCGTTGATCGTTCGGACCAGGTACTCGGTTCCACCGTCGAGCAGGCGCCCGGCGGTCAGGTTGACATTCTCCTGAGCGAGCCGGTTCACCACTGCGGGAATCGAGAGCCCGAGGCTCGCCACCTTCCGCTCGTCGATTTCGACGTGGATTTCCTCTTCCAGGCCGCCGCTGACGAGCACCGCCGCCACCCCTTCGACGCGCTCGAGGTTGCGCTGGATCTCCTGTTCCGCAATGAGCCTGAGTCGGACGAGGTCCTCGCTTCCGGTCAGCCCGAAGCGGAGGATCGGGTCCAGCGAAGGATCGAAACGCAGGAGCGTCGGTCGCGGCGCGTCCAGCGGGAGCCGCACCACGTCGAGCCGTTCGCGCACGTCCAGCGCGGCCATGTCCATATCCGTTCCCCAACCGAACTCCAAAGTGACTTCGCTGAGGTCGGGCCGGGAGGAAGAAACGACCCGATTCACGTTGTTGACCACCCCGACCGCATTTTCGATGGGCCTGGTGATCAGGTTTTCGATCTCGCTGGGCGCGGCGCCCTCGTACTCGGTGCGGACGTTCAGCGACGGGTAGGTGATGTCCGGCAGCAGATCCACGGCCAAGCGGTCGAAACCGACCACCCCGAACACCACGATGGCGATGAACAGCACCACGACGGTGACGGGCCGCCGGATGGAAAAGTCGACGATGCGCATCGGTCGGGGCTGTCCGAGAGGAGGTTCGGCTGGGCTAGCAGCCTATGGACAAAGTGGCGTGAGCGCCGAGAGCGGCCAGTCTCCCGGTGGGGGCGCGGTTCAGCCGGGATGCATCGCCGCTCGAACGCCGCGTGACTTTGTCCACAGGCTGCTACCGCGGCGGACGGCGGCGCCGGGCGATGATCTCCTCGATCTGTTCTTCCGTCATTCCCCGGCTACGGAGTTGTTCGCGCAGTGCTTCGAGCTGCTCGGGGTTCGGCTCGGCATCGGGCGACGCTCCCTCCCCGGAAGGCGCCCCCCAGCCCTGGCGAATCCGCTCCTCAATCTGCTCGTCGGTCCAGCCCATGGAGCGGAGGCGAGCCTTGATCGCTTCCTGGGTTTCGGGCGGGAGGTCTTCGAAGGAATCCGGTCCGGAGCCTTCTCCTCGCCCGGCGGACGTGGCAGGCACGGCGCTTCGGCTCCGTGAACCGGCGGCGCGACCCGTCCGCGGCGGTGGTGTCGACGCCGCGTCCCGTGCAGGTGCTTCCGCGGGAGGCGGTTCCACCGCAGTGGCCGGCGCGGCTGCGGTTGGAACGGGCGCCGACGGCTCTTCGCTCGCTGCCGGAGGGGGAGTTGCCCTCGGGGACCGGGCCGGGCTGGTCGAACCCGGCGATGTTGCAGGAGCTTCCCGGGACGTTCGGCCCGCCGGGGCCCGGTCCGCCGCCGGCCGCGCTACGGCCGGGGAAGTTGTCGGCGCCCCTCCGCCACGCGAACGGACACCTCCCCCTGGCGGGCCTCCGCCCGCTTCCATGGCGGCGAGTCGCTCATCGATCTGCTCGTCCGTCATTCCCCGCGCCCGCATCCGCTCGCGCATCTGCGTGCGGCGCTCCTCGGACATTCCGGATCCACCCGGCGGGCTCCCGGCGTCCGCCGTGCGGCTCCTGGGCTCCTCCGCCCCCGGGCCGACGAGGATCTGAACCGGGGTGGCATCGGTCAAACCGTCCTGGCCGACCACGATCACCCGGTCGTTCGCGCTGAGCCCGTCGATCACCTCAACCCGATCATCCTCTTCATAGCCGAGGGTCACGTTGCGGCGGTAGGCAACCCCGTCCTCCACGACGAAGATCGAGTCGGCGAGGCTCTCCAGGGAGAGGGCGCGTTTGGGCATGATCAGCGCGTTGTCGCGCACGTCGGTCACGAGCCGCACTCCGGCGAACATCCCGGGGCTGAGCCGTCCGTGCCGGTCCACTTCCAGGGTCACCCGGATCGTGCCGGTCGCGGAGTCCACCACCGGGCTGATTCGCAGCACCCGGCCCTGGAACAGCTCGCCCGGAAAAGCTTCCACTTCCAGAATCGCCGGCTGGCCGATCGAGAGCCGGGTCAGGTCCCGCTCGGGCACTCCGATGGTGCAGAGGAGTGGATCGAAGTCGGAGATGCGGAAGAGTTGCTGCCCCACCGTCACTGTTTCCCCAAACTTCACGGCGCGCTGGATGATCAGTCCGTCGAAGGGCGCCGTGATTTGGGTATAACTCAGCTGGATCTCGTTTCCGACCAACTGCGCCCGCGCCGACTCCAGAGCAGAAAGCGCGGCGTCGTACACCTCCTGGCTCACGACCGCATTCTCGAGCGAGGCCTTCGCCCGGTTGTGGACAAGTTCCGCGTCCTGCAGCGCTACCTTGGCGATCTCCACCTGCGCACGCGGCTCAGCTTCATCAATCTGGGCGAGCAACTCGCCCGCCTTCACCTGCATTCCCTCTTCGGTATGAAGAGCCACCAGCGGGCCGCCGGCGCGGGCCACGATGTCCACCTCGCGTTCCGCTTCCAGGGTGCCGTTCGTCTCGATGAACGCCGAGATCTCGCCTGGCAGGATTTCGACGACTTCGACCGGCACCGCCGTTCCGGCGCCCTCGCCACCACCGAATCCGCCGGGCGGCCCCCCCGCCCCTGGCCGGCCGCCAGCGCTACCGCGCCCGCCGCCCGGAGCAGCCCCTTCCTCTGCGGAGGGTCCGCACGCCAAGGCGCCGGCCAAACCGACCAGGAACAGCACCTGGAGAAGCTTTCGTCCGGGGATTTTCCAGCCCCGCGGCGAGCGTGTCGTTGTCTTTGTCTGGGGCACGAATTCCCTCATTGCGAAACCGGATTCAGAGCCGGCGCACCGGAGATTGCGGGCTCGCTGACCACCGGCACTTCCGGGGCTGTGGTGTAGGGCCAGATGAGGCGCTTGAGATCGTCGGTCACGGCATAGATCGTGGGCACGAGGAGCAGGGTGAGCAGGGTGGAGGTAGGCAGTCCTCCGGCCAGCACGAGGCCGATCGGCGCCCATTGTCCGGCGCGCCCATCCGCGGACCCGAAGAGCCCCGGCAGGAAGTACGGCGCCGCGAGCGGCATCAGGCCGCAAAAGGTGGTCAGGGCGGTCATCATCACCGGCCGCAGCCGATGCTCGCTCCCGAGAACGAGCGCCTCGTCCCGGGACATACCCTCACGGCGGAGCGTGTTGACGTGTGCGATCAACACGATGGCGTTGTTCACGACGATCCCGGCGAGGAGCACGAGGCCCAGCATTGCGGTGTTGCCGAGCGTCTGACCGGTGAGCTTGAGCGTTACCGCCACCCCGATGAACGAAAACGGGATCGAGAACATGATCACCGCCGGATGGAGGAAGCTCTCGAAAAGCGCCACCATGATCAGGTAGATCAGCAGCAGCGCAAAAGCGAAGGCGAACCCCGCTGACGAAAAGTCCGCCTGGCCCATACGGCTCCACCGGTCGAAGCTCCACTCGTAGCCGGGCGGCAACGCGATGTCGGCGAGCTGTTCCTGTACCTGACCCATCAGCCGGAAGGAAGCTCCCGGAACCGTGGTGTTCGCGCTGATGGTGAGCTTGGGACGGCGATCTTCGCGCTCGATGCTGCGGGGGCCGCTCACCATCTCGAAGTCGGCCATCGCGCCGACGGGCACCCGGGCGCCGCCCACGAAGACCGGCATGCTGCGGAGGTGATCGAGCCGCTCGCGCTGCTCCTCGGGGTACTGGACGACGATGTCCACTTCCCGCTGGTCGCTCTCGATGGTTCCCACCGGTCGCGAAGTCAATGCACTGCGAACGGTCTGGGCCACCGCGCTGGTCCCTGAACCGGAAGCGAGCGCCCGTTCCGCCAGCGGGGTGACATGAAGCTCTTCGGTTCCGCTCTCGAGCGAGGTGTCCACGTCCCGGATCCAGGGAAGGGTTGCCAGCCGTTCGACGACGCGGCCCGAAATCAGTTCGAGCACGTCCATGTCGTCGCCCTTCAGGTCCAGGCGGATTCCGCTGCCGCCACCGGGACCGTGCCCCCGACTCTCGGCGATCCGGAAGTCAACACCGGCGACCGTCGGGAGCATTTCCCGGATCTCGCCGGTGATCTCCTGGACGCTCCGCTCGGACTCCATTTCGTCAACCAGGTAGAGGTTGAACCGGCGGCCACCGCCGCCATAGCCGCCCCGCGAACGTCCGCCCCCGCGGCGGAACTCGTAGACCACGTCGGCGATCTCGAGTTCTTCGCGCCGCTCTTCGATGAGCGCCGCCACCGACTCCATCACCTCCCGGGTTTCGTCCATCGAGTAGGCCCGGGGCACGTCCACGTTGATGGTGACCTGCCGTTCCACCGTCGAGCTGAAGCTGGACCGCTCGATGTTCTGGTAGAGGATCCAGGCCAGTCCCAGCAGACCGATCGCGACGCCGAGCGAAACGAGCCGATGCTGGAGGGTGCGCCGGATGATCTTTCCGTGGAGACGGCCGAGGAGGCGCATCGTCCGCGAATAGACACGTCGCTCGTTGCGGAGGACGACGCCCGCCATCATGGGCACGACCGTGAGCGCGACGAGCAGGGAAGCCACGATCACCACGCTCAGGGTGAACCCGAAGTCGGTGAAGATGCGGAAGAAGCCCCCCATCGTCGCGCCGAGGAAAACGAGTGGGAGGAACACGCACATCGTGGTCGCCGCACCGGCAACGATCGGCATCGTCACCGCGGAGGCGCCGTGGATCGCCGCAGTCCGGGAGTCTTCCTTGTACTCGGTGAAATGACGCGAGATCGAGTCGATGACAACGATTGCCGGATCGGCGAGCATGCCGACGGCCACCATCAACCCGAAGAGGCTGATCACGTTCAGAGTGGTGTCGACGAGGCCCGTCTGCCGGCCCAGGTACATGATCACGAAGGTGGTGACGATCGAGAGCGGAATCGCCACCGCGACCAGCAGGGTGGTCCGGACCTTCTGCAGGAACAGGAGCAGGATGAGCATGGCGAGCCCTCCGCCAAAGAGCCCGGCAAGGGCGAGCTGCGACAGCCCCCCGCGAACGTCGACCGAAGAGTCCTGGATGTAACGGACGTCGATATCCTCGTACCGGGATATCGACGCGACCTCCGCCATCTCCGCCTTGACGCCGTCGGCGACGTCGAGCACGTTGGCGTTGGACGCCTTGTAGACGCGGAAGGTGACCGCTTCTTCGCCGTTCAGATAGTCGAACGAAGTCTGGGTGGGGAACTCATAGGTGACGTCGGCGACGTCGCTCAGCCGCAGTCCGGCATCGCCGATCGGGGTTTCGCGGATCTCCTCCGGGCGGCGGAACTCTCCGACCGTCCGGACAATGAACTTTCGGGATCCGTCGGTGATGGTGCCGCCGGAAACATTGACGTTGTTCTGGGACAGAACCGTCGAAATATCCCGGACATCCACGTTCAGCGCCGCCATCCGCCGCTGATCCATGCTCACCCGCAATTCCCGTCGGCGGACGCCCCGGACGTCCACGCTGGCCACGCCTTCAAGCCGCTCGAGCCGGGGCTGCACGAAGTCTTCGGCGAAGTCGAAGAGGCGTTCCCGTTCCCAGGGAGCCCCCAGGTGGAACTGGAGGATGGGGATGTCGCTGCTCTGGAAGCGCCGGATGTTGATGCGTTCGATGTCGTCGGGAAGGAGATGGCGGACCCGGTCCACCCGGTCGCGGGCCTCCACGACCATCAGATCCATGTCCGCCGCTTCGTTGAACTCGATACTCACGTTGCCGCTGTTGGCGTTCGCGGTGGCGGTAAGGACGGTGATGCCCGGGATGGTCCCGAGACTCTCCTCAAGCGGCCGAACCACCAGCCGCTCCGTTTCCTCGGGGGAGGAGGACTCGTAATCGACACTCACCCAGAGGCTGTTGGCCCCGAACGAGGGGAGGAATTCGAGGGGGAGCCGGGTGAGCGAGACGTATCCGAGCACGATCAGCCCCACGGCGATCATGCTGATCGTGACCCGGCGATCCACGGCGAAGCGCGCCAGCGCGTTGCCGCGTTCCTTGACCTCTTCCTGACTGTGTGAGTGTCGGTGCTGGTCCGGCGCGCTCATCTTCTTTCTCCCGTCATCGTGCTCTCCCTCCGGGGGGCGCCCCTTCCGCGGAATGCTCTACGGAATCGGCGCCCCGATCGTTCCGCTCTCTACGGCGGATCCACTCCTCAAAGGTCTCGCGCTGCGTCTCAGTGAGGATCTCGCTGATCTGCTCGCGGAAGCGCAGCCGAAGTTCGCGGTAGCGGACGTAGGTGTCATCCCAGAATGCACTGGCTTCGGCGCGGTTCGACTCGATGAAGGCTTCCATCTGCGCCTGTTGGTCCTCGTCGAGACCGAGGCGGCGGGCGAGTTGTGCGCGGAACCGGCGGCTTCGGTCGTCGCCTTCCCGAGCCTCGCGGCTGCGGGAACGGCCTTGTTCGGCCCCCTCGCCAGGGCGCCGCCCCGACCGGCGGTCGGAGTCGTCCCGAGTGCCCATGCGGTGCTCGCCGCTCGCGCCCCGATGCCTTCTCATTGGCGGCGCGAGGTGGCTCGCCAGCACTCCGGCGCCGAAGCCGACAAGCACCAGGAGCAGCGGCATCAACCGCTTCCAGCGCCGGTTCGCCGACTCGGATGGCGGGGTCAGGTTCGCTTCCGGCATCAGCGTTCCCCGGACGGCGAAAAGCCGGCGCCAAGCACAATCAGGAGTACCGGCTCGTCAGTCGGGCCTTCCATGGCCAGGGATTCGAAAACTGGGGATTCGAAAACTGGGGATTCGAAATCCGGCGCGGCCAGGATCTGGCCCTCGAAGTCGAGCAAATCCAGCTCCTCGGCTTCCGCAGTGGCGTTCGCGGGCGTGTCCACTGCCTGCCATTCGGCCTGCCAGACGCTGAGACCGGCGGCAATCAACATTCCGGCGGCCACCCCGGTCAGCCGGTATCCCAACTGCCTCCAGGTCCATTGCCGGATCGGTGACAGATCATCACGCCGCTGACGATGCCGAACGAGGAATCCGGGATCGGCCTCGCAGCGGACCTGGAGAATTGCGGAAACCTGCTGGAGACGCTGGTACTCCTGCCTGAGCCCCGGGCAGAGCCCCGGATCGGTGTCGAGGCGCTCCTCGACTCGCCGGGCCACGGCCGGCGGGAGCTCGCCGTCCAGATACGCCGAGAGAACTTCTTGATTCATTTCGTTCGGCTCCGCGGTTCAACCCCTCGGATCAAGCCCTCGGTTCAAGCCCTCGGTTCAAGCCCTCGGACGAAGGGCGTCGGCCAGGCGCTGGCGCGCCCGATGAATCCGGGACTGTACGGTCCCGAGCGGAACGCCGCACGACTCGGAGATTTCCCGGTAGGTCATTCCTGCTACTTCCTTCAGCACCAGCGCCTCGCGCTCGTCTGCGGGCAGCGTCCGAAGCGCTGACTCCACCTCCGTGCGGCGGTGCAGTTCTTCCTCCGGATCAACGCTTCCGGCTTCCGCCTGCACATCTCCGGGCTGCTTCGCCACTTCGATGAGTCGCCGCTGCCTGCCGGCCCGCCGGAGCGCGTCGTGGGCCGAACGGACCGCGATCCGGCACAGCCAGGCGCCCACCGGCCCCTCTCCCCGATAGCTGGAAGCGCGCCTGAAGGCCCGGAGAAAGGCCTCCTGGGCCGCGTCTTCGGCCTCGGCCCGATCCCGGAGGATGGCGAGGGCCACCGAACGAACTCGACTCTCGGTGCGGCGAACGAGTTCGTCGAAGGCGGACAGGTCTCCCGCCTCCCGAAACCTTTGAAACAGGCGGCGCTCCTCTGCATCCTCCAGGGCTCGTTCCTCCCGAAGTGGATCAACCGGCGCATCCTTCGACTCCTCGGAAGAAAGACGCACTGGACCTGCCCGTTTGTTCGCGTCGCGCAAGAGTGGGCGGCAGTCTAGTGCTCCGGCGACGAGGCGCAGGGCTTCGAACCACATAATCCCCGCATGCAGAAGGCGAAGAACTACCGGATCGAGACCCGGAGCGTGCACGCCGGCTCCTCCGAGAACCTGGCGGGGGCCGTGGCGCCGCCGATCCACCTCTCGACCACGTTCCGGCGAGATCCCGAGGGGAACCTCGCTTCGGACTTCATCTACGGACGCAGCGGCAATCCGGATCGGACGGCGCTCGAGCAGGCCATCGCCGACCTGGAGGGAGGCGCGGAGTGCGTGAGCTTTGCCTCGGGACTCGCCGCCGTTCATTCGCTTCTCCTGACCCTCTCGCCCGGAGATCTCGTCCTGGCGCCGCTGGACGCCTATCACGGGACCGTGCGCCTCGCGAAGGAGTCTCTCGCTCGCTGGGGGCTCCGGACCCGTTTCACCGATTTTCTGGACCAGGAGGACCTAACCGCCGGCCTTGACGAACGGCCCGCGCTCGTCATTCTGGAGACCCCCTCGAACCCCACCCTGCGAATCACCGACATCGCGGCCGTCGCCGCCCGCTGCCGCGCCGTGGGAGCGCTGGTCGCCGTGGACAACACCTGGATGACACCGGTTCTTCAGCGGCCACTGGCTCTCGGCGCGGACATCGTGATCCACGCCACCACGAAGTACTTCGGCGGGCACAGCGACGTAACCGGCGGAGCGGTGGTGCTGCGGGAAGGTCTCGAACTCGCCTCCCGGCTGCGTTTCGTGCAAACCGAGACCGGCCCGGTGCCATCTCCGTTCGACGCCTGGCTGCTCCGCCGAGGGATGAGAACCCTGCCCGTCCGGATCCGGGCCCAGTCGGAGACGGCGGGAAAGCTCGCGGAGTTCCTGAGCGGCCATCCCCGCGTGGCGGCGACTTTCTATCCGGGACTCGCTTCGGATCCCGGACACGCAGTCCAGACCCGCCAGGGAGACGGTTACGGCGCCATGCTCTCCTTCCGGGCCCTCGGAGGAGAGGATCACGCGAAGGGCGTGCTCTCGCGCGTCAAACTCTTCACGCGGGCAACGAGCCTGGGCGGCGTCGAAAGCCTGGTAGAGCACCGCGCGCTCGTCGAGGGACCGGACACCAAGACCCCCCGCGATCTCATTCGGGTGTCCGTCGGATTGGAGCATCCGGACGACCTGATCGCCGATCTGGACCAGGCGCTGGGATGACGACTCTCCGCCCACCAGCCGGATAACGCCCGATAGAGACCGCCGGTTCCCGATCCTCGGGTGCCTCCCAAGGCTCTCCGCCTTTTCGGGTAATTCCGGTCGGGTTGGTCTTCGGGCCTTGGCTGCCAGCGCATCGCGCGGTATCTCGGCAAATCGCCTCTGGGGATGGCGGCCTATTGCCGCACCCGGCGCACACTGTCCGGTCCCGGCCCGATGAAGTCCGGACCCTCGTAGATCCCGGGGATTTCGAGTGCGCTGGTGTAGAGAGTCGGCGGGAGCGAGCTGGACCCCCGGATTCGGCGGGTCGATACCGGGCTCCGGCACGGCGCGGCTCTCGCTGTAACTCGCGTCCTCAGCGCAGGGAGCCGCGGAGGGAGAGGCTATAGCTCGGAGGCAGGCCCAGGCGTTCCCGCCGGTCGCCCTCCAGGCTGAGCCGGAAGGACGGCCCGAGGAGCAAACGCCCGCCGAGGCGGTAGGCGCGGGCGCCGGCGTCCTGCCAGCCGACGGCGGCGAACGGCGTCAACGAGCCGTACCCGAAGGCCCCCAATCCGTAGCCCAACTCGGCTTCCAAGCGGCCGGTCGGCGCGGCGCCGAATCCCGAGCCGTACGAGATCGGCGTCCGGCCCGTCCAGAGTTGACTTACTCCGCTCGCTGTGTCGCCCCGCGAAGACGCGAGTTGCAGCGAGAGGCCGCGTTGCTCCGAGCCCGGATCAATGCGCACCGAGCCTCCCACCCCCCACTCGCGGTAGGCCGCGTCCTGATGAGTGAGCAGCGAGCGCCCGCTCACTTCGATCGTCAGCCCGCGGGCCGCGTGGGCGTACCGAAGCCCCGGGGCTACCTCCAGGCCCGTCCCCGTCTCCGCGTCTCCCCCGTCGTAGCGGAGCCCCGCTTCCAGCCGCGGAATCACTTCCCCACCCCAGAGCGAACCGATCCTCCAGGCGCCCTCCAGCAGCACCCGCGCCCGCCGCGCCTCTCCTTCGCTCGCCAGGCGCACCGCCGTCGCGTCCGAGTGCATCCGCATCCAGAACATGTCGGACTTCAGCGCCAGGGCAAGCCCGTCGCCCCCCGCTCCAGCCCACAGTTCGGTGCGTAGCCCGAGGGCTCCCAGCCCCATCCGCAGATCGCTTCCCTGCGCCTCGTCATGGAGGTTCATCCTCCCGATCCCGTAGCCGCCCAGCCCCCACACCGAAACCCGCTCGCTCAGGGCCAGCCGGAGATACGGATTTGCACTCGTCAGCGTGCTCCGCGCCGAACCCTCCCGGGTGGTCCCGTTCTGCTCCGAGCCGGCCACGTTGAACCGGCCGTCGCCCGCGCTGTGGGCCACCGCGACCCCCGCCAGCACCCGGCCACGCTCGTAGTCGAATCCGGCCGTCGTCGTCAGAACGTCCCCGTCCACCGCAATACCGTCCTCGGCCCCGTCGAAGCGGAGCGTCGCGCCACGGCCCCATATCGTCCAGTTCCCGCTCTCGGCCGCTCCCGGCTCCTGCTGCACCAGGAAGGAACTCCGCGCCAGGATCTGCCGGCTGTCCAGGTCCAGCACTCCGTCCGTCCGCGCGCGGCTTTCTTCCCAGCTCTCTCCCAGCGTCTCCCGGCCCGCCAGGCGCAGTAGCGTCCGCATCGGGTCCACCCCCAGCGACAGGTGCGCGCGCCGGCCGGATCCTCCGCCGAACCGCTCCTCCACCGCCTCGACCACCTGGGTCGCGACCGTCCGCCCGAAACGGGTGATCCACAACCGCACCACCCGCTCGTTCTCGTCGTCGTCCTCGATGATCCCGGTGACCGTCAGCGCCGGACGCATCGGCTCCCGCGGGTTGGCGAGCGACACCGTGAAGTTCTCCTCCGCCTCGTCGAACACGTCGTCCACCAGCGGCACGCGCACCACCCCCTCGGTGGCTCCCGCCGGGATCGTGAACTCCGACCGCTGGGCCTCGTAATCCTCCCCGGCCACTGCCGTCCCGTCCGCGGTCGTCACCGCCCACGACAGATCCCGCCCCGCCGCCGTCTCGAGCACCGCCGCAAAACCGATCACTCCGGCGTTCTCCCGCGCGCGGGCGTCCGACAGCGAAAGCGCCGGCTCGGCGTCGTCGTCCTCGATGGTTCCCACGGCGGTTCCGACGTCCACCGTGGCGTTCTCTTCCCCGCTCAGCTCCACCCAGAAGGTCTCGTCGTTCTCGTCCAGCTCGTCGTCAAGCACCGTCACCGTGATCGTCGTCCCGGTCTCGCCCGGCGCGAAGGTCAGCGTTCCCGACGCCGCCTCGTAGTCCTCCCCGGCCGCCGCGGTGACGTCCTTCGTGACGTAGTCCACCGTGACCTCCCGGCCGCTGGGGACGCTCAGCCGTACCGGGATCCCGATCTCTCCCGCGTCCTCCCGCACCGCGGCGTCGGCCATCATCAGCCCCGGCGGCGCGTCGTCGTCCACAATCGTCCCGACCGCCTCGACATCCGTCGGAGTTGCACCGCGCAGGTCGCCCACCGTGAGCACGAAGGTCTCGTCGTCCTCGTCCAGCATGTCGTCCAGCACCACCACGTACACCGTCCGGCTCACCTCCCCGGCCGAAATCGAGAACCCCCGGTTGAGCTCCCGGTAGTCGGCGCCGGCCACCGCCGTCCGGTCCGCCGTGGACAGCGATCCCCGGATCTCCTGAACGCTCGGCGCCGACAGGCGGATCGTGAAGGTCAGCAGTCCCGACGTTTCGCCGTCCCGCTCCGGGGCGCTCGCATCGGAGATGGTCAGCTCCGGTCCGTCGTCGTCAAGGATCGTCCCGACGGCTTCGGCGTCCCCGAGGGTCGCTCCGGTAGCCCCGTAGAGCTCAACGCCGAAGGTTTCGTCCAGCTCGTCCTCCCCATCATCGATGAGGCGGACACTGATACGCGCCTCGCGCTGCCCCGGCGCGAACGTCAGCGTGCCGAACGCTTCCTCGTAGTCCGAACCGCCCTCCGCCGAACCGCTCACGGTCCCGTAGTCCACCGATACCGGTTCCGCGGCCGCGGCGCTCAGCCGCACCCGGAACGCCAGCTCGCCGGAGCCTTCGGGAGCGCTCGCGTCACCGATAGAAACCTCCGGCTCCGCTTCTTCCTGACGGCCGCCACCACCACCATCGCCACCACCGGGCGCCGGCACCGCGCTCGCCTGAGCCGACCAATCGCCCGCCCCCTTGGCGTTCGCGGCCCGCACCCGGAAGCCATAGGTTTCCCCGTTCACCAGGCCACCGACCGTGTACCGGGTGGCTGGTCCGTCCGTCGTCTCGCCCCAACCTCGGCCCTCCACCTCGATCTCGTAGTGGGTGATGTCACTGTCCCCCGGATCCGCCGGCGCCCGCCAACTCAGGACTACTGCTTGATCCCGGCCCGCGGCGGCCAGCCCCGTGGGCGCGAGCGGCCGGAAGCGGGTCGGCGTTGGCGGCAGTGGGTCGCTCGACCGGATCCTCCCTGGCGCCGAGTGTCCACGGATCTCGACTCCCGTGGCCCGCTCCAGCACCACCCGGAAGTCCTCATCCCCTTCCGCCTCCTCGTCGTCCGTCGTCGCCACGCTGATGTCCGCGGTCCGACCGCCGTCGGAGATCTCCACCGCTCCGCGGGTGCTCCCGAAGTCGCTCCCGTCCGCGCCGTCAAACTCGAGCGCCCACTCCAGCCGCACCGTCCCGTCGGCCGCGTCCGTCAGTTCCACTCGGAACGTCGCGTCGTCGCCCTCTTCCACTTCGGGGTCGACTACTTCCAGGTCCGCCAGTAGCGTCTCCTGAGCCACGACCCGGGTCCGCGACGGAGTTCCAGCGACGTTCGCCGGCGCCATCGGCTGCGTCCCGACGCGGACCTCACCGAGCCGCACCTCGATCGTGGCGCCGGAAGTCCCTTCCGTGTCGACGGTGATCGTGCCCGTCGAGACCCCCGCCTTCAGCGGCAGCGTCCCGCCGTCGGGAACGGCGGCCGTTCGGGGGTTGACGCTCAGTGGCGTGTCCGGCACTCCGAGACCCGCCAGCATGGTCGTGAGCAGCGAAATCGAGTAGTCCACCTCGACGTCCTCGGTGGTCTCCCCGGTGAGTTCCACGGTGAACTTGGCGGCCTCCCCTTCGACCACCGCAACCTGGTCGCTGAAGGCTCGCACTTGCAATTCGTCGTCGTCCTCGATTGTGAACTCGGCCGGGGTCACCGGGAGCCCCTCCGCGCTCCCGGTGACGGAGACCGTTTTCGCGGCGGTGACCTCGTCGTCCGTCGGCCGGAACGGGATCTGCACCGCTCCCCGGGTCGCCCCGGGTGCGATGGCCAGCACCGTTTCGGGCGGCGCATCGTAGTCGTCACTCCCCGGCGCTCCCACGGTGAGCGTGACCCGGGTCGGCTCCAGCAGCGAGACTCCGCCAACCAGTTCGCCGCTCACCGTCAGTGTCGTGGAACCCCCGTTCTCGGCGACCGACGCCGGCCGCACCGAGAGCGTCACTCCCGTCGGCCCCGCATTCGGGTCGTCCCGGATCGTCACCGCCGCGGACTCCACTCGCAGGCCGCCCGAACCCGTCACCAGCACCGTCTCCGGCCCCTCGATCACGTTGTCCACCACCGGGGTCACGGTGAGCGTCGCGGTTCCCGAGATCTCTCCGGCCACGATGGTGAGCATGGCCGAGGTGGCCGCGTAGTCGGCCCGGGTCGCGGTCCCGTCGCGAACCGAGAGGGAAATCCGCTCGTCTCCCGCAAGCGCTGTTCCTGCTGCGAGCGTCGCGGTCACCTGAACCTTCTGCGCCCCGCCGCCCTCCGTCAGTTCGGACGGGCTCACCTCGAGACGAGCCCGGCTCGCGGCCGAGTCCGCGTCCTCAATGGTCACCGTCGCCGGCGACGCGGTCAGATCCTCCGCCGTCCCACCGATCACGACCGTCTCCGGCCCCTCCACCTCGTCGTCGAACAGCGTGACCAGCAGCAACTCGACCGTCCAGCTCGGCTCCCCCGCCGGGATGGTCAGCGTCGTCGCCGGCGCCGTGTAGTCCACGCCCTCCGTAGCGCTACCCGCGAAGCTGAGCGTCACCGTCGTCGCCTCCGTCGGGACTCCGCCGCGCAGCGTTCCCGTCACCGTCAACGTCTCCGGCGTCCCCTCATCCACCGACGACGGCGACACCGTGAGCGCGAGTTCCACGGGGGCGGTGTCGTTGTCCCGGATCGTTACCGCGAGATCCTCGGACACCACGGCCGGTCCCTCGGAGGTCGTCGTGCCCTGCAGCAGCAGCGTCTCGTCGCCCTCCACCAGGGCGTCATCCACCGGGGTCAGCAGGAACATCGCACTCCCGGTCGTGCGCCCCGGGCCGATCCGCACCACCAGCGGCAACGCGGGCGCCCCATAGTCGTCCGCCGCCGCCGTCCCCCCGGAAGCCACTGTCACTTCCACCTCCATCTCTTCGGTCAGCGTTCCCGACGCTCCGTTCTCGTCCTCCAAGGCCGCCGTCACCGTCAGCCGCTGGACGCCGCCGCCCTCCCGGACCTCGCTCGGCGTCACCCTCAGCACCACCTTCATCGCGGCGTCGTCGTTGTCCCCGATCGTCACCGCCACCGGTATCACCGTCAGGTCCGCCGCGCTCCCTTCCACCATTACCGTCTCATCACCCTCATCGAGACTGTCATCGACCGGCGTCAGGGTCAGCGTCGCCGTCCCGCTCGCTTCCCCCGCCGGGATGGTCAGCATCGTCGTCCCCGGCGCCGCGTAGTCCGAGGGCCGCGCCGTCCCCGACGCCACCGCCAGTTTTACCTGGGTGGCCACCGGGAACCGGCTCGGACCCGCGAGCGTCCCGCGAACCGCCAGCTCCGTCGGGCCCGCATCCTCGGCAACCATCGCCGCCTCCGCATCCGTCAGGGACAGCGTGATTTCCGTTGGCGCGGGGTCGTTGTCCTCGATGGTCCCGGACGCCGCAGCGGTCCCGAGCACGACCCCCGCCGGGAGCCCGGAACCGACGAGGAGCAGCCGGAACTCCTCCTCCCCCTCGAAGAGGTCGTCGTCCGTAGTCTCCACCTCCAGCGTCACCTCGCGCGACCCCGCCGGAATGGTCACCGAACCCGCCTCCACCGGCGTGTAGTCCGCATCCGCCCGGGCCGTCCGGTCCTCGGTCCGCCACGACACGGGTATCTCGATATCGAGCACCCGAGAAAGCGTCAGCGGGAACTCCGCGCGGCCGCCCTCGACCGTGCGGGCCGGACCCACCGAAACCTCGGTCCCCGTTATCTCGTCCACGTCCGTCACCGTCACCCTGATCGTCTGGTCCGCCGTCTTCTCCCGCGCACCCGTGCCGCTGGTCGCCCGCACCTCCACCTCGTACTCGTTGTCCCCGCCGGCATCCGTCGGCGCCTCGTGGTTCGGCGCCGCCACGAACGTCAGCTCCCCGGTCGCGGCGACGATCGAGAACGTCGCGGCGTCCGCGCCGCCCGCGATCGTGTACCCCGTCACGCTGTCCTCGGCGTCGCCGTCCGTCGCCTCCACCGTGCCCGCCGCGAACTGGTTCTCCGCCGCGCTGAACGTCGCCGGCGAGGTGAACACCAGCGCCGCGTTCGCGGCCGTCGCGCCGCTGCCCGACGCCGACCACTCGCTGTCGCCCTCGGCGTTCCTGGCCAGCACCTGCACCTCGTACGTCGTGTTCTCATCGAGATCGTCGATCGTCCTGCTCGTCCCGGACACGTTCGTATCGCCCGCCGTGAAGGCCCCGCTGTCGCCCACCCGGTACTGCAGGTCGTAGCCCGTGACCGGCGGCCCGCTGTTCGACGGCTCGCTCCAGCTCACCGTCAGACTCGTCGGCCCAGCCGCCGTCACCCCCGGCGCGTCGGGCGCGGCGGGCGGCTCCGCCTCGTCCGTCACCGTCACCGTGATCGGCTGGTCCGCCGTCTTCGCCCGCGCACCCGTGCCGCTGGTCGCCCGCACCACCACCTCGTACTCGTTGTTCCCGTCGGCGTCCGCCTCATCCTCGTAGTTCGGCGCCGCCACGAACGTCAGCACCCCGGTCCCGGTGCCGAGCGAGAACCTTGACCGGTCCGCGCCGCCCTCGATCGTGTAGCCCGTCACGCTGTCGCCGGCGTCGGCGTCCGACGCCTCCACCGTGCCCACCCCGGTCTGGTTCTCCGCCGCGCTGAACCCCGCCGGCGAGGTGAACACCGGCGATGCGTTGGCGTCCGTCGTGCCCGTGCCCGACGCCGACCAGTCGCTGTCGCCCTCGGCGTTCCTGGCCAGCACCTGCACCTCGTATCTCGTGTCCTCCGCGAGATCGACGATGGTCGTGTTCGTCCCGGACACGTTCGTATCGCCCGCCGTGAAGGCCCCGCTGTCGCCCACCCGGTACTGCAGGTCGTAGCCCGTGACCGGCGGCCCGGCGTTCGACGGCTCGCTCCAGCTCACCGTCAGACTCGTCGGCCCAGCCGCCGACACCCCCGGCGCGGCGGGCGCGGCGGGCGGCTCCGCCTCGTCCGTCACCGTCACCGTGATCGGCTGGTCCGTCGTCTTCGCCCGCGCACCCGTGCCGCTGGTCGCCCGCACCACCACCTCGTACTCGTTGTTCCCGTCGGCGTCCGCCTCATCCTCGTAGTTCGGCGCCGCCACGAACGTCAGCACCCCGGTCCCGGTGCCGAGCGAGAACTTCGAGGCGTCCGCGCCGCCCGCGATCGTGTAGCCCGTCACGCTGTCGCCGGCGTCGGCGTCCGTCGCCTCCACCGTACCCACCCCGGTCTGGTTCTCCGCCGCGCTGAACCCCGCCGGCGAGGTGAACACCGGCGATGCGTTGGCGTCCGTCGTGCCGGTGCCCGACGCCGACCAGTCGCTGTCGCCCTCGTCGTTCCTGGCCAGCACCTGCACCTCGTATCTCGTGTCCTCCGCGAGATCGACGATGGTCGTGTTCGTCCCGGACACGTTCGTATCGCCCGCCGTGAAGGCCCCGCTGGTTCCATACACCCGGTACTGCAGGTCGTAGCCCGTGACCGGCGGCCCGGCGTTCGACGGCTCGCTCCAGCTCACCGTCAGACTCGTCGGCCCAGCCGCCGACACCGAGGGCGCGGCGGGCGCGGCGGGCGGCTCCGCCTCGTCCGTCACCGTCACCGTGATCGGCTGCTCCGCCGTCTTCGCCCGCGCACCCGTGCCGCTGGTCGCCCGCACCTCCACCTCGTACTCGTTGTCCCCGCCGGCATCCGTCGGCGCCTCGTGGTTCGGCGCCGACCTGAACGTCAGCTCCCCGGTCGCGGCGACGAGCGAGAACTTCGAGGCGTCCGCGCCGCCCGCGATCGTGTACCCCGTCACGCTGTCGCCGGCGTCGGCGTCCGTCGCCTCCACCGTGCCCGCCGCGAACTGGTTCTCCGCCGCGCTGAACGTCGCGGACGAGGTGAACGTCGGCGATGCGTTGGCGTCCGTCGTGCCCGTGCCCGACGCCGACCAGTCGCTGTCGCCCTCGTCGTTCCTGGCCAGCACCTGCACCTCGTATCTCGTGTCCTCCGCGAGATCGACGATGGTCGTGTTCGTCCCGGACACGTTCGTATCGCCCGCCGTGAAGGCCCCGCTGTCGCCCACCCGGTACTGCAGGTCGTAGCCCGTGACCGCCGGCCCGGCGTTCGTGGGCTCCGTCCAGGTCACCGTCAGACTCGTCGCGCTGCCCTGCGTCGCCGACACCCCCGGCGCGTCCGGCTCCCGGCGCCTCGCCGTCCTCGTCCGTCACCGTCACCGTGATCGGCTGGTCCGCCGTCTTCTCCCGCGCGCCGGCGCCGCTGGTCGCCCGCACCTCCACCTCGTACTCGTTGTCCCCGCCGGCATCCGTCGGCGCCTCGTGGTTCGGCGCCGCCACGAACGTCAGCTCCCCGGTCGCGGCGACGATCGAGAACTTCGCGGCGTCCGCGCCGCCCGCGATCGCGTAGCCCGTCACGCTGTCGGCGGCGTCGCTGTCCGTCGCCGTGACCGTACCCGCCCCGGTCTGGTTCTCCGCCGCGCTGAACGTCGCGGACGAGGTGAACGTCGGCGATGCGTTGGCGTCCGTCGTGCCCGTGCCCGACGCCGACCAGTCGCTGTCGCCCTCGTCGTTCCTGGCCAGCACCTGCACCTCGTACGTCGTGTTCTCATCGAGATCGGTGATCGTCCTGCTCGGCCCGGACACGTTCGTATCGCCCGCCGTGAAGGCCCCGCTGTCGCCCACCCGGTACTGCAGGTCGTAGCCCGTGACCGGCGGCCCGCTGTTCGACGGCTCGCTCCAGCTCACCGTCAGACTCGTCGGCCCAGCCGCCGTCACCCCCGGCGCGTCGGGCGGGCCCGGCGCCTCCGCCTCGTCCGTCACCGTCACCGTGATCGGCTGCTCCGCCGTCTTCTCCCGCGCACCCGTGCCGCTGGTCGCCCGCACCTCCACCTCGTACTCGTTGTCCCCGCCGGCATCCGTCGGCGCCTCGTGGTTCGGCGCCGACCTGAACGTCAGCTCCCCGGTCGCGGCGACGAGCGAGAACTTCGAGGCGTCCGCGCCGCCCGCGATCGTGTACCCCGTCACGCTGTCGCCGGCGTCGGCGTCCGTCGCCTCCACCGTGCCCGCCGCGAACTGGTTCTCCGCCGCGCTGAACGTCGCGGACGAGGTGAACGTCGGCGATGCGTTGGCGTCCGTCGCGCCGGTGCCCGACGCCGACCAGTCGCTGTCGCCCTCGTCGTTCCTGGCCAGCACCTGCACCTCGTACGTCGTGTTCTCATCGAGATCGGTGATCGTCCTGCTCGGCCCGGACACGTTCGTATCGCCCGCCGTGAAGGCCCCGCTGTCGCCCACCCGGTACTGCAGGTCGTAGCCCGTGACCGGCGGCCCGCTGTTCGACGGCTCGCTCCAGCTCACCGTCAGACTCGTCGGCCCAGCCGCCGTCACCCCCGGCGCGTCGGGCGGGCCCGGCGCCTCCGCCTCGTCCGTCACCGTCACCGTGATCGGCTGCTCCGCCGTCTTCGCCCGCGCACCCGTGCCGCTGGTCGCCCGCACCTCCACCTCGTACTCGTTGTCCCCGCCGGCATCCGTCGGCGCCTCGTGGTTCGGCGCCGACCTGAACGTCAGCTCCCCGGTCGCGGAGTCGAGCGAGAACCTTGACTGGTCCGCGCCGCCCGCGATCGTGTACCCCGTCACGCTGTCCTCGGCGTCGCCGTCCGTCGCCTCCACCGTGCCCGCCGCGAACTGGTTCTCCGCCGCGCTGAACGTCGCGGACGAGGTGAACGTCGGCGATGCGTTGGCGTCCGTCGTGCCCGTGCCCGACGCCGACCAGTCGCTGTCGCCCTCGGCGTTCCTGGCCAGCACCTGCACCTCGTACGTCGTGTTCTCATCGAGATCGTCGATCGTCCTGCTCGTCCCGGACACGTTCGTATCGCCCGCCGTGAAGGCCCCGCTGTCGCCCACCCGGTACTGCAGGTCGTAGCCCGTGACCGGCGGCCCGCTGTTCGACGGCTCGCTCCAGCTCACCGTCAGACTCGTCGGCCCAGCCGCCGTCACCCCCGGCGCGTCGGGCGGGCCCGGCGCCTCCGCCTCGTCCGTCACCGTCACCGTGATCGGCTGCTCCGCCGTCTTCGCCCGCGCACCCGTGCCGCTGGTCGCCCGCACCTCCACCTCGTACTCGTTGTCCCCGCCGGCATCCGTCGGCGCCTCGTGGTTCGGCGCCGACCTGAACGTCAGCTCCCCGGTCGCGGCGACGATCGAGAACGTCGCGGCGTCCGCGCCGCCCTCGATCGTGTACCCCGTCACGCTGTCCTCGGCGTCGCCGTCCGTCGCCTCCACCGTACCCACCGCGGTCTGGTTCTCCGCCGCGCTGAACGTCGCGGACGAGGTGAACGTCGGCGATGCGTTGGCGTCCGTCGTGCCCGTGCCCGACGCCGACCAGTCGCTGTCGCCCTCGTCGTTCCTGGCCAGCACCTGCACCTCGTACGTCGTGTTCTCATCGAGATCGGTGATCGTCCTGCTCGGCCCGGACACGTTCGTATCGCCCGCCGTGAAGGCCCCGCTGTCGCCCACCCGGTACTGCAGGTCGTAGCCCGTGATCGCCGGCCCGCTGTTCGACGGCTCGCTCCAGCTCACCGTCAGACTCGTCGGCCCAGCCGCCGTCACCCCCGGCGCGTCGGGCGGGCCCGGCGCCTCCGCCTCGTCCGTCACCGTCACCGTGATCGGCTGCTCCGCCGTCTTCTCCCGCGCACCCGTGCCGCTGGTCGCCCGCACCTCCACCTCGTACTCGTTGTCCCCGCCGGCATCCGTCGGCGCCTCGTGGTTCGGCGCCGACCTGAACGTCAGCTCCCCGGTCGCGGAGTCGAGCGAGAACCTTGACTGGTCCGCGCCGCCCGCGATCGTGTACCCCGTCACGCTGTCCTCGGCGTCGCCGTCCGTCGCCTCCACCGTACCCACCCCGGTCTGGTTCTCCGCCGCGCTGAACGTCGCGGACGAGGTGAACGTCGGCGATGCGTTGGCGTCCGTCGTGCCCGTGCCCGACGCCGACCAGTCGCTGTCGCCCTCGGCGTTCCTGGCCAGCACCTGCACCTCGTACGTCGTGTTCTCATCGAGATCGGTGATCGTCCTGCTCGGCCCGGACACGTTCGTATCGCCCGCCGTGAAGGCCCCGCTGTCGCCCACCCGGTACTGCAGGTCGTAGCCCGTGACCGGCGGCCCGCTGTTCGACGGCTCGCTCCAGCTCACCGTCAGACTCGTCGGCCCAGCCGCCGTCACCCCCGGCGCGTCGGGCGGGCCCGGCGCCTCCGCCTCGTCCGTCACCGTCACCGTGATCGGCTGCTCCGCCGTCTTCTCCCGCGCACCCGTGCCGCTGGTCGCCCGCACCTCCACCTCGTACTCGTTGTCCCCGCCGGCATCCGTCGGCGCCTCGTGGTTCGGCGCCGACCTGAACGTCAGCTCCCCGGTCGCGGCGACGAGCGAGAACTTCGAGGCGTCCGCGCCGCCCGCGATCGTGTACCCCGTCACGCTGTCGCCGGCGTCGGCGTCCGTCGCCTCCACCGTGCCCGCCGCGAACTGGTTCTCCGCCGCGCTGAACGTCGCGGACGAGGTGAACGTCGGCGATGCGTTGGCGTCCGTCGCGCCGGTGCCCGACGCCGACCAGTCGCTGTCGCCCTCGTCGTTCCTGGCCAGCACCTGCACCTCGTACGTCGTGTTCTCATCGAGATCGGTGATCGTCCTGCTCGGCCCGGACACGTTCGTATCGCCCGCCGTGAAGGCCCCGCTGTCGCCCACCCGGTACTGCAGGTCGTAGCCCGTGACCGGCGGCCCGCTGTTCGACGGCTCGCTCCAGCTCACCGTCAGACTCGTCGGCCCAGCCGCCGTCACCCCCGGCGCGTCGGGCGGGCCCGGCGCCTCCGCCTCGTCCGTCACCGTCACCGTGATCGGCTGCTCCGCCGTCTTCGCCCGCGCACCCGTGCCGCTGGTCGCCCGCACCTCCACCTCGTACTCGTTGTCCCCGCCGGCATCCGTCGGCGCCTCGTGGTTCGGCGCCGACCTGAACGTCAGCTCCCCGGTCGCGGAGTCGAGCGAGAACCTTGACTGGTCCGCGCCGCCCGCGATCGTGTACCCCGTCACGCTGTCGCCGGCGTCGCCGTCCGTCGCCTCCACCGTACCCACCCCGGTCTGGTTCTCCGCCGCGCTGAACGTCGCGGACGAGGTGAACGTCGGCGATGCGTTGGCGTCCGTCGTGCCGGTGCCCGACGCCGACCAGTCGCTGTCGCCCTCGGCGTTCCTGGCCAGCACCTGCACCTCGTACGTCGTGTTCTCATCGAGATCGTCGATCGTCCTGCTCGTCCCGGACACGTTCGTATCGCCCGCCGTGAAGGCCCCGCTGTCGCCCACCCGGTACTGCAGGTCGTAGCCCGTGACCGGCGGCCCGCTGTTCGACGGCTCGCTCCAGCTCACCGTCAGACTCGTCGGCCCAGCCGCCGACACCGAGGGCGCGGCGGGCGCGGCGGGCGGCTCCGCCTCGTCCGTCACCGTCACCGTGATCGGCTGCTCCGCCGTCTTCGCCCGCGCACCCGTGCCGCTGGTCGCCCGCACCTCCACCTCGTACTCGTTGTCCCCGCCGGCATCCGTCGGCGCCTCGTGGTTCGGCGCCGACCTGAACGTCAGCTCCCCGGTCGCGGCGACGAGCGAGAACTTCGAGGCGTCCGCGCCGCCCGCGATCGTGTACCCCGTCACGCTGTCGCCGGCGTCGCCGTCCGTCGCCTCCACCGTGCCCGCCGCGAACTGGTTCTCCGCCGCGCTGAACGTCGCGGACGAGGTGAACGTCGGCGATGCGTTGGCGTCCGTCGTGCCGGTGCCCGACGCCGACCAGTCGCTGTCGCCCTCGTCGTTCCTGGCCAGCACCTGCACCTCGTATCTCGTGTCCTCCGCGAGATCGACGATGGTCGTGTTCGTCCCGGACACGTTCGTATCGCCCGCCGTGAAGGCCCCGCTGGTTCCATACACCCGGTACTGCAGGTCGTAGCCCGTGACCGGCGGCCCGGCGTTCGACGGCTCGCTCCAGCTCACCGTCAGACTCGTCGGCCCAGCCGCCGTCACCCCCGGCGCGTCGGGCGGGCCCGGCGCCTCCGCCTCGTCCGTCACCGTCACCGTGATCGGCTGGTCCGCCGTCTTCTCCCGCGCACCCGTGCCGCTGGTCGCCCGCACCTCCACCTCGTACTCGTTGTCCCCGCCGGCATCCGTCGGCGCCTCGTGGTTCGGCGCCGACCTGAACGTCAGCTCCCCGGTCGCGGAGTCGAGCGAGAACCTTGACTGGTCCGCGCCGCCCGCGATCGTGTACCCCGTCACGCTGTCCTCGGCGTCGCCGTCCGTCGCCTCCACCGTGCCCGCCGCGAACTGGTTCTCCGCCGCGCTGAACGTCGCGGACGAGGTGAACGTCGGCGATGCGTTGGCGTCCGTCGTGCCCGTGCCCGACGCCGACCAGTCGCTGTCGCCCTCGTCGTTCCTGGCCAGCACCTGCACCTCGTACGTCGTGTTCTCATCGAGATCGGTGATCGTCCTGCTCGGCCCGGACACGTTCGTATCGCCCGCCGTGAAGGCCCCGCTGTCGCCCACCCGGTACTGCAGGTCGTAGCCCGTGACCGGCGGCCCGCTGTTCGACGGCTCGCTCCAGCTCACCGTCAGACTCGTCGGCCCAGCCGCCGTCACCCCCGGCGCGTCGGGCGGGCCCGGCGCCTCCGCCTCGTCCGTCACCGTCACCGTGATCGGCTGGTCCGCCGTCTTCGCCCGCGCACCCGTGCCGCTGGTCGCCCGCACCTCCACCTCGTACTCGTTGTCCCCGCCGGCATCCGTCGGCGCCTCGTGGTTCGGCGCCGACCTGAACGTCAGCTCCCCGGTCGCGGAGTCGAGCGAGAACCTTGACTGGTCCGCGCCGCCCGCGATCGTGTACCCCGTCACGCTGTCGCCGGCGTCGCCGTCCGTCGCCTCCACCGTACCCACCCCGGTCTGGTTCTCCGCCGCGCTGAACGTCGCGGACGAGGTGAACGTCGGCGATGCGTTGGCGTCCGTCGCGCCGGTGCCCGACGCCGACCAGTCGCTGTCGCCCTCGTCGTTCCTGGCCAGCACCTGCACCTCGTACGTCGTGTTCTCATCGAGATCGGTGATCGTCCTGCTCGGCCCGGACACGTTCGTATCGCCCGCCGTGAAGGCCCCGCTGTCGCCCACCCGGTACTGCAGGTCGTAGCCCGTGACCGGCGGCCCGCTGTTCGACGGCTCGCTCCAGCTCACCGTCAGACTCGTCGGCCCAGCCGCCGTCACCCCCGGCGCGTCGGGCGGGCCCGGCGCCTCCGCCTCGTCCGTCACCGTCACCGTGATCGGCTGGTCCGCCGTCTTCTCCCGCGCACCCGTGCCGCTGGTCGCCCGCACCTCCACCTCGTACTCGTTGTCCCCGCCGGCATCCGTCGGCGCCTCGTGGTTCGGCGCCGACCTGAACGTCAGCTCCCCGGTCGCGGAGTCGAGCGAGAACCTTGACTGGTCCGCGCCGCCCGCGATCGTGTACCCCGTCACGCTGTCCTCGGCGTCGCCGTCCGTCGCCTCCACCGTGCCCGCCGCGAACTGGTTCTCCGCCGCGCTGAACGTCGCGGACGAGGTGAACGTCGGCGATGCGTTGGCGTCCGTCGTGCCGGTGCCCGACGCCGACCAGTCGCTGTCGCCCTCGGCGTTCCTGGCCAGCACCTGCACCTCGTACGTCGTGTTCTCATCGAGATCGGTGATCGTCCTGCTCGGCCCGGACACGTTCGTATCGCCCGCCGTGAAGGCCCCGCTGTCGCCCACCCGGTACTGCAGGTCGTAGCCCGTGACCGGCGGCCCGCTGTTCGACGGCTCGCTCCAGCTCACCGTCAGACTCGTCGGCCCAGCCGCCGTCACCCCCGGCGCGTCGGGCGGGCCCGGCGCCTCCGCCTCGTCCGTCACCGTCACCGTGATCGGCTGCTCCGCCGTCTTCGCCCGCGCACCCGTGCCGCTGGTCGCCCGCACCTCCACCTCGTACTCGTTGTCCCCGCCGGCATCCGTCGGCGCCTCGTGGTTCGGCGCCGACCTGAACGTCAGCTCCCCGGTCGCGGAGTCGAGCGAGAACCTTGACTGGTCCGCGCCGCCCGCGATCGTGTACCCCGTCACGCTGTCGCCGGCGTCGCCGTCCGTCGCCTCCACCGTACCCACCCCGGTCTGGTTCTCCGCCGCGCTGAACGTCGCGGACGAGGTGAACGTCGGCGATGCGTTGGCGTCCGTCGTGCCGGTGCCCGACGCCGACCAGTCGCTGTCGCCCTCGGCGTTCCTGGCCAGCACCTGCACCTCGTACGTCGTGTTCTCATCGAGATCGTCGATCGTCCTCTCGTCCCGGACACGTTCGTATCGCCCGCCGTGAAGGCCCCGCTGTCGCCCACCCGGTACTGCAGGTCGTAGCCCGTGACCGGCGGCCCGCTGTTCGACGGCTCGCTCCAGCTCACCGTCAGACTCGTCGGCCCAGCCGCCGTCACCCCCGGCGCGGCGGGCGGGCCCGGCGCCTCCGCCTCGTCCGTCACCGTCACCGTGATCGGCTGGTCCGCCGTCTTCTCCCGCGCACCCGTGCCGCTGGTCGCCCGCACCTCCACCTCGTACTCGTTGTCCCCGCCGGCATCCGTCGGCGCCTCGTGGTTCGGCACCGACCTGAACGTCAGCTCCCCGGTCGCGGAGTCGAGCGAGAACCTTGACTGGTCCGCGCCGCCCGCGATCGTGTACCCCGTCACGCTGTCCTCGGCGTCGCCGTCCGTCGCCTCCACCGTGCCCGCCGCGGTCTGGTTCTCCGCCGCGCTGAACGTCGCGGACGAGGTGAACGTCGGCGATGCGTTGGCGTCCGTCGTGCCGGTGCCCGACGCCGACCAGTCGCTGTCGCCCTCGGCGTTCCTGGCCAGCACCTGCACCTCGTACGTCGTGTTCTCATCGAGATCGTCGATGGTCCTGCTCGTCCCGGACACGTTCGTATCGCCCGCCGTGAAGGCCCCGCTGTCGCCCACCCGGTACTGCAGGTCGTAGCCCGTGACCGGCGGCCCGCTGTTCGACGGCTCGCTCCAGCTCACCGTCAGACTCGTCGGCCCAGCCGCCGTCACCCCCGGCGCGTCGGGCGGGCCCGGCGCCTCCGCCTCGTCCGTCACCGTCACCGTGATCGGCTGGTCCGCCGTCTTCTCCCGCGCACCCGTGCCGCTGGTCGCCCGCACCTCCACCTCGTACTCGTTGTCCCCGCCGGCATCCGTCGGCGCCTCGTGGTTCGGCACCGACCTGAACGTCAGCTCCCCGGTCGCGGAGTCGAGCGAGAACCTTGACTGGTCCGCGCCGCCCGCGATCGTGTACCCCGTCACGCTGTCCTCGGCGTCGCCGTCCGTCGCCTCCACCGTGCCCGCCGCGGTCTGGTTCTCCGCCGCGCTGAACGTCGCGGACGAGGTGAACGTCGGCGATGCGTTGGCGTCCGTCGTGCCGGTGCCCGACGCCGACCAGTCGCTGTCGCCCTCGGCGTTCCTGGCCAGCACCTGCACCTCGTACGTCGTGTTCTCATCGAGATCGTCGATCGTCCTGCTCGTCCCGGACACGTTCGTATCGCCCGCCGTGAAGGCCCCGCTGTCGCCCACCCGGTACTGCAGGTCGTAGCCCGTGACCGGCGGCCCGCTGTTCGACGGCTCGCTCCAGCTCACCGTCAGACTCGTCGGCCCAGCCGCCGTCACCGAGGGCGCGGCGGGCGGGCCCGGCGCCTCGCCGTCCTCGTCCGTCACCGTCACCGTGATCGGCTGGTCCGCCGTCTTCTCCCGCGCACCCGTGCCGCTGGTCGCCCGCACCACCACCTCGTACGCGTTGTTCCCGTCGGCGTCCGCCTCATCCTCGTAGTTCGGCGCCGCCACGAACGTCAGCTCCCCGGTCCCGGAGTCGAGCGAGAACCTTGACCGGTCCGCGCCGCCCTCGATCGTGTAGCCCGTCACGCTGTCGCCGGCGTCGGCGTCCGACGCCTCCACCGTGCCCACCGCGGTCTGGTTCTCCGCCGCGTCGAACGTCGCCGGCGAGGTGAACACCGGCGCCGCGTTCGCGTCCGTCGCGCCGCTGCCCGACGCCGACCAGTCGCTGTCGCCCTCGGCGTTCCTGGCCAGCACCTGCACCTCGTATCTCGTGTCCTCCGCGAGCTCGTCGATGGTCGTGCTCGTCCCGGACACGTTCGTATCGCCCGCCGTGAAGGCCCCGCTGGTTCCATACACCCGGTACTGCAGGTCGTAGCCCGTGACCGCCGGCCCGCTGTTCGACGGCTCGCTCCAGCTCACCGTCAGACTCGTCGGCCCAGCCGCCGTCACCCCCGGCGCGGCGGGCGGGCCCGGCGCCTCGCCGTCCTCGTCCGTCACCGTCACCGTGATCGGCTGGTCCGTCGTCTTCTCCCGCGCACCCGTGCCGCTGGTCGCCCGCACCACCACCTCGTACGCGTTGTTCCCGTCGGCGTCCGCCTCATCCTCGTAGTTCGGCGCCGCCACGAACGTCAGCACCCCGGTCCCGGTGCCGAGCGAGAACTTCGCGGCGTCCGCGCCGCCCGCGATCGTGTACCCCGTCACGCTGTCGCCGGCGTCGCCGTCCGTCGCCTGCACCGTGCCCACCGCGGTCTGGTTCTCCGCCGCGCTGAACCCCGCCGGCGAGGTGAACACCGGCGCCGTGTCCGTCAGCGTCACCGTGACGGTGGCGGTGTCGGTGCCGGGCGCGGTGCCGAGGGACCGATTCACGCTGCGCCCGGTCACGGTGAGGGTGAAGGTAAGCTCAGTGCCTTCGGTGCCATCCGCCAGCGCCGCGATCGTCACCACCGGCTTGGCGCTCGCGGCGTCGTCGAACGTCACCCTGCTCGTCGGACCTGAGGTCAGACGCCAGCCATAGCAGCCTGTGGTGGAAAGGGCTCCGGGGGCTTCTCTGGCATGGAGAAGCGGCGGCCGTTTCCACGTGTGGCGACACGGCCGGGACCGTGGGTGCGCTCGAAAGACGAGTAACGCCGCCGAACAACGGTCCCACATGCCCAGGATGGCGTCCAGGAAGGCCCCGCCGGGCCGCAAGAGACGCCGCACCCCATCCATATCCCGGTTCTGCAGGCTCTTTGGCTTTCCGATCCCCGTCAGTTGCCGCATGAGCAGCGACAGATTGAAGGCAGAGATATGGATCAGCAAGCGTTTTCGAATGTTCCCGCTTCCCCGCAACCACACCCTGCGCATCCCCCCGGTCTCGTAGCAGTGCGCGAACGAACGCTCCGTCAGTTCGTGGCGCCGTCTCCGCAACCGGGCGCCGCGATTCCCGCGAACCCGCCGACGGTTCCCGTAGACGGCGCGTCGCAGGGACTCCCGACCCCGCCAGCGCCGGCGCCCGCGCGTGGGCTCCGCGATGTACGAACGGTAGCCGCGCTCCCGCGCTTGCTCGATTACCGCATCGCTGTGATACCCCTTGTCACACACCAGCGACCGAGGCTTCTCCCCCTTCCGGCGACCCTCCGTCGGCGCCGGCTCCCGGGCCCCCGCGTCACCGCTCCCGAGATGGCGCTCCGCTTCGTCCAGTGTCTGCGGCAGCGTCTCCGTGTCCCCCCGGCTCCCTGGTTGGACCGTGACCGCCGCTATCGCTCCGCTCTCCAGATCCACCGCGTGCTCCGCCTTGTACGCCATCCGCGTCCGACCATCCTTCAGCCGACCGATGCAAGCCTCCGCATCAACCGGATGCGCCCACTCGCGGTTCGACAGCTTCTTCCGGCGTTTGCGGTCGTAGCGCGCCACCTCTTCAACTGTCGGAGCCTCGATCCCCGACTCCTTCATCAACGTCCTCACATACTCCCGGTATCCCTCGCCGCTGTCCCGACGGACGATCTTCCGCATCGAAGCGTTCGCCATCAGGGTCGTCGTGTCCACGCCAAGCGCTTCCCCTCGCAAAAGGCCCGCTCCTCTCACCCGTTCCACAACCCAGCCGAACACCTCCGCGTGCGTCTCCTCACTCACCCGACGACGCGTCCGCGAAATCGTCGAATGATCCGGACCGCTGTCCGCCGGCCCGTATCCCAAAAACCGCAGCAGGCTGCGCGAGTCATTCACCCGCCACGCAATCAACCGTTCCGAGTCCAGACCCTCGAAATACCCGACCAACAGACAACGGAAATACCTCCCCGGCGCAAGCCCAGGACGACCGTCCCGCGCGTAGTGACGCTCGCAACGCTTCTCCACGAACTCGTCAAAACCGCCCCCTCCCAAAATCTCGTTCAAACGCTCGTAGAACGGATCCCCCTTGCTCCGCGGCAACGCCTCGGTAGCGATCCACAACGCTTGCTGCCGCGTGCCGCGGCGTCCCATAGCCATGCGGAAATTCTACGAAGTCCCGCGGTTCGACTCAATTCCGCCCGACAGAGTTTCACCACAGGCTGATAGGTCACATTCGTGCCCCACGGCCCGGCACCGCTGCCGCTGCCGTCGAGCGTCACCGTGCCCCCGCTGACGGGAACCTCTCCGTCATCGGGCACAGCAACCGCGGTGGGCGCGAAGGGCGCTCCCGGATTGTCCGTCAGATCCACCAGCACCAGCGCGGTCAGCGGCTCGAACACCCCGGCGGGAAGCGTGGTCAGATCGTTGTAGGCCAGAAACAGGAGTTCCAGCGCGGTCAGCTCGTCGAACACCCCGGCGGGAAGCGTGGTCATACCGTTGTAGGACAGAAACAGCTCCGTCAGCGCGGGGTTGTTGTCGAACACCCCGGCGGGAAGCGTGGTCATACCGTTTTCTTGGTTACTCAGCCACAGCTCCGTCAGCGCGGTCAGCTCGTCGAACACCCCGGCGGGAAGCGTGGTCAGACGGTTTCCATCCAGCCCCAGCTCCGTCAGCGCGGTCAGCTCGTCGAACACCCCGGCGGGAAGCGTGGTCAGATCGTTGCCCTCCAGCGCCAGCTCCGTCAGCGCGGTCAGCTCGTCGAACACCCCGGCGGGAAGCGTGGTCATACCGTTGTTATTCAGCCTCAGCTCCTCCAGCGCGGTCAACTGGTCGAACACCCCGGCGGGAAGCGTGGTCATACCGCCGTTACTCAGCCTCAGATACTCCAGCGCGGTCAACTGGTCGAACACCCCGGCGGGAAGCGTGGTCAGACTGCGGTTTTGCAGATACAGCCCCGTCAGCGCGGTCAGCCCGTCGAGATCCCCCGCCGCGAGGGCGGTGATGTTGAACGAACCCAAATAGGTGATCCCGGCGAGATCGGTGTCGGTGACATTGGCGCAGTTACTGACGCCGGGGATTTCGAGAAGGATCGCGGTGCGCACCGCAGCCGTGCGCCCGCAGATGCCGGTCGGCGATGCGTTGGCGTCCGTCGTGCCCGTGCCCGACGCCGACCAGTCGCTGTCGCCCTCGGCGTTCCTGGCCAGCACCTGCACCTCGTACGTCGTGTTCTCATCGAGATCGTCGATGGTCCTGCTCGTCCCGGACACGTTCGTATCGCCCGCCGTGAAGGCCCCGCTGTCGCCCACCCGGTACTGCAGGTCGTAGCCCGTGACCGGCGGCCCGCTGTTCGACGGCTCGCTCCAGCTCACCGTCAGACTCGTCGGCCCAGCCGCCGTCACCCCCGGCGCGTCGGGCGGGCCCGGCGCCTCCGCCTCGTCCGTCACCGTCACCGTGATCGGCTGGTCCGCCGTCTTCTCCCGCGCACCCGTGCCGCTGGTCGCCCGCACCTCCACCTCGTACTCGTTGTCCCCGCCGGCATCCGTCGGCGCCTCGTGGTTCGGCACCGACCTGAACGTCAGCTCCCCGGTCGCGGAGTCGAGCGAGAACCTTGACTGGTCCGCGCCGCCCGCGATCGTGTACCCCGTCACGCTGTCCTCGGCGTCGCCGTCCGTCGCCTCCACCGTGCCCGCCGCGGTCTGGTTCTCCGCCGCGCTGAACGTCGCGGACGAGGTGAACGTCGGCGATGCGTTGGCGTCCGTCGTGCCGGTGCCCGACGCCGACCAGTCGCTGTCGCCCTCGGCGTTCCTGGCCAGCACCTGCACCTCGTACGTCGTGTTCTCATCGAGATCGTCGATCGTCCTGCTCGTCCCGGACACGTTCGTATCGCCCGCCGTGAAGGCCCCGCTGTCGCCCACCCGGTACTGCAGGTCGTAGCCCGTGACCGGCGGCCCGCTGTTCGACGGCTCGCTCCAGCTCACCGTCAGACTCGTCGGCCCAGCCGCCGTCACCGAGGGCGCGGCGGGCGGGCCCGGCGCCTCGCCGTCCTCGTCCGTCACCGTCACCGTGATCGGCTGGTCCGCCGTCTTCTCCCGCGCACCCGTGCCGCTGGTCGCCCGCACCACCACCTCGTACGCGTTGTTCCCGTCGGCGTCCGCCTCATCCTCGTAGTTCGGCGCCGCCACGAACGTCAGCTCCCCGGTCCCGGAGTCGAGCGAGAACCTTGACCGGTCCGCGCCGCCCTCGATCGTGTAGCCCGTCACGCTGTCGCCGGCGTCGGCGTCCGACGCCTCCACCGTGCCCACCGCGGTCTGGTTCTCCGCCGCGTCGAACGTCGCCGGCGAGGTGAACACCGGCGCCGCGTTCGCGTCCGTCGCGCCGCTGCCCGACGCCGACCAGTCGCTGTCGCCCTCGGCGTTCCTGGCCAGCACCTGCACCTCGTATCTCGTGTCCTCCGCGAGCTCGTCGATGGTCGTGCTCGTCCCGGACACGTTCGTATCGCCCGCCGTGAAGGCCCCGCTGGTTCCATACACCCGGTACTGCAGGTCGTAGCCCGTGACCGCCGGCCCGCTGTTCGACGGCTCGCTCCAGCTCACCGTCAGACTCGTCGGCCCAGCCGCCGTCACCCCCGGCGCGGCGGGCGGGCCCGGCGCCTCGCCGTCCTCGTCCGTCACCGTCACCGTGATCGGCTGGTCCGTCGTCTTCTCCCGCGCACCCGTGCCGCTGGTCGCCCGCACCACCACCTCGTACGCGTTGTTCCCGTCGGCGTCCGCCTCATCCTCGTAGTTCGGCGCCGCCACGAACGTCAGCACCCCGGTCCCGGTGCCGAGCGAGAACTTCGCGGCGTCCGCGCCGCCCGCGATCGTGTACCCCGTCACGCTGTCGCCGGCGTCGCCGTCCGTCGCCTGCACCGTGCCCACCGCGGTCTGGTTCTCCGCCGCGCTGAACCCCGCCGGCGAGGTGAACACCGGCGCCGTGTCCGTCAGCGTCACCGTGACGGTGGCGGTGTCGGTGCCGGGCGCGGTGCCGAGGGACCGATTCACGCTGCGCCCGGTCACGGTGAGGGTGAAGGTAAGCTCAGTGCCTTCGGTGCCATCCGCCAGCGCCGCGATCGTCACCACCGGCTTGGCGCTCGCGGCGTCGTCGAACGTCACCCTGCTCGTCGGACCTGAGGTCAGACGCCAGCCATAGGTCACATTCGTGCCCCACGGCCCGGCACCGCTGCCGCTGCCGTCGAGCGTCACCGTGCCCCCGCTGACGGGAACCTCTCCGTCATCGGGCACAGCAACCGCGGTGGGCGCGAAGGGCGCTCCCGGATTGTCCGTCAGATCCACCAGCACCAGCGCGGTCAGCGGCTCGAACACCCCGGCGGGAAGCGTGGTCAGATCGTTGTAGGCCAGAAACAGGAGTTCCAGCGCGGTCAGCTCGTCGAACACCCCGGCGGGAAGCGTGGTCATACCGTTGTAGGACAGAAACAGCTCCGTCAGCGCGGGGTTGTTGTCGAACACCCCGGCGGGAAGCGTGGTCATACCGTTTTCTTGGTTACTCAGCGCCAGCTCCGTCAGCGCGGTCAGCTCGTCGAACACCCCGGCGGGAAGCGTGGTCAGACCGTTTCCATCCAGCGCCAGCACCGTCAGCGCGGTCAGCTCGTCGAACACCCCGGCGGGAAGCGTGGTCAGATCGTTGCCCTCCAGCCACAGCTCCGTCAGCGCGGTCAGCTCGTCGAACACCCCGGCGGGAAGCGTGGTCAGACCGTTGTTTTTCAGCTTCAGCACCTCCAGCGCGGTCAACTGGTCGAACACCCCGGCGGGAAGCGTGGTCATACCGCCGTTACTCAGCCTCAGATACTCCAGCGCGGTCAACTGGTCGAACACCCCGGCGGGAAGCGTGGTCAGACTGCGGTTTTGCAGATACAGCCCCGTCAGCGCGGTCAGCCCGTCGAGATCCCCCGCCGCGAGGGCGGTGATGTTGAACGAACCCAAATAGGTGATCCCGGCGAGATCGGTGTCGGTGACATTGGCGCAGTTACTGACGCCGGGGATTTCGAGAAGGATCGCGGTGCGCACCGCAGCCGTGCGCCCGCAGATGCCGGCGGTCTGCGCCTGGGCCTGAGGGGGCAGGGCAAGGATCGCGGCGAAGGCGACGAGGAACCCGGCAGCGGCGTGCGCGCCGCGACGCGCTGGACGAGCAGATGTCCTGGCCACCCCGGCTCCGCTCTCATTGGCAACGATCCGCGCGCCTGCATGCGGCCTCATTCCTTCTGCGCTCACGACCACGGCTTTTGACCGCCGCCGTCGACGCCCCCCCCGCCTGGCTCGCCGACACCGTGACGCGGGCATGTCGTCGTCCGTGATCGCGCGGTCACGAAACAGATCCAATTGCTACCCGGGCGCCGCGATCACTCCAAAGGTGAAAAAAAAACAAGCTGGCTACAATGCCCGGCCAAAGTCCGTCTCGCCAGAGAGGAAAGCGAGGATTTCGGGTAGCCCAATAATCAGGAAGAAACTAGCGGCGATTTACAAATAAGGAGCGATACCTACCTGTAACCAAACAGGGTAGTGCGCCAAAATGCGGCTCTACACGGTCCAATATCCGTCGACTACCGGGGAGGAAGCAAGTGCATGTTGGGTAGCCGGGATGTGGAACGCTCTCTACCGGGTGTCGGCGAACACATCTACCGTCCCATCAGAACGGATGGGGATCCGGCGTTTTTTGTCAATACCGGCGCGCGTGCCCGCTTCGGCGCCCGGGGCGCACGCCGTACCCGAATCCCACCGTGCCCGGCATTGGGCTACGGGGTTTCGGTACGGTCGGGGCGCAAGTGGTAAGTGCACCCCCTGGGTGATACCGAGGAGAGTGGCGATCTTTCGGTTCGGCACCCCAGTTGCCACCGAAACGGCGAGGAACTCCGGAAGTCATCCTCCCGCAACATCGAAACATCGATGCCCGCCTGCTGGACGGCGTGGGCAGAGTAAAAGCCGAACGTCTTCACCGTGTCGAATCATCCAGCGAGAGCCAGGCGACGGCCACGCCGCGCCGCTTTCTGACCGCAGACCAGGTCCGCGAGGACCGCCGGCGAGCCTGCAGCACCGGGAGCGGCCGATCCAGGACGGTGTCCACGACGGGTTGCGGTGCAGTTCGGCGCAGATATCGGCCGGAGAGGGCGGCGCGCTGACTTTGGCCCGTCGCAGCCACGGCAGACCGATCTGTCCAACCGATCCCGCGCCACGAAGCCCCCGCAAGCCTTCCCCAGCGGTCAATCGCGACTTGCCGCAGCCCGCCGGAGGCGGGCAAGGAAGTTGCGATTGCCGGCGCGAAGCGCCGGGCGGTTCGGAAGGGGGGCGCAACCGATAGCAAACCGACTGCGCATCACTATCCGAACTGGGCGCCCCCCTTCCGGACCGCTCGACCCGAGGGTGAACCCGGCGGTCCTCCGGTTCCGTCCTACGATGATGTAGGTGGGCGTCGCGTGCCAGGCTTGGGCTTCCCGCGCGGCGCCGATTGGCGCCGCCGGCGGGAGGCGCGTCCCACCCGGCAGAGGTGACTCCCGTTCGGTTCCATAAGCCGGAGCGCAGCGGGCCGCTCGGGTTCACTTCGCATTGTAAACGCCCCGGCGGTCCGGATTCGCGCGATCTCGCTGATCGGCGTTTCGCATTTCGCCTCCCTGCGGGAGGCAATGCCGCCTGGAGCTCGGCCTTCTCTGGCCCGCGTTCCGTGAAAGAGTTCGGCTGGGCGCCGCTCGCTGCGCGACGCGCAGCGGTGCCGACCGGAGGTCGGCGTTCCCTGACCGGCGTGTCGTGAAAGAGAGGAGCGATCCGCCGCTCGCTGCGCTTCGCGCAGCGGTGCCGACCGGAGGTCGGCGTTCCCTGGCCGGCGTGGCGTGAAAGAGAAGAGCGATCCGCCGCTCGCTGCGCTTCGCGCAGCGGTGCCGACCGGAGGTCGACGTTCCCTGACCGGCGTGTCGTGAAAGAAAAGAGCGATCCGCCATCTCGCTGCGCGACGCGCAGCGGTGCCGACCAGAGGTCGGCGTTCCCTGGCCGGCGTGTCGTGAAAGAAAAGAGCGATCCGCCGCTCGCTGCGCTTCGCGCAGCGGTGCCGACCGGAGGTCGGGGTTCCCTTCCCGCGGGCACTCTCCCGTCCGAAAAACAGTGGCGGCAAACCCGGAGGGTTTGACGCCAGCGTGTCCGGGGGGAAAGTGTGAAAGGGGGGCACCCCCCCTTTCATAATCAGTGACTATCGATCGCGACTTGCCGCAGCGCGCCGCAGGCGCGCAAGGAAGTTGCGATCCCGGCGCGAAGCGCCGGGCGGTTCGGAAGGGGGGGCACACCTCCCATAACACGGATTATTCAACGCCACCCGATCGGACGCCCCCCCTTCCGAACCGCTCGACCGCCTGCCGGGAGCGGGGCTCGAACCCGCACGTCCCGTGAGGGACAAGAGATTTTAAGTCTCCCGCGTCTGCCGATTTCGCCATCCCGGCCAGCCCGTCTGGCGGCGATTCCCATCGCCGCAAAGACGGTTACACGCACCGGACGCGCCGTCAGCGGCGCACCCGGTCAGGATAAATGGCGGAGGCGGCGGGCGGATTCGAACCGCCGAATAGAGGTTTTGCAGACCTCCGCCTTGGCCACTTGGCTACGCCGCCCTGACCTACCCATAACTGGAGCGGGACACGGGATTCGAACCCGCGACTTCAACCTTGGCAAGGTTGCACTCTACCACTGAGTTAGTCCCGCCCGGCCTTGGAGAAAGGCGAGCGAGTATACCGCCCCGTCCGAGCCCGACCCGGCTCAGAACGCGCCGCGCCGGATCCGTACGGTGGGGCGGCGAAACACCTCCCGGAGGCGAGCCAGGAGGCGCCGGGGCCGCGTAGCAGGAAACCAGACTTCCACCACATCCATGCGGAGGTGCGATCCCGGGGGGATCCTTTTTCGGGACGTTTCCCGCCGCCACATCCGCGCTGCGGAGCGCCGGATCCGGCGGCGCTTTTCGCGGTCGACCCGCTCCGCCGGATGTCCGAAGCCGCCCCGACGGGTCTTGACCTCGACGACGGCGAGGGTGTCTCCCTCCCATGCCACGATGTCCAGTTCCGCATCGCTTCGCCGGCGGCCGGGACGATAGTTCCTCGCCACGACCCGGTACCCGGACCGGCGAAGAACCCGGGCGGCGATCCGCTCGCCACGGGCTCCGAGCCTCAGATGTGGCGCTCGTCGCCGGAATGGCCAGCGGGCAACGGCCCGCCGGACCATGGCCGCCCGGGCGCTCAGTCCTCGCGCCGCCGCCAAATGGTGCCCGACGAAGAATCCTCGAGAAGGATCCCGCGAGCGGCCAAATCGTCACGGATCTCATCGGCGCGAGCGAAGTCCCTTCGCCCGCGCGCCTCCTGGCGCTCACGGATCAACTCGGCAAGGTCGGCCGGCTCGTCGACCCGCTTGCCGGTCTCCGGGTCGGGGGCCATCTCGAAGCTGCCGAAGACCGTGTTCATCCTGCGGATCGCCGCTGCCCAGACCCCCGCCTCGGAGGCTCCTCCGGGTGCATGGAGCGCCCGGTTCCCTTCCCTCAGCGCGGTGAACACCTCGCCGAGCGCCTTCGACGTGTTCAGATCGTCATCCAGAGCTTCCTCGAAACGAACCAGGGCTTCGGCAACCCCGGTCGCGGCGCCGCCGGGAGACGCCGTGCCCTCATTCGCGGAGTCTCCCTCGCGGCGGGCCGCCTCGTCCGAACGGCGCAGGAACTCGTTGACCCGGCCGATGGCGACTTCCGCCTGCCGGAGGCCGCCCTTCGTGAAGTTCAGTTGCTGGCGGTAGTGCACCCCGGCCAACAGGTGACGGATCGTGGCTGGCGCAAAACCCTCGTCGATCAACTCGCGCACGGTGAATTGATTGCCGAGCGATTTGGACATTTTTCGGCCGTCCACCAGCAGGTGTTCGCAGTGGAACCAATGACGAACGAAGGGGCTCCCGGTCGCGGCCTCGCTCTGGGCGATCTCGTTCTCGTGGTGCGGGAACACGAGATCCACGCCGCCGCAGTGCAGGTCGAAGCCCGGGCCGAGAAGTTCCAATCCCATTGCCGAACATTCCAGATGCCAACCCGGACGGCCGGCGCCGAAAGGCGCATCCCAGACCGGGTCACCCGGTTTCGCCGCCTTCCAGAGGACGAAGTCCTGCGCATCTTCCTTGTCGTACTCGTCGGAGTCCACGCGGGCGCCGGCGAGGCGGTCGGAGGCCGCCGCGCCGGAGAGCTGCCCGTAGCGGGGGAAGCTCGCAACCCGGAAATAGATGGAGCCGTCGGACTCGTAGGCGACCCCTTTCTCCAGTAGTTGCGTCACCAGCCGAATCATCGCCTCGATGTACTCGGGGTCGGTGGCTCGCGGATAGTGCTCGGCGCGCTCGATGCCGAGAGCGTCGGCATCGTCGAAGAACTCTTCGATGTAGCGGGTCGTGTAATCGCGCAGCGGCTCGCCCGCCTCCCCCGCACCCCGGATGGTCTTGTCATCGACGTCCGTGAAATTCATCGCCTGAAGGACCCGGTAGCCCTTGAAACGAAGGAAGCGGCGAAGGATGTCCTGGGCCACAAAGGTACGGAAGTTCCCGATATGTCCCCGGGCGTACACCGTGAGTCCGCACGTGTACATCCGGACCTCGTCCGTACGTTTCGGCTGGAAGGGCTGAATGCGGCCGCCGAGGGTGTTGCGGAGCCGGAAGGTGCTTTTCCCGGACATCGACTACTCGTGACTACTCGCGTGGACCACGCTTCAGGACGACCAGGGTGAGGTCATCGCGGAGCGGGTTTGGTCCGGAGAAGGCCCGAGCCCGCGAAAGCAGATCCCCGCAAATGTTGCGCGCGCTCAGCGAGCGAGCGGCGATCAACGCATCCACGATGCGGGCGTCATCGAAGAGGCCGCCCGCCGGATCCTCAGCCTCGCTGAGTCCGTCGGTGAACATGGCGACCAGATCCCCGGGAGCAAGTTCGCAGGTGCCGACTTCGGTGTCAATGTCGGGAAACAGGCCGAGCACCGTCGAACCCCGATCAAGACGCTCGACGGAACCATCGGCCCGGGCCAACACCGGATGGACATGCCCAGCGTTCAGATAGTCGAGCCGGCCGGTCGAGGGTTCGAGCCGGGCCAGGATGGCGGTCATGTAGCGGCTGTCTTCCGTGTTCCGGTGGAGATGGTGATTCAGTTCCTCTGCGGCACTGGCGATCCCGGGCCGACCGTGCCGGAAGAAAGCGCGCAGCGATGCCTGAACCGAAGCCATGATGAGAGCCGGCCCGGCTCCCTTCCCCGACACGTCAGCGATCGTGACGAATATGGCTCCATCCAGGGTGAGGTAATCGTAGTAGTCACCCCCGACGGCAAGACAGGGAATGTTGATCCCCCACAGGTCCCACCCGGGATATTCCGGAGCTTCCGCTGGCAGAAAGCGGGTCTGAATCCGGCGCGCCACCTCGAGTTCCTTCTCTTTCTGAATGGAGGCGCGGGTGAGGCGCAGGCTTTCGACCGCGGCGGACGCCTGTCCGGCGAGAGACGTCAGGAAGGCCCGGTCCGCCGACGAGAGTTCCCGACCGAACCCGGCCGCGCCCAGGAACAATGTCCCCTGTACCGCTCCGGAGGTGAACGGCACAATCCAGCCGATCTCCAGTCTCGCCAATTCGCAGGACGTGCTCCAGTGGGAAATATCAGCGGTCGGACGAATCTTGTGCTCGCCGGCCAGGATCTCGGCGGCGCGCACGAACTGAGCCCCGTCCTCGTCGGGACGCCTCGGCCCCTTGGCAGCCGCAACCCTCCCCCCGACCACCACGGCCGCCCGGCTGGCCAGCACATGACCCATCGCACCGTGGAGCAGCAGATCCCAAACTGCCACCTCATCACGAGCCCGATGCAGCCCGGCGGTCAGGTCCATCAGCGAACGAAGCTGGTAGACATGCAGCGAGAGCCGGCGGTTCGCCACCCGCAGTTCCTCATCCCGGCGGCATTTTTCGAGCGCGGCCGCCGCGGAAGCCGCAAACACCTCGAGGAAATCGCTCTGCGACCCCGCCAGCTCGGGATGGGGCGCGCCCAGCAGGAGTACTCCACGGAGCCCGTCCCGAGTCTGAAGAAGCGTCACGGATGACGCCCCCGCGTCGCGCATCAACTGGCGAAAAGGACGAGCGGTAGGTTCCTCTTCCGCATCCTCGCCGCCGGCCCGCAGTACGAGGGATTCCGGGAGGCGGTCCGGCACTTCCAGTCTCAGATCTTCCCAGCCAGGGTTTCCGGCACCCCGGCGACCTGCCGGACACAACTGTCCTGCCTCATCGGGCAGCAGCATGCCTGCCCAGCGGGCTCCAGACTCGCCGAGCGTTACCAGCACAATGAGAGACGCCACCTCAGCTGCGCTCAGCAGTTCAAAGGCCGCCGCCGTGAAATCGGTGAGTGCCAGCAGTTCCGACACCCGGCGTTCCACGGCGGGGTTCATTTCCCCGAGATGCTGCGCGAACAACCGCTGGTATCGCGTCCCGGAGGGCGAAGGCCGGTCCGGTTCGATCCCTCGAGTCGTACGCGTGGTCATGAGGGGCACCCCCGCAGCGTCGCACCGCGCGGTAGAGGAGATCGCGCCGATACGGACCAGCGGGAGCCGCAGTCTGGCCCCGTCTTCACCGGATCAGGACTCCCGCCCCGACGTGGCACCCGATGAACCGCAACCAGAATCGCACCGATTGCGTTCGAGCACCCAGCATCCGAGACCGCCTCCCAACTGTTCGTGAACCACCCGGTCCATGAGCCGACGCATGAGATGAACCCCCAACCCGCCCCGGCGCCGCTCGCGCGCCAACCGTCCGAGATCCACACCGGTCGGAAGGCGCCGTGGCGCATCGCCGCGGTGTTCCAGCTCGATCCGCAGCGTCTCGGGCCCCGGGAGATAGCGCAGCCGAATCGCATGACCCGGTTTGCCGCGGTACGCATGTTTGACGACGTTGGTCATCGCCTCTCCGACCGCCACCGCGATCTCCTCCGCGGCAGCCGGATCGAAACCTTCAGCAATCGCCATCCGCCGCGTCGCCTCGTGCACCAGGCTCAGGCACTCGCAGGTTGCCGGAACGTCGATCTGGAGCGGCGCTCTTTCCCCGTTCGACAGGTCAGTAGCCTCCAAAGCTGAGAACCGCTTCCTCCTCGGTCTCGAAGGTACGGCACAGGCGGTCGAAGCCCAGCACCCGGAAAATATGGGCGACGGTCTCGGTAAGCGCGGCCACGCGGATGTCTCCGCCACCCGCCCGGGCTTCTTCGATGAGGCCCATGATCGCCCCGAAGCCGGCACTGGCCACATAAGAAAGATGAGCGCCACTGATCACGATCCGCACGTCCCCGGCCTCGACGAGCGCGTTCAGCACCCTTTCGAACTCGGCCACGGTGTGCGCATTGATGAAGCCCCGCGGCTCCACTACGACGGCCTCGGCGGCGCGGCGGGTGGCGACTTCCAGATCACGCATGGGAAAGCATCTCCGACGCAGGGCTTAACAGCCGGTGGTGGAACACGGGTGAGCGCCGAGCCCGGTGAGGCCCAGTTCTCCCGGTGGGGCCAGTTCTCCCGGTGGGGGGGCGAAGCGGAGTGGTTCAGCCGGGATGCATCGCCGGGCGAACGCCGCCTGGGTTTCACCACAGGCTGTTGTTCTACCCGGCAAGTACCACCTCCGCGGCCCGAGGCAACGCCTCGGGCGCAGGCAACGCGACCAGATCACGAGCTCGCGCCACATCGCGTTCAAGTTGTCTCCGCAGGGCTTGTGGCCCGGCGAAACCCCGGACCTCTCGCAGATGGGACAAGAAGCGCACCCGGAGGCGGGACACCCCACCGGAGAATCCCATCATGTGCACCTCCAGCGAAGGAGAATCGTCGAAGGTGGGCCGCGGGCCGTAGTGGACCACCGCCCGGAAGAGATGCCCCTCGGGAGCGGTTACGGCATCCGCGGCGTACACCCCGTGAGGCAGCAGCACGTCGCTGTCGGCGGAAATGTTCGCGGTCGGGAAACCGAGGCCGCGACCCCGCCCCCGTCCCGGAACCACCGAGCCCTCGATCTCATACGACCAACCAAGGAGGTTCGTCGCCAGGTCGAGCTCACCCGCGGTAAGCGCCCGACGAATCCTCGTCGACGAAACGATCTCCCCTTCCCACGTCACCGACGGCGCTTCGATCACCGAGAAGCCGTGGCGCTCACCAAGATCACGAAGCGTCTCCAGACTCCCGGTCCGGCCGCGGCCGAACCGGAAGTTCGCCCCCTGGACCACGGCGGCGGCTCCGAGCCGGCCGATCAGAAGTCGATTTACGAAGTCGGCGGGCGACGTCCGCGCCATCGCCTCGCCGAACTCGAGCACCACCAGACGTTCGACGCCGGCGGCGGCCAACCGCTCGGCCTTCAGGGGAAAACTGGTGATTGTTCCGGGCGCCCGGTCAGGCCGCAGCAGGCGAGCAGGATGAGGATCGAAAGTAACCGCGACGCACTCGGCGCGGTGTCTCCGCGCTTCCTGTCGGGCCAGGTCGAGGCCCGCCAGGTGACCGCGGTGGACTCCGTCAAAGTTCCCAACGGCAACCACTGCTGAGTCCGCCGCACCGCCGCCCTTGCCCTCACGGGAGTGAGGGGACGCGGTTGGCAGTTCGTCAAGCCGCTCGATTCTCATGTGCCGGGCGCCTTCGCGCGTTCCATGTAAGCGATCCGCAACTGGTAGAGGGCCTGGGAAACCAGACGGGCGTCACCGGGAGCGAGGCGACCGCTGGTTTTTTCTTCGAGTACCTCCAGCAGGCCGATCACCGCCTGGAGTCCCTGCAGCGCTTCGGTTTGCTGCGGGCCAGTCGCCGATCCGGACTTGCCGTCTGCCCCGGAAGTCTCCTCCAGAAGCATCGCCGCCTGGGAAAAGAGCAGGGATATGAGTTGTTTGAACCGAGGGTCCTCCTCGGGTGCGGAACCCGGGTCCGCAGCCGACCCGGCGGGCCCGGAGGGAGACCCGGTCGAGGCGCCCGGTTGAGCCCCAAGCGAAGCGCCCGGTGGAGCCCCAAGCGAGGGGGTGGAAGCAGGCGTCTCGTTCCGCGGATCCGCATCCGCGCGGCGGGAACCGTCGGGCGCAAAGGCACGGCGGTCCCTGACGACAATTCGCGGGAATCTCTCCTCTTCACTCATCCGGTGTCGGGGCCGCGGTGAAAACGCGGCTCGCCTACGGGAATCCTAGTCCCGTCACGCGGTCTGCGAGCCGATTGCGGTCTTGAAACGGCAGTTGGCGGTGAACAGCCCGGGGTCTCCGCGGGGCTAGCAGCCTGTGGTGGAACCCGGGTGAGCGCCGAGCCCGGCCAGTTCTCCCGGTGGGGGCGAGGCGCCCGGCTGACAAGGCGCGTGAGGGAGGAATACCTGGTGTATTTCGACCGAAACGCAACGATGAGCGGCGCGCAGCGACGCGGTCAGCCGGGATGGATCGCCGGCCGAGCCCCCACCGGGAGAACTGGGCCGCCTGGGTTTCACCACAGGCTGCTAACGCCCCGCTCCGGAAACCCGAGCCACCAGGGATCGAGTCGGGTAGCCCCTCCCCCATCCCTCTCGCTCCGGCATCCCGGCTGAACCGACCGGTTTCGCGTGGCCCATCGTTGCGCTTCGCTCGCAATACACTCGGGCCCCCGCATGAAGAATCCAAGCGACATCTCCCGAGTCCCTGAACCCGCAGCCGCCGGCGGCGCCGAGGTTGCCGGCCTGATCGAATTGATGGCGAAGCTGCGGGCCAAGGAGGGCTGCCCCTGGGACCGGGAGCAAACCTGGCAATCCCTCCGCCGCTATGTGCTTGAGGAAGCACACGAATTGGTGGACGCCGTGGATCGCGAGGATCCGTCTGCCGTCCTCGAGGAGTGTGGCGACCTGCTGCTCGAGGTGGTCTTCATGGCTCAGATCGCCCATGAGGAGGGCCGTTTCGGGATGGCGGAGGTGGCCCGCGGGATCACGCGCAAGTTGATCCGCCGCCACCCCCACGTCTTCGGAGGGCAGGAGCGCGCCTCGAATGCGGACGAAGCACTCGCGAGCTGGGAAGCGATCAAGGCCTCTGAAAAGTCCAGACGCCCCGCGGAACGAGGTCCCCTGCCCCGGGATCCCCTGCCCCGGGGTCTTCCGGCACTGTTGCTCGCGATGAAGGCCATCGAACGCACCGCGGCCTCCAGCCAGGGGGCCGGGCCGGACCAGAACTCCATTCTCGCCGCACTCACGAAGATGAAGGCCGCGCGGCGGGCCGAAGATCGAGACGCAGCCGAAACCGCACTCGGCGACCTCCTGCTCGCGGCCGCGCGGGGAGCCCGGCAGGATGGATTGGATCCCGAATCGGCCCTCCGGAACGCGGTTCGCCGCATGCCCTGACAGGAAACGCGGGGTGCGCTTCGCCGTCCCCGGGCGGATCGGCGCAATGGGCGAGGGTGGTGGTGGGAGTTTCGCGGCCTACGGGGTGCGCTGCGCCGTCCCCGGACGGGTCCGGGCAATGGGCGAGGGTGGTGGTGGGAGTTTCGCGGCCTACGGCCGCGATGCCGGTCTGAAGACCGGCGCTCCATGACGGAACGTGCTCACCGACACGCGGCCGTCCGCGCCGATGGCGACGGTCACCGCCCCGGATTGATCGGTCCGGTAGATCTGAGCGCCGCTTTTGCTGAGGCGCTCCAGCACGCCGTCATCCGGAAGACGCCGTCTGGGATCGGCGCGGACCGAAACGAGCGCCACCTGGGGGGCTACCGCGGCGAGGAACTCCGGCGTCGTGGAAGAGCGGCTACCGTGATGACCGACCTTGAGCACATCCGAACGCAGGGCCGCGCCATAGCGGTCCAACAGAACCCGCTCGGTTGCCTCCCCGGCGTCGCCGGTGAGAAGAAGCCGCTTTCCGGCGTAGTCCACGGCCAGCACGACCGAGCGCTCGTTGGATCGCTCTCGCGGCCCGGACCGATGGTCGCCGGAAGCAAGCACCGAGAACCGGGCGCCGCCCAACTCGAAACGCTCCCCGGCTCGAAGCCGCCGCCGCGGAATCCCCCGCCGCACCCGCTCGCGGTGTACCTGCTCGACCGCAGTGCGACGATCCTCCGCGGTCCCTCCACCTTCCCAGAGTTCGTCCACCCCGAAGTTGCGGAACACTGCCGGGAAACCACCAACGTGATCCAGATCCCCGTGGGTGGGAACGGCAGCCCGGAGACGCCGGAAGCCCATTTCGGCCAGGAACGGAGTAACGATCGCCTCGCCGGCGCTCCATCCATCGAATGCAGTACCCGCGTCGAGGAGTACCGCACCGCCGGCGGGGAGGCCAAGAACCAGCGCGTCACCCATCCCCACGTCCAGCGAGGTGAGCCGAAGCGTCCCGTCTGCGGGCTCCGAGAGCGGCAGCGTGGCCAGACCAAGGAGAACGATGACCGCGGCCGGCAGGATCCTTCGCCTACCGCGGAGCGCCAGGACGACAATCGCCAGTCCCAGCCAGCCCAGAAGCCAGGCGAGTGGCGGGCGGGCCACGTGAAAGGCGCCGAACGAAAGCCCGGCGCCCCATTCGCTCAGCCCGATCAGAGCCTCGGTGGCAATCGTGAGAAGCGCACCCACCGCGTCCGCCGGAAGTCCGGTCCCGGCAAGCGCCAGCCAGGCGAACCCGAGACCTAGAACCGGTCCCGCCAACAGACCGGCCGGAACGGCGATCAGCAGCCCACCGAACACCACCCGGCCGAAATGCCAGGCAAGGATGGGGAACGTGGCGAGCTGCGCCGCGAGCGTGACACCGAGCGGAACCAGGATCCAGGCGCGCCAGCGGCCCGGGCGTTCCCACGAGACTTCGGCGGGGTCCTCCGGACGGAAGGCGGCGATGATCCCCAGGGTGGCGGCGAAGCTGAGCTGGAACCCCACGTCGAGTGCGTTCCACGGCGACCAGGCGAGCAAAACCAAGGCGGCCAGCCCCAGCCCGTTCATGGCCTCTCCAAAGAGTCCGCGGCGCAACCCCAGGATCACGACCGTCGCCATCAGGACGGCGCGCACCACCGAAGGGCGCGCTCCGCAGACCGCGGCGTAGAGCGGAAGCACGAACAACACGGTCGCGAGCGCCTTCCGGCGCGGTACGCCGACCAGTACCGCCATTCCATAGATCAGCAGGCTGAGCAGTCCCACGTGGAGCCCGCTGACCGCCATCAGGTGAAGCGTTCCCGCGTCCCGGAAGGCCCGCTCCGTCTCTGGCGGAGCCAGGGTGCGATCTCCGATGAGCATCGCTGCCACGACCGCCAGCACGTCGTCGGGGAAGCCTCCACTCCGGAGGCGCTCCCGGATCCGGGCTCTGAGAACCTGCAATGCTCGCCAGGGCGCCGGCCCGGGCGCGACTTCGCGGACCAGCAGTCCGCTCTTCGTGGAGCCGAAGAGGGCGACCGGCCCCCGACTCTCGCGCCCCCCCGGGTTTCCCGGCGGGCGCGGTTCGGAAACCCGCGACCAGATGGAGATTCGCGTGCCTCGGGACAACCTTCGGAGGTGCTCCCGGTGATCGCCGTCCACGGTGATCCGCGCCTCCCCGCGCACCGGCCATTCCTGGCGGTTGGCGGCCACCCGATCCACTTTCAGAGCGATCGAGGTGCGGCGACCGGAATCTTCCGCGTCGCGCAGTAGGACTCCCTCAAGCCGGACGGGGCGAGCGAGGCGTTCGGCGCCCAGAGCGCGAACGGTCTCGGCAAGGGGCGACACCGCTGCGGGAGCGGGACGATTGAGGGCGCCAGCCACAAATGCCGCTGCCAACAGGAGCCCCGTCCTGATGCCGGTGGGAACCCGGGAGAGTCGGCCGCTCCGGCGCCGCCGAAACGGGTTCTCGACCAGCAGACTCGGGGCGAGCAGACCGGCCCCGAGCACAAACAGTGCGCCCAGCAGGAATGGCGGCCACCCCGGCGGTCCGGGCATCACCGCAAAAGCAGCGACCCCTCCCCAGAAAGAGGCGGCCAGCAGGAGCAGCGGGGCGGGCGCGGTTCGGGCGGTGGGCACTCCCTCGAAAGGGCCGGCCGGCCGTTCGGTCCAGGTTTCGGGAAGGTGGGGATTGCTGATCTCCACCGGACGTCCGTCCCCTATTCGAACAGAGCCAGCGGTCCGAAGCCCAAGACCTGTCCCACCCGTCGACGGACCGCCTGCTCGTAAGTCTCCCGCCAGGTGGATTCCGGCATGCGTCTCCGATACGGCTCGAGTTTGTTGCGCACCGCGCGCTCGATCTCCCCCAGGGTGGCGTCCGGAAGCGCCGCCTGCAGCCGGATCAGAAGAGCGTCCTGAATCCCGTCCAGCGCTCGCCCGGCTCCGGCAGAAGCGCCCTCGCCCCTCCCGAGACGATCGAGTTCCGCCGCGGCTTCGGAAGCCGCGGCGACCAGTTCGGCGGCGGTCTGCTCATCCAGGAGGGATCCCGGCGCGGGAGACCATTTCCGAAGCTGATCCGCGAGTTGCGCGAGGCGGTTCCGGACTTCGGTGTCGCCCTCCCGGGAGCGGCTGCCCGCGCCTGAGCGCTGCATGCGCAGCGCGTCGAACGCGGCCTCTACGGCCGCGGAGCACACCCCGAGGGACATCCGGGAAGGCGCGCGCGTCCGCCCCGAAAACGCGGTGCGGATCCCGGAGAGCGCGACATCCAGGGGAATCCCCCGCTCTTCCCAGCCGCGCACAGCGTCCCAATCGGCCGGGGAGAGAAACATCCCGCCCCCTTTGAGGTCGAGGAAAGTCCGTTCGACGGCCCGAAAGTAGTCGGGAGAGGCCCGCCGGGTCACTTCAGCAGCCGGACGAGGGAAGTTGGGAGTCGCGGCACGAACCGCCCGAGGGGCCATGGAGGATCCGGAGCGCTTCGCTCGCGGTTACCACCCGGACAGTCCCGCCGTCGGTCCTGACCCGCAGACCTCCTTCCGGGGCCAGCCCGTCCGTCTTCCCCAGCACGCCTCGGGGACCACCGAGCCGAACCTCGCAGCGACACCCCCTCGCGGTCGGGCTGAGCGACTCCCAGGCCGCCCGGAGCGACCCCGGATCCTCCTCGAGCGCGTTGATGCTGTGTTGCCATGAGGTCACCAGAGCGTGGGCCAACTCCACCCGATCCACATCGGGAAGCCAACCCGGAGGGCGGGCCGCGGACGGGGGGGGTGGGCGCGAGACTTTCCGGTCTCCGGTCCCCGAGAGCGAGACCGGAGTCAGATTGACCCCGAAACCGACGACCGCAAGGTACGGGCAGTCCCGCCGGAAGCCGACCTCGGCGAGGATCCCCGCGACCTTCCTGTCCTCCCAATCAAGATCATTCGGCCACCGAAGTGCCGCGGGGACCCCCGCAACCCGCCGCACCGCCTGCGCCACCGCGACCCCGGCCGCGAGCGGCAGCAAGGTCAGCGGGTACGCCGGATCCCCGCCCGCCAGAACGGGGGGCTCGACGAGCACGCTCAGGTAGAGCCCGCCGGGTGGCGACACCCAGGTTCGGCCAAAACGTCCCTTCCCGTGTGTCTGCGATTCGGCGATCAGCACGCTCCCGGCGCAGCCCACCGCTCCGGCGTCGAGGGCCACCACCTTTGCGAGCTCGTTCGTGGACGAAGCGCGCCGCCAGATGCCGAGGAGCGGCGCCGGCCGTTTTCCCGTGGCGTCAAGGATGGCTTCCCGCCACCGTCTGGGTGTGACTTGTGAAGGAAAGGACGCGGCGGTCGGTTTCGACACTGCGGAAGCGAACACCGTCACTCCGATCGGCAACTGGCCGTCAGGAGTCGGAGCCCGGCACGGCCCGACGGAGGCGAAGCTCGGCGAGCCGCGAACCGAGGGCCCGGGCCGCCTCGGAAGTCGGGGTGTCGGGTCCGAACACCTCCGCGACTCCGATCTCGCGGAGATACGCCACGTCGCGATCCGGAATGAGGCCGCCGACGAAGACCGGTACGTCTGCGAGTCCGTGCTGCGCGAGTCCCTCGAGGATCCGACGAACCAGCGGGCGATGAGCACCCGAGAGAATGGAGACACCAACCGCCTCCACGTCTTCCTGAAGCGCGGCTTCGACAATTTCTTCGGGTGTTCTCCGCAGCCCGGTGTAGATGACTTCAAAGCCCGCGTCGCGGAGCGCCCTCGCGACCACCAGCGCACCGCGGTCGTGCCCGTCGAGGCCCGGTTTCGCCACCAGAATCCGGTACGGCGGATTGGCCGCCGTACCACCGGCGGAACGCCCCGAGACTCCGTTCACATCGCCCGGCGGTAGCGACCGCCGACCTCGTAGAGCGCTTGTGTGATCTGCCCGAGGCTCGCGACCTGTACGGTCTCCATCAGTTCAGCGAAGACATTGCCGCCGGCACGCGCCACTTCCTGGAGCCTCCGGAGCGCTTCCGGCGCCGCCGCCCGGTGGCGTCGCCGAAACGCCTCCACCCGCGCCACCTGGTCCTCTTTTGCCTCCGGGGTGGAGCGCGCGAGCGGAACCGATTCGGGAGACCCGGAATCCGGCGCCGCCAGGAAGGTGTTCACTCCGATGATCGGAATCTCGCCGGAGTCTTTCCGGGTCTCATACAAGAGCGACTCTTCCTGGATCCGGTTTCGCTGGTACTGGCGCTCCATCGCCGCCAACACGCCGCCACGAGCATTGAGACGATCGAATTCGGCGAGTACCGCTTCCTCCACGAGATCCGTGAGCTGAGCGACGACGAACGAACCCGACAAGGGATTCTCGTTCCAGGCCATGCCGAACTCGTTGCGGATGATTTTCTGGATGGCCACCGCCCGTCGCACCGATTCCGGAGTAGGAGTAGTGATGGCCTCGTCGTAGGCGTTGGTATGCAGCGAGTTGCAGTTGTCGTTCGTCGCGACGAGCGCCTGCAGCGTCGTCCGGATGTCGTTGAACTGCACCTCCTGGGCGTGGAGCGAACGGCCCGAAGTCTGGATGTGGACCTTGAATTTCTGGCTCCGCTCTCCGGCGCCGTAGCGGAGCTTCATGGCGCGCGCCCAGATCCGCCGGGCCACGCGGGCCATGACGGCGTACTCGGGATCGAGACCGTTGCTGAAGAAGAAGGAAAGGTTCGGCGCGAAGGCGTCGACCGGCAGACCCCGGGCGAGGTAGTACTCGACGTAGGTGAAGCCGTTGGCCAGGGTGAAGGCGAGCTGCGTGATCGGGTTCGCCCCCGCCTCGGCGATGTGGTACCCCGAAATGGAAACCGAATAGAAGTTGCGGACCTCGTTCCGGATGAAGAACTCCTGGACGTCGCCCATCAGCCGAAGCGCGAAGGCGGTGGAAAAGATGCAGGTGTTTTGAGCCTGGTCCTCCTTGAGGATGTCGGCCTGCACCGTCCCGCGCACCGTCTGCAGGGTCGCGGTTTTCAGTTCTCGGTACTCGTCCGCGGAAGGCGGCCGTTCGTGCTCGTCCTCGAAGGCCTGAACCTCCTGCCGGACGGCGGCGTTCAGGAACATTGCGAGGATCAGCGGCGCCGGACCGTTGATGGTCATGGAAACGCTGGTCGCCGGATCGGTGAGGCGGAACCCCCGGAACAGTTCGCACATGTCGTCGAGGGTGGCGATGGACACGCCCCCTTCGCCGATTTTCCCGAAGATGTCCGGCCGCCGGGCCGGATCGTCTCCGTAGAGGGTCACGCTGTCGAAGGCGACCGAGAGCCGCGTGGCCGCTTCGGAATCGGCGAGCAGGTGGAACCTCCGGTTGGTGCGCGCCGGGCCGCCTTCCCCGGCGAATTGACGCCGCGGACTCTCTTCCTCTCTTCGGAACGGGAAAACTCCGGCGGTGAACGGGTAGTGGCCCGGCAGGTTCTCTTCGAGAAGGAAGCGCAACCTGTCCCGATTGCCCGTAAAGCCCGGAAGAGCTACCCGCGGAAGCCAGGTTCCGGAGAGCGTTTCCCGGTGGGTACTGAACTCGCGCACCCGATCCCGAACCTGAGTTCGGTACCGCGGCGCCCGATAGCGAGCCACCAGATCGGACCACCCTGCCAGCAGCTCCCGGCTCCCGGCGTCGAGTTCGGCGCGGACGTCCCGAAGGCGTGCCTCCAAGGCCCGCGCGGCCTCCTCGGCGCCACCGCCGGCGCGCAGTTCATCGAGTGCCGCCTCGAGATGCTCGATTCTCGCAGCCCGATCCGCCTCGGCGGCAACCCGGTTCCTCTCGCCTCGAAGCGTATCGGCAATCTCGGCCAGGTAGCCGGCCCGCGCCGGCGGGATGAGGCGTACGTCGGCGAGCAGGTCGTCGGGGCGATCACTGACCGGAGACGGCAGCGCCGTCTCTCTTCCGGCCAGTCCATCGCGGACGACGGCGTAGAGCCGGTCGAGACCGGGGTCCGCAAACCGGCTCGCCACCGTCGGCAGAACGGGCGCCGGGGCGTGGCGTGGAAGTGAGCGAGCCCGCTGGAAGGCGCGCCGCACCGCGAAAAGCGCATCCTCGGCGCCCGGATGATCGGCCTTGTTCAGCGCCACCGCGTCCGCCAGGTCCAGCATGTCGATCTTTTCAAGCTGACTCTCGGCGCCGTAGTCGGAGGTCATCACGTAGAGGGAGAAATCGCTGATATCCACGATTCGCGAATCGCCCTGCCCGATTCCCCCGGTTTCGACGACCAGCAGACCGCAGCCCGCCGCCCGCAGAATCAGCAGCGCATCGTCCACGACGTTGGCGAGTTCCGTCCCCGAGTGGCGGGTAGCCAGACTCCGGACGAACACCCCCGTACCCCCGATCGCGTTGAGCCGAATGCGGTCTCCCAGTAATGCACCGCCGGTTCGCCGCTTCGAAGGGTCCACCGCGAGCACGCCGATCCGGCTCACCGACCCCGAGCCCAGATCCGGTCGTTCAGTCCGGAATCTGACGAGTAATTCGTCGAGGACCGAACTCTTTCCCGCTCCTCCCGTCCCGGTGATCCCCAGTACGGGAGCGGACGACCGAATGTGCTCCGAGAGCGCGGCTCGGTCGGCGGCGTCAAGCCCCTCACTCTCCGCCAAACTGATCAGCCGGGCAGCGGCGCCGTTCCGGCGAAGCGGATCCTCACCCGCGAGATCCTCGCTGAGCGAATCGAAGGAGGCCCGCGGACGGGCGGCACGGGCGGCACGGGCCTCGCCGGCGTCTGCCAACATGTCGGCCACGATGCCTTCGATGCCGTCCACCCGATCGTCCCCAGGGGAGTAGATCCGCGCCACCCCGTACGCCTCGAGGGCAGCCCCTTCTTCGGGCCGGATCACTCCCCCACCGCCACCGAAGACCCGGATGTCGCCTCGTCCCGCCTCCCGCAACAGATCAACCAGATAGCGGAAGAACTCGTTGTGCCCCCCCTGGTAGGAGGACACGGCGATGGCGTCCGCATCCTCCTCGAGCGCCGCGGCGGCTATTTCCCCGGCGGCTCGGTTGTGCCCAAGGTGAACTACTTCGGCGCCACCCCGCTGCAACAACCGTCGGAATACGTGGATCGAGGCATCGTGACCGTCAAACAGCGCGGTCCCCGTGATGAAGCGGAGCGGAAGCTCGGCGAGCGGATCGAAAGGAGCCCGGGAGGCCGGAGATGCGGCCGGGGACAGGGTGACGGGCGTGCTCAATTCAACCGCCGTGGATGGAGTGAGGTGAGGGCCGAGGCCGGGGAGGGCCAGTTCTCCCGGTGGGGCCAGTCCTGCCGGTGGGAGCCCGGCTGACAAGGCGCGCGAGGGAGGAGCCCCCACCGGGAGAACTGGCCCACTTGACTTCCTTCACGGGCTGTTCAGTTCCTATAGCACTGCCGCGCCGCGATGACGGCTGGAAACGGCGCTTACCGGACCGTAGCACTCCAGCCGCGGCCGCGGCCTTCTCCCACCGGCCCGGAGGCCACGAACCGCGGTGGGCTAGCAGCCTGTGGTGAAACCCACGTGAGCGCCGAGGTCGGCCAGTCTCCCGGTGGGGGCGAGGCGCCCGGCCGACAAGGCGCGTGAGGGAGGAGCCCCCACCGGGAGAACTGGCCCAAGTGTATTTCGACCGAAACGCAACGAAGAACGCCAGTTCTCCCGGTGGGGGGGCGAAGCGGAGTGGTTCGGGCGGGATGGATCGCCGGCCGAGCCCCCACCGGGAGAACTGGGCCGCGTGGGTTTTGCCACAGGCTGCTAGGTCGCCGCCAACGGCTCTTCGCTCGGCTCCTGATTGAGGCGGTCACGGAGAGCCTTTCCGGCTCGAAAGAACGGCACCCGTTTCGGAGGCACCATGATCTGTTCACCCGTTCGCGGATTGCGCGTGAGGCGCGCCTTTCGGCTCCGCAAACGGAAACTGCCGAATCCGCGAATCTCCACCTCGTCTCCGGAACGAAGAGCCCCGGCGATCGCGCCGAAAACCGCCTCCACGATGAGGTCAGCTTCGCGACGCGTAATCCCCGTGGCCTCCGACACCTCCGCAGCTAGGCGGGCGCGGGTGATCGCTGTGTCGTTCACCTCTTCCAAACGTCTCCGATCTTGACGGAGGACACCTCACTCGATTCGCCGTGTCCGGAATAGCCCTCCTCGGCAGCCCGGAGCGAGAGTCCCACTTTTCGATCATCACGGCTGAGCCGCACGATCCGCAACTTGAGCGGCTGCCCCAGGTGCAGCCGGTCCTCCGCCTTGGATGGCGGTGGCTCGTCAATGTCGTTCAGGCGCAACAGGCCTTCGATCCCTTCCTCGATCTGGACGAAGGCTCCGAAATCCGCGAAACGGATCACGGTCCCGTCCACCAGATCGCCTTCCTGATGCCGGGTGAAGAAGCCCTCCCAGGCATCATCCGAAAGCTGTTTGAGTCCGAGCGACAGGCGGCGGTTCTCGGGATCGATGCTCAGGACCACGGTCTCCACGTCGTCGCCCACGTTGAGGACTTCGGAAGGATGGTTCACCCGCTTGTTCCAACTGAGGTCGGAAATGTGGATCAGGCCATCAATTGAGCTGTCCACTTCGATGAAGGCGCCGAAGTCAGTGAACTTTCGTACCGTCCCGGTGAGCCGCGAACCGATGGGGTACTGCTCGGCAAGCCGTGGCCACGGGTTCGGTTCCACCTGCTTGAGACCGAGGCTGATCCGCCGGGCCTTGAAGTCGACCCGGAGCACCATGGCTTCGACGAAGTCGCCCTTGCCAAGCAGCTTGGACGGATGTTTGGTCCGGCTGCTCCAGCTCATCTCGCTCACGTGGATGAGTCCTTCAACTCCGGGCTCCATCTCGATGAAGGCGCCGTAGTCGGTGATGCTGACCACCTTCCCACGGACCCGGGTTCCCACCGCGTAGCGGTCGTGGGCAGTCGTCCAGGGATCGACGTTGAGCTGCTTGTAGCCGAGGGAGACCCGCTCCGCCTCCGCATCGAACCGGAGGATGACCACCTCGATCTGGTCACCCACCTTCATGAGTTCCGAAGGATGCTCAAGCCGGCGGAAGGACATCTCCCGAATGTGGAGAAGGCCGCAAATGCCACCGATGTCCACAAACGCTCCGTACTCGGTGAGATCGCGCACTTCACCCCGGAACACCCGCCCGACTTCGAGGGCGGCGAGGGTCTTCGTCTTTTCCTCTTCGAGAACCACCCGGCGCGAGAGCACGATGTTGCCGCGACGTTTGTTCAGCTTGATGACGCGCAGTTCGAGTTCGCGACCCTTGTAGCTGCCGAGGTTCCGTACGGGACGCAGATCCACCTGCGAGCCGGGGAGAAAGCCGCGCACCCCGATTTCCCCAATATCGACCTCCAGTCCGCCCCGGATCCGGTCAACGACCCGCCCGCGCACCGGCGTCTGCTTCTCGAAGGCGTCCTCGATCTGGTTCCAGACTTTCATCTTCTCGGCTTTCCGATGGGAAAGCACGAGGTGGCCGCGACGGTTGTCGGCCCGCTGGACGAGGACATCGATCTCGTCCCCTTCGCGAACCCGGACATTTCCATCGACATCCCGGAATTCGTCAAGCGCGATGATGCCCTCCGACTTGTAGCCGACATCCACGATCACGTCCGACTCCGTCATGTGAAGGACCGTGCCAGTGACGATGTCTCCTTCCACCATGTTGGTTTGGTACTGGTCCAGGAAGGCCTCGAATTCGGCAGCCTCCTCCGCCGACACCGCCGATGGGGCGCCATCCTGGGCAGGGGCGCCGTTTCCCGTCGAGTTCGCGGATTCCGCGACCTCGGCTACCGCGTCGGGGGCTACCGCGTCGGGGCCCGCAACCGCGTCTTCAACCGGGAATTGCGTCGCGTCCCCGGCGATCACCGCGGGATTCTGCTCCCCTGCCAACTCACTACCGACCGCCACGGCGGCCGCTCCCTCATCCGTTTCGGGCATACCCTCTCTCATTGAACAGAAAAAACCTCTTGGTTAAGCGGGGGAGTTCGGGCGTAGGGGGGAACCCATCCGCGCCGAAGACCCCTCTTACCCCGCTCGACACTCTCCATGAACCCTCAGGCCCGGCGGCGAACGCCGTAGTGACGCGGGGAGTCGCCCATAGTAGGCGCGCGCACGACCGATTGTCAACGGAGCAGGGCGAGGCGGGGCGCCCGGCACTCCGCCTCCGGTTTCCCGTTCGGAGGCCGACTCTCCCCAGGTGATAGAATTTTCCGGCTTACTTCGCGTCGCCCGCTCGCTTTTGGGAAAGAGCGGACTCCGCAGGACCGGGCGCGTCCGGTAAGAAACTCAGTCAGGGCTCATCCGTTCAAAGAAGGTCACCCACTCGCACATGTCACAAGGTTTCGATTTCGCCATCGCCATTGGAGGTGCTGCCGGGCAGGGAATTGCCACGCCCGGCAACATCCTTGCCCGGATGTTCGTTCGCCGGGGGCTCCACCTGAACGCGTACAACGCGTATCAGTCCATCATCCGGGGTGGACACATTCTCCTGACCATGCGGGTTCGGGAACAGGAGGCGCTCTCGCACGGTGATCGGATCGACCTGCTCCTCTGCCTGAACCAGGACACCATGACGCGCCATCTGCGCCATCTGGGCCCCGGTGGCTACGCGGTGTACAACGCCGACACCATCACCCCCGGAGAGCACCAGGACGGCGTTCATCTGTGTGGCATGCCGGTGAGCGAGTTCACCGGGGACGGCAAGAACAAGCTGGCGCAGAACACCGCCGCGCTGGGCGTGATCGCCCATGTGCTGGGACTCGACTTCGAGGTTCTGGAGTCCGCACTCGCGCTGCAGTTCGCGAGAAAGGGCGACGCGGTGGTTTCTTCGAACGTCGCCGTAGCCCGCGCCGGTTACGAGCACGCGAGCGCCCACTTCGCGCCGCTGGCGAACCCCCTGCCCCAGAACCCGGAGCCGCTCGCGGTGTGGACCGGGAACGATGCCCTCGCGATGGGAGGGGCGGCCGCGGGGGTCAAGTTCTATTGCGCCTATCCCATGAGCCCCTCGACCGGAGTGCTCCACTGGATGGCCAACAACGCCCGCGAGCTCGGGATCATGGTGCGCCAGGTCGAGGACGAGATCGGAGTCGCCAACATGGCGGTAGGGGCCGCCCATACCGGCGCCCGCACGATGTGCGCCACCTCGGGCGGCGGTTTCGCGCTCATGACCGAAGCCATCGGATCGGCGTCCATGATGGAGATCCCGGTGGTCTTCATCAACGTAATGCGCGCCGGGCCTTCGACCGGGGTTCCCACGAAGACCGAGCAGGGAGATCTCTGGCAGGCGCTGGGAGCCAGCCAGGGCGACTTCGAACGGATCGTGGTGGCGCCCCAGAGTGCTCACGATGCTTTCACCACGATCGGTGAGGTGTACAACCTGATCGATCGCTACCAGTGTCCGGCCATCGTCCTCTCCGATCTGCTCATTTCCGAAGGAACCTTCAGCGTTCCGCCGAAAGACATCGACATGTTCCCGCCCATCGAGCGCGGTGAGCTGATCCGCGAGGCCAATGGCGCTGAGGGAACCTACTACCGCTACCTGGATACCAAAGACGGTATTTCCCCGCGGGCCGTACCCGGGGTTCCGGGCCATGTCCATGTGGTCGCCACCGACGAACACGACGAGGAAGGCATCCTCATCTCGGACGAGTTCACGAACCCGATCAAGCGCCGCCAGATGGTGGAGAAGCGGGCTCGGAAGCTGGACGACTACCTCTCACGCGTGCCCGCCCCCGAACTCGAAGGGGACGAGGAAGCGGAGGTCACTCTGGTGGGCTGGGGTTCCACGGCCGGAGTCATCAGCGAAGCGATGGAACAGCTCCAGGCGGACGGAGTGAAGGTAAACCGGGTCGCCGTGAAGTGGATCCTGCCTTTCCACGCGGATGTCGTGAGCGAGGCGCTCGCCGGCGCCCGGAAGACGCTCATCATCGAAAACAACTACTCGGGACAGTTCCACCGGTTCCTGCGGAGTGAGACGGGTATTACCGTCGACGGACACATCCGCAAGTACGATGGCGAGCCGTTCATGCCGCATCACATCGCCGACGGTGTCCGGGCGCATCTCGAAGGCGCCGTCCCCGGCGGCGTGTTCGTACCGGACCAGGAAATAATCGTCTAAGAAATAGTTGTCTAGGAAATGATCGTCTAGCACCCCCACCCCGCCGGAGACACCAACAGGAGACCCAATGACTATCGAGCTCAGGGAAAAGCCGCTGACCGCCAAAGACTTCAAGGGAAAGGTCGACCCGGACTGGTGCCCAGGCTGCGGCGACTTCGCTCTGTTGCGGGCCACCCAGGTGTCCGTGGCCGATCTGGGCCTTTCCCCGCACCAGATCGTGTGCGTGAGCGGGATCGGTTGTTCCTCGAACTTCCCCGGTTACTTCAACTCCTACGGTATGCACACCCTCCACGGGCGGTCGCTCGCGGTAGCCACCGGGGTGAAGATGGCCAACCAGACGCTCACCGTCCTGGTCACCGGCGGCGATGGAGACGGCTATGGCATCGGCGGCAACCACTTCACCCACACGGCCCGCCGCAACGTGGATCTCACCTACCTGGTGATGAACAATCAGATCTACGGGCTCACCACCGGACAGGTCTCCCCGAGCAGCAGCCTGGGAATGAAGACCAAGAGCACGCCGTTCGGGAACATCGAGCGACCGGTGAATCCGATCACCTCGGCCATCATGAACGGAGCCACCTATGTGGCGCGCGGGTTCTCCGGCAACATGAAGCAGCTGGTCCGGCTGATCAAGGGCGCCATCGAGCATCGGGGATTCGCGGTGATCGATGTCTTCAGTCCGTGTGTCACCTTCAACCGCGACAACACCTACGACTTCTTCCGCCAGAGGATCTCACCGCTCGAGGATGAGAACCACGATCCCTCGGATTGGAAAACCGCCTGCGAACGGGCAATGGAGTGGGACGAGAAGATCTACACCGGGCTCTTCTATCAGGATCAGGCGGTCCAGCCGCTGCACGCGCTCGAGCCGATTCTGGACGGCGGGGCGTTGCCGGTTTCCCACGTTCCGGAAGCCATCACCCAAGAGCAGCGGGCCCGCATCATCCAGCGGATGATGTAGCAGCCGGTGGCAAAACCCACGCGGCCCAGTTCTCCCGGTGGGGGCTCGACCGGCGATCCCCAGTTCTCCCGGTGGGGGCCCCGGCCAAACAGCCGGTAGTGAAACCCACGCGGCGTTCGGCCGGCGATCCATCCCGGCTGAACCGCGCCGCTCATCGTTGCGTTTCGGTCGGAATACACGCGGTATTCCTCCCTCACGCGCCTTGTCAGCCGGGCGCCTCACCGGCCTCGGCGCTCGCGTGGGTTCCACCACCGGCTGTTCACCACTCCGCTTCGCTGCGTTCTGCGTTGCGTTTCGGTCGAAATACACCGGGGCCAGTTCTCCCGGTGGGGGCTCCTCCCTCACGCGCCTTGTCAGCCGGGCCCCCACCGGGAGAACTGGGCCTCACCGGCCTCGGCGCTCACGCGGGTTTCACCACCAGCTGCTAGGCGCGGCGTGCGGGGCCGTCGCGCCGCACCCACCGACCCGATGCCGCAACCCAAGACCTTACCCGCCGTAGTCCGGACCGTTCCGGCGGCATCCCCCCGCGCCCGGACCGCGCGACGGGCGGAGGCGGCGCTCGCGATCGTCGTTCTCGTCTGGGCGGCGGGCCCGAGCATGGTCAAGTATGGGGTGGACATGGGAAATCCCTACGCCTTCAACCTCGCGCGCCTCGTCCCGGCGTCCCTGATCCTCCTCTTCGCCGTGGCGAGGACCCCGGCTCTCAGGAAGTTCGAGTGGCGCGACGCCTGGTCTGTTTTCGTGTTGGGCGTCGCCGGGCCTGTCGTCCTCGAGGTCGGATTCATTCACGGAACCCATGCGTCGTCGGCGACCAGTTCGGCCCTCATCCTGGCTCTAACAGCCTGTGGTGGAACCCGGGTGAGCGCCGAGAGCGGTGAGGCGCCCGGCTGACAAGGCGCGTGAGGGAGGAATACCGAGTGTATTTCGACCGAAACGCAACGCAGAACGGAGCGAAGCGGAGTGGTTCAGCCGGGATGCATCGCCGGGCGAACGCCGCCTGGGTTTCACCACAGGCTGTTAACCCCGGTGGCCATCGCGGTCCTGTCCTGGGTGACCCGGGTCGAGCGCTTCTGCCAACCCGCCGCTATCGGGCTCATTCTCGCGATGGTCGGGATCGTCTTCATCTCCGGGGCGGAATCCAGCCTGACCGCGCACCTCGGCAATCTCGCGCTCTTCGCCGCGATGATCGGGTGGGCCGTGTACACCGTCCGGGGAAAGTCCCTCGTCCACAAGTACGGCGCCCTGCGGGTAACGGCGTGGAGTGCGGCGGTCGCATCGGTCCTGCTGCTGTTGCCCAGCCCCTTCCTCCTCACGCTCTCCGACTTCGGGCGCGCCCCCGCGGAGTGGTGGGCTGCCGCACTCTTGTCCGGGATTACCGCGATCAGTCTGGCGAACATGCTGTGGATGTACGCGACCGCGCGAGTGGGGCCCACGCTCACGGGCGTCTATTCGAGTGTCCTTCCCATACCGTCAATACTGATCTCCTGGCTGTGGCTCGGAGAGGCTCTGGAGGCCGCCCAGATCGGTGGGGCGATTCTGATCATCGCGGGGATAGCCTTCGCCCGCATACACCCGGCGTGGGCGAGTAGAGTTCCGGGTCGGGCGACGGCCTGAGCAGGTCGTCAACAAAGAGTTCGGCCCACGCCGGTTACGACGGACAGCAAGTCCGTTCAGGAGAATGCAATGAGCACGGAATTCCGACTGAAGACAGGTCTTGCCGACATGCTGAAGGGCGGCGCGGTCATGGACGTCACCAACGCCGAACAGGCGCGCATTGCCGAAGACGCGGGCGCGGTGAGCGTGATGGCTCTCGAGCGGGTGCCGGCCGATATCCGCAGGGACGGCGGGGTGGCCCGGATGTCCTCCCCGGAGAAGATCCGGGAAATCATTGAAACAGTAAGCATCCCGGTGATGGCCAAGGTGCGCATCGGCCACTTCGTCGAGGCCCAGATGCTTCAGGAGATGGGGGTGGACTTCGTTGACGAGAGTGAAGTGCTGACACCGGCCGACGAAGAAAACCACATCGACAAGCACGCCTTCGAGGTGCCTTTCGTGTGCGGCTGCCGCAACCTCGGGGAGGCGCTCCGCCGGATTGGGGAAGGGGCGGCGCTCATTCGTACCAAGGGCGAAGCCGGTTCCGGCAACATCGTGGAAGCCGTCCGGCACTTGCGTCATATCGGAAACGCGCTCCGCCGCCTCACGATCCTTACCGATGACGAACTGATGTCCGCCGCCAAGGAACTCCGCGCCCCCTACGAACTGGTGCGGATCGTGGCGCGCGAGGGGCGCTTGCCCGTACCCAACTTCGCGGCGGGAGGGGTAGCAACCCCGGCCGACGCGGCGCTGTGCATGCAACTCGGGGCGGAATCGGTTTTCGTCGGGTCCGGGATCTTCAAGTCGACGGATCCGGCACAGCGGGCCAAAGCCATCGTGAAAGCGGTGACCCACTACCGCGACCCGGCCATGCTGGTCGAGGTTTCCATGGGCCTCGGCGAACCGATGCGAGGCCTGGACATCGCCTCGATCCCGGAGGCGGAGTTGCTGCAGACGCGCGGCAACTAAACGTAAACGCTTCCGGGGGGTGGGGTCCCGGGTCCGTGGTGACGCTTCTCAGCGTTCCGCTTCCGGAGGTTCGTCCGCCGGAGGCGCAGTTCGGCAGGAGTGAGCTTCGAAACGCCGTGCTCAGGTGAAGATGGGAGAGATTCGCCAACGATGACGGAGCCGACCCGGTTCGAGCCTGTCCGTTCCCCTTCCTCGCCGCGCGTCGGGGTGCTCGCACTTCAGGGAAGCTTCGCTCTGCACACGGCCGTACTACAGCGACTCGGCATCGAAGCGGTAGAGGTCCGCAGGACTCCGGCCCTCGACGGGCTCGATGGACTCATCATCCCCGGCGGAGAAAGCTCGACAATGCTGAAGTTTCTCCTCGAGGAGGATCTCTTCGAACCCCTCAGAACCTTCCATCAGCGGGGAGGCGCACTCTATGGGACCTGCGCCGGAACCATTCTCCTGGCCCGCGCCGTCCAGAATCCGGCGCAGCAGTCGCTTGCACTGCTTGACATCGAGATCCAGCGCAACGGTTACGGCCGGCAGTTGGAGAGCCACCTCGGGGCGACGCCCTGCCCCGAGCTGGGTGAGCCGGACCTGCCTCTGGTCATGATCCGCGCCCCAATCATCAGCGCCACCGGTGCGGATGTGCACGTGCTCGCGAAATGGCGCGGGCAGCCGGCTTTCGTCCGCGAAGGGCGGGTGCTGGCGACAACCTTTCATCCGGAACTGACGACCGATACGCGCATCCATGCCTATTTCCTGGAAGTTGCGGCCTGTATCCGGTAATCCCCCCGGTAATCCCCGGTAATCCCCGGATCAGGGAGCTCAACAGCCGGTAGTGGAACCCACACGGCCCAGTTCTCCCGGTGGGGGCTCGGCCGGCGATCCATCCCGGCTGAACAGCCTGTAAGGAAACCCGGGCGGCGTTCCCGAGCCAGAAGGGATGGGGGTCGGGTGGTCCCGCCCCCCGTCCCTTCCGCTCCGGGGTCTACGCGGTGCTTGCGCCCCGCTCCGGAAACGGCCGGCGATCCCCCACAGACTGTTGCCCGCGTCGCGGCGCGCCGCTCATCGTTGCGTTTCGGTCGAAATACACCCGGGCCAGTTCTCCCGGTGGGGGCTCCTCCCTCACGCGCCTCGCCAGCCGGGCGCCTCGCCCCGACCGGGAGAACTGGCCAGCCTCGGCGCTCACGCGGGTTCCACCACCGGCTTTTAGGCGGAACCATTCCCCGCTGACATCGTTCTCTTAGTCTGGAACCTCTCCGAGCTTCGGAATTCCAGCGGGCGAGGGAATCGTGAAGGAAGGAGGCCCGGGATCTCCTCGCCTATCCATGCCCCTCGCCGCGCCCGCTCTCATCCCGCAGGCGCCAATCGCCGCCACGGACCGCGTCGCTGTCGTAGTCGGAGACAGCCAGCCAGCGCGCGACGCCGTCCGGTTCCTTACCGAGGAGTCGTGGCAGGTTGAACGGTACCCTTCGGTGCTGGACGAAACGGCGGAGGAGCGGCTCCAGCGAGCCTCGGTAGTGGTCGTGGACGCGACGGCGAGCCCGGTGCCCGTGCGGGCAACGCTGGATCGCCTGCACCGGATCTGCCCCGAAGCGGCGACCATCGTGCTCGCCGACGCTGAGACGGCCAAGCCGGATTTCGCCGGACTCGGACCCGGACGCCCGCGGCTCGTGCCCGCTCCCGTCCGCCGGGAAGCGTTGCTCACCTCCCTGGAGGCCGAACTCGGATATCGGAGCCTGCTGCGGGAGAACCGGATTCTGCGGGACGAGCTCCGCGCGGCGACCCGGCTTGAAGACTGGATCGGCTGCTCGGACGAGGCCGCCGAGATCCGCAGCGCCGTCACCACGACCGCCTTCTCGGACGGGCCCGTGCTGGTTGTCGGCGAACCGGGTAGTGGCCGGCGTCTGGCCGCTGAACTCGTTCATCGACTCGGCCGCCAGTCATCGCTGCCGTTCCTCCCGCTCCAAGCGGCGAGCCTTCCGGCGGGAGGGCTGGGAACGATCCTCGCGAGGCTGAGACGAGACGACCGGGAATCCGGATCGAGGAGCCTCCAGCCCCGGCCGGAGAGTCTTTCCCGGCCGGGGAGTCTCTATCTGAGTGGCGTGGAACACCTCCACGCTGGAGATCAGGCCACTCTCGACGACGCCGTTCGCCGGCCGCCCCCGTTTCGGCTGCTCGTTTCCGCTACCCCCGACCTCCGAGCCAGAGTGCAGTCCGGAGCGTTCTCGCGAACACTGTTCAAGCGTCTGGAGACGGCCACCATCCGAATCCCCCCGCTACGACAGCGCCGGGAGGACATCCCGGCCCTCCTCCTGCATTTCCTGAAGCACGCTTGCAAGACCTCCGGAGAGCCTCCTTTCGGGGTCTCCGGAGCCACGGTGGAGGCTTACGGTGGGTACCACTGGCCCGGCAACACCGCGGAGCTCCGCATGTGGGTGGAGCGCGCGGTGGCAACCGCCCGGGTGTCCCGGTTCTCCGGCACCGTCCTGCCCGAAGCGCTCTGCTCGCCGCCGGAGGGGCCAGCGCCGCGCGCCGAGAACGTCGGATCCCGCCCTCTCAAGGAAGTGATCGCCGAAATCGAGAAGACGCTCATCGAGCGGGCGCTCCGGCGGACTCGAGGCAACCAGAAACGCGCCGCTCAGGCACTGCAGATGAACCCCACGACGCTCCACGAAAAAATGAAACGTCACGGGATCTTGCAAAAGCCCATGAGAGATTCCGAACTACCCGAGACCGCGCGACGCCGGGTCGGAACCGCGTAACCCAGACGGGTTGATGTCCAGCTGTTGCTCCCGCGGGCCGTGTCGTGATGGGGCGCGGACCCAGAAGAGGCTTCGGACCGCGTCCGGGCACAAATCCGGGCACCAAGAAGAAAGCGCCCCGGTCTTCCGACCGAAGCGCTTTCCGAGAAGCGGAAGTCCCTACCTGGCCGTGATCTGGAAGTGGGCGCGACGGTTCCGCTGCCAGCAGTCTTCGTCGCTCTCGGTGCACTGCGGGCGCTCCTTCCCGTAGCTCACCATCTCGATCCGGCTATCCGGCACCCCCAGCGATACGAGGTAGTCGTAGGCTGCGCGCGCCCGCCGCTCACCGAGCGCCTGGTTGTATTCCACGGTGCCGCGCTCGTCGCAATGACCCTCGATCTGGATCTGCGCCGAGACATAGGGCCGCTGCAGCCAAGCCGAGTTGGCCTGAAGCGCGCTTCGCGAGGCATCGGTCAACTCGGACTCGTCATAGGCGAAGTGAACGTCCGAGAGGTTCCTCTGGAGCTCCATCATGTCGGTGTCCAGATACATGTCCCGCTCCGTCGGCGGCGGTGGCGGCGGTGGCGGTGGCGGTGGTGGCGGCGGCGGTGGCGGAGGCGGCGGTGGTGGCGGCTCCTCAGGCGGTGGAGGCGGCGGTGGCGGTGCCTTGGAGCACGCGGACACCGCGAACCCGAGAGCTAACGTCGCGAGAGAGAGCAACAGCAGGGTGGCAATGGCTTTTCTCACAAGGAAAACCTCCGGGGACAGCAAAATAACATCCACTTGAGAGGCTATCGGAACGCTCTCTGCTAAGTCAACGCTGGACCTGTGGTTTTCGGTCTCCGCTGGCTATTTCGGATCGCACCAGATGCCTGTCAGCCGCCGATTTCTTCGACGATCCGAAGCGCCGCCGTCCGGGGGTCGGCGTGCCTCGTGATGGCCCGGCCGACGACGATGTAGTTCGCCCCTCGGCGCGCTGCCTCGCCCGGGGTGGCGACCCGGCGCTGGTCATGCGCTTCGGCCGCCCAGCGGGGACGGACTCCCGGCACCAGCAGCACGAAATCGTCGCCGAAAGTGCTGCGAAGTTTTTTCGCCTCCGAGGCGGATGCGACCACTCCACCCAGCCCGGCCACCCGGGTGAGACGGGCGAGATTCAGAACCTGGTCCGCAATGGAAATCCCGGGATAGACCTCAGCGGCGCTCTCCCGGTCGAAGTGGGTCAGCACGGTTACTCCGAGCAGCAGGGGCGGCGCCGGGGTGGACCAGGCGGCTCGGACAGCCGCCTCGAGCATCGGCCTTCCCCCGGACGCATGGACGTCCACGATGCTGGCTCCCAACCCCGCCGACGCCCGCACCGCGCCGGCGACCGTTGCCGGAATGTCGTGGAACTTGAGGTCCAGAAACACGCGCCCTACCGAGGCAAACTCGGAGACCGCGCGCGGTCCGGCTGCGGTGAAGAGTTCCTTCCCCACCTTGTAGAACGAGGCGGCGCCCGCCAGGGTGTCCCGAAGACGCATCGCCTCGTCGAGGGACGCGGTGTCGACGGCAACCACCAGCTCCCCGGCGCCGGGAGGAGCCACCCATCCGGGTATTGCGGGGGGGGCGGAGCCAGAGCCCGGGGCGGAAGAAACCGTCACGCCCGAGACCCCGCAGCCGGGAGCATCGCGCCGGTCAGCGTGCGCACCGCCGGAACCCCGTGCCGCCGGCAGTACGCGGCAAGGCCGTCGAGAGTGTGCCGCCAGACCCCGGGGTCCACGAAGTTCATGGTGCCGATCTGTACCGCCGCGGCCCCGACGAGCAGGAATTCAAGGGCGTCCTCGGCGTTCGCGATTCCGCCCATGCCGATCACCGGCAGCCGGCTGCCCCGCGCCACCTCCCACACCATGCGGACTGCAATCGGACGAATCGCAGGGCCCGACAACCCCCCCACTACGTTGGCGAGCCGCGGCCGGCGCGTCTCCACATCCACTGCCATCGCGGGGATGGTGTTGATGAGGGACACCGCATCGGCTCCTGCCTCCGCAACCCGGCGAGCCACCGCGGCCAGGTCGCTGGCGCTGGGACTGAGTTTCGGAATCACCGGCAGTCGGGTCCCCCGGCGCACCACCTCAGTGGCCCGCGCCGCCATGTCCGGGTCACATCCGAACTCGATCCCTCCCTCGGCAACGTTGGGACACGAAATGTTCACTTCGATGCCGGCAACCCCCTCCGCCTGGTCGAGGATCCTGGCCAACTCGCCGTACTCGGCGAGCGAACTGCCGCAGATGTTGGCAATGACGATCTTGCCGAGGGCCCGGACGACCGGAAGCTTCTCGGCCAGGAAACGCCGGATTCCGACCTCCTGAAGTCCGATGGCGTTCAGCATACCGGACGGCGTCTCCCAGATTCGCGGAGGCGGACATCCCTTTCGGGGTTCGAGATACAGCCCCTTGACCGAGATCGCTCCGATGCAGTCGTAGTCCGCCACCTGCTGGTACTCGTCGCCGTAGCCGAAGGTTCCGCTGGCGGCGATCAGGGGCGTGGGCAACTTCAGACCGGCGATTTCCACTCCCATGTCGACGGACGGCAGGGCGACGGGAGTCATCGGAGAACGAGTGCTTTTGCCACGGGCTGCTAGTGTGGCGTCCCGCAAATACGAGTTGCTAGTCGTTCCAGCTTCTCCAGGATGGATTGTGCGGTGGCGACCCAAACGAAGGGGGTGGAGTTGTGGTTGTATTGGTCGGTGAAAGCCATGATCGTCTGCTTCAACTGGGTGACGCTTTGGAAACTGCCGCGCTTGATGGCCTGCTGGCTGATGAGTCCGAACCAGCGCTCCACCTGGTTGAGCCAGGAGGCATAGGTCGGGGTGAAGTGGAGGTGGAAACGAGGTCGGCGGGCCAGCCAGGCGCGGACCTTGGGGTGTTTGTGGGTGGCGTAGTTGTCGACCACCAGGTGGAGGTCAAGATCTCCCGGAGTTTCGCGGTCAATGAGACGCAGGAAGTCGAGGAACTCCTGATGGCGGTGCCGCTGGCGGCAGCGAGCGATGACCTTTCCGGTGGCGGCATCCAGGGCGGCGAAGAGGGTGGTGGTGCCGTGGCGGAGGTAGTCGTGGGTGTAGCCCTCGACATAGCCCAGGCCCAGGGGCAAGGCTCGCTGGGTGCGGTTCAAGGCCTGGATCTGGGACTTTTCGTCCACGCAGAGGACCATGGCGTTGTCCGGTGGATGGAGGTAGAGCCCCACGATGTCCCGGACTTTCTCGATGAAGAAGGGGTCGGTAGAGAGCTTGAAGGTCCGGGTCAGGTGCGGCTTGACGCCGAACAGGGTGAACCAGCGCTGCACCGTGCTCTTGGAGACTCCCTGCGCGTCCGCCATGGAGCGCACGCTCCAATGGGTGGCATTGTCGGGCTCTTCCTGGAGGGCATGGTTGATGAGCGTCGCCACTTTCTCGTCGCTGTAGGTGCGCGGCCGTCCCGGGCGGAGTTCGTCGTGGAGGCCGGTGACCCCGGCCTCCCGGAAGCGGCGTCGCCACTTCCCCACGACGTTGGGCGTGAGGCCGACGCGTTCCGCCACCGCCTGGTTGGAGAGGCCTTCGGCGCTCGCGAGAATCAGCCGCGCCCGCTGCACCAGTCCGTGGGGCATGGAGGTGGATCGGGACAGGGCCATCAGTTGGCCTCGCTGTTCCTCATCGAGGACGAGTGGCGACAGGGGGCGTCCTTTCGGCATGGGGACCTCCTGGGAGGACCCCATATTATCATCGCTATTTGCGGGACACCACACTAGAGAGGGTGGGGATCCTGGTCCCACGCGATTGTTCCGGCGTCGAACACCGGTCCTTCGGTGCAACTCCGAAGGTATTCCTCCGGGCCGCCGGACGGCGGCCGGGCCCAGACGACGCAACCCAAACAACAGCCCATCCCGCAGCCCATCCGGCGCTCGATCGAGACCTGATGAGGAACGCCGGCGTCGGCTCCTGCCTCCGCGACGCGAAGCAGCATTCCGGTCGGACCACAGGAGTAGAGCTGCGGCCGGCCCGCGTCCGCGAGGGCGGCGTCGAGCAGCTCCGTCACGCGCCCGTGGTGGCCGGCGCTTCCGTCCTCGCTCGCGACCCGCACGTCCATCCCGAAACCCTCGAAGGCGTCCCGGAGATAGAGGTCGGGACGGCGCCGGCCCCCGAGCAGGACGATCCCGCGGCGTCCGGTTTCGGCCAGGCGGCGGCAAAAGAGCACGAAGGGCGCGATTCCCACTCCACCGGCGACGATGACCGGCGTCAGGCCCGGAGGGGGCGGATCGAACGTGGTCCCGAGCGGGCCCAGGCTGGATACCGCCCCGCCGACCGGCATCTTCATGAGCGCGCGGGTTCCGATCCCGACCTCCTTGACCAGCAGGGTGAACGCACCGTCCTCCAGCAGGTCGCAGAAGGAATACGGCCGCCGCAGCAACCCTCCGCCTTCGACCCGCACCATGGTGAACTGGCCCGGCAAAGCCCGAAGCGGCGCCTCACTTTCGAAGCGGAGCAGTTGGGCATCGGAAGAGAGTTGGTCCCGGGCCAGGAGCCGCGCGGCGAGATCCGCCCGCGGCAGTGGGTCCGGCCGGGCGAAGGTGTCGCTGGAAAGGGTCACCCGCGACCTCCCGGTCCGGCAGGCGTGTCAGGTCTCACGGGCCGTTACCCGATCGACCTCGGAGAGAGTCGTCACTCCGCGCGCCACGAGTTCGAGAGCATTCCGGCGCAGCGAAACCATCCCTTCCGCTTCGGCCTGCGCCCGGATCGCGGGACCTCCCTGCCGCGCCAGGATGAGTTCCCGAATCGCGGCGCTGAGCGACAGAATCTCGGCTACCACCGTTCGTCCCCGGTACCCCGCTCCGTCGCATTTCCGGCAGCCCCGCGGCCGGAAGAGCCGGTCCGGTCGCGATGCGAGATCCACCAGAGCCTCCCGCTCGGCCGCATCGGGTTCCCCCGGTTGGCGGCAGGCGCGGCACAGCACCCGGACCAGCCGCTGAGCCACGATGCAGTTCAGTGCGGAAACGAAATTGTGAGGGTCCGCCCCCATGTGCAGGAAGCGCCCCACCACGTCGAGCGCGTGGTTGGCGTGCACCGTGGTGAGGACCAGATGCCCGGTCAGCGCTGCCTGGACCGCGATCGAGGCCGTCTCCGGATCGCGAACCTCGCCCACCATGATCGTGTCCGGGTCGTGCCGCAGGATGGACCGTAGGCCGCGAGCAAAAGTGAGGCCCTTCTTCTCGTTCACCGGAACCTGGGTGACTCCCGCGATCTCGTATTCGACGGGATCCTCGACGGTGACGAACTTTTCCTCCGCGGTCGCGATCTCGGAGAGCACGGCGTAGAGGGTCGTCGTCTTGCCGCTTCCGGTGGGGCCGGTGGCGAGCAGCATTCCGAAGGGTCGGCGCGCGTGTTCGCGCAGGAGCCCGAGCTCCCGGCCCGAAAACCCGAGCGCTTCCAGCGAGAGCGCCTCGAAGCGGGTCCCGAGGCTGCGCTTGTCGAGCACCCGGATGACGACGTCTTCACCGTGCACGCTCGGCATGACCGAAACCCGGAAGTCCACGGTTCGGGGACTGCGATCGCCTCCGCCGGGAAGCACCGCCCGGAACCGTCCATCCTGCGGTACCCGGCGCTCCGCGACGTCGAGTTCCGCCATCACCTTGAGCCGGGCGACAATCGTCTGATGGTGCGCCCGGTCCACCGGCTCCATCGCCGGATAGAGAATGCCGTCCACCCGATACTTCAGAACGACCTCCCCGGACTTGGTCTCGATGTGGATGTCGGTGGCGCGCCGCTCGATGGCGTTCACGAGCAGCGAATCCACCAGTCGGACCACGGGGCTGCCGGTCTGACCGTCTTCCAGTGTGTCGAGTGAAATGAGCGGCGGGCCGGAACCTCCGTCGCCGCGTTCGAGCCTCTCGATCCGCAGATCCTCGGACGCGCGGTCCAGCAGGAAGCTGGAGTTGGTGTTCCTTTCGATGATGGTATCGATCTGTGCCGGATCCCCCACATGCACGACGATGGGACGCCGGAGCAGCAGCTCGAGCCGGTCCACCTCGGATTCGACTACCGGAGGCACCACCACGATGGAGAGCCGCTCGCCATCTTCAGCCAGCGGCACGAAACGGTGGCGCCGCACCAACTCCATCGGCACGCTGCGCCAGAGCGCCGCATCGTCCCGATACCCCGAAAGGTCGGTCGCCGGATACAGCGGGGGCGACGCCCCCGATACGCGCTCAGCCCGGCCGGTGGTCAACGCGACGAAGCCCTCCCTTTGGCAATCCACAGATGAAGTGACCCGCTAAGGCATATCCGTTTCAGGGTAATCCGCGCAACCGGCGCTTTGGATTGGGCGCTTCGGGACCTCGGCAAAGTGGCGCCAAGCCCGCCGCGCGGCGGCGGGCCTCCGAACGGGCTGCTAGTCGCAGCAGTCGGATTGGAAGGGACGTGAAACCTTACATTTCACCACATTCCGCGCCGGGATCTCGATGGCTTCCCCCGTGCGGACGTTCCGGCCCATTCTCGCTTCCCGGTGAGCAACCGAAAACTTGGCGATTCCCGGGAGCATGAAGCCGTTGCCAGCCTTGAGTTCCTCAATCGCCAGGTCACGCAGTCCGTCGAGAACCGCGGCGGTTTCACGACGACTGATTCCGGCAAACTCTGACAGTGTCGTTACGAGTTCCACCTTGGTCATGCTCGATCTGATTCCTTTCTTTGGTCCAGGCGGTGTGGCGCGTTGCGCCACTAAGTCCCGGAGAACACGGTGCGCGAGGCACGGCAATGTATCACAGGGCCCCGACGCGAGACCCCGAAAATATGTGCACTTCCAACGGCTTGCTTGTGCTATTGGTCAGAAGCCGAGAAGCTGATCCAGCGTCGCCAACCGCCCGTTTGCGAGCACGGCGCGCACGCGGCGGAGGTTCGAGATGTCATCGAGGGGATTGCCGTCGAGCAGCACCAGATCGGCGAGGGCCCCCGGCGCAATGACGCCCAGTTCCCCTTCCAGCCCGAGGGCTGCGGCGGCCGTGAGGGTGGCCGCCCGCAGAGCTCCGGCAGGGCCAAGTCCCGCCTCCGCCAACTGTTCGATCTCCACGACGAGGCCGAGTCCGTAAGGCACGATCGGCGTATCGGTCCCGGCGATGACGCGGCCCCCGGCGGCCGCGATGGAGTTGACGGTCTCCCACATGGGACGCATCAGCGCGAGATTGCGTGAAATCTGCGCCTCACGGTTCCCGCTCGGTTCCCGCGGGGCCGTAAGCGAGGAAGCGAGCCACGCCGGGAACGCCTGGATGCGACGGTCGGAGGAGACGAGATCGGGTTCGCGGGCGAGCGCCAATTCCCACCCGCCGTAGATGAGCATGGTCGGGGTGAAGAACACTCCCGATTCGGCAATCAGGGTCCGGACGTCCTGGTAAGAGCGGCCGAGGTCCGTCATCTTCGGCGAAAAGCCCCGGCGCGAGGTGCCCTTGACGTGTTCCAGGCCGTTGATTCCGTACCGGACCGCCGGATACAGCTCGTGGGAGGTTACGAAGGCGCCAAAGCGCTGAGCCCGGCGGATGGCTTCCCGCTGGGACTCATCGTCGAGGCGGACATAGGTCTTGACGACGTCGTAGTCCAGCTCCCGCGCGAGCCGCAGGACCGCATCCCTCTCCTGTCCGCTTGAAAGCGCCGCCGCGCCCGGGTAGTAGATACGGGTGCCGTCGAGAGGGGCGCCGGTCAGGAAGATCCGCGGGCCAACCCGCAGTCCGGCCAGAATGGACTCCCGTTCCTCGAGAACCCGGTAGCTCGCGGCCGCCGGAACGCGGACCGAGGTCACGCCGTAGGCGAGATGCGCGCGCCCGAAGCGGTTGCCGAAGGCCGGAGTCATCGGATGGGTGTGCATCTCGATGAGCCCGGGGATCAGGGTTGCCCCTTCACCGTTGACGACCCGCATCTCTTCGGGCGGCGGCTCGCCGACCGGGGTTACCGAGACGATGCGGCCGGCCTCGATCAGGACATCCTGCCCCGCCAGGAGCTCGCCTGCTTCGACATCGAGCACTCCGACGTCATGAATGAGCAGCGTTCCCGATCGAGCCGCGAGCGGAAACTCATGCCGCAACCGGATGGTCTCCGAACCGCTGCCGTCGGCCTCGATGCGCAGCAGCGACGCACCTGACAAGGCGACGATCGCCGCCCCGTCCGGAGTCCACGAGGGAAAGTCCGCGGGCCCCTCGAAGACGGTTTCGGGTGGCCCCTCGGGGACGCCGGCGGCATCAAGCCGCAGGATCGCGAGCCCGCCACCCAGTGCGAACGCAAGTCGGTTGCCGTCCGGTGAAAACACCGGCCCGTCGGAATCACGCATTCCAAAACTCGTTGCCGGTTCTTCGAGAAATCTTGCTTCCCCGCTGCTTGCCGCGATCAGCGCGATCCGGTTCCGCCCCTCCCGGTAGCGGGAGGAATACGGAACCAGGCTGGCGAGCGCGACCGTTTCGCCGTCCGCGGACCAACTCGGCATGCCGGCGCCCCGCCGCGCCGTATAGACGGTTGCCTCCTCCCGCTCGGAGTCCGGACCGGAATCAAGGTCCCGGCTCGTGACCCGGAGGTTTCCCGCTTCGTCCAGCCAGGCGATCCGGGAGCCATCGCGGGTCACGGCCGGACTCACCTCGGCCCCAAGCCGGGCGGTGAGCTGGACGAGCCCGGCGCCGGGTCCCGAGTCCAGCCGCTTCTCCCAGAGGTCCATCGTCCCGCCGCGGTCGCTCGCGAAGAGGACGCTCTCCCCATCGGGCAGCCACACCGGGTCGGTGTCGAGCCAGGTGTCGCGGGTTACCGGAAGGGGGGCCTCCGAACCGTCAAGCGGGGCGGTCCAGATGTCGCCGAGCGCGGCGTAGAGAAGCCGCGTCCCGTCCGGACTGACGCTCGGACGGATGATGCCCCGCACCGGGAGCGCCCCTTCCGAATCGGTACGGATCCGGCCGCGACGTTCGGGAGACCGGCGAACGCCCAACTCGGCGGACATGGGTATGACCTGGGGTATGACCTCGGCGGCTGTCTCCGCGGAAGCGGCAGGCTCCGCTTCGGCATCGCTCGGCGAAGGCCCCACGTCGAGTCGCCGGAGTCCACCGTCGGCGGTATAGAGCAGGGTCCGGGCGTCGAGCCACTGGGGCCGGAAGGGGAACAGATCCTCCCCCGCTCCCGCGAGGACTCGCGGCGCGGTCGCACCTTCACTTCCGTCGGAGACCTCCGTTTCTTCAGAAAGAGGCGCCAGCACCCACTCGCTCGCGGTCCCGATGTCGAAACGGGTACCCATCTGGGTGAGTCCCTCGTACTGGAGACGCCGAAAGACGACCTGAGTCCCCTCCGGGTTGACCGCCGGGGCCGCGATGTTCCCCGCCGACCCGGGAATCACTGAGGAATCGCCGTCCCGTGCGAGAGAGAGCCGCTGGAGGGTGCTGTCCGCATCGCCCTCGGCAGTGGCTACGAAGACGACGCCGTCGCCGTCCGGGGTCCAGGCCGGTTGCGATTCGTTGCCGAGGCTGCTCGTAACCGGAGTCGTCTCACCCGTTGCGACATCCAGAATCCAGATGTCGTAGCTCCCCGAGCGGTCCGAGGAAAAGGCGATCCGGCTACCGTCGGGAGACCAGGCGGGTTCCCGGTCGTCGAACTCGGTATCGGTGAGCTGCTCGGGTTCCCCTCCGGGGAGGGCCAACTGCCAGATGTCCCAGGTTCCGCTCCGGAACGACTGGTAGGCCACCCGGTCGCCTTCGGGGTGGAAGTCGGGCAACCGGTCGTCTCCCAGGCCATCGGTGAGCGCCGCGGCCGAACCCCCGGTCGCCGGCAGCAACCACAGCGTGCCCTGCAGATCCAGGACGAGCCGCTCGCCGTCCGGAGACGCCGCGGCGGCGAAGTTCGTGCCCTCGGTCACCCGAACCAACCGCTCCCCGGTGTCCTGAGCCGCAGCGAGCGGCACAACGCCCATCAGCAGGGGAAGAATCAGGGCTGGCCGCCGCATCGCTGCCGATCCTAGCAGCGTGCCGTCACCGGGAAGGGACCGCCGGTCTCCAGACCGGCATCCCTCTGCGACAGCGCCGCGAAACGGCACGACGCCGAGCACCCGGGCGGCGGCGCCGACCTCTTCTCACTCCCCCGGATATCTTTATCTGCGGCATGTCTTCCTCCCTTCCCTTCCGCTTCCCCTTCCGCTTCCCCTGCCCCGGCCGCCTGCTGGCCGTTTCGCTCTTGTTCGGGGTGCTCGCCGCCGGTTGCACCCCAGCAGCGGGTCCCGAGGCGCCACTCTCGGCGCCGGAGGCGGCCGCGGCCGCGGCGGAGGAAATTCTTCGCGTCATCGAGGATGACGGGCGCGGCGGCGGCGCCTTCGGGGTCTTCGTCGGCGGAGAAACGCTGTTCGCGGACGGATTCGGGTTCGCGGACACCGAGGGCGAGATTCCCGCGCGGGCCGATCATCTGTTCCGCATCGGGTCGATCACGAAGCCGTTCACCGCCATGGCGATGCTGCGGCTCGTCCACCAGGGGAAGGCTCGCCTGGGGGATCCGGTCGCCGTTCTGGTGCCGGAACTCGAGCAGGTCGAAAACGCCTTTGCGTGGACCCCCGGACCAAGCATTTTCCAGCTCGGAACCATGACCAGCGGGCTCGCCCGCGAACCGCAGGACCTCCCGCGCTACCTGGTGGGGGCCCCCGAAGATTGGCTCGATACCGCCTTCCGGGCGCTCGAAGCGACCTCCTTCGAGTACGAACCCGGTACCCGCTACCAGTACTCGAACATCGGCTACGCGATGCTCGGCGCCGCCGTGGAGCGGGCCGCCGGCGAGCCGTTCATGGCGCACGTGGCGGAAAACCTCCTGGATCCGCTTGGCATGGACTCGAGCGTCTTTTTCCCGACGCCGGGTCTTGAGGACCGCATCGCGGAAGGACTCACCGTAAAGGACGACGAAAGCCTCGACGCCGAGACGCCGGCGCGGGAACACGCGGGGCGCGGCTACAAGGTGCCGAACGGCGCCCTCTATTCGACGGTCGAGGACCTGGGGGTGTTCCTGCAGTTTCTGACCGGAGCCCCCGGAACTCCTTTCGACGGGGTCATTCCGGCAAACATCCGGCAGGACAACCTGACCAAGGCGTTCGCGACCGGAGATCTTTCGAGTGGCTATGGCTTCGGCTTCATGGCCCGGCGCGCGGACGACAGCGACGGCGACAGTTTCACGGCCTATGGCCACGGGGGCAGCGTGGCCGGATACCGGGCCGCCGCCTGGATCGAGCCGGAGACCGGCGCCGCGGTGATCCTGCTCCGGAACGTGGGCGGCGACGGGCTGAATCTTTCGGAGATGTCCATCGACGCGCTCGGGAGGGTGGTAGCAGCGCTCCGCTGAGCCGTAACCCCCACCGGGACGAAGGGCGCACGCGGGCGGGGTGCCGAAGCGGCCCCTCGGGGAATCACCGCTGGTACGCTGGAGTTCCCGCCTCGCTTCGGTGCCCCGCCTCCCCAGAATCTCGTTAGCCTGGTGGATCCTCATCGGGATGGTCGCGGGGGTGTGCCTCGGCCTCTCGGCGCCGCAATGGGCCGAGCGGATCGAGTTCCTGAGCAACCTGTTCCTGCGGCTGATCCGGTCGATCATCGCCCCCGTGCTGGTGGGCGTCTTGATCCGGGCGATCGCTGGCGCCGGGTCCATGGGCGCGCTGGGACGGCTGGGCTGGAAGTCGGTGGTCTGTTTCGAATTCGCCACGACCATCGCTCTGCTGCTCGGCTGGTTCGGCGTGATGCTGACCAGGCCGGGCGACGGTCTGTCCCTGGCTGCGGCACCCGGCATGGAAGTCCCGGAAACCGCCGGCTTCGTCGAAGCGCTGGAGAGCGCCGTTCCGACGAGCATCGTGGACGCCCTGGCGAGGGGCGACGTGCTGCAGATTGTCGTGTTCTGCTTCGTGTTCGGGATTGCGTGCCTGTCCGTCGGCAGCCGGGCTCGGCCGGTAGTGGAATTCGCCGATGCGCTTGCGGAAGTCGCGTTCCGCTACACCGACTACGTCATGTACCTGGCGCCCCTGGCAGTGTTTGCCGCCGCCGCCAACGCGGTCTCCGGAGGCGGTTCCACCGCCCTGGGGGGCTTGGCCGAGTTCGCGGCCGTCGCCTGGCTTGCACAGGGGTTCTTCCTCGTGGCGGTGCTGGCGATGGGGCTGTTTGTGTGCGGCATTCCGATGCGGAGGTTCGCGCATTTCGCACGCGAGCCGTTCCTGGTGGGCTTCGCCACAACATCGAGCGCCGCCGCCTTGCCCCAGACGCTCGAGAACCTGCAGCGATTCGGGGTGCCGCGACGCATCCTCGGAGTGGTAACCCCGCTGAGCCTGAGCCTGAATCTGAACGGCAGCACGATTCACCTGGGGATGGCAACGCTGTTTATCGCGCAGGCGGCCGGGATCGAGCTCTCGTGGGAGCAGCAGGCGGTCATCCTGCTGACGCTGAAGGTGACGAGCAAGGGGGTGGCCGGCGTTCCGCGCGCCAACTTCGTGGTCCTCGCGGCCGTGTTCGAGGGGCATGGCCTGCCGATGGAGGGACTCGGCATCCTGCTCGGGATCGACGCGCTGATTGATCCGATCCGGACGAGCGTGAACGTCGCAAGCCACTGCGCCGCGCCAGCCGTCGTAGCGCGCTGGGAAGGCTCCACGTTCGCGGTCGAGGAACCGATGCCGGATTCATCCGGCCCCGGACCGCCGGCGGCGACGGGCTGAAGGTGGCGGCGCGAAATGGTGCACAGCCGCGTGAAGCGCGGCCAGGTCAGGGAACGCCGGCCAGTTCTCCCGGTGGGGGCCTTCACCCAACTTCGCCACTTTTGAGGGTCGGGGCGGCATCCAGAGCTGAGGGAAGTTCGAATCGGCCTCCAAAATCGGCCCAAAGTGGCCATTAGAGGTCCTAAACGGGCCAAAAACGGGCTCTCGGTGGGCGGACGGCGGTTCGAAGGGGCGGGAGAGGCGTGTAGTGCCAGTTTCTTTTGTGGAGGGCGTTTTGGGCCTTGACTCCGGTCCCGCCGTCCGCCAGCATCCCTCCCAGCCTCTCTCGCCGCTCCGCCATGTACCTCCGCGCCACCAAGACCCACACCAGGGACGGCAAGACCGCGAAGAGTTACCGCCTGTCCCGCTCGGTACGGATCGGCGACAAGGTCCGCCAGGAGACCCTGTTGAACCTGGGCGTGGACTATCCGGTTCCGAAGCAGCAGTGGCGGGATGTGGCTCTGGTGACCGAGCTGCTGTTGGCGGGCCAACGGCCGATGTTGCCGGTGCCCTCGGATATTCAGGTGGCGGCCGAGGACCTGGTGCGCCGGCTGCGCGCGGTGGGCCTGGGGCCGCAGGAGCCGGAGAGGAGGGGCCGGGAGCGAGCGGTGGCGACGGTGGACCTGGATACGCTGGAGCATGACGACTCTCGCTCGGCAGGAGGGGAGCGCGTTTGCCTGGCAGGGCTGGAGGAGCTGGGCTTTCGGGACTTGCTGCACGCGCAGGGGGTGCGGGGCCGGGATGCGCGGATCGCCACCGCGCTGGTGGTGGCGAAGATGCTGCATCCGAGCAGCGAGCGGGAGGCGTTGCGGTGGTTGCGGGAGGACAGCGCCGCGCTGGAGCTCTTGGATCTGGATCGTGGCAAGACGGTGTCGCTCCAGAAGCTCTACCGGACGGGGGACGTGCTGTGGCGGCTGCGGCGAGCGTTGCAGGCGGGGCTGTTCCGTCGGGAGCGGGAGCTGTTGGAGTTGCCGGACACGATCGTTTTCTACGATCTGACGAACACCTGGTATACGGGCCGTTCGGACCAGGAGCTGTTGCGGTTCGGGCGCTCGAAGGAGGGGCGGAAGCACCCGCTGGTGACGCTGGCGTTGTCGCTGGATGGTGCGGGGTTCCCGCGGGGGTGCGAGGTTCTGGCGGGGGATGTGTCGGAGCCGGCGACGCTTCAGGCGGCGATGGAGCGGTTCGAGGCGGAGTTGGGCGGGGGAGGCGGGGCGAAGCCGACGGTGATCCTGGACGCGGGGATCGCGACGGAGGAGAACATCGGTTGGCTTCGGGAGCGGGGCTACGGCTGGATCTGCGTGAGCCGGGAGGTGCGGCCGACGCCGCCGGAGGGGGAGGCGGACATCACGTTGACCACCAGCGCGAAGCAGGAGGTTCTGGCGTGGAGGCTGGAGGGGGACGAGGAGGAGGTGCGGCTGGTTGCGGTGAGCGAGGGGAAGCGGGCCAGCGAGGAGGCGATGCTGGGGCGGTACCGGGAGCGGTATGAGACGGCGCTGCGGCACCTCCATGAGGGGCTGACGATCCCGCACCGCCGGAAGCAGTATGAGAAGGTGATGGACACGGTGGGCCGGCTCCGGGAGCGGTATCGGCAGGTGTCGGCGCAGTATGAGGTGGAGGTGGAGAAGGGTGCGGGCCCGAACGCGACGGCGGTGGTGTGGAGCCGGACGAAGCGGTATGGGGCGCGGGACGCGGGGGCGGGTTCGTATCTGCTGCGGTCCAGCCAGACGGGCTGGGGCACGGAGCAGATCGTGCGGACCTACTGGCGGCTGACGGAGATCGAGGCGACGTTCCGGTCGCTCAAGACGGAGCTGGGATTGCGACCGATCTGGCACGTGAAGCACAGCCGGATCGCGGCGCACCTCTTCCTGGCGGTGCTCGCCTATCACGCGGTGCACCTGATCCGCACGCGGCTGAAGGCGCGCGACATTCCCCTGTCGTGGGACGGGATCCGCACCCGGCTGCAGCCGTGGGTGCGGATGACCACCACGATCCGGGAGACGAACGGAGGGCTGATCGTGAATCGGCAGGATGTCCGTCCCCCGGCCCAGGTGGCCCAGATCGCGCGGGCGGTGGGCGTCGAGCCCCACCATCACCGCCGGCGCACCCGCCGGAAAACGGACCCAAACACACAAACGTAGTGCCAGTCTGCTGGCACCCTGTTTTGTAACGGCCGTATTGTCTTTGGCTTACGGATACCGAACGTCACGTTTTGGCGAAGTTGGGTTCAGACCGGCATCGCGCGGGAGCGCGAAACCATTGCCGATGACACTGCGCTATGCCAACGTGCGTGCAGTGCCACTTCTTTCGTGACGGGCGAAGATGTGCACGAGGACCTGATCATGGGGTTTCGTCCTGCGGGGGCCTCGGCGCTCACGCCACTTTGCCCGAAGGCTGCTATTTGGCGAGGAGACGCTTCGCCTGGCGGAGGTGGAGTTCCTCGAGGAGTTCGCCGTCGAGCTCGACGACCGCGATGCCGCGGGTTTCGGCGTCCTCCATCGCGCGAACCACTTTTTCCGCCCAGGCGCGCTCCGCCGGGGTGGGCTCGAAGGCTTGGTGGATGACGGGGACCTGGAACGGGTGGACCGCGGACTTGCCATCGAAACCCGATTGGGCAGCGCGCCGGGCACTCCGGTACAACCCGTCGAGGTCCCGGAAGGCGAACCACGGCGCGTCCCAACAGTGGATTCCCGCGGCGCGGGCGGCGACCAGGATCCGCTGCCGGACGAAATCGAGTTCGGACTCGTCCGGCCGCATCCGGGCGCCCACGCTCAGCCGGTAGTCGGCGGACCCGAAGACCAGTCCATCCACTCCGGGTAGCCGGGCGAGTTCGAAAACCGCCGCGGCGCCGATGGCGGTCTCGATCATCAGCCAAAGCGGCGTTGCTTCTGCGAGGACGCCGCGCGCCTCGCGGAGGGTCTCGGCCGCCTCCGCTTTGGGAAGGAGCACGGCGTCGAAGCCGATGTCCGCGGCGGCTTCGAGATCGGCCCGGCCGATAGCGCCGGGGGGAGGGTTGATCCGGAGCGCCACCAGCGCGCCGCCGGTGGCCGCCGCAGCCCGAGATTCCCGGAGCCGCTCACGGGCCGCGTCCTTTTGTGAGGGGTGGACGCCGTCCTCCAGGTCAAGCACCAGGACGTCGGCGCCGCGGGTGGCGGCTTTCGCGACCATGCGTTCGCTGGAAGCGGGGACGTAGAGGAGGGAGCGGCGCGGGGGCCGGGGGTTCACGCGGCCGAGTATTCCATTCCTGACGTTATGGGGCGGGATTGTTCTTTTTCCGGACAGGCAGGGAGTAGCGACGGGAGTTTCGCCCGCTGCGCGGGCGATGCCGGTGTGAACACCGGCGCTCCTGGCCGTCCCCGTGCTTCGGCTCAGTCAGCGAAGCGCCCGCGGGAACTGTTGGCGTGTCGCCTTCGTTGGGGTGGACATGATGAGACTTTCCCGCATTGCAACTGTTGCGACCACCCTGTGCGTGCTCGCCGCCTTGCCGGCACTCGGGCAGGAGAAACCCTGGCTCCACGTCCAGGTCCAGGGCGATGACGACGACACCAAGGTCGAGGTGAACCTGCCGCTCGCCGCCATCGAGGCCCTCGGGGACTCCCTCGGCGAACGAATGCTCGATGAGATGGCCGAGGAGTGGGAACACGAAGCGGGGAACGACATCGCTCCCGAAGACCTCCGGGCATTTTGGAAGTCGCTTCGGGAGAACCCGGGGGCCTGGGTCAGCATCGATGAAGAGGACGGGAGCAATCTGCGCGCGCGGATGGACGACAGAGAAGTCCGGATCGAGGGCTCGGGCGACGATGGATCCATCGACATTCGCTTCCCGGTGACCTTCGGTGACGCGCTCTTCGGCGAGGCCGGAAGCGAGCCCGACCTCGGAGCAGCGATCCGGAGTCTCGCGAACCACGAGGATGTCCTCATCTCGCTGGACGGAGACGACGGGAAGGTCCGCGTCTGGATCGAACCCCGGTAAGCGGCCATGTTCCGATTGCTTGGAATCCTGCTGGCGGCGGCGCTGATCTCCGCGCTGCTGTTCGGCGCCTGCATTTCCGCCTGCGGCGTCGCTGTGGTGTCGGTGGTCGCCGAGGGAGGGCCGAACTTCGTGGCGCCAGTACCGCTGATGCTCCCGCTCGCCGCGCTCCATTTCGTGCCGGACCACCTGATGGACGATGCGATGCACGAGGAAATGGACGAGTTCCGCGGTCCGGCGCTCGTGGGCCTAGGTGAGTTCCTCGAAGCCCTGGAGGAGGTGGAGGACGCCGTCCTGGTGAGAGTCACCGAGCCGGATAACGAAGTGCTCATCGCCAAGGAAGGCGAAGACCTCGTGATCCGGGTGCGGGAAGGCGGGAGCGACGACGCCCGCGTTTTCGTCCGGACGCCGCTCCGCGCACTCTCCGAGGCTTTCGGTAGCGCTTGCGAGGACCGAGGCTCCTCGCTCCGTTGCAGCCCCGGGCGGATGGCGCGTGCGCTCATCCCGGTGCTGCGCGGTACCGAAATCGAGGTCCGGGACGGAGATACGCGGGTGGACGTTTCCGTCTGGTAAACCGCCAGCCGGGTGGCCGTTCCCCCTCCCGCACTGGATCCTGGTGGGGACTGTGAGACTGTGAAACTGTTAAACTGTGTCCATGAGGAACATCACTGTATCCGTGGACGAAGAGACGCACCGCGCGGCGCGCATCCTGGCGGCAGAGGCGGGGACCTCGGTCTCCGCCCTGACGCGGGAGTGTTTGAAGATCATTGCCCAATCACGGACTTCCGAGGAGCGCTTCCAGCGTTTGCGGCGGCTTCAGGACGAAGTGCTGGAGGCCATACGCGCGCGCGGTGGCGGGCTGAAGCCCGCCGACAGGCTCCCTCGGGAAGCCCTCTACGACCGGGATGCCCTTCGTCGGGAACACGAACAACACCTGAGGCGCGATGCGCTTCGTTGACACGAACGTTCTGCTCTACGCGATCAGCCACGTCGCTGAAGAAACGGGAAAGAAAAGGCGCGCGCTGGAGCTTCTCGATGCAACCGATCTCGCCTTGTCGGTCCAGGTGTTTCAGGAGTTCTACTGGCAGGCAACGCGCCCGACGAGGCCGTGGGGCCTCAGCCACCAGGAAGCCGTGGCCTTCGTCCGAAGCCTCGAACGTTTCCCGGTGCAGCCGCTCACCCTGGGAGTGATCCATGACGCCCTCGATCTCACACAACGGTTTCGGGTTGCCTACTGGGATGCCGCCATCCTCGCGGCGGCGCGGATCGCCGGGTGCCGGACGGTGTACACCGAGGATCTGAACCCCGGGCAGGACTACGACGGCGTCCGGGTGGTCAATCCGTTCGCGGGCGCCTGATCCGCGCGAGCCGCGTCAGAACCGGAAGAGCCGCGTGAACTTGACGATGAACGACTGGGCGTTCAGTTCCGGGTAGCCGGGCGCCAGGGTGTCGCGGAGCGAGTTGTAGACGATGTAGAGGTCGCTGCCCGGCTCGTACTCCCAGCGGAAGCGGACGTTCGTCGAAAGGCTGTTCGCGGCGGTGTTGTACTGGAGGAACGCCGCGAGGAAGCTCCGGGGAGAGAGGGTGTAGTTGATCCGGGACGCGAGCAGGTTGGTGTCGTAGTTCCCCTCGGGAAGTGAGATCCAGTTCAGGGAAACCAAGGGCTCGACCGTCACGCGAGGCATGACTTCGACCCGGCCGCGCCAGGCAGCCTCCCGGCGGGTCCCGGAAAAGAATCCGCCCTGCTGGTAGGCGAAGTTGCCCGAGATGGGGCGCTGCGGGCCGGCCTGGTAGCTGACTCTCACGTAGTCGAAGTCGTAGGTCCCGGGCGCCACGCCGAGGTCGTCGCTCAGGGAAAACGATTCGCCCAGCACCTCGCGGTTCCGCGTCGCATTCAGGTTGAAGTTGTCCCCGTTCTCGAACTCCATGTCGTAGCGGAAGCCGAAAATCCGGGTCTCGAGCACCCCCTCGTTATCCGTCGTGTAGTCCACGCTGCCGGTCCAGCCCACCTTGCGGAGCCAGGAGATCGAATGCGGCCGGGGACTGAACCGGGCCTCGGCGTAGTTCCGCTGGAAGTCCAGGCGGCGTATGAACCCGATCCCCGGATCGAATTCGTCCCCGACCACCAGGCGCTCGGCCTGGAGCCCGTAGCGGTCGCCGTTGTAGTCCACCTGGCCGAGATAGCTCAGCCCGGTCTCGTCCTCGAGTTCGTTCTGCGTCCAGGCCGCGTAGCTGCGGATGTCCAGATGTTCGAAGAAGCCAAACCCGGCATCCATCCCGTAGGCGAAGTTCTGTCCCAGGCCACTCGCGGTGTGCGAGCGGTACGTCCCCATCACGCCGACCGTGCTGCGGTTCAGGATGTCCCGCTTCAACCGGAACACCGAAAAATCCGTTTCCGGAGACCCGGCGGCGGTGCTCTCGCCGCTGCGGATCGCGAGCGCGCCGATGTTGTAGTCGCCGAGCTTCCCGGTGACCCGGGCGCCGCCCGTGATGGGCACCGCCTGCCCGGCCTCGATGCCGATCCGGCGGCTGAAGAACAGCACCGGCGTGCTGCTCGGCGGCCCGAAGCTGCGCGTCGACCCCGGCGGCGCACCGCGGCTTGAGGTGCCGAAATCGAAGATTCCCTGCCCTTCGAGGAAGAACTCGCGTTTTTCGGGGAAGAAAAGGCTGAACCGGGTGAGGTTGATCTGCTGGGCGTCGGCTTCGACCTGGGCGAAGTCGGTGTTGTAGGTCAGATCCGCGGTGAGCCCGCTGGTGATGCCGACCTTCGCGTCCAACCCGAAATCGCCCCCGAAATCCCGGTCGAGGGCGCCGCTCTCGATCCGGGCGCCGGCGGCGTCCCCAATGAGGTACGGCTTCACCTCAATCGTCCGGGAGCTCGCCGGCGCTTCGAGTCCCACCAGGGTGCCCGCCGAGCTGATCTTGGTGATGCCGCGCGGCCCGAGCGCCGCCGGGACCTGCGTCAGGTACGACATTTCGTTCTTCCAGCGAACCACCCGGCGGAAGTTGATGCCCCAGACCTGCGGGCCGCCCCGGACGTAGCGCAGGGTCTTGAAAGGGATTCGCATCTCCATCGTCCAGCCGTTTTCGAACCGGGCCGCCCGCGAGTCCCAGACCGCGGTCCAGTCGCGGTTCACGCTCCGCTCGTCCACGATGAGACCGTCGAAGAACCCGCCGATCGGGTTCAGGTAGAAGAAGAAGGCGTTCCGGCGATCGTAGAAGGTGTCGAGAATGACCGCGAGGTTTTCGTTGTTGAAGATGCCGAAGTTGTCGCGCCGCATCTCGGTGGCCACCATCCGGTCAGGTTGGCTGTCCCAGTTCCTCCCGGCCACGTAAACGGCTTCGTCGTCGAAAAACACCCACACCTCGGTGTCCTCGGTGGCGGGTTCGCCTTCAAGGGGGAGCGCCTGGATGAAGTCGCTGACGCCCGGAACGCGTTCGTAGATGGCATCGTCGAGGCGGCCGTCGAACTCGAGCGGTTCCGTGAGGCGGGTGGCGCGCATGGTGGCGCCGCCGGCGTCGTCGCGGCGGACCATCTCGGGCAGGTCGGGAGGCGCGGGACCCCGCACCACGAAGGCCGGCTCCGGCGCCGAGCCCGGGCCGCCCTGCCGGTCGGCGAGTTCTGCGGACTGTCCCCACAGCAAGCCCGGAACGATCAGGGCAATGCCGACGAGAACGAAGCGATACGCGGAGCGGGACAAGAGCGGAACTCGGGCGGCGGCGGAACTCTACGCCGAGAGCCGCGGCCGGTCCGGGAGCCCTCGGGCTCGCTGCTGGACGGAGTTTTGGGGCGCCGCACCGTCGATCACGCCATATTCCGTGAAGACCATGCACGCCGTTCGCGCGGGCGGACCTTGATGCGCTCACCGAAGCGAGAGAGTCCATCTCCGGCCACGCGTCTCCGGCTTCTGGAGTTGTTGGCGGCTGGTGGCAGGCTCCGTGTCACCGATTTATCCCGCACCGAGGGAAGTTGTCCATGACCGGAAAACGGACTGTCTTCACTCTTGGCCTGCCTTCGCTTGCTCCCGCAGAAAGGCAAATGAGCGGCCCCAGACTTCCGGCCGGAGTTCTGGGTGCGGTGCTCGTTCTCCTGCTGGCGGGTTCGCTGGTTTCTTGTGTCCCGCCAGCCGCGGAAGATGGGCATCCGACGAAGGCCCCGAGGGGATTCGAGGCAGCACCGACTGCAGAAGATCGAATTCGGACGGCGGCCCCCGAGGAATTCGAGGCGTGGGAGGCGGCCATCGCGGCGCATAAGGCGGCGAGGGACCGGCTTCGCGCCGCGGTACCGGCAGAGTTCGCGGCGTGGCGAGCGGCGGAAGGGGAGGCCGTTTCGGCGAAACTGGAGTTGGAGGTGGCGGACGCGGGATGGGCGGACCCCGAGGACGCGGTGGGACGCCGGGCGTGGGAGAAAGCGGCCGAACGAATCAAGATCACGGATGCGGCGTTGGAGGCGGCCGAGGAGTGGCTCCAGGAGTCGGCTCCCGTCGAGTTTGCGGCGTTCCAAGCGGCCGATGCAGAGATGCGCGCAGCAGCACTCCGCGCTACGGTGGAAGCACTTCGCGCGGCTGCTCCAGCGGAGTTCGCAGCTCTGGAGGGGCTAAACGCAGCGCTGGAGGCCGCCGGGGAAATGGTGCGGGAGATCGTGATCCTGGCGCGCAACGAGGACGTGGACGCGACAGAGACGGATACCACCCGCGCGTTCGACATGGCGCGCGCGAAGCGGGACACAGTCTGGGAGGCGCGGAAGCGGGCGCTGGAAAAGCTACGGGCGGCGGCACCCCGCGGAATTCGCGGCATGGGACAAGGCGCGGCGAGCGGGGGAATGAGTGCATGCAGGGCTTGCGACGTGTGTTTCGCCGGCTACTGGCCGCCTATGTCAAATCCCGGCTAGCCACATGGTTGGCGTCGATCCTGGATATTCTGCGCGTCGCCTTGGTGAAGCCAAGGATGGATCGTGACAGTGAGGAACATGCGAAGGAAGGCAAGGGAGGAGCAGCCATGGAGAAGCGTCATCTTGTTGACAAACTGCTGGAGATGAGGCGAGCGGGGGAGCCTGACCGCCGCGTTTCGGCGATGACTCACCTGTTCGGGATCATCTTCGCGGAGGACATCCGAAGAAGCGGGACCACCCCGCCCCAGATCGCAAAGGAGGCGGGGAACGAGAACTGGAGCGGGGGGATCAACGACGGTCAGAATCTGGCTGACTACGTTGAGGTGAAGCCGGAACGCCTAAAGCGCTGGCGACGTTAGGTGTGCCGTTCCGGGCGCTTCGACATGTGCTGTCCACTGTTGTAGATCGCGTATAACAATCAAAATATTCAATGACTTACGATGTCACCGCAGCGGTCCTGCGGGCCGGGTGCCGGTCGGATCAGGCTGCCACGAAGCGCTCGACCGCGATCTCTCCGGCGCGACCCCGAGCCTGCCAGAGATCGTAGGCCATCTGCATCCCCAGCCAGGTTTCGGGTGTCGAACCAAAGGCTTTCGAAAGGCGGATCGCCATCTCCACCGAGATCCCCGTTCGCCCGTTCAGCAACTCCGAGAGCGCCTGCCGGGTGACGCCCAGACCCTCGGCGGCGCGGGTCACGGTCAGACCCAAGGGTTCGAGACACTGCCTCTTCACGATGCCGCCCGGATGCGGCGGATTGTGCATGGCCATGATCGTCTTCTCCTCAGTGATAGTCCACGAAGTCCACATCGACCGCCGCGCCGTCCTCGAATCGGAAGGTCACCCGCCAGTTGCCGGACACCGACACCGCGTGGTGTCCTTTCAGGGGTCCCTTGAGCGCGTGCAACCGGAACCCGGGCAGATTCATGCCCTCCGGCCCGCGACTACTGATCGAGCGCCGCCAGGATGTCCCGTAATTTGTGCACATGCTCCGGTCCGACCCGCCGCGCGGTCCTGCCCTCGTAGAGCGCCTGCAGGCCGCGGTGGCGGAACGATGCGATCAACGGCTGATTGTAGGCCGTCGCCTGTCAGGCGACAAGTCGCGACCCGATTCGTCGGATGCACAGCGCACGGGCGGAGCGGGCGAACCGGATCGTCCGCCCTCGGGGGACGATGTCGGCCATGGCTGTCGGACGCGCCACCGGGCCGGCCGAAGAATGCGGGCTAGAACCGGAAGAGCCGCGTGAACTTGGCGATGAGTGACTGCGTGTTCAACTCGGGATACCCGGGCACGAGCGTGTCCCGCAGCGAGTTGTAGACGACGAAGAAGTCGCTCCCCGGCTCGTACTCCCAGCGGAAACGGATGTTCGTCGAGAGGCGGTTCGCGGCGGTGTTGTACTGGAAATAAGCCGCGAGGAAGCTGCGGGGCGAGAGCGTGTAGTTGATCCGGGACGCGAGCAGGCCGGTGTCGTAGTCGCCCGTCGGGAGCGCGATCCGGTTCAGCGAAACGGCGGGCTCGAGGGAGAAGCGCGTCGTGAGTTCCACGCGTCCGCGCCACGCCGCCTCCCGGCGGGTCCCGGAGAAGAAGCCCCCCTGCTGATAGGCGAAGTTCCCCGAGATCCGACGCTGCGGCCCCCCCTGGTAGCTGACCCGGACGTGGTCGAAGTCGTAGGCGCCCACCCCCACGCCGATCCCTTCGTCCGCATCCAGCAGGAACTCTTCGCTCAGGACCTCCCGGTTCCGGGCGGCGTTCAGATTCAACCGGTCCCCGTTTTCGAGTTCGACGTTGGTGCGCAACGAGAAGATCCGGGTCTCGAGATTCCCCACGTTATCGGTGGTGTAGTCGAGGCTGCCGGTCCAGCCGATCTTGCGGAGCCAGGAGATCGAGTGCGGCCGGGGGCTGAAGCGGGCCTCGGCGTAGTTGCGCCGGAAGTCCCGGCGGCGCAGGAACCCGATCCCGGGATCGAATCCGTCCCCGACCGCGAGCCGTTCGGCCTTGAGCCCGTACCGGTCACCGTTGTAGTCGAGCTGGCCCAGATAGCTGATTCCGGTCTTGTCTTCGAGTTCGTTCTGTGTCCAAGCGGCGTAGGTCTGGATGTCGAGATTCTCAAAGAATCCGAACCGGGCGTCCATCCCCCAGGCAAGGTTCCGCCCCAGCCCGCTGGCGGTGTTTGAGCGGTAGGTCCCGATCACGCCCACCGTGCTGCGGTTCAGGATGTCGCGCGTCAGCCGCAGGACCGAGAAATCGGTCTCCGGGGCGCCCGCGACGCTGCTCGCGCCGCTGCGGATGGCGAGCGCTCCGACGCTGTAGTCGCCGAGCTTTCCGGTCACCCGCCCGCCACCCAGGATCGGCACTGCCTGGCCGTCGGCAATCCCGACCTGACGGCTGAAAAAGAGCACCGGAGTGCTGCTTGGCTGGCCGAAGCTGCGCGTGGATCCGGACGGCGGCGCCCGCGACGCGGTGCCGAAGCTGAAGATCCCCTGCCCCTCCAGAAAGAACTCCCGCTTTTCCGGGAAGAAGAGGCTGAAACGGGTGAGGTTGATTTGCTGGGCATCCGCCTCCACCTGGGCGAAATCGGTGTTCCAGGTGAGGTCGGCGGTGAGCCCGCTGGTGATCCCGACCTTGGCATCCACCCCGTAGTCGCCGCCGTACTCCCTTTCGAGCGAGCCGCTGCCGGTGCGGGAACCGGCGCCGTCACCGATAAGGTACGGCTTGACTTCCACAGTACGGGAACTGGCCGGCGCTTCGACCCCCACCAGGGTGCCCGCCGAGCTGATCTTGGTGATGGCCCGGGGTCCGAGCGCGGCCGGAACCGCGGTCAGATAGGACATCTCGTTCTTCCAGCGCACGATGCGGCGGAAGTTGATCCCCCAGACCTGGGGACCGCCGCCGGCGTAGCGCAGGGTCTTGAACGGGATCGCCATCTCCATGGTCCAGCCGTTTTCGAACCGGGCCGCCCGCGAGTCCCAGACCGCGGTCCAGTCGCGGTTCACGTTCAACTCGTTCGTGATGAGGCCGTCGAAGAACCCGCCGATCGGATTCAGGTAGAAGAAGAACGCGTTCCGGCGATCGTAGAAGGTGTCCAGGATGACCGCCAGGTTCTCGTTGTTGTGGATGCCGAAGTGGTCCCGGCGCATCTCGTTCGCCACCATCCGGTCGGGCTGGCTGTCCCAGCAGCGGCCGGCGACGTAGAGCGTGTCGTCGTCGTAGAAGACCCAGACTTCCGTCGCCTCGCTCGCCGGCTCGCCTTCGAGGGGCACGGCCTGGATGAACCCGCCCACGCCGGGCACGCGGTCGTAGATGGCGTCGTCGAGACGGCCGTCGAGATCGAAGGGCCCCTGGAGGCGGGTGGCGCGCATGGTGGCGCCGCCGGCCTCGTCGCGCCGGACCATTTCGGGGAGGTCGGGCGGCGCAGGGCCGCGCACCACGGAGGCAGGTTCCGGCGCCGAATCCTGGCCGTCCCGGGGTTCATCGGGCTGGGCGGACTGCGCCCACAAGGAGGCCGGAGCGATCAGGGCGACGCCGACGAGGGCAGAGCGGAACGCGTGGCGGAACAAGAGAAAGAACTCGGGAGTGGGCGGAACTTTAGAGGCTGTCAGAACCGGAAGAGACGCGTGAACTTGACGATGAACGACTGGGTGTTCAGTTCGGGGTAGCCCGGCGCCAGGGTGTCCCGCAGCGAGTAGTAGACGACGTAGAGGTCGCTGCCCGGTTCGTACTCCCAACGGAAGCGGACGTTCGTCGAGAGGTTGTTCGCGGCGGTGTTGTACTGGAGGAACGCTGCGAGAAAGCTGCGCGGCGAAAGCGTGTAGTTGACCCGGGACGCGATCAGGTTGGTGTCGTACTCGCCGGTCGGGAGGTCGATCCAGTTCATCGAGAGGGTGGGCTCGAGGGAGAAGCGCGTCGTCACCTCGACCCGTCCGCGCCACACTGCCTCGCGGCGCGTCCCGGAGAAGAAGCCCCCCCGCTGGTAGGCGAAGTTGCCCGAGATGGGACGCTGCGGCCCCGCCTGGTAGGCGACCCTGAGGTGGTCGAAGTCGTAAGGACCCACCCCCACGCCGATCCCTTCGTCAGCGTCCAGGACGAACTCTTCGCTGAGAACCTCGTGGTTCCGGGCGGCGTCCACGTTCAGCCGGTCCCCGTTTTCGAGTTCGACCTCCGTTCGAAGTTGGAGGATCCGGGTCTCGAGGACCGCCTCGTTGTCGGTGGTGTAGTCGATGCTGCCGGTCCAGCCGATCTGGCGCAGCCAGGAGATCGAATGCGGCCGGGGGCTGAAGCGCGCCTCCGCGTAGTTGCGCTGGAAATCCCGGCGGCGCAGGAACCCGATGCCGGGATCGAAGCCGTCTCCGACCACGAGCCGTTCCGTCTTCAGCCCGTACCGGTCGCCGTTGTATTCGAGCTGACCCAGGTAGCTCATCCCGGTCCCGTCCTCGAGTTCGTTCTGGGTCCAGGCGGCGTAGGACTGGATGGTGAGGTTTTCGAAGAACCCGAAGCGGGCGTCCATCCCATAGGCGAAGTTCCGTCCCAGCCCGCTGGCGGTGTGGGAGCGGTAGGTGCCCATGACGCCCACGGTGCTGCGGTTCAGGATGTCCCGCTTCAGCCGCAGGACCGAGAAGTCGGTCTCCGGGGCACCCGCAGCGTTGTTCCCTCCGGTGCGGATGGCGAGCGCCCCGACCCCGAAGTCGCCGAGCTTGCCGGTCACCCGTCCCCCGCCGAGGACGGGCACCACCTGACCGCCGGCGATCCCGATCTGGCGGCTGAAGAAGAGCACCGGGGTGCTGCTGGGCGGGCCGAAGCTGCGCGTCGATCCCGCGGGAGGGCTGCGGCTCGAAGTGCCGAAGCTGAAGGTCCCCTGCCCTTCGAGGAAGAACTCCCGCTTCTCGGGAAAGAAGAGGCTGAAGCGGGTAAGGTTGATCTGCTGGGTATCGGCCTCCACCTGGGCGAAGTCGGTGTTCCAGGTGAGGTCGGCGATGAGGCCGCTGGTGATCCCGACCTTGGCGTCCACCCCGAAGTCGCCGCCGTAGTCCCGTTCCAGCCCGCCGGCGTCGGCGCGGATTCCGGCGGCGTCCCCGATGAGGTAGGGCTTCACCTCGACGGTCCGGGAACTGGTGGGCGCCTCCAGGCCGACGAGCGTTCCCGCCGAACTGATCTTGGTGATGGCACGGGGTCCGAGGGCCGCGGGGACCCGGGTGAGGAAGGACAGCTCGTTCTTCCAGCGCACGATGCGGCGGAAGTTGATCCCCCAGACCTGGGGGCCTCCGCTCGCGTAGCGCAACGTCTTGAACGGGATCCGCATCTCCATGGTCCAGCCGTTTTCGAACAGGGCCGCCCGGGAGTCCCAGACCGCGGTCCAGTCCCGGTTGGGGGGGTTCTCGTCCGCGATGAGGCCGTCGAAGAACCCGCCGATCGGGTTCATGTAGAAGAAGAAGGCGTTCCGGCGGTCGTAGAAGGTGTCCAGGATGACCGCGAGATTCTCGTTGTTGAAGATGCCGAAGTTGTCCCGGCGCATCTCGGTCGCCACCATGCGGTGGGGCTGGCTGTCCCAGCACCTGCCGGCGATGTACACCGCTTCGTCGTCGTAGAAGACCCAGACGTCGGTCGGCTCGGTGGCCGGTTCGCCTTCGAGGGGCAGCGCCTGGATGAAACCGCCCACCCCGGGCACCCGGTCGTAGATGGCGTCGTCAAGGCGGCCGTCCAGTTCGAACGGCTCGGTGAGACGGGTGGCGCGCATGGTGGCCCCGCCGGCCTCGTCGCGGCGGACCATCTCGGGGAGGTCGGGGGGAGCGGGTCCGCGCACCGCGAAGGTGGGCGCCGGCGCCGAGCGCTGCCCGTCCTGGCGCTCCCCGGGGTCTCCGGATTGCCCCCACAGCAAGTCCGGCGCGATCAGGACGGCGCCTGCGAAAACGGCACGATACGCAGAGCGGGACAAGGGCGCGAAACCGGGATGCCGGAACTCTACGTCGAGGTCTGCGGCCGGTCGGTGGGTCCCGGGCTCGCTGCTTGACGTGGGTTTGGAGCGCCGCACTGTACGGGAGGGCAGCTATTCGCGAGGAGGCGGGCCGACGGCCGGCCGTGCCGACCAAAGGACCAGGACGAAATCAGGGTAAGTCATTGATGCAGTCGTTGCCCTGACCGTCGCCGCCGGGAACGGGGAGGACCGCTGACTTCGCTTAGGCAAAGATGGCCTCAACCGTGATGGCCGCCGGGCCGGAACAAAGGCCGCCGCCCGGCAAGCCGTCATTGCCGCCGGCCTATGCGGCGTCGCTCTCGTAAAACGGAGAGGGCACTACCGGGTACACGCGGAAGACGTGCCGGAAGGAGCTATAGCCGAAAGTGGGTGACGTCGTGAGAAAGGGGTGGCGTATCGTGGGAGTAACTAGCGGATAGCTCGACCACATTGGTCTCATCGATCTTCTCCATCCGACTCTTTGAGTTCCGCCTCGATTTCATCAATGGTCGGCAGACTTCCCTTCAGATCGTCCGGAAGGATCTTGACCAGGCGGGTCTCCCAATCCGCGACGCCAAGAGGTTTGGCGAGATCGCGCAGGGCGTACTCCACGACCAACCGGTCCTTGCCCTTGCAGAGCAGCAGGCCAATGGTGGGCGCGTCGTCTGGGTGGCGCATCAGGTCGTCGACAGCGGAGAGGTACAGGTTCATCTGGCCAACGAAGGCGGGGCTGAACGGGGCTGCCTTGAGCTCGATCACGACGTACCGGCGCAGTTGCAGGTGGTAGAAGAGCAGGTCCACGCGAAAGTCGCTGTCGCCGACCTCCAGAAGCACCTGACGGCCCACAAAGGCGAATCCGGCCCCCATTTCCAGCAGGAAGCGCTGGATATGGTCCACGAGACCCTGCTCGAGCTCCCGTTCCGTGCGCGGCTTCGCGGTTCCGAGGAAGTCGAACAGGTACGGGTCCTTGAACGCCTGCGTGGCCAGATCGGACTCGTCAGGCGGCAGCGTCCGGGGGAAGTTGGTGACGGCGCTGCCCTGACGCTCGTGCAGTTGCGCGCCGATCTGCAACTCGAGTAGCTCCCGGCTCCAGCCCTGCTCAATGGCCTTGCGCGCGTACCAGATGCGCGTCTCCGGGGCGTCCAGTTTGTGCAGCAGCGCCAGATTGCTGCGCCAGGGGATTTGTGCAACGGTGCGTTGCACGATTTCACGTTCGGGCCAGGCAGCGGCGAAGGCGCGCATGTACCTCAGGTTACGGGGCGAGAATCCCAGCATGTCCGGAAACTCCTCGCGGAGATCGTGCGAAAGGCGGTCGATGATCCCGGCGCCCCAGCCTTCCCGCTTCTGGCGCGCGAGGATCGCCCTGCCGATATCCCAGTAGAGCAGCACCATCGCCTCGTTGGCGGCCAGCACGACGCGCACACGTTCCGCGCGGATGCGCTCCTTGAGTTCACCGAGCAGGGCGGCGTAGTCCGCAGGCAAGGATCCCCTGCCCGGCGGCGTAGGGATCGAAGCGTCCGCGCGGCGGCGTCCCATGGACTTTCGTTCAGTCACAGTTCCAGAGCCTCGAAGTTCCGCTTGATGGTCGCCGCGAGCCGGATCGTGGTGTCGTTCTTCTCAATGCCGCGAAACGTCAATCGCTCCGTGGGATTCTCGCCGCGCTCGGTCACGGTGCGGGCGCTCTGGACGAACATGCCGCCCGAGCCGCTCGCCGGATCGAGGACCACGCCCCGGTCGGGCTCCAGCGCGTGCGCGACGAAGGAAACCAGCGACACCGGGGTGAAGAACTCTCCGTCGTCGTGGGCCTTCTGGTCCGCGAACCGGGTCAGGAAGTACTCGTAGATCCGTCCGAACACGTCACCGGACACCCGCTTCAACTCGTCAGGATTCAGGGTCCGGAGCAGGTCCCCGAGGACGTCGTTGTCGAGTTTCCGGTATTCCTCCTTGGGAAGCGCTCCGCGCAGACTCTCGTAGTCGCGCTCGATGGATTCCATCGCCGCGATGATCGCCTTGGCCCGGTCCCTATCGTCAGGTAGCGCCTCCAAGTGGTCGAACTGCGCCGCCGGCCGCCGCTTTCCTCCCCGCGTCGGCAGGGCGACCTGAACGTCGGGCTTGATGGCGAGGTACCGGCTGTAGGCGTGCCGCAGGAACACGAGCCCCATGACCGGCAGGCAATACTCGTTGCTCGCAAGCCCGGAATTCGCCCGCAACATGTCGGCTGCCGACCAGAGGCGCCGCTCAATTGCTTCGATGTGTGCCAGTTGGGCCATCCTGACGCTCACTCCACGCCGCGCCACTGCAATTCACCGCGCGTATCCATTCGCACGGCCTGTTGGTCGTAGTGATTGGCAATCTCCCGAAGCGCCCGCACGACGAACGGGAACTCGGGAGCAGCCGATGCCGCCCAGGCCCGGTACCTTGCGGCCAGATCCCGCTCCTGACCGCCTCCTTCTTCAGGATCGCGGGTCCAGACGCCGCGCTTGGCCAGACCGCCGGCCACAAATCCGATCCGGAGATCCTGTGTCGCGATACCCTCCAGCGTCACACAAATCTCCCGGCGAGGCCAGACGCCGGACGTATCCTGCCCGGCCTTGGCTAGCAGCCTCCCGATCCTCTGGTCGCCGATCTCGGCTCGACCCAGGTCGCGGAGCATGGAGCGGGCCTCGCCCATCCACCTCTTCAGCGTTTCGATCTCGATTGAGCCCCCGTCGTTGGCTCCCGGAAGGCTCTCAAACCACTCGAGAATCTGGAACGCCGTATTCGCTAGCCCTCGTCGGTACTCGGTGTCGCCGGATCGAAGCTGGGGAGGGTCCTCGCCGTCGTCTGCTCGTCCAAAACAGCGGGCAACAGCCTCAACGAAGATGTCCGGGGAGGCGGCCATGCGTCGAGCCAAACTCTTCATCGGATACCGGTGCTGAAGGACTCCAAAGAACCTCAACTCGAGCCACGCCTTCTCCTCATCGACGACGTCGGGCCGTCCAGCGAGGGATTGGAACGCGCGACACACGTCGGAGCCGATCGTCCGCGTCTCCTGGGAGGCCACTTCGGTGTCGCCAATGGCCTTCAACAGCCGCGTCAGTTGCGACGAATGGATCTTGTCCCAGTTGGCGCGAACGACGCCGAAGGCTGTGTGCGGTCGGTCTGCTTCCAAGAGTCGGGCGATCAGTTCGTTCTTCTCGGCGGCGGAGTGGTACCGACTTGGCTTGAACTCACGCCAATACGTCGAAGAGATGTCTCCCGTGGTTTCTTCCAGCAGGCGTGCTGCTTGCTTGTACGGTAGGCACCGGAGGAAACATTGCTGCTTCTGCGGGTCATCGCACGCCACAACATTGCGCCACAACAGGTCAATCACCGGCGATTCGAGCTTCCACACGAAGGCTCGTAGCAGGGTCTCCTTCGCGTCTGCTTGGACCACCTCGCGTTCGTTCAGACACTGCATCACGAACGCTTCCCTTTCGGCCGGAGTCCTCAGAACTTCTGGAAGCAGGCTGCCGACGACTTGGTGGGCACGTGTTGTGTCCAGCAGAGTTTCGATTCCGGAGGCGCCGCCCTCGTCGTAGATGCGAAGCAGCGCAGCGAGTCGCCGCTCGGCGACCACTTGTTCCGCCTCATCGTCGTCGTCCAACTCGTCGGCCACTTCGTGAACAGGACCCCATTCGGACTTGAACAGCCACAAACTGGCGGCTACTGGATCCTCGGGCGCAAGCTGGTCCAGCAGCGTGGCCAGTGAGGAGGACATGACGGGCTGCTCGGCTTCCAGAGTCCGTCGCACAGCCCGAACCCGCTCCCATAGAGCCGCCCGCTCAAACTCAGTGGGACAAGTCGCCTGCCAGCCCTCGATCAGTTGGAAGACCCGGTCGCGCTCCTCGGTCCCCCAGTGCGCGAAGTGATCCACGAGATCCCCGAGCGTGCGGTGGTCCTGGTGGGGCCAATCGAGACAGACGGACCGCGCAGCCCGCAGGAAATCCTGTGCCTCCTCCCGTGAGACGGCGTTCAAGTAGGCGGAAGCGTCGCCTCGCCACATCGGGCGCTGGGACGGCATAAGGAATCCGATCCGCTGGTGGAGTTGGGTGGCGAGAGCCACGGACCATCCGACCTCTGGCCAGTCCCGCGCGATAGCCCGCAGCGCGTTGATCCGGTCGGACACCGGGGCCGTGGTCTGCGGTAGGAGGGCGTGGAACAACACCGTGAGGCTGGACTTCGGGGTGTTCGCTCCGTTGTCATCAATCTCTTTTTCACCGAGGCGGGCCAGGATCTCGACGACGCGGCGGTAGTGCTCCGGATCCCACGCAAGTCGTTCCAAAGCCCAGAGCAAACTGGCGCGCGAACCGCCGTGTGTCAGGACGCTGGAGTCTGCCGGTCGCATTAGTGCCCCCACGACCGGGCCGTCAGAACGGAGATCCTCCTCTATGACCTCCAAGAACACCTCCGGTGTTGCCTCCGCCAGATCCGGGAGGTCCGCCTCGTGGGAACGGAGCCGATCCAGGTCAAGGGGCCGCAACAGACTACCCACCACTGACTCGACACGCCCGCGGACGTTTGCGCCGAGCCGTCGGTCCAGATGGCGGCCTCCGTGGACCGCCAGAATCACCAGAGCCTCGCGGAGCCCGTTCCTCAGGGCGTCGGAGTGAACTCGCTCCTTGTCGTAGAGCGCGGCCATCCACTGTTCCTCTTCCGGAAGGCCGAGTGCTGGGTCCCGTTCGGAAAGGACGTCCGCCGCAACCCCAAAGAAGCGATCCAGGAGTCCAGGCGTCCAGTACGAGACCGTAGCGAAGAAAGAATCCAGCCGGGAGACGACACCCCGATAACTCCCCACCGACCAGACCGGAGGATCGTCGTAAACCAACGCTTCCGCAACATAGGCCTCCGTGTGCTCATGACCACATTCCGCAAGGCGAGAAATGGCCTTGCGGTCCGCTTCGGAGGCCGTGTTCCAAGCGCCGGCGAGGGATAGCGGCGCCAGAACCCTGGCCGTCTTGGCGCCGGCCCATTCGGGCTGTGAAACCTCGGGCAAGGGAGAGAGGCGTCTTCGCAGTACCGTCGGCGAGCGGCCCGAATCGCGTCCCAGTCTCACGGCTTCGTCGTGCGACAAGTCCATGGCGAGCGCCGCAACGAACTCCTTGTAACCGAGGAGGCGCAACGAGATGTCCGGAACGTTCTGCAAAGAAGTAACTCTGTTGCGCGGCACAGGGACCACACAGTGCAGCGTCCTGGGCAATTCCTGGAACGCCCGTTCCGCTTCGGGGGTCGCGGCGACGGCGACGAACGCCCCACGGGTGCTGGACGCGAGGCGCTGGACCGCGTCGGACGTCTCGAAGACGATCCCGCGGTGCACGAGTTCATGGTTCTCGATCTGGTCCATGAGACACGCCACCAAGGCGACCACCTCCGCACGGGAGTCTGCGGCAATCGTGAACCGTCGTCCGCCCGGATTCTCCAGCCACTCTCGAAACAGACCCGAGTGCTCCGCGGCGGTCGGCCCGAACAGCGCGCGCGGCATTGGCGGGTCGGTAGCCTCAGCCCATCGGCGCCAGTACTCATCCAGGGACAGGAACCCGGTCACCGGTCGTTCGAGTTGTTCGGCGAACCAGACCTGGGCCGGAACGCACAGCTCGATCCACTGTTCCAGATCGTCCGCATCATAGGCGCGCACGTCCTTCCAGAGGCCGAGGCGCTTTTTCGCGGACTCCCAATTCCCCTTGCCCGCCCACTTGCGCGGCGTCACGAAGACGAACGTGAGCTGCTGCTTCTCGCCGTCGGGGACCACCCTGCGATTGTCGAAATCCTGGTTCGCCTTTTTCTCTGGGTTCCGGGCACACCCGAATTCCCATCCCGAATCCCCATCGGGGATCCAGGCCGTTGGGGCGGAGGTCTCCACCCAACCGTCCCACCCGCGCCGCTCCGCGGAGTCGAAGCCTGGGAAATCCACCCGCGGAAGCTCGTTCCCGGTACCGTGGATCAACTTCCGCAACAACACGGCGAGGCGCTGGCGGGCTTCGATGCGGTTCGCCCAGTTCTCAATCTCCGCCGCCCTGATCGTGGTCACAGACGGAGCGAACGAGGTTCCAGCAACTGGCTGACGCTCTCGAGCCGTCGTCCCAACGTCGTATCGAGCTTGCAGCTCGAGCAGCGCCGCAGCGTCCGCGCCAAAGGTCCGAGCCAGCCGCTGAACCATCTGCTGACTGAGAGCCGCGCGCCCGTTCAGGAGATTGGAAAGTGCCGGCCGGCCAATCCCCAAGCGCTTGGCGGCGTCGGTCACCGTCATCCCCGAGGGCAGAACATTCTGGCGGATCCAGATGCCTGGGTGGTCTCGTTGGGTCGATGGGGTAGACATAGGGCGGCCTGTGGTGTGTCGCCTGTTACGCTACACACATCAGTCAGATTTCGCAAGTTGCATCGCTTTGGTCCAGCCAGCCGGGCGCGCCACCGCCACGAACCGAACGTGACGAAGCCATCGCGGATCGGGCTCCGTCCTTGGCAGGTCAGTGCGACGCTCCCGGCATCCACGCCAAGCGGCTGGGTAGGTCTACGCGCTCTGCGGCCCTGCGGGCCGCGTGCCGGTGTAAACACCGGCGTTCCCGGGCATCCGCGCGCTCTACGCAGATCGGCTACGCGCGGGTTTCGCGGCCTGAGGTTCCCATCAGGAGGACTGGCCGGCGCTCCCAAGCGGGTCAGAAGCGGAAGAGACGCGTGAACTTGACGATGAACGCCTGCGTGTCGAGTTCGGGATAGCCGGGCATCAGGGTGTCGCGGACCGAGTTGTAGACGAGATAGATGTCGCTGCCCGGCTGATACTCCCAGCGGAACCTGATATTCGTCGAAAGGCTGTTCGCGGCGGTGTTGTACTGGAGGAATGCGGCAAGAAAGCTCCGGGGAGAAAGGTTGTAGTTGATTCGCGAAGCGACCAGCCGGGTGTCGTAATCGCCGTCCGGAAGGGCGATCCAGTTCAGAGAGATGATGGGCTCGACGATGAGGTGGGGAATGACCTCGAGCCGGCCGCGCCAGGCGAGTTCGCGCCGGGTCCCCGAGAAGAACCCGCCCTGCTGATAGGCGAAGGTCCCCGAGATCGGCCGCTGGGGCCCGGCCCGGTAGCTAAGGCTGGCGTAGTCGAAGTCGTGGGCCCCGGCGGCCACCGCAAGGTCGCCGGCCAGCCGGAATTCCTCGTGAAGCACCTCCCGGTTCCGGGCCAACTGGAACTGGGCGCTGTCCCCGTTCTCCAACTCGACGTCGGACCGGAGCGCGAAGATCCGGGTTTCCAGATTCCCGTCGTTGTCCGTGGTGTAGTCGAGACTGCCGGTCCCACCGATCTTCCGCAGCCAGGAGATCGAGCGCGGCCGGGGACTGAAGCGCGCCTCCGCGTAGTTGCGCTGGAAGTCCCGGCGGCGCAGGAAGCCGAGCCCGGGATCGAAGCCCTCGCCGACCACCAGCCGCTCGAATTGGAGTCCGTAACGGTCGGCCTGGTAGTCGAGCTGGCCCCGGTAGCTCATGCCGGTCCGGTCGTCGTGTTCGTTCTGCGTCCAGGCCGCGTAGCTGCGGATGTCGAGGTTCTCGTAGAACCCGAAACGCGCGTCCATCCCGTAGGCGGCGTTGCTCCCCCGGCCGTCTCCGGTGCCCGAGCGGTAGGTGCCCATCACCCCGACGGTGCTGCGGCCCAGGATGTCCCGCTTCAGCCGGAATACCGAGAAGTCAGTTTCCGGGACGCCCGCGGCGACGCTCTCGCCGCTACGGACCGCGAGCGCACCGACGCCGAAGGCGCCGAGTTTTCCCGTCACCCGGGCGCCGCCACGAATCGGCGCCACCTGGTTTCCGGCGATTCCGATCCGGCGGCTGAAGAAGAGGAGCGGGACGCTGCTCGGCGCCCCGAACCTGCGGCTCGAGGCGCGCGGGGTGCGCTCCGAGGTCCCGAAGGCGAAGAGCCCCTGCCCTTCGAGAAAGAACTCGCGCTTTTCGGGGAAGAACAGGCTGAAACGGGTCAGGTTGATCTGTTGGGCGTCCGCCTCGACCTGCGCGAAGTCGGTGTTCCAGGTCAGATCGGCAGTCAGCCCGCTGGTGATCCCGACCTTGGCGTCCACCCCGAAATCGCCCCCGAAGTCCCGGTCGAGGGCGCCGCTCTCGACCTGGGCCCCGGCGGCGTCACCCGTGAGGTACGGCTTCACCTCTATGGTCCGGGAGCTGGGCGGCGCCTCGAGGCCGACCAGGGTCGCATAGGAACTCACCTTGGTGATCGACCAGATCCCGAGGGCGGCCGGGAGCCGGGTCAGGTAGGAGATTTCGTTCTTCCAGCGGACGACCCGGCGGAAGTTGATGCCCCAGACCTGTGGGCCCGCGGCGGGGTAGCGGAGGGTCTTGAACGGAAACCGCAGTTCGGTCGTCCAGCCGCCCTCGAAACGCGCGGTCCGGGAATCCCATACCGCGGTCCAGTCGCGGTTGAAGTTCCGTTCGTCCGTGATGAGGCCGTCGAAGAACCCGCCCAGGGGGTTCAGGTAAAAGATGAAGGCGTTCCGGCGATCGTAGAAGGTGTCGAAGGTGACGGCCAGGTGCTGGTTGAGCCAGATGCTCCCGTGGTCGCGCCGGAGTTCGGTGGCCACGATCCGGTGGGGTTGGGTGTCCCAGCAGCGTCCGGCGATGTAGATCGCCTCGTCGTCGAAAAAGACCCAGACCTCGGTCTTTTCGGTGGCCGGTGCTCCTTCGAGCGGCTCGGTCTGGATGAAATCGCTGATTCCGGGAACCTGCTCGTAGATGGCTTCATCGAGGCGGCCGTCGAAGTCGAGCGGCTCTTGGAGGCGGACGGCCCGAATGGTGGCGCCACCCTGGTCGTCCCGCCGGATCATCGCCGGGGGGTCCGGCGGCGCGGGACCGTGGATCACGGGGGCCGGCTCTTGAGCCCGGGCAGGTGGCTCCTGGGGAGGGCTCTCGGCCTGGGGGGGCTGCACCGGCGCGGGCCGCACCGGCGCCGCCGGCAGCGCAGTAGCCGGGGCCAAGAGCAGTCCGACGGCTAGCAGCCGGTGGACAAAGTGGCGTGAGCACCGAGGGCGGCGAGCCCCAGTTCTCCCGGTGGGGCCAGTTCTCACGGTGGGGGGCCCGGCTGCGCACGGCCGGTGACGCCGCGTCAGAATCGGAACAGGCGGGTGAACTTGACGACCAGCGCCCGATCGGTCAGCCCGGCGAGTCCGTCGTCCCCGTCGCGGTTCGTGCTGAAGACGACAAACACGTCGCTGCCCGGCGAGTATTCCCAGCGGAAACGGACGTTGGCGGACATCAGTTGCGCCGCCGAGTTGTACTGGACGAGCGCGCCCAGGAAACTGCGGGGGGAGACGGTGTAGGTGGCGCGGAGGCTGCTGACCTGCGCCTGCACCTCGCCTCCGGGCACCTCGATCCAGTTGAGGCTGATGTTCGGCTCCATGGACAGCCGCTGGTTCACCTCGGCGCGTCCCCAGTAGCTCACCTCCCGGCGGGTGCCGCCGAAGAAGTCACCAAACTCGTAGCGGAAGTACCCCGAGAACGAACGGTGGGTTCCCAGCCAGAGGCGGAGCCCGGTACGGTTGAAGCGGTAGTTGCCGGCGGGAACCGCGACCTCGGTGGAGAGGTCGAAACCGTCGAGCAGGCGCTCTTCGGTCATGGTGTGATCCACGATGAGACGGTCGCTACTCTCGAGGATGGCCTTTCCTTCGAACTTGTACTCCCGCGTCTCCATCTCGCCGTCGAGACGGTCATAGTTGTTGGCTTGGAACTTCAACTCGAACTGCCGGATCGCCTCGATGCCGCGGGGACGGGGGGACAACTGGAAGCTGGCGCCGTTCTTCGTGAAATCCCGCCGGCGGACAAACCCCATGCCGGGATTGAAGTCCTCACCCAGGTAGAGGCGCTCCGCGGTCAGGTCGATCAGGTCGGTGTCGTAGTTGAATTGGCCCATGTAGCTGGCCGCCTGGTGCCCGGTTTCGACTCCCGGCTCGCTCGTCGCCATGTAGAAGGTGTTGATCCGGATGTTGTCGCTGGGGTTGAAGTTGCCGTCCACCCCGTAGAGCGAATTCGAGCCCGGGCCTTGGGCGCCGACGTTCCGGTGGGTGGCGATGACCCCGATGTTGGAGCGAGAAAAGAGGTCGCGCTTCATTCGGAAGGCGCTGAAGTTCGTGCTCTCCACGTCCAGACCGGCCGTTTCCCCGGTCTGGATGTTCATGAGGCCCATCGTGTAGGCGCCGGTGCGGCCGTGGAGGCGCGCACCCCCGAGAATCGGCACCGAGCTGCCGCCCGAGATGCCGATCGCCCGGCTGAAGAACGGGATGGGAGCGTCGGACGGCCCCCCACCCCCGAACGCCCGGGTCTGCCGGCCTCCGAAGTCGAACACCCCCTGCCCCTCAAGGAAGAACTCGCGCTTTTCCGGGTAGAACAGGCTGAAGCGGCTCAGGTTGACCTGGCTCTCGTCGTCCTCCACCTGCGCGAAGTCGGTGTTCCAGGTGAGGTCGGCGGTGAGCCCGTCGGTGACGCCGAACTTGAAGTCGCCGCCGACGTCGCCGGACCACTCGTTGTTGATGTCCCTCAGGGGAGCGTGCGTCTGGGAGCCGATCGCATAGGGCTTCAGCTCCATCCGCCGCGAGCCGGCCGGGGCCTCGAGACCCACCAGCGTCGCCGCGTTCGACAGCCGCACCAGCCCGTCCCGGTTGTACGCCTGGGGCGTCGGGGTGAAGAACACCTTCTCGTTCTTGTGCTTGATGTTGCGCTGGAAATTGATCCCCCAGAGCTGGGCTCCGCCGGCGGCGTAGCGGAGTGAACGGAACGGGATCCGGATTTCCACCGTCCACCCCTCTTCCACCACTTGGCTCTTCACCCACCAAACGGTGTTCCAGTCGCTGTTGGTGTTCCGTTCGTCCGTCACCTGGGCGTCGAAGAGGGCGCCCAGCGCGTTCGTGTGGAACAAGAAGCCGTTCCGCCGGTCGTAGAAGGTGTCGAGAACGATCTGGAAGCTGTCGTTCCAACCGATGCTCCGGTGGTCGCGGCGCATCTCGCTGGCCATCAGACGCTCCGGATGTTCTTCTTCCAGCTCGGCGGCGATGTAGAGGCTGTCCGCGTCGTAGAGCACCCAAACGCGCGTGGACTCCGACGCCGGAGCACCCTCGTCGGGCTCCTGCTGCAAGAACCCGTCCGCCGCCGGCACCTGGTCGTACACCGGGTCGTCGAGCACTCCGTCCACCGTGAGCGGCTCGGCCAGCCGGAACGCGCGCAGCGTCACCCGGCCGTCGGCGTCGCGGCTGACGGCTTCCCCGGCCGCGGGCGCCGGGGGGCCGAGGATCCGGCCCGCCATGGCCGAACTGAGGGACGCCTGCTGGCTTTCGGCGAGCCGTCCCGCGCCCCGGCTCGGCATCCCGAAATCGTCCTCATCATCCTGGACGCGCCGGTCAACCCTTAGGTTTGGCCCCGCGTCCGGCGGTGAAGGAGCGGATCCTTCCGGCCCGGCCGGTGTCCGCGCGGCGCTCATGGGAACTCCCGCCAGCAGAAAGGAAAGCCACACGACGGCAGCTCCCAAAACGTTGCGGGAAGTCACGAAAAAACGATGCACGGCAGCCGAACCCGGCGCGAGGAGACTCGAAGACCAACGCTCAGTTTACCGGAATTGTTCTCCCCTTCCCAACGCGTTCCGGAGGGTGCCGGAACGGCGGAAGCCGGGGTTCGAAACTGCTGGCAGCGGCTAGAACCGGAACAGGCGCGTGAACTTGACGACGAGCGCCCGGTCGCTGAGCCCGGCGAGCCCGTCATCCCCGTCGCGGTTCGTGCTGAAGACGACAAAGAGATCGCTGCCCGGTGAATACTCCCAGCGGAAACGCACGTTCGCGGAAAGTAGCTGTGCCGCCGAGTTGTACTGGACGAGCGCACCCAGGAAGCTCCGGGGCGAGACGGTGTAGCTGGCGCGGAGCCGGCTGACCTGCGCCCGTACCTCGCCGCCGGGCACCTCGATCCAGTTGAGGCTGATGTTCGGCTCGATGGAAAAGCGCTGGTTCATCTCGGCGCGTCCCCAATAACTGACCTGTTGCCGGGTGCCCCCGAAGAAGTCACCGAACTCGTAGCGGAACATGCCCGAGAAGGAGCGATGGGATCCCATCCGCACCCTGACCCCGGTCCGGGAGAACCGATAGTTGCCGGCCGGGATCCCGACATCGCTCGAGAGGTTGAAACCCTCGAGGAGACGCTCTTCGGTCACGCTGTGGTCGAACATGAGGCGATCGCTGCTCTCGAAGACGATTCGCGCGTCGAACTGGTACTCACGGGTCTCCATCTCACCGTCGGGGCGGTCGTAGTTCTTCGCGTCGGCCTTGAACTCGAACTGGCGGATGGCCTTGATGCCGCGGGGGCGCGGCGAGAACTGGAGGCTTCCGGCGTTCTTCGTGAAATCCCGGCGGCGGACGAAGCCCATCCCCGGGTTGAAGTCCTCACCGAGATAGAGACGCTCGGCGGTGACATCGATCAGATCGGTGTTGTAGCGAAACTGGCCCATGTAGGTGGCGGCCTGGTGCCCGCTCTCGACTCCGGGCTCGGTCGTCGCCATGTAGAACGTGTTGATGCGGATGTTGTCGGTCGGGGCGAAGTTCCCGTCCACGCCGTAGAGCGAATTCGCCCCGGAGCCGCCGGCGCCGACGTTCCGGTGGGTGGCGATCACCCCGATGTTGGAGCGCGAAAGGATGTCCCGCTTCACCCGGACGGCGCTGAAGTTCGTGCTCTCCACATCAAGGCCGCCCACTTCCCCGGTCTGGATGTTCATGAGGCCCATCGTGTAGGCGCCGGTGCGGCCGTGAAGCCGGCCGCCCCCGAGAATCGGAACCGCGCTGCCGCCCGAGATGCCGATCGTCCGGCTGAAGAACGGGATGGGAGCGTCGGAGCCGCCTCCGAAGCCGCGCGACTGCCGGCCGCCAAAGTCGAAGACCCCCTGGCCCTCGAGGAAGAACTCGCGCTTTTCCGGGTAGAACAGGCTGAAGCGGCTCAGATTGACCTGGCTCTCGTCGTCTTCGACCTGCGCGAAGTCGGTGTTCCAGGTCACGTCGGCGGTCAGCCCGTCGGTGACGCCGAACTTGAAGTCGCCGCCGATGTCGCCCGACCACTCGTTGTGTACGTCGTTCAAGGGGACGTGGCTCTGCGAGCCGATCGCGTACGGCTTCAGTTCCATCCGCCTGGATCCGGCGGGCGCCTCGAGACCGACGAGCGTCGCGGCGTTGGAGAGCCGCAGCAGCCCGGTGCGGCTGTACGACTGGGGCGTCGGGGTAAGGAACACCTGTTCGTTCTTGTGCTTGATGAGGCGGCGGAAGTTGATCCCCCAGAGCTGGGGTCCGCCGGCCGCGTAGCGGAGCGAGCGGAACGGGATCCGGATCTCCACCGTCCACCCGTCCTCCAGTTGACGAGTCTTCACCCACCACACGGTGTTCCAGTCGCTGTTCGTGTTCCGCTCGTCGGTCACCTGGCCGTCGAACAGGGCGCCGAGGGAGTTCGTGTGGAACAAGAAGCCGTTCCGCCGGTCATAGAAGGTGTCGAGGATGACCGAGAAGCTGTCGTTCCAGCCGACGTTTCGGTGGTCCCGACGCATCTCGCCGGCCGTCAGCCGCTCCGGGTGGTCCTCTTCCAGCTCGGCGGCGATGTAGAGGCTGTCCGCGTCGTAGAGCACCCAGACGCGCGTGGACTCCGACACCGGAGCACCCTCGTCGGGTTCCTGCTGCAGGAATCCTTCTGCCGCCGGAACCTGGTCGTACACCGGGTCATCGAGCACCCCGTCCACGGTGAGCGGCTCGGCCAGGCGGAACGCGCGGAGCGTTACCCGGCCGTCGGCATCACGGCTGACCGCTTCCCCCGCCCCGGGAGCGGGCGGGCCAAGGATCCGCCCGGCCATCGCCGAGCTGACGGGCACCTGCTGCGGTTCGGCGAGCCGGCCCGCGCCGCGGGGCGAAAGGGCCAGGTCGTCCTGATCATCCTGATCGTCCTGATCATCCTGATCGTCCTGAGTGTCCTGAGTGTTCTGGACCCGCCGGTCCAAGGGGTGCGGGGCGGGTTCCGCCGGTGTGCGTTCGGCGCCCGCGGCAACGAGTGAACCGCCAGCCAGCAGGAAGCAAAACCCCGCAGCGGAGCCTCGCCACGCCTTGCGGGCACTCGAGGAAAAGCGAATCACGGGAGCCGACGATCAGACCGATGGGAATTAGAAACCGACGAACAGACTACCGGAAAGGTTCCGTCCCTTTCGAGCGTCCTCCGGGGGTAGCGGAGATCCTGGGCTCGCCGCAAAACGAGCCCTTCTCCCGAACGAGGCGTGACGCGGAACCGGGGAGAGACGTGGGGGAGGGGCGGCGGAACCCGGGAGCCGGTCCGAAGTCCCTTTCAGAAGCGGAACAGGCGGGTGAACTTGACGACGAGCGTCCGGTCGCTGAGACCGGAGAGCCCGTCATCCCCGTCGCGGTTCGTGCTGAAGACCACGAACAGGTCGCTACCGGGCGAGTACTCCCAGCGGAAACGGACGTTCGCGGACATCAGTTGCGCCGCCGAGTTGTACTGGACGAGCGCGCCCAGGAAGCTGCGGGGCGAGACGGTGTAGGTGGCGCGAAGCCGGCTCACCGTCGCCCGGACGTCACCCTGCGGCACGGTGATCCAGTTCAGGCTGATGTTCGGCTCGAGGGAAAAACGCTGGTTGACCTCGGCGCGCCCCATGTAACTCACTTCCTGCCGGGTGCCGCCGAAGAAATCGCCGAACTCGTAGCGCAGGAATCCCGAGACCCGGCGGTGGGATCCCATCCGCAGCCGCACCCCGGTCCGGGCGAAACGGTAGTTGCCGGCGGGCACCCCGACTTCGCCGGAGAGGTCGAACCCCTCGAGCAGACGCTCCTCGGTCACGGTGTGGTCGAGGAAGATGCGGTCGCTGCTCTCCAGCACGGCCCTCGCCTCGAACTTGTATTCCCGCGTCTCCATCTCGCCGTCAGGACGGTCGTAGTTGTTCGCGTCCACCTTGAACTCGAACTGGCGAATCGCCTTGATGCCGCGGGGGCGCGGCGAGAACTGGAAGGAAGCGCCGTTCTTCGTGAAGTCGCTCCGGCGGAGGAAGCCCATCCCGGGATTGAAGTCCTCGCCGAGGTAGAGGCGTTCGGCGGTGACATCGATCAGGTCGGTGTCGTAGCGGAACTGGCCCAGGTAGCTGGCCGCCTGGCGCCCGGTCTCGACTCCGGGCTCGCTGGTTGCCATGTAGAAGGTGTTGATCCGGATGTGATCGGTCGGGTTGAAGACTCCGTCCACGCCGTAGAGCGAGTTCGAGCCGGTGCCGGCGGCGTTCAGGCTCCGATGGGTGGCGATGACCCCGATGTTGGAGCGCGAGAAGATGTCGCGCTTCACCCGGACGGCGCTGAAGTTCGTGGACTCCACGTCGAGGCCGGGCACGTCGCCGGCCTGGATATTCATGAGGCCCATCTGGTAGGCGCCGGCGCGGCCGTGGAGCCGGGCGCCCCCGACAATCGGCACCGCGCTGCCGCCCGAGATGCCGATCGACCGGCTGAAGAACGGGATGGGAGCGTCGGTGGAGTCGCCTCCGAACCCGCGGAAGCGGGTCTGCCGGCCACCGAAGTCGAAAACCCCCTGCCCTTCGAGGAAGAACTCGCGCTTTTCCGGGTAGAACAGGCTGAAGCGGCTCAGGTTGACCTGGGTCTCGTCGTCTTCCACTTGTGCGAAGTCGGTGTTCCAGGTGACGTCGGCGGTGAGCCCATCGGTGACGCCGAACTTGAAGTCGGCGCCGACATCGCCGGCCCACTCGTTGTCGATGTCCCGCAGGGGAACGTGGCTATGGGAACCGATCGCGTAGGGCTTCAGTTCCATTCGTCGCGAGCCGGGGGGCGCCTCGAGGCCGACGAGCGTCGCCGCGTTGGAGAGACGGGTCAATCCGTCGCGGCTGTAGGCCTGGGGCGTCGGGGTGAAGAACACCTGTTCGTTCTTATGCTTGATGCGGCGGCGGAAGTTGATCCCCCAGAGCTGGGGTCCGCCGGCCACGTAACGGAGCGAGCGGAACGGGATCCGGATCTCCACGGTGTACCTGTCTTCGAGAAGGTGGCTCTTCACCCACCAGACCGTGTTCCAGTCGGCGTTCACGTTCCGTTCGTCGGTTACCTGCGCGTCGAACAGGGCGCCCAGCGCGTTCGTGTGGAAGAGGACGCCGTTCCGGCGGTCGTAGAAGGTGTCGATGATGACCGAGAAGCTGTCGCCCCAGTCGATGTTCCGCTGGTCGCGGCGCATCTCGTTGGCCATCAGGCGCTCCGGATGGCCTTCTTCGAGTTCGGCGGCGATGTAGAGGCTGTCCGTGTCGTAAAGCACCCAGATGCGGGTGCCCTCCGAGGCGGCCGCACCTTCGTCGGGCTCTTGCTGGACAAACCCCTCGGCTGCGGGCACCTGGCCGTACACCGGGTCGTCGAGGACCCCATCGACGGTGAGCGGCTCGGCGAGCCGGAAGGCGCGGAGGGTTACCCGGCCGTCGGCGTCCCGGCTGACGGCTTCGCCCGCCGCGGGGGCAGGTGGCCCGAGGATCCGGCTTTCCATCGTCGAGTCAAGCGCCTGCTGGCTGTCGGCGAGCCTGCCGGAACCACGGGAAGACAGCCCGAGGTCGTCCTGATCATCCTGAACCCGGCGGTCCGTGGGTGGAGCAGCCGGGCCGTCCTGGGCGGCGGTCGCGCTGCCGGCGCCCAGGAACGCGCCGACCAGCAACAAAACGGCCGCCTCGACGATCCTCCAGAACACCTTGTGGATCAGCGAATGACGGTGCATGACCTCCAGCGTCCCGGCCTCCAGAACGGAAGATGAACAAGCAGTGTACCGGGAATGTTCCGTCCAATCCCAACGCAACGCGGGGGCTGGAATTCCGGTCGCCACGGCGGCCGGGACCGCCGGGGAGCGCCGGCCAGTTCTCCCGGTGGGGGCGTTCACACCGGCACCGCGGCGCATAGCGCCGCGAATCGCGGGGACATGGAGCGCCGGTCTCCGACCGGCATCGCGCGGGAGCGCGAAACCAGCGCTGATGACGCTGCGCCCTGCCAAGGTAAGGGCCGCCTCTTCCCCATAACAGGCGACGCGGGCAGGGCCAACCGATCATCTGAAGTTCGTGTCCGCTGCGGAACCACTCCCGCCCCTACGGAATGCGGTCCTCGGGCGCCGGAGGTTCCCCTCCGTCGCGCCGCAGCAGCCGGCGCGCCGCCTCGATGTCGGCTCCGGCCGCGCGGTGGCCGGAGGCGGCCAGATGGATGACCGGTGCCTCGGGAGGCGCTCGGAGTACGGCTGGCGGGTGGTGTTCCGGAGCGCCGCGGGCCGCGGTCCCCGGCGGATCGGCTGGTGACCAGAACCATTCCGAAAAAGCCAGCGTCGCCACCTGTCGCGCCCTGCTCCGAATGGCGGCGGGAAACCACGCCAGCTCACGGCCCACGCCGTCGCGCGACCGCGCGGAGTGCGCGCGAACACCGCGCAGGGAGGCAGCCCTGGCCTGCACCCCGACCGGCTGGCAGCGTGCGTGCGGCACGATGCCTCCGGCTTCGTCGAGCGGATATGTCGCTGGAAGGCCGGCAGCGCGAAGACCTGCGCCGGTGTGCGCGTCACAGACAATCTGGCGCGCCGGCACCGCACAACCCACCAAGATCGGCGCGGTGTGGTCGCGCAGATCTTCCGGCTCGTACGGCCAGTCCGCAATGAAGGCAAGCAGATTCAGCCGGGCGGTCATCCTGTCTTCGTTGAGATAGAGCACCGGAAAACTGCCGGGCGGATTCCAGCGACCGCCGCGCCGCCCGGCAAACCCGGCGTCGAGCGGATCGCTCCACGCCGGGTCAGCCACGCGCCACCAGACGTGGTCGTCCGGCAACGCTTCGCGGAGCAGATCCACGCTCAAGCTTGAATGCGGTCGAACCGAAACATGTCGCGGCACGCATTGAGCAGCGAGCGGGTGTCACCCCGCGCCAGCAACTCCATGAGCGACACGCTCCCGAGCGCCGGAATCGGACGGCGCACGACCGCGGGAATGCGGTCGCGCTTGATGTGCCGCACCAACAGTTCTGTGGCGGCGGCCAGATCGGCAAGCGCGCCCGCGCGTGTCGGAGGCGCTCCCCTCTGCAGCCACTTTCCGACCGCCTGACGGCTGACGCCAAGCAGCCGTGCCGCTTCGGCCTGACTCGTCCCCCACACCTCAAGCGTGCGCGCAAGGGATTCCCCGGCGCGGCGATGGTCGAGGGATTCCGTAAAGGCATCAAGCCACGCGGTCTCGTGCCGGTGCGCTCTAAAGATCTGCTCCGCCGCCTCTTCCGGGTTGCTCTCAAGGATTGCGGTCGCTTTGCTCATGGCGCAACTGTATGTCAACCGCTACCAAACGTCAACTTGATGTGATGACCCCGGTTCCGCCCGCTGCGCGGGCGGGTGCCGACCAGAGGTCAGCCCAGTTCTCCCGGTGGGGGCTCCAAGCCGTACCCGCGCTTGAGCGCGAACGGCTGTGCGCGGTCTCGCGGCCCTGCGGGCCGCGGTGCCGGTCTAAAGACCGGCGTTCCCAGCCTCCGGCCGCTGTGCCGGTGTGAACGCCGGCGTTCCCTGCCCCGCGTTCCGCGATGCATTCGCGGATGCCGCGCTGAACGAGCCAAGAAAACAAATGGCGGCGCACCGTAGGTCCGACGCCGGCGTGACCGGGGGGAAAGTGTGAAGGGGTCCGCCACCGTCGAACCAGCAACCCATTGATTCCATTGCGTTTACGAGACTTGATCCGTTGCTCTGGCCCCCGGCGCGGCCCCCCGCGCGGATGCCACCTTGCGGGCAGTTTTCCGCCTGCGCGGGAACTCTGACGCACGAAACGAGTCGGCGGGCAGGGCCGACCGTTCTGCATCCGCGCCCAGCGTCCGCGATTCGAAAGCTGGCTCTGGCGCGCATGAACACGAACGGCATCGAGACCGCGTACTGACGGACAGATCTGTTTGAGCGGCGGCGGGCGCTCATGGAGCAGAACCCGGTTCACACGCCAACCGAGAGCCTCTTCGATCCCGTACAGCGGCGAAAGGTCGAGGAACGAGCGACAGAACTCATCGCGGAAGAGATGACCCTGCGCGAGTTACGCAGGGCCCGGCAGGATGACCGCGGCGTTACCGGTCCGGAAGCCGGTCGGTCATCGCGTGCGTCGGGTGACCCGGTGCCGCAGTAGCGGGAGGAGGTGTCCGTTCCCGCTGAGGCGGGCGGTCAGGGAAAGACGCTTCGGGAGCGCGGGATCCGCGCCGTGGTTCATGAGCGCCTCCACTAGGCGGGCTTCGCCGCTCAGGAGCGCCAGCCGCAGGGGGTAGCCGAAGTCGTCAGCCGACAGATTCGGATCGGCCCCACCGCCAAGGAGGCGTTCGACGATCTCTGCTCGGTGTTCCCGGTCCGGGCTCGAGCCATATGCGACACCCGCCGCCTGCGGCGGCGGGACCATCTCGATGTCCGCGCCGCCAGCCGTCGCTTTCTCGGCGGCGACGAACAGCAGCGGGATGAAGACGGTTTGCAACGGACGCAGTTCTCCGCACACGAGGTTCGGATCGGCGCCTCCTCCGAGCAAAACCCCGACGGCCTCGGCCTTGCCCGCCATCGCTGCGGTCGCGAGCGGCGAAACGCCGTCGGCATCGCAGCCGTTGATCCGCACCGACCCAGCGGCTCGCAACTCCGGAATCCCGCGATTCCCGGTCTGCCACGCTGCGCGCACCAGACTATTGTCCGACTCGGCGGGATTTGCGGATGCTCCGGTGCTCCCCGGAGACATGTCCACGTGGCACCGCTGGCCGCTTAGAAGGGGGACGGCGAGGCAGCACGCCAGAACCAGGCCGTTGGGCGGCGGCGGATCGCCGCATCGCCTGCCGAACCGGGTTCGAGCGACCATGCGATCAGGCCACCAGAGAGCTGGGTCGTCCCGGGGGTTCTGTCGCCGCTGGCCGGATGGGCGGCTTCCTTCGCGGCTCGCTCGTGTCTGCTTCGACCGTCACCGACCTCTGCCCATCTTGAAGATCGAAAGCACAACTTTCGATTCTCAGGGTTCACTGTCGTCTTTCGGTCGGCTCTCGCACCGTGGTTGCAGGTCTCGAAAGACCTCGCTCCACGCTCCTTTGGATGGCTCGCGCCATCAAGCCGCGTTGATCTGCGCCATCAGTGCGGGTTTCGGGCTCCCGCGCGATGCCGACCTGGAGGTCGGCGCTCCAGGCCGTTCCGCCATCAGGTCGCGCGCGATTCTGCCTCCGTCAAGCCCTTTCATGCCCGGCGGGGTGCGCGGACGGACCCGATCATGGGCGTTTCCCCGAGCGCCACGCGGCCATGCGGGACCCTGTCCCGCCGCTGCGCCTCGCCGGCCTGGGCGGCGCCACCGGCGAAGTCGTCAGCGCGCCGCCTGTTCGTCCGCGTAGGCGAGGAACGGCGTGAGCGGGATGACCTCGAGCGGGGCCTTTTCCCGAATCGAGCCCGGGGGCATTGACGCCGTCTGCAGCAGTTCAAGATGGCCGCTCCAGGGATCGATGTACAGGCGGGCGCCCAGCGGCAGCGCCGGAACCTGGGTGAGGTCGTCGGTCCGCAGTTCCGGCGAGCGCAGCATCAACTCCTTCATGCGGAAGTTGTTCTCGCCATCGGTGATGACGTGGCCAACGTGGGGCAGGATCAGGTTCGGCAGACTCGACGCCCGGATGGCCAGGATGCGGAGGAAGAGCCCGGCGTCGGGCAACTGCTCCGCGTAGGGCGAGTTCTCGAGCATCTCGATCGCCGACGTGTCGGCGGCGTTCTCGATTTCAGCGCCGCGATCGAACCCCAGCTGCCCGAGGAATTCCGGGTCGGAGAGCATGAGGTGGTCGGCAAAGGCGAACCGGGTGTCGATCGTCTCGTGCCCGAGCACCACGTGGGCCAGTTCGTGCGCCAGCATCATTGCGAGACCGGCTTCGTTGGGCAGCACGTCGATCAGCCCACGGCTCAGGACGATGGTGCGCCCCAGCGTGAAGGACTCGAGCGGCGAGGTCAGCAGGACGCGGGCCTGCACGGGGTGGTTCAGCACGATGTCGTTGGTGAACGATGTCGTTGGTGACGATCAGGTTGTTGAGCACCGTGTTCAGCACGACCTCCACATCGCCGGGCCGCGCCAGGAGCCGGGCGCGTTCGAGTCGCTCCAGCACGTTGGCCTCGGCCTCTTCCTCCCAGCGCCGCTGGCTCTGGACGGGCGGGAGCTGGTTCGGCTGGCCGGCGTTGCCCTGGATGGCGGGATCGAGGATCTCAATCGACGTGAACTCGTCGCTCAGATCCGTGATTTCGGGTTCGTAGCCCCAAAAGCGGACCTGACTCTTGAGGTACGGCTCCTCGCAGTAGACGTAGGCGGGCACCCACACGCCCGGGCGGATGTTCACGCGCCAGCCGTCCACGCGGAACGTTAACCGCTGCCGGAACCGCCGCCGGAACCAGTTGCCGCGCGTGCGGCGGTTGATGCCGTTGAACCGGACGATGTGGAACTCGCGATCCTCAACCCAGATGCGCCCGGAGAAGCCACCTTTGGGCCCGTCGCGCGGTGCGACGTCGAAGACGAACGTCCGCGCTTCGCCGAGGAACTCGCGCCGCACGAAGGTGAAGTCGTACCGAGAGGGGGACAGGCCTGCCCAGTCCGGCGCCGCCATCGACGCGAAACCGTCGGGCAAGTAGTTGATGCGGGTCTTGCGGACGTTCCGGCCCTGGTCCTCGTCGACCAACAGTTCGAGCTCGGGCCCGCCGTCCCACCCGAATCGCCCGAGGAAGTAGGTGTCGAGCACCGGTCGTTCGTCCCTGTCCGCGCCGGTCGACAGCTCCTGGATGTAGGCCTCCACCATCGGTTGAAGGTCGCGCATTCGGCCGATCAGCTCCGATTCGGTCCGGTACGCCGCGGCGATCACGCGCTCGGCGGTGAGCGATGCGTCGGCGCCGGCGGCCTGCGCACCCGCGGGCGCCGCGGGCGCGAGCAGGAAGGACGCGGCAAGTCCGGCGAGGACGACAAGGGGGATGGGCGCCATTGCCAACTGCCTTCTAGGCCAAACGGAACATGATCGAGACGACGGCGCGCGTGTCGACGCGCTGACCGTTCCGCATGGCCGGGGTGAAGCGCATTTGCTCGGCTGCGCGGACCGCGACCGCATCAAGGCCGTAGCCTAACCCCTCGATGACACCCAACACCCGCACAACGCCGGCTGCCGAAAACTCGATTTCCAGCAGGACGTCGCCTTCAATGCCCGCCGCGCGCGCCTCGGCGCTGTACTCGGGAGTGGGCTTGAACTCGATCTCCACGGGAGAATCGGGTGGACCGAGGGGCACTGCCGCCTCCGCGGCCGGCGCATCCGGCAGGTCCACCTCGAAGCCGCTGGCCGTGGCGGCCCGCGCGGGGGGCGGTGGCTCGGCCTCGGGAGCGGCCGGCGCCCCGAAGCCCGCAACTCCGGTGACCACATCCTGATTTGCGCCGAGCGCCGGCGCAGCACCCTCGGTGCTCGCGTCGAAGCCGGCCGCACTCGTCACCACGTCTTGAGGCGGCGGCGCCGGAGCCGGTTCGCGCGCGGGACCGTCGAACCCCGTGCTGGTGACCGTCGCGGTGAGTCGCTCGCGTCCGGCACGGTGCGTGTTCGAGGGCGCGTCGAGCACTCCCACGGCCGTATTCCGCTCCATCAGCGGCGGCGCCTGGGCCACGTCCCGATCAAAGCCGCTGTCGACGACCTCCCCGGCCGGTTCCGCCGCGGCCACCTGCCGGGCACCGCCGAAGAGCTCCCGTTCCGCAGCGGGCGGCGGCTGGGGCAGGGCCGCCACCTCGCGCTCAGGGGCGGGCTCAGGCTCGGGCGCCGGCAGCACGAGCTCCACCTCCGGCTTCGGCAAATCGGGGGCGATCAGCGGCTCCGGCTCCGGTCGCGCCTCTGCAACGGGCTCCGGGATGTTGAGTAGCAGCGGCACTCTCGCCGGAACGTGGGACGCTACGAAGATCACGGAGTCGGGACGGCTCACCGCCGGGTTGTTCATCGCCAGATGCGCCAGCACCACGACGCCGGCGTGCAGCAACAGGCTTAGTACGAGCGACCGCCGTGACCGCCGCGGCGTTACCGCAGCCCTGAACATCTCTCGATGCACCGGCCTTCCCTGCGCAGGACGGGTGGGGGGCATGGTGTGGACCGATCTTGAGCGGGCCGACATGCATTGTCAACAGGTGTACCTGTTCGAGTTGAAGGTGATCGAGCAGGCCGGGGCGGGGGCGGCGCTCGCGCAGCTCGTGGAGCGCGGGTATGCGGAGAAGTACCGGGGGCGGGGCGCGCCGGTCCACCTGTTGGGGGTGGAGTTCAGCAGCCGGACCCGGAACGTGGAGCGGTCGCGTTCGACATCGAGCACATCGGCATCGAGGCGCTGCTGTTCCAGACGGGCTACCTGACGATCCTCGGCGAGGAATCGCTGGGGGCCGGGACGGAGTACCGGCTGGGGTATCCGAACCTGGAGGTGCGGCAGAGCCTGAACGAACACCTGCTGCGGCGGCTGGACCCGGATGCGGCGCGGATCGGAGAGAACCGGCGGCGTCTCCACCGGCTGTTGGAGGCGGGTGACGCCGCCGGGCTGAAGAAGTTGTTCCACGCGTTCTTCGCGGGGATCCCGCACCAGTGGCACGTGCGGAACGACATCGCGGCATACGAGGGGTACTACGCGAGCGTGTTCTATTCGTATTTCGCGGGTCTGGGGCTGGACGTGACGGTGGAGGACAGCACGAGCCAGGGCCGGCTGGACATGGCGGTGCGGGCGGGGGGGCAGGTGTACCTGTTCGAGTTCAAGGTGGTGGAGCAGGCGGGGGCGGGGACGGCGATGGCGCAGCTCGTGGAGCGCGGGTGTGCGGAGAAGTACCGGGGGCGTGGCGCGCCGGTCCACCTGGTGGGAGTGGAGTTCAGCAGCCGGACGCGGAACGTAGAGCGCTTCGAGGTCCGGGACGCCTGACGGCGCCCGCTGCCGCCCGCCCGCTCCTCCGGTCGCGGAGAGGCGTCAGGAGGCCCGGAGGAGCGCCTCGGGTCCGGACGCCGCGTTCCGGGCGCTCATCGGACCGGCTCCAGGCCGGGCGGGAAGCTCTCCGTCGTCCCCAGGGCGACGCAGACGTCGGAAAGGCGCCTGTCCGTCGTCGCGCCGCTCAGAAGTCGGGGAAAGGCAGCACGTTCTGGACCGGCGCACGCCTCGCGCTGGCCCGGATGGGCGGCTTCCTTCGCGGCTCGCTCGTGTCTGCTTCGACCGTCACCGACCTCTGCCAATCTTGAAGATCGAAAGCACAACTTTCGATTCTCAGGGTTCACTGTCGTCTCTCGGTCGGCTCTCGCACCGTGGTTGCAGGTCCCTAAAGGTGGGGACGGCCCCGCGGCGGCGCTCCGCGATGGGGTCCTTGCCTTCCCACAGGGCGCGGCGGTTCTGGAGGGCGACCATGCGGGCCTCGGCCAGCGGCACCAGGTCGAACGGTCCGATGGTGATGTCGCGGCGGACGCCGTTGACGGTTAACCGCTGGACCCATACTTTCGTGGCCCGAATCCGCAGGTAGAGGCCGCCGCCCGCGCAATAGCGCCCGGGCTTTTTGAGGGCCTTGGCCCTTGCTGCGGTCATGTTCGCCATGTTTGCCGCCTCCGAGGTGATATGGCCCTCCTGCTGGCCCACACAATCGGCGGGAAGTGTAGCGCTTCGGCAAGCAAGGGCCGGGCCGCAAAGGAACGGGGAGTGCGTCGAAAATCATTGTCATTCTCGCAAGAAGAGTCCGTATGTGACTGCTTGGGCACATGCAGGATCAGTCCACTGGGGATGAAAGGGGCTCCCCCTTTCACAAAACGACAGCGCAAAATCGGAACTCGCCGCAGTGCGCCGGAGGCGCACAAGGGAGTTTCGATTTCCGGTGCGAAGCACCGGGCGGTCCCTGGCCGGGGCCTTTGCCGGATGTCTCCATGACCCCTCCCGGAAACATCCGAGCGGCGGCCTACACATGGCGTCCAACCAACCGCGCCAAAAACAATGGCGGCGAACCGGAGGTTCGCCGCCCGCATGACCGGGGGGAAAGTGTGAAAGGGGGCACTCCCCCTTTCACAAATCGACAGCGCAAAATCGAAACTCGCCGCAGCGCGCCGCAGGCGCGCAAGGGAGTTGCGATTTCCGGCGCGAAGCGCCGGGCGGTCCCTGGCCGGGGCCTTTGCCGGATGTCTCCATGACCCCTCCTGGAAAATCCGAGCGGCGGCCTACACATGGCGTCCAACCAACCGCGCCAAAAACAATGGCGGCGAACCGGAGGTTCGCCGCCCGCATGACCGGGGGGAAAGTGTGAAAGGGGGCACTCCCCCTTTCACAAATCGACAGCGCAAAATCGAAACTCGCCGCAGCGCGCCGCAGGCGCGCAAGGGAGTTGCGATTTCCGGCGCGAAGCGCCGGGCGGTCCCTGGCCGGGGCCTTTGCCGGATGTCTCCATGACCCCTCCTGGAAAATCCGAGCGGCGGCCCCGGCCAGGGACCGCTCAGTGCGCGGTGCAGGATTTGAACCTGCGACCACCTGCGTGTAAGGCAGGCGCTCTCCCGCTGAGCTAACCGCGCATTCCCGGCATTCTCGCAGTAACCGGGATGGCGGTCCATACGGTCCGGCCCGATTCCGGGCGGATTCGGCGATGAAGAGTTTGGGGCGCGGCTGCGTAGTTCCCTGGTGAAAGCCCGAAGTCCGGAACCACAGGCCCGGGTGATCCGTTAGGAGAAGCCATGAAGCGAACACTGTTTGTCGTGCTGGCGGCAGCCGCGGTCCTGGGCGGCGCGGGACTCGTCGTCCCCTTGCTGCTCTCCGGGACCGAAGCGAGCGAGGCGGGCGAGATCACCGGGGGCGCCGAAGAGACCACTCGGGCGCCGGTGAGCGTCGCCGAAGCCCGGCTCGGCCCGGTCGCCCTCCATCTCGCGACCACCTCGGCGGTCGAGGCCGAACGCACCGCCCAGGTGTTCTCCGAGACCTCGGGTGTCCTCACCGAGATCCGGGTCCGCGAGGGCGATTCGGTCGCCGCCGGTGACGTGCTGGCCCGGGTGGACGCCCGCGAGCGCCGGCTCGCGTTCCAGCAGGCCGATCTCCGGCTCTCACGGGCCGATGCGGAACTCTCGAGGCAGGGGCGGGCGTTCGAACAGGACCTGGTCTCCGAGTGGGACTACGAGAAGGCGCGCTTCGATCGCGACCTCGCCGCCTCGGAACTGGAAACCGCTCGGCTGGAGCTGGAACGGACCGAGATCCGCGCTCCCTTTGCGGGCAAGGTCACCGAGCTCCTGCTGGTCGAGGGCGGCCGGCTCGAGCCCGCGCAGCACCTGCTGACGCTGGCCGACTTCGACACTCTGGTGGCGCGGCTCTATGTCCCGGAGCGGGACGTGATCGGTCTGGCGCCGGGTCTGCCGGCGGTGGTCCGGCGGGAGTCGGACGCGAACGGGAGCGGTCTGGTGGGACGGGTCCGGGAGGTCAGCCCGGTGGTGGACCGCAGCACGGGCACCGTGAAGGTGACCGTCGCGCTTCCGCGTCCGGCGGGGGCGGTCATCCGTCCCGGCTCCTTCGCCCGCGTGGTCATCGAGACCGGCCGGCGGGAGAACGCGGTGCTGGCCCCGAAGCGGGCGATCATCCAGAGCGAGGGGGGCGCCCACGTCTTCGTGGTCGAGGACGGCCGCGCGGTGCGGCGCGAGGTGACCATAGGGGTCGAGATGGAGAGCCCCGAGGGGGCGCTCATCGAATTGCTGGACGGGCTGGAGCCGGGAGCGCGCGTGGTGGTTGCCGGCCACGGCGCGCTGACCCCGGGCGACTTGGTCGAAATCCTGAACGGCAACTGATTCACCGGACGGATTCCGGACTGCCAACCCCATGAAATCGGCCCCGTGAAATCGGCCCCGTGAAATCAGCCCCGTGAAATCCCTGATCACTTCCTGCATCCGGCGGCCGGTGACCGTCGCCATGTTCACCGTGGCCGCCTGCGTGTTCGGGTTCGTGGCCCTCGGCCGGCTGCCGGTCAATCTGCTGCCGGAGATCTCCTATCCCACCCTGACGGTCGAGACCCGAATGACGGGCGCGGCGCCCATCGAGGTCGAAACGCTGGTCACCCGCCCCATCGAGGAGGCGGCCTCGGTCGTTCCCGGGCTCCGCCGGGTTACTTCCCGTTCCCGCACCGGGGTGTCCGAGGTCACGCTGGAGTTCGTCTGGGACACGAACATGGACTTCGCCGGGCTCGACGTGCGGGAAAAACTCGACGGCGTCCTCCTTCCGGAAGACGCCGAGCGGCCCCGGCTCCTGCGCTTCGACCCCGCGTCGGACGCCATCTTCCGGATCGGCGTCTCCGGGGGACTGCCGCTCTCCGGTATCCGGCAATGGACGGAAGAGGACCTCAAGAAGGACCTCGACGCGGTGGACGGGGTCGCCGCGGTCCGGATCGAGGGCGGCCTGGTCCGGGAGATCCAGGTGGATGTGGACGAGGGCCGGCTTGGCGCTTACGGCATCACCGTCGCGGAGGTCCGGACGGCGCTGGCCGACAACAACGTGAACCTGGCCAGCGGCAGCGTGTACGAGGACGAGGCCCGTTATCTGGTCCGGACGCTGAACGAGCTGGACACGTTGGACCGCATTGGCGCCGTGATCGTGAAGGACGCCGGCGGGCGCCTCGTGAGGCTCGCCGACGTGGCGGAGGTCCGTTCCGGGTTCAAGGATCAGGAAGTGGTCCTGCGGCAGGGCGGCGCCGAGGGCGTCGAGGTCAGGATCTTCAAGGAGGGAGACGCGAACACGGTGCGGGTGGCCGAAGGCATCCGCGCCCAGCTCGAAGCGGTGGAGGACTCGGTTCCCGCCGGGGTGTCGCTGGCCGTCCTCTTCGACCAGTCGCAGTTCATCCAAGGAGCGATCTCGGAGGTGGTGCGCAACGCCTGGGAGGGCGGCCTGCTCGCCATCCTGGTGATCGCGCTGTTTCTCCGCGACCGGCGGGCAACGGCGGTGGTCGCGATGGCCATTCCCGTCTCGGTGATCGCCACCTTCTTCGTGATGCAGCAGATGGGGCTTTCCCTGAACATCATGTCGCTCGGCGGGCTCGCGCTCGGGGTGGGCATGCTGCTCGACGACTCCATCGTGGTGCTGGAGGCGATCCACCGCCGGCGCCACGGGGGCGAGCCCGGCCCCCACCGGGAGAACTGGCGGGATGCGGCGATCGCCGGAACGGTGGAGGTCGCGGGCCCGGTGATCGCCTCGACCCTGACCACCGTCGCGGTGTTCCTGCCCATCGTCTTCGTGGAAGGAGTCGCCGGACAGCTCTTCCACGACCAGGCGCTCACCGTCTCCATCTCCATCCTCGCCTCGCTGGGCTTCTCGCTGGCGCTCATCCCGGTCCTCGCCAGCCGGGGCGGAGCCGCCCTCGGTTCCACCGGGGAAGCGAAGGCGACGATCCAGGCGACGATCGTGGTCCGGGCGCTGGGCGCGGTCCGCACGGGTTTTCGCAAGGTCGGGCGCGTGCTCATCCTTCCGCTGCGGCCGCTGCTGTGGGCCTTCAGCGCGACCGAAACCGCGGTCGCGCGCGCCTATCCGCCGGTGCTGCGCGCCGCCCTCCGCCACCCGCTGACCGTCTTCGCGCTGGCGGCCGGGCTCTTCGCCGGATCGCTCGCCGTCGGAAGAGCCGCCATCGGCGTCGAACTCATTCCGGCGCTCTCCCAGGGCGAGTTCCACTTCGACGTCCACCTCCCGGAGGGATCCGCGGTGACCGCGACCGATGCGGTGGTGGACGGGGTGGGCGCTGCCGCGCTCGACCTCCCGGGAGTGCTCCGGGTGACCACCGAAGCGGGCACCGCCGCCGGAGGCGGCTTCGCGGGCGGCTCGGGACGCGCCGAGCACCAGGGCCGGGTCCAGGTGGTCATGGCGGACCGGGGTGACAAGGAGGCCGAGGCGGCCGCGATCGAGAGGATCCGGGCCGGCCTCGCGGAGCGGCCGGGGATCCGCTACGAGCTCGGCCGGCCGTCCTACTTCAGCGTCCGCCAGCCCGTCGAGGTCGAGGTCTTTTCCGAGGACCGCTCGCTGCTGGTGCCGAGCGCCCGCCGCGTGCAGGCGGCCGTCGCCGGGGTCCCCGGGCTCGCCGACGTGCGTTCGACCGCCGAGGCGGGGAGTCCGGAGATCCGGGTCCGATTCGCCGCCGATCGCCTGGCGAGCCTCGGACTGACGGTGGACCAGGCGTCCGAAGGGCTTCGCTCCAAGCTCCGCGGCGAGGTTGCCACCCGGCTCGACGAGGGCGACCGGCGGATCGACATCGTGGTGCGGGGCAGCGAGAACCTCCGCTCGCACACCGCCGCGGTGCCCGAACTCATCGTGTACTCCGAGGGAGCACGCCCGGTGCCGCTCCGCGCGCTCGGGAACGCCGAGCTCAGCGAGGGACCGGCCGAACTCCGCCGGGTGGGCCAGCGTCCCGCGGTGGTGGTCTCGGGCAACCTCGACGGGGTGGACCTGGCCAGCGCCACCGAGGCCATCGGGACCGCCGTCGCCGGGCTGGGGCTCGCCCCGGGGGTCTCCACCCGGTTCGCGGGGCAGCGCGAGGAGATGGAGCGTTCCTTCGCGAGCCTGGCGCTTGCCATCGGCCTCGCCATCTTTCTCGTCTATTTCGTGATGGCGAGCCAGTTCGAGTCGCTGATGCATCCGTTCCTGATCCTCTTCACGATCCCGCTCGGCGCGATCGGGGTGGTCTGGGCGCTCCTGCTCTCGGGATCCACGATCAGCGTCATCGTGCTCATCGGGGTGGTCATGCTGGCCGGCATCGTGGTCAAAAACGCCATCGTGCTGGTGGACTGCATCAACCGGCTGCGGCGGGACGGGATGGCGAAGGCGGAGGCCATCGTCGCCGCCGGGGAGATCCGGCTGCGGCCGATCCTGATGACCACCCTCACGACGATCCTGGCGCTGGCCCCGATGGCGCTCGGACTCGGCGAAGGAGCCGAGATCCGGGGCCCGATGGCGATCACCGTCATCGGCGGACTGGCGGTCTCGACCCTGCTGACGCTGGTGGTGATTCCGACGGCGTACGCGGTGTTCGACCGGAAGAGGTTTGCGGAGTGAGGTCGGAACGCTGGGAAGTCCGGGTCATCCGGCAATCGGAAATTGTGAGTCTCGCCGCCTCTGGCGGCGATGCCGGTCTGAAGACCGGCGTTCCCTGTGAGTCGGGTCTTGCAGCGATGGAGAAGCGGGAGTTTCGCTGCCCTCCCGGGCGGCGCTGCCGGTCGGAGACCGGCGCTTCTTTCTTGACGGAATGAGCCTTCCCCGCCTGGCCGTCAACCGGCCCGTCACCACCGCGATGGTGCTGCTGAGCCTGTTGGTGCTCGGCGGCATCTCGTTCACCCGGATCCCGCTCACCTATCTGCCGGACGTGGACTTCCCCGGCGTCTTCGTAACCGTTCCGTATCCGAACGCGAGCCCCCGGCAGATCGAACGGGAGATCGTCCAGCCGCTCGAGGAGGCGCTCGCCACCATCCCCGGCGCCCGCCGGATCAACTCGACCGCCACCGCCGACAGCGCCGACCTCCAACTCGAGTTCACCTGGGGCGAAACGGTGGACGTGGCCCGCGCCAAGGTCTTCGAGGCCGTCGAAGACGCGCGCCGGGATCTTCCTTCCGACGTGAAGGAGATCTACGTCAACACCTTCTCGACGACGCAGATCCCGATCGTCGAGGCCCGGATCTCGGCGCCCGGGATGGACCTTTCCGCGAACTACGACCGCCTGGAACGGCGGATCGCCGACCCCATCCGCCGGGTTCCGGGGGTGGCCCGCGTGGACCTTGACGGCGTCGAGCCGCGGGAGGTGCGGATCAACCTGCGCCTCGACCGGCTCGCGGCCCACCGGGTGGACCTCGGCGAGGTGACCGAGCGCGTTTCCGGAATGAACCGCAACGTGTCGCTCGGACGCATCCGGGCGGACGGCGTGGTGACGCCGGTGCGCGGGTTCGGTGCGCTGTCCGCGATCGACGAGATCGGCGGCCTGTCGCTGAACGACCGGGGTCTCACCGTTGCCGACGTCGCCGAGGTGACCTACCAGGAGCCGCCGATTCCCTTCGGACGGCATCTGGATGACGAGACCGCTATCGGGTTGACCGTCTACAAGAGCGCCGAGGCCAATACGGTCGAGGTGGCCACCGCGGTCACCGAGCTGATCGAGGCGGAAATCGCCGCCGATCCGGCGCTCAACGGCATCAACCTCTTCGTCTGGGAGGACCAGGCGGAGGAGATCACTTCGGGACTGTCGGGCATCCGGACCGAGGGACTGCTCGGCGCGCTCCTCGCGGTTTTGGTCCTGTTCTTGTTCCTCCGGCGGGTGGACACCACCTCGATCGTCAGCCTGACGATCCCGATGTCCATCATCGCGACGGCGATCGTCCTCTACTTCGCCGGCCGTTCGCTGAACGTGCTCTCGATGATGGGAATGATGCTGGGCATCGGTCTCCTGGTGGACGACGCCATCGTGGTCCTCGAGTCCGTGGTCCGGGAGCACGGCCGGGGCATCCCGGCGAAGCTGGCGGCCATCTCGGGCGCCCAGGCGGTCTCCGGGGCGGTGATCGCCTCCACGGTCACCACCGCGGTGGTGTTCCTCCCCGCGGTGGTGGGATCGAAGAACCAGATGTCCATCTGGCTCGGGGAGATCGGCCTCGCCATCTCGCTGACCATCTTCTGCTCCCTGTTCATCTCGCTCACCCTGATTCCGCTGGTGAGCTCGCGTCTCCTCGCCCGGAAGCCGTCGGTGGCGCCGCGCTGGACGGAGCGCCTCGGCGATTTCTACCAGCGAGTCCTGCGGTTCACCCTGCGCCGCCGCTGGGTCACCGCGGGAATCGCGGTCGCCTTCCTGGCCACCGCGATCCTGCCCTTCTTCCTCGGCCTCTCCACCGCGATGTTCTCCGGGCTCAACCGGAACCGGATCTTCCTCGCCTACGAGTTCTCGGACTTCCACTACAAGGAGGACTCCCGGATCGCGGTGCTGGCCGTCGAACGCGAACTCGCCGGACTCCGGGAGGAGCTCGGGATCGAGTCGGTGTACAGCTTCTTCGCCGAGAACGAGGCGCAGACCGTGATCTCGTTCGGGAAGGAGCACATCTCGGACGCCGAGGGGAAGGAAATGAAGGAACGGGTCAAGGAGGCCCTCCCCGTCCTGCCCGGCACCCGGATCGTGTTCGGCGACGACGATCAGGAAACCGGCGGGGACAGCATGTTCTTCCGGGTCCGGTTCTACGGGGAGGACTCCGAAAGGCTCGCCGAGTTCGCGCAGCGCGCCGAGACGCGGATCGCCGGCGTCGGGGGCGTCGCCGATATCCGGAGCACCGAGGACACGCCCCGGAAGGAAGTCGTGGTGCGGCCGCGGCTCGAGGAGGCCGCCCGCCTCGGCATCACCCCACAGGACCTCGCCGAGATCTTCGGCTTCACGCTCGGGGGCCGGCCGCTCCGGCGTTTCCAGACCGAGGACCGGGAGGCCGAGGTGCTCCTCACGATGTCCCAAAAGGACGTCTCCCGGGTCGAGGACCTCGAAAACTTCACGCTGATGTCCGACGGCGGCGTCCCGATCCTGCTCGGTGACCTGGCCGACTTCGAGATCGTCGAACGCAGCCGGGCGATCCGGCGGGTGGACCGGAAGGCGGTGGCGACGCTTCGCGCCGCTTACGAGGGCGAGGAGTGGGACGACGCCCGCGGCGCGATCGAGGAGGAACTGGACGCCATGGCCCTCCCCGCCGGTTATTCGTGGTCCTTCGGGGACCGGATCAGCCGGCAGGACACCGATCTCCAGACCATGGCGGTGAACTACCTGCTGGCGCTGCTACTGATCTACATCGTGATGGCCGCCCAGTTCGAATCGCTGATCCACCCCCTCGCGATCCTGATTTCGATCCCGTACGCGCTCTGGGGCGCGAGCTGGACGCTGCTCTTCACGAACAGCCCCTTCAACCTCATGGCCCAGATCGGGATGCTCATCCTGATGGGGATCGTGGTCAAGAACGGGATCGTGCTGATCGACCACGTGAACAAGCTGCGCCGGGGCGGGATGGACCGCTCCGAGGCGCTGCTCGTCGGCGGGCGCGACCGGCTCCGGCCGATCCTGATGACCGCCGGCGCCACCATGCTCGCCCTCCTCCCGATGGCGATCGGACGGACCGGGCTCGACGGTCTCTACTACTTCCCGCTGGCGCGGGCGGTGATCGGCGGACTCGCCGCCTCCACGGTTCTCACCCTGGTCATCCTGCCCTTCTTCTACACCCTGCTCGACGATCTGGCGGCACGGGCGCGCCGGGTGTGGCAGCTGAGCGGGGAGGTAGCGCACGCGCCACCGACGACCGAACCAGTGACGGTCCCCTGACGCCGGGAAAGAGACCCAGCAAGGCAGCGCCGCCGTTCAGGGACCGCCGGTGTTCACACCGGCATCGTCCGCCAAAGGCGGACAAAAACCGCGTACTGCTGATCGGCGGCATAGCACCACCGGCAAGGGCCCGCCGACCTCCGGTCGGCATCGCCCGCCGGAGGCGGGCGAAACGAGCATAGGGCTCTTCATCCCGATGGCGCTGAAACCGGAAGCACGCAGTGCGCGCAGGCCCGGCCAAAGGAGTCCCGTCGCCCCACCCTCTCACAGTGGCTGCAGCCGTGCTTGCCATAGAACCAGAGCGCCGGATCGAGCGCGCAGCAGGTTCCGGCGATCCGTTCCGGACCACCGATCTTGGCAGTGGCGACGGCGTCGGACCAAGCGTTCTGAATCTCCTTCTTGATCCTGTTGTTGAGTTCCGGGCCGCGGGTTTGTGTCACCCCCAGGTTCTCGGTCACGCGACGAACCTGCACATCCACGGCCACCGGAATGGTGTCCAGACGGCGTATCCGCGCCTTGCCCGGCTCCGCCATCATCCGAATCCACATCAGGCTGATCTTCGCGCCGCGAAGCTCCAGAAATCGCGCTTGGCCCTGCCTGTCGCGGCTTCGGACGTCCTTGAGCAATTCCACGGCATCTCCATAACCCGAATCCACCACCCGGCACACCGGGCCGTTCCCGGCGGCGAGACTCGCGGCAATCGTCCTCCAAGCCCCGGCTTGCCGTTCGGGGTACCGGGTCACGCGACTCTCGGAGAGCAGTTTCCGTAGCGTCTCCAACGACATGGAGGACACCTCCGCAGGATCGAAGACCTCCGGGTTCGTCCGAAACAGCTCGCCCGCCGCGCGCCACAGTTGCGTCGCATCCCGCATCTTGTCCACCGCCGCCACAAAGGTCAGGAACAGACGCCGTGTCGGTCCCGTCACACCGTCATCGCGGAGTCCATCGGTGGCGACTGCCGCGTCCGTCGGCGGCATCCTGTCGGTCGCCTCGACTTCCGGCAGGTTCGACCAGTCGTCGCTCCCGGGCCTCCTCGCGCCGAAGTTCAAGCCGCCCTCGTAGAAGTCCTCGCTGATCAACTCGGCGAGCCGTGACGCATCAGCCATTTTCTTGGCCTCCCCTCGGTACCGGGCCTGCCTGACTGGGCGCCGTACCAACGGAGCTGTGCTCCGATTCTCATACCGGCCAGGGGTCGGCGAACAACAGCGCCCGCATTCCACAGCCCGTCCTCCAGTCCGCTGTCCAGATAGTCGTTGCCCGCGTGGCACTCGACGATCTTCCCCGCGAACGACGAAAACCGGGCGCGAAGTTCATCGAGCACTCTCCGCGACCATTCCCGACGCCCATCTTTCTTGAGGTGCTTCAACGCCAAGTCATACGGTTCGATCCAGGCGTCCGGCACCAGCAGGCCGTGTTTGGCGCTCAGGATGTACCAAGGCGCGCCGGATCGTTCCGCGTAAGCGCGGCGACCGCGCCACAGTGGCGACTCCTCGTAGAGGTCCCGGGCGGCGCTCGGCTGCCTTCGCTTGCGCTTGACGCATCCAACCAGAATCAGGCTGGCCCGTTCAGCAACCACGACTGAGGTCTTCATCGGTCAGGGATTCGCGCAGCTATCGTCGCCCGGGGCCCGCGAACCGGACGTACCGGCCTCAATATCCGCGAACAAATCTTCCTCCGATTCGAACTGCTGCAGGTTCTGCGTGGGCTCGTTCAACGCCGCGATGGTTTCGGCATTCGGGACACGCACCCCAAACGGCAATCCTCGCGGAAACACCAGCAGCAATGCGGGGCCAAGGAACTCGGTGACCTTCCGGCCAAGCTGGATCACCAGACGGCGCATCGCCCCTCCTCCCTCAGTCCGTCTCGAATCCGTGGTTCCGGAACTTGAGCGTTCCGCAGTTCTCCTCAACGACCCGCCGCACGGTTTCCGGCGCCCCGCCGGGGACCTCGGCGTGAATTTCCACGGTGACCGTCACTTTCGCCTTTGGCAGTGTGGTCAGATGGTCGAGCACTTCCTCGGCCACCTTCCCGAAGTCCCGCGCGGCCCGCGCGGCGTCGAGTTCCACCGACCCATAGAACCGGCGATGGACCTTGGGCGTATCCGGCGCAGGCCCGGGCTCGACCGGACCCACTTCGCCGCGATCATCAGGCTTCTTTTCTCCATTCGGCTGAACCGGATCCGGCGCCTCCCTTTTCCTCTGCGCGAACGCCGCTTGCGGCTGCACCACCACACTCAAGCTACCGATCTCGACAGCCGCCCCGGCCTGTCCCACCCGAAGCCCGAGGTACTCCCCCTTCTCCTCGTCGAAGCCGTCCGCGTAGGCGAAGTTCGGGCAGGTCAACTCGGCGGCTCCCCGGGCGATCCCCTCAGCGAGGGTCTTCCGGTTCTTCAGACGCGGCAGATAGAGGTAGGACGCGAGGTCCTCCAGAAGCTGCTTCGTGCCGAGGTGGTTCGCATCCCGCCAGAGCCGGCCTTGGTCCATCGCCATACGCAGCCTGAGCGGCCCCACCGTGGAGATCAGCTTTTCCTCCCGCACCATCGCCTTCGACATCCGAACCGCGAGCGATGGTTCCTCGCCGGATAGCCGGGTCACCGCCCATTCCACGGGCGCGCCAGGACCAGCCTGGGTCGGGTCCAGCGCCACCACCCAGGCCTGCGCGATCCGGCCGTCCACCGCTTTCTCGAACTCTTCCCGCTTCGCTTCGGCCTGGCGTTGCTGCGCCGGTTCGAGTTCGAGGTCGGCGTCGTCGCAGATCGAGCGCCACGCCATCAGGAACCGCACCCCGTCGCGCACGACTTCCATGCGCCGGGAATCGGCGGCGAGGAACAGCAGCGCGTTGCGGTGAATCCGCGGCCCGCTGCCGCGGGTCTCGAGGAACTCCAGCGCCGCGGGGATCGCGCGGTCCGGTTCGCCTTTCGCCGCGTGGGGGAACGCCGGTCCGAGGATCACCAGCCCCGCGTCGGTCTCGTCGGGAACCTCGGCGGGCGATTCCGGCGCGATGTGGACCCGCTCGAACTCACCCCTCGATCTCTGGTCGCGCAGCCGCTTCATCAACTCGGCATCCACCTCGGCGCGCTCGATGGCGGCGGCCCGGTCGTCGGCGAGGCGCGCGACGCTCGGCCTGGTGGCGAACCAGTGCCGCGACCCGTCCTGGTACAGGTAGGTCGCCCGGTCGGAAAGCCGCCGCAGCGCGTCCCCGTAGGCCGAGACCGATTCGCCGGGCTGGGCGCAGGCGAGTCGGATCTGGCGGTCGTCAATGCCTCGGTTCCTGCCCGTCGAAGCCGGGGCGGACCCCACGAAGACCGAGCGTGCCACACGGCGGGTAGCGGAGAGCTTCCCGAACCGGGGCGACTCCCGATCCACCTGGGCGGAGGTCGCGTGGCTGCCGTCCACGTCCTTCCCGATGACCGCGCTCCAGTTCCCTTCGAGGTACTTCAGGATCTCCGCCTGCACCGCGCCGTCGTCCACGGGCACGAACGACGGAAGGATGAGGAGACCCGGGTCCCCCTGCTCCCAGAGCGCCTGGATGACGGCCGCCATGAAACGCAACACACCACGAGTCCGCTGGAACTTGTCGAGGCCCCCCCAATCGTCGTAGAGCCGGTCGAAGAGCTCCGGGTGGATGGGGTAGGCGGCCTCCATGCGGCGGCGGTATTCGCCCTCGCCGCAACCCGCCGGAAACTCGCGCCCACCCTTCGCATACATGGAAACGAAGGCCCGGATCACGGCGTCACGAGAAATGAAGTCCGACTTCGATTGCAGGGGTTCGAAGAGGCGGCGGCGGACGATCTCGAAGCCCTCCTCGGCGCTCGCGGGCAGCCACGGGGTGTCCATCCGCCCGAAGGTGTTCCGCAGCCGGTCGAGCGCCTGGTGCCCCCCTTCTCCTCCGATCTCCACCTGCGAGGCGGGAAGGCTCGCGACCAGCATCGCGCCGGGGGCGGCGCGCGCCGCTTCGGTGAGCGACTGCACGAAGGTCAGATTCGCGTCGAAGGAACCCGCCGGCGGCGGGTCGGGCAGCCGGTACAACTGGCGAATGAAGGCGACCCATTCGTCAACGAGCACGATGCAGGGGGCGGTCTTAGAGAAGAGCTCCACCAGCCGTTCCGAGCCGGGGCTCAACCCCCGCTCATCGGAGCGGGCGACCACGGCGTAGCCCTCCCGCCCGCCGAGCTGCCACGCCATCTCCCCCCAGAGGGTGCGAGTCCGCGTTCCGTCGCCCTTCTCCCGCGGCTCGCTGGGTGAGAAATTCGTGCCCACCAGAACCGCGCGCCGGCCCGGCGGCAAGTCCTCAACGCCGCACTCCTTCATCAACTCCTCGACGCCCGGCAGCCGGTTCGCGCGCACCGGCCCGAACAGGTGGTAGAGCGCCAGCATCGAGTGGGTCTTGCCGCCGCCGAAGTTCGTCTGCAGTTCGATGACCGGATCCCCACCCCTGCCCGAGAGCCGCAGCATGGCGCTCCGCAGCAGGGACCGGATCCCGGCGGTCAAGAAGGTGCGGCGGTAGAAGTCCTCGGGGTCGCCGTATTCGGAACGAGCCGTTCCCGCGTATACCTGCGCGAGGTCCGCCGCGAACTGCGCCTGCTGGTAGTTCCCCGAGCGCACGTCCTCGTGCGGGACGACCACCTGCCGCCACGAGCGCAGCCCGGACTGCGGCTTCGGCTCCGCCGCGCCGCGCTGCTTGATCCGGTTCCGTGCGCTCTGGTCGCTGATGATGCGCAGCAATTCCTGGCGAATGGAGTCCGCAGCAGCGGCCTGCGACGATGCGCCGACCGAGGCGAGGAGGCGCTGCGCGGTGTCGAGCGCCCGGTAGGTATCTTCGGAACTGAACGGCTTCTCGTGCGCGAAGGCGTTCCGGACCTCGCGCAGTTCGCTCACCCAGGAACGTTCGGCGTGACCGAGCGTCTCCCGAAAAACGCTCTGCCAGTTGTCGGACATCGCTCGGAGCACGGCCTGGCTGTCCCACTGGACCGTTCCGTCAGGACCGCGGGACAACGCAAAAGGCCAGTTGGCATCCAACCGCACCGCCCAGTCCCTGCCGAGGCGGCTGCGGAGGCTCCGCTCGGCAAAGGGCGCCAGCCCCTCCCGTACGGCATCCAGCGCGCGCTGCACCCGGTCGCGGTTTGTTACAGCCACTTCACGCCAGCGTACCCGCTCCCGGAACCCCGACCAAGGGGGACCGACCGACCGAGAACACCGCTCCCAAGCAAACGCGCCGATGTCGGCAGCCTCTCCGGGTCACGCAGCAGGGCGCTACGATCCACCCGACGCTCAACCCGATCCGGACCTCCGGCTGATCCCCGTTTCCGCACAAATGCCGACGCCCATCACTGCCTTACTGCCCCAGATCCACCCTGACCGTTTGCGCATCCGTTTCTTGATGGCATTCCCATCAGTGGTCCGAGGCGGGGCATGCGGGCCCCAAGACGTCACCACCTCCGTTTTTCAGAGCCAGCGAGCGACTGCGCAAGCCCGTTCCGATCAGGCGACCGTTGGATCCACCGGCACCGAGGACGCCCTGTTCGTCCTCCGCTCCGCAGCCGTATCCACCATCCAAGGCCTTCGCGCCCTAACCGAGCGATCATCAACAACCCGCGCCCGCTTTGAGCGCCGTCTTCACCTCCTCGCTGACGAGGCGGAGGCCGCGGGGGACGCAATCAACCCGGATTCCGAGGCCGCCTTCCGGTGGTTTCTGAACCGATACGAGTTCTTGAAGGCCGGGCGACTCTTCCTGATGGACAACGGCAACCTCCGGGCGACCTGGAAGGACGAGCGTGACACGCACGTCGGCCTTCAATTCCTGCCCGCTGACTCGGTTCAGTACGTCATCTTCACCCGCCGACCCTCCTCCCGGACGATCTCACGAGTCCACGGGTATGACACCTTGGACGCAATTCCTCGACTCTTGGCCGCCTACGACCTCGGAGACATTCTCGGAACATGAGGGGCCTGCCAGTTCCTCCCGACAACCATGTGGTTCGTTACGTCCGACCGACCGAAGTGGACGACGGAGAGGTAAGCGCCGGGGCATTCATGCTCAGGGCGTCGGAAACGTCCTTATCCGTCAACTGGAAAGAGAAACTTCCGGGCGATCGCCACGAGTACCTGGCCCCCTTACGGAGACTCGTTCGCCTCCGGCTGGCCCGCAACGGCCGCTTCGCAACCCTCAACGTGGGTCGAACGAAGCGCCATCTGTTGTCCAACCATCACCCAATCGAGATTTGTTCCGACCCTCTCGACGGTACCGACGACTATCCGCCCGATCCATCCCATGCCGGCATCACGGGCCTTCCCGCCCGGCAGGATCACTCAGTCGCCATCTTCGTGGGAGAACTGCTCGCCGAATGTATGCAAGCGCCTCTCGACCCGGCCCGAGACGATTGACCCCCTACGCGGCGCCGGACAGCGCCACCGCTCGTGCGCGCAGGTGAAACCACTCCTCGCAGGGCAGCACAGCCTGCATTTCCCGTAAGCTCTCCAGAAACGCACCCAGCGCTCGGCTCGGCGGTCCCGGCAGAGCCCTAGCGACGGATTCCAGCCGCGCTTCCAGCCACTTCGACCACGATTCCTTCTCTTCGTTCACGGCTGCGGTTTGGACCATCAGATGCACAATCTGATAGACGCCCGGTGGTTCCGACGTACTGCTGCTGAGCCGGACCAACGCCTCGGCCACCTCATCCGCTAGCGGAAGATCACGACACGCTACGGCGACAACGCTCGCGAAATTCAGTTCGGCCATCTCAGGGAGCCGACCGTCTGCGGCCGGTGACTGGCCGATCTGTCTGACGCAGTCGCGCGCAGCTTCCAAATCCTCGCCGTTGGGCTGGGCGCCCTGCGAGAAGAACGCCAATATCTGGAGCAGCGAAACCTCCCCACGGTCCGTCCACGCTCGTTTGGCAGCGTCCAGAATGCCCTCGGGAATGTATCTGAGCGGTCTCCGGTCTCCTTCCAACGGCCCGGGAGAACCGAATAGCTGATTTCTCACCGTCGCCTGGACTTGCTTCCAGGCGGCTCTCGTCTCGTCCGACCATGAGGTCGGACGTCCCGCCTTCTCGTGGCGGGCGCGCAACAAATCCAGACGGCGAGCGACTTCTTCCCGCAGCGATGCTGCTGTCAACTGGCCCACGTATAGCATCGGCTCCGTACGGGCTCCGGCTGCGTCCGCGTAGTAGCTCGCTGTGGGCCGGTTCTCCCGGAGCCACTTCAGGAAACTCTCTATGTCCGACCGAACTCCGGTTGCTGCGAGTTCATCCAACAGCCAGCCCCCATGCATCAGAGCGCACGCCAGTCGCCAGTAGTTCGGATGGGTTGCACATCCCGGCAGCAACACCATCCTACTCTGAACGAGTCCGCTCAGGGCCGACAGCAACTGATACCGGTCGGCCCCATCCGAACGGCCGAGCTGCGAATCCGCCAAACGGATGAGCGAGCGAACTGCCAACTCCTCGAAGCGAGGATCCTCGCGCCGATACAGGGCGACATCCAACACACCGAGCAGGACAAACGGATTGCTGCTCCGCTGCGCGCCGTCCAGCGCTCCCCAAACTCGATCGTTCTTGTAACGGGTCAACCACCGCCCGGGGCACAGATCATCGCGGAGCGCCCCAAGCAGGGCCAGCTCGAGCCCCTTCCTCAAATCCCGTCGCAGAAGCGTCTTCCGATACGGCACCAGTGTTCCTCGCACATACGCATCGGTCCCGAGTACTCCTGGCGGCGGTCCAACCAGATCCTCGAAGTAGGCCACGGAATCCGGAACGATGTCCTCCACACCGAATCTCCCGCTCCGTACGGTCTGCCTGCACTGGTTCTGGATGCTGGCAAACCCACTCGCTGATTCCCGTAACAGCAGCGCGACGTCCTCATCAGGCAGCGGGTTCGTGGCCGGCCTCTCCACGAGCGCGTGTACGTTGGCCGCAGTCGGCCCCACTCGCGCTACGAGGCGCCGCAGCGCCCGTCTTCTGGTCGCTGTAGCGCTCGCAAGCAAGGCCAGGTCGGGCATGTATGCACTACGGGAGGTCTCTCCGTCGGTCCAGCGAATCTCCACTCCGGTACGCACCGCCAAAGGGGCGATCTCGACCGTTCGCCCCGTGACATCGTGCGTGCTCGTCACGCTCCGGCAGCGCAACGCCTCGCGGCTCACAGACATCAGGGTCGTCGTCTCTATTTCCAAGCCGCCCTCTACCGTCAGCACGCTCCGAGTCTCGAATCCGCATGCCTTTGCAAAGGCTGGATTCTCCTTGATCACTTCCTGACGCAGTTTGTACGGCAGTTGGGCCAGAAACAGGTGCCCCACGAGCTCGCGGTGTTCCTCCATCGCCTCCATCTGTGTACGGACGCCTCTCACGATCTGCTGTATCACGTGCGCGTTGGCGGCCTGCAGCCGCTCCAGCCTGTTCCAAACCCAGCGGGAGTACTCAAGCCGTCGCTCTTCCGAGAGAGCAACCACCGGCCACAACAACAGACCCAATGAGACGCTGAACCAGTCCCGTCGGCGCCGAACGGCGTCGGCGGACCCAGAGCCTACACTGCCGAACGGCATCTCCATGAGTTGTCGCCACAAGCGGTCCGAAAGGCGCGCCGCGACTTCTGTCGGGACATCCGCATCCGCCCAGAGATCGCGAATCGTCATCACCGCGGTCTGTAGCATCCCCCTCGATATCACGACCATTTCGGCCGGCGTACCCATCTCGTCGATCTCCGCCCGCGCCGTCGCTTGTCGAATCATCCGGAGCTCTACCGTCTCCACTACGACTTGACTGTCGCTCACTGCTTGCCGCGCGCGGACACCAACTTCTTCCGCGTCGGCAGGAACGAACACGAACCCGCCGCAGCGCAGTTTGTGCAACGCCGTCCAGTACTCGTCCTTGCTGATGGCCGCCCGGCGGCGCATCTCGCGAAGAACATCAATGGTGCACACAATCGGCACAGTTCGCCCAGTCCCGCCGGAAACGCCGCCTAGGGCGTTGAACGTTCGTTCATCAATGCACACGGCGTCGCATCTGTCGGCCCCCTGCATGAGTGACTGTGTCGAAACCCACGCACTTACTCCGCCGTCAGCATCGCTCGATCGGTGCTCTTCCCTCGCCAACAAGGATGCCTTGCCTTCCTGGATCGCCGCCCTCAGCGTTGAGCGGATGTCCTCCACCTGCTCTACGAGCTGCTCAGCCACCGCACCGGTCCTTCCCAGCCGCCGACTATCGGTCAGCACGTCCTGATGGATTCGCACATCGAGCCCTGCCGCCGTTACGGCGCCCAATACCCGCGCGTCCTGGAGGAGGTGCAAGGCGAGGCCGTCCACATATATCGGCGTGTCCAGAGTCCCGGATCGCCGTTCACGGCGCCACGGCCGGTTCGGCAGAAGCCACCGCGCCTTATCAAGAGCGTCAGACGCCAGCTTCCCCGATTGCCACATGTCCTCGCAGAGTTCCAAGGGGGACACGAGCAGATCCTGCAAGTTCCCAATGGCGGCTTCGCGACTCAGGAGCGAGTCCACCTTATAGATCGGTCGGTCGCAAACGACTGTCGCACCAAGAGATCGCGCTTCGACCAACAGTGCTGCGAGTTGGGGCCCTACCTCCGACGACAGTTCACTGTTTGCCGGCACCTTCTTGGAAAAACACCGAATACGGCCGGAGTCACATTCGGTTTCCAACTCTTGCGCCTTCCTGATCTGGGACGGCTGGTGGAATCGCGCCATGTGGCGCTCCGTAAACAACGCCGTGAACACGTCCGGCGACAGCATCACCTTCCCAAGGGTGTCCAGGGTTCGATCGAGGAGACCAAGACGCTTCAACAAGAGAATGGAAGTGAGGTCGAGGCCAACGGTCCAGCTTTCCTTGATCGTCACCGGACCACGACTGCCCGATACGATTGGCAGGATTCCCCTGTGTCGGCCATCCCGAACCCTCTCGTTTTCGTCAGCCGCCTGGACGAAAATGCTCATCAGCGGTAGGTTGAACTGACTCGCAGCCACGGAAATCGGAAACCGTCCGGCAGCCAATTGTTTCGTCACTTCGTCGAGGTACGCCCGTCTTTTCGGAAGCACGTCCCCCACCAGAGCGTCCAGGGAGACCGGCCTTACTGGACCGGTGGGTGCGGACTCTGCTACCGCCTTCGACAGCCAGGATGGGTCCACCTTGTCCTCCTGACCTAACCGAACATGGAGCATGTACGTCCCGACAAGAACCCTCGCATCGTCCCCGGCGCGTTCCACGGCTAGGCGCCCAAGGCCAATTGCGCGCTCGTCGGAAGCGCCCCCTTCTGCCGCCAGGTGAGCCAACTGCAGCAGGGTGCTGGCGTCGCGCTTGTCCCGATTTTCCCATTCGGCATCGAGGATGGCGGCCAGCCTCTCCCACTCGCCCAGATGCAGAGCCAGGTACACGTCCAATTCGGTGTCTTGCCAGACGCTACGTCCTTGCAAGAGCACATCGTTGAGCACTTTGGCGTCTTCAAAGCGTCCATCCGTGAAGAGCGCTTGGGCCTTGAGTGCTTGCAGGTCGTCGTCCACCGAGATCAGGTCGGGAATCGAAATCAGGAACTCCAACGAGGCACCCGATGACGCTCCCGGTGCTCTACCTTCCGACAACGCCACGAGCCTGGCGTTTGCGACTGTTCGCTCCCGTTCAAATAGCTCGCGCGCACGCACGCGGAGTCGACCGAAATCGTTGGCCTTGTGGAGATACGCCACTAGAGCCTTCAGGTTCTGTAGGCTCTTGTCGTTGTTGTATGCCGCCTCCAGGCGGGCAAGGGGATCCATACCTCCGGCGGACTCGATAACAGCGAGAAGGCGGCCGTAGTCTCCCTTTCCGAGGCGGTCCTTAGCGTTCTCCGCGATGGAGCGAGCTCGCTCCAGTTGGTCCGTGCCGATGCAACCCTCGCACTCAAGGATGACGAGCGTCGCAGTCGGGATTACTGCTTCGAGTTGTGCCCGATGGTCCGCCAGGTACGCCAGAAACTCGGCTGGCGACATGGTCTGGGACTTCGCGACCCACTCCGCGACCCGTTCCTCTGCGTTGAGTCCACCGAGCTCTCGTCGGCCATCCAACCACGCCATCAAGGGCCCTGTGTCAAACTCAAGATGGAAGGTCCAAACTAGCGGGGCCAAGGACACGGCCCGGGAACCGTTTTCCATCGCGCCAGCGATTTCCGCGCGCGCGTGCTGGACCGTGTCGGCGTCGGGGCTCAGAAGACGCAGCCAAAGACGCCACCAATCGAGATACCGGGAAAACCCGGCATGTTTGATGTCACGAAGCTGGTCGCGGAGCTGCTGGAAGCATTCCGTGGCCCGGGCATGGTATCTGGCTACGTCGGGTGTGTGGTGGAGTTGGATGCCGCTATAGAGAGGCACGTCCTCGAGAACTCTGGATCGAAAGTCTGGGGGCAAGAGTAGTGCTGCGTTGATTACTCCCTCCATCTGCGCTAGTCCGGCATCTGTTGCGCGGACAGGCCCCAAGGGGACTAGCCGCTCTGCTGCCTCCTCCCACCGGCCTTCCTTGACCATTGCGAAAGCCCAATTCCTCCAGCCTGTTGGTGTGAAGAACCCTTGGCGCTCACGCCCATGTTGTTCATCGAACCAAGAAAGTGCTTTCCGGTTTCCGTAAATCCGCGCAAGGGCACCAAAGAGCGCGGAGCGACCCTCAGTGGAATCTACGTCTCGAAGTGTCCGCAGCGCGGTATCGTTGTCGTCATCGGCTTCCGCGATACGTGCGTCAATAATCGTCAGGTCGAAGGCCGAGTCGGAGGGCAGATCGGCTCGCAACTGCTTGGCGGTATCGAGTGCGTCTTCTTCCGCGGCACAGAGGAGCGCCGCCCAGTATTGAATTCTTGACCGGATCGCCGGGTCGGCGGCGACCAAGTCCCCCGTGGTGACTCTGTAGAAGAGACCTAACGCCTCCTCGTGTGACTCAACGAAGGCCAGCGTGCGTCGGGCCAGTAAGGTATCCAGTTCGGCCTCGGCCAGTTCCGAGTGAGTCCTTCGCGTGATGGGATCCGGTTCGTTTGGAAGTCGCCGCAGTGCGGCCTGGAGGAGGCCCACAACCGGCCTCTGCTCCTTGGGAATGCTCGCGATGTATCCGGCAATAAGGACGGAGACGGCTGTCTCGACTGCACTTCGTGTTGCGGCTCGATCTTCCCCCGTATACGCGCTGTAACTGGCCTCGGCCCGCCCTCGTGCGCCTCCTCTGGACACACCAACGCCCCCGAGGTCGTTCTCCGCCAGTTCCAAGAGAGCGTCGGCAACCTCTTGCTCTCCGAGCCACGCTCGGACAGCCTCAGCCTTGAGCCAATCGGGCGCTATGGACTTATGTTCCAGATCATCGACCAGTTGTTGCCACCACGAGTCTTCAATACGCCCCCCCCGTAGGCGCCGTAGTGTCGCCTGCAGCGAGTCGCGGAGCAGTTGCGGGGCTTCGGCCCCAGCCAAAGCCGCTCTTTCCGCCTTCAACCTCGCAACCCGACCCCCAACCGCTGAAACGAGCGGTTGGAGGAGCTTTAGCGCGGGTGCTAGTCCAGGGTCAACCATCTACACGCTGCTCCGTGTCGAAGACCGGATTGACGGCCCGTCCGCCAGACGGGGCGAATGCGATCCGGATCATTGCGCTCTTCCACCGGCACCGTAGAGGTCGGCCGGAGGGTAAGTACAGTCGGGGGCGGAAGCGGGGTCGGTAAGGCAAAGCCAGCGTCCGCACCCGATCCCAGTCCGTTACGGCCATCTCACGCCAGCCTAACCGCTCCCGGAACGCCGGCCAACCCGGGCGGGGACGGAGCCGAAACGCCAATAACCGAGCGCAACCCCGCAGGCAAGACACGACCGACCTTCAGGTCGGCAATGCGGCTGGCTCAGAACGGAGTGCCCCAAGGTCGCGAAGACGCGAGGTCATAGATGCGGCTCAGCACCCGCCCGGGACGGAACCCTGCCGCGCCGATATCGGCGAGTGGCGTATCGACGCTGAACACCGCACTCTCGCGCCTCACATGCGTATCGGCCAGGATTCTGTCGAGCGCGGCCAACCCTTCCGCATGGAACAAGGTATCCACGTCGTGGTCATAGCTGATGTGCACGACGGTATGGCCCTGATCCGGGAAACGCACCCGGCCTGGCTCGATCTCGGTTGCCTCGATTGGAAACGCGTCGTCTCCGAAAACCGGAACGCCGTGCGAAGCAGCAGCACGCCGTGTGGACGCTCCACAAACCCGACACCCGGCGGGAGTTGCGCCGCGGAGCACCGTGCGCTACTGCACACCAGGGGCGTGTCTCGTTACTTCGATACTCCGATACCCCTCGTCTACATCAAAAGCAGCGACTTCCTTCCTCTTGTCCACAGTTGGGAGCTTGAAGTCCTTGGGTATATCCGAGAAGTACGGCGTAATCCTCTGGCCTTGAAAGAGAAACAGATCATGGCGTCCGCGGTAGTCTGGACCCCACAGAATCTCCAGCCTGTCTCCAAGTCTCTTCCATCCGTCTGAATTCATCCTAACCATCATCCAATCATGGTATTTTTCCATTCGAGTATTTCGCAGTCGAAGGCTATTGATGTGTTCGCTTGGATCGCTAATGTCCGTGATGAGATTCTCGACAATCCGAATGCATCCATAGGCAACTTCATGCAAGTAGTCCACACTGACCAACGGCATCCGTTGGCTTCTGTGCTGCTCGATCAGAAAATACCTCCAGTCGAACGAACCGATATGGTCGCCTCGTGTGTTCGCGTCGCCATCGAGGTCCTTCAGGAAGTCATCCAGACTGTCAAAGGGGAACGCGCTCAAACCACGATCGGCCGTAGCCCTGTAGTCGGCGTAGTACTCGCGAAGGATTGCCTGATCGCTCTGATCCAAAGGCCGAACAGATTCGACAACGAGTGCCTTGCCGGCACATTCTTCTCGCGTAGGTGCAGCAACGCCTTGAACGACTGTTCAACGAGGGCGTAACCCGCCACCACGTATCCCCAGCCCTGGGCCGCTTCATGTCCCGGCACCATGTCCGGGATGACAGGACACTTGGCGTACTTCTCCTTCTCCTTCTCCAACGCAGTATCCAGCCATGCCAGAACCCAGGTTCGATCCTTGAATCTGATGCCCTTCGGGTCCGTCAAGCTGCTACTCCTTCGCTGCCACGGGGATGATCATGAGGCCGTCAGCAGCTTTCCGGGGCGGAGGTCCGTCGCGGTGGGGGCGAGTTCGGTGAGGCGGGGCCAGATCTGGACTAGTTCGTTCCAGATGAGGGCTTCTTCGGCGAGCTTCTTTCGGTCGCAGATGCCGTACAGGCGGTAAGCGAGGGCGTGCGCGGCGGCGGCGCGGTCGCCGAGGCGGGCGACCAGGGCGGCGGCGGGCATTTCTCCGCCGTCGTGGAGGTGGCGGGCTACGTGCTGGGCGCACTCCCAGACGGTGAGGCGGTCGTCGGACTCGGGGGACCACTCGGGGTCGAGTTCGTCCCGGCGGAGGAGGCGGGCTTGGCCCGCCGTCGCTTCCAGGATTCCGGCTTGGACTACGCCTCCGACCGCGACGCCGCGGGCGGTAGCGAGGGTTTCCGCATCGCCATAGGGGCCGGGGTCCATGCCCTTCGTCTCGAACCAGGTGACCGCGAAGCGGGTCCAGGGATCGTAGTCGGCGTCCTGGGCGGAGAGGATCTGGTCGAGTTCGGCGTTGATGAGGGCGAGAGCCATGCGGACGGTCATCGGGGAGTCGTCGGCTTCGAGGACGCGGGAGTAGCGAGTGAAGATCGCCATGCCGGGTCCGATGGCGGCCTGCGCGAGGTCCACGGGGGCGATGTTTTCGGCTTGGAGACGCGCGACAGCGCTCCGCAGTTCAGGGCGAAGAGCGGTGAGGAAGCCTCGCCGAGTCGTCGACCGTGCCGCTGCGGACTGTTTTCGGCAGACAAGGACGATGCTCGACGCGAGCGAGTTGAAAGCAACCTTTACGCCTGTCGGTCTCTCAGTGCGCATCGGCCATGTCCCGGAGATCGCGAATCCGGATTGGATAACGGCGTCCAAGAACGTCTCCCAGCCCGTGCTCAGCGTTCCAGTGCCTGTTTTCGTCTCTGACTGTTTGAACGCATAGTAGATCGTGATTGGAAATGCAGGATGAGGTTGTTCCGAGAGTCGCCGGAGCGCCCGAGTCATTCCCCTAAGGAAGAATGTCTCCGCAGCTTTCTTGCTGCCGTGACGGTACGGCGTCGCCACAAGCTCTTCGGCTTTGGGCGCTGACACCGTGGCGAAGATGTCAGGGTAAACCCGTCCAAGAGTCCTACGTTGCCATACATAAAAGAAATCTGATAGGTCCGCATACGCGACGTTGTCGTAGTACGGCGGATCCGTTGAGATGATCCGCAAGACCGAGCTGACTTGTGTCTGTGCATCTTCTTGCGCCGCAGTTCCAAGACCTCCCCAGACATAGGAGAGCACTCTACTTACCGAGTTCGTAGTCATACCGAAGTCGCCCGCTGCTCCCGAGAAAGGACTCGCTTCGGGGAAATCCCAAGTCAGCGGTATTGCCTGCCGGCTGAACAGATTCACAGTCTGTCCTCTACCTTTAGCAGCCTGTGGTGGAAAGGGCTCCGGGGGCTTCTCTGGCATGGAGAAGCGGCGGCCGTTTCCACGTGTGGCGACACGGCCGGGACCGTGGGTGCGCTCGAAAGACGAGTAACGCCGCCGAACAACGGTCCCACATGCCCAGGATGGCGTCCAGGAAGGCCCCGCCGGGCCGCAAGAGACGCCGCACCCCATCCATATCCCGGTTCTGCAGGCTCTTTGGCTTTCCGATCCCCGTCAGTTGCCGCATGAGCAGCGACAGATTGAAGGCAGAGATATGGATCAGCAAGCGTTTTCGAATGTTCCCGCTTCCCCGCAACCACACCCTGCGCATCCCCCCGGTCTCGTAGCAGTGCGCGAACGAACGCTCCGTCAGTTCGTGGCGCCGTCTCCGCAACCGGGCGCCGCGATTCCCGCGAACCCGCCGACGGTTCCCGTAGACGGCGCGTCGCAGGGACTCCCGACCCCGCCAGCGCCGGCGCCCGCGCGTGGGCTCCGCGATGTACGAACGGTAGCCGCGCTCCCGCGCTTGCTCGATTACCGCATCGCTGTGATACCCCTTGTCACACACCAGCGACCGAGGCTTCTCCCCCTTCCGGCGACCCTCCGTCGGCGCCGGCTCCCGGGCCCCCGCGTCACCGCTCCCGAGATGGCGCTCCGCTTCGTCCAGTGTCTGCGGCAGCGTCTCCGTGTCCCCCCGGCTCCCTGGTTGGACCGTGACCGCCGCTATCGCTCCGCTCTCCAGATCCACCGCGTGCTCCGCCTTGTACGCCATCCGCGTCCGACCATCCTTCAGCCGACCGATGCAAGCCTCCGCATCAACCGGATGCGCCCACTCGCGGTTCGACAGCTTCTTCCGGCGTTTGCGGTCGTAGCGCGCCACCTCTTCAACTGTCGGAGCCTCGATCCCCGACTCCTTCATCAACGTCCTCACATACTCCCGGTATCCCTCGCCGCTGTCCCGACGGACGATCTTCCGCATCGAAGCGTTCGCCATCAGGGTCGTCGTGTCCACGCCAAGCGCTTCCCCTCGCAAAAGGCCCGCTCCTCTCACCCGTTCCACAACCCAGCCGAACACCTCCGCGTGCGTCTCCTCACTCACCCGACGACGCGTCCGCGAAATCGTCGAATGATCCGGACCGCTGTCCGCCGGCCCGTATCCCAAAAACCGCAGCAGGCTGCGCGAGTCATTCACCCGCCACGCAATCAACCGTTCCGAGTCCAGACCCTCGAAATACCCGACCAACAGACAACGGAAATACCTCCCCGGCGCAAGCCCAGGACGACCGTCCCGCGCGTAGTGACGCTCGCAACGCTTCTCCACGAACTCGTCAAAACCGCCCCCTCCCAAAATCTCGTTCAAACGCTCGTAGAACGGATCCCCCTTGCTCCGCGGCAACGCCTCGGTAGCGATCCACAACGCTTGCTGCCGCGTGCCGCGGCGTCCCATAGCCATGCGGAAATTCTACGAAGTCCCGCGGTTCGACTCAATTCCGCCCGACAGAGTTTCACCACAGGCTGTTAGACCAGACGGCATGCGCGTTGATTGTGTTGGCCGTCCGGCTGACGGATAGACCAAGATATAGCCCCACCGCCTCAGCGTAGGCATGCGCCCCTATCCCGCCTGACGCGAGTGAGCACTCGTCGCGGGACAGACCGGCCGAGACGGCCCCTTGGCGGACCCGGTCTATTGCCTCCGCCACGAGGTCCGAGAGCGTCGTTAGTGCTACAAGCTGTCGCGGCGTGAAGAGGTCTCCGTGCGTAGTTAAACCGTAGTTCCCAACGTTGACACGCGATTTCCCGTCCAGAGGGACATCGTGCGCCAGAATCGGACGGTCCACCACGGCGGCCTGAATCGCTTCCTGAGTGGGCGATAAGTAGACACGCCGCCGTAGTCCGTCGGCGACTGTCGCCACTAGGCGGAGACATAGACGTCCCTTTCTCCCTTGTCGTCGAATATGTTCGTAGGTAATTGGGGTGCCCGACATCAGGCATCGGAAACCACGACGTTTTTCTGTGGTAGTCCCCCTCACTGCCGCGTCTCTATCGCTCGGCGCACCCACCCGGACTTCGAACCGGTACCCGTTCTGCTCGACCACTGGTTCGAGATACGCCTCATTCCCCTTCTTCGTGGAGAGGGCGAATGTTGAAACCAGCGGAACCTGCACATGCGAGAACGCGGGGTTCGGGCTCGGCACCGTCCGCGCCCAGAGCCACGCGATCACGGTCAGTTCCCGGCCTTCGTAGCGCTCCAGGTCCGGCCGCTCCGCCACCATCTCCGGCGTAATCCGCGCCTTCGGGTAGAGGTGGCCGATCCGGCGTTCCGCCTCGTCCCGCATCCACTTCCCGTAATAGCGCACGTCCTCCGCGAGCCCCGCCGCCCCGCGCCACTCCCGGCCAGCCACCGACTTCCGCGCCCGCGCCTCCGAGTTGACCGGCGGCCTTCCCGCGAACCGGGGCGGGATCTCGATCATCGCTTTGTTGATGAGCACCGCCACCGGGTTCAGATCGCTCGCGTGCGCCTCCAGCCCGAGCCGCTGCGCCTCCAGGGGGATCGCCCCGCCCCCGGCGAACGGGTCGTGGAAGGCGGGCAGATTCTCCGGGTCGAAGAGTTCCGCAGCACGCGGGTGGTCCGCGTTGTCGGCGCACGCCCGCCGCCAGGACTCTCGGATCTCTGCCCGCGCCGCTTCGAGCACCTCCTCGTTCGTGGTGTTTTCCCAGAGCACCAGCTTCCGCAGAATCTCGAACAGCCGCTCGCGCTCCCAGTCTTGCTCCTCCTCGGTCGGAAACAGCTCCGGCCGCCCCGACGGATCGTCCACCAGTTGCGAAAACAGCACCGCCCGCGCCGCCGCCAGCGGACGCCGCGCCCACCAGAGGTGCAGCGTGCTCGGATGTCCGTGCCGGATGGACTTCTCCCGCGCCGCCGCCCGGTTGATGTCGTCAAGCGGCAGCGCGATCTCGATGAGCTTGGGAACGGTCTTCACTTCGGCTGCCATGGACGTCTAGTTCTCGCCGACGACGCCTCCGCCACTGGCACTCCTCGAATGCTGACCGGGCCGTGAGGAGCCCGAGGGGGGGGTGCCCACGCGCTTCGATCTCATATCCTCCGGGTGCCGGGGTCGCTCGCGGACGCTTCTGTTTGGGTCAGTCACAGCCCGAGCAGAGATCAGTTCGCCGAAGGAGTGACTTATGGGCCTCGCTCAACTGGCGCGGCCGTTCCGCGCTCTTTCTCCCGCGCTTCTGCCTGACGGGAAGGGACGTGTACACGCGACCCGCTGGCGACGGGATCAGCGCGGGGTCCTTGAAGTCGTCCTGAAGATCTTCGTCGTTGGAATACAGCAGGCGCGCCTCGCCGATCAAGGCCACTGCGAGGACGTGGGGATCGTCTGAGCGCAGTTCGGGACGTGCGCTCAACTCTTTCGCCCCGGACTCCACCGTGGCGGAATTTAGTTTCAGCACCTGGCCTTTGCTGATCGCTGAGAGCAACCAATCTCTGGCCCGTCCGTTTTGAGTGAGTTCACGCCACTGCCGGCCACCCACGACGAGCCGACCCCCGCTCTTCATCCATTGGAAGAAGCGATCCGGGATGGGCTTCGGTTCCGGACTAAAGAGTTCACCCAGGATGTTGGCGTCAAGGACGGCGCACATCGTTCACAGCCCCAATTGACGCTCTACTTCCTTGAGGAAGAACCTTCGATAGGTGTTTGGAGCGCCACGGACATTGCCGTCCTCGTCGAAACGGAGGGCATGGATGCGGACCCCAAGGCCCTCGCGTTCGAAGTAGAGGAGGCTCACGTCGTCCGCCCGAAGACTCGTCTTGCGGTCGCGGATGTCCATGCGGACGCGATCAAGCAGATGGTCACTGTGCGTTTCCACGAAGAGCTGCCGGCCCTCGGCGGCGGCCGTCAGAAACAGGGACCCAAGCGCTGCTTGCGCCTGCGGATGCAAGTGCACCTCGGGTTGCTGCAATAGGAACACCCGCGACGGGTCTCCGTTCATGACTTCCACGAGGATCGGCAATGCCTGGCTCACCCCATATCCGACGTCCTTCAGGTTGCGCCAGGGCCCCTTGAGGGTTCCGCCGAACTTGCGAACCCGGATCTGAAACGGATCGCTGTCGTGGCCACCGAAACGCCGAACCCCAACGTCGTCAAACAAACCAGAAGCCTGGCCAAAAAGAACGAGTTTCTTCTGGAGTTTCTTCCATTCCGCATCGCTTGCGGCACTCAGGTCCGCAAGGCGTAGCGGCACGCTGTCGCCTTCTGCGATCCGTAGTCCGGGGGTCGCCTCGTAGATACGCCTGGGGCGGGAGCGCACTGGCGCCCCAGCGTGTGTGCCGGACATGACCCCTTGTTCGATGCCAGGAAAGACCTGACCGTACAGCCGTTTCTGAATCGTTTCCCATTGATCCCGCACGTCGCTGGCAGAACCTTCCAGGACCTCAAGGTTCTCGTCGGTCGGATGCTTGAACGAAGAGGCGAAGATACTGACTACTACCCACGGTGGAACCGCGGCCGGAAACAACGGCGGCTGAGCGGTCCAGCGAACCTTGATCCGTGCGTTGGGAGTTCCGATTTCCACGGTTCCGGGCGCCGGGCGGGAGACATCTTCGAACGAGTAGCCATCGCTCTCGTAGCGACGGCGAATCAACTCTGGAGCCTTGCCGGATTTCGCGAAGGTCGCCGAGAAGACGATTGGTCGGGCTTTCGGATCCACCTGAACCGTCAGGCTGCCTCCGAAGGAATCAGCAGGCCCCCCGCCCCGCGCGCCCCGCCGATGCGCCATGTCGTCGTAGCTTCCAAACTCGTACGGTGGGGCGTTCAAGTCCGGAACCGGTCCCACTGCCGCCGCCTCGTGAAGCGCCTTGACCATCCCAAGGAACGAAGTCTTCCCGGTGCTGTTTTCGCCCACCAGAAGAGTCAGAGAGGCGAGAGGAGCTGCCTGCGGAGTGCCGAAACAGCGGAACCCCTCCACGGCCAACCGGGTCAAACTCATGGTGCGTCGTTGATTCCGCCAGAGTTTACCCGTCAAGGGTGAGCGCGCCGGCCATGCCCCCCGGGCGGGCGGGCGCGGGCGAGGAGTTTCTTCAGGTTGTGGGTGACGGTATCGGTGGTGTCGTCCAGGCCCGTGCGGAACGGGTCTGTCACGTAGGCGGTGCGCTGGGCGTATCCGTGCTCCACCAGCACGATAGCGAGGATGTAGTCGTGGGCCTGGTCGCGTGAGTTCAGCGCGACGAGCGTCTCGTTCCGGGTCACGGTCACGGTCTCCGCGTCGGCGCGGCGGCCCTTGACCTCGAGGAAGTGCAGGCGGCCGGTCGCCGGGTCGCGGCTTTCGATGTCGTAACCGCACTTCTCGGCGCTCACGTCACGGGGCGTCCGCCCGAGCCGGCGCTCGGCCGCCATCACCGTCTCCATCGCGATCTGCTCGACCTCGGCGCGGCCTTCCAGGCTCGCTACCAGAGCCGCCGGAGGTCCGGCAAGTTGACGTAGCAGCCCACCGGGGATCACCAGCGACGCCCCGACCACCCGGGGCGGAGCGGCGGCGAGGTCGCGCTCCCGGTCGAGTTCTGCCAGCCGCCGGGCCAGCCGGGCGTCGAGTTCCTCGGCGCGCCTTACCGCCTGCGCCGCAGCGAGGCGCCCCGGCTTCCCGGCGCGCTCCCGCGCCCGCAGTTCGTTCGCCCGGTTGTCCCAGTGGGTCCGCTCCCGGGAGAGACGCTCAAAAACCTGCTGCCGGGTCTTTTCGATCTCGGCCTCCCGACGCTTCCGCACTTCGCCGAGGTGTTCGGGAACGAGGCTACCAATCGCGTGATCCATGACCGCCTCGTCCCCGCCCAGCCAATCTGCGCGTAAGCGTTCTCCGACCAGCGACCGCTCCTCGTCGCGGATCGGCCGGCAATCGAGGTGCGGCGCCGGACCGGCGGGCCGCACTGCGCCGCGCTCTTCGATTTCGACGAAGTCGAGGCGCTCCGAAATCGTCTGCCGCGCGCCCGAACGGGTCTTCCGCCCGTCCGTGACGGCGGTCCGCAGCGCGAAGACGGCGCGGACCTCCCGGCGGTCGTCCGCTTCGTCCACCAGCACCGCGCCCTCGGCGAGCGCCGCCCTCCACCGGTCGAGGACCGCCGCGACCGTCCGGTCGAGCAGTGGATGGCTGGGGCAGACGAAGGCAGCGGGTGGCGGGCCAGCGACGCGCTCCCGCTCGAAGCAGATCCGCTCGTAACGCTGCGGCACGGCGGAGCCGCGCGGACCGCCACCAACCCAGCCGGGAAGCGGGTCGCGGATCTCGGGAGGGACGCGGGTGATCTCGAACCGGTCCTTCTCCCGCCGATGGACGTTGCCGCCGAGTGACCGGAAGGCCTCCAGGAAGAACCTGCGGATGAAGTGCGGTTGCAGTCTCCGCGCGCTCGCCCGCGCCATCTGGTCGCGGATCTCGGCAATGGTCGCAGGGCTCAGGTGCTCGCAGACCAGCGCCCGTTCGGCAAGCAGTTCCCCGATCCGCTCGGTTGCGGCGGCCTGATCCACCTTCTCGAACAGGCGCTTCTTCGCCTCCGGACTCTCCCCGTAGCGGATCGCGTCGAGGAGCAAGTCGCGCATCGCCCTGCCCTCGAACAGACGGCCGAGCACGTCGTAGACCCGCCCGCCGAGCGCCTTCCGCGCCACGTCCAGCTTTTCCAGCAGACGCGCATAGACCGCACCCTCGCGGGTGTCCTTCGCTACCAAGTTCCAGAGATGACAGACCTCGGTCTGGCCGATCCGGTGGATGCGCCCGAAACGCTGTTCCAGGCGGTTCGGGTTCCAGGGCAGGTCGTAGTTGACCATCAGGTGGGCGCGCTGGAGGTTCACTCCCTCCCCGGCGGCGTCGTTAGCCACCATGACGACCACCTCGGGGTCGTTCATGAACGCTTCGACCGCCTGCCGCCGCGCCTCGCGGGACACGCCGCCGTGGATCACCACCACCGCATCGCTCCGTCCCAGCCGGGTCCGGATGCGTTCGGCCAGGTATTCCAGGGTGTCGCGGGGTTCGGTGAAAACGATCAGTTTCCGCCGGGTCCCGCGCCCGTCGGTCATCAGCGGGTGGTCGAGGACGGTGTTCAACTCGCGCCACTTGGTGTCCGTGTCGCGAAGGCGGAGCGCCCGGGCCTGCTTCTCCAGCCGCCGCAGCGTCCCGATCTCCGTCTCCAGTTCCTCCATCGTGGCGGCGGCGGTCGCCTGGTCGAGCACGCGCTCTTCCGCGGCCTCGATTTCCGCCTCGGTCGCCTCGTCGAGGTCCTCGGGATCGAGACGAGGCGCCGTCGCCGACGTGGGAGCGCCCTCCCGCATCGCCGCCAAGCGGTCCTCCATCCGGGCGAGCCGACGTTTCAGGCTCTCGTGGATCGCCGCCGGGGAGGACGCGAGGCGGCGCTGCAGGACGGTCAGGGCGAAACCCACGTTCACCCGGCGCCGCTCGTCGGTCGCGGCGAACCGCTCGGCGCGGTTCATCTCCTCCCGCACGTAGCGGGTGACCGTTTCGTAGAGGGCGGCCTCCGGTTCGCTCAGCTCGTATTGGGCGGTGTAGGCGCGTCGTTCCGGGAAGAGCGGCGTCCCGTCGAAGCGGCGGAGTTCCTCCTTGGTCAGGCGGCGGAGCACGTCGCTCGCATCCTTCGAGTGCGCGCCGGGACGGAACCGGCCCTCGAAGCGGTCCGGGTCGAGGAGGGCGAGGAAGAGTTGGAAGTCCTCCTCCTTGCCGTTGTGCGGGGTCGCCGTCATCAACAGGAAGTGGCGGGCGCGGTCCCGGAGCAGGCGTCCGAGCTGATACCGCTTGGTGTACTTGACCTCCGCGCCGAAGTGGCTAGCCGACATCCGGTGGGCCTCGTCGCACACCACGAGGTCCCATTCGTTGGCGTTTCGGATCAGGTCCTGGAGATCCTCCCCGCGGCTCAGCATGTCGAGTCGGGCGATCAGCCGGGGATGCTCGGAGAAGGGGTCACCGGTTCGCGAAGCGCCGAGCAGGTCCCGGGTAAGGATCGCGAAGTCGAGATCGAACTTCTCCCCGAGTTCGTCCTGCCACTGCTCGACGAGCGACCCGGGCGCCACCACCAGACAGCGTTCGAGGTCGCCCCGGATCAGGAGTTCCTTGATGAGCAGCCCGGCCATGATCGTCTTCCCCGCGCCCGGGTCGTCGGCGAGCAGGAAGCGCAGCGGATGGCGGTCGAGCATCGCGCCGTAAACCGCGGTGATCTGGTGGGGCAGCGGCTCGATCTTTGAGGTGTGGACGGCGAGATAGGGATCGAAGAGGTGGGCGAGGCGGATGCGCTCGGCCTCCGCGGCGAGGAGGAAGTGTTTCGGGTTCGCGTTGAAGGGACGGTTCAGGGTGGGGCCGGCGCGCTCGAGGCGTGACTCGTCGTCCCGGAAGAGCAGCACCTCGTGGAGGCTGCCCGTTTCGTCCTTGTACGTAAGGCTGACCGCTGCGTCCCCGCGCATCTCGGCCTGGACGACGGTGACCACGCCGGAAGCGAGGCCGCGAAGCCGAATGTGCGGGCGAAGATCTTCGAATTTCAAGGGGAAAGGAGGCGCCGGAACGCGGCGTCGGGATCGTAGTGGAGCGTGGCGGGGGTCACGCGGGCTCGCGCCGAGCGATCAACGACGGTCGCCAGCCGCGACTACGCGCCTGCCGGCACCAGTCGGATGTCGCGCGTGTGGAGCGCGTGTAACGTGCGCTCGCCGGCTGGCTCCCGGTAGATGACGACCGAGTGTTCGTGCGACGGACCCGCCGACGACTCAAACGCATCAATCCACCGCTTGATACGCGCCCGAATCGAATGGAAATCCTTGCGGATGGCCCGGACGTTCCGGGTCGTTGCGGCCAGTCCGCCGCCGAGGGGAATGCGCCAGCCGCCAGGCAGCCATCGCCACTTTGACTTCGCCAGGTCTTCTTTCAGTTTCCGGTGAAAGGCCCCAAGCCGGTCGTCGCTCAGGATCTGTCGGAAGTCCTCGCCGTACCGCTCGATCTTTTGGCGGAGTCGCGCCTGGCGGAGTTCCACGAACTCCGGATCGCTCTGGAGCGCCAGATACAGCCGGAGCAGGTCGGCCTGAATGTCATGGAGGCTGGCGAGGAAGAACCGATTGAGATCCGACACCGCCGACCGGGCGGAGTCCTCCGAATCGATGTTTCCCGTCAACAGTCGTCCGTACTTCTGCCGCAACTGTTTGACTTCGTTCTTGACCAGCGCGAGCTTGATGTCCGCATCTTCCGGGAATCGCTGCTGGTCCTCGAATTCGGACTGGATTTCTTCGAGTTGTTCGGCGGCCGTCTCGAACCGCGCATGGTCATCGGCGTCCAGGAGGCCACGCACGCTCTCCACAGCGTCGTAAAGCCTTCCGAGACTCCTCTGCACCCGGTCGAGGCGCGCACCCATCACTACCGACGAAACGGTCGTGAAGAGCATCACCGGCGCCACGACCGGTATCAGGGCGCTGCTGGCGGCGACAAACGGTGCCTGCGCGACGATTCCTCCCGCCCCCATGACGGCCGATCCGAGCCCCGAACCGATGGCCATGAGCGTCGCCGGATTGGCCGTCGCCAAAAACACGTTGCCGGCGAGCAAGGAGGACGCCGCTGTGCTTCCCGCGCCGAGCAGCGGCAGCAGCCAGGCGCTCTCGATGACTCCGCCGGATTGGAACGGGCGAGACGTGGGCCAGGATGCTCGCAGTGCGTCACTGGCATCCCTGCCGAGGTCCACGAGCGCCATCTTGGAGTGTCCCTCGTAGGTCAGCACCTGTCCGACCGGCTCGCGCGGTACTTCCTGCCGAGGACCAGCGGTCTGCACAGTGTTCTTCTACGGTCCCGTGTCGAACCGTATCAGGGGAAATCCGACCTCGTGAGCTGGTGAATACCCGGAGTGGACACCACAACAGCGATCGGAGTTGCGCGTTTTCGACGCCCATCGTGCGACGACGCTGGTGCGAGGATCCGCCATCTCGTGCCCGGGGTACCGGCCCGCGGCGCGGGCCCGCCAGCATCACCCCGCTCCGGTTTTATAGCGACATTAGGAGTCTTATCGAAATCCGATAAACCCCCTAAGGTCGCTATAACTGAACGCAGCACGATGCATGGGCCCCGCGTGCCTCGTCCGCTGGCGTGCGGCGGCCTCACGCCGAGTTTTCAACATCACGGGTGGCAGGTGAGAAGAAACGGGCCGGAATTTCGTCTATGGGGGTAGAGGGAGGACATCGGGTTCTCCGCTGATCGCATATCCCCGGAGGAGTTCCCCATGCCGCACGCTGCTGAGACCAAGGCAGAGGCCGCGCGCAAACCGCCCGACGAAGTTGCCCCGCCACCCCAATCGCCGAAGCCTGAATCACAGCCACCCGAAACCGTTCGAAAACCGGGAGCTAAGGGCGCCCTCTTCCGCGCCCTGGTGGACGGGGGCGCCGACGCGATGGTCGCCTACAATGCAGAGGAAGGGACACAGTCCATGGTTTCCGAGGCGGTCGCCACGCAGGTTCAGCCGATCCTGGTGGAGATGCGCCAGATGTTCGCCGCGCAGGAACAGCGGTTCGACGCGCTGGAGCGGCGGTTCGACTCGCTGGAGCAACGGTTCGACGCGCTGGAGCAGCGGTTCGACGCGCTGGAGCGGCGGTTCGACGCGCAGGAACGCAAACTGGACGCCCTGACGGCTGAGGTCCAGAGGTTGAATGAGGTTGTCGACATCAAGTTGGACGGGATCAGGCGGGAAATGCGGCTGATCTGGGGCGCTCTGGGAATCTCGCTGACCGTGTGGCTGGTGGTCCTCGGATACCTGCTCACGAACTAGACGGTTGGCACGCGGGCGATGCACGAGGCAGCCGCTCGGCGACCCTGCTGCTCAGGGCCGGCGAGGACCGCCACCTGCTGATCCTGGTCGCGCACGGTCGGTGGCGGTCCGGGTTCCGGGGGCCGGCGGACCGCTGGTTCCTCCGGGTGCGGCGGCCTCACGCCGAGTTTTCAACATCACGCGTGGCAGGTGAGAAGAAACGGGCCGGAATCTCGTCTATAGGGATAGCGGAGGACATCGGGTCTTCCGCTGACTGCATATCCCCGGAGGAGTTCCCCATGGCGCACGCTGCTGAGACCAAGGCAGAGGCCGCGAGCAAACCGCCCGACGGGGTTTCCCTGCCGCCCCAACCGCCGAAGCCTGAACCCCAGCCACCCGAAACCCTTCGAAAACCAAGGACTAAGGGCGCCCTCTTCCGCGCCCTCGTGGACGCGGGTGCCGACGCGATGGTGGCCTATACTGGGGAGGAAGGGACGCAGTCCATGGTTTCCGAGGCGGTCGCCACGCAGGTTCAGCCGATCCTGGTGGAGATGCGCCAGATGTTCGCCGCGCAGGAACGGCGGTTCGACGCGCTGGAACGGCGGTTCGACGCGCTGGAACAGCGGTTCGACGCACAGGAACGCAGACTGGACGCTCTCGCGGCTGAGGTCCAGAGGGTGAACGAGGTTGTCGACGTCAAGTTGGACGGGATCAGGCGGGAAATGCGGCTGATCTGGGGCGCTCTCGGAATCTCGCTGACCGTGTGGCTGGTGGTCCTCGGATACCTGCTTACGAACTGACTGTTCCTGTCCGGAGACACCGCGGCGTGGGTGCTCCCACGCCAGCGCACTGGGGGAAGCGGCAAGTCGTCATGCCATCCGGTGCTGGGAGAGGGTGCGGCCAGCCACGTTGGCATGGCGCAGCGTCATCGGGGCCGGTTTCGCGCTCCCGCGCGATGCCGACCGGAGGTCGGCGTTCCAAGCCGTCCCCGTGCTTTTGGTCGGGCGGGGGTACACGGTTCGCGGCCCTCCGGGCCGGGTGGCCGGCGTTCCCTCCCCGTACCGATTTGGCGGAACGGGGTACGCTGCGCACCGTATAGGTAGCCGAACGACCAGAGCGCCGAATTGAACGGAAGCAGCAACGGGACCGCCGCCGCCCCGAACGGCTCCCCGAACGGCTCCCCGAGTGGCTCGCTCGCCGTCTCCATGCGGGACGTCACCAAGGTGTACCAGATGGGCGAGGTCCAGGTGCACGCGCTCCGCGGCGTGAGCGTCGACCTGAAGGTCGGCGGGTTCACCGTCCTGCTCGGGCCTTCGGGGAGCGGCAAGTCCACGCTGCTGAACATCCTCGGGGGACTCGATGTCCCCACCTCCGGGCAGGTGCTCTACCGGGGCCAGGATCTCACCCGGGCGGACGAAGGGGAACTCACCCAGTACCGGCGGCGCCGGGTGGGGTTCGTGTTCCAGTTCTACAACCTGATCCCCTCGCTCACCGCGCGCGAAAACGTCGAGCTCGTCACCGAGATCTCCGAGGATCCGCTCCCCGCACAGGAGGCCCTCGACATCGTCGGACTCGCCGACCGCAGTAGCCACTTCCCCTCGCAGATGTCGGGGGGCGAGCAGCAGCGGGTGGCCATCGCGCGGGCCATCGCCAAGCGGCCCGACATCCTGCTCTGCGACGAACCGACGGGAGCGCTCGACATCACCACCGGGATCCAGGTGCTCGAAGCGCTCGAGCGGGTGAACCGCGAATACGGCGCCACCACCGCGATCATCACCCACAACGCGGCGATCGCGACGATCGCCGACCGGGTCATCTCGCTGGCCGACGGCCGGATTTCCCAGCAGCGGGTCAACGGGACGCGGGCCGCCGCCTCGACCATCGAGTGGTGAGGGACCGAGGATGATCCGCGCGCTCGACCGCAAGCTGCTGCGCGACCTGTGGCGGGTGCGCTCGATGGCGCTCGCCATCTCGGTGGTGGTGGCGGCGGGCATCGCGCTCCTGGTGGCGTCGCTGATCTGCTTCGATTCGCTGGAATCCACCCGCGACCGCTACTACGCCCAGACCGAGTTTGCCGACGTCTTCGCCGGCACCAAACGGGCCCCCCGCTGGCTCGCCGAGAGCTTCGAAGAGCTGCCCGGCGTGGAAAAGGTGTCCACCCGCGTGGTGGTGGGCGTCACCCTCGATGTGCCCGGGATGACCGAGCCGGTGAACGGCCGGCTCATCTCGGTGCCGGACACCGGCCGCCCGATTCTGAACGATGTGGTCCTGCGGAGCGGCCGCTGGCCCGACCCGGGACGCGGCGAGGAAGCGCTCGTGAACGAGCGGTTCGCGAAGGCGCACGGCCTCGCACTCGGCGACGAGGTGGCCGCGGTGATCAACGGCCGCCGCCAACCGCTGGAGATCGTGGGCACCGTTCTCTCGCCCGAGTACGTCTATGCCATCTCGGGCGGCGACCTGTTTCCGGACCCGAAGCGCTTCGGGCTGTTCTGGCTGACGCGCCGGCATCTCGCCACCGCCTTCGACATGGAGGGTGGTTTCAACGACATTTCGCTGTCGCTCGCCGAGGGCGCCCCCGCCGCGCCGGCGATCGCCGAACTGGACCGCCTCATCGAGCCCTACGGCGGCCTGGGAGCGATCCCCCGGGCGCTGCAGGTCTCCAACTGGTACCTGCAGAACGAGATCACGGGGCTCCGCGGCATGGCGGTGGTGTTGCCCACGATCTTCCTGGGAATCGCCGCCTTCCTGTTGAACGTGGTTCTGAGGCGGTTGATCGCGGTCCAGCGGGAGCAGATCGCCGTCCTCAAGGCGCTCGGCTACTCCAACCTGCGCCTCGGGGTGCACTACATCCAGTGGGCGGTGCTGGTCTCGATCATTGGGGGGGCCCTCGGAATCGGGCTGGGGGCGCTCATGAGCGGCGGGATGCTGTCGCTCTATCTGGAGTACTACACGTTCCCCGCGCTGGTGGCCCACTGGAACTGGTCGAGCCTGCTCGCGACGCTGCTCGCCTGCGGGGCGGCCGCCGTTCTGGGAGCGGCCTCCGCGGTGAGGAGCGTGGTGCGCCTGCCGCCCGCGGAGGCGATGCGCCCCGCCGCCCCCGAGAGGTTCCGGGTATCCCTGCTCGAGCGGCTGGGGCTCCGGCGCTTCCTCTCCCAGCCGATCCGCATGGTCCTTCGGAACCTGTCGCGCCGGCCGCTCCGGGCCGCGATGTCGATCGTGGGGATCGCCTTTTCCGCCGCCATCATGGTGATGGCGAGCGCTTCCATGGACTCGTTCGCGGAGCTCATGGAGATCCAGTTCAACGTGGTCCAGCGTCAGGACGTCACCGTGACCTTCGTGGAACCGGAGGGGCGCGCCGCCTACTACGAGCTCGCCTCGGTCCCCGGCGTGGTCGAGGTGGAAGCCACGAACGGAGCTGCCGTGCGCCTCCGGAACGGAAGCCGGCAGCGGCAGGTCGCGATTCAGGCGTTTCAGCCTGACGCCCGCCTCCAGCGGGTGGTGGGATCCGACTACCGGCCGGTGCAGTTCGACCGGGCCGGACTCGTCCTGTCGCGAAAGCTCGCCGAGGTTCTCGACGTGACACCCGGGGAGACGATCCGGGTGGAAGCGCTCCAGGGCACCCGGCCGGTGCGCGACATGGCGGTCGGGGGACTCGTGGACGACCTGATGGGCATGTCCGCCTATCTGGAGCCCGACGCGCTCCAGCGCTTCCTCGGCGACACCGCCAACATGAACGGGGCCGCCCTCGGCATCGATCCGGCACAGCGCGAGGAGGTCTACCAGGCGCTCAAGAAGATGCCGGTGGTTGCGGGAGTGGCGCTCCGGCACGCGATGCTCGAGAACTTCGACACCTTCGTGGCCGAAAACATGAACTCCACGATGGCGATCAACCTCCTGTTCGCGCTCATCATCGCGTTCGGCGTGATCTACAACACCGCCCGCATCTCGCTCTCGGAGAGCAGCCGCGAACTCGCGAGCATGCGGGTGATGGGCTTCACGCGCTCGGAGATCGGCGTCGTGCTGTTCGGGGAACTCGGGATCCTGACGGCGGTGGCGATCCCGGTCGGATTGGGGCTCGGCTACTCGATGCTCGCCGGGATGCTGGCCGCCTTCGAAACGGAACTGTTCCGGCTTCCGATGGTCGCCGAGGCGAGCACCTTCGCGCTGGCGTCCGGCGCGGTGGTCGTCGCGATGGGGCTGTCGTTGCTCGTGGTTCGCCGTAAATTGAACGGCCTCGATCTGGTCGAAGTCCTGAAGACCCGGGAGTAAAAGGTATGAACAAGAGACGGCGGTTCGTCCTCTGGGGCGGAGCCTTGGTGGTGGTCGCGGCACTGATCGTCCTCGCCTCACGGCCCCGCCCGGTGCCGGTGGACCTGGCCTCGGTGGTGCGCGGGACGCTCTCGGTGACGCTCGACGAAGAGGGGGAAACCCGGGTCCGCGACCGGTTCGAGATTTCGGCGCCGGTGGCCGGGCGCGTGCTCCGCATCGAGCTCGAACCCGGCGACCCGGTGCTGGCCGCCGAGAGCGTGCTCGCCTCGTTCCTGCCCGCGTCCCCGGTGCCGCTCGACCCCCGCCAGCGAGCGGAAGCCCAGGCCGCCGTCGAAGCCGCGGAAGCGATGGTGGGTCGGGCCGAGGCGCTCCATGAGCAGGCCGCGCAGGAGCGCGCGTTCGCCGAATCCACGCTGAACCGCCTGCGCCGCCTCGAGGCAGAGGGCGTCACCTCCGAAGAGCAGCTCGAAATCGCGCAGCTCGAGCTCGACACCCGCCAGGAGGCGCTGGAGGCGGCCGAATTCGCGGTCCGCGATGCGCGCGGCAAGCTGGCGGTCGCCCGGGCCCGGGTGCAGCGGTTCCGTTTCCGCCCCGGTGACGCCGGGACGGGGAATCCGGAAGCGATCCAGATCTTCTCGCCGGTGGACGGCGTCGTGCTGCGGCGGCTTCGGGAGAGCGAGGCGGTGGTTCCTGCCGGCGAGCCGCTCCTCGAGGTCGGGGACCCGCGGGAACTCGAAGTCGTCACCGACTACCTCTCGAACGATGCGGTGCGGATGCGCGCCGGACAGTCCGCGCTCATCGACCGCTGGGGCGGCGACCGCCCGCTCCGCGGCCGGGTCCTGCGGGTCGAACCCTCGGGTTTCACCAAGATCTCGGCCCTCGGCGTCGAGGAGCAACGCGTCAACGTGGTCATGGAACTCGAGGAGCCCTACGCGGCGCGGTCCAGCCTGGGCGACGCCTACCGGGTCGAAACCCGGGTGGTGGTCTGGGAGCAGGAGGATCAGGTGAAGGTGCCCGTCGGGGCGCTTTTCCGCCGGGGAGCGAACTGGGCCGTCTTCGTCGTGCAAGACGAAATGGCCAGCGAGCGGGCGGTCGAGATCGGGGAGCGCAACCAGCGGGAAGCACAGGTCCTCGGCGGGCTGGAGGTCGGCGATCAGGTCATCGTGTATCCCGGTGACAGCGTGGCCGAAGGAGTCCCGGTGGCCCCGGCGGCCGCGAGCGCGGCGTCCGGCTGACGGGGGACCGCGGGCGGCATGACTCCTGCCGGGACTCCTTCCGGGACGCTTTCCGGGACTCGTTCCGCGTTGCTTGAGGCGTATCGCCGGGTCCGGCGGCAGACCACGGAACTCGTGGCGCCGCTCGCCATCGAGGACTACGTGGTGGGGTCCATGGTGGGGGCGAGCCCGGCGAAGTGGCACCTCGGCCACACCTCGTGGTTCTTCGAGACGTTTGTGCTCACGCGGGAGGGCGTGCTCAGTCGGGACGGGACCAGGTACTGCCCACCGCATCCGGAGTACCAGGAGGTCTTTGGAGTATCCGCCGCCGGCGGCGGCCGGCACCTCCGACGGGTGCGGGGCCTCCTGTCACGGCCGACGGTGGCCGAGGTCTTCGACTACCGGCGCCAGGTGGACGACGGGGTGGCCGAACTCCTCGAAGGCGAGCTTCCCGACGAGGTCGGGGAGATCGTGCTGCTCGGGCTGCACCACGAACAGCAGCACCAGGAGCGGCTGCTGATCGACCTGAAGCACCTGTTCTCGCTGAATCCGCTCACCCCGGCGTACCACCAGGCGGAGGACGAGACGCGCGGGGGAGAAGCGTCGCCGCTCCGTTTCGTTTCGTTCGCCGGCGGCACCCTGCCCTTCGGCCACCAGGGAGCGGGGTTCGCCTACGACAACGAGAGGCCCCGCCACCAGCGGCTGGTGGAGCCGTTCCAGCTCGCCTCCCGGTTGATCACGAACGGGGAGTACCTCGAGTTCCTCGCGGAGGGCGGCTACCGCGAGGCCTCGCTGTGGCTCTCGGACGGGTGGGACGCCCGGGTGGCGGGCGACTGGGAGGCGCCGCTCTACTGGGTCCGGCAGGGCGACGACTTCGCCGAGTTCTCGCTCGGCGGGCTGTTGCCGCTCGCCCTTGATGCCCCGGTGATCCATCTGAGCTACTTCGAAGCCGACGCCTTCGCGCGCTGGCGGGAAGCGCGGTTGCCCACCGAGTTCGAGTGGGAGTCGGCGGCGGCGAACCGGCCGCTCGCGGGGACGTTCCTCGAAAACGGCGGCCTGCGCCCGTCACCCGCGCCGAGAGGGACCCGTCCCGGGGGATCGGGCCCCGGCCCCGGAAGGTCTGGTCCCGTCCAGCTCTTCGGGGACGCTTGGGAGTGGACGGCGAGCGCCTACCTCCCCTACCCGCGGTTCCGGCCGAGTGGGGTCTTCGGCCAATCGAGCGGCGAGTCCATGTCCGGCCGGATGGTGCTCCGCGGCGGATCCTGCTTCACCCCGGCTTCCCACCTCCGCGCCACCTACCGCCACGTCCTCCGGCCGGACGCCCGCTGGCACGCGGCGGGGGTCCGGATCGCCCGCGACGGGTAGCGGGGACATTCCGCATAGGCGGGGCCCTTCGGCGATGCCAGCCACCCGAATGGAGCCGACGAGCAGGGAACGCCGGTCTTCAGACCGGCACCGCTGCGCGATGCGCAGCCAGATCGTGCATCGCCAACCGCGAAGAAGCGCGGGGACGGCTTGGAGCGCCGGCCTCCGGCCGGCATCGCGCGGGAGCGCGAAACCTGCGCTGATGACGCCGCACCCCTGCCAACGTGGGTGCCGCACTCCCACCTCCAGTGCCTGATTTCGCTCTCGCCCGCGCTGCCGCTCGGACCGAGATCCGGTCCGGATTGCTCGGCGATCCGCCGTCGATCTCGCCCAAGTTCTTCTACAACCGGGTGGGATCGGACCTCTTCGACCGGATCACCCGGCTGCCCGACTACTACCTGACCGCGACCGAGATCGGAATCATCGAGGCCCGGCGCGCCGAAATCGCCGCCGGGATCGGGCCGCGTGCGGTGCTGGCCGAACTCGCGAGCGGGAGCGCCCGGAAAGCGCGCATCGTGCTGGGTGCGCTCGACGCGCCGGCCGCGTACGTGCCGCTGGATATCTCGGAGGAGACGCTCGCCGGACAGGCGGCCGCGGTGCGGCGCGACTTTTCGGACCTGCGGGTGCTGCCGGTGGCCGTGGACTTCTCGCGCGACTTCGCTTTCCCGCCGTTCGATTTCGAGCACGACCGCATCGCGATCTTCTACGCCGGCTCGTCGCTCGGGAACTTCGAACCGGGGGAGGCGGCGGAGTTCCTCGCCCGGGTGGGCCGCGCCGCCGGCCCGGGGTCCCGCCTCCTGCTCGGGATGGACCGGAAGAAGGACAAGGGGGTCCTCGACCGCGCCTACAACGATCCCGAGGGGCTCAACGCGGCCTTCAACCGGAACATCCTGAACAACGTGAACGCGCTCGCGGACGGCGACTTCAACCCGGAGACGTGGATCCACCGCGCCTTCTACGACGAGCGGCACGGACGGATCGAGCTGTGGCTCGCGAGCGCCGTGGATCAGACGGTCCGGGTAGCGGGCGAGGTCCTGCGCTTTGCCGCGGGCGCCCGCATCCACACCGAGAACTCCTACAAGTACGAGGTGGAGGAAGTCGTGGAGCTCGCTGCTCCCGCCTGGCGTCCCCTCCACCACTGGAGCGACCCCGCCGAGCGCTTCAGCGTCTTTCTGTTCGGCCGATAGGGCGAGCGGAGACGGAGAACCAGCAAAACCGTCGCGAGACCATGGCGGGAAGAGCGTGTTCTTGCTCAATCTGTACGCCATAATGGCGCCATGCCCTTGGCGAACCCAGCAGACAGGCCCGTACCCGAAACGGGCGGGGTGAAGCACGCCCGCGTCCACCTGAGGTTGGATGGGCGAAGCAAACGCACGCTGGAGCGGGCGGCGGCCTACGAGGAGATGACGGTGAATCGCTTCGTCCTGTCCAGCGCGATCGCTGCTGCCGAGCGCGTAATCGAGTCAAAGGAGAGGATTGTCCTCCCTGCGACCGACTGGGACGCGTTCCACGATGCCTTGCTCGACCCGCCGGAGCCGAACGCGACGTTGATGGCGGCAGCCCGCCGCTACCGCGAGCGCGGCGGTGAATGAGCCGAGGCTGATTATCGAGCCCCTCGGCTCCCACCACGATCGCGAATCCTTCGCGTGCGGCGAGCCAGCCCTTGACGACTACCTCCGTCGCAGGGCGTCCCAAGACACGCGGCGCCGCGTGGCGCGGGTGTTCGTCGCCGTGGGCGACACGCCCGACGAGGTTGCCGGGTACTACACCCTCAGCGCGGCGAGCTTCGAGAAGAACGAATTGCCGGCTGACGTCGCGAAACGGTTACCGCACTACCCCGTACCCGCGGTAGTAATCGGCCGCCTGGCGGTTTCTCGCGCCTTTCAGGGACGCGGGCTCGGCGAAACCTTGCTGCTCGACGCGATCCGCCGCGTCGTCCGTGCGGGCACCATGATCGCCGCATACGCAGTCGTCGTGGATGCGAAGAACGACGCGGCCCGCGCGTTCTACGAACGCTATGGCTTCCAACCCTTTCCTTCCGCGCCGCGCCGCCTCTTTCTGCCCCTGCAAACCTTCGAGAAACTCCACCTGTAATCCCTGCGGCTCGTGGCGCCGCTCGCCATCGAGGACTACATGGTGCGGTCCACGCCGCGTGCGAATCCGGCGAAGCGGCGCCTCGGCCACACCGCCTGGCTCTTCGAGACCTTCGTGCTCTCGCGAGAGGGCGTGCCCGGTCGGGACGGGACCGGGTATTCCCCACTTCGTCCGGAGTACCAGGAGGAGTTCCCCACCCGGGTGGGCCGCGCCACCGGGCCGGGATCGCGCCTCCTGCTCGGGGTGGACCGGAAGAAGGACAAGGGGGTCCTCGACCGCGCCTACAACGATCCCGAGGGGCTTAACAGCTTGTGGCAAAACCCACGCGGCGTTCAACCGGCGATCCATCCCGGCTGAACCACTCCGCTTCGCTGCGTTCTGCGTTGCGTTTCGGTCGAAATACACCCGGTATTCCTCCCTCACGCGCCTTGTCAGCCGGGCGCCTCACCGGCCTCGGCGCTCGCGTGGGTTTCACCACAGGCTGTTAACGCGGCCTTCAACCGGAACATTCTGAACAACGTGAACGCGCTCGCGGACGGCGACTTCAACCCGGAGAAGTGGATCCACCGCGCCTTCTACGGCGAGCGGCACAGCCCATCGAGCTGTGGCTCGTGAGCGCCGTGGATCAGAGCGTCCGGGCAGCGGGCGAGACCCTGCGCTTCGCCGCGGGCGACCGGATCCACACCGAGAACTCCTATAAGTACGAGGTCGAGGAGGTCCTCGCCCTCGCTGCTTTCGCCTGGCGTCCGCTGCACCATGGAGCGACCCCGGGGAGCGCTTCAGCGTCTTTCTGTTCGGCCGGTGACCGCCGGACGAGGCCGTCCGTCACGGACCGCCGATTTTCAGCTCACACCGGCATCGCCACAGGTACCAGAAACGCCAATGCCACAGGCAGCGCCTTTCGGACAACCGGGACCCGGTCGGCGTCAGCGTCGGAGAAACCGCCGCAGCCCTATTCGGTGGGGTTTTCCGCTTGATCGACCGCGTTTACCAGCGCTGCCAGCAAGTCCACAATCCGCGCGATCTCATTCTCCGCGTCGCCAATCAAGAGAGCGTTGTCTCCATCGAAATGCCAGGAGATGCGCCTCGAAGGATCCGAATTCCGCCTATCCTCCCGCCAGAGCCCCGCACGAGCGTCCTTGACGAAGGCGCCAAACGTCGTCCGGATCTCTAGGTCGAGCGATGTCTGTTCCGCGGGCCAGCCTTCCGCACACACCTCGAATTCGAGGCGCGCGGACTTCCAGCGGCCTATCCACACACCCGAGAATTGATTGGTGTTCCACGGTTCCTGGTCCTTGTAGAGCCTTCGCCAGAACAGAGGTTTGTACTGCTTACACTCATCGGTAACCTTCCATCGCCGGTCGGGGTGGCGTGCGGGGATGCTTGCAATCGCGGCGCGGAGTTTCGGATAGACGTCATTGGCCGTCTCGTGTCTCAGCGTTTCGACAGCTTCCTCGACGGCCAACGCGAGCCCTAGGTAGCGTGAGTTGCCGGGGAGTTTGAGGAAGCTCCGCACGATCTCTGCGGTGGTGCTTTCATTTCGGGACATTCGTTGTTTGCCTCACGATGGTGGATTTGGGTTTGGGCGTGCGAAAGTCTGGCCGATGTATTCGAGAAGCTCATGAAGGAACAGGCTTACACGCTCGGCCTCACACTCGGCGCGACAGCGCTTGAGCCAGCCTTCCACAGAAGGAACGCCGAATCGCGTGCGGTAGGGGACGGTAAGGCAGCGCAGCTTCTGCTCGTCCGAAAGGCCCTCCTGATTTGGGGCACTACCATCGCCGCTCCAATAGAGCAGGATGACTTGAGCTTCGTCGCCACCTTGCAGTCTTCTAGCCTGCTCGTCCAGAAACGAAAGGTACCTGTTCACCTGCTCCCTCTGGTCCACAGCCCACGGTTTATTCTCGATTCCAATCCAGCGGTTGTCTTCAAATTCGAGCACTAGGTCGACGCTGCCCTGCTTCGGTTTTCGGTCAGACATCACGACCTCGCCGGTCTGGTATTCGAGGTGTACGCGCGTACCTGTCCCGCCTGGCGGTTGGAAGAAGCGCAGCCGATCACCCGCCCCACCAGGAGCTGCAATCAATTCTTCGAGCAACAGAGACAGAAACAGATCTCCCTGAGAGTGGTCGCCCATCGGGTTAAGAAGGCCGGCGAAGATGCGCGAGAGATCCAGTTCCTGGGTCCGGACCAAATCAAATACCGAGAACTTCCGACCCGTACGGCGATCCTGCTCCTCTCGCGCGCGCTCCTCCATGACATTGATGGCGACCGCCGCCGCCGCAACCGTCGGTTCGAGAAGCCCGAACAGCCCGGTCAGATCCTGTTCCAGGCCAGCCGCAGCCTCACGGTTGCGTTCCTCCTCGGTTTGCACGACCCGCTTCAGCTGGCTGAAGAACTCGTCGAGTTCCCGCTTGCGCCCCGCCCCGAGACCGCGGCAGCGTTCCTCGTCCGCATCCACGTCCGAAGCCAGCCCAGCGAAAAACACCGCGAGTTCCTGGTGGAGCCCTGCCTCGATTCCGCGGTGACGTTCTTCCCCGGCCTCCACTGCCGCACCCAGCCCGACGAAGAACTCCTCCAGTTCACGGTACAGGCCGGTGCTATCCGTCATGGAGCGGGGGAGTCTACGCAGGCCACATCACAGGCGATAGGTCGCTCAAGTCGGACCGGACCCTTGACGTGACCGGTGCGAAGACAGGCTTCGAACAGCTTGCGGGAAACGGAATCCCACTCAGCGTAAGACGCACCTTGGGCAAATCAGGGGGACGGAGCCTGCGAGGCGAACACGAATTCGAACCACACTCCGCCCAGATGCGAGAAGTCTCCGTCCGTGGACACGAGGACAGCCTGACTTGCGTGGGCCGTAGCAGCAATCCATAGATCGTTCTGCTTCATGGAAACTGCGGGTTTCGGCGGGGGTGTGTTCGCTGGTGACTCTACGATCTTGCCATGCGTCCACGCGTCGATCAGCGCGTACGCCGAAAGAATCGAGGGTCGATTGATACCGATCGTAGGGAATCGGTCGAGAACGGACTCCATCTGTTTTCGTTTTCTCGCACCCCATCCCCGCTTCTCGGCCAAGGCAAGTAGCTCACCCCTGCAGACGGCCGAAGTGAAGGCGAGCGCTTCCGACCCGCTCAGACTGAGGTCAGCATCAGCCTTCAACGCCCAGGGAGCTTCCCGCATCAGGCCGAGCAGCATGCCCGTATCCAGCAGGACACGTTTCATCGTTCGCCGCTCAGTCGAGTTGGGCCAGTAGTTCTTCTACCGTCTCGTCGCCGGGCCAGGCGCCTACAAGATCACGGGGTTTCGCGTAGTCGTCTGCCGAACGAGCGCGCGGAAACAGCGTTCGGGGCTGACCCGATTCCGCATCTGGCAACCCAGCAAACACGCGGTCGCCGGCATCCTGAGCCGTGATGCGCCGGGCCTCGATGAACTGCGGGTACCCAGTGGGTTTGAATCGGACGATCCCCATGACTGTGGCCTGCTTTCCCCAGAGGGGGCGAAGCACCTCCTTCTCCAAGGCGCTCGCATCCAGGCGTCCCGGAAGCCGCGCTCCCTGGTCAAGCACAATTTGAAACCTCCCACCCTCGTGCTTGATGGCGTCCAGCCGACCAGTGACGATGGACGCTCGCGGAGAGGGGATGTCCCCTAGCAATCCGTGGATGCGCGCCCCGGCGTCGGCATCGAGAGCGAACGCGCCTCGCGCCGAACCACGAGGAATCAGTTCGCAGCGCGCGCTGGGGTGGGGCACCGCCTTGGTCATGTCCACCACGGCCTCCAACACCGAGGCGTCGAAGCGCTCTCCGGACGGACTACTGGACTGAGCTTCCTGGATGGCCTTGGAGACGAGGTCGAGCGCCGTCTCCTCGGAGGGAAACGCCGGGCCCCATAGCGACGGAACAGCGAACTGTTCGGGAGCGGCCTGGACGAGTAGGGGGGCATCAAAGCACAGGACAGTCGAGCCGCGCTCGGGAGTACCCATCGTGATATCGAGGGCTGCCTTCAGCCAGGCTGGTTTTGGCCCTCTCCCAACGCCCTCGCCGGTGACCGCGAGGCGAGTAGCCCGTTCCGCGGTCTTCAGAAGCGCGCCGATGACTCGATAACAGGCGGCGGCCTTGATCTTTCCGGGGGCTTCGGGCAGACCATAAAAACGCAGGTCGTAGGTCTCGTGGTTCGTCAGTGGTTCCTCCGAACATCAGATTACCAACAGGCACCAAACCCGTCCCAACGAACAAGCTGTCCGCATCCCCGGATCGCGAGAGCTTTTGGCGCTCCGCGATTCGTCACCCTAGGGGCGACGATGCCGACCGGATGTTGGCGGTCACCTGTACGAGGCTTCATATGCAGAAACAGAAGTCGTGGAACTCGCCGCTCCCCCCTGACGCCCGCTTCACCACTGGAGCGGCCCGGACGAACGCTTCAGCGTGTTCCTGTTCGGCTGCTGATCCAGGCTAGGGACCGCCGGTCTTCAGACCGGCAAAGTCACGCGACAGGGCCACGAAACCCGCGCCTAGACACTCTCGTGGGTTGACGCCTTCACCACTACCCTTTGGCCGGAATCGAGCCAGACGCAGGGCCACTCGGTCCAGAAGCTCATTGACCTGGACCTATCCTGCGGCGCTCACGGTCGTAGGGGTTGCCGCCCTTCGACCGTATCGTCCCGACCCCTCATCCACTTACTGGATGCTCCACCCGGACCCGTCGCGATTTCAAGATAGCACTATCTTTGGTGTCGAATAGAGATTCTGCCAGTCCTGCGAGAAAGGAGCCACTATCGGAGTTCCGACCGTGGCTCGATACGAACTCCACAGCACCCAATATCACTGCCGGAAGTAGCGGCGACCACGGGTACGGCCGCGGGCGCCGACCGCACCGGATCGCATGAGTTCCTTCAGCATCTGTCGGACCGCGGCAACGCTCTCCCCGAGGAGTGCCGCGCCCTCGACCGTGGAGATGCTTCCGTGCCGATCCATGGCATCCAGCAGGGTCTGTCGCTTCCGCCGGTGCGATTCAATGCTCTGGCTTCCTGCCCGGAGCACGATTTCATCCGAGAACTCATATCGGGAGCCGCCTCTCTCTCCGAGGCGCACGAGCAGGCCCTTCGCGACGGCGCTGGCCAGTAGCGCCTTGACGTCCTCTCCCGGTAGTAGTTTTCGCAAATGCCGCGGCGAGACCGCTCCCTTCCACCGGACAGCCACCAGAGTCCGTCGCTCGGCCACCGTGAGGTCAGGCTGGCGGACCAGGGACAACCATACCTGGTCTTCCACGCTCACGAGGAACCGGTTTCGCAGGGTCACGGTGACGGAGTCCGCAGTGGCAGTGAAGAGTGGCGGTTCCATGAGACGGGCCTCCATCTCGGTAAACATGCGGTCCACCCCGTCACCGTACTCCTCGACCAGCCCCATCGCCTTGAGCACCCGCATGATCCGGCGGTTCCGGCTGTAGTGCTCGTACCGCATGTTCTCTTTGGTGATGTGGCCGGGAAGCGGGCCGGGGCTCTGCACTTCGAGCCGGTCGTCCCAGATGGTGATGTCCACGGTAGCCCCGGAAAGGCTGTAGTCCCGGTGAGCGAGCGCGTTCAGGATCGCCTCGCGCACGACCGGAGCCGGGTATTCCGGAAGGTTCTGGCGGCGCAGGCCGGTTACCACCTCGTAGCGCCTGGTGTGGCGATGGATGAACCGTTCACAGCAATCGAGGATGCGGGCAAGCGGTCCGACGCACTCTTCGCGGTCCACCACGGGTCCGAGCCCCGGCCCGGTTCCCTCCCGCCGAACGAGCTGTACTCTGGCACCGGAGATGAACTCATCCGGCCGTTCCGCGAACAGGACCGCGGCTGCGCGCAGCATCTCGGGGCTGCGCGCTCCGCGGGGAAGATGAGCGACACCGAGGTCGAAGAGGGCCCGGGAAACCTGTCGGCGCGCGACCGGCGCCCGGTCGTCGGCAGCCAGCGCCCTATTCAGTGCGTCTAAGTTCACGGCCGCCGAACCGAAACCAACCGCCGGCTCCTCTTCCCCGGAACCTTGCTGATGTGCGCCGACAAACCGGGCGAGAGCGTCGCCACGGAGCGGTTGACTGTCGCCTCCCACCCGCCGCAACAAGCGACCGTTCGGCGTCGTAACGATCCGACCCCGCACTTCGAGCACGGCAGTGATTGTCAGCTCCCGCTCTCCGACTTGGAGAGCCCGGACCCGCACGTCTACACCGCACTCCATCGCAAAACGTTTGATCCGGTCTTGGGTGTTCTGCGACAGCGGACACCCCGTAATCCTCCGCTGATCGTCCACACCGTGGACGATCAGGCCGCCGTGGGTCATGGCCATCGCCGGAATCGCGTCGAGGACATCCCCCGGAACGCCGCGTTTGAAGTCGAGCATTTCGTGTTCGACCTCCCCGAACAGGTCACGGAAGGCCTCCGGCGTCAAACGCTCGGGGAGGTTGTCGAGATCGGGGACGGAAGCCACGGGGAGATCAGGATATTACTATCTTTAATGAAAAATAACGCGTTTTCTGATTCTGCGGCAAAGATTCTATTATCTTGAATCAAGGAACCGAGCAGGAGGACACCCAGGAACGGGGTGTTCCCGCTTGGGCCTCCCGAGCCACTGCCGGCACGCTTCCGGGGCTTGTGTCCTCGCTAATCCACCCCCATGACCCGACTTGCCGTCGTTCTCGGACTCGGCGCCTTCGCGGCCGAAGCCTCCGGGTCCAACCGTCCGGTAAGCCCTCCTCCCTGATCGAGGACGAGTTCAAACTTGCCGCTCTCGTGCTCGATTGCATCAAGGCCGACCCACAACGGTGGTGGTGCGGACGCCGGGCCCCCGGTGCAATCCGCTTCGGCGTTGCGAGCGGCGGGTCAGCGTTCGGGGGAGTCGAGCCGGGAGAGGAAGTCGGCGAAGTTCACCGCAGTGGAAGCGGCGGAAAGGAGCCGGTCTTCGGGCGTCGAACGGAGGGCGCTCAGGTGACGCCCGGCAGGAAAGTCGGCAGGGAAGTCGGCAGGGACCGCGACGCCCCGCTGCCGGAGGACCGCGCGGGCCATCCTGCCGGCACCTTGCGCACGTCCCTCGGCGCGCTGCTCGCGGAGCAGGGGGTCGTTGTCCGGCCCCGTGCCCTCCCGGTCACCCAGCGCACGGCCCACCCGCGACAGGATCTCCGAGGTCTCTTCCGAGATGACCCGCTGGTTCAGCGCCCCATGGATCTCCGCCGCCCGCCAGCCCGGAAACGCGCGGCTCTCTTCCGACAACGCATACCGACCCCCTTCCAGCAAGTAAATCCGGAGCCCCGAATGGAGCCCCGCAGGTCGGCTCGGCGCATACGCGTTCGGCACCTCCACCCAGACCTCCGGAAACCCCCACGCCTCATACAGCTTCAGCCGATTCCTCCGCACATCCGTCGTGCTGTCCACCTCCACCACCACGTCGGGATACGGGTCCTCTCCCGCGTTCAGATACGGCGAAACCAGCCGGTCCAGGCGATCCGGGTCAAGAAACACCATCTGGTCCGGCTGGATATGGCGCGTCGCACCGGAATCCCCGAACGTCCGCCGGATCTCAGCCTGGCCACAGCAGACGATCGGCGACCCCCGCATCTGGGCGATCCGTTCCAGAAGCCGCCCCAGCATGTGCAGCGGGGTCTCGTGCGGCAAATGGGCCGCCTCACTTGCCAGACAGGCGAGGCCGGCGCGGGAGTCGAAGAACTCGACGCGGCCTTCGTGGTCCTCGTATTCCGAGAACGTCATCGGCCGCAGGTAGCAGCCGGGAAACTCCAACTCGGAGAGCGAGGGGTCGTCGCGCTGCCGCTCGAGCAGCGCCGCGCCCTTCGGTCCCATCCCTTGCATTCCGCCGATTTTAGGTGGCGGTAGACGAGGCGGCAAGCGTCGCAACCCTCGACGCGCAAGCATCCGCCAGGGACCCACGGCATCCTGCGTTCGGCCGCTTCACGGGGCAGCACCGAGGCCGGTGATCCTGTCGTTGAGCACGCTCACCCACTCCTCCGGCGTGACTTCCCGGTACGCCACCTCGCCGACGAAACCGCTGCTCATCACGATGTCCGGACCGATCTCCCGGAGCTTCGACAGGCTTCGAGCCAAGTCGGCCGCGCTCCCGCCGGATTGAGGCAGGACCAAGGTGGACCACTCTCCGTCCCATTGGAAGATCGTGTCGCCGGTGAAGAGATACGACTTGCCGTGCGGCGACGTGTAGAAGAAACAGATGCTGCCATCCGTGTGCCCGGGCGTATGGATGATCGCCACATCCTCGATCCCGTTGTCGCCTGGGTCGAACAGGAGATCGGACTTCCCGTGGACCCCGACGAACGGGGCTTCGATCGCGCTGCAGCCGAGCTTGCACCCGAAACGGTCTCTGATTCGCGCCTGGGATGGACCGGCCTCATCCCGGTGGGTCAGGAGCTGGTAGGCAATGCCGCCTCGTCCGGCTATCTGCCGCAGATCGTCCTCGTTACCGGTGTTGTAGAAGAGGATGTTGCCGGCCGGACGCTCAAGGAAATAGGCGTGGGTGTTGAGCATGCCGGCACGGTGGATCGTGCTCTGCCACAAGTCTTCCTGGAGCTGCTTCATGGGGGAATGATGGCTTCCCGCGCCGAAACGCAGTCGGCGCAATCAGGGCAAGGAACCGCGCTTCTTCTCCCGTTAGCGACGGGAGTTTCGCAGCCTGCGGCCGCGATGCCGGTCTGAAGACCGGCGCTCCTAACCGTCCTCGCACTTCTTCTCAGTCGGCATTGCGCGTTTCGTCAGCCTGCGGCTGACGATGCCGGTCTGAGACCGGCCCCCCCTCCCCGATAATCCACCGTCATGACCCGACTTGCCGTCCTTTTGTTCCTCGCCGCCTTCGCGGCCGAATCGTCCGCCCAGGAGACTCCCGGCGCCGCCGCCCGCGTCGAATGGCCCACTTGGGGCGGCGATCCGGGCTCGATGCACTACTCCCCGCTCACGCAGGTGAACCGGGAGAACGTGGCCAACCTGAAGTTCGCCTGGGAGTGGGATACCGGCGAGGGACCGCTCAGCGGGCCCCGGCTGCCGGTGCCGGACAACCCGGTGCGGCCGGGCAGTTTCGAGAACACCCCGGTCGTCCGTGACGGGGTCATGTACGTCAGCACCTCCTACAACAAAGTCGTCGCCCTCAACCCCGATACCGGCGAAGTCGAGTGGACCTACGACCCCCGGATCACCGAGTGGGGGCAGGTGCCGAACGGGACGGGTTTCGTGCACCGGGGAGTCGCGCTGTGGGAGGACGGTGACGGCAAGCGGCGGGTCTTCCTGAACAGCCGGTGGCGGCTCATCTCGATCGATACCGTCACCGGGGAACCCGATCCCTCGTTCGGAGACGGCGGCGAGATCGACCTCACCGCGCAGCTCCTGTGGCCCATCAACCGCCTCCACTACACCCAGACCTCGCCCCCGGTCGTCTACGAGGACCTGGTGATCCTCGGGAACGGCGTCTGGGACCGCTTCGTCTACGAGCGCGACCCGCCGGGCAACGTGCAGGCGTTCAGCACCCGTACCGGCGAGCTGGTCTGGTCCTTCAACCTGATCCCGCAGCCCGGCGAGTTCGGGAACGACACCTGGGAGGACGGATCCTGGGACCGGGTGGGGCACACGAACGTCTGGGCGCCGATGTCGCTCGACGCCGAACGGGGGCTGATCTACCTGCCGGTGGGCACCCCGAGCAACGACTACTACGGGGGGATGCGCCTCGGCGACAACCTCTACGCCGAGGCCATCGTCGCTCTCGACGCCCGTACCGGCGAGCGGGTCTGGCACTTCCAGACGGTGCGCCACGGTCTTTGGGACTACGACCTGCCGGCCGCGCCCACCCTGCTCACCATCAACGTGGACGGCCGGGAGATCGACGCGGTCGCGGCCCCGGCGAAGACCGGGTTCGTCTATGTCTTCGACCGGGTGACCGGCGAACCGGTCTGGCCCATCGAGGACCGCGCGGTCCCGGCAAGCGACGTCCCCGGCGAGCGGGCGGCCGCGACCCAACCCTTCCCCACCCGCCCGGCGCCCTTCGCGAAACAGGGTTTCAGCGAGGAGGACGTGATCGCCTTCACTCCCGAGCTCCGGGAGGAGGCGCTCGAAATCGTCCGCAAGTACCGGATGGGGGGCCTCTACAACCCGCCCTCGATCGAAGGGACGATCGCCAGTCCCGGCGTCCTCGGCGGTGCGAACTGGGGTGGAGCCGCGGCCGATCCCGAAACCGGGGTGATCTACATCAAGGCCAACGAGTTCCCCGCGCTGCTCGCCATCACCGAAGCCAACCCCGACCAGAACGAAGGCCGCTACGGGCTGGACCGGGCACGCCGGTCGCTGAACCTCCCGAACGGGCTGCCGATCAACAAGCCGCCGTACGGCACGATCACCGCGATCGATCTGAACACCGGGGAGCACCTCTTCCAGGTCCCCGCGGGCAACAACCCGCTCGTCCGGGATCACCAGGCGCTCGCGGGCGTGGAAATCGGGGACGAGCGGCTCGGGGTCGTGGGCGCCCCCGGACCCATGGTCACCGGGGGCGGGCTCGTCTTCTTCACGGGAGGCGCCGACCACCTCTTCGCCATCGACAAGACCACCGGCGAAGAGCTGTGGGCCCACCCGCTCGGAGCCAGTTCCTACGCGAACCCCATGACCTACGAATCCCCCGACGGAGTCCAGTTCGTGGTGATCGCTGTGGGGCGCGGCACCGGCAACAAACTGATCGCGTTCTCGCTCGGCGAGTCGTCCGCCGCCGGCAACTGAGCGGACGGTATCCTTCCGGGCTACGCCAAGAACCGAAGATCACGCCAAGAACCGAAGATCGCGCCAAGAACCGAAGATCGCGCCCACCCAGGAGATTTCCCCAGGAGATTCCACATGCCCCTTCCCCCTCTCTATGACCCCGACGCCGTTCGCCCCATGTGGGAGGAACTCTCCGACTGCCGGGTGATGCCGCTGCATCATCCCGAAGACGTGGACGAGATGCTGGCGAAGCCCGGAACCGCCCTGGTGGTGGTCAACTCGGTTTGCGGCTGCGCCGCCGGCTCCGCCCGGCCCGGCGTCACCATGGCGCTCCAGCACACCCGGATCCCGGACCAGATGGGGACGGTCTTCGCCGGGGTGGACCGCGATGCGACCGACCGCGCCCGCGGCTACATGACCGACGTCCCGCCGTCGTCCCCGGCCATCGCGCTCTTCAAGGACGGCCAGTTGATCCACATGCTCGAGCGGCGGCACATCGAAAGGATGGCGCCCGACATGATCGCGGCCAACCTGGCCGCCGCGTTCGAGGCGCACTGCGAGGCCGATGGACCCTCGGTGCCGCGCGAGGTCTGGGAACGCTCGGCGCGCGAGCGGATGTGCGGCTCGAACGTCCCGATCTTCAACCCCACGTTCCGGTAGGGCTGGCCGGTAGCCGCCCCTCCGGCCTGGTCGTCGGCCCCGTTTCGGGCTCTTCTTCGAATTTGTCGGGGAAGGCGGGATCCGGACTCCCGGATTCGGCGCTGTTCCTGACCGTCGAGGGGGTTGAGGGCGGCGGGAAGTCCACGCTGGCCCAGCGTCTCGGCACGCGGCTGCGCGGCGAAGGGCGCCGGGTCACGCTGACCCGCGAGCCGGGCGGCACCGCCGCCGGGAAAGTCATCCGGCAACTGCTGCTGCACACCGACGGACCGCTCGCCCCCGAAACCGAACTCGCGCTCTTTTTCGCGGCCCGGGCCCAGAACATCGCCGAGGTGATCCGCCCGGCGCTCCTCCGGGGCGAGGTGGTGATCTCCGATCGCTTCACCGATTCGACGATCGCTTACCAGGGCGGGGGCCGGGGTCTGCCGGTGGAACAAATCCTGGCGGTGGACCAGGCGGTCACCGGAGGCTTCCGCCCGCACCTGACGCTGGTGCTGGATCTGCCGGTCGCCGCCGGTTTTGCGCGCCTCAAGGGGACCGACCGGATCGAGCAGGAGGCCGAGCGGTTCCACCACCGCGTCCGCGAGAGTTTCCTCCGGATCGCGCGCGAGGAACCCGAGCGGGTCGTCGTGCTCCGGGGGGATCAGAGCCCCGACGAAGTGTTCGCGGCGGCCTGGGCCGCGGTCACCGCCCGATCGGAAAGGAAGGGCTGACGCGGTGTCCGGGTTTTCGATCCCCGCGCCGTTCCCGCGGCTGGCCGGGCTTGCGGCGAACGGCCGGCTGCCGCAAAGCCTCCTGCTGAGCGGGCCGTCCGGCGCCCCCACGGTGGAGGCGGCGATCGCGCTCTCGGCCATCGTGAACAGTTCCGACCGCTGCCCGGAGTCCGAGGCCACCCGCGTGCTCCACCAGCGCATCCTGGGCACGGACTCGGCGTTCCGCACGGGCGGCGAGGCCGGCCGCGGGACCGGTCCGGCGGGCGGGCCCTACCCGGATGTGCGGATCCTGAGGCCCGAGAGCGGGAAGCCGATCCGGGTGGACGAGGTTCGCCAGGCGATCGCCGCGGTGCGAACCCACCCCTTCGAGGGGCGGCGGCGCGTCCTGGTGATCGAGGCGGCCGACACCATGAACCCCCCGGCCGCCAACGCGCTCCTGAAGACGCTCGAAGAGCCGCATCCGTGGCTCGGGCTGATTCTTTGCGCTACGCGGGAGGCGGCGCTCCTCCCCACGATCGTCTCCCGCTGCCAGCGCTGGCGCTTCGCGGCGCCCACCACGCCGGAGGTCGCCGCGCGGCTGCGGGAGGCGCACGACTACCCGCCGGAAGAGGCGGCGGTCGCCGCGGCCGCCGCCCGGGGCGACCTCGCGCGGGCGCTCGCGCTGCCGCGCGACCGGCTGCTGCCGCTCGCCGAGGAAGCCGAGCGGATGGCCGCGATCGTCGGCCGGGGCATCGCGCCGCCGGCGCGGACCGTGCTCACCGAACGACTCATGAAGGCCTCTCCCCGCAGCCGGAAGCCGGGCCACATCGATGAACTGCAGACCGTTCTGGTGCTGCTCCGCGCCACCCTTCGCGATCTGGCGGCTCTTTGTTCCGAGGGCGCGGCGGTCTCCGGCGATCCCGGACACCTGCGGAAGATCGCCGAACTCGCGCCCGGGAGCGCCTTCGCCGAGGCGCTGCTCCTCGTCGAGGAGACCGACCGCAACATGTACCGCTCCTACGGCAACAAGCGGATGCAGCTCGACGCCCTCCTGCTCGCCTTCAACGAGATCGCCCGGCCGCTGGTGGTGGCGCGGATGCGCGCGAAACGCGCGGAGAGGAGCGCCGCTCTCTGACCGGCATCGTCCGCCGGAGGCGGGCCAAACGCGCGGAGAGGAGCGCCGGTCTCTGACCGGCATCGTCCGCCGGAGGCGGGCGAAACTCACATCGCTGACGCAGAAGAAGCGCGCCGGCGGTGAGTGGGCCGCTCAGCCGTCCCAATCGAATGACATGATCCGCAACCCCAAGAAACTGCGGTCGTAATCCCCGCAGACACCAGCGCCTCACCCGGCAGGAGACCCCCCCATGATGACCGTCCTCTCCCTCTGGCTGCCGATCCTCATCGCGGCCGTCCTCGTGTTCATCGCCAGTTCGGTGATCCACATGATGCTGGGATTCCACAACAAGGACGTGGGGGCGATTCCCGACGAGCGCAAGGTGGCCGACGCGCTGCGGCCGTTCGCGATTCCGCCCGGCGACTACGCGATGCCCCACGGCGCGGACGCGAAGGAAATGGCGACCCCGGAGTTCATCCAGAAGACCAAGGAGGGACCGGTGGCGTTCCTGACCGTGCTGCCGAACGAACCCATGAACATGGGCAAAAGCCTCGGGATGTGGTTCGGCTATTCGCTGGTCGTCGGGGGCTTCGCCGCCTACGTGGCGGGGATGACCCTCGGAATCGGCGCCGAGTACGGCGAGGTGTTCCGGGTGGTCGCGGCCGTCAGCTTCGCGGGGTATTCGCTCGCCGTCCTCCAGGCGTCCATCTGGTGGGGACGGAGCTGGGGTTACACGGTGCGGACGATGGCGGACGGCCTGGTCTACGCGCTGCTCACCGGGGGCGTCTTCGGCTGGCTCTGGCCGTAGCCGACGCGTCGCTAACGGTCGGCGGGAAATATGAGAAAGCACGCCTACGCGATCGTCACGACCCTGCTGACGCTCGCGGGCGTCGCACTCCTGTACTACGGCCACGAGCAGCCAGCGCTGTGGGTTGTGCTGCTGCTCGGGTGCGGTTGGGCAGTCGTGAGCCGCGGCTGGCTGGCGTGGAAGGGGCGTCTTCATCCGGGGCTGCTGCGGGGCCTTTGCGGGCGAGAGAATCGGGCCCACCTCCTTGAGGCAGTCGGGCGGGCGAGCTTCTGGGCCGCGCTGGCCTCCCTTTGCGTGGTGGTCTTCCCGCGGTCGGGGGAGACGGCGCCCCTGCTCGCCGGGCTCATCGGCGCTGGCCTGCTTCGGGTCGCGGCGTGCTTCCTCGTCCCGCGCCGAACGAACGGCGGACCCGCCATCGTGCTGGCGGCGGGCGCCCTGCTCCTGGGGTTCGAACTCGGCCGCGTCCTTTTCGGGGGGCCGGCCCCGGCCGTGCGGATCGCGCCACCTGTCGAGGGGGAATGGCTCGTGGTGCAGGGCGGCTGGAGCCGTCTTCAGAACCAACACCTCTTTTCCTACAACCAGCACTTCGCGCTGGATATCGTCCGGCTGGAAGGCGGCCGGATCGGCACCGGCGGGACTGGTATTACTGGCATTCAGGCCGAGACCATGATGTTCATGCCGGTGGTGTTCACGGGCAATGCGGCGTCCTACACCTGGGAGCAGTCGCTCAAGTCGCCGGTTAACGGTACGGTGGTCGCCGCGCGCGGCGACGTAGTGGATTCCGAAGGCGCGAACCGGGTCGCCACCAACGCGGACGCGGCGGGGAACTTCATCGTCATCGAGTTCCAGGGCGGTCTCTTCGTCTTCCTCGCGCATCTCCGTCAGGGCACGCTGCGAGTTGGCGAGGGTGACAGGGTTCGGGAAGGCGATCCGTTGGGCCTGGTCGGAAACTCGGGGAACACGACCATGCCGCACCTCCATGTCCAGGTACAGACCCACCCCAACCTGTGGGATCGTGAGAACCGCTCGGTCCCCTTCGCATTCGGGCCCCAAAGTCGTGTCCTGGCGCGCAACGATCGCGTCGGTGCGCCGATCCCCTAGGCCGGTTGGGCTCTCGCCAGCTCCGGATGTCCCCGCGACGAAATCACGGCGGGTCGCTGGTCGCAGCCGGCCTTGTCTGCGCGATGACCGCCGGAAGCTGTTCCATCGCCCTGGTCCACGGTCCCCCGAGTTCGGGCGAAGCGGACTACGACCCGACTGGCCGTTACGAGGGTGGCGTGCCCTGCACCAGCAGCAGGACCTGGCCGCTGGTTGATGCGGTGGTGATCCTGGCTACCCTCGTCAAGGTGGCGAACTATGGCCCGGATCAGAAGGACGAGACGCTGAGTGGGCTGTTGGGTGCGGCGGCGTTCGGGATTTCGGCGTGGGTCGGAAACCGGCGGACGAACGCCTGCCGCGAAGCCCAGGCGGCGGCGGTGGCCGGGCCTCCAGCCCCCTCTCCCTGTTGGTGACCGCCGGTTTCTTCGGCTGGCTCTGGCCGTAACCCGCGCTCGCTCATGATCCGCTAGCAGGATGCGGAAACACACCTACGCGATCGTCACGACCCTGCTGACGCTGCTGGGTCTCGGGGCCCTGTTTTCTCTCCGTTTGGTCGGTCTCTACAGCCACCAGGCGCTCGCGCTGGTGCTGCTGCTCGGCTCCGTCTGGGCGATCGCGAGCCGAATCTGGCTGGTGCGCAAGGGGCGTCTTCATCCGGGGCTGCTGCGGGGACTTCGTGGACTTCGGGGACGGGAGAATCGGCCCCACTTCCTCCAGGCGGTGGGGCGGGCGAGCTTCTGGGCGGCGGCCGCCGTGGCGTGCGCAGCGGTCTTCCCGCGGTCGGCGGAGTTGACAACCCTGCTCGGGGTAGCGATTGGCGTCGGCCTGCTTCGGGTCGCGGCATCCTTTGTCGTTCCGCGCCGGACCAATCTCGGACCCACCCTGGTCATGGTGGCGGGCGCCCTGGCCCTGGCATTCGACCTCGGTCGCGCCTTTGTCGGGGGACCGAGCGCCGCCGTGCAGATCGCTCCACCGTTCGAGGGGGAGTGGCTCGTGTTGCAGGGCGGCCGGAGTCCTCTACAGAGCCACCACCTCGCGGCCTACAACCAGCACTTCGCGCTCGATCTCGTCCGGCTGGAAGACGGCCGGATTCTCACCGGCGAGCCGGGCGAGGCGAACGCGACTGTCCATAGCTGGGAGCAGCCGCTCAAGTCGCCTGCGGACGGTGCGGTCGTCGTCGCCCGCGACGGAATGGAGGATTCGGACGGAACGAACTTCGTGACCGAGCTCGCCGACGCGGCGGGGAACGTCATCGTCATCGAGCTCGACACCGGTTTCTTCGTCGTTCTTGCCCACCTCCGGCACGGCACGCTCCGGGTCGGCGAAGGCGACCGGGTCCGGCAGGGAGATCCGCTGGCGCTCGCCGGAAACTCGGGGAACACGACGATGCCGCACCTCCATCTCCAGGTGCAGACCCACCCTGATCTTTGGGACCCCGACAACCGCTCAGTGCCCTTCGCCTTCGGGCCCGGCGGCCGGGTCCTGGCGCGCAACGATCGCGTCGGCGCGCCAGGTCGCTAGTCCAACGTTAGTGGCGCCCGTCGCCGGCCGATGCCGATCCCGCCGGGATGATCGGCAGGATGACCTTCGAGGGACGCTCGGCGTCGTGGTAGATCGTGTTCTCCGCGATGATCACCGGCATGTCCTCGTCCATTTCCCGGCCGGTGTTGCCGTTGGGCAACCACTTCGGGAAGGCACTGCTGGATACCGTCATCCGGATCCGGTGGCCGGCCTTGAAGAGGTTCGAGATGGGATACATCTCGATCACGAACTTGTAGACCTCGCCGGGGCTCATCAGGACCGGCGCTTCGTCGCCTTCGCGGTACCGCGCGCGCAGGATGTTCTGACGGAGGGTCTGCGAGTAGCCGTCCGGGTGCACGTCGGTGATCGTCACCGTCCAGTCGGTGTCCACCGCGCTGGATGAGGCCCAGAGTTCCACGGTGGGCATCCCGGTGACCTCGGTGTCCTCCTCGAGTACCGGCGTCGTGAAGGTCAGGCTGCGGACGTCGGCGGGCCGGTTGTCGCGCGCGCCCATGGGCTGGATGAACTGGTCGCCGCCGATCGACGGCACCGGATCGCGCGGGTCGTACTCGTAGGTGTCCGGGGCCTCGTCCCCGGGCGCCTCGGTCGAGAGCGTTCCGTCGTTGAGCGAGTCGACGGAGTCGGCCTTGTCAGCGCGGAAGTAGTAGTCCGTTCGTACCTCACGGGCGATGGGGTACTCGTGCTCCCGGCGCCAGGTGTTCGCGCCCATGATGAAGAGGCTCACCTTCGGCTCGTCCATGATGCCGTTGTCGATGCCCTTCAGGTGGTAGTCGAACCACCTCAGGCGCAGCCCGTTGTAGTCGATGGCCGCCTCGGGCCCGAAGTCGAGATCGCCGATCACCCGGGCGTTTATGAGGCCGGCCCCGTGGAGCCAGGGGCCGACGAACAGTCGCTGGCTATCCCTGGCGTTCGGCATGCCCTGGGCCTGGATGCCGTTGAAGTGCCCCACCTGCGAGTGCGGATACCGGTCGTACCAACTCGCGTAGTGCATGATCGGAGTGTCGATCTGGTCCCACTGCTCGTCGACCGCGTACTGCCGCCAGTAGTCGTTGTAGTACGGGTTCTCGACCATGTCGGTCATCATGCGGGTGAGCATGCTCTGGCCGATCGGCATTTCGGTTTCGAGACGCCGTTGATGCCACTGCAGCCAGGCCTGGTCACCGCCGACGTAGCCGGTCCGCCGTCCGGGCTCGTCGAGCGGCACCGGCTGGACCATCTCGTTCTGCGACAGGAGCCAGGTCGGCATGATCATGTGGAGCGCGCCGCCCGCCCAGTAGAGGTCCTTGTAGGCGTTCGACGCCGAGTGCGCGCAGAACATGGCGGCCAGGTGCGGCGGCCGGGTCGGCGCGGTCAGGTACTGGTTGAAGCAGGTGAACGAGAGCCCCTGCGTCCCGACCTTTCCGGTGGACCAGGGCTGGGTGCCCGCCCACTCGATCGTGTCGTAGCCGTCCTGGCGCTCGTGCCACGCCTGGTCGAGCAGCCAGTGGTAGACGCCCTCCGAGTTGTAGCGGCCGCGCTCGTCCTGGACGATCGCGACGTAGCCGCGCTGGGCGAAATAGGGCGCGAACCGGTGCGCACAGTCGCCCTTGTTGTACGGCGTCCGCTCGAGGATGACGGGGAACGGACCGTCGCCCTGATTCACCGGCATGTAGACGTCCGCGGCCAGATTGGTGCCGTCCCGCATCGGGACCATCACCTCTTCGCAGTTGTAGGGCTGGGCCACGGCGCTGCCGGCAGCCAGCAAGGCGAGCATGAATACGCCCAGCGCGATCGCGATCGGGCGGCTACTTGAAAGCATGGGTCTCCTCCACTCAGTCGAGTCGGTACCTGATTTCGCAGCCTACGGGCAGCCTTCGACCCTGTCAATCGGGGATAGCGCGGAACCGCCGGTGTTCACACCGGCACCGTCGCCCGACAGCGCCCAGGAACGCCGGTCTTCAGACCGGCATCGCCCGCGCAGCGGGCGAAACTCCCTCCGCCACTCACACTTGCGGGACGCAGGCACCCGAACGCCGGACCTCCAGTCGGCACCGCCAGCCGGAGGCTGGCGGAACGCATATCGCTCTTCATCCAACGCATGCTCAGGCCGACCGATCCCGGGATAGACGCATGCTTCGGCCGGCCGACCCTGAAATAGACGCATGCCCGGACCAACGGACCCCGAAATAGACGCATGCTCAGGCCGACCGATCCCGGGATAGACGCATGCTTGGGCCAGCCGACCCCGGGATAGACGCATGCTCAGGCCGACCGATCCCGGGATAGACGCATGCTTGGGCCAGCCGACCCCGGGATAGACGCATGCTCAGGCCGACCGATCCCGGGATAGACGCATGCTTGGGCCAGCCGTGTAGGAGACGGCCGTAGAGTCGCAGTTGGGAGACACCAACTTTTGCGCAGCGGGAAGGGAGGCTGGAGAGGGAGGGAGGGAGGTCGGGGAGACCATTCATGCGCTGGAGGACGGGCGCATGAAGTTGACGTTGGACGAGATTCTGGTGGCGAGCAGGATGCATGAGAGGGGGGCGTCGGTGAGGCGTCTGGCGAAGGATCTGGGGGTGACGGAGAACGCGGTTCGGTATCGGCTGAAGCGTCTGGGGGAGGGAGTCAGGCCGGATGGTCGCGGCGGCAAAGCGACGGCGCTGGATGGGTATGAGGAGGTGGTGGAGGCGATCCAGGATCGTCTGGGAGACGGACGTCTTCTTGGGGAGGGTCTGCCGCCGTGCCAGGTTCGCCTGATTTACGAGGCGCTGGTTCGGGACTACGGGTATGCGGGGAGCTACCAATCGGTGGTGCGTCATGTGCGGCGGAAGCACGGGAAGCCGCGGCTGCGGGCGATCCGTCGGGTGGAGACGCCGGCGGGGGTTCAGGCGCAGCACGACTGGTTCGAGGATCGGATTCCGATCGGGGCGAAGCGGCCGAAGTTGGCGTTGTTGCTGGGGGCGTTGTCGTATAGCCGGGCGAAGTTCTGCTGGCCGAGCGAGGACCAGACGCAGTTGTCGTGGCACACGGGGCATCACGCGTTGTTCGAGCGGTATGAGGGCGTTCCGCTGTGGGTTCGGATCGACAACCCGAAGACGGCGGTAACGCGTGGAGCGGGGCCGACGGCGGTGTTGAACCGGTCGTATGCGGCGTATGCGCGGATGTGTCGTTTCGGGGTGGACGCCTGCCGGGCGGGGAAGGGGTCGGACAAGGGGAAGGTGGAGCGGGCGGTTCGGACGCTGCGGGAGTCCTTTGGGGAGGTTCTCCGGCGCGGGGCGGGGAGCATTGAGGAACTGGACCGGTTGCTGGACGTGCGATCCGAGCACTTGCTGGATCGGCTGCGGTGTCCGGTGACGGGGGGCACGGTGCGGGAGGCCCTGGAGGAGGAGCGGCAGGTATTGCAGCCGTTGCCGTCGAGCGCGGAACTGTTTGATGTGGAGGTGGCGCGTCGGGTGAGCCGGGATTGCCTGGTGTCGTTCGAGGGGCGGCGGTATTCGGTTCCGTTCGCGTGGGCGGGTCAGTGGGTGGATGTTCGGGGGACGGCGCGGGATGTGGTGGTGCGCGGCGGGGGTCAGGAGATTGCGCGGCACCGGCGGGGGACCCGGGCCCTCTTGTTGCTGAAAGAGGCGCACTACGAGGGGGCTTCGACGGATCGGGTGGTGCGCCCGACGCCCCTGGGTCGGCGGGGCCGGCTCCAAGTGGCGGGTCTGTCGGAGAGCTGGGAGCCGGTGGCTAAGGAGTTGAAGGCGCGGGATGGGTTGGAGCGGCCGTTATCCGAGTATGCGCGCTTGGTGGAGTTGCTGGGATGAGGGCGGGTCGGGTGGACCTGGACGTGGTGGCGGAGCGCTGCCGGGAGCTGGGGCTGCAGCAGACGGCGGAGCAGTTGCCGGAGCTCTTGGAGGAAGCGAGCCGGGAGGATCTGACGCCGGTGAGATTCCTGGAGCGGTTGGTGGAGCGGGAGTATGAGAGGAAGGAGGAGCGTCGGATTGAGATGTGGCTGCGGATGAGCGGGCTGCCGCCGGGGAAGACGCTGGACTGTTTCGACTGGAGTTTCCAGCCTCGGGCGGACCGGGCGAAGGTGGAGGAACTGGCGACCTGCGCCTTCGCACGGCGGGCGGAGAACATCCTGTTTCTGGGGCCGCCGGGGGTGGGAAAGAGCCACCTGGCGACCGGCCTGGGGGTGAAGGCGATCAAGAACGGGTTCCGGGTCCATCACTACGTGCTCGACGAGCTGATCCGGATGCTGCAAGCGGAGGAGACGACCCCGTATCGCCGCCGGCCGCGGCGCTACCGGATCAGTTCCGTTCTGATCATCGACGAGGTGGGGTTCCGGCCGCTGAACCGAGAGGAGGCGAACCTGTTCTTCCGGCTGGTGAGCCGGCGCTACGAGCGGGGCTCGCTGATCCTGACCTCGAACAAGCATGTGGGGGCCTGGCCGGAGGTTTTCGCGGGGGACGAGGTGTTGACCACGGCGATCCTGGATCGTCTTCTGCACCACGTCCATGTGGTCCAGATCAGCGGCCGGAGTTACCGGCTGAAGGAACTCGGCGACCTCCTTCGCGTCCCGGCAGCGGAGGAGCGCCCCACCCAGGGGAAGGGGTGAGAGGGATGCATCGGGCGGCGCGGGATCCCGGGCACCACGCGGGTGGTCACACGCCTCCCCGCCCGAGCGCTCGTTTCGGCTCGGGGTGCGGCCGCGCTCCGGTCGCTCCGCTCCCTCCGCCTGGCCGCACCCCGAGCCGAAACGCCTCTCTTCCCAAAACCCGCCCCTTCGGAAACACCCGAAGCCGCCGTCCCCTGGAGCACCATCAGTGCGCAAAAGTTGGTGTCTCCCACGTGCGCAAAAGTTGGTGTCTCTTGACAAGCCGACCCCGGGATAGACGCATGCCCGGGTCAACCGGCTCCGGGATAGACGCATGCTCAGGCCGATCGATCCCGGAATTGACGCATGCTCGGGTCAGCCGGCTCCGGGATAGACGCATGCTCAGGCCGACCGATCCCGGGATAGACGCATGCTTGGGCCAGCCGACCCCGGGATAGACGCATGCTCAGGCCGACCGATCCCGGGATAGACGCATGCTTGGGCCAGCCGACCCCGGAATTGACGCATGCCCGGGTCAACCGGCTCCGGGATAGACGCATGCTCAAGCCGACCGATCCCGGGATAGACGCATGCTTGGGCCAGCCGACCCCGGAATAGACGCATGCTCGGGCCAGCCGACCCCGGAATTGACGCATGCCCGGGTCAACCGGCTCCGGGATAGACGCATGCTCAGGCCGACCGATCCCGGGATAGACGCATGCTTGGGCCAGCCGACCCCGGAATTGACGCATGCCCGGGTCAACCGGCTCCGGGATAGACGCATGCTCAAGCCGACCGATCCCGGAATTGACGCATGCTTGGGCCAGCCGACCCCGAAATAGACGCATGCTCGGGTCAACCGGCTCCGGGATAGACGCATGCTCGGGCTGACCGATCCCGGGATAGACGCATGCTTGGGCCAGCCGACCCTGAAATAGACGCATGCTCGGGTCAACCGGCTCCGGGATAGACGCATGCTCGGGCTGACCGATCCCGGGATAGACGCATGCTTGGGCCAGCCGACCCCGAAATAGACGCATGCTCGGGTCAACCGGCTCCGGGATAGACGCATGCCCGGGTCAACCGACTCCGGGATAGACGCATGCTCAGGCCGACCGATCCCGGAATTGACGCATGCCTGAGGCCGGCCGACCCCGGAATTGACGCATGCCCGGGTCAACCGGCTCCGGGATAGACGCATGCTCAGGCCGACCGATCCCCGAATAGACGCATGCTCAGGCCGACCGATCCCGGGATAGACGCATGCTCAGGCCGACCGATCCCGGGATAGACGCATGCTTGGGCCAGCCGACCCCGGGATAGACGCATGCCCGGGTCAACCGGCTCCGGGATAGACGCATGCTCAGGCTGACCGATCCCGGGATAGACGCATGCTCAGGCCAGCCGACCCCGGGATAGACGCATGCTCGGGTCAACCGGCTCCGGGATAGACGCATGCTTGGGTCAACCGGCTCCGGGATAGACGCATGCTCAAGCCAACCGATCCCGGGATAGACGCATGCTCAAGCCGACCGATCCCGGGATAGACGCATGCTCAGGCCGACCGATCCCGGGATAGACGCATGCTCAGGCCGACCGATTCCGGGATAGACGCATGCTTGGGCCAGCCGACCCCGGAATAGACGCATGCTCGGGTCAACCGGCTCCGGGATAGACGCATGCTCAGGCTGGCCGATCCCGGGATAGACGCATGCTTGGGCCAACCGGCTCCGGGATAGACGCATGCCCGGGTCAACCGACTCCGGGATAGACGCATGCTTGGGCCAGCCGACCCCGAAATAGACGCATGCTCGGGTCAACCGGCTCCGGGATAGACGCATGCTCGGGCTGACCGATCCCGGGATAGACGCATGCTTGGGCCAGCCGACCCCGAAATAGACGCATGCTCGGGTCAACCGGCTCCGGGATAGACGCATGCCCGGGTCAACCGACTCCGGGATAGACGCATGCTCAGGCCGACCGATCCCCGAATAGACGCATGCCTGAGGCCGGCCAACCCCGGAATTGACGCATGCCCGGGTCAACCGGCTCCGGGATAGACGCATGCTCAGGCCGACCGATCCCCGAATAGACGCATGCCTGAGGCCGGCCGACCCCGAAATAGACGCATGCCCGGATCAACCGGCCCTGAAATAGACGCATGCCCAGGTCGACCGATTCAGAAATAGACGCATGCCCGGGCTCGTTCGGCTCCGAAATAGACAAAGCACCCCCGCCAGAGCGTGGAGCCCCCATCCGCCGGCCCCGCTCCAGCGTAGAGTTCCGCGCCTCCAGCGTGGAGTTCCGGCCGGCAGACCCTGCTACAGCGTGGAGTTCCGGCGGGCAGACCCTGCTACAGCGTGGAGTTCCGCGGCTCCAGCGGCCCCCGAGGATGACCAGGACGCCCGCTTCGAGGGTCTCCCCGAGGTGTTCATCCGCAATGCCGCCGCGGTCGGGCCTCGTCCGCACCCGGAAGCCGTGCGCGCGCTGACCCTCGACATCTGCCGCCACCGCAACTGGACCACCCCGGATCGCCTACGGCAGACTGCCCTCTTTCTCAAGAGCATGGAGGCCGCGGTGGACCGGGCGTATGAAATGGAGTTGGAGCCCGGCTACTCCTGGTTGCCGAATGCATTCGCCCTGAGGAACGGGAGCCCGCTCTCTTCCATTCGAGAGTGGCGTAGCTTCCGGGCTCGATGATGGGCGGCCGGATCGCCCCGAACACCCCAAAACGGGCATACCGCACCCGTCGGGAGGACCCATGGGACTCGAGTCCCGGCGCTGGTTAGCGAACCGGGCTCGCTCCGCGTCGCGGTTGCGGCCGGAGCGGCGGGTCATTATTGTTGAATATCCATCTAACTCCATTGGATATTCAACAACAGATCAGTCGGCCGGACCTCCATCGAACCGTTCTCCAGGGTCTCTCCGAGGCCCCGGTGGTGGCTCTCCTCGGAGCACGGCAGGTCGGCAAGACAACCCTCGCCCGACAGCTCGCCTCGGATTGGCCGGGCCCCTCGACCATCCTCGATCTGGAACGGCCCACCGTCCGCGAGGCTCTGTCCCGCTCTCCGGAGCGGATACTGAGCGGCCGGGAAGGTCTCGTCGTCCTCGATGAAATCCAGCGATTGCCCGAGCTGTTCGAGACGCTCCGGCCGATCTCCGACGACCCGGATCGCAAGGCCCTCTTTCTTCTCCTCGGCAGCGCCTCCTGGGATCTGATCGCGGGGATCTCCGAGACTCTCGCCGGCCGCATCCTGTTCGTGGACGTGGCCGGCTTCTCGGTATGGGAGGTGGGAACGGCCCACCTGAACCGCCTCTGGATGCGCGGCGGCTTCCCCCGCGCCTGGCTCGCTTCTTCGCCGGAAGCGTGGACGCGATGGATGCGCTCGTTCACCCGCACCTTTCTGGAACGCGACATTCCGGGGCTCAGCTCAAGAGTCGCGCCGGAAGCGCTCGGCCGCTTCTGGCGGATGCTCGCCCACTGGCACGGCCAGCTCTGGAACGCCAGCGAACTGGCACGGTCCATGGACGTGAGCCCCGCCGCGGTGAACCACTACCGCGACCTTCTCGCCGGTTCCTTCATGATCCGGGTGCTGCCCCCCTGGTTCGAGAATCTCGGAAAGCGGCTCGTCAAGTCGCCAAGGGTGTTCCTGCGCGACAGCGGCGTCCTGCACTTCCTGCTGGGGCTTGAAGACCCGGATCAACTTCCCCTCCACCCGCGCTACGGCGCCAGTTGGGAGGGATTCGCCCTCGAGCAAACACTCATCGCCCACGGCGGGCACGAGGCCTACTTCTACCGGACCCAGCGAGGGGCCGAACTGGACCTGCTGCTACTGCGCGGCGGGAAGCGGTTCGGCTTCGAGTTCAAGTGCTCCGATGCCCCGAAAACCACGAAGTCCATGCACATCGTCCTCGGCGACCTGGGGCTCGAACACCTGTGGGTCGTCTATCCCGGCGAGCTGGAGTACCCGCTTGCCGACCGGATTACGGCCCTGCCCCTGAGTAATGTACGAGGCTTGTCACTGTCGAGATCGGGCCGATCATGAACCGAGAGGAATTCCTCACGGCACTGGACAGCCTCAACGTGTGGAAGCGCGGGGGCGTGCGAGCACCGCACAAACCGCTCCTGCTCCTCCTGGCGCTCGGCCGGCTCTCGCAGGATGAGAAGCGGCTCGTTCGCTACGAAGACGTGGAAGCCCGGCTACGGCAACTGCTTGAACGGTTCGGACCTCCGCGCCAGGTCACCCACCCTGAGTTCCCCTTCTGGCACCTGCAGACGGACGGAATCTGGGAGATCCCGGATAGGGACAGCCTCCCGAAGAAGAAGGGAGGTAGGTCCGTTTCTGCCGCCACGCTGCGCAGGCTGGGAGTCCAGGGCGGACTTCCGACCGGATTGGATCAACTCCTGCGGACGGACCCGGAACTCATCGAGACAGCAGCGGTCACGCTGCTGAACGGTCACTTCCCCGAGTCCTTCCACACGCCTATCCGGGATGCCGTCGGGCTCGCGGATCCGATGGCGCTCGAGACCCCAACCGAGTACGGAACCACGCGGCGCCGCAGGCGCGACCCGAACTTCCGGCGGGCCGTAATGACCGCCTACGAACGCCGCTGCGCGGTCTGCGACTTCGATGTCCGGCTCGACGACGACCTGCTGGGACTCGACGCCGCTCACATCAAGTGGCACGCCGCCGGCGGGCCGGACAGGGTTCCGAACGGGCTTGCCCTCTGCAAGCTCCACCACCACGCGCTCGATCGGGGCGCGATCGGCCTCACGGCAGTCAGCGGCCGCGAGCTAAGACTATTGGTCTCGCAGGAACTCAGCGGAACGAGCGAAGCCTTCCGCCAGTTGGTGGACGCTCGAGGCCGACCGGTGCGGAAGCCGCAGGAGCACGCGCAACTCCCGGATCCCGCGTTCGTGGACTGGCATCGCCGGGAGGTCTTCCGGGGAGAACCCCGCACTTCCTGACCCGGCGCCGGTCAGTTCTCCCGTTCGCCCTCCCGAACCGTCGGGTACTCGATACCTCGTTGGAGGTAGCCGAAGAACTCCACCGGACTCTCTTGGCCACCCGCTGAAGGTGCCATCCGGAAGCGCCAGCGTCGTATCGCTTGATCAAGTGCCAGGGAAAAGCGAGCAATGACATGGTCGCTAATGTGGAGCGGGTTCAGGACCTGAATCCGACGCGCGACGCCTTCTGCTCGTACCCGAGTAATCGCCCTTATCGCAGCCAGATCCACCAAGAGACTCAGCCCGAAACGGGTCACGACCCCGTGCTCCCGGCAGAGCCGCTGAAGGGCCCGATCATTGGTGACGCAGGTCCATCGCTCGTCCTGATAAACCACAAGGCAGACGCGGTCGTTAAACGACGCCCGGGCCTCGATACTCCCAGCGCGAATCTGCTGTTCCGTCGTCGGTTCCACGATCTCGATGCGGAAGCGCGCGCAGTCTTCCGCTGTGAGTTCGCGCACCTCATCGAACACCGTCGAAACGACCACTAGAGGCCCTACATGCTCTGCAACGAGGGAGAGGATCGTTAGGTCGCCGGAGTCGCGGTAATCAATGAGGACATTCGCATCGGCCAGGAGCGTCGCCCCAAAGGGCTGACTAGTGCCCGGCCCAGTCACGCGCCCATCCCCTCATGTCCTCCAGGGGGATTCCCAGGATCTCCGCGCCGCGACTGACCGAAATGTGTCCGTCCTCCATGGCCCGCGTAACCAGTCGGGCAAGCCGGCCTCTCGGGAAGTCGTGCTCGGAGAGCGCTGCCGGCTCCCCCGCTCGGCGCCATTTCCAACCGAACTCGGTCGTGTGAAGGGCCTCGGGCTCATCCCGCTTCTCGAGCGTCTTCCCGCACCGATCCCGATACTGGTTTCGGAACGCGCCCCAGACCCCCGGGCCCGCGTAGTCAGCTTGGACGAGCCGGTACAAGACTGTCTGGTAGCTGACGCGAAAGAACCGCTTGACGGTCAGGACGCGATCCACCGGAGGCCGCCCCCGAGTGGCCTTCCACTCCTCCTCGAACGCCAAGTGCGGCATCAGAAACTCGCTGGCGAACTGGTCGGCCTCGCGCTCTGTATCCGGCGGTAGGTCGGTGGCCTCCCGATCGAACTCACACGGATGAAGGAGCAGGTGTCCCAACTCGTGCGCGGCCGTGAAGATCCAGCGCTCTACCGAAATCCTCTCCCAAACATTCACGACGACCGCCGGGCCACCGTCTTCCTTGCCTACACTGAGTCCGAAGAACGAGTCGCGCTTCTTGTCCAGGAGAAGAACCTTCACTCCGCAGTTCTCTAGTAGCCGGCAGATGTTGGACACTGGTGTCTCGGCCTCGAGTTCCGCCTTTTTGCGAGCGGCCCGTGCCATCTCTATGGGGGATCGAGACCCGCTTTCGGCAGCGAGTTCCTCGAATTGGAAGTTCCGAGACTCGTCTAGCTGTGTCTCCAGCCAGAAATAGGCTTCCAGCCATCTCGACACTTCCGCGAGAGTCTGCTCGCGCCCGTACATCGTGGAGTGGGCACGGAACCGGATACTCCGCAGTGGCCCGATGCGGGTGACCAGATCCCGGACCGGAACGTCCAAGGCGGTCGCCAGAGCTGCCAGCGTCCCCGCTCGGGGCAGGGCGACCCCCCGCTCGATCTTCCCAAGCGCGACCCGGGACACCCCGACCCGCTCCGCGAGCGCGGCCTGGGTCATCCGCCGGTCCAACCGCAGCCGGGCGACGTTCTCGGCGATTCCGTTCTCCTGAGGCATGGCCACTCCTCCGTTCGACACGTGCCAGGGTACCATTTTGACGCCTTGTGGCAAAAGGAGTTGCTCCAGGACGGGCAACATCTCTTTCTTCCCGGTCGGGAACGGCGACATGACACTGATCACGACCGAATCCGGACGCCGCATCCTCATTGACATGAATATCCGGTCGGCCGCAGACGATCCGAACGACGGCACTCCAGACGTGGCTGGACTCCTACGGGATCGTCTCACGAAGGACTCGCTCCTTCGCCGGAAGCGTGGACGCGATGGATGCGCTCCTTCACCCGCACCTTCCTGGAACGCGACATTCCGGGGCTCGGCTCAAGGGTCGCGCCGGAAGCCCTCGGCCGCTTCTGGCGGATGCTCGCCCACTGGCACGGCCAGCTCTGGAACGCCAACGAACTGCCGCGGTCCATGGACGTGAGCCCCGCCGCGGTGAACCACTACCGCGACCTTCTCGCCGGTTCCTTCATGATCCGGGTGCTGCCCCCCTGGTTCGAGAATCTGGGAAAGCGGCTCGTCAAGTCGCCAAGGGTGTTCCTGCGCGACAGCGGCGTCCCGCACTTCCTGCTGGGGCTTGAAGACCCGGATCAACTCCCCCTCCACCCGCGTTACAGCCCCAGTTGGGAGGGATTCGCCCTCGAGCAGACACCCATCGCCCACGGCGGGCACGAGGCCTACTTCTACCGAACCCAGCGAGGGGCCGAACTGGACCTGCTGCTGCTGCGCGGCGGGAAGCGGTTCGAGTTCAAGTGTTCCGATGCCCCGACAACCACGAAGTCCATGCACATCGTGGCCGAGGACCTCGGCCTTGAACACCTGTGGGTCGTCCATCCGGGGACTCTGTTCTACCCGTTGGCGAACCGGGCCACCGCCCTCCCACTTGCCCAAGTTCACGGACTGCCGCTGTCGCCGTCGCCCTCACACCGCTCACTCACGAACCGGGTCGCGGGGCGACCAGTTCGCCATCCACTCTGACGCAATCCACACGGCTGTAGCGCCCTGCCGCCGGCGCGTACAATCTCTGCTCCCTTGCTCTGGGCCATCCCACACCTGCCCAACCCTTTCCCCCGCACCGCAAGACCCCGCACCGCAAGACCCCGTACCACAGCCAAACCTCCGCCCCCGCGCGGAGACTCTCAACGGTGATCTCATGAAGTACCGCTATCCATGCGTCGCATCGAAGCAATCCACATCCGACAAGTGGCTCGTCCAGTTCGCCGCCCGGGCCCCCGAAGTCACGACTTGGGCAGGCGTTCCTCAGAAGAAGAAGTTCGATTTCGAAGGACAGCCAACGGCGGAAACGATCGGATTTCAGCGTGAGGAGAACAAAGCGCGCGTCCAGAGTCTCCGGGCTTTCTATGAAAACCCTGAGAACGTCATCCAAAACCCACTTCTCTGTTCCCTCCGCGACGTTCCTGAATCATCCGTGCGCTTCGATCCAACCCACCTGTCGACCGCCACTGTACAACTCGGCGAGCTGACCATCGAAGTTCCGGACTTCGCTTCATTTCCTTTCGAAAAGTGTGTTCGCTATGTCCGCAACTATCTCGAAGACCGCCTACCAGACCTCAAGAACCGTGAACCCGATGAAGCCTTAGTTGCCGAACTGAAGGCTCTTGCCTCTGATCGCGGCTACGCCCCATCTGAGGGCTCCGACGACGCACTTCATGATGATATGTCCGAAGATACCGCCTCCGGTCCCTCCGAGAACGGTGACCCCACTGCGGCGCTCTTTGAGGAATCACACATCATTGATTTTTGGCAGGACATCGCTGCTCTCCACGAAGTCGCCAAACAGCTCGAATTGTCATCCGATGTTGACGAGTTCCTGGGATACTCCAAGGACGCGCTCTTGGCATACCTACGTCCCGTCGTACTGGTCGATGGACAGCATCGCTTGCGTGGAGCGATTGCCGCGGCGCACGAAAAATGGACGGACGACGCCGTTCAGGCGGAGGCATGTGACCGTATCGCCGCAGGCGAGACTGCTGACGCCGTTGAAGCGGCAATCCTCGAGCGGGAGGCACGTTTGTTGCCGATTTCTTTGCTGATGTCGGATGATCCGGAGGAACAGGTCTTCCAGTTCGTCGTGGTCAACCAAAAGGCAACACCCATAGGGCGGGCGCTTCTTGGTACGATCGTATCCACCACGCTCTCGAACGCAGAGATCGACAAGGTTGCGACCAGGCTGAAGGACGCTGGCATTCGAGTCGAGGAGTCGCAAGCAATTACCTACCTCGCACGCCATCCGGACAGCCCATTTCGTGGACTCGTAGAGCGTGGCTTGGCCAGCGATACTCAGGACGTCCTGCAATGGAATGTATTTGCTTCACTGATCAGCATCTTCCGCACACTGAAGGGGGGCAAACTGTTTGGTGAGAGCAACGACTACGCTGACATTTGGCGAAAGAGATTTTTGCATCAATCCAATATCGTGGACGACTATGAAGCAAAGGGGTTTGATGATCGGTTCAAGTATTGGCGAGAGCTGGACGGTCCATGGCGGGACGTTTTTATCGTGTTCTGGAAGGAAGTGCGCAGGATTCTTGGAACTGATGTTCCTACTAAGATAAACAACTATTGGGGTGGACCGAGAAAGTCCAACTTGTTCAATAAGGTGTCGCTTACTATTCTGGCTGCAGACTTCTTCCAGTTCTTGGTTGAAACACGCCGTCCGCTTGACTCGGTGACAGAGATACCGGAAATTGCGGAGGAATGGTTGGAAAACATTAAGCCGGAGTACTTCGATAGAGACTGGAAGCTCGCCGGAACCAAGAAAGACTCAAGTGGGATTCGGAATCATTGGGCTGTGATTTGGACGGACTATCGAAAGGCCGGGGGTAATCTCCCCAACGTAAAGAAGTATAGAAACACCAAGGGTCCGTAGCGGTGCACGCTAATTCGGAGAAAGAAATCCGGTTCCTGGATGCGGCTTTCTCCGGTGCGACAGCCTCGTGGAACGGCGATTCGCTTCGCCGGCTCGCGACTCTGAGTGTTCCTCCAGCCTTGCTCGGATCGCACGGTTGGTTGATCGATGCAGATGTGAGGCTGCAATGGGCGCGTTGGTGTGTCGAAAGCTTGGGCGACCCTTGGTATTTTGTGCGAAGGAAGGACGGTTTCCCGAGTATCTTTGCCGCCGTTTTCGCCGTCGTCCAGGTAAGGTTTTCCCATCTCGGAGACAAAGACAGGAAAAAACTGGCTGCAGTTGCCGCTCGGGTCATTCATCATATGGTTGAAGAGCGAAAGCAGACGGAACCTCGCCGAAGCCTCACTGGTGTTGAACGGCGCGATCTCCTTGCGCTATCTGGCGCACCACCCAGGTGCTGGATCTGTGGGGCGGTGTTTCAGGAGCCCGCGCTGACCAATTTCCTGTGGGGGGAGAGTACGCAAAGCCCAGTACCCCAATTCTTGGACATACTGAAGCCGCGGGGAATGGCATCACGTGATCTCGCGATTGAAGTAGATCACGTCGTCCCATATTCCTTAGGTGGGGGCGAGAAGGACAACCTCGCTCTGGCATGCGGATGGTGTAACCGCTACAAGGCTGCACATACAATGCTTTATGACGTGGAGGGTCGGCCGCGTCGAACCGCGGATTCGGCTGTCGTAGGAGACTCGCTTCCGCAACCATTTTGGACGGTGCGCCTTCTTGCAACTGTTAGAAGATGTCAATATACCGATGGATGTCATCGATCGACGGAGAATGCTCCCATCACTGTCGCCCCGATCGCGGAGAAAGGAACCATGAATCCAGTGAACATGTTGGTGACATGTGATGAGCATGACCCGTATCGATCGCGACGCTTTTGGCCACGTAGGGTTGTCAGACGAGTGTGGAAGTGCTGAGCGGAGACTAGCGCTAGGAGCCATACCTGGACACGGCGCGGAAGGATGTGCCATTGCAGTCTTCGGCGGGGCACACCGTAAGGTAGACACAGAGGATTCCTTGCGCCTTGGGTCACGCATTGTCGCGTAGAACACGGCGTTGACTCCGCCGCTTCAGAAGGCGGTGACCTCGATAGCGGAAGCCAGCAGTGCCGACCAAGGCATCCCACTCCCGGGAGAGCCCGATTGTCGGCGACCGGGAATAGAGCCCATGACGCTCTTCCTGCGCGGTTAGCCTCGCGAAGATCGCGCGCCGCGCGTAGGAAGGCGCGACGAAGAGCTCCTTCCGATGGAGAATCGGCCGGTTGTCGTCGTAGTGCCGAGCCCGGACCTTGAACGACTGAAGGCACACGTTCACCGACTTGTGCAACCCCGGATGCGGATTCCGGTCGAAGTCCGGATACGAGAGATACGACACCTTGGACTCGCGACGGTAGAGCTTGATGATGTTGGCGTCCTCCACAGCGCCAAGGTAGCTCCGAGCGCACCCCTCGTAGACCCGGAGCAACGGAGAGAGCACTGGGAGCGCGGACTCGTGGATGTAGAGGGCCGTCGGCGTGAGCTTCCCGACCGCGGAATCCCGACAGGCCTGATCTACGGCCGTCACCTCACCGGCACGAAACAACAGCGTGTCCGCCGTCGCGCAGGCGAACTTATAGGTCGAGAAAAGCGACCGGATGTCCCACTGCAGTGCTGGCGGCAAGCCCGAGAGCCGCGGTCTCCCGCGAAACCGGGCAAGCGCCAGATACACGAGAAGATCGGCCGAACGCTCGCGGCGGACATCGTCCCAGCGCTGCGGGCCGACTAAGCCGCGGAGGAACGTGGAAGCCCGCCGCACACTTCCGAAGGAATCCACGAGTCCGTCGGGCTCCATGAGCTCATCGGCACGCGGCAGCCGCCCGTGGTCGCAGTAGAACGCAGCCAAGGCATCGAGAGCCGTACGGTTCTCCCGGTAGAGATCGGCGGACACGGCAAAGGAGAGACGCCGCCCCTTCGACCTGAACTGGGAGGCGGCGAACGTCTCCCGACGCACAGGGTCCCGGAACACGTACAAAACACCCGGAGCCGCGGCGAGGGACGCCGCTCCCGTCGCCTCGTTGACCCACCCGGTCAGTTCGTCTTGGGCAAAGTACTTCTGGAAGGTGCCCAGCCGCGTGAGGGTTCCGTCTCCCAGTGTGGGGCCGAGCCAACTCCGGCGGTCCGCGTCGAGCCTCGCCGCGACCACGAGGACCTCCCGGGCGAGTCGCCACGCGTTCTGGAGCGTGGCGAGGCGCTCATCGGCGTCCTCGATGACGTTGACGACGTAGCCAAGATTGACCACATCCGCCTCCTTCCGATCTCCCGGCCGATGCGCCGGATCCCAGCCATCGGCTGCGAATCCACGCCGAACGAGATAACGCAGATCCGCGCCCCGGCCGCATCCGTAGTCGAAGAAGCTCTTGCCGGCCGTCAACACACCGTCGTCGAGCGCCAGCCGAACCGGACGCGACAAATCGGTCCGGTGCAGCGCGGTGCGGTGTCGCTCGATGCCGCTCAACGCGGCGGAACGCGCTCCGCATCCGACGGCGCGACGCTACCGATCAGGTCGCCGATCGAACGGATGCCCTGATCGCCCACGAGGTACCCGATCCCCCGGTGGAGGTGCAGGCGGAACTGGGTCGCGAGCGTCTCGGGGTCGGCGCCGAGTTCGTCGCGAATGCATCGCTGGCGCAGGATGGCCGCGTAGATGTCGTCGTGCTCGCCACCGAACACCTGCCAGGCCATTTCGAGGTTGCTGTCCGAAGGGACCGGGACCATCGGCGGCTTGGAGGGCTCGGCGATCGATCGGCAAAACGCCCAGCGGCAGACCCAGTTCCACTGGCGGAGTCCCGTGCGGCGGCGCAGAGTGACGAGGTGGTCCTGCGCCTTCTTGGAGACGCGGATCCGATCCAGCGGTGCGAAGTGGTGCTTCACCAGAAATACCCTTCGCGTATGGAGGTCGCTCCCCTCCGGTCGTCGTAAGCGAGCGTGTAGGCATGCCCCACATGGCGATGGATCTTCTCCCAGTACGGAGGCGTGATCTCTTCGTCCGTGGAGAGCAGGATGACCTGGTGGCTCGCGCTCGGGAAGTAGCGCTCCACGATGTGGCTACGGTGCGTGGAGTCCAGCCTGCCGAGCGGCGTGTCGACGATGTGGGGCAGCGGCCGGCCGCAAGCACGGGCCAGAGCCCAGAGGATCGCGACGGCGAGAAGCTGACGTTCGCCGGCGGACAGCCGTTCGGGCGGGAGATTGCGTCCGTCGGGTCCCCGCAGAACGAGCACCAGTTGTTCAGGATCCAGCTCGACTCCCGTGATCAGCCCTTTCTTGCGGAGTAAGTGCCGGAAACCCTCCTGCACCAACGAAGCGATGCGGTGGCAACTGCGTTCGAGAAGGGTGGCCCGGAACTGGTCCAGCGTCTCCCGCACGCGCCCGGAATGCCGGAGCGCTCGCTGGACATCCTCGATCTCCAGTGATTGCTCCGCCGCCTCGGCAAGGAGCCGCTCATATCGGGACCGTTGCCGTTCGTCAGCGTGACGAATCCGTTCCAGTTCAGAATCGGCCTCACCGAGAGCGTGCTCCGCGCTGGTCACGGCGAGCCGCGCCTGATCACGATCTTCGATGAGGACCTTCAGAGTTTCGCCGACCGGGACCATGCTGAGCGTCCGCTCGGCCCGTTCGAAGTCCGCCTGTGCCTCGAGAAGTGCTTTTCTGGCCTCTTCCAGCGAGGACCGAAACACGGCCAGCGCCCCACTGCTCAACCGGCGTAGTTCGTGCCGTGTGAAGTCGGACGCGCCCAGGAGAACATCGATCGTGGTTGCAGACTGTCTCTCGTCACGATCCTGCCGGAGCAGAGAGTCCAGTTCCTCGACGAGCACGGCACTCCCTTCCCTTTCGCGCAACTGCGCGACGACCTGACGGTCCCGCACGGACAGCACCTCATGGGTCCGCTTCGCCTCGACAGCCGTCCACTCCTCGTCCGCGCGGTTCGCGGCCGCCGCGATGATCTCCTCGACGAGGAGTAGCGGAGCAAGCGCCGTCGCCTGGTCGCGCAGTCCGTCCTCGTTCTCGCGGAGCCTCCGGTGACAGGCGTCGCGGTCGTCCTCCAGCTCCCTCCGCCGGTCGTAGAGATCGCCACCTTCGGCGCGGAACCGGGCTTCGCACTGCTTGACGCGTTTGCGGGCTTGATCAAGGTCATTCTGGCGGGCGCCGCGCTGGCCCACCCACCGCTCGCGGTCAGCGTCCAGCCGGTCAAGTTCGTGCTTGGCGGCGTCAAGTGCGGTTCGGTCCGCACCCCGCACGAGGCTGCTCTTGCAGCGGCGTTCGTAAACCGTGAGATCCGCGGCGAGGCGTTCCACGATGCCGAGTCCGAGAAGGGCGTTCACGCCGGCGCGCAGCGCCTCGGAAGAAGTCGCGGGATCTGCCAGCGCCTCGATCTTCTCGCCGTCGAAGAACACCAGCCGAGCGATCCCGATGGGGATGAATTGCTCCACGGATTCCGCCCAGTGGTCCGAGAGCGCGCGGTCCGGGTGGTCGTCCCGGAGAATTTCGACCGTTTCCTGGAGTGCCCGAACTCTGGTGCGCCAGTGGCGTCGGATCCGGTAGCGGTGCTCGGAACTCTGCCCCCGATGGCGAAAGGCAAGCTCCAGGGTGGCGCCTTTCGAGGGCCGCACCGCCCGATGGATGAGACCCCTCAGGTAGCCGTCGTAGCCGGCTCCGTTGCTGTTGAAACAAGGAGCGCGCCTACCGAAGAGCACCAATTGCACGGCGTCCAGCAGAGTTGTCTTCCCCGCGCCGTTCAGCCCGCCGACCACCACCAGGGGCTTCTCCCGCGAGGGCGGGGTGAGCGACAGGACGTTCCGCCCGCGAAAGACGCCGAAATTCTCGAGAACGAGCTCGTCGAGAATCACGACTGGACCTGCCGCGCCACCGTCAGCCTTCGAATAGGGAGGGTTTGGCGTACCCAGGCGGTTCGTCCGTCTCGCGGACCGCCTGATCCCGCGCGGCGTCCACAACTTCCTTTCGTTTGCGTGCGTAGTCCGTCGCGTCGTCGGCGTCGTCGTAGTAACCACGCCGCACCATCGCCCCGATCCCGTCGAAGAGCCCCCTTCTCCGGAGCTGGGTCCGGTGTTGCCACTCCAGCGACAGGAGGTTGCGGGTCAGCTCGTAGTGGAGGGAGTCGTCGCCGCACACCTGCTTGAGCGCCTCCAACCCTTCCGAGCCAAGCGGCCCGTTGTTCTGGTCCCCGGCGTCCGGATAGGGATCCCCGGTTTCATCCTCATAAATCCCCGGCAGCAGATCCTCGATCTCGTGCTTCTCCACAACCCAGATCCGCCGGATCTCCGCCAGCTCGGCGGCGGTGACGAGTTCGATCGAGCGGACTTCTTCCGGTCCGTTCTCCCGGACCCAACGCTGCGCCTGGAGCACCCGGCGCAGCCACATCTCGCGCGCCGTCTGCGTGTAGGGGCCGGGGATAGGCCGGTCATGGAAGAGCTGGACGGCGCCGGTCATACGGCGGAAGTCCCGGAGCGGCCGGTCGTCGGGCGTGTCGAGGGCGTTCCGGAGTTCCAGCAACGGCAGCATCCACTCCTTCTCTTCGTCGTTCTGGATCATCGCCGTCATGGATCGGTCCTTGTCCACGAGCGTGCATACCCAACAGCCGAAGCGGCTGTCGCCGCAACTGGGTGTCGAGGTGTCGACGACCAGCGGGCATTCGCCGTCCTCGGAGGCGCCCTGGTACATCGTGAGGAGGTCCTTGTTCTGGTAGCCCCAGGGGTTTTCGACCTGCATGAGGAACAGCCACACATCGTCGTTCGACCAATCCTCGAGGGGGGACAGGACGAGGCAGCCAGGCAGACTGGCATTCGGGCTCAACCGGTCTCGCACGCGCATTTCTTCCAGCTTCTTCATTGAGTGGGCCCGCTTGCTGCTCTCCGCCTTCCGCGTTCCGAGCACCAGAATCGCCTCTCCGTTCCGGCGTACGACGTTGCGGATAAACCGGTTCGACGGCTTGATCTTCAACCGTTCCGTGCACCAGCGGAACTTGTGCCGGGGCGCTGGATAGCCCTTCCCGATCAGGTTCACCCAGAACGTGTCCTCGACTTCCGGAGTCAGGCGGTGAGCGACGAACGGAAGGGAGGACGTCTTCGCGGCCTCGTTGATCTGGTCGAGCGAATGGGTCACCCACGCCGCGACGATGGGATTCTCGACCAGGGTGTCCGTGCTGATGACGTGGATGGGTTTGTGACGCCGTGTTTCGTCGAGTTCCGCAATCGCCAGCCAGACGAGTTGGAGGGTGGCGGTCGAGTCTTTCCCGCCGCTGTAGCCAATGACCCAGGGGACGTCGTCCTCCAGGTAGAGCTGCTGGACGAACTGCTTGTGCTGACGGAGAGTCTCACCGACGCCGTCCGTCCGGAAAACGGACCGCGGGCTGCCAAGCCTCTTAGCCACTTTTCTTCCTCCCGCGTTCGAAGGCTCTTTCGACCTTCTGCTCCTCCGGGGTCAGGGGCAGTCCAAGCTTCTGCTTCAGGAGGTTCGTGGTGAGGATGACGCTGTTGCCGGACTTGGAAACGCGCCCGGCGCTCAGCGCCCTGCCCTCCCACATAGGGGCGTTGGAGCGGGACCAGTCGATCTGGCGCAGGGGCCGCAGCTTGGGGCCGTAGTCTGGCTCGCGACAGATCCCGTTACCGATGCGTCCGAGGGCCTGCAGCGTGATGCCGTGGGAGTGGATGAAGTCCCGGCGGATTTCCCCGGCGGTGAGTTTCCGCTCCTGCACCTTTCGCCAGTCCGGGAACTGCTTGCTCACTTCGCCCCAGAAGCGGACTGCCAGATCCGCGCGCTCCTCGACAGAGAGATCGGTGTGACCCGCGGTGAGGGCGTTGGTCGCGGTGTAAATGGCACTCAGAGTGAACAGTTTGCGGGATCTGGCCGAAAGCGTCGTCCGTTCCTGTTCGACCACGTCTTGAAAGAGCTGGAACCGTTGAACCACCAGCCGGACCAGATAGGCGCGTTCGTCGCGATGGTCGTAGAGCACCCCAAGCGACTTCGAGGGACGCACCGCATAGCGGTTCAGGTCCGCGAACATCTGTTGCGACCGTTCCAAGCCCCGGTCCAGGAAGAAGACGATGGCGATGCTCTCGTCGGCGAGGTCCGGATCCTCCCGCAGAGCGTTTTCGATGGCAGCCCGGCGATGCTGGCCGTCATTGATGAGGAACTGGGTATCCATCGGAACGTGGAGCGTGCCGATCCGGCTCGGCTCCGCTCCATTGGACAGCGGCTCGAAGCGGACCGCGCCGTCCAGAGACGCCGTCAGCGCCGAGAAGCAGTAGCTCTTCCGGTTCGCGAGGATGTAGTTGGTCAGCTCGGGAAGCCGGGCGCGGTTCAGGACCCGCTGGGCGCGGAGTCCGGGCACGAGCTCGGTTTCGTTGAACATGAAGACCTTGGGGACGAGCCGCAGAGGACACATCGAGACGTAGTACTCGCGTCCGGCTTGGACTCCCCGGATCGCGGGGAAGGCGTACTCGAAGGACGGCTCAGGCGAGGGCTGGGTGGCCGTGGTGCTGGCGGGCATGGGAACCTCCTCTTGACCGCAGTTTGTCTTGATTGTAGCATTGTTTGTCAAGTTCAGTGCATACACACAAACTGGGACGGAGACCGCCCACCAAGATTGGTAGCCTGCTGCCGTGACCGCGTACCTCGATTGCAACGCCACCACCCCGATCGAGCCTCGGGTACGGGATCTGGTCATCGAGTTTCTGGACGCCGAGTTCGGGAACGCCGGATCCAGGACGCATGACTATGGGGTTCGGGCGAAGCGAGCGGTCCAGCACGCCCGGGCGCAAATCGCCACGGTCGTGCAGGCGCAGCCTGATGAGGTGCTGTTCACGTCGGGCGCCACCGAGTCCAACAACCTGGCGATCTTCGGGCTTGAGGACGAGGGTCGCCGCTCGGGGCGGCTTCACGTTATCACCACGCAGATCGAGCACAAGGCAGTGTTGGAGCCCTTGGAAATTCTTGAAGAACGGGGCTTTGAGGTCGTCCGTCTGCCGTGCGACCCGTCCGGCTGGGTGCACCCGGAGGCGGTCGCCGAGGCCCTCCGCGACGACACTCTGCTCGTCTCCGTGATGCACGTAAACAACGAGAGCGGGGTCATCCAGCCTCTGGAAGAGGTGGCCGCCGTTCTCCAGGATCACCCGGCGTACTTCCACGTGGACGCCGCCCAGGGCTTTGGGAAGGAGCTGGCGGCGCTTCGGGAGTCCCGGATCGACCTGATCAGTGCGAGCGGCCACAAGGTCTATGGACCGAAGGGGGTGGGGGCGTTGGTGGCCCGCAGGCGGCGCTTCCGGCGGCCTCCGCTGACGCCGCTCTTCTACGGAGGCGGGCAGGAGCGCGGCTTGCGGCCGGGCACGCTTCCGGTGCACCTGATCGTCGGGTTGGGGCTGGCGGCGGAGCTCGGGGCCAAGGAGGCGAGGAGGCGGAAGGCAGCGTGCCTAGCGTTCCGGGAGCAGGCTCTATGGGGGTTAGCATCTCTTGAGCCAGTTATCCACGGAGATCCGCAACGGACCATCGCCCACACGGTCAACCTGTCATTTCCGGGCTTGGACGGGGAGGCGGTGATCGTGGCCGTCAAGGATTTGGTCGCAATTTCGAACGGCTCGGCGTGCACGTCGCAGAGTTACACGCCGAGCCACGTGCTGAAGGCGATGGGGATGCCTCGGGAGCAGATTCAGGGTGCTCTACGGATTTCCTGGTCGCACCTCACCGAGCCCGTCGACTGGAGGACGCTTACGAAGCGAATCGCGTCACTCATGTAGTGTCAAACCCGTCACCAAAGACTAGAGCGGCGCACGACAACCTGGGAGGAGTTCCTCCGCAACATCGCTGGGACCCGCGTGTCGAGCCAGACTGGTCGACGCACGCCTAGACCCTGGTCATTCTGCTCACCCTTTGAGAGCGATCCCGGTTTACGAACAGGGGAACTTCCGTAGCAGGAGTAAGGCTAGAAGTTTCTGCCGCGCATGCGGCTCAGTTCATCCACCACGAGTTGCATCGGAAGCTCGGAGAAACCAAAGAGTTGGTAGAGCGGCCACAAGAGACTCTGGACAACTTCGGGCAGGTGAGGCCCGATCGCCTGCGATTCGACGTGAGTCTTTAGAGCGATTGACTCTTGGCGCGATATCAATCCGTCCCTAATATGGCCCCTCCCTTCGAGGTTCACCAATGAACGTCCTCGGAGTCCGGTGTATTCCGCAATAAATCTAATACTCGTCGGTCCCTCGAAGAGAGCCGAAGCCAAGCGCTCGGCTTGCAAGAGCGTTTCCCCGACGCGCCATACAGGAAGTGTGACATCGAAGACCTTGCCTGGAGTCACGATTCCCGTTCCACTGGACTTCAAGTCCTCACTGTCCTCTTGATAGCCTCGAAGCAAGTAGGCGCATCCGTCCGGGGTGATTCGCCAGAAATCGGAAAGGTGCGGATCGCGGCTGCCAACAGGGAACTGGGTGTCGCCGCCCAACCAGCATTCCACGGCTCCATCCATTGGATACGGTTCTATTCCTTCTCGCGTCGGATACCAGAACGGCGGCCATCCCGTATAGTGGACCTCACTAGAGCGCAATACGCTCGGTAGTTGTGCAAGTGTCGTTTGTTGCACATCACCGAGGATTTCGTACGCAAAGTTGTAGTAGCCATGCTGGAAACGAGGCCCGGCGCCCGCCGGCAGCGGATCGACTAGCGAACGCCAACGATCGAAGCATGCGGTAATCCATCCGGGCAGACGCTCTTCGTCCGCGGCCGGCTTCCCCCCCGGGACGGGTCCAATCAACAAATCTCTGATTCTTCCCAGCAATTCGTCGCGGCGGTTCCATTGGCACCGAGATAGCAGATCGTCCCATTCCTGCCCGCTCTGTGGGGGTTCGCTGCGAGGGCCCGGTTTGCGAATATAGATGACATTCGACTCAAGAACGTCGCCGTCTGGCCCAGCACGTCGTGCGCGTACGGGAACGCGATGTCCGCCTGGAATCCTCACAATCGGGAAATTAGTGCCATCGGCGTTCGGAACGATGTGTACCGTGCAATGAAACGGCGGGTCGCAGTACTTCTGCACGATGCCGTTCACCACGTCCTGGTTGTATCGGTCCAGCGTTGCCGGGCGGTTCCCAGCCTCCCCCATCTTCGCGTCGGCTTCCTCAAATCCCAAGACGATAAAGCCGCCGCCGTGGTTCGCAAGCGCAAGCGCCGCTTTAGCAAAGGTCGCCTTGTCGCGGTTATCGCCTGTCAGGTCGAGCCAATTCTTGACCTCCAAGTCGAGGTCCTCCCGAAGGTCTAGGAGCAGGTCGGCAAGACGTTCAGGGGTGATCGTCCGAGGCATCCGGTGAACTGCCCATTAGTCAGAAATCGTGCGTCCTTGCGCTACTGCATCAGGTAGGCAATAGCACGCGGCACTCAAGCGAAGAAATACATGATCGACGCCGCCAGCCAAGGGGAGCAGTCACTTCACGGGTCGCGTCACCCATGCAGTATAGGTCTCGTCACGCGTCGGGTGGGTACTGCTCGGTTGTTTGCTGACTTAATCGCCTGATGGTTTCCTCTATCCACGCATACATATCCCGGTGACATAACCTTGTGTTGGAGGCGAGTCCTAGAATTGCCCCTTCGTGCTCTGCGCTTTGAGAATGAACGCCAATTTGATACCAACGCGGAGAACTATCGTTCATCTTCACTAGTAGTGGACCACCACTATCCCCGTCCTCGGTCTTAGCACTGACCGCTAACACACGATCGTGATAGAAGTCGGTACCTTCCACAGTATAGATGCGCGCGAAGTTGACTTCGCTCTGGACCAACTGACTACCACCCGCGTAGTGGAACAGGGTTGCCATCGTATTCCTGTCGAGCTGTTTCTCATCATTTGGGCTTAGGATTCCCAAGACTTCTATTTCGCTGGGCACAGGATCCCTTAGCGGAACAATGGCTATGTCGTTTCTGAATCCGTGTCTACGACCATCCTTTGTTTGCTGAAAGGCGTAGTGTGGCACAGGTCGGCAGATCGCATCGCCCTCCCTCGGCCTGTCTTCGCCAAAGATTTGAAGTTTGACGCTATCCATGGCACATAGCTGTCCATCGTCAGTTACTAGGCAATGAGCACATGTGACTATGTGGTGTGGGCCGATCACACTGCCTAGCCAGTATCCGTTCTTGTCCGAAAACTTGACAACCGACGGCAAGAGTCGGTAGATCTCTTCGACATTCGCCACTACCTCATCTCCTGCGGGAATCAGTTCTCCCGTTCGCCCTCGCGGACCGTCGGGTACTCGATCCCGAGCTGCTCCAGATACGTGTCGAAACGCTCCGGGTCGTAGTAGAACGGGCGCATCGCCTCCCTGAAGGAGTCCATCTTCTCCTTGTTGAGGTGGATCGCCGGGTGGTCGTCCGGGCCGATCAGGGGGGTGTACTCGTGCTCGGCGGTCTGCTCCGCGAAGTACTCCTTCGCGGCCGGGACGAGTTCCGGGTTCAGGAACAGGTCCATGAGGGTCATGGCGATCACCCGCGCGCCGGCGGCCGCGCCCTTGTGGGCGATGGGGGTCGCCATCGCCACCGCGTTCGCCCAGTGGTGGCCGGGACCGCCGGGGATGTTCGACGGGAAACGCATCGAGACCGTGGGAACCTTCCAGGAGATGTCTCCGATGTCATCGGAGAAGCCCCCGAGCCGGGGCTCGGGCGCCGGGCCACCCATCTCGCCGAGTTCGGTGGCCAGGCCGCGCTCTTCGACTCCGAGCTCGCGCTGAAGGCCCCGGGCGAGCGCCTCGTCCGCCTCGCTCCACTCCGGGAGCCCCACCCGCTCGATGTTCGCCCAGATCGCTTCCGCCACCGGTTTGCTGAAGTGCCGCGGATAGGCGTGGCCCAGAATGCGCCAGGAGGCCTCGGTCGAGGTCATCGCCGCCGCCGCCGTCGCCATCGTGTTCCCGAGTTCGAAGAGCTCCTTCATGTGCGGCTGGTCGAGTTCCCGGAAGTAGTACCAGACCGACGCGAGCTGGGGCACCACATTGGGTTGGTCCCCGCCGTTCGAGATCACGTAGTGGGAGCGGTGCGGCAGCCGCAGATGCTCGCGCTTGACGTTCCAGGCCATGTTCATGATCTCCACCGCGTCGAGTGCGCTCCGGCCTCGCCACGGCGCCCCCGCCGAGTGCGCCGACTCGCCGCGGAAGGTGTATTCCACCGAGACCAGGCCGCTGCCTCTCCCCTGCCCCCAGCTCACCCCGAAGCCGGAGCCCACGTGGGTGAAGATGCAGATGTCCACATCGTCGAAGTGACCCGCGCGGATGAACCACGCCTTGGTAGCGAGAAGCTCTTCCGCCACGCCCGGCCAGATGACGATGGTCCCGGGAATCCCCTCGCGCTCCATGACCTCCTTGGCGGCGAGCGCACCGACGACGATCACCGCCTGGCCGGAGTTGTGGCCTTCGCCGTGGCCCGGGGCGCCCTCGACCAGCGGCTCGTGGTAGGCGACGCCCGGTTTCTGGGACGCCTTCGGGATGCCGTCGATGTCGCTGCCGAGCGCGATCACCGGAGAGCCGGAGCCCCAGCGCGCCATCCAGGCCGTGGGAATCCCGGCGATGCCCTCCTCGATCTCGAAGCCGTTGTCGCGGAGGACCCCGGTGATGTAGCGGGAGGTCTCGACCTCCTGGAAGCCGAGTTCGCCGAAGCTGAAGATGGAGTCCACCATCACCTGGGCCAGCTTGGCGCGCTCGGCGGCGCCCTGGTCGGCGACCGGGCGGAGGGTGTCGAGGTCCTGGGCGGTGGCGGGGGCTATTGCTAACGCCAGCAAGAGGCCCGACAGGGCGGCGGTTCGTGTGAATGGCGGCATGGAAAACCTCCCGTCTGGGGTGCAGCAAAGCGATTCTACGCGGGTGCGTCAACCGGACCCTCCGGGTCAGAACCAGTTTCGCTCTTCCGGAGGGAGCGATGCCGGGGCGGCGTTCCGAACCGTCGCGCCGGCCCAGCAGCGGGCGGCCGTCAGCCGCCGCTGCGAGCCTCGGCGATGAGTTGCCTGAGCCGCGCGCCGTCCACCGCGCCCGGCACCAGCGTGTTCCCGATCACGAAGGCCGGGGTCCCCGTGATGCCCAGCTCGCGGGCAAGACGCTGCGTCTCGCCCAGATAGGCCGCGATCTCCGGATCGGCCATGTCCTGTTGCAGGCGCTCAATGTCGAGTCCGACCCGCTCCGCGATCACCATCACCGAGTCCTCGCTGAGGCGATCCCGCGCCCCCATGACCGCCTCGTGGAACGCCTGATACTTGCCCTGCTTGTGTGCCGCCATGGACGCGAGCGCGGCGAAACTCGAGACCGGCCCGAGCACCGGGAGATCCTTCCACACGATCCGCAGCCCCGGATCGCTCTTCAGCAGATCCATGACCGGCGCAAGCGAGCGCTTGCAGTGGCCGCACTGGTAGTCGAAGAACTCGACAAGCGTCACATCGCCCTCGGGGTTGCCGGAAACCGGCGACATCGGATGGCCGACCAGCGCCGCGCGGTTCTTCATCAGCGCGTCCCGCGCCCTCGCCGCCTTTGCGGCCTGGCGCTTCGCGTTGAGCGAGAGGATCGCCTCTTCGATGACCTCGGGGTGCTCAAGCAGGTACTCCCGGACGATCTCCCGCACGGCCTCCTTGTCCGGGGGCGGCTGCGGCTCGGCCTGCGCCCTGGCATCGCTGGCCAGCGCCGCGCACGCCAGCGCCGCCAAGAGCGCGAGCGACATCGTGGATCTCATGCGGAGTCTCCCTTGGACAGGCCGGGCGTCGCCGTGGCGCCGCGTTCTACGGACCTGACGTCCCCCGATTCGGGGCAACGGGGGGAATTGTAGTTGCGCCTCCCGGTGTCCGGGCGGCGCGCCACGCCCGGCCTGGAGCTCCCCGTTCCCAGCCCACGCGCCACCGCGCGGGGCGGCAGTCCCGGCCCTACCCCAGCGCCTCGCGGGCGATTCTACGGGGGACACGCCATGCGGGCACGGGGCGTCAGAACTGTCTCGCTCCCTTGCGGGGAGCAGTGCCGGCCCCCACCGGGAGAACTGGCCGGAGGTCGGCGTTCCAAGCCGTCTGCGCGCTTCTTGTTCGTCGGCGATACGCGGTTCCGCCCGCTGCGCTGGCGGTGCCGGTCTGAATGAAGACCGGCGGTCCCGGTTCCCCTGATCCGCCGGCGCGTTCACGTTGGGCGCGATCCCCGCCGGCCCAGCAGGACTTCACCTCGGCGCCGGTGAGCGCGATGCCCGCCTCGAACTGCTCGAGGTTCAGTGGGACACACCTTCGAGTTCCTCCAGATACCCGACCCCTGGCAGCTCGGCGTCCTTTCCCAGAAGATAGAAGTCGAAGAACGCCTTCATATCGGCGAGCATCTCCATCCTGTTCTCGAAGCCTCGGACGTAGAAGTTCTCGCCTGCGTAGGCCTTGTAGCGGGCGGGCTTGTAGAGGCGCTGCAGCTCCCGGAAGAATTCGGTCATCTGCGGTGAGCCCGGATAGCGCCCCTCGCCGTGGAGCACGAAGACGGGTGCCCGGGCATCGGCGAGGTGGTAGTACGGGGAGTTCGCGAGGTAGCGGTCCCTGTGCTCCTCGAGCCGTCCCATCTCCTTGCGCAGCTGCTGCAGGTGGCGGAATTCGCCGTCCTCGAAGAAGGTGACGCGGTCGCAGTAGCCGGACGCCGCGATCACGGCCTGGAAGGTCTCGCCGCCGAAGCTCACCGCCGCACACGACATGAACCCACCGTAGCTGGTTCCGGTGGTTCCGATGCGCTCCGGGTCGACGTACGGGAGGGTTCGGAGGTACTCCGCGGCCGCCACCGCATCTCGAAAGTCGCACTTGCCCCAGCAGCCGTCGTTGGCCTCCTCGAACGCGCGGCCATACCCGGAGCTTCCGCGCACGTTGGGCAGCAGTACCACGTAGCCACGCTGAACGAAGAACTGGACCTGAGGCTCGAAGCTGTCCTCCCATTGCGACGTGGGTCCGCCGTGGGTCCAGACGATCGCCGGATAGCGGGGATCTTCGTCGCCCGACCCGGCGCCGGGCCGGTAGAGATAGGAGAGGATCTCCAGGCCGTCCCCGCTGGGGAACGCCAACTTCCCGGGCATGACCAGGCGATTCTCGATCGCCTCCATCGGCATCGAATCGGTCAGCCTGGAGGACTTCCCCGATGCGAGGACATGGACAACCAGATCCCCGGGGCGAGTCGGCGTCTCGAGGGTGTAGGAGATGCGGCTGCCGTCCGGAGACCACTGAGGCGCCCCGATGATTCCGGACTCGGGAGCCGCTATGACGCGCGGCTCTCCGCCACCCGCCGGCGCGATTCGGAGCTGGTAGGTGCCCCCGTGGTTCTCGACGTACGCGAACCCTCCGCCGCCTGGGGACCAAGCACCTTCCGTCTGGTCGGCCTCGGCCGCCACCAGCGGCCTGGGTTCTCCTCCCGACCGGGGCACGCCCCAGTAGTTGATCCACCCGGAGCGGTAGGACGCAAAGACCACCGTGGAGCCGTCCGGGGAGACCAGGGGATAGCCGAACGTGCCCCCCTCCCCGTAGTCGAAAAAGTCCTCGTCGCGCACGATGACCCGCTCTTCACCGCCGTCGACCGGGACTTCCACAATCGTATGGTCCATCCATTCGCCATCGAGTCGGACGTACAGGACAGACTCGGAATCGGGGCTCCAAGCGGGATAGACCTCCAGTTCGGGTCCGTCGGTAAGCCGGCGAGCCTCCCCGGACGGGACCTCCACTGTCCACACGTCGTACTGCCCGTGACGATTGCCGGAAAACGCGATCCTGCGCCCGTCCGGCGACCAGGAGTAGCCCTTGATCAGCCGCCCGCCGTTCCCGGTGATGCGGAACGCTTCGCCTCCCTGAACGGACCAGAGCCAGATCTCCGGCGTGCCGCTCCGGTCCGATACATAGGAGATCCATTGTCCGTCCGGCGACCACTGCGGCTCGGCCGACGCCAGAAAATGACCGCTGCCTCCCGTAGGCACCGGCAATTCGCTGATCGCGCCACCTTCGGCACGGATTAGCCGCAGGTTCGAACCACCCAGGAGGATCCTGTCGCCTTCCGGGGCCCAGCGCGGCGTCTCGCCACCCACGGAAGAGGAGAGCGACAGGAGAGTCTCTACGGGAAGCGGTTCGGATGCGCCCTGGTCGGCAACCGGGCGGAGGGTTTCGAGATCCTGACCGGCTGTGGTGGCAGCGAGGAGTGCGAACGAAAGGGCTGAGAGTGCGCTGATTCTCGTGACTGAGAGCATGGGGAACCTCCCGTTGACGGTACGGTGGCCGGCGATCGATTCTACGGGGGCTGCGCCGGTCCGAGACCGAACGAGCGGCCGGGCCTCGCGGCTGGCTCAGCGCCCTTTGCGCAAATTGCGAATCCGCGCCCGAACCGATGCACTCTCTGACGCGCCGGCCCGGGCAAGCATGCCGTCCACCGCCTCCCGGTATTGCGGAAAACGCAGCGCCAACTCTTTGTATCCGCTGTAGGCCCACGCCCTGACGAACTTCTTGTCGCTCCTGACGCACGCATCCGAAAACTGCTCGAGACCAGGGCGGTCTTCGTCAGCAATGCTCAGATAGAGAAGGCACTGGAGGAGGTGCAGCTTGCTTTCCCAATCTTGCTGGACGGAGAGACTGCCCAGAATGGAACGGCACTCGCGAGCGGAGAGGGGATTTCCGAGTTCCAGGTGTCGCTTCAACATCCAGGTTGCCGCCCGTTGGAGATTGGCATCAGCAACGAGCACCAGGGTTGTCGCAACAAAGTCGTCGTCAGCGCGATGGCGCAGATAGATGGACTGCAATGCGGCCGTGGACTTGCCGTCCCAGACGCCGAGCTCCTCGGTCAGGTCCGTCACCTCGGGTTCGTTGGTTGCGCTCTCGTCCGGAGGGTACTTGGTCGGGGATCTCTGGCCGGGACGGTGGAGGCCGACTGTCACCCGCGCTTCTGCGCCCATAGCCATCCGCGGTCGCGCCCGCTGCGCGGGTAGTGCCGGTGTGAACACCAGGTCTGAAGACCGGCGTTCCCTAGCTTCGCCGAGCGGCGCCGACCGGAGGTCGGCCACCGCCTGGCGGCGTGACGTCGAGAACCCACACTTCGACCTTCGACGAGTCGTCGCACGATACGACCTCTTCCAGGGATTGTTTCAACTCTTCCGGCGTCGTTGGCGGCTGGCCGGACGGCCCTCGGGGGATGCGGTGCCGGCCGAACCAGAGGACGAGATAGATCCCGTGACCGGCGGCGGCCGGGAGCGTTGTGTATTTCGGAATCAGTTGGTCGGCGACGCCGGTCCAAAGGCCAGGATGGCCTTCGCGCTTGATCTCAATGGGGACCGCGAAGCCGCTGAATGACACGCGCAGGTCGGCGCGGGCGTTGCTGGCGTGCTGCGCCTCGGGTACCACGTCGATCCGGTCGTCCAACCTGGCCCGCAGCTCTCGCAGCACAACATCGCGGCACGAGTTCTCCGGCTTGGGACCCTTGGGGCGTCCGTAGGGATCCTCATTCCAGAACCCGCGCCAGACATTCTCGTCCCCGCCGCGCACCTCGGCAGCAAAATCATCGAGATGGTCGGCGACAAGCGCCAGCAGGTCGGCCGAGTTGGTCGGAAGCCCCCCGCGTAGCGCCTCCGTCGCGCGCTCCACAGAAGGAGGCGCGTAGGCGGCGTCACGGCTCTCGGTACGCTGGCGGTCCCGCGCCAGCCCCAGTGTTCCCTTCCAGTCGGCGAGTGCCGGATCTGCGAGCAGCGAGTCCAGCACCTCGCCCGCGGCGGCGCCCGGCTGTCCGCCGAGGGTATGGATGAATGCGCGCGTCCGTTCCGCCGCCCTCGCCGGAAGGTCCACGATTCCCTCCTTCCACTCTTCGTGCGGCGCGAACATCGCTCCGACCCGCCGAACGAGCAGGCTGAGCGTCGCCGGGTCGGTCTCACTGTCAGGGAACGAGGTGTGCCAATCCGGACACCAGAAGACCGCCGTTTCCCGCGTGGCCTCGTCGCGGCCACGGGTGAACTCGTCGAACCGTGAGCGGTAATCCTCGGGCGCCGCGGCCAGACCCGCTGCCAACCAGTGCGCCCGCTGCGCGGCGGTCACGCTCTTCGATCCGACCTTCTTGGCGATGATCTTGCGAAGTTCCGCCCGGTCGGCGCGCCGGAGGGCCGCCCAGAGCAGGCAGTCGAGAACCTGAAGCTGCGTCCCGCGGCTACGCACCGGAAAGCCTCGCAATAGCGCTAGCGAGGCTCGGCCGGCCACCGCCGCATGATCCGCGTCGGTAACCAGGCAATCCAGATGCACGAGGCTGTCACTCCCGGCGGCGATTTCGGGTTTGGCGCAGCGGACCAGGACCTCGGCAACCAGATCCGGGCGTGACCGCATGAGCTCCCGATACCACGGAGGCAACTCCAGGCGACCGGTGGGGACCGTGCAATAGAGGGCAAGCGCGGTCCGCCGCCGAGTGTCATCGAGCGTTCCGAGTCGCGCTGGATCCTCCCTTTCGATTACTTCGAGACCGGCGAGAAACGGCAACGAGAGGTAGTGGAACCGAGACTCGGCGCGCAGTCGAAGGATGTCCGCCACTTCGGGGACATCCTGGCGGTAGGGAACGCCGCGCAGCCCGCTGAGCAACGCCTCGACCAGGACCGCGTCGGAGAACCAGCGTTCGTGACCTGGACCAGTCACGTACTGGTCCAGAGTCCCGAGATACGCCATCGCCACGGCGTGCAGCAGCGCCGGCAACGCCCGATTCTCCCGGAGCGCCTCCGCCTCGGAGCGCACTTGGCGTTCCCATTGCGCCTCCCGCTGGCTCTGCTCCACCGTGAAATCCTTCTCCTCCCGCTTCCCGTCGAGATACCAATGCGGCAGCGGGGTCTGCAACAGATTCGGGAGCCGCTCGCTCAGATTCCCGCGGCGGTGCCGCGTCCGTTCGGTGAGCTCCTCAAGAGTGATTTCCTCTTCCGCGGAACGCTGGATGGCCTGCTGGAGTAGCCACTCGGCCAGGCGGGGGCGGGCATCGGCCAACTCTGACGCCCGGTCCAAACAGAAGCGCCCGAAGTCGTCCGGCAACCCGGCCCCGTACAGGCTCTCGGCCACCTGACGCACGCGGACAGGGAAGTCGTCCGCCTCCGGACACCGCTTCAGCCCTTCGAGCCAGAGCGCCTGGTGGAGATCGGGGCGCCCTTCGAGGAAGGTGCGGATCTCCCGAACGGATTCGGCGGCGCGCGGACGCCCGGGCCAATGCGCCGCACCGATGCGGAGCCAATCGTGGAGCCGGGGGATCGGCGTCCGGTCGCCGACGCTTTCCAGCGTCCGGGCCACCAGGCGGAGGGGAAGATCGTCGAGGAATTGCGCGTCAAGCGCCGATCGCAGTCCCGAAAGCCTGGCGCCGAGGGTCTCCAGCAGGTCGGGAAGACGCTCCTCTGGCGTCTTCTCGAAGAGATCGCGCCGCCAGAACACGAAGTACCGGCCGATGAGCCGGTTCGGCTGGTCCAGCAGGTAGTTCCAGAGCTCGGCGGGTGGTATCTCCTCGGGAACCATCCGGGCGAGCAGGGTCCCGAGCATCTCCCGGTCCGAATCGCGGACCGCGCCTCGACGGATGTCATATAGGAGTCGGTGCGCGCCCTCCCGGCGCTGCTCCTGGCCGCCGCAGTTGTGGAAGAACGCGTCGAGCGCCCGCCGGTTGGCGACGGACCACCGCGACTCGTCGCGGGCGATCCCGAGGAGCAGGTCGGCGAACTCCGGCAGCGGCTCGCCGAGTGCCAGCGCCCGGAGAACGAAGCCGGTAACGACCTGGTCGGCATCCGCGCGCCCCGGCGATTCGAGGATCTGGCGCAGCACCGGGGCCAGATCGGGGACCGCAAGGGAACGCAGCGCGTCTTCGGGCAGGCGTCCGGCGTCGAGTTTCGGATCCTGATCGTGGACCCGGCGAAGGAGTCGCGCTTTCTCGGCGGGTGAGAAGTCGTGGATGTCACCGTAGGCCGCGATACCGACCGGATCCCGTTCGATCAGGCGCGCCCGGGCCGGTCGGCAATGGGCCGCGAGCCACGCCGCGAGACCGCGGAGGGGAGTCGGCGCGGCACCGTCCGGTGCCGTCATCAGCGCGAACACGCGGCCAACCGGCAAGCCGCTCTCGATCCTCCCCGCGAGATGCCGCGCTCCCAGGAATTCCGCCAGTTGGCGGTGGTTCGGCGCGAACTGCCGGGCGGCGGGGCCGGTCGCGGTGAACAGGGGGGTGGCGAGCACCGCCCGCGCCAGATTCCGATGGGTCGGTCGGAAGTGCTCCAGCGCCGGGTAGTCGTCACCGGATAGCGAGGCGTCGAGCGAGCACCCCGCAGCCCCGGACAGCAGCACTGCCGCGCAGAGTTCGGCTGCCGCGTCCAGGACTTCGGCGGGGTTTGGCTGATCTGTCGCCGAGTCCCGGTGTTCGGCGTTGCGCTCGGCGGCCATGCGGAGGCACGCGGTCTCGAATGCCTCGCGGCGGCTTGCCGGCCAGCCTCGACCGGCGGCGAATGCCTCGATAAGGATCTCGAGACCCTGCGGGTTCCGAAGCCACCCGGACAGCCCCTTCTCGCGGGCGGATTGCAGGAAGTCGGAGGCGTTGCCGCCGGGCAGACGCGTCTCCAGCAAGGACACGATGTCCGCATCGCGGAGCGGGTCGAGGCGCAGCACGGTCAGGATTTCGTCCGGAGACACCGCCCGCAGGCGCTCCCGGTCGCCCGGCCCGAGCCAGTCCGCAGCACGACACGAGAGCCGGAACCGCGGCCGCCCGAGTGCATCGAGGCGCCGCCGAATCTCGTCGAGCGGGGTCCGCGGATCGCCTTTCCCGGCCCGGATCTCGTCGAGTCCGTCAACAAAGAGCGTCTTCCCGGACCATTCCGCCGCGCGGGTTCCCGCGAACGCGAGGAAGTCGCGGGCCGGAAGGAAGAGCGCGTCGGCCCCGAGCGCGTCAACCTCGCGCCGGAACTCGGTGGTCTTACCCGCTCCCGGATCGCCGAGAAGCACGAACGCCCCCGCGTCGTGGAACACGGCGAGCGGCCGCGACCGGTCGTCGTCGGCCTCAGTGACCGTGCGGGGTACGACGCTCATCAGTCCGGCGCCACCCAGTGCCCGGCGGGTTGCGCGAAAAATTCCGCTAGGGAAATTTCCCCCGGCCCCACGAGGACCGTGCGGCTCCGCTCGTAGCGCTGCCGGAACGCAGCGAGCCCGCGGCCACTCGAACGGTCGCGTCCGGTCTTGACCTCGACCGCGGCCAGCTTCGGGCCGCGCTCGATCACGAAGTCCACCTGGTTCGCGTCATCCCGCCAGTAGTGGATGCGCATTCCGGTCCTTCCGGTGTTTACGAGGTGCGCTCCGACGGCGGTCTCGACAACCCGGCCCCAAAACGTGCGGTCCGCTTTCGCCTCTGCGAAGGTGTAGCCGGATCCGGCGGTCATCAGCGAGGTGTCGAGGACATTCAGTTTGGGGCTCGCCGCCCGGTCGGACATCGGCCCGGCGTATCGCCCGAGTCCGGCGACCAGTCCCACGCGCGCCAACAGGTCGAGATACCGGGCGAGCGTCGTGGTGTTGCCCGCGTCCCTGAGTTGGCCGAGCATCTTGTTGTAGGCGACGATCTGCCCCGACATCTGGCATGCGAGCCGGAAGAGGCGCGTCAGCAGCGCCGGTCTGTCCACCCGGGTCATCGCCAGCACATCGCGCTCGATACTGGCGTCCGCGATGGCGCGGCGAACGTAGTCACGCCATTCCGAGAGGGTTCCGACATGGGGCGCAGCGCCGGGGTAGCCCCCGAAGAAGACATAACGGTCGGCATCGAAACCGAAAGCCGCGGCCATCTCCGGAAACGACCACTGGGCCACCGGGATCGTCTCGAAGCGCCCGGCGAGGCTCTCGCTGAGTCCCTGCTGCATCGTCATCGGAGGGGGTTTCCCGCCCGATCCGATTTGTTGCCAGAATGCGCCGTAACCTCTGAATAAATCGTGATGTACTGGCTCTCATAGGCGCTTTGCCGTTCCTGGCGAATTCAGCGGGTTCCATCTGTTTTCGTGGGACCATTCGGCGTTCGAGTTCGAATTGCGAGTTCGATCCCACGAAAAAAACGCGGTAGAGGGATCGTCATGGCAATGACCGCAGCGAAGGCGAAGTCGATCCGGGAGCCGGGCAAGTACCGGGCCGACAAAACCCTCTATCGCCGGGTGAAACCGAGCGGGCGAAAGACGTGGGTGCAGCGCCTCACGATCAATGGGAAGCGGTGCGACATTGGGCTAGGGCCATTCGACCTGGTACCGCTAGCCGAAGCCCGGATGAAGGTGTGGGAGAACCGGCGGGCCGTCTTTGAGGGCCGTGACCCGCTGGCGGAGCGTCGGCGTGAGGGGGTGCCATCCTCGGGTCCGGCAGGTCAATTCCGGGCTCCGGCGCGGATCTGGAGTCCGTGGCGCCCGTGGCGGATTCGAGGCTTTGTCCGCGCACCGTTCCGCCGATCTGGGCTGGCGTCTATCCCGGCTTCCCAGCGGCTACGCTGGAGTCCCTCCCGGCCCCGCCGGCCTGCAGCTACTGTTGGATTCGCTCAGTCGAGATCACAAAGTCATCGAAGTAGACGTACTCGTCCTTCGCTGCATTCCAGGTGTCGTCGCCGCCGCCGAAGAAGGTCGTCAACCAGAAACCGTCGATGGCGAACGTGCCGACGTCGCGGAAGCGTAGATTCTCGACGCGCAACGCGTCCGCGCCGTCGAACCATGCCTGCAGCAGTCCATCGTTCATCCCGGGCGTATTCATCGCGAAATGGTGCTCGACCGTATGCCACTTCCCAGGTTCGAAACGATGGCCCCAGAAAAAGAACTCTCCGTACATGCCACCTTGCTCGGGATGATAGATGTAGTGGGTAGCCGCTCCTTCCTGACGCCACATCATGCGTCCGCTCCAACCGTCGCTACCGTCCGGTACGTTGCCGCCGGTGTTGCCCCTACCACCGAACAGGCCCGGCAGTTTGCCGCCTTTGACCCAATCAAACCCGTCCTCGAAACGCACGCGATAGCTGAAATAGAGTTCTTCATAGCTACGTGGAAGATCGATCTTTCCGGCAATCCAGTGGTCTTCCACCCGCGTGCCCCCGACGAACTTGTGGCGCAACGACCTACCTGAGTACGCCGGTGGCCCCTCAATGATCTCCGTCAACCCTAGCTCCAAGCCTCGGACATACTGGTACATGGGCCAGTTCGAATCGAAGGATTCCTGTGTGTACTCCCCCAGCGGCGTTGAATCGAAATCGACGGTCAGGACAATGGGACCGGCTGGCTCCGGCGGCGGCGGTGGGGCTGGCGGCGTGGGCGGGGTTGGTACTGGCGGGGCCGCGGGAGGCAGCGGTGGGGTTCCCGAGTCCGCACAGCCCGACACCAAACATCCGAATACCAGCAGTGCGGGAAAGGGGATCCGCATGGGGCTCCAATGTACCAAGAAACGCTGCCTTGGGGGTAATCTCAAGCTCGCGATCCACGACATCGCGTGTGCAGCCGCGCGCCAGGAAGCGAGATTGTCTGGTCCCGGGTTCTCCCGCAAAGCAGCTCTATACGAGCGAACGCAGGATCCGCCGAGAACGCTCGATGTCGTGCGCGTGGCACCGTCGGTTGAGGGTGCCACCAACGCCTTTTCGGAACCCTGGCGCGCTCGGCGTGGCCAGCCTCAACGTATTGTTCCAGCCTGCGCGCGCTTGGCGTACTCGGCCCGGACGACTTCCTCCGCGAGCTTCCAGCGGATGGCGAAGTTGTGCCGGTGGAGCCAATGGATCGCCCACAATCTGTCCGTCGTGATCGAGTTGCTCCAGAAGAAGGCGCCGTTGATGATGCCCGGATAGCGCTCGGAGGTATTGAAATAGGCTTGGAAGATGTTGGCCTGTGTCTCCGTCGAATCCGTCTGCCTGGTTCTCATGAACAGCCTCCTCTGGGAATCGGTGATGTGTCGGCCCCGCATCGCCCGCTCTCGTCCAGAAACAAGAAGACTCAACCCGACCCGCCGCGATCACCAGGCGAACTCCGCCGAAGGCAAACCCAACGGGCAACCGGATACCTCCGCGCCTACCGGGCTCTCCCCGACGGACACTCAGGCGCCGGTCGCCCCGACTCTCACCTTGTTTGACGCGGAACTCTCATCCTGATTGACGCGCAACACCCGAGGGTGACCCCGCGGACGGTGCACTCCTCGCCGGTGTCGGGCTTGGCCCGAGACTACCGGAAGCCCGCCGATGCTGGTCCGCGACGGTCCGCTTCCCGGTCGCAGGACACGCGGTGATCGCCGTGGACGGCCGGCACGTTCCCCTCGCGGCCGGTGTGCTCGTGTCGTATTCTCGCCCGATCCAAGGGGCCAGGCCGAGAGGTGCCGGCGGGCGGCACGGTCAGCCGCGCCCGGCTCATTGCGCCGGTCCAGCCTGTACCGGCCTCGCGTACTCGGCACGAACGACATCCTCCGCCAACTTCCCGCGGATGGCGAAACTCCGCCGTCCCGCCCACCAATCGTCCCAGTGGGCTTCCGTCGCCATCCAGTTGTCCCAGAAGAAAGCGCCGTTGATGATGCCGGGATAGCGCTCCGAGGTATTGAAATAGGCCTCGAAAATGTTGGCCTGCGTCTCCTCGCCGTCATCCAGGCCGTTGCGGTTCTCGTCAAGGAAGACCTTCTCTTCGGCGAGGCGCGCATTCGAGGCGGTGTCTGCCGGTGCCTCCACGAGATCCATCGCGTGGTACTCGGTGAATACCACCGCCCTTCCTGGATTCCGGCCCGCCAGCGGGACGAGGTAGGTGCGGAATACCTCCTCGTAGGCCGCTTCCAGCTCCCGGACATTCATCACCGATGTTGGCGCGCTCTCCGTGAGGGGAGGCCATCCGCTAAGCCCAATACTGTTCACTTAGACGATTCGGACGGTAGGCGGGCCGTCCCTGCGGCAGGAGGGAGCGTGCCTGGGGCGCAGCGGATAACCGCTCATCTTGCGCTTGACATCGCGGGGCGTGCACCGGTTGCGACTGGACACCACCCGTTCGTCGAGGAGTTCGTCAAGGAGATGTTGGCGGCGGCTGTCCTGACGCTGAGGGGGGAATGGCGCCGTGGGTGATGATGTTGCGACGGATCGCACGAACCGCGTGGAGGTAGGAGAGTCGGTCGGGGTCGTCTCCGCTCTGGCGGGCGGCGTCGTGCATGAGGGAGCGGATGGCGAAGTGGGCCAACATCAGGCCCCAGAACTCCTGGCGGACGAGTTCGGGAGTTTTGCTGCGGAGGACGATCCGGGGGCCTCGGAGGTGGGTCTTGAGTTCGTCCAGCGCGGTTTCGATCTCCCGGCGCTCGTGGTAGAGGGTGGCGAGTTCCGGGGCCGGGGCGCGATCCGCATCCAGCACCGTGGTCAGCAGCCGGTACAGCGGTTCGGCGTCGCCCACGCCGGACAGTTGATAGTCGATCACCCGTACCTGAACCGCGCGTCGGCCGTGGCGTCGGTCTTTGTCGGAGGGGTAGATCCGGCTCACATAGGAGCCGTCACCCAACGGGGTCTCCCGTGGCAGGCGCAGGTTCTTCTTGATGCGCCACAACAGATCCGCCTCGGTGGTGCGGGCCTGATTCCACCGGCCGTAGCTGAAGAAGTTGCGGTCCGCCAGACACAACATGCCCGCCTTCAAGGCGGGCATCACGTCCTCGACCAGGCGCTGTTCGCTCACGTTGCAACCCGCCATCCGGCTCGCAAACAGGACGTGGGTTCCGTTCTCGACCAACGACACGAACCGGATCTGGGGGAAGGCACTGGCGCCGCGACTGGCGCCGGGGCGCCCGAAAGCCGCCGCGTTGGGAGACTCGTCCGCGACATCCAGAGTGCTGCCGTCTACGCTGACCACGTGCCAATGCCGATAGCCGCATCCCGGCTCCGACGGCTGCCCCACCGGCCGCACCACGGCGTCATGCAGGGCTTGCAGCGGTTCGGCGCCCAGCCTCGTGCGCGCCTGCGAAATCCCCGACTTCCCCGCCACCCGTGGGCGCGCTGACGGATCGCCCAGCCACCGCAGCCCTTCCATCAGGCAGCGCAGAACCTCTCGATACGACGACTGCATGTACAGCGCCAAGGCGATCACGTAATACACCACCACGTGCGCCGGCAGGTCCCGCTGACGGGCGCTCTGCCGCCCCGTAGCCCGCAGCGCCTCGTCCACTGCCGCCCGCGGGATCCGCTCGTTCAGCACCCCGAGGCTGATGTAGTCGGTGATCCGGCTCCCTTTCGGAAGCTCCGCAACCGTTCTCGCCATAGGCAACCTCCCGGCCGAGCCAGGGGAAGAATAGCGAAAAATACTCTAAGTGAACAGTATTGCCGCTAAGCCCCACAATGTCGAGATCCAGGTCTTCCCATAGATGACCGGCGCCCGACCCGATTCCGTAGTGGTCCGCGAAGAGCAGGGCGAGGGGCTGCATGTCATACGTCAGCCGGCCGGAATACACGGCGCGCACCCGCTCCACCATGGACCGGAGCTCATCGCCGAAGTCGTTGTGCATGTAGCCGGACTCGGGCCGGGCCGGGTCTGCCGGGTCTGGGCGCGAGCGGAACAGGCGGTCAGACTCGGTTCCCAGAGAATAAAGAGCCGCCCCCTCATCCTCGGCGATGCGGGCGAAGTGCACGGCCTGATCCGCATACGTCTCCCAGAACTCGGCCACGAAGCGGCGGTGGTCCGGATGGCTGGGCCGCCACGGCCAGTTCTCGGGCAGGATCGGCGGCTCATGGGGCGGGGCCCCGCCGGTGTGCGGTGGCGATGGATCTCCGAGCCACCACCTTGCAGCCGGGCGCCGGGGGTTGGCCCGGGCCTCGTGGGCCTCGAACGCCAACGTCAGGTACACGTCAAAGCCGTGTTCGAGGAACTCGCGAATCAGCTGCCGGAGCGAATCATCCCGCCAGGTGGGAATCTGCCGATCCCGTCCCGTCTCCCGCGAAACCGTGCTGTCCATGCTGTCCTCATAGTGGAGGGCCACGGAAATGAGAATCCAGTTGGCGTGCAGCTCCCGGAGCCAGGCGATGTAATCCGGCGGAATGAGCGGGCCGGTGCTCCCCGCGTCTTCCCAAGCTTCCACAACCGTCCGGTTCGTGCCCCAATTCCCGGAAATCGCGATGGCGCGAAACGGGAACTCGAAGATGTCAACTCCGGGACCAGGCTCCGGTTCCGGATCAGGCGGCGGCGTGGGTGCGGGTGGGTCCGCGGTCGCGGCCGGCGGCGTGGTTCCGGGATCTCCGCAGGCCACCGAGAGACAGGTCAGCAGGAGTAGAGGCAGCGTTCTCATGCGGATCCCCAAGAGCCATGTCCGAAGTGGGTGACGACTGGAGAAGGGGGTGGCGTATCGTGGGCGGTGCTGACCTTCCACATCTCCCAGGAGGAGTGATACGCCATGACGGAGAGTACCCTCACGCAGCGGCATTCAGTCCCCGACCTTCGCGCGGTCCTTCTCAGTTCGTCGATCGGGCTTCTCCTGTGGACGGTATTCGGTTGTGGCGAGTCGGAAGGTCCAGCTGCACCGGCTACTCCTGAACCAAGAGAGGCGGCCGTCGCGCGAGTGATCATCACTCCGGAGTCCGCCAGTCTTGAGGTCCGGACGAGTCTCCAACTAACGGCGGCGCTCCTGTCTTCCGCTGGGGACACACTTTGGGGCCGGGCGATTGTCTGGGCCACCGACGATCCAGGAGTGGCGCGCGTATCTCCGGCCGGGGCCGTGACAGCGGTGGGAGCCGGAACCGCGTCCATCACGGCTACTAGCGAGTCGCGGCAAGGATCGACAGCCCTCACGGTCACCCCGTCGGAACTCGAAGTACGCGGGCTCTACGTGCAGTTCGAGCGACGGGGCTGGCCCTCCGGGTACTGGTCAGGCGATGTGATCCAGAAGTTCGCCGAATTCGATGAGCTTGTGGACCATACGGTGGCCGAAGAAGTGTCCCAGCAGCTCGATGCGATGGGAGCCATGGGCGTCAACACCATCACCTTCGAGCTTCGGAGTACAGACCCTGTGTGGATCCCAGGACCTCGCGAGCCCCCCGAATGCAATGTAAGTCCTCCCCTCGGCCTGTTGTGGCCGAATCCGCCCGAGGAACACCTCGCCAACCTGGTCCCCTTCCTTGACCTGGTGCACTCGAAGGGAATGCGCGTTCTCCTGAGACTCGTGAACACCAGAATGGACGAACGGTATCGCGCTGAAACCGAGACGTGGCTCGGTGCGATTCTGGGTTCAATTCATGGACATCCCGCGCTGGAGCTCGTCCTGTTTGAGGGAGATGAGCGATACATCGACAACGACGGCGATGGCGTCCTGGAGACGTGTGGCGAACAGGCCGAACCCGCCCTTTACCTTGGCCCGGATGGACGCGGCGCACGCTACGTGGAGTGGGCAATCAACTACGCCCTCTCCCTGGGCTTCCCTCCCCGGCAGTTGTCGGCCGAAGCCATCATCGGGGTCTTCGAGATTGACACGAATGCCCCCGGGCATTTCTGGTTCGCTCCGGGAGTGATGAAGACCATCTTTGACCGCATCGGCATACCGGACGACCAGCGCACCTACGCCATCTCGTTCTACCAGGGTCGTCGGTGTCGGTTTGCGCGGGGTTGGCCGTGTGAGGACGCCGACCCCCATGAATGGCTCGATGAGTCCCTTCTCCGCACAATGGGCGCGATCGGGCATGAGAGTTCAGCGCGCGTGATTGCCCCGGAGTTTGGCGTCGCCATCCCGATCGAGCCGGAGTGGGGATCGGCGGAGGCTCTCGAAAGCGCCGTCGAGCTGATGCGAAACCGCGGCGTGGCCGGTGGCAGCTTCTGGCGCTGGACGAGCTTCGAGGACGAAGAGGACGCGGACCCAACGTCCTGGGAGCCGGTCAAGCGGCGCGGTTCAGACTATGTCTACACCGTGGTACGGGAAATCATGCGCCGCCTCTACGAGGGATGACGCCCGACTGCAGCTACGGAACCAGCGCGACCGCGCCACGTGGGCTCCGGTCGTCGTTCCGAGCTTGGGCCGCCGCAGTTGGCAGAGGCCGCCTACGCCTTACAGGGCGAGTCTTTTCCGGTGTTCCTTCTCGAAGTGGTCTCCGCGCCCAGGGTAGATGGGCAATCCTTGATCGTCCAACAACGTGGTAAACGGCATCAGCCCAATGAATGTTTGCTCTGCCGCCGAGGTATAGGCACGGAGGCAGATTCCAATATTGATCGTCTGCCCATGTCTATACTCGTAATCGGAGAAATCCAACTTGGAACGCAGCCTGACAACCCGGAGTTCACCGGGCGGAATCGTCGTGAGCACGTGCGCTAACACGATATCGGAGAGTACGTCATCTACGTAGGTCTCTACGTGACTCCAAATGGCGGCGGCCTCAAAGGACGGTGCGTCCTCATTAATCGCGCAGAAGTGTATGTCGTTCACGGCGATGGAACGGTTTCCGGCATTGGCAAGCACCAGTTCCGCATGGTAGAACCCGTCGTGTCTCTTGGACACATCATGGCTGGATAAAGCCAGGGTGTGACGCATGTGGAAGAACTGGAAGTATAGGGAAGCGAATGACAGCATTAGGGCTACCGCAGAGACGACAATGGCGACTTTCTCACCAAGTTTCATCCTTTCTCCTTGTGAGGCGCGGCACACAAATCACGTTCCTGATGGCCGCAAATCAGGCCCTGCGGATACGCTCGAGTATCGGACGGGCGCTCCCGGCACCGCCTTAGTCCAATCCGCTGGAATACGGCGGCTGCGCCACGCTAGCGACGACCTTGGCGCTGCCACTTTCGACAGTATATCAACCACAGGCGCTCTTGCACGCTTTTCTACCTTCCTCCACAGCGGCGAGGCAGGCCACGATCAAGATGGGATGGCCGAGCGTAAGACACTTGGCTCTTGCCGCTGCCGCCGCAGCCTCGCAACCTGCCCTGCATGCGATCTTCTTGGCCTTCTTCCAAAACCCTCGGCTACTTGCTTCAAGCAAATCTAACTCTGGATCTTGGAACGGTGGCGTGTCCTTGTCTCCAACAATACGGGCTTCGGCTTGCAGTAGACCGTGCTCCCGTAAGAGGCCTTCGATCTCAAACTGCTGCTCTTCGGTTAGCTTGTTCCATTGAGCTGCGTTCACTTTGATGTGGGGCACGTCTAACTCCTCCATTAGAAGGACACTTGGTTCCCGAAGTTCGCATGCACAACGCCCAAACGCCGGAGAAACGCACCGAGCCGAATCTGACGGTGCTCGACGATATGCCGCAACCCGGCCCTTGGCATTCTTGTCGGACCCCGGGAGAACTCCATAATCGAGGTTCCTGCCGGAGAAGCCATCGGGGCGGCACTTCGCAAGAACGGCGCGCCGCCGCAGCCCCAAGCGTCGATATCATATGCGGAGGTTGCCGGTACCATCGAGAGGGCGCGCGCGTCTGGCACCTTATCCCGAGCAAAATCGATGAATGGGTTTCCCGTACATCGTGTCACCGTTAGGTAACGTGAAGACCAATTGTCCCTGTATCTCCCCGTTCACGAAGGTCATTTCCTCGACGGCACCATCCTGAAGATTGGCGACCCAACGCCCGTGTTTCTCGCCGTTGACATAGGGCACCTCCACGACACACCCGGGTTCCCGGATCACCCACCGACCATCTCGCTTGTCATCCACGTACGGCCCTTCCTCGCGGGAACGTCCGGATTCGCTCTTCAATATCCAGGGCCCGTTTCGCTCCCCATTTACTAAGGACCCTTCAGCACGCCCCTTCTGCCAAGTCGTGCCGCGGAATCCGGACCCGAATCGGATTACCCAGTGCCCATGCTGTTGGCCCAGCCGCATGGTGCCATAGTCTTCTTGACGGTGGTCAGGTGGCCACTTCCAGGTTAGCGTTCCTGGGCCGGCGGCGAACCCGGACAAACACGCCCCCGCCCATTCGGCCGCCAGTTCCGGGCGGCCGTTGTTCCAAACATAACAGTCTGGCTGGTTCGCGAGTTCGGTCCAACAGGCCGTTCCTTCCGGCTGCCCCGCGCAATCAGGTGCGTCTAGCCGCTCCATAAACCGATCCACATTTTCCAGCAACACGAGAGCCTCCTCGTATGACTCCCCCCTCCTTCCGGTTGTCGTCAGATAGCGGGTGACGCTTTCCTTGGCTACCTCTAGCAGACCCGCGGCGAACGCCAAACGAGCGTGCTCGAAATACCAGTCGGACGAGAGTTCCAGATCGTGTTCCAGCTCAAGAGCGAGAGCCTTTGCCCGACGAAGCTCCTCCGCAGCGCCGAAATCGCCGACTTCGATCAGCCGTTTTGCTCGCAGAAGAGCTCGGTCAAGACGAACCTCCGGCGGGAGTTGGAATCCTCCTGCTGGTGCGATGACAGAGGCAAACAAGAAGAGTGTGAACGTCACCAAAAAACGGTTCTTTGTCACGGTAGGACGCCCGGACAGACAGCGAAACGGGAGGCAGCGATTCTCATACGAGAAGTCAAGGCGCAGGTGCGCCCGGCAGAACGCTAGTGACCCTGCCCCCGCGCAGCCGCGCCAGCCGCTTGTAGGCGCTGTAGCGGTCGCAGACGATCACCGTGCCGGAGCTGGCCGAACAGCTCGGCCGCCGCCCGGCGCTGCGGCTTGCGTCTACATGAAAGCGCACCGCGCCGTTGCCGATCGAGGTCCACAGCCAGGCGCGGCCCGAACGGCCGTCTCCGCGCAGCGCCTGCCACGGTTAGTAACCGTTCGGTCGTGCCGGTATGGACATGGGGCTGGGCCAGCCGGACGCGCCGTCGGCGTCCGCGAGAAACCCGTGCAGACTGACCAGCTCGGCCGGCAGGGCCAGCGTGTCCCTCGCTGCCCGGCGCGCTTCCTTCACCTCTCCGATGGCCGCAAGCAGCTTGCGCCGCAACGCCTCGAACAGCGATCTCCAACCGCTCGCCTCGCTGCTGGCGGCCACCTCCGCCCACTTCAGCTCTTCCGCGCTCCCTTTCTCCGCTCCGCAGGTTCACCCGTCGGCCAACCCCGCTATCGGTCCCACATACCGGCACGACCGAACGGTACCACGGTTACCGACGTTTCGCTCGGCTGCCTCGCCCCGACGGCAAAATACGGGTGTGGTAGGGGAAGTGATATCCCGAATCTAGACTTCTTTTCAAGAGTCCATAAAGTCAATGACTTATCGGGTCACCACAGCAGACCTGCGGGGAGCGATGCCGGTCAGAGACCGGCGCTCCGCTGTCGCGCGCGCTTGACGGTGGTCAGCAGCGCGCCGTGTTCTACCCGAGCGCCTCCCGGACCTCGCGGGCGGCTTCGCGCTGCTTGATGGTTTCGCGGCGGTCCCGGGTGCTCTTGCCCTTGGCGAGAGCGACCTGCACCTTGATCCAGCCGTTCCGGAGGTGGATGCGGAGCGGCACCAGGGTGAGCCCGGCCATCGTGAGCTTCCCGGCGATCCGCTGCATCTCATCCTCGTGGAGCAGCAGCTTCCGGTTCCGTTCCGGATTCCCCTGCTCCGGGGGGGCGTGCACGTAGGGCGCGATGTGGCAGTTCACGAGGAAGAGTTCGCCGTTTCGCTCGCGGCCGTAGGCGTCCTTCAGGTTCGCTCCGCCGGACCGGCAGGACTTCACCTCGGCCCCGGTGAGCGCGACGCCCGCCTCGAACTGCTCGAGGATGACGAAGTTCCGCCGCGCTCTCCGGTTCTCCGCAAGCACCTGCTCGTTGCGAAAGCCTCCCGAACCGGCTCCAGGGGCGCGAAGTCGGCGTTTCTTCCTGGCGGTTTTCTTTCGACTCATGAAAACCAGTCTAGCGGTCAGGTGCCGAAAACAGCACGGTTCTACCCCTCACGTTTACCATGCGGGGACCCCGAAGATGCCCGAATTCCTCTGCCAGGTCGGCGAACCCGCGGGCGACCTGCGGCGGCTCCGGCTGACCGCCCCCGACGCCGACGCCGCCCGCCAGGAACTGCAGAGCCAGGGGCTTCACGTCTTCGCGATTCGCCGCACCTCGTCCCTCGCCGCGCTCGGCCGTCTCTTCGAATCGGGCAATCCCCTCTTCCGCAGCCGGCGTCGGGTCCGGAACCGCGACGTGCTGCTCTTCAACCAGGAGCTGGCCGCGCTGCTCCGCGCCGGGCTACCGCTCGCGGAGTCGCTCGGGATCATGGTGGAGCGCATGGAGAACCCGACCTTGCGGGATGCGGTCCAGATGATCCTCTCCGAGGTTCGGTCCGGGGTGCCGATGAGCACCGCGGTGAGCCGCTATCCGTTTTTCCCGTCGGTGTATCCGGCGTGCCTCCAGGCGGGGGAGACCAGCGGCGACCTCCCGGGGATGCTCGTGCGGTTCACGGACGCCATGCGGGTGGCCGTAAAGGCGCGGTCCACCCTGACCGCCGCCTTGGTCTATCCCGCATTCCTGCTCACCGCGCTCCTCGGGACGGCGGCCTATCTCCTCCTGGGGGTGGTTCCCAACTTCGTCCCCTTCTTCGCCGGCTTCAACCAGGAGCTGCCCCCCCTGACCACGGCGATGCTGGCCACCGCGGAATTCGTGAAGAGCCGGCTCCTCTGGGTGACCTCCGGCCTCCTCGGCGCGCTCCTGCTCTTCGCCGCCTGGTCGCGCACCGAAAGGGCCAAGCGGTTTCGGGACCGCTGGGTCCTACGCCTCCCGGCGGTGGGACAGGTACTGAGGCTCTACGCCGTGTCCCAATTCTCGCGGGCGCTCGGGACCCTGCTCGGCGGGGGGATGCCGCTCGCGAGCGCAATCCCGGTGGCGGCGCGGGCGGTAGGCAACCGCCACCTCCGGAGCGTTTTGGAACCCACCGCCGATCTGGTCCGCGAGGGCCGCTCCTTCGTGGAGACACTCGCCGACAGCGGCGAGATCCCCGGCTTCGCGCTCCAGATGGTCCGGGTGGGAGAGGGCACCGGCGACCTCGCCCGGATGGTTTCCTCGGTCGCCGACTTCAACGACGAGGTGATCGAGAACCGGGTGACCGTGCTGCTCAGCCTGCTCACCCCCATCGTGCTCCTCATCCTGGGCGGCTTTGTGGCGCTCGTGCTCCTCGCGATCTACCTCCCGCTCTTCAGCCTCGCCTCGGTGCCCCAATTCTGATGTGAAGCAGAGCTAACCGAGCTATGGTCGAAAGTGGGTGACGACATGATCAGGCGGCGGCGCGGGTTTCGGTTTCGTCGGCCTGAATGCCGTCGGTGAATTTGACGCCCTGGAGGACCCGGGGCAACTTCTCGTAGCCGTTGAGGCGGTGCCAGGTCTTGCTGGCCGCAGTCACCAGCTTGAAGACCATCGCCAGCGCCGTCTGGTGGGAGAGGCAGCCCTTGCTGCGAACGGTGCGATGCCGGACCGTCGCGAAGACGCTCTCGATGGGGTTGGTGGTCCGGATGTGCTGCCAGTGCTCCGCCGGGAAGTCGTAGAACGCGAGCAGCTCCTCCCGGTCCTTCGTCAGGCAGGTGACCGCCTTCGGATACTTGGCCTGGTATTTGGCGGCGAAGGTGTCCAACGCCTTCTCCGCCGCGGCGCGCCCGGTCGCCATCCAGATCTGATGCAGGTCCTGCTTCGCGTTCCGCTGTCGGGCTTTGGGCAACGCGTTCAGCACGTTCGCGGTCTTGTGGACCCAGCAGCGCTGGCGGCGGGTCTCGGGGAAGACCTCGTCCAGTGCCTTCCAAAAGCCCAAAGCCCCGTCCCCGATCGCCAGTTCCGGGCGGATCGGGAGGCCACGCCCCTTCAGATCCTCGAGGAGTTCCCGCCAGCTCTGCGCGCTCTCCCGGAACCCCGCCTGGAACCCCAGCAGTTCCTTCCGGCCCTTCGGCGTCGCCCCGATCAACACCAAAACGCACTGCTTCTCGTCTTCCAGCCGGCCCTGAAGGTAGATCCCGTCCGCCCAGACGTAGACATACCGTCGGTTCGAGAGATCCCGGAACCGCCAACGCTCGTGCTCCGCCTCCCATGCCGACTTGAGACGACCGATCACACCCGGCGACAGCCCCGACGCCCCCGGACCCACCAGCTCCGACAGCGCCTCCCCGAAGTCCCCGCTCGACACTCCCAGCAGATACAGCGTCGGCAGCGCCGCGTCCAAGGACCGCGTCCGGCGCGCGAACCGCGGCAGGATCGTCGAGGAAAACCGGATCCGATCCTCCCCCCCGCCTCCCCGGTCCCGTACTTTCGGCCGCCGCACCCGAACCGGCCCGATCCCCGTCAGGATCTCCCGCTCCGGGCCATGCCCGTGACGCACCAGGCGCCGACGGCCCGTCTCGGTCCGATGATCGGCGTAGGCCGCCAGCAGCGCCGCCACCTCCGCTTCCACGGCGTGCCTCACCAACTGCCGGGCCCCCGCTCGCAGCACCTCCGTCAGCGGGTCCTCAACTCCCTCTGGTGAGGGAAGGAAAACAACAGTACTCTCCGTCATGGCGTATCACTCCTCTTGGAGATGTGGAAGGTTGGTTACTCCCACGATACGCCACCCCCTTCTCTCGCCGTCACCCACTTTCGGCCATAGCTCGAGCTAACCGTAATCACTTTCGTCACTGGAGTGCGACTCCCTGTCATCCGACTCACCGATTGAATGCGGCGCCACCATGGTCATTCAGGAGGCCAACTAGACTCCCGTGCCACGCAGTCCCAAAGCGGCGACTAAGGGTCGTGGTTCTCAGAACTATCCGCCCGCACAGTCGCCCACCGTGTATTGAGCCATTTCAATCAGGTCCACGCTCGGACCAGCGGTGGAATAGCCGATTGACGCAATCCGAACATGATTAGCTCGGATTACACGAGCACTGCAACCCCAACGAGCAGATGGTTGGGCGTAGCCAGTCACGCTTCGATTTGAGATCCCTCTAAGTTTCACACTGGCTAACTTGCGCAGGCTGACCTTCTTAGACAAATCAACGGCAAAGAGGTCAGCGTAATCCTCTCCCTGTGCCTGAGCCTCCGTATTGCCTAGCGCGAGCAAGTACAAGGCGCCGTTCCGATCCGATAGAAGGGAAAGATTGTTCTTGCAGCCATGCCACTTCGTATCAGAGGCGCCGCGCGCATTCCTCCATTCCCTTGTGTCAGCCGTCTCCACGCGCCACGGTCCTGGATAGGCGGACCAAACACACTTCGACAGTGAGTCCGCCCGTGCCCCATAGAACCAGATTTCATTACCGTCCTCCGTAGCCGACACAGCTGCGATGTATATCGCACGATCATTTGCGCGAACATTGGTAACGCCAACACAGAACGCAGCACTCTCGGTCTCAAATGCCGATATGGGGGCGTCCAAATCAGGATTGAGGAAGCGAACTTGTCCCGTGCCATTCTCGTTGATGACAGGGACCGCAACGTAGTCGCCGATTGTCTGAATCCCACCTGGATGCACATAGTGCTCTTCCGTGGTGTGATCTGTAACGCGAATGGATTTTCGAACGCGAAACGAGTCGGGGAAAGTTTCATGTAGATCACATGAGATAATGCGGTCACCCGAGGATGTCGTCAGGTAGAAGCCCTGTCGACGGAACGCAACGCCTTGATTGTGAGGCGGATGGTCGAATCGAGCGGTTGCAACTCCGGGTTGGCCAGGACCTCTCGTCGGGCCTGCAGCTATCGGCCCTTGCATGGCATCGAGGGCACTCAAATTGAGATCGACGGGATCACCATCGTCATCGAGTTCTACGAAGGGCGATTGTTCTCGTTGGACAAGATAGGCAATGCGGAAATCATCAGGACCACCGGGCCGATTCTTCTGAAGGAGCCTCGTAGCGTCCAACTCGGTACACTGGCCAAATACCTCGGTCGACGATAGGAATACATTCTTGTCCACGAGATTGCCGTCAACAGCTTGAACGTTCCGCATCGCCCACGCCGGACTAGCGATGCCAACTAATGAAGTGCTGGCAGCCCGCAGAAAACTCCGACGATTCATATCCACTCTCCGTTCTTGCTCGCTCTCCACCTCCAACGCCGAAAGGTGGAGGCTCGATGCCTCCCAACCTCCACACGATAGCAGAGTGCTGACTACGCTTACACTCGGCATTCGTGGGTGGAATACCCCTATCGATCAGGATGTTTTCCCCTAAACCGGACAGTCGCCGCCAGCGCGGCTTCACGCTCATCGAACTGGTGGTGGCGGCCGGGATCCTGTCGGTGCTGGCGATGGCGATCATCCCGGTCGCCAAGGTCACCTCCGTCCGGGCCAAAGAGATCGAACTCCGCCGCGACCTCCGCACCGTTCGGCTCGCGATCGACGCCTACCGGGAGGCCGCCGAGGGCGGGAAGATCGATCCCGACTTCATCGAACCCGACCACGAGAACTATCCGCCCGATCTGGAGGCGCTCGTGGAGGGGGTTCCCGGCCCCCGCGGGCCGGACGGGAGAACCCCCGTCATTCGCTTCCTTCGCCGCCTGCCGGCGGACCCGGTGACCGGACGCCCCGACTGGCTGCTGCGCTCCTATCAGGACGACCCGGGCAGACTCTCGTGGGGCGGCCAGAACGTCTACGACCTCCGCTCCGCCTCGCCCCGCCTCGCCCTCGACGGCACTCCCTATCGATCATGGTGACGAAGACCGCCCGCGCCCCCGGCGCCGGAAGAAACGCCGGTTTCAGCTTCATCGAGATGGTGCTGGTGCTGCTCGTTCTCGGGATCCTGTTCGCCATCGCGGTGCCCCGCTACCAGGCGCAGATCCTCAAGGCGAAGGAGGCGGTCCTGGAACACAACCTCGCGACGCTCCGGGAGCGGCTCGACCAGTACCGGGCCGACCACGACGAGTTTCCGGCGAACCTCGCGGATCTCGTCGTCTCGGGGTACCTCCGGGGAGTCCCCGAAGACCCCATGACCCAGTCGATCCTCTGGGAGGAAGTGCGCGACGGCTACGACCCCATGTTCCCCGAGGCTCCGGCCGGAGTCTCGGACGTGCGCAGCCGCTCGGAGCAGGTCGGCAGCGACGGACGCCCGTATCGTGAGTGGTAGGCACTCCCCCCGTAATTCCAGGGGCTACGTCCTGTTCGGGGTGCTCGTCGGCATCACGCTGCTGGGCGTCGGACTGTCGGCGGGGGTGACCCTCTGGAGCCAGGTCGTCCAACGCGAGCGGGAAGCCGAACTGCTCTTTCGGGGCGAGGCGGTCGTCCGCGCCCTCGAGCGTTTCCAGCAGGACCGCCCCGGAACGCTCCCCGAGACCCTCGAAGAACTCGTGGAAGGCAAGTACCTGCGCCGCGCCTGGGTGGACCCCATGACCGGGCGCAGCTTCCGCATCCTCCGCGCCGAGAACGCGCTCGCGAGCGGCGGTTCCGGGCCCGGACGGGAGAGAGGAGGCCGGCGGGGCAGCGGTCCGGCGCCCACCAACCCGGCGGGAGAAGAGGGGCCCCGGCGGACGGCCGGCCGCGCGGCACGTGAGGAACGGGGCGAAGCGGGGGCCGCCGCCGAGTCCACGACCGGGATCACCGGGGTGGTGAGCACCAGCGACCTGCTCAGTTTCCGGGCCTACGAGGGCGCCCGCCGCTACCGCGACTGGCGGTTCGAGGCCCAGGTGGGCGCCACGGCTGCCGGCGGGTCACCGACCGTGGAGAGGCCCGGCCGGGCGGGCGAAAGAGAACGCTGAGCCGCGAGGGCCGGCGCGCGTCTATCCGCGCCGCGCGAACGCCTCGAGCCCCGCCCGCGGGCAGGTGTTCCGCTCGACGTACGCGAGAAGGTTTCCCGCCAGCTTGCGGGTCCGGCCCTCGACGGCCTCGTCGAGGCACCGTCCCTCCGCGTCGAAGACCCGGTGGACGCCCGCGATCGACACCGGGCCGGGAAGGACGATCGCCCCGACGTGCGACAGAACGCTCCGCAGGTGTTCGAGCGCCTTGACCGCACCGATCGCGCCCGAAGCCGCGCCGATGAGCGCCGCCGGTTTACCGGCGAGCAACGACGGAAAGCCCAGGTTTTCGATCACCAGCTTCAGCGCCGCCGCGAAGCTGCCGTGGTACTCGGGGGTAGCGAACAGCACGCCGTCGGCGTCGCGGACGGCAGCCTGGAGACGATCCCGGTCGGGGAATTCTCCGGACCGGCCGGGAAACGGCAGATCCATCTCCGCCGGATCGAGCCAGGTCACAAGAACCTCGGGGCTCTTCGCCAGCTCGTCCACGGCGAGCGCAAGCGCCTTCGAGGTGAGGTTGCCGGGGCGGCTGGTCCCCAGGATGGCCGCGACGCGGACTTTGTCTGGTGTCATGAATGGTTGCTGCTCCAGTTTCTTCGGGGTACGCGGACGGTGCGCCGCCGGGTTTCGCGGAAGCGTGGGCGAGCCGGGGAGCCTACGTCTCCCGGCGGCTCCCACTCCGCGAGAGACGCCGAGTCACCGCGCGCCAGTCGGCGATGTAGTCGTCGACCGGACGCCGGCGCGCGAGGTCGGTGTCCGCGGCGCGGAGGCAGCGTCGCATGGTGCGCGCGGCGTACACGCCACCGAGGACATTGGCGAGCGAGACCGCGGCGAAGAGGCCCGCGGCGCCGAAGAGCGCGCCGAGCGAGGCGAGCGGCACCGTGAAGGCGAACGTCTTCACCATCAGGATGCGAAGGGACTCTCCCGGTATCTGCACTCCGTTGAAGATGGACGAGGTCACCGCGAGAAGCCCCGCCGGGGCGTAAGAGATTGCGACTATCCAGAAGTACAGGGTCACGTAGTGCTGGACTGTTTCGTCGCCGCTGAACATCCGGGCCACGGGCCTGGCGCCGAGGACGAGCGCCACGAACAACAAGCCGCCCCAGTAGAACGACGCCTTCCCCGCGAAGACGATCGCTTCGTCCACTCGGGCGCGGTTCCTGGCGCCGAAGTTCTGCGCGACAAAAGGAACGAGTGCGACGCTCACGCTCGATATCCCCACGAGTCCCAGAAGTTCGATCCGCGTCGCGATCCCCAGCGCCGCAACGACCTCGGCCCCGGACTTCGCGGCCAGAAATGTGACGAACGCGGCGGTCAGCGGGGTGAGCACCTGGGTAGCGACCGTGGGCGCGGAGAGCCGCAGAATTGGGGGCAGGACGGCGCTTCGGGGTGAGCCGCCCTCCACCCGCTGCCGCCGGAGCAAACGCGCCCGTACGAGCAGCACTACCGTCGAGACGGCCACAAACCCCCATGAGATGACGGTGGCGAGCGCTGCGCCCTGGATCTCGAGGCGCGGGAACGGACCGGCGCCGAAGATCAACAGATAGTCGAGGACGAGGTTGATCACCCCCGCCGCACCCATCAGGACCTCGGGAGCCCTTACCCGACCCGTCGCCCGAACCGCGGCGTTTCCGACGAGCGCGACGGCGAGGAGCGGCATGCCGAGGTAGAGGACCCCCATGTACTCGGCGATGAGCGGGAGGATGGCGGCGTCCGCCCCGAGCAGGCCGAAAACCGGCCCGATCGTGAGCAGGCCGATCAGCGAGAGGAGCGCGGCGAGCCCGGCGGCGAGGACCACGGACGTCCGCGCGAATCGCGCCGCGCGAGACGCGTCCCCCTCGCCGAGCGCGCGGGCGACGAGCGACGACGCGCCGACCGACAGCCCGATGAACAGCCCGACCAGCAGGAAGAAGAGCGCCGAGGAGAAGCTGAGGGCGGCGAGCTCAGCCGTGCCGAGCCTGCCGACGAACCAGGTGTCCACCACCTGGAACAGGAAGGTCGAGAGCATGCCCAGACTGATGGGCGCCGACATCGCGAACAGGGCGCGATTCACCGGGGCGACCGCGAGACGGCGGCCGGGATCGGTGGCGCTTTGCTCGGGACCCGGGGTTGTCAACGGCCGGAACAACGGGGTCTCCAACCGGAAGGTTCCGCACCGAAGCCCGGAGCGCGTTCCCGGCCGATGCGAGTCGAGGCCGGTCGGAGGGCGTGCTGCAGCGCCGCGCGGCGGTCGTCAGGCTCCCGGGTCCGGGCCGCCGCCGTCGGCCAGGTACTGCGCGATGTATTCCGCCGGGTGGATGGCGTAGCGCTTGGTCGCATCGAGCACCTGATGCCGGCAGGAGGTGCCGGCCGCCACCAGCGCGTCCTCCGTCGCCAGGGTCCGCACCGCCGGGAAGAGCCGGCGCTCGCCGATCGCGAGCGACAACTCGTAGTGATCGGAGGTGTAGCCGAAGCTGCCGGCCATTCCGCAGCAACCCGAATCGGCCACCGTAACCTGGGCGCCGGTGGTCGACAGGAGACCCGCCAGCGGCCCGGTCCCGCAAAACGTCTTCTGGTGGCAGTGGCCATGGGCGAGCACGTGGGAGCCTTCGCCCCGGCCGCCGGTGAGGCGGGAAAGCTCCTCCCGGTGATCGCCCAGGAACTCGTCGAAGAGAACCGCGCGCTTTGCGATCGCCTGGGCGGCGGGACGGTCCTCCTCGGGAACCAGATCGGGGATCTCGTCGCGGAAGCTGAAGAGACACGAGGGCTCGAGGCCGACGATGGCGGTGCCCTCGCCGGCAATGCCGCCGAGCGCCCGAACGCTCTCCCGCGCGAGCCGGCGGGCCCGGCCCAAAAGCCCGCGGGAGATGGCCGGCCGGCCGCAGCAGACCACCGGGGCCAACACGACCCGGTAGCCGAGTGCCCAGAGCACCCGGCAGGCGGCGATCCCGATCCGCGGTTCGAAGTAGTTCGTGAAGGTGTCGGGGAAGAGCGCCACTTCCCCGCGCGGGGGCTGCGGCTGGAAGGCCGCCTCCGTCCTGCGGAACCAACTCGCGAAGGATTGGCGCGCCAGCTTCGGAAGGCTCCGGCGCCGGTCGAAGCCGATCGTGCGAGCCAACAGGGAGGCCGCCCAGCCCCGCCGGTCCGCCCAGCGGGCGAGCGGCCCCAGCCGGCTCCCCCAGCGGGCCAGGACGTCCGGCGCGCCGAACAGCCGGTCGGCGAGCGGCCGCCGCCGGTTCCGGTAGTAGCGGTGCAGGAAATCGGACTTGAGCCGGGCCATGTCCACCCCGGACGGACACTCGGCCTTGCAGGCTTTGCAGGCCAGGCAGAGGTCCAGCGCCTGGAGGACGCGGTCTTCCGACTCCCGCTCCGGGGGCAGCCGCCCGTCGAGCAGCGCGCGCAGCAGGTTCGCCCGGCCCCGGGTGGAGTGCTCCTCCTCCTTGGTGGCCATGAACGAGGGGCACATCGTCCCCACCAGTTCCTTGCGGCAGACCCCGGATCCGTTGCAGAGCTCCACCGCACCCGCGAAACCGCCGTGGCGCTGGTACGGATAGACCACCGGGAGCTCCGCCGCCCGGTAACCCGCGCCGTAACGGAGGTTGTCGGTCATGGCCGGGGCGTTCACCACCTTCCCCGGATTCATGATGCCCGCCGGGTCGAACGCCGCCTTCAGACGCCTAAACGCCTGGTACACCCGCGGCCCGAAGACCTTCTCGTTGAAGTGGCTGCGCGCGAGCCCGTCGCCGTGCTCCCCGCTCATGGCGCCCCCGAAGTCGAGCACCAGGTCGCAGACCTCCCGGGCCAGGGTGTCCATCTTCTTGATCTCGGCGGGGTCTTTCAGGTTGATCAGGGGCCGGATGTGGAGGCACCCGGCGCCGGCGTGGGCGTAGAAGCTGCCCTCGGTGTTCCGGCCGGACAGGATTTCCTCGAACCGGCGGATGAACTCCGGCAGCCGGGATGGCTCGACCGCGGTGTCCTCGACGAAGGCGATGGGCTTTTTGTCTCCCGGAAGGCTCAGGAGGAGCGGAAGCGCCGCCTTCCGCACCGCCCAGACGTTTTGCTGCTCCGCGGGATCGAGGATTCGCAGGTGGGGACGCCCCTGATTGCCGAGCCGGCGTTCGAGGTCGGCCAGCTTCGAAGCCACTTCGGCGCGGCTCCCTCCCGCGAACTCGACCAGGATGAGCGCTCCCGGTTCGCCCTCGACGAAGTGGAGGCGCCGCGAGTACTCGAGCGACTCGCGGGCGAGTTCCAGAACCATCCGGTCCACGAGTTCCACCGCGGCGGGGTGGAGATCGAGCGCCACCACCCCCGCCTCGAGGGCCGGGAGCAGCCCGTCGAAATGCAGCACCGCGAGCCCGACCGCGGGTGGAAGCTGGTGCAGCTTCACCCGGGCCTCGACCACGGTCCCGAGCGTTCCCTCGGACCCGACGATCAGATGCGCCAGGTTCACCCCGCCCGGATCGAGCAGCACGTCCAGGTTGTAGCCGGAGACCCGGCGCGGGATGCGCGGGAACCGTTCCCGGATCTCATCCGAGTACTCGTCCCGAATCGCCAGCAGTTCGCGAAGCAGCGGGGCGAGCGCCCCGTTGCCCCGCGCCCGGCGCCGCATGTCCTCCCAGCTCAGCCACGAAAGCCGCTCGCAGCTTCCGTCGGGGAGCACCACGGTCGCGTCGAGAACGTTGTCCACGGTCTTGCCGTAGACGAGCGAGCGGGCGCCGGCCGAGTTGTTGCCGATCATCCCGCCGAGGTTGGCGCGGTTCGAGGTCGAGGTCTCGGGGCCGAACCGGAGACCGAGCGGCGCCAGCGCGGCGCCGAAGGCGTCCTGCACCACGCCCGGTTGCACCCGGGCCCAGAGCTCTTCCTTGTTGATCTCCAGGATGCTGCGGAAGTGCACCGACAGGTCCAGCACCACCGCCTCGCCGACCGCCTGGCCGGCGAGGGAGGTGCCGCCGCCGCGCGGAAGCACCGGGGCGCCCGCCTCCGCCGCCACCCGGACCGCCTCCGCCACGTCCGCCGTGTGGCGGGGGATCACCACCCCCAGGGGCTCGATCTGGTAGATGCTGGCGTCGTTCGAGTAGAGGATCCGGCTGGCGCGGTCGAAACGCACGTCCCCCTCGATGCGCGTCGCGAGCTCGCGCGCCAGTTCGCCCATGGAGGGTGGAGGGTACATGGAGCCGGGACTCGGAGCGCCCGTCGTCAGCGCGGCATCGCCTCCCGCAGGGGGGCGAAACTCCCCCTATTAATCCCCTTTGCGGCTAACCCGTCAATCGGTTAACAGCCTGTGGTAAAACCCGCGTGAGCGCCGAGGCCCCCACCGGGAGAACTGGCCCGGGTGTATTTCGACCGAAACGCAACGATGAGCGGCGCGCAGCGACGCGGTGAACAGCCGGTGGTGGAACCCGCGTGAGCGCCGAGGCCGGCGAGGCGCCCGGCTGACAAGGCGCGTGAGGGAGGAATACCGGGTGTATTCCGACCGAAACGCAACGATGAGCGGCGCGAAGCGACGCGGTTCAGCCGGGATGGATCGCCGGCCGAACGCCGCGGGGGTTTCATCACCGGCTGTTTGGCCGGGATGGATCGCCGGTCGAACGCCGTGTGGATTTTGCCACAGGCTGTTAACAGCCGGGGAGCCGGGCGCGTCCCGCCCGTCGGGTTATCGCGAATGCGAGTTCGTGTAGTGCTCGGCGAGAAGGTCCCTGCCGAAGTCTCCCTCCAGATCGCGCCAGACCGTGTGGATGTGGTTCGCGTCGTTCTGCGTGTTGTCGTATTCGATGAGAAACGTCGGGCCCTGGATCCGGTAGTAGTGCGGGTCGCCGGGCTCGGCGCTGCCGGCCCACGCGAAGTGAATGTTGTGGAGACCGGCCGCCGTGACCTTGTCGAACTCGTCCTTTGCGAGGTCGAGGCGCAGCCGGCCGGTATAGACCTGCAGGAGCTCGACGACCTTGTCGGCCTGCTCGTCCGTCATGTCACGGGTCGCAACCCCGAGCGGTTCCCCGGCCTCGGCGACCCGATCATGGCCCGTCAGGATGTCGGGCGGCGCCTCGGCGTCGAAGATGACCTGGTCACGCGCCTGACCATCGAAGAGCGCGAGTAGCTCCCTCGCTACCGTCTGCTCCGCCGCGAGCACCTCGAGACCCTCGTGCTTGCCTTCCCCGGCGATCGCCGGATTGCTGCCCATGAAAGCCGGTGACGTGGCGATGACCTCGCCGTCGTTGAGCGTGAGGTTGAGCGACAGATGATGCCCCTCGACGCGCCAGCCCCAGGCGCCCGAGCTCGATGGCTCATCGAACACCGTGAAGTAGTAGCGGTCGGAATCACGAATGTCGCGGCCTTCGCGCTCGTAGAGGATCTGTTCGAGATACATGATGCCGAGCGCCTTGCTGATCCCCTCGTGGCTGAGCGCCGTGCCGAGCAGACGGTCGGCGAGCCGGCGCTGCGGCGGGGTGAACTCCCCATACGGGAGTCCCTCCCGATCCCGCGGGATGAAGTGCCAATTGAGCCGCTCCTCGTCACCGAACGCGAACGTCGCCTGGTCCCGCTGGTCGGGATCGAGCGAGACCAGAAAATGCCGCGCCCGGTCGATCATCTCCTCGGCAACATCCTGAGTCACCGCCGTCCAGCCAATCGACGCCGCGAGTGCGAGGCCTGCGAACAACGCGATCCTGATCTTCATGTTCATTCCCTCTCTTGGGCCGATTCTAGAGAACCGATCGTCCGAGTGCCATGCCGAGACGTGCGCCATCACGGAACCGGGAAGACTGCCGACGGCGAAAAAGCGCGGGGACGGCTTGGAACGCCGACCTCCGGTCGGCACCGCGGCCCGACAGGGCCGCGAAGGGCGCTTTGTCCTCCGCACGGATGGCGCGACCCTGCACTTTGCGAATCTGGGCGATGATCGCTGGCCGGGTCTGCGCCATCGGTGACAGCAGCATCGCGTCGTTCGCCTGCCGCCGGCGGGCGGTGCCGGCCCCGGACCCGGAGGCGGCTGCTAACCCGCCAACGCGTTCAGCGTCACCATCGCTATCGCGAGATCCTGGACGCCCATGCCGGTCAGATCGACGACCGAAATGCCGTCCCGCGCCATCCTTGGATCCGGGGTGGCGAGCGACAGCATTTCGCCAAAGGAGCAGTCGCTGTCTTCCGCGACCGCGCCGGCTCTCACCGCGGCGCCGAATTCGCTGTGATGCAGACACTCCCGATGGTCGTCGGTGACGATGGTGTGGGCCCTTCCCAGGATGCGCGGATCCAGCTCGGTCTTCCCGGGGGTGTCGGCACCGACGGCGACGATGTGGAGCGTGTCGGGAACGTCTTCCAAGTGAACCACCGGTTTCGTCACGGGGGTGGTGGTGACGAGAATGGCGCTCGAATGGCAGACATCGCGGACCGTATCCATCGCGGTGGCCGCCAGTCCTCCGGCCTTCAGTTTTTCCGAGAGGGCGGCCGCCTTGGCGGCGGAACGTCCCCAGACGGACACCGACCCAAGCCCCAGATGGGAAGCGATCATGGTGGCCTGTATCTCGGCCTGGGTCCCGGTGCCGATCACGCCGAGAGTCGCGTCGCTCGACACCGGTTTCAGACCGGCAGCCAGGGCCCCGGCGGCGGCGGTGCGGACGTTGGTGAGCCAACAATCGTCCTGGAGAATGGCCTCCGGAAGGCCGGTGTCGGTAGAGATCAGGACGATCATGCCGCCCGCGCCGGGCAGGCCGCGCGCCGCATTCCGGTACGACCCCGATGCGATCTTGACCGCAGCGTACGGACGGCCGCTCCAGATGGCGGACTTGACGTGACATTCGCCATGCTGTTCCTGCCGGTCGTCGCGGAACACGATCTGGACGGGCTCGGGGCAGTGCACCAGCCCCTTCGCATGGGCGATGAATCCGGCCTTTACGGCCTCGATGGCGGCTTTCGCGGTGATGGCCGACTGAATGTCGGCAAGGGGAACGATGCGCATCCGGGGTGTCCTTTTCGTGGGGGAATGCAGGATGTCTGAGGTAACAGCTCAGCGAAACCAGGTCTTGAGCTTCTCTTCGGCCTCTTGCTTGTGTTCCGGGTTGATGTGAGTGGCGAGGTAGGCCACCGCAGCACCGAGCACACCCAGGTCGTCTGAGAACCCGACGAATGGAATGGCGTCGGGAATGGCGTCTGTCGGAAGGATGAAGTAGGCGAGCGCACCTACGATGGATGCCTTCACCCATCTTGGCGTGCCGGGGTCGATCAAGCAGTAGTACAGGAGGAGTGCCCGATAAATGAGCTTCTTGCCTGCCCTTACCGCAAACGCGGCAACTTTCTTCCAGAAAGACTCCTCGCTAAACGCCCCCGGGTGGTGCGGCTCGACATCCCGATTCTCAGCTTCTTCCGCCGTGACGTCACTGTTGTCCGGACCGGAGTCTGCAAGTGCCTGTGGATCACCGTCGCCCCGTGCCACGTTGCTCATGCGGCTTCACTCCGGATCGTCGCCGAACGGATCTCGCTTTCGCCCCAGCCGATCCAGTTCGGCGGTGCGATGTGCCGGCCAAGAATCGCCGACGAACGGGCCCTCACCCCTCTGCTTCCTGCACGGTACCACCGGCGACCGGCTGCGGACGCTGGCTTAACAACCTGTGGCGAAACCCAGGCGGCCCAGTTCTCCCGGTGGGGGCTCCTCCCTCACGCGCCTTGTCAGCCGGGCGCCTCGCCGCTCTCGGCTCTCACCCGGGTTCCACCATAGGCTGTTAGAGATCAGCATTCGAACAGCCTGGGAACGCCTTCGAGGCGGCTCATCCAGCAGTCGAAGTGCGGGCAGTTGGCGCGAATCGTCTCAAGCCCCATCCGCCGGGCGGCCCGGATGCCGTCTACCGGCTTCCTGTATTCCGGAGCGACGGCGAGAATGCGCTTTGAAGGGGCTGACTCCGGCGCGTCGTCAATCTCCTCTGGTGTCCCAACAAGGTCACGGATGCTTTGGAACGTGGGAGTGAGATCGGAGCGTCCGGCAGCTTCCGCCAAGACGGCGCAATCGCTGAACAGCAGTGCTTCGAACTCGTGCATGAGTACCCCGGGAACGAAGCGCCGCCGGTCGAATCGCGGTCCCATGGCGCAGGCAACATCAAGCGCCATGGCCTCTTCCACGAAGCGGGGACGTCCCGCCAGCGGCCTGCCCGCCGCTTCCGCGCGCCCAGGCCACGAGCGCGGTCCGCTTCGCGGCATTCCGTAATAGTCCACAAGCGTCGCCACCACACATCCCCGATCGCGCCGCAGATTGCGCAGGATCTCTCGCCGTGCGGAGGCCCATCCCCGTACACCGCCACGGCTGCCACGCGGGCGGGCGCTCCCCAAGATCCGCGCGGCGACCGACCGATAGCCAGCTTGACCCAGCGTTTCCGACAGAACGGTATTGACGAAAACCTCCTCGGTCTGTCCTTCCACATGAACGAGCAACCGGTTCACGCCGGGGTCTTGTGGGACTCCGGAGCCGGGCGGCCTCGGAGTTCGTTCTTCTGCCAGAGTTCGCCCAGCGTGTAGTCCTCGAGCCATTCCGCGAGCGCTGACGACTGGAGACGCGTCAACTGCGTTGCGCCGTCAACGCGATCGGCGACGAGGACATCTTCGGGCTCGAACGAGTCAATCAGTTGCGCGGACTGGGTTGAAACGACCATCTGCGTTCCGACGGAAGCGCTCTGGATCAGGGATGCGAGGACGTTGATCGCGAAGGGATGGAGGCCTAGTTCCGGTTCGTCCAGGATGATCGTCGAGGGTCTCAGCTCGACTGGCTGTGCGAGTAGCGTGGCGAGCGCGATGAAACGGAGGGTGCCGTCCGAGAACTCCGAAACATCGAACGCACGGTCGGTAGCGGCATGGCGCCAACGGAGCCGCAGGATCCGTTCATCCAGGGCCCACGGTCGGATCTCGAAATCCTCGAAAAAGGGTGCAACCAGGTGGACGGAGTCTCGAATCCTGCAGTAAGACTCGCTGTGCTTCTGGCGCAGCAAGTAGAGAAAGCTCGCGAGATTCGACGCGTCCGGATGAAGCGTTTCGCAGTCGTACAGATCGGAGTTCTCGCGGAGTGCCGAGCCCGGTCCAACCCCACGGAAATCGTAGATCCGCCAACTGTTCAGATACGCTCGCTGTGGGTCCTCGCCCATGTCGCCCGCACGAGGGGTAACGATCTCGGTGGACCGCCTCTTTGACCCCGGGTCAAGCCAGGGCAGGTCCGACATGACCTCCGTCGTCACGAAGAGTCGCCGATCGTCCGTGGGCTCCAGCGCGAGTTCCAAGACCCCGCCGGGGTCGTCGAACGCGATGCGGAAGAACATCCTTTGTGTCGTTCCGGCACCGTAGTGAAGCAGCGGGTCCGCACCGCCAGTGCGCGCCACGTATTTCTCCAAGCGCCCCTTCCCAATGGCCTGTGCGAACTGGAAGACCTCCACAAATTTCGACTTTCCCGACCCGTTGGCGCCGATGAGAATGTTTCGCTCGGTCAAGCGGAGGCGGTCGAGATGGCAAAAACTGCGGAATCCGACCACCGAGATTTCGCTTATGGCGGGCACGCTGAAAGTCCCTGAACGCCGAGTCTACCCCCCGGGGTTCCGCCGGCGCTGCCGTTCCTCGCGCGTCCTGCCGCCGGTCTAAGCCTGGCGGGGCGCCATCATCCCCAGCACCGCCGCGATCAGGATGAGCGCCAGCGGAACCAGGGCCGTGACGAGGCCGAGGCCTATGCCCAACACCGGAAGCCGGAGCAGGATCACCAGCGTGTTCACCAGGCCCGCCGCCAGCATCAGACGGAACAGCCGGCCCCTCCGCCGGTACGGGCCCCAGGCGATCCCGAACAGCAGGATTCCGTAGGAAAGCCCAAACGCGGCGGCGGTGCCCCGCCGGGCGGAGAGCGCCGCGGCGAGTTCCGGGTCCCCGTCGGCGACCTGCGCCGGGGTCAACCGGCCGCCGATCAGGTCGGCATCCGGGTTCAGGTAGGCGGCGCTGAGCGAGGTCAGGGAAACCAGGATGGTGATGGCTCCCAGCAGGGCGAAGAGCACCCAACTGATGGTGTGTGCGTGTTTCATCGCGGCGACTCCTGGATCCCTACTGGCCTCCGACCCAGCCGGCGCTCAGTCCGGCCCGGTCCACTTCTTCGCCCCGGAGGTACACCGACTCGATGCGCCGGACGTTCGTGATGTCCTCGAGCGGGTTCGCTTCGAGGACCACGAAGTCGGCGCTCTTGCCGGCCTCGATCGTGCCGGCATCGGACATCTTGAGGAACTCGGCGGCGAAGCCGGTGGAGGCAACGATCACCTCGTGCGGGCTCATCCCGGACTCCACCATGTCCAGCATCTCGATGTGGGGCCGCCAGCCGGCGTTCCCGTCGGTACCCATCGCGATCTTCATGCCGGCTTCGTTCAGCCGGGCAAGGTTCCTGGCCTGGATCCCGAACGACTCGTGGGACTCCGGCCGGTCCATGTGAGCGGCCTGCGCCTGCTCAAGCGCTTCGGCGGTCAGGGTTCCGGAGAGCCAGCTCACATCGTCATGGACGCCGCGGCCGCCGAGGTTGGGAATCAGGACCACGTTGGGACGCTCCTGAACCATCGCCACGAACTCGTCGTCCACGTCCATGTCCCGGACGCTGTGGGCGAAGGAGTCGACCCCGGCCTCCAGCAGTCCTTTCGCATCTTCGAGCGAGAAGATGTGGGCCGTCACCCGCAGGCCGTGCTGGTGCGCTTCGTCGATGACGGCGCCGTAGAGCTCCGGCGTCAATTTCTCGAACTGGCCGCCGCGGTCGTCCACCCAGATCTTCACGAAGTCCACGTTCGCGCCAGCGAGCTCCTGAACCGCCGCCCGCGCCTCCTCCGGCGTGTTGATCCAGTAGGGGACCTCGGAGCGCCCGGGCTCGTGCCGGGTGATTCCCCGGCCCGCGGTCATCGCACGAGCGGCGCCGGCGACCGGGGCGTCCCGGACCGCGGCCGTCGCCTCGCCGTCATCGTGCCCCAGGCTCATCGCAGCCCCGACGCCGTAGTAGGCGCGCCGCTGGAGATCGTCGATCAGGGCCTCCCGCGGGACCGAGAGGTGCACATGCGTGTCGATGAGGGCGGGGATCACCGTCCGGCCGGAGAGGTCCACATGCGCGGCGCCCTCCGGCGCCATGACCTCGTCCGCCCCGCCCGCGGCAACGAAGCGGCCGTCCTCCACGACGAAGGTGGCGTTTTCGATCGGGTCGCTCCCGTCACCCACGATCACGGTCGCCCCGTGGAACACGGTGGCGTTCGACTGCGGCATCTCCTCCGTAGGAGCGCACGCGCCAAGAAGCAAAAGGGCGGCTGAGAGAATGGCGCAAAGCGCGCCGGTCCTGGTTCGGAGCATGCTGTCTCCTCCTGGTCTTGCGGCAGGGCCGACGGCCCTCCCGCAGATACGCTGAATGAAGGGGAGAGACTACCCGCTCGGAGGCCGTCCCCGCATCAGCGTCGGAAGCCCGCCGGGGTCCGCATGAGAACACCCCTCCAGACGGCGTCCCAGTCCGGCGTGCTCTCAACTCCTCGCAGCGCGGAATCCGCGTCGCGCATCCAGTAATCTCCGTCCTGTGTTCCGGCCGCCGGGGCCGCGGCCGGACCGAAGAGGAGCCGGGGTCATGAGACAGCACCGTTTTTCCGTCATCGCGGCCGGATTCGTGTTCGCCGGGGGGCTCGCGTGTTCGCCGGAGGAAAGCGGCCCGCCGCCCGGGGCCGCCGACGCGGCTGCCGGCCCGATCGGCGCCGCCGCACTGATGGACCTTCGAGCCGCGGTCGGGGGAAGTCGTTCCCCGCAATGGGCGCCGGACGGGTCCCTGATCACATTCGTGTCGGCCGCGGGCGACCTCGCCGGCGTGGACCCCGAGGACAGGTCGTTCCGGATTCTCACCCGGGACCTGACGCTCAGCGGGGTGGGATCGCTGGGGGCCCCGCAGCCGGTCTGGTCGCCCGACGGGCGCTTCGTCGCCTACACCTCCGACCGCGACGGCGCGCCGGACATCTGGCTGTGGTCGGCCAAGGAGGGTACGGACCGGCGGCTCACCCGGCTCTCGGCGCGGGCGAACGGGCTCGCCTGGTCTCCGGACGGGGCATGGATCGCGTTCGCCGGCGACCGGTTCGGCAACATGGACATCTGGAAGGTGTCGGTCGCCGGGGGAGAGGTGCACCGGCTGACCAGCGACCCGCTCTACGAGGGGTATCCGAGCTGGGCCCCGGATTCCGGGGCGCTCTTCTACGTGCGCATGGACGACCGCTGGGTGGATCACGACGTGATCGAGATCACCCCCGATGGCCGGAATCCGCGCATCGTGGTGGCGGACCGCGGCTTTTTCGACTACCGCGCGGGCCGGTCGTTCGGCGCCGTCCAACCGTCGCCCGACGGCGAGCACCTGCTCTTCCGCTCCCAGCGCAGCGGCTGGCTGAACTTCTGGATCGCGCCCCGCACGGGGGGTGAGCCCCGGCCCCTGGCGGCTTCGAACCATGACCAGAGCGACGCCCGCTGGTCGCCCGACGGCGCCTGGGTCAGCTACACCGAGAACCAGGGCGGCGTGCATTCCCTGCGGCTGGCGGCGGCGGACGGGTCCGGGGGCCGGACTCTCGTGGAGCGGGAGGCCGGAGCGGCGCTCCGTCCTGAGTGGTCGCCCGAGGGGAACCGGATCAGCTACACCTTCGAGACCCCGGCGCGTCCCACGGAGCTTTTCGTGCTCGACGTCGCTTCGGGAGAGAGCACGCTGGTGCACAGCGAAATCGGCCAGGACGCCAACCCCCGAATCCGGCTCCCCGAAAAAATCCGCTACCCGAGCACCGACGGCCTCACCATCGAGGCCTACCTGCACCGGCCGCCGGACGCAGCTCCCGGCGAACGCTTCCCCGGCCTGCTCTGGATCCACGGCGGACCCACGTCCCAGTTCGACAACCAGTTCCGGCGGCATCAGCAGGTCCACTTCTTCGCCCAGCGCGGTTACGTCGTGCTCATGCCGAACATTCGCGGCAGTTCCGGCTACGGCCTCGCCTTCGAGGACCTCAACAACGGTTGCTGGGGACACTGCGACCTCGAGGATGTCCTCGCGGGGGTGGATTACCTGAAGGGCCGTTCCGACGTGGACCGCGACCGGATCGGGATCACCGGAACCAGCTACGGCGGGATCATGACCATGGCGGCGGTCGCCTTCGCCCCCGGGGTCTTCCAGGCGGCCATCTCGCTGTCGGGCTACGGCGACATGACCGAGTTCCACGCCACGGTCCAGGAGCTCCAGCACATCAAGCTGCTCGAGTACGAACTCGGCCCGTATCCCGAAAACCGCGAGACGTACCGGAACAGCTCCGCCATCCTGAAGGCGCACCAGGTCACGACGCCGACCTTCGTGATCCAGGGTGAAGGAGTGGCGGCCGGCTGGCGGATTCGCGAAGGCCAACCGCAGGCCGCGCTGAACTTCGCGCGCAAACTCGACCAGTACTACAAGATCGTGCGATACAAGGCGTATCCGGATGAGGGGTATTACGTGTACGGGACGGAGAACACGATCCGGAAACTCAGCGACATGCTGAATTTCTTCGAGGAGTTCCTGACCACCGACATCCGGTACCCCGCCGGGGAGTAAACCCGGCCGCACCCGTCCCGCCCCCGGCGGCGCGAGCGCGGCGCAGAGGGGGTGCCGGAGGTGCCCGTCCCTACTGCGGCTCCCCCAGGTTCACCGGCTCCGGATCCACGAGCTTGACCGCCCAGAGCCCCGAATGGTGGTCGGCCACGAAGATGTGGTCCTTGTAGGGCTGCGGTCCCCAGACCATCGGCGCGTTCGGGATGAAGCTCTCCGGATCCTGCGGCCGGAAGACCGCGATCTCACGCCCCTGGCGGTAGAGGTCGCCGCGGAGCTCGCCGGAGATGTCCACCACCCGCAGGCCGCCGTTGTAGTAGCCGATGTAGAGGATGTCGTCCTCGATCCACAGGTTGTGGGTTCCGGCCTCGGCCTCGGCGGACGAATGGAATAATCTGCGTAAAGTATCGAATATTGATACATTAGATAGATGAAACCGGACTCGGAGCCGCGGCCACCCAGGGCCGGCAGGTTGGTCGTCGACTTTGCCGCTGGCGGCCGATACCACTTCACCGCGGCGGAAATGCGCGAGTTGCTCGGCGTCTCGCCGGCCGCGGCCAGACTCGCCCTGAGCCGGTTGGCGAACAAAGGGCTGATCGCGAGCCCTGGGCGCGGTTTCTACGTGATCGTACCCCCCGAGTACCGGCGCCTCGGCTGCCTGCCGGCAGAGCAATTCGTTCCCGCGTTGATGGCGCATCTCCATCGGCCCTACTACGCCGGTCTCCTGTCGGCAGCCCAGTACCACGGTGCCGCGCACCATCGCCCGCAAACGTTCCAGGTGGCTCTGGCCGGGTATCGCCGGCCAATCTCGTGCGGCAGGATCGCGGTCGCCTTCATCACCCGCAAGCGCGTCGGCGAGGTTCCTGTCCAAACTTTCAACACGCCCCGGGGAACGATCCAGGTATCGAGTCTCGAAGCAACGGCGGTTGATCTGGTCGGCTACGAGAAACGCGTCGGAGGACTGGATCAGGCGGCGACGGTCATCGCCGAACTTGCCGAGCGCTTTCATCCGGATCGGCTCGCCGCGGCAGCATCGACGGCGCCTGTTTCCTGGGCACAGCGCCTCGGATACCTGCTCGACCTCGTCGGCGCGGACGAGAAGGCATCGTCCCTCAAGCGCGACGTGCGGCGACGTGCGCGCGACACGGCTCTGCTCCTGCCGGGCGGCCCCGACGACCGCCGACTGCCGCGTGACCACCGGTGGCGACTGCGCATCAACGCCGAAGTCGAGGTCGAGTCGTGATCCCGCGCGACTACGTCACCGAGTGGCGGGCGCATCGCCACCAAACTACGGGCGCTGTATCAGCGCAAGAAGGGCCGCTCGTCCTCTACTGCGGCTCTCCCAGGTTTACCGGCTCCGGATCGACCAGCTTCACCGCCCAGAGTCCCGAATTGTGGTCGGCGACGAAGATGTGGCCCTTGTAGGGCTGGGGTCCCCAGACCATCGGCGAGTTCGGAATGAAGCTCTCCGGATCCTGCGGCCGGAAGACCGCGATCTCGCGCCCCTGGCGGTAGAGGTCGCCGCGGAGTTCGCCGGAGATGTCCACCACCCGCAGGCCGCCGTTGTAGTAGCCGATGTAGAGGATGTCGTCCTCGATCCACAGGTTGTGGGTTCCGGCCTCGGGGACCTGGTAGCGCGCCACCTCGCGAGCCTCCTTCCAATCGTCCCACTCGAAGACGTGGATCCAGCCGGCCGCCCGATCCGGCGTCCCTTCCTCGCCGATCGTCTGGTACGGGAACGCCTCGTCGCCGCCGATCATCAGGAACTTCCCGGTGGACTGGCTCTGGTACGGATAGGCGGCGTGGTTCCAGCCGCTCGGATGCGGGGCGCTCCCCAGCAGCACCGGATTGTTCGGCGCGCCGCCCATGCCGCCGCCGCCCACGTCCACCGCGACGATTCCGTCATCCCAGTTCGAGGTGTAGGCAATCCCGTCCACCACCCACACGTCGTGGATGGAGTGGCCCGGGGTGTCCAGCTCGAAACGCCCGACCCGGTAGGGGTTTTCCGGATCCTCGGCGTTCAGGATGTCGAAACGCCGGCCCGCGGAGAGTGCGTAGATGTGCTCCTCGGCAATGAAGACGTTGTGGACCCCGCCGGTGAGTTGGTCGTCGTAGCGGGCGATGACCTCGATCCCGTTCTGCGGGTCGCTCACGTCGAGGATCACGAGCCCGTTCTTCCGGTTCGAAGCTCCCTCGCGGCTGATCACGCAGAACTTTCCGTCTTCGGAGACCTTGACGTCGTTGACGGTCCGGGCGTCCACCCGCACCGTGTCAACGAGCGACATCGCGGAGGGATCGGTGACGTCCCAGAAATAGGCGTGGCCGTCGGCGCCCCAGGTGCCGGTAACCGCGTAGTCCCGGCCGTCGATGCCCTCCCAGACCCAGAGGTCCGAGGTGTGCCGGTCGCGGACGGGGCCCTGCCCCACGATCTCCACGTCCTTCCGGACGTTCCGCGCCACCACCGCCACCGTGGCGCTCGCCGACTGCGTGAATCCGTCGGCGATGACGGTGTGCGTCCCCGAGCGCTCCGCCACGAACGCGCCCTCTTCGTCCACCTGGCCGATGGCGCCCGGCGCCACGATCCCGTCCGCCGGAATCCCGAAGGTCGCAAACTGAATGGGATAGTCCGGCACCGCGTTCCCGGAGGCGTCGGTCACGCTCGCCTCGAAAAACACCACGTCCCCGGTCGGCACCGCCTCCGCAGGCGCGCCGGTCAGGGTGATCGAGGCGACCGGGTTCGGAAGAACCTCGATCCCGACATCGGTCGAAGCCTCTTCGGCAGACACCGTGAGGGTCGTCCGGCCGGCGCCCGCCAGCGTGAGCATCCCGAGGGCGTCCACCCCGGCCACCGACGGATCGGCGCTACTCCAGCCGACCTCCACGTCGTCGCGGGTGGCGCCCGCGGTGTCGGTGACCAACGAGCGGAGGCCGATCTCGGTCCCGGCGTAGAGATGGCCCGGCAAGTTCGTGACCCCTACCGACGCCACCGGCGGGTTCGGGATCGTCACCGGAATCTCCACCATGACGGCCGACTCGGCGCGCCGGTCGGTGTGCTCCGGGTTCCTCGGCACCATGGCGATCAGCGTGTGCTCGCCGGGCCGAAAGGCCTCCACCATCCCGGCGGGGTTCACGCCGACCGAGCGGCGGCTCCTTGAGAAGAACACCACGGCGCGGTCCATGGCGTTGCCGTCGGCGTCGCGGACCTCGGCCTCGAGGGTGGCGTTCGCGCCCACCTCCAGCGTCAGTTCGCTCGGGGTGATGACGAGTTCGGTGGGCTCGGGGCCGCTGGCCTCCTCGGCCTCCTCCTGCGCGAACGCGGGGAGGGCAAGGAGGAGCAGCGCGACGGCCGCAACGGGAATCGAGTGGGAGTGGAGTGGTCGGGTCATGGCTACGCGGTCCCTCTGTGCACGGGAATATACGCCCGCCCGCCACGCGACCATCTTCGAGCCGACTTTTCCACACCGCCCGCCCAAGGTGAGAACGAACGGGCGGGAATTCCGTCTATGGGAGTAGCGGAAGACGCCCCCGTCTTCCGGACGCCACGTCCGCCCGGAGGTTCTCGATGCCCCAACCCGCGCCTTCATCCGGCCCCGAACCGAAGCCGTCGCAGCCACCAGCGGACACCCCGCCCTCCGGACCGGACGCCGCGACCCTGAGACCGGCCGAGGAAGGCGCCGTCTTCCGCGCCCTCGTGGACGCGGGCGCCGAGGCCATGGTCGCGTATAGTGCGGAGCAGCGGATACGCACCATGGTTTCGGAAGCCGTCGCCCCGCAGCTTCAGCCATTCCTGTTGGAGATGCGCCAACTGCGCTCTGCCCAGGAAAGGCGGTTCGAACAACACGAGCGCCGGTTCAACGAACAGGACCGCCGGTTCGACGAACAGGACCGCCGATTCGACGAACAGGATCGCAAGCTGGACGCCTTGGCCGCAGCAGCCGTCGAACATGACCGCAGGCTGGACGCCCTGACGGAAGTGGTCACCAAGCTGACCCAGACCGTCGCCGCCCACGGGGAAAAGCTCGCCGAACACGACCGGAAGCTGGACGTCGTGGTCACCCGCCTGGATGGCCTGAAGGTGCTGGGGCAGGTCATTCTCGGCACCCTGGCCCTCCTGACCACGGCGCTGATCGCGGTGTTCGGCTTCCTGTTCACGAGCTGAACACGCTCGCAACCCGCTGGCCAATGCGGCCGAACCGCTGACACGGTCCATGGCGTCCTCAACCACTCAGCGGACGAAAGCGGATTTGGCCGACTTCGCGACCAAAGCGGACCTGGCCAGCCTGGAACGTGGATGACCCAATGGATGTTCGTAGCGCTGCTGGCCCAGGCAGCGCTGGTCGTCACCCTCGTAAAGCTGCTGGGCTAGTACCGCCCTGCGGGTAGGTGCCCCCGCGCCAGCGCCGTGGGGGAGCACTGCGGAACGCGGGTTTCGCTGGCATTCGACCAGCGATGCCGGGCCCCACCGGGAGAACTGCCCGGAGGTCGGCGTTCCCCTGCCCGATGCGCCGTCCAGGTGAGGCGCATGGCGCGGGGGATCCCGGCCCGAGTCTTCCCTTACCGGGGTTCGCCCATGTTCACCGGTTCGGCGTCCACGAGCTTGACCGCCCAGAGCCCCGAGGTGTTGTCGGCGAGGAAGATGTGGCCCTTGTAGGGCTGCGGTCCCCAGACGAACGGTGCGTTCGGCTTTAGGGTTTCGGGGTCGAACGGGCGGAACATCGCGATCTCGCGGCCCTGCCGGTAGAGGTCACCCCGCATCTCGCCGGAAATGTCCACCACCCGCAGGCCGCCGTTGTAGTAGGCGATGTAGAGGATGTCGTCCTCGACCCACAGGTTGTGGGTTCCGGCCTCCGGCACCTGGTAGCGGGCCACCTCGCGGGGACTCTCCCACTCGTCCCACTCGAAGATGTGGATCCAGCCGGCCGCCCGGCGCGGCGCCCGGTCCCCCTCCATCAACTGGTACGGGAACGCCTCGTCGCCCCCGATCATCAGGAACTTGCCGGTGGACTTGCTGCGGTAGGGATAGGCGGCGTGATTCCAGCCGCTCGGATACGGGGTTTTCCCGAGCATGACCGGATTGTTGGGCGCCCCGCCCTTGCCGCCGCCGCCCACGTCCACCGCAACGATCCCGTCGTTCCAGTTGGACGAATAGGCGATGCCCTCGTGGACCCACACGTCGTGGATCGAATGCCCGGGGGTGTCCATCTCAAAACGGCCCACCCGATACGGGTTCGTCGGATCCTCGGCGTTCAGGATGTCGTAGCGCCGTCCCGCCGAAAGCGCGTAGATGTGGTCTTGTGCGATGAAGACGTTGTGGACCCCGCCGGTGAGCTGGTCGTCATAGCGGGCGATCACCTCGATGCCGTTCTGCAGGTCGCTGACGTCGAGGATCACCAGACCGTTCTTCCGGTTCGAGGCGCCTTCCGGCTGATCACGCAGAACTTCGCGTCCGCCGAAACCTTCACGTCGTTCACCGTCCGGGCGTCCACCCGAACCGTGTCGATGAGCGAGATCGCCGAGGGATCGGTGACGTCCCAGAAATAGGCATGGCCGTCGGCGCTGTGGGTCCCGGTCACGGCATAGTCCCGGCCGTCGGTGCCCTCCCAGACCCAGAGGTCCGAGGTGCGGCGATCGCGGACCGGGCCCCGTCCCACGACCTCGACGTCCTTCCTCACGTTCCTGGACACGACGGCGACCGTCGCGCTCGCCGAGTCGGTGAACCCGTCCACGATCACCGTATGGGTTCCCGACCGCTCCGCCACGAAAGCGCCCTCTTCATCGACCTGGCCGATGGCCCCGGGCGCCACGATTCCATCCGCCGGAATCCCGAAAGTGGCGAACTGCACCGGGTAGTCCGGCACCTCGTTCCCGGAGGCATCCGTAACCTTGGCCTCGAAGAACACCACGTCCCCGGTCCGCACCGCCGCGGCCGGCGCCCCGCTCAGCGTGATCGAGGCGACCGGGTTCGCGAGCACTTCGATCGTCGCGTCGCTCGAAGCCTCCTCGGCGGAGACCGTCAGGGTTGTCCGCCCGGCGCCCACCAGGGTGAGCACCCCGAGGGAATCCACGCTCGCCACCGACGGATCGGCGCTGCTCCAGCCCACCCCCACGTCGTTGCGCACGGCGCCCGAGATGTCGGTGACCAGGGAGCGGAGGCCGATCTCGGTTCCCGCATAGAGGTGGCCGGGAAGATTCGCGACCTCCACCGAAGCCACCGGCGGGTTGGGGATCGTCACCGGGATCTCCACCATGACCGCGGGTTCGGCGCGGCGATCGATGTCCTCCGGATCCTTGGGCACCATGGCGATCAGGGTGTGCTCGCCGGGCTGGTAGGCCTCGACCATGCCCGCCGGGTTGACGCCGACCGAACGGCGCCGGCGCGAATAGAACACCACCGTCCGCTCCATCAGGTTGCCGTCGCTGTCCCGGACTGCTGCCTCGAGCGTCAGCTTGTCCCCGACCTCGAGTTCGAGTTCGGACGGGGTGATGATGAGTTCGGCGGGTTGCGGGCCGGTTTCCGCTTCCTCTTCCTGGGCGAACGCGGGGAGGGCGAGGAGGAGAAGCGCGGCGGCGGCAACGGGGATGAGGTGGGGGCGGAAGGTTCGGGTCATGGAGCAGCGAGGGCCGGAATGCGGTCCCCCATGACCGGGGAATATACGCGCCTCGCGAGCGCGACCCAGCACGTGTACGGTGGAGGCGCTCGCAGGTTTCGTCGGTGGTGGCGCTGGTTCAGCCCATGGCCCAAAATGGAGCCATGAGAACGGATCCGGCGAACTTCGCCACTAAACAGGACTTGGCCGATCTGCGGCTTGAGATTGCTGAGCGCGAGGTGGGCATCTACCGGTGGATGGTGTACGGAGCGCTGTTCGTCAACGCAGCACTCATCGCCATTTTCGTGAAGCTGTTGTCCTGACGGCCGTCGCCGGAACGGCCCGGAGACGGGCACCGCAGGGGGCAAGTGTCATCGGCGCTGGTTTCGCGCTCCCGCGCGATGCCGGCCGGAGGCCGGCCCAGTTCTCCCGGTGGGGGCTCCAAGCCGTCCCCGCGCTTCTTCGCGGTTGGCGATGCGCGATCTCACTGCGCTTCGTGCAGCGGTCCCGGCCGGTTCTCCCGCTGCCGGCGTGAACACCGGCGTTCCCGCTACCGCGCTGCCAGGTGGCTGAGCCGCAGTACGCGGGGATCACCCGCCTGACGGCGGGCGATCCCAGTCTGAGCTTTTCCCCTACTCGGGCTCTCCCATGTTCACCGGTTCGGGGTCCACGAGCTTCACCGCCCAGAGTCCCGAGTTCATGTCGGCGACGAAGATGTGGCCCTTGTAGGGCTGCGGTCCCCAGACCATCGGCGCGTTCGGGACCCGGCTTTCGGGGTCGAACGGACGGAACATCGCGATCTCGCGGCCCTGCCGGTAGAGGTCGCCCCGCAGCTCGCCGGAGATGTCCACCACCCGCAGGCCGCCGTTGTAGTAGCCGATATAGAGAACGTCGTCCTCGACCCACAGGTTATGGGTCCCGGCCTCGGGCACCTGGTAGCGGGCCACCTCGCGGGCGCTGTCCCACTCGTCCCATTCGAAGACGTGGATCCAGCCGGCCGCCCGCCCCGGGGTGCGCTCCTCGCGCATGGTCTGGTACGGGAACGCCTCGTCCCCGCCGATCATCAGGAACTTGCCCGTGGACTCGCTCCGGTAGGGATAGGCGGCGTGGTTCCAGCCGCTCGGATACGGGGTGTTCCCCAGCAGCACCGGGTTGTTCGGGGCGCCGCCCTTGCCGCCGCCGCCGACGTCCACCGCCACCACGCCGTCGTTCCAGTTGGACGAATAGGCGATCCCCTCGTGGACCCACACGTCGTGGATCGAGTGGCCCGGGGTGTCCATTTCGAAACGCCCCACCCGGTAGGGATTTTCCGGGTCCTCGGCGTTCAGGATGTCGAAACGCCGGCCCGCGGAGAGTGCGTAGATGTGCTCCTCGGCGATGAAGACGTTGTGGACCCCGCCGGTGAGCTGGTCGTCGTAGCGGGCGATCACCTCGATCCCGTTCTGCGGGTCGCTCACGTCGAGGATCACGAGCCCGTTCTTCCGGTTCGAAGCGCCCTCGCGGCTGATCACGCAGAACTTCCCGTCCTCCGAGACCTTCACGTCGTTCACCGTCCGGGCGTCCACCCGCACCGCCGGATGGACTCGGGACGGCGAACTGCCCTACCATCCAACCCGACCTTGAGAACGGCGCGGTTTCGCGCGCCGCCGACACACCTTGCAAACCTTGACCGGGCGGCGGGCCGCCCAGCGTCCGGAATTCCGGGGCCGATCCCCGCGCGGAGTCGTCGCGTTCGGACTCGCCGGACTGGCGCTGTTCGCGGGTCAGGCCCCGGCTGGCGCCCAGGTCGTCGAGCGGGTGGTGGACGGCGACACGATCATCGTGGCGGGCGTCGGGCGCGTGCGGCTGATCGGCGTGGACACCCCGGAAACGGTGGACCCGCGCCGGCCAGTCCAGTTCTTCGGCCGGGAAGCAAGCGCCTTCGCCAGGCGGCTGCTCGAGGGCAAGCGGGTACGGCTCGAATACGACCAGCAGCGCACGGACCGGTATGACAGGACGCTCGCTTACGTCTGGCTGCCCGATGGCCCCATGGCGAACGCGGAGATCATCCGGCGCGGTTTCGGCCACGCCTACACGCGATTTCCCTTCCGGTACCTCGAAGAGTTCCGGAAACTCGAACGGGAGGCGCGCCTCGCGGGCCACGGCCTGTGGGGCGCGGAGGACTCCGCTCCGTCGGCGGCCGCCGACGCGCCAGCGGACGGTGCGGCAGCATGGGACGACAACGGCAACGGCCGCATCTCCTGTGCAGAAGCCCGCGGGCACGGCATCGCACCGGTCCGCCGTGGTCATCCGGCGTACGCGTTGATGAGCGACCCGGACGGCGACGGCGTGGTGTGCGGCTCCGGGACGGCAGCCAAGCCGGCCTCGCGGGAGCGGCCCGGGGCCACGACGAATCCCGCCGCCGGCCGGAATGCCGCCAGCCGCTGGGACGATAACGGCAATGGCCGCATCTCCTGCTCGGAGGCCCGCCGGCACGGCATCGCGCCGGTCCGCCGCGGGCATCCGGCGTACGAGTTCATGAACGACCGAGACGGCGACGGCGTGGTGTGCGAAGCCGCCGGTCGCAATCGCGACCCCGCGGCAGCCTTCCGGTAGCTTCCGTTCAGGCGACGGACGGCGCGCCGGACCCATCTTCGCAGTCCGATCCGGCGACGCGGGCGGAACTCGCGGATGTTCCCCGTCGTGAGCACCGGACCGCGGGCGCGCGCCTGGCCGGCGACCAGGATGTCGCAAGGACCGATCGGGCGTCCGACGCGCTTCGGTTCCCAGCCGACGGAACCCCAGGACTCCGGCAGAGCCGGAGAGCGCACGAGAGCATCTAATATCGCATTCTGATCAAATACCGTAACCTACGAATAAGCAATGACTTAGCTTGCCTTCTGCTTCAGATGAGCGCTTCTCGGTCAAGGAAACCGGCGTGGTGGGTCGGGGATTCCAGGCGGGAGCAGAGCGGCAACCGCCGCGACGGGGATGGGGTGGAGGCGGAAAGTTCGGGGCATGGTCACGCGGTCCCTCCGTGCCCGGACATATACGTCCGCGCCGAGCGGCATCCATAGCGTGCCGGTGTATCGAGCCGGGTGTTTCCGGACAACCCTGGCCAACGCCATATTGCCTGATGCGGGGCATACGATTCGCGGTCGGTGTCAGACGCTCATCATGATGCGCTGCGGAAAGGCGCGCGGGTCAACGAATACGAAGTCGTACGAGTCCTTGGCCGGGGTGGGTTCGGAATCACTTATCAGGCCTCCGATCTCAACCTGAATGGACCGGTAGCGCTCAAGGAGTATTTTCCCGTCGGATATGCCCGCCGTCAGGGCGACGGCTCGGTAGGGCCTGCCTCTCCCGACAGTCGGGCCATCTTCGATTGGGGCCTGAAGAGCTTCCTCGCCGAGGCGCAGGCGATCCATCGCTTCAAGCATGAGAACGTCGTTCGCGCGCACCGTTACTTCGAAACCCGCGGCGGGGCCTTCATCGTGATGGAGTACGTGGCAGGAGATTCGCTGGCGAAGATCCTCAAGGATCGCGCCGCGCTGACGTTTACTGAATGGCGTCCCCTGTTCGAGAAGCTGCTCGACGGGCTCGAACACGTACACGAGCGCGACTATCTGCACCGCGATCTCAAACCCGGGAACATCGTCGTCCGTGACGCGGACGGCGCGCCCGTACTGATTGATTTCGGCTCGGCGCGTGTCGCCACCGGCGAACGAACCAATACACAGATGGTCACCGATGGATACGCCCCGATCGAGCAGTACGGGAAAGGGAAGCAGGGCCCACCGGCCGATCTCTACGCCCTCGCGGCAGTGTCGTATCGCGTCCTGCTCGGCGAACGCCCGCCCATAGCGCCCGACCGGGTGACCAATGACACGATCGCGCTTCTTGAAGAGCGCGTGCAAGGCGCCGAGCGTCGCTGGCTCGCCGCGCTTGACCGATGCCTCGCGCTTCAGCCGAAAGACCGGCCACAGTCGGTGGCGGCGCTGCGGGAAGAGTTCCGAACGGCGCCTCCTACCAGCGAAAGCCCGGAAGCGAGGGAATACCGCAGCCGTTTCCAGCTTCCGAAAAGCGGTCGCGGCATGACCTTGGTCGAACCACTGTCTCCGCCGTATCGCGCCTGGAATGTCCGGAGATGGGTCGGGCGCCGATCAAGCGGCGCCTTGCAGGCCGCAGTCTTCGCACCTACCCACGGAGGCCGCCGACCGCGCGATGGCGAAACCCTGTTCGTGCGCGTGCAAGACAAGAAGTCGGTTCGGCTCGTCAGGTGGGATCCATCAGCGGCCGATGACACGCCGCTCTGGGAGAAGAGGATTTGACAGCGAGCTCGAGGCGTTCTCGGGGCTCTTCCGGCAGGAAAAAAGCGGCGCGATCGAAAGAGCGGCGCACGAAAGGCTCGAGCGCGAATTCGTTGCCCAGGGGCACCTCTCGGAGGCTCCCTCATCCGAAGCTGGGGTCCCGGAGACATCTCCGTCGGCTGCGCCGCACCGGACGCCGGCTCCGACGGCCTCTTCGTCCACTCAGGGAACGCGTTCCCGACGCTCCGGATCTCGGGATTGGTCGGATTGGGCAGGGGGGATCGGTTGCGTGGTGGTCCCGCTGGCGATCATCGTCCTGATGGCGCTCGATGCCTGTTGACAGCCCGCTGCCGAGGAAATCGGTAGCGGGGATCCCCGTCAGCGGCGTGGTTCTGGCGGCGTTCTCCTTGCACGCCGGCGCCGCCGCATGTGTCCCGTCGGCCCCCGGCGGCAGAGAGCAGCTCGCCGCCGAGAGCGCACTCGTTCGGGTGTTGGCGGCGGTGGCGTCGGCGGACGGTGTCCGATACGCGGCCGGATCCGGCTTCTTCGTGAACGACACGCACATTGTCACGAACGAGCACGTCGTTTCAGACCCCGATTCCTCGTCGGAACTGTTCGTCGTGTTCTCGGAACGCGACACGCCCGAACCGGTCCGGCTCGTCTGGTCGAACCCTGAGCTTGATCTGGCGGTACTCGGGTACCCCGGCGGCGTCCCGAGGAACGCGCTCGCAATCACTGCCGCCGATCCCACTCGCGGCGCGGAGGTGTTCGCGCTCGGTTACCCCGGGCCAGCCGATGTGGGTTCCCTTGGCCCTACGGCATCCAGCACCCTCACGGAGGGCATCGTGAGCAAGCCGCCGAGCATGGCCCGGTGGGGGAGAGACGGAACCGCGGTCGTTCGCGTGCTCCAACACACTGCCGCGATCAATCCCGGAAGCAGCGGCGGCCCGCTCGTAAACCGCTGCGGCGCCGTCGTCGGAGTCAACACCAGCGGTGTTCAAAGCGAAGTTCGGGACGCCGACGGCAACCTCGTCGGGAGGACCACCGCTCAGGGCATCTTCTTTGCCCTGGCGGTTTCGGAACTCAGCGCGGAACTCGGGCGGCGCGGTGTGGAGTTCTCTCTGGCAGACGAATGCGTACCCGACGCGGGTGCCGCACCGTCCCGTTCATCGCTGATCGGACTGCTCGTCATTGTCGTCCTCGCGGCCGGTATCTGGCTGATGGTACGCCGCTCGCGGCCAGGACCCACGGGAGGAACGGACCCGACAAGTCCGGCCGCTCCGGCGGGCGACCAGCCGGCGCCCGCCAAACTGGCCGAGCGTGCGGAGGACGGTCAATCAATCCCCGGCTCGGCGGCGCCGCTGGCAACGGCGCAGTTTGTCGGGCAAGCGGGGGCGCCGGATCTGCCCCTCCCCATCGCGGCCCTGAAGCACGCCCGCCACGGGATCAGCGTCGGCCGCAACGCGCAGCTCGTGGACCGAGCAGTGAGCGATCCCGCTCTCTCCCGCCGTCACTTCCGGGTCAGCCTTGAGAGCGGCCGCCTGTTCGTCGAGGACCTCGGCTCGACCCACGGCACCTTCGTCAACGGGACGCGCCTCAAGCCGTACCATGCCCGTCGCCTCGAAGATGGCGATACCGTCCGCGCCGGAAAGGGAGAATGGCGGTTCGCCGCTACGAGGTCCGTGAGGAATTGAAGAAACACCGCGTGCTGATCGTCGGACGGGGACGACAGGCGGACATTCGGCTGAACCACCCGAGCGTGTCGCGTCTGCATCTGGAGCTGGTGTTTGGAGCGGGCGACGAAATTCACGTGGCCGATCGATCGAGCCGGAACGGCACCCGCGTCTGGACGGACGGAAAGTGGCAGCCTCTCACCGCGAAGCCCGTGTCTCCTGGCGACCGCCTGCAACTCGGCGATCTGGAGATCACGGTAGAGGACCTGCTGCGCCGGGCGCCGCCGGAGCGTGTTGACACCGGCCGGCACATTGGCGGAGGCGCGGGCGGGCGCCCGGATGCCGACCCGGACCCGGATCCGGATCTCCCTTCCGGCAAGGTTCGCCGGAATCCCGAGACCGGGGAAGTGGTTCCCGCCTGAAGCGGCATGACCTTGAAACCCGAGCTGCGGGAACGGCTGACCGCCGCCGCCGTCAGCGGCTCGCTCGCGATCGTTTTCCTCGCCGTGCTGAGCCTACTGCTCACCGAGGGCCGGTTCGCGGACTTCCTGCTCGACCGCAATTCGACGGTGTTCGCTTATCCGTTCACGATCCAGAACGGGATGTGGCTCCTCTTCTTCGGAGCCTTGGGCGAGGCCTGGGTCCGACTTCGGCGCTCCGGGCTGGAGTGGCGCCAATTGGAACGCCACCTCCTTCCCGAGGACGACGAGACGATGCTGCGGTTCTCGGATCTCGCCCCCATTCGGAAGCGAACCCGCGGCAAAGAGCAGTTCTTCCTGCAGCGGATCGTGTCGCGCTGCGTTCTCCAGTTCCAGAGTTCGAAGTCCAGCGAGCGCGCCCGCGCCGTCCTCGACTCTTCGCTCGACCTGATGCAGCACGAGGTGGACAACCGCTATGCACTCCTTCGCTACCTGGTCTGGGTGATCCCCACGATCGGCTTCATCGGCACCGTGGTCGGGATCGCGGCGGCGCTCGGTCGCGCGGGCGCCGCGGAGGACTATCAGGACCCCGCACTGCTCGGAGACCTCACCCGCGATTTGGGCGTCGCTTTCTACACTACGATGCTCGCGCTGATCCAGTCGGCAATACTGGTTCTCGCCCAGAACCAGGTACAGGCGCGCGAGGAGGGAGCGCTGAACGAGGCGGGCCAGTACTGTCTCGACAATCTGATCAACCGACTCTACGAGAAGTGAGGCGGCGCCAATGCCCGTGTATCGAACTCCCGACGGCCGCATAGTAGAAGAGCGGACGAAGCAACGGCCGCTCCGGGACACCCGGACGACCACCGCCTCCGAAGGCGAGCGGACCACGGTTGCGAATGTGGAGGGGGACGCGCCGGCGACCCCGCGTCCTTCACGCGGCGGCTACAGCGACCCCACCGTGGTGCACCTTCCCGGTACCGGGGGTGCCGGCACAACTCGGGGTGCGACGCCTCCCGACAGCGAAACGACGCGCCTTCATGGAAGCATCGGTGCGGGCACGACGGGTGTGGAGGGAGCGAGGCCCGAGGTGGAACCGGTCGCGGGCTGGCTGGTCGTGGTGGAGGGACCCGGGGCGGGGACAGATCTGCGGATCGGCATCGGCCAGAACATGGTCGGCCGCGACCCCGAGAACCGGATCGGCCTTGCTTTCGGCGACCGAAAGATCTCCCGCCAGGATCACCTCAGGGTCAACTACGACCACGAGCGCCGCGTGTTCTCGGTGGTGCCCGGGACCAGTGCGAACCTCGCGTATCTGAACGGGACAGCGATCGAACAACGGTGCGTCCTTGCCGCGGGCGACACGATCCGTATCGGACGCACGACGCTGCGCTTCGTCGCCTTCTGCGGAGACGACTTCAACTGGCCGGATGACGACTGATTGCCGCGTGCCCGGGCGGCTCGTTCGCGGCGCCAGCTTGGCTGCAGTTCTCTCTGTCCTCGCGGCGGCCGCCCTGGTCTCGGGTCCGTGCATAACCGAGGCGCACGCCGCTCCCGCCGGACCGGGCGCGGACCGACCATGGCTCCTCGTGGCGCTCGGCGCGGCGGCCCTTCTGGCCCTCGCGGTGTTCGTGTTGGAATCCGCGTTCCGGAGTTTCCGAATACGGCGCGCTCAGGCGGGGAGGCCCGGGGCGGGGACTCCCGAAACCACGTCCGCGCCCTCCTCCGAGCGCTGGACGAGCTCCGTGGTCAGCACGCCGGGCTCGGGGATCAGCCATGCCAGCGGACAGTCCCTGGGCAAGCGCGAGCGGCAGGAGGACGACCTCGCCTACGTTGACGGTGACACCCTCGCCCCGGACGGCAACCATCCCGTAGCTCTGGTCGCGGACGGCATGGGAGGCCATGCCGCCGGTGACGTGGCGAGCCGGGCTGCGGTCCGCGGGTTCGTGCAGGCGTACGGAACTCACGGGCGCGCCCCCGATCGCCTCCAGTCGGCGCTTGACCGGGCGAACGCGGCCATCGGCGAGGAGGTGGATCGGGACGCAGCGCTCTCCGGCATGGGCGCCACCCTGGTCGCGGCGGCCGTGACCGAGCAGGGGCTCCACTGGATCAGCGTCGGCGATTCCCCGCTCTATCTCTTCCGCGGCGGACGGCTCGAACGTCTGAACGAAGACCATTCCATGCGGCCGGTGATCGCCCGCCTGCTGAAGGAGGATCCGGATGCCGCCTCCTACTACAGCCCGAACCACCTTCTCTCGGCGCTCATGGGCGGTCACATCGAGAAGACCGACGCGCCGGCGACGCCTCGGCCGCTCAAAGCCGGAGACATCGTCCTGGTGGCGACGGACGGCCTCGAGACCCTCGACGAGCAGGAGACAGCGGCGTTGATCGCCGAGCACCGCGCCGCAGGCCCGCAAGCCGTCCGCGACGCCCTGCTCCTAGCAGTGGAAGCCAAGGATGATCCCCGCCAGGACAACACGAGCCTCTTCGTGATCGAGGTCGAGCGGAGTTCCGTGAACGGTGGCCCGGCGGACCCGACGGCAGCGGCGGACCCGCCCGGCGACGCTCCTACGAAAACTTCGGCCGCCGAACCGCCGGGAGACGGGACCGACAAGCCCTCGGCGGAGTTGCGCGGCGAAGGGGAAGCCGACGATGAAGGAGGCAGCGATGCACGGGATGCGTAGAGCAACCCTCATGGCGGCGGTCGCCCTCTCAGTCGTTGCTGCACCGGCGCGGGCACAGCCGCCGGACCTGAGCGAGGTCCGCGAGCAGGTGGTGATCGTTCGGGCCTTCGATGCGATGGGCCGGGCGCTGGGTGACATCTCCGGCTTTGCGGTCGGGGGCGGGTTCGTGGCCACTGGCGCCTCACTGCTCGTGGGCGCCGAGGATGTGGTGGTGGTCTTGCCGGAGACCCGCGATGAGTTCCCGGCGTCGGTGACCGTTCTCGAACGGCGCTCGGGGGTTGCGGTGCTCCGGGTGGAGGGTTTGGAGGCCGAGGGACTGCGCTTCGCCGCCACGGACACGGAGCCGGAGCAGGGACGCAGGCTCTACCTCCCCCGCTTCGCTCCCGACGGAACGATCGACGAAGAGGCGGCGCGCGGTTCGATCTCCGAACTGCGGATCATCGAGCCGACCGCGGTGGGCGAACGGGACGTCCTGCTCTACCGCCACAACGCCTTGGCGACGGCCCGACAGTACGGGATGCCGCTCCTGAACGATTGCGGCGAGGCCGTGGGTCAGTTGCGCACGGACCCCGGCATGTCGCGCACCACCCTGAACGCCCGGCCCGATCCGGGGCCCGCGCCGTTCGCGACCGCGGCGGCGGCGGTTCGCGACGTGCTCGCAGAGGCGGGGGCCGAACCGCGGTTCGCGGAAGAGCCCTGCCTCGATCCAATCGCGGCCGCCGAGGCAGCACGGCGGGCGGCAGAAGCGGCGATGGCGCGGGCCGAGGCCGCCGCTGCGGAAGCGGAGATAACCGGTGAGGAGCGTGACGCCGCCCGCGAGGAGGCCCAAGCGGCCCGGACGGCGGCCGAGCAGAGTCAGGCGGGGCACGAGGCTGCGGAGGCGGCGGCGGAGCGTCTAGCCAGGCAACGCCGCTGGCTTGGCGCCGCGGTAATTCTCGGTGTAGCAGTGGCAGTCGCCGTCGTCCTGCTGCTCGCCGGGCGGCTCCGCCGCCGCCGTGAGGCGCTGTCCGCCTCGGAGGAGGCCCTGAAGAGCGCCCTCCGCCCGGCCGCTTTCTCCTGTCTGGTCGACGGCGCCGACCAGGGCGGCCGTGGCTACGCGCTGAAGATCAGCGCCGAACAGCTCGGCTCCGGCTCGGGGGTGGTCGTCGGAAGGAATCCCGCCCAGGCGGGAGCGCTTCTCGATCATCCGGAAGCCTCGCGCGAACACTTCCGGCTCACCGCGCGCGGTGACGAACTTGTCGTGACGGATCTCCACTCCACGAACGGGACCTTCGTGGACGGCGAGCGCCTGGAGGCCGGAGCGGAGGCGGCGGTAGCGGACGGCGCCGAGATCGGCGTCGGTTCGGCCATCACAATGCGGCTGACGATCCAGCGAACCGGAACATGAGACCGACCCGCCGGGAAGCGAGCATCTTCAGCGTCTCGGCGATTGATCTGTTCGCGTCTGCGCTCGGCGCCTTCGTGATCGTCTCCTTCGTCCTGTTCCCGTATTTCCCCAACACCGGTGAGGTGCCTCCGGCCCCCGCGGCTCCTCCGACACCCCCTCCGCCAGAACCCGCGCCGCCGACCGGCGTCTCGGCGGCGGAGGCGGCGGCCCTGGAAGAGCGGATCGCGGCGCTCGAAAGGCAACTCGCGGACGCGCGGAGCCGCGAGTCGGAGCTGGACGAGGAACTCGGCGAAGTCAGGAGCCGGGAGTCCGATCTTGCGCGGGCGCTCGCCGAGGCCGACTCCGTGGTGCGGAAGCTGCCGCCGCTCGATCTCGTCATCGCGCTCGACACCACGAACAGCATGACGAACGAGGTGGTCGGGCTTCGCGAAGAGATCGCCGGCCTCGCCGAACTGCTCGTGGACTTGACGGACGACGCCGCAGTGAGCCTGATCGAGTTCAAGGACCGGTGCGATCCCGCGAACGCGGTTCGCGTCACCGGACTCCGGCCAGTGAACCGCCAGACGGCGCGGGAACTCGCCGCCTTCGCTCGATCCATGTTCCCCGGAACTCCCTGCAATCTGACCGCGGACGAGGACTACGCGGAAGCGCTTCGCGCGGCGGTTCTGTCAGATTGGCGACCCATCTCGCAACGGCGCTCCATCGTGATCATCTCGGACAATCCCGCTCACGATGACATGCGCGCGCAAGCGATCTCCGACGCCCGGGCCTTTGCAAGGCGGCCCGGGGCCCGGCACACGGTCTCGTCGGTCTTTGTGGACACCAGCCCGAACCCCCGCCACCCCGACACGGAGGACTTCATGCGGCAGGTGGCGCGGGCCGGCCGCGGCCGGTTCGTGGAAGCGAATCGGGACGCGTCGCTCTCCCTGACGATTCTGCTGGCCATTTTCCGCAGCTGATGCTCCCCCCCGGCTACCGGTTCGAGGAGTACGAGATCGTTCGCGTGCTCGGCCAGGGAGGCTTCGCGATCACCTATCTGGCGAAGGATCACTACCGGGACCAGGAGGTGGCACTCAAGGAGTACTTCCCCACCGGTTACGCCGTGCGCGCCAGTGGGATGCGCGTCGGTCCGGCGCCGGGATCCCGCGAGACCTTCGACTGGGGATTTCGACGCTTTCTCGATGAAGCGCGCGTACAGGCGAAGTTCCGCCACCCGAACATTCCGGTGCTACATCGGTACTTTCGGACGAACGGCACGGCGTACGTCGCCATGGAGTACGTGAAGGGTTCTTCACTTTCGGATGTGCTCGCGTCCCGCGGCAGTCTCCCTCTCGCCAAGTGGCGTCCCTGGGTGGATCGGCTGCTCGATGCGCTCGAGCACGTGCACGGCCACGACTACCTGCATCGGGACATCACACCGCGCAACATCCTGATCCGGGAGACGGACGATCAGCCGGTCCTGATTGACTTCGGCGCCGCCCGGATCGCTACCGAAGAACGGACCCGAACGGTCGTCCTGACCGAGGCGTACGCTCCGATGGAACAGCATTCAAAGCGTGCGAAGCAAGGTCCCTTCACGGACATCTATTCCCTGGCAGCGGTGTCGTACCGCGTTCTGAGTGGCAAGCTTCCGCCGAGCGCGCCGGACCGAGCAGTGGATGACGAGCTTGTGCCATTGGCGCGGCGCGTTACGAAGGCGCCGGAGTGGATGGCCGCCGTGGATCGCGCGCTAGCCACGGCGCCGAGAGACCGCCCGAAGTCCGCCGCTGTCTGGCGGAAGGAACTGAACGAGGCGGCCGCCAAAATGTGGCTGCACGCCGAGCCCAATCAAGCACTGGCACGAGACGCCGACGGATCGACGGCCCTGCACCGTGCCGCCGCGGGAGAGCCGCTACCGGAGGTCGTAGCTCTTCTGCTGGACGACGGAGCCGACATCCACGCTGCGACCAAAGATGGCGGCGCCTTCGAGGGCGGTGATACGCCACTTCACCGCGCCGCGGCGGCCAATCCGAATCCGGATGTTACGAAGCTCCTGCTCGACCGAGGTGCCGACGTGTACTCCAAGAATGTCTTCAGCGCTACCCCGCTTCATCTGGCGGCATGGGAGAACGCCAACGCCGCCGTCGCGAGTGTTCTCCTCGACCGTGGAGCGAGCGTCACATCCCAGGATAGTGCTGGTGCGACACCTCTGCATCGTGCCGTACAGGCTGAGGCAAGTGACGTGGTTGAGCTCCTCCTCAAGCGCGGCGCGGATCCCAAGAACCCATGGTCCGATCCCTTTTCGCATAGAGCCTTGCTCCGCCTTGCGTCTGCCAACCACGAAGACGTTGGTGAATGCGTCGGAACAACGCCCCTGCACATCGCAGCCGAGAAGAATGCCGTCAGAGTAATGACTCAGCTTCTGGATCGTGGTGCCGACGCGGACGCACGGGACGATTCCGGCGGGACACCGCTTCATCTGGCGGCGCAACACAACGCTCTCGGTACGCTCCAACTCTTGCTCGAGTCAGATGCCAACCCGCGTGCCCAGGATCTTGCTGGATTCACGCCGTTGCATAGGGCAGCGTGGGGAAATGCGCTAGCTACCGCACGCCACCTACTGCGAACGAGTACGGTCATCCAGTCCGACGATGAGTGCCGCACGAAGTTCTGGATGTGGGAAAGTGGGATTAGCGTGGAATCCATAGTGCGAACGCTCTGCGCGGGGAAGCGCCGCTCACGGCGACGCAACTACTTTCGGGAATTCCGCGCCAGTTGGTCGGATCTTAGGCCGGTAGCCGAAATGCTCCTGCACAAGGGCAACACGCCATTGCATTGGGCTGCGTTCGGTAACTCCCGAGATGTCGCCAAGTTGCTTCTAGATGAGGGTGCCGATGTCCACGACAGCAAGAGCGAGGGTCCGACACCGTTGGACCTAGCGGCACTCGGCAACGCCACAGACACCGCGCGGCTGCTTGTGGACCACGGAGCAGATGTCAGCGGATGCGACGATTATCCGGCTACGCCACTACACTGGGCTGCACTCGGAGACGCCTGCGAGACGATGGCGCTCCTCATTGATCGGGGTGCTGACGCAGGCGCGCGCCGGCCCCGCTGGACACCGATGTTCTTCGCCGCGCTCGGGAATGCCCGAAAGGCCATGGAACTGCTGTTGGCCGAAGGGGCCGAGCTGGGGCCACACAACACGTCCGGCTCCGTCGTGTCCCCCTGGGGAGACTGGAGAGAGACGCGTGAAGGTTTCGTGGCGCTTGATCGCGAGTCCGACACGGACACGCTGCTCCACTGGGCGTCGTTGCGCGATGCGACCGACGTTGTGGAGCTCCTGCTTGACCGCGGCACCGATCTGGAGGCTGAGGATGGCGAGGGGCGAACGCCGCTTGACTATGCCGCCCAAGGCAACGCTGTTGGTGCAGTGGAGCGTCTTCTCGACAGGGGGGCCGACATAGGCGCCAGTGGCCGGATGGGCTACACGCCGCTTCATAGCGCGGCTCGGGCCAACGCGACTGACGCGGCCCAACTGTTGCTTGAGCGCGGTGCGGAAGTGCAAGCCGGACAATCCGATGTCGGGACACCGTTACACATGGCCCAATCTGCGGAAATAGCTTCGCTGCTGCTCGACAGAGATGCCGACATCGAAGCTACCGACAGGGACGGCAACACACCGCTACGCAGTGCGGCACTCCGAAACACAGCCGACGTAGTGGATGTGTTGTTGAATCAGGGAGCGAGGCTACAGCGATCTGTTGCAGCTATAGACGCTCCTGGTGTCCATAGCGAGGCTGTCGAATCCTTCAGGATTCATCCACGGTCATCGGTGCGGCAGCTCTTCAGCGGGAAGTGAGCATCAGGAGGCGATCTTGGTAGAGGCGCGCCCCACTCTTACGCATGGATGCGGTTCCCTCTGATCGGATGGTGCCCCCCGGCTACCGGTTCGAGGAGTACGAGATCGTTCGCGTGCTCGGCCAGGGAGGCTTCGCGATCACCTATCTGGCGAAGGATCACTACCGGGACCAGGAGGTGGCACTCAAGGAGTACTTCCCCACCGGTTACGCCGTGCGCGCCAGTGGGATGCGCGTCGGTCCGGCGCCGGGATCCCGCGAGACCTTCGACTGGGGATTTCGACGCTTTCTCGATGAAGCGCGCGTACAGGCGAAGTTCCGCCACCCGAACATTCCGGTGCTACATCGGTACTTTCGGACGAACGGCACGGCGTACGTCGCCATGGAGTACGTGAAGGGTTCTTCACTTTCGGATGTGCTCGCGTCCCGCGGCAGTCTCCCTCTCGCCAAGTGGCGTCCCTGGGTGGATCGGCTGCTCGATGCGCTCGAGCACGTGCACGGCCACGACTACCTGCATCGGGACATCACACCGCGCAACATCCTGATCCGGGAGACGGACGATCAGCCGGTCCTGATTGACTTCGGCGCCGCCCGGATCGCTACCGAAGAACGGACCCGAACGGTCGTCCTGACCGAGGCGTACGCTCCGATGGAACAGCATTCAAAGCGTGCGAAGCAAGGTCCCTTCACGGACATCTATTCCCTGGCAGCGGTGTCGTACCGCGTTCTGAGTGGCGAGGTTCCGCCGAGCGCGCCGGACCGAGCAATGAAGGACGAGCACGTGCCATTGGCGCAGCGCATCATGAAGGCGGCGGAGTGGATGGAAGCTGTAGATCACGCGCTAACCCCAACGCCACAGGACCGTCCTCAGACGGTAACCGCCTGGCGAAAAGAGCTGAACGAGGCAGCCTCCAGAATCTGGATGCATGGTGATCCCGGCGCAATTGAGGTGCCGCACGCCATCCGGGTTTGGCCTACGATGGATGAACAGTGCAGTCCGTTTCACCGCGCTGCCGGCGGTGAGCCCGTCCTCGCCGTGGTCACGCTACTTCTTGACCGATGGCGTCCAGACCTGGCAGATACAACCCGAACGGGCCAGACTCCCCTCCACTATGCCGCAGGGTTCAACCCGAACGCCGACGTGTCCGGACTCCTGGTGGATCGCGGCGCTCACGTCTTGGCGCGCGACCGTGAAGGCCGTACACCGCTGCACTTCGCGGCGAAAGGTGGTGTTCCGCAAGTCGCAGCACTGCTTGTCAGCCGTGCTGCCGCTGTCCGCGTACCCCCGCGCTGGGACGGGGTGCGCCATTGGGATGTCGCGTATCCTGACGCTGCAGACAACGACGGCAATACGGCGCTCCACGAGTCCGCGGGAAACGCATGTGCCACGGCTGAGCTGATCCGCCTCGGAGCCAACATCCACGCCAGAACGAAGGGGGGATATACGCCCTTGCACAATGCGGCGGAGGCTGCCGCGTGGTCCAAGTCTACCGATGAGGTGGAACTCCTGCTGGACACGGGAGCAAAGATTCAAGCAAGAACCGAGGACTGCTGGACACCCCTTCACGCGGCGGCATCGAGCGGAGCGAAGGAAGCCGTGGAGTTACTTCTGGACCGCGGAGCGGACCACCGGAGTGAGACGCAATGCGGGGAGACACCGCTGCATCTCGCGGCGGAATTGCACCTCAGAAAGGAGGCGGATGACGAGCTCCCGAGCGTCAGCAAGCAGCAGCTAGAAGCCGTGCAACTGCTCTCGCGCAGGGGTTGTAAGTGGGATGTGAAGAAAGAAGGCGGGGATACACCCCTGAGGTGCTACGTGAGGCAGTGGTGGGGACACAGAGACCGTATGCCCGATGGCGTTGAGTTCATTCGTGACTGCGCCGTAGAAATGCCCGCTCTGGTGAACGCGGCGGTCGAGAATCTCTTGGATGAGTCTCGCGAGATGCGCCAGCGCCGCTGTCTGTCTCTCAGGACTGATGACGAGTCTGACTCTGTCGAAACTCGTACCTGCGAGGACGCCCGAGACGCTGTCGAGTTCCTTCTGGATCGTGGTGCCGATGTGAATGCGCTCGACGTGTCTGGTCGCGCGCCGATTCACATCGCTGCGGCGGAGAGCGTCCGGTCCGTTGTCGAATTCCTTCTGGATCGCGGCGCGGACGCCAACTGCCGTGATGCGAGCGGCAATACGCCGCTGCACTACTTGGCACTTCGGGAAGGAAAGCTGGCGCGGGGAGAAGATCCTGCCGCAACTGCGCAAATCCTCATTGACCGTGTGGCGGAGACGACGGCGCGCAACGGGGATGACGAGACTCCGCTGCATTCGGCGGCGCATCGGGATGGCTACGAAATGGCGGAGTTTCTGCTTCGCAATGGTGCCGATGTCAACGATCGAGACAAACGGGGCGCTACGCCTCTACACCGCGCCGCTTATGAGAACTCGACGAGCGTCGCGGACCAGCTACTGGACCGCGGCGCCGACATTGCCGCCGAAGACAGGAGTGGAGGGACGCCGCTGCACGCCGCGATACGAGGTGATGCCTGGGAAGCAGCCGAATTCCTTCTGGAACGCGGGGCGGATCCAAAAGCAATCGAGGAGTACGAGTCGGAAGGTCTGGATACCGGAGCGTCGATCGAGGATCGCATTTGCGTCGGGAAGATGTGCCGAATCGAACGAATCGAGGAAGGCCTGTTTGATGCGCTATGTTACGGCTTGGACGAGGTCGCCCGCCGACAGGGATGGGCCGGAGGCGTGAGGGTCTTCCGGCGGATACAGGAGTGTGTGGACGACTGGCGGGGAAAGAGCGACGCATGGCAGTTGGTCAAATTGGAGGAGGGCGATGGGTTCTACCAAATTCTGGAAGGGCTGTTGCGCAACTTCGATGTACGCGGAGCGTTGTTTTGGCACCTTGAAAGCCATCTTCTTGAGTTCGATCTCGTCCAACCCTTGTTATGGGAACTCAGAGACGGCACGCTACGGGATCCGGGGGCGTGGCTTGAGCAGATGGGGTGATCGGCACCGCCGGTGCGCGTCAGTCGCTCACTCCCCGGCATCCATCCGCACCGAGCAGGAGTGAGCCGTCCGTAACGAGCCGCGCTATCCGGTGGCGAATGGCGACAGCCGCGAGGAGCGCCCGAGGATGTGGTCGGCGAAGCTCGGAATTCCCATTTCCCAGACCGACGGCTCGGCCTCCCACAACACGCCCAGATCGCTGAGGGTGTCCAGCAGTTCGGTTTCGCCGACCGGGACGGGCGCCATCGCGAGAAACTCGTCGAGGTCGTCGTCGTCGAGCCGCCCGCCGCGTTGGCGGACCAACGCGGCAAGCGGTCCCAGTGCCCGGTGCACCGACTGTTCGCGCGCCTCGGCGAAGCGTTCCGCGTAAAACCGCTGGATCACGGGCCGTGCAGCCTCAATACCCTGCTGCGCGGACTCGATTCCGATCCCCGGAGAGGATGCGCTCTCGGCCACCCGCCAAGCGGCGCTCCCGAGCAACTGGATGAAGTATGGATACTCCTGCGACTCCCGCGCGAGGAGTGTGGCTGCCTTGCTGTCCATCGGCAGCCCGGCCCCGCGGGCAGGCTCTCCGAGCGCCCGGACCGCCTCCGACCGTTCGATCCGACCAACCGGCACCCGGGCGAGCGCGCGCTCGGTGAACGTGCCCGCCCGGCGCAGCCGCCGCGGCGCATCGGGGGTACCGGCAGCGACGAGCAGGAAGGGCAGATCCCCGCGGGTGGCGGACTGGACGGCGTCGAAGAACAGGCGGCCAGCCTCCGTTTCGACGGCGTGGGCCTCATCGAGCAGGATCACGAGCGGCGTGGGCGCCTGGCCGATCCAGTGCGCGAACAGCTTGGTGGTGTTCCGCTCCGGCTCGCCCGGCTCGGCCGAGACCCCGAATCCAGCGGCCTGTACACCCGTGACCCTCGTTCCGCCGAGGCCTGTACGTTCCCTCAGTTCCTGACGGAGCGCCTCCGGGTCGCGGTATGCCGCGGCCGACAGCTCCTCGACCCGAAACCCCCGCCCGCGGGCCTCCTCCGCAATCTCAGAGAGCAACACGGTCTTCCCGTTGCCACGAGGACCATAGAACAGGAGCCCCTGCGGGGGCCGCTGCCCCTTCTCGAACGATCCCAGCAACTCTCCGGCAAGCGCGAGTTCCGCCGCCCGCCCAACGAGGAGCGGCGGACGCGCGCCAGCCCCCGGTTGGAAGGGATTCGCCGGCCCGCGGGTTCCCTTCATGCTCCGAGCCTACCGCAGGTCCCGCTGGGCGGCGTGGAGAACCCGGGCCCCGGAAACCCGCCGGCAACGACCTTTGCGAACGCGGGACGTCCTCCGCGGGATCCGGCTCCGGGGGGCACTCCTCCCAAGAGTTCGAAGCGCTGGCGAAGCCCTGTCCCTACTCGGGTTTGCCCATGTTCACCGGCCCGGCGTCCACCAACTTCACCGCCCAGAACCCCGAGTGCATGTCGCTGAGAAAGATGTGGCCCTTGTAGGGCCGATCATCAGGGAATTCCCGGTGGATGGGCTCCCGCAGGGCTAGCCATGGCTCCCGCGGCGCGGCCAAACGATCTTCGCAGCGAGTTTTCCACATCGCCTGCCGAAGGTGGGACAAAACGGGCCGGAATCTCGTCTGTCCATGATGAGAGACCGTGCGCCAGAGCCCGCTGCACCGGCATTAGACTCCAGGGAGGCAAGCGTCCATGAGCATCACCCAGGCGGATCCGACACCCGCAACCCCGGAGGGAATCTGGAAGATTCTGGACCGAGTGGCGAAGCGCCAGGCGGAGACGGATCGGCTGATGGATCGGCTGACAAAGGAAAACGAGCAGCGGATGAAGGAAACCGACCGGCAGATGAAGGAAACCGACCGGCGGTTGCGGCGCGCGGAAGATCTGTTCACCAGCCAGTGGGGGCGGCTGGTGGAATCGCTCGTCGAGGGGGACCTGCTGAGGCTGCTGCGGGAACGCGGGGTGGAGGTGGAAGCCGTCTCCTCACGCCTCCGGCTGGAGTGCGGCCGAAACGAACGCGAGGTTGATCTCCTCGCGACGAACGGGGAAGAAGCGGTGGCGGTCGAGGTCAAGACCACGCTGCGACCGCCCGATGTGGACAGATTCCTCGGCCTGCTGGCGCACCCGCCCCTGCTGCGGCATGTCCGGGGCAGGCGACTGTACGGCGCGGTCGCGTACCTTCGGGCTCACGAGGGAACAGCCCGCTACGCCGAGCGAAAGGGACTGTTCGTGATCCGGGCGACGGGCAGCAGCGCCAGCATCGTCAACCCGCCGGAGTTCCGGCCGCGCGACTTCCGCCTGCCGTCCGGTTGAGGCGCCGCCGGGATGGCGCCCGGAAATTGTGCCGGGCGGCCCGACCGCGCCTCCCGCCTTCGCCGATCGTCTCGTAGGAGAACGGCCCGGGTTTCGCCCGCCTCACGGCGGGCGATTGCGGGTGATCTGAGTCTTTCCGGCTACTCCGGCTCGCCCATGTTCACGGGCTCGGCGTCCACCAGCTTCACCGCCCAGAGTCCCGAGTTCATGTCGGCGACGAAGATGTGGCCCTTGTGGGGCTGCGGTCCCCAGACCATCGGCGCGTTCGGGACCCGGCTTTCGGGGTCGAACGGACGGAACATCGCGATCTCGCGGCCCTGCCGGTAGAGGTCGCCCCGCAGCTCGCCGGAGATGTCCACCACCCGCAGGCCGCCGTTGTAGTAGCCGATATAGAGGATGTCGTCCTCGACCCACAGGTTGTGGGTCCCGGCCTCGGGCACCTGGTAGCGGGCCACCTCGCGGGCGTTCTCCCACTCGTCCCATTCGAAGACGTGGATCCAGCCGGCCGCCCGCCCCGGGGTGCGCTCCTCGCGCATGGTCTGGTACGGGAACGCCTCGTCGCCGCCGATCATCAGGAACTTGCCCGTGGACTTGCTCCGGTAGGGATAGGCGGCGTGGTTCCAGCCGCTCGGATAGGGGGTGTTCCCCAGCAGCACCGGGTTGTTCGGGGAGCCGCCCTTGCCGCCGCCGCCAACGTCCACCGCCACGACTCCGTCGTTCCAGTTGGACGAATAGGCGATCCCCTCGTGGACCCACACGTCGTGGATCGAATGGCCCGGGGTGTCCATTTCGAAACGCCCGACCCGGTAGGGATTCGTCGGATCCTCGGCGTTCAGGATGTCGTAGCGCCGTCCCGCCGAGAGCGCGTAGATGTGGTCCTCGGCGACGAAGACGTTGTGGACCCCGCCGGTGAGCTGGTCGTCGTAGCGGGCGATCACCTCGATCCCGTTCTGCGGGTCGCTCACGTCCAGGATCACGAGCCCGTTCTTCCGGTTCGAAGCGCCCTCGCGGCTGATCACGCAGAACTTTCCGTCCTCGGAGACCTTCACGTCGTTCACCGTCCGGGCGTCCACCCGCACCGTGTCGATGAGGCTGATCGCCGAAGGATCGGTGACGTCCCAGAAGTAGGCGTGTCCGTCGGCGCTGTGCGTCCCGGTCACGGCGTAGTCCCGGCCGTCCGTGCCCTCCCAGACCCAGAGGTCCGAGGTGCGCCGGTCGCGGACGGGGCCCTGCCCCACGATCTCGACATCCTTCCGCACCTTCCGCGCGACCACCGCCACCGTGGCGCTCGCCGACTGCGTGAATCCGTCGGCGATCACGGTGTGGCTGCCCGAACGCTCCGCCACGAAGGCGCCCGCCTCGTCCACCTGGCCGATGGCGCCCGGCGCCACGATGCCGTCCGTCGGGACCCCGAAGGTCGCGAACTGCACCGGGTAATCCGGCACCTCGTTTCCGGAAGCGTCCATCACTCTCGCCTCCAAAAACACCACGTCCCCGGTCCGCACCGCGTCATCCGGCGCCCCGCTCAGGGTGATCGAGGCCACCGGGTTGGCGAGCACCTCGATCGCGGCGTCGCTCGACGCCTCCTCGGCGGAGACGGTGAGGGTCGTTCGGCCGGCGCCCATCAGGGTGAGCACCCCGAGGGAATCCACGCTCGCCACCGACGAATCGGCGGTCGTCCAGCTCACTTCCACGTCGTTCCGGACGGCGCCCGAGATGTCGGTGACCACCGGGCGGAGCCCGATCTCGGTCCCCGTGTAGAGGTGGCCCGGCATGTTGGCTACCTCGACGGTAGCCACCGGAGGGTTGGGGATGGTTACCGGGATCTCCACCGTGACCGCGGGCTCGGCGCGCCGGTGGGTGTCCTCCGGATCCTTCGGCACCATGGCGATCAGGACGTGCTCGCCGGGCTGGTAGGCCTCGACCATCCCCGCGGGGTTCACGCCCACCGACCGGCGGCGGCGCGAATAAAACACCACGGCGCGGTCCATCGGGTTGCCTTCGGCGTCCCGGACCTCGGACTGGAGCGTCAGGGTGTCCCCGACCTCGAGCTCGACCTCGGACGGCGTGATGATGAGTTCAGCGGGCTGCGGGCCGGTCTCGGCGTCTTCTTCTTCCTGGGCGAGCGCGAATCCGGGCGCCACCAGGACACAAAGAAGGACGGCGGAAAGCCGCCGCCATGAGTTCGAATTCCTGAGAGTCATCGTTTCCTCTCCTCCTCGGCGAGACCTTACGGCTCGCCCTTCCAGTAGATGATGCCGCCGGCCTGTTTGCCGACGTCGATCTGGGAGACGCGCTGAGCGGCTCCGATGTCGTAGACCTCCACGGTTCCCGGTTCGCCCCCGACCCCTTCCAGGGTCACGATGGCGTAGCGGTCGTCGTCGGACACCACCACCCCGTGGGGAATCCGCCGCGAGGTCTCGGGCGCGGCGATCAGCTCGCCGCTGATGAGATCCCAGAAGCCGACCTTCTTGCCGGACTTGTAGGTGGCGATCAGCACCGAGCCGTCGGAGGTGATCGCGAGGTTGTAGGGGTTCTGGCCGGGGCCGGCGTCGAACCTGCGGGAGACCTTCCACTCTTCGAGGTCCACCTCGTAGATGGCGCTGTCGCCATTCCCCGCCACGTACACCTTCCCGGCGGGGGAGGGGCGGGTGGCCCAGGTCGGCTTGACCACCGGCATCCGCATGCCGTCCATGTCGGACATGTCGCCCTGGTTCATGCCAGCGTGTCCGGCATGCGGGTCGGTCCCGAGAGAGAGACGCCGGGAGATCTCGAAGCGCATCGTGTCCACCTCGACAAGCTCGTCGTCCATCATGTTCACCGAGTAGAGCCGGTCGCCCTTCGCGTTCATCCGCGCTCCGTGCGGCATGACGCCGGTGTCGATGGTGGCCACCTCGATCATGGTCCCCGTCTCCACCACCGAGATGGTGCCCGGGACCATGTCGCCATGGAGGTTGAAGTTGACGATGTAGAGCAGCCCGGTGCTCGGCGAGATGTCCATGGTCGCCGGGAACATCCCGAGAGTGGCGTCTCCGATCCATTCGTTGGTTCCGGTCTCGTACTTGTGCACCGCACCGAAGGGCATCCCGTGGGCGATGGACAAGAACCAGTAGCGCCCGTCGGGCGAGACGTTGATCCCGTGCGGACCCTCGGTTTCCGTCGGAAAGCTGCCGACCGCAATCTCGTCGATCTCCTCGAGCCCGCCGGGGCCGTAGCGGAGCAGATGCACGGTGTCATCCGACTCCGCGCACACATAGACGAAGTAGTTGCGTTTCGGCGGCTCCAGATCCTCGCCGGCGCTCAGGAGCGGCGCGAAGCCGAGAGCGAACAGCAGGAAGGGAGTCGCGAGGCGCCGGGAGCGACGGGAAGACATCAGTTGGGTTCTCCCATGTTGCGCGGAGTCTCCGGGTCGACGAGCTTTACCGCCCACAGCCCCGAGTTGAAGTCGGTGAAGAAGATGGTGTCCTTGAAGGGCTGGGGACCCCAGGTGAAGGGAGCGTTTCGTTTGTAGCCGTCGGGATCGGTCGGCTCGAAGAAGGCGATCTCCCGGCCCTGCTGATACAGGTCGCCGCGCAGGTCGCCCGAAACGTCCACCACCCGGAGGCCACCGTTGTAGTAACCGGCGTAGAGGACGTCGTCCTCCACCCAGAGGTTGTGGCTGCCGGCCTCGGGCACCTGGTAGCGGGCCACTTCCCGGCCTTCCCCACCGTTCTCATCCCACTCGGCGATATGGATCCAGCCGGCGGCCCGGTCGGGAAGCTTCCCGTCGGGGTCGAAGCTCCAGGGGAAGCTTTCGTCCCCGGCGAACACCAGCAGCTTGCCGGTGGACTCGCTCCGGTAGGGGAAGCCCGCGTGGTTCCAGCCGTTCGGGTACTTGAAGCTCCCCATCATCACCGGGTTGTTGGGGGCGCCGCCCTGGCCGCCGCCGCCGATGTCCACCGCGACCACTCCGTCGGTCCAGTTCGAGGACCAGGCGATGCCGTCCTGCACCCAGACGTCGTGGATGCCGTGACCCGGGGTGTCCATCTCGAAACGTCCGACCCGGTAGGGGTTCGTCGGATCCTCGGCGTTCAGGATGTCGTAGCGGCGCCCGGCGGAAAGCGCCAGGATGTGGTTCTCAGCCACGAACACGTTGTGGACGCCCCCGCTCAACTGATCGTCGTAGCGCGCGATGATCTTCACCCCGTTCGTGGGGTTTTCGACATTGAGCACGACCAGCCCGTTCTTCCGGTTCGAGGCTCCCTCGCGGCTGAGGACCGCGAACTTCCCGTCGGGCGAGACCTTGACGTCGTTGACCGTGCGGGCGTCCACCCGCACGGTGTCCACCAGATGGATGCTGGACGGATCGGTCACGTCCCAGAAGTAGGCGTGCCCGTCGGCTCCCCAGGTTCCGGTGATCGCGTAATCCCGGCCGTCAACGCCTTCCCAGACCCACAGGTCCGAGGTGTGGCGGTCACGGACCGGCCCCCGGCCCACGACTTCCCAGTCCTTCTTCACGTTCCGGGCGGTGGCGCGGATCGTCTCCCGCGCGGTGAAGGATCCTCCGGAGACCACCACCGTGTGGAGCCCCGGACGCTCGGCCACGAAGGCGCCGTCCGGCTCCACGAAGGCGGCCGCACCCGGCGCCACCAGGGTGTCGGGCGTGCGAGTGGAAACCGCGTACTGCAGGGGATAGTCCGGGACTTCGTTGCCGCTCGCGTCGAGGGCGCGGGCGCTGAACCAGACCACGTCGCCGGTCCGCACTTCCCCTTCGCTCGCGGAGACGTCGAGACGAACCGCCGGGTTGGCGCTCACCGAGATCGCCGCCTCGCCGCTCACCGATTCGGCGCTCGCCGAGATCGTCGCGGAGCCTTCGCCCAGCAGCATGAGCACTCCGTGCTCGCTGACGGTCGCCACCGAAGCGTCGCTCGAGGACCACCCGAAGTCGGGCTTGCGCTCAGCGCCGGAAGTGTCCTGGGCGAGAGCGCTGACCCGGAGCGAAGTGCCGGCGTAGAGGTTTGCCGGGAGCGCCGCGATCTCGACGCTCGCGAGGGGCGGCCACGGCACCCGCACCGCGATCTCGACCATGAGCGCCGGCTCGGCGCGCCGGTCCATGGCGTCCGGGTTCGCCGGCACCATCGCGATCAGGGTCTGGTCCCCCGGCCGGTGGGCTTCCACCATCCCCGCGGGGTTCACTCCCACGAACCGCCGGGCGCGGGAGAAAAAGACGACGCCGCGCTCGAGCGTGTTTCCGTCGGCATCCTTGACGGTGGCGGTGAGCTGGGCGCTCTTCCCGACCTCAAGCGTCAGTTCCGGCGGATCCACCACGAGCTCCGCAGGTTCCTGCGCCGTGGCGGACCCGGCGAGCAAGACCCCGGCGCACATCAGCGCACCAAAGAAAAAGAGCCGGTCAGAAAGCCTGCCGGCAGAGAGACGAATCGTGTTTGCCATGGCCGTAGAGGATCCTCCTGCTGCTGCCCCGATGGGTAACCGGCGATTGTAGTCCCCCGCGCCGCGCGGCCCCCAAAACCGGCATGTTGAGCGGAGCGCCAGTGTTCACGCCGGCAGCGGGAGAACTGGCCGGGACCGCTGCACGAAGCGCAGTGAGATCGCGCATCGCCAACCCGCGCAACGCGCGCGCGGCAGCAGGAGCGCCGCTGTTCACCCCGGCACCACGTCCCGCAGGCAAGGGAACGCCGACCTCTGGGCAGTCCTCCCGGTGGGGCCCGGCACAGCGGCCCGCAGGGCCGCGGCGGCGCAGACCCCAACCGGCAGGATGGCTCCCTTCTCGGCGCGTACCCCTCAAAGGCAGGACGGCTGGAGCGCCGGTCTCCGACCGGCATCGCGCGGGAGCGCGAAACCTGCACCGATGACGCCGGGCCCAGCCAACGTGAGTCCCGCACCACCTCATGCGGTAGGGGTGAACGGACCGACCCGATCATGTGGGTTCCTTCCGGTGGAGGCCTCCGACCGGCATCGGCCGCCCGAGGCCGACGAAGGTCTCGCCTTCCACCCTCACGTGGGGCGTACACCGGGCGAGCACCACGGCCCCGCCCACTCCTACCAGATATCCCCGACCGTGAAGCCCTCCGGGAAGGGATCCGATGGATCCACCGAGTACTGGGCGATCCCCGTGATCCAGGCGGTCCCGCTGATCGTCGGGACCACTGCCGGGACCCCGCCAACCGTCGTGGTCCCGATCAGGCGCCCCACGAACTCGGTCCCCACCGGTCCGAAGTGATGGAAGTCCTCGCCGATCCCGAGCAAACCCCGCGCGTGGAGCGCCGCCATCCGGGCGGACGTCCCCGTCCCGCAGGGGGAGCGGTCCAGCGCGCCGGTCCAGGTCTCGGGACGATTCCAGTCCAGTTCGCCCACGGCCACCGACACCGCGTTCGCGGCGGTCCGGGTTTCGGGGTCGAAGGGCCCGGTGAGCTGCCCGATGCTCGCCTGACGGATCTCGGGGTTTTCCGGGTGGACCGCTTCGAGCTGTTCGCGCGCCGCCTGTTTCACCATCGCCCCGACCCGGGCCAGTTCGCGCCCGTGTTCCGGCGCGATGCGGAGCCCGAAGCGGGCCGCGTCGGCGATCGCGTAGAACATGCCCCCCCAACAGACGTCCACCTCGACCTCGCCGAAGGTCGGCACCTCGATCTTCGCTCCCAGATGGGCGGGGAAGGCGGGCACGTTCTCGAGAGTCACCCGGGTCACCTTGCCGCCCTCGACGCTTGCCTGCACCTGGATGAGCCCCGCCGGGGTCTCCAGGGTGAGTTCGGTCACCGGCTCGACCGCCGGCACCATGCCGGTCTCGATGAGCGCGGTGACGGTGCAGATGGTGTTCGTCCCCGACATCGGCGGGTACTCGGTCTGCTCCATGATCACGAAGCCGGCGTCCGCATCACTCAATCTCACGCCACTCGCCCCCGCCCGGTGTGCGGCCGAACCGCAGGGCACCCTCCGGTAGCGACGGTGCTGAGTTCAATAGTCACCGGGGCCGGCCCTGCCAATGTCCGTTTCCGGCGTACCCCGAAATCGCGTCGCTAGATCCGTTTGGCAACGTTCTTGTGACCACACGCCTGTAGACAAACCCGTACCGCCGCCTCGCCACTAAACTGCGCCTAGAAGACCGATGTTCGCCGCCCATGGATGCATGGCGGGTATCTGGTGCCGAAACTGACTGTCGTGGATGCTCCTTCTACCACCCAATTCAAGAGATGCCGGGGTGTGTTCGAAGGTGGTGGTTCCCGAGCAATAGCACACATCGGAGCCTACGAAGCGGCCGTGCAGTGCGGCGTCGAGCTAGTCCAGGTTGCAGGAACATCAGCCGGAGCCGCCATTGCGGCGCTCATCGGTGCCGGTGCAACTCCTCAGTATCTGCTGGAACATCTCAAGAAACTGCCGCTCGCCTCTCTTCTCGAACCTCCGGAAGGGATGTTCAAAACACCGTTCCGCCGGCCGTTGGCACGAATGCTCTTGCCTTTCCTCAGTGGCCACCTATCGACAATAGGCACCGCCTATTTTCTCGGCGGTAGGTATTCCTCACGAGGACTCCAGTCCTGGATCGACGCGCGCCTCTTCGAATTGCTCCCGACGGCTCAACGTCCGATCCGCTTCTCCGACTTGCTGTTACCCACATGGGTCGTTGCGGCAGATCTTTCGGCCGGTCGGCCCAAGATCTGGAGTTCGTCGACAACTCCCGGTACCTCCGTAAGTTTCGCCGTACGATGTTCGTGTTCCCTTCCGTTGGTTTTCGAACCCGTCGCCGAAGGAACTACTCTCTACGCGGACGGCGGCATACTAAGCAATATTCCGGCCTTCGTCTTCTTCCAGAACGACGGCGACGGCACCCTAAACGAAGAACCAATTCTGGCATTCTGCCTCACAGATGACGCCGTTCCGGTACGCGACTGGTCGCCCATCTCTTTGTGTAAGCAACTCTTGAACACGTCCGTATCTGGGTCGTGGGACATTCAGAGTTCCCTTCAACCGGATGTAAGCGCAATCGGTATTCCGACACATGGTGTGAGGGCCACAGACTTCGAACTATCAGAAAAGCAAAAAACAGATTTGTGCGAATCTGGACGCAAAGCGGTCTTTGGCTTTTTTGGTGACGAGGCACGCCAAGTACGCGGGGGCCATGCCAAGAAGACACACGTCTGGACGGAAGATGAACTATACGATGCTCTTGTCCGAGAAGCATCCGACCCCGGTACTGAGCTCGTCGTCTCCTGTCGGAGTACAAAGTGGTACTGGGATCTCTTCCCGACATTCGCAGCATGGCGAAGGGAGGGCGCACAGGTGAGGGTGATCCTGCCCCCAATATCCGGGACATCTGAGTTTGCGTTGAAGGAAATGCAACGGCGAACAAACCTGTCAAGACTCGGCGCTCACTTGTGCGACACGCCGTCGATCGCCCACGAAGTGTTCGTTCTCTGCCGAAATGACCGTAGTCAGCAGTCAGCATTTGTCTTGAGAGGGTCGGACAGCACGTTGGGCCCCTTCGCGACAGTCTATGCGGGACCCACACACACTGTGGCGGTCTCATCGATTAGGCAGTCTGTACTGTCAGGCTCGGGTAATCAGCCGGTGCCATCACTTAGGCTCGCCAAGGCTGACGCTGGCCCAATCATTAGAGCACTCAAGCGCGGTGTGCGGCAGTACTCTGGTGGCAACGTCCGTATCCGGTTGGAACGTGTTCCAACGGAGGCGACACAACTAATGGTGCACCGTATTCGGAGGTATAAGAGCAAGCAAGTCCACGCATTAAGGAAACTCTATGAACACGGAGAGGTCCCGCTGTTTGGTCCGGCAGAGCTCACGTGCGATGGAAGAGGCACCTCAATCGTCACGCCTCCGGTTCTGGAGGTCTGGAATGACCAGTTGATCGTAATAGAGGGCAATACGCGATTCTCGTATGCTTGGCGCAATTCCGTCCCGGAGGTCACAGCGCTCGTAGTGCGTGGCGTCGAGGACCCTCTCCCTGGTCGTCCGGTGCCTATCGGCAGTGTCGGGTTCGCCTCATTTCACGATGGAACGAAGGATCGAATTCAAGGCTTCACATACGACCGGTTCCGGAAGATTGAACGGGCAGTGAGGCCACTCATCCCGGACTAGGGGAATCGATGCAGCTACCTACGTATCGCATCGATGGTGAAAAGGCCCTGGGCGCAGTAGCGGCCTCAACGTATCGTGACCTGATTCTCGCGCACGAAAGGGTGCGGGTCGCCAGGGTTCGATGCTACAGCCCACCTCCGAGCCTCCAACGGCGTTTGCCGACAAGCCCGTCTAGTCAGACACTGGTTGACGCAGCGATGAAACGCCGCGAGCGGGCAGACGTCCCGTTTTGGCAAGCGGTGATGTTGACAATTCAACAGAGTCAGTCCGTTCCAGACGACCTGCTAGAGGCAGCGTTGTACCACCAGGACATCGGTCCATCCTACGATCTCACTCGCACCCAGTTAGAACGGGGTGAACTCGAGGAGCTTTCCAGGAACGGCGCGTCACTAGTCGCCCTGGACTCACAGGTCGATCTTGGAAATGAGGGTGCGCATTTGCCGTTCATGGACTTTAGGATTACTCCGTCCGAGGCAAACACGCGGCTCGTTGCCAGCATATGCCGACGTCTCATGAGTGATGGCTTTGTGCTGCTCACGTCAGGGAGGTCTTATCACGCATGTGGCGTTGCGCTCCAGCGCGTGGACGAGAGAGTTGACTTCCTAGGCAAGGCTCTCTTGTTTTCTCCCATAGTGGATGATCGGTATATCGCACATCAGCTTATGCAGCCGTCAAGCCTACTGCGCGTTTCCACGCCTAGCGATGGCGGCTCGGAGCCGCACGTCGTAACGGTCTGGTACCCCGCCTGAGGCGCGGCAAGCACCAAGTCGCCTGGCCGGTGTGGACCGGGAGGTAGCAGGTGGGTTCCGCTTCCTAACGGATGCCGCTTTCCCTCAGAGCGTCCCCGCTTTGGAAACATCTCCGCCAAACTCCAACGGCTCCGCCCTCCTACCAGATATCCCCGACCGTGAAGCCCTCCGGGAAGGGATCCGATGGATCCACGGAGTACTGGGCGATCCCCGTGATCCAGGCGGTCCCGCTGATCGTCGGGACCACTGCCGGGACCCCGCCTACCGTCGTGGTCCGGATCAGGCGCCCCACGAACTCGGTCCCCACCGGTCCGAAGTGATGGAAGTCCTCGCCGATCCCGAGCAAACCCCGCGCGTGGAGCGCCGCCATCCGGGCGGACGTCCCCGTCCCGCAGGGGGAGCGGTCCAGCGCGCCGGTCCAGGTCTCGGGACGATTCCAGTCCAGTTCGCCCACGGCCACCGACACCGCGTTCGCGGCGGTCCGGGTTTCGGGGTCGAAGGGCCCGGTGAGCTGCCCGATGCTCGCCTGACGGATCTCGGGGTTTTCCGGGTGGACCGCTTCGAGCTGTTCGCGCGCCGCCTGTTTCACCATCGCCCCGACCCGGGCCAGTTCGCGCCCGTGTTCCGGCGCGATGCGGAGCCCGAAGCGGGCCGCGTCGGCGATCGCGTAGAACATGCCCCCCCAACAGACGTCCACCTCGACCTCGCCGAAGGTCGGCACCTCGATCTTCGCTCCCAGATGGGCGGGGAAGGCGGGCACGTTCTCGAGAGTCACCCGGGTCACCTTGCCGCCCTCGACGCTTGCCTGCACCTGGATGAGCCCCGCCGGGGTCTCCAGGGTGAGTTCGGTCACCGGCTCGACCGCCGGCACCATGCCGGTCTCGATGAGCGCGGTGACGGTGCAGATGGTGTTCGTCCCCGACATCGGCGGGTACTCGGTCTGCTCCATGATCACGAAGCCGGCGTCCGCATCGGGATGGGTGGGAGGCAGCACCAGGTTGCAGTTGGCCGCCGGATAGCCCCGGGGCTCCCGGAGCATGAGTTTGCGGAGGCCGTCGGCGTGGCGCTCCAGGTACTGCATCTTCCGAAACATCGTCTCGCCGGGGACATCGGGGACGCCACCGACGATCACCCTCCCGGGTTCGCCCGCGGCATGCAGGTCCACCGCCTGAATGAGTCGCCTTGAGCGCATCTTCTTCTCCCTTCTCCCTTCTCCCTTCTTGTCCCTTCAGTCGCGAGGCGCGGGGGTTTCTTCGACGACCCGGAACGCGCCCGCCCCGTCTACCGGCACCGACTGTTCGGCTCCCGTCGGCCAGCGCACCCTAACCGAGTCGGGCACTCCGGGAGCAAGACCGATCCAGACTTCGCGCGCACCGGACGACAGGTAGCTCGAGCCGGCGGTGACCACGGCGCGCTGCGGCTTCCCGGCACGCTCCACCACCACCTCGGCGCCGACCCCGTCGCGGTTGGACGTCCGTCCCACCAGCCGCAGCACGGCCCGCGGAGCCGGGTCCGAGCCGTTTTGGAGGAGCGCGGCGCGGCCGCCCGAGCGGGAGGCCGCGAGATCGAGCAGGCCGTCGGCGTTGAAGTCCGCGGCCACCAGGCCCCGGCCCACCGCCGGCGGCAGCCCGAGCGCCACCGGTTCGAACGAACCGCCCAGGTTTCGGAAGCAGACGTCCCGCTGGCGGTATTCCGTTCCCGGGTAGAGAAGCGGCGCGTTGTCGAGGACATGCCCGTTCGTGATGCACAGATCCGGCGCGGCGTCGTTGTCGAGGTCCGCGAACACGGCGCCGAACCCCAGCCAGTCGAGCGACGGCCGCCCCACTCCGGAAAGAAAGGAAACGTCGCGGAACACCCCGTGCCGGTCGGAAACGTAGAGGTTGTTCGCCTCGCCCTGGAAGTTCGTGACCAACAGATCGAGGTCCCCGTCGGATTCGATGTCCGCCGCCGCGATCCCCATCCCGGCGAGGGCATTCCCGTCTCCGTCGTAGGCGAGGCCGGCCGGCAGGCCCCGTTCCCGGAAACGGAGTCCGCCCAGGTTTTCGAAGAGGAAGTTGGGGACCGTGTCGTTCGCGACGTAGAGGTCGGGAAGCGGGTCCCCGATCAGGTCGGCGGCGAGGACGCCGAGTCCCTTGCCGGTCAGGAGCCCCACTCCGGCAGCTTCGGAAACGTCGCGGAACGAGCCGTCGCCGCGGTTTTCGTAGAGCAGATCCGGCACCCCCGAGAAGGCGTCGGGGAGGCAATAGGACCGGACCCGCTCGCCGGACACCATCCGCGCGCATTCCGGGTTGTTCGCCGGAGACCAGGCGAGGTAGTGCGTCACGAAGAGATCGAGGTCACCGTCCCCATCGAGATCGGAAAAAGCGGCGCTCGCGCTCCAACCCGCCGCCTGGAGCCCGGCGCCCTGGAGCCCGAACGTCCCGTCTCCCCGATTCTCGTAGAGAAGGTCCGTTCCCACCCGCGTCACCAGCAGGTCGGCGTCCCCGTCGTTGTCGTAATCGGCGGCCACCGCACCCATGCCGAATCCCTCGGCGGGGGCCGGAATCCCGAACCCGGCGGGCTCGCTTACATCCCGAAAACGTCCGTCGCCTTCATTGCGGTAGAGCGCGCCCACCAGCCCCGGCGGCCCGCCCGTCCCGGGCACTTCCCCGCCCTGCACGAAGAAGAGGTCCGGCGCACCGTCGCCGTCGTAATCGAGCACCGCCAAGCCAGAGCCCATCGTCTCTACCGGATGCCAGTCGCCGCGGGCGCCCCGCTGGTGCTGGAAGTCGACTCCGGCCCCCGTTGCCACGTCCCGCAGCACGATCTGGGACGACGCGGGCGAGGCGGCGAGGAGTACTACCGGGAATACGCCCGCCACGAGGCATGCGGGGTACCGAAACGACTTCCGCGTGGAGAAGTGAGCCGCCGAGGGCGGGGCGTCAGGCCGTGAAGGCCGTCGTTTCATATTTCACGACCAGACGCGGCACACAAGGAAGGCCGAGGCGCGTCAGCTCGTCGCGATCAAGATGAAGCTTCAGAGCGTCTTTGAGGTTGGCGAGCGTTTCGTCCAGGGTCCTGCCCTGCGTGACGACGCCGACCTCCAGGCACTCCGCGACGAACGAAGTATCGCTGTCCAGGATCACGGCGTTAATCGCAGGGCCCTTCCTCCCGTTACGGGTCATCACAACCAGCAGTTTTCCACTTGCCAACCGGACGTTGCAAGCAGCGTCACCGGCCCAATCAACCCTGGAGCCCCGCGTTCGCACAAGCCTCCGAGCAGAACGTCCGGCCGTCCCGGATGACCGCCCGTTCTTCGGGGACGTGCAGATCGCACCGCTCGCATCCCACCACCCGGCCGCGCAGCTCGGCCCCGCCCGCACTTGTCGGAGGCGGGCTCGCAGACGGGCTCTTGGGCCGGCTGAACAGAGCCCGAACGACTTTCCACACCAGGCGCGCCGCGAAGAGGGCGAGAAGGATCTGGAGGAAACGCACCATGCCCGGGCCCTGATCTTAGTGGCGGGCGGGCCGGGCGCCCCACCGCGAGGCTGCGCCGGGCCGGGCGCCCACCGGGAGGACCGGGGCGACCTACGGGTGTGCTGTCCGCAGCGACTCGATCTGGGCCCGGAGCGCCGCCGCCTCGGGCGAACCGGGCGCGGCGGCGATCGCGCGCTCCCAGAGCTCGATACCGGCTTCCAGATCCTGTTCCGCAAAGAGGCGCACCTGGCCGAGGGCGACCAGGCTCTCGAAGTGTTCCGGGTCTTCTTCCAGCACGCGCTCGAAGGCCGCGACGGCCGCGGCCACGTCCCCGGCCCCGAGCTGGGCAAACGCCACGCGGCTCCGGATGTCGAGGTCCGACGGGTCGAGGTTTCGCGCCTGCTGGAGCCAGTACACCGCCTCGCTGAAATCCCGCGCGTCCAGGTACAGCTCTCCGACCGCGGCGCGCGCCGCCGGATCCTCGGGCCGCGCTTTGACCGCGTCGAGGAGAGCCTCGAGGGCATCCGGGTTCACGGGTCGCGCCTCGGGAGCGGCGGCCACTTCCGCCGGTGCCGGCTCCGGCGCGGGAGGGGGCGCCGCGGGCGCCTGCGGTCCGGAGGACCCGGAGACCAGGAATCCGACCAGGACCCCGAACACCAGCCCGGCCCCGAAGAAGAGGGCGCGCTCGGACAGGGCGCTCATCCAGTCACCGAAATCTTGCCGGGGTGGGAACGGCGCGACTCGAGGAGCGAGCACCCTCCGACATAGAGGTAACCCGACGCAAACAACAGGAGGAAGGGCGCCGAGGCCGCCACTCCTTCGACGACGGCGTAGAGGGTGGCGGCCGCCATCACGAGTCCCAGACCGAACTCCAGCGCCGGGATGGCGCCGGCGGGCATCCGGTAGGACTTGCCGCGCCAGTTGTCACTTGTCTTGTCACTTGTCTGGGCAATGCCGTACTTGGGCGTCCGGACGAAAGGGGTCGGCCGGCCCACCACGCCGGCAAGCACCGCGGCCGCGTTGCTGAACGAGATGCCGATGCCCACGGCGAGCGCCAGGGGAATTCCCCGCACCCGGCGCCAGAGCCCCTCCCGCTTGCCCAGCGGCTGGAGCCGGAGCAGCCGGCTCTGGGAAAAGGAATAGAAGGACACCACCGAGAGGGTGGCGGCGGCGAATATCGGAATGTCGAGGAGCGCCATTTCCCGGAGTCCGGTGCTTACCCGGGCGAAGAGCACCGGCGCCATGAGCAGGCTCAGCACCGCCATCAACGGATAGGCAAGGTTGCTCGAGAGGTGGAAGAACGCCTCCGCGCGGACGCGCAGCGGCAGCGGGGAGGCCAGGATTTGCGGCAGCAACTTCCGGGCGGTCTGGAGCGATCCCTGAGCCCAGCGGCGCTGCTGCGCCTTGAAGGCGTTCATCGAGACCGGAAGCTCGGCCGGGGCTGCGATCTCGGGCACGAACACGAATCGCCACCCCCGAAGCTGAGCCCGGTAGGAGAGGTCGAGATCCTCGGTCAGCGTGTCCCCTTCCCAGCCTCCGGCGTCCTCGATCGCCGCCCGCCGCCAGATTCCCGCCGTGCCGTTGAAGTTGAAAAAGCAACCCGAGACGTGGCGCCCGCCGTGCTCGGTCATGAAGTGCCCATCCAGGAGAATGGCCTGGACGTCGGTGAGGAGCGAGTAGTCGCGGTTCAGATGGTCCCAGCGGGCCTGGACGAGGCCGGTCCGCTCGTCGCCGAGCAGATACGGGAGCGCCTCCTGTAAGAAGTCGGGTTTGGGAACGAAATCGGCGTCAAAGATCACCACGAACGGCGCGTCCGACGCGTCGAGACCCACCTGCAGAGCCCCGGCCTTGAAGCCCCGGCGGTCGGTCCGGTGGATGCGGCGGATATCGAGCCCGGCGGCCGCGCATTCCGCCACCACCCGGTCGGCGATCGTCCCGGTGTCATCCGTCGAGTCGTCGAGCACCTGCACGCTGAGGCGTGAGCGCGGATAGTCGAGCGCCGCCACCGCGCGGATCAACCGCTCGACCACGTAGCGCTCGTTGAACACCGGAAGTTGGATGAGCACCGCCGGCGGCTCGCGCTCGAGAAGCGGAGCTCCGCGCATCCGCATCCGTTCGGCGGCCGCTCCCGCCCGGGCGCCGTAGCGGCTGAGCCGGTACACGAGCACGTAACGATGGGAGCCGTAGATCGAGAGCAGCAGCAGGACGACGAAATAGGTGGTCAGGACGGCATCGGCGAGGGACAAGGAAGTGCATTGTGACTCTGCTGGCCCGTGGGGGGCCCGAGAGTTCGCGGTCCCGCGGGGCGGGATCCCCCTCGGTAGCGACGCCCCACCCGGGCCGGCGGGTCGCGGATTCGCCCCGCCGCGGACGGACCGCTGCCGGCCTGGAGACCCCTACCGGGAGAACCGGCCGGCGTTCCATACTCCCCGCCGCATGAACTGGCGATCGTTGGCGGGACTCGGGGGAGTCCACGTTCTGCTGGCGGGCGCGCTCGCCTCGGTTCTCGGGAGCGCCGCCGGGTTCTGGTGGCACTTCGGAGTCCACGCCCTGCTGTTCGTCCCGCTGTTGCTCGTGGTCAGCTCAGCCCTTGGCGGAAAGAGCTCTCCCGGACGGCGGCAGCTCCTGATCGTGCTGGTCGCCGCGGCGCTCAGCCGCGCGTTGCTCCTGCCCACGACACCCACGCTCTCGGGCGACGTGTACCGGATGGCCTGGGAAGCGCAGGTGGTGCTCGAGGGCAAGGACCCCTGGGCGCAGCCGCCCGACGATCCGGGGCTGGCCGAGCTCGCGGCCGCCCACCCGGAACTGCGGGAGCGGGTCGGTTACTGGATGCTGCCCGCCATCTATCCGCCGTTCGCCCAGCTCTTCGCCGCCGCCGTGGGCTGGATCTCGCCGAGCGTCATGGCCCTGAAGGCAGCGCTCCTCCTCGCCGAAGCGGCGTTGATCGTGGCCCTGATCGCACTTCTCCGGCGACGCGGGTTGAATCCCCTGCTGGTTGCGGCCTACGCCTGGAATCCACTGGCGCTCACCGAGATCGCCGGTAGCGGACACGGCGACGCCCTCGCGGTAACCCTCCTCATGCTGGCCGTCCTGGCGCTCGAACGGGGCCGGGCGGCGGGCGGCGCCGCGCTCGCCGCGCTCTCGGGAATGACCAAGTTCGCGGGGTTCGTGCTCATCCCCTTCGTGCTGCGCGAGGCCGGGGATCGCCGTCGCCGGTTGGCGGCGCTGGGGGTCGCGGGCGGCGTGGTTCTCGTCGCCCTGCTGCCCTTCCTGACGCCGGAGCGGCTGGCGGACGGCGTCGCCGCCAGATTCCAGGAGTTCGGGGCGAGCCTCTGGCACTACGCCCGCCACTGGCGCTTCAACGACAGCCTGTTCTCCCCACTGGAAGCCGTCTTCGGGGACGCCGCGCGCCCGGCGGCGTTCGCGGCGCTGCTGGTGCTGGGTGCGGTCCTGGTCATCCGGCGCTGCCCCCCGGGGCTCGCGATCGGCAGCCTGGCGGGAGCCGCCTTCCTTCTCTCGCCGGTAGCCCACCCCTGGTACCTGCTGTGGTCGCTCCCCTTCCTCGTCCTCTATCCCGAGCGCCGCGGACTGCTGGCCGGCGGCCTGGCGCTGACGCTGACCGTGGCGCTCAGCTACCACGCCTTCTGGAACGTCCCCGTGGGACTCGACTGGACGCTGCCCGCGTGGGTCCGGATCGCGGAATACCTTCCGGTTCCGCTGGCCGCCTTCCTCTTCGGGCGCCCCCGCCGGGAGCCTTAACAGCCTGTGGCAAAACCCTCACGGCCCGAACCGCACCCTCGAAAATCGCAACCTGTTGACGAAGAAAGTTGCGCCGAGCCCTCGACAGAGCGGTTGGCGCACAGGCCCGGGAACGCCGACCAGTTCTCCCGGTGGGGGCGTTCACACCCGCACCGCTGCGCGACGCGCAGCGAGATCACGCATCGCCAACCGCGAAGAAGCGCGGGGACGTGGAGCGCCGGCCAGTTCTCCCGGTGGGGGCCTCCGACCGGCATCGCGCGGGAGCGCGAAACCAGCGCCGATGACGCTGCGCCATGCCAACGTGAGTTCCGCACCGTCTTCCACTTCCGGATGTCCCTTGCGGCCGGCACCATCTGGACCGGTGGGGTTCCCGCGCGCGACTGCATTTTCACAGCAACTGGCCGGAGGTCGGCGTTCCCTTGTGCGGATGAGAAACACGGGCTAGCCCTCCCGCTCCGACTCCAGGCGGCGGAAATGGGCCACCGCCAGAGCGGCGGCGTAGCCACCGCCGAAGCCGTTGTCGATGTTGACGACGGTGACCCCCGGTGCGCAACTGTTGAGCAGCGAGAGCAGCGCGGTGAGGCCTCCCCAGGAAGCTCCGTACCCGGTTGAGGTGGGGACGGCGATGATCGGGCACGGAACGAGACCCGCAACCACCGGAGCCAGCGCCGCTTCCATGCCGGCGACCACCACCAGCGCGTGAAGCGCGCGGAACCCCGACGCTTCGGTGAGCAGCCGCTGGATGCCGGCGACGCCGATATCGAAGGTCCGGCGAACCTCGGCGCCCATGAGCTCCGCGGTGAGGGCCGCCTCCTCGGCGACCGGGATGTCCGAAGTCCCCGCCGAAACCACCCCGATTCGGGCGCCCGTCGGCGAGGGCGAAGTGCGGGAAACCACCACCGCCCTGGCCTCCTCCCGCCAGACCGCACCCGGGATGTCCGTCACAACGGCGCGCGCCGCTTCCGGCGAAATGCGGGTCACGAGGGTCTGCCCGGCCGTTTCCGAGAGCGCTCGAACGATCGCGACGACCTGATCCGTGGTCTTTCCCTCGGCCAGCACCACTTCGGGGAAACCCCGGCGGAGTTCCCGGTTGTGGTCGAGACGCGCGAAAGGCGCCTTGCCGTCCTCGCCGACCATTTCAAAAGGAAAGCGCAGCCGCTGCTCCGCTTCCTGAGGCGTCACCTCGCCGGAAGCGACGTCGTTCAGCAGGCGGCTCAGGGATTCATCGTTCATCGGCGGGGGAGTGTGGCACGTCGCTTGGGGGGAGATGCGGGCGCTCGCTTCTGCATGTTCCGGCTGACTCGATGGAACGAGGCGGCATTCTCATACTCAGAGTAAGATTCTTGTGATGCAGCGCGTCACCATCACCCTTCCCGAAGCCGTGGTCCTTGAAGTCGATCGCGAGGCGCGCAACCGAAGCCGCTTTGTGTTGGAGGCGATACGGCGAGAGCTTCGCCATCGGCGCCGGGAAGCCCTTCGCCGCTCGCTCGAAAACCCTCACGAGGAGGCAACCGCGTTGGCAGACGCCGGATTCGATGAGTGGGCCTCGTCGCTGCCTGACGAGAGCGTCGCCGAAATGGTCCATCTTGAGGGTGGAGAACCAGTTCGGTGGAACCACGGTAGCGGCTGGGAGACGAACAAGCCTTGAGCCCTGATCGTGGCTCGGTTGTCCTGGTGGACCTTGATCCCACGCTGGGACATGAACAGCGCGGAGTCCGACCCTCAGTCCTGGTGAGTGATGCCGAGGTGGTGGCGGAAGCGCGCTTCCCCCTGGTCGCCGTGGTGCCCGTTTCTCGAAGGGCTGGCGAGGGCGCCCTCTACCCGTTGCTCCGCCCGGGCGCCAGCGGTCTCCTCCAGGTGTCCTGGGCGTTGACGGACCAGGTGCGATCTGTGGACAAGCGACGCATTCGCCGGCTCTTCGGAAAAGTCTCCCCCGACGAGATTCGGGCCATTGACGAGGGTCTGCAACTGTTCCTCGGGCTCTACTAGCAGCCTGTGGTGGAACCCGCGTGAGCGCCGGGAGGATTCCGTTGATCCTGATTGACACGGTCGTCATGGATTCATTTGCTGCGGCCATCCGAAGATCCGCCGGCACGGCGCCGGGCTTGAATCGGCGGACACGGACTTCGAACGGTTGGTCGGCATGGCCCCCACCGGAGGCGTGTGACTTCGGACGCGGAGGAGTAGCCCCGTCCGCGATCGGTCCGCCCTCGGTATCCTGACCCGATGGTGGAGCGGGAGGCGTTTCGGGAGCAGGTTCGCGAATCGAGCGACATCGTCGACGTGATCGGGGAGGCGGTGGCGCTTCGCCCGGCGGGACCCGGGCGCTACACCGGGCTGTGCCCGTTCCACAACGAGACGGCCCCGTCCTTCCACGTCAACGCGGAACGCGGTTTCTTCCACTGTTTCGGCTGCAAGGAGAGCGGCGACGTCTTCGGTTACCTGATGAAGCGCGAAGGCCTCTCCTTTCCCGAGGCTCTCAACCACCTGGCGCGCCGTGCCGGGATCCCGATTCCCGAAGCCGACCCCAGGAAGGCGTCGCGCGACGAAAAGCTCCGGGCCGCCAACCGCAAAGCGCTCGACTACTACCAGCGCGCCCTGCGGAACGAGGCCGGCGCCCGGGCGCGCGCCTATCTCAAGAAGCGTGACATCACCCAAAGCACGATCACCGAGTGCGGCCTGGGATTCGCCCCGGACCGCTGGGACGACCTCACGACCACCCTCGAAAAGTCCGGGATCACGCGCGCGACCCTGATCGAAGCCGGACTCACGCGGGAGGCCCCCCGCGGCGGACACCGGGACTTCTTCCGGAACCGCCTCATCGTTCCCATTCTTGACGGCCAGGGGCGCGCCGCCGGCTTCGCCGGCCGGAGCCTCGACGGGTCGGAGCCGAAATACATCAACAGTCCCGACACCCCCGTGTATCGGAAGCGTTCCGTCCTTTACGGCTTGCATCGCGCGCGGAGCGCCATCCGCCGCGAGCGCACCGCCATCCTGTTCGAGGGGTATTTCGATTGCCTGTCGGCCTGGCAGGCGGGAATTGCGGGTGCGGTGGCCGTGTGCGGCACCGCCCTCACGCCCGACCACGCGAAGCTGTTGGCGTCCCAGGCCAAGGACATCGTGCTCGCCTTCGACGCCGACGCCGGGGGAAGACGCGCCACCTTCGCGAGCCTGCCGATCCTGCTCGAGGCGCAACTCCGGGTGCGGGTGGCTCCCCTTTCCGGCGGGCGCGACCCTGACGATGTCATCCGCGAAGAAGGCGCCGCCAACTTTCGGGAGGCGATGCGGACGGCTCCGGCGTTCGTGGAATTCCTCGTCCAGGAGGCGCTCCAGCAAGCCCATTCCGCCGCCGCCGGCGGCCGGGCGGCCGCCGCCCGGGCGGTCATCGAGATCATCGCCCGGGCGCCAAGCCCTCTCGACCGGGAGGAATGGCTCGGCGAAGCCGCCGGGCCGCTCGGTTTCTCGCTGGAGAGCGCCCGGGAAGAGATGGCGCGGCTCCGGAGCCGGCCCCGGGGCGGAAGGCCGCGGGCCCAAGGTGGCGGACCGCCCGGCAGTCCGCCCCCGCCAGCTCCGCCCCGGAGGTCACCCACCCCCGCCGAGCGTGACCTGATCCGCTGGGCGGATGCCAGACCCGACGAGGTCGCGGACCTGCTCCGGCAAGCGGCACCGGGGGAACTCGAGGGATTCGCGAGTTCGTCGATCCTGCTCGATCTGAAGCAGGCGGCGGACGCCGGCGGCACCCGGGTCGCCGGCCGGCTCAAGGAACTGGCCCTCGAAGCGTCCGACCGGCAGCGCCTCCTGATCGAGATCCAGATGGAGGCCGTGGGCCTCAACACCGAAAAGCAGAATCCGAAGGACTGCCTCGACGCGCTGCGGGTTTTGAAGCTCCGGCAGCAGCAGGCAAAGCTCCGGACAGCCGCCCGCGGCAGTGGCGACGAAGCCACCGACGCCCTGTCGCAGTTACAGCGCGTCAGCGAGGAGATCGACCGGATTCAGGAAGCCTTGCCGCCGGACAGCCACCAGGGCTGACCCCCCCGCGCAGGTTCGGCCATGACGGGTGACAGCTTTGTACATGCTAGAGTGCCGGGTTGCTGTTTGGCGCCGCCCGGTCGGCAGTCGCGCGGGCTGGACGCCGGACTGACTTGAACTTGCGCGCGCCTGCTGTCCGTTCCCGCCGGGAAACACCTGTCCAGAGAGTTAGCGGGATTTCTTCGTCCGATAGCGCGACAGGCTCAATGCGAACAGGCTCAATGCGAACAGGCCCAATGCGAACAGGCCCAATGCGAAGCGGCCCAATGCGAAGGCCGGCGAACCCCGATGCGCCGGCCTCACTCCACCTTGCCCGTGCGGAGCCGGAAATGACAGGGCCGGCGCCCCTCCTCTTTCGGCGGTACCCCAAACCGGTAGCGCGCACCGTCTGAGCATCGAGATTCGCCCGAAGGAATGGCCATGGAACACGCGGAAACCCCCGGGTTCGACCTGGAGCTGCTCCGTGATTTCGGAGTCGAAGCCCAGACCGACGAGGTCAAGGCGCTCGTCGCGCTCGGAAAAGACCGCGGCTATCTCCTCACCGAAGAGGTTCAGGAAGCCTGGGGCGACGACCCTCCCGAGGAGTTTCTCGAAAGCCTGACCGAATGGGGTGTCCCGATCTTCGAGTCCGAAGCGGAATACGAGAAATCCCGGGACGAAAGCGGCGCCACCCTCGACCTGACCCCGAGCGCCATCGAGCGCACCAACGACCCGGTGCGGATGTATCTCCGCGAAATGGGCGTCGTCCCGCTGCTCGACCGGGAGGGTGAAGTCCGGATCTCGAAGCGCATCGAGCGCGGGAAGAACCGTTCCAAGCGGGCGATCACCAGACGGCTCTACATCATCAATCAACTGCTCGAGGGCTTTCGGCCACAGATCGAGGCCGACACCATGCAGCTTCGCGAGAACTTCGAGGTTGCCGAGGGCGGGACCACGATCCGCCACGACCAGCATCGCGAACGGATCCTCGCGGCGATCTCCAGGCTGGAAGCGTTCTACAAGCTGTATCGAAGGCGCGTGTCGCTGCTTCGAAAAGCGGCCCGCCGCACCCGTGACTATCGGCGCCGGGCAACCGCCGCCGCCCGCACGCGTATCGAGATGAGCCATGTCATCTGGACCATGCGTCCGACCGACGGCCTGCTCAGCCGCTGGATGGAACAACTCAAGGGCCTTTGCGAAGAGGCGGGCCAGGCGACGTGCGAAATCGACGTTTGCGCCGCTCTCCGGAGGGAGATCGACGCTTCCGAAGACGTGTCGGCCGAAGACAAGACCGCACTCCGCCGCGACGTGACGCGGCGACAGCGCGAAGCGCAGGACACGCTCGACCGCGCCGGCCACGTCATGTCCGAATTCGGCACCACGAAGAAGCTCAAGTCGGCACGGCTGGAAGTGCTGCCGGAACTCGAAGCCGCCGTCGCCAACATCGACCTGGGAGAGGAACGCGCCCAACTGGCAAAGCAGGACCTCGTGCAGGCCAACCTGCGGCTCGTCGTTTCCATCGCCAAGAAGTACACGAACCGCGGGCTCCAGTTCCTGGATCTCATCCAGGAGGGCAACATCGGCCTCATGAAGGCGGTGGACAAGTTCGAGTACCGCCGCGGCTACAAGTTTTCGACCTACGCCACCTGGTGGATCCGCCAGGCCATCACCCGCGCGATCGCGGACCAGGCCCGCACGATCCGAATCCCGGTGCACATGCACGAGACCATCAACAAGCTGCACCGGACCCAGCGGAGCCTGGTGCAGGAGCTCGGCCGCGAACCGCGTCAGGAAGAGATCGCCGAACGGATGGGCATGACGTCGTCCAAGGTGCGGAAGGTCATGAAGATCGCCCAGGAACCGATCTCGCTCGAGACCCCGATCGGCGAGGACGACGACGGCCATCTCGGTGACTTCATCAAGGATCCGAACGCCCCCTCACCGCAGGACCTCGTCATCAACAAGCGGCTTCAGGAAACCATCGAAGCCGTGTTGAAGACCCTCACCCCGCGCGAGGAAGCCGTCCTCGAAAGCCGGTTCGGCCTCGGAGGACTCCAGGAAAAGACCCTCGAAGAGGTCGGAAAACAGTTCGAGGTAACCCGCGAGCGCATTCGGCAGATCGAGACGAAGTCCATCCGCAAACTGCGTCACCCGGCGCGTGCCCGCAAGCTGCGGCAATTCTCCGAATGAGCGGCGCCGGGCCCCTTCGATCGGCCGGGCCCATAGCTCAGTGGTTAGAGCGGCCGGCTCATAACCGGTTGGTCCCAGGTTCGAGTCCTGGTGGGCCCACCGGCCGCTGTTACCCCGGAGTTCGCGGGTCGTCCGTCCGCTTGCTCCGAATCGCGCGCAGCGCGCGCCCCGAGACGGGCTGTTAACCATGCTCCCCGAGCTGGCGACGCTCCGGGAAGTTCAGGGCTTCGATATACGGCTCGCCGCCTACGATCGGGAACTCGCGCAGGTTCCCCGCACCCTGGAGGGCATTGACGCCGAGATCGAGGCGGCTCGATCCCACGTGATGGCGGTGGAGGAGGAACTCAAGGAGACAGCGGCCGAACGGCGGCACGCCGAGACCGAACTCGAAGAAGCCGAGGCGAACGTCAACAAGTACGAAGAGCAGTTGCTCGGCGCGCGCAGCAACGTCGAATACAAGGGACTGCAAAAGCAGATCGCCAACACCAAGACGAGAATCGGGACGATCGAAGACCGGATCCTCGAGCTCATGGAAAAGGCTGACGAGTTGGAAAAAAAGCTGGCCGACAGCAAACGAACGTTTCAGGATCGGGGCGCCGTGCTGGAAACGCGAAAGACCGACATCCGGTCCCATGCCCGGCAACAGGAAGACAAGCGGGATCAGCTTCGCAAGCAGCGCGCGGCGGTCTTTGCCGGTCTTTCCGAGGAGATCGCGTCCCGCTACGAGCGACTCCGCGAGGCCCGCCGCGGTATCGCGGTGGCGCCCGTCAGGGATGAGCGCTGCACCGGGTGCAACGTGCGCCTACGGCCCCAGCTCCTTGAGGAAATGCACGTGGGACGCTCGATCCTGGCCTGCGAGGTCTGCGCCCGCATCCTGTTCCTGGAACGGTCACCGGCCCCACCGGCCCCACCGGCCCCTGCATGAGCCGGCTTCTGAGGGAGCGGGCCGAGAAAAGGCGCGCTCGGGAAACCTGGCTTGAAGACGCGGACGCCGGCCTGGGAGTTCCGCCTGCAAGCGATACCCAACGGGGACTCCGGGTCGCCGTCGGCTACCCCAATCGCTACGCGCTCGGGATGTCCAACGTGGGCTTTCAGGCCGTCCATCGCTTCTTTCATCTGTTGCCGGACACGACCAGCGAGCGGTTCTTCCTTCCCGACCGGGCCGAAATGGACGAATACCGCAGGACCGGGCTTCCTCTTCGTACGCTCGAGAGCGGGAGTCCCGTACGGGGTTTCGATGTGGTGGCGTTTTCGATCACCTTCGAACCCGACCTCATCCACCTCGTCGAGATGCTGCAACTCGCCGGCATCCCCGCGTTGGCGGCGGATCGCAGCGCCCGGGACCCACTGGTCATCGCCGGCGGGCCGGTCACTTTCCTGAACCCCGAGCCCCTCGCCCCGTTCATCGACGCCTTCGGAGTCGGAGAGGCGGAGGCGCTGCTTCCGACCCTCAGCGGGATCCTGCAAGCGGAGACCCGGGACCAGCGCCTCCGAGGTTTTGCCGAAGAGTCCGGGTTCTACGTACCGGCCACCCACGAGGTCGAGTACGCGCCGGAAGGGCAAGTGCTCAGCCGCCGCGTCCGGGGTGCGCCGCGGGTGGTGCGGGCCCGCATGGGCAAGGATGCGCGGTTCCCGCCTCCGGCCACCTACATCCTCACCCAGGACACCGAGATGTCGGACAAGTTCCTGGTCGAGGTATCGCGCGGCTGCCCGACGCTCTGCCGGTTCTGCTGGGCCGGCTACAACTATCTGCCGAAGCGTTCCTTTGACGTGGAGCGTCTGCTGGCGCTGGCCCGCATGGCTCGCCCTCACACCGACCGGATCGGCCTGGTTTCCACCGCGGTGGGCGCGCACCGCGAAATCGTCCCGCTGGTTTCGGATCTCCGGGATCAGGCATTCCGGGTCAGCGTTTCCTCGATTCGCTTCGAGGATGTCCGCGACGAGTTCGTCCGGCCGCTCGCCGAGAGCGGGGAGCGGACGGTCGCCATCGCCCCCGAGGTCGGCACCGACCGGCTGCGGAAGGCGATCCACAAGCGGGTCACGAACGACGAGATCCTGGACAAGACGAAGACCCTGCTCGACGCGGGAATCGAGAACCTGAAGCTCTACCTGATGGTGGGGCTGCCGGGCGAAACCGACACCGACGTGGAAGCCATCGTCCCGCTGGTGCGCCGAATCCGCGACCTCGTGCGGGCGAAACGGCGCGGCGGCCGCACCATCGCGAGCGTCAATCCCTTCATCCCCAAGCCGGGCACTCCCTTCCAGTGGCGCCCCATGGCGCCGCTTCCGCTGCTGACCGCGCGGATCCGGTATCTGCAACGCGAGTTGGGCGCTCTCGCCGGGGTCGAAGCACACTGCAAGTCCCCGCGCATGGAACGCCTCCAGGCGCTCCTGGCACTGGGCGACCGCCGCCTCGCTCCGGTCATCCTCGCGCTCGCGGGCGGACGCGGCCTGAACCGCAGCCTCAAGGATGCCGGACTCTCGCTCGACGCCTACCTCTACCGGAAGCGGGAACTCGACGAGGAACTCCCCTGGAGTTTCCTCGACACCGGCATGAAGGACAGCCTGCTCAAGGACCAACTCGCCAAAGCCGACCGCCTAGTGGCGTAGGAAGCGCCGCCGGCTCGCCCGCGACGCAGGTACGGGAACCCCGACCGCCAGGTCGGCTCTCTCCAGGTCGGACCTCCAGGTCGGCCCCGCCCCATGGCGCCCATGCCACCAGGCGGAGCGAGGCGCTGGCAAGGGAACGCCGACTATCCCGCCACCACCACCGACCAGTTCCGCCCGACGCCGGGGCCCTCGCGGCGGTAGGAGTGAAACGCCGGCTGGCACCGGGTGCAGAGCCCGGTGTCCTCGATCGCCTCCTCCCGCAGTCCCGCATCGAGCAGTTGGAGGCGGTTCGCGAGCACCAGGTCGAGATGGGGTCTACCGCGTGAGCGACGGTCCTCCGCCTCCGGCCAGATCGCGATCCGGCCGATGTCGTGCCCGTCATCGGTGAACGCGGAAACGACTTCGGGACCTACCTCGAAACAGCAGGCACGGATGGAGGGGCCGATGACGGCCGCGAGCCGCGAAGGAGGGGCGCCCGCCTCCGCGGCGAGCGCGCGGGCCGCCTTCCCGACAACCCGCACCAGCGTGCCCCTCCAGCCCGCATGAACACCCGCTACCGCGCCGGAGACGGGGTCCGCGAGCAACACCGGAACGCAATCGGCGGCCTTGATGGCGACCCCGTTGTTGGCGGAGCAGGCGATCAGCGCATCCCCCGGAGGCGGAGTCGGGTACCGCGCCTGATCGGCCGCTACCTGCACGCGGTTCCCGTGCACCTGCCGCAGGGAATGGAGGACCTGCGCACCGGTGGCTCGTTCAAGGAGTTCCAAATCTCTATCGGCCCGGTCCCGGACTCCGAGCAACGGGGCGTCCGGCTGGCGGTTCCGAACCCGGCAGGTGAAGCCGTGGAGGGCGGGGAAGCGCTCGGATACGAGCGCTTCGACCCGCTCTGCCGCGGTGGACGCGTTCGCGGCGCCGGACCCGCACTCCTGCCAACGGAAGCCGTCCGGAGGATCGGGGACGGCGAGCGGCGTCGGTTGGGCGCCTGCGTCAGACGTCATGTCGTCGAGCGCCGAGCTGGATGGCGGCAGGCATGTCCTTCACGAAAGTGAACGGGGGCGGGAGGGCCATCCGGGCCGTCCAGAGTGCGTCGTTCGCCCGCCTCCGGCGGGCGGCAGGGAAGGACCCCGAGTTCGGGGTGGTTCGCCTCTCGGCCCGGACCTCGGCGTTCAGCGTCATCCGGGCGGCTGCGTGGTACACGCCTTTCGCTGCGCTTCGCACAGCGGTGCCGACCGGAGGTCGGCGTTCCCTTGCCTGCGTGCTGCTCTGCCCGGTGGGGTACGCGCCGAGAAGGGAGCCATCCCGACGGTTGGGGGCGGCGCCGCCGCGGCCCTGTGGGCCGCTGTGCCGACCGGAGGTCGGCGTTCCCTGGCCTGCGCGCCGCTCTGCCCGGTGGGGTACGCGCCGAGAAGGGAACCATCCCGACGGTTGGGGGCGGCGCCGCCGCGGCCCTGCGGGCCGCTGTGCCGGGCCCCACCGGGAGAACTGCCCAGAGGTCGGCGTTCCCTTGCCTGCGCGCCGCTCTGCCCGGTGGGGTACGCGCCGAGAAGGGAGCCATCCCGACGGTTGGGGGCGGCGCCGCCGCGGCCCTGCGGGCCGCTGTGCCGGCCGGAGGTCGGCGTTCCCGGGCCTGCGCGCCGCTCTGCCCGGTGGGTATGTGCGGAGAGGAGCGCCACGCCGCCACTGGGCGATGCGTAGTTTCGCTGCGCTTCGCGCAGCGGTGCCGACCGGAGGTCGGCGTTCCCTGGCCTGCGTGCTGCTCTGCCCGGTGGGGTAGGTGGGGAGACGAGCGCCGCGCCGCCAATGGGCGATGCGCCGTGCGCTGGCCGGAGGCCAGCGCGTGCCGACCGGAGGTCGGCGTTCCCTGGCCTGCGTGCTGCTCTGCCCGGTGGGATAGGTGGGGAGAGGAGCGCCACGCCGCCACTGGGCGATGCGCGGTTTTCGCTGCCCTGCGGGCAGCGGGGCCGGGGGGAACACCGGTGGTCCCTCGGCCCCCTGTCGGCCTACCGGCGGCGGTGGAGGTAGGCAGGCGTCTCGAGGTCGCCCCACCGGTCGTCTCCCACATCCTCGGGAAGGGGCATGGGCTCATCGACTATCAGGTGTGTGCTGCCGGCGCCCGGAGCACTGGCCGCAGCACTTTTCCGGCCCGCCCCGGGGTCGCTTCCCACGGCTTTCACGCGGTCGGGCCCGGAATCGGCGACGGTGGGAAGGGTCCCGAGTTTCGGAATGGTCCGGCCGACTCTCACGGTAGAGGCCGCATCTTTCTGGGCCACCGGCCCGGCCCGGCCGGACGCGGGGGTCGCTCCCCGGGCTCCAAACGTACCGTTCGCGCGGTTCGTGAAACGGGCGAAGTCGTGAGGGGTCGCTCCCGCTCGGCTTCGGTCGGGGAAGCCGGTGGCAACCACCGTAACCTTGATCTCGCCCGTCTCGTCCATCGCCGGGTCGAGTGCGGTCCCGATCAGGATGTTGTCTCCCGGTTCCGCGTCCGCGGATCCGTAGATTCCCGTCGCTTCGGGAGCCACCGCGTCGCGGACGACCTCAACGGCGCGCTGGACCTCGTTCAGGGTGAGGCTCTCACCGCCCGTGATGTTGACGATGATGCTCGCCGCTCCCTGGATCGAGGTGTCCTCGAGCAACGGCGAGGAAATCGCCGCTTCGGTCGCTTCCTCGACGCGATTGTCGCCCGAGGCCCGTCCAATGCCCATCACCGCGTCGCCGCGGAGCCGCATGGCGGAACGAACGTCGGCAAAGTCCAGGTTGATCTCTCCCGGCACCTGGATCAGGTCGGAAATTCCCTGAACGGCCTGGCGCACCACGTCGTCGGCACACCGGAACGCCTCCCGGATCTTGAGGTTCCCGTACACCTCCACGACCCGGTCGTTCGGGACGCAGATGAGGGTGTCCACAAACTCGCGAAGCTCCCGGATTCCGTCGTTGGCGGTCGCCCTCCGGCGCTTGCCCTCGACGGTCATCGGCTTGGTCGCCACCGCGACGCACAGCGCCTTGATCTCCTGAACCACGCACGCGACCACCGGCGCCGCGCCGGTGCCGGTGCCACCTCCCTCACCCACGGTGATGAAGACCATGTCGGCGCCCGCCAGCACGCCGATGAGCCGGTTGATGTCGTCGCGCGCCGCCGACCTCCCAACCTCCGGATCGCCGCCGCAGCCGAGCCCGCCGGTGCGCTCGCTTCCCAGTTGAATCTTCACCGGGGCCTTTGACAGTTCGAGAACCTGAGCGTCGGTGTTCGCGACAATGAACTCCACTCCGGTCACCCCGGCCTCGATCATCCGGTTGACAGCGTTGCCACCGCCGCCGCCGACGCCAATGACCTTGATGACGGCCCGTCTTTCCTGCACGTCGTCGGGAACCGCGAAGGGCGGTTGCGCCGTCACGGCGGGCGGGGCGCCGGTCGTGGACATGACGTCCTCCGCTTCCGCCGGTGGCTTCCCGTTCGTGGCGGCAGGCTCCGGAGCCGCGGCTTCCGGCGTCGCCGCCTCCTCCTGGCCCGTGGACTCGTCCCCGGGGGCAGCGCCCGCGCTGGCAAAGAGCGCCGGCTGCACGGCGGATGCGGACGCCGCGGCGGCCTCCGGCCGCGAGTCCTCGGGCGACGAGGACTTCTCCGTTTTCGGGATCCCGGCTTCGGGATCGCTGGCCTTGGGCGTCGTTTCTTCAGCGAAGAAGATCATGGATTCGCTCCTTGTCCTGGGAGTGGTGGGGGTGGCTGCAGGGCGCCCCGGAAGGGGGCAGGGAAAGTGTTCATGGCGCCTTCTTGAGGACCCGCCTCAGGCCGTCGCCGATCGCGCGGCGAAGCGAACGGGTCGCGGGGGTCCTTCGGCGGTGGACCAGGCCGTAGCGGCAAAGACCCATGGCGCAGGCGAAGTGGGGGCGCGTCGCCAGATCGCGCCGCCCGGTCAAATCCCGGGGACCACGGGTCTCGACGTCGACGCCGAATACCAGCCGGGCGACGTCGCTCAGCCCGTCGAGGTTGGATCCCCCTCCGGTGAGCACCAAGGTACCCGGGATCTGCCGAAGCACGCGGCGCAACTGGTCGCGGATCTTGGTGAGATCGCTCTCGGCGCGGCGCTGCAGCACGTCGGCGAGCAGCCGGCGGCGCCACTGCTTGGGGTAGCCGCCACCCGAAACCTGAATTTCGAAGTAGTCGTCTTCCGGGACCTTGTCCACGAGGGCAACCCCGTAGCGCCGCTTTGCCTGCTCGGCGTGGGCGTGAGACGTCTTCAAGCCGTAGGCGAGATCGCGCGTATAGGCTCGCCCGCCACTCGGCATCAGGTCCGAATGCCGCAGCGCGGTCCCCCTGAATACCGCGATGTCCGTCGTCATCGCTCCGATGTCCAGAACGATGACGCCCGCCTCCCGCTCCTCGGGATCGAGCACCGCGTAGCCGACCGCGAGCGGAGCGGCCGCCAGCCGCTCGATCCGGATGCCGGCGCCGTTCACCGCCGCCTCGATGTTGTGCAGGGTGGCGCGCGGGCAACTGACCAGATGGACGTGGGACTCGATCTTCTCTCCGGTCCAGCCGGTCGGATCGGTGGTGGAATCGAGGTCATCCACCCAGAACTCCTGGGGTAGCGCGTGCAGAAGTTCGTACGGTGGGCGAAGCCAGGCCGTGCCGCCGTCCCGGGGCACCGCCGCCATCACGGCCCGGTACACGTCGGACTCGCCGATCCGGTTGCGCGGCTCCAGGATGGAAATCGCGCCAGACGAGTTGATGCTGCGACGGGTCCTGCTGCCCACCGAGACGAAGGCCGACCCGACCTCCACCCCCGCGGTCTGTTCGACCTCCTCGACCGCCTGCCGAACGGCTTCGGTGACCCCTCCCTGCCGCACGACTTCCCCGTACTGGACGGAATTCCGTGACTCCGCCTGCCCGACGGCCAGTACCTCGAGCTGCGTAGCATCCTCCGTTTCGGAGGGGTTGTCGGGCACGCGTGCCAGCACGGTCCGCACGTAATCGGATCCGATATCGATGCCGCAGAGCAGATCCGCTGTCCTGGTCGTCACGTCTGTCCTCCAACAGGTCGGGCCGGTTGCTGCGGGGCGGAGTCCGGCGGGCCGGGGCGGACGAGAAACCGATCGGGGACCCGGGCGTCAACCCGTGAGATCCCCGGCCAGCGCTCGACCAGATCCGGCAGGAGCCCGGCTGTTCGCTCCAGGCCTTCCAAAAAGCCCCGTTCGGTCAACAGGACGGGCAGCGCCGGGGATCTGAAGACCACCCGCAGCCGGTATGGGCCGCCACTCACGTCCAGTTCCGAGACCAGCCGGTCCAGCTCGGGCCGGCGCGAAAGCGCCGCCGCCAGCCGGCCGGCCAACGAGGCGCGCGCGGCGAAGTCGCGATGGGTCCGGTCCGCCCCGCGGACGAGCACCAGATCGGCCGCACCCGCCCAGGCCAGGTCGGCAGCCGTTGCCGGTCCGAGGACCGTCCCGTCTTCGGCGAGGGCTGCGGGCGGCTCCCAGTCGAGGAGGGCCACGGCCCGTTTTTCCTCGATGTCCACCAGGACCCCTCCGGTCAGCGCCCGCTCCACGGACACCTTCTTCGGGACTCCGGTTGCAAGGAGGCGCTCACGGATCGCGGCAGCGTCCGCGAAGAGGCCGCCCGCTCCCAGCACCTCGGGGTCGGAGAAGGCGTTCAGATGCCCTGCCCCCCGAATCCGAAGTTCGGCCCGAAGTTCGGCCGGGGCCCTCTCGGAGACCGGATTGGCGCTTTCGAGCGCCGTCAGCCGACCGACTGCAACACCGACGGCGAGCGCGAGCCCGATGGATCCGACGGCAATGCGAACGGCGAGTCGCGGCAGCGTGGTCCGCGACGCGGGCGGGGCGACCAGCCGGAGTTCGGGATCCGCCGCGCGTGGAGGGGCGCCGGCATCGGTCCGCGGCGGAAGCTCGACGGGCAACCTGCCCTCGCGGCCACTGCCGCTTCCGCTATGCCACCCGTTCACGGAGCACCTCCTGCAACATGTCCGGAAGCTGGGTGATGGTCCCCGCACCCAGAGTCATGACGACGTCGCCGGACCGGAGATCGGGGGCCAACTCGCTGGCGACATCTTCCAGGCGGGCGATGAAACGCGCGTCGGGATGTCCCGTGCTCCGAATTCTCGCGGCGAGCCCTTCACCGTCCACGCCGGGAATCGGCGCCTCGCCCGCCGGGTAGATGTCCGTGACCACCACGACGTCCGCCGCGCCGAACGCCCGGGAGAACTCCTCGTACAGGGCCTCGACCCGGCTGTAGCGATGCGGCTGGAAGATGGCCACCGTGCGCGCGGAAAATGCCGCGCGGGCGGCGTCGAGGGTCTCCACAATCTCGGTCGGATGGTGGGCGTAGTCGTCCACGATGCGGACGCCGCCCACCGTGCCGCGCCGCTGGAAGCGGCGTTCGACGCCGGCGAACGCCTCGAGTCCCTCGCGGATGGCGGGGGTCCCGAGCCCGAACTCGAGCCCGACGGCGGCGGCGGCCAGGCTGTTGAGGACGGCGGTCCGGCCGGGCTGGCGGAGATGGACGGCGCCGGCGAGGCCGCCGCGGATCCGCAGTTCATAACGGGTGCCGTCCTCGGAGATCGAGATCCTTTCGGCCGAAACCTCGGCCTCCGAAGAAAGTCCGTAGGTGATGACCCGGCGGCGGATGCGCGGCAGCAGCGACCGCACGTTCTCGCAGTCGAGGCAGACGACCGCCCCCCCGTAGAAGGGGGTCATGTTGATGAAGCGCACGAAGGAATCCACCAGATCGTCCATCCCTTCGTAAGCGTCGAGATGCTCGCGGTCGATCCCGGTAACCACCGCCAGCACCGGGAGCAGCCTGAGGAAGGTGCGGTCCGATTCGTCGGCCTCCGCCACCAGGATTTCGCTCTTCCCGACGCGGGCGCCCCCACCGATGGTGGCGACCCGCCCACCGATTACCGTCGTCGGGTCGAGCCCGGCGTGGGCGAGCAGAACCGAGGTCATCGAGGTCGTCGTGGTCTTGCCGTGCGACCCCGCGACGGCTACCGCGATCTTCATCCGCATCAGCTCGGCGAGCATTTCGGCCCGCGGAATGATGGGGAGCTGTCGTTCCCGCGCCGCGACCACCTCGGGGTTGTCGGCTGGAACCGCCGAGGAGGTGACCACCACATCGGCGGACCCCACCTGTGCCGTGTCATGTCCCTCGAACACGATGGCCCCGAGTTCGGCCAGCCGCCGGACACTGGCGCCGGCCCGGAGGTCGGAGCCGCTCACCCGGTACCCGAGGCTCAGGAGCACCTCGGCGATGCCGCTCATCCCCACCCCGCCGATGCCGACGAAGTGCACCCGGGTCCGCTTCGAAAAGAGCAGCCCGCTCCCCGCCCCGCCGGAGGAAAGCCCGGGTACGCGGCCGTTCATCGCTGCCCTCCGGCAAGGTCGCGAAGGCGCGCGGCGAGCCGCTCCGCCGGACGGTCGCGCGCCAGTTGGCGCGCCGCGCGCGACATGTCGGTGCGGCGGGAAGGGTCGTCCAGCAGGGAGCAGAGCGCGTTCGCGAACTCGGCTCCCGAAGCGCTCTCGTCGAGCGTGAGCGCCGCCCCGGCGTCCGCGAGAGCGGCAGCATTGTGCCGCTGGTGTCCGCCCGCAACCGGCGCCGGCACCAGGATGCCGGGCCGGCCGGCGGCGCTGAGTTCGGCGCAGGTAATGGCTCCTGCCCGGCCGACCACCAGATCCGCCGCCTCCATCGCCCGGGGCATATCGTCGAGGTAGGCCGTCACCCGGGCGCCCAATCCGGCTTCCCGATACGCGTCGCGAACCTGCGCTTCCTCCGCGGGGCCGGTCTGATGGGTGATCCGCAGATTGCCGCGTCGCTCGCGAAGCGCCGGCAACGAATCCACGACCAGCCGGTTCAGGCGGGAAGCGCCCTGGCTGCCGCCGGTGACGAGCACGGATACCGTCCCGTTGTTGCCCGGCGGGGGAGCCACCCCGAAGAACTCCGAACGCACCGGAATGCCGGCAACCACCGCCCCCCGGCGGAAGAACCGCCGCGTCGGCTCCCAGGCAACGGCGACTTCGCTCGCGAAGGGCGCACTCCAGCGGGTCGCGAAACCAGGCTCGGCGTTGGGTTCGAGAATCAGCGATGGGATCCGGAGAAGCCGGGCAGCGAACACCGCGACGCCGGACACCGACCCTCCGGTTCCGAACACCGCGTGGGGACGGAACTCCTTCAGCAGCCGGCGCATCTCGCTGAGGGAACGGAGCAGCCGGAACGACGTCCGGGGCAGAACGAGCGGCGAACGGCCGCGGATGGGCGGAACCTCCACCAGTTCGAGACGGAACCCGTGTCGCGGCACGAGGCGTCCCTCGAGGCCCTTCGCGGTGCCCACGAAACGAATCTCGGCCGGCCCCAGCTCCGAGAAGGCGCGCGCCACCGCGAGCCCCGGATAGATGTGTCCGCCGCTGCCGGCGGCCGCGACCAGCAGACGCCGGATCATGGAACCCTCTGCGAAACCGACAGCACCAGCCCCGCCGCCAACAAGGTGGTGACGAGCGCGGAACCCCCGGCGGACACGAACGGGAGCGGCAACCCGGTGGTGGGAAGGATCGCGGTCGCAACGCTGAAGTTCAAAAACGCCTGCAACGCGATGGTCAAGGTGGCGCCCGCTCCGAGCAGCATGCCGAAGCGGTCCGGCGCCCGGCAGGAAACGACCAGGCCGCGGATGGTGAACAGGAGGAAGAAGACCACCACCAGCCCGGCCCCGATGAAGCCCAGTTCTTCGCCGACGACCGAGAAGACGAAGTCGGAGTGGGGCTCGGGAAGATAGAGAAGTTTCTGGCGGCTGGCGGCGAAACCCACGCCGGTGACGCCGCCGCTGCCGAGAGCGATGAGCGATTGGCTCAACTGGAATCCGTCGCCGAGCGGATCCCGGAAGGGATCGAGAAAGGTGAGGATCCGGGCGACCCGGTAGTCGGCGGCCAGCACTCCGGCCACAAAGAGGGGAACGCAGACCGCCGTCAGGACGGCGAGGTGCCTGAGACGCGCCCCACCCAGAAAGATCACCGCCGCCCCGACGACCACCAACAGGGTCGCCGTCCCGAGATCGGGTTGGAGATAGATCAGGCTGGCGAGAAATCCGGTACAGGCGAGCGGCAGCAACAAGGTGCGGAAGGAGTCGGCGCGCTGGATGGCGAGCAGATGGGCAAGCGCCAGCACCAGCCCGAGCCGGGCCGGCTCGGAGGGCTGGAGGGAGAAGCCGGCGACCTGCACCCAGCGGTGCACCCCGTTGATCGAAGGCGACAGCAGGGCGGCGAAGAGCGACACGATGACCGCCCCGTACACCGCCCACACCACCGCCGGACGATTCAGGAGCCGGTAGTCCGAACGGGCGACCGCGATCATCGCCAGGCAGCCCAGTGCGGCCCAGACCGACTGGCGGCCCAGAAAGTAGGAGGGGCTGCGGTCGCTGGCGTCCGCCACGATGGCCGAGGCGCTGTAGAGCATGACCAGCCCGAAGACGAGCAGCCCGAGCGTGAGGAGGAAGAGCGGCAGGTCGGGAGCCATCCGCCGCCCCTTCATCGCCGGCCCCCCTGGGCGCCTTCCAGGCGCGCGACCAGCGCGCGGAATCGGGTGCCGCGGTCCGCGTAGTTTTCGAACAGGTCGAAGCTGGAGCAGCCGGGCGAAAGCAGGACGATCCCGCCAGGGCGGGAACGCGCGAAGGCGGCCGCCGCCGCTCCCTCGAGGGTGCCCTGGACCTCCACCGGAACGCTGCTGATTTCGGTTGCGATCCGGGCCTTCGTCCGCCCGATCGCCTGGATCCCCTCCACCCGGCCGAGCGACCCCTCCAGATCGGAAAACCGGCCGCCCTTGAGGATCCCTCCCAAAATGAGCTGGATCCCGCCGCCGGCCGCCCCGGAGAGCGCTTCGACGGCCGCTCGGGTCGCCTGCAGGTTCGTCGCGCGGGAGTCGTTGATGAACCGCACCCCCGCCACCGAGCCCGCTTCCTCGAGGGCATGGGGCAGGCCCGAGAAGCGGGCCGCCGCCGTTTCGATGGCGTCCGGGCGAACCCCCAGCACACTGGCGGCCGCGGCCGCGGCGGCCAGGTTCTTCGCCTGGTGGCGGCCGGGGAGGCGGAGCGCGGACAGCCGGGCGAGGACCCGCGTTTCCTCTCCGTCCCGCCTGAGGACGCTTTCGGAATCCAGGAGGACTTCCGGATCGTGCGCGCCGGCCGGCCCGGCGAACGGCAGCCAGCGCGCACCGCTCGCGCGGACGGCGGCGGTCGCGAGATCGTGAGCCACGGGGTCACCGCCGTCGCCGACGACCCAGTCGGTCGCCGTCTGGTTCTCCAGGAGCCGGGCCTTGGACCGGCGGTAGTCGGCGAGATCCGGGTGCCAATCGAGATGGTCCTGACCCACCTCCAGCACCACGGCGACGTGCGCCCGGAAGCGGGCGATCGTCGCCAACTGGAAACTCGAGGTCTCGACCACCGCGATCTGATCGGGGCCGAACGATCCGGCGAGCGCGGTGAGGGGTTCGCCGAGGTTCCCGCAGGCCCTGACCGGGGTCCCCTGCGCATCGAGCGCTTCCGCGAGCAGCGTCACCACGCTGGACTTTCCCTTGGTGCCCGTCACCGCCACCAGCCGGTCCCAGGGTTCGCCGAGCGCCCGGTATCCCAGCTCGAGTTCGCCCCAGACCGGGATTCCCTCGCGCCTTGCCGCTCGCAGGATGTCCACCCGCGGCGGGACTCCGGGGCTCGTCACCACGAGCGCCATCCCGGCCAGCAAAGACGGGGGATGGCCCCCGAAGTGAACGCGCGCTCCCAGCGACCGGAGCGCGGAGGCCGCTGGAATGGCCGGCTCCGGACGGGAGTCCGCAACCAGCACCCGCCGCCCGATCCCGCACAGGTAGCGCGCCGCCGCCTGGCCGCTCGCACCGGCGCCCAGCACCAGTACGTCCGGCCCCGGGATAGCGGTTGGAAGTGCCGTCATCGGTCATCGCAGCTTCAGGGTGGTCAGGGTGGCGAGCGCGCAGAGGACGGCCAGGATCCAGAACCGGACGCTCACCTGGGTCTCGTGCCAGCCGGCGAGCTCGAAGTGATGGTGGAGCGGCGCCATCTTGAAGAGCCGCCGGCCCGTGAGCTTGAAGCTGGCCACCTGCAAAATGACCGAGGCGGTTTCGAGGACGAACACCCCGCCCACCAGCACGAGCAGCATTTCCTGCCGGATGAGGATCGCCTGCATCCCGATGCCGGCGCCGAGGGCGAGCGATCCCACGTCGCCCATGAAGACGCGCGCGGGGTGGGCGTTGAACCACAAAAAACCCAGGGCGGCCCCGGTAATCGCTGCTCCGAAGATGGTCACCTCGGAGGCGCCGGGGAGGTACAGGATGTCGAGATAGGCCGAGAACTCGGCGTGGCCGGCGAGATAGGTCAGGGCGGTGTACACGGCGGCCGCGATCAACACGCAACCCGCGGCGAGACCGTCCAGCCCGTCGGTCAGGTTCACCGCGTTCGAGGAGGCGACGAGGACCAGCATGGCCGCGGGCACGAACAACAGCGCCAGTTCGGGCTGGAACTCCTTCCAGAAGGGGAAGACGACGCGGGTGGTGAAGCCGCCGGTGCCGGAGTACCAGAGCAGGAAGCCGCCGACCGCCAACCCGAGCAGGAACTGGACGCCGAACTTGGTCCGGATGCTCAGCCCGATTCCGTCCCCGCGCCGCAGTTTCTTCCAGTCGTCGAGGAAGCCCAGCGTCCCGTAGCCCGCCATCGCCACCATCGCCACCCAGACGAGCACGTTCCCCAGATCGGCCCAAAGCAGCGTGGAGAGGATCACCGACCCGACAATCAGGACCCCGCCCATGGTCGGGGTCCCGGCCTTGTGGTGGTGCGCCGGGCCGTCGGCGCGGATCCGCTCCCCCACCCGGAGGCGCGACAGGCGTGAGATCACGAAGGGGCCAAGGCCGATCGAGAGGATGATGGCGGTGGCGGCCGCCGCCGCGGTGCGCACCGACACGTAGCGGAACACGTTGAAGGCGCTGATCTCGTCCGCGAGGGAGAACAGCAGCTCGCCGAGCATCAGGCGCCTCCCCCAAGCCCCGTCACCGGAGCTTCCAGCCGGCGGAGCGACGCATCGAGTCCAACCGCCCGGGACGCCTTGAACAGCACCAGGTCGCCCTCGCGCAACGCGCCCTCGAGCAACGCTGCGGCCTCGTCCGGATCCTCCGCGGCGAGGGTGCTCGATCCGAGAGCGTCGGCCGCCGCGGCGAGCACCCGTCCCAGGGGTCCGACCCCAACGACCAGATCGAGGCGCAACTCGTTCGCGAACTCTCCGCAGGCGCGATGCATCGCCTCGGCGTCTTCGCCGAGTTCGAGCATGTCGCCCGCCACCAGGATGCGCCGCGCGGCGGGCAGCGCCGCGAACTCGTGCAACACCGCGCGCAGCGCGCGGGGGCTGGAGTTGTACGTCTCGTCGAGCGCGACCGCCCCTCCGAGAAGCCGCACCCTCGTTCCCCGGCCCGGGAGCGGCGCCAGCCCCGCGACTCCCCGGGCCGCGCGCTCGAGCGGCACGTCGAGGACGGTCGCCGCGGCGAGCCCGGCGAGCACGTTGCCCGCGTTGTGCCGGCCGGCGAGCCCGCACGACACCGATACGGCGGGACCGCCGAAGGCGCTGACCTCGAAAACAAGACCGGCGGGGCGCGCCGCGTAGGCCGCGCCCCGGACGTCCACCCCCTCGGAAAACCCGTACGTCACGTGCCGTCCCGAGAAGCGGTGCGCCTGCGCCCGAACGCGCTCGTCGTCGGCGTTCACCACCGCGGTCGCCCCGGGGGGCATGGCCTCGAAGAGTTCCCCCTTCGCCGCGGCAATGGCGTTGAGCGATCCGAAGTACTCCAGATGCGCTTCGGCGATGGTGGTGAGGACGCCGCAGTCGGGCACCGCGATCTCGGTAAGGGTCCGGATCTCGCCCGGAGCCGACATCCCGAGCTCCACGACCCCCACTTCTTCGTCTTCGCGGGCGAGCAGCGAGAGCGGAAGCCCCCACCGGTTGTTCAGATTCCCCCGGGAACGAAAAACGGTTCGTTCGGCGCCGATGGCGGCCGCCGCCGCTTCCTTGGTGGTGGTCTTGCCCAGGCTTCCGGTGATCGCAACGATTCGGACGCCGCTCTTCAACCGCTCTTCCCGGGCGAGCGCCCCGAGCGCCTCCGTGGGATCGGACACCCGGATCAGGAAACGGCCCGTTGTCGTTTCCGGCAGGGTTTCCGGCAGGGCTGCCGGCCGGTCCCGGTATCCGCTCCCGACAACCGCACCTGGCGCGCCGCGGCGGAACGCGTCGGCGACGAAGGCGTGACCGTCATGACGGGGCCCCCGGATCGCGAAAAAGAGATCGCCCGGAGCGAGCGTGCGGGAGTCGATCGAGACGCCGGTAAGCATTCCGGCCGGGCCTTCGAGCGCGCCGCCCATCGCCCGGGCTGCCGCTTCGCCGTGGAGTCTCATGAGAGCGCGAGCTCCAGCGCATTGGCGGCGACTTGCCGGTCATCGAAGGGAATCCGCGTGTCCCCGAGCACCTGGTGGGTCTCGTGGCCCTTGCCCGCGACGAGGACCAGGTCGCGTGGTCCGGCCACCGACACCGCGTTCTCGATGGCGCGCCGCCGATCCGGTTCCAAAAGCACCTCGGCGCCGAGGGCCGGGTTGTCGGCGCCGACCCGGATCTCCGCGATGATGGCGTCGGGCTCTTCCCCGCGGGGGTTGTCCGAGGTGAGGGTCACCCAGTCGGCGAGCCGGGCCGCGGCGTCTCCCATGAGCGGCCGATTGCCCCGGTCCCGTTCGCCCCCGCAGCCGAAGACCACGAGCAGCCGGCCGTCTCCCACCAGGCAGCGGGCGGCGGCCAGGGCCCGGGCCAGCGCGTCCGGAGTGTGCGCGTAGTCCACCAGAACCGCCGGCAGAACCGCCGGCAGAACCGCCGGCTCGCGCCCCCGCCGGCGCCGTCCACCGGGTGCTCCGATCCGCTCCATGCGACCGGGAGGCGCGGCGATGGCCGAAAGGACCTCGGCGACGCGGGCTCCGTCGAACCCCATGGCGGTGAGCGCTCCCCACGCCGCCGCCAGGTTCAGGCCGCTGAAGTGCCCGAGCATCGGGCTCGCGAGTTCGTGAGCCCCCGCCGGACCCTCCACCGTCACCCGGGTGCCGTCGAGGTCGGAACGGATCGCACCGAGTCGGATCGTGGCCCCGGGAGCGGTCCCGTAGCCCACGATGCTCAGGTCGGGACGAAGCGCCCGCAGGTCCTCGGCGAGCCGAACGCCATAGGGATCATCCCAGCCGACCACCGCCGTCCCGCCGGGACGGAGCAGATCCGTGAAGAGTTCCCGCTTGGCCTCGAAGTAGGAGTCGAACCCGCCGTGAAAATCGAGATGGTCGCGGGTGAGGTTCGTGAAGATCGCCGCCTCGAAGACGGTGCCCGCGAGGCGTCCCTGCCGGAGGCCGTGCGAGGAACACTCGACCGCTCCGGCGCGGCAGCCGGAAGCGAGGGCGGTGGCCAACAGGGACTGCAACTCGGGAGCCTCGCGGGTGGTGAGGCCCGAAACGGTGGGTTCCAGGAGCCGGCCGCCCACCCGCGCGCGGTGCCCTACCGTGCCGCAGTAGAGGCTTCCCGCCGTTTCCCGATGAAAGAACTCGTCGAGCAGCCAGGCGACGGTCGTTTTGCCATTCGTCCCGGTGACTCCCACGAGCCGCATTCGCTCCGCAGGGCGGCCATGGAACGCGGCGGCGACCGGGCCGGCGGCGCGGCGGGAATCCTCGACCCGGGCGAAGGGAATCGGCGAGCTCGGCGGCTCTTCCACGACCGCCGCCGCGGCCCCCGCGGCGGCGGCCGCCGGCACGAAGTCATGACCGTCGAAGCGCTCTCCGCGGGTGGCGATAAAGAGGCTTCCGCGCCCAGCGCGCCGCGAATCGCAGGTGACGTCCCGAATCTCCTGCTCGCCGGCGCCTTTCGACAGGTCTGCGTCGAGGCCTTCGAAGAGCTCTCGCAGGAGGCAGGATCGGACTCCCCCGGCCACTCCCTCGGCGGTCATTGCGGATGGCTCCGGCGGTTTTCCACGGACGGTTCCGGCGGGGACTCGACTACCGCCGCCGGATCCGCGCCGGTCGCCGGATCCTCCGGGCCGCCCGGGGATTCGGTCGCCCTCTCCGGGAGGAAATCCGGCAGCGAGGCCGGGATCAGGGACCCGGCCGGCGGCGCCGGGGATGGGACGCCGTCCGCCACGGCCGGCAGACGCCCCGCAGCCGGCGCGGCGGTCCCCGCACTCAGGGTGCTTCCCGGTGTTCCCGGTCCCGCGGCGCCGGCGCGGCGCAGCCGCCGGGCAACAAGGGCGCGAAGGTCACGCGCCGCGAGGCTCCGATCGGCCGGCGTTTCGTCGCGCCAGGAAGCGGGGGCCACCCGGCCGGTCCGATCTCTCCCGAGCTGGCGAAACCCCCGGCCGGAACTGACCAGACGCTCGGTCCCCCATCCGGTCTTCCGATACCGCCAGAGCACGCGGTCCGCGATCCTTCCGAACACCTGCGCCGCGTTCGCTCCGCTGTGGTTGGGCTTTTGGACGTCGAGGATCACCACCCCGGTGAACAGGGGGTCGCGAGCGGGCGCAAAGCCGGCGAACGAGGCGGTGTAGTCGGTCGCCGAGTAGCCTCCCCGCTCCGCCTTCTGAGCGGTGCCCGTCTTGCCGGCGATGGAAAAGCCGTCCACCCCCGCGGCGCCGCCGGTTCCATTCTGGACGACCCCGACCAGGAGCTGGCCCACCCGGGCCGCCGTCATCGGGCTCACGACCCGGTGGCCGGTTACGAGCGGTTGCGCCTCCCCTCCGATCTCGCGGATCAGACGGAGGGGCAGGAGGACGCCGCCCGTTGCGATCGTGTTGACGCCCTGGACAAGCTGGACGGGAGTCACCGCGATCCCCTGGCCGAAGGACACGGTCGCCAGCCGGATCGGTCGCCACACACCCCTGGCCGGCACGATTCCGCGACTCTCCGCGCCGAGCGGCAGCCCCGTCGGTTCTCCGAATCCGAAGGCGTCCAGATATGCGTGGAGGGTTTCGGAGCCGAGGCGCGAAGCAACCTGAAGGGTGCCGATGTTGGAGGAGCGCTGGATCACGCCGGCAAAGGTCAAAGGCCCGAGCGGTTGCCAATCGCGGACGACCCGCCCGCCGATGGGGTAGCTGCCCCCAAAGGTGTCGAACTGCTCTTCCTCATCCGTCACTCCCTCCTCGAGAGCGGCGGCAGCGGTGAAGATCTTGAAGGTCGATCCGGGCTCGTACGGATCGGTGATCGACCGATTGCCGAGCGTCTCCGGGGGATACTCCTCTGCCTGGTTCGGGTCGAAGGACGGAGCGCTGGCCATCGCCAGCACCTCGCCGGTCTGGGGCTCAACCAGAATGACGGCGCCCGAAGTTGCCGAAAACTCGGCAACGGCTCGCTCGAGTTCTTCCTCGGCAACAGCCTGCAGGTAGGAATCGATCGTCAGTTCGATGTCGGCCCCCGGGCGCGACTCCCGCACCACGCGGCTTCCCCGGCCCGTCCGCCGGCCGTCGGTCCAGACGGTGCGGCGTCCGGGCTCGCCCAGCAGCACCCCGTCAAGGGCGAACTCGATGCCGCCCAGGCCATCGTTGTCCGCCCCCACGAAGCCCAGAACGTGGGCGGCGAGCTCGGCGCCGGGATAGAAGCGGCCGTATTCCTCGATGGTTCCCACCGGGAAACCGGTTTCGATGGCGCACGCGACCTGAACCGCCGTGGCCTTGCGCTTGAGCCAGGAGAACCGGGAGGCGCGCCGCAGTCGTCGCTCGACGAGGGCGCTCGGCACCTCGAGGCACGCTGCGAGACGACCCGCCGCTTCCGGGATCGCCGCCGCTGAATAGTCGGGCGGGACCACATACACCGAGTCCACCGCGACGGTGAGCGCCAGGGGCCTCCCGTTGCGGTCGTAGATTCTCCCGCGGAACGGCGGAATGGTGAGTTCGTGATGATGTTGACTGGCGGCGCGCCGCACCATGGTTTCGTGATCGAGAACCTGGATCTGGACCAGTTGGCCGAGGATCAGCGCCGCCCATACCCCGATCAGGGCCGCGCCCACCACCGCCCGCCGCCGCAGTGCCGTTCTCCCGCCGTTCCCCGACGTTCCGGCGCCGGCCCCCGTGGACGGCGGCAGGGATTTTGGAGTGGCGGCGGGTGAAGGTTGGCGCCGGCGCTTCGGCCGGCGGGACGCCTCCCGGGCCGCCGTTGGAAGAAGCGGCGCCGGGATGTCGGGGAACAGGCTGTTCGGAGGGCGTTTCCACCCACCGGAGCCCGGGTTCGGTCGCCGGGGGCTCATTGCGGGTCCGAACTCCCTGAATCCAGAGGCCCCCCGGCGGCGCCCGGAGCTTCGAGCACGACCCGCTCCCCGGCGGGTTCCAGCCCGTATGTTTCCCGGGCGATCCGCTCAACCGACCGCGGGTCGGTGAGTTCGCTCAGGTCGAGCTGGTACCGCTCGATGTCTTTTTCGAGCTGGTCCCGCTCCAGGCGCAGTTCTTCCACCCGGTAGCCGAGCCGGATTGCTTCGAGGTGCGGCCAGGTGGCGGCGACCGCCGCCGCCAAGGCAAAGATGCCGATGGCGAGATAGAGAAGAAGCTGCGCGTACCGGGTGCGGTCGAGTTTCCGGTGCAGCCACTGGTTGTCCGGGCGGTAGGTCACCTCGAAACGTTCCGGAGTCATCGTCCATCTCCGTCAGGGCGCACAATCTCCCCCGGGGCATCTTCGATGCGGCGCAAGATGCGGAGGCACGCACTCCGCGACCGGCGGTTCGCGCCGGATTCGTCTTCGTCCGGACGAATGGGCCGCCGCGTGCCCAGCTCGAACCGGGGCTCCTCGGCCAGTCGCCGGAAAGCGTGCTTTACGGGGCGATCCTCCCCGGAGTGATAAGAGATCACGGCCAGGACGCCTTCCCTCCGGAGCCGGCCGGGGGCCTCGTGCAGTGCGGCCGCGAGGACCTGCGGCTCGCGATTCACCGCGGAACGGACCGCGAGGAAGGTCCGGGTGGCGGGATCGATGCGCCCCCGCCGAGGACCGACGGCGGCGATCACCGCCGCGCGCAGATCTCCGGTCGTGCGGAGCGGCCGGCGCCCCACGATGCGCCAGGCAATGGCGCGGGACCGGCGCTCCCCCATCCCGAACAGCAGATCGGCGATCTCCCGCTCCTCGAGCCGGTCGAGCAGTTCGGCCGCCGTCTCCCCCGAGCCCGGGTCGAACCGCATGTCGAGCGGGCCGTCGTGGCGGAGCGAAAAACCGCGTTCCGGCGTTTCGAGCTGCGGGCTGGAAAGCCCGAGGTCGAGAAGGATCCCGTCCACCAGGTCCCAACCCACGCGGTCCAGCGCGGAACCAAGCTCGGAGAAGTCCCCCGCGAGGAAGCGGAAGCGAGGCTCCCCGGCGGCCAGCGCGGCCGCGGCCGGCGCCGCCTCCGGATCCTTGTCGAGACCCAGCACCCGAGCACCGGGAGCGGCCTCGAGGATGGCTTTCGTGTGTCCGCCGCGCCCGAAAGTGCCATCGACGTAGCGTCCGCCGGAGCGCGGGGCCAGCCAGCGCAACACGGTGTCCCGGAGCACCGGTACGTGCGCCGGCGATTCGGGTGTCGATTCGGGTGTCATGGGCGCGGTCATCTCGGGCGCGGTCATCTTGGGCGCGGTCATCTCAGGCTGGGTCCAAAAGGAGGGACCCACCCGGAACGCCGGAAGCGGGAAACGGACCGGCGCCGGACGGGGAGCGGAGGGAAGCTGAGAGAGCATGCGGTCGAGAACCCAGAATCAGATTCCCTCCTGGTGTGCGAGCTTCAGATCGTCGTCGGTCAGCGGGTCGTCGGTGATCCGCGAGAACAGGGTTGCGTGGTTCCACACTTCGAGATAGCGCTCCATCCCCAGGACATCCACCTTCCCGACGATGTTCGCCAGGGTCCGAAGGTGTTGGGGAAGAACGATCCGGTGCTGCGTATCGAGCTCGACTTGCTGTCCGTAGAAGTTCGTGATGCGGGAGAACCTGCGCCAAGTCGGATGGAGTTCTCCCAACTTGCGCACCCGGGCGACCATGTCCTCCCAGACCTTCATCGGGTAGATGGAGGCGCTGTGTCCGTCGAGGCTGGTAACGAAGACCTGGGTGCCGAGCTGTTCCAGCGGTTCAAGAAACGCGGCCGGGACCTTCAGCCTCCCCTTCACATCCACGGTGGCGGGGTGGTTGCCGTGGGGAAACACGAGGTCTGAAGGGGCTTGGTGAGGTCTGCGGTTGCCTGCCCGCCCACTCCAGAACCTGAGTCTGGGTTTAATCGTAGAATGAGAGGGAAAGGATTCGTATTTCTACCACTTCCAGCCACAATTTGCCACCGCAAGAACCGTATTCGCCCCCGGTGACCACCTAGGCCCCACAAGGGCCGCGAAACCACGCGTCGCCAACCGTGAAAAAGCGCGGGGACGGCTAGGAACGCCGGTCTTCAGACCGGCATCGCTCCCCTCAGGGGAGCGAAACTCCCGTCGCTAAACGGCGAAAAAGCGCGGGGACGGCTAGGAGCGCCGGTCTTCAGACCGGCATTGCGGCCGAAGGCCGCGAAACTCCCATCGCCAACCGCGAAAAAGCGCGGGGACGGCTAGGAGCGCCGGTCTTCAGACCGGCATCGCGGCCGAAGGCCGCGAAACTCCCATCGCTAAACGGCGAAAAAGCGCGGGGACGGCTAGGAACGCCGGTCTTCAGACCGGCATCGCGGCCGAAGGCCGCGAATCTCCCATCGCCAACCGCGAAAAAGCGCGGGGACGGCTAGGAGCGCCGGTCTTCAGACCGGCATCGCGGCCGAAGGCCGCGAAACTCCCATCGCCAACCGCGAAAAAGCGCGGGGACGGCTTGGAACGCCGACCTCCGGTCGGCACCGCTGCGCGACAGCGCAGCGAACGGCACGGACGCCATACACCGGGATGGCTCCCGTCTCGGCCCGTACCCCATCAGGAGCAGTGGCGCCGGCCCGGGAACGCCGCCCTTCAGACCGGCACTCGCGGCCTGCAGGGCCGCGAAACCGCGTACTCCCGACCCGCGGCGCGTACCGCCGCCGGCCCTCAGCCCACGTGGAACCGGATCACCAACACGTCCCCGTCCTGGACCGGGTAGTCCTTCCCCTCCAGCCGTAGCGCTCCCGCCTTCCGCGCGCCGTCCCAGGAGCCGCAGTCGACCAGCTTGTCGAAGGAGACCACTTCCGCGCGGATGAATCCCCGCTCCATATCGGTGTGGATCTCGCCGGCAGCCTCCTGGGCCCGCGTATTCCGGCGGATCAGCCAGGCCCGCGACTCGGTGTCGCCGGCGGTGTAGAAGGTCGCGCGGTCCATCAACTCGAAGATGGCCCTGACGATCCGCTCGGCGGCGCCCGCCTCGACCCCGATGTCCCGCCGGAATTCGGCGGCGTCTTCCTCGGGCAGCTCCGCGATTTCCGCCTCGATCCGGGCCGAGACCGCCGCGAGCCGGGTCTCCGGACGCCGGGAGATCTCGTCGAGTCCCGGCCAACTCGCGGGGTCCCGTGCGGCCTCCGTGTCGCCGGCGTTCACGACCAGGAGTTGCGGCTTCGCACTCATCAACCCGTAGCCGCCAAGGCGCTTCCGGTCCTCCGCACTCAGCGCCTCGCGTACCGGAACTTCCCCTTCCACCGCCTGGCGCGCGCGGTCGAGCAGGTCACGCTCTCCCCGCACCGCTTCCGGTTTGCCCCGGGCCCGATCCGCATCGAGCCGCTTGATCCGCTTCTCGAGAACCGCCAGATCGGCCAGCAGCAGCTCCAGCTCCAGATTCGCGGCATCGCGCCCGGCGTCCACCGAGTCGAACGGCGAGGGAACCGTCGGATCCTCGAAGGCGCGCACCGCGTGGACGATCGCGTCCACCTCCCGAAGCGCCGCCAGGTTTTCAGTCTGCCCCGAGGCTCCCCGCCGGAGCGCGGGGATGAGCACCACCTCGACAGTGGCGTGAGTGGTCTTTTTCGATTCGTGGAGGCGCGTCAGCGTTGCGAGCCGCTCGTCGGGAACGGCCAGCACGCCGCGCTTCGCACCGGCCGCAAAGCCCACCTGGGCCACCTGGGTCAGGAGCGAAAAAAGGGTCTTCTTGCCGGAAGCGGCAAACCCGACGATACCGGCGCGCACGAGGCAGTGATGGTAGCCGTGCGGACCCGGGACGTCGGCAATCGACACCTCCGGGGAACCCTCGGCATAAACCTTGCTTGCGCATCGTGGCGTACGCGTCGGGACTGAAAGAGCCCGGTGGCCGCCAGTGCTGCGGGCCCTCGAAGGCGCGCCCCCAAGGAAGAGACGAAGCGACCGTGACGGGCGGTTGGGGGGCGTCCACCGGTCGCGCGACTGGCAGGAGACGGAAATGACGATCCGACTGTTCATCATTCTTGGAGTTCTGCTTGGGTGCCAGGCCTGCGACGACGAATCCACGGCACCGACCAGCCCACGGCGGATGCGGACGCGGACTCCGCCCCCCGCACCGGAGCCGGACCCCGGACCCGGTGCGGTGCCGCCCGCGATCGCGGCGTGGGTCGAGGCCAATGCGCTTCCATTCAGCGGAACCCACCTGTCGCTTCCCCACACGGATATCGAGTTCCTGCGCGACCTGGTGAGCGATGCCCGGATCGTCGCCCTCGGAGAAAACACGCACGGCACCCGCGATTTCTTCGAGATGAAGGCCCGGATTCTCCGCTTCCTCGTCGAGGAGATGGGCTTCAACACCTTCGCCATCGAGGCGACCTGGCCCGAATCCCTCCTCGTGGACCGCTATGTGCGCACCGGCGAGGGCGACCCGGCGCGGCTCCTCGCCGACCTCTACTTCTGGACCTGGAACACGGAATCAGTGCTCGAAATGATCGAGTGGATGCGGGAGCACAACGAAGCCGGCGGCGACGTGGGTTTCCACGGGTTCGACATGCAGTATCCGGGGATGGCCCTCGACAACGTCCTCGAGTACGTCGGGGAAGTGGACCCCGAACGCGTTGCCGAAGTGACCATGCTGGTGGAATGCCTGCAGTTCTACGCGAACCGGGACGGCGGCAGGTTTCCACGTGACCGGTACGACGACCTGAGCGCAACCTATCGGGCCGAGTGTGGCCAGTCCCTCCAGGAAGCGCGTGCATTGCTTCTCGCGAACCGGGAGGAGTACGAGGCCGCGTCGGGAGAAGACGCCTTTGAAGTGGCCCTCCAGAGCCTGCGGGTCGCGTTCCAGTACCACCTCAACGCCACCGGCCATCAGCGCCGCGACGAGTCCATGGCCGAGAACACGGAATGGATCAACCGCCGGATCGGCCCGGAGGGACGGATGGTGCTCTGGGCGCACAACTACCACGTCTCGAATCAGAGGTATGCGCAGGGTTCCTATCTGAAGGAGACGTTCGGCGACGACATGGTCGTTCTTGCCTTCACGCACGAACGCGGCAGCTTCACGGCGTATAGCCGAAACGCCGGGAGCCGTACGGCGTGGGAGCTCGATCCCGCGATCCCGGAGTCGGTCGAGCACTACCTGTCAGCCGCGTCCGCCCCGCAATTCATTCTGGACCTGCGCGAGGTGGACGAGAACACGGTGGGCGGTTCGTGGCTTACCGAGCCGCGCCAGACGCGCCACATCGGTTGTTGCTACGAGCAGGACGAGCCGGAGGCCTACTGGGACCTCAGCCGGATGACGGCGCTCTATGACGTGATCGCCCACTTCGAGTCCACCGAAGCGACCACCGTCCTTCCCTTCTACCTCTCGGTCTTCGAAACGGACGGGGTCGGAGGCCGCTAGACCCATAGCGTGTTCCGACCGGAGGTCGGCGGTACGCGGTTTCGCGGCCCTGTGGGCCGCGATGCCGGTCGGAGACCGGCGCTCCACCGTGAGATTGGCGGGGCCAGCGTTGTCGGTGCGGGTTTCGCGCTCCCGCGCGATGCCGGTCGGAGACCGGCGCTCCACCGTGAGATTGGCGGGGCCAGCGTTGTCGGTGCAGGTTTCGCGCTCCCGCGCGATGCCGGTCGGAGACCGGCGCTCCACCGTGAGATTGGCGGGGCCAGCGTTGTCGGTGCGGGTTTCGCGCTCCCGCGCGATGCCGGTCGGAGACCGGCGCTCCACCGTGAGATTGGCGGGGCCAGCGTTGTCGGTGCAGGTTTCGCGCTCCCGCGCGATGCCGGTCGGAGACCGGCGCTCCACCGTGAGATTGGCGGGGCGCGGCGTCGTCGGTGCAGGTTTCGCGCTCCCGCGCGATGCCGGTCGGAGACCGGCGCTCCACCGTGAGATTGGCGGGGCGCGGCGTCGTCGGTGCAGATTTCGCGCTCCCGCGCGATGCCGGTCGGAGACCGGCCTCCACCGTGAGATTGGCGGGGCCAGCGTTGTCGGTGCAGGTTTCGCGCTCCCGCGCGATGCCGGTCGGAGACCGGCGCTCCACCGTGAGATTGGCGGGGCCAGCGTTGTCGGTGCGGATTTCGCGCTCCCGCGCGATGCCGGTCGGAGACCGGCGCTCCACCGTGAGATTGGCGGGGCCAGCGTTGTCGGTGCAGGTTTCGCGCTCCCGCGCGATGCCGGTCGGAGACCGGCGCTCCACCGTGAGATTGGCGGGGCCAGCGTTGTCGGTGCGGGTTTCGCGCTCCCGCGCGATGCCGGTCGGAGACCGGCGCTCCACCGTGAGATTGGCGGGGCGCGGCGTCGTCGGTGCAGATTTCGCGCTCCCGCGCGATGCCGGTCGGAGACCGGCGCTCCACCGTGAGATTGGCGGGGCCAGCGTTGTCGGTGCAGGTTTCGCGCTCCCGCGCGATGCCGGTCGGAGACCGGCGCTCCACCATGAGATTGGCGGGGCCAGCGTTGTCGGTGCGGGTTTCGCGCTCCCGCGCGATGCCGGTCGGAGACCGGCGCTCCAAGCCATCTGCGCGGTCGGCGATACGCGACTCCGCCCGCCTGCGGCGGGCTGTGCCGACCGGAGGTCGGCGTTCCCTTGCCTGTGGGCCGCGGTGCCGGTGGGAACACCGGCGTTCCCAACCTCAGAGATCGAGGGCAGCGGGGTCGGGGGCGCCGTCGCGGATGAGGAGGCGGCGCTCGGCGGGGTCCTTGCCCATCAGCTTGACGATGAAGGCGTCCGCGGTCTTTCGGTCGGGGATCTCCACCCGGAGGAGACTCCGGGTCTCGGGGTTCAGCGTCGTGTCCCACAGCACCTTGGGCTGCATCTCTCCGAGTCCCTTGAAGCGGGTGATGGTCGGGTTCTTGGCGCCCGCGTTCCGGAGGATTGCTTCCTTGTCCGCTTCGTCCCGCGCCCAGTGGGTCGTGCTCCCGATATCGATCCGGTAGAGCGGCGGCTGGGCGACAAAGATCCGTCCCGCTTCGAGCAGCTTCCACATGAACTTGACGAAGTAGGCGAGCAGCAGGGTCGTGATGTGGTGCCCGTCGGCATCGGCGTCGGCGAGCAGCACCACCCTCCGGTAGCGAAGCTTTTGAGGGTCGCAGTCGTCGCCGGTCCCGCACCCCAGCGCGAGCGCGATATCCCTCAGCTCGGCGTTTTCGGCAACCTTCGCCCGGGTCGCCTGGGCGGCGTTCAGGATCTTGCCCCGGAGCGGGAGCACGGCCTGGCGCGAGCGGTCCCGCCCCTGCTTCGCGGACCCTCCGGCGGAGTCTCCTTCGACGATGAAGAGCTCGGTCTCGTCGGCGTTCCTCAGGGCGCAGTCGCTCAGCTTTCCCGGCAGGACGCTGCGGGTCCTGGTTTCGGGTTTTCGGGAGACCGCCGCCGATGCGGCGCGCGACGCCTCGCGGGCCCGGGCGGCGAGCACCACCCGGTTCGCGATCCGCTCCGCCGCGGTCGGCGATTGGTTGAGCCAGCGCTCGAGTTCGAGGCGCACGGCCGAGTCCACCGGCGCCCGCACCTCGGGATTGTTGAGCCGGTCCTTGGTCTGACCCTGGAACTGCGGGCTCGGCAGGAACACGCTGAGGATCGCGAGCACCCCCTCCCGCACGTCCTCGGCCGCGATCGTAAGCCCCTTCGGAATCAGGGAATGAGTCTCCAGATAGTTCCGGACGGCCTTGGAGAGGCCGTCGCGGAGACCCGTTTCATGGGACCCGCCGGACCCCGTCGGGATCCCGTTGACGTAGCTGCGGAACTCCTCGCGCGGAGCCTCGGTCCAGCCGAGCACGAGTTCCAGGCGGCCTTCGCCGTCGAGCGGATCCCGCGAAAGCTCGAACGCCGCCTCGTGGGCCAGGGTCAGCTTCCGGTCCCGGACCACGGCGTCGAAGTAGTCGGGCAGGCCGCGCGCCGCCTTCCAGTCGTGCGCTTCCCCGGACGCTTCGTCCGAGAAGGTCAGTCGCAGACCCCGGTGGAGGTAGCTGGTCTCGCGCATCCGGGCGGCGATCCGTTTTCTCTCGAGCTTCGGGTCCGGAAAGATCTCGGGATCGGGCAGAAAGGCGATCTCCGTGCCGGTGCCCTTGCCCGAGCCGGTCTCCTTCAGTTTCCCGAGGGGCTTGCCGCGCCGGAAACGCATTTCCCACTGCCGGCGGTGGCGCCGCACTTTCGCCGTAAGCGAAGAACTCAGCGCGTTCACCACCGAGGCCCCGACGCCGTGCAGGCCGCCGGAAGCGTGGTACGCCCCCCGATCGAACTTCCCGCCCGCGTGGAGCGTCGTCAGGATCACCTCGATGGCGGGCTTCCCGGAGGGTTTGTGGACATCCACCGGGATCCCGCGGCCGTTGTCCGTGACACAAAGCTCGCCGTCCTTCTTGAGGACCACATCGATCCGGGACGCGTGCCCATTCATGGCTTCGTCCACGCTGTTGTCCAGGATTTCCCACACCAGGTGGTGGAGTCCCTCGGCGTCCGTTCCCCCGATGTACATCGCCGGCCGTTTCCTCACCGGCGCGAGACCCTCGAGGACGGTGATGTCGCGGGCGGTGTAGTCGTCCCGGGGGCTCACGGCGGTCCCTTCAGCGGCTCGGGCAGCCGGATGTCGGGCTTTACCTTTTCGAAGCCCGCCTTGTTGACGAGTTGGCCCCGACGGCCGCGCGCCCCGACCGGGAACTTGTCCCCCGCGGCGATCAGCCGCGTCCCACCGCCGCGGGTCTCCACGGCGAGCGGTTCCCTGCGGCGCGCCACCCGGAAACCGATCACCTGATCTCCGGGGCCGAGAATGATCGCCCTCACACCAAGCCCGGCGCCCGAAAGGACGTTGATCTCCTCGACGTCGCACAGGAGCGCACGGCCTTCGCGGGTCGCCAGGATCAAGGTTTCCTCACCGGTGGTGAGCACGGTTCCGAGGACTTCGTCGCCCTTCTTCAACCGGGCGAAGCGCCGGCCGTTTCGGTTCGATGGCTGCTGAAATCCGTCCAGACTGAAGCGCAGCGCGTAGCCGCTCCGGGTCAACGCGATCGCGTGGAGTTCCGGAATGCCTCCATCGGCCGCTGAGATCTGCCCCTTGAGAGCGCGGGAGTCCAGACACAGCAGGCTCACGATCCGTTCCCCGTCCCGGAGCGTGAACATCTTCTGAACCGGATCGCCGTACCCGGTGGTCGCCGGGATATCGGTGATCCGCGCGGTGAACGCCGTGCCCAGTGACGAGAAGAGGACGAACGGCGCGCGGGTGCTGCCGGACTCCAGCGCGAGCACCTCGTCCCCCTCCCGAAGCCGGAGCTTGTCCAGTTCCCGGACCTCGCGTTGGCGCTTGATCCAGCCGTCGCGCGTGACGACGAGGGTCGTGTCCTCGGCGAGGATGAAGTCCTCTTCCGCGAAATCGACCACTTCGGCGGACCCCAGGATCTCGGTGCGGCGCTCCTGTTCGGGCCACGGCCGGTCGCGAATTTCGACAAGCTCCTTGCGCACCTGCGCGGTGATCGCCCCCTCGCTCGCCAGGAGTTCCTTCACTGCGCCGAGCCGCTCCTTCCGCCGCTCTATCTCCTCGAGGATCACCTGAATCTCGAGACGCGCAAGGCGGTAGATCTTGAGTTCGAGCACCGCCTCCGTCTGCTCCCGATCAAGCGGCAGCTCGGCCATGATCTTGGCGGCGGCATCGGCTTTTCCGTCGGAAGCACGCACGATCTTCAGGATCCGGTCCAAAGCGTCGAAGACCCGGGCGAACCCCTCGAGGAGGTGGAGCCTGCCGAGGAGCTTCCTGCGCTCGTCGTCGAGCCGCCGGCGCACGACTTCGCGGCGGAAGTCGAGAAAATCCTGCAGCAGAGTGCGAAGGCCGACTCTTTCGGGCGCCCCGCCCGCGGAGCGCTCGAAACGCAGGCACGTCAGGTCCACACTCACCGAGGACTGGAGCGAGGTGCGCTTGTAGAGAAAGGCGAAGATCTTTTCCGGATCGACGTCCTTCCTCACCTCGAGCCGGATCTGGACGTCGTCGGTCGAGAGATCGCTGACATCCAGCAGCGCGGGAAGCGAGCGGTCGGCCACGATCTCGCCGAGGCGCTGGACGAGCTGGGCCTTGTTCACCCCGTACGGGACCGAGGTGATGAAGAGCGTCCGGAGGTGACGCCGCACCCCCCCGTCGGTAACCGTGCCCCGTACCTGGATGGACCCCCGTCCCTCTTCGTAGATCTGGGCGATCCGCTCGGGGGGATCCAGGATCTGCCCTCCCGTCGGAAAGTCCGGCCCCCGAACCGTCTCCGCCAGCTCACGGGTGCCGAGCGCCGGATCGTCGAGAAGCCGGATGAGCGCCCGAACCACCTCGAAGAGATTGTGGGGCGGGATACTGGTGGCGACTCCCACCGCGATCCCGGTCGATCCGTTGACCAGCAGCAGCGGCAGCCGGGTGGGAAGGACGACCGGCTCGGTGCGGGTGCCGTCATACGTCGGACGATGGGGAACCGTGTCCAGCCCGATCTCGCCGAGCACCTCCTCCGCGGCCTCCGCCAGCCGGCATTCGGTGTACCGCATCGCCGCGGCGGGATCGCCGTCGAGGGAACCGAAGTTGCCCGCGCCCTCGATCAGCGGCAACCGGGAGGCAAACGGCTGCGCCATCCGGACGAGAGCTTCGTAGATGGCCGCGTCGCCGTGGGGGTGGTAGCCACCCATCACATCTCCCACCACCTTCGCGCACTTGCGGAAGCGACCCTCGGCGCGGAGCCCGGCACGCCACATGGTGGTGAGGATCCGGCGCTGCACCGGCTTGAGGCCGTCGCGCACATCGGGCAGCGCCCGGCTGCCGATGACCGAAAGCGCGTACGTCCGGTACCGGTCCTGAACGACCTCCCCCAGGGCAGCCGAAACCCCGTTCGTGCCGCTATCCGTCCCGAGCGGGAGGGGGCGCTGTTTCGCTCGCGCCATGGGTTAGAAGTGAGGTGAGCGCCGAGGCCCGTGAGGTGCCCGGCTGACAAGGCGCGCGCGAGAGGAGCCCCCACCGAGAGAACCGGGCCGCGTCACTCTGTTCTCCGGCTGCTGGGAGCCTGTCGGGAGTCTGTCGGGCAGCGGCCGGCGCCGGAGCGGCGAGAATGAGCGCCGTGCTCAGTGGCCGGCATCAGGGATTTGCGCTCCTCGCGCTGTCGGCGATCAGCCTGGGCGTCTCCGTACTGCTCCGGGAGCTCGCCGGAGACGTCACCCTCTGCGGCGTCAAGGCCCTGTCGGGGCTGCCCTGCCCGTTCTGCGGCGGTGTCCGCGCCACGGCGGCGCTTGGACGCGGCGCACTCGTGGAGGCGCTCGGCTGGAATCCGGCGCTCACCCTGCTCCACGCGGGGATGGTCATCAGCGGAGCGGCGCTGGTCCTGGGGGTGACGCCGCCGTGGTTCGCTCCGGACCGCCAGCGGTTCGTGTTCCGCGCCGCGATCGCCATCCTGCTGGTGAACTGGGTCTACCTGGTGATAGCGGGCCGCTGAACGCTTCCGGCGGTGGTTGCCGGGGCGGGGCCGGACTCACCCGGCGGCTTCGACATATACCCGCACCTTCAGACGCGTCGCTCCGCGCGAGCCGTTGGACCGGATGGTGAGCCAGCGCTCCAGCACGCCCCGGTAACGCCGGGTTTCGAGGGTCACCCGGAGCGTCGCCGCCTCCCCCGGAGGGATCACCGTGCGGTCGGTCACCGCCGCCGCGCACGCGCATGCCGAGGCGATGCGGCCGATCTCGAGATCCTGGCGTCCGGTGTTCTTCAAGGCGAACTCGCGAACGAGCACCTCACCGGGGGCCGCCCGCCCGAAGTCCCACTCCCCGGGCTCGATCTCGAGGCGCGGCCCCCGCTGGAGAGCGTTCCCGGAAGCCGCCGCGAAACCTCCGAAGAGCGCCGCGGCGAGCAGGCAAGCCAGCGCGAGCAGCCCGTGGTGGAACTCGCGTGAGCGCCGAGAGCGGTGAGGCGCCCGGCTGACAAGGCGCGCGAGGGAGGAATACCGCGTGTATTTCGACCGAAGCGCAACGCAGAGCGCCGCAAAGCGGCGCGGTTCAGACGGGATGCATCGCCGCTTGAACGCCGCGTGAGTTTCACCACGGGCTGCTGGACTTCGTTTCAACCGATCAGTCCTCCCGGTCAGTGGTTTCGACCATCCTGAGAAAGGCCGCGAGTCGCTCGTTCTCATAACGGACGACGTTCAGGAACAGGCTTTCTATCAGGTAGCTGCGGCGCTCGCCGGCATCCATCTCGTCCACGAGGTGGCTGATCTCCTGGGTCATGGCCTCGTAGGTGTTGCGGAACTCGCTCCGCACCGAGACCTCGCGGTAGAGCGCCTCAAGAATCGCGAGCAGGTCGCCATCGAGCTCGATTTCGTGGCCGCCCCGCATTCGAATGGACCGCATCAGTCATTCCCTCCAGAGCTTCCCACGAGGGCGCGAACCGCCTCCTCGGCTGATCCGTGGATCGGAATGAACTCGTGGGCCCCCGTCATCCTGAGCATTCTCTCCACCCGTTCCATGACCCCCGAGACGGCGATCCCGCCCCCGTTTGCCGAGGCCCGCCGGTAGAGGTCCATGAAGCACCCTATCGCCGCCGAATCAAGATAGTTCACCAGCGAGAGATCGAAGACCACCGCCGGCCGGTCGGCTTCGAGGTGGGCGCCGACCTGCTCCACGAAGGAATCGAGGGTGGCGTAGACAAGACGGGCGACTTCGACGCGAACCACTACGGCGCCGCCGTCGGTGCGAGTGCTGAGTTTCATGACATGGATCTCCGTGGACCGGTGGAACCAGGCGGCCGGTCGGGCGCGCTCCTGGAAGCGATGAGGAGACGCTTCAACTCGGCGCGCCCCCGGTGGATGCGGCTCTTGACGGTTCCCTCGGGGACGCCGAGGCGGTCGCAGATCTCCTCATACGGCATCTCCTGGAAGAACCGGAGTTGCACCACTTCCCGAAGCTTGGGGGACAGGCCATCGAGTGCCGCCAGCAGACTGGCGCGCGCTTCGCGCCGTTCCAGGACGCGGTCCGGGCCGAGGAGCGCATTCCCGGGAGTGCGTTCCAGCGGACCGTCATCCGGGAGCAGCCGCTGCCGCTCGCGAACCTTCATCCGGTAGCGGTCTATGCAGTAGTTCCGGGCGACCGAGTTGAGCCACACGGCGAAATGCGCCCGCGGGTCGAAGCGGTCCAGTTGGTAGTAGACCCGGACGATGATCTCCTGGGTCAGCTCTTCGGCGTCCTGGTACTGGCCGGTAAAGCGATAGGCCATCGAGAGGAGACGCCGGCGATGCCGCCCGATGAGGTCGGTCCACGCGGTATCGGGGTCCAGTTCGCCAGCCCGGAGCGCCCGGATGGTTGCAATGTCCTGTGAATTACGAATGTCATCCGTTTCAGGTCCATCGCGGGTGCCGGCGGAAACTGCGATCGGGTCGATGGTGGTGAACTCGGTCAGTAGGAGGTCAGGAAGAACGGTCGACGTGCTAGCAGCCGGTGGTGGAACCCACGTGAGCGCCGAGGCTGGCCAGTCCTCCCGGTGGGGGCGAGGCGCCCGGCTGACAAGGCGCGTGAGGGAGGAATACCCTGTGTATTTCGACCGAAACGCAACGCAGAACGCAGCGAAGCGGAGTGGTGAACAGCCGGTGGTGGAACCCGCGTGAGCGCCGAGGCCGGCGAGGCGCCCGGCTGACAAGGCGCGTGAGGGAGGAATACCTGGTGTATTTCGACCGAAACGCAACGATGAGCGGCGCGCAGCGACGCGGTCAGCCGGGATGGATCGCTGGCCGAACGCCGCGCGGGTTTCATCACAGGCTGTTTGGCCGGGATGGATCGCCGGCCGAGCCCCCACCGGGAGAACTGGGCCGCGTGGGTTTCGCCACAGGCTGCTAGGTCTCGGGAACTTCGGGGCGCCCCGCCGCCACCCAGGCGGTGTACCAGAGACTCGCAGTGTCGCGCGCCGCGTCGGTCGTCAGCGCTCCAATCAACCCGCCGAGTTCGTTCCACATGCCGTCCATGTAGAACCGGTCGAAGCCGGCGACCCCCCGCCGCGACATCAAGTCCGTGAAGACGATGTTGTCCACCCAGATGTACGTCTTGAGCGGCAGCGAGCGGATGAACTCGTGCGGCCGATCGAGATACAGGGCGGCCGAGTCGCGCACCCGCAGCTTGTCGGCGAAGATCTCGATGAGTTGGGTGTCGAAGCGGCGGGCGAGACCGTCCTGTTGGGTGGCCTGTCCGTCCCCGGCGGCGGAAGTGTTCGACGGAACCGCGAGTTCGCCCACGAGCCAGGCCACGTCGCTGGCGCGTTCCAGCACGAGATCGAAGTCGGCCTCCTCGAACGCCTCGACGAGGGCGTCATACGCTTCCAGAAGCCGCCACAGCGCGTCGCCGTGTTCGGCGATCTCCTCCTCGGAAAAGCGCCTCAGCGCCAATTCGCGCGTTGCCGGGACGTCCCAGAAGGGAAACTCGTCGTAACGCTCGAGGTAGAAGTGCGCCGGTTCGCGGTCGCGCGCCGGATCGTCGAGCAGCTCGTAGAACGTCTCCTCAAGATCCTCGAAAAACTCCTTGAGGGGATCGCGAAGGGAGTCGATCGCCTTCTCTCCGATCTCCCGATGGCCCTCCGGGCCCCAGGACATGGCCGGCGCAGCCCATACGGCGATGCACGTGAAAGCCGTGAGCGCGCGAGCCCGGTGCCGCGTGGTTTCCATGAGTAGTTAAGGCGATTGTCGCGTGGACGGCCGGGCGAATTCTAGCCAGCGGCGGCAACCGGCGGAGTTTGGGGCGGTTGGGAGCCTGAAGAGCGGCGGCGGCGCCGGGCAATCGGTGAACAAAATCGCGCGAGCGGCGAGACCTCCAGCGGGAGAACCGGGCCGCATACCTTGGTCGATGGGCTGCCAGGACCGGCCGGTCAGGGCGCGCCCGGGCCCACGCTCCGGGCCACCGTCAAGACATCCACCGGCCCGGCGCCGGCCCGGATCAGGGTCCGGACGGCCGCCTCCACGGTGCTCCCGGTGGTGAACACGTCGTCAACGAGCAGGAGGGGCCGGCCAACCAGTTGTTCCGGAAGCCGCCTTACCCGAAAAGCCCCCCGGACATTGCGGCGGCGGGCGCTCGGGGTGACCAGGGTTTGCGGAGGCCGGGCTCGCCGGCGCAGCACTCTCCGCACCAGCGGAATTCCGAGCGCCCGGGCGACCGGCCTGGCGAGCTGTTCCGACTGGTTGAACCCTCGACGCCGGCTGCGCCAGAACGGCAGGGGAACCGGGAGGACGGCGACGGGAAGCATCGCCTCGCCGCCGGCTTCGGGATCCCTGGGCGCGTGACGGAAGGCGGTAACGGCGGGCCCTGCCAGCAGTTCGGCGAGCGCCTCCCGGCGCCGGAACTTCAATTCGACCAGGGCCCGCTGAAACACACCCTCATAGGGCGCCGCCGCCACCGCCATCCGGAAAGGCCGCTTGCGCACCCGGCATTCACCGCAGCGCCCGGGCGCCGCTGAAGGAGCGAAGAACAGGCCGCATTTCGGGCAGACGGGAGCCGTCAGGGGACGGAGCCGGTCCACGCACCCGGGGCACACCGGGCTGAGCAGGGGGTCCTCGAGAGACCCTTCACAAAGGCAACAGCCCCGGGGGAAGAGGAGCTGTCCGAAACAACGCCTCCACCGCACTGCGAAGGATCCTCGCGCGGAACCCGTTCGGGGACTCGGGCAGGGCTGCTCGGCCATGGAACGCAAACCCTTGCGGGAGAGGGAGGAGGCCGGAGGCAAGCGAACTCCGCGGCGAGGACGCGAGAAGGTTTTTAGAGGATCCGGTAGTCCGTCAGGACGCCGGCGGCGCACACCCGGACGTAGACGTCCGTGACCATTACCCAGACCAGGCTCGCCCACGCAAAATTCATGTGGCGCAGATTCAGCCAGCTCGTGCAGTCATAGCCGCACCGGCGCAGCGGCCGTCCCGACAGCCGGTTGAGGAACCCGCCTGCCAGGTGCCGCAACGAGTGACATCCCAAGGTGTATCCCGCGAGCAGCACGGCGTTCACAGCCATCACCACGGTTCCGACTCCGACGCCGAAGGAGAGCTCCCCGGTGGCAGGATCGGCGAACCGGGTCGCTCCCCAGGTGTAGTAAAGATGGAATCCGATGAAGACCACCGCGACGTAGAGGAAGTAGCGGTGGACGTTTTGCAGGATGAGCGGGAAGCTGTTCTCGCCGCGGTAGACGCTCCATGGTTTGCCCACCGTGCAGGAGGCCGGACTGGCCCAGAAAGCCTTGTAGTACGAGCCGCGGTAGTAGTAGCAGGTAAGTCGCAGCCCCGCTGGCGCCCAGAACAGGAACACCCCCGGTGCCCAGGGCACGAGAGCCGGCCACGCCGCGGGTTTCGGTCCGAACCAGGCGTGGGCCGTATCCCCGAAGAGCACCGGCACGTGGATGGGCGATACATAGTTGCCGAACTCCGCGCCGTGATGCGCGAAGACCGCCCAGGTCGAATAGACGACGAACGCGCCAAGGCCAACGAAAGTGGCCGTCGGCGTGATCCACCAGGGATCGCGGCGCCTCGTGGCCCCGAAACGCTGCGGGACGGGCAGGACACCGCTGAGTCCGGGGAGCGATAGAGCCACGCGGCCCGAATTGTAGCGGCCTGTGGACAAAGTGACGTGAGCGCCGAGGCCGGCGAGGCGCCCGGCTGACAAGGCGCGCGAGGGAGGAATACCTGATGTATTTCGACCGAAGCGCAACGATGAGCGACGCGAAGCGGCGTGGTTCAGCCGGGATGGATCGCCGGCCGAACGCCGCGTGACTTTGTCCACCGGCTGCTAGTCCGGAAGCGAAGGAGCAGCGGTGGGCAGTACGCCCGCTCAGACCACCGGCGGCGGGGATCCCTCCGGCTCGCCGACGGGTATCGGGCGTCCCTCCTCCACGTCGAGACTCACTCCTCCGTACGTTCCGCACTCCGGGCAGGTGTCACGCCAGTCCGCGCTGCGGGTTCCGCACACGGAACAGCCGTACTCGGCGGAAAGTGCCGGCTCCGCGGAAATGACCTCCCGGGCCCGGATCATCGCTTCGGCCAGATCGCCGCGGCCCTCCAGGATGCGCGAGAGGCGGGCGCCAAGCGCCGGGGCAGCCGACCGGGGCAGGTTGGAAAACGTCTTGAGCGCATCGTCCAGCATGTAGAGGCGGTCGTACAGCTTCCCGAGCAGGTACTGGCTCTCGCCCGGGCTCTCAGCGGCGGTGATCGCTCGCTTCCAGACCGAGATCGCGTCCTCGGGACAGGTCCGGTCCAGGTAGTAGTCCTGGAGTGCGGAGAGGGGCGCGGTGGCCCCGGTCAGGTCGAACGCCTTCTGCCAGGTCTCGACGGCAGCCCTTTCGTTGCCCCCGGCCAGGTACGCCTCCCCGAGGCGCACCCAGGCGGGCACCGCGCCGGGATCCTCCTCGAGGATGGCCCGGAAGATCCGCGCCGCCTCGGCCGGCTCGCCGTTGTCGAGCAGTTCCCTGCCGTACCCATGCCGGAGCGACAGCGTGCGCTGCTCTTCCGCAGCGCGGGCGGAGGGAGGAACGTGAGACACCAGTTGCTGCTGGACCGACAGGGCGGCCCGGTTCTCACCCGAGTCGACGAGGATGTCGCGCAACCGGGCGAGGGCCGCGATCGGAGCTTCGGGGTCCTCGGAAATCGTTTTCTCGAGCAGCGCCCGCGCCTGCTCCGGTTCTCCCATCGCCACCCGGGCCTCGGCCAGCGCGTACGACACCTCGCGATTCCCGCGATCCTCGGCCGCGGCCTGCTCCAGCGCTTCCGCCGCTTTTTCCGGCCGGCCGAGGCGCATGAGGCAGTCGGCCTTGCGGCGAAGCGTCTTGATGTCGGCTCCCGCGTACTCCTGCGCGGCCTCGAAGCTCAGCAGCGCCTCCGGCCAGCGTCCCGATGCCATCTCGTCGAGCCCGTCGAGATACAGCCGCTCGCCCTCCTCGAGATCCTGACGCCCGCGGCGGAGGCGCCGCTCCCGAACCAGCCGCCGAACGCGTCCCGCGAGATCGAAAGCCAGGGCGACGGCGGCCCCGAGGCCCAGGCCGCCGAACATGACCTTCCAGAGTTCCACCTGAATCGGAAGAAAGAGCGGCAGGGTGACGGTCACGAACTGCGCGTTGGAAGCCACCACCACCAAGAGGAAACCCGCCGTCAGCAGGACCGCCAACACAAACAGCACGGTGCGAATGCCCATCGGATCTATTTCTTTCGGCAGGATTCTAAGGGGTGTCCGGGGTGGCGGCGGCAGCGGCGACCGCGGGCGGCGGCTCGGGATACCAGCGCCCGGCGTCGCCCCAGAGCCTTTCGAGCTGATACAGCTCGCGGCTCTCCGGCGAGAAGACGTGGACCACGAAATCCACGTAGTCAGCGAGCAGCCAGCCGGCAGCCGGATACCCCTCGACGTGGTTGGGCTTGCGGCCGAAACGCTCTCGGAGGCGACGTTCGACGGCTTCCACGATCGTCCTGCGCCGCCGCTCGCTGTTCGCCGTGCCGATCACGAAGAAATCGGTGAAACCCGCAAGACCCCGGAGGTCGAGTACCACCACTTCGTCGGCCTTTTCGATCAGCGCGGCCTCAGCCGACAGTCGGGCGCACGACTCCGCGGTGACGCTGGAAGTGGATTCGTTCAACGGTAAAACCCCTGTTCGGAGATGCGCGAAGCAACTCGGGAAGGCAGGAGATCGGAGACGGAAACCTGCGTGCGGAGGAGTTCCCGAATCCGCTGGGACTCGGGATCCGGGAGGGAAATGTCCATAGTGAAGACTCGCGGCGGCGTCAGGGGCAGGGAAAGATCATCCGTGATCCGGGACCGGAAGCGGGCAGGCAGCACGCCGACCGCCTCCGCGATGGAACACCCCGACCGGCGATGCACGAGGATCGGGTGCCGTGCCAACAACTGCTCGTATCGGCTCCAGGTCCGGATTTCCCGAAACGCGTCCGTGCCGACCGCGAACAGCACCGAAGCGCCGGCGGCGCTCGTCCGGGGCCGTTCGGCCGCCAGCGTATCGAGGGTGTCGAGGGTGAAGGACGGACCCTCGCGCTCGAGCTCGATGGGACTCGCCAGCAGGCGATCCCGGCCGAAGACCGCTTCCTCCACGAGTTGGAGCCGCTGCCGGCCCGAAATACGCGGCGGCTCGGGGCGGTGGGGAGGAATCCTCGCCGGGACCAGCCAGACGGCATCGACCCCCATACGGTCGCGAACGGCTTCGGCCGCACGGACATGCCCCCAGTGCGGGGGATCGAAAGTCCCGCCGAACACCGCGATCACCCCGGGGCGCCGGACGGCAAAGTCCTTCATTCCCCGGTCCGCCCTGCCTCGGTTGGCACCACCCGGACGCCAAGCTCGGCCACGAGGGCGGCGCAGCCCTCGCCGGTTGCCGCCGAGATTGCGAAGAAGGGCAAGCCTCCAGTCGCCGCGGCTCCGGAGAGCTCCTCAAGCCGGGCATCGTCGGTCAGGATGTCCGTCTTGTTGCCCACGACCAGGGCCGGTTTCCCCGGGAGGTCCCCGCCGTAGAGGGTCACCTCTTCCTGCAGGACGCCGAGATCAGCCGCCGGCGTCCGTCCCGACGACTCCGAGAGATCCACGAAATAGACCAAGAACGCGGTTCGCGAGAGATGTTTCAGAAACCGCGTGCCCAACCCCGCGCCCTGGCTCGCCCCGGGAATGAGGCCGGGGAGGTCGGCGACCACGAATTCGGCGTCGTCCCCCAGCCGCACGAGCCCCAGATTGGGAGTGAGGGTCGTGAACGGGTAATCCCCGATGCGGGGCCGGGCAGCGCTCACCCGGGCAATGAAGGACGACTTTCCGGCATTCGGAAAACCCACGAGGCCCACATCCGCCAGCAGCATCAACTCAAGCCGGACCGTGCGGGCGACCCCGTCCTCGCCGGGCTCGCTACGCCGGGGGGCCTGGTTGGTGGGTGTCCGGAAGACGGCGTTCCCGCGTCCTCCGCGACCGCCGGGCGCCACCGTGAGCGAGCTTGTGTCCTCCACGAGATCCCCCAGCAGCACGCCCGTTTCCTCGTCGAAGGCCGCCGTGCCCGCAGGAACCCGCAGGAGGAGATCCTGCCCCGAACGCCCCTGCCGATTGTTGCCCGACCCGTGCCTCCCGGCTTCGGCCCGGTAGCTGGGCCGGTAGCGGTACGCAGCCAGCGTATGACGCCCCCGATCCGCAGCCAGCACCACGCTGCCGCCGCGTCCCCCGTTACCGCCGTCGGGACCGCCCCGCGGGACGAACTTTTCCCGGCGAAAGCTGAGGGCGCCGTTCCCGCCGCGCCCTCCGGCCAGCTTCAGGACGACCTCGTCAACCAGCATCAGTCGCCCGTGGGGGAAGCGCCCCGCACGCTTTCCTGAACGAAAGTCCCGCCGAATGTGCCACGGTTGCCGAGTGCGGGGCGCTTCCCCCTCGGGGTGATGGCGCGTATCGCTCCGCGATCCGCGCCATCGTTCTTCCTGGGGAGGGGAAACCCCTCCCCAAACCCCACCCCCGCGGCGCTCCGCGCCGCGAACGGACGCAGGCAGGCTTTCTCCCAGGCTTTCTCCACAGCCCGCCAACCGAACCGCCGACCACCGTTCGCCCGCCCCGCGACGCCCGTGGGGGATGCGCCCCGCACTGTTTCCTCAACGAATGTCCCGCCGAATGTGCCACGGTTGCCGAGTGCGGGGCGCTTCCCCCTCGGGGTGATGGCGCGTATCGCTCCGCGATCCGCGCCATCGTTCTTCCTGGGGAGGGGAAACCCCTCCCCAAACCCCACCCCCGCGGCGCTCCGCGCCGCGAACGGACGCAGGCAGGCTTTCTCCCAGGCTTTCTCCACAGCCGGCCAACCAAATGGCCGACCACCGTGCGCCGGCCCCGCGACGCCCGTGGGGGAAGCACTCCGCACTGTTTCCTCAACGAGAGTCCCGCCGCTGGCTCGGGTTTCCGAAGTGCGGCGAGAGCCGCACACAGACCCCGGAGCAGGAGGGGTTGGGGTCGGGGAACCCGACTCCCAGCCGCTGGCTCGGGTTTCCGACGCGACTCCCAGCCGCTGGCTCGGGTTTCCGAAGTGCGGCGAGAGCCGCACACAGACCCCGGAGCAGGAGGGGTTGGGGTCGGGGAACCCGACTCCCAGCCGCTCCTGGCTCGGGAATTCAGCCGGAAGCGATCGAAATGAACCGGCCGAGCCGGCCACGGTTCCAGAACTGAACGACCCCGCCGATCTTGGCGAACAAGGTGTCGTCGTTCCCGCGCCCGACATTCGCGCCCGGCTTGAACCGCGTACCCCGCTGCCGAACCAGGATGGTCCCGCCCGATACCGTTTCTCCGGCGAAGCGCTTGACGCCGAGCCGCTTCGAGTGGCTGTCTCGCCCGTTTCTGGAGCTTCCCTGTCCCTTCTTGTGCGCCACAGTGACCTCCCGAGTGTCTCAGCCGCTTCTTCCGTCGTGACTCTTTCCTGGCGTGCGCCCGACCCGCAGCGAATCGATTTACTCCGCTGCGGAGGCTTCGTCTCCGCCTGCCGCGTCCGGTGTTCCCTCGTGAATGGCCTCCACGAGAACCTGAACGCGAGACTGCCGATGTCCCTTCTTCTTCCGGTAACCCTTGCGCCGCTTGCGCTTGAACACCAGGATCTTGGGGTCCCGGTAGTGCGCGAGAACGGTTGCCGAAACCGTCGTATCCGACAGGTAGGGGCTGCCGATGCGGCACTCGCCGCCTTCCGGATCCCGCACCATGAGGACGCGGTCAAACGAAACAGTGTCGCCATTGGCGGCGTCGAGCTTTTCCAGCGCAAGGCGCTGGCCGGGCTCGGCGCGGTGCTGTTTGCCGCCGCTTTCGATGATTGCGTACATGAAGTATCTGCCGGGAGAAACGCGGGATTCTAACAGTCGAGAGCGTATTGCAGGCCGCTGCGTAGTACGGGCGTCAGGAGACCCGGATCGACGACAGCATGTCGGCGTTGTTCTTCGTTCGTTCCATCCGGCCGAGCAGCAGGGACATGGCCTCCATCGGCTTCAGGCCGGCGAGCGCGCGGCGCAGCAGGTGGGTCTTCGGCAGTTCTTCCGGGGACAGAAGGAGCTCTTCGCGCCGGGTTCCCGACTGGTGAATGTCAATGGCCGGCCACATCCGCGACTCCGCCAGCTTGCGGTCCAGGACGAGTTCCATGTTGCCGGTGCCCTTGAACTCCTGGAAGATGACCTCGTCCATCTGGCTTCCGGTGTCCACGAGCGCCGTTCCGAGGATGGTCAGGCTGCCGCCGTCTTCGATCTTGCGCGCCGCTCCGAAGAACTGGCGCGGGAACTCGAGCGCCCGGGAGTCGATGCCACCGCTCATGGTGCGGCCCTTCCCGCGCATTTCCCGGTTCGCGGCCCGGCCCAGGCGGGTAATCGAATCGAGGAGGATGACCACGTCTTCCTTCATCTCGACGAGACGGCGGGCCTGATCGAGCACGATCCGGGCGACCCGGACATGGTCCGCACTGCCGCTGTCCGCGGTCGAGGCAACGACCTCGGCCTTCGGGACCGAACGCCGCATGTGCGTCACTTCTTCGGGGCGCTCGTCGACGAGCAGGATGATGAGGTGGATTCCCGGATAGTGCTGCGAGATGGAAAACCCGATCTGTTCGAGCAGGATCGTCTTGCCGGTCTTGGGAGCGGCGACGATGAGACCGCGCTGGCCTCGTCCGACCGGAGCGATCAGATCCACGATCCGTAGAGACAGCGTAGCGGGCTCGGTGCGCGCGAGCTCGATGCGGGGAGCCGGATGTTCGCTGATCAGATCTCCGTAGTTGCGCCGGGGCGGCAGCGCGTCGACCGGGTACCCGTTGACCTCGAGAACCGTGTGGAGTTCCGCGCGCGGCGGCCCGCCGCGCCGGCGGCCCCGTCGCGGCGGGCCGTGGAAGCCGAGGATCATGTGTCCCTCGCGGAGCTTGTGGCGATCGATCAGACCGAACGGAACCCGAATGTCCGAAGCCCGCGGTAGGAAGTTGTTGGCGAGGAGCCGCAGGTGGCCGCTATCGCGAGGTCCGATGTCCAGCAGGCCGGTGATCTCGACGCGGGGGATTTCAGGTTCCCTGCCTTGTCGTTCGGGATCCGGCTGGCCAGCCTGGGATGTCGGTTCCGTCACCGCGAAATCCTCGTTCGCGGCGGGGACGGGCGAGTCGGGCATGGGCGTTTCCTGATGGGTGTGGGGCGTCTTCGGCCGGGAGGAGGTCTTTCGGTTGGGTGTTGTCTGCATGGACGGCGCCGCCGGGTGCGAAAACCCGAATTCGGCAGAGCTCGATAGTTCGGCTCGATAGTTCGAGGGCTCCGGGAAAGCGAACGGCGCTGGCACTGGCGAAGGTCGCCGGACGGCAAGCCTCACAGGCGAGATCGGGTCAGCGCGCCCGCAGGCACACGGAACCGGGTCCGCCGATCCGCGGATCGAAGTCCTCTGGAACGCCGATCGTTCTAGCGGGGAGAATCCTCCGTCGCTAAAGACCGGATCACTCTGGGTGGGGAACCCACCGCCGATGAAGCCGCGTCATCCCCCAGCGAACCCGAGAAACGAGTCTAGCACGCAAGCGGCCGTTTGCCGGCAGGAATCCGGGTGGCCTTAACAGCCTGTGGTGAAACCCAGGCGGCGTTCGAGCGGCGATGCATCCCGGCTGAACCGCGTCGCTTCGCGCCGCTCATCGTTGCGTTTCGGTCGAAATACACCAGGTATTCCTCCCTCACGCGCCTTGTCAGCCGGGCGCCTCGCCCCCACCGGGAGGACTGGCCAGCCTCGGCGCTCACGCGGGTTTCACCACAGGCTGTTAACGCGGCGCGCGGTTACCGGGCCGCGACGGAGTTGACGGTCACCGTGGTCTTGTCCTCGCTGAGGACGCCCGTAACCACGACGTCGGTCCCGGCGAACTCCACCACCTTCTGCTGGTCGTCCACTGCGTAAACGGCATCGTCCGCCGGCACGTAGAGCTGGAGCGCCGCCCCCATCTCCATGCACGCGATCGCGCACTCCGGATGGGTCATCCCGTCCATCATGTGCTCCTTGCCGCACATCTCGTCGGTGACGTGGGCCTCCCACGTCTGCTCCTGCAGGGCGCCCGCGAAAACGAAGGCGGACGTCGCCAGGACGAGGGCCACGAAGACGGAAACGGATGCAAGGGTTCGAATCAGGCGCATGATGCCCTCCCGCCGGCAATCGTGCCGGCTCTCGTCCGGGATTGTGGCGCACTCGGGGCGCGGCAAACCAATCAGTTCGGTCAGTATGCTCCGCGCCGTCCATGGGGAAAGCGCCAACCAAGCCGGTCAGCGGCATGCGGGACCACCTGCCCGCTCAGGCGCTGAAGCGCCGGGAGGCATTTCGCCGGGTCGAGAGCGCGTTCGCAGCGCATGGATTCGTCCCCCTCGAGACACCGGCGATGGAGCGGCTCTCCACCCTGCTCGGGAAGTACGGCGAAGAGGGCGATCAACTCATCTATCGCGTGCTCCACCGGGGCGAGAGGCTGTCCCGGGCGCTCGGCCGGGAGCGGGTGGAGGCGGCGGATCTCTCCGAACTCGGACTGCGCTACGACCTCACCGTCCCGCTCGCCCGGGTCACCGCCGAGTACCGCGCCGACCTGCCGGCGGTGTTCCGCCGCTATCAGATCCAATCGGTGTGGCGCGCGGACCGCGCTCAGCGCGGGCGTTTTCGTGAATTCACCCAGTGTGACGCCGACATCGTGGGGAGCGGTTCCCTCGTCGCCGACGCGGAGGCGCTGGTGGTGTTGCACGCGGCGCTGTCCGCCCTCGGTTTTTCGGATTTCACGATCCTGTTGAACCACCGGGAGCTGCTGCGGGCGCTGATCACGGCAAGCGGAATCTCCGCGCACTGTGAACAGGGAACGCTGGTCGTGCTCGACAAGATCGGCAAGATCGGCCGCGACGCGGTCGAAAACGAACTCGGCAGCCTCCCGGAAGTGGGACCCGACCGGGCGCGGCGACTCCTGGATTTGGTGCCGGGCGACGCCGAAGACCGGGAGGGCGATCTCGAGAGCCTTCGTCGTCTCGGCCAGGCACTGCCCGCCGGGCCGGGCCAAAACGCCGCCGCGGATCTTGTCGCGCTGCTCGATGCACTCGACGGAGCTCTGGGAGAAGCCGCTCCGGTCCGATTCTCACCGAGCCTCGCCCGCGGCCTGAGCTACTACACGGGGCCCATTTTCGAGGTGGTCGCAGCGGGAGGCGCGGGTTCGCTCGCGGGGGGAGGCCGCTACGACGGACTCGTGGGGATGTTCAGCGGAAGGGACACGCCGGCCGTGGGGTTCTCGCTGGGTATGGAGCGCATCCTGATGCTGCTCGAGGAAGGCGGGGCCTTTTCCGGGGAAGGCGCAGCGCCGCAGGCCATGCTCTGCCCACTCCCGGAAATCGCCGTCCGCGACACCCTGCGGGTAGCTCGAACCCTGCGCGCCGCCGGGGTGCGGCTCGACGTTCAGGTGGATTCGCTGAGACTCGGGAAACAGCTCGGGCGCGCGGTGGCCGCCGGCGTCCCCTTCGCGCTGATCCTCGGTCCGGACGAACTCGCGGGCGGCCGCTGCACCGTGCGGAACCTCGATTCCGGTGAACAGCGCACCGTCCCACTCGCGGAAGTTCCGAAGAATCTGGCCTAGAAGCGCCGGTAGGAGCGCCGGCCAGGAGCGCTCAAAGCGCCCTGACCGGGGTCAGCACACTGGGGTCAGCCCACCGGGGTCAGCACACCGGGGTCAGCAGGACCCGGCTGCGATCGCGTATCCGCGGGTTCAGGGGATCGGGATTCCCGGCGGGTGGATCGGGGATCTTCTCGGCCCGAAAGCGCCTGCCGGACGCGAAGAACCCCGGGTCCCGGAGCGGGGGTAACGGCCGCGATGGATCCCTGACGTAAAGACCGTCCTCCGTTTCGCGCATCGCTCCGACGAACAGGATTTCCCGCCACTTCCGCACCGGGAGGTGGAAGGCCCCCTGGTCGCCCACCGGTTTCAGGTCGTGGAAGGGGCCAGGGTCAGGCATTCGGGAAGGGAACGAGATGTCGTCCGGGAACCTAGTGTGGTGTCCCGCAAATAGCGATGATAATATGGGGTCCTCCCAGGAGGTCCCCATGCCGAAAGGACGCCCCCTGTCGCCACTCGTCCTCGATGAGGAACAGCGAGGCCAACTGATGGCCCTGTCCCGATCCACCTCCATGCCCCACGGACTGGTGCAGCGGGCGCGGCTGATTCTCGCGAGCGCCGAAGGCCTCTCCAACCAGGCGGTGGCGGAACGCGTCGGCCTCACGCCCAACGTCGTGGGGAAGTGGCGACGCCGCTTCCGGGAGGCCGGGGTCACCGGCCTCCACGACGAACTCCGCCCGGGACGGCCGCGCACCTACAGCGACGAGAAAGTGGCGACGCTCATCAACCATGCCCTCCAGGAAGAGCCCGACAATGCCACCCATTGGAGCGTGCGCTCCATGGCGGACGCGCAGGGAGTCTCCAAGAGCACGGTGCAGCGCTGGTTCACCCTGTTCGGCGTCAAGCCGCACCTGACCCGGACCTTCAAGCTCTCTACCGACCCCTTCTTCATCGAGAAAGTCCGGGACATCGTGGGGCTCTACCTCCATCCACCGGACAACGCCATGGTCCTCTGCGTGGACGAAAAGTCCCAGATCCAGGCCTTGAACCGCACCCAGCGAGCCTTGCCCCTGGGCCTGGGCTATGTCGAGGGCTACACCCACGACTACCTCCGCCACGGCACCACCACCCTCTTCGCCGCCCTGGATGCCGCCACCGGAAAGGTCATCGCTCGCTGCCGCCAGCGGCACCGCCATCAGGAGTTCCTCGACTTCCTGCGTCTCATTGACCGCGAAACTCCGGGAGATCTTGACCTCCACCTGGTGGTCGACAACTACGCCACCCACAAACACCCCAAGGTCCGCGCCTGGCTGGCCCGCCGACCTCGTTTCCACCTCCACTTCACCCCGACCTATGCCTCCTGGCTCAACCAGGTGGAGCGCTGGTTCGGACTCATCAGCCAGCAGGCCATCAAGCGCGGCAGTTTCCAAAGCGTCACCCAGTTGAAGCAGACGATCATGGCTTTCACCGACCAATACAACCACAACTCCACCCCCTTCGTTTGGGTCGCCACCGCACAATCCATCCTGGAGAAGCTGGAACGACTAGCAACTCGTATTTGCGGGACGCCACACTAGGAGTCTGTCCCGGTAATGTTGTGAGCACCGAGACGGTCGAGGCGCCCGGCTGACAAGGCGCGCGAGGGAGGAAGAGCAGCGTTCTTTCGACCGACGCGCAACGCAGAGCGAAGCGGTTCAGCCGGGATGCATCGGCCGTCGAATGCCACGAGATTATCGGGAGAGGCTCCTAGGATAGGCACGATCCCATGGCGCAGGTACATATCGTTCTCGTCCGGCCCCGCCGGCCGGAGAACATCGGCGCGGTGGCCCGGGTGGTCGCGAACACCGGGCTCGCCGGGTTGCGCCTGGTCCAACCCGGAGACTGGCGCACCGTCGAAGCGTTCCGGATGGCCTGGCAGGCGGAAGAAGTGCTCGAGGACGCGGCGGTATTCCCGACCCTGGCCGAAGCCGTCGGCGGTTGCCGGCTGGTGGCCGGACTCAGCGGCCGCGGCCGGGACGTGATTCAGCATCTGACCCCGCGGGAACTCGCGGGCGAAATCGGCGGGATCGAGGCCGCCGGTGAGGTAGCGGTCGTCTTCGGGAACGAATCGAGCGGCCTCACGCTCGAAGAACGAAAGCTCTGCCAGCGGCAGGTCCGGATTCCCGCCTCCCCTCGCCAGCCCTCGCTGAACCTGGCCCAGGCGGTGATGATCGCGGCTTACGAGATCTTCGTCGCGGACAGTCCGCCAGCCGAGGAACCGATCCGTCGAGCGACGGCGGAAGAGTCCGAGCGCGCCCTCCTCACCCTGCGCGATGCGATGCTGTCGGTGGGCTTTCTCCCCCCCGAGAAACCGGAATCCCGCTTCGCTGAGTGGCGGGAACTCTTCGGACGCGCCGGACTCACCGAACGCGAGACACGCATGCTGATGGCCTTCACCCACCGCGTGAAGGACGCTGGGACGAGGGCAGGAAAGCCACCGGCCCGGAACCGCTAGCAGCCTGTGGTGAAACCCACGTGAGCGCCGAGACCGGCCAGTTCTCCCGGTGGGGGCGAGGCGCCCGGCTGACAAGGCGCGTGAGGAAGGAATACCGAGTGTATTCCGACCGAAACGCAACGATGAGCGGCGCGAAGCGACGCGGTTCGGCCGGGATGGATCGCCGGCCGAGCCCCCACCGGGAGAACTGGGCCGCGTGGGTTTTGCCACAGGCTGTTTGGCCGGGATGGATCGCCGGTCGAGCCCCCACCGGGAGAACTGGGCCGCGTGGGTTTTGCCACAGGCTGCTAGCAGCGCGGTGGCGGGCCGCCGCGCCGCGTCGGCTCCTCGCGACGGCTAGCCGCACAACCCCGTTGGGCTCGGGTCAGAGGTTCTCCCGGAACAGGCGTATGACGCGGTCCCAGGCATCCGCGGATGCCTCCGCGTCGTAGGCCGGACGCCGGTCATTGAAGAACGCGTGGTCGGTTCCCGCATAGGTGTGGAACTGGTGCGCGACCCCGGCCGCTGCGAGCGACCCTCCCAGCTTGCCGACCGCCTCGGCGTTGACGAAACCGTCCTTTTCCGCGAAGAGCCCGAGGACCGGGCAACGGATCGATTCGTAGTCGGGGTGGACGTTCGGGTGGACGCCGTAGAAGTCCACGCACGCCCCGATGCGCGGAGACTTGCTGGCGGCGTAGAGCGCGAGCTGGCCGCCCATACAGAAACCGACGACTCCGACCGAATCTCCGGAAGCGACGGTCGCCAGGTGGTCGGCGGCGCCCCGCAGGTCCTGCTCCGCCCGGTCCACTGCGAGCGCCATGAACAGTTTGCCGGCCGCATCCGGCGAAGTCGTCGCCTCACCGTGGAAGAGGTCGGGAGCGAGCGCAGTGAATCCGGCCTCCGCGAAACGGTCCGCTACCTCCTTGATGTGTCCCACCAGCCCCCACCATTCCTGGATCACCAAAACGCCGGGCCCCGGTTGATCCGGCACCGCCAGGTAGCCCTCCGCGGCGCCGCCGTTCGCCGCAAAGGAAACCATTTCACCGGGCATTTCGACCCTCCTCGGGGGCAAAGATGCTACCAGTGGGGTCCCGCCGGCTAGCGGAATTTCCTTCCGGAAAGCGCCCTTCCTTTGTTATCGTCGGCCGGTTGCTCCCGACAGGAGCGAAAGGAAGACGCCGATGAGCCCACTGGTGGCGACCCTCATCTGTTTCGGGCTCTACTTCGTCGGCTACCGCTTCTACGGCCGGTACATCGGACGGCGCGCCTTTGCGCTGGACGATTCCCGCCCCACCCCGGCGCACGAGTTCGAGGACGGGCACGACTACGTCCCGACCCGGAAAGCGGTGCTGTTCGGCCATCACTACGCCTCGATCGCCGGCCTCGCCCCCATGCTGGGACCTGCCATCGCCGTAATCTGGGGATGGGTTCCCGCCATGATCTGGGTGGTGCTCGGCACCCTGTTCGTCGGCGCGGTGCACGACTTTTCCGCGCTCTGCATCAGCATCCGGGCCAAAGGGAAATCCATCGGCCGGATCGCCGAGGACATCATCGGCCGCCGCGCCAAGTACCTCTTCCACATACTCATCGTCTTCCTCATCGGGCTTGCGATGGGGGTCTTCGTCCAGGTCGTCGCGCAGCTCTTCTCGAGCATCTTCTATCCCCAGGCGGTCACCCCGAGCGCCGCGGTGATGGTGCTCGCGATCGCCATCGGGTATCTCTCCTACCGGAAGGGCGTGCCGCTCAGGTACCTCGTGCCGGTAGGCGCCGCGCTCCTGTTCGGGAGCATCTGGCTCGGCATGGTGCTTCCGGCCCCGGATCTGTCGACCACCACCTGGAGCTTCGTGCTGCTGGCCTACGCCTTTTGCGCCTCGGTGCTTCCGGTGTGGCTGCTGCTGCAACCCCGGGACTTCCTGAACTCGATCCTCCTCTATCTCGGGCTCATCGGGATCTTCGTTTCCTTCGTCATCCTCAACCCCGAGTTCGCGGCCCCCGCCTACAACCCCGCACCCGCCGGCGCGCCGCCCATCTACCCCTTCGTTTTCATCGTGATCGCCTGCGGCGCGGTTTCAGGATTCCACGCCCTCGTGTCGTCGGGCACGACGGCGAAACAGCTCGACAAGGAGAGCGACGCCCCGTTCATCGGTTACGGGGGCATGATCGGCGAGAGCCTGCTCGGACTCTCCGCGGTGCTCGCCACCACGGCCGGCTTCGCGAGCAGAGAGGAGTGGAGCCAGCACTTCTCGAGCTGGAACTCGGCGAACGGCCTGGCCGAGAAACTGGACGCCTACATCACCGGCGCCGCCAACTTCCTCACCACCCTCGGGATTCCAGTGGAGGCCGGGAAAGCGTTCATGGCGCTGGTGGCCGTTTCCTTCGCTCTCACCACGCTCGACTCGGCGACCCGCATCCTCCGCTACAACATCGAGGAGATCTCGGAGAGCATCAAGGCGCCGTTCCTCGGGAACCGCCACGTGGCCTCGTTTCTCGCCGTCGTGATCATCGGCTTCTTCGCGCTGATGAAGGTTCCGGGCGGCCCCGACGGGGCCATGATGCCTGCGGGCACGGCGCTGTGGGCCCTCTTCGGCACCACGAACCAGATCATGGCGGGCCTCACCCTCCTGTCGGTGACCCTCTACCTCTACTTCCGCAAGAAGCCGTTCGCCTTTGCGCTCATCCCGATGGTGTTCATGGTGGTGACCACGATCGCCGCCATGCTCTACAACATTCGGGAATATGCCGCTTCCGGGAACGTGCTCCTGCTGGTGGTGGGCGGGGCGATCATGGCGCTCGCGCTCGGACTCGTCGTCGAGGGCATCCTCCGGGTCACGAAGGGCAGAGAAGCCGCGGTGGAGGGGATCCGCCGCGCCTTCGGGGACTGAGCCGGAACCCGCACCTCCCACCGGGGACGGGCGGCGCCGGGCACCCTCGCTTCGCGCAACCCGGCGCAAAGGCAGATAGGATCGCCAGATCCTCAAGGGGGATCCGCGGTTCAGCATCACGGCCCTGGCGGAGCCCGAGTTCGTGGTCAAGGACGGCAAGGTGGACCGGCGCGACTGGCAGACCCGGAACAAAGTCACTCGGCGTGGTCCGAAGGAGACAACCATGAACACTCTCGGTTTCCGATCCGGGATCGCACCCGGAAGAAAAATTGCGAGCGCGCTGGCAGTTGTGGTGGGCCTCGCCGCCCCTTCCTTCGCCCAGGAGAGCGCCCACCCGATCCGGCTCGGGGAGATGCGGAGCCAGGACCGCCCGGTGGTGCCCGGAGTCCACGGTCTGGTAACCGCGGGGCATCCGCTCGCGGCCACGGCGGGCATCCAGACCCTCATGAAGGGCGGGAACGCGATCGATGCCTCGGTCGCGGTACTGGCCGTCCTGAACGTCGTCCGGCCCCAGATGTCCGGGGCCGCGGGCAACGGTTTCCTGACCTATTTCGACAAGACGTCGGGAACGGTCCACTCCCTGAGCGCCACCGGGGCGGCCCCGAAGGCGCTTCGCGCCGAGGATCTGACCCCCGACCAGTTGAACAAGGGCATCAACGCCGGGGTGGTTCCGGGACTCTTCGGCGGCTGGATCTCGATGCTCGACCTCCACGGGACCATGAGCCTCGCAGAGGTGCTCGCGCCGGCGATCGACTACGCCAAGAACGGACATCCCATCGAGGAGTCGGTGTCACGGGCAATCGCGGCCTCGCGGGAGGCTTTCGAGCGCTTCCCGACGAGCGTCCGGATGTTCATGCCCGAGGGCCGTCCGCCCGAAACCGGCGATCTTTACAAGATGCCCGATCTTGCCCGGACGCTCGAAAAGCTGGTCGAAGCGGAGCAGGCCGCCCGGCGCGCGGGCAAGAGCCGTTCAGAGGCTCTCGGCGCCGCTTTCGATCGCTTCTACCGCGGAGACATCGCGGAGGAGATGGCCCTTTTCTACGAGGAAAACGACGGACCGTTCACGCTCGAAGACTTTGCTGCCTACGAGCCGATGTGGAAGGAGCCCCTCCACACCAACTACCGGGGCCACGACGTGTATTCCAGCCCGCCCACCTCCCGCGGCGGGCTCGAAGTGCTGATGCAGCTCAACCTGATCGAGGGCTTCGACCTCGCGGCACTCGGGCAGAATTCGCCGGAGACGCTCCATCTGGTGATCGAGGCGATCAAGGTGGCCAAGTCGGACATCTACCGCTACGTGGCGGACCAGGCGAAGTTCGGGGTGCCGCTGGAAGGGCTCCTCTCGGAGGGCTACGCCGAAGAGCGCCGGGCGCTCATGAACGAGCGCACCGCCATCGCCTACCCCGCCGGCGGCGTCCCGCCGGGCGCGACGGCAACCGACGCCCCTCCGGGCGTGCTCTCGGCGGCGGACCCCGCCGGGAGCCGGTCCAACGCGGGCAGCACCACCAGCTTCTCCGTGGTTGACGGGGCCGGCAACGCGGTGGCCTGCACCCCGACGCACGGCGGCATGTTCGGCACCGCGGTGGTGGTCGGCAATACCGGCCTCACCTTCAACAACGGAACCCGCATCGGCTCGACGGCCCCCCATCCGGACCATCCCAACTACGCCCGCGGCGGACAGATTCCGATCCTGAACAACTCGCCGATCATCGTCCTCAAGGACGGCGAACTCATGCTCGCGCTGGGGACGCCGGGAGGCGAGACCATCGGCCAGACCCAGTTCCAGGTGCTGCTGAACATCCTCGACTTCGGACTGAACATCCAGGAGGCGATAGCAGCGCCCCGGCTCAGCCTCTTCGCCGATCCCAACTTCTACACGCCGGGTTCCGACATCCTGGTGCGGCTGGAGAACCGGATGATGCCGGGGGTGGTCGAGGCGCTCCTGGGGATGGGCCACCGGGCCGAACTGACCGGTGGTCATGCCCTCGGCAGCAACAACGGCATCCTCATCGATCTCGCGACGGGAACGATGACCGCGGGCGCCGACCCCCGCCGCGCCGCCTACGCCATCGGCTACTGATGACACGGAAAACCGAACCGCGTCATAGCGCGCGACAGCGGAGCGCTGGCCAGTTCTCCCGGTGGGGGCCAGCACCGCCGCGCGAAGCGCGGCGCAACGCACAACCCCCTTGCCCGGACAGTACCGACCGTACGGGAACGCCGGCCAGCTCTCCCGGTGGGGGCCTTCAGACCGGCACCGTCGCCCACCGGGCGACGAAACGCACTACCCCCTCCACCACCTGACCCGATCCATGCATAGCTCTCCCCTCCCCGCGACGGCTTTGGCCGCCCTCCTCGCAACCACCCTCCCGGCCGCCTCCCCCGCCCAGGACTTCCCCGCCCCCGAAATGGTGGAAGTCAACGGCGGCGTCTTCTTCATGGGCTCGCAGGCCGGACCACCCCAGGAAAAGCCGATCCACGCTGTCCAGGTCTCCGACTTCTGGATCTCCAAATACGAGGTGACCCATGCCCAGTTCGCGGCCTTCGTCGAGGACTCCGGCTACGTCACCGAGGCGGAAGAGTTCGGCACCGGCCGGATCCTGCTGGACGGCAGCTTCGGCTACTACCCCGGCTTTACCTGGAAGGAGCCCCACGGCCCCGGCTCGACCGTCGAAGAGCCCGACAAGTACCCCGTCGTCCAGGTGAGCTGGAACGACGGTGTCGCTTACACCCGCTGGCTGAGCCGCCAGACGGGGCAGGCCTACCGGCTACCGACCGAGGCGGAATGGGAGTACGCCTGCCGCGCCGGCACCCAGACCACCTACTGGTGGGGCGACGAGTTCGATCCCACGATGCTGAACAGCTCGGTGACCTGGCGGCAGGGAGATGCCCCCTGGCCGCGGGACGAGCACACCCTGATCACCCCGGTGGACCGCTACCCGGCGAACCCCTTCGGCCTCCACGACATGCTCGGCAACAACTGGGAGTGGGTCCAGGACTACGCCTCCGCCGACCACTACGCCACGGAAGTTCGCCGGCCGGAGTCCCCGGTGGTGGACCCCCAGGGCCCCGCCTCCGGACACGAGCGCGTCCTCCGGGGTGGCGGCTGGAACGCAACCCCTGCCCGCGCCACCTGCTCCTTCCGCTTCCTCGCCGATCCGCCGGTGTACCGCAGCGATCACGTGAGCCTGCGGGTGGTCCGAAACCCCTGACCGAGCCCGGAAGTCCAGGGACCGCCAGCCAGTCGCTGTGAAAATGCAGTCCCGCTGGGACCCCGACAGCCGGGATGGCGCGCTGGCAAGGGAACGCCGACCTCTGGCCAGTCCTCCCGGTGGGGGCCGGCATCGCGCGGGAGCGCGAAACCCGCACTGTTGGCGCCGCACCCCGCCAACGTGAGTACCGCCCCCTCTCCCAATCCCGGATGGCGCGCCCGCTCGGAGTTCCCGCCGGGAACATTCCTGTGCTTTGTCGTGACGGGCGGGGTGTGCAAGAGGAGCCGATCATGTGGGTTTTTGCCCGTGGGGGCTCTAACAGCCTGTGGTGAAACTCTGTCGGGCGGAATTGAGTCGAACCGCGGGACTTCGTAGAATTTCCGCATGGCTATGGGACGCCGCGGCACGCGGCAGCAAGCGTTGTGGATCGCTACCGAGGCGTTGCCGCGGAGCAAGGGGGATCCGTTCTACGAGCGTTTGAACGAGATTTTGGGAGGGGGCGGTTTTGACGAGTTCGTGGAGAAGCGTTGCGAGCGTCACTACGCGCGGGACGGTCGTCCTGGGCTTGCGCCGGGGAGGTATTTCCGTTGTCTGTTGGTCGGGTATTTCGAGGGTCTGGACTCGGAACGGTTGATTGCGTGGCGGGTGAATGACTCGCGCAGCCTGCTGCGGTTTTTGGGATACGGGCCGGCGGACAGCGGTCCGGATCATTCGACGATTTCGCGGACGCGTCGTCGGGTGAGTGAGGAGACGCACGCGGAGGTGTTCGGCTGGGTTGTGGAACGGGTGAGAGGAGCGGGCCTTTTGCGAGGGGAAGCGCTTGGCGTGGACACGACGACCCTGATGGCGAACGCTTCGATGCGGAAGATCGTCCGTCGGGACAGCGGCGAGGGATACCGGGAGTATGTGAGGACGTTGATGAAGGAGTCGGGGATCGAGGCTCCGACAGTTGAAGAGGTGGCGCGCTACGACCGCAAACGCCGGAAGAAGCTGTCGAACCGCGAGTGGGCGCATCCGGTTGATGCGGAGGCTTGCATCGGTCGGCTGAAGGATGGTCGGACGCGGATGGCGTACAAGGCGGAGCACGCGGTGGATCTGGAGAGCGGAGCGATAGCGGCGGTCACGGTCCAACCAGGGAGCCGGGGGGACACGGAGACGCTGCCGCAGACACTGGACGAAGCGGAGCGCCATCTCGGGAGCGGTGACGCGGGGGCCCGGGAGCCGGCGCCGACGGAGGGTCGCCGGAAGGGGGAGAAGCCTCGGTCGCTGGTGTGTGACAAGGGGTATCACAGCGATGCGGTAATCGAGCAAGCGCGGGAGCGCGGCTACCGTTCGTACATCGCGGAGCCCACGCGCGGGCGCCGGCGCTGGCGGGGTCGGGAGTCCCTGCGACGCGCCGTCTACGGGAACCGTCGGCGGGTTCGCGGGAATCGCGGCGCCCGGTTGCGGAGACGGCGCCACGAACTGACGGAGCGTTCGTTCGCGCACTGCTACGAGACCGGGGGGATGCGCAGGGTGTGGTTGCGGGGAAGCGGGAACATTCGAAAACGCTTGCTGATCCATATCTCTGCCTTCAATCTGTCGCTGCTCATGCGGCAACTGACGGGGATCGGAAAGCCAAAGAGCCTGCAGAACCGGGATATGGATGGGGTGCGGCGTCTCTTGCGGCCCGGCGGGGCCTTCCTGGACGCCATCCTGGGCATGTGGGACCGTTGTTCGGCGGCGTTACTCGTCTTTCGAGCGCACCCACGGTCCTGGCCGTGTCGCCACACGTGGAAACGGCCGCCGCTTCTCCATGCCAGAGAAGCCCCCGGAGCCCTTTCCACCACAGGCTGCTAACCCGTATTTCTCATACTCACGGCCCGAAGCACACCCCAAGGAACCACAACCTGTTGAGCGGGGTGACGGTACCGCGTGAAGCGCGGACGCTGACCGGCGTGACGGGGTGTGGGGTGTGGGACACCGACCTCCAGCCGGTTGCTGTGAAAGCCCAGGTCTCACAGGTACGCCACCATGCCAGATGGCGCCGCCGGTCAGGGAACGCCGACCTCCGGTCGGCACAGCGGCCCGCAGGGCCGCGGGCGGTTCATTGCCGTCCGCCTTCACGGGGCGCAGGCATGGGGCCCGCAGCGCTGCGAACGGTGTCTGCCATTCCAGTGTACGGATCACGCCGAACGCTGGGATTCCCGCCGAGAAGGAACCACCTCGGAACTGGGGGTCCTTCCCGCCGCCCGCCTTCGGCGGGCTGTGCCGGCCCCCACCGGGAGAACTGGCCGGAGGTCGGCGTTCCCTTGCCTGCGCGTCGCTCCGCCTAGTGGCATAGGCGCCATGCGCCAGTTCAGCGTCCGCGTGGCGCCTTCTGCGACTCGGCGAGCGCTCCCGAGTATGAGAAATCCGGGCTAACCGGGCATCGTCCGCCGACGGCGGGCGAAACGCGAGACTTGAGTTGCTCGCCTAGATCCAGACGCCGGGCCGGGCAGCGTTATCCTGTCGCCAAACCTCTCCGGTAGACAAGATCCCGCTATGGCCTCTGCACTGCGACTGCATCCGGCGGAACAGCGTTGGCTGGACGCCTACCTGAGCGAACTCACCAGGCACCACCCGAATGCCGTGAGCAGCATGGTCATCTACGGCTCCAGAGCTCGCGGTGACGGAGGCGAAGACAGCGACCTCGATGTCCTGCTCGTGGTCCGGAACGAAGCCGTTGGGTTGAAGCGGGATCTACGTCGAATCGGCTGTCCTCGGCCTCGTACGCCGTACCGTCCATCCTCGCCTATACCGAAGGCGAGTGGGAGCATCGTAGGCGTCTCCGGTCGCCGTTTCTGGAAGCCGTCAAACGGGACGCCGTGAGGGTTCTGTGAATCGCGAAGCCGTCATCGGTGAATGGCGGCGATCACAAGAATCCCTCCACGACATGATCGGCAACAACTGGGATTGGGTCCAGGACTACGCCTCCGCCGACCACTACGCCACGGACCTTTCGCCGGCCGGAGTCCCCGGTGGTGGACCCCCAGGGCCCCGCCTCCGGACACGAGCGCGTCCTCCGGGGTGGCGGCTGGAACGGAACCCCTTCCCGTACGACGTGCTCCTTCCGCTTCCTCGCCGATCCGCCGGTGTACCGCGGCGACCACGTCAGTCTCCGGGTGGTCCGGAACCCCTGATAGAACTGTCGGCAACGACCTCGAACTTGCATTGCCGCCAGGGCCACAACACGCGGGACTGCCGCCACCCATCTACGGATGGCCACGAGACGTGACCGTACGCTAGAGCTATCGGTATACGATCTTTCTGGCAGAAGCCTTGACTTGCGAGCCCCGGCTGCCCTCTGACACCGGCGAGACTCATCTCACCAGAGCAAAGCTGCCAACGTCCCAATGAAGCTGCTCCACTACCTAGAAATTCAGAACTTCAAGAGCTTCGGTGATACGCAGCGTATAGCACTCGATCATCCGACCGTGCTCATCGGCCCGAACAATTGCGGCAAGACCACAGCCATACAGGCTATAGCGCTCTGGTCACATGCCGTAAAGACTTGGTACGACAACAAAGGCCAGGCACCGCCTAAACAAAGAGCCGCAACGCCCCTTAACAGATTGAATGTCGTCGCTGTTCCAGTCCAGCGCACCCGCTATTTCTGGCACAACGCGACCGTCCGGCGTGCCAACCAAAATGTTCCTCTCGTCATAACTCTCGGTGTGCTCCATAACGACCAGGTCGAGCCGGTAACCATGCGTTTCCGACACTACGGTGATGAGGTTCTCTACTGTACTCCTGACGAACACACACAAGCTAAGCCAGAACTCATCAGGGCAGCGGCACAACTCGACGTCGAACTGTTGTACCCAATGTCGGGACTGGAGACGGAGGAGCCGATTCTTCAACCAGGAAGAGTCGATGTCTTGCTCGGTCAAGGGCAGACAGCTCAGGTGCTGCGGAACCTCTGCTTGATCGTGCACAAGAGTGCTTCCGATGACTGGGACCGAATCGTATCTCTGGTGAAGCGTTTGTTCGCTGTCGAGTTCGGAAATCCTGAAGAAACAGCAAGGGGAAGCATCGATCTCCTCTATCGGCAAGACGGCGTGAAAGAACCTCTGGACATATCACTAGCTGGTCGTGGGCTTCAGCAGATGCTTCTAATCTTTGCCTATCTGTATTCACATAGGCGTAGCGTCCTACTGATTGACGAACCGGACGCCCATTTGGAGATTCTGCGACAGAAGCAGGTATACGTGCTGCTTCGTGAGATCGCAGCGGAGAACGGATCTCAGGTTATTCTCGTAACGCACTCAGAGATAATTCTAGACGAGGCGTTGGATCATAACCTCACTCTTCTGCTAGAGGGACGCAAGGATGATCTTGCCGCCAGGAGCGATATCCGTAACGCCCTCCAGCACTACGGAACTGAATCCTACGTTCGCGCGAGACAGTGTGGCTACGTCCTCTATGTGGAAGGGGGAACGGATGTTCAGATTCTTCGTGCCTTCGCGCGACACATGGGGCACCCCGTCTTCGAAGCGCTTGGGCAAAGCCTCAATAGCTACTACTTGCGGGACAATTTTCCCGATACCGATGTTGACTCAGAGATGGCGCGAGTGGAAGGCAGCTTTGGCATGACTCCACAGAAGCATTTCGTCGCACTTCGCTCTGTTGTACCTGGCCTTGAAGGATTGGCAATCTTGGACAGCGACGGAACCGACAAAAGAGATTTTGCTGGCGGTGGACTCCAAGTCACCTACTGGAAGCGCTATGAAATCGAGAACTATTTCGTCGCACCCGACATCCTGAAGCGGTATTCGGTGAATGCGCATCGCAGCGCTACTCTCTTCGGTCAGTTCGAACAACAGATCGACGACATTCTTGACGGACTCATCGTCCAGCAAATCTTCGCCGGCAACGAGCGCGACTTCGGGACATGGAAGGCTCTGGATGGCGATGCAGCACGACTTGTCTGGGACAGGAGTACGGAGCGAACCAAACTCAGTAGTTTCGCGGAGGAGTTCTTCCGAAGATTAGCGGAGCAAGTTGGTGGCCCCATGCTGCTACGCAAGAGTGACCTCCACGAGCTTCTCACGTTCGTAGATGTCCGCCAACTTCCCTCGGAAGTCTCCGAAAAGCTAGACCGGCTGAATGCTGTGCTAACAGTACGGCACGACACTACAAGCATCTAGAGCAAGGCGCCAGCTGTCGCCCTGTGCTGGGCATCGTCGCGGGTTTCGGCCACGCCTGGACGCTCTCCACCGAGCTACTACCTCCCCGAATTCGTCACCGGATTCGAATGTGGCTCTGAGATATGTGATCCCGCCAGATTCATATTGCGGGCCGTGACGAACTCTCCGCCGGGCCGATGTGTCGCGAGGGCAGCTAGATCGCTAGCGCACGTGCCACCTCGGGCAGCCAAGCGTGGATCGCCTACCGGGCGCAGGTGAGGTGGCGTCCCCCGTCCACCGGGATCGTCACCCCCGTGCAGAAACCGGCGTCGTCCGACAGCAGGAAGAGGGCGAGGTCGGCTACCTCTTCGGGCCTCCCGATCCGGCCGATGGGGTGGGTGGTCTTGCTGTGCTCCACGAAGGCCGCGTAGCGCTCGTCGTCGAGCCCCCCGGCGGTGTGGAGTTCGGTGCGGGTGACTCCGGGGTTCACGGAGTTGACGCGCACTCCCTTGGCGGCGAGTTCGAGCGCCGAGCAGCGCGTCAACTGATCGAGGGCTGACTTGCTCGAGTTGTAAGCCAGCACTCCCGGGAAAGAACGGATCCCGTTGACGCTGGAGACGTTCACGATGCTCCCCTGCCGCTCGAGGAGGTGGGGCACCGAGAGCCGCATCAGGTCGAAGACCGCCTCCACGTTCAGGGCGAACATCCGCTGCCAGGCGTCGAGCGCGGTGTTCTCGATGGTGCCGAAGGCGATCACTCCCGCGGAGTTCACGAGGTGATCGAGCCCGCCGAACCGGCTCACCGTCTCATCGACGACCCGGGAGCGGAAGTCCGCATCGGTCACGTCCCCCGCGAGCGGCAGCGCTCCGCCGCCCCCGCGTTCGATGTCTTCGGCCAGCGCCCCCAGCCTCTCCGGCCGGCGGGCGGTGACGGTGACCATTGCCCCCTCGGCGCCGAGCGCCAGGGCGGTGGCCCGTCCGATGCCGCTGGAGGCTCCGGTCACGATGGCGACCTTGTTCTGAAAGCGGTTCTGCGCGCGATTCGGCACTGTTGTTCTCCTCTCTCTGGCAGCGGCGGCTCCGCACCGCCCGCTGGACATCCCCAAACCCCGAGCGGGAGACTATCGCCCACGGAACACGATTCGTGCCCGAATATCCCGACGTCGAGTTGTACCGCTCCGCGGTCGAGGCCCGAATCGTGGGCGCGCGCCTGGCCGGCTTCCAGATTGCCTCCCCACACCTCCTGGCCTCGGTCGAACCGCCACCCGAAGCGGTGATCGGACGCCTCGCGACCGGCGTGCGGCGGATCGGAAAGCAACTCGTGATGGAGTTCGAGGAGGACCTTTTCTGCGCCGTCCACTTGGCGGTGGCGGGACGGTTCCACTGGACGGAGGGTTTAGGTACGGGGAAACCGGTGCGCCTCTCGCCCCGCGGGAATCTCGCGGTCTGGACTTTCGAGTGGACTTTCGAGTCTGGCCCGGCGGAAGGCGGACACCTCCGGCTCGTCGAAAGGAGCCCCAAGAAACGGGCCTCCATCCGGGTCGGCCGGGGAGGAGAGCAGCTTCAGGCGCTCGATCGGGGCGGGTTGGAGATCCCCGGTTCCACCCGGGAGGCGTTCGCGGCCCGGCTCGCGGGTTTGACGCGCACCATCAAGCGTGCGCTGACCGAACCGGCCCGCTTCGCCGGGATCGGGAATGCCTACTCCGACGAGATCCTGCATCGCGCCCGCCTGTCGCCCACGAAACGGGCTGGAAGTCTCAGCGACGAGGAGGTCGGACGCCTGCATAGGGCGGCTGAGTCCGTGCTCACAGAGTGGGCGGCGAAGCTCCAGGACGAGTGCGGAAGGGCTTTTCCCACCGGCGTCACTGCTTTCCGCGAGGGAATGGCGGTGCATGGCCGGTTCGGCCAACCGTGTCCGGAGTGCGGCTCCCCGGTGCAGCGGGTTCGACGCGCCGAGAACGAGTTCAACTACTGCGCGACCTGTCAGACCGGCGGACGGCTTCTGGCCGATCGGGCGATGTCCCGGCTGCTGCGGAAGAAGTGGCCGCGGACGCTCAAGGCGGCCGAAGAGCGCCGGCGGCGGCTGAGGGTTCCGACTTCTGAGCCACCATCCGAGCAGGAGCCCGAATCAGCTTGAAGCAGGGCGGAATCCCCGGGAACTCAGGTCCTGGGAATCGTTGACACTTGCACATTCGGCACGATCAAACTAGTCTCCTGTCTAGTCAGTTTGACGGAGAACACCATGAGCAACCGATGGCAGGTTCAGACCGCAAAGGCCCGATTCAGCGAGTTTCTGGAAAGGAGCCTGGACGAAGGACCCCAGATCGTTACCCGGCGCGGAGTCGAGACCGCGGTACTCGTGCCCATTGAGCAATGGCGTCGCCTCGAGCGCATGACCAAACCCGATTTGAAGCAATTGCTTCTCTCACCGGACGCTCGTACCGACTCCTTGACACCACCTCGACGTAGGTTCTCCCGGCGCCCACCTCCGGATCTCGATTAGCTCCGTGTATCTCCTCGACACGAATGTCGTCTCGGAACTCCGTCGCCAAAGGCCTCATCCCGCGGTCGAGGAATGGATTCGACCCATACCTGGGGAAAAACTCCTCCTCTCGGCCGTAACAGTCGGCGAAATCCAGGCCGGAATCGAGATCACCCGGGAACAGGACCGTTCCAAGGCCAAAGAACTCGAGATGTGGCTTGACCAGGTGATCGCCAGCTACCAGATTCTGGTCCTTGATGCCCAGGTGATGCGCGAGTGGGCTCGGCTCATGCACCACAAATCGGACAGGCTGATTCAGGATGCATTGATTGCCGCAACCGCCGCTGTCCACCGATTGACCGTGGTAACCCGGAATGTCCGGGATTTCGAACAGTTCGGCGTCGGCACACTGAATCCGTTTCGTCATCACGCATAGCTGCCGCCCCCGCGAAGGTCGGCGGCCGCGGCATCGCGGGGCTGGCAGGGGGTGCGGCACTCACGTTGGCAGGGCGCAGCGTCATCGGCGCCCGTTTCGCGCTCCCGCGCGTGCCGACCAGAGGTCGGCGTTCCAAGCCGTCCCCGCGATTCTTCGCGGTCGGCGATACGCGGGTCCGCCGCCGTGAGATTGGCGTGGCGTCGTCGGTGCAGGTTTCGCGCTCCCGCGCGATGCCGGTCAGAGACCGGCGCTCCAAGCCGTGAGATTGGCGTGGCGTGGCGTCGTCGGTGCAGGTTTCGCGCTCCCGCGCGATGCCGGTCAGAGACCGGCGCTCCAGGCCGTGAGATTGGCGTGGCCAGCGTCGTCGGTGCAGGTTTCGCGCTCCCGCGCGATGCCGGTCAGAGACCGGCGCTCCAAGCCGTGAGATTGGCGTGGCGCGGCGTCCTCGGTGCGGGTTTCGCGCTCCCGCGCGATGCCGGTCGGAGACCGGCGCTCCTGGCCGTGAGTTTGGCGTGGCGTGGCGTCGTCGGTGCAGGTTTCGCGCTCCCGCGCGATGCCGGTCGGAGACCGGCGCTCCAGCCGTGAGATTGGCGGGGCGCGGCGTCGTCGGTGCGGGTTTCGCGCTCCCGCGCGATGCCGGTCGGAGACCGGCGCTCCTGGCCGTGAGTTTGGCGTGGCGTGGCGTCGTCGGTGCGGGTTTCGCGCTCCCGCGCGATGCCGGTCAGAGACCGGCGCTCCAGGCCGTGAAATTGGCGGGGCGCGGCGTCGTCGGTGCGGGTTTCGCGCTCCCGCGCGATGCCGGTCGGAGACCGGCGCTCCACCGTGAGATTGGCGTGGCGCAGCGTCGTTGGTGCGGGTTTCGCGCTGCCGCGCGATGCCGGTCGGAGACCGGCGCTCCACCGTGAGATTGGCGTGGCGCAGCGTCGTTGGTGCGGGTTTCGCGCTCCCGCGCGATGCCGGTCGGAGACCGGCGCTCCACCGTGAGATTGGCGTGGCGCAGCGTCGTTGGTGCGGGTTTCGCGCTCCCGCGCGATGCCGGTCGGAGACCGGCGCTCCACCGTGAGATTGGCGTGGCGCAGCGTCGTTGGTGCGGGTTTCGCGCTCCCGCGCGATGCCGGTCGGAGACCGGCGCTCCACCGTGAGATTGGCGTGGCGCAGCGTCGTTGGTGCGGGTTTCGCGCTCCCGCGCGATGCCGGTCGGAGACCGGCGCTCCACCGTGAGATTGGCGTGGCGCGGCGTCGTCGGTGCGGGTTTCGCGCTCCCGCGCGATGCCGGTCGGAGACCGGCGCTCCACCGTGAGATTGGGGTGGCCAGCGTCGTTGGTGCGGGTTTCGCGCTGCCGCGCGATGCCGGTCGGAGACCGGCGCTCCACCGTGAGATTGGGGTGGCCAGCGTTGTTGGTGCGGGTTTCGCGCTCCCGCGCGATGCCGGTCAGAGACCGGCGCTCCTTTGTTGGTGAAACCTGGGCTCAGGCGACTCCTGGCTCCACGCGGACGCCCATCAGGCGGCCGGTGTGGCCCATGGCGGCTCCGGCGGCCGTGACCCCCCAGAAGTAGCCCGGGATGGCGCCGATCAGGCACAGGAGGAAGGTCAGGTCCGAAACGATCGCGAACAGGACCAGCGTCAGCAGCATCACGACGTAGGTGCCGAAGCTCTCGCGAATCCACGCGATGTTCTCGTTCAACCGGAAGGCGGCGCTGAAACGGCCCGTGGCCGCGAGCTGCATGATGCCTGCCGGGATCAGCGCCTTGGCGACCAGTGCCGCGAACACGAGGAAAATTATGGAGGCGATGCTGCCGAGGATCGAAGTCACGACCACCGCGGGAGAACCCATGGACTGCCCGATCACCGCCCAGAGAATCCCGATCCCCACGACAACCCCGCCCATGGCGACAACCGCGAGCGAATACCCCAGAACAACTCCCAGCGCCTTGAGGCCGTCGCCCAGCACGCCGCCGAAGTCGTCCCAATCGGGCATCGGGTGCTCGTCGCCCCGCAGCGTTCCCCGCGCCGTCCGCACCCCGAAGCCGAGCAGCGCCAGCAGGCCGAGGCCCAGCAGGGGGATGAGCAGAACCATGAGGCTGCCGATCATGAACTTCGACAGCGCCTTCGGGTCCCGAAAGGCGAAGCCGAACAGATAGCCGAGATCGAATCGCTGGGGCGCCGGGGGGCTGGGCGGTGGAGGTGGTGGCGGCGCCTGCTGCTCGCCGGTAGTCGGAACTGGTTGGTCTTCGGTCATCGTTTTCCTTCCGGGGACGCCGGGTTCGTTTCCCTTCCCCGAAACAAGCTAACGACGATGGATCGCGAAAGTTCTTGCCGGCGTGCGCGTTGGGTCGGCGCAGCCAGACTGCCCGTGGGCAACGCCACCAGCGTCGGCCTGCGGCGCGGAGCGCCGCAGGGGTGGGGTGCGGGGAGGGTCCCCCTCCCCGCGGAAAAAGATGGCGGGAATCGCACCGCGATTCCCGTCATCACCCCGTGGGGAAAGCACCCCGCATTCAGAGAGTCTCGCGGAGACTGCTCTCCTCGCGGCGGAGGGAGGATGCGGGGTGTGTTCTCCACGGGCTGCTAGATACCCATCGAGCGGGCGACGCGCCCGAGAGCCACTCCCGAGGCGGCGTGGCCCCAGAAGATGCCCGGAATGAGTCCGATCCCACACAGCGCGGAACTGGCGGTCGACAGCACGTCGATCAGGATCACGATCAACAAGAAAATGACGTAGGTGCCGAGGTGGGTCTGGATCAGGCGGAGGTTTTCCTGGACGCCGAACGCGGACCGGATCTCGTCGCTCGCGACCATCTGCGCCAGCGCAACCGGCAAGAGGGCGTAGGCGAGCAAACTGAGAAGAAGAGTCAAGGGACCGAGCACCACGCTCGCGAGCCCTCCCAACACCGGGATGAATCCGATGATCGCGATGACGACGGTCAGAGCGAACACCGGCAGGAGATAGCCGAGAACCACGCCGAACACGCGACGCCCGTCACCCAGTAGCTGGCCGAGATCTCCCCACTCCGGCATCGGGTGCTCTTCGCCTCGCCGGGCGCGCTGCGCCGTCTGGAACAGGTAGCCCGCCAAGGCGAGCAGCCCGAGTCCGAAGAACAAAATCCCGACGACCGCGAGGCAGCCTCCGAGGAACTTCGGCAAGGCCCGCGGGTCCCGGAAGGGAGCGCCGAGAATGTCGCCGAGTTGGAGGGTTCCGGACGGGGCGGCGCTGCCGTTCGGGGTGGGCTGTTCTTCGGTCATGCTGTTCTCCTGTAACGGCGATCAGTCCGCCGCGGTTTCCACCTCGACACCCATGATGCGGCCGGCCTGGCCGATCGCGGCGCCGGAAGCGGTGAAACCCCAGAAGAGGCCGGGCACCAGGCCCACCAGGAAGAGCGACACCGAGGCATTGGCGAGGATGCCGAACAGGACGAGGATCAGCAGGAGCAGGATGTAGGTCCCCGGGTGGACGCGGATCCGTCGCAGACTGTCGACCCAACCAAGCGCTGGCCGGATCCGGCCGGTGGCGGCCAGTTGCATCAACCCCGCGGGGAGGAGCGCCTTGACGAAGCCGGCCAGCAAGACCACGAACCAGCCGGTGACCACCAGACCGAAGACGGCGGAGGCCCCGATGAGGCCGGCTCCCGCGACCGGGACCGCAACCATCTCGGGAAGGATTTCGCCGAAGACATCGGGGCCGACCCCGATCTCCGTCACGGCGCCGACGACCCCGGCGAAGACCCCGCCGACAATCCCGACCGCGATCATCCCGATCAGGAAACTGACCAGGAACAGCGCGCCGCCCACTACCGTCACCGCGGCGCCATAGACCAGGACGACTGCCACCGCCCGCAGACCGTCGGCGAGCTGGCTGGCCCAGGCGTTCCAGCCGGGCATCGGGTGTTCGTCGCCGCGCAGCGCGCCCCGCGCCGTCTGGACGGCAAACCCGAGCAGCAGCAGCAGCCCGAGCCCGAAGACCGGGATCAGCAGAACCGCGAGACAACCGATCCCCCACTTGCGGAACGCCATGGGATCGCGGAAGGCGAATCCGAACAGGGAGCCGAGATCGAGACGCCCCCGGGGCGCCTCGACCGCAACGGTTGCGTCTTTGTTCGTCATAGTGATCCGAGACCTCCGCGAGGCTATCCTTTAGCGCCTTTCGCGCCGATGTTACAAAACCCCTTTGGATCCCTGGAAAAACACCGCACCCCCAGCGGGGACGTGCACATCTTCGCCCTCGAGGCGGTGGAACGGGAGGGCCTTGGCGTCATCTCCCGACTTCCGTTCTCGATCCGGGTGTTGCTCGAGGCGTTGCTCCGGGGCGTTGACGGACGGACCATCCGCGAAGAGGACGTTGCCGCGCTGGCAGCCTGGGACGCAGCAGCACCCGCGCGCCACGAAGTCCCCTTCCGGCCGGCCCGGGTGATCCTCCAGGACTTCACGGGAGTTCCCGCGCTGGTGGACCTCGCGGCCATGCGCTCCGCGCTGGCCCGGATGGGCGGGGATCCCTCGCGCATCAACCCGAAGGCCCGGGTGGACCTCGTCATCGACCACTCGGTCGTGGTGGATTCCTTCGGCACCCCCATGGCGGCCCGCGAAAACGCAGAGATCGAGTTCGAGCGGAACAAGGAGCGCTACCGCTTCCTGCGCTGGGGGCAGAAGGCCTTCTCCGGGTTCCGGGTCGTCCCCCCCGCCACCGGCATCGTGCACCAGGTGAACCTCGAACTGCTCGCCAAGGTGGTGATGGAAGAGGGCGAGGGCGACGAACGCGTGCTGCTGCCCGACACTCTCGTCGGAACCGACTCCCACACGACGATGATCAACGGTCTGGGAGTGCTCGGCTGGGGCGTCGGGGGAATCGAGGCCGAAGCGGCCATGCTCGGCCAGCCGTGCTACCTCATCACCCCGAAGGTGGTCGGCTTCCGCCTGAGCGGCAGCATGCGCGAGGGAGTCACCGCGACCGACCTCGTGCTCACGATCACCGAGCGGCTGCGGAGCCACGGGGTGGTAGAGAGCTTCGTGGAGTTCTTCGGCGAAGGACTCTCGCAAATCTCGCTCTCCGACCGCGCGACGGTAGCGAACATGGCCCCCGAATACGGTGCCACGATGGGCTTCTTCCCGGTTGACGCGGAAACCCTTGCCTATCTCCGCCGGACCGGACGGACGGATGAGGAAGTGGACCGGGTGGAGGCCTACACCAAGCGCCAGGGACTCTTCCGCACCGACGCGACTCCCGATCCTGAATACACCGACGTGCTGGAGCTGGATCTCGAAACGGTGGTGCCAAGCCTCGCGGGTCCAAAGCGCCCGCAGGACCGGGTGGCGCTTTCCGACATGCAGCGCGCTTTCCGCACGTCACTGACGGCGCCGATCGCAGACCGGGGATTCGCTCTCGGACCCGATCAACTCGCCCGCACCGCGAACGCCGGGAACGGCCGGAACCTGAGTCACGGCGCGGTGGTGATCGCAGCGATCACCTCCTGCACCAACACGTCGAATCCGGGCGTCATGCTGGCTGCCGGGCTCCTGGCGCAGCGCGCGGTGTCGCGCGGCCTGACGACGCCCGACCACGTCAAGACTTCCCTCGCGCCGGGTTCGAAGGTGGTCACCGAGTATCTGCGGGACGCCGGGCTCCTGGGCTCGCTCGGGGACCTCGGGTTCCATCTGGTGGGCTACGGATGCACGACCTGCATCGGGAACAGCGGGCCGCTGCCGGAGGCCGTGGATCGCGCCATCGAGAGCGCCGACCTCGTCGCGGCGTCGGTTCTTTCCGGCAACCGGAACTTCGAGGGCCGCGTACATTCGAGCGTGCGAGCCAACTACCTCGCCTCCCCACCGCTGGTCGTCGCCTACGCGCTGGCCGGCACCGTGGACATCGATCTGGACGAGGACCCGCTCGGAACCGGAGCTGACGGGAATCCGGTGTTCCTGCGCGATGTCTGGCCGAGCAACGAAGAGGTCCAGGATGCGCTCGACCGGGCGCTCCGGCCGGAGACCTTCCGCCGGATGTACGGCAACGTCTGGGACGGGAACCCGACGTGGAACGAGATCCCGGTGGACGCCTCCGAGATCTATCCCTGGGACGCCAACTCCACCTATATCCAGGAGCCACCCTTCTTCTCCGAGATGACCACCGAGCCGGCGCCGCTCACCGATATCCGGGGAGCGCGGGTGCTCGTCCAGTGCGGCGATTCGGTCACCACCGACCACATCTCTCCGGCGGGCACGATCGCCTTCGATTCGCCCGCGGGCAGTTGGCTTCGCGAGCGCGGGATCGAGCGCGGGGACTTCAACTCCTACGGCTCCCGGCGGGGCAACGACCGGATCATGCTGCGCGGGACGTTCGCGAACATCCGATTCCGGAACCAGCTCGCCGGCGGCGCCGAGGGCGGATTCACCGTGCACCATCCGTCCGGCGAGCAAACCACCATCTTCGACGCCGCCCGCCGTTACCGCGAAGAGAACATCCCGCTCATGATCCTCGCCGGCAAGGAGTACGGAACCGGTTCCTCCCGCGACTGGGCCGCCAAGGGCACCCTGCTGCTCGGCGTCAAGGCGGTGATCGCCGAGAGCTTCGAGCGCATCCACCGCAGCAACCTGGTCGGCATGGGAGTCCTGCCGCTGGAGTTCCCTCCGGGAGAGAACGCGGAATCGCTCGGGCTGATCGGCGACGAAATCCTGGACATCGAGGGTGTCGGTAACGGCCTCGGACCCGGCGCCCGGGTCAAGGTGACCGCGACCCGTAACGGAGAATCACGCTCGTTCGAGGCGCACTGCCGGCTCGATTCGGTGGTCGAGGTGGACTACTACCGAAACGGCGGCATCCTGCAGACGGTCATGCGCGAACTGGTCCGGGAGGCCGACGCGGGCCGGGCGAACTAGGGAATCAGCGGGGGAATCAGCGGGCCGAAGTCGGCGTTTCTCCAGCGAGGATCCGCCGGAACACGCCCATTTCGATATTCCCGCCGGAGACGACGCAGACGATCCGGCGCTCTCGGTCTTCTTCGCCCGCACGTCGCGGCACCCGGTCGGCGAGCGCCACCGCCACCGGGCTGGCGCCCGCGCCTTCGGCCACGATGCGGCTGCGGCCCGCGAGGATACGGACTGCCTCGGCGATCTCGTCGGGAGAGGCGAGCAGCGGCTCGTCGAGGAGCTCCTGAACCAGCGGCCACATCGGCTCCAATACGGTGTTCCCGCCGATCCCGTCCACGAAGCTGGGCTGGGTATCGATCCACTGGGGCGCCCCATGTTTGACGGCGGCGACGACCTTGGCCGAGGTCGTCACCTCAACCGGGTGGACCCGCGCCGGCGAGCCCTGCTGCCGGAGGGCGCTCGAAATGCCGCAACTCAGTCCCCCGCCCCCGAAGGGCACTAGGACGGCGTCCACGTTCGGCAGATCTTCGAGGATCTCCAGTCCGGCGGTGCCGTTGCCGGCCATCACCGGATCCCCTTCCACCGGGTGGACGAAGCGGGCGTCGGACCCCGGGTGGGTGTGGGTGACGATCGCCTTCCACCAGTCGGCGAACGGCTCCACCACGATCTCCGCCCCCAGGGCGGCGATGGCCTGACGTTTGTTTTCGGGCGAGGTCTCGGGAACCACCACGGTGCAGGGAACGCCCCGCTCCCGCGCCATGAAGGCAGCCGCCTGGGCCCAGTTCCCGGCGCTCGCGGTCACAACCCCGCGCGAGAGCTCCGCGTCGTCAAAGGACGCGAAGAGGTTGGCGGCAGCGCGGATCTTGAAGCAGGCGAAGGGCTGGAGGTTTTCCAGCTTCAGCCAGATCTCGTCCGGGCCGTCCACCGGCAGCCGGACCAGCGGCGTCCGGACCGCGTAGGGAGCGATCCGCGCGCGGGCCGCCTCGATTTGTTCCAGGGGGATCATGGGCGCGGGAGTCTAAGCGCGGACACCTCAATCTGATGGCAAGCACCCGCGTTACGGGGTACGGGGCTCCTCCAGTCTGCCCCAGGCGGCACAAGGCACGCCGACCGACGAACCGGAATAGGGAGTACCCACTCCCGGCATCCCAAGCAATCAGGGCACCCAGGCCCGCGTGCTCGCTAGGTTAGAGGACGGACTCGCGATTCATCCGTCCGTTTCTTCCTTCGGGTGGCCACGCAGAGCGATGGTGATGGGTGCGCCTACGCCGAACGCCGCGATGAAGATCGCCAGGACCGTGCTTTGTGTCAGGTAGCGTGCCCCGATCGCCGCGCCGAAACCCACAACTGCCAGAACAAAGGCGAGGATCTGCCCCAGGCGCACCTGGCTGGCGTACGTGCGAGCCGCACGTTCCTCCATCCCATGGCGGTGATCCCGGCGGGCTGCGGCGTCCTTCAGGATTTCTCCCGGGAGATTCCCGTCAATTGCTTGGTACGCCTGCATCTCGGAGGCGGAGGGAAGTGGTCCACTGATCTGTACCCGTTGCAGAAACCTGACCGCCGCCCCTTCAACCACGGCCGGATCGAGCGATCCGTCAGCCGATGATGTTGCGGCGAGCGGCGAGTCCTCCGACCCGTTTCCGTTGGGCCGATCTTCAGCTTGGCGTGACGACGACTCGGTTGGTTTCGCCGCCAGACACGTCGTTCACTGCGTCGATCTGGAGCGATCGGCTTCCGTCATCGCATCACGCAAATCACCGCCCAACGCAGCCCAATCGGCCCACATACCTTCACCCTCGGAAAGCCAGGTTCTCCTTATCCGCGGTCGCGGATCGAACGCGGATGCAAATCCGATAAGGCACGCATTTCCTCTTGAATGGCGCCGCGGAAGCAGCCTCGCGATCGCCGCCAAAAGAGCGGCTTCCGCCCGGCGCCGAGAGTCATCCCTGACGTCGTCCATTTGGTTTCCTTCCAGCGCTCATCCGGGACTTTCCTGCCTCACAGCAACTTTCCCTTGAGCACCGGCCATTCTACGGTTGAACTGCTAAAGCCAAGCGTGGTACGGGAATAACGCGGCTATGAAGCCTGTCGGGAGTACACGATCCGGATTCCCTCCAGCGTCAGGCGCTCGTTCACGAGGTCCACGACCCCGGTCCAGTCGGCCACCTGCTGGGCGAGCCCGCCGGTGGCGATCACCGTGTAGTTCCCGCCGAGTTCTTCTTTTAGCAGCCGGACCATCTCACGCACCATTCCGGTCCAGCCGAGGACGAGCCCCGACTGCATGGCGGCGACGGTGTGCGTCCCGACGACGCGCTTCGGCGGCCGGAGTTCCACTCGGGGCAGGCGCGCCGTCCGCCGGACCAGCGCTTCGGCGGAAACTCCGAGCCCGAGCGCGATGGCCCCGCCCCGATATTCCCCCTCCGCGGACACCACGTCGAAGGTGAGCGCGGTACCCGCGTCCAGCACGATGGCGGCGACTCCGTAGAGGTGATGGACGGCCGCGGTGTTCGCGATCCGGTCCGGGCCGGTCTCCTCGGGGGTGTCCACCGCCAGCCGAATCCCGCGGGCGGTCTTGTGGTTCAGCACGAAGAGCGGGCTCCCGAAATGACGCTCGGCCAGGGTGCGCAGGACTTCGGTCGCCGAGGGAACCACGCTCGCTGCCGCGAGCCCGCCAATATCCGCCCGCGAAACCCCGGCGCCGGCAAGCAGGCTGTCGAGCAGCGGCGCCATCTCGTCGGCCAGCCGCTCGGCCTGGGTGGAAATCCGCCAGTCGCAGACCCAGCGTTCGCCGTCGTGGAGGCCGATGGCGGTCTTGGTGTTGCCGACGTCGAAGACGAGGAGCATGAGTACCCCTGAATGCTACGGGAATGGTTAACCCGTTTCCGACCCCGTGTCCGGATCGCCGGAGGGGTGGCGCGCGGCGGTCGCGCGCCAGATCCCCGCCAGCACGCTGCCGATGAGCGAATGGAAGAGGCTCGAAATGGCGCTCGGCACCGCAACCAGGGGGCTCGTGAAGTTCTGGCCGGCAAGGACTACCCCGAGCCCGGAGTTCTGCATGCCGACTTCGATCGAGACCGTGCGCGCCGTCGCGACCCGGCGCGAAACGAGCCGGGTGAGCGCATAGCCGAAGAAGAACCCTCCCGCGTGGAGGGCAAACACCGCCACGATCAGCAGGTCGCCCGACTCGAGGATGATCGCCCGGCTGGAGCCGATGATGGAGGCCACGATCAGCGTGATCAGCACCACGGAGGTAAAGGGACCATAGGGGAGGAGTACCCGGGCGACGCCCCGGGCGTAGCGTCTCAGGAAGAGACCCGCCGCGATGGGAAGGATGACCACCTGCACGGTGCTGAGAAGCAGTCCGGCGGCCGGGACGTCAATCCGACTGCTCGCGAGCAGGGAGGTCATCGCCGGCGTCATCAGCACCGACAGACTCGTCGAGACCGCCGTCATGGAGACGGAGAGCGGCACGTCGGCCAGGGCCAGATAGGAAATGACGTTCGAGGCCACCCCGCCGGGGCAACAGGAAACAAGGATCAGACCCACCGCGAACTCACGCGGGAGATCGAGCGCCCAGGCCACCGTCCAGCCCATCAGCGGCATTACCAGGTACTGAAGCACCACTCCGAGCCCGATGGGCGCCGGCCGTCGCAGGACTCGCCGGAAGTCGTCCACTTCCAGCGTCAACCCCATGCCCAGCATGATGAGCCCCAGCCCGACGGTGATCAGGTCGCCGCGGAACCAGGTGAAGATCTCCGGCCGCCACAGCGCCAGCAGACTGGCGAGCAGAACCCAGACCGGAAACGCGAAGGTCCCGATCCGGAGGGCCCGGTGGAGCATCGGCGGAGCTTAGTGGGGGAAGCCGCCACTTACCGATGGGCCGGGCGCTGGCCGGAGGCCAGCGCGTGCCGGCCCCCACCGGGAGGACTGGTGGGAGGCGGGGCCAGCGTCGTCGGGGCGGGTTTCGCGCTCCCGCGCGATGCCGGTCGGAGACCGGCGCTCCATGTCCCCGTGATTTTGTGCGGGTGGCGATGCGTGGGTTTGTGGGCGTCAGGTTGGCGTGGCGCAGGGTCGTCGGTGCGGGTTTCGCGCTCCCGCGCGATGCCGGTCGGAGACCGGCGCTCCACCCCGTGATTCTGCGCGGTTGGCGATGCGTGGGTTTGCAGGCGTGAGATTGGTGGGGGGCGGGGTTGTTGGGGCGGGTTTCGCGCTCCCGCGCGATGCCGGTCGGAGACCGGCGCTCCATGTCCCCGTGATTCTGCGCGGTTGGCGATGCGTGGGTTCGCAGCCGTGAGATTGGCGGGGGGTGGGGTCGTTGGTGCGGGTTTCGCGCTGCCGCGCGATACCGGTCGGAGACCGGCGCTCCACGCCCTGCCTACCTGCGCTGGTTCCGGGCGGTGAGGGTCAGTGGGGGGCGGTCGCCGCCGGCGTGGACGAAATCCAGGACGAGGCGGCCTTCGGCGTCCCGGTGGGGTAGCGCCGGCTGGTCCAGCGAGGTGAGGTGCCAGCCGGGCGGCAGCACGATCCGCGTCCGGGGACGGGCCAGGAAACGGAGCAGCCGGAGGTCCCCGTCCTCGAGCAGTTCGAGACCCGGATTGATCGCGGTCTGGTAAAGCCGGACGCGCGCGCTCCCGCCCTCCGGAACCGGGTAGCCCAGATCGGCCACCAGGACCTTCACGTCGGCGGGGAGGGGCGCCGGGGCATGGGGGATCGCGGCGGCCTCCTCCGCGGACACGATTCGGGTCGGCAGCTCGACCCCGCGGTCCACGTCGAGGGTCACGGGGTCGAGGATCTCGTCGGTGGGAATCAGCACCGAGAACACATGAGCCTGACCCGGGGTGTCCAGGAGCAGTTCCAGCGCGAGGCGCAGCCGGTGTTCGGCGGGATCCTCAAGCCAGTAGACGATGTTCTTCTCGTCTTCCGCGCGGAAGTCGCCGTCGATGAGGCGGACCGCGCCCGGGTCTCCGGGTTCGAATTCGAGCCGGACCGGGAGGGGCTCCGGACCCGGGTTCAGGATGCCCAATTTGAGCCGTCCGTCCTCCACGGCGGTCTGCACGGGACGCGTCGAACTCCCGAGAACGGTTCCCGGAGGCAGCACCACCGTGATCCGCCCCGGAGGCACCGCGTGCTCGAAGATCAGTCCATCGGCATGCGGTCGCACGTAATGGGCCCGGTCCGCCGCCTCCTCGATGCGAAGACGCCGCTCCGCCCGTGCCCGAAGCGTCGTCCCGAGTGAAATCCGGAGCCCGTCGCCGGTTGCCGCGGAGGAGAGGGTGGATCCGGACGCCCGGTCGAGGGCGACGGCCCGTCCCGCATCGCTCCCGTGGGAGAGGGCGAAGCGGTGCTCGCTGGTTCCGGCCCCTTCGACGATCCGATCCGAAACGATCCGGATTTCGGCTCCCGCTCCGATCTCGTAGCGCGTCGCGAGCGCCAGGATGCGGAAGGTGTCCGGCGGCTCGGCGGCGGCTGCAAGGGAACCCCACACGAGCGAAACGGCCAAGATTCTCTTCATCGCGCCTCCGGGAGCCGAACAGGAGCCCCAAGCGCGACTAGTGTTGTGTCTCCGAGCCGCGCCCGCAACTTCGCGGATCCCCGCGCGAAGCGCGGCGAAGCAAATCAGGAACCGGAATGAACACCCAAAAAGCCGACCCGGACGCACTGGAGGGCCGGATCGCCGCCTGGCGCGCCCGGGTGGTCGGGGCATCCGATCCGGATGGCGCCGCACTGGAAGATTTGGAGGCGTCGCTCTCCGGGCAGTTCGATGCGCTCCGGCAGACGGGCCTGGACGCGGACGAGGCATTCCTGATCGCCCTGAAGCGGGTCGGCGAACGCCATGCCCCAACCCGGGAGTTCCTGGGCGAAGTCGCCCGCCGGGTCCTGGACCCGGAGGAGGCGCATCCGCCGGGGACGCCGGCCGGCGACCTCGCCGGGACCCAGCGGCGGGAAACGCTGGTGGTCTTCGGACTCGCCGCGCTCGCGGCCGTCGCGATCAGGCTCCCGGAGCTGTTCGGCTTTCCGCTCACGGACGGCGGCGGGGTCTATGTGCGGAACCTGAGCCTCTTCGTCTTTCCGTGTCTCGCGGGCTATTTCGGATGGAAGCGCCGGCTCGAAGCCCCAAGCGCGATCAGGGTCGGCCTGGCCTTCGTCGCGGCCGCCGTCGTGGTCAACGCCTTTCCGTTTGCCCCGGAAGGAGCGACCGAGTCGCTCGCCGCGCTGCATCTCCCGATCGCCCTCTGGATGGCCGTCGGAGTGGCCTACGCCGGCGGGCGCTGGAACAGCACCTCGCACCGCTTGAAGTTCGTGAGATTTTCCGGCGAACTGTTCATCCACTGCGTGCTGATCGGGCTCGGCGGCGTGGTGCTCATCGGGCTGACCATGATGACCTTCCGCGCGATCGGAGTGGACGCCGAACGGCTCGTGGAGGAGTGGGTGCTTCCCTCGGGAGCCCTGGGGGCGATCGTCGTCTCCGGTTGGCTCACCGACACGAAAGCGAACGTGGCCGGGAACATGGCGCCGATGCTGACCCGCATCTTCACCCCGCTCTTCGCTGCGGTCCTGATCACGTTCCTCGTGACGATGGCCTGGGCGGGAACCGGCATCCGAATGGAGCGTGAGGTGCTCATCGGCTTCGATCTGCTCCTCGTGGTGGTCGTCGGGCTGGTTCTCTACGCGGTGGCGGCGCGGGCACCGGCCGCCCCGCCCGGCGCCTTCGATGGCCTTCAGCTCGTCCTCGTGATTTCTGCGCTCGCCGCGGACGCGCTGGCGCTCGGAGCGATCGGCGCCCGGATCTCCGAGTTCGGCTTCACCGCCAACCGGACCGCGGCCCTCGGCGTAAACCTGATCCTGTTCGCCAACCTTGCCGGATCGGCCTGGCTCACCCTCCAGTTTCTCCGGAGGCGCGGTTCGGGCGCCACGCTCGAGCGCTGGCAGACCGCCTTCCTGCCGGTGTACGCCGGTTGGGCGGCGGTAGTCGTCGCGGTGTTTCCGCCTCTGTTCGGCTACCGCTAACAGCCGGTGGCAGCACGGCCAATCAGAACCTCGTCCCCGCCGCGATCGCCCGGATCATCAGTGCGTCCCCCTGACCCGCGCCACTACCGCGCCCGGCGCCCGGTCATCGCGGTCGCGGGGTTCGTCTGCGCCCTGCTCCTGGACAGCAGTCCCGGCTGGGGGTATCGGTTCTACCGGTCACGCGACCAGGACTCCCTAGTGCCTCGCAGCGATGCGGCATCGCGCTGGCAGTCAACCGTATGGGGACCCGGAGACACCCTGGTCTGGCATGTGCTGGACGATCCGCTGTGGCTGACCCATTTCCCGGACCCGGAGAAATTGCTTCCCCTTGTTGAGGAATCGCTGGACGCGTGGGCGCGAATTCCGAGCACGGACGTGCGCTGGCGAGTTGACGGGGTCGTCTCGGGAGAACAGATTCGGGGCGATCGCCGCAACACCGTGTCAGTCGAGGAAACGGAGGACTTCGGCGGGCAGGCACGAGGGTGGAGCAAGAGGCGGCGGGGCGGACCTTGGGAACGCTTCGAGTGTGATGTCGTGCTCAGTGCCGACTATCTGGAGAGGTTGGCGGGTAGTAGCGCTAATCGCTTCAACACACTCCTCCACGAGTTCGGGCACTGCCTTGGCCTGCGGCATGCGGCGGTGACCCCGACGATCCGCTGGGATTGGAACTGGACCGATTCGTCAGTTTGGCAGAAGGATCCGCAGATGTCTTATGGCCGGGACATCGACAGCACCGTGGCCGAGGATGACGTGATCGGCGCCTCGCTGTTGCGTCCGGTGCGCGGATGGCAGCGAACCACTGGAGCCATCTCGGGACGGGTTGTGTCCGACGGTGGTCCGGCAGCCTTCGTCTCGGTCCATGTCCTGCGCAACGACGGCGGAAGGGCGCGGCCCAGCGTCCAGGTCTTCACCGACGAGGACGGAGCGTTCCTCGCCGAGGGTCTCGCTCCCGGAGAGTACGTGGTGTGGATCCATCCAATGTTCCGACACGATGCCCACCCGAGGCTACTGAGCGCCGGCGCCGTGATGAATACGCGGGACCTGCTGCTGGCCCGGCGGCACCGCGTCCGCGCCCAGCAGGAAACCCCCGCCGGCGAATTCACGCTCGTCCGGGGCCGGGATCAGCGATGAAGCTCATCGGCAGGCTGGTCGGAGCCATCGGGGTTCTGGCCGGTGCCGCCTGTGGCGGCGGCGGAACCGCCCCGACCGTCACCACCCCGGAACCGCCCGCCGTGGTCGTGACTTTCGCCTCGGACGCGGTCAACCTCAAAGAGGGGGAAACGGTGGAAATCACGGTGCGATACCGGATCAACAGCCTCTCCAGTCCGCTCACGCTGGCGATTTCCCCCCTCGACCGGGGGGCGGCGCCGGAAGACTACGAGCTGTCCGCTACTGCCTTCGAGATCCCCGCCGGACAAGGCGTCACCGGGACCGCCGCGATGTCGCTCATCGCGCTTGAAGACAACCAGATCGCGGAAGGCGAAGAAGTCGTCGCGCTGCGCCTCCTCCCCCCGGGAGGAATCCGGGCGCAACTCGACCAGAACCTCGAGGTAACGATCGGCGATGTCGGGGCGTCCCCCTGCGCGGGTGTTCGGGTGCTGGCGACACCTATCGAGCCAATCGAAACCTCTCGGAACTTCCGGCGGACGACCCTCGAACTCACCCAGGGAAAAGAGGCTGGAGCAGTGTGGTTCGACTGGGAAGGCCCATATCTCCACGGCGAGTACTGCGACGACGATGACTGCCGGACGGCGTGGGAAAACCGTTCCTCCATCCTTGAGGTGAATCTCGTCGAATGGCGAATGGAGTCTTTCTCCAATGGAATCCAGGACTTCCTCGAAATCGAGTGGAACGATTCCAACACGCTCCGCTTCCGGTTCCGGTCCTCCGACGGGGCGTGCGATGGAGAACCAACGGTCGCCTGCACGACCGCGGGATGCGAACTGGACCGATAACTGGCTCCGGACGCTTCGTTGTGCCCTCTTGGCATGGATCTGGAGACATGGTTGGCGGAATCCGATCACGCCTCCCCGAGCCCGCTGACCCGGTGGCCGGAACCAGGTCGGGGTATGCCAGGCGCGGGTTGGATCAGAAGCGGAGCTTCAGGAAGAAGGTGAGGGCCGCGTAGGAGACGCTCTCTTCGGTCCGGATCCGGAACGTCACCGGCTCGCTGCCGTCGAGCCGAAGCTGCGATGCGTGGCTCCGGAGGCGATCCCATTCGGTCTCGTCCTCGAAGGGGGCGGAACGGACATAGCGCCCCTGGAAGCCGACGGAGGCCCGGTCGGAAACCTCCCAGTCCGCACCGGCGAGAGCCTGGAACGCCGAACGGCGGTCGCCCAGTTCTCCCTGTTTGCTCGTGGTCGTCGCGGCGAGATTCCTCCGGATCTCCTCCTCGTTCGGAAGTCCCGCTGCGGTGGCGATCTTCGTCGGGTCCGCATTGCGCACCCAGAGGTCGCCCCCAGAGGTCGTCGTAGTCCAGTTCGGTCCAGGAAACCCCGGCGCCGAGCCCGACAAAAGGCGTCAGCGGGCCGTCCACCGGCAGGTCGAAGAGCAGATTCACGAAAACGTTCCGTGACGACACGCTCCCGATCCGGTCTTCGGCGCGCACGATCTCGCCCTCCAGCTTCCCGGCGGTGTCGCCCGTCGCGCTCGCCACCGGCGAGGTCTGGTCGTACTCCGACTCCCGGTGGAAGGTCTCCACCTCCAGGCGGAGCCAGTCCGTGATCCGGCGACCGGCCGCAAAGCCGGCGAAAACGCCGCCCGCCGGGTCGAAAGCAGTCTGCCAGCCCGCCGCGGAGCCCCGGTCGGGATCGGTGCAACCGGGGATTTCGGCGTAGCGCGGGTTGATGAACTCGTCGCACCGGCTCGCCCGGTCGTTGCTCTTCCCGTGCAGCGTGACGCCCCTCGCGAGGTTCGCCCCGAGATCCGCACGCAGGTAGAACCCGGAGCGCTCCTCGTCGGCCATGGCGCCCGGAGCCGCCAGGAAGCAGCCCGTGACGAGGGCGGCAGCCAGTCCCGCCAGGGGTCCTTCGCGCGGGACGGGCGCGAAGCGCGATTTCATCGGATCAGTTCGAAATCCGGGGCCTCCGGCACCACCCCCGCGCGTGCCGCCATCGGAAGGAACGATCACCGTCGCGTAGTTGCACATTTCAGCGCTCCCCGGCTGGCGGAGCGCATACTACGTAAACGGGAATGTGTAACGGTGGCCGGCTTCGAAATTCGGGAGGTTCGTCGATTTGGGATGTGGGCCCCGCCCACGCCCGGTCTGGAGGTGGGACTCCCTGCGCACGGGTTTCCGCGGTGCAATTGGGCGCTCGCTCATCCAATCGGAAGCGGTCGGGTAGGTGAAACAGAGCGACACGGACTCCGAAAATGGAAGAGGAGAGCAGGACTTGCGCTTCGACCACTATGACCTCGGCTATCAGGGGTCCAACGATGTCGTTGAAATCACGCTATCCGGGAATGCGGCGAACGTGCGGCTGATGGACAGCGGGAACCTGGGACACTACCGGGCGGGACGGCAACACACGTTTGTCGGCGGTCGGACGACGCGGTCGCCAGTAAGACTTCGGATTCCGCGCGCAGGTCACTGGTACGTCGTCGTGGACATGGTGGGGCTATGGGGCAACGTCAAGTCGAGTGTGCGGATGATGCAGAAACCCCTCCCCTCGATAGCAGAGCCGGCGCTTTGAAACACTCAAACGGATCAGAACTGCGCTCTGTGGGACGATCACATCTCTTCTTTGCCCTGAGATGTCTCAGGCCTTTCGGGGTAGCTACAGGTGTTGCGATGGTCATGACGTTTCTCACCATTCCCGCCCGCGCGCAGGAACTTCACGCTGGGAAGGGCGGCGCGCGCTAGCCGTCCACTTCAGCTCACGTCGCGTGGCGCGCCTCCCCAGATCGTGCCGCAGTCAGGATCAGAAACCGGAGGCAGAGTTTCGCCGCCAGACTCGCCCTTCCACCTCGCTCCCGGCTCCGCGACGTACAGCCAGCGGCCCGGCAGAAAAACCTGCCTCATCGGACCTCCTCCATGACGCCCACCCGATCGTGACACATCACCGCGAGCCGGTACAGCCCGCTCGCGAACCCGATTGGGAATCCGCCGGGGGCGCGCGAAGGTTCTCCCCCGGGTCCGTTGGCGCGGGTGATGCACCCCCGCGCCCGACCGGCCCGGCCGGGTACTATTCTTCGCGTTCCCGCGCGATCCGCGCCAGGTAGCGGTTCCGGCCCGCGCGAAGGCCCGCCGAACCGCAGGCCTGCGCACTGCCACGCGCCGGACTCGACTCGATCACCCCGTGCACTGGACACTCAGGTACCTGGGCAAGCATGTGGCCCAGAAGGTCCTTGGCGCCGTGCCGTACGGATACAGCGTGCAGCAGTTCGTGAAGCGCGCCACCGGCCGCACCGACCGGTTCGTCACCGCTGATTACATCCGGGAAAGAGCCCGGAAGAAGATCGACCGATTCAACGCCGCGGGCCTCGAGCCTCCGGGAATCGTCACGGAGCAGGGTACCGGCTGGCTCGGACTCGATCTCGTGCTGTTCCATCTCGGGGGTGCGCGGCGCATCTTCACCTACGACACGACGCCCTGGCTGCGCCCGGATCTGCTGCGGAGGAACGCCGAGGTGCTCGCCGCCTCCACCGACATCGTAAAACGCTGGCGCGGAAGCGTTCCCGAGGGTGTCGATGAACGGGCGGAACGTTTGTGCGGCAGCCTGGACGGTACGCCGGAGACGCTGCTGGAACGCCTGGGAGTGAGCGTTCGGGTGACGCGCTCGATGGATCGTTCCGAGATCAGCTCCGGGTCCGTGGATCTGTTCTACAGCGACTCGGTGCTGCAGTTCATGGAGCCCCGCGATCTGACGACGTTGGTCCGGCAGGCGCACCGGTTCCTGAAGCCGTCGGGCGCCTCCTTTCATGTCATCGACTGCAGTGACCTGCATGCCGCAAACGACCGCCGCATCCCCCGCCTGGCCTATCTGACCTACCCCGATGCGCTTTGGAAGCTGTTGACGAGCCGTTACCTCAACTATCAGAACCGGCTGCGCATGCCGCAGTTCGCGGAACTCTTCGACAGGGAAGGCCTCGCGTCCGAGGTGGTCAATCCGGTCCTCAGCCCCGAAGATGTGGAGTTCACCAGCCGGCATCTGGCGCGGGACCGGCGATTCCGGAGCATGTCGGCGGAAGATATCGCCGTGCGCAGCTTCTGGTTGAAGGGAATCGCTACCGCTCCCTGAGCCTCACACAAGTGGCCGCAACTCCCATTCGACTCTTCCTGATTCGGTCGCTCCACGGCGGTGGTTCCGAGCGTCAACTTGCCGAACTGGTTCGGCACCTTGACGCGACGAAGTTCGATATTTCCGTGCTCACGTTCTACCCGGGTGGGCTCTTCTGGAATCAGGTCGCGGAGACACCCGGAGTGCGACTCGTCTGCCTGAACAAGTCCGGCCGGTGGGACCTCGTGGCATTCTCCGCTCGTCTCGTGCACTTCCTCGCCCTCCAGCTTCCCGGCGGTGTCGCCCGTCGCGCTCGCCACCGGCGAGGTCTGGTCGTACTCCGACTCCCGGTGGAAGGTCTCCACCTCCAGGCGGAACCAGTCCGTGATCCGGCGACCGGCCGCAAAGCCGGCGAAAACGCCGCCCGCCGGGTCGAAAGCAGTCCGCCAACCCGCCGCGGAGCCCCGGTCGGGATCGGTGCAACCGGGGATTTCGGCGTAGCGCGGGTTGATGAACTCGTCGCACCGGCTCGCCCGGTCGTTGCTCTTCCCGTGCAGCGTGACGCCCGTCGCGAGGTTCGCCCCGAGATCCGCACGCAGGTAGAAGCCGGAGCGTTCCTCGTCCGCCATGGCGCCCGGAGCCGCCAGGAAGCAGCCCGTGACGAGGGCGGCAGCCAGTCCCGCCAGGGGTCCTTCGCGCGGGACGGCGGCGGGACGAGATTTCATCGGATCAGTTCGAAACCCGGGGCCTGGGGAACCACCCCCGCGCGTGCCGCATCGGAAGGAACGATCACCGTCGAGTAGTTGCACATTTCAGCGCTCCCCGGCTGGCGGAGCGCACCGCTACATTGCTCGAGACGGTAGCGGGTCGCCGCGGGTCAACTCCGGATGGTCTTGTGTTCCCCTGATTCCGGAGCGGCTGCCTGGAGTCCGCTCACCGCAAGCCCTCCGTACGCGTGGCAGCCCCGCGGCACAGGTCTTCAACATCCCGCCGGCCGTCCGGCGATTCGCCGGCGCGTGTCTGAACGAGATCCCCGTCGATTGGTGGGATTCGGCTTACAGGGCCGCCGAGCCCATGCTCCCGGCGCGAATCCGGCAGAACCGGTTCGGAGAGAGGGTTCACAAGGTGGGAAGCCTGCTCTCCCGGGTGCAATCGCAGGTCGATTTGTATTGGAACATGGCATCGGTGTGGCCGGATCCGGGGATGCTGCTGGCCGGCGGCCGGCCGGGACGGGTGTCTTGGGAATCGGCTCGTCTCGACGCAGAGATTCCCGATTTCCGCGAACGGATGACGCTAATTGACCTGCTGACCTACCTTCCCGACGACATCCTGGCGAAGGTCGACCGCGCCAGTATGGCGGCGAGCCTGGAGGTCCGCTCGCCCCTGCTGGATCACCGCATCGTGGAGTGGGCGTGGAAGCTGCCATTCGCGATGAAATTCCGCAGGGGCGCAACGAAATGGATCCTGCGCCTGGTGCTGTACCGCTACGTCCCGACGCCGCTTGTCGAGCGGCCCAAGGCCGGGTTCTCCATTCCGCTGGACCATTGGCTGCGCGGGCCGTTGCGGGACTGGGCGGAAAACCTGCTGCGCTCCGACCGCATTGAAGCGGCGGGGCTTCGACCCGCTCCGGTCCGCGCCGCGTGGCGCCGACACCTCGCCGGCAAGGCTGAACATCACCGGTTGTGGGTCGTTCTCATGTGGCTGGCGTGGCGGGAACGGTGGGCCTGACTGGCTGGTTTCGCGGGCAGCGCCTCACTTTGCCGACCCGAAACCAAGCTTCAGGCTGAACTGGTCTCCTGCTGCGCAGCCGCGAGCGTGGACGTAACGTCACCACCCCCAAGGGCTGCAACCCGAAGCCGGACCCCGGCCGGGAAGACGCTCTCACCGGACCGACTCCGAAAACAGCCGATCATCACAAATCACCGCAAGCCTGTCCCGGGCTCCCCGTTTCCGCCCGGCCCGCGGGTTCGACGAACCGATCCGCGGTTGCCCGGCCTGCCGCGAACGAAGCGCTCGATCAACGCCGCATAGCCGTCGGTGAATCGGGCCGGATCGAACATCTCTTCGGCGTGCGCGCGTGCGCGGCGGCCCATTTCGCGTCTGGCGGCAGAGGACATGCGGTGGACGCGCAGGATGGCTTCGGCGATCGTCTCGGGCGATTGCGGGTCGGCCAGAAAGCCCGTGACTCCGTTGATTACGAACTGTCGGTTGTCGCAGACATCCGAGACGACCAGGGGTACGCCGCAGGCTGCCGCCTCGCAGATCACGTTCGAACAGCCCTCGTAGAACGAGGGAAGGCAGACGAGCGACGCCTCGCCGTAGAGACGGAACCCGTCCGGGACCGCGCCGTGCAGGCGGAACACGTCCTCCAGACCGCGCGCCCGCACGGCGTCCCGGAGCGCCCGGTAGACGCCGCCCAGCCCGTCCGCGACGTAGGTCGAGCCGTACCAGTCGAGTTCCACGCGGGCGCCGGGCGCAACGCGACGGAGGTGTTCCATCGCGGCGAGCATCCCGAACGGATTCTTCTGTAGCCGGTAGCCAGCCATGACGAGCACCCGGGTGGTGCCGGGCGCGGTGCCCCTCGACCTGTCCTTGCGGTGCGGTGGCCGGAACGTACGCAGATCAACGCCATTGCGGATGACGACGATCCTGCCGGCGAGCCAGGGCGCCGCCGGGACGAGGAGCCGCCGGATATGGTCCGTTTCCGTGACGACGGCGTCCGCCAGTCGGTGCGCCGCCAGCCGGAGACGGTGAGATAGCCGGACGGCGTCACCAGGAACGACGAATTCGGAAACGATCAGCCCGAACCGCCGCCGCGGCAGACCGGCGAACTCCGCATAGAAGCCGGGTCCGCTCAGGTAGGCGATGACCACGTCCGGCTTCCGGGCGTGGAGCGCGCGGCGTACGGCCAGCGCGCGCCGCAGTCTGCCCGACGGCGGCAGGCGGCGAATCGGGACGCCCGCCGCCTCCACTACCGGGTCGAAGAAGCGCGTGGGCAGGTAGGTCAGGACGTCGACGTCGTAGCCGCGGCGGGCGAGCAGCACCGCCAGCATGCTCATTTGGCGCTGCGCGCCCCCTTGGTCGAGGGTATCTATGCAGCAGGTGACCCGCAGCCGGCCGTCGCCCGGTTCTCCGGGATCCCGTGAGCCCCCGACCGATGGAGAACCCATGCCCGGAACCAGCTTCCCCGGTTCAGGACGCCGGCGTCGGCCCGGTGGGCGGACCCTCGTCCCGTAAGCAACTCACCATCACGGCGCAACTCAGGCCCATGATGAAGTTGCAGGCCCGCTGCGTCAGGATGCCGTGGAAGGTCAGGCTGAAGAGCGTCAGCACGAGTGCCCAGCCGCTGACCGCGCCGAGGGCCCAGAGCGCCTTCTCCTTCCAAAAGCCCGCATGGAACATCACAAGAAGGAAGGACGCGAACAGGATCAGCGGCACGAACCCGGCCTCGCCAAGGAGAATCAGGTACTGGTTGTGAGCGCCCAGCAGGATTCCATCGTCGTTGTACCACGCCCCCTCGAGGTGGTGCAGGCTGCCAAGGCCGTTCCCGAACAGCGGCGACTCGAGCGCCTGATCCAGCGCCAGGCGCCAGAGCGTCGCCCGGCCGGCCAGGGACACGTCGTCAATCGTTGACAACTCGACCATCCCGCTCAGCGAATCCAAGCGAGCAATCTGACGCTCGTCGAGCAGGTCCAAGTCGAGGTTGGCGAACCCGCCCAGCAGGACGAGGCCAATGATCGCTGCCCCGCCCACGAGGCGCTTCCGCTGCGCACCGCGGCTGACCAGCAGGGCGCTGAGGACCAGGACCGGGAGGATGACGATCGCCGTCCTGGAAAAGGTCCCGCCGAGCGCCGCTACCGCCACCAGCAGGGCGCCGTACACGAGAATGTGAGAACGGCCGCGCCGCAGGGCCGCCAGCGCGGTAACGGCGGTCAAACAGGCCACGAGCGCGGCTTCGTTCGGGTCCGAGAACGAACCGAAGTACCGGTAGGCGCTATCGGGCGGCGGGTTCAGGAAGATGTCCCGGAGCCAGGGCGACGCCAGCATCAGGGTACAACTAGCGGTCAGGATCAGCAGTAGCCCCAGCAGTACTCTGTCGCCTCCGACCCGCAGCCACAGCACGCGACCGCCGACGGCGGCGGCGAGGATCACGAGTATGGAGCCCGCATGACGCGTCAGATACCAACTCGCGTCCGATTGCAGCCCGGTGCCGCCCAGGATCGCCACCACGATCCCGATACCGGTGTACGCGACGAGAGACGAGAGGATCAACGCGCCCGGGAGTCCGAGCGCCTCCCTCAGGTCGCTGCGCACCAACCCGGCCAGCGCCACGACGCAGCAGATCAGTATCGGCACCGAGAACGCCCGCTCCGCGCCGATCCACATGCCTGCCAGATCGTTCAGGTTCAGGAGGCACAGAACGCCCAGCGTCCAGAAGGCCAGCCCGACGAGCCGGTCCAGACCCGATTCCCTCACCCTCGTTTCCTTTCGTCGCGCGTCCGTGCCCCGTTCATCATGCTACTGTGACAATCTTACGATGTCGCCCGGAGGGCGTGCCCGCGCCATGCCCAACCGGGAACGCACTCGCCGGACAGGTGGCCAGCCCCGATCGGCGCGTCTTCTTCTCGTCGGACCGCGCGTGATTGCGAACGACATCGTCGGCGGAACGCAGGTGGGGTTCGAGTCCCTGATCGCGGAATTGAGGCAGCGCGCCAACGTGGGGTTCTCCGTCGTCAGCACGGCTCGCCCGCTGGCCGGCCGAAGCCGGCTCGGAAAGGTCTTTCTGGATGCGCTGGCGCTGGTCGGCACCCTGGCGCGAACTTGGCGCCGCGCCCCCCGGGCGGACCTGATCGTGTGGTTTGCGTCGTCGCGCGCCGTGCTTCTGGGCGGCGGGTTCGTTTGGCTGGTGTGCAGGCTGCGCCGCCGCCCGCTGGGCATCCGGGTGTTCGGCGGGTCGTTTGACGAGGTGCTGGAATCCGCGCCAGCCGCCTGCCGCTTTATCGCGCGCCGGACGTTTCTGCAGGCGGAGTTGCTCGTAGAGACCAGGCAGAGCGCGGCCCGGCTGGGTACGGTCTGCAGGACCCGCTGGATGCCGACCACGCGGAACCTGCCGTCCCGCCGATCGGCGTTCCGCCCGTCGTGCCGGCGCCTGCTGTTCCTCTCCGTTTTGCTACCCGAGAAGGGTTTGCCGGAACTGATCGCGGCCGCGCCGCGCTTCCCTCCGGGGGTGCGGTTGTCCATCTGCGGTCCCGAGACGCCGGGCTTCGACATCGCCGACATCGAGAACGCGCCGCACACTACCTACCGCGGAGTCGTCCCCCCGGAGCGCGTGCCCGCGGTCTTGGAGGACCACGACGCGGTCGTGCTCCCGACGCGTTGGCCCACCGAAGGCTATTCCGGCATCCTCATCGAGGCCTTTCAGATGGGTCTGCCGGTGATCGTCAGCCGCCACCCGTCCTTGCGGGAGTTCGTCACTGAGGAGCAGGACGGCTTGTTCGTGGAGGCCGATTCGGTGGACTCTCTCGTCGAGGCCATCGTCCGCCTCTGCACCGACGACCCACTCTTCCGCCGCCTGCGCGCCGGCGCGCTCCGCGCCGGGGAACTGTACCGAAACGCCCGCTTCGCGGACCTGCTCGAGGACCTGTGCCGCCGGGCCGCCGCCCGGAGGGAGACCGAGCACCGGGAGTAGCACGAGCTCTCACCGCGCCAGACGGAAATTGATCTTCAGGCTGTGCTGGTCGCCCGAGGTGGCCACCGGCGTCAGCCAGACGCCGTCGGTCGTGCCTCCTCCCGCGGGAAACAGCACATGGCCGTGCTGAAGGATCCGGGCCGTCGGATCGCGGGTTGGCGCAGGGAGAACGCCGAATTCCGGGGCAAGGCCACGCCAGAGCGCTTCCTGAGCTGGAACGCGAGCAGAGGATGCTGGAGCGGGCGCTGAAAGCGACCACAGAGCGTCGGCGTAGTCCGTTTCCTGCGACCCCCGAGCGGTCCTGTGTTCGACTGGCTTCCCAGCCGCGGGGCCGGCGGGACTGAAGCCCACGCCTAGTCCGTCACGAAGACTCCCCAAGACTCCATGAGCGCCCGACAGCGCTCGAATAGGTCCGACCGGAAGTACGCCCCCTCGACTCCCCCGACCGTGTGCGCCAGCGCCGCCTCCGCGACCTCTCGCGGCGCGCCCGTCTCTGCGCACCAGTCGCGGAAGGCAGAGCGGAATCCATGGACGGTCGCCCGGTCCGCCAGCCCCCGCTGGCGCAGGATCTTCGTCAGCGTCATGTTGGAGAGTTCCCGCCCGCGCGGACGACCCGGAAACAACAGCTCGACAAATGCCTTGCTGCTGCCGTTTCGGCGCGAGCCTGGAGATCGAGTCGCAAGGCCTCGGCGAGGACTGCTTGGACCGCGCGGGTCATGGCCCGGTTCCAGTCCGCATGTCCCCGCCCACGCACCCAACCCCTCACCCTCCGCCACATCAGCCCGAAGGTCTCGGCGAGGATGATGTCCGCGATGGCGTCGCGGAGCAGGGTGCGCAACGCATCCACCGGCGCGAGCATGATCAGGTTGCTGGTCTCTTTGAATTCCACCGTGAGGCCGTCCTCATCGGATCGGACGAGGGTCGCCGTATTTCCGATCCTGCAAAGGATGCCAATCAGTTTCCCACCCAAATCGTCGTCCTGATCGCGCCCCGCATCGCGAACTGGCTTCAGGATGATCGGGCTGCCGCTGTTCCCGGGAAACGCCGTGCCCTCCAGAACAATGTGCCTGCCCGGGCTCGCGCGTCTTGGGATGTCCGCGATGCGCGCGAGCCGGACCGCTGGAGTCTCCCGCCGGTCTCGAAGATGAGGGGCCAGAGGACGTCGCGCCGGGGCCGTCAGGGCGGCCGGCCGCGGTCTGGCAAGGGTTTCCCGCCTCCCCCGGATGGGTTCGACCAGAGTGTGTTCGGCGTCCACGAAAAGGGTCATAGTGCCGTCCCGGCGAGGTCTTGGACCGCTGGTGACCCGCGGCTCGCCGGATATGTCCGTCGAGGCACTGGCGCCGCGCTCCCGATCCTTCCCGTTGTATTCCTCGGGTTTGTGCCCAGGCCAGACCGGATGCCGAATGAGGATGGCCTCCCCCCGTCGGCGTCGAACATTGGCAAAGCGATCCTGCTCCCGCAGACGCTCTCGTACCTGCCGACATCTGTACCCAGGAAGTCTCGGTGGTATGTAGGCCGCGCTTCGGATTTTCGTGCGCGAGGCTCTTGCGCTGATCCGCGGGCGGGTGGGAGCGTGAAGTCACCATACCTCTCCCACTCGGCCGAGTGGATCCGGATGACTCTTTTCTCAAGGAACAGCGCACGGTTGCCGGCGCCGCACCCGAGCCGGCCTACGAACAGCACCAGGCGAATTTCAAGCCGCAACTCCGGCTGGCTCGGAACCTTCTGGACTGCCGGACTCCGGGGATCAGCCAGACAGGTGATGGTGACATGATCCGGACCGTTGGCGGACGTGACCTTCGCATCCTCTACTTCGAGATCGACGGCTCCATCTCGGGTGAATGGCACCGCCGCGCGCGAACCAAGACACGCCGCGACTGGTGCGATGGATGCCGGAAAGGATCCGCACGATGACTTACTACGACCGTGAGGTCTACTGGGCCGGAGGCGCCAAGTGAAGATTGGAGTGGTCGGGGCGGCCTATGTCGGCCTGGTAACCGCAGCGTGTTTCGCTGATCAGGGCCACGATGTGGTCTGCATGGACACGGACGAAGGGAAGATCGAGCGGCTCCAGGACGGCATCATGCCGTTCTCCGAACGGGGCCTCTACGCCATCATTCAGAAGGCCAGCTCACGCCTCCGGGTTACCCATCACATCGCTGGGATGTCGGATGTGGACGTGGCGTTTATCTGCGTCGGGACACCTTCACTCCCGGACGGGCGCGCGAACCTGACGCAAGTCTTCTCTGCCGCTGACAGTCTCGCGTCAGTGCTTCGGGAAGACGCGGTGATCGCGATCAAGAGCACGGTCCCGCCTGGGACAGCTGCGCGTGTCCGGGACCGCCTGCGGACCGCATTCGTGGCATCCAATCCGGAGTTCCTTCGCGCAGGGTCGGCAGTCCTTGACTGCCAGCACCCGGACCGCATCGTGATCGGAACGGACGACGACTCTTCCGCCCGGCGGCTCACTGAGCTGTACCGCAATTCTGAAGCGCGCGTGATCTTCATGTGTACCCGCTCGGCCGAGCTCGTGAAATACGGGACAAACGGGATGCTGGCAGTCCGGATCTCGCTCATGAACGCACTCGCGGATCTCGCTTCCGCTGTTGGCGCCGACATCGTGGACGTCGAACGCGGAATCGGCGCAGACAGCAGGGTCGGCTCCGAGTTCCTGGAGGCGGGGATCGGCTACGGCGGCTCGTGTTTCCCGAAGGACTTGCGGGCGCTGATCTCGCTCGGCAAGAGCAGACAGGCTCCGCAGACGATCCTGTCCGCAGCCGAAGAAATGAACGAGAATCGCAGGCTCTGGGCGTTCCGGCAGATGAAGGAAATCTGGGCCTACTGGCGGCCGGGCAAGCGTGTCGCGGTGTGGGGCCTGGCATTCAAGCCAGGGACGGATGACATCCGGAACGCCGCTTCGGCGGAAGTGATCAATGCGCTCCTCTCACGAGGGGCGCACGTGTCTGTCTACGACCCTCTGGCGCTGGATAGTATCCGCCGGACGTTCGAGGATCGGAATCGGATCCGCTACGCCGACAGCCCGCTCGACGCTGCCGAGGATGCGGTTGCACTCGCTGTTCTGACGGAAGATTCGGAGTTCCGCAATGTCGATCTCTCGGTGTTCCGCGAGGTCATGGCGCCGTCCGCGTTGGTCGTGGACGGCCGCAACATCCGGCATCCGGACGAGATGCGCCAGAGGGGGTTTGAGTACCGATGCGTAGGGCGGTAGTAACGGGAGCGGCCGGGTTTCTCGGCTCCCACTTCGTAGATGCTCTGCTGGCTGACGGCTGGCATGTGATCGGTCTGGACAACCTTTCGACGGGGCGACTCAGAAACCTGCATAGTGTGATGGAGCACCCGCGGTTTGAATGGCGGGAACACGATGTGGTGCGTGACGATGCGTTCGGTTGGCTCCCGTCCCCCGTTTCTCTCGTCGCGCACTTCGCCAGCCCGGCAAGCCCGGTGGACTATCAGCAGCTCCCGAAGGAGACGATGCTGGCGGGCTCAGCTGGGACCCTTCACTGCCTGGAACTTGCCGTGCGCCGGCAAGCGGTATTCCTGCTGGCTTCGACGTCTGAGGTTTACGGGGATCCGCTGCGAGTCCCGCAGACGGAGGATTACCGCGGGAATGTGAGTCCGACTGGGCCCCGGTCCATGTACGACGAGGCGAAGCGGTACGCAGAGGCGTTGACGCAGGTTTACCACCGCGAGGGCGTGCAGACCCGGATCGTCCGGATCTTTAATACCTACGGCCCCCGGATGCGCCCGGAAGATGGGCGGCTGATCCCGACGCTGATCCGGCAGGCGTTCGCGAGGGAACCCTTCACGATCCACGGATCGGGAGTCCAGACACGGAGCTTCTGCTACGTCTCGGACATGATCGCAGGGCTGATGTGCGCCGTGGATCTGTGGGACCTCGACGGCCCGATGAATCTCGGGGGGGAGACGGACGTCCCCGTCATCGACGTGGCACAGATTGTCGCGGCCGCAGCGGGGGTGACCTACCGCGTGAAAAATGTCCCACGCCCGCCGGATGACCCGACTGTCCGCCGGCCTTCCTTGGTCCGCGCTCAGAAGCTGATGGGCTGGAAGCCGGAAGTCAACCTCCAACTTGGTATCCGCAAGATGATCGATGCTTGGGAGAGCGACGAATGCTGACTGGGCGAATGCTGGACGCTGAAGCGATGATCCTTCCCATCGCTCCGGCCCACGAAACCGTCACCTGTCCCGTCTGCGGGAAGTCAATCGCCCTCGCAACGCGTAGGCCATTCTCGGAGCGAGCGTGCCCGCGGGTGTGGCGCCAGCTTCTCGCTCGCGCGGACAATCGGAGAGGCAGCTGCCAGGCGCCTGCTCCGTGCCTGGAAACGCCGTGGCTGATACCTCCTCCAAGCCGGCAGGAGGCTGGGTCTCCTTCCACTGCGGGGAGCGCGGTCCTGTAAACCTGGTGCAGCGTGTGACCACTTTGGCGGGTTTCCTCCTGCAACCCCAGCTTGCAGGCTCGATGCCACGGAGCGGGGACCTCTGATGCTGCTCCGGGAGAGGGAAGCGGACCTGGAGCGCTAGCTAGCTGACTCCGAGGAACCGAAGGCGCGCGGATCTGGGAAGGCTGGACCGTGCTGACCTATAACCTCGACACTGTCGCCAACTCAAGCTGACCACCCTCCGGAACACAACCAGACCAACGAGCTCAATCTCCCACCCCCTCCTCCGCGTCACGCAAACGGCGTTTTTCCGGGGCTAGCCCCAATACTGTTCACTTAGAGCATTTTTCGCTATTCTTCCCCCGGCTCGGCCGGGAGGTTGGCTATGGCGAGAACGGTTGCGGAGCTTCCGAAAGGGAGCCGGATCACCGACTACATCAGCCTCGGGGTGCTGAACGAGCGGATCCCGCGGGCGGCAGTGGACGAGGCGCTGTGGGCTACGGGGCGGCAGAGCGCCCGTCAGCGGGACCTGCCGGCGCACGTGGTGGTGTATTACGTGATCGCCTTGGCGCTGTACATGCAGTCGTCGTATCGAGAAGTTCTGCGCTGCCTGATGGAAGGGCTGCGGTGGCTGGGCGATCCGTCAGCGCGCCCACGGGTGGCGGGGAAGTCGGGGATTTCGCAGGCGCGCACGAGGCTGGGCGCCGAACCGCTGCAAGCCCTGCATGACGCCGTGGTGCGGCCGGTGGGGCAGCCGTCGGAGCCGGGATGCGGCTATCGGCATTGGCACGTGGTCAGCGTAGACGGCAGCACTCTGGATGTCGCGGACGAGTCTCCCAACGCGGCGGCCTTCGGGCGCCCCGGCGCCAGTCGCGGCGCCAGTGCCTTCCCCCAGATCCGGTTCGTGTCGTTGGTCGAGAACGGAACCCACGTCCTGTTTGCGAGCCGGATGGCGGGTTGCAACGTGAGCGAACAGCGCCTGGTCGAGGACGTGATGCCTGCCTTGAAGGCGGGCATGTTGTGTCTGGCGGACCGCAACTTCTTCAGCTACGGCCGGTGGAATCAGGCCCGCACCACCGAGGCGGATCTGTTGTGGCGCATCAAGAAGAACCTGCGCCTGCCACGGGAGACCCCGTTGGGCGACGGCTCCTATGTGAGCCGGATCTACCCCTCCGACAAAGACCGACGCCACGGCCGACGCGCGGTTCAGGTACGGGTGATCGACTATCCACTGTCCGGTGTGGGCGACGCCGAACCGCTGTACCGGCTGCTGACCACGGTGCTGGATGCGGATCGCGCCCCGGCCCCGGAACTCGCCACCCTCTACCACGAGCGCTGGGAGATCGAAACCGCGCTGGACGAACTCAAGACCCACCTCCGAGGCCCTCGGATCGTCCTCCGCAGCAAAACTCCCGAACTCGTCCGCCAGGAGTTCTGGGGCCTGATGTTGGCCCACTTCGCCATCCGCTCCCTCATGCACGACGCCGCCCGGCAGAGCGGAGACGACCCAGACCGACTCTCCTACCTCCACGCGGTTCGTGCGATCCGTCGCAACATCATCACCCACGGCGCCATTCCCCCCTCAGCGTCAGGACAGCCGCCGCCGCCATCTCCTTGACGAACTCCTCGACGAACGGGTGGTGTCCAGTCGCAACCGGTGCACGCCCCGCGGTGTCAAGCGCAAGATGAGCGGTTATCCGCTGCGCCCCAGGCACGCTCCCTCCTGCCGCATGGACGGCCCGCCTACCGTCCGAATCGTCTAAGTGAACCGCATTGGGGCTAGGTCCGCAAGGCTCTCAACAGCTCGACTCTTGGCGGCCGTGTCCGCGACCCCCTTCTTCCGTTCAGGACGCCGGAGTCGTTTCGGGAAGCGCGTCCTCGCCGGAGCGACATCGAGTCATCATGGCGCAGCTCACGCCGATGATGAAGTCAACGGCCCGGTAGGTTAGGAGACCGTGGAACGTCATACCAAAAATCGTCAGGGTCAGAGCCCAGCCACTGACCGCGCCGAGGGCCCAGTACTTCTTCCTTTGCCAGAAGCCCGCGTGGACCGCCGCGGCGAGGAAAGCAGCGTACAGGACCAGTGGTATGAACCCGGCCTCGCCGAAAAGAATCAGGTAATTGTTGTGGGCGCCCAGCAGGACCCCGTCGTGGTTGTACCACGCCTCTTCTAGCGCGTGTAAGCTTCCGAGACCGTTTCCGTATATTGGGGATTCCAGCGCCCGCTCCCAAGCCAGGCGCCAAAGCGTGACCCGGTCGCCCATAGACTGATTGCCGATTTCCATCACGGAGTTCCAGCGCGCGGCCTGACGCTCGTCAAGCAGGTCCCGGTCCGAAATGATCAGCGGGCCGACCAGTAAGAGACCGATGATTGCGGCGCCGCCCACCAGGCGCTTCCGCTGTGCACCGCGACTGACGAAGAGGGCCGCAGCCACCAGGATCGGAAGACCGATGAGCGCCGTCCGAGTAAACGTTCCGATGACGGCGATCGTCGCGATCAGCAGGGCGCCGCACACCAGAATGTACGCGCGGCCACGCCGCAGGAGCGCCAGCGCGGTAACGATGGTGAAGCAGGCCACCAGCGCGGCCTCGGCTGGATCCGAAAACGAACCGGTGTACCGATAGTCCCCTTCTTCCGGAGGGTTCTGAAAGACGCCATACAACCAGATCGACGAGAGCATCAACGTGCAACTGACGGTCAGGACGACCAACAACCCCGGCAGTACGCTCTCGGCCCCGCGCCGCCGCCACAACGCGCGTGCACCGGCGGCCGCGGCGAGGATCACGAGCGCGGAACCCGCATGACGCGTCAGGTACCAACCTCCCTGCGACCGCAACTCCGTCCCGCTCACGATGGCGACCACGATCCCGATGCCGACGTACGACCCGAGGCAGCCGAGGATCAGGGCTCCAGAACTGCCGAGCACCTCCCTCGGCCCGCTGCGCAGCAGCTCGACCAACGTCAGGAGGCAGCAGAGCAGTATCAGCGCGGAGAATGCCCGCTCCGTGCTGAACCACATTCGTCCCAGGTCGTTCAGGTTCAGCAGACAAAGGACGGCTAGCGTCCAGAACGCCAACGCAATCAGCCGGCTCGAACCCGAATCCCTCATGCTCGTTTCCTAACGACCCGTCGGCACCGTCCGACGTTCCTCGGCTCCCAGACTGGAGCTGTACCGATAGAAGGGACCACTCATCCCTCCAAGGGCACAGAGGAGGTCTGATTTGGTCAACATCGGGCGCCGGCATTCGGCTGAGTACAGGGAGCGGTACCGACCTGCCCTAGACCAGTCGCTCCTCGTGTGCCTCCACTCACGGGCGTCCAATACACCAGCGGATACACCGACTCCAACGGGCTGCGAGAGGGGGTGGAGGCGGCGCGTGCAAGGATAACCACGGTCTTGTCGTGACCTCGTATCCCGCCGAAACCCACGAAGCCCGGGTGCTCGACCAGGAGGTGTGTCGAGCTCGGAGAGAGCCGGGAACCTGGTGAAGGAGCACAGGGCTGAAAGTGTTCTTAGCACGGTGCTCTTCGAAGATGCTCGGGTCCAGCCCGCTGCGGTTTCACCTGTGGCCCTTAGGCAGGATCTTGTTCCGGGGGCCGAGCGACATGCAAGACCCACACCTCGACACATTGTGCGATATCCTCAAACATCGCTGTCCGGGCGACCAATGGCGCACACTCAACCTGAGGATCCTTGTCGTATGACGCGAATCTATCATGACGGCACGTATCTGCGGAATAACCCTACATTTCATGTGGAAGACTCGCGATGGAAGGCAGAGCAGGTAATCAAGATGCTCCACAGAAACCGGTTGGATCCGGAAACATTCTGCGATATTGGATGTGGCGCGGGTGAAGTGCTCTTCCAGCTACGGCACGACCTTAATGGACAGAAGAGTTTTTGCGGGTATGAGATCTCGCCGCAAGCATTCGATCTGTGCAGGACAAGACAGAGACCGAATCTCCGGTTCTATCTTGCGGATCCGTTAGAGCGTAGTGATTGGCATTTCGATCTCGTGCTGGTCATGGATGTCATTGAACACATCGAAGATTACTTTGCCTTTCTGAGGAGACTGAAGTCGGCGGGCCGTACCGCGTACAAGTTGTTCCATATTCCGCTTGATCTGTCCATGTACTTCATCCTGCGCGGTCACTTGATGAGCCGCAGGCGAACAGTCGGTCATCTCCACTACTTCACGAAAGAGACCGCCTTGGCGACTCTGAAAGATACCGGATATGAAATCCTGGACTTCTTCTACACCGCCTCGTCTCTGGAGCTGCCAGACCAGAGTTGGAAAGCGAGAGTGCTGAACGTGCCAAGGAAGTGGGGGTTCTGGCTCAACAGGGACTTGACAGTCAGGGTGCTTGGTGGGTATTCCCTGCTGGTCTTGGCGAAGTAGGCTGACTACGCCGGACGTTAGCTGATGTGGTCTCTCCGATATGGATTAGAGTCGTGGCGCCGCTGTCCGATGATGTGTGGATACTGGCGGCTCGACGCGAAATCAGCGGGAAGACACGTCTGGTGGAGTAGATCAACGCTGTCAATGGGCTTCGAAAATGCCCCACTTTTGGGCTTCTAACCCGAAGTTTCAGGGCTATTTTGGGCTCTGAACGGGCGTAGTTCCCGGGAAAAGAAGGACTTGGCTCGTGGTTTGGGCGGTCCTGCGTCAGGATGTGTAGCCATGTAGCAAGCGCACATAGTGAGATAATAAGGGTGAATATCACGGGATCAAACGCTATACTCAGTAGTCATGTATGTCGAACGCGTGCCCAACCGGAACTCGCCCCCCGCCGTCCTCCTCCGGGAGTCCTTCCGCGACGGACGCAAGGTAAAAAAGCGAACCCTCGCCAACCTCTCCAAACTCCCCGATCACGCCGTCGAAACACTCCGCCGCGTCCTCAAAGGCGAAACCCTCGTCTCCCCCAACGAAACCTTCCCCTGCCGCCGCAGCCTCCCCCACGGGCACGTCGCCGCCGTCCTCGGAACCCTCCGACGACTCGGCCTCCACTCCCTCATCGCCCGCGCCCCCAGCCGGCACCGCGATCTCACCATCGCCCTCATCGTCGCCCGCGTCATCGACGCCCGCTCCAAACTCGCCACCGCACGCGCCCTGACCTCCGAAACCGCCGTCTCCACCCTGGGAGAACTCCTCCGCCTCGGCGATGTCGATCAGCACGAGCTCTACGACGCCATGGACTGGCTGCTCCGCCGCCAGCCCGGCATCGAGCAGCGCCTCGCACGCCGACACCTCCACGAGAACACCCTCGTCCTCTACGACCTCACCTCCACCTACGTGGAAGGAACCCACTGCCCCCTCGCCCGCCGCGGCTACAGCCGCGACGGCAAGAAGAACAAGCTCCAGATCGTCTTCGGGCTGCTCTGCTCCCCCGAAGGGTGTCCTGTCGCCGTCGAAGTCTTCGAAGGCAACACCAGCGACCCGAAGACGGTGGCCTGCCAGGTGGACAAGCTCCGCTTCCGCTTCGGCCTCGCCCGCGTGGTCCTGGTGGGAGATCGGGGCATGCTCACCTCAGCCCGCATCCGGGAGGATTTCGCCGGAGTCGAGGGCCTGCGCTGGATCACCTCCCTGCGCGCCCCCGCCATCAGGAAACTCATCGCCGACAAAACGGTGCACCCCTCCCTGTTCGACCAGCGGGACCTCGCCGAAGTCCAAAGCGACGACTTCCCCGGCGAACGGCTCATCGTCTGCCGCAATCCGCGCCTCGCCGTCGAGCGCCGCCGCAAGCGGCAAGAGTTGCTCGCCGCCACCGAAAAACTCCTCGAACCCATCGCAGCCGCCACCCGTCGGGAGCGGCGCCCCCTCCGCGGCAAGGACGAGATCGGCATCCGCATCGGCAAGGTCATCGACCGCTACAAGGTCGCCAAGCACTTCAAAACCCGCATCACCGACGACTCCTTCACCTTCGCACGCCTCCAGGACCAGATCGAAGCCGAAGAGCAACTCGACGGCATCTACATCATCCGCTCCAACGTCGACCCCGAACGCCTCGACGCCGACCACACCGTCCGCGCCTACAAGAGCCTCTCCCGCGTCGAGCGCGCCTTCCGCTGCCTCAAATCCGTGGACCTCAAGGTCCGACCCATCCACCACCACAGAGCGGATCGCGTCCGCGCCCACATCCTCCTCTGCATGCTCGCCTACTACGTCGAGTGGCACATGCGAAAAGAACTCGCCCCCCTCCTGTTCGACGACCATGATCCCGAGGCCGCGGAGCGGTGCCGCTCCTCCGTGGTCCAACCCGCCCAACGCTCACCCGCCGCCCGCAACAAGGCCGCCCGCAAACGCACCCAGGACGACCTCCCCGTCCACAGCTTCCGATCCCTGCTCACCGAACTCAGCACCTTCACCGCCAACACCATGCGCATCCCCGGAACACAAAACACCTTCATCCAACACCCCGAACCTACCCCCGTTCAGAAACGCTCGAGCGAACTCCTCCGCGTCTCACTCCTCTTGTAGCCAGTAAGCAACATCACATAATCCACTAACCCCCTCAAATCACGACAGTTACTCAGCGCATCGCTCGAAACTTCCGTTTAGGTAGGCGATGACCACGTCCGGCGCCATCCCTCATGCTACTTTGACTTCCGCACGATGTCGCCCGCAGGGGCCGCACTACACCATGCACACCCGGGAACGCCCCCGCCGGGCAGGTGGCCACCCCCGATCTGCACGTCTTCTTCTCGTCGGACTGCGCGTGATCGCGAACGACGGCGGCGGCGGAAAGCAGGTGCTGTTCGAGTCCGTCATCGAGGAACTGCGGCAGCGCGCCCACGTGGTGTTCTTCGTCGTCAACACAGCTCGCCCGCTGGCCGGTCGAGGCCGGCTCGGGAAGGTGTTTCTGGATGCGCTGGCCCTGTTCGGCACCCTCGCGCGGACCTGGCGCCACGCCGCGCGGGCGGACCTGATCGTGTGGTTCGCGTCGTCGCGCGCCGTGCTCCTGAGCGGCGGGTTCGTTTAGCTGGTGTGCACGCTGCGCCGCCGCCCGGAGGGAGGCCGCGCACCGGAAGTAGCCGAGCCACTACCACCCCGGACGGAAACCGATCCTGAGGCTGCGCTGGTCGCCGGAGGCCGCCACCGGCGTCAACCAGACTTCGTCGGTTGCGCCCCGGCCCGCGGGAAACAGCACATGGCCGTGCTGAAAGATCCGGGCCGGCCAGCGGTCCTTGCGGAACGCGGCCACCTGCCGCCACTGCTCGCCGTCGGCCGACGACCAGACGGCCACCTCACGGGTCCGTTGCAGCGTCAGCGGCTCACATGCCGTCGAGAAAAAGAGACGCCCCTCCGCGCGGCAACCGTAGTACACGGGACCTTCCACCTGCTGCAGCCGCTCGATGGCGTGATCGGCGCGCCGCAGACGGTAGATGTGGTTGACCCCGGCAGGCGCGTCCGATCCGAAGTAGACGTGCGCGCGGGTGAACAGGAGCTGGACGGCGCGGGTCTGCTGACTGCCTCCCGCCACCCGCTCGACCGTAACGAACCGGTCCCGGGTCCGCCAGATCCCGGCGGCCCGGTCGCTGTCGCCGGTCGTGATCCAGAGCGCCTCGTCGTACGGGTCCGCGAAGACGCCATGGATGTGCCGAACGTCCGAAAACCGATAGACCGGCTCCCAGGTGGCGCCCCGGTCGCGGCTCGCCCAGACGTGGACGGGAGAGCCCTCCCGATTGGCGCGGTACTCTCCGTAGTACACGACGCCGCGCTCGACGCATACGCAGAGCGGGCGGGAGCCGGCGAGCACCGACGGCCCGACGCAGCGCCCGGCGGAGTCGATCCGATAGATGGCGCGGTAGGCGAAGACGACCAGGGCGCCGTCGGCCAGCGGAACCACGTGATGGACCGCCGCGCGCCAGAGCCGCCGCGCCAGCCGCCCCGACGATTTGACCCGCTGCCCGAGCGTCAGCGGCAGCCGGACCAGCGGCCTCCAGACCCGCCCATCGTTCTGGCTGGCGTAGATCAGGCCCCCGCGCGAGGCGTAGCTGACAGGCCCCACGTGGTGCACGATCCCGTCGAACGCCGCTCCCCGCACGACCCCCGGCGCGAGTTCAACGTCCGGCATGACCGGCGCGAACCTCCCGCACAAGCACCCCGGCGATCCGTTCCGCGGCCCGGCCGTCCCACAGGTCCGGCCGGCGGCCCGCGGCCCGCCCCGCGCCCGCCAACACCGACCGGAGGGCGTCGCGCAGGCGCCCGGCGTCCCGGCCCACCACGGTGTTCGTCCCCGCCGTTACGGTCACCGGACGCTCGGTCGAGTCCCGGACCGTCAGGCACGGGACGCCGAGCCAGGTCGTCTCCTCCTGAACGCCGCCGGAGTCGGTGACGACCACCGTCGCGGCCTTCTCGAGCGACAGGAAATCGAGGTAGCCCAAGGGCGCCGTCAAGTGCAGCCCGGCAGCCGTCCAGCGCATTCCCTCCAGTCGGGCGCGGGTCCGCGGGTGAACGGGAAAGACCACCGGCCAATCTACCGCGATCTCCTCCAGCACCCGCAGCACTTCGCGAAGCACCGGTCCCTCGTCCACCGTTGCCGGACGGTGCAGGGTGACCAGCACGTACCGCGCGGCGGCGGGCAGCGCCAAACGCCGCAACACCGCGCTGGCGTCCGTCCGGGGCAGGAGGCGGCGCAGGGTGTCGATCATGACGTTGCCCACCAGGTGGATACGGGCCGGGGCCACGCCTTCCTTCGCGAGATTGTCGTTCGCATCCTGCGAAGGAGTGAAGAGCCAGGTGGAAAGCCGGTCCGTCAGCAGGCGGTTGCGCTCTTCCGGCATGGCGAGATCGTGCGACCGCAGCCCAGCCTCGATGTGGGCGATGGGCACCTCGTGCTGCGCGGCCGCGAGGGCCGCCGCCAGGGTCGAAGTCACGTCGCCGTACACCACGCACACGTCCGGACGTTCCCGCCCGAGGACCTCTGCGAGCCGCAGCAGGATCCGGCCCGTCTGCACGCTCGCCGCGGCCGACCCTACCTTGAGATCCAGGTCCGGGCGCGGCAGATCGAGCTCCTCGAAAAAGACCCTCGACATCGCGGCGTCGTAGTGCTGACCGGTGTGCACCAGCATCTGCTCCGCGCGGCCCGAGAGGGCGCGCATGACGGGGGCCGCCTTGACGAAGTTCGGGCGCGCCCCGACCACGTGGAGGATCTTCACGATCCCGGCCCGTCTCCTGTCTCCAAGATCCCGTACCCGGGCGAGAAGGCAACGGCGCCGGCCAGGGCCACGCCTCGGAACACGGTGCGCCCCTCGTGATCCGGCCGGCAGCGTACCCGCAGCCGGCCGGCTGCGGGTACGCTGAGGATGCGGGTCTCGACGACGATCTCCTGTTCGCCGACCGTCAGCGTCTGGCCGATCCGGGTTCCCTCCAGCAGGAGGTCCACCGCCGCGCCGGCGGGGCTGGTCGCCACCTCGCACACCGGAACGTCCAGACGGAGATGGAAGAGGCCGCGCCGCCACAGCGCCGATTCCCCTTCGAGCACGTAGGGCACGAAGTGCGCCTCACTCGACCGGTAGGCGTTCCGCAGGCGCGGACTCGGGGTATAGACATACGAACCCGGGTCCCGAATCCAACCGACCCCGTCGACCGCCACTTCGAGACCGAGCTGGTCCAGGTGCGCGTGCCCTCCGCTCGCGTCACGGCGCCCGAACCCGGCGCGCAAGGTGAGAAACAACCGATCCGAGCGAAAGACGTATGCGCCGAAGTCGGGGTAGACCCGGACCTGCATGCCCGCCAGCAGCGACGCTCCCGGCGCGGCGAGTACCAGGCGCGCGCCCTCGACCGCCGGCGCCGCCCGCAGGCGTTCGCCCAATTCCTCGAATCCCGGCGCGGGGGCGGCGGGCGCCGCCCCCGGCGGCGGAGGTGGTTCGGCGGCGCGCCACGGCGTCCCCCCGGCCAGGCCCGCGACGAACAGTTCCTCCAGCCGCCGTCCGCCGCACCAGCGGGCCAGGTCCTTGCGGCCGAGCAGTCCGTTGATCGCCGCCACGGCGTGGCCGGCATCGAGGTGCTCCTCGTCGAGCCTGGGCGCCTGTGCGCCATCCGATCCGCCGGCGGTCCGGAGGCGTGGGCGCGGCTGCAGCTTGAAGAGCCGGCCGCCGTCGTGGTCGCCGATCTGCACCAGCCGTCCGTCGGGCTTTGTCAGGTGCATCAGGAAGTCGGCCATCCGGCCGAGTGCGGCCCCCGCCGAGTCCGGCACTTCGCCGGCCGCCGCCCCGGGGGGCGCGGTGGTGGCGCCGCGGCGCCTTGCGAAAATCATCGCCAGGCCGTAAGCAGCCAGCTCGGCGGCGAACGCATGGTAGCCGGTGGATGCTTCGAAATGTCCTCCGTCCGGAAGAAATTGGTAGTCGATCTCGCCTGCAAGTCCAGCCGCCGCGGTCCGCCACCAGCGCGCCGTCTCGGGGCTCGGCGCGAGATAGGCGGCGGCGAAGGTCAGACCCGTCAGGTCGCCCAGATAGTGGTTGTTCCGCCAAGCGGGCGAACGTTCGAGATTGGCGGCGATGTGCCGGCCGTGTTCCACCACGCTGCGCACGAAGACGCGCTCGAACTCGCCATCCCAGGCCACGCCGTAGGCTCGGAACAGGTCGCGCGCCAGCAGCCAGTTCGCAACCCGGATCGCCACCTCCATGGTGGAATGCCAGTTCACCCCGTAGCGGGGCGGGTTCGTCGCCACGAAGTCCAGAATCTGGTTGCGGAACGCGTCCCGATACCTGCCGGCTGGCAGGAAGCGCGGCAGGCCGGCCCGGGCGCAGCCGAAGGCCAGCGCCAGTTGCGGCAGATGGTGCATGCGCGCCAACTCCCAGGGGACCTTCACGTCCACCCCCGGCAGGTGGCCGTACCGCACCGCCTGGTACCAGCAGAGCGGGGACCAGCGGTACCCGGATCGGAAGTCGAGATGCCAGTCAACGGGCCGGTAGCCCGGCCCGAGCAGCCGCCACACGGATCGCGCCGGCACGAGATTCGGACGCGACACCTGTCCCTCGAGCCAAACCCCCGTCCGATCCACCCTCATCGGGGGCGCCTGATAGCGGTGTCCCCCGAAGCCCGCACAGTGCGTCCCGTGCACGACCGTCCGCCAGCCCGACCCCAGCAGATCGAAGCGCTGCTCCAGATACCGGCCGCAGCGATCCGCCAGATCCGGCACGAGGTCGTTCGCCACCCGCGGGTCGAGCGGCGGCGCGAACGCCTCCAGACCCGCCGGCGCTGGCAGACCCCGAACGTAGGTGGGACGGAATGTGTCGTGCAGTCGCCACCTTGCGAGAATGACGGCGCGGCGCAGGCGGTACGCGGCTTCAGCGGGCAGCAGCCGGCGCGGCACCCGGCCCGCCTGGCGCACCAACGCGTCGAACCGTTCAGCGATGAACACGGGCGATGGGGAAACGGCTCCGTTGGCCTATGATCGCTTGGCTGCCCGCTGCGGTGACCGTTCGCCGGGGACCGTTCGCCGGGCTCCAACGATCCCAGCCCCGAGGCGGGTCTTCACACGCACGTTCTCTACGTCCACGCGAACTTTTCGACCCCGAACGGCTCCTGGAGCACGCGTGCGTACGACTTGGCGCGCCGATGGATCGGACAGGGGCACCAAGTCACCGTCGTCACGGGAGTTTACGACAGATCGGACCTCCGTCCCGGCGGCCTGACATGGGCCGGCGAAATTGACGGCGTCGCGGTGCGCGCGTTGAACATCCCCTTCTCGAACCAGGATCGCTTCGTCCGGCGCGTCGTCACCTCTCTGGCGCTGAGCGCGTTCGCAGCGTGGCACGCGGCGTGGCGGTCGTACGACGTCGCGCTGGTTTCCTGCGGGCCGATCACGATCGGCGCCGCCGCACTCGTGGCGCGCTGGGTGCGGCGGCGGACTACCGTCGTGGAGGTGCGCGACCTCTTCTCCGACGGGCTGGAGCAAATGGGCATCGTCACGAACGGCCTCGCGCTGGCCGGTTTGCGCGGTTGCGAAACGGTCTGCTACCGCAGCGCGCACGCCGTCGTCGCCCTCTCCGACACGATGGCGGAGCGGCTCCGGGAACGGCACCGGCTGGGCCGCGTGGCGGTGGTACCGAACACTGCGGACATCGGGCTTTTCGGACACCCGCGCTCCCGCCCCGCCGCGCTGTCCCGCGAGGCCGCGCACTTCGTGTACGCCGGCACCCTGGGGCGGGCCAACGACTGCGGCCAGATCCTCCGGGCCGCCCGCTACCTGAAGACCTGGTCGCGGTCCGACATTCACATCCACCTCATCGGCGACGGAGGGGAGCGCGGAGCGCTTCAGGACGAGGCTGCCAACGCGGGCCTCGACCAAGTCCACTTCGTGCCGCCGATTCCGAAGGAGATGCTCGCCGGCTGGCTGGGCGCCGCCACCGCGATGGTCCTAGTGCTCAAGCCGGTCCCGGTCTTCGACTCCGTGTCGCCGAACAAGCTGTTCGACGCGCTGGCGGCCGGCATCCCGGTCATCCAGACGACGCGGGGCTGGATTCGGCGGGTTCTTGCCGACCACGACTGCGGGATCACGGTGGACCCGCACCGGCCGGCGGCGCTGGCCGAGGCGATGGTGACGCTCAGCGACGATCGGGCGCGCCGCGACCGGATGGCCGACAACGCACGCCGCGTCGCCTGCGAGTCGTTCGCAACGGAGCGGCTCGCGGATCGGATGCTCGACACTTTGATCGCTGCTCGCCCGTCGCGGGAGCGCGCGGCGCAGCGCTGACGGCGCCCTTTCGCGAACCGATGCCGCCGGGCGGCCCCGCGACGCAGAAACGCGGATCGCTGCTCGCGGGTCCGTGGGGCAGCAGTCTCCTCGCGCGGATCGCCAGCGCCGGGGCGGCGTTCGGACTGCACGCGCTCCTCGCCCGGCTCGCCGGAGCCGATCAATACGGAACGTTCAGCTACGTGCTGGCGTGTCTCGGCATTGCCGTGCTGCTCGCCGGCCTGGGCCTGGACCTGTCCCTGGTGCGGTACGTCGCCGTCTATCGCGCGCAGGCCGCCTGGCCGTACCTGACGGGACTCTGGCGCTGGAGCCGGCGGCTGGTGCTGACCGCGGCCTGCGTGATCGCGGCCCTTGCCGCCCTGCTCCTCGCATACACCCGGCATGATCTGAGCGCTCCCCTGGTGCGCACGGGCTGGATTGCATGCTGCGTGTTGCCGCTTGCAGCGCTGTTGCGGCTGAGCGAGGCCCGTCTGCTCGGACTCAAGCGCGTCGTCCTGGCGCAACTGCCCGACGGGGTTTTCCGTCCGGCAGTCACCGCCGGCCTGGTCGTGTTGGGGTTCGGACTGTCCGGCCAGCCCCTGAGCAGCACGGCCGCGATGGCCCTCCACCTGGTCGCGATAGCCGCCGCCGCCGCCCTGAGCCTGTCGCTGGGAAGACGCGCCACCCGGCGGCTTCAGCCCGAGGTCGAAGCGCGCTACGACGTCCGGGCGTGGATGCGGGTATCGCTCCCGCTCTGGGCGGAGGCGGGCTTACGGCTGCTGTCAAGCAGTCTCGACATCATCCTGCTGGGCGTATTCGCCGGGATGGCTGACGCCGGCATCTACGCGGTCGCGAACCGTCTCGCGGAGCTGATCGTCTTCGGCTCCCACGCGAGCCAGGTGGCGGCACGGCCGCAGATCGCCGAATCGAACGCTGCGGCCGACCCGCAGGCCGTGCAGCGCGCAGTCACCACCGCTGCTCGCTGGGCGACGGTGTTCGCCGCCGCCGTCTGCTGCGTCCTGATCCCGGGCCGAACGATCCTGCTGGGGCTGTTCGGCGCGGAGTTCGTCCGGGGTGCGCCGGTGCTGCTGATCCTGGCCGCGGGATACCTGGTCGCGGCTTGCACGGCGCTCGTGGACTCCGTCATGAACATGACCGGCCACCAACTCGCCAACGCCCGCATCGCGGCGGCGGTCCTGGCGCTGAAGCTTCCCCTGATGTGCATTGCGATCGCGTACTGGGGCATTCTGGGCGCCGCGATCGCGGCGGCCGTCACCATGATGATCGGCCGAGCGTGGAGCTGGACCTATGTGCGGCGGACGCTGGGCATCGAGGGAACCGTCCTCGGCTCGTTCCCCGCCCGCCGGCCCCGGTGAGCGCGCTGAACACTGCCCCGCCTCCGGGGTGAGGCGCGCCGCTTTCCGCGGCTACGGCGCCGGCTGCCGACTGTAGTAGCGGCTGTATTCGCGGCGATAGTACCGCGAGTAGTAGTAGGGGTGGCGTTCCAGCGCCGCCTTGTTCAGCACGGTGCCGAGAACGCCCGCTTCCGCCTCGTCGAGCTTTCCGAGCGCATCGGCCGCGGCCCGGCGCGACGTCGTTCCGGAGGCGGCGACGAACAACACCTTGCCCACGACCTTGGCGGCCACCAGCGCATCCGCCACCGGAAGGACCGGCGTGGTATCGAAGATGATCCAGTCGAACCGGGCGCGACACGAGTCCAAGAACCGGGCAAACCGCGGGGAAGCGACGAGATCGGTCGGATTGGGAGGGTTCTTTCCGGCCGGGACCAGCGAGAGTCCCGGAATCGAGGTCTCCCTGACGACGGCGCTCTCCGCCGCTTCGGTTGCGAGCAGGTTCGACAGGCCGGGTTCGAGATCCAACCCAAACAACACATGCTGCTGAGGGCGCCGGAGATCGGCATCCACGAGCAGCGTGCGCCGCCCCAACTGGGCCAGGGATATCGCGAGATTCGCCGATATGCAGCTCTTGCCCTCGCCGGGCGCGGTGCTCGTTACGAGTACGGGCCGGGCGCCCTCGTCCGCCGACGAAAAGATCAGGCTGGTGCGCACGGACCGGATCGCCTCGGCGAAGCTGGCGGGAACTCCCTTGTCCAGCAACAAGGGTTCCGGGGATTCGTCGTCAAGAACCTTTCGCACGCGGGAGGCGGCTTTCACCTTGACATAGGGAACGAGGCCCAGGTACGGCGCATCGAGGTGCGTCTTCATTTCGTCCGGGCTGGTGATGGCGTCGTCCACCTGGTCCACCGCGAAAACGAGTCCAACCCCCAGCAAACCGCCGCCCAGCAGTCCCACCAGCACAATGAGCTGGCGCCGCGGCCGGGCTGGTCGGATCGGGGTTTCCGCCTCGTCAAGGACACGGATGTTGCTGGTCTCCAGTTCGCCGGTGACGCCGGTCTCCGCGGCCCGCAGCAGCAGCGCCTCGTAGAGCTGGCGGTCGCTCTCGGCCTCGCGCCGCATCACGCCATACTCGATACCGGTGCGGTCGAGGGCCAGCGCCTCCAGCGTCCGCCTGTCGAGTTCCGCGAGCAGTTGCTGCTCCCGCGAGGAAGCCACCTGAAATTCGATCCGCAGCGAATCCACCACCGCCAGGATCTCGTCCCGCAATCGGTTTTCCGCATCGCGGATCGAAGACTCGATGTTGATCATTTCCGGATGGCGCGGGCCCAGCTCTGCAGCCAGCCGGGATCTTTCGCGGCGCAGACTCGCCAGGGTCAGCTTCTGTTCCTGAACGACCTCGTTCCGCAGGATGTCGGGAAAGCGTCCCTGCGCATCGGCATCGCCCTCCGCCGCCTGCAGGTCCCGGTAGCGCGCCTCGCTCGCAAGCCGCGCCATCGTCGCTTCGGTCGCCGCCGAGTGCAGGTTCTCCAGATCCCGGACGATCATGGTCTGCCGGTCCTCGATGGCCGCCGCGCCGTGCTGCTCCCGGTAGCTCTGGAGCAGCCACTCGCTCGTTTCCAGCTCCTCCCGCTGTTCCACTATTCGCTCCTCCAGCCAACGCGCCGCATTCCTGGAGGAGGTGAAGCGGAATTCCATGTCCCGTTCCACATGGAGGTGCGCCAACGCGTTGACGACGGTCGCCGCCAACCGCGGCTCGAACGAACTGAACCGCACCGTGACGATGCGGCTGTTGCGCCCGGCGACGACCTCAAGCCTGGACAGCAGGCTCGAGATCGCTCTCGACTCCGTCCGGTCTTCGGCATCCGCGACGCCTTCCGGCGGAGAGGGTGAGGGGAAGAACGTCGAGCGCAGCCACGACAGCCCGCGACGGATCGCACGGATCGGGTTGAGCCAGCGCAGCAGATTGAACCGCGCCCCCTGGTCAGCCCGACCCCCGAACTCCGGATGGTCCAACAGGCCGAGCCTCTCGATCGTCATCCGCGCGAGGCTGCGGCTCCTCAGCATGTCGCGCTGGGTGGTCTGGGCGGTGCCGCCGAATTGCCCGCGCTCCCGGATCACCTCCTGGAACGTGACGACGGTCGGGTCTTGCGATTCGATCAGCAACCGGGCGGTGGCCCGATAGACCGGCGTGGCCGTGAAGGCGTAAACGAGCGCGATCACGAGGGGAACGGAGAACGCCGTCCCCGCCAGCCACCGGCGCCGGTACAGCGGGCGCAGGTAGTCGTGAACGTCGAACGGGATCTGCTTGCGGGGTTCCCTCTTCACTCGTAACGTCCTCTGTTCAGAAGTATTTGACCGGGACGTTGAGCGTGTCGTCGGGTTGCACCAGATCCTCGAGCCTGACGCGCACCTCGATCTGCTCGCCGTCCACGATCCGCCTGACGGTGATGCGATTGAGCGCTGCGAACTCGGTACTCCCACCCGCAAGCGCGAGCGCCTGCAGCACGGTCATGCCCTCCTGGATCGGGTAGGAACCGGGGTCGCGGACTTCGCCGAAGATGTAAACGACCTCGGCGCGCGGGATGAAGACGGTGTCTCCGTCCCGCAGCTCGATGTTCCGGGACAGATCGCCGCCCTCCAGGTCCCGCAGATTCACGCGGAGGGTGTCCGCGCCGCCAACGGGCGGCGGCCCGCTCCCGCCGTTGTCGGGCGATGGCCCGCTCCAGCCGTTGCCAGGCGGCGGCCCGCCCGCGCCGTCCCCGGCCCGGACGACCACCGCGACGCCGGACGCCTGTGGGGTCAGGGACCCGGCGAGCGCCAGTATCTCGATGAGGCTCGTCTCGGCCGGCAGCGGATAGGCGCCCGGGTTGCGAACCTCCCCCATGACGAAGACCTGCTGGCTTCGGTACTCCGCCACCACCACGGTGACCCGCGGGTTCTTGAAATACCCGTCGAGGAGCCGCGACCGCACCGTCTCCTCCAACTCCCCGACCGTGCGGCCCCCGGCCACGACACTGCCGATCAGCGGAAACGAGAAGGCGCCGTCGGCCTCGACGGTGTACCGACCGGTCAGGTCCGACTGATTGAAGACGCTGATTTCAAGGATGTCCCGGACGCCGATTACGTAATCCTGCTCGCTGGCGCACACCCTGCCAGGAGCGCCGAGGAAGAGCGAGAGGGCGACCGCAATCACCCCGCAGGAAATTGAAGAGGCAGAGACGAACACCGGCGCGCGGTGGGCCACCCGCGGGGACGTTTGCTTCCCTGTTCCTGAATGCATCAGATGTCGTAGTGGAGCACCAGGCCCAGCACGATGCCACGATAGCGTCGGCGCGCTCTGGCAGCCGAAGTCGACCGGACGTAGCCGGCCGCGAAGCCGGTACGGATCCTCGGATTCAGGCGATAGCCGAACTCCCCACCCATGTTCCAGCGGACGTCGCGGCCCCGGCGCGCCGTCTGGTAGTCGTACACCGCCCGGGTGAACCGACCGCTCAGGTCGAATTGGCGGCCCAGTCGGCGGGTCATCACCAGGCCGTAGCGATCGACCACGAAGTACGGCGACGCCCGTTCGAACGAGTAGTTGATGTCCCGCTCGGCGCCGAACGTCACGGTGGTGTGACCCGCGATCCGGTACGACAGATCGGCCTCGGCGACGACGCTGGAGATATCCGCCACCGCCGCTCCGCGCGCCTCGAAGCGGCGGACGCCGATGCGCCCCGAACCCGAAATCAGCGCCCGGGGGTGGAAGTCGGCGCCGACCGTCACGACGACGTTGTCGCTGTTCCGATCCGGCGAGCGGAGGAAGCGCGCCGCGCGCACCTCGGACGCCAGCACGAACGTCGTGAGCGCGGTGTGCCGCCAGCGCAGCGAGGCGACAGCGGACCGCTCCTTCCGGTTGAGCGTTTCCGACAGGTAGGTGCCCTCAAAGAAGGCGTCGGCGTCGAACCCGACGTTGCGCTGCCGCCCTTCGAGATCGAACCACAACCGTGACAACACCTGCACGGCGACGCTGCCGTGCAGATCCCTCGCGAAGCGGTTGGACCGGACGTCAATCTCGAAATCCGGCCGCCGGCGCGTGCGAAGATAGGCGCCGCCCGCCGCGAGGGTGATGCGTCGCCACGGCAGCACGATGCGCGACCGGATCTCCGGATTGAAGGCCCGCTCGCCGGCGTGCTCGGCGTACCAGTCGGCGCCGGCGATCAGCGTCGTCGTCACGTACGCCCGGCGCTGAAACGGCAGCCAGGCGTCCAGGCGCGGCGCTCCCGAAACGACGAAGTCGCGCTTCGGCTGCGGCTCGCTGAACACGTTGGTCTCGAAGCCCAACCGCTCGAGGCGGAAGCTGGGCTTCAGCCACAGCGGGCCTACCCGCGCCGTCGCCCGCGAACGGAAGTCCTCCTCGGCCGGCGCCTGCGCCAGCGCCGTGGAACCCCCCGCCAGGAGGAGAATGGAGAGCAGGCACGGGAGCCACGGTCGGTTCGTAGCGGTCCCGATCCCGACCGGGCGTGTCTTCACCGGGCGCGTCTCCGCCGGGCGCGTCTCCGCCGGGCGCGTCTCCGCCGGGCGCGTCTTCGCCGGGCGCGTCTTCGCCGGGCGCGTCTCCTCGGCGGCGGCGCGGGACGCCGGCTCGCGAGAGGTCCCCGCGGCGGTGACGCGCCCGGCCTCCAGCCGCACCACCTGGTCCGCCGCCTCCAGCACCGACGGACGGTGGGTCACCGCCACCACCGTGGTGCGGGACCGCAGCGACCGGAGCGTCACCAGGATCTGCCGCTCGGTGTCGGCGTCGAGCTGACTCGTCGCTTCGTCGAGGAGGAGCAGCGCCGGCTCCCGCAGCAGGGCCCGCGCCAGCATGATCCGCTGGCGCTCGCCGCCGGACAGCCGCGCGCCGCGGTCGCCGACCACCGTCTCCAGCCCTTCCGGCAACGCCGTCACGAAATCGGCGGCCGCCGCCTGCCCGAGCGCCCGCCAGAGCTCCGCCTCCGTCGCGCCCGGTCGAGCGCGGAGCAGGTTCGTGCGGAGCGTCTCGTGAAAGAGATGCGGGTCCTGTGGCAGGTAGGCGACCGAGCCACGCCAGCGGCGGCGGACCTCGCCCGCCAGCAGCGCGCCGTCCACCCGGATCTCGCCCGCGTCCGGCTCGATGAGGCCCAGCAGCAGATCCAGAAGGGTGGTCTTGCCCGCGCCGGACGGCCCCGTGACGGCCACCAGGCGATGCGCCGGAATGGCGAGGTCGACCCCCGCCAGCGCCTGCCCCGCCAGCGCCTGCCCTGCCAGCGCCTGCCCTGCCAGCGCCTGCCCCGCCAGCGCCTGCACGTCGGAAATCGGAGGGTTTTGGTAGCTGAACGTTACGCCGCGCACCGTCAGTTCGCGCCGCAGGGGCAGGAGGGGCGCCTCCGGGTCAGCCGGCGGTTCCGCCGCGTCCCGCAAACTGTCCTCGATGGTGCGCGCGTGGAGCCAGGCGGGCAGCACGTGCGCGAACTGCTGGGCATCCTGCTGCAGCCGCAGCAGTGCCGGCAGGACGCGAACGGCGATGAACGCCATCACCAGCAGTTCGGGTGCGTTCAACCCGGCCTGGCGCGCAGTCATCCCGACCAGCACCGCGAGCGCGGCGGCCGCGCCGATGTTGAAGATCGCCCGCGCGGCCGCGCTCGTGCGCGTGAAATCAAGCTGCTGGCGCCGCATGTCGCGGAGCGCGCCGGTGAAGTCCCGAACGTGCCGCGCCTCCGTGGCGTCGCTCTTCGCCAACTTCAGGCCACTGAGGAACTCCGTCATCGCCGCGTGCGCCACGCGCCCGCCGGCCGTCAGCCGATCGCCGAGAGTCCGCGACCGCCGGACGAGGGGGCCGGCCGCGACCACCAGTACGCCACCCCCCAGCAGCATGCCCAATGCAATCGGCGGCGCGATGGCCACCGCGAGAGCCCCCTGCGCGAGGGCGAACGTGACGTTGACCGACGCCTGAATCAGGTGCACCGCACCCTGGCCGGCGCGGCTTACGTCGTGGGTCAGGACGTGTAGCAGGTCCGACGAGCGGCGGCGGACGAGAACCGGCCAGGCGGCGGTCGCGATGGCTTTGTAGAGACGCTCGCGCAGCCGGTCCACGAAGCCGAGGCGGAGCGCGGCAATCTGCACCTCGCGCTGCCACGCGACACCCGACCGCAGCGCGGCGAGCAACACGAATGCGCCGAGCAGCACCGGCAGCGTCAAATCGACGCCGAGCGCCTCGGCGCCGCGCGCGAGGGCGTCGCGGACGGGGCTCGCGCCTCCGTTCGGCGCGCCTGCGAGCCCGGCGGCGTACAGCAGCGGAATCAGCAGCGCGATGCCGAAGGTTTCGGTGACGGCCGCCACCAGCAGGAGGACGACGGCCAGCAGGGAGCGGCCCGGCGCATCGGCGCACAGGGCGCGCGCCAGCCCTCCGGCGCCTTCGAAGGCGCGCGCGCCACGAACGGTCATTGCGGCCACGCGCCCTCTCCGCGGCCGCTGGCCGCCAACCAGCTCGGCGCGAGCAGCGGCGCGTAGGCCGCGGCATTCCGGCCGCCCATGACGGTGTCGCCGTCTACGGTGAGCCAGGCGTGGTAATCGGGAGCGCGTCCGGGCGCCGCGCGCCGCACGCCGAACACCACCTGACTGGATATGCCGCGGCGGCGCAGCATCCAATGCGCCGCCACCGCCCGCGGCAGGCACACGACCTCGACCGGGAGCCGGCGCGCGACCGCCCGCACGATCCTGGCAACGAGGCGGCCCACCCCCTGTCGGTCCACTCCCTGTCGGCCCACTCCCTGTCGGCCCACTCCCTGTCGGCCCACCCCCTGTCGGCCCACCCCCTGTCGGTCGGGCGAGGCGGAACCGGCAGCGGCCCCGTGCAGGCGCCCCCTCCAGTACCGCATCGGCACGCGGCGGACGAGCAGCCGCGCCAGCAGCAGGCAGAGCGCGGCTTCCACGGCCATCGCCCGCTCCGGCCCCGGCAGGCGGAAGAAGACGGCGAGAGAGCTCAAGGCGCCGCCGGGCCGCGCACTTCGACGATCCCCAGCTCGGCTGCCTGCGCCAGGAAGTCGAGGATGTCGCGGCGGCAGGCGTCGAGCGTCACGTCATATTCCTCGACCAGCACGTCGCACAACTGCGCCACCGGCCGGGCCGTTTCCAGCAGGGACCAGATGCGGGCTCCGACCGAGTCGAGTTCGTAGTAGAGCCCCTTGTCGGCGTCCATCATGACGACGATGTCGTCGAGATCGGTGAAGATCATCGTCTCGTTGCGCACCGCGACGGAGTCGAGCGAAACGTCGGTGGCGGCTTCCCGGGAAGGCATTTCCCCAGCGGGGCTCAAGGCTCGCCCCGTCCACGGTTTCCGTTCGTAGTGACTCTCATACTTCAACTTCCGGAGGATGTCCCAGCCGGCCGGCGTCGCCCGGCTGGGACGCCAGCCTCACGCGCGCGTCATCCGGTTGGGGTGCAAACCCGCTGGGGGAACAAAGGGGTATAAAGAGTAGCATCGAGTTGCCCCGCTGAGTCGGACACCTGATCGTGGCTGAGAGGGAGTCCGCGACGGCAAACATTCGCCGCCGGTATCCGGGCGGCGACACCCAGCCCTCGGCGATCTGTCGCCCGTCGAGTTCGAAGCACAGTTCCGGGGGTCGGGATGAACCGGCGTTTCGGCCGTTGCCGGTTGTCCGAGAAACCGGGGTACGCTCAGTGTGATGACAGGGCAAGCTTTGGGGATAATTCCCAAAGTGGCGAATCGGCTCCTCGGGAGGCTTCGGTCAAGGGAAGCGCGGGTCGGTGTCATCGGTCTCGGCTACGTGGGGCTACCGCTGGTCGTCGCGTTCGCGCGGGCCGGCGTGAAGGCCGTCGGCTTTGACGTGGACGGGGAACGCACGGCCGCCCTTGGGCGCGGCGAGTCCTATATCCCCGACGTGCCGGGAGAAGACGTCCGGGCGGTGGTGGAGTCGGGCGCGCTGGCCGCAACGACGGACTTCAGCGAGCTGGCCCGAGTGGACACCGTCAGCATCTGCGTCCCGACGCCATTGCGCGGGATCCACGAGCCCGACCTGTCGCACATCGTGGCAGCCGTGGATCAGGTTGCCTCGAATCTCCGCGCCGGACAGCTCGTGGTGCTGGAATCAACCACCTATCCCGGAACGGTCGCCGAACTCGTCCGGCCCCGGCTCGAGGCGGGCGGCCTGCGCGCCGGCACGGATTTCTTCCTGGCGTATTCACCCGAACGGGTCGATCCCGGAAGCCCGGACTGGACCACGCGAAACATCCCGAAGGTAGTCGGCGGCCTCGACGCAGAATCGCTCGCGGCGGCGACCGCCCTCTACGGCCTGATCCTGGATGCCGTCGTTCCGGTTTCGTCGCCGACAACGGCCGAGATGGTGAAGCTGCTCGAAAACACCTTCCGCGCGGTCAACATCGGCCTCGTGAACGAGGTGGCGCTCATCTGCCGCGCGCTCGGCGTGGATGTCTGGGAGGTCATCGAGGCCGCGAAGACGAAGCCGTTCGGATTCATGGCTTTCTACCCCGGACCGGGGCTCGGCGGCCACTGCATCGCCGTGGACCCCTTCTACCTGAACTGGAAAGCGCGGAAAAACGGCTTGGAGAGCCGCTTCATCGAGCTGGCCGGGGCCGTGAACGCGAGCATGCCGCGCCAGGTGGTCGAGCGGGTGAACGAGGCGCTGAACAGCCGATCGCGCGCCGTTCGCGGATCACGCGTGCACCTGTTCGGCATGGCCTACAAGGCAAACGTGAGCGACACCCGGGAATCACCGGCGATCTCCGTCGCCGCATTGCTGCAGCAGCGCGGCGCGACGGTGAGTTACAGCGATCCCTTCGTGCCGGCGGTGTGCGAAGGTTCGCTGGCGCTGAAGGCGGTGCCTGCCGAGGAGGCGCTCGCGGACGGAATGGACTGCGCGGTGATCGTCACGGATCACGGTGGCGTCGACTACGCGGAGATCGCGCGACGCGCGCCGGTGGTGGTCGATACGCGCAACGCGCTGCGAGGAATCGCCGGCGAACACATCTTCCGATGGTAGTCCGCACCCGACGGGTCGAGACCGAACTGGCCCGGATTCGATGTCGGGCGCACCGCGGCGAAGGGTCTCGGGGAGGGAGAGGGGCCATGCCAGGCGGACCTGGCGGAGAGAGGCGCCCCGCCGATCTGATCGCCAACGCGCTCCGGTTCGCCCGGGCCGCCACCGGAAATGCCGACGAGATCTCTTGCCCGAGGTGGGTACATGGCCTTCGAAGATGACCCTCGAAGCGGCGGGCGGCGCCGGCCGCTGGTCTGGTCGGGGACTGCCCTCGGGGTGTCGGGCGCCGACGCGGGCAGTGTCCGCCTGTCCTGGCTCGGCCGGCTGCTGCAGGGCGCGTCCACCCGCCGCCATGTCCGGCGCGCCGGAGACGCCGCGGCCGCGGGCGGCGCGGTCGTGGGAGCACTCTGGATCTGGAGCGCGATCGACCGATATCCCCTGACGTTGGTGTACGTGCGGGAGCACGCCGCCTGGTTCGCGTTGGCCGGAGTCTGGTTGCTGCTCCTGCACGCGGCCTCGGCGGCGCGCCTGGCGTTTTCCGCGCGGGACACCGCGACGGTCGTCGCGCACGCCGTAGTTGCCGGCCTCGGACTCTACCTGGCGCTGTACTTCCTGGCCCCCCGCGATTTCCTGCCGCGGCTCGTGGTAATGAACTTCCTGGCGCTCGTCGGCATCGCGACGCTGGTGTGGCGTGTCAGTTACGGGCGGCTGTTCGCGGGAGACACGCGCGAGATTCCAGTCGCCGTAGTGGGCGCGGGGCCGGCTGCCAGGGACATCGCGGCGCTGCTAGGGGAGCTGGCGCCGCACCGGAAAGTACTGGGGCTCTTCCCGAGCCGGGACCTGGAGGCGACGGACGGCCCGGACGCCTCACCGGCCGATCTGGAGCAGTTGGTGGTCGCGCGGCGGGTGTCCGCGCTGATTCTGGCGCCCGAGAGGCCGATGAGCGCCGATCTGCTGCGCACCGTGGTCGGGGCCCAGGAGCGGGACATCGAGGTCATCCCGATGCACGCCGTGTACGAGCAGTTGCTGCGGCGGCTCCCCATCCGCCACAAGGGGCCGGCCTGGGTCCTCGAGTCGCTCACCGACGCCAGACGCCGCCGGCGGCCGGCATCCTGGCTCGGGAAGCGGGCCGTGGACATCGCCGGCGCCGCTGTCGGATGCGCGCTACTGCTGCTGTCGCTTCCCGTTCTCGGTCCGCTCGTCCGGCTCGACACCGGGGGGCCGATTTTCTTTCGACAGGAACGTGTCGGACTCGCGGGACGGCGGTTTCAGGTGCTGAAGTTCAGGACGATGGGCCCCGATGCGGAGCGTGACGGCCCGCGCTGGGCGGAAGCCGACGACCCGCGCGCCAGCCGGTTCGGCAGGTTCCTCCGGAGATCGCGTCTCGACGAGTTCCCGCAGTTCTGGAACGTCCTGCGCGGCGAGATGAGCCTCGTGGGGCCCCGCCCGGAGCGGCCCGAATTCGTCGCCGAACTGGTGCGCCGCATCCCCTCCTATCGCGAGCGGCTGCTCGTGCGTCCGGGCATCTCGGGCTGGGCGCAGGTGAACTACCGCTACGGGGGCTCGACGGACGGCGCGCTCGACAAGCTGGAGTACGACCTCTACTACATCAAGCATCGGAGCTTCTGGCTGGATGCCGCGATCGTGTGGCGCACGCTCTGGACGGTGCTCGCTCTTGGCGGACGGTAACGCGGCCGACGGGGGCACGCCGCCCCTGGAGGGCCTGCTCGCGGGACTGCGCCTGGCGCTGGGCGCGGGGAATGCGGGAGAGCAGCGGCACGCGCTCGCCGGCGTGGCCGATTGGCCGGCCCTCGCCGGCCTCGCGGCGCACCACCGCGTCAGCACGCTGTTCCTCGAGGGGCTCCGCCGTGGGGGCGTCCGGCTTCCCGACCCGGCGGCCGCGCGCGCCCTCGCGCGGCAGCGCCAGCGGGACACGCTACGCGGCATGCGCCAGCTCGACGCCATGGAGCGGGTGACCGCGGGCCTCGCCGCCGCCGGCATTCCGTCGTTGATCCTCAAAGGGCTGCCACTGGGCCAACGGGCGTACGGCCGCCCGTTCGCGAAGAGTTCGATCGATATTGATCTGCTGGTTCCCGGGGACGCCTTCGCCGCCGCCGCCGGCACGCTGCGGGCGCTGGGCTGGCGCCGCACGATGCCCGCCTTTCGCGAGACCCCGGCCCGCATGCGTTGGTACGACGCGGTGGAGAAGGACCACGTCTTCACCGGCTCCGGGGGCAAGATCGAGCTGCACCGCCGCCTCCTGAGCAACCGCTTCCTGTTCAATCCACCGTTCGTCCGCCTGGCTGCTGAGGCTCTGACGGTCAAGGTTGGGCAGGGCCACTTCCGCACCTTGGGCGATGCTGATCAGTTGCTGTACCTGGCGTGCCACGGGACGATGCACTACTGGCATCGGCTCAAGTGGCTATGCGATGTCGCCGCACTGCTTCGCGCGGCGGAGGACAAGGCGGTCGAGCTGGCGGTCGCCCGCGGCCGGAGTGGACGCATCGAGAACTTTCTGGCATCCACGCTGCAGCTGTGCCGAGAGGACCTTCATGTCGAGGCGCCGAAATCGGCGGTGGCGCGCTGCCGTCGCGGCTCGCGGGTACGGTTTGTCGTCGCCGTGTCCCGGCGCGTGTGGACGCCGCGTGAAGGGCTGTGGCAATTCGTGCAGGAAGCGGCGATGCGGACCTCGAGGGTGTTCATCGGCAGCGGCTGGCGCTACAGCCTGCACGAGGCGCGCGGAATGCTGATAGGCCGCCACGACTTCGCCCGGGCGGACTTGCCGGACCGTCTCTTCTGCCTCTATGTCCTGCTGCGGCCGGTGCTGTTGGTTCTGCACCGGCGACGCCGGCAGAGATGAACGCGGGAGACCGATTGCGCAGGGTGCGGGATGCGAACTAATCGCATACGTCATTGACTCCAGGCAAATCCCAAGGGGAATCTTGTGCCGTCTCTGGTCGAACCACTGACTGAATGTCTTGCGAGATGTCGAGCGACGCCGAGTTCAGCTTCACGCTGCGCAGCTCCTTGCGCCTCTGATCGCGCTCAATTATTTCCGGCGTCACCGGGCGGCCCGTAGTCCCATAAATTGTGTCCAGCCAGAGCGGTAAAACTGCTGCCCCGAGGAGGTTGCGATGGATTACTTTCGTGAGTTCGGAGACCAGTTGGACGCGAGGTGGAGACGCTCGCGATACGACGAACGCGAGCTTCCGGCGATTGCGGTGGATCTGATGCGGTCGGAAGGGATTCTCGACCGGATCGACGTTCAGGACGTTCTGCAAAACGCCGCCGAGGGAGGCCGGCTCGACTGGCTTCAGAACGGATCCAGGTTCGGCGACCTCTCCTACATCGTCTTCAGGAACCGGCGGTTCTACCTGGAGGTCCTGGTCTGGACGACCGCCGACACGATAGTCCACGACCATGCCTTCTCGGGTGCCTTCGGGGTCATTCAGGGCGACAGCCTGGGCGTGACCTATGACTTCGAGCTGCGTGCGCGCATCAACTCGAGATTCAAGATCGGCGACCTCGTCGTCAAGCAGTGCGAGCACCTGAACCCGAGCGACATACGGCCGATCCTCGAGGCGCCCGGCCTCATCCACGCCCTGTATCACTTGGCCAATCCCACGGCCACGCTGGTGGTTCGAACCCCCGGCAATCCGGACGTCCAACCCCAATTCGACTACCGTCCGAGCGGCATCGCGGTCGCAGCGAAGGACGTAGATATCGTTGCCCAAAAGCAGTGCCAGGCACTCAACATCATGCTGCGGGCGGACTATGCGAGAGGCGAGGAATGTGCGCTCCGGGCCCTGAAGCAGGCGTCGATCGACTCCAGGTACCGGATCGTGCGGGACCTGAACTACAGCGTGCTGCCGGCCCGGTTCAGCACCCGGGTCAGGGACTTCCTGGCGGAAACGCCCGTCGGGACGCTGATCTGGGATTCCCTGCGGGGCACGGGGGAAGACACCTACGTGGCCCGCCTCCGGAACAGACTACGGTCGCCGCATCTGCGGATGTTCCAGGCTGCGGTCCTGAACATCCCCGACCGGGACCATCTTGCGGACTTCCTCCGCCGCGAACTGACGGAAGCCGGTTGCCGCAGCGAGGTCGCAAGGTACGTGGAAGAGCTGGCGAGTGAAGGTATCGTCAAGTGGAACGACGGCGACGGGAAGCTGCCCGAGATCGTCTGCAGTCATCTGTTCGACCAGTCCGAACGCGCGCGCAGCCGGCTCGCTGACAGCCACGACCTGTTCCTGAGGTTTCTGGCGAAATAGTTAACCGCGGGCATTCGCCTCCGCGGCCGTCGTTCGGATGGGCTCGACCACGTCCAGTTCGAGAACCGCCAGCCCTTCCGGCGCGGCTGAGAAGCTCGCCAGCCGATTGTGCAGCGCCGCGTCAGACCATGGCCGGACCCGCACACAGCCTGCGGGGGCTGGCGATGGCGATGGATGCTGCCCCCCGCGCCGGACACACGGGCCAGGCGCTGGCGCGCCTGGCCGACTTCCTCCGCGTGACTCGCGACGTGGACTACGTCAGGCCGCTGGTGCGCCACCGGGAGGTCGGCCGGACCCTAGCAGCCTGTGGATAAAGTGGCGTGAGCGCCGAGAGCGGTGAGGCGCCCGGCTGACAAGGCGCGCGAGGGAGGAATACCGGGTGTATTTCGACCGAAGCGCAACGATGAACGAGGCGAAGCGGAGTGTGTCAGCCGGGATGCATCGCCGCTCGAACGCCGCGAGACTTTGTCCACAGGCTGCTAGTGCAAGGACTGCTCGACGCCGACCTCGATGAAGACACGCGGCGTGCGGCAGAATCGATGCCGCCGCACCTGGAGGAGTCGTCTGACGCAATCAAAAGGATCTTCTCCCGGCGCGAGCGGGAGGTGCTGGCAGAGGCTGCGCAGGGGCTCCAGCACAAGGAGATCGCGCAGAGCCTCAAGATATCCGCAGATATCTGCGAAAGGCGTCCGCTACCACCTCAAGAATATCTACCGTAAGACGGGCACCGGGAAACGTGCCGACGCTGTGCGCTACGCGCAATCACTGGGCATCCCAGCCTGACCCTGTCCATTCCAAGGGGCGCACTCGACTGCACCGTGGTGGGTTTTGCCACCCCCGACTTCAGCTTGTCTTTCAACCGGTCTTAGCGTTTCACGAAGGGCCTCAGCCAATCACGATACTCCTCGGCGGCGGCAAGACGCCGGCGGATGGGCCGCCCGCATCCCAGCTGACAGAAGAGGCGGTCACGGTCGTCAAGACGACGTAGCCGGCTGGCCTCGATCCGTTGGGTCCTCACCACTCCGGCCTTTATTCCCCGAGCAGTTCGTAGCCGAAGTAGTCCAGCACCTCCCGATGCGCCCGAAACACCCGGTTGAACGCGGCGATCTGCAGGAGATCGAGGCGCCCGATCTGCCGCGTGTTCATGTCGGTGAGCATCTCGTCGTACTGGCCCTTGACCGGCACGCGCTGCCTCAGCTCCAGGTCGTCGAGCTCCGGAACCAGCGTCGCAATCTGTCGGGCTACCGCGTTGGGCTCGCCGCACATCGTTTCGTAGGTGAAGGACACCCCGTCGGACCGGTGCGCCTCGACGTTGCACCGCTGCTGCTCAAGACAGGCGACGACGTGTCGCGCCGCCTTCTCCGCCAGCTCGGGAGCCGGCCAACGGCCTCGCTTGTAGCGGCAGATGCCCTGGCACACTGCGTAGGGATTGCGCACCATGAACACGAACTTCGGGTTGACGAAATGCCGGGCAAGCTCGTCCACCAGCAGCAGGTGCGGCGGCGACTTGGTGACGAACACCGACGCCTGCGGGTCCCGCGCATATGCCTGGAAGTACCACGCCCGGCGGCTGCGCGGCCAGTCATAGTTGCCCGTATCCGTCAGACTGTCGCGCAACCCACGGGTCGAGGCCCAGATCAATGCGATGTCGTCTCCGGGAACCGGGCCGGCGTAGCCAAGCATCTTCTGGCCTTCCCGCGGCAGGTTCCAGGTTGCCCGGCAGGTCGCCAGCACCTCCTTGAGGAACGTTGACCCGCTGTTGTTGGCACAGATGACGAACAGGTGCGTTCTGATAGTCCGTTCCAGATCGCGCCCGGCTCCGTGCACGCAGAACTTGCGGCGGGCGGCGTTGCCGTCTCGAGGGCGCTCGCGGGCCGGAACTTTCGGGGTCGACGTGAGCCCGGGAATCGGCGAGTCCGCGACTGGCCAACTCATCGGCGTCCGTCCAATAGTTCGTACCCGAAATGGTGGAACAGATCCCGGTGGGTCCGGAACACGCGGTTGCACGTCGCGATCTGCACCGGCTTCAGGCGGGCAATCTGCCGCGCATTCATGTCCGCCAGCGCTTCATTGTACCGTCGGACGCGTAGGCGCTGTCGCAGGTTCAGATCGTCCAGCTCGGGGACCAGCGCCCGGATTTCGGACGCCACCCGCTCGGGCTCGGCGCACATCGCCTCGTAGGTGAAGAACACGCCACGCCGGCCGTAGGCCGCGATGTTGCGGCGCTGATACTCGAAGCAGGTGACGACATGCCGCGCCGCCGCTTCCGCCACGCCCCCAGGCGGCGGCGGAGCGCCGCGCCGCTCCAGGTTGAACGCCGCGATCCGGGCCGGCTTCAGGCGGGCGATCTGCTGCACGTTCATGTCCGTCGGCATCTCGTCGTACGGGCCCTTGACCGCGGGACGCTGCCGATCGACCGCACGGTGGCGAGAAAATAAACCGGCGCATTCCTCCTGGAGTCGACCTTCCATCAGGAAGCTGGCCGCCACCAACAGGATCCGGAGCGGACCCCGCCTCTACTCGACTGAGACCCCCCAGCAGCAAGTTGACCCTTGCCAGGAAAGGGTTCCGCTGCCCTCTCAGCGGATTCACCGAGGCGTCCACACGCGCTCGGGTGTCGTCAGAAATCGAGAAACCGCAGCGCGCTCGTCACCGCGCCGCGGCGCGTATCGCCGCGAGGTTTCTCGGCGTGAAGGTTTGCTATCAGGCGCGGCAGGTCCAAGTAGACGCTTCGGGGCGGCGGCGCAGACCGGGCAACGAGGATTTCGCGTACAACGGACCGCGCCTCGCGCATCGGGTCGCGGTTTGCCGCCGAACGAACCGGATCGCGCTTGTCCCGATTCCAGCACACCCCGGGCGGCACGATCCGGCTGACGGCATGGCGCATAAGCCAGCGGCTCCAGCGCGCGCGCCGGAACTGCTCCGGCGGCAGGCCCAAGGCGAATTCGAGCACCCGGCGGTCGAGCAACGGGTAGCGGTATTCGATGCCCCGGCGCGCGCCACTCGCCGTCCACCCGTCGATGCGGGTCCCGATGTGGCCGAGTCGGAGCAGGTAGAGCTGCATGCTCCGGACCCCGACAGGCTCAGGGGGAGGGGAAGGCAACGGCCGTACACACCGCGCGAACGCCGGATGGATGAACGTGCGGTACCGCAGGGGCCGCCTGCCGTTCCTTACCTCTCGCACCGCTCGTACCGCTCGCACGAGGCTCGGTGATGCGACGGGCAGTACCGCGTTGAGCAGGATGTTCGCGAGCGGGCGCCGGCTGCTCGCGCTGACTTCCCTCCACAGCCTGCCCAAGTGCCCGCTGCGCAATAACTGCCCATGATGGCCGCGCCCGTTGAACGAGATGCCCTCGTCGCCACCCCATCCCGACAGCAGCACCCGCACGCCCCGTCGGGCCGCCTGACGCTGTACCGGTTCCTCGTTCGGGTGGACGTTCAGGTCACGGGTTCCGTCGCGGCGCAGGTAGGCCACGAAGTCCTCAGCGGTGGGCGGGCAGTAGCACACCTCGAGTTCTTCCTGCCGGCACACCGCCTCGATCAGGTCGTGCTCCCCCGAGTCGGCCGCGTCGCACGACCCATCGCGGGGTGGCGGCTGCCAACTGAACGCGACCGGGGCCGCGCGCCCGGCGCGCCGTAGCGCGCGGGTGGCGAGGACGGCGATGCTCGAGGAGTCGAGGCCTCCGCTCAGGTGCACGCCCACGGATTGCGCGCCGTGCACCCGGTCCTCCACGGCCCGGGAATAGAGATCCAGGAACGCTTCCGCGAGCGTGTCGTCGTCGCCGGCTGGCGCCCTCGGAGCGTTCTCCGGCCGCCACCAGCGCTCGACACGCGCGGAGTTGCTCTTGACGAGCAGACTATGACCGGGCAGGAGCATGCGGATCGCCCGGTAGAACGTGTGTTCTCCGAAGGACCACTGAGGGTGGACCAGCCGCGTAGCGACCGTCGGCTCGTCCAAATCGTCCGGGACGCCGGGTGCGGCCAGCACGCCGCCGATGTCGCTCGCGAAGACGATACGGTCCGCCGCCAGGGAGTAGTAGAAGGGCCGGGCCCCTATGTGATCGCGCGCACAGAAGAGGGTCCGGCTTTTCGCATCCCACACCGCGAAGGCGTAGTCGCCGAACAGGCGCTCGGGGCACTCCCGGCCCCAGCGCCGGTAGGCCCGGAGAATAAGGGCAGCGTCCGGCAGCATCCCGTGTTGCGAGCGGGGAACGCCAAGCGCGTCGCACAGGGAATCGCGATCATCGAGACGGGCGCTCGCGGTCACTGCGAGGCCGGCGCCGGCGTCGACAAAGAGCAGGCGGTCCGGCAGCGCCGCACCGGCGGGCGTTTCACCCCGCCAGCCGAAGCCCGCCGTGCCGTCCGTCCACTTGGCGCGTGCATCGGTCTCGAGCCCCGGCAATGCCGCCAGCATGGGGTCCAAACCCTCCAGGGGGTCCAGACCCTCCAGGGTGCCGGCCGAGCGCAGGTAGATGCCACAGATCATTGATCGCCAGTAGGAGAAAGGCCGGACCGAAGTCTGCGCCAGGGTTCATCGATGCGTCAAGGTCGCAGGTTACGATCCGGCCCGTGCAGCATCAGGGCCCCCCCCTCTACTTCGGCGCCGGGCGCAATCTGGGGGGCGTGATCACGACACACCTTTTCGGCATCACGTTGAACCATGCCGGATCCACCTTTCTCTTCCAGGCCCTCAGCGCCTGCCGGGCGGCCCGGGATCTGCCGTCGGAGGGACAGTGGTCGCCCGGATCCGCCGGCCCACGCCCCGGGCGGGGAGAACTCGCAGGCGCGGGCAGGTCTGGGGCTCGCGCCGCCGCTGGCGGAAGGTCCTGACCAACCCGAATGCGTACGACTGGCCCCGAATTCGCCGAGCCTGGTACTCCCGGGCGCGGGCAAGTGATCCGCGGCCGACCGTGTTCGTAACGAAGTCTCCGCCGCACCTGCTTGTCGTGGATGATCTCGCCCGATACTTCCCCAACCCGAAGTTCCTGTTCATGGTGCGCAATCCCTACGCCGTCTGCGAGGGAATCTGCAGGAACCTGAAGCGGCGAGGTCTTGCGCCACCCGATGGGAGCCTGCCGGAGGCGGCGGCGAGACACGTCGTGGCCTGCCTGAGGTATCAGCGGCGCACATCGCGGCCCACGGCCGGCGCGGCGTGTTCTTCACCTACGAAACGATGTGCGCGGAGCCCGAACGGGTGGCGTCGGAGATCCGGCCGCTGGTCCCCGAGCTGGACGATCTGAACCTGCGGCAGCGCCTGCGCGTCCGGAAGTACGATGAAATGCTGACCGACATGAACCCGCGCCAGCTCGCCCGACTGGAAGCCGGCCAGATTGCAGCGTTCAACCGGGTGTTCCGACCCCAGCGGAACCTGCTCGCGCATTTCGGCTATGAGATCATGGAGGCGCGGCCATGAATCGGCGCGGGCCGGACGCGGCGGCGCCGGATTCGCGGGATTCCTCCCGTGTCTGCTTCGCCACCGCGACGACGGAGAGTTTCGTGCCGGGCGCACTGACCGCCGTCGGCTCTTTCCTGCAACAGCACCCGTGCTTCGAAGGTGATGTCGTGGTTATCCATGACGGCCTGCCCCGTGAGTCGCAAGCGTATCTGGAGGCGTTGTCCGACCGCGTCCATGCCCCGGTTTGTGACGCTCTTCAAGAGCGAAGGTTTCGCGGTACGCGCCCTCAGGCCCGTAGTGGTCGCGGAGGACCTGGCGTATGCGCGCCGCCGCCTCGCCCGCTTGGCGCGCTTGGCGTGCTTGAAGGACATGTCCCTGGAAGATATCGCCACGCGCAGCTTCCTGTTGACCGGCGGCGTTCGCCAACGATAGGGGTGTGGATCAGGCGCCGGCTCCAAGGAAGGGCCGGCGCGACCCCGCCGCCTCTCTCCAGGCAACGGCTAGGTCGAATGTACTGTCCACGACACAGAATCCGTCGGTCAACGGAAGATATGTCGATCTCGAAAACCTCGGCGAGATACTCCCCGGAGCTTCGGGTTCGGGCGGAACGAAGCACGGACAGCCCGGCGGGGGATTGAGGGACGAGAGATGTCCATCGTCTGGTTGGCGTCCTACCCGAAATCGGGCAACACCTGGCTCCGGACGTTCCTCACTTCCTACCTGAAAAACGATGGCACACCGGCTTCGATCAATGAACTGATCGGGCCCCTCGTCACGAGTCGCACGTTATTCGACGAATATCTCGGGCTGCCGTCGTCCGACCTGGCCCCCGGCGAGATACTGCGCCTTCGCCCGCTGCTCCACGAGCTGCTGGCCGCGGAGTTGCCGCGCCCGACCTTCTTCAAGGTCCACGACGCCTGCATCCACACGGCGGGGGGACCACTCTTCCCGCGTGCCGCCACGGCGGGCGCGGTGTACCTCGTCCGCAACCCCCTGGACGTGGCGGTCTCCTATGCCCATCACCTGCAATGGTCCATCGACCGCACGGTGGAGGAGATGAACCGATCCGAAATCACGAGCGCGCAGGATCGCAGGCGACTCCACCAAGTCTTCCCGGATTCGAAGCTGTCCTGGAGCCTCAACGTCTCAAGTTGGGTGGAGGCGGACCTACCGGTGCACGTCGTGCGATACGAAGACCTTCTCGCGGACCCGGTGGAGGCATTCGGCGCCGTCGTCCGTTTTGCGGGCCTCGCGTGGGACCGCTCGCGGGTAGCGCGCGCCGTTGAACACGCCCGTTTCGACCGCCTGCGAGCCCAGGAAGAGCGCGAAGGATTCCGGGCTCGGCAGGCGACCGCGCCGTCCTTCTTCCGATCCGGGAGGGCCGGCGATTGGCGCAGCGCGCTGTCCCCGCGGCAGGTACGCGCGCTCGTCGAGGCGCACGGCCCCGTCATGAAACGCTTCGGCTATCTGAAGGAGGCGGAAGCGTTCCTCGCCGGGGCAACTTCCGCCGACTGAGCACCGGACCGAGGGACTCCGCGCCATCTTCGGGAATCGTGCCTCGGCACGATGCACCGGCGGCCGGTACCGGGCAGTGGGCGAACACCGGTCGCTGCGCTCACCCTGCGCTTGCGCAGGTGTGAAATTCCGCGTTCCCCGGAGCGGCCATGCCGGGCGCTCCGCACGTTGGCCCTCCCGGTCAACCGGCCGTCGTCGCATCCCCACGGATTCTTGCGTTCCGGTGCGGTGACCGATCGATGGCGCGCGGCACGACCATTCGATCCCCGGGTCGATCCCCGGGTCGATCCCCGGGCTCGCCGGCAAATGCCCGGTCGCGCAGCCTCGCGTCCGGCGTCGTGACCCGAAGCGCAAGGCTCATCCGCGGGTTCGATGCTTGGCTATGTCCGTTCACGTAGCCCGAAGATGCGTGCAGCAACTCCGGATGAAACGCGATCATCTCGCCCGCTCCGAGTGGCACGGACTCAAAGACTTCGGCCGCGACCCGACCTGCATACTGTACGTTGCCGCCCGGGTGCGGTCTGGCTTCGATACCGTATCGTCGTTCCTTCTCGCGTATCGTCAACCGGTGGGATCCGGGGGCGAACACGGTGCAGTTGCCCGGTGGGCTGTCCTGGATGGCGAGCAGCATGGAAAGGCTGAACGCTCCGTTGAGGAAGAGACCGGCGTGGCGATCCTCGTGCCAGGGAAGATCGGGGCTACCGAGAAACATGTTGGTACGCCAGAGCAGCAGATGGTCGCCAAGGATTTCGTGCGCCGGTTGCCAAATCCTGGGGTTCTCGCAGAGCCCCGCCAGAACCGTCAGGTCGACGTGCCGATTCCTTGTCGATCGGTCCCCCGAGCGTGCGTACTGTTCCTTGAAGAGACGTCCGACGGCGGCCGCGTCGCGAGGGTTCATGACCCGAACGGGTCCCGTCAGGCCATGCCCTTCCCAGTCGCGGGGGCCGATCGGCCGCCCGGCCGGCGCCCCTGCCGGCTCCGTCACCTCGGCGTCGACAACCCGCGACATCGACTTATCTCTCGGCTTATCTCTCGGCCTGCGGCGACTCGGTCGCGCCACGGCGCATCCGGCACGATCGTCGAGCAGGTGGCCACGGTCCGGCCACGCGTCTCCTTCGATCGGAGTCCATCCCCTCAGCTCCGTAACAGACTGAAGCTCTGTCCGGTCGGTCCCAGCCGAGGCTGGGTTGCCAGGAAGAGGGCGAGTTCCGCGAGGTCGGCCGGGGTCTTGAGCCACTCGCCGTTGGACATTTCCATCGCCGGCTGGTCCTCCGTTTCCCGGCGCTTCTCCGGCAGGAGCATGCGTTCCCGGAGCACGGGGCCGGGGATGATTTCGTTGACCGCGATGCGATGAGGCTTCAATTCCGCGGCCAGCGTTCTGGTCAAGGCCCACAGCCCGGCCTTGGCGGCCGAGTAGGCCGAGAGGCACGGGGTGGAGCGCAGCCGACTCCCCGAGCCCATCACCATGATCTTCGCGGCCTCCGCCTCGAGCAGGTAGGGAATCGCCTCGCGGACACAGAGGTAGGCGCCCAGGAGGTTCACGTCGAGCAGATCCCTCCAAACGGCCGGGTCGCTCTCGCGAACCGTCGCCCTGTCGGTCCCGGCGCCTCTGCCCGCGTTCGCTACCAGAACGTCGAGGCGGCCCTCGCCTCGCAGTCCCTCTTCGAACAGCCGCCGCACCTGATCCGGGTCGGTGACGTCGGTCACGACCGCCCGTGCCCTCCCGCCGCCCGCCGCGATCTGGTCGACGACCCCGTTCACCTCATGCGCGGTTCGCGACGTACATACGACAAGGGCTCCTTCCTTGGCGAATGCGAACGCGATCCCCTTGCCGATGCCACGCCCTGCTCCCGTCACGAGGACCACCTTTCCCTGCAGCCGCTTCATCCGGAAATGGTAACTTTCCGGCGTCCGACCCGGATATGCGGCGATGGACGTGAGCTATTGTGAGCGCGGAAGACGAGTCGGGGCAGACGAGAGTCGTGAGTCCGTTGCCTCCGGTCAGGAAGCCGGAGACGGTGCGATGCCTCGGGCCGGTCGACTCGGGGCCGCTCGTCAGGCAGATGACCCGCCTGTCGGACCGGGCCTGGGAACGCGAAGACCGTACCAAGTGGAACCGCTTCGTCTGCTTCCACCATACCCGGCATTTCGTCTTCCGATTCTTCACGCACGACGAGGATCCGCGGCGATTCCACACACGACCCGGCTGGCGCCTGTGGCGGGCGTGGTTGCTGCCGGTGATGGAGCGGGTTGCCGCGACCTACGGCTTCGCCGAACCCATCTTTCCCAAGGCCATGCTGGCGCGGCTCGAGGCCGGGCAGCGCATCGATCTGCACGTGGACGTTGGCGCGTCGGTCCCGCTCGTGCACAAGGTCCACATCCCACTGCAGACCGACCCGCGGGCGGTAATGACCGTCGGCGGAACCACACTCCATCTGCTCCCCGGCTACGCCTGGGAGGTGAACAACCTCGCCCTGCACGGGGCGCATAACGGCAGCGAGCGGGACCGCATCCACTTCATCTTCGAACTCTTCGAGGGGGCGGGCCACAACGTGCCCGAAAACGAGGGCGGGGAGATCTCGGCCGACCAGGCTTCGCTGGCGGCACTCCGCCGAAGACGTGCGATCCCGCCGTCCCCGACACCGGAATTCGACACCGTTGGCGTATTCCCTGCCCGGTCGAAGCCTGCTGCTTTGCCGCGGGGCTTAGAAGGGATTGCCGGAATCCAGCCGCGGCGGACGGCCCGTCCGCGAGCGGATATGCGGATTGTCCCGTATCACGTTGTCGCAGAGCGCGAGGAAGCGCGAGTCTTCCTCATACCACGCGAGCAGGTTGGCCATCGCGAGTTCGTGCAGCGTTCCGTCGAGATTGCGCGGGCTCGCGTGGGACAGGACCTGATCCTCGGGGAGCGACAGGCCCCTCGGCAAGTGCAGTCTGCACTTCAGGATTTCGAAATCCGCTGAGAGACTCGGCTGGAATCCGATGAAGAACAGATCGTCGAGCCGGGACAGGAAGTACTCTTCGCTCTCGAACCATTTCCAGTAGCCGTCCGCGACGTGACGAATGTTCCTCATCGCCGTTTCCGCGGCGGCCCGCTCTTCCCCGTTCGCGGAAGACAGGGCGGACGCCAACCGATCGGGGGTGCTGAAACGCCGGAAGGCTTCCAGCTCCTGCCGGCTCCACGGCACGAAGTGCCGGGGCCGGCCCCAGCGCCGCCGGCTGTGGAAGCTGCTGACGAACCGAGAGATGGGGTCGCGCAAGAAGAAGAAGAACTTCTCTCCCTTCGGCAGGTCTCTCAGCCTCGTGTCATGTCCATGCAGACGGACGGCGTAGGGCGAGTTCTCGCCTCGGACCGGGGACTGCCCTGGGGACTCCCCCGCACTCTGCATGGCGTGCTTGAAGGCGGTGCCGCCGGTCTTCCCGATATGAAGAAAGTGCAGCGGCTGCGCCTCGCGCGTTCCAGGCGGCACGCACCCCGCGCCTGGTCCGGTTCCCGACGATCTCGTGCGGCGGTGTGGGTCAGGCATGACGAGTGCGCGTCGGGAACGGTTTACACCGGCGTTCCGGCACCGTGCGCGCGCCGCGCCCCACCGACCTGCCTATCCACCCCCTCCGGCCCCGGCGAGGAGCGGGTAGAAGAGGGTGGGGGAGCGGCGCTCCGAGCAAGCGGTCCGGCGGTCCGGCCCACCAGCGGAGCGGTCGCCGCTGAACGGTACCATCCGGCGATGGACCGAGACCCGCGCCGCGCGGGCGCCGACAAGAGCCCAACCGCCCCCGGCGGCCGGGAGACGCGCTCCGCCCGCGCGCGCTCCCTCGCCCGAGCGCCGCACGGTGCCGGACGAGAGATTGCACACAGCCGTCCGTACTTCGGAGCAGGGCGCGATCTCCAGAGCCTGGTCACGACCCACCTGTTCGTCATCGTGCCGGAACACGCCGGCTCGACCTTTCTGCAGAGGGCTCTGGCGACCTGCCGGGCGACATGGAATCTGCCGTGCGAATCTGCCGTGCGAGGGTCAGGCCGCGTTGGGATACGCGGGTCCGATCGTTGGGCGGGGCCGCATGCAGGGGGCGCTCAAGATCTGGACCACCCGGCGGCGGTGGCGCGCCGCGCTGACCGACACGCGCGCCTACCGCTGGCCGCGTAGTACTTCCAAGCCCGTGCCCACGATCCGCAGGCGTCGGTGTTCGTCGCGAAGTCGCCGCCCCACTTGCTGGTGGTGGACGAGTTCGCCGGGCACTTCGCCGACCCGAAGTTCCTTTTCATGGTGCGCAATCCCTACGCCGTCTGCGAGGGAACCTGCCGGGCTCTGGAGCGGCTCGGTCTGGCTTCTTCCGCAGACCTGCCGGAGGTGGCGGCCAGGCACGCCGTCGCGTGTCTGTACCGCCAGCGCCGGAACATCGAGGAGCACCGCGACCGCGGCGTGTTCTTCACTTACGAATCGATGTGCGCCGAGCCCGAGCGAGTGGCGTCGGCGATCCGCGCCCTGCTCCCGGAGTTCCACGACCTGAACCTGCGCCAACGCCTACCGGTCAAGGGCCAGTACGAGGAAATGCTGACCAACATGAACGCTCGGCAGATCGCCCGCCTCGAACCCGCACGGATCGCGGCGTTCAACCGCGTGTTGCGGCCCCACCGCGGCCTCCTCGAACACTTCGGCTACGAGATGATCGGAGCGGATCGATGAAGCCGCGCGCCGCATCCGTCGTGGAGCCGGGGCGCGGGCGTTCCGCGCGCGTCTGTCTCGCGATTGCGACGACGGAGGCGTTCGTACCAGGCGCACTGACCACCATCGGCTCGTTCCTGAAGCACCACCCCCGCTTCGAAGGCGACATCGTCGTCATGCAGGACGGGTTGACCAGCGGGTCGCGCCGGTATCTGGAGACGCTGGGCGACCGGGTGCGGATCGAGCCGTTGTCGGCGCCTCTGCTCGACCGGCTCGCGGGCCTGGGGCCCGATTTCCGCCGGTCTCCGGGCCGGCTCGCACAACTGTATTCTCTCGACGCGTTCCGCCTCACCGGCTACCGCAAGGTGCTGTTTTGCGATGCCGATCTACTGTTCCGCACGCCGGTCGACGAGCTCTTTGACGCGGACGCGGAGTTGCTGTGCTGCCCCGACGGCTCCCACTTGCGCGGCCGGCGCCGGGACCCGATCACCTTTGCCGAGACCAGCGCGCCGGATGCCCTGGACCGCACGTTCAACAGCGGGTTCCTGCTCATTGACGCGCGGTTGCTCGACGGCGAGGCCCATGCCGGCCTCCTGGCCCTGGTGTCGCCCGAAACGTGGGAGAAAACGGATACGCCGCATACCGACCAGCTCGTGCTGAACCGGTACTTCGCGGGGCGGCAAACGGTCATCGGCTCGACGTACAACTACCTCCTCGCCCACGCCGACGCCATCGCGAGGCGCGAGGGTCTGCCCTGGACGGCGGCCGCGGTGCTGCACTTCAATCTGCTCGCCAAGCCGTGGATTCCGGGGTCGCTGCTGCGTGTCCCGCCCGCAACGCTGCGAGCGGGCATTCTGCCCGCGTTCAAGCTCTGGCACGACGCGTGGTTGGAATGCCTGACTGCCGCGCACCTGCGGTGCGTGCGTCTTAACAGCCTGTGGTGAAACCCAGCCGGCGTTCGGCCGGCGATCCATCCCGCCTGAACCGCGTCGCTTCGCGCCGCTCATCGTTGCGTTTCGGTCGAAATACACTCGGTATTCCTCCCTCACGCGCCTTGTCAGCCGGGCGCCTCGCCCCCACCGGGAGAACTGGCCGCTCTCGGCGCTCACCCGGGTTCCACCACAGGTTGTTAAGGCCAGTCGCCGGTACGGCGCGGATGCCAGCGTCCCACCGTCACGGAGTGTAGCGGAGCGCCGCGCTCCACCCTGACGGCAGATCTCGCGCTGGCGGCCGAGTCATCATGAAGGGGCGGGACAGAATACCCCGGCCGCAGGAAAATGCGAATGGTAGCCACGCCGGTCAGCAGCGCGCCGTCACCCTGAACCGGCTCGCGACGGGCGGACGTTCCGCAGATTGCCCGCAGCGCTTTCAACTTTGTATGGTGGAGTAGCCACTTTCGAAGGGCCGGGGATTAGGACCACCGCTTTGAGTTGCAGACGCGTCCAGCGTCTTGATCGTCGGTGCAACCCAAGCACATCTCTTGCCCGTGGGCACAGACTCGCCTGTGGGTGCGGACTCGGGCGCCACCTTTCGAGCCGGAACGGCAGGATGTTCGGCACTTGTGGAGGTAAGCTCGGAATTCGCCATGGCAGAATTCTAACCCAGAACATGCGCGGTCTACCGTTCGGCCGCCCGATGCCGGCCGGTCCGGCGGTGCGCCGCGGGACGCCGACGCGGGGCCGGGTGGTCAGAAATCCAGAAATCGTAAAGCCCTGGCGATCAGTCCAGGGCGTGGGTCGGCGCGAAAGCGGTCCGCATCGAGGTGCCGGACGAGGCGCGCCATGTCGAGATAGGGGTTCCGCGACGGCGGCGTGGACCGGGCGTCGAGGATCGCGTGCGCCTCCACCAGCGCCTCGGCAAACCGGTCGCGGTACGCCTGGAACCGGGCCGGGTCTTCCTTTGTCCGGCTCCACCGGACTGCAGCGGGCAGAATAGGGCCCAGGGAACGGAGCTAACTCCCTAGGCTAGACGCTCGGAAATTTGACTTCCCGTGGCGGGCGCGCTATATGCGAGGCTTCACCTGCCCATTTCAGGGGTTATAACCCCTTGCTTACTGCACCTTCTCGCACTATAACGGTGGGGTGAAATCCGGCGACGAGACCGGCAGGACCCAAGAGGACCCCGCCGACTCGCCCCGGTCACCCGAGAAGGGAACGGCGGCGTAGCCAAGCCTGGTAAGGCAAGTGTGTTGCATGCACCTGATCGGCGGTTCGAATCCGCCCGCCGCCTCCCCTTCTCGGAAATATGGGGTTCTGGACACACTCAGCCCCGACATGACAGCCGGGCGGCCGAATTATCAAAGTAAATGTGGGGAAAAGTGCTCGGGGGCAGTCCCCCGATAATGTGACTAACATACGAACACTAGCGCGAATGTCAATAGTGAAACCTGACCGTGCCGATCAAGACCCTCCATTAGGGGAGTGGCTGGACGTTTCGTTGGCACCGCATAGGAGTGTCCCTCCCCGCTCTCGCACGATTCCGTCGTCTCGATACCGGCTGATCGCAGGGCGTTCACGAACGGGGCAATTCCCGAATCCGAAGTTCCTGTTCATGGTTCGCAACCCTTACGCAGTATGCGAGGGCATCTGCCGCGGCCTGGTGCGGCGCGGCCTCGCGCGTGCGGACGGGGCGCTGGACGAGGCCGCGGCAAGGCACGTCGTGGCCTGGCTCCGGTATCAGCGCCGTAACGCCGGGGCATACCGCGACCATGGGCTCCTTATCCGCTACGAGTCGATGTGCGCGGAGCCGGAAAGGTCGCATCGCAGATACAGGCGCTGGTCCCGGAACTCCAGGACCTGAATCTGCGCCGCCGACTGCCGGTAAAGGGCCGGCACCACGAAATGCTGACCGACATGAACGCGCGGCAGATCGCCCGCCTGGAACCCGCACGGATCGCGGCGTTCAACCGCGTGTTCAGACCCCACCGCCAACTGCTGGCGCATTTCGGCTACGCGCTGCTGGACGATGATTCACATGGCGGAATTGCCGCCGTGGCCTCCGATGCATAAAGGCGGGATCCGAACTGCCGGAGCTCGTCCTTGATGGCGCACTCCACATCTTGGTGTCGTTCGCGAGCGCGATTGCGTCCGGCGGTACCAATGCCGTGCTGCAATCCGAACCCGCCGAGGCGACACCAAGCTTGCCCTTCCCCAATAGGGCCTTCCGGAGTCCCGGAACTGTGGTCCGACAGCGCGGGCTGGCGGTTCATGCTCCCCAAACGCACGATGTCGTTCAGGAAGGAGGCCCGCAAGGACGAAATCCGTCTTGAGGGCGAAATCCGTGTTGAGGGCGAAATCCGTCTTGAGGGAACGGACGAGTGACGGCGGTCAGGCGGGGTCCGCCCGCAGGCGTTGCTCGATCGCGTCCGCCACGGCGCTCGGCCGGAAAGGCCAGTCTGGCCGCGTGACCCGCGAGAGCGGCGTTTGGCGCGCCAGCGCCGTCGCGATTCGGAAGTGCTCTGCCTGGCCCCCAATGGCGTGCACGCACTTCTTGCGGTAGGTGTTTCTCAGCAGCAGCTCGAAGGCGGTGCCGGCCGGGACGGATTCGATTTCAATCGTGTCCCGGTTGTGTGAACACAGCGTGAAAACGGCGCGCACCGGAAGCGGCGCCGGACGAAACCGTTCGACCGGCGCCTCGAACTTCTCCAACTCCTCCCGCACCCTCGCCGCGATGTTGGCCTGCCAGCCGAGCGTTTCCACCGCATCCATCCACAGCCGCACTGCTGGGAAGGCGGAGAGTGCAACTGGGCGGCCGCCTGCGTCAAGGACCACGCCGGTCACATCGTCGGCAAGCATGCGGTACCCGCGGTCGACCAGCGCCGCGAGCAGCGTCGACTTGCCGGCACCGGAGTTGCCCGCGAACAGTACCGCGCCCGCTTCGGTTTCGACGGCGCTGGCGTGCAAGGTGAGGATGCCGCGCTGCTGGAGGCAGGCAGCGAGCGCTGAGCCGCACAGGAAGGTACGCACATCCGCCTCGTCGCCCCCGGTCGGCTCGACCACGATCTCGCGGCCTTCCACGACAAAGTAGCGGGCCACTCCGTCCACGTCGAGCAGATAGGCGCCGGGCACGGCTTGCCAGCGGCGCCTTGGGTGCCCGGCGGCGTTCAGGGTCTTCGGTACGGGACCGATACGAACGGTCACGTGGGGCTCCCCGGTCGGGGTGACGGGGCGAAACGGGACGGAAAGCTCGGACCGGAACTCAAGCCCGTAAGCGGTGTAGCAGTCGCCGTGCGCGGCGATACCACCTTCCTGCTTCATCGTCCTTGGCGACCGAATCAGACCCTGTGGGAGTCGCCCGCGGGGGGCGGCGGCTCGTACGCTGCGGCCGGCAGATCTGCGGTCCGGGTCGCGGGCGAGCGTCCCGCCACGTCAGGTAACCGCACTGTTGATCAATGGTACTCCGTACCGGTTTTCGCCCACTTCTACGCGCGCTATCGGGATATCCGGGATGCAGTCGGGGCACCCCAGCGAAGTGCCGGCGCGCGAGGAACACCGCGCCCCGCGCTTCCGTCGCGCGAAGGCGGTGACCTGATCGGCCGCCGCTGCCCCTGAGTCACTCCAGCGAGGTCAGCGCCAGCACCCATCTGGCCCCCGGCTATGCCTGGGAGGTCAACAACCTCGCCCCGCACGGAGCGTTCAACGGCGGAACACGGGACCGCATCCACTTCATCTTCGAAGTCTTCGAAAGCGCCGGCCGCGAACTCGTCGAAGACTCCGGCCCGCCGGGCCAAGAGATCCGGACGTGGACGTGACCCTCGACTCGGTCGCCGCCCGCAACTCGGCGATAATCTCTACCGACTCTCAGACGACACCATCGTCATGTTGGATCCCGACAAGTTGGATCCCGACAGGTTGGATCCCGACAAGGGGATGTACTACGAGTTGAATCCGGTTGCTACGCGGATCCGGCGGCTACTCGATACCGCCCGGGCTGTGGCGGAGGTGTGCGAGCCTGCGACACCATGATGTTCTTCGTCAAGCTCGCTGACCGAGATAGCATCCGCGTGATGGACCGGACCAAGCCCGCGGACAACCGGCTTACGAACAAGAGGCAGGACTCCTCGCCAGTGCGGCGCACTGTGCAGCGGGGAGGGCAGCGGCGAGGAGGGCAAGAGTTACCTCGGAGCCGGCCTTCGATAAGGAAGCTGGCTGCCGCCGACAGAACCCGGAGCGAGCCCTATACCTTTAACCCCATCGAGACCTTCTACTACCGGCCACCGAGTTGACCCTTGCCAGGGAGGGGTTCCGCTGCCCTCTCAGTGGATTCGCCGAGGTGTCCGTACGCGCTCGTGTGTCGTCAGAACTCGAGAAACCGCAGCGCTCCTACCGCCGCGCTGCGGCGCACCTCGCCGCGAGGGTTCTCGGCGTGCAGGATTGCTATCAGGCGCGGCAGATCCAAGTAGACGCTTCGGGACGGCGGCGCCGACCGCGCAGCGAGGAGTTCGCGTACAGCGGACCACGCCTGGCGTATCGCGTCGCGGCTGGCCGCCCGACGAATCGGATCGCGCTTGTCCTGGTTCCAGTACCTGCGGCCGGGGTCGGCCGAGGTCAACGCACGAGACTTCCGTAGAGCCCCCCAATCCGGCGGAGAGACAGCAGATCGTGGAAGCGGAACGTCGACATCCAGCCTCGGGTTTGCGTCGCGAAAGCGGACGCCGGAATCTCCTCCGAGCAATTCCCTCAATCCTCAAGTGGAAGAGTAGCGACGCGGATTTCTATCGTCGCATCGACGATATTGGCTTGGCGGCCATGAGACTGCATTTCCAGGCACTGGGTGAAAGGGGAAGTAGATTCGGATCCCTGTTGTCCGACATGCCGCTGGCATTGCGGCGCCGCATCCAGCTTGCTCCCGCGGTTTATCGTCTGGTGGGGTCCGCGACCGGCCGGCCCGTCCCCGAGATCTGTGACGCGCTGGAACGGTTTTGCGCAGTCGAGAAGTACGTCGAAGGAAGTTCGTCGATCACGCCCGGGACGAGCTGTTGTTGGAGTGCGCTGGGGGACGTTTGCGTGAACGGCACTGGAGAGGAGAGCATTCCCGACACCGCTTGTTCCCGTCGTCCGGAGCGCGGCCTGACGTTCGCGCCAGTCGCGAGGCAAACCGTCATAGACGGTTACAGCCCGTTCCACGCAGACATATTCCGTGGTGAACCCTTCCCTGTGGAGTCCCATCGAGCCAGCGAGTTCCGAGAGGCAGCGCCAAAAGTATTCTCGGCGTTCAAGTTCATCGAATCCGCATGTGCACCGGCTTGCGCCATGCTCGACGCATGCCTGAGAGTTGTGGTCCTGGTCCGTACCCCGGACGATCCGGACATACGGCGCTCGCGTTCGAGGTGGGACCTGCGAGGTCTAGCCGCACTTACGAACCTGCATTCCAGCAAATGGCATCCCACGAGGATCGTGAGCGCTCTAGTGCATGAAGGGATTCATGCTCTCCTCTTCAAGTCAACCTTGTCCGGGACAGTCTTCACGCCGCATCACAAGATAATAGCTGTCTCGCCGTGGTCTGGTCGACGCCTTTGGCTGGAGGCGTTCGTGCACGCGTGCTTCGTGTGGTTCGGGTTGTGGAATTTCTGGAAGCAGGCCAGCCCACAGAGCGAACGGGGACGCCATTTGGCAGAGCGAGCGCGCAAGGGCTTCGAGTCTGAGCCGTTTCTCGATCACATCCCGCGGGAAGGACTGGCGATTCTCGGACCGGACCTGGTCGAAGCGATTGGGTCGATGGCCGCAGAGGCGAATGGCCAAGTTGGGTCGGACGGCGTCGAGGACGAATGGACCGGATCGCTCGACCGATCCGCCAGCTTGGAGTGACCCAGCTTGCAGTGACGTCGTCGTGCGCGAGTCCTATCCTGCGGTTTGTTCAGCTATTGCGCGGGTGCGTCAGAGAACCGCTCCGGCACCCGGACGACATCGTCGGACGTGGGCACCGAGGTCGCCGCGTACCTTCGCCAGCGACCCGGCGTGCAGGGACGCACCGCCTTCGCCGGAAGGCGGTGACCCGATCGGCCGCCGCGGACCCCGAGTCACTCCAGCGATGTCAGCAGCAGTTCCACACACTCTTCCGGTGAGTGGGTGCCCGTAGCCAGCGTGAGGTCGGGCCGTTCGGGCGGCTGATAGGGACTGCTGATTCCGGTGAAATTCTTCACCTCGCCCCGCCGCGCCCGCGCGTAGAGCCCCTTGGGGTCCCGTGCCTCACAGACTTCGAGGGAGGCGTCCACGAAGATCTCCCCGAATTCGCCGGGCTCGAACAGGCCCCGGGCGTACTCGCGTTCCGACCCATAGGGGCTGATGACGGCGACGATCACGATGAGTCCGGCGTCCACCATCAGGCGGGCCACTTCGGCGACCCGGCGGATGTTCTCCACCCGATCGGCCTCGGTGAAACCGAGATCCCGGTTCAAGCCGTGGCGGACGTTGTCCCCGTCCAGCACATAGGTGTGCCGCCCCTCGGAGATGAGACGCTTTTCCAGCAGGTTGGCGATGGTGGATTTGCCCGATCCCGAGAGTCCGGTCAGCCAAAGGCAGCGCGGGCGCTGCAGCTTGGCGCGGGCTCGCCGTTCCTTGGTGACCTCGAAGTTCTGCCAGCGGAGATTGGCCGCCCGCATGAGAGCCAAACGGATCATCCCGGCGCCTACGGTGGACTGGGTCTCCCGGTCGAGCAGGATGAACCCGCCGAGGGCGCGGCTCTCGCCGTAGGGCGCGTACGGGATCGGCCGGTCGGTTGCGATGTTGACGCACCCGATGTCGTTCAAGCCGAGGGTGGACGCCGGCCGCGTGCGGCCGTCCACTACGTCCAGCCGATGCTTGATCCGGGTCACGGTGGCGCCCGTTTCCCGGGTGTGGATCTTCAGCCGGTAGGCGCGGCCGACAACCAGCGGCTCGTCTCCCATCCAGAGCACCCGGGCCTGGAACTGGTCCGCCGTTTCAACGGGATCCTCCGCGGCCGCGATGACGTCCCCGCGGGCGACATCCAGCGCCCCTTTCAGAACCAGCGTCACCGAATCGCCGCGCACCGCCCTTTCCCGGGCGCCCTGCCAGACCACGATCCTCTCGACTTCGGTCTCGGCGCCGGAAGGAGCGATTCGCACCCGGTCCCCCACCGAGACCGCACCCTCCGCGATCCGGCCGCAGTACCCGCGAAACCCGGAGTTCGGCCGGTTCACGTACTGCACCGGCATCCGGAACGGCTGCTCCCCGGCGGGGGGCTCAATGTCCACGGTCTCCAGATGCTCGAGGAGCGTCGGGCCCACATACCAGGGCGTATGGGCTCCTGGCAGGGTGAGGTTGTCGCCGTGGAGTGCGGACAGCGGAATCGCCCGGGTTTCGGTGACCCCCGTCTCTGCCGCAACGTCGCGGTAGGCCGCCGTGATGGCGTCGAAACGGGCCTGGCCCCAGCCCACGAGATCCATCTTGTTGACCGCGAGCACCACCCGCCGGACGCCGAAGTTGGCGGCGATCCGGGTGTGCCGGGCGGTCTGCGGCAGGACGCCTTTCTGCGCGTCCACCACGACGACTGCGAGATCGGCGAGCGAAGCCCCGGTGGCCATGTTGCGGGTGTACTGCTCATGGCCCGGTGCGTCCGCCACGAAGAACTGGCGCCGGGGCGTCTCGAAGCGGCGGTAGGCGACGTCGATCGTGATTCCCTGCTCCCGCTCGGCCTGCAGGCCGTCCATGAGGAGCGCCAGGTCGGCGTCGTCGCCTTGGGTGCCGTAGCGGCGGGAGGCCTGCTTCACCCCCTCGAGCTGATCTCTGAAGATCGCTTGGCAGTCGTGAAGCAGCCGGCCGATCAGGGTGCTTTTCCCGTCGTCGACGCTGCCGCAGATCACGAGCCGCAGGGGAGCCGGCATCAGAAGTACCCCTCCCTTTTCTTGCGCTCCATGGACGCCTCACCGTCGTGGTCGATCAGCCGGCCGTGACGCTCCGAGCGGTCCGCGTCCAGCGTTTCGGCGACGACGGATTCCAGGGTGTCGGCGCTGCTCTCGACCGCCGCGGTCAGCGGGTAGCAGCCCAGGGTGCGGAAACGGACGCGGCGCGTCTTGGGCGTTTCTCCGGGACGAAGCCGCATGCGGTCGTCGTCCACCATGATGAGCCCGCCATCGCGCCCGACCACCGGGCGCTCCTTCGCGAAATACAGGGGCACGACCGGAATCCGTTCGGCCACCACGTAGCGCCAGACATCCCCCTCGGTCCAGTTGGAGAGCGGTGAGACGCGAAGCGACTCCCCTGGCCGCACGCGGGTGTTGTACAGGTTCCAGATCTCCGGACGCTGCGCCCTCGGCTCCCACTGGTGCGCGGAGTTCCGCAGCGAGAAGACACGCTCCTTCGCCCGTGACCGTTCCTCGTCCCGGCGGGCGCCGCCGAAGATGACGTCGTGGCGGCCGGCGTCGAGCGCCTGGCGAAGCGCCTGGGTCTTCATTACATCGGTGTAGTGCTCGGATCCATGGTCGAAGGGGTTGACCCCAGCCCGGAGGCCTTCCTCGTTCGTATGCACCCGCAGGTTCAACCCCAACTCTGCCGCCGTCCGGTCCCGGAAAGCGATCATCTCCCGGAACTTCCAGGTCGTGTCGATGTGGAGGAGCGGGATGGGTGGCGGCGCCGGCCAAAAAGCTTTCCGCGCCAGATGGAGGAGGACGGAAGAGTCCTTGCCGATCGAGTAGAGCATGACCGGCCGCGCCGCCGTCGCCACCCCCTCGCGGAGAATCTCGATCGCCTCGGACTCCAGTGCGCGGAGGATGGAGCCCCGATCCGAGCGGGACTTCGGAACGGTCATCCCTCGTCGTGCCGGGAGACCTCCCGAGGAAATGCCGGGGAACGCCGTCGATCTGCTCTTGCGCTCCATATTCGCGCCGGCGCCGGTCCCGGGCTCGGGCTACGACGCCGTCCCCGTCCGCTGCGCCAGGCGGCGCAACAGCGGCAGGCGCGCTCTCGGCTGCGGTTGCTGCCCGATGAGGTTCAGCGCCTCGGCGGTGCTCCTGCAGGTCGCAATCCCCAGTCGCTTCGCATTCGGCTCGGCAATGGCGTCCGGCCGGCGGCAGACGAAGATGGGCCGCGCGCGCGACACCTCAAGGACGTCCACGCAATGCTCGACCGTGTCGTCCACCAGGAAATCGAGCTCCAGTGCCGACGCCAGTTTCCCGCGCGAGCCCCGGTGCGCGATCACGGCCGGCAGGGGAAAGCCCTGCGCGACGAGCCAGCGCTGCGTCTGGCGCTGCACGGTGTCGCCGGCGGTGGCCGGACGCTGCGTCACGAAGAACGTGTCCCAGTGGCGCCGGACGGCCCGCTCGTGGACGGCGGCGATGAGGTCCGGTTCGAGAGGCTCCAGCGTGGTCCAGAAGTTCTCGGTCGCCTCGATCGTGCGCCAGATGCGACGCTCCACGCGAAGGGGCACCGGGCCGGGCGGCGAGTCTGCCTCCGACAAGGCCAGCACGCTGCCCGCCGGCCGGGGCAGCAGCCGCCCGGCGATGGCGCGGTACGCTCCGGCGAAGTCCGCGAGCACCCCGTCGAGGTCGAACGCTATCCGCACGGCGCTTGGGTCCCGGCGCGGGCCGGCCTCCGCCGCGGCGCGCGGTGAACCGCGATCGCCATGAGCAGGACGAACAGCACCGCGTTGCCCGGCATCTGCAGACTGAAGTCCACCAGCGACTGCACCGCCAGCGCCAGGAGTCCGGCCACCGCGCCGACTCGCAGCCAGTAGATCCGTGCGTCGTCGGCCGCTTCCCGGAATCGGGAGCGCACCGAGCGGACGAACACCCAGGCGACAATCAGAATCGGCAGCCCGAGCAGCATGCCGCCCTCGGCGGCAAGCTGCAGGTAGTCGTTGTGCGCTTCGACGACGTGTACGTCGGGGCGGCCGGTTTGATACGCGAGCATGGCAATCCCGTAGGTGTTCCATCCGGTGCCCGTGATCGGAAAATCACCCACGATGCGAACGGTGTCCCGCCAGATCGGGACGCGCCCGCCGATATCGGCCCAGGAAGCCATCGCGAACTCCTCACCCACGACATCGAACCCGACCCAGGCGATGGCCACCAGGGGCAACGCGATCAGGGCGGCCCGCACGAGAGGCCGGCCGGGCGCGTCCTGCGCGCGACGAGTCAGGCACCAGGCGAAAACGGAACAGACGATGAGGAGAGCGGCGATCCCCGAGACGGACAGGGTGAAGATGACCGCTACCGCCATCGCGAAGAGGCTGAGGCCAACGAGCAGGATCGCGCTTCCTTCACGGGATGCGAGCCAGAGCAGCCGGCGCCGCCACCAGGGCCCCGCGGCAGATCGGCCGCCCGGGAGTCCGCCACACAGGTAACCGGCGGCCAGCGCGAATGCCATCACCAGCCAGCCGGCCAGATGATTCTCGTTGATCAGCGGCGCCGCCGGGAGCGATTCGATCTTGCGCGGCCACCAGAGCCCATAAACCAGCGGGCTGCCGCTGGCTTTCTGCACGATGGCGACCAGCGCGACGAGCAGGCCCACCAGAGTCACGCCCCGCACCACCGTTGACGCGCGCACGGCGCCCAGCGCCCGGCTACACCCGATGAAGAAGAGCGAGAGCGCGGCCAGCAAGGAAACTCCCAGCAGCGTTCGCGCCGGACTGATGGAGATCGCCCAGGGCCCGCCGGCCGCCGCCGGCCCCGGCGCCGCCGGAACGGTCGCGGCCAGCAGCGCCGGATAGTCCTGAACCAGTCTGGCCGGACTGAGAACCGCGAGCACCGGCGCGGGGAGCGGGCAGAGTTGCAGGCCGATCGCGGTGAAGAGCAGCGCGAGCGAGAGGACCAGCGCGCGGGACTCCGGCGCCGCCGCGACCGGGGCGGCGAAGCCGAGAACGCCGACCGGGGCGGCGAGGCCGAGAACGCCGATCGTCGTCGCGAAAATGAGCAGCGGAGCGTACGCCCACGGATACTCGCAGCCGAACGCCAGCACGCCCCAGGCGATCAGGCATACGGTCGAGCGCGAAAACCACCGCATGACGGCCTACCGAATGCCTGACCGCCCGGGGGTGAAGGGGCGTGAGCGCTGAGGCCCCCACCGGAAGAACCACCGGGAGAACCGCGAGAAGAACCACCGCGAGAAACGGGCCGCGCCACTTCGTCCACCGGCGGTTGAGGTCACCTTTCCCCGTCCTGCGGAGGGTCCGGGAATCCGTCGCCGTCGGCGTCCGAAACGGTGGTCGAGAGGATGCCGCCCCGGTAGGTGGACCACTGGTCCACGCGGCCATCGCGGTCGGCGTCGGCCTCCACGCGCACGAGAACCCCGTCGCGGTAGTGCTCCCACCGATCCACCACCCCGTCGCGGAGGGTCGCCACCTCTACGCGGACGATCCGCCCCTGTTCGTCGTGGAAGGCCCAGGCGTCCTCGATCCCGTCGCCGGCCAGCGAGAACCCCACTCGCTCGACGGCCCCCGAGTCGAGCTGGCGCACGTCGGCGTAGTAGTCCCAGCGGTCGGCAACCCCGTCGCCGTCGAGGTCGCGAGGCACCCGGGCTCCTCGGTTCTCGTCGAGGTAAACGCGCACGGCCATCGTAAAGTCGCCGCCCGGCGCCAGCCGCAACTCCCGCACCCGACCCGTCTGCTCGTCGATCACCGCCCGCACCACGTCCGCACCGGTACGGGAGTCGTGGACCAGGATCGTCTCGCCGGCGGAAGCCGCCTGCAGGCGCCGGAAACCCGCCCCGAGGGGGCCGTCGCCGTAGGGACCGACGGCGCGGCAGGCAGCGAATCCCGCCGCTACCGAGAGAGTTAGCCCGACAATCAGTACCAGCGGCAGAACCGCCGGCAGGATCAGCGGCTCGAACCTGGCGAGTAACCGAGCCCAGCGGGAACCCCCGTCCCGGACTGCTCCGCCGCCTTCAGGCCCGCCTGCGGACCCCTGCTGCCCCACCCCACACCAGGAAGTTGGACAAAGAAGTGGACGTTCGCCTCAGCTCCGGTCCTGGTTGTACTGAACGCTCGCGACGGCGGCGACGGTCACCAGCGCGGCGCCGATGATCGCCGCTGCTGTTGCGCCGACGCCACTACCAGCCGCGGCGGCTGCACCGGCGGCCACGGCCTGCGAGGACCGTTCCGTCGGGGGCAGGTCCGTCGGTGGCAGGCTCGGAGTGACAATCAGCACGCCCGCCACGCCCGAGGCTTCCGTGACGGAGACGGGAACCCCCGCGGTCCGGTCGCGGGCAATCACCCGCACCACGTAGTCGCCGGGGGGAACGCTGCCGAAGGACCAGGCGCCCCGCCCGTCGGTGACGTTCGCCTGCAGCGGGGCGCCGAACGGCGCGCCCCGCCAGGCTTCGACCAGCTCCACCGTGAGACTGGCGAGCGGACGGCCGCCGGCGTCGAGTGCGTGACCCGAGACCCAGCCGGCGCTTCCGGCCAGCAAAGGGGTCGCACCGCTCAGAACCCCGACCAGCATTGCCGCGACCGAAACACGGAATAGACGCATCATGAACCTCCAGGCCCGTTTGGCGAAGCGAACTGCCACCGCGCCGGTGGGCGACGCGACGCCACGGTGACGCCGCTGAGCGCCTTCGTGAGCACATTCACGGATTCTTCACCTGTCCCGGTCAAAACCGGTCCGGGTTGACGGACCGTATGACGGTCACCGCGAACGCGGAGAGCGGTACTGGTGTTCATTCGTGAAGCCGTTGTGACCGCAGGATTATGCATCCGGCGGACGCCCGTAGTCAACGGAGCTACCCCGGTAGGATAGACACCTATGGCCGGTGGCTGCGAGGAGGTCCGAGATGGCAAGGATCGGACGCCGCGACAACTCCGGGGGCCGGCAGGAACCGGCGTTTCGGCCATTCCTGTTGGTCCGATAAAACGGGGCAAGGTCACGATTCGGTTGTACCAGCCTGTGGTGAAACCCAGGCGGCCCAGTTCTCCCGGTGGGGGCTCGAGCGGCGATGCATCCCGCCTGAACCGCCCCCCCACCGGGAGAACTGGCGCTTTGCGGCGCTCTGCGTTGCGTTTCGGTCGAAATACACGCGGTATTCCTCCCTCACGCGCCTTGTCAGCCGGGCCCCCACCGGGAGAACTGGCCCCACCGGGAGAACTGGGCCTCCACGCTCTCGGCGCTCACCCGGGTTCCACCACAGGCTGGTACGGGTCCATGGGATTTGGCATTTGGGGATTTCGAGTCGGGATCGCAAGGGTTTCGGGTCGGCAAGCTTCGGATTGGCCGGGGCCGCCGCCCCGGCCCGAATGATCCCTCCTGACTCGCGTCGCCGCTGGCCGCTCCGATGCAACTCACCGTCATAGGATCGGGGTACGTCGGCCTCGTCGTCGGCGCGGGGCTCGCGCACTCGGGAAACGATGTGACCTGTGCGGACATCGACCGGGAGAAGATCGCCCGCCTGAGCGAAGGGAAGATCCCGATCCACGAGCCCGGGCTCGAACCCCTCGTCCGGGAGAACCTGGCGCAGGGCCGACTTCGCTTCACGACGGATGTCGGGGAGGCGGTCCGGCGCTCCGAACTCCTCTTCATCGCCGTCGGAACGCCGGCGAACGAGGACGGATCCCCGGATGTCAGGCAGGTGCTCGAAGTCGCGGGCACGATCGGCCGCGCGATGAACGGGGAGAAGATCGTCGTGACGAAGAGCACCGTCCCCGTCGGGACGGCGACCCTCGTCAGGGAGACGATCGAGGCGCTCACCCCGCACCGGGTGCACGTCTGCTCGAATCCGGAGTTTCTGAGGGAGGGCGCGGCTCTACGGGGCTTCATGGAGCCGGACCGGGTGGTGATCGGGACGGGGGAGGCGAGAGTGGCCGAGGTCCTCCGGGAACTCCACGCCCCATTCGTCCGTGCGGGCGCCGAGATCCTCGTGATGGACGTGGCCTCCGCCGAACTCACCAAGTATGCGGCGAATGCGATGCTCGCGACCCGGGTCTCCTTCATGAACTCGATGGCGTGCCTCTCGGAGGCGGTCGGGGCCGACGTGGAAATGGTGCGGCGTGGCGTCGGGCTCGACCGGTGCATCGGTGCCTCATTCCTCTTTCCGGGGATCGGCTACGGCGGCTCCTGCCTCCCGAAGGATGCGAAGGCGCTGATCCGAAGCGCCCGGAGCCACGGGGTCGAGCTTCCGATCCTCGAGGCGGTCGAGAAGACGAACGAGGCCCAGAAGCGGTGGATCCTCGAGCGCGTCGTCGAGAGATTCGGGGAGGGCCTCGCGGGACGCAGCTTCGCCCTCTGGGGACTTGCCTTCAAGCCGAACACGGATGACATGCGCGAAGCTCCGAGTCTCGTCACGATCGAGGGGCTCCTTCGCCGGGGAGCGCGGGTCGCGGTCCACGATCCGGTCGCGATCCCGGAGGCGCGCAGGATCCTCGGCGATTCCGTCGAGTACTTCGAGACGAGCTACGCCGCCCTCGACGGGGCCTCGGCGCTTCTCATCCTCACCGAGTGGCATCCGTATCGCCACCCCGACTTCGGCCGGATCGGGTCGGCGCTCGGAGGGCGGGTCATCATTGACGGGAGAAACCTTTACGCCCCGGACCAGATGAAGCGGCTCGGCTTCGAGTACGACTCGGTCGGCCGGCGGAGCGGGTAGCGGGAGGCCATCAAACACGTCGCCCCGGCGCAACTGCCCGACGGGGTTTTCCGCCCGGCAGTCATGGCCTGCCGGGCCGCCTTGGGGTTCGGCTTGGCCATGCCGGGGTTCGGACTGGCCATGCCGGGGTTCGGACTGGCCATGCCGGGGTTCGGACTGTCCGGCCGGCCCCTGAGCAACGCCGCCGCGATGGGCCTCCACCTGGTCGCGCCACCTGGTCGCGATAGCCGCCGCCACGATGAGCCTGTCGCTGGGAAGACGCGCCACGCGGCGGGTTCAGCCGGAGGTCGAAGCGCGCTACGACGTCCGGGCGTGGATGCGGGTACCGCTCCCGCTCTGGGCGGGGGCGGGCTTACGGCTGCTGTCAAGCAGCCTCGACGTCAGGTAGTGTCTCAGTTTGAATCCTGCCCGCGCTTGCGGTAGGTCGCCGGGCGGTTCGGTTTCGGAGCCCGCGCGTCTATCAGACCCACGATCCATTCCAGGCTCCGGACCGTCGTATCGAGCCCCGCTTCCATCGCCGGAGTGCAGCGCAGCGTCTTGTGAATCCGACAGAAGTTGTAGCGCAGAAAGAACAGCGCAAGGTGGGTCGCGTGCTTCTCGATCCGCTTCGAGAAGGCATTCGTTAGCCGTGTGAACCGGCGGTTTCCCATCCGCATCGTGAGGTTCGACCGCTCCACGCAGGACGTGCTGATCTTCTCCGGGTCCGGGTCCCCCTGGATGATCCGCTTCCGGGTCCCGATGCACTCCGACGGGCTGTAGCGGCGCTCCGCGGTGCCCCCTCCCTCGCCGTAGAGCTTCACCAGCATCGCGTAATCCACTTCCGGCCCGAATGCCGCCTCCACCGCTTCCAGATACGCGCTGTTTCCGTCCGTGGTGAGTTGGACCCGGTTCTCGATCCGGTCCCGGAGATCGTCCATCAGGTAAAGCGCCGTCATGCTCGACCGGTCCCCGATCACCCAAGAGACCATCATCTTCGAGTCGGCATCGAGCGCCGTCCACGTCCAGGCATCACCGGCCCCCGCTGGCGCAGTCTTCGCGTTCGGGACGTTCTTCCGCTTCGCATAGACGAAAGACCAGATTTCGTCGCACTCGACCCGGCGGGATTCCAGCCCCCGCACGTGTTCATCGTGGTAGGCGGCGCACGCTTCCCCCGCCTCGACGAGCAGCTTCGAGACCGTGTTGATGGAGACCCCCGTAATCCGGGTGATCGCCCTCATGCTCGTTCCTTCGACCAGCATCCCGAGGATCGCCGCCCGCTTCCCAACTTCCAGCTTGTTCATGCCGGAAGTATTGCCTAACTCAGTGACAAATCAGGGCTCTGGTTGTATTACTTTGAATTCTGTCAGGACGGTTGTTCTCCCCCTCCCCGTTTCAACTTCTCGAAAACGGCATCCCTCAGAACCACCTGCAGGACGTTCAGGACATTCGTCTGGTCCGTCCCGAACTCAAATCGAAGCAGAGCCATATTTTCCTCTATCCAGTCACTTATTTTGCCTGCGGGTGGGTTCCTCACCAACTCGGCGCACCTTTGATCAATTCGGTGATCTGGCAACGATTCCATGCTGCCACTGATCTCCTGAGCCACATTTGCCGCCCACACAGAGACGTTCACATGTTCCGACATCCGAACCCCAAATTCCGTTAGCCGAAGTGGACTCCCGGAGACAACGCTTCGTTCCGGCAGGCGATCAAAAATCCGCTTGATGTCATCCCGGATTTCTCTCATGAACTCCCCGAAATTGGAACGGTCGGAGTCCACTTGGCCGCGCCATTTGCTGATCCCTTTTATGTTCTTTCTGTCCGAATTCACCCTCCCGACCCATACCCCGACCGTGATCAGTGCCGAAATTACCGCGAGGGCGGCGACAACGATCAATGGTGTATCGAGCCAGGTGGACATCTAACTTCTCCTAAGAATTCGGGGGAGCAATCCTAGCGGATCACCAGATTTTTTCGTCTTCCGAATCTTCGTTCTCCATCTCCGTGTTGTAGATCGAGATCCCCCAGTCGCCGTCACCGTAGAGCCGACACCAGCGCGCCGATTCGTAGGCGAACCCCCCTCGGGGTTCCGGGTCCGAAATCGGTCCAATCGTCTTCGTCGCCTGCGCCATCGCCACGATGACGATGACCAGCCCCACCAGGAAGGGAGTCACCGCGGCACCCCCGGCCGGGGGGCGTTGAAGTCAACTCCGACAGGCAGGCTCCGGGCTGGATGCCGGGGGCTCGGTTGGCTTCCTCTTTTGCGGCACCTTCTGTGCCGTCTTGTCCAGCTCGATGTCCCGGACGGCAATCCGGCCGACATGCGTCGCGCAAGCGATCACGTCTCGCGGCCGTTCCTCTCCGTTTGGTCCTGTAGGCATGCGAGTCACGATGCTCCGGAACCGAGTCTAGCGACACCCCGGCTATTTTCAAACTGCGACACTGCTCGACGTCATCCTGCTGGGCGTTTTCGCCGGGATGATCTTCAGGCAACAACGCCGTGATTCGGCGCCAGCGGTAGACCTGCGATCAGTCATGTGCGATCAGTCATGCCCCGCCGTCATCCAGTCATACTGGGCGCGTAGCCCGTCTTCAAGTCCGGCGGTCGGGGCGAACGCCAGGTCCGCCCGAGCGCGCGTGATATCCGCATAGGTGTGCCGCATGTCGCCTCGCTGCGCCTCGGTCCGGTCAACCAGCACGCGACGGCCGGCAATCCGGCCGATGAGCTCGAAGACGTGCAGCAGCTCGACACGGGATCCACCACCAATGTTGTAGACACCTCCCGGCTTCCCGCGGGTGGCGGCGGCCACGGTCGCCGCCACCGCGTCAGCCACGAACGTGAAGTCGCGGGTCTGCCGGCCGTCCCCGAACTGCGGCACCGTATCCCCGCGAGTCACGGCATGGAGGAACCGCGAGAATCCCATGTCGGGACGCTGCCGGGGCCCGTACACGGTGAAGTACCGAAGGGAGACGGCGGGAACGCCGTGATTGACGTGGTACAGATGGCAGAGCTGCTCGGCGGCGAGCTTGGTCACCCCGTACGGCGAAACAGGCTGTGGGCGCGCATCCTCCCGCATCGGCAGCGTCACCGAGTCGCCGTACACCGACGAACTCGACGCATAGACGAGCCGCTCGATCGGCATCCCGACGCACGCTTCGAGCAGGATCTGGGTCGCCTCCACGTTGTTGACGGTGTAGACGCGAAAATCTCGCCCCCAGCTCCGGCGCACCCCGGCCTGCGCGGCCAGGTGAAACACATGGGTGATGCCGTTCAACAACGCTGACAGATCGGCGTCGGCCAGGGCTGACTCGACGAGCGTGAAGCCCGAGGCGCCGCGGAGCCCCGCCAGATTCCGCTCCTTCAGTTCACGCGGGTAGAAGTCGGTGAAGCAGTCGATGCCGGTGACTGTCGCGCCGGCCGCGATGAGCCGGTCGGCAAGATGGGAACCGATAAAACCGGCAGCACCGGTCACGAGCGCCCTCACGCAAGGATGTCCCCGACGCGCGCCGGCAGGCGGCATGACTTACCGCTGGGCTTACCGCTGGGCCTACCGCTGGTATCGACGGCGGCATGCACCGGATGGCCGATCACCGGTTGGCCGATGGCGGCGATCGTGCCAGCGTGGGACGTGATGCGCGATCCCTGGAACGCAACCTTCAAAAAGCCGTTGAACGTGAACTGAAAGGGCTCGGTTTGTAAATCACCCACTGGGTGTCCCCTCCGTGGCCTCGTTTCTCTCGTGAAACCCGCGACGATCACGGCGTGATGAATGCTCGGATGGGCAACGGTACCATGGCGAATCGGAAATCCGGGTTCCATGGAACCTCGTTGAGGCGGCCCGTGCGAATCGCGTCATATCGAGGTGTCCTCTTGGCATCAATATGGAGATATTATTTGATGCTATGATGCTTCCATGCGCACGACACTGACGATTGAGCCGGATATCGCGATCGAGATCGACAGACGGCGACGGGCCTCCGGCAGCTCGCTAAAGGGGGTCGTCAACGGCCTGCTGCGGAAGGGGCTGCGGGCCGAGGCGGAGACCCCGCCCCCGGCGCCGTATCGGTCGGAGACTTTCGATCTGCACTTCCGACCCGGGATTGATCCGTTGAAGCTGAATCAGCTCGTGGACGAGTTGGAGGTGGATACCTTTCTTGAACGGGAAGCGACGGATCGTCCGTGATCCTTCCGGACGTCAACCTGCTGATCTACGCGATCAACCGCAACAGCCCCTTCCACGACCAAGCCCGCGAGTGGTGGGATGCCGCGGTCTCCGCGGGGACCGTCGCGCTGTGTTGGCCAGCCGTGGTCGGATTCCTGCGGCTTGCGACGAATCGCCGCGTCGTGGTCAATCCCCTGTCGGTGGAAAAGGCGACGGGCATCGTGGACACCTGGCTCGCACGCCCCGACGTCCATCTGCTGGTCCCGACTTCCGCGCACTGGGGCATCCTGGCCAGCTTGCTGCGAGCCACCCGGGTCGGCGGGAACCTGACCACCGACGCCCACCTCGCGACCTACGCCATCGAGCACGGCTGCACCCTCGCCTCCAACGACGCCGACTTCGGACGGTTCCCGGGGCTGCGCTGGCGGAATCCAGTCAGGGCTTCCTGACTCGCGGCCCCTCTCGGGCGGCTCTGCCGGCCGGAGTCCGGCGTTCCCCTGCGGCGTCACACCAACGGGGAATAGAAGCAGCCCTTGACAGCCTGTGGTGAAACCCACGCGGCGTTCGACCGGCGATCCATCCCGGCTGAACCACTCCGCTTCGCTACATTCTGCGTTGCGTTTCGGTCGAAATACACCCGGTATTCCTCCCTCACGCGCCTTGTCAGCCGGGCGCCTCGCCCCCACCGGGAGAACTGTTCAACCTCGGCGCTCACGTGGGTTTCACCACCGGCTGTTATCGGATCAGTTCGAAATCCGGGGCCTGGGGAACCACTCCCGCGCGTGCCGCCATCGAGAACAGCACCCGCAGGGCCGCTTCTCCGGAATCTCCCATGTCGCGGGTGAGCGCCGAGACGTACATCTTGACGAACCGCCGGCCGAGCTCGCGTTCGAGGCCGCGGCCGAAGAGGAGGGCGTAGTCGAGCGCCTCGTCCTCATTCGCGTAGGCCCAGTCAATGCTCGCCCGCATCGCGCGATTCACCTCGAGCGCCAGATCCCGTCCCAGGTCGCGCCGCACCACGTCGAGCCCGAGCGGCAACGGCAGTCCGTGCTCCTCTTCGAAGCGGACGCCGAAATCCGAGAGCAGGTGGAACCCGCGCGCCTCGTAGGTCAACTGCCCCTCGTGGATGACGACCCCCGCGTCGGCGCGGCCCTCTTCCACCGTCTCGAAGACCTGGTCGAAGGGCACCATGACCGGTTCGAACTCCCCGATGTAGCACCGGGCGAGCAGGGCCGCGGTCGTGCGGGGGCCGGGGATCGCCACCCGGCGCCCCTGCAGGTCCTCCAGGTTTCCGGCTTTCCGGCTCACCACTACCGGGCCGTACCCCTCGCCCATGCTCGCGCCGCTCGCCATGATCCAGTAGCGATCCGCCACCGAGAGATAGGCGTGCGCGGAGATCGCGGTGATCGGGAGTTCGCCGGTGAGGGCGCGATCGTTCAGGCTCTCGATGTCTTCGAGGACATGCTCTACCTGGTAATTGCGGATGCGCACCGCGCCCCTGGCGAGGGCGCAGAACATGAAGGCGTCGTCAGGGTCGGGGCTGTGCCCGATGCGCAGGATGGGAGGAGGGGTCACGGATTCGTTCCTTTCGTTGGTGTGGAGGGAAGGGCGGAAGTATTGCCTTCAACAGCCTCCGCGGCGCGGGCCACGCACTCATCGCCCCAATCCATCGGACAAACGAGGTCGGCGACACCCGCCGCGCCGGCGAGGTAGCGCCGCTGCGCCGGGATCACCATCGTCTCGAACCGTTGCTTCACCTCGTCGGGGGAGTAGCAGCGCTCCGCGCCATCCCTCCGGATGCGCCTTCGGAGAAGTTCAGCGAGATCCCCCTCCAGCAGAATCCGGAGGTCCGCCGCCTCCCGGACCCGGGAATCCCAGAGGGCAAAGACTCCCTCGGCGACCACCAGCCGCGTCGGGCCAAGCGAGCCGGACACCCGGCGAGCCCCGGTGCCGAAGTCGTACCTGAAGCGGGGGACGGACCCGCCGGAGCGGAGTGTCTCCAGATGTGCGGCGAAGACATCGAGGTCGTAGGACTCCGGCTCGTCGTAGTTCACGTCGGTACGCCGCCTCCGTGAGAGGCGCGACGTGTCGCGGTAGTAGTCGTCCTGGGACAGCACCACCGGCTTCAGCCGAGGAAACCGTTCGGCCAGCGCCCGCGCGAAACGAGTCTTCCCGGTACAGGTCCAGCCCGCGACCGCGACGACTCGGACGTTCGCCAATGGGGGATTCCAATGGGGAATTCAACGTCCGGCGCTATCGGTGTCCAGCGCCCGCTCGAGAGCGGCCCGGGCCTCGCGCGCGTCCACCTTCCCCCGGAGTTCGCGCATCAGTTGACCCACAAAGAAACCGATCACCTTCTTTTTGCCGGCGCGGTAGGCGTCCCGGTCCGCGGGGTGGGCGGCGACCAGCCGGGTGGCGATCTCTTCGAGCCGCGCTCCGCCGGCCAGGTCGGCGAACCCCAGGTCGCTCATGAGTTCGCGGGCGGTGCGTCCGCTCTCGCACATCGCGGCGAAGACCTCGCGCGCGGCGTTTCGCGGCAGTTCCTTCGCCGCCAGCAGGTGCATCAATTCACCGAGCCGTTCCGGCGCTACCGCGAGCTTTGTGTCCTGCTTCTCGCGGGAAGCGACCTCGCTGGTGATCCAACCCGCCGCTACCGGCGCGGCGTCCTCGAGAGGCGACCCGGCAGCGGTGGCGGCAGCAAGCGTCGCCTCGTAGTAGTCCGCCAGTTCGCGGCGCGCGACAACCCGCTCGGCCTGATCGGCGGCGATCCCATGTTCGCTCCGGTAGCGGGCCGCGCGCGCGTCCGGGAACTCGGGAAGCTGACGACGCGCCGCATCCAGCAGGCCTTCCGGGAGCCGGAGCGGGGGAAGGTCGGGATCGGGGAAGTAGCGATAGTCGGCAGCGTCCTCCTTGCTGCGCATGGGCTCCGTGATCCCCCGCGCCTCGTCGTAAAGACGCGTCTCCTGGACGACCGGCCGTCCGGCAGCCAGGAGTTCGCGGTGCCGTTGCTCTTCGTACTCGAGGGCCCGGTGGAGGAACCGGAAGGAGTTCAGGTTCTTGAGCTCCACCTTGACCCCGTAACAGGGTTCCCCGCGCCGCCTCACCGAGATGTTGCCGTCCATGCGGAGGTTGCCCTTCTCCATGTCCGCATCGGACACCCCGCAATAGACGATCCGGCGCCGTAGCTCCCGCGCGTACGCGCAGGCTTCCGCTACCGAGCGCATTCCCGGGTCACTCACGATTTCGATGAGCGGTACGCCGGCCCGGTTGAAATCCACTCCGCTGCGCCGTTCGGAGCCTCGGAAACCATCGTGGACCAGCTTTCCGGCGTCCTCTTCGATCTGGATCCGGTTGATCCCGATGGTGCGGTCCACCGCCTCGGAATCCGGGCCCGCGTCCAGCCGGATGCGGACGGACCCGGCCTCCGCCAGCGGAAACTCGTACTGGGTGATCTGGTAGCCCTTGGGAAGGTCCGGATAGAAATAGTGCTTCCGTTCGAAGACCGACTCTTCGTTGATTTCGCAGTCGAGGGCCAGCCCCCCGAGCACCGCGAGTTCCACCGCTCTCCGATTGGGTACCGGCAACGCTCCCGGGAGGCCGTAGCACACCGGGCAGAGGTGGGTGTTCGGCGGCGAACCGAACTCGTTCCGGCAGCCACAGAAGAGCTTCGTCCGGGTATCGAGCTGAACGTGCACCTCCAGCCCGATGACGGTTTCGAAAGCGTCGGTCATCTAGCCCGGATCACGCAACACGCGGCGGAAACCTGCCGGCGCGGCTATTTCCGACACCCAACAGCGGGTGGCGACAGTCGGCGTCAACTTGCGGCGCGTAGCGCCGCATCCGAGGAACACCCGGGAATGGGTGTGCCTCCCCACCTGGGCGTGATGTGGGGTGCTTTTTCCACGGGCTGCTAGTCGGCGTACAGCGCTTCGATCAGGTCGGCGTACCGCTCCGCCACCACCCGGCGCTTCACCTTCATGGTGGGCGTCAGTTCCCCGCTCTCGATGGAGAAGGCCGCCGCGACCACGGCGATCTTCTTGATTCGCTCGAAGGGTGCGAGCCCTTCGCTCAACCGGTCGATCTCCGACATGAGGTGCTTCTGCACCCGGTTGTCGCGGGCTATCGCCTCCCGGCCGTCGGCAGGAATTCCCTCGCCTTTGCACCATCGTTCAAGCTGCTCGAAGTCGGGCGCGACCAGCGCCGAGAGGAACGGCTTGCCGTCCCCGACCATGACCAGTTCCGCGATGTACACACTCGACTTGAGCCTCCCCTCGATCGGCTGCGGCGCAACGTTCTTGCCGCCGGCGGTGACGAGCAGATCCTTCTTGCGATCGGTGATTCGCAAGAAGCCATCCTCATCGAACTCGCCGACATCTCCGGTGTGAAACCAGCCGTCCACGACCGCCTTCCGGGTGGCTTCGTCCTTGCCGAAGTACCCCTTCATCACGTTGTGGCCACGGCAGAGGATCTCGCCGTCGTCGGCGATCTTGACGTCCACTCCGCGAATGGGAATACCGACCGAGCCGAACCGGAAGCGGTCGAGACGGTTCACGGTAATGACCGGCGAGGTCTCCGTCAGGCCGTAGCCCTCGATCACGACCCAGCCGGCAGCCAGGAAGAACTCGGCAACGTCGCCGGGGAGCGCCGCACCCCCGGAGACGAAGAGGCGCACGCGCCCGCCCATCCGGGCGTGGAGCTTGCTGAACACCAGCTTCGTGGCCACCGCGTACTTCAGATTCAACCCGACGGAAGGCGTGGTTGTGTCCTGGCGATGGCGGCCGACTTGGTAGCCGACCGCAAACGCCCAATTGAAGATCTTCTGCTTCAGCGGACTTCCGGCAGCAGCCGACTCGAGGACCCGGTCCCGCATTTTCTCGTAGAAGCGGGGCACACAGGCCATCACGGTGGGATGGACCTCGCCGATGTTCTGGACCAGGGTGTCCATGCTCTCGGCGATGGCGATCGTTACTCCGGCGTGCGGATAGAGGTAGTGGGCGACCATCCGGGCAAATACGTGGCTGTAAGGCAGCACCGAAACCGCCCGATCCTCTGGAGTGAGCGTCAGCGCTTCGTGGGAGGCCAAGGTGTTCTGAACGAGATTCTGCTGGCTGAGCATCACCCCCTTCGGGTTCCCGGTGGTTCCGGAGGTGTAGATGATGGTGGCGACGTCATCGCCGGAAACCGCCGCTGCGAGGCGCTCGGCGGCCCCGGAATCCACCCCGCGAGATCCCTTCCCCGCGTCCGTCACGGCCGACCAGGACCGTGCTCCCGAGCCCGCCACGGGAGGGTCGAGCGTGAAGATCATCTCGACGTCGGGCAGCGAATCCCGGACCTCGGCGATCTTCGCCTGCTGTTCGGCCGAAGACGCGATGACCACCCTCGCCTCCGAGTCCCGAATGATGTAGGCGGCCTGCTGCGCGGTAAGCGTCGGGTAGATCGGAACGGTGGCCGCTCCCAGGATCTGGAGTCCCGCCTCAATGGTGAACCACTCCAGACGGTTCTCCGAAAGGAGCACCACCCGGTCTCCCTTCCGCACCCCCCGCACCGAAAGGCCCACGGCGGCATCCCGCGCGGCGTCGAGCCACGCCGCTGACGAGAGCTTCTTCCACTCGCCCCCCACCTTGTGGAGGATGGCGTCGTCCTTGTTGTGCCGCGCACAGGCGGCGGCAAAGAGCTGGTTGAGAGTCTGCGCTTCCATTTGGGACCCCTCCCGGCGCCCATCTTAGTCAACGGCTCCCGCACGCGCAGCCCAGGATCGGCCCAGGATCGGCCGCGGTACCGGAGTCCAGGGCCGACGGAACATCACAAAACGCCGGTCGGAAGAGGCAGCGCTGCCGGGCCGGGAACGCCGGTGTTCACACCAGGAGCGCCGGGCAGTTCTCCCGGTGGGGCCCTTCAGACCTGTGTCGCGGCCCAGGGCCGCGAGAGCCCCTCCGTCGACGTTCATGGGTCAGCCCACCCCTTTCGGGCCAGATGGCGCGACCAGAAACTTCCCGGTGTTCGGCGTCTACGCTTCGCGCCCTGTCGTCGCACCCTGTCGTCGCACCCTGTCGTCGCACCCCGACCACCGGGGCAATGCTGGTCCCCACCGGGAGAACCCTCTCCGCGCGGCATCATCCCCGCTCCATGTTCGAACTGGTCCTTCCCGTGGCGCTCTTCGCCGTTTCGATGTCCATCACCCCCGGACCCAACAACGTCATGGCGACCGCTTCGGGGGCGAACTTCGGATACCGGCGCACGATCCCGCATCTGCTGGGAATTGGCCTCGGATACCCGGCGATGGTTTGCGCGGTCGGACTCGGGCTCGGGGGCGTATTCGACGCGGTCCCCGAGATACACACCGTCCTCAAGTACGCGGGCTCCGCGTACATCCTCTGGATGGCCTGGAAGATCGCGACGGCCAGCGGGATCAGCCAGACGAAGGAACAACCGGGGCGTCCGCTCACCTTCCTGCAAGCCGCCGCCTTCCAGTGGGTCAACCCGAAGGGATGGGTGGTGGCGGTCGGGGCGATCAGCACGTTCACGAGCCTCCAGGGAGATCTCTTTTTCGAGGTCGGAGCAATCACGCTGACCTTCGCCTGCGTGAACTATCCCTGCGCCTCGGTATGGACCCTCTTCGGGGTAGGGATCGGCCGGCTCCTGAAGCGCGCGCGATGGCTCCGGCTCTTCAATCTGGCGATGGGACTGCTGCTCGTCACCTCCATCGCGCCCCTCTTCGCCCGCTGAGCCGAAGGTGCGGTTAAACGTCGGGATCCTCTCCGCCGGGCTCCTTACCGCCCTCCCTCGGGGACATCTCCCGGCCGGAGGGCGTAACGCGCGGTCTGTTAGGATGCCGGGCTCATATGAGCATGGCGGAGGAGCGCGGAAATTCGGGCGCGAGTGCCGACAACCGTTCCGGTCCGCAGGTCCCCAAGGGCCTGTTCGTTCGCTGCGACGGATGCTCGGAGATCGTCTACGGACGGGCGCTCCGCGAGAACCTCGAGGTCTGTCCGCGTTGTGACTTCCACATGCGGCTCGGGGCGCGCGACCGCATCGAGATGCTCGTGGACGAGGGTGTCTATCGGGAGATCTCGGGGGGCATCCGATCCAACGATCCGCTCCGCTTCCGGGACCGGGTGGACTACAGTGACCGGCTCCGCAAGGGAGCCGAAATCACCGGCCTCGACGACGCCATCATCGTGGTGCGCGCCGAGATCGAGCGGACTCCGGTGGTTCTCGCCGCCATGGAATACGCCTTCATCGGCGGCAGCATGGGCGTCGTGGTCGGCGAGCAGATCACCCGGGCGGTGGAAGCCGCTTGCGACGCGCGCATCCCGCTGATCGTGGTCTCCTGTTCGGGCGGCGCCCGGATGCAGGAAGGCGCGCTTTCGCTGATGCAGATGGCGAAGATTGCCTCCGCGCTCGCCGTGCTCGACGACGCGGGAGTGCCCTACATCTCGCTGCTTACCCATCCCACCACCGGGGGAGTCACGGCCAGCTACGCGATGCTCGGCGATCTGAACCTCGCGGAGCCCGGAGCCCTGATCGGCTTCGCCGGCCCGCGGGTGATCCAGCAGACGATTCGCGGCGAACTGCCTCCGGGCTTCCAGCGTTCCGAGTTCCTGCTCCGCCACGGGATGCTCGACCGGGTGGTCCACCGCCGTGAGCTTCGCGGCGTGCTGGGCGGCCTCCTGCGATTCATGCACGAGCCCGCCGGAGCGACGGCTTCAGCGGAGGAGGACACCGCCGCCAAGGTGCAGACCGCACCGGAGCCGGTGCTGGTCCGCGCCACCCGGTAGAGCGGGCGCTCCATCCCGCTCTTCCAGAAGCTGGATCGGTACGCATGCGGTACGAAGACGCGCTCGCGTTCCTCCGGGAACGGGAACAGTTCCACGTCAAGGTAGGAACCCGGAACATCCGGCTGCTCGCCAAGGCGCTCGGCCACCCTGAACGCCGGTTCCCCTCCGTGGTGGTGGCGGGGACGAACGGGAAGGGGTCCACGGTCGCCATTCTGGACTCGATCCTGCGCGCCCACGGACTGCGGGTGGGACGTTTCACCTCCCCGCATCTCGTATCCATCAACGAGCGCATCCTGGTGAATGGGCGGCAGCTTCCGAATGAGGAGTTCGCCGACCTGGTGGGGGCGATCGCGTCTGCTGCCCGCGGCCTGCTGCCCGACCAGCAGCCATCGTTCTTCGAAACCATCACCGGGGCCGCTTTCCTGGCGTTCGCCCGGCACGGGCTGGACGCCGCGGTCTTCGAGGTCGGGATGGGGGGACGCTGGGACGCCACTACCGCGACCGACGCTCCGCTCGGCCTCGTGACCCGCATCGCGCTCGATCACGAGCGCTATCTGGGCCGGACCGTCGCCGAGATCGCCGGCGAAAAAGGGGCCGTTGCGCGACCAGGCGGCGAGTTGCTGATCGCCCCGCAGGAGCCGGAGGCCGCCGCGGTGCTCCACGCGAGCGCCCGGAAGCGGGGCGCCCGTCCACGGGACCTGGCCGTCGAAACCGAGACCGACTTCACGATCCTCCGTGCCGGGGCGACCGGTCGGCTCGTTACGCCCGAAGCCACCTACGACGATCTCTGGCTCCCGCTCCCGGGGCGCCACCAACTCGACAATCTGGCGCTCGCGGTCCGGGGGGCGGAACGGTTCTTCGCGCGCGAGGAACTGGGAACGCTCGACCCCGTGCGGGTCCGTGAGGGCGTCTCCGCGGTCCGCTGGCCGGGCCGGCTCGAGTGGTTGCCGGCCGATGGCTCGCGTCCTCGCGTGCTCCTCGACGCCGCCCACAATCCCAGCGGCGCCGAGCGGCTGGCCGACTACCTGGGTTCCCTCGGCCAAAACGGCCGGCGGGTGCTGGTCTTCGGGGCGATGCGCGACAAACGCGTCGAGGGGATGTTGCCCCCGCTGGCGCCGCACTTCCAGCGGGTGGTGCTGACTGCCGCCGCCAGCCGCCGGGCCATCTCCGCCGCTGACCTGCGGGCAACCAGCGAAGCGGTGTTTTCCACGAACGGAACCCGCTGCGAGGCCGTCGAGCAGGTCCCGGACGCGCTCGCGCGCGCCTTCCGGCTCGCCGGTGCGTCGGGCGAGGTCGTGATCGCCGGATCCATCTACCTCCTCGGGGACGCTCTCAAGACGCTGCGATCGGAGGACGGCGACGGCTTTGAAGCGAGCGTGATCGAGATGCCGGCTGTCCCGACGGTGGTCCCGACGGATCGGGTCGGCCAGACGGGAACCGATCGGCAGACCTCAGCGGCCTGACGGCCGTACACTCCCCGCGCCTGAACCGCCCGTGTTCTCCAACTGATGCGCCTTTCCCACCATTTCGGCCTCACGCTCCGTGAAGCGCCGGCCGGCATCGAAGCCGAGAGCCACCGCCTCCTGCTGCGGGCCGGTTTCATCCGGCAACTCGGGCAGGGTCTGTATTCCTACCTGCCGCTCGCGCACCGATCCATCACCCGGATCGAAAACGTCCTGCGCGAGGAAATGAACCGGATCGGCGGGCAGGAAATGACCATGCCGGTCGTCCACCCGGCCGAAATCTGGCGCCGGTCGGGTCGCTACGACGCCGTCGGCCCCGAAATGGCGCGGTTCAAGGACCGGAAGAACAGTGACCTCGTCCTCGCCATGACCCACGAGGAGGTGGTGGCCGACCTCTGCCGGACCGAAATCCGTTCCCACCGGCAGCTTCCGCAGCTCGTCTACCACATCCAGACCAAGTTCCGGGACGACCCCCGCCCCCGGGCCGGACTCATCCGGGTCCGCGAGTTCACGATGAAGGACTCCTACACCCTCGACCACGACGCCGCGGGTCTGACTCGGCAGTACCGCGCCCACTACGAGGCGTACTTCCGCATCTTCGGCCGCTGCGGACTGCCCACCATCGCCGTCGGCTCCGACGTCGGGATGATGGGCGGCAGCCAGGCGCACGAGTTCATGTACCTCACGCCGGTGGGCGAGGACACCCTGGTGCTCTGCGATGCCTGCGGCTACGCGGCCAACCGCCAGATCGCCCGCTTCTCGAAGGCGCCGGCGGAACCCGAAACGCCGCTTCCCCTCGAACGGGTCGCGACGCCGGGAGCCCGGACGATCCGCGAGCTGGCGGAGTTCCTCAAGGTCCCGGCGGCGCGGACCGCGAAGGCCGTGTTCCTCACCGCCGGGCTCGACGGCGGCGCCCGCGAGGAACTGGTGGTCGCCATCGTCCGCGGCGACATGGACGTCAACGAGACGAAGCTCGCGAACGCGGTCGGGGCTTCCTGGCTCCGTCCGGCGGAGGACGAGGCGATCCGGAGCGCCGGCGCTACTCCGGGATACGCTTCCCCGATCGGGCTCCGCTCGGGCACGGTGGTGGTGGACGATGGGGTCCCGGCATCACCGAACCTGGTGGCGGGGGCGAACGAGCAGGACGTGCACTTCCGGAACGTGAACGCGGGACGGGACTACGACCCCGAACTGGTCACCGACATCGCGGTGGCGGAGGACGGCCATTCCTGCGTGGAATGCGGAGAGCCGGTCCGCACTTCCCGCGGGGTCGAGGTGGGCAACATCTTCCAGCTCGGCACCCGCTACGGGGACTCCGCCGGGGCTCGCTTCCTCGACGAATCGGGAGCCGAACGCCCGATCTGGATGGGCTCCTACGGCATCGGCTCGGGACGCCTGCTGGCATGTGTGGCGGAAGAACATCACGACGAGAACGGCCTCTGCTGGCCGATGAGCGTCTCTCCCTATGACGTCCACCTCATTCCGCTCGCCGGACGTTCGGCCGCGCAGGATGAAGCCGCCAGGCAGGCGGAACGTCTGCACGACAGTCTCGAGGAAGCGGGATTCGAAGTACTGCTCGACGACCGGGACGAGCGCGCGGGGGTGAAGTTCGCGGACGCCGATCTGATCGGGATTCCGCTGCGGGTGGTGATCTCCCGCCGGTCCCTGGACCGGGGCGGCGTGGAAGTTCGGGTGCGGGGTGGGGAATCCGCGGAAATCGTGCCGCTGGAGCACCTCGCGGAAGCCCTCGCCTCACGCCGGGCGGAACTCCTGGGCCGCATCGAGGCAGCGGTCCGGATCCCGGAATTCGGCTGACGCACGGAGGGTAAACAGGGCAGCCAGTGCTCCAACCCATTTCCGTCCCGCTGATCGTCCTCGCACTGCTTTCGGCCGGCTGCCTCTACGGACTGCTCGTCCGACCTCTCTGGCAGCGGCGCCGAGAGCGGCGGAACACCCACGCGTTCCATGACGCGCAGGGCCGGCTGGCCATCCAGCCTTCGGCGTTCCAGCTCCTGAAACCCACGAGCACCGCGGACCTGCTGATGGTGGACCCGCTCGTTCAGGAGGCGATCCTCCAGGAGACCGAGCGGAGCGGTACCGACCAGTGCGACGCCCTGGTCGAGGCGCGGGAATACGCCCGGGAGATCGTTCCGTCGCTGAGCGGCGGCTTCTCCTTCCGCCTCATCCACGGACCCCTGAAGCGGTGGATGCTCCGGCTCTTCCGGGTCCGGGTGCGGTACCTCGACGAGGATGCGATCGTGCGGGCGGCCAGGACCTCAACGCCGGTTTTCGTCCTCAATCACCGCAGCAATCTCGACTACGTGATCGCCGCCACTTCGCTCGCCGACCGGGCCATCCTCTCGTTCGCGGTGGGCGAATGGGCGCGTTATTGGCCACTCGAAGGGCTGCTCCGCGCCCTCGGCGGCTTCTTCGTCCGGCGAGGGTCGGGCAATCCGCTCTACCGGGCCGTCCTCGCCGCCCACGTCAAGGCCGCGACGCGCGCCGGAGTCCCGCAGGCGTTTTTCATCGAGGGCCGTTTTTCCGATGACGGGAAGCTGGGGAGTCCCCGCCTCGGCCTGCTGGACTACGCCGTCCGGGCCTTCGATCCGGAGTCGCGGCGCGACGTGGCGTTCGTCCCGGTGGCGGTGAACTACGACCGGGTCATCGAGGACGAGAACCTCCAGATCATGAAGGCGCAGGGGAAGCGGGCGACCCGGACCGGGTCGTGGCGAGCCACCGCCGGTTTTCTCGGCCACCAGCTCTGGCTGCGCCTCAACCACCGCTGGCGGCCCTTCGGCTACGCCACCCTCAGCGTGGGCGAACCGGTATCGCTCCGGGACTGGCTCGCGAGCCGGGACTTCGATCCCCGGAAAGCCGACCGCCGGCAGCGCTTCCGGGAGGTCGGACGTCTCGCCGAGCACCTCATGGAACGCATCGCCGAAATCATGCCGGTGCTGCCGGTCCCGCTGATGGCGACGGTCATCCGGGACGGGGGAGAAGAGGGAATCACGCGGGCCGCGGCGCGTGCCGCCGCCTTCGAGATCCTCGAGACGATAGCGAACCGCCCCGGTGAGCCGGACATCCCTCCCGAGGACTGGGAGCCGGCCGTCGAACTCGGGGTGCAGCTCCTGGTCCAGCGACAGATGGTGAATGCCGAGCGCGAAAAGCTCACGATCCACGAGCCACGCCGCCATTTCGTGAACTACTACGCGAACAGCATCGCGCACCTGGTGCCCGAACGGTCCGGGTCGCCGTAGGCAGGGGCCGCGGGCAAGGGACCGCCGGTGTTCACACCGGCACCGCTGCGCGACGCGGCATCGCCAGCCAAAGGCTGGCGAAACACGGACCACTCCGCAGTCCGACCTGACCATCCGCGCGTCCGACCGAGCATCTCGGATGACAGCCCATTCGGGTGTTTTCGGCAGATACGATCCGCACGCATTCCCCGTGCTTGAAGCCGATTCCAATCTCCGCCTCCCCGATACCCCCCCGAAGTCGGCCAGCTCGTCGAGGTGCGGCAGCGGACAGTCGATGTCTTCGATGCCCTCCGGAACGATTTGAAGGAAGGGCAATTCTCCTCGGCGGGACTCTGCCAGGAGAAGAGCCGTCACGGCCAACTGGTAGCGTACGCCTGCCACATTCCGAGCGCCTTGGCGCAAGGCGTCCCACTGGGAACTATCGAGGCTCTCAGCGACGGGGGATCGGTCACCTAACGTTTGAGGAGGCCTAATCCTCGGCGCGCGGTCAGCGTGTGGCTGCCTTCGACTACGACGGACGTTCCGCTTGTTTCTTTTTCTGCGCGCTGACATGTGTGTCGGCTAGGTTGCTGCCAGGGATCGCCCGCCCGAGTACACCGCCTTGAAGTTCCACCGCACCCATCTCAGGTAGAGAAGGTCGAGAGCGAGCACGAACCACGCATACGTGATCGGCGCGGTGCGCGACTGCACCGTTCGTGCGCGAACTCGGTCCCAGAGCGTGGACACGTTCACTGGGCCCCTGAGGTTGTCCAGAATCTCGGCCCCGACGCCGAGGAGCGAACTCTCCGGACGGAGGTGCTCGGTGGGCAGGATCACGATTTCCTGTCCGATTCGCTGAAGATCTTGCCGCGATCGAAGAAGTGGAAATTCCGCAGCATTACGGACATCCCGTGACTTGGCGTCCGGCACTCCCTGAGGCGTTCCCGATCTGCGAGTGGTGGTTTCTTCTCACGTGAGCGTGGATTCTAGGTTCGCCGGGCGCGCTCTCCGCGGTCGTTCCATCTGAGGTCGGGAAAGTACGAGACACGCACGGGCGCCGCACTGTTTCGCCGCCTTTCGCGTGTGGTGGCGGTTCACTCGAAGGTGCGAAGTACGGATTCTCGACGGACTGGACATCTGGAAACCACACCACCGGATGGTTTCCGGATTCAATATCCGGGGTTGCGTCAATCTCAATTGCGATACAATCGAAATCCATGATGAAGATAAGAAGCACCATGCTCCATGTGCGCGTGAACACCGAGTTGAAGCGGAAAGCGACCGAGGCGCTCACAGCGATGGGACTGACGGCCGCCGACGCCGTGCGGCTGCTGTTCCACCGCATCGCCGCCGATCAGGCCTTTCCACTCGAGCTGAAGGTGCCGAACACCGAGACGCGCAGGGCCATCGTCGAGCTCGAAGAGATGGTGGAAACGCACCCCGCCGGGGCCTACCCACCCAACCGCCCCCCTATCCCTCTCGACGTCCCCTGGGCCGACTACTGGCAGGCCCTCCAAGAGTGCGACGCTTGGTGGAAACAGAGTCCGGAAGACTTCTCGATCTTCCCCCCGGGCAAGAGTTGGGTCGGCGTGATCCGGAAACTCCGCCCCACCATGAGCCAGGACTGGTCCCGCTTCGACCCCGTCCACCAGAAGCGCCTTCTCGGGTGCGCGGCCCCGGACGACGACGACTGGGCTCTGCTCGGCAACCTGCTCGGCTTCGCCATCGGACCTGTCTTCGGACACCCCACCACCCGCCGAAGTATCGAGACCACCGTCAAGAGCGTCATCGCCGTAGAAAACTCTGCGTTCCTCAAGACCGCCACCTCCGCGTACGCCAGCCTCAGACAGCTCGACAGGATCGGGCCCGCTCGCGCCACCCGCCTCCTGACCCTCGCCCGCCCCGACTGCTGCGTCTCCCTGAACAGCCCCTCGGAGCACGCCTTGGCCACCTACGGGGCCAAAGCGCCCATCAGATTCACAGACCCGAAGTCCTACGGGAGGCTGCTCCAACGCATCCACCAACAGCCCTGGTTCGGCAAGCCCAAATCCGGATTCGGTAGCCCGATGGAAAAAGAAGCCTGGTCCATGCGCGTCGCCCTGCTGGACGCTTTCATCTATCTGCCCAGAACTCGCTGAACGCGGCAGGTCCCCCACGGGATCGGCGCGAGCACGTCGCGGCCCGTCCAGCCCGTGCCCGGCTTAGTCACCGGACCTGGCAGTCACCCTACTGCTCAACATCGAGCGGAAACGCGGGGACACGACCCGGGCAGACGATATGGTGCGCTGCTTCGCCGACCGGTTCTGGAACAAGGATTGGCCGGGGACGCGAAAACCGCGGGTGCTCTACGACCCGCGTTCACTCGCGCCGGACGATCCGAAAGGTGTCCTCCACGCCAAGGCGCTCGTCGTGGATGACGAGTTGGCATTCCTCACTTCAGCAAACCTCACGGAGGCCGCGCTCGACCGGAACATTGAGATGGGTGTCCTGTTGCGGGACCGGGTGTTCGCGGGGGCAGTGGTTGCGCATTTCCGCAGCCTCCTCGAGCGGCAACTGCTCCTGCCTCTGCCGACCGAATGATGCGCCCGCCTCTGGCGGGCGGTGCCGGTGTGAACACCGGCGTTCCCTGCTTCAGGCGGTCGAAGAACTCCGAGTGAACCCCGGCAGCCGCCAGTAGGTGAGCGCCCGCCACAGCCATTCCAAAGGCCCGTAGGCGAACCGGCGCAGCCAGATCGGCGACAACCACAACTGGAGCGCCCACACCGCGAAGACGACAAGAATCTGCTGGTACCTCTCCACGCTCCCGTAGAGCCCCAGTCCGTGGCCGTAGAAGATCGAGGTGCAGAGCACCGTCTGGAGCAGGTAGTTCGTGAAGGCCATCTGGCCCACTGCCGCCAATCGGGCCTGGAGGCCCGGGAGGAATCCCCGCCGGACGGCGAGCATCACCAGGCCCAGATACCCGAGCGCCATCGGGACGCATCCCCACGTGTTGAACAGCTCACCGAAGAACATCGAGCGCTGCCAGCTCCAGTCGCCCGAAAAGTTCCACCAGATCCCGAAACCGACTACCGGCGCACCGGCGAGTAGTCCATACACGGCGAGTCTCCGGTAGAAGCGGTCGTCCTTCGCCGCACTCAGGACTCCCCACTTGTAAAGAGCCATGCCGATCAGCATCAGGCCGCCGCAGAACCACACGCTGAAGAAAGTGCCGAGTTGGACGCCGAGCGCCTGCTCCATCCGCAGCGGCTGCTGCCCACTCCACCCGCCTCGGTAGGCCGCGATCTCGGCGTCGAGTGCGGAGGGATCCGGAGTCCACTCGTTCTCGATCTCCTGGGTTACCTCCTCCGGGACGCCCGGGACCAGAAGGGCGGCGCCGAGGAGCAGAACCAGCAGGCTGGTCACCGAGAAGAGCGCCAACCCGGCGACCAGCAGCGTCCGGGGCCGCCAGCGCCGCGCTAGATACACAAGAGAGCCGCAGATCGCGTACAGCACCAGGATGTCGCCGACCCAGAGGAGGTAGGCGTGGGCCAGTCCGAACGCCAGCAGCCAGCCCATGCGGCGGTAGTGCCAGACCGCGGGCCGCCCGCCCCGCGCCTCGATCCGGTCGGCAAAAAGACAGATCCCGGCGCCGAACAGCAGGGAAAAGAGCGTGAGGAACTTCTGGCTGGCGAGCAGTTGACTCAGGGTCCAGACGCCGAGGTTGATCCCCGAGAGGTCGCCCCACGCCGTCGGATTGCCGTACGCCGCGATCGGCATCGCGAAGAGCTGGATGTTCATCACCAGGATGCCCAGCAGCGCGAAACCGCGCAGCACGTCCAGGCTCCTGATCCGGGAGCCGACCTCGGTCGGCTTCGCCGGAGGGTCGCTCACCTCAGGTTTCTGAGGAGTCCGCCCGCTGGCTATCGCGATAGAGCCAGGCGGCAAACGGAGTCGCGATCGCCGCCCCGAGGATCTCCATCAGCACGAACGCCGGGGCGTCGAGCGGACGGATCCCGCAGAAGGTGTCGGTGAAGCTCCGCGCCAGGGTGACCGCCGGATTCGCGAACGAGGTCGAGGCGGTGAACCAGCAGGCCGCGAAGATGTAGAGGCCCACTGCGGCGGCCACCGCCTGCGGCCTCACCTTGATGCAGCCGAAGATGGTCAGGATCAGACCGAAGGTGGCCACGACTTCGGAGACCCACTGGCCGGGGCCGGTCCGGACCTGGGTCGCGGCCTGCAAGAGCGGCAGGTCGAACATCAGGTGGGTGACCGCCATCCCGACGAGGCCGCCCGCGGCCTGCACGACGACGTAGAGCCCGGCGTCCCGGCCGGAGATCTCCCGCCGCAGCAGAAACGCCAGGGTGACGGCGGGATTGATGTGACAACCCGAGACCGGGGCGAACAGCCAGATGAGGACCACGAGAGCGGCGCCGATAGCGGCAGTGCAGCCGATGAGCGCGACGCCGTCGTTCCCGCCCGACAGGTTGTCGGCCATGATGCCGGAGCCGATGATGGCGACGAGGAGCCCCGCGGTCCCGAGGAATTCGGCGGCGAGGCGCCGGGTCAGCATGGGTTTCACGCCGGCCGGATGGCCGTCCCGGAGCCTGGCGCGTCCGCCGGACGAATCAGCCGAGGAGGCTCAGATCGGCGCGCCCGTCCCGGATCGGGGGACACCAGAAGTACGCGCCGGTCACCGGCGTCGTGAACCGGAAGAGATGGTCCACGATCCGGTCCGAGGCCCCGACCATCCGGGCGAGGTGGTATTCGAAGGCGTCGAGCGTGCTGCCGAAGGCTACGAACACGAGACCGGCCCGCTGCGCGTCCGCCCAGGGCATGGAGCGGCGGAGCAGAAAGGCGGGCGGGTCGGGGACTTCCTGTTCGGTGCGTTTCACGTGGGCCGCGTCCGGCCCGTCCTTGAGTTCCACATTGTCGCTCTTTCGCCGGCCGATGATGTGGTCTTTTGTCTGCGAGGAAAAGGATTCGAAACGGTCGAGGTCGTGGACCCACTGCTGCACCGCCACGAAGGAGGATCCGTCGAGTCCGGGGCCGCGACCGGAGACGACCGCGGCCTCGGCGGCGGCATCGCCCTTCGGGTTCTCGGTTCCGTCCTCGTAGCCGGTGAGATCGAGTCCGGTCCGGTAGCGAAAGGCATCCACCACCGAGTCGAGGACGAAGGCGCCCGAAAGCGCCTTTTCCACCCGGCGCGTCTCGTGGACGAGTTCGCCCCGTTCCTCGCCCCGGAGCCAGACCCAGAGCTCAGCCGGGGTCGCAGGAACGCTGAATCCGGGTCCGCTGGACGCCGGGAAGTCCCGAAGTCCGGGGACTTCGGCCCCCAGCTCGCGCACCAGCGAGACGCCGAGGCCGAAGACGAGCGGCAGTCCGGGATGGGGGTCCGCGAGCCGCTCGAGGGCTTCGCGCGGGCTAGGCGCCGAGGGGCGGCGGCGGAAGGTGAGGTAGCGCGCGTGGGACGGGATTTCGGCCAGCACGCCGGGCTGGGGAAGGGACGACTGCGATCCGGATTGGGGTGCCCCGTTCATTTGCTTGCTCATTCTCTGGTTCAAAGAAAGGCTAACGCGCACCTGCGCTCCGGGCTCTCGGGACGGCGTTGGTCGGCCGGGACGAACATGTCGCTCTAGCGGGTCTCCCGCACCGAACATGTCGCTCTAGCGAAGCCGGCCGGAGTCAACATGTCGCTCTAGCGGGGCCGGCCGGCCCGAACATGTCGCTCTAGCAGGGCCGGCCGGAATCAACATGTCGCTCTAGCGGGGTCGGACGGCCCGAACATGTCGCTCTAGCGAAGCCGGCTGGAATCAACATGTCGCTCTAGCGGGGCCGGCCGGCCCGAACATGTCGCTCTAGCGAAGCCGGCCGGAGTCAACATGTCGCTCTAGCAGGGTCTCCTGACCCGAACATGTCGCTCTAGCGAAGCCGGCCGGAACCAACATGTCGCTCTAGCGGGGTCTCCCGGCCCGAACATGTCGCTCTAGCGGGGTCGGCCGGAAGCAACATGTCGCTCTAGCGGGGTCGGCCTGAATCAACATGTCGCTCTAGCGGGGTCTCCCGACCCGAACATGTCGCTCTAGCGGCCGGCAGGAATCAACATGTCGCTCTAGCGGGTCTCCCGACCCGAACATGTCGCTCTAGCGGAGCCGGCCGGAGTCAACATGTCGCACTAGCGGGGTCTCCCGCCCCGAACATGTCGCTCTAGCGAAGCCGGCCGGAATCAACATGTCGCTCTAGCGGGGTCTCCCGACCCGAACATGTCGCTCTAGCAGGGCCGGCCGGAATCAACATGTCGCTCTAGCGGGGTCTCCGGCACGAACATGTCGCAATAGCAACGCCGGCCGGGATCAACATGTCGCTCTAGCCGGGTCTCCCGGCCCGAACATGTCGCTCTAGCGGGGTCTCCCGCCCCAAACATGTCGCTCTAGCGGAGTCGGCCGGAATCAACATGTCGCTCTAGCGGGGTCTCCGGCACGAACATGTCGCTCTAGCGGAGCTGGCCGGAATCAACATGTCGCTCTAGCGGGGTCTCCGGCACGAACATGTCGCACTAGCAGAGTCGGCCGGAATCAGCGAAGCCGGCTGGAATCAACATGTCGCACTAGCGAAGCCGGCCCGAACATGTCGCATTGGGGGAAGCGCTTCGCCCGCCTCCGGCGGGCGGTGCCGGTGTGAACACCGGCGTTCCCATACAGTCCCTGAACGCCATGCTCTCCCGACGCTTTTTCATTCCGCTCTTGCTCGTTTTCGCCGGCGGCCCCGCCGCAGCGCAGGACGCGCCGATCTTTACCGAGGACTTCCCTGCCGCCGAGTTCCGGGCGCGCCGGAGGGCCGTCATGGACGCGATCGGACCGGGAGCGATCGCGCTGCTCCAGGGGGCGCCGTCCCCCCTCGGGTACGTCCGCTTTCGGCAGACCAATTCCTTCTACTACCTGAGCGGAGTGGAGACGCCCCACGCCTACCTGGTGCTGAACGCCACCACGGGCCGCTCGTCGCTCTACCTGCCGCCGCAGAACGACCGCCGCGAATCGTCGGAGGGACGCCTCCTGACTTCCGACGACGCCGACCTCGCCCGCGAGAAGACCGGCGTGGCCGAGGTGCACCCGAGCTGGGCGCTTAGCGACCACCTCGCCCGCCTCGCCTGGAGTCCGAATCCGCCGGTGGTCCACACCCCCCTCGCCCCCGCCGAACTCGCGGCGATGAGCCGGGACCTCGCGACCCGCGGCAACTCCGACATCGCGAACGACCCCTGGGACGCGCGCCCCTCGCGCGAAGCGATCTTCGTGTCCCGCCTCGAGGGACGGTTCCCGCGTCTGGAGATTAGCGATCTGACCCCGGTGCTCGACCGGGTGCGGCTGGTCAAGAGCGAACGCGAGATCGCCCTCATCACCAAAGCCACCCGCCTTTCCGGGTTCGCGCTCATGGAGGCCATGCGCTCCACCGCCCCCGGGATCTACGAACGGGAACTCGACGCCGTCGGGAAGTTCTTCTTCTTCCGGGACGGCGCCCAGTCGGACGCCTATTACTCGCTGGTGGCGACCGGAACGAACGCCTGGTATCCGCACTATCACCGGGGAGCGAGCCGGCTCGAGGACGGCGAGCTGATCCTGATGGACTACGCGCCCGATGTCGGCTACTACACGAGCGATGTCACCCGCATGTGGCCGGTGAACGGGGTCTTCAACGAGTGGCAGCGCGATCTCTACGGCTTCTATCTCGCCTGCTACCAGGCGATCCTCGACGCCATCCGGCCCGGTGACGCGGCGACGGTGATGGGGGAGGCAGCCACCCGCATGGAGGAGATCGTGCGCGATTGGCCGTTCACGAAACCCCACTACCGGCCGGCGGCGGAAGCCTTCGTGGCCGCCTACCGCCGCCGCGCCGCCGGCCGCCCGAACGGGATGGGTCACGGGGTGGGGATGGCGGTCCACGATGTCGGCAATGCGGACGGGACGCTCACCCCCGGCATGGTGTTCACCATCGAGCCGCAGTTCCGGGTGCCCGAAGACCGGATCTACCTACGCTTGGAGGACGTCATCGTCGTCACCGAAAACGGCGCCGAAAACATCTCGGAGTTCGTTCCGATGGAGATGGACGCCATCGAGGCGCTGATGGCGGAGCCCGGGCTGCTGGACCGCTACCCGAGTCCGCTCGACGCCTTCCCGGACCCCGGCGGACTGCGGTGAATCTGCCAGTTATCCATATTGTATTTCGTTCCATCTAATGGAATAAATTGCAATTCTATTGTCCGATATCAGGAACGGCCAACCACAAGATCTGACAATTCATATTGCGCTAGATTCCATCGGATGGAAGGAAACGCAATAATGTTTTCCGAGACGGTCACCGGACAGGGAATCAGTGCCCGCAATCGGCACCGGCTCGCCGGGCTGCTCCAGGGGGTCGAGGGGCCGTTCACGGTCGGCGACGCGTCCGAAGTCCTGGACACCGACGCGGCCCGCACCCGGCGGTTTTTGGCCTACCTGGCCGCGCAGGGCTGGCTTGTCCGGATCCGGCCCGGCATCTACGACCGGGCGCCACTCGAAGCCGCCGGTCCCGTCGGTCGGGAGAGAATGTGGGCCAAGGCATACCGGATCTTCGCCCCCTGCTACCTCGGGGGCTTCACCGCCGCGTCCTACTGGGGCCTGACGGAACAGTTCTTCCGCAATGTAATGGTGCTCAGCACCCGGTGGACCCGGAATCGCCGACCCACAATCCAGGGCGTGCAGTACGAGGTCAAGGTAATCGCCCCGAAGCGGCTGTTCGGGACCCGGTTGGGCTGGGACGAGGATCTGAGGGTCGAGTTCTCGGACCCGGCCCGCACCATCGTGGACACCCTGGACGATCCCGCGATGGGCGGCGGCATACGACAAGTGGCGGACACGGTCCAGAACTTCTTTCTGTTCGCGGAACTGCGAAACGACGAACGCCTGCTCGAGTACATCGAGCGGTTCGGCAACCGGTCGCTCTACAAGCGGCTCGGCTACCTGATCGAGAAACTGGAGATCGATGCGCCCGAGGTGCTGGAGACCTGCGCGCGCCGCATGAGTCAGGGAGTCGTCCGCCTCTATCCCGGCGGTCCCGATATCGGGCGGCCGGTGAAGCGTTGGCGCCTGATCGTGAACTCCACCATCGCCCCCCACGACTCATGATTTCCAGGGCGCGCCTCCGACTCGGCGTGCAGGAGTGGGGTGTCGGAGATGTTGTCGTGGAGAACGACTATGTCCTCGGCTGGCTGCTGTGGGGAATCGGCTCCGACAAAACGCTCCGGGAGCGTTGGGTGTTCAAGGGCGGGACCTGCCTCAAGAAGTGCTACCTCGGCGACCATCGGTTTTCCCAGGATCTCGACTTCACCGTCCGGAAGGGTGGTCCTGTCGCGCCGGAAGCGGTGCTCCCGATACTGCGGCCGCTGCTGCAGCGGGTGAGCGATGCCTCCGGACTCGACTTCGCCGTCGCCGAACCGCGGGTGGACCTCCACCGGGGAAGGAACTTCGCCCGGGGCCGCATCTACTACACCGGTCCGCGCCGTGCCCGCATGCCGACCCGGCTGATTCTGGATCTCAGCGGCGAGGAACTCCTCGCCCTGGAGCCGGAATGGAGAACTGTGCTCCAGGACTACGGAGAGAAGCTTCCCCCGCCGGCGACGGTGCTGTGCTACCCGCTGGTTGAAGTATTCGCGGAGAAGATCCGCGCAATGGGAGAGCGGGGACGCCCGCGGGACCTCTACGACCTCGTCAGCGTGTTCCGCAGACCGGAGGTTCGGCCCGACCCGGCGGAGGTCCGACCGGTGCTGGCGCGGAAGTGCGCGCACAAAGGGATTCCGGTTCCGAACCTCGAATCCGTCCGCGCTGCGGAGACGCTGGGCGAACTCAAGTCCGAGTGGAGGCACATGCTGGACCGACAGATGGCCGTGGTCCCCTCGCTCGACGACATGTGGGGCGAACTCCCGGCCTTCTTCCGCTGGCTTGAGCCGGAGAAGTGTTGACCCCCGCCCGGCATCGGCGCCACGCGCTACTGGCCGTTCCGGGCCAGATACGCCCGCGACGCCTCCGCGTCCTGCAGCGGCACCACCTTGTCAGGATCCACCCGGACCATGAGGTAGGTGATGTGGTCCTCGATCCGGGTGAACTGATGGCCGGTCCCGGCGGGAACGACCAGCATGTCGCCGGCGGTGAGCTCAAAGGTCACCCCGTCCCGCACCTCGGCGGCGTTGTTTCCCGGCCCGTTCAGGAACTGCACCGCCCGGTTGTCGGCCGGGCGCCGGCGCTTGTCCACGAGGTCCGGCCCGGTGAGGTTCGTTCCCGAACCGCTGAGCACGTAGTACACCTCGGTCACGAGGTCGTGTTCGGCGACCGAGTGCGGTCGCGGCGCCTCGAGGGCGCCCCGCTTCACGAGCGCGATCTGGACATTCGCCTTCCCGATGTCCACGGAGCGGACCTGCAGATCGGTCAGCCCGGTCGCGTCGGCGACCCGCTCGTAGGACTCAAGCTCCTCGGCGGGGACGAAGTCCGCATCGCACATGTCGCAACTCGGCGCGGGACCCTCATCCTGGGCGCCGCCGGAGACCCGTCCGGCAACAAACGCAAGCACGACCGCGACCGCACATCCCGCGATGGCTTTCATGTTCATGACCCGCTCCTTTCCCGAACGCATCTCGGGACCGGTCGCGACCATAGCAGTCGGTAGGGGCAGGTTCGCCGGTCGCGTATTCGCACCCTGAAGCTGCCTGGGGATGGGCCGTCCCGCGGATCGGAGTCCTTCCCGACGCCCGCCTTCGGCGGGCTGTGCCGGCCCCCACCGGGAGAACTGGCCGGAGGTCGGCGTTCCAAGCCGTCCCCGTGACTTTTTTGCTCAGCTATACGCGATTCCGCCGGTCTGAAGGCCCCCACCGGGAGGACTGGCCGGAGTTCCCAGCCCTGCCGGGAACGGCCCGGCGTGGCGCACGTTCTCACTTGGGCGACAATCCGCGCAGTACCCGAGGGGACCGCCGACCACGATGCTTCACGAATTCACCGAGGCGCTGAAGAGCCTCGCCAAGCGGCCGGGGTTCGCCCTGCTGGTGTGCGTCCCGCTCGCCCTGGGCATCGGGGCGACCTCGACCGTGTTCTCGGCGGTATCCGGGGTCCTGCTCAAGGCTCCGGCGTACGCCGAGCCCGAACGTCTGGTGCAGGTTGGGGAGCGGCGCCCGCGGCTAATGATTCCGGACGAAGTGGCGGCCTTTTCGACCGACCACTTCCGGGAGTGGCGGGACGCCAACACCGTCTTCGACGGGATGGCGATGTACGGCGACCGGCCGGTCGCCTACCGCGGGCTCTCCGGGGCGCCCGGTGAGCCGCGCCCCCTGTCCGCCGAGCAGGTCTCACCGGAGCTCTTCGAGATCCTGGGCGTTTCACCGCACCTGGGACGCGCCTTCCGCCCCGAAGAGGCGACGCCGGGACGCGACGCGGTCGCCGTCCTCGGTCACGCCTTCTGGACACGGGAGTTCGGCGGCGACCCGGCGGTCGTGGGCCAAACGCTGCGCCTGGACGACCGCGATGTCGAGGTCATCGGAATCGCGCCGCGCGACTTCGGATTCCCGACCCCGACCACCGAGATCTACCTCCCCTACCCGACGGAGCCAGCCGCCAATCTTCAGCCGGGGCAGGTGCGGCTCGAACTCGTGCAGGTGGTCGGCCGGCTGCGGGACGGCGTCAGCATCGAGCAGGCGGAAGCCGAAGCGGCGGCCCTGATTGCCCGGCTGAGCGAAGAGAGCGACATCCAGCGCATGATGAACGAGGGGGTGACGGTGCACCTGAGTTCGTTCACCGAGCGATCCACCCGGCGCATCCGCCAACCGCTGATCGCGCTTTTCGGGGTCACCGTGCTCGTTTTGCTCATCGTGTGCGGCAACGTGGCCAACCTCCTGCTCACCCGGGCCGCCTGGCGCCAGCGCGAACTCGCGGTGCGGAGCGCGCTGGGCGCCGGCCGCTCGCGGCTGCTCAAGCGGCTGTTCGCGGAGAGCGTGCTGCTCGCCGGTGCGGCGGGGACCCTGGGGGTGCTGCTGGCCGTGGGAGGCGCCGGAATCGTCCGTTCGCTCACCGTGCTCGGCCTGCCGCAACTGGCGGCCGCCGGGGTGGATGCCCGGGTCGTCGCCTTCACCTTCGGGATCGCCGGCCTGGCGGCGCTGGTGTTCGGAACGCTGCCGGCGCTGCGCGCCTCTTCCCGGGACCCCTCGGCGGCCCTCGACGCTTCGGCCCGCGGTGAGTCCACTGCCCTCGGCGGCAGCACCCGCGGGGTGGGGCGCCGCGGGCTGTTCGCCGCCCTCCAACTGGCCCTGGCGCTGCCGCTGCTGATCGGCGCGGGGTTGCTGACCCGGAGCTTCCTGGCCCTCGTCAGCGCGCCACCCGGCTACGAGCCCGCGAACACCGTGGCCTTCGAAGTCCAGCTCGCGGCCAGCCGGTATCCGGATCCGGAAGCGCAGACGGCGGTGCTCGACCGCATCCGCGAGTCGCTGGGCGCGATGCCCGGGGTGACGCAGGCGGGCATCGTGGACACCCTGCCGCTGAGCGGCGAACGCGCGGTGATCGGCTTCCAGCGGATCAGCGAGGATCCGATCACGGATCCCAACCAGGTTCCCCGTGCCCTGCTCCGCCGCGTCTCGCCCGGATATTTCCGCGCCATGGGCATTCCCCTGCGCGAGGGCCGGGCGTTCGAGGAGACGGACCGCGCCAACCCGGGCGGAATATCCATCGTGAACCGGAGCCTCGTCGAGCGCTACCTCTCCGATCCGCCGGTGGGTCTGGAACTGCGGGGTCTGGGGGAGATCGTCGGCGTGGTCGGCGACGTGTACGAAGAAGGCGTGGACAGTCCGCCGGAACCGATCCTCTACCGCCTGATCGGGGACGCCCGGGTGCCCGCCCCCCGTGAGGTCACCAACATGAGCGTGGTCCTCCGCCATGCGGCCGGCGCCTCGGTGATGCAGGCGGCGGCGGCGCGACTCAAGGAGGTGGATCCCGAACTCGCCGCCCTGAACCCACGTACTCTCGGGGACCGCATCCGTGAATCGGTCGCCCAACCCCGGCTCTACGCGCTCCTCCTCGGCGCCTTTGCCATCGCCGCGGCCCTCCTCGCCGCCTGGGGTGTCTTCGGGGTGGTGGGGTTCCAGGCGAACGCGCGCATTCCCGCGCACGGCGTGCGGATGGCGTTCGGCGCCACCCCCAGGGACATCCGCCGCCTGGTGCTCGGAGACGCCCTCCGGATCGCCGCGCTCGGTCTCTTGCCGGGGCTGCTCCTCGTCTTCTTCCTGGTGCGCGTCGTCCAAAGCGAGCTGAGCCCGCTCCTCTTCGAGATCACCCCGCTGGACCCCACCGTGTACGCCCTGGTTCCGCTGTTGCTCTTCGCGGCGGTGGTGGCGGCCGCCCTCCAGCCGGCCGCCACCGCCGCCCGCCTCGACGTGGTACAGGCGCTCAGATCCGAACATCCCCGGTCGCGCAAGAGCTGGTTCGCCTGACGGGCGCTCGCGTCCCGGGTGAGCTCTCCCGGGAACCCCTGGAGGGAACGGTCGTAGTAATCGCTGGATGGAGAGCGGGTTAGGATTGATCCAGGTGCCAAAGTTCCCACGCCGTTGGCGTCTCCTGGCCGGACTGGGCACGCTGGGGATCCTGACCCTCTACCGGGTTGGATCCGACACCTCGGAAGAGCCGGACGCAGAAGGCGCGGAGGCGGAGAGCATCGTCTCCCCCTGCCCTCCCGGCGAAGGCGTGGAAGGTGGTCTCTGCGGAACGCTCGAGGTCCCGGAGGACCGGGGGAACCCCGAGGGAAGGACGGTCGCGCTGAACATCCTCGTGGTGCCGGCCGGCGAGCAGGGCGGCGAGCCGGACCCGGTGTTCTTCCTGGCCGGGGGGCCGGGACAGGCAGCCACCGAACTCGCCCCTCTCCTCCGGCGGGCCGTTCCGGACCTGTTCCTTCGCCGGGACTTCGTGTTCGTGGACCAACGGGGGACCGGAGACTCCAATCCGCTGACCTGCGACTTCCTCGAGGAGCGGGTCACCTACTTCGACAGCGTTCCCGAAGAGTTGTCGGAAGCGGACTGGAGGGAGTGCCTCGACTCGCTGGACGCGGACCCGGAGCACTACACGACGCCCGTCGCCATGGACGATCTCGAAGAGGTGCGGGTGGCTCTCGGCTACGGACCAATCAATGTCTGGGGCGGCTCCTACGGCACCCGCGCGGCCACCGTCTTCCTCCGGCGCCACCCCGAGAGCGTCCGCACGGCAATCCTCGACGGGGTGGCCCCGGTGGATATGCGGATCCCGTTGTACTTCGCGGAGGACGGCCAGCGGGCCCTGACCCTGCTCATCGAATCCTGTGCCGCGGACGCCGCGTGCGACGCCCGCTTTCCGGACCTCGCGATTTCCATCGAGATGCTGCTCGCGAGCCTCGATCAGGATCCGCCTCCGAGCTACCGCGTCCGTCATCCCCGGACCGGAGATTGGCAGGAGATCGCCATCGGACGCGAACTGGTGGCCGGGGTGCTGCGGGCCGTTCTCTACAACCCGGCGAGCACCTCGATCATCCCGCTGATGGTCGAGAGCGCGCTCGACGGCGACTTCGGCCCCATCCTGGTGTTCGCCGATCCCGTCGCGGGGCCCCAGCTCGCCATCGGCATGTTCTTGTCGGTGCTGTGCGCCGAGGACGTCCCCTTCCTCACCGCGGACGAAGCGGCGCAGGCCGCCGAGGAGAGTTTCCTTGACACGCTCATGGCCGAGCAGATGCAGGAGGCGTGCGCCGTTTGGCCGCGCGGCGAGATCCCGCCCGGCTACCGGGAGCCCGTCGCGTCCGACGCGCCGGTGCTGATCCTGTCCGGCGAACTGGATCCGGTGACCCCCCCGCGCTGGGGGGACCATGCCGCCGCCACCCTCCCGAATTCCCGGCACCTCATCGTCCCGGGTACGGGGCACGGCGCCATGATGGCCGGCTGCGCTCCCGAACTGATCGGGGAGTTCCTCGATACCGCCGATCCCGCCGCGCTGGACGCCGATTGCCTGTCCGGAATCTCCCGGCCTCCTTTCTGGAGGTCGGCAACCGGCCCCGGCGCTCCCAGATCGGACTCGCAGCCGTGATCGAGGTCTCCGGTCTCAGGAAGACCTTCGGCAGCGTGGTGGCCGTCGAGGACGTGAGCTTTCGCGCCGAAGACGGAGCGATCACGGGTCTTCTCGGCCCGAACGGGGCCGGAAAGTCCACCACCCTGCGGATGCTGTACGGCCTGATGGCGCCGGAGGCGGGCGATGTCGCCGTGGATGGAGTGGACGTCCAGCGGGAAACGATGGCGGCGCAGGAGCGCATCGGCGCGCTCCCGGACACCCACGCCCTGTATCCCCGCCTGACCGGCCGCGAAAACATCCGCTACTTCGCGCAGCTTCGCCGTATTCCGCGAGACGAAGCCGAGACCCGGATCGCGGAGTTCGTCCGGCTGCTGGAGATGGACGACTTCGTGGACCGGCGGGCGAAGGGCTATTCGCACGGAGAACGCTCCCGCGTGCTCCTCGCCCGGGCGCTGGTCCACGAGCCCCAAAACGTCCTCCTCGACGAGCCGACCAACGGGCTGGACGTGATGAGCACCCGGCGCATGCGGGACCTGATCCGCGAGCTGCGGGCGGGGGGCTGCGCGGTGCTCTTTTCGAGCCACATCATGCAGGAGGTTTCCCTCCTCTGCGACCAGATCGTGATCATCGCGGCCGGGCGGGTGGTCGCCTCGGGGTCCCCCGACGCGATCCGCGACGCGGCGGGGTGTGAGGACCTCGAGGATGCCTTCGTCAGCCTCACCGGTCCCCAGGAAGCGAGGGTCTAGCAGCCGGTGGTGAAACCCAGGCGGCCCAGTTCTCCCGGTGGGGGCTCGGCCGGCGATCCCCAGTTCTCCCGGTGGGGGCCCCGGCTGAACCACTCCGCTTCGCCCCCCCACCGGGAGAACTGGCGTTCTGCGTTGCGTTTCGGTCGAAATACACTCGGGCCAGTTCTCCCGGTGGGGGCTCCTCCCTCACGCGCCTTGTCAGCCGGGCGCCTCGCCCCCACCGGGAGACTGGCCGGCCTCGGCGCTCACCCGGGTTCCACCACAGGCTGCTAGCCGTGATGCGAGGCGCCGCCACCGTCTTCCGGAAGGAGATCCTCGACGGGATCCGCGACCGGCGGGCCTTCATTGCGGTCCTGGTTTCGATCAGCATCTTCCCGATCATGATGCTGTTGATCGGCCGCTTCGGCGAGGGAATCCGCGACGAGGTGCGGAACATGGAAGTGCCGGTGGAAGGCCGGGAAAACGCTCCCGCGCTCGTCGAATGGCTCGAACGGCAGCCGGGTCTCGAACTGACCCCGGCCCCCGAGGACCCGGAGTCCGCGGTGCAGGAACGCGAGGTGGATCTGGTGCTTCGGATCCCGGCGGACTACGAGGAGCGGTTCGCAGAGGGACGCCCCGCGGAAGTGGAACTGGTCGCCGACAGTTCGCGGGCGGCAGCAGGGGCGAAGGCGCGCCGCGTCACGGGGCTGCTCGAGGGTTACGGGAGCGAGGTCGCCGCCCTGCGCCTCATCAGCCGGGGGGTGAGCCCGCTGCTCGTCCGTCCGCTTGCCGTCGAGCGCGCGGAGGTCTTCAGTTCCCGGCGGCGGACGGCCTTTTCCACTCTCGGCTTCATCCCCATGTTCCTCCTGATGAACGCCTTCTTCGGCGGCATGCAGATCGCCTCGGACGCCATTGCCGGCGAACGCGAGCGGGGGTCGATCGAGGCGCTGCTGCTGAACGCGGTTCCGGGGCGCTTCCTCATTCTCGGGAAGTGGGCGGCGGCGGCGACCTTCGCCGTCTTCCTGACGCTCCTCGGCCTCGGCACCTGCGTGGTGGTGCTGCGGTTCATGCCGGGCGCGCTGAACATCTCGCCGAGCGCCGGTGACTGGGCGCTCGTGGCGCTTGCCGCCCTCCCGCTTGCGCTCTTCTGCTCGGCGCTGCAGGTGGTGGTCTCGACCTACGCGAAGTCCTACAAGGAGGCGCAGACCTATTTCGGCTACGTGGCCTTCCTCCCGATGATCCCTTTCTTCGCGGTCACCTTCAATTTGGTGGAGCAGGGGACCTGGACGGCCTTCATCCCGATTCTCGGCCAGCATCTGATGATCCTGAACGTGATGGCCGGCGAAACGCTCGCGACCTGGGAACTGGCGCTGGCCGGATTCATCGCCCTCGCCGCCGCCTGGGCGCTCCTGCGGTTCGCCTCATCGCTCTTCGTCCGCGAGAGCGTCGTCTTCGTCCGCTGAGCGGACGGCCATCAGGGCCTGGATCCGGCGTCCTTCCAGCCGGTACTTCCGTTCGAAGTTGGACCCTGCGCGTTCCCCCTCGCGCGCGGACGCCGGCGGATCGTAGGGACAGCGGTCGAGCTTCTTCCAAGACGCCAGCGCCCGCTCGATCTCGACGAAGTACTCCGGGGCGTCCGTGACCACTCGCAGCGAAGCTCCCGGCGCCAGCACCCGTTCGCAGGCGGCGAGAAAGTCCGGCTGAATCAGGCGGCGATGCGCGTGCCGCCGTTTCGGCCAGGGATCGGGGAAATACGCATGCAGGCCGGCAACCGAACCTGCCAGCAGCGCTTCCAGGGTCTCGCGAGCATCCCCCAGGACGATCCGGGCGTTCGGCCGTTCCCGCCGGCGGAGCCGGTCCGCGGCGTACAGCCAGTAGCGCCGGGCCCGTTCCACCCCGACAAAGAGGACATCCGCGCGGATCTCGGACTCGGCGACCAGGAAGGAGCCCTTGCCCGAACCGATCTCCACCTCGAGCGGAGCGTCTCGCCTGCTTCCTTCAAACAGCCGGTGTGGGTGTACCGGCCGCTCCAGCTCTTCCAGGATGAACCCGTAACCGGCCGTGTCGGCGTCCCGCCGGGTGCGGATGTGGCTGCGGCCCATTTAGCCCGAGGGGAGAGCCGCCACCAACTTGCTAGCGCGCGTTCCCGTTCCGGCGCTGGCTGAGGAGCCAGTCGTAGAGACCCTCCTCGCGATAGGCCGGGATCCAGGAGTTGTGCGCGACGCCGGGATACTCGGTGTAACGAGGTTGCGCTCCCGCCGCTTCGAGCGCGGCGACCATGCGCCGGGACTCTTCGGTGGGTACCCGCCGATCCTCTCCGCCGTGGAACACCCACACCGGAATGTCTCGAACCCCCCGCGCCATTTCGGCCCAAGGGTCTTCCGGGTGAGTAGCGGATGGATGCCAGTCGGGCACGGGCATCCGGGTCCGCGAGGTGGTTATCCCGCCGCAGACCGGAACCAGGGCCGCGAAGCGCTCCGGGTAGCGAAAGGCGAGAGCCCACGTCCCGTAGCCGCCCAGCGAGAGTCCGGTGAGGTAGGTCCGCTCGGGATCGCCGCCGAACTCGGCAACCGCCGCATCCAGCGTGGCGAGCGCCATCCGTTCGATCTCGGGAGTCCCCCACCAGGCGCCTCGCGGCGACTGGGGCATCACCACCAGCGCGGGGAAATCGGACCGTTCCCGAAGAACGGCGGGCAGTCCGATCTCGGTCTGCCGCACGCCGTCGGAGCCCACCTGCCCGCCGCCGTGGAGGAAGAGGATGACCGGGGGATTCGTTTCGGCGCCGGACAGCACGGCGGCGGGGACGAAGACCTGCCACCCGTACGTTCGGCCGTCCAATTCCGTGGTCCGGGCCAGAACCTGCCCGTCCTCCGCGGAAGCCGCGAGGGCCGGCAACAGGCTGAGAGCAAGACCGAGCAGGACGAAGCGCATGGCGGCGGATGCTACTTCGGGGGCAGCGCGCGGTCGCCCCGGCGGTCGCGGCCGACCGGGAATGGCCAACTGGGAATGGCCGACCGGGAGTGGCGGCATTCATCCCGGAGAGCCAGACCGCGCTCCGTCCGTGGTATATACCGTGATATATTCCATGGTCCGGGAGAGCTTCCCGGGAGGGTTCCATGCCGGAGGAAGTTGCCTATCGAGGCGTCGCCAAGATCTTTTGGAATGGCCGCAGCCAGGCGGTCCGGCTGCCCGCGCCCTGTCGTTTTGACGCGCTTGAGGTGGAAGTCCTGAAGCGCGGGCGGGAAGTCATCCTGCGGCCCCGCGGAAAGGACTGGGACGCCTTCTTCGACTCGCCCGAGCGCGGGTCATTCCCCGAAAGGGAGCAGCCTCCCCTCGATGAGCGGGACATCATTCTGTGATGTTCCTGCTGGACACCGACATCTGCATTTACCTCATCAACCGAAAGGAAGCGCCGCGGGAGCGCTTCCGTCGAAACGCGGCTCGGACCGGCGTCTCAGCGATCAGCTACGCAGAACTCTGCTTCGGGGTGGCGCACTCGGCGCGCATCGCCCTGAATGAACGGCTTCTACAGCAGTTTCGGACCGATCTGCAGATTCTTCCATTTGACGCCGACGCGGCGACCCACTACGGCGAGATTCGGCAGGAACTCGGCCGCCAGGGCGCGTTGATTGGCCCACACGACCTCCTGATCGCAGCGCACGCCCGCAGTCGGGACGCCACGTTGGTGACGAACAACGAACGCGAGTTCACACGCGTGCCAGGCCTGCGGACCGAGAATTGGCTGCGGCCCGAATGAGGTGGCCCGATCTCCCCAGATTCATGACGAGAGGAGTTTCCCCATGAACATCGCCGAAGGCTTCGCCGCCGAATTCCAGGTGGAGGCCGCCGCCACGCGCACGTTCCTCGAGCGCTTCGAGGACGAACACGCCGACTGGCAACCCCACGACAAGTCCATGACGCTCTCCCGGCTGGCGACGCACATCGTGGAATGCCCCGGCTGGGCCTTCAGCATCCTGGACGGCGACCACTTCGACTTCGGCACGACCGACTACCAGTCGCCGCATTGGAAGACCCGCGCCGAGCTGCTCGCCAACCACGAGCGCATCGCGGCGGGATTCCAGGAGCATCTGAAAGGCCGGTCCGACGAGTTCATGCGCGGCGGCTGGCGCCTGCTCAACAACGGTCAGGTGCTCCAGGAGACGGTCCGGGACGCCGCCGTGCGGGGGTTCATCCTGAGCCACCTGATCCACCACCGCGGCCAGCTCAGCGTGTATTACCGGCTGCTCGGGACCCTCGTGCCGGGGCCCTACGGCCCCTCGGCGGACGACCACAACGAGTAGCGGCCCCACCGGCGGCAGGTCCGCCCTCGTGCTGGGTGCGGGGGCCATCGGTCTGTCGTGCGCCTACTTCCTCCGGCGCGCGGGATGGGAAGTCACGCTCGTCGACCGGGGCCAGCCCGGCCACGGAGCGACCTGGGGCACCGCCGGGCTGCTCTGCCCTGCCCATTCGCAGCCGCTCCCCGGCCCGGGGGTGCTGGCGAAGGCGCTTCGCTGGATGCTCCGGGAGGACAGCCCCTTCCACATCCGCTTCCGCCTCGATCCGGCCCTCCCCGGATGGCTTCTCGGCTTCGCGCGAGCGTGCACCCGCGCCCGTTCCCGCGAGGGATTCCGGGCCATCTGCGCGCTGTCCACGCTGAGCCTCGCCCTTTACGAAGAAGTCCTCGAACGGGGCGATGCCGACTTCTTCTTCGAGCGGCGCGGCGGCTACTGGGCTTTCCTGACCGAGGCGGGGGTAGCGCACGCCCGGGCGGAAGCCGACGAACTGCGGCAAAACGGTTTCCCGGTCGATTTCCTGGTCGGCGACGGCGCCCGCGAGCGGGAACCGGCGCTTTCCGCCTCGGTCCGGGCCGCGGTCTTCCTCCACGGGGATGCGCACGGGTCGAGCCTCGGCTTCGCGGAGTCGCTCGCCGCCACCCTGAAGCGGCAGGGGGTCCGGGTGCAAACCGGCGTCCGGGCGCTGCGGCTGCTCCGTGACGGCGACCGGATCTACGGCGCGGAGGTGCTGGCCGGCGACGGCGCGCGCGCAGAGCGCATCGCCGGCGAGACGGTTCTGGCGCTCGGCGCCTTCTCCCCCGCCCTCGCCCGCACCGCCGGTGTCCGGCTTCCAATCCAGGCGGCGAAGGGTTACAGCGCGACGGTTCGGACGTTCGCGGGAGTGCCGGCGATCCCGGTCACGGTGGCGGAACGGAAGGTCATCATCACGCCGCTCCAGAACCACGTGCGTTTTGCGGGGACGCTGGAACTCGCGGGGTTCGACGCGACCCTCAACGAACGGCGCTACCGGGCGGTGATCGCCGGCGGCCAGGCCGGGCTCGCGGCTCCCATCCCGCTCGAGGACGAAGTCGCCTGGTCCGGCTTCCGGCCCCTGACCCCGAGCAGCATCCCGTTCATCGGGCGGCCGCGCCGGCGGGACGGCCTGCTGGTCGCCGCCGGCCACGGGATGCTCGGTTTCACCCAGGCCCTCGGCACCGGCCGGCTGGTCCAGCAACTCGCCGACGGCGAGCCGCCAAGCGTGCCCCCAGCCCCCTACGCCCCGTAGAGGGCGAGGAAGGGAACGCCGGTCTTCAGACCGGCATCGCTGCGCGACAGCGCAGCGAAAGCGCGTACCGCCAACCGCGAAGAAGCGCGGGGACGGTGGCACGACCGCTTTGTGTACCCGAGGTTAGAGCGCCCCACCCGCCGGGTGCGGAGTCAATGAAACTTGACATTCGGCGAGGTGTGGCGTAAGGTGATTGAGTAAAGGTTATTTTACTTTGTGTCAAGGAGAGAAGACTCGTGGAACAAACAAGAAGATCCTGGTGGGGCCAGTGCGGCACGGACCGCGATCGCGTGAACCAGCGCCGGATGGTCATCAGCGGGATGGCCTGGATGGGAACCTGGCTCGCTCTGATCTACGTCATTGGGCGCGACTGGTTGTCGGGATTCGCGGCCACGGCGGCGTCGGTGGTGCCGCTGGCTCTGGGGGTTGGGATGATCATCGCCTACCGGCGCTATCTGGGCGAGACCGACGAGTTGCGGCGCAAGATCGAAGTCGATGCCCTGGCGTTGGCGTTCGGTGTCGGGCTCGTCGGAGCGTTCAGCTACGTGTTGCTGGAACGCGCCGGTGCGGTGGCGAGGGCCGATCCGATGCAACTCGTCATGCTCATGGTGGCCACCTACGTGATCGGCGTGGTGCTGGGGCATCGGCGGTACGGCTGATGAGGAACCGGCTCAAGGTGCTGCGCGCCGAACGCGACTGGACACAGGCGCAACTCGCCGGTGAGCTCGATGTCTCGCGGCAGACGGTGAATGCCATCGAGACCGGCAAATACGACCCGAGCTTGCCGCTGGCGTTCAAGATCGCCTGGCTGTTCGGGATGTCGATCGAGCAGATCTTCGAACCTGAGGCGGCGCAACCGGCCACGGCAACCGGGAAGACCCCCAAAGCAGCCCGCAAGTCCATCCCCTGACCGCACGCTTGTTTGGCGGTTTACCACGCTTCTTCTTGGGAAGGGGGCTATCCAGGAAGCCGCCGACGCCCGACCGCCCCACCCACCACGTAGGACAGCGGCCGCGCCACCGCACCGGCCACCGCCATCCCGGCGGCGCTCGCGACCACCCAACGCAGCCGGAACCCGCGGCCGGTCAGCGTGTACTCCAACACTTCATGGAACGTCCAATCACGTTCCGTACTTCTACGTTCCACCATTTGCAGGTGTCATCAAGGCGGTGCCCCGCCGGCGAACAAACCGATGGGGAGATCGTCCCGAGCCCGACTGGCTACGATTGCCACCCCACGCCGCAAGTCGAGGAGACGCCGGATCCGGGGCGCTTCAGGATCATCGCGGCGGGAGTGCGACACGGAGGAACTTCATGCGCCTGATCACGGCCACGATCATTTCCGGCTTGCTGCTGGCAACGGGAATTGCGGAAGCGGAGCTGGTTCGCCTGCGGGTGGAACGCCGCGAAACGGTAGCGAACGGCATGTCGTTCGGACTGGCCGGGCCCTACGAAAAGCTGGTGGGCATGGCTGACTTCGCCCTCGATCCAGACGGGCCGCGGAATGGAACCATCGTGGACCTGTCCCTCGCGCCGAGGAACGCCGAGGGCCGGGTCGAATTCAGCGCGGAGTTCTTCCTGCTGAAACCGGTGGATCCGACGCGCGGCAACGGACGGCTGTTCTACGAAGCGGGAAACCGGGGCTCGAAACGGATCCTCGTGACGTTCCAGAAGGCGGCGCGGTCGTCCGACCCGATGACTGCGGAAGAGTTCGGCGATGGCGCCCTGATGCGCGACGGTTTCTCGCTGCTCTGGATGGGTTGGCAGTGGGACACGCCCGAGGGACGGATGCGCATGACCATGCCGATCGCGACCGAGGGTGGCGGGTCGAGTACCGGGTCGAGTACCGGGCCGATTACCGGACTGGTGCGCGGCAACTTCATCGTCGCCGCCCGGGACCAGCCCGGGCTGCTCGCCGATCGCGGTCATGCGGCGTATCCGGTCGTCGGCCCCGCGAACGACGAGCACGCCATGACGGTGCGGGACCTTCCGACCGATCCGCCGGAGACGGTGCCTCGGAGCGCCTGGCGATTCACCAAACCCGGCGTCGTGGGGCTCGACGGCGGATTCGAGCCGGGCCGCATCTACGACGTGGTCTATCTCAGCCGGGATCCAAAGGTGGTCGGCGTCGGGCTCGCGGGTACGCGCGACATCGTCAGTTTCTTCAAGTACGACACCAGCGAAGCGAACCCGCTACCCGGCATCCGCTACGCGATCGGCTGGGGCGTGTCGCAGACCGGACGCTTCCTGCGGCACTTCCTGTATGAGGGCTTCAATGAGGACGAGCAGGGTCGCCAGGTCTTTGATGGGGTCTTCGATCAGGTGGGCGGCGCCGGACGGGGCTCCTTCAATCATCGGTTCGGGCAGGCGTCACGCGACGCCGAGCAGCACCTGAATTTCCTGTTTCCGGTGGACATGTTTCCGTTCACCGATGCGACGACGACGGACCCGGTAACCGGCGAAACCGACGGTCTGCTGGAACGGACGGAGGCCACCGGGACGACACCGAAGCTGTTTCACGTGTTGACCAACTCGGAGTACTTCAACCGCGCCGGATCGCTCGTTCACACCGACGTGACCGGCTCCCGGGATGTCGAACCACCCGCGACCAGCCGCATCTACTTCATCTCGTCGGCGCCGCATGTCCTCGGTCGCTTTCCGCCGCAGCCCAACCCGAACGAATCGTTTCGCGGGCAGGCGCCGATGAATACCCTGGCCTACGCGCCGGTGATACGCGCTCTGTTCCGGGCGCTCGACGCCTGGGTCGCTCAAGGCGACGAGCCGCCCCCGAGCCTCTATCCGCGCATCGGCAACGGCACGCTCGCGCCGCCCGCGGACGCCGGCTGGCCGAACGTCCCCGGGTTCAGTCTTCCGCAGCATCCGCTGACGGCGCTGCGTCTCGATTTCGGACCCGATTGGGACCGGGGCATCGTGACCCGTGAACCACCCGGAATCGGCGCCCCCTTCATCCAGCTCGTGCCGGCCGTGGACGCCGACGGGAACGACCGCGCCGGGATCCGGATGCCCGAGCTGGCGGTGCCGCTCGCGACCCACACCGGATGGAACTACCGGCACCCGAGCATCGGCGCTCCGGATCGTCTGTCCGGAGAGATTGGCTCCTACTTCGCCTTTCCGCGCACCCGTGCGGAAGCTGAGGAGTCCGGCGATCCGCGGCGATCCATCGAGGAGCGGTACCGCGACCGGAACGACTATCTGGGAAGAGTGACCCAGGCCGCGCTCAAACTGGTGGACCGGGGCTATCTGCTGACCGCCGACCTCCCGAACATCCTCATTCGGGCCAGCAGGCACTATGACTGGGCAACATCGGAACCCGAACCGAGCGGCGACCACCGTTAGCCCACCGCTGCCCGGACTTCTCAACCTCGGGCGTCAAGAAACCGAGCAAAACGCGGGGACGGCCAGGAGCGCCGGTGTTCACACCGGCATCGCGCGGGAGCGCGAAACCGGCGCCGATGAGGCTGCGCTCTGCCAACGTGAATGCCGCACCACCTTTTCTTGGTGACGGGCGGGGAATCCTGGCCGGCCCATCAACTCGCAGGCGACGCGCCGTCTACCCTGGACCCGGGCCCTACGCGCCGTAGCCCGTTTGGTCGCGGACCGCCGACCCCTGGTCGGCATCGTCCGCCGCCGCCGGCCGAAACAGGCGCACTGCTCCCCGCAAGGCGTCGCTGCGGTCGGTAACCGTCAGGCAACTCCGCGGGGCGACTTCCCGGTGCGTCGCAGGACATAGTCAGCAAAGCTCGGAATGCCCAGTTCCCAAACCGCCGACGAGGTCTCCCACACGATTCCCAGATCCTGCAGGACCGTGAGAAGAGACGCCCGACCGTAAGGCACCGATTCCTTTCGCGCCACCAAAAGCAACAGCTTTCGGAGGTCGCCGTCATCAACGCGTCCCCCGCGGTTGGACACCAGAGCGGCCAGCGGCGCGAGGACATCTTCGATCTCCCGCTCCTGTGCTTCGGAAAACCGTCCCATGCAGAACCGCTCCATCGTGGATCGGGCCGCCGCAACCGCGTCGGCCGCCGCCGGCCCGCTGATCCCGCACTCCTGGCGGGAGGTCGCCGCGTCCCAGGCCGCGTTGCCCAGAAGCTGAATGAAGTAGGGGTAGTCCTGCGATTCGCAGACCAAGGCATCGAGCGCCGGCGCGGCGATGGGGCGGCCGGCGGCGGTCGCCGGAGTCGCCAGTGCCGAGGCCGTCGCAGCGGATTCCAGTCTCCCGATCGGCAGTTGTTCGAACGCGCGTTCCGCAAACGTGCCCGCCCGCCGGATCCTCCGCGGCGCGTCCGGAGTCCCGGCGGCGATCAGAAAGAACGGCAATCTGTCGCTCCAGACCGTCTGGATCGCCTCGAAGAAAGCGCGACCAACGTCGCTGTCCATCGTGTGGATCTCATCCAGCGCGACAACCAGTGGACCGGGGCCGGCGTCCACCCACGCTGCGACCAGCCGGGAAATGTCTCTCGTCGGGACGGCGGGCTGTGTCGTGGCGCCGATGGGTCCCAGCTGGATACCGCTCAGGCGGCCCGCGGCGAGGCCGGCGCGTTCTTGAAGTTCTACGACGAGACTGTCTTCACGCCGGAGCGCTCGGGCGGGCAGACGCTCGGCTCGCATTCCGACTTCGCGGACGCGCCGCGCAATGACTTCCAGCAGCGCGGTCTTCCCGTTTCCCCGCGGGCCGTAGAAGAGGATTCCCTGTGCCGGAGGAATCCCGCCGACGAGCTCATCGAGCCGCCGGCCAGCAAGCGCGAGTTCCGAGTCACGACCAGCGAGGAACGGCGGCACCTGGCCCGCTCCAGGGCGGAACGGGTTCCCGCTGGCTGCCGAATCGGCCATGATCGGAGCCTACCGCACGCACCGGCGCGCAATGCCGGAAACTGGAGTCCTCCCAGCGGTCACCGGCCCCAGGTCGCGAGTTCCGCGCGGGTTGCCCGTCGGACGGAACCATCCACCCGAGCGCCATTCTCTTCGGGGCTCAACGGCATCCGGGTCCTTCCGGAATGGACGATCGCCGCCCCAACCCGTCCTACAGCCTCCGTAGATAGGCCGACACGACCGGATCCACCAACGTCCAGCGCCCGTCGTCCTCCTGTCGGATCAGGTCTTCCCGTTCCAACACCTCCCTGGCCTGGTTCCCGGTGGAGGTGGGAAGGCGGAGGGCGGACAGGAAGCGGTGCGAACCGGGATGCTCCACCCCGCCGTCCAGGTGTGCAATCGCCCGCAGGACGGCGCGCTGGCTGGGTGAGAGGCGGATCACCCGGCCGGCGGCGATGCGTCCTTCCTCTTCGACAGTCCGGAACCATTGCGCTTCCACCGACTGGGGCGTGGGGGGACGCCGCGCCCCCCAGAGCCGGGCACAGAGCGCGTTGACGTACGCGCTGCGGTAGTCCAAACCGGAAGCGGCGCCGCCGCCCGGGATAACTTCCGGTGCCTTCAGGGCAGAACCCGAACTCCAGCATCCCGAGCGGCCGCCCCGAGTTCGCGGTCGAGCGTGGCGAGCGGGATTCGTCGGCGCATCGCGAGTTCGCGATACGCCGCGTCGTACACCGAAAGCCGCTGGTCGCGTGCTACGCGCAGCGAATCCGTGAACGCGCGCGTCCCGATCTCCGGGTCCGTCTCGATGGGCAGCGCCGCAAGCCGCTCAAGAAGATCAGGCCAGATCTCCTCCTCGATCCGTCCGCGCCGAGTTGCCACCAACAACACATTGGCGACCTCGATGGGCCAAAGCCCCGGAACAACCGCCGTGTTCTCGACCAGCGAGTCCCGGAGCGCCACGGTGCCGGCCACGGCTTCGTCCGGGAGGATCCACGCCATTGTCACGGAGCAATCGAGAACGAACGGCATCAAGGTTTACGCTCCGAGCGCGCCTCTCGGATCAGTTCCTGGGCCGTCGGCGTACCCATCGTGTGCGCTGCCTGGAACTCAGCCAGCCAGTCAATGGCCGCTTGGATCGCGTCGCGCGAACGGGCGTGAACCGGACAGAGTTCGGCGACCGGCGTTCCGTGTTTCGTAATGGTGAACCACTCGCCCTGCCGAACGCGCTCCAAGAGCTTCGGCAAATGTGTCTTTGCTTCGTTTGCGCCAATCTCCATGATTCTGCAGGTACCTCGGACGAGCCGAACACTAGTCTGAACCCTCAGCGCGTCAATACCGTATGACGGCGGGTGACGTGTCTTAGCCCGCCACCGAGATCGCGCGCCGCCACCGAGATCGCGCGCTGCCACCGCGAGCGCCATCAGCGCCCGGTGGTCCGCCGGATGGCGCAGGCGGCGCTATGACGTGGTTCGCACGGTCCGCCCGAGCGCCAGTACGGTGATCCACCCGTACACAGCTCCGAACAGTGCCCCGAACAACGGACTCTCCCCCTCGAACCCGCTGGCCGCGCCCACCGCCACGGTGACGACCGCGGCCAGGACGAAGCCGCCGGCGCTGGCGGCGGCCAACAGGCCGGCTCCTGGGGCGTACCGCCGGAGGACGAGCCAGTGCGCGAGGACGAAGGCGGTGAGCCCCACCGCGGCGGGCACCGCCGGCGGCTCGGGGTAACCGGCCAAGCCCAAGGCCTCGTCGGCTGCAAAGCCCGCGGCGGCAGCGGCCGCCCCGGCGGCGGCAAGGGCCGCGGGCCAGCGGGCCGCCCACGAGACCCGCCGGCGCAGCAGCAGCCACTGGGCGAGCGCGATCCCGCCGAGGACTCCGCCCCCCGCAACGGCCCCCACGACGGCTTCCCCGACCACGCTGCCGAGTGCCTCGTGCGCCGCGCCTCCGACCAGGTAGGAAAGCGGCCGCGCCACCGCCCCGGCCACCGCCATGCCGGCGGCGCTGGCGACCACCCAGCGAATCCGGAACCCGCGGCCGGTCAGCGCGTAGTCCGGTTCCGGCATGCTCGTTGACGACCCGTTTCCGCCCTCAGCGGACCTTTTCGGAGTAGTTCACGCCGACGTAGATGCGGGCGACCGCCCCGTCTTCGTTCATCTCGAAACGCACGAGTTCGCCGTGGGCGCCGAACCCGTCGCTCTCCAGGCGGAACACGTGGGATTCGTCGGTGGAACGCAGAGTCCCCTTCGAGCGGTCGGGATTTTCCGAAAGCGACGAGAAGATCACCAGTTCATCCTCGAGGCGCAAAACGCTCGTGTCCCCCCATCGGTTCCGGTAGGTCCCGACGTAGATGTCCCAATCGGGGTCGTAGGTGACGGTCTCCGCTTCCTCCTTCGCGAGGGGCGTAGCGACCCACTCGAACGCCTTCTCCAGGAAGCGGCCGGGATTTCCGTCACCCGCGTTCGTGAACACCACGACGCCGACCTTCTCCTTGGGGCTCAACTGGGTCTGGGTGCGGTAGCCGGGGTAGGAGCCGCCGTGGCCGATGAGGTCGCGGTCCTCGGTATGGCGCACCGAAAAACCAAGCCCCCAGCCGCTGTCCCAGGAAGGCTGGACCCAGTGGACCCGCTGCATTTCGAGCAGGGTGTTCGTCGCGAGGATCTCATCGCTCCGGCGGTCACGCACCCGCAACTGCCACTGGAGGAACTTCAGCATGTCCGGGACGGAGGAGGAGACTCCGGTCGCCGGATCGAAGGCCCGGGCGTCCACGAAGGGCATGCTCTGCCGGCTGCCGTCCGCCAGCCGCCGGCCGTATCCGGTAGCCAGGCGGCCCTGGTCGTCGGCCGGAATGGGACCCACGCTCGTCGAGTCCATCCCGAGCGGTTCCAGGACTGCCTGGTTCACGAGTTCGGCGAAGGGCGTTCCGGAGGCGGCCTCCGCCACCATCCCGGCGAGGGTGAAGCCCAGGTTCGAGTACTTCCACTTGGTCTCGGTGGGGTAGGTGGTTTCCTGATCCGAGATGGTGTCGCGCACCGCCTCCGCCTCGGGAAACTCGAAATCGGTCCACGCCGGGTGGATGGACTCCCGCGGCAGGCCGGCAGTGTGGGTGAGGAGGTGCCGGAGGGTCACCGCGCGGGCCTGGGGGTGGCGGTTTTCGATGTTGAACCACGGAAGGTGGGTCGCGACCTCATCATCCAGGCGAAGCGCACCGGCGTCCCGGGCACGGAGCACGCTGATCGCGGTGAAGAGCTTCGAGTGCGAGGCGATGCGGAAGATGGAGTCCTCGGCCATCGGCGTCATCGGGTCCAGCGACGCGTGGCCGTAGGCCTTGAGCCAGACGATGTCCTGATCGTGGACGATTCCGATCACGAGTCCGACCCCCGTGTACTCAACGTGTGAGCGAATCCACTCGTCGAGCATGGTGAGTCCGGCCTGGACCTTCGGGTCGGGATGCTCCGCCGCGCGGGCGGGCGGGCCGAGCAGGAGTGCGGCGAGAACAGCGCCCGCCAGAGCGATTTGTCGGAACATTCTCGTAGGGGCTATCAGCAGCCTGCGGCGCGAAGCGCCGGGGGAGGGGTGCGGGGAGGGGTTTCCCCTCCCCCGCGAAAAAAGGTGGCGCGAATCGCGCAGCGAATCGCGACAGCACCCGCGGGAAAAGTGCCCCGCATCCGGAACACCGGCCGGATTCGGCACCCTTATGCGCCTGCGAACGGCGCGGGGTGCTTTTCCCACGGGCCGCTAACGGCGGAAGACAACGGCGCCGTCCACCAGGACCACCGCGGTCTTGGCGTAGGTGCCGATGGGATGCGAATCCCAGATAACGACATCGGCATCAAGGCCGGTGGCGAGGCTCCCGATCCGGTCGTCCACCCCCAGGATCGCCGCCGCGTCGGACGTGACCGCGGTGAGCGCCGCTTCCCGGGGAAGCCCGTGCGCCCAGGCGACGATCGCTTCCATCGCCACCGAACGGCCTCGGGAGCCGAAGGTAGAGAGCGCGATCTTCACGCCCGCGGCATGGAGGATTCCGGCCGTGGCGGGCGTGTGGCCCTTGAGTTCCATCGGGCCTCCGTCACCGATCCCGATGACCGAAGGGCCGACCACCACCGGGACTCCCGCCTCGGCGAGCCGCAATGCCACGGTCGAGGCGCCGGCAGCCTGATCCAACACGAGGCGCACTTCGAACTCCGCGGCGACCCGGAGCGCCGTCTCGATGTCGTCGGGCTTGTTGGCGAGCATCCGGAGCGGGATTTCTCCAGAGAGCAGCCGGCCCAGCGTCCGCCCGGCTTCCCCTTCAAAGGCGTCCTCTCCCGCCCGGATCAAGGTGTTCCGGAGGTCGAAGATCATGCCCTGCCGGGTGGTGCGCCCGCGCGGCGCCTCGCGGCCCGGCGGAGAGTCCCCTACCGCCGATTCGCCGAAAGAGGCCGCTACCGCCACCTCCTCGGCCAGCAGGGCGGTCTCCGCGGGCCCGGAGAGCTTCACGACCGCCCCCGTGCCGCCGATCAGCAGCCGCGGATCGGGAGCCAGATATGCCGATGTGACTCCGGATTGAAGCCACAGCGGAGCCAGGTTCTCCGCGAACCGGTCCGCGGCGCGCATCTGGGGGACGATCGCTTCGTCGGTCTCGCCGCCCAGGCTGACGAGGCCCCCGCCCTCTCCCGGGGAGGTGCCGAGCAAGGTTTGCGAGTCAATGAAACCGGGGGTGACGACCATCCCCTCGGCCGAGATCACCTCGGCGCCCTCGGGAAGCTCGACTCCCGGGCCAATGGCGGTGATCTTCCCGTCCTCGATGAGGACGGTCGCCCCCGCCAGGACCTCGCCGGTTCCGGTGTGGACTTCGCCGCCGACGATCGCTATCGGCTGCGCGGCGGCGAGCACCGGCAGCAGCCCCAGCGCGAGCGCGGCGGGAACCAGGCGGCGGAGCGGACCTGGCATTACCAACCCTCCGGCACCACGTTGCCGAAGACGTTGTACCCCGTCTCGCGGTTGAAGACCTCCACCCCATCCACGAAGACCCGCATCACCAGGCTCTCGTAGGCCAGCGGGTCCGCACCGCCGAGGATGGCGATGTCGGCGTCCATGCCGGCTTCCAGGCTGCCGATCCGGTCTTCCAGGTGAAAGATGCGGGCGCCGTTCAGCGTGAGGGCCTTGAGCGCCTCTTCCGGCGGCATGCCCTGCCGCACGAACATCGCGCCGGTGTGGCGCAGCCAGTAGGGGTGGCCGTCCGGAGGATCCTGATGGAAGGCGACCAGCCCGCCGAGTTCCACGAGCCGCACCGGACCGAGGAGATCCTCGCTCTCGCGGCTGTCACCCGGCAAGATGGGGCCGTAACTCACCGGCATCCCGAGTTCGTGGAGTTCCTCCGCAAGCGCCAGCGTCGCCCCGCCGTGATGGATGTAGGCATCGAGGTCGAACCGGCGCTTGATTTCCATGGCGTGGCGCATTTGCTGCTCGCTGCTCGAATGGATGCCGAGGACCCACTCGCGGGTCAGCAGCCGGCCGAGCGCCTCCCGCGTGAGGTTCCGGGGCGGTCTGGCTTGCTCGGGATCCGCCTCGTGCGCGGCGATGGCGTCGAGGTACTCCTGAGCGGCCTCCAGTTCGCCGCTCAGCAGGTCGAAGACCTCCTGCTCGTTCTCGGGGAAGTTCGGATACGGCGTCGTTGCCCGGATCGCGAACTTGATCCCGCCGGGAGCCAAGTACATGTCCTCGACGGTTCCCCCCCGCATCTTGACGAGGGCCGACTGGCCGCTGTTGGGGCTCCGGCTGCCCGTGGTGACATTCTGGGTGGTGATGCCCGAGGCGACCGCCAGGGCGAACGCGGGATCTCCGGAGTCCAGCCCGTCGATCGCCCGCACGTGGGCATTGATCGGACTCGACAGTTCGTTGTTGTTGGATCCCGTCGCCGGCAGGTTGAGCACCTTGAAGCCGGTGTGGGAATGCGTCTCGACGATCCCCGGGATAACGCTCATTCCGGTGGCGTCCACCACCTGCGCTCCCGCCGGAACCGGGACATCGGCCCCCACCGCTTCGATCTTCCCGTCCCGGATCAGCACCGTGCCTCCCGGGATCGGCTCGGAACTCACCGGGTACACCAGCCCGCCGGTGATGGCGATCAGCCCTGATTCCGGCTCTCCCGGCCCGCAGGCGGCCGCCCCAAGCGCCGCCCCCAGCGCAAGAGTGAGGACCGATCTGCCCTTCATGGTTCCGATTCGCCACTCTATCAGGGACTGGGGACGCCGGCCCTCCGAGGGGCGTTGCCTCAGGGAACTGGGCAAGAACCGCACCCTACCGACCCGTGTGCAGAGCGCGCAACCGTGGGATCGCCACCCATGGCAGTTGCGGATCAGTCGCTGGAATCGTTGCAAATGTGCTGCTGGAATCGTTGCAAAACCTCTGTTGGCCCGGAAGTTCCTCCGCGAAGGACGACCGGCTGAGCGACAGCACGGTTTCGTTCGCCTCCGGCGGACAGCGCCCGGCCCCAGCGGGAGAAACCCACATGTTCGGGTCCTCCTGCACATCCCGCCGGCTATGAATGAGACGCGGCCCTCACCGCGAATTGGCGTAGCGTCGTCCCCACTGGTTTCGCGCTCCCGCGCGATGCCGGTGTGAACACCGGCGCTCCTGTCGCGCGCCATCCGGACGGTCTGGGTCCCCGCCGGGCTGCGTTTTCACAGCAACTGGCTGGCGTTCCATGCCCGGCGTGCTGCCCCGGTGGATGGGCGTTCCCGTTACAGTGGCGCCGGCATGATGGGCGCGTGGGCCAATGTGGACGGCTGGATAGGGCCGGCGCACGAGGCGCGGGTGAGTCCGGTGGACCGGGGATTCCTCTACGGGGAGGCCGTCTACGAGAACCTGCGGACGTATGGGCACGTCCCGTTCCTCTTCGCGCGGCACCTGACGCGGCTCCGGCACTCGGCGGAGTTCCTGGCGATTCCGCTCGCAGTCTCCGCTGCGGAGATCACCGCCCGCCTCCAGGCGACCCAGCGGGCCGCGGGAATACCCGGCGAACACTCGCTCCGGGTGATCCTGACGGCCGGACCCCAGGGCGGCGAACCTTCGCTCATCATCCTGGTGCGTCCGCTTCCGCCGCTACCGGTGGATCCGGAACGGGACGGGGTCGGGGTCCTGCTGTCGGACTGGATACGCGCCGCTCCGGGGGGGCTTCCCGCCGACGTGAAGACCCACAGCACCCTGCTGGGAGCCCGGCTCGCCGTGCGCGAGGCGGAAGAAGCCGGGGCCCACGAGGCAGTCATTCGCGGAGCCGCGGGACATCTCGCCGAGGGAGCGACATCGAATCTCTTCCTCGTGGAGGACGGGGTGGTCCGCACCCCCCCACTCGAGGACGGCCTGCTGCCGGGGATTACCCGCGCACTCGTCTTGGAGGTTCTCCAGGAACTGGACATCCCGTTCGAGGAGACCCCGCTCGCGCCTGACCGGATCGCCGGCGCCGGCGAAGCGTTCCTTACGAGCTCGTCCCGGGAGGTGCTGCCCGTGACCTGGACGGTGACCCCCGGAGAGGCGCGCAGAAGCATCGGAAGCGGGAAGCCCGGTCCTCTCACCCGGCGCGCGCTTGCCGGCTATCGGACCGCGGTCAACCGGTTGCTGGGCGAGTCCCTTCCCGCCTGAATTCAGGGGACGGGCGGGCTATCGGCGGTGGTACATTCGCGGGCGGATATGTTCGCGGCCCTGCCCCGCGGAAGGGCCCGAAGCCGTTTCCTTCTGCCAGGAATCGCGGCTGTCCTTTTCCCCTTCCTGACCCACCCGGTGGCTTCTTCCCAGGAACGGGTGGATTTCGAGACGGTGCGTTTCGACCGCCGGTTGCCGGCGGTTCGCGCCACCGGGCCCATCCGGATCGACGGCATCCTCGACGAGGACGAGTGGGAGGGGGCGCCAATCGCTTCCGGATTCACGCAGGGCAACCCGAACGAAGGGATGCCGGCGACCTTCGAGACCGAAGTGCGGGTGCTCTACGACGACGAGTTCCTCTACGTCGGCGCCTTCGCCCACGACAGCGCGCCCGACGGGATCATCGTGAACGACCTGTCGCGCGATTTTTCGACCCGTGCCGGCGACATCTTCGGGGTGTTGCTGGACACGTTCCACGACCGCCGGAACGGCTACATGTTCGAGACGAACCCCGCCGGCGCCAAGTTCGACGGGCAGATTTTCAACGAGGGACGGGAATTCAACCGCGACTGGGACGGCGTCTGGCACGTCAGCACCCAGCGGGCTTCCGACGGCTGGTACGTCGAGATGGCGATCCCGTTCAAGACGCTGCGGTTTCGTGAGAGCCCCGACCAGATCTGGGGCATCAACTTCCTGCGGCGCGTCCGCCGCCTGAACGAGGATGCCTTCTGGGCGCCGATCCCGCGGTTCTTCAACTTCGCCCGCGTCTCGTACTCGGGATCGCTTGAAGGGCTCAGCGGTCTGGAGGCGGGCGGCCGCTTCAAGGTCACGCCCTACGTCGGCGGTGACGTGAGCCAGGTCGCCGATGCGGACGCGACCACCTCGTTCGACGCCGGCCTCGACGCCAAGGTGCTGATCGGCACGGGGCTCAACCTGGACCTCACCGTGAACACCGACTTCTCGCAGGTCGAAGCCGATATCCAGCAGGTGAACCTGACCCGGTTCAGCCTGTTCTTCCCGGAGAAGCGCGATTTCTTCATCGAGAACTCGGGCATCTTCCGCTTCGGCGTGCCGACCGATTCGCGGGTACAGCAGTTTCGGGCCGACTTCGGCCAGGCCTTCAATCCGGCGGTATTGCGCGCGAGCCAGAGCCGCGGGGACGACCTGCACCTCTTCTTCAGCCGGCGCATCGGCCTGTCACCACAAGGGACGCCGATTTCGGTGCTCGGCGGCGGCCGGCTCACCGGCAGGGCCGGCGCCTACGAACTTGGAGTGATGAGTATCCAGACCGGCGAACACGCCGAATCCCCCTTCACCGAGAACTTCTCCGCCACTCGGTTGCGGAGGAATCTCGGGGAAAACTCCGATGTGGGCGCGATCTTCCTGAATCGGGAAACCGGCGGCGGGAGCGACGACTACAACCGGGCGGTCGGCGCCGACGCGAACATCCGGGTTTCCCCGGAACTGGAGGTGAACTCCTACTACGCGCGCACCATGAGCCCGGGGGTCTCCGGCAACAACCAGGCCGGCCGCGTCGCGGCCAACTGGGACAGCCGGCTCTGGCAGGTCCGGGGGGCCTGGTCGGTCCTTCAGGACGAGTTCAACCCGGAGATGGGGTTCGCCCCCCGAATCGGCATCCGGCGGCTTCTCGGTTACCTCGGCTACCACTACCGCCCCGACTGGTGGAGCGATTTCCTGCGGGAGTTCAATCCCCACTTCGAGTACAGCGGCTACACGGACTCGGATGGGGAACTTGTCAGCCGCTACGCGAACATGCACTTCTCGTTCCGGCACCAGGGCGGGGCGAATTTCGAGTTCGGTTACAACAACAGCATCGAGAACACCTCCGAGGCATTCGCCATCCACCCGACGACGACCGTCCTGCCCGGCCGGCACGAGTACGACGAGTGGTTCGTGATGTTGTTTTCGAACCCCAGCCGCCCGCTGTCGTTGAACGGCCGTTTCGACACCGGCACCTTCTACTCCGGCACGCGGCGCGCACTCAACCTGAGCGCGGTGGCGCGGGCCGGCGGGAAGTTGACCGCCTATGTCGGTTGGAGCCGGAACGACATCGCGCTCGCGGAAGGCGAGTTCACGACCGACCTGCTCACCGCGCGGATCGCCTACACCTTCACCACCAGCATCTTCCTCAACGCGTTGATCCAGTACAACAGCGTTACCGAGGACTGGAGTTCGAACATCCGGTTCAACATCATCCACCGGCCGCTGTCCGACTTCTTTGTCGTGCTCAACGACCGGCGCGACCCGATGGGAAATCGGATCGACCGGGCGTTCATCGCCAAGTACACCTACCTGCTCGATTTTTGATCGACATCCCCAACTCACCAGCCAGACTCACCAGGAGGAAGGGCACATGAAACAGCTATTCAGCCAACACCAGGACACCGCGTATGCGCTTATGCGCATCGTGGCCGGCTTCTTGTTCTTCTGTCACGGCGCCCAAAAGCTCTTCGGAGTCATGGGCGGGACGCAACATGAACTGATGTCCCTGCTCGGACTCGCGGGCGTAATCGAAACCGTCGCCGGCCTCGCGATCATGCTCGGCCTCATGACCGGCATCGCCGCCTTTATCAGCAGCGGCCAGATGGCGGTCGCTTACTTCATGGCGCATCAGTTCCGCACCGACGAAGCCGGAATGATGCTCGGCTGGTTCCCCATCGAGAACATGGGCGAACGGGCCGTGCTCTTCTGCTTCGTGTTCCTGTTCATCGCGATGACCGGCGCGGGGAAGTGGAGCGTGGACAACCGCTGACCCTCCTGACTCTGAACACCATCCCGGCCTGATTCCCGTCGGCCGGCCCGTCAGCCGGGATCTCCGGTGCGGAGAGGCGAAAACCTTTCCGTGCCGGTCGCGCCCGGCTTCAAGGTGCGACGCAACATCGGCCCGTCGGATCGCTCACCTGAGGCTTGGCAGGCTTCTGCCACCGGAGCGGCGGCAACCGCCTGGCGCGGTGCTTTCGCTCTCCCGAGCCGGGTTGCGGCCGGAGACGGCGCCAGCCGCGCCGGGTTGGACGCGCCGCGTTGGGCGAACCGGGTTGGGCGAACGGGGTTCGGGCCGGGTCAGCGCCGGCGGCGGCGGCGGCGCTGCACGACCTGCACCTGGTCCGGTTCGGTGACGCCGATGAAAAGCTGATCGTTCTCCTGCATGACCTCGCCGGTGATTTGCAGGTTCCGTCCCTCGTAGCGCTTCACCGGATCCAGTTCCTTCCACAGGTGCACATGGGTTTCGGGGATGAGGGCCAGGAAACCGGACGGGAAGGTGATCCGAACGCCGGTGCCGCGGATCAGCCGCACATCGAGGGCTCGACCCCCGACGGTGATCTCCTCGCCGACGTGATCGGGGCCCACCTCTCCGACCCCCACAACCTCCACCTCTTCCTCGGCCGGGGGATCCTGCGCGAACGCCGCGGGGGTGATCAGGACCGCAAACGCGGACGCAGCCGCGAGTTTGAAGCGGAATCTCATGGCAGCCTCCTCGGTCGGCCCCTTCGTGGCGGCGGCCGGGAGAACCGCGCGAGCCAGCCGGGACCAGCGCCGTACCTCTTTTAGCGAGAAGCGGGCTCCCAAGTCAATAGGCGACTTGGAAAGGGGCCTCCTCGGCCCCCCGAGCAACCCATTTCCGGCCCGCCCGCGCCGGCACGGTGGAACCGTGCGGATGCGCTCAGTGCGGAGTCCCGGACCGCTGGCAGCGCTCAAACCGGGGACGGCGCCGGCCGCGCCGGTCGCCGGAACCAGGTTCGGATCGGGTCAGCGCCTCCGGCGGCGGCGTTGCCGGGGAATGATCTCGATCTGACTGCGCTCAGTCACCTTGATGAACGGCAACTCGCTCTGCTCCTCGACCTCGCCGGTGATCTTGAGAATGCGCCCCCTGGCGTAGACCTTTACGGGGTCGGTTCCCTCCCAGTCGCCGAGATTCGCCCGCGGGATGTACACCCGGAAGGGGTACTCGATGTGGGTCCTGTCGAAGTGGATGGTGACGCCCTGAACGGGGTTGGCCTCGGTTCTCGCGATGCGTCCCCGGACGACCAGCGACTCGCCAACCTGCTCGAGCGTGATCTCATGCGGCGCCACGAACACCTCTTCCTCGGCAGGAGGATCTTGCGCGAACGCCGCAGGCGCGATCAGGAAAGCGAACCCGAACGCCACAGCGGCCGGGACGGTCAAGCGTGGTCTCATAACAGCCTCCTCTGGCAACCCTTTCGTGGCGTGACGGACGAGACACCGTTTGAGCCAAACCGGGGCCGACGCTGTGTGTTTGTAACAAGATTTCGGCCCCTTAGTCAAAGGGCGGCCCGGAACCGGGCGTTCCGATCGCCCGGGGACCCCCCCGGAGATCCGGTTGCCGTGGCCCCAACCGGTTCCTGCGACCCTCCCGGAGAGCCGTCAGAGTGTCAGTGCAGCGTCTCGGAGCGGCGGCGCTGATCCCCGTCGTAGCGACCGAACCGAGCCCGCCGCCGCCGCCGCTTGAGATCGTTCCACAGGAGGCCCAGGCGGGACTGTCGCCGCGGAATCAGGCCGTCGCGCCGCAGCAGGACATACCCCACGACGAGTCCCCCGAGGTGAGCGATGTGGGAGACCCCATCGGATGTCGCCGAAAGGGAGCCCGCCAACGAAATAAAGCCGAACAGGATCACCATGTGGCGGGCGCTCATCGGCAGGATTCCGAGCAGATAGACCTGAGCCGACGGGAACAGGAGCCCGAAAGCCAGCAGCAGGCCGTACACCGCTCCCGAAGCGCCGATATGCAGCGCATCGAAGAACGCCGGCAGCGGCAGCAAGGCGAAGAGTCCCGCCCCGACCCCGCAGACCAGGTAGTAGCGGATGAAGCGGCGCCGGCCCCAGACCTGCTCGAGCTGCGACCCGAACATGTACAGCACGAACATGTTCATCAGCAGGTGGAACAAACCCCCGTGCAGGAACATGTAGGTGAAGAGACGCCAGACCTCGAGCGAGAGGACCGCGGGCGGATAGAGGCCCAAAAACACGGTGACGGCCGGAAACACCAACTGCACCAGATAGACCCCGCCCGTAATCAGGATGAGTTGCTTCACGCCCGGCGGCATGGTGCCGGCCCCGAAGAGGGCACCGGTTCGGGAGCTGCGGTACACGCTCGCTAGGAAGCGCGCCGGGCCGCGGGCGCCGGCCTCAGAATCTCACGCAGATAACGCCCGGTCCAGGATTCGGTGTTCCGGGCCACCGCCTCCGGGGTCCCGCAGACGACGACCTCGCCGCCGCGACCCCCGCCGTCGGGGCCGAGATCCACGAGGTAGTCGGCCGTCTTGATCACGTCCAGGTTGTGTTCGATCACGACCACCGTGTTCCCGGCGTCCACCAGCCGGTCCAGGACCCGGAGCAGACGGGCGATGTCGTCGAAATGGAGCCCGGTGGTGGGCTCGTCGAGGATGTAGAGGGTGTCGCCGGTGGACCGCTTCGCAAGTTCGCGCGAGAGCTTGACCCGCTGCGCCTCCCCTCCCGAAAGGGTCGGGGACGGTTGTCCCAGCCGGATGTAGCCGAGTCCCACATCCTGGAGCGTCTCGAGAATGTGCAGGATGCCGGGCTGGGACCGGAACACGGTGACGGCTTCGCTGACCGTGAGGTCGAGCACCTCGGCGATGGACCGGCCCTGGTATCGAACCGTGAGCGTCTGGTCGTTGAAACGCCGTCCGCCGCACACCTGGCAGGACACGAAGACATCGGCCAGAAAATGCATTTCCACCCGGATCACCCCGTCTCCGTGGCAGTGCTCGCAACGCCCGCCCGGCACGTTGAAGGAGAAGCGCCCCGGGCGATACCCCTGGGCGCGTGCCGCCGGCAGAGCGGCGAAGAGCGAGCGGATGCCGTCGAAAACCTTCGTGTAGGTGGCCGGGTTGGAACGCGGGGTGCGGCCGATGGGGGACTGGTCGATGTCCACCACCCTTCCGACGCGTTCCATCCCCTCGATGCGGGAGTGCGGACCTACCGGACGCTCCGAGCGGTGGAGCGCGCGGGCGAGCGCCCGGTAGAGAACCTCGTACACGAGGGTGCTCTTGCCCGCGCCGGAGACTCCGGTCACGCAGGTGAAGGCTCCGAGCGGAATCCGGACATCCACTTCCTTCAGGTTGTTCGCGCGAGCCCCGACGATCCGGACGGAATGCGGCGAAGCGCGCCGGCGGGGCGGGACGGGGATCTCGAGATCTCCCCGGAGATAGCGTCCGGTGAGGGATTTCGGATCGTTCCGGATCTGCTCCGGAGACCCCTCGGCCACCACTTCCCCGCCGTAAACCCCAGCCCCCGGGCCGAAGTCCAGCACGTGGTCCGCGGACTCGATGGTCTCCCGGTCGTGCTCCACGACCACCACGGTGTTCCCGATGTCCCGCAGCCGATGCAGCGCTTTCAGGAGCTTCCCGTTGTCGCGTGGGTGCAGGCCGATGGACGGCTCGTCGAGGATGTAGATGACCCCCGTGAGCTCCGAGCCGATCTGGCTGGCCAGCCGGATGCGCTGGGACTCGCCGCCCGAGAGGCTGGGCGCCAGGCGATCGAGCGAGAGGTAGCCGAGCCCCACGTCGGCGAGAAAACGGAGTCGATTCCGGATTTCCTTGAGGAGTTCGGCGCCGATGACCAGCGCCGTGCCCTCGAGCGCCAGGCTCCCCATCAGGTCGAGAGCATCCTCGATGGCCATCGAGGAGATATCCGCGATGGTCCGGCCGTCCACCGTGACCGCGAGCGCCTCGGGACGCAAACGCGTGCCGCCACAGGCGCGGCAGGCGCGGCTCGAGAAGAAGCGCGTGTAATAGCGCCGCGCCCGGTCGGAGGAGGTTTCCCGCATCCGGCGGGTGAGCAGGTTGAGCACTCCCTCCCATTGCACCGGTCGGGAACTTCGCTGGTAATTGACGGGAATCCGCTCGCGGCCGGCGCCGGACAGCAGGATCTTCCGCTTGGCGGCGGCGAGACGCTCCCACGGGCGGTCGAGATCCACCTCGAACCGCTTCGCCACCCCCCGAATCACCGTCGCCTCCCAGCCGTCCTTCTCGGCGAACCGGCCCCAAAACGCCACCGCGCCCTCGTTGATGCTCAGGCGCGGATCGGGGACCACGAGGTCCTCGTCCACCTCGCCGCGGGCGCCGAGGCCGTTGCACTCCTTGCACATGCCCTGGGGGCTGTTGAAGGAGAAGAGCTGTGGAGAAAGCTCGGGGAATCCGATGCCGCAACTCGGGCAGCCGTTCTTTTCGGAGAAGACCCGGTCCCGGGACTCCCCTTCGACCGCCGCGATCACGATGCCGTCCCCCTCGCGAAGCGCGGTCTCGACCGAATCGGTGACCCGTCCCCGCCATTCCTCGCCGGCCGGCTCCTTGCGGCTCAGCCGGTCCACCACGATCTCCACGTTGTGCTTCTTTCGCTTCTCGAGGGCCTCGACTTCCTCGATGAGCTGGACCTCCCCGTCGATCCGCGCCCGGGAAAAGCCGCGGCGCAGGATGGTCTCCAGGGTGGAGCGGAACTCGCCCCGGCGGTTCTCGAGCACCGGCGCGAGGAGCAGGAACCGCGAGCCGGCCGGGAGATTCGCGAGTTCCTCGACGATCTCCTGGGCGGTCTGCGGGCTGACTGCCCGGCCGCAGCGAGGACAGTGGGCGACCCCGACCCGGGCGAAGAGCACCCGCAGGTAGTCGGAAATCTCCGTGATGGTCCCGACCGTGGAGCGGGGATTGTGGCTGGCCGACTTCTGATCGACCGAGATTGTCGGAGAGAGCCCCTGGATCGTGTCGTAGAGCGGCTTGTCCATCTGCCCGAGGAACTGCCGGGCGTAGCTGGACAGCGATTCGACGTAGCGACGCTGACCTTCGGCGTAGAGGGTGTCGAGCGCCAGCGACGACTTTCCCGACCCGGAGACCCCGCTCAGAACGACGAGGCGCTTCTTCGGAATACGAACGGTAATGTTCTTGAGATTGTGCTGCCTGGCGCCCCGCACCACGATGCGGTCGGGCTCCATGGACTGTTCCGGGAGTCTAAAGGTTGGGAACGCCGGCCAGTCCTCCCGGTGGGGGCGCAGGAGCGCCGGTCTTCAGACCGGCATCGCTCCCCACAGGGGAGCGAAACTCCCGTCGCCAGTCCCCGCATGGCGCAGCCGGCAACGAGGACGGCGCAACGCAATCCCGCCCCGGAACGCCGGTCTTCAGGCCCCCTTGCATTCTCATGGAGAGTCCACCGGGAGAACTGGCCAGCATCGCGGCCGCAGGCCGCGAAACTCCCGTCGCCAGTCCCCGCATGGCCTGGCAAAACCCCAGGAACGCTGGCGCGTTCTTCCGGTGGAGGTCGGCGCCGCGGCCCGACAGGGCCGCGAAACCGCGTACCGCCGCGCGCCTGCGTGGCGGCCCTCTGAATGACGTCGGCGACGCCAAAGCCCAATAAACTCTTGGCTCCGTCCAACTCCGAAAGGCCCTCCCCGCACCCATGAACAACTCCTCCGCCATCGGCTACGACCAGCCGCTCTTCATCCAGCCCTTCGACCACCGGGGCAGCTTCACGAAGTCTTTTTTCGGCTTCCGCGGCACCCCGGAAATCTCTCCCGGCAGCGACCGATTCGCGCCGGTGGCGGCGGCGAAGAGCCTGATCTATCGCGGCCTCCTCCAGGCGATCGAGGGCGGCGTTCCCAAGGAGCAGGTGGGGATCCTGGTGGACGCCCAGTTCGGCAGCCAGATCCTGGCCGACGCCGCCGCCCGGGGGATCCCGCGGGCGGTATGCATCGAAAAGAGCGGCCAGCCGGTATTCGACTTCGAGTACGGCGCGGGGTGGGTGAACCACATCCGCTTTCACCGGCCGGACATCGTGAAGGTGCTGGTCCGCCTCCACCCCGACGACCCCGCGGCCGATACCGCGCGGCAACTCACCCGGCTCAAGCTCGCGTCGGACTACCTGCACGGCCCGGAACGGCGCCTGTTCATGTTCGAGCTGCTGGTGCCGGCCACCACCGACGAGGACAAGGAAGCGGGTACGGCCTACGACCGTGACCTCCGCCCCGGCCACATGGTGCGCGCGATCCACCTGATTCAGGACTTCGGCATCGAACCGGACATCTGGAAGATCGAAGGAGTGGACCGCGGAGAGGACGCCGAGCGGGTCGCGGCGGCGGTTCGCAGCGGACCCGGCCGGGAGCGGGTCGGCTCCATCGTCCTGGGGCGCGGCTCCGATGCTGCACAGGTCCACGAGTGGCTGCGGGTAGCCGCCCCGGTGGACGGCTTCATCGGCTTCGCCGTCGGCCGCACCAACTTCCGCGAACCGCTGGGTTCGCACCTCTCCGGCCAGCTCGACGAGGCGGACGCCATCGCACAGATCGCCGCCAACTACCGAGCCTGCGTGGACACCTGGCGCGCCGCCCGCGGCTGACACCAGCGCGGGCGGAAACACCCGCCGGATCGGGATGCCGGCCAACGCAGGAGATCCTGGTGGGCCGGCCGGTACGAGCTGAAACCCTGCGGAGCCAGCACCACTTCAGGATTGATCGGGCCGCGGACACTCTGGTAGGTTGCGCGATCCGCGCCCCGCGGGGACGGCGGGCCTTGGGAGGCTTCGGCCTCCGGTATCAACGTGCGTAAAGTACGTTTTGTCCCTTGAGGACCGTGCCACCAAAGAGTGGCCAATGCCGCCCGTCGTCCCCTCGGGGGCGCCGGATCAGCCAGCGCCCGGGCGTTCGCTGGCGGACCGGGCTGCTTCGACCAGCGCCGCCACCCGGCCCACGGTTTCCTCGAGGGTGAGATCGCTGGTGTCCAGCAGGTGCGCATCCCGGGCCCGGCGGAGCGGAGCCACCGCTCGGCCGGCATCCGTGTCGTCCCGGCGATGGAGTTCCGACTGGACCGCCCCTACGTCGCGGTCCCCCTCGTCGGAGGAGCGGCGGCGCGCTCGCACGTCGGGGCTCGCGTCCAGAAAGACCTTCACCGGCGCTTCGGGGAAGACCACGGTGCCGATATCCCGGCCTTCGACGACGCCCCCCACTGCTGCGGCCTGGCGCCAGCGCTCGACCAGAACTTCGCGCAGCTCGGGATGGACGGCGACCCGGGAGGCCCCGGCGGATACCTCCGGCTCGCGGACCGCAAGGGACACGTCTTCCCCGTCGAGGAACACGCGGCCCTCCCGATCGAGAATCACGCGATAGGCGAGAGTCCGCAGCGAGAGGCCGTCATCGAGCTCCAGGTCCTGCCGCATCGCGGCCAGCGCGACCGCCCGCACCGACGCACCGGTGTTGAAGTAGGCAAAACCGAACCGCTCGGCAACCGCCCGGGCCACCGAGGTCTTGCCGGAGCCCGCCGGCCCGTCGATCGCGACGACGAAGGCCGCGGTCGGAATGGGGGTGGGGGGGCCGGGCGGTTCGGTACCCGACGACGTCCCGGCAGTCGCTGCTTCCCCCGAACACCGCTGGATCAACTCCCGCAGTTCCTCCACCTCACCCGCATCCAGCTTGCGCCAGCTCCCCGGGGTGAGCCCGATGTCGGCAAGACAACCGATCCGCGTGCGGTGCAATTCGAGGACCGGATGGCCCAGGACACTCAGCACCCGCCGGATCTCCCGGTTCCGGCCACCCAGCAGGGTGACCCGGAGCCGGGCGCGGCGCTTCGATTCAGCGCGGTGCGGGAAACGGGCGATGACCTCGATCGCATCGAGCTTCAGCCCCTGGCCATCCACCCGGACTCCGCGCTGCGCCCGATCGAGCACCTCTTCCTCGGGAAGCCCGCGGACGGTGACGTAGTAGGTCTTGGGCAACCGGTAGCGGGGATGGGTGACCCGCTGGGCGAGTTCCCCATCGTCGGTCAGCAACACCAGCCCCGAACTGTTGCCGTCGAGCCGGCCGACCGGAACGAGCGAGCGGAACGAATGGGGAAGAAGATCCATCACCGTGGGCCGGCGCGCGGGATCCGACCGGGTCGTGAGATGGCCGAGGGGTTTGTTGAGAACCACGTACCGCCGAGGCTTGGTGCGGCTGCGGAGCCGCGTCCCGTCCACCCGGATGTCACTGAGCGCCGGGTCCGCCCGCACCCCCGGAACCCGAACCACCTCACCGTCCACGGTGACCCGGCCTTCGGCGATCATCTGCTCCGCGCTGCGGCGCGAGGCGATCCCGGCGGCCGCAATCACTTTCTGGAGCCGCTCCGCCGTCATTCCGAGCCGTCTCCGCTTCCGGTACCGGCGCCGCGCCCGGCAGCGGTCTCCGGCTCCGCCGCGCTGCCCCCCGGCGGCGCCGGAACGGCCGCCACCAGTGCATCCTCGAACTCGCGGAGTTTCGGAAGATCCTCCAGCCGATCCAGTTCGAACCGCTCCAGGAACTCCTTTGTCGTCCCGTAGAGGAGCGGACGTCCCACCACCTGCTTGCGTCCCCGGGAGCGGATCAGGCGATGTTTCATGAGCGTGGCGATGACGCTTTGGGAGTTCACGCCGCGAATCGCGTTCAACTCGGGCACGGTGATCGGTTGCCGGTAAGCGATTACCGACAGCGCCTCGATCGCCGGCTCGGTGAGGGCCTGCTCCCGCTTCGGGGCCATGAGGCGCTCGATGGCCTCCCGCCATTCCATCCGGGTCGTGAGCTGGAAGCCCCCGGCAATCCGGGCCAGCCGAAGTCCGGAATCCGAGGCCGAATACCGAATCTCCAACTCGTCGAGGGCCGGCTGCACGGCCCCGGCGTCGGTGTCGAGCGCCTCCGCCAGCCGCTCGGCTGTCACCGGGGCGCCGTGAGAGAAGAGCAACGCCTCTAGCGCGGCCGCGAGATTCGGGGCGGCTTCGGTCGAAGCACACGCTCCCTCGGGAGCGTCATCGGGCTTTGGCGGGACATCCGACAAGGAACTTAGCAGCCTGTGGACAAAGTGGCGTGAGCGCCGAGAGTGGCGAGGCGCCCGGCCGACAAGGCGCGATTCGGGCGGCATACCGGGTGCATTCCGACCGAATCGCAACGCCGAGCGTAGGGGCTCAGCCGGGATGGATCGCCGCTCGAGCCCCCACCGGGAGAACTGGGCCGCGTGACTGTGTTCACCGGCTGCTAGGCGGCAAGCCCGGCGATGCGGATGGGGCCGAAGGTCTCGTCCTGACCCACCGAGATCCGGCGGCGGCGGGCCAGTTCCAGGACCGCGAGGAACGCGGCTACCAGGGTCCCGCGGTCCACGTTGCCTTCAATCACTTCAAAGAGCAGTTCCTCGAAGTCCTGCTCGAACCCGGGCGGCACCGCCGTCTCGATGCGTCGGATCAGGACCGCCATGGAGATCCGGCGCTCGGGAAGCGGTACCCGGGGGCGCGACTTCGCCCGGACGACGACCCGCCGAAAAGCCTCGACCACCGCGAAGAGGTCCACCTGCAGCAGACTTTCGATCTCGGAGCCTGCCGCATCGCCGTGGGCCGCGCCGTCCTCCACGAGTCCGAGGGTGGGCTGTCTGACCCATACCGATCGGCGGGCTTCGAGGCTCTCCCGGAGCCGGCGGGCCGCGTCCCGATAGCGGGCGTAGTCCCGGAGGCGATCCTCCAGGTCGGCCAGCGGGTCCCCCTCCGCCCCCGTGGCGGCCGGGCTCGGCCGGGGGAGCAGGCGCCGCGCCTTGATGCGCAGCAGCGCGGTCGCCATCTTGAGGAATTCGGATCCCACCCGGAGATCCAGCATCTCGAGGAGCTCGAGCGTCTCCAGGTACTGCCGGGTGATGGAAGCGATTTCGATCCGGAGCGGATCGGCCTGCCCCTCGCGCACCATGCGGAGGAGCAGTTCGAGCGGACCGTCGAATCCGGCCTCGGCGGGCGAATCCTCGCCGCCGTCGAAGCGGAGGTGAAACCCCTGGCCGGGGGTCCCGAGTTCGGTCTCGGGTTGGTAGAGGACCGCTTTCATGCGACGGGCAAGCGAACCGCGGCGCGCACGCGTTCCATGGTGGCGCGGGCCACCTCCGACGCTTCCCGCCGGCCGGCGGCCAGCACGTCCCGCACGTCGTCGGGCCGCTTTTCGTATTCCTGCCGCCGCTCGCCGATCGGCGCGATCTCGGCGACCAGGTGGTCGGCCAGCGCGTTCTTGCACTGGATGCAACCGATCCCGGCCGAACGACAGCCCTCGGCCGCCCAACTCCGGGTCTTGTCGTCGGAGAAGATGCGGTGGAGATCGAAAACGGGGCATTTCGCCGGGTCGCCGGGGTCGCGCAGCCGCTTCCTCGCCGGATCGGTCATCATCGTCCGCAGCTTCCCGCGGACGGCGGCCTCGTCCTCGGCGATCCCGATCACGTTCCCGTAGCTCTTGGACATCTTCCGCCCATCGGTACCCGGCAACCGCGGGGACGGAGTCAGGCGGACATCCGGCTCGGTGAGCACCGATCCGTAGATGGAGTTGAAGCGGCGGGCGATTTCCCGGGTCAACTCGACGTGGGGCTTCTGGTCCGCTCCCACGGGGACCACCGCGGCGTCGTACATGAGAATGTCCGCCGCCTGCAGGACGGGATACCCCAGGAAGCCGTAGGTATGGAGGTCCTTTTCCTTCAGCTCCTTGATCAGCTCCTTGTAGGTGGGAACGCGCTCCAGCCAGCCGAGCGGGACGACCATCGACAGGAGCAGATGGAGTTCCGCGTGTTCGGGAACCTGCGACTGGATGAACAGGGTGCACCGTTTCGGATCGAGCCCCACCGCCAGCCAGTCCGTCGCGATCTCGAGCGTGCTCTTCCGGAGATCGCTGGTATCCCGGTAGTCGGTGGTCAGCGCGTGCCAGTCGACGATGCAGTAGAAGGCGCTGAACTCGTCCTGCATCGCCACCCAGTTGCGGTAGGCCCCCACCAGGTGTCCCAGGTGGGAGGACCCGGTGGGCCTCATCCCGGAGAGGAGGCGCGGACGCCCGCTACGTGGTTTCGTATCCGTTTCTGTCATAAACAGCCTGTTCACGCGGTGTTCGACCGGCGATGCATCCCGCCTGAACCGCGCCGCTTCGCGTCGCTCATCGTTGCGCTTCGGTCGAAATACACTCGGGCCAGTTCTCCCGGTGGGGGCTCCTCCCTCGCGCGCCTTGTCAGTCGGGCGCCTCACCGGTCTCGGCACTCGCGTCACTTTATCCACAGGCTGTTGAGCGTCGGCATTCTACGGGCCGCTCGGCACGCCGTCCGAACGAAGACGGGCGTGGAGCCGGGCCGCGAGCGCGGGGCCTACCGTTTCGGCGAGCTCCGCCTCGGAGGCCTCCTTGACCCGCCGGAGGCTGCCGAAGCGGCTCAGGAGCGCCTGACGGCGCCGGGGGCCGATGCCGGGCACTCCGTCCAGGGCGGAGCGGAGCGTGGCGGCCCGGCGACTCTTGCGGTGGAAGGTGATCGCGAAACGGTGGGCCTCGTCGCGGGCTCTTTGGAGGAGCTGGAGCGCCGGGGAGTTCCGCGGAAGCCGGAGGGGTTCCGGAGCGCCGGGCAGAAAGATCTCCTCCTCGCGTTTGGCGAGGCCCGCGTGGGGAATGTGGGTGAGACCGAGGTCGTGGAGCGCGGAGGCGGCGGAACCGAGCTGGCCGCGCCCTCCGTCCACCAGGATCAAATCGGGAAGCTCCTGCCCCTCGGTGAGCACCCGCCGGTAGCGGCGGAGCACCACCTCGTGCATCGAGGCGTAGTCGTCGGGCTTTCCGGACACGCTGCGGATGCGGAACCGCCGGTAGGCCGAAGGGAGCGGCTCTCCCCGCTCGAAAACCACCATGGACGCCACCACCTGACGTCCGCCCAGATTCGAAATGTCGAACGCTTCGATGCGGCGGGGCTCGACGGAGAGTTGGAGCGCTTCCTGCAGGGCGCGGACCCGGGCGGCGGCCTTCCTGCCCGCTTCCCGGAAGTCGAGATCGAAGGCGAGACGGGCGTTCCGGCAGACCAGATCCACCATCCGGCGGCGGGAGCCCTTCACGGGAACGTGGATCTCGACCCGGCCGCCGCGCTTTTCCGCGAGCCAGTCCGCGACCAGCTCGCGTTCGGGAAAATCGAGCGGCGATTCGATCCGCGGCGGAGGACGGCGCCCCAGCTCGTAGAACTGTTTCATCGACGCTTCCACGAGCCCGGCATCGTCCACCGGGGGCAGATCGGATAGCGAAAACGTATCCCGGTCCACCACTTTGCCGTTGCGGACCAGGAAAACCTGCAACTGGGCGCGATCGCCCTCCCGGTAGAGGCCGAACACGTCGCGGGTCTGCCCGTCGGCCGCGGCCATCTTCTGGCGGTCGTTCAGCTCGGCGAGGAGGCGCAGGCTGTCACGCAGGCGGCCGGCCTCTTCGAAGCGCTCCGCTTCGGCCTCCTCGCGCATCCGGCGGGTGAGCGAGGTGGAGAGTTCGGTCGTCCGTCCGAGCAGGAAGAGCCGGGCCGCTTCCGATGCCTCGCGGTACTTTTCGACCGAGCAGATGGAATCCACGCAAGGCGCGATGCAGCGGCGGATCTGGTGCTGAAGACAGGGGCGCGGACGCTTGCCGTTGAGTTGCTCGCGGCAGTTCCGGATGCCGAAGAGCCGGTGCACCAGACTCATGCTCCCGCGCGCGAGGCTCGCCGGGAAATACGGACCCGCGTAGGCGGCCCCGTCGGTGCCGGCGCCGCGCACGATGTGGACCCGCGGGTACTTCTCGTTCATGGTGAGCCGGACGAGCGGCGGGTTCTTGTCGTCCCGCAGCAGGATGTTGTAGCGGGGCCGGCGCGTCTTGATCAGGTTGTTCTCGAGCAGCAGGGCCTCGCGCGCGGAGTCGGTGAGCACCACCTCCACATCGGCAATCTGGGAGAGCAGGTTCCCCTTCCGGACGTCGGGTGGCGGAGTGCGGAGGTGCGACAGCACCCTGGCCCGCACCGAAGCGGCCTTGCCGACGTAGAGCGTCTTCCCCTCGGCGGAGCGAAAGAGATAGACCCCGGCGCTCTCCGGGAGGATGGCGATCTTGTTCTCAAGACCGGCAGGAAAACCGGCCGTCATTCGGGGAATTGTAGGATGCGCCGCCCAAAAGGATTTTCATGCCCCGAGCCATCCGCATCCAGCAGCCCGGCGGACCCGAGGTGATGACCCTCGGCTCCGTCCCCGAGTCCGCGCCCGGTCCCGAAGACGCCCTCGTCCGGGTCGAAGCGGCCGGAGTCAATTTCATCGACACCTACCACCGCACCGGGCTCTACCCGGTCCCCACCCCGTTCACCCCCGGGGTGGAAGGCGCCGGCGTCGTGGAAGCCGTGGGGTCCGGCGTTTCGGACCTGTCGCCCGGGGACCGGGTCGGCTGGGTCATGCAATTGGGCAGCTACGCGGAGCAGGCCGTGCGGCCGGCGGCGAAGCTGGTCCGGCTTCCAGAGGGCGTGACGACCACGCAGGCCGCCGCCGCGCTCCTCCAGGGCATGACCGCGCACTACCTCGTCCGCTCCACCTTCCGGGTGCAGTCGGGGATGCCGGTGCTGGTCCACGCTGCCGCTGGCGGAATGGGCCTGCTGCTCTGCCAGATGTGCCGGGCGCTGGGAGCGCGGGTCTTCGGCACCGTCTCCACGGAAGCGAAGGCGCAGGCGGCGCGGGCCGCGGGCGCCGACCACGTGATCCGCTACACCGAACAGGACTTCGCCGAGGCGATCCGCGAGGAACTCGGAGACGAGAAGCTCGCGGTCGCCTACGACTCGGTGGGGGAAACCACCTGGCGAAAGAGCCTCGGCCTCCTCCGGCCGCGGGGAATGCTCGTCCTCTACGGCCAGTCGTCCGGACCGGTCCCCCCGATCGACCCCCTGCTGCTTTCCCAAAACGGATCCCTCTTCATCACCCGGCCCACCCTGGGGGACTACGCCGCAACCCCGGACGAACTGAAGTGGCGCGCCGGGGAAGTCCTCGACAGCGTCGCCAGCGGCAAACTCAACCTCACCATCGACCGGGAACTACCCCTAGCCCAAGCCGCCGAGGCCCACCGCCTCCTCGAGGGCCGCGCCACCACCGGCAAACTGATCCTCCGCCCGTAAGCGCGGACGGGAGAGACCGCCGGTCTTCGGACCGGTGAGGCGGCCCGCAGGCTGGGAAACCGCGGATCGCCAACCGCGAAGAAGCGCAGGAACGGCTTGGAACGCCGACCTCTGGTCGGCATCGCGCGGGAGCGCGAAACCAGCGCCGATGACACTGCGCTATGCCCACGTGAGTTACGGGCGGACCCGATCGAGAGGGTTTCTCCCGGTGGGGCCCGGCACCGTTGCCGGAGACGGACGAAACACCGACTGCCACTTACTGAGAGTTCAGAATAATGAACTGAATCGGTTGTATTGTCCTATATTACATACCGTATGCCATCAGACCGCGACGCCACGCTCCCCCTCCCCACCCTCCCCATGCTCCGTAAACTGGGCGCCGATCTCCGGGACGCCCGCCGGCGCCGCCGCATCCCAACGGCGCTGATGGCTGAACGCGCCATGTTCAGCCGCACAACTTTGCACCGAATCGAACGCGGCGACCCCGGGGTCGCGCTCGGCAACTACGCGCGCGTTCTCTTCGTGCTCGGCCTCCATCGGCGGCTCGGAGATCTGGCCGATCCGGGACAGGACGTCGTCGGGCTGGATCTGGAAGCAGACCGGCTTCCCGAACGCATCCACCTGCGGGATCACCTGTTCGAGTCGGAGGGGTCCTGATGGACCGACGCGCGCTGGTGTATTCCGGCCGGAGCGACTTCAGCGGCTGGGTGGGACGGCTCTGGCTACGGGTGCGCGCAAATCGCGGAAGCGCTTCGTTCCAGTACGACCCGGGCTGGCTGCAACAGCCCGCCCGCTTTGCCCTGGATCCCACCCTGGAGCTGGGCGGCGGCGCCTATCACACGGAATCCGGAAGGCAGTTGTTCGGCGCCTTCGACGATTCCGCCCCCGACCGCTGGGGACGCATGCTCCTGCGCCGCGCCGAACGGCGGGACGCACAAAGGGAAGGACGACTCCCGCGCGCCCTCTCCGAGGGCGATTTTCTGCTCGGGGTGGACGATGAAACGCGCCAAGGAGCCCTGCGCTTTCGGGAAACACCGGAAGGCCCCTTCCTCGCTCCCCCTTCCCCCACCCGCGTTCCGCCGCTCATGGAACTGCCCCGTCTGCTCGGCGCCGCCGACCGGGTCGCCGCCGAATCGGAAGACGATGACGATCTGCGACTGCTCCTCATGCCCGGTGCCTCGCTGGGCGGCGCACGGCCCAAGGCGTCGGTCCGGGACGGCGACGGGCGTCTTGCGTTCGCGAAATTCCCGAAGACCGATGACGAATGGAACGTCCCGCTATGGGAAGCGGTCGCGCTCACGCTGGCCTCGCGGGCCGGGATCACCACTGCGAGCTGGCGTCTGGAGACCGTGAGCGGCCGCCGCGTGCTGGTCCTCCATCGGTTCGATCGCGAAGGCGGGCGCCGCATCCCGTTCCTCTCCGCCATGACGATGCTGGGAGCAACCGACCACGAGCCGCGCTCCTATCCCGAAATCGCCGAGGCCATTCGCCGTTTCGGCGCCGCTCCCGCCGCCGACCTGAAGGAACTCTGGCGGCGCATCGTGTTCACGGTGCTGATTTCGAACCGGGACGACCACCTGCGCAACCACGGATTCCTTCGCCCGGGAGACCGCGGCTGGCGCCTTTCCCCGGCCTACGACCTGAACGCCACCCCGGCGCATGCTGGCGGCCGGTTTCTCGCCACCGCCATCGTCGCAGACGACACGCGCGCCTCGCTGGAACTCGCTTTCGAGACCGCTCGCTACTACGGGATTACACCTTCGGCAGCCCGCGAAATCGCCGCGGACGTCGCCGCGATGGTCAGCGGCTGGCGTAACGAGGCATCCCGGTTCGGCCTCCGCCGCAGCGAGCAGGAACTCATGGCTTCGGCCTTCGAGCACGAGGAGCTCGACCGCGCCCGGCGCTCTCCGACCCTTCTTTGACCGGAGTTCGCTCCGGGATTGACCATGGCTCCGGCCGAATTGACCATGGCTTCGCCAAAACGGCCGCCGTCCGCCCGAGGGACGATCGGCGGCTTTGTCGTGGTTCGACGACAACACTAGAATGTCCATGACACGCGACAATTTAAAAATATCGTCGTTCGACGACATACCAGAGGGGTTGATCCATGTTCATTCGTTCCGCCCGCACCCTCGGGATGCTCCTGCGCGAGCAGCGACGGCGGCGAGGACTGACCCAGGCGCAGCTCGCCCACCGGGCGGGCGTCAGCCGCCAGTGGCTGAGTAGTCTCGAACGGGGCCGGGAAGGCGCTGAACTCGGCCGCGTGCTCCGAACGCTGGCGAGTGCCGGGATCGTCCTGAAGTTCGAGGAACAACCCAAGGCCGGTCTCGACCTGGACGCCATCATCGAGGCTCACCGGTCGGGGCCGGAATGACCGAACTCGCGGTGGTCGCGAACCGCCGGCTGCTGGGGACCGTGACCCGCTCTCCCGGCGGCGGCCTTTCCTTCGCCTACGAAGCGGCCTGGCGGCGAGATCCGGATGCCTTCCCGCTCTCGCTTTCGCTGCCGCTCAGGGCCGACCCGTTCCCCCGCGCCGCCGTCGAGCCGTGGCTCGCCGGCCTCCTCCCCGAAGACGAGGACGTGCTTCGCGCCTGGGGAGTCCGCTTTCAGGTCTCGCGGCGGAATGTATTCGGCCTGCTCGGCGAGGTGGGCGAGGACTGCGCGGGCGCCGTGCAGTTCGTGCGGCCGGAGCGGCTCGACCGGGTGCTCGGCTCCGCCCCGCCGCCCGTCGAGTGGTTGACGACCGACGAGGTCGGGCTCCGGCTCGCCGACATCCGGTTCGACCCGGCGCTCAGCCGCCGCCCCGAAGACCCCGGACGGTTCTCCCTGCCGGGCGTCCAGCCGAAGACAGCGCTGCTCTTCGACGAGGGCCGGTGGGGACTCCCCGCCGGGGCGACCCCGACCACCCACATCCTGAAGCCGGAAAGCCGGCGGTTTCCCGGACTGGTCGAGAACGAGTGTCTCTGTCTGCGGCTCGCGCGCGCCGTTGGCCTCCCCGCCGCGACGAGCCGGACGGAGCGTTTCGGGGATCAGCTCGCGCTAGTGATAACCCGTTACGACCGCCGCAAACCCGGATCCGACTGGGTCCGCCTTCACCAGGAGGACTTCTGCCAGGCCCTCGGACTGCCACCGGAGCGGAAATACGAAAACGAAGGCGGCCCGACGGTGCGCGCGATGGTGGACCTCCTCCGCGCGGAGTCAACGAGGCCCGACGAGGATGTCCGCAACCTGACGCGCGCGGTGATGTTGAACTGGATACTCGGCGCCACGGATTCGCACGCGAAGAACTTCTCGCTGCTGATCGGCCGCGCCGGGCAGACCCGGCTGGCGCCGCTCTACGACATCGCGACTTTCCTTCCCTATGCAGAGGATCCGCGGAGGCTCAAACTCTCGAACCGGATCGGCGGGGAGTACCGCGTCTACGGCATCGGCCGCCGCCAGTGGGAGCGCTTCCGCACCGAGAACGATCTCCCGTGGGACCCGGTGGCGACGTGCCGCGAGCTGGTTGGCCGGGTCCTGGACACTCTGCCCGCCGTGGTCTCCGACGCCCAGGCCGGTCCGGGCGACCGCCGGGTAATCGACGAACTCGCCGAGCGCTTGACGAACCGCGCCGAAGCCGCCCTCGTCCAGCTGCGGGATTGACAAGGAGTTGACGGGAAGCCGGACAACGCCCGATACCAGGGACCGTGGAGCCACGCGCGGCTGGCGAATATCGGGGCATGATCCCGTGGGGATCGAGGCATGATGCGGCACCGGTCGACCCGTGATCCGCCTCGATATAGCCGCGTGATCGGATCGCGGCATCATCCGCTGACCATGCAATTACGCTACTGAGCAAGTTTGCTCAATGGGGTAATCAAGAGCTTGCGCATCCCGGCGCAGGGTGTAACTCTCCGAGCCGGTCTGTCTCCTGATCCGCCGTGTCGACGGCGGGCGATTGCAAGAGGGTGTCATGTTCGCGCGGACACCGGAGTAGCCATCGTCCCCCGAGCCAGTTCGCTGAACAGGGGTCTGACCGTCATCGTGGAGGACTTGTCCCATCTCGCGAAACCGAAGCATGAACCCACGACCGGACTTCGGGTCTGCCCGAATCGACAGTTGGCGGTAGGATCGGGGTTGCGATGACCCGGCACTTGACCGCAATCGTCGAACGTGAGGGCGACGGCTACGTCGCCTTGTGCCCCGAAGTGGATGTCGCGAGCCAGGGAGACACCGTCGCCGAAGCCCGCGCCAATCTCAGGGAAGCGCTGACCCTGTTCTTCGAAACCGCCTCTGCGGAAGAACTCGACGGGCGCCTACGCGGAGAGATCTACGTGACGCAGGTCGAGATCGCTGTTGGGTAGGCTGCGCGTTCTTTCTGGCCGGGACGTCTGCCGCATCCTCGCCTCCCATGGTTTCGTGGAGGTGAGGAAGCGTGGCAGCCATGTGGTGGTCCAGAAGATCGAGGCCGGCAGCACAATCACGGTGCCGATTCCCGATCACCCGGAGTTACGCATCGGCACACTGCTGTCGATCATTCGGCAGTCCGGTGTCCCTCGGTCAGAGTTCGAACGCAGTTCCTAAACGACCGCCGCGACCAGGGCCCTGACGGCGCCCCACTGCACAGGCCGATCCATCCAGACGCCAAGCTGCGCGGCCATTCCTAGAGTGTCCATTTCCTGAACCGTCTCGGTCTGGGCAGGAACATGTCGCACCGGCCCGATCCGCCGGGCGAACATGTCGCTCCAGCGGAGTCGGCTGGCCGGGTGAACATGTCGCAGTGGGGGCCGGCTGGGCCGCTACATGTCGCAATAGCCGGAATTCCGGGCCCACATGTCGCTGTAGAGCAGCCGGCTGGACGGGAACATGTCGCACTAGCCCGATCCGCCGGGCGAACATGTCGCATTAGCGGAGCCGGCGGGACGTCAACATGTCGCAGTAGCCAAATCCGGGAACCGGTAAATTCCACCTTCGCGGCAGACCGCCGGCTGGGTGCGGGGCTGTGAGAGGAGGCGAGATGTTCAAGCGGAACGCGGTGGTGATCATGGGAGCGGCAGGCGCCGGGGCGCTATTGCTCGGCGCGGGAGCGCGCCCCCAGACACACTGGGGATACGAGGGGACGCACGGTCCGGAGCACTGGGGCTCGCTTGACCCCGGGTTCGCCGTCTGCAGCAACGGGCGGGAGCAGTCGCCGACCGATCTCACGGGCGCCGAACCGCAGGACCTGTCCGAGATCGTCTTCGACTACGCGCCGAGCCCGATTTCCATCCTGAACAACGGCCACACGATCCAAGTCGACTACCAGCCGAGGAGCGGCATCGTCCTCGACGGGACGCGCTACGAACTGGTCCAGTTTCATTTCCACCACCGGAGCGAGCACACCGTGGACGGCGCCGGCTTTCCCCTGGAGATGCATCTGGTTCACGCCGGCGCGGACGGAGCGCTCGCCGTAGTCGGCGTCTTCCTCGAGGAAGGCGGAGCTAACGAAGCCCTCGCGCCGGTCTGGCGGCACCTGCCGCGGGAGTCCGGCCCCGCCGCAGTCGTCGAAGGGACGGTGGACGCCGCCGCGCTGCTCCCCGAGCAACGCAGGACGTGGCGCTATGCGGGTTCGCTCACCACCCCGCCCTGTACGGAGGGCGTCTCGTGGCTGGTGATGACGGAGCCCGTGACGGCTTCGAGGGAACAGATCGAGGCGTTCAGCGCGATCTTCCCCGTCAATAACCGCCCGGTGCAGCCGCGGCACAGACGCCGGCTGGTCACCGATCGCGCGGGCTGAGCGGTCGCGCTACCCGGGATCAGGCGGAGGTGCGGCCCTTACGCTGGCAGAGCGCAGCGTCACGGGTGCGGGTTTCGCGCTCCCGCGCGATGCCGGCCGGAGACCGGCGCTCCCGCCGTCCCCGCGCTTCTTCCCGATTGGCGTTGCGCGGGTTCCCGGCCCGGTCGGGCCGCGATGTGTCAGGCGAGGTCGAAGCGGTCGAGATTCATCACCTTGTCCCAGGCGGCAACGAAGTCGCGCACGAGCGCTTCCTGCCCGTCGGCGGCCGCATAGAGCTCCGCGATCGCCCGCAGTTCCGAGTTCGACCCGAAGATGAGATCGACGGGGGTGGCCGTCCACTTCAACTCGCCTGTCTGGCGGTCCCGGCCCGCGTAGAGCCCTTCCGTGTCGGACTTCGACCACACCGTGGACATGTCGAGCAGGTTCACGAAGAAGTCGTTGCTCAAGGTGCCGGGACGGTCGGTGAAGACCCCGTCTCCGTTACTTCCGGAATTCGCGCTCAGGGCGCGCAGGCCGCCGACCAGCGCGGTCATTTCGGGAACGGTCAGGCTCAACATGCTCGCCCGGTCGACCAGCGAGGCCGCCGGCGATCGGCCGTTCCCGTCGCCGAAGTAGTTCCGGAAACCGTCTGCGGTCGGCTCCAGTGCGGCAAAGGAATCCGCGTCGGTCTGCTCCTGGGAGGCATCGGTGCGTCCCGGAGTGAAGGGAACCTCCGCGTCATGGCCGGCCAGCTTCGCCGCCGCCTCGACGGCCGCGGCGCCGGCCAGCACGATCAGATCGGCCAGCGACACCCTCTTTCCGCCGGACCTCCCATCCGACTGGGCGCTGTTGAAGCTGCTCCGCACCTGCTCGAGGGCGTCCAGCACCTTCGCCAGTTCGGCCGGGTTGTTGACCTCCCAATCCTTCTGCGGCGCGAGGCGCACGCGGGCCCCGTTGGCGCCGCCGCGCAGGTCGGTGCCGCGGAACGAGGAGGCCGACGCCCAGGTGGTCCTGACCAGTTCGGAAACGCTCAGCCCGGTCGCGAGAACCGCGGACTTCAGCTCGGCGACGTCCGCCGCGTCGATCAGGTCGTGATCGACCGCGGGAACGGGGTCCTGCCAGATCAGGCTTTCGGCGGGGACCTCGGCGCCGACATAGCGACAGCGCGGCCCCAGGTCCCGGTGCGTCAGCTTGAACCAGGCCTTGGCGAAGGCGACCTTGAACTCCTCCGGATTCTCGTGGAAGCGCTTCGCGACCTTCCGATACTCGGGGTCGAACTTCAGCGAGAGATCCGTGGTGAGCATGACCGGGTTGTGCCGCTTCGAGCGGTCATGGGCGTCCGGAACCAGGCCGGCGGCCTGCCCACCGGCCGGAACCCACTGGAACTTGCCGGCGGGACTCTTCGACAGCTCCCACTCGTAGCCGAACAGGTTGTCCAGGAACTGCGACGTCCAGCGCACCGGGTTGGCGGACCAGGCGCCTTCCAGGCCACTGGTGAACGAGTCGCCGCCGGCGCCGGTCCCAGCCTTGTTTTCCCAGCCCAGGCCCTGCTTTTCGATCGGCGCGGCTGCCGGGTCGGGCCCCACGTGGTCCTGCTTGACGGCGCCGTGGGTCTTGCCGAAGGTGTGTCCGCCGGCGATGAGAGCAACGGTCTCTTCGTCGTTCATCGACATGCGGCTGAACGTCTCCCGGATGTCCCGAGCCGCCGCGACCGGATCCGGCTTACCGTTCGGACCCTCCGGATTCACGTAGATCAGGCCCATCTGCACGGCGCCGAGGGGCTTCGCCAACTGTCGGTCGCCGCTGTATCGCTCGTCCCCGAGCCACTCGGTCTCGGGCCCCCAGTACGCCTGGTCGGCCTCCCAGTCGTCCACCCGCCCGCCGGCGAAACCGAAGGTCTCGAAGCCCATGGACTCCAGTGCGACGTTCCCCGTCAGGATCATCAGGTCGGCCCAGGAGAGCTTCCGGCCGTATTTCGCCTTGACCGGCCAGATCAGCCGCCGCGCCTTGTCGAGATTGGCGTTATCCGGCCAACTGTTGAGCGGCTCGAACCGCTGCTGACCTCCCCGGGCGCCGCCGCGGCCGTCCGCGACGCGATAGGTGCCCGCACCGTGCCACGCCATCCGGATGAACAACGGCCCGTAGTGCCCGTAGTCCGCCGGCCACCAATCCTGAGAGGTCGTCATCGCCGCTTCGATGTCCCGCTTCACGGCGGCGAGGTCGAGAGTGCTGAACTCCTCGGCGTAGTTGAAATCGTCGCCCATCGGATTGGACTCGGCGGCGTTTTGCCGCAGCAGACTGAGGTCCAACTGATCGGGCCACCAGAATCGGTTCGTCGGGGTGGTTTGGTTCGGCATGAAATTCGCCTCTCTCTCCTGGGCAGGAAACCAGTTTGTGCATCACGCTCGCTAGCAGGGAGTCCCTCGATCCACGGTAGGGACGGCAGCGAACGGATCGCGTGGAAACGGTCGGTGATTTTAACAACTGGGGGGCCGATCAGGCGCCGAACCGACGAACGCGCGCCAAGTACGCTCTCCGGGCCGTGGGGCTTCCGATGGCTCCGCCGATTGGAGAAGAGCATGAGACACCTCCCCAACCAGGCCCTGATCGCCGGGAGCTGCGCGCTATTGGTCGCCGCCGCCGTCGCGGCCCAGACGCCTTATCCCGTGGACCGGGAGATGGTGGCGAAGATCCGCGAGGAGGGGCTCCACCGGTCCCGGCTTCCCGACACCCTCTCCTTTATGACCGATGTGCTCGGGGGCCGGCTGACCAACTCGGCGGCGATGGATCGGGCGCAGCGGTGGGCGCTCGAGGAGATGGCCGAGATCGGTCTCGAGAACACGGTCCGCGAGCCCTTCATGAACTACGGGGCGAGCTGGGACAACGAGTACTTCTTGCTGCATATGACGGCGCCGGTGTACCAAACGCTCGTGGGCTATCCCATCGCCCACACCCCGGGAACGGACGGAAGACGGGAGTTGGAAGTCGTCATCGCCGATGTGCGTTCCCGGGGCGACCTCGAAGCCCTGCGGGGCAAGCTCCGAGGGATGGCGGTCCTCTCGACGCCGCCCGCGACGGTGGACCGAACCCGTTTCGCTACCGGAACCCCGTCCCGGACCGACGAGGAGATGGAGCAGCTCGCTGAGAGCGTCCTCCCCAGGTCGGCCCCGGACCCCCTCTTCACCAGCGAGTACGCCGACCTGCCGCCCCATCCTGACGTGCTGACCCCGGTCGAACGTCTGGAGTTCTACGTCGAGGAGGGCGCCGCCGCGGTGCTCGAATCCCGGAGCGGCTGGCCGGGAGCGGTGCGCGGATTCGCTCGCCCCGGCGCGAAGGTGGACAGGTGGGACCGCGACGCGACCCTCGCTTCGCTGCCGATCATCGCGATCACCCCGGAGCACTACAACCGGATGTACCGCGTCCGGCGGCGCGGTCTGCCAGTGACCATCGACCTAGAAGTCCGCAATCGGCACGGAGAGGGAGCGAGCGAGGCGAAAAACGTCCTGGGAGAGATCCCGGGGTCGGACCGCGCGGCCGAAATCGTCATGCTCGGCGCCCATCTCGACAGTTGGCACGCGAGTCCGAACGCGAGCGACAACACCTCGGGGGTGGCGGTCATGCTGGAGGCGATGCGCATCCTGAAGGCGGTCGGCGCTCAGCCGCGCCGGACGATCCGAATCGCGCTCTGGTCAGGCGAGGAACAGGGCATTTTCGGGTCGCGGGCCTACGTGAAGAGGCACTTCGGCGATCCCGGCGATCCGGAGGTGGGGATGAAACCCGACTACGACAACTTCTCCGTGTACTTCAATCAGGACTACGGCCCCGGCCGCTACCGGGGCGTCTGGCTCCAGGAGAACGAGCACGTCCGGCCGATCTTCGAGGCCTGGATGGCCCCGTTCCACGACTTCGGGATGACTACCCTGGCCCCGGGAAGCGTGGGGAGCACCGACCACGTGCCGTTCGACGACGCGGGGCTGCCAGGTTTCCAGTTCCTGCAGGCGCGGGTGGGCGGCACCGGGGGCCACACAAACCTCGACTTCTACGACACCCTGCCGATCGACGACCTGAAAAAGAACGCCGTGGTGGTGGCGGCGTTCGTGTACCACGCGGCAATGGCGGACCAGAAGCTGCCGCGCAAGGGGCGGTAGTGGTGAGTTTCGCGGCCTTCGGCCGCGATGCCGGTCGGAGGCCCCCACCGGGAGGACTGGCCGGCGCTCCATTGCGCGCCTTCAGGCCGGTGGGCTCAGACCTCTCCCTCCCGGCGGTAGGCGTCGGCGAGGAGTTCCACCGGATGGGCGACCTCGGCTTCCAGTCCCGCGCGGCGGACGCCTTCGGCGAGCTGGAGCTGACAGCCGATGTTCCCGGTGGCGATGAGGTCGGGGCGCGCCGGAGCGATGTTCGCCATCTTGCGGTCGAGGACCGCCATCGAGGTGTCGTGCCGGGTCACGTTGTAGATCCCGGCGGAACCGCAGCACCGTTCGGGGTCCCGGACCGTCAGTAGTTCCACGCCGGGCAGGCTGCGGAGGATCCCGAGCGGCTCCTCCCGGACCTTCTGGGCGTGGAACAGGTGGCAGGGGGCGTCGTACACGACCCGGAGAGGGTTAGCCCGCGGCCCGGCGCCAGGTGGCTCGAAGCCGTTTTGCGCGAGGAAAGCCGAAACGTCGGTGACCCGTTCCGAAAAATCCTCACCGCGCTCTTTGTTTCCGAGCAGCTCGCCGTACTCGGATAGCGCCGCGCCGCACCCGGCGGCAGTCGTCACCACCGGCAAATCGTTCGGAAACGCGCTCATGTTTCGCCGAGCCAGCGGGCGCGCCAGATCCGGAAGCCCGGCGTGAATATGGAGCGCCCCACAACACCCCTGCCCCTCCGGAATCACCACTTCCCAGCCGTTCCTCGAGAGCGCCTCCAGCGCCGCCCGGCTCGTCTCCGGACGAAGGTGCGGCGCGACACATCCCAGGAAAAGGGCCACTGTCCCGCGTGTGTCCCCCATCGAAGGGGTCCGCCGCGGCAGACGATCCCGGGCTGGAACATCCGGCAGCAGCCGCTCGCGCGCCGCGAGCTTCGGGAGCACCCGCGCCAGCACCGGACGGACAAGGCGGCGAAGACCGAGCCTCCCCGCCAGGCGCAACAGCGACATCGCCGCTTTCAACACCGCTGGCCGGCCCACCACCATCCCGAGCGCAAACTGTTTCAACACCCGCACCCGGAGCGGTTCGACCCGCTCCTCGCTGAGCAAGCCGCGCACTCCCTCGACGATGGCGCCGACTTCCACCCCCGCCGGACAGACGGTCTCGCAGCCGCGGCAGGCCAGACACTCGTAGAGGTCTTCCGCCAGACCGTCGCTCGCCGGAAGCCGTCCTTCGAGCAGAGCGCGGGCGTTGAATACCTGCCCACGGGGCGCGAGGGATTCGCGCGGAGCGTTCTCGTAGGCCGGGCAGGCCGGAAGGCAGAGACCGCAGTGGACGCACGCGAGCGTCTTCTCGTAGATCCGGAGAGCCTCGCCACCAGTCGGTTGGATCACAGGGCGAATCTAACAGCCCGTGGAAAGAGCACCCCGCACGGTTTCCACGACGACACCCCAACCGCATCGGACCGGTTCTCTCCGTCCGGGGCGCTCTTCCCACGGGGTGATGGCGGGGATCGCTGAGCGATTCCCGCCATCGTCTTTCGCGGGGAGGGGAAACCCCTCCCCGCACCCGACCCCCGCGGCGCTCCGCGCCGCGGACAAGACCGCTCTTCGCCACCGCCGGCGAAGCTCAACGGCGCCCCCTCAGAAGGGCATCCGGCCGGGAGCCAGAACCCCGTCGGGATCGAAGGCCGCCTTGATGCGGCGCGCGAGCGCTCCGACCGGCGCGGGCGGCGGCGGGTAGTAGGCGGGATGGTCCCGCTTCCAGCCAGCCGGGGCGGTTTCGACAACCGCGGAGACTCCCGGTTCGCTGCGTAGAGCTTCGAGGGCCGCCTCGAAGTCGGTCGTCGGGACGGACGCAATGGCGCGCCGCTGGTCGGGGAAGGCGACGGGCGGACCGAAGGCGGCGAGTCCCCACACCGTGCGCAGCAGGGCCTCCCGGGGACCGCGAAGCGAAAGACCCAGCGTTTTCTGCCGATGGGGAACCACCGCGGCGAAGTCCCGGACCCCTGCCCAAACCTCCTCCTCGTCGGAGCCCTCGAGGATTCTCCCGGTCCCTCCCGCGGCCTTCACCACGCCGTCCGGGGACGCCGCCGCCTCCTCCCTGAGTCCCTCGAAACGTATTGCCAGGCGAAAGCCTCCTTCTTCGGGAAGCCCGGGGAGGCCCGTTCCCGGAGGTACCACCGCGACCGCCGCCGGAGCGGGCGCCGCGGCAGCCGCCGCCAGCACCCGGTCCGCGAACTGCTCGACCGGGTCGGAAACCGGGAGGCACGCGACCACCGTGCGCGAGGCTTCGGGAAACGCCCGGAGCCGCACGGTGACCCGCGTGATGGCGCCCAGGGTCCCGAGCGAGCCGGTGAAGAGCTTGGTCAACTCGTAACCCGTCACGTTCTTCACGACCCGCCCGCCGGATCGGATGCGGGTCCCGGCGGCCAGCACCGCCGACAGGCCGAGCAGGAGATCCCGGGGACGAGACCCGGGGACCACCCGGAACCCGGGGTCGCCCGCGGCGATCACGCCTCCGAGGGTCGCCCGTTCCGGTAGGGGAGGGTCGAGAGGAAGGAACTGCCGGTGGGGCGCCAGCGCGCGGTTCAACGCCCCGACGGTCGTACCCGCCCAGGCCTCGACGGTCAGATCCCGGACGTGGTGCTCGATCACCCCCGACAGGCCACCGATGTCGAGCACCCGATCGGCACGCACCGGGGCGCCCAACTCCAGGCGAGTGCCGCCTCCCCGGAAAACCACGGACTCTCCGGCCCCGGAAGCGGCGGCGAGGGCGGTTGCCACTCCCTCCTCGCTCCCGGGCGCCAAGGTCCGGCGGACCGGTAGCCCGTCGAGCGCGTCCACCGGATCAGATCCAGGCGCCGGGGATCGCGGCGACCCGACCCGGCAATCCACTTTCGGGGCCACTCTCGGGGCCACTCCCGGGGCCACTTTCGGGAAGGGCTGCCCGCGACTCGCCGCAGCCGGCTCGCACCGGAAAAATCTTGCCGGGGTTCAGCAGCCCTTGCCGGTTCCAGGAGTCCCGGACCCGGCGCATCGCCTCGATGTCATCCTCTCCAAAGAGCAGATGAAGGGAATCGCGCTTCTCGATCCCCACCCCGTGCTCGCCGGACAGCACCCCACCGAGCCGGACGCACATCACGAGCAAGTCATGGCTCGCGGCGAGCACCCGGGCCTTTTCATCCGGATTCCGCCCGTCGTAGGAAATGCAGGGATGGAGGTTCCCGTCCCCCGCGTGAAACACGTTCGCGATCCGGAGGCCGTGGCGTTTGCCGATCCGCTCGACTTCCGCGATGGCCTCGGGGAGCGCGGAACGGGGAACCACCCCGTCCTGCACGTAGAGATCGGTCGAGATACGGCCCATGGCGCCGAAGGCGAATTTGCGGCCGCGCCAGAGCAGTTCCCGCTCCGCCGCGTCACTCGCGACCCGAATATCGAGGGCTCCGCAGTCCTGGAGGATGCGGTCCACCTCGGTTCGCTGCCGGGCGACCGCCGCGCCTGCGCCATCAAGCTCGAGAAGAAGTACCGCCCCGGCATCCTTCGGGTAACCCGCTCCGATGCCGGCCTCGACCACCTCGATCGTGGCCGCGTCGAGCATCTCCATCGCCACCGGAACAATGCCGGCGGCGACGATCAGGGAGACGGCTTCGCAGGCCGGGACCAGACCGGCGAAGGGCGCCAGCAGGGTCTCGACGGTCTCCGGAACGGGGAGCAACCGCACCGTGGCTTCGGTGGCGATCCCGAGGGTGCCCTCGGAACCGATGAAGAGGCCGAGCAGGTCATAGCCGGCGTCATCCTCCGAGAGCACCACCACCTCGCCGTCGTCGAGGACCACGGTCGCCGACAGGATGTGCGAAGTGGTCGCCCCCAGCTTGAAACAGTGCGGGCCTCCCGAGTTCTCGGCGATGTTGCCTCCGAGCGTGCAGGCGGACTGGCTCGAAGGGTCGGGAGCGAAGAAGAGTCCGAAGGGAGCGGCGGCTCGCGATATCTCGAGGTTGACCACCCCCGTCTGACAGCGGGCGATCCGCTCCCGGGCGTCGATCTCGAGGACCTTGTTCATCCCCGCCAGCGAAATCACCACCCCGCCCTCGATCGGGGTCGCGCCTCCGGAAAGACCGGTACCGGCCCCGCGCGCGGTGAAGGGGACGCCGGCGGCGGAGCAAGCCCGCACGACCGCGGACACTTCGGCGGTGGTGCGGGGGAGCGCCACGGCTTGGGGCGCACTGCGGTAGGCGGTGCTCCCGTCACATTCGTAGGGAAGCGTGTGCTCCGGACGGACGAGAAAACCGTGTCGCCCGAGGAGAGGTCGGAGTGCGGCGGCAAGCGCTTCCATCAGCGAAATCCCGGAAATGGGTTGAAGGGCAACCACTACCCGTCGGCGCGGTCAGACTCCGAAGTATCCCAGCCCCGGCGTCGATCCGGGTGTTTAAGGACTCACTGGCCAGCCAATCTCATGCTGGTCGCGCTTGTTATACTGGCTTTCTGTTTGCTCGCTCCGGCCCCGCGCCGACAGCGGGTGGGCCGGGTCAAGGAGTCCCAGATGGAAAGCGTATTGACGCAACCGACGGTCAAGGCCGCCCAGCCGGAGTCCGGCCAGGACGTGTTCCGCGGCCAGATGAAGGTCATGCATCGGACGCTGAAAGTGGTCACGGATTCGCGCGTGGAACTGCACAACATCAGCGACCGCGTACGCGACCAGGTGCGGGATTCGGGCATCAAGGCCGGTTTCCTCATCCTCTCGACGCTTCACACCACGACCGCGCTTTTCCTGAACGAATTCCAGGCGGCCCTGATGGCCGACCTCACCGAGTGCCTCGAGCGGCTCGTGGACACCGAGGACGGTTACCTCCACAACTGCGAAGACTGTTCCGATTGCGAGCGGAAGAATGCTGACGCGCACCTCCGCGCGACGCTGCTCGGTCACAACGTGACCGTTCCGATCCTCGAGGGAGAGATCAGCCTCGGACAGTGGCAGAGCATCCTCTTCGCGGAACTCGACGGGCCGCGCCAGCGCACGGTCACCGCTCACCTGATCGGAGTCTAGGAACGCCCGGAGCGCCGGTCAGTTCTCCCGGTGGGGGCCTTCAGACTGGCATCGCTGCCCGGAGGGCGGCGAAATCCCCGGCGTCAACCTCACCGATAGCTCCTGACCCCGCTGCGGGGAACACGGGCTCGGACAACGCCGGATAAAGCCTGTGCCCTCGCCATCAGCAGGACCCCCGGTAGCCATCGTCACCGGCGCCAGTCAGGGAATCGGCGCCGCAACCGCCCTGAAGCTCGCCGAGCGTGGTTTCGCCGTCGCGCTGGCGGCGCGCCGCCCGATGGGTCTGGTCTCGATCGAGAATCGGATCCGGGAAGCGGGCGGGTTCGCCTTTGTTGCCCCGACCGACATCACGGAACCGGGTCAGGTACGCGAGTTGGTCGCGGAAACCGAGAGGCGTTTTGGTCCCGTGGGATTGCTGGTGAACGCCGCGGGCGCGGCCTTTCGCGCTCCCCTTACCGCCACCTCCGAGGCGGATTTCGACCGGGTCCTGGGAGTGAATCTGAAGGGCGTGTTCCTCGCTACCAAGGCCGTTCTGCCAGCGATGATCGAACGGAGAAGCGGCCGCATCGTGAACCTGGCGGCGGTGGCGGCTCGGATCGGCGCTCCCCGGTTGACCGTCTATGGCGCCTCGAAGTGGGGTGTCGTGGGGTTCACCAAGGCATGCGCGGAGGAACTGCGGCCCGCCGGAATCTCGGTGTTCGCGGTTTGCCCCGGCTCCGTGGATACCGAGTCCTACCGAACGGTGATCCCCGGCGCGAAGCCGAGGTCCAGCCCCGAAGCGGTAGCGGATGTCATTGTCTGGCTCGGCAGCGAAGCTCCCGCAGCCATGTCCGGCAGCGTGGTGGATGCGCCCGGGTAGCAGCCTGTGGTGAAACCCAGGCGGCCCAGTTCTCCCGGTGGGGGCTCCTCCCTCACGCGCCTTGTCAGCCGGGCCCCCACCGGGAGAACTGGCCCCACCGGGAGAACTGGGCCTCGCCGCTCTCGGCGCCCACCCGGGTTCCACCACAGGCTGCTAAAGGTGAAGATCATGAAGAGACTCCTTGTTTTCCTGGCCGTCGCGGGCGTCGCCCCGACGGGCCTCGCGTGCGGCCCCTCCGGGCCCGCCGCCGACGCGATCTACCGCAATGCGAACGTGGTAACCGCCGACGACGACTTCAACATCGCCGAGGCTTTTGCGGTGGTGGATGGACGGTTCGCGGCGGTGGGCTCGGAGGAGGCGGTCGAGGAAGCCTTTCCCGGCGGCGCCGCGGAGGTGGTGGATCTCCAGGGGAAGACGGTCCTCCCGGGGTTCAACGACAACCACATCCACCTCGGCCCCGGCCGGGGCCTGCAGCGCTGGGAAGACGGGCTGGTACCCGGACTGCCGGAGTGGTCGGCGGCGGCCACCGAGCCGGACGAGCTCTTCGCCGCGCTGGAGGCGGAGGCAGCTATGAGGTCGCCGGGCGAGTGGATTCGCGGCGGGCTCACCCGGATGGACTGGCCGAACAGCCGGATCCCGGACCGCTGGCTCCTGGACGAAGCCGCCCCCGACAACCCGGTGATGCTCACCCGCGGGCCCCACACCTACTTGCTGAACTCACCGGCGCTGCAACTCGCGGGAATCGACCGCAACACGCCCGACCCGGAGGGGGGCTGGATCTTCCGCGACGCGAGCGGCGAGCCGACCGGCCGCGTCCTCGAGGCGGCACGGCGGGTGGTGGACAGAGTTCTCCCCCCGATGCCGGAAGTTCCCTACGAGAGGGGCCTCGAAACCATGCGCGCCTCGCTGGGCAAGCTGGCCGCCATGGGGATCACCAGCGTGAACATCGCGGGAGTCCGGCCCCCGGGAATCCCGGCAGTACAGGACCTCTACTCCCGCTACAGCGAGGAGCTACCCCGGGCGACAATGCAGGTGCGCCTCAGCCCCGGCCACGACACCTACGACCACGGCGAGGAAGGGATACGGACCGAGATCGAGGCCCTCGAGGAACTCGGCTTCACCACCGGGGAAGGTGACTCCCGATTCCGGATCGGCGCCGTCAAGATGAGCATCGATGGCGGGCTGAGCGCCCCGGTGTTCTGGTCCCTCGAACCCTACGAAGGGCGTCCCGACTTCTTCGGCGCGATCCGCATTCCGGCCGAGGTCTTCCATCCGGTGGCTCGGCGAGCGCACGAACTGGGCTGGCAACTCGGCATTCACGCCATGGGTGACGGGGCCGTGAAGATGGTCGCGGAACAAATGGCCCGCATCCTCGACGAGATTCCCCGGGAGGATCACCGGCACTACATGCACCACGTGGCGGTGAAGCCGCCCGAGGAGACCATGAAGCTGATGGCCGAACACGGCATCATGGTGGCGAGCCAGCCGTCCTTCACCGTGGGGCTCGGAGCCTATGCCGAAGAGGCGCTCGTCGCCGAGCGGGAGGAAACGCAGAATCCGACCCGTTCCCTGCTGGACGCCGGAGTCCGCGTCTCCCACGGCTCCGATTCGGCCCCTTACGGACCGCTGATCACGATCTGGACCGCGGTCACCCGGCGGGGTTTCGACGGCGAGGTGCACGCGTTAGTACTAGCGGGACTGAGACAGCGAACCGCAGCATCGCTCGCCGGTTGTCATGGGTCAACAAACAGTTGGGCCAGCAAGCTCGTCGCGTCGTCATATACTTCTGGGCCGCTCAACTTCTGCCGTCCGCAAGCATACTCGCTTCGACTTCATCGTGCGGGCTCTCGATGGTTGTCGAATGCCTATCTGTCACGGTCACCAATGCTCATGACCACATGGCACAGGCCGTGCGGCTGCACCCGCCCCGGTAGAGAAGCGACTTAGCTATCTTCAAACGGCAATCTCGCGTCGGGTTCCCCATGGCAGCTTCGATCGATGCTTGAAGAGGCCAATGCGATAGGTGCATCTCCTATCTTCGGTGCCAGCGGGGGATGATTTGTCGCGGCGCTTCTACCAGGTGCCTCCGTCGGCACGATCAGCGACCCGTTGTTCAACGCAGAAGGCATCAACTGGCGGCTGGTCCACTGGACGGGAATACGTCATCCAGCCATCTACACGGCGCCCTAGCGAGGTGCTACCAATCCGTAGGCGGCAACGCATCGCCTCCGTGCGCTTCGAATAGGGTTGGGAATGCCGGTCACCGAAGAATCGCTACTGTTTCTGGCTGGATAAAATATGACGACCCGCACTTCGCCGGGGCGGCGCCACTCGTAGCGATCGGTCCCGATGTACTTCCGGGCGAGGCGGTCGATCCCCTCTTCGGCGCCTTCCTCGGCAACTTTCACCACCCGGCCCCGGATCATCAGTGCCTTAAAGGGGTTGTCCGGATGGGTGGCGGAGAGCGCCACCCGCGCATCGCGCCGAATGTTGAGGTCCTTGACCCTCCCCGCCGCGGAGTTCACGACGATCAGATCGCCGTCGGTCTCCGCCCACACCGGGGAAACCTGGGGGCTGCCGTCGGCCATCAGGGTGGCCAGGTGGACATAGACCCGGGTCGCCAGGAATTCCTGGGCTTCCGGGGAGAGGGTGTTCGTTCTGGGCATAGCTGAGCGCGCGGTCACCGGGTCACTCTGACTCGTCGAGTTCGCGATCCACCTCGGCCTTCAGTTGTTGGAAGGGCACCGCGCCCCCAACATAGCGTCCGTTCACGAATACTGCCGGGGTCCCGCCCTGTCCGAGCGCCATTGCCGCCTCGAAATCCGTCTGCACTCTCTCGTAGTGGCGGCCGGAGTTCACGCACTCCGCGAACACCTCGGTGTCGAGTCCGAGGAGCACGGCATGCTGCTCGAGGTTGTCGGGAGAGAGGTTTTCGTCCGTCCAGAGCGCGTCATGAAACTCCCAGAACATCCCCTGGTCCTCGGCACAGATCGAAGCCTCGGCGGCCTTCTGCGCCAGCGGATGGATGCTGCGGAGGGGATAGTGCCGGTAAACGAGGCGAATTTTTCCCTCGTATTCCTCGGCTTCCCGGAGTTCGTCCACCGCACTGTTGAACCGGCGGCAGTAGGGGCACTCGAAGTCGGAGAAGATCACGACGTCCACCGGCGCGTCTTCGGGACCCATCGCTGAATGGCCGTCCGTCTCGATCGCCACCCGGTAGGCGGGTACGGCCAGATTCCATTCGGCCTCGCCCAACAAGCGGTTGCCGGCCATTTCGATGTTCCGCGCCATCTTCTGGTTCGCGATTTGCCGCCGGAGGCTGGTCGCGATCTCTTCGAGTGACCGTCCCCCGAACTGCTGGCGGTTCTGGTCGTACACGGACTGGAGCTCTTCGTCGCTGACTTCCGGAAGGCCGATCTCGTTCGTGTAGTACTGGTTCAGGGTCATCCCCTTCTCCGCGGCCGCGGCCATGAGCAGTTGCTCCCGCGCCGCCCGCACCACGCTCTCCTCCAGCAACTCGTGGCTCTTCGTGTAGTAGTCGCTCCGGAGCTGCGCGAGTTGGAACCGATCCCGCTCCGCGAGATCGTCGAGAGTGATCTCCTCACCGTTCAGGATCCCGAGCACCTCGGAGTCCACACTGTCCGGAAGAAGCGAGTCAGAGCCGCGGGCCTGGCCCCCGGAACCGGCGGCGGCGCCGCCCTCGCAGCCTACGAAGGCGACGAGAGCGACGATGGCCGCGATCGGAGCGGCCGTCCGGAAGAACATGCGCATGGGGGGATACCTCGTTCTCGAGCGAAAGCGGATCCGGCGGCGCGCAGCGCCGACAGGCCCGGCCCGGCTATTCGCGAGAACCCTGAAGGATACCCCGCCGCGAGGATTCGCTAGGGCTCTCCACCAGCAGCGTGTAAGGCCCGTCGTTCAGCAGAGATACCTCCATCATCGCGCCGAAGCGGCCGGTGCCCACCGGAACCCCGAGTTCCCGGAGCCGGGCGCAGAACTCCTCGTAGAGCGCTTCGGCCTCCGGCCCCGGGGCTGCCCGGGTAAAGGAGGGACGCCGCCCCTTGCGGCAGTTCCCGAGCAGGGTGAACTGCGAGACGGCGAGCACCTCGCCGCCCGTCTCGAGGACGCTTCTCTCCGGTTGTCCCTCGGGGGCTCGAAACATCCGGAGCCCGGCGATCTTCTTCGCCAGCCAGACGGCGTCCTCCGGGGTATCGGACACCGAAACCCCAAGCAGGACCAGGAGTCCCGGTCCGATTTCGGAGACGAGTTCACCGCCCACCGAAACCGAGGCGCGGGAGACCCGCTGAACGACCGCGATCACCGTTCCGTCCGAAAGCGCCTCATCCGCCCTCCGGGAAGATGCACCGCAGTTTGTCCACGTCGGTCCACTCCGCGTAGTAGGTGAGGGATCCCGTCTCCGGAGCATGCAACCCGCCGAGGGACATGCGGACACCGAACGGGAAGTCGTCGTCGGCGTGGATGAATCCGAGCACATGGAACACCTCGTGCACGATCACTTGGCCCTCGCGGGGATACTGGTTTGCGTCGCCCTGACAGCACGGATCGTCGCCGGTCCACATCGGCCCCAGACTGCGCCTGTTGTAGCTGACGCTCCCGCACCCAACATGGGCACTCAGCGGCGATGCCCCGAAAGATCCCCACCAATCGTTGTCGTCGTTCAGGTAGAGCGCGAGGATCTGACCTGGCTCGCGCGGCAGCGAGCAGTTCCAGTAATAGTTGTCGAAATCCTGGTCCCATCCTTCGGGCGCACCCTTGGGAACCTCGATGAAATCGCCGGCCTCAAGAATCCGGTATCCGAGCTGTGCTTCGATTTGGTCTGCGAGTCTTCCGATCGGATCCAGCAGTTGTTGGAGATCTGCATCGGTGACGAAATCGGGGAAGTTCCGAACGATGTCCACTCGAAACGGGGTTCCGTCCCATTCGGCGACCACGACGGGAGCACCACCTCGTGGAGTGGGGTGGGCGAGAGCGAACTCCAGCGCCAAAGACCTCGCCTCACCGCACGCTCGCTCGGGCGGGGCGCCCAGTACAAGATGGTCACGGTCGTCTGGGATGGCGGATGGACCTATGTTCAGGTCGGCTTCCACACCATTCCTGTTTCGAACCTCCCCGTCATCGACGTGGAGGGCATCGGCGCCAACGCTGATTCCATCGTCGTCCCGATCCTCAAGCTTCACGCCGTAACGAAACGCGACGCTCCCGCCGACGCTCGCCTCCTCATCCCACAGGGCGTGGCGGATGTTCTCACCGATCTCGAGAGCCAGGCGTGGCGAGCCGGAAACGGCCACCTCTTCGCTGAAAGTAATCTGGACCCCGATGGTCTCGCCCACCGCGTAGCCTCGCGGGTCGAACGGCGCCGTGGTGATCACGAGGCTCCGAACGCTCGGCGGCGGCGCGGGTGGTGGACTGCTGGCCGGCGGAGACGCTGGCGCCGTCGGTCCCGAAGTCGAATCACCCCCACACCCGAGAGCGACGGCAAACACAAGGATCAGCGCCGCGCCAAGAGCGAGGTTCCGGCAGCACAATAAAACGAGCGGCAGATTCACAAAGCCAGTAGAACACATGGAGATTTGGCGCGCGTTGCAGGCAATGCGGGAACCGCCAAGCAAAAGGTTGGCGCCAGTCCCGAACCGATTCTTCAAGGAGGCTGGCAGAACCAGCAGCGTGCGATTCGCTCTTGAACGTGGGGTGAGTGTCCACTCGCTCATCCCGGGATGCCGCGCGGCGGGCCGTTTCCCGCACCGGGAGCGATCCCGTACGCCCGAAGGAGATCCGAGACGGTAACCACCGCCTCGAGCTGGTGGACGTCCACCCGGCTCACGACTGGCAAGGTGTCCATCCGGATCCGGCCCATCGTTGCCAGGACGTGATCTATGGGTTGGTCGGCGTGCACGTGGGGAAACTTCCGGCCTCTCACCAGGTCGCCGAGTCGGTCCTGATCCTGTCCCCAGGCGTGGAATCGCTCCAACTCGGCGAGCGTGATCAGCCCGGAGATCCGGTTCCCCTCGGCCACCGGCCACGTTCGCTTGCCGCTGAGCGCCACCCGTTCGATGGCGTCCTCGACGGTCAGGTCCGGAGGAAGCAACTCCCGCGGCGGGCGCATTGCGGCCCGCACCACCGGATGGGGCTCCTCGTCCTCCGTGGAGGGAAGCTGGATCCCGTCCTGCGCCGCGAGGGCCTCGTACACCGATACGCGCTGGAGCCGCCGGGACACGAAGAACGAGGTCAGGTTCGCAATCATCAACGGCACGATGACCGCGTAGCTCTGGGTGATCTCGAAGATCATGAAGACCGACGCCATCGGGACCCGGAGGATCCCGGCGAACGCCGCCCCCATACCCACCAGGGCGTAGGGGCCGGGTCCGGATGCGAAGTCGAACCAGAGGTTGGCCACGCTGCCCACCACCCCGCCCAGCATGGCGCCGAGGAAGATGCTGGGGCCGAAGATCCCTCCGGCGTTGCCGGAGGCGTAGGCGACGACCACCAGGACGAGGTGCAGAGCGAGGAGAACCGCCATCGTTCCCATCGGAAGCTCGCCAGCCAGCGCTTGACCCACGGGGCCATAGCCGACGCTGAAAAACCCGGGAAGGAGAATCCACGCTGCGGCCACCGCCACCCCGCCGAGTGCCGGCTGGAACCAGCGGCTCGCCATCGGAAGCCGGCGGATTTGAGCACGCAGCCAGAGCAGGGTGCGCACGAACCCAACCGACATCAGCCCCCCGAGCACCCCGAGCACGGCATAGATGAGGAGTTCCGCAGGATGCCCGAGCTCGTAGGCGGGAACCGAGAAGAGCGGTTCGTCGCCAAGCGAAAGCCTGAGCACCAGCCAGCTCGCCACCGCGCTCAGAACCACCGAGCCGAGCACCCGCGCGTGGAGGTTTCCGACGATTTCCTCCAGCGAGAACAGGATCGCGGCGATCGGGGTGTTGAAGGCCGCGGCGATCGCCGCCGCCGTCCCGACCGGTATCAGTTGCCGCCGCTGCTCGGTGTCGAGCCCGAGGGCTTCTCCCACGGAGGAAGCGATCCCGGCCCCGATCTGCGCGGACGGGCCCTCGCGCCCCAGCGGGATGCCGGCGCCCAGGGTGAGCACCCCGCAGATGTACTTCCCAAAGGCTGTGCGGAACGGAATCCGACCGTCGTTCGCGACCAGCGCCGCCTTGGTCTGCGGAATCCCGCTTCCCCGCGCTTCGCCGAACCAGCGGTGCATCAGGAAGCCGGCAGCCAGTGCTCCCAGGACCGGCGCGGCAAAGCGGACCGCTCCGAGCGCCTGCCCGTGAATCATCACTTCGGTGAGCCATTCGGTCACCACGATGAAGGACACGATGACCGCACCCACCAGCGCTCCGATCCCCAGGTTGAGACCGGTGAAGAAGCCGGAAGAGCGAAGGAACTCCCGCGAAGACAGGGCCTCGGCAATCCGGGAGACCATGTGGACACGGACCCGGCTCATCGGCTTTCCTGCTCGCGCGGAACGCGGGTCGCGCGACCCAGCACGAGACCGACGATCACCGTCACCGCCGTCCCGATCAGGTTGTAGTAGAGGTAGGAAATTCCGGTAACCCCGAGCCACCGGGGCAGGAGGTCAGCGACCCACACGGCGGCGATCCCACAAAGAACCGCGGGGAAGGCCCGGCGGGCGCCCCGGTTCGGGAAGATAGCGGCGAGGACAAACGCTCCGAGGATGGGACCGTAGAAGAAGGATCCCACGCGGTTTACCGCTTCTACCGCCGACCCCAACCGCCCCATGTAAAAGGCAGCCCCGGTCGCGACCGTTCCCCAGAACACGATCCCCACCCGGCCGGCAATCAGGTCGTGCCGATCGGAAGTCGGACCGCGGAGGAAGCGGTTTCGAAAGCGGCGGTAGAAGTCCACCACGCTGGCGGTCGAGAGCGCCGATAGTTCCGACTCCACGGTGGACATCGCCGCGGCCAGCACCGCGATGAGGATCAGGCCGACGATTCCGGGGGGTAATTGGGTGAACACGAAGGTCGGGAATACGTGGTTCGTATCGCTCCATGGCTCGCCTTTCACCTCGGACGCAGTGCGCACCGCCTCGGCGCGCGTCTCCTGAAACGCGAGGTCGGCAGCGACGAACCGCTCCCTGAGCGCCGCCTCCGAGGAGCCGGCACCGGCCTCGGCGAAATCGAGCGCGGCCGTCCGGCGCTCGGCGAAGGCGGTTTCGTAGCGCGCCTCCATCGCCTCCATCTCCTCGGGTTGCGCCGCCCGCGTTTCGGCGAGAGTCACCGGATCGAAGAGCACGGGCGGCTTCTCGAACTGGTAGAAGACGAAGAGAAGCGCCCCGGTGAGCAGAATCACGAACTGCACCGGCAGCTTGGCGAAAGCGTTGAAGATCAGCGAAAAGCGGCTCTCGCGAAGCGAACGGCCGGTGAGGTAACGCTGGACCTGACTCTGGTCGCAGCCGAAATAGGAGAGCATCAGGAAGAGCCCGCCCAGGAGCCCCGTCCAGACGGTGTAGGTCTGGCGCGGGTCGGGGTCGAACGACAGCGTTTCCAGGCGGCCCGTTGACCCGGCAAGCCGCAGCGCCTCCCCGAGGCTCACCTCGTCGGGCAGTCCCCAGATCACCGATCCGAGGCAGAAGAGAATGCCGAGCATGATGATCAGCATTTGCCACGTCTCGACCCACATCACGGCGCGCATCCCGCCCAGCGCGGTGTAGATCGTGGCGAACCCGCCGATCAGCAGGATCGTGAGGGTCTCGTCGAGCGAGAAGACGACCGAAAGGACCACCGACGGCGCGTAGATCACCACGGCTCCGGACAGCGCCCTCCCAAACAGGAAGAGAAGGCTCGTGAGGGAGCGGGTGTGCGGACCGCAACGCTGCTCCAGATACTCGTAGGCCGTGAACACCCGGGCGCGGTAGAACAGCGGTACCAGGGTGAAACACAGGATCACCATGGCGATGGGCAGGGCGAAGTAGATCTGGATGAATCGCATCCCGTCCACGTAGGCCTGGCCGGTCGTTCCGACCAGCGTGATCGCGCTCGCCTGGGTGGCCATCACCGAAAGGCCCATGGCGTACCAGGGCATGGACCGGCGGGCGAGGAAGTAGTCCTCAAGCCCCCGGTTGCCGCGTCCGGTCCGGTAGCCGACGGCGATGATCAGGCCGAAGTAGGCGGCGACGACGATCCAGTCGAGGAGCTGCAAGGATCGCCCTCAGGGTGCAAAGACGCGGGAGAACACGAAGAGCAGGACGTAGACCGAGAGAGTGGTCAGCAGCACGGCCGCATAAAGCCGCCGCCAGGAGCGGAAGAACCCCCGCCGAGAGGGGGGTTGATCGGTTTGGTTCTCCATTAACAGTCTGAGGATCAAGTGGCGTGAGCGCCGAGACCGGTGAGGCGCCCGGCTGGCAAGGCGCGATTTGAGAGAAACACCGGGCGTATTTCGACCGAATCGGAACGCAGAGCGTAGCGATTCAGCCGGGATGCATCGCCGGTCGAACGCCGCGTGACTTTATGCAAAGGCTGTTCAGCTCCCGGCTAGACTCACCGGCCGGGCCGGACGCTTATCGGCCCGCGCCGGGAGATTCTAGGAGGCGGGGCCTCCTCCTCCCTGGCAAAGGGAGCGCAGTAATGACTACTCCACGACGGATGCAGTGGGTCAGGCCTCTGACTCTCGCGCTGTCGGTGGCGGCCATCGTCGCTACCGGGGCCTCGTCCGCCTCGGCCCAACTTCGCCCCCTCGCCGAAGACCGGGGAGCCACGGGGCTCGGTCTCGCGCTCCGAAAGATCGAGAGCGGGGTCTCGGTGCTCACCATCACCGCGCACCCCGACGACGAGAACAATGCCCTGCACGCCTTGCTGAGCCGCGGCCTGGGCGCCAGGGTCTCGCTTCTGACGCTTACCCGCGGCGGCGGCGGGCAGAACGAGATCGGCCCCGAACTTTTCGATGGACTGCGGTTGCTCCGCACGGAAGAACTCCGGACGTCCCATCGGCTCGACGGGGTGGAGCAGTACTTCGGGATGGTCTCCGACTTCGGATACTCGTTCAGCGTCGAGGAGACTTTCGACAAATGGGGCCACGAGCAGACGCTCGGCGAGGTGGTGCGGATGCTCCGGACCCTTCGGCCAGACGTGGTCATCACCCTGCCGCCTGCCGGGACCGGCGGCGGCCAACACCATCAAGCGGCGGGCCGCCTCGCCCACGAGGCCTTCGACGCGGCCGGAGATCCGGACCGCTTCCCGGAGCACGCGGAACTGGGCCTGATGCCCTGGCGGCCGCTGCGCCTGCTGGTGGGAGGCGTCGGCGGCGGGTCGGCGGCCGGCGAGGCGCGGACCGTCCGCATCGAGACCGCGGTCTGGGATCCGCTTCTCGGCCGCACCTATGCGGACCTCGGACAGGAAGCGCGTTCGGCCCACCGCTGCCAGGGGATGGGCCAGGTGCGTGGCGGCCCGACCGGATTTCCCTCAGTGCTGGTGGAAACGCGCGGAGCGCAGGACGGGGCCGCGCCCGGGCCGGAAGGGGCCGACGGCCTTTTCGCGGGGATTCCGACCGGACTCGAACGGCTCGAAGCGTTCGTCGCCGGGACTCCGGAGGCGACCGTCGTGACGCGCAGGAAACTGGCTTCCTTTGGAAAGGCCGTCGCCCAGGCCGCCGAGGCGTTCTCCGCGGTCTCCCCCAGCGACTCGCTTCCCGGCCTGCGAAGGGCGCTGATCGCGGGTAGGGGGCTGCGCCGGGACACCCTCCCGGAAGGGCTCACCGCGGAGAGCCGTACGGAAATCGAACACCGCATGGCGTTTCGGTACATCCAGATTCAGGAAGCCATTGCGCTCGCCCACGGACTCGTGGTGGATGCGGTGGCGGAGTCCGGGGTGGTTGTCCCGGGCAGCAGTTTCGGGGCGCAGATCTCGGTCCTTGGCGGCCCCACCGCGGCCACGATTACCGGAATCGGAATCGAGGTACCCGACGGCTGGAAGGTCAGCCAATCGCCGGCGTCCCCGGGAACGCCTCCAGGTCCGGGGCCGCGCCGGCGCCCCCTGCCTCCTCCGCTCGGCCCTGACGATCTCCCCCTCGAATCGAGCCCTGCCAGCCCGCTCCGCGCGGAGTTCGGAGTCTCGGTGGGGAACGCCACCGCCCTGAGCCGCCAGCCCTGGGAAGATGTCCCCGGGATGGACCGCTTCGAGGCGGTATCCACGGATGTGTTCGGCCTCCCCGCGCGGCCCCCTCAGGTGGTGGCGCGCGTCGCCTTCGAGTCCGCGGGTGTTCCCGTCGAGATCCGCAGCCCGGTCGAGTATCGCTACGACGGTCCCTGGGTCGGGACGGAAAAACAAAAGGAAGTCTCGATCCTGCCGCTCGCTTCGGCGGCGGTCTCACCGGAGATTGTGGTCTTCCCCAGGGGGCAGAACCCTCGCCGACTGACCGTCTCCGTGGTGTATCGAGGCGTTGAAGCCGCGGACTTCGAGGCTTCGCTCGAGGCGCCGGCGGGGTGGACCGTCCTCCCGCAGAGCAGGCCGGTCTCCTTTGCCGGACCCGGTGAGACGCGGGTCGAGTTCGAAGTGAGCGCCCCGGACGGCGCGGCGGACGGCAGTTACCGGCTGGGCGCCGCGGTACGGCCCACCGGGGGCGGTGACCCCTTCACCGAAACCGTCCAGGAGGTCGCCTACCACCACATCGAGACCCGCTACCTCTTCCGGCCCGCCGAGGCTTCGGCACGGGTGCTGGATGCAACCGTGGCGCCGGTCCGCGTCGGATACGTCGAAGGGGTTGGGGACGAAGTCGCCGAGGCCATCGCCCAGCTTGGATTGCCCCTGACCTTCCTCGACGAACAGGCGCTGGCCGAGGGAGATCTCTCGGTGTTCGACACCATCGTCCTCGGAGTGCGGGCCTACCTGGCCCGGCCGGACCTCAGGACCCACAACCAGCGCCTGCTCGATTTCGTGGCCGGCGGCGGCACGCTGCTCGTCCAGTACAACAAGTTCGAGTTCAACGCGGGGCCCTGGGGGCCTTACCCGGTGTCCGTCGGCCGGGGGCGGATCACCGCGGAAGACGCCCCGATGCAGGTGCTGATTCCGGATCATCCGGTCTTCGCCGGGCCGAACCGGATCGACGAGACCGATTGGGACGGCTGGGTGCAGGAGCGCGGGCTCTATTTCCTGGCGCCGGGGGGCGATCCCGCCTATCGGGATCTGCTCGCCTCGGAGGATCCCTTCGAATACAACGCGGGAGAAAAGCGCGGCATCCTGGTGGAGGCACGGCACGGCGAGGGACGGTGGCTCTACCTCGGTCTGGGACTCTGGCGGCAGCTTCCTGCCGGCACCCCGGGCGCCTATCGACTGCTCGCGAATCTCCTGAGCCTCGGATACCAACCGGACACGACCGACGAACCCTGAAACGGATTCCGTTCGCAAACGCCAGCAAGCGGCCGTCCGATGAAATTTAGTGTTCTTTAGTCAGACTTCTAAATTTCGAGACGTTCCTTGTCCTCTGTCAGCGAAATCAGCGCGAACGGACATCAGGGGGATCCCTTACGGTGAGAGCGAAGCCGCTGTTCGGGCAGTTCATCCGCAGGGAACTCGCCAGCGCAACCGCCTGAAGTTTAGAGTCGTTTAGCCTGGATCCTAAATTCGGGCCAACATCGAGAGGACCGATCCGGTTGCGGGGCTCACCGCCCGCCCATACCGGAGGGGTGGGGATACCCCGCGGAAACCCGGACGCCGGATCGCGTACTCTCTCGCGGCCTTGTCCCGCCATCTTCGGTACCCGCGCACCGGTTCCCAATGGGGTCCCGAAACCGGATGACACGCGAGCGGATCGGACTGGTCCTCGGGCTGGACCCTGCTGGTCGGGATCGCCGTCTTCCCGATTCCCGGAATCCCCGACGAGGCGCGCCGGATGCTGGCGGTGGCCGCGATCATGGCCACCTGGTGGGTTACCGAGGCGGCGCCGCTGGCGGTGACGTCGCTGCTGCCGCTGGTGCTGCTCCCGGTGCTCGGGATCACGAACGCGGCGGGAGCGGCCGCTCCCTACGCGAACCACCTCGTCTACCTCTTCCTCGGGGGATTCATGATCGCCCAGGCGATGCAGCGCTGGGACCTGCACCGCCGGTTCGCTCTCCGGATCGTGATGGCGATGGGCAGCTCCCCGCCCCGCCTGGTGCTCGGGTTCATGGTGGCGTCCGCCTTCCTCTCCATGTGGGTCTCGAACACGGCCACCACGGCGATGATGATGCCCATCGGAGTGGCGGTGGTCGCGGAGATCTCGCGCGCGGTACACGGAGAGCGGCGCCCCGCGCCCGGGGAGTTCCCCTTCGCGGTGTGCCTGATGCTCGGCTGCGCCTACGGCGCGTCCATTGGGGGATTCGCAACCCTGATCGGGACCCCTCCCAACGTGTTCCTCGCCGGCTTCCTCGAGGAAGAGATGGGCATCCAGATCACCTTCGTGCGTTGGCTCGCTTTCGCGATGCCGCTGACCATCATCTTCCTGCCGGCGACCTGGCTGTGGCTGACCAAGTTCGCATTTCCGATCCGCATCCGGGATATCCCCGGCGGGGTGGCGCCCGTGCGCGCCGCCTACGCGGCGCTCGGGCCGATCTCGACCCCGGAAAAGAGACTCACCGCCTTGTTCGGCGGGACTGCTCTCCTTTGGGTGCTGCGTCCGGTCTGGACCCAGTTTCTGCCAACCGGGAGCTTCATCACCGACTCCACGATCGCCATGGCGGCGACGGTGCTGTGCTTCCTCGTTCCCGCCGGGAACGGCGGCTCCGGGGAGCGCATCCTGAACTGGGAGTGGGGAGTGCGGATCCCCTGGGATGTCCTCATCCTGATCGGTGGGGGGTTTTCGCTCGCGAACGGGTTGGAGGTGAGCGGCCTCTCGCAAGTCCTCGGTGACCGCCTTGCCGGGGCCTCGGCGCTCCCCACGGCCCTGTTCGTGGTGCTGGTGGTGGTCTTCATCATTCTGCTGACCGAACTTGCCTCGAACCTGGCCTCGACCGCGATGATGGTTCCCATCCTCGCCGCGGTGGCCGTCGGCGCCGCCATCCCGCCTCTGATGCTGCTGGTGCCGGTCACCGTCGCCGCCTCCTGCGCCTTCATGCTGCCGGCGGCCACTCCTCCGAACGCCATCGTGTTCGGGACCGGCCACTTCACCATCCCCCAGATGGTGCGCGCCGGAATCGGCGTGAACATCATTGGCGCCATCCTCACCTGCCTGTTCGCCGTCTTCTGGCTGCCGGTGGTGTTTGGATGATGGGGTGGAGGGCGGTGGTGTTTGGATGATGGGGCGGAGGGCGGTCGCACGGTGAGCGTCGTCCCATCCGGGACCGGGAGAAAGTGCGGAACTCACATCGGCACTACGCAGCATCATCGACGCTGGTTTCGCGCTCCCGCGCGATGCCGACCTGGAGGTCCGCGTTCCCGCACGTCCTCACCTGCCTGTTCGCCGTCTTCTGGTTGCCGGTGGTCTTCGGCTGATCACTTCGACTGATCACGGGTCATTAGCATTCCGGTGCCATGAGATTCGCCGCCAAGGACCGCTTCACCACCCGCCTGTGGGCCGGGATCGAACCCATCTATGCGGAGATCCTGCGCCACCCCTTCCTCGACGGCCTCGCCGACGGCACCCTCGACCGGCAGGTATTCCGCTTCTACGTGATCGAGGATGCGCTCTACCTCCACGAATTCGCGCGGGCCGTGGCCATCCTCGGCGGCAAGGCTCCGCACCCGGACATCACCGAGGCGCTCTGCGGTGACGCGGTAGCCACGATTCAGGGAGAGCGCGAACAACTGGGGCAGTTCCTGACCGAGCTCGGCAGCTCCCGCGAGGAACTCTTCACCCGCCCGCCAGCTCCCACAAACCGCGCCTACACCAGTTATTTCCTGTCGCAGGTCCATTCGCGGCCCTTCCACGAAGGACTCGCCGCCGTCCTTCCCTGCTACTGGATCTACGCCGAAGTGGGCAAGGAACTGCTGAAGCGTCCTCCCTCGCCGGATCCGCTCTACCGCCGCTGGATCGAAAGCTACGGCAGCGAGGAGTACGACGCGGTCGTGCAGCGCGTCGTGCGGCTGACGGATGAAGTCTCCGAAGAACTCGGCGACGGCGCCCGCCGGGCGATGGCCCGCCACTTCGCCATGAGTTCACGCTATGAGTGGATGTTTTGGGACATGGCCTGGCGGCAGGAAGCCTGGCCGTTGTAGCCGCCTTCCGCGGAAGCTTCCGCGGCGCTGCTGCTCAGGATCCCCGGCGGAGCCGCTCCGGTCTTAACAGCCTGTGGCAAAACCCACGCGGCGTTCGGCCGGCGATCCATCCCGCCCGAACCACTCCGCTTCGCTCCGTTCTTCGTTGCGTTTCGGTCGAAATACACCCGGTATTCCTCCCTCACGCGCCTCGTCGGACGGGCGCCTCACCGACCTCGGCGCTCACGTGAGTTTCACCACAGGCTGTTAACGAATCCAGACCGTCTTCTTGTTCGTGAACTCGATGAGCCCGTCCGGGCCCAGTTCACGGCCGAAACCGCTGTCCTTCGTCCCACCGAAGGGGACGCGGGGATCCGATTTGGTGATGCCGTTCACGAAGACGGCCCCGGATTCGATTTCCGGCACGAGCCGTTCCGCCCGCTTCGGGTCGGATGTCCAGAGCGAAGACCCCAGCCCATAGTTCGTCCGGTTGGCGATCTCCACCGCCTCCGCCTCGTCGCCAAAGGGGACCACCGTAGCGACCGGCCCGAAGAGTTCCTCGTCGGCGGCCGGGGCTCCCGCGGGTGGCCCCGCCAGAATCCCGGTGGCGGAAAAGAACCCGCGTTCCGGCGCGGTCCCCCGGTAGAGGAGTTCCGTGCCGGCGCGAACCGAGTGCGCGACCTGCTCCTCGAGACGGTCGCGGAGATCTTGCCGGGCCAAGGGTCCCACTGCGGTCTCCGGCGCCAGCGGGTCCCCCACCGTCGTTTCGCGAAACCGCGTCTCAAAGACCGAAAGGAACGCATCGAGCACCGTTCGCTGCACGAGAAAGCGTTTGGCGGCGATGCAGCTCTGCCCGGAATTGATGAGCCGCGCCCCGGCGCCCGCTGAAGCCGCCTCCTCCACATCGCAGTCCTCGAACACGATGAAGGGATCGCTCCCGCCGAGCTCGGCGACCATCGGCTTGAGACTGCGCCCCGCGACCGCGGCGACCTCGCTGCCGGCGCGCGAACTCCCGGTGAGCGTCACTCCCCGAATCCGCCGGTCGGCGATGCAGGTGGCCGCCTGCTCGTTTGTCAGGAACAGATTCTGGAGAAGCCCCTCCGGCGCGCCCGCCTCGCGATACAACTCGACGATCCGGAGCGCGCACTGGGGCACCGAGGGCGCGTGCTTGAGCACCATCGGGTTCCCGGTGAGGAAGTTGGGCGCCGATACCCGGATGACCTGCCAGAGCGGGAAGTTCCAGGGCATGACCGCAAGGATCGGCCCGCTGGGATCGAAGCGCACGAAGGCGTCGCTCCCGTCGGATTCGTAGTGCCGAGGGCGGAGCGACTCCTCCGCGGTCTCGGCGTAGTGCCGCGCCACCCAGGCGCACTTTTGGGCCTCGGCGACTCCCTGGGCGAGCGGCTTTCCCATCTCGAGAGCCATGAGCTCCGCCAGTTCATCCGCCTGCGCACACAACAGATCCGCCAGGCGCTCGTTCACGGCGCGCCGCTCGGCAAAGGGAGACCGGCGCCAGGAGCGGAACGCGGCATCGGCGCGGGAGAGGGCTGCTTCGACCTCGCGGCCGGTAGCCGTCGGAAACTCGGCCACCAGTTCCTCGGTGGCGGGGTTCAGGGAGCGGTAGAGCATGGGGTCCGGAGCCCGCGGCGGGTACGACGGGCCGATGTCACGGGCGGGCGCCCGGAGGGTGTAAGCGGTTGTACTTTCGGCCGACCTCCAGCAGGTCTTCGATCGAAATCGCCTCCCGGGTGTTTCCGTTCCGGCCGGTAACGGTGGTGGCCTTGAGCATCGAGTTATAGACCGCCTCCTCGGTGGCCTCGATCGCGGCCTGGAAGAGCGGCGACAACCGGTCGCCTCGCAGGACGCCACCGTCCTCCGTCGGGGAGTCGCTGCCGAACGAACTCCGGAGAGACTCGGCCGACGAGAACGCGATCACGAAATCGCCGCTTCCGTGGGACGAGGTGGCGCCGGTGCGGGCGAGACCGAGCATGACCCGGCGAGCCAACCGGGTGAGACCCAGCGAGCGAATCGGGGCATCGGTGGCGACCACCATCATGATGGAGCCGTCGGGATTGTCCTGGGAGTCCCCTCCCGCGGCGTCATCCGCGCCGCGCAGTTGGTCGCGGAGGTAGTAGCGGTCCAATTCCTCGCCGACGGGGATCCCGTCCATGATGAGTACTCCTCCGTAGTTGCTCTGAACGAGCGTCCCTACGGTGTATCCGCCGAGGCTCTCGGGGAGACGCCGCGAGGAAGTGCCGATCCCGCCCTTCCAGCCAAAGACGGAAGTTCCGGTTCCGGCCCCCACCGCACCCTCGGCTACCAGTCCCGAGGAAGCGCTCCGGATCGCCTCGAGCACGTGGCTTTCCTTCACATGGAGTCCCCGGATGTCGTTGAGGTATCCGTCGTTCGTCTCCCCGACGACCGGATTCACCGAACCGACGTTTTCGTTGCCGGGAAGTCCGAGAACGTGGGTCACGACGGCGCGCGCGGCATCCCACACGGAGAGCGTGTTGGTCAGCACGATCGGGGTCTCAATGGTCCCGAGTTCCACCACCTGGGTGGATCCGACCAGTTTGCCGAAGGCGTTGCCGATATGGATCGCACCCGGAACCTTGTCCTGAAAGATGTTTCCGGCGTGGGGCAGAATCGCGGTGACCCCGGTTCGGATGTGATCCCCCTCCGTGATGGTCACCTGCCCGACCTGGACCCCGGGTACGTCGGTGATCGCGTTTTGCGGTCCGGGGTCGAGAACTCCGGGCGCCAGACCGATGTCCCGTGCCCGGGGCCGGGCATCCCCTTGCCCGAGGGCCAGCGGAGCTGCGAGCAGACCAGCGGCGAGCGCGGCCAGAATGCGGTGCACGTTTTTCATCAGAACCTCCGGAATCGGCAGCCGGAACTACCAACCCCGGAGAATACGGGAACCGTGTCGCCGCCGGACCAAACGGAACATTCTTGACACAAGATTCGTAGCGTCCACCGGTCATGGTTCACGGGAAAGCGCGCGGCGCGGGGCTTGGCGGACGCCCTCTCGCTCTGGTCCTCGGGGTGTCGGCGCTGGCGGGCACTGCGAATTGCGGCGTCCCGTTCCAGCAGGAGCCGAACGTTGAAGAAACGGTCAGCTTTACCGAGCCGTTTCGGGCAGGCGAGCTTCTCGATCTGAGGAACATCGACGGCCGCGTCGCGGTCGCCCCCTGGGACCGGGAAGAAGCGGAGATCGTCGCACGCAAGGTCGGACCGAGCAGCGCGGCGCTCGAAGAAATCCGGGTGGAGGTCAACCGCTCGTCGCGGGGACTCCAGGTTCGCACCCGATATCCGAAAAAGAGCCGGATGTGGGGACAGCGATACGGCACCGTGCACTATTCCATCCGGCTGCCGCAGACGGCCGATCTCAGGATCTCCACGGTCCACGGGCCCATCGAAGTGGATGGGATCTCGGGGGAGGTCGAAGCACAGACGGTGAGCGGCTCCCTCCGGCTGACCGGACAACGGGGGAGCGTGAACGCCAAGACGGTCAACGGGCGCATCGAGTGTGAGCTCGACAGCTTCGGCGAGGGAGAAAAACACTCCCTCCGCACGGTGAACGGCGGGGTCCAGGTGACGCTCGGCCCCGAAGCCAGCGGCCAGGTGGACGCGAGGGCCATCAATGGGCGGGTCATCATCGAGCTGGCCGGCCTGGAGCATCTCGACACTCCCAGCCGGCGCCACAAGAACGTGCGGGTCGGCGACGGTGGCGGCGAATGCCGGGTACGTACCGTAAACGGGACCATCCACATCCTCAATAGTCAGTAGACCGGATCCCGCACCGTCCGGTGCTGCTGGTCCGGACACCTTTACGCTGGCGAGCCATCCTCCGGTCGCCTGGGCGGGTGGCGCCAGCGAATCCGCAAGCTTCGGGCAGAATCACCCGGATCGCGAGGATTTCCGATGATTCAGCAGTTGACGTATCTCTATGGTTTCAACCTGGGCGTCGCCCGGACGCTGGTGGACGACCTGACCCCCGAACAGATGGTCGAACAGCCGCACGGCGTGGTCAATCATCCGGCTTGGTCGCTCGGCCACCTGGTGATGACGGCCGATGGACTTGCCCGGCTACTCGGGCTCGAGTCGGAGGTCCGCGAGGGTTGGGGGGAGGTGTTCGCGACCGGGGGAATTCCTTCGAATGACCCGTCCCGCTACCCCTCGAAAGACGAACTGCTCGACGCGCTCGAGGCACAGCACCGGCGCAACGCTGCCGCGGTGGAACGGGTCGAGCCTGCGTGGTTTGACGCGCCGAACCCGAATGAGAGGCGGCGGAAGCGCTTTCCGACGGTCGGGGACGTGGCCATCTTTCTCATGACCTCGCACGAGATGCTCCACCTCGGCCAGGTGGCGGCCTGGCGGCGGGCGATGGAGCTGGCGCCAGCCCGCAGGTAACACCCGCGAGCAGCGCCCACGGAAGGGGCGGCTGTTCTCCATTCCGCTCACCGGATATAAACCCCGGTCCATGTACCAGTTTGTGCGTTTCGGAATCCTTCCTCTCCTCCTCGCGGCCGCTTCTCAGGGAGCGGCACAGCCGCTTCCGGAGGTCCACCTCATCGGCACCGGAGGCACGATTTCCGGGGGCGCGGGAGGACCGCTGAACGCCGGCGACCTCCGCGCAGCGCTGCCCGCCCTTTCTTCGGTGGCTTCGGTCACCACGGAGGACTTCGTTCGGATCGGAAGTTCCCGGATGCACCCGGAACTCCAGTTCCAGCTCGCCGAGCGCATCGCCGCGGTCTTCACCGAGCGCCCGGGACTCGCCGGGATCGTGGTAACGCATGGCACGGACTCGCTCGAGGAAACGGCCTTCCTCCTGGACCTGGTGCTTCCGTCCGGTCGGCCGGTCGTCTTCGCCGCCGCACAGCGTCCACCGAGTTACGAGGACTCCGACGGACCCCGCAACCTGCTGAATGCGATCCGCGTCGCCGGCTCCGGCAGAACCCGCGATCTTGGAGTTCTCGTCGTCCTGAACGGTCAGATCCACGCCGCGCGTGAGGTCAAGAAGACCCATTCGATCGCTCTCCACGCCTTCGTCTCACCGGACACCGGGCCGGTGGGCATGGTCGACGACGGAGAGGTCTTGCTCTTCAGCAGCCCCGAGCGCCGCATCCATCTTCCCTCCGCGAGTGTGGAGCCGCGGGTGGAACTCGTCCGTCTGACCGCCGGCGGTGGCGCCACCGCTATCCGCGGAGCGGTGGAGGCCGGCGCCCCGGGCATCGTCGTCGAGGTTTTCGGGCGAGGCAACGCGCCTCCACCCGTCACCGAAGCGGTTTCCGCCGCCATCGAAGCGGGCGCGCTCGTGGTTTACACCACCCGCACCGGAGCCGGACGGGTGGTGCTCTCCGCTGCCCAGCGCGATGCCGGAGTGATCTCAGGGGGAGACCTGGACGGTCTCAAAGCGCGGATCCTGCTGGCTGTCGCGCTCGGAGCGGGCCGGACCGGCGAAGAGATTGCCGCCGCGTTTCGAACCCTGGCCGGGGCCGGGTAGCCCGTCGAGCGGTCCCCGGGCGGAGCCACCGGTGCCGTCGAGTTGGCACCCGTGGCCTTTGGTTGCGTTCGGCGTCGTCAGCGAAGTACGAGGCGGAGCGGCGGCCCTTCCCCCCGAGAGAGAACGACCGCCTCCACCGGTTCGAGGGTGACCACGATGTATTCCCCGACGCGGTCACCGACTGCCACGAGCGTTGTCTCGCCGCGATAGAAGAGCGCCGCCCGGACCGGAGTTCCGGAGCCGACATCGACGAAGCCGTGGAGTTCGGGGGTCTCGGAAGCAGGCGTCGCGACGGGAACCGCCGTTTCCGGGGGCTTCTCGGATGGCTCGTCCAGAATGGGGGCCGCAGGCGGGGCCGGCTCCACCTCGTCCGGTCGCTTCGTGGAGGCGGAAGCCGTCCGTTCGAGCGCGGGCACTGACTCCAGCCAGGCGAACAACGTTTCCATTCGCGGATCGTCGGCGAAACGAACCGCATCCACCGCAGCGAACGAGACCGCCGGGTCCGGCCAGAGGGCGAAGACCGTAGCCGTGAGCGTTCCGAGGCCGCCACGGACCGCGAGGGTCGCCCGCTCGGTGCGAAGCGGCCACCCTCTTCCTTCGACCGCGGACAGGAAACGGGACAGTGCGGCGGGATCACCCAGCAGCGTGACCCGGGCCTCGGCGCCGACTGTCCCTTCCGGCGGACGAACGAGCGGCTGGAGCCGGGATGCCGAGAGTTCCACGCCGTGGTCCCCGGCCACCTGCAGGAAAAACGCGCGAACGGCCGCGGCCCCGGCGGGAGGGGGGGCGCGCTCGGCGAGCCTCTCCGCCACCCGGAGAAAGTGCTTGCGCCGCTCCCGCTCCCGCTCGGTGGCGGTGTCTTCGAGTGCCGACCGAGCCTGCTCCTCGAGTGCCGCAGCAAGTTCATCGGCAGCGTGGCGCTGCTCGGCCCAGACGAACCAGGCGAGCAACCCGGACAGCAGAGCCAGCAGGAACCGGAGCCGAAGGCGTTCCTTCATACGGCTAGGGACGCCCCACCTCGAGTTGAGCGGTAATCCGTACGAGCACCGCGCCGTCCGTCTGACGCGTCTCGCTGATCACTTCCGTGGAGAGCACCGAATCGTGATTCGCCAGTCCCGACAGGAAGCGGGCAACGGCAGCGGCAGAAGTCGCGTCAGCCGCAATGACTGCCTCCACTCGGCCGGAGCCCGTCGCGGGGCGGACCTCGAGCCCGGCGATCCGGATATCCGAAGGGGCGATCCCCATCACGGTGTCCAGTGCAGCACTGATGTCGGGGGCATTGACCACCCCGGCGAGGAGCAGGACCGCCGCCTCCCGGGCGCGCTCGGGTTCGACGAGTGGCGCCGCGGCGCCTCCCGGACCGGATGACGGCAGCCCGCTCGAAGCTGAGAGCCCGGGCGCCGCCAGTTCCGCTCGCACTCCCCAGAGCGATGCGGCGCCCCACAAGACACTCACGAACATCCCGGCGACCAGCACGTCCAGCCCCCGGAGAACACCAGGGTGGACGCCCTTCCCGAGCTGAACGCCAAGGGGTATTCGAGCCATCGTTAAGCGCCTGTGGTGAAGCCCGCGTGAGCGCCGAGAGCGGGGAGGCCCAATTCTCCCGGTGGGAGGCGGTTCAGGCGGGATGGATCGCCGCTCGTTTCCGGAGCGGGGCGCAAGCACCGCGTAGACCCCGGAGCGGAAAGGACGGGGGGCGGGTTCACCCGACCCCCATCCCTTCTGGCTCGGGAACGCCGCGTGGGTTTTGCCACAGGCTGTTAACTATCCGTAGTCGCGACGGGAGTCGATCGGAGCGGCGCCGGCCTTTCGCCGACCCGTCGCAGGAGCGCGGCAAGCGCTCCCTCGGTCACTGGAGACACTGCGGAAGATTCGGGGCCCTCGCCGGTGTCGCGGACCTCGGCGAGCGTATGACCAGCCGAACGCAGGACGTCCGCGACCACCGTCGCGCCATCCCCCCAGACCACGACGGGATGCCTCCCGCTTTGGGTCGCACGACGAACCGCGAGCGCCGGCGGTTCCGGATCCAGCGCAGCGCGGAGTTTCATTCGGAAACCCGTAAGGCGCCGGCCCGAAGCGGCGGCGAAAACAAAGTGGCGGCGGTGCAGCAGTAGCAGCAGCCGCCGGCCCGCATCGCTCGAGAAGCGCGCCAGCCACTCCGGAAGTACCGCGAGGCTGGTGGCGTCCACCCACCGGACCCGGAGACCGGCCGCCTCGACGGCCGCCTCATACTGCTGGACAACCGGGGATCCCGTCACCGCCCCCAGCACGGAGCGGCGTCCGAGGGAACCCGAAGTCAGCGTTCCGAAACGGAACCGCCCGTCGAGTCTGTGGAGTTCGGGACCTGAACTTGCGGTCAAACCACGGACCAATTCGCCGCGCAGCTTGCGTACGGCTCGCGATCCGGCGACCTCAGACAGTGCGGCATGGGCAGCGCGATCGGGTAACGCGATCACGACGTCAGCGAATCTGCTGCCCGGTGAAGCAAGAGTGCCGAGAGCGGACCGCACCGCCCGGGCCGCCTCCACCGACGAGCCCAGGTTCGGCTCGGTTGGCGAGGGAGTCAGTAAGTCCGCGGGTAGGCGCCAGGTGACCCAGCGACCATCACTGGTTCGAACGAGAACGTGATCTCGCCGAAATGCCATCGCCACGGCCTGACGTCGAGGACCGAGGCGAGGAAAGGAGAGCGGGGACAAGACTCGGCCCGTTGGGACGGATTTAGCCTAGCAGCCAGTGGACAAAGCGACGTGAGCGCCGAGACCGGCCAGGGCCGCGCGACTTTGTCTACCGGCGGCTGGCGCCAGCGACGGTGCAGGCCGCAGAGGGCGCGCGATACGGCATCTCGTCGACGCGGCAACAACGGGATGGACGGTCTCGACGCACGTCCCACCGACTGTCGAAACCCGTTGGTTTTCAACGCCCCACAGTAGAAGAGATCGCCAATTCCGGACTTGGTATCCGGTGGTAGGATGAGTGATCGGGCTGCGGGCAGCGTCCGCCCGCGCGAACCAGCGCGGCGGCCGTTTTCCCGCTTGATTACCGTTCGAACGAGTTCCAGCGCTTCGACAACTGTCGCAGATCGTTCGGTAGTTCCGGTCGCAAGACCGGGATCCGAACGAGCCCTGAACGAGCCCTGAACGAGCCCTGGTTCGGAGCGATTCCCTAACGAGGCCACAACCTGGAGAAGCATGCGCGACTATCAGACCGCCGAACTTCGCACTCTCGCCGTGGCCGGACATGGAACGTCCGGCAAGACAACGCTCGTATCGGCGCTCCTCTACGTCGCCGGCGCGGTAACCCGCCTCGCCCGTGTCGAAGAGGGGAACACGACGACCGACTTTGACGAGGATGAGATCGAACGCGGCATCAGCCTGAATGCGGCGCAAACCCATTTCGACTGGGACGGCACCAAAATCAACCTGCTGGACACGCCGGGTTACAGCAACTTCCTCACCGAGGCGAAACTGGCCATGCCCGTCGTCGACACCGCCCTCATTTCGGTGTGCGCGGTGGATGGAGTGGGCGTCAACACGGAACGGGTCTGGGGTTTCGCGGAGGAAAACCGCGCGGCGGCCATCTTTGCCATCAACCGCATGGATCGCGACCGAGCGTCGTTCGAGCGCACCCTGAGCGCGATCCAAGAGTCCTTCGGGCGCACCGCCATCCCTGTCCAGTTGCCCATCGGAAACGAGGCCGGCTTTTCCGGAGTCGTGGACCTCATCGCGTTGAAGGCAATCACGGGTCCCGGGCCGGACGGGAAGGGAGCGAAGACCGGCGACGTACCAGCCGAGCTGATGGAGCAGGTTGAGACGGCTCGCAATGAACTCATGGAAATGATCGCCGAATCGGACGAGGAACTCCTGGACCAGTTCTTTTCGGAGGGCGAGTTGACGCCGGAGCAAATGATCCAGGGCCTGCGAACGGCAGTGGCCGCCCGTTCGATCTTCCCGGTGACAGTGGTATCGGGGGGCCAAAACCTGGGAACCACGGCGCTCCTCGATTTGATCGTTGCGGCCACTCCCGACCCCGGCGGGCGGGGACCAGCCCGTGGAGTGAGCAGGGATGGCGAGCCGGTGGAACGCGAACTTGACGGCTCCGCACCCGCCAGCGTCTACGTGTTCAAGACCATTGCCGACCCCTTCGCGGGGCGGCTCAGCCTGTTCCGGGTCATGACCGGAACCCTGGGTCTCGACACCCAACTCAAGAACCTGACGACCGGCGGCGCGGGGCGGACCGGCGGCTTGAACGTCGTGAACGGGAAGGCCTTGGATCCGGTGTCGAAGCTGTCGGCAGGCGATCTCGGCTGTTTCGCCAAGCTGCGGGAGACATTCACCGGGGACACACTGGCCTCGGATGATGGGATCCGCTTCGTGCGGCCCGAAGTGCCCCACCCGGTCATCAGCTTCGCAATCGAACCCAAGTCCCGGGGAGATGAGGAAAAGATCTCTCAGGCGCTCCAGCGGCTTCGCGAGGAGGATCTGACACTGAGATTCGACCGCGACCAAGAACTGCTCCTCTCGGGTACCGGGCAGCTCCACATAGAGGTGGTGGTATCCCGTCTGAAGCGAAAGTTCGGAGTCGAAGTCGAGTTGAAGCCTCCGCGGGTGCCGTATCGCGAGACGATCGCCATAACCGCCGAGGCCCACGGGCGTCACAAGAAGCAGACCGGTGGTCATGGCCAGTTCGCCGACTGCCGCGTGCGCGTCGAGCCGATCGAACGAGGCAAGGACTTCGAGTTCGTGAGCAAGATCGTCGGCGGCACCATCCCGCGCCAGTTCATCCCGGCCATCGAGAAGGGATTTCAAGACGCCCGAAAAAAGGGGTATCTGGCGGGTTACCCCGTCGTGGACTTCCGGGCAACGGTGTTCGACGGCAAGTTCCACGCCGTCGATTCGTCAGAGATCGCGTTCAGGATCGCGGCGTCCCTCGCGTTTAAGGACGCCATGGCCAAGTGCCGGCCGACGCTCCTGGAGCCGATCATGTCCGTCGTGATCACCGTTCCCGACGACAACACCGGGGACGTTCTCGGCGATCTGAACGCCCGTCGGGGCCGGACGCAGGGCATGGACCGGAAGGGCTCGCAAACCGCGATCACGGCACAGGTGCCAATGGCCGAAATGCTCACTTACGAGCCGACCCTGACCTCCCTGACCGGGGGACGGGGGGGCTTCCAAATGGAATTCTCCCACTACGACCCGGTCCCCTCGAATCTGGCGAAGTCGTTGATCGACGCCTACCAGACGCGTAACGACTGATCCCCCCGGGGACGCGCGTCCCATCCGGCGCGCTGATCCGCGCCTGCCGTAGTGCGCTCCGCGGGAGGGCACTTCCGCGGATCTCGTCGGCCTCGGAGGTCGATGCTCCCGCTTCCCGATCGCGGCTCAGGGATCGCGGCGGGAGGCGCGCATGCTTCCCGGAACCACCCCCGTGGTACCGGGGGGCGGGGTGTTTAGCAGCCCCCGGACAAAGTCATGCGGCCCAGTTCCCCCGCTGGGGGCCTCGCCGCTCACACCCCCGGTTCCACAGGCTCCGAGCAGCCTGTGGCAAAACCCACGCGGCCCAGTTCTCCCGGTGGGGGCTCGACGGGCGATGCATCCCGCCCAAACAGCCGGTGATGAAACCCACGCGGCGTTCGGCCAGCGATCCATCCCGTCTGAACCGCGTCGCTTCGCGCCGCTCATCGTTGCGTTTCGGTCGGAATACACTCGGTATTCCTCCCTCACGCGCCTTGTCAGTCGGGCGCCTCCCCGGCCTCGGCGCTCACGTGGGTTCCACCACCGGCTGTTCACCGCCCCGCTTCGCGGGGCTCTGCGTTGCGCTTCGGTCGAAATACACCCGGGCCAGTTCTCCCGGTGGGAGCTCCTCCCTCGCGCGCCTTGTCAGCCGGGCCCCCACCGGGAGGACTGGCCCCACCGGGAGAACTGGGCCTCGCCCGTCTCGGCGCTCACGCGGGTTTCACCACCGGCTGCTAGTCGACGAACTCGATGCGCGCCATCGGGGCCCCATCGCCCTGGCGGGGACCGAGCTTGAGGATCCGCGTGTAACCGCCGGGGCGCTCCAGGAAACGCGGCGCCACATCGCTGAAGAGATGACGGACTATCTGTTTTCGCGGCAGAATCTGGAGCGCGCGGCGGCGCGCAGCCAGATCGGAACGACGCCCCAAGGTGACGAGGCGCTCGACGAACGGCCGTACCTCCTTCGCCTTGGCTAGCGTCGTCCGCAGGTGACCGTGCTCGATCAGAGTGGCAGCCAGATTCCTCAGCAGGGCTCGCCGGTGCGACGGCCGGCGGCCAAGCTTGCGGTGCGCGATCTGGTGACGCATATCAACTCTGTCCCATCCCGAGCTTCAGACCGAGACCCTCGAGAATCCGCTCCACTTCTTCGATGCTCTTCCGCCCGATGTTCCGCTCGCGCAGCAATTCCTGTTCGCTCTTGACCACCAGGTCGCCGATTGTCGCGATGTCGGCGTTTCGCAGTCCGTTATACGCACGCACCGAAAGCTGGTCGGCGTAGTCGTCGATGGAGGTGTTGCAATGCAGATCGTAAGCCTTCTGGTCGTCACTGATCACGACATCTTCCGTCGCTTCACCCTCGCCGCCTACGAAAATCCCCAACATTTCCCGCAGTAAGCGGGCCGCGGTGGTTACCGCTTCCTGGGGCCTGATGGACCCGTTGGTGTGGATGTCGATGACGAGCTTGTCCAGATCGGTGTCCTGACCAACCCGCGCCGGCTCAATCTTGTAGTTGACCTTTCGGACCGGAGAATGCGTCGAATCGAGCGGGATGTAACCGACTTCCAGATCGGAATCCCGGTTCCGCTCGGCCTGGACATAGCCCCGGCCGTTCTTGACCCGCATTTCGACATCCAGTTCCGCCTGCTGCGTGATGGTGGCGATGTGTACATCGGGATCCAGGATCTCGACGTTCGCATCGGTCTCGATGTCTGCCGAGGTCAGGGAACCCGGCTTTCTTCCCTTGAGCCGGATCGTCCTCGGCAGCGCCCCATGGAGGCGCAGAGGGATCCGCTTGAGATTCAGAATGATGTCCAGGGTGTCTTCCTTGACTCCCGGAATCGTGGACATCTCGTGCTGCACACCTTCGAATTTCACCGCGGTGACAGCCGCGCCCTCGATGGAGGAGATCAGCAGCCGCCGAAGAGCGTTGCCGATCGTGACTCCGTAGCCCCGCTCAAAGGGATGAGCGGAGAACCGACCGAAATCGTCGCTGCTGGTTTCTATGTTCAGGCCGCTTGGCCGCCGAAGTTCAGACATTTGCGCTCTCTTTTCCTTTTCTTGTCGTACCCGTCAACGTGAATAAAGCTCGACGATGAGCTGGTCGCGGATTTTGAGTTGCGGGTCTTCGCCGGAGGGGAGCGTGACAACTCGTCCCGACGTCATGTCATCTGCTTCGCGCTGCAGCCACTCCGGAACCCTCCGGCCTTCCGCGCTCTCCACGATCTGTTTGAAGAAATCCTTCTTGCGCGTCTTGTCGCACACGCGGATCACGTCTCCCTGATCGATGATGCTGGACGGGATGTCCACACGCTTTCCGTTCACCTGGACATGCCCGTGCCGCACGAAGAGTCGGGCGGCAGCGCGCGATGGAGCCAGACCGAGGCGATAGACGACGTTGTCCAGCCGTCGCTCGAGAAGCTGCAGCAGGAAGGTGCCGGTCACGGCCCGTTCCCGTTCTGCGCGATCGAAATACAGACGGAACTGACGCTCAAGCAAGCCATAGGCGCGCTTCGCCTTCTGCTTCTCGCGAAGTTGAAGCCCGTAGCCCTGAACGCGGCTACGGCGGGTTTTGCCGTGGGCTCCAGGCGCGAAGTTGCGCTTGTCGATGGCGCACTTCGGGCTGAGGCAGCGATCGCCCTTCAAAAAGAGCTTGGCCCCCTCCCGGCGGCAGAGCCGGCAGACGGGACCGCGATATCTCGCCAAGATCTCCTCCTAGTTCCGGCGCTTCTTGGGTGGCCGGCACCCGTTATGCGGAATCGGGGTGACGTCCCTGATGGACTTGACCTCGATACCGGCGGCCGATACGGCCCGGATCGCTGCTTCGCGTCCGGCACCGGGGCCCTTCACCTTGACGTTCACATGAGTGCAACCGCGCGAGCGGGCCTCGCGCGAGGCCGAACCGGCGGCCTGCTGCGCTGCAAACGGCGTCTGTTTCCGTGAACCCTTGAAACCCTGCGATCCGGCGCTGGCCCAACAGACCACGTTTCCAGCCGGATCCGCGAAGGTGATGATCGTATTGTGGTACGTCGCCTGGATCGATACGACACCGGCGGTCAGCATGCGCTTCTCGCGCTTCTTCCCGGTACGACGACGAGTTGTCTTCTTCTTTGCCATGTGGTGTTCCTAGTTCCTGCGAGTAAGGGATTCCGTCAGCGCCGGCGCATGCCGACCCGGCGAGGACCCCGGCGGGTCCGGGCGTTGGTCTTCGTGCGCTGCCCCCGCGCCGGAAGACCGCGACGGTGCCGAAGTCCGCGATAGCAACCGATGTCCATCAGGCGCTTCAGGTCCATGGAGATCCGCTTCCGCAGGTCTCCTTCGACCCCGCCCTCGTCATCCATGACGCGGCTGATACGACTGACTTCCTCTTCGGTCAGATCGCTGACTCGCCGGTGACGTTCGATCCCGGCTTTGTCCAGGATGGTCACCGAGCGGTGAGACCCCACACCATAGATATACGTCAGCCCGATGTCGATGCGCTTGGCACGCGGCAGGTCAACGCCGGCAATTCTGGCCATCGGTCAGTTCCTCACTTTTTCCACCGTCCGGCCCAACCGGCAGGCGATTCGGCAGGCGATTCGGCAGGCGATTCTGCTTGGAGAGCTAGTCACGACACATCACCCCTGCCGCTGTTTGTGCTTCGGGTTTGCGCAGATCACCCGCACGACCCCGCGACGCCGGACAATCTTGCATTTGGCGCACATGCGCCGCACAGACGCGCGAACTTTCATTCTGCCGCTCCTACTTGCACCGATACACGATCCGGCCGCGGCTCAGATCGTAGGGGGAAAGCTCCACCAGTACGCGGTCGCCCGGTAGTACCTTGATGAAACTCTTCCGCATCTTGCCCGAGACGTGGGCGAGCACCTTGTGATCGCCGCTGTCGAGCTTCACCCGGAACATAGCGTTTGGCAGAGGTTCCATGACGATGGCCTCCACAGATATAGCGTCTTCCTTAGACATGATCCTCCTCTGAACCCGGGTTTTCCGGGTTCTGCTTTCTGGGCTCCGCCAGAATCCAGGGACCACCCTCCATGACTGCGATGGACCGCTCGAAGTGCGCGGATGCGCTTCCGTCCGCGGTAACGACAGTCCATCGGTCCCGCTTCACTCGCACATCCGGGCTCCCACGATTCACCATGGGTTCGATCGCGATGACTGCGCCCGGAATCAAACGAGTCCGCTTGCGCGGATCGTAGAAGTTCGGAATCCAGGGCTCCGCGTGCAGACTCGTTCCGATGCCGTGCCCGCCGTACTCCCGAACCACGGAGTAGCCGTGGCTCTCGGCATGGGTTTGCACCGCACGCCCGATGTCCGAAATGCTGTTTCCGGGACGTGCGGCGGCGATTCCCGCGTGAAGCGCCGCTTCAGTGACCTCGAGCAGATGAGCGATCTCGTCGTCGATTCGACCGACCGCAACCGTCGTGGCGTTGTCGCCGTAGTAGCCGTCCACGATGCAGCCGAAGTCGAGGCTTACGATGTCGCCCTCGCGCAGTTTCCGCCACCGTGACGGGATCCCGTGGACGACCTCGTCGTTGACGGAAACACACAGGGTAGCCGGGAATCCGTGATATCCCTTGAAGGCGGGAGTCACGCCGTGACGCTTGAGGTTGTCCGCCGCAACCCGGTCGAGGTGAGCCGTGGTCACGCCCGGTTCCACCGTCCGGGAAAGCAGGTTCAAAGTCTCCACCGTAATCGCGTTTGCCTGGTGGAGCTTGTCGAGCTCTACGTCGGACCTGGAGATCACTGGGACACCAACTGTGCCGTCGCGAACGTCAGGGCCGCGCGGAGGCGGCCGAACACTTGGTCTCGGGACCCGATCCCGGAAACCTGGACGGCCCGGTCCCCGTAGTAGTCGAGTAGCGGATAGGACTCGGATTCGTAGATCTGGAGCCGACGGCGGAACGCTTCCTCGCTGTCATCCTGCCTGCCGTCCGTACTGCGCCGGTCTCGTACGCGCGCCGCGAGGTCCTCCCGCGGAACGGCAATATTCGCGATCCACTCGGTAGCGCCAAGCCTCGACAGGACCTCATCAAGGGCCCGAGCCTGGGCCTCGTTCCGAGGGTAGCCGTCAAGGATGAAGCCCCGGCTGCAGTCGGAAGCGGCGATCCTCTCCTCAACGATTCCCAGCACGATACGGTCGCTCACCAACCCACCGGCCGCCATGATCTCGCGCGCCTCCATCCCGAGTTCGGTGCCGTCCTCGACCGCCTGCCGGAGAATGGCTCCGGTCGAGATGTGGGGCAGTCCCAAGGATTCGGCGAGCCGCACCGCTTGGGTGCCCTTTCCGGACCCGGGTGCGCCGAGAAGGATGATGGCGTTCATGTCAGACCGCACCACGTCACCCGCGGCGCCCACGGATGCGGCCCCGCTGCAGGAAGCCGTCGTAGTTGCGCATGATGAGCTGGCTTTCCACCTGCTGCGCGGTGTCCATGGCGACCCCCACCACGATGAGGATGGAAGTCCCGCCAAAGTAGAACGTCACCCCCATACCTTCGGTGATGAAGGTCGGCAGGACCGAATCCAGCCACGGCCCGATAACCGGGATCGGCGCCACGGTGAACCCGTTCAGAAGGAACTCGGGAAGGACCGCGACCGCGGCGAGATAGATCGCGCCGATGAAGGTGAGCTTGCCGAGTACGGCGTCCAGATAGCGCGCCGTCGGCCGCCCCGGACGGATACCCGGCACGTAGCCGCCACTCTTCCGCATGTTGTCGGCGACATCCGCCGGCTTGAACACGATGGCGGTGTAGAAGTAGCAGAAGAACAGGATGGAAACCACGTAGAGCAGCGTGTAGAGGGGCATGCCCCAGCGAAGCTGCTCGGCAATGGCGGCCATCCACCGACTCTCGGTAAACAGCGACGCGAACGTCTGCGGCAGGGCGATGATCGAACTCGCGAAGATCACCGGAATCACCCCCCCGGTGTTGATCTTGAGCGGGATGTGGGTGGACTGCCCCTGGTACATCCGCCGGCCGACAAACCGCTTCGCGTACTGCACCGGAACCCGGCGCTGGCCACGCTCGATGAACACGATGAAGGCGAGGACCGCGATCATGAAGATGATCAGGATGGCCACCCCGAAGACCGTTTGTTGCCCGACGCGGATGTTCTGGACCGTCGTGAGGATGGCCGACGGGAACATCACGACGATCCCCGCGAAGATCAGCAACGACATCCCGTTGCCGATTCCTCGCTCCGTGATCTGCTCACCAAGCCACATGATGAAGACCGTGCCGGCGGTCATCGTCAGGATCGTCATCAGGGTGAACGCCAACCCGGGCTCGTTCACGAGGTTCATCCCGTCGGGCAGGCTCTGGCTCTGCAGGAAGACCGCAATGCTCGCTGACTGGATCACCGCGAGAATCACGGTGCCGTAGCGGGTGTACTGCGTGATCTTCTTGCGCCCGAGTTCGCCCTCCTTGCTGAGTTTTTCGAGATACGGCCAAACGAGCGTCAATAGCTGCAGGATGATGGACGCGCTGATGTAGGGCATGATGCCCAGCGCGAACACGGTGACCTGCGAGAGGTTCCCCCCGGAGAACATGTCCACGAACCCGAACCAGGTCGCGCGGTTTTGTTCAAAGAAGGCCGTCAGGGCAGCCGGATTGACACCCGGCGTCGGAACATGGTTCCCAAGCCGATAGATGGCGAGCATGCCGAGCGTGAACAGAATCCGGGTACGAAGATCCGGAATCCGGACGATGCTGCGGACGGCGCTGATCACTTGCGGGTTTCGGTGTTTTCGGCGTTGCGACCAATGAGGTCTACGGTTCCGCCGGCCGCTTCGATTTTCCGCCGGGCGGCAGCACTGAAGGCGTGGGCGCGCACGGTGAGACGCCGCTCCAACTCGCCCCCGCCGAGGACCTTGATGCGATATGGACGAGGCCGGACCAGCAACGCGGGTCCGTCCGGGTCCGTCCGGTAGATGCGGGCGCCGTGAACGAGGCGTGCAGCCACCAGTTCGAGTTCGCCGACCGTCGCGCCATCTTCGAAGCGATTGAGATCGCTGAGATTGACGATCTCCTGACGGATTCTGAAGATGTTCGTAAACCCGCGCTTCGGCACCCGGCGAACGAGGGGCATCTGGCCACCCTCAAAGCCCTTACGAAGGGAGTATCCGGACCGGGAACGGGCCCCTTTGTGGCCACGCCCGGCAGTCTTTCCGGTTCCCGATCCGGGGCCACGTCCCACTCGCTTGCGCGGCCGGACAGCGCCCTCGGGCGGCGCCAGTTCATGAAGGCTCACTTGCTCTGGTCCTTATTCGCCATCGATTCGCCGTCGGCCGGTTCAGCCGACGCTTCGACAATGCGGACAAGGTGCGGAACGCGTTGCACCATGCCGCGGATCATCGGGTTGTCCGGCCGGGAAGCGGTCGCTCCCAGCCGGCGAAGCCCCAGCCCCTTCACGACTTCGCGCTGGTAGCGGGTCGTACCGGCCAATCCCCGCACGAGCTGTACGACAATCGTCGCCTTCTCCCGGGTAGCGGCAGTTTCTTCTGGCTTTGTCATGGCTTCCTAGTAACTCATGGACAAGGTGGCGCGAGCGCCGAGAGCGGCGAGGCGCCCGGCTGACGAGGCGCGCGAGGGAGGAATACCTGGTGTATTTCGACCGAAGCGCAACGATGAGCGGAGCGGAGCGGAGTGGTTCAGCCGGGATGGATCGCCGGTCGAACGCCGTGTCACTTTGTTCATGAGTTACCTAAGCAGAGATCTCCGCCTCGATGTGGCTCACGTCCTTGCCCCGAAGCTCCGCTACGGCGGACTTGGAGCGAAGGGAGAGCAGCGCGACCATCGTCGCCTCCACCACGTTCTTCGGGTTTGCGGTGCCGAGCGATTTCGTCAGGATGTCCTTGATTCCAGCAAGCTCGATGACAGCGCGCACCGGCCCACCAGCGATGACGCCCGTCCCCTGCGATGCAGGCTTGAGGAGAACCCGACCGGCGCCGAACACGCCAACGACCCCGTGAGCAATCGTGGTTCCCTCGCGGGGAATCTCGGTCAGGTTCTTCTTGGCGATCTCAATACCCTTCTTGATCGCCGCCGGCACTTCTCGGGCCTTGCCGAGACCGAAACCCACGCGTCCATCCTCGTTTCCAACCACTACCAAGGCGGAAAAGGACAGGTTCTTGCCGCCCTTCACCACTTTCGTTACCCGGTTGATGGAGACGACCTTGTCCTTGAGATCAGGATCGCCGGTGCGCTCCACCTGTGTGTTGCGGGAACCGCTGCGGGGCCTCGACCGGCCGCCAAAATCCATGTTCAGCACTTGACGCCTCCATTCCTTACGGCATCGGCGAGCGCCTTGATCCTGCCGTGGTAGTGAGCCCCGCCCCTGTCGAACACAACGGTCTCAATGCCCGCGGCGCGCGCCCGTTCGGCCAGCTTCTCGCCAACCACGGCAGCGCCCTGGACGTTCCCGCCACCCTCGACCCCAGCTTCGCGACTTCCAGCGGCAACCAGAGTTCGGCCGGCGGAGTCGTCAATGACCTGCGCGTAGATGTGCTTCAACGACCGGTAGACCGCGAGCCGAGGTCGCTCGGACGTACCGGCGATCTTTCGGCGAATGCGGGCATGAATGCGCTGCCTTCGCTGGCGGCGGGTGGTGATTCGCATGGCTCCTCAGTCTTCGGGATCTAATCTCGGGATCAGGCCCCGGTCTTCCCGGCCTTCTTGATGAGACGTTCGCCGGTGTAGCGAACCCCTTTCTGCTTGTACGGATCCGGCTTCCTGAGGGCGCGCATGCGCGCGGCCACCTCTCCGACGACCTGTTTGTCGGCGCCGGACACGACGACGTGGGTGTTCTTCTCGATCTGGACGTCAATTCCATCGGGGAGCGGCAACTCGATAGGGTGGGAATAACCCAGGGAAAAGGAGACGTTCCGGCCCGTTACCCGCGCGCGATAGCCGACGCCGACGATGTCCAGTTCCTTCCGGAAACCTTCCGTAACTCCCGTCACGGCGTTCGCGAGGAGAGCCCTGGTGAGCCCCCAATAGGCCCGGTTCCCGGCCCCTTCCGACAGAGACAGTTGAACCACGCTGTTCTCGAGCTGCACTTCTATGCCCGGAAGAAGCGGACTCGTGAGGACGCCTTTCGGCCCCTTCACACGGACCTGCTGCGAACTCTCGATCGTGACCGAGACGCCGGGCGGGACGGGAATCGGTTGGGAGCCTATGCGGGACATGACATCAACCTCGGCCTACCACACCTGGCAGAGCACTTCTCCACCCACGCCGAGATGACGGGCCTGGCGCCCGGTCATCACTCCTCGGGACGTGGAAAGCAGGGTGACACCGAGCCCTCCCTGCGCCTTGGGAATCTTCTCGTGCGAAACGTAGATCCGCGTTCCCGGCCGGGAAACCCTTTTCAGCCCCGTCAATGCGTCGCGGTTGCCGGGGAGCCGCCGCAACTTGATGCGGATCGCGTCCTGGGGCGGGGAAGAGCGTCGCTCCCAACCGTCCACATATCCCTCCTCGAGAAGGATCCGCGCAATCTCCGCTTTGAGCTTCGAAGCGGGCATCTCGACAAAATCGTGCCGCGCCTGAATCGCGTTGCGGAGACGGGTGAGCATGTCAGCCACTGGGTCAGACCACATCAGAACGCCTCCTTACCAGCTCGCCTTGATGATGCCGGGAATCTCTCCGGCGAGCGCCAGCTTGCGAAAACACAGACGGCAGAGGCCGAACTTCCGATAGTAGGCCCGTGGACGGCCGCAACTCAGGCACCGGTTATAGCGCCGCACCTCGAACCTCGGCCGCTTCTTTGCCTTGGCAATCAGCGATTTCTTCGCCAAAACCCTTTCCTCTGCTTCTTCAGCTCTTGAAAACTACGCTTCGCGGCGGGCGAACGGCATCCCAAAGGCGCGAAGCAGTTCTCTCGCTTCCTCGTCGCCCGCCGCGGTTGTGCAGATGGTCACGTTCATGCCACGCGTCTTCTCGATCTTCGAATAGTCGATCTCGGGGAACACGGATTGGTCCGTCAGGCCCAACGTGTAGTTCCCCCGCCCATCGAAGGCCCGTTCCGAAACGCCGCGAAAATCGTGCACCCGCGGCAACGCGATATTGATCAGCCGGTCCATGAACTCGTACATCCGCGTTCCACGCAGGGTGACCCGCACGCCGACCGGCATTCCGTCCCGGATCTTGAAGTTGGCGATGGACTTCCGGGCACGGGTAATTACGGGTTGCTGCCCGGTGATCGCAGTGAGATCGGCGACCGCGGCATCGATGAACTTATGTTCCCGCGCCCCTTCTCCTACGCCCATGTTGACGACCACCTTGGTCACTTGAGGGACCGCGTGGACGCTCGCAATCTGCAGCCTGGCCCGCAGTTCGGGAGCGATTGTCTCTCGATACCGGGAACGAAGGCGGCTCACTTGTCAATCACTCCCTGGGAACGGACGCTCACCCGAACCTTGCGTCCATCGGTCAGACGGGTCCTCCCGATCCGGGTCGGTAGATTGGTCTCTGGATCCACGAGCATGACGTTGCTGATCGCTATCGAGGCCTCCCGTTCGACGACACCGCCCTTGATGTTCTGCCGCGGGTTTGCCTTCGTATGCCGCTTGATCATGTGGATGCCCTCAACGAGGACACGCCCTTTCTCCCGGAATATCCGGAGGACCCGGCCCCGCTTGCCCATGTCGCTCCCCGCCACGATCTGGACCAGATCGTTCTTCCGAACGTGCAAACGCCGCGGCGCGGGCACAGTGTTCTTGCGGGCCATCGTCACAAGACCTCCGGCGCCAGCGAAACAATCTTCATGAACTGGCGCTCGCGCAGTTCGCGGGCAACCGGGCCGAACACACGGGTTCCGGTGGGCTCGCGCTGCTCATTGATCAGGACCGCAGCGTTGTCTCCGAAGCGGATGTAAGAGCCATCCGCCCTGCGGTGCTCCTTGCGCGTCCTCACGATGACGGCCCTGACGACCGTGCCCTTCTTGACGGCACTGCCGGGAGCGGCTTCGCGGACTGAGGCGGTGATGACATCCCCGAGCCGGGCGATGCGACCCACCCCGCCGCCAAGGGGAAGAATACAGGTGACCCGGCGCGCCCCCGAGTTGTCGGCGACCTGCAGCACCGACTGCATCTGAATCATGAGGCCCGCTCCAGAATCTTGAGCAACCGGAAGCGCTTCGTCCGAGACTGGGGGCGGCATTCCTCAATCTGAACGCGGTCTCCAATACGGCCCTCGCTCTTCTCGTCGTGAACCGCAAAGCGGGTGGATTTCCGATACCGGCGCTTGTACAGACTGTGTTCCACCAGCCGCTCCACAAGCACCGTAATGGTCTTTTCGGCACCGCTCTTAACCACGGTTCCGGTCTTGATCAGTCTTGGCATGACGTTGTTTCCGTTTGCGTTCCTCTTTCCGTTTGCATTCTTCTGCGGCCCTCAGGAACCAGCAACGCTGCTTCCGGGAGCATCGCCCCCGATTTGGAGTTCACGCTCCCTCATGATGGTCTGTAGGCGGGCGACCTCCCGCCGCAGCATCTGGACCTTGTGCGTGTGCCCAAGCTGACCGGTGGCGGCTTCGAGTCGGGCATCGAAGAGTTGCCGCGCCGCTTCTTGCTGCTTCCTCAGGAGTTCTTCGTGAGTCAACTCCCGAATCCGGGCGGGCTTCACGATGCCTCCTCCTCAAAGCGACCGACGAACTGCGTTCGCACCGGAAGCTTGTGACTCGCCCGGCGCATCGCCTGAACGGCCTGCTCGCGGCTGACGCCTTCCATTTCGAAGAGAACCCGCCCCGGGCGCACCACGGCGACCCATCCTTCGGGGCCACCCTTTCCCTTCCCCATGCGGGTCTCCTGGGGCTTTTTCGTCACCGGTTTGTCCGGAAAAATCCGAATCCAGACTCGACCGGTCCGGCGGACGAACCGGGTGATGGCCACCCGCGCTGACTCGATCTGGCGATTCGTGATCCATCCCGGTTCCAGCGTCTTGAGACCGAAGTCACCGAATGCCACGGTCTGGCCGGTCCAGGACTTGCCCCGCATGCGACCGCGCTGTTGCTTGCGGTACCGGGTCTTCTTCGGCATCAACATGACGTCTGTCCTCCCGGTTCCTCTCTAGGCCTCGCGCGGCGCTGGCTCGTTAGAGCCAGAGGCTGCCGACTTCGCCGACTTCGCCGCAATCTCCGGACGCCCCGGCCGACTGACGACGTCGCTGTCACCGCGATAAACCCAGCACTTCACGCCGATCTGGCCGTAGGTCGTAAAGGCCTCGGCGAACCCGTATTCAATGTCCGCCCGCAGCGTATGCAGCGGGAGTTGTCCTTCCAGATACCACTCCGCCCGAGCGATGTCGGCGCCGTTGAGCCGGCCGGCGCACCGAATCCGGACCCCCTTGGCCCCATTGCGCATGGTGTTCTCGATCGATTTACGCATCGCCCGCCGAAAAGCGATCCGCTTCTCCAACTGGAGGGCAATGGACTCGGCGACCAGTTGCGGGTCGAGCTCCGGCTTGATGACCTCCAGAGGACGAATGTGGACTTCCTTTCCGGTGCGCTTGCGCAGATCCCGCGTGAGCTTTTCCACTTCGGTGCCCTTGCGGCCAATGATGATTCCAGGCCTGGACGTGTGGATATAGATGTTGAGCTTGTTGCCCGGCCGCTCGATCTCAACGCGCGAGATGCCCGCGTGGTAGAGGCGCTTCTTCAGGAGGCGACGCAGTTGCAGGTCTTCGTGCAGCGAGTCCCGGTAGGAACTATCCGCATACCACCGAGAACGCCAAGTCTTGCTGTACCCAAGCCTGAAGCCGTGCGGGTGTACTTTTTGACCCATTCCTATTCCTCTTCCACGGCAGTTACGCGGATCGTGTAGTGCGTGGTGCGCCGGCGAATGCGGCGGATACGGGCCCTCCGGCCGCCACGGGCGATCGACCGAGCCGGTCCCTGGTCGGCAAACGCTTCGGCGACGATGAGCTGGTCCTCATCGATCCGCTTTGCTTCCCCCAGGGCCTTGGTTTGGGCATTCGCGATCGCGGATCGCAACACCTTCTCGATGATGGGAGCCGGCGCGCGATTCGTGTTCTGCAGCAGAGAAATGGCGTCCGCGGCAGGCTTGTCGCGAATGAGGTCCAGAACCAACCGCGCCTTCTGAACGGATCCGGGGACCGCCGTCGCACGAGCAACCGCTTCGATCACGGTGTCACCCCCGTCCCCGGGAAGTGCACCTGCGTCCGCGGCCTCATCGGCGGGCTCTCGACTTCTCGGTCTTCACCTTGTGGCCCTTGAAGGTCCTCGTCGGGGAAAACTCACCGAGCTTGTGCCCCACCATGTTGTCCGTCACATAGACCGGGATGAACTTGCGGCCATTGTGAACGGCAAAGGTCAAACCGACCATCTGCGGAACGATCGTGGAGCGCCGTGACCAGGTCTTGATAATCGTCTGCCGACGCGCGACGTGCGCATCTTCGACCTTACGGATAAGGCTCTCTTCAATGTAAGGGCCCTTCTGAATTGAACGCGGCATTTGCTTCTACCCTTTCCGCTTCTACCTTCTTCGCCGGCGGCGGGAACGGACAATCATCGAGTCCGTTCGCTTGTTGTTGCGGGTCTTGTGCCCCTTGGTGGGAACACCCCAAGGACTCACGGGATGACGTCCCCCGGAACTCTTGCCCTCACCGCCTCCGTGAGGATGATCCACCGGGTTCATCGAGACTCCCCGGTTGTGTGGTCGTCGGCCAAGCCAACGCTTCCGGCCGGCCTTCCCCAGCTTCACATTCTCGTGATCCACGTTGGACACCTGACCGATCGTGGCGTGACACTCACGCAGGACCCGGCGGACCTCGCCGGAAGGAAGGCGCACTTGTGCGTAACGGCCCTCTTTGGCGACCAGCTGCACGAACGCGCCGGCGCTACGGGCCATCTTGCCCCCACCGCCCGGTCGGAGTTCGACATTGTGGATCGTGGCACCCAAGGGAATCCGCTCGATACGCAGCATGTTGCCCGGCATGATTTCGGCGCTGTCGCTTGCGACTAACAAATCGCCCAACTGCATTCCCACAGCGTGGAGGATGTAACGCTTGTCTCCGTCCAGATAGTGGAGAAGAGCGATTCGGGCGGAGCGATTCGGGTCGTACTCGATGGATGCCACTCGCCCGGGAACTTCGGGCTTCGCGCGGCAAAAATCGATTTCGCGGTGGCGACGCTTGTGACCACCTCCGCGGAATCGCACCGTAGTCCGCCCGGCGCTGTTCCGGCCTCCACTCTGACTTTTGCCGCGGGTCAGCCGCTTCTCCGGTGTCGTGGTGGTGAGTTCTTCGAAAGTCTGGACGGTGTGGAACCGCCGCCCGGGAGAGGTCGGTCGGGACTTCTTGATGGCCATCGCGCTAGACGCCCTTGAAGATCTCGATGGAATGGCCCTGTTCAAGGGTCACAAACGCCTTTTTCCAATTCGGGCGCTGACCGACAAAACGGCCCCATCGCTTGTTCTTGCCGATGAAGTTGGCAGTGCGCACATCCTTCACTTCCACCTCGAAGAGAAGCTGGACAGCGTGACGGATCTGAGCCTTGTTGGCCCTCCGGTCCACCCGAAAACAGACGACGTTCTGAGTCTCACGAAGACGCTCCGCCTTCTCGGTGGTCAGCGGTTCGAGGATCACGCGGTCGGCTTCCATCATCGGCTCCCTGTTTCGGACAGCTTCGCGGAAAGCGCGGCAAGCGCTGAACGCCTGATGAGCACGGTCTTCGCCTTGAGCACCTCGTAACAGTGGAGGGCGTTCACGGAAACAACCTCGACTGACTGCAGGTTCCTGATCGACAGGTACAGGTCGTCCGAAGGCGCCGTCTCCACGATGAGCACGCGCGCTTTCTTCGAATTCCACCCCAAATCCCACTCGCCCAGGCGCCGAAGCACCGCTCGCGTAGAGGGACCCGCGAGGCCGAAGTCCTCGAAGATCTGCACCCGGCCTTCACTGGCGCAAAGCGACAGAGCCGACCGAAGCGCGCCACGCTGCATGCGGCCCGGAAGGCGATAGCTGTAGTCCCGCGGCTGCGGTCCGAATACAACCCCGCCCCCACGCCACAGCGGATTGCGACTGCTTCCAACCCGCGCGTTCCCGGTGCCCTTTTGTCGCCACGGTTTGCGGCCCCCGCCGGCGACGAGCCCGCGGTTCCGCGTTGCGTGGGTTCCGGCGCGCCGCCCGGCCATGTACTGACGCACGGCGTCGTAGTGGAGCCCTTGCTTCACCGGTGCGGTGAAAACGGCGGGGTCCAGCTCCACCTCGCTGCCTTCGGAACCACGGACTACCACGGGGACGATCACGGGCGCGACACGCTGGCCCGAACCTTCGGACTCAGGTGCGCCCTCCGTCGGAAGCGCCTTTTCCTCTGCCATGGTCACTTTCGTTATTCCTGTTACGTCCCCGGTCAGAACTTGCGAACTTCGACGGTCCCGCCGCGGGGACCCGGAACGGCCCCTCGAACCGCGACCAGGTTTTCTCGGGCATTGACCCGAACGATCCGAAGGTTGCGAACCGTCACCCGGTCCCGACCGAGCTGACCGGGAAGCCGGGTACCCGGAAGTACCCGGGAGGGGGTTGCACACATCCCGATGGCCCCCGGCGCCCGGTGGAACTTGGAACCGTGGGATTTCGGTCCACCATGGAAACCGTGGCGTTTCATGACTCCGGCAAAGCCTTTGCCCTTGCTGACACCCGTGACCCGGACCAGATCGTTCGGCGAGAACACCTCGGCGCCGAGCCGGGAGCCGACCTGAAGATCCTCACCCGAATCCGCCTGAAACTCGCGCAGTACCGACGCGGACGGCGCTCCGGCCGCTTCCAGCCGGGCCGCGAGCGCGCGGTTTCGAGTCGGGCGGCTCCCCGGGCCCCTCAACCGCTCCAGCCCGACCTGCACCGCCTCGTACCCGTCCGCCGTAACGGTCTTTTTCTGTACGACAACGCATGGTCCTATCCGAATCAGGGTGACGGGAATCACACGGCCGTCTTCTCCAAAATGCTGGGCCATCCCCAGCTTCGTCCCGAGCAGCCCGTTCATCATTCTTCCTCCGCGTATCCCCGACTTTTGTTTCCCGTTCCTACTTGGCCTGCGGCTCGTCCGCAACCATCGCCTTGATCTCGACATGCACGCCCGCCGGAAGATCGAGTCGGGACAACGCATCCACCGTGGTTGGTGTGGATCCCAGAATGTCCAGAAGCCGCTTGTGCGTGCGGAGTTCAAACTGCTCCCGGGACTTCTTGTCCACGTGCGGGGAGCGGAGCACCGTGTAGCGGTTCTTCACCGTCGGCAACGGAATCGGACCGGCCACCGTGGCGCCGGTCCTCTTCGCGGTCTCCACGATCTCACTCGTGGATTGATCCAGAAGGCGATGATCGAACGCCTTGAGTCGGATCCGGATTTTTTCGTTCATGGGTTGGAACCCTTGTCCTCGTCAGGCGTCCTCATGCGGTTTGTCAGGCGCTCGCCATGACTTCCGCCATGACGCTCTCCGGGGCTTCCTCATAGGATCCGAAGTGCATCGTGTACGTTGCGCGCCCCTGCGTAGCCGAACGAATGTCCGTCGCGTAACCAAACATCCCGGCAAGCGGCACCTTTGCCTCGACCACCTGAGCGTTCCCCCGCATCGAGAGACCGCTGATGCGGGCACGCCGCGAATTCAGATCACCCATCACCTCTCCGGTGAAGTCGTCCGGAGTCACCACCTCCACCTTCATCACCGGTTCGAGGATCACGGGGGAGCAGCGGCGCAACGCGTCCTTGACTGCCATGGATCCGGCGATTCGGAAGGCAAGCTCGGAGCTGTCCACGGTGTGGAAGGTGCCGTCATACAAGCGCACCGTCACGCCGGTCACCGGATAGCCGGCAAGCGGCCCGGCGGCCAGGGCGTCGCGCGCTCCCTCTTCCACCGCCGGAATGAACTCCCGCGGTATCGAACCGCGGGCGACGTCATTGATGAACTCGAACGACTCGAGGGGATTCGGAAACACCTCGATCTTCACGTGACCGTACTGACCCCGGCCGCCTGTCTGCCGGACATACCGCCCTTCGCACTTCCGCGTGGTCCGGATGGTTTCTCGATACGCCACCCGGGGTTGACCCACGACCGCACCCACCTGAAACTCGCGAAGCAAACGATCCACGATGATCTCCAGGTGCAGTTCCCCCATGCCACTGATGAGGGTTTGCGCCGTTTCGGCGTCCGTCGTCACCCGGAAGGTGGGGTCTTCGTGCGTCAGTTTCCCGAGAGCGCCGGAGAGCTTTTCCTGATCGGCCTTCGTTGCCGGCTCGATGACGCGGGAAATGACCGGCTCAGGGAACTCCATCGCTTCGAGAACGACGGGGGCCTTGGGAGCGCAAATCGTCTCCCCGGTTCTCGCGTTTCTGAGACCGACCACGGCCGCGATATCCCCCGCATAGACCTCGCGAATTTCCTCGCGCTTGTTGGCGTGGATCTTGAGGAGCCGGCCTACGCGCGACCGGACCGAACGGGTGGAGTTGAGCACCATGTCACCCATCCTGAGCACCCCCGAATAGACCCGGAAGAACGAGAGCTGGCCGACGAACGGGTCCGCCATGACCTTGAAGACGAGCGCGGCAAACGGCGCGTCGTCTCTCGCATCCCGAACGGTTGGGGTGGGGTCCGTGACGGAGGCGATGCCGGTGATGGACGGGACATCGGTAGGGGCGGGAAGATAGGAAATGACGGCATCCAGCAGAGGCTGCACACCCTTGTTGCGGAAGGCCGACCCGCACAGGACCGGAACGAGTTGAAGGGTGACGGTCGAACGGCGAAGCGCGGCTTCGCACTCCTCGGCAGTCAGGTCGCCGTTCTGATCCCAGGCCTCGAGCGCCGCCAGATCGCATTCACAGATCTTTTCGATCAGCGCTTCCCGAGCCAGACGCGCTTCCTCCTCGCGCTCCGGAGCGATTTCGGTTTCCTCGTACCGGGCACCGAGAACATCCCCGTGATAGCGAAACTCCCTCATCCGAACGAGGTCCACCACTCCTGCGAAGGTGTCTTCCGCTCCGATCGGGAGCTGAATCGCTCCGGCCCGGGCCCCGAGGCGGTCCTCGATCATGGCCACGACCCGCTTGAAGTCGGCTCCCAGCCGATCCATCTTGTTCACGAAGGCGATGCGAGGCACGCCGTACTTGTCGGCCTGCCGCCAGACCGCCTCCGACTGCGGCTCTACCCCGGCGACTGCGCAAAACACCGCCACCGCGCCATCGAGGACGCGGAGGGATCGCTCCACCTCGGCAGTGAAGTCCACGTGTCCCGGCGTATCGATGATGTTGACTCGATGGCCCCTCCAAAAACAGGTCGTGGCGGCCGACGTGATCGTGATGCCGCGCTCCTGCTCCTGCTCCATCCAGTCCATCGTCGCGGTTCCTTCATGCACCTCACCGAGCTTGTAGGTAACGCCCGTGTAGTAGAGGACCCGTTCGGTAGTAGTCGTCTTCCCCGCGTCAATGTGCGCCATGATCCCGATGTTGCGGGTATCGGCGAGGGCGACTTTGCGGGGCATGAGAACTGAAGGGCGGAGTGTGGAATACGTCGGTTGACAGTGTGATTACCAGCGGTGGGTGACTACCAGCGGTGGTGTGCGAATGCCTTGTTGGCTTCCGCCATCTTGTGGGTGTCTTCGCGCTTCTTGATGGCGCCACCCCGATTCTGGGAAGCATCGAGCAACTCACCGGCGAGTTTTTCCGCCATCGTTTTCTCGGGACGCCTCCGCGCATGTCCGACGATCCAGCGCAGGGACAACGTAGTCCGCCGCTCGGGACGGACTTCGTAGGGAACCTGGACATTGGCGCCTCCCTTGCGGCGACTCTTCACCTCAAGGGTTGGCTTGACGTTCTGGACAGCCTCGCGGAAGGTGGTCAGCGGCTCACCGTTCGTCTTATCTCGGATCCGGTCGAAAGCGCCGTACACGATCGATTCCGCGGTGGACTTCTTCCCGTCCAGCATCACTTTGTTGATGAAGGATGAGACGAGAACGCTCTGGTAGCGGGCATCCGGCGCGGGTTGCCGCTTCGGCACATCACGGCGTCTGGACATCGTCTCTTGCTCCGAATTCGTCTCTGCTGTAGGGCCTGGCGCCGTGCGTCAGCTCTTGGGCCTCTTGGTTCCGTACTTGGACCGGCCGTTCTTTCGCCCATCGACCCCACCGGCATCGAGGGCCCCCCGGATCACGTGGTACCGCACTCCCGGGAGGTCCTTGACCCGGCCACCGCGCAGAAGCACGATGGAGTGTTCCTGCAGGGAGTGACCAACGCCAGGGATGTAGGTCGTGACCTCGATCCCGTTGGTAAGCCGCACTCGAGCGACCTTTCTCAGGGCGGAGTTCGGCTTCTTGGGATTGATCGTGAAGACCCGAACACACACTCCCCGCCGCTGCGGACACCGCTGAAGCGCGGGGGAATCGGTGGCCGGAGCCATCCGTTTCCGTCCGTGGCGGACAAGCTGATGAATCGTGGGCATGGGGAATTTGGATCCGGATTCGAAGAATGCTGGCCCCCGCAGGGGAAGGGAACGAGGACGTGCACCGCCCACCCGTCAGGGCTCGCAAATGAACGATCGGCGGCCGTCTCCCGAGGGGAAACGCTGACGTCCGCGACGCTCGAAGGAAATGCAGTTTGGGCGCGGAGCGGACGGAGGATTTTACGCGCTGGAACGGACTGCTGTCAAATCATAGAAACGCGCAATTGCTGCCGCCATGGGTGCCCAAACAGCCCACCGAAAACGGATTGGAAGACGGGTTCCGGGCCGCATGCGCCACCCGCCGGAATTGCCGCCGAGGCGGGTCCCCAGTGGATCTCCCTGGCGGCGGACCGAACCCGGCTAGCAACCTGTGGGCAAAGTGGCGTGAGCGCCGAGAGCGGCCAGTTCTCCCGGTGGGGGCGAGGCGCCCGACTGACAGGGCGCGAGGGGGAGGAACACCCAAAGTATTTCCACCCGAAGCGCCAAGCACCGAGAAGAGAGAGCGGGACGGGGGGCGGGGCCACCCGCCCCCGATTCCTCTTGACTCGGGAGTGCCGCGGGACTTCGTCCACCGGCTGCTAATGCACTTCTTCGGCCAGTTCGGCCGCCTGGTTGGCGTCCTCCTGAAGCATGGCCTGCCGATGCGCGTCGATCTCCTCCGGCAGTACGAATCGCCGATGCTCAGCGAGCCCGGTGCCCGCAGGAATCAGCCGACCCATGATCACGTTTTCCTTGAGCCCACGGAGGTAGTCCACCTTGCCCATGAGCGACGCCTCCGTGAGGACCTTGGTGGTCTCCTGGAACGATGCGGCGGAGATGAAGCTGTCGGTCGCGAGCGACGCCTTGGTGAGGCCGAGCAGCATCGGTTCTCCCTGAGCCGGCTGCCCCTCTTCCGCCAGAGTTTTCCGGTTCGCCTGGGCGAACTCATGCCGATCCACCGTCGAATCAACGATCAGATCCGTGTCCCCGACGTCAGTAACCCGGACCCAGCGCATCATCCGGCTGATGATCACCTCGATGTGCTTGTCATCGATCACGACACCCTGCAACCGGTAGACCTCCTGGATCTCGTGGACCAGATAGCGTTGAAGCTCCCCTTCACCCAGAACCCGAAGAATGTCGTGCGGATTCCGCGGCCCGTCCATGAGCGGATCGCCGGCCCGGACTTCCTCATTCTCCCGAACGCTGATGTGGACGCCTCGTGGCACCTCGTATTCCCGAACGTCGTCGGTAACCTGCGAGGTCACGGTGATCACCCGCTTCCCCTTGCGAACATCGCCGTACTGCAACCGGCCATCGATCTCGCTGATCAGAGCGGGCGCCTTGGGCGGCCGAGCTTCAAAAAGCTCCACGACACGCGGCAGGCCTCCGGTGATGTCCTTTGTCTTGGTGGTCTCCCTCGGGATCTTGGCGAGAACGTCGCCCGGGCGAACGGCGGTGCCCTCCTCGACCTCAAGGTGGGCACGCGAAGGCATGAGGTAGGTCCGGGGATCTTGCCCCTCAGTACCCTGGACCTCGATCCGCGGCTCGAGTCGGTCGTCCTGTGACTCGATGATCACCGGCTGCGACCGGAAGGTGACGTTGTCCACCTCCTGAATCATCGTCACGTCCGCGACGATGTCCTGGAAATGAACTGCCCCCTCTTCCTCGGCGAGAATCGAGAAGCTGTACGGGTCCCATTCGACGATCACCTGACCGGAGCTGACGGAGCTTCCGGGCGCCGCCTTGATGCGGGCTCCGTAGACCACCGGGTGGCTTTCGAGAACACGGCCGTCGCCGTCTCCCACTTCCACGGTACCGGCGCGGTTGATGACCACCCGATTGCCGTGCCGATCCGACACCGTCCGCAGATTCTCCGAGAACTGCAGGACGCCGTCGTGGTGCGCCTCAAGGGCGGAATTCTCGAAGACGCTCGCCGTCCCGCCGATGTGGAACGTCCGCATGGTCAGTTGCGTCCCAGGTTCTCCGATGGACTGCGCGGCGATAATGCCTACCGCCTCCCCAAGATCGACCAGCCGGCCGGCCGCGAGGTTGCGCCCATAGCACATGGCGCAGACGCCTCGCCGTGCATCGCAGGTGAGGACCGATCGAATCTTGACGCGGGCCACGCCCGAGCCTTCGATCGCGGTTGCGATCTCCTCCGAGATCTCCGCGCCAGCGTCCACGATGAGGTCCCCACGGAAATCCTTCACCGCTTCAAGGCTGACCCGCCCCACGATCCGGTCCCGGAGCGGCTCGATGACCTCTCCGGCCTCGATGATCGGCTCGGCATAGATACCCCGGAGCGTCCCGCAATCGTTCAGGGTGATGATGACATCCTGAGCCACGTCGGCAAGCCTGCGTGTGAGGTAACCGGCGTCCGCGGTCCGGAGCGCCGTATCCGCCAGTCCTTTCCGCGCTCCGTTGGTCGAGATGAAGTACTGGATGACGCTGAGCCCCTCACGGAAGTTGCTGGTGATCGGCGTCTCGATGATTTCTCCCGATGTCTTGGCCATCAGTCCGCGCATCCCGGCGAGCTGCCGGATCTGCTTTTCGCTGCCGCGAGCGCCGGAGTCCACCATCATGAACACCGGACTGAACTGTCCGGTCTCCCGCTCCCGGACCTGCATGGTCTTCAGCATGTCCTCGGCCACCTTGTTGGTGGCATTCGACCAGACGTCGATGACCTTGTTGTATCGCTCTCCCTGCGTGATCGCGCCCTGCTGGTACTGCTCGTCGACCCGGCCCACTTCCTCCTTGGCCTCCTCGACCAGGCGCGCCTTGTTCGGCGGAACCACGAGATCACCGAGTCCTATGGACGTTCCGCTCCGCGTCGCGTACTCGAAGCCAACATCCTTCAGGGCATCGAGGACATCCGCAGTGCCTTCGAGGCCGAACTGCTTGTAGACAAGACGAACCAGGCTCTGAACGCCCTTTTTCTTCAGCACCCCGTTCACAAACGGCAGATCTCGAGGAAGGCGGTCGTTCAGGATCACCCGTCCTACGGTCGTTTCGATCCGCTTCCCGTCAACGCTGGCAACCTTCACCCGGCGCAGGTCCTGACTGTCATGCGTTTCGAGGACTTCTCCAGTGAACCGCAGCTCGATCGGCGTCAGCGTAGAAACCTGGCCAACCTCGTGAGCGATCAGCACTTCCTCGACCGAGGCGAAGCTCTGCTTCACCTCCGGCGGGATGACCTGCGGCTTCGTCAGGTAGTAGATGCCGAGAACCATGTCCTGAGTGGGAACAGCCAGTGGCCCGCCATGTGCCGGCGAAAGAATGTTCCGGGAGGATCGCATCAGCAACGCCGCTTCCACCTGCGCCTCCGGACTCAGAGGAACGTGGACTGCCATCTGGTCGCCATCGAAATCGGCGTTGAAGGCACTGCAGACCAACGGATGAATGCGGATCGCCTTCCCCTCGACCAGGACCGGTTCAAAGGCCTGGATCCCAAGCCGGTGGAGAGTCGGAGCACGATTCAGCAGCACGGAATGCCCGCTGATGACCTCTTCGAGATAGTCCCAGATCTCAGGGCGCTGCTCCTCTACAAGCTCGCGTGCCTGCTTGATCGTCGCCGCGAGGCCCTCATGCTCCAACCTGTTGAAGAGGAAGGGCTTGAACAGCTCCAGCGCCATTTTCTTGGGAAGACCGCACTGATGGACCTTCAACTCCGGCCCAACCACGATGACCGATCGACCCGAGTAGTCCACCCGCTTTCCGAGGAGGTTCTGGCGGAACCGGCCCTGCTTTCCTTTGAGGGTGTCGGATAGCGATTTCAGCGGCCGATTGTTCGTTCCCTTGAGGACTCGTCCCCGGCGACCGTTATCGAACAGCGCGTCCACAGCCTCCTGCAACATGCGCTGCTCGTTCCTCACGATCACGTCGGGCGCGCGGAGCTCGAGAAGCCGGCGAAGGCGATTGTTGCGGTTGATGACCTTCCGGTAGAGCTCGTTGAGATCACTCGTCGCGAAGCGTCCACCATCCAGAGGAACAAGCGGACGGAGATCCGGCGGAATCACCGGGATGACGTCCATGACCATCCATTCCGGCAGGTTGCCTGACTTGCGGAAGGCGTCCACCACCTTCAGCCTTTTGGCAGCTTTGGTTCGCTTCTGAATGGAACGCTCGTGCCGCATGCCATGGCGCAACTCAACGGCCAAACTCTCAAGATCCGCTTCATGAAGCAGGCGCTTCGCCGCGCCCGCGCCCATTCCGGCGCTGTAGGTGCGCCCCGGGCGCTTCAGTTTCTCGCGGAACTCATTGTCGGTGCGACCAAAGAGCCGCTTCAGCAGGCGATCCTGATCTTCCGTGACCACCTGGCCCTTGCGCAGGGTCCCGAGTCTGATATTTCCGACGGTGCAACCATCGTCTCCCTCGTCGAATGAGAATGCGAAGAGCTGCTGCAGGAGCTGGATCTCATCCAGCGTCAGGGACATCGCCTTCTCCTTGAGGAGCGAGATGTCAACGTCTCCGGGATCCAGGACTACGTACGATTCGTAATAGAGAATCCTCTCGAGCTCCCGAGGCGTCAGGTCCAGGACCTGTCCGATGCGGCTCGGCGGAACCTTGAAGAACCAGACATGGGACACGGGGCAAGCCAGTTCGATGTGTCCGAGGCGACTTCGACGAACCGACGCCTGGGTAACTTCCACTCCGCACTTGTCGCAGACGACTCCCCGGTGCTTCATGCGCTTGTACTTGCCGCACAGGCATTCCCAATCGCTGATGGGACCGAAGATCTGAGCGCAGAACAGTCCGCCCCGTTCCGGTTTCAGAGTGCGGTAGTTGATGGTCTCCGCTTTCGTGACCTCACCATGTGACCAGGCTCTGATCTTCTCTGGAGACGCGATCGAGATCTTGATGGCGTCGAAATCAGAGCTGAAGGTTTCCCTCTCTTCAAGGTCCGGGAAGACTCCGGTGGTTTCCCTGTTTGTCTGCATTTCGTCCCTCTCGATTGCTAGGTGGCCGATCAGTTCTTGGCGCGGATCAGCTCGATGTCGAGCCCTAGGCTCTGGATTTCCGCCATCAGCACCTTGAACGATGCGGGCACTTCAGGCGAATAGCTCGTGTCGCCCTTCACGATGGACTCGTAGACCTTGGCCCGGCCCCGAACGTCATCGGACTTGACCGTCAAGATCTCCTGGAGAGTGTGCGCTGCCCCGTACGCTTCGATGGCCCACACCTCCATTTCTCCAAACCTCTGCCCGCCGAACTGCGCCTTTCCGCCAAGCGGCTGCTGCGTGATCAGGCTGTACGGCCCGATGCTTCGTGCGTGCATCTTGTCATCCACGAGGTGCCCGAGCTTGAGCATGTAGATGTAACCGCAGGTCACGGGCTGCTCGAACGGTCTGCCGGTCCGGCCGTCGTAGAGAACGGTCTTGCCATCCTCGAGAACATTGGCTCGCAGCCCATCCACGGTTCTGACCATATCGTTGGCCTCGTCGAGGAGGGCGCGAATGTCACTCTCACGAGCACCGTCGAAGACCGGCGTTGCGAAGTGTCGGTCGAGCACACGAGCCGCCCAACCAAGGTGCGTCTCAAGGACCTGACCGATGTTCATGCGCGAAGGGACGCCAAGCGGATTCAGGATGATGTCCGCTGGCGTGCCATCCGGAAGGAACGGCATGTCTTCGACCGGCACGATCTTGGCGATGACGCCCTTGTTGCCGTGTCGACCCGCCATCTTGTCGCCCACGCTGAGTTTGCGCTTCATGGCCACGTAAACCTTGACCATCTTGATGACGCCCGGAGGAAGGTCGTCGCCCTGGCTCACCACTGCCTGCTGCTCGTCGCGGCGGACGGAAAGCAGATCCAGTTGCTCTTCCGTCTTTTCCTGGATCTCCTGGATCTCATCCCTGACGTCGTCCGAAAGATCGGTCTCGAGCAGCGGGACGAAGTCCATCCGATTTGAGAGCAGCCGCTGCGTGAGTCGCGTGCCTTTGGGAAGCTCGATTTCCCCGGTGGCAGGGTTCATGCAGTCTTCCACCAAGTGGGCGCCAACCATGCGCTGAACGATGCGCTTGTCACACTCCTCGCGGAGGATGCGCTCTTCATCGCGGTAATCGCGATCGATGGCCTCGATGTCGTCCGCCTCGATCGTCAATGCGCGGTCGTCCCGATTCGCGTCCTTCCGATGGAAGACCCGAACGTCAACAACGACGCCTTCAACGCCGGACGGGCACTTGAGCGACGAGTTCTTTACATCTCCGGCCTTGTCCCCGAATATGGCCCTGAGGAGCTTCTCCTCCGGAGTCAACTGCGCTTCGGCTTTGGGTGTGACTCGTCCTATCAGGATGTCGCCGGGACCCACCCGCGCTCCAATGCTGACAATGCCCGATTCGTCGAGATTCCTGAGGAAACTCTCAGCGACACCCGGCACTTCGCGCGTTATTGACTCCGGACCCAGCTTGGTGTCCCGCGCCTGCACCGTGTGTTCTTCGATGTGAATCGAGGTGTAGCTGTCATCCTGGATAAGCCGCTCCGAAACGATGATCGCGTCCTCGAAGTTGTAGCCGCGCCAAGGCATGAAGGCGACCAGCACATTGCGGCCAAGCGCCAGTTCACCGCCGTCGGTGCAAGGGCCGTCCGCGATGATCTGACCCTTCGCAACCGATTCGCCCACTCCCACGAGAGGCTTCTGGTTGATTGACGTGTTTTGGTTGGAGCGGCGGAATTTCTTCAAGCGGTAGATGCTTGCTCCAATCTCCGTCTCTTCCGCAGTATCGCTTTCCTTTCGAACAATTATGCGGCGCCCGTCCACACGGTCTACCACGCCGTTCTCCCGGCAGACGATGACCGAACCGGAATCCCGCGCGGTCACGAATTCCATACCAGTACCCACAAGGGGCGCTTCCGCGGTAATCAATGGCACGGCCTGACGCTGCATGTTGGAACCCATCAGAGCCCGGTTGGCATCGTCGTTCTCCAGGAACGGCACGAGCGATGCCGCCACCGACACGATCTGCTTGGGGGAGACATCAATGAAATCGACGTTTTCTCTGGGAGCGGGAACGAATTCGCCTTCGTGGCGGCAGTTGACCCGGGAGTCGAGAAGTTCGCCGTCGTCGCCTACCCTGGCGTTCGCCTGAGCGATCGTGTGGCGCTCTTCCTCGAGTGCCGAGAGGTAGAACGCGTGAGGAATCAACGTAGCGGGACGCCGGCGGCGCCCGAGCTTCTCGTTTGCAGCGTCGGCTCCTGCCTTCGGCACGATGACGTCGAGTTCGAGCTTCGTGTCGCCAGGGTCCTCAACCCGGACATAGTCCACGACCCGCCCGTTCGCGACTTTCCGGTAAGGGCTCTGGATGAAGCCGTAGTTGTCGATGGTCGCGTAACACGACAGGGAACTGATCAGGCCGATGTTGGGGCCTTCAGGCGTCTCGATCGGGCAGATGCGCCCATAGTGCGTCGCGTGAACGTCCCGCACATCGAACTTCGCCCGATCACGGGATAGTCCTCCCGGCCCGAGCGCCGACAGGCGACGCTTGTGCGTCACCTCCGAGAGCGGATTCGTCTGCTCCATGAACTGCGAGAGCTGCGAAGCACCGAAGAACTCACGAACTGCGGCGGTTACGGGCTTTGCGTTGATCAGGTCCCGCGGCATCGCGGTCGTCATTTCCTGATACACGTTCATCTTTTCCCGAATCGCTCGCTCCATCCGCACCAGACCCAGCCGGAACTGATTCTCCAGCAGCTCACCCACGGACCGGACCCGCCGGTTTCCGAGGTGATCGATGTCGTCCGCTCGATAGCCGCCTTGACCGCGTGTCAGGCGAAGCAGATAGTCCAGAACGAGGACGAAATCCTCTTCCGCGAGGATGGTTCGATTGGGGTCCATCTCGCGTTCGAGCTTGGTCGCCAGCTTCCGCCGCCCAACCCGCGAGAAGTCGTACTTCTGCTCATTGAAGAACAGGTTGTGGAGAAGGGTTCGGGAACTCTCCACGGTCGGCTGATCCCCGGGACGCTGCCGCCGGTACAGCTCCACCAGCGCCCCATCCACGCTCTCGGCGTTGGGTGCATCCGTGCCGCGCTGTCTGGTGAGCGGATCCTTGTCCAACGTGTCCGCCAGAACGGTGCCAACCGGGTCCGCTCCGGGCAGAATGACCCGAATCGGTCCGGCTTCGCCAAGTTCATCGACCAGCTCCGGTGTCAGCCGGGTGTTGGCCGGCACTTCCTCACCCGTGTCCGGGATGGTCACGGGAGCGGCGAGCCGGAAACCGCCGAAGGCTTCCAACTGGAACTCCAGCGCCTCGCGGCTCTGCCGCGCCAAGCGTCTGATGTCCCCCCGACTGACGCGCTTCCCTCCCTCGATGACGACCTCTCCGTCCGATTCGATGCTCTGCTCGGTGCGCTCGTCGAGGAGCATCTCCTTCACCTCATCGGTCAACGGGAGGCGGACGCGGCCCTTGGTAAGAACCGCTTCATGCACGCGATAGAAGCGCGTCAGGATCGACTCCGTCTTCCCGAATCCGAGCGCCCTCAGGAAAATCGTCGCCGGAAAGCGCTTCTTTCGGTCGATGCGAACCTGCAAAAGGCCCCTGGCATCGGTTTCGAATTCGAGCCAGGAACCCCGATAGGGCACCACCTGAGCCATAAAACATCCACGCTCGGCCTCATGGAAGAAAACGCCGGGTGAGCGATGCAACTGGGATACGACGACCCGTTCAGTACCGTTGATGATGAACGTCCCGTTCTCGGTCATCAGCGGGATGTCGCCGAAGAAAACCTCTTCTTCCTTGATGTCGTGGATGGACCGCTGATTGGTTTCCGGATCCCGGTCCCACACCGTGAGCCTGATCTTTACCTTCAGCGGCACGGCGTACGTCTTGCCGCGCTGCTGGCACTGCTCCACGTCGTGCTCGACCTTGAGGTGCACCCGATCTCCGCAGTAGTTGCAGACCGAACCGTTCCGGGTCTGCTCGATGCCCTCGAGTTCGCCGCAACTGCAGGCCCACCGCCCTACCGAATACTCGAGGAAGTCGAGTTCGCAGTTGTCACGGAAATCCTTGATGGGGAAGATCGAGCGGAATACCGCCTGGAGACCGATCTCCTCGCGATCCTGGGGCTGTAGATCCTTCTGGAGGAATCGATCGTACGACCGGTGCTGGACCTCAATGAGTTTCGGCAGCGGGATCGACGCACGAATGCGCGAGAAGTCGTGCCGCGTCTTCTTTGGAGTGATTTCAGCAGTCAGCATGAGGACGGCCTGTTCGCGTAAATACACGACACCCGACAAATCCCGAGGTCGTCCCGAGACGCCTCGATGAGCCGGGAGATGATCCGGAAGGTCGCCTCCACGCACACTGATGGTGGTCCTCCACCATCAGTGAAACGGGGTAGGCGGCGAAACCGGGAGAAAAGAACTGGCAAAGGGGGCGCACTCGATCTACTTGATTTCGATCGTGGCGCCGACTTCCTTGAATCGCTCCTGGATCTGCTTGGCTTCCTCCATGGGGACGGCTTCCTTGACCGCCTTCGGAGCCTCCTCGACAAGCGTCTTGGCCTCGCGGAGCCCCAGACTCGTCAGCTCTCGAACAGCCTTGATGACCTGAACCCGATTTGGACCTGTCTCGGTGAGTACGGCGTCAAACTCCGTCTGCTCCTCGACTGGTTCCGCATCGCCGCCACCGGCAGCGACTGCGACCGGCATGGCGGCCGCCGCGGAAACTCCGAGCTCGTCTTCGAGCGCCTTGACGAGTTCCGAGAGATCCAACACGGAAAGCTGCTTGATGTGGTTGACAACATCCTGCTGGTTGATTGTCGACATGGTGGACATCTACTCCTTACGCCTTAATCGAGACTGGGCGAATACACTGGGAACAAGAGACCGGAACCGGCGATGCGCCGAGGTCCGAATCACAGGGGCTGCGGAGGACCACTATTCGGCTCCCCCGCCGTCGGCAGCCTTTTGTTCGGCTGCCTTGAGCACGAGTAGAAGCTTCCGGGGAACTCCCTCGAGGACATTCATGAGGTTCCGGACCGGCGCCGCGATGACGGCGACGAGCTGGGCACGGAGGACTTCCTGACCCGGAAGTTTCGCCAGCGCTTCGAACTGCTGCGGTCCGACTGTCTTGTCGGACACGATTCCACCCTTGTACTCGAAGGCTTTGAACTGCTTGGTTCCTTCGTGGAGGGCCTTGGCCAAGGCCACCGGATCTACTTCACACCAGGCAAGTCCGGTCATTCCGGCGAGTTGATCGTCCAGTCCGGCAATGCCGGCCTCCTCAAAAGCCCACTTCGCCGTGCTGTTCTTCACGACGCGGTACTTGCCACCGGCTTCGCGGACCAGGCGACGAAGGTCCGTGACTTCCCCCACGGAAAGGCCTCGGTAATCGAAAGAAAACACCGCTGCCTGGGCTTTCAGTAGCGTGGCGAGCGACGTCGCGGCATCCCGCTTCTCCGTGCGTTGCATCGTTTCGACCTTTCCTCGAATCTCCGGTTTCCTGGATCTACTTGGCGTCGACCAGTGACGGACTGATGCGGAGGCCGGGGCTCATCGTCGAGCTAAGGGCGACACTCCGGATGTAACGACCCTTCGCCGCCGCGGGCCTCGATCGAACCACCGCAGAGACAAAGGCGAGCGTGTTTTCTACCAGCCGCTCGTCGGAGAAGGAGAGTTTTCCTACCGGGGCATGAATGTTGGACGTCTTGTCCACCCGATAATCCACTTTTCCGGCCTTGATCTCCCGCACCGCCCTCGCTACATCAAAGGTAACGGTTCCGGATTTGGGGTTGGGCATCATGCCGCGCGGCCCGAGAATCCGGCCGAGCTTGCCGACCGACCGCATCATGTCCGGCGTCGCCACTACGGCGTCAAATTCAAGGAATCCGTTCTGGATTCGAGCGACCAGGTCATCTCCGCCAACCGCATCGGCGCCCGCTTCCTCGGCTTCTTTCGCCTTCTCCCCCGAAGCGATGACCAAAATGCGACGCGCGATTCCAAGTCCATGAGGAAGAACTACCGAACCGCGGACCATTTGATCGGCGTGGCGCGGGTCCACTCCCAGCCGCATGGCGATTTCGGCGGTTTCGTCAAAGGATGCAAAGCAGGCGGTCCGGAGGGTGGCAAAGGCCTCTCCGAGTGTTTCCGGAGTTGCATCCGCGAGAGTGGATTTCGCCGCTGTGTACTTTTTTCCCATAGTCCGTATCACGATCCTGGTTGCCGTTTCTGAACCTCTACGAGCCGGTGGCGCGAGTTGCCCATCGTGACGCTGCGGCGCGGAGCGCCGCGGCGGTGGGATGTGGGGAGGAGGGGTTTCCCCTCCCCACGAAAAACGGTGGGGAGAGTCGCGTAGCGATTCGCACCACCCTCCCGTGGTGAAAGCGCCCCGCAGCGGAGAAAACTCCGCCGAACTCGCGTGTTTTTCATGGTGGGGGCCATGCGGGGTGCTTTTTCCACGGGTTGCTAGCCGACCTCGATCCCCATGCTGCGGGCCGTTCCTTCAACGATTCGACGCGCGGCATCGATGTCAACGGCATTGAGATCCTGCATCTTGATCCGGGCGATTTCCTCGACCTGACTGACAGAGACTTTTCCCACGTGTATCCGGTTCGGCTCGCCAGATCCCTTCGCAATTCCGGCGGCACGTTTCAGGAGGACTGCGGCAGGCGGAGTCTTGGTAATGAAGCTGAACGATCGGTCCTGATACACCGTGACGACACATGGAATGATCATCCCCGGGTCGTTGGCCGTCTTCGCGTTGAAGGACTTGCAAAAGTCCATGATGTTGATCCCATGTTGCCCGAGCGCGGGGCCAACCGGCGGCGCAGGCGTCGCTTTGCCCGCGGGCAACTGGATCTTCGCAACGGCAAGGACTTTCTTCATCGCAATCTCTCCCGGTGGACGCAACGGTCCGTGGACAAGGTGGAGCGAGCACCGAGAGCGGAGAGGCGCCCGGCTGACAAGGCGCGATTCGGGAGGCATACCGAACGTATTCCGACCGAATCGGAACGCCGAGCGTAGCGGTTCAGACGGGATGCATCTCCGCTCGAATGCCGGTTCACCTTGTTCACGGGCCGTTAAACCTTCTCCACCTCGAGGAACTCCAGTTCCACGGGGGTAGAACGTCCGAAGATCGTGACCATGACCTTCACTTTGTTGCGATCAGGCTGGACTTCATCCACGACACCCTGAAAGCCATTGAAAGGGCCGTGAATGATGCGAACCGATTCACCCGTCTGAAACGTGTGCCTCAGTTTTGGCGCCTGGGTCGCATCGTCCATCTGTTCCCGAATACGGAGGACTTCATCGTCGGGCATGGGTTGCGGTTTGTGCGGCGGAACAAAACCCATGACCTTGTCGGTGTTCTTGATTACTTGCCACGTATCCGCGTTCATCTCCATGTTGACCAGCACATATCCCGGGTAGACCTGTTTGGTCGTGACCACGCGGCGTCCACCGCGCATTTCAACGACCTTCTCGGTCGGAATCAGGATCTCGCCGATCTGATCTCCGAGTCCGTACGCGGTGGCGCGATGGCGCAGGGCCTCCTTGACGCTCTCCTCGAACTTGGAGTGCGTCGAAACGATGAACCATTCTCTCGCCATGGAACTACCCGATCAGATTCGTGATGAATGCCGAGATGTACGACATGACGATATCGAGGCCATACAGGTAGAACCCGAAGAAGAAGACGGTTATCAACACGATGATCGTGGTGCCCCGTACCTCGTCCCTGGTCGGCCAGGTGACCTTGTCCAACTCCCCCCGGACTTCCCCGAAGAAAGTGCGGGCCGCTCCGAGCCGGTCGAGCGCGCTCAAAGTCCGTACCTCCGGTGGCAACTCCACCGGGGAACATCGGGATGGCAGGCCAGGAGGGGCTCGAACCCCCAACCCCCGGTTTTGGAGACCGGTGCTCTACCGATTGAGCTACTGGCCTTCGCACCCCTCACATCAACAAGCGGCAATAAACCTGCGACGGAACCCGTGGGACGCATCCGAATTCCACCTGGCAACCCATCTGACAGGCAATCTGACAGCCAATCAGACAGGCAATCTGACGCGGCTATCGCTCCGTACTCCCGATCAGCCAAGTCCATCGGCAGCCTGGGCGAAGTCAACGCGTCTCCCGGTGCAATACGTGGGTCCGGCAGAAACGGCAATATTTGCTCAGTTCCATCCGGCCGGGATGAGTTGTCCGGTTCTTCGTCGTCGAATACGTACGCCGCTTGCAGTCCGTGCAGGCGAGCGTGACGATCTGACGCTTCTTTTCGCGAGCCATTCTTTCCCCGTCGGTTCTGCTCCGTTGGAATCTCCCATGGATGGCCCCTCCGCAGACGATTCGCGTCGCCCGCGGAAAGACCGTTTTCGGTTAGCGCGGTCTACTCCAGGACTTCGGTGGTCATCCCGGAGGCGACCGTCCGGCCACCTTCACGGATCGCGAAGCGGAGGCCGCGGTCCATGGCGATCGGGGTGATCAATTCGACTTCAAGCTGAATGTTGTCGCCGGGCATGGCCACCACCTGGTCGCCCAGGAGCGTGGCGGTGCCGGTCACATCCGTGGTCCGGAAATAGAACTGCGGACGGTAACCGCTCCTGAACGGCTTTTCGCGCCCCCCCTCTTCCTTGGACAGGACATAGACCTCGGAGCGGAACTTCGTGTGAGGGGTGATGGAGCCGGGCTTGGCAAGCACCATCCCGCGTTCCACGTCCTTGCGGTCGGTGCCTCTCAGGAGGATCCCGACGTTGTCCCCGGCCTCGCCTTCGTCGAGAAGCTTCTTGAACATCTCGACTCCGGTCACCACCCGCTTCCGGGTCTCCCGGATCCCGACGATTTCGACTTCCTCCTGAATCTGGACCTTGCCCTGTTCGATTCGGCCGGTCACCACGGTCCCGCGGCCGGAGATCGAGAAGACATCCTCAATCGGCATCAGGTAGGCCTTGTCGATCGCACGCGCCGGCATGGGTATGTACTCGTCAATAGCTTTCGTCAGCTCCCGGATGGGTTCCCAATCACTCGGGTCGTCCGACTCAAGCGCCTTGAGCGCGCTGCCCCGGATGACCGGAATGTCGTCCCCGGGGAAGTCGTAGTAGGACAGGAGTTCCCGGACTTCCATTTCCACGAGTTCGAGCAGTTCCTCGTCGTCCAGCATGTCCACCTTGTTGAGGAACACGACGATCCGGGGCACACCGACCTGACGCGCGAGCAGGATGTGCTCGCGGGTCTGCGCCTGAGGTCCATCCGGCGCCGAGATCAGCAAGACCGCACCATCCATCTGCGCGGCGCCGGTGATCATGTTCTTGATGTAGTCGGCGTGTCCCGGGCAGTCCACGTGCGCGTAGTGGCGCGCGGAGGTTTCATATTCCACGTGCGCGGTCGCGATCGTGATGCCCCGCTCCCTCTCTTCGGGGGCGTTGTCAATCGAGTCGAAACTCCGGAACGTTCCACCCTGTTCGAGGGCGAGGACCTTCGTGATCGCTGCGGTCAGGGTCGTCTTGCCGTGATCCACATGACCAATGGTCCCCACGTTCACGTGAGGTTTGGTGCGATTGAACTTTTCCTTGGCCATCTGGTCTTCTCCTTCTTTGCTGCGAGATTTGCTGTGAGACCTGCGGAATCAAATCGTCCCCACTGTAGGGGTGGGGGCGAAAGTGGAGCCCACGACCGGGGTTGAACCGGTGACCCCTTCCTTACCAAGGAAGTGCTCTACCACTGAGCCACGTGGGCGGAGACGAGGGCGGGGGCCGACAGTGCGGCTCCGGATCGCGCGGACGCCGAAGCATCGGCCACGGTCCCGGGACAACACGGGCTGCGCCGCCCCTTTCATGGAGCGGGAGACGGGATTCGGACCCGCGACCCTCAGCTTGGAAGGCTGATGCTCTGCCAACTGAGCTACTCCCGCGTTATGGAATGAAAGAACCGCCGACCGTGGACGAACCGGAGGACGACTCGGCGAAATCCCATCCGCGGACGCCAGTACGGCGTGTCCACGGTGGGAGCGCGTCGGATCGACCCGGAGCGAGCCGTTGTCGGTAGTCAAAGTGGGCAAATGGGTTCGGTTGGAGAAACTCTGGAAGGAGGTGGTGGAGCGGGGAGGATTCGAACCTCCGAAGGCATAAGCCGGCAGGTTTACAGCCTGCTGCGTTTGGCCGCTTCGCTACCACTCCGCCCGAGAAAAACTCCGCCGCTCACAAGACTGGAAAGCAACCTCTCTGATAGCCAGCCGGTCGATCCGGACCAATCGTCTGGACCAATCATCCGGATCATCCCCTCCAGACCCAGCGCCGTCCGGTCCGATCCGTTAGGGTCGGACCGCAAAAGGTCCGGCCCGATGCGATCTGGCCCGATCCGGAGCTGGCGAAGGGACTTGAACCCTTGACCGGCTGATTACAAATCAGCTGCTCTGCCTCCTGAGCTACGCCAGCGTGCACCGGCGAACGGCCCATTATAGAAGCGCGTTGATCGCAGTGTCAACTGCGAATCGGTGGCCCGGCGGTGGAGGTCTGAGCCTCCTTGTCGAGTCCTCGCTGTCGCACGGTTTCATACAGCACGATGCCAGCGGCGACGGAGACGTTCAGGGAGCGAACCGAGCCCAGCTGCGGCAGGGAAACAAGGACTTCGCACTCCTTCGAGACACCCGCCGCGAGGCCTCGTCCTTCAGACCCCACCGCCAAAACGGTGGGCTGTGTCCAGTCGAACTCGTGCCAGCGAGCGGTCGCGCGCGGGGTCAGACCGACGGTCCAGTACCCATGAGCCTTGAGCGCCCGGAGGGCACTCGCGGCGCCCGGAATCCGAACGAGGCGGGCGCGCGCAATAGCTCCCGCCGACGCTGCGATCGCTACCGCTGAGGGCGGGGCGGCACCCCGGCGAGGCACCAGAACGGCGTCAACCCCCGCGCCGTCGGCGGCGCGCACCAGCGCCCCGAAATTCCGGGGATCCTCGATGCGGTCAAGCAGCAGAAGCAGACTCGGCTTGGGTTCCAGGGACAAGACATCCCCGAGAGACAACCACCGTACCGGTGAGACCTCGCACGCGGCCCCCTGATGACGTGCTCCCTCGGAAATCCGGTCCAGGTGCTGATTGGGAACCCGCTGCAGCAGAACCCCACGGGCCCGGGCGATCTTCAGCAGGGCCTCATGGCGGGACTGAAGCGGTCCCGTGCGAACCAGCACCCGCCGGACCTGATTCGGGATGCCCTGCAGTGTCTCCTCCACCCTGGCCGGGCCGAAGACCCAGGTCGCCGCCCGGTCCTCGCTACTCCTTTCGGCGGTTTCGGCGTCCCTCTCCGGGCGACGCTTTTCGTGCTGCGTCATCCGGGAGGCGCCGCCGTCTCAAGGGTCGGCCCCCGGGGGTCCAGGCGCACCAACGCGTTCGCGGCCAACCCCTCGCCCCTCCCGGTGAAGCCCATTCCGTCGGTGGTTGTCGCCTTGAGGCCTACGGCGCTTGAGGGGATGCCGAGCAGGACTCCCAGGCGGCGCCGCATCTCGTCGATTCGCGGGGCGAGCCGCGGTTGCTCGGCGACAATGGTGAGATCAACCTGACCGGGGGCATAGCCGGCGCTGGCCGCGAACTCGAGAGCCCGCTTCACGAACACTTCGCTCGCTGCCCCGCGAAGCGCGGGGTCGGAAGACGGAAACAGCGCTCCGATGTCAGGCGCAGCAACGGCGCCGAGGATGGCGTCGGCCAGGGCGTGGAGGACTGCGTCCCCGTCGGAATGTCCTTCCAGCGCGGCAACCCCCGGGAACAGGATGCCTCCCAACCGGAGCGTCCCGCTGGTTCCAAACCGGTGAGCATCGAAACCAAAACCGATTCTCGGCATTCCAATGCCCTCGCCCAGCAGGGTGCGGGCGACCTTCAGATCGATCGGACGGGTCACTTTCAGGTTCCGCGGACTCCCCGCAACGACCCGCACCGAATGGCCGGCGGAGCGCACCACCGACGCCTCATCCGTTCCGGTTTCGCCCTCTGCCGCCGCCCGGAGGAGCGCGTCCTTGAGCAGGCTCCGCCGGAAACACTGTGGCGTCTGGACAGCGACAGTGTGCTCCCGATCCACGAGGCTATCCGCAGTTCCGCCGGCGCCCAGGCGCCACAGAGTGTCCGACGGACGGCATCCGGGGATCGCGGCGCCATGGCGGTGCGCGGCCTTGATGACCTCTTCGACCAGAGACGGCGGCGGCGCCGGCCTCGCCCCGTCGTGGACGGCCACCAGATCCGCAAACCCACCCTCTTCCCGTTGGAACCGTTCGTCGAGCGCGTCGAGTCCGCGCGAGGTCGATTCCTGGCGGGTATCCCCCCCGGAACAGAAGGAAACCCGGTTGCCCTGTTGATCGAAGAACGGACGCAATTCCGCTTGCCAGAAATCAAAACCCAGCGCCGGGAGGACGAGCACCAGACGCGTCACGGATTCCGAAGCGAGGACCGCGCGGACTGAATGGACGACCAGGGGAAGGCCAAGGACCGGCTGGAATTGTTTCGGGATCTCCCCCGAGCCGAACCGCGTCCCGGAACCGGCTGCTACGACGACCGCGCCAACCCGCATGGTGGGGAATCTCCCGCTAGACCATCGCGGCGAGCGCCTCGTCCAGGGCCTCGACCGCAACAATCTGCATTTCCGCCGGCCGTTCGGCAGTGCGAATACTTCCCGGATTCATCACCGCACGGCAGTATCCGAGCCGCGCCGCCTCCCGCAACCGGACCCCCGCCTGATGGACGGGTCGCACCTCTCCGGAAAGGCCGACTTCACCCAGAAAAACGATTCCCCGGGGAAGGGGGGTTCCCCGCCGCCGGGAAACCACCGCCGCGAGGAGACCCAGATCGGCGGCCGGCTCGCTCACCGTGAGACCACCGGTAACCGACACATAGACATCACTGCGGAGCAGTCCCCCCCCGCCACCCCTCTCCAAAACGGCCAGCAGCACGGCCAGACGCCCACCGTCGAACCCAACCGGAACCCGCCGGGGATAAGCCAGGGGGCTCTCGGCGAGCAACACCTGGATCTCGGCGAGGAGAGGCCTCGTCCCCTCCAGCGTGCACACCACCGCCGACCCCGGCTGCGGAGCGCCTCCCGTCAGAAACAACTCGGAGGGATTCTGGACCGGCACGAGGCCCTGCCCCGTCATGTCGAACACACCGAGCTCGCCGGCCGCGCCGAATCGGTTCTTCACCGCGCGCAGCAGCCGGTGGGACTGCCTCCGGTCCCCTTCGAAGTGCAGCACGGTATCCACCATGTGTTCGAGAGTGCGGGGCCCCGCGATCGCCCCATCCTTGTTGACATGACCGATGATGAACACGGGAACCCGCGTGGCCTTGGCGTACAGCACGAGCGACGCAGCCGACTCCCGGACCTGGGTGACCGTCCCCGGGGCGCCGCTGATCTCGGGCGAGTGGACGCACTGCACCGAGTCGAGAACCAGCAGCCGCGGTTCGACGGACTGCGCCGCTTCGAGGATCCGAGGCATGCTCGTCTCCGAAAAGAGAAGGAGCGATTCCGGCCGGATACCCAGGCGCTCGCCGCGCAGCTTGAGTTGGTGCTCGGATTCCTCTCCACTCACGTACAACACGGGTTCTCCGGAAGCGGCGGCAGCAGCGGCCAACTGCAACAAGAGGGTGCTCTTTCCGGCGCCTGGCTCTCCAGCGACCAGCACCGCGGAGCCGGGCACCACCCCGCCACCCAGAACGCGGTCGAGTTCCGGGATGCCGAGCGGACGCCGGGGCGCCGCCGCCGTATCTACATCGTTCCAGGCGACCGGCTTCGAGGCGCCCCCGCCGGCCGCCGCGACAAACCCGCGCCAGCGTCCCGCCGCCGCATCCGCCTGCGGCACCTGATGTTCGACAAGCGGAGTCTGCGCGGAACAGGACGGGCAGTACCCCATCCAACGGGAGTAGTCCTGCCCGCACTCCACACAGGCGAAGCGAACGCCAGACCCCTTTGCCACCGGCTCAGAAACCCAGATCCTCACCCGGTTCGGGGTAGTCGACGTCCCGGCCCGCCGCTTCCTCGGCCAGATTCTCGAACCTCGTGTAGCGATCAAGCCAGGCGAGCTTGATGTTCCCGACCGGACCGTTGCGGTTCTTCGCGACGATGACCCGGCGCACCGGAGGAGAGGGCGCGTCGACATCGTCCGCCCCCTCCTTTTTCTTCTGCCACTCCCGGTGGATGAAGATCACGATGTCCGCGTCCTGCTCGAGAGCGCCCGATTCACGCAAGTCGGAAAGCCGCGGCGCGGTAGAAGTCCCGGTGCGTTGCTCCGGCGCTCGACTGAGCTGAGAGAGCGCCAGAACCGGAACGTCGAGTTCCTTGGCCAGTAGTTTGAAAGACCGGCTGATCTCGGCGATCTCCAGATTGCGGTTCTCGAAGCGCCGCGTTCCGGGCTCCGATCCACGCATGAGTTGCAGATAGTCGATCACGATCAGATCGAGCCCATGCTCGCGACTGAGCTGACGCGCCTTCGAACGAAGTTCGACAGGCGTAACGTTCGAATCGTCCACGTAGATCGGCATGCGGGCGACAACGGGAAGCGTGGCCTGGATGAGTCTGCGATCCCTTTCACTGAGCATTCCGGGGCGTGACAACTGCCGAGCGTCCACCCGTGCCTGGGAAAAGAGAAGCCGCGCGGCAATCTGCCGGAGGGGCATCTCGAGACTGAAAATCAAAACCCGCTTGCCGGCGTGACCGGCAGTCAGGGCGATGTTCAGAGCAAGACTGGTCTTGCCCTCACCGGGTCGGGCTCCGACCAGGATCAGGTCCGACTTCCGCAGGCCGCCCATGAGGTCATCGAGGTCCTGAAACCCGGTGCGGATGCCCGAGAACCCTTCGCGTTTCCTGGAGGACTCTTCGGCGAGGCGGCCCAGATCCTCGGTGAGCCGCACCGGACCGGATGCGAAGGATCCCTCCGCAATCGCAAAGAGATCCTGCTCGGCAGCGGCCAGAATTTCCTGTGGACGGTTCCGAATGGCCTCGCTCGCGATGCGGCTGCCGAGCTGATGAAGTTCACGGCTGAGCGAGTGCTCGCGCACCAGCCTGGCGTAATCCGCAGCGTTCGAGGAGCGCGCCACCCCTTCGACCAGTTCACTGAGGTACCCGCCGCCACCGGCCGCCTCCAGCCTTCCCGTCCGATCGAGTTCCGCGCGCACGGTGAGCAGATCGATCTTCCGGACCTCGGGCGCGTCGTCGAGCAGACAGAAAACCTCGAAGATCCGCTGATGGCGGCCATCGTGGAAGTCCTTGGATTTCAGGATCTCGCGAACGGCGTCGAGCTGGCGTCGATCCACCAGCACCGCCGCGAGGACAGCTCGTTCGGCCGCCGCATCCTGGGGGAGGCGCACGGCTCCGTCCGGCACGGCCAGACGCCTCGCTACAACTTTTCCCCGAAGGGAGCGGGGCCCAAGGGCTGAGCAGCCGGTAGACAAAGTCTCGCGGCCCAGGTCTCCCGGTGGGGGGTGGAGCGCCCGTCGAACGCCGCGTGGGTTTTGCCACAGGCTGCTAGCCGGCGGAGGAGCAAGGGCGGACGCCGGGCAGCGTCCCAGTGCCGGCCGGAACCATGGGGCGAGCCGGACATGAGCGCCTCAGCAGCTCCGGCGCGCCACGGCCGGTCAGTCCTCCGAGTCGTCCGCTTCCTCGGAGGACACCCCGGAGACGGCCTCATCCTCGCCGGATTCGGCAGCGTCAACGCGACTGGCTGATACCTCTGTCGGGATTTCCGGCAGCGGCGCCACTCCGAGGGACCCGGCGGCGACCGGAATAACCTCGATCGCGAGGTCCACCTCGACTTCGCTGTGAAGCCGGATGACGGCCGCGCTCGGGCCTGCGATCTTGATCTGGCCGCCAAGAATGATGCGGTTGCGGGCGATTTGGAACCCGTTCTCTGCGAGCTGTCGGGCTATGTCCTGAACCGAAACGGAGCCGTAGAGCTCATTCGAATCCGTTTTCACCCGACGTTCGAATCGGAGGGTCTGGCCCTCGAGAGTGCGGGCGAAGGCCTCGGCCGCTTCTCGCTCCTTGACGCTCTCCACGGCCCACACCGTTCGGGCTTCGGCCACCTCTTGGCGGTTTTCTTCCGTGATCGGAATCGCGATCCGCCGGGGAAGCAAATAGTTGCGAGCATAGCCCGGGCGGACGTTTACTTCGTCGCCCGGTTCACCCAGGGAATCTACGGGCTGTCTCAACAGGAGGCGCATGGGACTCTTCCCCGTCGGTGGCCCTATGCGTAGGGCAGAAGCGCCATCTGCCGGGCTCGCTTGATGGCGACCCGGATCTGACGCTGTGCTCGGGCGCTCGCCCGCGATACGCGGCGAGGCGCAATCTTGGCGCGATCACCGAGGAACTCGCGAAGAAAATCCACGTCCTTCCAGTCCACCCGGTCTACGCCGTTCAACACTGGGTTGACCCTCACCCGCCGTGAGGTCGGCCGATCTCGGCGTTGAGGGGTCGCAGGTCTGTCGCTCATGAAGTCTCTTCCTCGTTATTTCGTTTTGGCCGGTCCCAAGTGGACCCGTCCTCTGACGTCCTGTCTCGTGGCGGCCTGTCTCGTGGCGGCCTGTCTCGTGACGTCCTGTCTCGGTCTCGGTCTCGGAATCGCTCGGGCTCTTCCTCCCCAGCCGCTTCCCTGGCGGCCCTGGCGGCAGCCTCGGCTGCGGCCTCGGCGGCGCGGGTGGCCCGTTCCTCGCGCCGGCGAAGGTCCGCTGCCTGATCACGCTCACGGCTCTCCTTGTCCGTCCGTAGCACGATGAACCGCAAGACGCCTTCAGCAAGGCGAACGCGACTCTCGATGCCCTTGATGGAAGCTGGAGGCGCATCGAAATAGCAAAGGATGTAGAGGCCTTCGTGGTGCCGGGCGATGGGATACGCGAGCCGTCGCCGCTCCCACGGCTTCAGGCTCACGATCTCGCCGCCTTGCCCCTTGACGATTTCCTCCACACGCTCGACCACCGCCAGAGAGGCTGCGTCATCGAGGGTCGGATCCAGAATGAACATGAACTCGTATGCGTTCATGAGGGAAACCGCTGGTGGGAGGCCCGCCGGGGCCGTCGTTTGGGGACTCGACTGTACGCTCATTCGAGGCTGTCTCCAGCGTCACCTGTGACGCCATCCGCAAGGAACTGTGCGGGAATCTGCGGACGGTTCCGCATCATGCAGTCGTCCGGTTGAAACGGTTCATGGCAGTCTCGATCCCCTGCCCGACCGCGGTTTCGATGGCCTGCACCGCACGCTCCAACAGGTCTTCCACCGGAGCGGTCTCCTGGGAGGTAAAGCGGGAAAGGACAAAGTCAGCCGGATCCTCTCCGGCCGGGGGATTTCCGATGCCGAGGCGCATCCTCGGGATCTCGTCCGTTCCGACAGCGGCGAGAATGGACGCTAGGCCGTTATGACCACCGTGGCTCCCACGGCGGCGGGTGCGAATCGCTCCCAACGGGAGCGCGTAGTCATCACACACGATGAGGGTCGTCTCCGGCGACAGGCCTTCGCCCTGCAACAGGCGCCGCACCGGACCGCCGCTCCGGTTCATGTAGCCCATGGGCCGCAGCAGGCCGATGTCCCGGCCAGCAATCTCGGTCTGAACGAGAAGGCCGCCGTCGAAGTGGCGAGGCTGCACGGATCGCTCTTGCAGCAGGGCGGTAACGGCGTCGAAGCCGATGTTGTGCCGGGTTCCTTCATAGCGGGCACCCGGGTTGCCGAGTCCCACAATGAGCCGGACCGGAACTGCGACACACGTCGGACGTTCGTCCGGTGTCCCTTCCCCCGCTTGGCCGGCAACGCTCGAACAAGGATCGCTCACGGCAAACGCCGGCCAGGAGGCCGGCTGGGAACGGAGACTGGGCAACACGCTGGATCAGAAAGGTTCCGCGGATCACTCTTCCGGCTCTTCAATCTCGTCTTCCTGCTCGGGCTCGTCAGTTCCCTTTGGCGGGGAGACGTGCACGATGACCACGTCCCGTTCCGACGCGAGGCTGAGTCGTTCCGGCAAGTCGATGTCCACAGCCCGCACGGTGTCACCGTAGTCGAGCTCGGTGACGACGAGCGGAAGGAACTCCGGGATGTCGTGCGGCAGGCAACTGACGACGAGAAACCTCGTGACGAAGTCAAGATTCCCACCGCGTTTGACACCCGCGGACTCCCCTTCCAGGCGCACGGGGACATGCCAATCCGACGCCTTGTCCGTATCCACCCGCATCAGGTCCGCATGAAGGACTGAGTGGTCGAGCGGGTGCAGTTGATAGTCGTGAATCATCACCTTCTCCACGCTCTCCTCGCCGTCGATCTCCAGCGAGAGGATGGTGTTCACCCCGCGCGGAGAACGAACGATTTCGGTGACCTGACGCGGTGAAACCGCTAGCGCGCGGGCGCTTCCAGCGCCCCCGTACACGACGGCCGGAATCATCCCGGTCGCCCGCAGGCGGCGATTCGGCCCCTTGCCGACGGCGGTGCGGGAACTCGCGGGAATCGAGAGTTGAGCCATGGAGGTGTGGGTGGGTGTGTGCGATGTAGACAGCGTTATGGACAGGGGGTGGCCGGCGATCCGGGAACGGGGAGAGGGGACGCAGGAAGCGCCATCCTCAACACCCTTCTCGGCGGGCCCGAGGAGAGTGCGCCTGAAAAGTCTGGTGGATGCCGCCGCGGCGCCATCCACTGCTCACCGGCAATACAGGGCCGGGGAGTCTAGCAGTCCATGGACGAAGTCGCGCGGCGTTCAACCGGCAATGCATCCCGGCTGAGACGTGCCGCTCCCAATCTCTCTATCGTTGCGCTTCGGTCGAAATACACTCGAAATTCCTCCCTCGCGCGCCTTGTCAGCCGGGCCCCCACCGGGAGAACTGGGCCTCGCCGGCCTCGGCGCTCGCGCCACTTGCCCAGCAGACCCTTAACAGCCTGTGGTGGAACCCAGGCGGCGTTCGGCCGGCGATCCATCCCGGCTGAACCACGTCGCTTCGCGCCGCTCATCGTTGCGTTTCGGTCGAAATACACTCGGTATTCCTCCCTCACGCGCCTTGTCAGCCGGGCGCCTCACCGGCCTCGGCGCTCGCCCGGGTTCCACCACAGGCTGTTAGACGAAGAGCGAACTGACCGACAACTCCCCGTGCACGCTCTCGATAGCGCGCGCGAAGAGCGAAGCGACGGACAGCACTTCGATCTTGGTGCTCGTCGCAAGGACCTCGCGGGAGTGCGGAATCGTGTCTCCCACGATGAGCCGTTCGAGTGCGCCGTCTTCCACCCGCTGAACCGCGGGGCCGGAAAGGACGGCGTGCGTGCAGGCCGCCAGCACCCGGACGGCCCCGTCCTCCCGGAGCGCCTCGGCGGCCCGCACCAGAGTGCCGGCGGAGTCCACGATGTCATCAACCAGCACGGCGGACCGGCCGCGCACATCGCCGACCACGTGGATGGTCTCCACTTCGTTGTCGCTGCCCCGCCGCTTGTCCATGACGGCAATGCCTACTCCGAGCTTCTTGCCGTATGCGCGAGCCCGTTCGACGCCCCCGGCGTCCGGCGAGACCACGATCGGCCGTTCCAGATCGAGGCTCGGCAGATGTTCCAGCATGACCGGCGTGGCGTACAGGTGGTCCACGGGAATGTCGAAGTAACCCTGAATCTGACCGGCATGGAGATCCATGCAGATGACGCGGTGCACTCCGGCCACGGTGAGCAGGTCGGCCACCAGCTTGGCCGAAATGGGCACCCTCGGCCGGTCCTTCCGGTCCTGTCGCGCGTACCCGTAGTAGGGGATCACCGCGTTGATGCGGGCGGCGGATGCCCGCTTCAGCGCATCCACCATGATGAGCAGTTCCATCAGGTTTTCGTTGACGGGCGGAGAGGTGGACTGGATCACGAAGACATCCGCGCCACGAACGTTGTCCTTGATCTGGAAGCGGATCTCTCCGTCCCGGAAGCGGCCGAGCGCGACCTCGCAGAGCGGAACGGCAAGATGCCGTGCGATGTCGGCAGCCAAACGCGGATTGGACGAGCCCCCGATCACCTTGAGTTCACCGGCGAACCCGTGGGTCCGGGACTCGCACCGGCGGTCGGTAGTTGACTCGGTCACTTCGCTGGAACGGCGGCCGGCCGGCGACCGCCAACCCGGAAACGCGAGTGTTGGAAGATCACGGACGGATTAACAGCCTGTGGTGAAACTCACGTGAGCGCCGAGGTCGGCCAGTTCTCCCGGTGGGGGCGAGGCCCAGTTCTCCCGGTGGGGCCAGTCCTCCCGGTGGGGGCCCGTCCGACGAGGCGCGTGAGGGAGGAATACCGAGTGTATTTCGACCGAAACGCAACGAAGAACGCCAGTTCTCCCGGTGGGGGGGCGAAGCGGAGTGGTTCGGGCGGGATGCATCGCCGGCCGAGCCCCCACCGGGAGAACTGGGCCGCGTGGGTTTTGCCACAGGCTGTTGACGACGCACACTGGATCTGAAGGCTGGGGCGGAAGGATTCGAACCCTCGTAGACCGGAACCAAAATCCGGCGCCTATCCCCTCGGCCACGCCCCATCCGGGCGGCTCCCGAAGAGGGCCGCCCGGTGTTCACTTCGGGAAATGGTGCGGGTGGCGATCGCCCGAAGGTTGCCCCGCGAAAGTCGGGAGGCCGCCAGTGTCGCGCGCTGCCGGTCAGGGAATACGCCGAACACTGCTGACCCGCTTCCCGACATGGCTGTTTCCATCGCTCCGGCTGCACGCAGGGCGCTCCGCATCCGCGAGATCGCATCGGGAGGCCGGGTCGTTTGCAGCACGGTAGACCGTTCGAGGTCGTTCGGAAAGCCCCCTCCAGGGAGCTCGCCACTGAGTGGGGGCCCCGAGGGACCCGACTCGAGAAACCGTAACAGAGTATCGGTCCGGACGTACCCACCGTCTCGGGAGATCGGTGCCGGCGGCTTCGGGAGGCCACGATAGGCATCCGGAGTCGGAATCATGAAGTCCGGAATCAGCAGCACGAGCGGTAACTCCGGTGTCGCGGATACCGGAAACACCTGTTCTCCGCGGCCGGTAGCCACGGCGAGGCCTCCGTACAAAAAGAACGGAACGTCCATTCCGACCTGGGCCAGCAGGCGGTGCAGCGCGTGCCGGCGAAGTCCGAATCCGAACAGCCGATTCAGGCCCACGAGCGCCGCGGCGGCGTCAGAGCTTCCCCCGCCGAGTCCCCGGCCGGCGGGGATGTTCTTCTGGAGGCGAATGCGCACTCCGGGAAGACTCCGTCCGACGAATTCCTGAAGCAACAGGGCCGAGCGAACGACCAGGTTCGTTTCGTCCGTCGGGATGGAGGGGGTGTCGCATTCCAGCGCCAGACAGTCGCCGCCCGGTTCGAAGGTGAGGGTGTCCCAGAGATCCACCGAGGCGAGCACGGTACGGATGTCGTGGTAACCGTCGGGACGCCGGGAAAGAACCCGAAGTCCCAGATTGATCTTGGCCGGGGTCCTGATGACCAGGGAGCGGCCGAAGGCGTTTCCTGCGACCGCGGCCGAACCCACCCGCGTCACCGCTCCGGGAGCCGGGAGGTCCGACTCAGTTCCCGGATCTCAGCCCTTTGGTATCCCGCGGGGATCCGGATCTGAAAGGAATCGGCATGCAGGGTGGCGTTCACCTCGAGTTCCTCGATGGTGAGGGTGGCCTGGACGCGCTGCGAGGCGACCTCGACCCGGCGCGGCACCTGTCGCCCCTGCCGGCGGTAGTTGCCGGGATAGCGTGCCTCGTAGCCCGGGGCGACCACCCGCCGCACCTGCGCCTCGGGCCCCGGACCATCCCACCAGATTTCAGCGCCGCTCTCGAGGACGACTGACCCGCCGGCCGGCAGCGAACGGATGTTCTCCGGACCCCCGATGGGCGCGCCGCTCCCGACGAGGAGGGCCGCAACCTGCTCGAGCCCGACGGAAACACCTAGCAGCGGGCCGGTGAATTCGCTGAGTTCCACTCCTTCAGCGAAGGCTCGCTCCCCCGGGACTACCAGGCGGACATCACCCGGTGCGGCAACGACGGTCCAGCGGGAGCCCCCGACAGGAGCGAAGAGTTCGAGCCTCATGGCTTCGACCGCTTCCGGGTCCGCTCCCTCGGCCGGGCGGGTGAACACCACGAGCAGACGTCCCGAAAACCGGCCCCGCTGACTTTCTCCGCGCAGGCCCACCACGGCCTGATAGCGCCGAACGCCGGCCGCCAGGGTGGCGGTCTCGTCCATTAGTCGAAATGCCTCGGTTTCGTTCAGGGGTACCGGCGGCATTCGGGGGCTCCGGGTAGCGCATCCAAACGATGCCCCGATGAACCAGAGCGCCAGGAGCCGGAGCGCTGCGTCGCGGCGCCGGCGTCGGCCGATTCGCGGCGGCTCCGGCGGAACCAGGCTCGCTCGCCCGCTACCAGCAGCCTGTGGACAAAGTCTCGCGGCCCAGTTCTCCCGGTGGGGGCTCGATCGGCGATCCATCCCGGCTGAAACACTCCGCTTCGCGTCGTTCATCGTTGCGCTTCGGTCGAAATACACCCGGGCCAGTTCTCCCGGTGGGGGCTCCTCCCTCGCGCGCCTTGTCAGCCGGGCGCCTCGCGCCCACCGGGAGGACTGGCGCTCTCGGCGCTCACGCCACTTTATCCACAGGCTGCTAACGGTCGTTACCGGCTTCCTCGATTTTTCGGGCGATTGCCTCTCGTTCGAGTTCCTGGTCGCCGTCGTGCTGCAGGGCCATCCGCCAGAAGCGGACCGCTTCCTCGGTGTTCCCCTTCGCCCGGTAGAGATCGCCGAGATGGTCCAGAACCACACCGTTTTCCGGCATGCACTGCTGCGCGCGCAGCAGATTCGATTCCGCCAGACTCAGGTCGCCCTTCCGGAACTGCACCCAGCCGAGGCTGTCGAGGTAGGAGCCGCTATAGGGATCCTCCTCGAGCGCGCGCTGGATCATTTCCTCAGACTCATCAAGGCGATCGTTCCGGTCGGCAAGCATGAAGCCGAGGTAATTGAGGGCCAGGTCGTGGTCAGGCTCCAGCGCAATGACGCGGCGGAACTCTTCCTCTGCTTCCTGGAGTCTTCCCTGACGCTCGAGCAGCGCGGCAAGCTGGAATCGGAATGCCTGGTCATCCGCCTTTTCTGCAAGCCACTGGCGGGCAATCCTCTCCGCGGCGGGGAGGTCTCCCGCTTCGACGTGGTGGCGGAGCAGCGCGTGCACCACTCCCCCGGTTTCGGGGTACGCGGCAACCAGGCCCCGGAGAATCCCGAGTGCCGCGTCGTGGCGGCCTGCCGCGTTCAGCACCCGCGCCTGGAGCGCCAACAGTCCGGGTTCCCCGGGCCGGTCGTCGATCAATTCCTCGACGAGTTCTGCCGCCTCATCCGGCTGGCCGGCGGCCAACCGGTTCTGCACGAGCGCAACCCGATAGCGGAACGCCTCGGGGGACTCCCCGGCGAGCTGGACGGCCTCGGCGAGTACGTCGTACGCCTGGCTGTAGTCCCCGGCCTGCTCCAGGGTTTGCGCCAGGCGCCCCAGGGCTTCCCGGCGGCGGCCAAGACCGTACGCGTCCCGCGGAAGCGACACCAGGGTCTGGAATTCCTCGGCTGCCCGCTCGAACTCGCAGCGAGCGGCAAAAACGCCACCGAGCGCCAACCTTGCCGGAACACTCCGGTCGTTCTCCTCCAGCAGCCGGACGAGCGCTGCTTCCGCGTCTTCGAGCCGCCGTTGCTGTCGCCGCACCATCGCGAGGCCCATGAGCGCAATCTCGCTCCGCGGCTCGGCTGCAACCAGCCGTTCGAATGCCTCTGCGGCCTCATCCAGCCTGCCCAGCCGGGCCCAACCGTCCGCAAGCGATAGACGGAGCGCCTGATCGTCCGGGTATTCGATCGACCCCGCCTCGTACCGCGCTACCACTTCGGCGAGCGCCTCTTCCGGAGACCGGCCGGGGATCTCACCGTTTCGGAGGAGATCGTCGGCCATCTCACGTGCGTCCGGCTGGCGTGGTTCGATGCGGAGGGATTGCAGGAGGTAGTCGAACGCCTGCTCCCGATCGCCCGCCGCGAGCCGAAGCTGCGCCAGGAGCAACAGCTCCCCATAGGCATCGGGGGCCCGGCGGACAAGCTCCCGAAGGTGGGTTGCCGCCTCCTCTCCCCGCTGCGAAGCAGCGAGCAGGCGGGAAAGCTCCGACCGACTGCGGAGGTCCTCCGGGTCGAGGCGCACCGCCTCGCTCAGCGAAGAAATCGCCTGCGCGGCGGCCTCCGGGTCATCTCCAGACCGCAGGCGCCGGAAATACACGGCGCCGAGGACCCGGTGGGCGGCGGCGGCCTCTGGATCCCGCGCTACGGCCTCGGCCGCGGCTGCCTCTGCAGCGTCGAGATCGAAAGCCGCCAGATTGAGATTGGCGATGGCGATGAGCGGTTCGGCCGCTTGCAGGTCGAGTTCCGCCGCCCTCCGGTAGGCAGCGACGGCTTCTTCCCGCCCTCCGGACATCTCGGCGAGCCACCCTTCGCCGTACACCCGATAGGCCTCGGCGACCGCATCGATAGCGACCGGTTCTTCGGCGTCTTCTTCGGCGTCGCCGGTTTGCTCGGGCTCCGTACCGGTGGAACCGGGTTCCTGAACTCCCAGCGCCGTGCCAGGTGCCGCCCCGAGGAGCACCAGCAGAACCCAGAGGACCGTACGCGACATGGAACGGGAATTTACCGCTGCGGGAAAACTGACCGACGGGTCACGTGTCGGCGCCGCCTGATCAGGCGCGCCCCGGAGCGGGGAGAACGTGAGAAGAGGAGCACCCCCTTTCACTTTCCGGAGCGCGGCGAAAGCCGCGCGCGGACGCCGGAGCGGGGAGCGCCCGGGTTCAGGGTCACAGCAACCCCAGGGGCTCCTGACTCGGCAATCAACAACGACCCATCGGAACTCGCCGCCGCGCGCCGCCGCCGCGCAAGGGAGTTTCGATGGCCGGCGCGAAGCGCCGGGCGGTTCGGAACCGGGGCCTGAGGCCAGTCAACGGAAACGGCGTTGCTCCCAATAGCCGCATGGAGCCCCGGTTCCGGACCGCTCGACCTAGTGGCGAAAGTGGCGGGCGCCGGTAAGGACCATCGCCAAACCCCGCTCGTTGGCAGCGTCGATGACCTCCTGGTCCCGCACGGAACCACCGGGCTGGATCACAGCGGAGATTCCCGCATCGGCGAGCACTTCCAGCCCGTCGGCGAACGGGAAGAACGCATCCGATGCCGCCACCGCACCAGCGAGCGAGGACTGGGCCTTCTCGACCGCCAGCCGGCAGGAGTCGAGCCGGCTCATCTGACCGGCACCCACCCCGAGAAGCGCGCTGCCGCGGCCAACGACGATGGCGTTGGACTTGACGTGTTTCGCCGCCTGCCACACGAAGCGGAGACCCTCCCATTCGGACTCGGACGGCTCACCCCGGGTGGCCACCCGATAGGCGGACTCGTCATCGCCGCGGTCCCAATCCTGGACCAGCAGACCGCCCGCAACCCGCGCGAAGGTACGCCCGCTCGGGGCGAAGCCGCGGAGATCGGTCATTTCGATCAGGCGGAGGTTCTTCTTGCGGCGGAGCCGAGCGAAGGCGTCCGGATGGAACGCGGGCGCGGCAATGGCCTCCAGAAACGTCGAGGCCATCTCCTTCGCGGTGTCGAGATCTACCTCACGGCTGAGCGCGACGATGCCGCCGAACGCTGAGACGGGATCGGTGGCTCGGGCGGCCCGATAGGCGTTCACCAGAGTTTCGGCAACGGCGGCGCCGGCCGGGTTCGAGTGCTTGATGATCGCCGCGGCGGCTTCATCCTGCCCGCGGGTGTTCGCGAGATCGGCGACCAGCCGAACCGCCGCATCGAGATCCAGAATGTTGTTGTAGGAGAGTGCCTTGCCGTGAAGTTTCCGGGCGCCCGGAATGCCGGCGCGCCCGGGTCCCGCGTCGCGGTACAGGGCAGCGGCCTGGTGCGGGTTCTCCCCGTAGCGGAGTTCGGCCACTCTTTCGAACTCGACGGAGACCCGTTCGGGGAAGACAGCGTCGTCGGCTCCTGGCGCGGCGAAGGAAGCCGCCACCGCGCGGTCGTAGGCAGCGGTGGCCTGGAAGGCAGTGGCGGCGAGCCGGCGGCGGAGGGCCAACCCGGCGTCGGGCTCGGGATCGTCCAGGGCGGCGAGCACCGCCGCGTAGTCGGCGGGGTCCACGACGACGGTGACGTCCGGCCAGTTCTTGGCCGCGGCGCGGACCAGGCAGGGCCCTCCAATGTCGATGTTTTCTCGAACTTCGTCCTCTTCGGCCCCTCGGGCCACGGTTTCCTCGAAGGGATAGAAGTTCACCGCAACCACATCGATGGGCTCGATGCCGAGTTCGCGAAGGGAGGCGAGGTCATCGGGACGCGAACGGCGAGCGAGGATCCCCCCGTGGATTCGCGGATGGAGGGTCTTGACGCGGCCATCGAGGATTTCGGGATGCCCGGTCACCTCGGAAACCCCCCGTACCGCGATGCCGCAGTCCTCGAGAAATCGCGCGGTGCCACCACTGGCCACGATCTCGAACCCGCGCTCGACCAGACCGCGGGCGAAGGCGTCGAGACCTTCCTTGCGGCTGACGCTCAGCAGGGCGCGGGGTGAATGACTATCGAAGTTCGCAGGATCGCTCATGGGCCGGAGGGCGGCGGATGCTAGCAGCCCACGAACAAAGTCACGCGGCGTTCGAACGGCGATCCATCCCGCCTGAAACACTCCGCTGCGCGTCGTTCATCGTTGCGCTTCGGTCGAAATACACCTGGGCCAGTTCTCCCGGTGGGGGCTCCTCCCTCGCGCGCCTTGTCAGCCCGGCGCCTCGCCGCTCTCGGCGCTCGCGCCACTTTATCCGCGGACTGCCAGCAGCCCCGTGGGTATTCTTGGAGGTCGTCGGAGACCTTCTTCCGCTTCCGCAGCAATCCCGTGTCCGAAACTCAGACCAGTGCCCTCGCACGACTTCCCGCGGTGGGGCGCCTCCTCGAGAAAGAGCGCTTCCGCACCCTCTCCGCCACCTTCGGGCGGCCGCTGGTTACCGCCGCGCTGCGGGCGGAGATTTCCGAACTTCGCCGGGCGGTGCGCGCGGCGGCCGTTGCCGGGGGCTTTTCCCGCGATCCTGAAGTCTGGCTGGCCTCCGCGGTGCAGTCGCGGCTCGAACGAGCCGCCGGGCCCGACCTCCGGCGGGTGATCAACGCCACCGGAGTCGTCGTCCACACCAACCTCGGAAGAGCGCCGCTTTCCGAGCGCGCCGCCCAGGCCGTGTTCCGCGTTGCGATCGGCTATTCCGACCTCGAATTCGATCTCGCTTCCGGTACCCGGGGAAGTCGTCAGCAGCACCTCACCGGGCTGTTCGAGTCCATGTTTCCGGGGAAGGCGTCGGTGGTCACCGGAAACGCCGCCGGCGGCGTCCTGCTGGCGCTCGACACCCTCGCCGCCGGGAAAGACGTCATCGTGTCGCGCGGGGAATTGGTCGAAATCGGGGATTCCTTCCGCATCCCGGACATCCTGAAGAAGAGCGGCGCGCGGCTCGTCGAAGTGGGAACGACGAACCGCACGCGCGCTGACGACTACCGCCGGGCCATAGCCGAGAGTGGCGGCGAGGCCGGAGCGCTGCTCAAGGTCCACCAATCCAACTTCCGGATCGTCGGCTTCACCGAGGCGACGCCCACTGCCGACCTCGTGGCGCTGGGAGCGGAGTTCGGGATTCCGGTCATCGAGGACTTCGGAAGCGGCAACCTGCAACCGCTGGCGGAGCTCGGAGTGGAGGGTGCGGAGGACGAGCCCACCCTCGCCGACCGGGTGGCGTCGGGGGCGGATCTCGTGATCTTCTCCGGAGACAAGCTGTTCGGAGGCCCCCAGGCCGGCATTCTGCTGGGTACCCCGGAGGCGATCCAGGCCTGCCGCCGGAACCCGCTCGCCCGGGCTCTTCGCCCCGACAAGATGGCGATCGCCGGCCTGCAGGCAACGCTTTGGAGCCATCTCACCGGGCGCGCCTCCCGCGAGATTCCCGTCATCCGGGCCATCGCGCGACCCCTCGAAGCGATCGAAGCCGCGGCCCGCCACCTGGAGTCGGAACTGAACCCGCGAGCCGGGTGGCGGGTGGAGGTGGTCCCGGAAACCTCCCGAATCGGCGGAGGAGCCGCTCCCGGAGCCGGACTCCCGACGCACTGCCTTGCCCTTCAATGCACCGGTCGCCCGGCGGAGAAAATCCGCAAGAGCCTTCTCGGGTGCGATCCGCCGGTCGTCTCCCGGATCGTGGACGAGCGGGTGCTCCTTGACCTCCGCACCGTCACCGAGGACGAGACCGACGAACTCCTGGCGGCGCTTAACAGCCTGTGGTGAAACCCACGCGGCCCAGTTGCCGTGAAAATGCAGTTGCGCCGGACCCCCGACAGAGCGGATGGCGCGGAGGCACGGGAACGCCGACCTCCGGTCGGCACCGCCCCGCGGAGCGGGGCGAAACGCGGGCCGACATTCGCCGGATGGAGCCGGACAGTGCCGGCGCCGGGTCCGAAAGGCGTGGACTGGCCCAGGAAAGTCGACGGAGAGGCTTTCGCGGCCCTGTGGGCCGCGATGCCGCGCCCCCACCGGGAGAAATTCTCATGATCAGGTCGGCCTGCTCACCCCGCCCGCATGAAAAAGATGGTGCGGCACCCACGTTCGCAGGGCCGCACGCCATTGGCGCAGGTTTCGCGCTCCCGCGCGTGCCGACCAGAGGTCGGCGTTCCCTTGCCGGCGTGCCGCTCTGCCGGGTGGGATACGTGTCGAGGCGTACGCCATCCCGGAATTGGGAGTACGCCCTCTCGCTCCGCTGCGCGGGGCGGTGCCGGTCTGAAGGTCCCCACCGGGAGAACTGGCCGGCGTTCCCGTGCCGGCGCGCCATCCGGGCTGTTGGGGGTCCGGCGCGACTACATTTTCACGGCGACTGGCCGGCCTCGGCGCTCACGCGGGTTCCACCATAGGCTGTTGAGACCGCCCTTGAAGACGATTGAGCGGCCCGAGTCACGGGGCTGAATGCGGCCGGCCGGCAAAGTACCCTTCCCGGACCAATCCTTATGGTTTCAGCCAGCGAACAACCCGGCCGGGTCGATTCCCCCGACTGGGCCGGCATGCTCTTCATCAATGGGAAAGAGCGCCCGCTGCCGCATCCCGCTTCGGTGCGGGGCGCCCTCGAGGCCCTCGGACTCGCGCACCGCCCGGTGGCCGTCGAGTTGAACGGACGCCTGGTGCGCAGGGGCGAACAGGCGAAAACAGCCGTGGAGCCGGGCGATCGCATCGAGATCGTGACCTTCGTCGGAGGCGGCTGAGGTGCCGGACGCCGTGCAGGACACCCCTCTCGTCCTGGGAGGACATACCTTCAAATCCCGCCTGATCCTCGGGACCGGCAAGTACTCCTCGCTCCCGTTGATGCGGGACTGTCACGCCGGTTCGGGGTGCGAGATGGTGACGGTGGCCGTCCGCCGGGTGGACCTCGACGCCGAGGAGACCCTGCTCGACTACATCCCCCGGGACCGCTACACGCTGCTTCCCAACACCGCCGACTGCTTCACTGCCGCGGAAGCGGTCCGCACCGCACGCCTCGCCCGCGAGGCGGGGCTTTCGAACTGGATCAAGCTCGAAGTCATCGGCGACCGGAAAACGCTGTACCCCGACACCGAGGAACTCCTCATCGCGACCCGCGAACTCGTCGCCGACGGTTTCGTGGTGCTCCCGTACACGAGCGACGACGTGGTGGTGGCCCGGAAACTCGAGCAGGCCGGCGCCGCCGCGGTAATGCCGCTGGGGGCTCCCATCGGATCCGGCCTCGGGATCCAGAATCGCAACAACATCGCCCTCATCCGGGAAGCCGTCTCCGTGCCGGTCATCGTGGACGCTGGCGTTGGAACGGCCTCCGATGCGGCGGTGGCCATGGAGCTGGGCGCCGACGGGGTCCTGCTGAACACCGCGGTGGCGGCCGCCCGGGATCCCCTGAAAATGGCCCACGCCATGCGCCTCGCGATCGAGAGCGGACGGCTTTCGTGGCTCGCGGGACGCATGCCGCGCCGTCGCTACGCGACCGCGTCGTCGCCGCCCGCGGACTCTCCGCTGGTCTGAAGACAGGCCCCGTGCCGCAGGCCTCCCGAAAAAAGGCGGCAACCGGCAAGAACGGAAATACCGACGAGAGTCGGGCCGCGGAAAATGCCCTCCGGCGGCGGACCCGCAGGATCGATCGGGTGCTCGCCAACGAGTACTCGGCGGCCGAATGCGCTCTCGCACATGAGACGGCCCTTCAACTGTTGATAGCCACCATCCTGTCCGCGCAGTGCACCGACCGGCGGGTAAACATGGTGACCCCCGCGCTCTTCGCCCGCTACCCGGCGGTTTCGGACTTCGCCGACGCGGACCCTGACGAGCTGGAGGAACTGATCCATTCCACCGGGTTCTTCCGGAACAAGACGCGTTCCATCATGGGCGCCTGCCAGCGAATCCGCGACGAGTACGGGGGCGAGGTGCCGGACACGATGGAGACCCTGCTCACCCTGCCCGGGGTGGCCCGCAAGACCGCCAACGTCGTGCTCGGCACGTGGTTCGGAAAGAACGAGGGGGTGGTCGTGGACACGCATGTCTTCCGCATTTCCCACCGCCTGGGTCTGGCTCCCAAGAAGAACACCTCCCTTACGGAGCAGCGCCTGATGGCGCTCGTCCCCCGCCGGGAATGGACGAACTTCAGCCACCGGGTCATCCTCCACGGTCGCGCAATATGTTCGGCCCGCAGCCCGGATTGCCGTTCCTGCGCGCTCGAGACGATGTGCCCGAAGAACGGTGTCGAGTCCGCGGGGCCGGGCGAGACGGCCGGGCGCGCCCGACGAATCACCTGAGCGGAACATGACCGCGAAAAAGACCCTCTACCTGGCCAACCCATACGGCTTTTCGTTGCAGCAGCGCGAGGGACCGCTCGCCGCGCTGGTGGTGGCGCTCGAAGCCCTGGGCGCCGAGGTCTGGGAACCGTTCGCCCGCAACAACCAACTGGATCGGGCGTCCCCCGGCTGGGCTTATCGGATCGGACAGGCCGATCTCCGCGATGTCCGGGACGCCGACGGGATCTTCGCGGTGGTGAACGGCTGCCCCCCGGACGAGGGGGTGATGGTGGAACTCGGGATGGCGATCGCCTGGAAGAAGCCGGTGTTCCTGTTCCGGGACGATTTCCGCCGCTGCACCGACAGCGAGGCCTACCCGCTCAACCTGATGGTGTTCGCCGGCCTCCCCGAGACTGGCTGGGAAGCATTCTGGTACGGCTCCGTCGAAGAGATCGCCGACCCGGAGAAGGGGCTCGCCCGCTGGCTGGCGAACTCCGCTCGCTGCGCGCTCTGAGTTCCGGCTCGAACGGACGGTTGCGGCCTGCCCGTACCATGGCAAGATGCGGCTGGGGCTTGAACTCGGTTACCTGACGACCGGGTCCCCGGATCCGGTCGCCCTGGCACAGCATGCGGAGGCCGCCGGATTCGATTCGGTCTGGGTGTCCGAGGCCTGGGGTTCGGACGGCGTGAGTGTGCTGTCGGCGATCGGCGCCGTCACTGAGCGCGTGACCCTCGGAACCGCCATTCTCCCCATCGGCTCGCGGAGCCCGGCGCTGCTGGCCCAAACGGCCGCGACTTTGGACCTCCTGAGCGGAGGAAGGCTGGTGCTCGGTCTCGGAGTCTCCGGCCCGCAAGTGATGGAGGGCTGGCACGGCGTGCCTTTCGCGAAACCCGTAACCCGCACCCGCGAGACCGTCGAGGTCATCCGTCAGATACTGCGTCGACAAGGGCCCCTGGACTACGAGGGAGAGTCGATCCGTCTGCCGATGCCGGGGGGAACGGGACTCGGAAAGCCCCTGAAGCTCATGCTCCGGCCGCGCCGGGCGGAGATCCCGATCTACATCGCCTCAATCGGTCCGCAAAACACAGCCCTTGCGGGGGAAGTTGCCGATGGCTGGCTCCCCTTCCTCTACTCGCCCGATCGGGCCGAGGACGTGTTCGGCCCCGCCCTCACTGCCGGCGCCGCGAAGCGGAGCCGCACGAATCCCCTCGAAATCGCCCCGATGGTCGACTGCGCTCTCGGGGAGGATCTCCCTCGTCTCCGCGACCAGTTGCGGCCGGGAATCGCCCTCTACGTCGGAGGCATGGGGGCGCGCAGCAAGAACTTCTACAACGATCTCGCCCGGAGTTACGGATACGAGGCCGAAGCGAAGGTGATCCAGGATCTGTTTCTCGACGGCAGAAAGGAAGAAGCAGCCGCGGCGGTTCCCGACGCCCTCGTGGATGAGGTGTGCCTGGTCGGCACCGAATCGAGGATCGCGGAACGGATCGCCGCCTACCGGGAATCCGGGGTCACGACCCTGATCGTCGCGCCGCCGGTGAACGAAGAGGGCCAGCCAGCGCCCGGTGGGCTGGAAATCCTGCGACGCGCCGGCGCCTGAGCGGTGACAGACGGAATGGTCCTCCTTGCCCTGCTCACCGCCTTTTGCGGGCTGACCGCGATCCGCGCGGTGCTCGTCTACCGGAGGACCGGAATCAATCCGGTGAAGCTGCGCGCGGACGACTCCATCAGCGGCGTCATGGACCGGATCCTGAAAGTGTCCATCGCGATCTGGGGGTTCATCAGCCTGGGGTACGCGTTCGCGCCCGCCGTGAAACCGTGGTTCGCGCCCATCGCCTACCTGGAGATCGGCGCCGCCCACGCGGCCGGCGCGGTGCTCGCCGCGGCGGCAACCGTCTGGATCGGAATCGCTCAGGTTCACATGTCGGGATCATTTCGGATGGGGGTCGATCCATCGGAGAAAACGAGACTCGTCCGCCACGGACTGTTTTCGCGGTCGAGGAACCCCATCTACCTCGGCATCCTGGCGGCGGTCTGCGGGTTCTTTCTGATGGCGCCGAACGCGCTCAGCTTCGGCGCGACCGTCGCCGCCTTCGTCGCGATTCCAGTCCAGGTCCGGCTGGAAGAGGAATACCTCCTCTCCAAGCACGGGGAGGCCTATTCCGAGTATCGGTCCTCGGTGCGCCGCTGGATCTGACCCGGAAACTGTGCAGCGTCATCCAACCCGCTGGCAGCGTGCGTCTCGCCCGCCTCGGGCGGGCGGCGCCGGCGTGAACACCGGCGTTCCCGCACCGGCCGAACCGTCCGCCGAACCGTCCGCCGAACCGTCCGGATGATGAGCGTTGTCCCGTTGCGTTAACAGCCTGTGGTGAAACCCACGTGAGCGCCGAGGCTGGCCAGTTCTCCCGGTGGGGGCGAGGCGCCCGGCTGACAAGGCGCGTGAGGGAGGAGCCCCCACCGGGAGAACTGGCCCGGGTGTATTTCGACCGAAACGCAACGCAGAACGCAGCGAAGCGGAGTGGTTCAGCCGGTGGTGGAACCCACGCGAGCGCCGAGGCCGGTGAGGCGCCCGGCTGACAAGGCGCGTGAGGGAGGAATACCGCGTGTATTCCGACCGAAACGCAACGATGAGCGGCGCGGAGCGGAGTGGTTCAGCCGGGGCCCCCACCGGGAGAACTGGGGATCGCCGGTCGAGCCCCCACCGGGAGAACTGGGCCGCGTGGGTTTTGCCACAGGCTGTTAACTACCGCAGGGGAAGGGCGCCCTCGTAAACCCGGGTCACGGGGCCTTCCATCAGCGGCGCGTCGCCCGTGAGGTCGATGTGGATAAGGTCCCCGCTCTCCACCCGGACCGGGACGACCGGGGGCCAGCCACAGAAACGATGGGCGACGGTGACGGCCGCGGTGGCGCCGGTACCGCAAGCGAGGCACTCGGCCTCCACCCCGCGCTCGAAGGTCCGGAGCCGGATCTCCCCGGCGCGTTCGTCGAGCGCGATGAAGTTCGCGTTCGCCCCCGCGGGGAATGCGGCGTCATGCCGAATCGCGCTGCCCCGGCGCAGCACGTCCACGGCGCCGACATCGGAAACCACCTCGACGGCATGGGGAACGCCAACCTCCAGCGCAAACAGTTCCGCCTCCCCGCCGGGAAGACCGGGAATCCGGAGTCGGCGTATCGGGCTGGGCTTCGCCATCACCACCCGGACAGTGGCGGTCTCGTCTGGCCCGCGAGGAAGGATCTCGGCCGCGAGAACACCAGCCGGCGTCGCAATCGCCTGCGAGGAGCCCGCGGCGCCGATCTCCCGGGCGAACACCGCGGCGCACCGGGTTCCGTTGCCGCAGAGTTCGCCCTCGCTCCCGTCGGCGTTGAAGTAGCGCATCACGTAGTCGGCACCATCCGCTCTCCGCGTTCCGGGGCGTTCGATCAGGATCAGACCGTCGGCGCCGACGCCGAGCTTCCGACGGCACACCCGCCGAACAAGCGCCGGCTTCTCCACTTCTTCAAACGCGCCTTCCCGGTTGTCCATCAGCACGAAGTCGTTGCCGGCCCCCGACATCTTGACGAAGGGGAAGGCCCGGTCCAGCGCGCGAGAACTCACGGCGATCCACACCGGATCGTAGCCACCGCGCCATCGTCCGGGCGCGGGACTACGGTCCCTACCCGGACCACCCCGACATCCGCCTCCTGCAGGCGGCCGAGGAACTCCTCGGACCTCGCTTCCGGAATCCCGGCGAGGAAACCGCCGGCGGTCTGGGGGTCGAAGAGCAGTTCGAACCGCGGGTGTTGTGACGCGCCGGGTTCGACCCGAACCGCTTTCACGATGTTCCGGTTCTGTTCGTGGGCAGTGCTCCGGAGACCCTGCCGCAGAAGCTCCTCCGCACCCGGCAGCGCCGGGAGGGAGGAGACGTCCAACTCGGCGGACACCCCGCTCGCCCGCAGCATCTCGGAGAGGTGGCTCAGGAAGCCGAAGCCGGTGACGTCGGTGGCCGCCCGGATTCCCGCGGCGACCGCGGCTCGGGCCGCCGCCTCGTTTGGACGGACCATCTGGGCCGCCGCGGCCTGCAGCCACTCTCCCCGTCCCTGCCCGAGCATGACCCCCCGGAGCACCACTCCGCTGCCGAGCCGCTTCGTCAGGTAGAGACCGTCCCCGACCTCGAGCCCGTCGATGGTCAGGAGCCGCTCGCCGATGGGGTGTCCCTCCACCGAGAAACCGACCGTCAGTTCGGGGCCCACCGTCGTGTGGCCGCCGAGCAGCGACACGCCGCGCGCGTCGAGGAGCGAGCGCGCTCCGGCGAGCAACTGATAGAGCGTTTCCGCCCGTTCTTCGGGGGTCTGCTCTTCGGGCAGGTTTACCAGCGCCATCGCGTAGCGGGGTGCCGCGCCGGTGGCGAAGAGGTCCGAAAGGGCGTTCGCGGCCGCAACCTTCCCGTTCAGCCAGTGGTCTCCGCTGAACCCCTTGAACCAGTCCACGCTCGAAACCACCACGTCGCCGCGCGGGGTCGCGAAGGCGGCGGCGTCGTCCGACTGCTCGAGACCGAGGCGCACCCGGCCCGCGCCGCCATCCGGGCTCGGGCCGAGGTCGTCCCGCAGCCGGCCCAGCGCCAGGTCGAGGGTCGTCTGGCCGGCCTTCGCCGCGCAGCCGCCGCAAACCATGGCCTCCATGGCGGTCCGGTCCATCCGGGAGAATTCGTCGGTGGTTGTGTTGTTCTCGTCGAGAACCTGGAACTTCCGCATGAACTTGCGGTCGATCCAGTCCTTGAGACGCATGACCCAGCGGCCCTCGAAAGAACCTCCCCACTTGGCCCCGAGGGCTTCGCCGTCACCCAGGTTCAGGAGCGTGAGGAAGTCAGGCTGCGGGCGGTAGCGCCGCAGAGGACGCCCCGCGACGGCGCGGCGGAGGTTGTCGGCAATGAACGGCCCCTGCCGCACCGCGTACACCCCGGCCTTGGGGGTGGCCGGCCAGTCCTGGAGGGTCGCGCAGTCCCCGACCGCGAAGACCCGCCCATCCCCGACCGTCTGGAGTGTCGGACGGGTGAGCACGAAGCCGTGGTCGTCGAGAGGTAGCCCCGAGTCGCCAAAAAGGTCGAGGCTTCCGGCCCCCACCGCCCAGATCAGGGAATCGGCGGGTACCGATGCACCCCCCTCGAGCCGAACCCGGTCCCGCTCGACGGCCGCGACCATCGCCCCGGTGCGAATCGAAATGCCCCGCGCCGCGGCATTCCGCCGCGCCCGGACCGCGAGCGAAGGTGGGAATCCGGGCAGGACTTCGGGAAGCGCCTGGAGCAGGGTGACCCGGAGGCTCCGCTCGGCGCCCGCCCTGCGGGCAGCCGCGAGCAGCCGCTCGCGCACCGTGAACACCAGCTCGATGCCTCCGGCGCCCCCGCCGGCAACGACGACCTCGAACGGCCGTTCGGCGGTGTGTGCAAGGAAAGATTCCGAGAGCGTCCCGATCTCCCGTACCAGGCGGGCGATCGGCCGGGTGGCCCGAGCCCGCTCGCGGACGCCGGGAAGATCGAGACCGGCCACCGTGCTTCCAATGTCGAAGGAGACGAAGTCGTAAGTGAGGGGAGGCCGCCCATCGAGCCGGACTCGGCGAGCTGCCGGGTCCACGCCCACGGCGGGAGTCAGGACGACCTCGGCGCCGGCGAGGCGGGCGAGCGGGACCACGTCGATCTCCAGTTCGGAAGCCCGGTACTGATCCGCCACGAACCCGGGAACCATTCCCGAATAGACGGCGACGGGCGTGTCGAGCACCACCGTCACCCGGGCTTCGGGCCACGGACGCATCATCATCCGGCGAAGGACCTGGACGTGCGAATGGCCGCCACCGACGAGCAGCACCTGCGGGAGCGGCCGCCCCTTTAGGGTCAATCCGGCGATTCCATCTCGTGCACCGCCCGAAACTAGCACTGCGGCGGCGAGGAATCCACAGGTTCGGGGAATCTACGCGTCGGAACTGCTTTCGATGCGTTCGCCCCGTCACGCGGCCACCGAAGGCACCGAATGCACTGGAAAGGGAACCACCTACGAGATTTGCCGCCCGTGGGCTTCCCGTGTCCAGCCGCGCCGATCAAAAAAATCCCGCCCGGCGCAGGTCCCCACGCTCTCTCCTGTCCGAGATCCTCGCAGCGCCCCCGTTTCCCTTCCCTGTTTCTACTCATCCTGAACATCGGTGCGATCTTGTGGTTCTCTCGCCGATGTCCCGGACTTCACATTCAGAGACATGACGAGGCAGGTGCGCGTGGCTCATTCGGCGGTTGCTGCCTGGATCCACGCTTCAGCGTGGCACGAACGGACTCAATCCCGTTCGTGGGTGACCCCATTTTGGGGATTTCTGATTAGGCACTGGTGGTAGGGCGTTTGTGTTATTCCTCCCGACATTGTCAGGGGTGTCGCGAGGTACCGTCTGAAGCGGCTCCGGCTGGGCCCATTGCGTTCTCTTGGTGTCCACCGACAACGAGCAGGGGTACACGCTGTGCGTTTGCTCGGCGGCAGCAGATCCCTACCACCAGCCGCGTGCGAGCGAGCCCGTCACCGACTCGAAATACAGAGTGGATTTGCGAGGGGGCTGAAGTGCGGCTGACTTTGGGGTGACGCTCTCCGCCGGGAGCAGCAGCGGGCCCTGGGGACGAACATCGGCACACACCAGTGGCTTCAGGTGAAGAGTGAACTTGACAGTCATGACTTCCACTCCACCGTGACCCTGATGAACGAAGACACGCCGACCGCGACCTTCCTCGCGCCCGCGAACGACGGCGACCTGTTCTTCAACTACGACGCGACCGGACGCGGAACCAACCTACAGCATACGGGCTCTGACGTCCTCAAGATCACGGTGGACGCCACCGCGCCGGCGCTTATCGACGCGAAGGTCACCGGCGTCCAGGCAACCCTCACCTACAACGAGGATCTTGACCAGAACTCCCAGCCGCCGGTGACCGCGTTTTCGGTCTCGGTGGACGGTGGCGCTCCCGCCAACCCGACGGCGGTGACGGTTGGCGGGCGCACCGTGAGCCTCACCTTGGCAGCCGCGGTGTCTTCGAGCAACACGGTGACGCTCAGCTACACGGTGAGCGCCGACCCCATCCAGGATCTCGTCGGGAATGCCGCCGACAGCCTCGACGGCCGCGCGCTGGTCTATCCCGCCCCCAACACCGGCGGAGGCGGTGGCGGCGGTGGAGGCGGCGGAGGCGGTGGCGGCGCCCCGCTCAACCAGAACCCGGATTTCGGCTCCTCGCGCTACGTTTTCGAGTTCGCGGAGAACGTGAGCGGGGACCCGGAACCGGTAGCGCTCGGCAAGGTGGCAGCGGACGATCCGGACGACGACACCGTGACCTACGAGCTGGTCGAGGGTGACGCCGCGCGGTTCGCGGTGGACGCCCTCAGCGGCAGGGTCTCCTACATCGGCCCCGGAGAGGACTTCGAGGCCGGCCCCCGGCAGTACGAACTCGAAGTGGAGGCCAGCGACGGCAAGGGCGGCGACGACACCGTCACGGTGGTGGTCCGGGTGACCGATGTCGCCTTCACCCCGGTCGCAGCCGACGACGAGGCCGAAACCCCAGAGGACACCCCGGTGAGCGTCGCGGTCCTCGCGAACGACCAGGTCGGCGACGCCACGTCGCTGCTGGTGGCGGAAGTGGCCGCGCCGGAGCACGGGGCGGCTTCGGTCGCCGGGGACGGCACCGTCCTGTATGCACCGGAACCCGACTACCACGGCCCCGACCGGTTCACCTACACCGCGGCGAACGACCTCGGCTTCACCGCGACCGGAACCGTGATCGTGACCGTGCTGCCGGCGAACGACGCCCCAGAGGCGGTCGGGACCATCCCCGACCAGACCATCGAACTGGGGGACGGGCCGGCCAGCGTGGACCTCGGCGCGTTCTTCCGGGATGTGGACGGGGATTCCCTGACCTACTCGGCCGCGGTTTCGGAAGCGGTGGTGACCGCCACCGTCAGCGGAGCGGCGCTAACGCTCACCGCAGTGCGCCCGGGGGCGGCCACGGTGACGGTAACCGCGAGTGACCCGGAGGGGCTGACCGCGATCCAGACGTTCACGGCCGCGGCGACGAGCCTGCGTTCGCGGGCGGTGGTGGAGGACACGCTGGCGGCGATGGGCCGGGGGCACCTGGCGAGCGCCCGGGCCACCCTGGGCCGCCGGGTGGCGGCCCCGGCCGAGGAGGTGACCCGCCTCACGCTGGCGGGCCAGCGGGTGCCGCTCGGGCTCGAACAAGCGGCGGAGGTCGCCGCCAGGCTCGCGAAACAGGAACCACGCTACCGCGGCGCCGGCCCCACGGAGTTCCTAGTGGCCTTCGGCAGCCAGGACGAGGAAGCGGAGAGCAGGCGGCGCTGGACGATCTGGGGCCAGGGCGACCTCCAGACCTTCGAGGGCGGGAGTGGCACCGCGACCTTCGACGGCGACCTCCGTACCGGGTACCTCGGGGTGGACACCCGCTTCGGCGAGCATTGGCTGGCCGGGCTCGCGGCGACGCGCAGCAGCGGCGCGGCCGACTGGCGCTCGGGCGCGGCCGACGGCCGACTGGACACCACCGTGACCTCGGTGCAGCCGTACCTGCGCTGGTCGAACGGAAACACCACGCTGTGGGCGATGGCGGGGGCGGGCCGTGGCTCTGCCGACAACGAGCGCACCACCTTCGGGATCCAGGAATCCAGTTCGCTCGACCTGGGGCTCGGGCTCGCGGAGTTGAGGCAACGGCTCGGAAGCGTGGGCGGACTCCGTCTCGAACTGCGGGGAGACGCGTCCTGGGCGCGACTCTCCACCGGTTCCGGAGAGGAGCTCCTCGACGGGATCGAAGTGTTGGTGTTCCAGGGACGGCTCGGCCTTGACCTCGGATACACGGTGACTACCGGGGGCGGCACGCTCATCGAGCCGTTCGGGGCGGTGCACGGCCGCCAGGACGGGGGCGACGGCCAGACCGGCTCAGGTCTTGAAGTGGCGGGCGGCCTCCGGGTGGCCCACGGTTCCTTGCGGCTGGAGGGGGTGGGGCGGATGCTGGCGCTCCACTCGGCGGAGTCGTACCAGGAACGCGGAGCGGCGGTGACGGTGAGCGTGGGCGAGGGCGCCCGGCGGCCGGGACTGACCGTGTCGCTCTCGCCGCGGTGGGGCGCGTCCGCGACTGCCAGCGAAGCGCTCTGGCAAGAGCACGTCTACCGGGCCCGGGCAACCGGAACGGCCGGCGACGGCCGGGCGGTGGACGCACGGGCCGCCTACGGGCTCCGGCTCCCGGCGGGACAGCTGCTGACCCCGTTCTGGGTGTACGGTCAGTCGGAGTTCCACCGGCGGCTGGCGGTCGGAGTCGAGTGGAGTTCGCTTGAAGCCCTCGGAGTCGAACTCGCGGGAGAACGGACCTCGCGTCCCGATCTCGGGGGAGATGACTACCGGGTGAGCGTGCTCGGCAGCATCGGATTCGGGGGCGAGCGGTAGGCCCGCCCCCGGGTCTCCCGCTTCCCGCGAGGAAGAACCCGGCCCCGAGCGCGCCGCCGCTGTTTCCCGACCGCCCCTCCCGACCGTAGAATCCGGGGTTCGGGGCGTCCGACTAGCGGACGTCCCACCACGGCGCCGCGCCGGGCGCGGCCGGAGGGACGACCATGCGGACCACACTGAACCTTGCAAAGCGACTCGCCATCGGCTTGACCTTTGCGGCCTTTTTGCCTGCCTGCGGGGGAGACGGGGACGAGCCGTTCGTAGAGCAGCCCTGCTCCGAAGACATGAGCCTCAACGAGTGCCTCCTCTTCCGTTCGGCCCAGTACGAACTCGAAACCGAGCGCGACAACCCACCCCGCGGCCACCTGGATCCCGCGGTGTTCATCGAGCACGAGGCCTCCGGTTTCGCCAAGGTGCTCTGCTCGGCGGTCTTCCTGACTGGACTCGATTTCGAGGCCGCGCAGCACCAGATCGGCGGCTTCACCTCCCGCTACCAGTACCGCGACCGGCTCCCGGGACGCGAAGTGGACATGGACAACCAGAAGGTCCACATCACCACCGACACCGGAGTCACCCGGACGGCGGTCCTCCACGGCGACCAGGGCTGCGTCACGCTACCGATAGGCGAGGACGCCCCCTTCTACGAGACCGTTCCCGTCACCTCCACGGTGAACCAGGACGACCCGTGGCCGATGGGTGACGTGCTCCCGGATGAGCCGTTGCCGGAGGACGTGGACGCCGAGAAACTCGAAGCGGCCGTGGATGCCGCGTTCGAGGAGGGGGCCATGACGCTCGCTTTCGTGGTGATTCACCGGGGACGGCTGGTAGCCGAGCGCTACCGCGAGGAAGACGGCATCACCAAGGACACCCCGCTCGAGAGCTGGTCCATGAACAAGAGCCTGTCCGCGACCCTGATGGGGCTGCTCGTTACCCAGGGGGTCTACACGCTCGACCAGCTCGCGCCGATCGATTCCTGGCACGAGGACCCGAACGACGTCCGCGGCACCATCCGCATTCAGGACATCCTCCAGATGTCCAGCGGACTCCGTTGCCTCAACGCTGGCGATCCGGAGTGGGACGAAGCGACCATGGGCTATCCGGATCACCTCTACCTCTACACCAGCACGGTGGATTCCCACATCTGGGCGACCCAGCGGGCGCCGCAGTGGGCACCGAACACCGTCGGGCGCTACCGCAACTGCGACCCGATACTCACGAACCACATCGTGCGGCTCGGGGTCGAGGGACGCGACGAGAACTACCACCAGTTCCCGCAGAAACACCTCTTCGACAAGATCGGCGCGAACCGGTTCGTCGCGGAGGCCGATCCCTACGGCAACTTCCTGCTGAACGGCTACGGTTTCGGCAGCGGGCGGGCCTGGGCTCGGCTGGGCCAGCTCTACCTCGACGGCGGCCTGGCCCCGAACGGGGAGCGGGTGCTGTCCGAGGAGTTCGTCGAGTTCGCGACCTCGGTGGCGCCTTCGTGGGAGACCGACGGACGGCCCATCTACGGCGGGCTCATCTGGATCAACAACCCGCCGCGCGGCGGGGAGGCACGTTTCCCGGCGCTTCCCAACAGCACTTTCAGTTTCGCCGGCGCCGGCGGCCAGAGCACGATCATCGTGCCCGAGCACGAAATGGTGATCGCGCGGCTCGGGCTCTACGAGGGCTCGCTGGACGGAAGCGCGAACCGGGCGCTCCAGAGCGCGCTGGCCCTGCTCGTCGAAGCGGTTCCGAAGAAGATGGAAGCGGCTAACTGAGCCACATGCGCCGACATCGCGTCTGGCTCGCGGCGGCGGGCCTCCTGATTGCCTTCACCGGCCCCGGTTGCACCGGGGCCGGCCCCGAATCCTCGGGCGATCGGGTCGCCGAGGCCCAGGGCGGGCCGCCCGCGCTCCCCCTGGAGCGATTGTCGCTCCCTCCGGGGTTCGAGATCGGCGTCTGGGGACGGGTGCCCGGCGCCCGCTCGCTGGCCCGCGGCGAGAGCGGGACGGTCTTCGTGGGGAGCCGCGAGGCGTCGGGCGGGGTGTACGCGCTCCGCGACAACGACGGCGACGGCGAGGCCGACGAACTCCACACCCTCGCCGAGGACCTGTTCATGCCGAACGGGGTGGCGATGCGCGACGGCGACCTCTACGTGGCCGAGGTGAACCGGATCCTCCGGTTCGACGACGTCGAGTCGCGGCTCGACAACCCGGGGAAGCCGGCGGTGGTGACCGACGACCTCCCCAACATGCGCCACCACGGCTGGAAGTTCATTGATTTCGGCCCGGACGGCATGTTGTACGTGCCTGTCGGCGCACCCTGCAATCGGTGCGATTCGGCGAATCCGCTCTTCGCCTCGATCGCCCGGATGCAGCCGGACGGGACCGGGCTCGAAGTCGCCGCCCGCGGGGTCCGGATGTCGGTCGGCTTCGATTGGCACCCGGAAACGGGACACCTGTGGTTCACCGACAACAATCCCGACTGGCTCGGGGACGACAACCCGCCCGGCGAGATGAACATCCTCACCGAAATCGGGCAGCACTTCGGCTATCCCTACTGCCACTCCGGAGACCGGCCCGACCCGTGGTTCGCCCGGGAACGCTCCTGCGACGAGTTCGAGCCGCCCACCCAGCAGCTCGGCCCCCACGTCGCCGCGATCGGGATGACGTTCTACCGGGGCGACCAATTCCCCGAGGAATACCGCGGCCAGGCGCTCGTCGCCGAGCACGGCTCGTGGAACCGCAGCGAACGCATCGGCTACCGGCTGACCCTGGTGCGGAACGAAAACGGCGTGGCCACCGCCTACGAGGACTTCGTCACCGGTTGGATCGGCGAGCCGGACGAACGGCCCTGGGGCCGCCCGGTGGACATCCTCGAACTGCCCGGCGGGGACATCCTGGTCTCCGACGACCGCGCCGGCGCGATCTACCGGATTTGGTACTCCGGCGGCTGATCGGGGACCCCCCCGAACTCCGAGGGGTCTTTGGCGTAGGTGTGGATATCGTCCGCCCATTGTTGGTGCGACTGGACGGTCTCCTAGAGACTGGCACTGAGCGTGACAAGTGCATCCGGGCGATCGAGAGTTGGCTTGTCAGGCGGAGGCTCGCCGGTTGTGACACTGGGTACAACAAGCTATTCGAGGAGTTACGCGAGCGAATCTGCGAGGTAGAGGATCCGCAAGAGATCGTCGGAACTCTCACTTCCAAGTTGCAGGAGGGCTGGACTTGGCCCACCAACAAGCAAGTTCAAGATGCTGTGGTATCCACACCCATGCGTACCGGGAATCCAACCGGGAATGCAAAACGAAGGGCTAGGATGGTCCTTGAGGCCATCGAGTTACACCTCAGAAGAGAGGCCGAAGCGGAATCTCCCAGGGACAACCCGACCGTTCCCAGCGAGCCCAGCTTCGACGAGCTTGAGATCGAGCATGTGATGCCACAGAGGTGGGAATGCCACTGGCCCCTTCCCACGGAGGGGGGTACCGGCGACAAGGAAGAACGGAAAAAGGCAGTTCATACTCTTGGCAACCTGACGCTCATGAATCCCGTGCGCAATAGCAAGGCGAGCAATCGTCCGTGGTGCGAGAAGCGTGAAATGTTGAAGGAAGATCGCAACCTGTTCCTGAACAGGCGACTTCTAGACGACCTTGGCGAAGACCCTGGCGAATCGGAGTGGAACGAGGAGACAATCCGGGAGCGTGGGCGTCGACTCGCGAAATGCATCTGCGAAATCTGGCCCGATGCGAGTGCATTCTGACGACATCCCGCGCTGCCCGTTCACGCTCAGCCGAATCCTGACACCTAGGACGACGAAGAGCGTTCTCTTGGCGCTCGTCGTCATATTGGCAGCTGCCAACTCCAGTACAGGCCAGCACCGGGAACCCGGGGAATGGCCGCATTACGCGGCGGACCTGTCTTCGACCCGCTACTCGCCGCTCGATCAGATCCACGCCGGCAACGTGGACCAACTGGAAATCGCGTGGCGTTGGACTTCGCGGAACTTCGGGCCACGTCCCGATCTGAACCTCCGCGCCACCCCACTCATGCTGGACGGGGTGGTCTACGTCACCGCCGGGGCGCGGCGGGCGGCGGTGGCGATTGACGCCGCCACCGGGGAAACGCTCTGGACCTATCGGCTGGACGAGGGGAAGCGCGGGGAGTCGGCGCCCCGCGCCACTTCGGGACGCGGGGTCGCGTTCTGGAGCGACGGAGAAGCCGCCCGGGTCTTCCTGGTCACTCCCGCCTACCGGCTGGTTTCGCTCGACGCGGAGAGCGGCAGGCTGATCCCCGGCTTCGGACTGGACGGGATGGTGGACCTGCGCCGCAATCTGGGGCGGGAAGTGGACCTCGAGACCGCGCGCATCGGATCCGGATCGCCACCGACGGTGATCGGTGACGTGGTCGTGGTGGGAGCGGCGCTGGTGAGCGGCGGAGCGCCGCCTTCGCCCGAGAACTCGCCGTCTCCGGTGCGGGGTTACGACACCCGCACGGGGGAACTTCTCTGGACCTTCCACACGATTCCCCGCGAGGGCGAGTTCGGGAATGACACCTGGGAGGACGACAGTTGGCGAACGACCGGGAACGGCGGCGTCTGGTCCTGGATGAGCGCCGACCCGGAACTCGGGCTGGTCTACCTGCCCACTGAGGCTGGCACCGGGGATTACTACGGCGGCCACCGCCCCGGAGACAACCTCTTCACTCAGAGCGTTATCGCCCTCGAAGCGGCTACCGGCGAGCGCCGCTGGCACTACCAGACCGTCCACCACGGGATCTGGGACTACGACCACCCCACCGGCCCGGTACTTCTCGACCTGACGGTGGACGGGCGGGAAATTCCGGCGCTCGCCCAGGTCACCAAGCAGGCGTTCACCTTCGTACTCGACCGCCGGACCGGCGAACCGGTGTGGCCGATCGAGGAACGCCCCATGCCGGCGTCGACAGTGCCGGGCGAGCGCACCGCCCCGACACAGCCCTTTCCCACAAAACCGCCCCCCTTCCAGCGTCAGGGCGTGAGCGAGGACGACCTGCTCGACCTCACCCCGGAACTGAAGGAGGAAGCGCTCCGGATCGCCAGGTTCTACACACTCGGTCCCCTGTTCACTCCTCCGACGGTGATGGAGCCCCGGGGCAACCGAGGGACGCTGACGGTGCCGGGGGCGCTCGGCGGGGCGAACTGGCCGAGCGTGGCTGCCGATCCGGAAACCGGCATCGTCTATGTCTCGTCGGGTCTCGACGTGAACGTGCTCGGGCTCGAGAACGATCCCGAGCGTTCCACCATGAACTTCGTCCAGGGGCAGCGACGCGACATTCGACTCCCCGAGGGCGGCGGCCCTCAGGGCCTGCCGCTGCTCAAACCCCCCTGGGGGCTGATCACCGCACTCGACCTGAACCGCGGCGAAATTCTCTGGCAGATCCCGAACAGCGATACCCCGAAGTGGGTGCGGGAACACCCGGCGCTCGCCGGGGTCGAACTGGGCCGGACCGGCCAGCCCGACCGGGGCGGCCTGCTGGTGACGAAGACGCTTCTCTTCGCCGGCGAGGGAAGCGGCATGTTCGCGGCGTTCGGCTCGGGCGGTCCCATGTTCCGAGCCCACGACAAGGCGACCGGGGAGATCCTCTGGGAGTTCGAGTTGCCGGCGAACCAGTCCGGAACCCCCATGAGCTACCTCGCGGACGGACGGCAGTTCATCGTCGTCGCCGTAGGCGCCTCGGACCACCCGGGAGAGTTCGTCGCCCTGGCGCTGCCGGAATAGACCGACGACACTTCATGAATCAGACCCCACGTTCGCCTACCGCGCCCCCCGATGAACAAACATCACATCAGGGCTTTCCCCATCAGCCTGTTCGCAACGCGAAAGTCCGTCGACAGCAATCCGCCGCCTTCGGTGCGGCATTCGTTAGCACTCAGGAGGAGAAATCTTGGACGCTAGACCTCGCACTCTAACGGAACTCTTTCAGGGCGACCGGCAGTTTCGGATTCCGCTCTACCAGCGTTCCTATGTCTGGGATATGGACCGTCAGTGGGAACCGCTCTGGGAAGACGTTGCCAAAGTGGCCGAAAGGACAATATCGAGCAGCACTGGCTCTCCGGTGCCTCATTTCCTAGGTGCGATTGTGGTATCCCAAGTCCCCCAACCCACAGGGGATTTGGACGCCCGCGACGTGATCGATGGCCAACAGCGCTTGACCACGCTGCAACTGCTCATGGATGCCGTAGAAGAAGTATTGCGAGAAGAAGGATACGTCACGCAGAGCCGGCGACTTCACAGCCTAGTGCTCAATGATCGAGAACTCTTTCGAGGTGACGATCTGTTCAAAGTGCGGCCAACCAGTGCAGACCAAGAGGCGTGGCGAAGAGCCATGGACAATGACCGGACAATAGTTCCGGAAATCGAAGGTACGAATATCGTGCGGGCGCACGAGTATTTCAAGGAATGCACGAGGGAGTGGATCAAGGAAACTGAACCGGAGAAAAGACAGGGCCGGTGTGAAGCGATCGTTAGCGCCATACGCAAACACCTATGTGTGATCGTCATTGATCTCAAGGAAAACGACAACCATCACGCCGTCTTCGAAACACTGAACGCTCGCGGTACACCTCTCCTGGCGTCAGACCTTGTAAAGAACCATGTGCTCCATGAGGCAACCCGCGTGGGCCTGGATGCCGAGTCAATCTACGGCACGTATTGGAGACATTTCGAGGAACCCTGGTGGCACGAGGAGATCACCTTAGGCCGACTTCGATGGCCTCGGCTCGATGCTTTTCTCTACTATTTGCTGGGAATGCATCTGGCGCAAGACATCAACACACAACAGTTGTTCAGCTATTATCGAGATTGGGTAAATGACAATGAACATGGCCCAGAATTTGTCGCTTCCTGTTTTGCCAGTCTAAGCGGTACCTTTCGATCTCTAGAGGAGGAGCATCGCAACAGACTGGAAGAACGTTTCTTTGAGCGAAGAGATGTTCTCGGGCTTGGCGTCTTGACTCCAATTCTTCTCTGGCTCTACGGCCAACAACCTGGAGTCCCCGAGTGTGTCCCCGTGGACGTTCGGAAAGGCTGCCTCCAGATTCTAGAGAGTTGGTTCATGCGTCGGATGATATGTGGGCACCGTGCACAGGGATATCAAGACTTCCTTAGTAGTACTCTCCGCGACCTAAAGGCCAAGCCAACAAGCCGGGCCTTCCATGCGCTTACTCAGTCGCTCCAAAATGCTTGGGCCGCCGGGACAAAATGGCCGGACGATGGTGAAGTGGAGTGGGCGGTCCTAAACCGACGCATGTTCAACTACTCGAGTCAACCGCGATTGCGACTAGTACTCGAAGCTCTGGAGGAAGAGGCTAGAAGAGAAGCAAAGGGAAAGGCGGAAGTGGAGGACTGTCCGAGAGCATTGACAATCGAACACATCATGCCGGTGGGCTGGTCAGGCGATGGTTGGCCGCTTCCCGAACCGCAAGGGGACAATCTGGACCCCCTAAGCGAGAGGGAGCGCTTACTGCACACGCTAGGAAATCTAACGCTCGTCAACAATAAACTGAATCCTGCCCTGTCGAATGCGCCATGGGAAAAGAAGCGCGAGGAGTTGAAGAACCACTCGGTGCTGTTTCTGAACAAAGAGTTGTTGGGACGCCGTGAGTGGAACGAGACCAGCATTAGAGAACGTGGCAGGGCTCTGGCATCGCGCCTTTGCAGAATATGGCGGCGCGATGTCATGCGTGCAGCTGAGTCAGTTACGCACAGTGCTGACTCCTGACGCTCCATGAAGACCGTGCTGGCCCAGCACCGGGAAACGGCGCACGCGCTGCTGCGGATCGTGGTCGGCTTCTTGTTCCTCTGCCACGGGGTGGTGGCGGTCTACTTCGTGCTCGGCGAGGGAACGCCCTACTCGCCGGCGTGGCTCTACAACACCGCCGGGATCGTCGAGTTCGTCACCGGCGCGCTGGTCCTCGTCGGATATCGCACCCGGATCGCAGCGCTGCTTGCATCGGGGCAGATGGCGGTCGCCTACTTCTACCGCCACCAGCCCGACGGACTCTTGCCCATCCAGAACGACGGCGAGCTGGCGGCGCTCTTCTGCTTCCTGTTTCTCTTCCTCGCCGCCGCCGGCCCCGGAAAGTGGAGCATCGAGTCCTGCTGTCCGCCCGGAGCTGAAAAGTCCGCATGACCCGCGACGAAGCGTGGGCGCACCTGACCACCTGGTGCGAGACGGACTCGCTCCGCAAGCACGCGCGGGCGGTGGAAGTCGTGATGCGGGCCGCGGCGGGCCGTTACGGCGGCCCCGACGCGGACCCCGAGGTCTGGGGCGTCGCCGGAATGCTCCACGACGCCGACTACGAGAAGTGGCCGGAGGACCATCCGCAGCGGATCGTCGCCTGGCTGCGCGAGCGGGGCGAGGAGGAACTCGCCTACGCCATCTCCGGGCACTACACGAAGTGGGGCGTGGAACTGAAGGCGCCGATGGACAGGGCGCTTCTCGCCTGCGACGAGCTCACCGGGTTCATCGTGGCGTGCTGCCTGGTCCGACCCGAAGGGGTGTCGACGCTGGGCGCCCGAAGCGTCAAGAAGAAGCTGAAGGACAAGGCGTTCGCGGCAAAGGTGGAGCGTCACGAGTGCCGCGTCGGCGCCGAGCTGCTCGGAGTGGATCTCGGCGAACACATCGAGTTCATCGTGGGCGCGCTCCGTCCCCACGCCGACGAACTCGGGATCACCGGGCGCCGGCTCCATCCCTGATCCCGGGGAGATAGGAACCGGAGAGGTAGGAAATGTTGCGCAAGGCTCTGCGCCCCGCCATCGCGCTGGCTCTGGTGGGTCTTGCGGCCCCGGCCGCCCCCGAATCCAAGAAGCCGCGTCGTCCCGTCCACACCTATTCCATCGTGGCCCGGGACCCCGCCACCGGGCAGCTCGGAGTGGCGGTGCAGAGTCATTGGTTCTCGGTGGGCTCCATCGTCTCCTGGGCGGAATCCGGCGTGGGAGCCGTGGCGACCCAGTCCTTCGTGGATCCCGCATACGGGCCGAAGGGCCTCGAAGCCATGCGGAACGGGGAATCGGCCCCCGACGCGCTCGCGGCGCTGGTGGCGGCCGACGAAGGCCGTGAGGTCCGGCAGGTGGCGATGATCGACGCCCAGGGACGGGTGGATGCCTGGACCGGAGGCAACTGCATTCCCGCCGCCGGCCACCAGATCGGCGAGAACTTCTCGGTCCAGGCGAACCTGATGGGCAGCGCGACGGTCTGGCCGGCCATGGCCCGGGCATTCGGAAGCAGCGACGGCGATCTCGCCGAGAAGCTCCTCCGGGCGATGGAAGCGGCAGAGGCGGAAGGCGGGGACATCCGCGGCCGGCAGTCGGCGGCCATCCTGGTGGTCCGCGGGGAGCCGAGCGGCGAACCGTGGAACGATCGACTCTTCGACCTCCGGGTGGACGACCACGAAAACCCGCTGGAGGAGCTACGCCGCCTCGTGACGCTCCAGCGGGCGTACCAGCACATGAACGCCGGGGATGTGGCGATGGAGGTGGGCGATCGCGAGGCCGCGCTTCGCGAGTACGGCGCGGCGGGGGCGCTGGTCCCCGATCACTACGAAATGACCTTCTGGCACGCGGTGGCGCTCGTGAACATGGAACAGGTGGAGGAAGCGCTCCCCCTCTTTGCGTTCGCGTTCAGCGACGAGAACGACTGGCGCGAACTCGTGCGCAGGCTCCCGGCGGTGGGTCTGCTGCCCGACGACCCCGCTCTCATCGAGCGCATCGTCGCGGTTCCGGCCGCCGGCCGCTGACAATCTTCGGCACCCCTGAGGCGTCGCGGTCGGCTTTGCCCCGGCGTCGCGGCCATCCATCGCATCCTTAACTACATACACACTACAATCAGCACCTGAAACGAGGGCGGCATCGAGAGCGGCATGGCGATCAACCTGACCCACCGGCCGGATCTTGAGGAACGGATCGAAAAGCTGGCTTCCCGCCTTGGCATGGACGGGCGGGGACGCAAGACCGCGGTGATCGAGAAGGCTCTTTCCGCGCTTGAGGACCAAGTTCCCCGAATGTCGCCCGAGGAGATCATGGAGTCGCTTGAGAAGTTCGGCCGGAACGCGGATCTCATCGCGGCCGAACTGGCGAGCGATCCGGAACTGGACCACACGAAACCGCTGTCCCAGGCGCTTCAGGACGTGCTCTACGACGAACACGGCCTGCCGAAGTGATCGTTCTTGACACCTCGGCGATCATCGCGATCCTCCAGCGAGAGCCGGAGGCCTCTCTCTTTCGGCGCACGATCGGCCGAGCCGGGACGGCACTCGTTTCGACAGGCACGGCAGTGGAACTGGCGGTCGTGGTCTCCGGCCGATCCAAAACCCTTCACGAGGAAGCGAACGCGTTCTTGCAAGAGCCGTTTGTAAGGATTGAGCCTGTCACCGGGGAACAGGCTGTGATGGCCTTCGAGGCATTCCCACAATGGGGAAAGGGACGCCATCCCGCCGCCCTGAACTTCGGCGACATGTTCGCCTACGTGCTGGCCCGCGAACGGGACCTGCCGCTGCTGTTCAAGGGGGACGATTTCGCGCGCACCGACGTGCGAAACGCGCTCGCGGAACCGTCGTCGTGAGGGGCGGAAGGACGCCAATGAAGATGTTTCCATGGATTGCCGCCGTCACGGCGGCAGGCATTGCTCTTGGAGGGACAGCGATGACAAAGGGACAGCCGGCAGGAGACGACCCCGTTTCCCGGCACCTGGTGGCCGAAGCCATGCTCACCGCGCACTTCGTGGACGCCGCGCTCAAGGCAGGGATGGACCGGGACGCGATCAACGCCGTGCTGCCGCGGATCGCGGACGAAACCGTCGTCTCGGAATTCTGGGTCAACGACGAAAACGGGGAGATCGCGTTCACCAATGTGGAAGGCGCCGATTTCGCGTTTCCCACCGATCCGGCGGCCGATTCGCAGGCGGCCCCGTTCGCCGCGCTGCTGACCGGCGACCAGACCGTGGTGGTGCAGGAACCCGGTCCGCGGCTACTGGACGGCGCGGTCTTCCATTACGTCGGCGTCGCGGGAGTGGACCAGCCCCGAATCGTGCAGGTGGGACTCGCAGCAGCGGAACCCAACCAGCGCTGACGGCTCAGGAACTCAGGGGACCACCGATCTCCGACCGGCATCGCCGCTCGACTGTCCAGCGACAGGGGGGCAAAACGCCCAGCGCTCCCCCCGGGTCGTGAGGCGGGAGCTGGGGGGATAGTGCCCGAGCTGGCCAGATAAGCCCCGAACTGGGGCCCGGCTTCAACGCGGTGCGGCGGCCGGAGGCCGCTGGTCTTCGGGAAAGCGCCACCTGAACGGGAACGCCGACCTCTGGCCGGTCCTCCCGATGGGGGCCGGCATCGCCGCGAGCGGCGCCAAACCGGCGTTCCCTCCCTTCTTCGGAAGCTACTTTTCCTGAGCCATGGTCAAGACGCGGGAGCCATGGTCAAAGCACGGGAGCCATGGTCAATTGGCCGGAGCCATGGTCATTTCGTCGAATTGACCCCAAAAGCAATGGTCCATTGTCGAATCTCGGCGCTTCTGCCCCGAAATCGGGATCTCCCGGGTTTCTCGGTGGGATCGGTTGTTTCCTGGCCAAACCGGCCTTTCCGGTCTGGATTCGGTAATTCCGGCCGTTTTCTCCCGGATTTCGATTCGGGAACCGGAAACGCGGAGAAACCGGAAACGGTTTTCGAGAAACCCCGGTCCAAGACCCGGGAGGCGCCTGCCAGCCATGGTCAAACGGGCCTGAGCTCTGGTCAATCGGGGTAGCCATGGTCATTTCCGGAGCCATGGTCAAACGGGCCTGAGTTCCGGTCGAGGGGCGCGGGTTCGCCGTGCTGACGCAACCCCCACCGGGAGGACCGGGGCGATGCCGGGGTGCACCGCGGCGTTCCCTGCGCACCCGATCAGAAGCCGATGGAGCCCGTGCGGTCCTTGTCGCGCGACTGGGCGATGAGTTCGGAGGCGATCTGCTCCGGATCGCCCAGGAAGCCGAGCTTCTCGGCGCGCTCACGCACCAGGGCGAAGTCGGCCGGCACGAGACACGTGAGGTTGCGCACGCCCCCAGGACATTCCCCGCCGAAGAAGAACTCCCAGGCGCGGACGACACGGGGCTCGTCGAGGAACTTGAAGGTCGCCCGGAAAAGGAAGCGGCGGGCCACCGCGGGGTCGAGGCGATCAGCGAGGTTCGTGGTGAAGGCGTACGGGAGATCGTGGCTCTCGAGTTGGCTCAGCATCTCGTTCACCATGCCGATCTCCCAGTTGCGGTGGGCGCCGCGCCGATCGGCGAGGAAGGAGTCCGCTTCGTCAACAATCAGAAAGCTGTTGGTCGCACGGGCCTCGGCGAAGGCGCCGGCGATCTGCTGCTCGGTCTCTCCGACCCACTTGCTCACGAGTTCCGAAGCGCGCTTCGGCAGGGGATCCAGACCCATGCGCTTCGCGAGTTGTTTCGCATATTCGGACTTCCCGCTCCCGGAAGGACCGTCAAGAAGGATCCCCAGGCGACGGCGGCCGACCTTCACGATCCGGTCGGTCAGCGCGGCGAGATCGGGGTCGGCGTGGACCAGGGAGAGGTCGTACCTGTCGGCCGGCTTTGTCTCGGCCGTCCCCTTTCCCCGAAGGAGTTGGGCCTTCTCCTTGACGGCCCGCCGTGCTGCTTCGGCGCCACCTCCGGAGAGAACCGCCACGAGACCGGCGTTCCTGACCTGGCGCGGGGTGACGCGGCGGTCGGCAGCCAGTTCTTCGGCGAAGGCTTCCATGTCCGCTGACCCACCGCCCGCGAGCAGATCGCGGAACATGCCGGCGCGCCGCTCGCGCGGAAGGTCGCTGAACTCAAGCGAGTACGTCATCCGGTCCAGAAAATACGGCAGGTACCGCCGCAATTCCCGAATGGAGTTCGCGGTGAACAGGAGAGGGACCGGGCTGTTTTCCACCAGACCGTTCAGCCAGTGCTTGGCTTCGCCAAAGACGAAGTCCTCGATCTCATCGAAGAGGATGACGGCCTCCGGCTCGTCCGTCAGCGCCTCGATCGCGTACTCCAGGCTCACCCGACGCGGTACCGGAAGGCGGGATTCGGGACCATGTTCCCTTCCCCCGACCGAGTAGAGCGTCGCTCCCACTTCGGCGGCCACCGTCCGGCAGAACTCGGTCTTTCCACAGCCCGGAGGGCCGTAGGCCAGGAAAGTAATGCCGCACCCGTCTTCTCGTCCGTTCCCCCGGGCAGAAAGGGCCGCCGCGAAGAGTTGGCGGAAATCCTCCGCGCCCGGAGCCAAATGCCCGAACGCCTCCCAGGGAAGGTTCGCCCTCACGGGAGCCCCGAGGCGGGGGCGGCGGATGTGCGTCGAGATCGTCCGCTCATGGGATTCGGCGAACCGGAAGAGATCGTCCGGGGAACCCTGGACCAAGCGAGTGGAGCGGATGGCGCGTTCGATGATGCCCGGGGGGCACTCCAATTCATCGGCCAGGCGGAACGCGAGAGGTTCCAACACTTTCCCCTGGAGACTCGTGACACCCGAGTTGTGAAGCATCCGCCGGACGACCGACCGGCGACGGGTGGGACTGTGCGCCTTGAAGTGGATCGTCAGATCGAAGCGGCGAAGCAGCGCCTCGTCAAACTCCGACAAGTCGTTTCCGGTGAACACGATCGGAACCGCTGCGTCTTCAAGCAGTCGATGATTCTCGCGTCGGCTCCCGTTTCGGGAAGAAAGCACGTCCTCCAGCTCGTCGCACAGGATCGCGGCGCCCGGCTCGCTCTTCAGCAACGCCAGCGCCATGCGCAAGCGGTTTCGCTTGTCGGCCGCACGGTCCATCCGGCGGTCGGTGCGCTCCTCCCGCCAAACGCCCGAAGACTCCGGTTCGCAGAGGTCGTAGAGACGGCCGCCGGAAGCGTGGACCAGCGTCTTCGCAGCCTCGGTCTTGCCCGTCCCCGCCCTGCCGTAGAACAGCAGGCGAACGCCCGCCCGCGACGCGAGAGCGGCCGAGAGGAGGCGAACCGCATCCTCTCGGGCGTCCAGATGATCGAAGGCTTCGAGTGCCAGCAGCGGCTCCGGCGCCAAGGGAACCAGCCGCTCCTGAAGTTCCTTTTCGGTGGCGACCGGCGGGCGGTAGACCCGTTCGAACCACCCGTCCACATAGGCGCCGGGCTCGGCGTCATGCGTGCCCCAACTCCCGGGATCGGCGATCCCGGCCCCGGTCAGTTCGTGAAGCGCTCGTTCCACCCGCGTTCTCGACAGCCCGAGCAGCACCGCGCTCGCCTCCAACGGATCGCCGAGGCCGTCCTTCACCGCATCCCACAGGTCCTCGGCCGGCGACCCGCGCTCATCGTAGCGGCGGGCCAGTTCGAGCACCGGGCCGCAGTCTTCGCCGAGTCTGAAACGGCGAACGGCAAGCGACGTAGCGCGTGTTTCATCCCCCTCGGCGGGAGGGTCGGAGAGGGACCGGTCCAGGACGCCGATCGCCCACGCCAGGAACTCCTTCGCTTGGGGCAGCGCGGAAACCTTGGGGGCGCTCCGCTGGCCACTCCGCCCGGAGCCTCTCCGGCGGCGGCCGAAGGCAGAATGGTCGTCTTCGATCTTGTCGAGCCCCAACTCCTGGAACTTCGGAATGAGAAAACCGGCGTCCATCGCCTGGATTTCGTCCTCGTTGTTCGCTATCCAATCGATGATCCTGGGCCGGAGAATCTTGTCCTCTGCCGCGCGGTGCAACGCACCCCGCAGATAGCGACGGGTCAGGAAACGGTCGTACTTCTTCAATGCTGCTCCACTCCTTTGCGATAGGAGGGAGGCTATCTGGGCGAATTGACATTTCCTGTCACCTTCGCCAACGTCTCGCCCGGCATGCAATTGTCGGCGATCTGCGTCGCACAACGAGCGGCGGCCAGCGCCGCCAAACAGGGCTGCGGACCCTGCGGTTCACTGCACCGTCGCACAGCGGTGCCGGTGTGAACACCGGCGTTCCCTCTCAGACGGCCCTATCTGCGCGGCTTGATGGCACGGGCCGGCAGCGTCAGCCTTGACATGTAGAATGTATGTTTTCATACTAAACGCATGAATACGATGATCCAAGTCCGGAACGTCCCCGAGGCTCTGCAGCGCCGGCTGAAGGCGCGGGCCGCCATGGAGGGGGTCTCCATGTCCGCCTATCTCCGTCGACTGATCGAGCGCGCGCTCGAGCGGCCGAGCCGGCAGGAAGTGCTGGACGCGCTGCGCGCCCTGCCCGCGATCGAGCCGGACATCTCGGCGGCGGAAATCCTCCGGGAGGCGCGCGAATCTCGCTTTGGTGATTGACGCCTCCGCCGCCATCGAAATCCTCTTGAAGAGCCCGGCGGGCGAGCGCTTGCTCGACCGACTCGAGGACGGTGCGGCGGTGCACGCGCCGCACCTGATTGACGTCGAGATCACCCATGTCCTGCGACGACACGTTCTGCGCAACACGCTTGGCGCGGGGCAGGCGGCGGCGTTCCTCACCCTCTGGCGGCAACTCGACATCGAACGCCACCCCCACGAGCACCTGCTGGAGCGGATCTGGGGCTGGCGCGCCAACCTCACGGCTTACGACGCCACCTATGTCGCGCTCGCGGAGGTCTTGGGGCAGCCACTCGTCACCGCCGATCGGCGGCTGGCAGCCGCCCCCGGAATCACAATTCCCGTCGAGGTGCCCTGATCAGAAGCTCGGGCCGAAGAGGACGGCGTTCATGAAGAGCCGGGTGAGGCCGTCCCAGAAGAGCCTGAAGTTGGGATCGTCGAGAAAGAGCACGGCGCGGCCGGCGCCGACCCGCTCAGTAACCAGATAGGGGGTGCCGGCGAGGCGGGCGAGCGAGTCCGGAAAGGCGAAACCGCTGCCGAGGAGTTCGTCCGGATCCTCGGGGAAGCGGGCGGCGACACCGACGGCAGGATCCGACTCGAAGGCGAGGCTCGACCACACCATCACCGGGAACCCCTCCTCGTAGCCGAAACTGAGAAAACTCTCCGGATTCGGGAGCGCGCGGAGGATGGCGCCCGGGATGACTTCGGCGCGCTGTTCTTCCTGGGCGTCGGGCTGCGGGTCGTCGGGGCGTCCGCCGTCGGTCATGAACGCCGACTTCGAGGCGAACCCGGGCTTGAGCCGGGTCCGGATCCACGAAACGCCGTCTCCGGCGAGCCACGCCGAGGCGCCGCGCATGGCGATGAGGACGCCGCCCCGCGACGTCCAGTCCTCCAGCCGGTCGAGGATGCGCGCCGCCGCTGGATCGTCTCCGGGATCGGGGTAACCCCCGTCCGGAAGGATGAGGACCCGGTAGCCCCGAAGGTCCGTGACACCGAGCCGCTCCCAGGAGAGGGCGGTGAACGGCAACCCGAAGCGGCGCTCGAAGAGGTACCACGGGCTTCCGTAGGCGGAAGGACGGACCGGGCCGCTCATCACCATCGCGATCCGGCCCGGCACCACCGGAACGAACTGGTCGGATCCCAGGTGAGGGCCCGAGGTGGTCAGGGGATTCTCCACCCCGAGGACCCGGGCTCCGGTCGCGGCCAGGTCCTCCAGGCCGGAACGGAGCGCTGCCGGATCCGGTGCCTCCGCGGCGAAGACCAGCAGGGCCCCACGGCCGTACTTCTCCCCGCCGGCCTCGAAGGTGGCGGTACTCACCCGGAACGGAATGCCGGCGGTCAGGAACCGGGCCGCCGCCCGGACGGCGTGATCGGAATCACCCGCAACGACAAATGCGTAGCCGGCAGCCGGATTCCGGAACTCGCCCGGGGTCGGGGACGGATCCCGAAGCGGATCCACGAGCGAGGCCGGCGCCGAGTCTTCCATCGGTGGCAGTCCTCCCGCCTCGGCGACCGTCCACGCGGTGAGGCCGTAGCTGAGCGGGACCGACCAGGCGGTGATGTCATAGAAGGCGTCGGCGCTGGTCCAGATGTCCGGGTGCCCGAATCCGGGATCAGCGCGGCGCTCACGATGCTCGTCCACATAGTCGAGGAATTCCTCGCTGAACCTCGCGTCCTGCTCGAGCAGGACCTGAAGCAGCCGACTCTCCGGTTGGGCGCCCGGCACCACCAGGCTCCCGGGAGGAACGCTGACTTCGGCGGCAGGCCCGCTCCGCGGAAACATCGGCAGCGCGGCGCGGGCGGTCGTCTCCCGGGAGGTCCGCCGCACTTCAATGCCGCCCCGAAGCAGCACGCCGAGTGCCGCATCGAGGCGCGCGGGGTCGGATGAACCCGAGATCACCCAGCCGCCGGGGCGCGCGTCTGCCTCCAGCGCTTCGCGCCGGTAGCTGAGGAAGTCACGCAGCCGGCGTTCCCGGTTCATCGCGGTGACCGCCAACAGGCTGCGATCCGCGATCAGATGCTGCTCGATGCCGTCCTTCAGGGTGTACTCCCCGCCGCCCGCCCGGGCGAGTCGCAGCCCCCGCCAGCCGCCCCCGGTGGTCTCGAGGGTGAACCCGATGGAACCGGTGAAGTTGGGCAGGGTGTCCCAGTAGCCGGGATCGAACTGGCCGAACTCCCAGGGCGTGTAGGGGAAACCCGCGGTGGCGAAGTCAGCGGCCATCGCCCGGCCGTATTCCATCAGCCAGTCGCGCTGGTTGCCGGTGAGCACGCTGTGGAGCGGCTCGGCCATCCAGGGGCCGACGAAGGAATCGGTCTCGCCGTGGTGGTCCACAAAAACCATCGGGCGGGTGTCGAGGTAGAGCCGGACCAGGGCGCGGTTTTCGGGCTGGGTGCTCCAGACCGAGTCCCGGTTCAGGTTGATCTGGTAGTGGTTGTTGTTCGTGGAGAGGCCCCAGGGGGCGCGATGCTCGACGGCGTTCGGGTCGGGATCGCCGTCCGGCCAGCTCGCGGTCGCCTTGAACCAGGCGGCGAAGCGCTCGTGGCTGTCCGGGTTTGACGCCGGAACGATGTACACGACCACGTCTTCCAGGAGTTCGTCGTGGCGGCCGGAAAGAAGCTCCCAGGCCATCCAGAGCGCGGCCTCGAAGGCGGCGGACTCGTTTCCGTCGTTCCCGTAGTTCAGGAAGACCCCGGCGGGAGTCCCGGCGAGGATCGCCTCGGCCTCTTCATCGGTGAGCCCTCGCGGGTCCGCGAGCCGTCGCGTGCCGCGGTGGATCTCGTCGAGCCGGGCGAGATTGGCTGGCGCACTGATGGTGAGGAGGATCAGCTCGCGATGCTCGAAAGTCTCGCCGAAGACGGAGACCTGCAGCCGTGACGAACCCCCGACTGCATCGAGATAGCGGTAGAGCCCACCGTAGTCGGTGACCGAACCGCCCATCGGATAGCCGAGAACCTCTTCGGGTGAGGGAACCTGGGCGAGCCCCGGCGGAGCGGCGGCGAGGAGGCCCACCAGACCCAGAGCGTGCAAGGGGAGACGAGAACGCACTGAACAGCCTGTGGACAAAGTGGCGTGAGCGCCGAGAGCGCCAGTTCTCCCGGTGGGGGCGAGGCGCCCGGCTGACAAGGCGCGCGAGGGAGGAATACCGAGTGTATTTCGACCGAAGCGCAACGATGAGCGGCGCGAAGCGGCGCGGCCAGTTCTCCCGGTGGGGGCCAGGCGGGATGGATCGCCGCTCGAACGCCGCGTGACTTTGTCCACAGGCTGTTGACCCCCGAGTGTACGGGTCGCCGAGCCGTCCAGCTTGCGAACGGTGGGGATCGGCGGGTCCAGCAGCCCGAGCCGGTCGCCCCCGGTTTGACGGCGCAGCGGCGTCTGGAAAGCGTTCTCGGGGAGCGTCAGGTAGCCCAACAACCACGCTGGTAACGGCTTCCGAAAACCGACTATAGTGGCGAGCTTGCTCCTGCCGGGAAAACGGTCACATTTCGTATCCACGGGCGTAGCTTTTCACGCAGTGTCGCCGGCGGCAGGGCAGTCCGGAACTAACGAGGAGTAGAGGCATGTCAGAGAGAGTTTGGTTGAACCGCAGGATGTTCCTGAAGGGCGCCGGCGCGGTCGCCGGCGCGGCGGCGGCGGGAACCTCGCTGTGGACCCCCGCAGCGGCAGCCGCGGCACCGCTGCAGGGCGGATCCGGCGGGTTCGATTTCGACGCGCCGTACGACCGGGTCGGGACCGATTCAGCCAAGTGGGACGGCATCATGGAGCGGTACGGCCGCGAGAACATCCAGGTGGCGATGGGCGTCGCCGACATGGACTTCAAGTGCGCCCCGGCCATCACTGAAGCCCTGGCGGAGCGGGTCCGGCACGAGAACTGGGGCTACCTCAGCATGTCGGACGACTTCTTTCAGTCGATCGTCGACTGGAACAAAAAGCGCTATGGCCTGGAGATCAATCCCGAGTTGATGGCCTTGTCCGACGGCGTCCACCCGGCGGTGATCGCGGCGCTCAAGGCGTTCGCGCGACCCGGCAGCAAGGTGATCCTGACGACGTCGACCTACAGCGGCTTCTACACCGATCTGAGGTTGTCCCAGACGATCGCGGAAGAGAGCCCGCTGATCATCGAGAACGGGGTCCACCGGCTGGACTTCGATGACATCGAATCCCGGATCTCCCAGGACACCGACGCGCTGATCCTTTGCAACCCGCAGAATCCGACCGGAAACTGCTGGTCGCCGGAAGACCTGATGCGCCTGGGCCAAATCTGTCTGGAGCGCCGCGTGGTCGTTCTGTCCGACGAGATCCACTGCGATTTCGTCACCCAGGGGCAGAAGTACACACCGTTCGAAAGCCTGCCCGACAAGGCGGTGGTGGACAACAGCGTCACCTTCAAGTCGGGGAGCAAGACGTTCAGCCTGGCGGCGATGAAGGTCGCGTGGTTCCACACCACCAATCCGGAGTACTTCGAGAAGGTCCAGGCTCAGCACCGCGCGCAAACCAACACGCTGGGCGTGGTGGCGCACCATGCCGCCCTGCGGGGCGCCGAGGACTGGCTGGACGAGTTGCTGGTCTATCTTGACGGCAACCACAACTTCGTCGAGCAGTACATCCGCGAGAACATCCCGCAGATCAAGTACACCAAAGCGCAGGGCACCTACCTCGCCTGGCTGGATGTCACCGCTCTCGCCGAGCAGATCGGCGCGGCGGAGAAAGCCGTGGCAGCCAGCGCGGAGGAGGAGGCGGAGGAGCCGGTGACGCCGGAGAACATCGTCGCTCGCTGGCTGGTCGAAAACGCCGGCGTGTACACCAACGCCGGCTCGAGCTACGGCCCGGGTGGCGAGAATCACATGCGGATGAACCTCGGCACGTCGCGGCAGATGATCAAGCTGGCGCTCGACAACATCGCGGAGGCGATGAACGGTCTGTAGGCTCGTGCCACCAGCTCTTCGCCGGATCGCGAAGGCCTGACCACGATGCGCCGCCGCGAGTTTGCCGTTCTCGCCGCGGGGAGCACGGCCGTTGCTCTGTGGCAGCAGGCGTGCTCGGAAGTGAAGGTGACCAGAGAGGTCTCGATCAGAACCACGGAAGCTCTGCTGGACCACCAGGGGCCGCGGGGGATCTACGAGGATCCCGCCGAACTGGACCGGTTGCGCCGGGCTCTTGCGAACATGGCGGAAGTCCAGCGAACGCTGAGGGAGTTCCCGCTCGATCCCGACGAACCGCCGCTGCTCATCTTCCGACGCGGCTGAATCATGGCGACCGAGGAATCAACCCTCTTCCTGTCGGTCTCGGAATTGGCGGCCGGTCTCCGCGCTGGTTCGTTCACGTCCGTCGAACTGACCCAGGCGTACCTCGATCGCGCGGAGGAGCTGGACGTACCGCCCTTCGAACTGCCGAGCGAGCCGCGCGAAGACCACCAGGGCAAGCTGGCCACGATGGTGACCATCGCGCGCGAGCGCGCGTTGCAGGCCGCTGAGCGCGCCGACCGCGGACTGGCCGCGGGCAATCCGCGCAGCATCCTGCACGGGATTCCCTACGGGGTAAAGGACCTGCTCGACACCCGCGGAATCCGCACCACCTGGGGATCGGGCATCTTCCGGGACCGCGTCCCGGACCGAAACGCCGCGGTGATCGACCGGCTGGAGGAAGCCGGTGCGGTGCTGATGGCGAAAATGTCGCTCGGCGAGTTCGCCGGAGGCAACACCAGCTCGGCCCTCAACCCCTGGAAGCTCGACCGCACCAGTTTCGGTTCGTCGAGCGGGACGGTGTCGGCAGCGGTCGCGGGCCTGATCGGCTTCGGGATCGGCACGGAGACCGGGGGCTCGATTGTGTTCCCGGCGTCCGCGGTCGGCGCCTCGGGGCTCCGCCCGACTTTCGGGCGGGTCAGCCGCTTCGGCTGCATGGCGCTCTCCTGGAGCCTCGACAAGATCGGTCCGGTGGGGCGATCGGCGGAGGACTGCGGTCACGTCCTGCAACTGATCGCCGGCCCGGATCCCCGGGACACTTCGACGGCGGAGCGACCCTTCGTCTTCCGGGCCGATCCCGGCTCGATGCGGGGCCGGCGGTTGGGGGTGCACCGCGCCGAGTTCCTGCTCTCCCAGTCCGAGACCACCCGCAGGGCATTCCAGGAGGCGCTCGACGCCTTCGCCGCGATGGGAGTGGAGATCGAGGACATCGAGCTGCCGCTCTTTCCCACCGGCGCTCTCTTCACGACCATCGTCACCGTCGAAAGCGGAACGAATTTCAAGTCGCTGTTCGACGATGGCCGCGCCGCCGACATGTTCTCGTTCAACGAGGATCGACGTGCCGGCTGGATGGCGGGCCGAATGCTGCCCGCCGCCGACTACCTGACCGCCCAGCGGATCCGCAACCAACTCGTTCGCGAGGCCGACGAAATCCTCTCCCGCTACGACGCGGTGATCGCCCCGACCTGGCCGAACGGGGCGGCGCTCCGGGTCGTGAAGGACGGATGGCCGGTCCCGGCGAGGAACGAGTGGGAGCCACCCGACGAGGTGAGCGCGCGCACCCCCCGTCTCAACTACATCGCGAACCTGGTGGGCCACCCGGGCCTCGCCATCCCCTGCGGGTTCGACGAGGACGGGCTGCCGCTGTCGCTTCAGATCGTCGGCTCACCGATGGACGATCAGGCCGCGCTCGACTTCGGGATGGCCTTCCAGCGGGAAACCGACTGGCACCGGCGGCGGCCGCCCTACCCCTGGAGAGAGTGAGGCGGAGCCAGATGACCAGACGCACGCATGGGCTCTCGCGACGAGAACTTCTGGCCGGCGCCGGAATGTTCACGCTGGCCTGTTCCGCCCGCTCGGCCGGCCAGCCTGAGTACGACCTGCTGTTGAAGGGCGGGCATTTGATCGACCCCCGGAACGGGCTGAGCACGGTCCGCGACGTCGCCGTGCACGACGGCAAGGTGGCCGCGGTCGAGGAGGCCATCGACTCGGGACGGGCCTTCAAGGTCGCAGAGTGCCAGGGCCTCTACGTCACGCCCGGGCTGATCGACCTGCATGTGCACGTGTTCGCCGGCACCAATGAGCGGGGTTCGTACGCCGGGGACAACAGCCTCTACCCCGACGGCTACACGTTCCGCTCGGGGGTCACGACGGTTGTCGACGCCGGCTGCGCCGGCTGGAGGAACTTCGAGACGTTCCGGGACACGGTCATCAGCCGGAGCCGGACCCGCGTGCTGGCGCTGGCCAATATTGTCGGCCACGGCATGCGGGGCGGGGATCTCGAGCAGGATCTCGCCGATATGGAAGCGGCGCCGACCGCCGCCCTCGCCCAGGAGCATTCCGACATCATTGTCGGAGTAAAGACCGCCCATTACGCGGGACCCGAGTGGGATCCGGTCGAGGAGGCGGTTCGCGCCGGCGAGGCCGCGGGAATCCCGGTCATGGTGGATTTCGGGTCCAATCTGCCGGAGCGCCCGATCGAGACGCTGCTGGGCGAGAAGCTGCGCCCCGGAGACATCTATACACACTGCTTCTCCGGCCTCCGCCGGGAGTTGCTCGCGGACGGCACACCCAATCCCGGTCTCTTCGCCGGACGCGAGCGGGGCGTGCACTTCGACGTGGGCCACGGCGGCGGCAGCTTCAAGTGGAGCGTGGCAGCGAAGTGCCTGGAGGCCGGCTTCCCGCCGGACTCGATCTCTACGGATCTGCATATCGGCTCGATGAATGCCGGCATGCAGAGCCAGATCACCACGATGAGCAAGTTCCTGGCTCTCGGCGAACCCCTCGACGACGTGATCCGGCAGTCGACCTGGAATCCCGCCCGGCAGATCCACCGCGAGGAACTGGGCCATCTGTCGGTCGGCGCGATCGCCGACATCGCAGTGCTGCGGAACGAATCCGGCACGTTCGGCTTCGTGGACAGCTTCGGCGCGCGCCAGGACGGTACCGAGAAGCTGGTTTGCGAGATGGCCTTCAAGGACGGCCTTCTCGCCTGGGATTTGAACGGCCGGACCCGCCCGGACTGGCGCGAACTCCCGTTCGACTACGGCCCGCAAGGCGCGGCGCGATGGGACGGCATCCTCCACCGACGCCGTTCATGAACGAGGAGGGGCATCATGCCTGAGACGATTAGCCGGCGGCGAGTTCTGCAGGGCGGCGCCTCCGCTGCACTACTGGGAGCCGCGGCCTGCGAATCGGGGGCCGAGCCCGGCCCCTCCCCGGCTCCGGAACAGATCTACCAGCGGTTGGGTGTTCAGCCCGTGATCAACGGCATCGGCACGGTGACGGTCCTGGGCGGTTCCATCATGCCGCCCGAAGTCACGGACGCCATGGTTGCGGCTTCGCGCAACTTCGTGCCCCTGCGCGAACTCCAGGAGCGCGCGGGTGATCACCTCGCCCGGTTGATCGGGGTACCGGCTGCCATGATCTGCTGCGGCGCCGCATCCGGCATCACCTGCGGGACCGCGGCGGCGATCACCGGTGGCGACGATGAGAAGCTGCAGATGCTCCCGGACACCGCGGGGATGAAGAACGAGGTGATCCAGCAGCGCACCCACCGCACCGGATACCAGGCCCAGATGCGGCTGGTGGGAGCCGAAATCGTCTGGGTGGACACCCGGGAGGAACTCGAGGCAGCGATCAACGAGCGGACGGCCATGATGTTCTTCCTGAACTTCGCCGAGCCGCGGGGCGGGATCGGCCGCGCCGAGTGGATTGAAGTCGCGCGGGCGCACGGCGTGCCGACGATGAACGACGCCGCCGCGGACGTCCCGCCGCCCGAGCGGCTACACACCTACGTCGAAGAGGGCTTCGACATGGTGGTCTTCTCGGGCGGCAAGGGGCTGCTCGGCCCGCAAGCCTCGGGACTCCTGCTCGGGCGCCCCGACCTGGTCCAGGCGGCCCGCAAGGCGATCAGCCCGTTCGGCGGCATCGGCCGCGGCATGAAGGTCGGCAAGGAGGAGATCGTCGGCCTCGTCGCGGCGGTCGAGCGCTACTTGTCCGTCGATCACGAAGCCGAACGGCATGAACTCCACGCGCGCGCCGAACTGGTTATGGGAGTCCTGGGAGGCGCGGCCGGCCTCGCCTGCGAGACCCAAGTGCCGGAAATCGCCAACCATGTCCCCCACGTGGTCGTCAACTGGAGTGAGGGGGACCTGGGTCTCACGTCGCAGGAAGCGGTCGCGAAGCTTCTGGAGGGAGACCCTCCGGTCGCAGTCTCGCGGACGGGAGAAGGTCAACTGCGCATCTCGATGTGGATGCTCCGCCCCGGTCAGGACGCAGTGGTCGCGGAACGCGTGAAGTCGCTCTTTGTTTGAGCGAGCCGGGAATCGCGGACTGAGCGGTTAACGCCCCGAAGTCCTCGCGATGAACCCGCCGACGTCCGCCTTCCACTGCGGCAGGAGCGACTGCTCGACGTACATCATGTGGCCGGCGGCGAAGTCCGCCCGCTCGACGTTGGCGCGGAGATCCGCGGGTAGCCCCATGTGGTCCACCGACCAGACGGCAGCGAAGTAGGGGGTGGCCAGATCGTAGATCCCGTTGACCAATAGGACCTTCAGGTCCGGGTTGCGCTTCATGGCGCGGGCGAGGTCGGGAGCGACGTTCGGTGTTCCGCCGCCGCGGCCGAAGCTGCCCCCGCCGCGGAGGCGGCCCCAGTTCCAGTTCCGGGTGGCGCCGCTCGGCACGTACTCACGATCGCCGTCGTAGCCCAGTTCACCCCGGAGGTAGCTGTTGAACGCCGAGCTATAGGCCGAACTGATGGCGGTGGACTGGGGGTCGTGCGAGGGACGGCCGCCCAGTACGTCGCCGGCGGGACCGGTGAAACGTGCATCGAGCCGTCCCACGATGCGGCCCTCGTCGCGGAGCAGCTCGGCCTCGAACGCGGGCGCGGTCACCCGCAGGTCGGATTTGTCGATGAAATCCTTGCTGAGCCCGGTGTAGCGGTGCATCTGGTCGATCACCCGAGCGCGTTTGTCGGCGTCCAGGGTCCCGCCGGCGAGGAGCGCGGTGGCGTACTCGTTCAGCGACCAGGCCTCCACCTCGGCCATGAACCCTTCGAGATTGTCCGGGGAGCCGCCGGGTAGCCGGTCGAGGTACCGCGCGGTGATGGCGAACGAAGGAAGGTTCACGATGTAGGGGATGTCGTCACCGGGCGCGAACTGGATCGTGTTGAACTGGAGGACGATCGAGACCAGCACGATCCCGTTCAGGTCGATGTTGGCGCGCTGCAGATGGCCGGCCAGCACGGCGGAGCGGGTGGTCCCGTAGCTTTCGCCGAGGAGATAACGGGGCGAGTTCCAGCGGTCGTACTCGCTGAGGAAGCGCCTGACGAACTGGGCGAGGGAGCGGGCGTCCTCGTCGATCCCCCAGTAGTCGGATCCCTCGACGCCCTCGAGCGGATGGCTGAACCCGGTGCCGATGGGATCCACCATGACGATGTCGGCGATGTCGAGGAAGGTGTAGGCGTTGTCCTCCAGCGGGTAGGGCGGGGCGCCTTGGGGTCCCACCTCGGGGGTGACGACCCGCCGCGGCCCCATGATGCCCATGTGCAGCCAGAAGGACGCCGACCCCGGTCCCCCGTTGTAGGCGAAGATGAGTGGCCGCTCCTGGGACGGGGCGCCATTGGTGCGGAAGTAGGCGGTGTAGAAGAGCTTCGCCGCATCCTCGCCCTGGTCATTCGTGAGGGTGGTGCTGGCAACCACCGCGTCGTATTCGACGGTTTCGCCGTCCATCACGATCGAGTGACTGCTCTCCCAGCGGGATTTCTCAGCGGCTTCTCCGTTCTCCTGACCGGCGGCCACCGCGGCAACGAGGAGCAGGGCGGCCGACCAAAGGACCTTCTTCAACATCTTCTGAAACCTCTCGGGGAAAGCGAATGGCAGGGCCGGCGAGCATACGGGACGAACCCGGCGTTCCGGTAACGACGGCCTGAGCGGGCGCATCGCAAACAGAAAGGGGAACCGCCCGCAACGGGCGGTTCCCCTAAGCAAAGGATGGGAAGCCTAGAACACGAAACCAGCGAGGAGCATCAAGCGGCGCGGTTCCACCCAGCTCGAGGGGATGAACTGCTCGCCGGGGTCCTCGAGCCGAAGGCTGGCATGCCCAATGCTGGCGGTGCTGTTCAGCGCGTTGTAGACGTAGGCATCCAGCTTCAACTGCACGTCGCCAAGGTCGAAACGCTTGCCGATGCGAACGTCCGCCACCCACAGCGTCGGGTGGCGGAGTCCTTCCCGGGATCCCGCGTTCTCCACAATGAAGTTCTGGGCCGGCTGATTGGTGATGCCGGCGGCCCGCACCTGGCGCGAGAACGGCTTGCCGCTCTCAACGTTGCCGTTCACCGCCAGCACAGTGTCATAGGGCAGGAACAGGACGGCCTGCAGCCGGAACATGTGCGGTCGGTCGGCCTGGAGACGCTGGTGGGCGTTCATGTAGGAATTGGGATCCTGGCCCGTACTGCTCCCGTAGAACGGATTGTTCTGGGATTGGAACCACGGACGCGGAATCAGACCTTCCGATTTCGAGTAGGTGTAGGACCCCTGGAGGTTCCAGAGGCCGGCATCCCGGGCGTTGAAGTGAAAGATGACGCCGTCGTACGTCTGTTCGTAGGTATCCGCCGCGCCCGGGAAATCGCCCGGGTGGTTCCCCTTGACCAAGGTCGGCTGCTCCACTTGGTTGAGCAGGGTGATCGGCGCCCCGGTGTAGGGATCGGCCCACTGGATGGACTCGTACTGCCCGCCCAGAATGGACCAACCCACCATCCGGTCGGTGTATTTGTGCACGTACTGCACTCCGACCGACATGTTGTTGCCGATCTCCCGTTCATAGGCCGCCGTGTAGTGGTAGGAACGGGGCGCCACCAGGTTGTCCGGTTGCGCCAGTTCGTCGACTGTCGTCGCGAACAGGAGGTCACCAAGCGTGCCGTCGTCGTTGAGTGCGTAGAGCTGCCACGGGGTAACCCCGGGCGCCGGAGCGTCCCAGTTGCCGATGACGTTTTGGTCGTAGTGGACGCCGAAGAAGCCCTTGATGGCTGAACGCCCCTCGTCGTCCGGACGGAAGGTGAAACCGATGCGTGGGCTGATCAGGTTCCACTTCGCGATTCCCGGAGTCCCGGGGGCGTTTCCCGGCACGGAAACAGCGTTGACGGCGGTGAACTCGGTTTCCTGGCCGGAGTCGGGCACCCCGAGAAGCTCGTACTCGGGAATGTCTCCGCGATTCAGATCCAGCCGGAGGCCGAGGTTCAGGGTAAGCCGATCATTGACGGTAACCGTGTCATCAATGAAGAAACCGCGGTCGTTGGAGATGCCTCCGTAGCGGTAGGGCTCCTGGATGACCTGGTAGAGGTAGCCGCCGGACTGGTACTGGTAGGCGCTGTTGGGCCCCGCAGCCACCGCGGTCTCCGCCACGCCCCGGGCGATCTGGACACCGAAGCGGAATTCGTGCTGCGCGCCGAGGAAGTCGTCCGCGTAGTGCGTGATCTTGGCGTTGAACTGGTTGCTCCAGGTTCGGTAGTCCCAAGGATAGGAGATGCCGCCCTCGTAGGTGGTCGTAGGCTCCGCGTCATAGTTGATGAAGGGCATGTCGAAGCTGCCGGTTGGCGAGTCGTGGATGTCGCTCGCCGTCCACTGGGAATACCGCGCTTCGAAGATCGTGGTGTCTGAAATCGTGCTGGTCAGGCCCCCGGCGAACGTGACCGTGGCGCCCCGCTCGACGAAGGCCGCCGAGGCAGTGACGTTCGGCGAGCTGCCCCCGATGAAGGCCCAGTCCTCAAGGTGAGTATTCACGAACACTTCGTGCCGATCCGTGAGCTTGGCGGTCAGCTTCAGTGTGACTTTGTCGTTCTCGCCGAGGTCGGCGGTGGCCGCCGCCGGATCGTTGCCGGCCTCCCAGGAACTGTCGCGGGAGTACTGGCCGCCCACCATGAACCACATCCGCTCGCGGATCACCGGACCGCCCAGGGTCAGGGTCATGTCCTGAAAGTTGTCGCGCTCGAAGGCGAACGCGTTCGAGCTTCCCGCCGACACCGGTATTCCGGTGTCGGCATCGGCGTAGATCTCCGGGAAGGTGAGGCCGTCGCTCTGGTAGAAGTAGTTGCCGCTGCCGCTGAACGTGTCGCCGCCCTTCTTGGTGACGATGTTGAAGGTGCCTCCGGTGGCGTTCCCGAACTCGGCCGGGGCGCCGATCCCGATGATCTCGACTTCCTCGATCATGTCCACGTTCGGGTCTCCCCAGGAAGAACCCGTTTCAGGCGCGCTCGTCTCGACGCCGTCGATGTTCCAGGAGTTCGATTGCTGGTTCGACCCGAAGGCCACGGCGCGGTCACCTCCGCCGCCGCTGTTCACCTGGGTAATTCCCGGAGAGATGTGGATGTAGTCGTAGAAGTTCCGCTCGGTTGGCAGCTCTTCCACGAGCTCAGAGTTGAAGGTAGTGATCGAGGCGTTCGAACTCACGTCCAGAAGCGGGGCCTCCGCCACTACCTGCACAGTTTCCGTCACGGTGGAAAGTCTCAATGAGGCATCCAGGGTCGCGGTGGTGTTCTGGCCGACCCGCACGCCCTCGTAGCGAATGGTGTCGAAACCGCCGAGCCCGACCTCCACGGCGTATTCCCCGGCGGGCAGGCCAGGGAAGCGGAACACGCCCGACTCGTTCGTCACGGTCGAGCGGGAGCCGCCGATGATGGCGTCGCTCAGGACGGTCGCCGTCGCTCCGGGCACCACGGCGCCGCTGTCGTCGGTCACCGTGCCCCGGATGAGACCGTTGTCCTGCGCGAGGGAAGCCGCCGGAAGCGCCAGCGCGAGGATCAGCACCCCGAGCGTTGCCGGCAGCGGAAAGCGGAGGCGATGAGTCATGAGCTTCTCCCTGGAGAATCTCCGGAAATCCGGTTCACAGGATTCGGAATCGTGGATTGAAGCAGGAAATTCTGCTTCAGATGGCCCGGTTTCTCAACGGTTTGCTCTATCCAGAGACTCGGAGCCGCACCGGAAGCCATCATGTAGAGCAACGAGAGTGCCGTACCGGGGGAACCGGATGGCATCGGCGCTCTCCGCGCAGTGGCGAGGGGAGGAATTTCGCTCCCCTGCGGGGAGCGATGCCGGTGTGAACGCCCCCACCGGGAGCACTGGCCGGCGCTCCTAGCCTCCTGCGGGGGCTTCCTCGCAGCGCGGAGCGGTAAGGACGGCGCGCGCGGCGTAGCGATCGGCCCCCTCGGTTTCTCCGGTGGTTCGCGCCACCCGGGCCGTCATGGCCAGAGTTTCGGGATCGAAAGCGCGGAGGGTGAGCGAGCGGTCGAGAGCGGACAGCGCCTCGCGGTGACGGCCGAGCGCTTCGAGCGCGCCGCCGAGTTCGGCGAGGTCGGCGGCGAACTCCGGCGAGCCTGCGTCCCGGCCCCGTACGACGGCCTCCAAGAGCCGAACGGTCTCGGCCAGATCGCCCGCGGCAGCCGCCTCGCGGGCCTGCCGGCGCTGAATCTCCGCCGCGTTTGCGCGTTCCCACGCCGCCGCCTCCGCGGCCTTGACCGCCTCCAGGCGGGCCAACACCACGTCCGCGGCGGAATCCCCGGTTCTCCGCAGTGCGGCGTGAAGGGTGGTGAGGATCGCGGCGTGGTTCGGGTTCTCCGCTACCAGACTGGTGAGCTCGCGGGCCGCCACGTCTGCCCGACCCTCCCGCAGGTGCGCCTTCGCCAGGGTGAACCGGGTGTTCGGGGCATCGGGACGCCGCGCGGCGCGGTCCTGAAGTAGCGCCAGCAGCTCCGGATCCCCGCCCGTGACGATCGCATCGAGCGCCACGCTCGCCATCTCGCCGGCGACCGCCGGATCGAGACGCAGCGCTTCCCGATAGGCGTCCAGGGAGGCATCCATGTCCAGGCGGAAAGCGCGCAGGCGGCCCAGAGTCATCCAGAGCGCGGGGTCGTCCCGAAGCCCGGCGGCAAGCGCCGCCTCGGCCGCCGCGAGGGCTCCCTCCGGGTCTTCCTCGGCGGATGTCCAGGCAACCAGAAAGAGGGACTCGGGGTCGCCGGGGGAGAGTTCCGCGGCTCGCTCGGCCGCGCAACGCGCGAGTTCCGCAATCTCGCCTTCGTGGGCGGCGAGCGACAGTACGGTCCACGGCCCGGGCCGCCCCGAACCCCCCGCCAGCGCTTTTCTGGCTGCCTCGAGACTGGTTGCGATGAGGCGCTGGAAGGATTCCCCTCGCGGGGCCCCCGGTCCGCGCTCTCGGACCGCCAATCGTCGCGCGAAGTTGGAACGACCCAGCAGAGCGGGCAAATAGTCCGGCGCAAACCGGAGCGCGTGGCCGGTCGCCTCCAGTGCTTCTGCAAGGCGGTCGCTCGCTCCGAGCGCTTCCGAATAGAGAGCCCAGGCGAGCCCCGGGCGCTGCACCGGAACGGCTCCGGCCGGAGCGTCGGGGCCGAGGGAAGCGACCGCGGCTTCCAGATGGTCGGCGGCGACTTCCCATTCGTCCCGCTCGACGGCGAGCGCGCCGAGCTGGAAGCGCGCCGGGCCGTGGTGCGGCACCTCGTCCACGACGGAGAGGAGGATCGGGATCGCCCGGTCCGCCTCCTCGGCGGCGAGGAGGGCGACCGCCCGTTCCATCCGAACCCGCACCCGCGCGTCCGTACCGGTCTGCGCCGGTGCATTCGACACCGCGACGGCCACCAACAGAATCAGCAGGGATGGGGCCACCCGCCGGCTGAACGTTGTGGGGCGACGCATCATGGCGCAGGGAGCGGGATCGGGGCGCCGCCGCGACGCACCAACCAGGTCGTGTTGGGGGAGAGCCCCGGGTAGATTTCGGTAGCACCCTCCGGCCAGCGGACCTCCACCGACATCCGCGCGGGCCGCGCGAGCGAACCGAGGCCGAAGTGAACGGTGCGCTCGCTGTCGGAGGCGTAGCTGCCGCCGGCCCGCACCCAGCGGGATTGCGCCGCTCCGAAACCGGTCACCGCAATCCTCGCTCCGAGGCCGTCCCGATTTCCTTCGGGGTCGACCAATCGGAACCTGATCCAGGAACCGTCCGCGGGTTCCGCAAGGCGCCAGAGGGTTGGCCCGTCGTCCTGGTTCGCGACCGCGATCTCCCACGTCCCGTCAGCTTCGAGATCGACCAGCGCCATTCCCCGGGACGAGCGGATTGGGGGGCCGAGGTCCTCAGCCTCGTAGGACGGGCCTTCGCGCCGGAACAACTGGTCCGGCTGCCCATAGGTCTCGCCGAGAGCAGGGTCGTCCTCCACTTGCGGATAGAGGTGGCCACTCGCGAACGCGACGTCCAAATCGCCGTCATTCTCGGCATCGAGGAACAGGGCTCCCCAACCCAGCGGACGGAAGGTGGCGGTTGCGATACCGGCCCCCACGGCGTCCTCGAGGAAGAGTGAGGGGGCGACTCCAACATAGAACGCATAGTGGTCGTGGGCGAAATTCGTGACCACCAGATCCGGAAACCCGTCCTCGTCCGCATCCGCGGCAGCCACCCCCATGCTGCCCTGGGTCGCGCCGTCGGCGCTCAGCGCGACTCCGGTGAGAAGTCCGGCGTCCCGAAAGATTCCGCCGCGGTTTTCGAGCATTCCATTCGGCCCGCTGTCGTTCGCCACGAAGATGTCCTGATCGCCGTCCATGTCGAAGTCGAGCGCTACCGCCCCCATGGAATAGCGCGCCGGCACGTCACCGACCCCGGAGGTGCTCGTCGCGTCCTCGAAAGTGCCGTCCCCGCGCCCTCTGAAGTAGCGGTTGGTCTCCGGAACCAGACCGCGCGGGCCGTCGAGCACCGGCACCCTGCCCCGCCAGCGCCGGGTGCGCACGCCGGCGCGGATGTCCGTTTCGCTGGCCTCGATGTAGTTGGCAACGAAGAGATCGACCGTCCGATCCCCGTCGCCGTCGAGGAAGACGGCGCCGATGCCCCAGCCGGGGTCCGCTACGCCGGCGCTTCCCGCGATCTCGGAAAACGTACCGTCTCCGTTGTTGCGGAAGAGCAGATTGGGCCCCAGCGCCGTAACGTAGAGATCGGGCAGGCCGTCCGCGTCGATGTCGGCGCTCACCGCTCCCTGGCCGTAAATCCCGGTCGCCATCCCCGCGGCTTCCGTGACGTCGGTAAACCGCCCGTCACCGCCATTGCGGTACAGCGCCCCTGAGCGGAAGCGCCACGCACCGTTCGGGTCTTCCCAGGTTGGAGCGTTCGGGAAGTAAAGGTCGGGCAGGCCGTCCTGGTCGTAGTCGAGAACCGCCACACCGGTCCCGGTGGACTCGGCGATGTGGTTCTTCTCGGGCCCTCCGGTCCCGGTCGCCACGACCAGGCCGGCCTCTCTCGCGATGTCCCGGTAGTCCTGGGCCGCAATCCCCAAAGGGGCGCACCAGGCAATGGAGGAGACGGGAACGAGCACCGCGACCCATATCAAGATCCGCCCCCACGCCCCGGAGGGGTCGCGCTTAATCCCGGGGCGTCGGCTGATCGTGACCCAGAACCGGGTGCGGGATGTAGGGCGCTTCCAGCGCCGCAATCGTTTCCTCATCGAGCGTCAGATCCACGGCGGCGGCGAGTTCCTCCATCTGGTCGATGCGGGTCGTCCCGACGATCGCCGCATCCACTCCCGGCACCGACAGGAGCCAGGCGAGAGCGACCTTCGCCGGTTTCTCTCCGAGCCGGGTGGAAACCTCGAGCAAGGTGTCCAACACCTTGAAGTCGGTTTCCTCGTAGTACAACCGATCGGCATAGGCATCGTCCTTCGCGCGGGGCGTCGGATCGCGCCGCGTCCGGGTCCGGTTTCCCGCCAGGAACCCCCTTGCGAGCGGACTCCAGGGGATCAGCCCGACACCCTGATCGAGGCAGAGGGGGACCATCTCACGTTCCTCTTCGCGGTAGACGAGATTCAGGTGGTTCTGCATCGAGACGAACCGGGACGTTCCCATGGAGTCCGCGGTGAAGAGCATCGTGGCGAATTCCCAGGCGGCCATGCTGCTCGCGCCGAGGTAACGCACCTTTCCGGCGGTCACCAGCGAATCGAGCGCCTCGATGGTCTCCTCGATCGGGGTTTCGTGATCGAACCGGTGGATCTGATAGAGGTCGATGTAGTCGAGGCCGAGCCGCTGAAGCGAGGCGTCGCACGCCGCGAGGATGTGCTTTCGGGAAAGCCCGCCGCGGTTCGGACCCTTGGCCACCGGGAAGTACACCTTGCTCGCGAGCACGTAGTCCTCGCGGTTCGCCATTTCCCGGAGCAGTTTCCCGGTGACCTCCTCGCTGACGCCCTTCGAGTACATGTCGGCGGTGTCAAAGAAGTTAATCCCGAGGTCCAACGCCTTCCGGAAGTGCGCCCGCGAGGCGTCCTCCTCGAGGATCCAGGACCGCCACTTCGGATCGCCGTACGTCATGCAGCCGAGCGAGATCCGGCTGACCTCGAGACCCGTGGCGCCGAGTCGGACCGTCTTCATGAAGCACTCCCTTCTTCGATGCGGGTGCCGACCAGCCGGACCAGGACGATCGCGGCCGCGATGCCGGCGAGCAGCGCGACGCCGGGGGGCACCCCGAAACTGGTCGGCAGGATACCGAGCACGATGGCGATTCCCGCGGCGCTCAGCGCGTAGGGAAGCTGGGTCTTGACGTGATCCAGGTGGTCGCATGCCGAAGCCATGGAGCTGAGAACAGTGGTGTCGGAGATCGGCGAACAGTGATCCCCGAACACCGCGCCCGCCAGGACGGCGCCGACGACGCCCATCAGGATCGGGTCGGATACTGCCAGAGGGAGTCCGGCGCCTTCCGCGAGCGCATGGGAGAGCGGGATCACGAGCGGCATCAGGACCGCCATCGTGGCCCAACTGGTCCCGGTCGCGAACGCCATCACCCCGGCCACCACGAACGTGAGGGTCGGAAGCAGGCTCGGATTCAGGACGTTTTGGAGGACCTGGACGAGGTACTGCGCCGCGTGCAGTTCGGCGGTCACATCGCCGATGCACCAGGCGAGCACCAGGATCAGGATGGCGAGCACCATGGACTTGAGCCCCGCCACCCAGGCGCCGATGGCGCTTCCGAGCGTGAGGATGCGCTGGGCTACCGCAAGCACAATTCCGGTGGAGCAACCAGCGACGGAAGCCCACAGGAGCGAGACGTAGGAATCGGAACTCGTCACCACCTCCCGCAGGCCGTATTCGGTGGCGCCCGAAGCCGCCAGGGCGTTCGTCCCGGTCAGCCAGATCCCAATTCCGGCGGTGACGAGGACCGCAAGGATCGGCAAGAGCCCGATGGCCCAGAGACCCGAGGAAACGCTCGCCACGGCGGGATCCTCGTCCAGTGCTTCCGTCGCGGGTTCGGAGCCGGGACGCAGCGGCTGATTCAGTCGCATGGCGCGCTGTTCGGCGGCACGCATCGGGCCGAAATCCCGGCCCAGGAAGCCGACCGCCAGTGCGAGTGCGAAAGAAAAGATGGGGTAAAAACGGTAGGGGATCGTGCGTAAGAACACGGAGTACCCGTCTTCCGGGTAATCGATCAGTTGCAAACCCTGGTCAATCAGCCCCACCTCGTACCCCACCCAGGTGGAGACGATCACCGTGCTGGCTACCGAGGCGGCCCCCGTATCCGTCAGGAAAGCCAGTTTCTCGCGGGATACCCGTAGGCCGTCGGTGATCGGCCGCATCAGGTTGCCGCGGATGATGACGTTCGCGTAGTCGTCGAAGAAGACGACGAGCGCCATGAGCATGGCGCTGACCTGGCCGCGGCGGGCGGTCTTCGCGAAGCGGGTAATGAGCTGGGCGAATCCCCGAGCCCCTCCGCTCCTCGAGAGGATCCCGGCGAGCCCGCCGAACATCATGCTGAAGATGATGATGTGGGCGCGGTCGCTGTCGGTCACCGCGCCGATGACATAGCGGCTGCCCACCTCGAAGAAGCCCGCCAATGGGTTGAAGTTGAGCAGCAGGGTGCTGCCGATCCAGATCCCGGCGCCGAGAGCGAGCACCACCTGCCGGAACAGGATGGCGAGCACGATGGCGACCACCGGTGGGGCGAGCGACCAGATGCCCGCGATAGCCCTGGTGCCCGCCGTTCCCCGAGCGGCGCCGTCCTCCGCGGAGAGTTCGAACCGTCCGCTGTCGTCGACCTGTACGTCCGAGAAAACGACAGCCCCGTCGTCCCGGCGCGTCGTGGACCCCGCCTGGCCGGCGCCATCGAGACGCGGCGTTCCCCGGTATCCAGGCAGCGCCTCTCCGGACTCTGCTCGCGGAATCGCGACGACTTGGAAGGGAACCCCGGTGAGTACCACGCGGGGCACCTCCACCTCGAACGAAGTGGGGCGCTGTTCCCCGGCGGTTCCAGGATCCTGTGCTACGGCCGGCGGCGCGAAGACAAGAGTCGCGATGGCCAAGGCCGCCGCAAACAGGCCGAACCCCCGTCGGAAGAAACCCGGCCGATCCGGTCGGGTGGGACATCCCCCCCACGGCGTGCCCGGCTGGCGTCCGCTGCGCGTATGAAGCGTGAGCAGCCGCATCTTGGTGTTAAGTATGCGGGTTTCGTCCGTTTTCGGCGTGCAATGCCGGTATGACGACCGGCGTTCTCGGGCGATTCTATGGAATCGGGAGTCCCGGCGACGACCTACTCTCCCACAGCGCTTCCACTGCAGTACCATCGGCGCTGGAGGACTTTACTACCGTGTTCGGTATGGGAACGGGTGTGGCCCCTCCGCTCGGGTCACCGGGACAAAATCGATCCGTTTGATAACGGTGGAAGCGCCTAGCGCGACGTCCCGCGATGCGGAACGCCAAGATGCTTTTTGCTGCAGTGGCTTCGGCGAACCATTTGTTGTTCTGTTGCCAGAAACTCTGGTTACGCACGATGTGGTCAAGCCTCACGGCCGATTAGTACCCGTCAGCTGAGACGATTACTCGCCTTACACGTCGGGCCTATCAACCTGGTGGTCTTCCAGGGGCCTTCAGGGATCTAATGATCCGGGAGATCTAATCTCGGGCGGGGCTTCGCGCTTATATGCTTTCAGCGCTTATCCCTTCCGAACGTAACTACCGAGCTATGCCCCGAGGCGGGACAACTCGTACATCAGAGGTTCGTCCAACCCGGTCCTCTCGTACTAGGGTCAGCTTCCCTCAAATCTCCTGCGCCCACGACAGATGAGGACCGAACTGTCTCACGACGTTCTGAACCCAGCTCGCGTACCGCTTTAATGGGCGAACAGCCCAACCCTTGGAACCTGTTTCAGCTCCAGGATGCGATGAGCCGACATCGAGGTGCCAAACCTAGCCGTCGATATGAACTCTTGGGCTAGATAAGCCTGTTATCCCCGGAGTACCTTTTATTCTTTGAGCGACGGCCCTTCCATTCGGAACCGCCGGATCACTAAGCCCTGGTTTCCCATCTGCTCGACTTGTAGGTCTCGCAGTTAAGCGCGCTTATGCCTTTACACTCTACGACTGGTTTCCAATCAGCCTGAGCGCACCTTAGGGAGCCTCCGTT
>CBDHFO010000017.1:712500-4495857 GCA_965262645.1 Candidatus Marinacidobacterium sp.
TCCGGCTTCCCGCAAGTCCAGCGGAGGTCAGCAGGTCTAGCATCTGTAGGCTCGGAGGCGCGGAGAACGACGGGATCTCGTCCGGGACGGCCCCCTTTGCAAAGACCGATTCGAAGCGTTCCCGCGCCGAGGCCGCCTCATCGGGGGAATGAAAGTCCGCCACGATCTGAGCGGCCAGAGCCTGCTTGACGTGCTTGGGATGGAGGGTGCCGTCCGCTACTCCCTTCCGTAGAACCGTGATCTCCGCGGGAGTGCGGTCGGTCAGCAGCTCGTAATAGCGAAAGGTCAAATCGTCGCTGATGGACATCAGCTTGCCGAACATTTCGTCCGGCGGTTCGGTGACGCCCACCGCGTTGCCGAGGCTCTTCGACATCTTCTCGGTGCCGTTCAGTCCTTCCAGGAGCGGCATGGTCAAGGCCACCTGCGGCTCGAGGTCGTACTCGCGCATGATGTGGCGACCCACGAGCAGGTTGAAGAGCTGATCCGTTCCTCCCAGTTCGAAGTCGGCCTTCATCGCCACCGAGTCGTAGGCCTGGGCCAGCGGGTAGAGGAACTCGTGGATCGAGATCGGCTTCTCCCCGCGGAAACGGCGGTGGAAGTCGTCCCGTTCCAGCATCCGGGCCACGGTGTAGCACGACGCGAGCCGGACGAGCCCTTCGCTCCCCAGCTTGGAAAGCCAGCTGCTGTTGAAGGCGACGACGGTCTTGTCGGGATCGAGGATCTTGAAGACCTGCGCCTTGTAGGTTTCGGCGTTCGCCGCGAGCTGCTCCCGAGTCAATTGGGGGCGGGTCTTCGAACGGCCGCTCGGATCACCGATCATCCCGGTGAAGTCACCGATCACGAACCACACTTCATGACCGAAGTCCTGGAAGTGCTTCATCTTTCGCATCACGACGGTGTGGCCGAGATGCAGGTCCGGCGCGGAGGGATCGAACCCCACTTTGATCCGGAGCGGTTTGCCGGAAGCGACCGACCGCTCGACCTTCTCGCGGAGTTCCGGACGCGGTTCGATCCGGTCCGCACCCTTCTCAAGCAGCGCGATCTGCTCGGCGGCGGAAAACTTACTGGGCATACGTCGGCTTTCGCTCGGCGTCGGCGTGGATTTCAGCGCTGGCCCGTTCCGCCGCTTCGGAAAGCAGCACGCGACGGCCCTGACGGCGGATGCCCCCGTCGAGGAGCATTCCGATGGCCCGGGGATAGATCCGGTGCTCAAGCGTCAGGACGCGTTCGGTCAGGCTTTCGTGGGTGTCCGCGTCGCGGACCGGAATCGCCGCCTGAAGCAGTACCGGGCCGGCATCCAGAGTTTCATCCGCGAAGTGCACCGTGCATCCTGCAATCCGCACTCCGTAATCGAGGGCCTGGCACGGGGCATCGAGGCCCTTGAACGCCGGCAACAGCGAGGGATGGATGTTCAGCACCCGATCCGGAAAGGCATGCAGCAGCACGGGAGAAACGATCCGCATGAAACCCGCCAGGCAAACCACATCCACTTGTTGCTCCCGCAGGTGTTCGACGATGGCGGCGTCGTACGACTCCCGGTCCGGGAAAGCCCGGTGGGACAGCACCGCCGTCGGTACCCCCGCGTTCTTCGCGATTTCGAGTCCCTCGGCCTTGCCGCGGTTGCTGAAGACCAGCGCGACCTCGGCGTTCAGGGAATCGGAAGCAGTGGCGTCCAGAATCGCCTTCAGGTTGGATCCACGACCGGAAATCAGCACGCCGAGGCGCCGGCCGGGCGTCGGGAGAGTTCGGATGGATTCGTTCGTCATTGGAGGCGGCCCCGGTACCGTACCCGCGGCGAATCGGCGGCGGCCGTGACTTCGCCGAGGCGAAAGGCGCCGGCAAGGGTTTCAAGGACGGTCCGCTCGTCGAAGGCCGCTACCACCGCGATCAGACCGACCCCACAGTTGAAAGTCCGGAGCATCTCCGCCTCGGCGATCCGGCCGGCGTCGGCCAGCAGCCGGAAGAGGGGAGGAAGCCGGAACGAAGCGAGGTTCACCTCGGCGGAGGTGCCCGCTGGGAGGACCCGAGGCAGATTGTCGCTGATGCCGCCACCGGTGATGTGCGCGAGGGCGTGCAGGCTCCGGTTCCGAAGAAGCGGACGGATGGGCGGCAGGTAGCACCGATGCGGCGCCAGCAGGGCGTCCGCCACCGGGATGTCCAGCCCCGGAAGTACGTCATCGATCCCGAGGCCGAGCCGGTCGAACACGATGGTGCGCGCGAGCGAGTAGCCGTTCGTGTGAAGCCCGGTCGAGGGCAGGCCGATCAGCACGTCACCGGGAACCACCGCGCTGCCGTCGATGATGTATTCCTCCTCGACTACCCCGACGATGGTCCCCGCGAGGTCGTAGTCGCCCCCCTGATAGAAGCCAGGCATTTCGGCCGTCTCGCCCCCAAGCAGTGCGACCCCGAACTCCCGGCAGGCGTTTGCGATTCCGCGGATCACGTCCTCGGCGACCTCGGCATCGAGGCGGCCCATGGCCAGGTAGTCCAGAAAGAACAGCGGCTCCGCCCCCTGCACCAGGATGTCGTTGATGCAGTGGGAAACCAGGTCGTATCCCGGGACTTCATGGCGTCCGGCATCCCGGGCCACCCGCAGCTTCGTTCCCACCCCGTCGGTGGATGCCACCAGCACCGGGCAACGAAAACCGGCCGTGTTCAGCCGGAAGAGGCCGCCGAAGCTGCCGACATCGCTCAGCACCTCCGGCCGGCGCGTGCCGGCCACCAACGGGCGGATGCGGTCCAGAGCCCGGTCGGCCTCGTCGATGTCCACGCCGGCGGATCGATAGTCGAGCCTCCGGGCCGACGGTTCGGGGTTGTCTCCGCTCACGGCGAGAGGATTATCACCTCGGCCGGGCTCCGCGTGACGACGCCGCGACGGAGCCACGAAACCGGACGAAAACAATCGCTTCGTTTTTCGTCGGCGCCCTCGCGAATAATCTCTCCCGATTCATGTCTCCAGGAGGCCACCCCATGGGCAAGCTCTCGCTTTCGTTCCTGATCGGACTGGTCGCCGCGTTCGCCGGCGCCCAGGACCATCCCAAGATCCAGAAGGACTTTCCCGCCGAGGAATTCGTCGAGCGCCGCGCCCGGGTGATGGAGGCGATCGGAGAAAGCGCCATCGCCATCGTCCAGGGCGCCCCGGCCGACCCCGGCTTCCGCGTCTTCCGCCAGAGCAACGAGTTCTACTACCTGACCGGGATCGAGGTCCCGCACTCCTATCTGCTCATTGACGGAAGGGCGCGGCGGTCGCTGTTGTTCCTGCCCCGCCGGGATCCGAGGAAGGAACGCGGGGAGGGTCGGATGCTGGGCGCCGAAGACGGCGAGGAGGTGAAGGGGGTGACCGGGGTGGATGACGTGTTCGCCATCGACCAAATGGCTCGCCAGCTCTTCGGCTTCGCGCTGCGGCCGCCCTCCCCCACGCTCTATACCTTCCTGAGCCCCGCGGAGGGCCGGGCGCAGAGCCGGGACGAGAACCTGATCGGCCACGCGCAGCACGTCTCGGACCCCTGGGACGGACGGGCCTCACGGGAAGGCGCCTTCGTCGCCAAGCTGCGCGAGCGGTTTCCGCAGTTCTCCATCGCGGACCTGACCCCGATCGTAGACACGATGCGGCTCCACAAATCGCCGCGCGAGTTGGAACTCGTGCGGCGGGCGAGCGAACTGGCCGGCATGGGAATCATGGAAGCGATGCGCTCCACGAAGCCCGGGCTCTACGAGTACCAACTGGACGCCGCCGCCTACTACATCTACCGCATCAACGGAGCGCAGGGCGAGGGCTACCGCTCCATCACCGGTACCGGAACGAACGCCTACTTCGGGCATTACTACCGCAACGACGCCGAGTTGAAGGATGGGGAACTGATCCTCATGGATTACGCGCCCGACTACCGGTACTACACGAGCGACGTGGCCAGGATGTGGCCCATCAACGGTGTCTTCACCGAGGACCAGCGGAAGCTCTACACCTTCATCGTGCACTACAACGAGGCCCTCCTGTCGCGTCTCCGGCCGGGTGTCACGCCGGACCAGGTCATGGACGAGGCCGCCGAAGCGATGGAACCCGTAATCGACGAACTCGGGTTCACGAACCCGCTACACGAGAAAGCGGCGCGGGAGGCGCTCGCGTTCCGGGGCCACCTTTCCCACCCGACCGGACTCGCGGTCCACGACGTCGGCAGCTACCGGGGACGGCCCTTTGAGAGCGGCCTCGCGTTCTCGGTGGACCCAATGCTTTGGGTCCACGAGGAGCGGCTCTACGTCCGCATGGAGGACATCGTCGCGATCACCGAGAACGGGGTCGAGAACTTCACCGACTTCATGCCCCGCACGGTGGAGGAGATCGAAGCCTTCATGCGCGAGGAGGGAGTGCTGCAGCTCACTCCGCCAGACCCCGGCACGCCGGCGCCGCCTCCCCGCTGATCCCGGGAGCGCCGGTCTTCAGACCGGCATCGCCAGCCCAAGGCTGGGCGAATCAGCCGATGCCGCCGGGGAAAGGGCGCACACCGGCATCGGCAGATCACGGCTCGGCGGCAGTGAGCGGAGCGGGCGGGACGATGATCTGGCACTTGAGTCCGGGAGCACGGCCGAGCCGGGCGTCCAGGGTGACCACTGGACACCCCGATGACTCCGCGAGCGCTACATACCACGCGTCGTAGCTGGTCAGGTTGTTACGCAGCGACCAGACGCGATCCGCGAACGGCGCGAAGGGGAAAAGCCGAAGCGCCAGGCGAAACAGATCGCGGTACGCGCTCGCTGCCTCAAAGTCCGAGATTTCGCCGGTGCGCTCCAAGCGGCGCAGGACGTTGGTCACCTCGGCGGGCGCAAGTGCCGGGCCGAGGACAGCGTCGCCCGTCAGCCAAGTCTCCGCCCATTGGCCGGCAGGCCCCCGGTCGACCAGAGCCGCCACCAGAACAGACGCATCGGCGACGACCACTACTTGCGGTCGGCGTCCCGGGCGCGCAGGATGCTGGCAACGGAAACGCCACCTCCTGTCACCTCCTTGCGAGCCCGAACGCTCGCAAGCCATTCAACCGGCGAAGGGAAAGAGGCGATCCGCTCGAGTTCCGTGCGGAGAAACTCCTGCATGGACTGGCCGTTCCGCGCGGCCCGCGCCGCGAGTTCGTTTCGCACGGACTCGGGCACGCCGCGAACGGTGATTTGTACTGGCATAGTTGTCATTATGCCATGAATACATGCAATTCGACAGCAAGCGCTCGGTCAGGCTCCGACCATCGTGACCCGAGGAGCGCGCACCCAACGCGTCCGACACAATTGCCGTGCACGGACAGTCCCGCCGGACCGCCAACCAGCAAGATGACGTCGCCGTCTTGGAACGCCGACCCCCGGTGGAAAACGCGGGAGGCAACTCAAGGGGGTGCTCCACTTCAGCGTGAGGGTCTCCGGGCAGGGTACCGCCGAAGGAAAGCTCGGGCGCAACCCGACAGGAGGCGCCCGGACTTGGGGCCGGCATACTGACCCCCGCCGAATAGCCACCGACCGAAATGTCGCGCGATCGCCTTGACAGCCTGTGGTGGAACCCGGGTGAGCGCCGAGAGCGGCGAGGCGCCCGGCTGACAAGGCGCGTGAGGGAGGAGCCCCCACCGGGAGAACTGGGCCGCCTGGGTTTCACCACAGGCTGTTGACTTCCTCTTCCTGGGCGTCGGGCACTTTTTCGATCACCTCTTCATGCTGATCTTCGCGACGGTCGCGGCGCTGCGACTCGCGGACGAATGGGGGATGAGTTACGCGGCGCTCATTCCCTACGCCATGCCGGGTTTCGTCGCATTCGGAATCTGCTCGATTCCCGCCGGCTGGATCGCGGACAAGTGGAGCCGAAAGGGCATGCTGATCATCTTCTTCATCGGCATCGGGGCGAGTTCGATCATGACGGCGCTGGCAGACTCGCCGGCTCAGATCGCGTTCGGATTGTTTGCGATCGGCGTGTTCGCCGCGATCTACCACCCGGTCGGCCTGGCGATGGTCGTCCACGGGAGAAAGAAGACGGGCATCCCGCTCGCCATCAACGGCGTGTTCGGCAATCTGGGGGTCGCCGTCGCCGCCTTGCTCAGCGGCTACCTCATCGACACCGGGGGTTGGCGCAACGCGTTCGTCCTGCCGGGCGCCGCCTCCATCGGCTTCGGCGCTGCCTATGCGGCCTTCGTTTGGGGAGGACGGGGCAACCGAAGCGCCTTCCCCAAGGGAGCCAAGGTTTCCGGGAACGCCGCGGCAAGCGCTTCTTCCATCGAGCGCGCGACTTTCGTGAGCGTGCTCTGTGTCATCGTGTTCACAACCGCTGCCGGCGGCTTCATCTACCAGAGCACCACGTTCGCCCTCCCGAAGATCTTCGCTGAGCGGCTGACCGATCTCGCCGGCTCCGCCACTGCGGTCGGCGGTTATGCGTTCCTCGTGTTCGCCATCGCGGCCCTGGCACAGCTCCTGGTCGGATACCTCGTGGACCACCACTCGCTGCGCACGGTGTTCGCGTTCGTTGCGGGACTGCAGGCGGTGTTCTTCGCGCTCATGGTTCAGCTCAGCGGCGCGGCCGCCCTGGTCGTCGCCGCGGCCTTCATGTTCGTCGTCTTCGGACAGATCCCGATCAACGACGTGCTCGTGAGCCGCATCACGAAGAGCGAGTGGCGCAGCCGCGTCTATTCCATTCGCTACGTGGTGACCTTCTCGGTGATGGCCTCCACCCTGCCGGTCATCGCCGGGGTCCACGCGGGCTGGGGTTTCGGTGCGCTCTTCGTGCTGATGGCGGTGGCGGCGAGCGGCATCTTCGCCGCAGTCCTCATGCTTCCCCGGACCGGCGCCATCGCCGGGCGACCTGTCAGCGCGCGATGTTGATCGTTACCGTCGCCGGTCCGTCTTCCCGGAGCCCGTAGTACTCGAGCCGGAACTGGTTGCTCGCGTATGCCGGGCCCCGAGGCGATCCCTCGTGGATCTGGCGCATGATGCCGACGTTGCCCAGGGAGAGGAGGTGGCCGGGGGCAAGTTCCTTTCCTGAATCGCGGAGCTGGTCGCGGAGCCAGCGAACGGCGGCGATCGGGTCATACCACTCCGCCATGCTGCCGGTCTGGATGACCGTGTCGTTTTCGTCCAACACGGCGAATTCGAAGGAACGGAGGCGGGAGAGCCACTCTTCCGTCGGCTCGATCGGGACCGGTTCCCCGGAAAACGCCCGGCGGGAGATCATGTTGGACACGATCATGCGATTGACCGAAGCCGTCTCCGGGTCGTAGTAAGGATCGGGAATCTCGGCGAACGGAACCACCGCGTCCAGCCCCGCGAGGATTTCGAGGTCGGTCTCGGCGGTGTTGATGGACGCGTCGCCCACCCGAAAAGCGAAGTCGGCCTCCAGGAAACCCGCGCTCGTCTCTTCGACCCGGATGGACGGGTCAGCCCGGAACATGCCGGACAAGAGGTGTGCGCGGATGCCGCCGGGAGGAAAGCTCGCGTTGGGCGGGTTGGGATCGTGGCCGCCGGTCTTGTAGCCGACCACCTCGCCCATCGCGGGGCCCAGGATCTCGATCATCTCGTCCTGCCAGCGATACGCCTCGGCGAGCGGCATTTCGTGGACGAATCCGGTCAGCATCCGCAGGTTCACGAAGTCGTCGGCCATCGCTTCCACCTCGGCCCGGATCCCGGCATCGGTGGAGACTTCGGGTTCATCGCCGGTAGCGCAACCGAACCCCGCAGCGAGGACAAGACAGCCGGTCAGCAGCAAACAGATTCTGGGTATCACATTCGCACCTTCGTGCCGCGAGTATGCCACCCCGTTTCATCACTCCGCCCACCAGTGCGCGGTGGCGGATCTACCAAGAGAACGTGTGGCTGATCCGAGCTCCGGCCGGGGTAATTGTGATGGATAGGTCCGGCGCCTTGGGGTACCGCTTGGAAAGGAAGTACGTGAAGATGCCGATCGCCGTAACGGAAACTCCGATCGCGGTCAGGGTTTTGTCCGGCTCAGGCTTCAGGTGAATCAGTTTCTCGTTCAACAGAGGGGCGCACAGTTCCGGGTCGAATTGCACCTCGCGCCACAACTCTCCCGCATGGGGACACCGCCGGGTTTCCCAGTCGCCGCGAATGACGGCGGAGGCTATCAGCACAGAACCCGCGGCGGTTGCTATCAACCCGATTCGCTCGAGTTCTTTCCGGTTGTCCGGATTCGCCTGCTGGGCATGAACCGGAAGGGAGCCGAACAGGAACGCCGCGGTCAGGCACAGCACAGTGATGACTCGGTTCACGCGGCTTGTGCCTCCAGAGCGTATGAGTAGACACCTGGTGCTGGATGAGGCGCGCCGGTTGCCGCACAATTGCAGAACGGGAGAGCCTCCGGAGAGGCTCTCCCGTTGGAGCGGGTCCCTCCCGGCGGGTGCGAACACCCGCCGGTTGGGGAAGGTCAGATCAGAACAGGATCTTCGCGGTGAAGCGGATGATCCGCGGAGTGAGTCGCCGCGTCGGGGACAGGTAGCGCGACCCGAAACTCGTGTTCAAGCTCAGCGCCGGCTGCGTGTTGAAAATGTTCGCCGCATCCACGCCAACCTCGAAGCGAGCCTCGCCGACATTCACCATCTTGCGGACGTTGAAGTCCAAGAGCTGGGTGACGGCCTCGGTGCGCTCTTCGCCGCGCTCGTAGGCGTAAATGGACTCGGAACCCTGCACGAGCCCGGTCGCCCGTGCGGTCGCGACCAGCGGGTTGCCCGCCCGGGCGCGGTAGTTCCAGCCGAGCTGGACATCCCACGGAGCAATGTAACTGCCGGCGAAGTTCACGACCCAGGGCAGGTCGGTCAGGATCGAACCGTTCTCGCGGTTGATCAGACGGTTCGGGTTGTTCCAGTCGGTGCCGTCCCGCGGCGGGCTATGCACGACGCCCTTGTGGCTCGAGAAGGTCGCGCCGCCGAGGATCTGCCAGCGGTTCGAGAGCCGCTTCTGGAGCTGGAAGGCGACCCCGTTGTAGTCGCTCTTCAGGATGTCGAGGCTCGTGACGACGCTCTGCTGAAGGCCGCGGTACTCCTCCTTGAGTTCGTAGGCGGTGTACGACGGCTCCGGGCAGTTGTTACACGAGAAGGAGATCTGGTCGTAGGCGGAAGGAGGACGCGCCTGGTTCAGCCTCCCGAGCGAATTCCGGTGCTGGCGACGGTGGTAGGTCGCGCTGAACGAGACGTCGGTGCCGAGGGTCATGTCGACACCGAGCGAGATGTCGTCGCTGTACGGCCGGCTTGCGTCCGAGTCGTATACGGTGCTGGCCCCACCGGTGAATCCCTGGAAGCGGGAGAGATCGAGTTCGGGGCTATCCGCGAGAGTGCCCGACGGCCCGATGTCCACCAGCTTGTCGCCGTCGAGGTCGTTCCAGCCGACATTCGCCGAACTGCCGGCGTTGGGGTTCGCACTGCCCGAGAGGGCGCTGCCCGTCTGAGTGTAGTAGCGGCCCCAACCGCCCTTCAGCGCGGCGCGCCCGTCCCCGAACAGGTCGTAAGCGAAGCTGAGTCGCGGACCGATGTTCATCGGCCAGTCGGGAAGACCGCCGATCTCCGAGGTCACCTCGAAGACGGCGTCGGAGAGTTGCTCCGAAAGCGCGGCCCAGGTTCCTGCAGGGCTGCTCTGAACTGGGACATAGCCATAAATGCCGTCCAAACGGACGCCGATGTTCAACGTGAGGCGGTCGCCGATGGTCCAGGCGTCCTGCGCATAGAACGCCCAGGTGTTCAGCCGCTCGTGAGATGTCTTGGGGGTCCGCGAAATGTTGATCTGATCCGGGACACCGTCTTCCAGGATGCCGTAGGCGTCGCCACTCTTGAACTGGCGGCTCTCGATGAATTCCCGGGATGCCTGGCCACCAAACTTGAAGTTGTGCGAACCGCTTTCAGTGTCGAGGAAGTAGGTGAGCGAACCGTTGAACTGGTTCCGGTGGTTGGGGCCCCAGGACTCACCGCGCCGGTCGGCGTTGAACATTTCGCGCCTGACCGGATCAACCACCGAAATGTCGTTCTCGGTACAGGGGCCGGCATCCGGATACTCGTCCACCGGAATGCCGCAGTACTCCGTGTAGAGGATGTAGGGAGTCACGCCCACCATGCGGCCGAAACGGAGGTCGAGAAGCGCCGCGTCGCCGAGCACCCGGTTATAGGAAGCGATGTAGTTGTCGGCCCACTGGTCCTGGTAGCGGGCGAGTTCGTCCGGCACGGCCCGGTAGGGATTGTCGCGCCGGTGGTAGCGGTCCTTCCAGTTACGCTGGAGCGTTACCGAAAGCCGGTCGTTATCGCTGGCCTGCATGGTGAACTTCCCGCTCAGGTTCCGGATCCGGTTGTCGTCAATCGGCTGCGGCCCGACATAGTCGGCGGGAACGCTGACCTCCTGTTCGTGGACCCAGTCGCGGTAAGCGGTGAAGAACCACACCTTGTCGCGGACGATCGGCCCGCCGAGGGTTCCGTTGAGGTCGATGGCCTTCGTGATCGGGTTGGCGCCTGGTTCCTGGGCCTCGCCTTGAAGGCTCGTGGCGTTGTAGAGCGCGATCGCATCGCCCGAGAACTCGTTTCCGCCCGTCTTCACCACCATGTTCATCAGCACGCCGCCGGTGTCGGATTCCGCCGTATGGGTCGAGGTCTGGAAGTTGAACTCCTCATACATCGAGAAGCCGTAGTACTGCATCGTCCAGCCGCCATCGCCGCCGGGCCAATTCACCTTGAGCCCGTCCACCTGGAAGCTCTGCATGCTCGCGGAGGAGCCGAAGATCTCCATGCTGTACTGCTGCATGCCGTTGCTGCCACCAACATCCAGCTGGCCGGTCACCATGCCCGGAGCGAGTCCAGCCATGACCCACGGGTTCCGCCCGGTGGGGACCGCTTCGAGGAGTTCCCGCTCGATGTTCGTCTGCACGGTGGCGCTACGGACATCCACGACGGGGGCATCGCCGGTGACCGTCACGGTCTCTTCGACCCCTGAGATCCCCATGGACGCGTTCACCTGGAGGGTGCGGGCCACACTGACCCGGACGCCTTCCTGAACGATGGTCTGGAAACCGGAGAGGGCGAAGCTGACGCTGTAGTCGCCAGGCGGGAGGGCCGGATGGCTGTACGAGCCGCCCGCTCCGGTGGTCGTACTGCGGGGCGCGATCAGCGCGGCGCTCTCGACGGTAACCGTCACGCCGGGGAGCACTGCCCCCTGTTCATCGGTCGCCGTCCCGGTAATCGTCCCGGCCTGCTGGGCAAACGCCGGGGCGACCGCAAGCAACGCGAGCGCGACCAGAATTGCGGTCTTACGCATGGAGAATCTCCTCACGAGGCGGAATCTGAAAACCGGGACCGGGCAGCAGTAGGGCGCTGCACCGGGCAGAATGCACGGCATTCGAGTGCCGCCGCCCCGTGAGGGCACACTCGATTCGCGCAGTTGGCCGGAAAACGGTAGAAAACAAGGTTAGACACGGTATCACGCAAGAGCCATTCCCCGCCATCAATCTGATCGGGACACATCGAACGGACGGGTAACGATTTGTCTTTCAATGACTTATGAGATCGCTGGCAAGAGCTCCCGGTGAACGCCGGTTCGGATTTCCGGTTTTTCGAACGAGAACTCCAAGAAGTCGTAGTTTTTTGGGCCTCGCAGCCGCTTTCTTCGGCGCGGCGCTCTTCGTACCGGGGCCGGCGCCAGGGCAGCCAGCGATCGAGGCGCGACAGCGCCTGGCGGAGGGACGGTCCTTCGAAGTCCTGGATTCGCTCGTCGCCACCCTGGAGGCCGAGCCGGAATCGGCCGAGGGTCAGCAGTTGTTATGGACGCTCGCCCGTGGCGCGACACCCGGTCCGGCGCTCATGGACGCACTGGTCGCCAGGGCGGGGCGGCTCGGGCCCGACGGCTGGCTGGCAACCGGGGTGCTTCTCCGGCGCGGCCTCCGCCCGCTGGATGCGCTGGAGGCGTTCGACCGGGGTGCGAGTGCTCGCCCCCCCGGGGATTCATTGGCAGACATCGAGGCGGGCCGACTGCTGGCCGAGCTCCGGTCCCATGATCTCGCTCGCGCCCGTCTCGAGCGCCATCCCAATGAGCCGGCAGCGATACACGGCCGAGGCGTGATCCTGGCCAGGATCCGCCGCACCGACGAGGCGTTCGCGCTTACCGAAGCGCTGCTTCAGATCGATCCCGGGAATCCCGCCGCCATTCTCCTCCGCGCCGAGCTGCTCGACAGCATTGGCCGGGGCAGCGAGGCGCTCGAACCCCTGCGCCGGCTCGCGGCGGAGACCGGCGCCCCCGGGCCGGCCGCGTTCCGGCTGGCCAGGATCCTCGTAAGACTGGACGAGTTTGAGGAGGCGGTCCCCATCCTGCGAGCGGTTCTTGAGGCAGTACCGGAGAATGCCGAGGCTTGGCTGGCACTCGCGCAGGCGCACCGGGGCGCCGGACGTCAGGTTGAAGCGGTCGAGGCCTTCCGGCGGGCGCTCCGGGAGGACCCGGCGCTCAACGAAGCGCGCTTCGGGCTCGCGCAGATCCTGGCTCGGGGCGGCGAACGCGAGGAAGCCAATCAGCTCTTCGCCGAGTTCGAGCGGCGGAAGGCGGTGGCCGACGAGTCGGGACGGCTGCTTGGGGAAGCCGAGTTGCGGCCCGACGACTTTCGCCGGATCGAGGCGTTCGTGGTCCACGCACTCTCGAACGGGGACTTCGGACTGGCGCTGCGTGGGGCTCAGCGGTTCCTCGTGGAATTTCCCGAGGATCCCGCGCGTCATCTGCTGCTCGCCCGCGTGTTCCGGGAGGGGGGGAGTCGCGCCGACGCGGAGCGGGTGCTGCGGCGGGGGATGGCGCGGTTCGCCGGGGATGAGGAGGCGGAGCAGCGGTTCGCAGCGGGGCTGCGGGCGATCGGGGTGCGATAGGGGGGGCGGCGCGTCCGCTTGTTCTCCATCGGCAGTGTGCGGTTTCGCGGCCTGCGGCCGCGATGCCGGTCGGAGGCCCCCACCGGGAGAACTGGCCGGCGCTCCGCTGTCGCACGCGCTTCTACTTGAGCAGCGATACGCGGTTCGCCCCGCTACGCGGGGCGGTGCCGGCCCCCACCGGGAGGACTGGCCGGCGGTCGGCGGTCCAAGCCGTCCCCGCGCTTTCTCGCGGTTAGCGGTTCGCGACTTCGCCCCCTGCGGGGGCGATGCCGGTGTGAACACCGGCGGTCCCTGGCCAGCGGAACCATGCCGCCCGGCGGCTTTCCGGTCCGAAGCCCCCACCGGGAGGACTGGCCGGCGGTCGCTACAGCGTGCGTTTTGCGGCTTCGAGCTGGGTGGCGATCGCGCCGGCGCCGCCGCGGACGCGGCGGCGATTGACCGAGGCCCGGTAGTCCCAGACGCTTTTCACCTGGTCGTCGAAGACCGGAGAGAAGGTGCGGAGGGTGGCGAGATCCAGATCGGGCGGCTCGGCGGATTCCCGCTCGCAGTGGGCGAAGACCTCGCCCGAAACCCGGTGGGCGTCGCGGAAGGGGAGTCCACGTTCCACCAGGTATTCCGCGAGATCCGTCGCGAGGAGATCCCAGGAGAGCGCGGCGCGCATCCTTTCTTCCGAAATCCGCATCGTCGCGATCGTGCCTTCGGCGACCGGGAGCGCGAGGCGCAAGGTGTCCAGGGTGTCGAAGCAGGGTTCCTTGTCCTCCTGCAGGTCGCGCTGGTAGCCGGAGGCGAGCCCCTTCCCCACGGTCAGCAGCGCCACGAGATTGCCGATCAATCGGCCGGCCTTTCCCCGGATCAGCTCGCAGCCGTCGGGGTTGCGCTTTTGGGGCATGAGGCTGGACCCCGTGGACCACGCGTCGCCGAGCCGCACGAAGCCGAACTCGGCCGAAGACCAGAGCACGAGGTCCTCGGCAAGCCGGGAGAGCTGGACTCCCAGGATCGCGCCGGCGGCGAGGAACTCCATCGCGTAGTCGCGGGTCCCCACGGCGTCCACGCTGTTCTCGAGGACTTCGGCGAGCCCCAGTTCGTCGGCGATCGCCCGGCGGTCCACCGGATAGGGATTTCCGGCGAGGGCCCCGGCTCCCATCGGGGAGGCGTCCGCCCGCCTGCCGGCGGCCTCGAGGCGCTCGCGATCCCGCGTCAGCGCCCAAAAGTGGGCGAGCAGGAGGTGGCCGAACACCACCGGCTGGGCGCGCTGGAGGTGGGTGTACCCCGGGACCAGCGTGTCTTGAGACGCTTCGGCCCGGGCGAACACCGCGGTCCGGAGGCGGTCGAGCCCCTCGACCAGCGTGGAGATCGCGCTCCCCAGGTACAACCGGAATTCGGTCTGGGAGAGGTCGTTGCGGCTCCTCCCGGTGGGGAGTTTCCGGGCCAGCTCGCCGATCTCGCCGGAGAGGAGACGCTCCACCGCGGTGTGGATGTCCTCGTCGTCGAGGGGTGGCGGCGGATCGGCGGCGAGCACGGCGCCCACCCGGTCGAGCCCGGCGAGCATCCGGTCGAGCTCCGCGGAGCTCAGCACCCCCGCCGCGGCCAGCGCGCGGGCATAGGCCTGGTTGACGCGGATCTCCTCCGCGTGGAGGCGCCGGTCGAAATGGACGGACTTCCCGAGGCGGTCGAGCGCGTCCGCGGGCGGCGCGGAGAATCGCCCGCCCCAGAGCTTCATGACTCCTCGGTCGGCGAATCCACGCCGGAGAGACGCCGGATGCGCTCGGGGAGACCGAAGAGGCGGATGAAGCCCTCGGCGTCCGACTGCCGGTACACCTCGTCGGCGCCGAAGGTAGCGAAGTCCTCCCGGTACAGGCTCTTCGGGCTCTTTCGTCCCACCGCCTGAGCGACGCCCCGGTGGAGGCGCACCCGCACCGTTCCGGTCGTGTTCCGGTGCGCTTCGACAAAGAAGGCATCGAGGGCTTCGCGGAGGGCCGAGAACCACTTGCCGTCGTACACCAGCTCGGCGTAGCGGAGCGCCACCGAAGCGGCGAAGTGGTCCGTCGCCCGGTCCAGCGTGAGGCTCTGGAGCGCGGCCTTGGCCTCGTGGAGGATCGTGCCGCCCGGGGTCTCGTACACGCCGCGTGACTTCATCCCGACCAGGCGGTTTTCAACGATGTCCACCCGGCCCGCGCCGTGGCGGGCGCCTGCCTCGTTGAGGCGGGTGAGCAGCGCCGCCGGAGCGAGACGCTCACCGTCCACCGAAACCGGAATGCCGCTCTCGAAACCAACGTCCACCGCCTCCGGAGCGGACTCCGTCTGATCGGGGTTGCGGGTGATGCGGTAGAGGCTCGCCGGCGGCGCGTTCCAGGGATCTTCCAGATCTTCTCCCTCGTGGCTCAGGTGGAGCAGGTTCTGGTCGCGGCTGTAGAGGTCACCGGCCTTTTGTTCGACCGGAACCCCGTGGAGGGCGGCGTAGGCAAGGGCGTCCTCCCGCGAGCGGATGTCCCAGAGGCGCCAGGGGGCGATCACCTCGAGGTCGGGCGCGAGGGCGTGAAAGGCGAGCTCGAAGCGCACCTGGTCGTTGCCCTTGCCGGTGCAGCCGTGGGCCACCGCGTCCGCGCCTTCGCGCCGGGCGATGTCCACCTGGTACTTCGCGATCGTCGGTCGCGCGAGCGAGGTGCCGAGGAGGTATTTGCCCTCGTACACCGCTCCGGCCCGAACCGCCGGAAAGACATAGTTCCCGACGAATTCGTCGCGGAGGTCTTCGACGAAGACCGCGGAGGCCCCGGAGGCGATCGCCTTCCGCGAAGCGGCCTCGAGGTCCTCGTTCTGGCCCACATCGGCGATGACGGCAAGGACTTCGGCGTCGTAGTTTTCCCTGAGCCAGGGAATGGCGCAGGAGGTGTCGAGACCTCCGGAATAGGCGAGGGCAATACGTTTGGGCATGGCGATAGGGGCTCGAATTCGGGTGTCCGGGCAGCAGGCCCGGCGAAGTACAGCGCGGCGACCCCGTCCGGGGCGCGCAGAATACTGTCTCGTGACGTTCTGGCGCCGAAGGAAACCGAATTGGACGCCCGGAGGTGTGACCCCCGGCCGCTCGGCAGAGGTCCGGCTCCGCGAAGTCCCGGAACGGGACCCGCCCGAGGACGAGGGCGCCCCCGGATCGGGACCGGATGCCGAGGATCTCTGGGACGAGGGCGAGGACTTCACGCAGCTCGAGGGATCGGATGGTGGGGAGCCCGAGCCGCACCCGGCGCAGGCCGCAGCCGAGCGGCGCGCGGCCAGGTTCTGGGGTCGGCGGGGAACCGGAGCGCCGGAAGTCGTCACCTCCGAACCCCACGTGGTCTCGACGCTCCTTTCGAAAAAACCCGGAAAGGACGCCGCCCGCGCGGTTGCCTGGACGCTCGGGGTACTGCTCTTCGTCAGCGGGCTCTACTGGTGGGGGCCGCCGGGGTTCGCGGCAGCGCTTCCGGCGAGCGGCGAAACGGTGTTCGAGGCGGGAGAGACCTGGCGGCTCGTGACCGCCCTCGCGGCCCACGCCGACCCGATCCACCTACTCTCGAACGCGGTCTTCCTCACCTGGCTGATCTATCTCTCGTACGGAGCCTTTGGGCCGAGCCTCTATCCCTGGACCGCGGTCCCGCTCTCGGCGGTCGCGCTCGCGGTGACCCTCGAGGGTTACCCGCCGAACATCCGCGTCGTCGGAGCGTCCGGCATGCTGTATCTGCTCGCCGGCGCCTGGCTCATGCTGTACGTGCTGGTGGAGCGACGCCTCTCGGTGCTGAAACGGATCGTGCGGGTGGTCGGTTTCTTCCTGATCGTCCTCGTTCCGACGTCGATCCGCCCGGAGGTGAGCTACCGGGCTCACGGGATCGGGCTGTTTTTTGGTATCTGCCTGGGGCTCGCGTATTTCCTGGCGCGCCGGGACACCATCCGGCAGGGTGAGCGCTGGGAGTGGGAGGAGGGCTGAGGGGGGAAGGCGCCGTGGCGTGAGAGCCGTCCCCGGGGTGGGTCCGGGCAATGGGGGTGGGTGGCGATGTGAGTTTCGCGGCCTGCGGCCGCGATGCCGGTCTGAAGGTCCTCACCGGAAGAACTGGCCGGCGCTCCTTTCCGGCGCTCCTGGCCGGCGCTCCTTTCCGGCGCTCCTTTCCGGCGCTGCTGGCTGGCGCTCCTTACTGCCGGGGGCGCGGGGACACCGCGGCGGCGCGCTCCGAGACCTTCGTATAGAGCCGCGCCAGATTCCCTCGCAGGATCGGATCGTCGCGGAAGGCTTCCGCCCGCTGGACCACGGGAAGCAGCGAGTCGGAACTCGGGTCGGGCGACTGATCGAGGATTTCCTGAAGCTCATCGAGCTGGATGGCCGGCCGGCCGGCCCCGCCCGCTCTCCAGCGCCGGGCGATTCCGGCGATCACCGACTGCTGGTCGGCGCCGCGGAACAGGAGCAGACGAAACGGGTCGGCGGCGAAGTGTTCGGCGATCAGCCGGAGTCCGCGCGCCACGGTCTCGGGGGAGCAGCCCTCCGGGCCCAGGACGAGGCGGCTTGCCGGCGGCACGAGCCGCACGCCCGCCCGCGCGAGGGCCGACTTTGCCGACCGGGGCAGGTAGCCGGCGAAGAGGGCCGCCGGATAGACCGCCTGCCCCGCGAATACCTCGAAGAACGCGTCCCACCTGCGCTCGTCCAGCACCGGAGTCGCCATTGCGAACGCGGTCGGGCGGAATGCGCGCCCCTCCACCAGAGCGTGCGCTTCGCCGGGGACCACGGTTACCTGGCCCCGGCGGCGTTCTTCGACGCCGTTACGGGAGACCCTCAGGAAATCTGCCGCCCACCACGGCAGTCCGTCGTTCATTCAGCAACCGCCTCCGGGCCGAGCGCCAGCACATTCTGCAGCGCCACGGAGGTCAGCGAAGTCAGCCACCCTTCTCCCGTTCCGATCACCGACTCCGCGAGGGCGGATTTTCGCTCCAGGAGGTCGGCGATGCGCTCTTCGAGCGTCCCGGTGCACAGGAACTTGTGAACCAGGACCCGCTTGCGCTGTCCGATCCGGAAAGCCCGGTCGGTGGCCTGGTTCTCGACCGCCGGATTCCACCATCTGTCGTAGTGCACCACGTGGCTGGCGCGGGTGAGGTTCAGCCCGTATCCGCCCGTCTTGAGCGATATGACGAGCAAGGGAGGCGGATCCTCGGCTTCCTGGAAGCGGGTCACGATGGCGTCCCTCTCGGCGAGTGACACGGACCCGTGCAGTACCGGGATTTCGGCGTCGAGAATCTTGGAGAGGTAGGGGGCGAGCAGTTTGGCCATCTCCGCGAACTGGGTGAAGACGAGCGCGCGCTCACCCTGCTGCACCACCTCGGTGAGGATCTCGACGAGTCGGGTCAGCTTCCCGGAACGCCCCGTCAGCTCCCCGCCGCTCGAGAGGAAGTTTTCGGGGTGGTTGCAGATCTGTTTCAGGCGGGTGAGGGTGCGGAGGATCTCGCCGCGGCGGGCGAATCCGGTGTTGCGCTCGATCCGCTCCAGGCACTGGTCCACGGCAGCCTGGTAGAGCGACGCCTGCTCCACGGTGAGGTTGCAGTACACGCGGGTCTGGTGTTTCTCCGGGAGGTCACGGATGACCTTGGGATCGGTCTTCAGCCGGCGCAGGATGAAGGGGCGGACCAGCCGGCGGAGTTCCTCGGTCGCTTCCGGATCCTGGGCTCCCTCCACCGCCGCGGTGAACGTCCTCCGGAACGTCCGTTCCGGGCCGAGGAAACCGGGGTTCAGGATTTCCATGATGGACCACAGATCGGTGAGGCGGTTTTCGAGCGGCGTGCCGGTGAGCGCGAAACGGACCGGCGCCTGGAGCCGCCGCACCGCCCGGGTCTGCTTGGCGCCCGGATTCTTGAGATTCTGGGCCTCATCCACGATGAGTCCGCCCCAGGCGATATCGCGCAACTGATCGAAATCGCGGTGGATGATCCCGAAAGAACACACCACGAGATCGCTCTCCCGGAGGGCCCGCTCCAGTTCGGCGCCCCGCGATCGCCCCGCGCCCTGCCGGATGTGAAGTCGAAGCGAGGGAGCGAAGCGCTCGGTTTCCTTCCTCCAGTTGGCGACGATGGAGTTGGGGCACACGAGGAGCCACGGTCGGGTCAGCCGGCCCGCCTCCTGCTCTCCGAGCAGGAACGTGAGCGCCTGGCAGGTCTTGCCGAGCCCCATGTCGTCCGCGAGGCAGCCGCCAAGGCTGTGGTCCGCCAGCAGGCGCAGCCAGCCGTAGCCGACCCGCTGATACGGGCGGAGTTCCGTCTTGAGACCCGCTGGCGGATCGAGCGGCCCCAATTCCTCCGCCGCGGCTTCCAGGGCATGGAACAGCGGGCCGATCCAGGACTCCCCCTCGATCTGGGACAGTACCGGCGCCGTCTCCTCCGGTTCGAAGAGTCCGGGGGCCGTCGAAGCAAGCCGCAGCCGCTCGCGGAGCGCGTCCCGGAGCACGGGAGACCGGTCGGCGTGCGCCCGGCGGCGCGCTGCTTCGGTGAAGAGTCGGTTCACCGCGTTCTGGTCCAGTTCCACCCAAGCATCGTTCGCCCGGACGAGACGCCGCTTTCCGCGGGTCAGTCGCCGGAATTCGTCCAGCGTCCAGGTGTGGTCGTCGATCGCCACCTGCCAGCTGTAGTTCACCAGCGCATCCAGGCCGACGCCGCCCCCCGGAGGGGGTCCCACGGACTCCACGGGCGATAGCGCGGAGGAGAGCGGACCGGAGGATCCGGCGCCCGGCCGGACGGTGAGGCGGAGCGTCGGTTTTCGTCCGCGCCGTCCGGCGAGGGTCGGGGGGATGCGAACCTCGAATCCCTGCTGCACCAGCGCTTGCTCACCCTCGTGAAGAAACTCATACGCCTCCGCCGCCGAAATCCACACTTCCTCGGGGGCAGTGCACTCGAGGCCCCGTTCCAGCGGCGCGCAGGCCCGGGAGGCCCGGCCCAGGTTTTCGAGGAGGGGGATCGCCGGGTCGGCAATCCCGAAACGTCGGAGGTTCGCCGCCGCATCGCGGGCGTTCCAGACCTCGCCAAGGGGCATGAGGACCGCTTCGCCGGAACCCGGATCGTCCGCGCCGTTGGAACCGGCCGCTACCGCACCGGAAACCGGGGGCGCCACGAGGCGGAAACGGATGCGCCAGTCGAGTGCATCCGGGTCGTCCGCGGCAGGTTTGGCCGCCGGATCCTCGGCGGGAGGCTCCAGCAGGAACACCAATCGAGCACTCCCGATGGATCCCACGGCCGCGTCCGCCGCACCGCCGCCCAGGGCGCCGTCCGCCCGCCAAAGCGCTTCCGTCGTCTCGCCGCCAAGTCCGCGGGAGGCGCCTGCGAAAAGGTCATCGAGAACCCGCTCGACCACCTGGTGCCGGCCCTCATCGAGAACCCGCTCGATCACCTGGTGCCGGCCCCTCGCCCCGCCCGCCGCGCCCGGCGACCAGCCAAGGCGCCGTCCCGCGTCCCGAATGACGCTGTCTCCGAGCGCCACCAGGTAGTCGCTGATCCCCGTTTCGGCGTCGAGGCCCCCGAGGGCCTCCTCGGGGGCCGCGAGCCGCAGGGCGTCGAGTTCTCGTTGCTGGGAACGGAGGTCCGCCTGCCAGCGCGAGGCGCCATCGCCCCCGTTCCGGTGGACCGCGGGGCGGAATCGACCCCGCGAGAGGAGGCCCAGGAGAAACCGGCTGGCCAGGGACCAGAAGCGAAGCGAGGCGGCCCGAAAATCCGGATCTCCCTCGCGGGGGGCGCAGGCGGCGAGCGTCGCCGCCGCTTCGAGCGGCGAGAGGGTCAGTCCGGGTCCGGCACACCCCGGGTTTGACGATTCGCAGGCGGCAGGCTCTGCCGGAGCCAGCCAGCGGTCTCCTACCCGGCGACTGAGCCACCCCGCCAGCTCGTGCGGCGGAACTTCCGGCGCCCAAAAATGCAAATGACCGGCAGGGGCCAGCGTGGCTTCGAGACGGAAGGGAGGGGCCGGGAGAGACAGAAACGGTCAGTGTACGCGAGCCTCGCCTTTACCGCCTAAAGCACTTCATGAACTATCCAGCGAAGTTGGCGGAGACGCCTATTTGGACCGGCTGAACTCCAGGTTGGCAACCAACGGGCAGTGGTCGGAGAGCCGGTCGCGAGCGGATTCGGGCGCCTCGTAGAGCACCTCTTCGAAGGCGCTCGAGGCCGCCGACTGGCCCGGCGGAGCAAAGCCCACGATGTGATCCACGTAGTTGTCGAAGCGGCCGCTCCAGCATGCCGGCACCCGGGAGGCAGGCGGGAGGACGAGCGGATTCCCGGGGAATTCCTCGATCGTCCCGTCATCCGCACGCGAAAGGAAGCGGTTCCAGTCACCCGCGACGACCGTCGGAATCCCCTCCCCCATCCGCTCGAAGAGCCATCCCTTGAGTACCGCCAACTGCATCCTCAAGAACCCGCACGGACGTTCGCCGGAATGCAGGGAATCTCCCTGGCAGCCCGATTGGAAGTGGACGGTGAGCACGCGCACCCGCTCCGCTCCGCGCGACAGGGTGACGTCCACGCCGTGCCGGTCGCGGCCCTGCGGGGACCACTCCACGATGTCGGGGTGCCGCTCGACCCGCCAGCCCGCCGAGCGGCGCACGACGATCGCCGTGCGTTGGGACCATTCCGGATCGGTGTCGCGGCGCGACAGGAAGAGATCCCAATCGGTCTCGGGAAAGATCCGGCGGACGGCGTCCGCGTTTTCGACTTCCTGGAGGCCGACGACCTCGACCCCGTGGTCCGCAAGCCGCGTCACGATGGCTCCGAGCCGGTCGAAATCGGCCGCTTCGCGCAGGTAACGGCCGCCGCGCTGATTGCCCCGGAAGACTTCGTCCTGTATTCCGTCGCCGAACCAGGCGATGTTCCAGGTAGCGACGGTGAGCCGGGTGGGCGCACGCTGCGCCGGGGCGGGTCCGGCGACGAGCAGTCCGAGGGCGCACGCGGCTGCCGTCAGGCATTGACGGCCGGACAGGATGCAGATCACCTCGGGCAGGGTACCGGGGCCCGCGGGCAAGGGATGCCGAGAGCCCGGATGGCGCACTGGCAAGGGACCACCGGCCAGTTCTCCCGGTGGGGGCGTCCGACCGGCATCGCGCGGGAGCGCGAAACCCGCGCTGAGGACGCTGTAGTAAGACGCCGGGGCCGGGGGAAAGGCCGAACCCGCCGGAGCCACCCGCGTTACGCCGTCCCTTCGTTGTCCGGCGGAGAATGCGCGAGCCTCGAACGACGCGGCGGCATCAGCCGGAATGGACTCAGGTCCCACGGTAACGGCCGTTCCAGGGCGAAGTCCGCCATGATGCGCCCGACCACATTGCAGAACTTGAAGCCGTGTCCGGAGAACCCGGCGGCGATGAACACGTCGTCGTTTTCCGGGTGACGGTCCAGGATGAAGTGTCCGTCCGGGCTGTTGGTGAACATGCAGGCCGTCATCCGGCGCACCGGGCCGTTCGCCCGCGGAAAGTACGCCTCGATTCCTTCGCGCAGAACGGCCTCGTCCTCTGGATGGCATTCCCGGTCCAGGCGGTCCGGGTCGGGGACTTCCTCCCGAAGATGGTGAAACTTGCCGATCTTGAATCCCTCGCCCTGGTTGTCGGGAAAGCCGTAGAAGTTTCCGAACGGCCCCTCCAGAACGAACACCGGGAAGCGCTCCGGTTCGAACCTCGGCGGATCGAGCGGGTCCGTCCACAGCATGACCTGCCGCACCGGCCGGCACATCGGCCCCAGCGCGGGCAGCAACCCGCCCACCCACGAGCCGGCGGTGATCACCAGCTTCCCGGCCTCGAAGCAGCCGTGATCGGTTTCGACCCGTAGTCCCGTCGGAGACCTCTCCCATCTCAGAACGCGGACACCGGTAGCGATTTCGGCCCCGAGGGCGCGCGCCGCGGCGGCGTGGACCCGAATCGCGGTTTCGCACTGCAGGTACCCCGCGTCCGGCTGGTAGATCGCGCCCATCTCCGGCGGAAGCCGGTAACCGGGGAAACGCCGGTTCACGTCCGAGCTATCAAGTTCTTCGAAGGGAAGGTCGTGCTCGACGCACGAGTTTCGTGAACCCTGGACGATCCCGCCCGTCTCCGGGCCGATGTCGAGGCCGCCGGTCACCCGCAGGATGGACTCGCCCGAGACCTCCTCGAGTTCGCGCCAGAGGCGATAGGCCTCCCGGAGCAGCGGGACGTAGTGCGAACCCTCGGAATACGCGAGCCGGATGATGCGCGTGAGCCCGTGGGACGAGCCGAACGCGTGCGGCACCTCGAAACGCTCGAGCCCGAGCACCCGCGCGCCATTCTTCGCGAGTTGGTAGACGGTGGCGCTACCCATCCCGCCTACACCGATGACGATGGCGTCGTACATTGTCGGGACGAGCGGCCGACCGCGCCTGACACGCCGGGGAACTCGGGCGCGGGTGCTCGATCCGGAGGATACCTGCTGCCCGGGGCGGACATCGCTGGGAGGCCGCCGGGCGACGGGTCCGAGAAGGGGCCGTTGCCACCACGACGCGCACGCGAAACGGCGGACCGGCCGGACCCCCGGGTGCGGCGGTCGTCGGATGGCCTGCCGGCGGGGTTCAGCGGTTGGGCCGGCTCCCCGAGCGGTCGCTCGCCGCGCTGGCTGGGCGCCGCGGCCTTCCGGTGAAGTCAACGATCGCGAAGAGACTGACCCGATGATCGCTTCCGCCGAGGTCCCGGTCGTAGCGTTCCTCGACGTCATCCACGGCAGTGGCCGTCACTCTCACGATCGCCGTTCCCTGGCTCGCCGGGACGGTGAAGCTCCAGGGCCGCGGCGGATTGAAACTCACGTCGGCAGCCTCCAGGCGTCCCGAGAACGAAAGATCGAGCTGACCCTCCAGGTCGTCCTCCAGAACGTCACCGTCCAGACTTACGGTTACCGTAAGCTCGCTCGTTTCTCCTTCCCCGAGGGCGCGCGGATCGACCGTTACCCGGATCGAGGGCTGCGTTTCATTGTCCTCGATATCGAGCGACGCGCCGATCACCAACAGGGCTTCGGCGATCCCGTTGACTTCGACGGTTTCGGTTGCCTCGAAAAAGATGTCGTTTACCGCAGAAATGACCAGCGTTGCCTCGCCTACCGTCCCGTTTGCCGGAATCGTGATGCGGGGCAGCGACCCCGCGATCGCGTAGTCCGTGGCTCTCGCATCGCCTCCAAGCGAAAGCGCGACAATCGTGTCGCTGGCCCGCGCCTGGGAAAGCGTGGCCGTCACCCGGACATCGGTGTTCCCGGCGCCTTCGGCCAGCGTCGCCCTGTCCAGCGTCAGGGTGATCGTCGGTGGCTGGGCCGCGGCTTCCGCGGGTATCACGCCACTTGCCGCCCCCCCCAGGAACGGCAGCAGCCGGCACCACCCCACCAGCCGGATCAGCGCGGCCATCGGCCGTCCACGGGACCTGATGTTGCGCTTCCGATACTCGACCACGAATGGGGGCCAAGCACTTGATATGCGGGGCGGTCATGGGGTGGAAGACAGGTTCCCGGCCAAATTCGTCAGCCGGCCAAATTCCCGGCCGTAGTTCCCAAGTCGTCCCGTTGGGTCGGGGCGTAGCGCTCATGGAGAACCCGTCAGGCGGAAAAATCCCCTCCGCAAGAGAGCGCCAGTGGGAGGGGATGCAGAGGGAGAGGTGGTCAGACCGGAACGCCGAGAGACGGAGCCTTGGTCACGAGGTCTCTCCGCCGCGTGACGCCCGTCTTGCGGTAGATGTTTCGAAGGTGGTACCGCACACCACCCTCGGAGATCTTGAGCAGCGTCGCGATCTCCCCGTTGCGGCGGCCGCGCCCAACCTCCGCGAGCACCCACCGTTCCCTCGCCGAGAAGACCGTTCCCGTGTTGGTGGTCCCGCCGAGGTGGGAAAGCACGGACTCGGCTGCCTCGCGTATTGCCGGACCGGGGGCGGTGTCCAGCAAGCGCGTTAACGCGGTCCGGCTGACAGCGCCATACCGCGCGAGGGGCCTGACGTAGTCGACCTCCCGGACGCGACGCAGGTACTCCACCAGCAGTTCCTGCACCCGGTCCGGCTCTCCCGCCCGCTGAGCGACCAGCATTGCCAGAGCCAGGCCCCGGAACAGGGTCCGGATCAGGCCCCGCTCGGATGCGACGCGGCACAGACTCTGGGCGAGCGCCTCCCCAGCCGCAAACTCGCCCCGATCCGCCAGGAGGCGAATGCGCGCGCACGAGATCGCCTCCATGGTCCGCCACGGCTGCCGTTCGAGGTCGAGCAGGGCGGCCGCCTCGTCCGGCAGCGCGTGGTCGCGCCACAGCCGGGCCGCCTGATCGGGGCGTCCGCCCTCTACCAGATAGAACGCGAGAAGGCCCGCCAGGTAACGCGACAAGCTCTCGTCGCGCGCGGGGCGGGCGTCGTCGAGCGCCCGGGTCAGAAGCTGGATGGCGGACTCCTGGCCGTACTGCATCGACATCAGCTCGGCGCTCACGGCAGCCGGGACGGCGTAGACCGAAGTCCAGGCGCCGCGCAGCGCCGCCAAGCCTGTCAGGGTCCGCTGTCGGATCGCTTTCCTGCGATTCCGCTCGAGATCGAGTTCGATCTTGACCGCGTCCACCCATACCGCGAGACAGGGATCGGACGAGAGGTACCGCTTCGTGCCCTGCCGAGCCGCCGCATAGTGCTCGGTGGCCTCTCGCACCCGGCCCTGCGCCATCGCGGACATGCCCAGATGGATGTTGACGAAGACATTTCCATACCGCATTTCGTCGTTGAAGCTCGCCCGAGCCAGAATCCCCGAGCGCCGGCTTTCCCCGAAACTGGCCCGCTCGAAGTGGGAAGCGCATAGCAGGGTGTGCCTTCCCTGGTCGCGTACCGGGCTGGCGGCGTCAGGCCCGCCGGCCGTCCGCATTTTGTCGAACTCGCCACCGAGCAGTTGCCCCGAGCCTCCGGCGAGCACCGCCTGCGTAAAGATGCGGTCAACGGCCAGTGCGTCCGCATCACCGCCGTCCCGGTCCCGCGAGAAGTCGCCGGTCGCGCGCGACACGGATGCGTACTGCGCCCGGGCCTCCTCGACTCTCAACTTCAGTCGGAGGACCACCGATCGCAGCAGGGCGCACCGCGGATAAAGCGCCGTGACCTGAGGCGTCAGGAAGCGGTCCATGGCAAGCAGCCGCGACGGCCCGCCCCGCAGCCACATCTGGAATACGCCGGCGGTTTCGATGAACTCTCCCGCGAGTTGGCTATCGCCCGCCGCCGTCGCGTGGCGACACGCGGGCATCAGATGCCCGCGCTGGGCCATCGCCTGCGCGATTCGTTTGTGCAGGCCTCGCTTGCGGACCGGATTCTCCAGGGCCAGCAGGTCGGTGCAATAGTCCCGGACCAGCGGGTGCAGACGCCGCACGGCGCCCCGCCGATCCATGGGCAGCAGAAGGCCGTCCAGCGCCGATTGTCTCGCCACCCGCAGGCGCGCATCGCTCGACCCGAGCACTTCATCCACCAGGTCCGCATCGATCCAGTCGAAGACGGCCAGATCCATCAGATCGGTCCGTATTTCCGCCGGCAGGTAGCGAAGCAGACGAACGGCAACGTAGTTGGAGGTAAGTCGCTCGGTGTCCGCCGCAGAACCCGCCGCCTCGCTGGCGCGCACGTTCCGGTGCACCATCACCGCTACGGGCCACCCGGCCGTCCGCTCCTCGACTGCGATCAGCTCGCGGCGTGACAGTTCGCCGCAGAAAAACCGAGCGATATCCGCTCCCGAAAAGCGGAACTGCTCCGTACTGACAACGCTGCCCGAGCCGTTCAGGACATGCGTGGCGAGGTCGAGACCCGGGTTGGAACGGAAGGCCACGGCCACACGCAGATTGCCGGGGCCCAGTTTGATCAGCCGGTCAACCAGTTCGACGCTCCGCGGTGGCAACCGATCGACCTCGTCGAGAATCAGGAGGCAGGGCGCCGAATGGAGTTCGATCGCCCTGGCCAGCATCCCGATCTGGTGTACCGAGGGGGACGACGACCAGGCGTCGAGGTCCTGAGTTTCGGTGAGATCGAGCGACGCGTGCTCGAAGGCCGATGCGAGGCAGTTCCCGACCACGCTGGGCGTGTCGTCCTCGTCCAGCGAGAGCCATCCGACCAGGACCCCCTCCGCTTGCTTGCGCCGGGCGACGTCGGCCAGCACCGTGGTCTTGCCGAATCCGGCCGGCGCCTGCAGAACCGTGAGCCGGCGTTCCAGGCCGGCATCGACTTTTCGAAGCAGCGACGACCGCTGCAAATAGTCCCGCACCAGCTCCGGCGTCATGACCTTCGCCTTCAGCAGCCACGACGGGACGTTGCCGGAAGACGAGTCGGACATCATCCCCACGCCTCCCCGGAAAAGCGACCAGACCAAAACGCCCGGGTGTCCGCCGGCAGGGGCGACGCCGACAGGGGCGACGCCGACAGGGGCGACGACGGATTCGATCCCGCCCGCGGCCGCCGCAAGACTCCGGCGGGCCTCAGCCCGGATACGCGGCGATCAGATACGCGGCGATCACCAGTGGCTTGGCCACACAACCCTTGCGGGCTCCACGCCGCAGCGCTGGGGTTGGGCACGGCTACCCTCGGGAGCCTGCGTTCCTACCCCACCGTACACCCCGGTCAACCAAACGCTGCCAACTCACGCCTTTGGGCGCTGGCGGCGACGAAAACGTGACCCGAACCAACAACATACGCTACGCCTTCGATTGTAAGCCGCTGTCACGTACATGGAAAACGGCAGTCCCTCGGGGCATCCCAAGTGACGTGTTCCTGATCTTCGTATTCTCTGGGGGAACACGCGATTGCCCTTTCCCGGCCGTCTGGGCATTTCGTGGGGCATCCCAAGAGCGGGCATCAAGCCCTTCCTTCAGAGAGTGCGCACGTCCCGGACGGGGAGAGACTCAGCCGGGGCGGAGACCTTTCGGTCGGCGCATCGCATCCTCGCCCAGAGGCGACGGGGCGGCGTCGCATCCCCGGCGCCGACGCTTCTCCCGATCAGCGAGGCACGCACCGAGTCCGGCGGAGGGTGTCTGTCGAACACGGGTTGGGCGGCCTGAAGGGTGGCCCAGCGCGCGCGAAGGCTTCGGTCGTACCGCTCAGGCTGCCACCCAGGGATCGACGACCTCGATGTCGATGTGCGCGAAGTCCCGGACGTTGCGCGTCGCTACCGGCGTCTTGCGGGAGCGGGCGATCGCCGCAATCCGGCAATCGGCCAGGGCGACGGGGCGACCGGCGGAACGGAGCGTGGCGACGATGTCCGCGTATGCGCGCGCCGCTTCGCTGTCGAAGGGAAGCACCCGGTTCTCAAATGCGTCGCGCAGCATCATCTCGATGTCCGAGACCAGCGTTTGCCGCCGCCGGCCCGCCGCCATGATGGCGGCGCCATAGCGCATCTCCGCCTCCCCGACCGCCGAGAAGAACAGATCCTCAAGGGGGTGGCTGGCAGCCCAAGCCTCGACGGCGGGGTCTTCGTTGAATGGGATGCGGTGACGTGCGCCTGCGGAGAACGATCGGGGGCGTCGATGTCACGGGGCAAGAGCGCGCTACCCTCAAAAAGTTGACAATGCCCCGTGCAGGCCATTGAGCCGCCTACTCCACCGACCGGACACCGACGGGATTGCCTTGATGCCTTTCGACGTTCTGACTGCCGAAATATCTCATGAGACGAATTCCTTCAATCTTCAGGAGACCGACGAGGAGGCCTTCAGAAACCGCTACGTGTTGATGGGCTCCGAAGCGATCGCCGAGCGCGGCACCGCGAATACGGAGCTGGCTGGCTTCCTTACAGCCGGTCGGGCACATGGCTGGCAGGTCACGCATGTACTCAGTGCGGCTGCCGGGCCAAGCGGCAAAGTGACACGGGCGACGTTTGACTGGCTCTGTGACCCGATAATCGCCGCGATCACACAGCACTCATTCGACGGACTTCTGCTCGGGTTGCATGGCGCGATGGACCTTGATTTCTGTGAAGACGGCGAGGGTGAGTTGCTTTCGCGCATTCGAAGCGTGGTGGGCGAAACAATCCCAATTGCCATCACGCTTGACCCACATGCGAATGTCAGCAGCCGGATGTGTTCTCTGGCCAACATCATCGTGTCGTTCAAGACCTACCCTCACATCGATATGCACGACACCGGTCAGCAGGCCGGGGATATCTTGCACCGGGCGATGGCTGGCGACATCACGCCGTCCACAGTGCGAGTGAGCCGCCCTATGCTGGAGGAAGTCAATGGCGGGCGTACCGATGTGGGCCCGATGATCGAGCGCATTGCGGCAGCGCGGGCGTATGAGGAACACCCGGATGTGTTCGCTGTGAGCATCAACGCCGGTTTCGCCGGTGCTGACGTCACGGAGGTCGGTCCGACGGTGTTGGTGACCGGTCAAGGGGATCATGCGGCGCACACCGCCTTCGCCGAAACTATCGCTGATGACATCTGGAACAGACGCCATGAAGTGCTGAACGACTATTTGAGTGTCGAAGAGGCCGCGGCGATTGCCGCCACCTACCAGCCTGTCCACGGACCACTGGTCATTGCGGACTATGCAGATAATCCGGGGGCGGGCGGCTACGGCGATTCAACCGATCTGTTGCGAGCGCTGCTTGATGCCGGCGTGGCGGATGCCTGTTTTGGTCCGATGGTGGATGGTGACGTAGCGCGGCGATTGCATTCTGATGTCGTTGGCACACATGTTCACGTGACTCTGGGTGGCAAGACCGAGCCATGCTTCGGTGGAGGGCCACTTGCCCTTGAGGCGGAACTCGTGTCTCTCAGCGAGGGCCGTTTCACTGGCGACGGGCCGATGATCGATGGGCTCACCGGCAGTTTCGGTCCGAGTGCGGTACTGCGCGTTGGCGGTATTGAGATCCTGGTCGTGACCATCGCCCGCCAAATGCTCGACCTGCAGCAATTCAAGGCCTTCGGCATCGAGCCGGAGAAAAAGTCCGTCGTGGCGCTACGATCGATGCAGCACTTCTGTGCCGCATTCGGACCGATTGCCGGACAGGTGATCGTGTGCGACTGCGGCGCGCTGTGCACCCCACGCTACGACCGGCTGCCCTATCGCAACGTGCCGCGACCGATCTTCCCTCTGGATCGGGAGATGACCCTCGGTTCTGGATCGGCTACGTGAAGGCGCCCGCGGAACGCTTCGGGCATTAACCGCCTTCGCGACCACCGCCTTCGCGACCACCGCCTTCGCGACCACCGCCTTGGCGACGAATGGTGAGGTCATGGCGCGAACGAGCGCGCTGTAGTTGAGCTCGAACGGTACTTCGCTGCCAACACCCAGGCGGTAGCCACTGGAGTCTGTGACGAGGTGATCGCTGCTGGCCCCGAGAACCGTGATCCCGGGTGGTGGAAGGAGGCCGTATGGGTCGGTGTCCTGGTGCCCGATGGCCAGGATCGCTCGCGGGATGAAGCCCCGGTCGGTGGCGGGCGGCCTTTTCCCGAAGGCCGTCTGTTGTTCGACGGTGCCCCGTGGCTGAGATGGTTTGACCTTCAGCTCGATCACCTCGGCAACGAGCGTAACGGCATCGGTGTGCAGCCCGTCGAGTGGTGACCGGCGGAGTGACTCACGGCCAAGGAGAATCGACTCGCCCAGACGGAGATTGTTGATCCGCCCGGTGTCTGAGCAGCCGAGCGCCCACTCGAGGCTGCCGGAGTTGCCTCCGGAGACGATGCCGAGTAAAAGTCCGAAGCGCGCCTCGATCGAATCGGCCAGCGCCGACAGCTCCGCCATGTTCTTGGCGTCGGGCGCCACCCCGCTATGACAGGCGAGGTTCGTTCCTATTCCCCTGAGCGCGATGTTCGGGAAACGAAGCGTCTCGCGCACGGTGTTCTCAAGGTCGCCGGGCATGACACCTTCTCGGAGGTCGCCCAGCTCGACCATCAACACGACTCCGTGGGTCTTGCCGGCCTCCGTCGCAGCGGCGGACAGCGCGCTCAGGACGTCAAGCTCGGTGTTGAAGCTCGTGTCGCAGTGCCGTACAACCTGGTTCACCTGACTCAGCATCGGAGACCGAATAAGCATCATCGGCGCCGGTACTCGCGAGCAACGCATCGCCTGGATGTTCTCGATGCGGGAGTCGCCGACCGCGGTTATGCCCGCATCGACCAGAGTCCGGGCGATGTCGGGTGAGCCGAGCATCGCTTTCGTGACGCCCGTAACCGAGATACTGCGCCGGGCGAGCGCTTCAACCAGCGCGCGGGCGTTATGGTGGATCTTGTCGAGGTTGATCTCCAATCGCGGCGCGGTCATGAAACCACGACGGCCATCTTCTCCTCAAGCTCTGGAAACCCCGAAAGTGTCATCTCCACCAAGCGGCCGGGCGATCGGGTAAGCGCATCGGTGGCCGGGATGCCGAGCTCGCGCTCATACTCCGCGATGGCGGTGTCAACCTCGGTGTCGGTCATGTTCTCGTGATTGATCGTGAGGCCAATGACCTTTGTATTGGAGAAGGTCTCGATGAGATTGATCTCGGAGATCGCCGTCGGCATCGGCATCTTTTCGCAGTCGCAGCGATGGGCTCGACCCGGTGCGTGCTGCAACACGACACCGTGTGGTTGGCTGCCCCGGAGAATCAGACTCGAGGTCGAGTAGGCCGGGTGACTCAACGCGCCTTGTCCTTCGATGACGATCACGTCTGGATTCTCGCCCTCGAACGCCTCAACGACGGCGGCTTCCATCTCACCCGAACAAAACTGTGACGGAACAGCATCGAGCGCGACACCGTAGCGGGCACCCTGAATCAATCCTGTCTGACCGGTGCCCACCAGCACCGTCTTCAGGCCGTGAGCGTTGAGGGCGCGGGTCAGGACGTTGGCCGTCGTGCGCTTGCCGATGGCGCAGTCAGTGCCGAGCACGGCGATCCGGGGGCAGGTGACTTCGGCGATGCGGCCAGTGAATATCCGGAGGTCTTTATTCGCCCGCGGCTTTCGCACATCGAGGATTTCCACGTTCCCCGCTGCACTGGCCGCCGCGAACTCCGGATCGTCGTTCAAGAACTCATGCAAACCGTTTACGATGTTCATCCCGAGACGCATCGCCTCAAACACGATGCCGCGGTCATGTTTCGACAACAAGCCTGTCGCCGGGGCGATGCCGAAGATGAAGTAGTCGGGTACGAAGCCCACGTGCGCGAGTACGTCCGCGAGGTCCCGACGGATGGGGATGGCGTTCGGCTCCTCGCCGAGCACTGTGCCGGAATCAAGACCGGCCTTCTCACTGTCGACAACCGAGAGGATCTGATACCGCTCCGAGTGACGAACGAGCCCGTTGGCGGTCTTTCCATCGATGGCGCCGAAGTTCGCTTCGCAATACACGACGGCCGTTGGGGGGGGCGACGCCTCACGGAGGCGGCGGTTCGGGGCAGATGACCCCAGCCCGCTGCCGACCGTCTCGCGAATCAAGGACCGGTCGTCGGGGGACCGGTCGTCGGAGTACCGGTCGTCGGAGTATCGGTCGTCGGAGTATCGGGCGTCGCCAGTGCGGCGACGCGGGCTCGGTGGGAACTGCGTCAGTTGTGTCATTCGTCTGTTCGACCTTTCACCCGAGTGCAGGCACCCGCGTGTTGTGCCGCACCCGGTTTCTTGGACACACGTTTGCGCTACGCGGAATGGCGTAGCTCATATTCCTCGCGCGCTTCGAGCGGCGTTCGATACGCCAGCCTTCTCGAGGCGCCAGCACTGGTTGTAGCGTTCGACGAACCAGGCGGGAACGAAAACCTCTAGCCGCATCAACCGTGATCGGTCGATTTGAAATCTAGGCGTTGAATCATACCACTAGCGGTCTTTATTTGAATCTATACCGGCGGAGAGGGTGGGATTCGAACCCACGTGCCCGGCTCTTCACCGGACAAAGCGCTTTCGAGGCGCCCCCGTTACGGCCACTTCGGTACCTCTCCGGGCCTGGATGAACTCAGGGATGAACTCAGGGATGAACTCAGGGTTGAGCAAATGTACGCCGGAAGTCAGTCGGCGGGGCTGGGAGCCCGCCGCCGCTCCTGGAAGAAACGCTGCAACAGCGCGCGTCCCTCGTCGGCCAGGACTCCCGAAACCACCGTGAGGCGGTGCGGTAGTCCAAGGCCCTCCAGCGCGAGCTTGGATTCTACTCCACCGAATTTGGGCTCCGGAGGACCGTAGACGAGACGGCGGATCCGGGCGTGGATGATCGCCCCGGCGCACATCAGACACGGCTCGACGGTGGCGTAGAGATCGCAGCCGGTCAGTCGGTAGTTGCCGAGGCGCTCGGCGGCGGCGCGGAGGGCGAGGATCTCGGCGTGGGCGGTGGGGTCTCCGGTTTCGAGGACGCGGTTCGAGGCGGCGGCGATGATTTGGCCGTCTTTCGCGACCACCGCGCCGACGGGGACTTCGCCGTTGTGGGCGGCGTCCTCCGCCTCGGCGAGCGCGGCCCGCATGAGGGCGAGGTCGTGGGGGTCCGAGCCGGTGCCATCGGTCACGGCGGGATCGTAGTGGTCCGGGCCTTTGCCTGTCGTTTGACACCGCGTGGGTGGCGCTGCGCCATCCTCGTTGTCTGCTGCGCCATGCGGGGAGTGGCGACGGGAGTTTCGCGGCCCTACGGCCGCGATGCCGGTCTGAAGACCGGCGTTCCTGCTATTGGTGGGATTTCGCTCCCCCACGAGGAGCGGTGCCGGTCTGAAGGCTGGCGTTCCCAACGGGCTGCGCCATACGGAAGGGTGGCGACGGGAGTCTCGCGGCCCTGCGGGCCGCGATGCCGGTCTGAAGACCGGGACTCCTGGCGTTCCCCGGCCCGCGCGCCCTACACGTGGATCGGCTGTAATACTTGGCCGTCTTGGCTCAGGGACTGCGACGGGAGTTGCGTCTCGGCGACGCACTCTTCGTCAACATCGGGACGATCCTCGCTTCGGCGATCTTCGTGGTTCCGGCCTACGTCATCGCGTCGACGGGTTCGGCGGGCGGCGCCGCGCTGATCTGGGTGGGAGCCGGAGCGATATCGCTCTGCGGCGCTTTCGCGATCGCCGAACTCGCGGCACTCTATCCGCACGCCGGCGGCGAGTACGTCTATCTGGAACGGGCCTATCACCCGCTGGTCGGCTTCCTCTACGGCTGGAGCCTCTTCGCGGTCATCCAGACCGCCTCGATCGCCGCGGTCGCGGTCGTCTTCGTCGAATACGGCGCCGAGTTCGTGCCGCTCGGCCCCGTTGCCTCCAAGGCGACGGTGGTGATCCTCATTCTCGGGCTCTCGCTCTGGAACTGCCGGAGCATTCGCGCCTCGGCCAGCACCCAGAACCTGACCACCATCGCCAAGCTGGTGATGGTCGGCGCGATTGTGGTGCTTTGCGTTGCGCTGGGCGACCAGTCGGTCGAGACCATCTCGCGGACGCGGCTTCCGGTCGAGGGCTCGTGGGCGGCCCGCTGGGGCGCCGCCATGGTGGGGGCGCTGTGGGCCTACGACGGCTGGATCAGCATCACCTTCGTGGGCGGGGAGCTGAAAAACCCCCAGCGCTTCCTGCCGCGCGCCATCTCGCTCAGCCTGCTGCTACTGATCGGCATCTACCTCCTGCTCAACTTCGCCTACCTGAAGGCTTTGCCGTTCACGAGCTTCGTCGGCACCGAGACGGTCGCTGCCGACGCCGCCGGACAGGCGGGCGGCCATCTCGGTGGCCAGTTCGTCTCGCTCGCCGTGATGGTCTCCTGTTTCGCCGCCGCGAACGGTTTCATCTTCACGGGCGCCCGGGTCTACTACGCGATGGCGCGGGACGGGGCTTTTCTCCGCTCCTTCGCCCGGCTGAATGCGGGCGCGGTCCCGACGAACGCGACGCTCGCCCAGGGGCTCTGGGCCGCCGGCATCGCGCTCACCGGCAGCTACGACCAGCTCTTCACCTACGTGGTGGTCGTTTCCTGGCTCTTCTACGGACTGGGGAGCGCCGCCGTCTTCGTGCTGCGCTGGAAAAAGCCCGATCTCGAGCGGCCCTACCGCGCTTTCGGCTATCCACTGCTCCCGGCGATCTTCACGATCTTCTCGGCCGTGCTGCTGGTAAACACCCTCATCACGGACCCGCGCGACGCCCTGATCGGGTTGGGCATCACCGCGGCGGGTATTCCCGTGTACCTTTATTTCCGCAGGCAAAACGCGGGGCGCCCGGAAACGGACACCGCCTCGTAGTCGCCGGAACCCGTCCGGCACGGAGGACCATCCCATGCGCAACCCGATGCGGCTTCAGGCCGCTCTCGCCCTTTCCTTCGCCCTCGGGCTCCCCGCGGCCGCGCTGGCCCAGCCGGCGCCCGACGAGCTCGGCGGCCTCGAATTCCGCCACATCGGGCCGGTGGGCAACCGCACCCTCTCGGTCGCCGGCATCCCGGGCAACCCCGACATCTACTACGCCGGGGCGGCCACCGGCGGAATCTGGAAGACCGAAGACGGGGGCATCAAGTGGCGCCCGGTCTTCGACGACCAGGACGTCCACGCCATCGGCGCGCTGGCGGTCTCCGAGTCCGACCCCAACATCGTGTGGGCCGGGACCGGCGAGACCTTCATCCGGGCCAACGTCTCCATCGGCATCGGAGTGTTCAAGTCCACCGATGCCGGGGAGACCTGGCAGCACATGGGTCTCGACGCGACCGCGCGGATCGGCCGGATCATCATCCATCCGACGAACCCCGACATCGTCTACGCGGCGTCGCTGGGACACGCCTACACCCCGCAGCCGGAGCGCGGCATCTACCGGACCATGGACGGGGGCGAGACCTGGGAACACGTCCTGTTCGTGGACGAGAACACCGGCGCTTCGGACCTGGTCATGGACCCGAACAACCCCCGGATCCTGTACGCCGGGATGTGGCAGCTCGAGTTGAAGACCTGGACCCGGGTGAGCGGCGGCCCCGGAAGCGGCCTCCATCTGAGCCGGGACGGCGGCGGCACCTGGACGAAGCTCGAAGGCAACGGCCTTCCGAAGCTGGACGTGGGGAAGATCGCGCTTTGCATGAGCAAGTCGGACTCCCGGCGGGTGTTTGCGTTGATCGAGACGGCGGACGGGGTCTCCTACGCCGGCGAAGAAGCCGAGAGCGGAGAGCTGTGGGCGACGAGCGACGGTGCGAAGACCTGGACGCTCCAGACCCACAACCGGGACCTTGCGGGCAGAAACGCCTACTACTCCCGCTGCGGAGCGGCGCCGGACGACAAGGACGAGGCCTACTTCCTCACCTCGTCCTTCGCCTCGACCCTGGATGCCGGCAAGTCGCACCGGGTGCACGGCCGCGATGAAGCGCCGGGCTGGGACCACCACGACATCTGGATCGACCACACCGACGGCGACCGGATGGCGGTCGCGCACGACGGAGGGGTATCCATCTCGCGGAACCGGGGCGCCTCGTGGTTCAAGATCCAGTTGCCGCTCGCCCAGATGTACCACGTGACGGTGGACAACGACATCCCCTACAACGTGCTCGGGAACCGGCAGGACGGCCCCTCGACCCGGGGGCCCAGCCGGGCGTTCACCGGAGGGTTCTTCGGCAGTGGCATTCCCCGCGGGATGTGGCACGGAGTCGGCGGGGGCGAAAGCGGCTTCGCGACGCCCGATCCCGAGGATCCGAACATCATCTGGTCGAGCGCTTCGGGCGCTGGCGCCGCCGGCGGGATCGTGGTTCGCTACGACGAGCGCACCCGGCAATTCCGCCAGCTCGAGGTGTGGCCGGAAAGCACCCTCGGCTGGCCGGCCGAGGGTCTGCGCTACCGCTTCCAGTGGGTCTTCCCGCTACTGATCTCGCCGCACGACCGCAACACCGTCTATGTCGGCAGCCAGCATGTGCACCGGACCACCAACGGAGGCCAGAGCTGGGAGGAAGCCAGCCCCGACCTGACCACCAATGACAAGTCCCGCCAGACCATCTCCGGCGGTCTGACTCCGGACAACATCGGGGTCGAGTTCTGCTGCGTGATCTACGCGATCGACGAGAGCCCGGTTACCGAGGGCGTGATCTGGGCCGGCACCAACGACGGGATGATCCACCTGACCAGGGACGGCGGCGCCAACTGGACCGATGTCACCGCGAACGTGCCCGACATGCCGGTGGACGGGGTGGTGCGCAACATCGACGCCTCGAAGTGGGAGGCCGGCAAGGCGTACATGACCGTCGAAGCCCACCAGGTGGGCAACTTCGAGCCGTACGTGTACCGGACCGAGGACTTCGGAGAGTCGTGGACCAGGATCGTCAACGGCGTGGCGGACAGCCCGCTCAGCTACACCCGCAACGTGCGGGAAGACCCGGTCCGGCCCGGGCTCCTCTACCTCGGGACCGAGAACTTTCTCTACGTGAGCTTCGACGACGGGGACAACTGGCAGCGGCTCACGGGCGGGCTGCCACCGAGCCCGATGTACTGGATCACGGTGCAGGAGCACTTCGGCGATCTGGTGGTCGGGACCTACGGACGCGGCTTCTGGATCATGGACGACATCGCGCCGCTCCAGCAGTGGACCGACGAGGTGGAGGCCGCGAGCGTCCACCTGTTCCAGCCCCGGGGGGCCTATCGGTTCCATCCCCTGACCGCGCCGTTCGCCCAGTTCGACGACTGGTCCGCCGGCGAGAACCCTCCCTACGGCGCCCCGATCAGCTTCTGGCTGGACGAGGCGACCGAGGATGTTTCCATCGAGATCAGAAACGCCGGCGGGGAGACGATCCGCACCCTCGAGGCGGAGGGAGAAGTCGGCCTGAACCGGATGTACTGGGATCTTCGGGAGGAAGCCTCGACCAAGGCAGTGCTGCGGACGAAGCCCCGCTTCGCCGATTGGGTGGACCTCGACGAGGAGCGGACCCGCGAGGGGCAGATCGGCCGGATCTCGATCCTCGCCCCGCCCGGGGAGTACACCGTGGCGCTGAAGGTCGGGGACACCGAGCAGACGGCGCCCCTCGAGGTGCGGAAGGACCCGAAGAGCGAGGGCTCGATGGAGGACATCGCTGCGCAGACCGCACTGCTCCGCATGCTGCGGGCCGACCTCGAAACCGTGGCCGGGATGGTGAACGAGATCGAGTGGCTACGTCGTCAGGTGCTCGACTTGAAGATGGTGGCCGAGGAGGCCGGGCGGGTCGAATCCATCGCCTCGGTGGTGGACGGGCTCGACGGCTCGCTGCTCGCGGTGGAGGAACAGTTGATCCAGCTCCTCGTCACCGGAACCGGCCAGGACCGGATCCGTTGGCCGACGCAACTCGCGGGGCGGATCACCTACCTCGCCGGCGCGGTGGCGAGCAACGACTTCCCCCCGACCGACCAGATGCGGGAGGTCTATGACCGGCTCCGCGAGCGGCTGGAGGCCCGCACCGCGGAATTCGCCGACATCGTGGAGTCCGGCCTGACCGGCGTGAACGCCACCCTCGACGCCGAAGGGATGCCCGGCATCGTTCGGGTGGAAGGGAAGGAACCCGGCTCGCGGTGAAGCGTTGGGGCCCCGCTGCCTTCGCCGCGCTGGTGGCCGGCGGCGGGGCCCCGGGGGCGGAGCCCGACGCCCCGCTGACCCTGGAGGCGAGCTTCCATCCCGGCCAGCGACGGTTGAACTCCTCATCGAAACCAGCCGGGACCAGATCCGTTGGCCGGCGCAGCTTGCGGGGCGGATCGCCTACGTCGCCGGCGCGGTAGCGAGCCACGACTTCCCCCCGACCGACCAGATGCGGGTGGCGCACGGGATCCTGCGGGAACGCCTCGCGGCGACACAGACCGAGCTCTAACGGGTGCTGGAGAGCGAGCGTTCGACGCCAGCCGCGTCCTCGACGGTCAGGGGATTGCGGGGGCGGTCCGGGTCCCTCCAGGATCGACGGGGAACCAGTATGCAGGCATGACGCCGTCCCGTTAATCTCCGCTCTGCCGCGCGACAGCGGGATCGGCGGCTTCAGTCTCGCCAACTACCTCCAGAATCGTCCCCACCTTGACCTACAGAGCATCCCTTTCTCCGGCGGACATAAAGTCCTACCTTCGGCTGCTATGGAAGCTCGCGGCGTGGCTCAGTCCGACGTTGTCGTCATCTGCGGGAGATGCATGAAGGAACATCCCGGCGCCGCAGCGCTCACGACCGCCCACGCATGCGAACAGGGTCTCCACCGCACGAGAGTCCTCCGCCCTCCACTACTTGCCCCACGCCCGCGACTCGCTGTCTCTCGCGCCCAAGATCTCCACAGGCATTCGACCCTTCGCCCCCCGCGCCACTCACGCGGCATAGCGCGCCGCCCGCAACACGCCATAAGGCCTACTGTTCTCTCATTAGCGCCTAAGCGACCGTGTTCCGACTCCGTAACGATCTCCGCTGACCCACCGCCCCTGGTCCGCGCCTCCCTTCATCAATGCCTCTAGCCGCCGGAAGTCCCCCGCTGACTCTATGGCCGGCCGATTCCGCCTCAGAGGATCCTTCGTATCTGTCGCGCCAACTCATCACTTACATTGGAAACAAGCGCGCGCTGCTTGGCCACATCGGTCGTGCCGTTGATACGGTGAAACGTCGGTTGGGTAAGTCTCGACTTCGTGTGTTCGACGCGTTCAGCGGGTCCGGCGTCGTTTCTAGATTCTTGAAGGCTCATGCTGATTTCCTTGTCACAAACGACATTGAACAATACGCGGAAGTAACTAGTCGCTGCTACCTCCGGAACAAGAACACAGTTGATCTCCCCTATCTCGCCGACGCTGCTGCCCATCTCAATAACACCGTACTCACTGCGCATTTACCACCCGGATTCATCGAAGGACTCTACTCTCCTCGCGACGCAACCCGGATAACCACAGTAGATCGTGCGTTTTACACACCGAGCAACGCCAGACGCCTCGACAACTATCGTCGGCTTATCGACGACCTCCCTATCGACGTGAAAGAAATGCTTCTGGGGCCACTTCTCAGTCAGGCGTCAATTCGTGCAAACACGGCCGGTGTCTTCAAAGGGTTCTACAAGGATCGACGTACGCGCGTGGGTCGATTCGGTGGTACGGGAGCTGATGCTCTGAGCCGCATTACAGGCGACATCGTTCTAGAACCGCCTGTTCTGAGCAACTTTGAATGCGAATGCCAGATTGAACGAGGCGACACCAATACAGTGGCCAAGCGCTTGCGCTCGTTGGATCTGGCGTATATCGACCCGCCGTACAATCAACATCCGTATGGGTCGAACTACTTCATGCTTGATTTGATCGTTCGGTATGAGCGCCCGGAAAGAATAAGTAGAGTCTCCGGTATCCCAACTGATTGGCAGCGATCGGGGTACAACGTCCGTGCCAAGTCCATGTTGCTTCTGGCTGACCTGCTGGAATCCCTGGACGCACCATTCTTGCTAGTCTCGTTTAACAACGAGGGATTCATCGCACCCGAGCAAATGCGCCGATTGCTTGAACGGCTAGGATCCGTCCGGGTCATCGAAGTGCCGTATAACGCGTTTCGAGGTAGTCGGAATTTCAAAAATCGATCAGTTCATGTAAAGGAACAACTGTTTCTGTTAGAACGGAGGTGTAGCTGATGGCGAGAAGCGACCAGTTGCGTATACAGAGGTCCGGTACGGTCATAAATACGACGGCAAAAAAGCAGGAATCGGATCTCATCCGAGCGCTTCGGCAAGTGGAGGCGCATATCGAGAGCCGATTCGCAGGGGAGTTATCCATGGGACACAGGAAGCAGTGGTACTTGAAGGACATCGTCGCGACTCTACGACATACGTTTCCCGCGATAGAGTTTCATTGTCATTTCGATTCTAGCTCGATTCGGCCAGACGGTGGGATTCTTCACATTCGCGCGAGGAGCGCAGACGACGGGATCTATCCCATCTTAATCGCGGAGGTCAAGAATCAAGGAACGAATGACCGACGCAGGAAGGAGGGGCTTTCCAAACAGGCACGTGGAAATGCCATCGAGCGTTTAGGTAAGAATCTGATCGGGCTGCGCGCAGCACTCTTGCGGGAGAGCATATTTCCGTTCGTATGCTTCGGCTATGGTTGTGACTTTGAACAAGTTTCGTCGATACTCGATCGGGTAACGACCATGGCTATGTTCGGCGAGTTGAACGTCACGCATCTCCATAGCGAAGGAAGCGGTCGGTTTAATCGAGGCAGTTTCTATTTTCGCGAACAAAGGTGGTCAGTAGATGAAATGGCCAAAGTCATGAAAGACATCGCGGAGCGCTCGGTTATGTATTACATATCCAAGTATGGTAGAAGTCACTTTGTATCCGAACCGTCGCCATCGCGTACCGCCGATACTTGGGGCCCCTAGCCTCCTTCATCGCGTCGACGCAACCAGCAGCTGTTAGCGTTGTCATCGTGCACAGTGGTTCTGTGCTGGGCGGGCGATACCGGTCCGAAGACCGGCGGTCCCTACCCGTCGCCGAGCCGTTCCAGGATCAACCGATCGATCTGCCGTAGCGGATCCTCGCAGTACGAGTAGGGGTCGGGGCGGTAGAGGCTGGATGCAGTGCCCTTCTGGGAGAGTTCGGAGATCCGCCAGTCCGGGGCACGGGTAACCAGACCATCTGACGGCGGCGCGGGTCAGGGACCGCTGGCCTTCAGGCCGGCATCGCCGCCGCAGGCGGCGAAACGCGTATGAATGCGACCACGAACGTCACCTGCAAGCAATTTCCGCGTTCCTGCGGCTGGGCTGTGCTGCCCGCGTTCTTCCTGGCCGGCAGCCTAGCTATCGCGGCTTGCGGCAAGGATTCTTCGCCGGCGACGCCTGTGCCCTCGCCAGATTCGGCACCGGAACCAGAGGCCAGGCCGCCCGGTGTCCCCACCAATCTGCATGTGTCGAGTTCTGGGGCCGATTTCATCGAGTGGAGCTGGGATGCCGTGGCGGGCGCAGAGGGGTACGACGTCCAGTTCAGCGCCGGCGAATCCTTCGACGCACAGGACGACGTAATCTCACGAAATGCCGACCAGACCTTCTACCGTCGGCATCCGCTCCCCACCGGGACGAATGCCTACCTCCGCGTCCGCGCTGTGGCCGGTGCCGACGAGAGCCGACTGACCAGCGACTGGTCCATGGGGCTGGCGGGCATGGCGGCGGCACCGCGAACGGGAAGAGCTCACTTCTTCACCTGCAATCAAGCATCGCCGTTCCAGTGGTTCGTGGCGCCGGGGGACGTGCTGGCGCTGGAGTGGGCTGTGAGTTTCGAAGGATTCCCCGATGGCGCGTTCGTGAAGGAGGGCACCACCGTTCTGGGAGAAAAAGAGTGGAACGAGTACGTGGTGACGGAGAAAGCCGACAAGACCGCCGGAACGGCGAAGATCTACAACGCAGCGGGCAGCGTCTGCAGTCGCCTTCGGTTCGCCGTCGGCCTGGACCCACGAAGAGACCAGTTTTCTTCCTCGCCGGACTGCGAAGCCACGCGCATGCTGGGGTTGGGTTACGGAGCGCGCCTGGTCAACGACTGGAATCCGGATTCGCCGTTCCGGTTTGAGTTCGATGCCGAAGGCATCAGGGCGGGCGGGGTTCGGATCGGGCGTCCGAATTTCCTAGAAGAAGAAGTGCTTCACCCTCTCCGGGACGTCGCGAACCGAATTGAAGCCCGATTGGGATACCGGGTGATCGAGCCGGACGGCCCGCCGACCGATGTGGTCATCGGAATCAGGACCCGCGATGAACCCGGCACGCCCGGCTGGGGCACTCCCGAGTGTCCCGAATGGGCCGGGAGCCCGATGAACGCTCATCTTGGCGAAGCATTGATCACGTTCAATCGACACTTCTTTAAACCGGAAGTCTCGTGCCAGGGCTATCGGGGAGATCGGGAATCAGAGACGGTCATCCACGAACTGGCGCATGTTCTGGGAATGAAGCACGCATCCGAGGCGGGAGATCGAGACTCCGAGAAGACCCACGGTGTTCCGATGAGCGTTCCTTTGACGTTCCACAAGCGCCATGGCGATAGCGATGCCTTCTTCACCGACGCGGACATCGACGCGATCGGCTGCATCTTTCCGCACCCTGACCACCCGCGCTGAATTTCGACTACGAAGTACTGCTAGTGATGGCCGAACGCAGTCGTGTCAGTCCAGATCACCGTCCGCAACGTCCCCGAGCGGGTGCGCGACGAACTCGCCGCGCGCGCGGAGCGGAAGTGGCAGTCCATGCAGGAGTTTCTGCGTTGCGAGCTGGAACGGATTGCGTCCTTTCGTCCATTGCCGATTGGCTGGAAGGGGTCCGGGAGCGCGCGGGAGCGGCTGAAAGCCGGGTTCCCCCCTCGGTCATCCTCGCGGCCCGCGACCGGGACCGGAGCTGACCACCGCCCCCCGACCTGGACCGACGGGGCGGCAAAATTGCCCAATCAAGCGAGGAGTTCGCCTTCCCAGAGGGACCCCAGGAAATCCCTGATCGGAAGAATCCTGATCCCGTCCACGATCCGTGGCGCGGGCTCGCGGCAGACCACGATCTGGCGCCGGAGCGGGGTCTCCACCGCCAGCCGGCGTAAGCCGTTCAGATCACGCGACGTAACCGAACTGCTGGCCTTCACTTCGATCGCCACCTCGTCGCCGACCACGAAATCCACCTCGGAGCCGTCCTCCGTCCTCCAGTAGCTGAGCGGCCGCGGGTCGCGGGCATAGGCGAGCCAGGCGCTCAACTCGCAGAAGACGAGCTGCTCAAGAGCAGGGCCGAACATCGGGCTGCCAGGCTGGATCCTGTCCATGGATGCCAGCGCATTGGCGACCCCAACATCGAAGAAGAAGAGCTTGCTGCGGGAAACCGGCTTGCGGCGCGCCTTGCGGGGTGAGAACGGCGGCAGCAGCGTACCGAGCAAGGTGTCCTCGATCACCTGGAAGTATTCCCGGACGGTTCGCGCCGGGACGGCCGCGTCGGACGCCAACCGCTCAAACACGATGGACTGCGCGTAGCTCGCGCCGGCAACGGTCAAGAACCGCGAGAAGGGTTCGACTCCGCGCACCAGACCCTCCGCCTGGATCTCCAGCCGCAGGTAGTTCCCGCAGTAGGCGCGGAGATCCTCCATCGGCTCATCTGAGAAATAGACGGAGGGAATCCCGCCGAAGTTGATCGCCCGCAGCAGGTCCCAATCGGGCACCTCTGCGGAAACGAACGGATACATCCGCCGGGTCCGTGCCCGGCCGCCCAACAGGTTCACTCCGCCGCGCCGCAGTTTGGCGGGGCTGCTCGCCGCGAGGACGAACTGGAAACCGCGGCTCTCGATGAGATCGTGCACCTCGTCGAGCAGGCTCGGCAGTTTCTGGATTTCGTCGATGACCACCGGACCGGATTCGGCATTGGTGCTCGCCAGCTCCTGGCGCAGACGCCCGGGCTCGCGGGAAAGGCGCAAAAACACATCCCCGTGAAGCAGGTTGAACCACGGCGAATCGGGGTAGCGCTGGCGGAGCCAGGTAGTTTTGCCCGTCTGGCGCGGTCCGAACAGGAAGACCGAGCGGCGGGACAAATCGCGCGCGAGGTCGAGGCGGCGAGGTAAGAGGGCGGAGTTCCTCACGAGAGTGCCGTTTTCAGCATAACATCTGCGGACAATCCTGGTTTTCCAGCATCAGTAATGCGGATTTCGGGGAATGTGCTCGCCAAGGAAGCATCCCGGGACCGTCGACGGGCAGGACTTCCCGGGTGGCTCAGTGACCTCGCCGGCGCGCCTGAAGCGCCGAAATCCCGGTGTCGGCCGATTTCCGATGCCGCGCTTCTTCGATCCACCGAACCAGCATCTGCTCGGGAAGGCGGAGCACGTGCCCCTGTCCCGGGACCACCTCCAGCGTCACCTTCGCGCCGGCCGCCCGGAGGCGCTCGGCCGTGGACTCCGACCCGGTCACCCAGTTCCGATCGTGTTCCCCGACCATGAGCAGGACCGGCACCCCGGCCAGCGACTCCAGCGAGGCTTCCCCGGAGGTGCGCCCCGGCATCGCGAGGATCGCGGCCACCCGGCCCGGCATCGCCAGCGCCGCGTGAAAGACCCCGACTCCTCCCGCGGAGGCCCCCGTGAGGACAATTTCGCCGGCCGCCTCCGGCAGGTTTTCCTCGATCCACTCCAGCAGGAGGGGCACGACGTCCGAGGCGCTCTCGGCGAGTCCCGGACCGTAGATCTCGACGCCGACGACGGCGTAGCCGGCCGCGGGCGCTGCCTCGTCCCAGTAGGTTTCGACCAGCCCCGCGAGGAGGCCCGCGTCACCCGCGCCCCACGGGAACGCCACCACGACTCCCTTGGCGGGCCCCGGCGGCTGCACGACGAGGAGATTCAGCCGGCCGCCGGCCGGGAGTAACAGCGAAACCCACCCCGGTGTCCCCGGTGGAGGCAGCCCGGGGACACCGCCCGCGGCACAGGCGAGGATCGGGGCGACGATCAGGGCCGTCGCGAGCAGCGCGGATCCGGCTCGCGAGGCGCGGACAGACTCGGCCATGGCTCGGAAACGCTCGCAGCCAGTCTATGCGCGCGGGAGCTGAGGGCGCCTATTGGGAGAGCCGGCCGGCGGTCCCGGGATGCCTACGCTTCGCCGAGCCGTTCCAGAATGAGCCGGTCGATCTGCCAGAGCTGGTCTTCGCGGTTCGAGTAGGGCGCGGCGTCATCGGCGCTGGTTTCGCGCTCCCGCGCGATGCCGGTCGGAGACCGGCGCTCCGCCGTCTCCGCGCTCCTTCGCAATCAGCGGTACGCGGATTCGCGGCCCTGCGCCCCGCGGTGCCGGTCTGATCTGAACACCGGCGGTCCCTGCCTGCCTACGCCTCGCCGAGACGTTCAAGGATCAACCGGTCGATCTGCCGGAGCTGGTCTTCGCGGTTCGAGTAGGGACCGGGGCGGGGAGCAACATGTCGCCGAGGGCTCCCGTCAGCCGTAGCGCGTTTCGTCGTCGCCGGTCTCGAGTTCGCGCGGATGGTCGAGGTCAATCCCCGGGCGCAGGCCTTCGCCGCCGACGGTGATCAATCGAAACGGCTTGACGTGGGTGGGTTCCGGGCGCTTCAGGGCGTCGTCCACGATCCTGGCAATAAAGGCACTCACACTCAAGCCTTGGGCCGTGGCTTCCCGCCGCACGTCCTCCGCAAGTCGGTCTTCCAGGGAAACCGTGACTCGCATGCGCCAAGCATAGGGCGCTCGCCTCGCTCGTAACGCGGTTTTGCCCGCCTTTCGGCGGGCGCTGCCGGCCCCTACGTTGGCGGGGCGCGGCGTCATTGGCGCTGGTTTCGCGCTCCCGCGCGATGCCGGTCGGAGACCGGCGCTCCATGCGGGTCAGCCGTCCGCGGTTTTGTCCGCCTTTCGGCGCGCGCTGCCGGCCCTCACGTTGGTAGGGCGCGGCGTCATTGGGGCTGGTTTCGCGCTCCCGCGCGATGCCGGTCGGAGACCGGCGCTCCATGCGCTTTTTCTCGGTTGGCGATGCGCGATTTCTCGACCCTGCGCGCCGCGGTGCCGGTGTGAACACCGGCGGTCCCTGCCTACCCGTCGCCGAGGCGTTCCAGGATCAGGTGGTCGATCTGCCAGAGCTGGTCTTCGCGGTTCGAGTAGGGACCGGGGCGGTAGGCGGAGGAGGCGATGCCCCGCTGGGCGAGTTCGGAGACGTGCCAATCCTGGAGGTTCGTGGCGTGCCAGAACTCGACGGCGCGCGCGGGGTCGAACGCTTCTCCCGCGAGCGTCTCCTCGCTGAACAGCCAGTCGCAGCGAATGGTGGTGCGGCCCACGCCGAGGGGGCGCATCAGGTAGCGCACCACGTAGTCCGGATGCAGGCAGAGCATCGCGTTCGGCAGCAGGATGTCGTAGGCGACCAGGCGCCGGTCCGCCGCTGAAAGCTCCGGCAGGGGCTCTCCCACCAGCTTCCCGTCGGTGGAAAGGGTCTCGATCCCGTCCGCGAGGTCCATCGCCGATCCGATCGCGCCGGGAGTGACCGGATAGTTCTCGCCGCTCAGGTAGTGCGAAAAACGCTGGAGCTGCGGATGGATCACCGGGCAGTGGAGGCACTCGGAGAAGTTCTGGACCACGAGCTTCCAGTTCGCCTTCAGGTCGTAATGCTCGGTGTGGGCGGACCGCAGCGCAGCGACGCCCCACGGAACAAGCCGCGGGGCCGCCGGCCCGAGCTGCTCCACCAGGTCCGGGCCCTCACCCGCCACCCGCACGAAGACGATCCCGGCCCATTCCTCGCAGGCGGCGGAGGCCAGCGGGTAGTCCGAAACCGAAAACCCCTCCACGCGGTCCATGTGCGGCGCCCGCCGGAGCTGGCCGTCCAAGCCATAGGTCCAGGCGTGGTACGGACACTGGATCGAGCCGGCAAGACACCCCGCGTCGGCCTCCACCAGCCGGGTGCCGCGGTGCCGGCAGACGTTGTGGTGCGCCCGGATCACTCCGTCCTGGCCTCGCACCACGATCAGCGAATCGCCCGCGATCTCCACCAGCCGGTAGTCGCCCGGTTCCAAGAGATCCTCCGCCGGGCAGGCCGCGTTCCACATCGCCCGGTGGATCCGTTCTCCCTCGCGTTCGAAGACCACCGGATCGCAGTAATAACGGGCAGGGAGCGTTTTCGCCCCGGCCGGAGCGGGCGGGCGGGCGTCGGCGTACGCCGCCTCGGACGCCACCTTCGTCAACCTGCGGCCGGAGTGGCCCGCTTCCTCGGCGGATCGAAGAAAGGCATTGCCGCCACCCGCGAGCGCGCCCGTCGCCGGGTGTATTCCACGGTCACCTCGATATCGAGCGGAGTGCCCGGCGCCTCGTATCCCCGCTGCACGGTGGCGAGCGCCAGTTGCCGTTTGAGGAGCGGCGACCAGCAGACGCTCGTCGCCCGGCCGACCTGCTGTCCTCCCGAATAGAGGGGAACGCCGTCCCGATTGACTTCCTCGCCGACGTCGGGGGCGAGGTCATCCAAAGCAAAAAGGCGCTCGATTTCCATGATCGAGGTCTCGATCCCCACGAAAAACCGCCCCGGCCCGCGGGCCCGTTCGGCCATGAGCGGTCCCTGGCCGATGAACGGTCCCTTCTTCGCGCTCACCGCCCAGCCGAGTCCCATCTCGTAGGGCGTGGATTTTTGCGCCTCGGTGAGCGCGAAGTCCGCGTTCCAGAAGTCCACCTCGATGAGGGGGAAGCCGGCCTCGACGCGGGCTCGGTCGAGCGCCAGCATTCCCGCGGGCACCAGGCCGCGGGGCTCGCCCGCTTCGAGCAGCAGGTCCCAGAGGGCGACCGCCGCCTCCCGGTCCACCCAGAGCTCGTAGCCCAGATCGCCGGTGTATCCGGTGCGGGTTACGACCACCGGGATCCCGCCGAGGCGCACCTCGCGGAGCCGGAAGAAGCCCAGGTCGGAAAGGTCGGGAAGGTCCGCGTCCGCGAGCACGTTCAGGATCTGGCACGACGTCGGCCCCTGGAGCGCGAGTGCCCCGAGCTCCTCCGAGACCTCCTCGATCCGGACATCCATTCCCACCGCCACCCGCTCGAACCAGACGAGCGCCGGATCCACCGCGGTGGCGCGCACGAAGTCCGTCGCGAACCGTTGGAAGCAGCCGTCCTGCAGCAGCTTGCCGCGCTCGTCGCACCAGCCGGAATAGAGCACCTGCCCTATGCGCGAACGCTTCACGTTCCGGGTGATCAGCCGATCGGTGAGCGCGGTGGCGTCCGGCCCGACGAAGTTGTACTTGTAGAGCGGAGAGACGTCGATCAGCGCCGCGCCCGACCGCACCGCGTGGTACTCGGGATCGTGGAACGTGTCGAAGGCGTTCACCACGAAGTACCCGGCCCACTCCTTCCAGCGCAGGCTGGAGCAGAGCGCTTGGGTACGGGGGTGGAAGGGGGTGCCGCGGGCCATCTCCGGTTCCGCCCCGGGGGGCGGGGGTGAAGATGTTAGTCAGTTGCGGGACCGTGGGGTCACGCCGCGAGAAGCGTGTGCTCCAGCCCGGGGATGCGCTCGAAGTACCGGTCGAAGGTCAGGAGGTGCCCTCCGCACTCCATGGTGGCGGCCGCGATCCACATGTCGTTGGTCGAGGGGGCCGATCCCACCCGGCGCGTGTCGGCGAAGATTCGGGCAAAGAAGCGGACGGATGCGCGGGTTGTATCCACGACCTCAACCCACGGCTCCTCAAGAAAGTCGGCAAGGGACTGTCGGTTCGCGGCCGCCCGTCGTCCGATTTCGAAGCCGGCTTCGAGTTCGCCCAAGACGACGGCCGGCACGGACACGATCTTCGCACGCCTGATCAGGTCAGCGATTTCGGTGTGGCCGCGGCGGAAATACGAATATGCGCTTGTATCGAGGACGATGTGGGAATTCAGGATCATCGGGGCCGCCCATCACGGCATGCGTGGATAGCCGGGATCCTTGCCTCGCATCTCTCGAAGTACGGCGTTGAACTCCTCCGCCTCTTCGTCGGTCCAGTCCATATAGCGGAGCAGACGCTCGCGGCGGGCGTCCACTCCCACGGAATCGCGGAGAATGCGGAGAACCGTGGCGTTCAGGCTCTCACCGGCCGCGGCGCTGATGGCGCGCAGACGTTGTGAGAGGTCTTCGTCCACATTGCGGATCGTGAGTTGGCTAGCAGGCATGATGTCAGGATTATGACTTCATGCCTGCATCCGGGCAACGGTGATGTGCTCTTGGGGGGCGGTGCAGCGGGCCATCCACGGGATTGGCCTGCGTGGGTCGCGGCCCTGCGGGCCGCCGTGCCGTTCCATTGGATTGGCCCGCGTGCCTCTGGCCCTGCGGGCCGCGGTGCGGGTCTGAAGGCCGGCGTTCCCTGCCCTGCGGGCCGCCGGGCCGGTCTGAAGATCGGCTCTCCGGCCGAAACCCTTGTTACAGTGCGCCACACCGGAGGATAGACATCCATGCGCAAAGAGGGACCCAGTCGGTTCGCGCTCCTCGCCACCTTGCTGCTCGCCGCACCGGCGGCCGCCCAGCCGCTCGCCGACACGAGCCCCGAGGACGTTGTCCACGGGACACGCGTCTTCGAGATTCATTGCGCCCGCTGCCACGGACTCGGCGGCACCGGGGGCGAGGGACCGAACCTGATGCGCGAGAACCTGCGGCGATCCACCGAAGACGACGCGCTCCTCGAGATCGTGGACAACGGCATCGCCGGCACCGACATGCCGGGCCACGGCTCGCTGAACACCAGGGAAATCCGAAACGTCGCCGCCTACGTCCGGTCGCTGGGCGTTGCGCCCCGCGAGGACCTGCCGGGCGATCCGGTGGCGGGCCGCGAGCTCTACGACATGACGCTCTGCTCGACCTGCCACATCGTGAACGGCGAGGGCATGGCGCTGGGTCCGGATCTTTCCGACGTCGGCCTGCTGCGCGGCAGCGCCTACCTTCGCGAATCCGTCATGGATCCGCCGAAGGTCGTGAACCCCCGTTTCCGGACGGTGCTCATCGAGGACGCGAACAGCCGCACCGTCATGGGCGTGCGGGTGGCCGAGGACACCTTCACGATTCAGGTGATCGACGAAGCCGGCCGGCACCGCTCGTTCCGCAAGCGCCAACTGCGGGAATTCCAGTTGCTCCCCGAAGAAAGCATGATGATGAGTTACGCCGACTTCACCGACGAGGAGCTCGACGATCTGGTCGCCTACCTCGCGACCCTCCGCGGCCCGGAAGGAGACCCCGAATGACCCGTCTGAGACTCTGGGGGACCCTTGCCCTCATCACTCTGATCGCGGCCCCGGCACTGGGGCAGGTGTCCTACTCGCGCCTCATGAACGCCGCCGACGAGCCCGACGCCTGGCTCATGTATTCCGGCAACTACCGCTCGGAGCGGTTCAGCCGGCTCGACCAGATCACCAGGGAGAACGTCTCCGGGCTGCGGCCGGCGTGGATCTACCAGACCGGAACTATCGGCCGGGTCGAGGTCACGCCGCTGGTGGTCGACGGCGTGATGTACATCGCCGAGCCCCCGAGCACGATCGCCGCGCTCGACGCCCACACCGGCCGGCGGCTGTGGCGCTACGACCCGATCATCCCCGAAGAGACGCTGAACATCGGCTTCCCGCGGACGAACCGGGGGATCGCGATCCTCGGCGACACGGTGTTTTTCGGAACGCTCGACGCCCAGTTGATCGCGCTGGATCGAACGCACGGTGACGTCCGCTGGAAAGTCCCGATCGCCGACAACGCGGTCGGCTACGCGGTGACGGCGGCGCCGCTCGCGGTGGACGGCAAGGTCATCGTGGGGATCAGCGGCGGCGAGGCCGGCGTCCGCGGATTCCTCGACGCCTACGACGCGGAGACCGGCGAACGGGTCTGGCGTTGGTGGTCCGTCCCCGCCGAAGGGGAACCGGGCAACGACACCTGGGGCGGCGACAGTTGGAAGACGGGAGGAGGGGCTACCTGGTTGACCGGCTCCTATGACCCCGAACTCGGCCTCCTCTACTGGCCGACCGGGAATCCGGCCCCGGACTGGAACGGCGATTCCCGGCCCGGCGACAACCTCTATACCGATTCCCTCGTCGCACTCGACGTGAACACCGGCGAAATGCGCTGGTACTTCCAGTACACCCCGCACGACGTCCACGACTGGGACGCCAACCAGATCCCGGTGCTGGTGGACGCCGAGTGGGACGGCACGATGCGGAAGCTGGTCATCCTCGCGAACCGCAACGCCTTCTACTACGTGCTCGACCGCGAGACGGGCCAGTTCCTGCGGGCGACCCAGTACGCGACCCAGACCTGGGCCGAGCGGATCGACGAGAACGGCCGGCCCGTGCGCATTCCCGGGACGTCGCCGAGCGAGGAGGGCACGCTGGTGTGGCCGAGCCTTGCCGGCTCGACGAACTGGTACAGCCCGGCCTACGACCCGGACCGGATGTCGCTCTTCGTCCCGACCCGGGAGATGTCCTCCATCTACTTCAAGAGCGAGGCCGAATACGAGCCCGGGACGTCTTTCGTCGGCGGCGGCGAGCGGAGGCCGGACTCGGATGAGACCTACGGCGCGGTCCGGGCGCTCGACGCCCTGACCGGAGAGCTGAAGTGGGAGTTCAAGCAGTTGACGCCCGCAGTGTCCGGGGTACTGGCCACCGCCGGCGGGCTCGTGATCTCCGGAACCCAGGAGGGCAACGTCTTCGCGGTGGATTCCGATACCGGCGAGCCGCTCTGGGACTTCTACGTGGGCGGCGGCATCCGGGCGGCCCCGATGAGCTTCGCGCTTGACGGGCAGCAATACATCTCGGTGGCGGCGGGCCAGTCCATCTTCACTTTCGCGCTCCCGCCGGGCGCGGACGCCGGCGGGAACGACAATTGATGCGGCGGGCCGCGCCCCTTTCCGCAGCGCTGCTGGGGATCTTCGTGGGGATCTTCGCGGCCGGCTGCGGAGGGTCGGGGGAGCCGGACCCCGCGGGAGCGGAGTCCGGGGCGTCCTCTGACCCGGCCGCCGGCCCGCTCCTGCTGGTCACCAACGAAGACGCCGGCACGCTGAGCGTCGTCGCTACGACGACCCACGAGGTGTTGGCGGAAATCGAGGTCGGGCGGCGGCCGCGCGGGGTGCGCGCTTCGCCCGACGGCGGGATGGCCTACGTCGCGGTTTCGGGTTCGCCCAAGTGCCCGCCCTGGATGGAAGAGGAAGGCTGCGCCGAACCCGACAAGCGCTTCGACGGGATCGCCGAAGTGGACCTCCGCGAGCAGGTCCGGACGCGGATACTGCCCGGCGGCTCGGATCCCGAGACCTTCGACATCACCCCCGACGGCGCCCGGATCGTCGTTTCGAACGAGGACACCGACGAGGCGAGCCTCGTGGACCTGGAATCCGGCGAGATCATCCGCACCGTCCCGGTGGGGGCGGAGCCCGAGGGGGTGCGGATCAGCCCCGACGGGACGCTTGCCTACGTGACCGGGGAGACCGATCACGACGTCACGGTGCTCGACACTTCGACCGGGGACGAGATCGCCCGGATCGCGGTGGGGCACCGGCCGCGGGATCTGGTGTTCACTCCGGACGGAACGTTCGCCTACGTGTCTTCCGAAATTGACGGCACGGTCGCCGAGATCGTCGTCGCCGAGAACCGGGTGAGCCGCACCATCGCGCTCCCCGAGGGGTCCCGGAGCATGGGGGTCGCCCTCTCGCGGGATGCGCAGACCCTCTACGTCGCGAACGGCCGGTCAAAGACCGTTTCCGTGGTGGATCTCGGTTCGGGAGAGGTCACCGCGAACGTCGAGGTGGGGGAGCGGCCCTGGGGAATCGTGCTCTCCTTCGACGGGAGCCTCCTCTACACGGCGAACGGGCCGTCGAACGACGTGACGGTGCTGGATACCGAGACGTTGGAAGTGGTCGCGCGCATCCCGGTGGGCGCGTCGCCGTGGGGGCTGGCGCTGGTTCCGTAAGGCGCGGGACACGAACCGGAGCGAAAGAGACGAATTTCGGTTCTCCCGGAATTACCTCGACCTTGTACTCAATTGGCGCAGTCAATAGTCCGTTGAAGGTTTCCTAGCCGTAGGAATAGAAAGGAATGATCCGACCAAGCAAGACCAAGACTTTGGAACGCCTTCGGAAAGCGCTAGGTGCAATACCCGAGCTAAGGGATTTGCCGGCTCGTTCTCAGGAGTTCAAGAAGTGGAAAAGGAATACAGAGGTCGCTATCGAACATACGTTTGGAGCAACGTCGCGACACCTTGAAGAATTCAAGGAAATCCACTACACGCCCATAGCTTTCGTGACTGGAATAAGGTCAGACTGGCAAACTCCATACCTGAATGGCCTATCGCGTGCCGAGCCCATGCTCGAATCGATGATCGAAGAAATCGAAGAGTACTGGGAAGATGACGGGAACACAACTACTGCGTCCAAAGACACTGCAACGAGAGAACCTCCTGATGTCGCAAAGGCGTTTGTCGTTCATGGACGCGATGAAGGCGCTAAGGAAACCATAAGCAGTCTGCTTCAAAGACTGGGCATCGAGCCCATAATCTTGGCGGAGAAGGCCAGCAAGGGCAGAACCATCATCGAGAAATTCGAACATCACGCCGACGTCAGATTCGCGATCGTCTTGCTGACGCCTGACGATACGGGTGCGCTTCGTTCTAAAGATGACAAGATCAGCATGCGAGCGAGGCAGAACGTGATTTTCGAACTTGGTTTCTTCATTGGAAAGCTGGGGCGGGACAGGGTCTGCGCACTAACGAAAGGCGACTTGGAAATTCCATCGGACTATTCCGGCGTTGTGTATATCGCTTTTGAGGACGGCGGATGGAAGCTCGCCTTGCTCAGGGAATTGCGTGCCGCGGGATTTCCGGTCGACGCGAACGCACTCATAGGGGGTTGACCCGTGCGCCAGCCAGCTAGCATCGACTCGAAAGGGCCTTGCTTCACAAATGGCACATCCGTAACAAGGCCAGGACAGCTCATCCACGGTTGGACGGGTAGGGCGTCCCAAAAGCCTACGCTGTGAAGATCGAGATCTTGGAGTCCCTAGGCTACTCCTTTCTGCGTCACACAAAAGGCTGCTGGATTGTGCAGACCAACTGGAAGGCCTCCACCAAGGGGATACCGGACGAAGGTTGGCAACATCTGGAAAACCGATTCACCGAGATGCGGGAGAGATTCGGCGCTGACGTCTTCAAGGGCACGAAAACCGTCCGGCAACTCGTGAAGCAAGCCGAGATTGATGTGATCGGAATGACCGCAGGTCCCAAGGTCCACGTCCATGCGTTGGACGCCGCCTTCCACGAAGGTGGGTTGTTGTACGTGAGCAACGGCAAGGACGCCACCATTCCGGCAGTCCGGCGGAAGATGCTCAGAACCCATCTGGTTCTCGAGGCATTCGCCGGGTTCGCGCAGCGCCACATCTGGTTCCTTTCGCCCAAGGTAACGCCGAAGCCAGCGGCTGGACTCGAAGAGATGTTCACGGGACTCCAGCGGGCCTATTCCAGAGTTAGTTGGCATCTGTGCATCGGCCAGTCCTTCCACGACCAAGTGCTGCAGCCGACCCTCGAAGAGGCGCAGGGTGTGTCCGACACCTCGGAGCTGTTCTTAAGGGCACAGAGGTTGCTACGCGTCGGATCCAGGACCTGACGCGAGCGGGTTGCGGCGGACCAGCAGTTCCGCCGCCAATGCCTGGAGGCTGATGGCCTCGACCTCGTCCGTCACGGGATAGCGGTCCGGGCCGGTCCCCACCAGGAAACACCGGTCCGGCTTCAGGGCTTCCCGGGCCAGGTGGAAGCCCTTGGTCGTCCGGGGGACGCGGCTCCACTTGATCTCGACAGCCCAGCGCTCGCCGCTCGGGAAATCCAGCACCAGGTCCATCTCCGCGCCGGCGGCGGTGCGGAAGAAACCCGCGCGGGTCCGGTCGGGCGCCACCGCCAGCAGGTTCTCGATCACGAAGCCCTCCCAGGACGCCCCGGTGACCGGGTGGCCGACCAGCGCGTCGAAGGACGGCAGCTCCAAGAGGGCGTGAACGAATCCGCTGTCCCGCAGATAGACCTTCGGCGACTTGACCAGACGCTTCCCGATGTTGGCGCGCACCGGCGTCAGTTTCCGAACCAGCAGGAGATCGCTGAGCACCGACAGATAACGGTTGACGGTGTGGACGGCGAGGCCGAGCGAGCTGGCGAGCCGGGAGGCATTCAGAAGCGCGCCCTGCGCATGGGCCAGCATGGTCCAGAGCCGACTCAGCGTTTCGGCGGGCAGCCGCGGGTTCATCCACGCCAGCTCGCGTTCCAGATAGGTGCGGATGAAGTCGCGGCGCCCACGAAAGCTGACCAGGTCGGACGGCGCCAGAAAGGCTTCCGGATAGCCGCCGCGGATGAAGAGCGCCTCCTGCGGTTCGGGCCCCCCCGGAATCTCCAGAATGTCCAACGGGAGGAGTTCGCGATACGCGATACGCCCGGCGAGGGTCTCGCCGGTCTCCCGCAACACGTCGAGGGACGCCGAGCCGAGCATCAGGAACCGCCCGGAGCGCCGTCCGCGGCTTCGTCCCCGGTCGATCGCCCCGCGCAGCGAGAGCAACAGATCCGGAAGCCGGTGGATCTCGTCGAGAATGACGAGGCGGTCTTCGTAGCGGTCGAAAAGAGCCCGGGCCTGCCGCAGCTTGTCGCGGTCGTCCGGATCCTCAAGGTCGAAATACACCGCGTTCGCCTCGCGGCCGATCTGCTGCGCAAGGGTGGTCTTGCCCACCTGGCGCGGGCCGAGCAGCGCGACGGCCGGTTGCCAGCGAAGCGCCTCACGCACTTCGGCCGCGACCCGTCGTTGAATCATCCTTGTATTTTTGACGCAAGATTACAAATATGCAAGGACACACATCAGCGGCATGGTGACCGGAGGGTTGCTACCAACTTCGTTCCTGCGTTATGTTCCTACACACAGGGACCACAAGATCATGAGAGCAGTCAGTGTTCGAGAACTCAAGAACAATCCGTCGGCAGCCTTGCGGGACGCTCGGCGAGATCCGGTCGTGGTACTTAAACGCAACCACCCCGAAGCCGTGCTGGTTCATCTCAGCGACGACTCTTTGCTCGGTGAGCCGGGCGTTCGGCTGGCGATCGCCACGGCGCTCTACCGCAGCGAGAGCCTTTCTCTCGGCCGCGCCGCAGAGATCTCGGGAATTTCGATAGCAGAGTTCATGCAGCATGTCTCCGGGCTCGGAATCCCCGTCGTGAAGGGCTCTGCCCGCTCACTGCGCGAAGAAGCGGAAGCATTCGCCGAGTGGAGCGCACGCTCGTCATCGCCGACGCCAGTCCGCTGATCGGGCTGGCGTCGGCAGGCACCTTCGATCTGCTTCGCCGGTTGTTCGGCCAAATCACGGTTACCACTGTCGTCCGGGACGAAATTCGCGCCGGCGGCAGCCGTTGGGGCGCGGCCGAAGTGAGAGCCGCGATTGACGCGGGTTGGATCTTGGTCGAGGAAGTCGATGTGGAGGACGCACCAACCGGGAAGCTGGGGCGCGGAGAGGCAAGTGTCCTCGCGCTTGCGCGGGACCGCCGCGATTGGTGCCTGCTGCTGATGGACGACTCCGCCGGGAGAGTGCGGGCGCGGAACGCGGGCGTCGCCGTAGTGGGGGTCGTGGGGATATTGATGGCAGCGAAGCGTGAAGAGCTGGTTTCCGAAGTCGCTCCGTTTCTGAAGCGCCTTGCGGACACCGGTTTCCGGCTGTCCGACCAGGTGCTCCATGACGCGCTCGCGGACGCCGGAGAGAGCCCGTCGGTGGTGGAATCCTGAGCAGGCGCGCGGCGCCGAGAACGGCGGCGCCCGCGGGCGCTACCGGAGGGCCGCCAGCACGGTTTCGGCGCTCACTTCACAAACTTCTGACGGGCGGAAGCGTGGGCCGGCAGGATCCGGGACGAAACGGGCATGGATCACTTCGGCGCCCTGCGCGCCGGGGAGATGCGCCGTTTCGGGCTTCTCCGCCGGACGCCGGGGCCGCGATTCGGCCGCCCATTTCACCTCACCGACGTGGCGGCTCCCGGAGGGTTTCCCTGAGGATCTCCCTGAAGCTTTCCCTGACCCGCGCGCCGTGACATCGGCCGGGCGTTCGCTTCTCCGGCGCCCTCCGGAACGGGAAATCCGGGATAGGATCGCGCGGCTTTCGCGCCCGCGGCGCCCGAACTTCCAAAAGCCCCCAGGTCCATCCAGGTCCACCCCCCAGGTCCATCCCCCAGGTCTCCCCTTGAACCGCTACGACGCCGTCGTCATCGGGGGCGGCCACAACGGCCTGATCGCGGCCGGTTACCTGGCGCGGGCCGGACAGCGGGTGCTGCTCGTCGAAAAAAACGACCGGGTGGGCGGGGCGACCTTCAGCGAAGAGATCCTGCCGGGGTTCACGGTCTCCGTGTTCTCGTACGTGGTCAGCCTGCTGCGGCCGCAGATCATCGACGACCTCGACCTCGCGCGGCACGGCCTGCAGTTGCAGGCGCTCGACGGCACCTTCACCCCGCTCCGGGACGGGAGGGCGCTGACCCGCTGGCACGACCCCGCGAAGACCCGCGAGTCGCTCCTCCAGTTCTCGCGCCGGGACGCCGACAACTACCCGGTCTTCGGCCTCCGGATGCACCACCTGAGCCGGGCGATCCGGGACCTGCTCATGATGCGTCCGCCGCGGGTGGGCTCGGTCCGTCCCCGGGAACTGCGCAGTCTGGTCGGGTTGGCCTCGCACTTCGCGGGGCTCGGGGACCGGCGCTTTCACGAACTCGCGCGCCTCATGACCGCGAGCGCGAGCGACTACCTCGACCGCTGGTTCGAGACCGACGTCCTCAAGGCGACCATGTCCGCGAGCGGCATCATCGGAACCTTCCTCGGCATCTCCTCGCCGGGCACCGCCTACGTCCTGCTGCATCACTACATGGGGGAGATCGACGGCGCGTCGCGCTCGTGGGGGTTCCAGCGCGGCGGCATGGGCGGGGTCGCGGACGCGCTGGCGAACGCCGCCCGCAGCTTCGGCGCCGAGATCCGCACGAATGCCGGAGTCCAGCGCATCCTGACCAGCGGCGGACGGGTGGCCGGGGTCGTCCTCGAGGGCGGCGAGGAGGTGTACGCCGACCAGGTGGGCTCGAGCCTCGACCCCCAGCGCACCTTCCTCCGGCTGCTCGACGCCGACGAGTTGCCGGGGGACTTCGTCCGGGACATCCGGCGCTACCGGCTCCGCGGTTCCTCCGGCAAGGTCAACCTGGCGCTCGACGCGCTCCCGGATTTCACCGCCCTGCCCGGGGTCGGGCCGCACCTCCGGGGCGCGATCTCGATCAGCCCCGACCGGGAGACGATGGAACGCGCCTACGACGACGCGAAGTACGGCCGCTTCTCCCGGAGCCCTTACCTGGACGTCCTCATCCCCTCGATGATCGACCCCTCGATGGCGCCCCCGGGGAAGCACGTCATGTCCATCTTCGTGCAGTACGCGCCGTACCACCTGAACGGCGAGGAGGGAGACTGGGACGCCCAGCGCGACGCCTTCGGCGACGCGGTGATCCGAACGCTCGCCGAGTACGCCCCGAACCTCCCGAACATCATCCTCGAGCGGCAGGTGCTGACCCCGCTCGACATCGAGCGCCGCACCGGGCTCACCGAGGGCAACATCTTCCAGGGCGAACTCGGGCTCGAACAGCTCTTCTTCCTGCGTCCGGCGGCGGGCTGGGCCCAGTTCCACACCCCGATCCGCGGTCTCTTCCTCTGCGGCTCCGGCGCCCACCCGGGCGGCGGGGTCATGGGCGCGCCCGGGAAACTGGGCGCCGACGCCATGCTCCAGGCCGCGGGGGTCGTCTGATGCGGGATTCCTACGACGTCTGCGCGATCGGCGGGGGACCGGACGCCCTCGTCGCCGCCGCGTATCTCGCGAGCGCCGGGCATTCGGTGCTCGCGGTCGGCGAGGCGGGGCGTCCCGGAGGCGTCGCCGCGAACGTCGAGATCGCACCGGGATTTCAGTTCCCGGTGTTTCCGGAGACCCTGCCCTCGGTCGATCCCGCGGTGGCCGGGGATCTTGAGCTCGGCCGCCACGGGCTGGAGCTGGTCGCTCCGGACCCGGTGCTGACCGTCTGGGGACGGGACGGCGGATCTTTCGCGCTCCCCCGGGACCCCGAGCACGCCCGGCTCGCGGTGGCCGGGCTTTCGGCGAGGGACGCGGCGCGCTTTCCGGAGTTCGTGGCCGAGGTGGGCGCGTTCGCCGGCTTCTTGCGAAAGTTGCTGGAGCAGCCACCGCTCCAGCTCGATTCCACGCTTCCCGACGCGATCCCCGCCGCCTTCGCCGCGCTCGGACTCGGGGCGAAAGGGGTCAACGGGCTCCTGCGCACGCTCCCCATGGCGCTCGCGGATTTCCTCGACGACTGGTTCGAAAGCGAACCGCTCAAGGCGGCGCTCGCCGGCCCGATCCTCACCGGCACCCGTCTCGGCCCGCGCGCTCCCGGGACGGCCGGCCTCTTCCTCCATTTCCACGCGTTCGGGAATGAGGAGCCGCTCGCCTGGATCCGTCCGGCCCGCGGCGGCTCGGCGGCGGTCGGCCGGGCACTGCGGGCGGCGGCGCAGGCCGCCGGGGTCCACTTCGAGTCCGAGTCCGGCGGCGTGCGCCGGATCGCGGCCGGTCGGGGGGGCGTCACCGGAGTAGAGCTGGCCGACGGCCGGGAAGTGCGATGCGACATGGTCGTCTCCGACGCCGCCCCGGGAACCACCCTCCTCGGCTGGGTCGGGGCGCGGAGGCTGACGCCGGACTTCGTCCACGACGTCTCACAGATCCGCTACCGGGGAACGGCGGCGCGCGTCGGGCTCGCGCTGTCCGCGCTTCCCCGCCTCGGGGACGGAGCGACGGCGCCGGAGGACGATCCGCGGATGGGCGGCGTCGTGCAGATCGGAGCCCGGATGGACGATCTGGAGAGGGCGGCCGACGCCGTGAAGTACGGCGAGGTCGCTTCCGAGCCGCTGGTGTTCGCTTCCTTTCCGTCGGTTCACGACCAGGAACTGGCGCCGGGGGGAAGCGCGGTGCTGGCGGCGACCGTCCAGTCGGTTCCGCAGGGCGCGGACGGGGGACGGGTGCTGGAGGCGACCCTCGGGGCGCTGGAACGCGCCTTTCCCGGCGCGACCGACCTCGTGACCGCGTCCCGGGTGCTCACTCCCCGGACGCTCGAGCGCGGCTTCGGGCTGATCGAAGGGAGCTTCCACCAGGGCGAACCCACCCTCGACCAGTTCTACTCGCTCCGCCCCGTCCCGGGCTTTGCCCGGCACCGGATGCCGATCGCCGGGCTCTACCTCGCCGGGCCGGGGACATACCCTTACGGTGGACTTCACGGCGTCTCCGGGAGGAATGCCTCCCGCGCCATGCAGGAAGACCTCTCCAGCTAGGGGTCGCAGGGGATAACAAATGCGCCGCTACAAACCCGGGCCGGGCTTCCTGGTCGCCGCCGCCTTCATCGGACCGGGAACGGTCGTGACCGCCAGCCGCGCTGGCGCCGGCTACGGAATGACCCTCCTCTGGGCGGTGCTGTTTTCGGTGATCGCCACGGCGGTCCTCCAGACCATGGCGGCGCGGGTCGGTCTCGCCAGCCGGCGCGGCCTCGCCGAGGCGATCCGCGACAGTTTGGCGAACCCGGTCATCCGGGTGGCCGCCCTGGGCCTCATCGCGTTCACCATCCTGATCGGGAACGCCGCCTTCCAGACGGGCAACCTGCTCGGGGCCTCGCTGGGCCTCAGCCTGCTCACCGGGTTGCCGTCGGGGCTCCTGGTCCTGATCGTCGGGTCCCTCGCGGGCGCCCTGCTGATGACGGGTGTCTACAAGGTCATCCAGAACGCGCTGGTGTTCCTGGTGGGGCTGATGAGCGTGGTGTTCCTCCTGATCGCGATCCTGACCGCGCCGAGCCTCGGCGAAGTGCTGAGCGGCCTCTTCGTGCCGCGGATCCCGCCGGGAGCCCTGCTGACCGTGATGGCGCTGATCGGCACCACCGTCGTTTCCTACAACCTCTTCCTCCACACCAGCGCCAGCCTCGAGCGCTGGCCCGACGGCAAGCGGAATGACGAGAACATCCGGGAGAGCCGGAACGACACCCTGTTTTCGGTGGCGCTCGGCGGGCTCATCACCGCGGCGGTGGTGGTGGCCGCCTCCCCGCTGCTCGGGCAGGGCGCCGACGCCGCGGATGCCGCCACGGTCGCGGCGCGGCTCGAACCGCTCCTCGGACGGGCCGCGCCGGTGTTCTTCGGCATCGGGCTGTTCGCCGCCGGACTCACCTCGGCGATCACCGCGCCGCTCGCCGCGGCCTACGCCGCGGGCGGCGCGCTGGGCTGGGGAGCCGACCTGAAGAGCGGCCGGATCCGCCTGCTGTGGGGCTTCGTCCTGCTGACCGGGATGTTCTGCGGCATCTTCCTCGGCGCCTCCCCCTACCAGATCATCCTGCTCGCGCAGGCCGGCAACGGGGTCGTCCTCCCGCTCGCCCTGATCCTGCTGCTCGTGGTGGTGAACCGGACCGCGATCATGGGCAAGTACCGGAACTCGCGCGTCGCCAACGTCCTCGGAACCCTGGTGGTGGCGGTGATCTCGGGGCTCGCGCTGGTCCAGCTCGCCCGCGTCCTCGGCCTCGCGGGCTAGCGGGCGGGAACCACTAGGCGGCACCGCCGGGGAGGGGGCCCCACCGGGAGAACTGGCCGCCGACCTCCAGGTCGGTTGCTGTGCAAATGCAGTTGCGCCGGCCCCCAACAGGGCGGATGACGCGCAGGCACGGGAACGCCGACCTCTGGCCAGTTCTCCCGGTGGGGGCCGGCACAGCGGCCCGCAGGGCCGCGGCGGCGCAGACCCCAACCGTCGGGATGGCTTCCTTCTCGGCCCGTACCCCCCAAGGGCAGGATGGCGCGCGACGGCGGGCCCCCACCGTGAGAACTGGCCGCCGGCCTCGGAACGCACTGCGCTGTCGCCCCCAGATCCCGGTAGCCGAGCCGGTTATCGCACCCAGTTCCGAGCAGCAGACCCGGTTATCGCACCCAGTTCCGAGCAGCAGACCCGGTTATCGCACCCAGTTCCGAACAACCGACCCGGCTATCGCACCCAGTTCCGAACAGCCGAGCCGGTTATCGCACCCAGTTCCGATCAGCAGACCCGGTTATCGCACCCAGTTCCGAGCAGCAGACCCGGTTATCGCACCCAGTTCCGAACAACCGACCCGGCTATCGCACCCAGTTCCGAACAGCCGAGCCGGTTATCGCACCCAGTTCCGATCAGCAGATGTAGGAGACGGCCGTAGAGTCGCAGTTGGGAGACACCAACTTTTGCGCAGCGGGAAGGGAGGCTGGAGAGGGAGGGAGGGAGGTCGGGGAGACCATTCATGCGCTGGAGGACGGGCGCATGAAGTTGACGTTGGACGAGATTCTGGTGGCGAGCAGGATGCATGAGAGGGGGGCGTCGGTGAGGCGTCTGGCGAAGGATCTGGGGGTGACGGAGAACGCGGTTCGGTATCGGCTGAAGCGTCTGGGGGAGGGAGTCAGGCCGGATGGTCGCGGCGGCAAAGCGACGGCGCTGGATGGGTATGAGGAGGTGGTGGAGGCGATCCAGGATCGTCTGGGAGACGGACGTCTTCTTGGGGAGGGTCTGCCGCCGTGCCAGGTTCGCCTGATTTACGAGGCGCTGGTTCGGGACTACGGGTATGCGGGGAGCTACCAATCGGTGGTGCGTCATGTGCGGCGGAAGCACGGGAAGCCGCGGCTGCGGGCGATCCGTCGGGTGGAGACGCCGGCGGGGGTTCAGGCGCAGCACGACTGGTTCGAGGATCGGATTCCGATCGGGGCGAAGCGGCCGAAGTTGGCGTTGTTGCTGGGGGCGTTGTCGTATAGCCGGGCGAAGTTCTGCTGGCCGAGCGAGGACCAGACGCAGTTGTCGTGGCACACGGGGCATCACGCGTTGTTCGAGCGGTATGAGGGCGTTCCGCTGTGGGTTCGGATCGACAACCCGAAGACGGCGGTAACGCGTGGAGCGGGGCCGACGGCGGTGTTGAACCGGTCGTATGCGGCGTATGCGCGGATGTGTCGTTTCGGGGTGGACGCCTGCCGGGCGGGGAAGGGGTCGGACAAGGGGAAGGTGGAGCGGGCGGTTCGGACGCTGCGGGAGTCCTTTGGGGAGGTTCTCCGGCGCGGGGCGGGGAGCATTGAGGAACTGGACCGGTTGCTGGACGTGCGATCCGAGCACTTGCTGGATCGGCTGCGGTGTCCGGTGACGGGGGGCACGGTGCGGGAGGCCCTGGAGGAGGAGCGGCAGGTATTGCAGCCGTTGCCGTCGAGCGCGGAACTGTTTGATGTGGAGGTGGCGCGTCGGGTGAGCCGGGATTGCCTGGTGTCGTTCGAGGGGCGGCGGTATTCGGTTCCGTTCGCGTGGGCGGGTCAGTGGGTGGATGTTCGGGGGACGGCGCGGGATGTGGTGGTGCGCGGCGGGGGTCAGGAGATTGCGCGGCACCGGCGGGGGACCCGGGCCCTCTTGTTGCTGAAAGAGGCGCACTACGAGGGGGCTTCGACGGATCGGGTGGTGCGCCCGACGCCCCTGGGTCGGCGGGGCCGGCTCCAAGTGGCGGGTCTGTCGGAGAGCTGGGAGCCGGTGGCTAAGGAGTTGAAGGCGCGGGATGGGTTGGAGCGGCCGTTATCCGAGTATGCGCGCTTGGTGGAGTTGCTGGGATGAGGGCGGGTCGGGTGGACCTGGACGTGGTGGCGGAGCGCTGCCGGGAGCTGGGGCTGCAGCAGACGGCGGAGCAGTTGCCGGAGCTCTTGGAGGAAGCGAGCCGGGAGGATCTGACGCCGGTGAGATTCCTGGAGCGGTTGGTGGAGCGGGAGTATGAGAGGAAGGAGGAGCGTCGGATTGAGATGTGGCTGCGGATGAGCGGGCTGCCGCCGGGGAAGACGCTGGACTGTTTCGACTGGAGTTTCCAGCCTCGGGCGGACCGGGCGAAGGTGGAGGAACTGGCGACCTGCGCCTTCGCACGGCGGGCGGAGAACATCCTGTTTCTGGGGCCGCCGGGGGTGGGAAAGAGCCACCTGGCGACCGGCCTGGGGGTGAAGGCGATCAAGAACGGGTTCCGGGTCCATCACTACGTGCTCGACGAGCTGATCCGGATGCTGCAAGCGGAGGAGACGACCCCGTATCGCCGCCGGCCGCGGCGCTACCGGATCAGTTCCGTTCTGATCATCGACGAGGTGGGGTTCCGGCCGCTGAACCGAGAGGAGGCGAACCTGTTCTTCCGGCTGGTGAGCCGGCGCTACGAGCGGGGCTCGCTGATCCTGACCTCGAACAAGCATGTGGGGGCCTGGCCGGAGGTTTTCGCGGGGGACGAGGTGTTGACCACGGCGATCCTGGATCGTCTTCTGCACCACGTCCATGTGGTCCAGATCAGCGGCCGGAGTTACCGGCTGAAGGAACTCGGCGACCTCCTTCGCGTCCCGGCAGCGGAGGAGCGCCCCACCCAGGGGAAGGGGTGAGAGGGATGCATCGGGCGGCGCGGGATCCCGGGCACCACGCGGGTGGTCACACGCCTCCCCGCCCGAGCGCTCGTTTCGGCTCGGGGTGCGGCCGCGCTCCGGTCGCTCCGCTCCCTCCGCCTGGCCGCACCCCGAGCCGAAACGCCTCTCTTCCCAAAACCCGCCCCTTCGGAAACACCCGAAGCCGCCGTCCCCTGGAGCACCATCAGTGCGCAAAAGTTGGTGTCTCCCACGTGCGCAAAAGTTGGTGTCTCTTGACAAGCCGACCCCGAAATAGACGCATGCCCGGGTCAACCGGCTCCGGGATAGACGCATGCTCAGGCCGACCGATCCCGGGATAGACGCATGCCCGGATCAGCCGACCCTGAAATAGACGCATGCTCGGGTCAACCGGCTCCGGGATAGACGCATGCTCAGGCCGACCGATCCCGGGATAGACGCATGCTTGGGTCAGCCGACCCTGAGATAGACGCATGCTCGGGTCAACCGGCTCCGGGATAGACGCATGCTCAGGCCGACCGATCCCGGCATAGACGCATGCTTGGGCCAGCCGACCCTGAAATAGACGCATGCCCGGGTCAACCGGCTCCGAAATAGACGCATGCTCAGGCCGACCGATCCCGGCATAGACGCATGCTTGGGTCAGCCGACCCTGAGATAGACGCATGCCCGGGTCAACCGGCTCCGGGATAGACGCATGCTCAGGCCGACCGATCCCCGAATAGACGCATGCCTGAGGCCGGCCGACCCCGGAATTGACGCATGCCCGGATCAACCGGCTCCGGGATAGACGCATGCTCAGGCCGACCGATCCCGGGATAGACGCATGCTTGGGTCAGCCGACCCTGAGATAGACGCATGCTCGGGTCAACCGGCTCCGGGATAGACGCATGCTCGGCCGACCGATCCCGGGATAGACGCATGCTTGGGCCAGCCGACCCCGCCAGAGCGACATGTTCCCGTTCAACCGAACCCCGCTAGTGCGACATGTAGCTCGCCACCCGACCCCGCTACTGCGACATGTTCGACCAGCAGATCCCGCTACTGCGACATGTTCCCGGCCCACCGACCTCGCCAGAGCGACATGTTCCCCCGCCAGACCCGGCTACTGCGACATGTTCCCGTTCAGCCGACCCCGCTACTGCGACATGTTCGACCCGCAGATCCGGCTACTGCGACATGTTCCCGGCCCACCGACCCCGCCAGAGCGACATGTTCCCCCGCCAGACCCGGCTACTGCGACATGTTCCCGTTCAGCCGACCCCGCTACTGCGACATGTTCGACCCGCAGATCCGGCTAGTGCGACATGTAGTTCGACCCGCAGATCCCGCTACTGGGACATGTCCCCCCGCCAGACGCGAGCTCCGCATAGCGCGGCGGAGAAAAGAGAGCATCCAGAGGGGTGGCAACAATCGTCCCGGCTCCAGGGCAGACTCCTCGACACCGCGAATCCAGAGTGTCCCGTCCTTCCCCGTTCGCCGCCGGCCCCGCCGGACCAACTCGCGGATACCCTCCCCGTCAGGAACCCGTGGACGGCATCTACCTCGACTACAACGGCTCCGCCCCGCTGGACCCCCGCGTCGGCGAAACCATGGTGCGCGCCCTGACCGAGGGACTCGGGAATGCCTCCTCCGTCCACCGCTTCGGGCGCCGGCAAGCGGCGACGGTTGACGAAGCCCGCGAGCACGTCGCCTCCATGGTGGGCGGTCGCCCATCGGGTGTTGTTTTCACCTCCGGCGCCACCGAAGCGAACAACCTGGTGCTCCGGGGGGCAGTCGAAGCGCGACCGACAGACCGTCACCGAATCCTGATCTCAGCGGTGGAACACGCCTCCGTCTCCCAGACCGCTGCGTGGCTCCGGGAATCGGGGCAGGCCGAGGTGGACATCAAGGACGCGGACTCGTCCCCGCGCACTCAGGGGAGGGCCGCCGGTGGCTGAGAAAGTGCGCCACATCTGCGGCATCTCGGGGGGCAAGGACTCCAGCGCACTCGCCGTCTATCTGAGCGGCAAGGTGTCGGACATGGAGTACTTCTTCTGCGACACCGGCGCGGAACTCCCTGAGACCTACGAGTACCTGACGCGGCTCGAAGTCCTGCTCGACCAGCCCATCGTCCGCCTGAACGCCGAGCGCGGCTTCGACCACTGGTTCGAGGTGTTCCGGGGTGCGCTGCCGTCGCCCCAGATGCGCTGGTGCACCCGCAACATGAAGATCAAACCGATCGAGGCATGGATCGGGGACGAGCCGGCGGTCTCCTACGTGGCGATCCGGGCCGACGAGGCGAACCGCAAGGGGTACATCTCCACGAAGCCGAACATCAAGAGCCGCTTCCCGTTCGTCGAGGACGGGGTTGACCGGGACGGCGTGATGCGGATCCTGGAGGACGCCGGGATCGGCCTTCCGAGCTACTACGAGTGGCGCACCCGGTCGGGCTGCTACTTCTGTTTCTACCAGCGCAAGGCGGAGTGGATCGGCCTCGCGGACCTCCACCCGGACCTCTTCAAGCGCGCGGTGGCGATTGAGCGGAAGGTCCTGCAGGACGCCGGGGTGGCCGGCGACGCGGACTTCGGCCATCAAGCGATGCGCGGTCGGAACTACACCTGGTCCGGCGGCGAGAGCCTCCCGCAACTCCATGCCCGCCGGGACGAAATCCTCCGGAAGCATCGTGACTCGCTGTCCCGCTCCCAGCGATCACGCCAGAACGTCCCACTCCTCGAAGCGCTTGGCGACGCTCTCGACGAAGACGACGACACGACGCCCTGCGCCGTGTGCGCGCTTTAGTCGCCGTCCCCTACTCGCTGCGGGCGGACACCTCCTTTCACGCGCGCGTCATCGCGCGTCATATTGATGGGGTATCGCGCGCGAATGGATCAACGCGTTTCCACGAACAGCCCCAAGCGCCCGGTCAGTACCGCCGAGATCAGGAACTGCGGGGTTCGCCGCGGAATACCTGCCAGCGGTGCCATTCCACGAACTCCGGGTCCGGAAGTTGGGAACGCTCCTGCGGCATCCGCACCGGCCGTCCTCGCGCCTCCACGAGTTGCCGGAACGCTTCGCTGGTCCCGCTGAGTTCCTGGGAGACGAGCAGCGTGAACCGGCGGTTACCGGACGGGGTGAGTCCGATGGCTCCCTGGTCAAGGGCGTGATGGTGGAGTTTGCACAGCGCCATTCCGTTCGGAACACGGTCCGGCCCGCCCTCGGAATGCCACTTGATATGGGCGGCGTCGAGTCCCAGCAGATGCTCGTAGAGCCGGACATCGAAGTCGCAGACGGCGCAGCGGCGCTCGTAGGCGGCCAGGACGGCAGGCCGGAAGGTCGGGTTTCTGCGGCGCTGCTGTACGGGCTTCAGGGTTGGGAACTGGTCCAGGACCATCCCGGCCAGCAACCCGACCTCATCCCGAATGGAGAGGTGGAGCGAGTCCGGGAAGTTCGCGGCCAGCAGATATGCTGCGGCCGTTTCGACCAGCTCCGGGGTGCGCCGCAACAGGCGTTGAAGCGATTCCGGAAACCCGCCGTGCGTCTGGTTTTCGGCGAGGGCGGACACCAACAGGTCGCCGCTGCTCGTGGTTGGCAGGGATTCGTCACCGGGCACCTCCCAGAGGCCGTCACTGCGGAGTCGCCCGAACGGCTGTTCCGGGTGGGCCACCTGTCTTGGGGGGCCGAACCTATCGAGGAGGCGGGAGAGCGGCTTCCGGATTTCATGGGTGTAACTCGCCAAGCGCGGTTTGCCTTGGGACAGCCGACCGAGCGCGAGCAGAAGGAGCAGCGGTTTGTGGGGAGCGCGCTGACCATCGTGGCGCCCCATGCGAATGGCGGCGATCCGGCGGAGGAACTCCTCGGAATTCATCGCGCGCGAGTCCGTGCCCCGCTCACCGCCCGGGCCTCATCGGAGCGAAGGCTACCGAATCCCGGCGCCAGTGCGGTCACCGGCGAACCGTGTGGGTGGGCGTCGGCGAACGACGCGAAGGACCGATAATGACGGGCTGTCCCACGGGAGCCCTGTCATGAACGCGTATTTCGATCGGCGGTCCGAACTCTTTCGGCAGGTCTTCCGGGACGCCCTCCCCTATCCTGAATACCTCGCAACCGGGAACAGTCGCGAAGCGGCGGCCTGGGCGCGGGCCGACGCGGCGCTGCCAGCGCTCCCGCACGACGCGAGCATCCGCCTCGGTCCCGCCGGCCGGATCGTGAACGTGCTCTGCCTCAGCGGCATCTGGTGCGGGGACTGCGTTCGGTCGGTCCCGATCGTGGCGCGGCTGGCCGAGGTGGCGGGGCCATCCGTGGATCTGCGCTTCGTGGATCGGGACGCCATTCCGGAACTTCGGGATGACCTCCGCGTTCTGGGAGCCATGCGGGTTCCCATGGTGCTCTTCCTTACCGAGGACTTCCACGAGATCGGTCGCTACGGGGACCGGCCGTTGAGCGTCTACCGGGAGAAGGCGGCGACGGAACTCGGCGCTGCCTGTCCGTTGCCCGGGTCGGCGGACGGCGGGGCGCTGGCAGCCGAGACCGCCGAGTGGCTGGATGTGTTCGAGCGGATGATCCTGATGGCCCGGCTGGCGCCGTCGCTGAGGGCGCGGCACGGGGACTGACGGGGTAGCGTTCCCGTCGTGCAGCTAGTTGAGGGAGTGCGGTTCGTCGCGCTTCGCGCGACGGTGCCGACCGGAGGCCGGCGTTCCAAGCCGTCCGCGCGCCTGACGCAGATGGGCGATGCGCGCTTCCGCCCGCCTTTGGCGGGCTGTGCCGACCGGAGGTCGGCGTTCCCGTGCCTCCACGCCACCATGCCGGTCGGAGACCGGCGCTCCGGTCGCGCTCCATCCCACCCACCGGGTACGCACCCTCCCAACGGCATGACGCCCTTTGCTGAACACCTGAGCTGATGCTGGATATGTGGCGGCGGGTGCTGCCGTATCTCACCAAGTACCGGCGGCGGCTCGTCATCGGGCTCGTGGCGCTCGTGCTGTGCCGGGTCTTTTACCTGATCGTGCCGCAGGTGCTCGAGCGGGCCGTCGATGCGCTCGAGGCGGGCGCCACCGGCGAAATGTGGACCTACGGCGGCTTCATCGTGGCCGCCGCCGCCGGGTCGGCCGTCTTCCGCTTCTTCATGCGCTGGTACCTGATCGGCATCTCCCGTTACGCCGAATACGACCTGCGGCGGGATTTCTACGCCCAGCTCCAGCGCCTGCCGGCGGCCTTCTACGCCCGTTACCGGGTGGGGGACATCCTTTCCCGCGGCGCCCAGGACATGAACGCGGTCCGGATGGTGCTGGGTCCCGGCGTGATGTACCCGGTGGAGACGGTGATCACCACCGTCGGCTGTTTCGGCTTCATGCTGGCGATCAGCCCGCGTCTCACCCTCGTCGCGCTGGCGGTCATGCCGATGGTCTCCATCCTGATGAAGATCCTCGGAGCAAAGATCTTCCGGCGCTCCGAGGTCGTGCAGGCGAAGATGGCCGACATCTCCGCGGTGGTCCAGGAAAACGCGGCGGCCTCGCGCCTCGTGCGCGCCTTCGTGCAGGAGGACGCCCAGCGCAAGGTTTTCGGGAAGGAAAACGAGGCCTACGCCACGCTGAACATGCGACTGGTCGCGGTGAGCGCGGCGCTCTTCCCGCTCCTGCTCGCCTTCGTCGGAATGGGTCTCGCCGGCTCGCTCGTGCTCGGCGGACGCCTCGTGATCGGCGAAACGATCACGCTCGGCCAATTGGTGGCCTTCCTCTTCTACTACGGCTACCTGACCTGGCCGATGATCGCCATCGGCTGGGTGGTGAACATCCACCAGCGCGGCGCGGCCTCCATGAAGCGGCTGGCGGTGATCTTCGACGCCGATCCCCTCGACGCCCCGCCGGCCGGCGACGCCGGGATCCTTCCGTCGCGCCCCGCCGCCGCCATCGAGTTCCGGGATGTCCGGTTCGCCTACCCCTCCCGGGGGGTGGGAGGCAAGGAGAGTTCGAACGGGAAAGAGTCGCCGGCGGTCCTCGCGGACTTCAACCTGCGCGTGGAACCCGGCCAGACCGTGGCGCTCGTGGGACGCACCGGCAGCGGCAAGAGCACGGTGGCCCGGCTCATTCCGCGGATCTACGACGCCCAGCAAGGCTCGGTCCGGATTGACGGACGCGACGTGCGGGAAATCCCGCTCGACGAACTGCGGAGCGACATCGGTTTCGTCCCACAGGACAGCTTCCTGTTCTCCATGACCCTGCGGGAGAACTTCGCCTTCGGCGACGCCGAGGCGCCGATCGACGACGTGCGCCGGGTGGCGGAGGAAGCCGGTCTCGCGAGCGACATCGAGGACTTCGCCGAGGGCTACGAAACCATGGTCGGCGAGCGCGGCGTGACGCTTTCCGGCGGGCAGCGCCAGCGGACAGCCATCGCCCGCGCCCTCCTCCTCGACACCCGGATCCTGGTGTTCGACGACGTGTTGAGCGCGGTGGACTCCGAGACCGAGTCCCGCATTCTGGAAGCGGTCCGCCGGGCCGCGCGCGACCGCACCACGATCATCGTGGCCCACCGGCTGAGCACGGTGAAGGACGCGGATGTGATCTACCTGCTCGACGCCGACGCGGCCGGGGCGACCCAGGTCGTCGAGAGCGGGACCCACGACGAGCTGGTCGCCGCCGGAGGGTTGTACGCCGGCATGTACCGCCGGCAGATGCTCGAAGAGGAGCTTTCCCGGCTGTGACCGCTGAACGCGCCGGCGGCAAGAAACCCAGCGGCGGGAAGCCCAGCCGGGGCCTGCTCCGGCGCATGCTGCCGTACGTGTTTCCGTACTGGCCGTTCGTCACCCTCGCCGTGGCGCTGGTTCTGGTCGGGACGGCGGCGCAGCTCACCGGGCCGTACCTGACCCGGATCGCCCTCGACGACTACATCGCCGCGGGCGATCTGGAAGGGCTCGTCGGGATCCTCGGCCTTTACGCCATCATCCTGGCGGTCGGTTTCGCCGGCGCCTACGGACAGGCCTGGATCGTGAACCTGTTCGGCCAGCGGGTGATGCGCGACATCCGCCGCGACGTCTTCGACCACATCCAGAAACTGCACACCGGCTGGTTCGACCGTCACCCCATCGGCCAGGTCGTCACGCGGGCGACGAGCGATGTGGATGCGCTCAACGAACTGCTGAGTTCCGGGGTGGTGATGATCATCACCGACGTGGTCCTGCTCGTCGGGATCATGGCGGTGCTCATCTGGATGAACCCGGCGCTCGCGCTCGTCACCTTCGGGGCGGTACCCGCCCTCTTCATCGCCGGCTGGATCTTCCGCCGCCGGATCCGGCCGGCCTTCCGCCGGGTGCGGACCGCGGTGGCATCGGTGAACTCCTTCATCCAGGAAACGCTGACCGGGATGGAGGTGCTGCAGCTCTTCCGTCAGGAGCGCCGGCGGGCTCGCGAGTACCGGAAGCTGAACCGGGAGCACACGGACGCGCATCTCGACACCGTGATGTGCTTCTCGGTCTTCTACCCGGTGGTCGAAATGATCACCGCCATCACCGTCGCGCTGATCGTGGGCTACGGAGGCTCCCGGATCGGCACCGGAACGCTCACCGTCGGGGCCCTGGTCGCGTTCTTGATGTATTCGGAGATGTTCTTCCGGCCAATCCGCGACCTGACCGAGAAGTTCAACATCCTGCAAGGAGCGATGGCCGCTTCGGAGCGCATCGTGGAACTCCTCGACACCGAACCCGCGGTTCGGAATGCACCGGCCGCCCGCCTCCCCGGACACCGTCACGGTGCGTTCCGGCTCGAGGGAGTTTCGTTCGCCTACAACGAGGAGCAGTGGGTGCTGCAGGACATCGATCTCGATGTGGCCCCCGGCGAAACGGTGGCGCTGGTCGGGCACACCGGGTCGGGCAAGACCACCCTCGCCGCCCTGCTCCTCCGGCTTTACGACGTGCAGCGCGGCCGGGTGCTGGTGGACGGCCTCGACGTGCGGGATTGGCGGGTGCCGAACCTGCGCCGTCAGTTCTCGATGGTGCAGCAGGACGTACACCTCTTTTCCGGATCGGTGCTCGACAACATCCGGCTGGGCGACGAAACGATCAGCGAGGAGGACGCCCGCCGGGCGGCCGAGGCTGCCGAAGTGACCGCCTGGGCCCGGAATCTGCCCGACGGCCTCGACACTCAGCTGGGGGAACGGGGCGGCGGCCTCTCGCAGGGCCAGCGCCAGTTGGTCGGGATAGCTCGCGCCATGGCCCGCACCTCGCGGGTGCTGGTGCTCGACGAGGCGACGTCGAGCGTGGACACCGAGACCGAGCGCGCGGTGCAGACCGCCCTCCAACGGGTGCTCGAGAACCGCACCAGCCTCGTGATCGCGCACCGGCTCTCCACCATCCGGGGAGCCGACCGCATCGTGGTGCTGCACCGCGGGAGAGTCCGCGAGAGCGGCACCCACGACGAGCTGCTCGCCGCCGGAGGCATCTACCGGCGGCTCTACGAGCTGCAGTTCGCGGACGAGGCCCTGCTGGCCGCCGGCTGAGAATCCCGGCTGAGAACCCCCGGCTAGAACCCCCGGCTAGAAAATCACGACATGACCGAGTCGCTGACCCTCGACCAGGCCGGCGTGCTGGAGGTCCTTCCCCACCGCGAACCTTTCCTGTTCGTGCACGGAGTCTCGGAACTCGTGCCGGGAAAGAGCGGGCGGGGCTTCGTGACCGTTCCGGCGGATCATCCCTACACGCTGGGGCAACCCCACCTGCCGGCGGGGCTCATCATCGAAGCCATGGCCCAGTTGGGCGGGGTGACCATGCTCTACGACCGGCGCAGCGAGAACCTGGTTGTCCTCTTCCGCTCGGTGAAGGACTTCGTCATGGAAAGAACGGTGGACTTCGGCCAGCGTCTCGACCTCTTCGCCGAAGTCAGCCGCCTTCGGGGACGGTTCGCCGAGGTTCGAACCTCGGCCAGCACCAACGGCGAACCCGTTGCGTCCGCCACGCTCGCCTTCGCGCTGCCTTGACAGCCTGTGGTGGAACCCGGGTGAGCGCCGAGAGCGGCCAGTTCTCCCGGTGGGGGCGAGGCGCCCGGCTGACAAGGCGCGTGAGGGAGGAATACCTGGTGTATTTCGACCGAAACGCAACGCAGAACGGAGCGAAGCGGAGTGGTTCAGCCGGGATGCATCGCCGCTCGAACGCCGCCTGGGTTTCACCACAGGCTGTTAACACTCACCACACACCGGACGCGCGGTATTTCTTTCCCTCAGAGCCGTCGAAGGTAGATGAAGGACGCAAGGACACCTACCACGAGCGGAATCAGGCATCCGCCCGTCATCCACGACGTCATCTTCTCCAGCGGCCATTCCGGAAAGGCCCACCACAAAGTCAGGTTGAAGCAGATTGATACGACCGCAGCGGCAACCATGAACCACCCTGCCACTCGATTGGCCGGATACCAGACCTCCGGAGACGAAACGGTTCTTGGCGTCCTGAAGCCGTATATCCAGTTGGGGGGGACCTTGCCCAGGATCATCGGGATGGACGACGCCACGACCACTAACGGAACGACGTAGGCGATCAGGGCGAGTTTGGTCATGTTTGCTCCAGGTAAATCAAGGTCTCCGGCGTCAGCTTCCGCCTTGCGCACCCGCGGCCGCCAGACCGCCGAGCATCCGGATCAGCAGGAACTGCGTCGCCAACTGCCCGGCGATGACCGCCACCACGAAGATCGCCACCGCTCGGGCTCCCCGCTGGTTGCAGGAAACGGCGAACGCCTTCCACATGAGCCAGACCATCCAGATCACGCAGGCAAGCGCAAACAGCCCCGCGACGACGATCGCCGCCGGCGGCATCGACAACGATATCCGGCCCTCGGCCGCGGCGGTAGCAAGCTCTGCGTTGGCATCGCGGACCGGCGCCGGCACGCACGCCAGGGCGGCGAGCAACAGCGGGACCCGTGCCAGCGCCTGCGTGCCGGCGATGTCGACGAGACGGACGGTTCGCGGCGCGACGAGGAGCGAGACCAGTACCAGAAGTACTGAAATCACGGACCAGTTCACGAGGCCTTCGACTACGGGGACCCACCACGACACGCTGAATCCGGCGCGGAAGCCGAGCAATCGGTCGAAGTGCGCGCCCCCGGCGGCCGCCACCAGTCCGCTCACGACGATGACGCCCAGCCCGATCGCCAGTGCCTGCTCTCCGCCGATTCGGACGAACGGATTGAACAACCACCGGGCGACGCTCATCTCTCGCGGGACCCCCGCGCTATTCGTCGTCTTCTCATGCATCGGTGTCGCCTCCTGCGCCGCCGGCGCGAACTCCGGCGGCATCGTCGGCCGCCTCCTTCTTCTGCGTCTCGGCAATCCGCTGCAGACGCGCGATCAGTTCATCGAGCCTGTTCCGCACCGTCGGATACGAGACGCCGTAGAGCCTCGCCATTTCCTTCAGGCTGCCGCTGCCCAGGATGAAGGCGAGCGCGAACTGCTGATCCTCGCTGCCGAGCCGCGACAGTGCGGGCAGCAGGTAGTCGCCATGCACCGCGGTCCCGCAGTCGGGGCACGCGAGCTGCGCCACTCGCAGGTCGGCGCTACAGCTCGGGCACGAGGTCGGCAGCCGTCCTCCGCGAGACACAGCTCGTTGTGGCAACATGCGACATATAATTCAATAGGTACTTAATGAAAATCAAATGCCTTTTAATTATATAGATCCCAACGCGCGTTGCCTCGCTGCTTGCCCACAGGAACGAGAACGGCCGGTAGTCCGCCGCGCCGGAACTCCCCCCGTGCATCTTTCTCTATGAATAACCTACGAGCACTTGGTGACTAACGCTGCCCGAATGACCGCATTGCGAAACGCCGGGCCGCGCGCCCGGATCCTGCTGCTGTTCGGGGCGGTCGGACTCGTCGTCGCGGCGAGCGCCGCCGCGCAGGACTGGCCCGGGTTTCGGGGCGCGAACGGGGGCGGGCGGGTACCCGGATGGCCGGAAGAGATGAGCGATCCAGAGGGGTGGCCGGATTCGCTGGAGCGGGAGTGGAGGATTCCCGTGGGGCTCGGGCACGCGAGCCCGGTGGTGCAGGGCGACCGGGTCTTCGTCTTCTCCCGGGAGGGCGACGAAGAGGTTCTGCGCGCGCTCCAGGCGGCGAGTGGTGAAGAGATTTGGCGGTCGTCCTATGCAGCCCCGTACACCATGAACCCTGCGGCGGTGAATCACGGACCGGGGCCGAAGGGGACGCCCGAACTGGCCGCGGGAAGGATCTTCACGCTCGGGATCTCGGGGATCCTTTCGGCGTGGGACGCGAACGACGGTTCGCTTCTCTGGCGCCGGCCGCCGGACCCTCGGTTCTCCGGGAGCGAATGGCCGCTCTACGGCGCCGGCAGTTCCCCCAGAGCATTCGCCGGTGGGGAGCAGCTCCTCGTACACCTCGGAGGACCGGACAACGGGACGCTCGCCGCGCTCGAGGCGGCGAGCGGCGAGACGAAGTGGGAGCTTCGAGGCGACGGCCCGGCGTACGTGTCTCCAACGCTCGCCGAAGTCGCCGGCGTTGCCGCGATCCTGACCATGACCGAGGAGCGCATCGTGATCCTCGCTCCGGAAGACGGCCGCCTCTTGTGGGAGATGCCCTTCACCACCCCCTACGACCAGAACATCGTCGACCCGGTGGTTCTTCCCGGGGGCGAGGTGGTGATCTTTGCCGGACTCGGCAACCCGACCTTCGCGATCCGCTTCCGGGGCGCGCCGGACGGCGCTCTGGTGGGGGAGACGGTCTGGGAGGCGGACGAAAGCCCCTTCTACATGAGCAACCCGGTGCTGGCCGGCGATCGTCTGATCGGGTTCTCGGAACGGAACAGCGGCCAGTTCGTCGCTCTGGACCTGGCCGCCGGAGCGGACATCTGGCGTTCGCCGCCCCGGTCGGGAGAAAACGCTGCCGTTTTGGTGGCTGGACGCACGGTCCTCGCGCTTACCGACTCGGCGGACCTCCTCGTTCTGGACGCGGCCGCGGCGCTCTACGAACCCCTACGGACCTACGAAGTCGCCGAGAGCCCAACCTGGGCCCATCCGGTCCCGCTCGCGGAGGGTCTCCTGATCAAGGACGAGACCCACCTCACGCGCTGGGATTTCCGTCCAGAGTGACGCATTCCGCCCACAAAATCGCCCGCTACTCTGCTGCAAGTTGCTGTGAAAATGCTGCCCCGCCGGGAACCCCAGCGGTCCGGATGGCTCCGCCGGCCGGGGAACGCCGCCAGTTCTCTCGGTGGGGGCTCCTCCCTCACGCGCCTTGTCAGCCGGGCCCCCACCGGGAGGACTGGCCCCACCGGGAGAGCTGGGCCTCGCCCCCACCGGGAGACCTGGTGGCCTCGGCGCTCACGCGGGTTTCACCCCAGGCTGCTAGCCACGCAGTCGAAGCCGCCCACGCAGATGGCGTTGCTTCGGCGTTCAGACGACCGCGAACTCCGGTGGGGAGGATCCAGACCACAGGGGCTCGACCAAGATCTCTTCTTCGCGCCGGCGGGCTTGCGCCAGATCGTACGCGGCCTGCATCCGAGACCAGATTTCGGGGCCGGTGCCGAAGGCCTTGCCGAGACGGATCGCCATCTCGGGCGAAACCCCCGCGCGGCAGTTCACGATGTCAGAGAGCTGGCGACGGCTCACCCCCAGGCGCCGCGCCGCTTCGGTCACGGTGAACCCCAGCGGTTCGAGGCAATCGTGCCGGACAATTAGTCCGGGATGGCAAGGATTCTTCATAGACATAACTTTCAGTATCCATCAGGTTAGAAAAAATGGAGGAGCGACTTCCCTGAATCTGAGATCAGTGGTAGTCCACCAAATCGACATCATGAATGTCCCCGTGTTCGAAACGAAAAACGATGCGCCAGTTCGCCGTGACCTTGATGGCCCACTGGCCGGATTTCCGGGGTTCAAGTGGATGTATCTCAAATCCGGGCATCCGCAAATCCCCAGGAGACTTCGCCGTGTCCATCGCGGTCAGGACCCGGTGGATCTTGGGGATTTGCGCTGGGGGCAGCTTGCTTCCGTCTCCCTTGCGGTAGAAGAGTCGCAACCCCTTGTGCTTGAAGTTCGAGACCATCCTGAGAAGTGTAACCGCTCACCACGCGGACAATTGCCGAACTCAGGCAGGGCCACATTCGCTGTCCGCTAGCAGCCTGTGGTGGAACCCGGGTGAGCGCCGAGAGCGGGGAGGCGCCCGGCTGACAAGGCGCGTGAGGGAGGAATACCAGGTGTATTTCGACCGAAACGCAACGCAGAGCGCCGCAAAGCGGCGCGGTTCAGGCGGGATGCATCGCCGCTCGAACGCCGCCTGGGTTTCACCACCGGCTGCTAACAGAGCAGGCCGGATGACGGGCGCTCGGGGAGGCGGCCCGGGAAACCAACGAACATCAGGGAATACGAATGGTTCTTGCGGACGCGGGCCTGCCGCAGCAGCCGGCTGACGCCGGGCCGGTTCGGCCGGACGACTAGGAAGAGGCCCTTGCAGCAAGCGCCGACATCGGCGTAGGCGTCGATGATTTCAATGTGGCGTCAGATTCTGTCGGTTCGCACTCACCCTGGAAGGTTGGTTACTCCCGCGATACGCCACCCCCTTCTCCCGACGTCACCCACTCTCGGTCATGGCTTCGTCCTGACACTTGACGATCAAGGTTCGGCGATCCTTCGGCACCCGGTGCGCTTCGCGCCGGCGCCCACGGTGAGATCAAGCCCCGTTCGAATGGTGGTCGCCGAATGCGCCATGGGACCCGGCGCCGCAGCCGGAAACGATCGGGTCCTACTCCGGGCCCCGGCCGCTCCTGAGCGGCGTCCGCAGCCCGAGGGCGCGGCAGATCTGACCGGCCAAACCGTCGGGCGACGCCCCGATGACGACGCTCTGCCGGCCGTCGCTCAGCACCATCTCGCCCAGGTTGGCGAGCACGGACAGCACCCGGTCCCATTCCACCTCCAGACCGACGGCGCGGAGCCTGCGGAGCATCTCCCGGCGCAACAGGAGCGCCATGAGCGAGCAAAACGCCTGTCCCCGAACCGCCGCGACCCCGGGAAGCGCCACGCTCTCCTCGATCTCCTCCTTCGCCAACCGGAACATCGCGAGCGCTTCCCGGGTTTCGGCAGCGACCTTCCGGAAGCGGAGCGCGAGGGCGCCGGGCGCAAGATCGGTGTTCGTCCGCACCACCGACAGCCCGTCGCGCCGCTCGTCCGCCCGCACCTTTTCCGGGTCCAGCCGAACCCTGGCGCCACCCTCGCCGGCGATCAGGAAATGCCGGAGACGCGGCAGACGCATCAGTTCCTCATCCGACTGCGACTCCAGGCGGTCGCTCCCGTCCCGCAGAAGCCGTCCCCGCGCCCATCCGTCGCGCCGCGCCGCCAATTCGCTGCGAAACAGAACGTACCGGTGGCCGGCTCGCTCCGCCGGCTGCGGGACGGCAACCGCCTTCGCGGTCAGGGAGTCGAGTTTTGATCCCGGCGTCTCCGGCTCGTCCACCGGTACAAACGGCATCCCGTCCGTCAGTACTTCCTCCGGAATCCCCGGCGCGTTCCGGAGCCGGGTTCCGAGCGCGTATGCCCATCCGAGCTGCGCGAGAGCGGCGATTACCCGGGCTTTCAGGAACGGTGCGCCCGCCAGCAGGCACGGCTGCACAATCCCGAACTTTCCGCGTAGCCGCGCCGCCACCGAACGCAGCGCGGCGGCGCTCGACGGAATCCCCGGCCACATTTCGCAAGCGAAGGGGATACCGCCGGCATCGAACGCGATCCCGAGGGCGATCCGCGCCGCGAAGGACTGCGCCGCTCGCGCTCCATCCGGCGGCGCGGGTGGGCCGTCTCCCCAGGCTTCGTAGAAGTCGAGCCGGAGGGGCAGGAAGAACGCCCGGTCCCCGGCGGCGCCCCGGCGGCGGCGCCCCGCGAACAACTCCTCCTCGATCCGGTCCTTCACGGCACGGGGCGCCGGCATCCCCTCCGCCGGGGCCGTCTCGCCCAGGGGCGCTCCCAGCCACTCGATGGCCTGCCGGAGATACCGGCGGTCGGCGTCCCGGAGGCCCGGGACCTCCTCGCGGTCGTCCAGCGGGGGCGCCGCGTACCGGCCGGACCGCGAGATGCGGCGGAGCACGGCCCAGAACACGACGCGCTCCATCTCGAAGTCGTGCTCGCTCTCCGGTGCCAGCACCCGTACCGCAGCTTGGCACCCGATGTCCCGCCAGAGCCGGTCGAACGCGAGTCCGAGGCCGATGCGACGAAACCCCACGGCCTCGAAGCGCGCTAAATCGGCGACTGTTCCGATGACGCCCGCGGCTGAGACTGGCTTCTTCTTCAATGCTACGCCCTCTCAAACCGGCGGCGGAGGGCCTCGACGCGCCGGCGGTTGACGCCCAGATCCCACGCGATGTAGATCCGCGACGCGGAACGGACGTGGATCAGGCCCTGCCGGCGACAGAGAAGAAACTCCAGGTCGTCCACGAACCCGATCGGGGTCCGGCAGCGGGCGTGGAGGTATTCCTCCGTGGCGATAGCGATCCGGGTCCGCGGGGTGTCCGCAACCAGCCGCTTCAGGCGGGCGAAGGCGGCGTCCGGATCTTCCGAAGCGTCGAACGGCTCGATTCGATGACGTCTCGCGGCATCCTCGCGGCTGGAGACGCAGGTACAGAGCGCGGGGCAGGGCGACAGGTAGCCCGACATGGCGGGCGAGAGTAACTGGGTAACGCACGTGCAGGGAGCTGCCGGAAGTTCCTGGGTGCGGCAGCGCGCGCCCTACCCATATCAGCACACACCCCGCCCGTGATGAGACGCGGCTCTCACGTTGGCATGGCGCAGCGTCATGGGCGCTGGTTTCGCGCTCCCGCGCGACGCCGGCCGCAGGCCGGTGGCCAGTTCTCCCGGTGGGGGCCCGCTGTCGCACGCCATCCTGCCTTTGAGGGGTACGCGCCGAGAAGGGAGCCATCCCGACGGTTGGGGCCTGCGCCGCCGCGGCCCTGCGGGCCGCTGTGCCGGGCCCCACCGGGAGAACTGCCCAGAGGTCGGCGTTCCAAGCCGTCCACCGCTGCGACGTGATAAATCATTGATTCCAAACGCTGTTATTCGTTATCCCGAAGTGCGATTATCACGTTGGATATCACTCGGGGCGACTACGGCCCGAAACCGCTTTCCGAGCCCCGATCCATCACTCGAAAACCGGCAACACGCGCGGTCCCATCCCCCGTATACCTGTTCACCATATTCGCATTCCTAGATCGCGAAGGGAGGGGAGCGCGGCCCTAGCTAGCCCCGCCATTCCCGATCGGTGCTCGAAGAGACGCGCCGCGCGACCGCGGGGTGATTCCCGAGCTAGCCGGACACGAACGCCGCCTGACCTATTGCGGACGGCGGGAGCCCTGGGTGGCGGGGGTTGGGCTGGCAGCGGGCTGCGTCACTCGAGATAGATGCCGGCGCCGAGCGTCAGGTCGGTCGTTCCAAGGGCGAGCAGCGCCGCGTAGGAGACCTTTGGGGAGCCGTCCACTTCGTCGCCCTCCACCACCGGGTTATCCCAGTGGTACTGCACGAATCCCCCGCCGGCCCGCGCCGCCGCGACGAGTTCCCGCACGAACAGCAGACCGTTCAGGTCTTCGCGATCCCAGAGGTTGTGGCCTTCGATGGCCATGTCCGCACCGTGGAAGAACACCACACCGTCCAGAGACACAACGAACAGGTAGATGTCGTCGTGCCTCCATTCGCCGGGCGGCCGGAAGGTCGCGTCCATGAAGGGGTAGGCCTCTTCCGGGCTCGCCGCGGCCGCCGCCGCAGTCGCCAGCGCCCGTTCCACGAATCGTTGGAGAAGGTTCCGATTCAGGACATCCGCGGCGGTGATCGGTGGATAGATGCCGGAACCGACAATGAGTTCCATATCGCCGATCGTCACGGGAACGCCGAACCCGAGTTTCGGAGAGCCGTCCTCTTCGTCGCCTTCCACGGTCGGGTTTTCCCAGAAGTAGCGCACGAAGCCGCTGCCGGCCTGGGCCGCGCCGACGAGTTCCCGCATGAAGAAAACTCCGCGCAGGTCCCGGAGGTCCCACAGGTTCTGCCCTTCGAGCGCCTGGTTCGCGGCGTGGAAGAAGGTCGTGCCGTCCGGCAGGACTATGTACAGGTAGATGTCGTCATGGTTCCACGCCCCGGGCGGCCGGAAGGTCTCGTCCGCGAAGGCATAGGCCTCTTCCGGCGTGGAAGCCGCCTCGGACATCGCCGCCGCCGCCGCTTCCACGAAGGATTGCAGGCCGGCGCCGTCCACCACCTCTTCCGCGGTGATGGGAGGAGGGGGAGCGGGTGTGGGCGGCGGCGGAGCAGGAGTCGAAGCCGGCACCGAGGGAGTCGGCGGCGAGGAGCCGTCGTCACCGCCGCAGGCGGAAAGCAGAACGGTGGCGACCGCCGCCGCAAGCCCCAGACGGACGGCCCGCCGGAAGGAGAGGTTGTTCGTCACGTTCGCAGGATCCCCGGGGCGCGAATACCCGGCACCGGTTGGCCGTTGCCGGAGTTGAACGGACACGTGAACGTGCCGAGTTTGGCGACGTGCGCCAACTGCGGCACTGAGGCCTTGTCGCGCATCAACGAAGATGGCGCTTATTCCGGACCACTCGTTGAAGTATGGAATCAGAACGATCGGCTACTTGCAAACGGCGACGACGTATTACTTCTATCCGCTAGTTGTGTTGTTTAAAGACGCATCCCCAGCCGGCATACCGTGGCCGTCACGAACGTCAGGCCGAATACAGGAGTTGCAGTTGCTTTCGAACGGGCAACCCGAATCAGGCAATGCTCGCCAGAGCAAACCATATTCGTGCTATGACGAAGTGGTACTTCATCTATAGAGACTGCGCGTGCCGAACCAATCCACCGCCGCCAGCGCGGCGGCAGGCGCAACCGCCGCGCCCCTGCCGCAACGCCGGCTACATCGGCCACAATACTCGTCGTCTTCACGGTGGTCGGGGTATCGTGGCCGCTAAGCGTTTTCCGTAGCGAACGGGCGTTCTGTCAGCATGCCACCGTCCCCGCGCTCTCCCTCGGCGGTACGCGGTCTCGCGGCCCTGCGGGCCGCGGTGCCGGTCTGAAGGCCCCCACCGAACTGGCCGGCGTTCCCGTGGGCGCTACGCCGCGCCGAGGTGCGATGCGAGCGCATCCGCGGCGCGGTGGACGTCTGCCGGGGTCGTCCAGCCCAGGTGGCCGAGGCGGAGGATCTTGCCGGCCAGCCGGCCGAGTCCTCCCGCCAGGACGATTCCGTGGCGCTCCTGGAGGGCCCGGGAGAGTTCGGGCCAGGACACCCCGGCGGGCAGCCACGCCGCGGTCACCGTGTTCGAGGCGGTCGCATCGTCCGCAACGAGACCGAGGCCCATCGCGGACAGTCGCTCGCGAGCCGCCCGAGCGGCGTCCGCGTGGCGGCGGAAGACGGCTTCGCGGCCTTCGCTGAGCATGAGCCGAATGCCGGCCTCCATGGCGAACAGGACCGGGAGGGCCGGGGTGAAGGGCGTGGAACCGCGGGCCATCGCTTCCCGGTAGCGAGCGAAGTTCCAGTAGTAGCGGGGAAGCGTCGCGACCCGTTCCGCCGCTTCGGCGCGCTCCGACGTCCAGACCATCGCCATTCCGGGGGGAAGTCCCCACGCCTTCTGGGAGGCGGTGAAGACAGCGTCGCACGCATCCACCGCGAGCGGCATGGCTCCGAGGCTCGACACCGCATCCACCAGCACCAGCGCCTCTCCCTCCTCGCGGACGATGCGGATCAACTCCGGGAGCGGATGCCCGACGCCGGTCGAGGTTTCGGAATGGGTCAGCAGGACGGCGCGGATCCCGGGCCGGGCCCGGAGCGCCACCCGCAGCCGCTCGGGCGCGGCCGGCTCACCCCACGGCGTCTCGAGCGACCGGACGGCGAGCCCAAAGGCCTCCGCCACCCCGAGAAATCGTTCCGCGAACTGGCCCCCTCCGGTGCCGAGCACCAGATCGCCCGGCGACAACAGGTTGGCGACGGTCGCCTCCATCGCTCCGGTTCCGGAAGCCGTCAGCAGCACGGGCGGGCGGGCGGTCCCGAGGTACTCACAAAACCCTTCCCCGACGCGGTGGATCAGCGCGCGGGCCTCCGGCCCCCGGTAGGAAATCATCGGCCGCGACATTGCCGCGGCCACTTCCGGATGGAGGGGGGTAGGTCCGGGAGTGAGCAGCCCCGAGGGAATCGGGGAATCTCCCGGGGAACGGCCGGAGGTCACTTCCTCAGTGCTGCGGCGCCGGAGACCTCGGCGGGCCGCTCACATCGTGAGGATCGCGGCGAAGCTGACGATGGAGCGAAAGAAGTGACCCAGACGGAGGTTTTCGTTCGGACTGTGCTGATTGTTGTCGTGGTTCACGGTGGGAACCATCAGCGCCGGAACGCCCAGGGCCTCCACGAAAGGTGCGATCGGAACCGTCCCGCCACTCGTTCGTTTGCGCACCGGTTCCTCTCCCCAGATTTCGGTCAGGCTGCCGATGAGCCGCGCCGCGACCGGATGATCGAGCGGAGTCCGAAACGCGTTCGTGCCCGAACCGCGGGTCAGACGAAGAAGACGTGGATGTTCCTGCCGCTCGGCGTCGGTCGGATCCCGATCCAGAATGAACCAGCCTTGCTCCCGGATGAAATCGCGGACCTTGGCAAACATTTCGTCCACCGGTGTCTCGGCGACGAGGCGCACGTCGATCGCGGCCGTCGCGGTGGCCGGGACGATGGTCCGGGCGTCCCCGCCCACCCACGCGCTCGACAAACCACGCACGTTCAGCGAGGGGAACTGGATGGCTTCTTGCAGGGAATCTCCCACCCGATCAGCCTCCGCGAAGCCGAGCGACTGCATCAACGCCGGGAGATCGTCGGGGACCGCTGCCAGCGCCCGCCGATCTTCGGAGCTGAACTCGATCCCGTCGTAGAAGCCGGGAATCACGACGCGGCCGCCCTCGTCCTTCATCGAGGCGATGAGCTGCGCCAACCGGACCGCCGGATTGGGGGCCCAGTTGCCGTAGTGGCCGCTGTGGAGCGGAACGCGGGGACCGTAAACAACGATTTCCAGGGTCAGATTCCCCCGGGCGCCGAAACTGACCGTCGGGCGGCCGCTCTGGTGCAGGGGCCCGTCGAGAATGAGCATCGAGTCGGCGGCGAACCGACTCCCGTAGCGGGAAATCGCGGGCACCAGACTCGGAGACCCGGCCTCTTCCTCGCCGTCGAGGATCACCTTCAGGTTGCTGGTGACGGTAACCCCCGCCGAGTCGAGCGCGTCGAGGGCGCCGAGAAAGGCGATGATCGGCGCGGTGTCATCGGCAACCGAGCGCGCGTAGAGGCGGTCGTCGGGGCGGAATACCTCGCTCGCGCGGAGATCGAGGAGACCGGCGCCGTCGGCAAGACGGCCCTCGCGCAGGACCGGCTGGAAAGGATCATCCTGTTGCCAGCGGCTGGGATCCACCGGCTGACCGTCGTAGTGGAAATAGATGAGCAGGGTCCGGTCGGCTCCGGCTGCGGAACGCTCGCCGAAGACCAGGGGGTTGCCGTCGGTCTCGAGGAGTTCGGCTGCAAAACCGCGCCGCTCGAGCGCGGCTTCCAGATACTCCGCCTTGCGCCGGATATTGACGGCGTCGGCCGCAACGGCCGGAATGGAGACGGCCTCGACGAGTTCGCCCACGAGCTCGTTCTGCGCTCCTTCCACGTACTGCTCCACCGTGGTTCGAAGGTCCTGGGTCGCGGCCGGCGCGGCCAGCGCCAAGACCGCGGCCACAACGCCCGCCAGGACCCCCGCGAGAACCGCGCCGCGCGTCATTGGGTCGGCCCCGTGGGGGTCCGCCCCGTGGGGGTCGGCCCCGTGGTCGAACCCGGGTCGTCCGATGCCTGCTCTCCCAACTCGCGCAGCAGAGACAGGTCCATGTCGAATTGGTAGATGCTGTCGGAGGTGGCGACCGCCATCATAAGGCCCCCGTGGAGGGCAACGCCGACCAGCGGCGGAGCGCTGATCACCCGCCGGGCACCGGTGGGGGTGAACAGAAACAGGCCGGCGTCGCCGGCGAGACCTTCGGCAACGAAACAACGATCCCGCTCATCGAAGGCGATTCCCTGGGGCCGGCCAAAGCCGGAGTGCACCCGGCAGGGCGCCCCGTCCGGCTGGAACTCGACGATCTGGTCGCGGGACGACAGCGTGGGGCCGGAGACGAACAGATAGCCGAGCGAATTGAAGGCCAGGTGATAGGCCGAAATCGAGGCGCGCAGGTGCGAGAACACGCTTACCTCGCCGTCGTCGCCGACCCGGTAGAGCGTTCCGTCACGATCGCCGATCACCAGCTCGCCCGTTGGGGAGAACCCGAGCCCGGTCGCGCAACCGAGATTCTCGGCGAGCACATGAAAGACGCCGTCGTCACCCATCCGGTAAACGCACCCGTCCTCACGAGAGGACACGTAGAGCGTGTCGTCCGGCCCCCACGCCAGACCGGTGGGATTCACGATGCCGTCACCCATCGGCTCGGGCTCGCCATCGTCGGTCAACCGATAGATCGGATGAGGAACCTTCTCGCCACGCCGGCCGCTGACCGTCGAATACAGATTGCCGCGGGGGTCGTACACCGGATTCGCGACAATGTGGAGATCCTCGGCGAGGAGTCGGCCGATGGTTACGCGGTAGGGCTCGGTTTCCCGGTCGTTCAGACATACCCGGACATCGTCCCCGGCGCCATCCGGAACCTTCACCCCCAGTCGCGTTGAAGACACGCGGTACAAATGCGCCTCTTCGTCTCCGAAAAACACCCTGAGCCGCGGAGCCTGGTCTACGGCGAAACCGCGGCCCCCGATGTCCAACCGCCCTCCCGGGAGCGCGTAAAGCGGCCAAATCCGATCGATGGCAAGGCGCGGGCGTTTCGCCCGTTCGGCGCGTCGCACGGGAGGACGAGCACGAGGGGGCATCTACGGCAGATTAGCAGCGGGATGGAGCGCCGGTCTCCAGACCGCCGTCGCGGCCACCGGCGGGCGAAACTCCCACCGCTCCGTTCGCCGATCAACCGGACCTCTCCCGGGATGGCGAAACGCCGTACGGACGCGTGGGTGACGTCGGGCCATCCTCGTTGCCTTCTACGCCATCGAGGGAGTAGCGACGGGAGTTTCGCTCCCCGCCGGGGAGCGATGCCGGTCTGAAGACCGGCGCTCCTAGCCCGCCACCGGCGGGCGAAACTCCCACCGCTCCGTTCGCCGATCAACCGGACCTCTTCGGGGATGGCGAAACGCCGTCCGGACGCGTGGGTGACGTCGGGCCATCCTCGTTGCCTTCTACGCCTTCGAGGGAATGGCGACGGGAGTTTCGCTCCGGTGCGGGGAGCGAGGCCGGGCTGAATGAAGACCGGCACTCCTCTCGGCGCACCGCTCGGCGGTTAGGATCGGCGGTTTCATGGCGACCGATCCCGCACCGGACCAGATGGCGGCCCGTCGGTCCGGCCCGTCCACCCCGCAGATCGCGGTGATCGGCGGGGCGAATGCGCCCGCCGAGGTGCTCCGCGAGGCGGAAACGGTCGGGAGGGAACTGGCGCTCGCCGGCGCCAGCGTGATCTGCGGCGGGCTCGGAGGCGTCATGGAAGCCGCCTGCAGGGGCGCCCACGCCGCCGGGGGTTTGACGATCGGCATTCTCCCGGGGGATGACCGGCGGGACGCAAACCCGTGGGTGACGTGCGCCATCCCCACCGGGCTCGGCCACTTCCGGAATTTCCTGGTGGTCCGCGCCGCGGACGGGGTAATCGCTCTGCCGGGCGCGAGCGGCACTCTCTCCGAGGCCGCCATGGCGAGGACGTTGGACAGGCCGGTGGTTGCCGTCCTTCAGCCCGCCGGAGGGTGGAGCGTCCCTGGAGCCACGGCCGCCGGGTCCGCTGCGGAGGCCGTCCGGCTGGTTCTGGCAGCCTGTGGATAGAGTGCCGCGGGCGCCGAAGCGGATGAAGGCGGCGCCGGTCTCCCGCCCCCGGGAACGAATCGGTGAGCCCTAACGCGGTGAGCCCTAACGCGGTGAGCCCTAACGCGGTGAGCCCTGACGCGGTGAAATCTGACGCGGCGTTGGAGACACATGTGGTCTCCGGATTCGAAACGCTTCTCGCCGCCGTCCGGGCACGCCGCAATTCCGGAGCCCGGCGGATCGGCCGTCTCTTCGGCCTCTCGCGGCTCGCGCTGGTGGCGGCCTGGGCGCGGGAATCCCCAAAACCGCTGCTCTTCCTGACGGCTCACGACCGGGACCTCCTGACCGCAGCCGCCGATCTCGAAGTGTTGCTGGCCGCGCTCGGCGAACCGCGTCCCGTCCTGCGGCTTCCGGGTCCCTCGGCGAACCCCTACGCGGGAGTCGCTCCCCACACCGAGGTGTTGGCGCTTCGCGCCGTGGCGCTTTCCGCGCTCGCTCAGGCCTCTCCGGGGAACCCGCCCCTGGTCATCGCCTCGGCCGCGGGCGCGCTGCGCCGGACAGCCGCACCGGACCACCTTCGGGAGGCGGGCATCTGCGTCCGGCGGGGGATGGACGCATCCCCCGCGGGGATTGCGGCGCGACTCACGGCAGCGGGCTACCGCTACGAGGACCCGGTGAGCGGACCGGGAGATTTCGCCCGCCGCGGCGGCATCGTCGACTTCTTCCCGGTGGACCGGGATCTTCCGGTCCGCGTCGAGTTCGGATTCGACGAAATCGAGAGCATCCGGGAGTTCGAGGTGGACACCCAGCGCGGCGGCGACCACCTGGCGCGACCGGAAGCGGTCGTCGTCCCGCCGTCGTGGGAATGGATCGGCGCCGAGCTCGGGGAAGGGCCCCATCCCGCATTTCGCCTTCCAGGTTCTCCCGGATTCCAGAGCGGACTTGACGACTACCTGGAAGGCGCCGAGGCCGAGGTGGTCCTGGACGAACCGGATCGGTTCTGGGATGCGGCCGAAGCCGAAACGGCGCGGGTAGTGGACGCCCGCCTCGCGGCGAAGGAATTCGCGGCGCGCGCCGCGGCCCCGCCCGAGGCGCTGCTTATCGGAATGGAAGCGCTTCGGTACCGGCTGGAGCAGCCGCCCCCGTCCGGGGCGGTCGAACTGCGGGAACTGGAGACTGCCTCGTCGGCAACTGCCGGCAGCCAGGATCTTCCCGCGCGGCCCGCCGACTCCTTCCGGAACCGGACCGGGGACTTCCTGAACGCGCTGCGAAAGGATGGCGATCCGCGCCGCACCGTACACGTCTTCGTTCCCGGAAACGCCGCCGCGGAGAGAGTTGCGTTGCGCGCCGGGGAGGCGGGAGCCCGGGTCGTTCCCGGGATTTCGGAGCCCCGTCACACCGCCGGGGCAACGACCGCGGAAGGGACCCCGGAAGGGACCCCGGAAGAGACCCCGGGAGCGGTCCCGGCGCCACCGCGAGTCTTCGTCCATGCGGGGAGGTTGAGCGCTGGTTTCGAGATTCCGGATCTTCACCTCGAGGTGATCAGCGGGGCCGCCTTGGTGGCCGCACCTCCCCGGGCGCCGCGGCGCCGGTCCCGCTCCAGTTTCCTTTCGGACTTCAGAGACCTGAAACCCGGAGATCCGGTGGTGCACACCGACCACGGCGTGGGGCGCTTCATTCGGATGACCCGCCTCGGCGAAGGGGAAGACGCCCCCGAACTGGTGGAGATCCACTACGCACGGGGAGGAAAGCTCTTCCTGCCGGTGGACCGGCTGGACCTTCTCGAGAAGTACACGGCTGGCTCGGCGGCGGGAACACTGCCAATCGACCGGCTTGGGGGTACGAGCTGGGTCCGGCGGCGAAAACGCGTCGCGAAAGCCGTGCGCGACATCGCAGGGGAACTCATCCGCCTCTACGCGGAGCGGAAGCGGGTGGCCGGCTACGCGTTTTCCCGCGACGTCCCGGGAATGGAAGACTTCGAGGACACCTTCGAGTGGACCGAAACCGAAGATCAGGCACGGGCGATCCGGGACGTTTTCGAGGATATGGAGTCGGAGGCGCCAATGGACCGGTTGCTGGCGGGAGATGTCGGTTTCGGCAAGACCGAGGTTGCGCTCCGGGCCGCCTTCAAGGCGGCGATGGACGGAAAGCAGGTCGCCATCCTGGTTCCGACCACGGTATTGGCCGCCCAGCACGCGCGCGTCTTCGAGCGGCGCTTCGCTCCGTTCCCGGTCCGGACGGAGCTTCTTTCGCGGTTCCGCACGCCAAGACAACGAAAGGAGGTGGTCACCGGAATCCGGGACGGGACCGTGGACGTGGTCATCGGAACCCACCGACTGCTGTCGAAGGACGTTGAGTTTCGTGATCTCGGACTCCTGATCGTGGACGAGGAGCAGCGTTTCGGCGTATCGGCCAAGGAGCGGTTGAAAGCGATGGCTCCCCGGGTGGACCACCTGGCGATGACCGCCACGCCGATCCCGCGCACGCTCAACATGTCGCTCTCCGGCATCCGCGACATGTCGGTGATCGAAACCGCGCCGCGGGACCGGATGGCCATCCAGACCCATGTCCTCCCATTCGAAACGGACCGCATCGCGGAGGCCATCCGGCACGAGCTCGCGCGCGAGGGCCAGGTGTACTTCGTTCACAACCGGGTTCGCTCGCTCCCGGCGATGGCAAAGCTCCTCGAGCGGCTGGTTCCCGAGGCCCGAATCCTGATCGCCCACGGACAGATGCGCGAAGCCGCTCTGGAGGGCACGCTGATCCGCTTCCAGGAACACGAAGCGGACATCCTGTTGACGACCACCATCATCGAGAACGGGATCGATCTACCGCGGGTCAACACCCTGCTGGTGAATCGGGCCGACGCGTTCGGACTCGCCCAGCTCTACCAAATACGAGGTCGGGTCGGCCGTTCCTCACGGCGGGCCTACGCCTATCTACTGGTGCCCCAGGGAGCACCGCTTTCGGACACCGCTCAGCCGCGCCTCGCCGCACTCCGGGAATTCAGCGAACTGGGCGCCGGGTTCCGGGTCGCGGCGCTCGACATGGAGCTGCGCGGGGCCGGCAATCTGTTGGGGGCCGCCCAGCACGGCCATATGGAGGCGGTAGGGTTCGATCTCTACTACCGGCTGCTCGAAGAAGCGGTCGCCGAGGCCCGCGGCGACCGTCCCAGATCCCGCTGCGCCATGAACCTCCGCTTCCAGTTCCGTATCCCCGGCGGCTGGCTGGACGACGTGCGGCGCCGGATGTGGCTCTACAAGCGGTGCTCCTCGGCGGCCGATCTCGAAACGCTGGACCGGCTCCGCGATGAAGTGCGCGACCGATTCGGAGCCCTGCCGACGGAAGTGGAGCTGCTCTTCCAGCATGTGCGGCTCCGAATCCGCGCCGAAGCCCTGGGTTACGCGGCAGTGATCCGGGAAGGCAACTCACTGCGCTTTGCATCGGATGCGAAGGACCGGAGCTTCCGCTCTCCTCTCGCGCCCGGGGCAGGACCGGCCGCGGTGCTGGGATCGCTCCAGATGGCTCTTTCGGCCCTGGAGGCCGTTGCTCTCAGCCGGGCACCCGAAGGGGAAAGAGCCGGCAGCCCGTGATGAAACCCAGGCGGCCCGGTTCTCCCGGTGGGGGCTCGCCCGGCGATCCGTCCCGGCTGCTACGCCTCATGGTCCGCTTTCCGGTGGCAATCGTCGGCCTGCTGGCGGTCTCCGGAGGGGGCTGCGACCGGTTCGCTGACGACGCAGAACTGGTGGTGGTCTCCCTCGGCGACCGCGACCTGACCAAGCCGGACCTGGACCGGTTCGTAGGATCCAGGATGGGGCTCGGCGGGACACCCGACGCTCCGCTGCTCAGCGCCCTGCTGGAAGAGTTCGTCAGAGAGCAACTGCTGGTGATCGCCGCCGAAGAGCAGGGAGTCGAGGTTTCCGAATTCCAACTCCTCACCGAAACCTCCGTCCTGCTGCGAGGGCCGGGAACCGACGCGGTGCGGGGGGAGGACGATGTTGCGGCGCCGGAGGGGGTGGACGACTCCACGGCAGACTCCGACGATACCGTTTGGTTGCGATCCCAGATCGAAGATCGCCTCCTGGTGGACCGCCTCATGGACACGGTGGTGCTCGCCGACCTCGAAGCTACCGACGAAGCCTTGCAACTGGAGTTCGATGCCAACCGCGCCTTTTATGCACGCCCGGAAACCGTCACCCTCTCGGAACGGCGGTTCGACGACCGCGAAGCCGCGGAGGCGGCAGCCCGATCACTGCGCGAAACAGGCCGGTCCAGCGCGGATGACGGGGCAGCCGATCAATTCATGCCGATCGGCACCTTCCGGCCGGGAGAACTGCCGGATGCGGTAGATCTGGCCGTATTCGTCCTCGACCCCGGAGACGTCACCGATGCGGTCGAGACGGCGGCGGGATTCAGGGTCTTCCGAGTGGAGGAAAAGCTTGCCCCGGCGTCACTGGAGTTCGAGGAAGTCAAGGATGTGGTTCGGCTCACAGTTTTGCGCCGGGAAGCGGACGCACGGGTCCAGGCGCTCCTTCTTGAGCTTCAGGCACGCCACCCCATCCGCGTGCACACTGACAACCTGAGCTTTCCCTACGTCGGGTTGCTGCCGAAGGCGGAGTAACCCGTCTCCGGCTCGGGAGCCACATTAGAATGCGAGCCTGAGTCTTGGAGGCCTGACCATGCCGCGTTCCTTCTCGCGAGCTTCTCTCGTTGCGATGTTGTGCGCGCTTGGCGCGGTGGCGTCCGCACAGGACGGCGGCCCTGGCGGGGTCGAGGTGGTGGACCGGGTGGTGGCGCTCGTCAACGGGGACATGATCACCCTCAGCGAGTTGGAGCGGCAGGTAGTCGTCCAGGGCGAGCGCCTCGGCGTCCCCGATGACCCCGAGATCCAGGCCACCTTTCGGCTGCAGGTTCTCGAAGGGATGGTGGACAACGCCCTGATCCTGCAGGTCGCCGACCAGCGCGGACTCCGGGTTCCCGACCGGTACTTCGACGAATGGAAGGAAACGACCATCACGGAAATGAACCTTCCCAACGAAGCCGAGTTCATTCGGCAGGTGGAGCTTCAGGGATCCAACATCGAAGAGTTGAAGAAGCAATTCCTCGAAGGCGTGCTCATCCAGGAAATCCGGCGCCAGGACATCGAGGAGCGCGTCAACATCAGCGAGCCGGAAATCGAGCAGCGCTACCGCGAGAACGTGGACGAGTTCGTGCGCCCGCCTCAGGTGCGGCTCCGGGAGCTGGTGATCCATGTCACCGAAGCCGGCGAGGCTGAGGCGCAGGAGCGCCTGGCGGAAGCCCGACGGCTGATCGAATCGGGGACGGATTTCGGCGAGGTGGCGAAGGTGCGGTCGGAGTCCGGGTCGGCGGAGAGCGGCGGTGACCTCGGTCTGTTCCAGGTGAGCGAACTGGACGAATCGTTCCAGTCGGTGGTGTCCGAACTCGAGACCGGGATGGTCTCCGAGCCCCTCCGGATCGGCGAATCCCTATACCTGCTGAAGGTGGACGAGCGGACCGAAGAATCCACGACCCCGCTGGACGACGTGCGAAACCAGATCGCCGAATCGCTCTACACCGAGAAGATGGCCACCGAAATGGAGAACTTCGTCCAAAACCTGCGCGAAAACGCCATCGTCGAGATTCGCCTCGACGACAGCGATGACGACAGCGATGACGACGGCGGTTCCTCCACGGAGCCGCCCTCGCGGTAGCCCCGGGATCCCCCGCTGATCCCCCGCCGGCGCGGGATCAGCCGCCCCGGGTGTGCATTTCGAGATGAGGATTCTTGCGGAGGTCTCCGGCGGCAAGGAGCGGGGTGCGGCGGTCGAGGGCTGCCCGCTCTTCGGCGCCCCGATCGACCCGGCCTGACCAGGTGGACGCGATCAGCGCGTCCATCTCGGCGGCGGTCGCTCCGGAGCGGAGCGGAGTCCTCAGATCCAGCCCCTCGGCGGCGTAGAGGCAGCGGAACCAGCGGCCGTCGGCGGTGACCCGGCTGCGGTCGCAGGTGCGGCAGAAGGGTTCAGAAACCGAGGCGATGATGCCGAAGACTCGTCCATCCGGAATCCGGTAGCGGCGGGCCGGCGCCGTGGGGTCTTCCACAGGAACCGGTTCAACGCCGCCGTAACGGCGCGCCATGACCGTGCGGATGGCTTCCGCATCGAACACCAGATCCGGACGCCAACCGGTAGCGCCGCCGACGTCCATGTACTCGATGAAGCGGATCTCCGCGCCGTGCCCGGTGGCGAATTCGAAAAGATCTACCGCTTCATCGTCGTTGAAGCCCCGGATCACAACGGTGTCCAGCTTCAACGGCTGCAGTCCTGCCGCGGTGGCGGCCGCGATCCCTTCGTGCACCGCCTGGAGCCCGTCACGCCGCGTAAGGGTGCGGAAGCGGTCCGGCCGGAGGGTGTCGAGACTGACCGTGATCCGGCGTAGCCCCGATGCTTTGAGCGACTCGGCCTGGCCGGCGAGAAGGAGCCCGTTGGTGGTCAGGGCGATGTCTTCGATCCCCGGAACGGGCGAAACCAGTCGGACGAGTTCGGGCAGGTGGCGGCGGATCAGCGGCTCGCCGCCGGTGATCCGCAGCTTCCGAACTCCGAGCGCCGCGAACCGCTCGACGACGAACGCGGTCTCGTCAAAGCTCAGGAGGTCCTTCCGCGGGAGCCAGACGTACTCCTCCTCCGGCATGCAGTACTGGCAGCGGAGGTTGCAGCGGTCGGTGACCGAGAGGCGGAGGCTGCCGAGCGGCCGAGCGAAGCGGTCCAGAACGGGCGGGGAGAAGGGCGTTTCCGGCAAGGAGTGAGGAAAGGGGGAAGGAAGCGTACCCCGGCTTAGCAGCCTGTGGTGAAACCCAGGCGGCCCAGTTCTCCCGGTGGGGGCTCGCCCGGCGATCCATCCCGGCCAAACAGCCTGTGATGAAACCCGCGCGGCGTTCGGCCGGCGATCCATCCCGGCTGACCGCGTCGCTGCGCGCCGCTCATCGTTGCGTTTCGGTCGAAATACACCAGGTATTCCTCCCTCACGCGCCTTGTCAGCCAAGCGCCTCACCGGCCTCGGCGCTCACGCGGGTTCCACCACAGGCTGTTCACCACTCCGCTTCGCTCCGTTCTGCGTTGCGTTTCGGTCGAAATACACCCGGGCCAGTTCTCCCGGTGGGGGCTCCTCCCTCACGCGCCTTGTCAGCCCGGCGCCTCGCCCCCACCGGGAGGACTGGCCAGGCTCGGCGCTCACCCGGGTTTCACCACAGGCTGCTAGGGGTGCGCCGCTCGCGAGGTTTTCCTTTCGGGATCAGTTCACCGCGAGCAGTTCGACCTCGAAGAGCAGCGTTGCATAGCGCGGGATTTGCGGCGGTCGCCCGGCGGCTCCGTACGCGAGCTCATGGGGGATCACAATTCGGCGGCGCCCGCCGACGCGCATTCCGGGAATCCCCAGGTCCCATCCCGCGATCACCTCCCCGGCCCCGAGGGTGAAGGTGAAGGGCGTCGCCGCGGTGGTGGAATCGAACGAATCACCCTTGTTGTCCTCGGCAGTCAGGTCGTAGATCCAACCGTGGTAGGCCATCGAGAGTGAGCGTCCGTTGGCTGCTTCCTCTCCGTCGCCTTCGCGCAGATCCACGATTTCAAAGGGCACTTCCGCCCCGCCCACGAGCTCCACCTCGACGAGAAGGGTGGCGTTGCCGGGAATGAAACTCGTCCCCTGCACGCCGAAACCGAGGTCGGGCGGAACGATGATGCGGCGCAGACCGCCTACCCGCATCCCGGCCAAGCCCTGTTCGATGCCGGGAACGAGCAGGCCAAACCCCAACCGGAACGAAAAAGGCCCCTCCGCGCTCGTAGAGCCGAATTCCTGGCCTCGATTGTCAGGGGTGGCCGGGTCGTAAACCCAGCCGGTGTAGTCGATCGCCAGCAGCCATCCGTCCTCAATGGCAGCCCCATCACCCTCCTCGAGATCCGTAAACCCGAAGGGCACGTCGAGCGGAGGGGCGGGCGCGGGCGCCTCGGGGGTGGTCGGCGCGCTCTCGTCACCACCGCAACCGATCGACAAGAAACCGGACGCCAACAACACGCTTCCCAAGGAGAACCACCGGTTCGCGTACGTCATGGGCACCTCCCGCGGGCGACCGGCCGCTGCCGGGACAGTCGCCCCGGACCGCAGTGGGGCAGCGGGAATGACAGGGTATACGGAAACGAACGCAGGTTCAGCGCACGAGGAATACGCCCGGACGCGCATCGGTAACGCGGCCCTCCTCGAACACGGTCTGTCCGGCCACCAAAACGTGGTGGATACCCACCGAGAGTTCGTGCGGAGACCCCGGCGTGGCCCGGTCGGAGACCGTCTCCGGGTCGAACAGAACCAGATCGGCTGCCATTCCGGGGGCGATGCGACCCCGGCCGGAGAAGCCCAGGTGGTCGGCAGCCAACGAAGTCATCCGGCGCACCGCCTCCTCCAGGGTGAGGATCCCGCGTTCGCGAACAAACTGCCGGATCGCCCGCGGGAAGGATCCGAACCCGCGGGGATGGGCCCCGAAGAGGGCGCCGTCGGTGCACAGGTTGGCGTGTTCCCAGGCGAAGATGGCGGCGATGTCATCCTCCTCCATGCCGGTGGCGATCACCGACTCCACCCTGGTCCCGGGCTCCAGGTCCGGATCGGCGCGCATGGCCTCGGCCTGCTGGATCAGTTCGAGCAGGGTCACCGCCGGTTCTTCGCCGCGCTCTTCGGCGATGCTGGCCAAGGTCCGGCCGGCGTAGGAAGGTTCCGGCACATAGATCGGGATGAGGATGCCCTCCGGGAGGGCGAGCTGGGAGACCACGAAGCGCGACTCCTCGAGGTCGGTGAAGTCCCGATCCGGAAACATCACGGTCAGGGTGGACTGCCAGTACGGATAGGGATAGACATCCAGCGTGATGTCTACCCCGGCGGCCCGGGCCTCTTCCAGCCGGCCGAGGAAACGGGGGGTTTCGCCCCAGAGGCTCTGGAGCGCCAGTTTGGCGTGCGAGATCTGGACGGGCATTCCGGTCTCCGCCCCGATCCGGATGATCTCTTCCACCGCGTCCCAAAACCAGCGATCTTCGCTGCGGATGTGGCTGATGTAGCGGCCGCCGGCATCGGCAGCAACCCGCGCGAGTTCCAGAACCTCCTCCGCTCGGGAGTAAATCCCGGGGTCGTACTCCAGTCCGGTACTCAGCCCGAGCGCTCCCGAGGCCAGATCGGCTTCCAGCAGGGTTTTCATCGCGGCGATTTCTTCCGCCGTCGCTTCGCGCCGGAAATCCTCGCCCATCACCAACTCCCGCAGCGTGTTGTGGCCGGAGTAGCTGGCGACGTTGACGGTGGACGGGGACGCTTCGAAACGGCTCCGGAAGTCGGCGAGCGGGTGCGGCGAGCCACCGTCCTGCCCCACGACCAGGGTGGTGATTCCCTGGCTCACGGCCGCGGTGGCGTCGAGTCTCTCGAACAGATCGGAGGCGGCGTGGCTGTGGGTGTCGATGAATCCCGGCGCAAGGACGAGCCCTCCCGCCTCGAACACGGTGTCCCCGGACCGCGGGGAAACGCCGGGACCGACCTCGGCGATACGGCCGTCCACAATGCGGACCGCGCCCGAATAGGCGGGGTTGCCGGCGCCGTCCACAATCCGGGCGTTCGTGATCGCGAGCCCGGCGGTGCCGACCTCGCAGCCAACCGCCGAAAGGGCAATCGCGATCCCCGCCACTACCAACCCTCGTCTGGCGTGCTGTCTCCGCCTTGAACCGATCATTTCGCTGTGCACGGGAGATTCCAGCCAACGGTACCAAACGAGTGCCTCCATACCCCCCGATTCATGTGGAGTCGCGCGACTAGACTCGCGACTCTTGGACAGCGACAGCCCGCCGGGAAGCCAGCGCCTTCGCTACGAGCCCGGCGAGCGACCTCCTCTCCCGCTCGCGCTGAGTCAGGGCGTTCAGTTTGCGATCACGACGATCGTCCTCGCCGTCCTGATCCCCACGATCAGTTTCCGGGCGGCCGGTGCAGCCGACGCCATGGTGGCCTGGGCCGTTTTCGTCTCCGTGTTGGCTTGCGGAGTGGTCGCGACGCTCCAGGCGGTCCGCCTTGGTCAGTTCGGGGCGGGATTCTTGATGGTGCCGGCGGTCTCCAGCGCCGCTATCGCGGTGACCACCGAGGCTCTCACCCAAGGCGGGCCGGCGATGCTGGCCACGCTGGTCGTCACCGCGGCCCTCTTTCAGATGGGCTGTTCGACCCGATTGTCACTGCTGCGGAAGATCCTGACTCCGATCGTCTCGGGGACCGTTCTCCTCCTGATTCCCGTGTCCGTCATGCCCATCGTGTTCGGCATGCTGGACCGGGTTCCGGAAGCAGCCCCCGCGAGCGCCGCGCCCGTCGCCGCCCTGGTCACCCTCTTCGTGATCTGCGGGATCACCCTGCAGGCCACGGGAACCCTGCGCCTCTGGGCGCCGATCATCGGAGTGGCCGCCGGTTCCGCCGTCGCGTGGCCACTCGGTCTCGTTGACTTGAGGGGGCTCGCCGAAGCTTCCTGGTTCGCGATTCCGAGCCCCGAGTGGCCGGGGCTGGACCTTGGCTTCGGATCGATCTACTGGTCGCTTCTTCCCGCCTTCCTCTTCGTCACCCTGGTGACCTCCCTGCAGGCCATCAGCAGCGCCGTCGCCATCCAGGGGGTGTCCTGGCGCCGTCCCCAGGCGGTGGACTTTCGCGCGGTGGGGGGCGCCGTCTCCGCGAACGGCTTGGGCAGCCTGCTGTCCGGCGTCGCTGGAGCCATGCCGCTTTCGACGCTCTCCCTGGGGGCATCCATGGCGGAGATCACGGGGATAGCCGCCCGCGCCGTCGGGGTTGCGCTCGGAGCCGTACTGATGATCGCGTCGCTGGTTCCCAAGATGCGGGCGTTGATCCTCGCGATTCCGGGACCCGTTCTGGCGACATATCTCACCGTCCTGGTGGCTTTGCTGTTCGTGGTGGGGATCAAGGTCGTTTTCCGGGACGGCCTCGACTATCGCAAGGGGCTGATCGTCGGCGTGGCGTTCTGGGTTGGGGTGGGCTTCGAGAACGACTTGATCTTCGCCGACCAACTTTCGGGTTTCGCCGCCGTTCTGCTGGGGAACGGCATGACCGCCGGCGGGTTGTTGGCCCTCCTGTTGACCGGGTTGACCACGTTAGCGGCGCCCCGGCCCCACCGTCTCCGGACAAATCTGGTCCTCGCCGCCGGGGAAGAAATCAGGGACTTCCTTGCCGCGTTCGCGTCCTCAACCCGCTTTGGCCAGGCAATGGCGGATCGGCTGGACGCGGTCAGCGAAGAGGCGCTGCTTACCCTCCTCGCGCAGGAAGGCGCGCGCAACGCGCCAACGAAGCGACGTCTCATCGTCACCGCTCGCCGGGAACGCGGCGGCGCGGTCCTTGAGTTCGTCGCCTCCACCGGCGGGGCCAATGTTCAGGACCGGATTGCGCTGCTCACCGAACACGCCGACGAGACCTCAATCGAAGAAGAAGTCTCGCTCCGGCTGCTACGACACTTGTCTTCCTCGGTCCGGCACGCGCAGTACCACGACACGGATGTGGTCACCATCCGTGTCGAGCCTCCCGCCGGCGAATCCCGGACCGGATGAACTCCACGCCCACGCGCAGCGGGGCGCCCGGTCGGGTGCTCGTGCTGCTCCGGCGCCAACCGACCAGGGCGCTAGCCGACCAGGGCGCTAGCCGATCAGGACGCTAGCCGATCAGGACGCTAGCCGATCAGGACGCTAGCCGATCAGGACGCTAGCCGATCACGGCGCTAGCCGATCAGGGCTTCCAGCTTCGCGGCCAGATTCGCCTTCGACTGGACGCCGACGATCTGGCCCACCACTTCGCCCTTCTGGAAGAAGAGCAGGGTCGGGATGGAGCGGACCCGGAATTTTTCGGCGATCCGAGGCTCGTCATCCACGTTCACCTTGCCGATCACCGCCCGGCCGTCAAAGTCGTCGGCCAGTTCCGAGATCGCCGGGGCGATCATGCGGCAGGGGCCGCACCATTCGGCCCAAAAGTCCACGAGGCTCGGTTGATCACCACCGACCGTCGCATCGAAATTGTCGCTCGTCAGTTCCAGAGCCTTACCATCAGCCATACTCAGCACCACTCCCGGGGATGGGCCCGCCACCGGCGGCGGTCAATCAGAGAATTCGAAGTCATTTTAGCCGGTGGCGTTACGCAATACTTCCTAAGCGACCAGTGCACAAAATGACGCGGCGTTCGACCGACGATCCATCCCGGCTGAACACTCCGCTGCGCGGAGTTCGTCGTTGCACTTCGGTCGAAATACACTCGGTATTCCTCCCTCGCGCGCCTTGTCAGCCGGGCCCCCACCGGGAGAACTGGCCCCACCGGGAGAACTGGGCCTCGGCGGTCTCGGCGCTCACGTCACCTTGTCCACTGGTCGCTAAGTAGGCGTTATGTCGCATCAACACCATCACGACGCGCTGGCCCCTGCGCGTGGTGGGAAATTGCCTTCGCGGTGGGCGCTGGCCGCCGCCCTTGTCTGCACCCTGACGATCGCGGTCGTGGAGTTTGTAGGCGGATTACTCGCCAACAGCCTCGCCCTCCAGGGCGATGCGGGACACATGCTGAGCGACAGTGCCGCGCTCGGGGTGTCCTTCCTGGCCGCCTGGCTCGCGACCCGCCCGATGACGGCGCGCCGCACGTTCGGATTTCACCGCGCCGAGGTGCTCGCAGCGCTCCTCAACTCGTTGTTCCTGCTGGGGATTGCGGGTTGGGTGGGGACCCGCGCCGTTGTCCGCCTCGGTGATCCGCTCGAAGTTTCCGCGCTACCGGTCCTGATCATCGCCACTATCGGCCTGATCGTAAATCTCGTGGCCCTGAAGGTCCTGGGCGACCACCAGCACAGCAACCTGAACATCCGGGGCGCCTTCCTGCACGTACTCGGCGACACCCTCGGTTCCGCGGGCGTCATCATCTCGGCCCTCGTCATCCAGTTCACGGGCTGGAACACGGTGGACGCACTCGTCTCCCTTGGAATCGCCGGTCTGCTGGTGCTCTCGGGGGTCCGGCTGCTACGTGACAGCGTCTCGGTGCTGATGCTCGCGACCCCCGAGGGCGTGGACGGGGAGGCGGTACGCTCCGGTCTGCTCTCCCTACCCGGCGTCCGCGGCATCCACGACCTCCACATCTGGACCGTGAACAGCGGTTTCGTCTCGCTCAGTTGCCATGCGGACATCGAAGCGAACACTCCCCCGGACGCCATCCTCAAGAGCGCGACCGCACTGCTGCGGGAACGCTTCGGCATCCGTCACGTGACGATCCAGCCGGAGATCACCCGGGCTCATGGGGACGCGGATTCGTGCCAGATTCTCGCGACCTGAGGAAGACCGTTTTCCTGGCCGGAGCCGCGCTGGCGCTGATCTGGATCGGGATCCCCGCGGAGGCGGGGCAGATGAGTCCCCTCCGCTACCCGCCGGTGGCGGGCGGCCAGATCCGGGTGGAGAACTACCTGGTTCCGCGGGTCACTTCGTGGCCGGCGTACCCCTCCTGGTCACCCGACGGAAGTGAGATCGCCTTCGCCCTCGACGGGCGCCTCTGGGCGGTTCCGGCGGCCGGCGGAGAGGCCCGCCAGTTGACCGGGGGTCCGCAGGATCCGGCTCCGGCCTACGACTTCGAGCCGGACTGGTCGCCCGATGGCCGGTTCGTGGTGTTCTCGCGCGACCTCGAGGGAAATCTCGACATCTACCGGGTGGAGAGCGGCGGAGGGACTCCCGAACGTCTCACGGAGCACCCCGCCATGGACTTCCATCCTCGCGCCGCGGCGGGCGGCCGCGTCGTGTATTCGTCGGCGCAGTCCGGCAGCTTCGACATCCGGGAGGTCGGCGCCGACGGTTCGGACGTGCTGGTCTGGGGCGGTGATTCCAACGAGATTCAGCCGGACCCCGGCCCAAACTTTGGAGCAGGCCCGGACCTTGGAGACCCGGACCTTGGAGAGTTGCCCGGAGGGTTCCTGGTCGCAGTTTCCAACCGGTCGGACCATCCCGGCACCGGCGGGATCTTTCGTATCGAGGGGCCCGGCGACCACCAGGAGCTCCACGTCGAGGAGACCACCTTCCGGACCCGTCCCGCGGTTTCTCCGGACGGGAGCCTGATCGCCTTCGCGTCCGACATCCGGGGCAGTTACGACCTCTTCCTGCTTCCCGCGGACGGAGGGTTGCCGTTCCGGCTCACCCGCGACGAAGACTGGGACGAGAAAGATCCCGCCTGGTCGCCGGACGGAAACGAGATCGTCTTCACCACCAATCGGGACGGGCGTCCGGCGCTCGAGGTGATCGGCGTCCACGGCGGGGCCGCGCGCCCGCTCCCGGTCACCGGCCTGAGACGCGCGGGTGCCGCCTGGGGGCGCCTGCGGGTCCGGCTGAGCGAAGCGGCCCGGGCGACCGTCCTGGGAGCGGACGGCAGAAGCCACGCTCCGCGCGGCGCCTTCCGCCGAATCGTCTCCTATACCGAGACCCACTATTTCCACGCGGCCCGGGAGTTCACGTTGGAACTTCCGCCGGGTCAGGCCACGGTTCGGCTCAAACGGGGCGTGGAATTCCGACCTTGGGAACGCGATGTCTCGATCCAATCCGGAGAGGAAACCGTCATCGAGGCGGACCTCGAACGCTTTATCGACCTCCGGGAGAGTGGCTGGGTGTCCGGCGACACCCACGTCCATGACCTCCACGCCGGTGATCTGCGAATCACCCCCGACGACCTCGTGGCCCAGGCGGACGCGGAAGCATTGGAAGTGGTCCACGCGCTCATCCACGTGGACGGTTCGCGGACCATGGGCGATCCGGCCCGTTTCGTCGCCGGCCGGCACCCGGCTTCCACCGGCCGCGTCTTTCTCCGCTACGGCCAGGAATATCGGATGCCCTTCGGCCACCGGACCTTCCTGAACCCGGAGACCCTGTTCTTCCCGCTCGCCACCGGCGTCCGGGGCACGGCGCGCGAGGCGCCCTTCCCGCCGCTCTACGAGTACATCCGGCGCCTCAAGGCCGAACAGGGAGACCAGGTCGTAGTGGGGATGCCGCATCCCTACTTCGCCTATCTCGCAGAGGGAGTGCCCTTCACCGGCGCCTCACCTTCCGAGATCCCGCTCGACGCGGCGCTCGGGGTGGTCGATTTCTTCGACATCAACTGTATTCCGAGTTCCGAGACCGGATCGGCCGCGATCTATGCCCGGCTACTGAATGCCGGCTTCCGGCTCGCCGCCGCGGGAGGCTCGGACACCTTTTCCGACACCTCCCGCGATCCGCCCCTCGGAACCGGTCGAACCTATGTGCATCTTCCGGAAGGCGCCGGCCCGGAGGCCTGGGCCCTCGGGCTCCGGACCGCCCGGAGCTTTTCCACAAACGGCCCGTTGCTGGAACTGGACGTGGACGGCCGCGGAATGGGGGAAGCGATCGAGCGGAGCGGCCCCGCCACCCTCACGGTGCGGGCGCGAGCGGTTTCGGCGGTCCCCATGGAGCGGCTCTCGGTGCTCGTGAACGGTTCGGTATGGCGCGAGGCGGCCGGGGACCTAGCGGCCGATGCGGTGGCCGGCTCCCCCTTCGAGCTGGAGGTCGCCGGAGAACTCGAACTCGGAGACAGCGCCTGGATCGCGGTCCGCGCCGAGGGCCCACGCTCGGTCTGGACGACGGACAGCTCCCTCTTCGCCCACTCCTCCCCCGTGTACGTGCTGCTCGATGGCCGCGAAATCGTCGTTGAGTCCGATCGGCTCTACATGGAACAAATGATCGAAGACTTCGGCGCGGCCATGGCGCGCCGCGACGACTGGCTGAACGACGCGCAAAAGGAACTCGTCCTCGCCGGCGTCGAAGAGGCCCTCGTCCGGGTGCGCGCCCGGAAGCGCTAACAGCTCCTTCCGGGACGCGATGTCCCCGCTCGTTGCCGATGTCGCAGTCGCGGGAGCCGGACCGGCCGGCGCCCTCGCCGCCCGCCAGCTCGCGGTCTTCGGCCTCAAGGTGGTCCTGATCCACCACCCCCGCGGCAACCGCCAGCATCTCGGGGAGAGCCTTTCCGCCTCGGCGCCACGCCTCCTCGCTTCCTATGGCCTCGAACTACCGGGGTCGGTGTATGCACCGCGCCCGAACGACCATTTCGTTCGTTGGGGCGGACGCGAAGAAAGGATCCCGGCCCAACCGGAACCGGGCGCCGGCGAGGGCCAGCGCCTCGTCCGGCGCGACCGGCTCGATGACTGGGCACTGGACGAGGCGCGCCGTGCGGGGGCCCGGATTGTCGAGGGGTCGGCCGCGCCGGACACCGGCAACGAGACCGCCGCGCTGGTTGTCCGGCGGCCGGGGGAAAGCGATCTGCGGATCGCCGCGGGGGCTCTCGTCGATGCCTCCGGACGAAGCGGCGTTCTGACGCGACGCAACCGCGTTTGGCCCGAGTACCGGACGACGGCGCTCACCGCACATTTCGCGCCCGGGGATCGGGAGGGGACGCTGATCGAGACGTTTCCGGATGGCTGGGTGTGGAGCGCGCCCGTCGTCGGCGGCCGGCGGGACGTCACGGTGATGCTGGACCGAGACGACGCCGGAAATCCGGAAGACCGGTTCCGCGAAGCACTGCGCCGCGTGGACCTGGAGGGTTTCGTGACCGGAGATCCGCTCGAGCCGGTGCGGGCGGCGGACGTGACGCAGTACCGGCTGCGCTCTGCCGCATACGCCGATGGACCGACGCTGATCGCGGTCGGCGACGCGGCGAGCGCACTCGATCCCCTCTCCGGGCTCGGGACCATGAAGGCCATGGATTCCGGACTCACCGGCGCCGTCGTCCTGCGGACGGCGCTCGAAAGGCCGCCGGACGCCCCGCTCGCCCTCGCATTCCACAGCGCGAAGGAAACAGGGCTCGCTGCCGAGGCGGAAGACCGAATCGCCGGCTTCTATGCGGAGGAAGAACGATTCGCGGAGCGGAGATTCTGGCGCCGGCGCTCCCAAAAGACGCCGTCGCCAGCCCCGCCACCGCGACTCCCGAGGGACGGCCGTCTCACGCCGGCGACGGGGTCCCGGGTCGAAACGCAGGGTGTTCTGCAGGGCGACTGGATGGTGCCCGCCGAAGCGGTGGTCCGCCCGAGTCGTTTCCGGCCGGGACACAAGTTCGCCGGAATTGCCCTCGCCGAACTGTTCCGGACTGCCTCCGCACTGGGCGGGATCCGCCGGACGCTCGAAGCGTTCCCGGCCCCGGAGCCGGCAGTGCGGGCCGCACTCGGATGGCTCGTCGCGGAGGGATTCCTCATCGCCGACGATCCGAAACCGGCGTCATCCCGGGACAACTAGAGGACAATCCCCAGGATCATTTCGACCAGAGAGGTGTTTATGACGTTTGACAAGTCTCTCTCCGGCCCCGTGCCACGAACGCGCGAGGTCGGAATTGGGACGCGAGCCATATCGCACGCGGCAGAACCGATCGCCATCGTCGGAATGGGGTGCCGGTTCCCCGGAGCGCCAGACATATCCGCGTTCTGGCGCCTCCTCGAGGCCGGCGGGAACTCGGTGACCGAGGGCGTTCCCGGTTCGGATATCGGCCGCGTGGGCGAGCTTCTGCCCGAAACCGCCGCCGATAATGCGGCGTGCCGTTTCGGCGCGTTCGTCCCGGACCTCGATCAGTTCGACAACACGTTCTTCCGGATCTCACCGATAGAGGCCGAGTTCCTGGATCCCCAGCAGCGCATGATGCTGGAGGTCAGTTGGCAGGCTCTCGAAGATGCGGGAATCGACCCGGACCGGCTGAAAGGGAGCCGAACCGGTGTCTACACCGGAATCAGCAACGACGACTACCGCATGCTGGTGATGGATTCGGACAAGCCCACCGAGGCCGCCGGATGCCTCTACGCGCTCAGTGGCACCAACCTGAACGGGGCCGCTGGGCGAGTCTCGTTCGTGCTGGGAGTCATGGGGCCGTCGAAGGCGGTGGACGCGGCCTGCGCGTCGTCGCTCGTCTCGGTCCACGACGCGGTGGCGGACCTGCAGCAGGGAAAGGCGGACCTGGCGATCGCGGGCGGCGTCCAGGCCATCCTGAACGGCCGCATCTATGAGCTTCGCGCCGACTCGATGATGCTTTCCCCCGACGGGCAGTGCAAGGCGTTCGACGCTGCTGCCAACGGCTACGTGCGAGGGGAAGGCTGCGGGGTCGTGGTCCTGAAGCGCCTCCGGGAGGCGGAGGCCGACGGCGACCGCATCTGGGGGGTGATTCGAGGCGCCGCCGTGAACCACGGAGGAGCCAGCGTCGGACTGACGGTCCCGAACTTGCCCGCGCTGGAAAAGGTGATGGAGGAGGCGCTGTCGGGCGCGGGAGTTTCTCCTACCGAGGTGGACTACATCGAGGCGCACGGAACGGGGACCGCGGTTGGCGACCCGATCGAGATCAACGCGGTGGCCGCCGTTTATGCCAGGGGACGCGAAGCCGATCGGCCGCTGCTGGTGGGCTCCGTCAAGACCAACCTGGGGCATCTGGAGTCGGCCGCGGGAGTCGCCGGGCTGATCAAAGCCGTCCTGGTCGTAAAGCAGGGAGTGATTCCAAAGCACCTACATTTCAACAATCCCAATCCCCGTCTCGATTGGGACCGGCTCCCGATCCGCGTGACGTCGGAGATGATGGAGTGGCCCCGCCGGGACGGCCGGCCCCGTCTCGCGGCGGTGAACTCGTTCGGGATATCCGGCACCAACGCCCATCTGGTGGTGGAGGAATACGGCGCTCCGGAGGGAAAGCCGGACAAGGATCCCCAGCCTGTGGGTCCGGCGCGGGTCGTACCGGTTGCCCTGCCGGAGCCAGCACCCGGGTTCGCCCCGTCCGACGAGAAGTTCGGCCGGCGCACCACCCGGGTGTTGCCACTGTCGGGGAAATCGGCCGGCGCGCTCCGCGAGCTGGCCGGCAGATACCTGCACTGGCTCGACGAAAAAGCGCGCGAACTCCCCTCGGCGACTGGGACCAACGCCCTCCTTTCCGACATGGCATGGACGGCAGGCGTGGGGCGGAGTCATTTCAGCCACCGCGCGGGGGTCGTATTCCACGACGCCGCGTCGCTCGCTGAGCAGCTTCGGTCGCTCGCCGACGCGGGCGACGGGATCGAACCCCGAGCGCTGACCAGGGTCGCCTTCGCCTATACCGGGCAGGGCAGCCAGTGGCGCGGAATGGGGGAAGCCCTCTACGAGTGCGAACCGGTCGCGCGGGCGGTGCTGGACCGCTGCGAAACGGTGCTGCGGGAGGAACGGGGGGCATCGCTGCTGGGCGTGATGTTCGGTCGCAGCGGATCGGAAGGAGAGCTCGGCGACACCGCTTGGGAGCAGCCCGCCCTCTACGCCCTCGAATGCGCGCTGACGGCGCTTTGGTCCAGTGTGGGGATCCACCCCGAGGTGGTGATGGGACACAGTGTCGGGGAAATCGCCGCCGCCCAGGCGGCGGGGGTCTTCTCGCTGGAGGACGGGATGCGGTTTGCCACGGCGCGAGGCACGCTGCTCTCGGGCACCCCGCCGGGGGCCATGGCGGCGGCCTTCGCCACGGCGGCGCGGGTGGCGGCAGCCGTCGAGGCGTGGAATGCCACGTCTTCCGATCTCCCGGTGAACGTCTCGGCGGACAACGGCGCCCACCAGGTACTCAGCGGTTCGGCGGCGGGAATTGAGGCCGTCTCGCAGCGCCTGGCGGGAGAAGGCGTGCGGGTCCGGCCGCTGAACACCACCCGGGCGTTTCACAGCGCCTTGGTGGAGCCCGCGCTGGAAGCGCTGGAGGCCTCCCTGAACGGGGTGGAGATCGTGACTCCCGCCGTGACCCTCGTCAGCAACCTGACGGGCCAACCCGTAGGGCCCGGCGAAACCCTCGACGGGACCTACTGGCGGCGCCATACCCGGGAGCCGGTCGCGTTCGCCCGGGGTGTGAGCACGCTGGCCGAACTCGGCGTGGGCCTGGTAGTGGAGATCGGGCCGCGTGCGGTTCTGGCCCCCATCGTGATGTCGGCATGGCCGGAATCGGCCACCGCGCCGCCGCTGGTGCTGACCAGCCTGCGCGGGCTCGCCGGCAGCGACGCCGACGTGGTGGCGGCCGTCGCCAAGGCGTATGAAGCGGGGCTCCCGGTTCGCTTTGACGGGCTCTTTTCCAGAGAGTCGAGGCGACGGATCTCCGTCCCCGGATACCCGTTCCAACGCGATCGCCACTGGATCCAGAAGCCGAAGCGTCGGCGGCAGGTTGCCGGCCACCCGTCCCTGGGCGTCCGGCACGAATCCGCCCGCGGCGAGATCACCTTCGAAACGGAGGTATTTCCCTCGGATCCGGTCTGGCTGAACGACCACCGGGTGTTTGACCGACTGGTGGCGCCAGGCGCCCTGTATGGGGCCATGGCGGCAACCGCTTCCCTCGCCGAGGGCGGCGGACCGGTCGTTCTCGACGACATGCAGTTGCACAACCCGCTGGTCTTCCCGGAAAAGGGTTCCGAGGGCGCGGCGGAGGAACAACCCCGGAAGCTGCAGGTCGCGCTCAACGCTTCCGAGACCGGGTCCCGGCGTCGGGTGCAGGTATTCAGCAAGGGCAGCGAGGGGGCATGGACGCTGCATGTGGAAGGGCAGGTATCGCCGGACTCCCAAGCTCCCGAAACCGGCGGACGGATTGATCTGGACGGTCTGAAGGCCGGACTGGCGCCGGGAGACGTCGAGGCCTACTACCGCTCCCGGGCAACTACCGGGATCGATCTGGGCCCGTCCTTCCGCACCCTGGAAAAGGTCTGGTTCCGGCCCGGCGAGGCGCTCGCCGAGGTGTCGTTCCCGGAAGGGCTCGGCCGGAACGGTCTGGACATCCATCCGCTGCTGCTCGACGGATGCTTCCAGGTCGTTGGGGTCGCACGGCTGGCCGGCGAGCAGGACGCAGCGACCTATCTGCCGTTCGGTTGGGACCGGCTGTGGCTCACGGGCCGGCTGCCCGATCGATTGGTTTGCCACGTGCGCCTGAATGAGGCAGCGGAGTCGCGCGCAGGGGAAGCGGACGAACCACCGGAAGTCCTCAGCGGGGAGGTGCGGATCTACGATCCGGCTGGAGTTCCGCTCGGAGGAATGAGCGGGTACACGGTCAAGCGGGCCACCCGGGAGGCGCTGCTGTCGGCCGTCGAAGGGGTGGGGGAGCTGCTCTACGAGATCGTGTGGCGGGACCGCGCCCTCCCGCCGGGGATCACCCCCGCGGATTTCCTCCAGACTCCGGCGGAGGTCTCCGCCGGCTCCGGTTTGCTCGCCGAATACCTGGCCGCCGAAAGTGTCGGACCCCGGGACCGGAACGCCCTGCTGGCGGACCTGCAGCGATGGTCGCGGTCCCGGGCGCTCGCGACCCTTGAAGAACTGGGCTTCCGGCGCGCGCCGGGCGCGACCGTGGACCCGGAGGCGCTCAGGCAGGAACTGAACGTCATCCCGGAGCACCGGCGCCTCTTCCGCCGGATGCTCGAAATGCTTGCCAAGTCGGGGGTGCTGAGGGAGGCGGGCGACGGTTATGTCGTGGCCATGGGATCCGGGGATCCGTTACCCGCCGAGATGCCGGGCGATCTTGAGGAATTCGCCGACTGGATGGTGGAGCGGTATCCCCACGGAGTGACCGAGATCGGGTTCTTCCGGCGGTGTGGCGGCGCTCTGGCGGAGGCGCTTCGCGGCCGGGCTGATCCGCTGACGCTGCTGTTCAGCAGCGGAGACCCGACCCCGGCCGACCTGTACCTGAAGGCGCCGGTGGCGCGCGCCGCCAACAAGATGCTGCGCGACGCGGTGCGGGCGCTTCTGGCCCGGTTACCCGAGGGGCGCCGGCTGCGGGTGATCGAGGTAGGGGCGGGGACCGGTTCGGCGACCACCTTCGTCCTCCCGGAACTCCCGGAGGGCCGGTTCACCTACACCTATACGGACATTTCCGCGGGCTTTTTTGCGGAGGCCGAGGCCCGTTTCGGAGATGGCGGGGGATGCATCGAATACCGCCCGCTGGATGTCGAGAAGGATCCGATGGATCAGGGCTTCGAACGACACGGCTACGACCTGCTGATCGCATCCAACGTCCTGCACGCAACAAGGTACCTGCAGGAGACGCTGGGCCATTGCCGGGAGCTGCTCGCGCCCTCGGGAGCGCTGGTGGCCCTCGAAAACCTCAGTGGGTTGGGCTGGATGGACCTGACCTTCGGACAATTGGACGGCTGGTGGCGGTTCGCCGATGACTACCGGCCACACTGCGCCCTGGCGAGCCCGGCAGTCTGGAAGCGGGCACTTGGGGATGCCGGCTTCCGGGAAGCGGAAGTCCTGGGAGTGGACGAATCGGACTCGTCAACCATGCCTGACAAGGGTGTGATCGTGGCGCAGGGGCCAGCGGCAGTGAAGGAGCCTCGCGGCGTCTGGATCCTGACCGGGGACCGCGGCGGTCTGGGGAGGAAACTGGCGGAAGACCTGGCGGCGCGCCATCAGACTGTCGTGCTGGCGAACCGTGAGGGGCTCGCACCCAGCGGACTGGCGCCGGCCGGCCCCGGCGTCTTCTGTGCGGCGGTGGAAACCGAGCGCCGCGAGTCCTGGCTGTCGCTCCTGGAGGGCCTGCCCCCCGGGGTGCCGCTCGGCGGCGTGGTGCACCTTGCCTCCCTGGAGGGTCGCGGGGCAGGGGCCACCACGGCGGAAATGGCGGAGGACGTCCGGCGGGCCGGGACGAGCGCGCTGGCGCTCACCCAGGCGGTGGCCGATTCGGATGCGGTTCCGGCCAGTGGCATGTGGTTTGTGACCCGGGGCGCCCAGGTCCTGGAACGGGAGCGCACCGGGGAACTCGCCGGGGCGACCCTCTGGGGTTTCGGCAAGGCGGTGGCCCGGGAGGCACCGCAGCTACAGCCGAGGATGCTGGACCTCGACCCGGCAGAGCTGGCCCCCGAGCCGGACCTCGCGAATGAACTGCTCTATCCCGACCGGGAGAATCACATCGCCTACCGGCGGGGAACCCGTCGGGTAGCGCGCCTGGTGCGGGCCGGGACCGAGACGGAGCGGCTCGCACTGCCTGAGGAGATGGAGTGGGTGCTCGCTCCCAACCCTTGCGGGGTGTTCGAAAAACCGTACGTCAAGCCGCTCCCGGCGCGTCCGCTGGAGCCGAGGGAGGTGCGTGTCGGGGTCGAGGCCGCCGGGCTCAACTTCCATGACGTGTTCCGTTCGCTCGGCTTCATCGAGGAAGGGAACCTCGGGCGCGAGATGTGCGGCCGCATTCTCGAGGTGGGCGCCGGGGTATCGACGGTGTCGGTGGGCGACCCGGTGGTCGGACTGGGATTTGGCACATTCGCGCCGCAGACGGTCACCCACGAAGAATTGGTGGCCCCTGCCCCACCGGAACTCCCGGTCACGGGACTGGCCACGGTGCCGAGCGCGTTCGTGTCGGCAGCGCTGTCCTTTGAACTCTCGGGGCTGGAGCCCGGCGAACGAGTGTTGATCCACGCGGGCGCGGGAGGTGTCGGGTTGGCGGCCATCCAGTGGGTGCAGGCCGCCGGGGCCGAGGTCTTCGCCACCGCGAGCGCTCCCAAACAGGCGTTTCTCCGCTCGCTGGGCGTCACGCACATATTCGACAGCCGTCAGACGGCCTTCGGGAACGAAATCCTCGAAGCCACCGCTGGCGCCGGCGTGGACATCGTGCTGAACAGCCTGACCGGAGAGGGCTTCATCGACGCCAGTCTGTCTTGTCTGAGGCCTGGCGGCCGGTTCGTGGAGATGGCCCGGCGGGACATCCTGAGCCACGAGGAAATGGCGGCGTTGCGCCCGGATGTCGGCTACTCCATCCTGAGGCTGGACGTCCTCAAGAAGACCGATCCCGAGTGGGTCGGAAGGGTCCTGAAGGAGGTGATGACCCGCGTTTCGACGGGGGAACTGAAACCCATCGTCCACAGTCGATGGCCGCTGGCCGAGGCGGGAGCGGCGCTCCGGTTCATGCGGTCCGCCCGGCACCTCGGGAAGATCGTGGTGACCGCGTCCCCGCTCCAGCAAGGCCAGTTGCGGCCGGATCGGACCTACCTCGTGACCGGCGGCCTGGGGGGAATCGGGTGCGCGGTGGCGGAATGGCTCGCGGATCGGGGTGCAAGAACCATCGCGCTCAACGGGCGCCGGGAACCGGAGGCGGCCGCCGAGGAAACGATCAACGCCCTTCGGGAACGCGGGGTGACCGTGCAGGTGGAGCTCGCGGACATGTCGGATTTCAGCGCGGTGGATCGGATGCTCGCGCGCATGGATCGGAACCTGCCGCCGCTCGGTGGGGTCATCCACAGCGTGGGCGTGCTGTCGGACGCCGCGCTGACCAACCAGAGTTGGGAGAGTTTCGAGGCGGTGCTGTGGCCGAAGGTCCTCGGCGCCTGGCATCTCCACCGGGCGACCATGGACCTCGATCTGGATTTCTTCATTCTCTTTTCGAGCCGGGTCGGAGTCATGGGGAATCCGGGCCAGTCCAATCATGCGGCGGCCAACGCGTTTCTGGATCAGCTTGCGGGTCACCGCCGGGCGCTCGGGCTCCCGGGGCAGGCGATTGCCTGGGGAGCCTGGTCCGAAATCGGCGAAGCCGCGGAACAACGGGGAAGGATCGAGCGGCGACGCGCAGCGCTCGGCGGCCGCTGGTTTACCCCCGAGCAGGGCATCCGGGTACTCGACCGGCTGGTTCGGCAGGACGTTACGAACGCCGTGGTGATGGCGATGGACTGGTCCGTCTTCGAGGAGGCCGTTCCGGATCGTCCGACCCTGGTCGAGGATCTGTTGTCCAGCGACTCCGAAGCCGACGAAGAAGCTCCTTCTTCTTCCGGCGACCTCCTCTCCCGGCTCCGGGGACCGGCGGCGACGGAGCGGCAGGATCGCCTGGTGTTGTTCTTGCGAGGGGAGGTGCAGGCGGTGCTGCGCCTCTCGTCGGCGCCGTCGCCAAACGTCGGGTTCTTCGACCTCGGAATGGACTCGCTGATGGCCGTGGAGTTCCGGAACCGGCTGAACCGCGCGTTCTCCGGGGTCTATACCGCGCCCAACACCGTGGTTTTCGACTATCCGGACATCGCCAAACTCGCCGCCTATCTCGGCAAAGAGCTTGCCGAGGTGGGCGAGACGCCCGCCCCCAAAGCGCCGCCTGAACCCCGGCTGACTCAGGTTCCTGCCCCGGCGCTGCAACTCGAGGCTCCGGCGGACTCCGACGGCATTGCCATCGTCGGGATGGCGTGCCGGTTTCCGGGAGCTCCCGATATTGAAGCGTTCTGGCGCCAACTCGAGGCGGGTGTGGAAGCTGTCAGTGACGGACGGACGGACTCCGGCTCCTGGAACGGAGTTGCCGGAGGCTCGGCCGCGGAGGATGCCGGCTCGCGCCACGGCGGCTTCATTGAGGGGATCGACCAGTTCGACGCACGCTTTTTCGGGATCACGCCCATCGGGGCCCGCACCATGGATCCGCAGCATCGGCTCCTCCTGGAGACGAGCTGGCAGGCTCTCGAAGATGCGGGTCTGGATCCGGAAACGCTCAGAGGCAGCAACACCGGGGTCTACGCCGGTGTCGCCTCCAGTGAATACCGGGATTTGATGCTCGCCGCCGGCGAGAGCGTGACTTATCTCGGCACCGCCGCCAGCATGGCCGTCGGGGGTGTCTCCTACAAGCTGGGCCTTGTCGGGCCGGCCATGCCGGTCGAACTCAACTGCGCCTCCTCGCTGGTCGCCGTGCACCATGCGGCGGCGGCCCTCCGTCAGGGCGAGGTGAACCTGGCGCTGGCCGGAGGTGTGAACACCATCCTGTCTCCCGGAAAAACGAGTGAGATGGTGGCGCTCGGAATGCTCTCGCCGACGGGCCGCTGCCGGACCTTCGATGCTGCCGCCGACGGCTTCGTTCGGGGTGAGGGTTGCGGGGTGGTCGTGCTGAAGCGGTTGAGCGAAGCGGAGGCCGACGGCGACCGGATCTGGGGGATCATCCGGGGATCGGCGGTCAACCAGAACGGGGCGAGCGCCGGTCCGACGGTGCCGAACGGCGTGGCCCAACAGCAGGTGATGGAGGCCGCGCTTGCGCGCGCGGGGATCGCCCCCTCGGAGGTGGACTACCTGGAGGCCAGCGGGAACGGCTCGAAGATGGGCGATCCCATTGAGGTGCAGGCTGCGGCAACGGTGTACGGCCGGGGACGCGAGCTGGACTGCCCGCTGCTGATCGGCTCCGTGAAGACGAACGTCGGCCACCTGGAGACGGCGGCCGGCGTTGCGGGCCTCATCAAGACCGCGCTCGCGATGAAGCACGGAGTGATTCCGCAGCACCTGCACTTCGTAAACCCAACTCCCCACGTCGAGTGGGATCGCCTGCCGGTCCGGGTGACGGCGGAGGCGGTGCCGTGGCCGCCTCATGCCGACCGCCCGGCGCGGGCGGCCGTCAGCGCGTACGGGGTTTCGGGTGCGAACGCGCACCTCATCATGGAGGGTTGCGAAACCCGGAACGGCGTCCCGGCGGGGCGCGGCATGCCGGTCGCGGTTTCCGCGCCCGCAGGAATCGCCGGGCTGCAGCCGGCCACCAGCGCAACGGCCTTGCGCAGAACGCGCTTCCTCCCGCTTTCCGCCAAGTCGAACGCCGCGCTCAGAGAACTCGCCCTGAGGCACCTGAACTGGCTGGACGAACACGCGGGGGAGCTTTCCTCCGGGGACGCCGGCGACCCGCTGCTGTCTGACCTGGCGTGGACCGCCGGAGTGGGTCGAAGCCACTTCGATCTCCGAGCAGGGGTGGTGTTCCGGGATGCTGAGATGCTCAGGGAGGGCCTAGCCTCGCTCTCCGAGCTTGGTGAAACCCAGGAGCTGAAATCAACCGCGCAAACACCGAAGAAGGTCGCGTTCGTCTACGGCGGGAAAGCTGGCCAATGGGTGCGGGCGACCGAGGAGCTTTACGACAGCGAGCCTGTCTTCCGTGCCGTGCTCGATTGCTGCGAGAAACTGATCCGCGAGGAACGGGGAGCCTCCCTGCTGGACGGGATGTTCGGCGGGAAACCGTCGGCCGCCGCTCCCGAATCCCCGGAATGGTCAGGGCCGGCGATTTACACGCTGCAGTGCGGACTGACGGCGCTTTGGTCGAGCGCGGGCATCCGGCCGCAGCTTGTGGCCGGGCAGGATGTCGGAGAGCTGGCGGCGGCTCGGGCGGCAGAAGCCCTGACCCTGGAAGACGGACTGCGGCTGGCGGCGGTGTGGAGCGCGGGGCGAACCGCAGGAAACGGCAATCCGGAACAGTTCGAACGGGCGCTCCAGGCAGTGACCATGGCTCCACTCTCGGTCCCGCTGGCAGACCCGGCGTCCGGTCGCGTCGTCGCAGCCGGCGAAACGCTGGAGACACCGCAGTGGCCGCAGCGTTCCCGGGAACCGGTGGACAGGAAGGCCTTGCAGTCCTTCCTGGATGCGGATTTCGAGGTCGTGGTGGAGATTGGCCCCGAGCAGGTGGCCGGTTTCCCGACGCCGGGCGCCGACGATCAGTATTCGCAAGCACCCATCGTGCTGCGGGCGTTCCCCCCGCAACCTGAGGATGGCGCTACCGCGTCGGCGCACGAGGGCTTTACGGCCGCGGTCGCCGCAGCCTACGCCGCCAGCCTCGCGGTTTCCTTCAAGGGGCTCTTCGCAGGGGAGACACGGCGCCGGATTGCGCTCCCCGGCTATCCCTTCCAGCGCCGACGTTACTGGATCCCTGGACCGCTCTCCCAAGCCTTGACCAAGGGTTAGTTGGCAGCCTGCTCCTAGTAAAGACACTGGAGCTGTACGAACTCACGGATCGCGGCGGCGCAGGCCTCGGGGTTCTCAAGCGGCAGCAAGTGGGTCGTTTCCGGAATAAAATCGTAGTCTAGGGTTAGCATGTGGGTCATGTCGAAGGTCGGGAGATAGGAATACGGCAGAGTCGGATCGGCCCCCACGACCTTGGTCGGACAGGCGAGGTCCTCGAAGTCCACCAGAGGGGAAAAAGCCCGTACGTAGTCGATGATCTGGGCTTCATACTCCTTGGGGCAGCAAAGCTCATACCCGTTCCCGTCCGCGGCCGGCCGCAGGATCGTGCGGGCCATGAGTTCGGGGATCCCGGAAACGACGCGGCTGAAGACGGGCAGGAGACGAAGAGCCTCCGCGAAATCGCCCTCCGACTTGAATCGGTCGGCTCGCCGCCGCGTCACAGCCGCGGTGAACTCGGCGGCAGCAGCGAACTGCACTTCGCTGCGGCCGGGTTTGCACACCGGTGGGTCGAAGAGGACACGCCCGACATAGCCACGACTTCCGTCGGATGACAGGAGGCTCGTCAGCGCAGAAACCGAGTAAAAACTCCGATCTTGGGTTTGCGTCCGAAATGACGATCGATCGTTTCGAGGATCAGATCGTGATCCCGGACGAGAGTTGGGAGGCTGTGCGTACTGCGCGGGCCTACGGGATTCCAACCGTGGTTGCGAAGGTCGTAGACGAACAGTTCGAAATCGTCGGCGAGCAGGGACCAGAAGGGGTAGTAGAGGTCGATCGCCAGACCGTTTCCGTGGCTCAGGATGAGTCTTGGCCCCTTCGGATTCCCATGGCGGCGGAGAATCGTGCCGGTGTCCGCATCCAGGCGCACCTCCAGAACGGAATCCGCCCTGGGAACCTCCCAGACCCCTTTCGAAATCATTGAGAGGGCCGCATCCCAGCCGTGGCGGGACCGGCGGCGAGACTTCGATCCCGGGGCCGCCCGGGCGGCAACCGCCCCCCGCGTTGTTCTCCAGATTGCCGCCTCGCTGACGGGAACCAAGGGGACCGCGCGGCGGCGCTCGCTGTCAGCAATGCCGCTGCAGCGAGAGCCTTCGCGGCGGAGTCTCCGCGCGGCCCCGGAACCCGGGTCGTGTCAGGCGGAGTGCGAATTCACGAGATCAGCCAAATCGCGCAGCGAATTCACCCCTGCGCAGTCGCCGGCCGTGATCGAGAGATCGAACTCCTGAGCGACCACGCTCAGGAAGGAGACGGCATCCACAGAAGAAATCCCGGAGTCGGCAAACGTCCGATCCAGATCCGGCGATCGGCCGAGATCCAACTGTTCGTCGGCGAGTTGCACGAGGCGTTCTTCCGTGGGGCTCATTGGCGATCCTCCAATGGCGGCGGATTGTTCCACACTCCCCCAAGCGGCGCCACCAGTATTTTCGTTGGTTTCGTCGGGGAGGGAAAAACTGGCCGCCAATGGCGTTTCGGGAACACAAGCGGGCTTCAGGCGGACATTCCGCGCGCGGCGATGGGCCAGACCGCCTCCACCAGCCCGCCGCGCACTGCGTACATCCGGTCGTAGAGATTCACCACCGGATCGCAGTGGGAGACGATCAACTCCAGCTTGTCCCCCGCCTTGTACGTCCGGCTCGGATCCTCGTAGCGGATCGTCCCGAACTCGTCGGAGCCCGAGGTGTAGCTCATCCCGGTCTCCCCCTTGACGATCGCCCAGGGTCGGTTGATGGTGCACGCCTTCGCGCCGGCATCGGTCGTCGCGCGGCCCTCGTACTGCGCGTTCAGCACGGTAGCGAGGATCGTCAGCGACGGCTGGAAGTCGGTATAGACCTCGGGATCGGTGGCGCCGCCGATCTCCAGATACTGGGCGTCCATGAAGACATAGCTGCCCACCTGCACATCGGTAAGCCCGGCAGTCTCGTGGTCGATGTTGTAGGTGCCGGTCCCCCCGCCGCTGAAGATCCCGGTGTCGAGCCCGGAGGCGCGCATCCGGTCGCAGGTGTCCGCCGCGGCTGCCAACCGGCCCAGAGTCTGCGCTTTCCGCTTGGCGAAACCCTTGACGTGCTGCGAGCCGCCGTCGTAGCAGAGGAGGCCGCGCAACTGGAGGCCGGGGAGTTGATCCACGCGTTGCGCGAGCGCCAGCGCCGGCTCACCAGGGGTGATTCCGGTCCGGTGTCCGCCCGGGTCCACGTCCACCACGACCTCGGCCATGATCCCGGCGGCAACCGCCGCCTCCGAGAGGGCGCGCGCATTCTCGGCCGTATCGGTCGCCTGGATAAAGCCGCTGCACTGCTTCCGCAGCCCCATCGCCCGGCGAATCTTGAACGGCGTGACGTTGCTGGTGGTCAGCAGCAGGCGGTCGATCCCGTGGTCGAAGAGCACCTGCGCCTCGCTCACCTTCGCAACCGAAATCCCGACCGCTCCGGCGTCGAGCTGCATCCGGGCGATCGCCGGGCACTTGTGCGTCTTGGCGTGGGGACGCGGTGCGATGCCGTTCTCACGGGTGGCACGCGCCATGGCGGCGATGTTCGCCTCCAGCGCATCGAGATCCACGAGCAGCGACGGGGTGTCCAAGTCCCACATCGAGATCCCGAACTCGGCGGCTTCGCGGCCAGCAGCGCGGGCCTCGATCTCGGGGCCGGTGAGCCCCTTCACGGCCCGGGGGGCGAAAACCGCAGCGGAGGCGCCGGCGGCGCCCAGAAAACCTCGTCGGGACAGGCTCTTTTGGGATAGGGCATTCATCATCCTGCGTTTGTACCACCCCGCCAGTAGCGCGGGCGAGCGGGAAGCCCCAACAGCCGGTGAACAAAGTCGCGCGGCCCAGTTCTCCCGGTGGGGGCTCGACCAGCGATGCATCCCGGCTGAACCGCGCCTCTACGAGGCACTCTTCGTTGCGCTTCGCTCGAAATACACCCGGTCAGTTCTCCCGGTGGGGGCTCCTCCCTCGCGCGCCTTGTCAGCCGGGCGCCTCGCCCCCACCGGGAGAACTGACCGGTCTCGGCGCTCTGTCCACCGGCTGTTACTATGGCGAACCCCATGCGCGCTGCAACGGCCGTTGCCGTCCTTTCGCTCGTCTGCCTGACGGGCGCGGCCGGCGCGGACGACGGCATCCCGGTCAAAAGCCCACTCATTGAGGCGGCCTGCGGCAGTTGCCACGCGTCCGACGACGCCGGGCGGATGTCGCGCATTTCCTGGCAGCGGAAATCCGCCGAAGGCTGGCAGATCACCATCATCCGGATGATCCGCACCGGCAACGTCGACCTCGCCCCCGAAGATGCGCGCGAGGTGGTCCGCTACCTGACCGACAACCACGGCCTCGCCCCCGAAGAAGAGCGGCCTTACTTCTACTTGGCCGAGCAGCGTCCCCTTCAGGAGAGTTTCGAGGAAGACGAGGAGTTGCTCCAGGCCACCTGCTCCCGCTGCCATCTCACGGCCCGCTTCCGTACCCAGCGGCGCGCGGCCGAGGAATGGGACCTGTTGAAGGGGATGCACGTCGGCTATTTCCCGGCGATCGAGGGTCAGGCGTTCCGCGGAGAAGCGGGCGCGGAGCGCTGGGCGGTCGACCGGGTCCTCGACCAGCTCAAGGAGAAGTACCCCTTCGAAACACCGGCCTGGCGGACCTACCGCGCCAAGGGACCGGGGCCGGGTATCGCCGGACGCTGGTTCCTCCGGGGCTCCGAGCCGGGAAGCGGGCCTATCGGGGGCATTGTCGAGTTCCGCCCGGATGACGATTCCCAAGGCAACTACAGCTACGAGGCGAACCTGATCCTTGGCGACGGAACCACGGAACGGCGTCTCGGCGCCGGGGTGCTCTACGGCGGGTTCTCTTTCCGCGGAAGAGGCCAGGGAGACCGTCTCCAGGAACGGCGGGCAGCTCTGATGCTTTCCGATGACGGTCAGACCCTCACCGGCCGCCTGTTCAGGGGACGTTTCGGCGAGGACGGGCTGGACGTGACGCTGACCCGCGCGGCGGGCGGCGTCCAGCTCGCGGCCGCCTGGCCCCCCGCCGGCCGGCACGGAGCGACAACCACCGGGATCCGCATCATCGGGGCGGGCTTCGGCGAGGACGCGGCAGGATCCCTCGATTTCGGGGCGGGGATCACGGTCGAAAACGCCCGGCGGGTTTCCGAGATGGAGCTGATCGTGGACCTTCAGATCGACGCCGGGGCGCCGCTCGGATATCGCGACGTCTCCGCCGGCGGCATTCGGCTGGTGGACGGTTTCGCTGTCCATGACCGGGTGGACTACATCCGGGTAACCCCCGAGATGGCTCTTTCCCGGGTCGGTGGCGCGGTGGCGCCCAAACAGTTCGTGCAGTTCGAGGCGAACGGCTGGCACCGGGGGCCGGATAACGAGCGGCTGACCGATGACGACGTGGCGCTCGGACCCGTGGAAGTCACCTGGACGACCGAGGAGTACTACATCCGCGACGAGGACGACGATACGCGCTTCGTGGGAAACATCGATGCAGACGGCCTGTTCACCCCTGGGCTCGACGGCCCGAACCCCGAACGGGAGCTTATGGCCGACAACATGGGAGACGTCTGGGTGGTCGCGGAGCACGAAGATCCGGAGAACGGTGAAACGCTCCGGGGCCGAGCCCGGCTGGTGGTTGCCCCGCCAGTCTTCCTCTACTGGGACCTGTTCCCGCAAAGGGCCAAGCAATGACCATTACCCCGCAGCCGTCTGAAACTCTCGTCGAGGCGACCCAGATGCACCGCTTCCATGGCGGGGAGCGGAACTACGCCTTCCTCGTCCCTTCCTCGATGATCTTCGAACTCGATGAGGTCAGCGAACGGTTGCTTGACCGTCTCGCCGGAGGGCCGAAGCCCCCGGGAGCGATCGTCGAATCTACCGAAGAGGAAACGGCGCTCCGGGAACTCGCCGTGGTCGGGGCCGTGGCCCGCCAGGGCACCCCGCTCATTCCACTCGCCGGCCTCCAGGAAGTGGACGAGCCGCCGCCGATCCGCACGGTGGTGCTGAACATCACGAACTCCTGCAACCTCGCCTGCCGCTACTGCTACGAGTATGGGGATGACCGCATCGCCCCGGCGGAAGTTCCGGCGGCGATGACCGAGGAGGTGGCGCGCCAATCGGTGGACCGGCTGATCGCCGATTCCGGTGAGGCGAAGGATCTTCAGGTCACCTTCTTCGGCGGGGAGACGCTGCTCAACTGGCGGGTCATCCGCCCGACGGTCGAGTACGCCCGGGAGCAGACGCAGTTGGTCGGGAAACGGGTGGACTTCAGCCTGACCACGAACGCCACCCTCTTGACCCGCGAAATCTCCCAGTGGATCGCCGACAACCGCATCGGAGTCACGATCTCGGTCGACGGAGACAAGCAATTCCAGGACTCCATGCGGGTGTACCGCAGCGGAATGGGAAGCTACGACGTGATCGCTCCCCGGATCGCCGAGTTCCTGAAGGTCCAGAAGCGGCCGGTCGGCGCCCGGGTGACGGTGACCTCGAAGAACCTGGATGTACCCCGGATCTTCGAACATCTGATGGGGCTGGGCTTTTACGAGGTGGGTTTCGCCCCGGTGACCTCCTCTCCCGATCTGGACTACGCGCTGGGGGCAGAGGGTTTCGACGATTTGCTCGATCAGTTCCGCGGTCTCGCCGACGACTACGTGGAGGCGGCGGTCGAAGGGCGCTATCTCGGTTTTTCGAACCTCAGCGACCTTCTCGGCGAAATCCACGAGGGCGTGAGCAAGGCGTATCCCTGCGGCGCGGGACTCGGGCTGGTAGGAGTCGCTCCCGGCGGCGAGATCGGCCTCTGTCACCGCTTCGCCGGTTCCGGCGATCACGACCTCGGCCACGTGGCCACCGGGATCGACGAGGAAAAACGCATCGAACACCTGAAGAAGGCACACATCGACGCGCGTACCGACTGCAGCCAGTGCTGGGTGCGCAGTCTGTGCTCGGGCGGCTGCTACCACGAGGCTCAGGTCCGCTACGGCGACCGTTTCCGCCCCAACCTGCACTATTGTGACTGGATCCGCGACTGGACGGCGCTTGGTCTGTCGGCCTACGGCCGGATCCTCGACCAGAGTCCCCGGTTCCTGAGCCGCTTTGAGGGAATGCTTCGCGTCGCACGGCAGACCCCTTAGGAGGCAACCATGAAACACCTCGCCCCCAAGAATCTCAAGGCCCGCTTCGCGACCGAATGGCTCGAGGGCGGCGGCGCGGCGCGCGCCACCGCCGACGACCCCGGACCCCACTATCCGTCCGGTTGTACGACCATCTTCTCCCCGGGCTGGGAGGTCGATGCGACGGGCGGGACTGCCGCGCTCTGCCAGCCGATGGAGCGGGATCTCTACGATTGCTACAAGACCTGCTACTGGCCGGCCCAGGTGCCCGACTACCTCAACAACAGTCCCGACTGGCACAAGAACTGTGCTTCCGCCACCCAGGACTGGAGGGAGATCGACCTGGTATTCCCATGAGGAGCATCTCCCCACCGTTCCGGGTTAGAGATTTCCAGTTCATGAAGATCAGGCCGCTCATCCTCGCGCTCGGGATCCTGGCGCTCGCCGGCGGCCCGGCGAGCGGACAGGACGCCGACCGGTTCCTGGCGGGCATCTGGCCCGACGAGCTCGTCACTTTCGACCAGGAGACCCTGACCTTCGAAAAGGTCGGGAACCTGCGGCACGGAGCGGCCACCAACAATCGGTGGACCGCCGACGGGCGCTACCTCGCCGCCGTCACCGGACGCATGGAGTCCGTGGAAGTCTTCGACGCCGCCGAGATGGCGGTGGTGGACGACTTCCGGCTGAGCACCGTGGGCCGGCGCGTGCGTTTCATGAGTGCGGTTCCGGGCCCGGGCGCCCGGCGGATCTTCCTGGTTCCCGTGGTGGTGGGCCTCGAACCCGATCGCTTCATCCACCAGACGCCCTCCGAGATCTGGGTCTTCGACCGTGAGCGCCGTGAGGTCATCCACGAGATCCCCCTCGGCGACGCCAGCGACTGGCGTCCCAACATCCACTTCAGCCCCGACGGCTCTTCCATTTATCTGGTGAACGACCAGATCGTGGAACTGGATGCGGAAACCTTCGAAGAGACGGACCGGATCGAGCTGGACCGTCCCCTCGCCCCGGGCTACGGCGGGGTGCGTGGCCACTCGCTGAGCGAGATCGAGCCGGGACGGCTCTTCGGGGTGTACCGGACGACCGAGCCCCTCCAGGGGATGGATCTTTTTGGGGTGCTGGAGATCCGGCTGCCCGAAAAGACCTTTCGCCACTACGAGGTCGGGCCCTCCATGCGGCTCGCCCGTTTCGCACTCTCTCCCGACGGCAAGCGCGGCTACGCCGGGCTCACCGACGCCGCCGTGCTGGACATGGAGAGCCGCCAGGTCATCCTGCGGAAGAAGGGTTTCGAGCGGGGACGCGCCAACATTTCCATGATCGTCTCGGCTGACGGGAAACGGCTCTTCGTGTCCGGGGTCGGGGACACCATGTACGTGTACGACGCCGAGACACTCGAACGCGAAACGGAGATCTTCGCCGGGGGCGACTTCATGATTCCCCCGCATCCGATCCGCTATCGGGCCTCGTCTGGAAACTGACAAGGAGCGCCGGTCTTCAGACCGGCATCGCTGCCCGATAGGGGAGCGAAACTCCCGTCGCTACTCCCCGCATGACCGAGCGCCATGCACGATAGCGCCGGTCTCCAGACCGGCATCGCGGCCCGACAGGGCAGCGAAACTCCCGTCGTCACTCCCCGTATGACCCGCCGCCATGCCCGGTAGCGGAACCAAGCCCCGCCCACCTGACATCTATCGCCGGGCGTTCCGGCTGGCGCTCCCTTACTGGCGGCGGCTCTCGGGAGTCCTCGTCCTCTCGCTGCTCGCCGGGTTGCCGGGGCAACTCTGGCCCCTGCTGCTCGTTCCCCTGCTCGACGGTGCTCTCCTCGGCGGCGATTTCCGGCTGCTGATCCAGATCGCGGCGCTGATGGCGGTGATGCAGATCGGCGGGCTGGTGCTGACGTCCTTCATCGGCTACCGCTACGTCGGGCTCTCCGCGCGGGCGCTTTTCGATCTCCGTCTCCTGGTGTACCAGCGTCTGCAGCGGCTCTCGCCTCGCTTTTTCGCCGGCGCCCGTACCGGGGATCTCCTCTCCCGGCTCAACACCGACGTGTCGGAACTGCAACGGACTGCGGGCGACCTGTTGCTCTCGCTGACGCAGAACGTCCTGGGGCTTCTCGTCGCGCTGTCGCTACTGCTGGTGCTCGCGCCGGCGCTGCTGGTGCCGGCATTGCTCGTCCTGCCGTTCGCGGCGATCAGCCTGAAGCGGCTCCGGACGCGAGTGACCGATGACAACCGGAGACTCCGGGAGGCCGGAGCCTCGGTCGGCAGCGTGCTGGTCGAATCGGTGCTCGGAATGCGGCAGACGGTGGCCTTCGGTCAGGAGGAGCGCGAAGCGGGCCGTTTCCGTTCCGAGAACGACCGGTTCATCGGCTCCCTGCTGCGAGCGCGCCGGACGACGTACGTGGCTTCCGGGATCCCGGCGTCCCTGGTCTCGATCGCGGGGGCGGCGGCGTTCCTCTATGGCGGGTACCAGGTAATCGAGGGGAACCTCACCCTCGGCACCCTCGGCGCGGCGATGACCTATCAGATGCGCCTTTTCGGGCCGGTGCAGGGCCTCCTCGGCCAGTATCTGGGCCTGCGCGCGGCCCGTGCGTCCTTCGAGCGGGTCTTCGAGTTGCTCGACGAACCGCCGGGCGTCGAGGATCCAAAGGATCCCGTCCCCGCGAGCACGCCCCGCGGGCCGGTGCAAGTGGAAGGTGTCACGCTTTCCTACGGCCGAGGAGAGGAACCGGTCCTGGACCGCGCCTCGCTCACCCTCCCCGAATGCTCGCTGACCGTTCTGGTGGGGCCGAGCGGGGTGGGCAAGACCACCCTCGCCGACCTGATCCTGCGGCGCCTCGATCCGGACGGCGGCAGGATCTTCTGGGCGGGCGCCGACATCCGGCGCCTTGCCCTCCCCGAGCTTCGGCGGGGCGTCTCGGTTGTCGAGCAGGACCCCTTTCTCTGGCATGCGCCGGTCTCCGAAAACGTCCGCTACGGATGCCCGGACGCCGGTGAGGCGGAGGTCGCCAAGGCGTTGCGGCTTGCCGCCATCGATGACTTCGTGGCGAGCCTCCCGGAGGGCCTCGCGACCCTGGTCGGAGAACGCGGGCAGCAACTGTCCGCCGGGCAGCGACAACGGATCGCCATCGCCCGCGCGGTGCTGGCGAACCCGGCCTTGATCCTTCTCGACGAGCCGAGTTCGGCGCTCGACCGGGAAACGGAGGCGCTCCTGGTCGAACGCCTGGTTCCCTGGCTCAAGGAACGGACCGCGCTGGTGATGACCCACCGGCGGGCCTTCGCCCAGGCTGCCGACCAGGTGCTGGTCCTCCGCGACGGCCGCATCGAGGGCGCGGACTGAACCCGGGACGGACCGCGGTGAAACCGCTTCGCATCGCCGTTCTCGATACGGGAATCAATCCCTCGCACCGGCACGTGGGGCCCGTCGCGGGAGGCGTCCGCGTTTCGTGGAGCGAGGGAAGAGCGCGGTTGGCAGGCGGTCGCCCCGCCGACTGGACCGACGAAATCGGCCACGGCACCGCGGTGGCGGCAACCATTTCGGACGGCCTGCCGCAAGACGGCTTCGAGCTCTTGTCGGTGCGTGTCTTCGGCCGCCGGACCGACGCTCCGCCCCAGTGCCTCGCCGCCGGGATTCGCTGGGCGGTCGACCAGGGCGCCGGGATGATCAATCTGAGCGCCGGCGTTCCCGTGGGCAGCGACCCGGAGGGCGAGGAGGCCCTCGAGGCCTCCTGGCAGGAAGCGGGCGAAGCGGGACTGACGCTGGTCGCTCCGAGAAGCCGGGACAGCACACTTCTCGTGCCGGGGGTGTTGTCCCAATCGGCGGGATCGCTGGTCGTCGAGGCCGACGCCGGCTTCGACTACGGCCAACTGGGCCGGCGCGGGGAGGTTCTGATCGCCCCGCCCTGGGCGAGACCGCTACCGCCACTACCCCGAGAGAAGAACTTCTCCGGAGTGAGCCTCGCCGTCGCCGCGGTCACGAACCACGCGGCGCGCCTGCTGCTCGGCGGCCGGGTTCCGGCGGCGAGCACCCTGCGCGATTCGCTGCTGCGAATCGCGGACCCGGTAGCCGCGGATCGCGATTGACCCTTCCCGGGGGAACCCCGAAACGCGAGTCAGTCCCGCGCGAGTGCGCTCCGGATGATCTCGTGCACCCGGGTGTTCAACCCGATGCCGAGCACCCCGTCAGCGCCGGGCCCGAAACCGAGAAGCAGCACCGGTTCGGAAGTGTGTCCGCCGGTGGACCAGACCACCTGAGTGTGGTTCGCAAGCTGCCGCGCGGCGAGCGCCACCGGAATGGAAGCGGCATCGAGGTAGAAGGCCGGGAAGTCGCGGGGGGCCAGCGCTTCCTCGTTGAGTTGGCCGGCGAGATCTTCGGCCTCTTCGTCGGAAAGCCGGATTCCGGTGGCCTCCTCGATAACGGCGAGCACGGAATCCGTGGTGGCCGGCGAGGAGATCTCCGGCATCGCTTCGATCAGGGAGCGGCGCTGGCCAGCAAGCAGCTCCAGATGGCGGGTTCCGGCCATTTCCGGCCCGGCCCGGTAGTCCCAGGACACTGCTTCCGGCAGCGGACCCGGCCCTCCTCCGGCGTAGGTGAACGAGAAGCCCCCAGTGCCGTGATCCGCGGTCACGAGCACCAGCGTGTCCTCGCGACCCCGGGCAAAATCGAAGGCGGTGCCGATCGCTTCGTCGAAGTCGAGGATCTCGGCAAGCATCGCCCCGGCGTCGTTGTCGTGCCCGGCGTAGTCGATGCGGCCCCCTTCGACCACGAGGAAGAAGCCGGCTTCGTTCCCCTCGAGCGATGCGATCGCGGCTTCGGTCAATTCCGCAAGGGTCGGTACCGTGTCGTCAAGTCCTTCCCACGACCGGTCGAGCACGTAGGGAAGATGGCTGGCCGCGAAGATACCGACGAGACGTTCGGCCCCACGGGCCGCCTCCAGCCCGGCGCGATCTCCGACCACCGCGAAACCCCGCTCCCGCGCTTCAGCGATCAGGTTTCGATCGTCGGTCCGGTTCGAAGGACCATCGGTCCCCGCCGGCAACCCCGGGACGCTCTCGCCGAGAGTCGTTTCCGCGGGGATCATCGCCCGGCCGCCCCCGCCGAGCAGCACCTCGACCGGGGGCTCTCCAAAGAGCTGGTCGGCGATCTCCGCCTCGGGGACATACCGCGACTTCGCGTGGACGGCGAAGGCCGCCGGCGTCGCGTGCGTCAGCCGCATGTTGGACACGAGGCCGGTGGCAAGGCCCCGCTCCTCGGCCCACTCCAGAATGGTGGGGATTGGCTCGCCGCTTTCCGGGTCCACGCTGAGCGTCTCGGTGAGCACGCGCCGCCCGGTCGCCATCTGGGTGGCGGCGGCAGCGGAATCGGTGGTGATCCGCGCGTAGGAGAACGGAATCGAATAGCCCGCGCTCCCGGCCTCGGCCAGCTCGGACATTCGGAGCGGCCGGCCCCGCGCCTCGGCGGCGTAGGCCATCCCCAGCGCCAACTGGTTCATCCCGAACCCGTCGCCGATGAACACGATGACGTTCTTCGCCCGCGGGTTCTCCGGCGGCGCACAGCCCGAACCGGTGAGCCCAAGCACGAGGAGCGCCAAAGGAAGGATCGCGGCGACGGGCCGCCGCCCGTCTACTGGGGGCTCGTCAGAGCCGCGTAGTTTTCCTTGCAAAACCGCTCCAATTCCTCCGCCAGCTGGCTGGCGGCGTTGCGAAGGCTGGGCCCGTTTTCGCGTTCGTCCAGCCCGGTCAGGTTTCCCCGCGCCCCGCCGGCCAGCGCGACCGCGTCCACGTAGTGGAATTCGACGATCTCACTCCGCTCAACCAACTCCACCCGGCCGTTCATGATCAACCGTTCGAGCTTCGGCATCATCACCTGCGCGGTCCGATAGTTGACGATGCGAAGCGTGATGTCCGCGCCGTCCGCGGATTCGGCGACTCGAAACCAGTCGCGGCGACCGCGGACGCGGTCTCGGACTTCACCCGTCGCCTTCTCCAGCCCTTCCTGGAGCTCGGCATCCTCGGGGTCGCTCGCGTGTACGAAAACGGAGAAGGGCTCGGGTGGGCGCCGTGGCGCCTGTTCGGTGGCGCCGGCCGCTGAAGCGGCGAACGCCATCAGGAGCAATAGCCCGGCGGGGGCCGCCGGTCGCGGATGTTGAAAGCGGTGGATGGTCATGATGCCTCCCCGTGGTGCGCGAAGCCGGAAGGAGGGGCTGCACGCTCTGGAATCATTGCACGGTGGACCGGGGCACGATGCTCCGCGATGCCGGGCGAGGGTTTCCTTTCCGGGAACAGCCGTCAGTCGCGGCTTGGGGAAGCGTTCTCGGCCGGTGCCGAAGCTCCGCCGTCGCGCCGTTCGCGGGGTTCCGCAGTGGCGAGGAGCTGCTCGAGGGTGCCGTAGTTGTCCTTGGCGAACCGCTCCAGCTCCTCCGCGAGGTGGCTGGCGGCGTTGCGCAGGCCGGATCCGCCGTTCCAATGCCCTTCGTCCAGCCCCGAGAGTTTCACGCTCACCCCGCCGCCCCGAACGACCGCATCCACGAAGTGGTACGCCCGGCCCCGGTTAACAGCCTGTGGTGAAACTCTGTCGGGCGGAATTGAGTCGAACCGCGGGACTTCGTAGAATTTCCGCATGGCTATGGGACGCCGCGGCACGCGGCAGCAAGCGTTGTGGATCGCTACCGAGGCGTTGCCGCGGAGCAAGGGGGATCCGTTCTACGAGCGTTTGAACGAGATTTTGGGAGGGGGCGGTTTTGACGAGTTCGTGGAGAAGCGTTGCGAGCGTCACTACGCGCGGGACGGTCGTCCTGGGCTTGCGCCGGGGAGGTATTTCCGTTGTCTGTTGGTCGGGTATTTCGAGGGTCTGGACTCGGAACGGTTGATTGCGTGGCGGGTGAATGACTCGCGCAGCCTGCTGCGGTTTTTGGGATACGGGCCGGCGGACAGCGGTCCGGATCATTCGACGATTTCGCGGACGCGTCGTCGGGTGAGTGAGGAGACGCACGCGGAGGTGTTCGGCTGGGTTGTGGAACGGGTGAGAGGAGCGGGCCTTTTGCGAGGGGAAGCGCTTGGCGTGGACACGACGACCCTGATGGCGAACGCTTCGATGCGGAAGATCGTCCGTCGGGACAGCGGCGAGGGATACCGGGAGTATGTGAGGACGTTGATGAAGGAGTCGGGGATCGAGGCTCCGACAGTTGAAGAGGTGGCGCGCTACGACCGCAAACGCCGGAAGAAGCTGTCGAACCGCGAGTGGGCGCATCCGGTTGATGCGGAGGCTTGCATCGGTCGGCTGAAGGATGGTCGGACGCGGATGGCGTACAAGGCGGAGCACGCGGTGGATCTGGAGAGCGGAGCGATAGCGGCGGTCACGGTCCAACCAGGGAGCCGGGGGGACACGGAGACGCTGCCGCAGACACTGGACGAAGCGGAGCGCCATCTCGGGAGCGGTGACGCGGGGGCCCGGGAGCCGGCGCCGACGGAGGGTCGCCGGAAGGGGGAGAAGCCTCGGTCGCTGGTGTGTGACAAGGGGTATCACAGCGATGCGGTAATCGAGCAAGCGCGGGAGCGCGGCTACCGTTCGTACATCGCGGAGCCCACGCGCGGGCGCCGGCGCTGGCGGGGTCGGGAGTCCCTGCGACGCGCCGTCTACGGGAACCGTCGGCGGGTTCGCGGGAATCGCGGCGCCCGGTTGCGGAGACGGCGCCACGAACTGACGGAGCGTTCGTTCGCGCACTGCTACGAGACCGGGGGGATGCGCAGGGTGTGGTTGCGGGGAAGCGGGAACATTCGAAAACGCTTGCTGATCCATATCTCTGCCTTCAATCTGTCGCTGCTCATGCGGCAACTGACGGGGATCGGAAAGCCAAAGAGCCTGCAGAACCGGGATATGGATGGGGTGCGGCGTCTCTTGCGGCCCGGCGGGGCCTTCCTGGACGCCATCCTGGGCATGTGGGACCGTTGTTCGGCGGCGTTACTCGTCTTTCGAGCGCACCCACGGTCCCGGCCGTGTCGCCACACGTGGAAACGGCCGCCGCTTCTCCATGCCAGAGAAGCCCCCGGAGCCCTTTCCACCACAGGCTGTTAACCCACACTCCCGGCATCGTGTCATTCCCGCGGTACGGGGGATACCGGACCCTCCCGGTCCGGTAGTTGACGACGCGGAGGCTGATATGCGCCGTCTCGGCGGACCCGGTCAGTTGGAACCATTTCCGCCGCCGCTCCACCCGCTCCCGCACCATCGGCATGGCTTCTTCGAGGTTCGCCTTCCGCGCGGCGTCGGCCGGATCGCTGGCGGCGACGAAGACGCGAAACGGCTCGGGAGGGTGCCGGGGCGCCTTTTCCTGTCCGCCGGCCGACGACGTCCCGGTTGCCAACAGGGCGAAAACGATTAGTGCCCCACCGGGCCGATTCCAAAGGCGGGGCTGTTTCCCGGCCACTGCCGTCGCGGAAACCGGGTTGGAACGCAAATCAGTTTCCCGGTTGCATCGGCGGCGCCCCGCCATCTGCTCCTTCGCCAACCTCGGCCCCTGCCCGGAGCCGGCTGAGGGCGCCGTAGTTGTCCTTGGCGAACCGCTCCAGCTCCTCCGCCAGATGACTCGCGGCGTTCCGGAGACCGGGTCCGGTGTCGACGCACCGATGGTCCAACCCCGACAGCCGCACCCTCAGGTCACCGGCGAGGACGACCGCATCCACGTAGTGGTACCCCGTCGCCCAGCAGTCGTACATCGATTCGGTCCGGCCACCTTTGACCGATAGATTGAGGTTCGCCTGCCGATAGTGGGTGATCCGCAGCACGATGTCGGCGGTCTCGAGGGAATCAGCCAACTGGAACCATCTCCCCCGCCGCTTCACCCGTTCCCGGACCATCGGCAGCGCCTCTTCAAGCCGCGCCTTCAACGCGGCATCGGCCGTTTCGACAAAGTCCGCGAAGACCCGAAACGGCTCGGGAGGACGCCGGGGGGCTCTTTCCTGCCCGACCGCGAGGGCCGCAGACGCCACCAGAGCGAAGAGCGCGAGAGCGGTTCGGGTCCGGATACCGAACTGGCGGAGAGACATGGTCAGCGCGAGGCCGGGTAGCTTTCTTGCGCGAGTTCCTCGAGCTGCCTGACGAAGTCGGCGGCAGCGTCCTTGAGGCTGCCACTTTCCGTCGCTCCGGTGCCCGAACCCTTCACCTGTTTGCGCCTGCCGTCCACCCGGACGATGGCGTCGAAAGAGAAGAAGTCGCGGCCGCGCGATTCGAAGACGCGGTTCGCGATGAATCCGGCAGGACCGCCGACGTGTCTCAGCTCGCTGGTGGCGGCCTGCGCGTCGAAGATGGTGACCCGGACGTTCGCCGTGTCTCTCGAGTCGGTGAGCCGGAACAAGGCCGGGTGCTCCTCGAGTCCCGCCGCCAGAGCGCCCATCGCGTTCTGGAGGCGCGCATCGAGTTGGGCGTCCGCCTCACCGGCATAGGAAACGAAGACCGAATACGGCTTTGGAGGAGAGTCGGGAAGACTCGTGGGCCCCAGCGCTGCAATGGGCGAAGCAGCTACCAGGGCCAAGGCCGCCACCGCTGGAAGAAGGAGTGACGCTCGGGATGAGCGAGCAGCAGAATCCGGCATGGCGACCTCCTGTTCCTAGCTCAAGGCAAGCAAGACTCGTGCTAGGCGGGCACGTCCGGCGCGCGCAAAGTCGAACCTTCTTCGGCGGGGGACAACGCCCGCCGGGCCGGTCACCCGCCCACGGTGTTCGGGACGAAGCGGTCGGCCGCCGGGGCGAACGCCTCGACTTCCTCGCCACCCTCGAAGGCGCCGACTACCGCTTCCCGTAACGACATCCTCACGACTTCCGCAGGATCCGGAAACAGTCGCTCCTCCAGGCGCGCGATCCGCTTGGGGTCGGAGCGGGTGCGGGGCGCCCCGGCAATCAGGGCGCAGCAGTCTTTCGCGGGAATGGCGGAGATTTCCCAAGTCCCGATTTTTTCTGCACGGTCCATGATCGCGAGCTTGTCGAACCCGACCAACGGGCGGAGGACGGGCAGGGAAACCGCGGCGTCGGCGCTGATCAGGTTTGGCAGTGTCTGTGACGCCACCTGCGAGAGACTGTCGCCCGTGATGAGCGCCTCCGACCCGAACCTTCGGGCCACGGCTTCACCGCAGCGGAAGGCAAACCGCCGAAACAGCACGGCCTCGTAGCCAGTCCGGCTGCCGGTGAGCCTCAGATCGAAGTGGGTGTACGGGACCAACACGAGTCGTGACCGGCCCGTGTAGCGCGAAAGGGCGCGGACCAGTTCGGCGGCCTTCGAGGCGGCGAGTGAGGACGGATCGGGGCGGGACGGCGTCAGATGGACGAAATCCAGCGACGCACCCCGGCCTGCCATCATCCAGGCAGCCACCGGCGAATCGAAGCCGCCGGAGAGCATCGCGACCAACCGGCCCGCAACCCCCACCGGAAGACCGCCGGGCCCCCGAACCCGGTCCGTCCAGACATAGATGGCTTCTTTGTGGGACTCTATGAACATGGTGAGCGCCGGATTCGAGAGGTCAACCTGATCCCAGCCGGTGCGCTCCAGAATGGCGCTTCCTACCGATTCGGCAATCGCTAGCGACCGGATCGGGAAACCCGGGTCGCGGCGCCGCACCCGCACGGCAAAACCCGCCCCGGGCGCCGTTCGGCCCTCCTCCGCCAATCGGCAGCACAGCGTCGTCGTTGCTTCCAGAACACGTTCCACCGGGAGCGCTTCGCCGCCTGGAACGCGCGGAATCACGAAAGCCGGGAGCGCCAGCTCGACGCCGAAGACGGTGACGATCGCTTCGAGAGCCCGGTCCAATTCAGCGATTTCCGCGGGTGGAATCTCGATCCAGACGCGGTCGCCGGCCGAACTCGCCCGCCAACGGAGGCCGATCCCGCGGAGCCGCTGACCCAGGTTGCGTTTGAGCGCCTCCCGGAAGGAGGGGCGGTTCCGGCCCTTGATGCGGATCTCCGGCGCGCGGATCAGAATCCTGCGGGGCGAATCGGAGCCGGGAATCGCAGCCACCCCACCGGGGCGTTCAGCAGCTGCCAGAGCGCCCTCTGGGGCAGACGAAGTGAGAAGGCTGTTCTGCAAGGCTACGACCGGGGTCAATCTCGGATGCTCCGGCCGAAAAGCGATGGTACGCGGACCGGGCCGGCAAACGCGGTGAAGGCGCATCGGGTGGTGAGCCGTGAAGGAATCGAACCTTCAACCTACTGATTAAGAGTCAGTTGCTCTGCCTGGTTGAGCTAACGGCCCAACCCGATACGAACCACGCTGGTACGCCTGAGAGGATTCGAACCTCCGACTTCTTGCTCCGGAGGCAAGCGCTCTATCCCCTGAGCTACAGGCGCTCCCAGCGGAACGTGGAAGGTTAACAGCGTGTGGTGAAACTCACGTGAGCGCCGAGACGGGCGAGGCGCCCGGCTGACAAGGCGCGCGAGGGAGGAATACCGGGTGTATTTCGACCGAAACGCAACGCAGAGCCCCGCGAAGCGGGGCGGTTCAGCCGGGATGCATCGCCCGTCGAACGCCGCGTGGGTTTTGCCACCGGCTGTTCACAGCCGGTGGCGGCGCCGGGCGGGGCTGCATTCACTCTCCGGCCAGGCGCCGCAGGAGTTCCGTGCTCAAACCGGGGTGAGGGGTATGGCACCAGGTGACGGGCCAACCCCGTTCCGCGCCGACGCGCACCAGCCACGGCTTTGTTGGGGTGGTATCCGAATAGGCGTCGGCAGGCCCCTCCCGGACGACGACCTGGGTCCGGTCGCACTCCAGAAGCTCCGGCGCCACCAGAAAGGAAACCGCGAAGGAATCGAACGGGTAGGTGGCGCGCTGTCCATAGTTCTCCCCGAACCAGTCGAGATAGTCCTCGATCGGCTCGCGGAAGAAATCCCCGAACGGCGTGTCCCACAGTTCGGCCCAGTCCTCCGCGGGTATCGGCAACTTCGCCGCGAGTTCGAAGGGGGCCAGCACCACCGGAGCGCCGCTTTGAAGCACCACTTCTGCCGCGTCCGGATCGAGTTCGAAGTTGAAATCGAGCAGGTTGGGGCCGCCTCCGGGAAAGGTCAGCGCCTCCCCGGTGCGCCGACCGATCACCAGGATGACGGTTTCGATGCGCTCCGCGAGATCCGGCCTTTCCCGCAGCGCGGCGGCAACGTTGGTCGCCGGGCCGAGGGCCAGCACGGTCAGCGGCTCTCGCTCGAGCGCCGCAATCAGCGCCCGGGATGCGGGGGTCGGACCTCTGGAAGGCCCGGCGCTCCCCTGATGGACCGCGAGCCCGGGCCGGGCGAAGCGCGCGACGATCTCCTTCGCGATGGGATATCCGCGTTCCACGGGCGCGTTTCCGAACACCACGCTCACCCCCGCCACTCGCAGCTCCGGCGAATGGAACGCCTGGACCATTGCCACCCCGTCATCCGGCTCGTGCCCGCCGGGCATGACCGCGGGGTCCACGTCGAGCCAGACCGCTCGGGGCGATGGCGGGTGATCGGGGACGCTCCCGCAGGCGCCGGCGAGCGACGCGGCCAGCAGCGCGGATCGGGTGGCGCTCAAACCCCGACGGGCGTCCCGGCGACCGGCTCCGGAAGCGGCGCCTCGACCGCCGCCGGCGGGTCGTAGAGATTCGGAACCCGGCCCTCGAGCAAGGTGGGGAAACCGTCCCCCAGGAAGTCCTGAGCGAGGGCGTACGTCTCCTGGTCCTGATTCCGCCGGAGCCCTCGTCTCAACTCGTCGATACGGGTCCTGGATCCGGCGCAAAAGCTCTCGACCAGCGGCAAGACGTCCTCTCCCCGCGCTCCCCGGGCGAGGAGCGCCTCGGCGCGCACGACGGTGGCGACCTGGGCGTAAAGCTCCGCGCCGAAATCCACGAAGCGCCCGAGAAGCATCTGTCGCTTTTCGAGCCCGGGTCCGTAACGAAGCATGGCGTGAAAGAGGCTTCGCGCGAGACGGCGGCTGCTCTTCGCGACGAATCGCAGGTGCCGGCGCGCCCAGGCGTCGCCGCCCCCCGGCACCATCGCCGGAAGCCATTGCCTGACGTACCAAGGGACATAGAAGACACTCGCCCGAAGGGCCGTGGCGACCCGCTTCGAAAGCGGTAGCGCGGGATTCATCACCGCGCCGGCACGCCTGAGGTGAGGATCGAGCACTTCGCGGGCGATGAACAGCCGCAGGATCTCGCTCGATCCCTCGAAAATCGTGTTGATCCGGTTGTCCCGAAGCGTCCGCTCGGCCGGGAAGGGCCGTTCGCCGCGTGCCGCGAGCGATGCCGCGGTTTCGTAGCCCCGTCCACCCAGCACCTGGACGGTCTCGTCCGCGATCCGCCACGCCGCCTCGCTCGCGTACATCTTGGAGATGGCGGCCTCGATGCGAATGTCCGCTCCCCCGAGGTCCACGAGGAGCGAGGTGAGATCGGACATCGCATCCATCGCGAAGGTCGTGGCCGCCATCCGCCCGATCTTGTCGGCGATCGCGGCATGCTCCCCGATCGGGGCTCCCCACTGCACCCGCTCCCGCGCCCAGGTCCGGGCGATGTAGAGCGATCGCTTGGCCGTTCCGATGCAGATCCCCGGGAGCGTGAGGCGACCCGTATTCAGGGTGGTAAGCGCGACCCGGAGCCCCTTTCCCACCGGACCGAGGACGTTGTCCCTGGGGATCCGCACCTCGGTAAAGCGCATCACGCCGTTGTAGAGCGCCTTCAGCCCCATGAAATGGCAGCGCCGGACGACCTCGACGCCCGGCCAACGGGTATCCACGATGAAGGTGGTGATCCCCTCGCGCCCTCCGGGCGTTTCGGCCGGGGTGCGCGCCATCACCACGAGCCAGCGGGCCTTGGTGCCGTTCGTGCACCAGAGCTTTTCGCCGTTCAGAATGAAGAAGCGGCCGTCGGGAGTGGGTTCGGCACGCGCCTGCATCCGCGCGGCGTCCGATCCGACCGTCGTCTCGGTGAGGGCGAACGCCGAGATGTCTCCCGCGGCTACCTGGGGCAGGAACTCCCCTTTTTGCTCCTCGGTGCCGAACAGCAGAATCGGTTGCGCGATCCCGATGGATTGGTGGGCGGAAATCAGCGATGCGAGGCTCCCGCAGTGGCTCCCGAGCAGAATCGCGGATCGGGTGTAGATCCGCTGGGAGTGGCCAAGTCCCCCGTAGCGCTTCGGTATCTTGATCCCGAAGGCGCCCATCGCCGCCAGATCTCGCAACACCGAATCCGGGATTTCGCCGGTACGGTCGATCTCGTCGGCGTCCACCGACTCCAGCAGGAAGGTCTCAAGCCGCTCGAGGAAAGCCTCCCCTTCGGGCTCCACCCCGCGGTCGGGGTAGGGCCGCACGATGCTGGTGGACAGGCGGCCGAGAAAAAGACCACCCGCAAAGGTCGGGTACCGCCATCCCGTCTCCCGCGCAGCCTCCGTGAGTTCGAAAGCCGCCCGCTTGCCGGCCGACATCCGGGAGGTATCGATGGGGGTGGTCATGCCTGGCCGGTACCGATTCTACGCACCTCGGAGTCGCGACCGAGTTCCAGTCCCGCTATCCTCCCGCGCAAGGACGTCGGCCGGCGGAGCTCCCTCGGGTGGAGGAGTTGATTTCTCCATTTCCTGCTCTCGAACCTCTCGAGATGTCGATCCGCTGAATGGCCCGACCAAGGAGGACGAAATGAACAACCTACTGATGGTGTCTCTTCTCGCGCTGGTGAGCGCGCCGTCCGCGCAGTCATGGAAGCCCTTCGAATTCATGGGCGTCCACGGCGGCGAATTCATGGCCGCGGAACACACTGCGATCGTGGTTCAGTGCAGCGAGGAACAGGAACAGATTCTCGTTACGGTGCACGTTCCACACCCGGAGGTAGCGGGGGAGACGGTGCTAAGACGCCGCACGCTCTACCTGGAGATGGACGGCGGCGAGACCCGAGCCGTCGAACAGACGGTAGACCGCCCCTTCCCCGGGGTCTTCCAGTTCGAGCCGGAAGAGTGGTTCGTGGATTTCCTGCTCGCCGGGGGCAGCCTGGGGGCGAGGTTCGAAGGCACGACGCTGGAAGTGCCGGTGGACGGAGCCTTCATGAAGACAGCCCTCGACCACTGCACCGGCGGTACCCACGCCCACTGATCGGAACCCTCCGGCGAGCCCGCTGCGTCCCAGGGGGACGCGGGTTCGGGGGAGCCGCCTCCGGAAGGAGGACGATCAGAGCCCGGCCATCCCCGCGACGCTCACCCCAAGGAAGTACGGCCACGCGAAGAGGGCCAGCAACCCGCGCCAGAAGCCAAGATCCAGAAAGCCGATAGAGAACAACCATCCGGTCATCCAGATGCCGAATCCCAGTCCTCCCTGATCAATCCTGATTCGCTCGGTCATTCGAGATCTCCCCTCCATACGGGCGGACGCGATGCTACTTCGGGACGCTGTCCCCGGCGCCCCGTACGGGCGACTCCTGGCGGCCCGAGAAGGTGTCCATGGCGGAATGGATACCGAAGAATGCCGCAATTGGATCGAGCCAGCCGGCGGGAAGCAGACGCAGCAGCTTCAGGGAGTTGATGAACCAGGGGAGGACGACCATCGCGCGGTCCTTCTCGATCGCCCGCACGGCAGCCTTGGCGACTCTTGACGGTTCGAGGATCGGGAGAAGGAACGGAAAACGAGTGCGAACACCCGCAAACATGCCGGTGTCCACAAAGAAGGGGCAGATCAAACTGGTGCGAACGCCGGGCGCGGTCCGGCGCAATTCGCTCCGGAGAGATTCGTGGAATCCGACGGCCCCGAATTTGGAAGCGCAGTAGTCGGAAAGGCCCGGGGCTCCAATCAGGCCGGCGGCGGACGCCATCGTCACGATGTGCCCTTCGCCCCTTTCGATCATGGAGGGAAGGAACGCGCCGGTGGTCCAAAAGAGCGCCGCCGTGTTGACCCGAAGGGTGCGTAGAACCTCCTCCGGAGAGAGGTCCACCAAGCGCTTGCCCGAGACGACGCCGGCGTTGTTGACGAGCACGTCCATCTCGCCGAACGAGGCTCGGAGTCGTTCGGCGGCGCCCGAAACCGCGACCGGATCCCCAACGTCTACCGCATCCGAAGCCACGATTTGATCGTCGCTCCGGCGAGCGGCGGAAATCCGGGACGCGGCATCGGGAAGCGCTTTGTCGTTCAGGTCCCAGATAGCAACGTGAGCTCCCCGCTCGGCCGCCCCGCAGGCGATCAGCAGGCCCATGCCCTGGGCTCCGCCGGTAACCAGCACCCGGCGGGCCGCGAGCTTCACGGCGAGCCTCCGGCGCGCTTCCCGAAGTAGGGGGAGAGCGCCGATTCGGGCGGGGGCGCGGAGAACCGGCTGACCACTACCCCCAACACCAGGGAAACCAGCACCCCCGGCGCGGCCGGATGGACGAACTCGGGGCCCCATCCCGGCCAGGGCAACACGCCGCTCTGCCAGACGAAAACTCCCGCGACCCCGCCCACCATGGCGGCGAGAGCACCTTCCCGGGTGAGTCCTCGCCAAAAGACCCCGAGCACCACCGGCACGAAGAAGGCGCTGGCCATGATCGCGGTGAAGAGCAGCACGATGAACTGCACGAGTTCCCCCTCGCCGACTCCGCTGAGAATCAGCACCAGTGGAGCGATTCCAACGATCAGAATCCCCAGCCGCGCCGCCAGCATCCGCGACCGCGGGCTGGCGCCCGGCCTCAACACTCCCAGCAGATCATGGGAAAGAGCCGACCCGGCAACCAGCAGCAGCGAATCCACGGTGGACATGATCGCCGAAACCACCGCCGCCAGCAGCACCGTCCCGAGAACCGGCGGCAGCGCGTAGGACGCGATGAGCGGCATCGCGAGGTCGCCGCTCGGGAGAATGGGGAATAACCCCATGGCGCCGATTGCGATCAGGAACACCAGCAGATTCACCCCGGTGGCAACGATCATGGCGAGGAAGAGACCCCGCCGGATTTCGTGCTGATCGCGCATCGCGTAGAGGCGCACGAGTTTTTCGGGGGTGGCCACGCCTCCCAGCAGGAAGGAAATGCCCATCGTGAAGAGCAGCACCCCGGGGAGGGAGCCAAATTCGAAGGCCTCCGGCCGAAGAGCCTCTACCGCGGTGAAGAGCGGTCCCGGCCCGCCCAGTAGTTGAAAGACCATCGGGACCGCCACCAGGGCGCCGATCACCATCACGACCAGTTGGACCAAGTCGGTGTACACCACCGCCACCATGCCGCCTATCGCGGTGTAGGCGAGCAGGATGACCGTGAAGAACGCCATTCCCCAGACCGCCGGAATGCCGAACACGGTCTCGGCGATGAGCCCTCCGGCAATCACTTGCGCCTGGATGTACACCGTGACGGCGATCAGGATGACCACCGCGGCGAGCGCCCGGGCGCGGCGGCTGTAGTACCGCCGCTCGATGAACGCCGGCAGCGTCAGCTCGCGGGTGCGGGCGAAGCGCGGACCCAATACCCCGGCCATGAACCAGTAGCTGAAGGGAATGAACAGGACGAGCCAGGTGAACTCCCAGCCCACCGCGTGAATCACCCCGACGGTACCGATGTAGGTGCCGGCGCTCGCATGGGTGGCGGCCAGCGTGGCGCCCCCCAGCAACCAACCGAGCTTGCCCCCGGCAATCCAGTAGTCGCCCTCGGTGCGGGTGCGCCGAAGCGCCACCGCCCCGATCGCAAAGATCGCCGCGAGGTAGGCGCCGAAGACGATCGCCGTCAACGCCGGCCTTCCCCGCAGTCGGTGGTGGAACCCACGTGAGCGCCGAGGCCGGTGAGGCCCAGTTCTCCCGGTGGGGCCAGTCCTCCCGGTGGGGGCCCGGCTGACAAGGCGCGTGAGGGAGGAGCCCCCACCGGGAGAACTGGCCCGAGTGTATTTCGACCGAAACGCAACGATGAGCGGCGCGAAGCGGCGCGGTTCAGCCGGGATGGATCGCCGGCCGAGCCCCCACCGGGAGAACTGGGCCGCGTGGGTTTCATCACAGGCTGCTAATGGCTTTCACCGTCCTCCTTCCGCTCGAGCCGCCGCATCCAGAACCAGTAGGCGAGCACGATCGCGCCAAAGACCGCGAAGAGTCCCCAGAAGGAGAAGCGGCTCATGGTGGACCCCTCCCGCCGGGGCCGGACGGACGGAGGAGCCGGCGAGCTCCGAAGACGGCGAGTCCGATAAAGAGGAGAGCCAAGACTCCGTCCACGATCCCGGCCAGGCCGATCCCGATCGCATCCTCGGGCACCACGCGGAACCTGAGAAATGAAGGAGGGGCCGGAAGCAGCATGTGCAAGGCGCCGCCCGCCGCCTCGCCGCTCGTTCCGGAGGGGAAGGCGTCCGCGATTCGGTAACCCGGCGGCGGGGTGATTTCCGCAGCGAACGAAAGATCGGTTCCCGCGGGAGGCGGCGTATCAGGGATCGGAATCGGGATGCGCAGCCAACCGTTCGCCCCCGCCTCAACCCGGCTTTCGAAGACCAACCCGCCGTTCGGAACGCGATCGAAGCGCATGGGCGCCCGCCGCCAACCCTGCTCCGGGTCACCGCTCAGGCCATGAAACCCTGACGCTCCGGCGAAATGGCTCCCGGAGGGAATGCGGGTGCGGACCACCGCGCTTTCCGGGCTCCGAAGCTCGACCGTCGTCTCGAACGCCGGCTCCGCGGCGAAGGAAGCGGCGGCCTTTGCCACCAGGAATGTCAGGGCCGCGGCTAGCAGCCGGTGGTGAAACCCGGGTGAGCGCCGAGGTGCGGGAAGCGCCCGCCTGACAAGGCGCGTGAGCGTGGAATTCCCGATGTATTCCGACCGAAACGCAACGATGAGCGGCGCGCAGCGCCGCGGTGAACAGCCTGTGGTGGAGCGCCGGTCGAGCCCCCACCGGGAGAACTGGGCCGCCTGGGTTTCACCACCGGCTGCTTGGATCACGCCCAGACTTCCCCGAGAACCCGGAGCGCGTTCCCGCCCATCACCTTGCCGATGTCTTCGTCGGAGGTGCCGTGTTTCACCAGCCAGCGCAGGATGTTCTTCGAGCCCTCCACCGGGTTCTCGATGCCCCCCACGTACGGAACCCGTTCAAAGGCAGGCGCTCCGCTCCCGGTGCTCGCCTTCTTGATCGAAAGCGCCGCGGCGTACACCCCGTGGAGACCCACATGGTCGCCGAACACCGTGTCAGGCCCGAAGCCTACGTGGTCCACCCCCACCAGATCTCTCACGTATTCGAAGTGCTCCATAAACGATTCGAGGCTATGCCGGGGATGGTTTCTGGTGAGCGTCGTGTGCGGGGCGGCTTCGATCCCGATGATCCCGCCTTGGTCGGCACAGGCCTTCAGCACCTCGTCGGGGGCCATCCTCCGGGTGTTCCAGAGGGCACGTGCGCCGATGTGGGTGATCGAGATCGGCTTTTCGCTCGCTGCGATGACGTCCAGGGTCGTCTGGTCACCGCAGTGGGCAGTATCGATGAGCATTCCGACCTTGTTCATCCGTTCCACGACCTGATGTCCGAAGGCGGTCAACCCGCCGTCGTTCGCTTCCTTGAGGCCGCTCCCGAGCGCGTTCGATTCGCTGTAGGTGATCCCCATCTCGCGGACCCCGAAGCCATGGAGGACTTCCACCCGATCGAGTTCGTTCTCGATGGGCGCCGCTCCCTCGATGGCCGCCACCCAGGCAATCCGCCCCTCGGCGTGGGCTCTCAGGATGTCGTCCACGGTTTTGCAGTGGATGAGGAAGTCCTGGTGGGCGATGTCAGCGAGGCGCATTCCGAGGTCGTGGAGCACCTCGTTCCACTTCCAGCCGGTCCGCGATTCGATCCGGCAGATCCCGTCGAGCAGGTTGTCGAAGACGCAGTCCCAATCGGACCCGGCGAGCGCTTCGAAAGGGGTGAAGACCCGCCCTTCACGGACGTACGCCGGAGTTCGGTGGATGTCCCGGGGAAAGCTGCCGAGGTGTTCGTGGAGCGATATCAGCACCAATTCGCCGGCGAGACGTTCGGCCCGGCCCTCCTCGTCGGCAGCGAGCGGAACCGGGTGCGCCGGAAAGAGTTCAGCGTCCTCCACCAGGTCTTCCGGGCGGTAGTCCTCGCCCGGAGTCAGATAGCCAAAGGAGCGGTAGCCGGCCGCGCCACGCTTGTTTCTCCCCATGAACCGATGCTACCAGCGGCTGGAGAGGGAGCGCCGGTCTCCAGGCCCCCACCGGGAGAACTGGCCAGCATCGCGCGGGAGCGCGAAACCCGGCCCGATGACGCTGCGCCCCCATGACGCTGCGCCATGCCAACCTGCGTCCACACCCTCTCCCCGCGCCGGAGGGCGCGACGTACCCCTCTCGCGACCTGGCACCGCGCCCTTAACAGCCTGTGGCAAAACCCACGCGGCGTTCGGCCGGCGATGCATCCCGCCCGAACCACTCCGCTTCGCTCCGTTCTTCGTTGCGTTTCGGTCGAAATACACCAGGTATTCCTCCCTCACGCGCCTTGTCAGCCGGGCGCCTCACCGCTCTCGGCGCTCACCCGGGTTCCACCACAGGCTGTTAACAGCCTGTGGTGGAAAGGGCTCCGGGGGCTTCTCTGGCATGGAGAAGCGGCGGCCGTTTCCACGTGTGGCGACACGGCCGGGACCGTGGGTGCGCTCGAAAGACGAGTAACGCCGCCGAACAACGGTCCCACATGCCCAGGATGGCGTCCAGGAAGGCCCCGCCGGGCCGCAAGAGACGCCGCACCCCATCCATATCCCGGTTCTGCAGGCTCTTTGGCTTTCCGATCCCCGTCAGTTGCCGCATGAGCAGCGACAGATTGAAGGCAGAGATATGGATCAGCAAGCGTTTTCGAATGTTCCCGCTTCCCCGCAACCACACCCTGCGCATCCCCCCGGTCTCGTAGCAGTGCGCGAACGAACGCTCCGTCAGTTCGTGGCGCCGTCTCCGCAACCGGGCGCCGCGATTCCCGCGAACCCGCCGACGGTTCCCGTAGACGGCGCGTCGCAGGGACTCCCGACCCCGCCAGCGCCGGCGCCCGCGCGTGGGCTCCGCGATGTACGAACGGTAGCCGCGCTCCCGCGCTTGCTCGATTACCGCATCGCTGTGATACCCCTTGTCACACACCAGCGACCGAGGCTTCTCCCCCTTCCGGCGACCCTCCGTCGGCGCCGGCTCCCGGGCCCCCGCGTCACCGCTCCCGAGATGGCGCTCCGCTTCGTCCAGTGTCTGCGGCAGCGTCTCCGTGTCCCCCCGGCTCCCTGGTTGGACCGTGACCGCCGCTATCGCTCCGCTCTCCAGATCCACCGCGTGCTCCGCCTTGTACGCCATCCGCGTCCGACCATCCTTCAGCCGACCGATGCAAGCCTCCGCATCAACCGGATGCGCCCACTCGCGGTTCGACAGCTTCTTCCGGCGTTTGCGGTCGTAGCGCGCCACCTCTTCAACTGTCGGAGCCTCGATCCCCGACTCCTTCATCAACGTCCTCACATACTCCCGGTATCCCTCGCCGCTGTCCCGACGGACGATCTTCCGCATCGAAGCGTTCGCCATCAGGGTCGTCGTGTCCACGCCAAGCGCTTCCCCTCGCAAAAGGCCCGCTCCTCTCACCCGTTCCACAACCCAGCCGAACACCTCCGCGTGCGTCTCCTCACTCACCCGACGACGCGTCCGCGAAATCGTCGAATGATCCGGACCGCTGTCCGCCGGCCCGTATCCCAAAAACCGCAGCAGGCTGCGCGAGTCATTCACCCGCCACGCAATCAACCGTTCCGAGTCCAGACCCTCGAAATACCCGACCAACAGACAACGGAAATACCTCCCCGGCGCAAGCCCAGGACGACCGTCCCGCGCGTAGTGACGCTCGCAACGCTTCTCCACGAACTCGTCAAAACCGCCCCCTCCCAAAATCTCGTTCAAACGCTCGTAGAACGGATCCCCCTTGCTCCGCGGCAACGCCTCGGTAGCGATCCACAACGCTTGCTGCCGCGTGCCGCGGCGTCCCATAGCCATGCGGAAATTCTACGAAGTCCCGCGGTTCGACTCAATTCCGCCCGACAGAGTTTCACCACAGGCTGTTAACAGCCTGTGGCAAAACCCACGCGGCGTTCGGCCGGCGATGCATCCCGACCGAACCACTCCGCTTCGCTCCGTTCTTCGTTGCGTTTCGGTCGAAATACACTCGGTATTCCTCCCTCACGCGCCTCGTCGGACGGGCGCCTCACCGACCTCGGCGCTCACGTGAGTTTCACCACAGGCTGTTAAGGCAAACGCGGCGCCGATGATGGCGCCCATGCTCACCCCGGCAATCATGTCGATGGGCAGTCCGGCTTCACCAATAGCCCTGATGACCCCGGCATGCGCAAAGCCGCGTGAACCGCCCCCGCTGAGGACCAGCCCGACTTCACTCCCGGACACGTACCGGACAAAACGCTCAAGATCGCCGCGGTCGCTCTCGCGCAGGTGGAAATGGCGGTCAACGCGTCGTTCCTTCAGCCATCGCTCCGTCCCCCGAGGTCTCACGGTCGAGGGCGGGTGCAGCAGAACGAGCGTCATCCGGGACTTCGCCCGCCTTTGACCCTCTGAGCGCAGCGTCTCCGCTTCCACCTCGGTCAAGCCCGGTGCGGCGGTGGCCACCCCGACGGCAACCACCTCGTCGGCCTGCCGGTTGCAGAGCCTGGTCCAATTCGTCAGCGTCGGATCGGGCACGTAGATCGTGTACCGGTGATGCGTCTCCTGCTCCTGCAGCCAGGCGCGGAGGCGAAGGTCCTCGGGGCTCCCCTCCGGCGCCTGCGCAATGCCGGCAACGCCAAGCAGCGCATCCAGCCGCGCGCTGGTGACGAGGGCGCAGGCCGCACCACGCGACAGCGCCTCCGCAAGCTGGCGGGCGAATTCCTCCAGCGGCGCGCCGTCGCTGGCCGGAACGAGGAGGATGTTGGTGCCCGGTTGCCGGGGCCGGGTCTCGTGCACAACGCCGTGCAGGCGAATGGACAACAGCCGCGCCAGCCATTCGTGGAGCTTCGGATAGCGACCCGCCAGTTCGCGAAAGCCCTCGCGCGAAAACTCGAGCAGCATCGAGTCGCGCGCGGCAACGACGGTGGTGCTTTGCACCGTGTCGCTGAAGACGCTTGTCGACCCGACAACCTGACCCGCAGCGCTTTCGTGGACCACCTTGGTCCCGCCACCCGTTTCCGCCAGTTCCCGGAGGCGCCCGCTGACAATGACGAACAATCCCTCCGCGGGCTCGCCTTGCCGCACCAGGACGTCCTCGCGGGCGACGTGCCGCCAGGCCAATCGCTGCTCGATGTCCCCCAGCAGTTCTTCCGTCAGGTCGCCGAACATCTCCCCCAGTACGCGCACCAGTTCCCGGTGGTAGAACCGGGGCGACAGGATCGTCCGCAACCTCCCCGAGATTTCGGGATGCCTGCCGAGGTGGCGATCGAACCGTTCCTTGGAGAGCGTGACGAGATGCGCCTCGGTAGCGGCCCTGAGGACGGCCGCGCCCTCGTCGCCGGTGGGCGCCCGCATTTCGCTCACGACATCGCCGGGGACGATCGTGGCCAGTACCCGCTGGTCGCCAACCGCGCCGCCGTCCGTCAGGGACTGGACGATCTCCAGGCGGCCAGACGCGACGAAGTAGAGCGCACCGCCTCCGGTTCCGTCGAGTCGGAGGAGCGCGTCTTCGTCGAGAGCAACGGATTCCAGTTCGGCGCGCAAACCATCCAGGCTCGAGTGGCCGGCGCCCCGCATAAGCGGGCTGTCGGCAAGGACCTGCACCGGATCCATACCGACGACCGGGGAGTCCGCTGGCATGGCTGGCTCCTACCCGCGTGGCGCCGTCGAGGGGACAGCCGTGCCGCCCTTGGCCCGGGGCGCCGGCCCCGAGGTCGGGATCATCGGGCGAGCGGGTGAGCCATCGACTGGATCACCGAGGGGTCAATGGCCCTGATCGCGTTCGCGATCTCCCGACCGATCAGGTCCATCCGGCGGATCAACTGCAGCCGTGCTGCGACCCGCTCCAGGTCTCCCCCGAAATGCGCGTGCAGGACCCCGCAGGCGTCCGCGAGACAGATCAACGCGACATCTCGGGGATCCGGAATCTCGCCCTCCATCAGGACGTCCGCAAACCGCGTCCTGGCGTTGTAGCGCGCCTTCCGATCGACGAGGAAGTACCGCGGCGAGCGGAAGATCCAGAGGTGCTTGATCGTCTCCTGAAACAGCCGCCTCTCCTCGCGTCTCAGAATCCCGCGCTCGACCAGTTTGGCGAGCGCATGTTCCTGGATCGAGGCCGTTTTCTCAGCGGCAAGGATCTCGATCCACTGCCGGGTCTGGTCGATCTCACGGCGATCCGCCATCAGCTCCAGCACATCGTCGAGCAACGGATCGCCGGTCGGCGCCCGATCCTGAATCATGAGGCACTGCAGATCGGTTTCGATGCGACGGGCGAACGCAAGCTCCAGCATCGCGGCGCCCGCCATCGCAAGTTCGAGGGTGTTCTTGCCGACGGAAAGAAAAATGCCCTCGTCCTCATCGAGCAGGAGTAGCAACACTTCTTCCGAGAACGTCAGCATGGCAAAGAGCCACCTCTAAAACGGTGGAAAGGTTACCGGTACGCGGGCCAACGCATCGACGGTACCGATGCAACCTCAGTCTCGGTGAATTCCCCGGCCGACGGCCTGGCGCCGTTCGACCGACGCCGCTATCCGGTGCAAGCGCGGTGAACCGACGTCGGGAGCTGCCGGGGACATCGCGTCGGCCCACCAACGCTTCCGCGTCGACGCCCGCTGGGATGAGTCCCAACCCGTCCTCGCGGTCCTTGGACTCCCCGAACGAAGCGTTGACGTCCTCGTCAAGCAGGGCGTAGTCCGACTTCCGGGCCACGGCAAGATCAACCCGGTGAAAGTCACTGGACTGAGTCCCGCCAGCCCGGCGCCAGTCAGGCGACCGGGTTCCGCCAGCGCAATCCCGAAAAACGCGCGAAGTCCGCGTCGTTCGAATGCATTTCCGCCTGGTGTTCGATGGCGAGCGCCGCAAGATGAGCATCGGTAACCAGCGAGGAGCCGATCGCCGGTCCGTGCACCAGGCTGGAAAGCACGTCCAGGTGGGACGGACCGGGATTCAGAATCTGCACGTTGGGTTGCCGAAGCCAAGCCCTACAGTGCTCCATCGTCTCCTCGACTGCCATCGGGGCGACCAGCACTCTCCGGTTCGACATCACCCGGGCAAAGCCCACGATCACGATCCAAGGAAGACCGACCGGCTCATTTCCTGACAGGCACCGCTCCCACCAGGCTTTGGCCGCGTCATGAAACGGGGCGTCCTCGTTGTACGCGTAGACCAGCAGATTGATGTCGGGGACGATCACGAACCGGACGTCTCCCCGCGGCTTCGCCGGAGAAACCGATCCACCTCCAATTCATCCACGAGCTGGTTCAGCTTGAGCGGGTCCACACCAGGGACGAATCCCCGCCGCGCAGAAATGACCCGGAACGGCTCCCGCGACGCCACCGGTTTTTCCCCGACGGCAAGACCGCGCCGGAGCACCTCATTCACGACGGCTTTGAAGGATCTCCCGCTGTGCCGGGCCGCTTCCCGCAGGGCTCGACCCGTGTCCTCATCGAGGGTCAGCGTGGTTCGCATGACGAGAGCATCATAGCATCACATTAGTGGGACATCAGGATGTCATCCGCGCGCTGACCGGATGGACCGTCGGTTTGCCAGCGCCCCGCTTCCTGCCTGCGGGGGCCCGAATCACGCCCGTCCCCGCGCGAGCAGCCTGTGGGCAAAGTGGCGTGAGCGCCGAGAGTGGCGAGGCGCCCGGCTGACAAGGCGCGCGAGTGAGGAGCCCCCACCGGGAGAACTGGCCCGCGTGTATTTCGACCGAAGCGCAACGATGAGCGACGCGACGCGGCGCGTTTCAGCCGGGATGAATCGCCGCTCGAACGCCGCGCGACTTTGTTCACAGGCTGCTAGGTTTCCTCTGTGCCTCTCGTCCTTCTTGCCGCTCTGCTGCTGACCGTCCCGGCGGCCGCGCTCGCACAGGGAGGCCGGCCCACGGTCACCGAACTCGGCTGGGTGGAATCCTTCCTGATGACCCAGGAAGAGCGCCGCGCGTCCATCCAGGCGATGACCTACGGGGACCGGGAAGCCTTCCGGCGTCTCTTCTGGATGCGCCGGGATCCGGACCCGTCCACGCCGCAGAACGAGACCCTCAACCTCTATCTGGCGCGGGTGCGCCTCGCCGACTCGAGCTTCTCGGAGGACGGGGGCTTCGGCGGGGGCGACCGGGCGCGGGTGTTCGTGCTGCTCGGCATGCCGGTGCAGTCCCTGCCCCAGCCGGCCACCGACAAAGCCCCCGAAGGCCTCCTCTGGGTGTTCCCGCCCGACCCGGAACACGGCCTCGCGGACACGCTCGAAGCCCTGTACTACCGCGACGAGGAAGGCCAGCTCTTTCTTGAGAACCGCACCGTCGTGGACGAGAACCTCGAAGAGATGCGCCGGCGGCTGATCGCCCGGCCCGAGATCGGCTTCGAACGCGATGAAGCGAACCGGTTGGTCATTCCGAACCTCCCCGCCGGGGGCTCCGAGCGCGCCCGCCAGGTCCTCGCGGGCCTGGAGGCTGGGGCAGCGGCCGAGGGCACCTTTTCCTTCCGGGTGACCCCCGCCTTTTTCCGGAGAGGCGATCGGGCGACGTATGTGGCCCTGCTCTTCGAAACGCCCGCCGACACGCTCGCTCCAGGGACCGATGGCCAACTGGCGGCCTCCGTCTTCGCCAAGACCGCATCCGCCCAGCAAGAAGGTCCCGGGGCCGCGACCTACCGGCTCGAAACCTCGCACACCTCGATCCAGGCGGCGGACGGTGCCGCTCGTTTCGAGGCGTCCCTGGTGCTGCCGCCCGGGTCCCATCACCTCCTTGTCGGCGTGGTCGACGAGCAGTCCGACGCCTACGGCGCCGCGCAGGTGGAAATCGAGGCGCCGGTCTTCCCCGAGACCGAGCCCGGGTTCTCTTCGGTGGTCCTCTACAGCGACACCACCACCCAGCAGTACAGCGGCACGGCCCCGGGACGCGCCTTCCAGTTCGGCCGCACGCACTTCGAACCCCGCTCGACCGGAGTGTTCCGTCAGGAGGAGACGCTCGGCGCCTTCTATTTCTTCTATCCGGGCGAACGTATCGACGACGGGGAACTGCCCGAGATCGTGGCCGAGTACACCCTGAGCCGGGAGGGGCGCGACACCGGTTTCGTCCGTCCGGAAGCGCTGCCGACCAGCACCCGCCAGGCGGCCGCGAACGCGGAGATCGAGCTGCGCGGCTTTGCTCCGGGGCGCTACGAGTTGGGGATCCGGGTCCTCTACGGCGATCAGGTCTACGAGACCCAGAAGGCCTTCACGCTGGTCCGCTGACGGCGCGCGCTCCGCGCCCCGCCGGCGCGCTCTCAGGACTCCGTTTCTGCGGCGACCTCCCTGCCGAACTGCGCTACCGACTCCAGCGTCCCCCGGACGTCGTCCCAGGTCGTCGTGTGGTTGATGATGCAGAGCCGGAGCGAGAACTTCTCGCCGACCTGCGTGGACGAAAGCATCGCTTCGCCGCCCCAAAACACCCGGGCGAGCACTTTCCGGTTGATCGCCTGGAGCGAATCTTCGTCGTCCGGCGCGCCGCGCGGGCGGGCCCGGAAACAGAGAATCCCGAGCGAAGCGGGATTCAGCAGCTCGAGATCGGAGCTCTCGCGAACATGGTCGTCGGCTCGGGAGGCCAACTCCATCCCGCCCGCGATCGCCTCCCGGAGCGCCGCCATCCCGAAGGTCTGGATCGTCATCCGGACCTTGAGCGCGCGGAACGAGCGGCTGAGCTGCAGCCCGCGGTCGGCGAAATTCGGATGGTTCTTGCCCCACAGGGTGTCCTGGAGCACGTCGTGGTGCAGCCCGAAAGCGTTTTCCAGAGTGCGGGCGTCCTTCACCAGCAGACACCCCGCCTCGTAGGGCTGGAAGAACCACTTGTGCGCGTCCAGCCCGATGGAATCGGCGCGTTCGATCCCACGTAGCAGCGCCTTCCCTCGTTCGGTCAACGCGGCGAAGCCGCCGTACGCGGCGTCCACGTGCATCCAGATTTCTTCCGCGGCGCAGAAATCGGCGATCTCGGGAAGGGAATCGATGGTTCCGGTACTGGCCGCCCCGGCATTCGCGCACACCACGATCGGGTGAAGCCCGGCGGCGCGGTCCTCGCGGACGGCCTCGCGCAGGGAGTCGAGGTCGAGGCCGGTGCATCCGTCGGCCGGAAGCCGCCGAACCCGGTCTCGCCGAATCCCGATGATCATGGCGGCGCGGTCGAGCACGCTGTGGCTCTGGTCGCTCAGGTACACCACGCCGCGCTCCGGACTGCCCGCCGCTTCCCGCGCCGCCACGAAGGCATTCAGGGTGGCCGCCGAGCCCCCGCTCGTGAAGAGGCCGCCGGCTCCTTCGGGGTAGCCGACCCACTGCCGGAACCAGTCGATGACGACCAGCTCAAGCTGACCCGGGCCGCTCGCCACCAGCCAGGTGCAGGCATTGATGTGGTACCCGGACGCCATGAAATCGGCGAGTACCCCGGGCCAGGTGGGCGAAGACGGCACGAAGGCAAAGGAACGGGGATGATCGTTCCGGATCGCAAACGGCAGGATCTCGCGCGCCGCCCGGTCGATGACCTCTTCCGCCGCCCGTCCTTCCTCCGGCGGTTCCTCCACCAGCCGGTCGGCGAGCGAAGTCCGGAAGTCTCCGTCCCACGCTTCCGCCTCCGGCAGGTTCTCGAGGCGTTCCACGAGCAACTCGGCCGCCTGGCGGGCCAACTCCAGCATGCGTTGGGGCGCCATGCGGAGCCCATTGGGCGGAGCGCCGTCCGACGCTCGGCCGTTGTTCTTGAGCGGTTCCAGAGTGTCTACCCTTCGGACTTTTTCATGGACAGAAACCCAACTTTATGCGGACCCTGGTCCAACGCCAAGCCGAACAATCTCGGGCCGCACGCGTGGCGTTCTACTTCCGGAGCGCTCCGCCCCAGCCGCCAAGCATTAACAGCTTGTGGTGAAACCCAGCCGGCCCAGTTCTCCCGGTGGGGGCTCCTCCCTCACGCGCCTTGTCAGCCGGACCCCCACCGGGAGAACTGGGCCTCCCCGCTCTCGGCGCTCACCCGGGTTCCACCACAGGCTGTTAGCAGTTCGTCGTCGCTACCTCAGGCTGTCGGAGACGATGACGACGTCGTCGTCCTCCAGGCTCCCGCTCAAGAATTCAGGAACCCAGATGTTCCCGGAAGAAGCGGACCGTGAGCGGCCACGCCTGGGAGGACGCCGCCAGATTCCGTCCCTCGCGGCCTTCCTGCGCCCGCAGGAACCCGTGTCCCGCGCCGTCGAAGATCTCCACCTGGAAGACCTTGCCGAGTTCCGCCATCCGCGCCTGCGCCGGCGGAATCGTCTCGTTCACCCGGGCGTCGTCGCCGCCGTAGAGGCCGAGCACCGGGGCCTCCGCCGCGGCGAGCGCCTCGTTATCCGGTGAGGTGCCGTAGTACACGACGGCGGCGCCGAGTTCCGGATCGTAAGTGGCGAAGCTGAAGCTGGTGCGCCCGCCCCAGCAGAAGCCGACCACGCCGTACGCGTCTTCGGCCGCCGGCAGCGCGGTCGCCCAGTCCGCCACCGCCTTCAGCCGCGTGTGCACCTCATCGGCGTCGAGCCCCCGGACCAGCGCCACCGCGCCGTCGCGGTCCACCGAATCCGTCCTGCCGCCATCCGGGCCCTTCCCGGTCAGCATGTCGGGAGCGATCGCGATGAACCCCTGCGCGGCGAACTCATCGGCAACCCCCCGGATCCAGTCGGTGAGGCCGTAGATCTCGTGGATGACCACCACCACCGGCGCCGTATCCGACCGCTCCGGATAGACGATCCAGGACTCGACGGTATCGCCGCCGGGAGCGGGCACCGAGACCCACTCGCCATGCCGGGCCGACGTGTTCAGCCGGTCGCGGGCGGTGTCTTCGGACCCCGGGAGGAGCTGGCCGGCGGCAAGCGCACCGCCGGCAAGAAGCGCGCCCAGAGCGAGCGCAAAAGGACGGGAAGTGCGGAGATTGAGGCGCATGGCCCGAGTATAGTCCTGACGCATCGAGCCGCTTCCCGCGCCGGATAGAGCGCCGGAGCGCTGCCAAAAACCCCGCCGAAAGCACCCGCCGAGTTCAGCCAGACCATGCCTCGCAGCACGTCCCGGCGGTACGGCGGGCGGGCCGCCGCCGCCGGAGTAGCGCTCGTCGTCGCCCTCTGGGCGGTCTTGTTCTACGCGCCCACCGAACTCACCATGGGCGACCTGCAGCGGCTCTTCTACTTCCATATCTCGTCCTGGTGGCTGGCCTTCGGGGCCTTCCTGCTGGTGGCGGGGACGAGCATCGCCTGGCTGCGCACCCGGAATCCGCGCTACGACATCGCGGCGCTCGCCGCGGCCGAGATCGGGACGCTCTTCACCACCGCCGGACTCGCGATGGGAATCATCTGGGCCAAACCGGCGTGGGGGATCTGGTGGACCTGGGACGCCCGGCTCACCACCGCTTTCGTCCTCTGGCTGATCTACCTCGGCTATCTCCTGCTCCGCAGCTACGTGGACGACCCGACGCGGCGCGCCAACCTGGCCGCCGTCCTCGGCATCCTGGGCGGCGCCGACGTCCCCATCGTCTACTTCTCGATCCGCTGGTGGCGCACCCAGCATCCGGCGCCGGTGATCATGGGGGGCCCGGATTCGGGTCTGCATCCTGACATGTGGATCACGCTCCTCATCTGTCTCGCCGCCTTCACGCTGCTCTTCTGGTGGCTCTTCGGCTGGCGGACGGATCTCGACCGGGAGGCCCGTTCGGTCGAGGCGCTCCGCCAGCGCCGTCTCGCGGAGGCCTTGTGAACAACTGGCTGGCCGCCGGCTACATCGCCTTCTTCGGGCTGCTTGCGGGCTACCTGATCCGGCTCACCCTGCTCGAACGGGGCCTCCGGCGCGAACGCGCGCGTTTGAGCGGCTCGGAGACACCGAAAGAAGGATCATGAAACGACTGGACGGCGTCGCGGCGCTGATCACCGGCGCTTCGTCCGGGATCGGGCGTGGGCTCGCGCGCGTCTTCCTCCAGGAGGGAGCGCGGGTGTTCCTCACCGCGCGCGGTGAGGAGCGGCTCCGGGAAACCGCGGACGAACTCGAAGGGGCGCACCCCGGACAGACCGGATACACAGCCTCCGACGTCGGGGACGCGGATTCAGCGGAGGCCATGGCGCACGCGGCGCTCACCCGCTTCCCCGATCTCTCGGTGCTGGTGAACAACGCCTCGATCCTGGGCGTCCGGGGGCCGATCATCGAGCAGGACCCGAAGGTCTGGGAGGAAACCCTCCGGATCAACACCGCGAGCCTCCTCTACGTCACGAAGCCCCTGCTCCCGGCTTTCCTGGAGCGGGAGTCCGCCTCGATCATCAACGTCAGCTCGACGGTCGGCCGCATCGGCAAGCCCAACTGGGGACCCTACGCGGTGTCCAAGTTCGGCCTCGAGGGGTTCACCCAGACCCTCGCCGCGGAACTCAAAGACACCGGCGTCCAGGTGAACAGCGTCAACCCGGGCGCGACCCGGACCCCGATGCGCGCCGCCGCCTACCCCGCGGAGGACCCCCTGACCCTGCCCACTCCGGAAGAGATCGCCGAAGTATTCGTCCATCTAGCGTCGCCCGAATCGGCCGGCATCACCGGCCAAGCGCTGAACGCCCGCGACTTCCCGCCGGCAAGGTAAGGACCAAATGAGCACTGAGCGCTTCGGAACCGGGTTCGGAACCGCGATGGCTCTCATCGGGGTCGCAGTCGGGCTCGCCAACATCTGGCGGTTTCCCTATATGGCGGGCCAATACGGGGGCGGAGCCTTTGTCGCGATCTATCTGATCTTCGTGCTCCTGCTCGGAGCTCCGGCGCTGATCGCTGAATGGAGCCTCGGGCGGCTGACCCGCGAGGGTCCGGCCGGCGCCTTCACGAAGATCAGGATGCCGGGCGGCCGCGCCGTCGGCGGCCTGCTCTTCCTGACCGTCTTCATGGCCACCTCCTACTACACAGTGGTGGTGGCCCAGGTCCTCTTCTACGCAGTGCTCGGCGGCATCGTGGCCGAACCCGAGGCGTTCTACGCCGCGAACTTCGGCGGCATCACGGCGCTCAACGTCAGCCTCACCGTCCTCGTCTTCGGGGCCATGGGGCTGGTAGCCGCCTTCGGGGTGCAGCGGGGCATCGAGCGGCTGTCACGGATCGCGATGCCGCTCGTGGGGATCGGACTCGTCATCGTCGCGATCCGCTCCGTCACCCTCCCGGGCGCCTCCGAGGGCATCCGCTACCTGCTCTGGCCCGACCTCGACCGGGTAAGCGCCGAAACGTTCCTGGCGGCGCTCGGACAGGCGTTCTTCAGTCTCGCGCTGGGAGGCACCTTCTTCCTCGCTTACGGCAGTTACCTGCCTTCGACCGCGAACCTGCGCCGCCTCGCCGGCGCGACGATCGTCGGCGACTCGGGCGCCGCGATCCTGGGTGGGCTCGCCGTGCTCCCGGCCGCATTTGCCCTCGGGGTGGAGCCGGCTTCGGGGCCACCACTCGTGTTCTTCACCCTGCCGCGGGCTTTCGCGGCGATGCCGGGCGGCGAGTTCTTCGCACCGGTGTTCTTCCTCGCGCTCTTCCTCGCCGGCTTCCTGTCCGCTCTCGCCGCCCTTGAAGTGATCGTGAACGCGGGGATCTATTGGACCGGGTGGCGCCGGCCGCAGGTGATCGCCGCCGCGGTTGCCGTCCAGATCCCGCTCGCGCTGCCGTCCATGGTCAGCTCCGAATACCTGGCCTGGAGTGACCTGATCTGGGGTACCACCTTGCAACCGCTCGGCTCGGCACTCACTCTGATCGGTCTAGGGTTCTTCGTTTCGCGGGGCCGGGCGCTCGCCGAGGCGGGCCGGGGCTCCTCGAAGCCTCCGGCGGCCTCTGGCTCTTCTGGATCCGCTGGGTCATCCCCCCGGCCATCGTGGTGGTTCTCTTCTGGGGTTGGAGCGGGACGCTCCGGGATCTGTTCTCATGACTTCTTCTTTGGTGACCGGGGAGGGCTCGCCGTTGCGAGTCCGGCACGGACAGCTCCATTTCTTTGTCCGGGAGACGCTGAAACGGGTCCGGCTCGCGCCCGAGTTGGCCTCCCATACCGCGGACGCCATGGTGGGCGCCAATCTGATGGGCGAAGACCAGGACGGGGTGGCGTGGCTGCCGGGACTCGTCACCGGGCTCTCCACGCGGCATGTGAATCCGGCCCCGGACATGCAGGTTGTCTCCTCCTCGGGGGGGACCGCGGTGTTCGACGGGGACAACGGGCCCGGCCCGGCGGCCGGCTGGCGCGCGATGATCGAGGCCATCAGCGGTGCGAACCGCCACGGCATCGGCAGCACCGCCGTGCGCCGGAGCAACCGGATGGGGTCGCCGGGATATTTTGCGGCGCTCGCCCTCTCTCACCAGATGGCGGGAATCGCGATGGCGACCGAGCCCATCCGCCCCGGCGACGGGGAGCGGCTACCGGCCAGCGACCCGGTGGCGCTCGGAATCGCGGTCCCCACCGCGGAAACCGCCGCTCCAATGGTCCTGAGCCTAAACCTTCCCGCGGAGGGCGATGAGCGCGCTGTCGCCCTCGGCCTCGCGCTCGAGTTCCTCATGACGCTCGGGGGGGCGGCGCTCCCCGAGGAACTCGCCGCGGAACCCCACCCCGACCCCACCCACCGCGGCACCGGTCACTTCTTCCTCGCCTTTCGGATCCGCGCCTTCGCCCCCTGGGCCGGCTTCCGGAACCGGATGGTGGAGCGGCTCGCCCCCCTGCGCCGCGCCCGGATCGACTATCCGGGCCTGGAGGCCGCCGCCATCGAAGAACAGCACCGTACCCGCGGAATCCCCCTCGAAAGGAAGACCGCCGATTCGCTCCAGCAGATGGCCTACCAGCTCGGCATGAACGACATCTGGGACAGCCTGGGCAAGTAGTCGCAGGCGCCGCGGCGGACGTTTCTTCGCCGGCGCCCCCGGTGGATGGCGGCGCAGTTCTCGCCGCTCGGTGTCCCGGAGGTCAGCGCCCGAAATCAGCGGTGGACGAACGCTGCTCTGGTCCGCGGACCGTTCTCCAAGAAGTTCCGGACCCCGATCCCCATGTCCTCGAGGCCGCAGCCCTCGCCGAAGAGGCGGACCTCGAGCTCCAGCCCGGAAGCGAGATCCATGGCGGCCCCCTCCCGGACGGCCGTCTGGATGAGGGCGTCCACGGCGCGGGAAAGATGGCCGATGTCCACTTCGAGTAACTCGTCCGGAACGGGGATGGGGCCTTCCGGCATCTCCGGCAGGAAGCCGCCATCCGACGACGCCTCGGCGACCACCTGAACCGCCCGCTCCCGCAGTCGCTCGCCCGGGACCAGCTCGCTGACGAGGCCCAGCGCGAGCGCCTCCTGCGCCGAAACGGCCCGCCCGCTGCGGAGGATCTCCCACGCCGCTTCCACCCCGATGAGGCGGGGCAGCCGCTGCGTCCCCCCGGCTCCCGGAATGATGCCGATGTTCGGCTCGGGCTGTCTGGCGAGTACCCGGAGTCCCTCGCGCGCGATCCGGACGTGGCAGGCCATGGCCAGCTCGTTCCCGCCGCCGACCGCCATCCCGTTCAGCGCGCAGACCACCGGCTTCCGGAACCCCGCGATCCGGTCGAGGATCCGGTGGGAGGCCCGTGAGAGCCGCTCCCCGTCGCCGGGAGACCCGATGCGGGCCAGCATGCGAATGTCGGCTCCCGACACGAACGCCTTGACTCCGAACCCGGTGAGAACGACCCCGAGGACAGCGTCGTCCGCCGCCACCTCGTCGAGATGCGCGTCGAACTCGGCGAAGACCTCCTCGTCGAGCGCCCCCAGCACTTCCGGCCGCCGGATGGTCAACACCGCCACCGCGCCGGTCCCTGCCGCAACGTCGCTCCGCCCCACCCGGGGCACCGGGCGGGACATCCAGTCGGGAAGCGGCGAAGCGAAGTCCGCGGGATCGAAGAAATCGGGCTCTTGTTCCCGGTAGGACGCGAGAAGGTCCGAAACCCGTGCCGCTCCCAGCTTCCGCATGAGGCCGAACGGGTGTACGACCGCCAGCGCGACGTGGCAGGACATGTCCAGATCGGGAACCGAGATCGCCCCCTCGGTGGCGGTCCAGGCCGCGAGTCCGAGATAGGCGGCGGTGATCCGTTCCTCGATGGCCCGCTTCCGCCGCTCCGGAACGGGCACCTCCTCGCCCCGCGCCGGCACCTCCCAGACCCGGCCGGTGGGCCCGCCCTCGGCCATCGCTTCGTCGAGGAGGCGGGGAACCCGGAACCAGGGGTGGAGGCGCTCGTGCATCGCGGCGAACCCCTCGTGGCCTATCGGGTTCCCGCCGGTGAGGTTCATGGCGGTGAACGGTCCGATGCCGAGCTTGAGCGCCCGGCGGGCGACGTCGTCCACCTCCTTCGAGGTTCCGAGCCCTTCCTCCACCGCGAGTGCGGCCGCCAGAAAGAGCCCTTCGAAGATGGGGTTCAGGGCGTGGCCGAAACGGCTCGCGACCGCGACCGGCACCTTGCCGATCTCCTCGTAGAAGCCGAGGAGCCAGGGGACGAGCCCCCGGGCGGCCTCGGCGGCGACGATCTCCACGACCAGGTTCCGCTCCGCCGGGAAGAAGTAGTGGGCAACGGCGGCGCGTCCCGGCCGGGACAGCTCGGCAAAGATCCGGGACGGCTCGAGGTGCGACGAATTCGACAGGAGAACCGCCCCGGGGTCCGCAAGTTCCTCGACCGAGGCGAAGATGCGCCGTTTGATCGCGAGATTCTCGGAAGCCGCCTCGATGACCAGATCCACGCCGGCGAGCCGGCCGTAGTCGCTCGTGAACTCGACCGCCGACCGCATCCGCTCGGCCTGGGCGTCCTTGAACGCCCCCGACTGGCGACCCTTCTCGATCTTCCCGAACATCTTCCGGCGGCCGGACTCGAGCGCCGCCTCCGAAATGTCCAGGACCGCGGTCTCCACCCCGTGCGGCGCAAGCGTCTTGACCAGGTGGAGAGCGATATCCGGCCCGATCTGACCCGAGCCGATGACCGCGGCGCGGCGGATCACGCGCCCCTGCCAGGAAAAGCCGGCGAGCTTTCCTACCATGCCCGGCGGCTCAGCGATCTTCGTCGGACATCCGCGATTGCCAGCGCTCGACCTGCCTGGCCGCGGCGTCGCGGCCACCAAGACCGAAGGCCACCGCGAAAGCCACCGCGACCGCTCCGAGCACGATGCCGAAGGCCAGCTCGATGATCTCGTTGGCGATTCCCATCTGGCGCAGCCCGATCGCGGTAGTGAACAGGAGAATGCCCACCCGCGCCGCGAGCGCCAGCAGCCGCGCCTGCGAGACCGAACTCGCCAGGATCCCGCGCGCCGAGAGGTTGGCGAGGAAGACCCCGACTCCCAGGAACACCACTCCGAGCAGGAACTGGCCGGTGAACTGGAGCAGACGGGTCAGGAGTTCCGCCGCGTTGTCGAACCCGACAAGACTCGCCGCCTCGATGCTCGCAAACAGCATGATGAGAGCCAGCACCACCACCCGCACGACGTTCGAAGCGGCGAACTCGTCGCCGGTTGTGGTGCCGGTCAACCCGATCCGGGTGAGCACGTGGTCGAAGCCGGCTTCCCGCAGGAGATCGCGCGCCAGGTTCGAGATGACGCGACCCACCACGTAGGCCGTCAGGAGCAGCGCAACCGCCACCAGGAGGAGCGGCAGCGCGGCAAAGACCCGACCCAGCATCTCGCTCGCCGGTGCAGTGATCACGTCGAGGCTCAGGCGGTCGAGGCCGGTCAGGATCACCGGGAAGAGCACGATCAGATAGGCAATCCCGCCGAGGAGCGCGGAAGGCGTCCGAGAACCCAGAACCCGCCGGAGGCCGAGCCTCTCGGCGGCGCTGTCGAGTCCCACCGCGGCGAGCAGATTCGTCACCACCGCCTTCGCAATCCTGGCGATGAACCAGCCGACAAGAAAGATGACGATCGCGCCGAGGACGTTCGGCAGGAAGGTGATCACCTGATTCACGATCGTTTCGATCGGAACGAGCACGCCCTCGAGTTCGAGCGCCGTCAGAATCGGCGGCAGGAACAGCAGCAGCACGATCCAGTACACGACCTCGGGGACCGCATGCGAGATCCGCGCCGGGGGCCCGTCGGTCACCCGGTCGAGCCGCTCGTCCACCCCCGCGGCCTCGAGCGCGACCCGCACCGCGCGGCGGAGCACGGCGGCCAGGAACCAGGCCGCGAGGAACAGCACGAGCGCCCGCCCCAACTGGGCCACCATCGCCATGATCCGGCCGAGCAGCGTTCCACCGATGCCGCCGACGCTCGAGAAATCCACCACCGAGGCCACTCCGGCGCCGACCAGAACCAGAAGACCCCAGAAAACGATCCGGCCCGCGATGGCCTCCACATCCTGGCGGGAGGCCCGTTCGGGCCCCAGCACGAGGCGCACCCCGCCGCCGACCCGCGCGGCCAACTTTTCCTTGAGACCCAGGCGGAACAGAGCCCGGCGGAGCAGGATGACCACCACCAGCGCGAAACCGAAGCCGGCCACCAGGACACCCAGCGCGATCACGAGGTGGCCCACGGTCGAGTCGAAAATCGGCGGCATCCGGCGCAGCAGATCGGAGAGTGCGTCGAGCATGACGGGATGGTAGTGAATCCGGCGTCCGGCCACCGCTGCGGGCCTTCCGGCGGGAAGTCTCGCCCCGGGGTCGCGGTGGTACATTCCCGTGAATTCAGGGTCCCGTCCGGCGACTTCGGCTGCGGCCCCGCATTCCCCTTTAAGGAGTTAACAGCCTGTGGACAAAGTCGCGCGGCCCAGTTCTCCCGGTGGGGGCTCGGCCGGCGATGCATCCCGGCTGAACCGCGCCTCTACGAGGCGCTCATCGTTGCGTTTCGGTCGGAATACACCCGGGCCAGTTCTCCCGGTGGGGGCTCCTCCCTTACGCGCCTTGTCAGCCGAGCGCCTCGCCCCCACCGGGAGACTGGCCGGCCTCGGCGCTCACGTCACTTCATCCACAGGCGGTTAAAAAGCGATGCGACGCAGGCGGTTTCTCAGTTCGATGAGCGAAGCGGGCAGCGCTGCGTTCGTCACCACGCTTTTTGGACCGGAGACGATCCACAACGTCGAAGCGGCCGCGCAGCGAGCGTCCGGGCGGAGCCCTGAAGACCTGGCCGGCGACGAGAACTACTGGAGCGAAGTCCAGCAGGCGTTCAGCGTTTCGCGCTCGATCATCAACCTGAACAACGGCGGGGTCTGCCCGTCACCCCGGATGGTCACCGAAGCGTTCGTCCGCTACACCTGGCAGCAGGAGGAAGCCCCCGTGTACACGATGTGGCAGATCCTGGAGCCCCGGAAGGAGAACGTGCGGCAGCGGCTCGCGACGGTCTTCGGATGTGACCCCGAAGAAGTCGCGCTCGTCCGGAACACCTCCGAAGCCATGGAAATCCTGCTGCTGGGTATGGATCTCCAATCCGGCGACGAGATCCTCACCACCACCCAGGACTATGGGCGGATGCTCACCACCATCCGCCAGCGGATACGCCGCGAGGGGATCGACCTCAAGTTCATCGCGATCCCGACTCCGGCAGAGACTGATGAAGAGGTCGTGGAAGGGTTCAGCAACGCCATCACCGACCGGACGAAAATCATCCTGATGTCCCACCAGATCAACCTCACCGGGCAGATCCTGCCGGTGAAGGCGGTCTGCGACGTCGCCCGCGAGCGGGGCGTCGAGGTCATGGTGGACGGCGCCCACTCCTTCGCCCAGTTCGATTTCAAACAGGAGGACATCGGCTGCGACTACTTCGGCACGAGCCTCCACAAGTGGCTCCTGGCCCCCAAGGGAACCGGGATGCTCTACGTGAAGAAGGACAAGATCCCGAAGATCTGGCCCATGATGCCGGCCCCCGAGCGCATGGACGCGGACATCCGCAAGTACGAGGAGATCGGCACCCATCCCGCCGCCAACTTCGTGGCGATCGGCGAGGCGATCACCTTCCACAACACGGTGGGCGCGGAGAACAAGGAGGCGCGGCTCCGCTACCTGAAAAACACCTGGGCCGACCGCCTGTCCGCGCTTCCGGACACCGAACTGCACACCTCGCGCGACCCGAAGATGAGTTGCGCCATCGGCAACATCAACCTGAAGACGGTCGAGGCCCCCCGGCTCCGGGACTACTTCTGGGAGAAGCACCACATCATCGTGACCCCGATCATGCACGAGGAGTTTCAGGGACTCCGGATCACGCCGAACCTCTACACGACCATGGCCGAACTCGACTACTTCTGCGAGGTGTACGAGCACGTTGCGAAGAACGGCTTGCCGAAATCGGCCTAGCTGCCTGTGGTGAAACCCAGGCGGCCCAGTTCTCCCGGTGGGGGCTCGAGCGGCGATGCATCCCGGCTGAACCGCGCCGCTTTGCGGCGCTCTGCGTTGCGTTTCGGTCGAAATACACCCGGGCCAGTTCTCCCGGTGGGGGCTCCTCCCTCACGCGCCTTGTCAGCCGGGCGCCTCCCCGCTCTCGGCGCTCACCCGGGTTCCACCACAGGCTGCTAGCAGCCCGCATGAAGAGCCGTCCGGCCGAACGCCCCGGGACCTGACGCCCAGCCCAGCACCCCGTGGGTAAAGTCACGCGGCATTCCCGAGCCAGAAGGGATGGTGGTCGGGTGACCCCGCCCCCCGTCCCTTCCGCTCCGGGGTCTGCGCGGGGCTCGCGCCCCGCTCCGGAAGCGGCAGGCGATGCATCCCGGCCAAACAGCCTGTGATGAAACCCACGCGGCCCAGTTCTCCCGGTGGGGGCTCGGCCGACGATCCATCCCGGCTGACCGCGTCGCTGCGCGCCGCTCATCGTTGCGCTTCGGTCGAAATACACTCGGGCCAGTTCTCCCGGTGGGGGCTCCTCCCTCACGCGCCTTGTCAGCCGGGCGTCTCACCGGCCTCGGCGCTCACGCGGGTTCCACCACCGGCTGTTTACCGCGTCGCTGCGCGCCGCTCATCGTTGCGCTTCGGTCGAAATACGCACGGGCCAGTTCTCCCGGTGGGGGCTCCTCCCTCGCGCGCCTTGTCAGCCGCGCGCCTCGCCCCCACCGGGAGACTGACCAGCCTCGGTGCTCACGTCACTTTACCCACGGGCTACTAAATGACCCAAACTGCGGCGTCCCAGGCCGCGACCCCGGCGTTTCGTCAGTACAACCACAACCCGACGTTCTATGACGAGATATTCGAGACCAACGGGTCCCCGCGGAGCCACTGCGCGGACTTCTTCGAGACGATCCGGCAGACCCCACCCGAAGACCTGCGGCAGATCCAGGAGCGCGTTACCCGCTCGTTCCTCCACGAGGGAATCACCTTCACGGTCTACGGCGACGAGCGGACCATCGAGCGGGTCTTCCCGATCGACTGCCTGCCGCGCTTCGTGCGGGGGGACCACTGGGACGCGGTGGCCCGCGGGCTGGAGCAGCGGCTCCGGGCGCTGAATCTGTTCCTTCACGACATCTACCACCGGAGTCTCATCATCAAGGACGGCGTGATTCCCGCCGAGCTGGTGTACGGCAACAAGCACTACCGGATCCAAATGCGGGGCATCGACGTCCCGCACGGGGCCTACGTCTCGGTGTGCGGAACCGATCTGGTGCGGACCCACGACGGGTTCGCGGTCCTCGAAGACAACCTCCGGGTCCCTTCCGGCGTCAGCTACATGCTCGCCTGCCGCGATGCGCTCAAGCGCAGCATGCCGCGACTCTTCCGGCGTTCGCGGGTACGGGACGTGGAGCAGTACAGCCGGCTGCTGCTCGACACGCTCCGGTCACTCGCGCCACCGCAGGTGAACGATCCGAACATCGTCCTGCTTACCCCCGGCGTCTACAACTCGGCCTACTACGAGCACGCCTTCCTGGCCCGCCAGATGGGTATCGAACTGGTCGAGGGACGCGACCTGCTGGTGCACAACCGGCGCGTGTTCATGCGGACCACGGCCGGGCTGCGGCAGGTGGACGTGATCTACCGCCGCATCGACGACGACTTCCTCGACCCGGTCACCTTCCGCGAAGACTCGGTGCTGGGGGTGCCGGGACTGTTCCACGCCTTCCGGGCCGGCCGGGTGGTGATCGCGAACGCCCCGGGGACCGGAGTGGCGGACGACAAGGCCGTCTACGCCTACGTGCCGCGCATCATCAAGTACTACCTGGGTGAGGAACCGCTGCTCAACGCGATCCCGACGACCCTCTGCCGCGAACGCGAGGGACTTTCCTACACCCTCGCCAACCTGGACAAGCTGGTCGTGAAGATGGTCGGGGAATCCGGGGGTTACGGGATGCTGGTGGGGCCCCACGCATCGCAGGCGGAACGGGCCGAGTATGCGAGGGCGCTCCGGGAGAACCCGGCCAATTACATCTCTCAGCCGACGCTCGCCCTCTCGCGGGCTCCGTGCCTGGTGGGAGCACACATCGAGCCGAGACACGTGGACCTCCGGCCGTTCATCCTGCAGGCGGAAAAGACCGAGATCGTTCCCGGAGGCCTCTGCCGCGTCGCGCTCAAAAAAGGCAGCCTGGTGGTGAACTCCAGCCAGGGAGGCGGTTCGAAGGACGCCTGGATCGTGGACACCATGGAAGCGCCGGGGAGCCACGCCCCTACGAAGGGCTGACCATGCTCGCCCGCGTCGCCGACAACCTCTACTGGATGAGCCGCTACCTGGAGCGCGCAGACCAGACCATCCGGCTGCTGGGAGTTCAGGTCCGTTCCGTGACCGACAACACTTCCGAGCAGGTGGCAGCCGGGTGGACGCGGCTCTTCCGCAGCCTGAAAATCTCGCCTCCGGGTGGCGATCCGCTCTACGGCGCCGGGGACGCCTTCCTGCTTGCCGATGCCTACACGCTCGCGGATTTCATGAGCTTCGAGCGGGACAACCCAGGCGCAATGGTGTCCCTGTGGGCCATGTCACGGGAGAACGCCCGGCAGGCCCGGCAGGAGATCACCCAGGAGATGTGGGGCCAGCTCAATCGAACCTACCTCTCGCTGCGGGACACCCAGCTGCATTTCTTCTGGAACAAGGAGCCGGAAAACTTCTACAAGGAGACCTCCGCCCAGATCTATCTTTTCCGCGGGGTGACCGACAACAGCCTCCGGCACGGGCTCGCCTGGGACTTCATCCGGCTCGGCCGCTTCATGGAGCGTATCCAGGTCACCACCGAGATCCTCGGGAACTACCTTCCGAGCCTCGACGACGAGGACACCGAGCTGGACTGGTCGCTGCTCCTCAGAAGTTGCGCGAGCTTCGAGCCCTATTGCCGCCACTACACCCCCGCGATCGATCCATGGAAGGTGATGACCTTCCTGATCCACGAACCGGAGTCGCCGCACACGCTCCGGTTCGCCGCCGAGGAGATTCGCAACGGCCTCGGGCGGATCAATCCCGCCGGAGGCGCCCGGCATCCGCTGCAGCCGGCCCACCGGATCGCCGGCCAACTCCGCGCCCTGCTGGCCTACGGCTCCCAGGAACCCGGCGATCTGGCCTCCACGCTCGCTGATGTGCGCCGGCTCTCCCGCGGCCTCCACCGCGAGATCTACCGCCGCTACATCTTCTATCCGGCAGATCAGGCCCTGCCCGGAAGATAAAGATGTCCCGGCAATCGACGCTCTATCGCGTAGAGCACGTCACGCGTTTCCAGTATTCGGAAACGGTCCGCGAGTCCGTCGTCACCCTCTATCTGCAGCCCCGAAACGACGCCTCCCAGCATCTGGAGTCTTTCCAGATCCTCACCGATCCCGGGGCCGAACTGGGCAGCTACGAGGACTGCTTCGGCAATGCGGTGCATTTCTTCGACGTTCCGAGCGAACACGACCAGTTGAAGGTCACCTCAAAATCGCTCGTCGCCCTCCACGCCAGTGAGCCCGACGAGGCGGCCGGCTTGGGATGGGACGCTGTGAAGGAGGTGCGGACGCCCTCGATGTGGCACCTCTTGCACCCGACCACGCTGACCCGACCGACCGCGGCGCTCGCCGCCTTCGTCGACCGGCACGGCATCGCGCGCCGCGAGACCCCCCTCGCTTCGCTTCGGGAACTGACGGCCCGCATTCACGAAGCGCTCGCGTTCGAGCGCGGACGAACCCGCGTGGACTCGCCTATCGACGACGCCCTGATGGCCGAGAGCGGCGTCTGCCAGGACTTTTCCCACATCATGCTGGCGATCGTGCGCGGCTGGGGTATCCCGGCCCAGTACACCTCCGGGTACCTCTTCCCCGTCTGGGAGGGACGGGAACAGAGCATGGCGGAAGCCAGCCACGCGTGGATCGAATGCCTGTTGCCCGGCCTCGGCTGGGTCGGGGCGGACCCCACGAACAACACCGTGTTCCCGAAGCATCACATCCGGGTGGCCACCGGACGGGACTACCGCGACGTTCCGCCGACCCGCGGTACCTTTCGGGGAGCCGCGTGGCAGCAGCTTGAGGTGGTGGTCAACATCAAGGCCGTGGACACCGAGCCCTCCGGCGCCCCGGCGGGCCCGAGAGACGTGCACGCTGCGGCACGGTCACGATAGAGTTGGCCCCCCGATGGCACGCAAGCGCGACTCCGGCGGGAAGGCAGGAGGACCGACCTTCTCCTTCAAGCTGGAGAAGGATCTGGGAGAGCTGAGCCGGATGCTCGCAGGTCTTGAGGAGTTCGCGGAAGCGCACAATGTGCCGCCCATGGACACTCAACGAATTACCCTTTCCGTGGACGAACTCGTCACCAACATCATCATGTATGGAACGCGGGGAAGCGACCACGCCCACATTCACGTATGGGCGAAGATCGCCGAGAACGTCTTTCAACTCGAGATCGAAGATCACGGGATACCATTCGACCCGTTTCACGAAGCGCCGGTCCCCGACACGAGCCTGCCTCTCGAAGACAGGCCGATCGGAGGACTCGGTGTTTTTCTCGTTCAGTCGCTGATGACCTCGACGAACTACGAACGGATCAAAGATCGAAACCGACTCACCCTAACCCGGTCGCTTTCAACCGGCGATCAGGAGCAAGCCCAATGAACCTGACAGATGAGACGAAGAACGGTGTTCTCGTGCTCTCGCCCGAGGGGCGCATCGACACCCGCACGAGCGGCGAGTTTGAACAAGCGGTGATGGCGCACGCCATCGGACCGGACGGCGCCACCCAGGTAGTGATGAATTTCGGAGGATTGGACTACATCAACTCGACGGGAATGCGGGTGTTGCTTATTCTCGCCAAGAGGCTGGCCGGGGTGAAGGGCAAGCTGGTTCTCTGCGAGATGAAGGAGCACATCCTCGAGGTCTTCAAGATCAGCGGTTTCAATCAGATCCTGACGATTACCAACTCCGAAGACGAGGCTCTCAAGAAGTTCTAGCCCGGCGTCCCGGGCGGGGGCGGCACCAGGGCTCAACAGCCTGTGGCAAAACCCACGCGGCGTTCGACGGGAGATGCATCCCGCCTGAACCGCCCCGCTTCGCGGGGCTCTGCGTTGCGCTTCGGTCGAAATACACCAGGTATTCCTCCCTCGCGCGCCTTGTCAGCCGGGCGCCTCCCCCGTCTCGGCGCTCACGTTTCACCACAGGCTGTTAAGGTCGCGAATCAACACTCCCACCAGCTCCCGGGATTCAAATGACAGCGTAACGTGACAGATTTCACACAAGGTGCGGAAACGGACGCGACCCCCACGCAGATAGCGGAAAAACCGCAGCGCCCAACGAACTGAGCCCGGCATTCCCCAAGGGGCGTGGCGAACCTACTGCGAAGCCGATGCTTTCGGACCCCGGCGGGACCCGGACGCCACCACCCGCACCCCACGAGCACGGAAACCTCCGGGAATCTTGAGCAGCTCGAAATCCACCGCCTGACCCTCGATCAGGAACCCCGGCTCCGGGTCCAGCAGAGCGCTACGCGGCACGTGGACGTCCGGCCCGTCGAAGCGCTGGATGAATCCTTCGCCCCGGTTGCGGTCGTACCACTTCACGACTCCTTCGGCCATGACACCCATTCTGCCACGGCTGGCCGCCCCCACCGGGAGAACCGGGCCCTCACCCGCTAACAGCCTGTGGTGAAACCCTGAAGGCATCCATTCGCGGCGCGTAGCGGCGCGGGGGTGGGGTGTGGGGAGGGGTTCCTTTCACCACGGGCTGCTAGGCCGATTCCGCGGGCCTCCTCCAGTCGGTGTGGGGCGCGCGGTTGTGGACGAACCACTGCCAGAGGAGTCTCCCGTAGCTCGTGGGCTGCGCTCCGATTTCGTCGAAGAACGGCCGGAGCTGGAAATGGAGTTCCCGGAGGTTGTAGAAGGGCACGCGCGGGAAGTAGTGGTGCTCGAGGTGGTATCCCGACCACAGGAACGCCACGTCCCAGAACCGTGACGGCCGCAGCACGCTCCCCCACAGCGCCGGGTTCTCGGGCACGATGTCGTAGTGCTGGCCGAGCCGGTTCACGGTAAACGCCACCGGGAATACGAGGAATACCGGGATCAGGTAGGCCTTGAAGGCCGCGAAGAATCCGCCGCCGGCAATCAGTCCGGCCAGGATCAACAGGTGTCCCACCATCGTCAGGGTGCGCTCCCGCGCGATGGCGCGCCGGATCGCTTCCGGGTAGCCCGCTGACTCACGGCGGGCGGCCCGGAAATAGATGGGGATGAGCGCCGGCGTCAGGTAGAGCGCCTTGAACCAGCGCGCGTTCCGTTTCGGGGAGAGCCAGTGCCGTTTCGGGTCCGCCTCGGCGTCTCCCAACTGGGCGTGGTGATCGAGGTGCCAGCGGGTGAACTGGGTCGCCGAGATCCCGCTCGGGAACGCGTAGAGATGGCGGAGCACCCGGTAGCCGGAGCGTCCGCTGCCGCCAAAGACCAGCAGATGCACCACCTCGTGGAGCATCACGGTGAAGTTGAAGAGCGTAAACCCGACAACCACGGCGGCCGGGATCCAGATCCACCATTCGGAAGTCCTCCAAGCGACCGCGGCGGCCCCGAAGAGCAGCAGGAACTGCCAACCCAGAACGAGGAAGTGAAGGAGCGGCCGACGCCGGTGGAGCCGCCGCAACTCGGCAGGCGGCACCGCGGCGGCCAGCCGGGAACGCAGCTCCCCTGTCTGATCGGCCCAGTACGAACGCCCTCCGCCAGCGGATTCCATGCTTGCCGGCCATGGTACTGCCCGCGCCCCGGTGCTGCCGGCTTCCGGCGCCACACTATGATCGCGCCCGATCCGGGGCGCCGCCCGTCTGGTGGCGTCCGGCCGGCACCCGAGGAGGAACCCATCACCGCGTATCGAGCCGGCCCGTTCCCCCGCGGCGGAGATCGCGGCGGCGCCGGCCGGAACGGGTCCGATCTCGCCGCCGCGTGCTGCCGTCTCGACGGACGTGGATACCCGGCCTATCGGGACCTCAAAGGGCAATGGTCCCTCGGGGGCGGGATCACCGTTTTCGTGGACCGGGCGGCCCGCGACCCTTTCGCTCCCCCGTCGCGCGTCCGGCTCCGGGTGGACGGAGGGGTGGCGGGGTTTCCGCCGGAGCTCTTCCGGAATCGGGTCCGGCGGATCGGGCTCTCCGACTACCTGGCGCGCCGCGTGGACCAGGCGATTCCGCGCTCCGGGAATCGCTCCGGGTCGGGGAACAGCGGAGTAGTCCGGGTCGATGCGGGCGGACAGGAGGTGCTGGAGCGCACCGCGGTCCACATCTTCGGCGACGGAACCGAACCTGCTTCCGTAGAGGCCCGTCTCGAAGTTGGTCTGCCGGCGGCCGGCCGCCGCATCCTGGGACAGCGGGCCGCCGACCTGCTGGCCGGTGAGCTCCCCCGGATCGCCCGCGAGGCGCTCGTCTTCCGGAACCTGCCCGACGGAGGCGCGGCGTCCTTCGTGGACGTAGTCGAAGACCAGGAACACCTCCGCTCCCAACTCGGTGAGCGCGGCCTGGCGGCCTTCGTCGCCGACGGCGCGGTGCTCCCGCGCGCGCACGGTGCGAGCGAACGCCCGCTTCGCGACGGGGTCGTCGCTTTCGAGAGCCCGGCCTCGCTGCGGGTGAGCCTCCCGCTGCTCCACTCCGGCAGCGGCCCCCCGGAGATCTCCGGCATGGGAATTCCCGAAGGCGTCACCCTGATCGTGGGCGGCGGTTTCCACGGAAAGTCCACCCTGCTCCAGGCGCTGGCCCGCTCGGTGGTCCCACACATTCCCGGAGACGGACGGGAGCGGGTCGTGACCCGGACCGACGCCACGACCATCCGCGCCGAAGAAGGACGCGCGGTGTCCTCCGTGGACGTGAGTCCGTTCATCCGCGAGTTGCCCGGAGGACGGCCGACCACGGCATTCACCACCGACAACGCGAGCGGCAGCACCAGTCAGGCGGCTTCCATCGTTGAGGCGCTGGAGGCGGGTTCCCGGCTGCTGCTAATGGACGAAGACACCTCGGCCACCAACCTCATGATCCGCGATGCCCGGATGCAGGCGCTGGTGGAGCGCGACGCGGAGCCGATCGTCGCCCTCCTCGACCGGGTGCGGGAGCTCTACGAGAGCCACCGGGTCTCGACCATTCTGGTGATGGGCGGCTCCGGGGACTACTTCGACGCCGCCGACACCGTGATCCAGTTGGCGGACTACCGGCCGCGCGAGGTCACGGCGCTGGCGCGCGAAGTGGGGGCTCAATATCCGACCCGGCGGTCTCCCGAGGCCGCCGCGGCCAGCTTCGGCGGCCGGGTACGGCATCCGGAGCCCGAGGGCTTTGACCCGGCCGGCCGCAAGGGAACGCCGCGGATCCGGGCGACGCGGCGCGATCTCCTTCTCTACGGAGAGGAGGAGGTGGATCTCCGCGCGGTAGAACAACTTTTCGACGAGAGCCAGACCCGAGCCGCCGGGTACGCCGTGGCCGTCGCCGTTCGGGAATTCGCAGGGCTTCCGGTCGGCGAACTGCTCGACGCCCTCGAAGCCCGGCTCGACGAGACAGGCCTCGAATCGCTCACCGCCGAGGGTCGCGCCGGCACTCATCCCGGCCGGCTGGCCCGTCCCCGCCGCTACGAGATCGCCGCGGCGATGAACCGGCTCCGGAAGGGCCGCTTTCGCAGCGAGCCCGCCTGAAGCGCACGCAGCTTCCCTTCCGCTAGCAGCCGGTGGTGGAACCCGGGTGAGCGCCGAGAGCGGGGAGGCGCCCGGCTGACAAGGCGCGTGAGGGAGGAATACCGGGTGTATTCCGACCGAAACGCAACGCAGAGCGCCGCAAAGCGGCGCGGTTCAGCCGGGATGCATCGCCGCTCGAACGCCGCCTGGGTTTCACCACCGGCTGCTAGGGTTTCCCGCCTCCCACCGAAGGACCGCTCCATGACCCCGATCCCCACGCACAGCCTGCTCCTCGCCGTTCCGCTCGCCGGCGCCGCCTGCACGGGCTCCGAAGCGCCGGAGGTTCAGGCCGCGGAGCGCCTTCTGATCGACGGGGGCACGGTGGTGGTCGTGGATGAGGCGGGGACGATCCTGGAAGGCGGAGCAGTGCTGGTCGAGGGCGACCGGATCGTCGGTCTTTTCGACCGGGCGGCGCCCCGGCCGGCCGGGATCCCCACCCTGGATGCGACCGGCCAACTGGTCATCCCGGGTCTCATCAACACTCACGGGCACGCCGCCATGTCGCTGCTGCGTGGTCTCGCCGACGACCTGCCGCTGATGGACTGGCTGGAGCAGAACATCTTTCCGGCCGAAGCCGAACTCGTAGCCCCCGATTTCGTCTACTGGGGAACGCTCCTTTCCTCCATCGAGATGCTGAAGAGCGGCACCACCACCTTCACCGACATGTACTACTTTCGGGACGAGGTGGCCCGGGCCACCATCGAGGCCGGGATCCGGGCAGTGGTCGGCCCGCACGTGATCGGCTTTCCGACCCCCGATTTCGCGACCCCGGAGGAATCGCTCGCCGAGGCGGACGCCTTCTTCGAGAAGTATCGGGACCATCCGCTCCTCATTCCGGGAACCGCGGCGCATGCCCTCTACACCACCCCGCTGGAGCCCACCCGCGCCGCCTTCGAAATCGCGGACCGTCACAACGCGCCTTTCCAGATCCACGTCGTCGAGGCGCGCGACGAAGACGAGCGGATCGAGGCGGCGATCGGCATGCGCACGATCGAGGCGCTGGACTCCATCGGCGCGCTCCGGCCGGGGACGGTGCTGGCCCACGGTACCTACCTCTCGGAGGAGGACATCCAGCGGGTCGCGGCCGGTGGCGCGGGAGTGGCCCACAACCCGGAGAGCAACATGAAGCTCGGAGCGGACCGGGCGGCGCCGGTCGAGGCGCTCCTCGCCGCCCGCGTTCCGGTGGGACTCGGAACCGACGGCCCGGCGAGCAACAACGACCTCGACATGTTCGGGGAGATGGATAGCGCGGCCAAGCTCCACAAGTTCGCGACCGGGGATCCGACCTCCCTGCCCGCGGAGACCGTGTTCCGGATGGCCACCATGGGCGGCGCGCGGGTGCTCAACCAGCAGGACCGCATCGGGTCCCTCGAAGTCGGCAAGAAGGCGGACATCGTGCTGGTGGAGACCCGCCGCGCCGGGATGACCCCGCTCTACCGCCCCTACTCCCACCTGGTGTACGTGACCCGCGGCAGCGACGTCCGCACCGTGCTGGTGAACGGGAAGATCGTGGTGCGGGACGGCGAGATCACCACCCTCGACGAGGAAATGGTGATGGAGAAGGCGCGGGGGTTCGCAGATCAGGTCCGCGAGGTGGTGGCGCGGGTCAAGACACAAGACGAAGAAGGACGGAACGAATGACCCAGCGGAGACTGCGGTGGGCGGCGCGCATGGCGACAGCCCTGCTGCTCGGTGGATGCGCAACGGTGGCTCTGGCGGGCTGCGCTACGGGTGACCGTGACGAGACGGGGGCGGGAGCCGGCGAGGAGCGGGCGACCGCGGAGGCGGGGTCAGCGCTCTCCTTCCCGGCCGAGCCCCCGGACGGGCCGATACCCGAGATCGGACCGGCGCCCGAGGATTACACGCCGACGGCCGCGGAGGCACCCGCCACCGACATCTGGCTGGGGACCCTCGTCTCGGGCGGCGGCGCTCTCTCGATCTCGGACCTGGAGCAGGCGACCGACCGCGACGCCTACGACAACCAGCCCAGCTTCCTCCTCGACGGCTCGGCCATCCTCCACACGGCGGCGCTGGACCGGCGCCAGACCGAAATCATGCGTCTTGGGGTGACCTCCCGGACGGGATCCGGCGCCGGCCCCGGAGCCTCTGAGCAGGTGACGCACACGGAGGAGGCGAGCGAGTTCTCGGCGCTCCAGATCCCCGGACAGGAGGCCTTCTCCGCGATCCACGAAATCCGCGGCAAGCAGTACCTGTGGCGCTACGACCTTTCCGGCGAAGCGGTGGGGCCGGTCTTCGCCACCGCCGAGCCGGTGGGGTACCACGCGTGGGCCAACGAACATGTCGTCGCGATGTTCATCCTCGGCAGTCCGCCCACCCTCCAGGTCGGGGACGCGCTGAGCGGGGAGATCCGGATCGTCGCCGAGCGCCCGGGCCGGTCCATCCACCGGATTCCGGGGACGGAGGAGATCTCCTTCGTGCGCAAGGTTTCGGACGAGGAATGGTGGATCGAACGCCTCGACCCCGCCGCGATAACGGCGGTGCGGATCACGCAAACCCTGCCGGGCCGCGAGGACTACGCGTGGACGCCGGAGGGCGAGATCCTGATGGGCGACGGCTCGCGCCTGTTCTCCTGGTCGGAGGGCTCGGGCTGGGCGGAGATCGCCGACTTCTCAGACCGCGGCGTCGAGGGCATCACCCGTCTCGCCGTGAGTCCGGACGGCGCCCGGATCGCGATCGTCGCCAACCGGCCGGGCGGCTGAGACGTTCCCGCTGGAACGTAAAGTCCCGCGTTCCGGATGGCAAGTTGGGGGCCGCTTCAGCGAGTGGCCGCGGGGTCTGTCCGAGCCCGAAGACGTGAGGGTGCGTCGCGGATCGTCGCTGCCCGACGGGCAGCGATCGCCCGCCTGCGGCAGGCGGTGCCGGTTTGGAGGCCCCCACCGGGAGAACTGGCCGGCGGTCCCTTGCCGCCGCGCCCTCAATACGGCGGGAGGACGGCTGCCTCCTGCTACGTCCCGCGGACTTCAGCGAGTAACTCCAGGACCTCGTCGTGGAGGGCGCCGTTCGTGCTCAGGGCGTTCGGACCGTGGATCGTGCGGTTGCCGTCCCAGTCGGTGAAACGGCCGCCCGCCTCCTCGAGAATCGGCAGGAAGGGGCTTGAATCCCAGGCTTTCATTTCCGGATCGAGGCCGATCTCGGAACGTCCGGTGCAGACCAGCGCGTGGCCGAAGGCGTCGCCCCACGTCCGCCGCACCGCGCCCTTGGCGCCCACCGCATCCCAGATGGGACCGATGGTCGCCGGGTCGGTGGTGGTGGCGAGCGCGTTTCCGATCTCGGTCACGCTGGAGACGCGTGCCGGCCGGCCGTTCCAGAAGGCCCCCTCGCCGCGGGCGCCGGTGACCATTTCGCCGAGTCCGGCGATATTGCAGACCCCCACCACCGCCTCGCCCGCGATCTCGAGGCCGATCAGCATGCCGAACAGGGGCACGCCATGAATGAACGAGGTCGTGCCGTCGATGGGATCGAGAATCCAGCGGTGCGTCGGATCGGAACCGGACTCGCCATCCTCCTCGCCGAGGATGCGGTGTCCGGGGAACTTCGCCTCGATCCGCTTCCGGAGCAGCCTTTCGCCGGCAATGTCCGCCTCGGTGACCGGGGTCCGGTCCGGCTTCGTGGTTACGCCCACTCCCACCTGGAAGTGGCGCATGATGAGACGCCCGGCCTCCCAGGCGATCTCGGTGGCGAAGTCAAGCAGTTCGCGGGTGCTGGCCGGTGCCCTGTCGTTCATATCCTGAAGAATCTCCTCTCCCTCCGGGTCAGAGCCGGCGGCGCGCGAACTATGCCATGAAGCGCCCGCCATTTTCGGCTGCGGGGCACCGCTCCGGCGCGATTCGCATCGCCTTTTTCTGGTCGCTTCGCAGCGTTCTCACGGGCGGAAACGCCGCACATGCCTGAACAGCCGGTGGTGAAACTCACGCGGCCCAGTTCTCCCGGTGGGGGCTCGACCGGCGATCCATTTCCGGCCCAACAACCGGTAGTGAAACCCACGCGGCCCAGTTCTCCCGGTGGGGCCTCGGCGCTCCCGTGGGTTCCACCACCGGCTGTTAGAGGTGCGCCGGGCGCTCCGGCGAAGTAAATTTGCGCGCTTATGCGGTATCCGGTTCTACCCTTGTTCGCCCTCGGCGCCCTGCTCCTCGCGGCCGGGGGCACGGGGGCCGAAGATGAAACCGCCAGCGGAGTCCGCATCGGACGGGCCTCGCCGACGGTTGAGGCGCCGGCCATCGACGGCCGGCTCGACGAGGACGTCTGGGCGGCCGCGGAAGCGCTGACGGACTTCATCCAGGCGGAGCCCTTCGAGGGGCAGCCCGCCACCGAACGGACCGAAGTCAGGATCCTTTTCGACGACGATGCGGTCTACATCGGGGCCATGCTCTACGACAGCGACCCGGACGGGATCATCGCCAGCGACGCCCGGCGCGATTCCGGCCTGACCGACTCGGATTCGTTCCGGGTCGTCTTCGACACCTATCACGACCTCCAGAACGGCTTCGTCTTCGGGACCACCCCCGCCGGGCTCGAGTACGACGGCCAGTTGAGCAACGCCGGCGGCGGCAGTGGCGGTGGGGGCGGCGGTCCAGGGATGCGGCGCGCCGGCACCGGCTCCGGGGGCGGTTTCAACGTGAACTGGGACGCGAGCTGGAGGGTGGCGACTGCGATGACCGACGAGGGCTGGTCCGCCGAGTTTGCAATTCCGCTGCGCACCCTCCGCTACGCCGGGAGCCCCCAGACCTGGGGGATCAACTTCCACCGCAACATCCGCAGGAAACGCGAGGACGACTACTGGTCCCCGGTTTCCCGCATCTACAACCTCTACCGGCTTTCCTCCGCGGGCGAACTCCACGGGCTCGAACTGAGAAGCCCCCGGAATTTCAAGATCACCCCCTATGCGCTGAGCGCCGCCGGCCGCGACTATGCGGTCGAAGTCGAGACAAACACGAACACTGACTTCGGAGTGGACGCCAAGGTAGGCCTGACCCCGAGCCTGAACGTGGACCTCACCTACAACACCGATTTCGCCCAGGTGGAGGTGGACGATCAGCAGATCAACCTGACTCGCTTCAACCTCTTCTTCCCCGAGAAGCGGCCGTTCTTCCTCGAAAACGCCGGCAATTTCTCCATGGGCCAGGGGAGTTCGGTGGATCTCTTCTTCAGCCGCCGGATCGGGATCGGACCCGGCGGGATCCCAGTGCCGATTCTCGGCGGCGCGCGGCTCTCGGGGAAGGCCGGGGACTACAACCTGGGCTTCTTGAACATGCAGACCCAGGAAGTCGCCGGGGTGATCGCCGCCAACAACTACACGGTGATGAGCCTGAGCCGCGAGTTCGGCCAACGCTCCTCGCTCGGCACCATGTTCGTGAACCGAATGGGAACGGGGAATGCCGCTCTCGACGACGACTGGAACCGGACCTGGGGCGTGGAAGGCCGGCTCGGCATCGGAGAAGCGCTCACGTTCACCGGGTTCGCGGCCCGCACCGAGACACCGGGCTACGAGCTTCTGGACGGCGGGGAGCATGCCTACATGGCCCGGGGCGAGTACTTCCGCCGGGATCTCCGCCTCTGGTTCGGGATGACCGAGGTGGCCGCCAACTTCAACCCCGAGGTCGGCTTCCTGCGCCGGAATGCCTACCGCAACTACGACTACGGCTACTTCGGCTACTACCGCCCCGAATTCCTCAAGAGGTTTCCCATCGCTCTCCGGGAACTGCGGCCGCACGTCACCTACACCGGTTTCCGCACCCTCGACGGATTCCTGGAGACGAGCCGGATGCACGTCGACAGCCATATTGATTTCGAGAACGGCGCTCATCTCAGCCCGGCGATGAACCGCGTCGTGGAAGGGCTCCAGGAGCCCTTCGAGATTCGGGAGGGCATCGTGGTCCCTCCCGGCGCCTACGAGCACTGGCAGATCGGCTGGCGCTGGAACACGAACCGCGCCGCGCCGTTCTCCTATTCCGGGGCTCTCGACTACGGCGGTTTCCTGTCGGGGAACCAGCAGTCCGTGGACACCACGATCAACTACCGCTGGGGCACGCGGTTGATCACCTCGGTGGCCTGGCTCCACAACGACATCGAGCTCGCCGAAGGCAGCTTCGTGGCGAATCTCGGCCAGGTCCGGATGGCGGTCAACTTCACCCCCCTGATCTACCTGCAGGCGCTCGTCCAGTACAACGACGATTCGGATGTCTGGTCGTCGAACGTTCGCCTCAACTGGCTGAACACCGCCGGAACCGGCCTGTTCATCGTCTACAACGACACCGAGGGGCTCGGCAACGTCCTGATCGGTCCCCAGAACCGCAGCCTGACGGTCAAGTACACCCGCCAGTTCGACATTCTCCGCTGACCTGCCGGTAGTGGCCGGTAGTACGCAATGAGCGCCGGGGTCTTCGGCGGGCTGCTGGTTTCCGCGCTCTCCGGGCTCTACACCTCGCTGTGGGGCGGGTTCAAGGATTCCCCCTGGGAAGGCTTCAAGCCGCGCACCTTCCCGCGGAGCATCCTGTTCTCGGTCGCGATCTTCGCGTTCCTGCTCACCGTCCCCGCGCTCTTGGAACGGGCCACCGCCCTCGGGCTGGTGCAGCTCTTCTTTCTGGTGATGGGACTTGAACGGTTCCTCACCGAACTCCACAAGGGCTGCTTCCGCGAAGAACCGCAGGACAAGTACTTCGTACCTTCGGCGCTGACGATTCTGGGACGCCCGGTAAGGAGCCGCGCGCTCCGGATCGCCGCCGGGATGGTTCTCGTTGCCGGAGTGATCGCAGTGCTCTTCATCGGGACTCCGGTGACCGGCTTTTGGGCCTATCTCGGCGTCGCGTACCTCACCGGTCTCCTTGTCTCCGGGGGCGGCGCCTGGAAGGACGCCCCCTTCGAGGGGTTCCACACCCTGAAGTTCTTCCGCTCCGGGCTTACGCTCGCGATCGCCTCGCCGATCTTCTACTGGCTCCGCACGCCTGGAGATCCGGTCGCGCTCGGAATCCTCGTCTACATGAACGGCGGGCTCGAGCGGTTCCTGGTGGAGTACTACAAGACCTACATCCAGCGGAACATGTCGGGGAAATTCCGCCCCGATCTGCCGCGGCTCGAGTCCTTCCGGCGCGAGGGGTTCCACTACGGCGCCTGGGTGCTGATCGTGGCGGTCGCGGCGGTCGCCTATCTCGAAGCCGGCGGGGCCGGCTAGCGCACGATCCGCCGGGGCCGTGTCCCGCTCCCAGAACGGATCCGGCGCGGACGCGGTCGTTATCGGCTCCGGACTCGGCGGAGCGCTCGCCGCCCACCGGCTCGTCGAAGCGGGAGCCCGGGTGGTGATCCTCGAACGGGGACGCTGGCCGCACCGGGACGAGGGCGACTGGAACCCCCAGGCGATCCTGAACGACCTCCGGTACCGGGGGAAGACACCGCTCTCGGTGCGGCAGCGGGACGACCGCCGGTTCCGCCCGCTCCCGATGAACGAGACCGTGGGCGGGATGTCGGTGTTCTACGGAGGCGCGTCTCTCAGGCTCCGCCCTGCCGACTTCGTCCGCTGGCCCTTCGACTACCAGGATCTCGAGCCTTTCTACAGCGAGGCGGAACGGCTGCTGGGGGTCCACGGCGACGCCGGCGCCGACCCCCTGGAGCCTCCCCGATCTGCCGCCTATCCCTTTCCGCCGATCCCGTATTCGGCCCCGGCGGAGCGCATCCGGAAGGCGGGGGAGGCACTCGGCTTCCGGCCGTTCCCGATCCCCCTCGCCCTCAACTTCTCGGGCAACGAGGGACCGCGCTGCGTGCGTTGCAACACCTGCGACGGTTTCCCATGCGCCATCGAAGCCAAGAACGACGCCACCGGCATCCTGCGCCGCGCCGAAAGGAAGGGGCTGACAGTCCGGGCAGGGATCGCGGTGCGAGCCCTCCAGATTCGCGGAGACCGGGTGGCCCGCGCCCACGGCGTGGATCAGGAATCCGGCGAGGCAGTGTCCTTCGATGCGCCCCTCTTCGTGCTCGCGGCCGGCGCGCTCGGAAGTCCGGCGATCCTGCTGCGCTCGGGTCTCGCCGGGAAGAACGGGAAGGACGGGGGCACACCCCCGATAGGACGATTCCTCATGCGTCACTGCAACGCGGTGGTCGCCGGACTTTTCCCTTTCGAGACCAACCCGGAGCAGGTCTTCCACAAGCAGGTCTGCTTCACCGACGCCTACGAGGAACAGCGGGCTCGCGACGGTCTGGCAGTGGGAATCATCCAGGACATCTACACCCCGGACGCCGGCGTCGTTCGGCGCGCCGCCGGGAAATTCGCGGGCGCCTTCCTCGCGAAGCCACTGGTGCGCCGACTCCAGAACCTGCTCTGCGTAGCCGAGGACGCGGCGGAACCGGGCAACCGGGTTTTCCTCTCGGAGGAGATGGACGCCCTGGGTATGGAGCGCATCCGGGTCGAGCACCGCTACCGCAAGGCTGACGAGGACCGGCTGGCGCTCCTCGTGCACAGAGCTCGGAAGATTCTCCGCACCGCGGGAGCGCTCGCCACCCACGTCTGGCCGATTTCTTCGTTCTCCCACGCGGTCGGGACGCTCCGGATGGGGGAGCAGGCCGACGAGGCGGCCCTCGAGCCGACGGGCCGGGTGCGGGGACTCGACAATCTGTTCGTTACCGACGCAAGTGCCTTCCCCGCGTCCGGCGGGGTGAATCCGAGTCTCACAATTGCCGCGGGAGCCCTCCGGATCGCGGAGGGGATCGTGAACCGGAGGCTGTCTTGAAGAGCGGACCCGCCGCCGGGGCTCCGGAGGCGCCGACGATCGCCATCGTCGGGTGCGGCCGGATCGCCCGGGTGCACGCGGCCAATCTCGCGCCGCACGCGCGCCTCCTGTTCACGAGCCGGAGTCCGCAGTCCGCAGAGGCGCTCGCCGCACGCTTTCGGGGTGAGACCCTCGGTAGTTTCGAGCACGCCCTCGAGCGCCCCGATGTCGCGGCGGTGGCGATCTGTTCCCCGCTCGAGTACCACGCGTCCCAGACCGTCGCCGCTCTCGCGGCCGGCAAGTCCGTCCTCGTCGAAAAACCGATGGCCCAATCGCGCGCCGAGGTCGAGACGATCGGCCACGCGCTGACCGGGCGCCCGGCCGGATCGCTGATGGTCGCCGAGAACTACCTCTACAAGCCGTCCCTCCGCCGGCTCCGGGCCTGGCTCCCGGAAATCGGGCCCCTGCGCCGCATCCGGGTGTCGAAGCTCACGCGGCAGCAGCCCGCGGACTGGCGGGTCCAGCATGGCGCCCTCCTCGAGGGCGGCGTCCACTTCGTCGCGCTCATCGGCGCGCTGGTCGAGGAGGAACCGACGGCCGTGCGGGCCACCCTCCCGCACGGGGAGGAACCGGAGCGGCACTCCTTCGTGGAACTCGACTACCCGTCCGGAGTCCGCGGTGAGATCCGCTATTCGTGGAACACCTCCTCGCTCCCGGGAGGGATCCTCCAGCACTCCTTCGTGGAAGGCGAGCGCGGCCGCATCGTCTTCGAAAGCAACGGGTTGTACCTGGCGCTACGCGCCGGTTGGGGAATTCGGTTTCGTTTGGGCCCGTTTGAGGACCTTATGGGTTTCGCGGCAATGGCCAAGGATTTCCTCCGGTCCATACGGGATCCCGATCTCCCTCCGCGTTCCGATTTCGCAACCGCCCGGCGCGATCTGGAAACCATCTTCCGGGCCTATGACACCCCGTAATTCAGTGATTTACGGAGCCCCTCCTGTGGTATATTTTCATTGCGCTGGAAAGTTCACCTCCTTACATCCGGCGTCCGGCTTAGCCGGGGGCTGTCGCGCGAAGACCCACCCATCCCCAAGCGGCAGCCCGAAGGGGGCGGCTCAATAGCCGCCCTCAATAGCCGCCTTTGATTTCCACCTCCCGCGTCGGAGGGTTTTCTGTGTCCGAGGCCTCTCCCGGTGGGGGCTCGGCCGGCGATCCATCCCGGCCAAACAGCCGGTGATGAAACCCACGCGGCCCAGTTCTCCCGGTGGGGGCTCGGCCGGCGATCCATCCCGGCTGAACCGCGTCGCTTCGCGCCGCTCATCGTTGCGTTTCGGTCGGAATACACCCGGGCCAGTTCTCCCGGTGGGGGCTCCTCCCTCACGCGCCTTGTCAGCCGGGCGCCTCGCCCCCACCGGGAGAACTGGCCGACCTCGGCGCTCACCCGGGTTCCACCACCGGCTGCTAGTGTGGCGTCCCGCAAATACGAGTTGCTAGTCGTTCCAGCTTCTCCAGGATGGATTGTGCGGTGGCGACCCAAACGAAGGGGGTGGAGTTGTGGTTGTATTGGTCGGTGAAAGCCATGATCGTCTGCTTCAACTGGGTGACGCTTTGGAAACTGCCGCGCTTGATGGCCTGCTGGCTGATGAGTCCGAACCAGCGCTCCACCTGGTTGAGCCAGGAGGCATAGGTCGGGGTGAAGTGGAGGTGGAAACGAGGTCGGCGGGCCAGCCAGGCGCGGACCTTGGGGTGTTTGTGGGTGGCGTAGTTGTCGACCACCAGGTGGAGGTCAAGATCTCCCGGAGTTTCGCGGTCAATGAGACGCAGGAAGTCGAGGAACTCCTGATGGCGGTGCCGCTGGCGGCAGCGAGCGATGACCTTTCCGGTGGCGGCATCCAGGGCGGCGAAGAGGGTGGTGGTGCCGTGGCGGAGGTAGTCGTGGGTGTAGCCCTCGACATAGCCCAGGCCCAGGGGCAAGGCTCGCTGGGTGCGGTTCAAGGCCTGGATCTGGGACTTTTCGTCCACGCAGAGGACCATGGCGTTGTCCGGTGGATGGAGGTAGAGCCCCACGATGTCCCGGACTTTCTCGATGAAGAAGGGGTCGGTAGAGAGCTTGAAGGTCCGGGTCAGGTGCGGCTTGACGCCGAACAGGGTGAACCAGCGCTGCACCGTGCTCTTGGAGACTCCCTGCGCGTCCGCCATGGAGCGCACGCTCCAATGGGTGGCATTGTCGGGCTCTTCCTGGAGGGCATGGTTGATGAGCGTCGCCACTTTCTCGTCGCTGTAGGTGCGCGGCCGTCCCGGGCGGAGTTCGTCGTGGAGGCCGGTGACCCCGGCCTCCCGGAAGCGGCGTCGCCACTTCCCCACGACGTTGGGCGTGAGGCCGACGCGTTCCGCCACCGCCTGGTTGGAGAGGCCTTCGGCGCTCGCGAGAATCAGCCGCGCCCGCTGCACCAGTCCGTGGGGCATGGAGGTGGATCGGGACAGGGCCATCAGTTGGCCTCGCTGTTCCTCATCGAGGACGAGTGGCGACAGGGGGCGTCCTTTCGGCATGGGGACCTCCTGGGAGGACCCCATATTATCATCGCTATTTGCGGGACACCACACTAGGTCGTCAGGATGTCCCGAAGCGCGCGAGCCGATAGTCCGAGAGCAGGGCGACCTCGACGTCGTCGAGGATTTCCATGGCGGCGAACGTCCCCATGACGGGGGCCAGCGTCACCCCGCTGTGCATCGAGGCGAAGTAGATGCCCGGAGCCGCGGGATCGAAACCAACGATCGGGTGCCCATCCCTGGGAAGCACCCGGTAGCCGAGGCTGACCTCGTCGACCTCCAACCCGCCCGCCGCCGGGAGAACCTTGGCGGTCTCCTCGAAGATCCCCTGTCCCACGGCCGGGGAGTGGTCCGTGGAACCCGCGCTCGCGAAGCCGACGCCAGCCACCACCTTCCCATCGACGGTCTGCTTCACGTGGATGTTCGGGGCGAGCACGATCCGGTTGACCATGGACTTCGCAGGTGTCGAGTGGGCGAGGATTCCGGGGGACTCGATGAGCGGAACCTCGACCCCCGCCTGCCGCGCGAGCTCAGGCGCCTGAACGCCGGCGGCGAGGACCAGCGTGTCGAGTTCGTGGTCGCCAGCAGAGGTCCGGATGCCTCGCAGGACTCCGTAGCCGATGTCCAGGGATGCAACCTCGGCGATCAGGAATTTCACCCCGGCGGCTTCGGCAGCGGCCCACAGGGCGCGCGTCGCCGAACGCGGCTCGATGGAGCCTTCGGCGCTTGCCCAGATCGCTCCGAGGACCGGCGCCTCGGGAGTCAACCCCGGTTCGAGTTCATGAAACCGCGCCTCATCCACCTGATGGATGGGATACCCCCAGCGCTGGCACCGGGCGAGCTGCTCGTGAAGGAGCCGTACGCGATCGGGTTCGATGCGGTACTCGAGGCTGCCGCCCCAGCTCACCTTGAGGGCGCCGCCGAGTTCGGCCTCGAGCCGCCGCCACCCCTGCATGCCGCGCCAGTTCAACTCGTGGTACGAGTGGGGCCGTTTGGAGAAACTGGCGTTCATCCACGCGAAGGAGTTCCCGGTGGCGCCCGCCGCGGGCCCCTCGCGTTCGAACACCGTGACTTCGGCTCCCCGCCGGGCGAGATGGAGAGCGATGGACGACCCGAGGATGCCCCCGCCGACCACTCCGATCCGGCCGTTCAGACGCCGGGCCGCGGACACCCCCCGATAGCCCGAAGCCACCGCGACCCCCGCGGCCGAAGTCAGGAAGCGCCGCCGCCGCACGACCGACCTACCCGGTCACCATGACCGAGCGGGTGAACTGAGCGTTGTCCTCCCAGTAGGTCTTCTTGAGGCTGAGGTCGGCGGGCTGCTCGCGGCCCAGTTCGTCCACCGCGTTCGAGACCAGCTTGTGCTCGCCCGGGCCGAGGGCGCCGGTCTCCAGGTTCCAGAAGGTCCAGGCGTAGGGGTTGCCCGAGCGTTCGAGCGTCGCCGGCATCCAGTCCCCGCCGTCAATCTGCACCTTGACCTCGCGGATCGGCGTTCCGTCGTTCCACGCCACCCCGAAGACCCGGGTGCCGCCACCCGGGGTGCGCGTGACCCGCGCAACCACCGACTTGACGCGCTGGGTCGTGACCGAGCGTTCGAACCACACGGTTTCGCCATCCATTTCTTCGCCGATGATGGTCACGTAGTCGCGGCCCATGAAGCGGTTCATCAGGCGCCGGTCGGCGAGCTGGATGCGGGTAAGCCACTTCACGTGACTGATGCCGTACCAACCGGGCACGATGAGCCGGAGCGGGAAGCCGTTCTTCCCCGGCAGCATTTCGCCGTTCATCTCGTACGCGAGGATCGCGCCGGAGGCCTTGGTGTCCGCGAAGGACATGGCCCGGCCGAAGTGTTGGGGATATTCGTTGTTGCGGATCGTCTCGGTCCCCTCGTCGGCGGCCCAAAAGACCGTCTCGATCGCCGTCTGGTGCGGTCCCGCGGCCTCGATGAGCGGCATCAACGGGGTTCCCGCCCAGACCGCATTCCCGACCATGCCGTGGTGCCGGATCCCCTGGTTTCCGGAACACTCGAAGGTGACCGTTTTCTCCACGCGGGGCATGGCGCGCAACGCATCGAGGGTGTAGGTAGCGGGGCGTTCCACGAGGCCGTCAAGCCGCAGCGACCAGCCGGCGGCGTTGATCTCCGGCCGGTTGTAGTGGGCGACGGAGAAGAAGTCGTCATTCGGGGTGATGAAGGTGCGCAACTCCCGCAGATCAATGCGGAACGGGTAATCACCGCGCATCGTCGCGAACTCCTCGCCGATGTCGGTGAAGGGGATGACCTCTTCGTCCTGGAGGCCGGGGAAGCCGGCGAAGACGCCCTTCGGGAGGGCCGCGGCGGCGGCGAGTGCGGAAAGGACGCGCAGCGTCTCGCGTCGCGACTTCGCAGTGTGCATGGGACAAGCCTCCGGTAGGGCCAAAAGGAACGCCCAATTTACCGGACGATGCGGAGGGTGGCGAGTTTCACCTCGTTTTACACATCGTCTGGGCATGGGAAGATTGGCAGCGAGATGCCAGGGAATCGAGACTCCAAGCATTCAGCCGGCGAGATCCGGAACCGTGACCGCGAGCTCGGGATGGAGCGAGGAATCAGCCGGAGGGACTTCCTGAACGGGATTCCGCTAGGCGTCGGTGCGCTCACGCTTCCCGGAGCTTCCGGATGGCTGCTCGGAGCCTGCACGACACCCGGGCCGAGCGGCCCCTATCCCCCGGCGTTTACCGGACTGCGGGGCAGCCACCCCGGTTCCTTCGAGGTGGCCCATGAACTGCGGGACCGCGTCGCGAATACCGGTCCCTGGGACGACTCGGGCGCAGCGGACGGTGGGGAGTTCGATCTGGTGGTGGTCGGTGGCGGGATCAGCGGTCTGAGCGCTGCCTGGTTCTACCGAAAGGCCTTCGGCCCCAATGCCCGCATCCTGGTGCTCGACAACCACGACGACTTCGGAGGACACGCGAAGCGGAACGAGTTCACCCACGAGGGCCGCACCGTGCTCGGCTACGGCGGAACCCAGTCGCTCGACTCGCCCTCTACCTTCAGCCCGGCGGTCCACGGTCTGCTGGACGATCTGGGTGTCGATCTCGATCTCTTTTCGACCGCGTTCGACCGCGAGCTCTACCGATCGCACGGGTTGCAGAACGCGGTCTTCTTCGGAAGCGAGGACTTCGGGGAGGACCGTCTGGTCACCGGTATGGGCCGGCGTCCCGCCGGGGAGTTCGCCGCCGAGGCGCCGCTGAGCGAAGCCGGGCGGTCGGATTTCGTTCGACTGTATGAGGGGCCCGGCGATCCGTGGCCCCAACTGGACGAAGCGGCCAAGAAGGATCGGCTGGCGGCTACCAGCTACGAGGCCTTTCTCGAGGCGCTCGAAATGGGCGCCGAAGTCCAGGCGCTCTACCGCCAGCGCACCCACGGACTGTTCGGGATGGGGCCGGACGGGGTTCCCGCTCTCGATCTGTGGGGGCTCGGCTATCCCGGGTTCCAGGACATGGATCTCACGAACACGGACCACCCTCGCCTCAGCCTCACCGCGAAACCGAACGCAAGTCCGGATCCTTACATCTTCCACTTCCCGGACGGGAACGCCACCATCGCCCGCCTGCTGGTGCGAAAGCTGGTGCCGGCGGCAGTGGCCGGCAGCACCGGGGAGGACATCGTGTTGGCCCGCCTCGACTACGGTGCGCTGGACCGTCCGGACTCGCCGTGCCGGATCCGGCTGAACGCCACCGCGGTGCGGGTGCGCAACGGGGGGGACGGTGAGGGCAGCGTGACCTACGTCCAGGACGGAAACGAGGTTCGGGTCGGCGCCCGCCACATCGTGCTCGCTTGTTACAACCGGGTGATTCCCTTCCTGTTGCCGGAACTCCCCGAGGAGCAGCGTGAAGCGCTCGCCTACCCGCCGAAGGTGCCGCTCGTCTATTCGAACGTGCTGATCCGGAACTGGACTTCCTTCGTCGCGGCCGGTGCTTCGGGCATCTACTTCCCGGCAGGATTCCACGCCAGCGTGTCGCTCGATTTTCCGGTGAGCATCGGGGGCTATGCCTTCTCGGGCGGCCCCGAGGACCTCGTCGTGCTGCACGCGGTGCGCACCCCGTGTCTGCCGGGCGCGAGCGCCCGCGTCCAGCATCAGGCCGGACAGCACGACCTGTTGCAGATGAGCTTCGAGACCTTCGAACGCGAAACCCGCAGTCAGCTCGCCCGGGCTCTCGCTCCCGGGGGTTTCGACCCCGCCCGCGACATCCTCGGGCTAACCGTGAACCGCTGGCCGCACGGGTATTCGTTCGAATACAACTCCCTCTGGGACCCGCCTTTCGCCCCCGGGGAGGCCCCGAACGAGGTCGGCCGGAAGCCCTTCGGGCAGGTCCACATCGCAAACTCCGATGCCGGGGCCTACGCGTACACGCAGGCCGCCATCGATGAGGCCCACCGCGCCGTCAGCGAAATCGTGAACGGCGGATAGTCCAGGGTCCCGGCAAGCCCCGCGCCAAACCGCGTGCCTGAGCTGCCGGAAGCCGAAGCCAACCGGGAAAACCTGACCTCCTGGCTCGCCGGGAAGCACCTGCTCGAGGTCGCGGTTCCCGATCCGCTCACCCGGCGGGGTCAGACGGAGAGTTCCATTCGGGCGGCGGCCGAGGGTCGGATCGTCTCGGCGGTCCGGAGGCGCGGCAAGTTCCTGCGCATCGAGTTCGCCCGTGGGGGCCCCGCACTGCTGAGCCATCTCGGCATGAGCGGCAAGTGGGCGCTGCGTCAATCCGGGGAGGCAGACCCACCGGCCGTCCGCGCGGTCCTCGGGATCGCCGGCGACCGCCGGGTAGTCTTTTCGGACAAGCGGCGTTTCGGCCACTTCTCGGTGTGCCTTCCCCGGGATGAGGAGAGACTCGCCCGGCTCGGGCCGGAGCCACTCGGGCCGGCTTTCACCACGAGGCGGCTGGCCGGCCTGCTCCGCGCCACGCGTCGCCCCGTCAAGGCTCTCCTCATGGACCAGGACCGGATCGCCGGGATCGGCAACATCCAGGCAGCCGAAGCTCTCTGGCGTGCGGGAATCCACCCTGCTCGGAGCTCTGTCGAGCTTGGAGATCGGGAAGCGGCGAAACTGCACCGCGCGATCCGCTGGACGCTGCGGCGGTCGATCGAGAACACCCGGACTCCCGAAATCCTCTACCTGAGCGACGGCGAGGCCGGGCGCCAGAGCACCTCGGCCCGTTTTTTCGTCTACGGACACGAAGGGGACACCTGTTCCCACTGCCGACGGGGCGTCATCGCCCGCATCCCGATTGCCGGCCGCTCGTCCTTCTATTGCTCCCGGTGCCAGATTTGACGGCGAATGTTCTCGACATGTTAGGCTTCAGGAACAGTAGTCGGGGCCGATGCCCGCGTCCCTAGCGCTCCTCGATCTGCTCTTTTCGTCGGCGATTCAGCGCCGCTGAGTCGTCCCGGGCATCCCGCTCGACCCACGTGTCGCGCACCCGTTGCGCGATTGCGTCGGATGGCCCACCCGGTCATCCCCGAATCCAACGTAGATATTTCTTCCGAATGAAGTACCGCCGCCGCGGACAGCGCAAGCCACGCGACAACGAGGAGCAACAGAGGTTCCAGCGGGATGTCAACGAGCGGCTCGCTGATCTCGGCAACACGGAACAACTGCGGACGCTCCGACTCGCCGGCGATCGCCGCGCCACCATCGTGACGCGTTGCGCCCGCTGCGGATATCAGTGGCCCACGGGCGAGGTTTCCATCGTCGTCGGCTCGACCTGTCCCACCTGCAACACGCCGCTTCGGTCATGCCGGCACTGTGCGCTGTTCGATCCGAAGGAACGGTACGAATGCCGGGCCGACATACCCGAGCGCATCGTGAACAAGTGGGCCGGTAACGAGTGTCTCCACTTCCGCCCTACGGAGGTTCTTGATGTGACCGGCAGGAAGCTCGACACCGCTCGCGACGCGAAGGCCGCCTTCAACAACCTCTTCGAGAGCAGTTGAACCTGTTCGCCGGCACGTCCGGCTACGGCTTCCGCGAGTGGGTGGGAACCTTCTATCCCGAGAAGACGAAACCCGCCGATTTCCTTTCGTACTACGCTTCCGTCTTCCGGAGCGTCGAGGTGAATCACACCTTCCGGCGCTTCCCGAAACCGGAACTCGCGGCCTCGTGGGCGGCGAGCACGCCGGAGGCCTTCCGCTTCGCGATCAAGGCGCACCAGGGAATCACCCATCGGGCCCGGCTCGCGGACACCGAGGAATCCGTGATTCACTTTCTCAAGGCACTCGAGCCGCTCGGAGACCGGCTCGGGCCGGTTCTCTTTCAGTGCCCGCCGTGGTTTCGCCGGGACGACGATCGGCTTGAGAGCTTCCTCGGAAGCCTTCCCGAGGGAGGCCGCTTCGCACTCGAGTTCCGGCACGACTCGTGGCAGTGCGACGCGGTGCGCACCCTGTGCCGCGGTGCCGGAGCCGCCCTGGTCGCAGGGATCTCGGATCTCGAAGAGGATCCGGAAATCCCGGTGACCGCGGATTTCGCCTATGTCCGCCTCCGCCGCGACCCGCCATACAGCCCGGAGGAGCGGAAGGTGATTTCGGGGATGCTCAACCGGCTCCGTGACCAGGTAGAAACGCTCTACCTCTACGTAAAACACGACGGACCGGGCCTCGCCCCCGAAGCGGTGTCCTGGATCCAGGAGCTGGGGTAGGCGGGGGACATCCAACCCGGCAGCGTCAACTGTTTGGTCCGCCTCCGGCGGACGATGCCCGCCCCCACCGGGAACCCCCCCATGATCGGGTCCGCTCGTTCACCCCGCCCGCATGAAAAGGTGGTGCGGCGCACTCACGCTGGCAGGGTGCGGCGTCATCGGCGCAGGTTTCGCGCTCCCGCGCGTGCCGACCGGAGGTCGGCGTTCCCGTGCCTGCACGCCATCGCGCTTGGTGGAGTCATTGCCGAGACGTAAACCATGCCGCCACTCGGTGTCCACGCCACCCGCGGCGCTGCGCGCCGCTGTGCCGGCCCCCACCGGGAGAACTGGCCGGAGGTCGGCGCTCCCTTGCGTGCGTGCCGTGAAGGTAAGCGGCGCATCGCCGAGCGAACAAAAAACTGACGGCAGCGAACTTCGTTCGCTGCCCGCGTGTCCGGGGGGAAAGTGTGAAAGGGGGCCCTCCCCCTTTCACAAAAAGAAAACGACCAATCGGAACTCGCCGCCGCGCGCCCCCGGCGCGCAAGGGAATTTCGATTGCCGGCGCGAAGCGCCGGGCGGTTTCCGGACGGGGCTCCAACCCGATCCGAGGCTGACGATCCAGGCCTGACCAAGCTCGCGGCCCCGTTCGGGAACCGCTTGGGGGGTCGAGACGGCGCGAAGCGCCGGGCGGTTTCCGGACGGGGCTCCAACCCAATCCGAAGCTGACGATCCAAGCCCGACCAAGCTCGCGGCCCCGTTCGGGAACCGCTTGGTGGGTCGAGGCGGCACGAAGTGCCGGGCGGTTCGGCGGCGGGTGCCCGCGGCTGATTTCCTTGTCAGCCGTCCGTCAACCAGCCGCGGGCCCCGCCCCTCAAACCGCTTGAGGCTAGAAGGGCCAGCCCATCCAGAAGTCGAACTTCCAACCGTCGAGCGTCGTCGCGAAATCGGTGCGCTTGGACCAGGCGAAGTTCAGAGGCAACCCGAGGAAGTAGACGCGCGCGTTGAATCCGTAGGAGGCTACGAAGTCATCCAGGCCGGACCCTTCGGAGATACACAGGACATTCTTACGCGGGCCGCAGAGCTGCCCCAGCCGGGACTCCCTCCGCTCCGAAGAGTAGAGACTGAGTTCCTCCCCCGCGTACGCCGCGCCGCCCGCGTCCACAAAGAAACTCCCGCGCAGCGGTCCGATGAGGCCCAAGGGGGTGATGGCGGCGTCGATGATCGGGAAGCGGAACTCCACGGTGGCGTGGCCGCCCCGGTTCCCAACGAACGAATAGAGCGGGTAGCCGCGGAGCTCGCCGTTCCCGCCGAACCAGAAGAAGCCGGGGGCGTCGCCGGTACTGTGGAACCACTTGAGGCGCGCCGCCAGCACGCTGGCGGTCGTGACCTGGATGTACTTACGGGCGTCGAGGTTGACCGTGGTGCGGGAAAGAAAGGCGCCACCGGGGGACCATTCGACGCCCGCGTACACCGTGCTTCCGGCCTGCGGGAACACCGCCGGGCCGAGCTGACGGAAGCGGATGGTGTCCTGCACGAACGAGAAACGCGCCGGCAGGAGATGGCCACTCGGGAAGATCCGCGTGTAGAAGTCGTTGTACTGGTCGATGAACTGATCGGGAAACAGCGGATCCTCGCCCGGTTGGAGGTAGATGTTCTCGAAGCCGGCACTCTGGTGGTCATAGCCGATCCCCATCTCGAACCGGCGGAATCGGCTCAACGGGTAAAGGGCCCGCGCCGACGCGCCGGAGGAGCGAATGGTGCCGATACTGTCCGCCCGCGACCAGAAATTCGAGACGTAGTAGGGCAGGTAGGGATAGAAGAACGAGGTCTGGTCGTGCGCCTCGAGGGCGTACTGGAACCGCCCCGCGAGGTTGGCGTACTGAGCGTTATAGATGCGGTAGGAACGGACGGAATAGGCGGTAAACGAAAGCCGGTCGTCCCCCAACACGTCCGAAAGGGAAATCGCCGTGCCGCCGAGGAAGTCGAAATCACTCGTGAATCCGGCCGTGATCGGAGGCGGCCCATCCAGGAACAGCTTCTCGAAACGACCCTTTTCCCGTTTGTTTTCGCTGATGACCTGATGGTTCACGGTCGGCACGAAATCGATGACCGGCCCCGGCGTCCGGACGATGGTGTCGGCGAAGATCTCCTTCACCGGCTCGTCCATGCTCAGCGTATGCAGGCCCCAGTTCCCCTTGTAGTAGCTGGTAAACAACAGCGTCTCCTCGCCAGTTTCGGGATCGAGGATCACGCTGGGCGCGAAATTCCCACCGAGAACATCGGTGTACTGGAGGATGTCGCCGGTCTCGGTATCCAGGGCGCGGATGTTGAAGATCCCGTCGTCTTCATTCGAGGAATAGACGAGGTCGCGCCCGTTAGGCGCGAAGATCGGGGCCACATCGTGGAAGGTGCCGAAAGTGACCTGCTCCTTCTCGCCGGTGGCGATCCGGAGGCGGTAGAGCTTGTCGTAACCGCTGATCCGCCGGCTGTAATAGACCCATTCGCCGTCCGGGCTTAGGGTGGGGAACTTGTCGTGGAAGTCGTCGCGGGTCAGGTTCTCGATTTCTTCGGTAGCGATGTTCACCCGATAGACGTCTGAAATCGCATCCCGGAGCGCGGTGAAGTACACCCACTGGCCATCCGGTCCCACGTGCGGGAACTTGGCGCGATCGAGGGGAATCTCGATGCGCCGAACGATGTCGGATTTGACGACATCCGCGAACAACAGGGCGCGGCGCTTCTGGAATCGCCCGAAGAAGGCGACCCGAGATCCGTCCGGTGTCCAGCTGAGGTTCCTCCCGATGAGCTGATCCTCGCCGGTAAGCCCGACCACGTTGATGAACTCGCCGGCGTAGCCGGGCGTCAGGTTCCGGATGACCTCACCGTCTCTCGCGGACAACAGCACCACGTCGTATTCCGACTCCCGGCGATTGCCCGCGAGTACCGCGATGACTTCACCGGACGGTGACTGCGCCGCCGAAATCGCTCCGATGTAGCGCCCCTCGCGCGGTGAGAGGTCCACGCTGTAGTCCTCGGGAATCTCCTTGTCCCGATACGGCTTGAACCGCTCCTTCATCCAGCGCTTGTATTCGCGGTAGAACTCCTCGGACGGCATCCGGAAGGCCTGCTCGAATACTTCCTCGCTGACCCCGCCGGTGACGGCCCGGCGCAGCGAGAACACGAACTGTCGGACGCCCTCCTTTCCGAAGCGCTCCTCCATGAAGTCGAAAATGGAGGCCCCGAAGGAATACGGCGTGCGGGCGAAGGCCTGGTTCAGCGCCTCGAACGTGGGAATCTCGTCGGAGACGGCGGCGTCCCGAATCACCATCAGATCAAGCGGGTCCCACTCGTCTTCCATGTACGTCGCGAGTCCCTCGTCGATCCAGAGCGGCACCGTCTGCCGGAAGAGCGACCGCGGCACGATGTCGAACTCGAAAATGTGGGTCAGCTCGTGGAGGAAGAGTTCCTGGAGCTCGTCCGGCGGGTTGTCGATCGGGATGACCATCCGGTCGCGCGTGGACTCCGCGAACGCCCCGACTCCTTCCGGGATTTCGGATGGGGAGAGGTTGGTCTGCGCGAACTCGGAAAACGTCTTGTAGAGGATCAGCGGAATGGCAAAGGGGATCTCGTGCTTCAACTCGTCGGAAATCGTCTCGTAGGCGCTCTCCGCGTAGCTGACCAGCCGGCCCAGCTCCTCCTCCATCTCGGGGTAGTAGTAGACGTCGAAGTGCGGCGACCGGTACACCTGCCAGTCGTGCTTGTCGTACTTGACTTTGTTCTTCCCGTAGAACGGGATGAAGTACTGCGCCGGGGCCGTGCTGGCGATCCCGAGCACCGCACACAGGGCGGCGACGACCAGCCGCGTCCGGATCGGGGGGCCGGCTTTCGCAGAGTCGCGAGTCACGAGCCTTCTCCTTTGGCAGTCCGTGGACAAAGTGGGGCGTTCAGCGCAACAGGATGCGGGTACCGCGGAAGGTCTGCGGCGTGACCACGCTGAGAAAATTCGGGAGGATGCGGTCCATCAGCTCGAAGTAGGAGGAGAGCGCCGAACTCTCCTCGTCCCGACCGAAGATGACCTCCTCGGTGAAGCGCTCCCGATGGATCGTGCGGCCGCTGGCACCGTCAATGAAATAGAACTCGGCAGTGAGCGAATAGGCGTTTCGCTCCTGGAACTGGGTGCTGCGCACCAACCGCGGCCGGTTGAAGTTGTCACGGATGTACCGGTCGCGACGCGAGAATCCAGAGCGCTCCTCCGCGGCAAACAGGAGCCGGCCGCTGATGATCAGGGGTTCTTCGAACTCCTCGCCGAGCTGCCGCCAGTACTCCTCGTCCTCAAGGAGCTTGTCCTGTTCCAGGTCGATCCACTCCTGACGCGAAATCTCCCCGTCGCCGACCGCCACCGCCTCGGCAGACATGTCATCGAACTGCTCGGCGAGCCCGCTTGCCTCAAGTGCCGCGTCCGAAAAATCACCCAGCGGGTCGACCTCGGCCTCGATCACGGCCAGCCGCGAGTTCAGGCGGAGCTGATTCCTGAGCAGGCGCGAGGTCTCCGAATCGAGATCCAGGTTTTCGTTGGTCTGGCTGACGAAGCTGCCTACGAGAACCCGACCGTATTCCGAAAGGTCCAATTTGGCCTCGATCGGAATCTCGATGGGCACCTCAACGTAGGGTCGGGACGCGCAGGCGGTGATGCCGAGCAGGAAGAGCGCGACTCCCGAGGCGAACCGGCGGTAGCGAGAGAGACCCACCGGTGTTAGCAGCCTGTGGACAAGGTGACGTGAGCGCCGAGGCTGGTGAGGCGCTCGGCTGACGAGGCGCGCAAGGGAGGAATACCGAGCGTATTTCGACCGAAGCGCAACGATGAGGGACGCGAAGCGGAGCGGCTCAGCCGAGATGCATCGCCAGCCGAACGCCACGTGACTTTGTTCACCGGCTGCTAACGCCTCTGGGAGCGGGCGGCGTCCCGGTCCTTGCGCTTCTTGCGCTCGTAGGCTTCGCGGAACAACTCGTAGTTCTGACGGATCTGTTCGTTGCTGGGAAGCAACTCAAGCGCGGCCTCATAAGCGGCGAGCGCTTCCTCGAACTTGCCGGAACGCTCGTAGGCAACCGCGAGGTTATTGCGAGCCTTCGGGTTCTGCGGATCGAGCCCCACCGCCTTCTCCCAACGGTAGGCCGCTTCCTTCCAGAGGCCCTTGCTGGCGACTTCGACGCCGAAGGAGTTCTCTTCGCCAGACCGCTCGCCATCGGCGGAGTTCGTCGCCCCCAGGCCGGGGCCGGATTGGGCCGCGGCGGATCCTCCCACCGCCAGGATCGCAACGAAGAGCAGCGCGGTACTAGACACCACGGGGCGCAAGAAGGGCGACCGGAGCATCGTTGCGTTTGAATGCAATGGACAGGCCATTTCTCGCTGTTTCCCGGGCGACGGCCCTGGAGAAGACTCCGGATGGAAATCCGAACGGCCACCGATAGTAGCGCGTGCCAGAAGTGGGCGAAAACGGCAGCGCGGTGAGACAAAGACAACACGAATTTCGTCAAGACCTTTGGAGAGGCCGCGGCCCGCCCCGTACCCCGAGCGGGCGGCAAGGACTCCCGGAGGAAAACCCATGACGAACCACACCTCGACGGCCGACACGCGACCACCGCAGACCGGTCTCGAAAGCGCGGCGCTGGCGATCGCGCTGGCCGCGCGGCCCTCGCCGCGGGAGCGCGCCCGCTGCTTCGAGGGCGGCAATCTCGAAACGGCAATCTCGGTCTTCCGCCGCAACTTCGGCGATCCGCCGCGCGCGGGGCTCGAACAGGCCCGGCGTTGGCGCGAAGCGGCCGCGGCCGCCGGACGACGCCTGCTGATCCTGGGGCAGCCGGGCTATCCGGCGCGGCTCGCCGAACTCGCCGTGCCCCCTATCGCCCTCGAGGCAGCGGGCGAGACTGACCTTGCCGCTCCGTCGGTAGCGGTTGTGGGCTCCAGGCGAGCTACCCCCTACGGGATCGCTGTCGCGGAACGATTCGCGGCCGGGTTGGCGGAAGCCGGGCTCACTGTCGTCAGCGGGCTTGCCCGCGGGGTGGATGCGGCCGCCCACCGGGCGGCGCTCCGGGCTGGCGGGAGAACCGTCGCCGTCCTCGGCTCCGCGCACGACTGCCTGTATCCCCCGGAGCACCGCGAACTGGGCCGGGCTTGCAGCGCCTCCGGCGCGGTGCTGACCGAGTTTCCCCCGGGGACGCGTCCGCTTCCGCACCACTTCCCCCGTCGGAACCGGGTAATCGCCGGCCTCACGTTGGGGACGCTGGTGGTGGAAGCCGCGGAGCGGAGCGGCTCTCTGGCTACCGCGCGTCACGCGGTGGACTCCGGACGCGAAGTCTTCGCGGTACCGGGTCCGATCGGGTCGGAAACCAGCGTGGGCTGCCACGCCCTGATCCGACTGGGGGCCACCCTGACCACCTCGGTGCCGGAGATTCTGGAAGAACTCGGGCTCGCCCTACAGATCGCCGCGCCGCGCCCGGACACCGCCACCCTCGAGGAATCCGGAAGCGGCGGCGAAACCGCTGGACCGGCCTCCGGAACCGACGCGGCCCACCTGCTGGACATGCTGCGGCGGCGGCCTTCGGGGATGGATCTGGACACGCTCCTCGACTCCTCGAAGCTGTCGGTGCCGGCGGCGCTGGCCGCCGTTTCGGAGCTGGAGCGGCGGGGCCTGGTTCGCCGGTTTCCCGGCGATTTCCTAACAGCCTGTGGTGGAACCCGGGTGAGCGCCGAGCCCGGTGAGGCCCAGTTCTCCCGGTGGGGGTCCGGCTGACAAGGCGCGTGAGGGAGGAATACCGCGTGTATTTCGACCGAAACGCAACGCAGAACGGAGCGAAGCGGAGTGGTTCAGCCGGGATGGATCGCCGGGCGAACGCCGCCCGGGTTTCGCTACCGGCTGTTGGGCAGCCGAATGATCTCCAAGGGGCTGTCGTTACACTGCCCGCGAACCATGGAGAATGCACTCGTCGTCGTCGAATCCGCCGCCAAGGCCAAAACCATCGAGCGATTCCTGGGCGGCTCCTTCCGGGTGATGGCCTCCGGCGGGCACGTCCGGGACCTGCCGCAGCGCGGGCTTTCGGTGGACATAGCCAACGGATTTCGCCCGCAATTCGAAGTCGTTCCGGACCGGGCCAAGATCCTCGACAGCCTGAAGCGCGCAGCCCGCAAGGCGTCCCACATCTATCTCGCAACGGACCCCGACCGGGAAGGGGAAGCGATCAGCCACGACCTCGCGGAGGAGTTTCTCGACGCGCTGGGGCCCGGCCACCGGGTTCCAATCCAGCGGATCACCTTCCACGAGATCACCCCGCCGGCGGTCCGCAGAGCGCTCGAGCAGGCCGGTGAGGTGGATGCGAACAAGGTGAAGGCCCAGCAGACGCGGCGGGTGCTGGACCGGATCGTCGGCTACAAGATCTCGCCCCTCCTTTCCCGGAAAGTTGCCCCGCGTCTTTCCGCCGGCCGCGTGCAGTCGGTCGCGCTGCGCCTCATCTGCTCCCGGGAACGCGAGATTCGGGCTTTTAACATCGAGGAGTACTGGACGATCGATGCCCAATTGGCCACCGGCGACGGGGCGTCGCTCCGTGCGACCGCCGAAGTGCCGAAGAGCCTCCCCCGGGGGCCGGCGGTTCGCGAGGAGGCTACGGCGCGCCGGATCCAGCATGCGCTCGAGCAGTGCCGATTCCGGGTGAGCGATGTGGAGGCCAAGAATCGTCACGAGAAGGCGCCTCCCCCGTTCATCACGAGCACCATGCAGCGGCAGGCGGCCTCCCTGTTCCGCTTCCCTGCCGCCCGAACGATGCGCGCCGCTCAGGGGCTCTACGAGGGCGTGGATCTCGGGTCGGGCGATCGAGTGGGATTGATCACCTACCTGCGGACGGATTCGACCCGAGTCTCGGATCAGGCGCTTCAGGATGTGCGCCGGTTTATCGGGCAGCGATTCGGCGGCGACTTCCTTCCGGAGCGGCCCAACTACTTCCGGAAACTGAAGGGAGCGCAGGACGCTCACGAAGCCATCCGGCCTACCTCGGTCGAGCGGGCCCCCGATCAGGTGGCGGCCTTTCTCAGCGAGGACCAGCGGAAGCTGTATCGGATGATCTGGGAGCGCTTCATCGCCTCCCAGATGACCCCGGCCGTATGGCATGACACCAAGGCCACGATCCTCGCCGAACCGCCAGGCGGCGGAGGCATGCCCGAGATCCCCGGCTTCGGCCAGGCTCCGGAGCGACTCGTGGCGACCGGGTCGGTGCTGGTCGAACGCGGGTATCGGGTGCTCTATCGCGAGGCAGTGGAAGACCCGGGGCCGTCCGCGGAATCCGAGGGGAAAGCGTTGATCCCTCCCCTGCAGGCCGGACAGCCGCTCACGCTTGAGCAGATCCTGAAGGTGCAGCACTTCACGGCGCCGCCCAAGCGGTACAGCGAGGCCAGCCTGATCCGCAAGCTCGAGCAAAACGGGATCGGGAGGCCCAGCACCTACGTGCCGACCCTGCGCAAGATCAAGGATCGGGAGTACGTGCGGACCAAGCAACGGGTCTTCGTTCCCACCGAGGTGGGCATGCTGGTGAGCGACTTGCTCGGTGGGAGCTTCGACAACCTGTTCAACGTCCGCTACACGGCGGACATGGAGGAAAACCTCGACCGCATCGAGCAGGGAGAGGCCGGCTTCGAGGGCACCCTGGAGGCGTTTTACGCAGATTTCTCCCGCGACCTCGAAAAGGCCATCGTCGAGATGCCACGGGTGAAGGGGTTGCCGACCGCAGAACCCTGCGATCGCTGCGGACGTCCGCTCGTTCTCCGCTGGTCGGGCGGCGAGAAGTTCCTCGGATGCGAAGGCTTCCCGGATTGCCGGGGCAGCCGGTCGCTGACGGCCCCAGGCGATGAAGCGAGCGACGAAGAGGCGCCCGTATGCCCGGAATGCGGGGCTCCGATGTCTGAAAAGCGCGGACGCTTCGGGGCTTTCCTCGGCTGCACCCGCTACCCCGAGTGCACGAAGATCATCCAGATCCGCAATGGCAGACTCGTCGCCCGCGTGGCGCCCGTGCCGGTGGAGGGGACGTGTCCGGAATGCGGGAAACAGCTCGTCCAGAGGCAGAGCCGCCGCGGCCCCTTTGTCGGCTGCAGCAGTTTTCCGAAGTGCCGTTACATCCGGCCGGATCCCTCGAAGAAAGGCAAGAAAGCGACGTCCCGCAAGACCGCGGCAAAACGCAGCGCCCGCCCCCAGGCCTAGCAGCCTGTGGACAAAGTCACGCGGCGTTCCCGAGCCAGCAGAGATGGGGCTCGGGTGGTCCCGCCCCCCATCCCTTCCGCTCCGGGGTCTACGCGGTGCTTACGCCCCGCTCCGGAAACGGGCGGCGATGCATCCCGCCTGAACCGCCCCCCCACCGGGAGGACTGGCGCTCTCGGCGCTCTCGTCAAGTTGCCCACAGGCGGCTAGCTCGTGAGCCGCGGATCCCAAGAGCCCACGGCGGCGGCGCCGGCTCCGCTGCGGGCGCTGATTCAGGATTTTCTGGAAGATCTGGAGGAGCGCCGCGGCGCCTCTCCCAACACGGTCAGGAGCTACGGAAGCGATCTCGCCCAGTTCACCGAGTTTCTCGAAGCGGAACGCGGATCGGGGGTCAGGACCCACGGTGCGTCACAGGTTGACACCGGTGTGCTGCGCGCCTATCTCGGCTCGCTTCACGAGCGCGGTCTGTCCAGCACGACGGTAGCGCGGAAGCTGGCGGCTCTGCGTTCCCTCTACCGGTATCTCATCCGTTCGGGAGCGGTGGAAACGGACCCGGCACGGGCCCTCAAGGCGCCGCGGACTCCCGGGAGGATTCCGACGCGCATGGAATTGGACGAGGTCGAGGCCTTGTTGCACGCCCCGGATCCAACCACGGCGCTCGGCTGCCGCGATCTCGCCATTCTCGAACTCCTGTACGGAACGGGACTGCGGGTGTCGGAACTGGTCAGTCTCAACCTCGCCGACCTCAACCCGAACCACCGGATCCTCCGGGTCCTCGGAAAGGGTCGCAAGGAGCGGGTGGTCCCTTTCGGTGAGGTGGCAGCCGACGCGCTGGGCGCCTGGCTCCGGGTCCGGGCCGGCATCCAGAGGACCGACGGGGACGCGGAGGCCGTTTTTCTGAACTCCCGGGGTGGACGCCTTTCCGACCGATCCGTGCGCACCGTAGTGCAGCGCTACCTGGGAGAAGCCGGTCTGGTGCGGCTCGCCGGGGCGGTTTCACCGCACACCCTGCGCCACGCATTCGCGACCCATCTGCTCGACCGGGGAGCCGACCTGCGTTCCATCCAGGAGCTTCTGGGGCACGCGAGTCTGGCCACCACCCAGAAGTACACGCACGTCTCGACGGCGAAGATCTTCGAGGTGTATTCAAAGACCCACCCACGGGGAGCGAACGGTCCCAAAGAACCCGGCTGAAGCGCGGATCAGTCCGCGAGCGGTACCCCGTCAACCTCCCCCGTCGGAAACTCCCCCGTCCGCCGAAGGGTCGGCGACTACCGATCAGTAGCGCGGTATCCGCAGGGGCCCCGCCGGGGCGTCGAAGATCCGCCGGTACCGGGAAATCTCCGACGGGATTCCCGTGCTTTTTCCCGGATTGTCGCTGAGCTTGACGAGCGGCCGGCCGTTCGCGGCCACCGGCTTCACCACCAGAGAATAGTTGGGGAGTCCACAGTCGTTGGTCAGGTTGGTTCCCCAGCCGTAAGACACTCCGATTCGCGGAGCGAAGCGGGACTCAAGATCAAGGATGTCGGGAAGTTCCAACCCGTCGCTGAAAACCAGCGATTTCTGACGGGGGTCCACACCCAAATCCTCGTACCAACGGATCACCCGTTCCCCAAAGACGACCGGATCGCCGGAGTCCTGCCGGACCCCGCGGTATTTCCGGGCCCGCGTTTCGCCGACGTTAGCGAAGAAGAACTCCGAACCCCAGGTATCCGTGAGGAAGAGCGAAAGAGGCTCGCCGTACATGGCCCACCATGAATCCACCATCCGGCTCTGAGACGCCCGGATCGATGCGTCGTCCCCGTTCCCCAACACGGCGCCGACCATGAAGATCTCGTGGGCGATCGTCCCCACGGGAACCAGCCCGTGCTGGTAGGCCGATGCCACGCACGAGGTGCCAACGAACTGGTCCGGCAGTTCCCGGGCGAGGCGCTCTTCCAACTCAAACTGCCAGGCTCGCGAAAAGCGGCGCCGGGTGCCGAAAGAGGCGAAGCGGATCGCGGGGTGTTCCCGAAGCCTGGCGATCTTCTCCTCGAGCCGCTCCCGGCCGGCTTCTGCGGCTGCTTTCCCGGCCCCCGCACCTCCTGCGGCAATCGCAGCCCGCGAGAGGAGTTCGCTTAACGCGGACAGGATGAGCGTTTCCCACAGGATCATCCCGGACCAGGAGGATTCAACCTCTATCCGGAAATCACCTCCCCTGACTTCGAGTTCGACCGGCGGCAGGCGGAGTTGTCCGAGGAAGTCCAGGTAGTCGTCGCCGAAGAGCCCCCGCGGCTCGAGACCCCGGAGGTAGGCAATCTCGGCGGGTGTAAACGACAGCTCGCGAATGGAATCGAGGACATCCCGCAGAGCGTCCTCCGGAACCAGATCCGCGAGACGGACATTCGGCGTCCGGCAGAGAAGCCGGTAGCGGACGCGAACCTCACGGTGCAGCCGGAAGACAAACTGGCCCATCGTGAACTTGTAGAAGTCCACGTCGAGAAGCGAGGCGACCGGAGGAGCGGCCGTCAGGTCGGAAAGCCGGGCCACTCCGCGAGCGGGTCGGTGGTCTGCACCCGAACCATTCCCGCGCGCTCGAAATCGGCATAGGCCGCGTCGGCGGCGTCGGTGAAATCGGCGCCCGGGACCACGACCGGCGAGGTGGCGTCTTCCAGCAGGAAAACCCGGCGCGCGAGGCCTTGCGATCCATCCGGATCGCGCCGTTTGATTTCGTCCCGCAGGTCCGAAACCGTCCAGGCCACACAGTGGCTCTTGGCCTGCCCGGCGACTACCAGCGCGTCATATTCGAGCAAGCGGTCGAGCAACTTCCGGTTCGGTTCCGCGATGGAGTTTCCATCGGCGTCGTCGAGCACCTCGGGACGCAGTACCGAGTAGTTCTCGGTGAGCGGATTGCGGCCCTTGGGCTCGAATACCGGCTGCGCGGAACGCGCGATCGAATGAAAGAAGACGGCTTCTTCGATCGCCGGAACCAGCGCGTGCCCGGCCCCTCCGAGCATGGCGTGGTAGGGCCAGATGACGAGCACGTACTTTCCCTGCGCTTCGAGCCGGCGGCAGTAATGGAGCGCGTGGCGGGAGAGTTCCTCCTCGTCGAGACCGGCCCCCGCGGCCGCGTCGGGATTCACGCGGTAACGGCCCGTTTCGAGGTCCTCGGAGGTGATCTGGGTGTACGCGGCGGGAGGACTCCCGTTTTCGTCCAGGAAGAAATGCGCGTGGAACACCTGGATCGCGGTGTGGGTATCGAGAGTCAGCACGACTTCGCTGATCCGGTCCAGATGCTTGTACAGAAACTGACAGACCCGCCAGGAGTCCTTCACCGCGCCGAGCCCCGAGCGGCCCGCAACGAAGAGTTCGCCCCCCGGCAGACAGAAGGTGTTCTGGCAGTCCACGAGCAGCAGACCGACGCGTGGCGCATCACCGGCCGCCGGGCTCAGGTCGTGACGCCGGGCCCATTCTCGAGCCTCGCTGGCGCGGGTCTCGTAAGGAACCCGATAGAGCTGGCTCACGCGCTCGGAGTCGAAGAAATCAGGAAGCGGAAGTGTTTCTGGCATGGATCGGGACCGGAACCCCGCCCCCGGCGAGCCCTCACTCTCCCGGTCGGGGTAGGGATCGGATTAGGCTAACACCCGATGCTCGACCCCGATCAGATCCGGCGGGACCCGGAGGGAACCGCCCACCGCCTCCGGGACCGGGGACACGACGGGGATCTCTCGGGGATCCTCAGTCTCTTCGAGGAGCGGCGCGGACTGCAGGCGGCGATCAGCGAACTGCGAGCGAAGCTGAAGGCGCAGAATCGGGAAATCGGCGCGCTCTACCGGGCCGGGAAGAAGGAAGCCGCCGACCGGTTGCGCGAGGAGTTGGCGCGGACTCCCGACGCGGTCTCGGAACGGGAAGAGCGGATGCGCTCCGCCGAGCAGGAACTCGACAAGAGCCTGCTGGAGCTTCCCAATCTCGCCCACGAGAGCGTGCCGGTGGGGTTCGATGAAAGCGCAAACCTCGAAGTTCGCCGCAGCGGAGTTCCTCCCGCCCTCGACTTCGAGCCGAAGGCCCATCACGAACTTGGAACGGCGCTCGGAATGCTCGATCTGCCGCGCGCGGCGAAGCTCAGCGGGTCCCGTTTTTCGGTCCTGACCGGCGCCGGCGCGCGACTCGAGCGGGCGCTCATCCAGTTCATGCTGGATGTCCAGACGAAAGAGCACGGATACGAAGAGGTCTGGCTCCCCTTCCTCGTCGCAGCGAGATCCCTTCTCGGCACCGGTCAGCTCCCCAAGTTCCGGGACGATCTGTTCAAGGCCGAAGGACGCGACCTCTATCTGATCCCCACCGCCGAAGTCCCCCTGACCAACCTGCACGCCGGGGAAACGCTGTCCGCCGACGAACTGCCGAAACGCCTCGTCGCGTACACCCCGTGTTTCCGGAGCGAGGCCGGCGCGCACGGGAAGGACACGCAGGGACTGATCCGCCAGCACCAGTTCGACAAGGTGGAACTGGTCAAGGTCACCGATGAGGAGAGCTCGTTCGAAGAACTCGAGCTGCTCACCCGGGACGCCGAGCGAATCCTCGAGCTTCTGGAACTGCCCTACCGGGTGGTTCTCCTTTCGACCGGAGACATGGGAGGGGCGGCCACCAAGACCTACGACATCGAGGTGTGGCTACCGTCGCAGGGAACCTACCGGGAGATCAGTTCCTGCAGTAACTGCGGCGACTACCAGGCGCGCCGGGCCCGGATCCGCTACCGGCGAACCGGCGGGGAGAAAGCGCGGTTCTGCCACACCCTGAACGGTTCGGGCCTCGCCGTCGGCCGCACCTGGCTCGCGATCCTCGAGAACTACCAGCAAGCCGACGGAAGCGTCCGCGTACCGGAAGTCCTCCGCCCCTACCTCGACGGCCTGGAAACCTGGCGCCCCGCCTAGGAACGCCGCTCTTCAGAGCGGCATCGCCCCCGGAGGGGGCGAAACTCCCGTCGCTCTACCCCGCATGACAGAGCCCCACGCGTGTGCGTCTCCTTGCAGGAACGCCCTTCCTCGGGCTCGTCCATTCGCGTGGCAATTCCCTCGGCCCCCGCCTCAGACGCGGCGCATCGCCGCAAAGAACTTCATGTTCGAGTTCACGAGGTACTCCCGGGCCGCGGCATTCGGCTCGAGCGACGATTCGCCCTTTTCCGCGGTACCCCCGAGGATGATGCCTGAGCTCCGCGGCTGCATGCTGAAGCCGCCCACTCCGGGGGGTGCTCCGGGAGCATTCCCGGACACCGCATAGTTCACTTCGCGCTGCGGAATGAGCACCGTGAGCTGTCCCTTGAGCGGCATCAGTTCCGGGTCGGGAAACAGCTCGCCAGATCCGAGTCCGGTGCAGTTGACCACGAGCGACTCATCGAGTGCGACAAGTTCCTGGGCATCCGCGAACTTGCGGATCACGATCTGCCCACCGGCATCCCGAAAATCCCGCACCAGTGCGTCGAGGTAGGTGGCCGGCTCAATGCGCATGTAGCTGCGCCGGGTTGCGTATCGGGTGGGGAAGGGGTGCTCCCCGGGGCCCAGGCGGAACCGGCCGCTAATCAGATGGTCAGGGAGTAGCGGCTCGCGCCGCCCGGGTCTCCGGCTGGCCGCGGGATCACGCGGTTCGATGTCGGTGGCCGTATAGCGGTCGAGCCAATCAACTCCGTACCCCCTGCCAACCAGCCACTGGAACTCACGAAAGGAGGTTTCGACGGCGTCCCGGAACTGCGCGTCAAACTCGGGGGTCCGGAGGTTGTCGTCCACCAGCCAGGAGGCCGGGGTGAACCCGGCCCAAGCCATGTTCGAAGTCGTGTTCGGGGGCACCGACATGGCGTAGATGGTGACCTCGAATCCACGGCGCTGGAGCTGGCGCGCGGTGGCGAGTCCGACCGCTCCACAACCAATCACGGCGGCCTGCCGACTCTGGTGCTCGAGCGCCATCTCGGCCACCTTGCGCCCCGTACCCCAGGAAAGGGAGATACCCGAGCCGCCGTGGCCGTAGTTGTGAAGCACCGTGGTGCGGTCGAGCCGATCGGCACGCAGAATGAAACCTGAAGGCCGATGAGGTCTCAGTCCCACGGTGGTGCGGATGATCCGGTTCCACCCTACGTTCACGATGGGCAAGCGGAACGGCGGCTGCGGCAGGATGTCGGACCGGGCCGAGCAGCCCCCAAGGCCCATCCCGACCAGACCCCCTCCGCCCACTCTCAGCAGCGTCCGTCTGTCCATCATCGCCTCCGTCCGAGCAACCGGCCAACCTTAGCAGCCGGTGGTGAAACCCAGGCGGCGTTCGCCCGGCGATCCATCCCGGCTGAACCACTCCGCTTCGCTCCGCTCTTCGTTGCGTTTCGGTCGAAATACACCCGGGCCAGTCCTCCCGGTGGGGGCTCCTCCCTCACGCGCCTTGTCAGCCGGGCGCCTCCCCCCCACCGGGAGAACTGCCGGCCTCGGCGCTCACCCGGGTTCCGCCACCGGCTGCCAACAGGGTTCCCCTGACCGTTTGCGGCCAGGGTCGCGGCCGCCTACGGCGATCGCCGGGACTCGCGGCGGAGTTCGAAGCACAGGCCGATCCCGATGACTACTACCGCGACCGCCATGGGGAGGCCGGTCGTCACCGCCGCCGCCTGTAGGGATTCGAGGCTGCCGCCGAGGAGGAGAACCACCGCGACCAGCCCCTCGACCAGGCACCAGAAGACGCGCTGGACCAGCGGGGCGTCCAGCTTGCCGCCGGCAGTGATGGAGTCCACCACCAGCGACCCGGAGTCGGACGAGGTGACGAAGAAGATGACGGTTAGAACGATGGCGACGCTCGCCAGCGGGACAGCGAACGGGAGCGCTTCGAACATGCGGAAGAGGGCCAGTTCCGGCTGGAGCGCCCGCACCGCATCGGCCGCCCCGGTATAGCCGTCGACCGCGAGTTGATGGAGCGCAACGCCGCCGAAGACGCTCATCCACACGAGGGTGAACAGGGTTGGCACGACGAGGAGGAAGCTGAGCATCTCCCGGACGGTGCGCCCGCGCGAGATGCGGGCGATGAAGATCCCGATCACCGGGGTCCACGCAAACCACCAGGCGAAATAGAAGGCACTCCAGTCCTGGAGGAAGGCCGTGTCGCTCCGGCCCACCCAGTTGCTCAGCGGCGCAATGTGCACCGCGTAGGCGCCGAGACCGCGGAGGAAGGCTCCGGCCACCGCGCCGGCCGGACCGACGATTACCACCGCAAGCATCAGGGCCACGGCCAGCAGGATGTTCAGTTCACTCAGGCGGCGCACCCCGAGATCGAGTCCGGACACCACCGACGCCAGCGCGATGAGCGTGATCACCGAGACGATGAGGGTGCCGGTGAGGTCGGTGGCGGGGATTCCGAACAGGTATTCCAGGCCGCCGGAGATCTGCCGGGCGCCGAGCCCGAGGGACGTAGCCAGTCCGAAAATGGTGGCGAAGACCGTCAGGAAGTCGATGAGGTGCCCGGGGAAGCCCCACACCCGGTCTCCCAGCAGCGGGTGGAACGCTGAACGGAGCGCCAGCGGGAAGCCTCGGTTGTAGGTGAAGAACGCGAGGGCGAGCGCCGCGATCCCGTAGCTCGCCCAGCCGTGTATCCCCCAATGGAAGGTGGTGGCCGCAATGGCGACCGCGGCGTTCGGGGGCTCGATGCCGAGCGGAGGATGGAGGAAGTGCTGCACCGGTTCGGCCACCCCAAAGAAGAGGAGGCCGATCCCGATGCCCGCCGAGAAGAGCATCGCGCCCCAGGTGAGCCGCGAGTACGAGGGCCGGGCGCCCGGTCCACCGATCCGCACCCGCCCGAGCGGCGAGACGATGAGGAACAGGCAGATCAGGAGCGCGAAGTTGGCGCTCCCGAAGAAAAGCCAGTCGAAACTGGCGGTGACGTAGGCGTGAAGATCCCCGAACGCAGCCCCCGCCTGCTCCCGGAACGCCAGTGCGCCGGCGACGAACAGGACGATCACCGCCGCCGAACTCAGGAAGACCGGCCCGTTGATGTCGAGTCCGAACCGTCGGATGTTTCCTCGCCCGGGGGTGTGCCGCGATGGATTCATCCCGCCCCCTCCGCAGAAAGCACCGCGCCACGCCGGGCAGACAAGAGTGAGATGCGCGGGACGGTATCAGCCAGCCCGGTGAGCGACATCCCGAGCCGGGTGGGGAGAGGCCCGGGACCACCCTCGTGAGCGCCGCTGCACGGCCCCACTAACGCGTCGCGATTCCAGAGGGCGCCAGACAGGTCGGGCCTCTCCCGTCCGCGCGCTCCTCAGCGATCCCGATTTCCGCGGCGGCCGGAATCCCGCCGATTCGGGCCGAATTCGCCCTTTCGGGGTGTAATGTCGTGTAATTGACACCTGAGAAACAGGGTCTTCGCGACTGGCGCTTCCTCCCGGAACTGGCCGCTCTCAGGAGGGAGAGCTTTGACAATGAGCCGAATTGCGGTCGTATTGATCTGCCTTTGCGCTCTCGCTGGCTGCGGCGGCGATGGCGTGCCCACGGCCGCGCCGCCCTCAGCACCAACGCCGACGCCGACACCTCCACCAACACCTCCACCGGCTCCAGAACCTCCCGAAGCACCCGCTGGACTCCGCGTCTCGGCCACCGGCGTTGACTTCATCGAATGGAGCTGGAACGCGGTGTCAGCGGTGAGCGGTTATCAGGTCCAATACAGCTTCAGCGAGGCGTTCACTGCTGCGGATGAAGTGATTGACCGGACTGCGGACCAAACCTCGTACCGCAGGGAAGACCTTGCCGTGGAGACCACCGCCTACTTGCGCGTTCGATCCTCCACAGGGACGAGCGAAGAGAGGGTCCATAGCGCCTGGTCCACCCACGTGACGGGGATGACCGCGGCTCCTGAGCCACCGCCTCCGGCGTCCACGATGTGGCGGGGGCTGACGGTCGCACCAGAGGAACGTTGTTCGCCGTACGACGCTGACGACTACCGGTACCCACAATCCGTCGAGAACGACATCGTGCGCGAGCTGGGAGGTGTCTACAGCCCGTACACCTGCGAGAGCTTCGACTCGACTGGCGAAACCGATATCGAGCACATCGTGGCGCGATCCGAAGCGCACGATTCGGGCCTCTGCGGGGCTGACGCCGACATCCGGACCCGATTCGCTCGGGATCTGCTCAATCTGACGCTGGCGTCGCCGACGCTGAACCGCTCGCAAAAAAGTGACCGTGACGCGGCGGAATGGCTGCCGGACCAGAACCGGTGCTGGTTCGCCCAAACCACCGTAGACGTTCGTCTGCGATATGGCTTGACCATTGATCAAGCGGAGGCCGATGCGCTCGACCAGATTCTCAACGGCTGCCGGTCAAACGAGATCTCCTGCGACCTCACAAGGCCTCCCCCAGCGACGGAGCCTCCACCGGTCCGGACATTTCCCAACTGCAACGCCATGCGCGAAGCAGGCTGGATCCGCGGCGTGAACCGCGATGGTGGGACCTACGCGGATGCGTGGGACGAAGCGGAGCGACAGACGTACGCGCTGAACACGGCGCGGGACGGCGACGGAGACGGCCGCGCCTGCGAATGACCGTGTTTCTCATTGCCCGACTGCTGTCCCCCGCGGGCGGATTGATCTGATCGGCCCGCGGCGGCCCCTCGGCATGTCCGTCGCCAAGGGATGTGAGCGGATGGGCTTGCCGCGTTCCTGCTACTACGACGCCTCGGTACGCTAAGCGCCGGTGATTCGACCTCTGCATACCCAGTACCCCAGAAGGAGCTAGTGGCGTGGCTGCCTCAACATCGTTGCTCCCCCGAATGACGCTCGTGATTGCCGTCCTCCTGGCGACAGTGTGCGGTACCCACGAAGCCGTCAGTCAGAGCACGTACATTCTCGTGACGGGGCGGCGACTGCCGTACTTGTACGCCATTTCTCTTGATGGCGCCGTCGCTCCGGCGAACAACAACACACCGAATGCGATCGTCAGTCGCGCCAAGGTGGTACTCGACCGACTGGACGGTCAGCTACTCGGTGATCCCGCCAATCTGATCGTGAGTGAGGATGGCGGCACTGTGTATGTGGTCAATCACCACGGCGCCATCGATAACGTGGAGTTCCGACAACACGGAGGCCGCGGAAAGATCGCGGCGCTGGACGTGGACGATGTCGTCGATCCAGGGAACGACAAAACGGCCAACGCGGTCCGGCGGCACCTGGATTCCGGCGGCTTCGGGGCGCTCGGCGTACTCCTGCTGCCGGACATGCTGATCGTTGCCAACGCCGAGAACCATCTGACCGAAGACGGCGGCAATCGCATCACGTTCATTGATCGACGGACGGGAAGTCTGCGCGGTACGGTGGAGTTGGCGCTCGGCTCGCCCGGATTCGCCTGCGCGGAGTACCCGGTGCCCTACGTCGCCCCCTACGGGCCTCCCAGGAATCTGGCCGTACTTGCCCCGGGTCCCGGCCTGGGATGTTTCCCCAATCCGAACGGGTTGGCGCTGGGTCGCTCGAGCAATGGAAGCGCGTTCGTGTTTTCCGCCAATGGCGGCACGGACGATGTGTCGGTGATTTCCCTCGCCCGTGCTCTCGAAGGGGACCGGCTCGCGGAGATCGGCCGGATCCCGACACAGGTCGGCCCTTGGGGCATCACGGCTACCCCCGACGGGCGCCACATCATCGTGGCCAACGGAAGAAGTCAACGGGAGAACCTGACGGGTAACGTGATTTCCATCATCGATGTCGATCGGGCGAGCGCCGGCGCCGGAGACGCCGAAGTCGCGCGCGTCCTGGTAGGGACGGATGATCCCCAGGAGCCGACACATCCGCTCATACCGTCCGTCACTCCGGATGGGAGGGAGGTGATCGTCCCGAATGTACGCGCCGATAACGTGTCGATCGTGAACCTCGACCTGGCGCTGGCCGGCGATCCCGGCGCCGAAGTCGCGCGCATTCCGCTGGCCAGGGCGGATGGACGGCCCGCTCGCCCGAAGGGCTCGGCGGTCACTTCCGATGGCCGCTACGCGGTGATCAGCGGGGGCGCAGCGGCGGAGCCGTTCTCCGAGGAGCCCGGTCACGTATATGTGATCGATCTTCGATCGCGCAGCGTCGTGGGCACGGTGACCGGCGTAGGAAACGATCCGTACAACTTGGCCCTCGTAACAAGGTAGCCAAGGCACGCCGGCCCCGTCCCGGGGCCTCAAGCAATTTCGCGTGCTGAGCCGTTCTTGAGGCGAACTGCAGCGAGTAGCGCATGAGACAAACGAGGCAGGTCTTACACCACACAACCGGGACATGCCGGAGCCATTCCATGCCGTGACGGTGTACTACGGCCGTGACGGCCACCGTTCTCGCGGCAACCCTCAGGCTAGCCGCAATCAGAATAGCAGTTCCTGCGGCCACCTCCTGGCCGTTGTCGAAGAGCCATTTGGGGTCCAAGATGCGGAAATGCCCTCCATCCGAACGATTCGGCCATTCGGCAGGCCAGCCGTCGAGGCGCCGCCGATCTGTCAAGATCAACACGATTTCGCCACGGTTCCGTGAGAAGGTCGAACACCATCCGCGATCTCGGAATCACCCAGAAGACCGCGTGGCACGTCGCTCACCGCATCCGCGAGACCTTCGCCTCCGAGCCGGAGCCGTTGGATGGGCCGGTGGAGGCCGACAAGACTTACTTCGGCGGTAAGGAGAAGAACCGACCGGTCTCCGAGCGACGTTTAGAGGGGCGTGGGGTTGTCGGTAAGGTCGCCGTGGGCGGAATCCTCGACCGTCCGACAAACCAAGTCGCGGCTACGGTGCTCCCGGACACCGAGGTTCGGACAATCCAGAACTTCATGCGCTCAGGCGTCCAGCGCGGCGCTACCATCATCACGGATGAAGCAGCGGCCTAGCCGGGGATGCCCGAATTCGGGTACGAGAGCGTCCGCCACTCCGTTTCCGAGTACGTCAGGGGGCAGGCCCACACGAACGGCCTGGAGTCCTTCTGGAGGATGTTGAAGCGGGGCTACATCGGCACCTACGACCACATGAGCGCCAAAGATCGGACGCTACGGGGCGAGTTCCCCGGTCGGCACAACCTCGGGATGCCGACACCACACCAGATGGAGGGGATGGCCTCCGGCTTCCTCGGCAAGCGACTGCGCTATGCAGAACTCACCGCGTGACCGTCTTCCGCTAGGATTGTTCCCCCGAATTCTGCGCCCGAAAGGAGTTTCTGATGCGTGAGTGGTTGGCGAACTTCTTTAGCCATCCAGTAGTGTTGTTGGCGATAGCTGGAGGCATCGTCAGAGCGGTCTATTGGGTCGCCAGTGTCAACAGTGATCGGTCTGGAATTCAGGACTTCATGAAGGAGATCAGGGGCGACATCAAGAAGATTTTTGAGCGGCTGCCTCCACCGCTGGCGGCAGGGAAGAGCCCGCTTGGCCTGACCGACCTAGGGGAGGAAATCGCCAACTGCCTCAACGCGCGGGAATGGGCCAAGGAGGTTGCGCCGAAGCTACAAGAAGCCGTGGATGGCATGAAGCCGTTCCAGATTGACGAGTTCTCCGTTACCCATGTCGAGAAGAGCCTGGATGAGTGGGCAACAAAGATCGCAGAGTGCGCCTACAAATTTGGTCGGAAGCGGGAGGAGCTTCCCGTAGTGCTTCGGATCATCCTACGAGATGAACTGCTCCGCTTGACGAATCAGTCCATTGATGAGGACGAGGGGAAGCAGGAATGACGGAGAGGCGCCAGCCCGGCGCCCGGAATTCCCATCGAGACGGAGCCGACTTGGGCCGAAATGGAGCGGGTCACCACGCGCGTCCTGACCACTCCGGCGGCCCGGAAGGAACGCGGCCCGAAACCCCGAAAGCCTCCCGCCCGTAGTGCCTAACGAGATAGTTGCAATCGTCGGGCTAACCGCATTCTTCACGATCGCCGTTGTGTTCCGAGCCGACTTTCGGATCGCCATGGCCCTTGGCCTAGTCGCCGGGTTCGGGAGCTTCTACGCGCTGCAAGAGCGGCGACGCGACGCCCATCGGCGCAAGCGCCGCGACAGGCGTTAGGAGAACTTGGCAATCCGGCCCTGAATCACCTTGAGGGCCTCCCGCAGTTCGTTTGCGCGCCGAACCGCCTCGGCAACTTCGCAGTTCGACGGAAGCGGATCTGCCGTCTGGCTCTTATAGCGGGATCCGTATAGCCGACCGTCCGTCCCGATCCACAGGCTATTCCGACGGCCAGGATGTCACCGGCACCGCGATGGTGCCGCAATTCTGCCCCTGAGGTCCGGATCCGGTCGACCTGCGGCGCGCCCACCAGGCGCTCGACCGCGCGGTGGACCGCCCATATCGGCCCCGCAAGTTCTCCTGGGAACGGGAGCGGGTCGAGCACCTCTTCACGCTCTACGAGCGGATGCGCGCGCCGCTTCCAGCCGCCACCAAGAAGAAGCGAAGACGGCGCCGGGCCATCCGCGTGTCCAAATCTTGAGTCTCTGAGGGGGCCCTTGTGCCCTCGTTTCGGGTGTGGCGAGTCCGCCGGGCTGACGCGGGCGGTGGCGAGGAGGATGGGCGGTCAAGGTTTTCGGAACAGCAGGATCCACTCATCCTTCATCGGGCCGTAGAGTCCGAAAATCGCTTTCCGAATCCTCTGTAAGGGCTGAAGGCCCACCTCCTTGGCCCATGCTCCCATTTCCGTGGTCGTTTTCAATTCCTGGCCGTCAACAGTGGCGTCTCCGAGGACAAAGGCTGCCTTGGCCCCGGGTTTCAGGACGCGTGCCACCTCCCGAAGGATTCCCCGCATGTCGTCGGCGTAAAGGGCCAGCTTGCGCTTGGGCCCCCCTCCACGCACTCCCGTCATTTCTTCTCGCAGGACCGCCGGATCAACACCAAGGGCGCGCAGTGCGTGCTCGTCGTTCTTCACGTAGTCGAGGGCGATCGAGTAGGGGGGAGAAGTCACCACCGCATCAATCGTCTGGTCTTCGATTCCGACTGCGCGCAGATTTCGCGCGTCCCCGCGGATGGCCGAGGTGCGGCCGGGAGTGATGCCGAACGTTTTGAGCGCGAGGGCGTGGGCTTCCACTGAGGCCAGCATGGCCGACAGGTTTCTGCGGAGCCACACATGGCCATCTCGTTTCCGCCGTGCCACGTCGCTCAGGGTCGTCATGCGGGCGATCCGGACGAAATCCCTGACGATGGGATCGTCGGCAGCATCGAGCGAGGGATCGTTCGGATCTAGGATGTTCTCCGCTAGCAGCGTCTGGACGCGAGCCTTGATCCGGTCCACGGCTTCAACGGAACGGGTCTTTACCCGGGTCAGCAGCACACACAGGGGCGAAATGTCGACGCCGATGCAACGGATCCCGAGCAGGGATGCCTCGAGTGCGGTCGTTCCGCTCCCCACCTGGGGATCCAGCACAACGGCTCCGGGCTGCGCGCCCACGATGTTGAGCAGCGCACGGACCATCTGGGGATGGAATTTCCCAGTGTAGGGGTAGATCCAGTGCGTCAAGTACTGATTCACCGAGCGGGTCCGGTTAAAGGCTCCACCTTGAAATTTGGGTCGGATCAGTTGTTCATAGACGGCTGGTTTTTCATTGAGGGCACCCACGTAGGCGGCCCGGCGCAGCACTCTCCTGGAGTAGCCGTTGACGTGGACGCTGACCTGCCGCAGATCGTTCGTGTCGGGGCGCCAGTGGTCGCATCCCAGGGCGCGCGCCTCGAAGTGGGCTAGCTGTGCTTCATACAGGAATTGGAGGTTACGGGGCAGAGTGATGGTGCTCATGCGGACCACCGTACCAAGTTCGGAGAGGCCGTACCAGTCTCATTTTTCCGCGCACATACACTGCCAGGAGTCCTCAGTTACCTCACGATCATCTTCGTTCTCGGGGTCTCGCAAATAGCATGAGAGCCGCGCGAGCTCCGGGGAGCCACGAAGTTCGGTTGCGAAGATCCGAGCCAATCCACGAGAGATCGTGAAGGTGGTGCACCAGGGACACGTCACCAAAAACTGCGCGTACTCGGGGAGCCAGACCGCGTCGTCGATCAGCCGGCTCCCGCACACGGGGCAGGAATCCGGCGGAACAGGCTCTTGGGGAGAGATTTCGAGTTAGGGCGGGCCGATCTCCGCCACGCTCACCGCTCGCTTGTTTTCGTCACCAATGACCTTGTAAACACGATCGCAGTGCGGACAGGGGGTGTGGCAGTCATGCCCGAATTGGAAATAGCACCGTCCCAACAGAGGCAGGGGGTGACCACAGGGACAGTGCCAAGCAGCGTTATTGCCTTCTGCGCGAGCCTCCGCAGTTTCCCCGGTCAGGAAGTTCACCGTTACTACTCCGAGATCCAGCGCGACGTTTCCCATCCTTCGTCTCCTCTTCCAATTCGGTAGTGTCTCAGTTTGAAATACGTGGACCCTGACCACCCCGTAGGGGTGGCAGGGTCCAGGGGAGTGAGGTGCTGCTTCCTAGGCCGTCAGGAGTTGAACCTGATTTCCCGGAGCAAGAGTGGCTGAGAAATCCGGGCAGGCAATCATGCCCCGGCCTGAAGTAGCTCTTGGCGGCGCATACTAGCGCGCCTTCCGGTAGGTCGAAGGACGGTTCGGCTTCGGAGTCCTCGCGTCCACCAGGTCGACGATTTCCTTTGTCGTCATCCAGCGGTCCTCTTCCTGCTGGCAGGCGTGGTCCCACTCTGAGCAGTCAAAGACCTCCACGGTCCCGTAGATCTCTGCGACCTCGGCCGGGGCGATGATCGGGCAGTCCAGTTCCGGGATGGCTGCTAGCGGTCCCGGACGGTATCCAGCGCGGCGATGCACTCGCCGTCCTCGTTGATTGGAACCTGATTGCCACGCCCCAACCGCCACCGTCACGGCACCGGCCGTCGGAAGTAGGGCAACGGAACACGAGTTCGATCCGCGTCGCGGTTACCGTCCCGGGTAACGGCCGTCACGCCTCTGACGCGGGTGAACACGTGTGGTGACGCCGCTCCCAACCCCTTCCCGCAGGGATCATTGGCCGCCGACGGCGGCGACGGTAGCGACCGCCCCGGAAAGGGAGAGTGCGACAAGCACTCACCATCGGGGCAGTTTTTCGACAAGAAAACGGGGGTCGCTACCGTCCCAAGAGTGACGCCGAATTCTGTTCCGGCACCCGTCAAGACCACACGCTGGCCTTGGCGGACTCATGCACATTTCGGCGAGTGAAGCGGCGCAACAAGCGAGAGAGTCTCTAGTCTCATTCCATCAGCGCCCCGGCCAAGCCGAGAGATCAGATGCCGATGCCGAAGTCGCTCAGTCGGTCCGCGACATGGATCGTGAAACGGTCGATCCGCGCCACGGAGCCGTCCTGCCGCGCGATTAGCCGCGCCTCGATCTCGTTCGCCTCCTCCAGGCCGAGCCATTCCTCCAGGTCGTCCGGGTCCGGATGTCGGCGCGACGCTTGGATCGCGTGCAGAAACGAAAGTTCATCCTCGTTCAACGCGAAGGCGGCCGGGGTCCAACCGAACAGAGTCTTCTCGTAGAGTTCCTTCAAGGCGTCGTCGCGGATCGAGACAACGACTTCGACCTTGACTCCATCGGCACGCAGGAAGCACCAGAGCAGTTGATGATCGGCGGCCCAGTAGCGGAGCGCTCGGTTGGTTCCATGGCCGGGGTCGGGAAAGACAAAACTCACTTAGTCGTTCCCATCGGTGATGGGGTTCAGAGCGGCGTGGCGAAAGGCGTGGTCCCCGCGGAAGCGCTGCGGCAAGATGTCTTCGGGGATGCCGCGTTTGAGGAAGTGCTGCGCCTTCTCCGGGCCGGTCGCGAGCCAGTCCGCGTCGGGGTAAGCGAGCAGGCAGTCCAGCGCCAGCAGCCGGCGCCAGAGCAGGGCCGGCGATCCGAGGCGGCGCTGCCCCGCGTTCTCGATGCCGAGGGCGCGGTAAGGGCCTCGTCCGAAGACGTGGCAGAACCGCGCCGGTGTAAGCCGCCCCGGGAGGGGGTGTTCCCGCGCGACCCCGGCAGCCGTCAGGCGCTGCGCAAAGCGGCTGGCGGCGTGCTTGTCACGGTGATACCAGTCTTGGTACTGGCGTCGGGTGAACACCCCGGAGTGAAGGCACACCACGACAAGCCACTCGGCGTCAGACTTCGACCAGCCAAGGGCTTGCAATGCAGCGGTCCGCCTTTCCACGTGACCGCTCGGCGGCTGGGTGGGGACCCGTGGCGCGTAAGTTTCCGGGACGGGCACTCGCCTAGTCTCCCGGGATTCTCCAGGATGGCGCCGCACCCCGACGCGACTTCCGGACCAGCGCCTGCCAAGCGAGCCGACACTGCTGACCCATAGAGCCGGACCACCTTGCTGTCGGTCGCACTGAGGAACGCCGCCCACTGGTTCATGAGCACCCGCCGTCGCGCGAAGAGATCGCTTCGGAAATAGGCACCCTCCACTCCCCCGACGGTATGGGCGAGCGCGGCTTCGGCGATCTCGCGGGGCTTCCCCGTCTCCGCACACCAGTCGCGAAACGCGCTTCGGAACCCGTGAACGGTTGCCCGGTCGGCGAGACCCTGGTCCCGCAGGATCTTCGTCAGTGTCATCGGGGAGAGGGGCCGGCCCGGCCTCAGCGGCGACGGGAAGATCAGTCCGCTCCCATCGTCCACGGCACGGGCGCGCTCCAGCACGGCAACCGCCGCGTCGGACAGCGGGACGCGGTGCTCCCGGTCCCCCTTCATTCGCTCGCCGGAAATCCGCCATCCCTTCGCCTTGAAGTCCACCTCCGCCCAGGTCGCGCCCCGCGCTTCTCCGGATCGTGCCGCCGCCAGCACCAGAAAGCGGAGGCAACGCTTCACCGGCCAGACTCGCCCTCGACGTCTCCACGGTCTCCAGGGCGGCCCCAACCTCCCCGAAGGGCAGCGCCCGGAAGTGCTCCTTGACGGCCGGCATGGCCGGCAGCGCGCCCTCGATTTCTTCCCCCGCCACGTTCTGCTCGACGTAGCCATGCGCCCAACACCAACGCAGCACGGCGCGCTTTCGCTGCTGAAGGCGGTGAGCGGTCGCACCATCCGGGATTGTGAGAGGGTGGGACACTCACATCGGCGGCGCGCAGCGTCATCAGCGCTGGTTTCGCGCTCCCGCGCGATGCCGACCGGAGGTCGGCGTTCCAAGCCGTCCCCGCGCTTTTTCGCGCTCGGCACTACGCGTTCTTCCCCGCCTACGCGCCATCTGCCTGGTCAGCCGTACGCGCTCCCGCCCACCTTCGGCGGGCGGTGCCGACCTGGAGGTCGGCGTTCCAAGCCGTCCCCGCGCTTTTTCGCGCTCGGCACTACGCATTCTTCCCCGCCTACGCGCCATCTGCCTGTCAGCCGCACGCGCTCTCGCCCGCCGTTGGCGGGCTGTGCCGACCAGGAGGTCGGCGTTCCCTGGCCCTTGCGCCATCACACGCGTACTGCCATACGCAAAAAAACAGATGGCAGCGAACTCTGTTCGCTGCCAGCGTGACCGGGGGGAAAGTGTGAAAGGGGGGCACGCCCCCCTTTCACAAAAAGACAGCTCGAATCGCGAATCCCGGAGGGATTTGCGATTCCGGCGCGCAGCGCCGGGGGGTCCCGAAGGGGGGCATGTCCCGTCAACAGCTCGACTGCTCAGCACCAAGACGATCGGGCGCCCCCCTTTGGGACCCCTTGGTCGAGCGGAGGGAGGGGGATTCGAACCCCCGGACCCTTTCGGGTCAGTGGTTTTCAAGACCACCGCCTTAAGCCGCTCGGCCATCCCTCCGTGGACGGGATCGTGCCGCCGGACGACGCCCCGCCGGGGGCGCGCCGTTACTCCGGCTTCGGCAGGGCGTCCAGCATCGCCTGCGCCTGCGCGGCGGCGGCGCTGTCCGGCTCTACCTCGATCGCCATCTCGAACTGCTCGGCCGCCGCCGGGAAATCGCCCTTGTTCAGATAGACGATGCCGATCTGGACATACGGCTCGGCCCAATCCGTCCGACGGTCGGCGGCGATCATGTAGTACTCGATCGCCTTGTCCGTCTCACCGTTCTGGAAGGAGATCTGCGCCACGTTGTAAGGGATGACCTCATCCGCGGTGGAGTCCACGGCGGCTTCCCAGTACTCGAGCGCCCCATTCATGTCGTCATCGGCCATCTCCATTTCGCCTAGCGACACGAGCGCCGCCGCGTTCTGGGCATCCTGTTCCAACACGGCCTGGTATGCCGCCCTGGCTTCGTCCGGTCGTCCCAGTTCGCGGAGCACCGCGGCCCGGTTCAGGTTGATCTGGTACACCGTCGGATCGGTTGAGAGCACCTCGTCGTACATCGTGAGCGCCTCGTCGTACCGCCCGGCTTGGTGGAGTTCCTGAGCCTCCGCAATAAGGCCCCCACCTGTTCCTGCTGACCGGCCCATCTGGGCTCGCTCGAGGATGAGGTCCATGTCGGGGTTCTTGCCCGCCTGCCTCATCGGCGCCTGATAGTTGTAGGGCATGAACCCCGGTGCCTGGACCGAAAAATCGTAGGCACGGGACCGGAAACCAAGGATCGCCCAGCGCCCGCGCTCATCCGTGGTGGCTTCGAGGAGCCGCCCCGAATCGCCGGCATTCGCCGTGACGGTGGCTCCCTCGATCGGGCTTCCCTCCTGATCCTTCACGGTCCCGGAGACACGACCGGTACCCATCTGAGCCATTGCCGTTTGCGCGACGAACAGTAGGCCGAGCGCAACGAGTCCGGCCTTGCGAGTGGTGTTGTTTCTCATGGGAGATCTCCTTCGCCTGTGGGCTTGGGGCCCCCTTCGAGCCGGCGCCCTGTCCGCCCACACCCGGCTGGCTGGGAAGCAGGGACTCGAACCCCGATTCCACGGTCCAGAGCCGTGTGTCCTGCCATTGGACGACTTCCCAGTGTTCGCGGGAATGCATGAGGATAGCAGGATTCGGGGAGGTACGCCGCTCTGGCGCGCGCACCACATCTCCGGTGTACCATCCCTGTCCCGGCGGTGAAACCTTCGCCTTGGGAGGGCGCTGGAGAGGTGCTGGAGTGGCTGAACAGGGCTGCCTGCTAAGCAGTTGCGCGGGAAACCGCGCCGAGGGTTCGAATCCCTCCCTCTCCGCCGCGCCGCCGGTCTGGCGCATCCATTTGGCGGCGGCTGCCCTCACCACGTTGCTGGTGGCCTTTCCCGCGCCTGGTCTCGCGCAACCAACCGGCGGAGTGGACGGCGTCGTGCTCGACGCTACCAGCGGTGTCCTGCCCGGCGCCCGGGTATCGCTGGTACTCGTCGGACGTGGAATCCGACGCGAACAGGCCGCGGGGCCATCGGGGCGGTTCGGTTTCGCCGGCCTCCAACCCGGCGCCTGGAGCATCACGGCGAGGCACCCCGGATTCGAGGACTCCCCACCCGCCGAGGTGGTGGTGGACGCCGGTTCCATCATCGAGGTCCGACTCCAACTGGGGCTTGCCGGCATCACCGAGAGCGTCGCGGCGGTCTCCCGGCGGCCCCTCGACCGTCGCGGCAGCGGAGTCCGGGAAACCGTCGACCGGCCGATGCTCGAGGATCTGCCCAATAGCAGAGACATCTGGACCGTTCTGGAACAGACCCCGGGCATCATGATGTCCAAGATCAACGTGGGGGGAGCCGAGAGCGGCCAGCAGTCCCTCTTTTCGGCGGCGGGCTCGGCATGGACGCAGAACCAGTACTACCTGAACGGCGTGAACGTGACAGACCCCGCGGCGATGGGAGCGAGCATCGCCTACTACTCCTTCGACAGCTTCGAAGAAGTAGAGGTTTCGACGGCGGGGCACCGCGCCGAAATCCAGACCCCGGGCGTCTTCTTGAACATCGTCACCCGGAGAGGCACCAACCGGTTCGCCGGTAGCGGCAGCTTCTTCTACGAACACGAACGCTTCCAGGCGCAAAACCTCGACGACGCGCTCCGCGCCCGGGGCGTCGGGCAGGCCAACCGTCTCAAGGCGCTCTTCGACGGGAGCGCGGAACTCGGCGGTCCCCTGCGGCGTGACCGCGCCTGGTTCTACTTCAACTATTCCCGGTTCCGGGTGGAACCCTTCCTCCCGGGGTTCTTCTTCGAGGATGGGGAACCCGGTGTGGACCTCACACAACTCGACAACCTGCTGGCCAGGGGCAGCGTGCGGGTGGCCGAGGGGCACGAGATCGGGGTTTTCTTCTACCGAAACGGAAAGTTCCGGCCCTACCGGGGGGCGAGTCTTTTCCGTCCCCGACCGGAAACAACCTTCCACCAGGACTCGGTCACCGCGCTGGGACAGATCTCCTGGTCCGGCGTATTCGGCGAATCGCTGCTCGTGGAGGCCCGCGCCAGCCGCCTGGATCTCTACTTCCCCTACGGACAGCAGCCCGACCGAGAACCCGAAGTCTCACGCTGGGAGTTGAACACCGGCATCTGGTACGGAGGTTCGGGTACCAACACCATCTACGAACGCGACCGGTGGCAGGCGAGCGCTACCGCCACCCTCTTCCGGGACGGCCTCTTCGGCGGCACCAACGAGTTCAAGGTGGGGTTCGAGACCACCGTGAACCCGGGACGCACCACCCATGACCTGCACGGCGGGATCGTCTATATCCACGACCGCGTGCGGCCCATCGAGGTCACGCTCTACAGCGATCCGGTGGCCGTCCGGAACTTCACCCGAAACGTCGGACTCTTCGCCCAGGACAGCCTCGTCCGCGGACGAATGGTCCTGGAGTTCGGACTGCGCGCCGACTGGTGGGGGGCCGGATACCCGGACCAGGAGAACGAACCGGGACCGTGGAGCGAGGCCTTCCGAAACTTCGGGATCCCCCGGCAGACGACCGGCGAATCGTCCCTCGTCTCATGGGTGGGGGTGGCTCCGCGCTTCGGCGTCAACTACCAGCTCACCGAAGACGGCCGCACGCAAGTCCGGCTGAGTGCCGGGCGCTACCTTCACCAACTGGGTCTGAGCGTTCCTGCGTACGGAAACCCCAACGCTCGGGCGTCCGCGAAATTCCGCTTCGACGACCGGAACTTCAATGCCCTGGTGGACGAAGGCGAGGTGGACTTCAACCGACCCCTCAGCGTCTTCATCCCCGTACGGAACGAAGTCGATCCCGACCTCCGGCAGCCCGTCACCGACGAACTGACGCTCGGGATCCATCGTGAGATCCCTTACGGAATCACGCTTGGCCTCACCGGCATCCTGCGCCGCGAGCGCGACCTCGTCGAAGACACCGACATCGGCGTCCCGGAGAGCGCCTGGCATCCGGTTCCCCACCTCGACCCGGGCCGCGACTTCGTCCGGGGCAGCGACGATGACGTCCCGATCAACCTCTGGCTTCAGGATCCCGCTACGCTCGGACAGAGCCGCTTCCGGTTGTACAACCCGGGCATCGGGTCCAGCTATCGGGGGCTCATCCTGGAGGCCCGGAAGCGCTACGCCGCGGGGTGGCAACTTCTCGCCTCCGTCACCCTAAGCCGCTCGATCGGCTGGCTGCCGGGGCCGGGCGATCAGATCGACGAGGGCACCGGATTCCCCGGTCCACTCCTCAACAACCCCAACCACGGCGACCTGCACGAAGGCCGCACCTTTTGGGATCGCCCTTTCATCGCCCGGATGTCCGGCAGCTACCGGCTTCCCTGGGGCTTCGCGCTAGCGGGTTCCCTCCGGGCGCACTCGGGCTGGCCGAACTACCGGTCGGTGATCTTCACCGAAACGCTGGAGGGAGAACCGCTTCCCCAGGGCAGCACCGAGGTCATCGTCGAACCCCCGGGTACAACCCGGTCGCCGGCAGTGCCGCTGCTGGATCTCCGCCTGGACCACCGCCTCGGCCTGCCGGGAGCGGCCGAGTTCTCGACGTATCTCGATGTGTTCAACGCGCTGAACCTGAACAGCGTGGTAGGCGAGGGATCCCGCGACGATTCCTTCGGCGCGGTGGTCGGGATCCTGCCGCCACGCGTCGCGCGGGTCGGGGTGAGGCTGCGGTTCTGACCCGGAGTTCCCCACAGCTTGCTCGTTCCGCCACTCCCCGTACCGATGGCGCACCTCAGCCGAAGCAGGCGCGCGACGAGCGCCGACTACCAGTCGCTTCCCTCCCGAACACGGTGAGGCTTCGGGCCCAGCGGCACGATTTGCTCGCGGCCGGGTTCCCCGCCCGTATCGGCCTCGAGGGGTGCCGCACCTTCCTTCAGCCGGCGCACCGCCAGACTGTCAATACGCGCCAGACGTGGCGCGCCCCGCAAAGCCGTCCGCTCCGCATCGTAGTACTCGAACCAAGGCAGCCCGGCCTCGTTGTATTCCTTGGCATTCGGCGGCTCGTGGGGCGGGGCAGCGCCGGTCACGCTGCAGAACTGCGCGCTGTTAAGCAAATGCACGAAGCAGCGTGACCGAACCTCCTGGTCCCACACGTCGAATCCGTAGCTGTCCTCAAAGATCTCTTGACGCATCAGCCCGCCGGGCGCCAGTCCCATTTCCTGCGGTCCGGAACTCAACCCCTCGAGCATGTCCAGATCACATCGGAGAACCTCGTGTCGCTTCAGTTCTGCGTAGCGGTCGGCCTTCATCGGGTACACCACGATCTGCAGGCCGCCGTGCTCCGAAGTCCCGGTCAACTGCTCTTCGGCCGTATAGCCCTCGCCCAGCGGCATAGCTACGAACTGGCGGATGAGCCCCTCCTGGACACAGAAGCCATCCAGCCACGGCTGCCCCGGAATCACCAAGTAGTCCTGCGGCCGCTCCGTCAGCCCGTTCCGAAAGGGCTCACCGGTGAGCGCGTCGACCTTTCCGGCGGCTACCTTGATGGCCATCGGATACCCCGGGAACTCGAAACTGACCCAGAGCGCTTCCGCCTGATACAGGGGCATGAAGATTCCGCCATGTTCCCTCCAACGCGTTGGGAGCCGCTCGCCGCAGTAGTCCACGGGATACAGAGGAAATCTGTCCAGACCCGGCGGCAAGGGGTGCGACCTGTTGTCGTCCGGGATCCGCAGGGTGCGCTGAAAGGAAATCGAACACGCTGCCTCCTGATGGACTGCGGGAAAACAGAACCTGAGGCAGTCCGCGCGCAAATCGACCATTTGTCTTCTCCTTCGGCGGCCTGCATTCCTTGTGTCGCAGGGCAATGCCTAACCGTCAAACTAGCGCCAGGAAATGACAAAAAACGTCGCTACACGCTGCGTCTCCCGTCGGCCGCCGCTGGCGGCGGACCGGCGGTCCCCTGGGTCCCCGTCGCTCGGGTGGAAAAGCGTTATTCGCGAGGCCGGGGCGGTGCGCTGATCTCGGCGAGGCGCTCCCGAAGGAACGGCTGCTCCGGATTCAACTCCAGCGAGCGCTGGAAGATGGTGCGCGCCTCATCGAGCCGTCCGACCTGAGCGTAGGCGTCTCCGAGGACGTTCAACAACCCAAATCCCGGGGTGCGCAGTCCGAGCGCGTGCTCCAGATGAGTCACGCTCTCCTGGTAGCGGCCCTGGAAGTAGCGAACGAAACCCATCCCGCTGGCTACCTCGAAGACCTCGGGGAACTGCTCGACCATCGGCTCGAGCAGGGCTGCTGCTTCGGCCACCCGACTCGTCTGCACGTAGCCGTGGGCGAGCTTCCAACGGGCGGCCGGCAACTGCGGATTCCCGGAGGCCACCGCGAGTTCGTACTCGCCCAGCGCCTCGTCGAAACGGGAAAGCGTCAGGTACTGGTCGCCGCGAACGAGCGCCAGCAGCCCTGGTGTTTCCGGGTTGAAACCGCGGCGCAAAACGAAGCCGGCGCGCGGGACACCCGCCCGGGGGGAAACCTGGATCCGCCGATCATGCTGATCGAGCAGGGTCCCCGCTTCATCCTCGAGCCGCCCGCGCAGCCAGTAGCTTCCGCCGACCCCAAGATCCAGCGGCAAACGACCGAGGACGACTCCCGGGTCGGGAACGGCCACCACCAGCTCGGTGAGTGGTTCTCCCTCCGGACTGCCGGAGAGATCGGCAAGAATCTGGAAACGCATTTGCTGACCGTCCCCGGCTTCCATCACGTGCGCGAAGGCGTAGAGGGTGTTTCCGAGGGCGAAGAGGCCATCCGCGGCCGGCTGGATCCGGACGCTTCCGACCTGAAACGTGCGAATCGCTTCGGGGCTCGGCGCCTGCACCAGATCGGTGCCGTCGAACCCCGCGATGATGCCGGCAATTCGGGACGACCCAGCCGCGGCGCCCAGACGCGTGGTGTCAATCGTGGTCTCGGCAACCGTGAACTGCGCCGCGGCGCGGTTTCGAACGATCACACTCAGGTCGTACGTGCCGGGTAGTAGCGGCACGCTGTCCTGGTACGCGAACGGCGAACCCTGAATGCCTTCGACCTGAGTCCTGGTGAGCTCCAGATAGGCCGGGCGGTCGATCGCCAGCACCGTCACATCGTCCTCGTTCACCGCTTCGACCGAGATGTCGAGGGTCGTGTAGAACTTCGTCTGGTCCTCGTCGGTCTCGAGAGTGAAGTTCTGAGGATCGATCTCGACGCTGTAGTGAACAAAGGGAGTACCGAGAGGTCCCCCGGTGATTCCGAACACCCCGCGACTTGGGACGAAGTTGAACGAATAGTCGGCCGAGACCCGATCGCGGTAACGGAGCCACGCGTCCGCGTAGTCGGTGCGGATGGCGCGCCGGGGCGAATCCTCGACCCGCGCGATCAGCAGGTCGCTCGCCAGCGAGGCCCTGCCGCTCGTCCAGTCCCCCGGTTCCGAAGGATCCAGGGAGAGGGAGGCGTTCGCGAGTTCGGCGTCAATCCGTTGCAGGGTCTGGTAGGCCTGGACGTTGCCCTCCGGCCCGCCTCCTTGGGTGTACTGGCCTCGAACCAGCGACTGCGGCCCGTCCACCACCGGGTGATAGAGGCGGTACTCCCCGATGTCGTGGCGCTTGAAGAAGACGAGATAGAAAAAGGACGGCAATCCTTTCGACACGTCGCCCTGGTAGAACCAGAGTTCGCTCGAGACCACTTCGTTGTAGCCGTCGAAGGCATGCCGCTCGCGGGGCTCGCCGAGCAGGATGTAGTAGCGGCCCCGGTCGGTCCGCCAGCCATCGCGGAAGGTGTCCCTGCCGAGGTACTTGTTCGCGTATTCGATCCGGGTGTAGTGCTCGTCCTTGAACTCGTTCTCGGGGGTCGCCGGGTACGGATCGCGTTTTTCCCAGAAGACCTCGATGAATCGGGTCCGCTCTTCGAGGGTCTCAAGGCTGAGGAAGACGTCCTCCTCACGGTCGGTGATGATGTAGTTCACCTCTTGTTCGAGCCACTTGCGTTGATCTTCCCGCAGACGTTCGATCTTCTCGTTGCGGCTGAGTTCCTCCTGCGCGGCCCTCGCCATCACCGGCAGGCTCGCCAGCAAGAAGGCCAGGAGGACGGTCCGTTTCGCTGTCGGGAACATTGGCTATACCTGTCGAAGAACGGACCCGAAGGTCTCCGGAGCGCGCCGGCTGAACCGGATGCCGTGGCGCTTGAGCATCTCGTTGAGGGTGGTTGGCTTCAGACCCAGTACCTCGGCGGCGCGCTTCTGAATCCCGCCGACCCGGTCGAGGGTTTCGAGGAGCAACTGCCGTTCCACCTCGGAAATGTACTCGCGGAGGGTCACCCCGTCCTCGAGCGGCGGGACCGAAGACACCGAAGCCCGGGAAACCTTGCTCCTCACGGCGTCGGGCAGGAGTGAAGCACCGATATCGTTGCCGGGCGTCAGCACCACCGCGCGCTCCACGGCGTTTTCGAGCTGCCTCACATTTCCCGGCCACGGGCAGTCGAGAAACACCTGCATGGCGTCGGACGAGAACGCAAGCTGGGTCTTCCCGTTTTCTCCCCCGTACTTGCGAAGGAAGTGATTGGCGAGCGCCGGGATGTCCTCGCGGCGATCCCGAAGCGGCGGGAGGTGAATGTTGATGACGTCGAGCCGGAAGTAGAGATCCTCACGGAACTTGCCCTGTTCGGCGAGCCGTTTCAGGTCCGTGTTGGTGGCGGCGATCACCCGCACGTCCACCCTGATGGTCTCCACCCCTCCCAGATTCATGAACTCCTTTTCCTGGATCACCCGCAGCAACTTCGCCTGGGTATCCATATGCACGGTGCCGATCTCGTCGAAGAAGATGCTGCCGCCATCGGCAATCTCGAAAAGACCCTTCTTGGGCGCCACCGCACCGGTGAACGCTCCCTTGAGATGGCCGAAAAGGTTGCTCTCGAGAAGTTCGGGCGGGAGGCTCCCGGAATGGACGGTGACGAACGGCCGCTTCTTGCGCGGACTGAGGCGATGGATCGCCTTCGCGACGAGTTCCTTGCCGGTGCCGCTCTCGCCGGTGACCAGAATGTTGGCTCTGGATGCGGCGACCTGCTCGATGAGGGCGTACACCTCCTGCATGCGTGGCGCCTTTCCGATCAGCTCCTCGAAGCGTTCGCGGCGAACCAGTTGCTCCCGGAGGGAACGATTCTCGCGTGCAAGACGCCGCTGTCTTACTCCGTTGCCGACGAGATTGAGAACTTCGTCGTTCTTGAACGGCTTCGTCAGGTAGTCGAAGGCCCCGCACTTGATCGCGGTCACGGCGGTTTCCACCGAGGCGAAGGCGGTGAGCATCACTACGCTGATCTCCGGATCGATCTCCCGGAGCCGCTCGAGCACCTTCAGCCCGGAGATGTCCGGCAGCATCACATCCACGACGGCCAGATCGATGGGCTCCCGGTCCACGATCCGGATCCCCTCTTCGCCGGTTTCCGCCAGGCGCACCGAGTATCCGGCCTGGCGAAGGAGCGCCTCGAGGATCTCCCGCATCACCTGCTCGTCGTCCACAACGAGGACGGTCCCGCGGTTTCGGGTCATCGTCCGGTCTCCGCTCCGCGCGAACCGGTGGCTCTCGGAACCGGAGTGGAAGAAACCTCCCCGCCGGGACGTTCAGACGCGGAGGCCGCCGCGGGGAAGCGGATCAGGAAGCGGGTGCCGCTGCTGACATCGCTCTCGACCTCCATGACGCCGCCGTGCTCCTGGACGATTCCGTAGCTGATCGAAAGGCCCAGGCCATTCCCGCCGCTTTTTTTCCTGGTCGAAAAGAACGGGTCGTAGATCCGCCGGATGTCTTCGGGGGCGATTCCTTCGCCGGTGTCGGCCACTTCGGTAACCACCTGCCCTCCCTCGCTCCGGGTGGTGATCGTCAGCCAGCCCCCGGCCGGCATGGCGTCAAAGGCGTTCACCGCCAGGTTCACGAAAACCTGTTGCAGCTTGTTTTCGTCGCCTCGGAGCGCCGGAAGCGCCGGATCAAACTCCCTGCGGATACGGATGTGCGAACTCTTCAACTGGTGGTCCAGGAGTGATAGCACGTCGCCGAGGACGCGGTTGAGATTCACCATCTGAAAGTTCGTCTGGCTGTGCCGCGCGAAGTTGAGCAAACCATTGACGATCTTTGAAGCGCGCTCCGTCTGCTTTTCGATCTTGTCGAGGAGGGGCAGTCGGGGGTCGTTCCGGTCGGTCTGATCCTGGAGCATCTGCGTGAAGCTGGAGATGCCGGTGAGCGGCGTGTTGACCTCGTGGGCAACACCGGCCGCCAGGACTCCGAGAGAACTCATCTTCTCCCGGAGCTGCATCTCGTTTTCCATCCCCACCCGCTCGGTGATGTCCTCAAAGATGAGGAGCGCGCCGTGGCGCTGGCCTCCTCCCGACATGAACGGCGCGGCCTTGACGTTCACTACCCGGTCCCGCCCGTCGGCCGCCCTCAGGTTGAGGCGCGAGATCCCGCCGCCGTCGCTGCGCACCAGCCAGCCCTCGCCGAGGCCGGCGTCGAGTGCGTGCCGGAGGCTCTTGGGGAAGACGGCCGCGTAAGAGGAATGGGCAACCTCGTGGCGGCTCCGCCCATAGAGGATCTCCATCGACCGGTTCCAGCGGACGACGCGGCCCTTGAGGTCAAACACCACGACGCCGGCGGCGAGCGACTCGATCGTGTCCTCGCTCTGTTCCCGGAGCGCGACCACCTCTTCGTGCTTGGCCTGGAGCGAGCTGTAGAGGCGAGCATTTACGAGAGCGGTAGCTGCCTGCGCCGCCACGGTGCGGAGCAGGTCCAGGTCCTCGGAGGACAGATCCTCGCCGTCGACCGTGGCCCCGAGAAGGAAGGCGCCAACCACTTCACCCCGGGCAAAGCAGGGAACGGCGTTCAGCACCCACACCCCCTCGCGAACCGGGGCCGGCATGTGGTTGGCACGCGCAATGGTGCCCGCGCTCAGGCGCTTTCTCACCGATGCCGAACTGATGAACCTCTCCGCGGCCTTCACTTGCGAATCGTCAAGGCCGTGCGCGGCGACGACCCTCAGTTCCGGAACAGCGGTGTCCTGCACCGCGGTGAGTAGCGCGACCCGCTGCATCCGGAAGGTTTCGCTGATGCGCTCCACGAGCCGGTTCGCCAGCGGCACCAGGTCGAGCTGGGAGTTCATCTCGCCGGCCAGCCGGGCCAGCGCGCGCCGGAAGTCGTAGTGCTCGCGGTAGAACAGCCGGTCGATGAAACGCTCGGTCCGGGAGCGGAAGGCGGGAACCGCAAGAGCCGCAACGATGGCCGACAGGACGGCGATGACCAGCGAGTGCTCGTCGCCCCCGAACCAGAAGGTTCCCACCAGGAAGGCCGCGAGAAAGATGGCGGCGACACCGACCATCAACGAGGTGAGCAGGATTCCGCGTTTGAACAAGACCTCCACGTCCATGAGCCGGTACTTGACGATGGCGTACGCGAAGGACAGCGGCACCAGGACCACCGGGACGAGGGAAAGTTCCATTTCGGGGGTCGTCGGAAGACCGCCCAGGTAGGGAACCGCATAGATCAGCGCAAAGGGCAGCATTCCGGCCCCGGTGCCCCAAACGATCCACTTGAGCTGCTTCGAGACGGTGACGCTTTCGGCGTTGCGATAGGCGTCCACAAAGGCCACGAACGCGGCGAGGGAGTACACGGCCCACAGGACCGGCTCGAGCCGGTCGACGACGAACTCGCTGCCGGTGATGGCGGAGCCACCCGGACTGAACGGGGAGAAATAGAGGATGCGCGAGCCCACCGACAGCCCCATCAGGGCGAAGGACGGCGCGTAGGCCCAATGCAGCAGTTTGGGCCACTTCTCGAGAAACCGGCTGCAGCCCGGAAAGGTGAGCGCGAAGTGAAGGAAGACCGGCGGGAAGAACAACACCCCGACCCGGTCCAGCCAGAAGTAGAGGTGGTCGAATAAATCCAATTCGCCGGTGAACGAGAAAGAGAAGGCGAGCAGCCAGAGGAGACAGAGCCCGTAGAAGTGGGCGGAGGCCGAGGCGCCGCGGCGGAAGGCGTACACGAACGTGCCGACTCCGCCGGCGAAGATGCCCACCGCCGCCAGGAACAGATAGAGAGAAACGTTGCCCGCCGGGAGCGGAACGACGGAGAGAGTCATGCCTCGACGCTCTCCCTCCCGAATCAGCACGTAGCGGAGCCGCGAGCCCGGCGAAGCGGCATCGAGCACCGTCCGCACGTCGGCAGCGCTGTCCACCTCGATCGTCGCTCCACTGGTCCGGTCGGTCATGACCTGCAGGGCGTCGCCCACTTCGATTCCGGCCTGGTCCCCCGCCCCGCCTTCTTCCACCCGCATGGCGACCACCCGGCCGAGCTCGTCGCCCCAAAGAACGCCGTCGTCCATGACCCCCGAGACCACCTGACGGGCGACATTCGCCGCAGCCAGCGCGAGCAGCAACGCGGTGGCGGCTACTGCAAGGGTGGAGCGGGTGACGCCGCGGAGGGGAGGCATGCCGGATCGTCAGATCCCGGTCGGCGCGAGCGCCAACGGGATCCACCATCTTATCCAATGTGACGGATCGGTGTCGCGAAGATTCAACAAATTGGATAGAAGGAAGCGGGCGGCGGCCCGCCCGGCAACGCGAGGGTGGTGGGACTGCGCGCTTCCGCTGTCGCGAGCAGCCTGTGGTGGAACCCGGGTGAGCGCCGAGAGCGGCGAGGCGCCCGGCTGACAAGGCGCGTGAGGGAGGAGCCCCCACCGGGAGAACTGGGCCGCCTGGGTTTCACCACAGGCTGCTAGCCGTGAGACTCGATGGCGAGGCTTTCGCTCCCCTGCGGGGGATGGCCACAGCCGTGGGTTTCGCCGTCCCCGACCAGGTCAGTGCAATACGTGTGGATAGGACGTGAGTTTCGCGGCCTTCGGCCGCGATGCCGATCTGAAGGCCCCTACCGGGAGAACCCGGCCGGCGGTCCTCAGAACCTGACCGCGAGTCCGCCCACGACGCGCCTGGGAGCGTGGGCCACCGCGATCTCGTCCAGCAGGGACCGTCCCATCATCTCCCGGAAGAAGAGGTCGCGAACCGCCAGGGAAAGCTCCCACTCGGTTCCGCTCCAGTCGGCGAACGGAATGAGCTGGACCAACTCAACGTCGAAGCGGGCCGTGTGCTCGTCTGCTGCTTCCAGCGCGGGATGCGTCGGCGCGAGACCGGGATGGCGGATCACACGGTACGCGGCGCTCAATCGGGTTCCCGAGGGACGGAGCCGCGCTACCACTTCGGCGGATAGGTCCTGAACAACGGCGCTCTCACCGACCGGTAGCAGGAGACGGGTGGAATCTGCGAGACCGGGACCGCCCGGGCCCACAAAGCCAATCGGGTCCCGGGGCGTTTCGAGCCCGGCCTCGCCGCCCGGATTCCGGACGACTGCCACCAGCCACGAAACCCGGCCCCCGAGATCAAGCCGCCGGGTGACCGGTCCCATGTCCCGGATCCAGTCGAAAGCGAAGCCCGTCGAGGAGTAGTTGCCAGCGTTCACGACATCGAAACGCCCCCCCGAAATCGGTCCGGATTCGAACGTCCGGAGGAGCTGGTCGGTGGTTATCTCCCGGAACAGCCGGGCTGCCAGGACATGGTTCGGGGACGCGTCGTATTGGACTCCGGCCTGATACCGGGTGTTCCGCTGAGCAGCCTCCGAACCGAACCACGAGGGATCAAGCGCCAGCAGATCTCCGTGCGCCACCCGGGAAAGAAGTGCCGCGTCTTCTCCGATCGGGCCGTCCACCCGGGACGCCATTCCGCCCATCAACGTCCAGTCTTGTCCGGCCTTGACCTCGAGGACCGCGCGAGGCGCGAGGCCCCGGTGCCCGGTCAGATAGGAGAAGCGTCGATAGGTCAGACCGGTGCTCAGACTGGCGCGCCCGAGCGTGAAGTCATCGGCGACGAACGCCGCGCCATCCCACTCGGCTTGCGGTTCCTGGAGCAGAGCCAGGTTCAGGATGGGCGCCGCCGGCGGCCGGTAGGCCGGCGCATCGCCGTAGACGTGTCGCTGGTAGGCAATCCCGGCAGCGAACTGGTGGCCGTCGAATTCCTCCATGTTGTACGAGAGATTCGCCGCCCAGGAGGCAAAGGCCGACTCCATCAAGCGGGCCTCAGCCTCCCAGTTTCCACGGGCCGTGGAGGGAAGTTCGAAGCGGGTATAGGCAATACTCGAATCCACCGCCCGGCTCTCCGGGAGCCCGAGCGAGCTACCCGACGCCGCGAAGAAACCGAACTCGCCCTCGAGCGAAGCCAGTGCCGGGAAACGAGGTCCACCCGTCCACGGCCCCTCCCAGATGTTCTGGAAATCGAGCCCGGCACGGCGATCCTTCAGCACGTTCCGCCGTCCCCGCTGGAGCAGCCAGCGGAGTTCCGAAAGCGTGCCCGACCCATGTTCCGATCCGATGGCCGCCATCTGGATCAGCAGGGTGTCCGCGAGGGAGGCGCCACTGCGAACAAGCACCTGCGCCCGCGGCGAGGGAAGGAATCCGGCCAGATAGGCACGCAGGCTGTAGAGCCCCGGCGACGCCTCGCCGACTTCAAACCGGCCCTCCTTGTCGGTTACCGCAAAGCGGGCCGCTACGTCTTCGCTGTCGGTAGCGAATACCGAAACCAGGGCGCCTGGCAGGGGATTTCCGTCCTCGCTCGCCACCATCCCGGAAATCTGGGAAAGGACCACGACACCGGCTGACACGGCGCCCACCGAGCCCCCCTCGCTGGCTTCCCAGCCGACAGGCGGTTCCCAGGAAACCGAGGCCGCGGCTCCGGGGCCGGCAACCAGCAGCGTCCCGAGCGCCAAGTACACGGCCCGGCGGTTATTTCCGCCGATACTCCGGGAACCCATATGCCGGTAGTCAAGCGCGCCACCCCCTTTTTGTCAAACGGCAACCGGTGTCAGCGGCCCCGAAAGACGAACTGACCGGGGGGCCTTACGGTGTTGGCAATGGGAGGCCGAGCGCCAGTCGAACGCCGCGTCATTTTGTCCACAGGCTGCTAACAGCCGGTGGTGAAACCCGCGTGAGCGCCGAGAGCGGCCAGTCCTCCCGGTGGGGGCGAGGCGCCCGGCTGACGAGGCGCGTGAGGGAGGAATACCGGGTGTATTTCGACCGAAACGCAACGAAGAACGGAGCGAAGCGGAGTGGTTCGGGCGGGATGCATCGCCGGCCGAACGCCGCGTGGGTTTTGCCACGGGCTGTTAACAGCCTGTGGTGAAACTCACGTGAGCGCCGAGGTCGGTGAGGCGCCCGTCCGACAAGGCGCGTGAGGGAGGAATACCGGGTGTATTTCGACCGAAACGCAACGAAGAACGGAGCGAAGCGGAGTGGTTCGGGCGGGATGCATCGCCGGCCGAACGCCGCGTGGGTTTTGCCACAGGCTGTTAAGGTTCGGCGGCGTCATGGGGTTGCTCGGGGAACGCCGTATCCGGTTCGTTTCGGCCCCGCTCGCCGTGCCCGCGATGGTCTTCATGCCGCTGCCGAGAGTCCCGACCCGCCAGCAGGTCCACTCGGTGATCCGGACTCCGAACGGGAACGACTGCGGAAAGGACCTGCTGCGCCAGCACTACCGGGAGAGCCACCACACCACCCGGCCGTGATTGGCCGAACCGCCTGAGACGGTCGAAGACGACCCATGACCCGGCGAATGGACGAGAGCGACACCTGGATCGATCGGATTGCGGCCCGGGAGATCCTCGATTCGCGAGGGAATCCGACAGTGGAAGCCGAGGTCTGGCTGGTGGGCGGCGCCCGGGGGCGCGCCGCGGTGCCGTCCGGAGCCTCCACCGGCCGTCACGAAGCCGTCGAGCGCCGAGACCAGGACCCGGACCGCTACCGCGGCCGCGGCGTGCTGGGAGCGATCACGGCCATTGAGGAACAGATCGGCCCCGAACTCGCCGGCGAAGACGCCGCCGACCAGGCGACGGTCGACCGGCTCATGATCGAGCTCGACGGTTCGGAGGATCGCTCCGGGCTGGGGGCGAATGCGATTCTCGCGGTCTCGCTGGCGAGCGCCCGAGCCGCCGCCGAGGCCGCCGGACTGCCGCTCTACCGGGCGCTCGGCGGCGCGATCGCCGACACGCTTCCGGTTCCCTATTTCAACGTGCTGAACGGCGGCGCCCACGCCGACAACGCCCTGCTGGTACAGGAGTTCATGGTGGTTCCGCTCGGATTTTCCGGGTTCTCGGACGCCCTCCGGGCGGGAGTTGGCGTGTACCACGAGCTGCGTGACGTGCTCGGGAAGCGCGGGCACTCAACCGCAGTGGGAGACGAAGGTGGGTTCGCCCCCGCGCTCTCCGATGCAGGTGAGGCGCTGGACCTGTTGGTGGAAGCGATCGAGGGGGCCGGCTTTGCGCCCGGCGAGCAAATGGGGCTCGCCCTCGACGTCGCGGCGAACGAATTCACCGATGAGAACGGCTACCACTTCCACCCGGACGCGCCGCCGATCCCCGCCGAGGCGATGATCGAATTCTACGCGGGTTGGCTCGACCGTTTTCCGGCGCTGGTTTCCATTGAAGACGGCCTTGCCGAAGACGATTGGGAGGGTTGGACCGCGTTGACCCGGGCCCTCGGCGATCGCGTCCAACTGGTGGGCGACGACCTTTTCGTGACCCAGGAAAGCCGACTGCAGCGCGGCATCGCAGAAGGAGCCGCGAACGCCATCCTGATCAAGCCCAATCAGGTGGGCACGCTGACCGAGACGGTACAGGTAGTCCAGGGCGCGCTCCGGGCGGGCCTCGGAGCGATGTTGAGCCACCGGTCCGGTGAAACTCCGGACACCGCGATTTCCCACCTCGTGGTCGCCACCGGCGCTGGACAGATCAAGGCCGGTGCTCCCTGCCGCGGCGAACGCGTCGCCAAGTACAACGAACTCCTCCGGATCGAGGAGGAACTCGAGGAACGCGGACGCCTGTGGCCGCACCCCGCCGCTCCCTGAGGTGAGCAGCCTGTGGACCAGCCCTTCCGCATCCGGCAGTACCCGCTGGAGATCGGTTCGCTCGAAATCCAGTTCATCGAGGAATTCTTTGGGGAATTCGACCGCAAGAAGACGGCGGCGCAGATCCGGGAGCGTCTCGAAGGCCGGGAACACGGCATCTTCATGGTGGAGGCGGAGCTTCCCGAGGAGCCGAACCGCTTCGCGCCGGTGTCCTACCGGGTGGCCCACGAAATCCGGAGCGAGGAGACGGATCCGGAACTCGCGGATCTAGTGGAACGGCTCCGGCAGTCGGTGCGCTTTTCGGGGCAGCGCGTTCTCTATGCCTGGCTCGGAGGCACGCGAAGCGACTGGCGCGGCCAGGGCCATTTCCGCGCGCTGGACGAGTTCCAGGAAGAGTGGGCCATCGAGAAGGGATTCCGGGAAATCGTGGTCAAGACCAAGAACCGCTACTACGAGATGCGCAGCACCCTTACCCACCTGCGCTTCGACGTCGTCAAGTACGAGCCGCATCCAATCCACAACGGCGATTCCAAGGTCTATCTCTCGAAGCGACTGGGCGGCGGTAACCGCCGACCGCGCGGCGCCTCGCTCGCGCGCTACCTGGAGGTCTGACCACCCCGGGCCGGCAGCCGGTAGTGGAACCCGCGCGGCCCAGTTCTCCCGGTGGGGGCTCCTCCCTCACGCGCCTTGTCAACCGGACCCCCACCGGGAGAACTGGGCCTCGCCGGCCTCGGCGCTCACGCGGGTTCCACCACCGGCTGCCGGCCTGCGGTATCTTCGCCATCTTCAATCCTCCAGGAGGATTCGGGTATGTCGAAAGGAAACGCGCGCATCGCACTCGCGCTTGTCTGTCTGCTGACCGCGTTTTCGGTCCCCGCCGCCGCCGAGGTCGTGGGGTTCGAAATCCGCGAGCGTTCGGATTTGCTCGGGGGCAAGAGCTTCGGCCTGGCCGGCGCCTACGAGCAGATCATCGGGGTCGTCCATTTCGCCTTCGATCCCGAAAACGACGCCAACCGGATCATCACCGACATCGCGCTCGCTCCGCAAAACGCCGATGGGAAGGTGGAGATGTCCGCCGATTTCCACCTGGTCCGCCCCAAGGTGATGGAAAAAAGCCGGGGCACCCTGCTGCACGAGGTGAACAACCGCGGGCGGAAGGGGATGCTCGGTTACTTCAACATGGCGCAGGGAAGCCTCGCGCCGACGACCGAAGCGCACTTCGGCGACGGCTTCCTGATGCGCCACGGGTTCACGCTGCTCTGGCTCGGCTGGCAGTGGGACGTCCCGGACGACGACCCGCTCCGGATGCGGATGCACCCACCGATCGCGACGAACCCGGACGGCTCCGCCATCGAGGGTCTGGTGCGGGCCGACTTCGTGGTCCGAAGCGCCACCGATCATCACACGCTCGCCGACCGCAACCACCGGCCCTACCGGGTGAAGGATCCAGAGGACGCAGTGAACGTCCTGACGGTACGCCACCGGGTGGAAGACGAACGAGAAGTCATTCCCCCTGAACAGTGGGGCTTCGGTCGGGTTGACAACGGCTCCGTGGTGCCCGACGACGGCGCGGTGTACCTGAAGGGCGGTTTCCAGCCGCACCGCATCTACGAGGTCGTCTACCGCTCGCACAACCCGCCGCTGGTGGGCCTCGGCCCCGCCGGCATCCGTGACTTCGTCACCCTGCTGCGGCACGACGGATCCGAAGAACTCGGAATCGCCGCGGGCGACATCACGAGCGCCATCAGCTTCGGAGTTTCACAGAGCGGGCGCTTCCTGCGGACGTTCATGTACTACGGGTTCAACGGAGACGAGAAGGGGCGCCGGGTGCTCGACGCGGTGATCGCCGACGTGGCGGGCGGCGGCCGTGGCAGCTTCAACCACCGCTTCGCCCAGGCATCGAGGGATGCGCACCCCTACATGAACATGTTCCACCCGACGGACATCTTCCCCTTCACCGACGTGGAACAGACCGATCCGGAAACCGGATTGACCGCGGGACTGCTCACCCGGCAGCGCGAGTCGTTCTACCCCCGGGTCTTCTACACGAACTCCTCCTACGAATACTGGGGTCGCGCCGCGAGCCTCATCCACACCACGTTGGACGCCACCGAAGACGCCCGCATCCCGGACCATGTGCGCGTCTACATGTACGCCAGTTCCCAGCACGGACCCGCGGGTTTCCCTCCCAGCGTCACCATCGGCCAGCAGCGCGCCAATCCCAACAACTTCCGCTGGGGACAGCGCGCCCTGCTGCTGGCAATGGACGGTTGGACCCGGGGCGGTGACTCTCCCCCACCGAGCCGGTATCCGAGCATCGAGGAGGGCACGGCGGTCGCCGCCGAGAACCTCGGATTCCCGGACATTCCCGGGGTGGCGACCTCGGACCGGGTCCACTACGCCTATCGCGCCGACTACGGCCCGGATTTCGCGACCACGGGGGTCGTGACCCAGGAGCCGCCAGTCATCGGCAAGCGCTTCCCGATTCGGGTGTCCGCGGTGGACGAGGACGGGAACGAGGTCGCCGGCATTCGGATGCCCGAAGTCGCGGTGCCCCTCGCCACCTACACCGGGTGGAACCTCTTCAACGCCGAGTCGGGCCCGCCGGACGAGGTCTCCAGCATGGTCGGTTCTTTCGTGCCGTTCCCGAAGACCGCCGCGGAAGCCCAGGCCGCCGGCGATCCGCGGGCGTCCGTCAGCGACCGCTATGCAAGCAAGGAGGACTACCTGGGGCGGTTCACCGAAGCGGCGCTCGAGTTGATCGATGCCGGATATCTCCTCGGTGAGGATCTGCCTGCCCTTACCCGTCACGCTCTCGAGCTATGGGAGCACGTCACGGGGGAAACCGGGACGACCGATTCGCAACCCTGATCTCGCAGGTTCCCGCATCCGATACCAGGCGAAGACGGTGACCGGCAGAGCGACGCCCGATGGCCGCCGCACGCGCTCCGGATTTGCCCGAGCCCGGATGACCCGCCAGCTTCTGGCGCTCCTCGCCGCGGGACTCGCCGCCGGCGCACCGGGATGCGGGGCCGGAGACGACGCCGGCGGGCCCCGGGTAGTCCGGCTGGGCCACATCGGTTTTCCCGGCTCGCCCTTCGACCACGGGGCGAGGCATTTCAAGGAGCTGGTCGAGACCCGCTTCCCAGGCGAGGTCGAGATCCGCATCTTCGGCACCGGCCAGCTCGGCGAGGACAAGGAAATGCTCGAGGGGCTCCGCCTGGGCACCCTCGAGATGCACGTTCCGTCCTCGGTCATGCACTCGGTCGCTCCCGAATTCGGGATCTTCGATCTCCCGTTCCTCATTGCCGACCGGGACCACTTCGAGAGAATCGCGGCCAGCTCGATCGGCGCGAGTCTCGAAGCGACCCTCCAGCAGGATCACGGCCTGACGCTGCTCGCGTTTTGGGAAAACGGATTCCGGGTGATCACGAACAACGTCCGCCCGGTAGTGACCCCCGCCGACCTTCAAGGCATCCGCCTCCGCACCCCCAAGGACCCCGAGCGCGTTCGTCTCTTCGAGACCCTCGGCGCGAACCCCACCTCGATGAGCTTCGGCGAGGTGTTTTCGGCGCTCCGCCAAGGGGTGGTGGATGGGCAGGAGAACCCGCTTGCGCAGTTGACGGCGGCGCGGCTCCACGAAGTGCAGGAATACCTTTCGCTCTCCAACCACGTCTACACCCCGGCCTATCCGGTCATGCGGACCGCCTGGTTCGAGAGTCTTCCCGAGAACCTGCAGGCCGGTCTCCGGCAGGCGGCGCACGAGACCGGCGATTGGCTCCGGGACTTTCTGACGGAGGAAGACACCCGCCTGCTCGCCGAGCTCGAAGACCAGCTCGCGGTGAACGAGGTGGACCGCCCGGCCTTCGCCGCGGCGGCGGCGCCCGTCTTCGAGCACTACGAGATGCGGTTCGGCACGGAATGGATCGAGACGGCGAGAGAACTGGGACACTGAGCACCCCGGCAAGGCGGCGGGACCCCCTGGCCGTCGTCTGTTCGCTCCTGCTGGGAGCCATCGCGGCGCTCTGCCTCGTCGAGGTGACACTCCGTTACGGCTTCGGGGCCGGGCTCGGCTTTTACGACGAGCTGGCGGGGTTCGCGCTCGTCTGGCTCACCTTCCTGGGGGCGGTGCTGGCGCGGCGGGACGGCGCCCACATCGGGATCCGGGACCTGGTGAGCCGTCTGGGGCCCCGCCGGCGGCGGATAGCCCGGATCCTGGAACACGCCGCGGTGCTCGCCCTCCACCTCGTCATCGCCTGGTTCGGCATGGTGCTGGTGCTGCGGTTCCTGACCGAGCGAGCCATCACCATGCCGATTCCGATGGGAGCCTTCTACCTCGTGCTCCCGCTCTTCGCAGTGCTGACCGCGGTGTTGGAGACGCGGCGCCTCGTCGCGGTCCTCCGCAACCCGGAAGACTGAGCCCATCTTCGAGAAGTGGAGATCCTCACCGCGCTGATCGCGGCGGCGGCGCTCATCCTGGTCGGGATTCCGATCGGGTACGTCCTGATCGCCGCATCCGTTCTCGCCATCTGGCTTACCACCTCGACTCCTCTGGTGGTCGTTCCCCTTCGGTTGTTCAACGGGACCGATTCCTTCCCGCTGGTCGCGATTCCGCTCTTCATCCTCGCCGGCTCGCTGATGAACCACGCCGGCATCTCCCGCCGCCTCACCGATTTTGCCTCCTCGATCGTCGGTTGGATGCGCGGGGGACTGGCGATGACCACCACCGCCTCGAGCATGTTGTTCTCCGAGATGTCGGGATCGGCGGTGGCCGATGCGGCCGCGCTCGGGAGCGTGCTGATCCCCGCGATGAAGGAGCGCGGCTATCCCGCCGCTTTTGCCGCCGCGGTGCTCTCCTCCTCGGCGACCATTGCGATCCTCATCCCGCCGTCCATCCCGATGATCCTCTACGGCGCCGTGACGGGGGCCTCGATCGCCCGCCTGTTCCTCGCCGGAGTCGTTCCCGGGGTGCTCGCCGGCGCCTTCATCATGCTGGTGAGCCGGATGCTCGCCCGCCGGGGCGGGTTCGGGGACTCGGAACCCTTCCGCTGGTCGCGGGCCGTCACCGCCGCCCGGGCCGCCGCCTGGCCGCTGCTGATCCCGGCGGTCATCCTCGGCGGCATCTTCCTCGGCTGGTTCACCGCCACCGAAGCGGCGGCAGTCGCGGTGCTGCTCGCGCTCCTGATGGGAGTCGCCGGCTACCGGACCGTTGGTTTCACGGCCGTCCGCGACGCCTTCACCGAATCGGCCCGGCAGACGGCGGTCGTCATGCTGCTGGTCGCGGGATCGGCAGTCCTCGGTTGGTACCTGGCGAACCAGCAGGCGCCCGAGCGGCTGACCGGGTGGGTGCTTTCACTCGCGGACTCCCCCTGGGCGGTCGCTCTGATCCTGAACGGCGTGCTGCTGCTCGCCGGAACCATCCTGCACAGCGCCGCGGCCATCGTTCTCCTCGTGCCCATCCTGCTGCCGCTCGCCGAATCGGCGGGGATCGGCACCGTGCATTTCGGGATGATGGTGACCGTGAGCCTCGCAGTCGGCCAGCAGACACCGCCCGTCGCCTCGGTGCTCATCACCACCTGCTCGATCGCCAAGACCGAGATATCGAAGGTGATGCGGGTCAACGTGTTCTTCATTGCGGCGCTGCTGGTGGTGCTGGGGATCGTCACCTTCTGGCCGGAGGCGGCCCTCTTCCTTCCGGACCTGTTTCTTGGGAGAGCCGGACCCTAACCCCGGGGGGGCGAAGCGATCGCCCTAGCAGCCTGTGGTGGAACCCGGGTGAGCGCCGAGAGCGGGGAGGCGCCCGGCTGACAAGGCGCGTGAGGGAGGAATACCGAGTGTATTTCGACCGAAACGCAACGCAGAGCGCCGCAAAGCGGCGCGGTTCAGGCGGGATGCATCGCCGCTCGAGCCCCCACCGGGAGAACTGGGCCGCCTGGGTTTCACCACAGGCTGCTAAAACGGCCTACGGTGCGACGGCCGGGCGGATGTCCGTGTGCGCGAAGTCGGCGCCCTTGAAGAGCAGCGCCTCGCTCCGCTGTTTCGCCAGCGCGTACGAGAAACAGTCGCCGAAATTCAAACGCGCCGCATGGCGGCCCCTTCCGAAGTCCCGGAACGCGTCACGGGCGATCTGGGCCTGCTCGATGTCCACGGGCGCCAACTCCATGCGGCTCTCTCGGAGCAGGCGGTCCAATCGGTCTCTTCCCGCAGGGCCGTAACGGGAATCCAGCACCATGGACGCTTCCACGAACGAAACGACACAAAGCGTTGGCCGCGAGCCCGCCTCGATCGCCTCGGCAAAGCGCCGGGCCTCCGGTTCCGCCTGCAGGATGGCGAGCAGCGCGGAAGCGTCTACAACCATCAGTCCGGAAGCCCGTCCTCACCGTAGCCCAGGATCTCATCGGCGGAACGCTTATCCAGAATCGGGAGGGCGGCGCACTCCCTTCCGATCGCCACCAGCCGGTCGGCGAGGCTCCTCGTGTCGCGGTCGCGCCGTACTCGCCCCAGCCGGTCTCGCAGGGCTTTCGCCACCGCCGCCGTCTTCGTCTCCCCGGTAATCCGCGCAAGCTCGGTGGCGAGCTGCTCCGCCTCGGGGTTGCGGATGTTCAGAGCCATGAGGATTGCTTATATGTAGATAGAGAGCTATACAGTAACACTTGTGCCAAGGTATCCCGAACCGCGTACTGCCGGCCGGCCCGACGGGCGGTGCCGGGGGCTGAACCGGGGTTGGCTGCTAAAATCGGCGCTCCTCGGGAGGGCAGAGCGGCATCCTTTCCTTTCTGGACCTGAGTTGGGGCTGTGGCGCAACTGGGAGCGCGCGTGAATGGCATTCACGAGGTCACGGGTTCGATCCCCGTCAGCTCCACCAGGGTCTCGCTCAACGGGCCGGGACAACCTGGCCCGCTCCGTGGGAAGCGCATGGGGTCTGGCGGCCTCCGCGGACTTCAAATCCGTTGATTCCGGGTTAGTCCCCGGGATGGTGGGTTCGATTCCCACACGCTTCCGCCAGGGGAGGGCCCAGGGGACGCTCCAAGAGACGCCGCCGCCCGTTGCTCCCCGGTGGATGCCCCACGGTTTCACCCGTCCGAGGTGGCGTAATTTGTCACCGCGGCCGGATACAGTGTCTTTCAGCCGTGGGATTCCCCCACGCATCAGACTCCTCCGGCGCCCGAACCCAGACCATGAAACCGGCTGAACTGCAAGACGGCCGCGGACGAGTTTCCCGGACGTCAGGGACCGCGCTCACCTCGCTGGAGCGTCGCGCCACCATAAGGTCGCTGGTGGCCGAACTCGACGCCAGCGCCGCACTCCGGGGAGTCACCGCCCTTCGCCACTTTCCGGCGGCGCCCGGCGACTATCGGGACTTTCCGGACACCATCGACGAGCGCCTCCGCGATGCCTTCCGGCGCCGCGGGGTCGAACAGCTCTACTCGCACCAGCGGGAGGTGCTCGACCGGGTCGAAGCGGGCGAGAGCGTCGCGGCAGTCACCCCTACGGCGTCCGGCAAGACGGTTTGTTACAACGCGCCGGTCCTGAACCGGATCCTCCGGGAACCCGACGCCCGCGCGCTCTACCTCTTCCCCACCAAGGCCCTGTCGCAGGACCAGAAGAAGGAAATTCTCGAGCTGATCAGGCTTGTCAAGAAGAACGACCGGCCCGGTGAGGACATTCGGGCCGACGTCTACGACGGGGACACCCCGGGCGACGCCCGCCGCAGCATTCGGACCCGGGCCCACATCGTCGTCACGAACCCGGACATGCTGCATTCCGGCATCCTCCCCCACCACACGAAGTGGGCCAAGCTGTTCGAGAACCTGCGCTTCGTCGTCATCGACGAAATGCACACCTACCGCGGGGTCTTCGGCAGCCATCTGGCCAATCTGCTGCGGCGGCTCCGCCGCGTGTGCGGTCACTACGGCGCGAATCCCCAGTTCATTCTCAGTTCCGCCACCATCGCGAATCCCCGGGAGCTGGCGGAAGGTCTCACCGAACGCCCGATCTCCCTCGTGGACCGAAGCGGCGCGCCCCGGCCGGAACGGTTCTTCCTGTTCTACAACCCCCCGGTGGTGAACGCGGAACTCGGGATTCGCCGCTCGGTGCTCGACGAGACGCGCCGGATCGCGGGCGGCTTCCTGAAGGGCAACCTGCAGACGATCGTGTTCGCCCGCTCCCGGACGCAGACCGAGCTGCTCGTCAAGTACCTGAAGCGAGACATCGAGACCCGTCCCGACCGGAGCGATCGGATCCGCGGATATCGCGGCGGGTATCTGCCGAAAAAGCGCCGCGAGATCGAGGACGGCATCAAGAACGGGGGCGTCCTCGGCGTCGTCTCCACGAACGCACTGGAGCTCGGAATCGACATCGGCGGCCTCGATGTCGCGGTGATTTCCGGATATCCGGGGACCATCGCGTCCACCTGGCAGCAGGCGGGCCGGGCCGGACGCCGCGGCGGGACCGCGGCCGCGGTGCTGGTTGCGAACTCGACGCCGATCAACCAGTTCGTCATCCAGCACCCGGACTATTTCTTCGAAGGGACACCGGAGCGCGGCTTGATCAACCCGGACAACCTCTCCATCCTGATCGAACACCTCAAGTGCGCCGCCTTCGAGCTGCCTTTCCGGAAAGGCGAGAGCTTCGGCGGCGAAGACCTTGAGGAACTCCTCGGAGTGCTCGAGGAAGAACGGATCCTCTACCGGGCCGGCGACCGGTGGTTCTGGACCGCCGATTCCTATCCGGCCAACAGCGTGAGCCTACGCTCCATCAGCTCGGACAACTTCGTGGTGCACGACCGCCAGAGCGGACGGGTCATCGCAGAGGTGGATTTCGTGAGCGCGCATTCGACGCTCCACGAAAAGGCGATCTACATGCTTGAGAGCGACACCTACTACGTCGAGCAACTGGATCACCGGGAGCGCCGCGCCGAGGTCCGCCCCATCGAAAGCGACTACTACACGGACGCGGTCACGCACACGAAGGTCAGTGTCCTCGACACCTTCGAGACGGCGCCGGAGCCGTCCTCTCCAGCGGCCCACGGCGAGGTTCACGTCGTCAAACAGGTCGTCGGCTTCAAGAAAATCAAGTTCTTCACGAACGAAAACGTCGGTTCCGGCGAACTCGACATGCCGGCGGTGGAGATGCACACCACCGCGTTCTGGCTGGAGGCGCCGCCCGAAGTGCTGAGCGCGGTTCCCTTCGGCCCCGAGGACCGCCGCGACGGGATCCGGGGAATACGGAATGCGATGCGGGCGGTGGCGACCACCTTCCTCATGTGCGAGTCCCACGACATAGGGTCGGCAATCGGGACCGCATCCGCTGAGGAGGCGGGACCTCGGGCAGCGCCCGGGACTCCCCCCGAAGCGATGCCCGTAGAAATCCCCGTAGAGATCCCCGAAGAAGCGGATGCGACGACCCGGATCTTCATCTACGACAACTATCCCGGCGGGATCGGTTTCTCGGAACCGCTCTGGGAGTCCCGGGCCACGCTGCTTCGAGAAACGCTCGGATTGATCGAACGCTGCCCCTGCCAGGCAGGATGCCCGTCGTGCGTCGGGCCCGTGGGCGAGATCGGACGCCACGGCAAGGCGGCCGCAGTGGCGATTCTCCGGGGAATCCGGAACCGCGAAGACATGGTGACGGCGCCCGCCGGGGCCGCCGCTTCCTGACGCCTCGCATGACGTCCGGTCGCACCTCCCTCGCCGAGCGGATTGCCAGAAGCCGCGCCCGGACGGTCACCGCGCCTCTCGCCCCTCCGGACCCCGCTCGGATTTCGGAGCTGCCCCCCGAAGATCCCGCGTCCCGGCCCGGCCGAACCGCGCCGGAACCAGCCGCGCCGGAACCAGTCGCCCAGAACCAAAAGGCGGCCCGGCTGGCGCGGGCTCGGGAGCTTATTCGGAGAACCGAGGGTGGCTGGAAGGAGCTCCGGGTCGCCGGGGCCAATAACACCGAAAACGCCCCGGGGGAGCCCCGGCTGGCAACTCCGGCCGCGTCTTTCGGGAGCCGGCAAGCCCTCGATTCCCCGGAAGCTCTCGATGGCCGGACCGGTGAGGAGCAGACGTTTCCGCCGGCGCCCGACGGGCCGGCGACCTCAGCAGCGGAGGAGCCCTTTTCCCGGGAAGACCACGACTTCCCGCTGGCCTCCCGTTACGGCGGCGCCGACCTGCTCCGGCTCACCGAGGTCTCGGAGCAGGAGACCGCGCGTCTCCACATCCGTTCGGGAGAGGCCGGAGTGGACCTCGCGCGCGCCCTTTTTCTCGACACCGAAACGAGCGGGCTCGCGGGCGGTACGGGCACCTTCGCCTTTCTGATCGGGATCGGCTACGTCGAGGAGGACCGTTTCCGGGTGACGCAGTTCCTTATGCGCAACCCCTTGGGGGAAGCCGCCATGCTCGAGGAATTGGCGGTGCTGGTTGCCGGCCGCCGCGATCTCGTCAGCTACAACGGGGGCAGTTTCGATCTTCCCCTGCTCGAGACCCGCTTCGCGCTGAACGGCCTTCGCTCGCCCTTCCGCAGCGCGCGCCACCTGGATCTGCTCCACCCGGCGCGCCGGCTGTTCAAGCCGCGGCACGAAAACGCCCGGCTTTCGACGCTCGAACGGGAAGTCCTCGAAGTCGAGCGTGACGACGACATCCCGGGGGATCGCATCCCCCAGGTCTTCTTCGACTTCCTTCGTCACGGGCGCCACCCCGCGATGGAATCGGTGTTGGCGCACAACCGGTACGACATCGTCACCCTGGCTGCGCTCGCCCTGCGGGCGCTCGAGCGGATGGCCGACGACTGGTACAGCGACGATCCCGCCGACCTTCACGGGGCGGGACACCACTTCTGGCGGCGCGGGGAGTCCGAAGTGGCCATCCCGCTGCTGGAACGCGCCCTGGCCGCCGGACTCTCGGGCAAGAATCGCGATCGGTGCCTGCTCGATCTCGGGGAGCGGCGGAAGCAGCTCGGCGATTGGCCGGGCGCGGTCGACCTGTGGCGCCAGGTCAGCCCGATGGATTCCCGGGAGCGGCTGGACGTGCTGGTGTGGTTCGCGAAGCACGAGGAACACCAGCGGAAAGATCCGGCCCGGGCGCTCACTCACGTCGAGGACGCGCTGGAACGTCTCCCCCGCGTGGACATGGGCCGGGAGACGACCGGACGCTACCGAAAGGAACTCGAAAAGCGCGCCTCCCGCCTGCGGGGCAATCTGGACTGATCCGGGCGGACGAATCGCGCGATGGCTCCGGCCATCAGCCCGTGACCGGGCCGCGATACGCCGTACCCCGTGAAGCAACCCGAACCACGAGAACGATCAACGCTTCGTCCTGTACTTCGTAGATGACTCGATAGCGTCCGACCCGAAGACGACGCAGTCCACGTAGCCCTCCCTTCAAAATCCTGCCTTGCAGAGGGCGCTGGGCCAAGTGGTCAATCGCCGCCGCAACCTTGCGCCTGTCGGCAACAGGGAGGCGTTGCAGATCCTTGGCGGCGCTACGCTTGATCCGAACCGAATAGATCACGCTTTACCTCGTCCCAGTCGAGCACCGGATCTCCCGGGTCGCGGAGTCGCTCTACCGCGACCGTGAGGTCGTCGAAGTCTTCAAGGTAGTACTCGATGGCCTGGCGGACGATTTCCGCCCGGCTGCGCTTCAACTGGCGGGCGGCGTTGTCCAATAGTTCCAGGACGGGAGTCGGCAAGCGGGCAGTGATCTGGTTCGCCGATCGGTTGGCGTCAGACGAAGTCATTGACTTCATCTTACATCATTCTAGTGCATGAGTGATCCGTCAGACGGTGGGAACCGTTTGGCAGCCCGCTGCCCTACCGCGCCCCGACGCCCCGCAGGTCGGCCGTCGAGGGCGAGCGGGTTACCTGGAGTTCCGCCGCTACCCGCTCGACCTCGCGGAGCGCCCGGAGAACGTTGCCGGCGGCGACCTGACGGAGGTCGTCCTCGGACCAACCGCGGCGCAGGAGTTCGGCGAAGAGCACCGGGAACCGGTCCACATGCTCGAGACCTTCAACCATCGAGGGACCGCCGGGGTCGTAGTAGTCGGACCCGATCCCGATGTGAGCGAGCCCGGCCACGTCGCGGATGTGCTCGATGTGCGCGGCCACGTCCGAGACCGTGCCGCGCGGCATGGGGTTGTCGGCCTCCCAGCGGGCCAGGCGCCGCGCGACCTCATCCTCGTCGTCCAGTTCGGCGCGGAGGCGTTCGCGTTCGCGGTTCCGCATCGCTCCCCAGACCGGCTCGGGGGCGCCCATCCCCATCGCCGCCCGGTCCTCTTCCGCCTCGATGCCCTCGCGGGCGAGCCACTCGCGCGGGGTGGGAACCACGTAGCCGGGAATGAAGTCCACCATCACCACTCCGCCGTTCGCCGGCAGCAGCCGCAAGACGTCGTCCGGGACGTTCCGCGGGTGCGCGTTCACCGCGCGGGCGCCCGAATGGGAGTAGAGCACGGGCGCCTCGCTGATCCGGAGCGCGTCGCGCATCGTCTCGGCGCTGACGTGGGAGAGGTCCACGAACATGCCCAGGCGGTTCATCTCCCGAACCACCTCCTCCCCAAACGGGGAAAGCCCGCGGTGGAGGGGAATGTCGGTCGCCGAGTCCGCCCAGTCGTGGGTGCGGAAGTGGGTCAGCGTCATGTAGCGGACACCCAGTTCGTAGAGCATCCGCAGCGTGGCGGTGGAGCCTTCGATGGCGTGGCCGCCCTCGAGACCGATCATCGACGCGATGCGCCCCGCGGCGTAGGCGCGCTCGATGTCGTCCGCGGTGCGGGCGAACTCGAAGTCCTCATAGCGATCCACGAACCGGTGGATGACGTCGATCTCGCGGATCGCCTGCCGGAGCGAATCCCCGAGCGGGATGAAGTCCGTGTCCACAAAGGCCGACCAGAACTGCATGCCGACCCCGCCCTCGCGGAGCCGGGGGATGTCGGCGGGCAACTCGAGCTGGACCCGGTTCAGGTCGGCGCCGGGCGCGTCGAGGTCACCGCGGACCACATCGAGCAGCGAACTCGGCAGGTCGTTGTGGCCGTCGGCGAAGGGGACGCTCCGCAGTATTTCCCGAGCGCGATCCACGAGTTCCGGAGTGATCCCGGCGGGAAGCGGCTGAGCGGCGGCGGTGGCGCCTACGGCCAGAGCGGCGAAGAAGGCGAGAAGGCGATGAAGGGGCATGGCGATCCTTTTCCCGGCAGGGCAGGCCATTAACCTACATGACGGGTCGCTGGCGGATGGATCGCGGCTATCACCCCGACAAATGACCTGACTCTCATCACCTTGAGCCTGAGCGACTACCGCAGGTTCGAGGGTCTGCGACTGGAGCGCCGGGCCTTACCGCGGATCCCGCTGAGGGCCCATTTCCGGGCGGGCGGCCGAACTTGCCTTTCGCTATCGCCGCTGTCCTGCGGCGACGGCTGAAGGAGGATGGAGTTGCCCCGAAACGGCGGACAACTCCCTGGTGTCTGAGAGGAGTTCACGAGGACGAACTCTTGCCGCCGATGTGCGGCGGAGTGCCTCCCTTTCCGGCAGAGTGCGCCCCCCGGATCTGATCTCTCCGGTACACTCTCATGGCTGCCGGTGCCGTGGTGGGCCGCTCGGCCGACCTTCGGAGCTAGCTCAGGGGAGTCGTCATGAGGTCGAACGTTTCCATTTCCAAGTGGTTCGTCATCGCCGTTCTGGCCGCGACGTTGCCAACCGCTACGTCGGCGGCCGCGGCGCTGGCGGGCACCCAGACCGCCGGATCGATCGAAGGCGTTGTCGTCGATGTGACCGGCAGCCCGTTGCCCGGCGTCGTGGTTGCGGTGACCGGCGACGGCGTGCGCCAGGAACATGTGACCGGCGCGGACGGCGCCTACCAAGCCGCCGGCCTGGCGCCGGGCGACTATGTCGTGACGGCCGCGCTGACGGGTTTCGAGACCTTCGAGATCCCTGTTTCCGTTGGGGCGGGTGTCGCCCAAACGGTCCCGATCCAGTTGCAGATCTCGCGGCTGCTCGAAACGGTCAGCGTCGTCGCCGAGGAGCCCCGGCCCTTCGCGCGCAACATCGTCGCCGAACCGATGATGCGGCAGCAGTCGAGCATCACGAGCGTCGCCTCGGTGGCGGACAACCTGCCCGGGGTCTCCATCCAGGAGGGGGACGCCTACGGCTTCGACGACTGGTCGAGCAACATCGCCGTGCGCGGCTTCCAGGTCACCATCAGCGAGGCGCAGATCGGAACGACTATCGACGGATTTCCGAACGGCACTTCCGACTACTTTAGCGGCGCCAAGGCCAACCGCTTCATTGATCCGATGAACCTCGGCGGCGTCGAGGTGTCGCAGGGGACGGCCGATATCGCTTCCCGATCGGTCGAGGCGCTGGGCGGCACCTTCAACTACCTGACGGACGATCCGGCGGCCGAACGCACCTACACCGCGTCGAGCACCCTCGGCGAGAACGACGGCAAGCGCTTCTACATGCGGCTCGACACCGGGCCGCTCTTCGGCAGCGGGACCCGCGCCTGGATCGCGGCGGTCCGCCAGGAGGCGACCGACTGGGTGCAGGGTTCGGCGCGGAACGAGCGGGAGCACGTCGCGGCCAAGCTGGTTTCGTCGCACGAGAGCGTTGATCTCACCGGCTACTTCTCATTCGACAGCATCCACGAGGACACCTACCAGCGCCTCTACAGCGATGCCAACTTCCGGGCCAACCCGCGCTGGGACCGCCTGGTCGGCGACTGGCCCGGCGTCCCCTACCTGAACCAGTTCTACCGGCCCGGCTGGCAGACCCGGCGGAACAACCTGTTCGCCTACCTGAAGGCGGACTGGTCGCTCAGCGATGTGACCACGTTGAGCGTGGGCGCCTACTTCCACCGGAACCGGGGACGCGGCGACTGGCTGCCCCCCTACATCGTGGACATCACCGACGACGCCGGCGGACCGGAATCGGAGCTGACGGGCGCGCCGGCGGTGCGGGGCGGCGCGCAGCTCGGGGTGATCCGCTTCGTGAACGGGAACGGCGTCGCGGTGGGGCCGACCCCCGGATGCGCCTCCACCTACATCTTCAACTACTACGGGTCGGGCGGTGCGGCGGTGGACCCCGCGTGCCACCCGGGCGCCACCGCCGTGCAGTCCTACCGCCACAGCCACTACGGGAAGGACCGCGTCGGCGTGACCCTCGACGAGGAGTGGTTCACCACCATCGGCAGCGCCGGCAGCACGCTGCGCGCCGGCATCTGGTACGAGGACTCGCGGCGGGACCTGGGCCGCGACTGGCACCGGATGCTGGATCCGAAGCTCAGCTTCAAGTGGGACGAGAGCGCCTATTGGCACCAGTACGAGTGGGACTTCCCGCAGCGCGTCTTCAAGTGGTACGTGGAGGAGACGCTCTACGCCGGCCCCTTCGCCCTGAGCGGCGGCGTGAAGCAGTTCCTGGTCGGCGTGTCACGCGAGGATGTCTTCGGAGCGGACCCGAACCTGGAGCTCGAGTCCGATTCGGATCTGCTTCTTTCCGGGGGCGTCACCTATGAAACGCCGGTCACCGGCCTGAGTCTCTTCGCCGGCTACGCCCAGAATTTCAAGGCGATCCCCAGCACGCTCCTCGAGGTGCCGGGGCGGAGCCTCGACCTCCTTGAGCCGGAGACCGCCTCGAACGTCGATGTCGGGCTGCAATACACCGGGGACCGGGTGGCGCTGGGAGCCACCTGGTACGCCATCGATTTCGAGAACCGGATCTTCTACCTGGGGCCGCAGACGCCCGCGGGTCCCAACTACCTCATCCCCGGAGGGGGCGCCTACTTCAATGCGGGCGGCATCGAGACGAGCGGCATCGAGCTCTCCGCTACCGTGCAGTTGCCGAGCCAGACGTCTTTCTACACCGCGTTGACGTTCAACGACTCGACCTACGTCGGGAGCGGCGATCCGCTCGTTGACGCGAACCAGGGAGTCGTCGCGGGGACCGACGTGACCGGCGTTCCCGACCGGCTGCTCGTGCTCTCGCTGGACCGGAGCGGCCCCCTCGGGGTGGGGCTGACGGCGAAATACACGTCGGCGCGGCGCGTCAGCCTCAGTGCGGATTGGTACGCGGACGCCTATTGGATGACGGACGCCTACGTCCGTTTCTCGGGCGAAGCGCTGAGCGAGCTGCTCCAGTCGACGGAGTTCTCGATCGTGGCGAACAACCTGTTCGACAAGCCCTACCTCTCCGCGATCACCGAAAACGCCGCCTGGCTCGGCGCGCCGCGGACGATCTCGATGACGGCGACCGTCTCGTTCGGACGCTGACCCGGGTCAGCGCCCGAGGGCTCCGATTCTTCAGCCGCCGCTGACGGGAGGAAGGAAGGCCAGTTCGTCGCCGGCGGTGAGGGCCGTGTCCTTCGGGACGAAGCGGTGGTTCACGGCGACGCTGATCGAGGCGGCGAGGGGCGCGAGGGCGGGGTTCGCGCTCACGAGACTCTCCCAGACGCCGGCGGCGGTGAGGCCTTCCCGGTAAGGGACCTCAAGACGCCCGTGCCCGGCCGCTTCCCGGGCGGCGGCGAACAGGAGCACGGTGACGGCGGAGGCCCCGGTCATTCGGTCACCGGCTCCTTCGGCCCCTCCACCCAGACTTCTCCATCTTCGAAGAACTCACGCTTCCAGATGGGCACGATGCGCTTGATCTCGTTCATGGTGTGCCGCGCGGCCTCGAAGGCGGTGCCCCGGTGCGGGGAGGCGGCGGCGACCAGCACGCTCGACTCCCCGATCTCGACCCGGCCGATCCGGTGGTGGACCCGGAGCCGCTCCACCCCGAAGCGTTCCCGCACGTCCTCCGCCACCCGCTCAAGCACGGGGTAAACCATCGCCTCGTACGCCTCGTACTCCAGATGGAGCACATTCCTTCCCTTGTTGCGGGCGCGGACGATCCCGGAAAAAACGACGACCGCGCCGTCGTCGGCCGTCGAGAGCCCCGCCGCGACCGCACCCTCATCGAGCGGCTCGGAGGTAATGCGGAACCGTTCCATCAGGTCAGCAGCGGAAGGTGCCCGAGCGGCCCGTGGCCCGAACCGAGCGGAACGGCCCGCAGCATCGCGGTCCGCAGGTATTCCCGCGCCCGCTTCACTGCCTCGAGCATCTCCCGGCCGAGGGCGAGGTTCGCCGCCACCGCGGCCGAGAGGGTGCAGCCGGTCCCGTGCGTGGCGCGGGTCCTGATCCGTCGTCCACGGAAGGAAACGACACGGTCGCCGTCGAGGAACAGGTCCACGATCTCGTCCCCCGGAAGGTGGCCTCCCTTCATCAATACCGCCCGCGCGCCGATATCGAGCAATTTTTCGCCGGCCGCGCGCATCTGCGTTTCGTCCGCTACCGGAAGGCCGGTGAGGTCGGAGGCCTCGGGGAGATTCGGGGTAAGCAGCACTCCCCGCGGCAACAGTTCTTCCCGGAGCGCGTCCACGGCGTCAGGCCGCAGGAGCCGGTCGCCACTCTTCGCGACCATCACCGGGTCGACGACCACCCGCAGGCCGTGGTCTTCCACCGCCTTTGCCACCGCCCGGATGATGGCCGCCGAGGAGAGCATCCCGGTCTTCGCGGCGCCCACCGGGAAATCGGAAACGACCGCCGCGATCTGGGCGGAGACCATCGCGGGCTCGATTTCCTGGACCCCGGTCACCGCCACCGTGTTCTGGGCGGTAACCGCCGTGATCGCGGAAAGGCCGTACACCCCGTGCGCCGCAAAGGTCTTGAGGTCGGCCTGGATGCCGGCGCCGCCCCCGGAATCCGACCCGGCGATAGTGAGGGCCACCGCCAGCGCCGCCGGCGCGTCGTCAGCGCGCCGGGCGGGAGCGCCACTCACGGGGAGGCAGTGCGAAAGGACAGCACCCAGACCGCGTTCTCGTCCCACTCGGCGGCGAGTGGCTGCGGCTCCAGATGCTGGCCGTGCTCGTCCGCGATCTCCCCGTAGAGGATGAGGTGGACCTCGCGCCCCGGATCCAGGCTGGCGTGAGGAACGACGAGCAGCGTCCGGCTGCCGTCGTCGTAGGTCAACTCGAGATCCGGAAACGGATTGTCGTAGTAGGGATCGTCCCCGTAGAGGAGGTCTACCGCGGCGTGGAAGCTGTTCGCGGCCATCCGGTTCGAGAACTGCACCCGGAACTCGCTGTCGAGCGGAATCTCCCGTTCTCCGTCAAGGGGCAGCGAGAAGACGACTCGCGGCGAGGTGATCTCCGCCTCCCGGGCCTCCTTCTCGGCGACGCGGATGTCCACCGGCTCGAGAGATTCGTCATCCGGCGGATCGACGAGTTCGATCCTTTCGGCGCGGAGATAGACCATCCCGCCGTCGGTCCAGGGCCTCCCGTATACGCGCAGCCATTTGCCGGTGTCACGGCGGCGTGTCGGATCGAACCGGAAACCCTGGCCGGCAGGCCGCATCCCGGTGATCCAGATGGCGTCCTCCGCGGTCTTGATCACGAAGTCGCGCGGCGTCTTCTTGTCCTTGATGGAGAGATCGCCGAACAGGTTGTTGCCGCGGAATTTGCCGATCAGTTCGATGCGGCGGCTCATCCAGGGATCCGGGTCGTCAATCAGCTCGGCGATATCGACCGCGGGCGCACTCCCGGCCTCGATCTTGATCGCATCGCCGACCGCCATTTCCGCCTTCGCCTCCCGCTCGCGCTTCGAGGAAAGATCCTCGGTAGCGCGGATCGGGGTCACGGCAACGATGGCGAGGAAACCCTCCGTCCGCATGTCCATGGAATCACTCCACGAAGGGTCATACGGATAGTTCCGGAGGATCGGGTGCGAGCGGAGGGTGAATTCATCGACCATGCGCGTCGCGAAGAACCAGCCCTCAACCTCGACCTCGCCTGCACCCATGAAGGCGAGGTCGTTGCTGCTCATGTAGGGCTGGGCCATCAGGATTTCCTCGATGGATTCCGGATCTTGGAGCAGCATCACCCGTTGGTTCATCCCGAAGGAAAAGCCCAGCTTGCCGCGGGTGAGCACCGCCTTTTCGTGGAAGAAGCTGGGCCGCCGCGAGAGATCCGCCACCTCAACCGCCTCGGGTTGATCCGGGAAGTAGCCGTACTGGGCGTCCGCCGAAGAGGCGAGGAGGCCCGCAGTCAGGCAGCAGACCGCTGCCTTGGCCAGTGACGGAAAGCGGTCGGACACGGGGAAACGGAGGTCGGTTCGCATCCTAGCAGGGTCTGCGATTCGCGGCCCCAGGCGCCCATGTGGTACACCCGAACGACCCGAGAGCCTCTCGAAGGAGGACGATCATGCGGAACCTTCTCTTCCCTGCCTTGCTGCTCCTTGCCCTACCGGTGCAGGCGGCGCAGTTCGCGAGCATCCCCGAAGACGTCGACTTCGACTTCGAACGCTGGCCGTATCCCCTGCATCAGGAGGTGTCGGACCGGCTACACGAGCTGGCGGAGATGTACCCGAACCTCGCCCGTACCCACGTCATCGGCAAGAGCCGGCAAGGACGGGATCTCGTGGTCCTCGAAATCACGAACTTCGAAACCGGCCCGGGCGAGGAGAAGCCGGCGCTCTGGCTCGACGGGAACATCCACGCCGTTGAAGTCACCGGCCGCCAGTTGATGTGGTACTTCGCAGAGGCGGCCATCGCGAGCTACGGGAAGGATCCGATCGCCACCCGCCTCCTGGATACCCGCACCTTCTACGTGATGCCCATCTTCGATGCCGACGGCGGGGAGGCCGCCCTCACCCGGCATCCCACCTGGCCGGAGCACAAGCCGGAGGAGCACAACGGGAAGGATCTCGACGGCGACGGCTACCTCACCCAGATGCGGGTCCGGGATCCCGAGGGGACCCACTACCCGAGCGGGATCGACGAACGGCTCATGCTCCAGGTCCGCGACCGCACCGGAGGCCGCTGGAGCTTCGTCCCGACCGCACTGGAAGAACCCGAGGACTTCGAGAAACTCGCGCCGCCCGAGCGGCGCTACCGGGTGTACCGCGAGGGCGCAAGCCTTACGCGGGAGGTGACCGACGAGCGCGAGGAGCCCAACTTCAACCGGCAGTGGTCCGCCGAATGGCAGCGGAACGAGCCCGGCGCCGGTCCCTACCCCTTCTTCCTGCCCGAGGTGCGCGCCGTCGCCGAGTTCGTCACTTCCCATCCGAACATCTTTTTCACCTACACGATCCACTCCGGGGGCGGCGCGCGGAACTACATCGTCCGCCCGCCGATGAGCCATCCGTTCGAATACATGCCCCCGGAGGACAACGACTTCTATACCCGCCTGGGGGCCATCTGGTCGTGGCTTTCGCAGGGCGGGGTGATGAACAACAACTACTACGCCCAGGAGGTGAAGGCCGGCCGCTACGGCGAGACGATGCACGGGTTTTCGAACGACTGGGCCTATATGCAGGTCGGGATCCATAGCCTGCTGCCCGAAATCTCGGGGGCGGGCCGGGACTACGATCAGGACGGCTATGTGACCCAGTACGAAATCCTGCGCTGGGTGGACGAAGAAAAGGACGGCGTCTATTTCGCACCCTGGACCGCCTACCAGCATCCCGAACTCGGCGAAGTCGAAATCGGCGGCTACCGGGGACTACCCCAGGGGATTGACGACCGCCTCGAGTTCGAAAGCGAGATCCACTACCAGTACCTGATGCAGATCGCCGACCGGTCGCCGCTGCTCAGGATCATCGAACTCGACGCCGAACAGGTCTCTCCGGGCGAACACCGGGTCACCGCGGTGCTGCAGAACGAGGGCTATCTGTCCACCTACGTCACCCGGAAAGCGCTCGAAATCCGCCTCGACTACCCAATCCTCGCCGAGATTCGGGTCGATGGCGGCGAAGTCACGAGCGGTCCCGCCAAGGTGGACGCCGGCCACATCCTCGGCAAGCTCGCCTACATCCGCCGCTGGGGATCGGGCGCCGACGAATCCCGCAAGACGATCTCCTGGACGGTCCGGGGAGAGGGTCTGATGGAGGTCACCGTGGACGCCTGGGCGAAACGGGCCGGCCGGCACCAGCGCACGATCGCCATCGGTTCGACGGACGGGGGCGCGCCGCGCTGAAGAGCCGGCTTGCTGCCGCCGCCCTGAGCGTCCTTGCGGCCTCCTGGGCGCTCGCCCAACCGCCATCTCCGGTCCGCATTCCGGACCCGGAGACGGCGGCCATGGAGCCACGGGTCCAGGAGAAGATCTCCCGGCATCGCCTGCTGGTCGCGGAGGATCCTGGCTCCGCGGAGTCGTGGGGCTCCCTCGGGAAGACGTTTCAGGCGCACGGCCTGGAAGAAGAGGCGGAGGCGAGCTACTCCCAGGCTGAAGACCTCGACCCGACGGACTTCCGCTGGCCGTACCTGCGCGCCACCGCGCTGAAGAACGTTCGTCCGGACGACGCCCTGGAGGCAGTCGACCGTGTCCTGCATCTCCATCCAGGCTACCCGCCGGTCCAGCTGCTGGCGGCCGAACTCCTCGAACGCTCCGGAAGCCCCGACCTGGCTCTCGACCGCTACCGCCGAGCCCTCGACGCCGCCCCGGACTCGGCCGCCGCCGAGCTCGGGGTGGGACGGCTGCTCATGAGGCGCGGAGAACTCGACTTGGCGCGCGAGCATCTCGAACGAGCCGCCGCGCTCGCCCCCCGAGCCGGACCGGTCCAGGCGGAACTCGCCCGCCTCTACACCCGGCAGGGCGACGCCGCAGCGGCGCGGGGGGCGGGGGCGGCGTCTCGGCAACTGCCCGACCTGGTCCCGGTGGACGATCCACTCCTCACCGAGGTCTGGGATGAGTCCGTGTCCGCCCGGGGCACCCAGGAGCGCGCGCTCCGGGCCGAGGCCGCGGGGAGATTCGAGGAGGCCGAGAGTCTCTACGAACGCCTGTTGGCGATTCGCCCCGGAGAACCGGACACCCTCTACAACTTCGGCAATCTCTACGTACGCACCCGGCGCTTCGAGGAGGCCGCCCGGCGCTACGCGGAGACCCTCGAAGTGCGGCCGGAGCACGTCGCGGCGCGGGTCAACCTCGGGAGCGCGCTCCTGATGCTCGGCAGGCGCGACGAGGCAATGGACCACCTCCAGCGCGCACTGGAACACGCCCCGTCCGACGCCGACGCGCACCGCACCCTCGCCGGGCTCTTCGCCTACCGGGGCGACAACGACCGGGCCATCCGCCACTACCGGGCGGTGCTCGAGAGAAATCCACAGGACGGCGCCGTCCATCGGGACCTGGCGACCGTGCTCGCGGCCGAGGGAGAGTTCGCCACCGCCTGGGAACACGTGGAGTCGGCCGAGAAGCTCGGCGCCCCACCTTCCCCGAGCTTTTTGCTGACGCTCGAGTCCGCCTTTCCGCGGCCCGGTTAACAGCCTGTGGTGAAACTCACGTGAGCGCCGAGGCCGGTGAGGCCCAGTTCTCCCGGTGGGGGTCCGTCCGACAAGGCGCGTGAGGGGGGAGCCCCCACCGGGAGAACTGGCCCGGGTGTATTTCGACCGAAACGCAACGAAGAACGCCAGTTCTCCCGGTGGGGGGGCGAAGCGGAGTGGTTCGGGCGGGATGCATCGCCGGCCGAGCCCCCACCGGGAGAACTGGGCCGCGTGGGTTTTGCCACCGGCTGTTAACCTGGGCTAGCCGGCAGGAAGGATGAGACGCCGCATGGCGTCTGCATCCGCAACGACCCGAGCGAGTCGATCGAACGCGTCCTGGACGGCGGCAACGACCGCTCGGGAGTGCCCGACGCGCTCCATTTCGTCGCTCGACGCCTTCAGCCGCAGGGATACGCGCGAACCGGGCGTTCCCGCGGCGTTCACGGTGAGGATCCCGTGGTGTTCCAGCAGCAGCATCCCGAGCCCGGCCGAGGCCTCGGACGGCACGATGGACACGGACGTCTCCGGGGTTCGGGTTCGGGCGAGCGCAACGGCAAGGATGTCGTCCTCTTCGATGATGGGTCCGAGGGCAGTGAGTGAAACCCGACCCGGGCCGAACGCCGCGGACATCGCGGCGTGCAATTCCTTGCCGACCGCGGCGTCGGCCAGCAGCCGCGCCGGCGTATATCGCTCGAGGGACCGCAAAACGCCAAGCGCGATGGCGGCGCGGGCTTCCAGCCCGTGCTGGGCGGCCACCGACAATACCCTCCGCACGAGGGAAGGGTCCCCGACCAGCAAGCCCGCGGTCGGCCCGGTCAGGCCGGCTTTCTGATTGCTGGTGATCGCCAGATCCGCCCCGGCGGACCTCGCCGCCGGCTGGCCGAACAGCACGGTTCTGACCCTGGCGCCGTAGGCATCGTCCACGAGCGATATACGACCGGCCCGCCGTATCAACCGCAGGGATTCCACCAGGTCGGCCTCCGGCATGACGACCTGTTCGCTCGTGACGCCGGTAACGATCACCAGCCGGCCCTCGGTCTCCTCGAGGCCCCGCTGGAGGCCGCGCAAGTCGCTCACTTCGAGCAGCGAGGCGCCGGCCAGCTCCGCGCCCCGGGTCAGGCTCGGGTGGGAAATCGCGCCGGGAACGTGAGAAATGAGCGTCTCGCCAGGCGCGCAAAACGCCAGGGCGGCGGCAATGATCCCGCCGGAGGTTCGATTCAGGACGGCCACGCCGTCGTTCGCGGCGCCGCCCAAGTGAGCAAGGGCCTGCTCCCGGAGCGCCCGGCCAAAAAGCACTCGCCCGATGGACTCTCGCGCGAGAGTCGCCAGGTCCTCCTCCGCCAGGGATAGCTCACCGGCCATGCCGGTGAAGACGTAGATGCTTTCCGGACCAAGCTTCTCGACCCGCGCCCCGATGAGCGCCTGTGCGCGTTCGTTCCTCAGCGTCTCTTCGTGGGAGCTCGAGAGGATGGCGCCGCGGGCGTATCCGACGACGGGATCGATGACGTTGCCGAACGCGTCGTTCCGATGTGGCCGATGTGGTCGAGGTGGCCGAGGTGGCCGCTGCGGGTGCTCTCGCCCGCGCCGCCCGGTCATTGGCGGCCGGTGGACCGCATCACGCGGTGGTCCTGGATCCCCATCCGGTACCGATCGCCACCAGCGCGACGATAGAGAGCATCAGCGGGTGAAAGGAGAGCAGCCCGACGGTCGTGAGGGGCACGAGCGGCGCGCCGGTGGCTTCGTGAGCGGCAACCATCACCCCGGCCAGGGCCAGCATGGTGTTGATGTGGGGCAGGTTCTCGGTGACGCCGTTGCCGGCAAGATCCATCAGGTTGGCGCGTCGGGTGCGGTGCAGGCGAAAACGCTCCCCGATCTCTCGGACCACCGGACCGCTGAACAGCATGGCAGGGGTGTTCGAGGCGCAGAGCGGACATGCCACCGACACGAGTCCGAAAATGGAGAGTTCCGCGCGCCTGGCCGTCGTGGCGAATGCCGAGATGCGGCGAGTCGCTTCCTCCAGTGCTCCGGCCCGTCGCAGCGCACCCAGGATGGCCATGATCAGGATGGTCAGGAAGATGACGTCCCGCATGCCGACGAGTCCCTCGGTGATCGCCCCCCCGACCCCTCGCGGCGGCGTGACCGAATAAAGCGCCGCCAGGGACAAGGTTCCGGTTGTAAGGCCCATCAGGATCGCGCCGAAAATCCCGTACCAGAGCGCGTGGATGAGGGACCGTCCCCGAACGCAGAGGACGATCGTCATCGCCGGAGCCAGGAGCATCCAGAGCGCCTTTGGTTGCGCAAACTCACCGGCCGGCGCCGCCAGGGCGCCGCTGATCTGGTAGTTGCCGCTTCCGAGCCCGGCACCGGCGATCGCATACAGAGCGAGCGAGAAGCCTCCGGCGACGAGCGCGTACTTGACCCGGCTCGCGACCACTTCGCCGACCTCGGCGCCCTGCGTGAATGCCGACGCGATGGTCGTGTCCGAGATGGGCGAGAGGTTGTCTCCGAACCGGGCCCCGCTGTAAATGGCGCCCAGCAGCAGCGCCGGGTGGGCGCCGAGGACGATCCCGACCGGAAAGAGAACGGGAACGGCGGTGACGACGGTGCCGGTCGAGGTGCCGATGGCGGTGGAGATGACTGCCGTGATCAGGAAAACGAGCAAGACGAAGAGTGTTCCCTGAACGCCCGCGAAATTCCCGAGCCACACCAGCGCCTCGACCAGGCCGGAGGCGACCAGCAACTGGCCCAAAACGCCCGCCCCGAAGAACGCGAAGATCATCACGATGAGCGTGCGGTCCCGCACTCCGGCGATCATGGCTTCGCACGCGGCGGACCGATCTTTCGCGAGCACGATGACCAGCCCGACGATGACGACCAGGGGCCCGAGGTACGCCTGAATGGTGATCATCCCCGTCAGGGTCACCGCCACCACCGCGACTCCGAAGAGCAGCAGCGGGAGGAAGGCTCCGGTCAATCCGCCGAAAAACTCCAGGCGAGGCTCCGGGCCGGCCGCAGCGGGTTGAGTCGTCGCGAACTTCCTCACCGGGTCAGCCACAATCGAGACAGCGTAACGATTCGACTCGGGAAGGGGCGGGACCCGGTAACCGGGTTCCGAAACCGTTCAGATGTCAGGTTGTCACGTTTGCCCGTTTGAAGCCCATCCTTCCGATCTGATATACCCGACCGAAGGCGTCGGATTTATCGGCCCCATCATCCATGCGTTTCCGGCAACACCGCCAGCCCACCCAAGGGTGGCCGCGGCGTGCGTAGGTCCGGAGCGACAGCACCGGGGCCACCGGGCTCCCGGTTTCGGCACCGAAGTGTGCGGGGGTTCTCCATGCGGCGTTTGTTCTTGGGTATCGGCCTTGTTCTCCTTTCCTCGTCGGTTCTGGCCCAGGAACAGACGGGAGCCCTGCAGGGCCGGGTGACGGACGCCTCGGCGGGCGTCCTTCCGGGGGTCGCGGTGACGATCGCCGGGCCCAACATCCTCGGGGGTTCCCGTTCCGCGGTGACCACCGGAAACGGCTCCTTTCGCCTCGGGAACATTCCGCCCGGGGTGTACCAGATCTCCTTCGCGCTCGGCGGCTTCGGCGAGCAGGTGTTTGAAGGAGTTCGGGTCTCGACGGACACCACGTTCACCCTGAACGCGGAGCTCACCGTCGCGAGCATCGAGGAGACGGTCACGGTGACCGGCGAGGCGCCCGTCATCGAGACCCAGGCGACCGACGTGGCCTTCAACTTCACCGAGGAGGTGATGGAAAACGTCCCGAACGCGCGGGATCCCTGGGCGATGATCTCCCAGGTTCCCGGAGTAACCACGAACCGCATCAACGTCGGGGGCACCGAGACCGGAAACCAACTCTCGTTCCGGGGCCACGGGGTGTTCCCCGGACAAAACATCTACGTGCTGAACGGGGCGAACGTCACCGACAACCAGTCGAACGGCGGTTCGCAGTTCTACTTCGACGTGGACTCCTTCGAGGAGATGCAGGTAGAGGTCAGCTCGCACAGCGCCGAGGTCCAGACCCCCGGCATGGTGATGAACATCGTGCCGAAGTCCGGATCGAACAATCTCGGGGGGACCACCAGTCTCTACTTCGGGAACGAGGGAATGCAGTCCAACAACGTGGACAGCCACCTGATGGGCCTCGGAGTGGACCGGGCAAGCAACCTCAACCAGTACCTCGACCTGGGCTTCGAAGTCGGCGGCCCGCTCATCGAGGACAAGCTCTGGTGGTGGGCCGGCCATCGCCACCAGGTCGTCCAGAAGTTCGTGACCGGCACCCAGAACCCGGACGGCAGCTTCCCGATCGACGAGACGGTGCTCTGGTATCCGTCGGCAAAGATCAACTGGGCGATCAACCAGAACCACAACTTCTCCGTCTACTTCAACATGGCCCAGAAGAAGCGCTTCAATCGCTCGCTCAGTTCGCTGCGGCCGCTGCCGACCACCTGGAACCAGCAGGGCGCGCCCGTCGCGCGGCTCTTCACCTTCCGGGATGACTGGACCCCGAGCCCCAACGTACTGGTCGCCTTCAAGGCGAATGTCATGGACCAGGGCTTCGAGCTGAGAGCCCAGCCCGAGGTGGATGTCGCGAACACTCCCGCCCGGCTCGACCTGGCCACCGGCCAGTGGTCGGACGCCCCGCCCAACGAGCTCGGCGTCCACAAGACCCTCCGCAACGTGGCCACTACCGTTTCCTGGTACCGGAGCGACTGGGGCGGCGACCACGACTTCAAGGCCGGCTTCGAAATCGGACAGATCCGGGCCTTCGGCAACCAGGGCGGCGGAGTGGCCCGGAACACCTATCCGGCCGACCATCGCCTCCACTTCTTCAACGGCGAACCCTCGGAGGTCATCCTCTGGGCCTCCGGGGCGGTTGCGGCGACCGGTCCCCAGCGGTCCGCCTTCCTCCAGGACTCCTGGGCGGTCAACAACAAGCTCCGGTTGAACCTCGGCGCCCGCTGGGATTGGCAGGCGAACGCCCTCGACCAGGTCACCGCGCCGAACAGCCAGTACCTCGACTCCGTCTCGCAGGAAGGAACCGGCAACCTGATCATCTGGAACACCATCTCCCCGCGTCTCGGGATGGTGTTCGACTTGACCGGCGACGCCAGAACGCTCCTTAAGTCGAGCTACGGGCGCTACTACTGGGTTCTCTGGCTCGACCGGGTGCAGCAGGCGAGCGTCGCCGGCGACCGGAACCGGAAGCACGTCTGGAACGACCTGAACGGCGACCGGAACTTCACCGCGGATGAGGCGGGGCCGGTGCTCAGCGTGTTCGACGCCGGCGCAAACCCGGTGACGATTGACGGGAACCTCGACCCGTCCTACACGGACGAGTTCACCGTGGGACTGACCCGCGAGGTGGCGGCGAACGTCTCGGCGAGCGCCACCTTCATGTGGCGGCGGGACCGGGACATCACCCAGATCACGAATACCGGCATCTCCCCGGCCGACTACACCGCGGTGACCGGAACCGATCCGGGCCCCGACGGGACCCTCGGGACCGGCGACGACGGCAGCGGGATCACCTTCTACGAACTCGACGCCTCGAAGACCGGTCTGTCGCCGAACTTCCTCACCACCCGCGACGGGTTCGAGCACCAGTACTTCGGTTTCGAGTTCACCCTGCACCGCCGACTGACCTCCAACTGGCAGTTCATGGGCTCGTTCACCACCGGCGAGCAGTCCGAGAACTACGGGCCCGGCTCCTTCGAAAACCTGGACCGCGCCGTCCCCGACGATCGCGGGCGCCTGGGGCGCCAACCGCAGTTCCCCCTGAACAATCCGGAACTCGTGGACGGCACCCGCGTCGCGAACTCCACCCCATACCTGTTCAAGCTGCTCGGAACCTACCAAGCCGACTTCGGACTGACGCTCAGCGGGTTCTATCAGTACATCAGCGGCAACCACTTCACCCGCACGGTCAACTCGAGGGCCGCTCTCGGCCGAAGCCTGAACCAGGGCAACGTCCGGGCGTTCGCCGGCGAGCGCAACGCGGAGCACTGGGAGGCGGCCAACGTGTTGGACCTCCGGGCCGCCTACGACCTGGGCGTCGGTTCGCTGGGCACGGTCTCGCTCCAGTTCGACATCTTCAACGCGCTCAACATCAACACGATCACCAACACGCAGAGCCTGTCCGGCGGCGCCTTCGGACGGGTCCTGGCCTTCGTGCCTCCGCGGATCTTCCGCCTCGGCGCGAAGCTGCGCTTCTGATCGTCTGACCTGCATTCGGCTGGGGCGGCATCCCGCCGCCCCGGCACCTTTCCGCGAGGTGAGTTTCGTGCGCTTTTTTGCTGTCGTTCTTTGCGGCCTCCTGGCCGTCGGTTGCACCCCGGCGCCGTCCCCGGCGCCGGCTTCTTCAGACGATTCCGGGTACGGAATTCCCGGTGCTCTGGAACGAGCCCGGATCAAGACCGCGATCGTCGAGGAAAAACTCCGTACCGCACTGCTTCCAGCGATGCGGGCTCACGGCATCGACATGTGGATCGTTCTCGATCGCGAAAACCACCCGGACCCACTACACGAAGAGATCGGCGGCGGATTCGCGGGCGTGCGCTCCGCCTACATCTTCTACGACTCGGGGGCGGCGGAGCCCGAAAAGATCTACCTCGGCTCCCACTTTCAGCCGGGCGATTCGGTGATCGAGCAGATCTACGACGAAAAGGTCTACTACGGCTACAGCGAGGAGGGGATATCTCCTCACCTCAGGGAGGTGGTCCACAGCCGGGATCCGGAGCGGATCGGGATCAATACCTCGAAGACGCTTCCGGAAGCGGACGGGCTCACCGTCGCCTTCCAGGACGTCTTGTTGGAGGCGATCGGAAGCCCGTACACGGATCGCCTCGTGTCGGCGGAACTCCTGATCCGGGACTTCCGCACTCTCCGCACACCACTCGAGCGGGAACTGTTCACCGATCTCACCGAATGGACCGCCCGCTGGGAGACGGAGGGGTTGACGGGGTCCCACGTCATCCCCGGCGAGACCACCGCACTCGAAATGGCCGCCTGGTTCGAGGACCGCGCCCTTGAACTCGGCATGAACAGCTTCCAGACGGTCCGGGTGGTGCGGGGCGGGGACCTGCTACCGCGCCACGACCCGGACATCCCCATCGAGCCCGGCGACATCGTCGCCGTGGACGCGGGGCTCTTCTACCTGCAGTTCGAAACCGACCTGAAGCGAACCGCCTACGTGCTGGCCCCGGGGGAGAGCGAGCCGCCGGAGAGCATCCGGGACGCCTGGGCGGAGGTGGTGCAGACCTCGCAGCTCTACGCGAGCAAGATGGTTCCGGGCGCTATCGGGCACGAAATCTACGAGGCGATCATCGCGGAAGCGCAGCGCGACGGCTATGTTCGGGACACCCGAACCGACCCCAGCGTCTCGAACATCGGGCCCGAACACGAGATCGCGCTCTATGGACACTCGCTCGGGAACGACTTTCACGACATCGGCGCCCGGGTCGCCCCCGACATGCCGTTCGCCTACGGCGACCGGGTGCGCTTCCCGCTCGTGGAAGGGGAGTTCGTCGTCATGGAGTTCCACGTCGGGGTGCCCATCCCCGGGTGGGAAGGGAAGAAATGGTCGGCCCGCTACGAAGAGATCGCCGCGGTGGGGAGCGAGGGGCTCGAAGAGCTGATCCCGTTCCAGACGGAGCTCCTTCTGATCCACTCGCGGTAGCCAGGACCGCCGGTACGGGCCCGCCGACCCAAGCCGGTGTGGTGGCGGAGCCGGCTTGGGCCCCCACCGGGAGAACGGGCCGCCGACCTCCGGTCGGTCCAGTCCTCCCGGTGGGGGCCGCGCGGAAGCGCGAAACCAGCCCAGCGCGTCTAACCTGTTAGGATATACCAGATGCCCAACACGAGTGTTCACTTCCCGGAGTCACTGCTTGCCAGGCTGGACCGGATCGCCGCGGAGCAGGGAATCAGCCGGAACCGCGTGATCGTGGAGTCCTGCCGGCATACCGCCGAGGAGCGGGCGAACTGGCCCGAGAGCTTTTTCTCGAACAGCCACCTGACCGCCGATGAAATCGAAGCGCTTCAGGGGGCCGGCGAGGAGTTCGATGGGGCCATCCGCGCCGCCCGCCGGAGTCGAACGAAACCGCCGTTCTAATGTTGCTCCTCGACACCAGCGCCGCCTCGCGAGTCATGCGCAGGCGGCCCGACGCCCTGCGCCGCCTCCGCGACGAAGACCCGGGAAGAGTGTATCTGTGTACGCCGGTGGCGGCGGAGATCTGTTTCGGTCTGGCGCGCCTGGAAGCCGGGTCGCTCCGGCAGCGCGTACTGGAGCGAGAGTTTGAACGGCTCCGCGCTGCGGTGCGGTGGGTGGACTGGAGCGAACCCGCGTCGCGTGCCTTCGGTCATTGGAAGTCCGTTCTCCAGAAACGGGGGACAACCATCGAGGACATGGATCTGGCGATCGCATCAATCGCCATCTGTCTCCCGGCACGGCTCGCCACCGGTAACGCCCGGCACTTCTCCCGAATCGACGGTCTGGAGCTGGACGACTGGTCGGCTGGCGAATCGGACTGATTCCAACCGGTTCGCCCCCCGGAGTTGGAGTTCGCCCGCTAGCAGCCTGTGGTGAGACTCACGTGAGCGCCGAGGCCCCCACCGGGAGAACTGGCCGGCGAGGCGCCCGGCTGACAAGGCGCGTGAGGGAGGAATACCGCGTGTATTCCGACCGAAACGCAACGATGAGCGGCGCGGAGCGGCGCGGTTCAGCCGGGATGGATCGCCGGCCGAACGCCGCGTGGGTTTCACTACCGGCTGTTTGGCCGGGGCCCCCACCGGGAGAACTGGGGATCGCCGGTCGAGCCCCCACCGGGAGAACTGGGCCGCGTGGGTTTTGCCACAGGCTGCTAGGCGGCGAGCTGCGCGGCCAGGTCCAGGAAATCCTTGGCGTTGACGTCGAACGAGTCTTCGTACGAGAGGTCGATCCGGCGGTTGGGCCTCTCCTGCGGCCGCGGCACGAAGGCGGTCGAAAGGCCCGCTCTTGCCGCCGCCCTCAGGTCCTCCTTGTGCGCAGCGACCATCATGACCTCGCCCGGGGGCACCCCGAGCAGGCTGGCTGCCTTCAGGTAGACCTCCCGGTCCGGCTTGTAGTGGCCGACAAGCTCCGCCGAGAGCACGACGTCCCAGGGAAGCCCGGCGTGGTTGGCCATGTTCACGAGCAGCGCCACGTTCCCGTTCGAAAGGGTGACGACGGTGAACTTCTCCTTCAGTTTTAAAAGGCCCGCCACCGAGTCAGGCCACGGGTCGAGACGGTGCCAAACCCGGTTGAAGCCGTCCTTCTCGGGTTCGCTGAGGCCCTCGATGCCGAAACGGTCCAGCAGGTCGTCCAGATTCATCCGGTGCAGCTCGTCGATGGTCTTCCAGGGAAGCTCGCCTTGCCGCACGCGGTTCATGGCCGGGCCGTAGCCGTCGCGCCAAGCGTCCGCGAAGGCGGCCCAGTCGACGCGCAGGCCCTTGGCGCGGCCCAGAGCCTCCCCTTCCCGGATCACCGTGGAGCGCCAGTCCACCACCGTGCCGAACACGTCGAATGCCAGCGCGCGAACGCGCGAAGGCCCAGTGGCCGTCATCGTGGCGGCTCCCATCCCCGCCGGCGCGAAGGCCCGCGTGCCTTCATTCCCAGTACCGGAGCCCACCCTCTGGGGCCACCAGCAAGAGCCGCTCCTGGCGGGGAATCAGCCAGTTCACGCCCGCCGCGGCCTGCTGGGCGTTTTCCTCGAAACGGGAGTACCAGGTCGTTCCGCCCCACTCGGGGATCGGGGTGCTCAGGTGGAACTCCACCGAGACGAACTCGCCCTCCACCAGGGGAAACCGCACCCGCTGCCCGTAGGCGAGCGGGAAGTCCTCGGCGACCCGCGCCCCGATGTCGTGCGAGTTGTTGCCGACCGAGTGGCCGTAGATGCCGATCTCCGGCCGGGTGTCGGTGGCGGCGACCCCACCGGCGTCCGGCCCCACCACCCGATAGCCGCGATCCTGAACCCGCTCGACGATAGCGGCCCAGACTTCGGTCCCAGTACGGCCCGGGACCATTTCCTCGACGTAGATGTCGGCGACCCCGAGCGTCTCCTGCCAGGCGTCGCGGATGCTCTGCGGGGGCTCGGTCTCTCCCTCGCGCAGGACGTAGATCGTGCGCTTCATGTCCGTTTCGTAGCCGAGATACTTGAGCCCGCTGTCGATGCCGACGATGTCGCCGGGCTCGATCGCGTGGGCGCTGGCGAGCGGGAGCTGCTCTCCCCCCCGGACGATCCGTGCCACGTTGGACCCGCTCTGACCGGTCTCGAGCCCCACGTCGCGCGCCCGTTGCTCCATCCACCAAAAGAGTTCGGCAGCGGTGGTCTCACCGGGCACGACCATGTCGAAACCCTCTTTCATCCAGCGGTCGCTCCACTCCACGAGCTGGGTGAACACCTCGACCTCTTCCGGAACCTTGTGCAGCCGGAAATCGCGCACCAGCAGCTCCGCGGAGACGATCCGGGACGAATACCCGGGACCGATCGCGTTCTCGATGTACTCCAGGAGACCCACGGTAAGCCCGTCGGCCTCGGGCAGCGTGTAGGAGCGGTTCACCCCGATCCGCTGGGGATCGCGCGCGGCCACCGCCTCCCGGAGGAGCGGCGCCACCCCCTCCGGGTGGTAGCCGTAGTAGGTCGTAGCGTCGTAGAGCCAGGGAACGATGGCCGTGTTCGGCTGCACGTGGGATCCGAAGAAGAGCTTCTCGATGCCTTCCTCTCCGCGGTCGAAGAACAGGTACACGCCGCGGACGCCCGGATACCCGCCCCCCACCTCGTCGTGGAGCGGCTCCTCGTTGTTCTCCCGGTCCATCACGATCCACATGTCGATGTCGTGGGCGCGCATGGCCGGCGGCAGCGCTTCGTCGAGTTTCTTCTGCACGATCGTGCGCTTGAGTTCCCACTGTTCCCGCTCCGAAGGAACCCCATACGGATTCAGCTCGGCGGGTGGGGGCGCGGCACAGCCCGGGAGCAGGAGCACCAGGCCCCAAACGGCGGTCGTTCCCGCGATCAGGGCGCGGGTTCGATCAGGAACAGTTCCTTCTGGGTCGGAATGAGCCACTTCACCCCCTCCTCGGTGATCTGCGCCGTTTCCTCGAACCGCGCGTACCAGGTCTTGCCGTCCCATTCGGGAACCGGGATGCTCGCGTGGAACTCGATGGAGACCCACTCGTTCGCCTGGAGCGGGAAGCGGACCCGGTCTCCGTAGGCGAACGGGATGTCGGCCGCGATCCGCGCGCCGATGTCGTGGGCCACGTTGCCGACGGAATGGCCGTACACCCCCACTTCCGGCTCGCTGGTGGTGGTGGCATCGCCGCCCGCGTCCGGGCCGGTCGCGCGGTAGCCGCGCTTTTCCATCTCGGCATTGATGGCCGACCAGGTTTCGAAACCGACGGCGCCCGGCACCATCATGCTCGCGTAAAAATCGCCGACCTCGTGAGTGGTCCGCCAGACTTCCTGAAGGCTCTCCGGCATCGCGGTCTCGCCGGGCTTCAGGATGTAGGCGGTGCGCTTGATGTCGATCGCGTAGTGGAGATAGCGGAGCCCGCCGTCGATGCCCACGATGTCTCCGGGTTCGAGCGCGATGTCCGGATCGTGGATGGGGAGCAGTTCTCCTTCCCGCACCACCCGGACGGTGCCCCCGCCAGTGAGCCCCAACTCGAGCGCCCGGTCCAGCAGCCACCAGGAGACGTCTTCCGCGGTGGTAACGCCGGTGACGATGTTCTCGGTAGAGAGCGCCTCCTCCATCCAGCGGGCCGACCAAGCGAGCAGGTCGGTGTAGATGGCGGTTTCGGCGGGGGTGCGCTGGAGCCGGAAGTCGCGCACCAGCAGCTCGGCCGAGACGATCCGGCTCGCGTACTCGGGCCCGATCGCGTCCACCAGGAAGTTTCGGAGGCCGACGGTCAGCCCGTCGGCTTCGGGAAGGGTGTGCGAGGTGTTGACCCCGATCTTCTGCGGGTCCCGGTCCTCGATGGCCTTCCGGAGGTGCGGGGTGAGCCCTTCCCGGCTGTAGCCGTAGTAGATCGTCTCGTCATAGACCTGGCTGATGACCGAATTGGCCGGCTGCTCGTGGGAGCTGTAGTAGAGCTTCTCGACGGTATCCGAGCCGTTGTCATGGAAGATGAACGCGCCGCGCACTCCCGCGAACCCGCCCCCGAGTTCGATGTGGAGCGGCTCCTCGTTGTTCTCCCGGTCCAGGACGATCCACATGTCGATCCCGTGGTTGCGCATCGCGGGGAGGAGCACTGCCTGGAGCTTCTCGGCGATGGCGTCGCGCTGGATTGCGAACCGCTCCCTGGAGTCCGGGATCCCGTAGTCGGAGGCATCCGGAGCCGCCGGGGCCGACGATCCGGAATCCATCGTGCAACCGCTCAGGGCGAAAGCGAGCGCCAGCAAACAGCCGGCGCGGAATGCAGGGGTCTTCGGTATCGTCATCGGGGGGTACCTCCCTCAAGAGCGGCCGTGACCCGAGTGTATGCGGCGTTTTCCGCCCCTACAAAGGGCGCTGCTCACCCGAAACCTTGCATGCCTGATCCGTCCCGTACCCGGAAGCCACCCCAGCTCAGGATGCCCGAGGCTCCCCAACTGACCGAGCGCGACCGCGTCGAGTTCGCTCAGGCGGTCGCCGAGACGCCGCCGGAACTCCTTGGCGCCGTCCGGGACCTGCCGCCCTCGGCTTCCGGACTCCCGTCGCCGTCCGCCCTGCTCCGGGAACTCCAGAGCGGCAAGCGGCGGGTGCGCGACGACTCCACGATCTCGCTGCGCCAGAAGACCCAGGAGGAAGCGCGCCAACTGCTGGAGAGCTTCCTGAGGGCGCGGCGGTTGACGGGAGACCGTTTCGTGATGGTGATCCACGGCAAGGGATATCACTCCCCCGAGGGCCGGGCGGTGCTGGCGCCGCGGGTCCCCGAATGGCTCGCCGGCTGGAAGCCCGAACTGGTCGCCGCCTGGGGCGAGGCGCGCCGCGAGGACGGCGGGAGCGGCGCGCTCTACGTGGTGCTCGAGCGAGCGGGGCACGCGCAACCTCTCCGCCGCCGAGGCTCGCCGGCCGGGGAGTGTTCTCGGCCGATGGGGCGGATGGGGCCGATGAACCCGACGCGCGAGTCCCGGCGCTCCCGACCCAGGGGCACCGCCTGGGACCCGGAGCAGTACCAGAGGTTCGGCGACCACCGGTTTCGCCCAGCGCTCGAGCTCCTGCACCGGGTACCGGTCACCGATCTGTCGCTCGTCTACGACCTCGGATGCGGCGCCGGGGCCGTCACCCGGATCATCGCCGAGCGGTTTTCCACCGCCCGCGTGATCGGTCTCGACAGTTCCCCGGAGATGCTGGCGAAGGCTTCCGCAGAACCGGGCCGCAGCGAGTGGGTCCGGGCCGACATCGCGGGCTGGAAACCCGAGCAGGCGCCGGACCTCATCTATTCCAACGCCGCCCTGCATTGGCTCGAGGATCACCGGGCGCTGTTCCCCAGGCTCCTCGGGGTTCTCGCCCCGCGCGGTTGCCTCGCGGTGCAGATGCCGCTCAGTCACTCCCAGCCGTCCCACCTGTTGATGTGCGAAACCCTGGCGAACGGCGGCGCCGGCGGCTCGCCACTGGGTGACGAAGCACTGGCGGCTGCCGCCGCGCGCGCGTGGGTACTCGATTCCGATGCGTACCACGACCTGCTGGCGCCCCTGGCAGCGACGCTCGACATCTGGGAGACCGAGTACTTCCACCGGCTCGAAGGCGAAGACGCCGTGCTCGAATGGGTCAAGGCGACGGGGCTCCGGCCGGTCCTCAACGGACTGGACGGGGCCGATCTCGAGCGCTTCCTCGCGGTGTACCGCGAGCGCTTGCGCGCGGCGTACCCGCGCCGCGCCGACGGCTACACCGTGTATCCGTTCCGGCGTCTCTTCCTGGTTGCGACGCGCCGGGACTAACAGCCTGTGGTGGAACCCGCGTGAGCGCCGAGGCCGGCCAGTCCTCCCGGTGGGAGGGACGAGGCGCCCGGCTGACAAGGCGCGTGAGGGAGGAACACCGGGTGCATTTCGACCGAAACGGAACGATGAGCGGCGCGAAGCGACGCGGTTCAGCCGGGGCCCCCACCGGGAGAACTGGAGATCGCCGGCCGATTCCCCACCGGGAGAAACCCTCATGATCGGGTCCTCCTGCACACCCTCGCCCGTCATGAAGAGGACGCGGCCCTCACCTTGGCATGGCGCAACGTCATCGGCGCTGGTTTCGCGCTCCCGCGCGATGCCGGCCGGAGGCCGGCGTTCCAAGCCGTCCCCGCGCTTCTTCGCGGTTGGCGATGCGCGATCTCGCTGCGCGTCGCGCAGCGTTGCCGGTGTGAACACCGGCGTTCCCCGGCCAGCGCGCCATCCGGGTTGTCGGCGTCCCCGCCCGGTTGCATTTTCACAGCAACTGGGCCGCGTGGGTTTTGCCACAGGCTGTTAAGTACCGTTCTCCCTCCAGCGCGCGCCAAAGAGCACCAGCACCGCGACCAAGCGCACCAGGTCGTCGAGATCCACCCATTCGTCGGGGCCGTAGAAATTCCCGGCGAGGGAGCCGACCCCGACCGAGGACACCCCGCCGATGCGGATCGGGAAGCGGATGTCGCTCGCCAGGTGCTCGGCGTAGGCGACCGGTTCCTGCCCGGTGATCTCGGCGACCGCCTTCTGGAGCTGGACTGCGAAACCGCTCTTCCAGCGGGTTTCGGCGGGATTCGCGCAAATCCCCGGCGCCGTGATCTCGAAGCGAAACGCTTCGCCGGAGCCGGCCGCGGGACGCGCGTGATCCTCGGCGGCACGATGGATGGCGGCCAGCACGTCCGCGGTCGTGCGCTCACCGCGAAACAGCACCCGCAGCCCGGCGTCGCAGCGCACCGGCGTCAGGCCGGCGGCCTCCCCGGCGACCACTCGTCCGAGGTTGAGTTCGCAGTCCGCGAGTTCCCCCTGGCGGAGGGTCTCGACCAACCGCAGGCAGGCCTCGAGCGCGTTGCCGCCTTCTTCGAACGGGGCGCTTTCCCGGGTTCCGATCTCTCGCGGCGGCGCGGACCAGCCGGTGACCCGGAGCGCCACGTCGAGGACGCCCCGGCTTGCGTTCTTCAGGATGGCAAGGCCCGCGCCGTTTTCGGGCGGATGCACGTAGAGGCAGTCTCCCGCCTCCGGCATCCGGGCCGGGGCCGGCATCCGGGCCGGCATCCGGGCCAGGATCCGGGCCAACATCCGAGCAAGGACCGGAAGGGTGCCGCGCGCGCCGCCTCCCTTCCCGTGGACGCTGGCAACGAGCGGCGCCCGGCCGCCGTGCCGCTGCAGGAGCGCTGCGGCCACCGCCGCCGCCGCGAGACCTCCCTTGTCATCCGCGGCTCCGAGCCCGTGGACGCGTCCGTTCCGCCAGGTTGCCTCGCAGGGCGGCGAGGACCAGCCGTCCGTGACGGCCTCGGTATCCACGTGCGCGAACAACGTGAGCCCCGCGGGTTCCGGAGGGGTGGCGACCAGGTTGACGGGAGCTTCGGCCGCCGGCGGGGGCGGGCTGAACTCCGGATGAGCGCGCTGCGCCTCGGCGGAGTCCTCGGTGACCTCGACCGCGAAGCCGTTCAGCTCCAGATACTGCCCGAGGCGGCCCTGCGCCTCCCGGGCGGAGCTGCCGTACGGACTCGGCGCCGCGATCAGCGCCTCGAGGAGCGCGAGCAGTTCGCCGCGCGCGCCCTCGGCGAGCGTCAGCGCGCGATCGGCGTCCATTCCCGGTCTAGCGATTCTGCTCGCGCACGCGGTACCCGGTGATGGCCTCGACGAGAGCGGGGTCCACGCTCTGGCCCGCGCCGCGCCACACCTCGCGCGCCAACTCCAGCAGCACCCCCGTATCGGGATGGGTGAAGCGGACCCCGGCGGCCCGCAGCTTCGCGAGCGCTTCTTCGTCCTGCTTTTGGTACTCCTCGCGCTCTGCTGCGACCGCCTTCCGGGCCGCCACCCGCACGGCGGCCTGATCGCCGGCGGAGAGCGACGCGAAGAAGCGTTCGCTCATCACCAGCGGCTGCACGAGGTACATCCAGCCGATCTCCGACCAGTTGGGAGCCACCTCGAAGAAGCGTTTCGAGAAGTAGTTCGAGCGGGCAGCCTCCGCACCGTCGATGACCCCCTGCTCCAGGGCGGTATAGACCTCCCCGTAGGCCATGGGGAGCGGGCTCGCTCCGAAGGCTTCGAAGGCCCGCAGGTGGAGCGGGTTCTCCATCGTCCGGATCTTGAGTCCCGACAGATCCTCCGGGCGCTCGATCGCCCGGTCCCGGGTCATGAGGTGCCGGAGACCCGCTTCGAAGTAGCCGAGGAGGACGAGTCCCCGCTCCCGGAGCGGCGCCTCGAAACTCCGGCCGATGGGGCCGTCGAGGACCTCGTACATGTGCGGCCGGTCGCGGAACAGGTAGGGCAGGTCGAACACCAGCAACTCGGGCGCGAAGGTGGCGAGCGGGGCATTCGACGGGGTCGTCAGTTCCACGGCCCCGATGATCGCGAGTTCGATGACGTCCCGTTCGTTCCCGAGCGCGTTGTTCGGGTAGATCTCGACCGCGATACGGCCGCCCGTCGCCGCGGCGACCTCGCGCTCGAAGACTTCGAGGCCCTTGACGGCGGGCTCATTTGCCGCGGTGCTCGTGCTGGCCTTGATCGTGATGCGGCGTCCTTCCGGCGGCCGGCACCCCGCGAACAGGATCAGAACCGCCAGGACCGGCAGGACCGGCAGGACGGGCAGGACGGAAGCTCGCCGGAACATCACAGCATGCCCAGCCAGCGCGGGAGGATCGTCACGGCGTCCGGGAACACCGTGATCGCCACCAGCACCGCCACCATGGCGAGCACCGGACGGACCGTCCAGATCGCCACCTCGCTGATGCTCTTCTTCGCGATCGTGCAGGCGACGAAGAGGGTCGCCCCGTAGGGCGGCGTCACCATGCCGATGCAGAGGTTCACCGAGGCCAGCACCCCGAAGTGGATCGGATCGACCCCGAGTTGCATCGCGAGCGGGAACAGGATGGGCATGATGACGATGATGGCCGAGATGCTCTCCATGAACATGCCCACCACGATGAGGATCACGTTGCAGGCGATCAGGAAGGAGAGCTGGCTGCCGGCCAGGGCTTCCACCTGGGCGCCGACCTGGTCTGGCACCCGGCCCACCGCAATGATCCAGGCGAGGAGGAACGCGCTGGTGGCGACGAAAAGGACGACGCACGAACGGAGCGCCGCGCTCACGAGCAGCCCTCGCAGGTCGCGGACGCGGAGTTCGCGATAGACGAAAAACCCCACCGCCAGACCGTAGGCGACCGCCACCCCGGCGGCCTCGGTCGCGGTGAAGATCCCGGCCAGGATCCCGCCGAGCACCACCACCGGCATCCCGAGCGCCGGAAGGGCGCCCACAATCGCCATCCCGAGGGAGCCTTCCGGGGGCGGGGGTCCCTTCCCCGCGGCGGCCGCCGCCGCCTCGTAGCGGCGCGACCTGCGGTGATTGATCGCGATCAGCGCGGCCGCCATGAGAAAGCCCGGGACGATGCCGCCCACGAAGAGCGCGGCAATCGAGGTTTCCGTCACGTAGCCCATGACGATCATGATGATGCTCGGCGGGATGATCGGCCCAATGGCGCCGCCCGCCGCCTGGAGCGCGGTGGCGAAGCCGGCCGGATATCCGCGTTCCTTCATGGCCGGGATCATCATGGAGCCGACGGCGGCGGTGCTCGCGCTCGAGCTGCCCGAAATGCTCGCAAAGAACATGGACGAGACCACCGACACGATCGGCAGTCCGCCCCGCAGCCGTCCCACGACCTCGACCGTGCGCCGGGAGATCCCGCAAGCGTTCATGAGTTCGCCGGCGAAGATGAAGAGCGGCACCGCCATCAGCGCCCAGGAGTTGAGCGCGGCGAAGGCGCGCTGGGGGATGAGCTCGAAGGGGATCTGGCCATCGACGATGAGCGCGGCCATTCCGCTCAGGCCGATCGCAAAGGCGACCGGCACCCCGAGCAGGAGCAGGACCGCGAGCGTGACCAGCAGGGCGGCGATCACGGCTCGTCACCTTCCCCGTCGGATTGCCAGTCGGATTCCCCGTCGGATTGCCCGTCTGATTGCCCGTCTGACTCCCCGACTGCCCGCCCCCGGATTTCGGAAACGATGAGGACCGCCGCCGCCACCGCCATCAGCACCCCGCTGACCGGAACCGCCAGATAGGGCCAGACCATGGAGATTCCGAGGGCCGGGGAGGTCTGGAGCTCCGCGACGGCCAGGAGGCGCGTTCCGTAGACGGCGAACGCCAGGCAGAAGACAGCCGAAATCAGGAGCACCCCGGTTCGGAGGGCCACCCGGGCGCCCGGCGGGAGCCGGGGCGATACGTAGTCCACGGCGAGGTGCATCCCGCGCCGGAGACATACCGGCGACGCCAGCAGCACGAGCCAGACCTGCAGGAAGCGGGCGAGCTCCTCGGTCCAGCTCGGTGGGCTGCCAAACAGGTAGCGGGCCCCCACTTGGTAGATCACGAGCGCCGCCATGAGCCCGAGGGCGATCGCCGCGCCGGTCTCGAGCGTTCGCCAGAGGCGGTTCATCAAGCCCTGCATTGCTTCTGGCCGCTGGCCACTCTACCGGAGACGGCGCCGACGGGCTGTCGGCTCGATCAGCGCGCCTCGCGCCCTAGAATCGCCGCCCATGAGCGACACCCGCGACTTCCTCGACCGTTTCTGGGAGGACGAGATCCTCCCCTCCCTCACCGAGTACGTCGCCGTGCCGAACGTCTCCGTGCTCTTCGATCCCGACTGGGAGGCGCACGGCCACATGGAAGCGGCGCTCCAGATGGGCAAGACGTTCATGGCGAAGCACGCGCCGAACGATGCCGTCCTCCACGTCGGGCGCATCCCCGGGCGCACGCCGCTGCTGCTCCTCGACTGCCCTGGTGAAGCGGACGGGACGATCCTGATGTACGGCCATCTGGACAAGCAGCCCGAGATGGTCGGCTGGCGCGAGGGACTCGGACCGTGGAGTCCGGTCCGCGAGGGCGACAAGCTCTACGGTCGCGGCGGCGCGGACGACGGCTACGCGCTCTACTGCGCGCTCGCGGCGCTGAAGGCGGTCGCCCGCGAGGGGAAGAAGCGGGCCCGGGTGGTCCTCCTCGTCGAGTTCTCCGAAGAGAGCGGCTCCCCCGACCTGCCGGCCTACATGGAGTCCTTCGCCGACGTGATCGGCACCCCCGACCTGGTGATCTGCCTCGACTCGGGCGCCGGCAACTACGACCAGCTCTGGTCCACCACCTCGCTCCGCGGGATGGTCGGCGGCACCCTGAAGGCCGAGGTCCTCACCGAGGGCGTCCACTCGGGCGACGCCGGCGGCGTGGTGCCCCCGCCCTTCCTGGTGCTCCGGAAGCTGCTCGACCGCCTCGAGGAGCCAGGCACGGACCGCATCGTCCCCGACGCGCTCCACGCCGAAATCCCCGCCGACCGGATCGCACAGGCGGAAGCGGCAGCCGAGACCCTCGGTCCGGACACCTTCACCCGGTTTCCCTGGGCCGGGAACACCGGCAGACCGGGGATCCCGACCAGCGAGCTCATCCTGAACCGCACGTGGCGCCCGAACCTGGCGGTCACCGGACAGGGCGGACTGCCCTCGCTGGCGAAGGCCGGAAACGTCCTCCTGCCGCAGGTCACCCTGAACCTCTCGTTCCGGATTCCGCCCACCGTGGATCCGGCGGCAGCCCAGGCCGCGATCCGGGAGATCGTGGAGCGCGATCCGCCGTTCGGCGCCAAGGTGACGCTGCACTTCCACGAACCGGCGCAGGGTTGGTCGGCGCCCGCGCTCGCCCCCTGGCTCGGCGCCGCGCTCGACGAGGCCTCGATGGGCGCCTATGGGAAACCCGCCATGCACATGGGGGAGGGCGGCTCCATCCCGTTCATGGGCATGCTCGGCGAGCGCTTCCCGGAGGCACAGTTCGTCATCACCGGGGTCCTCGGCCCGGGCTCCAACGCCCACGGCCCGAACGAGTTCCTGGAGATCGCCTACGTGAAGCGCCTCACCGAGGCCGTTGCCACCGTGATCGCCCGCCACGCCACCCGGGGGTAGCGGGAGAAGGCCCCTCAGCCGACCGTCCGCACGGCGCCCGACAGGGGACTGACGGGGGGACCGGCGGGGGGGACCAACAGGGGAGACCGCCGGTCTCCGGCCGGCATCGCCCTCGGAAGGCGGGCGAAACGCGCACTGCTGCCTGAGCCAAAACGCGGGGACGGTTTGGAACGCTGACCCCCGTTTGAAGAACCGGTAATCACCCCAGCTTATCCCTCCAGAAAGCGGGCGCCGGCCAGCAGGCGCACCGTGATGGCGTCGAAGATGGCAACCTCCATCGCGTTCGGGAAATCGTCAGGCAGGCCTTCCCGCACGGCCTCGAAGGCCCTGGCGCGCGTTTCGATCAGTTCCGCGAAGAGGCTTCGCAGGACTCGCGCGGGAACGCCGGCGGCTCTTGCGGTCTCGACGAAATGCCGCGGCTCGATGCGATCCACCACCCGCAAACCGGCGTCTCCGACTGCAAGCGACACCATGGCTTCGTCGGCCGGAAGTTCCCCGCCGGTGAGCGCCGGCTGCACCGAGACGATGTCGTAGAGCGGCGCGAGGCGGAACCTGCTCCCGGGGAGCAGCCGCAGGCTGTAGTTCTTGGCATGGCCGTCAATCGCGGCGAGCAGCCAAAAGACGACCTGCGCCCGGAGGAAGCTGCGGCGGTCCTTCTCCGGAACGACCGAACCTTCGAGCAGTCCCAGGAGCCGGATCATCCCGGGTCCCCCGTCCAGCTCGTACTTTCGGCCTGCCGCGACCCCGAGCGCCTGGGCGAGGTCCTCGTGGGGAACCCGCAGGAGCCGGCCGTCGTCCGTCCAGCGCCGGTCGAAACGCTCGACCACCAGGACCCGAGCCTCACCGAAGTCTTCAATGCGGGCAGGGGCCACCTCCAGCCCGAACGCCGACGCCAGGCTCAGGCAGAGGAACTCGTTTTCAACGCTGCGGCTGAAGTCCACCCCCATCAGCGAGCCGATCTGGGGCTTCAGGATGTGGGTCGTCGGCGTGAATCCGTGCGGGAGTTGCCACCCGCCGTCCGAGAAGAGCAGGGCCGTCTTGCGCTGCGCACCCGCGAGCGAGATGCGAAAGCGCGGGCCGACTCCGAGGGGACGCCGGTCCAGCTCCGAAACCAGCCGGGCCACCTCGGCATCCGACATCGGCGTCGCCCGGACGGCGCCCGGTGGGCCGGGATCCTCGCCCTCCGGGACAAAGGTCACCGCGCCCGCCGAACAGCGGCCAAGGTGCGCGAGCAGGGTGAACGGGTGGGTGTCCGGAGCGTCCACGCGTGCCGCCAGCCGAGCGCGCATGCCTCCGGAGTCCGGCAACAGGTTGTCGAGGAATCGGAATACCCGCTCCCCCCGGTGGCCGGCCGGGTCCAGCGGCAGGGAAAGCGAGACCGGCGTGGCGCCTTCCCAGGCGAGCCAGTCGGAGTCGTATCGGAGGGCGAGCCCGGACGGCGTCCGCGTCAGCGTCCCGAGACGCCTCCCGTTCTCGAAGAGGTGGAGAGTTCGACCGGGAGACCTCATGACGCGCGCCCGGCGTTCATTCGAGATGGTCTCGTTCGACGAGCACCCACTCGCGGTCCCGGAGCACGATCTCCCGGCCGAGCACCGCGAGAAGCCGGAAAACCGTCGCCAGTCGGGTCCCGGGCGCGCCGTTCTCGGCGGCCGAGACGGTGGCTTGCCGCAGCACGCACGCCTCCGCCAGTTCGGCTTGGGTCATGCCCCGCTGCCGGCGAAGCGACCGAATCGCCTGACCGAGGGCGCGTGGACTCGTCGCGATGGGATCCATGGTCCTCTTGATACGCAATATCGTATATCACGTAAGTATACGCTAAACCGTTAATAGTCGCTCCCTCCTTCCGCCCCCTCGACGGTCGGGGCCGAAACCGGTCGCCAGTCTCCGACCGGCATCGCCCGCTGCTGGCGGGCGAACCGGCGTAAGTCCCTCCTTTCGCCTGAAGATCCCCTTCCGGCCGTTCGGGACGCCGCGATGAAACGCACTTTTCCACAAAGAGGGCCCGAAGTGGGAAGAAAACGCCCCGCTTTCCGTCTATACCCGGTGAAGGCGCGACGGCTCTCCGGTTTCCGTCGCCATCCGCACGGAGGGGATACACCATGGACGGACCCACAAAGAACCCGGTCGCAGCGGCCTCCCGCGGGGCGGCGACGAGACCCTATACTGGCGTCGGCGATGGAGAACGGAACGTAGTGAGCAGCCCCGAGGCAGGAGCGATCCGAACACTGGACCGGAACGTCGCCGAGGGCCTGAACCTCGTTCACGACCAATTCGCGGTCATGCGGCGAGAGCGGTTGGACGACCGGGCGGAGTTCCGGGAGTTCCGGAAGGAAATCCGTGAAGACCTGAAGGAAATCCGGAAGGAGTTCACGGCTGCGCTCTTCAGGGTCGAAGCCCAGGCCGAGCAAAAGGCCAAGGAACAGGAGACCCGATTCACCGGCCTGGAGGGCGCGATTCGAGAGCTGACGGCCCAAGTCAGCACCGCGCTGGAGAGGACCTGGGGAATCCGACGGCTGGTGTGGGGAGTGCTGGGCACGCTCGCGCTGCTGGTCGCCGGCGGAGTCATCCGGCCGGTCTTCGAACGCGCGGTCGCGGGCCTGTTCGGCGGCTGACACCGCGCGCCGCCAAAGTCCCCCGGACAGACCTCGCAGCAGCGCACACCGCCCCGGAGGGCGGCGGCGGCGGCGCTATCTGGATCGTCTCGGTGCTGAGGTGGAAGACCTTCTTCGAGCGCTAGTGTGGCGTCCCGCAAATACGAGTTGCTAGTCGTTCCAGCTTCTCCAGGATGGATTGTGCGGTGGCGACCCAAACGAAGGGGGTGGAGTTGTGGTTGTATTGGTCGGTGAAAGCCATGATCGTCTGCTTCAACTGGGTGACGCTTTGGAAACTGCCGCGCTTGATGGCCTGCTGGCTGATGAGTCCGAACCAGCGCTCCACCTGGTTGAGCCAGGAGGCATAGGTCGGGGTGAAGTGGAGGTGGAAACGAGGTCGGCGGGCCAGCCAGGCGCGGACCTTGGGGTGTTTGTGGGTGGCGTAGTTGTCGACCACCAGGTGGAGGTCAAGATCTCCCGGAGTTTCGCGGTCAATGAGACGCAGGAAGTCGAGGAACTCCTGATGGCGGTGCCGCTGGCGGCAGCGAGCGATGACCTTTCCGGTGGCGGCATCCAGGGCGGCGAAGAGGGTGGTGGTGCCGTGGCGGAGGTAGTCGTGGGTGTAGCCCTCGACATAGCCCAGGCCCAGGGGCAAGGCTCGCTGGGTGCGGTTCAAGGCCTGGATCTGGGACTTTTCGTCCACGCAGAGGACCATGGCGTTGTCCGGTGGATGGAGGTAGAGCCCCACGATGTCCCGGACTTTCTCGATGAAGAAGGGGTCGGTAGAGAGCTTGAAGGTCCGGGTCAGGTGCGGCTTGACGCCGAACAGGGTGAACCAGCGCTGCACCGTGCTCTTGGAGACTCCCTGCGCGTCCGCCATGGAGCGCACGCTCCAATGGGTGGCATTGTCGGGCTCTTCCTGGAGGGCATGGTTGATGAGCGTCGCCACTTTCTCGTCGCTGTAGGTGCGCGGCCGTCCCGGGCGGAGTTCGTCGTGGAGGCCGGTGACCCCGGCCTCCCGGAAGCGGCGTCGCCACTTCCCCACGACGTTGGGCGTGAGGCCGACGCGTTCCGCCACCGCCTGGTTGGAGAGGCCTTCGGCGCTCGCGAGAATCAGCCGCGCCCGCTGCACCAGTCCGTGGGGCATGGAGGTGGATCGGGACAGGGCCATCAGTTGGCCTCGCTGTTCCTCATCGAGGACGAGTGGCGACAGGGGGCGTCCTTTCGGCATGGGGACCTCCTGGGAGGACCCCATATTATCATCGCTATTTGCGGGACACCACACTAGCAGCCTGTGGTGGAACCCGGGTGAGCGCCGAGAGCGGCGAGGCCCAGTTCTCCCGGTGGGGCCAGTTCTCCCGGTGGGGGGCCCGGCTGACAAGGCGCGTTAGGGAGGAATACCGGGTGTATTTCGACCGAAACGCAACGAAGAACGCCAGTTCTCCCGGTGGGGGGGCGAAGCGGAGTGGTTCGGGCGGGATGCATCGCCGGCCGAGCCCCCACCGGGAGAACTGGCTCGCGTGGGTTTTGCCACCGGCTGTTAGAGATCCGGCCGAACGCCGGGCACCCCGATGTCGATGAGGAGCGCTCTCAGCTCCTCGCGCTCGGACTCGTCGAGGCGGCGCGTGGGGAGCCGGCTCGGGCCGCCTTTCCTCCCCGTCAGCTCGAGCGCCGCGTTGATGACGGGGCTCTCCGCTCCCGTGCGGCGCCACATCCGCACCCGGAAGTCGTACCACGGCCAGTTGACGGCGCTCAGTCGCTTCTGCGCCGCGGCGTAGTCGCCCGCTTCCAGCAGACGAAACACCTCGAGGTCGTGCTCGGGCCAGACGGTGCACAGGTGGGTGATGTATCCCCGCCCTCCGAGCAGGTGGGTCATGACCTGGAGACCGTAGTTGTCGATGACGGCGAGGCGCTCCCGGAACCGCTCGACCCCGCGCTGGTAATCGCCTACGCCGCGCGCGGTCGACCACTTGAGGGCGGCGCAGCGAGGCAACTCGGCGAGCCGTTCGACCTCGTCGAGCGACATGTCGTAGCCCTCCCAGTACGTGTTGTAGATCATGATTCCCAGCGTGCTCGTCGCTTCGTGCACCGCTTCGAACACCCGGTAGCAGTCGTCGGGAGACGACGCGTAGTAATAGCCGGGCGCGAGCTGGATTCCCCAGGCGCCGACGTCCTCGGCGAAGCGCGCGAGCTCGACCGACGCAGCGGGGTTCGTGTCCTGTGCTCCGATGAGCACGGGCGTCCGGCCGTCGGCCGCCCGCACGATGGTCTCGCTCACTGCCTTCCTCTCGTCGAGGGTCAGCATCGGGAAGTCGCCCCCGGCGCCGGCGGCCAGGAGGACCCCGCTTCCGGTCCGGACGCCTCGTTCCACCACGTAGCGAACGTTCTCTCGGACGGCATCGTGATCCACGCTGAGGTCATCGTGGTAATGAGTGATGACCGGAATCAACGGTCCACATATGGTTCTTTTAGCGTCCGCCGGAGTCATGGTGCGAGTCTCCCTTCCGCTCTGCGAGTGTGTTGTTATACGCCAGGGCGCGAATGAATCAAGGCTTGGCCGCTGTCGACTGGCTCGTTCTCGCGGGCTACGCGGGCCTCACTCTCTGGCTCGGTTGGTTCTACGGACGACGTCAATCGTCGACGAGCGAGTACTTCGTCGGGGGCGGACGGCTTCACCCCGTCGCCGTGGGCGTCTCGCTGTTCGCGACCCTCGTCAGCACGGTGTCCTACCTTTCCGTACCCGGCGAAACGATCGGGCGGGGCCCCGTCCTTCTCGTTCAGCTTCTGGCGCTCCCCGTCGTCTATTTCGTCGTCGCTTACGGCCTGCTTCCGGTCTATATGAAGCACCGTGTGACGAGCGCCTACGAGCTCCTCGAGGTGCGCCTCGGCGCCGGGGCGCGGCTCCTCGGGGCTTCGATGTTCATCGTTCTTCGTCTCGCGTGGATGTCGCTTCTCGTATATGCGGCAGCGGTGGCGATGACGGTGATGATCGGCGCCGGCCCATCCGCGGTACCCCTCATCGCCCTGTGCACGGCGGTCGTGGCGGTCGTCTACACGTCCCTCGGAGGACTGCGAGCCGTCGTCGTCACCGACTGCATCCAGTCCACACTGCTACTCGCGGCGGCGCTGCTGGTTCTCGGCATCGTGACCCTGGAGCTCGGTGGCTTCGATTGGTTTCCGACGACATGGCATGCCAACTGGGACTCTCAGCCTCTGTTCAGCACGAACCCGGCGACGCGCGTGACCGTGTTCGGGACGCTGATGTCGACACTCGTCTGGCACGCGGCCACCGCGGGCGGCGACCAGGTTTCGGTGCAGCGATTCATGGCGACGGCCGACCTGCGCGCGGCCCGGCGGGCCTACGGGACCCAGTTGGCGGCCATCACCGTCGTCACACTCGTGCTGGCGCTCGTCGGCTTCGCTCTTCTCGGTTACTTCGAGGCCTATCCCGAGCGGCTTGGCGAGGCGATGTCGCTTCGCGGCGACGCGGACCAGGTGTTCCCGTTCTTCATCGGCCACCAGCTTCCGCCCGGCATCTCCGGACTCGTCGTCGCCGCCATGTTCGCCGCCGCCATGTCCAGCGTCGACTCCGGCGTGAACTCGATCTCAGCGGTGGTGCTCACGGATTTCCTGGGACGCTTCCGTGCGCGTCCGCGCGACGACGCGAGCAACCTGAGGCTGGCCCGCCTGCTCGCCGCGGCAACCGGCGGGGTCATCGTGCTCGGAAGCTTCCTCATGCACCTCATCCCCGGCAACATCACCGAGGTGACGTCCAAGACGTCGAACCTCCTGACCGCGCCGATTTTCGGTCTCTTCCTCTTCGCGCTGTTCCTTCCCCGAGTGCGTCCCGTCGGAGCCTACGTGGGCACCGCGGCAGGTATCGCCGCGGCCGTGCTCGTCGCGTTCTCCGGACCCATCTTCGGAGCCCATGCCGAGACCGGAGGCGACCCGGTCAGCTTCCAGTGGATTGCTCCGGTGGCGCTCGTGGTCCAGGTCGTCGTCGGCTTGGCGGCGAGCGCCGTGTTTGGGCGCCGTGCGCCGCGAGCGAGTAGGCTCGATTCTTAGGACTTCACGAAAAAGCGCATGACACGCACGCTCGCCGCAATCGCTCTTCTGGTCTTCCAGGTCGTCATGATCGGCTACGCGCGCTTCGTCCCGTCTCGCTACTTCTGCTGGGCGCCGATGGACTCTCAGAACCTCTACTCGATCACGGTCGTCATCGACGGTCGCGAGCTCGACCCCGAAGCGATCGAGACGCGCTACCGGCAGCCGGCGAAGGGCGGCAATTGGCAGGCCGTCCAGCACGTGCTCGACAAAGTCCGGCAGTACGAGCAGACCTACGGCCGGGACGACAGCGCCCGAGCCGTCGTCGCTTTCACCGTCAACGGACGTCCGGAGGAGACGTGGACCTGGCCGCCACGATGAAACCGTCGTGGAATCCGCTGCGGCTCGGCAACACGCCGCTCCCGGTGCCGTTGCTGCTGTCGGCCAAGCTCATCGTCGTCACGTTGCTCGCCACCGGCCACGTTTGGACGCTCCCGGATCCGTTCCTTCCCTTTCTGTCCGTGTTCGACCGGATCGGGGATCCCGCGCGGTTCCGAACCGCGCTGCAGATCCTGTTCCTCGCCGGCTCCGCCAGTTTGATCTTCAACCGCGGGGTGCGGCTGGCCTCCTTCGTGGTCGGTGCGACGGTACTGGTCGGGATCGCCTCGTCGAGGATCTACTGGGCCAACAACACGTTCTTCTTCGGGGCGGTCCTCACGCTCATCGGACTCTACGCGTCGAAGCGGTCGGTCTGGCTCGTGCGGGCACAGGTCGCGCTGATCTACCTCGGCGCCGGACTCAACAAGGCGCTCGATCCCGACTGGCTTTCCGGTCAGTTCTTCGAGCACTGGACCGTCGTCAATCTCGAGCACGACCTCTACACGCGCGCCGCGGCTCTCCTGCCACCGATGGCGCTGTCCAAGTTCATGGGCTGGGCGACGATCGCGACCGAACTGAGCCTCTTCGTCGGCTTCATCGTGCCGCGCTGGTGGCCTCTCGCGATTTGGCTCGGCATCCTGTTTCACGCGTCGATGACGGTCTTCGCCGGAATCACGTTCGTTCTGTTCCTCTACGTAGCGCCCGCCGCATACCTCGCGTTCGCCCGCTGGCCCGAAGCGACGACGGAGGTCATCTACGACGGCGACTGTGGGATCTGCGCGAAGACGAAACGGTGGTTCGAGATCCTCGATCTCGAAGGCGCCTTTCGCTGGACCGCGTTCCAGAGTGGAATCGGCGACCGCTTTGGTATCGCCCCGGACGCCCTCGCGAAGCGTTTGCACATCGTCACCGGCGGCAACCACATCGCTCAAGGCTTCCACGCGTTCAAGTTGATGCTGCTCTACAACCCAGTCAGCTACTTCGTCATGATCGGCGTTCTCCTGAGCTTGCACTGGGGACCCGCGTGGGCGCGCAACGTCGCGATCCTCGGCATGATCGGGTTCTTCTTTCCCGTCTTCGACCGCGTCGGCCAGGCGGCGTACGACCTCGTCGCGCGCAACCGGAACCGCATCGGTTCCGAGCCGACCTGCGCCGCCGAGTGAGGCGCCGCGAACGAGTCCGTAGCCTCGCCGTCGCACCGGAACGCCGACAGCCGGCATGGCGCGCCGGCATGGGGCCCCACCGGGAAAACTGGCCGCCGGCCTCCAGGCCGGCACAGCCCGCCGCAGGCGGGCGGCGGCAAGAACCTCCAGTTCCGAGCTGGTGCCCGCAGATCGGGCTACTGCGACATGTTCACCCAGCCGACCCCGCTACTGCGACATGTTCCCCCGCCAGATCCCGCTACTGCGACATGTTCGACTCCGGCCGACCCCGCTAGAGCGACATGTTCCCCCGCCAGATCCCGCTACTGCGACATGTTCGGCTCCGGCAGACCCCGCTAGAGCGACATGTTCCCCCGCCAGATCCCGCTACTGCGACATGTTCGGCTCCGGCAGACCCCGCTAGAGCGACATGTTCCCCCGCCAGATCCCGCTACTGCGACATGTTCGACTCCGGCCGACCCCGCTAGAGCGACATGTTCCCCCGCCAGATCCCGCTACTGCGACATGTTCGACTCCGGCAGACCCCGCTAGAGCGACATGTTCCCCCGCCAGATCCCGCTACTGCGACATGTGTCAAGAGACACCAACTTTTGCGCACGTGGGAGACACCAACTTTTGCGCACTGATGGTGCTCCAGGGGACGGCGGCTTCGGGTGTTTCCGAAGGGGCGGGTTTTGGGAAGAGAGGCGTTTCGGCTCGGGGTGCGGCCAGGCGGAGGGAGCGGAGCGACCGGAGCGCGGCCGCACCCCGAGCCGAAACGAGCGCTCGGGCGGGGAGGCGTGTGACCACCCGCGTGGTGCCCGGGATCCCGCGCCGCCCGATGCATCCCTCTCACCCCTTCCCCTGGGTGGGGCGCTCCTCCGCTGCCGGGACGCGAAGGAGGTCGCCGAGTTCCTTCAGCCGGTAACTCCGGCCGCTGATCTGGACCACATGGACGTGGTGCAGAAGACGATCCAGGATCGCCGTGGTCAACACCTCGTCCCCCGCGAAAACCTCCGGCCAGGCCCCCACATGCTTGTTCGAGGTCAGGATCAGCGAGCCCCGCTCGTAGCGCCGGCTCACCAGCCGGAAGAACAGGTTCGCCTCCTCTCGGTTCAGCGGCCGGAACCCCACCTCGTCGATGATCAGAACGGAACTGATCCGGTAGCGCCGCGGCCGGCGGCGATACGGGGTCGTCTCCTCCGCTTGCAGCATCCGGATCAGCTCGTCGAGCACGTAGTGATGGACCCGGAACCCGTTCTTGATCGCCTTCACCCCCAGGCCGGTCGCCAGGTGGCTCTTTCCCACCCCCGGCGGCCCCAGAAACAGGATGTTCTCCGCCCGCCGTGCGAAGGCGCAGGTCGCCAGTTCCTCCACCTTCGCCCGGTCCGCCCGAGGCTGGAAACTCCAGTCGAAACAGTCCAGCGTCTTCCCCGGCGGCAGCCCGCTCATCCGCAGCCACATCTCAATCCGACGCTCCTCCTTCCTCTCATACTCCCGCTCCACCAACCGCTCCAGGAATCTCACCGGCGTCAGATCCTCCCGGCTCGCTTCCTCCAAGAGCTCCGGCAACTGCTCCGCCGTCTGCTGCAGCCCCAGCTCCCGGCAGCGCTCCGCCACCACGTCCAGGTCCACCCGACCCGCCCTCATCCCAGCAACTCCACCAAGCGCGCATACTCGGATAACGGCCGCTCCAACCCATCCCGCGCCTTCAACTCCTTAGCCACCGGCTCCCAGCTCTCCGACAGACCCGCCACTTGGAGCCGGCCCCGCCGACCCAGGGGCGTCGGGCGCACCACCCGATCCGTCGAAGCCCCCTCGTAGTGCGCCTCTTTCAGCAACAAGAGGGCCCGGGTCCCCCGCCGGTGCCGCGCAATCTCCTGACCCCCGCCGCGCACCACCACATCCCGCGCCGTCCCCCGAACATCCACCCACTGACCCGCCCACGCGAACGGAACCGAATACCGCCGCCCCTCGAACGACACCAGGCAATCCCGGCTCACCCGACGCGCCACCTCCACATCAAACAGTTCCGCGCTCGACGGCAACGGCTGCAATACCTGCCGCTCCTCCTCCAGGGCCTCCCGCACCGTGCCCCCCGTCACCGGACACCGCAGCCGATCCAGCAAGTGCTCGGATCGCACGTCCAGCAACCGGTCCAGTTCCTCAATGCTCCCCGCCCCGCGCCGGAGAACCTCCCCAAAGGACTCCCGCAGCGTCCGAACCGCCCGCTCCACCTTCCCCTTGTCCGACCCCTTCCCCGCCCGGCAGGCGTCCACCCCGAAACGACACATCCGCGCATACGCCGCATACGACCGGTTCAACACCGCCGTCGGCCCCGCTCCACGCGTTACCGCCGTCTTCGGGTTGTCGATCCGAACCCACAGCGGAACGCCCTCATACCGCTCGAACAACGCGTGATGCCCCGTGTGCCACGACAACTGCGTCTGGTCCTCGCTCGGCCAGCAGAACTTCGCCCGGCTATACGACAACGCCCCCAGCAACAACGCCAACTTCGGCCGCTTCGCCCCGATCGGAATCCGATCCTCGAACCAGTCGTGCTGCGCCTGAACCCCCGCCGGCGTCTCCACCCGACGGATCGCCCGCAGCCGCGGCTTCCCGTGCTTCCGCCGCACATGACGCACCACCGATTGGTAGCTCCCCGCATACCCGTAGTCCCGAACCAGCGCCTCGTAAATCAGGCGAACCTGGCACGGCGGCAGACCCTCCCCAAGAAGACGTCCGTCTCCCAGACGATCCTGGATCGCCTCCACCACCTCCTCATACCCATCCAGCGCCGTCGCTTTGCCGCCGCGACCATCCGGCCTGACTCCCTCCCCCAGACGCTTCAGCCGATACCGAACCGCGTTCTCCGTCACCCCCAGATCCTTCGCCAGACGCCTCACCGACGCCCCCCTCTCATGCATCCTGCTCGCCACCAGAATCTCGTCCAACGTCAACTTCATGCGCCCGTCCTCCAGCGCATGAATGGTCTCCCCGACCTCCCTCCCTCCCTCTCCAGCCTCCCTTCCCGCTGCGCAAAAGTTGGTGTCTCCCAACTGCGACTCTACGGCCGTCTCCTACAACATGTTCGACTCCGGCCGACCCCGCTAGAGCGACATGTTCCCCCGCCAGATCCCGCTACTGCGACATGTTCGACTCCGGCCGATCCCCCTAGAGCGACATGTTCCCCCGCCAGATCCCGCTACTGCGACATGTTCGGCTCCGGCAGACCCCGCTAGAGCGACATGTTCCCCCGCCAGATCCCGCTATTGCGACATGTTCGACTCCGGCCGACCCCGCTACTGCGACATGTTCCCCCGCCAGATCCCGCTATTGCGACATGTTCGACTCCGGCCGACCCCGCTAGAGCGACATGTTCCCCCGCCAGATCCCGCTACTGCGACATGTTCGGCTCCGGCAGACCCCGCTAGAGCGACATGTTCCCCCGCCAGATCCCGCTATTGCGACATGTTCGACTCCGGCCGACCCCGCTAGAGCGACATGTTCCCCCGCCAGATCCCGCTACTGCTACATGTTCGGCTCCGGCAGACCCCGCTAGAGCGACATGTTCCCCCGCCAGATCCCGCTACTGCTACATGTTCGACCCCAGCCGACCCCGCTAGAGCGACATGTTCCCCCGCCAGATCCCGCTACTGCGACATGTTCGGCTCCAGCCGGTCCCGCTAGAGCGACATGTTCCCCCGCCAGATCCCGCTACTGCGACATGTTCGGCTCCAGCCGACCCCCCTACTGCGACATGTTCACCCGGCAGATCCCGCTACTGCGACATGTCCCTCCCCCGGCCGACTCGTCCGGAACGGCGTGTCTGGGCAGCGGCGTCGCGCCGTGACAGGCGGGAATCTCCAACTCGACTTTTCCACATCGCCGCCTCGACGCAGGAAGAATGGGGGCCGTTTTCCGTCTGAGTAGGTAGGGGGGGAGACATCGCGCTTCCCGCCCCCGCTCATCAAGGAGAAGTTCCCGATGCTGAACGCCGACCACACCCAGCCGACGCTCACGGCCCGACGGCTCTCGAGGGCCGCCCGATCGTCGGCGGCGGCGCCGCCGCTTACCCGGATGCCGCCGCTGCGACGGTCAAGCAGTCTCCCCCGCCGCGGGGCGCAGGGCTGGTAGCATGACTCCCACACAGGTTGGAGAAGCAGTGTTCGACAGCCACCGGTTCGTGAATCTGTTCTGGAACGTTCGTAAGCCGCGCCCCGCGTGCGCTCAGGCAGAGAGGGAGTAGAGCGGACTCATGCCCTTCGCCTTCGACACCGCCGCCGCAGCGGACACTCTTGAAAATGCTGGCTTCGATCCACACCACGCTCGCGCCATCGTAGACGTGTTCAAGAGCGTAGATGACTCTCTCGCAACAAAGGCGGACCTCGCTCCTTTGGCTACGAAAGCGGATGTCGCCAACACGATCGCTGCAGCCGAGCGGCGACTCATGGTCGCCATCATCGGGGTTGCCGGAGTTCTGTTCGCCGCGCTTCGCCTTTCACAGCAATAGGCAGTGTTCGACAGCCACCGGTTCGTGAAGCGGCTCACGGAGGCCGGCATGGAGGAAGGGGTGGCCGAGGTTCTGGCCGAAGAGCACATGGGTCCATGGATCAGGAACGTCGCCACGAAGACGGACGTGGCCATGATCCGGAAGGATCTGGAGGACGCCGAAGCGAATACCCGGCGAGACGTAGCCACGAAGGCGGACGTGGCCATGATCCGGAAGGATGCGGAGAACACCCAGGCGATGATCCGGAAGGATCTGGAGAACGCCGAAGCGAATATCCGGCGAGACGTAGCTACGAAGGCGGACGTGGCCATGATCCGGAAGGATGCGGAGAACACCCAGGCGATGATCCGGAAGGATCTGGAGAACGCCGAAGCGAATATCCGGCGAGACGTAGCCACGAAGGCGGACGTGGCCATGATCCGGAAGGATTCGGAGAACACCCAGGCGATGATCCGGAAGGATCTGGAGGACGCCGAAGCGAATATCCGGCGAGACGTAGCTACGAAGGCGGACGTGGCCATGATCCGGAAGGATGCGGAGAACACCCAGGCGATGATCCGGAAGGATCTGGAGCACACCCGGGCGATGATCCGGGCCGATGTGGAGAAACGCGTCGCCGAATTGCGTGCCGACCTGATCAAGTGGATGTTCGGGGCGGTGATGGCCCAAGTGGCTCTGGTAGTGGCCCTCATCAAGCTACTCCCGTAAGCCCGCGCTTCTCGAACGCGCACCCCGTCGCGGCCCCGCGGCAGAAGTTCTCGGGAACGCTGGGCAGCGGTTCCGCGTGAGGTCCGGAGCGCTGCGAGCCTGACGGTGCGCTGGCGAGGGGCCCCCACCGGGAGAACTGGCCGCCGACCTCCAGGTCGGCAGTGCCATGGACGGGGCACCGCCAGTGCGGGTTTCGCCCTACCGGGCGATGCCGGTCTGGAGACCGGCGGTCCCTGGCCTCCCGGACGTCTCTCGCTAGCTCTACCCCCGGGCGTGGCGGAGCGGGATCCGGATCAGGAACCAGCCGAGAACCACGAACACCAGGAACCCGGGCACCCCGGACGGCGAGGGCACCAGGGTGGGTAGCTGGAAGTCCCATACCGCGAATCCGGCTAGCGCCACCCCCATCAGCGCCTCGCCGGCGATGAGTCCGGACGCGATCAGCGTCCCGGCACTCTCCCCGAGGGACCGCCGTTCCGCCGGCAGCGACGCCATCCGCTGATCGGTCACCCAGCGGAAGAAACCACCCACGAAGATGGCGAAGGTGGTCTGGAGAGGCAGGTACATCCCCACCGCGATGAGCATCGGGGAGGGCGCCTGAATCAGGATCAGGAAGAAACAGAGCGCAATCCCGAAGACCACGAGCGGCCAGCGCATGTCGCCGCCCACGATGCCCTGGGACAGGAGCGCCATGAGACCCGCCTGGGGCGCGGGCAGCTCTTCGCCTCCAATCCCGATTCCGCCCGACGCGATGTCTCCCTGGTGGAGGAGCATCATGGGGAGGACGAGGAAGAACGAGGCGAAGATCACCCCGATGATCTCGGCCCATTCCATGCGGAACGGGGTGCCCCCGAGGAGCTGACCCACCTTGAGATCCTGGAGCATGTCTCCGGCGACCGCGCAAGCGCAGCAGACCACCGCGGCGACACCCAGCACCGCCGTCACCCCCTGCATGCCGGTGACGCCGAGGAAGGTCATCAGCAATGCGGCCAGCAGGAGCGTCGAGATGGTCAGGCCGGAGACCGGGTTCGAGGAACTCCCGATCACGCCGACCAGATAGCCGGCGACCGCCGAGAAGAAGAACCCGGCGATGATCATCACGATCGCGGAGCCGAGCGCTCCGAGCGCCTGGCCCGTGTAGTAGTTGTAGAGGAAGAAGGTCGGGATGACGAGGGCGACCACGCCCGCGGTGGTCCAACTGAAGGGAATGTCGCGGTCCTTCTCATCGCCCGAGCCGGCCGGGTGGCCGGTCCGGATTTCGGCGAAGGAGCGGCGGAGCCCCTCGCCGAGCGACTTCCGCATCCGGAGCAGGGTCCAGCCCGCACCGGCGATCATCGCCCCCACCGCGATCGGCCGCACGAGCTCCGCCCAGACGACGCTGCTGACCGCGCTCCAATCGGCTCCCGCCGCCGCCAACCGGTTCGCATCCGCGAACTCGGGATTGAAGAAGAGGACCGCCGGGATCATGAACCACCAGGCGAAGACCCCTCCCGAGAAGGTGAGCGCCGACAGCCGGAAGCCGATGATGTAACCCACCCCGAGGTAGGCGGGCGAAGCCGACGGAGTGGAAAAAGGGAGGACTCCGGGCTGCGCCGCGGCACCGAAGGACTGGCCGCCGACCGAGACCGACCCCTGGAAGGTGCCGTAGCCGAAGGCCCCGGCGATCCGGTCGGTGAAGAGCTGGATCCCCTTCGAGTTCTTGAACACCTCGATCAGGGCGCCGACCCCCATCATCTGGAAGAGCAGCCGCCCGCCGCTCGCTCCCTTGCCGGCGCGGTGGATCTCGGCGGCGGCGACCGACTCGGGGAACGGCAGCTCCGGGTCGTTGACCATGCTGCGCCGGAGGATGACGACGAAGAGGATGCCGAGCAGCCCGCCGACCAGCATCAGCAGGGTGCTCTCGAGGTAGTGGAACTCCTCCCACGCCCCCGCCATCAGGAACGCCGGAAGCGTGAAGATGGCCCCGGCGGCCAGCGCCTCTCCCACCGAGGCGGTGGTTCGGGCGATGTTCTCTTCGAGGAGGGTGCCCCCCCTGAAGAGTCCCCGCATGACGACCATGGAGACCACCGCGGCCGGGAAGGTCGCGGCAACGGTCTGGCCGGCGCGGATGCCGAGATAGGCGTTCGCCGCCCCCAGCACCACGGCCATGAACAGGCCGAGGAGAACAGCCCGGAGCGTGAACTCGCGGGAACTGCCGGATGAGTTCGCCATGACGCCTCCTTGGAACGAGGAATGGGGCGGTTCGGCGTTATATCACCGTGCGGGGGTGATGGAGACCCTCATCGCGCCAGCGGCCCGGACCGCCTCCGGCGGTGCGTAGAATGCGGGGATGCTCGAGATGAAGGTGATGGAACGAAATCGACGCACACCGGTTTCCGAGTTGGAGTTCGTCGGCTGCGAGCCGGTCCGGGTGAGCGCGGCCGAGATCCAGGGTCCCGAGTGGGAGGGACGCCGCGTCGAGTACTGGCACGCGCTGACGGAGACGGCTTGGCTGGTACGGGAACCGACGAGCCCGTACCACGAAGTTCCGTCGCGGCGGCTTCCGGCCCTGGTGGAGCGGATCTGCCAGGCCCGCGGGTCGGCGGCCCGGTGCTTCGGTTCGTCCGATCTGCGGATTCGGGAAGAGGACGGATCGCTCGGCGATCTGATGCAGGCGGACGAAGCGGTGTACCTGCACCCCGGCAAAGCGAAGATGCCGCGGGGCGCCGCACTGATCGTGGGAGAGGATGACCCGCCGGACGTCGTGCTGGAGGTGGACAACACAACGGACGTTCGACGCGGCAAGCTGATCGCGTATGCGGAGTGGGGGTTCCCCGAGATCTGGGTGGAGACACCGGACGAGGGTTCGCCGAGCCGGCCGCGGGCCCTCCGGCCGCGGCTGGCGCTCCACGTGCTGGAAGACGGACGGTACCGGGAGTCTCCGGAGAGCCGGGCGTTTCCGGGGTGGCGCGCGGAGGAGATCCACCGCGCCCTGAACGAATCGGAGCTGTCGCTGGCGACGGATGCCGCGCTCTGGCGGGTGGGGCGGGCGCTCGGGGAGCGGGAGGGAACGGTCCCGGAGGACGATCATCTGCTGCGGCGGATGGACCGGCGGGGCCATGCCCGGGGACTCGCAGAGGGCCAAGCCCGGGCGGCGCTGGAGGAACGGGCAGGTATGGCAGCGGCGATTCTGCGCCACCGCCGCGTCGCGGTTTCCCCCGACTTTCCGGCCGGTCTCTCCCGAGACGACCGCGCCATCCTTGCGGGGGCCTCCCCTGATGACGTCGTCGAGGCGGGCTCCAGCGCCGCCACCCTGGCCGACTTCCTCGCCCGTCTCCAGTAGCCCGGCGAAAGAAGCGCGGCGGCATCCTCCCCGCTCTCCCGAATGCACGAAAGAAGCAGTCAGCTCTTTTTCGCCCCCACCGACCTCAGCCGGTTCCTTTCCTGCCGGCATCTGACGAGCCTCTCCCGGAGCGTCGCGCTCGGCGAGGCATCCCCGCCGCATATCTTCGAGGATCCGCGGCGGGACGCGCTCGCCGAGGCCGGACGCGAGCACGAGGCGGCGATTCTGGAGCGGTATCGGGCCGAGGGCCACGCCACCGAGACCATCGGCTCTTCCGGGAGCTCCACCGACCGGCGGGAGCGGACCCTCGACGCCATGCGGCGCGGGGTCGAGGTCATCCACCGAGGACGGCTCACCCACGGCATGTGGAGCGGCTACCCCGACTTCCTGGTGCGGGTTCCAGGCCGCAGCGACCTCGGGGACTGGTCCTACGAGGTGGTGGACGCCAAGCTCGCCACGGTGCCGAAGGCCGATGCGGTGCTCCAGATCTCCGTCTATTCGCGGCTTCTCGCGGACTGCCAGGGCACGCCTCCGGTCCGAATGCACCTCGAACTCGGCGGCGGCCAGGAACGGGAGAGCTTCCGGGTCACGGACTTCGCCGCCTTCGAGCGGGCGATCAGGCGGCAGTTCGACGAGCACTGCGGCGCGCCTCCAAACACCTTCCCGGAGCCGGTCGAGTTGTGCCCGCGCTGCGACTGGAACGGCGTCTGCAAGGCCCGGCGGCGGGCGGACGACCATCTCTCACTGGTCGCGAACACGACCCGGCACCAGCGCCGGCGGCTTGAAACACGCGGGATCACGACCCTGACGGGGCTGGCGCGGCTCACGCTCCCGCTGGACCCGCCGCTGGAGCGGGTGGCGTGCGCTTCGCTCGACCGCATCCACCGGCAGGCGAAGGCGCAACTCACCGGGCGCGAACGGGACCGGCCGTTTTTCGAATTGATCCAGCCGCCCGAGGACGGGCGCGGGCTGCTGAAACTCCCCGAACCTTCAGCGGGAGACCTGTTCTTCGATATCGAGAGTTCCCGGCCCGGCGCGGACGAGGCGCTTGAGTACCTGTTCGGTTTCGTGGATCGGGAGGGCGGCTACGAGGACCGGTGGGCCTTCGACCGCGACGGGGAACGCCGCGTGTTCGAGAACTTCATGGACCTGGTGGCCGAGCGGCGGGAACGCTTCCCCGACTTCCACATCTACCACTACGGCGGCTACGAGACCGGCGCGCTGAAGCGGCTGATGAGCCGCTACGCCACCCGCGAGGACGCGATGGACGGCCTCCTCCGGCGCCAGGTCTTCGTGGACCTGCTGCAGGTGGTCAAACAGGGGATCGTGGCGTCGGTGGAGAGTTACTCCATCAAGGAGATGGAACCGTTCTACGGTTTCGCCCGGGAGCAGCACCTTATGGAAGCAAACCAGGCGCGCGCCCGGATGGATGCGGCGCTTGATTCCGGCGGTGTCTCGGGAGGCATCTTCCCGGCGGACCGGGGGGTGATCGGCCGCTACAACCGCGAGGACTGCCTTTCGACCCTGGCACTCCACGGCTGGCTCGAAGAGCGACGCTGCGAGCTGACGGACAGGATCGGTCCCCGCGACCGACCGGTCGTGGAGATCGCTCCGGAGAACGAACGGGCGCAGACGGAGGCTGCCGCGCGGGTGTCGGAACTCGTCGCCCGGCTCGGGAGAGGCCCCGAGAAAGAGGCAGGGGCGCGGCGATTGCTGGGGTACTTGCTCGACTACTACCGGCGGGAGGACAAGTCGAAATGGTGGGAGTACTTCCGCGTGAAGGATCTGGACGCGCAGGAACTCGTCGAGGACCCGGCGCCGCTGGGTGGGCTCGGCTTCGACCGGGAGGTCGGGCGGGAGAAGCGGTCCACGCTCCATCGCTACCGGTTCCCGCCCCAGGAACACCGGGTCAAGGTCGGCGGAAAGGTCGAGGATTTCGAGACCGGAAAGTCGCCGGGCGAAGTGTTCACGGTCTCCGACGGCGCCGTGATCCTGAAGCGCAGCCGGACGGCAGCGCAGCAGCCCCATCCGCGGGCGCTGGTGCCCCTTGAGCACGTACGCCCGGCGCCAAAGCCGGCGTCCCTGTTCCGGCTCGGCGAGCTGGTGGCCGAAGAGGGATTCGCCGACGACAGCCCGCGCCGCGCCGGTTTCGATCTCCTCCGGCGGGCGCCGCCCCGCTACGGCATCGCCGGAGAGCCGCTTGTTCGTCCGGGAGAAGACACCCTCGCCGCCGCCCGCCGCCTCGCGCTCGGTCTCGACCGCGGCGTGCTGCCGGTCCAGGGACCGCCGGGCAGCGGCAAGACGTACACCGGCGCCCGCATCGTCACCGCGCTGCTGGCGGCCGGACGGCGGGTGGGAGTCACGGCGCAGAGCCACCGCGTCATCACGAACCTGCTGGACAGCGTCTGCTCGGCGGCGACGGAGGAGGACATCGCCTTCGAGGGCGTCCAGATCACGAAGAAGGAGAACTGCAACGATCCGCGCATCCGCGTCGAGCCGGAATCCCGCGCGGCGACGACCGCCGCCGGGGACCCCGCGATCCGTCTCATCGGCGGAACCGCGTGGATCTGGTCGCGGGAGGACATGACGGATTCGGTGGACGTGCTGGTGGTGGACGAAGCCGGGCAGTTCGCCCTCGCGGATGCGCTCGCCTCCGCCCCGGCGGCGAACAGCCTCGTTCTGCTCGGCGATCCCGCCCAGCTCGACCAGGTCACCCAGGGCGTGCACCCGGAGGGATCCGCCGTTTCCGCGCTCGGCCACCTCCTCGGCGAGGACGAGACGATGCCGGCCGACCGCGGCCTCTTCCTGGAAGCGACGTGGCGGATGCACCCGGAGATCTGCCGGTTCACCTCGGAGCAGTTCTACGAAGGCCGGCTGGAAGCGCGGCCGGGTCTGGAGCGACAGGGAATCCGGGGAGGGCCGCTGCCCGGCGCCGGGCTCCGCTTCGTCCCCATCGCGCACGAAGGCAACCAGACCGAATCGCCCGAGGAGGCGGAACGGGTTGCGGCCCTTGTTACCGGCCTGCTCGAAGGCGCGTCGCGGACCGACGACAGAGGAGTCAGCCGCCGGGTTACCTCCGACGATATCTTGGTTGTGGTCCCCTACAACGACCACCTCGCCTTGCTGGCCGGCGTGCTGGAAGACCGGGTCCGGGGGGTCGGAACGGTGGACAAGTTCCAGGGCCAGGAGGCGCCGATCGTGTTCTTCTCGATGGCGACCTCGACACCGGAGGGAGCCCCGCGGGGTATGGACTTCCTCTATTCGGCACACCGGCTGAACGTGGCGACTTCCCGAGCCCGCTGCCTGGCGGTCGTGGTGGCGAGCCCGGAGCTCTTTCTTCCAGAGTGCAAGACCCCGCCCCAGATGCGGCTCGCCAACGCCTTCTGCCGGTTCCGTGAGTTGGCGGAAACGGTCCCATAGCGACGCGCATCCTGCTTCCTCGGGCGGGCGATGCGGGCTGGGAAGCAACGCTCCCCGGTTGGCGTGCGTTCTCGGAGGTGGTCTCCCGAACTCCCGCTCTCCTTTCGGGTGGCGAACCGTAACTTTTCAATCTGCCGACCGGTTTATTTTCATTTAGCCGAAGTGATGTTTACAATCTGCCGATGGCTCGGGACACCATCTACCCCCGCTTCGTCGAGCCGCGCCTCGCCGAGGCGCTCGCAGATTCTCCTGCCGTCCTGATCCACGGTCCCCGCCAATCCGGGAAGACCACCCTCGCCCGCCGGTTCGGAGAAGGTCGCGGATACGCGTATATCAACCTGGATGACGACACCCTGCGGGACGCCGCCGAGGCGGATCCGGTTGGCTTCGCCGCCGATTTGCCCGAACGCGTCATTCTGGACGAAGTGCAGCGGACTCCATCGCTGTTCCGGGCCCTGAAGACCGAGATTGACCGGAGGCGGACGCCGGGCCGCTTCCTGATGGCGGGCTCGACCCAGGTGCTGCTCCTACCGCGGTTGTCCGACTCGCTGGCGGGCCGCCTGCAGATCGTGCGGCTCCATCCGCTGTCGCAGGCGGAACTCACGGGTCGGACTCCCGACTTCCTCGGCACGGTCTTCGGCGACGGCTTTCCGATGGCCCCCAGCGAGCGACTTGGACCGCACCTGGCCGGGCGGATCGTCGCCGGGGGATATCCGGCCGCGCTCGCCCTGCCGACGGAGCGACGCCGAGCCCGCTGGCTCCGCGACTACACAGCGGCGCTCGTGGAGCGTGACGTACGGGACGTAGCCCGGATCGGAGCGCTGGAAGCCCTGCCCCGACTGCTCGGCGTCGCAGCCGCCCAAACCGCCGGGCTCTTCAACGTGAACGATTTGGCCTCGCCCTTCCAACTCACCCGCCCGACGATCCGCAGCTACCTGACGCTCCTTGAACGGATATTCCTGCTGGCGCGCCTGCCCGCCTGGCAGAGCAATCGCGTGAGCCGCCTGGTCAAGACACCGAAGCTCCACTTCGGCGATACCGGCCTGGCGTGCGCCCTGCTGGGCGCGAACGCCGAGGAACTGGCCCGGAACCGAACGCTGCTGGGCCAACTACTGGAGACGTTCGTGTTCCAGGAACTGAGCCGGCAGGCGGACTGGAATGACGACCCGATGACTTTTTTCCATTTCCGCGACCGCGACGGAATCGAGGTGGATCTGGTGATCGAGCGGGCCGGTGGGGCCGTCGCCGGAGTGGAGGTCAAGGCATCCTCCACGGTGAGGGGTCGCGACTTCCGGGGACTCCGCAAACTGGCGAATGCCACCGGGGACCGCTTCGCGTCCGGGGTAGTGCTCTTCGACGGGGAAACCAGCGCGCGGTTCGGCGAACGTCTGTTTGCAGTGCCGATTCGAAGGTTGTGGGAGGCACCTGGAGGCGGAGACGGGTAGGAAACGTTCAGCGGCGGGTACGGAAGCAGTGAGCGGTCGTGCCATCCGGGGTTACGCGAGGGTGCGGCACTCATGTTGGCGGAGCGCGGCGTCAGCAGCGCTGGGTTTCGCGCTCCCGCGCGATGCCGGCCGGAAGCCGGTTGCCAGTTCTTCCGGTGGGGCCCGCTGTCGCACGCCATCCTGCCCTTGAGGGGTACGAGCCGAGAAGGGGGTCATCCCGACCGTTGGGGCCTGCGCCGCCGCGGCCCTGCGGGCCGCTGTGCCGGCCCCCACCGGGAGAACTGGCCAGAGGTCGGCGTTCCCTTGCGGCCGGCGCCACCTGGACCGTTGGCGTTCCCGCGTGGGGCTGCATTTGCACAGCAACTGGCCAGAGGTCGGCGTTGCCGTTCGGCCAGCACCATCCGAACCGTCGGCGTCCCCGCGCGACAGCTGACCCTTTCGCTGCCCGGCGGTCAGCTATCCCCGTCGGCCGCCATCGGGCGGTCGCGGTCGTGGTCCACGACGCAGAAGAAGCCGAACGGCTCGGCGGTCTCGTTCCGCAACTGGTGGGCCTCCAGCGGGCCGACGCAGGCGACGTCGAGGTGCCGCAGCGGCAGCCGCCGATCCCCGAGCAGGAGGACGCCCTCCCCGCGGGCCCCGATGACCACGTGGGTGTGGACGTGCCGCTCGAGGCTCGTGTGGCCGCCCGGCTCGACCTCGAAGTAGCGCAGGTCCGAACGCGTTCGTTCCCCGAATTTCCCGACGAGTTCCACCCGCCGCACGCCCCGGAAGGCCAGATCTCGAGCATCCTTGTAGGGCGAGCTGTCGCGTCCCTCCCAGTTCCAGTCGCGGCTGAAGGCCAACCGGCGCGGCTCCGGAAGCGCCCGGCGCGGCAGCTCCGCCGGTTCCATGGCCACCTCGGGGTGGGATTCGCGGATCCTCGCGAGGATCTCCCGGGTTCCCGCCTCCACGCCGCCAGGGTGGCCGAGGAGCGCCCCGCCGATCAGCAGGACCGTGTCGGGGCCGTAGATCTCGGAGATGCGCCCTACGTCGGCGAGGCCCATCCCGCCGGCGGGGGACGGCCACGCCGGACGGAGTGCGCCGAGCGGCTCCCGGAGCCGCCCGGTGATCTCCGCACACTCGGCTGCCGAATACCGAAAGCGGCCGCCCGCATCCGGAAACACCGAAATGTCCGCTCCGGCCAGCCGGAACAGCGTCCCGAGCAGGACTCCGTGGGCCACTCCCTGGGTGGGAGCGTGCGTGTAGGCCCCGGTCAGCGAGGGATGCGCCATGAAGATCAGCGGATAGCGCTCCGCCAGGGCCCGCACCGTGTCGAGACCGGCGATCATCGGGCAGATCAAGACACCGGGGAGACCGGCCTCGGCCACGAACTCGACGAAACGTTCGAGTTCCTCCGCTCGGGCGCCGGCGTGGGGGAGGTAGAGGCACCTCCGACCCGTGGCCTGGTTGGCCCGCTCCACCGCCTCGCCGCAGGCGAGCACCCGGGATCGAAAAGCAGGGAAGTCGTCGGTCAGGTTCTGATCGTCCTTGACCAGATCTCCACCAGCCCGCGCGAAGGCGCCCGCTATCGCGGCCAACTCGGGAACGCTCGAGCCCCGGGGCTTTACCGCCGTGGCCAGCAGCGGACGCCCGAGCACACCGCAAAGCCGCCGCACCCCTTCGACGCCGTGGTTCGGTCCCGGGAGGCTCTCGAGGAGCGCCCGGGGTGGCTGTAGATCGACGAGTCGCACGCCGCCGTACATCGAGGCGTTGCCGATAGCCACGCTCAGCAGGCCGAAGAGATCCGGCGCGAGATCCGCCGCGTAGCTGATGGTGATCCGGGAGGCCCCCGATACGCCCGCAGCGTCCGGATCGGGCGCCACCGACTCGACCTTCCCGACGATTTCGTCCTGAATCCGTCCGGGTGGAATCAGCGACTGCGGAATCTCTACCGTCTGCTCGATGGCGATGGCGCGGGCGAACTCCTCCGGGTCCCCGGAGTCCGCCTGAAGTCGGTAGACGGCGGTTACGCGATCGGGATCGGGCGGCGCCTCCCGCACGTTTAGCAACCTGTGGACAAAGTGACGTGAGCGCCGAGATCGGCGAGGCGCCTGGCTGACAAGGCGCGATTTGAGAGGAATACCGAGTGTATTCCGACCGAGTCGGAACGCAGAGCGTAGCGGTTCAGCCGGGATGAATCGCCGGTCGAACGCCGCGTGACTTTGTCCACAGGCTGCTCAGTTCACCGGTGGCGCCGGGACCTTCGCGGTCCCGGCTCCCCAAGCCGCAATTCGGTGTCGGCGGTGAGGTCGGGACCTGCCGTTTCGCCCCGCAGGAGCGCCAGGTGACCGGCGGCGGCGATCATGGCCGCATTGTCGGTGGAGAGGGCGATGCTCGGGTAGAACACGGGCAGTTCGCGCTCCTCACCGAGCGCGCGGAAGCGGGCACGGAGCGCCGAGTTGGCCGCGACCCCGCCGGACAGCAGGACCGCCCGCACTTCAAACATGTCAAGCGCGCGGTCCACCGAGCGGCCCAGCGCCCGCACCACCGCCGACTGGAAGCTGGCCGCCAGGTCGCAGAGATCGGGTCGGCTGGCGGGATCCTCGCCGCCGGCCAAAGGCGCGATTCCTTCCCGCTCGATGAGCCGCAGGACCTGGGTCTTGAGGCCCGAAAAACTGAAGTCGAGTTTGGCGCCGTCCGAAAAGTGCGGGAGCGACAACAGGTGGCGGTTCGCGTCGCCGCGCTGCGCCAACCGGTCCAGCACCGGGCCGCCCGGATAGCCGAGGCCGAGCCGTTTGGCGATCTTGTCGTATGCCTCGCCGGCCGCATCGTCGCGGGTCTTGCCCAGCAGCCGGTAGGAACTCTCGCCTTCGAGCAGGAAGAGACTCGTGTGCCCCCCGGAGACCACCAGCGCCAGCGCCGGGTGGGGGACGTCGCCGCCTTCCAGATAGCAGGCCCGGATGTGCCCCTCGATGTGATCCACGCCCACCAGCGGAATGCCGCGGGCGAACGCGAAGGCCTTGGCGAAAGAGACCCCGGTAAGCAGCGCTCCAATGAGTCCCGGGCCGTTGGTTACCGCAACCGCCTCGATGTCCGCGAGCCCCACGCGGGCCTCGCTCAGCGCTTGCCGCACCACCGGTGAAAGGTGCAAGAGATGCTGCCGGGACGCAATCTCCGGCACCACCCCGCCGAAGGCCGCGTGCTCGGTGACCTGCGACGCAACGACATTCGAGAGGATGCGCCCGCCGTCCTCGACCACCGCCGCCGAGGTCTCGTCGCAGGAGGTCTCGATCCCCAGGATGAGCATGGGGTTCAGGGAGCGGCGCCAAACAGACGCTCCATGCCGCGCCTCCAGAAGGGTCCGTTGCGGACCAGGTCGGTCACGTCGGCGGTGAGCATCTCGGAGCAGGCCCGTTCGTGACAGGTCTTCCAGTCCGGTCCATCGGGCCGCCCTAGTCGCCCCACGGCGAGAAGGTCGATACGCTCCTCCGCCGAGAGAGCGCCGAGCAGGGCAGTGAGGCGGCTGCGCGCCAGCGATTCGACCGTCTCCCCGGTGGCGGAGAGGAGATCGTAGGCCTGCGCGAGCGCCACCACGGTCGACCGGGCGATCACCGGCGCCACGGCCGCCGCGCCGATCTCGTCCGCGAAGTCGTCGGCGCCGAGATAGCGGACCGGGATTCCCAGAGCGCTCGCCTGCACCTTGTTTGCGAGCCTCCGGTCGGCGGTAACGAGCGGCGATCCGGTCTTCTCCGCACAAGTGAGATAGAGAGCGTCGTACACCGGGTGGTCGAGCGCCAGGGCTATCCCGGCGGCGCGATGAACGAAGCGACCGGGCGGATGCAGAGTTATCTCGTACGGGAGGCGTCCGAGGAGGTTCAAGTGCTCCATTACGTCGGGAAGCTGTCCGCGGCGGAATTTCTTCCAGCAGACATTCGCGAACTCCGCGAGCAGCAGGTCGGGAGCATGCAGTTCCAGCCGGTGGGCGCGTAACAGCTTGGCCGTCCCGGCCAGTTCCTCGGTTACGGACCACTTGACGACGACGCTGGCGTCGACCGTCAGCCTCACCGGTCCCGATCTTCGCGCAGCAACAGGACGCTGTCCGTCTGGGGAATGCCAGCGGTCATCCGGGAGAGCGCGTCGGTGCGCTCGCGAAACTGCACCATGCGCTGTATCCGGTCGAACCGCTCCGTCAGTGCGCGCCGGGCCTCGGCCTCCATCGAACGGTCGTTCGCCTTGGCCTCCGCCTTCAGCGCCTGGATCACCCGATCATCAAGGTTGCGAATTGTGAGACTACCCATGGCGGCTCCTTCTGAGTGAAGGCATCATGCTAGCACATCGCATTCACGATGAGGCAAATCGCTGCAGCAGATCGGATTCAGCGGGCAAGCTGCCCGAGAGAGGGGCCCAAGGGAGGCCGGGCGATGCCGCGCTCGGTGACGATTGCGGTGATGTAGCGGGCGGGAGTGACGTCGAAGGCCGGGTTCCAGACCGAGACGCCCTCGGGCGCCACCCGCTGCCCGGCGATCTCGGCGACTTCCTCCGGACCACGCTCTTCAATGGGGATGTCCGCCCCGGTGGGCGTTTTCAGATCCACGCTCGAAAAGGGCGCCGCCACCAGGAACGGGACGCCGTGTTCCTTCGCGAGCACGGCAGCCTGATAGGTGCCGATCTTGTTGGCGATGTCGCCGTTCGCGGCGATCCGGTCGGCGCCCACGACCACCGCGTCGACCCCTCCCCTGGCGAGCAGGGAGCCGACCATCCCGTCGGTGATCAAGGTCACCGGAATCTTCTCGGCCATGAGTTCCCAGGCGGTGAGGCGAGCGCCTTGAAGGTACGGCCGGGTCTCGGGTGCGAACACCTCGACCCGGCGGCCGGATTCCACCGCCGCGCGGACGATCCCGAGCGCGGTGCCGTAACCCGAAGTGGCAAGGCCGCCCGCATTGCAGTGAGTCAGGATGCGGGCCGGCCCCCCGCCGGGGGGCAACAGGCCAGCGCCGAGCGCGCCGAGGCGGCGGTTCGCTGCCAGATCCTCCGCGGCGATCCGGTTCGCCTCGTCCTCGAGACCGGCGACGAGATCAGCCCCGGGACCGGGGAGCAGCGATCCCAGTCGGACCCGCATCCGGTCGAGAGCGCTCTCCAGGTTGACAGCGGTGCGACGGGTGTTCAGGAACGCCGCCGCCAGGTCCTCGAAGCGGGCGGCGGCGGTTTCGCTGGCCAGGTTCCGGGCGAACCCGAGGACCACCGCGTAGGCGGCAGCAATCCCGATCGCCGGAGCGCCGCGAACGACCATGTCGCGGATGGCCTCCCCAACCTGGCCGGGTTCGGCGCACTCGATCCAGACCTCTTCCGAGGGGAGCCGGCGCTGGTCCAGCAGAGCGAGAACCCGGCGCTCGGAGTCCCACCGGAACGGACGAACCATGGAAACACCCTAGCAGTCCGTGACAGAGAGCGAATGCTGGTTGCGGTACGCCGTAAGCGCGTTGGACGGAGTGCAAGTGCGCCGCACGCGCTGGGACCCGTGGATCGATTGGGACACTCGACCCGCGGATGCCATACGCGGACGGCTATGCCGGCCAGGAGGCCGGCGTTCCCCCAGAGTCGGATTGGCGCGAAACGGGCTTCCCGAGCTTTCGGCAGCGCGCCATGCATGCGCCGGGCGACGTGCAAGTACGCCGCGCGCGCTGGTAGTCATGGATCGAGCGAAGCCCGATCCATGACTACCAGACACCCACGGCTATGCCGGCCGGAGGCCGGCGTTCCCAATTGAGTCCGATCGGCAGGGACCGGGCTTTGTGCCCGGTCCGCGCCGAATCGGACTCAGGTGTTCCAGCGGACGAAGAAGATGATGAGCGCGGTGACGAAAGCGTAGATGACGAGCGACTCGATCAGCACCAGGCCGAGGAGCAGCGAGAAGCGGATCTGCGCGGCAGCGCCGGGGTTTCGGGCGAGGGCCTCACAGGCGCCGGCAACCGCGCGTCCCTGGGCCGTGGCGCCAAAGGCGGCGGCGATGGCGATCGCCCCGGCCGCCGAAATCATCGCCCACTGGCTCACCACCGGATCCCAGGTCCCCTGGGCGAAGACCGGGGAAGCGGCGAGGACGCCGAAGACGGCCAGCAGGGTTATCCGAGACTTGTTGGACACGGTTGTTTTCTCCTTGGTCTGGTGGTTAACAACCCATGAACAAAGTGAACCGGCATTCGAGCGGCGATGCGTTCCGGCTGAACCGCGCCGCTTCGCGTCGCTCATCGTTACGCTTCGGTCGAAATACACTCGGTATTCCTCCCTCGCGTGCCTTGTCAGCCGGGCGCCTCACCACTCTCGGTGCTCGCCACACTTTGTCCATGGGTTGTTGAAGATTCAGTGTTCCTCGGCGGCGACGGCGCCGCCGAGGTAGATGACGGTGAGCATGGTGAACACGAACGCCTGGAGGGTGCTCCCGAAGACCCCGAAGGCCATCATCGGGACCGGCACCACGAACGGGATCAAAAAGGCGAACACGATGACCACCAGCTCTTCGCCGAAGATGTTTCCGAAGAGCCGGACCGAGAGCGAAAGGATGCGGCTCAGGTGGCTGATGATCTCGATCGGCAGCATCAACACGGCGAGATACGGGCTCGGGCCGAGGAAGTGCGCGAAGTACTTCCGCGCGCCGTGCGCCCGGATGCCCTGGAAGTTGTAGTAAAAAAAGGCCACCAGCGCGCAGCCCACCGGCATGTTGATGCTGACCGTGGGCGAAGAGAAATACGGCACCAGCCCGAACAGGTTGCTCACCAGGATGAAGACAGCGAGGGTGCCGACGAGACCCAGGAAGGGGCGTCCCTTCGCTCCCACATTGTCCCGGAGCAGCGAGAGCAGCCCGCCGACCAGCCCTTCGAGGAGCAGCTGGAGCCGGCCGGGGTTTTCGACCGAGATCCGGCGGCGGAAGAAGATCGCGAAGGCGGAGAGAACGACCGCCACGAAAACCGCCATCACCACATGGTCGGGCGGATGGGCATGGAACCACTCCTCGATCCAGTGGGTGAGGGCTGAGGAATGGTGGATTTCCATGGTCGCGCGAAGAATGGGGGCCGAAAGAAAGAGGAACGGTCAGCGGACGTCGGATGGGGGATCCTCCCTGCCCTCCGGTCGATCCGGTGGAGGAAGGGGTGCCGGTGTACGAAGGGCCGCGAAGCCCCCGCTTCCAAACTCCAGCAGGACGGCCAGCAGCGGCGCGCCCAACCCGCACACGACGCCGATCACGTCGGCGTCCCAGAGGGCAATTATCGCAAACAGCGCCCCCCCGAGCAAGAGATAGCGCACTCCGGTGAGCGCCGCGAGCGCGATTGCCGAGCGGGCCGAAGTAGCGGCGGTCAGGCCCGCCGCCGTCCGGCGGAGGGCGACGATGTTCAGGACCGAGACCGTCGCTCCGCCGAGCACCGAAAGCCCGATCCGGGGACCCTCACCAGAAAAACCGATGAGTCCGATCAGTCCGGCGGCGGCCCCAAAGGCGAGAGCCCGGCGGGTCAGCCGCACCTCGCGGCCGCCATCGGGCGGTGTTGCCGACTCTGTCATGAGTCCTCGCTCCCGGAGTCGTTACCCGGCGGGTCATCCCCCGCGACCGCCGAAGCGGCGCGGATTACGTTCCGGAGACCGGCGACGATTCCGAAGCCGAGGAATACCAGGAAGAGCCAGGGCGCGGTGCCCAGCCAGCGGTCCGCCAGCCAGCCGGCCGCGCCACCGATCACGATCGCCATCGGCACCGAAAAGCCGAGGCTGAGGAGAGTCAGCACCCGGGCGCGCGGTGCGACTTGCGGAGCGCGTGGGGGCTCGCCGGTCACCGGCGGCACTCCCCCGCCGACTGGAAGCGGAGGACCGTGGACTCAGTCGTCGCTCGGGACAGGAGCCGCGCTATCGAGGCCGCTCTCGAGCTCCAGTATCTCCGCCGGCAGTACCGGCGCGTCGGCCGTCTGCGCGCGGTCAGGAGAGACGCGCTCCACGATGGCGGCTACCGGGACCGCAAGCTTCTCGAGGAACGGCTTGGGATAGACCCCGATGAAGATGCAGAGCACGACGATCGGGAGGAGCGTCGCGTTCTCGCGGCTCGTCAGGTCGGCGAGGGAACGGTTCTCGTCCTTGTCCAGCTTGCCGAACATGACCCGCTGGTAGAGCCAGAGCAGATACGCGGCGCCCAGGACGATTCCGGAGACGGCGAACGCGGCGTACACCCAGTTCACCTGGAAGATCCCCTGCAGGATCAGGAACTCGCCGATGAAGCCGTTCAGCATGGGAAGACCCATGGAGGCGAGCGCGATGATCAGGAAAAGCGCCGCGAACTTCGGCACCACCTTGGCGATCCCGCCGTAGGCAGCGATCTCACGGGTGTGGCGCTGCTCGTACATGATGCCGACGAGCAGGAAGAGTCCCCCGGTAGAGAGCCCGTGGTTGATCATCTGGAGGATGCCGCCCTCGAGGCCCAGGGTGTTGAGCGCGAAGATCCCGAGCACCACGAAGCCGAGGTGGCTCACCGAGCTGTAGGCGACGAGGCTCTTCCAATCCTTCTGAACGAGGGCCACGAGCGCGCCGTAGATGATCCCGATGATGGCGAGCGTTGCCACCCACCACACGGCCTCGCGGCTGGCTTCCGGCAGGAGCGGAATCGAGAAGCGGACGAACCCGTAGGTCCCCATCTTCAGGAGCACCCCGGCCAGGATGACCGAACCGGCGGTAGGCGCTTCCACGTGGGCGTCCGGCAGCCAGGTGTGGAAGGGGAACATCGGAACCTTGATGGCGAACCCGACGAAGAACGCCAGGAAAACCCAGAACTGAAGACCCGAGGCGTACGAAGTCTCCATCAACCGGAGCAGGTCGAAGGTGTATTCGCCGGTCGCGCCGAAGTGGGCGAAGTAGAGCGCCAGGATGCCGAGCAGCATCAGGACGCTGCCCACCAGGGTGTAGAGGAAGAACTTGATGGCCGCGTAGAGCTTTCGCGGACCGCCCCAGACGCCGATCAGGAAGTACATCGGGACCAGCATCACTTCCCAGAACACGTAGAACAGGAAGAAGTCGAGCGAGACAAAGACGCCGAGCATCCCGGTCTGGAGAAACAGCAAGAAGATGTAGTACAGCTTGATGCGCTCGGTGACGCCCTTCCAGGAAGACAGGATCGCGATGAAACCCAGCAGCGTGGTCATCAGGACCAGCAGCAGGCTGATCCCGTCGAGGCCCAGGCTGTATTCGACCCCGATGCTCGGGATCCACTCGTAGCGTTCCCCGAACTGGAACTGCGGCCCGGAGGCGTCGAAGGCGAACCAGAGGGGCAGCGAGATCAGGAATCCGACAAACGCCGCGCCGTTGGCGAGCCAGCGAATCCGGTTCTCTTCGGTCTTCTTGACGAAGAACAGGATGAAGAGCGCTGCAATCGCCGGAAAGAAGACCACCAGCGAGAGGATCGGGAAGTTGAAGGGGTTGTTCTCGAACATTCGGGTTATCCGGAGCTAACGGGCACGCATCCGCCAGTGGTGAAACTCTGAAGACGCCCACTCGCGGCGCAAAGCGCCGCGGGGGGAGGGGTGCGGGGAGGGGGTTTCCCCTTCCCCGCGAAAGACGGTGGATGGATTCGCTCTGCGAATCCATCCACCAACCCGTGGGGAAAGTGTCCCGCCCGTACCCGATCCGCCACCTTCGTGGCGCGGGACATCACACGGGTCGGGCGGGGCGCTTTCACCACGGGCTGCTAGCTCCAAAGGGTTAGGGCCCCGGCGAGCAGGACCACGGCGAACAACATGAGAAGGGCGTAGTTCTGGAAGAGCCCGGTCTGGAGCCGCCGGAACCGCGTGGACGCGGCTCCCAGAATCTCGCCAACCAGGTTGACCGCACGGTCCACGAGGTTCTGATCACTCAGGTCGGAAAGATCACCGGCGAGCCGCGTCACCGACGCAGCCCCGTTGACGGCGCCATCCACAACCTTCTGGTCGAAGCGGTAGAGGCCCTCGCCGCCGCGCAGTGTTGTGTTCACCGCGGTCGCATCGTAGGCCTCGTCCACGTAGTACTTGTTGAGCAGCGTCCGGTAGACGCGGCTGCCGGCGAGCGAGGCGTCCCGGGTCGGCCCCTTCCAGTAGCGCCGGTAGGCAAACCAGATGCCGCCGGCGGCGAGCGCGACCGAAATCGCCATGAAGGCGTACTCCACGGCGTATGAAGCGTGATGCGCCGCGGCCGGCGCGTGGCCGCCGGCGTAGATGGCGGGCTCGAGGAAGTGTTCGATGCGGTTCGCGCCTGCGAGAGCCGCGGGGACCCCGACGAAACCGGCGAGCACCGAACCACCCGCGAGGATGACGAGCGGGACCGTCATCGAGGGCGCCGACTCGTGGAGGTGCTTCTCCATCGCCGCGCCGCCGCGGAAGTCACCCCAGAAGGTCATGATGACCTGCCGGGTCATGTAGAAGGCGGTCATCGCAGCCGCCGCCGCGGCGAGCACCCACAACGCGGAGTGGCCACCGTCGATGGTCTTCCAGAGGATTTCGTCCTTGCTGAAGAACCCGGCGAGCGGCGGAATGCCGGCGATCGCCACGGTGGCGATCATGAAGGTGTACGCGGTCCTGGGCATGTGGCGCACGAGGCCGCCCATGTTCCGCATGTCCTGCATCTCGGTGTAATGGCGCTTCCCGCCGGAGGCGTGTTCGGCGTGCTCCATGGCGTGGATCACGCTGCCGGACCCGAGGAAGAGGCACGCCTTGAAGAAGGCGTGGGTCATCAGATGGAAGATCGCCGCGGCAAAGGCTCCCACGCCGGCGCCCAGAAACATGTAGCCGAGCTGGGAGACGGTGGAGTAGGCGAGTACCTTCTTGATGTCGTTCTGGAAAAGTGCGATGGAAGCCGCGAAGACGGCGGTTACGGCCCCCACCGTGGCCACCAGCGCCATCGCCGCCGGGGCGTGCGAGAACAGCACGCCGCTGCGGGCCACCATGTAGACCCCGGCGGTCACCATGGTCGCCGCGTGGATCAGGGCGGAAACCGGGGTCGGCCCCTCCATCGCATCGGGCAGCCACACATAGAGCGGGATCTGCGCCGACTTGCCGGCGGCGCCGACGAAGAGCAGCATCCCGATCGCGGTGAGCACCCCGCCCTGCATGTCGGAAGCGCCGATCTCGCCCATGACCCCGTAGAAATCCAGGGTCCCGAAGGTGACGAAGGTGAGCATCACCGCGAGGATGAAACCGGCGTCCCCGATCCGGTTCACGATGAACGCCTTCTTCCCCGCCGCCGCCGCCGCCGGCCGCTCGAACCAGAACCCGATCAGCAGGTAGGAGCAGAGTCCGACCCCCTCCCAACCGATGAACATGATCAGCATGTTCGCCCCGAGAACCAGGTTCAGCATGAAGAACGTGAACAGGTTCAGGTAGGCGAAGAACCGGCTGAAACCGCCGTCGTGGCTCATATAGCCGAGCGAGTAGATGTGGATCAGCAGGCCAATGCCGGTGACCACCAGAATCATCAGCATCGAGAGCGAGTCGAGGCGGTAGGCCCAGTCCACCCCCATGCTCGGAATCCAGGAGAACAGGGACTGCTCAACCTTGGCGGACGCCCCGCCCTCGGCGAGGAACACCGTGAAGAAGAAGCCCAGCGCGATCAGGAACGAGGCTGCGACCGAACCGCAGGCGAGCGCGCCGCTCAGCCGCTGGCCGAGGCGTTTCCCGAAGAGTCCGTTAATTGCCGCACCCAACCCGGGAATTACCGGGATGAGCCAGAGCAGGGAGTTCAAAACGGCTTACTGAGCACTCCTGAAGTACGAGAACGGAGGGCGCGCGGAAGGTACCGGATCGGCGGCTTTAGGTCAACGCGTGCGTCCATTCCGAGGGGCCGTGATGGTGTTGCTACCCTTGCCGGACCGTGCGTCTAACTCACCTAACGCTCCACAACTGGCGGAACTTCAGGCAGGCTGACTTCGACCTCCGCGACCGGATGCTTGTGGTCGGAGCGAACGCTTCCGGCAAGTCCAATCTTCTGGACGCCCTGCGGTTCCTCCGACAGATCGCCTCACCGGGAGGTGGCTTTCAGCGGGCTGTGGAGAGTCGAGGCGGGTTGGCGCGAGTGCGCTGCCTGGCTGCCAGGAATCACAACCGTGGACGTGTCACGATGGGCATCACTATCGGGGATGACGAACAGCCGCACCAGTGGCGTTACGAAGTCACCTTTACGCGGGAGCCCCGCGGACAGCATCGCCCTGTCGTCTCACACGAGCGGGTCCTGAAGGGCGATCTAGCGGTGCTTGAGAGACCGACGGCAGACGACGAACGGGATCCGGAACGCCTCACCCAGACCCATTTGGAACAGGTCAACGCCAACCGGCAGTTCAGAGAGATTGCCGAGTTCCTTCGATCCGTCGCGTACTTGCACTTGGTTCCGCAACTCATCCGGAACCCCGAACGGGCAGATAATGGTCGTGATGAGGCCTACGGCAGCGATTTCCTATTGCGGATCGCGCTTACACCCGAGAAGACCAGGAACCGCCGCCTCCAACGCATCAGTGCTGCCCTTCGCGCTGCTGTCCCCCAACTCGATCAACTTGAACTGGTACAGGACGCGGTGGGTGACTGGCATTTGGAAGCACGATACGAGCACTGGCGTCCCCGGCCTGCGCGTCAGAACGAACAGGACTTTTCCGACGGGACGCTACGGCTGATCGGTCTGCTGTGGTCGCTGGTAGAAGGACCGAAAAGGAAAGGGAAGCGCGGGCCTCTCTTGCTCGAAGAGCCCGAACTCTCCCTTCATGCTTCGGTAGTCCGCGAACTCCCGACCATCCTTAGCAGGGCTCGGAGCGCCGGGGGGCCGCAGGTTGTGCTGACTACTCACTCGACCGAGATGCTGAGAGACCCCGGACTCGGCAAGGATGAGGTCGTCCTGCTTACTCCAGGGGCGGAGGGCACAGTGGCCACAACTCTCGCCTCGCTTCCCGATGTTCAGGCCCTGTTGGATGCGGACCTGAGCCTCGCGGAAATCCTTGCGCCGAAGACCGCACCTACGGAGGTTCACAGACTTCCTTTCAGACTGACCGGCACATGACCTTCGTTCGGCTCGCGTTGGAAGGAGAAACCGACGTGCCAATCGCAGGGCGGATCTTGAGACTCGCTGGCTGTGAACCGTTCGAGCCGATTGTTGCCCACAGCAAGACAAGACTCGATCCCATGATCCCGGGCTTGAATCGCGCCGCCGCGGGAATGAACTGGTTGGTTCTCCGCGACTTCGATCAGGATGCCCCGTGTCCAGCGGCGCTGATCCATCGCCTTCTAGATGGAAGGAGCTTGTCAGCGCGCTTCAGCCTCAGGATCGCAGTACGAAGCGCAGAAAGCTGGTTGCTCGCAGACATCGACGCCTTTACAACCGAGTTCGCTGTACGACGCCCCGTCCGCACAGCGGACGCCGGGTAGGCCCTGAATACAGGAACCGCATTGTCACCTTCGCTGAAACCCTTTGGGATCCGGCACGCGCGGCCGCACGTTCGCCCAGTCTCCGGCGAGCCCTCGCCACCGTGACACGTCTCCGATCCGAAGGTTGTTGGTCTTGAGCTGACGGCTCAAGCTCAGCGTCCGAACCAAACGGGGGCTCGCTCAAGTCACGCTCTTGATGTGGCCGCCGTCCACCGCCAGCACGGTTCCGGTGATGTAGCTGGCCCGCTCGGAGGCGAGGAATGCCGCCGCCGCCGCGAACTCTTCGGGTTCCCCGACCCGCCCCAGCGGAATGTCCGCCGACCACTCGGCGTAGACCTCGTCGACCGAACAACCACGCGCCTCCGCGAGGTGGTCCGCCAGTTCGACGAGCCGCGCGGTTCGCGTATATCCCGGACAAAGCACGTTGGCGAGCACCCCGTGGGGCGCGGCCTCGTTCGCGAGCGACTTCATGAAACCGGCGATCCCCGACCGCGCGGTGTTGGACAGGATGATGTCCGGCACGGGCTGCTTCACCGAGACGGAGGCGATGGCGAGGATTCGCCCCCAGCGGCGCGAGATCATCCCGGGGAGGGCCGCGCGCACCAGGTTCACGCAGGAGAGCAGGTTCTGTGCGAGCGCATCGCGCCACTGCTCGGGAGTCGTGTCGCGAAGGCGGGTCGGGGGCGGGCCGCCGGCGTTCGTGACCAGGATGTCCACTTTCCCGAAGCGATCCTCGGCTGCGCGGACGAATCCGAAGGCGGCATCCGGATTCCCGACATCCACCTGATGCGCAAGAACCTCCACCCCGTGGCGGTCGCGGATCTCCGCGGCGGTCTGCTCGAGCGCGTCCCGTCCCCTCGCCCCGATCGCGACCCGAACTCCCTCAGCAGCCAGCGCCTCGGCAACCGCGCGGCCAAGCCCCTGACTTCCCGCGGCGACGACGGCGGCCCGCCCGGCGATGCCGAGATCCATCGGGAGCGCGTTCCGAGGCCGCTAGGCGACGTTCAGGAGGAGTACTGCCGTTCCTTGCAGGGGACGCAGACGCGCGTCCAGGGCACCGCCTCCAGCCGGACGCGCGGGATCTCCTCCTCGCAGTCGGAACAGATGCCGAATTCGCCGGCCGCGATGCGGGCGAGCGCCTTTTCGATCGCGCGGAGCAGCTTCGCGTCGTTTTGCTGAAGCTGGATCGCGATCTCGTCGTCGCTGGCCACCATGGACCGATCGCCGTCATCTCCGTGCGGCGGGGTCCGGGAGAAGACGCGGGTGTGGACGAGTTTTTCGATGGCGGCTTTCTTGGTGAGAAGGTTCGCTTCGTGCAGTTGCAGTTCTTCGGGTGTCATTTTCGGAGTCTGCCTACTGGTTCATTCCGCGGGCGGCAAGGGAGAATTGGCCAAGTATATCAACCGTTATGAGGTTTTCCGGGAGGGCGATGGGCAGTGTCTCCGGCGAGCAGTTGGAGGGCATGGGGGATCGTGGGGGCGAGGGTCCGGAGGCCGCTCTTGACAGCTCGGGGGCTCCCTGGCAGCACGATCACCAGGGTGGCGCCGATGCTCCCCGCAAGGCTCCGGGAAAGCACGGCCATCGGCGTATCCCGAAGACCCTCGGACCGCAGCAGTTCGCCGTAACCCGGAAGTTCCCGATCGAGTAGAGGCGCAATCGCTTCGGGCGTGCGGTCCCGAGGACCGAGGCCGGTTCCGCCGGTAGTCAGTACCAGCTGGATGCCCGACGCCGCCCACGCCTTGACTCGCTCCCGGATGGCTTCCACGTCGTCGGGTACGATCGCCGAGTCGGCAATACGGAACCCGAGTTCCCGGAGGATCCCGCAGGCGATGGTCCCGGAGCGATCCGGCACCACTCCCGCGGCGCAACCGTCGCTCGCCGTCAGAACCGCGGCGGTCCTCGCATTCCGGGTGTCCTGTTCGCTCGGCGGCGGTGATTCGGCGGGAATCATTCGGAATCGGGGCTGGCAGCCCGTTCCACCACGGCGGAGGCGGCCCGGGGCCGGCTTGGGCTTTGCGTCAGAATAGCCATTCCCGATGTACGTAGCCCCCTCCCGCAGAGTTCTCCGGAGCTGGCGGGGGATTGTGGCGGCAGCAACGCTGGCGCTGGCCCTCAGCGGACTGACGGCGCTGGCCGGCCCTCTCCTCCAGCAGGCCTACCAGTTCCGGGTGACGGTGGACCTGATCTCGCTCAACGTCACGGTCACCGACGGCCGTGAGCGGTTCATCACCGATTTGATCGAGGAAGATTTTTCGGTCTACGAGGACGGCATCCTCCAGGAAGTCCAGGCCTTCTCGCGAGAGGACCTGCCAATCCGCATGGTGCTGCTGCTCGACACCTCGGCCAGCATGGTGGACAAGATGCACTTCGCCCAGGAGGCGGCGGTCCGGTTCACCAGGACCCTGCGCATCGAGGACGTGGCGCAGGTGATCGAGTTCGGGAGCAACGCCAACGTCTTGCAGAACTTCACCAACAGCCATGGAGATCTCGAACAGGCCATCCGGATGACCCAGGCGGGCGGGACGACAAAACTGCACAACGCGATGTACATCTCGCTGCGCTCGCTCGAGCGCCAGCGTATGGAAGCCCACCGGCAAGCCATCATCCTGCTGTCCGACGGCCGGGACACCAGCTCGCTCGTCACCTTCGAACAGGTACTCGACCTGACCAAGGACACCGACGTCGTCATCTACTCCATCTCGCTGCAGAACACCGCGCGCCGGCGGGGACGGCGCTTCTCCGAGGCCGAGCACGTCCTCAAGAACCTGGCCGAAGAAACCGGTGGCCAATGGTTTTTTCCCGCCGAGCTGGCGGAATTGGAGTCGGTATACGACCGGATCGCCGAGGAACTGAAGAGCCAGTACAACGTCGGCTACATCTCCAACAATCCGCGGCAGGACGGCGCCTGGCGGCGCATCGTGGTGCAGACGAACCGCCCGGATCTCCGGGTACGGACCAAACTCGGCTATTACGCGCCGGGCTAGCTGCACGGGTGCACGTGGAGGTAGAGGGGGGACTGCGTCCCGCCGCCTGCCGCAGTTCCCGCACGGCGGGCCGCCGCTGGCCGGAAGCGTCCGCATCGTTTCGGACGGCGTATCAGCGGGACCGGGACCGGATCATCCATTCGAGCGCCTTCCGCCGGCTTCAGTACAAGACGCAGGTCTTCATCAACCACGAAGGCGACCACTACCGGACCCGGCTCACCCATACCCTCGAGGTCGCGCAGATCGCGCGGACGATCGCGCGGGCGCTCCGCCTCAACGAAGACCTCACCGAAGCAATAGCGCTCGCGCACGACCTCGGGCACACCCCCTTCGGCCACGCGGGGGAAGAGGTTCTCGACGGCCTGATGCGGAATCACGGAGGGTTCGAGCACAACATCCAGTCCTTCCGCATCGTGGACGAACTCGAACGCGCCTATCCGGGCTTTCCGGGCCTCAACCTGACGCGCGAATCGCGGCACGGGATCTTCGCCCATTCGAGCCGGACCGGATTCGTTCCGGATGACCTTCGGGACCTGGGGCCGCCGCCCCTCGAGGCGCAGATTGCGGACGTCGCCGACGAGATCGCTTACAGCGCGCACGATATGGAAGACGGCCTGGCCTCGGGCCTGATCGGAGTTTCCGACCTGGAGGAGGCAGCGCTGTTCCGGCGACACTGGCCGGGGTCTTTGGGAGACGGACAAGACTACGGGCGAGTGAACGTCCGTACCCTGCTGCGCGGAGTCATCGGAGACCTCGTGGTCGCGCTCATCGACGAAACCGAACGCCGGATCCGGGAATCCGGAATCGAGAAACCCGCCGGAATCGAGAAACCCGAAACCAGCGGCGCGGGAGCGCCCGAGCCCGTGTCACCCGTTGTCGAGCTTCCGGGACGCCAGGACACCGAACTGCGGGAACTCAAGACGGTCCTCCACGAACGGCTGTACCGCCATCCGCGCGTCGCGGCAACTACCGAGGCCGAGACGCGGCGGCTGCCTGGTCTCTTTCGCTACTACCTGGAAACGCCGGGGGACCTGCCGGCCCACTTCCAGGCGCGGATCGGGCCATCGTCCCGCGAACGGGTGGTCTGCGACTACATCGCGGGCATGACGGACCGCTTCGCGACCTGGGACCACCAGCGGCGCTACAAATAGCCCGCCCAACCAGCCCCGACCAGCCGGCCCCCACCAGCCAGCCCCACCAACCAGCCCCGACCAGCCAGCCCCCACCAGCGAGCCCCGACCAGCCAGCCCCGATCAGCCAGCCCCACCAACCAGCCCCGACCCGCCGGCCCCTACGAGAGGCGGTGGACCAGGGACTACCGGATCTCCGGCCGGCAGTACGTTGCTAGCGCCAAGCCGACGACGTGCGAACGCTGCTCCCCCGGCCGACGCGGTCACGGCGTCCACCTCCCCAACCTCACGCCCACAGCGTGCCGATGGGAGCGGCCACGATCCGCTCGGCGAGCGGGTAGCTGTGGGGCCCGGTGTGCAACACCACCCCACCGAGGAACCGGTCTCCGAGTTCGTCCCGCAGCCAACGCAGGTGGCGCGCATCGCCCGGACCCGGGGCCGCTCTCGCCTTGATCTCGAATCCGACCACCCGACCCGCGCCAATTTCCGCAACGATGTCGACCTCGCGCCGGCCCTGTTCCTGCCGCAGGTGGTAGAGCAGCGGCTCGCTGACCGCGACGGCTGCCTCCGCGCGCAACTGCGCGGCGACCAGCGTATCCAGCATCCGACCCAGCAGGTCCCCGTCCGCCAGCACGGCATCGAGATTCGCGCGCGCCACTGCGGCGAGCAGTCCGGAGTCAGCCAGGTATCGCTTCGGCGCGCCGGTCAGGCGTTTCAACCGGTTCGACGCCCAGGCGGGAACTGCATCGACCACCCCGAGCGTTTCGAGAAAGCGCCAGTAGGCGATTCCGGTGCGCTTGTTGATTCCCGCAGCCTCGTGCAGCGTCCGTTCGGTAGCGATCCCGGCGGAGTTGAGGGCAACGGCACTGAGAAACCTCCGTAGGCGCGCCGGATCCCGACCGTTCGCCGCCCCGGCCGGATCCCGGGTCACGAGGTGATCTGCGTAGCTGCGGTACCACCGCCGGGACGCTTCGGCCGAACGAGCGAACGCCGGTTCGGGGAACCCTCCCGCCAGCGCGAGTTCGAGATACCCGCGGAGGTCGGGAACATCATCCGGCGGGCGAAGTGGCTCGCCGGCAACGATCCGGTCCACGAGCGGTCGAGGAGAGCGCCCCAGGCGCTCCGCCACCGTCAAGGGGTGCATCTCCACCCGGATCACCCGCCCGACGCCCGGCCAGCTTTGGGCGTCCCCCTCGGCCCGGACGGAGCCAGTCAGCAAGAAGCGTCCCGGACGTGGGTCGGAGTCCACCAGGCGCTTCACCGCACCGAGCACCTCCGGGACCGCCTGCCACTCGTCGAGCAGTACCGGTTCCGGCCGGTCGCGGAGCGCCGCGTCGGGGTCGGCCCGGAATGCGAAAGCTTCTGCCTCCCGATCGAGTCGAACGACCGTCGCCGCATGCCGCATCGCGGTGGTGGTCTTGCCGGTGGCACGCGCGCCAGTGACCATCACCGCCGGATGGTCGGCAAGCAACCCGGGGAGAATCCGATCCAGAAAACGCGGACGATAGGCATCCATCACGAATGATAATACCCAATATCCGCACGCTTGACTACCTTTTTACCGCATCGTTCATTACCCCTTTCCCGCGCACCATCCAGCAGCGCGTACCACCCGGGCCCGGGAGCCACCGGTGACCGGACGCCGATGGAAATCCGGGCTGGTCGTCCCCAAGCAGCGGCGCAGCGCGAAGTGCGCGTCGGAAGGCGATGTCGCGTCGGGCGTCAGCGGCCACTTGCGATGATCGCGTAGCCACGCGTCACCTCGGCGCTCACGCCAGGCTATCCAGAGGCTGCTAGCGCTCGGGACGAGTCTCGGGTTCGGGATCTTCCGCGGGCGGGGTTTCCGGCACCGGAGCAATGCCATAGATCGGCTCATCCTCGATGGGCTCGAGGTACTTCTCGACACCCGGCGGTCCGAGCCGGCGAAGCGCGATGGTCGTTCCCTGCGAAATCCACGAGGACGCGCCGACGCGGACGAACATTTCGATCTCGACGTCTTCCCAGAGCTCGTTCTCGAACATGCGCTCGGGGGGGCCCTGCGAGAGGTAGTTGGAATCCGCGCGCAGGGTGTGTTCTACGGTCGATTCTCCCGGCGCGAGGGGTCCTTCGGAGACCGTGTGCAGGTATCCCGTACCCCAAGCCTCTTCCGGCGACGACTCGCGACGGAAGACCGACATCACCTGGACGTACTCGACCGGTTCCGGACTCGTGTTCTGCACCCGGAAACGCACCGCCGGCCGGATGTAGTTGTTGCCCTCGGAATCCCGGCCGCGAACGGCCCAATAGGCGACGAGTTCGGGCAGTTCCATCCTCGCCGCGGTCTCGTTGTCCTCGGTGTTGACGCACCCCGGAGCCCCGATCGAGGCGGTGAGGGCGAGGGGCAATCCGACCGCAAGGCCAACACGGGACGAGAGAAACAAGCGGCGAAGACTCATGGAAACGTGGAACCTGAAGCGCCGACAGCCCGTATAGGAAGCGCCGACAGCCAGTATAAACTGCCGGGCCGGCCGCAACCTGCTGACTCGGGAGCGGGAGACGGCCAGGACTGAACGCCATCGAGACACCTCCCCTCGAAACAGCCGTGGAACCCCTCGTCCTGGTGGACCGCGTCTCCAAGCGTTACGGGAGGACACTGGCGGTAGCGGATCTCAGCTTCGGCGTCGCGAAGGGAGAGGTCCTCGGATTCCTGGGGCCGAACGGCGCCGGGAAGACGACCACCATGCGGGTCATCACCGGGTTCATGCCGCCCACCGAAGGACGGGTGCTGGTCGCCGGTCTGGACATCTCGGAGGCGCCACTCGACGTCAAGCGGCGCATCGGATATTTGCCCGAGAATCCACCGCTCTACCCCGAGATGGAGGTCGCCGGCTTCCTGGAATTCGCGGCGCGGCTCCGGGGAGTCCCGAGAAGCGGGATTCAGAAAGCGGTAACTCGCGCGATCGAGCGCTGCGCCCTCGGGGAGGCCCGGGAGAGCATCATCGGGAAGCTGAGCCGCGGATACCGCCAACGGGTGGGGCTCGCGCAGGCGCTCGTCCACGAACCCGAACTGCTGGTCCTTGACGAGCCGACCGCCGGCCTCGACCCGAAGCAGATCCACGAGACGCGCGAACTCATCCGCGCCCTGGCGGGTGACCGCACCGTCGTGCTCTCGACGCACATCCTCCCGGAAGTGGCGGTCACCTGCGACCGGGTGGTCATCATCGCCGGTGGACGGCTGCGCGCCGAAGACACTCCCGAGGGACTGGTGGCGCGGTTGGGCGCCGCGCAGCACGGCCGCGGAAGCTGGGAAATCGAGACGTCGGCCCCGGCAGAAACGGCGGTTGCCGCTCTCCGCTCGGTTCCCGGCGTAGCCCGGGTGGAGGCCGGTCCCGAGACCGCGGAACGGACCTCGATCCTGCAGGTGGAAGCGGCCGGCGACCGCGGCGTTTCGACCGAGCTGGCGCGGGTAGTTCTCGAAGCCGGCGCTCCGCTCTACGGCCTTCGCCGGAGCGGCGCGAGCCTCGAGGACGTCTTCCTGGCGCTCACCACCGAGGAGATGGAAGCGGACGGCCCCGGCGCGGACGAACCGGGCGCCGATGCCTCGGACCGGACGGGCGGCGCGGAACCGCCGGGAAACAACTCGTGAGGAACGCGCTGACCATCGCCCGGCGCGAGATCGGCGCCGCCCTCGCGTCGCCGGTGGCCTACGTCCTCTTCGGAGCGTTCGCATTCCTCTACGGGTACTTCTTCGCCGACTACCTCCAAAGCTTCGTGGAGGCCGGCATGCGAATGAGCCAGATGGGCGGCTTCAGCGGCGGCACCCTGAACGTGAACACCGACCTGATCCGCTGGCTCATGGCGAGCACCGCCATCCTGGCGCTGTTCCTGATGCCCCTGCTCTCGATGCGCACGGTGTCCGAGGAGATCCGGTCGGGGACCATGGAGCTACTGCTGACGGCGCCGATCACCGATGGGCAGATCGTTCTCGGCAAGTTCCTCGCCGCCTTCACCCTCTACGGCGGGATGCTGGCGCTGACCGGGCTCCACCTGGGCGTCCTGTTCTGGTTTTCCCAGCCGGAGGTTGTGCCGGTCCTCGCCGCCTACCTCGGCCTGGCGTTGATGGGAGCCGGACTCCTCGCGTTGGGCCTCTTCTTCTCGAGCCTGACCCGGAACCAGATCGTGGCGGGACTCCTGACCTTCGGATCGCTGCTCGTCCTCTGGCTGCTGGAGTTCGCGGGAGCGCGCGGGGGAGACCTGGGACGCGTCCTTGCCTACCTCTCGGTGACCGGACACCTCGAGGGATTCGCGCGCGGGGTGATCACGACCCGCGATCTCGTGTTCTACCTGTCCTTCGCCGGATTCTGGCTGTACCTCGCCCGGGAGTCGGTGCGCTCCCGCAGGTGGCGCGGATGAGCGCCGGGTTCGCCCGTCTCCGCGCGGCTCTGGGCCGCCGGAGCGCCCGGGAGGGGGCCAACCTCGGCGTGACGACCCTGCTCCTCCTCGCCGCCCTGATCGGGGTCAACTACGTGGCGAACCGGCGTAACGCGACGTGGGACACCACCACCGGCGGCCAGTTCAGCCTCTCCCCACAGACGATCCGCATTCTCGAAGAGCTCGACCGCGACGTACGTCTCGTCGTGCTGGATCAGCCCCGCGCCGCCGGACGCACCATCGAACTCTTCGAACGCTACGCCGACCGAAGCGACCGGATCGAATGGGAAGTCATCGATCAGGAAGCGCAGCCCGCGCGGGCTCGCGCCTACCAGGCCACCGCCGAGGCCGGGATTCCCTTCGGCGCGGTGGTGGTGGAAGCCGGACAGCGGCAGGAACGGGTCGCGGCGCCCCAGGAGCAGGACATCACGAACGCCATCGTGAAGCTCCTCAAGGGTGAGACCAAGAAGATCTACTTCACGACCGGGCATCAGGAGCGCTCGCTCGCCGAGACGGGCGCGGGCGGCCTCTCCGCAATCGGGTCACGACTCGAAGAGTCGAACTACGAAGTTGCCGAGTTGGCGCTGCTCGAGCGGGTCGAAGGGGGGGAAGTCCGAATCCCCGAAGATGCGGCCGCGGTGGTGGTCGCGGGCCCCCGGCTCGATCTGCTGGAAGCCGAAGCCGCGGCGCTGGCCGCCCACGTCCGCGGGGGTGGGAAGGCCATGCTGCTGCTCGACCCGCCGGATCCACCGGGAACCCCGGATGAGCGGCTTGAACTCACCGGACTGGCCCAGGAATTCGGGGCGGCGCCCGCGGGGGACGTGGTGATCGACGCGAGCGGAGTGGGTCAACTCTTCGGCTTCGGGGTGGAGGTTCCCCTCGCCGCGTCCTACGGGTTCCATCCGATCACCCGCGGTTTCGTGAACGCGGCCACCGTCTTCCCCCTCGCACAGAGCCTGATCGCAACCCCGCCCGCTGAACTTCCCGCCGGGATGCGTCTTTCGGAACTCGTCCTGAGCTCCGACGCCAGTTGGGGCGAGCGGGACGCGGACGAACTGGAGACCGGCGAGGTGAACGCCGGGGAAGACGACCGGGCCGGACCCCTGAGGCTCGCCTACGCGGTCCACGTGGAAACCGGCAATGACGAAGAAGCAGAGGGTGGAATTGGGGAATCTGCGCCCACGGATTCTCCGGCGGCCGGGCAATCCGATCCTGGGCAATCCGATCCTGGGCAATCCGGTCCCGGGCAATCCGGTCCCGGGCAATCCGGTCCCGCGGAAGCCGGGGAATCGGAAGGGGAGTCTCCTGAATCCCCGGAGGGGCGCCTGGTGATCGTCGGGGATTCCGACTTCATCGGGAACAACCTGGCTCTCGCCCCGCTCGGAAATGCCGATCTCTTCCTCAACATGGTCAACTGGCTCACCGAAGACGAGGATCTGATCGCGATCCGCCCCCGCTCCGCCGAGGATCGGCGGATCACCATGACCTCCGCCCAAGTGCGGAACGTCGTCCTCCTGAGCCTGGTGTTCCTGCCCGGGTTCTTCCTCATCTGGGGCGTCACGGTCTGGTGGTCGCGCCGGTGACACCAGGAGCGCCGGCCTTCAGGCCGGCATCGCCGCCGCAGGCGGCGGAAACTCCCTGCCGCCCTTCGCGGCGATAGCGCCGGCGGGATGCGCAGGACAACGCTCCTCGCCTTGTTGGCCGCCATGGCGGTTGCCGGCTGGATCGCGCTCTTCGAGCGGGACGAGAACGCCTCGGACGACGGCCAGCCGGTATTCGGTCTGGACGAGGCTGAAATCCTCGCCGTCGAGATAGAACGTCGGGGCGAACCCACCGTCCGCCTGACCCGGGTTGACGAAGGCTTCGTCGTCGCCGCGGGCGAAGGCCCCGAATCGTTCGCGGACTCGGGCGAGGTTGACTTCCTGCTGCAAAACGTCGGGTCACTGCGCTTCGAGCGGGAACTCGAAGGGATCCGGGAAGAGGACTTCTCCAAGTTCGGCCTCGCTCCACCCGGACTCGCGATCCGGGTGTTCCCAGCAGGAGATGCGCCGGACGCCCAACCGCTCACCGCCGGTTTCGGCGATGAGACTCCGGCATCCGGAAACCGCTATCTCCGTCTCGGCGACCGGGTCCTCGTGACCTCCGCCTTTGCCCGGGACAACTTCGACAAGAGCGCCTGGGACCTCCGGGACAAACGGGTGTTCCCGTTGGAAGCTCCGGCGGCGCGACGCCTCCGGCTCACCACCGGCGCTGGACAGGCAGTCGAAGTGGCGCGGGAAGAGGGCCGCTGGACCATCGTCCGTCCCTACCGGCTGGCGGCGGACCCCTACGAGGCGTCGCAGTTCGCAATACGGCTGCTGGACGCCGAGATGGCGGGCCTGGCGCCCGGCGCCGCGGAGGAACCTGGAGACTCCTTCGGACTCGGCGCGCCCCGCTTGCGCGCCGAGTTGAGCCTGGCGGTCGGGCCGCAGGAAGAAGAGATATCCCGGACCATCCTCTTCGGAGGGGAGAGCCGCACCCCGCCCGGAGTCTTCGCCCGGGTGGAATCGGACCCGTTGGTCTTCGTGGTCGGCAAGCCGCTCTTCGACGCGCTCCGGGAAGGCGCCGAGACCGAACTGGCAAACCTGCGGTCCCTGGATCTCTTCCGGTTCGCCGGCTTCCAGGCCGTGACGTTGCTGGTCCGGGGCCCCGACGGGGAGGCGGTCTTCCAGCGCCGCGAGGGAGAGGAAGGCCGGGAATGGACGATGGAGGCCGACGCCTCACTGCCGCTCGTCGTCGATACGGTGGCCGTTGAGGATCTGCTCTACAAGCTGAACTCCACCGAGGCGGACGACCTGGGTGCGGAGCAGCTCCCCGGCGACGGCGCCGCCTGGACGCTCGCGGTTACCGAAGCGGGGGGGGACTCCGAAGCGAGCGAACCGGAGACGGAGACCGTCCATCTCAGAGTCTCCGCATCCGGCGAGGTGCAGGCGCTCCGGGCCGGAGACGAGAGGACGCTCGTGCTCTCGGGAGAAGCCTGGAAGGAGATCACCGATCTGTTGACCGCTGCCCGAGAACCCCCGGAAGAATCCTGAGCATCACCGGGCGTGGCCCGGGAGAGCAGATCTCGCAGGGCGGGGTCGTCAGGAGCCTGTTCAAGGGCCGAACGAATCACCACCACCGCCTCATCGGTCCGGCCGGTGCGCAGCAGCAACTCGGCAAGGCCCAGGGAGGCGGAGGTGTGGGCCGGGTCGGCTGCCAGCGACGCGCGGTAGCGAGTCTCGGCTTCGGCAGGACGCGCGAGCATCTCCAATACCAGCGCGCTGTCGGCGAGCGGTCCGGCGCGGGCGGGGCCCGCGGTGCGGTCGAGTACCTGACCAAAGAGCATCAACGCCCGGGCCGGATCGCCCTTCATCGCGAAGGCGGTGGCGGCGGCGGCGCGAATCCCGGGCGAGATCCCGTCACCGCCCGCCTCCAGAACACGGTCGAAGAGCGCCGCCGCCGCGGCCGGATCGCCACCCCGCAGCCTCACGTCGGCCAGCCAACGAGCGGCGCTCAGGGAGGCACCCTCGAGCGGTTCGCCGGGCGCCGGGACCAGGGGCGCGAGGACCTCGGCGGCGGCCGCGAGCTTGCCCGATTGCAGATGCGCCCGCGCCATGCCGATGTCGAAGGCCGGATCCCCCGGGTAGCGAGCCGAAGCCGCCCGCCCGATGCGGACTGCCTCCACGACATCGCCCCTGTCGAGCAGCAATCCCACCAGTTCTACCCAGCCGTCCCGACTTGAGGTCACGAGCCCGGGGACGCGGTCCGTCGGGGATCCGCTGATGACCGTATGCTCGTTTAGCTTGGTGAGCAGCAGGTCCCGACGGCGAGCCCGCAACCGACTCTCCTCGTGACCGGAGAGAAGCCGCCGGCCCTCGGCGACCAGAGCGGGATCGGGATCCTGGACGAGCAACTGGCCGAGTCGGAAACGGGCCAGGGAATCGTCACGCGATTCGGAGACGGCTCTCCGAAGCCAGGCAATGGCCTCCTCGCGCCGTCCGAGGAGTGCAAGGCAGCGGCCGAACTCGTACGCGGCTCCCACCGGTGGCTCTTCGACAGAGGCAGCAGACGCCAAGAGAGGCAGGGCGCCCGGGTAGTCGTCTTCGGCGAGCCGGAGCCTCCCATGTTCGAGCGTCAGGGCGGGCGAATCCGCAGCAGTCGGAGTGCCCAGCACCCGGCGAGACTCGGGGACGAGACCCGACTTGCGGAGCTGCCCCGCCAGTTCCAATCGGGGCCGGTCGGGAGGGCGCCGATCAAGGGCCAACAGTTCGGCCAGGACCTCGCGCGCCTCGTCGTCGCGGCTCAACATGGCGAGGAGCCGAATGCGAAGCGCCAGGTTTTCTGGCTCACGACCGGCACGCTCGAGCACAGCGACCGCTGTCGGATAGTCGAGCAGTCCGACGTACGCCTCGGCCCGGAGCCGAAGCAACTCCGGATGGGCTCCGTTCGGGCCAGCCGCGTCCAGCACGTCCAGCACCGAGGCGAATTCCTGTTGTTCCAGGAGACTGCGGGCCTGGGCCAAGACCCGCGCATCCGGCTGGACGGTACCGGACACCGCCAGGAACAGGACGGCGAGCGCAAGGGCCATCATGGTTGCCGATCCACTACCTTAGCAGCCTGTCGACAAAGTCACGCGGCGTTCGACCGGCGATGCATCCCGGCTGAACCGCGCCGCTTCGCGTCGCTCTGCGTTGCGTTTCGGTCGAAATACACTCGGGCCAGTTCTCCCGGTGGGGGCTCCTCCCTCACGCGCCTTGTCAGCCGGGCCCCCACCGGGAGAACTGGGCCTTACCGGTCTCGGCGCACACGTCACTTTATCCACAGGCTGTCAACAGCCTGCTGAATCAGGGCGTCACGGTCAGCGAAACGGCTTCGTCCTCGCCCAGGAACTCGTCATTCGAGTGGAAGAACCAGCTCCGCTTCGCCGGGAGCCGCAGCCCGCCGTTCTCGATTTCTCCGTCGAGGTGGATGTACTCGCCGTCGTTCGCCGATTCGTCGTGATAGAAGCGGTAACCGATCAGTCGGGCGGTGTCCGGGTGGAAATAGAAGTACCAGGTGTCGCCGCCGACTTCGGGGTCGTAGGTGACCCGGACCTTGAGGGCGTCCTGGCCGTTATACGAATCGGCCACCGGCTCGGGGTCCACGATGGTCCCCGGATCCCGCAGCTTCATCGGTAGCCCCCAGACGAACAGGTAGTAGTTCCGGAGCCACATCACGCGTTCCGAATCGAGTCCGTGCTCGGCGAACGCTTCCTCATCGAGGCCCTCCTCGGCGTCTACCGCACGCATGAGAATCTCCTCTCCGGTCACCGCGAAGGTGGCCATCGCGGAGTCGGTCTCCCGATTCACAACCATCCTCCCGCTTCCCGGCGCCATCCTCACTTCGACGGCTCGCGCGACGCCGTTCGGCCGGGACTCCATGATCCGGAGGGCGATCTCGCCGGTGTCCCACCGACCGTCCGGATCGTGGTAGGCGATGGACTTCGCAATGAGCGCCTCGGAAGCCGGAACTTCGGGAACCGGAACCTCGGGAACCGGCGCCTCAGGGGCCGCTGATTCCCCACCGCAGCCCCCGAGGGCTCCAATCAACAGAATGCTCAGACAGTTTCTCGGCATCACGTACCTCCTTGGCTGGCGGGCTACCCGCCAAACTCGATTCCCTGGGCGAGCGGCAGATCCTTCGACCAGTTGATGGTGTTCGTCTGACGGCGCATGTAGGCCTTCCAGGCGTCCGAGCCGGATTCCCGGCCGCCGCCGGTGTCCTTCTCGCCGCCGAAAGCGCCCCCGATTTCCGCCCCCGAGGTGCCGATGTTCACGTTGGCGATTCCGCAGTCGGAGCCCCGCGCCGAGAGAAAGGTCTCAGCTTCCCGGAGGCTGTCGGTGAAGATCGCCGAGGACAGGCCCTGCGGCACGTCGTTGTGAAGGGCGAGCGCCTGCTCCAGCGAATCGGTCTCCAGAACGTAGAGGATGGGAGCGAAGGTTTCTTCGGCCACCAGCGATGTCTGGGCGGACATCCTGACGATGGCCGGTTCCACATGGTTCGGGCCCACGTCGGGCCGGCGCGCACCGCCGCAGACGACGGTTCCACCTTCGGCCACCACCCGCTCCAGCGCTCCTTGCATCGCCTCGACCGCGCCGGCCGAAATGAGCGGACCCATAAGGGTGGCGGAATCGAGCGGGTCCCCGATGGGGACCTGCCGATAGGCGCCGGCAAGCCGGTCCACCAGCGGACCGGCGATCTCCCGATCGGCGATCACCCGGCGGGTGGTGGTGCAGCGCTGGCCGGTGGTGCCCACCGAGCCGAAGACGATGGCCCGCACCGCCAGATCGAGATCGGCGTTTCGGCTGACGACCACCGCGTTGTTGCCTCCGAGCTCCAGCAGGCAGCGGCCGAGCCGGCCCGCGACCTCGGTGGCGACCTTGCGGCCTACCCGGGTCGAGCCGGTGAAGGAGATCAGTGGCAGCCGCCGGTCGGCGGCGAGAGCGGCGCCGAGGTCCCCGCCTCCCACGAGCAGGTTGAATACCCCGGAGACGCCGTGGTCATCCATCACCCGATTCGCGATGTTCTGCACCGCGACCGCGCAGAGCGGAGTGTGTTCCGACGGCTTCCAGATCACCGGGTCGCCGCACACCGCGGCGATCGCCGCGTTCCACGACCAGACCGCCATGGGGAAGTTGAAGGCGGTGATCGCTCCGATCGGTCCGAGCGGGTGCCACTGCTCGAACATCCGGTGGCCGGGCCGCTCCGATGCCATGGTGAGCCCGTAGAGCTGGCGCGACAGACCCACCGCGAAGTCGCAGACGTCGATCATCTCCTGGACTTCGCCGTGGCCTTCGGCGCGGATTTTCCCGGCCTCGAGGGCGATCAGATCTCCCAGCGGTTCCTTGTCGTCGCGGAGCGCGCTCCCCAGATCGCGCACCAGGTCCCCGCGCTTCGGCGCCGGCAGCTCGCGGAACGAACGGAAGGCCTCCGTCGCTTCGGCCACCACCTGCTCGGCGGCGCGCCGGTCCGCGGGGACGACGGCGGCGATGGGCTCGCCCGTCGAAGGGTTCAGCGAGACGAGAGGCGCCTCTCCGGTGAGGATCCAGCCCTCCGGGCCGGTGCAGGCGCCGGGAGCGCCGTCTCCGAGTCCCAATCGATCCAGAACGGTGTGCATGTCGCCGGTATCGTAAAGGGACGCGACAGCGGGAGCAGCGACCTCCAACCGAAGCTTGGGCGTTGCCCGACAGGGGACCGCCGGTAAGGAGCGCCGGTCTTCAGACCGGCATCGTCCGCCGGAGGCGGGCGAAACTCACCATGTAGAGCGCCCGAGAGGCTGGAACCGTTCCCTACCACCCCGGCATCGCCCGCCAGGAGGCGGGCGACAGGCGCAGCGTCAACCATTCCGTGTAACACGAAACGGAGAGGCGCCAAGGCCAGGTGCGGCCCCTTCTCGCTCTCTTCCGCGATCTGCCATGAACCCGGTTCCGCAAGGGCGGCGGGGTTGCAATGGGTTCCTGGGTGTCAGAAAAAGATAATATATTTATGACACACTTATTCGAAGGAGGCAACGCATGACCGGAACCGCCACCCGCATCATGAAGCGTGTGCGCGTCCGAGGCAGGGGGAAGTGGGTCTTCGGCGCCACCGATTTTCTGGACATCGGCAAACGGCCCGCTGTAGACCAGGCGTTGTCACGGCTCGCGAAGAAGGAAGACCTTCGACGGATTGGCCCCGGTCTCTACGATCGGCCCCGAATCAGCCGGGTGCTGAATGGACCTGCCCCCGCCGATATGGACGCAGTCATTGCCGCTATCGCTCGACGAGACAATGTGCGCATCGTGCGCGATGGCGCCGCCGCCGCGAACCAACTCGGCCTCACGAACGCGGTGCCGGCCAAAGCCGGCTATCTGACCGATGGGCCAAGCCGCGTCATCACCGTTGACGGGCGAACGATTCGCCTGCGACACGCGGGACCGCGTGTAATGAGCTGGGCTCACCGACCGGCGGGACCCGTCGTCCAAGCCCTGCGGTGGCTGGGAAAAGACAACCTCAAGGACACCGGGATCGTCACAACCCTCGCCTCCCGGCTTCCGGATGTCGTGAAGAAAGACATCGTCCGCCACCGGCGGTACCTGCCCGGCTGGGTCGCGGATCTGGCACGGGATCTCGAAACACCGGAGAACCCGGCCGAATGAACGACGCGTTCCGCCGATTCCTCAGCCTTCCTGACCGTGACCGGGCAGATGTATTCGAGGAAACGTCCCGTCGGCTCGATACGCCGCCAGCCTATGTCGAAAAGGACTTTTGGGTCTGTCTTACCCTCGATCTGCTCTACAACGGATTACCGGACGGTCACCCGAGATTGCTCTTCAAGGGCGGCACCTCGTTATCGAAGGCATTCCAACTGGTCCCGCGCTTCTCGGAAGACATTGACATTGTCGTGGATCGGAGAGACCTCGGTTTCAGCGGGGGCTCTGACCCGACGGCCATTGGCCTGTCACGCAAGGCCCGAGAGAGGGCGTTCGCAAGGCTCCGTTCGCAAGGCTCAAGGATGCTTGCCGTAGCTACGTCTTCAGCAGCCTCCAAGCCGAACTCGAAGCACTCAATGACGGCTTCGGCGGCGGACGCGTCGTTCGGGACGACGAGCATTCCGACCCAACCCTGCTGATCAAGTATCCAACCCTCTTCCCGCACCCGGAACTTTCCTACGTCACACCAGGAGTACGGATCGAGTGCGGGTCGCGATCAGCACTCGGCCCCCGGCGGAACTCCACGGTTACGCCGTTCATCGCGGATGAACTCACCGAGTGGTCCCTCGCGGTCGAGAACATTGCAGCGATTTCTCCCACCCGCACGTATTGGGAGAAGCTACTGATCCTCCACGGTTGGCATTGCGGTTTCCGTGACGAAGGCCGACTCCCGAAGGACCAACATCGGCTCTCGCGTCACTACTACGACGCGGCCATGATCACCGCGACGGAACTGGGAGCCAAGGCCCTCCAAGACCACGAACTGCTCGGCGAGGTTCGGCGCCACAACCTGATGGCCTTCCCGCAACGCTGGAAGCGCTTTGACGAAGCGGTCCCCGGGAAGGTACGGCTCCTGCCACAACCGGATTTGATGGCCGTTGTCGAACGGGACTACCGCGCCATGCAGGGGATGATTATGGGCGATGCTCCTGAATTCGATTGGATCATCGCACAGAGCAGAATTGCGGAGACCCGAGCCAACCAGTCATGACACACCGCCAACGGGGTCGGCGGCGGCTCACTGCAGGACCTGGTAGCCAGGTTCGTTCTCGACGATCAGGATTCGCTGGTTCGCGGGAATGTTCCGCAGCACGCGGTGGCCGCCGCCCGGCCACCGGATGCTGACTTCGGCAACCGTGTGGTGCTGTCCGAGGCCGAACTCCAGAATCGGACTGGGCGTCACTCCAAAGCCCCCACCAATCGCAACCTCCTGCAGTTGCACGGGCGCATCCGGCGCATCGGTGACCCGCAGGGCCACCTGGGCGCCGACGGCATCGGGATGGAGGCTCGAGGCGCGGAGCAGGATGTGGAGCCAGCCGTTCGGATGCGGCATTTGCGAGGCCGGATTCCGGTAGAAGCGGCTGCGCTGGCGATCCCCGGGGAATGCCCCACCGATGGGAACGAAAAGATCCAGGTCGCCGTCGTGGTCGGGGTCGGCAAAGGTCGCGCCGTGCCCCTTCCCCAGGTCGTCCACCCCGGCCGAGGCGCTGACGTCCGCGAACGTTCCATCACCTGAATTGCGAAACAGCCGATTTGCCTCGAATCGCTCCATGGGTGGCGCGCCTACCCCGATGAAGATGTCGAGCCAGCCGTCGTTGTCGTAGTCGCCGAAGGTGGCCGCCATGGCGCCGAGGTTCCAGGAAAGCCCGGCTTCGGCGGTGACGTCGGTGAAGGTGCCGTCGCCGTCGTTGCGGTAAAGCGCCAGGCGGCTGCCCTCGGCAACGGCCTTCCCGGCAATGCGGCTCTGGAGCGCCACCTCCATGTCGGAAGTGAAGCCCACCACCAGAATGTCGAGCCAGCCATCGTTGTCGTAGTCGAAAAAGAACCCGACGAAACCTTCGTGCGGGGCGGCGATGCCGGCCGCGTCGGAAACATCCTCGAATCCTCCGCCCTCGAGGTTGCGGTAGAGCACCGGACGGTCGAAGAAGTTGACGACCAGCAGGTCGGGCCAGCCGTCGTTGTCATAGTCGCCGAAGGCTGAGCCGATGGAGCGGCCGTGGTCCGCCACTCCCATGGCCTCCGCCCACTCCACGAACCGTCCTTCGGGAAGCCCGAGGAAGAGCTCGTTGGCGGTTCCTCCCCGGGTGGCGACCCCGTTCGCCACGTACACGTCAAGGAGGCCGTCGCGGTTCACGTCGGCCACCGCCGCCGTGAAGCTGTCGGCGCCGCTCAGGATTCCCGCGGCCGCCGCAACATCCACGAAGCGGCCGCCCTCGTTGCGATAGAGGCTGTTGTCGTCCTCGCCGTCCCAGCCGTCGCGGGTCACGTAGAGATCCGGATCACCGTCGCGGTCGTAGTCGAAAAAGAGCGCGGACCACCCTCCGCGCGGATCGAAAAGCCCCGCATCGAGAGCCGCGGATGCGAAGGTCGCGGCGCCGTCCTCGCGCAGGCGGTTTCGGTAGAGCGCGTGCGGGTCCCGGATCCCGAGGGCGAACAGATCCAGATCTCCGTCCCCGTCGAAGTCGGCCCAGCCGCTGGCCCGAGCCCGCGACCAGCGCTCGATCCCGATGTCGGCCGAGACCTCCTCGAAGCGAACGGGCGACTTCGCGCCGCGATCCGGAATCTCGAGGCGGTAGCGCTCGGGAAGCGATGACGGATCGCCGGCCGCCCGCTCCGCGGCAACCATCAGGTTCCAGCGCGGCTCGAGCATTTCGGGCTCGAGATCCACCGCTTGGCGCAGCGCCGCCGAGGCGGGACCGGGAGCCCCCATCCGGAGGAGCGTCGCCCCCAGGGCGCGAAGGGTGGTGGGGCTGTCCGGCGTCTCCCGGAGAACGACCTCGAAGTCGGCGGTGGCGGCGGGGTAGTCGCCGAGCCGCAGCCGGGCGATGCCCCGCCAGTGGTACTGCCGCGGATTCGTGCCGTCGAGCGTGATGGCGCGGGAGAGATGGTGATCAGCCCGCCGGAGGCTCGTATAGCCGCGCTGGATGTACGCGAGCCCCACGTAGAAATGGGCCCCGGGGTGGTCAGGATCCAGCGCGATCGCGTACTGGAAGAGCTCGATGGCGCGGTCGTTGTTGCGGAGGCCCACCATACGGAGGCCGTGCTGGAAGTGCTCCTCCGCTTCCTGTATGCGGATGTCGGGAGCGCCGTCCTGAGCCGCGGCGTGGGTCCAAGGCAGCACCGCGAACGCCAGCGCGAGGGCCAGCCGTTTCCGGAACGGGCGTTTCACGCCAGGGACGATACGGGAAAGGGGCGGGGGCCCTCCGGCCCCCGCCCCGACATCGGGTACGCGAGCGATCAGTAGGTGATCTTGACGCCAATCATGAGCCGGCGAGGATCCACGTAGCGCTCGCCGAGGCCGAACAGACTGGAATCCCAGGTCTGGGACGCCACATCCTCGGGAGATGTCGCGTTCATCAGGTTGAGCCCGTCGACGAACACCTCGAACCGGGTCCTTTCCGCGAGGAACGCGGACTTCGAGATCCGGACATCCAGCAGGTTCTGATCATCCAGCCGTCTCGATCCGGGGCTTTCGAGATTGACGTTTCGTCCGCCCTGCGACAGGACTTCCCTCGGAATTCGGCCGCGTTGCGCCCACGGCTTGCCGTTGAAGTAGGCGTAATTCCATCCGAACAGGACGTCGAAGGGCAGGATCACCGTCCCGGTGATCCGGAACGTATGGGTCCGGTCGTTGAGCAGATGCCCCTCCGCGTTGATGAACTGGTTCGGGTCACGGGCCAGCGAACTGCCGTACACCCGCGTGGTCTGGCTCGACGCCGCTCCGAACCCGCTGGACGGCAGGATCCCGTAAGCCTTCGACCAGACATAGGAGACCTGCGCCTGCCAGTTGTCGGACATCCTCTTTTCGAAGCCGAAGACGAATCCGTTGTAGTCCATGTACATCGGATCGCAACGGTAGGAAACGCCCTCGCAGTCCACGTTGCTCAGACGGTAGAAGCGGAGGTCGGGATCCGAGGTGATGGGATAGGCCTCGATGGTCTGGCCGTTGCCGAAGGCGTGGGAAGCGGTCGTGTAGGTGGCGTTGTCCACGTTCCAGCCGAGCAGGTCGTTCTGGTCCTTGCGGACGTAGGTGAAGCTGAAGGCGAGGCTGGTTCCGAGCTCCCGATCGAAGCCGATGGACATCTGGTCCGTGACCGGAGACGCGGAACTGGAGTCGTACCCCACGTCGGTGGCCGGCTCGTACTTCGGTCCCTCGATGTCGTACCTCTGAGTCTCGGGATTCCAGTAGAAGTCCTGGGAGCTTCCCTGCCCGGGATGGAGATTGCTCAGTTCGCCGGTGATGGCCGTCCGGTAGAACCGCCCCCAGTTGCCGCGGAGGACGGTCTTCCCGTCGTCATCGAGCCGCATGTTGAAGCCGAGCCTCGGCCCGAAGTTGGTCCAACTGAACTGCTCCCCGGCGCCGGAAGCGATCCCCTGCTTGTCGAAGGTGAGCGCCTCGAGGTCGTTCACCAGCAGGTCGTCCACGTCCTGGCTGATCCCGCGCACCCGATCCATCCGCACACCGGCGGACACGGTGACGCGGTTCCCGACGTTGATGACATCTTCCACGTACGCCGACGTCTCCTTGAACTGCCCTCCTTTGTTGTAGGTGGTGCCGGTGAGGATCGAGTAGGGAGTGCCGTCGCCGTAGATGTAGTAATAGACCCCGCCGGGGTAGTTGGGGCCGGGGACGTAGCCGCCGTGCGAGCTGTGGGACCCGTCCACGTAATTGACGCCGAACTTGAAGTCGTGGTCGCCGCCCAGCCAGTCGCTGGCGTAGTGACTGACCTTTCCCTTCAGGTCCGTGCGCGCCTGCTTGAAGATGTCGTAGTAGCCATAGCCGCCGTAACTGATTTCGTTTTCGAAGTCAAAGGTTGCAGGGACTCCGGGGTTGTTCGACTCGCTGAGGTCGCGCGGGGAGTAGAAACCCGATACTCCGACCTCATAGAAGGTCTCGGAGCTGAGGATGTGAGTGATGCGACCGAAGGTCACCGAAGGGTTCTTCCCACTGAAGGTGGCGATGGTGGAAAAGGGAGCTGACACTGACGGGGTGGAGGGAATCACCCAGATGTCATCGTGGTAGGTATGCATGAACTTGACGTTCGGGGTGATATCCGCCGTCAGTTTCCAGAACATGCGGTGAGCGCCGAACTTGCGGGGGAACTGCGGATCCGCCCCCGGCTGCGTGTCCCAGTCCTGCAGGTACTGGTAGTTGGCGTACAGCCACGCCCGGTCGCGAATGACCGGCCCGCCGAAATGCACGGTGTAGTCGTCGTAGCGGTCCCGGTTGTACCCCCAACCGCTCGGATCCTCGTCGCCGTCGGCGTTGAGCTTGATGGGCTGGGTAGTCAGCGAGCTGTGCTGCTTGTAACCGGCGGCCGTGATCGTGAAGTTGTTCGTCCCCTGCTTGGTCACCACGTTGAAGACAGCGCCCGCCGCGCTTCCGTGCTCGGCCGAAGCGCCGAGGGAAACGATCTCCATTTCCTCGATCACGTCGGTGGCCGGCCACGGCCAGGCGGCGCCCGAGACCGGGGCCGTGAAGTCCACCCCGTCCATGAGGTACTTGTTCTCGTCCACCCCGGACCCGAACGCGGACACCCGGCTGCTCGTGCCGCTGGTGGGGTTCGTCGCCGACATGCCCGGGGCCGACTTCGTGAAGTCGAAGAAGCTGAACCGGCGGAGCGGGGTGTTCTCCATGTACTCGCTCGAGTAGTTCGTCGAGACCCCGGACTTGCGGGTGTCCACCACCGGGGTTTCGCCGGTGACGGTCACCGTCTCGGCAACGGTGGCAAGGCCGAGCGCGACGGCCCGCTCTACGGTGCCTCCCACCAGGACCTGCATCCCTTCCTCGATGTAGGTACCGAAGCCGGAGAGTTCCGCCGTGAGGATGTAATCGCCGGGAGGCAGGTTCGGGAAGCGGTACTGCCCGGAGGCGTTGGTCACTGCCGAGCGCGGACCGCCGGGAAGCTGATCCGAGGAGACGCTGACCGTCGCCCCGGGGAGAACGAGTCCCTGGTCGTCTGACACCGTGCCCAGGATCGTGCCGGTGATCTGGCCGAACGCCGAGCCGGCGGCAAGGACGAGTCCGAGCGCCAGCAGGCCTCCAAACAGCTTTCGATGGTTGATCATCAGAACCTCCGATGGACGTTGACGAGCCCGGAAACGGCAGAAACCGCATCGAACCCAGCGTTGGACCGTATGCGCGTTTGCCCCTACGTGTCAATCACCTACTACCGATCCCGACCGGTGCGCAGTCCCCTGTGATTCAGAGCACCCACGGCTCCTCGCGGACCATGTCCGCCTCACATCCGAAGGCCGCGTTCAGCGCCCTGCAGACCTCGAACATGCGGCCTGGACCGAGCCGGCCGATCCATTGCTGGAGGTCGGATCGCGGCACGGTCTGGACGTGGTCCAGATTCACCACCGTTCGTGTTTCAGTCCCTCGACCACTCCGACCCGAACCTCCGTCGGCATTCCACGAATCGTGAAGGTAATCGGCACGACCGTGACCGGGTGGAGCCAGGCCGCCAGCACGTCGCAGGTGAGCACGAGGACCGGGCGGCGCATCCGGACCGGTCAGGGCAGCGCGACCCGCCACTTGCACGGCGATCGATCGGAAACCGGCGGTCCCCCGGCGCCGGGTTTCAGGGAAGTCGGGGGGTGGCTAGCAGCCTGCCGAACCCCGAAGCGGATTGTGAGTGCGCAGTTCGGGGAAGAGGGAGAAATCGCGATCGCAGGTGAACAGGACATCCACTCCGTGAGCGACGCAGATGGCGGCGATGTGGGCATCGTGGACGACCCTGCCACGGACACGCGGCCGACACATGAACTCGGGCAGGATTTCCAGGAAGCCCCTCGTCGGACCGACGACGCGGTTGGAGGGCGAGGCGGCCATGCTGGCGAACTGTCTCCAAGCGACCTCCGTGCGCGTGGCGTCCGTCTTCCAGATCCGCCGATTCGTCACCACGCTCAGAAACTCGAAACAGCACGGCCAGGGGATGGTCCAGGAGGCATGACCTTCAATCAGCCTCTCCAGGACGGCTCGCGCCTCTCGGTGATGGAGCGAATCGCGACGATGCGCATACACCAGCAGATTCGTGTCCACCGCAATCATTTGTTCCAGTCCCAGCGGTCTTCGTAGATCAGATCACGCAACTCTTCCCACGAGTACTCTGCGAGCGGATCCGGCCCATCCGGGTTTCCGACGCTCAAGTCGGGCCATTTGTAAGGCTCTTCTGTCTTCGGCTCGTCGAGCGTGCGGCGGAGTCCTTCTTCAACAACCGACCGGAGCGTCGTTCCGTTTTGTCGCGCGTGATGCTTCGCCCGCAGCAGCAGCCCATCGTGAATCTCCAGGGTCGTCTTCATGGACCCATATTACCCATATTCTCGACTATGGGCGATATGGGCCATACACCACGCGTCACCATCAAAACACGAAGGGCTCTTCGCGGACCATGGCCGCTTCGCAGCCGAAGGCGGCGTTCAGCGCCCCACAGACCTCGAACATCCGGCCGGGGCCGAGGTGGCCGATCCACTGCCGGAGGTCGGATCGCGGCACGGTCTGGACGTGGTCCAGGTTCACCACGCAGTCGTGCTTCAGCCCGTCTCCCACACCGACGTGCACTTCGCTGCGAATTCCCCGAACGGTGGTGGTGACCGGCGCAACGGCGACGGTGCGCAACCGGTTGACCACGTCGTCGCGGGTAAGCACCAGGACCGGGCGCCGCCGGTCCGGGGCTCCGAAATGATGGAGCCAGAGATCCCCGCGCCGGACTATTCTGGCCACGGGGCAGCCGCCTCGGTCCAGCCCTTCAGTTCCTCTTCGATCGGCGGGAAATCGGGGCCGTAGCCGCGGGCGTACGCCTCGCCGACCCGCTGCTCTTCGCGACGGCGGAGATACGCCTCCGCAATGCGCCGGACGACTTCGGAACGACCCAACCGGCGCACGATCTCGTCGGCATCGAGGCGGGCCAGCAGATCTTCGGAGAAGTTGACCTGTACTGCCTTCATGCCGGCAACTTACCACAGAAATATGTGGATGAGCATCGACATCCCTGCCGTAACCGGACCGAGCATCCGGGCGGTCTCCGGCGATAATCTGGCCAGCATGCTTTCGCCCTGGCGCCTGCGGTTCGGCGCCGCCGTCATTGGCCTCGCCCTGCTCACTGGCGCGGGCTGTGCCGGGCTTCCCGGCGGGACCGACGCCATCCGACCTCTGAACGTGGTGGTGGTCACGCTGGACACCCTCTCGCCGCGGCATCTGAGCCAGCACGGCAACGAACGCCTCGAAACGCCCGCGTTCGGGCGAGTGGCCGCCGAAGGGGTGCTCTTCGAGCAAGCCACCGCCACCGTGCCGCTCACCCTGCCCTCCCACACCTCGATGTTCACCGGGACCTACCCGATGTTCCACGGGGTCCGGGACAACGGCGGCTACTACGTGCGCGAGGACTCCGAGACGCTCGCAGAAGTGCTTCGGGACGCGGGGTATCGGACGGGCGGGTTCGTGGCCGCCTTCGTGGTGGACTCGCGCTGGGGGCTCGACCAGGGGTTCGAGCGCTACCACGACGACTTCAACTTCCGCGAGTTCGAGCGCATCAGCCTCGACAGCGTGCAGCGTCCGGGAGATGAGGTAATGGACGCGGCGCTCGCCTGGATGGACGAGGTGAAGGAAGAGCGGTTTTTCTCCTGGATCCACCTCTACGACCCGCACTGGCCCTACGAGGCGCCGGAACCCTGGGCCTCCCGGGTGAGCGGCTATCCGGACGCTCCTTACGACGCAGAAGTCTTGTTCACCGATTCCCTGGTCGGGCGGTTGCTCGACTGGCTGGACGAAAGCGCGCTCGCCGACGACACCCTCCTGGTCCTGATCGGCGACCACGGCGAGAGCCTCGGCCGGCACCGGGAGGGAGCCCACGGGTTCTTCATCTACGACGCCTCGATGCAGGTGCCCTTTCTGCTGCGGGCGCCCTACCGGCAGATCGGGCGCGGGTTGCGGGTTCCGGCACAGGTGCGCGGGATCGACCTCATGCCGACCGTGCTCGACCTCGTCGGCCTGCCTGTTCCGGGCGACGTGCAGGGCGCAAGTCTGGTTCCGCTGGCGGACGGGTCCGAGAGCGACCTCGGACTTTGGGCGTATTCGGAAAGTCTCTATCCCCGGAACCACTACGGCTGGTCCCCGCTCCGCTCGCTTCGGAACGGCCTGCTCCATTTCATTTCGGCGCCGCGGCCGGAACTCTTCGAGGTGCTCGACGATCCGGGAGAAGCGACGAATCTTGCTCCCGACCGGCCCGGCCAGGTGCGGCAGCTCGAGGCGCGGCTCGACCAGTTGGTTGCCGAGCTGGGGAACGAAGGAGCCGAGGAACAGGCGCCCGAGACGCTGGATGAGGACACCCGCGCGCAACTGGCCGCGCTGGGATATCTGGGAGGGTCTTCCCGAGTCCGGGTGAACGAAGACGAACCGCTCGCCGATCCGAAGGACAAGATCGTGCTCTACAACCTCCTGAAGGCGGCGGGTACCGATTCCACCGAGGAGCGGGTCGAGGATGCGATGGCCAAGGTTCGGCGGGTGCTTGCCCAGGACGCCGGCATCCTCGAGGCCCACCTCATCCTCGGGAACCTCTTCGTCAAACAGGAGGAGTGGGACGGGGCCATCGGGGCTTACCGGGAGGCGCTGTCGCTCGATCCTGAATACAAGTCCGCGATCCTGGGTCTCGCCGACGCCTACCGGCTGGCGGACCGGCTCGACGAAGCGGCGGCCGGCTACCGGCGCCTCCTTGAGCTCGACCCGAACGACAACAAGGCGTTCTACCACCTCGCGGAGATCCACGCCGCCCGTGAGGAGTACGAGGCGGCGCTCGAGGTCCTCGCCGGGCTCGAGGCGACGGGCGAGGAGCGGGCGCCGGCGCGCAATCTGAAGGGCCAGTCTCTCCTGAGCCTCGGACGGCTCGACGAGGCCGAGGCCGAGCTGCGTCTCGCGCTCGAGATGGACGATCAGCTCTCGGACGCCTGGTACAACCTGGCGCTGCTGTTCGAGGAACGGGGCGACGGTTCCCGCGCGATCGAAGCCTACGAAACCCGCCTCGAAATGGCCCCCAAGGATTTCCGGTCCCACTTCAACGTCGGGAAGCTCTACGGCGCGCTGGGCGACCGGGACCGGATGGAGGCATCCTTCCGGGCCGCCATCGGGCACAACGACGAGTTCGCGGTCGGCCACCTGTATCTCGCCAAGGCGCTTCTCGACCGCGGAGAACTACTAGAAGCCGAAGAGACCGCGCTCCGCGGTCTGGCCCTCGAACCCGAGCCAGAAATGGCGCCCCTCGGGCACTTCGTGCTGGCGGACGTCTACAACCGCCAGGGCCGCACCGCCGAGGCCGAACGCGAGGTTCGTCGCGCTCAGTCCTACCGGAGATAGTGGGCCTTTCCAAGGGGCGCAGCAGCCTGTGGCAAAACCCACGCGGCCCAGTTCTCCCGGTGGGGGCTCGACCGGCGATCCCCAGTTCTCCCGGTGGGGGCCCCGGCTGAACCACTCCGCTTCGCTCCGTTCTGCGTTGCGTTTCGGTCGAAATACACGCGGGCCAGTTCTCCCGGTGGGGGCTCCTCCCTCACGCGCCTTGTCAGCCGGGCCCCCACCGGGAGGACTGGCCCCACCGGGAGAACTGGGCCTCACCGGTCTCGGCGCTCACGTGAGTTTCACCACCGGCTGCTAGGAGAAACCGAATGCGGTTCGATCTGGTTTCGGATGTCCATGAGGACACCGGTTGGGGCGGCCGGCCTCTCCGCACCGGTGATGCGGAGACGCTGGTGATCGCCGGCGATGTGGGCAACGGGGTGGAGGTGACGGCGGCCGCGGTGACCGCGCTGGCCCGGGAGTACGGGCAAGTCGTGTTCGTGGACGGGAACCACGAGTTCTACTCGTCAGGAGGCGAAATCGACCGGACGCGGGACCGGCTCCAGGAAGCGTTCCCCGCGAATGTCCACTATCTCGACCGGAAAGGGCCGTTTTGTCTCGGCAATACGGCTTTCGCCGGCGCCAACGGCTGGTACCAATTCCACGAGCCGTCTTCCGGTTCGTTTCGGGCGCAGTCGGAGTGGTGGAGCTGGCGCTCCAACGACGCGCGGCTCGTCTTCCCGGGGCGCGACCCGCAGCAGGCGCTGGAGCGGTGGGAAGAATCGAGGCGCACCCTGTTCCGCCAACTCGAATGCGCCCGCGACGACCCAGCCGTCGAGCATGTCGTCGTGGTGACGCACTCGGTTCCCCATTCCGGCGCTCTCCGGGATGGCTATGAGCCGGCGTCGAACGGCTCGTACTACAACGGGCTGTTCGAGGAAGCGAAAAACGCCGGACGCGGACTCCTCGCCAAGCTGCGGGTCTGGTGCTTCGGGCACACGCACCACCCGGCGTTCTTCCGGGACCAGACGTCCGGGGCGGATGTCTGGTTCGTCGCCAACCCTCGTGGCTACCGCCGCGAGCGCCACAACCCGAGGCGCAACCGCATCGTCGAAGTCGATGTGGAAAACCCCGGATACTGAATCCCGCGGGCTGCCTCCGGCGTCGAACGCTCTCATTCCACGCAACGCAGGCATCGCCTGCGTTAGGATTCGGTGTTCCCAGGAGGGACCCCCGTGGCCAGCCTTTCTATCCGCAATCTGGACGAAACCACCAAGAAACGTCTTCGGGTCCGCGCTGCAGAGAACGGACGTTCCATGGAAGCCGAAGCGCGCGCCATCCTGAGTTCCCGATTGGAGGATCCCGCCCCCACGGATCGAGGGCTCGGATCCGCGATCCACGCCCTGTTCGCGCCGCTCGGGGGCGCAGATCTGGAGCCCCTGCCCAGGGAACCGATTCCGGATCCTCCCGAATTCGGTTAGTCGGGGCCGCGCGCCGTGTTCGTCCTCGATTCCAACGTGCTTTCTGAAGTGATGCGCAAGCACCCGGAGCCCTCCGTGCTCGACTGGATGGATCGGCAACCGGTGACGGAGCTTTTCACGGCGGCGAACTGCGAGGCCGAAATCCGTTTCGGCATCGCCACGCTGCCGGCAGGCGGGCGGCGTGAGGGCCTGCGACGCTCGGCCGACCGGGTTTTCCGTGGTTTCCTGCGCGGCAGGATCCTCCCCTTCGACAGTGAAGCGGCGCAGCGATTCGCGGTACTCGCCTCCGATCGGCGCCGCGCCGGACATCCGATGTCCATCAACGACGCCCAGATCGCAGCCGTCGCCGCATCCCACGGCGCCACTCTCGCCACTCGGAACACCCGTGACTTTCGCGAGTGCGGAATCCGCGTCATCAACCCGTGGGAAACTGAGTGAGGAATCCCGCCGCCGGCAGAGGGACCGGACATCCCGGAGAACTCCCGCAGCCGCCCGGCGGCGGGGAGCAAGACCTCAGGAGCAAGAACGATGAGAAACAAGACCGTCGCCGCCGGAGCGGCCCTGATCCTCGCCGCCGGCTGCGGCGGGACGCCTGAGCCAGAGATGGGAGACAACCCCTTCTTCACCGAAAGCAGCCTCCCCTACGGGCTGCCCGCTTTCGATCTCATCGAGGACAGCCACTACCGGGCGGCGTTCGAGCGCGGGATGGCCGAGCAGATCGAAGAGGTGGAGGCGATCGCGTCGGCCCCGGAGCCGGCCACCCTCGACAACACGCTCGTCGCCATGGAGCGGTCGGGGCGTCTGCTCGACCGGGTGGCGCGGGTCTTCTTCAGCTTGGCGTCCGCCGATACGAACGACGAGATCAATGCCATCCGCGCCGAGATGGCGCCGAAACTGGCGGCCCACTCCGACCAGATCCTGCTGAACGCCGACCTCTTCGCCCGGGTAGAGGCGCTCTTCGAGGGGCGCGAGGCCGCCGGACTCTCGCCCGAAGAAGTGCGGCTGGTGGAGCAGTACCGGCGCGACTTCACCCGCGCCGGCGCCCAGCTCTCGGAACCCGAGAAGGAGCGCATGCGGGAGATCAACGCCGAAGTCGCTTCCCTTTCGGCCGCCTTCAGCGACAACACCCTGAACGAGGTGAACGCCTCGGCAGTGGTGGTGGATACCGCCGAGGAACTCGCCGGACTTTCCGAAGGGGAAATCGCCGCCGCGGCCGAGGCGGCGAAGGCGCGCGACCTCGAGGGCAAGTACGTGATCGCCCTCCTGAACACCAGCGGCCAGCCGGCGCAGTCATCGCTCGAAGACCGCGCGCTGCGGGAGCGGATTGCGAATACCTCGCTCACGCGGGGCAGTCGCGGGGGGGAACACGACAACCGCGAGGTGATCGTGAAGATCGCGGCGCTCCGCGCCGAGCGCGCCGGGCTGCTCGGATACCCGCACCATGCCGCCTATGTCCTTGAGGAGCAGACGGCGCAGACCATCGAGGCCGTAAACGGGCGCCTCGCGGGACTTGCCCCGGCGGCAGTGGCCAATGCGCGCCGGGAAGCCGACGACCTGGCGGCCCTTGCCCGATCGGAGGGCGCCGATATCGACATCGCGGCCTGGGACTGGTCCTACTACTCCGAAAAGCTCCGGGCCCAACGGTTCTCATTTGACGCCTCGCAACTCAAGCCCTACTTCGAGATGAACGGCGTCTTGGTAAACGGCGTCTTCCACGCCGCGAACCAGCTCTTCGGCCTCCGATTCGAAGAAAGGCCCGAACTGCCGGTCTATCACCCGGACGTGCGCGTCTGGGAGGTCTTCGAGGAGGACGGCTCCCCGCTCGGACTCTTCATCGGCGACTTCTACGCCCGGCCGTCGAAGCGGGGCGGGGCCTGGATGAACGCCTACGTCTCCCAGTCAAACCTCCTGGGAACGAAACCGGTCGTCGCGAACCACCTGAACATCCCGAAACCTCCCGAGGGGGAACCGACGCTGCTGACCTTCGACGAAGTCATCACGATGTTCCACGAGTTCGGACACGCGCTCCACGGCCTGTTTTCGAGCGTCCGCTACCCCTACTTCGCGGGAACCTCGGTGCCGCGGGATTTCGTCGAATACCCCTCGCAGGTGAACGAGATGTGGGCCACCTGGCCGGAGGTGCTCCGGAACTACGCGATCCACCACGAGACCGGGGAGCCGATTCCGGCGGACCTCCTCGACCGGGTGCTGTCGGCGCGCACTTTCAACCAGGGTTTCGCCACCACCGAATATCTCGCGGCCACGCTGCTGGATCTGGCCTGGCATCAACTCGACGCTTCCGGCGTTCCGGAAGCCGACGGCGTCCTCGCGTTCGAAGAGTCGGCGCTGGAAGCGGCGGGGGTCGCCTTCGCTCCGGTGCCGCCCCGCTACCGGAGCACCTATTTCTCGCACATCTGGAGCAGCGGCTATTCGGCCGGCTACTACTCGTACATCTGGAGCGAGGTTCTGGACGCCGATTCCGTCGAATGGTTCAAGGAGAACGACGGCCTGAAGCGCGAAAACGGCGACCACTTCCGGCAAACGCTGCTCTCGAAGGGTGGCAGCGTGGAAGCGATGGATCTCTTCCGAACCTTCCGCGGGCGGGACGCGGATGTCGAACCGCTCCTCAGACGGCGCGGGCTGAACTGACGGGGTCTCGCCCGGCTGACGCGGGCCATGCCGGACCCCACCGGCAGAAACTCAGATGATCGGCCCGCCGCACACCCCGCCCGGCATCAATGGCGCAGACGCGGAACACCGAAGACGCAAGGTGGTGACGGCTGCCCGGAAACGCCGACCTGTGGGCAGTTCTCCCGGTGGGGCCCGGCACAGCCCGCCGAAGGCGGGCGGGAGGGAAGGGCCCCCAGTTCTGAGATGGCCCCCTCTCTGCGGGATCCCGGCGTTGGGCGTGACCCGTACATCCGGGTAGCTCACGCCGTTCGCTGTGCTTCGCGCAGCGGTGCCGACCGGAGGTCGGCGTTCCCGTGCCTGCGTCCCTTCAGAGCGAACAGCGATGCGCCGTGCGCTGGCCGCCGGCCAGCGGTGCCGACCGGAGGTCGGCGTTCCCGTGCCTGCGTCCCTTCAGAGCGAACGGCGATGCGCCGTGCGCTGGCCGCCGGCCAGCGGTGCCGACCGGAGGTCGGCGTTCCCGTGCCTGCGTCCCTTCAGAGCGAACAGCGATGCGCCGTGCGCTGGCCGCCGGCCAGCGGTGCCGACCGGAGGTCGGCGTTCCCGTGCCCGGCCGCCCTCTTGCCCAATCTGCGGCGGGCGATCTCGCCCGTCTGCGCCACTCGTTGGCAGGGCCTACTGCTCCCGCAGGGCCCCGATCACGCTGCGGCGGGCGGCGGCCACCGCGGGCAGGAAACCGCCGATGGCGCCGATGACGAGGGCAAGAACGATCCCCTGAACGAGGAGCTCCGGTGTCACCTCGAAGGCGAAGGCCACCTGGCTGAACGAGGCCCAGTTGATCGTCGCCGCCCGGAACCCGTCGAACAGGAACCACGACCCGGCCCCCCCCACCGCGGCCCCGATGATTCCGAAGACGAGCGACTCGATCATCACCGACAAGACAATCGGCAGCCGGGAGAACCCGAGGGCGCGCAGCGTCGCGATCTCGCGCGAGCGGGAGGACACCGCGGCGTACATGGTGTTGAGCGCGGCAAACACGGCGCCCGCCGACATCATGGCGACGATGATCCAGCCGACTACCGAGATGAAGACCTCGATCGGCCTGGATTGCGCGGCCATGTAGGTGGTCTGCCGCTGGGCGCCGAGGCTCACGCGCGGATCGTCGGTCAACGCCGCCTCGAACGCCTCGAAAGCGCCGGCGTCGGTGAGACGCACGAGGGCCACGTTCCAGGAGTTGCCGCGCCGGTACATCTGCTGGAGCACGCGGGTGTCCGTCCAGATCTCCGATTCGGCGACGCCGCCTCCCGCAGTGAACCGGCCGACGACCTCCCAGGAGGCCCGCCCCACATCAATCCGGTCGCCGACGAGCAGACCCTCGAAGGCGCCCGCGGCGCCATCGCCGACGATGACCTCGTTCCGGCCCGGCTCGAAGTTCCGCCCCTCCACGATTTCGATCTGGTCGCGCAGCGCGAAGGCCGCGGCTTCCACGCCCCGGAGCGGGACGTTCGCGTCGGTTCCCACCCCGATCTTCTTGCGATCGATGATCACGAAGAGCTCCGGAGAGACGAGGGGACCGTCGGGTCCACGCGCCACCCCCGGCGCCTCCCAGAGAACCTGGATGTCCTGATGGTTCAGGATGCTCGCCGATTCACCGATGGAACCGCTCCGGAGCACCACCGCCACATCGTCCCGGGCCTGGCCGGTCACCACCGCACGGAATCCGGCGGCCATCGAGAGCACGGCGACGAGCACCCCGACAACCCCGGCGATTCCGAAGATCGCAACCACCGAAACCGCGCGCCGCTCCCAGATGGTCTCCAGGTTGTAGCGGGTGACCGCCTGGCACTGCCGTAGGAGGGAGCCCACGCCCATTTTCCGTACCCCTTACAGGCGGCGCAGCGCGAAGGCCGTCTCCAGCCGCATCGCCCGCCGCGCTGGAAAGATGCCGACGATGAGGCCGGTCACCACCGCGAGACCGAGCCCCAACAACAGATCCGCGGGCCGCAGGAAGAGGCCCGGGAAATACGCCGAAAGCGCCGACCGGAGAACTTTCTCGAGCCCGACCGCGAGGACCATTCCCAAAAATCCCGCGGTGGTCACCAGCGTCACCGACTCCATGAGAACGAGACGCTGCACCCGGGTGGCCGTGAAGCCGAGCGCCTTCAGGAGCCCGATCTCGCCGATCCGCTCGCGCACCGACTGCGCCATGGTGTTGCCGGCGACCAGGAGGATGGTGAAGAAGACGGCGCCGAGGATCGAGGTCACGATCAGCCCCAGGTTGCCGACCTGGTTCGCGAACCCGGCCGCGAACGCGCCCTCGGACTCGCTCTTGGTCTCGGCGGCGGAATTCCGGAACGCATCGTCGATCGCGGCGGCAACCTCCGCGGCGCGATCCGGATCTGCGATCCGCACCGCGAACCACCCTACCTGCCCCCGGCCGAAGGAACGAGCCTCGTCGAAGAAGTCGTAGCGGAAGAGGAACTGGGTCTCGTCGAAGCCATCGACGTCGCTCGCGTAGACGCCGACCAGCTCGAACTCCCAGGCCTCATCGCCCCTCCCCTGCTGCTGCCAGATGGTGGGCTGAAGCGGGATCCGGTCGCCGACCTCCCAGCCGAAGCGCTCGACGAGCGCGCGGCCGGCGATGGCGCCGTTCCGGGTTTCGATCCAGCGAAGCTTCGCCTCCTCCGGGATCGAAACCTCCGGATACATGTCGAGGTATTCCGCGGGCTCCACCGGAGACTGCATGAAGAAGTTGGAGGGATCCTGGTACACGCCGCCGAACCAGGTCATGTGCATCGCGTCGATGACGCCGGGGACCTCCTCCATCTCGGCTTCGTAGGACTCGGGGAGAAGCTGGAAGAGCGAAACCCGGTGACGCACCACCAGCCGGTCCTCGTTGGCGATATCGGCCCCCATCGAAAAGGCCGCCTGCAGCATGGACAAAACGCCGAAGATCAGGAACGCGAAGACCACCGATGAGAAGGTCAGGAAGGTCCTGGTCTTCTTCCGCCGGAGCGCCGCGCTGATCAGCGTGAAGGAAGTCATACCGCCGCCCCGGCCGGTTCGTGAACGGGCATCACGATCGTCCCGTCGTGTCCGCAGTCGGCCAGCCGGCCGTCCTCGAGATGGAGCACCCGGGAGGCACGCTCCGCAGCGACCGGGTCGTGCGTCACCATCAGGATGGTCTTTCCCTGGTCGCGGTTGAGAGCCACCAGCAGATCGAGAATCTCGTTGCTCGTCCCCCGGTCGAGATCCCCGGTCGGCTCGTCGCACACCAGGAGCGCCGGATCGTTCACCAGGGCGCGAGCAATGCCGACCCGTTGCTGCTCACCGCCCGAGAGTTCCCGGGGACGGTGTTTGGCCCGATCGGAAAGGCCGACGATTTCGAGGGCGATGGCAACCCGGCGGCGTCGCTCACGGGCGGAAAACGAGGTCAGCAGCAGTGGCACCGCGACGTTCCGTTCGGCGTTCAGCGCCCCGAGGAGGTTCGAGAACTGGAAGATGAACCCGATGTTGCGGGCCCTCCAGCCGGCCAGGCGCCGCTCGGAGAGGCTGTGAATCGGGGAACCGCCCACGATCACTTCGCCGCTGGTCGGCCGGTCGAGCCCGGCAACGAGGTTCAAGAGCGTGGACTTCCCGGAGCCCGAGGGCCCCATGAGCGCGAGGAAATCTCCCTTTTCCATGCGCAGGGTGAAGCCCCGCAACACCGGAACCGGCGTCCGGCCGCGGCGGAAGGTCCGGGTGACGTTCCGCACATCCACCATCGCTTCCGCCGCGGCTCCGTTTCCGCTGTCCGTTTCCGAAATCCCTTCCGAAATCCCTTCCGAAATTACTGTCTCACTCATCTGAGAGTTCTCCTTGCGGCTCTCCTTGCCCCGAAATCACGGGGCCGCGGCCGCTTCCACGACTTCCGCGCCGTCCGCGAGGCCGGGGGGGCCCTCCAAGACGACCCGGTCGCCCTCCACGAGTCCGGAGAGCACGAATACATCGGACCCGCGGCGGTCGCCCAGCCGGACCGCCCGGCGCTGGACCCGTCCGTCGCGCACCAGATAGACCAGGTCCCGCCCGGTGTCCTGAAACACCGCCGCAGCTTCGACCAGCAGACCCTCCGGGGCCTCTTCCGGTTCCGCTTCCGCGGAACGGAAACTCACCTTGACCCCCATGTCCGGAAGAATCCGGGGGTCCAGTTCTTCGAAGCCGATCCGGACCCGGACCGTGGCCCGGTCGCGGTCGGCCGTTGGGATGATCGCAATCACCCGCGCCGGGATCGTCCAGTCGTCGTAGGAGTCGAGGATCGCATCCACCGGCTGCCCGGGCGATACCCGGTTGATGTAGGCCTCGTTGACATCCACCTCGATCTCCAGCGAGGTCATGTCCACGATGGTGCCGATGCCGGTGCGGGTGAAGCCGGCGCCTCCGGCGATCGGGGACATCATCTCGCCCGGCTGGGCGTTCTTCGCGGTGATGACGCCGTCGAAGGGCGCCCGGATCACCATGTCCTCGATCTGCTGGCCGATGACGTCCGCCCGCCGCTCCGAAACCCGGATGTCCTCCTGCTGGCGCTCGCTACGCGCTTCCAGGGTCGCTACCTCTCCATTGACCCGGTCAAGGTCCGCCTGTCCGGCTACCCGCTCTTCCACGAGGCGTCTGGTCCGCTCCTGGCGAAGACGCGCCTCGGCAAGCTGGGCCTCCACTTCGAGAACCGCCTTCCGGGCCACCGCCGTCTGCGCTTCCGCCAACCCGAAACTCCGCTCCAGGTTCGAGGAGTCGAGCCGGGCGAGTACCTGCCCCGCGGTCACCTCCATGCCTTCCTCGATGGCGATCTCGATGATCTGCCCCGCCGTCTTGGATGAGACGGTGGCTTGCCGGCGCGCGGTCACGTAGCCGCTCGCGTTGAGGACCGTGGTCCCGGCGTCTACGGAGACCGAGCGCACCCGCGCCGTGCGCACAGCGAGCACTTCGGGTTCCGACCCGAGGAGGAAGACCGCCGATACCCCACCCCCGATGACCAGGATCCCGCCGATGATCGCGGTTACGAGCGCAAACGGACGCGAGCCGCGCTGCTCCTCACCGATCTTCAGTTCGGCGAGCCGGTCAGCGGGTCTTGAGGGAGTCATGCGGAGTCACCCGACGCTACGAGGCGCGTTTCCCAAAGGTTCCGGACCCCTGCCGGGAACCCGGTAGGCGTCTGGCGGGCGGATCAAGGAAAGCCTTTGTTGTCGCACCGCGTGTAACCCGCGAATGTTACAGATGGGACCGTGAGTGGCGCTCGGCGCTCGGTTCCCGAACGGGGACCGGGTGATCGCCCGGGAGGGTGAGCAGGACGCCGTAGCCCCGGCAGCGCGGATCCTGGACGTAGTCCGGAATCAGCCCTCCCGGACGAAACCCGATCCGCATCTGAGCGGAAACCGTGGGGTCCTCGAGGACCCCCGCCACCAGGCGCTCGTAGTACTCCTCCGCGCTCATCCGATCGGCGACCGCCCCATAGCCGTTCAGCATGCCGACGGTGAGCTGGCCGCGCAGGCCGAGGCGAACGGCGGCGGATTGCCGGGCCGCATAGAGCGCCCGGGCAACACCTCGCCTCCTCCAGGCCGGGTGGACCCCGAGATCGGCCCCGTAGAGCCACTCCCCGGCCGGATCATGAGCACGGAGCGACAACCCTCCCAGGAACTCCGGGAAGCGGTGCTGCGGACGGCGAAGATCGAGGTTCAGCCGCAGGGTCGTGGTCGCCGCAATCAGGGTCTCCGGGCGCCCCTCGTCGAGGGCCACGAACTGACCCGCAGGAAAGATCTCGACGTGCCGGCGGTAGTGATGAGCCTCGAAACGTTCCGAAGAGTCCAGCGTGGGGAACACGATGCGCTGGAGTTCGGCCAGCGCCTCCGCGTGTTGAGCCGCGGTGGGCGCGATTCTCCAGCGGGGCGCGGACGCCTCTGGATCCGCGACCGTCAAGCGGACGCCGGGGGACGGAGACCCAGGGTCCCGAGACGACCCTGTTCCTCGATCGGCCGCCCCGAGGCATCGGTGAGCACCCGCGGCGGGTGGCTCTTCGCGGTCAGCAGGGACACCACCACGGTCGCCAGCAGGGAAACGGGGGTGGCGATGAGCGCGTTCGGCAGTTCCGTCACGTTTCCGGGCGACACGGCGCCCCAGACCAATTCCACCCCGATGAGCCCCAGCCAGGTCGCCAGTCCGGCGACGATGCCGCACACGGCTCCCGGACCGTTCGTCCGTTTCCAGTACATCCCCAGGGTGAGCGGGCCAAAGAGTCCCACCATCATGACCGTCCAGGACTCGACCATCAGCGAATAGACGCTCTGGAACCAGAGGGCTACCGCCAGCGCCAGTCCGCAAAAGATGACGACGCCCACCCGAACGGCGAGGAGCACCTCTTTGGGCTTCAGGTCGGGCGCCACGTTCCGCATGATGTTCTGCCCGAAGATGCTTGCCGGGGCGAGCAGTCCGCTGTCCGCCGAACTCATGAGCGCCGAAAAGAGCGCGCCGAGGAAGAGGGCGAGACCCACTGGCGGGAGGTACGCCATGGCGAGACGCGGCACGATCTCTTCCGGGTTCTGAAGCCCCGGCATGAGCACCGAACCGATCATCCCGAGCGCCACCGGGATAAGGCCGACCACCAGGTAGAGCGAACCCCCGAAGTAGGCGGCCCACTGCGCCACCCTTTCGCTCTTGGAACTGAACGCCCGCTGCATCAGGTCCTGGCCGGGGAGGTTGCCGAGCCCGATCACCAGCCAGGCCTGTACGAAGAAGAGCCATTCCAGCAGCCCGCCGGTGGGCAGGAAGCGCGTGCGCCCCTCCGGTAGCCGGTCGAGCACGGCAGCAACGCCGCCAGCTTCCCCGACAACGATGGGAAGCAGGAGCACGATCGCCGCGATCAGGACCAGCGCCTGGAAGAAGTCGGTGAGGGTCACCCCCCACATCCCGCCGAGCACCGTGTAGATGAGCACGATGACAGCGGCGATGAGGATGCTGGCGATGAAGGGAAGGCCCGCCATTGCCGAGAGCACGGTGCCGACCGCCAGGAGCTGTGAGCCCACCCAGCCGATGTAAGCCGGGAGAATCGAGAGCGCGGAAAGGATCTCCGCTGGCCGCCCGAACCGGCGACGGAAGAAGTCGGGAACGGTGAGCAGGCGCATGCGCCGCAGGAGCCTTACGTAGAACGCGCCGGCGAGGAGCAGGCAGAGCGCGGCGCCAAAGGGATCGGCGACCACCGCATTCAAGCCGCCCGCATAGGAGGCCCCGGCCGCTCCAATCATCGTTCCGCCCCCGAACCAGGTGGCAAAGAGGGTGAAGGTGCAGAGTCCCAGGCCGAGCCGGCGGCCCGCGACGACGAAATCGGTGGCGTTCTTGATCCGGGTGGAGGCGACGGCGCCCAGGAACAGGAGTCCCAGCAGGTAGGCGGCGACCGTGACGATGACGAACGTCTGGGTCATCGCGCGGCCTCCGTTTGCGGGCTACTGCCCGCTCGGGGTTGCTGGGCTGTAGCCGTCGTCACGGCGACTCGCTAACGATCGATGCGCCGCCGGTACGCTTCGGTTTCGTAGACCTCCGGGTTCACGCAGTTCGGCGCGCGCTTCCGGGTCAGGTGAGCGACCGCGTTCTCGGCGCACATGGTGGCCATCCGGTCCCGGGTAGCCACGCTGCCGCTGGCGATGTGCGGAAGCATCACCACCTGGCCGCACTCGGCGAGTCCCGGCTGGAAGGCCGGCTCGTGCTCGAACACGTCGAGGCCGGCCCCGCCGATCTGGCCCGACTTGAGGGCGTCGACGAGCGCCGCTTCGTCCACGACCGGGCCGCGCGCGCTGTTGATCAGGATCGCGGTCTTCTTCATCCGGGCAAAGGCGTCCGCATTGAACAGATGATGCGTCGAGGGGTTGAGATCCGTGTGGATCGTGACGAAGTCGCTGCGAGCGAGCAGTTCGCCGAATTCCGCGTACTCCACATCCGGGCGGGCTTCGATGATCGCCTTCATGGGTGGATCGAAGGCGAGCACGTCCATGTCGAAACCCTGCGCCCGCTTGTGCATCGCCTGGCCGATCCGCCCGAAGCCGACGACCCCGAGCGTCTTGCGGCGCCCGTCTCCCCCAGGGCTCACGTCGGCGCCCAGCATGAGCGACGGCCCCCAGATCCGGTAGCGACCCTGTCGCATGTAGGCGTCGGCGGGAACGACCTGTCGGGCCACCGCCATCAGGAGCGCCCAGGCGAGGTCGGCGGTGGTGTCGGTGAGGACGCCCGGGGTGTTGGTGATGGGTAGCCCGAGTTCGGTAGCCGCCGGCACGTCCACGTTGTTGAAACCGACGGCGTAGTTGGCGACCCCCAGCAACTGCGGGGCCGATTCCATGAGTTCCCGGTCCACCGCTTCGGTCAACAAGGAGACATGAACATCGGCGCCGCGGGCGCCGGCCAGCACCTGGTCCCGCGGGGTCGAATCACCGTCGGCAGTAGGCGCCACCTCGACCTCGGCCGCGGCGCGCAGGACGGCGAGACCGGCTTCCGGAATGGGGCGGGTAACGAAGATGCGGCTCATGCGGCGATTCCCAGGGCAATTTGATCGTCGAGGAAGCGGACGAACCCGTCGTGGTCGGCCACCCCGGCGGCGATCCGGCGGATTCCCTCGCGAAGCGAATCCATGTCCGCCGCGTAGGAGAGGCGGAGGAAGTCCTGTCCCTCGCTGCCGATGACGCCAAAGCTGCGGCGGTCCACCAGGGCGACCCCGTGGTAGTAGAGGAGGAACCGGGACACCAGGGTTGCGGGACTGGTCCCCGCCTTCCGGGAATCCGGCAGCGACTCGAAGTGCGCCGTGGCGCCCAGGGATTCACAGACGCCCGAGATGTTCGGAAACACGTAAAAGGCACCGAGCGGATTCGCGCAGCGGATCCCGTGGACAGCGTTGAGCGCCGGCACCACGTAGTCGCGGCGCCGCTTGAACTCCGCCACCATCGAACCCACCACCTCAAGGGTCTTGGGGTTCTCGAGCGCCTCGCGGGCCGCCTGCTGAATGAAGGGCGGAACGCAGCTCACTGTGTTGATGTTGATCTGCTTGAACCGGGTGGCCTCCTCCGCGGTGGGGAGCACGCACCACCCGAGCCGCCAGCCGGTCATCGCGTAGCCCTTCGAGTGTCCGCTCGCGATGATCGTGTTCCCCTCCATTCCCGGAAGGGAAGCCATCGACGTATGTTCGAAGCCATCGAAGGTGATGTGCTCGTAGATCTCATCCGAATAGATGCGGATGTCCGGGCGGGCGCGCTCGCGCACCAATGCGGCAACCTCCTCGAGCAGGCTCTTCGGAAGTACCCCGCCCGTGGGATTCGAGGGGGAGCACAGCATCAGGACCTTCGTCTTTTCCGTGAGCAACCGGTCGAGATCCTCCACCGTGAAGGAGAAGCCGCGCTCTTCGCGGAGCACGAGCGGTTTCGGCACGCCCCCGAGATAGGTCACCCACGATTCGTAAATCGGGAACCCCGGGCTCGGATAGATGACCTCGTCGCCGGGATCCACGTAGGCCATCATCGTGTAGCCGATGGCCGGCTTCGCCCCCGGGAGGACGATGATCCGATCCGCGGTCACCTCGATGCCGCGCGTCCGGGACACGTAGCTGGCCAGGGCTTCCCGGAGCGGAGCGATCCCGGCGGGGTCCGTGTAGTGGGTGTCCCCGGCGCGGATGGCGGCGATCCCGGCTTCGTTGATGTGCGGGGCGCTGTCGAAGTCGGGTTCGCCGATGGTGAAGGGAATGACATCCACGCCGCGGGCGCGGGCGCGGGCCACGTCTTCCCCGATCTTGAACGCGTTTTCGGTACCCAGGTGGCCGAAACGCCGGGCAAAAAGAGGCATGTTTTCTTCAGGCAAGCGCCGGGGAGATCGCCCTTCCTGGGCCGGACGGCGCGTCGGGGGGCGGATGATATATTGGCCCGTCGCGTTCTCGGGTGTCCGCGATGATCGTCTCTCCCAAGGAGTCTGACTAGCGCGGCCCCATTCGGGTTTTTCAGGTGCGGGTTCTTCAGGTTCGGGTTCTTCAGGTGCGGGTGTTTCGATGCTGCGGTTAACAGCCCCCCGGGTCGCTGGCAGGGCGGCTTGGCCCATTCTGTTCCCCGTCCTGTTCCCCGTCCTGTTCCCCGTCCTGTTTGCTACCGCGCTCGGCCTGTCTCCCGCGTTCGCTCAGGCGGTGGCTCCCGGAACCGGGTCGCCGTCCGCCGAACAACAGGCGGCTTCCGGCGAGAACACCCCCGAAGAAGAGCAAGGCGACGAGAAACGCCCCGATCCGGCGGCCTACCCCTTCGAGATCGTCGAGGACGTAACCCTGGGAACCGAACCGGCGAGCGCCGACGTGACCGGCCAACTCGGCGTCTCCGATGAGGATTACATCCCGGAGGTCTTCCAGTACCGCCGGCGCGGCGCCCAACCGTCCCAGCGGAACCTCAGCGGGGACCATCGCTCGACCGCCCTGACGGAGTTCCGGGTCATTGATCTGGAGGTGGACCCCGGAGACACGGTGCGGGCGATCGCCAAGGTGGAGCCGGCCTTCGAGAAGGGACGGCGTTTCGTAGCCGAGTTCTGGAGTCAGCAATACGGCCGGGCCTCGGTCATCTACGTGAACTTCAAGCCGCACGAGAAGGACAAGAACCTCTACCTCGGGCGCGGCAAGGTGGACCGCCACCACCCCGGGGGTCGCTACAACGTCGGCTCCACCATGATCACCGACGAACACGGGCACAAGAAGGCGTATTCCACCGAGTTCAACCCGGTCATGCGGGCCGCGGACGGCAGTCCCGCCTACTTCGTGGTCTCAAAGAACCCGGAGGCGGACGTGACGCCACCCACCCTCCGCTCCGTCGAGATCCTGACTCCGGAGGTTGACGTCGGGCAGGCCATCCGGGTCGAGGCCTTTGCGGAGGACAATCTCGCGGGGCCGGCGCAGGCGCGGGCGGTGTTCGTCAGCCCGTCCGGGAGGCGGGCGGTACGGGCGGATCTCATCGGCGATTCCCGGCGCCCGGGGCGTTTCCTCGGTGCCTTCTCGATTCCCGAGTGGTACGAAGGCGGGAGGTGGCGGATCCAGAAGGTCGAGCTTTACGACGCGGCGCGAAACGGCGCACTGATCTTCGCCGCGACCGCTCCGGTGCTTCGGGATGTGAACGTTCTCGTAACGGAGAACCCGGAAAAGCGGGACGACGAAGCACCGGTGTTGCTCGCCGTCGAACTTCCCCAACGGGAGGCTCTCGCCAGCGAGTCCATTCCCGTCGCGGCGCTCGTGGAAGACAACCTCAGTGGGGTGGACAAGGTCTACGTGTCCTTCCGGAGCCCGAGCGGGGCGGATCTGGTCCGGGTCGAGCTCGAAAGCAAGAACCCGCCGCTGAACCGGCCCTCGCTGGTGCCGCAACCGAACGTCTTTCGCGGAACCCTGAAGATCGAGGAGTGGCAGGAACGCGGCGCCTATACGGTGTCCCGGATGAACATCTCCGACCGGGCGCAGAACTACCTGAACCTCAACCCGGTGCGCGACGAGGAGATCCGCGGCCTGGAGGTCTTGTTCCTCCCCGAGAAGAAGAAAGCAACGACGGCAACGGAGAAGCCTCCCCAATGAGTTCACCAATGAGCATGAATCGCCGTCATTTTCTGGGCGCCGCCGGCGCCGCGGCCCTCGGTCTGGGCGGCGGCGCGAACCGGCTGCTGGCCGCCACCCCCGAGCGCGCCTCCATCGTTCCCGACCGGAGCCTGAAAACAAAGCACCTGGTCGTCATCCTCTACGGCAACGGTTGCCGGAAGAAGGACACCGTGGAGGACCCCGCGCACGCCCCGCACATGGCGCGAATGATGGAAGCCGGGAGCGTCTTCACCGAAGACTTCGGCGAAACCGCGAACCTCCACGGCTACATGTACACCGAGATGCTGACCGGCCGGGAAACGGTTTCGGAGCATCCGCTCTATCCGACCTGGACGGAGACCGCCCGCAAGGAACTCGGCGGCTCGGTGAACGACTACTGGATGCTGCAGGGAGTCAGCTACTACCGGTCGTGGGTATTCGACCGGAAGCACTGGAGCGCGCACCCGGACGGGGGGCTCTCGTTCGGCGCGAACTCGCTGACCATGAACAAGCTGTTCCACGACGACCAGGAAGCGTCGGCAGCGCAATTGGTGAAGGCCAACATCGAACCGGGGCTCGGCCACACCCGCCAGACCCGGAAGGATCTCGAGGACTGGCTCGCCGACGCGGTATCCCGGCGGACCGACGTTCCGGCGTCGACGAAGACTTCGCTCGTGGACCGGGAAGTGCCGCTCGGCGACGGGCAGTGCTTCGAGATCGCCAAGCATCTGCTTCGGGATTTCCGCCCGAAGCTGATCACCATCCAGATGCTCGCTCTCGACGATGCCCACGCCGACGCGGGCTTTTGGGACTACGACACCGACTACGAGCAGTACCGGCGGCACATCGCGGCCACCGACGAGCTCATCGGCAACCTGCACGATTTCATTCACAACGACCCGTACCTGCGCGACACCACCTCGATTCTGCTTCGACCCGAATGCGGACGCGACGATGAGGTCAACGTGTACGGACAGCTCCATCATTCGCAAGGGAACTACTACGCACACAACGTCTGGACGCTCGGGGTCGGCCCCGACTTCCGGAAGGGTGCGGTGTTTCCCGAGCAGGTGATGCGGCGCGACCTTTGCCCCACCGTCGTTTATTTGCTCACCGGGAGAGACATCGCGTCCCATGTCACAGGTTCTGTGCGCACCCAGATGTTCCACGAGGAGTACCGCCTGCCGGCGTACGTCCTCCGCGACCGCTTCGGTAATCCGATCAAGGCCTGAACACCCGGCCACGGCTCCGGCCGCGGCCGTCGTCCTGGGATTGCTCACCGCGACCCCCGCGTTTCCGCTGCAACCGGCGCAAGAGGACCCGCCATCACTGGTGGAAGCCGCGCGGCGGCAGCGCGCCCGGATCGAGGCGAGCCGGAAGCAGCGTGGCGCCGCTCCCCGCTTCACCGACGCCGACCTCGCCGGCGGGCGCTTGGCGAGGCCGGACCGCTCGACCGCTCCGCTCGAGGCGGAGGCGCTCCCCGACCCCGCGATCACCAGCGAAGACCTTCCCCTTGGGGACCCCGGCGAGGACACCGCAAGCGCGGGTGACGACGAGGTTCGCGCCAACATGGAGGCCCGGCGGCGCGAAATCGCCGAGCGGGAAAACGAAATCAGGGAACGCCTGTTGGATATCGAGGCCTCCCTCGCCGCCGTCGGAGCCAGCGGCCTCCCCTACGCCCCTCGCAACCCGACTCGCTTCCAGAGCGCGTTCGACACGACCCGGCTCCGCGCCGAACAGGAAGAACTCAATCAGGAACTCGAAGCCCTCGCCGCGGAACGCCAGATTCTCCGGTGAAGAGCGCCCCCCACCCGGATGCCGCCGAAGGGCGAGGGAACGCCGGCCTCCAAGGTCGGCATGGTGGCGCGCAGGTCAGGGAACGCTGACCTCCGGTCGGCACAGCCCGCCGTAGGCGGGCGGAACTGCGTACGGCCGACCCGCGTGAAGCGCGCGGCAGCGGGAACGCTGGCCAGGTGTCCTGATCGGGGCGTTCACACCGGCATCGCTCCCCCGCAGGGCGCGAAACCCGCGAATGGCCCACCGTCCTCAAGGGCGCATGGCCACGGGCCCCTCCTACGCCCCCACCTCGAACTCCACCCCGAACCGCTCGCCGTAGTCCACGAACTGGGTCGGGTTCGGATCCACGTTCAGGATGAGGAAGCTCGCGCCCGGCGGCTCGAGCAGGTAGCGGTCGAGCGAATGCCAAGTCCCGGTCTTGTAGGCGTACCCCTTGCCCGGGTCGATCAGGAAGGCGCGCACCTCCTCGGGTTTCGGAACGGCTTCCGCGTCGTCGAGATCGGTGGGCGCGGCCACCGCCACCACCGCCGGCGCACCTTCGAGGGGAATGAATGCCTGCGTCACCGCGAAGTGGCGCTCGAGGAGGCGGAACCTCCTGCCCTCGGTCGGCTGCCAGATGACGTCCACCGTCGTCCGGCCGTCGATCCGGAAGTCGACCGGGAAGAACCGCCGGCCGGCCGCCGGTCGTTCCCGCGCCTCGATGACCTCGCCGTAGGGGGCGAAGGACTCGGCCGTCATGGGCTCGATGGGGAGCCTGACGATTCTCATGGTTTCTCCAGATGGTCGCCTCAGAACGGGCCGAGAGCGATGTATTGGGCAATCACCAGCCCGCCGGTCGCGACCAGCAGAATGATCCCAAAGAGCGGCAGGTAGTAGCGGATCCATCGCAGCAGCCCGACCTGGGCCATTATGAGCGTCGCCATGAAATACCCGGACGTGGGAAAAATGACGTTCGTGATCCCGTCCCCCCATTGGGTGGCGAGCACCACGACCTGCCGCGTGACCCCGGCGAGATCGGCGACCGGCACCAGAATCGGCAGGGTGATGAGCGCCTGTCCGCTTCCGGACGGGACGAGGAAGTTGAAAACGGTCTGGCCGAACAAGACCCCGACGGCCGTGAGCGCGGGCGGCAGCGACGACACCATCAGGGCGCTCCAGTAGACCACGGTGTCCATCACCGCGCCCTCGGTCATCACCACGGAAACGCCGCGGGCGACGCCGCAGACCAGGGCGCCGACGAGAATCTCCCGGAACGAATCGTTGAAGTCGGAACAGATCTGGTTCGGCCCGCGGCCCGCCAACAACGAGACGACCACCGCCATGGCGACGAAGGCGCCCCCAATCTCCTCGAACCCGAGGCGCAGAACGAGAACCGAAACGACAAACGCCGCAAACAGGCCGAGCGCCACGATTCCAGCCACCTTCTGGCGCTTGCTGAACGAAACGGAGGCGGTTCCGTCAGACACCGCGGGAACTGGTTCTCGAACTTCCCCGATCCCGTTTCGCCGGCGGATCTCGCGGCGCGCCCGCCGCACCACGAAGACCGCCGCCGCGGTCTGCACGATGAGGAAGAAGATGAACCGGTAGGAGGCCCCCGAATACATCGGCAGACCGGCCAACATGTGACCGATCCCCACCGTCGACGGCACCGTCACCCCGAACGCCGCCCCGAGGGTCGTCGGCAGCAGCGCCACCGCGGTTCCGGTGACCCGCCCGCACCCGAAGCGCCGCAGCAGGGGCAGCACGATCGGGAGGTAGGCAATGGAGAGCTCGGGCATCCCCACCACCGCCGAGACCGAAGCGAAGGCGAACATGAGCGCCGGAATCAGGAGTTCGACCCGCCGCCCGGTAGCGGCGGTCAGCCGCTTCACCCCGAGATCCAGGACTCCGGCGCGGCGGATCACCCCCACCGAGCCCGCGACGAGAAACACGAGGAAGACCACGCTCGCCGCGCTGACGAGCCCGTCCGGGATGGCTGTGATCACGTCCATGAGCCCCGCCGGCGACCGTTCGATCACCTGGTAGGACCCCGGCACCACCGCTTCCCGCCCGTCGGGAAGGACCGTCCGCTCGTAGCGGCCGGCCGGGATGATCCAGGTGAGGAGCGCCGCTACCGCGATCAGCGCGGAGAGGACGATGTAGATGTCGAGCCCGCGGCGACCCTCATCGGGACGAGCCGACTCTGCGAGTCCCATCCCACAAGGGTACGGGAACGCCCAGCGATGCCCGCCATTCGCCTATCGCGCGACGTACCTCGCCAACGCGGGCACGGACCCAAACGTGGGGACGGTCTCCGAGCCCTCACTCGTTATCGCGCTATGTAGAACCCATGTTTTTGCGGAACTCGCTTGACGTGCAACCCATGACCTCCACCGATGTCGTGGAGGGGTTCAAGCATGCCTTTGAGTGTGAGCCGGCGGAGCGGAACCGCGAGGCGAATAAGTCACCGGAATGGTCGCCATGTAAACGCAATTGGGACTACCCCATGTCCCTGTCATACAAAGTGCGAGGGTCTTGCCCCGGTGACCTTCCAACATATTCTCGTTCGAAAGAATTCGCTTCAGCGCGTCTTCGAGCTTTGCCTTGAACCCCTGCTCGGGCGCCCATTCAGCGGTGACCGCCAGTTTCTTGCCATCCCTAAGGGGAAGTTCTCCAAGCTGGAATCCAGGAAATGGCGTTCCTTTTCTGATCGTCGCGTCTTCGCCGACAATGAAGAATGAGACTACCGTGAGGAATTCGTGATGTCCTTCGACAAGAATCGCATTCTTGTCCCAAGTTGGCTTAAACGCCCGTCTCTGCTCATCGTCCAGTTGTATTCCCCACCATGGGAAAACCAACCTGAACGTTGCAACTCCCTCGTCTGGCTCATGCCATTGGTTCATGAAGGATTTCCCCGTTAGGTTGACTGGATTCGCAGTCCGTGGCCGGATTGAGATGTGCTGTCTTCCAGAGGCGTGAAGACTGACCTTCTGCTCCTTCATGTTGTCGCGACAATAGATGTAAGCATCGCCCGTGGTCTTGGCGCGGACGCCCCAAGCATTCGATGTCCGCCCGTTGCGGTACTGGATCGCAAATCGGATGGGATTCATCCTCGTTGGTACCTGCGCCTCCTCGCCCACTGAAATCGAGAACATCGTGTCATCGCTGGGTGGTGGCAACTCGGTAAACGGCATCGGCCCAATAGACGTGCTCATCCCGCCAGTCTAGTTGCTCCAACAGAGCGCCAAACGAATTCCCGATGGGAACCGTGACAAACTACGTCGGACGCCCAAGCGCAATGGCGCTCGTGGGTTTCGCAACGCGTTCGGGCAGGCGAAGCCGTTCTGAAGGCCAACGTGATATCGGCCTAGACGGAGTCTCGGGGTCCTTCGTCAGTCCGGCACAACCCGGAGGAGAGTCGACCCGGCGGCGACGGCGTCTCCGACTCCCGCGGCGACGTCGCTGAGAGTTCCACCGACCGGGGCCCGGATCTCCCAGTGCATCTTCATGGACTCGATCACCGCGACGACCTCGCCCTCCGCCACGCTGCTACCGGAGTCCACCACGCTCACCACGACACCGGCGAGGGGCGCCCGGACCTCGCCCTCCCGGATCGCGACTCCGGCTTTTTCTCCGCCTTCGGAAAGCTCGAGGACGAGTGTTTCCCCGGCTACGGTGACGGCCACCTCGCGGCCGCCCGGGAGCGGAGTCGCCGTCGCCCGCAGCGGCTCCGGGACTCCCGCGTCCCTGACAGCGCCCCCAGAGAGTAGGACCTCCCCCGGCCGGCTCCCCGGATCCAGTCGGGGAAAGCCCTCGTCGCTCGCGAGCGATCGGAAGATGTCGGCGGTCGCCGCCCGCCGCGGCCGCAGCGCCGCCGCCGAGAGCGCTTCGGCGACCCGCTCGTGGCGGAGGAGCGTCTCGAGTGGGCCCGGCAGTCGCGACGCCACCAGTTCTTCGACCCGCTCCTCGACCCAGCCGGTGTGGGCGTTCCCCGCGAGGAACTCCGGATGCCGGAGAACCGAAATCAACAGGGACACGTTGGTCTCCACTCCGTGAATGACGATCGCCTCGAGGGCGGCAGCCAACCGGGCGGCGGCCGCCGCCGGAGTCTCTCCCCGGGCGATGACCTTGGCGAGCAGGGAATCGAAACCCGGAGGAACGGGAGCGCCCTCGACCACTCCGGAGTCCACCCGGATGTCTTCTCCCTGCGGCTCGCGGTAGCGGCGGAGCCGCCCGGGACTCGGGGCGAACCCGTTCCGGGGCGATTCGGCGAGGACCCGCGCCTCCATGGCCGCTCCCCGGGGCCTGAGCGGCCGAAACGCCTCGGGCCGGGAACCGGGCGGCGGCAGGGAATCGGGCCAAACGCCGGCGGCGAGCGACAACTGCGCATCCACCAGGTCCACCCCGTACACCTCCTCGGTCACCGGGTGCTCGACCTGCAGCCGGGTGTTCACTTCCAGGAAGAAGAAACCCCCATCCGGGTCCAGGAGGAACTCCACCGTCCCCGCACCCCGGTAGCGGCTTCGGGTCACCAGCCGGAGCGCCGCCTCCCCCATCCGCGCGCGGAGATCCTCCGAGATTCCGAATCCGGGAGACCACTCCACGAGCTTCTGCCGGCGGCGCTGGACCGAACACTCCCGCTCGCCCAGATGGACCCCGCCGCCCCGTCCGTCGCCGAAGACCTGAATCTCGACGTGCCGCGGCCGGTCGAGCCAGCGTTCGAGAAACACCCGGCCATCGCCGAAGGCCGCCTGGGCTTCGGCGGACGCCGACGCCAGGGCGCCGGCCAGATCCTGCGGGCGGCGGACGACGCGGATCCCGATGCCCCCGCCGCCCGCCGCCGCCTTGACCGCACAGGGGAAGTCGAGCCCTGCCCGCTTCGCCTCGCGCAAGCCGTCCCCGGTGGCGGCGAGCCCCTCCGAAGACAGCGAGGGGAGCACCGGCACGCCTACCGCGATCGCGGTTTGCCGCGCGGATTCCTTGTCGCCGAGTCGGCGCATGGCCTCGGCGGTCGGTCCCACGAAACCGATACCGGCAGCCTCTACCGCAGCGGCAAACGAGGGACTCTCCGACAAAAAGCCGTATCCCGGGTGCAGGAGATCCGCCCGAAAGCGCTCCGCCGCCGCGATCACGGCCGGCCCGTCCAGAAAGTCCGGAACTTCGAAGACCTGGTCAGCCTCCGCCCGAACCGGCGCCCCGCGGTCGGCGGCAGTCGAAACCACCGCCACCGGGTAGCCGCGCCCACGCGCCGAGCGGAGGATCCGCCGCGTGATCTCGCCCCGGTTGGCGATCAGCAGCCGCGGCGGCGCAGGGGACACGAAGGACCGTTAGCGGGTCGCGCCACCCGAGGACTTTGACCCGGGGGCCCACGGCGGCGGCGATTTGGTGAAGAAGGCGGCCGTTCCCGCCTGGCCTTCGTCGGAGGCCCGGGCGGCGGCGATCGTGCGAATGGTCAGTTCCTCGATGTCCGGCGGGGGCAACGGAGCCTCCCGCAGCATGAGCGCCTTTGCCTGGCGCACCGCCCGCGGGGCGCTCTCGAGGAAACGCGCGAGCGTCACCCCGAGCACATCCAGAAGGCCGCCGACCGGAGTCAGCTCGTGCACGATGCCGGCGGCAAGGGCAGCCTGTCCCCTGGCCACCGCCCCCCCGAGCAGGAAGGGACCGGCGCGGCCGGGGCCGAGGCGCCGCACCACGTAGGGGGAGATGACCGCCGGAACGAGCCCGAGGCGCGCCTCGGGGGTTCCGAAGCGGGCGGCTTCCTCGGCGACGACGTGATCGGCACACACCGCGAGTCCGAAGCCGCCCCCGAGCGCCGCTCCCTGCACCGCGGCAATGACCGGCGCCGGGAACGCGGCAACCGATCGGAAAAGAGTCGCAAAGCGCCGCGCATCGTGGCGGTTTTCTTCCTCGCTCGCCCGCCCCGACTCGCGCATCGCTTTCAGATCGGCCCCGGCGCAAAAGACCCTCCCCTCCCCCTGCAGCACCACCACCCGGCACTCCTCCGCCGGCAAGGCGGACAGCTCCGCCAGGCGCGCCGGAATTCCCGCGACCATCTCCGGGGTCAGGGCGTTTCGCACCTCGGGTCGCCGGAGCGTGAGACGGACCACGCCGTCCGCTTCGAAATCGAGCTGGAGATGCGGGGAACTCATGGTGCGGGCGAGGGGGCGGCAAACGCTCCGGAGAGCGGGCGATTTTCGGGGGGGATGGTGGAAAGGAGGGCGGCCGGGATCCGCACCCGCTGGCGGAGCAGGCCCTGGGCAAGCGTCTTCCCCTGCGGATCGAGCAGCAGGCTGCGGGTTCCGCCGCCCCCGAGCGCCCGCTCCAGAATGAAATTGAGCGCCCAGAGGCCCGGTACCTCGTAGCGCGTGACGGGCCCGTCGGTCACCTCCCGAACCCACTGCGCGACGACCGGCCCCGAGAGGTGCTCCCGGAGCCACTCATAGCAGGCGGCGCTCCGCCCGATGATCCCGATGTTGGCGGCGTCTCCCTTGTCCCCGCTCCGCGCGTGCGCCACCGCCCCGAGGGGCGCCTCGACGATGGGGCCGGACCCGGAAGCGTCAGGCGCCGGACGCCGGTCGGCGCGCGGCGGCCGGTTCCCGGGCGCGGGGGAGGTCGGGCCCTCGAAGGGCACGCGCTCTTCGGCGACCAGTTGCTCCGTTCCGCCGGCGGCCATCCGAATCACCGAAACCGTGGCCACCACCCGGTCCCGCGGGACGAGCGCCGGCCAGTAGCCGACCACTTCGGAAATCGCAGGCGCGCCGCCGGTGACGGCGAGGCCCGCCGGGCCGCTCAGGATGAAGCTCGGGAGCAGCTTGCGGAAGACCTTCAGCGGCTCCCGGGCCGGGCTCCAGGCGGCGAACCGGACGAGTCCCTCCGAGGGATCGAGGCGCGAGGTGTCGGCCAGGCCGCGCTGCGCCGCATCCGCCCCCGCGAGGTCCACCCGCAGCTCCAGCGGAAAAGGAACGCCCGCCGCTTCGCAGTCGGCCCCGAGCCGCTCCCGGAACGCGGTCTCGAGCGCCCCCGCCTTCTTTCGGACATCCGGGCCCCCGACCACCAGGCTGCCCCGCGCGCTGAAGCCGCCCCGGACCGAAGCGCTCACCTTGAGGTCGGGCGGAGGCGGCCCACCGCGGGCCCCCTCGACCAGCACCCGGTCCTCCCCGGCGACGGCGACGCCGAGTCCCGAAAAGTCCACGGTCGCGTCCGGGCAGAGATAGCACTCCGGATCTCCCAATTCGTAGAGCAGTTGCTCCCGAGCCACCGCGGGAGATACCAGCCCTCCGGAGCCCGGCTGCTTCGTGAGCACGAACCGGCCGTCCTCTTCCACCTCGACGACCGGAAAACCCTGCCTGCCCAGTCCCGGGACCCGTTCCCAGTCGGTGAAGTTCCCCCCGGTGGCCTGCACCCCGCACTCGATCAGGTGCCCGGCCACGATGCCGCCCGCGATCCGGTCCCAGTCGTCGGGATCCCAGCCGAAGGCGTGCCGGATGGGTGCGAGCGTGATTCCGGTATCCGTGACCCGTCCGGTGACCACCACGTCCGGCCGGTGGGCGAGGGCCCGGACGATCGGCTCGGCTCCGAAATAGGCGTTCGCCGACAGGACATCCGCGCGGTGCGGTGCGAACGCGGCGCCGGTTTCGAGGTTGTCGAAGCGGACCCCTTCGGCCAGCAGGGGGTCGAGCCGGTCCAGCAGGTCATCGCCTTCGACCACCGCGACCGTCAACCCGACTCCCGCTTGAACCGCCGCCCGGAGCACCGCCTGCGCGCAGCCCGTGGGGTTCACCCCTCCCGCGTTCGTGATCACCGTGATCCCGCGTTCCCGGATGGCCGGAAGCAGGGGGGCAATCTGGTCCACGAAATCACGGGCGTAGCCAGCGGAGGGATCCCGAGCGCGCTGCTTTTGCAGGATGCTCATCGTGATCTCGGCCAGAAAGTCCGCGGTCACGAACTCGGGCGGTTCCGGACCGAGCACCTGAGACCGGAGCGCCCGCGGGTCGTCTCCCCAGTACCCGCCGGCGTTGCCGACCCGAACGGTTCGCTTCCGCATTGGCGGCTTCACGATGCCGGTGCCACTTCTTCCCGGACGCCTACATCCGGAAGATGCCGTGCCGGGACTCCGGCACGGGCGCATTCGCGGCGGCCGCCAGGCTCAGTGCGAGCGTCCGGCGGGTGTTCCGCATGTCCACCAAGCCGTCGTCCCAAAGGCGCGCCGTCGCGTAGTAGGGGCTGCCCTCGCGCTCGTACTTTTCGCGCACGGGGGCGGCAATCTCCTCGGCCTCGGCGCCTGTCAACCGCTCCCCGGCGCGCTCGCGCTGGTCGCGCTTCACCTGGACCAGGACGGAGGCGGCCTGTTCGCCGCCCATCACCGAAATGCGGCTCGAGGGCCACGACCAGACGAAGGTCGGATCGTAGGCGCGCCCGCACATGGCGTAGTTGCCCGCCCCGAAGCTTCCACCCGCGATCAGGGTGATCTTCGGGACCTCCGCGGTCGCCACCGCGTTCACCATCTTGGCCCCGTCCTTGGCGATCCCGCCCTGCTCGTAGCGCGCCCCGACCATGAACCCGGTGATGTCCTGGACGAAGAGCAGCGGCAAACCCTCGCGAGCGCAGAGCTGAACGAAGTGGGCGCCCTTCAGGCCGCTCTCGCTGAAGAGGACACCGTTACTGGCCACGACCCCGACGGTGATGCCTTCGATCCGGCCGAACCCCGTCACCAGCGTCGTGCCGTAGCGCGCCTTGAACTCATCGAGCCGGCTTCCGTCGAGCAGCCGGGCGAGGGTTTCGCGAATGTCCACCCGGACCCGGCGGTCCCGGGGCCAGATGCCCAGGATTTCCTCTTCCGGGTAGTCGGGTGGTTCGGGATCGGCGTCACGGATCGGCTCCCGGGACCCGATGGGCAGTCGGGCGACCGATTCGCGGAGAAGCCGGATCGCCGCGTGGTCATCCTCCGCAAGATGGTCGGCCACCCCGGAGCGTTCGGTGTGGACCCGGGCGCCTCCGAGTTCCTCGGGGCTCACCTCCTCGCCGGTCGCGGCCTTCACGAGCGGCGGACCGCCGAGGTAGATGGTCCCGGTGCCCGAGACGATCACCGCTTCGTCGCTCATCGCCGGGACGTAGGCGCCGCCCGCCGTGCACATGCCCATGACGGCCGCGAGCTGCGGAATGCCCCGGGCGCTCATCACCGCCTGGTTGCGGAAGATCCGCCCGAAGTGATCCCGGTCGGGGAAGACCTCGGCCTGGAGGGGCAGGAACGCTCCGCCGCTATCCACCAGATACACACACGGGAGCTCGCAGCGGGCCGCGATTTCCTGGGCGCGGAGGTGTTTTTTGACCGTCAGCGGGTAGTAGGTCCCACCCTTCACGGTGGCATCGTTCGCGACCACCATGACGAGGCGTCCCGAAATCGAAGCCACTCCCGCCACCAGACCGGCGGCCGGGGTGGGGGCGTCGTAGCACTCGTGGGCGGCGAGCGGCCCGACTTCGAGGAAGGGGGAACCCGGATCGGAGAGCCGTTCGATCCGCTCGCGGACAAAGAGCTTCCCCTGTTCCGCATGGCGCGCCCGTGCCCGGCCGCCGCCACCCTTGCGGGCTTCGGCCATCCGGGCCTGCAGGGTCTCTGAGAGCCGGCGGTTGTGGGCCTCGTTGGCCCGGAATTCGTCGGATTCCGTCGAGATGTGGGATTTGAGCCGGGCCAAACAGAGCTTCCTGAAACGGCATGATTCTAGTGAGGGCCGGAGCGCCGGTCTTCAGACCGGCATCGCGGCCGGAGGCCGCGAAACTCCCTTGGTGAGCCTCTCCGATGGTCCGGATCCATCCGGGGACGGCGAAACGCACCCGGGCCATCTCCCGGCTACTGCTACTAGTAGCAGTCCCACCGACCTCGCCAGAGCTACTAGTTACAGTCCCACCGACCCCGCCAGAGCTACTAGTTACAGTCCGAAAACCGGCATATCGTCCCCAATTCGGAGCAGCAGACCCGGTTACTGCTACTAGTTACAGTCCCACCGACCCCGCCAGAGCTACTAGTTACAGTCCGAAAACCGGCGGATCGCCCTCGGTTCGGAGCAGCAGACCCGGTTACTGCTGCTAGTAGCACTACCGCGGCTGACGCCGGCTCCGCGCATAAACTCGCTCGTTTTGGAGGCTCGCCCATGAACGCACTCCGTTCTTCCGTTGTTGCCGCCGTTGCCGCACTCTCAGTTGTCGTCTTCGCATCCTGCGGCGGCGCCGGCGCCGGCGACGTGGAAGGAGACCCGACCGACCCCATGACCGTCTTCGACGAGGCACTGAGCCACTTCGAGCGGGAGCCGCTCGCCCACCTGCCGACGCCGTTCGAGGAGATGCCGACCCTCGCCGCCGAACTCGGCGGGCCGCGTCTGTTCGTCAAGCGGGACGACCAGACCGGACTCGCCTTCGGCGGCAACAAGGCGCGAAAGCTCGACTTCATCCTCGCCGACGCGGTCGCCAAGGGCAGCGACAGCGTCATCACCTGGGCGGGCGTGCAGTCCAACTGGGCGCGGATGACCGCCGCCGGCTCCCGGCGGCTGGGGATGGATCCCATCCTCGTCCTGCAGCGGCGAGAGGATCAGTCGATCGCACCGGCGGACGGGAATTTGCTGCTCGACCGGATCCTGGGCGCGGACGTGCGCATCATCGAACCGGACGGAGACCGGGAAGCGATGGTCGCGGAGATCGCCGCCGCGGAACGTGAGTCCGGGCGGAATCCCTACGTCGTCTCGGTCGGCGGCTCCCTTACCGGGGGCTCCATGGAACTTCCGCTGGGATCCATCGCCTACGCGAACGGTTTCCGGGAGTTGCTCGCCCAGGCTCGCGAAGCCGGCGTGACGATCACCCATGTCATCCACGCCTCCGGCTCGGGCAGCACCCAGGCCGGACTCGTGGTCGGAGCCAAGGCGCTCGCCCCCGAGGTCCGGATCATCGGGATCAGCACCGGCGGCAGCAAGGCCGCCGGTGAAGCGAACGTCCTTGCCATCGCCCGGGAGACGGTCGAGGCGATGGGACTCGACGTGGAGATCGGGCCCGATGACGTGGTGGTCCACGACGAGTACTTTGGCGAGGGGTACGGAATCCTGAACCCGGGAGTCGTGGAAGCCATCGCGCTGACCGCCCGCGCCGAGGGCATCCTGCTCGATCCGGTCTATACCGGGAAGGCGATGACCGGACTGGCGGACCTCATTGAGAGCGGCCGCCTCAGCGCTGACGACACCGTCGTGTTCCTCCACACCGGCGGCACCCCGGCCCTCTTCCCGTATCGGGAGGGCCTACTGGAGGACCTGCCGGACCCGACTGACGAATGACCCGCCCGGGAGGGACCGCCGGTCTTCAGACCGGCACCGCCGCCGCAGGCGGCGAAACTCCTGATCGAACGAACGGGATAAAGCGAGACGTCGTGGACGTCGATCTGGTTGACTAACACTGACTTTGTTTCGGCTCACCCAGGAGAGACCCAAGGATGACGAGAAAGAACCCGTCACACCCCGGTCTGTCGGTGCTGCATGACTGCATCAAGCCATTGGGGCTGACCGTCGCCGAAGCCGCAAAGAGGCTCGGAGTCAGCCGGAAGCAGCTATCTGCGCTGGTGAACTGCCGCGCGGGAATTTCTCCGACCATGGCGATCCGACTCGACAAGGTGTTCGGCGGCGGCGCCGACGCCTGGTACCGATTGCAGGCGGACTACGACCTTGCTCGGGCGGTAGCCGCAGCAAAAGACCTTCAACTTGAGCGACTCTGGCCGAAGCCGGAGGATCCCGAGCAGGTCTCGGTGTAGCGTCCCGCCCACGCCCGGCGTGTGCTCGGGCGACCGACGCACTCTCGTTCGGCGCGCCCACGCCATCGCCAACGCCCGGGAGGGCAAGGAGACATGAGTGTCAGCCAGGTGATGCAGGAGCCTCCCCACCCGGGCACGGTTGTCCTCCACGAGTGCATGGAGCCTCTTGGGCTCGGCGTCACCGAGACCGCAGCGAAGCTCGGGGTGAGTCGCAGTCAGCTTTCGGCGGTGGTAAACGGCCGCTCCGGGATCTCAGCGGAAATGGCGATTCGACTCAGCAAGGCATTTCAGTAAGGCGTTCGGGGGGAGCGCCGCGATGTAGGTGCGCCTTCAGGCGAACTACAACCTGTCCCAGGCAATGCAGCGAGTGGACGAGATCCAGGTGGAGCGCCTCTGGCCGGAGTCACCGGCGGCCGAACCGGTTTCCGCGGTAACCGCTCCCCTGCGCCTCGCCGGGGGCGAATCCCGATTCCCAGCGGGGATGAGGGCGACATTTCTGGGGGCGGCCCCGAACTCTGGTCAAACGGACGGAGCCATGGTCAATTCCGGACGGAGCCATGGTCAATTCGCGGGTAGCCATGGTCAATTCCACCGCGGCAGCCGGTTTCAGGCTCCAGTTCGCTTTCACCGAATCCAGATCCGAAATTCCAGGCAGGCCGGTCGACGCCCGGCTATTCCGGCCGGATGAGCCGGTTCCGGAACAGATTCGGAACCTTTACCGGCGGTTCCCCGGAGTCTGGCGCCTCTGGTCCGAAGGTGGCCGATCTGTTGCCTGCGGGCGGAAATCCGGTCCCTGCGGCCACGAGCCATGGTCATTTCGGCTCGGAGCCGTGGTCAATTGGGAAGCCATGGTCATTGCGCCGACAACCATGGTCATTGGCGAGGGTGCGGCACGCACGCTCGCATAGCGCAGCGTCATCGGCGCTGGTTTCGCGCTCCCGCGCGATGCCGGTCGGAAGACCGGCGCTCCCTGGCCTGCGCGCCACCCCGCCCACTGAGAGCACGCCAACACGGGAACCATCCGGGATTTCGGCGCTGCGCCGTCTCGCGGCCCCGCGGCTGTTCCTTCCCCGCGATACGTACCTCAGCGGGACGGCGAGACGAGTACCCCTCCGGTCACTCCCGCCTCCTCAAGCGCGCGGTTGAGGTCCGCAACGCCCGCACCGAGGAGGGACGCGAGGCGTTCCAGATGCGGCGCCGCTTCCGCTTCCAGGTCCTCAAAGCGCCCGAATGAGCCTCCGGTGGGGCGGCCGTAGTTCTGCGCGACGTGCCCGTAGAGATAGGCGATCTGGTTGTCCAGCTTGGGCGGGAAGTTGATGGGGTCCTGACCGGACTCGTTCTTCGGCTGGATCAGCTCCTCCTCGACCTCGGTCAGACCCTTGCGCAGGATCTCGGCCTGCTCCTCCAGAGCGTCGGTCCAGAGGTCCAGCTGCCGCGCGCGTTTTTCGACCGCTTCCAACTGGTCGCGGGCATCCCGGAGCGCGCCGAGGCGCTCGTGCACCCGTTCGAGCAGCGCTTGCGCCTTCCGCACGAGATCGTGCTGCTGGCGGAGATCGTCGTCCGAGGCGGCCACCCGGGGGTCCTTCAGAACCTCGAACCGGACGGGATCGCCGCCGACAACTTTGCCGCCGGCATCGTCGCCGCCGGCATCGTCGCCGCCGTCCTTTTGGAAGGACAGCGAGGCGGTGTAGGTCCCCGGCTGGACGAATGCGCCACCCGTATAGGAAATGGACATGACCGCGCCCTTCAACAGCTCGGGACGCCGGTACTTCAGATCCCAGGCGATCCGGTGAAGCCCGGCCTCGCCTTCCAGTACGGCGTCGGGAGTCGGACGCTCATCGGGGGACTTGTCGCGCTCCGCGCCCGGCGCCGGCTTCCGCACCAACTCCCGGACCACCTGGCCGGCCGCATCCCGGACCGTGACGCGGAGCTCGTCGCCCTCTTCAAGATCGTCGGGCAGGAAGTAGTGAAGGAGCGCCCCCGCCGGGCGGTTCTCGGGAGCCCCCGGACCGCGGAAGGGCCGACCCCCGCCGGTGGCCAGCCGGACCGCCGTTCCTGCCGGCAAGAGCGCGGGGGCGTCCCAGGAGCGGCCCGCCAGCGCCCGCACCGGCGTGAGGTCGTCGAGCACCCAGAAGGAACGGCCCTGGGTGGCGACCAGCAGTTCGTCACCGGCCACCTGCAGGTCCGTGATGGGGGTCGCCGGCAGGTCCCCGAAAGGGACGAAGCGGGCGCCCCCGTCCAGACTCAGGAAGAGCCCGAATTCGGTGCCCAAATAGAGGATGCTCTCGCTCCGGGGATCCTCCCGGACGACGCGCACCGGGTGAGCAGCGGGTATCCCACCGTCGCCTCCGAGGCGCGTCCAGGTCGCCCCCGAATCCGTGGTGCGGAAGACGTACGGCTCGAAGTCGTTCTCCCGGTATCGCTGGACGGCGAGCAGCGCGCCGCCGTCTTTGTGCGTAGAGGCGTCCACGCTGTTCACCGTGCCGCCCTCGGGCATCTCGGGCGGAGTCACTTCGGTCCAGGAGTCGCCACCGTTGTCGGACAGGTGGACCCGGCCGTCGTCGGTTCCGGCCCACAGCACCCCGGCCACCCGGGGAGATTCGGCCAGCGCGAAGACCGTCCCGTACACCTCGACGCCGGTGTGGTCGTGCTGCACCGGCCCCCCCGGGCGCGCCCCCTTTTCGGGATCGCCCACCGTCAGGTCGGGCGAGACGGTCACCCACGACAGGCCGCCATCACGGGTTCGATGGACGTAGTTGGAGGTGTGGAACACGACCTCGGGGTCGTGCCGGGACACCAGGATGGGAGCGTTCCACTGGAAGCGGTAGTTGAGGTCCCGCGGAGCCACCCCGTCGGCCATCTCGGGATACACGATCACGTTCCGGGCCCCGGCCTCCTCACGGTCCTGCCGGTCGATCTGCCCGATGTAGTTCCCGGCGTAGGTCAGCTCGGGTCTGCCCGGGGTCACGGCGATGTGGCCGCTCTCGCCGCCGGCCACGTCCAGCCAGTGGGCCTCGGGCGAGAGACCGCTGTCGCTCCACGCGGGCACGCTGATGGTCGAGTTGTCCTGCTGAGCTCCGTAGAGCCGCCGGGGGAACTCCTCATCCACGGTGAGCCGATAGAACTCGGCGGTGGGCTGGTTGTGGATGGATGACCAGTTCTCGCCCCCGTCGAGCGTGACGACCGCGCCCCCGTCGTTCGCCTCCACCATGATCCGGGAGTCGTTCGGATTGATCCACAGGTCGTGGTTGTCCCCGTGCGGAACGCGGACGGACTCGAAAGACTTGCCCGCGTCCACCGACTTCAGGAACCCAGCGTTGAGGACGTACACCGTGTCCGGATCCGTGGGGTCGGCGACCACGTGGCTGTAGTACCAGCCGCGCGCCCGGAAGCGGCGGTCCCCGTTCACCCGCGTCCAGGTGTCCCCGCCGTCGTCGCTCCGGTAGAGACCGCCCCGCTCCTCCGCGGAGGTGACGAGCGCGTACACGCGGCGGGGGTCCGACGCCGCGATGGACACTCCGATGCGGCCCACCGGGGTGTCCTCGGAAGCCTCCGGAAGCCCGCCTCCAACCAGTTCCCACGAATCTCCCCCGTCCCGGGTTCGGTAGAGGCCGCCCTCCGCGCCGCCGTCGATGAGGGTCCACGGCTTCCGCTCGGCCTGCCACATGGCGGCGAACAACTCCCGCGGATTCGCCGGGTTCATCGCCAGCTCCACCGCTCCGGTCGCATCGGAAATCTGGAGCACCGCGGACCAGGTGCTCCCTCCATCTTCGGTGCGATAGACCCCCCGCTCGGGTGAACGGCCGAAGATCTGACCGAGAACAGCCACGAAGGCCCGATCCGGATCGTCCGGGTCCACCACGATCCGGCCGATGAGTCCGGCGGCCTCAAGCCCCGCATGGGTCCAGGACCTTCCGCCGTCGGTGCTGCGGTAGACGCCGTTGCCGACCGAGACGTTGCCCCGCGGGCAGGCGGAGCCGGTCCCGACGTAGATGACGTTGGAATCGGATGGCGCAACCGCCACCGCGCCGATGGAGCCGACCGCGAAGTCGTCATCGGAAAGGTTCGTCCACGAGACTCCGGCGTTGACGGTCTTCCACACCCCGCCACCGGTCGAGCCCAGGTAGAACACGTGGGGCTCGTCCGGGATCCCGGTGACCGTCGTCACTCGCCCGCCGCGCGCGGGCCCCACCATCCGGAAATCAATGTCCTCGAGAACCTGGGCGGGCACCCCGAATCCCTCGGGAACCTCCGCTCGGCGCACCGGCCCCTGCGCCGCGGCGGAGGCCGCCGCCATCGCCACGAGACCCAGGATGCCCGGCACGAGGGGAACCGGGCGGAATCGCGCCACCGGCCGCCCCGGCGACGCTTCCCGACGCCCGAGCCTCATACGTCCTCCGGAGCGGCGCAGCCGACCACCGCTTCCACCTCGATCTCGACCAGGTATTCCTCGCCGACCAGATCCGCGTAGGTGAGCGTGCACGCCGGACGGACGGCCGCGAAGAACTCCCCGTGGACTTTGGCCACGGCTTCCCAATCGACCCCCGGTTTCACATGGACCCGGGTTCGCACCACCTCAGCGAGGCTGCCGCCGAGCGCCTCGACCGCGGTGCGGATCTTCTCCAGGGTGAATCGCGTCTGGGCCTCCGGATCGCCGATCGCCACCGGCCCGTCGGGGCCGGTCGCGGTCGTTCCCGAAACGAGGATGCGATCACCAACCCTGGTCGCCCGGGAGTAGCCGAATTCGGTCTCCCACGAGACCCCACTACCGACTCGTATTCGTTTCATGGAAAGGCCCTCGTCCTGGTCGCCGCCTTCGGCCAAGCCGGGCCCGGGGGTTCTTCGAGACCTGGCGGCGTTCCCCGGGCAATGATGCCGGGCCAAATTCTAAGGGGGCCCGGCCGCGCCCTTCTCCACGAACATGGCATCGCCGTAGGAGTAGAAGCGGTACCGCTCCCGGACCGCCTCGCGATAGGCGTCGAGCACCGCCTCGGTCCCGCCGAACGCGGCGACCAGCATGAGAAGCGAACTCTCGGGGAGATGGAAGTTGGTCAGCATCGCGGACACCACGCGGAAGCGGTGACCCGGGAGGATGAGCAGGGAGGTCTCGCCGGCGCCCGCGCCGCGCTCGAGCACCCCGGGCGTCTCCAGCACCCGCACCGTCGTGGTCCCCACGGCGACGACGCGCCGGCCCTCAGCCAGTTGGGAAAGGACGGCGTGGCTGGTCTCCGGCGGAACCGAGAACCGTTCGGCCGCCAATACGTGTTCCCGAGGATCCTCCACGCGCACCGGTGCGAACGTGCCGTACCCCACATGCAGCACGAGGTCCGCCACCGCTATCCCGCGCTCCTGCAGCCGCCCGAACATGGGCAGATCGAAGTGAAGTCCGGCGGTCGGAGCGGCGACCGAACCGGGGGAACGGGCGTACACCGTCTGATACCGCTCCCGGTCGCTCCCGCCCGGTGCCTCCGACCCCGGTGGATCCCGGCGGATGTAGGGCGGCAGCGGAGTACGGCCCACCTTGCCGGCGAGCTCGAACAGGTCCTTCGCCCCCGAAAGGATCCGGATCCGGCGCTGCCCGCCCCCAAGGTCCTCACCGACCTCGAGACGCACGGTTTCCCCTTCGCCGGCAACGAGCCGCACGCCCGGGCGGAGAGCCGGCCGGGTCAGGGCGCGAAAGACCAGGGCGCGAAAAGGATCGCGCGGAGTTGCCTCCTCCGGAAGGATCAGCACTTCGACGCTCCCGCCGCCAACCTCTTTCCTGGCCGGAACGCGCGCGGGAATCACCCGCGTGACGTTCCGGACCAGGAGGTCACCCGGCCGCAGCAGCGCCGGAAGGTCCGGAAATCTCCGGTGCGCCGCCCGGCCACCGGCGCCCAGGTGCAGCAGGCGGGCGTCGCTTCGCGCGGCGGGCGGTTCCTGGGCGACCAGTTCCGCGGGCAGGTCGAATGCGAAGTCGGAGGTCCGCACTTCCGGGAAACCCGGGTGTCACCCGCCGCCGGAATCGATCACGGCTTGGGGACCGGCGAACCGGGAAAGAGCGTTCCCGACGCCGCGCGCCCCAGATGCCGTGCGCCCCGATCGGTGATCATGCGTCCCTTTCCCGTGCGCCGCAGGAAGCCGCGGTAGATGAGATACGGCTCGTGCACCTCTTCCAGGGTTCGGTTGTCCATGCCGAGGGTGGCGGCGAGGTTGGCCACCCCCACCGGCCCGCCGGAAAAGTTGTCGAGCAGGCTCTCCAGAATCTTGCGGTCGAAGCGGTCCAGCCCCTGCCCATCCACCTGCGCAATCTCGAGCAGCGCGAGCGCCGTATCCCGGCGAATCGTCCCATCGCTGCGCACTTCGGCGTAATCCCGCACCCGGCGCAGCAGGTTGTTGGCGACCCGGGGCGTTCCACGCGCCCGGGATGCGATTTCTCCTCCGGCGTCCGGGTCCAGGTGTACCCTCAGAACCCGCGCGGAGCGCGCCAGAACCGTCTCCACCTCCGCGATGGAATAGAACTCGAGCTGGTGGACGAGCGGAAATCGATCCCGGAGGGGGCCGGTCAGCAGGTCGGCGCGGGTAGTAGCTCCAATCAGCGTGAAGGGCGGCAAATCGATTCGGAGGCTGTGAGCTCCCAGCTTCTCGCCCACCATGATGTCCACGTAGTGGTCCTCCATCGCCGGGTAGAGGACTTCGGCGACGGCGGGAGCGAGACGATGGATCTCGTCGATGAACAGGATCTCGTTGCGCGCCAGCGAGTTGAGCAGCGCGACCATGTCGCCGGTACGGGGTACGAGCGGTCCTGCTGAAGTGTGCATGGGAACATCGAGTTCCCGGGCGAGCACCGCGGCCAGCGAGGTCTTGCCGAGTCCCGGAGGCCCGTGCAGGAGCACGTGATCGAGGGCCTCGCCCCGGGCCCGGGCGGCGCTGACGCTGATCTCGAGTTGTTCGAGCACCGCGCCCTGGCCCACGTACTCCCCGAAGTCCCGGGGCCGCAGGCTCTGGTGGAACTCTTCGTCCGGGTAGCCGGGCGGAGCCTTCGGCTCACCCATTCAGTGCTCTCTCCCCGGACCCCGGGCAGGAAGTGAAGTGAACTCGGCCACTTCCCCCTCGGGCGCGGGCAAATTGAGCATGCGCATCAGATCGAGGGCGTTGCCACGCGTGAGGACGCCGTCCCGAAGCTGATAGTCGAACTCCATGGCGCCGTCCGCCACCCGTTCGGTGAAATGCATGTTACGGACCCGACCCGGGAGTTCGTGGGCCAGCTCCGTGAGCGAAAGATCGTGGGTGGTCATCACGCCGACGGCGGAACGCCTGCCGAGTTCGCGCAGCAAGGCAGCCGCGGCCGCTCTCCGGTCATCCGAGTTCGTCCCCTGCAGCACTTCGTCCAGCAGGAAGAGCAGCGGTTCCTCGGCTGAGCCGGTATCCAGTACCGCCTTCAACGCCAGGAGTTCGGCCAGGAAGCGGGAGACCCCGTCCTGGAGTGAGTCATGGACGGCGATCGAGGCGCCGAGTGCGAGTGGCCCGAGCCGCAGGGTCGTGGCGGTGACCGGCGCACCCATGCGCGCGAGGACGAAATTGGCGCCGATGCTCCGCAGCAGAGTGCTCTTGCCGGACATGTTGGAACCGGTGACGATCAGCACATCCGCTTCTCCGCGTCCGAGGCGAACGTCATTGCGCTGGAGACGGACTTCCGGGATCAACGGATGGCCGAGACCTCTTGCTTCGAACCCCGGCAGGGCGTCGAACTCGGGGAACACGTGGCCGGGACGCTCGATGGCGTACTGCGCCAGCGCGAGGAGGGCGTCGAACTCGCCTGCGGCTCGGATCCACTCGCGCGCCTCTCGCTGATACCGACGACGCCAACGGTCGATGGCCCAGGTGTGATGCGTCCCCCAGAACAAGAGCGCGGCTACCGGCGCAAAGAGCAGGTTGCGACGGGCTCGCAGCCGAAGCTGCAGTCGTTCGAGCTTCCCGAGCGCCGCGTGGGCGCGCGCGAGCCGCTCTGAAAGCGCCCCCAGCAGCGGGGAATCAAAACCCTCCGAGGTCACCGACAGGGCGATCTGACGGATGCCCGCGATCTCCGATTCCATCAGGCTCAGGGTGGCTTCCAGTTCCCGAACCCGCACCCGGAGCCACAGACCCAGCGCCGCGGACAAGGCCACCGCGCCGAGGAACAAGGACGCATCGCCCACGTACAGCCACCGGAACAACCCCAACATGTTGACCACGCTGAGGAGGACTGCCAAACCTCCGAGCAGCACTTCCGTCTTGCGGCCGGCAGGTTCGGAGCCTTCCTCACCCTCTTCCGTCGGACGCGGCTCCGTCCCGTCGCGGGCTGCACCGTCCGACCCCAACCAATCCCGCACCACCGAAGATCGAGCGTTCGGCCACGGTTCGAGGCAGCCGGAAGCCGCCAGGGTTTCCTGGATCTCGATTCGGGATGCGAGCTCCCGGATGGCAATCTGACGGGACGCCACCTCCGCCGGAGGAGCGGGTTGGAGCAACCATCCGGCCAGCGTCTCTCCACCGGCATCGGTCCGCCAGTCGGCGAGCCGTTCGAAGAGCCCGCCGGATCCGAAGAGGTCGAGATGGTCTCGCAAGTGGCTGTTCGCAAGCTCCGAGATCCGGTGGCGCCGATTCGCCAGGCGGTGGTCTTCGTCGACCGTATTTCGATGAGCCGGAGTCCCGCCCCTCAGGATGGCCGCCGCCGGCGTGTCGGGGCTGCCTGGTTCTCCTTCGGTATCGCGATCCACCCGGAGCGCAGCCCGGTGGTAAAGCTGAGCAATGTGGTGCGCTCCGCGCGCCCGGTTCCAGAGGCGCTCGTGCACGAACGCCAGCCAGACAAACGACCCGCAGGGGATGAGGATCCACCAATGGGACCAGAGCCCGGCGTCACCGGCTCCAAGCGCCAAACCGATTGCTACCACGACGACTGCCAATCGACCCGTCGAGATCCGGCGGACCCGCCCGAGCAGCGTGGATGCCTCTCGCAGCCGGGTGTGGGCGCGGTCCCAGAACTCGTTGGTAGCGGCGGGCGAAGGGGAAGTCATCAAGCTCCTCGAGCGGACAGGCGACTGAGAGCCGCCTTGAAGAGATCCTGCAGGTCGGCGTCGGGCTTTTCGGCCCGGACGGATTGCACGACTTCATCGATGCGGCGCCGGTCGGTGAACTGCAGGTTGGTGAAGGCGGTGACCAACGCCTCGTGCACCGGATCCCGCGCCCCGACCGCCGGCGCCGCCGGGCTTTCCTCCTCCGGCAGCGCCTCCGCAAGTTCCGTAATGAGGCGGCGCGCCAGCTTTGCGCCCACTCCCGGAGCTGCCTGGAGCATCTTCACTTCCTTGTCCCGGATGGCCTGGCGCAGCCGCGGAACGGACAGCGACAGGAGATTCAGGGCCACGGAAGGGCCCACCCCACTGACTCCCCGGAGCTGGTCGAAGAGGGCCGCTTCTTCAGTCTCCCGGAATCCGTAGAGCTGAACGGTCTCCTCGCGATGCAGCAACATCCGGACGGTGAGCGATATCTCGTCTCCCAAAACTCCAAGGCGCGACGCGGTACCCGTCGATACCTGCAGCCTGAAACCGATCCCGTGGACGTCCAGCACGACGTGGCCTTCGCCAGTCGCCAGGAGCCTGCCGGCAAGGCGCTCGATCACCCGGATCGTCCCTGAGTGGCACGGGCCAGACGGGCCTTGGCCCGCCGGGCGTCCAGATGGCAGATGGCGACGGCGAGCGCGTCCGACGCGTCCTCCGAGGCCGGCGGGTCGGCCATGCCGAGTCGCCGGGCCACCATGACGGCCACCGAACCCTTTCCGGCCGCTCCGTAACCGGTAAGCGCCTGTTTTACCGAGCGCGGGCTGTATTCGGCGACGGGCAGATCCGCCGCCGCCACCAGGACAGCGCCGCGGGCGTGTCCGAGGGTGAGAGCCGCGCCGGCGCTCACCGCGCTGAAGACCGACTCCACGGCGACTTCATCGGGATGAAGCCGCCTGATGACTTCCCCGATTTCCCGATGGAGCGTTTGGAGGCGCAGCACGAGCGGGGCATCGGGTGAGCACCGCACGGTCCCGTAGTCCACGACCTGGAGCCTGCCCTCCGTCTCCTCCACCGCTCCCCAGCCGGTGATCCGCGAGCCGGGATCGAGCCCGACTACCCGTATCTCAGGCCGTATCTCAGGCCGTATCTCAGGCCGTATCTCAGGCCGATTCCCGGGCTCGCCAGCGGCCTTCGACGGATGCAAGGGGGAAACGGCCGTCAGGACGCCGCGACGTCCAGCTCTTCGTCGTCCATGTCGAAGTTCGCCCAGACGCCAATCACGTCCTCGTGATCCTCAAGCGCGTCCATGAGTCTGAGGACTCGCTGGGCCTCACCCCCGGCGACCCGTACATGCTGGGTGGCGAGCATTGCGATCTCTTCGCTGTCACACCGGACCCCGCTCGATCCCAGCGCGTCCCTTACGGCGGCGAAGGCCGCGGGAGGGCAGCGCAGGTCCCAATGCTCGCCGTCCTCGAGCACGTCGCTGCCGCCGCTCGACAGGACGATGTCAATCAGATCGTCTTCGGAAGCCTGATCCCTGGGCACCAGGAACTGTCCGGCCTTTTCGAACATCCAGTTGACGGATCCGGTTTCTCCGAGGTTCCCCCCGTACTTGGAGAACAGGTGGCGAACGTCGCTGACCGTGCGGTTTCGGTTGTCAGTCGCCACTTGAACGAAGACCGCCACTCCGCCGGCGGCATAGCCCTCATAGCTCGCTTCTTCGATCCGAAAACCGGGGAGGTCGCCGGTGCCCTTCTTGATCGCACGATCAATGTTGTCGCGGGGGACATTTCCGGCCTTCGCCTTGTCGACGGCCAACCGCAGCCGGGGATTGAACTGCTGGTCGCCACCGCCGATACGGGCGGCCATGGTGACCTCCTTGAGTAGCCGGGTGAACGCCTTGCCGCGCTTCGCGTCCACGATCGCCTTCTTGTGGCGAATCGAGTGCCATTTGCTGTGTCCCGACAACGACCGTTTCTCCGATTGGCCCCTTCCGGTCCGATCCTCGCTCCCGAACGTCCGTCACCGAGAGACTCCGGCGAGCGCTGCCGCCGGGCAGGCCTCCGAAAATCGTAACCCAACCGGCGGCGAGCGCCCATCCGGCAGGGCCCCGTCCGGCAGGTCTCGTCCGGCAGGGCCCCGTCCGGCAGGGCCCCGTCCGGCAGGTCTCGGCCATCCCGGCGCCGGACCCCCGAAGCTGGCGTCCCGGCGCCCCACCTCGTTCCGCCGGGCCGGGAGCGGCGAAACTCCGCCGGCGTCCGCGCCGCGGGGGAGGTGTCCCCTCCCCCCGGGCGACTAGTCGTCGAACACGAACGCCGGTTCCGCGTAGTAGCGAACGCGGCCGGAGTCGAAGCGGCCGGCAACGAGATCTTCGAGGCGCCTTCGCTTTTCGTCGAGAGGGAGGTTCATTTCAAGAAACGAAAGCGGCAGGTTGAAGCCCAGGACGCGCCGGGGAACCAGAAATCTCGTAATCCCGGACGGCAGCCGTTCGCCCGCCTCGGCAATTGCGAGCACCTCTTCCTTCGAGATCCCGGCGTACTCGAGCAGGCCCCCGAAACCGGGATACGCAGATCGCACCTGATTGAGGTCGCCGTGGGGGATACGCGCGAGCCTGGCGCGCGGGTGGGTGTATCGGGCACAAAGGTCCCGGAGCGCCGCCGCGCGTTTCGATGGCTCGGACGGAGCCAGGAACACCGTTTCGTCACCGCCCGGAAGCACCAGACGGCATATGGGGCCACCGCCCGGTGTCTCCTGCCGGGGCGCCGGGAGCTGAATCCGGGTGTTGGCCGGGGGATCTTCGACGATGGCGGCAGCCTCGCGGGCGCGGATCACGTGGTTCCAGTGCGATAGATCCAGTGCGGGGTCTCCGAATTCCTCCGTCTGCACCAAGGCGTGCCGGATTCCCATGCGCGACAGCGCCTCAATACGATTCGCTCCGTCCAGCAGCAGCCGGGCTCGTCCGGGCAATCGAGCGACGATCGGCGGATTCCGGAGGACCCCGTCGGTGCTGAGGCGTTCGATCAGGGCCGCGACCCTGGCCAGATCGACTTCTTCGTGAAAGCGGATATCCCTGACCGACAGGACTTCCATGACCGGAATCCCGGTTTCCGGGAGTTGTTCGCCAAGGCTGGACACGGTGGCCGCGATTGTAGAGTCACGTCCGGACATCGAGCGGTCCGGAAGGGGGGCGCCGGGTCAGGGCTTAACTCGTCGTTGGCTTGTCCAACGGTGCGCCCCCCTTTCACACTTTCCCCCCGATCACGCAGGTGGCGAACAAGGTTCGCCGCCATCAGTTTCGGTTGTTCAGCAGTACGTGAGATGGCCCTGCACGGCCGGGAACGCCGATCGGAACAGTCCGGCAAGTTGCTGCTCCGTCCCTGTGTGGTCTTGGTAGAATTTGGGGTTGCCCACTGCGGCTTAGCCCTATGTCCACTGACCACCGCACCCGCTGGCTCCTCTCGCTCGTTCTCGGGCTGTTCGTCGGCCTTCCGGCGTGCTCGGGTGGAGACAGCAACGCAATCCGGATCGGAACCGCTCTCCCGCTGAGTGGGAAACACGCAAACGTTGGCGGGTTCTTCCGGGACGGATACCAACTGGCCGTCCAGGAGGCCAATGCTCAGGGCGGCGTGGAAATCGACGGCGTTCGGCGCCCGATTGAGTTGCGCGTCTACGACGACAAGAGCGACGCCTCCATTTCCCCGAGCCTGTTGGAACGGCTGATCGCCGTTGACGGCGCCGTCGCACTCCTTTCGGGCTATTCGACCCCGCTGGTTCAGGCGCAGGTCATCGTGCCGATGCGTCGCGGAATTCCATTCATGAATGCCGGCGGAGCCTCGAAATCGATTTTCCGCGACGGCAACCAATGGGTTTTCGGCGCGCTCAGTCCCGTGGAGTCGCTCGCCAACACGACGCTCGAATGGCTGATGTGGGAACAGGACAACGATCGCCTGCGCCGGCCGCTGCGGGTGGCGATGGTGTGGCAGAACACGGACCACGGCCGCGAGTACCGGACGGGTGTTCTGCAGACCCTCGAAACGAATCCGGACCGATTCGAGCTGGTCCTCGACGAATCGTTCGAGCACCTGTCGAGCGATCACACCTCGCTGATCGTCAAGGTGCGTTCGGTCGCAGCCGATGTCTTTCTTTCGGACGCCCACGAGCCGGATTTCCTCCTGCAACATCGCGCCTACGTGGAGCAGGGACTTGGGCACATCGCGGTGAGCTACGGCGCCCGGGGCCCGGAGCGCTCGGTTCGCGAGGGTCTCGGCGAAGCCGTTTCCCACCTCATTTCGGCGCAGTGGTGGACCCGGGCGCTGCCCTACGCGAGATCCCACAGCTTCATCGAACGGTACGAGTCGCAGTTCGGGGGACCGGTGACCGAGTACTACCCGGCGGTCGCCTACGAAGCGGCAAGGGCTCTTATTACCGCCATCGGGAACGCGGGGGCTACGGAACCCGAAGCAATTCGCGACGCACTCCAGTCTCTCGAACTCACTGACTCGCTCCTTCCCGGAGGGCGCCTCTACTTCCCGGCGGAAAGCCGGTACCAGATCGAGAACCAATGCGTCATCGTGCAGAACCAGCCAGACGGGGGAGTCCGCATCATCTACCCGCCCGAAGCGGCGGAGGGACCCTCCTTCTTGGGACGTTGAGGCGGGGATCCGTCCTGCAGCCCATGCGAAAAACCTCAACAGCTGGTCTCTGCCCCGAGTTCGCGGGGTAGTCGCTCCGCGTGGCGCCCCGAGCTGATTTGCGATGGGGCGAGGCTGCGACCTCAGTCTCGCGGACAGGCTGCTAGAAATGTCAGGCGGGCCGGGCCGTGGTTGATCTCTTCTCGATCCTGGCCTCCGGGATTCTGGTGGGCACGGTGTACGCCTACATGGCGTACGGGCTCGGCCTCATCTACGGTGTCCTGCGGGTCGTCAATCTCGCGCACGGGGCCTTCCTGACCCTCGGCGTGTACGTGACCTGGTGGCTCAACACCACGTTCGGAATCGATCCGCTCGTTTCCATCCTGATCACGGTTCCCCTCGGCTTTGTGCTGGGGGCCACCGTGGAGCGGACGCTGGTGTTTCGCCTCCGGGACAGCCCCCCGGTCACCACGCTGCTCCTGCTGTTTGGGGTGTGGCTGATCGTCCGCAACTTGCTGTATCTGATATTTGGCGGAGCCGACCGGGCGCTCCTGACGTCCTATTCCCTCGAGTCGGTGGCCGTTGGGCCTCTGACGATCAGCATCTCGCGGCTCATCGTGTCCGGCTTTTCGTTGCTCGGTTTCGTGGTCCTAGCCCTCTTGCTGAAACGCACCTGGGCGGGCCTGGCGCTGCGCGCCGTCGCCCAGGATCGCGAGGCCGCCGCTCTCTCCGGAGTGCCGGTAAACCGGGTATGGGCGATCGCCTTCGGAATCGGCTCCGCACTGGCGATGTCCGCGGGGAGCCTGATGTCGCTGTTTTACTCCGTGACTCCCGAATTTGGCGCCCGGTTCCTCCTGAAGAGCTTTTGCGTCGTCGTGCTGGGAGGACTGACCAACATCGGCGGAATCCTCATCGCCGGCATCGGGCTCGGAATCGCCGAGGACCTGACCGCCTTCTATTTGCACACCGGCTACCGGGACGTGGTGAGCTTCCTGGTGCTGACCGCCGCTCTCGTGGCGCGCCGCGCCGACGCGGACAACTAGGCGTCCCGTGGAAAAGGCACCCCGCATCGCGCCCACCGCACGATCCGCGTGCACGCCAAGAAGTCTTTCCGATGCGGAGCGCCTTCTCCACGGGATGGTGGAGGGAATCGCTACGCGATTCCCTCCACCGTTCTTCGGGGGGAGGGGAAACCCTTCCCCGCACCCCACCCCCACGGCGCTCCGCGCCGCGGAGTCACGATGGGCAGCGTTCGCCAAGGGTTGCTAGCCGTGGAGCCTTCTTCCCAGCGCCGGCGCCTCCTGCTTGGCGCTGCCGCGGTGGCCGCGATAGCGGCAGTCGGTCCGCTGCTGATCGCCAACCCGTACGCCTCCCGACTCGCTCAGCTTCTGTTTCTCAACATCCTGCTGGCGAGCGCCTGGAACATGGTGGGGGGGTTCGCGGGACAGATTTCGTTCGGCAATTCCTCGCTCTTCGGTGTCGGCGCCTACGCCACCTCCATGCTGTGGCTTGCCGGTGTTCATCCCTTCCTGACCCTGCCCGCCGCCGCCCTGCTCGCAGCCCTGTTCGGAGTGGCCTGGGGATGGCCCTGCCTTCGACTCCGCGGGCCCTACTTCGCGATCGCCACGATCGGCGTAGCGGAGGCGACACGGATCGTCGTGAATCAGGTCGAAGTCGCTGGCGGTGCCTCGGGCTTGACGCTTCCACTCGAGGAGGACCTGGGACCGGTATTGCTTTACGGTCTGGGCGCTGTCCTCGCGGTGGCCGCGGTGCTCCTGAGCTCCGCGGTGCGGCGTTCGCGCCTCGGCCTCGGATTGATCGCACTCCGGGAGGACGCGCGGGCGGCCGCTGCCTCCGGCGTGGACATTGCCCGGCAACAGGTCACCGTCTTCGCCATCGCCGCCGCGCTAACCGGGCTCGGGGGCGGCTACTACGCCCTGTTCACCCTCTACGTGGTTCCCGAGAAGGTGTTCGGCTTCGATCTCTCCATCAGCCTCGTGCTCATGGTGCTGGTGGGGGGCATCGGCACGGTGATGGGACCGGTCCTGGGGGCGGCGATCTTCCTCTTCCTCGAGCAGTTCGTGCTGGTGAGCCTCCCGGACGTACACCTCGCGGCGTTCGGAGCGCTGCTGATTTTCATCGTCCTGATGGAGCCTCGCGGGGTCGCGCCGCGCCTCGCCCAACTCGGGGCGCTGATACGCAAGAGAATGGGATGAGCCATCCGGCCGCCGGATCCGCCCTGGTCGAAGCGCGAGGAGTCGTGAAGCGCTTCGGTGGCCTCACGGCCGTGCACAGCCTCGATCTGACCCTTCGGGAAGGCGAGATCCTGGGCCTCATCGGCCCGAATGGCGCGGGCAAGACAACTCTCTTCAACCTGCTGAGCGGCCAATTTCCCCCCGACGCCGGACAGATCCGCTTGCTTGGCCGGGAAATCCAGCACCTTCCGTCCCACCGGATCTGCCGGCTGGGGCTCGCGCGCACCTTTCAGGTCCCGCGCCCCTTCCTGGCAATGACGGTGTTCGAAAGCGTCCTGGTCGGCGCGCAGTTCGGCCGGCGCGTCTCCGGAGTTTCCCCTTCCGACACGGCGGAGGCATGCCTTTCCCTGACCCGGCTCGGATCCCGTCGCGAGGCGCCCGTCCATTTCTTGAACCTGGCCGAACGAAAGCGACTCGACCTCGCGCGCGCCCTCGCGACCAGACCCCGGGTTCTCCTGGTCGACGAGGTGGCAGCGGGCCTCAATCCCACCGAAGTGCGCGAAACCGTGGGGATCTTGAGGGAGGTCCACGCAAGCGGTATCGGCATCATCTACGTCGAACATGTAATGGAAGCGGTACTGGATATCTCCCATCGCGTTCACGTGCTCGACCACGGCGCCACGATCGCGATCGGAACCCCCGAAGAAGTAACGCGGAATCCCGCCGTGATCGAGGCGTATCTCGGCCGGTCCGCCGGATCCTGAGGAAGCGTGTCGAAGACCATGACGGTCCGCCGAAGAGCCGCCGGCCAGGCGTCTCCTCCACGGCTTTTCCCATCCGCCGGGATCCGCGCCCCGCGGCGAGAATGTCGATGAGCCTTCTCGAGATTCGGGATCTGCAGGTACGCCGGGGTGGCATACCCGCGCTCCGCGGCGTGACCCTCGAGGTGGGCCGGCGGGAGGTGGTGGCTCTTTTGGGAGCGAACGGCGCCGGCAAGACAACCACGCTGCGGGCGATCAGCGACCTCTCCAAACCCGAAATGGGAGAGATCCGCTTCGAGGGACGTTCCATCGTGGGCATCGGATCCGCCCGCGTAGTCGAGGCCGGCATTGCGCACGTGCCTGAAGGAAGCCGTATCTGGCCCGACATGACGGTGCTCGAGAATCTGAGGCTCGGCGCCTTCGCCGTTCGGCGGAAGGGCTCGGCAGCCCGACGGTTGGAGGCCATTCTCGAGCTCTTGCCTCGGCTCGCCGAACGTGCGGGTCAGTTGGCAGGCACTCTTTCCGGAGGAGAGCGCCAAATGGCCGCGATCGGGCGGGCGCTGATGGCCTCTCCGGCACTGCTGCTCATGGACGAACCATCGCTGGGGCTCTCGCCCCGCGTGGTGGACACTGTGTTCGACACGATCCAGGCCATCCGCAAGGAGGGAGTCGCGGTGCTGCTCGTAGAGCAGAACGTGATGCGAGCGCTCGAGATCGCGGAGCGCGGCTACGTGCTCGAAGGCGGGAAAATCGTCCGTCAGGGAACCGGAGCGGAACTCCTCGACGATCCCGAGGTGCGGCGCGCCTATCTCGGGAGAGCCGCAGACAGCAGAAATCCCGGCGCCTGAGCGGGGCCGGCTCCCCGCCCCCGTCGGACCCCCGTCGGTCGGCCGGGCAGGCCGACCGCAGCAGCTATCGGAGACTACTCCGAGAGCCAGCCGGTGACGGCGACGAACTCGCCGTTCTCGACGCGCTTCAGCGTCACGGCGTCGAAACCAAGGTGACTCTGCTCGGAGAACGTCACGGGATGACCCATCAGGCCCTGCCAGTTGTCGATGGTTTCGAGCCCGCGGATTAGGTTGATCCGCCTGAGATCGGGTCCCGCACGCTCCATCCCCTCGGCAGCGAGCTGAGCCCAGGCCATTCCCAGCATCGCGTAGTCCCCGAACGGCACTTCGGGCGCGTAGTCGCTGAGAATTTCTTTCACCAAGCGGGTGGCGTCCGAGTCAACGGAAAGGTCAGGAGTTGTTGACGCCACGATCATGCCTTCGACGGCATCACCGGCAAGATCGATCATCAGCGGATCCGCCATCGCAAACCCACCGAGCAGGATCGGATTCCAGTCAGGATCAGCGGCGATCACCTTCGCTACCTCGGCTCCGTACTCAGCAACTCCCCAAATGAGAATCGCGCCCGCCTGTTTCTCCTTCAACTCCGCAAGGACCGCTTCGATGTCGGCTCCGTCCTTGGGGCTGCGCCGCATTCCGACGTCTTCGGGAGCAGCCTCGGGCCGGCCCCAACTGCCGCCATCAACCCGCTGGACCCGCCACAAAACCCCCTCGCCTCCGGTCGGGTACTCGTGCCATCCCTCACTGGTGGGGTCATCGGTCCGCGGGCGCCGGGGACGGCTGGAAATCCGCGCGTAGCGAACGTCCACGCCTTCCGGAAGAGCGGCTGCCACCTGCTCGTAAAAGCGCCGGACGCCGAGCCGGTAGCCCTCCTGCCCCTGAATCCCGAAGGGGGTGTCCTCGGCGAGCGAACCAATCCGATCGACGCCGAGTTCGGAAAGCGCGTAGCGCGCCAGGACCTGCGCCGCGGTAATGGAAGTGGGAAGAATGGAAAAGATGTAGGCGTCGAGCGGTTCCGTCCATTCCCGCGCGCTGGAACCGGGATTCACCCAGGGCACCAGTCGCAACCCCACCGCGTCCCTGACCGCGAGGCTGTTGGCGCTGCTCATCCCGCCCACCATCGCGAAGACCTGCTCCTCGCGCAGCAGTTGATCAACGAGGGCAGGAGTCTTCTCCGGATCTCCCTGATCGTCCTTGAGGCTCAAACGGACCATGCGGCCGTGGACGCCCCCCTGATCGTTGAGCCACTCAAAGTAAGCAGCCATCGAGCGGCCGACATTGCCAAGCGCCGCATAGGGACCCGTCAGGGGAGCAAAACTGCCCAGTCGGATCTCTTCCCCCGTGACACCAATGTCCGGCCCGCCGCAGGCACCGGCGAAAAGGGCCAGGGAGAGTCCAGTGGCGAAGAAGCGGCGACGCCAGCGGCTGGCGCCCTTTGCGGATGGCGGACAATGGAAGCGCACGACGGAAGTCTCCTCCCCAAAGCAGTGGAAGTTATGGGAATCGCGTAAGGCGAACCGAGGAATTTAACATATCGACCGGGGTCGCAACGATCCCGGGAAGGCGGAGAATCCGGCGGCGCCCCGCGCAATTGGGCGTAGCACGACTCCCCGCACCCTGACCGAAGCGGGCAGCCGGAAGAGCCTCCGGAGGGAAACCCGCTTCGGAAGAAGGCCACGGGCAGGCGTGCCCGCAAGAAGGCGCGGTGTTCGGCCGGCGGTTCTTCGTTTGGTTCCCTGGAACCCTGACTCCGACCCGGCGGCTTCCAGCGGCTGTCAGGGGGACCGACTGCCGCGGGGCGTGCCGCGGCCCGTGATGAAAGGTCCGCTATGGCAAAACAGGCGCCTCGGGTTCGGCGGACGGCGCTTCCGCGGGAGGCGGAGAAGACGCTTCCGCGGGAGGCTGAGAAGACGCTTCCGCCGGAGGCTGAGAAGGCGCTTCCGCCGGAGGCTGAGAAGACGCTTCCGCCGGAGGCTGAGAAGGCGCTTCCGCCGGAGGCTGAGAAGACGCTTCCGCCGGAGGCTGAGAAGGCGCTTCCGCGGGAGGCTGAGAAGGCGCTTCCGCCGATCTGGTCGCCTTCTTTCGCGTCGCCTTTTTCCGAGTGGCCACCTTACGGGTCGCCACCTTACGGGTCGCCTTTTTCCGGGTGGCCACCTTACGGGTTGTCTTCTTCCGGGTCGTCTTCTTCCGGGCGACCTTCTTGCGCGTCACCTTTTTACGAGTCGCCACCTTACGGGTCGTCTTCTTCCGGGTCGTCTTCTTCCGGCCGACCTTCTTGCGCGTCACCTTCTTCCGGGTCGCCGCCTTACGGGTCGTCTTCTTCCGGGTCGCCGCCTTACGGGCGACCTTCTTGCGCGTCACCTTCTTCCGGGTCGCCACCTTACGGGTCGTCTTCTTCCGGGTCGTCTTCTTCCGGGTCGTCTTCTTCCGGCCGACCTTCTTGCGCGTCACCTTCTTCCGGGTCGCCGCCTTACGGGTCGTCTTCTTCCGGGTCGCCGCCTTACGGGTCGTCTTCTTCCGGGTCGTCTTCTTCCGGGCGACCTTCTTGCGCCCCACCTTCTTCCGGGTCGTCTTCTTCCGGGCGGCCTTCTTGCGCGTCACCTTCTTCCGCGTCGCCGCCTTACGGGTCGTCTTCTTCCGGGTCGTCTTCTTCCGGGCGGCCTTCTTGCGCGTCGCCTTCTTCCGCGTCGTCGCCTTACGGGTCGTCTTCTTCCGGGTCGTCTTCTTCCGGGTTGTCTTCTTCCGGCCGACCTTCTTGCGCGTCACCTTCTTCCGGGTCGCCGCCTTACGGGTTGTCTTCTTCCGGCCGACCTTCTTGCGCGTCACCTTCTTCCGGGTCGCCACCCTACGGGTCGTCTTCTTCCGGGTCGTCTTCTTCCGGGCTGTCTTCTTCCGGCCGACCTTCTTGCGCGTCACCTTCTTCCGGGTCGCCACCCTACGGGTCGTCTTCTTCCGGGTCGTCTTCTTCCGGCCGACCTTCTTGCGCGTCACCTTCTTGCGCGTCACCTTCTTCCGGGTCGCCGCCTTACGGGTCACCTTCTTGCGTGTCGCTTTCTTGCGCGCTGTTACCTTGCGAGTCAGTCGTTTCCGGGTTGCTTTCTTGCGTGTCGCCTTCCTCACTACCGACAGCCGTGCGGCACTCCCGCGCGCGGCAGTCTTCTTACGAGCGACCTTCTTACGAGCGACCTTCTTACGCGTGACTTTGCTGCGCGACGTCACACGCACCGCCGCTTTCTTGCGTGTAGCTTTCTTTGCTGACCGCCTGGTTTTTTTCTTCATTACGGGTCTATTCACCTTTCGCGAGAATACCAACGGATGGAAACAAGGCGGCAAGACGCCGCCGTCGTGCATCCCGCAAACGCAGCGTAGCACTACCTCAGAATCTCGGTCAACCTTACCGACAGACGTTGTAGAGGTCCGAACGCAGCATCAAGAGACGGAACGAATCATCTGCTGGCAGCCTATGGACGAATTCACACGGCCCCGTTCTCCCGGTGGGGGCCCGGGCGCTCACGCCACTTTGTCCACCGGCTGTTAACAGCCGGTGGCGAAATCCAGGCGGCCCAGTTCTCCCGGTGGGGGCTCGGCCGGCGATCCATCCCGGCCAAACAGCCGGTGATGAAACCCACGCGGCGTTCGGCCGGCGATCCATCCCGGCTGAGCGCGTCGCTACGCGCCGCTCATCGTTGCGTTTCGGTCGAAATACACCCGGTATTCCTCCCTCACGCGCCTTGTCAGCCGGGTGTCTCGCCGGCCTCGGCGCTCACGCGGGTTCCACCACCGGCTGTTCACCGCGTCGCTTCGCGCCGCTCATCGTTGCGTTCCGGTCGAAATACACCGGGTATTCCTCCCTCACGCGCCTTGTCAGCCGGGCGCCTCGCCCCCACCGGGAGAACTGGCCGGCCTCGGCGCTCACCCGGGTTCCACCACCGGCTGTTAGGCTTTCTGACCACTTCGCTCATCTCTCAGCCAGTGTCAGGCAGCCGGTATCAGGAACAAACTCGTGTCGAGCGCTCCGGATAACCTGCGAGATGCCATCGTGAACCGCATCAGGGTATGGGCCGACTATCTCAAGATCGAACATACGCTGTTTTCGGTACCCCTCATTTACGCTGGCGCACTGTTGGCTGAACCCCCGCTGACTCTTCGTACCGCGGTGTTGATTCTGATAGCCGCCACCGGGGCTCGCACAACGGCGATGGGGCTCAATCGAATTCTGGATCGCCACCTTGATGCGCAGAATCCGCGTACCGCGACACGAGCGCTGCCGACCGGAAAGATCACGCTCGGGGGCGCGGTGCTGGTCGCCACGCTCTCGTTTGCCGTGTCCCTCGCGGCCGCATGGGCCATTTCCCCGCGCTGTCTCCTGATCAGCCCCGTTCCGCTGTTGGCTTTCTTCGGTTATCCACTCCTGAAGCGTTTCACCAGGTGGGCGCATCTTGGTCTCGGCCTCACGCTCGCGCTGGGCCCGCTCTGCGGCTTTTACGCCGTGGCCCTCGAATGGCGGGGCCTCTTTCCGATCCTGACGTTGGCCGCCTTTACCGCATTCTGGTCTGCCGGTTTTGACATTCTGTACGCGACTCTGGACGAAGACTCTGACCGGAAGACCGGCGTCTTCTCCCTGCCGGCGGCTATCGGACGTCGCCGCGCCCTGCGGGTTGCCGCCGGGTTGCACGGCTTTGCCTTCTGCACCCTCATCATTCTCTTCTCCACGTCGCTTTACGGCGTCTTGTCAGGTATGTTCTTTGTCCTCGCCGGGATTCTCTTCGTCGTGCAGCATCGGCTCCGGCACCATGTGAATTTCGCGTTCTTTCAGGCGAACTCGATTCTTGGGGGCGTCGTCTTTCTGGGCGTACTGCTCTCTCGTACTCCCATTGCCGGATCATGAGAATTGTCGTAGGAATCTCGGGCTCCTCGGGGGCCGTGTACGGCGTTCGCTTCCTGAAGCGCTGCCCCGGGGAAAAACACCTGATCGTCTCCCAATGGGGTGAGGAGGTACTGCGGCTCGAAATGGGCCTCACATTGAACGACCTGAAAGGAGATGTGCGACGTGTCCATCGGGACTCCGATCTCGCGGCGCCGTGGTCGTCGGGTTCCAACCGCTACGACGCGCTGGTTCTCATCCCATGCAGCCTCTCGACGCTCGGCAAAGTGGCAAACGGCATCGCCGACACCCTGATTACTCGTGCGGCTCAGGTCGCCCTCAAGGAACGCATGCGCCTTGTGCTCTGCGTGCGCGAAACCCCTTGGTCCACCATCACGTTGCGCAACGCGCTCGCGATCTCTGAAGCGGGGGGAATCGTGATGCCGGTGGCCCCGCCCTGGTATCGAAATCCAGGCACGATGTCTGAGGTCGTGGACGGCTTTTGCGACAAGGTGCTGGGCGTGCTCGGGCTCGGGGACGCCCCCGGGTGGCGCGAGGAAGAGACCCGCTAGCGATCCACTGAAAACGGACTGGCCAGCACCGCTGCGCAAAGGCTGGGAACGCAGGCAGGAACGCCGGTCTTCAGACCGGCATCGCGGCCGCAGGCCGCGAAATCCCGCCGCCATGCTCGCCGATGAACCGCGCCTGAGCGGGGACGGTGAAACGCCGTGGGGACGCGCGGGTGGCGTTGCGCCATCTCGATTGCCCGCGGCGAACACGAGGAGAATTGGCAAGGAGCGCCGGTGTTCACACCGGCATCGCGGCCGCAGGCCGCGAAACTCCCGCCGCCATGCCCGCCGATGAACCACGCCTGAGCGGGGACGGCGAAACGCCGTGCGGACGCGCGGGTGGCGTTGCGCCAACCTCGATTGCCCGCGGCGACATGCGGGTAATTGGCAAGGAGCGCCGGTCTTCAGACCGGCATCGCGGCCGCAGGCCGCGAAACTCCCGCCGCTACCCTCGCCGATGAACCATGCCTGAGCGGGGACGGCGAAACGCCGTGCGGACGCGCGGGTGGCGTTGCGCCATCCTCGTTGCCTGCTGCGCCACACGGAGAATTGGCGATGGGAATTTCGCTCCCCGCTGGGGAGCGATGCCGGTCTGAAGACCGGCGCTCCTAGCGTGGGTGGCATTGCGCCATGGGGGCCTGAATGAAGGCCGACGTTCTCATGCTACGATTTTCGGCCCGCCATCAAGGCCCGTTTGAGTCCGGGATGCCCAGTGCACCCGGCCTCTTTCCCGAGCGTTTCGCTTTGGAGATCTCCTGTGTTGCTTGCCGAAGGCGTCGCGTTTCGCGACCGAGCCCTGGTCCCCATCTGGGAGAAGGTGCTCGCCGGCGATCGCCTCGCCTTCGACGACGGGATCACACTGCTCCAGACCGTTGATTTGCCGGCGCTGGCGCGGATGGCCGACCATGCCGCCAGAGCGCGCAATGGCGACCGGGTCCAGTTTGTCGTGAACCGGCAGATCAACCCGACCAACCTGTGCGTGCTGTCCTGCGTCTTCTGTGATTTCGCCGCGAAACCGGGCGATGCGCACGCCTACGAGCAGTCCCTCGAGGAAGTCCTCGCCCAAGTGTCCGAGGAGCTCTCGGAGGTTCATATCGTCGGCGGCCTGCACCCCAAGTGGCCCTTCGCCCGGTATCTCGAGATCGTTAGCGAGATTCACCGTCAATTTCCGAGAGTTCAGATCAAGGCGTGGACAGCCGTCGAAATCGACTGGTTTGCCCGACTGGAGAAAACCACCATCGAGGACATCCTGATCCGGCTTCAGGAGGCGGGCCTCAACACCCTTCCCGGTGGGGGGGCCGAGGTGTTCTCAGACCGTGTCCGCAAGGAAACGTTCAAGACCAAGATCGGTCGGGGAAAGTGGTTCGAAGTCCACCGGGCCGCTCATCGTTTGGGGATCATGACGAACGCGACCCTGCTGTACGGGCACATCGAGACGCTCGGGGAGCGCGTGGATCACATGATCCAGCTCCGGGAAGCACAGGACGACCGCGGCCCGTCCGATGTCGGTTTTCAATCGTTTATCCCGCTCGCGCTCCAACCGGGGAACACGGGGCTCGCCGAGCGTCAGGCGTCGGTACTCGAGGATCTCCGAACCGTCGCTTGCTCCCGCCTGCTCCTCGACAACTTCCCCCACATCAAGGCCTACTGGGTGATGCTGGGTGAGGACTCGGCGGGAATGGCGCTGAACTTCGGAGCGAGTGACCTCGATGGGACGATCGGCGAAGAAAAGATCGCCCACTTCGCGCAGGCGACGAGTCCCGTTGGCCTGGCCCGTGAACGATTGGTCCGGATGATTCGAGACGCCGGGAAGACTCCCGTGGAGCGCGACGCCCTGTACAACGTGGTGCAAGTCTGGGAGGCTGCCTGACAGCGGTGGCAATCCGATCCACCGTGTCCCGCCAGCCCACGCCGCACTTTGGCGCTGGATACCAACCCGGAACCACGCGGTATCCGACCGCGGGCCGGTTCGGACAAAGCCCCCCGCCATCCGCTCCGTAGTGCGCCTGCTGCTCGGGCAACTCGCCTACCTGAACACCCAGCCCTTTGAGCCCTTTCCGGGCCTTCGTGTCTTCCGGGCCTCTCCGTCGGAGATCGGGCGCCTGGCGACAGCCTCCGAGCTCGACGCCGGACTCCTTTCGGTAGGGGATCTGCTCCGCAATGAAAAGCGGTATTCGCCACTCGGGGACGCGCGGGGCGCCTTCGGGATCGCTTGCCGCAAGCAGGCGGGAAGCGTGTTCCTGCTCTCCCGGTGTCCGCCGGAGCAGCTCGGGGGAAAGGTCGTCGAAATCACAAAAGAGACTTCGACTTCGGTATTGCTTCTCCGCCTCTGGTTGGAGGGGCGACTTTCCATCGAGCTACCCGAGTACCGCGCGGGGGTAACTCGGGAGCACGACGCCCTGCTTCTGATCGGTGACGAGGCCCTTCGGGAGCGGGAACGGCCCGACCCAAGATTCTCCTTCCGTTTCGACCTTGCTTCCTGCTGGCAGGAATGGACCGGACTTCCCTTCGTGTTCGCGATCTGGAGCGCCAGAAAGTCATTGACTTCGGCCAAACGGTCGCAGCTCTACGAAACGATCGCCAAATCCCTCGGGCGTGGCATCGAGAGGATCCCGGAGATTGCCGTCGAGGCGGCGGGGCCGCTGGGTGATCGGGCGGCCATCGCCCGGTATCTCTCCGATTTCACCTACCGGTTTGGTGAATCGGAACGTCGAGGTTTCGAAACCTTCCGGCGACTTGTAAGCGAAAGCAATCTGATTCCCTCTGCGGAGGCATAAGCAGCCAGTGGACAAAGTGACGCTCTCGGCGCTCACCTCACCTTGTCCACAGGCTTTTAAGGAGACAAACGGCGCATCATGTTGAACAGTGCGATGGACCGGATGCGGCGCAAGACGGAATGCCGCGAGCGTCTCTCCGAAACCGACGCGATTTGGTTGATGGACGAGGCTCCTCTTCTCTTTCTCGGAGAACTTGCGAATCACGACCGCTTTCGCCGGCACCCTGAGCGGGAAGTCACCTTCGTGGTGGATACGAATCCCAACTACACGAATGTCTGTGAGGTGGATTGCACGTTCTGCGCCTTCTACCGACCCCCAGGGCATGCGGAGGCATATACGTACTCCGTCGAGGAGATGCTGGATCGAATCGGCAAGTCCGTCGAACAGGGAGCCACGACGGTGCTCCTCCAGGGTGGGGTGAACGAGTCCTTGCCGCTCGACTACTACCTGGATCTCGTCCGCGGAACGCGAGATCGGTTTCCGGACGTGACGCCGCACTACTGGTCGGCTGTTGAGATCGAAGGCATGGCGAAAGTCAGCGGCCTCAGCACTCGTGAAGTTCTGACCCGGCTCAAGGAGGCGGGCCAGGACACGCTGCCGGGAGGTGGCGCCGAGATTCTGAGCGACCGGGTGCGGCGGAAGGTGTCGCACAAGAAGGGAGGAGCCGGCTCCTGGCTCGACATCCATCGGGAGGCTCACGCCGTCGGGTTTGTGAGCACTGCAACCATGATGTACGGCCACGTAGAGACAAACGAGGACATCGTCACGCACCTGTTGAGCATCCGCGAGTTGCAGGATGAGTTCCATGGATTCACGGCGTTCGTGCCCTGGAGCTTCAAACCCGGAAATACTCCCCTGGTCCGGAAGATTCCCCACTACGCGGGACCGAACGACTACCTCCGGATCCTCGGGGTCGCACGCCTCGTGCTGGACAACTTCGATCACATCCAGGCATCCTGGTTCAGCGAGGGCAAAAAAGCCGGCCAGGTCGGCCTTCACTGGGGCGCCGACGACTTCGGGGGCACCCTGCTCGAAGAAAACGTCCACGCGTGCACTGGTTTCATCAATCGGACGAGCATCGACGAGGTGCAGGTTCTGATCAGGGAGGCCGGTTTTACTCCGGTTCAACGGGACACCAGGTACCGGGTCTTGCGGCCGGGAGAGACGGCCGGGACTCCCACTTGAGTAGCCTAGCCTGCGAGGATCCCAGGATCTAGCAGCCTGTGGCAAAACCCACGCGGCCCAGTTCTCCCGGTGGGGGCTCGGCCGGCGATCCATCCCGGCTGAATCGCGTCGCTGCGCGCCGCTCATCGTTGCGTTTCGGTCGAAATACACCCGGGCCAGTTCTCCCGGTGGGGGCTCCTCCCTCACGCGCCTTGTCAGCCGGACCCCCACCGGGAGAACTGGGCCTCGCCGGCCTCGGCGCTCACGTGGGTTTCACCACAGGCTGCTAGCCGCTCGTGACCTGGGCCCTCGCGGCGGCGCTCCTCGGAGTACTGATCCTTTCGGCCTTCTTCTCGGGATCGGAAACCGCCTTCATGGCGGTGCGGTTGCACCGACTGCGCGTCATGGCAGTGCGAAACCGGAAGGCCGCCGCCGTGATTCGGGTTGCCGAGCATCCAGAGCGGTTCTTGGGAGCGGTTCTGACGGGCAACGTCTTCGCCAACGTGCTCGCAGGAGTGCTGGCCACGGTGGTTCTTTCCGCGGGAGCCGAAACGAACGAAGAGCGGGCTCGCGCGGCAACCCTCGCGACACTCCTCGTCGGAGCCGCACTCCTCGTTTTCGGCGAGATGTTGCCGAAGAGCATCGCCTCCCGCCACTCCGAGAGGTGGTCGCTGAGCATGGTTCGCCCGGTGCAGGGGCTGCTATGGCTTCTCGGCCCCATTGCTGCCGCGCTGTCCTGGCTGGTCACGAAGCTCCTGGGGGCCTTCGGTATCTCGCGGCCGGCGCGGGAAGAAACCATCAGCGCCGCCGAGATGCGAGAGAGCCTTCGTTTCGGGCCCCCGGACACCAACGTCGTCGAAAAGCAGGTTTTGGTGCAACTTGCCGACGCCACCGGACGACGGCTCACCGAAGTCATGACACCCAGGCGGGCCATCGTGGCAGTCTCTTCCGATGCGGGCGTTTCGGACACCATGCGGCTCTTTCGCCAGCATGGGCACACCCGGCTTCCGGTAGTAGGGAGCACCCTCGACGATATCCGGGGCGTCATGGATCTTCGTGAAGTTCTCCCGGCTCTCGACGCCGGGGCTGACTTCCGGGTGGAGAATCACCTGACGGCGGCCCGCTTCTCTCCCGGAACCGCCACCCTCGCCCAGGCGCTCGTCCAGATGCGCGAACAATCCTGCCGCATGCTGATCGTGGTGGATGAACATGGGGGCGTCGAGGGGCTGGTTACTTCGAGCTCACTCCTTGAAGCCATCCGTGGCCCGTGGCCCGGAGAGAGCGCGCCGGGCCCGGGAGGCAGCTTCGTGTTCGACGGCACCCTGACCGTTTCCGAGGCGAACGCCGAGCTCGCCCAGCATGGAGGTGGTTATGGAGTTGGTCATGGAACTCGTCCGGAAGGCTTGCACGAAAGGATCGAGATCCCGCAGGGGGACGACTACGACACAGTGGCGGGATTCGTTCTCGCGCACACCGGCCGGATTCCGAAGGAGGGCGAGACCGTCCCGATCCCCGGGGCCGCACTCAGGGTAATGGCCGTGGAGCGCCACCGGATTACCCGCCTGCGTATCGAACCGCTTCCTCCAGAGCCGCAGGCGCCAACAGAGAAAAGGGATGGAGGCTCCGGCGAATCCTGATCCCGGGGTCGCCGGGAAGTCCCCTTCGGGGGCGCGAGGTTCGCGGGACCGTGTTCTGCGGTCCCTCCGGGATGCGCTCAAGGCCGCTCTGGATTGGTTTCCGGACGACGCCGGGAACCGGTCCGTCCTCGTCGGGTTTTCCGGAGGTGTGGACTCAACGGCACTCCTCCATCTGCTCGGGGCGCCGGGCGGCCTCTGCGGTAGAACCGGCGGGCCGCAGCTTGTTGTCGCACACCTCGACCACCTGCTGCGGCCGGATTCAGCGGAACAGGCCGAGTTCGCGAGAACCGTGGCGGCCTCGCTCGGGATGGACTTCTTCAGCGCCCGGCGGGATGTCGGCGCCCGCGCGAAACGGGAGGGCCGCTCTGTCGAAGAAGCCGGCAGGCTCGAAAGGCTTGACTTCTTCGCTGAAATCGCCCGGGAACGGGACGCAGGCGCGGTCCTCCTCGGGCACACGCTTACCGACCAGGCCGAAACCGTATTGCTGCAACTGGTGCGGGGCGCCGGGACTCTGGGACTCGGCGCCATGGCGCCCATCCGCGGGGACAAAAGAGGCATCGCGATCGTCCGGCCGCTGCTTTCGGTCTCCCGGACGATCCTCGTCCAGGTCGTCGAGGAGGAGGGTTGGCCGTTCTATGCCGATCCATCGAACGAGCTTGACGAATTCGCGAGGAACCGAATCCGGCACCAGGTCCTCCCACTCCTCAAGGACTCGGTGAACCCACAAGTGGAAGCGGCGCTGGGCCGGACGGCCTCGCTCCTCAGGGACGACGAAGAATGGCTGAGCGAAATCACCTCCCGCCGTTTCACCGACGTCGCCGACATCGTGAGGCGTGGGAGATCCGCCGAGGTGCGCTTTGGGGTCGCCGAACTTGCGGCAGCCCATCCGGCGCTGGCGCGCCGCCTCGTTCGCGAAGGACTCCGGATCGCCCGGGGGAACCTGCGCCGCATCGGCGCCGTACACATCGAAGCGGTGCTGCGCCTGGTCCGCGCCGGGCGCGGAGGATCCTCGCTGGATCTGCCGGGGGTGGTCGTGCGTTTGAAACACCGGGTGTTGACCGTTTCCCCTGCCGAAACCACGAGCGCGAGTGGCCCCGATGCAGCTTGAGCCACGCCGATTTGACGGCGTGACCGCGGATCGCGATCCGCGTCTGGAGCCCGGTACCGGTCCGGGACCGGGCGCAACCTATAATTTGCCCGGACTTCCTGCGTATGACAGACCGGAACAAACAGCCCGTGGCAAAACCCACGCGGCCCAGTTCTCCCGGTGGGGGCTCGACGGGCGATGCATCCCGGCTGAACCGCCCCGCTTCGCGGGGCTCCGCGTTGCGCTTCGGTCGAAATACACCCGGGCCAGTTCTCCCGGTGGGGGCTCCTCCCTCGCGCGCCTTGTCAGCCGGGCCCCCACCGGGAGGACTGGCCCCACCGGGAGAACTGGGCCTCGCCCGTCTCGGCGCTCACGTGGGTTTCACCACAGGCTGTTAATGCCGGGGCGCTGAGATCGGGATGAGTTCGACGATGAAGAACCTGATGTTCTGGCTGACGGCCTCGCTCGTTCTGATCCTGTTCTGGAACGTCTCGAGCCGTATCTCCGAGCAGGAGAACGAACTCTCCTTCACCCAGTTCATGCAGCGGGTGGAGGAGGACAAGATCGCCGATGTTCGGATCAGCGGCACCGGCGCCGGGAGCGAGATCACCGGGACCGGCGTCGACGGCAAGGCGTTTCGGACCTTCGCGCCCGAAATGGAGGGCCTGGTCTCTACCCTGCTGGAACGCGGAATCAATGTGGAGGCCGATGACGCCAGCCGCACCTCATGGGTCATGACGCTGCTGAGTTGGCTGCCGATCCTGCTCATCGTCGGCCTGTTCTTCTTCCTCATCCGCCAGATGCAGGCGCCGGGAAACCGCGCCATGTCGTTCGGGCGCAGTCGCGCCAAGCTGACTTCCAACCAGCAGAAGAAGGTCACCTTCAAGGATGTGGCCGGCGTCGACGAGCCGAAAGAAGAGCTGCAGGAGATCATCGATTTCCTGAAGGAACCTCAGAAATTCCAGCGACTCGGTGGGCGGATTCCCAAGGGTGTACTGCTCATGGGGCCTCCCGGGACCGGGAAGACACTGCTGGCCCGCGCCATCTCCGGGGAGGCCAGTGTCCCCTTCTTCACGATCAGCGGCTCGGATTTCGTCGAGATGTTCGTGGGGGTTGGGGCGAGTCGGGTTCGCGACCTCTTCGAACAGGGGAAGAAGAACGCCCCCTGCATCGTTTTCATCGACGAGATCGACGCCGTCGGGCGCCAGCGGGGGGCGGGGCTCGGTGGTGGACACGACGAGCGCGAGCAGACTCTGAACCAGTTGCTGGTCGAGATGGACGGCTTCGAGTCCAACGATGGCGTCATCCTGATCGCTTCCACGAACCGGCCGGACGTTCTCGATCCGGCGCTGCTGCGCCCGGGGCGATTCGATCGACGGATCGTGGTGTCCCTCCCCGACATCAGGGGTCGCGAGGGAATTCTCAAAGTCCACAGCGCCCGCGTTCCCTTCGAATCCGATGTTGACCTCAGCATCATCGCCCGCGGCACTCCCGGTTTCTCCGGCGCGGACCTCGCCAACCTGGTGAACGAGGCAGCCCTGAGCGCCGCACGCCATTCCCAGAAAAACGTGCGCATGGAGGATTTTGAGCAGGCGAAGGACAAGGTCCTCATGGGAGCGGAACGCCGGTCGGTCATCATGACTCCGGACGAAAAGCGCACCACCGCGTATCACGAGGCCGGACACGCGGTCGTGGCGGCGCTGCTCACAAAAGCCGACCCCCTGCACAAGGTGAGCATCATTCCGCGCGGGATGGCGATGGGAGTCACGATGCTGCTGCCCGAGAGTGATCGGCACACCCACGACCGGGATTACGTCGAGGCAATGATCGCGGTGAAGATGGGTGGCCGACTGGCCGAGGAGATCTTCCTGGGCCAGGTCACGACCGGAGCGTCTGACGATATCCAGAAGGCAACCGACCTGGCGCGACGCATGGTCTGCGAGTGGGGCATGAGCGAAGTCCTCGGACCAGTTTCGTTTGACCGAACGGGCCACGAAGTGTTCCTGGGTCGCGACCTTGCAGCCCGAAAGGACTACAGCGAGAGCACCGCCAAGGCGATCGATACGGAAGTTCACCGCATCGTGGACGACGCCTACCACCGCGCGAAGGAACTTCTCGAGAAAAACCGAGACCGGCTGGCGGCGGTGGCCGAGGCGCTCCTTGAGCGCGAAGTGTTGAATTCCGAGGAAGTCCAGCTCGTCCTCGAAGGAAAAACCCTTCCCGAACCCGCGCCCGCTCCGGCGGCGCCCGACGTGGAGTCTCCGGATCCCGCCCCGCAGACAGTGCCCGGCCGGGTTGCCATCACTCCTCCTCTGGTGCCTGAACCCGGCGGCGCAACTTAGGTGCTAACAGCCTGTGGTGAAACCCGCGCGGCCCAGTTCTCCCGGTGGGGGCTCGGCCGGCGATCCATCCCGGCTGAACCGCGTCGCTGCGCGCCGCTCATCGTTGCGTTTCGGTCGAAATACACCCGGGCCAGTTCTCCCGGTGGGGGCTCCTCCCTCACGCGCCTTGTCAGCCGGGCGCCTCGCCCCCACCGGGAGAACTGGCGGCCTCGGCGCTCACCCGGGTTCCACCACCGGCTGCTAACGGCGGGCTCCTGGCGCCGGTAGTTTCCCAGATTGACCGAGACGATCCTCGACCTGGCCGAAACGCTCGCAGCGCGCATGTCCTGGACCGATGTCCTGGACATCATCCTGGTGGCCGGCGCGATCTACGTGTTGCTGAAGCTCATCGAGGGCCGGCGCGCTTCTCAGATGGCCTTCGGCACCGTGATTGTTGGCGGCCTGCTGCTACTCACCGGGTCGAGCCAGCTTGGGCTCACCACCGTCCAGTGGATCGTGCGCAACACACTCCCCTACCTGGGAATCGCGATCATCGTCCTCTACCAGGCAGAAATCAGAACCGGTCTGGCCCAGGTCGGTGGCAGCGGTTTCCTCCGCGGGCGGCGCCGGGACCTGGACCCACAGCGCGCAACCATCGCAACACTGGTCGAAGCCGCCACCGAGCTCTCTCGACATCGGGTCGGGGCCATCGTGGTTTGGCAGGGGAATATCGGCCTCAAGAGCTACGCCGATTCCGGCATGCCGCTGGATGCCAAGCTCAGTTCGGAACTGCTCGTCTCGCTCTTCCAGCCCACCTCCCCGCTTCACGACGGGGCCGCCATCGTGAGTGGCGGCCGGATCGTCGCAGCCCGCTGCGTCCTGCCCCTTTCGCGGCACGACGTCGAAGAAAGCGTGGGCGGCACCCGCCACCGCGCCGCCCTCGGCCTCACCGAAGAGGCGGACGCCACGGTGCTCGTCGTGTCCGAGGAGACCGGACAGGCAAGCGTGGTGTCCAGCGGCCGGATCGTTCCCGTTGCCGATCGCGCCGATCTGGAGGCGGAGCTGGCGAGGTCGCGTCCGGCCTCGTCGGGGGGCGCCTCCGCACCCGCGCCCGCCCGGCGCGTTTCGAGTCCGGAGATCGTCCGATGAGCAAGTCCGTTACCGGACCCGGACCCTTTCGTGCGGTCGAAATGTTGCGGGGAATCGTGGCGCTCGGGCTCGCCTTCGGTCTTTGGTTCTTTGTCGCGGACGAGCGGGGGGCCGAAGTTCTCGTTTCGACACCCCTCGAGCTCGTCAACGTCCCTTCCGGACTCGAGGTCGTGAACCAATCGGTCCAGGAGGTGGACGTGCGACTTCGCGGGGCGTCCGGCCAACTGCGCGACGCACCCCTCCAGGGACTCCGTGCGCGGCTGGATCTCACGGGAGAAGCCCCGGGCGAGCGCACCTGGTTTCTCGGAACGGAGTCGGTCGAAGCCCCTTCAGGCGTGCAGGTCATGCGCGTGGATCCTTCCCAGGTCGTCTTGCGCCTTGACCGCACCTTGACCAGTACCGTGCGGGTGAGTCCGCGCGTACTCGGTCAGCCCGCGACCGGTTTCGAGATCCATAGCGTCGAAATCGACCCGCTTGAACTCGCCGTGGAAGGGCCGGAATCGCTGCTCCTCGACACGGCGCAGATCACCACCGAGCCGATATCCGCCCAGGGGCTTCGGGAGACCTACGGGCAGCGGCTGCAGATCGAACTCGACCCCGCCCTTCGGCCCAGCGTCCGGCGCGTGGACGTTCGCCTCGTCATCGGCGAAGCGAGGGAGCCGCGTGATTTGCGACTTGCCGTCTGGCTCACACCGGGCGAAACCACACAGGACGCTCTGGCCTGCCAACCGGGCATCAGCGAAATCGCCGCCACCGTGCGCATCCCCACGAGCATGCTGGGCCAGGTGAACGAATCCAATCTCTTCGCCGTAGTTTCCTGCGCGGGGCTCGAGGCCGGCATCTACGAAATCGTTCCCCAGTTGCTCTTTCCTGAGGCTCCGGACGCTGCGCTCGGCCTCGTTTCCTTCGACCCCGAGACGGTTACCACCGTGGTCGGTTACCCGGAAGAGACGACGACTCCGGCCTGGCAGCCTATGGACGAAGTGGCGCGGCCCAGTTCTCCCGATGGGGGCTCGAGCGGCGATGCATCCCGGCTGAACCGCCCCCCCACCGGGAGAACTGGCGCTTCGCGTCGCTCAGCGTTGCGCTTCGGTCGAAATACACCCGGGCCAGTTCTCCCGGTGGGGGCTCCTCCCTCGCGCGCCTCGTCAGCCGGGCCCCCACCGGGAGAACTGGGCCTCACCGCTCTCGGCGCTCACGCCACCTCGCCCACAGGCTGCCCGGACGGAAGCTGACCAGGCAGCCATGTCCGATCCCGCGACCGCCCGCCCGCGTTCGTCGACTCGAGAGTACTTCGAGTCGATCTGCGCCGCGGTGATTCTCGCGCTGTTCGTCCGCACGTTCGTTTTCCAGGCGTTCAAGATCCCAACCGGCTCCATGCAGGACAACCTGCTGATCGGCGATCACCTGATGGTCAACAAGATGCTGTACCACGACGGCGGCCCCAGCCTGCTGCCGTCGCGCGACATCGAGCGGGGCGATGTGGTCGTGTTCAAGTTCCCCCAGGAACCGGATCGGGATTTCATCAAGCGGGTCGTGGGACTCCCGGGCGAGACGCTCCAGATCGGAAGGCGGCAAGTTCTCGTCGACGGCGATCTGCTGCCCGAGGACTACACCAGCTTCGTTCACGGCGGCCAGTCGGCAGTGCGCGAGTACCGGGTCCCGGAAGGGCACTATTTCATGATGGGGGACAATCGGGACAACAGCGACGACAGCCGTTACTGGGGCGCACTCCCCGCCGAAAACGTCAAAGGCAAGGGTCTCTTCATCTACTGGTCCTACGGGGCGCCGCGCGAGGAATACCTCGAGACCAGACTCTCCCAGCGGTTTGTGGATCTGCTCCTGCTGCCAGTGAGGTTCTTTTCCCGGACCCGCTGGGACCGTTTCTTCATCCCGGTCCGGTAGGAAGGGCCTCACCGGCCGTCGGCGCCCGCGATTCAGGTGCTGCGGGGGCCGAAGATCGCGGTTCCGACGCGGATCGTGGTGGCGCCCTCGGCGATCGCCGCCTCGTAGTCGTGACTCATACCCATCGAAAGCTCGGGGTCACGCGGTAAGAGCCCCGCCTCCGCAAACCGCCGCCCGAGTTCCCGAAGGCGGACAAACCACGGGCGGGCGGCATCCGGGTCGGGATCGTACGGGGGAATCAACATGAGCCCGGCGAGCCGAAGTCCCGCCAATCCGGACAGCGCCTCCAAAGAGCGAGGCAGGTCCGGCTCCGGGATTCCGGATTTGGTGGACTCCCTGGCGAGATCCACCTGAGCCAGAACACGAATTGGGGGCCCTCCAGGCGGCACGACCCCCTGGACGACCATTCCGCTCAACCGGGTGGCCAAGGAGACGCTGTCCACGGACTCGATTACGGGAAACAGTCCCGCCGCCTGCCGCGCCTTGTTGCGCTGGAGATGTCCGATCAAGTGCGGGGTAATCGAAACCTGGAGGGTCGGCAGTTTGGCGGCCGCCTCCTGAATCCGATTCTCTCCAAAGTCGGTAATTCCGAGTGCAGCCGCCGCTTCGATGTCCGAAGCCGGCCGCGTCTTCGAGACGGCTACCAGCCGGACACCCGCCGGGTCCCGACCGGCCCGGCGGCAACTCTCGGAGATCCGGTCGCGCACCGCGGCGATGCGCTCGGCGAGCGGGGGCAGATTCACGGCAGGGACTCCAGGAAAGCGGTCGCCTCTTCGAGACTCGTCGTTAACGGGAAGGGGGGCAGGCTCCGCAGCAGGCGGCGACCGTAGCCCATGCGCAGCAGGCGGGAGTCCAGCACGGCGGCGAGCCCGACATCCTGTTGCGTCCGGATGAGCCGGCCGAGCCCCTGCTTCAGGGTGAGCGCCGCCTGTGGCACCGAATAGTTGGTGAATCCGTCGCCGGTGGCCGCTTCGGCCCGGTCGGCGCGCGCCTTTTGCAGCGGATCCGACGGAACGGGGAATGGCAACTTGTCGATCACGAGCAGGGTGAGTGCTTCTCCCGGGATGTCCACCCCCTCCCAGAGCGAGCGCACTCCCAGCAGCACCGCATTCGGTGTCTTCCGGAAGGTGTCCACCAAGGCAGCGTGTCCACCGCCCCGCTGCTGCCGCAACACGGGGAAGGGACAGGCTCCACTGAGGACCCGGCCGATCCGCTCGAGGTTGCCCCAACTCGTGAACAGGATGAGGGCCCGACCCCGACTGGCGCCTACCAAATGGAGAATCCGCTCGGCGGCGGCATCCTGAAACCCCGGATGGCGGGGATCCACCAGATCGCGCGGGACGTAGAGCCGCGCCTGATCCTCGAACCGGAAGGGTGAAGGAACGACGCTCCCCGCCGTCTTCGTCACGCCGAGGGCATCGGCGGCATAGTCGAAGCCACCGTCGAGCGCCAGCGTCGCGGAAGTCAGGACGCAGGACTTCAGGGGGCGGAACAACCCCTGTTGCAGTTCGCCGCCGGGATGCACGGGGGCCGCACTCGCGAAGCAGGTACGCCCGCCCCGGTTCGCGGACCTTCCCTTTCCGCTCTCCCAACGCTCGCCGTCTCCACGGAAAACGCTCCAGTGGACGTAGTCGGAGCGCGGCGCGAGCAGCGCCCCCAACTCGGAACGGAACTCGATGACGCGCTTCAGGAACCGATCGGCGCCGGCCTCGCCGTCACTTTCGTCGGGCGGTGGGTTCCCTCTGAAAGCCTCCCGGACCTTCTGAAGATGGCTCTCGAGTTCCCCGAGTTGCAAAGACGCCGACTCTTCGTGTTCCTTCGCCTCAGCAGGAAGGGTGTCCGGATCGAACAGGCGCGGCCGGTCATCGTGTTCGGGAGCGAGTATTTCGAAGAGTTCGCGGTAAGAGCGCTTGAGCTTCCTGATAGCCGGGGGGGATGCGAGGCCGGGAGCCGCCCTCCTGAGGAAACGGGTGAGATCGGTGGCAAGCCGGTCGGCCGCCGCCCCGGAGAGCGTGCTCGAAAACCCGTGGGTGGCGGCATCTTCGAGCCGGTGGGCCTCGTCCACGATCAGGTGGTCGTATTCGGGCAGCACCTCGCCGAAATCGGTCTGCCGCACGATCAGATCCGCGATGAGCAGGTGGTGGTTCACGATCAGGATCTGACTGGAGTGAGCCTGTTTCCGCAGGGTCGTCAGGTGGCACTCCTCGTAGTGAGGGCAGCGGCGACCAATGCAGTTCTCGGAAACGGTGGAGATTCCACGCCAGAAATCGATGGGCCCCCGGAGTCCGCGGATCTCGTCGCGGTCTCCCGTCCTGGTTTTTTCCGCCCAGGCAGCGATCCGCCGGAGATCCGCTTTTCGCCGGGAGTCGAGTTTCAGATCCGGCTCCGTCTGGAATTTCTGCCATTCCAGCCGGCACAGGTAGTTTTCGCGTCCCTTCATGCGGGCCGCGGGAACCCGGCTTCCCAGAATGCGCTGCAGTTGGGGCAAATCCTTCTCGAAGAGCTGATCCTGAAGGTTCTTGGTTGCGGTGGAAATCACGACCCGCTCCCCGCACAGCAGCGCCGGGATGAGATAAGCGAACGATTTGCCGATACCGGTTCCCGCCTCGATCATCAGCGCGCCGTCGCCGTTCAACGTCTCTTCGACCCGCGCGGCCATCTCCACCTGGCCGGCGCGGTGCTCGAAGCCGGGGAGCGATTCGGAGAGCGCCCCGCGGGGACCGAGAAAATCAGCCGACCGACTCATCCCCGCTGCCTCCGCGCAAGTGGGTGCTCCCGGGGTTGGGTCCCGCTTGGTGCACCGGGATACGCACCGTCAGGGTGATCAGCCGTGGGAGTTTCGCCGCCTGGAGCGCCGGTGTTCACACCGGCATCGCTCCCCAGAGGGGAGCGAAACTCCCGTCTTTTCTGGGGAGTGATTGGAGTTTCGCCCGCTGCGCGGGCGATGCCGGTCCGAAGACCGGCGCTCCTCGTACCCGCCGCGTTCACGCCGCTGGTGATACGTAGAGCGGGAATCCCGAGGCAAGTTCGGCAACCTCGCCGGCGATCCGGGCGAGTCCTGCCTCGTCGCCCGCCGAGCGGAACGCCGCATCCATCAGGCGCGCGACCTCGACCATCTCGGCTTCCCGCATTCCCCGGGTGGTGAGCGCCGCCGTACCCAACCGGATACCACTCGCGATCATCGGCTTTTGGGGATCGAAGGGGATGGTGTTCTTGTTCGCGGTGATTCCGGCAGCCTCCATTGCCACCTCGGCATCGCGACCAGTGGTGCCGCGGGCGCCCACGTCCACCAGCACCAGGTGGTTGTCGGTGCCACCGGAAACCAGCCGGAATCCAAATTCCACCAGCGCTTCGGCGAGCGCCGTGGCGTTTCGGACGATCTGGTGCGCGTATTCGGCGAAGGCCGGTGCCAGCGCCTCCCGGAAACACACCGCCTTCGCGGCGATGGTGTGCATCATCGGCCCGCCCTGGATCCCCGGGAAAGTGATCCGGTTGAGGGCCTTCCCGTAGCTCTTCTCATTCCAGAGGATGAGCCCGCCGCGCGGACCCCGGAGCGTCTTATGGGTCGTGGTAGTGACGATGTCGGAGTAGGGCACCGGACTCGGGATTGCATGGCCGGCGATCAGGCCGGCGACGTGGGCAATGTCGGTGACCACTTTCGCCCCGACCTCGTCCGCGATCTGGCGGATCTCCTCGCTGGGGTAGAGGCGTGGATATGCACTCGCACCCACGATGATCATCTTCGGCCGGTGCTCCCGGGCGAGCCGCTGCAACTCGTCGAGATCGATTCGCTCGTCCTCCCGGCGCACCCCATACGCCACCGGCCGGTAGAACTGACCCGAGAAGTTCAGCGGATGGCCGTGGGTCAGGTGCCCCCCCTGGTCGAGGGCCATGCCGAGGAAGGCGTCGCCGGGTTCCAGCAGCGCCTGGTAGGCGACCATGTTGGCCTGGGAACCACTGTGCGGCTGGACGTTCGCGTAGTGGCAGCCGAAGAGTTCCTTGGCGCGGTTTCGGGCCAGCCGTTCTGCCTCGTCCACGTGGACGCAGCCTCCGTAGTAGCGCCGGCCCGGGTAGCCTTCCGCATACTTGTTGGTCATCACGGAGCCGGTGGCTTCCATGATCGCGTCGCTCGCGAAGTTCTCGGACGCGATCAGTTCGAGACCCTGTGACTGGCGGATCTCTTCGGCCCGGATGGAGGCGGCGATTTCGGGGTCCCGTTCGGCGAGGCTGGGACCGAAATTACGGCGGGTAAAGGAACTATTCACGGGAACGCCAGTATAGGACCGTCGGCGGCCCTAGCAGCCTGTGGTGAAACTCACGTGAGCGCCGAGACGGGCGAGGCGCCCGGCTGACAAGGCGCGCGAGGGAGGAATACCGGGTGTATTTCGACCGAAGCGCAACGCAGAACGGAGCGAAGCGGAGTGGTTCAGCCGGGATGCATCGCCGGTCGAACGCCGCGTGGGTTTTGCCACAGGCTGCTGGCAGCCTGTGGATAAAGTGGCGTGAGCGCCGAGGCCGGCGAGGCGCCCCGCTGACAAGGCGCGTGAGGGAGGAATACCTGGTGTATTTCGACCGAAACGCAACGATGAGCGACGCAAAGCGTCGCGGTTCAGCCGGGATGCATCGCCGGCCGAGCCCCCACCGGGAGAACTGGGCCGCGTGACTTTGTCCACAGGCTGCTATGGGCAGGCAGAGGTCCCGGATCACATGACGTACGCGGCCGCGAACCCGAGTTGGGCCACCATCATCATGAGGTACATGTGGCGCCACGACACATGGTTGCTATCGGTAGCCAGTTCGTCCGGACGGCGCAGCATGAGCCACGCCGTGAAGATCCCGTAGAGCATCAAGGCGGCGCCGAGCGCGTCCAGCAGCACCGGATTCCCGGTCAGCAGGTCCATTCGCACGCCCAGCGGAATGAGGATGAAGGGCAAGACAAAGAAGGGCGCGATCCGCCAGGCCGCGCCCCGCGGGCCATGCACCACCGGAAGCGTCCGGCACCCTCCGGCGCGATCTCCGGCTACGTCCGAGAAGTCCTTGGTCGTGGTGGCGCCCAAAAGGAACAAGCCGAAGATGAGGCCGATGAACCAGGGTTCGGGGTCAAGCACCGTCTTGAGCGCCGACCAACCGGCAACCTTGAGCAGCAGGCCGCGGGGGATCGCGACCGTGAGGTTGGCAAGCATCCCGAGCCGCTTCGTCCTGAACGGCAACGCGGAGTACATCCAGACGAAGACGCTTGCCGCCACCACGATCAAGAAACACTCGCGACGGCCACCGGGACTCACGAACCAGGCGGCGGCGAGCGCCAGAGCCCAGCAGACGGCCGTGAACCACCACGCTTCGGCGAGTCCCAACCGGCCGGAAGGGAGGGGCCGGTCCGGCTTGGTGATCCGGTCGATCTCGAGGTCGCAGATCTGGTTGAGGGCGTTACTCGCTGCGTTCAGAGTGGCAGCCATCACCGCTCCGAGGACGGGATAGATCCAGGGGACGATCTCGAGTGCCGGAGGCGCTCCGAACGCCGTAGCGCTGCCGCTCAGGAAGCCGATCAGGGGCGGAAGGAGGGTGAACGGCCGCGAGAACTCGCAGTAGAGCGCGAGGCGCTGCGCAACGGATCCGATCATCCGGACGCCAGCCAACCCCACCCGAACGCCAGAAGTCCGCCGGCCAGCACGGAAAGCGCGTTCACTCCGTCATTGTCGAGTGTCCCGCGCGCTTCGAGCGGGGAGAGCAGACCCTCGAGCAAGGCGGCGACGAAACCCGCCCCCGCCACGGGGACGAACCACGCTGGCGCAATGAGATGGACTTCTACGGCAGCGCCGCAGATCACCAGCGATGCGAATAGTCCGGCAACGGAGCCCGCCACGCTGATTCCTCCAGGTGTTCCGGCCGGCGCTCTTCTCAAGTTCGGAAGCCGCCGCACCGGTCCCCCCAGGGTTTTCCCGACTTCGGAAGACACCGTGTCCGCCGCCGCGGTGGCGAGCGAGCCGACAAACGCGGCGGCGGCCGCCAGACCCCAGCTACCGGACAGCAGGCCCGCCAGCGTGCAGAAGAGCACCGGCGGTCCACCGTTGGCGAGCACCTGTCTCGCGTCTCGTGCACCGCCCCCGGCCTCCGCGATTCCCAGCGCCTGCTTGCGTTTCCAGCCGATCCGGGTCGCCGAGGCGCCCAAGGCGAAATACAGGAGCAGCGCCAGATAACCCGGCCAGCCCAGACTGAGGGCGACCGCGCCACCGACCGCGAACCCGGCGATCGCGCCCAGCCCACTCACGGTCCGGAGACGCCAACCCAGGAAGGCGAGGGCCGCGTTCAACAGGAGGAGGAAGGACACGCCCCGTGGGAGTCCGGTACTCCCCGGCTTCGACCGGTGATCTCGGGCTGCCCGGCGGTCATCAGTAGTAGCGGTCGTTCGCGCCGCCGGTCCCGAACCCGAAACTCGTGATCCCGCCCAGCGTGATGCCGAAGTGGAAGATGTTCTCGTTCCGGCTCGTGAGGTTGTAGCGGATCCATTCGACGTTCAGCCCGCAGCATTGGAGGAGGAAATCGGCGCGTAGGCGAATATTGGACAGCCGCCGCTCGGTGATGTCGTAGTTGACGTCGAGGCCGGTACGAATCACCTCGGTGGGGAAGAAGTCGGTTCCCGCCCGCAGGTAGCTCTTCACGCTCACCTCTTCGCTGTCCTCGCCGCCAATCCGGCGGGCGCGGCGGGACCAGTTGAAGTTGAACCGCCGGTTCGACAGGCGGCCCCCGACCCGGGCTCCCGCGCGGATCGAGGTAAAGAGCCGTTCGTCCGGGTCCCACTCCATGGTCCAGTCGCCATTCACGCTCTGGTCTGGAGTAAAGCGGAAATTCGAGCGGATCGGGGACTTCCGCACCTCCACTTCGCTGTCCTCAAACGAGGACGAAACGTAACGGGAATCGTACGACCCGGAGGTCGGATCGAAGTACCACGTCTGCTGGATACGCCAGGTGATGACGTCCGTTGCCGACGACTCCTCGACTCCGTCCCGGTAGCGCTTCGCGAGCAAACGGTTCACCAGACCAAAACTGATCTGGTTGTCCTGAGCCGAACTGTCGTAGCGGTCGAAACGATTCACCAGATCGAACTTGTCGTCGCTCTTGCGGTAGTCCCAGGACGCCTCGGGCTCGACGAGGTGCTTGTAGCGGGCGGCGTAGAAGTTCCCGGGGGTTTCGAAGATCCGTTCCAGCTTGGGTCCGGCCATCTGCACCGTGGTCCCGTAGAACCGCCGCGACAATCCCAGCTCCGGATTGAACTCATCGGTCTCGGGATCCTTCGATCCGCCGTACCGCAGGTACCCCGCGTCAACTTCGGCGCGCAGTTCGAGGAACGGCACTTCCGGCATCGAAATCCCGAGAGTGGGTCCGATGAAGAGCCGGTTCCATTCCTCGAACTCGTCCCGGCGCGACCGGCCCACCCCCACGTAGTCGGCTTCGTAGCCAAGCTGCACGAAGTTGCCCAGCAGATTCAGGCTGCGCCGCCTGATCGAGAGCTGCGGCAACGTCTGGCGGATGCTGCTCCTCGTCGAATACTGCGTTTCCTTGCGGTCGATCTTGAACTTGAGACGGTGGCCGAGGAGCTGACCGTTCAGGTCGACCTTGGCCCGCTCGTACCGGCGCGTGGAACGCGAAAAAGAATCCTGGAAGCGCCGGCTGAAGTCGAAACTGGAGAACATGTCGCCGGCCGCGCTCAGCCGGAACCGCGCCGGCAGGCGCTGCGCCACGCTGAAGCTGAGCGAGTACTCGCGGTTTTCGGTGGTCTTGTCGTTGATGATGAACCCCTCCGCTTCGCCGCGGGAACCGCTGTCCCCGCGGTAGCGGTAGTCCATGCCCAGACCGGTTCCGGACACCGTGAAATGGTCAACGCTGAATGTCGCGTCCATCGAGCGGTTGACGGCCCAGTAAAACCCCTGGCTGATGAGGTGGCCCCGGAGGTCGGAACGGCTGTAGCGCGGAATGAGAAACCCGGTCTGCCGGCCGTCTTCCTCGAGGGGGTAGTAGAGCGCCGGGAAATAGGTCACCGGCACGTTCTTGATGCGGAACGACACGTTGCGCAACCAGACGTGTTTTTGGGGCCGTACGACGGCGCGGCTGGCGGTGAAGTTCCAGCGGGGATTCGGCTGGGCGCAGGTGGTGAACGCTCCCCGTTCGATCGCGAACGCTCCGTCTTCGAGCTCTTCAAGAGTCTCGGCGACGAAGTGAAAGTCCTGCCCCAGGATCCCCCGGGCATTGCGAAAGATCGCGGTGCCGTCTGCGAGGCTTCCCTCCATGGATTCCGCCACCACCTTTTCATCGCGGCGTTCGAATACGACGTTGCCTTCCGCCCGAACCCGCAGTTCTTCCTCGTCGATCTCGATGCGGTCGGCCTGGATCCGAAGTCCTTCGTAGGCCACCTGGGCATAGCCGTCAAGCACGACCCGCGAACCCTCACGAGTGACGTGTTCCGCGCGCGTGATCATGGTCCCCGCGGGGGGTGGATTGTGGCTCCAGGCGACCGGCGGCTGCTCTCTTTCTTGCCGGTTGCGCTGCTGCCCGAATCGGAGAGGGCTGCCCTCAGACGTAGCGGATAGCCCCAGAGCACATAGCAGGAGAGCGCTTCCTGCGTGCAACCGGCAGCGACCCGCAGGTCGTGTTCGGGGAGTCACGGTGGGATTCTCGTCCCGGCGCCCGCCCACAGACGGAACGCGGGGTTTCCTACCGCGCCGCTTCGTAGTACGGGTTCGTTCCGGCAGCGTGGTCGGTAGTGTCCAGGATGGCGCCAATCTCGGGAACGGCCCGGCGCAGAATCTTTTCGACTCCCTGGCGCAGGGTGGCGGTAGCCATCCCGCATCCCTGGCAGCCTCCTCCCATGCGGAGGAAGACCTGGTTCTGTTCGACGCCCACCAGATCGATGTAGCCGCCGTGTGAGGCTACGGCCGGGTTGATTTCCTCCCGCAGCACCGCCTCAACCCGGTCCCGGATGGCCTCCGGCGCCGGAAGGTTCTCAAGCACAGTCGGGTCCACGGCCAGGTCCTGACCTTCGAGAACGCTCCGGATCCTTTTTCCGACCTCGCGGGCGACGGGCATCCAATTGCCCTCGGTGTCGGCAGTGACCGTAATCAGGTTCTCCTGGATCACAACGCCCGAAACCCCGGGAATCCCAAGAATCTCCCGCGCCATCGGCGAACGAATGGCATCGGCGGGGGAATCGAAATAGACCGAGCCGCCGGGAAGGACCGGGCGGTCCACCACAAAACGGCAGGTGGAGTTGTCGCGCGGCTCGGCCCGGATGCCGATGGCTGGAGCGGGCGGCGGAAGAGGCATGGCAGAAGCCTAGCAGCCTGTAAACGAGCCAAGGACCAGCGGCATCGAGCACCGGCGACGCAACAGTCGGTGGTGGAACCCGGGTGAGCGCCGAGAGCGGCGAGGCCCAGTTCTCCCGGTGGGGCCAGTCCTCCCGGTGGGGGCCCGGCTGACAAGGCGCGTGAGGGAGGAATACCGCGTGTATTCCGACCGAAACGCAACGATGAGCGGCGCGCAGCGACGCGGTTCAGCCGGGATGGATCGCCGGCCGAGCCCCCACCGGGAGAACTGGGCCGCGTGGGTTTCATCACAGGTTGTTTGGCCGGGATGGATCGCCGGCCGAGCCCCCACCGGGAGAACTGGGCCGCGCGGGTTTCATCACAGGCTGTTTGGCCGGGATGCATCGCCGGTCGAGCCCCCACCGGGAGAACTGGGCCGCCTGGGTGTCACCACCGGCTGTTAGTGCGTCCGGGTGTTCAGAAAACAGGCACGGTGCGCTCCGGGGCGATGAATCGCGGCGGGGATTCCTGAATCGGACCGGCGCGCTGGATACGGGATTCGGAACACCGGAGCGTCCGAGTCGGCGCCGTTCGGACGGGTTTGTGACCGGTACCAGGGGATCCCCACTCCGCACGGCTGTTGGCCGGACGCCCAGGACCCGGGCGCATCCCTTGCGCTTTCTTTAGGACATGCACGGCAATGCGCCGCGACCGCCCCGGGCCCCGGAAACCACGCGAATTCAAGAAACACCGGTTCCACCCCAGACGCGAGGCGCGAGGCCGCTTTCCCAACAAACCAAGGAGAAAACTTCCCAATGAAACGACTCATTCTTCTGGCACTCGCCTTCACGGTCATGGCCGGCTTCACTGCCTTCGGTCAGACCGCCGGAGAAATCGAGGGCCGGGTCACCGACTCACAGGGCCTCGCGGTTCCGGGAGCGACCGTCACCCTCTCCGGTGAGGCTCTGATCACCGGACAGACGGCCGTAACCCTGAGCGACGGCTCCTACCGGTTCCGTTCGCTCCGCCGCGGCGCCTATGACCTCAGGTTCGAGATCGCCGGATTCCAGACCCTCCTGCGTGAGGGCATCATCGTCGAAGGCAACCGCACCATCACCGTCCCGGCGACGCTCGACGTAGCCACCGTCGCCGAAACCGTGACGGTCACCGGTGAGGCGCCGGTCGTGGACGTACGCACCACGGCGCTCTCCACGGACTTCGGAACCGAGGCTCTCCACGAGGTGCCCTCGGCGACCGATGTCTGGGCGGTGCTCGCCCAGACTCCGGGCGTCCGGATGCGCGGCTATGACGTCGGCGGCAGCCACAAGAGCCAGCAGACGGGTTACGAGAGCTTCGGTATCCGCCGTCAGAACCGGATCCTCGCCGACGGCGTGGACACCACCGAGGGCGAGAGCGGCACCGGCTTCTATTTCGACTACTACTCCATCGAGGAATTCACCACTTCGGCCGCCGGATCGGATGTCGAGATGACCGGGCCCGGTTCGATGGTCATCATGACCATGAAGAGCGGCGGCAACGAGTTCAGCAGCCTGATCCACGGTGACTACGAGCACGCGAGCTTCGTCGGCAACAACGTGGACAGCGAGCTCGAAGCCCGCAACTTCACCGGCAATCCGAACCTGCTCTTCTGGGAAGCGCACGCCGACCTCGGCGGACCGATTGTCGAAGATCGGGCGTGGTTCTACGGGTTCTACAACCATTTCCGGATCGACAAGCAGGTTTCGGGAGTGGATCCGAACCTGGCCACCGATCTGGGCGACTTCGATCAATTCGGCGGCAAGGTGACTGCCCAGTTGACGAGCCGGGATCAGCTCATCGCCTACTCGAACTACCAACTGAAGGAAAAGCCCCAGCGCAGCCTCTCGAACACGATCGGCCCGGACTCGATTCTGGCCCAGGCAAGCTGGAGTTGGGCGCACAAGGGCGAGTGGCAGCGCGTTTGGGACGACCGCACCTTCACGACCGTGGCCGTCAAGCACTTCGGTTTCGGCTGGCCGATGGTGCCGGCGGTGGACCCGGAGTCGAACCCGCCCCGCTTCGATCAGGCGACCGGCATCCACGCCGGAGCGGGCTGGAACACCAACGTCACCGGCACCCCGCCGTTCACCTTCGAGCGCTGGAAGCCGCAGGTGACCGCGACCGCCGACCACTACGTTCCCGAGTTCCTGGGCAGCCACGACTTCAAGGTCGGCTACGACTTCCAGATCGACAGCCGGAAGTTCGGCGCCAACTCGAACTCCGGCCATGTCCGTTACCTTGACGACAGCACCCAGGGACGGTCGAACGATGTGGATCAGATCGCGCTGTTCAGCATGCCCGCCGACGGCCAGATCACCGCCGATTCGCGGAACACTCACCACGACGTCTTCGCGCAGGACACCTGGCGGCCGCATGCCCGCCTCACGCTGAACATCGGAGTGCGCTTCGGGCAGCAGCGGACCCACTTCCTGGACTCGGAGTCGACCCCGCTGTTCGCCGACTTCTTCCCGACCGGCGTGACCGAGGGGCAGACCGTCGTCACCTGGAACACCTGGGCGCCGCGCCTGGGCGCGACCTATGAGTTCGCCCCCGGAACGGTGCTGAAAGGCCACTACGGCCGTTATTACATAAATCTGGCCGACGGGCACCGTCGCGCCGACCCGGCGAACGTGGCCTGGGTCCGGTTCGATTTCCTCGACCAGAACGCGAACGGGCTCTATGACAACCCGCAGGAACTCGGCACCATCCGGGCCACCAGCGGCGCCACCGGCACCACGCTCCGCACGGTGGGTACCCCGGTGAACGCGGACCTCCAACAGGAATACGTGGACGAGTTCAGCGTCTCCTTCGAACACGAACTCGTCGCCGACACCGCGTTCCGGGCGTCCTTCGTGCGAAAACAGCTCAATGCGGACAGCGGCCAGTGGAACGTCCCGCAGCAGACCGCCCTGCTCGACGGCCGCGGCATCTCCTGCGGCACGGACTTCGAGTGCCCGACCAACGCCCTGACCGGGGCGCCGATCAACGTGCAGCGCGTGCCGAACGATGTCGCAGATGCGGTTGACATCCAGACCGACACCTTCCCGGACATGACGGCCAGTTACGACACGCTCCAGATCGCCGCGAACCGGCGGTTCACCGGCGGCTTCTTCGTGCAGGCGAGTTTCGATTACCAATGGCGTGACGAGTACCGCGCCGCGTCAGGCGAATCGCGCAGCCCGCTGACGGCAGACCCGATCGACGTCGGATCCGACGGCCACGGCACGATCTGGCAAAACCACAGCCTCGACGTGCCCTTCCGCCAGGAGACCACGAACTGGAACGGACGGCTGCTCGCCCGCTACACGCTGCCCCACGGTGTGGCGTTGTCCGGCAACGTGCGCTACCAGAGCGGCTGGCCCTGGGCCCCGATCCAGCGGGTCTCGATCCCGGGATCCGGTACTCAGGCGATCTTCCTCTCGAACCTCGATGAAAACCGCTCGGAAGCGGTCACGCTCGCGGACTTCCGTATCGAAAAGGCGTTCGAGCTCGGAAACGGACAGCTCCTCACCGCAATGGTGGACGTGTACAACGCCCTGAACTCCAACGCGGTCACGAACTTCAACCTCCGTACCGGCTCCAGCTACAACGACGTGATTGCCGCGCTCGACCCGCGCGCGGCCAAGATCGGTCTCCGCCTGACTTTCTAAGCACCTTGCCGCGGTGGGCGGCGGCTTCCGCCGCCCACCCGGTTTCAGGCGTCGTTGTCTCGACCGGCGTCGCGGCATCCAGGGACCGCCGGCCTCCAGGCCGGCATCGCGGCCGCAGGACGCGAAACCCCCATGATCGGGTCCACTTACCACCCCGCCCGTCATGAAAGTGCTGTTCCTTGGAGGGTGCAAGTCTCGGCACCCACGCCACCATGCAGAGCGACGCGCTGGCAAGGGAACGCCGACCTCTGGGCAGTTCTCCCGGTGGGGCCCGGCACAGCCCGCCGAAGGCGGGCGGAAGGGAAGGACCCCGAGTCCCGGAATGGCTCGCCTTTCGGCCGGGACCCCGACGTTCAGCGTCATCCGGACGGCTGCGTGGTACACGCCTTTCGCTGCGCTCCGCGCAGCGGAGCCGACCAGAGGTCAGCGTTCCCTCGCCGGTGGCGCCATCTCGATGACTGGCGTTCCGGCCAGACTGCCTTTTCACAGCAAACGCGCGATCGCCATCCCCGGCGCAACGCCGCTCGTACGGGAACGCCGACCCCTTTGCCGTTCATCCGCACAGAGTGCGAGACTTCGATCTCCAACGTCCACCGAGGAACGCAAATGACCACCAAAACCTCCGCCTCACTCCCGGGAACCGACCTGCCCCGGGGCGCGGCGCAGCGTAGAGCGACGGCGGCCGCCGTGGCGGTGGCCCTGTTCGTCATTCCCGCGGCTGTCGCAGCGCAGAGCCAGGGGCCCATTCCGTCACCGTTCGCGCCGCTCGGAATCGCAAAGATGTCCGAACTGGCCACCCAGGTGGTCGCGGGCACCATCGAGAAGATGGAATCGACCTGGAACCACGACCATTCGCGCATCTACACGCGGGTCACGATGCGGGTAGAACGGTTGTTATCGGGTCAGGCTGGCCGGCAGATCGTGTTCCGTATCCCGGGCGGCACCGTCGGAGACACCACCGTCATGGTCTCCGAGATGCCGCACTTCCGGGTGGGCGAGGAAACAGTGGTCTTCCTGCGGGGCACCCGCGGACGCCTGCCCTCGGTCCTCGGGGGACCGGAAGGCAAGATGCCCCTCTCACGCGGGGAGGACGGCGCCCTGGCTCTGTTGTTTCCGATCCAGGCGGCATTCAGCGGCAGCGCTCACGAGACCTCGCACGATCTCGACGATCTGGAACGTCTGGTGAGAGGCCGTACCGCTTTGCGGAGGTAGATCGCGTCGTGCAGCGCCGAACCAGGCGCGACACGAGCAGTTGGCGTGACGCATTCTCGCCGCCCCTTTGGCGGCGATGCCGGCCGGAGGCCGGCGGTCCCGCGGTGGAGCGCGGTTAGCCGCCTGTGGCAAAACCAAGGCGGCCCAGTGGCTGTGAAAATGCTGTTGCGCCGGGCCCCCAACAGAGCGGATGACGCGCAGGCACGGGAACGCCGACCTCTGGCCAGTTCTCCCGGTGGGGGCCGGCACAGCGGCCCGCAGGGCCGCGGCGGCGCAAGCCCCAACCGTCGGGATGGTCGGGCACTCACGTTGGCAAAACCCGGCGTCATCGGCGCTGGTTTCGCGCTCCCGCGCGTGCCGACCGGAGGTCGGCGTTCCCGTGCGGCCGGCGCCATCTGGACCGTTGGGGCTCCCGCGCGGGGCTGTATTTTCACAGCCACAGGGCCGCCTGGGTTCCACCACAGGCTGTTAAGCGAGGTGGGTCTCGGCCGCGCGCACTACTGCGCTGGCCACCAATGCAGCGCGGCGAAACCCGTCGTCTTGTTGGCCCAACGGGGTGAGCAGACGGGCTACCGCCGTCCCCTCCCACGGCGCCCGCGCTCGGGCGGCAGATCCAGTTCACCCCGAATGTCTTCGTAGTCGATCCGAGACCTCCGCACCCCCGTCACGATCAGATCGCCTTCGACATCGCGAACCGAGATTCCCCCCGAACCGGGATCACTGATTCGCACCCCCCCGCCGACTTCCTCGATCTCGATACCTCCCGATCCGTCGTCGCTCACCAGCACGTTTCCGGTGACCGCACGCACGTCGAGACCGCCGGACCCATCGTCCACCAAGACATTGCCCGAGACGTTGCGAATCGTGAGGCTCCCGGAGCCATCGTCCACGGCGACGTCCCCGGTGATGTCCTCGATCCTGAGGCTGCCGGATCCGTCTTCCACCCGGACATCACCCCGGGCGCCACGAATTTCAAGACTTCCGGACCCGTCATCCACCGAGACCGATCCCACGTCCGAGACCTTGACCGATCCCGACCCGTCTTCCAGCTCGATGGCGGTGGCGGCCGGAACCCGGACCGTCAGAGCAATGCTCGCGTAGTTCCTTCCCCATCCCCTGCGCTGTTTCGGGTACCTGGTGTCAAGCCGGCCCCCTTCAAGGGATACGGAAAGGCCGTCGAGCCGCTCCTGATCGGAAGCGCAGAGCGTGGCGACAACCCGAAACTCTTCAAGCCCGGACTCACCCCGAATCTCCACGGCGCCGGCCCCGCTCTTCAGTGCCAGGGTCCCGGCAGCCGGACCGCTCAACTCCCGGATGTCCTGGAATTCACAGCGATCCCGGTCCTGCGCGAATGCCGCCGGCGCGACGAGAACCGCCGCCACGAGCCAGATTGTCGTCTGTGCCTTTTTGGTCATCGAGTGCTCTCCCTTGCAAAACGCCGGGCCGCGCCGCGGCGCCCCGTTGCTCTTGCACCGATCTAACGTCTGGTCGGGGACGTCGGTTCCGCCGAATATCTTGACCTGCCTCCATATACTGACGGGGCTTTGAGCCGCCGCGCGAGAACACACTTCATCGCGGTGCTCGGCCTCGCCCTTGTCGGCCCCGGTTTCGCGAGCGCGCAGGGATTCACCGAGGTCACCGGAGAAGCGGGCATCCGTTTCGTCCACGACGCGGGCGACGAAGGCAACTTCTCACTCCCCGAGATCACCGGCGCTGGAGCCGGGTTCTTCGACGCCGACGGCGACGGGGATCTCGACATCTATCTGCTCCAGGGCGGCCGTCCGACCGATCCGGCCGGCCCACGGGCCGGAGCCCCGGGGAACGCCCTCTACCTGCAGGAGACCCCGGGACGCTTCGTGGACGCGAGCACGGCTTCGGGCACGGCCGATACCGGGTACGGCATGGGACTCGCCGCCGCAGATTTCGACGGGGACGGCCGGACCGATCTCTTCATCACGAACTACGGTCCGGACGTCTTGTACCGGAGTCTGGGCGGCGGCCGCTTCGAAGATGTGACCGCATCCGCGGGCGTCGCCGGCCAGGGATGGTCCTCCTCGGCGGTGTTTTGCGACTACGACGCCGACGGACGGCTTGACCTCTACGTAGCCCGCTACGTGCGGAACGACCCGGCCAAGCACTGCACCCAACAGGACGGCAGTCAGGACTACTGCAGCCCCCAGGTCTTCCCCGGCACCCATGACTACCTCTACCGGAACCTCGGCGGCGGGCGTTTCGAAGACGTGTCCCTCGCCGTGGGACTGCGCACGGTCCACGCCCCCGGCCTCGGAGTGGTCTGTCACGACTTCGACGGGGACGGCCGCCTCGACTTCTACGTGGCGAACGACGGGGAAGCGAACCAGCTCTGGCTGAACCAGGGAGCAGACGGCTTCGCCGATGACGCCTTCCTCGCGGGAGTCGCCCTGAACGACGCCGGTCGGCCCGAAGCCGGGATGGGCATCGCGCTCGGCGACGTGGATGCCGATCTCGACCTGGACCTCTTCATCACCCACGTCGCCGATGAGACGAACACCCTCTACCGGAGCGACGGAGCCGACCTCGGCCTCTCCTTCGCCGACCGCACCGGTCCCTCGGGTCTCGGGCCGGCGAGCATGGCGATGACCGGTTTCGGCGTGGGCTTTTCGGATCTCGACCTCGACGGGGCCCTGGATCTCGTGGTGGCGAACGGACGGGTGCAACAAAAGTCCGCCCTTCCGGGCGCGCTCGGCGACGCCTTCTGGAAGGTGTTCGGCGAGCCGAACCAGGTCTTCCGCAACGGCGGAACCCAAGGAAACGACGCCCTGTTCACCGGCTTCGACGGTGCCGGCGACTTCTCCACGGTCATTGAGGTGAGCCGGGGCCTCGCACTCGGGGACTACGATGAAGACGGCGACCTCGACCTGCTGCTCGCCAACGCCGAGGGGCCGGCCCGGCTCTACCGCAACGACTTCGCGAAGCAGGGAGCGCCGCTCCGGGTCAGCACGCTCGACGCGGCGGGGACGGCGGCCTTCCCCACCGTGGTCACTGCAGTCTTCGAAGGCGGCCGGCGGGCCGTCCGCCGAGCCGACCCGGGCGGGGGTTACCTGGCGACCGGCGATTCCCGCGCGTTCTTCGCCGTCCAGCCAAACGGTGAAGTGACCGAATTCGAGGTGGTTTGGCCGGATGGGAACCGCGAAACCTTCCTCGGGACCGAGAGCGATACCGTCAGCCTGAGGAAGGGCGAAGGCCAACCCCGTTGAAGAGGCCAGCCCCGCTGAAAAAGCCAGCCCCGCTGAACCAGCCCTGCTGAAGACGATGGCACGATCCCGGCAGTCCAAGCGACAGCGACCGGAGAAGGCGCGAGCGGGCCGACCGCAACCAGGGCAGGCTCGCGAGACCGCAAGTCGGACCCACCGGCGCGAGACAGGACCTCGCGAACCGGTTCAGGACACGTCGAGCGGCAGAAAACCGCTCTCCCGGTGGCTCGTGGCTTTCGCCGTCATCGCGACCATCGCCCTCCTTTTCCTGCTGCGCGCGGGCCCGGACCTTCCCGAACCCCCGGACCCCGATCTTTCCCGGATGGAACCGGAGGTCGCCGAGGTGATCCACCGGACAAGGAGCGCACTGCTCGAGGATTCCGATTCCCCGGACCGCTGGGCGGCGCTCGGAGCGGTTTTCCTCGCGCACGAACTCCAGGGGGAAGCGGCCGCGGCCTACAGCGCCGCCGCCGTGCTGGCGGATGCGGACTACCGATTCCCTTACCTGCGCGCCAGGTCGCTTTGGCGTCTGGATCCGGAGGCCGCCGAGAATTTTGCGCTGGACGCGATCGGGTTGAACCCGAACTACGCGCCCGCCTACCTGCTCGCCGGACAGATTGCCGAGGATCGCGGCGACCCCGGGGCGGCGAAGGCGCACTATCGAGCGGCGCTCGACCGGATGGGCGAAACCCGCGCTGCCCCGGCGAACACCGCGGCCGCCAGCTTCCGGCTGGGACGGTTGCTCGCGGGGGACGGAAACCTCGAGGACGCACTTCCGCTGCTGGAGGCGGCGGAGGCGCTCGCTCCGCAGTCCGGCGCAGTGGCCGCGGCGCTCGCCCGCGTGTACCGCCGCACCGGTGACGCCGAGAAGGCGCGGGCGGCCGCGGAACGGGCCCGCGGTCTCGACCACGACCTCCTGATCAGCGATCCGCTCATCGATGCGGTGAACCAGGTGGCCGTCTCGGTCATCGGAAAGGAGCGGCGCGCCTTCGCCGCCGAGGGGGCCGGCCGGCCGGAAGTCGCGGAGCGCCTGCTCAGAGAAATGATCCGGTCACGTCCGGACGCCGCCGATCTCTACTACAACCTCGGGAACAACCTCTCCCGGCAGGGGAAGAACGGGGAGGCGCTCGCCGCCTGGACCACGGCGCTCGAGAAGAATCCCGACCATGTCTCGGCGCTGATCAACTCGAGCATCGTCCTCGCGCAGATGGGGAACCTGAACGAGGCCAAGCGGCGGTGCCTGCACGCGCTCGAGGTCCAGCCGAACCACCCGGGCGCGCTCTCCAGCCTCGGCAGCATCGCGGCGCTCAGCGGCAGGCGGCCCGAGGCACTCCGCTGGTTTCGAAGCGCGCTCGAACAGGAACCGGAGCGGGCGGGAACCCACGACTCGATCGCCCAGGTGCTCGCGGCGAGCCGTCAGTCCACCGAGGCGATCCGGCATTTCCGGATCGCGGTCGCCAAGGAACCGTTCCGCGCCGACTACCGGTTGGGGCTCGCCGCGACCCTCGCCTCGACGGGTGATTTCGAGGGCGCCTGGGAGGTGGTCCACGAAGGCCGCCGGCTGGGCGCCGAGCTGCCCCCGGACTTCCTCACAATGCTGCGCCAGGCCATGCCGGAACCGGCGTTTCGATAGCGCGGAGACCACGGGCGGAAGCCGCGCAACGCCTCCCGCGGTGGACTTCGCCCAACGCTCAGTCGTATGATCCGTCCAGCATTTTGAATTTTCCCAGCCGTCGCTCGCTGTATTTCGCGTCCCTCTCTTCCAAGTGTTTGAAAAAGGGATGCTTTGTGAAACAGAGTGCGGCAGTGCTCCGTGGCACATCGGTTGCGGATTTCGTATACCAACTTTCGTCGTATCCCATGAAGGAGGGACCATGAGAAAGATTCTTCTCGCTCTTCTGTTCCTGACGCTCGCCGTTCCGGCGGTCGCCCAGCAACAGTACGGACGCCTTGAAGGCGCGGCGCGTGACGCCCAGGGACTCGCACTCCCCGGAGTGTCCGTCACCCTCTCGGGTGAGGCCATCATCGGCGGTCGGAGCGCCACCACCGACGTGAACGGCTCCTACCGGTTCCAGGCGTTGCCCCCGGGCGACTACACCATCCAGTTCGAGCTCAGCGGCTTTCAGACCGTGGTGTTCGAAGAGATCCGCGTCGTCACCGGCGCCACGTTCAGCGTGAGCGCCGACATGCAGATCGCCACGGTGGCCGAGACGGTCACCGTGACCGGCGAATCGCCGGTGGTGGATGTCAAGTCCACCGGCGTCGCCGCGACCTTCGACAAGACCCAACTCGACGAAGTCCCCACCGCCACTGACATGTGGGCGGTGCTGCACCAGAGCCCGGGCATCCGGGTGCAAGGTTATGACGTGGGCGGCTCCCACAAGAGCCAGCAGTCCATGTACGAGACCTTCGGCGTGCGGAGCCAGAACCGGGTCCTTTACGAGGGCGTGAACACCACGGAGGGCACCGGCAGCGCCGGCGGCTACTACGACTACTACGCGATGGAGGAGTTCCAGGTCTCGGCGCAGGGTGCGGACGTGGAGATGTCCACCCCGGGAGCGCAGATCCAGACGACCGTCAAGACCGGCGGCAACGACTTCTCGGGCCTCCAGAGCGGGGCGTACAATCCGCCGAATCTGATCGCCGACAACTTCAACTCCGAATTGGGGGCGCGGGACGGCTCCCCGTCACCGGTGCTCAAGTTCTACGAGTTCCACCTGGACCTCGGCGGTCCCATCGTCCGGGACAAGGCGTGGTTCTATGCCGCCTACAACAACTTCTACATCGACACCGCGATCTCCGGCGTGGACCAGAACCTGGCCACCGATATCGGCGATTTCGACATCTTCACCGCCAAGGTGAACTACCAGATCACCGAACGCGACCAGTTCATCGGGTTCTCCACCTGGTCCTGGAAGCGGAAGCCCAACCGCGGGCTCTCCGCGACTCGTCCGGCCGACTCCATCCTCGCCCAGGACTACTGGATCTGGCTGCACAAGGCCGAATGGCAGCGCGTCTGGAGCGACCGCTTCTTCAGCAACATCATGATCGGCCACATGGGAACGACGTGGCCAATGGTCCCCAAAGCGGATCCGATCAACGGGAACGAGCCGCGCTTCAACCTCGCTAACAGCCATGTGTCGGGAGCGGGCTGGCAGCCGTTCACCAGGAACCGCTGGAAGCCGCAAAGCACGGCCCAGTTCAACTACTACGTCCCGATCGGCAACGGCAGCCACGACTTCAAGTTCGGCTGGGACTGGCAGATTGACAGTGAACTCCGCGGGTTCAACACGAACTCCGGCGCCTTCCGGTACCGCGACGATCCGGGCCAGGGCCGCCCGCACAACGTGCACCAGATCGACCTCGTGGGAGTTCCCAACCTGGTGGAAAACCCCAATATGCACGCGGACTTCTTCGTGCAGGACGTGTGGACCGTGAACGACCGCATGACCCTGATGGCCGGCATCCGGGTAGGCAGCCAGATCCTCAGTTACCTCGAGGCGGACAACTCCCCCGGAAGCGCGTGTCAGGATGTCTTGCAGTGCCAGTTCGAACTTCCGGCCAATCAGAACCAGATCCTCATGGACGTCTTTGGGACCGGCGGCGTCACCCCGGGTGACGATGTGTTCAGCCACTGGAACATCGCTCCCCGCGTCGGGCTGACCTACGACCTGACCGGTGAGGGTTCCACGGTCTTCAAGACCTACTTCGGGCGCTACTTCTCCAACATCGGTACCGGCCTGCTGTCAGCGAACCCGGGTGGCCAGCCTTCCGCCCGCTACGTGTTCCTCGACCAGAACATGAACGGAATCCTCGACGATTCCTCGGAACTCGGACAGCAGCTCTCGTTCACCGCGGGCGCCGGATCCGGTTCGACGACGCCCATCGACAGCAATTGGACGCTCCCCTGGGCGGACGAGTTGAGCGCCTCGCTCGAGCACGAGCTGACCGCCGACCTCGGTGCGCGGGCGTCGTATGTGTACAAACGGATGCGCAACACCTGGGGCAGCTACGACCAGGCCGACCTGGGCCTGAACACCCCGGTCACGATTCCGACCTGCGACAATTGTCCGGCGGGTTACAACCGGTCGTTCAACCTGCTCCTCTACCCCGAGGAACTGGTCGGCACGACCGACAGGCTGACCACGAACCACCCGGCCGGCGAGAGCAACATGGACTTCCACACCATGTCGCTGGCGCTGAACAAGCGGTTCCGGAACAACTTCTTCTACAACGTGTACTTCGACTACCAGTGGCGCTCTGAACCGCGGAGCCCGGCCGGGTCGTCCAGCGGCTGGGCAACAAGCTCGCCGCTGTCTTCCGACCCCACGTCGCAAGGCTGGTTCCTCAACCACGATCAGGACATTCCGACCGTTCAGGATACGACCACGTATCAGTTGAAGACTTCCGCGCGGTATGTCTTGCCGTACGAGATCGGCTTGGCGGGAACGTATCGGTTCGTGAGTGGGTTCAACTTCGCGCCGACCCACCGAAACACGGTGTATGACGGACGGGTGACGGTCACCTCCTGGCTCGCCCCCATGAGTGAGGACCGCTCCCCGAATGTGACGATCGTGGACTTTCGACTCGACAAGTCCTTCGCGATGGGCGATCGCATGGACGTACAGTTCATTCTCGATATCTTCAACGCGATGAACGCAAACACGGTCACGAACTTCCAGTTGCTCGATTCGGTGGACCCCTATCAGCGAATCGTGGAGTACCTGAAGGGACGAACCATCGGCCTATCGGCGCGACTTACCTTCTGACCTTCCCGGGTCATCCAACAACAAGGCCCGTCGGTCCCGCAAGGGGCCGGCGGGTCTTTCCTTTTGAGCGTGACTTCGGCCAAGATCGCAGCGTGCTCCCGCCCCGAAGCGCCGCCGGCCCGGTGGCGGTACTGCTGGTAACGACCTGGGGCTGCGGCGCCGACGGCGGTCGCCGGGAAGCGCCACGCGGGCTGATTCCAGAGTTCCGGATTTTCGGATCGCCGGGGTCGGGAATTTGGACACCAGCATCGCCTTCAGGCGGTCTCGACGTCTGGCGTTCGCATCCAACCCCCGGAATCCGATAGCTTTGTTTCGGGCGCTCCGGCGTCCCGGGGCTCTGGCACACCTGTTGCCGGTTTTGCACCCCGTTTTTTTTGCCTTCCCCACTCCGGAGGGACCCATGAGACGAGTATTTCTCGCTTTTCTATTCGTGACGCTTGCCGTCCCGGCGGTCGCCCAGCAGCAGTACGGACGCCTTGAAGGCGCGGCGCGTGACGCCCAGGGACTCGCCCCCTCCCCGGAGTGTCGGTCACCCTCTCGGGTGAGGCCATTATCGGCGGCAGGAACGCCACCACCGACGTGGACGGGTCGTACCGGTTCCAGGCGTTGCCCCCCGGCGACTACACCATCCAGTTCGAGCTGAGCGGCTTCCAGACCGTAGTGTTCGAGGAAGTGCGCGTCGTCACCGGCGCCACCTTCAGCGTGAGCGCCGACATGCAGATCGCCACGGTGGCCGAGACGGTCACCGTGACCGGCGAATCGCCGGTGGTGGATGTCAAGTCCACCGGCGTCGCCGCGACCTTCGACAAAACCCAGCTCGACGAGGTTCCCACCGCCACCGACATGTGGGCGGTGCTGCACCAGAGCCCCGGCATCCGGGTGCGGGGGTACGACGTGGGCGGCTCGCACAAGAGCCAGCAGTCCAGGTACGAGACCTTCGGGGTGCGGAGCCAGAACCGGGTCCTGTACGAGGGCGTGAACACCACGGAGGGCACCGGCAGCGCCGGCGGCTACTACGACTACTACGCGATGGAGGAGTTCCAGGTCTCGGCGCAGGGCGCGGACGTGGAAATGTCCACTCCCGGAGCGCAGATCCAGACGACCGTCAAGACCGGCGGCAACGACTTCTCGGGCCTCCAGAGCGGGGCGTACAATCCGCCGAATCTGATCGCCGACAACTTCGACTCCGAATTGGGGGCGCGGGACGGCTCCCCGTCACCGGTGCTCAAGTTCTACGAGTTCCACCTGGACCTCGGCGGTCCCATCGTCCGGGACAAGGCGTGGTTCTATGCCGCCTACAACAACTTCTACATCGACACCGCGATCTCCGGCGTGGACCAGAACCTGGCCACCGATATCGGCGACTTCGACATCTTCACCGCCAAGGTGAACTACCAGATCACTGAACGCGACCAGTTCATCGGGTTCTCCACCTGGTCCTGGAAGCGGAAGCCCAACCGCGGGCTCTCCGCGACTCGTCCGGCCGACTCCATCCTCGCCCAGGACTACTGGATCTGGCTGCACAAGGCCGAATGGCAGCGCGTCTGGAGCGACCGGTTCTTCAGCAACATCATGATCGGCCACATGGGAACGACGTGGCCAATGGTCCCCAAAGCGGATCCGATCAACGGGAACGAGCCACGCCTCAACCTCGCTAACAGCCATGTGTCGGGAGCGGGCTGGCAGCCGTTCACCAGGAACCGCTGGAAGCCGCAGAGCACGGCCCAGTTCAACTACTACGTCCCGATCGGCAGCGGCAGCCACGACTTCAAGTTCGGCTGGGACTGGCAGATTGACAGTGAACTCCGCGGGTTCAACACGAACTCCGGCGCCTTCCGGTACCGCGACGATCCGGGCCAGGGCCGCCCGCACAACGTGCACCAGGTCGACCTCGTGGGAGTTCCCAACCTGGTGGAAAACCCCAACATGCACGCGGACTTCTTCGTGCAGGACGTGTGGACCGTGAACGACCGCCTGACCCTGCTGGCCGGCGTCCGGGTAGGCAGCCAGATCCTCACTTACCTCGAGGCGGACAACTCCCCCGGAAGCGCGTGTCAGGATGTTTTGCAGTGCCAGTTCGAACTTCCGGCCAATCAGAGCCAGATCCTCATGGACGCCTTTGGTACCGGCGGCGTCACCCCGGGTGACGATGTGTTCAGCCACTGGAACATCGCTCCCCGCGTCGGGCTGACCTACGACCTGACCGGTGAGGGTTCCACGGTCTTCAAGACCTACTTCGGGCGCTACTTCTCCAACATCGGTACCGGCCTGCTGTCAGCGAACCCGGGTGGCCAGCCTTCCGCCCGCTACGTGTTCCTCGACCAGAACATGAACGGAATCCTCGACGATTCCTCGGAACTCGGACAGCAGCTCTCGTTCACCGCGGGCGCCGGATCCGGTTCGACGACGCCCATCGACAGCAATTGGACGCTCCCCTGGGCGGACGAGTTGAGCGCCTCGCTCGAGCACGAGCTGACCGCCGACCTCGGTGCGCGGGCGTCGTATGTGTACAAACGGATGCGCAACACCTGGGGCAGCTACGACCAGGCCGACCTGGGCCTGAACACCCCGGTCACGATTCCGACCTGCGACAATTGTCCGGCGGGTTACAACCGGTCGTTCAACCTGCTCCTCTACCCCGAGGAACTGGTCGGCACGACCGACAGGCTGACCACGAACCACCCGGCGGGCGAGAGCGACATGGACTTCCACACCATGTCGCTGGCGCTGAACAAGCGGTTCCGGAACAACTTCTTCTACAACGTGTACTTCGACTACCAGTGGCGCTCTGAACCGCGGAGCGCGGCCGGGTCGTCCAGCGGCTCGGCAACAAGCTCGCCGCTGTCTTCCGACCCCACGGCGCAAGGCTGGTTCCTCAACTACGATCAGGACATTCCGACCGTTCAGGATACGACCACCTACCAGTTGAAGGCTTCCGCACGGTATATCCTCCCGTACGAGGTCGGATTGGCGGGAACGTATCGGTTCGTGAGTGGGTACAACTACGCGCCGACCCACCGAAACACGGTGTATGACGGACGGGTGACGGCCACCTCCTGGCTCGCCCCCATGAATGAGGACCGCTCCCCGAATGTGACGATCGTGGACTTTCGACTCGACAAGGCGTTCGCACTTAGTGACCGCATGAACGCACAGTTCATTTTCGATATCTTCAACGCGATGAACGTAAACACGGTCACGAACTTCCAGTTGCTGGATTCCGTAGTTCCGTATCAACGAATTGTGGAGTACCTGAAGGGACGAACCATCGGGCTTTCCGTCCGACTTACCTTCTGATCCTTCGGGGTCTTCCACCAATAAGGGTCCGTCGGCTCCGGAAGGAGCTGGCGGGCCTTTCCTTCTGGGCGTCACTTCGGCCAAGATCGCAGCGTGCTCCCGCCCCGAAGCGCCACGATTGCGGCGGCGCTCCTGCTGGGAACCACTTGGGGCTGTGGAGATCGTTCCGATCGCACGGAGTCTCCGCCTGAGCGAGTGACAGCGCCAAGAGAACCCCTCGCCGACCCGGACGAGGGTGTGGGCGCCGCGGTGTGCGGCGCCTGCCACGCGGACATCGCGGCCACGCAAGCCGGGCATCCGATGGCCCAAACCGCCGGCGCGGTGACCGGGGAGGCGCGCGATCGCTGGTTCTCGGACGAGATGCTCGCGCGGGCCGTCTCCTGGCAGCAGGGGATCGGTGCGCAACCCGCTTACGAGCTCCAGGCCGATGGCGGGGTCCGGTTCGCCGCTCCGGGCGCCGATCCGTCTGGGGTGCCAGTGGACGCCGTCTTCGGTTCCGGCCTCCGGGGGCTGACGCCGGTCTCGTTCGCGCCCGGCGCCCGGCTCCGCGAATTGCGGCTCTCGTTCTCCCACGCGCGGGACGGCTGGATCCCGACTCCGGGGGGGGAGGACGACGAGGATCCCCTCGGAAACCTCGACACGACCGAGGAGAGCGCGAGCTGCATCGGCTGTCACGCCACCGCCCTCGCCTGGGACGGGGACGAACGCTTCGACCCCCATCGGGCGGTGCTGGGCGTCTCCTGCGAACGTTGCCACGGCTCGGGCATCGCTCACGTGGAGGCCCAGTCCGGCGGGGGCGATCCCGGTCCCATCTTCCATCCCGGGCGCCTATCTCCGGCCGACCAGGTCGCCTTCTGCGGGCAGTGCCACCGCCAGCCGACCGATTTCGAGCCGCGGGAGATCCTCGCCCGCGACCCGCTACTGGCGCGGCACGCCGGCGCGAGCCTGATGATGAGCGCGTGCTTCAGGGAATCGCCCCCGGAAAGGGCGATCACCTGCACCGACTGCCATGACCCGCATCGGCCGGAACCGGCCGGTTCGGAGAGGACCCGGGTCGTCTGCTCGCGGTGCCACGAGGATGCCCCGTCACTCCACCGGCAGACCTCGGTGGCGGCCGAGGCGGACTGCGCCGGCTGCCATTTGCCGACCCAGAGCGAGGCCTTCCATGGCACCCCGTTCACCGACCACTGGATCCGACTTCCCGGAGCCCCGCCAACTCCCGGATCAGCCGCCGGCCGCCGGGAGCTTGCCTGGCTCGAGGAGCTCTACGCGCGGCGGATGCCGGAGGAAAACCCACCCGCAAAGACCGCGCAGCTCCGGACGGGGCTCGCGGAACTCCTACATATCCGGGGCGCCCGAAGCGAGGCACAGCTACTGCTCCGGGAAGCGCTGGCCCTCGGCGCCGACTACCAGACGCGGCTGAAGGCGGGGGCACTCCTCCGCGACGGGGGACGAAACGCCGAGGCACTCACCATCTTTCGGGACGCCTCTGCCGAACGACCTCAAACACCCCACGCCTTCTATGAACTCGGGGACCTGTTGCTCGACACGGGCGACTACCGCGGGGCGGTGGCGCCGCTGGCCACCGCCGCGGAACTCAGTCCCGACTCCGCGGGTGTGCACGCGGCCCTCGGCGCAGCACTCCTCGGCGCCGACCGGCCGGCGGACGCCGTCGCCGCGTTTCGGAAGGCGCTGGCGCTCGAGCCCGACCTCCCCTCCGCGCTGGGGCCTCTCGCCGGGATCTTGGCTGCCCATCCCCGCCGCGACCTACGCAGTCCTGGTGAAGCGGTTCGCCTCGCCGAGCGCCTCGCGGGACAGTTCTCCTTCCAGGAGCCCCGCTCGCTAGATCTATTGGGCGCCGCCCTCGCCGCCGCGGGAAACTTCACGAACGCGATCCAGGCCGCAGAACGCGCCACCACCTTGGCCGCGGCGTCCGGGGCAGCCGAGCAGACAACGGCGATCCGGCAGCGCCTCGCCCTGTACCGCGCCGGGCGTGCCTACGTGGGCCCACTGCCGTCCAGACCGTCCGCCCTTCGGTAGTTCCGAGCGGAGCACCGGAAGCGGGATTCAGCAGGCGACGGGTACACCGCGGCGCGGCCATACCCACGCTTGACCTCAAAGCGCCAAGGAAGACCCTATGTAAGATGTAAGAGTTTTCTATGGACGGGCGGCTTGATCTTGGCCACCGTCGGTTGTTAGGGCAGTGCGCCAGCGGAGATAGCGTGGACAACACGGTGTGACAGACGGGACAGACACGGGACCACTTCCCGAATGACCGGGCGGCGTCGAAGCTAATCTACCCGACGCTGCGGATCAAGCAGAACTGGCAGTAGTCGACGCTGTCTTGAGCCCAGAAGAGTATCAGTTTGCGACCTGTTGGGGGAGCAATGCGCGGTGGAGGTTTCATGAGCCCGCGCCCCCCGCCAGCTCGGGAAGAGCCTCGGCGCGAGCCCGTAGAAACCGCCGTCCCGAGAAATCGCGGTGTCTCTGGCGACGGAATCGCGAGCCTCCGGTCCGGCCGAAGCGATTCCCTTCAGGACTTGGGAAATGCTGGCGCGGGCCGGCCTCAAGTTCATCAAGCCTCGGGTACAACCCTCACCGGCGACGCTACGTCCTCAAAGATCTGTCGCCCGTTGGCTTACTGGTTCGACCAACGGGGTGCGATCACCAAGGTATGACCGTCGTCCAGATTGACGTGGATGGTGACCAATCAGGCCGCTATGCTGGCGGGGACGGTCATGGTGACCCGGAAGTGCCAAGGGCGGGCCGTGAAGCCCACCGTTATCGTAGCCATCTTGCTGGTTCAAAGTGCCAATCAACCACACCCAGCCCAATCTTCAGTCTCGGTCTCATTGGTGTTGCCGCAGTTGGCGTCGCACGTGTTGGCACAGACAGTCTGGAAGCAACTGTCATCGCAGGTCGGGTACTGGCCGCAAGTGTGCTGGCAAGTCTGGTGCTCAGGACAGGTGTTCGCGTCGCAGGTCGGGTTGCATGTCCCAGCGCCGGCCACGTTTTCGATTGCCCTCTCGTTGAGTTCCACAAGGCTGCGTTTACGCAGTCGAAGTTTCTTCTTCGTCATACAACAGCGACCCTCCTTACGGCCACGGTGTTTATATCACAAGACTCTTCTCAATCGGGCACCGAGAATGGTGATTCTGTTCCGAACGTTAGACAGCATCGCGAGATCGGACAACTTCTGATGGCTCTGGCCGCGTTAAAGGTGGAAACACACGAAGCTCAGCCTGATCCAACACGATCGCCTCGGCCTGTTCGTATTCCTGAGTAGGTCAACCGAAGAGTGCAACCGCATCTTTTGCGCTCAGGTGGATTTGTGGTGCTGTTGGATCAGTGCGCGCTTAGTGCCCTGTAACCTCGACCTCAAGGAATCTCTGGTCATTCTGCAAGTTCGTAAGCAGAACGTGTCTCCATCAGAACTCCATCTCTGCGCGCAGGCTCGTCCTTGGATGGTCGGGCATCTGGCACACCATTTGTCACAATATCACCGATATAGCGAAACTGATCCGCCCAGCGGAGAAGCTCAGCTTCGACTGCGCTGTTTGCGCAATCGAAGCCGAGACGTAGCCTTTCTTCCCTGTCATCCTCGACAATGGGTTCGCGAAGGGAGTTACTTACCTGGTTTTCCGAATCAGCAAGACAAGGAAACAATTGCTGCGAGACACATCTTGTGAGTGGACCGGACGGGATTCGAACTTGCTCACTCAGTCATCATCAAACCACACAAATCTAAGAGGAAACAGTCTGACATGGAACCGCAGACTCACCGGCATATGTCTTCGGTATTCATCGCGGCGCGGGAGGACACTCGCAAAGTCCACGTGGCTCTACTGCCCAGTGCCGGCTCTAAGCGCACTACCGGCTCTCCTCCGTCAGCGCGACCTACGGAACCCGGCGGAGGCCGTTCTTCCTCTCGAGGAGTGCCTTGCCATGTAGTGCTCGCTCCAGAAGCCCCGCTCGCTGGATCCGTAGGAGTCGCCCTCGCCATCACGGATGACTTTTCTTACGCGACGCAGGCGACGAAACGCGGCACCACCCCCTAGCAGCCGAAGCCGGGGCAAGCAACTCGGCCACGGCCGTCCGGCGGCGGCTGGCCCTCTACCGCGCCGCCCAGCCGTACCTGGGCCCGGTACCGACCGCCGTCAACTGACAAACCCGAACCAGGGCCGTGCTTGGCTCCCGGCTGCTTCTCGTTTCAGGAAGTTCCGGGCGCTACGAACCAACGGTTCCGACCGCGCCAAACGGTGCACACGGGCCGCTTGGTCCACCTCGCGTCACTCCGAAATCGCTGTCCTCATCTTTGTGGATCAATGCAATGTAGGTACGGGACATCTTTGAATCCTCAGGCAAGTCGCATACTGGCCTGTCGCTCGATGCTGTGCAGGGTTCCACGCGACAGATCCCGCTTCGCATGTAGAACGGTCACGAGGCCTAGTTTGTCAGGATAACGGAGTTGCACATGAGACCCGCGTAGGCCAACCCTCCGCCGAAAGCCTGCGGAGCAGCTCCCGGCTGTCCACGAATGAGAGTGTGCACACGACTCTCATGTGTGCCCCCTTTGTGGTGTTTACCTGGTGCGTGCTCCAGACGGATACGGTGACGGGTACACTCAGACTCAGGAGCGGCCTCGCCGCCCCGAGGAGCGACACCATGCGTGATGCTAAGACCCTTCTGCTTGCGAGCGGTGCGGCATTCGCCCTGTTTGGCTGCGGCAGCGAGATGCCCGCCCAAATGGAGGAGCCGGCCGGAAACCCTGATCTGGTTCAGCGCCTGCTTCCGAACCCGAACCCGGTGGTCATCACCGAGTGGGCGGATCTACCGGACGGTCGCAGTTGGGGTTCCACCGCCGGCGTGGACATCGGGCCGGATGGCCATGTGTGGGCCTACGACCGCTGCGGTGCGAATGCCCTCGCCGGCGGCTGCGAGGAGAACCCCGATGTCAATCCGGTCCTCAAGTTCGATCGCCACACGGGCGAAGTGCTCGCCGAATTCGGCGCCGGACTCTTCGTCCTTCCGCACGGACTGCACGTGGACGATGACGGCAATGTCTGGGTCACGGACTCGCAGGGGAACGGGGCCGGCACCAAGGGACACCAGGTGATCAAGTTCAGCCCCGAGGGCGAAATCCTGATGCGCCTCGGAATCGCCGGACAGCCCGGGACCGGACCCGGCCAGCTCTACGAGCCCTGCGACGTCATCACCGCGCCAAACGGCGACATCTTCGTCTCCGACGGCCACAGCGGCCAGAACCCCGACCCGCCCGAAGGGCGTACCGGGCGTATCCTGAAGTTCGACGCCGAGGGCAACTTCATCAAGGAGTGGGGAGTCATCGGGTTTCGGCCCGGTCAATTCCGCACTCCGCACGCGCTCGAATTCGACTCCCAGGGCCGGCTCTTCGTCGCCGACCGGGGCAATCACCGGATCCAGATCTTCGACCAGGACGGGAGCCTGCTGGACACCTACTACCAGTTCAGCCGGATCAGCGGACTGTTCATCACCGACGACGACACGCTGTATGCGATTGACTCGGAATCCAGCGAGACCAACCACTTCGGCTGGATGAACGGCGTCCGTATCGGCCACGCCAGCGAGGATCGCGTGACCGGGTTCATCCCGCCCCACATCCCGACCCAGGGCCGGGTACTCCAGGGACTCGCCGGTGAGGGTGTTGCGGTGGACGAGGACGGCAACGTGTTCGTTGCCGAGGGACCAGCTTCCCGCCCGTTCGCCGTGGGCGGTCTCACGAAGTACGAGCGCGCCCAGGACTGATTCTTCGGCGAACCGCGTGCCGATACCCAGCCCGCTGGTCGGCACGCGTACTCAGCAGCAGTTGTGGCGCGCACGCGCACCTCGGCGCCATGAGACGCTATGGACCGAAGGCACTCGGGCGGACGCGCAGCGAACTCACACCACCACGATCTTCTCGGCCGCGGCGGCTCGAACCAGCGCCTGGTCCATCGTGGCCAGTGCCCCTTCCCGGCGCTTCACCAACTCGAGATACACAGCGTCATACAGAGTCAGATAGTGCTGCAACGCCAGGTCCAGCGCAGCACCAAGGTGCGCGCCATCGTCGGTCAGGAGGGGCAAGGCGCCGACGGACTCGATGTGATCCCTCAGGTCCTGGCGGTTGATGCGCCCCCGCCGGTGCGCTACGAGCAGCGCGTTGCGAACCTCCAGGTGGAAGATCGGCGGCACGAGCCCGGTCTGGTGTCGGAGGCGTTCGCGCACCCTTCCCGCCCCCACATCGTCTTCAAGGAACCACGCGCAGACGACTGATGCATCAAGGACGAGGGGCCTCACGAGAGGCCCTCGCGCCGAGCTGCCAGCATGTCATCCAGAGTCATACGGATCCGCTTCTTGCGGGATAGGTACTCTTCGAATCGGTCCATCGCCTGGGAGCGCGCTTCTCGCTCGGCATCCCTTTCCGGTGCGAGGCGCAACGCGGTACGGCCGTGTCTGGTGATGAGAACCGTCTCCCCGGCTTCGACCCAGCGCAGTACCTCCGCAATGCGAGCCTGGAACTCGGTCGACGCGATCTGACGCATCAGCTCCCGCCTGCCCGGCGGTTCGGGCGTTAGCTCAGCAAGGTCGCCTCTCGCTCGGACGCTCTTGCCAGCCTCTTCGTCGTGCGTCTTCGTCGCCGATGACAAACGAGCGATGGGGCGGCCGCGGCGAGTGATCCGCACGACGGCGCCGAACTCCACTTCGCGCGACACGCGGCCCCATTCGGATCGCAACTCGGTTACGGACATGGTTCGCATTCGCTGGTTCCAACCGGTGATTCTAATCGTTTCTGACAACCATGCGCTCTACGCGATCGACTCGGAGTCCACCGAGACGAACCATTACGGCTGGCTGAACGGCGTCCGGATCGGGCACGCCAGCGAAGACAAGGTGACCGCGTTCATCCCGCCGCACTATCCGAACGAGCCGGGGGCTTCAAGGACTCGCCGGCGAGGGCGTCGCGGGGGGCGAAGACGGCAACGTCTTCGTCGCCGAAGGATCGGCGTCGCGTCCGTTCGCGGTTGGCGGCCTCACCAAGTACGAGCGCGCCCAGAACTGATCGCCCGGCCGGTCTGGCACGCCCGGCCTCCAAGCCGCTCTGCCGATGAGAGCGACCGTTCCGGCCTTGTGCAGTCGTCAGGAACGGCCGTGCGGCAACTGTCTGACGAAAGCGCGCGGACTCAGGACAGTGACACCCCGGTAGGGGGAAAGAACAAGAAGGTCTCGATCTCCGCTGACGATGTACCTCGCCTCGGCGGCCAGGGCACAGGCCAGGAACTTGTCATCATCAGGATCTCGACAGACCGGTTCCGGGAGGGGCGCGGTGCTGACGAAGGTTGCATGCGCCGCAATCAAGTCCAGCGCAGGACCAAGGTCAACACCGGGTGCCCGCACCGCAATCCGCTCGCCAACGCGGACGTATTCTTCAAGGACCTCCCGGGACACCACAATCTCAAACGCCCGATCTCGCCAGTGGGAGAGCACTTGACCGGGCGTCGCTCCGAAGAACACGGCCGAAACGAGGACATTGGTGTCGAGAACGACTCTCACCGTGACCGGACCGCCTTGATGGCGGCGGTAATGTCCGATCTGCGGAGACCCGCTTCACGCGCGGCCCGGCGAGCCTTGGCGATAAGGGAATCGAATTCGTCCAGAGAAGGCGCCGTGATCGGCCGCAGCACAATGGCGTCGGCATCACACACGACAACAAACCGCACCCCGGGTTTGAGACTCATCCGCTGACGGATCGGCTCGGGGATTACGACCTGCCCCTTGGAAGACAGCCTCGTAGTGACGACATCGTTCATGAGGAAATCTTACCAGTAAGAACCCAATCGACGTCCGGATCGGGCACGCCAGCGACGACAAGGTGACCGCGTGCATCCCGCCGCACTATCCGACCGAGGGCCGGGTGCTTCAGGGACTCGCCGGCGAGGGCGTCGCGGTGGACGAAGACGGCAATGTCTTCGTCGCCGAAGGACTGGCGTCGCGTCCGTTCGCTGTCGGCGGCCTCACCGAGTACGAGCGCGCCCAGGACTGGTTCCCTCCGCTCGTCCCGCGCTGCACGGCCCATCGCTTCGAGAGATCCCGGAGACGCTACCCCTTTCTCCACACGTCACCCACTTTCCGCCATAGCTCTGCGAATAATGGCCGGGCACTCATGGCTTGCGGCGGGTCAATCGGAGTGAAGAGACCGCATCGCGGCGCCGCCGCGAATCCCGCTACCGGTGCACGAATCGCCTACTGCCTGGTTTCTCGCGGCGCTGGATCGGGCGGGCGGTGCGGACTGACGGTTCCGCACTGCGCGTTCAACGAGTTTTCGCCCAGAGGGTCAGGCGGAGTTCTTCGCCGAAGAGTTCGTACTTGGGGCGCCAGCCGGAGTGGGCTTCGCCGCCTTCGAGGATCTTGCGCACGCCTTCGCCGCGCGATTCGAGAAAGACCCGCCCGGTCCGCTTGCTGTGGATGCGGGACAGGAAGTTCACGAGGAGCTGGTTGCGGGTGAAGACGCGGTAGGGCATCTCCTCCACCGTGAGGGTGTTGGGCAGCTTACCCGGGCTGTAGAGCTCCAGCCGATCGGCGAACAGGAACAGACGAATCTTCGCGCCGTAGATCGAGTAGTCACGGTGCGCCACCGCGTTGACGATGGCCTCGTCCACGACATCCAGGTCGTAAAGCGGGCCGCCGTCCGGGCCGCTTGCACCAGCGAAGCGCATGACGAACGCAACCGCCGCGTCTATCTGGTCCGGGGCCGGGCCACGCTGGCGCTCCTCGTGGACCAGATCGATGAGAGCTGCGTGCCCCGGTAGCAGGCGGCTTCGATCCAGGCACTCCGTAGCTGTTCGGTCGGTTCGCTTCCGAACGTCAGCAGGCCGGCGACCGAGGGCCGGTCTGTCTCTTGTTCGTCGCGGAGTACCACCCGGGTATTGCGGAGAAGATCGAGCCACGGGATCTTCGGTGACCGGCCGAAGAAAGCCTCGATGCGGTTCCAATCGAGTTCGTCCACACTCGCGGCGAACACCGGCTGTTCGTCGAAAACATACCCGCGGCCGCGGTCCTGGAAGAGCCGCGCCAGCTCGGGGGGTCGAGATCGCGCTTCGTGGATCCGATCCTCAGGTCGTAGCGACCGCCGGTGGTGCGATGCACTTGAGTCCCTGCGGAACTTCGGCGAGGAGTACCCGCCGATCCTTTCCGGTGGCGTCCGGAAACAACTCGCGGCGGACGGTGGGTCGAATCGGCGGTTCGCCGTTGTTGGATGCCACATTGACGAGCCAGGTCTCCACGGTCCCGACCCGATCCGCCGGAATTCCGGTCACCGCGCCGGAATCGTCCGCTCCCAGGAAAAGGACGCAGCTCCCGGCGTTCGCAAAGGCCACCAGTTCGCCCGCGAGATCGTCGGTGTTCGGGGAGATCACACCACGCTTTCCGAACCGCACCTCCTTGAACTCTGCGCGGCTGTCTTCGCCGGCGCGGCACTGGCGGAGAATCTGCTCGGGCGTATCGAACATCATGTCAGGATAACCCCCGCAGCTTGCTGCCCGGACTCCGCTTGGTCACGGATCAGATGTGCTACAAGACGCTACATTTGCTACAATCGCCTGATGCGTACCATCACCCAGCGTCAACTTCGCAACGAGTCTGCGGCCATCTTGCGGGAAGTCCAGGCTGGTCAGCATCTGACCGTTACCCGCAACGGTACGCCGGTGGCCGAGCTGAGACCGGTATCCGCTCGTCGGTTCGTGCCCCGCGCCGTGATCAAGGCAGCGGCCAGGACCGCGCCGCGAATAGATGCCGAGCGTTTTCGCGCCGACCTCGATGCGCTGGTGATTCAGGATGTCGACATCTGAAGGACCTTCGTTGCCCCCGCAGATATCGAGCGGTGTTCGCGGCCTGCTCGATACTTCCGTTGTCATCGACCTGTACCTGATCGACAGCGACGACCTTCCCGACGAAACTGCAATCTCCGCCATTACGCTCGCCGAACTCGCCGCCGGTCCGCACGCCGCGGTGGATGAGCAGGAGCGCGGCCGCCGACAAGACCGCTTGCAATGGGCCGTCTCGAGCTGGGACCCGCTCCCACTCGATGCGGAAGTCGCCCGCGCTTACGGTCGTCTTTACGCCACGATGCGCGGCAGCGGTCGCGCGAGCCGCCGCCGGTTCGCCGACCTTCTCATTGCGGCGACTGCCCTGGCCCACGGCCTGCCGCTGTTCACGCGGAATCCCGCCGATCTCTCCGGCCTGGAAAACCTCATCCAGATCCAGGCCGTGTAATCGCGGGTCGGAGTTCTCGGCGTCCGTTCGCGGTCGGTGGCCTCAAGCGCATCCGGGACTGAGCTTCGCCGAACGCGCGGCTCCGGGTTCAGGTCAACAGGGCGTGCAACTTGCCCAAGACCTCGGTCAGGACCCGGGGCGGCGCCTGTGCCGCCAACTTGAGTGGGCGGGCACGCCAATCGAGGCTGCGAACCTGATCGGCCAGAACGACGCCTCCGATCGGGCCTCCCGAAGGTAGTGCCACTTCAAAGGGGTATCCCTTTGCGGCGGAGGTAACTGGACAGAACAGGGCGACGCTCGATTTCTCGTTGTATTCCCGCGGGCTCAAGACGAAGGCCAGACGGTGGCCCGCCTGTTCGTGTCCGGCGTCCGGGTTGAAGGTCAGCCGGACGAGATCGCCGCGCTCGGGAATCCGCGGTTGCTCTACCACTCTTCCCTACCCTCGGCCGCGCCCCAATCGACCTCACCGTGGCGGTTGTCCGCGGTGATACCGGCCACCAGTTCCTCAAGGCTATAACGCCGTTTCCGAAGAATCACCTCGTCCCTCCGAGTCACCAACTCGATTACAGAACCTTCCCGAACCCCCCATTGTTCGGCAACCGGCTTGGGAATCCGGATTGCAAGGCTCGCGCCCCATCGGGAGACATGTGTTCTGGCGCCCATGTAAGTCCTCTCTAGGAATATCTAAAATATATCCCGTGCTAGCCCGCAGCGGCGGCGAAGCGGAGTGGGTCAGCCCACTGCGCCTACCCCGAACAAGACACCTGGATTGCTGATCGTTTGATCGCCGGCGACAGGTCTCCCGCCGACGGCGGGCTATTGTCTCCGGCCGAGGGCCGGCCAGAGCGTCGCGATGAATCGTTCCTCGCGCAAAGGGATCCGTACGCTCCCCCTCATCCCGTCGTAGAGCGGGTACTCCGCGCCGCTGCTACTCGTCAGAACCCGCGGTAGATCGGCGTACACCAGGGCCAGGGCGTCGTCTTCGCTCACCATGGGCAGTAGCTGTCCCATCAGGGCCCTCGCTTCGCCCGCGCTGATGACCTCGGGGCTGATCTCCCGCGCCTGCAGATGAAAGCGGCTACCCGGAAACTGCTCCAGTTCGGCCACGACCGGCAGACCGGAGGACAGCAGCGGACGGAAGTTGCCCGGGACCGCTGCCACAATTTCGAACCCCGGACCGGCGGTCCCGACCGTGGCCACGGTCTGACCGGGTGTCACCAAGGCTCCTAGCCGCACTCTCACATCGGTCAGGACGCCACCCACCGGGACGATCAGTTGCCGCTCCTCCAGATCGGTTCGCGCCTGCTCGCTTGCACTCCGTAGCGCGGCAAGCCCACTACCCGCCGTCGGGTCGGCGGGGTCCCTTAGCAGGCGCACCAACGCGTCCTCGTACTCGTGCTCCAGACGCTGAACCTGCGCCAGCTCCGCATGGTCGTAGAGGGTCCCAATGACATCGCCAGGCGCCACCTCCGCCTGCGGGGCGATTTGGATGGCCGCCACCGTTCCCCCTTCGTTTGCGACGACCGGTACGCGCCCGCGGCTGTGGACGACGGCGGTGCCCTCGGCGTACTCCGTCGCTGTGCCGAAAATCAGGAACGTCAGGAATGCAAGCAGAAGCGCCGCCATCCCTCCCACGATCCAGGATCCCCACCGTTCCGACACGTTCAGGATGGCGCTCGGACTCTCCGAGCGCTGCTGTTCCTGGATCGCCTCGGAACGGAACACGGAGGGGTCCGCGCCAGCATCCCCCTGAAGCCGATCATACTCGCGCAGCGTTGCGAGCGGCGGAGCGAACTCGTTCGCAAGCAACTGCGCCGGTCGCAGGAGTTCGCGTTGGAGATGGCCGTGGTCGTCGACCGCATGACAGGCCAGAACGCCGAAGACCGTTCCGACGAAGTCCCGAATCGGAACGGCCAGGAGCATGTGTCCGGTGCCGGGAACAAGGTCCAGGTCGGGATCGAAGAACACGGTGTCTTCGACGCGATCTTCCAGCACCACCGTCCCGGTCCGCGCTGCATAGGAGATCAGACCCAAGGCGGCGCTCTCCGCGAACTCCTGCTGCTGCTGCACCGGGTGGGGCCCCAGCAGCACCTCCGCCCAGTCGTCGTAGGCGTAAACAGTCGCCGTGACCTCCGGCATTCGCCGCTCGGCCTGGGCTGCAAGATCCCGGAGCACTCCTTGCGCCGCGCGCCGTTCACCCAGGATCGTGGCGTCATACCAGGCGAAGGCCGGGAATCCGTCCTCGGTCTCCGGCCGTGGCCGCACAAGCTCGCGAAAGACTCGCCGGAACACCGCGTTTTCCAGCGCAGCGAGCACGAGCGGCCCCAAACGGTTCCGCTCCGGCCATCCACTACAGGCGAAAAAGACCTCGCCGGAACCAAGAAGATCGCTCCAGCGTTCCGACCCGGCGCCCCCCTTTGCCACGAGCACCGGACGCATCCCCGGGAGCCGCTCTATGGTGGCTCGCACCGCCGCGACGTCGGGCTCGCGCTCCGGCGCGCAGCCGAGCAACAACCCGCCCAGGGTCCCCGGGTCACGCACATCGTGGGCGTGCAGAACCTCGACACCATCGAGAACCGCTACCGAACGGCAGACCTCGATCGCCCGGGCGTCATCCACGGCAACAACCACGGGGGGAAGGTCCGCCGCCGCAGAGGCGGGAGTCCGCCACTCCTCATCCGGCGTCACGAGCACCAGCCGCACTGCGTTGTCGCCGCTACCGTGTGCCGGACCCAACCGCACATCCGACACCGCGATCCACGGACCGCCGTCACCCGACCCGAGACGAATCGCGATCTCGGATCCCTCGGTCGCGCGGTCCCGCGCCACCACCGCATCCGCTTCCCGCAGGCAGAACCACAGCAGTCGGGAACCAAGAGCGCAAAGCCAGCCCGGGAACGGAGAGTCACCCGTAACGCGTAGCTCCGCAGGTGATGCGACCCGCCTCAGGCCGACACCCCGCATCACCCACCTCCCCCCGAGGCGTCGCCCCGTTCATGAGCCCGCACCAGCGAGGCGTACTCGCCGTCCAGCGCCATCAGTTTTTCGTGGTTTCCCTCTTCCACGATCATCCCATCCTTGAGCACAAAGATGCGGTCGGCGTTCTGGATCGTGTTCAACCGCTGCGCGATCACGATCCGAGTACACGCCAGCCGGGCCAGCCGGGCCTGGATCTTCGCCTCCAGCTTCGTGTCCAGATTGCTCGTCGCTTCGTCCAGAATCAGCACCGGAGGCCCTTTCGCGAGCGCTCGCGCGAGCGCCAGCCGCTGCATCTGGCCTCCGGACAACAGGAAGCCGCCATCGTAAAGCATCGTGTCGTAGCCCAGCGGCAGCTTCGCGATGTCCTCGTGAATGCAGGCGAGACGCGCCGCCTCGATCACCTCGGCCAGCGACATATCCGGGTTCCCGAGCGCGATGTTCTCCCTCACCGTGTCCGCCGCATACCACCCCGTCTGCGTCACTGTTCCGATGCTGCGGCGCACCTCCCGGAGATCCAGGGTCGCGAGATCGGTCCCCGAATACAGCACATGTCCCTTCGTGGGTTCGTAGAGCCCGAGGAGCAGCTTCGCTACCGTGGACTTCCCCGCCCCGGAAGGACCGACGAACGCCACGAATTCCCCTGGCCGGATCGTGAACGAAACATCCCGGAGAATGTCCGGGCCGGAGTCGTTGTAACGGAACGAGAGCTCCTGCATCGCCACTTCGCGAGGATCCACATGTCCCGCCGAGCCGCTCACGCGGCGCTCGGGTTCGGTTTCGATCACATCCTCGATCCGGTCCACATAACTGCCTAACAGATAGATGGACGAAACCGTCCCCACCAGCTTCGACAACGGACCCAGAAAGCCCATTGCGAATGCATTCATCGCCAGCATCACCCCCAGCGTCATGTGGCCGTCCAGCACGCGCATCGCCCCGACAATGAGCACCAGCATCGTGCCTACACCCGATAGGGCGCCCGTTATCGCCCCGACTGTCGCGTTCAGGCGGTTTTGCTCGATCCCGATGTTCAGTTCCCGCACGAACAGATCCGTCCACTTCCGAGCCACCTCCCGTTCGGCCCCCATGGACTTCAGCGCCTCCATCCCCGACAGCATCCGCACCTGGTAACTACGCGCCTCGGCTTGCCGCTGGATGGACTCGGACACCAGTTCGCGAAGCCGAATCCGCGTCACGACGAACACTATGACCCGGAGCACGCCAAGCAGGATCACGAGGCCCGCCACCACCGCATCGGTCAGCAGCATCAGCACCAGATACGACAGCACGAAGAGCCCGTCGAGCACCGCAGAAAACGCCGTGGAGGTCAGTGCGGTGCGGATCTGCACATGACTGTTCATCCGCAACATCAGGTCACCCGACGAACGGTTCTGCAGGTAGGAGAACGGCAGGTCCATCAGCCGTTCCACGAACGAAACGGTGAGCCGGGCGTCAATCCGCGACATCACCTCCACCGTTAACCGCGAGCGCACGAAGGAGAACAGCGTCGAGAACACCGAGATCCCGATGAGCGCAACCCCCACCGTCAGTAGCAGCCCGTGGTCCTCGCGGGGCACGATGCGGTCCACCAGCAATGCGGTGAAAAGCGGCGTCGCCGTCCCGAGAATCTGGATCGCGGCCGACATCGCGAGAAGCTGCGCAAGATGTCCCGAGCGCAGAATCACCCGGGCGTAGTCCCGGAGCACTCCATGGCCGCCTGCCTTCTGCGTCTTGAAGGTGTCCGTTGGCCAGAGTTCGACCGCGATCCCAGTGAAGTTCCGACTGACCTCGTCCCAGTTCACTATCCGGCGGCCCGTGGCCGGATCCATTACCCGCAGACCCCGTTTCACCGCCCGGTCCAGAACCACGAAATGGCTGAAGCGCCAGTGGAGGATCGAGCCGCGCTGCAGCCGGCGAAGATCCTCGATCGCGTCTACCCGCAGGCCCCGACCCGCGAGCCCGTTTTGCTCCGCGAGATGCAGCAGGTCTGCGGCCGTCGTCCCGTCCCGGCCGGGAGTCAGGTGGTCACGGAGTACATGCACCGGGAGATGGCGACCGTGAAACGCCAGCACGCTCGCCAGACTGGCCAAGCCGCACTCCGTCGCGCCGGTCTGCTGGACCACCGGCACCGACCGCGGCCGGCGGAGCGACCCGATGCCGGTGACCCGGGGAAGCGAATCGAGGAACGACGGGCGGGATGGATCAGCCATCGATACGAACGAGATCGGCCTGTTCTGGCGGAATCACGCGCCTGGATCAGTCCTCGATTGAGGCCGGACATCCGAGCGGAGGCTCTCCTTCGGCCGGCCGCGGCACCGGGAGCACGCGGACCGGCGTTCCAGCCGGTAGATCGCCAGAGCAGAGCAGCGCCTCGAACGTGAGCAGGAGCGTCCGGGAGTCCAGTTCGGGAGACGCATAGATCACAAATCCACGCGCCGGTTGATGATCCTGGAACGTGACCGTGATCGCGGATCCCTGGGAGAAGCCGACGGAAGCTTCGGGAGGCGCCGCAAACCGGACGTGCCATTCTCCGGTTTCGATCGCCACCACCGGGGCGCCCCGCGTGTCGTAGATCCCCGGCGAGCCGTACACGTCGTCCACCACCCCTCCGAACGGAGCGCGGAGCGTGGCTTTCTCCACCGTGGCGCGGGCTTCAAGCGCCGCCACCCGCGCCGCCGCGAGCCGCGCCTCGGCGGACTCGACGCCCGCCGTCGCGACCTCGATTTCCGTCTCCAGTTCCTCCAATTGTTCCGCGGAGAAGAGCTCCTGCCTTCCCTGGCGGCGTTCATACCGAACCCGGGCCCGCGACGCCTCCACCTGCGCCACTTGGAGCGCCGCCTCGGCCTCCGTCACCCCGGCGCGCGCGATGGCGAGTCCGCGATCCACGACTTCCGAGTCGAACCGGGCCAGCGCCTGTCCGGCCTCCACCTCATCGCCCGGCTGGACGAAGCGCTCCAGCAACAGGGCATCGAAAGGCGCCGGAACGACGACCCGGCGCTCCCGGACGACCACCCCGACATGGCCATAGTTCCGGGGAAGCAGTTCACGGACCGGTTCCTCGAAGCCCGAGCCTTGTGGGGGAGCAAAGCCGCGCTGGTCCGACGCCCGACGCGGTGGTTCGGCAACACCGCCACAACCAAGGATCATCCCCAATATGACGAGCGCTACAAACGCGCGAACGGCGTTCACAATCCCGCCTTTCACCGGCTACGCCGCGCCTGGAGAGAATGGTACGTCCGGCTCAAGAAGTCGTGGATCACCAGCTCGTGGGCCCGAGCGGAAACCGGAAACATCCGGTTCGCGTGCATGTGGGTCAAGCTTCGAAGCACGTCGTCCAACGGACATTCCAGATTCCCGGCCTCTGCCATGCTGCGCAACTCGCTCACAACGTTCTCGGTCTTCCCCGACCGCTCCCGCAGTATCCCATCGAGCCGGCGCACCGGAGCATCATTTTCGGGTGACCCGGTGACGAGCGCCTCGAGTTCCGGGCGCTGTGCACGAAGTCGGTGCGCCAGCCGTCGCCGGACCCCGAGCCCAACGTTGAACTGCCGCCCGAAGGATTCCCGCGCCGCAGAAACGACCCGCTCCCTTCCTTCGTAGTCCAATCCGAAGTCCGCGAGCAACCGGTCGAATCCCATCGCCGCCGCCTTCCATCGCAGGCTCTCGTCTGCGGCCGCTTCAAGCAGTTCCCCGAGGCGGAGCACGGCCGCGCTGTCATGGCCGAACCACATCTCTGCAAGTTCTATCCCGCGGTCACCGCCGTAGCGCTCGATCTCACGCACGTAAGTGTCCAGGGTGACCCGGTGGACCGAACCGGACTCGACTAACGGACGCACGAGCGAAGTCGCACGGTCCTCCAGCGCGCGCCGCACCTCCCGACCACCGCGGAACCGAACGCGGAGATGCTGTTCCGGATCGGAGTAGCGGATGAAGAACCACGGCTCGCCCGGCGCGACCTCCTCGTGCAACGCCGCCAACGGCGCGACAATTTCACTGAGCAGGCGGTCCGCCGTTCCGGCTAACGCGTAGAACTTGAAGAATAGCCATTCGCCGCCGGGCGGAAACGTACGCTGAAGAGATAACGCGGTTCCAGCGCTTCGTCGCGTGCGTCGTGTGTTCTCGAACGCCGCGACCGGCTCCTTACGGACCAGCGGCAGGATGATCTCGTTGCGGTACTTCCCTTCCGGTCCGCTGACGCATCCCTCCAAGTCGTCGGTGAGCGTTTCTTCAAGTATCAGTACCCGGCGACGCGCGGCGTGGTCCGCCAGCACTGCGAGACACAGCGGGTTCTCCAGATCGAGGAGCAAACGGTTGTCTCCGTCGCGCAGCCGAATGAAACGAGGCAGCCCCAGTTCCCTCGCGAGTTGCCGAATCGCGTCGTCGCGGGCGATTTCGGTCTTTGCCGTCCCGATCGCCTTGTAGGCAGCCCGCTCGCGTCCCACCTTCCAGCGAGCCAACGCATAAACGGTCCGCCCCCGGAAAACCCGCGGCAGGAACGGCAACCCGTTCAGCGAACCCCAACCCCAACCGAATCCTGGGCGCGTCCCGTCGTTTTGCAGCGCACAGAGAAACCTATACATACCCGAACTGCGGCGATAGTTGTGCGCCGAGGTGAGACGCGGACGCACCGATTTACCATCCCGCCGCGAGAGGAGCTGGAATCGATGGCCATCAAGCCGGATCACTAGATCGGCCACCGTGAGCCGTTGCGCCATTTCGCACCCCGAATGGCCGATCCAGCTCAACTCCGTCTCCCGAATGCGTGGCCGACGGACCACGTTGCCGATCCGACCCTCCGGAGAATGGACAACCTCCGCGTAGACTTCGTCCGGGGCTAACGCCTCCTCATCACGCAAATGATCACAGACCTTGTCGAAGAGAAACGGATCGAGATCGCAAAACCGCCCCAACATCCGCGCTCCCGATGGGCCCGCCGCCCCGTGGAGGAGAATCCGGAAGTCACCGTTCCGCACGGCCTCTTCGGACACCGCCAGCAGCTCGAAGTGGATGCCTAAAGCGTCGGGTAGCAAACCAGGCTCGGCCACCGCGAGACGGTCAAGCAAGTCGTCGTCCAGCTCAAGTACCATTGGCACCTCCGCACCGGGGCCGAACAACCGGTTCGCCAACACCTCCGAAAAGGATCCTTTTACGTCAACCTCTCGGTGGCCTCTCGCCGGTCCAATATCCAACCCGGCCAACAACGGAGAAACCGGAATCCGCGGTTGTAAGTCCGGCCCCGGTGCCCCGAGACCGCGCTCTGGATCGAAGGCCTCCGCCAACGGGACCTCCCGGGATCCATAGCGCTCCCGGAAGCGGTTTTTCAGATCGCGAAGCGGATCGGCAAGGGGCCCGGCGAGCCGCCCAAGGGGTTCCGCTCCTCGCAGGACCTCCTCCACCACGTCCCCCGAAAGGCGAAGTTCCGCCGCTTCCTTGAACATGTCCACCTGGAGCAACCGGTCGGTTTTCTCCAGTCCCAACTCCTCCGTCCAGACAGCGTTCACCGCCGTGTATGCCTCCGGTGGCGCGCCGGCCCCGTGGGTATCCAATCGATCCAGCTCCGTTCGCAATCTCCTCACCCGTGTGAAAGAGTCTGATAGCTCCGGTGCCACTTCCAGACTCTTGAGGATCTGGTCCAGCGGGTCCTCCCCCACGACCGCGGGGATCAACTCTGGCTCAATGACCTGTGCTTCGATCAGATCGTCCAAATACTCGGCGATGTCCGCCGCGCCCACTTCCGGGTCCGAAATCCTTTCCGCTAGCGCAACACTCAGTTCAGGGAGCGTCGCGCCGCCTCTCGCTTCATCAAGCGCCGCAACCAGCGCGTCGTCCTCTTCCAGAAAAGCGATCTTGTGCCGCGCGTCTCCGTTCTGCGAGCTGGCTTCAACGTACTGGTAGCCGCTCCCGACCTTGGCCAGTGTGTCGTTGGGCCGGTATCGCAAACTTGCGCGAACCGAGCCGTCTCTGATGAGAGTGCCAACCAGCCTAAAGACCTGCGCCAAATCGAGGGCCGAACGACGCCGGTAGCGCTCACGACCCGCGAGCCGCAGCCGCGTCTCACTCCCAACTTCGCCGACCGAAACGCCGGCGAACAACCCGAACGGTGTGCAGCGATCGCACATCCTTGCAAAGTATTGGACCAATGCTCGCTCCATACGTTGTCGCCGCCGGGAGGGTGGTCGGCTCGCCCACCCACTCATTTGGTCCGCTAGCGCCGGGCTCGCAACACGCAGTGAATCGGCGGTGTGTTTGAGACCAAGGCTGGTCTCCAGCGATTGTCGCAGATAGTCCGCTCGATGTTCGTCCGGACGGGCCGACGATGCATCGGTCCACGCCACGAATTCCGCCACCGGAAGCAGCGGGCTCCGTAGAACGAAGAACCCGGATGGCCGGTAGCTATTGACGAACCCCTCCACTGAGTGTGACCGGGACTGTGTCACGTTAGCAACGCTTACCGAACGACTTTTGTTTCGCTCGTCGAGAGCCGAGCCGCAGTTGCGCTCGGCCCAACGCTAGGAAAGCAGCAGCAAGCGGTCCCAATTCGGCTCGCCTTCGGTGATGGCCGCTAGGAGGGCTAACCCCACCCCGGCGGAACCGGACAAGAACGAGGCATCGTTCGTCCAGCCTAGTTCGCCACTCTCCAGCTCCATCCAACTGCGGAATCCGCCGACGCCAACTCCCGGGCTTCGGTAGGCTAGGGTGGCTTCCAACCACGCATCGGCAGCGCTTTGGAAAACAGCCTCACCAGTGTACTGGTGAAGACGGCGGAACATGTGCATGTTTCCCGCAGCCCCGTGACAGAGCCCGGGGTCCCGGACAAGACCTTCTGAGGGCACCACATGGGCGCACGCCCTCGCCAGAGTTTCCGCCCACTGCTCCGAATCGCAGTCGCCAATGGTGCGCGCCGCGCGCAGCACAACGGCCGCCGCACCGAGCGGACCGTAGCACCACGCCATGCGGCGGTTCGGTCGGCGGGAGACTCCGGGTGCGATCCATGAGGGCAGTTCCGCAAGCCTGGGATTCGGCTGCTGCGCGCGAACCCACGCGAGGTTACGTTGCATGAGTGACTCCGCCCGCCCGACGGCTATGCCTTCGGCGCAGATTCTCCCCAGGAGCCCAATCACTCCGGGAGCGCCATGGGCCACGCCGAGGTTGTAATAACCATTCGGTGCCTGCCGTCGCTGCGATTCCGGAAGAAAGTCTGGGGAAGTAAACCAAGTCGTGCCCGAGTCGGTTTCGACCGCGCAGTCCTCCAAGGCGTCCATAACCAATGTGATGCCTTCCACTGCCGAATCTGCGGGCAACCGCTCAAGAAAAAAGACACCAGTTCCGACCAGACCGCTGATCAGATCGTAGCCGGCCCGAGGCGGCCAAGCAGCAAGCTGCGCCCTCAGCAATCGGTCCACATGCACACCGACAAAGTCTTCATCCGCCTCCAGATGCGTGGTCACCCAACCAAGTCCCGTCCAGCCGGCATAGAGACCGAGACGCCGTGATTTCGCCTCAAGGTCAATGAAGTGCTCCAAAATGCTCGTGCACAACTGAAACCCATTGGACATCCGACCGGTGACATCGCCATACGCAAGTAACAGTGATGAGAACGGTCCCATCTTCGTACGATCGTTCGCCGCCCCGTCTTCGCCGATCATCTCGACCATCAACGCAAGATCTACACCCACTGCCTCAACGGCGTCGGAGGTCCGTTGACGAGCCGCTACGACACTCACGAGGACTCCGTTGCCGCCGGCGTGTGGATCAATACCAAGCCAATCACGAGGGCCTACGACCTATACAGGCTTCCAAGCTGCGTGAATCCCGATCCGGAGTTCGGTGCGGAAGCAGATTCGGCTATGTCACACCTTCTGCGCCCTCCGAACGTTGCGGGCGTGCCGCTCCCAGAAGGGAGGAAATCCTCAGCAGCAATTTGTGCAATGGGGAGGACAAGTAGCGTTCCCTTCACACGTAATGCATCCCGTTGGCGAACAGGATTCTGGGCAAGTGTCGGGACACGTCGGCGGGCAGGTATCGTCGCAAGTGCCGTCGTCAGACGCAAATCCCCCGGCGGGCTTGGACAGTGCTTCGGGGTCGAGTTCCACGAGCGTCCGTCGCTTGAGTTTCAGAGTGTGGAGTTTCTTCTTCATATTGGGTTTCCTTTGTTCCCGGTCATGGGGTTAGTGAACTTGAAGCCGTGAGCCCGACGCTTATGACCTGCGACGGTAGAGATGTTAGCAATCCATCTTCAGGCGAAAAAGCTCTTTTCGCGTGAACTCGCCAGGGACTTATCCGATGACTAGCAGCAGGCGCTTACCGGACAGTCTGTTTCACACGTGAGATTGTAAAGACATGTGTCTCCGCAGGTGTAGCTGCACGTATTCGCGCACGTGTTGTTGTCGCCGCAAGTCGCTCCGCACGTATCAGCACCAGGGACTTCAGCCAACTTATCGGGCTCCACCTCCGTCAAAGTACGTTTCTTCAGCGTAATCTTCTTCTTCATTGTCCATTAGCCTCCTTGTGCACAATGGATTCAGTAAAAGTACCGCTGCCTGCCGAGGCGAGCCTGGTTGGCGGGGCAACCTGTGATGTATATGACACACGTAAAGTACATACGAGAGTGAACCACGTCAAGGGTTGAACTTGCGTATGTCTTGTGCTAAGCGGTTCGGATGTCGATCCGACTCCACATACTATGGTTACCAAGAATAGATTCCGTAGCGGGGAACGCCACATTAGGCCACGAAGCATCACCCCGTGGTGAAATCCGCAGTGTCGGTTGTCGGTGGCTTGGGGGATCGCTTTCTGCGAGGCGGCGGACCTCCCACTTGCTTTTCCCGGACTCAATGCTGACGGGGGCGACCCCGAAGCGGGCGCGGAGGGCGGGGTAGTCGCGGCCGCGGAGGAGGTCGTAGGCTTCGGCGAACAGGGTGCAGACCACGTAGAGGCCGACTCCGGGGAGGGAAGTTCCCGGCGATCGTGCGGAGCTGGCGGCGGAACTGGGCGCAGGTGATCCCGTTCTTCGCGTTTTCGAGGCCGATCCGGCGGGTGATCTACACGACGAACGCGATCGAGAGCCTGAACAGCACGGTGCGGCGTGCGGTGCGGACGCGGGGGCATTTTCCGAACGACCGGGCGGCGATGAAGCTGATCTACCTGACGCTGCGGAAGATGGAACGGAAGTGGCAGCGGCCGCAGACGTTCTGGCCGCAGGCGCGCGCCGAGTTCGCGATCCTGTTCGGCGACCGGTTCCCGGTGGAGGCTTTGTGAGCCCGCCGCGTGCCGCGCCCCACACGGCGGCGGCCGGTCTGCCTCGAGGCCCCCGGCTGAGTGCCGTAGGCGCCGCCTTGAGCCCGTGGAAAGCGCCGTCCTGGGGAAATCGCGGCGCCCGTAGCGACCGGATCGTGAGGGACCGCTTCGTCCGGAGCGATTCCCCCAGGACTTGGAAAACGCTGGGGCCGTATCGCGCCTCGCTGCCGGTCCATACGGGGAGCGGGACGCGTTTCCCACACTTCCCACCGGCTCACCTTGGAACCTGGAGTCTTCTGGAAAGGACTGCCCCGTGGAGAACCTCGGGGGCCGGCCCACTCCTCGAACTCCAAGAGCCCCCGGCGTACCTACCCGCCCCGGTCTGGCCCGCTCGGGCGCGCCGGCCAAAACCCCATCGGCTCGGTCATACAATGCCGGGAAGCGAAACAAACCCAGTTTCCACAGTCACCGGCCTACACACGGAATTTCTGACAGTCCTCTGGTTCGGGTCCCTCCAGGAGGCGGAGACGAAGGGGCAGTTGCGGCGCCGGCTGCGGGTCCTCACCCACCCCGCGCTGCTGGTGGTGGACGAGATCGGCTACCTGCCGGTGACGCGGAACGGGGCGACGTTGTTCTTCCAGCTCATCAACGAGCGTTACGAGCGGGCGTCCACGGTGCTGACTTCGAACAAGGGGTTCGAGGAGTGGGGGACGATCCTCGAGGACGAGGTGATGGCGGCGGCGCTGCTGGATCGGCTGCTCCACCACTGCCACATCGTGAACATCCGGGGGAACAGTTACCGGATGCGGCAGCGCGGCGACCTGGCACAGGCGCTCCGGCAGGTTCCTGCGAGGAAGAACCCCGAACAAGGGCCGGCTACCCCAGCGGAGACGCCCCGGTGAAGCGGCACGCGCGCCCATCCCGGAACTCACCCCCCGCCGCCCATCCGACCGCAACCCCTCCAGATCCCGTCAACCCACCCCTCCGCCGGCACCCAATCACCCCGAAAAAGTGGGACATTTTCGAAGCCCAGAAGTGGGACATTTTCGAAGCCCATTGACAGTAGGGCCCTCCGACGCCTCCTACGCTGGAAGGGCCATGAAGAGGCGAAGCCGAAAGGTATGGGCCTCCGGTCAAGCGCTCACGAGGCAGGGGTAAGTTGCGTCGGGGAAGTATGAGTAGCTAACCGGAAGACCACACCCGGACTTAGCAAGGCACCATCCGGAACATGCCTGAAGTCGAGGTGCTGCGCTACCTCAGAGTTTGTTTCCAAGCCTCATGTGATCGAAACTTAGAACGGCTTGCCTAGCGCACGCTCGCCCTCATGATGGTTCGAGGACCCCTCCCGGGCTACGCACTGACCAGAGGGAGCGCTGTTGGGTCCGGGAACCGGAACACCGATGCCGAGCCTCCGGAGGAGCTGCCGCCAACAAAGCGAAAGGCCCGCCGCCCCGGAGGGCGGCGGGCCTTGAAGGTGCTTTAGCTAGGGGATCCCTAGAAGGTCAGGCGGGCGCTGAGCCCGATGGTCCGGCCCTGGATCCACTCGATCGGGGTCCGGAAGCGGCTTCCGGAGGACATCACGAAGTTGGTCTCCGAAGCGTTGTTCAGCGCGTTGAAGAAGTCCACCATGACCTGGAGTTCGCCGAAGTCGCCCATCTGGAACGCCTTGTCCACCCGGAAGTCGAGGATCGCGACGTTGTCCGACCGCCGGTTGTCAAGGTTGTCCAAGAAGATCGTCTGGGAGCCGACGTTCCCGACCGGGACATTGAGGAGCGGCGCCCAAGGGAAACCGCTGACGAAGCGGAGGGTGCCGGCCAAGCCGATGTCGTACTGCAGGACGTAGCGGGCGGCGCCCTTGAACTGCCAGTTGGTCACGTCCTGAATGAGCGGAATGAACCCGTACTGATAAGTCCATCCGACGCCGATCGGATCGGTCGTCAGAGGGCTACCGGACTGGCCCGGGGTCCGGCCTTCGTGGCGCCACTGGTAGTCGAAGTAGGCGTTCCAGAAGAAGTTGTTCCGGAACCGCCGATTCACGCCCAGCGAAACCGTAGTCCAGTTGAAGTCTGATTCGCCTGCGGGAACGTTCGTGGCCAGGTTCTCACTCGTGTCCGCACCGTCCGGAAGGTCGTGCACCGTAAGGAGGGTGCCGGCGAGCCCGTCCGGGCAGGTGTCCGGGCAGGCAACCTGCTTGGTGTTCGTCAGCGTGCCGATCCGGGCGATGTTGAGGAGGTTCCAGGCGCCGGTCTGCCGTTTGTGCACGAGCGAGGCGCGGAGCCCGATGTCGTTGCCGACCTGGTGCTCGAACGAGGCGCTGATCTCGTCCACGTAGGGCTGCTCGGTGTTCGAATCGATCGCCGCTGCTGACGGAGGCTGGTTGTGATCAATGCCGTCACGCGCCAAACCTGCGGTCGGGCTATTGGCGGTGAGCCGAGCGCCAAGCTCGCTCGGGCCGTCGAACAAGCCATTTCGGTTCTGGTCCAGGAACTCATAGCGCACCCACTTGTTGCCGCCGGGGTTCGAGAAATCCCAACCACTGCCCATGTTGTGGTAGTAACGGCCCCAGTAGCCCTTGAACACCGTCCGGCCTTCGCCGGTCACGTCATAGGTGAAGCCGATCCGCGGGGCGATGTTCCACCAACTGATCACGTTGCTGTTGGCCGGGATCTCGGCGCCGGATCCAAACAGGAGTGGAATCGAGGCCGCCACGTTCGAGTCGATGTCAGCGATCTCGCGAATGCAGCCGAGCACCGGTTCGCAGGTGGCGCCGGGTTGGTTGTTGGACCCGAGGTAGCCGATCCGCTGGCTGCCGAACCGCATGCCGGCGTTGATCGTGAGCCGGTCGGTCACTGTCCACACATCCTGGGCGTAGAAGTCCATGTGGATGTTGCGGTCGTGGTTGAAGTTGGGGAAGCTGTGGAAGTCGATCTGGCTGGCGTAGTGGCCGTTGGGCCGGGTCTCCAACTCGTCGCGGTAGCGGACCGAGCCGGAGTTGGCGTTCCAGCCGAACTGCTCCTCGTCAATCTGCCAGTCCCAGCCGAACTTCAAGTCGTGGCTGCCGCTCTCCGTCGGGAGGTAGTAGTTGAACTGGCCGGTGGTGTGCGGCTTCCAACGGTTGAAGGTGAACGGCCGCCAGCCGGCGCCGACCCTGAATCCCGAGTCGAGATCCACGCGCGGCGGCTTGGTGGCGGGGTCCACCGCCGGAGTCATCGGCCAGCCGAAGCCGAAGTGGTTCACCTGGATGTTGCTATAGAGCCGGTCGCTCCAGACCCGCTGCCACTCGGCCTTGTGGAGCCAGCTCCAGGAATCCTGTGCGAGGATGGACTCTGCCGGGATGGAGGCCGAAAGGCTCCGGAAGGGCTTCTGCTTCAGCGACCAGTGGTGGAAGGTGATGAACTGGTCCCGCTCGGTGATCTGCCAGTTCGCCTTGACGGTGAACATGTCGAAGTCGCCCACATCCGTCGCGACGCTGGGATCCCGGCCTGAGATGATCCGGTCGATGAAGAACCGGTTGTAAGCGGCGTAGAACCACGCCTTGTCCCGGATGATCGGCCCGCCGAGGTCGAGGTGGTACTCGTAGAACTTCACCACGGGGGCAGACGTGCCGCCCCGGCCCTGGAGGTCGGAGCTGATGTTGTCAGCGATCCAGTCCGGCGGTTCGTAGGCGTAGTGCTCGGTCCCGGAGAAGTCGTTACCGCCGGCCTTCCACACCGCGTTCACCGTGGCGCCCGGGGTGTTCGACTCGACGTCGGCGCCCTGGGCGGACACCTGGAACTCACCGATCGCGTAGAAATCGTAGTAGCCGCCGGCGCCGCCGGTGCCCTCGGTGGTGTTCACCCCGTCGTTGATGATCCGGTTCTGCCCCCGGACTCCGAAGGTCTCGTAGCCGGACTGCTGGCTCTTGTGGGACCCGCCCACGTCGTAGCCGCGCATCCGGACGCCCGGGCTCTGTTGGAGGACCGCCCACATGTCGGTGGCCGAGGGAACATCCTCAAGCTGGGTGGTGTCGAAGGTCGCCGACACACCGGTGGTCTTGACGTCCACCACCGGAGATTCACCGGTCACGGTGACGGTCTCGGCGACGGTCGCGATGTCCATCGTGGAGTTGATCGCGAAGGTCGAACCGCCAACCACGGTGATGTCTTCGAAGACGAGGGTCTGGAAACCGCCCAGTTCGAAAGTCATGTTGTAGCTGCCGGCGACGAGCTGCGCGAACCGGTAGGAACCGTCCACGTCAGTGGTGGCCGTCCGGGCCGCAACGAGCTGCGCGGACTCCAGGGTCACCGTCACTCCGGGGAGGACGAGGCCCTGGGCATCGCTCGCGGCGCCCTCGAGGCGTCCATAGATCTGCTGGGACAGGGCCGAAGTCGGCCAGGCCACCAGCAGCGTAAAGAGAATGAGTTTCCTCATGCTGCTTGGTCCTCCTTGGAGCTCGGAAGCATGGATAAGGGAAAAGATGTCAGTTAAGAAACGCAACGGTCGGACCAGAGGCGCCGATCGAAGCTTTTCTCTGTCTAAGTCGTTCTATGTGGGTTCCTTACGTTCGCACCTGAGGGTAGCGGCATTCAGAAAACCCGCCTCCAGATTCGATTTATTGGAGGCGAACGGCCAATTGTCTTGAATCTCATGGTCTCCTGTCAACCCGCGATACTTTTTTCGGGGCCCGACAGGGGCACCGGAAGGGCCGGACGAGTGGTGGCGGACACTCCATCCGGAGGAGAACGACTATCAGACCGCGCAGCGACCCCGGGCGCAGAACGCTTCGATCGATTCGCAGCCGGGGCTCTCCCTGGACACAGCGCAGATCGGCGAAACAATCGCGGCCGGGGACAGTTCCCAGTGGTCGTTCCCTGGGGAACGTACGCCGACCGGTCTCGATACAGACCCGTTGGAATACCGATAAAACACGCCGTAAAATGACGGAATGCTATACAGGCGGTTGACCAGTCTTCCCCAGCGCAGCTTTTTTCTCTTCGGAGTCCGGGGGGCGGGGAAGAGCACTTGGGCGCAATCGGCCCTCCCCGAGGCGGAACGCTTCGACCTGCTCGACGAGGCGCTCTTCCACGAACTGGTCGGACGGCCGGGACGCTTCGCGGAGATGGTGGCCGAAGTTCCCGAGCGCCGGTGGATCGTGGTGGACGAGGTCCAGCGTGCTCCGGCGCTGCTGAACGAGGTTCACCGGCTCATCCAGGCGCGCGGGCGACGCTTCGCGCTGCTCGGTTCCAGCGCCAGAAAACTCCGGACGGCCGGAACGAACCTCCTGGCCGGGCGGGCAACAAGGAAGGAAATGTTTCCGCTCGTCCCCGAGGAGCTGGGAGAGGACTTTGATCTGGAGCGAACGCTTCGCGTCGGATCGCTTCCTCTGGTACTCGCCTCCGAGGAGCCCCGCAGGACGCTCCGGGACTACGTTGCCCTATATCTGCGGGAAGAGATCCGGGCCGAAGCGGTAGTGCGCAACCTGGGAGGGTTCGTCCGCTTCTTGCCCATTGCCGCCCTCCTCCACGGACAGACACTGAGCGTTTCGGGTATCGCCCGCGATGCCGGCGTGGCCCGGAGCACTGTCGCCGGGTACCTCGATGTACTCGAAGACACCCTGCTCGCTTCCCTGCTGTCTGCGTTCGAAGCAAAGCTGAGGGTCCGTGAGCGGCGGCGGCCAAAGCTCTACTGGACAGACCCGGGACTCGTCCGGGCAGCGAAGGGCCTGCACGGACCGCTCGCTCCCGAGGAGCGGGGCGCGCTCTTTGAAGGATGGATGCATGGACTGCTGCGGGCATACGCCGAGGAACGGGGACTGTTCGACGACATCCACTATTGGTCGCCGGCCGAGTCGCGGGTTGAAGTGGATTTCCTGCTCCGCCGCGGGAATGATTTTCTGGCTATCGAGTCGAAAGCCGGCGAGCGCTACCACACCGCCATGCTCAGGGGGCTCCGCGCCGTGGATGGGCTCTCCGGGCTTACCCGCCGGGTTCTGGTGTACGGCGGGCGCCGCTCGTTTCGCACTGACGACGGGATCGAGATCTGGCCCGCCGTCCGGTTCGCCGCGGAACTCGCCGCGGACACGCTCTGGCCTTAACAGCCTGTGGTGAAACTCGCGTGAGCGCCGAGCCCCGCCAGTCCTCCCGGTGGGGGCGAGGCGCCCGGCTGACAAGGCGCGTGAGGGAGGAATACCGAGTGTATTTCGACCGAAACGCAACGCAGAACGGAGCGAAGCGACGTGGTTCAGCCGGGATGGATCGCCGGGCGAACGCCGCCTGGGTTGCACCACAGGCTGTTAACAGGAGGCGCGGAGCGTGGGGCTTTCGCCCGCCTCGGCAGGCGATACCGGTGCAAAGCCCCTCCCGGGAGAAACCCTCACGGTCGCGTCCATCCGCACACCCCGCCCGTAGTGAAGAGAGCGTAGGGGCGCTCCGGAACGGGAAAGCGGTGAGCGGTCGCGCCATCTCGGTTCGGCAAGGAGGGGTGCACCCACGCTGGCAGCGCGTAGCATCATCGGCGCTGGTTTCGCGCTCCCGCGCGATGCCGACCGGAGGTCGGCGTTCCCTCGCTTGCCCGCCATCGGAGGTATCGGCGTCCCGGCGCCGTCGCACCTTCACAGTAAATAGCGGAAGTCGGCGTTCCGGAGCCCTCTCCGCCGCGGCACCCTTAGACTCCGCATCTCGTGGAAGCGCCTCTCCCTCTCCGGACCGCCGGGGCAGCCCTCGCCGCCAATCCGCTGCGGACCGCGCTCGCGCTGATCGGGCTGGTGATCGGAGTCGCCTCGGTCATCACCATGGCCGCGCTCGCGTCGGGAGCGCGCGCTGCCGTCGCCGACGATGTGCGTTCCGCCGGCACCAACATCATCATCGTGCGGGCCGGCAATTACATCCGGGGGGGTGACGCGGTAAACATTCCATCGGGTTTCGGCCGGGCCGACACCTTGACTGCGGAAGACGCGGAAGCGATCCGGAACATTGCGGATGTGGCGATGGTGAGTCCGGTGGTGGAGGAGCGAACGGGACTCGTTTCCGATACCGGAGATTCGTTCGCCCAGATTCACGGGGTTTCCGCCGAGGGGCCTCGGATCTACCAGGTGCGGTTCCAGGACGGGGAGAACTTCACCGCCGCCGACGTCCGGGATCGACGAGCGGTCGTGCTCCTCTCCTCACCAGTGGAAGCTGAGCTCTTCCCCGGACGCTCCGGGGTGGGCCGGACGGTGGTGATCCGGGAACGGGAGTTTGAGGTGGTCGGCATCTACCAATCTTCCGACCGGCGGCTCGCCGAGGCCGCGATGGTCCCTCACACCGTTCTCGTCGATATCGTCGGGCGCACCTATCTGCAGGCGGTTGCCATCGCCACCGAACGGGCCGGCGACGCCTCCCGGGTGGGTCGCAACGTGGCCAACCTGCTCCGCGAGCGACACGAACTGACCCGCGCTACGCCGCCCGCACTGTCAGGCGCTCCGCACGCGTTCCGGCGGGGGTCGCGCCTGCCGGATGATTTCGTCGTGCGCACCCAGGCGGCGGCGGCGCTGACGCAGGGGCTCTACACGACGGCGGCCGCGTTCGTACTCGCTTCCATGCCCAAGCTGGACGAAGTCACCTCCGAGGAGATGGTGGGCACGCTGACCCGCGCAACTTCGACGATGACCCTCCTGCTCGGAGCGCTCGCCGGGGTCTCCCTCATCGTGGGCGGCGTCGGGATCATGAACGTCATGCTGCTCGCGGTCACCGAGCGCACCCGGGAGATCGGACTGCGGCTGGCGGTCGGGGCGCGCCGTCGCGACGTGTTGTGGCAATTCCTCGCCGAGGCGGTGGGTCTGGCCGCGCTCGGCGGGCTCTTCGGAGTCGCGCTGGGCGGGCTGTCGTCGGCGATCGTGGAACAACTGTTCGGGTGGCGAACGCTGATTCCGGCCGCCGCCATCGTCGCCGCAGGCATTCTGGCGATGGGAGTCGGGGTCTTCTTCGGCTGGTATCCCGCGCGGCGGGCATCAAAACTCGACCCGATCGTCGCGCTCCGCTCGGAGTAGGGAGCTGGCTCGGGTCGAAGTCGCCGCCCCGGTTCGATCCCGCGCGAAACGGGCAAGCACACGAGCCCGCACCTGTTCGTCCAGGTCGGCGTCGACGCGGGCCGCCGCCCGGCGGGCCGGCATCGCGGCGGCCCGGCGATGGGCGGCACGCGCCGCGCGATGGAGAGCGACCTCCGCACCAACCATATCCGGATCGCGGGAGGATCGGACCGCGCCCGTCCGCCAGGCGCGAAGAGTGTCCCTTACTGCGATCCGGGCGCGCGTGAAGACGTCGAGAAACGAATCAAAGCGCCGCACGAACCGGGTCCGCCGCATTTCCGCGGCGTGGCGGCGTGCAATCCGGCCAGCCCGGTGCAACGCGACCTCCACCGCGACGAGATCGAACGGCGGCTCGTGCGAGCTCATCACCGGTCCGACAAGGATTCCGAGCCTCGACTTTCTTCAATCAGGAGGGGCTCGGGTCCCGAGTTGTCGTAGATCGCCCAGCGGTCCACGAGAGGCCGGTACAGATTCGTGAAGTTCGTCCAGCTCTTGGCGAAACGGCGACGAATCACGGGTTCGGAAACATCATGCCCGCCCTGCTCCACCCGGGCCTGCACCCGGCTGATCGCCAACTCCACGGAAGAGAGCCTCAGATAGAACAACGTGACGCGGTACCCGTGTCGGCGCCACTCCCGAATCCAGCGGAGCGGCGCCCGCCCGGCCAGTGTCGTCTCAAGCGCGAAACTCCGCCCGCTCCGCGCCAGGCTGTCGAGCCGCTGCAACATCAGCCGCCCAGCCGCGGCGGAGAGCGGCGCTCCCAGAGGTTCCAGACCGCCGGCGATCAGATCCGCGTTCACAAAGTGCGGGCAGTCCGCTTCGCGCGGCAGATACTCGGTGGCAAAGGTGGTCTTTCCGGCGCCGTTCGGGCCGCCGATCATGAGGACCCGCTTCATCCGCGCTGCACCTCATCGCCCGGACTCGTCGGGCTCGGGCGGCAGCGCGGTTTCGATCGGCAGGCCCGTGTGCGGGTCCACGGTAGGGGACTCCATGATGAACGGCACTTCGATTTCGTAGGGGGCGCCCTCGAACCGGAAGTACACGATCGCTACGGTGTCCTCCGTATCGATTGGACGACCACTCGCGGTCCAGGCTTCGCCGAATTCATCGATCCGGGGCCGGAGCGGTTCGAGTTCTTCTCCCGCGTCCCCAACGCGCCGAATACTGATCCGCACGTCCTCCGCAACCGCGGCCGGGAGTTCGCTTCGCGTGGCGTCCGAGAAGTAGAGACGATGCTCGCCCTCGGCGGTGAGCACGACCTCAAAGTGCAGATCGCCATGCATGAAGACGTAGCCCCCGTACCGGGCAGAGTGGTCGCCGTGCGCCATCATCGTCCCCGCCATCCCCTCCATTCCGTCCATCCCCTCGGAAGGCGACTCCGCCTCGGGAGCTCCGCAGCCGACGAGGACGAACGTTGCAAGCACCGGAAGGTGCGACGGGCGAATCATCAAGACGTCAATCAGCGATCAATTATGGAGAGAAGGGGATAGAAGGCGAACCAGTTCCGTCGGACTCATGGCTTCGCGGATCGCTCGCAGGATTCTGGAGAGCCGGTCGCGCGGCGAGATTCGTGGATCGATGAGGTCTTCCAGGGCGGCACGGAACGCGGGGTCTACGGAGGGACGCACAAGAGCGTATCCGCCGAAGCGGTCGGCGTGTGCGAGGAGGCCGTGGGGGTCGGGAATCAGGGCCTCGAAGTCGAGCGCGCGCAACGCCTCCAGGTGGCTCAGGTTTCCGTCCAGATATCCGGCAAGCACCCGCGATACGACGGGCTCCAGCGCGCGGAGCGACTCGTCGGCGGGAGCGGTCGGGAAGAGCCCCTCCAGCGTTACCGCCAAGCCCTCGAACACCGCGGTCCGGGGACCGTAAAGCGGAACGATGCCGAGTTCGGGCCATCCGGTGGCTCGGAATTCCCGATCGGCGACCACTGCCTGCAAGTGATGGCCGGGGACTCCTTCATGGCATGCGAGACGGTTCAGTTCGGTGGATCGCAACGGGAGGCCCGACGGGAGCCACAGCGCCCCGCGTCCGGCCCCGCCGTAGCGATAAAAGGGCGAGGGGCCGGTTGGGAGGCTGAGCGCCTCCGCGGGTTCCATCCAGCGAAGACCCAGCGGTTCGAGGGCGATCCCCGCAGCCTCAATGGACGCCAACCCGCGGCAGGCGGCGAGCGCCTCCCGCAACCGGACCTCTGCCGATTCTCCGGGGACATCGGAGCGCTCGTAATGACGACGCACCCGGACCTTGAGGGGAGCCACACCCGACAGAGCGCGATCGACCCGGAAATGAAGACGCTCGAGATCCGCCTCGGGATCGCTCCAGGAAAGCCCGAAGACCTCCAGGAGTTCCTCTGCGACCGGCCGGCGTTCCCCGAGCAACGAACGGGCGCGGAAGGCCAGCGCGCGCAGCGACGCCTCGATGCGCCGCACTCGGAATTCTTCTCCGGTGCGCGCCATTTGCCGGGCGCCGTCGGCAAGGCGCCCGGCCCGCTCGGCGATTTCCCGGAGCTCGAGGTCCGCGGGCTCCGGAGGCGCGTCGACGAACACCAGATCCAGAAACAGCGAATCGCGCTCGTGGAGCGCGAAAGCGAGTTCCACATAGCGGCCGGCGAGCTCGTCGACCGTCCGTGGGGCGGGATCCGCCCCGGGCGGTGGCGCGGGGCCGCAGGCGGCCCAGAGAATGGGAGCCACCAAGGCGAACTGCGGAAGACGGAAAAGAACGCGGAAGGGGCGGATTCGGGAAGCGTATGCGGGGAACGCTGGAGATGCAGGAGGAGAGCCTCAGGGTGAGATTCCCGCCGTGCCGGCGACCCGCTCTGAGAGCGGCGCTCCTCGCCCTTTGACGGCCGCCGGGCCGGGGCATATCTTCTAGCAGCCTGTGGAGGAAGTGACGTGAGCACCGAGAACGGGGAGGCGCCCGGCTGACAAGGCGCGCGAGGGAGGAATACCGCGTGTATTCCGACCGAAGGGCAACGATGAGGGCCGCGTAGCGGCCCGGTTCAGCCGGGATGCATCGCCGTTCGAACGCCGCGTGACTTTTTCCACAGGCTGCTCAAGTTGGCCGTTCGTCAAGAGCGACGGCGCGGTCACAGCTCCGTTCGACTCATGGAGGAGATTCTGATGACGCGAAAGGCAACCCGATTCGGCCTGCTTCTGATCCTCGCTTCCGGGCTCGGCCTACTGGCCTGTGGAGCGCCCGAGATGGAGGACCAGATGGCCCCCGCAACCGAGGCGCTCGGTATCCGCGCCGCTGGCGATACCGAGATCGCTCCGGACATGGAGCAGATCCCCGAAGAACTCCAGAAGGTGTTCCAGCACATCGACGACAACGTGGACCGGCACACGACGAACCTCCGCCGCTGGGTCCAGCAGCCGAGCATCTCGAACTCCGGGGAGGGCATCCCCGAGTCAGCCCAGATGGTGAAGGGCTTTTTCGATCAGCTCGGTTGCCAGCAGTCCCAGGTCTACGAAATCCCGATGACCGAGTGGGGTCAGCCCGGTAACCCGGTGGTGTACGCGAACTGCAACTACGGCGCGGAACGCACCCTGCTCATCTACTGGATGTACGACACCATGCCCATCACCCAGCCCGAGGCCTGGGTGCTTCCGCCGTTCGACGGCGAGTTCAGCGAATTCGGCCCCTTCAAGAAGGTGATGATCGGTCGCGGCGCGACCAACTCGAAGGGCCCTCAGATGACCCAGTGGAACGCCTTCCACTCCATCTACGAGGAGACCGGCTCCATGCCGGTGAACCTGATCTTCATCGCCGAGGGCGACGAGGAGCGGATGTCCATCGGCCTTCGCCAGTTCGTCCGGGAAAACCCGGATCTATTCCGTGAGGCCGAGGCGATGTACCGCTTCGGGCGGCAGTCACGCTCCGGCGCCGCGGGCATTGGGGGCGGGTCGGAAGGCTGCGTCTACATCGAACTCACCACCAGCGGAGCGAGCTGGGGACGGGGCCCGGTGGCCTCCAACATCCACGGGTCCAGAAAGCGTTCCGTCGACGCCCCGGCGCTCCGGCACGTGAAGATGCTCGCTTCGTTGGTCTCCGATGACGGCAACCGGGCGCTGGTTCCCGGCTTCTACGACGGCGCCGACCCCTTGAGCGAGGAGGAAGAGGCGATGTTTCGAACCGCCGCCGAGAACATCGACTTGGCCGTCGCCGCCGAGAACATCGGGGTGGCCCGCTTCATCAGCGACGATCCCCTGACGTATCTGAAGAGCGCCCGCTACGGGATTTCCTTCAACATGGACGGCGTCTGGGCCGGCAACATGTATCCGGGCGGCGCCGGCGCCATTCTGCCGAACCGGATTACCTCCAAGCACAACATGCGCTACGTCCCCAGCATGGACGGGTTGGACATGGTCCAGAAGATCCGGGACTACCTGGATGAGCAGGGCTATGAAGACGTCGAGATGACGATCATCGGGGACGTCCCGTGGTCGAAGTCCAGCTACGACAACCGGGCGGCGCACTCCCTGCTGCGCACCTATGACATTTTCGGGATCCCTTACCGCCAGCCGCTTGAAGAGGAATCCATCCTCGGCGGCTACTGGCCCGCCTATCTCTTCAGCGGCCGGGACGGAGACTTCACGGACGGAACCGACCTCGCGATGCCGATCGTCGGCGGGGCAGGCGGTCACGGAGGCGGCTCCCACGCGGCCAACGAGTTCTGGGTGATCGAGGGCGCCGGCGACGTCTATGGGATGTCCGGCGGCGAGAAGACGGTGGCGACCTTCCTCTACGCCTACGCCGGACTGCTCCCGGATGCCCCGGCCGACACCGACATGGACGAGGAATAAAGGGAGCGTTTCGTCCGTCCCACGGATCCGGCGCGGTTAACAGCTTGTGGTGGAACTGGCGTGAGCACCGAGGCCCCCACCGGGAGAACTGGGCCCGCTGGGCCTCGCTGACAAGGCGCGCGAGGAAGGAATACCGGGTGTATTCCGACTGAAGCGCAACGATGAGCGAGCCGAAGGTGAGCGGTTCAGCGAGATTCAGCGGGTGTCGAATGCCGCGCGAGTTTCACCACAGGCTGTTGAGTCCGCGCCGCGGGCGGCGCTGTCAGAGTACAGGTCGCCCAGGAGATGAGGGCCGCCGAAACCAGCGGCGGAAGGCGGGAGCAGATGCGGGAAGGGCGGTGTCGGGAAGCGTATGCGGGGAACGTTGGAGGTGTAGGACGAGAGGCTGGGCGTGAGGTTGACGTTACGGTTGTCGTTCGCCGCCGACCTGGCGCTCCGGCCCCTCGGGCGCTGCCCTGAGCCAGCGAAAACAGTGGCAGCGAACCGCCGGTTCGTTGCCCGCGTAACCGGGGGGAAAGTGTGAAAGGGGGGCCACTGCCCCCCGTTCACAAAAAAGAAACAACGAGCCGGAACTCGCCGCCGCGCGCCGCAGGCGCGCCAGGGAGTTTCGGTTCGCGGCGCGAAGCGCCGGGCGGTTCGGAAGCGGGGCTCTTTCGCCGAGTGACCTCGGATTTCGGATGTTGCCCTGGGAGCGCCCCGTTTCCGAACCGCTCGACGAAGAGCGGCACTCCTCGCCCTTTGACAGGCCGGAGCATCCGGGCATATCTTCCGGAGTTGGCCGTTCCTCGAAAACAGCGGCGCGGCCTGCCCTCCGTCCGACTCTAGAAGGAGATTTCGATGACGCGAAACACTTACCGATTCGCCCTGTTCCTGTTCCTCGTTGCCGGGCTCGGCCTGCTGGCTTGCGGTACGCCCGAGACGGAAGATCAGATGGCCCCCGCAACCGAGGCGCTCGGTATCCGCGCCGGCGGCGATACCGAGATCGCTCCGGACATGGCCCAGATACCCGAAGAACTCCAGAAGGTGTTCCAGCACATCGACGACAACGTGGACCGGCACACGATGAACCTCCGCCGCTGGATCCAGCAGCCGAGCATCTCGAACTCCGGGGAAGGGATCCCCGAATCCGCCCAGATGGTCAAGGGCTTCTTCGATCAGCTCGGCTGCCAACAGAGCCAGGTGTACGAAATCCCGATGACCGAATGGGGCCAGCCCGGCAACCCGGTCGTGTACGCGAACTGCGACTACGGCAAGGAGCACACCATCCTCATCTACTGGATGTACGACACGATGCCGATCACCCAGCCCGAGGCGTGGGTGCTCCCGCCGTTCGACGGCGAGTTCACCGAGTTCGGCCCCTTCAAGAAGGTGATGATCGGCCGGGGCGCGACCAACTCCAAGGGTCCCCAGATGACCCAGTGGAACGCCTTCCACTCCATCTACGAGGAGACCGGCTCCATGCCGGTGAACCTGATCTTCGTCGCCGAAGGCGACGAGGAGCGGATGTCCATCGGCCTCCGGCAGTTCGTCCGGGAGAACCCGGAACTCTTCCGCGACGCGGAGGCGATGTACCGCTTCGGCTCCCAGTCCCGCTCCGGCGCCGCCGGCATTGGCGGCGGCTCCGAAGGATGCGTCTACATCGAGCTCACCACCAGCGGAGCGAGCTGGGGGCGGGGCCCGGTGGCCTCCAACATCCACGGCGCGAACAAGCGCTCTACCGACGCTCCCGCGCTTCGGCACGTGAAGATGCTCGCCTCATTGGTCTCCGATGACGGCAACCGGGCGCTGGTTCCCGGCTTCTACGACGGCGCCGACCCCTTGAGCGAGGAGGAAGAGGCGATGTTTCGAACCGCCGCCGAGAACATCGACATGGCCGTCGCCGCCGAGAACATCGGCGTGGCCCGCTTCATCAGCGACGACCCCCTCACGTACCTGAAGAGCGCGCGCTACGGGATTTCCTTCAACATGGACGGCGTGTGGGCCGGGAACATGTATCCCGGCGGCGCCGGCGCGATCCTGCCGAACCGCATCACGTCCAAGCACAACATGCGCTACGTCCCGAGCATGGATGGGCTCGAGATGGTTCAGAAGATCCGCGACTACCTGGACGAGCAGGGCTACGAGGACGTCGAGATGACGATCGTCGGCGATGTGCCGTGGTCGAAGTCCAGCTACGACAACCGGGCGGCGCACTCCCTGCTGCGCGCCTATGACATTTTCGGCATCCGCTACCGCCAGCCCCTTGAAGAGGAGTCCATCCTCGGCGGCTACTGGCCGGCTTACCTGTTCAGCGGCCGCGACGCCGCGCTGCCGGACGGGACCGACCTGGCGATGCCCATCGTCGGCGGCGCCGGCGGACACGGAGGCGGCGCCCACGCGGCCAACGAGTTCTGGGTGATCGAGGGCGCCGGCGACGTCTACGGGATGGCCGGCGGCGAAAAGACCGTGGCGACCTTCCTCTATGCGTACGCCGGACTGTTGCCGGACGCCCCTGCCGCAGCGGGGATGGACCAGGACTGACAGCCCGCGTTCGTCCCACCGGCGGATCCGGCGCGGCTCGTCCGCGCCGAATCCGCCGGCGGGGCGATCCATTGATCCCTGAAGCAAGACAACGACATCCCGGAGGAATTGCCTTTGGCTGCCATCGAGGTCCATGATCTCGTCAAGACCTATGTCCTGAGCGAGACCCACCGGGTCGAGGCTCTCCGGGGGCTCACTCTTTCGGTCGACAAGGGCGAATTCCTGTCGGTTCTCGGCCCGTCGGGTTCCGGGAAGAGCACTCTGATGCACATTCTCGGTTGCCTTGACCAACCGACCTCCGGGGAATACCGGCTCATGGGGCGCGACGTGTCCCGGTTCGGGAACGACGAACGTGCGCGCATTCGGAACGAGGAGATCGGCTTCGTGTTTCAGAGCTTCCATCTGCTCGCGCGAGCCAGCGCCCTCGAAAACGTGGAGCTCCCCATGCTCTACGGAGCGAAGCGCCCCGGACGGGAAGAGCGGCGACAACAAGCTGCCGAGGCGCTGGCTGCCGTCGGGCTCTCGGATCGCGCGACCCATGCTCCCAGCCAGCTCTCGGGAGGACAGCAGCAGCGGGTGGCGATCGCCCGGGCCCTGGCCAACCGGCCCCGGCTCCTGCTCGCCGATGAACCCACGGGAAACCTCGATACCCGAACCGGACGCGAAATCCTCGACACCTTCGCCCGGCTGAATTCCGAACGTGGACTGACCGTGATCATGATCACCCACGACCGCCAGGTGGCGCAGTACGCGTCCCGGAGCGTCGAGCTGCGGGACGGGCGGATCCTCACCGACGAAGCAATCTCGACCAATGGAGCGGAACCAGGTGCCTGACAAGAAGCGCGAAAACGGCGACCGGATCCAGCGGGTGCTCCGCGGACTTCCGGCGAAGCGGCGCACGGCGCTGGAGACCGCCCTCCAGAGCCTCCGGCGCTATCCGCTCCGCACGGCGCTGACCCTGCTCGGACTCGCCTTCGGCGTGGCCGCCCTCATGGCCACCATCGCGCTCGGGCGCGGCGCCCAGGAGGCGATTCGCGATCAGGTGCGCGCAGCGGGTCTCAACGTGATCCAGATAACCGCGGGCAACTACCGGACCCGCGGTGAGAGGCCCATCGGGGGCACCGAGGCGCCCGCCCGGCACGGAGCGGCCCATTCTCCGGAAGGGCTGTCCCCCGAAATGCTGCCTCCCGGCGTTTTCGAGCGGTTCCTGCGGAAGATCGAGCCGGTCGCGCTCGCGCATCCGGAAAACGACCCCATGGAGAAGCACGACCATCCGACGGCAGCCGAACGGCTCGGAGACTCGGCGGCGGGAGTGGGTGCGGCGGCGACCCTGACCAGCGACGACGCCGGCGCGATCGGGGGATTGCCCGGGGTGGCCCACGTCGCCTCCGGGATTCATGAGAGCGTCCGGGTCTTCGCAGACCAGCGGCGGTGGTTCACCCGTCTCCACGGCACCGATGTGGATCTCGTTCAAATCCGCCGTTCCTTCGCGATGCAACACGGCCGGTTCTTCAGTTCCGGGGAACTCCGACGCGCCTCACAGGTGGTGGTGCTCGGCAGTGTGGCGCGGGATCAGCTCTTCGGCCAGGACGAGGACCCGGTGGGCCGGGAGGTCACGATCTGGAACCAGACCTTCGAAGTCGTCGGAGTGGTGGTGAGCTCCAACTGGATGAACCCCGGCTCCCCCGGCGACGACGAGTTCGACGCGGTGTACACACCGTTCACCACCGTCCACGGGCTGCTCAACGCCACGAATCTGAACACCATCACCGTGACCGCGGCCTCGTCCGGAAGAGTCACCGAGGTGGCCCGGGAAATCACCGACCTGCTCCGCACCCGGCACGGGATCGGCGAAACCCAGGCCGACGATTTCACCGTCACCACCCAGGCATCGGAAGTGCTCGGGAAGGGCCTTCACCCGAAGGTGGCCGAAACCCTCGCCGGCAACATCCCAAACCTCGAACGCACGACCCTGCGGCAACTCGCGGCGACGCTTGAACGATCGAGTCGGACCATGTCCGCGCTGTTGCTCGCCATCGCGCTCGTTTCGCTGATCGTGGGCGCGATCGGGATCTCGAACGTCATGTTGCTCTCGGTGCGCGAGCGGATCCGCGAGATCGGACTCCGGATGGCGGTAGGGGCGCAAACCGCGGATGTCGGCAACCAGTTCCTTACCGAATCGGTGCTGCTCGGCGCCGCCGGCGGGGTTTTGGGCGTCCTGATCGGCGTGGCGGCCGCCGTGGTGGTCGAGAGTTCGTTCGGACTGGCGGTCGAGATCTCGGTGCTGGCCGGCCTGATCTCGTTCCTCGTGGCGCTGCTCACCGGAGTGATCGCCGGGGTAAGCCCGGCCCGCCGGGCAGCCCGCCTCGATCCGATCGTCGCGCTGGGCTCCGAGTAGCCAGGGTAGCTCTGATTCCACACAACCGCATGAAGTCCGATCACGACGAGCGCTTTCGGGTTCTGGGCGTTCAGGTGAGCATCGAACCCGCTCTGCTGGTGGATGGAGAAATCCCAGACCAAGCGGCCGTGACCCAAGCGAAACCGCGGGCTTACAACCTCGAGATCATCGGGATCGAGAATGGGACTCGTATGACCCATCGCTACGTCTTGACGCCATCCCACGCACAAGAACTGATCGATGCCCTGAAAGACCCTCTCGATCCACCGCCCACACCATTGGTGCCGCGAGGGGCTACGAAGCACTGAGGCGGATAGCAAACTACCAGCAACAGGCAGCGCGCCAAGGTCACTTCACAGTGACGAGCTTCGTTCTTGGACCATCGCGGGCCGTTTGGCTGCTAACCACGACGCCAAGCCGGATGTCTCACCGTAGCATTGGACGACAGAGCCGCGAGGGCCGTCCAAGCTTGCACCTCTCGCAGCCCTCTCGGGCTGCGATGCCGGTCTGAAGACCGGCGCTCCCTTTCAGCTACCGTTCCTGCTGACGCGGCGGTGCGCCCCGCTCCGCTTCCGTAATCCGGGTCAGCGCCTCTTCGACCTGCGGTTGTTCGGCGTCGAGCGCCAACGAGCGCTCAAACACCTCCCGAGCCCCCGCGAAGTCGGAAACCTGGAACCGTGCGAGCCCCAACAGATTGAGGCTCTGGGGGTCCGGGTTTTCGAGCAGGATGGCGCTCGCCAACAGCTCCTCGGCGTCTTCGTAGCGTCCCACCTGGAAATACGCCTCTCCGAGAACCCGCAGGAGGTCGTAGCGGTCCTGAACCTCCGCGTAGACCGGTTCCAGCAGATCCACGACTTTGGCCGGGTTGCCCGCTTCGATTTCGAGCCGCGCGAGGAGTTCCCGCGCCCGTCCGAGGCGCGGTGCCATCGCCACCGCCTTCTCGATTACCGGCCGGGCCTCCTCCTTCCTGTCGAGCGCCATCAACTGCTCGGCGAGGGCGAGGCTCGTGAACCCCGGGTTTTCCGGACCGAAGGGAAGCATGTTCCCATGGAAGCCGGCTTCGAGCAGGTTCCCACGAGGAGACACCGAGAACTCCGCGCGCCGTGCAGAGAGGACGCCCTCGGCGCGGTCGAGCAGGTCGGCCTGCAACTCATAGCGACCCGGGCCGATGTCCAGTAGCGAGAAATCGAGCGCCACGAAACCGCTCGCCGCGTCCGGCTCGGCCGGCTCGTCGCTCGTGTACACCACTTCGCCCTCAGTAAGCGGCTCCCGGCTCACGATCCGGAACCTGACCGAAGCTTCGTCCGGGGCGCTTTCCGGCGCCACCGCGGCGACGAAGTTCTCACCGATCGCGTAAACCCCCTGCGGGTTGGGAACCACCCCCGCGAAACCGATCCGGAAGGGACGGTACAGCGGCCGCGCCGCCTCGATACGCCGTCCGAGCACCAGATCGCTCAGGCGCGGCGCTCCGTCGCGGGCAGGCACGCTCACATCGGTTTCCACCAGCGTGTAGCTCTTCGCGCAGTCCTCCTCCTCCCGTGAGGCGCAAGCCCGGTTCCGCAGCACGATCCGGACCGTGTGGTCCCCCGGAATCAGGGGCAGCACGCCCGCCCAGGAGAACGGCCGCTGCAGGGTGCCCCGTCCCTCCTCCTCATTCAGCGAAACAAAAGACTCCTTGCGGAATTCGGTGACCACCTGCCCCGGGTCGTCGCGCAGGACGGCTTCGACACTGCCGATGAAGGCCGTGTCGTAAGTGGCTCGGTCCTCGTTGCGAATGAAGGCGGTGTGCTGAGCGTCCACCTGAACCACCCAGTGGAGGAAGGAAGCATTTTCGGGGCCGGGCAGCACAGCCACCGCGCCGTGCCCCGGAACGTAGGTAAACAGGTAATCGGCTTCGATGGCGCCGCGTTCGAAGTCGAGCCGATCGGCGTAGCTGTCGTCGAGGCCCCGGAACGGAATTTCGTGGATGTCTCCCAGCAGGTCCAGCGAGCCGAAGGGCACCGCCTGGAACCGCGTGATGTCCTGCTCGTCGGTGCGGAAGGACATCGCCGCGTTCGCGATTTCGGGGTCGAACTCGTAGAGGAATTCGTAAGCGCGTTCCACCTCATCGCGAAAATCCTGCCTTTCGGGCTGGTAGCCGGTCAGCAGCGCCTGCGGGCCGTCCGAAATGGGGTCGTAGAGCTGCAGCTCGCCGATCCCGTGACGCCTCCAGAAGAGCAGGTAGAAGAATGGGGGGACGCCGAAGCGTTTCAGTTCCGCGTTGTTGTAGAACCAGAGCTCGGTCGGGTAGATCTCGTCGCGGGCCTCGAAGTTCTGGATCGAGCGGGGCGGTCCGGCCAGGATGTAGTAGCGGCCACGGTCCGTCTCCCAGCCCTCGCGGAAAGTGGAGCGCCCGAACCACTTGTTCACGTAGTCGAACCTCTCGTAGTGCTCGATCTTGAACTCGTTCTCCGGAGTCGAGGGGTTGTGATCGCGCTTGCCCCAGAAGGCGTCGACGAACGATTTGCGCTGTTCCTCCGAGGTCAGCGTCAGGAACACCCGCTTCTCGCGATCGGTGATGATGTAGACCACCTCTTCGGCAAACCAAACGCGGTGACGTTCCGGAAGGGCAGCGATCTTTTCCTTTTCGCTCAGCTCTTCCTGCGCCGCCACGGCGCCGGGCCCGACCGCCCCGGCCAGCAAGATCGCCGCGAGCGCCAGCGCGGTCCTGAAACGCTTGGAAGCCATAACCGCATCATGGTAGTCCCCGCGAAACCGGCGCGCAAAACGCCAGCGTGATCGGATCACACTCGCGTCAGCGAGTTTCCGGAACGCTTCGACTCCGAATCTTGCGATACTCCGGAGCCGTGACCACGACACCCGGGCTGGGGATCCGCTCCCAACCGGCGGACGGACGGCCCTGCCGCATCTTCCCGGGCACCGCAGTTGCAATGCTGGCAGCGGTCCTGACTACCGCGGCGGCCGCCCAGACGGGTTCCATCGAAACCGCCCGGCAGTTGGTCGCAGAGGGCCGGCTCGCAGAGGCCGTCCCGCACCTCGAACGCGCACGAAGCGCCAATCCACGGGATCCCGACCCGGTGTGGATGCTCGCGGTCGCCCGGCTACGGCTCGGGGATTTCCCGGAGGCCGTCACCCTCGCCGAAGAGTTCGGACGCCTGGTTCCGGACAGTCCCACCGGACCGCTGCTGCTCGCGGGTGCGCTTACCGCGTTGGGGCGGCTGCCGGACGCGGCGACCGCGCTTCGGGAGGCGCTGGAACGGGATCCTCGCCATCCCGAAGCACGCCGGGATCTGGCCGTGCTGCTTGGCCGGCTCGGGGAACACGAGGAGGCTGTTCAAAGACTGGAAGAACTCCGAAGGGAATTCCCGGGGCGGCCCGAGGTGCTGGCTCCCCTCGGCGTGCTGTATGTGCAGGGAGGGCGGACACCGGACGGTTTGTCGGCGCTCCAACAGGCGGCCCAGGCGGATCCCGATTCTTTCGAAGCCCGTCACCATCTGGGAGCGCTCTATTCCGAACTCGGGCAGTTCGGAACGGCCGCACTGCATCTGGAGGCGGCGCTGGCGCTCCGGCCGGGAGACCCGGGAGTCTTGTTCGAGTTGTGCCTGCTGCGCTCACGGGACGAGAGACTGGAAGAGGCCCGGGCGGCCTGCGCCGAGGCCGCGCGCGCGGCCCCGGGTAACGCCGAAGCGCAGTTCGCGAACGGCGACGTGCTCCACTACCTCCAGGAAGGAGCAGCGGCCGAGCTGGCCTACCGGGAAGCCATCCGACTGGATCCCGGCCACGTCCGCGCCCGGTTTCGCCTGGGCCTCCTGCTGTACGAAGCCGGCCGGAGCGCGGAAGCCATCCCGGTCCTGACGCCGGCCGTCGACGACGAAGGAACCGCCCCGAACGCCGAACAACTCGCCGGAGGCCTGACGACACTCGGGCAGGCACTCGCGGCCACGTCCGATCCGAACGAAGCCGCCCGCAGGTTGGAAGCGGCGATCGCGGCCGCTCCCACTCTGCCGGAACCGCACCTGCACCTCGGCAACCTGCTCGTGCGAAGCGGCGACTCTGCACTGGTGGAAAAAGGACGCGGGCACCTCCAGCGTTTCGCCGAACTCAAGCGTTTTTCGGATCGGACGAACGAACTCAAGGCGGCGGTCAACGCAAATCCCGGCGCCCGCGAACCCAAGATGGCCCTGATCGCTCACCTCATCGCTGGCGGCGACCCGGGCCAGGCGCTCCAGGAATCCGGCCGTTTACTGACCCTCGCCGCCGCGGAGCCCCTGCACCACCTGCTCTACGCCGAATCGCTGGCGGCCGCCGGCCGCGTGGAAGAGGCGCTCGGCGCACTCGAAGCGGCGCTCTCCAACTGGCCGGCCAACGCTGAACTCCAGGAGGCCGCGACGCGCCTCGGCCGGAGCCGGTGACGTTCGGCCGACCAGGCGCCGCCTCGGCGGCGATCCCCATCGCGCTCGCGGTCCTGTCCTTCCTGCCGGGGCCCGGGGTCTCCCCCGTGGCCGGCGCGCAGCAGATCCGCCTCGAAGAGGTTACGGAAGCGAGCGGAATCCACTACCGGAACGTGAGCGGGGAGCCCGAAAAGAGGTTCATCGTCTCCTCGCTCGGCGCGGGTGTGGGTCTGCTCGACTACGACCAGGACGGCGATCTGGACATCTACTTCGTCAACGGGGCGCCCCTCGAAGACCGGATTCCCGGCCCGGGCCTCCCGAACCAACTTTTCCGCAACGAGGGGGAACTCCAGTTCACCGATCAGACGAACGCCGCGGGCGTGGGAGACACCGGTTGGGGCTACGGGGTCGCGGTGGCCGATATCGAAAACGACGGCTTCCCGGATCTCTACGTCACGAATCTCGGAGACAACGTCCTCTACCGGAACCGCGGAGACGGCACGTTCGAGCGCACTCCCGGCGCCAGCGGGGCATCGCATCCCGGATACTCAACTTCCGCGGCTTTCCTCGACGCGGAAAACGACGGTGACCCCGACCTGGTGGTACTCGGCTATACCGCCGACTCCATCGATTCCCTGCCGCCCCCGGGGGCCGGGGCAAGCTGCGTCTGGTTCGGGCTCCCGGTCTTCTGCGGCCCGTCGGGTCTGATCCCGGCGGCGGACCGTTTCTTCCGGAACCGGGGGAATGGCACCTTCGAGGACGCCACCGAAGCCGCTGGCCTGACGGGCGTCGATCCCGGGTACGGGCTCGGGGTGGTCACCGGGGACCTCGACGGCGACGGAGACACCGACTTCTACGTCGCGAACGATTCGGTCCCGAACCACCTCTTTGTCAACGACGGCCAGGGGAGGTTCAGCGAGCAGGCGCTGCTGGCCGGAACTGCCTACAACGTGGACGGGTTGGCCCAGGCGGGCATGGGGGTGGACGCCGGCGACTTCGACGAGGACGGCGCACTCGATCTCTTCGTGACGAACTTCTCGCATGACACGAACACCGCCTACCGGAACGCCGGGAGCGGCTTTTTCGAGGACAGCACCACCCGGAACGAACTGCGGATGCCGGGATGGTTCTATCTCGGCTGGGGGACCCGGTTCGTCGATCTGGACGCCGACGGCTGGCTGGACCTCTTCGTCGCCAACGGGCACGTGTATCCCAACGCGGAAGCCGCCGGGAGCGGGACGCGCTACCGGATGAAGAACCAGATCTTCAGAAACAGTGGCAGTGGCGCTTTCGTCGAGGAATCCTGGGATAGTCCCGAGCGCTCCAGCCGCGGGTTGGCGTTCGGGGACCTTGACGGCGACACGCTTCCCGATCTGGTGGTAGTGAACGTGGACGAGGAGGCGGCGCTGTTCCGCAACCGGAGCGACGGGCGCGGCGTCACCCTGCAGCTCGTGGGGACCCGGGCGCCGCGCGATGGAAGCGGGTCAAGGGTGCTCTTTTCGACGGCCGACGGCGTGCGACGGGTGCGCGAAGCGCACCGCAGTGGCAGCTTCCTGTCCTCGAACGACGTCCGGGTCCATCTCGGGGCCGGCGCGGGCAAGATCCGGGACGTAGTGATCCGCTGGCCGGGAGGAGAGGAGCAGCGCGTCGGAGACCTCGACGCGGGAGGTGGAGTCGTGATGGTTCGCGAGGGCGTGGGGCCGATCGTCGTCCCCCGCTAGCAGCCTGTGGTGGAACCCGGGTGAGCGCCGAGAGCGGCGAGGCCCAGTTCTCCCGGTGGGGGTCCGGCTGACAAGGCGCGTGAGGGAGGAATACCTGGTGTATTTCGACCGAAACGCAACGATGAGCGGCGCGAAGCGACGCGGTTCAGCCGGGATGCATCGCCGCTCGAGCCCCCACCGGGAGAACTGGGCCGCCTGGGTTTCACCACAGGCTGCTAGCCTGTGGCGGCCCGGGGGGCCGGGAAGGCACGCGGCCGATTCGCAGCATGGCGCGCCGGCTCGAGAACGGGTTCCCGCGCTGGCGTGCTCTCAGTGGGGAGGGTGGCGCGCAGGCCAGGGAACGCCGGTGTTCACACCGGCACCGCTGCGCGACGCGCAGCGAGATCGCGCATCGCCAACCGCGAAGAAGCGCGGGGACGGCTTGGAACGCCGACCTCCGGTCGGCACCGCTGCGCGACAGCGCAGCGAGATGGCGTATCGCCGATGGCGCAGAAGCGCGGGGACGGCTTGGAGCGCCGGCCTCCGGCCGGCATCGCGCGGGAGCGCGAAACCAGCGCCGATGACACCGGACCGTGCCAACGTGAGTGCCGCACCCCCTCCCAGCACCCGATGCCGCGACCGCTTACCGCTCCCCCTACCCGGGCCGCGCCTTTTTCATGCCAGGCGGGGTGTAAGTGAGGACCGATCATGCGCGTTTCTCCCGTTGGGGCCTTCATGCCCGGCAGCCGAATCTGACCACCTCTGCTACACAGCAACTGGCCGGCGTTCCCAGCCTCCGCGCCACAACGCGGATCCGGCCCCCTCTAGGATCGCGGGCGTCATGTGGGAGTTGGTTTTCCAGCTCCCGCGACCATCAAGTGAGGTTGGCCTATCCGCCGGGAGTATCAGCCGGCCCACCGGGAGGACTAGCTGGCGCTCCACCACTTCCACCAGCGGATCGGGGGGGATCCCCGCCGGCGCCACAAGCGGAAGAGGTTACGGTGGCCGGAAACGACGGAGCGGGCGCGGAAGTACTGGCTATCGCCCGCGCGGCGCTCGCGGTGGCTCACTTCGACCTCGGCGTAGCGGACACCACGCTCGCCGAGCGTGGCGAGGAATTCCACCACCGCGGTCCCGTCATCAAAGGTCATGGAAGCGTCGAGGCGCAGATCTCGGCGAAAGAGCCGGAAGTCGCAGTCCCAATCGCGCAGTTCCGGAAGCCCGAAGGTCCCCGCCACCACCCGATGGAAGCGGGGGCCGAGAAACCGCCGCAGCATGCCGTCCGCGCGGCTCCCCCGGTAGCCGTTCACCAACTGGATGTCCGGACTCAGAGCATCCAGCAGGCGGGTGAGTTCGAAGGGATCGAACTGCCCATCGCCATCGGTGTAGGCGACGAGCGGGAAGCGGGCCGCGGCGAAGAGATCCCGAAGGGTGGCTCCGTAGCCCCGATTTCGTGCGTGCCGGAGGGTCCGGACTTCCGCAATCTCGGTCCTGAGCACCTCCAGAACCTCGGCGGTCCGGTCAGCGCTTCCATCGTTCAGGATCAAAATCTCGAAGTCACGACCGGTACCGAGCAAGGCCTCGCGCGCCCGGTGAGCCACCCAGCCGATGGACCCGGCGTCGTTGAAGGCAGGGAAACAGGCACTCACCCCGGCTTCGCGAGGAATCACTGGGCCACCGGGGACATCGCCGTCTGGGCGAAGATAGAACAGGAAACGCCAGATCGGTCTGGCCTATTCCTATCTTCCATGGAACGACTCGCGCTGCACCGATTCGCCTCGCCCTGGCTCCGGAACCAGCACGTGGCGCGCTACCGCTGGGCCGCGGGCTACGCAGCCGGCAAGCGGGTGCTCGACCTCGCCTCCGGGGCTGGGTACGGATCGGGGATCCTCAAGGCTCGGGACGCACGATGGGTGGTGTCCGCCGACCTCTCTCCGGAAGCGTTTCAGGAGGCCGAGCTTCCTGCTTCCGGAGCCGGCGCGCTCCGGGGGGTGCTCGCCGACGCCTCGCGCCTTCCCTTCGGGGACCAAAGCTTCGATCTTTACGTGTCGTTCGAGACCATCGAACACGTTGCCGACGACCACGCCGTGGTTCGGGAGGCGCGGCGGATCCTCGCGCCCGGGGGCATCTTCATTTGTTCGACACCGGAACGGAAAGTGATCAGCCCCGGGCGGACACTGGAGGACCGGCCGGACAATCCTTTCCACATCCGGGAATACTCGCAGCCTGAGTTCGAGACCCTGCTCCGGACCGGGTTCGATCGTCTGGAGTGGTATGGGCAGACGCCCGCTTCCGATGGGCACAAGCGGCGGCTCGAAGCGCTCGCCGGGATGTCTCCGCTGGCAGCCCGCAAACTGCATCAGGTACGCAACATCCTCTGTCTTCCCGGCGAAGGCGAAGCGCGCCATGCCCCCTATCCGCTTCGGGGCGCCAGCGGCTGGCCGGAAGTCCTGATCGCGGTCTGCGGACCGATCTAGCAGCCCGCCGGAAAAGCACCCCGCACGATTCCCGGAAAGGTACGTGCGGCGATTCCGGCGATTTGTGCGCGTGCGGGGCGCTTTCCCCACGGGGTGATGGCACGAATCGCTCCGCGCCAGTTCTCCCGGTGGGGGCCCGCGCCATCGTCTTTCGCAGGGAGGGGAAACCCCTCCCCACACCCCTCCCCCGCGGCGCTGCGCGCCGCGAACGGATCGCACCAGGGTTTCGCCACCGCCTGCTAGCGGGCTCTCAGCGCAAAACGACGGTCGCCGACTCGACGACGATGGGGGTTTCCGGCACGTCGTTGTGCCCGGCGCGGCTGACCACCGGACTCGCTTCGATCCGGTCCACGGCATCCATCCCCGAGATGACTTTGCCGAAGACGGCGTAACCCCAACCGCGCGTCGTGGTCCCGGTGTGGTCGAGCATCGCGTTGTCCTTGGTGTTGACGAAGAACTGCGACGTCGCGCTGTTGGGATCGCTGGTGCGGGCCATCGAGAGCGTGCCTCTCATGTTCTTGAGACCGTTCTGAGCCTCGTTCGGAATCGGCTCGCGCGTGTCCTTTTCTTCCATTTCAGCGGTGAAACCGCCACCCTGGATCACGAAGCCGCGGACGACCCGGTGGAAGATGGTGCCGTCGAAGTGGCCGTCCTCCACGTAGCGGATGAAGTTAGCGACGCTCTCGGGGGCCTCCTGCGGGTAGAACTCGATCTGGATGTCCCCCACGCTGGTGCGCATCAGCACCACCGGCGCGCCGGGCGTGGCCAGATCGGATGGGCTTTCAGGAGCGGATGTGTCGGTTTCCATGGAACTCGTCTCGGTTTCGGCGGGAGCGGTCTCGCCAGCGGCGGATTCGGAATCCGCCGAATCCGAATCGTCGCCACCCCCGCAGGACGGGAGCCAAGCGGCGAGCAGAAGGGTCGCGCACCAATACGGCCAGCGTGCTGGCGCGCGGGAAATTTCTGGGGATGTCATGTCGGTTTGCCTGAGGAAAGAGGGAGCCGCTCGCTCAGGATGCCAACGCGAGCAGGGCCGGGGATTCAAGGGAGAGCAGCCAGCGCTTGGCGTCGAGGCCGCCGCCGTATCCGGTCAGTTTCTTCGAGGCGCCTACGATCCGGTGACAGGGGATGACGAGCGGCAGGGGATTCGCGCCGTTCGCCGCACCGACCGCCCGGCAGGCCGCCGGGTTCCCGACCGAGCGGGCGATGTCCTGGTAGCTGACGCGGGCGCCGTACGGCACTCCCGCCACCGCATCGAGAACGGCGCGCTGGAAGGGAGTGCCGGTTCGCTGCAACGGAATCGTGAATTCGCGGCGGTCACCGGCCAGGAACTCCCGAATCTGGCGCGTGTAGACATCGTGCTCTTTGGGCGACGCCGGGACTGCGGACCCCACGTTCCTTGCGCACCAGGCGGCGGAAGCCCGGGAACGCCGTTCATCACAAAACAGGATGGCGGCCAGACCCTGATCGGTACTGAGCAATTCCAGGCGACCGATCTCGGGAATTCCGGTCTCCATGAAGGAGGTTCGACAGATCAACATCCCCGGAATTCTATCCGTCCGGAAGTGGCAATTGCGGGCTCGGCAGGTGCAGCCGGTGGACAAAGTGGCGTGAGCGCCGAGAGCGGGCCAGTCCTCCCGGTGGGGGCCCGGCTGACCAGGCGCGCGAGGGAGGAGCCCCCACCGGGAGAACTGGCCCAAGCGTATTTCGACCGAAGCGCAACCATGAACGGCGCGAAGCCGAGTGTTGCAGCCGGGATGGATCGCCGCTCGCTTCCGGAGCGGGGCGCCAGCACCGCAAAGACCCCGGAGCGGAAGAGACCGGGGACGGGGCCACCCGACCCCCATCTCTTCTGGCTCGGGCACGCCGCGTGACTTTGTCCACCGGCTGCTCAGGTAGGCTGCCACCGCCGCTTGCGTTTTGTGCCTTCCGTCTCTGCCGTCCTCTTTGACTGGGACGGAACCTTGGCGGACAGCTTCGCCACCACCCGCCATGCCTCGCTTTTGGTGTTCGGGCACTTCGGAATCCGGATGAACGAGGCGCGGTACCAGGCCACCTACCGGCCCGACTGGCACGAGACCTACCGGCAACTCGGCATTCCCGAGACCCGCTGGGACGAGGCCGGAACCATCTGGCGGGAGAAATACCTCGAACGTAGCCACGCCGTGAACCTGTTCCCGGATGTCCTCGGCACGCTCCGCGCGCTCGCTGACCGGGAGCTGCGGCTCGGTGTGGTTACGAGCGCCGATCGACTGCGATTGCTCGAGGACCTGAACCGGCTTGCACTCGCTGATCGCTTCGAGGCCCTCGTGGCATTCGAGGACACCCGGAACAAGAAACCCCACCCCGAGGGGCTCCTGCTCGCCCTTTCCCGCCTCGGCGTTGAACCGCGGGACGCGCTCTACGTGGGAGACCGGCCGGAAGACATCGCCATGGGGAAAAGGGCCGGCACCCTTACTGCCGCCCTCGTGAGCAATTTCAGCAGCGAGGCGATGCTCCGGGCGGCGGAGCCGGATCTCCTGCTCGACGCGCTCGGCGATCTTCCCGGCGCGCTCCTGGGAACTGCTGCGGAACCATGAGCCGGTTCCAGGACCGGTCGACCGAACCGCGCAGGTATCCGGAGAGTCCGGTCTTCTACCGGGACCTCGAGCGCACCTACCGCATCGCGACGCGCGCGACCGGCGCCTGGATCGAGGCGGAAGACGGGACCCGCTGGCTGGATGCCTGCGGCGGCGCCCTCACGATCAGCGTCGGGCACGGCCGGAAGGAAGTCGTCCGCGCCGCGACCCGCCAGCTCGAATCGGCCGGCTACGTGCACGGCGCGCAGTTCACCACCCGGGCGATGGAAGAGGCGGCGGCGCTTCTCGTGGAATCGCTTCCCTCCGGTTTCAAAAACGCCAAGGTGTACCTCACCCCCGGAGGCGCCGAGGCGGTGGAAACCGCGATCAAACTGGCCCGCGCCTACGCGGTCGCGCTCGGCCACCCCGAGCGGTGGCAGATCGTCTCCCAGCGGCCGGGCTACCACGGCAACACCCTCGGAGCGCTCGCGGTCTCGGGGCGGGACGCCCTCCGGGCTCCCTATCTCCCGCTGCTTGCAGAAATGCCGCTCGTGGCCGCGCCCTGGTGTCCGCGCTGCCCGCTGAACCTCCACTATCCGAGGTGCGGGGTCGCCTGCGCGGACGAGATGGACCAGGCGGTCGAGGACGCGAAGGGAAGCATCGCGGCGGTTTTGGTGGAGCCGGTGCTCGGCGCCTCCGCGGGTGGATTCGCACCTCCCGAGGACTACCTGCGATCCGTCCGCCGCACCACCGCCGAACGGGGCGTTTTGCTCATCGCGGACGAAGTGCTCAGCGGCTGCGGCCGGACCGGGCGCTTCCTCGCTTCCGAGCACGCCGGCGTGGACGCGGACATCGTGGTCCTCGGCAAAGGGCTGACCTCCGGCTTCGTCCCGGGAGGGGCGGTCGTCGCGAAGCCTGAAGTGGTCGAGGCGGTAGCGCCCGACTTCCGGCACGGATTCACCTTTTCGCACCATCCCGTCGTCGCCGCGGTGGTCGGGGAGGTTCTGCGGGTGATTCGCGACGAAGGCCTGGTCGGGCGCGCGGCGTCCCTGGAAAAAGAACTCCGGACCGCAATCGAGCCCGTCGCCGGGAATCCGGCGGTCGAGGGTTCGTGGGTCCGCGGCTTGCTTGCGGGAATCGCGTTTCATCCACCGGACGGCGGGGGACGTTCCGCCCGGCAGTTCGCCGCCGCCGCCTGGGAGGAAGGCCTGCTCGTGTACCCGGTCCGGGGACCGGAGGGACACGGCGACATGGTTTTGCTCGCCCCGCCGCTCACCGTGACCAGCGAGGAACTCGCCGAGATCGGCCGTCGCCTGATCGCCGCGTTCGGCTGAGGGGGGACCCATCACCATGTCGAACAGACCGCTGCGCGGCCGGGTGGCCGTCGTCGCGGGAGCCACCCGCGGCGCCGGCCGCGGGATCGCCCGCATGCTGGGGGCCGCGGGCGCCACCGTCTACTGCACGGGCCGGAGCGTGCGCGGGCGCTCCGCCACCGCCGGACGGCCCGAAACGATCGAGGAAACCGCGGAGATGGTCACCGCGGAGGGCGGCCGCGGCATCGCGGCCCGTACCGACCACACCGTGGAGCCGGAGGTTGAGGGGCTTTTCGCGCGCATCCGCTCGGACCACGGGCAACTGGACATCCTGGTGAACGACATCTGGGGTGGCGACGCGCTGACCGAGTGGGGATCGCCCTTTTGGGGGCTTTCCAGCGCCCAGGGGTTCGAATTGCTCGAGCGAGCGGTCCACAGCCACATCATCACCAGCCGGCACGGAGCACCGCTCATGGTCGAGCAAAACGCCGGATTGATTGTCGAGGTCACCGACGGCGACACCCTCGGGTACCGCGGCAATCTCTTCTACGACCTGGCCAAGAACGCTGTCATCCGGCTCGCCTACGCCATGGCGGCCGACCTGAAGGCCCATCAGGTAACGGCGCTCGCGATCACGCCCGGATTCCTCCGCTCCGAAGCAGTACTCGACCACTTCGGAGTGGCCGAAACGAACTGGCGGGACGCCATCGAGAAGGATCCGTATTTCGCCGAATCGGAAACCCCCTGTTTCGTGGGCCGCGCCGTGGCGTCGCTGGCCGCGGATCCCAACGTCAACGAGAAGAGCGGCCGATTGTTTTCGAGCTGGGGGCTGGCGAAGGACTATGGCTTCACCGACCTCGACGGACGCCGTCCCGATTGGGGCAGCTTCTTTCAGCGCAAGATCGGGGAGATCGTCGAACGGGACGCAACCCCGAGCGACTTCGACCGCTTTGTGGTCCAGACGCGGCTCTGGCAGACGGAACTCGACCCCACCGGCACCGAAGAGTCCGCTCAACTGCGTGAATGGCTCGAGCGGCACGAGGTGCGCCGCCCGCAGGGACTCCGCGAGGGGAACGGATAATCCGTCCGGAGAGGCATCCCCCATCCTGTCCGAGTCCAAGGTTTTCACCATGCGCGAGGCGGTGTCCCGCTTCGTGCGGGACGGGGACACCGTGCTACTCGAGGGGTTCACCCACCTGATCCCTTTCGCGGCGGGCCACGAAATCATCCGCCAGCGGCGGCGCGACCTCACGCTCGTCCGCCTGACGCCTGACCTGCTGATGGACCAAATGGTCGCCGCGGGAACCGCCCGGAAGCTGATCTTCGGCTGGCTCGGCAACCCGGGAGTGGGCTCACTCCACGCGATCCGGCGCGCGGTGGAGCGCGACTACCCGGCGCCGCTCGAAATCGAGGAGTACTCCCACTTCGGGTTGCTCTGCCGCTACCAGGCCGCCGCGTCGGGCCTCCCGTTCTTTCCGCTCCGCGGCTACCGGGGAACCGACCTGCCCCGGGTGAATCCCAACCTGAAGCAGGTCACCTGCCCCTTCACCGGCGAAACGCTCGACGCCGTCTCGGCGCTTCACCCCGACGTCGCCATCCTGAACGCGCAACGCGCCGATGCCGAGGGCAACACCCAGATCTGGGGCTTGGTCGGCGCTCAACGGGAAGCCGCCTTCGCCGCCCGCCGGGTGATCGTGGTGGTCGAGGAGGTGGTTCCGGAGGACGTGGTGCGCGCCGACCCGAACCGCACCCAGATTCCTTCCGTCGTGGTGGACGCGGTCGTGGAGGAGCCGTGGAGCGCCCATCCGAGCTTCGTTCAGGGGTACTACGACCGCGACAACGCCGCCTATCTCGCGTGGGACCGGATCACCCGCGACCCGGCGGAACTCGAGCGGTACCTGGACGAGTGGGTGCGTGGCCTCCCGGACCGCGCCACCTATCTCGGGCGGCTGGGCGAAACGACCATCAACCGCCTGCGACCGGGGCCGCGTCTCGCCGGACCGGTGGACTACGGGGACTATCGGTGACGAGCCAACCGGGGGCGCCGACGCGATCGGAAATCATGGTCTTCGCCGCGTGCCGCGAGGTGCGGGACCGCGATTGTGTGTTCGTTGGGGTAGGGCTTCCCAACCTCGCGGTGCAGCTCGCGCTCCGGCTCCATGCGCCGCGCTGCCACCTCATCTACGAGTCCGGCGTGTTCGGGGCCCGTCCCGTCCGGCTGCCGATCTCGATCGGAGACCCCTGCCTCGTGAGCGGGGCGGCGCAGGTGCTCCCCATGGGGGAAACGTTCCTGTACTTCCTGCAAGGCGGACGCACCGATCTGGGTTTTCTGGGCGCCGCGCAGATTGACCGCTACGGGAACCTCAACACGACGGTGGTGGGGCGCGACTACCACAAACCCAAAGTGCGCCTTCCGGGGGCCGGGGGCGCCCCCGACATCGCCTTGAACGCGCACCGGACCGTGATCATCGCTCGCCAGGACCCCCGGAAGTTCGTCGAGGAACTCGACTTCCGCACCACCGTCGGCTGGGCCGAAGGCGGCGAGAGTCGCGCGGCACTGGGCGCGCGGGGAGGCGGTCCCTCCCGAGTGATCACCGATCTCGGGGTCTATGGCTTCGACGGGGAGACGCGAGAGATGACCCTCGAATCGGTCCATCCCGGCGTGAGCCTGGATCAGGTGTTGGAAGCGACGGGCTGGGATCTCAAGGTGGCCTCCCCGCTTGGCGCCACCGAGGTGCCGGACGCCGCGATGCTCCGCCTGCTGCGGGAGGAACTCGATCCGGATCGGATCTACCTGAAGGGCTGATGTACGGCGCGGTCATTGGCGACACCGTGGGTTCGCGCCACGAGTTCGGGGGCCTGCGCTCCACCCGGTTCGAGTTCTTCGGCCCCGGGTGCCATTTCACCGACGACACGGTCTGCACGGCCGCCGCAGCGGACATCCTGCTGAACGGGCGGCGCCCCGCCGAGACGATGCAGGCGTGGTGCCGCCGCTACCCGGACTGCAGTTGGGGCGCGCGCTTCGGCGGCTGGATCCACGAGGAAACGCCAACCCCCTACGGCAGCTACGGCAACGGGGCGGCGATGCGCGTTTCACCGGCCGCCTTCCTGAATCGCGACCGGCCGCTGGCCGAGGCCCTTGCCGCCGCCGATCGGGTCACGAGGATCACCCACGATCACCCGGAGGGGATGAAGGGCGCCCGCGCCGCGACCCACGCCATCTGGCTGGCGTTTCAGGGAGAGGCCCCGCGATCGATAGCGACCGCGATTGCGAGGATCTACGGGTACGACCTTTCCCGGGACGTCGCGACCATCCGCGAAACCTACGAGTACAACGAGACGTGTCAGCGCACCGTGCCCGAAGCGCTGGTATGCGCTCTCGAGGCGCCGGACTTCGAGCAGGCTATCCGGAACGCGGTTTCCCTCGGCGGGGATGCCGACACCCTCGCAGCGATCGCGGGACCCGTCGCCGAGGCGCTCCACGGCATTCCTGCCGACTTCATCTCGTTCGCCGAGACCGAAATCCTGCGGGAGGCGCCGGACATCCTGGAAATCCTGGGCGCGTTGTACGGGCGCCAAGCGGAATAGGAGTACGGGCAGGAGCGCGGCGATGCTCCGGCAGGACCGGGGCAGGCTGTTCGGATCGGCTCTGGCCACGCTCGAGCGCCGCCACAGACCCGTTCGGAGGCGCTGAGGCAGGCCGCCGGTTGGCCACCTCCGAATCACGGATTTCTGGAGGTGGCCGGGAACCAATCCCGCAATAAAGCAATCAGGTCAATGAAGGCCGGATCTCGACAATCGGAGACAACCGTCGAGGCAACCTGACTCGCGAGCCGCCGGAATCTGGCGGGAGATCGGCGGGATCGGTTTCGAACACGCGCCGTCCTCATCGCTTCCCGAACAGCTCGCTTCGGGTCCGGCGGCTTGGCCCTTCCCTCCGGCCATAGGTTCGCAGCCAACAAGTGTCTGCGAAGGCCACGATAGTCAGCTGCCCAGCCCAGTTCTTCCGCGACCTGGCGCGAGCCGTTCCACAACCACGCTTCGAGTTCCGGCTCAATCACGATCGCTTTGGCCCGATCCCTCCATCCATTTCTGAACAAGACATCTTCCACGAGCGTCTGGATTTCTTCCCTCGGGGCCGTGCTTCCGCATCCGTCGCGGTCGAAAACCACGAGTGCGTGACGGAATCTGACCAGGAAAGGACGCAGGAATTCCGCGGCCCGCACGCGGCAGCCGGGATCCCGTTCGGGATGCCGGGTCACGGTCCAATGGAGAACTCGTAGCCCGAGCCTGTCGGGCCGGGCAAGCAGTCCCCGGAACGTCTGCTCGATGTCCGCGTCAGGGACGAGTACCACCAAATCCTTGACGTCGGACCGGTCCATCAACCAATCACACCCGTAGCGAACAGGAGTTCCATGTCCGCCCTGCCTTGCCAGTCGCGGAGGTGAGGATGGCGGTCACCACGCACGATATCCGTAGCCCCCTCAGCGTTCTTGGCGAAGCAGAGAACTTCCTTCGGGTCGGCGAGCTTGAGAAATACCGGGGAGTGGGTCGCGGAGAGAACCTGGGATTCACTCGCCGACGACAACGCGTCGTACACTGGGTCGAGCGCGAAAGGGTGCAGCCCATTCTCCGGTTCTTCGATGAGATAGATCCCGGACGAAGGCAGGTACCCGAGCAGTGTTAGCGCCAAGAAACGCATTGTTCCGTCCGAAGCCACCCAGGACGGGACGGTCACTCCAGTGTCATAGCCGAGAGTGAGATACGTGTGCCGGTCTTCATCCCTCTCGACCACTGACACCTCCTTCAGATCTTGAAGGGCGGTACGGACGTGGTCCATCCACAGCGAGTAGTCGGCCGGATGTTGCTCCTTGAGTGCTTTGACTGTCCAGGGCAGGTTGGATCCGTCCGGCGCGAAGCCGTTTCGCCGCAAGCCGGGCGGGCTTGCTTCCCGCATGCGATCTGCGTCCAAGAACAGGGACGTCACGCCCTCGGTAAGAGTCCTCTTCACGTGGGTCGCGGCCGGAAACTTGTCGGGAGACTCCGGCAGGTTTCCAAGGGCCGATCGGTGGGGGCCGAATGACACACTGACTGCCCATCCCTTGCCCGACTGAGGAGACACCTCAATGTTGAAATTGTCTTGTTTTCTTGGCGATTTGCTGAGGACAGTTCTGGCCCCCCGTTTTCCGCCACCGGTGAGAATTCCGCTGCGGACAGGGGGCGGGAAAGGAAACAGCGTGCGCTGTTGAGGCTGAAGCGCGTGAGATTCGCGGATGAGAAGTCCCCGTTCCGAATCGATTCGCACCTGCTTGTCTCGCTCCTCAACGGCGACTTCATACCGGAAGAAACGAAAACCGCGATCTTCGGGGAGTCTGACGTGCACTTCCTCGGGGATTTCGAACTCCACAGCCAGCTCGAAACGAAGGTTGTCCTTGGAACGGCCCCAGACGAGATCCTGAAAGTTCCGCGTCCTCTTCTCGACTGCCGCATCCACGCCGTCCCGCACCATGTCGCCCAGGAACGCCACCACATCGAACAGAGTGCTCTTCCCGCTCGCGTTGGGGCCGACTGCGACGTGGAACCGGTCTAACTCCAAGTCCACATACCGGAGGCAGCGATAGTTGAGCGCCTGGATGCGTCGGATCATCGGGATTCCACCTGGGAAGCAGAGCGTGAGATTACCGCTGAACGCTCCGGGAACGACAACACTTCGGAACCCATGACGGCGACGGTCGCCAGCTCTTCCGGTGAGATTCGGTATCCGCTCCAAGTCCGCGCCGGGAACCCCGTCAGTGTTCCCAGGAATCCGCGATGGTGACGTCGGCCACCAGGGGGACCTGGAGTTGTGCGACCGATTCCATTTCGTGGCGGACCAATTCGCCGACCGCTTCCGCCTCGGCGGAATCCACCTCAATCAACAGTTCGTCGTGGACCTGCAGCAACAAGACTCCCGAAGTGGGCTCGAGCGCCCGGTCCACGCCGAGCATCGCGATCTTGATCAGATCGGCGGCGGTCCCCTGTATCGGAGCATTCACGGCCATCCGCTCGGCAGCCTCCCGCCGGGCGCGCTGGGTGGTGCGGATCTCGGGGATGTGTCGCTGCCGGCCGAACAGGGTGGCAACGCGACCCGTCGCGCGAGCTTCCTCGCGGATCGCTTCGATCAGATCCCGCACCCGGGCGTAGCGGTCGAAGTAGGCGTCGATGAAGGCCTTCGCGTCCCCGGTGGAAACACCGATTTCCTTGGCCAGGGTGAACGCTGTCTTGCCGTAGATGATCGAGAAGTTCACGATCTTGGCCCGCCGGCGCGCCTCCCCGGGACTCAGTCCGTGCCCGCCGAAGACTTCCTCCGCGGTGCGGGCGTGGACGTCTTCCCCCGACCGAAACGCCTCGATGAGCACCGGATCGCCGCTCAGGTGGGCCAGGATGCGGAGCTCGATCTGGGAGTAGTCCGCCGACAACAGGCGCTTCCCGGAGGCGGCGACAAAGGCCTTCCGGACCTGGCGGCCGAGGTCGGAGCGGACCGGGATGTTCTGCAGATTGGGGTCCGAACTCGAGAGCCGTCCGGTCGCCGCCACCGCCTGGTGCAGTCGGGTGTGGAGCCTCCCGGTCCCCGGAGCAACGAGTTCCGGTAGCGGATCCACATAGGTGCTCTTCAGCTTGGCGACCTCGCGGTACTCGAGAACGAGACGCGGCACCTCGTGGTAGCGCCCCAGTTCTTCGAGTACGTCCGCGCGGGTGGAGGCGCGCTTGAGCTTTTGGGTCTTCGCCGTCTGCGGGAGGTTCAGTTTGTCGAAAAGGACCTCACCGAGCTGTTTGGGGCTCTGGATGTCGAACGTGAGTCCCGCCAGCTCGTGGATCTGCCCGGTCAACTCCTCGAGCCGCGCCTGGAGGTCCTTGCCGAGTTCGCGCAGGGTCTCGCTGTCGAGGCAGATGCCGCGGGTTTCGATGCGGGCCAGCACCGGCAGGAGTGGCATCTCCATGTCCCGGAAGACACTGGAAAGCCCCTCGGCATCGAGGAGACCTTCCAGCTTTTCCACGAGGCGGTGTTGCCAGGCCGCCGCGATCGCCAGCCGCTCGTCGGGCGCAGCGGTGCCGAAAAGACTCGCCTGCGCGGGGCGCGGCTCCGGGAGCGCGAGGCCCGCATAGTCCCGGAGCACATCGGCATACCCCTGGGCTCGGCGGGTGGTGTTGAGCAGCCAGGCCGCCACCTGCGAGTCATGGGCGACCTGAGGCAGCTTGCCGCCTTGTTCGAGCCACCACCGAACGAACGGCTGCACCTCGTGTCCGATCAGCGCTACTCCGTTCGACAGCGCCGGCCGGAACGCCTCGACCAGGTGCTTTTCACCAAGACGGGGGCCGACCGCTACCAGCAGCCCCTCCCCCGCCGAGGAGGCCACCCCGAGCGCGGCGAGCGGCGCGGGGTTCCGGTCTCGGGAGGGTCCGAACATCGCATGCACCGAGAGCCGCCCCGATTCTCGAGCGCGTTCCAGAACGCGGACGACATCGGGAATCCCAGAGGCCGTCTTCACGGGAGGCACCCGCGAGGGAGCGGCCGGCGCCAGGTCCCGGGCATGGGTCCGCAGTTCGAGCTCCTCGAACAGCTCGCGCGCGTCTTCCATCCGGGGTCCCTGGTAGCGAAGCCCCTCCAGAGTCTCACCCGCCTCCGGGACCGGGACATCCAGACGGAGGCGGGCGAGTTCCCGCGAGAGGCGCGCCGCGGCGGCGTGCTCCTCCAGGAGGGAAGCGGTGCGTTTGCGGGTGATCTCCCCGGTGTGGGCGAGGATTTCGTCGACTCCGCCAAACGAGGCGATCAGAGATGCCGCGGTCTTGGGGCCGATGCCGGGAACGCCGGGAATGTTGTCGACCGAGTCCCCCACGAGTCCGAGGTAGTCGGGCACCCGGGCCGGAGGGACTTTCAACTTTGCTTCGACGCCGGCCGCATCGAGCCGCTTTGCGGTATCGGCCGGCAGCACGACGCTGACCCGTTCGTCCACGAGCTGGAGCAGGTCCTTGTCGCCGGAAACAACCAACACCCGATACCCTCTGCCGCTCCCGGCCCGCGCCAGAGTCCCGATCACATCGTCCGCTTCGACCCCGGCGACCTCGACCACCGTCACTCCCAGCACTCGCGAAAGATCCCGCGTGAACGGAACCTGCTGCGCCAGTTCGACGGGCATTTCCGGCCGGTTGGCCTTGTATTTCGGGTAGGCCTCGTGACGGAAGGTGGGGCCCGGCGCGTCGAAGGCGACCGCCGCGAACTCAGGCGCCTCCTCGCGCAGGATCTTCCGGAGGGTGGCGACGAAGCCGTGCAGGGCGCCGTTCGGCAAACCGTCCGAACGCGTGAGGCGGGGCATGGCGAAGAACGAGCGGTACAGCAGGTTGTTGCCGTCCACCAGCAGCAGCGTCGCTTCAGCCATCGAGAAAGAAGGGCCGGATTCTACGCAGCGGCCGCCGCCACCCTCATCTTCGGCGCCGGGCCCGCGTGCGCGCCGGCGGCATGGGAAGAGCAACACCGGCTCGCACTCGACGGATCCGGCCAGTTCACGATCCGGCTATCGCCCGAGCTTCTCGCCGGGGATCCGGGAGGAGACGCTTCCGGGAGGCTCCGCGCCGGGCTCTCCGGGCCGGGGCTGACCGTCGCGAGCACCCGGTCGCCGCGCGGTGGACGGATTGAGGCGGATGTGACGTTCGACTCGGTTGCGGCGCTTTGCGACGCGCCACTTCTCCGGCGCGAATGCAGCTACCGGCCGACCGGCGACGGAGGGTTCGACTTCGCCATGACGATCGGGCCGCGGTCGAGCGCGAGCCCGCGACCCCAGGAAGGCGCCGAGATCCGGGTGCGGACCGAGGGGAGGATCACCGCACACAACAGCGACGGCCCGCTGCAGCGGGGAAACGTGCTCGCCTGGGCCCGTCCTCTGGACCAGTTCCTCGGCGAGGGGCTTGAACTCCAGATCCGAACGGACGGAACGAGCGTCTTCGCCGCCACCACGCGCATCGTGCTGCGGAGCGCGTTGATCGCGGTCAGCATCGTGACGATCGGTCTGGCACTCTTGGTGCTCGAAGGGCGACGGCGCCTCCGACGGGCGTGACGCGAAGGCCCGCGCTCGGACCCTGCGAGCTAGCAGTCGGTGGCAAAACCCACGCGGCCCAGTTCTCCCGGTGGGGGCTCGACCGGCGATCCATCCCGGCTGACCGCGTCGCTTCGCGCCGCTCTGCGTTGCGCTTCGGTCGAAATACACCCGGGCCAGTTCTCCCGGTGGGGGCTCCTCCCTCACGCGCCTTGTCAGCCGGGCGCCTCGCCCGTCTCGGCGCTCACGTGGGTTTTACCACCGGCTGCTAGCGGACGGTGAAGCCCTCGCGCCGGGCGGCTTCGGACAATCGGATGTCACTCGAGACAAAGTCCAGAGTGGTCGGGTCTTCGTCCGCCGCGACGAGCGCGGCAGCCAGTTGCAGGGCGTCGGCCGCCCGTAGCGCGTGAACACCCAGCAGCCGCTGCGCCCGGCGCCGCAGCCGCTCGGAGGGTCCGATCTCGGTCCAGGTGTCCGCCAGGTTACTTAGGCTGTCCCAGGCATCCTCCAGCCGGCCCGCATCGAGTCCGGACTCGCGGTCGAGCCGATGGAGAGCCGAAGCGCATTCCACCGAAGTTCCCCACCAGGTGGCTATTCTCCGGTCCTGACTCAGCAGAGCAAGGCGATTCGACGTCGCCGGTTCGTCCACAAGCAGCGGGACGAGAGCCGACGTGTCCCAGTACTTCACCAGCCCTCTTCCCGATCTGCCGAGACCGCGTCGCTGGCCCGGACCCCCGGCTTCAGTCGTGGGCGGGGAGCCGTCATGAAGGCGTCAAGGTCCAAAGACGCCCGCGCGGGCCTGGCAACGCCCGGCCTGGCGAGGAGTGCCGCCAACTGAGGGTCATCGGCATCCGTGGAAAGGCAGGGCTCGATCCTGGCCACCGGTTTCCCACGATCCGTGATCAGAACCGTCTCGCCGAGCCGGACCCGTCGGAGCAACTCGCTCAAGCCGTTTCTCGCTTCTGTAATACTGGCGCTTTGCATATAGCCATTCTAGCGTGATAGTGCACCGCCAACTACAAGGATGTCGGTTGCCGCGGAGGGAAGTCAGGTAAACCGACACGGTCACCTTGAGGGACGATACGTTCCACCGAAGCGCTGGCGCAGGCCCTCAGTCGGTCAGCGTCTGAAAGAAATCGGCAGCGACATCGGCCGGCTGTTCGCCGTCCACGTCCACCCGGCGGTTGAGCGCACGCATCGTCTCAGTGCTGATGGCGCCGCCGAGGCGCTCGGCCAGCTCCGCCACGGCGGGATGGGCGTCCGGGCGGTAGAGCAGGGCGGATTCGTAGGGCGGGAACCAGCCGAGGTCATCCTCGAGGACGAGCAGGTCGAGCTTGGCAACCCGGCCGTCCGTGGAGTTGCCCACCGCCACGTCGGCCTGACCCGCCTCCATCACCTGGAAGACCATGTCCACCTCGACCTCGATGGACTCCGGCATCTCGGCGAATCCGTAGTGGTCCATCATCCCGCGGAGACCATCGGCCCGCTCGAAGAACGGGTAGCCGGCGACGAAGAGATATCCCGAGATGCGCGCCAGGTCGGAAATCGTCCGCAGGCCCCGCTCCCTCGCGAAGTCCCGGGGGACCGCCAGCACGTAGTCGTTCGAAAAACCGATCGGCGGGCCGAGAATCAGGTCAAAGCGCTCCCGGTAGAGATCCTTCACCCGCTGGTAGATCTCCTCGGCGGTCTGCCCGGCGACGAAGGTCTCGTGCATGATCGCGGAATAGGACGTTCCGGTGTATTCGATGTAGCAGTCGAGATCCCCGTTGGCAATTGCTGTGTGAAGGACGAACGTCTGCATCTGGAACCGCTCGGTAACCGCCAGCCCCGCCGCCCGGAGAAATCGCGACAGCAGTTCGCCGAGGATGATCTGTTCCGAATACGTCTTCGCTCCGAGCACCGCCGAGGGTCCCCCGGGACCGCACCGCGTTCCGAGGAGTCCGGGCGCCAGCAGGGCGCCCGTTGCCCCGAGCCGCCGAAGGAAACTGCGGCGCCGGATGATTTCGTTCACGGAGACTCGACGGGTCACGGAGACGGGGCACCGCGCGAGGCAACCAGGCGGGATTCGAGCAGCGCGAGCCCGCCGTCCGCGATCAACGCCAGGATCGCAGAGGGTATCGCCCCGGCGAAGAGCAGCCGGGAATCAAGCATCGCCAACCCCCGGAAGATCAGCGATCCGAGGCCGCCCGCGCCGACCGCAGCCGCAATCGTCACGAGGCCCACCCCGACCACCGTCGCGATCCGGATCCCCGAGAAGATGGAGGGCAGCGCCAGGGGAACCTCCACCAGGGTGAGCCGTTGCCAGTCGGTCATTCCCATCCCGTTCGCGGCGTCCAGGATCGCGGGATCGACCTGCTGCACCCCGGTCACCGTATTGCGGAGGATCGGCAGCAGCGCGTAAAGGACGAGCGCGATGATGGCGGTCCGGCTGCCGATACCCCCGATGAAGGGCAGCGGGATCAGCAGACCGAAGAGCGCGAGGGACGGCACGGTCTGGATGACTCCGGCAAAACCCAGTACGGGCCGACTGAGTGCCGGGATCCGAGTGATGGCGAGCCCGAGCGGCACCGCGATCAGCACTCCGGCAACGATGGAGATCACCACCAGCACCACGTGTTCGAGGGTGAGCGTCAGGATCTCGGACCAGCGCCCGGCCACAAACTCGAGAAAACTCATCCGCCGTTAGCAGCCTGTGGATAAAGTGACGTCAGCACCGAGGCCCCCACCGGGAGAACTGGCCCGGGTGTATTCCGACCGAATCGGAACGCCGAGCGTAGCGGTTCAGCCGGGATGCATCGCCGGTCGCTTCCGGAGCGGGGCGCCAGCACCGCGGAGACCCCGGAGCGGAAGGGACGGGGGGCGGGGTCACCCGACCACCATCCCTCTTGACTCGGGCTTCCGGAGCGGGGCGCCAGCACCGCGGAGACCCCGGAGCGGAAGGGACGGGGGGCGGGGTCACCCGACCACCATCCCTTCTGGCTCGGGAATGCCGCGTGACTTTGTTCATAGGCTGCTCGGGATCGCGGCGCCCTCGATGAGGCCCTGGACCAACTCGTCGGCAGGAGCGTCCTGGATTTCCCGCGGAGTGCCCAACTGGCGGATTCCGCCGTCGGCCACGACCGCGATCCGATCCGCCAGGCGGAACGCCTCGGTAACGTCATGGGTCACGAAGAGCACGGTCTTCCCGAGTTCGCGGGAAAGGGACCGGAACTCCTCCTGGAGGCTTCGCCGGCCGATCGGATCCACCGCGCCGAAGGGCTCGTCCATGAGGAGCGCTCCCGGATCGGCCGCCAACGCGCGGGCGACACCGACGCGCTGGCGCTGCCCGCCCGAGAGCTGATCCGGACGGCGGTCGCCATGCTCCCGGGGGTCGAGGCTGACGAGCCGAAGCATCTCCGCGGCCCGCTCGCGGCGGCGCTCCGGCTTCCAGCCGAGCAGCCGGGGCACGAGGGAAACGTTGTCGCGCACGCTGAGATGGGGCAAGAGTCCCACCCCCTGGATGGCATACCCGATGCCCCGCCTCAGCCCGACCGGATCCCAGTCCGTGACTGCGCGGCCACCCACGTACACCGCTCCCGAGTCGGCACTCACCAGCCGGTTCACGAGCCGGAGCAGGGTCGTCTTGCCGCAGCCGCTCCTGCCGAGCAGAACCAGAACCTCCCCGGGTGACACCTCAAGCGATACCCGGTCCAGCACGAGCTTCTCGTCGAAGCTCTTTACGACCTCGCGAAACGAGATCGCGACACCCTTCACGCTGGAGAAGACCCGGAAGGCGCTGGCGCGCTCGCCAACTGTCCCTCGACCAGCACGTCGTCGGCCATTCCGGCGAAGAGACCGGAGTCGAGGACCCCGGGAATCCCCAGGATCTTCGCGTGCAGCGTCGCGGGGTCGGAGATTTCGCCGAAAGAGGCGTTCACCAGCAGATTCCCGTTGTCGGTTACGAAGGGGCTCTCATCGGATTCCAATCGGATGTGGGCCTCGGCGCCCATCCGCCCGAGCGTCCTTCGCACCTGCGGCGCCGCAAACGGGATCGCTTCCACCGGGACGGATCGCTTGGCGCCGAGCCGGTGCGAGAGCTTCTCGGGACCCACCAGCACCACAAATCGGGTGGCCGCCGCAGCGACCACCCGCTCCCGCACGAGCGCCCCTCCATGCCCCTTGATGAGATTGCGGTCGGTATCCACCTCGTCGGCGCCGTCCACCGCGAGATCCACCGCGGCAACTTCCGCGAACCCCACCAACGGGATCCCGAGCGAGCGGGCCAGCCCTTCGGTGGCTCGGGAGGTTGGGATCCCCCGCACTTCCAAGCCGGCCCGCACGCGTTCTCCGAGAACTCGCACGAATCCTGCCGCCGCCCGGCCGGTCCCGAGACCGATCACCATGCCGGGTTTCGCCCACGAGGCGGCCCGCACCGCGATTTCCCAAGTGTTCAATTCGCGGGAAAAGATACCAACGGTAGAGTGGGATGAATGACCCGTCCGGACCATCCTGCCGCCCGGCTGCTGCCCACGCCGCGCCGGATCGAGCACCTGCCGGGGTCCTTTCGCCTGGACCGCCGCTGCCGGTTGGTTCTTGACGCCGGATCCCCGGCGGAGGGGGCGGCGGCGGCGTTGCTGGCAGAACGGCTCGGGCAACGCGCCGGATTTCATGCGCGCGTCGCCGCTTCACAAGGGGCGCCAGGGCCCGCCGGAAACCTCATCCTGTCCGAAACCAGCCGGGACTCGGCGCCGGAGAGCTTCGAGCTCCGGGTGGATGCGGCGGGCGTCCTGCTCCAGGGAGACTCTGCCGGACTCCGCTACGGGGCGGAGGCGCTCGCGCAGCTCGCCTGCCCGGACGGCAGGATTCCGGCCGTCCTCATCCAGGACGCTCCCGCCCTCCGGCGGCGCGGTTTCCTGCTCGACATCTCCCGGGGGAAGGTCCCCCGCCCGGAAACCATCCGCTGGCTCATCGAAGTCCTCGCCCGCCTCCGCTACAACGAACTCCTGCTCTACACCGAGCACACCTTCCAGTTCGAGAAACACCCCGAGATCGGCGCGGGATCGGGGGGCTATTCGGCACCCGAAATCCGGGAGTTCGACGCTTACGCCCGCCGCTGGGGCGTAGACCTCGTCCCCTGTCTTCAGACGTTCGGCCATTTCCGGCGGATCCTGGAGAAAGCTCGCTATCGCCACCTCGCGGAATCGGACCGGCTCTGGTCCGTTTCGCCGGAGGCCGCGGGAACCTACCCGCTGCTCCGCGACCTGCTGGAGGAATACCTCCCCAACTTTGCCTCGGAGTGGGCTCACCTCAACTGCGACGAACCAGTGGACCTCGGGAAGGGGCTCTCGCGGGAGCGCGCCGAGCGCGAGGGACCCGCGGCGGTATTCGCGGGACATGTGAACCGCGTCGCCGGAATGGCGCGCGACCTCGGGAAGCGCCCGATGATCTGGGCGGACGTGCTCGCGGATCATCCGGAAGCCCTGGACCTCCTCGATCCGGACATCACGCTCGCCGACTGGTGGTACGAACCGGACCACGATTTCGACCGGGTGGAGCGCTTCCGGGACGCGGGCCGCGACTTCCTGACGGTGGCCGGAACTTCTTCCTGGAGCAGTCTGTTCCCGAGATTCGATACCGCTTTGCCCAACATCCGGGGACACGCGCGTGCCGCGAAACGCTTCGGGGCTTCGGGGCTCATCGTTACCGACTGGGGAGACGGCGGCCACTTCAACCTGTTGGGCGGCTCACTTTTCCCGATCGCGGCTGGCGCCCAAGCCGCCTGGGCCGACGAGGACCGGCCCGAGAGCGAACTCGCCGCCGCGTTCTCGGAGCACGTCGCGGGGGATGCGTCCGGGTTCTCCGGTGATTTCGCCACGCGGCTCGGACGGCTCCACAACGCGGGGTTCCGGCATTTCAACCATTCCCCGCTGAAGACGGTCTTCTTCGAAACCCGGCTCATGAGGAGTTCCCGCGCTCCTGGCCAGGAAGTGTTGGAAAAGACCCTGGAAGAACTGCACCGCCTGGCCGCGGAGGCAGATGCGCACGGTCTGCCCTCGAGCCCGTCGGGCGCCGAATGGCGATTCGCACTGGACGCCTCGCTGCTCGGCGCCGAACGCGGGCTCGCCACCATCCGCCTCCGTCAGGCTGCACGGGGGGGAACGCCGGAAGACCGCCGACTGGCAGAAGAGTTGGCCTCGCTCGCGGAGCGGCAACTCGAGCTCGCCAGGCGGTTCCGCCACCTGTGGTTACGGACGAATCGGCCAGAAGGCATCGGAACGGCCCGGAAGCTCTTTCAGGGCGCGGTAACGGCGCTCCGGAGAGCGTCCCGTTCTCTCGCTCCCTAGCAGCCGGTGGTGGAACCCGGGCGAGCGACGAGAGCGGGGAGGCCCAGTTCTCCCGGTGGGGCCAGTCCTCCCGGTGGGGGCCCGGCTGACAAGGCGCGTGAGGGAAGAGCCCCCACCGGGAGACTGGGCTGCGTGGGTGTCACCACCGGCTGTCAGCCCGTATTTCTCATACTCACGGCCCGAAGCGCACCCCAAGGAACCGCAACCTGTTGACGAGGAAGACGGTTCCACGAGAAGCGCGGATCCCGACCGACCTGACGGCGTGTCGGATGGGGGACACCGACTTCCAGCTCGTTGCTGTGAAAGAGCAGGTCTCACAGGTACGCCACCATGCCAGATGGCGCCGCCGGTCAGGGAACGCCGACCTCTGGCCAGTTCTCCCGGTGGGGGCCGGCACAGCCCGCCGGAGGCGGGCGGAGTCGCGTATCGCCACACACCGGGATGGTTCCCGTCTCGGCGCTGTCCCCATCCCAGGAGGTGGCGTTCCCGTGTTCCGCCGCGCTTCCGCTCAGTCAGCATTGCGCCGCTCGCCCCGCTTCGCGGGACGGTGCCGACCGGAGGAGGTCGGCGTTCCCTTGCCTGCGCGTCGCTCCGCCTGGTGGCATGGGCGCCATGCGCCAGTTCAGCGTCCGCGTGGCGCCTTCTGCGACTCGGCGAGCGCTCCCGAGTATGAGAAATCCGGGCCAGGTCCTCGCGGCGGCGGACCCTCAGCCCCGGATGGAACTACGGAAGAAGTTGGAAAGGGAGGCGTCGCTGGTTCCGGTTTCGTCCTCGCCGTCAGCATCCTCAGATGCGGACGGTCCGGGCTCCTGATCGGAATCCGCAGGCTCGAGAGGCAAAGCCTCCGCTGATGATCCCTCGGACGCCTCCGTGACCGGCTCCGATTCGCTGCCCGGTCCCGGCTGCGGCGGGCTCTCGCCCGAGTCCCCCTCGGCCGATTCTCCCTCCGAAACCAGGGAGGCGCGCCCCGCGGGGGGTGGCCGCCGGGCGCTGGCCTCGAAGAAAGAGGTCGGGACCGGCGCTTCCACCTCCTGCTCCGGGATCCGGGTGTCCGGTGTTGCCGGGACGGGGATCGGCTCGCCTGACGGCGCGTCCACGGACGCGCGCGAGGGCCGGGCGAAGCTGCGGAAAGCCCCGTCGTAGCGCGCCAGCACCAGATCCCAATCGTGCCGGGATTGCAGGAACCCGCGGCCGGCCTTGCCCATCCGGACAAACAGGGACGGGTCCCGCAGACCGAGTTCGAGAATAAGCTCGAACTCGTCGTAGTTCTGGTAGTAGAGACCGCCGCCCGAGGCCCGGCAATCCCCGGCAAGCCCCGTCGCGGACGCGTTCACCAGGATCGGTACGCCGAGGGAAAATGGCTCGGCTGCCATCGTGGAAAATGCGGCAAGCCGCTCCGGGATCACGGCCACGAGCGCTCCGCCGACAACATCCAGACGTTCCGGCGTGTTCTTGGGGCTTACCACCCGGATGTCCGGGCGTTTCGGAATGCGCAACGCCGCGGGTCCCAGCAACACGAGTTCCAGAGCTGAATCCGGATGGCGGTCTCTGAACGTGGAGAAGAACCGCAGCAGTTCCTCTACGCCACGGCCCGGCTCCAGCGGGCCGGCCGACAACAGATAGTGCCCGGTCAGACCGGTCCGCTGACGGAACGCCGACCGATCGGCAGTACGCGGGAGCAGGAGGGCCCCCGCGATGGTTTCCCGCATACGACGGTGGACCTGGTAGCGCTTCAGAATCAGGACTTCCTCCGCTTCGCTGCCGAAGACGAACGCGGCGGGATGGCGGAAGATCTGCGAATCGCTGGAGGCGACCGCCTCCTCGTCGATAAACGGCAGCAGGACCGTACGTCCGGGATCGACCTTCGCCGCTTCCAGGCAAACGGACGACGACCCGAACAACACCACCAGGTCGTAGTCGTTCGATCGATCCCGCAGATGCTCGACGAGGTCGGAAGACCTCAGCGAGTCGGGCGCGGCTTGGCCGTCGGATCCGGACGGCGAAGGAACCTCCGCCGGGAAGCGCACCACCCGGACTCCCTTCTCCTGGATTTCTCCGTCGCGAAAGGGTTCCCGGGAATTGCCGGCCGCCGTGGTTGTAAGGACGGTGGTCCGCCAACCACCGGGCGCCCGATCGGCCAACTCGGCCGCGAGCAATTCCGGCAAGGTCGCGTCCCCCGCCCGAAAGCGGGGGGTTACGAATACGAGCCGCACCTTACTTGTCTCCCGGGGACTTGTCTCCCGGGGACTTGTCCGCCGGGGAGTTGTCCGCCGGGGCGCCGCCATTCGTAGGTCGGCGGCTCCCGCCGCGATTCGGGCGAGGTCCCCGCGAGTCCTGACGGGCGGGCTGACCTCCCGTCTGGCGGGACCCCTGCCCGGAGCCTTGCCGGTCCCGACGACCGCCTTCCCGATCCGAACGCCCGCCATCACTCCGACGACCGCCTTCCCGATCCGAACGCCCGCCATCACTCCGACGACCGCCTTCCCGATCCGAACGCCCGCCATCGCTCCGGCGCCGGTCACCACGGCCCCGATCCGAACGGCCACCCCGGCCGTCAGACCGCCCGCGTCCGGACTGGCCACTCCGCTGCGGCGCGTCGCCGCTCGCTGATCCCGGACTGAAGGAGAACTCGGCGTTGACTCCAAGCCGGCGGAGTTCGGATTTGATCAGATTGATTTCGAGACGCGTGAGTTCAAGGTCCCGATTCGTCGCCCACAGGAGCCGGCGGTGGTACTCGTTGATCTCGGCCTGCCGGGCAGCCTGTTCCACGGCGGGTTGAAGGTTGACGAGCAAGCGGGTGAGGGGCGTCAAGAACCAGCGCAGGATCCTCATCAGCGCGAAAGAGGATCCGCGAAACGCCTGTTTCGTCAGCTGGATGTTCCAGCGGGCGGTATCGCGGGAACGGACCCGCTCCGTGAACTCCTCGGTGAAGCCGCGCGAACTCAACGGCAGCAGCATCCGTTTCTTCACGTCCGCCTTGAAGTCGCGTTCGCTCTTCGTCCCCTCTTCCGCCCGTTCGCGGGCACCTCTGCGGATGTCGCCCATGATCTTTTCGACATCGGGTTTGGCGCCGGACAGGACCTTCTCGGAGGCCCCCTTCCCGGCTGTTTCGTTTTCGTTGGCCATGGAAATCGCCATGTGTCTCCTTCGCGCCCGCCCGAGTGGCGGGACTTTGTTGAGCGCGGAGGGAATCAGCAGATTCGGCGGTACAGGGTCCCCGACCGGAAGTCGGTCGGGGATGCCTCGGGCATTACTCACCCGAGAACCAAGTGGCGTCGCACGCTTACCTTCACCAGAAGCCGATCCCTTCCACGATGACGCTGCCAGGAGCGGCAGCGCATACGAAGAGCCGGAGCGCGCGGACAGGCCCCGTCAGGCGATTTCAGAAGGAAACGGCCGTAGAGATCGGCCGTCCTCTCACCTGCGCGAAAGCCTCCCGCGTCGCCCCTCAGAAGCTCCCGACTGCCGAGTCTTCCGACTCGAAGGTTTCGAATACGGTGACCAGCTTCGTGATCTGAAGCAGATCCTGCAGGCGGGCCGTCAGGTTGAGCAGCTTGACGCTTCCCCCGGCCTGCACCATGCGCGTGTGGCAGCGAACCAGTTCGCCGAGCCCGGCGCTGTCCACGTAGGGGACATCCGCCAGATTCAGCAGAAGCTTGCGGCCGCCGGCCGCGATCACGCCCCGCACTTGGTCCCGGACGACATCGTCGCCCTCGCCGAGCAGGATCTTGCCGTTCAGATCCAGCACGGTGACACCGTTGTTACTACGTTCCGTTATTTGCATTTGCTTCCTCCCTCTTTCGGGTCTTGTGTGGTTGCCGCCGTGCCCTTGTCAAGAGCGCCTTCGTTGGGCGCTGACGAATCACCGATTCGACCGGATTCGGGTCTCTAGCAGAAACCGTCCCGACGCTCGTTCCGAAGCCTGCCGCGTCTCCCTTGTCCCGGGTAGCAGAGCCTGAGTACTGCGAGCGTCACTATCAGCCGGTATCCTATCGTGTTCGACCTACTCGGACCATCATTTTGACGCGGCAGCGGGCAAAGCGAGCGACGATCGTTTTCCCGGAATCGGGCGATCCACGCGTGATCGAGGCGGCGGTCCATCTGGGGCGGGACACGGACGTGGAACCGTTGCTCGTCGGCCACCCAACTCCGGGTCAAGGCGGCCCGGGTGAGAAAGGAATATCCGCCCGGGAACTCTCCGCGCTCCGGATGGTGGAGCCCCGGGGCGCGGCCCTCCGGCGTGCTGCCGATCTGCTCCGGTCCCGGCGCCGCGACCGGGGGATGGCGATGTCCGATGCTCTGAAGGCGGCGCAGAACCCCCTGGTATTCGCCAATCTGCTGGTGGCCGCCGGAGAGGCGCACGGCTCGGTGGCCGGCGCGGCCTCGACCACCGCTGACGTGATCCGCGCGGGCCTGCTCGCCGTGGGAACCCGGCCGGGCGTCTCCCGCGTATCGGGGGCCTTCGTGATGGAATTCCCCGACGGTCGTCCCCCTCTGCTGTTTGCGGACGGCGCCGTGATTCCGCGGCCCGACCTGTCGGAGCTGGTGGAGATTGCGCTCTTGTCCGCGGAGACCGCGCGGGAACTGCTCGAAATGGAGCCCCGCCTGGCCTTCTTGTCGTTTTCGACGAAGGGCAGCGCCGATGACCCGGACGCACGGCGGATGGCGGATGCGGCGGAGCGGGTCCAGGAACTCCGCCCCGACCTGGCCGTGGACGGCGAGCTTCAAGTGGACGCGGCTCTGGTCCGCTCGGTAGCGGAGAGCAAGGCGCCCGGGAGTCCGGTAGCGGGGCGGGCGAACGTACTCATCTTCCCCGACCTGGCATCCGGGAACATTGCCTACAAGCTTGTCGAGCGGCTCGCGGGGGCCACCGCAACGGGACCGATCCTCCAGGGGCTCGCGGCCCCCGTGAACGATCTCTCGCGAGGGGCGAGCGTCCCGGACATCATCCGACTGGCACGGCTGACGGCGCGGGCGGCACGGAATCGAGCGTCGTCGTAGCGTTCAGCCGACCCTCCCTTTGACAGCCCCCGAGCCGCGCGCGTATGTTCCGAAGCGCTGTCCCGACGGGATTGGTGCGCCAACGGCCCGGGCGACGGCGAAGGAGACGAAGGTGATGCGTAACCGGAGAGTCTGGACCTTGTTCCCGCTGCTGATGGCGGGACTCGTGCTTGCTGCCTGCGGCGGCGGCCCCGATATGGATGCCGAGCCCGCCCCGACGACCACGGAACTCGGAGTCCGGCCTCAGGGGGATACCGAGTTGAGTCCGGACATGTCCCAGATTCCCGAGGAACTCCAGCAGATCTTCCAGCACATCGACGACAACGTGGACCGGCACACGATGAACCTCCGCCGCTGGATCCAGCAGCCGAGCATCTCCAACTCCGGCGAGGGGATCCCCGAATCCGCCCAGATGGTGAAGGGCTTTTTCGACCAGCTCGGCTGCCAGCACTCACAGGTGTACGAGGTCCCGATGACCGAGTGGGGGCAGCCCGGCAACCCGGTCGTGTACGCCAACTGCGACTACGGCAGGGAGCAGACCCTGCTGATCTATTGGATGTACGACACGATGCCGATCACCCAGCCGGAGGCTTGGGTCTTCCCGCCGTTCGATGGCGAGTTCACCGAGTTCGGCCCCTTCAAGAAGGTGATGATCGGACGGGGCACCACGAACTCCAAGGGTCCCCAGATGACCATGTGGAACGGCATGCACTCCATCTACGAAGTGACCGGAACCATGCCGGTGAACCTGATCTTCATCGCCGAAGGCGACGAAGAGCGGATGTCCATCGGCCTCCGCCAGTTCGTCCGGGAGAACCCGGAACTCTTCCGCGACGCGGAGGCGATGTACCGCACCGGCCGCCAGGCGCGTAGCGGGGCGGCGGGCTTTTCCGGAGGCTCCGAGGGCTGCGTGTACATCGAGCTGACCACGAGCGGCGAAAGCTGGGGGCGTGGACCGGTCGGGTCGAACATTCATGGCATCCACAAACGATCGACGGATGCACCGCTCCTTCGCCACATGAAGATGCTGGATACCCTGATCACCGACGATGGCAACCAGGTGCTGGTACCCGGCTTCTACGAAGGGGCGGCGCCGCTCACGCCGGCGGAAGAAGAGATGTTCCGCACTTCGGCGGAGAACCTCGACCTCACAATTGCCGCCGAGAACCTCGGGGTGGCCCGCTTCATGACGGACGATCCGCTACAGCACCTGTTGAACGCCCGCTACGGAATCTCCTTCAACATGGACGGCATCTGGTCCGGCAACATGTATCCCGGCGGCGCCGGCGCGATCCTGCCGAACCGGGTCACTTCGAAGCACAACATTCGCTACGTCCCGACCATGGACGGGCTGGACATGGTCCAGAAAATCCGCGACTACCTCGACGCGCAGGGATATGAGGATGTCGAGATGACGATCATCGGGGATGTGCCGTGGTCGAAGAGCAACTACAACAACCCGCTGGCGGAGTCGGTCACCCGGATGTTCGACATCTTCGGAGTTCGCTACCGCGACCCGATCGCGGAAGACTCCATCCTGGGTGGCGGCTACTGGCCGGCCTACCTGTTCAGCGGCCGGGATGGTTCGCTTCCCGACGGGACGGACCTCGCGATGCCGATCGTGGGCGGAGCCGTCGGACACGGCGGCGGCGCCCATGCGGCCAACGAGTTCTGGGTCATCGAGGGGGCGGGCGAGGTGTACGGGATGGCCGGCGGCGAGAAGTCGGTGGCGACCGTGCTCTATTCGTACGCCGGGCTCCTGGACGACTCGCCCTGACGCGGCCTCGCATCCCGGGCCCGGCGGCCCTCCTTGACATGGAGGGCCACGGGGAATAGCGTTCCCGCTTCTCCCCGGGCCACATTGGCCCGGGGTTTGCCCTTTTCATAAAGCACTAACGGAAGTCACATAGAGGATCTCTTGGCGGAAATTGTCGTCCAGGAAGGCGAAACGATTGACGTGGCGCTCCGTCGCTTCAAGCGGCGGGTTCAGGCCGAAGACATCATCAAGGAAATCAAGCGCCACTCCTTCTATGTGAAGCCCGGCGACAAGCTGCGCGCCAAGCGAGCCGCGGCGCGTAAGCGGGCCCGCAAGCGCCGGCGTCGTACCCCCCGCCCCACCTAGCAGCCCCCTGTGCGGGTTCTGCTGGTCGGTGGCGGCGGCCGCGAACACGCGCTGGCGTGGGTGATTTCGCGGAGTCCTGAGTTAGCGGAGTTGATCGCTGCTCCCGGCAACCCCGGGATCGGCCGGTTGGCCCGGCTCGCTCCGGTAGGAGCGGAGGATGTCGCGGGGCTGGCGGATCTCGCGTCCGCGGAGGGCGTGGATCTGGTGGTCGCCGGACCGGAGGCGCCGCTGGCCGCGGGGCTCGCCGACCGGCTCGCCGAGTGGGATATCCCGTGCTTCGGGCCTCGGCAAAATGCCGCGCTCCTCGAGGCATCCAAGGAGTTCTCGAAGGACTTCTGCAACCGTCACGGGATTCCGACGGCCCGCCACACCGTGGTCCGCGACGCGGATTCGGCGCGCAGCGCCCTTCGCTCCGGGAAATACGGCCGGCAGCCGGTGGTCAAGGCGAGCGGACTCGCCGCGGGGAAGGGCGTCTTTCTTCCCGAAGACCTGGATGCTGCCGAACGCGACGCAGCGTCGATGCTGGAAGGGCGATTCGGCGAGGCCGGCAAGGCCGTTGTCATCGAGGAACGGCTCGAGGGCCCGGAGTTGAGCGTCTTCGCGATCAGCGACGGGGCCCGGGGCATCCCCTGCGGAACCGCACAGGACTACAAGCGGCGTTTTGAAAACGACGAGGGTCCGAACACCGGGGGCATGGGGAGCCTGAGCCCGGGGCTCGGCGCCGACGATGCAACCATGGAGCGGGTGCGTCAGGAGATCGTGGAGCCAACCATCGCGGGACTGCGCGCCGAGGGGCGCGAGTACCGGGGCGTGCTCTACGCGGGTCTGATGCTCACCCCCGATGGTCCCAAGGTGCTGGAGTTCAACGTCCGGTTCGGCGATCCCGAGGCGCAGACCCTCATGCCGCGGCTTGACGGCGACCTGCTCCCGTTCCTCTTCGGGGCCGCCACCGGCCGGCTCCCGGAGGATGAGGTGCGTTTCCGGCCCGAACGCGCCGTCACCGTGATCCTCGCCTCGGACGGATATCCGGGTGCCTACCGGAAGGGCGTTCCGATCGAAGGGCTGCCTGATGCGGTCGAGACGGACGACGCCTTCGTGTTCCACGCCGGAACCCGTGTCGGCGCAGACGGGATCGAGACCGCCGGCGGCCGGGTCATCGCAGTCACCGGACTGGGCGCGGATTGGGCGACCGCGCGAAGTGCTGCCTATCGCTGCGCCGATTCGATCACCTGGGAAAAGAAGGCGTACCGCCGGGACATCGCGGCCGCCGCCGTTTAGAAGGAGTCAACATGAGTTCCACCGACAACCCCAAAGTCCTCATCGTGATGGGCAGCCCTTCCGACATCGAGGTCATGCGCGAGGCCAAGAAGGTCCTCCAATCGCTCGGCGTCTCCTGCCGGATGGGCATCTATTCGGCCCATCGCACGCCGGAACGCGCCGCCCGCCTCGCAGAGAGCGCCCGCGACAACGGGGCCCTTGCGATCATCGCCGGGGCCGGCATGGCCGCCCATCTCGCGGGGGCGATGGCTGCCCGGACCATCCTTCCGGTAATCGGCGTGCCGCTGGCAGCGTCGCTCAGCGGGCTCGACGCGTTGCTCGCCACCGTCCAGATGCCTCCGGGGTTCCCGGTGGGAACCGTCGCGGTCGGAAAAGCGGGCGCCCAGAACGCCGCCCACTTCGCAGCGCAGATCGTGGCGCTCAACGATCCCGCGGTCGCCGAGAACATCATCGCCTGGCGCCGCGCCAAGGCAGCCGCCGCCGAAGCCGCCTCCGACGAACTCGAAGCCGAAGACTGACGGGGGAAGGAGCGCCGGTCTTCAGACCGGCATCGCGGCCGAAGGCCGCGAAACTCCCGTCGCTAACCGCGAAAAATCGCGGGGCCAGCCGGGAACGCCGGTGTTCACACCGGCACCGCGGCCCGCAGGGCCGCGAAACCGCGCCCGCCCGTTTCGAGCGCACGCGGGGGGTCCAATCAAAGGCCGATGGTCCGCTATTCGGCCCGGTTATTGGTTAGGCATCGGCGTTGCGGCGAGCTGTCCGCACGCCGCGAGAACGTCCCGGCCACGACTGCGGCGGAGAGTGGCAACGAAGCCCGCGGCTGAAACCATCCCGAGAAAGCGCTCGGCATCGTCCTCGCTGCCCGGGCGGTGTGGAGGACCAGGAGCCGGGTCGTCCCACGGGTTAAACGCGATCAGGTTTACGTGGGGGCGGATGCCCGAGGCCATGAGGCGCTTCAACTGACGGATCAACGCGCGGGCATCTTCCGGGCGGTCGTTCTCGCCGCCGAGGAGGACGTACTCGATCGTGATTCGGCGGTTCGAAGGCGGCAGATTCTCAAGCGCCGCGAAGATCTCCGGCATCCGGTGGCGCCGGCCGATCGGCATGAACTTCTCCCGCGTCTCGTCGTCGCCGGCGTGGAGGCTGATGGCGATGCCGACCTGCGGGGCGGCGCCCCCCAGCTTTCCCATCTCCTCCGGCAGCCCGACCGTGGAAACCGTGATCCGGCGGGGCGGAATGCCGAAGCCGTCCAGGTCCGTCAATAGGTCGAGCGAGGCGATCACCCCGTCGGTGTTCAGGAGGGGCTCGCCCATCCCCATGTAGACGACGTTGCGCCGTCCCCTGGCGGCGGAGGGGTTGGCGCGCTCTGCCATCAGAACCTGGGCCGCGATCTCGCCGGGCGTGAGATTGCGGCGGAACTCGATCGCGCCGGAGCGGCAGAAGGTGCAGGCGAGAGGGCAGCCGACCTGGGTGGAGACGCAGACCGTCAGGTCGGAAGGATCTCCGCCGGCGCCTTGCGCTCTGCCCGACCTGCCACCGGCAGCGTCACGCCGGCTTCCGATCGCCACCGTTTCGACCAGCAGGCCGTCTTCCAGTTCCACGAGCAGCTTCACCGCGCCGTCGCCGGACTCCGAGGAGTCGACCAGCCGGGGAAGGGTTACCCGGAAGCGGGCGGCGAGTTCGGTGCGGAGGGAGGCGGAGAGATCCGTCATCTCCTGGAAGTCCGTCTGACCGTGCAGGTAGAGATGTCGGAAGAGCTGGCGGCCGCGGTAGGGCGGGAGGCCGAAGTCCTCGGCGAGCTGGACCAGCTCGGCGCGGGAGCGGCCGTAGAGGTTCTCCATTGGGGCTCACGATAACGCCGGGGGATGGGGTTGGCGGTTTTGTCCGGTGTCACGCGCGGGCGGTGAGCGATCGCTTCCTCTGGGATTGGGAGAGGGTGCGGCACCCACGTTGGCAGGGCGCCGCGTCATCGGCGCTGGTTTCGCGCTCCCGCGCGATGCCGGCCAGAGGCCGGCGCTCCAAGCCGTCCGCGCGCTTCTTCGCGGTCGGCGATACGCGGTCTCACGGCGCTGCGGGCCGCGGTGCCGGTGTGAAGGCTGGCGGTCCCTGCTTTCCACAACCGGTTGTGGTTGGCTCGGAACAGGACCCCAATATGTTGGGGTCCGGGCGTTGACGGGTCGCGCGGACGGATGGTAGTCTGCCCGCCTCCGAAACCCCTTTTCTCTGCCCTTTTCTGAGGGTCCTTCCCATGGAAATCAGCCTGCGCGTCCTCGGCTCCGGGAGTTCCGGCAACGCGGCGCTGATCTCGTCGGGACCCACCACCTTGCTGGTCGAGGCCGGGCTTTCCTGCCGGGAACTGGAGAAGCGGATCGCGGCGGCCGGACGCACACCCTCGGAAGTCGCTGCGGTGCTCGTCTCGCACGAGCACGGGGACCACTCCCGGAGCGCGGTGATGTTCGCCACCCGCCACGGCCTTCCGGTGGCCTGCACCAAGGGGACCTGGAGTTGCCTCGAGACCAGGAACGGAACCGAGCCTCCTTCCTGGATCCCGCTTGTCTCCGGCGAACCGCGACGCATCGGCACCGTGACCGTCAGCCCGTTCCGGACGCCCCACGACGCCCGGGAGCCGATCGGCTTCCGGTTCGAACGCGGCGGTGCGGTGCTCGTGCACGTCACGGATTTCGGCCACATCTCGCGGGACATGGAAGACGCCATCGAGGGCGCCTCAGTGTTGCTGATCGAGTCGAACTACGACGAGCAGCAGCTCTTCGAAAGCCGCTACCCCTTCTCCATTCGGCAACGGATCGCCTCGACGCGGGGTCACCTGTCGAACGGCGCCCTGGCTTTGTATCTGCGGAGACAGCTCCCGTCCTCGGTGAAGACCGTGGTGCTCGCCCATCTCTCGGAGAACACGAACTCGCCCGAGCTGGCGCTCGAGACGGCCCGGGCCGCGCTGGACGCCGGCGGCCGCGAGGAAGTGCGCCTCCTTGCCGCCAGCCGGCACGCACTCACCGATGAGATTCGGGCTCGGCGGGACGACGATTCCGGCACCACCCCTCGGGCGTGGGCCGGATACGCGGCCCCCCTGTTCCGCCCCGTCTGAGTCGGTGCTGACCGACCGCTACGTTCGCCCCGAGATGGGAGCGATCTGGACCGACGAAGCCCAGTTCACATCCTGGATGGAGGTCGAGATCGCCGCCGCCGAGGCGATGGCGGCCGAAGGGATCATCCCCGCTGCGGCCACCGCCGCGATCCGGGAGCGGGCCGGTTTCGACATCGCCCGCATCCACGAGATCGAGAAGACGGTCCAGCACGACGTGGTCGCCTTCACCCAGTCCATGGCCGAGCATGTGGGCGCCGAGGGACGCTGGATCCACTTCGGACTCACCAGTTCCGACGTGGTGGACACCGCTCTGGCCACCCGCCTCTCCCGCTCCGCGGACCTGATCCTGAACCGCATCAAGAACCTGCGCGAGGTCCTGAAGCGCCGGGCGGCGGAACACCGCCACACGGTCATGGTCGGGCGCACCCACGGGGTCCACGCCGAGCCGATGACGTTCGGGATGAAGCTCGCGCTCTGGTGGGCGGAAATGGGACGGAACCACCGGCGTCTCTCGGCGGCGCGCGAAGCGGTGGCGGTGGGCAAGCTGAGCGGCGCCGTGGGCACCTTCGCCCACCTGCCCCCGAGCGTCGAAAAAAGAGTCTGTGACTCCCTGGGAATTCGTCCCGCCCCCATCTCCAGCCAGGTCGTCCAGCGCGACCGGCACGCCGAACTCGCGGCCGCGCTGGCCATCCTCGCCGGCACGCTCGAGAAGATCGCCACCGAGGTCCGGAGTCTCCAGCGTACCGAGATCCGGGAACTGGAGGAGCCCTTCGGCCGGGGCCAGAAAGGTTCCTCGGCGATGCCCCACAAGCGCAACCCGGTCGGCTGCGAACAGGTCTGCGGCCTGGCCCGGATCATCCGCGCGAATGTGCTTCCGGCGCTCGAGAACATCGCGCTCTGGAACGAACGGGACATCTCCCACTCCTCGGCGGAACGGATGGCGATTCCCCAGAGCTTCCTGCTCGCCGATCACATCCTGCTGCGGATGACCCGGATCCTCGACGGACTGGTGGTCCGCGCCGAATCCATGCTCGATAACCTGAACCGGATGAACGGCATGGTCTTCAGCGGCCAGGTGCTGCTCGACCTCGCCGCCCGGGGGACCTCCCGCGAGGACGCCTACCGGATGGTGCAGGGAGCGGCGATGCGCCTCTGGGAGGGCGGCGGTTCGCTGCGCGAACGGCTCGACGAGGACGAGCGGATCACGAAGATCCTCAAACCGGAAGAGCTCGATGCGGCGTTCGATCTGGACGTGCACCTCCAGCACCTCGACCTGGTGTTCGAGCGGGTGTTCGCGGAGAACGACGAATGAAGTTCCGGGTCCGGGTACTGGTGCGCTTGCGCCCCTCGGTTTATGACCCGCAGGGCGAGGCGATCCGGCGGGCGATCGCCACGGACCCGCGCCTCAGCGCGGACTCGGTGCGCCAGGGGAAGATGTTCGACTTGGAAGTGACCGCCGATTCGGCCACCGAAGCGAAGACCCGCGCGGAGGAGATCGCCTCGAAGGTGCTCGCGAACCCGGTGCTCGAGGACTTCAGCGTCCGGGTCCTGCTCGACTGATGGCGCGCTTCGCGGTCCTCGTCTTCCCCGGGACGAACTGCGAAGGCGACGTACTCCACGGGCTCCGGACGGTGACCGGCCAGCCGGCCGAACTCGTCTGGCACAAGGAGGGCTCGCTCGACGGCTTCGACGCCGCGGTGGTGCCCGGCGGCTTCGCCCACGGCGACTACCTGCGGGCAGGCGGTCTCGCCCGCTTCTCACCCGTGATGGAGCCGCTCGCGCGGATGGCGGAGAGCGGACGGGCGGTGGTAGGGATTTGCAACGGCTTCCAGATCCTCCAGGAAGCCGGACTGCTCCCGGGGGCGATGCTGCGCAACCGCTCGCTCACCTACGTATGCCGTGACGTGGAGGTCCGGGTCGAAGGCGGCCCCTCCGCGCTCACCTGCGGGCTGGAACCCGGGGCCACGCTCCGCCTCCCGGTGGGCCACGCCGAGGGGAACTTCCGAGCCGATGACGATGTCCTCGACATGATCGAAGCCGAGGAGCAGGTGATCTTCCGCTACTGCGAGCAGGACGGGGAGATCACCGAAGCCGCGAACCCCAACGGATCGAGAAGCAACATCGCCGGGGTGCGGAACCGCCGGGGGAACGTCGCCGCGCTCATGCCCCATCCGGACCGGGCCTACGAAACGGCGCTCGGCGGCGCCGACGGACGCTATCTCTTCGAGAGCCTGCAGCGGTTCATCCAAGGATGAACGCACCCGCGACCGTCGAGGCGGCGCTGGCCTCCGGGCTCTCCGCCGGGGAGTTCCACCAGATCTCCGAACGACTGGGACGCACCCCCAACGCGACCGAACTCGGCATGTTCTCCGCGATGTGGTCGGAACACTGCTCCTACAAGTCCTCGCGGCGCCACCTCGCACGCTTCCCCACCGAGGCGCCGCAGGTCCTCGAGGGGCCGGGTGAAAACGCCGGCGCGGTCGCCATCGGCGAGGGACTCGCGGCCGTGTTCAAGGTCGAATCGCATAACCATCCGACCTTCATCGAACCGTTCCAGGGCGCCGCCACCGGCGTCGGCGGCATCCTGCGCGACATCTTCACGATGGGCGCCCGTCCCGTGGCCCTGATGAACTCCCTCCGCTTCGGACCGCTGACGGTTCCGAAGAACCGCGCCCTTTTCACCGGCGCCGTCGCCGGGATCGCCAACTACGGGAACAGCATGGGAATCCCGACGGTGGGCGGGGAGGTCTTCTTCGAAGACTGCTACTCCCTCAATCCCCTGGTCAACGCCTTCGCGCTCGGAATCGCGCCCGCGGACCGGATCTTCCGGGCTCGCGCCGACTCACCGGGCAGCCCGATCTGGTGCGTGGGCAGCAAGACGGGACGCGACGGCATCCACGGCGCTTCCATGGCGTCGGCGGCCTTCGACGAAGAGGCCGAGGCGAAACGGCCGACGGTGCAGGTGGGCGATCCGTTCCTCGAAAAACTGCTCATGGAGGCCTGCCTCGAGCTCATGCGGGGCGACGCGTTGATCGCGGTCCAGGACATGGGAGCGGCGGGACTCACCTGCTCGACCGCGGAGGTGGCGGCGCGGGGCGGGGCGGGAGCGGAGATCGATCTCGACATGGTCGCCCAGCGCGAGACCGGCATGAACGCCTACGAGATCATGCTCTCGGAATCCCAGGAACGGATGCTCCTGGTGGTCCGCGACGGGCACGAGGCGGAGGTGGCGCGGGCGTTCGACAAGTGGGACCTCGACGCGGCCGCCATCGGCAGGGTGAGCGGTGACGGCCTGCTCCGGGTGCGGCACCGGGGAAAGGTCGCCGCCGAAGTTCCCTGCCGGGCGCTGACCGAGGACGCTCCGGCGCTCGACCGCCGGGTCGAGCAGCCGGCGTGGTGGCCCACCCCCGAGGTCACCCCGAAGGAACTGCCCGAGCCCTCCGACTGGAACGGCGCGGTTCGGGAGATGGCCGGATCGCCGGAACTCGCGAGCCGCCGGTTCGTCTACGAGCAGTACGACCACATGGTCCGCAGCGACACGATCGTCCGCCCGGGGGGCGACGCCGGGGTGGTGCGGATCAAGGGATTGCCGCTGGGCCTCGCCATGACCCTCGACGGGAACGGCCGCTACACCGCCCGGGACCCCCGGCGGGGCGGAGCGCTGGCGGTCGCCGAGGCATGCCGGAATCTGGCCGCGGTGGGCGCCACCCCGGTGGGGGCGACCAACTGCCTCAACTTCGGGAACCCCGAGCGGCCCGAGATCATGTGGGAGTTCACCGAGGCCATCGCCGGGATGGGCGAAGCCCTCAGGGCGCTGGGCGTTCCCATTACCGGAGGCAACGTCAGTTTCTACAACGAGACCGAGGGAAAGGGGATCTTCCCCACCCCGGTGGTCGGGGTGGTGGGAGTGCTTCCCGACGTGGCGAAACGGATCCCCCAGCACTTTGCGGAGGCAGGAGACCGGATCTTCCTGGCGGGGCCCGAGGGAACGGACTCGCTCGGTGCGAGCGCCTACCTGAAAGTACGCCACGGCCGCACCGACGGACGGCCGCCGAAACCCGACCTGGACGCAGAAGTCCGGCTCGGGGCCTTCCTGCGGGCGGCCGGAGCGCAGGGGTTGGCCGCCTCCGCACGCGATCTCTCCGAGGGAGGGCTGGCCGCGGCGGCGGTGGAGAGTCTCTTCGCCCCCGACGGTTCGGTTCTCGGAGCCGATCTCGAAGTCGAATGCGCTCAGCGGCTGGAGGGAGTCCTGTTCGGAGAATCGCCGGCCCGGGCGCTCGTCAGCGTCCGGCCGCGGGACGCGGACGCTCTCGCGGCGCTCGCCTCCCGCGAGGCCGTCCCTCTCGCGCCCATCGGGGTGGTCGGCGGCGGCTCGTTCCGGACGCGGGTGAACGGGGTGCGCACGGTGGATCTGGAGATCCAGAGTCTTGCCGACACGTTCCGGAACAGTCTCGGGCGGCTGGCCACCGCTTAGCAGCCGGTGGACAACGTCACGTCCGGGTAGGATGCGCGGGTGAGCCAGATCGAGTTCCCGGTGGTAGATCACCCCGGTCCTCCCGGCAGGGATTCTTCGGACCGGTTCCACGAAGAGTGCGGGGTGGTAGGGGTCTGGAACCACCCGGAGGCCGCGCGCCTCGCCTATCTGGGGCTCTACGCGCTCCAACACCGCGGGCAGGAAGCCGCGGGGATCGTGGCTGCATCCCCGGACCGGAGTGGCCTCGTCGGAGTGAACGGCCCGGGGCACGTGGCGGACGTCTTCGACGTGGAAGCGCTCGACACCCTCGTCGGGCGGGCGGCGATCGGGCACACGCGCTACTCGACGTCCGGTGACAGCAGCCCCAAGAACATCCAGCCCATCCAGATCGAGTGCAAGTTCGGCCACATCGCGGTCTGTCACAACGGCAACCTGGTGAACGCCCACATCCTCCGACATGCGCTGGTCCAGCGCGGCTCCATCTTCCGCACGACGAGCGATACCGAAGTGCTCGTTCACCTGTTCGCCAAGTCCGGGCAGACCGAGGAGATCGAAGCGGTAGCCGAGGCGGTTCGCCAGGCCGAGGGCGCCTTTTCACTCCTGTTCCTGACCCAAGACGCGCTCTACGCGGTTCGAGACCCCCGGGGGTTCCGGCCGCTGCTGCTCGGCAAAGCGGGCGACGGGTACGTGGTCTGCTCGGAAACCTGCGCGCTCGACCTGGTGGACGGGGAGTACGTCCGGGATATCGACGCCGGGGAGATGATCCGGATCGACGGAGACGGCGTCCACTCGCTGAAGGTCTTCGACGATGCGCCGATTTCCCAGTGCATCTTCGAGCACGTCTATTTCGCCCGCCCCGACAGCCGGGTGTTCGGCCGGGATGTCTACAAGACCCGGATCAAGCTGGGCGAGAGCCTCGCGAAACACACCGGAGTGGACGCCGACGTCGTGGTCCCGGTTCCGGACTCGGGGCTGATCGCGGCGATCGGCTACTCGCAAGCCACCGGGATTCCCCTGGAGATGGGGCTCATCCGCAACCACTACGTCGGACGGACCTTCATCGAGCCGCGGCAGTCCATCCGGAACTTCGGGGTAAGGGTGAAGCTGAACCCGGTGCCGGCGGTCCTCAAGGGCCGCCGGGTGATCCTCGTCGACGATTCCATCGTGCGCGGCACCACGAGCCGCAAGCTGGTGCAGATGGCGCGGAACGCCGGCGCCACCGAGGTCCATTTCCGGGTCTCCTCGCCCCCGACCACCGGGCCCTGCCACTACGGCATCGACACCCCGCTCCGCTCGGAGCTGATCGCGGCCCAGCAATCGGTGGAAGAGATCCGGCAGTACCTGGACGCGGACAGCCTCGCCTACCTGCCCCTCGAGGCCCTTGAGGAGTCGGTCGAGGAGGAGCGGGACCGCTACTGCACGGCGTGCTTCTCGGGCAACTATCCGCTACCGGTTCCCGAACCCGACCGCGCGCGTAGCCTGTTCGGGAAAGACCGGAGCTGACCTCCCGGGGAGAGAGCGCCGCGCCCGCGGACAATCGAGAACAGGCGCAGTCCGCCGGCTCTTCCGGATGGGGCGCTCACTCCCCGGGGTGGTGAAGCAAGTCGCTGCTCGCTGCGCGATTCGCTCCACCTTCTTTCGCGGGGAGGGGAAACCCTTCCCCGCACCCCTCTCCCGCGGCGCTCCGGTAAATCGAACTACGCCGCCACCGGCCGCTAGCTAGTCGCCAGCTAGGGGCGCTCCAGCTAGGGGCGCTCCCTCGGCATCCACCCGGCGCACGGCGCCGAGACCTTCGAGCGCCGGCCCCAACCGGTTCTCGTCCCCGACCGCCACGAGGGCGCTCCCGTCGCTTCCGAGGTAGCGCGACGCGGCTTCCGAAACCTGTTCACGGGTGACCGCCTCGATCCGGGCCGGGAAGTCCTGGATATCGGAGAGCGGAGCACCCCGTTGGAGGATCGCGGCGATGACGCCGCCCACCCCTCCCAGGGTCTCGAACCGCTGCGCGTAGGTGCGCGTGACGGCCAGCTTCGCTTCCCGCAACTCCCACATCCTTATCGGCCGCTTCCCGGAAGCGAGGCCGTCCACCTCGGACAGGAGTTCCCGGATGGCGGGCGCCGCCTGCTCGATATTCAGGGAGGCGGAAGCCGTGAGGAGGGACCGACGGAGGAGCTGCCGCGCTCCCGTGAAGGCCCCGTAGGTGGCGCCCATCCGTTCCCGCAGGTTCAGATTGAGGCGGCTGGAAAAACCGCCCCCCAGGATGTGCAGCGCCAGCCGCAGCGCGTGGCGGTCTTCGGAGTCCCGGCCCGGCCCCTGCTTCCGCCAGGCGACCACCGCCTGCGGACTCTCCTTTCCGGTCGGGTGGAGCAGGACCCCGGTCTCCGCGCCGGGAGGATCGGTTGGCGCTTCCCGCTCGGCCGCACGAGCCGGCCCCCAGTCGCCGAAGAATTCCTCGAAGACTGCCGCGGCGCGATCCGGATCCAGATCTCCGCACACCACGGCCTGCGCGCCACCGGGCAGGAAATGCGTTTGGTGGAAGGTCGCCAGATCGGCGGTGGAAATGCCGGGCAGCGTCGCCTCGTCCCCGCGCCAGCCATAGGGATGCCCGTCGGAAAACGCCGTGCGGCGAACGATGCGGCGGAGCACCGAGGTCGGATCGGCGCGGGATTCCTTCAGGTCGTCGAGCCGGAGCGGAACGATTCGTTCGAGCTCCACGTCGGGGAATGCCGGATTGAAGAGGAGATCGGCGGTCAGATCGAGCGTCGCCCGCAGATGCTCGGAAAGGCATGAGAAGGAAACGGACACGAACTCCGTGCCGGCCCCCGCTCCGACTTCGGCGCCGACCCGGTCCGCCTCGGCTTCAAACTCGCTGGCGGTGCGGTTCTTCGTTCCGCGACTCAGCATCGCCGCGGTCAGGCTCGCGAGTCCAGCGAGCCTCCGGGGCTCGTCGCGCTTCCCCGCGGGGATCAGGATGGTTCCGATGATCTTGGGAAGATTGTGGCGGGGCGCCACGGACAGGCGGATTCCATTCCCGAGCTCGCGAGTCTCGGGAAAAGGAGGCTCGACGTGTCCCCGTCGTCCGCGACGGGGAGCTCGAGAACGGTCCGGCTCGGCCCGGAGCTGCGGATCCCGAGGCACGGGCGACGCGGCGGGGGTTTGCCACTCGCCGGGTCCGATGGCTACGGGAACGACCGGCGGCTCGCCTTCCGCTTCCGACTCTCCGTAGAGCAATTCCACCCGGGGGCCGAGCAGATACTTGCGGGCGGCGCGCTGCAGATCTTCCCGGCTGACTTCCCGGTAGCGGACCCAGTGCTCGGATAGCTTCCCGGGGTCGCCGGTGAAGGTCGCGTAGCGGGCGAGAAGGTCCACCTTGGTCGCGAGCCGCTCCAGGGCGCCCACAAAGGCCACCTGGGTCGCCGCCTTCACCCGCAGCAACTCGTCGTCGGTCGGACCCTCGTCCGCCATCCGGGTGAGTTCCTCGTCCATTTGATCGCGAAGGCGGGAGAGCGACACCTCCGGGCGAGCGGTGGCCACCACGCCCGTGAGTCCACCCGATTCGAGCGAGTAGTGAAACGCGCTGACGTCGGACGCGGTCCGGTCCTCATAGACCATCCGGCGATAGAGCCGAGAGTTCAGCCCGTCCGAGAGGACATCGGACAGCATGTCGAGCGCGGGTTCGTCTTGGTGGAAGAACGGCACCGTGGACCACCCGCAGTAGAGCCGCGCATGGGGCACCTCTTCGGGCACCACGATGCGGCGATGGGAAGCCAGGTTCACGGAGGGGAACACCGGACGGCCGGGAACCCGGCCCGGCGGAATCGACCCGAAGTAGCGTCGGACCAACTCCAGCGCCCGTCGCTCGTCGTAGTCGCCGGCGACGACCAGCACTGCGTTGTTCGGTGCGTACCAGGTGCGGAAGAACTCGTGGACCTCGGAGAGGTCGGCGGCGGCAAGGTGGGCCATGTCCCCGATGACGTCCCACGAATACGGATGACCCGGGGGGAAGAGCGCGTGGAACATCTTTTCCCACGCCGTTCCGTAGGGCACGTTGTCCATGCGCTGGAAGCGCTCGTTTCTTACGACCTCGCGCTGGGTGTCCAGTTTGGCCTGGTCGAGTACATCGAGGAGATACGCCATCCGGTCCGATTCGGCCCAGAGCGCGAGCCCGAGAGCCTCCTTCGGCACGGTCTCGTAGTAGTTCGTCCGATCGTGGCTCGTCGTCCCGTTCACCCCGCCGGCCGACAGGCTCGCGCCAGCCCGCTCCATCAGCCGGATGAAGTGGCTGTTGTTGTGGCGGGAGCCCTCGAACATGAGGTGCTCGAAGAGGTGGGCGAACCCGGTGCGCCACGGCTGCTCGTTCTTGGAACCGACGTGGTACCAGAGCGCCACATGCACGACGGGGAGACGGCGGTCCTCGTGGAGCAGCACCCGGAGGCCGTTGCCCAGGGTCCGGATCTTGACGGGGACCGAGATTTCGGGGGCCATTTCGGCGGCAGCGGGCCCGCCGGAAATAGCAGAAGGAGGCGATTCAGGCACGAACGCCCGGGAATATACTGCCCTCCCTCTTGCGGTCGCCTTTCTCTCGTTTCTTGCGGACAGCCAGTCGAGTGTTCTTCCGAAATCGGCGGAGCCTGGCAGTCTTCGCCCTGAGCCTTGGCGTGGCTGCCGGTGCCGCCGCCCAGACCGAGGGCCTCTTCACCGCCGACCGGCCGGTCGAAGCAATGATCGGCAAGCAGGTGGTCTTTGAAACCACCCAAGGGAACTTCATCATCGAAGTCCTCCCCGAAAAGGCTCCGAACCACGCCGCCTTCTTCCTGCAGCAGGCTGAAGCGGGCAACTACGACGGGACGGCGTTCCACCGGGTTATCGCACGCGGAATCGTTCAGGGCGGGGATCCGCTTTCGCAGGATCCGGAAGCGACGGACGCGTACGGGACCGGGGGTCTACTGCGACTCGCCCGCGAGCCGAACGACGAGCTCCACGTGCGGGGCGCCGTCTCCGCCGTCCAGGTTCCCGGCCAACCGGACAGCGCCGGCTCCCAGTTCTTCATCGTCGTCACCGATCAGCCTCCGCTCGACGGGGCGTACACCGTCTTCGCGCGGGTCGTGGAGGGGATCCACGAGGTCACCGTGATCTCGGAGCTTCCGGCCGACGAAAGGGGAATGCCGCTCGAGCGGGTGGAGGTGCTCCGCGCCACCGTCCGCGACCAACCTCCCGAGCGTCCCCCGCCGTTTTCCGAGGAAACCGACGCGGAGCTGGCGGAGTTCCGGGTGATTCTGGAGACGCGGTTCGGGGAAGTCGGGATCGAGCTACTTCCGGAAACGGCTCCCAACCACGTTCGAAACTTCCTCCGATTGGCCGAGATCGGGGCTTACGACGGAACCGCGTTCCACCGGGTCGTCCCGGGATTTGTCGTCCAGACCGGCTGGATGGACACCCGCATGCCGCCGGTTCCCGAGAGCATTGAAAAACACATCGCGAACATCGCGCCGGAGTTCAGCGACATCCTCCACGAACCCGGAATCGTCTCGATGGCGCGGCTGGAGGCGCTCGACAGCGCCATGACCTCCTTCTTCATCGTGACCGGACAGGCTTCCGCGCTCGACGGCCAGTACTCGGTGTTCGGCCGCGTGGTTTCCGGCTACGAAATCGTGGAGACGATTCAAGCACTGCCGGCCGGCGCCGACGAAGCTCCGTTCGAGCGCGTCGAGATCGTCCGAGCTCGGGTAGAACGAATTGAATGACCACTGACGAAGTCCTCGATGTAGCGATCGTTGGGGGCGGACCCTCCGGCCTCGCGACCGCAATCGAGTGTCAGCGCGCGGGACTCTCCTACGAGGTCATCGAAAAGGGCGGCCTCGTGGATGCCATCCGTCGTTTCCCGATCAACATGGTGTTCTTCACAACGCCGGAGTTGCTTGAGATCGGCGGGATGCCCCTTGTCTGCCACCGCGAAAAACCTTCGCGTTATGAAGCGCTCGTCTACTACCGGAAGGTAGCCCAGCGCTACGACCTTCACCCACGGCTCTTCACCAGGGTCGTGCGGGTCGAGCGCAACAGCGGAACGAATGGGGACATCTTCACGCTCCACTTGAAGAGCGAGCGGCTGGGGATCCCCGATCCGGGACCGGTGCGAGCCCGGAACGTAGTCATGGCGATCGGCTACTACGACAACCCGAACCGTCTCGACATCCCGGGCGCGGAGCTCGACAAGGTCTCCTACCGATACGTCGAAACCCACCCCTATTTCGGATCGCGGGTCGCGGTGATCGGCGGCGGCAACTCGGCGGCCGAAGCCGCGCTCGAGCTCTTCCGGGCGGGCGTCGAGGTCACCCTGATCCATCGCGGCGAGACTCTCTCGTCGCACATCAAGTACTGGGTGCGGCCGGACATTCAGAACCGTCTGGCGCGGCGCGAGATCACCGGCCTTCTCGGTTCGGTGGTCGAGGAGATCCGGATGGACTCATTGACCCTGCGGGACCGCCAGGGCGCCAGGCACGAGATTCCGAACGACTTCGTGTTGGCGCTCCTCGGGTACCGGCCGAACTACCGGTTCCTGGAATCGATGGGCGTCCGCAGCGAAGGCCCGGACGGGAGGCCGGTCACCGATCCCGAAACTCTCGCTACCGAGGTGCCCGGGCTCTACCTCGCCGGCGGGGTGGTGGCCGGACGCCGCACAAACATGGTGTTCATCGAGAACGGCCGCTTCCACGGCGAGGCCATCATCCGCCACATCAGCGCGACGCGCTGAGGTGGGAGGGCCCCGGCCAGCTGTCGTGTACTCCAGCCAAAACGCGCGCAAACCACGGCCGAGTTGAGCGTGTCGGAAAACCCGTGGGCCGCCGTGGAGCTTGACTTCCGCGGGTTTCCTCCAGAAAAGATGGTCGAGCGGGCCCGGCGGTTCGCCGAGCACATGGTCCGGCGGCGCACGGTCCGGGAGTTCGACCCCCGTCCGGTGCCCCACGGCGTGATCGAGGAGGCGCTCCGCACCGCGGCCTCGGCTCCGAGCGGGGCCAACCTGCAGCCCTGGCGATTCGTGGTGGTGGAGGACGCCGCGATCAAGGCCCGGCTCCGCGAGGCGGCGGAGGCCGAGGAGCGGGCGTTTTACGGCGGCAAGGCGCCGCCGGAGTGGCTCGCGGCGCTTGAACCCCTGGGCACCGACCACAGCAAACCGTTCCTCACCGAAGCTCCGGTGCTGATCGCCATCTTCATGCAGCGCTACACCGTCGGCGCGGACGGGAAGCGGATCCGGAACTACTACCACTCCGAGTCAGTGGGAATCGCCACCGGGTTCCTGATCGCGGCGCTCCACCACGCCGGACTCACGACGCTCACCCACACTCCTAGCCCGATGCGATTCCTCAACGAGCTGCTCGACCGCCCCGCGAACGAAGTTCCGTTCCTGCTTCTGGTCGTCGGTTACCCGAAACCCGGAGCGGCGGTGCCGGATATCCGGCGTCTTCCGCTCGACGAGGTAGTGAGCACGAAGTGAGATCCTTGGGCCGGCACCGGTCCTCCCGCCATCCGTCGGGGGCAGCCCCCAACCGGTCCGAAGGCTCGGCGCGGGAACCCCGGGCGGGCCCCTGCGGATTCGATCGCGAGGGTTTCGCCCGGTGGCGGCTCTATCCCGGCGCGGCCGGCCCCTGACCGGCAAGACGGCCGCCGCCGCTCGCCGCATCGCCGGCCGCGAGCTTCACGTGCGCCGGTACGGGGTGCAGATTCCGGACGAGCCCGAGCCACGACATGACGACCAGCAGGTAGTACGTCATGTCGATCTCCCACCAGAAGAAGCCCTGCCGCGTGGCGGCGGGGTAGCGATGGTGATTGTTGTGCCAGCCCTCGCCCATCGTCAGCAGCGCCAGCAGCAGGCTGTTGCGGCTGTCGTCGCGGGTCGCGTAGCGGCGCCGCCCCATCTGATGCGCCAGCGAGTTGATCGTGCTGGTGCCGTGAAAGAGCGCCACCGTGGAGATGAAGAACCCCCACACCAGCAACTGGGGGCCGCTGGTGTTCACGCCTGCGCCTCCGAGCAGCGCGCCGAGGAGGAAGAGTCCGGCAGCCAGGAACGCGGGCACCACCATGTCGAATCGATCCAGCAGCCGCAGCTCCCGATAGTGCGCGAGGTCGGGCACCGCGTCGAGTCGCGTGGGAAAGTTGGCCGGGGCGGTGATCCAACCCATATGGCTCCACCAGAAGCCGTGCTGGTGGGGTGAGTGGACATCCTCCGGGCGGTCCGAGTTGCGGTGGTGCAGCCGGTGGTGCGCCGCCCACCAGAGCGGACCCCGCTGTACGGCCGACGCGCCGAACACTGCGTACAGAAACTGCAGGAATCGCGACGTGCGGAACGTCCGGTGCGAGAAATACCGGTGATAGAAGGCGGTGATGGCGAACGCGCGGATCCAGTAAAGCGCCACCGCCACGCCCACCGCCGTCCAGCTCCATCCCACCCAGATCGGGCCCAGGCACATCAGGTGGATGCCGATGAAGGGCGCCACCCGGGCCCAGTCGATGCGCATGGCGTCCTTGTTGGGGTCGGGCCGGTACGCCCAACTGTCCAACCAGACCGTCGCGACGCGCAGTCGATTGCCCAGGGATGTCACGGTCGCGCCTCGTCTACGCCGCCCGCCGCGTGCCTCCGGAGCACCACGTCGATGGCGCCAGCGACCCGCCCAATTGTCCGCACAGGGTGCATCATACGAGCGATGGTGACGATTCGGTCGCTTTTGGCCCCCCGCGTCGGCTCTCGCAAGGCGGGAGCCCGATGGGTGAAGTGAACCGGCGGGAGTTCGGCGGCGCCCTCGCCGCCGGTCTCTGCGGCTCGGCTTGCGGCCAGACGCGTCCGCCGCACCCCGCCCCGCTCGACTACCGGATCCGGAACGCGCTGGTCGTGGACGGCACCGGGGCGCCGGCGCGGCGCGGGGACCTCGGAATCCGTAACGGCCGCTTTGTCTCTCCCGAGGGAGAGGCGCTTCGCGAAGTAGACGCTGATGGCCTCGTCGCCGCTCCCGGTTTCGTGGACATCCATTCCCATGGCGATCTGCTGCTCGCGAGCGGCCAACCGGATCGGGACACGCTTCTCGCGGGCCGGTTGGCCCAGGGCATCACGACCGAGGTGATCGGCAACTGCGGGCTCGGAGCGGCGCCGCTCTTCGGGGAAGCCCGGGACCTCGCCCCGGCGGTGCACGCCTGGATGACACCGGAGGGCGCTTCCTGGCGGTGGTCTTCGCTCGCCGACTACTTTTCGGCGCTGGAGACCCGCGGGCTGCCGCTCAACGTGGCGGCGCTCGTTCCCCACGGCCTCCTGCGCCTCGGGGCGATGGGACTTCGGCCGGGGGCTCCGGACGGCGGGGAGCGGGCGGCAATGGCGCGGGCCCTGGAACAAAGCCTGGAAGAGGGCGCCTGTGGTCTTTCCTGCGGGCTCATCTATCCGCCGGGAATGTTCAGCGCCACCGAAGAACTCCTCGGACTCGCCCGCTTGCTGCGGGAATCGGACGGGGTGTTCACCGCTCACGTCCGGGGTTCGAGCGAAACCCTGCTCCCGGCGGTCGAGGAGCTCATCGAGATCGGCCGGGGCGCCGAGATCCGGGTGCACCACAGCCACGCCGAAGCGGTGGGTCGGGACCACTGGTCGAAGCTCGCGACCTTTCTCGAGAGGGAGCGGGCAGCCCGGGCGGAAGGGGTGCGCGTCTCGGCGGACATGTTCCCCTATCCGGTGGCGGCGACCATGATGTACGCCATCTACCCTCCCTGGGCGCTCGAAGGCGGCCCGGGCGAGTTTCTCGCACGGCTCCGTGATCCGGAAGTCCGGGCTCGGATCGGGAGGGACATCGAGGAGCGGACTCCCGAGTGGCCTCCCTGGGAGCCGGGAGGCTGGCCCCACAACCTCGTGTCGGCGGTCGGTTGGGACGGCATTCAGGTTTCGAGCGTGGAAAACGCCGGCTCGCGCGGCGTGGTGGGCCTGTCTCTCGCCGAACTCGGGAATCGGCGCACTACACCCCCCTTCGAGGCGATTTCCGACCTCATGCTGGAGGAGGACGGCGCGGTGGGGCAGTTCGTGCTGGACATCAGCGGCGAACACGGACTCAGGACACTCGTCTCCGATCCCGAGGTGGCGTTCATCACGGACGCGAACGATTACGGGAAGGGCTCCCCGCATCCGGCCGCCTACGGCGCGTTCCCACGGGTGCTCGGCCGCTACGTGCGGGAGGAAGAGCTCCTGTCACTGGAAGAGGCCGTCCGGCGCATGACCTCGCTGCCGGCCGACATCGCCGGACTGAGGGACCGCGGCCGGATCGCGAACGGCTTTCCCGCCGATCTCGTTCTGTTCGACAAAGAGGAGATCACCGACCACGCCAACCTCGAGAATCCCCGGGCCCGGGCCACCGGAATCCGCGTTACCTTCGTGAACGGCCAGCCCGTGAGCCGGGACGGCCGCTTCACCGGCGCGCTCCCGGGTCGCGTGCTCGGCAGGTCGGTCTGAAAGCTGAAGCAGCCCGCCATGCGCACCAGAAGCGCTCAACTGCGTCGCCTTACGGCGGTAGGCCTCGTCTTCACGATCCTGGCCGGAGGCTGCTCGATCGTCCTGACGCAAGGCCCGCCGAAGCCAAGCGAATCCGACTACGACGCTACCGGCGTCTACCCGGGCGGCGTCCCGTGCACCAGCAGCAGGATGTGGCCTCTCGTGGATCTGGGTTTCATGCTGTGGGCTCTCGCGCTCACGGTGACCTACGACGAGCGGGACGATCAGATCGACGGCAGCTTGACTTCGGCGGCAGCCGCGATCTCGGCGTGGATCGGCTACCGGCGGACGAATGCCTGCCGGGATGCCCAGGCGGCCACCACCGCGTTGCCCTAGAGCACCGTAACGCTGATCAGCGGTCCCCGTTTCGCGGCCCTGCGGGCCGCGATGCCGACCGGAGGTCGGCGGTCCCTCCCCTGCGCGTCCCCCTAACGCGGATCGGTGGTGGGACGCATCCCGTCGGAGCCGCCACCCAGGTAACGATCGAAGAAGTCCGTCATGCGGCGGTAGCTGTCGCGGCGGGTGGGGATCTCGTCCCAGCCGTGGTCCTCGACCGGGTAGACCACCAGATCGAAGTCCTTCTGCTTTTCGATGAGCATTTGGGCCAGCCGGAAGGAGTCCTGAATCTGGACGTTGTTGTCCACCAGCCCGTGCTGAATCTGCAGCGCGTCCTGGAGCCCGTCGGCGTAGTACACCGGGCTCGAGACCCGGTAGGCCTCCTCGTCGTCGAGCTGGCTGCCGTTCAGGATCCGGCTCGTGTATCCCTGGTTGTAGTGGACCCAGTCGGTAACCGGGTAGAGCGCCACCCCGGCGGCGTATTTCCCCGGGTTCCGGAAGAGGGACATGAGGGTGAAGAAACCCCCGTAGGAGCCGCCGTAGACTCCGATCCGGTCGCGCGCCACCCCGTATTGGTCCACCAGGATGTCGAGCAGCGGCAGCGCGCTGTCGATGTCCGAGATCCCCATCTGCCGGTAGGCGTAGGTGCGGTTCCGGTGTCCGTAACCCGAGCTGCCCCGGTAGTCCACCGACGCTGCGGCGTAGCCGCTCTGGAGCAGGTAGTTGGCGTAGACGATGCTCCCGGCTCGGGCCCAACCCTTCACGACCGCCTGGGCGCATTCGCCGCAGCCGTGGGCATAGACCACCGCCGGAGTCGCTCCGGGGGTCGCACCCGCAGGTGCATCCCAGATCCGCGCCCACGCCGTCGTCCCGTCGGGCAGGTCGTACTCCACAATCTCGCTGTCCGCCCAGGCGGTCCGGTAAAACGCATCGGTCCCGCTCTTCGTGATCCGCATCGGTTCGGCCGCGGCTACCGCATCCATCAGATAGAGGTCGCCGAACTCAGTGAGCGACTGACTGACCGCGGCGACCCGGCTCCCGTCCGGGGAAACCGACCAGCGGTGCATCGCTTCACCGCCGGTGATCTGTTCGAGGGCGCCGCCGCGAGCCGGCAACCGGTAGAGGTGTTCCTCGCCGGGATGCTCCTGGCTGGTGGTGACGAGGAAGGAGCCCCCTCCGGGGGCGAGTTCGGCGCGCCGCACCTCAAACTCCCCCTCGGTCAGAGCGGTCACCTCGCCTTCGAGATTCGCGAGCAGCAGCATCGCCCAGCCGCTCGCCGTGGAGCCGAAGGCGAAGGCCTGGCTGTCCGGGAGCCATTCGAGATAGCCCGGCGACCAGCGGCCGACCACCAGTGGTCCGCCGACCCAGGCCTCCTCCTGCTGGTGGTCGAGATGGCGCAGGGTCCCGGCCTCGATGTCCAGCAGCGCGAGCCAACGCTCCTTATGGTCCATGGAGAGCACCTGAACCGCCGCCTGTTTCCCATCAGGGCTCCACCAGGGGCCGTGCATGACGGTGTCCTTTTCGGTGCCATCCTCCACCCAACGGATCTCGATGTCCTCCGTGCGGACGGTCTGGTCCATCGCCACGATGCCGAGGCGCGATGAGGGGAGTGCTTCTCCGACCTTCGGGCGGGCGTCCTTCTCGGTGGCCTGCCCGCTCTCGTTCACGAACTCCATGAAGCTCGTGCGCTTCGGGTCCGAGGGGTCCTTCCGCGACCGGAAGACGAGGTACTTCCCGTCGGGCGACAGGCGGATGTCCACCGCCTTCTCGCCCTTCGGGACCGGAATCTCCTGGGGCAACAGATCGTTGTGGTCGCGGCGGAGCTGGTCGCGGCGCTCGTCCCTTTCCTTTCGCTCGCGCACCACCTGGACCAATTCGCTCTGCTGAGCCTTGAGCCAGGTCTGCTGGTCCGTCTCTTCCTCCTTGGCGGGCACCACGACCGCGATCTGTCGGGTGGCGCCGGAGGCGATGTCGTGTTCCCAGAGATCTCCGTTTTCGGCAGCGTTCGGCGAGAGACCCTTCGTCGCAAACAGGACTTTGGTCCCGTCCGGACTGAGACGCAGTTGGCCGATCTGGCCGGCGACGGCGTAGACCGGACGAGTGCCGCCGTCCGCAGTCCACACGTACAAAGAACCCTGCGAGCTCCAAGCGGCCGTCTCTCCGGATACGGTCCGGACTGCGTTCGTCGACGGAACGCGATGGATCTCGTCCTCGGTCAACTCCCGGAGGGTCCGTCCCTCCCGGTCGACCGCGAACCAGGGATCGTCGTCAGCGAGCTGATCCGGCATGGGATCGTCCCGCCAACGGAAATAGACCTCCATTCCATCGGGCGACCAGCGGAAGTCCCGCGGCGCAAGCCCGAATACGCGGTTTCCACCCCCGAGGTGATCCAGAGTGAGCCGGAATGCGGGATCGGCGTCGGCCGCGGTGAGATCCGACTGGGAGCGGAGCTGGGCTCCTACCAACGCGGGCAGGATGAGGAAGAGGGCTGCGGTGGAAATGACGGGAATTGGCCGCACGTCGGCCTCCTTAGCGGATCAGCAGGATCCGGTCGTTCGCGGGATAGAACCACTCCACGCCCCGCGCGGTGACGATGGCGTCGTCTTCGAGCGGGATGCGGATCTTGGCCCCGCCGAACTCATCCGCCTTGGTGTAGGCGAAGAGCTCGATGGAAAACATGTTCGAAGGCACGATTTCGTATTCCAGACGGGTCGGGTTGAACCAGGCGATCGAGGGACCGATCCCGTGGCCGAGGTTGCCCACCGAATGACAGCCGATCACCACGTCCGTCGTGTCCTGGCCGGTCGGCTGGTTGAATTCGATCATCTGGAAACCGGCCTCGGTCAGCGCCTCGCCGAGCCGCTCCAGCATGGCCCCGGCCGTGGGCCCCGGCTTGATGGTGCGGCGGATCACGTCCCGGGCGGCGCGCCCGCGATCGAAGGCGTTCTGGATCCCGGGGGGTACTGCGATCTCTGAGTCCTTGAGCACGTACGCGATCCGCTTCATGTCCGTGTAGAAGTTCAGATACCCGACTCCCCAATCGATCATCAACAGATCGCCCCGCTGGATGATCCGTTCGTTCGAGGTGGCCTCGATGCCTTCAGGGCCGGTGATGTAGATCGAAGGCATCCCGAAGGAGGTGTCGAGACCGTTCTCGAGCAGTTGCTGCTCGATCCACCAGGCGACGTCCTCGAGCGCCGTGATCCCAGGGGTAATCACCTCGTTCGAGAAGGCGCGCTCGGCGATCTTTCGCGACCACTCACCAGCCTCTCCGAAGGCGACGATCTCGCTCGCCACCCGCCGGGAACGAAAGTCCGAAATCAATTTCTCGGCCGAGACCATGCGATCCGCGTACGCCTCGCCGAGCGTCTCCCGCAGGTGCAGCCAACTCGTGTGGGAAAGGCCGTCGGCCGCCCCGATGCTGCGGGACATGTTGACGCCGATGCGCTGCGGGTCGCGCTCCCGCACGAACTCCGCGAGATCGGCGCTGCCGACCACCTGGTCGTAGACCCCGCAACGCTCGATCTTGTAGCCGGTGATCCCGATGGCGACCCGCTCGATGCGGTCGCCGCCCCGGTCGGTAAAGATGATGTAGCCGGTGCTGCCGACGTAGCCGCGGCCGAGATCCTCCCAGAGGGGATCCCGGTGTCCCTCCTTCATCACCGTGATCCACATGTCGATTCCGTTCCCGCGCATCGCCTCGGGCAGAACGAGATCGAACTTGTCAGCTCGGATCTGACACATCCGCTCCCAGCGGATGCGGGCTTCCGTCTTGGCCTCGGCCGCGGCCGGGACGAGCGAGAAAGCGAGAACCGCAGCAGCGGCCCCTCGGAGAAAACCGGAGTTCATGCAATTCCTCCCACGCGAAGGGTACGCGAGAGGCGCGCGTGCGCCAGCGAGTTGTCCCGGTTCGCCGCGGGACGCCGGCCGGGGCTATGCGGTCGGTACTTCCGCGGACGGTGCTTCCGCGGACGCTTCGGTGGTGTTCCCCACTACGGCTGCCGTCTTCCCAAGGCCGGCCTCCGGTTCCCGCCCTGGCGCGTCGAACTCGTCGGCAGAGGCGCGGGTATCCACACCCCCAGCCGCCTCGGCGAACATCTGCTCGAAGCTGGCGCACGCCGCCTCGGCGGCCGCCCGCTCCTCCTCATTGAGGTCCTCGCTGTCTTCCGCCAGCAGTTCCGCTGCCTCTCTCGGGTCATAGACCTCGAGCCGGCCGGCCTTCAATTCCGCGAGGGCAATCGCGGTTGGCCGGCGCGACGAAGTCTTGATCTTCGGCGCCGCCCCCAGGATCAGTTGACGTACCCGCTGCGCTACGGCGTTCGCCTGCAGGAATTGACTCGTTTCTTCAATCTTCAAGTGGACCGCCTCCGCACACAGACACCGGCATCCCCTCCGGTCGAGCAGCGGATTCTAGCGCGGGCCCTGGGCACGCCGGCCTTCAGGCCGCCGTCGCCTGCCACCGGCGGGCGAAACGCAGCATGCTGACCGCCCACAACGCCGCGTTCCGCGGAACGCAGCCTAATCGAGGAGCCCGCGGAAGATCTCGAGGGAGCCCGGCGCCGCCCAGTCCCGGGCGCCGACGATGTGAGAGGCGAGCGTTCCATCGCGCCGGATGATCCAGGTCTCGGGGAACTGGAAGATCTCGTAGCGGCGGGAAACGCGCTTGCCGAGGTCGTGGAGCACCAGGAAGCGCAGCCCGTGCTCCGTGACGAACGGCGGAATGTCCGAGTAGCGTTCGTCCACTGACACCGCGACTACGGTCAGCCCGTCATCTGCCAACAGATCCTGAAGCCGCTGCAAGGACGGCATTTCCTCCACGCAGGGCGGGCACCAGGTGGCCCAGAAGTTCAACACCACGACCTGGCCGGCGAAATCCGAGAGGCGGTGGGGGCGCCCCTCGAGGTCCAGCAGCTCGAAGGGCGGCGGCGCGGCATCCGGCGTCGGGGGATCCGGCTTCTCGGCGCAGGCGGCGCCGATGAGCGCCGCCACCAGAAGTGGCAACGCCAGTGCCCCGCGACACTTGGCCGACCGATTGCCGGCATCACCGTGGAGATCCATCGCAGATAGGAACGGCTCAGGAAGGACCGGGTTCCTCCAAGAAGAAAAGCAAGAGCCCGACAAGCGTCTTCGCGTCCTCAAAGACGCCGGCAGCAAGCCGACGGCGTCCCTCCTCGATAGGGATCTCAACCAGGTCGATTTCTTCCCCGAAGTCCGTGTCCTGCTCGCCCGGGGTGAGGCCGTCCGCCAGGAAAAGGTAGATCACCTCGTCGCAGAAGCCCGGGGCACTGAAGAACGATCCTAGCGGGCGCAGACTCCCCGCGGTGTAACCAGTCTCCTCGCGAAGCTCGCGGCGGGCCGTGTCTTCCGGTTTTTCGCCGGGTTCGCGCGTTCCGGCGGGGATCTCAAGAAGGAACCTGCCGGCCGCATAGCGGTACTGCCGGACCATGACGAGTTCGCGTTCCGGGGTCACGGCAACGATCGCTACCGCTCCGGGATGGCGGACGACCTCACGGTGCACTACGGGACCGTATCCGTGCGGCCCCACGGGTTCTTGCGCCTGATCGAGCTCCAGGCGCAGCAGGCGCCCGGAAAACGGGACGCTGCGGTCGATCAGTCGGGCGGAAACGGCGGTGGAGTGATCGGGCATCGAGGCGTGCAGTGTAAAGGTGGCCGGCGTGGGAAAATGTGCGGGACCCTGGAGTCTTCGCCAACCATGACCACTCGACTTGTGCTCCTCGCCGGGGTGATTCTGCTCACGCCCGGCCTGGCCCAGGGACAGCCATCGGAGATCGGAGACGAAGCGCTACCCCTGGAAAGAGAGGGATATCAGCATCTGTTCAACTACGACTTCGAAGAAGCCGAACAGGTGTTTCAGCGCCTCGGAGATCAGTTTCCCGACTACGCCGCCGGGCCTTACGGCCGCGCCAGCATCATCTGGATGAAGGCGGCCCAGCGCAGCGGGGGAATGCGGGGATCCTCCCACCGGGGGCGACCGGTATTGGGAGCAAAGCGGAACCCCGGAAGTAAGCGATGAAGAGATAGAACTCTTCGAGAGCCAACTTGCGGAAGCACGCACGCGCGGTGAGCGGGTACGCGAGCGCCATCCTGCGGATCTGCTGAACCGGTAAGGGCCTGAAATCCGCCTGGGATGTCACGGTGGTCCGCTCCTATTTCTCCGGAACTCGCGCCATGCGCAGGGCGGTCGGGCACCACCGCAGCATCCTGGAAGAGGATCCCGACTTCACCGATGCCTACCAGGTCCCGGGTGTCTACGACTACGGGGTCGCAACCCTGCCGCGTGCTCTCCGCATGCTCGCGTTCCTCTTCGGCGTTCGGGGCGACAAGGAGCGGGGGCTGGATTGGCTCGCCCGGACCGCACGAGAAGGAGAGCGCTCGCGCTGGGGCGCACTCTGGGCCCAGGTGCTCTTCATGCAGCGGGAGGACCGGCTCGAAGAAGCCCTCGTTGCCATCCGGACGCTCCGGGAGCAGTTCCCGAGGAACCCGGACTACGCCCTCGAAGAGTTAGGGGTCCACCTGCACCATGGAGAGACCGCCGAGGCACGCGAAGAGGTACTTGCCTTCATCGAGCAGCGGGATGCCGGTTTCGGGAACTACCATCTGACCCCGGGCGGCCTCCCGGAACTCAGGCTGGGCGAGTCCTGGCTGTTTGAAGAGAAGTGGGAAGAAGCGGAGGCAGCCCTCTCACGGGGTCTCGAGTCCTCTCCCCCTTCCGATATCCGGGTGATGCTCCACCTCCGCCGCGGCAATGCCCGCGACGGCATGGGTCAGCGGCAGAGGGCCCTTTTCGACTACAACCGGGTTCGACAGCTCGGTGGAGACAAGGTGGTCGAAGGCTGGGCAAAGGACCTGCGGAAGAGGCCCTGGCCCGCGAACGCCCCGGAGGGATCCCGGCCACACCTGGAGGGGTCCCAGCCACACTAGCGGTGAATCGCCGCCCCGAAGGCGGCGATTCCCGCGTCCTGGCCCGCGTCCTGGCCCGCGTCCTGGCCCTGACGGGTCGGGCCCGCCAGGGGGAGTTGGTCCTATTCGGCGGCGCTGTAGGTGAAGCTGGCTTCCGCGGTGGCCGATTCGCCGACGGTAACCATCATCTCCATTTCGCCGAGACGCTCGTGCCAGACGCCGACGGTGTAGGGGCCCGGCGGCACATTGCCGATGGTGAAGGCGCCGTCCATGCTGCTGACCGCGAAGTAGGGATGGTCGAGGACGCCCGCGTAGCTGTTCATCCAGCGGTGCACGTCGCACCTGAAGGGAACCATGACCTCCACGCTGTCGAAGGTCCGGGTGGTGCTCATGTTTGCCACCGGCTGGCCGATGTTGAACTCCTGGTTCGCGGAGGGACTGGCGTGGATGTTGTGGAGCGTTGAGTCGCTGTTCAGGATGTTCAGCGGCTGGCCCACCTGGAGCCCGAGCACGTGGGGCACATAGACGCACCCCTCCTGGTTCAGGGTGACCGGCTCGGTCGGCGCCGGGAAACGCATGCCCTCGATACCGCCCTTGATGTACACGAAGGCGTTCTGCAGTCCGCCCTCCATGTCGGTGATCACGAACTCGGTCATCACCGCGGCTTCGTGCATTCGGGCGCAGTTCGGGTCGGCGGCCATCTGGATGGTGTCCGCCGGCGGGGCGTCACCGTCGAGCATGACCTTGCCGCTGATGGTGCCGGCGGTCGCCGGATCCACGGTGGCGGCCGGGATGGCCTCCATCGCGGTGTCAGATTCACCGCCACCACCGCCGCAGCCGACCAGCAGGGCGAGGGCGAGGGCGAGGGGAATCGCGAGCAGAATTGGCGTGCGAGGGGCTCTGTGAAGCATCTTACGGGGAACCTCCGTTCCATGGGCATGGGGAATGAGCTACGGTCCGCCACCGGTGGGCCTGACAGACTCGGGCCGCACCCGACAGCCGGGAAACCGACTCAGAGGGGCGAAGTCGCCCCTGAATTGAGCGACGAATTCTAGCAGTCCGTTACAGCCTGTGGGGAAACCCACGTGAGCACCGAGACGGGCGAGGCGCCCGGCTGACAAGGCGCGCGAGGGAGGAATACCGGGTGTATTTAGACCGAAGCGCAACGCAGAGCACCGCGAAGCGGGGCGGTTCAGCCGGGATGCATCGCCGGTCGAATGCCGCGTGGGTTTTGCCACAGGCTGTTAACACCGCATCCCGACTCGGATCGAAGACGCGGTTCGGAGGCACTTCTGCCTCGTGGAGCGCCCCTTTGTCCGTCCAACGCGCCAGAATAGACGGACCCCACGGGAGGTTCGCCATGTCCGTCCGGATCCGGAGGCTACTGGTTCGTTGCGCTTTTGCGCTCGCCCTGGCGATCTCCCTGACGATCTCCCTGGCCGGAACGCTGGTGACCGCGGCCGCCCAGCAGGGCCAGCAGGATCCCTTCAGAATCCAGGTCCAGGTGGAGGCGGTCAACCTGGGGGTGGCTGTCAGTGATGAGCGCGGCCGCTTCGTCTCCGGTCTGACCGCCGATGACTTCGTAGTGCGCGAGGACGGGGTGCCTCAACAGGTCACCTTCTTCGCAGCAGAGGCGGCGCCACTCACCATCCTGGTTCTCCTCGACGCCTCCCTCAGCATGCGGGCGAGTCTCGACTATGTGAAGGAGGCAGCCGCCACCTTCGTGGACCGGCTCTGGGAAGGCGACCGCGCCATGATCGGTGAGTTCAACGACCGGGTCCGTTTCGGGGGAGAGTTCACGGACGACCGGTACCGGCTCATCGGAAACATCATGGCGCTCAACCCACTGGGCCCGACCGCGCTCTACGACGCCTCGATCCTGTCGCTCGACCGGCTCCATTTCGCCGACGGAGATCGCAAGGCGCTCTTGATCTTCACGGACGGTGACGACTCGCGGAGCATGGGCTTTGGAAGCGAGGCGAGCGCCGGCGACGCCATCGAAGCGGCCCGGCTCACCGACGCCGCGGTGTACGCCATCGGATTCGAAGGAAACGGGGCCCGGGTCAACAAGCGATTCCTCCGCCGGCTGACAGAGGAAACTGGAGGTCAGGCGCTCTTCCCCGACCGGACCGGAGATCTCATCGGAAGCTTTTCGCGGATTGAGGCCGACTTGCACGCGCAGTACCGCCTCGCTTACGTCCCGAGGAAGGCGGAGCGGGACGGCGAATGGCGTGAGATCGAGATTCAGGTCCGCGGACGGCGGGACCTCACGACACGGACCCGGAACGGGTACTACGCCATCCCGAGCGCGTTCAGGAGGCGGCGCTAGCAGCCTGTGGCGAAACCCAGACGGCGTTCGGCCGGCGATCCATCCCGGCTGAACCGCGTCGCTTCGCGCCGCTCATCGTTGCGTTTCGGTCGAAATACACCCGGGCCAGTTCTCCCGGTGGGGGCTCCTCCCTCACGCGCCTTGTCAGCCGGGCGCCTCGCCCCCACCGGGAGAACTGGCCAACCTCGGCGCTCACCCGGGTTTCACCACAGGCTGCTAACGATGTCCTCGCCGCGAACCGGGGTGGCGTGGGTCACCGGGACCACCGCCGCGGCCGCCTTGCGCGCGCGTCTCCGGCGGGAAACCAGCACATAGCCGGCCAGGGAGCCGAACACCGTGTAGGGCATCGCCAGGAGGAACAGGATCGCCCGGTTGAAGCCCGCGGCGGCCTCCGGGTTCTGCTCGAGCGCAGTCCTGCACATCGAGCACTGTGCGAACGCTTCCGCAGGCGCGAGCGTAATGAACGCGATGGCGGCAGCCATCAGCGTGAGCAGGCTGGAACGGGACATGGGATTAGCCGAGGGGATTAGCCAAGGGGGTTAGCCGAGGGTGCGGCTCGCGAGGATTTGGGTTCCATCGTAGGCGGGCAGCACGAACATCAGAATGGCGGTAACGAACAGCCCGACCAGCACGGTGAGGATCAGGCCCAGGTGCTCGAACTTCAGATGCATGTAGTAGAAGATGATGAGTGTCGCCTTGATCGCCGACCCGAACAGGAGCATCACGACCGCCAGGGCGGCGGGCAGCCCGGCCCCCTCGATCGAGATCATGAGCAGGGTGACGCTCAGCAATACCGCCCAGAGAATCCAGTAGCCCCGGTAGGGGTGAGCTGTGTCGGTGGACATGAGCGAGCCTCCCAGAGTTTCCTAAACCAGGTAGAAGAGGGCGAAGACGAAGACCCAGACGAGGTCCACGAAGTGCCAGTAGAGGCCGGCGTTTTCCACCCCGGCCGCCGAGTACTTCCCGAACGCCGAGCGGATGGCGACGATCAGCAACACGGTCACCCCGGTGAGGACGTGGAAACCGTGGAACCCGGTGATGATGAAGAAGAACTGGCTGAAGGTGGGCGGACCCCAGGGGTTCCCGGTGATCCCGCCGCCATCATGGATAAAGTGGGTCCATTCGTAGGCCTGCATCCCCAGGAAGCCGAAGCCGCCCAGGATGGTCAGCCACAGGCAGAGGGTGACTGTTTTCCGTCGTTGGAGTTCAGCGGCGGCCACCGCGCAGGCCATGGTTGCGGACGAACTGATGAGAACGAACGTCATGGCCGCGATGTAGGGCAGGCTGAAGACCTCGCTCTGCGTCGGCCAGTCGCCGGTGGCGATCCGCACCACCCCATAGCTCACCAGCAGGCCAGCAAACAGCAAGGCGTCGGTGACGATGAAGAACCACATCATCATCTTTTGCCAGGTCACGCCGAAGGGGCTCGCGGCGCCCCCCCAGTCGGCCTGGGCAATCGCGGTCTGGCTCATGCGTCCTCCTCTCCGGGTCGGCTCCCTGTCAGCATCGAAATCCGTGGCGCAAACATCAGCCGAGAAGAGACAGTACGGCCAGCAGATAGATCCACAGGCCGCCTACGAAATGCCAGTAGATGGCGGTCAGGGCGGGCGCGTCGGAACGCCCAGGAACGAGCCGGCCGGCGGCGGCGAGCCCGAACAGCGCGAGCAGCGCGAGAACGCCAGCCAACAGATGGACGCCGTGGACTCCGGTAAGCACGAAGAAGAACGAACTCTTCGGGTGGCTCTGGAGATAGATCCCGGCCTCGTTGAGCGTCAACCAGGCGGCGTACTGGCTCGCGAGAAAGCCGGTTCCGAGTGCTGCGGTAGCGGCGCTCCACGAGCGGAAAGACACCAGATTGCCGTCGCGAAAGGCGCGGCGGGCCAGCTCGAGGGTGAACGAACTGGCCGCGATCAGGGCCGTACTCAGCCAGAGTACCGGCGGGAGTTCGAGGGTCGCCCAATCCCCCCCGCCACTCCGCACGATGTATGCCGAGGTGAAGGCGGCGAAGAGCATCGTGATCCCGCCGAGACCTACCAGCACGCCGAGGCGGTTGATCTGACGGCGGTCGGAGGAGGACGGCGCCGCGTCGATCGGCCCCACTATTCCGCTCGTCAATTCGCTCATCTGGCCGCTCATCTGGGCATTCACCTTCGTCATGCCGGGCAGGCTACTCAGGCTCCCACTGCGGCGTGAAGTCGCGCTTCTTGCCGGGCGCGCTGTACTCGTAGGGCCAACGGTGGGCTTCGGGGATCTCGCCCTCCCAGTTCCCGTGGCCGGGGTGGGGCGGCGTCGACCATTCGAGACCCGCGGCATTCCACGGGTTCTCGGTAGAGGGCGCCCCGCGGCGCATACTGGCGAAGTAGTTGTAGATGAAGATCAACTGCCCGGTGAACAACACGAACGCGGCGATCGTGATGAACACGTTGACCGGCTGGAGCGGCTGCAGGTACTCGTAGACGTTCGGGTCGTAGAGGCGGCGCATCATTCCCGAAATGCCCAGATAGTGCATCGGGAAGAAGACCGCGTAGTAGGCGATGAAAGTGATCCAGAAATGGATCTTCCCGAGACGCTCGCTCAGCATCCTGCCGAACATCTTCGGGTACCAGTAGTAGACCGCCCCGAAGGCGCCGAAGAGCCCGGCGCCCGCCATGATGAAGTGGAAGTGCCCGACGACGAAGTAGGTGTCGTGCAACTGGATGTCGACCGCGTTGGTCCCCAGGAAAATCCCGGTCAGACCGCCGGTCACGAACAGCGAGACCACACCCAACGCGAACAGGGACGCCGATGTGAATTGGATTCGGGCCCTCGCGATCGTGAACAGCCAATTGAAGGCCTTCACCGCCGAAGGAATGGCGATCGCAAGGGTCGTCACCACGAAGACGCTGCCGAGGAACGGGCTCATCCCACTCACGAACATGTGGTGTCCCCAGACCAGGAAACTCAGGGTGCCGATCGCCATGATCGCGTAGACCATGGAGCGGTACCCGAAGATGGGGCGCCGACAGAAGGTCGCCAGGATGTCCGAGGTGAACCCCATCGCCGGCAGCATGATGATGTAGACCTCGGGGTGACCGAGGAACCAGAACAGGTGCTGCCAGAGAAGAGGAGTGCCGCCCTCGTGCGGCATCAGGGTGTCACCGATGAAGATGCCCGCCGGGAGGAAGAAGCTGGTGCCGAGGGACCGGTCGAAGGTCAGCAGGACGGCGCCGGCGGCGAGGGCCGGGAACGACAGGAGCCCCAGGATGCCGACCACGAACTGGGCCCAGGTGGTCAGCGGCATGCGCATCATCCGGAGCCCCTTCGTCCTGAGGTTCAGGATGGTGACCACGAAGTTGAGGCCGCCCATGGTGAACGACGCCACGAAAAAGATCATCCCGACGAGCCACAGCGTCTGCCCGGTATCCGAACCCGGGATGGCGCTTCGGATCGCCGAAAGCGGGGGATAGGCGGTCCATCCCGAGGCCGCGGCGCCGCCCTCGACGAAGAACGAGATGATGATGATGATCGCCCCCGGAACCACGGTCCAGAAGGACAGCATGTTCAGGAAGGGGAACGCCATGTCGCGCGCGCCGATCTGCAGGGGAATGAGGAAGTTTCCGAAGCCGCTGACCGGAAGCAGCGAGAGGAGGAAGAACACCATGATCGTCCCGTGCATGGTGAACAGCGACACGTAGAACTCGGGCGTCATGATCCCGCTGGCCATCCCGACGGGAAACAGGTTCTCGAGGAAGGGCCAGGGCTTCGAGGGAAAACCGAGCTGGAGCCGGATCAGCACCGCCAGGATCCCGCCGATGAACCCCATGGACATCGCGAGCGTGAAGTACTGCTTGCCGATCATCTTGTGATCGAAGCTGAAGACGTACCTGCTCACGAAACCTTGCTTGTGGCCGTGCTCCATCGCTTTTCTCCAGTCAGTTGGTGGGGTCCGCTGCCTCGATTGCCCTGATTTGCACCGCTACTGCGCCGCCGGCGCCGGATCGCTCGCCGCCGGAGCCGCCGCGGCCACCTCGGTCGCCGGCGCGTTCTCTGCCAGCCACTGCTGGTAGTCGGCCTCTTCCATCACTTCAAGGAAGGCGCGCATCCGGTAGTGGCCGAGCCCGCAGAGTTCGGCGCACGCCACCTCGTAGCTTCCGGACTTGACGGGGGTGAACCACACCTCGGTGTTCATACCCGGCAACAGGTCCTGTTTCACCCGGAAGTTCGGCAGGAAGAAGGCGTGCTGGACGTCTTTCGAACGCAGCAGGATCCGGGCCGGACGATCCACGGGGAGAACCAACTGGTTGGTCAGGACCCAGTCGTCGCCAGCCGCCGCGTCGCTCTCGTCGAGGCCGACCTGATTGTCGATGGCGTAGAGCGTCGGATCGAAACGGCCGAACTCGCCGTCGGCGCCCGGATAGTGGAAGTCCCACTGGAACTGCGCTCCGACCGCTATGACCGTCACCGCGTCCTCGGGCGCCGGTCCCCTGACCCGATCCCAATAGATCAGACCGGTGAAGACGATCGGAATGAGGATGACCGCGGTGCCGATCGTCCAGGTGAGTTCGAGTTTGTGGCTTTCGTGCCAGTAGCTCGATTCGGCGCCCGGCCGGTCGCCGCGGTAGCGGTAGATCACATATCCGAGGCCGAGTTGGAACAGGATGTAGGCGGCGCCGGTGATCCCGAGGATCACGTAGTAGAGGTTGTCCAGATAGCCGCGGTCGGAGGCCAGCTCCGGCACCCCGTAGCGCAGGAAGTAGAGCGACGAGAGCAGGACGATCGCCCAGATGGCAACCGCCATGGCGATCCCCTCGAGACCGCCGGTGCGCGCCTTCGCTTCATCAGCCATTGGAAGTTTCTCCTGGGTGTTGCTGACGGGACGCCAACTGGCGCATGCGCCCCGGCGCGGTTTCGATCAGGGATCCGGATGTTGGACCATCGAAGGCGATCACCGGTCGTAGTTCATGAGGTAGGAGGCCACGGCGCGCATCTGCGCCATCGGGTCTCCATCCAGAACGTCCGGAAGAGCCGTCAGCCGGTTGCCCTGCTGATCGGTCGGCCAGAACTGCGGCATCTGGGTTCCCGGCGTGACGGACTGCGGATCGAGCAGCCAATCAATGATCCATTCGTGGGTGAGCCGTTCGCCGGAGAGGCGGAAGGACGGCGCGAGCTGCGAGGCCTCCATGGTGCCGGCGGCCGAGGCGATGTGGCAGCGCTCACACTGGAGCTGATCGAGGAGCTGCGCGCCCACGCGAAGTTCCTGCCGGTCGTACACCCGGTCCTGTTCGGCGTCGAACGGCTGGGCGCCGTCCATCGCGAGGAATCCGGAGATCAGCGTGTTCGCTTCCTGGTTGGTGAAGTTGAAGCTGGGCATCCGAACGTTCAGCCAGAACCGCACATCGCTGGGGTCCTGAAGGAAGTGGTAGAGCCAGTCCGCCTGCGTCCGCTTTCCCTGGGTGTTCAGGTTGGGAGGACGCAAACCCGTGTCCTCGATCGTGTCGTAGATCCCGCCCCCGACTCCGTCAATAAGATGGCAGCCGCGACAGTTGTAGTTGTGGATGAGGTTGCGCGCCTCTTCGGCCACGGCTTCGGCGGCTGAGAGGGTCTTTACCCCTTCCTGCGGGAACTCGTCACGCACCAGGCCGAGGACGTTCCTCACGACGTGCTGCCGGTCGCCGTCCGAGAAACCGAACTGCGGCATCCGCAGCTTCTCACCCGGGCTCTTCACCTTCCCCTGGTCGTAGGTGCGAGGGGCGGCGAGCTTCTGCTCCAGCCACGACTGACGGGTGTGCGGAATGTCCACGTAGCCGAAGTCGAGCCGGGTGACCATCTTGGATCCCCAGGTGGAGAGGTCCACGCCAATCTTCTGGGGATCCTCGAAACCGCCGATCTCGTGGCACCCGAAACAGCCATAGCGGCGGATCAGCCGTTCTCCCGAATAGAGGAGCTTCTCCTGCTCCGACATCCCGGCGAGACGCTCGGCGGCCATGGCGTCGGGCAGCCCGGTCTTCAGGAACTCGCGAGTGATCTCGTCGAGCTGCCCGGCGTTCGCCGCGGGCACCTCCGCGGCGCCGAAATCCGCCGCTTCCCGCCCCATGAGCCAGGCAGTGATGTCGGCCGCCTCCTGATCGGTGAGGCGGAGGTCCGGCATGAAGGTCTCTTCCCAGTAGTGCCGGGGGTTCTTCACCCATTCGTAGACGAAGCCGGCGTCCAGTTTGGTAGCGGTGCCGGTCAGGGCCGGACCGCGACGGCGGTAGATGCTCGCCTGGTCGTAGCCGTTCTCGTCGATGAGGTGGCAGCCGAGGCAGCCGACTTCGCTCACGAGCGCTTCACCGCGGGCGGTGTTCCCCCGCGGGGGCGCGCTGTAGTCGGCTTCATCGCTCGAATTCTCGAAGACGTACTCCACGATCGCGGCCACTTCGGTGTCGTTGCGGCTCTTGAGTTCGGAGTCGGGGTTGTTGTCGAGGTCCCAGAAGCGGGGCATCCAGGTCGAAGGCCGGAACGCCTTCGGGTCGCGCACCCAGCGCGCCACGAAATCACGATTGGTCTTGTCGGCGATCCGCTTCAGCGAGGGACCGCGGTTCCGCGTGTCCTCGTAGCCGGTCGTGTTGTGACAACCCCAGCAGCCGGCGAGTTCGTAGGTCATCCGGCTCTGGTTGAGGTCCTCGGCCCGCGGGACGAAGACCTGGTCCCGGTGGCACTTGATGCAACCAGCCTCCGTGAGACCCGCCTGGTACATCGGGTTGTCCCAGTAGTGGTCTTCCTTCCAGTTGTACTTCTCGACCCAGTCGTGCTCCTCTTCCACCGACTCGGGGGTGTGGGTGGCCCCGCTGAAGGACAGCTTGCGTCCCCGGCCGAGGTGGCAGGAAGTGCAGCCGAAATCGTCCACCGGGTGGGACGACTCGCGGCTCACATAGGTCTCGAGGTTCGGGTGGGCGGTGAAGGGCTGGGGCGCGTCTGCGTAGTCGGGGTTGTCGATCCCGAGATGACAGGTCTGGCAGCGGTCAATCCGCGGCACCCGGGCGAAGTTGAGCTCCTCGGTGACGTTCCGGACGAGCACCTGCTTGACCTCGATGGACGGATCGATGAAGTCCACGAGGGGCAGGTTCCGGAAGGTGTTCGGGAGACTCGGGGCCAGGGTGTCGAGCTTGCGCCGGGCGAGGGTGATCGCCTGGGTGAGGCGCTCCCGCTCGCCGGCCAGGCCGGTGACGCTCGACCTGAGCCCCCGCAGTTCGGCTCGTTTGTCGGTCAGTTCGAAGTCGAGGGACACCCGCAGATCGCGGGCATCGTAGAAACTCGTCTCCAGCGCGACGAACTCCTCGTCACCCACCGCGCGGCCCAGTGGGGTACCGCGTTCCCGGGTCTCCTCGTAGTAGAACTTGTCGGAGTCGTAGACCGCCTTGATCTCACGTTCGCGAATGTCGGCCAGGGTGCGGCGGTCGTCCAGAGCGTCAATCTCCGTCTCCAGAGCCGCGAGCGCGGTCTGCTCCGTCTGGAGGGCCGCTTCCGCCTGTTGGAGATCCCCTTCAACGCGCTGGAACTCTGCCTGGTTGATGCCCTGCTGGGCCTCCTGCATCTGCCGCGCCGTGAGTTCGCGCTCCATCTGAACGAACTGCCGCTGATACCCCTTCCACTCCCGGGAATAGTCGAACCAGATCATCCACAGAGTCGCAAAGAGCAGAGCTACGCTGGAGAAAGCGAAGATGACGTTCAGCCGGCTGATGTTGTGAGCGTGGCCGGGAGCGACTTTGGACAAAGGAAGTTCCTAGCTGGTGGCGGGAAGCTTTCCGCACTGGAACGCGGCGCAGAGCGCCGCGGGGGAGGGGCGTGGGGAGGGGTTTCCCCTCCCCGCGAAGTTGGTGGGAATCGCGAAGCGATGCGCTCCGACACGCCGGGCCGGAAGCGTCCCGTATCCGAAAGGCTGAGGATCGAATGCGTATCCCGACACGGACGGGATCAGGGACGCTTCTGGCATCAGGGACGCTTCTGGCACGACTAGATGTTGAAGAAAATTTCCGGGAAGGCGACGATGTATTTCAGGTTGAAGGCCCACCGGAGATACATCTTGATGGGCAGACTCATCATCATCAGGAAGAGGCTGACCCCGAGGAAGTAGCGGGGCGCGCCCATCTTCTCGTAGTACTTGTGGAAGCTCAGCCATTTCAGCGCGCCGGGGAACCGGTCCTTCGGCCACGCCATCACAACCGGAAGCACGAACAGATAACCCCCCACCATCACGATCCCAAGCCACTCGCGGAGAAGCGCGGCCACAAAGCCACCCGAAGGTAGGGGTCGCCCGAGGAGCTTGACCCAGAAGAAGTCAGAGACGTTGACGTTCAGCAGCGGCTCCACCCGGTGGACGTCCCAGTACTCGTAGGGACCGAAGAAGTTCCAGTTGGGACCTCTCAGGAAAGTGCCCGAAATGACCAGCAGGCACCAGAGGATCAGGAAGCCGAAGAGGAAGATGATGATCTCGGCCTTCCGCTCCCGGAAGGTGAAGTAACCGTTCCCCTTCGGGTTCACGTCGATGTAGGGGATCGCCATGAGCCCCACGATGATCAGGGTGGGGAACACCACCCCGGCGAGCCAGGGATCGAAATAGACGAGCATCTCCTGCAACCCGAGGAAGTACCAGGGAGCCTTCGAAGGGTTGGGAGAGTCGGCGGGGTTGGCTGGCTGCTCAATGGGGGCCGCCGCGAGAATGGACCAGACGAGCAGGACAATGCTGAGCAGCACCATCGCCAGCATCTCGGTGTACACGAGATCGGGCCAGACCCAGACCTTTTCGGACTCCTTCTTTTCGAGCACCTCTTCCTCGCCTGAACTCCGCTTGTCGTTCTCGACTCCCTGGTACATCGCGTACCAAGTGAAGAAGAAGACGAGGAAGATGACCCCGGTGATCGGGATGTTGTCGGGCTTCGCGACGATCAGGAGGAAGTTGGAATCCCACATGCTCGCCACGTAGAACACGGCGAGCACCGCGAAGAAGACCTTCGCGGCCGTCTTGCTCCAGACCTTCGTGAACCGGAAGGCCAGAAGAAGGCCGATCGCGGTGATCGAAAAGAGGACCGTGGGCCCGGAAGCCCAGTTCACGAGGTCCTTGAAGAGGCCGATCACTGTCTCAGTTCGTTTCTTTCAGGGAATCCGTTCCGAGCGAACGGGTCCACGCCTACCGGGCGGTGGCGAGAGTCTGCCTGCGTCCGTTCGCGGCGCGAAGCACCGCGGGGGAGGGGTTTGCCGCACGCAGAATGAACCCACCGACTCGGCGCGCGTGTCGTCCTGGGCATAGTGCGGGGTGCTTTTTCCACGGGCGCTACATGGGCCCCGAGATGCCCCCGTCCTTGCGGACCCGCCAGAAGTGCACCGCCATGAGGAAGGCGGCGATCAGCGGAAGTCCCACGCAGTGGAGCACATAGAAGCGGAGCAGCGTCGGCGCTCCCACAGCGCGCGCGCCGAGGAGAGCGAAGCGCGCATCGTTCCCCGAATTGATCAGGTTGATATCCCCGAGGGTCAGGGAGGCCGATAGCGGACCTTCGGTGCCCAGCAGCGGGGTCGCCCGCGCCATGTTGGAGCCCACGGTGATCGCCCAGATCGCCAGCTGATCCCACGGAAGCAGATAACCGGTGAAGGAGAGGAGCAGAGTGAGGACCAGCAGAACCACCCCGATGCCCCAGTTGAACTCCCGGGGAGGCTTGTAGGAGCCGGTCATGAACACGCGCAGCATGTGCAGCCACACGGTGATGACCATCGCGTGCGCGCCCCAGCGGTGGAGTTCCCGCATGATGCCGAGCGGCACGTGCTCCTGCAGGTCCACGATGTCCGCATAGGCGTACTCCACGGTGGGCCGGTAGTAGAACATCAGGAGCAGACCGGTGAAGGTCAGCGTCAGGAACAGGAAGAAGGTGATCCCCCCCATGCACCAGGTGTAGCGGAGCTTGATGCCCGCCTTCCGGGACTTGACCGGGTGCAGGTGCAGGAACACGTTGCTCATCATCACGAGCGCCCGGTTCCGGTTGCTGACCGGTTTGCCGTGCCGGAAGATGGAAGTCCAGACCTGCGAGTCGGTCGCCTCCTTCCAGGCGGCGCGGAGGGGAGCGATGATGCGGTTCAACATGACGCCCCCTTCGCTTGCCTTAGCAGTCCGTGGACCAGGAAGCCCGAGCACCGAAAGCGGTGAGGCACCCGGCTGACAAGGCGCGATTCGGGAGGAATACCGAGTGTATTCCGACTGAAGCGGAACGCAGAGCGAAGCGGTTCAGCCGGGATGGATCGCCGCTCGAATGCCGGGCTACTTGGTTCACGGGCTGCTCAGGTCAGGGAAAGGAACGAGGCGGAATCGGTCCACTGGCCCGCTTCGAACTTGAAAAGGCGCGACTTGTCGATGAGCAGTTGGCCGTCCTCCGCGAGGCTCACGCCGACGCGTTCCAGCGGGCGGGGCGCCGGGCCCTCGAAGTTGATCCCCGTCGCGTAGAACCCGCTCCCGTGACAGGGACACTTGAACTTGCTCTCGGCCTCGAGCCAGTTCGGCGTACATCCCAAGTGGGTGCAGATGGTGGAGAGGGCGTAGATCTTTTCCTCGTCCCGGACGATCCACACCTGGTAGCGCTCCTTGAAACGGGTATCCACCACCCCGATCGAGAAGTCAGCCGGAAAGCCCGCCTTGAACTCCGAAGGCGGCTCCGTCAGGACGTTCGGGAACATGAACCGGCCCACGGCGGTGAGCCCGGCGGCCATGGCAGCCGTGAAAACAGCCCAGCCGATGGCCAGAAAAGGAAATTCCCGGCGGGTGACCTTTTTGGCGGCGGCGGAGGCTCGTTTGGGGGCCGGCGCACGGGCGGACCGGGTTGCTGGACTCGCCGGAGGGTCAGGCATGGGCTGGATTCAGAGGGGTGTGGGATCGGCGCGGAATTCTAACGGAAGGCTCTCAGAATCGGTCCACGGATTTCCGCGCGTGCCGCCCCAACAGCCTGTGGTGGAACCCGGGTGAGCGCCGAGAGCGGCGAGGCGCCCGGCTGACAAGGCGCGTGAGGGAGGAATACCTGGTGTATTTCGACCGAAACGAAACGCAGAGCGCCGCGAAGCGACGCGGTGAACAGCCGGGATGCATCGCCGCTCGAACGCCTGGGTTTCGCCACAGGCTGTTAGTCACGGACGCGGCCCACCGGGTCGCCGACCTTCGGCAGCGAGAGCCGAGAGCGCGGCCGCCCGGACTCGCAGGTCGGGATCACCCGCCGCCACCTCCTCGAGCCGCGCCCGGACGACCGGGGTTTCGAGGACGCCCGCCGCCTGAACCGCACTCAGCCGCGCCAGGACCCTTTCGCCTTCCAGCATTCCCGGGACGCCCGCCCAGTATTCCGGTTCCATCATCCCGAGGAGCCGCTCCCCCGCAGCCTCGTCTCCGATTCGGGCAAGCGCCACGACGGCGTTCACGGAGACATCGAGGATCGGATCCTCGACCGCTCGACTCAAAGCGGCGGCAGCCGCCGGATCACCGATCGCGCCGAGCCCATAAACCGCCATGGTCCGCAGCCCCGCATCGTCGGCCCGGCTGGCCTCGCCAAGCGCCGAGACCGCGGCTCCCCCACCGATGGAGCCGAGCGCCCAGGCGGCATAGACCCGCACGGTTTCATCCGGATCGGCAAGCGCCTCCGTCAAGACGGAAACGGCGGTGGGCTCCGAGAGCGTTCCCAGCGCCAGCGCGAGGTATTGGCGCACCCAGGGATCCGCCGGGGCTTGCTCCTCTCCAAACGCTCGCACCAGGTCGGGGCCGAGCGCGCCGAATTCTCCGGGCTCGCCATGCTGGATCCGGTTTGCGAGCTCGAACGCCGCCTGCCTCCTCTCCCGGTGTCCCCCGGCACGGATTCGCTGGAGGTGTTCTTGGGCGGTCGAGTCGTCGGAAACCAGCCACGCGAACCCGAGGAAGATCCCGACGCCGAGTACCACGACCAGCATGGGGATCACGAAGAACTGGAGCAGGGTCCGGCCGAAAGAGACGTCGCCGGGGTCCGGAGCGGGGGAGGAGTTTTCGGTCATCTTTAGCAGCCGGTAGTGGAACCCGGGTGAGCGCCGAGGCTGGCCAGTCTCCCGGTGGGGGCGAGGCGCCCGGCTGACAATGCGCGTGAAGGAGGAGCCCCCACCCGGAGAACCGGCCCGAGTGTATGTCGACCGAAACGCAACGCAGAACACCAGTTCTCCCGGTGGGGGGGCGCAGCGGAGTGGTGAACAGCCTGTGGTGGAACCCGCGTGAGCGCCGAGGCTGGCCAGTCTCCCGGTGGGGGCGAGGCGCTTGGCTGACAAGGCGCGTGAGGGAGGAGCCCCCACCGGGAGAACTGGCCCGGGTGTATTCCGACCGAAACGCAACGATGAGCGGCGCGCAGCGACGCGGTCAGCCGGGATGGATCGCCGGCCGAGCCCCCACCGGGAGAACTGGGCCGCGTGAGTTTCACCACAGGCTGCTAACCGGAATGTCGAAAGTGGAGGTTCTTCAGAGGCGCTCGAGATCCCGAATCGTACGGAGATCCCGGAAGATCCCTTCGAAGGTCGGGATGTCCACAGTCTGGCGTGGATCGGTATAGGCCGTATCGGGATGCGTATGCACGGCGATCGCAAGTCCGGATGCGCCGGCCGCGAGAGCAGCGCGGGCCAGCGGTCGAACCCGGTCCCGCTCGGCGACTGCGTGCGAGGGGTCCACCAATACCGGCAGATGCGAAGTGCGCCGCACCACCGGCACCGCGTGGAGGTCGAGGAGCGTGCGCCGCTGGCCCCCAGCTCGGATTCCCCGTTCGCAAAGGATCACGTCCCGCTTCTGTCGGGCCAGGAGGGATTCCGCGGCCATCAGCCACTCTTCGACCGTTGCCGACGGACCACGTTCCAGAATGACCGGCTTCGGGAGGCTGGCGGCGATCTCCAACAGGGCTTCGTTCTCCATATGCCGGCCGGCGATCTGGACCAGATCTACGTGCTCGGCGACCCGCTCCGCGGAACGCGGATCCACGATTTCCGAAACGACCGGAAGTCCCGTCTCTTCCCGGACCCGATCCAGAGTGTGCAGGCCCTCGTCGCCCACACCGCCGAAGTGGTAGGGGCCGATCCGTTCCGACCACAAGCGGGCGCGGAACAGGTCGGCTCCTGCCGCTCGGACCGCGCGGGCGATGTCCACGGTGCGGGCCTCGGTTTCGATGCTACAGGGTCCCGCAATCACCACCGCGTCGGGGCCGCCGACCGTCACGCCGGCAACCTCCACGACGGTGTCCGCCGGATGCACTTCGCGGCTGACCAGCTTGAAGGGCTTGGTGACCGGAATACAGTGCGCGACGCCCGGGAGCCGGACCAGGAACGATGGATCCACGGGCCCACGATTCCCGGTGACGCAGATGGCGGTCCGGTCGGCACCCGGAACCCGGAGCGGCGTGAATCCCATGTCGCGAATCGCGGTTTCCACGCGCCGGCATTGCTCTTCGGTGGGGACCGCCCCCATGATGACCAACATGGTTCTTCCTTTCGCTGTTAACCGCTTGCGGTGAGTTGAAGCACCGCGGAACGGTAACCGGCGATCAGGTCATCCGCGTCCCCCGCCCTTCGGTAAAGGCGTTCGACGGCCCGCGCGAGGTGGCTCCCGACGACCGCGATCCGCGCGCCGGCTTCGAAGCCGCGAACGACCTGAGTGCGGTCCGACAGCCCAAAACCGAGACACACGGGAACCTGCACAACTCCGGCGACTTCGGCGACCCGGCGAAGGACGCCGGAGAACCCGCCGCGACGAACGCCGGTGACGCCCTGGAAGCCCGCGAGGTAAACGAAACAGGAGTCCCCGGCGAGGCGTTTGAGACGCGGCGCCGGGGTGAGGGGCCCCGCCAGTTCAACGTGCCCGAGTCGGGCGCGCCGGCACGCCCGGCGGAGCGGAGCGGCCTCCTCCAGCGGTATATCCGGGACGAGCAGCGAAGAGGCGCCGGCATCGCACACGGTGTCGGTGAACCGTTCGTATCCGATCCGATGCACCAGATTCCCGTACACCAGCAGGTTGAGCGGTACTCCCGGACAGGTCTTTGCGATCCGCGCCAGAAGTTCGAACCCGCGGAACGTTGAGGTGCCTCCGGCAAGCGCGCGGCTCGCCGCCGCCTGGATCGCTGGACCATCGGCGACCGGATCGCTATAGGGAAATCCGATCTCGAGCATCCGGGCACCCGCCGAGACCGCCGTCCGCGCCAGCTCCACACACAGGTCAGGAGTCGGATCTCCGAGCACCAGAAACGGGGAAACCGCCGGCCCCTCCCCCAGCGTGGTACGGAGCGCGGCGAGGCTCATGACGATCGCCCGAGCGCGAAATAGGTCTCGAGATCCTTGTCGCCGCGGCCGCAAAGGTTCACGAGTACCCGCGCCCCGGCGGCAATCTCCCCCGATTGCCGGGCGCGGAGGACGAAAGCGAGCGCGTGGGAAGGTTCGAAAGCGGGAATGATCCCTTCGGTGGCCGACAGCACCTCGAAGGCATCCAGCGCCTCTTCATCGGTGGCGGCGACGTAGGTGGCTCGACCGATCTCCTGAAGGTACGCGTGCTCCGGGCCCACCCCGGGATAGTCGAGCCCTGCCGAAATGCTGTGGGGTTCGCGGATCTGGCCTTCGTCGTCCTGGAGGACCATGGTGCGGGCGCCGTGGAGCAGGCCCGGAGTGCCGCGCACGAGGGTCGCACCGTGCCGGCCGCTTTCCAGTCCGGCTCCTCCGGGCTCCACGCCGACAAGCCGAACCGATTTTTCGGGCACGAAGGCGTGGAAGATCCCGATCGCGTTGCTTCCGCCCCCCACGCACGCCACGACCACATCGGGGAGCCCGCCGAGCTCACGCCGCCACTGCCGTTTGGCCTCGCGCCCGATGACTGCCTGAAAATCCCGGACCAGGCGTGGAAAGGGATGCGGTCCCGCCGCCGTCCCGAGCAGGTAGTGCGTATCGGCGAGGCTCCCGGTCCAATCGCGCAGCGCTTCGTTGATCGCGTCCTTCAGGGTGCGGGCCCCCGCGGTGACGGGAACCACTTCGGCGCCGCACAGCTCCATTCGCTTCACGTTGGGGGCCTGGCGGGCCATGTCCTTTGCCCCCATGTAGATCACCGCCCGCATATCGAACCGCGCCGCGATCATCGCCGTCGCGACCCCATGCTGACCGGCGCCGGTCTCGGCGATCAGCCGGGTCTTGCCCATGTGCCGGGCCAGGAGGGCCTGCCCGAGCACGTTATTCGCCTTGTGCGCCCCTCCATGGAGCAGGTCCTCGCGCTTGAATACCGTTTCGAATCCGGCCCTTGCCGAGAACCGTGGGACCCTGGTAAGCGGAGTCGGCCGCCCCACCCAGTCCCGCGCCTCCCGGTCCAGTTCGCTGCGGAACGCCGCCGTAGGCAGGATCTCCTTGCGGGCGGTTTCCAGCTCCTCGAGCGCAGGCGTGAGGAGTTCCGGAGCAAACCGTCCCCCGAAGGAACCGAACGCTCCCTGCCGGGGCCGAAGTCCGCGTTTCACGCGGCGAATTCTGGCTGCAACCGGCTGAACAAAAGCCGCAACCGATCGGGGTCCTTGACGCCGGGAGCCGACTCGATGCCGCTTGAAATATCCACACCCCATGGCTGAAAGGGAAGCAGGCGCCCGATGTTCTCGGGTTTCAATCCTCCCGCGATGAAAGCCCGTGCCGGAGCCTGTTCCCCGAGAATGCGCCAGTCGAAGGCGCGGCCGCTACCGCCGCCACCCACGTCGAAAACGAGCGGGCCGTCCCCGTCGCCGGGAGGGACGAAGTCCGGAAGACGGTCTGCGGTCTCCGGAACGGTCACGACCCGATGGACGATCAGGCCGGCCTGCCCAAGCGACCGGACTCCGGCGTCCGACAGCCCGTGCGGCTGAACCCTTTCTATCCCCAGCGCGAATGCGTCGGCGGCGACTTCGTCCCGAGTACGCCTTCCGGTCGCGAGCACCGGACGAACCTCCGGATGAACCTCCCGAGCAGCCGCGATCACCCTGCGGGCTTCCTCGAGCGTTGCCGAACGCGGGGAATCCGGAGCCCGCACGACCCCGATCCAGCGGGCCCCAAGCCGTACGGCCAACCGGGCATCCTCCGGTCTCCGAAGGCCGCAGATCTTGACTTCCAAGACGCGCGCCCCGGTCTTCCTCAGGCGCCGACGGGCTGCGGTTCGGTGGCGGCGCGGAGAAACGCCGAAGGGTCCGGGGCGCGCATCAGTGCGGTCCCGATCAGCACCGCGTCTGCTCTTCCGCGCAGTTCAGCAAGGTGCGCCGGCTCGAGATAGCCGCTCTCCGCCACGGCAATGCGTCCCGGCGGGACTCGGGGGAGCAGCGCCGCGGCGCGCCGGCGGTCCGTGCCCAGCGTGTCCAGATTCCGGTTGTTGATCCCGACGATCGCATCGTCAAGGACCAGGGCGCGATCGAGTTCCGCCGCGCTGTGCACCTCAACCAGGGCGTCAAGCCCGAGGGATCGCGCTTCCTCGTAGAGATGATGGAGTAGGGAGTCGTGGAGACAACGAACGATGAGGAGCACCGCCGACGCTCCCGCCGCCCACCCCGCCCGGATCTGCGCGGGGTGTACGACGAAGTCCTTCATCAGGATGGGAAGTGAGGAGGTAACCGAAGCAGCTTGCAGATCCTCCAGGGAACCACCGAAGGCATCGGGATCGGTCAGCACCGAAATCGCGGAGGCGCCCGCGTCCCGATAAGCGCGGGCCCGTGCCCCCGGATCGTCGTCGCGGATGGCCCCGGCGCTCGGACTTTTCCGCTTGAACTCGGCGATCACCGAGAGCGTGTCGCGCCCGCCGACCGCGTTCCGGAAGGAAGGGGGCTCGCGTTCAGGACGCTGGGGCGGTGGTCCGGTAGCGAGACGCACCGCTCTCGCTTCGGCCGAGCGGACGAGTCGGTCGAGTACCCCTCCGTTCATGCGACATTCAGTCCGGTCATCCGCATGCTCGTTTCCACGTAGCGCTCCAGGGTGCGCAGGGCGCGGCCGGAGGACAGGGTTGCCAGCGCGGTACGCACTCCGGTCTCGAGGTCCGGGGCGAGCCCGGCAACGGTAAGCGCGGCGCCCGCGTTCGCCGCGACGACGTCCCGCTTCGGTCCCTGATCCTTCCCGGACAGCACCGCTGTGAGAATCTCGGCGTTTTCCGCGGTGCCACCACCTCGGAGTTCCTCGATCGGCGCCTCCCGCAGTCCGAGTTCGGAAACCCGGATCTCGACTGGACGCACCTCTCCTCCGCTGAGCGAATGGCCCCGGGTCGTTGCGTGAAGGCCAATTTCGTCCAAGCCATCGCAATGCACGACCAGCGCTGAGGCGGACCCCAACCTGGCCAGGGCTCCGGCAACGGTCTCGGTCAACGAAGGATCGTAGACACCGATCAACTGACGTTCCGCCAGCGCCGGATTCGCGAGCGGTCCGAGGACATTGAAGAGCGTCCGGATTCCGAGAGCGCGGCGGGCGGGTCCGACATGGGCCATCGCGGGGTGGAAAGCGGGGGCAAAGAGGAACACGAAACCAGTGGAATCCAGAATCCGGGACGCTTGGCCCGGCTCAAGATGGAGGGGCGCTCCACAAGCCTCCAGCACGTCGGCGCTGCCGGTGATGGAAGAAACGCTGCGGTTGCCGTGTTTGGCGACAGCCCCGCCGGCGGCCGCCACGACCAGCGCCGACGCCGTCGAAATGTTGAAGGTGCCGCTCTTGTCACCGCCAGTGCCGCAGGTGTCCACGAGAGGTCGGACCTGAGACATGACGGCCTTGCGGTGACTCCGGAGTGCGCGAGCGCACGCGGCAAGGGTTGCGGAGTCGGGCTCGCTGACGCGGAGCGCCACGAGCAGCCCCGCCGTCTGGGCGATGTCGCTTTCCCCGGACAGGATTCGGTGCAGAGCGCTCTCCAGCGCTCCGGAATCGGCAGATTCGCCGGAGAGGAGAGTTTCGAGGAGTGGGGCGATCACTGGAGTTGGCTCCTTGGTGGTGTGAGTGACGGTCACAGCGTCCCGTACCGGGAACCTCAGAAGCCTTAGCGGGCGCTCTTGAGCACCCTTTCGCGCCGTCGTCCAGAGGCGTCCCGGGTCGGGCCGCCTCCCGCCGCAATCAGTGGATCAAACGGACGCGAGGCGAGCCCGGCCTAAAGCAAAATCGCCATCGCCACAGCAAATGCCGGGAAAGGCGCGGCCGGGCTGACTCGCTGAGCGTCATGGGTCAGCATTGTAACGAAGCCGTCCGGCAAGCGACACCGCAACCCGGAAGGCTCTCACCGTCAGGGACGCGACCCGGGTCTTCTCGCTCCCGGCCCTCCGTTCGCGCGGATACCTCCAGCAAGCAGCCGCCCCCGGCCGCGGACAGACGAATAGAATCGGACCATGGTAGGGACAGCGAGAACACTTAGCAGGCTGTGGCGAAACTCGGGTGCGATCCATTCGCGGCGCCGAGCGCCGCGGGGGAGGGGTGTGGGGAGGGGTTTCCCCTCCCCACGAAAGACGATGGCGCGGGCCCCCACCGGGAGAACTGGCGCGGAGCGATTCGCGCCATCACCCCGTGGGGAAAGCGCCCCGCACGCGCACAAATCGTCGGAATTGCCGCACGTACCGTTCCGGAAATCGTGCGGGGTGCTTTTTCCACGGGCTGTCGGTAGGCGAAGCGGGATCGTGCTGGCGGTTTCCGCGTCGTTCGTCATGGCTGGTTGCGGCGCTCCGGGGCCGGAGCTTCCCACTGGGCCGGAGGTCGTAGAACTCGACATTTCCGGAATCCACCAAGGCCTTCAGAACGGAGATTTCACCTGCGTCGATCTGGTAGCCGCCTACCTGGCGCGTATCGAAGCGTACGACCGGCAGGGTCCGGCACTGCACGCCATCGTCACCATCAATCCGGAGGCCATGACCCGTGCCCGCGAAGCCGACGCGCGCCTCGCCGCCTCCGGCCTCAGCCCGGACCGTCCGCTCGAATGCGTTCCGATGATCGTGAAGGACAACTACGACACCGCCGATCTCCCCACCACGGCGGGATCAGCATCGCTCAAGGATTCGTTGCCACCCGACGACGCCTTCCAGGTCCGGAAAATCCGTGAGGCGGGAGCCATCGTCCTGGCCAAGTCCAACATGGCCGAGTTCGCGTTCAGTGCCTACGAGAGCCTCGGCTCGGTAGTGCCCGGGCACACCCGCAACCCATACGACCCCTACCGCGTCCCTGCCGGCTCTTCCGGCGGTACCGGGGCCGCGGTAGCGGCCAGTTTCGGCGCCGTCGGATTGGGGACCGACACCGGCAACTCCATCCGGGGCCCTTCTTCCCACAATGCGCTCTTCGGGATCCGGTCCACGATGGGCCTCACCAGCCGTGACGGAATCGTTCCCCTGAATCTGTTCCGGGATGTCGGCGGCCCCATGGCGCGCACGGTCGAGGACGGGGTGCGGGTCTTCGATGTGTTGGCAGGACCGGACCCGGCCGATGAGGCAACCACCGGGTTCGAGCGCGAAGCCGACTATCTCCAGTACCTCGACGCCGGGATTCTGGCCGACTTCCGCATCGGGGTGGTGCGCCAGCTCAGCGATACCGAAACAGCCGACCCCGAGATCTCGGCGCTCTTCGAAGCGGCCCTGGCCGACCTCACCGAACTGGGAGCCACGATCGTTGATCCGGTTCGGATCGAGGGGCTCGAAGCCGAGAGGTCGCTGTGGTGCAATCCCTTCCGCGCCCAGTTGGAGGCCTATCTGGGAAGCCTTGGGCCGAACGCGCCGGTAACGACTCTTGAGGAGCTTATCGACGGCGGCGACTTCCATCCGTCGATCAGGCCCCGGCTCGCAACTGCGCTCGAGGTGGAAGGCGAGCCGGATGAGGTCTGTGCGGAAGCCAACGAACGGGCTGCGGAACTTCGGGCGGAAGTCCAAGGCCTTCTCGCGGACCAGGATCTCGACGCCCTCGCCTTCCCAACCTGGAGCAACCCGCCGCGCCTGCTGGGCGACCTGACGACTCCCGACGGAAACAACTCGCCCCAGCTCTCTCCGCCCACCGGCTTCCCCGCGGTCACCGTTCCCATGGGCTTCACCCCCTCCGGACTTCCCGGCGGGTTGCAGTTGCTCGGGAACGCGCTCGGCGAAGGCGCGCTCTTTCGGATCTCCTACGCGTACGAGCAGGCGACCCGGCGCCGGCGACCACCGACGACGACACCGCCCCTCCAGAGTCGATAACCCCGCAAGAGCCGAACGGCGGCGGACCGCCGAACGCCGCTAGACTCCGAGCCCCAACGTCGAGTAGGGCATGCCTATATACGAATATCGCTGCAACGACTGCGACGTAGTCTTCGAAGCCCTCCAGCGTCTCAGCGATGAACCGCTGGATGTCTGCCGGCACTGTGGTGGATCGGCCAGGAAGATCATTTCCAGCCCCGCCATCCATTTCGTAGGTAGTGGCTGGTACGTGACCGACTACGCCCGGAAAGCAGGGGAGAAAGGCGCAAACGGCAACAACGGCGCGTCCGCGAAAGGCGAGGATTCGGGTAAGACGGATTCGGAGAAGATGGATTCTGGCAAGACGGATTCGGGGAACAGGGCCGGCAAGGAGAAGGCGGGGCAGAAGGCCGGCGCCGCAAGCGGCGCCAAGCCCTCCTCTTCCGGGAGCGAGTCGCGGGCCGGCTCGCCGTCGTAGCAGCCTGGGTACCGTGCCCGGCAGGGCCATCACCTGGTCGGCAGTCGCATCCTTGTGGCTGGTCGCTGCTCCGGTGGCCGCCGCGCCGGCGCAGGCCGGACGGGCGGCCGCGCGCGAGTGCGAAACCGCGATGCAGGCGTCCGCCTGGGACGGCGCAGTAACCCATTGCGAGGCCGCGATTCGGGCACTTCCGGACACGTACGGCATTCACTACTTCCTCGGCCTTGCCTATCAGGCGAAACAGGCATGGAATGAGGCGGCGACCGCATTCGAATCCTTCGTTGCGGCGGCCGAAGCGGAGCCGGAGGGGGAAGCTCGGCTGGCCGAGCAGATCAGCACCGCCGTCCGCGGAGCCGCAATCGCGCGGTTTCGCGCCGCCGACCGTGAACTGGCAATGCCCCTGCTCCGGCGGGCCGCCGAAGCCGACCCGGGGGACGCCGAAGTGGCCTTTCTTCTCGGTGTCGGACTCCTGGAAGAGGGTGACCGCACAGGTGCGGAGGCCGCTTTTTCGGTCGTGGCGCGGGAAGCACCCCAGATCAGCCAGGCCCTCTTCTTTCTGGGACAACTCCGCTACGACTCCGGAGACTACGAAACGGCGCGGGCCCACCTCGCCGGGTATCTGGCGGCCGCTCCTGACGGGCCATTCCGCGCCGACGCCCACTGGATGGCGGGTTCCATGGCGCTCCGGAGTTCAGAGTCCGAGGCGGCGGATGCCGGCGCCACGGAGGACGAAGCCCTACTTCACTTCGCCGCATTTCTCGAAATCGAACCGGAGAGCGCCCGGGCCGCGGTTGCCCACTACTTCATCGGCACGATCGCCGCCGATCGCGAAGAGTGCGATCAAGCCCGTCGCCACTATCAGGACTTCCTCAGAATCGCGCCGGAGCACGAGCGCGCCTCGGAGGTGCAGCGCTATCTGGAGGAGGATTTGGCACTCTGCAGCGCGCCCGGATAACCGGCGCCCTGAGCAAAACGCTCCAAGACTTCCCTCCGGCTGTGCTAGTTTCCTACACTTCGCGCGGGCCACGCTCGTCGAGTCGAAGCGCACATGACGAAGCGGTCGCCAGATCAGGCAAGGAGACTTCCGCCATGCACACCCGATTTCTGACTCTTTCCCTGGTCCTCATCGTTGGCGTCATCGCGGGAGGGGCCCGCGAAGCCGCGGCCCAGGATGTGGACCCGCAGAAGGCGACCGCCTGCATGCAGGCGGTGGACAGCGCGAACTACGAGCAGGTCCTCGCCGCCTGCCCCGAGGTGGTCAACGCGCTCCCGGAGGATCACCCGTACTACGCCCACTGGTCGCAAACCGTGCAGTACGCGTACAGCCTCCAGTGCCAACCGGCGTTCGCTGCGCAGCAGTGGGACAGCGTCATCGCGTACTGCCAGATGGCGATCGAGGCGAACCCCGGGGCGTTCATCATGAACTACTTCCTCGGTGTCGCCCACCAGACGAAGCAGGACTGGGTGAACACCGCGGTCAATTTCCAGGCGTTCCTGAACGGGGTCCAGGGGAATTCCGAGGCAGCGTCGCAACTGGCCCAGCAGATCACCATCGCGCAGCGGTCGGGCGGCATCGCCTTCGCCCGCGAGAACGCCGCCCAGGACGCCATTCCGCTCCTCCAGGCGGCAGCGAGGGCCAACCCGAAGGATGTCGAAGTGCATTTCCGTCTCGGACGCGCGCTCTTGGCGACCGGGGAAGAAGCAGGCGCCGAACGCGCACTCTCGGTCTATATCGCGGAGGCTCCGAACCCGGTCCCGGGGATCGTTTTCCTGGCCGGCCAGCTCAATTTCAACGCTGGCGACTACGCCAGGGCCGACGAACGGCTGAGCGCCTTCCTGGTCGCCGAGCCGAACGGCAGGGGCGCCCCGGAAGCCCACTACATGCTGGCGCTAGCGCATCAAGACTCCGATGAGGATCGCGCCATCACCCACTACCGGGGCTTCCTCGACGGCGCCGCCACGGGCGATCCGCGGCTTCCGGATGTCAACTACGCTCTCGGCACCATGTACTTCAATCGCGACGACTGCGGAAACGCCGAGCAGCACTACCAGGCGCTGATAGAACTGGCTCCGGATCACGGCAACGCCGCCCAGGTAACCGAGATTCTGGCGTCGATCGCTGAAGGCGGCTGCCAGGGAGACTGAGCCTCCGACGGCCCCGCCGCGGGTCATCCCGACAGGCTCCGGCCTGACCCAGATTGGGGTGACAGGTGACTGATCGACCTTTCTTTCTTGGCTTTTGCCACCCGTACGGGTGTCCTGTGCTAGGCTGCTTCGTTCCATTCACGGGGGCGGGGTATTGAGGGTGATAGCCCCGGTCACGGCTGGCCGGAACGCCCTTCCCGACCTCAAGGAGATTCTGTTATGCCACTTCAGAGCAACCTCGGACTCCCCCTTCTGTTCGCTGCGACGCTCGCCTTCCCCGGTCTTGCGCTTTCTGCGACCGCGTCCCACCCCTTGGTGCAAGACGATCCGGACGCAGCGTGCGACGCCGCGATCGAGAGCCAGGTTTGGGAAGACGTCATCGCGGCCTGCGAACCGCTGCTCTCCGTTCACGACGAGAGTCATTCTTCGTGGGAGTTCTACAAAGAGAACGTGGAATACGCCCACACGAGCATCAACTACGCCAACCAGACGCAGTGCGTAGAGTCGGCGGAGGCTGCGGCCTGGGACACCACCCTCACCGCCTGCCCGGCAACCCTTGAGGTCAATCCCGACTTTTTCGCTGGCCATCTCTTCCTCGGCTTCGCCCATCAGGCGAAGGGAAACGCGACGGAAGCCATGAGTTCGTTCGAAAAGTTTCTTGCCGGCACCGATACAAATCCGGAAATGGCGGCCCAACTCGGCGATCAGATCGCCATGGCCCGACGCAATGTCGCGCTTGGCCGCAGCGAGTCGGGGGACCGGGCAGCGGCGATCCCGTTGCTTCGCCAGGTAGCCGCCGCCGATCCCACCGACGTGGAAATCCACTTTCGTCTTGGATTCGCGCTGCTCCAGGAGGAGGACACCGCGGGAGCCGAGGAAGCCTTCTCGGTCGTCATCGCGCAGAATCCGGACATTCCCCAGTTGTCCCAAGTGCTCTACCGGGCCGCCTCGATCAACTTCAACGCTCGGGACTACGACAAGGCGGGGCCACGCCTTACCGGCTACCTCGAGGCTGAACCCGAAGGGGAATACGTCACCGAAGCCCATTGGATGCTGGGTTTCATCGCGCAGCTGGCCCAAGACCAGAGGGGCGTGATGCGCCACTACGGCGTCGCGCTCCAGGCCGCTCCCAACGATCCCCGGGCGAAGGAGGCCAATTACTCGCTGGGCGTGATCACCTTCAACGGGGGCCAGTGCAACACCGCGCAGCGCTACTTCAACGCCTTCCTGAGGCTCGCGGGTAACGACTCGAGACGTGCGGATGTCGACGACATGATCCTCGATATCGAGGACGGCGTCTGCGAAGGCGGAGCCTGAAGCTCCCGCGGGGTCAGATCCGCTCTTAACAGCCGGTGGCAAAACCCACGCGGCGTTCGGCGCGGGCTGCATCCCGGCTGAACCACTCCGCTTCGCTGCGTTCTGCGTTGCGTTTCGGTCGGAATACACCCGGGCCAGTTCTCCCGGTGGGGGCTCCTCCCTCACGCGCCTTGTCAGCCGGGCGCTTCCCGCACCTCGGCGCTCACGGGGGTTTCACCACCGGCTGTTAACCCGCCCCCACCGGCTCGCGCAGGTAGCGCGGCAGCAGCGGTGGATCCATGAACGCGATCCGTTGCCGTTCCACAAGCCAGATCCGGGCGAGGAGAAGGTTCAGGTAGCGCAGCTCTTCCAGCGAGTACCGAACCTCGCCCTGCTCGTAGCGTCGCAGCCAGTGGCCCGGCAGCTCCCTCGCGATCTCGTACCAGAGACCATCCACGGCGGCGGTCGCCGTCCGCGCCGTCTCAACCGTGTGCGCCACCAGGTAGAGCACCGAGTCCGGTTCCAGGAGACGGCTGCTGGCTGCCACCGAGCGTATCCCGCGGAGGAGATAGACCAGGCACCACCGCACCTCCGGGGTCAGTGACTGCGGGTCCGCGAGCATTCGCGGTGCGAGAAACGCTGCCGCTCCCTGTTCGTCGTCGAAGAGCAACCGGTAAAGCTCGGTGCGGAGGGCGTCTCTCGGCATGACCCAAACGATTGTTCAGCGACGTCGCTCCCGGCTGCCGCCAGCGGGCGGGACGGGAGCGCCGGTCGTCACGCCCGGCGGCTCACCGTCGTCCAGGAATCCGTGCCGCCCCTCGGGGCCGATACGCCGGGTGTTGTATTCGGCCCGCCAGCGCGCCAACTCTTCGGAATCCGGATAGACCTCTTCGGGATACGGGTAGCTGGGCATCCCGTGGAAGGGGAGGGGCCCGACGGTGTGGGGCCGGGCGGAGTTCAGGTCCATGTCCTTCCCGAATCCATCAGCGAATGCAAAGAACGTGCGTCGGGTTCCGGGGGCCGTCGGCGGGAGTTGCTGCGCGTCGAAGCGGAGCCGTAGTTCGTCTCCGTGCCGGGCGATCACGTAGCGGTCGTCTATCTCAGCGAGGAGCGGCAGCACATCCCCGTAGCGGGTGTAATCCCCCTCGTGGGCGCCCCAGATGTCCCGGGCGGCGCGAGTCGCGTATCGGTATTCGGTGGGAGGGATTCCGCGTGGGCGATGGGGTTCGGGATATCCCGCGAAGCCGAACTCAGCGCTCGCGGCGTCCAGTCGCCACTCCTGAATCGAGGTCTCGGCGACCTCGGCAAGTTCGATTCGATCCCAGTAGATCCGCATGTTGGTCCGGATCCGGAGCGGGCGTCCGCTCTCCACCGCGGCATCCTCGAGCGGCACCACCATCGTCTTGGGCAGACCCGCCGGGAATCCCATTCGGTCCACGGCCATCCGGAACCCGCCGTCTTCGGCAACCTCGAGGACCGGAGGCTGGCTCCGGACGCCCGCCTGGGAGGCCGCGAGATTGGAACTGGAATCCGCGTAGTCCACCCATCCGTAGAGGAGGAGGACGTGCTGAACGCCGGGGCGCACCTCATCGAAGGTCAGCGTCAGTGCGTGGGGTTCCGCGTATCCCTTGAACGGGAGCAAGGCGAAATCGTCCACATAGTCCCGATCCACGCGCGAGAGCGCCGCCGTCACGTCCCGTCCGCCTCCAGTCTTGCTGGACGAGGACGCGGCGGTGGGAGCGCGCCGGTTGCTTACTGCGATCAGCCCCGGCTCCGGGTATGGCGGGCCCGGCATGAGGCGTTCCTCCGGGAAGACGTCCACCTCCTCCGGATGGTCCGCCACCCAGAGTGCCGCGCGATCGTAGAAGATGACCTCCTCAAGCTGGTTTACCCAGCGCATCTCGAACGCCCCGTTCCGCGGAACCAGCGGGAACGCTTCAATCTTCACGACTTCGGCAGTATCCGGGAAGTTGTGGGTTCCGGGAGCGAGGAGGTTTCCGAGAGCGCTGCCGCCAAGAAAGTCGGTGACGAAGCGGATCCGTTCCCCATCCCACGCGTAGAGGACGGGACACGAGGTGCCCTTGCGGTTCAGCTCCTCCACCGACGCAACCGCCTGCGCCGGAACGTCGAGCTCTACCTGTTTCACGCCTCCCGGCCAGAGGAACCGGACATAGTCGGCAGCCAGCGCATCCCCCAGCCCGAAATGCACGGGAAGATCGTTCTGCGACAGGTAACCCGAGGTCGTCTGCACCTGACGGCGCTGGCTGACCCCGGAAACCCGGACCTCTATCTTGGTGCCGACGCCATCGAGATTGCTGCGCAGGCCCCGCGGGCTCACCGCCATCCAGTTTCCGGCGCCCGTCTGAGTGTTCTGGAAGGCAAGGACGCGGCCTCGCGTCGTGCCGATCACCGCGTCGAGGTCACCGTCACCGTCCAGGTCACCGGTCGCCAGCGCCCTCGCTTCTTCTCCCGATGCAAGCCCGTCGCCGAACGTTCCGGCGCGTGAGAATCCGGCAGCCGTGTTCTCGTAGAAGGTCAGAGGCGCTCCGGCGCCGGCAGTGACCATCAGGAGGTCCAGATCCATGTCATGGTCGGCGTCGAGGAAGGAGACGCCGTAGCGAGCCCCCGGAACGCCGGCGCGGAGCAGGAACGGAGACCCGATGTCCGGAGAAAAACCGCCAGGTCCGGATCCCCGCAGCAGCAGGTTGAGAGCGTTTCCCTCGGCTGAGAGCAGAAGGTCGAAGAAGCCATCCCGGTCGTAGTCGGCGGCCGCGGCGCCCCGCATCCGGGAAGCCGTTTCGACGCCCCATGCCTCGGAGCTCTCGGTAAAGGTCCCGACTCGATCATTCGAAAAGACCTGCACGGGGCTGCCGTCATTCACCACCAGGAAGTCGACATCCCGGTCGTCATCCCAGTCCGCGAACAGCGCGAAGAGGCTGCGCCGGGCTCCGCCGGCAGTCCGGGTTTCCTCGGCTACATCCGTGAAATTCCCGCTGCCGTCATTCCGATAGAGGCGGTTCGGAGCACCTGGTAGATCATCCGGAACGCGAAGCACCTCCGGAACCCCATCGAACCCGTCCAGCGAAGAAGGGGCGTAGTTGGACACCTGGAGATCGAGATCGCCGTCATGGTCGAAGTCAGCGAAAGTGGCGCCCACCGAAACGTCGTCTCCCTCAGCTCCCGAAGCCTCCGCCGGAACGAAGAGCGGTCCGGTCTCGCCCGACTGGTTGAGGAGCAGCGTGTTGGGCCCGACGCCCGCGACATAGAGGTCCGGATCCCCATCGAGGTCCACATCACCCACGGTCACGCTGACCGCCCCGCCGACCTCGAGTCCGGCGTTCTCCCAGACTTCAAAGCCAGCTCCCGTGTTGCGAAACAGGACAACCGTCCCGTTCCGCACGAAGAGGATTTCCGGCCTCCCGTCTCGGTCGAGATCCCGTATCGCGACCCCGGAGCCGAGTTGAGGCAGCAGGTGCCGCGCCACCCAATCGGTCGAATAGTCCTCCATCCGGAGGGTCCGAGGCGGTTCGGGAGTCCGGTCCAGAGGAGGCAGCGCGAGGTCCCACTCGGCGGTGGATTCCGAGAAACCGGCCGCACCCTGGGTAACGGGCTCGTTCTGTCCGCCATGCAGCGGAACCGGGCGCTCTTCGACGGCTTCTGCGTAGGGCCCCAGCTCGGTGTACTGGAGCCCCGCCGAGACGCCGCCTCCCGAAAAGCTGTTCTTCAGTTCCTGGAACCGCATCAACTGGGCACGGCCCTCGTCCCGACGGCCCGCCCGAACGAGCACGTTCCCCAAGCTGAAGTGGGCTGATTCGTGCTCCGGCTGAAGCCGGATGGCGGTGCGCAGCGCGGTCTCGGCCTCCTCGAGACGACCGGCAGCGGCGTAGGCGGCGCCCAGGTAGTACTGCGTCATGGCGTCGTCGGGATCGGCCTCGGCGACACGCCGGAAGGCGGTCAGCGCCGCCTCGGTATTGCCCTCGAGCTTCTCGATGAGACCCAGGTTGTACCGCGCGTGAAGCCCAGCGGGATCGAGATCACGGGCCCGAGCGAAGGAATCGCGAGCCGCTGCGAAGTCACGCTCGTTGAACCACGCAATTCCGAGATTCACGTGGGCGGCTGCCGACTCCGGTCGAAGCTCCACCACCCTCTCGAACTCGGCGGCCGCATCCGAGAACCGAAACTGCTCGAGTAGCGCTACCCCACGACTCATTCTGGCGGCCGCTTCCTGCCCGGGTGTCTGGGCGCCAACAGCGCAAAGGGCAACGGCCGCCGCCAGGAGCAGAAGCCGGCGACGGTGGGGCTGGATCCTCCGATTCATGGACTCCGCATTATGACCAACCCTGATGGGTTCCAGCGGGCGGAGGCAGTTTCCACGGTCATCCTGAAACCCGGCCGGAAGGCCGTTCCCCGCGATACGGTTCTCCGCGGAAACCATGATCCAGCTCGTCGGGGTCTCGAAAGCCTACGGGGAACAGGTCCTGCTCCGTGAAGTGTCCTGGCAGGTCGGCAACGGCGATCGCATCGGTCTGGTCGGACCCAACGGATCCGGGAAATCCACCCTACTGAAGATTCTGGCGGGAAAAGTCCCGCTGGACGGCGGAAAAGTTGTGCTGGCCAAGGGCAAGCGGGTCGGATACCTGCCCCAGGACGGTCTCCAACTGACGGGCCGCAGCGTCTTTGAAGAAGTACGCACTGCCTTCGCCGACCTGTTGCGGCTGCGCCGGGAGCAGGAGGAGGTAGCCGAGCGACTGTCCCGGACGCGCGATGAGCCGGAACTCCTCGCACGCTACGGAGAACTGGAAGAGGAGTGGCAGCGCCGCGGCGGATACGAAATGGATGTCCGCATCAGCGAAGTGCTTTCCGGTCTGGGATTCGCCACCGCGGATCAGGACCGTCCCGTGGAAACCTTCAGCCAGGGTTGGCAGATGCGAATCGCCCTCGCCCGGTTGCTGGTCGAAGCGAACGATCTCGTTCTCCTCGATGAACCGACAAACTACCTGGACATCGAGGCCCGAACCTGGTTGCTCGGATTCCTCGCACGGCACCGCGGAGGACTGGTGCTGGTCGCCCACGACCGGTTTTTTCTCAATTCCGTGGTTACGCGGATCACCGAGATCGGGCTCGGTCGCCTTGGCAACTACCCCGGCAACTACAGTCGGTACGAGTCCCAACGGGCGGCAGAAATCGCCGACCTGCGGAAGCGGGCTGCTGAGCAGGCGGCCGAAATCGAACGTACCGAGCGCTTCATCAGCCGTTTCCGCTACCAGGCCAGCCGGGCGCGGCAGGTCCAGAGCCGGGTCCGCATGCTCGGAAAGATCGAGCGGATCGAAGTACCTCCCGAGCGTCGACGGGTAGCGCTGCGGCTGCCGCATCCGCCGCGCTCAGGCAGAATTCTCGTGACGCTTACCGGCATCGCAAGAGCGTTCGGGGATAACGAAGTCTTCCGCGGCGTGGATCTGGTCGTGGAGCGCGGCCAGCGCCTGGCGCTCGTCGGTCCGAACGGCGCCGGGAAATCCACCCTCATCCGTCTCATCGCCGGCGAGGACCCTCCAAATTCGGGAACGCGTGAACTCGGCCATAACGCCCGCATCGCCTACTACGGACCCGACCGGCACGACCTGGATCCCGCGCGTACCGTGCGGGAGACCATGGCCGACGCGGCGCCGCTCTCGATGCTTCCCGAGATTCGCAACATCCTGGGCGCGTTCCTGTTCTCCGGAGACACGGTGGAAAAAAAGACAGAGGTCCTGTCAGGAGGAGAACGAAGTCGACTGGCACTGGCTCGGCTGTTCCTTCGTCCCGCAAATCTCCTCTTGCTCGACGAGCCCACCAACCATCTCGATCTGGATGCCAAAGCAGCGCTGCTGAACGCCCTCTCGACCTATCAGGGAACCATCGTGTTCGTCGCCCACGACCGGCACTTCATGGACGCCCTCGCCACCCGGGTAGCGGCGATCGGCGGCGGCGGGGCGGCTCTTTACTGGGGCAACTATTCGGACTACCTCGCGAGAACCGGCCCGACGGCGCCCGCCGAGAAGCGGCCCCCGGCCCCTGACTCCCGGGCGGCCCGCGTGGCCAAGCGGCCGAAGCGGGATGCGAAGCAGAAGACGGTGGTTGGCGAGCGCCGGCCACCGGGCAAGAACCGCCTGCGACAATTACGGCGCGAATGGCGGGAAGTGTTCGACACGATCGCGGACACGGAAGCGGCCGTCGAGAGCCTGGAAGCGCGCATGGCCGCTCCCGGCTTCTTCGGCGATCGCGATGGATCCCGGGAGGTCACCGCTACCTACGAGGATCTCAAGAGCCGATTGCCGTCTCTTTACGAAGAACTCGAAAGACTCGACCACGCCGTAGGCAGCCAGGGGGTCCGCTGAGAGCCTCCCAACCAGCCCCGAAGCTAAGGCCCGGATCCCGCCTCTTCCAACTCCACACCGAGGCCGTTGGCCATGCGGTTCACGAAGCAGTAGTAGGAGGCCACCGCACACGCGTCATGGATGTCGCGGTCGGAAAGCCCGGCGTTCCGGAGCGGCGCGAGGTCTTCCTCGGCAAGACTCGCCGGAGTCCGCGCCAGCTTGATCGCGTAGTCAACGAGAGCCCGGCGTCGCAGCGGAAGGGAACATCCTTCGGGATCGCGGCGCAATGCGTCCACCAGTTCCGGATCTCTCGTCAGCCGGAGAAGACCCCTCCGGTGATGCTCGATTCAATAGTGGCACTCGTTGACCACGGAAACGGCGACCGCAATCAGTTCCCGCTCCGCCAGCTCGAGCCCCGATTCGCCACGCATCAGGTGCTCGTACAGGGACAGGTGGTGCTCCAGCGTTTCGGGGTTCAAGCTGGATACCCCAAGGATGTTGTCCACGAGGCCATCGGGACGCCGGTGTCGCCGGTAGAGAGTTCCGAGCCGCCCCGAACGGCCCTCGGGGGCGTCGGGGGAAATCATGCGGATCCAGGGCACTGGCAACCCGAAGCGTAGGATACTGGCCGATGCTGCGTATCTCGTGCGACGGCTCCTGCCTCGGAAACCCCGGGCCGGGCGGCTGGGCGGCGGTGATCCTTTCGGGCGCTGGGGAGGAACGCACTCTTTCTGGCGGCGAACCGCAGACCACGAACAACCGGATGGAACTCACCGCCGCGATTCGGGCCGTGGAAGCCGTTCCGGACGGAATACCCGCGACCGTGATCTGTGACAGCCAGTACGTGGTCAAGGGCATTACCGAATGGCTTCCGTCGTGGATACGTCGCGGCTGGCAGACGGCTGGCCGGCGCCCCGTGAAGAACGCCGACCTGTGGCGACGACTGGCAAACGCGCGCGCGAAGCGGCCCGCAGTTCGGTTCGAGTGGGTTCGGGGTCATTCCGGGCACCCGGGGAATGAACGGGCCCATGAACTCGCTTCGGAAGAAGCCATCCGGCAGAAACAGCAAACGCCAAACCGCCACCGAAGCGGTCGCCTCTTCCCTCCTAGCGGATAGACTCGGGGCGTTCGTGCGCGAATACCGGTTCCTTCAGGCGGACGTTTTTACCGACCAGGCGTTCGCGGGGAATCCGCTGGCCATCGTTACCGACGCCGAGGGGCTCTCCGGCGAAGACATGCAGCGGATCGCGGCAGAAATGAACCTGTCGGAAACCGCGTTCGTACTCCCGCCGACCGATGTGCAGGCGCTCTGCCGCCTTCGGATCTTCACTCCCAACACCGAACTTCCACTGGCGGGGCACCCCGTCGTGGGAACGGTCTTTGTGCTCGCCCGGCGCGGGGAACTGGGGCTTGGTGAGAAGCTCAGGAACCTCGGAACGGGTGTCCATCGAATCCATCAGGAATGCGGCGCCGGGGTGCTCCCAGTGGATATCCGCGTCTCGGGCGGTGCCGTGCAACAGGTCGTAATGACGCAGGCGCCTCCACGTTTCTTCGCCGAGTTCGCGGACCGAAACTCCCTCGCCGCCTGCCTCGGAATCGGCGCCGATGAAGTCCTGCCCGACGACCGGCCGGCACAGGTCGTTTCGACGGCGCTCCCTCAGTTGCTGGTGCCGGTACGGTCGCTTCGCAGCATCGAAAAGCTGGAGCTCGATGCGATGGCGGCGCAGGCCTTGCTCAACAGGGAGGAAATCGGCTCCGACTGCATGATGGTCTTCTCCACCCAGTGCGTCGACGAGGAGAACGCTGCTCACGCCCGGATGTTCGCTCCGGGACTCGGAGTGACCGAGGACCCGGCGACCGGGAGTGCCGCGGGGGCGCTGGGCGCCTGGCTCGTCCGGCATGGATTGGTGAAGGACGGCGATCGGGATCCGGTCCGTCTGGTAATTGAACAGGGCTACGAGATCGGACGCCCCAGCTCGATCCATGTGGAGGTCGAGCGCGAGAACGGCCAACCCTCCCTGGTGCGCGTCGGCGGCCAGGCGGTCGAGGTCGCCGAAGGGGTACTGCGGATTCCGGACTAGCCCCGGGCTAGCCCGGATTTCTCATACTCGGGAGCGCTCGCCGAGTCGCAGAAGGCGCCACGCGGACGCTGAACATGGCGCATGGCGCCCATGCCACCAAGCGGAGCGACGCGCAGGCAAGGGAGCCCCCACCGGGAGAACTGGGCCGACCTCTGGCCAGTTCTCCCGGTGGGGGCCGGTACCGCCCCGCGCAGCGGGGCGAGCGGCGCAGATCTGAGTGAGCGGAAGCGCGGCCGGGCACCGGAACGCCACCTCCTGGGATGGGGACAGTGCCGAGACCTGAACCATCCCGGTGTGCGGCGATACGCGACTCCGCCCGCCTCCGGCGGGCTGTGCCGGGCCCCACCGGGAGAACTGCCCGGAGGTCGGCGTTCCCTGACTGGCGGCACCATCTGGATGGTGGCGTACCTGTGAGACCTGCTCTTTCGCAGCAACGCGCTGGAAGTCGGCGTTCCCTATCCGACACGCCGTCAGGTGGGTCGGGATCCGCGTTTCACATGGAACCGTCTTCCTCGTCAACAGGTTGCGGTTCCGCGGGGTGCGCTTCGGGCCGTGAGTATGAGAAATGCGGACTAGCGGCCTACGGATCAGCGATAGTTGATTCGTTCACCGGGCAGCGGCGGAGTGTGCTCGGGCACCCGGTGCGCCTTCACTCGCTGCTCGAACGCGTAACCGATCGCGAGGAGTCGCGGCTCGCTGAACGCCCGGCCAAGGAAAGAAATGCCTACCGGCAAGCCGCCGCCGGTGAACCCGGCAGGAACGATCAAGTCCGGGAACCCGCTCATGTTCGCAAGGCGCGTGGGAGACGGTCCATAGAGATCCGAGGGGCGGCGATCAATCAGCGCCGGTCGTGTCGACGAAGTCGGATACACGATGGCGTCCAGTTCCTCCTGGTCCATCAGGCCCTCGACAAGTGAACGGACCAGCGGCAGGGCGTGTTCTCGCACGGCAATGTGCGCGTAGTCCGTGACCTCCCCGCTTGCGTTTTCGCGCAGGAAAAGGCTCCAGCGGCTCGGATTCGGACGAAGTCCGTCCCGATGGGAAGGCAAAGCCATCGAACGGTCCACGAGTTCGTCCAGCGTCCTGGGGTAGCCCTCGCCGAGACCTCCCAGATACTCCGCGATCTGCCCGCGAAACTCCGCCCAGCGGACGGTCGTGTAGAAGTCGCTCTCAACCTCCAGGAGCCATCCCGGGAATCGAACATCGACGACTTCGGCGCCAGCGTCGCGCATCGCGTCGAGGCCCGCTTCGATGGCCCAGTCCACCTCGCGATCAACCCCCATGAAGTCGCGGGCTACGCCGAGGCGAGCCCCCGCGAGGGCGTCGGAATCCAGGAACTGGGTGTAGTCGTCATGGAACTTCCCGGCGCTTCTCGACGTCGCCGCGTCAGCCTCATCCACCCCGACCATGGTTCCCAGCGAAACCGCGACGTCGTAGACACTACGCGCCATCGGGCCGCCGGTGTCGAAGGAAAGGGCAAGCGGCACGATGCCGTCACGACTGAGGAGCCCAAGCGTCGGCTTGAGCCCGGCAAGTCCGTTCGCAGTGGAAGGCCCGCGGATAGATCCCCCGGTGTCCGAGCCCAGTCCGACGAAGGCGTAGCCGGCAGCAACGGCCGCACCGGTCCCACCCGACGATCCGGAGGGGGTGCGGGCCGGATCGTGCGGGTTCCGGGTGATCCCGCCGAGCGAACTCATGGCGCCGCCGGAAGCGAATTCGCTGAGATTCACCTTGGCCAGCACAATGGCGCCGGCCTCCCTCAGTTTCCGCACCACGAAAGCATCGTCCGGGGGAAGCGAATCCTGAAGCAGGAAAGATCCCGCGGTGGTCGGGATATCCGCGGTGTCGAAATTGTCCTTGAGGACGACCGGGATTCCGTGGAGGGGCGAACGGCGCCCCGACCGCTCCCGCTCGGCGTCCAACTCGCGGGCTCGCTCCCGGGCGTTGGGATTCAGCGAAATGACGGCGTTGATGCGTGGCCCCTGATCGTCGTAGGCGGCGATCCGGGCAAGGCACAACTCAACGAGCCGTTCGGCGGTCAGTGCGCCGGCATCCACTGCCTCGTTGATCTCGGCGATCGTGGCCGAAGTGAGGTCTATTTCCCGCGCTTGCCAGGCGTCGGAGCGGGTGACGGACAGCAGGACGAGGGTGACAAGCACCCCGCCCCGAAAGACGGAAGGGGTCGGCAGCACAAGACGCATCGCGCCATCGTACCCGCGTATCCGTCGAGCGCTCCCCGGACGGAACCACCGGTGGCGTCGAGTTAGCGCCTGTCGTCTTCGGTTGAGTGGCCTGGGCTGCGTGGCGATACACCACTCGCCTCCAGGGAGGTAGGCGATGAGCCGGCTCGCGTTGCCGGCCAACCTCCGGAGATGGCGGCCGGGAGCGCTAACAGCCTGTGGTGGAACCCGGGTGAGCGCCGAGAGCGGTGAGGCCCAGTTCTCCCGGTGGGGGTCCGGCTGACAAGGCGCGTGAGGGAGGAATACCGGGTGTATTTCGACCGAAACGCAACGCAGAACGCCAGTTCTCCCGGTGGGGGGGCGAAGCGGAGTGGTTCAGCCGGGATGCATCGCCGCTCGAGCCCCCACCGGGAGAACTGGGCCGCCTGGGTTTCACCACAGGCTGTTAACCCACGGAAACGCGGAGGCGCGGATCCTGGCGGAGCCGGAGAAGCGCTTCGGTCTCGAGCTGCCGCACCCGTTCCCGGGTCAGGTGAAGCTCACGCCCGATCTCCTCGAGGTTCGCCTCACCGCCACCCAGAATCCCGAAGCGTCGCTTGAGCACATGCTGCAACCGATCGGGGAGGTCCGAAATGGCATCCCGGACGTGGCGGCGCTGTTCGGCATCGGTGACACCTTCGATCGGATTCAACTGATCCGGATCGGGAGTCAGCGCGATCCGCGGCGTCCCATCAGGAACCAACGGCGCATCAAGGGAGTCAATCTGCGGCACCGAACGGAGCGCATCCTTGAGCCTGTCCGCGGGCACTCCTATCTCGCGAGCGATGTCGTCGGCCGTCGGGAATTGCCGCTTCCCGCGTCGCGCAGGATCGTTCCGGTACCGCTGCTCGAGTTCCGCCCGAACCTTGGAAGCCTTGCGGTGAAGATCCAGCTTGTTGATAGGAACCTTGATCGTGCGTGACTTTTGGGAAAGTGCACGCCAGATCGCCTGCCGAATCCACCACGTCGCATAGGTCGAGAACTTCAGATTGCGCTCCGGCTCGAACTTGCGAACCGCCTGCATGAGTCCGATGTTGCCTTCCTGGATGAGATCGCCCAGCGGGAGCCCCTTGCCTCGGGACTGCTTGGCAATGGAGATGACGAGGCGCAGGTTCCCCTCGATCATCTTTTCCCGGTTCTTGTAGAAGGCACTAAGGTCCTGGTTCGCCGGATCCTCGGTGCCCTCAATGCCGCGAAGGGCTTGCTGCATGGCGCGGCTGTAGCGCTGCTCGTCATTCTTGGTGAGCAGCCGGTGCCGGTGCGTATCCCGCAGATAGAGCCCCATCGAGTCCAGATCGCCGGTCTGGTGGGTATCTGGAGCGAGGCCGAGTTCTCGAGCCTCATCCAACTCATCCTCAGTGGACTCTTCCTCTTCCTCCTCGAGATCGAAAGCCTCGTCGACGAACTCAATGGTTTCGTAGTCTGTAGTCGTAGGGTCCATGACGCCCTCCTGGCAACTCCTGATTTGACCTACTTTGTGTCTAGACAAGGTAAGCACGCAGCGTGCCATCCTTGCCAATCTAACCGCTCCGTCTCCAAGCGGAACGACCCTAATAACGCCGCATCCGAACCAAGCGTTCCCTTCCCGCTGGATGGAACCTTCGAATCGCTCCGGCGGGGCCGGAACGGTTCAGCCCGCCGGAGGCGGCTCGGAAAGCGGCAATCGCACGATGCTGGCGTTGGACTTCAACTCGTCCACCCAAGCGGAAATCCGCCGGTTCAGATCGCGCTGTCCAAGTATATTCCGAATCAGGCTCTCCACTTCACCCAAAGTTGCCGGTGAACCGGGATCCAGATCCGGAAGCAGCACGGTCCCGTAGTACTCCTCGACTTCGCGCTGGGCGACCTGGACCAGAGGCCGGAAACGGCGGTCCACATATCGGTCCACGATCAGCTCCCTCTGGATTCGTTTCCGCAGATAGTCCTCGGCAATGCCGAGGCGCCGCAGTGTGGCCCGATAGTCCTCCGGGGTCGCAAACCGGTCCATGAGAGCCCGCAGCGTCGCCTCGCTTTCCTCTTCGGAAGGCGGCTCTTGCGGATACCGCCGTGCCTCATGTTCCATGAGCCGTGCATCGATCAGGCGATCCAGAGCCTCTGCAAGAGCGGGCGGCGGTCTGACTCCCGGCATGAGCGCGATCGCCTCGAGGACTTCAGAGAACGTAATCGGTTCGCCGTTGACGACCGCGAGCACCCGATCGATCCCTCCGGGCTCCGAAGCTCGCTGGGTTTGCCGCAGCGCCCCCGGGCCGCCGCTTCCGGAAGCCGCCGGGGCGGGGCAAAACACCGAGGCGGCGGCGACCATTGCGAGACGAGCGGCCCACCGACCAGCGTACGGTGAGTACTTCACGCTCTGCGGGCCTCCGGGCCGCGTCCGAACCGACACACCTGGACAGTCTGGCACAGCCCCGCCGAAAGCGTGCGTCTTACAGCCTGTGGTGGAACCCGCGTGAGCGCCGAGGCTGGCCAGTTCTCCCGGTGGGGGCGAGGCGCCCGGCTGAAATCGCCCGCTAGAAAGCGTGGCCGATCGTGAAATGCCACTGCCCGCGCGGGGCATCACCGATGTCGCCGAGGCGGATTCCGTAATCGAAACGCAGCGGCCCGAGCGGAGTGTTCCATCGCAAGCCAGCGCCTACGTTGTGGCCGAGGTCTCCCACCCGAAAGGAGTTCACTTCGCTGTAGACCCCGCCATGATCCGAGAAAACCGCGCCGCGCAGACTGCTCAGGATGGGGAATCGAACCTCCAGATTGCCGACGATCAGCAGGTTGCCACCGACCGGGTAACCGCTCGGGTCGAGCGGTCCCGCGCGGTCCAGTTTGTAACCACGCAAGGAGGTCGCTCCACCGGCGAAGAATCGCTCGGTGATCGGTACGAGAGCCGGCTCGTCCGCGCCCAGAGTCCACGCAAGACCGAGTCGGCCCGCAACCGCAACGACTACCTGTCCCCCGACCGGGAAAAACAGATATTGCTGTGCGAGGCCCTTCAGGAAGGGCGCTCGGGAGCGGAGAAGTGCGGACGACCACTCCACATCCAGGATGCCGAAACGGCCCCGACGAGGATCCACCGGGTCATCGCGGGTGTCCGTGACCACGGAAGCCGACACCGCCGAGAGCCAGAGATTGTCCGCAAAGTTGCGGTCAATCTGATTCGGATTGATCTTCAGATCGAACAGCTCGCTCGTGGTCAGGTCATAGCGGAGAAAAAAACTTCGCCCGAGGACTCTCCGGGTAACCTGCACGCCGATTCCAGAGCGGATGAAATCCAGGCTCTCCCGGTCCTGCGACTCACGGAACGCGCTCACGAAGATAGGGACCTCGCCCTCCACGCTCTCCGCCCCCCGGTAGGTCGCCACCATCCGCGTGCCCTTGAGCGAAAACCGGCCGAACAGACTCAAGGTATGGCCCATCCCGAAGAGATTGTTCCGGGTCCATTCGCCATCTCCCCGGACCTGCTCGCGTTCGCTGTACCCCGCGCCGTAGCCGATGCTGGTGCGCGGGCCCTCCACAACCCGGATCAGCACGTTGCGCTCGCTGATCGGTTCCTCGGGCTCGAGGAGATTCACGTCGACGCTGCGAAAGATCCCCATGGAAACGAGGCGCCGGCGCACCTCGAGGAGATCGCCGCTCCCCAGCGGATCGCCCTCCTCAAAAGGAAGCCGGGACCGGATCACTGAATCCCTCGTGGTATCGAGGCCCGCGACGATGATCCCTCCGACCGTGAAGTAGTTGCCGGGTCGGATCCGGAAGACGACCTCCGCATCGTGGCTGATCGGATCGACCGGAGCCTCGACCTCCACCACGGCTTCCAGATATCCCCGGTTTCGATGAAACGTCTCGAGATCTTCGCGGGCGCCCACGATTTCTTCGGCTACGTAGGGTGTACCCGGCGCAATGGCGGCCACCTCCGACAGGTCGGTATCGGTGAATGCGGAACCCCCTTCGAAACGCACCGCCCGCACCGAGGCCGCCGGACCCGGATCAACCCGCACATTGAGATCAAGCGAGAGGCCTTCGTCGGCCGGGACGGGCGGGCCCGGCTCCAGCGGCACCACCTCAACCCGGAAATAACCCCGCCGCCGCAGCGTTCGGCGCAGGCTGTCGGTCAGGGCCCTCCACTCTTCTTCGCGGTAGGGACGGCCGGGCCGCAGCGGCAGAAGGGCTTCGGCGACGCTATCCGCCTCCTCCGGAGGGGCGCCTTCCGATGAGACCGCGCCGACAACGTAACGCGGGCCCGGGTCGGCGGAGAACCGGAAGGTCTGCCGGAGCCCATCCGGACTCTCGACGCTCTCCACCACCACGGTACCGTCCCGATGTCCTTCCCGACGAAGCTCGGCAAGGAGTTGCTGCCTGGTCGCTTCGATCGCATCCAAAGTGAGCGTGCGCTCCGAAAGGGAATCCACGACGCGCTCGGCAGCCCCCCCGGAAGCACCGAACCCTTCCACTTCCAGGGTAACCTCGGGGCCGGGCTCCACCGACAGAACCACCCGAACATCTCCCGTGTCGATGGGCCTCCAATCGAGACTGGCAGTGGCGAAGAGGAAGCCTCGATCCCGAAGTCTTTCCTCGACTTCGGGAAGGCGCGCAGCAACTTCGGCTTCGAGCCAGGGATCCTCTGGAGAAACCCGGAGCGCGGGGATGACGTTCCGGCCGAGCTCGTCTTCCACCCCGACGGCCTCGATGAAGGCGACCCGGGCGCGCGCTCCCGAGGTCACCCGCACCTCCAGGCGCGCATCGCGGCCGTCCGGCACGCTCCGGATGTCCACTTCCGCGGTCAGGTAACCCCGCGAGCGCAACCACCCTTCGGCTGTCGCTCCTCGAACGGGCAGGTCGTCCGGAACGGATTCGCCGACCTCGAGACCGAGCGTGGCGATCAGCCCCAAATCCTCTCCGGGAGGGGCACCGTCAACGCTAAACCGGGCGATACTTGGAATGGGGTCGAGTTCAAAGACGAGCCGAAGTCCCCCACCCGACGCCGCCTCGGAACGAATCCGGACGTCGCGGAAGCGTCCGAGAGCAAACACCTGCTTCACAGATTGCCGGGCGACCAGTGGCCGGAAGCGAGTTCCGGGACGAACCGAGATCAGCCGGGACACCTCTTCGGGTACCGGGTCGTTGCTCCCATCCGCCCAGCGCACCACCACCGACTCCACGCGCTGTGACAACGGATCTTCCGCCTGACCGGCGCCGGTCTGGCCAGCGGCAAGGCGCCCGCTCGGGATCGCCGACAAGCCAGCGGCGAGGAGGATCGCTCCCGGACGGCCTAGGCTGCGCCAGGAATCCTTAACGGCCTGTGGACAAAGTCGCACGGCATTCAAGCGGCGATGCATCCCGGCTGAAGCGCCCCCCCACCGGGAGAACTGGCGCTTCGCGTCGTTCGTCGTTGCGCTTCGGTCGAAATACACCCGGGCCAGTTCTCCCGGTGGGGGCTCCTCCCTCACGCGCCTTGTCAGCCGGACCCCCACCGGGACTGGGCCTCCCCGCTCTCGGCGCTCCCCCGGGTTCCACCACAGGCCGTTAAGCCGGGCGGCCCGCTCGCAGAATCGCGGGGCCCAGGTCCTCTCGCGGGGGCTCACCCAGCGACCCGCAGTTCTTCCGGTCGGGGCCTCGTCACTCACGCGAATTGATCCACGAGACCCTAGAAGCTCCGGTGAAAGCGGACATCCACGCCCAGCGAGCCATCCTGATCCCGCGAAAAGATCCAGGAAACCGGGCCGCTTGGTGTGTACTCGACCACGATGATGGACTCTTCAGCGTCCGAGAGGCTCGAGGAATAGCGGACGTTGAGATCCCGGGTCACCTGTTTGCCCAGGGTGACCCTGGCGGTCGGGTTGCTGAACCGGCCGATCATGAAGGGGTCGATGCTCACTCGGTCAATCCCGAAGACCCTGCCGGCGCGCCGGCCGATCATGTTGCTGAGCTGTTGGCTCAACAGGCTCGCCGCCGAGGCTGCCACGAGTTCGTCGTCGCTCGCCGCCGTCAGGAGATCCTGTTCGGGGGCGCCGGAGAGAAGCCGGAGAATGTCCGCCTCCCGAAGCGGAGGTTCAGAACTCAGGTTCGCGTCGATCTGCTCGGCCGTTCCCGATGCGGCCAGCCGCACGCGATAGCTGCGGACGCTGGTTTCCGCCTCGATGTCGAACACCGGTTCGATCCCTTCGGGATCGATGAAATCAGCGCGTCCGTCGACGATCTGGAAGCGATGCGCACCAAAGTACACCTCACCCCCGACGAGGTCGGCCCGACCCAACACCGCGGGTGACCCGGCCGTCCCCCGAAGGCCGAAATCGGCAATCGCATCGAGCCTGAAAATGGAGTTGCGGACCGCAAAGGGAGAGTCGGTCCCCACGCGGATGTCCATCCGGAGCTCGTCCAGAAAACCACTTGCCTCCGTTTCTCCGGAACGCGCGACGCTGTTGATGTCGGCGAGAATGCTGGCAAACAACTCATACTCGCGGCTCCAGACCGCGTCATCGAGGCGAACCTCCCCGGTGAGCAGGCGTCCGCTCTGGTCGCCCAGGAGCCGCAGGTCGGCATCCACCGTCGCGCTCAAATCGCTCGGATAACGCAAGCTGGAATCGGATAGCTGCACGCGGAGATCGGTGGCGGCGAACTCCGCGTCCTCGATCGAGATCGAGCCGGATACAACCGCGTCGCCGCCACCCATACGACCGATGACTTCCGCAATCCGGAGCGTCCGGCGATCGAAGTCCACGGAGCCTTCCACGTCGCTCAGGGCGTGTGGAAACCCTTCGACCCGGAAAGAGCCGTTTCGGATCGTCCCCGTGCCCAGTACCTCCGGCTCCGTCCAGGGACCGACGACCGCGGCCTCCAGACCGAAATCTCCATCTGCGGCAAGCCAGGGCACAAACGGTGCCGCGACCCGCAGCGATGTCTGCCCCAGGAGCGAAAAGTCCAGGAGCTGGTCATCGAGTCCGATCGAACCGGCCAGACCGAGTTGGCTGTCATCGTGGAGGAGGCGGAGTCCTTCGATGTGCACGCGCGCATCCTCGAGGCGGACGTGGGTCGGCCCTCCCGACTCGGCGACGAAGTCCGGCGCCGAGAGTTTCAGGGTTTCGAGGGTCGCCGTGCCGGTCATCCATTCGTCGAGCGGGTTCTCGATGTGGAATTCACCGGATCCGCCAACGAGGATCGAGATCCCCCGTTCGCCCGGGGCATCGAAGAGGATGGGAGCAACATCAACCTCTCGAACCGTAACGGTGCCGGCGCCGTCGGTGCCGAGCGGGACCCGCCCCTCCATCCGGAAGGACGCGGCTCCCGAATCCAGGGCTCCGCTGCCCTCGAAGTCTTCGCCGTGGACGGTTCCCGTGATGTCGCCGGGGCCGAGGGACAAGCCGAGGACGGCGACGTTGGGGACGCGTGCCTCAAGAAGCAGTTCGGGAACCAGCAGATCGCCGCCGACGTCGAGGCGAAAGTCGGAACGGATGGAAATCCATTCGGGTGCGAGACCGGGCGTCAGCGGGTAGTCGGTCCCGGTAACGAGACCTTCCATCTCCCAGTCGACAAGCCCGATGTCCAGGACTCCCTCGGCGGTTCCATCTCGAAACACTCCGCTCATGGGGGCCAGGCGAGCCTTGTCGCCATCCATGTTCCAGGTGATGGTCAACTGGTCGAAGGGTTGCTCCAGAACGTGTCCGGCGGAACCGACGACCGATCCCCCTCCCGTATAGCGTTCATCCCGCCGTACCGTGTGGCTCCGGCCGGTTGCTGTCCCGTCCGCTTCGAGATCCCACTCCAGAAAGTCAATGATCTCCCGAGCGTCCCATTGTTCCCAGTCGGCGTCGAATTCCATGTCCGGGTACTCAACCGCGGCGCGGTCGAAGCTCCCCGAGGCGGAGATCCGCCCCTCTCCGCGCCGCGCGGTCAGGCTGCCGAGCCAGATCGTGTCCCGTTCGATCCTGCCGGTCGCAATCAGCGTCTCCGTTTGGATCGTGGAGAAGCGCATCATCTGACCTTCGACCTCTCCCTCGAGCACAAGGTCGGGCCACCGGCCGCGCGCGATGCCTTCAAATCCGCCGGCGCCGGATACATCCCAAAAGGTCGTTTCGGGATCTTCCCCGAAGAGGACACGGCGAAGCTCCTGCTGGACAGCGTCCGCTTCGGCTGATTCTCCGGCCAGCGCGGTTCCCGCGATGCTGGCGTTGCCGGATCGGGGGTAGCGGCCTTCGAGGGTGCTGCGAAAAGCCTCTCCTTCGAGGACGACGCGGCGGATTCCGGTTCCCGTGTCATCCATCACCAGGTCCGTTTCAAAGCCGAGCGGCAACTCCTCCGGCCCGGTCTCATCCGGCCTCAGCCCTGCGGCCTGGATGGTCCCGGTCATCAACCCCGGGTCAGCGAGGGGCATGAGCAGGTCCGCGTCCAACGTCACCCGCGAACGCAGCGAGGTCGGCATGCCGAACAGGCCTTCGAGCGCGGGGGCCAACGCTCCGTCGCGGACGCTCAGAAGGATTTCCGCCGGGTTGTCTTCTCGTGGTTGCACCTGCAGCAATTCGAGGGTGGCCGGGCCATCGGACGCCAACCCCTCGGAGGAGAGGATCTCAATGCGCTCGGGATCCCAGTGCACGAGTCCCGTCCAATCGCGGAGCGGAACACCATAGAACCGGCTTACCGGCAGTGCGAATCTGCCGTCGATCGCCAGACCGTTTTCCTGGAACCCCGCCGTCCCGTCGAACTGGACCCAGGGGTCTCCCTGGGTATCGATCCCTTCGTATTCGAACAGGAAACGACCGAGAGCACCGGCATCTCCGCTCCCGACCATCTTCAACCGTCCGGCCAGGTCGTTGGCCAGGTCCATGGTTCCTTCGAAGCGGACCGCGAGCAAGTCGGAGCGGAGCTCGAGGAAATCGAAGTGGAGATCGTCCTGGCGGACCCGGAAGTCCGCCGACAGCGCCATCGGAAGGTCCGGCCGCTCCCAAAGACGGATCACCCCCCATCCGGACCGAATTTCACCGTCCACCCCCCCCTCTTCGCCGGTGTGCAGGCTGACCGCGACGTCATCCGCGCGCACTTCCCAGGGGGTGGGCCGATTCCGATACCCGATGGTGGTGCCCGACACCGACATTCGGTTCGACGAGAAAGACAGCCGCGTGGCCACTGCCTGAATCGTCGGCCCGAGAGGAGCGGATTCAGGCTGCGGGTTTCCCCCGTCATCCAGACCCCAAAGACCCACTCCCTCTACAGCGAGGCTCTCCATGTGGAGGCGCGCCGGAAAGAGCGAACGCCAACTCAGTTTGCCGCGGACGCGGTCGATCGAAAATATCGGCGGCGCCGGCCCGATCTCCATCGGTTCCCTCCCGATCTGAAGACCCCGAAGGACGAACTCACCTTCGGCAAGCGATACCTCGAAACCGCTCGCCGCGACGGGGCGGCCCAGCGCAGCGCTGAGGCGGCCGGTGACTTGAACGAGCAGCCGCTGCGAATCCAGGTTCGACACCACCCAGAGGATTACGGCAATCGAAGCGAGGAGAACGGCGGAAGAACCCGCCAGCAGAAGCCAAAACCGGCGGAATCGGCGAGGTGGATCGGAAGAAGTCACGCGGATTTCGCGGGCTCCACGACGAACAGAAGTTCGCCACCCTCCATTGGAGTTCCCGCGATAGCCCTCATGTTAGCGATGACTCCGCCCTCCGGGGCCCGGATCTGGTTCTGCATCTTCATCGCTTCAAAAACCAACACACCATCGCCCGCGGCGACCCTGTCTCCTTCTTCCCGCACAAGGCGTACCACCTTGCCCGGCATGGGGGTTCGCACTTCGCATCGGCCGCCCGCCGCCCCCCGGGCGCCGGACTGCCGCCTGCCGGACTCGCCAGCGGCCTCCCGGCCGGTCCGGAAGCGATACGTATGTCCCGCGATCTGAACCACCAGATCTCCGGATCGCCCGCTGGAGACACCGGCTTCGGCGGTTTGGCGTCCGTGGGTCACGTTCCACCCGCCGGGGGCCGCGCGCGCGACCAGTTCCTCGTCGGCGCCCTCGATCCTTAGGTTCAGGGTGGCGTCACCGGGCTCCGCGTGTACCTCGACCCAAAGGTCGTGTCCGTCGAGAGTGAGTACCCGCCGCATTACATCCGGTCCCGATGCGCCTCGGAGACACCCGCAAATCGCCAGTGGGAGGACGAGGCGGAAGAGTTCTGCGAGCCGGAGCTTTCGCGCCGCCAGAGTTCCGCCGCCGCCGCTGCGAGAGCCAGGGGAGCGAGTGCCGCCCGGGCTCTCGAATCGTCTCCGTCTCCACCCAAGCCGGGAGCTGGCCAGTGGGCGGTGACGAATGAGGTATCGAAGTTCCCGCTACGGAACGGGTCGCCGGCGAGGACCCTTTCGAAAAACGGAAGAGTCGACGCTACTCCAACGAGTCTCGTTTCCCTCACCGCCCGCAGCGCCCGTCGCCGCGCCGTCTCCCGATCGGGTCCGGAAGCGATGATCTTGGCGAGCAGGGGATCGTAGTGGGGTGACACGACGCTTCCCGAGGCAATCCCCGCATCGCACCTCACCCCAGGACCCGCGGGGGCGCGGAACTCGCGGATACGGCCGGTGGCGGGCACAAAACCGGCGAACGGATCCTCCGCGGTGATTCGGAGCTCGATGGCGGCCCCGGCAATCGCAACGTCCTCCTGCGCGAAACCGAGCGGTTCTCCGGCGGCTACCCGCAACTGGAGCACCACCAGATCCATACCCGATACGAGTTCGGTGACCGGATGCTCGACCTGGAGTCGCGCATTCATTTCGAGGAAGTAGAAGCGCCCCTGCGGATCGAGAAGGAACTCGACGGTCCCCGCGTTCCGGTAACCGGCATCGCGCGCCAGACGCACGGCCGCCTCTCCCATCGCCGCGCGCAGTTCCGGCGAAGTCGCGGGCGACGGACTCTCCTCGAGGAGTTTCTGGTTGCGGCGTTGGATCGAACAATCCCGCTCTCCCAGATGGACGACGGAGCCGAAGTTGTCGCCGAACACCTGGATTTCCACGTGACGGGGGTTTTCCACGAAGCGCTCGAGAAACACCCGCGAGTCTCCGAAGGCGGCGTCGGCCTCGGATCGCGCCTCCCGGAAAGCGTCGTGGAGGTTGGCCGGCTCCCGCACGAGCCGCATCCCCATGCCGCCGCCACCCGCGGCCGCCTTGATCAGGAGCGGGAATCCGATCCTGGCGGCAGCCCGCTCGGCTTCTGACTCCGACACGATGTCCGAGCCGGCCACGACCGGCACCCCGGCCTGAATGGCCGCCTCGCGAGCGGCAGCCTTGTCTCCCATCCGGCGCATCGCATCGGGAGGCGGTCCCACGAAAACGACACCGCGCTCGGCGCAGCGAGCCGCGAACTCCGCGTTCTCCGCCAGGAACCCATACCCCGGATGCAGGGCCTCCGCCCCCATGGAATGTGCGGCCTCGATCACTCGCTCGCCGTTCAGGTAGCTGTCGCGCGAGGCCGCTCCTCCCACTTCGAAGGATTCGTCAGCCAGGCGCACATGCAGGCTGTCCCGGTCCGCCTCGGAGTGGACCGTCACGGGAGAAACGCCCAGGTCGCGGCAGGCCCGGATGATCCGGACCGCAATCTCGCCCCGGTTGGCGATGAGGACGCGGCGGAACATCAGGTGGTCGGCCACCTGCCAGGATTTTTCCCGAGCCGCAACGTCGCCCACGGCAGCAGGGAACGCATCCCGTACGCGTTTTCGGCCATCACCCCGGCAGTCCGTGGACAGTGTTCTGGCGGCCCGGTCCTCCCGCGGGAGGCTTGGCGCTCACACCACTCTACCCACAGGCTGTTAGAGCGGGATGTTGCCGTGCTTTTTCGGAGGATTCCGGTCCCGCTTGGTGGAAAGGGAAGAGAGTGCGGAAGCCAGCTTCCGGCGCGTGCTGCGCGGAAGGATCACCTCGTCCACGTAACCTCGCTCCGCCGCCACGTAAGGATTCGCGAAGCGCTCCCGGTAGGCGGCCACGCGATCGGCGCGCTCCTGTTCAGGATCCTCGGCCTTCTCAAGTTCCTGGCGATACAGGACGTTCACGGCGCCTTCCGGCCCCATCACCGCTATTTCCGCGGCCGGCCACGCGTAGTTGAGGTCGGTGCGGATGTGCTTGCTGGCCATCACGCAGTACGCACCCCCGTACGCCTTACGGGTGATCACCGTGACCTTGGGCACGGTGGCTTCGGCGAACGCGTAGAGCAGCTTCGCGCCGTGACGGATGATCCCTCCCCATTCCTGCTGGGTTCCCGGCAAAAAACCCGGAACGTCCTCGAACACGACGAGCGGAATGTTGAAGGCGTCGCAGAACCGCACGAACCGCGCCCCCTTCACCGAGGCATGAATGTCCAAGACGCCGGCCAACACGGCCGGCTGGTTCGCGACGACGCCCACCGGGGCTCCGGCGATCCGGGCGAAACCGACCACCAGGTTCCCGGCGTGCAGCGCCTGGACTTCCAGAAAACCACCGTCGTCCACAATCTCGCCGATGAGGTCCTTGACGTCGTAGGGCTGATCGGGCTGCTCGGGCACCAGACTGTCGAGCGACGGGATTTCCCGGTCGGGCGGGTCCGCCGACGGACGCCGCGGGGGTCCTTCGAGGTTGTTCGAAGGGAGGAAGGAGAGGAGCTGCCGGATCAGACCGAGGCAGTCCTCGTCGTTTTCGCCGAGGAAGTGGGCGTTCCCTGACACGGTGTTGTGGGTTTCCGCGCCACCGAGGTCCTCCATGGTCACTTCCTCGTGGGTGACCGCGCGGATCACGTCGGGCCCGGTCACGAACATGTAGCTGGTGCCGCGAGACATGATCGTGAAATCGGTGATTGCCGGGGAATAGACGGCACCGCCTGCACACGGCCCGAGGATGGCCGAAATCTGGGGAACCACCCCCGAAGCCAGCGTGTTTCTCAGGAAAATGTCCGCATACCCGGCGAGCGAAACCACCCCTTCCTGAATGCGGGCCCCGCCCGAATCGTTCAGTCCGATGATCGGGGCCCCCTGCCGGACCGCCAAGTCCATGGTCCGGCAGATTTTTTCGGCGTACGCCTCACTTAGCGAGCCGCCGAGAACCGTGAAATCCTGGGAGAACAGGTAGACCAGTCGTCCGTCAATCCGCGCGTATCCCGTCACCACTCCATCCCCGGGATAGCGCCGGCGGTCGAGCCCAAAGTCGCGCGAACGATGTTCGACCAGTTTCCCGGTCTCCTCGAAGGACCCGGCGTCGGCGAGCGTCGCGATCCGCTCGCGCGCCGTCAGTCTTCCCGAACGTCGCTGGCGTTCGAGCCTCTCCTCGCCTCCCCCCGCTTCCGCGGCGCGGTTCCGCGCTTCAAGTTCGGCGAAGGACTCCGCACGGCCTCCGGATTTCGCGGACACCTCAGCGGCCTGTGGACGAAGTCACGCGGCCCGGTTCGGCGGGCGAACAGCGATGCCCGTTCTCCCAGTGCGGCCCCCGACGCTCACGCGATTTGTCCCCAGGATGCTGGCCGGACCCGGCGGCGGGTCAGCTGACCCTGGCGGCGGCCCAGTCCTTCAAGAAGCGCTCGAGACCGATGTCCGTCAGCGGATGTTTGATCAGCAGATTCAGCACCTTCGCCGGCATCGTGGCGATATCAGCTCCCAGCCGCGCCGCTTCCACGACGTGCAGGGGATTCCGGATGCTGGCCACCAGAATCTGGGTGGGAAAGCCGTAGTTGTCGTAGACCTCCCGAATGTCCGCAATCAACTGCATTCCGGGAGCGGCGATGTCGTCAAGCCGACCCACGAAAGGACTCACGATGTAGGCGCCGGCCTTGGCGGCGAAAAGCGCCTGTGGAAGGCTGAAGCAGAGGGTTACGTTGACGCGAATCCCGTCCTCCTTCAGCTCCCGGACCGCGCGCAGGCCATCGGGCGTCAGCGGACACTTGACAATGATGTTCGGGGCGATGGTGGCGAGTTCCCGGCCCTCGGCCACCATGCCGGCGGTGCCCGTTGAGAGCACCTCCGCCGAAACATCGCCCGGAACCAACTCGGCAATCCGAGCCAGGATTTCCCGCGGGTCTCCCGTTTCCTTCGCCATGAGCGAAGGGTTCGTGGTGACGCCGTCCACGAGCCCCATCTCGGCGGCGCGCGAGATCTCGTCGAGATTGGCAGTGTCGAGAAATATTTGCATTCGCGCCCGGCACCCGCCGGGCCGGAATCCGGCCCGGAAGTCTGAACCCGATCCCCGATGCGATTCTACCGTCTGCCGGGAACGCCGGGCCAGTTCTTCCGGTGGGGGTCTTCAGACCGGCATCGCCAGCCGCAGGCTGGCAAAACTCCCAGCGCGATCGGGACACCTGATCCTTGGCAATCGCGGGCATTTCAAGGCCTCATTCACCCCGTCGATCCCCTATCTCGGATTGGCTCTGCGGCTCTCGGACGGCAGGCTCTCGTTGGGCGGATCGGCGCCGTCGATGGCCGTCACGGCGTAGCGAAAGGCCCCCCGCGGATCCCGGGCTCCGTCACCGAACGTGGTCTGCTCGATGGGCGATTCCGTCAAACGCTCGAAGCCGGAGCCGTCCGGGCCGGAGCGGTAGACGTGGTATCCGACGACGTCCTGCGAGACCGACTCGCTCCAACTGAGCTCGGTTTGCTCGGCTCGCCAGAACAGACGCAGATCCGACGGAGGCAGCGGTGGAAAGACATCGACCGGAGTGACGCAGGCTTCGGCTGACAGCGGCCCGACGCTGAGCGCCGATGATCCGGTCCCGGAGACCCGGATCGGGATCGGGCTCCAGGGCGCCTCTGCCGCCTCCAGCGCGTCCGGGGCCGAAGACGCCGGATCCTCGTTCGGGATCGCGGATTCCTGAGACGGATCGGTCGGGGCGACGCCTTCGACTTCGGGGTCCTGGAAACCAGGTGCCTCCGTGCCGTCGTTCGCCTCGAGATCGCCCGACGCCGCATCCGGACCGGGATCGGGGAGCGTCCGTTCGTCATCACCCCCCGCCATGACGAGCCGCGCGCTGTAGCAGACCGCTTGCCCCCAGATCACTTCGGAATCAGCGAGAGTCGGCCCGAAAGACCTTCCGAAGCGTTCGGCCGGGCCATCCCGTCGCCGGAAGACCTCGAAAATCGGGTCGGTCAGGGTCGAAACCGACTCCAAGCCGGCCCGTGGATCCAACCACCGGACAGTCAGCGCCTGGGGGCCGACTTCAACGCTGACCTCGCGTACCGGCGGAAGTGGTCCGATCACGTCGAGGGATTGCGGTTCGCTCTCCTCGCTCGAACCACCGCGGGCCTCGTACCGGACGCTGATCTCCAACCGCCGGCCAATCCATTCCGGATCGACCGGCAGTTCCAGGACCCGCTCTTCCCCGAGGACTTCCGAATCCACTTCGGACAGAACCTCGAACTCGAACTCGTCGTAGTCGAGCAGCACTCCCGCGGGTTCGGGGTCGTCCTCCGGCTCCGGGGGTTCGGTTGAGTCCTCGCTGTCAGGCTCTCCCCCTTCGGGTTCCGGGTCGTCCTCCGTCTCCGGGGGTTGAGCAGCGCCCTCGCTGTCAGGCTCTCCCCCTTCGGGTTCCGTGATCCCCGGCTCTTCCGGCGCTTCCCCCGGCCCCGGTACCGGGTCTGATTCTTCGGCAGGCAGCTCACCGGCGGCAGGCTCCTCCTGCCCTTCGGCAACCGGCGGCGCCTCGTCCGGCAGCGTCTCGCCCGCCTCCCCCTCCGGTTCGGTGGTCAGCGCAGTTTCCGCAGCGGGAGCGGGTGGCTCCCCCTCGGGGGCCAGTTCGACGGTCTCCGGGACTTCGGGATCGGACGTAGCTTCCTCGACTGTTTGTGTCTCGGTACTTTCCGACTCAGGCGGCTCGGGGACCGCCTCGTCCTCGGGAGGCGCCTCCCCGCTTTCTTCTTCCTCGGCGTCTTCCTCGCCCGCACGTTGGGCGGCGCGCTCCTCGGCGGCCAGACGATGGATGTCCACAAGGCGGTAGGACACGACCGCTCTGCGCAGCCGTAACTCTTCCACGTCCCCACCGGAGCTGAGACGCGGCGCGTACCAACGAATCAGGATCTGTCCTCCCTCCTCCCGCAGGGGAAGGAGCCGAGGCGTCTCCGGCTCCACCTGTAGCGGCGGGAGCGGTGGTCCCCGGCGACCGCATCCCGCCGTACCGAGCCCCAGAAGGAGGGCGAGCGCGCCAATCGAGGCGCGGCCCCAACCCGCAAATCCGACAAGCCCGGTCCAGTTCATCGGGGACACCCCGGGCGCGGGCCGCCCGTTCTCGCCCATCACACGCGCCTTGTCAGCCGGGCCCCCACCGGGAGAACTGGCCCCACCGGGAGAACTGGCCGGGCTCGGCGCTCACCCGGGTTCCACCACAGGCTGTTAGAGGATGAACCGGGAGAGATCCTCGTCCTCGATGATCCCTTCCAGCATCCGTTTGACGTACTTCCGGTCAATGGTCCAGTTTTTATCTTCGAGATCCGGGGCGTCAAACAGCAGTTCTTCCAGAACCTTCTCCAGGATCGTATGGAGCCTTCTCGCCCCGATGTCCTCCGCCCGTTCGTTTACTTGCGCCGCGACGTCGGCGATCTCCCCGATCCCATCCTCGTGGAAGGAGATGTTGACGCCCTCGGTGGCGAGGAGCGCCTGGTACTGCTTGAGGAGGGCGGACTCCGGCTCGGTCAGAATCCTCCGGAAGTCTTCGACGGTCAGCGGATCCAACTCTACCCGGATCGGGAATCGCCCCTGGAGTTCCGGTATGAGGTCGGAGGGCCGGTTCTCCATGAAGGCGCCAGCGGCGATATAGAGGATGTGGTCGGTGCGGAGCGACCCGTAGCGGGTGGACACCGTCGAACCATCAAGGAGCGGCAACAGATCCCGCTGCACGCCTTCGCGCGAAACGTCAGGGCCGGGCGAGTCATGGAGACTCGCCACCTTGTCGAGTTCGTCGACGAAAATGATCCCGTGTTCCTCGGCTCGTTCGAGCGCCAGTCGTGACAAGTGGCGTCGATCCACCAGCCGATCCTCTTCCTCCTGGACGAAGTAGTCGAGGGCCTGCGGAACGCTCATCTCCGTCTTGCGGTATCGCGGCCCGAAGACACCCCGCAGCATTTCCGATGTGTTCACGTCGAGATCGTCGCCCGGACCGGACAAAGCCTCCAGGAACGGAGCCGGCGGCTCCCGCATTTCGACTTCGACCATGCGATCCGCGAGTTCGCCGCGCCGCAACCGCTCACGGAGCTTCTCGCGGCTGCGGCGGGCGCGCTGCACTTCCTCGGCCTCCGGGCCCTCGGGGGAGGCGCCAGGCACAACGTCGAGATCCTCGAGCGAACCTTCGTCGCCACCGTACTGGTCCGTAGTCGCCGACGGCAACAGCACATCGAGGAGCCGTTCCTCGGCGTTCTTGTCCACCTGGTCGCGGACGTCGTCGAGCAGTTCATCGCGGAGGATTTCCACCGATACGTCCACCAGATCCCGGACCATGGATTCCACATCCCGCCCCACATAGCCGACTTCCGTGAACTTCGAGGCCTCGACCTTGACGAACGGCGAACCGGAGAGCCGGGCCAGACGGCGCGCGATTTCCGTCTTCCCCACGCCGGTGGGCCCGATCATGATGATGTTCTTGGGCGCGATCTCCTCGGCCAGGTCGGGCTCGACCCGGAGACGGCGGGCGCGGTTGCGAAGAGCAACCGCAACCGCTCGCTTGGCTGCCGTCTGACCGATTACAAAGCGGTCAAGCTCCTCAACGATCTCGCGCGGCGTGGGATGTTCGAGGTCAGCGGGGGGTTCTTTCCCCACTGGAGGGAGATAGTTGACCAGACGTCACACCTCTTCGAACATCACTTGCCCGTTCGTGTAGATGCAGATGGCGTCGGTGACGCGCATCGCCTCCTCGGCGATTTCTCTCGCCGAGAGCCTGGTGCGCGAGGCCAGCGCCCGCGCCGCAGCCATAGCGAAGGGAGCACCCGCCCCGATCGCCATGATGCCGTCGTCCGGTTGCATGAGGTCCCCGTCGCCGGAAAGGAGGAACATGTGGTCCTTGTCGACGACGAGCAACAGGGCATCCAGATGCCGGAGAACCCGGTCCGTCCGCCAATCCTGAGCAAGTTCCACCGAGGCCCGCTCCAGATTGCCCCGATGCGCCTCCAGCTTCATCTCGAACTTCGCGAAGAGCGCCTGAGCGTCCGCGGTGGCGCCAGCGAAACCGGCCAGGACCGACCCTTCGCTCAGACGGCGCAGCTTGCGCGCTCCGTGCTTGACCACGATGTCCCCAAGAGTGACCTGCCCGTCGGCGGCGAGGGTCGTCCGTCCGCTGCGCCGGACGGCCAGCACGGTCGTGGAGTGGAACGGTGACGGCACGGAGCGGAACTGATGCGGAACCCCCGCGCGCCTGGACCATCGCGAAGCCGAGCGCAACCCGCTGATTGCGGGCAACCGAGAGCGGTTTTCCACACGGGGTAGTCGGGCAGTATAGCCGGGGCCCCGAGGGCTTGTAATTCCACAATGACAACGCCCGGGTGGCCTCGTAAGGGGCGGATCGGCGGGTACTCTTGGCGAATGAGGCTGCTCTTCGCCGTAGTTGTGGTCAGCGGCATCTACGATGTTCTGCTGGGCGGCGCGCTGCTCTTCGCTCTCGAAGAAGTCCGGCGACTGTTCGGCACCGAGCCGCCGCTTTTCCCGATCCACGCGAATCTGAACGGCCTCTTCGCCCTGGGGATCGGTCTTGGGTATTTCGCGATCCTGAAGAATCTGGAAGCGAATCGCTGGTACATCTGGATCATGGGTCCCCTGCTCAAGGGAGGTGGGGCGCTGCTCTTTGTGCTGGACTTCGTGCTCCGGGGTTCTCCTCCCGTATTCCTGGTATTCGCCGCTTCGGACGGCGCCCTCGCCGCCATCACGACCGCCGCACTCCTTGGCTCTGCTCCTCGGAGCCGCGGCGCGTGAAGAAGCCGCTCCCCGACCCGATCCGACCCGACCCGACCCGACGCCTAAGTCTTAGACAGGAACACGCAAAAGGGTTTCTTACAGCGAGCCGAAGGGAATAGAATACCCCGCTCGCGCCGTCGATGAATTCCTGGGAGCTGCTTCGCCGCCTTGTGGTAGCGCGTCGGGATGACCCCTTGTGGGAGGTCCTCTTTCGCCGGTGCCAAGTCCTGATTCGGGCGAGGCTGCGATCGCGGTTCCGGGGCCGCCGGCGGGTGGACACCGCCCTCGAGGATGACCTTTGCCAGGACGTAATGGAAAGGCTCGTCTCAGACGGGCGCAGGGTCCTCAGCCGGTTCGAGGGGAAGCGCGAAGAGGCTTTCGCGGGCTACATCCGCCGGATAACGGAGAATCTTCTCTGTGACCAATTCCGTCGTGAAGCGTTCCGCCTCAAGATGGAAACGTCCTTTGGCCCCGAAGAGCTGTGGCGGCTTGAAGCGGCCCTTGCGGACAGCACGTTCCAGTATGTCGGAGACGATCCCGAAGCGGCGGTGGAGAGACGTGAGTACGATGAAAGCGTCGAACGGATGCTCCGGCAGATTTCCGTTGATGATCGCCAACGCGCCCTGAACCGGTTTCTCTACCAGCGGTTTTTCAAAAGCCAGTACAGCATCCCGCAAATCGCGCGGCTGCGGGCGGTGCCGCTCAGCGTCTCCTCCGTCGCCCGGCGAATCAGGCTGATGCGCCGAGAGCTGGCGACGTACCTGGCACCCCACTGGCAACGGGCGGCTATCCGACCGGCGGGCCGGTCGACCCGCAAAAAACGGACAACGAAAAAGTCCACCTGAAGCCCAATTCCCCGGCAGAATCGGAAAAACAGCAGCGGCGCTCAGCGGAACCGGGAATCAGCCGTACTTCCGGCGCTGAGTCCCACCATGAGGTCCATGACGTTCGTACCGGTCGGGCCCGTGATCAACAAATCGCCGGTTTCCCGGAACAGTGACCAGGAATCGTTCGTCTGCAGCGTGACGACCGGATCCACCCCCCTCTCCCGGGCCCGGCTCCAGGAATCCCCGTCAGCGAAAGCCCCGGCCGCATTCGTGGGGCCGTCGGTGCCGTCCGTGCCGGCCGCGAGCAGCGCCACCCCGGGAACCCCGTCGAGATCTCCGGCGGCGACCAGCGCAAACTCCTGGCTCCTCCCCCCCCGGCCGTCTCCCGTTACCCGCAGGGTCAGCTCGCCTCCCGCGAGCAGCGCCGCCGGGACGGGTCTCGAACCGAGGGCCGTCAGGCGGCGCGCGAACCGGTGAGCGGTGGCGTGGACTTCGCCGGAGAGATCCCGTCCGAAGATCTCCGTGAGGTAGCCGAGGCGGGACGCCTCCTCCACGGCGGCACGAAGGGAATGGAAGTTGCTGGCGACAATGTGGTGGGGAACCGCGCCGTCGGGGGAGTCCGGGGTTTCGGGAATCGCGCCGGCGACTCCCTCCCGGAGGCGGTGGATGACCGATCCCGGGACGCGGCCCGTCAAATCAAACTTCCGGAGCACCTCCACGGCATCCCGGAAGGTCGTGGGATCGGCCGTCGCCGGCCCGGAACCGATGGAAGTCAACTGGTCGCCGATGACATCGGAAATGACGAGCGCCGCGGCTCGCCCGGCTGGCAGCAGGGGCATCAATCCTCCCCCCTTGACCGCCGAGAGGTGCTTCCTGACCGTGTTCATTTCGTGGATATCGGCACCGCAGGCGAGCAACAGGGAACTCACCTGCGATTTGTCTTCGAGGGTGATGCCGGCGGCGGGGGCGACGAGAAGCGCGGAGGCTCCGCCGGTCAGCAGCACGAGGACCCGGCTGTCCTTGCCGATCCTTCCGAGATCCTCGAGCAACCGCTCCGTTGCCGCGACCGAGTTGGCGTCCGGAACCGGATGCCCCGCCTCCTCGACAACCACGCCCGGAACCTCGATCCGGTGGTCGTGCTTGACGATGATCCTTCCCCGGACGGTCTCCCCGACGAGCCGGCGCTGGACCCCCCTCGCGAGAGCCGCCGCCGCCTTGCCGGCCCCAAACAGGAAGACCGGTTCTCCCTCCACGCGAGGCGGCGGCAACACATGCTCTCCCCGGAAGGACCAGCCGGAAACCAAGTCTCCCTGGAGATCCCGTTCCAGGATCCGTTCCGGATCGGCGGCTCGCAGCGCGGCCTGGTAGATGGCGGAAAGATCCCGGCGCAGCGGTTCGGACACCGGCGACCGGCCTTTTCGACCCCCCATGTCGGTCAAGAACACCGGGTTGGGGACGGCGGAGATACCGGCATCCGGACAGTTAGAGTTGCCCGATGAACGGGCCGGCGCAAACGGGCGGACCGAACCCGAAGCGCTGGCACTTCGTATTGGCATTCGCGCCCATCGTCGTGGCGCTGCTCGCCCTCGGCGGCCTCCTGTGGTTTCACTGCGGAAGGGTCTGAGGGAACGATCGGCGCGTCCGGGTTCGCGAAAGGAGAAATCATGTCAACCAGTCAATGGTACGTAGCGGAAGGAGGCCGGACGCTTGGTCCGTTCTCCAGCGCCGATGTCCTGCAGGCTCTCCAGAGCGGACGCTGGACCGCGGCGACCATGGTTTGCCCTCTCGGGGAAACCTCCTGGAAACCCGCCTCCAGCATCCCCGAACTGCGGGTCGGCATCGGCGCCGGCTCAGCCCCGCCCCGTCCTCGGGCGCCGCGGCGGATGCACGAAGTGGACTACCGGATCGTCGGCGAGGAAATGCAGTTCGTGGAAGTCGAGCTCGATCCCAGCGAAGGGGCGATCGCCGAAGCGGGCGCCATGATGTTCATGAGCTCCGGAATCGAGATGCAGACCATCTTCGGCACCGGTGGAGAGAGCGGCTTCATGGACAAGGTGCTCGGCGCCGGAAAGCGGCTGCTGACCGGCGAGAGCCTCTTCATGACCGAGTTCGTGAACCGCGGCGCCGGAAAGCAGCACGTGGCCTTCGCTTCACCCTACCCAGGCAAGATCCTGCCGGTGCGACTCGACGAACTCGGGGGCCGGCTTATCGCGCAGAAGGATGCCTTCCTGTGCGGCGCCAAAGGGGTGTCGATCGGGATCGCCTTTCAGCGGAAGATCGGTACGGCGCTCTTCGGAGGCGAGGGTTTCATCATGCAGTCGCTCGAGGGCGACGGCCTGGCCTTCCTGCACGCCGGCGGCACGATCATCAAGAAGGAACTGGCGGCCGGCGAGAACCTGCGGGTAGACACCGGGTGTCTGGTCGCGCTCGCCCCTTCGGTGAACTACGACATTCAGTCCGTGGGCGGGATCAAGTCCGCCCTCTTCGGCGGAGAGGGATTCTTCTTCGCCAGCCTCACGGGACCGGGGTGGGTCTGGCTGCAGTCCCTGCCCTTCAGCCGATTGGCCGGCCGGATCCATCAGGCCGCGCCGCAGACAGGCCGCGGTGGCAAGGGAGAGGGTTCGCTCCTCGGCCGGCTCTCCGGGGTCGGTTGGGACGGCTCTTAGCAGCCTATGGAAAAAGTCACGCGGCATTCGAACGGCGATGCATCCCGGCTGAACCGGGCCGCTTCGCGACCCTCATCGTTGCGTTTCGGTCGGAATACACTCGGTATTCCTCCCTCACGCGCCTTGTCAGCCGGGCGCCTCGCCGTTCTCGGTGCTCACGTCACTTTCTCCACAGGCTGCTAGCAGCCTGCGGACAACTGACTTGGCCGAAACCACGATTTCCCAAGCTGCCCGGGCGTTCCTGGAGGGTTTCGCCTGGGACGGCTGGATTCCCGACGAAAGAGCCACGCTTCTCTTCGTGGTGCGAAACGGCAAGATCCTGCTCATCGAGAAACATCGGGGACTCGGCCGGGGAAAGATCAATGGACCCGGGGGACGGTTGGAGCCGGGGGAGACCCCGAGGGCCGCAGCCATCCGCGAAGTCGAGGAAGAGATTCGGGTCCGGCCCACCGGGATCCATCCTGCGGGTGAACTTCGATTCCAGTTCGTGAACGGGTATGCGATCCACGTCTATGTCTTTCGCGCCGACGGATTCGTCGGGAGCCCGGCGCCGACCGAGGAAGCCACCCCGGTCTGGGCGGATGTCGAGTCCATTCCCTACGAACGCATGTGGCAGGACGACGTCATCTGGCTTCCGCTACTCCTCAAGAACCAGCCTTTTGCCGGCCGCTTCGTGTTCGATGGCGACCTCATGCTGACAAACGAGATCGAACTTCACAGTGGCTCAGCACTCGGTTCGTGGGACGCCGCACCCGCGGCGCCAAACCAGCCACCAATCCCCCGTGAGGCGGCCGGCGCGGACTGAGCCACGCCGGCCACCGCATCGAGGCGCGGCTACTCCGGCGTTTTCGAGCGGCCAGCGTCCACCGGGTCTCCGCCGGAAGCGGTGATCTTGCCGTTCAGGTCGTCGAGTCGCTCGCCGAGCAATCCGCCGAGTCGTCCGAGGTGCTGATTCAGCTCCCCTGACAGCTCCTCGAACACGGCGTAGGCGCCGTCGGTGGGTTTCGCGTCGCCGTTCTCCACGCTGCGGCGGAGCGAGGCCAGGCGGTTGTTCAGCCGAATCGGGAAGTTCAGGGGGTCCTGGTTGCTTCGGTTCTTCGTCTGGTAGAGGGCCTCCTCGACCTCGGTCATCTCCTCGATCAGGCGGCCGCCGTCGGCTATCACCCCCTGGTCGCTGCTTCCCTCGAGTCGGTCCTCAAGCTGAAGCCGAACGTCCCGGATCTGGATGACTGCCTCGTTCGCCTCGGAAGTCCGGTCCCGGATCCTGCTGGCAAATTCGAACTGCTCCACCAGGTCGGCGGTGGTCACGCCCTTGAGCCTCGGATTGGCGATCAGGGTCAGGTTCGTGGTTTCGGTCATCCCGGCGGCGCTGACGCTCACCCGGTATTCGCCCGGGGGCGCCTTCGGACCACTGGTAGCCCGCGCGCTCCAAAGGATCATTCCGTCGAACTCGACAGCACCGGAGTAGCGGCCGTTCCAACTGAAACGGTTGAGCCCGTTTCCGGTGGTCGGCAGTGACGAACGACGGGAGCGGAAGAAGGAAAAGTCGGCTTCGGCCTCAAAATCCGGCTCGGTTCCCTCGAAGCGGTCCACCAGCGTCCCGCTGCTGTCATGGATTTCGACGACCACGGAATCCGTTTCTTCCGCCAGGTGATACTGAATCACCGCGTTCTGGACCCCGCGCACGGCCGGGTCCGGATCGAAAACGGTCAGCGTGGCGTTGAGGGACTCGGCCGTGAACTGCCGTAGGGGCTGGATGTCATCGAGGATCCAGAAACCGCGTCCGTGGGTACCGAGCACCACGTCCCCTTCCTTGACGGCGAGATCGCGGATGGGGGTATCAGGAAGGTTCTGCTGCAGGGACATCCAGTGGTCTCCGTCGTCCCAGGAGGCGTAGGCCCCGTGTTCGGTCCCCAGGAAGAGCAGTCCCTGCCGCACCGGATCCTCGCGCACGGCGCGCGCGAAGTGTCCCGGGGCGATCCCATCCACGATCTTGGTCCACGTCGCGCCGTAGTCGGTGGTGCGGAAGACGTAGGGCTCGCGGTCGTCCACCTGGTAGCGGTTGGCCGCGACGAAGATCGTTCCCGACCGGTGGGCCGACTCTTCGATGATGCTCACCCGGCTGAACTTCGGAAGCTCCGCCGGAGTGATGTCGGTCCAATTGGCTCCGTGATCGCGAGTGACGTGGATGCGTCCGTCGTCGGAACCCACCCAGATCGTGTCGATATCGTGCTGTGAAGGAGCCACCGCAAAGATCGTCGCGTAGATCTCCGGACCGTTCATGTCCATCGTGATCACCCCGCCGGTCTCGCCGAGGGTTTCCGGATCGGCATAGGTCAGGTCCGGGCTGATCTTTTCCCATGACTGGCCGTCATCGGTGGTCAGGTAGAGGAATTGCGAACTCGTGTAGAGGCGGTTCTCGTCGAGCGGCGAAAACACGATCGGGAACGTCCACTGCCAGCGATCGGGAAGCGCACTCGCCGGTTCCCCCGAAAAGAACCGCGGGTAGACCTGAATGTCACGAATCTGGCCGTTGGCCCGGTTGTAGCGGGTCAGCAGCGCACCCTGGCTGCCGGCGTAAAAGACATCCAGATCGGAAGGGTGCTGGGTGATGTATCCGCTTTCGCCGCCGCCCGCATCGTAGTACCAGCGGCTTCCCGGCCCCCTCGCCTGCATGTGGTCCCAACCCTCGCTGGGCATGCAGAGCGTGGAGTTGTCCTGTTGCGCGCCGCAGACGTGGTAGGGGAAGTCGTTCGTCACGTTCACGTGGTAGAGCTGGGTGGTCACGTAGGCCTGACCCGTCCACGTCTCGCCCCCGTTGACGCTGACGTTGCCCCCGCCGTCGTTCGAGTTGCACATGCGGAGAGGGTTGTTCGGGTCGATCCACAGATCGTGCTGGTCGCCGTGGGGGGGACGGATCACGATGTCGAAGGTCTCCCCGCCGTCCGTTGACTTGTAGAACCCGGTGTTGAGCGCGTACACCGTGTCGGCATCCACCGGATCCGCGTATACCCGCGAGTAGTAGAAGGCCCGCTGGCGCAGCTTCCGCTCGTTGTTCGTGAGTCGCCAGGTGGCGCCGCGGTCGTCGGACCGGAACACCCCGCCCTCGGGGGCCTCGACGATCGCCCAGACCCGGTCCGGATTCGTTGGAGAAACCGTGACTCCGATCTTGCCGATGGGACCCTCCGGCATTCCGGGGTTTTCGGTGAGTTCGGTCCAGGTATCGCCGCCATCATCCGAGCGGTAAAACCCGGAATCGGGGCCGCCACCCCACATCTGCCACGCCTTGCGGTAGACCTGCCAGATGCTCGCGTAGATCACGTCGGGGTTCGTCCGATCGATGATGAGGTCGGCCGCACCGGCTCGCGGGCTCACAAAGAGCACCCGCTCCCACGTCGCCCCGCCATCGCGTGAACGAAAAATCCCGCGCTCTTCGTTGTCCCCATAGGGGTGACCAAGGGCGGCAACGTAAACGATGTCGGGATTCACCGGATGGATCCGGATCCGGGCGATCGCCTGGGTGTCGCGCAAGCCGACGTGGCGCCAGGTCTCACCCCCGTCCGAGCTCTTGTACACCCCATCGCCCTGGGTGATGCTCCCCCGGAGCTGTGTTTCTCCCCCGCCAATGAAGATGATGTCGGGATTGGTCTCCGCCACCGCGACCGCCCCGATCGAGGAACTCGAGATCTGGCCGTCGGTCACCGGAAACCAGGTCGTCCCGGAGTCAACGGTCTTCCAGAGCCCACCGCCGGTGGCCCCGAAGTAGTACTCGTGGCGTCGGCCCGGACTGCCGGTACAGGAGAGGGAGCGCCCACCGCGGGCCGGGCCGATGTTCCGCCATTCCATCGTCCGGAGGTGGGAGGCCTCGAGCCGTAGATCCTGAGCGAGGCCGGTCGCGGGGAGAGCTGAAATCGCCAGACCGGCGAGTGCGATACGTGCGAATACCAGTTGTCGAAGCAACATCAGACGATCTCCTCGGAGAGACAAATCGGAAAACCCAAGAGCATACGGCCTCCGGCGGGGAGTTGCCCCGTACCGGGAGTCCGTCGCGAACGGCGGCCGAGGCCGGCCATCCTCACCCGACGGTCAGCGCCTGACGCGGCCGGGCTGGCGGCGCTCCACACGCTGCCAGCAGCCTGTGGACACAGTCGCGCGGCCCGGTTCTCCCGGTGGGGGCTCCTCCCTCGCGCGCCTTGTCGGCCGGGCGACTCGCCGGGCTCGGCGCTCACCCGGGTCCACCACCGGCTGCTAGCATTCCTGACCCCATGGCCAACCGCTCCCGACAGACCTTCCTCAAGCGCCGGAAGGAAAAGGAGCGCGTAGCGCGTCAGCGGGCCAAGGCTGTGCAGCGCCGGGAGCGGTCCATCGAGAAAGAGCGCGAAATTCCGGTGCGCACGGATGGAGATCCGGATATTCAGGGTTTGGTTGCGGGTCCGCAGGAACCCGTCTGGAAGATGGCCGACGTCCTGACGGACGATGAACGGGTCGCGCTCGAAGAAGAAGAAGAAGAAGAAGAGGAACAGGCCGCATCCTGAGCGATTGGGCGCAGCTCCCAATCAGCTGGCCAATCAGCTGGCCAATCAGCCGGTCTCCCGGAGAACACCCCGGGGGACAAGAAAGCGCTTCGGTGAACAGCCGGTGGTGGAACCCGGGTGAGCGCCGAGGCCGGCCAGTTCTCCCGGTGGGGGCAAGGCCCAGTTCTCCCGGTGGGGCCAGTTCTCCCGGTGGGGGCCCGGCTGACAAGGCGCGTGAGGGAGGAGCCCCCACCGGGAGAACTGGGCCGCGTGGGTTTCACCACCGGCTGTTAAAGCCGGTAGCGGGCTACCGTCAGGTGCCGCGCGCGCCTCGCCGGCTCCGCGCTTCCGGCTGGTTCCGCCGTTCGGGGCGGCCGCGCTCGCCGCGGTTCCGGCGCATCTGCGCGAGCCGCTCACGCTGCTCTTCGGTCAGGATGCCGGCCAGCCGGTCCCGATCGGCGCGTCCCCGGACGACTGCATCGGCCTGGGCCTTCCCGAGAGCCTCTCCGAGCGCCTGAATCTCTTCTGCGGTCCTCTCTGAGTCTCGCGCCGCTTGACGGAAAGAGCGCCGCGCGTCGGCAATCTCGCGCCGGCTGTCCCGGCGGTTGTCGCCGTTTTCGCGCATCGCCTGTCGCATCTGATCGCGCTGCTCGTCAGTGAGGTCCAGCGCCGCGGCCGCCCGGCGTCCGAACCAGCGTCCGGCCTGATCCATGCGGGAGTCACGGCCGGAGTCACGGCGGGCGTCACGGCGCCCCTCGCGGCGCCCGCTGCGGCGGATGCGACGTTCCTGAATCACCGTCCGGCGCTCGAACCGGCGCGCCATCCGCTCGCGGTCCGGCTGAACCGCCGACTCAATTCCGGCCTCCGCGGACGAAACGGCGGCGACGCGGGCATCCGGCTCCGGGCGGGGTTCCGCCGCTGCCTGTCCGACGGAGGCGAGGCCAAACGGCACGGCCACCAGGAGAGTCCGGAACGGGCCGAGCCGAACCGGCGTGGGGCGCTCGATCTTCTTCATGAGAATGGCTCCTTTCCGCGCCTTGGGGCGCGAGACAACGCACTAAAACGCAACCGGCGTGCCAAGCTGGCGCGGTGATAAAGTTGGCCGGTTCCGACGAAATATCGGTTGGCGGGGTAGCTCAGCCGGTCAGAGCGAAGGACTCATAACCCTTAGGTCGGCGGTTCAAGTCCGCCCCCCGCTACCGACGGTAACCTCCGAGTTGGAGATCCCATTGCTGGAGATGTTTATGGACATGAAGAAAACGTTCAAGATCAAGGCTCGGCGCGATGTCCAGTGTCCGGAGGTGTATGCGAACTTCTGCGAAGCAACGCATTCGCCGTTCGACCTGACGCTCACTTTCTGTAGTCTCACGGGCATTCAGCCGGAGGATCTTTCCCATACCGATGCGACCGGGGAGCCTGTCGTGCTCGCGGATCCCAAGACGCGGATCACGCTTCCCTTCCGGATTGTCCCTGCCCTCATCAAGATGCTCGAAACCCAGTTGCACGCCGTAGAGCAGGCCGAAAACGAGAATGTCCCCCGACCCCAGGGGACCGATTCCTCGACGGTTCACTAGCAGCCCGTGGCAAAGCACCCCTTCGCACGCCCCACTCCGGCGGCGCTCCGCGCCGCCGGCGGACACGGGCCGACTTTCGCCCCCCGCTGCCAAGGCCGTCGCTGACTCGTTGCTGAGATGCCGGTAACTGGCCGTCCCCGCTTGCGCGCCGAACCGCCGAAGCCCCGGCGCACGGAACGGGACGGGGCTTTGGACCGGATTCAGACCGCGCGAGCCTCGGTGGCCAGCAGGTCGCTCTGGTTGAAGCGCGGGAGCGTCGCCGTGGTGGCGGGCGCCATGGGCGTCGGCGCTCTGCAGGGATGGCTGTTGCTGCGCCTGGCAGCTCTGCCGATCGCGCTGTGGTTTTGGTGGCTCGACGCCTCGCTCACCCGCACCGACGAGCGACTGGAACGCCTCTACGACGACGTGTTCCAGCGGACCGCGGAACCGCCCCTGATGGGAGACGAGACGGGGGCAGCCGCCCGGATGACGGAGCCGCCCGGTTCGCTCCGGCAGGCCCTGCTCTCAGGACCCGGAACCAGTCTCCACTGGATGATGACCGGAGTCGCCGCCCTCTTCAACATCCTGGTCTGACTCTGCGGGGACGTCCCCGAGCGCGGAAATCGGGATCCGGTCCTCGATCAGCATGATCGGAATCCCGTTCCGGACGGGGTAGAGAAACTTCCCGTCCTCCCGAACCAAGCCGCCGTCCACGGCCTCGGGCTTCGCAGTGCCGGCCGGCACCTCAAGACTTCCGTCGCGGATGGCGCGGTTCACGGATTCCACCAGCGCCGCAGGCGCCACCCTTACCGGTTGGCGCGTCTCCGGGCAGCAGAGGATTTCCAGGAGTTCGGGATGGATCATCGGGTCACGGAGCCCAGCGCGGCGAGCAGGGGGCTGGTGCCGGAGGAGGGACTCGAACCCTCATGGCCCCAGGGACCGCGGGATTTTGAGTCCCGTGCGTCTACCAATTCCGCCACTCCGGCTATCCCCCGAAGTCACCGCCGGACCGGCGCTCGGAAGGACAGTCTACCCACGGCCCGTGGGGAAAGCACCCCGGATCGCGTCCATGACCGGAAACGCGCCAAGTCTCAGATCTTTGGTTGCGGGTGCTTTCCCCCACACAATGGCGGCGCAAATCGTTCCGCGATGCACCCCACCGTCTTGGGGAAATCCCTCCCCACACGTCGCCTGCGGCGCTGCACGCCGCAATTTGACGCTGCGCGACTTGCGCCACCGGCTGTTGACGATCCCTCCTCCCAAGCGTCCTCGACCCTGAAGGAGACGTCACGAGGGCCGTCATTCGTACCTCTCACCCGGCGGCGGGCAACGGCGAGGTTCCGAAAGCCAACCCCGGCAAGTGGACAAAGTCACCAAATCCCAAGAGTGCCAGTAGTCAGGGTCTTTCCGAGTGTGGTATCATCACTGGTTCGCGTACTAAAAATGCTATCCGGGAGGCGTCGTTGAGTATTGATGCGGTTTGAAGTGGGAGACAAGGTGATCTACCCGAATCAGGGGATCAGCGTCGTCGAGAGCATTGAACTCACCAACGGGGCGGCGGGGCCGAGCTTCTATCGTCTGCGCCTGCTGGCGAAGTCCACACTGGTCATGGTGCCGGTGGAAAAGGTTGATGAAGTCGGGCTGCGCCGGATCATGACCGAAGGTGATGTCGAGGAGGTTCTCGACGTCCTCGAAAACGGCGCGGTGGATGAACAGGTCAACTGGAAGACCCGTTACAAGGACAACTCCGACCGCATGAAGGGCGGTTCTCCGGTGGAGGTCGCTGGCGTCCTCAAAGGTCTCTTCTACCTGAGCGAGCGCAAGACCCTTTCCTTCCGCGAGAAGCGGATGCTCGACCGGGCGCACCAGCTCACCGTGACCGAGGTCGCCGAAGTCGCCAACGAGACCCTCGAGGCGGTGGAACGCAAGGTCGTGGAGGCGCTGCGCCGGAGCCGGAACGGAATGGTTGGCCACGAGGCCCGAGAGGGAGAGCGCGAAGGAAGCGCCGCCGGCGCCGCCACCAGCGTAGTGCCCCTGCGACCGCCCAAGCGGCGGCGGGTGGCCAAGGGCTTGGACAGCGGGCGGCGTCCCGTCTCCATCTCGATAAACCGCTACTAGCGCCCGGGGGGAAGCACCCCGCTCGCGATCACGACGGGAAACACCCCACGTCTGCGGAATCGGTCGGATGCGGGGCGTTTCCCTCTCTGGATGGCGGAGCGCATCGCTTCGCGATCCGCTCCACCGTCTTTCGTTTCGAGGGGATACCCCTCCCGAGCGGCGCTCGGCGCCGCGGGCTCGGCCTGGCGCCAGGCGACTTCCTCCGCACGCTGCTAGACGAGCCCATCCGCGCCGGAACAGAATTCGGCGCGTGACTGCCTGAGCGGCCCATACTCATGGTTCGAGAGTCTGTCCGGCGCAGGCCACTACGGACCGTACGCGCCATCCTCGGCACCATTGGGATCGCCGCGGTTTTGCCGATTCTGCTGTTTCTCGGGGCGTTCCTGATGCCGCTAGGGGATGTCTTCAGCGGCCGGCATCGTCTTGGCTACGAGATCGGACGCCAGATCATTGCCGTTCTCTGGTTCGTTGGCGGAATCCGGATGCACGAAGTGGACCGGTGGCGTGTCGAACCGTTCCGTACTCGGGTGTACATGCCGAACCACCAGTCGCTGACGGACATGCCGCAGGTGCTCTACCTCCTGCCCAAAGCCAACGGAACGCTCATCAAGAAAGAGTCATTCCGGGTGCCGCTGCTCGGCTGGGGCCTCCGCGCCGCGGGATTCACGCCCGTGGATCGGTCGGGTGTGAAGGCAGCCCGAAAGAGCCTCGAAGCGGCGGTCACCGCTCTCAAGGGTGGTCGATCGTTCGTGATCGCGCCCGAAGGAACCCGTAGTCGCACCGGGGAACTTGGCCCGTTCAAAACGGGCGGATTCCGTCTCGCAATCCAGGCGGAGGTCCCGATCGTGCCCATCACGGTTACCGGGGCCAGGGACATCCTTCCCCCGCGCGGCAAGCTCATCTATCCGGGAACCATCCAGGTCCGGTATCACGACCCCATAGAGACCGAGGGAATCGACGGCCGGGACCGCCGGCAGATCGGGGCTCTGATGGACCGGGTCCGGAACGCCATCCAGAGCGGGCTCGACGAAGGGGAGCCAACCGCCAGCGGATGATCGGTCAGAGCCAAAACGGCGGCCGAATGGAGCACCACCCGGCGCACGCCGGCGTTCGAATTCGGCACCAGCAGCCGGTGGCGAAACCCGCGCGGCCCAGTTCTCCCGGTGGGGGCTCGGCCGGCGATCCATCCCGGCTGAACCGCGTCGCTGCGCGCCGCTCATCGTTGCGTTTCAGTCGAAATACACCCGGGCCAGTTCTCCCGGTGGGGGCTCCTCCCTCACGCGCCTCGTCAGCCGGGCGCCTCGCCGGCCTCGGCGCTCACGTGGGTTCCGCCACCGGCTGTTAACCGCGTCGCTGCGCGCCGCTCATCGTTGCATTTCGGTCGAAATACACCCGGTATTCCTCCCTCACGCGCCTTGTCAGCCCGGCGCCTCACCGGCCTCGGCGCTCACGTGGGTTCCGCCACCAACTACTAGAATCAACGCCTCCCGACTCCTGATCGAGTCGTCCGGCGGGAGACCCCGGTGCCGTAAGGGGCGGTTTGCGACGCCTGGAGCACGCCAGCCGACCGCGCAGCGGTCCCAGGCCGGCAGCACCTTCCATCTACGCCGCCGATTTCGCTCCCCGTCCGTATTCCCCGCATTGACCCATCTAGCAACAGAACATTTCGGTTTCGCCCGGAGTCGCCACGACCTGCAGCTTGCCGGTATCCGCTACCCCCGCCGCATCTTCTGGAACCTCTCGAGCGCCGCGCTGACCCAGGAAGCCGTCTTTCGCGGGGAGGCGACTCTTGCGCACGGCGGGCCGATCGTGGTCCGTACCGGGGAGTTCACCGGCCGTTCGCCTTCCGACAAGTACGTGGTCGGCGGCCCGGCGACGAACGACGAGGTGTGGTGGGGCCCCCACAATCAGCCATTCCCGGAGTCGCGCTACGCGCAGTTGCGCTGGCGCCTCACCGCGTTCCTTCAGGGACGGGATCTGTTTGTCCAGGACTGCTACGTGGGCGCCCATCCCCGCTTCCGCATGCCCCTGCGGGTCATCACCACGGAGGCCTGGCAGAGCCTGTTCGCGCGCAACATGTTCGTGCGGACGAGAGACCGCGACACGCTGGGGGAGCACCTGCCGGAGTACACGGTCATCGCAGCGCCCGGGTTCCGCGCCGCGCCGGATCAGGACGGCACCCGTTCCGAGGTCTTCGTCATCGTCAATTTCGAGCGGAAGGAAATCCTGATCGGCGGCACCGCCTATGCGGGCGAGATCAAGAAATCGGTGTTTTCGGTCATGAACTGGCTGATGCCGGAACGCGACGTATTGCCGATGCACTGCGCGGCGAACTGCGACGCCGACGGCGGCAATCTCGCCATCTTCTTCGGCCTCTCGGGAACCGGAAAAACGACGCTTTCAGCGGATCCCGGAAGAACGTTGATCGGTGACGACGAGCACGGCTGGGGGGCTGACGGTGTCTTCAACTTCGAAGGCGGCTGCTACGCCAAGGTAATCCGGCTTTCCCGGACCGGGGAGCCGGAAATCCACGCCACCACCCGGAAGTTCGGCACCATTCTCGAAAACGTGGTGGTGCACGAGGACACCCGCCGGCTGGACCTCGACAGTGCGGAGTTCACCGAAAACACCCGCGCCTCGTACCCCGTGACCCACATCCCGAGCGCTTCCAGGACGGGGGCCGGTGGACAACCCGAAGTCGTGCTGATGTTGACCGCCGACGCCTTCGGCGTACTTCCTCCCATCTCGCGGCTGACCGCCGAGCAGGCCATGCATCACTTCCTCTCCGGCTACACCGCAAAGGTCGCCGGGACGGAACGGGGAATCAAGGAACCCCAAGCGACGTTCAGCGCCTGCTTCGGAGCGCCGTTCATGACGCGGCGGCCCGAGGCGTACGCGCGCTTGCTGGGACGCCGCATCGAGGATAACGACGTGCGGTGCTATCTCGTGAACACCGGCTGGGCCGGCGGTCCCTGCGGGGTTGCCGACCGCATGCCCCTCGCCCTGACGCGCCAACTGGTCCGGGGGGCGCTGAGCGGAGAAATCGATCGGGCGGGGTTCAGCCGGGAACCGGTCTTCGGTCTCGACATTCCCCGTGAATGCCCCGGCGTTCCTTCCCGGGTGCTCGATCCTCGCCAGACCTGGGATGACGGGTCGGCCTACGACCGGCAGGCACAGCAGCTCTCCGAAATGTTCGAGGAGAACGCGAAACAGCTCGGAATCCCGGCGGCCCCGGCAGCCAGCGAGATCACGCTCGTCCCGACCGGATGAGCGGTTCCGAACGAATCCCCGAACGAATTCCCGAACGAATTCCCGAACGAATTCTTGTCCTCCTCCGCCACGGGGAGAGCGTCTGGAATCGGAAGAACCGCTTCACCGGTTGGACCGACGTAGCGCTCACCGAAACCGGGCGGGAGCAGGCGCGCCGGGCCGGCGAAGAACTGCGGGATGCCGGAATCGTTCCGGCGGTTGCGCACACCTCCGTCCTCCAGCGCGCCATTCACACGCTCGAGGAGGTCCTGGTCCGGCTGGAGTCTCCGGCGATCCCGACCCGGTACGCCTGGGAACTGAACGAACGGCACTACGGGGCGCTCCAGGGGAAGGGCAAGGCGGAAACGGAACGCGAGTTCGGCCCGGAAAGGACACTTTCCTGGCGGCGCAGCTTCGCTGACCGGCCACCCCTGGTGGATTTCGACGATCCGCGGAATCCGCGATTCGACGAGCGTTACGCGGCGGTTCCCGATGAGCGGCTACCTCGCGGGGAATCCCTTCAGGACACCGGGCGCCGGGTCATTCCTTACTGGGAGCAGCGAATCGTTCCGGATCTCGCCTCGGGTCCGGTTCTGGTGGTCGCCCACGGCAACAGCCTGCGCGCGCTGATCATGCACCTCGAGGCCTTGGGACCTGCGGAAATCCAGCGAACGAACATTCCGACCGGCATGCCGCTCGTGTACCGTCTCGGCGAGGCGCTGAAGGTGATCGGCCGGCGCTATCTCGCAGGCGAACGAGAACTCGCGGCCGGAATCGCCAAGGCGATCCGGCGTCCCTGAAGGCCACCTCGGCGGGCGGACCGCGCCGCCCGCTTCTCCGCGTTTTTTTGTAGCCTCAGCGGGCCGTCGTCAATGACCCTTGTGCCCTAGCGGGCCCCGGGCTGAACCGCGCTTCGCTCCACCCTCGTCGTCGTCGCCGTTTCCGCTGCCGCGGAGCAGCGCCGGCACGTCCACGCCCGTCGAAGTCTTCAACTGCTCCAGAAAGGCAGCGATGGAACCGGTGAGGCCGCGCACGTGGTTCGGAAGCGCGTCGCCGCCCCCGGAATCCACCACCGTGAGTCTTTCGACATGGAGGTTGTCGTGGAGCACGTGGGTCACCTTGTCGAGGAGCTGGGGAAGCATCTGCAGCAGCATGATTTCCCGGGTCGTGTCGTCGGTCCACTGGGCCTTGATCTCGGCCAGGGCCTGGGCGGTCGCTTTCCCGTTCTCCCGGATACGGGACGCCTCTCCCCGGGAGGTCAGCTCCTGGGCCTGACTCGCCGCTTCGGCCGGGACGATGGTGTTGGCGCTCTCCCGCAGCTTGTTGCGCTCCACCCGGATGGCTTCGAGCCGGCGCTCTTCCTCGACGCGCGACATGCGCTTCGCCACTTCGGCGACCTGCTCGGCCTGATTCGCGGTGGCCGCCCGCTCGGCCCGCCGCATCCGGACGCGGTGTTCGGCGTCCACAATGGCCTCTTCCGCCTTCGTCTCGGCGACCACCGCGTCCATCCTGGCGTTCGCCGCGACATCCCGCGCCTCGGAGTCGGCCCGGGCCTCGGCCACCTTGGCATCCCGCCTGACCATGGCGCTGCGCTTCCGCCCGATGGCGTCGAGGTACCCCTCGGTGTCGGACAGGTTCTGGATCTTGAAGGTGTCGAGCACCAGGCCGAGCTGCGAGAAGTCCTTCTGCGCGGATTCGGACACCGCCTCGGCGACCCCCAGGCGTTCGGCGTTCGCCTCCTCGGGGGACCGGGTCGCGAGCACTCCGCGCAGGCTTCCCTCGAGCGTCTGCCTCGCCACGGACTGGATTTCGTGCTGACTCCTGCCGAGGAAACGCTCCACGGCGTTTTCGAGCCCGCCCTTCGGATCGCCGGAAATCTTCACGGTCGCCATGCCGTCCACGTTGAGGGAAATCATTCCGGCGGAGAGCGCCTTCTTGACCGTCACATCAATGGGAATGGTGTTCAGGGAGATCCGCGACACCGTTTCGAGGAGGGGCCGGCGGAAACCGCGGCCGCCCCGAACGATCCGGTATCCCTTCTTCCTTCCCGAAAAGATCACCGCCTCGTTGGGGGCGCAGACCACCACGTGGGCGCGGATGAAGATGACGATCGCCAGTATTCCGGTTATCCCGAGGGCAAGGGCGATTCCAATGGTTCCTGGGGTCATGAAAGGGCCTCCCTGGTCGCTGGCCGGACACTCGAATTCGAGGTCCGGCGGCGGGATTCCTCACGAGAATCAACAGTCATAGTAGAGAGCGAACTCCGCCGGGTGCGGACGCTGGTCCAAGTAGGCGAGCTCGTGGCTCCGCTTGTAACGCACCCAGGTCTCGATGACATCCGGCGTGAAGACATCGCCCCGCAGCAGGTAGTCGTTGTCCTCTTCCAGGGCGTCGAGCGCCGCCTTCAGCGTCGGCGGCGTGTCGCCGATCTTGCGCTGCTCCTCTTCGGGCATCTCGTAGAGGTCGCGGTCCACCGGATCGGGAGGCACGATGCGATTCTTCATGCCGTCTATCCCGGCCATCATGATGGCGGAAAACGCCAGGTACGGGTTGGCGCTCGGGTCGGGACAGCGGAACTCGATCCGCTTCGCGCCGGGACTTGCCGAGTACATGGGGATCCGGATCGCCGCCGAGCGGTTGCGCTGGGAGTAGACGAGCTTCACCGGAGCTTCGAACCCGGGAACGAGGCGCCGGTAGGAGTTGGCCGTGGGACAGGTGAAGGCCAGGAGCGACCCCGCGTGTTTCAGGATGCCGCCGATGAAGTGAATCCCCATATCGCTGAGGCCAGCGTACCCGTCGGCATCGTAGAAGAGGTTCTGCCCCTTCCTCCACAGGCTCATGTGGCAGTGCATTCCGGAACCGTTGTCACCGAAGAGCGGCTTCGGCATGAAGGTCGCGGTTCTTCCATGCCGGTGGGCGGTGTTCTTCACGACGTACTTGAACTTCATCATGGCGTCCGACATGTGGCTGAGGGTTTGGTACTTGAGCCCGATCTCGCACTGCCCGCCGCTTCCGACTTCCTGGTGGTGCAGTTCCGCATCGACCCCGCAGTCCCGCAGATTGGTCACCATCTGGGAGCGCACGTCCTGATAGGGATCCGTGGGCGGCATCCGGAAATAGCCCTGCTTCAGGCCCGGCTTGTGGCCGAGGTTCGGGTTTTCGACGCGTCCGACGTTCCAGGCGCCGCTGCCGGAGTCCACGTGATAGAAGGCCTCGTTCACGGTCTGATCGAACCGGACATCGTCGAAGATATAGAACTCCGCTTCCGGGCCCACGAAACACGTATCCGCAATCGAGGAAGTCTCCAGAAAACGCGTGGCCTTCTCGACGATGTTCCGCGGATCGCGTGAGTACAGGCTGAGGTCCACCGGATCCTTGACGTTGCAGATGAAGACCATCGTCGGATCCTTGTAGAAAGGATCGATGAAGCCGCTGTCCGGATCGGGGCGGAGCAGCATGTCGCTGTTTTCGATGCCCTGGAAGCCGCGTACCGACGAACCGTCGAAGCCGATCCCATGGACGAACATGTCCTCGTCAAAGGCCTCGATGGCGTAGGAAATGTGGCGCCAGCCGCCCAGGAGGTCGGTGAAGCGGAAGTCCACGAACCGGATCTTCTGGTCGGTGATGACGCGGCGGACGTCGCGAAGAGACATGGGAAACCGTCAGCCGACAGCCTGCGAGCCGCGCTCACCGGTTCGAATCCGGATGCAGTCGTGGAGGTCGGTGACGAAGATCTTCCCGTCGCCGGCCTGTCCCGTTTGCGCGGCCCGCAGGATCGCCTGCACCGCACGTTCCACGAAGTCCTCGTTCACCGCAACGTCAATGCGGACGCGCTTCAGGATGTTCACCTGCGTCTGCACCCCGCGGAAGGTGGCTTCGTATCCCTTCTGGGTTCCGTGGCCGACTCCCGCGGTAATCGAGAACTTGTTGATCTGTGCGCCGAAGAGTTCCTCCTGAACCAGGGGAACCACTTCGGGTTGCACCAGGGCGGTGACTAGCTTCATGTCGTAACAGCCTTGAAAAAAGTTCCCGTCAGGAACCCAGAATCTGGAAGCCGGTGTAGGACTCCATCCCGTGCTCGTTCATGTCGAGACCGCGGATCTCCTCCATCCGATCCACGCGAAGGCCGAGCACGGCCCTGATGGCGATGAACACCATCCCCATGGAGATGAACACGAACAAACCGGATGCAAAGGTGCCGAGCGCCTGGATGCCGAGCTGCTCGAACCCTCCGCCATAGAAGAGGCCCTCTCTGGCGAGTCCGAGCGCTTCCCGTCCCCAGAGCCCGACCGTCAGCGTTCCCCAGATGCCGCAGAGGCCGTGCACCGGGAAGGCGCCGCAGGGGTCGTCCACCTTGATGATGTTCATGAGCCGCTCGCCGAGAACGATCACGAACCCGCCCGTCACGCCGATCCAGATGGCGGACGCGGGACTCACCACCGCGCAGGACGCGGTAATGGAAACGAGGCCGGCGAGCGCCCCGTTCATCGTGAAGAAGAGGTCAGGCTTGCCGAACAGGGTCCAGGAAAGGAAGGTCGTGGTCACCGCTCCGGCCGCGGCCGCGAGGTTGGTATTGATCGCGATCAGGGAGATCAACTCTCCGTCACCGACCGCGAGGGCGGATCCGGGGTTGAAGCCGAACCAGCCGAACCAGAGGATGAAGACGCCAAGGGATGCCAGCGGTACGGAATGGCCCGGAATGGCATTCGCGGTGCCGTCGGCGTTGAAACGCCCCAGCCGCGGCCCCAGGAGCATGGCGCCGACCAGAGCCGTCGCGCCTCCGGTGAGGTGGACGACCGTGGAGCCCGCGAAGTCGAAGAAATCGAGCTGGGCGAGCCAACCCCCACCCCAGGTCCAGTGGCCGACGATCGGGTAGATGAACGAGGAAATGATGAAGGAGTAGGCGAGATAGGCGGGGAACTTCATCCGCTCCGCCATTCCGCCGGCCACGATGGTCGCGGCCGCGCCGCAAAACGCCGCCTGGAACAACCAGAAGGCCCAGATCGGTACGTCAGCGCCCGACTCGGCGCCCACCAGGAAGAAACCGCTGGTTCCGAAGAAGGGGTTTCCCTCCGAGAACATGATGGCGTAGCCGAACACGAAGAACCCGATCGACGCCATGCAGTAGTCGAGGAAGTTCTTCGTGAGGATGTTGCAGGTGTTTTTGGCCCGGATGAACCCCGCCTCGAGCATCCCGAACCCGGCCTGCATGAGGAACACCAGGAACGCCGAGATCAACACGAAGAGGGTGTCGAGCCCTACGGTGCTCACGCCCCCGTCGTCCTGCGCAAACGCCGGTGCGGCCAGCAGGAGCGCGGCCAACCCGATCAGCGGAATTCGCTTCAGCATCAGGACCTCCTCCTGGGGAGCGCCATTGGTAGGGATTCCGCAACCCGGCCGGAAATCCCCTCTCTCGCGCGGGGAGATTATGGCCGGAGCGGGTTCCCGGTCAAGAGTTGCACGCAGCACGGATGGCGCGGCCCCGGAGAACGCCCGGTCTTCAAACCGGCGCCGCGGCCCGACAGGGCCGCGAAACGCGCCCGGCCGATCGGGAAGAAGCGCGGGGACGGCTTAGAACGCCGATAGCCGGCCGGCATCACCAGCTCGCCGGCGACGCCGCCGGTCTGATCCGGCCGATTACGCCGTCAGTCCGGTGGCGGTCAGGAGCGCCATCAATCCGAACAAGATCGCCCATGCGTGCACGAACACCAGGGCGGTTTGCTTGACGAGGGTCTTCAGCACCCCCTCGGCATAGACCCGCCGGAGTGAAAGGAAGAGCATCGCGACGACGGCAAGATAGGCAATCACGGAAGGGATCTGGGTTCCGAGGATCAGGGTCCCGGCGGTTCCGGCCACCAGCAGCACGAACGCCAGCGTGTGGAAGTGCAGGGCGAATACCAGGTGCGGGACGAAGAAGCGCTCGCGTCGCCGGTACAGCAGCCTGAGCCATACGGCAAAGAGGGGAACCTGCGCGAATACCGTCCACTGGACCCGTTGGTGGAAGAGCCTCTGTGCCCGTTCCGGAGCCTCGAGCGCGGGCCGTAGCACATGTTGCGAATACCACCCGGGGTTATCTTCGCCGGTCGGCGCCAGGTCGCCGTCTTCAACGGCACCGTCAGGGACCGGCGCCTCCGCGGCCGGTAGATCCAATGGCAGAGGACCCGAACCGATCCTCAGCGGCGCCCAGGGATTCGTGCCGGTTGCATCGAGCACGCTGTTCGGCGCGACGAACACGAGGAACAGGAAGGTCACGAAGCTGACCAGCAGATAGAGCCGCAGCGGCGTCACGAACCGGGCGCGCCGCCCTCGCCGGTAGTCCGCGGTCAACAAGCCGGGATGGCGGAACAGCGCGATGAGCGTCCGCCAGACGCGGGAATCGAGCGAGAAGACCTCGTCCACCGCTTCGCGAAGGAATTCGCTGATCGACGTCCGGAGGTCGCCCGCGCGCTGCCCGCAGGAGGCGCAGTAGCGCTCTACCCGTTCGGATCCGCAGTTCGGACAGCGCTCGACCATCAGTTACGACTCCCGTAGCCCCGGTTCGGCTCGTGAATGGCAGTCCGGCGGTAGGTGTTGCGCACGGAAACCCGGGGCTCGTCCGATCGAGAATGTACGCGATCTGTCCCCTGAGCCAGCGGCGGCCGAGAGAAGGACCGCCGGCCCCCAGGCCGGCATCGCCCCGGTTCTCCTGGTGAGGATCCGCAGGCTGGCGAATCGCGCAACCCAGGCCGCGGATCGCACGGGTACTCTGTTCCCGATCGACCCGCCTCTTCGCAGCGGCGCGCCGGACTCGGTGACCCAAGCTTCATGACGCTCCCAGGCTGGCTTGCCTTGATGACGCCATGACAGATCCCTGCCTCAGAATCCAACGTACCTCACGGAGGTCCCCGATGAAGACCCGCTGGCTGTTCTCGCTTGTCCTGTTCGTTCCCATCGGCGCGTGGACCGCGGCCGTTGTTCAGGATGATGGCGTGGACGCCAAGATCCGGACGATCGAGCGTCCGCAGCAGCCGAACCGCCAGGGTCTGGATCCCTACACGCTCGAAGAGATCATGAGTCGGGCCGGGGTGCCCGGGGTCAGCGTCGCCGTAATCCGGGACTTCCGGATCCACTGGGCCAAAGGCTACGGGATCGCCGACGTCGCGGCCGGCGCCCGCGTCGACACCAAGACGCTGTTCCAGGCTGCGTCCATCAGCAAACCGGTGGCGGCCATGGCCGTCGTTCGGGCGGGCGAGGAGGGGCGGTTCTCACTCGACGACGACATCAACGAAATCCTTACCTCCTGGCGCCTGCCCGGGACCCGTCACACCCGCAACCGGCCGGTGACTCCCCGTACCCTCACAAGCCACACGTCGGGAACCGGGGACGGGTTCGGTTTTCCGGGCTACCACCCCGACGCCCCGCGACCGACGACCGTTCAGATCCTGAACGGGGAGCGGCCGTCCAATGTTGGTCCGGTTCTTCTCGAACGAGAGCCCCTGACGGCGTTCCAGTACTCCGGCGGCGGCGTCACGATGATGGAGCTCGCCCTGACCGACGCGACCGGGAAACCCTTCCCCGAGTTGCTCAACGAATGGGTGTTGGGGCCGATCGGAATGACACGCAGCACATTCGAGCAGCCCCTGAGCGCGGAGTTGGACTCGAACGCCGCCCGGGCCCACGACGGCAACGGCCAACCGAAGGACGCGAAGTGGCACGTCTATCCCGAGTTGGCCGCCGCCGGCCTGTGGACCACGCCCACCGACCTGGCGAAGTTCGCCATCGATGTTCAGCAGGCGCTCCAGGGGCGGGACCGAACGGTGTTGTCCGCCCTGGGCGCCCAGCAGATGGTCAACCCGGTGGGTGTCGGAGACTATGGAGTCGGGTTCCGCGTTTCCAAACGCGGACAGGGCTGGTACTTCGGACATGGCGGCTCGAACTGGGGTTTCCGAGCAACGCTGCTCGCGCACAAGGTGAAGGGATACGGCGTGGCGATCATGACGAATGGTGATCGCGGGGGTGTCGTTCTCGACGAATTGACGGCGCGGGTCGAACGAGCCTATGGATGGGACTCACTCGACAAGCCGGTGCCACGCTAACAGCCTGTGGCAAAACCCACGCGGCGTTCGACAGGCGATGCATCCCGGCTGAACCGCCCCGCTTCGCGGGGCTCTGCGTTGCGCTTCGGTCGAAATACACCCGGTATTCCTCCCTCGCGCGCCTTGTCAGCCGGGCGCCTCGCCCGTCTCGGCGCTCACGTGGGTTTCACCACAGGCTGTTAGCGGCCACCGAAAGGGCCAAGAGGGATCCGCGCAGTTCGACGACGAACTCGTGAACTACCGGAACCGTCGGGATGGCTCTCTTCTTGGCGCATCTCTCTCAAGGCAGGATGGCGCGCGACAGGAGCGCCGGTCTCCGACCGGCATCGCGCGGGAGCGCGAAACCTGCGGCCATGACGCCGAACCCGGCCAGCATCAGTTCCACACCACCTTTTTCATGCGGGCGGGGTGGACGGGCCGACCCGATCATGGGGGTTTCTCCCGGTGGGGCCCGGCACCGCCCCGCGGCCGCATGGCCGGCCCCGTCGGGACCGGAGGTGGAGTCGGCCCCGTGGCATCTGACGATGTCGAGCATGGCGGGCTGCAATGACCCGGCCAGACCTCTTCGGCGCCCCGGAAGCACGGCTATGCTGAAACGATGCCGGGTAAGTCCGAAATCCAGAAGGAAGCGCTCCATCTTCCCCCACAGGAGCGAATCGAGCTTGTGGTCGAACTCTGGGACAGTCTCGCGCCAGCAGAGATCCCGGCGCCCGAATGGCAGTTGGACCTGATTCGTGACCGCTTGGCAGAGCTGGAAAACGTCCAACCGGGGGAGCGTTCAGTGCCCTGGGAAGCGGTCCGCAAGCGAGTCTTCAGCGACAAGACGTGACCCTGCCGGTCCGGCTGACGTTTGCGTCGGTGCAGGATCTGGCACTCGCCGAGCGTTGGTATCTCGACGAGGCCCCACACGTACTGCCATCGTTCGATGGAGGAAACTGACAGGGCTTTCGGCCGTCGGCGGGTCGAAAGGACAGGATGGAGCCGGCAAGTGGCATCTGACGAACGATGGTCCGACTGCAATCGTCTGGCTACTGCTCTCGGTGCGACGCTGGCGCTGGCGTGGAGTTCCGGGCTTGCTGCCCAAGAGATCGGAGCCGCGAGAACGTCGGAACCCATCGAAGTCGACGGCGTACTGGACGAGGCGGCGTGGGACGGGGCGGCCTCCATTGAGACCTTTACCCAGCTCCAGCCGGTCGCCGGCGCACCCGCCTCCCAACGCACCGTCATTCGCATCCTCTATGACGAACGGATGGTCTATTTCGGGATCGAGAGCCGCGACACGGATCCCGACGCCATCTCCCGCACGGTCACCAGGCGCGACGGCGAGGTGTGGGAGGACGACGCCGTGGCGCTCGTCCTCGACACGTTCGATGACGACAACAACGCCTACGTGTTCATGGTGAACTCGCTGGGCACTCAGCAGGACGAACGTTGGGCGGACAACGGGCGCACGCGCGACATCACGTGGGACGCCAACTGGCTGTCGGCGGGCGCGACGAGCGATCGAGGCTGGACCGCCGAGGTCGCCATCCCCTTCGAAACGGTCCGCTTCGCGCGGGAAACCTCCACCTGGGGCTTCAATGCGATCCGCTACCTCCCCAGGAATCTGGAGCAGAGCCACTGGATCCCGGGCCTTTCGGAGTGGTTTCGGATCGACGAGATCGGCGCCGTCACCGGCCTTGATCTGACCGAGGTCATCACCAAGAGCTACGCCTTCATCCCCTACGTGCAGGGCGCTCTTCAGGAGACGCAGGACGCCACCACCGAGTTCGGACTCGATCTGCGCTATGCGCCGTCCAGCAATATCGGGATCGACTTCTCCTTCAACCCGGATTTCGCGACCGTCGAGGCCGACGTCGAGCAGGTGAACCTCACTCGCTACGAGCTCTCGTACCCAGAGAAACGCCCCTTCTTTCTGGAAGGCACGGAGAGCTACCGGACCCGCATCGTGCAGTTCTACTCCCGTCGGATCGGCGACATGCAGTGGGGCGCGAAGGTCAACGGCAAGGTCGGCAAGTGGAGGGTCAACGGACTCGCCAGCCAGACGGATTCGGAGACCGTCACCTCTAACGCCGGACCGGGTGCGCTCTACTCCGCGTTTCGGCTGAGCCGGGAGATCGGGGGAGCTTCCAACGTCGGGGTGATCGGAGCGAACCGCACCTTCGACGGGACGAGCGAGGGCTCGGTGGGACTCGTCGGGACCTTGTTCTTCTCGGACTACCTCGGCATGACTTCACAGGCCATCCGGTCGTACGGCGCCCACGACGAAGGGGCATGGACGTACTTCTTCCGGCCCTCCTACGACTCCCAGACCGGTCATTTCCACGTCCGCTACACGCACGTCGGGGAGAACGTCCGGGAGAACATGAACCGGGTCGGCTTCATTCGGGACGACGACCGGCGCGAGGTGGACTCGAACGTGCGGAAGCAGTTCTGGATCAACCGGAACGGGCTGCAGGACCTGACCGGCTCCATCAACTACAACCAGTTCTGGAGCCAGTCCGGCCGGCTGCGAAGCTGGAAGATCAGCAACCGGCTCGGCCTCAACTTCCTGAGGCGGTGGAGTCTGGACCTGACCAACGACGAGGAGTTCAAGGCCGAAGAACCCGGGCTTTTCGAGAAGGACTTCCGGAACTCCCTCAATCAGGTCAAGCTGACCTTCGACACCCGAACCGGCACCTCCATTTCGGGCTACTACGGCCGCGGCATCAACTTCGACAGCGATCTCGACCAGTTCGGAGGCGTCGTGGATTGGACGATCACCGACGCCCTCACGGCGACCTACGACCTCAAGCGCGTCTGGTTCGATCCCGATCCCCACGACCGAAGCAGTTGGGTCCACTTCGTGCGAGCGACCTACTACGTGAACAAGGACATGTTCTTCAAGGCGTTCTACCAGACCCGCTACGACGTCACCGGCAGCCTCTCGAGTCCGACTTTCGAGCTGCAGCGCGAGACCATCCAGCTCCTCTACGTCTGGAGGTTCTTTCCCCCGTTCGGCTCCCTCCAGCTCGCCTACCAGGAAGGACCCGCGCAGTTCGACGACGAACTCGTGAACTACCGGACCGTCTTCACCAAGCTGTCCTGGGTGTTCTGAGGACGGGACCGCCGGTCTTCTTCAGACCGGCACAGCGGCGCGTAGCGCCGCGGAGTCGCGTACCGCTCCTGACCCTCACGGCGCGGACGGCTTGGACCGCCGGCCTCCGGCCGGCATCGCGCGGGAGCGCGAAACCAGCGCTGGTGGCGCGGCGCGCTGTCAACCTAAGTGCCGCAGCCTCTCGCTCAGAGATTCGGCAGAGCACGGCGCATTCTGAGCCACGACGGCGAGCCTCCCGCTGGTTTCGTTCCTTGCTGTTTCGCTGTTCTTCCTTGCGCCATTGGCAAGGCCATTTTCGTCAAGAACGATCACGAATAGCACGAGCTTGCAGCGGGGCGACGGCCGGGGGGCTGGCGGGCTGCGCCGGCGACGGCCGCCGTCTAGCAGCACCCCGGTGTTCGAGCCGGGATGCACAACCGTGACGGGCTTGGGGGGCGGACGGTGTGTCTACCCCCGCGAGATTCCAGCAACCCGCGATCGCGTCGGCTCCGACCGATGGCGCAGATGGCGAGGACGGCGCGGAGACGAGCACGGAAGGGAGAGCCGGCTCACTCGAGCGCCGCCACCGCGGCCCGCAGCTCCATCACGTGCGCCGCCCTGATTGGGGTCGATCCCGTCGCTGGCGAGGCGTCGGTCCAACCCGGCGCCGCGCGCCCGGTCAGAACTCGAATTCGTCCTGGGTTTGCCCGGCAGCCAGCATGGGCACCGCCAAGGCGCAGAGTCCGAACATCACGATGCGTCGCACAGAGGTTCCTCCTGAAGACCTTGGGTTCCGCAAGCCGTCAAAGGGGAGTTGGGGTTGCTGTGGCTGGACCTCGCCAGTCCACCTTGGGCGCGGTTGCCTGGGACGGACCCTCGAAGATCGGCCTTCAGTTCAGTTCCCCGCGTCGGGCGGTGTGCTGTGTCGTGTCGACGAGGCCCGGACAGACGCTGCCTCGACCAGCTGGTGTCCTCTCTGCGCCGCCGCCCGGGCCAGATTTCGGCAGCCCGCCCACCGCCGGCGAGGCACCCAACCCAGTCCTCGTCTCTCAGCCGATTCGGCGGTGGAGGCGGTTCGTCGACGGCCACGCGGCCCGTAGAGGGTAGTTGTTCGTTCCGCCGACAATCACCAAGCTTATCGAGTATCGAGGGGGGCGGGGGATTCGATTCGAGCACGACGGGTGCTACCGACCCCCCTTAGAGAGGTTGAGAGTGTTCAAGGACGCCTGGGCAAGAATCCAGTCTCGAAAGGCCGCCACCTCGGGTTTCCGGCGCGACGCCGGAGCGGTGACCAGCAGATACGGGGCCGGCGTAGCGACCGGCGAGTCAAAGAGAGTTACGACGGTCCCCTGCTCCAACTCGCGCGCGATCATCAACGAGTGACCGAGCGCCACGCCGATGCCGTCTACGGCGGCCTGGACCACCATGGTGTAGAGACGGAATCCGAAAGCCTGCGACAGATCGGCCGACGCCACGCCATGGTGCGCGAACCAGTGGGACCAGTCGCTGGTCCAGTGCAGGTCGTATACCAGCGGCCAGCCACGCAGGTCCTTTGGCTTCCGGGGCCGTCCCCGGGCCTCCAGAAGGCCCGGGCTGCAGACGGGAGACAGCGTTTCCTCCAGCAGCCTCTCGGAATGAAGCGTGTCGGGGACCTGGTCGGCGAAGGCTATCCAGACGTCGAAGTCGCGGCGATCCGGATCGACTTCGCCGTGGTCGACGTCGAACTCGATGGTGATCTCCGGGTGAACGGCGGTGAAGCCGGCAAGCTGGGGCATCAGCCACTTCTCGGCGACCACCTCGATGGCGACCAGTTTCAGAAGCGGCGTCTGACGCCGGTCGCATCGGCGCCGGGTCGCCTGATCGAGGTCCGTGAAGATGCGTTGGATATCCTTCAGATAAGCTTGGCCCTGTGGGTTGAGGCGCACGCCCTGGGCGAATCGCGAAAACAGCGCCGAGCCGAGATGCCGTTCGAGGCTCTTGACGCGATACGAGATGCCAGCCGGCGTGACGCGCAGCTCGCGAGCAGCCGCAGCGAAGTTGCCGTGGCGCGCGGCCGCCTCGAAAAAGCGCAGGTCGTTGAGGGGCGGAAGGTCAGGTAGTGGCATTTGTCCGGCGCCGGATATGGGTTCGTAGTTGTGGCGGGTTCCGGTTGGGAGATCCTTCGTCGCATGGGTCTCCCGCTCAATGGGCACTTCGGGGGGGTTCGCGACGACAGCATTGCTGAGCCACGGCGCGCAGATCGCGCATGAACCGAGCAGGCGGTTCAGCGGAAAGCCAGACCATCTCTTTATTGCTCAGCATAGAGCGGTTGTGCGGATAACGCCAGGACCACAGGCAGGCTTACGGTGAGGCATAAATAAATCATGCCTTTAGACATGGTTGCGCAAGTCATTTTGGAGTCTGCACCACGTCGAGTAAGTTGCGAGTGGGGGCTGCCCGACAGAAGGCCCGCGCCCCCCGACGGATGTAGCATGTTCCCGCGGCGACGTTCATTCCTGACGACCTTGATCCAACGCGAGCGCTTCGAGGACTCGCTCGATGAAGAGATGCGATGTCATCTCGACGCCCAGACGGAGGACTTGGTCCGCACCGGGGTCCCACGGGCGGAAGCGGCGCGCCGCGCGCGAGTGCATTTCGGCAGCATCGAAGCCATGAAGAACGACTGCCGGCGGGTACGCGGCCTGTGGATCACCGGCGAGGTGGAATCAGAGTCCAACATTCACTTGGGCTTTGCGGTACTCGCTGGGTGGCTTGCACGGCTACGGGGTGCTGCTTCGAGAAGGTCTCCGGAGATGTCTTCAAAGTGCCGCAGGGGTCGGTATACCCGGCGCACAACCGGCTCGAGCACGAGAGGCTCATCAAGTCGGTAATGGGGCGAGAGCAAAAACGGGCGCCAGGTGCGATGGCCGGGCGGGAGACATCGAGCTTGATGGCCACGGTTCGTGCCGGAACGCCGTCGGCGAGGAGCAGCACGACTCTGGCTACCAGTCGTAAGCAGATAAATGGAAATGGCCCAAATCTGAAGTCCAAGCCAAAATGTTCACTCATTGTCAAGCGGTAAGACGACATAAGGTGTTACTTGCCAGGATTATCGGGTCGTCCTGTTTGACGACTGGCATTACAAACGAATACCAGCCGTCGTCGCTCTTGAAAGCGGGCGTAGCTCAATGGTAGAGCCTCCGGTTGTTTTTCTAACCTCCCGAGTGTGTGCGGGTCGAATCCCGTCGCCCGCTCTCGTTATGCGAGACATCCAGTAATGTTCACAAACAAGGCAAAGACATATGTGACCAGAAGTGAATAGAGGAATGGGAGTGACCAATGCGGAGCGTCACCATCTTTTTCGTCCCACTCGAACATAAACGCCAAGGCAGTCACTACAACAACGATACTCGCCCAAAGAGCAAGTCCTGGCGACGTGCCTTTCCTTCCTGATCATATCGGCGAAGTCACTCTTCGGTGTATGTGAATGAGCGCCGCGCCTCGGCTCTTTCGGCGGTAGCCCAGGTACGAGGTTCTTAGGCCCCACTCAGTGTAAGTCGTTGTCATAATCGGCCGTTGTTCCTCTTGGCTAAAATTGTATATAAGTCCCCTACTTTTGCCGCTCGTGTTGCGTCATTGGAGGACGTTACCCGCCATCCTCAGAATGATCGTAACCGCTGTCTCGGACGAATCGCGAGCCGGCGGCACCCACGGCCTGTTTGAGAAGAGCCTTAAACTTCTTATGTCTCAGACACCTAATAACTTAGGCATTGGCGGCGGGTAACTCATGGCGCACAATGCGTGTTGCTCACGCCGATGTGGGCTCCGTCAAACTTACACGGTGTGCACTCCCGGTAGCGGCATGTGAGACGCGAATTTCACTCTCCGATAAATCCAATTACCGCGAACAACGCGGGAGGTGGAGCGTGACTGCAGATTGCCACAGGATTCAGTTGAAACCGGAAGGACCTTGCGAGGAAGTGATGACCGAATGCCGTTTTCCGCTTGTTACTGATCTCCTCGGCCCGCGCCTGCTGCTCGGGCGTCAGGATCTGGCAGACCGTCGTGTAGACCTGGGCCCGACCAACCGTGGCGTCGCCCGCGAGCCGTCCCCGCTCGGCCCCCAGCGTCCGGAGCCGATCCTCGTCCACGGCGCCGGTGACGTTTCCGGCGCGGCTCTGAATCGGCAAGGCAGGAGACGACCATGAATACAACGCGAATCGTCAAACGGCGGCGTGGTTGCCGGACTGCTCATCCTCGTCAGCCACTATGTGCTCCACTCGGTGGAGGCCGGACACGAGGGTGGCGAGTGCTGACAACGATGCTGGCCAAGTGGGACATCCAGAAAGAAGCGCTCCGTCTTCTCCCACACAGCTCGTGATCGAACTTTGGGACAGTCTCGCGCCAGCAGAGATCCCGGTGCCCGTATGGCAGTTGGACCTGATTCGTGACCGCCTGGCGGCGCTGGAAGACGTCCAAACGGGGGGCGCGTTCAGTGCCCTGGGAAGCGGTCCGCAGGCGAGTCTTCAGTGACCGGACGTGACCCCGCCGAATCTGTTCGGAATATTGTGGGAGAACAGGGGCGGCCGGCGATTCCGGGCTGATTCGCACCTGCGCGACGCCTCACGGCCGGGCAGGAGGCCTGAGATCGCTTTGGCCGCCGTGTTGAGCCTGGCGCCGTTCGCGATACCCACGACGGCGGTCGCGCAGACGACCGTCGACATCTGCGGGCGCACGCCTGCGGTGCGGGCCAAGATCTTGGACAATATCCCCGGTGTCACCGACTGCGCGGTTGTCACCGACACCCAACTTGCCGCCATAACGGGCAACCTCGCCCTGCAACGCGCGAACCTCACCGCCCTCGCGGCCGGGGATTTCGCCGGGCTGACTTCGTTGACGGCTCTGACTCTGGGAAACAACGGCCTGTCTACGCTGCCCGACGGGGTGTTCGCCGGGCTGAGCTCGCTGGAACGGCTGCGGCTGAACAACAACGGCCTGTCCACGCTGCCCGACGGGGTGTTCGACGGGCGGAGCTCGCTGACACAGCTGTGGCTGAACGGCAACGACCTGTCTACGCTGCCCGACGGGGTGTTCGCCGGGCTGAGCTCGCTGACAGAACTGAAGCTGAGCGACAACCCCCTGTCCACGCTGCCCGACGAGGTGTTCGCCGGGCTGAGCTCGCTGTTACGGCTGCAACTGAACAACAACGGCCTGTCCACGCTGCCCGACGGGGTGTTCGACGGGCGGAGCTCGCTGACACAGTTGCAGCTGAACGACAACGGCCTGTCCACGCTGCCCGACGGGGTGTTCGACGGGCTGAGCTCGCTGACACAACTGCAACTGAGCGGTAATCCCGGGGCGCCCTTCAGTCCCACCGCGGATGCCCGGTCCAATGTCTTGACGGTTTCCCCCGGAGGGGGCGAAGTGAGGCTCAACGGGAGCAGCGGCGGGGCGTGGGGCACAAATGTGACCTATGGCTGGGTGGCCGATCCGGCGAATGGGGTGACGTTTGACGACGCCGCGAGCGCCACGCCGGTGGCGACGATCGGGCCGCAGGACGTGGGCGCCGCAATTACCTTCACCCTGACCGTTACCGGGCGCGGCGGCACCAATGGCATCGCCACCGGCGCCGACGACGCCACGGTAACCGTGGCGCTGGACGCCGATGTCTGCGGGCGCACGCCTGCGGTGTCCGACGCACTGGTGGCGGCAGTCGGCGCCAGTAGCTGCGCCGCTGTCACCAACACCCATCTCGCCGGGATCACGGGCACGCTGAGGATAACCACCGATAGCCTCGCGGCTGGGGATTTCGCCGGGCTGACCTCGCTGGACCATCTGTATCTGACCAATGGTGCGCTGGCCGAGCTGCCCGTGGGGGCGTTTGACGGCCTGAGCCAGCTAGAGAGTTTGACTCTGACGGGAAACCAACTGGCAACGCTTCCCGCCGGGGCGTTCCGCGGGCTGCCCGAGCTGGAGTTTCTGTATCTGCAAGACAATTCTCCGCTGACCACGCTCCCTGCCCGGGTGTTTGCCGAGCTGAGTTCGCTGACGTCTCTGCGGCTGGACGCCAGCATGCTGCGGACGCTGGACTCCGAGGCGTTCGCCGGGCTGACCTCGCTGACCTCTCTGCGGCTGGAAGGCAACAGGCTGCGGAACCCTCCCGACGGGGTGTTCGAGCCGCTGACCGCGCTGGAAACCTTGAACCTGAGCAGCAACGGACTGCGGAACCTTGACGCCGGGGATTTCGCCGGGCTGAGGGCGCTGACCACGCTGAAACTGGGAAGCAACGACCTGCAGAACCTTCCCGCCGGGGTGTTCGAGCCGCTGACCGCGCTGACCACGCTGGAACTGGCGAACAATCCCGGGGCGCCCTTCTCGCCCGCGGCGGTGGCCCTGCCCGATGCCGGAACGGTTTCCAGCGCCGGGGGTTCGGTGACGCTCGAGGGCCGCGATGACGGGGCGTGGGGCACGAATGTGACCTATGGCTGGAGCCAGACCTCAGGTCCGACGAGCGGGGTGAGTTTGGACGACGCCGCGAGCGCCATGCCGGTGGTGACGATCCCGGCGCTGACGGTCGGCGACGAACTTGTGTTCACCCTGACCGTGACCGGCCGCGGCGGCATAGACGGCATCAGCCCCGGCGCCGCCGACGCCACGGTCACGGTGACCGTCCCTCCCCCCGACGACCCGACGCTGAGCGCACTGACGGTCAATGACGGGACGAACGACCTCACCCTTGGCCCGACCCCCTTCGCGCCGGACACGCTTGGCTACACGGCGTCGGTGGCGCACGCTGTGGAGGAGGTGACGCTGACGGCGACGGTGAACGACATCGACGCGCGGGTCAGCGCCGTCACCCTGCGCGGGAACGCGATTGCCGACAGCGACTTCACCGACGGGATCACGATTCCTTCGCTCCTCGTGGGCGCCAACGAGATCGTGGTGACGGTTACGGCGGAGGACACGGTCACCACCCAGCCCTATACGGTGACGGTGACGCGGGCGGCCAACAGCGCCCCGACGGCGTCCGACGGGTCGGTTACCACCGACGAGGACGTGGCGTACACCTTCGCGGCGGCCGAGTTCAACTTCGTCGACAGCGACGCGGGCGATGAGCTGGCGAGCGTCACGGTGGTGACGCTGCCGGCGGCGGGCGGGCTGGCGCTCGACGGCACGGCGGTGACGGCGGACCAGGTGGTTCCCAGGGCCGACATCGATGCGGACAAGCTCGTCTACACCCCGCCGGCGAACGCCAACGGGACAAGCTATGCGAGCCTCACCTTCCGGGTGAGCGACGGCAAGGACGAGAGCGCGTCGCCCTACACCATGACGGTGGACGTGACACCGGTGAACGACGCAGCCACGGGCAGGCCGACGATCAGCGGTACGGCGGAGGTCCGCCAGCCCCTCACGGCGGCGACCACGGGCATTGTGGATGTGGACGGCCTTACCGGCGTAGCCTATGACTACCAGTGGATCCGGGTGGACGACGACGGTGCGTCGAATGCCACCGACATCGCGGGCGAGACCGCAGCTACCTACGCCCCGGTGGAGACCGACATCGGCAAGCAGGTCAAGGTGAAGGTGAGCTTCACCGACGACGGGCGTACCGACGAGGAACGGACCAGTGATGCCTATCCGGCGAATGGGACGATAGAGGCCCAGTCCGGCGGCGTCTGCGGGCGCACGCGCGCGGTGCGCGACGCACTGGTGGCGGCGGTAGTCGGCGTCAATGACTGCGGCGCTGTTACCGACAACCGTCTCGCCGGGATCACGGGCAATCTGATAGTGACCGTCGATAGCCTCGCGGTTGGGGATTTCGCCGGGCTGACCTCGCTGGAGCATCTGTATCTGACCAATGGTGCGCTGGCCGAGCTGCCCGTGGGGGCGTTTGACGGCCTGAGCCAGCTAGAGAGTTTGACTCTGACGGGAAACCAACTGGCAACGCTTCCCGCCGGGGCGTTCCGCGGGCTGCCCGAGCTGGAGTTTCTGTATCTGCAAGACAATTCTCCGCTGACCACGCTCCCTGCCCGGGTGTTTGCCGAGCTGAGTTCGCTGACGTCTCTGCGGCTGGACGCCAGCATGCTGCGGACGCTGGACTCCGAGGCGTTCGCCGGGCTGACCTCGCTGACCTCTCTGCGGCGTGGCCGTCGCCTGGCTCTCGCTGGATGATTCGACACGGTGAAGACGTTCGGCTCTTACTCTGCCCACGCCGTCCAGCAGGCGGGCATCGATGTTTCGATGTTGCGGGAGGATGACTTCCGGAGTTCCTCGCCGTTTCGGTGGCAATTGGGGTGCCGAACCGAAACATCGCCACTCTCCTCGGTATCACCCAGGGGGTGCACTTACCACTTGCGCCCCGACCGTACCGAAACCCCGTAGCCCGATGCCAGGCACGGTGGGATTCGGGTACGGCGTGCGCCCCGGGCGCCGAAGCGGGCACGCGCGCCGGTATTGACAAAAAACGCCGGATCCCTATCCGTTCTGATAGGGCGGTAGATGTGTTCGCCGATACCCGGTAGAGAGCGTTCCACATCCAGGCTACCCAACATTCACTTGCTTCCTCCCCGGTAGTCGACGGACGGTCGGACCGTGTATCGACGCATTCTGGCGCACTACCCTGTTTGATTACGGGTAGGTATCGGTCTTTGTTTGTAAATCGCCGCTAGTTTATTCCTGATTATTGGGCTACCCGAAATTCTCGCTTTCCTCTCTGGCGAGACGGACCTTGGCCGGGCATCGTGATCGGCTTGTTTTTTGTTCACCTTTGGAGTGATCGCGGCGCCCGGGTAGCAATTGGACCTGTTTCGTGACCGCGTGATCACGGACGACGACATGCCCGCGTCACGGTGTCGGCGAGCCAGGCGGGGGGGCGTCGCCGGCGGCGGTCAAAAGCCGTGGTCGTGAGCGCAGAAGGAATGAGGCCGCATGCAGGCGCGCGGATCGTTGCCAATGAGAGCGGAGCCGGGGTGGCCAGGACATCTGCTCGTCCAGCGCGTCGCGGCGCGCACGCCGCTGCCGGGTTCCTCGTCGCCTTCGCCGCGATCCTTGCCCTGCCCCCTCAGGCCCAGGCGCAGACCGCCGGCATCTGCGGGCGCACGGCTGCGGTGCGCACCGCGATCCTTCTCGAAATCCCCGGCGTCAGTAACTGCGCCAATGTCACCGACAACCGTCTCGCCGGGATCACGGGCAATCTGATAGTGACCGTCGATAGCCTCGCGGTTGGGGATTTCGCCGGGCTGACCTCGCTGGAGCATCTGTATCTGACCAATGGTGCGCTGGCCGAGCTGCCCGTGGGGGCGTTTGACGGCCTGAGCCAGCTAGAGAGTTTGACTCTGACGGGAAACCAACTGGTAACGCTTCCCGCCGGGGTGTTCCGCGGGCTGCCCAAGCTGAAGTTTCTGTATCTGCAAGACAATCCGCTGACCACGCTCTCTGGCCAGGTGTTTGCCGAGCTGAGCTCGCTGAACTTTCTGCGGCTGGACGCCAACAAGCTGCGGACGCTGGACCCCGGGGTGTTCGCCGGGCTGACCTCGCTGAACTCTCTGCGGCTGGAAAGCAACAGGTTGAAGAACCTTCCCGCCGGGGTGTTCGAGCCGCTGACCGCGCTGACCACGCTGGACCTGAACGGCAACCAGCTGAAGAACCTTCCCGCCGGGGTGTTCGAGCTGCTGACCGCGCTGACCACGCTGAACCTGAACAACAACGAACTGCCGAACCTTCCCGCCGGGGTGTTCGAGCCGCTGACCGCGCTGACCACGCTGGACCTGGCGAACAACGAGCTGGAGAACCTTCCCGCCGGGGTGTTCGAGCCGCTGACCGCGCTGACCGATCTGGACCTGGCGAACAACGAACTGCAGAACCTTCGCGACGGGGTGTTCGAGCCGCTGACCGCGCTGACCACGCTGGACCTGGCGGACAATCCCGGGGCGCCCTTCTCGCCCAAGGCGGTGGCCCTGCCTGATGACGGAACGGTTTCCAGCGCCGGGGGCTCGGTGACGCTCGAGGGCCGCGATGACGGGGCGTGGGGCACGAATGTGACCTATAGCTGGAGACAGACCTCAGGTCCGACGAGCGGGGTGATGTTGGACGACGCCGCGAGCGCCATGCCGGTGGTGACGATCCCGGCGCTGACGGCGGGCGACGGGCTTATTTTCACCCTGACCGTGACCGGGCACGGCGACACCTCGGGTACCGGGGACGGCGTCGTGACAAGTTCCGATATGGCCACGGTGACGACCGCGAACAAGGCGACGGGCCAGCCCACGATCACGGGCACGGCGCGGGCCGGCGCGACGCTGACGGCGGCGATGGGCGACATCGCGGACGCGGATGGCCTGCCCGCGAGGTTCCCGGACGATTACACCTTCCAGTGGGTGCGGGTGGACGCCGCGGACAACGAGACGAGTACCGGCACGAACAGCAACACCTACCCGCTGGTGGATGCGGATGTCGGCAGCACGATCAGGGTGGAGGTGAGTTTCACCGACCGCGCGGGCAATGAGGAGGAACCGCTCGTGAGCGACGCCTATCCGGCGAACGGCACGATCCTGGCCGGCGGCGGGATCTGTGATCGCACGGCGGAGGTGCGCGACTATCTGGTGGACCAGATCTCCGGGGTCAGCGACTGCGCCGATGTCACCGACCCGCACCTGGCCACGATTACCGGTGAGTTGGACTTGAGTGGCCGCAGCATCAGCGATCTCAAGGCGGGGGATTTCGCCGGATTGGGGACGGCGACGGATCTCAATCTGTCCAGCAACCAACTGGAGACGCTCCCGGTGGAGGTGTTCGAGGGATTGGACGCGCTGGAGATACTGGGTCTGGATTTCAACGATCTGGAGACGCTGCCCGAAGGGGTGTTCCGCGGATTGGGCGCGCTGACGCATCTGTACCTGCATTCGAACGATCTGGGGACACTGCCCGCGGAGTTGTTCGACGGGCTCGACGCGTTGAGCGAGTTGTGGCTGGGAGACAACTCCCTGACACGGCTGCCCGAAGAGGTGTTCGGCGGATTGGAGTCGTTGACGGACCTGGAGATGTACAGCAACCGTCTGACGGCATTGCCTGCGATGGTGTTCGACGGGCTCCGCGCGCTGAAGACGCTTAACCTGGACGGCAATACTCTGACGACCGCCGGGCTACCCGACGGGGTGTTCGAGCCGCTGGCCGCGCTGACCGATCTGTACCTGCCGAACAATCCCGGGGCGCCCTTCTCGCCCGAGGCGGTGGCCGGGCCCGATAACGGAACGGTCCCGATCGCCGGGGGGCAGGTGCCGCTCGACGGCAGCGACAGTAAAGGTGGGCCCTGGGGCACGAATGTGACCTATGGCTGGGCATTGACCGATTCGCCGAGCGGGGTGACGGTGGAGTTTGACGATGACACGAGCGCCACGCCGGAGGTCACGATCGGGGCGCTGGAAGCGGGCGCCGAACTTACCTTCACCCTGACCGTGACCGGGCGCGCCACCAACACCGCCCGCGGCACCTCGCCCGCCAGCGACACCGCCACGGTGACGGCGCCGGCCGCGAACGCGGCGCCGGTGTTCAGCTCGCCGGCGACGTTCGAGGCGGCGGAGAACCAGACCGGGGTGGGTACGGTGGAGGCGTCGGACGGCGACACCGAGGACAGCGTGACGGGCTACGCGATCGCGGGCGGCGCGGACGCCGGGAAGTTCTCGATCGTCTCCGGGACCGGGGTGCTGACGTTCGTGGCGGCGCCGAACTACGAGGATGAGGCGTCCGCCGGCGGGAACAACGCGTACGAGGTGGAGGTGCGGGCGACCAGCGGCGCCGGCGCGCGGGCGAAGACGGCGGACCAGCCGATCACGGTGACGGTGACGGACGAGGAGGAGGCGCCGGGCCCGCCCGACGCGCCGGGGGTGACGGCGGCTGGGCCGACGAGTCTGACGGTGAGCTGGAGCGAGCCGTCGAACAGCGGGCCGCCGGTCACGGGCTACGACCTGCAGTACCGGGTGGGCGACAGCGGGGCCTTCACGGCGGGCGATACGAACGTGTCCGGGACGAGCAGGACGATCGACGATCTCGCGGAGAACACGACGTACGAGGTGCAGGTGCTGGCCAGGAACGCCGAGGGCGACAGCGACTGGTCGGCGTCGGGCACGGGCACGACGGACGCCAACGCATCGCCGACGTTCACCTCGTCCGCGACGTTCAGCGCGGCGGAGAACCAGACCGGGGCGGGTACGGTCACGGCGACGGACAGCGACGCCGCCGACAGCGTGACGGGCTACGCGATCGCGGGCGGCGCGGACGCCGCGAAGTTCTCGATCGTCGCCGCGACCGGGGAGCTGACGTTCGTGGCGGCGCCGAACCACGAGGCGCCGACGGATGCCGGCGGGGACAACGAGTACGAGGTGGAGGTGCGGGCGACCAGCGGCGCCGGCGCGCGGGAGAAGACGGCGGACCAGCCGATCACGGTGACGGTGACGGACGAGGAGGAGGCGCCGGGCCCGCCCGACGCGCCGGGGGTGACGGCGGCTGGGCCGACGAGTCTGACGGTGAGCTGGAGCGAGCCGTCGAACAGCGGGCCGCCGGTCACGGGCTACGACCTGCAGTACCGGGTGGGCGACAGCGGGGCCTTCACGGCGGGCGATACGAACGTGTCCGGGACGAGCAGGACCATCGACGATCTCGCGGAGAACACGACGTACGAGGTGCAGGTGCTGGCCAGGAACGCCGAGGGCGACAGCGACTGGTCGGCGTCGGGCACGGGCACGACGGACGCCAACGCATCGCCGACGTTCACCTCGTCCGCGACGTTCAGCGCGGCGGAGAACCAGACCGGGGCGGGTACGGTCACGGCGACGGACAGCGACGCCGCCGACAGCGTGACGGGCTACGCAATCGCGGGCGGCGCGGACGCCGCGAAGTTCTCGATCGTCGCCGCGACCGGGGAGCTGACGTTCGTGGCGGCGCCGAACCACGAGGCGCCGACGGATGCCGGCGGGGACAACGAGTACGAGGTGGAGGTGCGGGCGACCAGCGGCGCCGGCGCGCGGGAGAAGACGGCGGACCAGCCGATCACGGTGACGGTAACGGACGAGGAGGAGGCGCCGGGCCCGCCCGACGCGCCGGGGGTGACGGCGGCTGGGCCGACGAGTCTGACGGTGAGCTGGAGCGAGCCGTCGAACAGCGGGCCGCCGGTCACGGGCTACGACCTGCAGTACCGGGTGGGCGACAGCGGGGCCTTCACGGCGGGCGATACGAACGTGTCCGGGACGAGCAGGACCATCGACGATCTCGCGGAGAACACGACGTACGAGGTGCAGGTGCTGGCCAGGAACGCCGAGGGCGACAGCGACTGGTCGGCGTCGGGCACCGGCGCGACGGACGCCAACGCATCGCCGACGTTCACCTCGTCCGCGACGTTCAGCGCGGCGGAGAACCAGACCGCGGTGGGTACGGTGGAGGCGACGGACGGCGACGCCGAGGACAGCGTGACGGGGTACATGATCGAGGGCGGCGCGGACCAGTCAAGGTTCTCGCTCGACTCCGCGACCGGGGAGCTGACGTTCAGGTCGGCGCCGAACCACGAGGCGCCGACGGATGCCGGCGGGGACAACGAGTACGAGGTGGTGGTGCGGGCGACCAGCGGCGCCGGCGCGCGGGAGAAGACGGCGGACCAGCCGATCACGGTGACGGTGACGGACGAGGAGGAGGCGCCGGGCCCGCCCGACGCGCCGGGGGTGACGGCGGCTGGGCCGACGAGTCTGACGGTGAGCTGGAGCGAGCCGTCGAACAGCGGGCCGCCGGTCACGGGCTACGACCTGCAGTACCGGGTGGGCGACAGCGGGGCCTTCACGGCGGGCGATACGAACGTGTCCGGGACGAGCAGGACGATCGACGATCTCGCGGAGAACACGACGTACGAGGTGCAGGTGCTGGCCAGGAACGCCGAGGGCGACAGCGACTGGTCGGCGTCGGGCACGGGCACGACGGACGCCAACGCATCGCCGACGTTCACCTCGTCCGCGACGTTCAGCGCGGCGGAGAACCAGTTCGCGGCGGGCACGGTGGAGGCGACGGACGGCGACGCCGAGGACAGCGTGACGGGGTACACGATCGCGGGCGGCGCGGACCAGTCAAGGTTCTCGCTCGACTCCGCGACCGGGGAGCTGACGTTCAGGTCGGCGCCGAACCACGAGGCGCCGACGGATGCCGGCGGGGACAACGAGTACGAGGTGGAGGTGCGGGCGACCAGCGGCGCCGGCGCGCGGGAGAAGACGGCGGACCAGCCGATCACGGTGACGGTGACGGACGAGGAGGAGGCGCCGGGCCCGCCCGACGCGCCGGGGGTGACGGCGGCTGGGCCGACGAGTCTGACGGTGAACTGGAGCGAGCCGTCGAACAGCGGGCCGCCGGTCACGGGCTACGACCTGCAGTACCGGGTGGGCGACAGCGGGGCCTTCACGGCGGGCGATACGAACGTGTCCGGGACGAGCAGGACCATCGACGATCTCGCGGAGAACACGACGTACGAGGTGCAGGTGCTGGCCAGGAACGCCGAGGGCGACAGCGACTGGTCGGCGTCGGGCACGGGCACGACGGACGCCAACGCATCGCCGACGTTCACCTCGTCCGCGACGTTCAGCGCGGCGGAGAACCAGACCGGGGCGGGTACGGTCACGGCGACGGACGGCGACGCCGCCGACAGCGTGACGGGCTACGCGATCGCGGGCGGCGCGGACGCCGCGAAGTTCTCGATCGTCGCCGCGACCGGGGAGCTGACGTTCGTGGCGGCGCCGAACCACGAGGCGCCGACGGATGCCGGCGGGGACAACGAGTACGAGGTGGAGGTGCGGGCGACCAGCGGCGCCGGCGCGCGGGAGAAGACGGCGGACCAGCCGATCACGGTGACGGTGACGGACGAGGAGGAGGCGCCGGGCCCGCCCGACGCGCCGGGGGTGACGGCGGCTGGGCCGACGAGTCTGACGGTGAGCTGGAGCGAGCCGTCGAACAGCGGGCCGCCGGTCACGGGCTACGACCTGCAGTACCGGGTGGGCGACAGCGGGGCCTTCACGGCGGGCGATACGAACGTGTCCGGGACGAGCAGGACGATCGACGATCTCGCGGAGAACACGACGTACGAGGTGCAGGTGCTGGCCAGGAACGCCGAGGGCGACAGCGACTGGTCGGCGTCGGGCACGGGCACGACGGACGCCAACGCATCGCCGACGTTCACCTCGTCCGCGACGTTCAGCGCGGCGGAGAACCAGACCGGGGCGGGTACGGTGGAGGCGACGGACGGCGACGCCGAGGACAGCGTGACGGGGTACACGATCGCGGGCGGCGCGGACCAGTCAAGGTTCTCGCTCGACTCCGCGACCGGGGAGCTGACGTTCAGGTCGGCGCCGAACCACGAGGCGCCGACGGATGCCGGCGGGGACAACGAGTACGAGGTGGAGGTGCGGGCGACCAGCGGCGCCGGCGCGCGGGAGAAGACGGCGGACCAGCCGATCACGGTGACGGTGACGGACGAGGAGGAGGCGCCGGGCCCGCCCGACGCGCCGGGGGTGACGGCGGCTGGGCCGACGAGTCTGACGGTGAGCTGGAGCGAGCCGTCGAACAGCGGGCCGCCGGTCACGGGCTACGACCTGCAGTACCGGGTGGGCGACAGCGGGGCCTTCACGGCGGGCGATACGAACGTGTCCGGGACGAGCAGGACGATCGACGATCTCGCGGAGAACACGACGTACGAGGTGCAGGTGCTGGCCAGGAACGCCGAGGGCGACAGCGACTGGTCGGCGTCGGGCACGGGCACGACGGACGCCAACGCATCGCCGACGTTCACCTCGTCCGCGACGTTCAGCGCGGCGGAGAACCAGACCGGGGCGGGTACGGTCACGGCGACGGACAGCGACGCCGCCGACAGCGTGACGGGCTACGCGATCGCGGGCGGCGCGGACGCCGCGAAGTTCTCGATCGTCGCCGCGACCGGGGAGCTGACGTTCGTGGCGGCGCCGAACCACGAGGCGCCGACGGATGCCGGCGGGGACAACGAGTACGAGGTGGAGGTGCGGGCGACCAGCGGCGCCGGCGCGCGGGAGAAGACGGCGGACCAGCCGATCACGGTGACGGTAACGGACGAGGAGGAGGCGCCGGGCCCGCCCGACGCGCCGGCGGTGTCGGCGGCTGGGCTGACGAGTCTGACGGTGAGCTGGAGCGAGCCGTCGAACAGCGGGCCGCCTCACGGGCTACGACCTGCAGTACCGGGTGGGCGACAGCGGGGCCTTCACGGCGGGCGATACGAACGTGTCCGGGACGAGCAGGACCATCGACGATCTCGCGGAGAACACGACGTACGAGGTGCAGGTGCTGGCCAGGAACGACGAGGGCGACAGCGACTGGTCGGCGTCGGGCACGGGCACGACGGACGCCAACGCATCGCCGACGTTCACCTCGTCCGCGACGTTCAGCGCGGCGGAGAACCAGACCGGGGCGGGTACGGTCACGGCGACGGACAGCGACGCCGCCGACAGCGTGACGGGCTACGCGATCGCGGGCGGCGCGGACGCCGCGAAGTTCTCGATCGTCGCCGCGACCGGGGAGCTGACGTTCGTGGCGGCGCCGAACCACGAGGCGCCGACGGATGCCGGCGGGGACAACGAGTACGAGGTGGAGGTGCGGGCGACCAGCGGCGCCGGCGCGCGGGAGAAGACGGCGGACCAGCCGATCACGGTGACGGTAACGGACGAGGAGGAGGCGCCGGGCCCGCCCGACGCGCCGGGGGTGACGGCGGCTGGGCCGACGAGTCTGACGGTGAGCTGGAGCGAGCCGTCGAACAGCGGGCCGCCGGTCACGGGCTACGACCTGCAGTACCGGGTGGGCGACAGCGGGGCCTTCACGGCGGGCGATACGAACGTGTCCGGGACGAGCAGGACCATCGACGATCTCGCGGAGAACACGACGTACGAGGTGCAGGTGCTGGCCAGGAACGACGAGGGCGACAGCGACTGGTCGGCGTCGGGCACGGGCACGACGGACGCCAACGCATCGCCGACGTTCACCTCGTCCGCGACGTTCAGCGCGGCGGAGAACCAGTTCGCGGCGGGCACGGTGGAGGCGACGGACGGCGACGCCGAGGACAGCGTGACGGGGTACACGATCGCGGGCGGCGCGGACGCCGCGAAGTTCTCGATCGTCGCCGCGACCGGGGAGCTGACGTTCGTGGCGGCGCCGAACCACGAGGCGCCGACGGATGCCGGCGGGGACAACGAGTACGAGGTGGAGGTGCGGGCGACCAGCGGCGCCGGCGCGCGGGAGAAGACGGCGGACCAGCCGATCACGGTGACGGTGACGGACGAGGAGGAGGCGCCGGGCCCGCCCGACGCGCCGGGGGTGACGGCGGCTGGGCCGACGAGTCTGACGGTGAGCTGGAGCGAGCCGTCGAACAGCGGGCCGCCGGTCACGGGCTACGACCTGCAGTACCGGGTGGGCGACAGCGGGGCCTTCACGGCGGGCGATACGAACGTGTCCGGGACGAGCAGGACCATCGACGATCTCGCGGAGAACACGACGTACGAGGTGCAGGTGCTGGCCAGGAACGCCGAGGGCGACAGCGACTGGTCGGCGTCGGGCACGGGCACGACGGACGCCAACGCATCGCCGACGTTCACCTCGTCCGCGACGTTCAGCGCGGCGGAGAACCAGACCGGGGCGGGTACGGTCACGGCGACGGACAGCGACGCCGCCGACAGCGTGACGGGCTACGCGATCGCGGGCGGCGCGGACGCCGCGAAGTTCTCGATCGTCGCCGTGACCGGGGAGCTGACGTTCGTGGCGGCGCCGAACCACGAGGCGCCGACGGATGCCGGCGGGGACAACGAGTACGAGGTGGAGGTGCGGGCGACCAGCGGCGCCGGCGCGCGGGAGAAGACGGCGGACCAGCCGATCACGGTGACGGTGACGGACGAGGAGGAGGCGCCGGGCCCGCCCGACGCGCCGGGGGTGACGGCGGCTGGGCCGACGAGTCTGACGGTGAGCTGGAGCGAGCCGTCGAACAGCGGGCCGCCGGTCACGGGCTACGACCTGCAGTACCGGGTGGGCGACAGCGGGGCCTTCACGGCGGGCGATACGAACGTGTCCGGGACGAGCAGGACCATCGACGATCTCGCGGAGAACACGACGTACGAGGTGCAGATGCTGGCCAGGAACGCCGAGGGCGACAGCGACTGGTCGGCGTCGGGCACGGGCACGACGGACGCCAACGCATCGCCGACGTTCACCTCGTCCGCGACGTTCAGCGCGGCGGAGAACCAGACCGGGGCGGGTACGGTCACGGCGACGGACAGCGACGCCGCCGACAGCGTGACGGGCTACGCGATCGCGGGCGGCGCGGACGCCGCGAAGTTCTCGATCGTCGCCGCGACCGGGGAGCTGACGTTCGTGGCGGCGCCGAACCACGAGGCGCCGACGGATGCCGGCGGGGACAACGAGTACGAGGTGGAGGTGCGGGCGACCAGCGGCGCCGGCGCGCGGGAGAAGACGGCGGACCAGCCGATCACGGTGACGGTGACGGACGAGGAGGAGGCGCCGGGCCCGCCCGACGCGCCGGGGGTGACGGCGGCTGGGCCGACGAGTCTGACGGTGAGCTGGAGCGAGCCGTCGAACAGCGGGCCGCCGGTCACGGGCTACGACCTGCAGTACCGGGTGGGCGACAGCGGGGCCTTCACGGCGGGCGATACGAACGTGTCCGGGACGAGCAGGACGATCGACGATCTCGCGGAGAACACGACGTACGAGGTGCAGGTGCTGGCCAGGAACGACGAGGGCGACAGCGACTGGTCGGCGTCGGGCACGGGCACGACGGACGCCAACGCATCGCCGACGTTCACCTCGTCCGCGACGTTCAGCGCGGCGGAGAACCAGACCGGGGCGGGTACGGTCACGGCGACGGACAGCGACGCCGCCGACAGCGTGACGGGCTACGCGATCGCGGGCGGCGCGGACGCCGCGAAGTTCTCGATCGTCGCCGCGACCGGGGAGCTGACGTTCGTGGCGGCGCCGAACCACGAGGCGCCGACGGATGCCGGCGGGGACAACGAGTACGAGGTGGAGGTGCGGGCGACCAGCGGCGCCGGCGCGCGGGAGAAGACGGCGGACCAGCCGATCACGGTGACGGTGACGGACGAGGAGGAGGCGCCGGGCCCGCCCGACGCGCCGGGGGTGACGGCGGCTGGGCCGACGAGTCTGACGGTGAGCTGGAGCGAGCCGTCGAACAGCGGGCCGCCGGTCACGGGCTACGACCTGCAGTACCGGGTGGGCGACAGCGGGGCCTTCACGGCGGGCGATACGAACGTGTCCGGGACGAGCAGGACCATCGACGATCTCGCGGAGGACACGACGTACGAGGTGCAGGTGCTGGCCAGGAACGCCGAGGGCGACAGCGAGTGGTCGGCGTCGGGCAGCGGCGCGACGGCCGCCAACGCATCGCCGACGTTCACCTCGTCCGCGACGTTCAGCGCGGCGGAGAACCAGACCGGGGCGGGTACGGTCACGGCGACGGACAGCGACGCCGCCGACAGCGTGACGGGCTACGCGATCGCGGGCGGCGCGGACGCCGCGAAGTTCTCGATCGTCGCCGCGACCGGGGAGCTGACGTTCGTGGCGGCGCCGAACCACGAGGCGCCGACGGATGCCGGCGGGGACAACGAGTACGAGGTGGAGGTGCGGGCGACCAGCGGCGCCGGTGCGCGGGCGAAGACGGCGGACCAGCCGATCACGGTGACGGTGACGGACGAGGAGGAGGCGCCGGGCCCGCCCGACGCGCCGGGGGTGACGGCGGCTGGGCCGACGAGTCTGACGGTGAGCTGGAGCGAGCCGTCGAACAGCGGGCCGCCGGTCACGGGCTACGACCTGCAGTACCGGGTGGGCGACAGCGGGGCCTTCACGGCGGGCGATACGAACGTGTCCGGGACGAGCAGGACCATCGACGATCTCGCGGAGAACACGACGTACGAGGTGCAGGTGCTGGCCAGGAACGCCGAGGGCGACAGCGACTGGTCGGCGTCGGGCACGGGCACGACGGACGCCAACGCATCGCCGACGTTCACCTCGTCCGCGACGTTCAGCGCGGCGGAGAACCAGTTCGCGGCGGGCACGGTGGAGGCGACGGACGGCGACGCCGAGGACAGCGTGACGGGGTACACGATCGCGGGCGGCGCGGACCAGTCAAGGTTCTCGCTCGACTCCGCGACCGGGGAGCTGACGTTCAGGTCGGCGCCGAACCACGAGGCGCCGACGGATGCCGGCGGGGACAACGAGTACGAGGTGGAGGTGCGGGCGACCAGCGGCACGGGTGCGCGGGCGAAGACGGCGGACCAGCCGATCACGGTGACGGTGACGGACGAGGAGGAGGCGCCGGGCCCGCCCGACGCGCCGGGGGTGTCGGCGACGCAGGGCAGCGCGACGAGTCTGACGGTGACCTGGACGGAGCCCACGAACGCCGGGCCGGCGATCACGGGCTACGACCTGCAGTACCGGGTGGGCACCAGCGGGGCCTTCACGGCGGGCGATACGAACGTGTCGGGGCCGAGCAGGACCATCGACGATCTCGCGGAGAACACGACGTACGAGGTGCAGGTGCTGGCCAGGAACGACGAGGGCGACAGCGACTGGTCGGCGTCGGGCACGGGCACGACGGACGCCAACGCATCGCCGACGTTCACCTCGTCCGCGACGTTCAGCGCGGCGGAGAACCAGACCGGGGCGGGTACGGTCACGGCGACGGACAGCGACGCCGCCGACAGCGTGACGGGCTACGCGATCGCGGGCGGCGCGGACGCCGCGAAGTTCTCGATCGTCGCCGCGACCGGGGAGCTGACGTTCGTGGCGGCGCCGAACCACGAGGCGCCGACGGATGCCGGCGGGGACAACGAGTACGAGGTGGAGGTGCGGGCGACCAGCGGCGCCGGCGCGCGGGAGAAGACGGCGGACCAGCCGATCACGGTGACGGTGACGGACGAGGACGGCGAGGCACCGGGCCCGCCGGACGCGCCGGGGGTGTCGGCGACGCAGGGCAGCGCGACGAGTCTGACGGTGACCTGGACGGAGCCCACGAACGCCGGGCCGGCGATCACGGGCTACGACCTGCAGTACCGGGTGGGCACCAGCGGGGCCTTCACGGCGGGCGATACGAACGTGTCCGGGACGAGCACGACGATCGACGAGCTCGCGGAGGACACGGGATACGAGGTGCAGGTGCTGGCCAGGAACGCCGAGGGCGACAGCGACTGGTCGGCGTCGGGCACCGGCACGACGGACGCCAACGCATCGCCGGTGTTCACCTCGCCGGCGGGGTTCAGCGCGGCGGAGAACCAGACCGGGGTGGGTACGGTGGAGGCGACGGACGCCGACGCCGAGGACAGCGTGACGGGGTACACGATCGCGGGCGGCGCGGACGCCGCGACGTTCTCGATCGTCGCCGCGACCGGGGAGCTGACGTTCGTGGCGGCGCCGAACCACGAGGCGCCGACGGATGCCGGCGGGGACAACGAGTACGAGGTGGAGGTGCGGGCGACCAGCGGCACGGGTGCGCGGGCGAAGACGGCGGACCAGCCGATCACGGTGACGGTGACGGACGAGGCGGAGCCGCCCGCCGCGCCCGCCGCGCCCTCGGTGTCGGCGGCTGGGCCGACGAGTCTGACGGTGAGCTGGAGCGAGCCGTCGAACAGCGGGCCGCCGGTCACGGGCTACGACCTGCAGTACCGGGTGGGCGCCAGCGGGGCCTTCACGGCGGGCGAGACGAACGTGTCCGGGACGAACACGACCATCGGCGAGCTTGCGGAGGACACGGGATACGAGGTGCAGGTGCTGGCCAGGAACGCCGAGGGCGACAGCGTCTGGTCGGCGTCGGGCAGCGGCGCGACGGCCGCGAACGCGGCGCCGGTGTTCACCTCTTCGGTGACGTTCAGCGCGACGGAGAACCAGACCGCGGCGGGCACGGTGGAGGCGACGGACGCCGACGCCGAGGACAGCGTGACGGGGTACACGATCGAGGGCGGCGCGGACGCCTCGGAGTTCTCGATCGTCTCCGCGACCGGGGTGCTGACGTTCAGGTCGGCGCCGAACCACGAGGCGCCGACGGATGCCGACCAGGACAACGAGTACGAGGTGGTGGCGCGGGCGACCAGCGGCACGGGTGCGCGGGAGAAGACGGCGGACCAGACGATCACGGTGACGGTGACGGACGTGGACGAGATAACGGGGACCGAGGTTTCCGTGGGTCCGGCCAGCACGGTCGAGGGCGGCACCGCGGAGTTCCCGCTGAGGCTCTCGCGGGTGCTCGATATCGAGGTACCCGTCTCGTGGCGGACCGAGGACCGGACGGCCTGGGCGGATGCGGACTACACGCCGGTGGAGGCGGGTTCGGTGATCATTCCGGCGGGGTCGAGCGAGGTGACGCTGGAGGTGGAGACGACGGACGACGACCTCTTCGAGGGGAAGGAGGAGTTCCGGCTGCTCCTCGTCGGTTCCGGGCTCCCGGCGGGGGTCGGGCTCGGGACCGCGGCGGCGTCCGGGACCATCGAGGACAACGACCCCGCGCCCACGGCAATCATGCTGTCCCTGACGGATGCGGATGCGGCGATGGTTGCCGAGGATGCAGGCCCGACGGAGCTGGCGGTTCGCGGGACGCTCGAGGGTCCGAGCCGGTTCCCGGTGGCCACCCAGGTAGAACTGGCGGTCGCGTCGGGGACGGCGCGGCCCTCGGACTACGAGGCGCCGGGGACGGCGACGCTGACCATCCCGGCGGGGGAGGCGAGCGGGACGGCGACGTTGACCCTGACGCCGGTCGACGACAATCTCGACGAGGGTAATGAGACGGTGATGGTGGGAGGGAGCGCCGCGGACCTGACGGTGAAACCGGTGGCGGTGACGATCCAGGACAACGACGACGCCGCGATGAAGGTGGTGCTGAGCGTGACGCCGAGCGAGGTCCGGGAGGGCGGCGGCCTCCAGCAGCTGACGGTGACGGCGGCGTTGGAGGACGAGACGGGAGCGTCGGGAACGCTGACCGAAGAGCTGGAGGTGGAAGTGACAGTGGCTTCCGGGGGGACGGCGGCGGCGGACGACTATGCGCCCCTGTCGCCGCTGGTGGTGCGGATCGGCCCGGGACGCACGACCGGGAGTGCGACGTTCCTGCTGACCCCGGTGGACGACGTCCTGGTGGAGGGCGACGAGACGCTGCTGCTGCGGGGGCTCACGACGACCTCCGGGGCACCGGCCGTGGTGTCCGAGGATCTCGCGGTAACGATCCGGGACAACGACACCGCCCCCGTGGAACTCGCGCTCACGGTGTCGCCGTCGTCGCTGGATGAAGGGACGCCGGCGACGTTGACGGTGACGGGAACGCTGCGCGGCGGGGTCCCGACGGAGGCGACGACGGTGACGCTCACTTTCGCGGGTAGCGCTACCGAGGGCGTGGACTACACGGCGCCGGCGACGACGACGCTGACCATCCCGGCGGGGGAGCCGAGCGGGACGGCCGAGGTGCTGCTGGTCACGCTGGCCGACGGCGAGGTGGAGGGGCCGGAGACGGTCGTGATCGGTGGGACGGCGGAGGGTCTGACCGCATCGCCGGCGACGGTGACCATCGAGGACGCGGACTCGGCCGCGAGCCGGGTTCGTCTCGAAGTGAGCCCTTCCGAAGTGACGGAGGGCGGCGGGGCGCAGGACGTTCAGGTAACCGCGACGCTCGCCGCCGGAACCGCGCTTGCGGGAGACGAGCGGATTTCCCTCTCGGTTCGCGACGGGACCGCGACCCGGGCCGACTACGCGGCCACCTCGGCCGTGCTCACCATCGTGGCCGGAGAGATCTCGGGGACCGCGACGCTCACCGTGACCCCGGCGGTGGACAACGTGATCGAGGGGCCGGAGACGGTGCTGGTGACGGGTTCGGGCGGCCTGCGAGTGGAGTCCGCGGCGGTGACGATCCGGGACGACCGGAATGCGGGGCCGACGGGAGTGACGCTCTCGGTGCGGCCGGCGTCGGTCGCCGAGAACGGGGGTTCCACGACGCTGACGGTGAGCGGCGAGCTGGTTGGCGGAGTCTCGCTGCTGGAGCCGACCCGGGTCACGCTCACCGTGGGGGAGCCGGGGAGCGGCGACTACGAGCGGCCCCCCGAAACGGTGCTGGTCATCGCACCCGGGGCGACCCGGGGAGCGGTCCAGATCCCGTTCCGGCCGACGGACGACAACGTCATAGCCGCGAAAACGGTCGGCGTCACCGGGAGCGCGGGGGAGCTCCCGGTGACCCCGGCCGAGTTCACGATCGAGGACGACGATGAATTGCAAGTGCGAGCCTTCCGCAACCAGGTTGCGGTGGCCGAAGGGGATGACGCCAGGTTCACCGTTGAACTCACCGGGGAGACCACGGAGGACGTCGAGGTGGACTACTCGATTTCGCTGCTCACGACCATGCTGGCGGGTCTCGGAGTGCCGGACACGCCACTGAGCGTCAACCCCCGAACGGCCGCCGTTCCCGAGGGCGGGATGCTGATGCTGCGGGCGGGGGAATCGACGGGCACGATCACCGTCGAGACGGACGAGATCAACTCCGGCGCCACGATCCAGGTGCGGCTCGACGAGGTCCGCGTCGGGGAGCAGCCGATGGCGCCGGTAAACGTCGCTGGAACTCCGTCGCGGACCCAGGTCGTGGCTCAGGAGACGCTACTGGCGGATCTGGCAGGTGTCGATGTCGAGGTGGCAGAAGGCGACGACGCGAGGTTCCAAGTGACACTGACGGACGCGGTGCCGGCCGGCGAGACGGTGCGGCTGGAGTGGGCGCTCGCGTTTGACGGCGCGGACCGGAGCGACTTCGGGAGCCCCCGCGGAGCGGTCGAGATCCCCGAGGGCGGTACTACGGCGGACATCATCGTGGCGACGACGGACGACGAGGAGGCAGAGGGGGATGAGGACTTCCGGGTGGTGCTGGAGCGGGCCACGGGAGTCCAGATCCGTAAACACTCGGCGGCAGGGAAGATCCAGTCGAGCGACCCACTGCCGCAAAGCTTCCGGCCGCTCGCGCCCACGGGGCTGGCCGCCGCGGGCCGGGAGCAAGCGGTAGTCCTGAGTTGGCGGGCGCCGGCGGATCCGGGGGACAGCGACATCACCCACTACGAGATCGAGGTAGAGGGCCGAGGTTGGGACGAGACGACGGACGGACCAGCCACCCGGTACACGGTCCCGGGCCTGGTGAACGGGGAGACCTATGGCTTCCGGGTGCGGGCCGTGAACGCTGCGGGGGAGGGCGATTGGTCGGCTCAGGCGAGCGCGGTCCCGGCGCCCGGTGGCGGCGGAGGTGGTGGTGGTGGCGGTGGTGGCGGTCAGAAAGAAGCGGAGCCGGAGGTTTCTATCGGTGACGCGAGCGCTCCCGAAGGCTCCGGCGAGCTGGCGTTCCGGGTGCGGCTGAGCGCCGCGGCCGCGGAGCCGGTATCGGTGGACTACGGGACCGTGAGCGGTTCGGCGGAGGCCGAAGCGTCCGGCACGCTGACGTTCGCGCCGGGGCAGCGCGAGGCGCGTATCCCTGTCCGCCTCATCGATGACGGAGAGGACGAGCTGGACGAAACCTTCGGCGTTGAGCTCTACTCGGCTAACGGAGCGACCCTCGGGGACGCCGAAGCCGTCGGGACGATCCTTGACGACGACGGACCGGAGCTCACCATCTCCGATGCGAGCGCCCCGGAGCGGGACGGCGAAACGTCGGGACTGCTGACGTTCAAGATCCGCCTGTCGGCGCCGAGCGTTCAGGAGATCCGGGGATCGGTGTCCACGGCGGACCGGACGGCGGTGGCCGGCGCCGACTACCGGGCGATCGACCGGGGGTTCTCGATTTCGGCGGGGGAGGTGGGCCGGATGGTGTACGTGGTGGTGCTGGACGACATGCTGGACGAGGACGACGAGACCTTCGTGGTCACGGTGAGCGATCTGCGCGGCGCAACTCCGACGGATGTCGAGGCGGTCGGGACGATTGTGGACGACGACGCGCCCCCGGGGCTGATGATGGCCGACGCCGCGGTGCGGGAGGACGCGGGAGAGATCGGGATCCCGGTACGGCTGAGCGTCCCCAGCGGCCGGGAGGTCACGGTGGACTACGTCACGAAGGACGTCACCGCGACGGCCGGGGAGGACTACGAGGCGGCGTCGGGAACGCTGACCTTCGCGCCCGGCGAGACCGGGACGACGATCACGGTGACGGTGCTTGACGACGAGCTGGACGAGAACGACGAGACCTTCTCGGTGGAGCTGAGCGGGGAAGTGAACGCCACGCTGGACGTCGGAACCGCCGTGGGAACCATCGAGGACGACGACGCCGAGCCGGCGCTTTCGCTGTCGGACGCCCGCGCGCGGGAGAACGCGGGAGTGATCGGTTTTGCGGCGGTGCTCGAGACGGTGGCGGGGCGGGATCTGTCGTGGGCGGTGACGACCGCGGACGGGACGGCAGTGGCCGGGGAGGATTACGAGGCCCAGCGGACGGAGTTCACGATCCCGGCGGGAGCCACCGAGGGGGTGGTGCGCGTGCCGCTGGTGGACGACGTGTTCGACGAGTCGGAGGAGAACTTCACGGTGTCGCTCGCCAACCTGCGGGAGCCGATGCGTCCGGCGCTGACGGCCACCGGGATCATCGAGGACGACGACGAGAACGAGCGGGTGGTGCGGATGTGGGTCACCCGTTTCGGGCGGACGGTCGCGACCCAGGTCGTCGAGGCGGTGGAGGAGCGGTTCGACGGAAGATCCGGCCGGCGTGCGCACCTGTCGCTGGGGGTGGACCCGATGCGGACGCTCCTGCGACTGGCGGGCCGGGAGACGCTGGGAGAGAGCTGGGAAGAAAGCCGCGAGCGGACGAACGGAGCGCTGGACCTGGACAGCCGGCAGATCCTGGCGCGGAGTTCCTTCCTGGTGCAGCAGGAACCGGGAGCGGCCGAGAGCGGGAACTGGACGATATGGGGCCGTGGTGCGACGCTCCGCTTCGACGGGGCCGAGGACGGTATTGCGGTGGACGGGGACGTTCTGACGACGACGGCCGGATTCGACTACGAGCGTGGCCGGGTACTGGCGGGGGTCGCGGTGGCCCACAGCGCGGGCGACGGCCGGTTCAACGTGGCCGGCTCGGAGCAGAACGGGACCACCCGGGAGGGTTCGGCGCGGAGCACGCTGACGAGTGCGAATCCGTATCTCCGGCTGGCCCTGAGCGAGCGGGTTTCGGTGTGGGGGCTGGGCGGCTACGGGATCGGGCAGATGCACCTCCATGACGAGGCGCAGGGAAGCGATCTGCGGATGGGGCTGGGGGCCCTCGGGCTACGCACCGAGCTGTGGGCTGGAGCGGGGGGCGACGCGCTTGCCCTGGCGCTGAAGTCGGACATGTTCTGGATGCGGATGCACTCGGACGCGACGGCGGTGCGCCTGGCGAGCGAAGGAGAGGCGCGGCGGGCGCGGGTGCTGTTGGAGGGCGCCTGGAGGATCGGTTCGCTCTGGGGTGGGGAAGTGGTTCCGCGGTTGGAAGCGGGGCTCCGCTACGACGGGGGAGACGCGGAGACGGGGACGGGCCTGGAGGTCGCCCCGGGGCTTCGGTACGCCCACGCGGCCCGCGGGCTGACGATCGAAGTGAGCGGGCGCTCGCTGGTCACTCATCAGGACGCGGCCTACCGCGAGTGGGGGGTGGGAGGCTCGGTGCGCCTCGATCCGGGCTCGGAGCAACGCGGCCTCTCGCTGCAACTCGCGTCTTCGCGGGGGGACACGGCGAGCGGAGTGAGTCAACTCTGGACGGGCCGGACGCCGATCTCGTACGGCTCGGGATTCGGCGCCGCGCCGGCAGGCCGCCTGGAAGCCGAGTTGGGCTACGGATTCGGGGCCTTCGGGTACGGCTCGTTGACGCCGTTCGCCGCCGTCGGCTGGCAGAACGCCGGCGCCCGCGCCTACCGCCTCGGCGGGCGTTTGCTCCTCGGGCCGTCCTTCCAGCTCAGCCTGGAGGGCGACCGGCGGGAACGCCTGGGCCTGCCTCCGAGCTACAGCCTCTCGCTCCGCGGCTCCTTGCGCTGAGGACGCGAGCTGCAGCGAGAGCCGCGCCGCGCCGGAGCCCCGAATTGACCCGCCGAACCCGGGGGTCCAGCTCGCTCCCGCCGACTCTCTACACCGGCGCACTCGAAATCCCTGGGATCTTCAAGGGTCCGGACTTCATCGGGCCGGGACACTCAAGGACGTCGACACCGCCTACCGGGATTGCGGAAGCGGGGCGGGTGGACCTTGAGGGGAACCGTCCTCCTGGGCGTCGTCCGTGAGCCAGGCATTGTCCGTGGTGAACCAGCCGCGATCGTAGAGTCCTTCCTCGACGTCAACCTTGCCCAGCCCTCTGAAGAGACCTTCGCAGAGCAGGGCGTAGTGCTCCTTCGGTGACACCGGCTCGCCTCGACGCGATTTGCGAATCGCCCCCTTCCACGCAATCCGACGTTGCTCAGTCATAGTGCCCTACCCCCTTGCCCGCGGGCACCGTGAGGAATACAGCCCACTGGTCCATAAGCACCCGCCGCCGCGCGAGCAGGTCGCTCCGGAAGTAGGCCCCCTCGACGCCGCCCACAGTGTGGGCCAGCGCGGCCTCGGCAATCTCGCGCGGCTTCCCCGTCTCGGCGCACCAGTCCCGAAACGCGCTCCGGAACCCGTGAACCGTCGCCCGGTCCGCCAGTCCCTGGTCCCTCAGGATCTTCGTCAGGGTCATGTCGGAGAGGGGATGGCCCGGCCTCACTGCCGACGGGAAGATCAGCCCGCTCCCATCGTCAAAACCGCGCGCCCGCTCGAGAACGGCCAGTGCTGCATCGCTCAGCGGAATGCGATGGCCGGCGCCTCCCTTCATGCGCTCGGCCGGGATGCGCCATTCCGGCGCCTCGACGTCCACCTCCGCCCAGGTTGCGCCGCGCGCCTCGCCTGGTCGCGACGCCGTCAGGATCAGGAACCGGAGACAGAGTTTCGCCGCTCTACTCGTCCACGACGCCTCCACGGTTTCCAGCGCCGCCCCAACTTCCTGATAGGGCAGCGCCCGGAAGTGCAACCTAGCTCTCGTCCACCTTACTAGGAGCCGGCGTGGGGTCCGGCACCGCCGGCCGACTGCGCGCAGAACGCGCGGCACCGTACCTCTTCACGGTGTGACGCCGGATAATCCGAGAATATCCACCATGCGGTATATGGATTTTCCCGTTTATAATCGCTCTGTGATCGTCGAACGCCGCCGGCCGCTTCGCCGCATCCGGGAGACCTTCGCCGTCCATCGCGGCGTAGCACTGCTCGGTCCCCGCCAGTGCGGTAAGACCACCCTGGCGCGAATGCTCATCGTGCGTGAACCGGACCACACCTACTTCGACCTCGAGCGTGCAGTGGACCGCCGCAGCCTGGAAGCACCCGAGTCAACCCTCGCGCCACTGACGGGTCTCGTGGTGATCGACGAGATCCAGCGAATGCCGAATCTCTTCACGACGCTCCGTCCGCTAATGGACCGACCCGGGTCGAAAACGCGCTGGCTGTTACTCGGAAGCGCTTCTCCCGCGCTCGTTCGTGGCGTCTCCGAGAGCTTGGCGGGCCGGGTCGGGTTTGTCGACCTCGGCGGTTTCGATCTCGACGACGTCTGTGAATCGCCCTCGGATTGGCGCAGTCTGTGGCTTCGCGGCGGTCTCCCGCCAAGCTACCTGGCCCCGGGCGATGCCGGTTCAGCACGCTGGCGCGAGAACCAGGTGCGCGCTTTTCTGGAGCGCGATGTCCCGCAACTGGGATTCAACATCTCTGCGGTGGCGCTCCGCCGCTTCTGGGAGATGGTGGCGCATTACCACGGTCAGATCTGGAACGCCGCCGAGTTCGCCCGTTCGATAGGGACTGGCGAAGCCACGGCGCGCCGATACCTGGAACTACTTGCCGGCGCCTACATGGTGCGCATTCTGCCGGCGTGGTACGAGAACCTGAAAAAGCGGCAGGTCCGTGCACCGCGTATCTACGTCCGCGACTCCGGGATCCTCCATTCGCTCCTGGAAGTGCCGACATCCCGGACGCTGGCGGGACACACCAAACTCGGGGCGTCCTTCGAGGGATTCGCCATCGAGCAGGCGCTGTCGTGCCTGGACACCCGCAGCGCTTACTTCTGGCGCTCCCACAGGGGGGCGGAGTTGGATCTGATGGTGATCCGCGGCGGCCGGCGCTATGGGTTCGAGTTCAAGTACTCGGACGCCCCACGTTCCACCCGGTCGATGCGGGTGGCGCTAGAGGACCTACGGCTCGAACACCTCTGGGTGGTCTATCCGGGTGACCAGCCGTACGTGCTGGACGAGCGGCTCTCGCTAATTCCAGTTCATCAGCTTCCGGAACACATGGATAGCCCGTGGCCGGCGCCAAGTTCCCAGTGACCATCCATGCGCGGATTTTCTCGAGCTACCGGACCCGCATCGTGCAGTTCTACTCCCGTCGGATCGGCGACATGCAGTGGGGCGCGAAGGTCAACGGCAAGGTCGGCAAGTGGAGGGTCAACGGACTCGCCAGCCAGACGGATTCGGAGACCGTCACGTCGAGCGCCGGGACGGGCGCGGTCTATTCCGCTTTCCGGCTGAGCCGGGAGATCGGGGGCGCTTCCAACGTCGGGGTGATCGGCGCGAACCGCACCTTCGACGGGACGAGCGAGGGCTCGGTGGGACTCGTCGGGACCTTGTTCTTTTCGGATTACCTCGGCATGACCTCACAGGTCATCCGGTCGTACGGCGCCCACGACGAAGGGCATGGACGTACTTCTTCCGGCCCTCCTACGACTCCCAGACCGGTCATTTCCACGTCCGCTACACCCACGTCGGGGAGAACGTCCGGGAGAACATGAACCGGGTCGGCTTCATTCGGGACGACGACCGGCGAGAGGTGGACTCCAACGTGCGGAAGCAGTTCTGGATCAACCGGAATGGGCTCCAGGACCTGACCGGCTCGATCAACTACAACCAGTTCTGGAGCCAGTCCGGCCGGCTCCGAAGCTGGAAGATCAGCAACCGGGTCGGCCTCAACTTCCTGAGGCGGTGGAGTCTGGACCTGACGAACGACGAGGAGTTCAAGGCCGAAGAACCCGGCCTATTCGAAAAGGACTTCCGGAATTCTCTCAATCAGGCCAAGCTGACCTTCGACACCCGAACGGGCACCTCCGTCTCGGCCTACTACGGCCGGGGCCTCAACTTCGACAGCGATCTCGACCAGTTCGGAGGCGTCGTGGATTGGACGATCACCGACGCCCTCACCGCGACCTACGACCTCAAGCGGGTCTGGTTCGACCCCGACCCCCACGACCGAAGCAGTTGGGTCCACTTCGTGCGAGCGACCTACTACCTGAACAAGGACATGTTCTTCAAGGCGTTCTACCAGACCCGCTACGACGTCACCGGCAGCCTCTCAAGTCCGATGTTCGAGCTGGAGCGCGAGACGATCCAGCTCCTCTACGTCTGGAGGTTCTTCCCCCCGTTCGGCTCGCTCCAACTCGCCTACCAGGAAGGACCCGCCCAGTTCGACGACGAACTAGTCAACTACCGCACCCTCTTCACCAAACTCTCCTGGGTGTTCTGAGCGAAGGGGAAGGGACCGCCGGTCTCCAGACCGGCACCACCGCGTCGCGTGTCGCTCCCCACCCTCACGGCGCGGACGGCTTGGAGCGCCGGTCTCCGACCGGCATCGCGCGGGAGCGCGAAACGAGCGCCGATGACGCAGCGCCCTGTCAAGGCCGGATCCGGCGTTCACCCAGGTGCGACCTTTCTTGCCGTCCCATTGCCCCTCCTTGCTCTTTTTTCAAAGCGGACACCATCGAAGCGGCCCTGATTTGCGCGCGCTTGCTTCGTCGTTGTCCTTCCTTGCTGTCTTGGCGCCCCGCCTATCGTGAATCCATCTTCCTGGCGTGCCACACTGGGCCCCAAGTCCAGAGGATCGATGCCATGACAAAGCAGCAAACCGCAAACGTCGCATTCAAGCGCCAGGTCATACAGGAATACCTTGCCGGCGAGACGCTCGGTGGTTTGGCCGATCGCCACAACCTGTCTCGCGACCTGATCCGGACGTGGGTGGACAAGTACCTCTACCCCAGTCAAGGGGGCGACCTATGCGAGGCAGGCGTCTGCGACGAGCGGGCCGAGGCGGCCAACACCATCGGGGAATATGAGGCGGCAGCCCTCGAACGGCTGGTCGGCAGGCAGACCAGGTAGCTTGCTCTCGCCAAGAGGACAAGACTGTGTCCTATGTCGCATAACACACGCTGCCACAATGAGTTACACGGTTTTTGACCAGTCGCTGACGGAGCGTTAGCCTCGACGCCATGCGTCGTCTGGGTGGGCACGGGCCTGCGAAATACCCGACCGGGACGCGGCTCGGGACTAGCGAGGGTCAGGGCTGGAAGGGGCTGCTGGCGGAACGCTGGAGGAATCCGGCAGGCGATCTCGGCGCTGTCCAGGTTCGCGACACCGAAGTCATCGTCATGCTTCAGGGCCGCCTACCTATCCGGCGGCGGGGCGACGGCCAGATCCAGCATTGCAACGCAGTCCCGGGCACGATCTGGCTATGCCCCGCCGGCGTTTACGAGGACATGATCCATCTCTACGGAGAGGTGCGCGAAAGCATCCATCTTTTCCTTCCGGCGGTGCCGCTCGCGGAAACGGCCCTTCGCGAAATCAATGTCGATCCGGCAAGAGTCAGCCTTCGCTATGACGGCGGGTTTCGCGATCCCCTGATCGAACAGATCGCGCGGAACATTCACGCCGAAATGCTCGATCCGGCACCGGCGGGAAAGATGCTGGTGGAGACCCTGGCCTCGGCGCTTGGCGCTCACGTCCTGCGAAACCACTCCAACCTGGAATCCGCATCGGTATCGCTGCCGACTGCCCGCGGCGCGCTCGACCCCAGGCGTCTCCAGCGGGTCAAGGATCTGATCGAGATCAATCCCGGCGCAGACCTGACCATCGAGACGCTCGCGAAAGAGGCCTGCCTGAGCCCTTTCCATTTCGCCCGCGCCTTCAAGGCGGCGACCGGGATGGCGCCCCATCGCTACGTCACCGACCGCCGCATCGAAAAGGCGAAGTTCTGGATTCTGGAAGCACGGCGCCCGCTCGCCGAGATCGCCCACTTGTGCGGATTTGCCTCGCAGGCCTCCTTCACGAAGTGGTTTGGACGACTTGTCGGAGCCACGCCCCGGGCATATCGAGCTGGCTGCCGCTAATCAAGAGGCCGGCGCTCACCACACGGCACGACGAAGTTGCAAGGGACCGCCGGTCTCCAGACCGGCATCGCGCGGGAGCGCGAAACGAGCGCCGATGACGCCGCGCCATCCCAGCGCGGGGGCGCCCGCTCTCCACGCTACGGATGGCGCAACCACTGACGGAACCTGTGGGGTGATCGGCGCGAACCGCACCTACGACGGGGCGAACGAAGGCTCAGCGGGACTCGTCGGGACCTTGTTCTTTTCGGATCACCTCGGTATGACCTCACAGGTCATCCGGTTGTACGGCGCCCACGACGAAGGGGCGTGGACGTACTTCTTCCGGCCCTCCTACGACTCCCAGACCGGACATTTCCACGTCCGCTACACGCATGTCGGGGAGAACGTTCGAGAGAACATGAACCGGGTCGGCTTCATTTGGGACGACGACCGGCGAGAGGTGGACTCCAACGTGCGGAAGCAGTTCTGGATCAACCGGTCCGGGCTTCAGGATCTGACCGGCTCGATCAACTACAACCAGTTCTGGAGCCAGTCCGGCCCGCTGCGAAGTTGGCAGATCCTCAACCGAGTCGGCCTCAACTTCCTGAGGCGGTGGACTCTGGACGTGTCCAACGGGGAGGAGTTCAAGGCCGAAGAACCCGGGCTCTTCGAGAAGGACTTCCGAAATTCCCTCAATCAGGCCAAGCTGACTTTCGACACCCGAACCGGCACCTCCATTTCGGGCTACTACGGCCGCGGCGTGAACTTCGACAGCGATCTCGACCAGTTCGGGGGCGTCGTGGATTGGACGATCACCGACGCCCTCACCGCGACCTACGACCTCAAGCGGGTCTGGTTCGACCCCGACCCCCACGACCGAAGCAGTTGGGTCCACTTCGTCCGGGCGACCTACTACCTGAACAAGGACATGTTCTTCAAGGCGTTTTACCAGACCCGCTACGACGTCACCGGCAGCCTCTCAAGCCCGATGTTCGACCTCGAGCGCGAAACCATCCAGCTCCTCTACGTCTGGAGGTTCTTCCCCCCGTTCGGCTCTCTCCAGCTCGCCTACCAGGAAGGACCCGCCCAGTTCGACGACGAACTAGTCAACTACCGCACCCTCTTCACCAAGCTCTCCTGGGTGTTCTGAGCTCCGCGCGGCGCTGAAAAGCCGGCGGAGGCGATTGGGCAGGGGACCGCCGGTCTCCAGACCGGCATCGCGCGGGAGCGCGAAACGAGCACTGGTGACGCTCCGCCTTTCCAACGTAAGTGCCGCACGACGACGCCTTGAGCGTCGAGAGGCTGCCGAACGAGGCCTGCCTGAGTCCTTTCCATTTCGCCCCCGCCTTCAAGGCGGCGACCGGGATGGCGCCCCATCGGTACATTACGGACGGCCGGATCGAAAAGGCGATGTTCTGGATTTCGGAAGGACGCCGCCCGCTCGCCGAGATCGCCTACTTGTGCGGGTTTTCCTCCCAGGCCTCCTTCACGAAGTGGTTTGGACGAATTGTCGGAGCCACGCCGCGGGCATATCGCGCGGGCTACCGCTGATCAAACGGCCCTAGCCACCCATACGACACGGCGAGCCAGCGAGGGACCGCCGGTCCGAAAATTCGCGCCGTCGACAAGACCTAGCACGACTCATTCAAACGTCGGCACCGACCTCTACTCGCGCTATCCGTGACGTATGGCCCTGTTGGTGTCAGTTGAACCCAATGGCAGACACGTCAGCATCGATAGAAGAAAGTGCCACCACTGACCTTAGTCTGCACCATAAAGTCTTTGTCCTGTAGCGCGCTCTTGATTGATATCTTCCTCTTCGGCACATGCATTGTCGGGACCCGATCCATGGAGTCCCTAAACTTCGGCAGCTTGTCCCACAGGTCCTTTACCTTCTTCCTAAGGGTTTTCTTCTCACAATCGATTATGTCTGACTTCTCGGTGAAGTCAGGATACACGACTATGACAGGCAACCCCAGTCTGTTGATGCCATAGTCCACCTCTTCACGTAGTGCTCTCGAATTCTTTGTGACCGAACTCAAGAAGAGAACGAGATTTTTGGAACTTCCCAACCTCTGGTGAATTCGTGGCTTCAATGTCTCCTCCCAGTCACTACCATCCCTCACGTTGTAAGTCTTGTCATGTGAATCAATGAATGGGAACGACGAATCATCGGCTTTCCATGCCTTAATTAGATTGTAATAGACGAAGTCCTTCGTGGCGTGAGCGCCAAGGTTACTTTCGCTAAATGGCTCAGCGACATAAAACGCCGAGTAGTTTCCGTTTCGATATGCCACTAACTCCAACTCCTTCGTATGTTCTTTAGGTCAATCTTCCTCGCCAAGCGCGACGGAAGGACGAGCGTAACTTTGTCTGCCACCTTCTGCTCCTTCGTGTGATAGAGAAACGAAGTAATGATGATTTCGATCAGGTTGCTGGGTGGTAGGCCAATTCCGGAGAGACCAGAGCCAACAAGTGGAACTCTAACCGCCTTGCCACTTGCGTATTGTCGCACGCCGGTCCAGATCCCTTCCAAGCTAGCCCACAGGTCTTGGACAGTAGCAGACGCCTTCAGCGACACCACATCGGTGTGTGACAGTGCGACCAAGAGGTAGTGCCGATCGCGAAACTCAACTCGGGCAAACGTGCCGATCGCGTATCTGTCACGCTGGCCGCTTGATCTAGGAACGCCTGACTCCCGTGGTTCGACCGCCGATAGCGCCTTCCTCGTCAAGAAGAAGAACGTCTCCGCATGCCCCCCCAAGACGTTCCAAATGAACTGACCGTGCAGGCTTTCCTTTGATACGTGATCGCCTAGCTCTCCGTCGAAGTATTCGTTGACAGGAAGAACGACCACGCTGTCGCCGCAGAAAACGTCCCCAAATCTAATCTCGAACGACGAGTCTGAGCCTGGAATCTCAAACTCAATCTGCTTGGTCGGCCACGCACGCCATGCTCCACCGAGCACAGATAACCCCAGGAAGGCACCGTACCATTCAATTCCCTCGGGCTTTAGAGACGGCAAGAAGGCGCTCAGCGACTCGATGATGAGCCAAAGCGCGCCATACGTCGCGGCACCCCCGAGTAGGAACTCCTTTAGATGACGCCGAGAAATTTGCGATCTCATTTCTTGCTCAGACCGACGCTATGGGTTACCGAACCATGCTGGTGGAGGCGGCGGGAATCGAAGGCACCCTTCAAGGCATTGAAAACAGGGAATCCAAGCGAGAGGGAATCGAACGCTACCCAACAATTGATCCCACAGAGAGACGGCTCGGAGTGGGTTTCGCGGGCTACCCCGTTCCGACAGAACGGAGATCCGATCCGTGGGTTGCTGGCGGCCCTCGCGCGGCGGGCGGCATAGCTGAAACCCGGTCCGGCGGTGCCACCCCGCGTCTCGTCGAGGAGGACTAAGCGCGAGACATGGCTGGAGGACGTGGCCGTCCGCCGCACGGCCTCGCACACTACGCGGCCCCACCACTGGGACAACTGCACTTCGGTATCGGCACCAAGAGTGATATTTCCACTACGACCTCCGGCCCAACATCGCCGGGCGGAATAAAGCGCCGCCACCGTCGGATCCTCCGCGTCCTGGCGAACGCACACAGCCTCCGGGGGGCGACCCGCAGGCTCGGCCGCGCCACGGGCATTTGTTCCCGGAACACCGATTAGCGTGTGCGGCAGGTGGCGAGGCGATCACGGCAGACGCTAGCGCCGCGCCGGTGGCCGGATGACAACCAGCAGATCGTCAGCGGACCTCGGGGCCGATGTCGAGACACGGTACGGTATTGATTTTGGGTCCTGTTACGTGTGATTCCAAGTCCCGGATATCAGGTTGCGTATCAGTCCCGCGATTCGCCACCGTCGGCGAGCATCGTCAGGTCCGCATGGTGACCGTGGCTCGAGGTGCCAGACGGCGAACTCCCATTGAAGCCACTTAGTGGTGCCGTCAGTCATCCTGCTCCGAAGCCTCCGGAATAACTCCCGCTTTTCGTAGAGTTCGTTCCAGTCGTACGACGCGGAGGTTCAGCTTGAGGTGGTCGCGTCGTGCCTTGAGTAGAAGCTGCCCGAGTTCCACGGACGCATTTCGGGCTAGACCGGATTCGGCGACGAGGTTCTTGGTGCGCTCGATCTGCGAGTCCATGTCGGCGACCGCCCACTCGACTGCTGCCTCCTCTCTTCTCAAGGGATCGAATGATCCGGGGTCGGGGTCCCCTTTGTAGATTGCAGCGACGCGGCACCCCACATCCTCACGCGTGACGGAGAACACCGTCAGGTGTGAGGAGAAGACAGTTCGGATGTCGTCCCGGAACGCTTCCATTTGGACGCTAGCATGCGCCCACTCCACGGCTCTTGTGTGTCGGTAGACGCCGTTGATCACGGAGTATCGGTACCGTCCAACCACCCGTCCGACGACGACCTGGTGGCCGAACATTCGCGGAAGCAGGATGAAGTCGCCCTCCTGGATCTCGTTGGCGAACCTGTGGAGCTGCCCAGCGTAGTTCCCGTGTCGGTGTTTCGACTCTCCCGGATAAGCGGCGACCACGAGCGCCTTGACGGCTCCGAAGCTGTCGGCGGCCTCGAGGCTTGGAACGTCCTCCCACCCGACGATGGACATGCTGTTCTGTGTCGATAGATGGCCATCGTCGCCGGTCACGCCGCCTCTGACGACAAATACTCTTGGATCAACTGACACTCACACCCTCCTGTCCCGGCCGAATCGCCGACCGGACATCACTGGGAGAACGCCCGATCCGCCCTGGAAGTCCCCCCCTGAAGTGTGCAGTTTTCAGTTGCCAAGAATGAGCAGTTTCCAGTTGCAGTGACGAGTAGAGCTGATCAACCAGGCCTGGGAAATCCGGCAGGCCGGTGGGCATGGAGATACCGGCGCCACAGAAGAAAACCATCTCCCCGCGCTCCTGCGCCAGGATCAACTCGGGGGGAATCTCCGGGCCGCCGGCGATGAGTCGGGGGCTGGGAGTCCAGGTACCTAGAGCGGACGACATTGGCGGACAGAGAACGATGAGTGAGAGTTCATGAGAAGGAGGAGAACCGAGTTGAGCCGAATTCTAGAGATCAGGGGAGAACGGAGAGCGTGAGGTGACGTGGCTTTCCCCGACTCGCCACCGTGACTCCTCAAAGCGTCCCCCGTCCCCATCACGCCATTCCGGTAGATCCCGCGGACCGTCGCCAGCAATCAAAAACCATCCGCTTCGGGCAATCCCAGAATGCTCCAATTCTCGCGATAGGGTTCAAGCCAGCCCGATCCATACCGATCGACGGTGTTCCTTCCTTCCTCCGTGTTCGGCTTGATGTTCGAGTAGTCGGGTAACAGCCGGCGCACGTTGCTGTCCTTGTGTGGCCGACCTCCTTTGCCGGGAGTGTCGAGCCACACACGGTGGCAGTCCCGAATACAGTCCGCTACCACGACCGACCGAAGGATATAGGAGACGGTGGTATCGGACGGCTGCTTCCCGACATCGACAAAGACGTAGAACAGATCGCCGACGACCATGGTCTCGTGCTTCGGCTTCATGTGCCAGCCCTTGTCGCGTCCGATGTCACGTCGGGTCTTCACCTGGATGGCGCACAACTTCTCGTTGTTCTCGTCGGTGACCAGGATGTCCATGTTCGGCGCCCCATCCGGCGCCAGGGCCGCAATCCAGCCGCGCCGCAACAGCTGACTGAGCACGTGATACTCGCCTGCGGCACCAACAATAGTCGAGCTGATGTTGTGCATCGGGTCAGAGTGGTCCTTCAGGCGAGAGGTTCAACGGTACGGATTTTCTCACGCAACGCGGGGATGGGACGCGCCAGGATGGACCACGCGAGCGCGATGAGCGCGAGAAGGATGGCGATGACAACCGCCAGGTGAGGAGGCGGCCGGCCGTTTTCGGCGGCGCCGGCGCAGTGGTCCAGGGCAAGGGCGGCCACCCGGCCGGCGGCACGCCGGAGGGGAGAACCTGCAAATGCTCTGCGCCCGATGCAACCGGGTGAAGGGCGACCGCGGCATGGAATACTTGCGGGCGAAACTCCAATCACCCTGGCGCACTAAGGAGAAGCACCATGCCGAAGTTCAAGTCCACAGGAATAATGCCCGTAAGATGGCCCGCGGATACGCCGATCGCCTATGTTGAGATGGTCATCGTCGCGGACCGTCCGACGAATGCAGACGAACTCTGTGAGTTGAGGTTCTGTCGGATCGACCAAATTGACGATACGTTCGACCTAGAGGAGACGGGGAAGGAGGAAAGAAAGCATCACGTTCTCTCGGTCGAACTTGTTGCTCTCGTCAGCTACGACTCGTTGGCTCGAATCCACGCGGCCATTGGAAGTCGTGTCGAACGCGCGCAACGAGGCGAGGGGGGGCCCAGTGGCGCCCCTCCCGACTCAACACTTCAATAGGCGAAGGGGCCATCTTCGACACCTCGGCTTCCTTGCCCAGGGTGGCCGAGGTAATGGGTCGACCCGGCGGTGCAGACGCCGTTGCCTTGCCATTTGGCTACGGGACCATCCTACTCGTGCTGCCTGCTTCGGGGCGAGCACCGGCGAGTGCCTTTCTCGTCGGTCTCGTCCGAAGAGGCAGAATGGCTAGCCTAACGTACCTTTCCAGTAGGCTATCTACTAGGCATCCACAAGGTGTTGTGGTTTCGCTCTGCCTAATCCACAAGATGTTGGGGTGCCAGTACGCAGGAAACCGATCATCGACCGAGAGCGTGACTTGAAGGGGGCGACCCCGGAGACGCTGGCCCGCGCGCTGATGCGGGCGAAGCCGCTACCGCGGCGCGAGCGACGGGGGCCCGTTGGCCGCGATGAGGTCCCGGTAGAGAAGCCGGTGGCCGACCAGCCGGGCGACCGTGTTCCGCATCTGCGAGAGGGTTCCTGACTCCCGGATGTTGTGCTTCCCGGCGAATGTAGCGGTTCAGGTGCTTCGGGCTGATCTTGTGGAACGTGCCCTTGTGGGCGCGCTTTAGCATCGACCAGAACGACTCCGCGCCGTTGGTTGAGGCCATCCCCCGGACGTATTCCCCGACGCTGTGCTTCACGGCCTGATGGTCGAATCCCCACCCGCTCTTGTAGGCGGCGGCTTCGTCGGTGTAGAGGGTGGCGCCTGACTCGACGTTCTCCCGAACGAAGGACCGGAGCGCGAGCCGATGGACCTCAGGGACGACCTGGGCGCGGACCTGATTCGTGGAGCGGTCCGGAGGCTATTCCCTAGACTAAACGAGAGGACGAGCGACCCGCTCCATTCTCATTTCCAGAGCACATAATCCCAACCATCGGGACCTTTTCCAATGCCACCGAGGCGTATGTTTGGGAAGACGCCCACTCTCTCGTCTAGGGGGACGTGGGCGTGCGGATTGCGTACGATCTCCAATCGGATAGGGTTTTCATACTGGACATTGAGCCTCGCTACGCCACTGAGAGCACGATTCATGCTCGGTGTCACGCTCTTGCCACTCCCCTGATATTTGCTCCCAAACTGAGGACTCTGACGTGGGTCCTTCGGCACGAGCACGTCAACTGTGTCTATTCCAGACAGGGCAACCCGAATACTTGTATGGGGATCAACGTCGAAATACGCGTGACCGTGGCCGTAGAGAACTAGGAGACCCGCTCGCTTCCCTCCTGCACTTGCCTTTATCTGCGCGTACGAATCCTTGATTCTGTTCGTGACCGCTGTCGAACTCTTGCTGTAGGTATGGGGCTTCCCTGTGCGTTCCTGCTCTTCCTGTGCTCGACGAAACTCGTCAGATTCACTGACTCCCTTGACTTCTACCGCTACTTCCTGCTCACCGAGTTGGATGAGGTAGTCGGCCGTCTTCCGCTCCCCTTCTGATATCCGCCGACAGGGAATCTCTTCCCGTTCGCAGAATAATTCAAAGAGTTTCTCGGCTAGCTTCCCGAGTTCATCGCCCGTGAGGTCAGCTTCCATATAGCTCAGGTTGAGGGTCTGTTCGGAATTCAGCATTTTGGCAGTCGTCCCGCGAATCGGGATTAGAGGACTCCGAGTCGTCTTCCTCCTCCTGATCCGTCTTGATCTGGTGTTCGAGGGGCGGGAGTCCGAGCATCGTTCGGGTCAGATCGCTCATGTTCCGGAGGGTGTCGCCCCGCCCGGAATCCTCCTCTAGGAGTTCCTTGATGCTCATGTCCCGGATGTCGGGTTGCTCGGGCTGGTCCTCCCCGTCATCGTCCCTGCACTTTGCACAGCACAGGTGGTCGGCCTCCTGACTCGGGGGTGGGGGCTTCGGGGTGGTGGTCTTGATAGGGATGAGAATGTCCATGGACGGAACGGGATCACACTGGAGTGACAGAAGTCGCCTTCCACTCTACTGACGGAGAAGGGGAGCACGCGATAAGAGGGGTCGCGTGAGACCCACTTTATCCGCTGCCGGACGTGCCGAGCAGAGAAAGTCCACCAGCGATTCTCCTCCGGGAGGACCTTCCGTAGCCGCACGACCACAGATGCTAATGATGCGTTAGGCTCTCGAGTATGGCATCAGAAAGTAACGAGGACGCTGAGCACGGAGCCCTACTTCTCCGGGAGAAGCGAGCGAACGAAGCATTTCAGGCAGCCCACCAAGAGTTGGCCAACCTTTCCGAGAAACTGATCGATGGCCTCGGCGGAGGTGGAATCGCCCTGACCGTTGCCACAAACGGTGATCTCTGCGCGGTGGGAAAGAAAGGGATCAGGGAAGAAGGAAAGATGGTCACCATGCCAACCACGTCCCGCTTGAAAGAGTTGGTGCAGCAGAGAGATAGTGCGCGTCGGGACATACAGCAGATCAAGGCCGCTCTTAGGCGCTTCCAATAGCGCCGGATACAGCGATAGCCAGTGGCGGACTTGTGACCTCAGCTCCGAGTGCTGTTCCAGCGTGCGCTGGACCCCTTCCTCGTCATGGTCGTCCGGCTCGGTTGAGCCCGCCAGCACACAGTTCAGGATCAGGAAGACATAGAAATACTGCCCATCTTCCGAGAATTCTTGGTTGCAATCACGGCAGGTAAAGGCCGCGGGCAGGTTGCCGGGATACTGATCCTCAGTAGAACACCGGGACTTGCGCAGGAGGCATTTGGTGAACAGTCGGGAATAGCGCAAACGCTCGACGGTCGTCGGTTTGGCCTGTTACTTCCCCTCATCTGGAGGGCGGAATCCTTGAATGGACTTTGACGGGATCACCGCTTCCTCGAAGCCGGGCAGAGGTCGATGCTCACCACACCAATCGGTGCGCTTTGTCTCGGGCCATGTGGGCTGACTCCCCACGATCCAGGCGGCGTCATACTGCATTAAGCGCTCCACAACTACGGTCGGTGGGTTTCTCTGGCAGAAGTTCTTGTCCCACCTAGAAACAGTGGATTTGCCGGTCGGAGACGTGGTCTGCCTCATCCCGCTGTGTCGCGTGTAGAACACACAGTTGGCGCAGCACTGCACGCTCGCGATGAGTTCCTCCTCAGACAGGGTTTGCGTTCGAGCCGATCTATCTGGAACCGGCTCGTTCAACTCCAAAAGTCGGTCCCTAGCAGCCTGCACGCGATCCATAGGAATCACCTCCCTATCGGTTCTTTGGCCTCGGATGTCGAGGACTCTAACTCCTGCTCCTCTTGATCGCCCTTGATCCGGTGTTCGAGGAGCGGGAGTCCGAGCATGCTTCGGGCGATATCGCTCATCTCACGGAAGGTGTCGTCCCTCCCGGAGTCCTCCTTCAGGAATTCCTTGATGATGAGGTCCCGGATGTCGGCCGTTCGCGCGAGACGCTTCCACCTGCTCCAGCGCAGCAGGCACCTCGGCATACGGGAGCGCCCGGAAGTGCGCCTTCACCGCCGGCATGGTCGGGAGCGCGCCATCGATTCCCTCTCCGGCGACGTTGTCTGCCACGTATCCATGGGCCCAACACCATCGCAGCACTGCCCGGATCCGCTGGCGAACGCGACGTGCAGTTTCCGGGCGACGGGTCCAGATCAGCGTGAGGAGGCGCAACACATCCTCGCCTCGGATGTGGTCCACCGTTACGTTGCCAAGAACTGGGAACGCATGGCGTTCGAGCGTCACCAGCCGGTCCTTAGCGTGCTTGCGGTTCCGCCAACGCGGCCGGAGTGCGTCGCACGTCCGCAACGCCGCTTGCCGGAAGGTCGGCGGCTTGGCCCGGCGCTTCGCGGCGAGCGCATCGCTTCCCGAGCGCGCGAGTCGTCGGTTCTCGAATGCCTGGGCTCGCGCCTCGGCGAGGGTCACGAGCAGAAAGCCACCCAACCCGAGATCATGGCGGCGGCCAAGGATTGGCGCCCGTTGGGTCAAGAATCCCACACCCGGGACGGGATTCACTTCAGCGGTGCCACAGACCCAATCAAACAGTGCGCGGTTCGTCGCCCTGCGGGCGACGGTGCCGACCGGAGGTCGGCGTTCCCTGGCCAGCGCGCCACTTCCGCTCTTTGATGCACGTCGAGACGGAAGCCATCCCGCTGTTTGGCGTTTTCCCTGCCGCCCGCCTGCGGCGGGCTGTGCCGACCGGAGGTCGGCGTTCCCTTGCCAGCGGGCCATCCGGCTGGTTGTGGTCCGGACCGGTCAAGAATGGTGGAGGCGGCGGGAATCGAACCCGCGTCCGAAAGTCTTCCGCAACGACGTCTACATGCATATCCGGGTTGTGGGCGGGAACCCGCGCCCGAAGGCGTCTTTCCCTCTTTCGGTCCCGCGTCGCATCAACCCGGCGAATCGCGGCTCGGAACCTATCCCTTGTGCTCACCGACGGCTCGGGAAGACCGCCGGCAAAGCCCGCCTAGGTCGACGCCCTTTCCCGCCCGGCAGGCGTGGTCAGGAAGAACGTGGCTACTTAAGCAGCCAGTGCCAGTTCAGTGTTGGCTTTTGTTTTGTTTCCACCGTTTACGAGAGGTGGACCCCCGACATGCAATCGTTGCTTCATATACCTTCGTCGAACCCAGTACGCCCCCCCTCTTCGCGCGATTGAGGCGGCAAGTCCGCAGTTGAAAACCAACCACAGATCCTGAAGAGACCGGAACGGCCGAACCCTAAACCGCCGTATCGCGAATCGTTTAGCATTCTACTACATGGTGCAGTTCGGTCTTGTCAGCCTTCGTCCATGCGGCCGGCGCCGAGCCCGGGTCGCAGTCGGGTCCTTCCTTCTCCTGTTGGGGAGCACGCTGGGGCAGACCGGTACCCCGCCTCCCGGGGCCCCGCCTCCCGCGGCCCCCGCCGCCGATTCCGGCGAGTTCTCCGGTATTCCCTGGGAGTCGCTCGAAACCCCGCCGCCGGGGCTCGCGGCGGTTCGCCACGCGGCCACCATCGAATCCCGGACCGACCGGGCGAAGGCGCTCCGGGCGATCGCCGATGACGCGGCCATGCCCGCCCGGGTGCGGGCGGCAGCCTCCTACCGGCTGGGTGCGGACGCCCTGCGGCGAGGACGCTGGACGGAGGCGGAAGAGCGGCTCACCGCTCCCGAGTTTGAAGGGAGCCAACTGACGGCCGACGCCCTTCATCTCCTGGGCAGGAGCCTGCCGGGCGCCCGCCGGAAGGACGCCATCGCCACGCTGCGGCGAGTACTCGACGAGTTTCCGGAGTATTCACGGAGGCTCGAGGTGCACCTCGAGCTCGGACGCGTCCTCGGCCGGACCAACGATCGCGAAGAAGCCCTCACCCACCTGGAGACGGCAATCGCCGAGGCTCCCTTCAAGCTCCGGGGAGAAGCGCTGGCCGCCACCGCGTCGGTTCTGGAACGGCTCGGCCGCCGGGAGGAAGCCGCCCGGCGGCTGGAGACCCTCTACTACGACATGGCGACCCACGCGGAGTCGCTCCCGGCCGGCCGGCAACTGTCCCGGTTGTACAAGCGCCGGGACGTCAAGACGCCTTCGGCTGCCGAGAAGTATCCGAGGGCCATGCGGCGGGCCGAGGGCTTCGCCCGGGCGGGGAACCACCGGAAGGCCCACGAAAACTACCGGGAGGTCGCCCGGCGCTTCGCCAAGGCGGGCGATCGAGAACTGGTTCAACTCCGGATCGGGATTCAGGAGTTCCACCGAGGCCGGCTCAGCGCCTCGCTCCGCACGCTGGCGCGGATAAAGCGCGAAGACCTCCGGCCGGCGGCCCTCTACTACCGCGGGGAGTCGCTCCGGCGGCTCGAACGCCGGACCACCCAGAAACGGGTTCTCGAAGAACTGCTGGCGCTCGAAGAGGATCACGAGTTCGGCGAGCGGGCGCTCTACAGCCTGGCCCGCAGCCAGTTGGCCCGAAACGACCGGGAGGCCGCCCTGCCGTACCTCGCCCGGCTCGCGGAGGCCTATCCGAACGGCCGGCACGGACTCTTCGCCCGCTGGCACGTCCTCTGGGACCGGTACCGCAATGAGAATCTGGACGGAACGGCCGAGGAGTTCGAGCGCGCGGCGCGCGAAAACCCGGGCGAGTTCATGGCCGGTCAATTCCTGTACTTCGCCGGGCGCTCGCTGGAAAGGACAGGAGACCCGGAGGGAGCGGCCCGGCTCTACCGGGAGGTATTCGTCGGGTATCAGAACTCGTTCTACGGAAGGATGGCCGCGGAACGCTTCGAGGAGACGGGCCGGCTGGAAGCACTCGCGAGCCCGCTCAGCGAGCCCCACCGGCTCCTCGAGCGGTTCCAGGTCCAGCGCACCGCAGAGGCCGCGCGGATCGAGGAGCTCTACGCCGCGGGGTTCGGCGAGCGCGCCCTCGACGCGGCCGGCGCCGCTTCCCGGCGTGGACTCCCCGACGATCCGGCGTTCGAAGCGATCCGCGGCTGGCTGCTCGCGGACGACGACGAACACGTTCCCGCGATCCAGGCGCTCCGGCGCGCCGCGCCGTTCCACACCTCCGCAGCCGGAGAGGCGCTGCCCGATGCCTGGTGGCGGCTGCTCTATCCGTTGCGTTTCGTAGACCGGATTCAGGAGCGCTCCGACAAATGGGAGCTCGACCCCTACCTGGTCGCGTCGCTCATCCGGCAGGAATCGGTGTTCGTCCCGCGGACCCGGTCGCCGGTCGGAGCGCGCGGACTGATGCAGGTGATGCCGGCCACCGGACGGGCTCTCGCCCGGCTCGAAGGCGTGAGCTACCGGACTTCGCGGCTCTACGACCCGGGAGTGAGCATCCGTTTCGGGACCCGCTACCTCCATCAGCTCCTCGAGCAATTCGCGAGCCGGCCGGAACTGGCGCTCGCCGGATACAACGCCGGGCCGCATCGCGTGAAGGACTGGACCGACATGAACATGACGATTCCGGCCGAGGTGTTCATCGAGGAGATCCCCTTCACCGAAACGCGGAACTACGTGAAGCTCATCCTGCGAAACGAGAGGATCTATCGCCGGCTGTATCCGGAACTGGGCAAGGCGAAGGACACCAGCGGCGAATGAGCGAGACCCTGGCGGTCCGTCCCCGCGGGAGCAAGAAGGCGGCTCTCTTCACCGAGTCGGTCATCCGCGAGATGAGCCGGCTCTCCATGCGGTACGGCGGCGTGAACCTCGCCCAGGGATTCCCCGATTTCCCGGCGCCCGCCGAGATCAAGGAAGCGGCGGTCGAGGCCATCCGCCGGGACATCAACCAGTACGCGATCACCTGGGGCGCGAAGTCGCTGCGCAACGCCCTCGCGGAGCGCTACCGGGAGCTCTACGGGATGGACGTGGACCCCGAGCGCCACTTCACGGTGGCCTGCGGCTCGACGGAAGCCATGATCGCCACGATGCTCGCGGTCGTGGACCCTGGCGAAGAAGTCATCGTCTTCGAGCCGTTTTACGAGAACTACGGGCCGGACACCATCCTGTCGGGAGCGGTGCCCCGCTACGTGCGCCTCCGGGAACCCGACTGGACGATTGACGAGGATGCCCTGCGGGCCGCCGTCACCGACCGCACCCGGGCGATCATCGTGAACTCGCCGCAGAACCCAAGCGGCAAGGTGTTCAGCGAGCAGGAACTGTCGCGGATCGCAGCGCTCTGCATCGAGCACGACCTCATCGCCTTCACCGATGAGATCTACGAGTTCATCACCTACGACGGCGCCCGGCACATCCCGATCGCGACCCTGCCCGGGATGGCGGACCGCACCGTGACCATCAGCGGCCTCTCCAAGTCCTATTCGGTGACCGGGTGGCGGGTCGGCTGGACGGTGGCCAGCGAGGAGTTGACCGCCGCCATCCGGAAGGTCCACGACTTTCTGACGGTGGGCGCGGCCGCTCCTTTACAGGAGGCGGGGGCGGCGGCCCTGAAGCTCCCCGAGAGCTACTACGAGGAACTGCGGAAGGGGTACGAAGAACGGCGCGACCTGCTGGTTTCCGGACTCACCGAGGTCGGCTTTCGCTGTTTCGAGCCCGGCGGGGCGTATTACGTGATGACCGACATCTCCGATTTCGGTTTCCCGGATGACGTGGCCTTCGCGCAGCACCTCGTAAAGACCGTAGGGGTAGCCGCGGTGCCGGGGTCCAGCTTCTACGCCGATCCGGCGGCCGGCCGCCAACGGCTCCGTTTCACCTTCTGCAAGAACCGGGAGACTCTCGTGGAGGCGGTCGAACGGCTCCGTCGACTCCGTTGATCCGCCGCTCGCGGGGCGGGGCAGTTCTGGCTGCCCTCGTTCTTGGCGTCACGGCGACCTCCAGCGCCCAGGCGCAGCCGCCCGGTTCCGCCGAACACGCGGAGGCGCGGCGCCTGCTGGACGCCGGCGATGGCGACGCGGCCGTCGAGAGCGCCTTTGATGCGGTCACGCGCTCCGACAACTTCTCCCCCCCGGAATGGAGCCAGGAGGTCCCCGAAGGGCGCATCGTTCTGGACGAGTTCACCGGCGCGGCCAGCGCGGTGTACCGCCTGCGGCGGGCGGCCTACCGGGCAACGCTGGGTGACGCGCTCGCCGCCACCGGTGATGCGGAGGGAGCGGCACGGGAGTATCGGCGCGCGGTCGCGCTCGATGCGCGGCCGGAGATCTGGCGCCGTCTCGCCGATCTTCCGGGGCTACTTCTCGCCGAGCGAGTCGATGCGCTCCTTCGATCCTGGGCGCGCTCGGGAGGGTCGGATCGGGAAGCGCTGGACCTGCTGCGGGAATCCGGCGCCTTCCGAACCGAGAACGGTCTTGCCGCGGCGCTGGACCGCTTCCGCTTTCGGGCTCCCGAAGCGTCGCGGAGGAGACCGCCGGAAGGCACCTCATCCTACGAAGCCCCCTTCCCGGACCTGACGCTGGCCGTCGAAGGAGGCGTCTGGTCGAGCGAGCGCTCTTTCTCCGAAGGCCGGTCCCTTCTTCTCTACTTCCCGGAGGAGGGCTGCCCCCGGTGCGGCGAGGTCGTCGACGAACTGCAGACGGCGCTCCGGGGCCAGGGGGTGGACCTGATCGCGGCGGTCCCGGACACCGACCTCGCGATCCTCATGCGCATTGCAGAACTCACCGGCGCGGGTCTGTTCCAGCCGGAACCGCAGACGGCATCGGCGCGGTCCACGCTCACGCCCCGCCCCATTGGCCACGTGGTTCGGCGGGATACCGTCGCCTTCCGACCCGAGGGCGATAACGCCGAAACGCTCTGGCTGGCGGCGCGGGCCGGGCTCTCCGTCTGGCGCATTTCCCTCGATCCCGGCGCTTCGGTCCGCCGCACCCTGAACGCGCTGTTCCGGTTTCTCGACGACTCCCCGATCGAGGGCGGGGACGCGCCGCTGGTGGATGTTCCCGACGACGTCGAGGAAATGATCGAGATTCTCCGCCGCCTCGAAGCCGGCACCGAGCCGGTGAGAGACATCGAGGATCGCCTGCTAAACGCCGTTCGCGCCGCACTGCGCGCGTCGAACGATCCAGCGGCCCGGGGCACCTCGCTGCTCCGCGCCGCCGCGGAGCTCGAGGCCGGGGATGCGGCGAGGCTCGCCCTACTGACGCGCATCGTGCCCCGCTTCGGGGAACGTCTCCTCCAGGCGGCGCAGGAGGTGGACGCAGACGTGGTGCGGGCCATTCCGGGCGGCCGGGTCCGGGTGGCAAGCGCCGAGGGCTTCTTCGTCGTCCAGAGGGACTACGAGGCAGCCGACGGGTCTTCCCGGGTGCTGTCCGCCGTAGTCCGGCCGGGAGATCCGGGGGAGCTACGGGTGCTCGAAATCGTGCCCGGACGCCCGGTGAGCGTTACGGCACGGGACGAAGGGCTGGTGTTCCTTCGGGAGCAGCCGGATGAGGGACCGTGTTTGGCCTGGGGCCCGTCCGCCGGCCCGCTGCAGGAGGACTGCGCCGCCGAAGTCCATCGGGGAGCGGTCGTCGTTTTCCGCAGCCAACTCGTCGCCGGGAGCGACGCGAGGGGACCCAGCTATCTGGTACGGGTGGACGGCGGACCGGAGCCCGCCGAAGTGAGCGCGCTGACGGAAGGGCTGACCGCTTTCGCTGCCGGCGAACTGGAAGCTGCGGAAGGGGCGTTCATCCGCGCAGCCGAAGCCATCGGACCCGGATCCCCGCTCGAGATGGCGGCGGTCCGGTACAACCTCGCGATGGTGGCGGAGGCGAAAGGGGACCGGGAGGGATCGCTCGCCGCACTCCAGGCTATCGGCGACGCATCCTTCCCCGGAGTGCTGGAGGAGGCGATCCGCCGGCTGTACCGCTCCGGCGAGGGTCGCTGAGCCGGAGTAGCGAGGGACCGCCGGCCTCTGGCCAGTTGCTGTGAAAATGCAGTCGCGCCGGGCCCCCAACCGTCCAAATGGCGCCGGCCGCAAGGGAACGCCGACCTCTGGCCAGTTCTCCCGGTGGGGGCCGGCACCGCTGCGCGAAGCGCAGCGAAAGGCGTGTACGAGGCAGCCGTCCGGATGATGCTGAACGCCGGGGTACCGGCCGAGAGGCGAGCCATTCCGGAACTCGGGGTCCTTCTCGTCCGCCCGCCTTCGGCGGGCTGTGCCGGGCCCCACCGGGAGAACTGCCCAGAGGTCGGCGTTCCCCTGCCTGCGCGTCGCTCTGCATGGTGGCGTGGGTGCCGAGACTTGCACCATCCAGGGAACTGCACTTTCATGCCCGGCGGGGTGTGCGGGCGGACCGATCATGGCCAGTTCTCCCGGTGGGGGCCGGCACCGCTGCGCGAAGCGCAGCGAAAGGCGTGTACTACGCAGCCGTCCGGATGATGCTGAACGCCGGGGTACCGGCCGAGGGGCGAACCACCCGCCGAACGCGGGGTCCTTCTCTGCCGCCCGCCTGCGGCGGGCTGTGCCGGGCCCCACCGGGAGAACTGCCGAGAGGTCGGCGTTCCAAGCCGTCCCCGCGCTTCACCTGGACTGAATATGGGAGTTTCGCGGCCCTGCGGGCCGCGATGCCGGTGTGAACACCGGCGCTCCTGCCGTCCCCGCGCTTCTTCCCTCGCAGCGATTCGCGGTTGCGCGGCCCTGGCGGGCCGCGGTGCCAGCCTTACTCCAGGCCCACCAGCCCCTTCACCGACGCGATGAGCTTGAGCGAGTCGTAGCCGACGCCGTCCTTGAAGACGGTCACGACGTTGCGGATCTGGAACGGATCGGTCACGGGATCGCCATCGATCAGGATCAGGTCCGCGAGCTTGCCGGCTTCGATGCTTCCGAGATCGTCATCGACGCCGAGCACCCGGGCCCCGTTCAGGCTCATCACCTGGAGCGCTTCGGACGGAGTGAACTCCGCTTCGAGCAGCAGTTCGTAGTTCCGCTGGTCGCCGAAGCCGGGAAGCGCGCCGCCGTTGCCGGTGGGGTCCACGCCGGAGGCGAGGAGGCCGCCCGCCTTGAAGAAGCGGTATTCGAAGGCCTGCGCCTTCGGGAAGAGCTCCGTGAAGACAGCGTCCTGGGCCTCGGCGATCTCCGCGCGGCGGGCGAGGTACTCGTCGCGGGCCCCGGGCGCGAGCGCTTCCAGGTTCCGATCCTCGAGGGGCGGACGACCCGGCACCGACAGTTCATAGACGGCGAGGGTCGAGGTCAGCGCGACTTCGTTGCCTACCATGTGGTCGATCGTGGCATTCACCTCGTCGGAGTCGATGTCGACCTCCCGCAGCGTGCTCCGGAAATCCGGCGGGCACTCGTCGGGCTTTTTGTCCTGGTGGTACTCGGTGTTCGTGAAGAACCCGTGCTCCAGCGAGTCGATCCCGAGATCCACCGCCTCCCGGAAGGTGACCGAGCAGAGGTGCGCAGTGAAGCGGAGGCCGTGACGATGGGCTTCGTCGATGGCCGCTCCCAGCTCCGCCCGTGAGATCCGGGTGTAGGCCTTGAACCAGGTCGCGCCCTCTTCGGCCCAGTAGGCCACCACCCGGCGGGCGTCTTCCGGACTGGAAACCTGGGTCATGTAGGCGGCGGCGCCGGAGCCCGAGATGTACGGGCCGGTGATGTGCATCCGGGGCCCGACCATCTCGCCGGCCTCGATGGCGCGGCGCATGTTGATCTCGCTGTACGGGGAGTAACTGCCGGTAGTGCGGATGGTGGTCACCCCGGCGGCGAGATAGAGCCGCGGCGAGGTGGTGTTCATCTGCGCGTGACGCGCCGCGGTTGTGTAGAAGGTGTGGTTGTGGACGCCGATGAGGCCCGGGATCACGGTGTGCCGGGAACCGTCGATCCGGCGGGCGCCTTCGGGGATCTCGACTTCGCCGTCCGGCCCCACGCTCTGGATGCGGCGGTCCGCGATGACGACCGTCTGGCCGGAGCGGGGAGCCGCGCCGGTCCCGTCCACCACCTGGACCCCGGTGATGGCGATGACCGCATCGCCGTACTGGACGAACTGCCGGGCGTTTTCCTGAAGTTCGTCGGCTGACTGCGCGGCGGCAGACACCGGGAGGAGAAACAGCAGGAAGATCCCGAGGAGCCTTGCAGCCTTGCGGGCCGCGGAGCATCCGCGGACGCCGGAGCGGTGGAAAAGGAATTCAGACATCTACGCCTCCTCGCCGGAGCGGAAACGGCGGGAAAGTCGGCGACCGCCGGAACGTCGCGGCCCGCCTGACAGGCGGCCGATGGTAGCAGCGGGGTGCACCGATCTCCTCGTTCCATGCGAGAATCACGGGTTCCGATGCGCGCCCCGACTACCGCCCGTCTTGCCGGCGTTGTCGGCAGTTGTCTGCTCACGGCCGTGGCAAGCGCCCAAGAGGGGATCACTCCGCTCGAGACCCCCGCTCCGGACGGCAGCGGGATGTACTCGCTGAACGCGGCCCCGGAGGGCGCCACCTTCCTGAGTTGGGTGGAACCGGCGGGGGATGGCCATGTCCTGCGCTTTTCGGAACTGCAGCGTCCCGGGAGTAGCGAGGAGGTCACCGAGGACACCTGGGGAGAGCCGAAGCTGATCGCCGAGGGATCCGGCTGGTTCGCGAACTGGGCGGATCACCCCTCCATTGCGCTGGTCGGAGAGAACCGGCTCGCCGCCCACTACCTGGTCCGCAATCCGGCCGCCGAGGGGCACTACGGCTACGGGCTGAAGATCGTCTTTTCCATGGACCGGGGCGTCACCTGGCGCGAGGTGTTCTCGGAGGGGCTCGACAACGTCGAGAGCTACTCCGGCTTCGTCTCGTTCACGCCGGAGCCGGGCGGTTTCTCGGCGGCTTACCTCACCCCGCCTCCGGGCTCCAAGGATCCGGGCGACATGACGCTGCGCCTCGCCCGGTTCCATGAGCAGGGCTACCAACTGGGGAACCAGCGGCTCGATCCCGATGTGTGCAGTTGCTGCCCGACCGCCATGGCCGCAAGCGACGGCCAACCGCTCGTGGTGTACCGGGACCGGGTGCGGAACCCACCCGAGGATGATGTGCGGGACATCACGATCGCGCGCAAAGTCCGCGGCGTGTGGCAGCCGGGGCGTTCGGTCCACGCCGACGGCTGGGGCATCAACGCCTGTCCGGTCAACGGCCCGACGATCGCCGCCCGCGACGACACGGTCGCGGTCGTCTGGTTCACCATGGCCAGCGGTGATCCGGAGGTCCGGATCGCTCTGTCGCAAAACGGCGGAGAGGGCTTCGGAATGCCCTTCCGGCTGGATGGCGGGGCGGCGCGCGGCTACACCGCCGTCACGCTCCTCGACGACGGGAGCGCCGCGGCGGCCTGGCTCGAAACCCCGAACGGGAAACGCGGCGAGGTGCGGGTGCGCCGCATCTGGCCGGACGGGCTCCTGGGGCCGGCGCTGAGGGTCGCGGAGGGACCTGCGGGGCGGGAGGCCGGGGTGCTGCAACTCGTGCGGATAGCCAACGAGCCGCCGCCGGAGCCGGAGGAGGACGCCGAAGAAGAGGATGAGGCTGCCGAAGAAGCGGAGGAAGATGCGGAAGAGGACCTCGAAGAGGTGGAAGAGGTGTTTGACGTGGGGGAACGCCTGATGGTTGCCTGGCGGGACGGGAAGGTCCGGACCGCGGTGGTGGAGATTTCCGCGCTGGAGAGTCGCTGAGGCGGGAGTCGGCTCCCCCGGAGTCGATTTCCCCCGGAGTCGATTTCCCCCGCTGAGCGAGGTTTACCCGCGCCAGCGAGCCCTTCACGGCGAAGCTGCCCTCCTGGACCGTTCCGCGTCGAGGAGCGCCCGTTTCCGCTTGAGCCCCCAGCGATAGCCGCCAAGACCGCCATCCCCCCGTAACACGCTGTGGCAAGGCACCAGCACCGCAATGCGGTTCGCCGCGCACGCCGAAGCAACGGCCCGAAACGCTCTCGGTGCCTCGATTTGGCTGGCGAGCTCACCGTAGCTGATCACCTCGCCCTCTCGCACACTCAAGAGAAAGCGCCAGACTTTCATTTGAAAGGCTGTCCCGCGCAGATCGAGCGGCAGATCGGGTCGAGGGGCGTCTTGGCCCAGGTGCGCATCCAGCGCCTCGACCCACGCGTCCAGTTCGGGGGCCTCTTGCGCGTCCGAGGCGATGAGCTCTGCATTCGGAAACTCCCCGCGTAACTGCTCGAGAAGGGTCTCCAGGTCCTTCCCGAACTGCACGAAGCACACGCCCCGTTCGGTAGCTCCCATGAGTGCGATGCCGAGCGCCGTGTTTCTCGATGCGTATGCAATCGTCTCTCCCGCGCCACCAGCGCGGTAGGCCCTTGGCGTCATCCCGATGTTGCGCGCGCGTTCTCCGTAGACCCGACTTATGGATCCGAAGCCCGCCGAGAAGATCGCGCCGGTGATGGCGTCACCCTCCTTCAGGGCCGTTTTGAAGCGCTTCATCCGCACCGCGTCCTGATAGACCTTGGGTGAGACGCCGAACGCTGCCTTGAAGACCCGCTGGAAGCGCGAGGGCGAGAGGGCTACCTGCTTTGCGAGCCCATCCAATGTCAGGCGCTCCTCGGCGTGGGCTTCAATGAACTTGGCGACGGCTACGAGCTGAGTCAACCCCGGTTCGGTGTCCGTTGGCCGGCAGCGTTTGCACGGCCGGAAGCCGGCGGCCAGAGCGGAGTCGGTGTCCGGAAAAAACCGCAGATTCTCCGGTCGCGCCGGTCGTGCGGCGCACGAGGGCCGGCAGAAAACTCCCGTGGTAACCACTGCGTAGAAGAAGCGGTCGTCGTAAGCCTTGTCTCGCGCCGCAATCGCTGCGCGCATTTCCTGTTCAGATGGCATCGGCGTTGTCCTCCCAGTGCTTCGCTGTGAGGGTCATTTCAGCGCGGCGCCGGCCTCGCGTCCATCCGTTTCTTGCTGTGGAATCTCTTTTGGAAGCAGGAAGGGGGTCGTGGATCCGTGGAGCTAACAGCCTGTCGGCCCTCACCTTGGCATAGCGCAGCGTCATGGGCGCTGGTTTCGCGCTCCCGCGCGATGCCGGTCAGAGACCGGCGCTCCAAGCTGTCCCCGCGCTTCACGCTGATCGGCAGTCCGCGCCTTCGCGGCGGATAGCCGCTCAGGGATCCACTTCGAAGACGAAGCGCATGCCGGCTTCGAGGTGTTCGGCGATGTGGCAGTGCGCCATCCATTTGCCGGGGTTCGTGATCTCGAGCAGGAGGTCCACCGTCTCGCCGGCCGGGATGAGGACGGTGTCCTTGAACACCTGGTTCGTTACCCGGGTGCCGTTCCGCCGGACCACCAGGAACCGCTGGCCGTGGATGTGGAAGGGATGCTGCATCGCGTGGAGCGCGCCGGCGTCGTTTTCGATGCGGATCGTGACGACGTCGCCGACTCGGAAACGCCACGCAATGTCCATGTCCTCACGGCCGGTCGAGGGCTCACGCACGATCCAGCGCACCTCCTCGGGGGTGGCCACCGAGTTCATCATCGGCATGGTGTCGGCCCACTCGACCGCGGGAAAGAAGACCCGGTCGGCGCGCATGCGCTGCATGATGGCGGGTTCGAGGCCCGCGACCTCCATGGTGAGCGACAGTTCGTAGTCGGGGTCGTAGTCGGGGGCCCGGTCGAAATGGCTCCGGTAGCGGTCCACATCCTCAATGACGGCAGCGTTCTCCCGTAGCTCGTCGTAGCCCGGGGCGATGGCCGGGTCCGCATCCCGGTCGCCAACCCGGACTGTTCCCAGCCGGGTGACCCGTGAGAAGTAGCTCCCGAAGGTGTGCTCCAGCGGGCGCACGCGGTTCTCGAGCGCGTGCTCGCCCGCCGTTTCGTAACGGACCTCGACGATGTAGCGCTCGGCGGGCGCCAGCGTCACCGATTCCACCCAGGTCTCCCGCTCGAACTTCGAGAGATCGGACCCGACCACCTTGATCCGATGGGTCCCCGGCTCGCCGAAGGACAGGTTGAAGGTGCGGGTGTTCGAGACGTTCGTGAGGAAGAAGCGGACGACTTCGCCCCGGTCGAGATCCAGTTCGTAGTCGGGCTCGCCGTTCACCAGCAACAGGTTGCCGAAGCGGCCCATCAGCGAATGGGTGGCGCGCTCCGCACCCCAGGGGAAGAGCCCCCCGTCATCGGCGATCAGGAGATCGTCGAGCATGAGGATCTCCTCCCGGTGCACCGGCGCGTACCACTCGCCGGGGGGCGCCTCGACCAGCATGTTTCCGTAGAGACCGAGATCCTGCTGCACTTCTTCGCGGTGGTGGGGGTGGTACCAGTAGAGGCCGGCATCCGGAAAGAAGATCCGGTACTCGAAGCGCCCGCCGGGGGGCACCGGGTCCTGGGTCAGGTTGGGTACCCCGTCGAAGGCGTTGTCGAGGCGCACCCCGTGCCAGTGGATCGCGGTGGGCCACGATGTCTGGTTCTCGAAGTTGACGAAGATCGTGGAGTCCTGGTCCACGTGGATGAGCGGTCCGGGGTACTGCCCGTTGAACCCGTACATCACGTAGTCGCGGCCGTGGATGCGGCGGCGCACCCGCCCGGCAAGCAGGTCGAGCGTCTGGCCGTCCCGGAGGCGCACGATCTGGGAAGGGACCGCGTCGGGAAGCGATTCATCCGGCGCCACCCGCGGCAGGAAGGGAAGAGGTTCCGGCCGCAGATGCCCGAGCCCCGGAATCATGGGAGTCTCCGGGAGCATGGGTGGATGGGACCACGCCGGTTCGTCGGAGGCGGCGCCATGTCCCATCGCGGTGTGGTCCATCGCGGCATGGTCCATCGCGCCGTGATCCATCGTCGCGGCCCCGCTCTCGCCGCTGCCGCTGACCGGCACCATCAGGTGGTTGTCCGGCAGGATCCGGGTGGAAGGGGAGGCCCCGCGGAGGGCGAGGCGGCCGGTGCGGGTCTCGACCGTCGCCGAGAGCTCGGCGCTCACCAGGATCACGAACTTGTCGAAGGTCACCGGTCCGAGGTCCGCAAAGGTTCCGTTTCCCACCTCGCCGAGCCGGACCACCGGGTCCATGACCGGGGTGGTCGCCCAGGCGACCCAGTGCCGGTACTCGCCGAGGGACCCGGGCTCGGGCAGGCCCTCGATTTCGAGGTCAAGGCGGTAGCGCTGGCTCCCGTCGCGGGTCACCGAGACTCCGAACGGGCTCGGGTCCCAACGCAGGAAGGCGGTTCCCCCGGCGGGAGCGAGATCAGGGGTGGGGTAGAGGGCGATGCGGTTCAGGCCCGGGGTGCCCCAGGCGGACCGGTCAGGGATTGGGGAGACAGCCTCTTGCGGCGCCGCCGCGCGCGGCATTCCCAGGACCGCGGCCAGCAGGGCGGAGAGGCCAACGATGCGACAGCTTTCGGCGCGCCTTCTCAAAATCCTTCTCTCCCAACGACTGTTGGCAATCCGGGTCGTATCGTAGCGGCGGGGGTGGTGTGCGGGGGTCGGCGCTCCTGGTCCCGCGCTTCTTCGCAGTGGGCGATGGGAGTTTTGCGGCCTACGGCCGCGATGCCGGTCTGAAGACCGGCGCTCCTGGTCCCGCGCTTCTTCGCAGTGGGCGATGGGAGTTTCGCGGCCTACGGCCGCGATGCCGGTGTGAACACCGGCGCTCCTGGTCCCGCGCTTCTTCGCAGTGGGCGATGGGAGTTTCGCGGCCTCCGGCCGCGATGCCGGTCTGAACACCGGCGCTCCTGGTCCCGCGCTTCTTCGCAGTGGGCGATGGGAGTTTCGCGGCCTACGGCCACGATGCCGGTGTGAACACCGGCGCTCCTGGTCCCGCGCTTCTTCGCAGTGGGCGATGGGAGTTTCGCGGCCTACGGCCGCGATGCCGGTCTGAACACCGGCGCTCCTGGTCCCGCGCTTCTTCGCAGTGGGCGATGGGAGTTTCGCGGCCTGCGGCCGCGATGCCGGTCTGAACACCGGCGCTCCTGGTCCCGCGCTTCTTCGCAGTGGGCGATGGGAGTTTCGCGGCCTACGGCCGCGATGCCGGTGTGAAGACCGGCGCTCCTGGTCCCGCGCTTCTTCGCAGTGGGCGATGGGAGTTTCGCGGCCTACGGCCGCGATGCCGGTGTGAAGACCGGCGCTCCTGGTCCCGCGCTTCTTCGCAGTGGGCGATGGGAGTTTCGCGGCCTGCGGCCGCGATGCCGGTCTGAACACCGGCGCTCCTGGTCCCGCGCTTCTTCGCAGTGGGCGATGGGAGTTTCGCGGCCTACGGCCGCGATGCCGGTCTGAACACCGGCGCTCCTGGTCCCGCGCTTCTTCGCAGTGGGCGATGGGAGTTTCGCGGCCTACGGCCGCGATGCCGGTCTGAACACCGGCGCTCCTGGTCCCGCGCTTCTTCGCAGTGGGCGATGGGAGTTTCGCGGCCTACGGCCGCGATGCCGGTCTGAAGACCGGCGCTCCTGGTCCCGCGCTTCTTCGCAGTGGGCGATGGGAGTTTCGCAGCCTACGGCCACGATGCCGGTGTGAACACCGGCGCTCCTGGTCCCGCGCTTCTTCGCAGTGGGCGATGGGAGTTTCGCGGCCTACGGCCACGATGCCGGTGTGAACACCGGCGCTCCTGGTCCCGCGCTTCTTCGCAGTGGGCGATGGGAGTTTCGCGGCCTACGGCCACGATGCCGGTGTGAACACCGGCGCTCCTGGTCCCGCGCTTCTTCGCAGTGGGCGATGGGAGTTTCGCGGCCTACGGCCGCGATGCCGGTCTGAACACCGGCGCTCCTGGTCCCGCGCTTCTTCGCAGTGGGCGATGGGAGTTTCGCGGCCTGCGGCCGCGATGCCGGTCTGAACACCGGCGCTCCTGGTCCCGCGCTTCTTCGCAGTGGGCGATGGGAGTTTCGCGGCCTACGGCCGCGATGCCGGTCTGAACACCGGCGCTCCTGGTCCCACGCTTCTTCGCAGTGGGCGATGGGAGTTTCGCGGCCTGCGGCCGCGATGCCGGTCTGAACACCGGCGCTCCTGGTCCCGCGCTTCTTCGCAGTGGGCGATGGGAGTTTCGCGGCCTGCGGCCGCGATGCCGGTCTGAACACCGGCGCTCCTGGTCCCGCGCTTCTTCGCAGTGGGCGATGGGAGTTTCGCGGCCTGCGGCCGCGATGCCGGTCTGAAGACCGGCGCTCCCACCGGCGCTCCTTGCCGTCGTCGGGTAGATTGTGGGGATGCGTCGTCTCCATATTGCCTTCTGCGCCGCCTTGGTGGCGGGGCTCTCCACCTTCGCCGTAGCCGAGGATGACACCCTGGTCCTCGATAACGGCTATGCCACCGTGCACCGGAACGCCGCGCCGTGTGCGGGCGGTGGAACCGGCTGCGGGGACCGGATCATCGTGGCGTTCGGAGACCTGAGCGTCGTTCCTTCCGGCGGTTCCCCGGTCCGGCTCGACTACGCCGAGGTCTTCGTCGCCGAGTCGGGCGAGTCCTACGAAATCCGCGGCCGCGAGTTCGCCGAGGTCAACCTGAAGGCCGGCCATCCGGCGGTCGAGGGGCCGGCGGTGGCCATCGCCGCGGGCAAGAACGAACTGCTCCACGACGGCGACGGCTACTTCGTGTTCGAGGAGCGGCTCGAACCCGGGGACACGCGGGAGCGGCATTCGCACGCGCAGCGGGTGGTGCTGGTGATGGGGGCCACCGAACTCCAGCAGTGGCCCGACGGCGTGGATGAAGTGTTCAAGACCCAGATCCCCGGCACCATCAAGTTCAACCCGCCGGTGGTACACGTCGTGAAGAACATCGGGGAAGCGCCGCTGCGAAACATCGTCATCGAACTGATCCCCCGCTGACCGACACCCCTCCGTCATCAAGGGACATCCCCGCCCGCTGGGGCGGGGAATCAGGCTCGACTGGCCGGTCCGGTTCTTCCGGGGAACGACTTTTCGCACTCCGCGCGCCGGTGCTAGCATCGCGGGCCACAGGGTCACTCTCGGTGAGGCACTTCGGCAAACTCCCCCGGTTCATCGCGGGCGTCGCCGTGGTCGCGTTGCTGCTCGCGGTTCCGATCGGGGCGCTCGCGCACGAGCATCCCGACCAGGGTGAGTCGCAGTGCCGGATCTGCAAGGTCTCCGGCTCAGAGATCGCCGTTGTCCTCGACGGAACGGAATTGCCCGCCCCGCCGGCCGATCTCGGCCTCCTTACGGATGGGGTCTGGCTCGTTCCGGATCCGCCAGCCGCGACCCCCGGGGCGCCGCGCGCACCGCCCGCCTGAGCGGCCGGCGTACTCCAACCCAGGAACCGTCCGGCCCCCTCGTCGGCGGGCCTTTGGACGACCGGTTCCTCCCACGCTACAAGCGTTCAGGAGGTCCAACCAATGCTGCGGCAGCTCCCCCTTCCCCTTTTCCGATTTCTCCATCCGTCGGGTGCCCGCCGTCTGGTTCCGCGGATGGCTCTCCTCGCGGGCGGCCTCCTGTTCGGGACGCTGGCCGGCGCCCAAACAAGGGTCTCGGGCACCGTCCTCGTCGCCGAGAACGGGGCGCCGGCGCACGACGCCGAGGTGGTCCTCCTCGAAACGAACCAGGTGGTCCACACGGACGCGGACGGCCACTTCGTGTTCGAGGAGGTCGATCCTCTCGGCGCCTTCACAATCCATGTGGATCTCGGTTTCCTCAGCGCGGTCCGCACCGTGGTGGTGGACGTGCTGGAGGAGGTCGCGTTCCAGATCGCCGAACCCATCCTTCTCCAGTCGCGCCACCGGATGCACGAACGGGTCACCGTGACCGCATCGGCGAGCGGCTCCTCGCCGTTCCAGACCTTCGGTTCGGTACACGCGATGGAGGGGCTCGATCTTCAGAACGAATCAGCCCGAACGCTCGCGGAACTGCTGGAGAGCTCCCCGGGCGTCGCGATACGCAGCTTCGGGCCCGGTTCGGCCCGTCCGGTGGTGCGGGGTTTCGACGGCGACCGGGTACTCATCATGGAGGACGGAGTACGCAGCGGGGACCTCGGCAGCCAGTCCGCCGATCACGGGGTCCCGGTGGACCCGTTACAGGCGGAGCGGATCGAGGTGGTGCGCGGCCCGGCCACCCTGCTCTACGGGTCGAACGCCATCGGCGGCGCCGTGAACGTCATCTCGATGGGTTCCCACCTGGCGCATTCCCCGCTGCCCGGCTTCCGGGGACAGGCCAATCTCGACTATTCGACGGCGGATGAAGGCATCCGCGGCGGAGTCCGCGCGCAGGCTGCCGGCACCGGCTGGTTCGTATGGGGCGGCGGGAACTCGAATCGCACGAACGACTACGCCTCTCCAGCGGGAGTGATCGAGAACTCCGCCGCTTCGATGGATCAGGGGGAAGTGGGGTTCGGAATGTTCCGCGACCGCGCCTGGTTCTCCGGCAGCGCGCGGCTGGACGACTCCCGCTACGGCGTTCCTTTCGCAGGCGCATTTCACGGAGCGCACGGGCCCGCCGAGGAGGGGCAGCACGAGGCGGAAGAAGAAGGGGAGGAGCACCACGAGGAGGCAGAAGGCGAACACGACGACGAGGCGGAACTCGCGGTGGACGTCGCGATGAACCGGCGGCAGTTCCGGACGGACTTCGGAATTCGCGAGCTCGACGCACTCTTCAAGGAGGCCGAGTTCACCGTCCGCTACAGCGACTACGATCAGGACGAGATCGAGAGCCTGGCGGCGGGTGGTCCGGAAGAGGTGGCCACCCACTTCGACAACCGGTCTCTCGTGCTCCGCGGCGAACTGAAGAAGCTGTCCGGGCGGGTGACCAGTCGGGTCGGCCTCTGGGGCCATCTGCGGGAGTACGAGGCGATGGGTGAGGAGGCCCTGGCGCCAGCGACCGAGCAGAAGGCGCTCGCGGCCTTCGCCTACAACGAGATCCAGGCGTCGGACCAGCTAAGCCTGCTGGTTGGGGCGCGGGTTGAACGAAACGCCTACGACGCCGGGGAACGTCCGGAGGCGGCGGCGCACGCCCACGGCGAGGAGGAGGCCGAGCACGAAGAGGGGGAAGAGCAGGAAGAAGAACACGAAGAGGTGGGACACGAGGAAGAACGGGTATTGCCGGACGTGGTGGACCGCAACTTCCTGGGCGCCTCCGCGAGCGCCGGGGCCCGTTTCTCGCTGAGCGACTCGACCGCTCTGGTCGGCACCGCCAGCCTTTCCTCTCGCAGCCCATCGTTGGAGGAGCTCTACAACTTCGGTCCGCATGTCGGAAACCTGGCTTTCGAGATCGGCAACCCCAACCTCGATCCGGAACGGTCCCTTGGCTTCGACCTGAGCCTCCGGCAGAGTTCGGAACGGTTCAGTGGCAGCATCAGCGCGTTCCGCTACGACATCTCCGATTTCATCTTCGGCGCCGCCCAGGGAGAGGAGGAAGGGGGGCTTCCGGTCCTCGAATTCCTGCAGTCGGACGCCACCTACCAGGGATTCGAAGTCGAGGGGCACTTATCCATCGGCGCGGCGGAAGTGGTGGCGAACGCTTCCTACGTGGACGCAAAAATCACCGGCACGAACGAGTACGTGCCTCGCATCCCTCCGCTGGGCGGACAGTTGAGGCTGGACATCCCGGTCGGCCGGTTGCGGCTCGCCCCCAGGGTGCGCTGGGCCGCCCGGATGGACCGGCTATATCAGGGCGAAACAGCGACCGCCGGCTACGCGGTGCTGGATTTCACCGCCTCCTACGTCTTCGTCAGGCACCATACGACCTCCAACATCTCGCTCCGCGCCTACAACATCACCGACAGCGAGTACCGCCACCACACATCGCTGATCAAGGATCTCGCCCCGCAGATGGGGCGCGGCTTCCGGATCAGCTACTCACTGAGGTTCTTCTGAACGCAGCCGCGCCATAGCGCAGATCCTTGCCGGTGTCACGCAAGGCGGACAACGCTACGCCCCCGCGGGCCTCCGGCCCGCGGGGGCGGCCGTAGGCCGGCATTCCTGGCGGCCCCCGCATTTGTTCGCGATCAACGACGGGAGTTTCGCCCGCTATGCGGGCGATGCCGGTGTGAACACCGGCGCTCCTGGCGGTCCCCGCGCCTGTTCGCGATCAACGACGGGAGTTTCGCCCGCTATGCGGGCGATGCCGGTGTGAACACCGGCGCTCCTGCTTCTTGTTTCAGAATCGGAGGCTCACCCCGAGCTGACCCCGCCGGGTGTCGCCGAGCCCGCTGCGGAGCGATCCGTCGAAATTGAAGAGCAGCGAACCGGTGTGGCTGTCCAGAAAGTTGTCGGCGCCCGTCACGTTGAACACCTCAGCGATCGGCTCGACGGCCAGGCCGTTCGGGAGCGTGAAGCTCCTTGAGATCCTGAGGTCCCAGGTGACGAACTCGTTTTCGCGGCGCAGGGTGTTGCGGGTGAGGATGGACCCGTCGGCGCAGATGCGGTCCGACGGCTGGTTCGCCCGCTCGCCCCGGTGGGCGCACGCCTCGGAGGCCGGCGAGGCCGACAGGTAACGGAATACGTTGCTCCACTTCACGTCGCCCGGGAGGGTGACGAGCAGGTAGCCGCTCACCTGGTGGCGGCGGTCGCGGTCCGACCAGCCGAATTCGGGCGCGAGATTCGAGGCGTCCGCGTAGCGGAAGGTGAACGGGTCCCGCTCGTTGTCGTCGTCCGAGCGATCGAAGGCGAGGGTGTAGTGGGTCTCGAAGGTGAGGGGACGGTTCCCGAGCGAACTCCAGCCGCGAATCCCGAGGGTCAGCGCCTGGTACCGCGAACGCGCGCTGCTCTCCGCGACGGTGAGGGCGTTGATTCCTCCGCCGAAAGGGTGGGTGCCGACGCCGAACGGAGAGTCGAAAGCGGGGTCGTTGCGGTTCACGAACCGGAAGAGCTGGTCGGTCCGGGCGTACACGAAGGTGGCGCTCGCCGCCATCCCCCGCCCCAGATCCCGGTCCAGCCCGAGGCTGAACGACCAGGTGCGCGGAAGTTCGAGGTGGCGGTCGGCGACCTGGATGTCCGGCAGGAAGGGCGGCGTGGTCGAGGCATCGAGCTGGCGGTCGATCTCCGGCACCGGGCCGAGGAACGTGTCCGCGCTGCTCCGGAAGAGGGTCTGTTGGAAGGCGCCGTTCGTGGAGCGGTGCTGGGCGAAGACCAGCATCGGGATCCGGGAAACATAGGAACCGGCGGCGGCGCGCGCCACGGTGCGCCCGTCGCCGGCGAGGTCCCAGGCGAAGCCGAGGCGTGGCTGCAGGTTGTCGAGATCGTCGGGGATCCGGCCGTCGGAGGGGAACGCCGGGTCGTCGAGATAGGGTGCGAAGAAGGTCTCGGCCGGCTCGACGAAGACGTCCGGGTGCCAGGTGCCGTCCCAGCGGAGCCCGATGTCGAGGGTCAGGTGGTCGTGCGGATGCCAGGTGTCCTGGAGAAAGGCTCCCAACTCGTGCATCCGGGCCTCCTGTCGTCCAAGCTGGTCGGCGGGAATGCCCGGCACGGTCGCCGACTGCAGGTAGAGGAGCACGGGGCCGGTGATCGCGCTGCCCTCGGGACAGACCCCGGTGGCGCCGGCCGTCCCGTCGGAGCAGTGCACGTATCCGCTGCCGTGGGTGACGAAGCCGACGAAACCATCCACCGAGTCGAAGATGTAGCGGCTGTTCGCCATGCCGATGAACTGCTGTTCCGCCCGGGTCCGGTTGTATTCGAGCCCGGCCTTGAAGAGATGGGCGCCGGTGGCGTAGGACAGGTTGTCCACGATCTGGAGCCGGTCGTCAAAGGACGGATCGATCGGAAGGAAGAAGGGCAGTCCGATCCGGAAGCCATCCGTGAAATCCATGGCGATGTCGGGGAAGGGACGTCCGCCGAGCCGGTCGAATTGGGGCTGGCCGGGATGATTGGCCCCGGGAACGAGCGGGCCGTCGTACCAGCGCGGCCGGTCCTCCCGCGCCCACTGGATCCGCAGCTCGTTCGCGAGCGCGTTCGTGAGCAGCGAGCGGAGACTCCCGTTCACCGCGTGGGAGCGATCTCCCTCGATGCCGTTGGCGGACGCCCCCCAGGAGTCCACGTCGAAGGTGCCGTTCACCTGTTCCGACCAGGTGTAGTTGTATTTGAGCGACGCCTGGTGCCGGCCGCTCAGGTTGAAGTCCAGCTTGGCGAGCAGCGACCGGGCGTCGTCGGTGCGGCGGATCGGCCCGAATTCGTCGTCGAACAGGCCGGGCCAGCGCGTTGTCAGGAAGGCGTCGAGCCGCTCCAGGTTCGCCGGATTCGCGACCCGGCGGGTCGTCTGCTTCGTTTCGACGGCGGCCTGCTGGTCGTAGGCCAGGAAGAAGAACGCCCGGTCGCGCGCGAGGGGGCCTCCCAAAGTCGCGCCGAACTGGCTCCGTCCGAAATCGGGTTTCCCGCCTCCTCTGGCTGCGGAGTACTCGGTCGCAATCTCGTCCCACTGGCCGAAGTAGTGGCCGGAGCCGGTGAAATCGTTGGTGCCCGATTTGGTGACGACGTTGATGAAACCACCGGCCGACCGGCCGAACTCCGCGGGGGCTCCCTGGTTCACGATGACCAGCTCCCCGATGGCATCCTGGTTGAAGGTGAACGCGGGACGCTGTCCGCCGCGCTGTTCCCCGAAGAAGGGGTTGTTGAAGTCGGCGCCGTCCACGATGAAGTTGTTGAAGATGCCGCGCTGTCCGTTGATGTTCAGCTCGTCGCCGTCCGGCCCCTGGGAGACGGACGCCCCCGGGGTGAGCAGCGCCAGATCCACGAAGTTGCGGCCGTTGCTCGGCACCGCATCCACGACGTCTTCCCGGAGGCGCTGGGAGCGGGTGAAATCCGTGGTCTCGATCGGCGAGGGCAGCTCGCCGAAGACCGTGACGTTTTCCTCCGCCACGATGCGGAGGTCCAGGTGGAAGTGGAGCACCTCCCCCACCCGCAGGATCGCGCTCTCGATGCGCTCGGTCCCGAACCCGCCGGCGGCGGTGACGGTCAGGTCGTAGGTCCCGGGAGGCAGCAGGCTGCGGGCGAACTTCCCCGCGCGCGACGTCTCGACGGTGGTGACGAGATCGGTGCCCCGGTGCTGGATCACGATGACCGCATCGGGCACCGGGTTGCCGAGCGGATCGCTGACCTCTCCGCGGATGACGCCGGTGGTGGTCCCGGCCTGGGCGGCGAGGTTCGGGGCGTGGAGGCAGATGAGGGCCGCGGCCAGGAGAAAGCGCGCCAAAGGGCGGACCCGGCGCCGGAGCGCCTTCCGTTTTTGCCTATCCACGAGACCCACGCAGCAATTTTACGATTGACACGGTAGCCTGTTCACAAGGCGGTGGAACGCCCGAGGAGACAAGCAGATGAGACGAATTCGATGGATTTCGGCCGCACTCGTGGCGGTGTTGCTAGCCGGTTGCGGCCCGACTCCGAACGGGGGACCACCACCCGTCGACCTGTTGATCCGCGGAGCGCGGATCGTTGACGGCACCGGCGGCCCGTGGTTCCGCGCGAACCTCGCCGTCGCCGGCGACACGATCGTGAACGTCGGGCCGGAAGAGCCGCAGGCCGCCCGGGTGATCGATGCCGACGGACTGGTGGTGGCCCCCGGGTTCATCGACATGCACGCCCACTCGGAATACGGGCTGCTGGTGGACCCCCGGGCGCTGAGCAAGACGGCCCAGGGAGTCACCACCGAGGTCCTCGGGGAGCATCTCTCCGCCGGGCCGGTGATGGGCCCCGCGGTGGACGACCCGATGATGGTCGCACCGCCCATCGAGCGGGACTGGACGACGCTGGGCGGATATCTCGACCGGTTGGAGTTCGCCGGGGTGGCTCCGAACGTCGTCTCCTACGTGGGCTCGGGGCAGGTGCGCGCCTCGGTGATCGGCTACGACGAGCGCGTGGCGACCGAAGAGGAGCTGGAGGCGATGGAGGCGCTCGTGGCGCAGGCGATGGAGGAGGGCGCGTTCGCGCTCGCGAGCGGTCTGGCCTACATCCCGAACGCGTTCGCGAGCACCGAGGAACTCATCCGGCTGACCCGGGTCGCCGCCGGCTACGGGGGCATCTACGTGAGCCACCTGCGGGGCGGGCTCGAAGGACTGGCCGAAGGAATCACCATCGCCCGCGAGGCGGGGACGGGGCTCGAGATCCACCACCTGAACTCCACTTCGGGGGCCCGGATCCCGGAATACGCGGCGATGATCGCCGAGGCCCGCGCCTCGGGAGTGGACGTGACCGGGAACGTCTATCCGTACATCGCGGGGTGGACCTACCTGCGGTCGCTGCTGCCGCGCTGGGTCCAGGAAGGAGGGGTGGACCGGATGCTGGGGCGCCTGACGGATCCCGCCGACCGGGAGCGGCTGCTGGCCGAACTGCGGGAGTCGGAGGCCGAACGGCCGCGCTGGGGGAGGACCTTCGTGAGCTCCTTCCGCGACGAAGTGGACGGTCTCTCGATCCTCGACCTGGGAGAGGCCCGGGGGACGACGCCGGAAGAAGGGTTGCTGGATCTGCTGATCGAACAGGAGGGGGAGGGGTTCCAGATCTCCTTCGGGAACGCCGAGCCGAACCTCATCCAGGCGCTCGCCCAGCCCTTCTCCCACATCGGCTCTGACGGCAGCGCGCTGGCCGCGGGCATGCGGACGCCGATGGGGAAGCCGCACCCGCGTTCGTTCGGCACCTACCCCCGGGTGCTCGCGAAGTACGTGCGCGAGGAGAAGCTGCTCACCCTCGAGGAGGCGATCCGGAAGATGTCCTCGGCTCCCGCGAACCGTCTCGGGCTCTCGGATCGCGGGGTGCTGCGTCCCGGAATGCGCGCCGACATGGTCCTCTTCGACCCGGACACGGTGAAGGACGAAGCCACCTTCGAGGAGCCCGAGCGCTACCCGACCGGCATTCCGTGGGTCTTCGTGAACGGGGTCGCCATCATCGCCGAGGGGGAGCCGACGGGCGAGCTGCCGGGCCGGGTGCTGCGGGGGCCAGGCTACGCGGGACGGTGAGCAGCATGGCCCGCGGCGCCCCCGATCTCTACAAACCCATCGAGGTGGAAGCGGCGTGGCCAACTCAGAAAGAGGCGATGGGGACCAAACGCAAGTTTTGGTGCCGGCCAACGGAGGACGGGGTTCTGTGGCTCTTCAAGTACCCGCGGCCCGGCAGCGGAGAGCACTGGGCTGAGAAGATCGCCGCAGAAGTAGCTGGTTGCCTCGGCATTTCCCATGCAGTCGTTGAGCTCGCGATAGCCGAAGGAACGCGTGGCTCAATCTCCAAGTCATTCGCTCGCCGGGGGCGAGTTCTCTTCCACGGCAACGAGCTACTCGCCAAGATCATGAAATACGACATCCACAAATTCCATGGTCAGTCGGATCACTCTCTAGGCAATGTCTTCCGTGTCCTCGAGGCCGCGTTTCGAAACAGGCCGGCAGCGGAAATCGCCAAGCGGCAATTCGCCGGCTATCTCGTTCTGGACGCACTGATCGGAAACACGGATCGCCATCATCAGAATTGGGGGCTCTTAATCAAGCGGACGCCAAAAGGAGTGCACGGGTTCCTCGCACCGACTTTCGATCACGCATCCTCCCTCGGCCGAGAGATAAGCGACGAAGTGAGGGTGCGGCGACTGCGAGAACGGGCCGTAGGCCAATACGCGAAAAAAGCGCGGGGCCGCGTGTTCTGGGCCGGTTCCGATCAATACGGCCCGAGCCCGCTCAACTTGGTGCGCCTAGCGACAAAGGAACACCCCCACCTGTTTCGGCAGGTGCTCGCCCGAGTCCCTGACCGTCGCCCAGAATTCGGAGAGGTTGTTCGGCGAATCCCTGATGACTGGATGTCGCCCACCGCCAAGGACTTCACGGTGACGCTGCTGGATTACAATGCGACACAGTTAGAGCAATGCCTGAAGTGAACGAACGAACGCTGTACGTGGGGTGGCAGGATCGCGCCAAGACCCGCCAATGGTTCCCTGTCGGCCGCCTTGATGCCGATTTGGCCGAGCCAAGGTACCGATTCTGCCACGTCAAGGGAGCGGAGCGAGCCCGGGAGACGGGCGGATTCGATCTCGTGCCGGGGTTTCCCGCACTGCACGGCACCTACGAGTCACGCGAGTTGTTCCCTGTCTTCCAAAACCGGGTGATGTCCCCGCGCCGGCCTGACTTCGAGGACTACCTGAGGGGACTGGATCTCAACCCCACGGTAGATCCGACCGAGATCCTCCGGGTGGACGGTGGGCGCCGAGCGACCGACTTTTTCGAGGTGTTTCCGAGGCTCGTCAAGAACCAAGACGGAACCTTCGTGTGTCGCTTTTTTCTTCACGGTTTTCGCCACACAAACGCGGCGGCCCGAAAGAGGATCAATGCACTCGATCCGGACGAGCAACTCCATATCGCTCTAGAGCTGACGAATCCGACCGGGCGACCAGCGGTACAAATCCAAACTAAGGATTACTTCATGATCGGATGGGCCCCGGATTACCTCGCGTACGACCTGACGAAGGCGATGGAGGAGTCGCCCGGCGATTACCGGGCGCGAGTTGTGCGACTAAACCCGGCGCCCCATCTTTCCTCGCAGCGTGTGCTCATCGAGATGCGGAGCCAGTGGGACAAGCACGAACCGATGAGCAGCGAGGATTTCGAGCCCCTCGCCTGACAGTGCCGCGCCCGGGACCGCCGGTCTTCAGACCGGCATCGCACGCCGGAGGCGGGCGAAACGGAGAACGCTCGAACCCGGGACGCCCAAGCACCGGAGACCCCGTCGAGGCGGCCGTCGCAGAAGCCCAGTCGCTTGCCCGGAAACGCGGGGACGGCGAGCCAGGCAATGTGGATTCCTTCATCGCCAACCGGCGGGCCGAGGCGGCCAAGGAGTGAAGGAAGCCCGAGTCCGGTCGAGCACCTTCGGCCGGTAGAATTCCGGCATTGACAGCGGACCGCGCTTGGCGCAGAGTCCGCGTCCCGGAACCTGAGGTTCGTTTCCTTCGTTGATGACACCGGGTTCGCGTGGATCCGCAACGGTGTAGCGGCTGCCTGAGGGCGCCTCCCGGCGCGAGGACCTTCACCTCCATCCCCTTTCGCTACTGTTGCTGACGCTCGCATGACATTCCGCCGTCTCCGCCGTGCACTGCTCGTTGCAGGCGGCCTGGTTGTCGGCTTGGCGCAACTCTCCCTCGGCCAGAACGGGCGGCCCAATGTGTTCTTCGACTGCTCCGGGCCCCGGTGCGACTCGCGCTACTACCGCACCGAGATCACCTGGGTGAACTGGGTCAACGACAAGGAGGACGCCAACGTCCACCTCATCATGACCAGCCAGACCACGGGCGCCGGCGGGCGGGAATACCTCTTCGACTTCATGGGCGTCGGCGAGCAAGAAAGCTACAGCGACCAGCACAGCTACCGGTCGTCTCCGACGGACACCGATCGGGAGACGCTCGACGGGATCGTCCACACCCTCGGTTTGGGACTCGCCATGTTCGCGGACGAGGCCGGCTACCGCGGGATCGTCGTCATCAGCCCGACGGACCGGGAAGAGGCGGCGGTGGCGCGCGGGGTGGTGTCCCGGGACGAGGTGGAGGATCCGTGGAACCTCTGGGTGTTCCGGCTCGACGGCGAGGTGGGGATCGACGGCGAGACGACAAGCCGGCGCACGAGCCTGGAAGGCGGATTCTCCGCTTCGCGGGTGACGCCCGATTGGCGCATTCGGTTTTCCGGAGACATCGAGACCGACCATTTCGCGATCGACCTTTCCGAGGGGACCTTCCGGGACACACGCACCGGCTGGAGCTTCGACACCCGGATCGTGTACGCCCTCCTGGAACACTGGTCGGCCGGGATCGACACGAACGCCAGCCGCAACCTGACCTACAACCAGAACTTCCGCATCGAGTTGTCGCCGGCGCTGGAGTACAGCGTCTTTCCTTACGAGGAGGCGACCCGGCGCAGCTTCACTTTCTACTACACGATCGGCCCGGCCTATCGCGACTATGCGGAGCGCACCATCTACGGGGAAACCGAAGAAATGCGCTGGGAGCAGGCGATGGCAGTCCGCCTCACCCAGCGCCAGCCCTGGGGCAACGCCTCGGTCAACGTGCGGGGTTCGCACTTCCTGCATGACTTCAACCAGCGCCTGGTGTCTCTGGGGGGATATCTCTCCTTCCGGGTCTTTCGAGGTCTTGAACTCGAGGTCTCGGGCAACGTGTCGCAGGTGAACGACCAGATCTACCTGGCGGCCGAGGAAGCGACCGACGAGGAGGCCCTGCTGGATCTCCAGCAGCGCGCTACCGACTTCGACTACCGGTTGGAGGTCGGGTTCCAGTTCCGGTTCGGGTCCATCTTCAACAACGTGGTGAACAACCGGTTCCGGCGCCGGCGGTTCTGAGGGGGCTGACCGAACGCCTCCAGTACGCCCTTCACGCGGGTCGGCAGGGTTCGGTTGGCCTGCCTTCGGCGGGTCGTGCGGGTCTGGAGGACTCCACCGGGAAAAACAGCCATGATCGGGTCCTTCTGCACACCCCACCGGGCATGAAAAAGGCGCGGCCCGGGTAGCAGGAGCAGCGAGCGGCCGCGCCCTCCGCGACTCGAAGGTGGTGCGGCGCTCACGCTGATATCAACCAGCGTCATGGGCGCTGGTTTCGCGCTCCCGCGCGATGCCGGTCGGAGACCCCCACCGGGAGAGCTAGCCACATGATGTTTCCGCGTGCACACGCCGCCGGGCATTAGAAAGGCGGTGCGAGACTCACGCTAACTAACAGGACGCGGCGTCATCGACGCTGGTTTCGCGCTCCCGCGCGATGCCGGTCAGAGACCGGCGCTCCGTCGCGCGCCATCCTGCCCTTGAGAGATACACGCCACCGGGAGAGCTGGCCACATGATGTTTCCGCGTGCACACGCCGCCGGGCATTAGAAAGGCGGTGCGAGACTCACGCTAACTAACAGGACGCAGCGTCATGGGCGCTGGTTTCGCGCTCCCGCGCGATGCCGGTCGGAGGCCCCCACCGGGAGAGCTGGCCGGCGCTCCGTCGCGCGCCATCCTGCCCTTGAGAGATACGGGCCGAGAAGGGAGCCATTCCGACGATTGGGGTCTGCGCCGCCGCGGCCCTGCGGGCCGCGGTGCCGGGGCCCCACCGGGAGAACTGCCCGGAGGTCGGCGTTCCAAGCCGTCCCCGCGCTTCCTCTCAGTCGGCGGTACGCGGTTTCGGGCGCTGCGCGGTCAGTAGGTGCGGCGGAAGCGAAAGTCCACGCCCAGCGAGCCGTCTTCGTCCCGCGAGAGGATCCACGTGACGCGGCGGCGCGCGTACTCGACGACGACGATGGCCTCGTCCGCGTCCGTGAGACTCGAGGAATACCGGACATTCAGCTCCGGGGTCAGTTGCTTGGTGAGAGTCACCCTCGCCGTCGGATTGCTGAAGCGACCGATCATGAAGGGGTCGATGGTCACCCGGTCGATTCCGAACACCCGGCCCGCCCGGCGGCCGATCATCCCGCTGAACTGCTGGCTCAGCAGATTCGTGGCGGAGACCGCGGCAACCGGATCGTCATTGCCGGCTCTCAGGAGGTTCTGCTCCGGGACGCCGGAGAGCAGCTGGAGGATGTCCGTCTCCCGCAGCGGAGGTTCGGAACTCAGGTTCGCTTCGATCTCTTCCGCGGTTCCCGAAGCGGTAAGGCGCACGCGATAGTTCCTGATATTCGCTTCCGCGGCGACGTCGAACACCGGTTCGATACTTCTGGGGTCGATGAACTCGGCGCGCCCGGAGACGATTTCGAAACGGTGGGCGCCGACATACAACTCGCCCTCCACCAGGTCCGCGCGTCCCACGACGGCGGGCGACGCGGCGGAGCCCTGGAGACCGAAAGCGGCGTCGGCATCGAGGTTGATGATCGAGTTCCGCACCCTGAAGGGAGAATCAGTCTCCACCCGCACATCCATCAACAGATCGCCCAGGAAACCGTCATCCTCCGGACCGTCGGAAACGATAATGTTGTTTGAAGTCGACAAAATGTCCGCCGACAGCTCGTAGTCGCGGCTCCAGACCGCCTCGTCGAGCCGGACCTCGCCGGAGAGCAGACGCCCCCCCCGGTCGCCCAGGATCCTCAGATCCGCATTTACGGTGGCGCTGAAGTCGGCCGGATACCGGAGCCGGGCGCCCGTGAGTTGAAGCCGCAGATCGCTGGGCCCGAGTTCCGCATCCTCGATCAAGACCGAACCGGATACGACAACCTCGCCGGAAGCCACCTGGCCCCTCATTTCGTCGATCCTCAGCGTGCGCTGGTCGAAGGTCACCGATCCATCCAGCTCGGTCAGACCGTGCGGAAAACCGTCCATGCGGAAGGAGCCGTCCCGGATCGTTGCCGTGCCGAACACCTCGGGTTCGGCCGAGGGGCCGGCGACCGCCGCCTCCAGTTGAAACCCGCCGTCCGCACTCAGTCCGGGCACGAACAGCTCGGCCGCCCGTAGCGAACCTTGCCCGAGCAGGGTCAGGTCGAGACGCTCCTCGTCGAGATCGATGGAACCGCCTGCCCGGAGCTCACCCTCGGCGTGCAGAAGACGGAATCCCTCCACCTGAACGGCACCGTCCTCCATCCGGATGCGGGTCGGGCCGCCGGATTCGGCAACGAAATCCGGCGCCGAGATCTTGAGGCTGTCGAGAGTTGCTTCTCCCGTCATCCACTCGTCGAGAGGGTCTTCGATGCGGAAATCGCCGGCCCCGCTGACCACGATCGAAATCCCCCGCTCGTCAGGCGCATCGACGAGGACCGATGCGACGTCGAGATCCCACAGGGTGGCCGTTCCGGCGGTCTCGGCGTCGACCGTTCCGGTGATCTCGAACGACGCGGCACCCGAATCCAGGGTTCCGCTCGCCTCGAAGCGTTCGCCGGTAACGGAGGCCTCAAGCACCCCCGGACCGAGCGGCAGGTCCGCCACCGTGCCAGCGGGAAAACTCCCCTCCACCAGAAGCTCCGGAACCAGCAGGTCGCCCCCGATGTCCACTCGGAAGTCCGAGCGGAGCGAAATCCATTCCGGGGCCAGCCCGGGCGCCAGCGGGTAGTCCCGGCCGGTCAGGGAGCCTTCCATGGTGCCGCCCGCCAGATCGAGGTCGAGGGCTCCCTCCACGCTTCCTCCACGAAAGGCCGCGGTCAACGGGGCCAATCGGACGGACTCGCCCTCCAGGCTCCAGGCAATGGACAGTTCATCGAAGGGTTGTTCGAGAAAGGTCCCTCGAGAGCCCACCATGGTTCCGCCGCCGTAGTAGCGCTCGTCGCGACGCACCGTGTTACTGCGGCCGCTAACGATGCTTTCGGCCTCAAGATCCCATTCGAGGAAGTCAAGGATCTCCCGAATGTCCCACCGATCCCACTCGGCGTCGAACTCCAGGTCCGGAACCTCGCCGGTCCCGCGATCGAAGACCCCGGAGGCGGAGATCGTTCCCTCCCCGGCGCGGGCGCTCAAACTGGCGAGCCGGATCGTGCCGGGGCTGATCTGTGCCGCCGCAACCAGCGTCTCGGTATGGAACGTGGAGAAGCGCAGGGCCTGCCCCTCCACCGCTGCTTCGATCACCAGATCCGGCCAGGCGCCGCGCACGGTTCCCTCGAACCCAGCCGCGCCGGAAACATCCCAGCGGGTCGCCTCCGGATCCTCGCCGAAAACCAGCCGCCGAAACTCCTGCTGAAGAGCGTCCACTGCAGCCGCTTCACCGGCAAAGCCGCTCATCACGAAGTCGGCGTTCCCGGTTCGCAGGTACCTCCCCTCGAGCGTGCTCCGGAAGGCCGGGCCTTCGGCAACGAGTTGCCGGACCACGACGCCCTCCGGATCCAGGGCCACCGCCGCCTCGAAACCCAGAGGCAGATCTCCGGATCCGGCCTCCGGCGGCTCCCCGACCGCATCGATCGTCCCCGTCACCAGGAAAGGATCCGCAAGCGGGACTTTCAAATCCGCGTCCAGGGTGACGCGGGAGCGCAGCGCAGTCGGCGTCCCGAAGATTCCCTCGAGGGCGCGGGACATCGATGCGTCGCGGACGGTCAGCGCGACCTCCGCCGGGTTTTCTTCGGCCGGCTGCACCTGAAGCACGCTCAGAGTGGCGGCTCCCCCGGAGACGAACCCTTCGGAGGAAGAAACTTCGAGTCGGTCCGGATCCCAGTGGACGAGTCCCTTCCAATCGCGTAGCGGCACTCCGTAGAGGCGGCTGCCCGGTAGCGCGATCTCCCCGTCCAGTGCGAATCCGTTCTCACCGAACCCCACGGCCCCGTCAAAGCGCACCCGCGGACTTCCCCGGGTGTCGAACTCCTCGAAGCCGAACAGGAAACGGCCGAGCCCGCCAGCGTCGCCGCTGGCGCCAACCCTGAACTCACCCGCCAGTTCTTCGTTCAGGCCCAGCGACCCGTTCAGGTCCACCGTCAGGAGATCGGATTGAAGGTCCAACCGATCCAGGTGAAACCTGTTCTCGCGGATGCGGAACTCCGCGCTCAGCGCCAGGGGGAGCTGCGGCTGTTCCCAGAGACGAAACACTCCCAACCCGGACCGGATCTCTCCATCCACGCTGCCCGCTTCCGCCACCTGAAACTCGACAGAGACGTCATCCACCCTGACTTCCCACGGCGTAGGGAGATTCCGATAACCAATGGTCGTCCCCGCAACCGAAATGCGGTCCGAGGAGAAGGACAGACGGGCCGCGAGCGTTTCGAACCCCGATCCGGAGGCGCCGGGATCGGAACGCGGCGGGCTCCCATCGTCGAGTCCCCAAAAGCTCAGCCCCTCGATCGCCAGACTCTCGAAATGGAGCCGCGCCCGGGCCAGGGACCCCAGGCGCAGATTTCCCCGGACCTCATCGATCGAAAAGACCGGGGGCGCCGGGCCCAGGTCCAGGGGTTCCTTTCCCACCTGCCGTCCCACCTGCCTTCCCACCTGGAAACCGCGAACAACGAATTCCCCCTCCGGAAACGAGATCTGGAAGCCGCTGGCCGCGACCGGACGATCAAGCGCCACGGAAAGCCGGTCCGTAGCGATGGCCAGGAGCCGGTCCTGGTCGATCCTGCCGGTGACGGCGACGGCTACCGCGATGGTTGCCAGCAGGAGAAGCAGGCAACCGGCCAGGAGGAGTCCCGCGCGACGGAATCCGCGAGCCGGAGCGACCTCGGCGCTCATGTCACTCTTGCCACCCGCTGGCTAGGGCTCCGCGCAAATGTCGCTTTCGAATTCCTCGTCCGTGACATCACCACGCGCGAAGCTGCCGCTATCGCGGAGGACTCCCTCGGCGTCAATGACGCAGTAGCCGAAACGATCCTCGGTCGCGCGCACGTACACGAAGTGATTGAATGCGCCCCGGTCCTCACGCGGCACGGTACGTTCGTCGTCCCGGGCGGAATTGGCCTTCTTTCCTCCGGCGCCCGCCACGAAGAACCGGATGCCGCGCTGTGGCTTGAGCCGCGCGTACAAGTGCTGGTGGCCCTGGAAGACGGCATCCACCCCGAATTCCCGGAAGATCGGCTCAAGCTCGGCACTGAGTGCGCCGTCCTCACCGCGGCATCCGAATCGGAACCACCTGCATCGCCTGGGTGTGTACATCGGGTGGTGCATCGCGATGACCTTCCACCGCGCCGTGGAACGATCGAGCGCCGCGGCAAGCCAGCGGAGTTGCGGTTCATCCGTTCCTTGCTCGATCTTCGTCTGCTTTTTTCCGAGCGTATTGGAATCCAGCACGAACACCTCGACCAGCGGTTGCGGTGATCGCGCGCCGTCCCGATCCCCGCTCCCGCCTGGGCGCCGATCGGGCTGGGACCCCGGAATCTCGATCGAGTAATAGCGGAAGCCGTCTCGATAGCCGAATTCGGGCGTCGCCAGATGGGCATCGACTTCGCACCGGCGCGACAGCTCGTAGGCGGATTCATCCCGGGGAACGGGCCTCCGCCCCGAGTCCCGGCAGTGTTCCACGTCATGGTTGCCAAGCGCTGCGTGAATCCTCACCCCGAGGGAAAAGACCCCGCGGTACACGTCAAGAAACCTGGGGGCGATCCACTGCGCCTCGCCGTGTTTATACACATTGTCTCCCAGCAGAAAGACGTGGGACACGGCCACCGCCTCAGCCCGGCGGCGGATCTCCGCCGCGATTCTCTGGGCGCGGGCATCGCCGGTACCGGTGTCTCCGACGAGGATGAACCGCGCCGCCGGCCCCGCGTCCGGGCGGTGCACACCGGAAGCCGGATCGCCGGTTCTCCCGGTGGAAGCTCCGGTCCCGATCCCGCTGGCGCCGGCCACCATGGCGAGCACCAGAACGGTTCGCAAAGCTCCCACGACGACAACGCCGCGAGACGCCGCCGAGATCGGGCGTATCCGCATACGGTTCAGCTCGCGCGGAGCACCGCGCCGCTAGCAGCCTGTGGCAAAACCCACGCGGCGTTCGGCCAGCGATGCATCCCGCCCGAACCACGCCGCTTCGCTCCGTTCTTCGTTGCGTTTCGGTCGAAATACACCCGGTATTCCTCCCTCACGCGCCTCGTCGGACGGGCGCCTCACCGACCTCGGCGCTCACGTGAGTTTCACCACAGGCTGCTAGTCGCGACTCCCCGGTCCCGGATAGACGGTCAGGCTCCCTCTTCCCCCGCCTCCCTCATCGGCAACGATCAGAGCGCCGTCCGCGGCGAAAGCAATCCCTTCGACCTGACGATGCCACCCGGCGGTGAACCGCCTCGCGGCCAAGACCTCACCGGCCGGTGTCATCTCCGCGATGGCGCCTTGACGAGCCGCTACCACGAAGTAGTTACCGGACGCCGGGTGTCGTTCGATTCCCGATGGCCAGTAACGGTTTGACCCGATGCGCCGAGCGAAGTCACGAACAGGCACTACGGTGGGCGGATCGGCGCTCAGCCGTTGTTCGTCGACGGACCAGCGGTACATCGCCAAACGCCCTGCAAGGGCCTCGCTACGCGCATCCTTGCACATCAGCAAGAGCTCTCGTCGGCCTGCGTCATACGTCAAGCCCTCTATTTCACAGTCGCGGCCGACGCCGGTGGCATGGACACGGAAGAGCACGGACTCCCCGGCATCCCCCTCGCGACATTCATAGAGCCTGCCTGCACTGGTGACCAGGTAGATCCGGCCGTCGGCCACCGCAATGCCCTCGAAGTCATCGGCGACCGGGTCCGCCATGTCCGCCAGTTGAAATTCCTTCACGATCGACCCGTCCCGATAGTCGATCTCGAAGACGACACCGGCTTCGTCGTTGTGCGCCAACAGCCGGTGGTCGCTCGTCATTGCCAGACCGGAGATCTCCTGGAGCCGCCGTGGGAGTGCCCAATGCATCGCGCTCCCGGCCCGCAGTCCATAGTCATCGAGGGAGACTCCGCTCTGACGTATTCGCGACACCTCGCTGTGGTCCGGCGGAGTCCGGGCCACGCCGATCTCGGCTGGCGATTCGGTTGGGGATCCTGATGGGACTCCTTCTGCGGTTCCTTCGCAATCAATCCCGGTCAACAACAGCAAACAGGAGAGAACCCCGAAGAGAAAACGCAACTCAAGCCGCCTCCGTGGTTCTGCCGCTACCGCTCTGTCGCTGTGGATCCTTACGTCGCGTCTCGGTGTTTCTTCGCCGCTTTGGACTTGGCGGGCGTCTCCGACGCCAGCGCCAGTACTTCCGGCGGAACGATGCTCCACCCGGACAAGACGGCCGGCTTCGCTCCGAAATTGCTCTTCCACACCCCGAGCGTTATCACAACGAAAATCACCGATGCAAGGTAGGCCACGGTCGTAAGCTGGGTGCCGGCCGCCAATCCGATCCCGATGGCCATCAACATATAGACGGCGTCCATCGGTTCAGAGAGCGAGGCCCGGAAACGAACGGCGGCCACGATCCCCGCGAGACCGAAGGCGAGCGCGAGACTGCCTTTGACCAGGAATACAACGAGCGCGATGGCGATCGGTATCACGAGCAGCGTCTGAGTGAACGATTGGCTGTATTTCTTTCGCTGATGGGTCCAGCGATATACCCAGGTAATCGGCAGCGTCAGGCCGAAGGCGAGGGTCAGCGCGACGACCACCGGGACCATTTGTGATGGGTCAACCAACAGGTTGACTCCCTCTTGATCACCTAACTGGCCGAGTCCCTCCTGTATATCTTTCAGGAGAGCCGAAACATCGGCGCCGGCATCGGCCAGCGTTCCCATAAAGAAGCGGTCCCGCTCCTGAGAAATGTAATAGCTGACTCGTGGGAAGAAATGGAACGCGCCGGCAAGAAACCCGAGCCCGGAAAGATAGTAGAGCACGAGACGGACGATGATGTTCCTGAGCATGGGTGGTCTCCTTCTTCGCTAGAACAGGTAGCCGATACGAAAATACACGCCCGTCAGGTCACGACCCTTCATGACGGCAACGCTCAAGGTCGTTCGGCGCTCGAGGAACGACAGCCAGAATCCACCGCCGTTCCCGTTGTGCCATTCATCGGCATCGGCCGGGTCGCCAGCGAAGAACACCTTACCGACATCAGCCGCCCCGAACAGACCGAACTCTCCGGGCACCAGCACCTTGATTTTGGCCAGCGCCAGCCGCAGTTCGGCGTTCGCATAGAGCGAAGCGTCTCCCGCAAAACGGTTCTTCTGGAACCCGCGCAGCGGGGCCTCGGCTGGGCCCAGGCCGACCCGGCCGGGACCGCCCAGAAAAGCGCTCTCGTGAAAGGGATAGGTCCCCCACACCTTTTTCCCACCCACCCTCAGGGCCAGGGTCGGGTTGGTCGGGACGCGAGCCGTCAGGTACGTGCGCGCCTCTCCATGCACGTTGCCGAAGGCTGACTCCACATCCCATGCCCCCGGATAGCCGGCCGCGGTAACCCGGGCGAAGAACCCGCGCGTGGCGTACACCGGATTGTCGCGGCTGTCGTACTCGATTTCGCCTCGGGCTCCGATCTGACCGAAAGAGCCCAGTCCGTACAAGGGGTAGTCGAGAGAACCGATGAAATAGCCCTCGTTCGAATCCAGGGGCGTATTCGACCACTTGACGACCGGCCCCAGGCTGACGGCGAATTCCGAGCGAAGCGGTTGTGTCCCATCTGCGGACGCATCCACATCCTGCACCCCCGTTCGAAACTCAAGGGCCGGTGCCAAAACGAACTGTGTTTGCTCCACCCGGTAGAAGGAGGACGGGTGCTCAAGCTGAAAGTCATTGCCGAAGCCCTTGAAACCGGTCACCTCGACTCCCGAGTATTCGAGGCCCAGTCTGGCGTCCAGGTTGGACCTTACCTGACGAAAGATGCCGGTATACGCCACAAAGGGTTTGAGGCCTTTGCTGGCCAGCCCGACGTCGAACAAATGCCGGGTGGCGAACGGATCCTTGCGAAAACCGAAGTACTTCCGGCTGTGGAACACTCGCGCGAACACGCCCAGATCGGGGTCTGCCCAGAGGATCGGGCGGGTGCTCCGCTCCATGCCCCAGTCAAAGGCGTACCTCGACCAAACGACCGCAGCGGAGGGACGCTGGTAGCGCCGTTCATCGATGCTTGCTCCCTTGCCCCTTACGAACTGGTTCTGCCCGCGATAGTCGTAGAAGTGGGTCTTCGAGGCGCCGGTCTCGGAGGCGTTGGTGAAGGAGTCAGCGCCCCCGCCGCCATCGATGCGCACGGAGATCCGTCCCTCCGCCCCCGATATCTCCACGCGGTCGCTTCCGCCCCGGAGGTAGATCCGGACTTCCCGGGTCTCTTCGTGGCGGAAGGTCCGCTCGAAATAGGGTGGCTCACGCTCGCCATCGGGGCCCTCGAGAAGACCGATTCGGACCACGAGGTCCCCGTTCGGCAGGTGCTCGGCGTGGACGTATTCGTCCTCGTCGGTCGCGTGGATTTCGGCCTGGCGCGTGATCAGTTCGTAGTATCGAGTGACGAAGTCCGGCAGCGCGTCGCGCCTCGCCTTCAGCGCCTTCACAAGGGTTTCCCCGACAAGCTCGTAGTACGGCGCCGGAAGCCGTCGGACGGCGGCTTCGATCACCGGATCCGGGAGTTCCGTACGAAACGCCTGAACGACCTCGTCCCAGGCGGGCTTGTCGAGTTCGACCAGAAACTCCCGATCCAGCTCCCAACCGGTCATCGTCAGGCCGAGCAGATTCGGATATGTGTCGCCAAACTTGATCGCCCTCGGGAGCGCCCTGCGCACCAGCATCATGGCGACCCCGCCGTAATGGATGAAGGCCTGGTCGCGATCCTCCGGGATCGGGAGCCAGATGTAGCAATCTCCATCGGGAAAACGCGCCCATCTCCATTGGCCGGGATGGCGGTCCTTGTCGTTGATGAGAAAGTCCATCAGTCGCGCCTTGAGAAAGGCTCGGGCATCAAGGCGGTCGCAGCGACCCTCTTCGAGGTCCTCCCACACGGTCTCCGTCCCGCTGATCTTCCGGGAGCCGGCGAATCCGGGGGTATCGTCGGGACCTTCGGAGGGATGTTCCTGCAGCGTCCCGATCAGGCCGGCAAATTCGTCGCGGTATTCCCCGAGCCTGGGATCGTCCGGAATCACCACGAGCGTGTGCTTCGAATGGAGGATGCCGGTGGCCTCCATGAGCGGATCGACCACCAGCGACGCGGTTGGCAGCAGCGTGCTGATCAGATCCTGAAGGACTTCACCCACGATCGTGTTCTTGATTTCGTCCTCCAACCTCTTGGTGGGGTCTTTGTCGAGAGAGCGAACCGTGTAGCGGCGGCCGTCTTCTCCGGTGAAGTGAAGCGAGATGGACTGCCCGAAGCCCCCGGTCCGAAGCGGCGTCAAACCGCCCCCGACGCTATCGAGGTCGAGGACCGCAACCTCGATGGGAGTGGTCCAGAGATCCCGGTAGTTGTCGCCGTAGAACCAACGTTCGGACGGGCTGGCCCGGAACCTTTCTCCGGGAACCACCAAGTGCGTCGTGGCGCCCGGGGGAGGAACCGAGCGGTGAATCCGGGAGCCCGCCGCCGAGGGATCTTCCTGAGGGGTCGCGGCGACCGGAACCGGAAGAACGAGCCCCAACGAGAGCAGGATGGGGGACCACCTCGGAGACATCCTTGGCAAGATCAGCTCAGTTAGCAACAGGTTCTGCATTCGATCATCCGGCGAGTGTCATCTGAGGAACATTCCAAATGTAACATCGACTGTGTTCAGCCCAGCGTGGGGTTTCGCGGCCCCGCGGGCCGCGGTGCCGCGCCCCCACCGGGAGAAACCCTCATGATCGGGTCCTCCTGCGCACCCCGCCCATCATGAAAGTGCAGTTCCGGGATGGTGCACGTCTCGGCGCCACGCCACCAAGCGGAGTGATGCGCAGGCAGGATCAGGCATCAGACTGCGCCTCCTGGTGACGATGCGGGAGAGAGGTAGGAGAGTCAGGTGTGTGTGAGAGGCGGAGGCTGTGGGTATGGGGGGTGGGGTATTGGTCGGGGGGTTGGTAGAGATATTTGATTTCGGCACCGTAGGGGAGTGCCCGAAGAAGGTCAAGGCGGCGTTGTCTGCGGATGGACTCGGGGGAGGTTCGGAGTCGGGCGGCGATTTCGGTGGAGGAGAGCCAGCCTTGGGCACGGAGGCGGAGGAAGCGGGTTTGGAGTTGGTGACGGCGGCAGAGGTTGGCGACGCGGCGAGCGTTGAAGGGGAGTCCGGTGCCGGAGGTTCGGCCGCGTTGGTTGAGGATGGAGGCGGTCTGGGCTTCGGAGTGGTGTTGGAGGAGTTGGTCGATTTCGGCGAGGAGTTTGGCGGGGGTTCGGCGTTGTTCCCAGGCGGGGAGATCGGGTTGGACGGAGAGGGTTCGTGCGGCGCCGCCGCGGAGTCGGACGCCGAGGGAGAGATCGCCGTTTCGGGTGATGGTGACGTCCTGGATGAGGAGGCGTGCCATGCGGGTGCGCTCGCGGTGGGGAGTTTGGGGGTCGTTCCAGAGTTTCGGGAAGTCGGTGGCGAGGGCGAGGATGGTTTGGCGCTGGGAGGGGTCGAGTTGGGTCTGGTCGGCGGCGCGTCGTCGTTCGAGGTCGTGGAGAGCATTCTGTTGCTCGGCGAGCCTGGCGTTCCAGTCGGCTTCGAGTTGCGCGGCGACGAGGCGATTGTCAGGGTCGACGCGGAGGAAGCGTCGGCGGGCGAGTTCGGCCTCTTGGGTGGCGCGTTGGGCGTGGCGTTGTCGGAGCGCGTGGGTTTCGTCGGCGCGGGCGGCGAGTTCGTCCTGGACGCGGAGGGCGGTTTCGAGGCTGAGCGGGGAGACGAGTTCGACGAGGAGTCGGCCGACGGCCTGATCGATGCGGGTTCCGGGGATGGACTGACAGGGAGGGGCGGCGGTTTCGGGGCGGCGGCAGAGGTAGCGGGGGAGGCGCTGGTCGCCGCGGGTGTGGTAAGCGACGGTCATGCGGCGGCCGCACCGGCCACACAAGACGAGCCCCTGGAGGAGTGCGGGCCCCTCGCGCGGGGGGCCTGGGCGGCCGGAGCGGAAGGCGGCGTTGGCCTCCGCAAGTCGTCGCTGGTTGGCTTCGAACTGCTTCCAGGAGAGGAAGCCGGGGTGGGCGTCGTGGAGCAGGACCTCCCAGTCGTCGCGGGGCAGTTGGCGGGAGGCGACCCTTCCGTCGGGGAGGCGGCGGCGGCGGGTGCGGCCGAAGCTGAAAGCGCCGGCGTAGCGGGGGTTTTTGAGGGCGCGGAGGACGCGGGAGCGCTGGAGGGGTTCCCAGAGCACCTCGCCGCGGCGCGGCCCGTGCTGGGGGCGGCGGGGGAAGAGCAGGTTCTGGTCGCGGAAGAAGCGGAGCACGGCGCCGGCGGAGCCCGAACGCTGGTAGGCATCAAACAGCGCCTGGACCGTCTCCCGGACCTGGGCGTCGGGGTCGAGCACGACGCGGTCCTGGGGGTCGTAGACGAGTCCGATGGGGAGCGCGATCCGCAGCTCGCCGCGGCGCGCCCGGCTCCGGATGCCGCCGCGCAGCCGGGCGCGCAGCAGATGGAGTTCGGCCTCACTCATGGTGCCCTTGAGGCCGAGGAGGAGCCGGTCGTTGAAGTCGGCGGGGTTGTAGACGCCGTCCTCGTCGAGGATCAGGGTGTCGGTGAGGGCGCACAACTCGAGCAGCCGGTGCCAGTCGGTGTTGTTGCGGGCGAGCCGGGAGACTTCGAGACCGAGGACGATGCCGGCGGCGCCCATGCCGACTTCGGCGACGAGGCGGCGGAAGCCCTCCCGGTCGGCGGAGGCGCCGGACCGGCCGAGGTCGGTGTCGATGACGACGATCTGGCCGGGAGGCCAGCCGAGGGCGAGCGCCCGCTCGCGGAGCGCGTACTGGCGGCGGGTGCTCTCCTGGTTTTGGAGCACCTGGCGGAGGGTGGACTGGCGCACATACACGAACGCGGTGCGGCGCCGGTGGTCGGCGGTGACCTTGGAGTGGAGGGTGCTCACGCGGCGGCCTCCGGCAGATGCGCCCGGATCATGTCGAGGAGCACGGCGACGGCGGGGGCCGGGACCTCCGGCGCACGGGGCGTCCGGGACCGGACGACGGGCCACCCCGGCTCCCGTTCGAGGGGTGTGGTGAGCCAGGCGGCGAAGCCGCGCAGCACCAGGGCGGCCGGCCCCTGCCAGACACCGGACGCGGCCAGCGCCTGTTCGCGCAGCCGCTCGTAGGCGGCGGCGTACGGGCCCGGCGGGCCGCTGACCGCGACGCGCGGCCCCGGGGCGATCACGGCCGTTTTTTTTCCACCCGCGCCAGGGCGCGTGCGATGCTGCGGCGGTGCACCGCCAGCCCGAAGCGTTCCCGGACCAGGCCGGTCAACTCCTGAGCGTTCAGGGCCGGGTTCTCGGTCCGCGCCGCGCGCAACGCCGCCACCACCTCGGCGGTGAGCTTGTGAGGCCCGTGCGGCCCCGGCCGCTGGGGCAACAGCGCCGCCACGCCCCCTTCCTCCCAGGCGCGCCGCGCCTTGTAGAAGGACACCCGGGAGAGCCCGAAGCGGGCCGCGGTGGCGCTGACCTGGTCGCCCTCGGCGCGCGTCCGGCGCAGCATCTCGTATTTGACCTGGGTGAGATCGCGGGGGTCGAAGAAGGGGTTTTGGAGGAAGAGTTCGTCGCGGACCCGGTCCGGGTGGGGGTGGAGACAGCCGTTCTTGCGGAGGGCGGCTTCCTTGGGGTCGGGGGGGAGCTGGGGCATCGGGGGTTCTCCATGTAAGTCCCATTATGCCCATCCACACATCCGAAGTCAAAGCGTCCCGCTCGGAATATGCGGGCAAATCAATACGTATCCACCCGATGCGCTCACAGAACCACCCGCCAACATGGCTCCCGAAGCCAAAATCCCGCTTACTCATGAGACGAAATCCCCTTTACAGCCAACCCCCCGCGCACGCCCCCCGCCACGCCCCCCGCTCCCCCCGAGCGTTCCCCCTCCACACCCCGCACAACCTCCACCAACTCCAGCAGGTCCTCCACCCGAAAGGCCGACCGCCCCGCCGACATCACCCGGAACGCATCTTCCTCGCCCGCGCTCGTCCACGACGCCGGAAGCGAACGCACCTCTCCCCTCTCGTCCTCCCACATCACCCGCTCCGCACCCCAATACCGCCCCCGCTCCAACAACACATACTCACGCCCATACAGCGGATGAAAACGATGCGTCACCCGGAACTTGCGCCCCGCATCGTCACCAAGAGGCGCAGTTACAAGCCTTCTCCCAAGGGAACGCCGACCTCCGGTCGGCACAGCCCGCCGCAGGCGGGCGGCAGAGAAGGACCCCGAGTTCGGGGAGGTCGCCTCTCGGCCGGGACCCCGGTGTTCAGCGTCATCCGGACGGCTGCGTGGTACACGCCTTTCGCTGCGCTCCGCGCAGCGGTGCCGGCCCCCACCGGGAGAACTGGCCAGAGGTCGGCGCTCCCTTGCCGGCCTGCAGCTTTGCCCGGTGGGGTGGGTGCCGAGAGGGGAGCCATCAGGAAAGTGGGGAGTACGCCGCCTCGTCGCGCTACGCGCGACGGTGCCGACCGGAGGTCGGCGTTCCAAGCCGTCCCCGCGCTTTTTGCAGTCGGCGGTACGCGGTCTCGTCGCGCTAAGCGCGACGGTGCCGGTCTTAGGACCGGCGCTACCGGATCCGGCGGGAGACGGCGCCTTCCTCGCCGGTCGTGTGGTAGCGGTCGCCGTAGTACTTGCTCGTGATGCGGGTGTGGAAGTCCTCGGCACGGACCGGGGGGTAGAGCGGAGCGCCCTGGTTCGGGAGAACTTCGAGGAGTTCGCCCTCCCAGACGTAGATCGCCATCGGGAACGAGGTCCGAGGCCGGGCCCGCGCGGCGGGGTCGCGGGGCGCGCTCACCCGGTGGGTGGTGGACGGCAGCCGGTTGTTCGTGATCCGCTGCATGTAGTCGCCGGTGTTCAGCACGATGGCGCCCGGCGGGGCGGCCACCCGCACCCACTTCATGGTCTTGCGGTGGAGGAGCTGCAATCCCTCGGTCTCGGCGGCGGGGAGGATGGTGAAGAGGTCCACGTCCTCGTGACCGAGCATCCTGCCGGTGGTGCCCTCCGGAACGTCGGTCATCGCCGGGTAGTAGTTCAGCCGGAACCCGAAGTTGGTAGCGGTGAGGCGGTCGTCGAAGAGCGCGGGATCCTCGCCGAGGTACGAGAGAACGGACTGCATGATCGGGTGGATCAGCCGCTCGTGGGCCTGGACCACCCGCCGGAAGAAGGGCTCCCACCCCGGCGAGGGCCAAAACGCCGCCTCGTCCCAGTCCGGGTCCTCCCCCAGATCGAAGGCCCGGCGGCAGAAGACCCAGCCCTCCACGAGATCCGGGTGGATCATGGTGGTTTCCCGCATCGGGAAGTAACCCTGGTTCACCGAACCCTGCCGGCGCGCCCGGTAGCGGAGCTTCTCCTCAAGCGCGTGGCTTTCGAAGAACTCCCGCGTCCGGCGGTGGGCCTCCGCGTAGAGCGCCGGGTCCACCCCGTGTCCGGCGAGGATCGCAAAGCCGGTGTCCTCCAGTGATTCGCCGAGGTCCCGGATGAACCGCTCGCGGTCGGCGGCCCGGGACGAACCGAGCAGCGACAGATCGCACGGATTCAGGACAAAGTCCTCGTCAAACTCCTCCTCCGCGCCCTCCGCGAGCCGGTAGCGCTGGAACTTCGCGACCTGCTCGTAGGCCCGGAGCTCCTGGTTGAACTCCGCGGGAGCCTCGGTGGAAAGCGGCGTAGTACCGGCGGATGAAGGTAGGCGGTTTCGCCCGCCGGTGGCGGGCGATGCCGGTCGGAGACCGGCGCTCCGGGAGTTCACGAACCGGCCTGCATCTCCGCGGCTACCCGCTCGGCCTCCCGGAGGATCCGGAGCGTGTTCCCGCTCCAGAGCTGGGCGATCTGGTCTTCGGTGTAACCACGGCGCACCAACTCGATCGTCACGTTGAGCGTCTCCGCGGCGCTGTCCCAGCCGTCCACGCCGCCGCCGCCGTCGAAGTCCGACGAGATCGCGACGTGGTCGAGCCCCATCACCTCGACGCCGTGGTCGATGTGGTCCACGAAATCGCCCACCGTCACGGGAAACTCGGCGCTGATGTCCATCATCCGGCCCCGGAGCGCGCCCTGCTCTTCCTCGCTCAGCGAGCCAATTTCGCCGCGGGAGGAGATCCCGTACTCCGCCATGAGATCGCTCGTTGCCTGGGTCTTGCCGGGGGGATCAGTCCTGACGAAGCCCCTCAGCGCCACCGTCTGCATCACGCCGCCGTTCGCGGCGAGCGCGCGGAGCTGCTCGTCGTCCATGTTCCGGGAGACGTCGGCGAGCGCCTTGGTGCCCGAGTGCGACGCGATGACCGGGGCGGCCGAGAGTTCCGCCGCCTGCAGCATGGCGTCCTTCGAGATGTGGGAGACGTCCACCAGGATGCCCAGCCGGTTCATCTCGGCGATCACCTCTTTGCCGAACTCGCTGATCCCGCCGTGCTCCGCTTCGGCATCGCCGAGCTCCTCCCGCGGGTTGCAGGAGTCGGCGATGTCGTTATGCCCGTTGTGGGCGAGGGTGATGTAGCGGGCGCCGAGTCCGTGGTACGTCTCGAGAAGCGAGAGATCCTTGCCGATCACGTAGCCGTTCTCGATCCCGATCATCGCGACCAGTTTCCCCTCGGCGTGGATGCGCTCCGCATCGTCCGCAGTGTGGGCGAGTTCGATGACGTCCGCATGCATCGAGGTGGCGCGGTGGATGGAGTCGAACTTCGTCAGCGCCCCCTCCTTGGCGGCTTCGTAGTTCTCGGGCGTCCGCTCGGTCTGGCCGAAGTACACGATGAAGAAGCCGACATTGAGGCCGCCTTCCTGCATCCGGGGATAGTCCACCTGGAAGTCCTCGTTGAGGTTCCCGGGGTCCACCTCGTCGGTCGCGTAGTTGAAGGGGATGTCGATATGGGTGTCGAGGGTCATCACCGCGTCGTGGATGCGCTGGGCGTCCGCGAGGATCTGATCTTCCTCGGTCATTGCAGCGGGTTCTTCCCCGCCGCCGCCGCAACCGGATGAGAGAGCGGCCATCAGGACGACCAGTGCCCCCCCGCCAAGCAGAAAGTGACGATTTTTCAACGACATGGAGCTTCCTCGTTTCCGGCGCCGGAGAAGATGCGAATGCATCCGGCGGAGACCGGGAAACACATCATGCTACCAGCCGGCGTCGGGTGGGCGGGGCGCCGGTGGGACAATGGCGCTGGCCTTGCACGCTTGGAGACCGGATGCGAAGAATTCGCGCGCGGAGGCTGCCCGCAGCGGCGTTCGCGGCGGCCGCGCTGTGCCTGCTGCCCAGCGGGGCGCACTCCCAGCAGCGGAACCTCGATGCCTACGCATCCCGGCTCGCGGTATACCGGAGCGGCGACTTCCGGACCGCCCTCCAGGCGAGCATGGCGTTCCCGATCAACCGGCTGCGCGACCAGGCCGAGGAGTACTTCCGCCAGCGGACGGACGTGGCACGGGACCTTGATGTGCTCGCTGCCGCGATGCTCCATTTCGACCTGGCGTGGGCGGCGGAGATGGAACCCGAAAAGAACGAAAGCATCGCCCGCGACCTGTTGACCCGGGTCGGCGAAGCGCGGCGCGACGCCTGGATGCGAGATGCTCATCTGGGGCTTCTCGGGGTATATGTGGATCGCGGGCGGCTTGACGGCGCGGCGCGGATGGGCAAGTTCCTGGCCGACCGGTATCCGGATTTCACCGAGGTTCGCTTCGCCCGGGCGCACCTCGCCGAGTTCATCGGCTGGGGTCTCCACGACGAGCGGTTCATGGATCAGGCGCAGGCCGGCTATGAGGATCTGCTGCTGGAGGGCGAGGGAGACCCGGCAGAACTTCACCTCCGGATCGCCCACCTCACGTTGCGGGCGGGCGACCCCGAGGACGCGCTCACCCGGCTGGGGATGGCGGGCGACAACCTGAGCGCGGTGCATCGCTTTGTCTCCTCGTTGCTGCGCGGCGAAACCCTGCTCTGGCTCGAGCGCGCGGCGGCGGCGGAAGCGGCCTTCGCCGAAGCGCAGGCCGTTCACCTGGGTTCGATGTCGGCGGCCGCCGGCCTCGCCGCCGCGCGCCAGACGCTCGGGGACGGCGAGGGCGCTGCGGAAGCGGTGCGCGGCTTCTTATCCCAGAGCACCGGACAGGACACCTGGTGGCGCTTCCTCGTCCAGCCGCTCGCGGACGAGATCGTGCGCCTGGACCGGCTTCGGGGCCTGATCCTGTTGCCGCAGGATTAGTCCCCGGTGCGCACGTTCCTCACCGCCGCGCTGCTCGTGCCGGTCCTGGCCTCCGCCGCGTCCGGGCAGGTCCGTTTCCGTGTCACGGTGGAAGAGGTCCTCGTGGACGTCGTGGTCACCCGGCGGGACCGCCCGGTGGCGGACCTCACGGCGCGGGATTTCGTCCTCCTCGACGGGGGCGTCCGCCGGGACATCCGGCTGGTGCCGCTCGAAGACCTGCCGGTCTCGGTGCTCTTCGTGATGGACATGAGCCAGAGCGTCACCCAGGAACGCCGACAGCGCCTCGCGGAGGCGGCCCGGCAGTTCTCCGGCCAACTGTCCGGACAGGACCGCTGTGCGGTCGTCACCTTCGCTTCCGAACCCGCCCTGACCCACGATTTCGCCGGCTGCTCGGAACTGCCGCCGAATCCCTTCCCCGAGGAAGGCGTGATCGGGGGTACGGCGCTCTGGGATTCGGTGGTGCTTTCCACGGCGCTCGTCGAGGACGAGCCCGGACGGAAGGTGGTCATCATGTTTACCGACGGCGACGACACCATGAGCTGGACGCCGGAGGGATTCGTGGAGCCGGCGCTCCAAGGCAGCGAGGCGGTGCTTTACGTCGTCATTCCCCCGGACACCCGGGGCACGGCCCGCCAGCGATACCGCTACCGGAATCAGGATTTCGTCCCCCCCTCGGTGGCGCGCCGGCGGCGCATCGGCATCCGGCGCATGAACGGCGGAATCGCCCCCGATGCACTCGAGATCCTGCTCGACGGGCCCCGCCGGAACCTCCGGACGCGCGCCGGCATGCGCGCCCCCTCGGAACTCCAGCTCCTGCGGCACGTCGCCGAACGAAGCGGCGGCCGCCTGGTGCAGAGCCGTGACGAACGGCGCCTGCTGGCTGCCTACGGAGAGATCCTGGAGGAAATGCGGTCCCGCTACGCACTCGCCTTCGTGCCGGACCCCGATCAGCCCACGGGCTGGCGCTCGCTGGAAGTCACGGTGAACCGGGACGGGGCGAACGTCCGGGCGCGGAGCGGGTATCTGCACCGGACCGGAGGCGAAGCGGAGCCGCAGCGATAGGACGCGGCCCAGGCACTACGCTGCCTATGCGATGAACGCCGCGCGCGGAAGTAGGGGCGCCCTGCTCGGCTTCGCGATCCTGCTCTCGGGCTTCGCGTCGCTGACCTACCAGATCGTCTGGGTGCGGCGCTTCGCCGTCGTGCTCGGGACGACGAACGCCGCGGTGACGCTGGTACTCGCCATGTTCCTCGGCGGACTCGGGCTGGGTGCGATCCTGGCCGCGCGCTCGGGCGGAGGACTCGGTATCGCGCGGCTGGCGCGACGGTTCCTGGTCCTGGAACTGGGGGCAGCCGGATTCGCGGCGGGGTTGCCGCTCTATCTGGCCGGAACCGTACCCCTCGTCAGAGCGGCGGCGACCCCGGAGAGCACGCTGGCGCCCACCGCGGTGCTGGCCGCGCTTTTCCTCCTGCCCGCCGCCACCCTGATGGGCGCCACCCTGCCGACGCTCACCGCGCTCAGCCGCCGGGTTCGGGACCGCGGCGAAGCGGGCGCCGCCGGCTGGCTCTATGCCGCGAACACCGTGGGCGCACTCATCGGGAGCGTGGCCGCCGCCCGGATCCTGATTCCCGAACTGGGCCTCACCGGGTCTTCGGTGTGTGGAATCGGTGCGAACCTGGCCGCCGGGATCGCCGTCTGGATCGCTTTCGGAAGGACCCCGGTTCCCGGTCCGGGACAGGCAACCCGGGGCCCGTGGTTCGGCAGCCGCGGGACGGCGCCCTTCTCCGGGATCGCGGCGCTCTCCGGGTTCGCCGCGATGGCCGCCGAAATCGGCTGGGCGCGACTCGCCTCGCTGCTCTTCGGGCCCACGATCTACACCTTCGCCTGCGTGGTGGCGTCGGTGATCCTGGGGGTCGCGCTCGGCAGCGCGGCCGCCGGACGACTTGCGGAGCGGTCGCGCGGCGGCGGAAGCGCCCGCACCTGGTTGGCGTTCGTCCAGCTCGGGGGAGCGGCCGCTTCGGCCGCCGTCGCGTGGTTCGGAAGCCGTCTCGTGCTCCCGATCGGGGAACTGGTCGCCGACAACGCCGCGGACGTGCCGCACCTCCTCAACCTCCAGTTCCTGGGAACCGCGGCGGTGCTGCTCCTGCCCGGCCTCGCCTTCGGCGCCACTTTTCCGCTGGCGGTGGGGGGCGCCGCAACCTCCGGCGGTTCCTCCGCCGGAGACGCCGGGCGCGCCACCGGGACGATCTACGCGACGAACGCCAGCGGGAACGTGCTCGGCGCGCTCGCCGCGGGTTTCCTCATCATCCCCTGGCTCGGGATCGAGGCGGCGCTGCTCGCCGCCGTGCTCGCCCAGCTCGCGGCCGCGGTCGTGGCGAAACCCCGAGTCCTGACGTTGCTGTTCGCCGGCTCGCTTGCCGCCTTCGGCGTCGGCGCCGCGGCATCCTGGGACTGGGAGGCGCTCTCCGGCGGGCTCTACCGCGTTGCGCCGCAGATGGAGGTTTCCCGCCACCGGGACTTCCTGCGCCGGGGAGAGCTGCGCTTCCTGGAGCAGGGCGCCGCCGCGACGGTGTCCGTGAAGGAGGTGGGCGGCGAACTCTCGCTCGCGATCGACGGCAAGGTGGACGCGACCGACGGGGCGGACATGCTGACCCAGCGGATGCTGGCGCACCTGCCGCTCCTCCTCCACCCCGCGCCGGACTCGGTGTTCATCGTGGGACACGGCAGCGGGGTCACCGCCGGCGCCGCCCTCCGGCACGGGGTAAAGCGGATGACCGCCGCCGAGATCTCCCCGGAGGTGGCGCAGGCGTCCCGGCTCTTCGCGAAGAGCAACCGTGCGCCGTGGGCGGACGAACGCTTTTCGCTCCTGGAGGTGGACGCGCGGAACCACCTGCTCTTCTCCCGCGATTCGTTCGATGTCGTGATCTCGGAACCGTCGAACCCCTGGATGAGTGGCGTTTCACCGCTCTTCACGGTGGAGTTCTTCGAGCTGGTGCGCTCGCGGCTCAAGGACGGCGGCCTCTTCTGCCAGTGGATCCACCTCTACAACCTCGCGGAGGAGAGCCTGCGGACGGTGGTGGGCGGGTTCACCGATGTTTTCCCGGAGGCCGCGCTCTTCGTGCTGCACGACGGGGACGCGCTGCTGATCGGCGCGAAGGGGGCGTTCCCGTCGGTTCCGGGGCGCAATATCGAGCCCCGCATCGCCCGGTTGGCTGACGAGCTCGTCCCCTACGGCATCACGGACTTCCGTGCGCTCCGCGGCTGGCTTACGGCGGCGGGTCCGGAACTGGCAGCCTGGGCCGCCGGAGCGCCGCGCCACCGGGACGACCATCCCATTCTGGAGTTCCGGGCGCCGCTTTCCGTCCACGCCGCAACGGCGTTCCGAAACCGCCGGGCGCTCGAGCGGCTCGCCTCGGAACCGCCTTTCGAGCCCTTCGGGCCGGCGCCTTCACCCGACGCCGGGAGGCTCGCGGGCCGCGCCGCCGGACTCCTCTCCGCCCAGAACCCGGACTGGGCGCTCGAGCTGGCCCGGCAGGCGCTCGAACTCGATCCCGCCGAACGAAGCGCCACGGCCGCGCTGGTGCGCGCCGCGCTCGCGAGCGGGCGGGGGGAGGAGGGAGCGGAAGCCCTGCGGGCCGCGCTGGGGACCGTTCCAGCGGCGAGCGAGACCGGGCGGGCGCTCACCGTTTCGCTCGCCCAGCTCCTGCTGCGGGCGCAGAGGCCCGACGAAGCGGCGGCGGTACTCGAGGGCGGACCGGCCGAGCTGGCCGAGGATCGCGAGGCGCTGCTCCTGTCAGCCGAAGTCCAGGTCGAACGCGGCGCCGGGGACTCCGCCGAAGCGCTGGTGCTGGCGGTGCTCGGAAGCGACCCGCAGGATGCGGAGGCGGCGGCCTGGCTCGCCGAGCTGAGCATGCGCCGCGGCAGGGCGGAGGAAGCCGCCGAACAGTCCGCCGCCATCCTGGCGACCCGGCCGGAGACGGAACGGGCGCTCCGCGTTCGCGCGGTGGCGCTCGCCGAACTCGGCCGCACGGAGGAGGCGCGGGACGCCTTTTCAAACCTCGTCGCGCAGGCGCCCGGACCGGCCTTCCACTGGGCGAACTTCGGGGCCTTCGAGCTGGCGTCGGGACGCCCCGCGGAGGCGGTCCGGTTCTACCGGGAGGCGGTGGACCGCGATCCCACCGACCTCAACCTCTATCGGGGGCTGCTGGAAGCGGCCGCCCGGGCGGGGGATGAGGAGCAGGTCCGGCGCGCGCGGGAGGTGCTGGGGGGGAGGTAGTGCGGCGCTACCGCGATCGGAGTTCCGCGGTTTGCTGTGGAAATGCAGTCCCACGCGGGAACCCCGAAAGAGCGGATGGCGCCGCCGGCACGGGAACGCCGACCTCTGGTCGGCACCGCTGCGCGGAGCGCAGCGAAAGGCGTGTACTACGCACCCGTCCGGATGACGCTGAACACCGAGGTCCCGACCGAGAAGGGACCACCTCGGAACTGGGGGTCCTTCCCGCCGCCCGCCTTCGGCGGGCTGTGCCGACCGGAGGTCCATCATTTGACGAATATAAATCCTTGATCTAAGAGACTCTTACGTGTGCACCCAGAGTCGCAATATCACATCGCGTATCACTTACCCCATACATCCACTTAGAGGTACTGGTAACTGTTGAAAACGCAGGCGTTACATGATGGAGGGCCCGTGGAAGCCGGAAGATCTCGTGCACTATCGCGAGCCAGGACTCTGCCCGACCGACGACGCTCCGAGGAGGGTGCAAGCCGAGCCTCCCGGCCATGTTGAAGAATCCCATGGAAGGGCCGATGATCCCGGCCGCACAACGAGAGCGGCGAGCGGTGGTCGTCTATCGGCCAGCTCCGCGACCGAGATTCGTTCTAGCAGTCCCATCAGCCGCCGGTCGTTCGGCCGCAAGGGTGGTGTGATCTCCGGACATTCGTAGTTGATCCGATCGGCGAGCTCCGAGTAGCAGAGCGTGTCCTGCCTCTGGGCTGCGTGTATCAGTATGGCGTGAGCGACGTCCAGCGAATTTGACATGGGCCCAACGGAAGCCCCCTAGCGCGGGCCGTGCGAAAGGCCCCGTCTAGGGTTGTTGAAGCTGCGCTCTACGTCGGCCTTCGGCCGTTCGGAACTCGAGACGGCGGATCAATTCGAAGAGGTCCACGCACGGCACGCCGACGATTCGGCAGACGTGGGGAATGTGGCGGTTCCTACCTCTCCGGCGGTCCCGCTGAGCGTTCTCCATCGTCACAACGGTTCTGCCGGCCGGATTTGCTGCTGCCGTGGCGATGAGCAGGGCATCGGTGCTCACCCGTTCCAAGCTGCCCACTTGCTCGTATCCGTCTTTCCAAACCCGTTGGACGTCTACGGGGCTTGGACCTGGGATCACCAGTTTCCCGGCTCGGCTACGGAGCCACTTTGCCGATATAACTTCGCGCGGCCCCGGGGAGATCGTCGCCTCATCTAGGACCTCTCGAATGGTCTTGATCTGGTCCCCCTGTCCGTCGTCCATGTAGCTGTCCAGCCAATCCCAGAACTCGGGAACGCGATCCAACGGGTAGAAATCCCGCGCTGCGTTTATCAGAACGTCGGCGTCGGAGAGGTAGAGCACTACGGTTTCCGGCGCCATGGTTCCAAGAATGAGTGAACCCCGGCCGGCGGGATCCCAAGAACCTTGCCGGTATCCGTTGTAGTCAAGACACCTTGTCGCCACAACCGCGCTGCGGTGTCGATCAGGGACGGCCCGAGTCTGTAAACGCGCTTGGCGCGAATGTTCATCCGCATTGGCTTGTTGTCTTGTTCGGCGCGCCTGCGGGCCGCCTCCATCTGTGCAGAGCGAGCGGCAAGCCAGAGCGCTTTAAACCTCGCGAACAGGAAGTGCGCCTGGGTGTTCGTGATGCACCCCAATCGCCTGGCGCGGTAGGCCACCATTGAGCCGGAGACGCGCCAATCCCGCGCGAGCTGTCCTACTTGAATTCCGAGAGGTTCCTCGTCGAGTTCCTCCAAACCTTCACACGCCGCAAGAACATCATTCCTGGGCAGCAGGATTTCTCCAGCGACGTCATCGCAGAAATCCTCCAGAGCGCTGTCACGCTCCGTCCTCGAGAACCCATCGTGTCCAAGAACCAAATGGGTCAGTTCGTGCAGGAGTGTCGAGGCCAACGCGTTCGACGCGTCTTCGGGGTTGACCACAACGAGCGGCACCACCTGATCGGCCATCGAGAAGCCCCGGAACACCTCCGCAGTCAAGTCCGAGCGCCAGCCGGTATTGTCCTTGAGAATCACGAACGCCCCGCCGAGCTCGGCTTTTTCCCGCAGGAGCTTGAAACCAGCTTGGACGTTTCTTTGGCGCCGGTACTCGTGAAGGTCGAAGTCCAAGATCGAGCGAAGCCGGGAAACGACGACCGCCACACTTTGGCCTGTTCTGCCTGTAGCAACCCAGTCAACCCTCGTCCCCTCGTTCTCCAACGCCTCACGCAGGATCTCCTGCCGGAGCCGAACCTCTCGAACGTAGGCGCCAAGAAGCCCCTTTTGGCGCGGTGTCAGGTCAACGGGCACAGAACGAAAACTCGCCCAAAAGTTATCCTCCGGAGGCTCGGATAGGTAAAACACGACTGCGGGCCGATGGTAGGCTCTTGCCATTCGCCGCAGGACCGAAGCTGACGGCTCCTCGTCCCCGCTCTCCAGCTGTTCCAGGCGTTCGACGCCACGATTCGCGAACCGCAGTTTCTTCGCGGCCGTGATAGGGTCTAGTCCAGCGGTTTCCCGAGCCCACTGCATGATGAGCGGGTTGAACTTGGGCTCGGGCAAGAACAGTTGCATCGCTTAGTACCGGGCGCAGGTCGTCCGGCGTTGGGATGTCCGAACGGGGAATGGTAGTGGGTCGGAGGGCCGCTGCTTCAGAACCGAATCCTTAGGTCCTAAAGCGTGGAAGGAAATCTGGCGAGGACGAGCGCTGCGATCGGGTCCGGAAGAACGAACCAGCAGGTCTGCCCGCGGACGCTGGGATATCCGAGCCGGCTGTCGGCGCCGGTGTAGCCGTTCCATCGGACACCTATCCGGCCCTCCTGGTCACGGGCGAGAGCCCAGCCTTCCTCCTCGTCTTCGTGAATGGGGCACCAAGGGCCATAGTCTCTCGGCAACTCGACCGCACAGGGCGGCACTGCGCTAGTTTGCAGCGACACGCTTGCCACGATGCTAGCAAAGCCCGGACGGGCGATGCAATGCGAGGCGATGGGCCGGGATGGAGTTCATGGAGGAAGAACACGGCCTCGAGCTCAACTCCGGCCCGCCTCTCCAGCGAAACTTACTCGTTCTCGTGCCGTAGCGGTCAGGTCGGGTGCCTCCGCTGAGGCTCCAACGCTCCCCCATTCGGTGCCGGGGAGGTTGCGCAGATCCGTCGTGGGGCGAAAAAAACGCACCACCCTGGCCCCGAGGAGTGCCCACGGGCTCGGGTGCCGGGAAGGGCCGCGTTACGAAGGACCACGCCAGCGCGATGGACGCGAGAAAGATGGCGATGACGAGCCGCCAGCTGCGAAGCCGGTTGGCCGTTTCGGCGGCGCTGGCGAAGTGTTCCACGGCAAGCGCGGCCGCCCGGCCGGCGGCGCGCCGGAGAGACGTGGGGTGGCGGACGATGACGCAGCCGAGGGAGAGGGTGGCGCAGGCCGGGGCCGCGTAGTACCAGGTGCGGAGCACCCTGTAGGCGAGAGGATCTTCGAGGGCGACGAGGTCGAGGATCGGAACCTCGCCCGGCCCGGGGAACGCGTAGCGGAAGGTGAGGTAGAGCGCGGCGAGTGCCGCGGTGATCGGGATGATGAGGCGCGCGGGACGGATCCTCAAGGTGCTCCACGAGGACCGAAGCGTGGCTGGGTGCCTGCGCGTCGCTCTGCATGGTGGTGTGCGGCCGAGACGTGCACCATCTGCACTTTCATGCCCGGCGGGGTGTGCAGGCGGACCGATCATGAGGGTTTCTCCCGGTGGGGGCCGGCTGTCGCGCGCCATCCTGCCCTTGAGGGGTACGAGCCGAGAAGGGAGCCATCCCGCAGGTTGGGGCCTGCGCCGCCGCGGCCCTGCGGGCCGCTGTGCCGGCCCCCACCGGGAGAACTGGCCAGAGGTCGGCGTTCCCTTGCCGGCGGCACCATCTGGACCGTTGGTGTTCTCGCGCGGGGCTGCATTTCACAGCAACTGGCCGGCGTTCCCTTGCCTCCGCGCCACCTTCCGTGGACGGCGCTTGGCCGAGCGCGCAAGAACTGATGGCAGCGAACTCCGTTCGCTGCCCGCGTGATCGGGGGAAAGTGTGAAAGGGGGTCCGCGCCGGTCGCGGGTGTAAACCGTTGACTCCTTTGCGTTTACGGGAACCGAACGGCTGCGCTGGCCCCCGTCACGGCCCCCCGGGAGGATGGCATCTTGCGGGCAGTTTTCGGCCTGCGCGGGAACACCGACGCACTAAACGAGTAGGCGGGCAGGGCCGAGCATTCTGCATCCGTGCCCAGCGTCCGCGACCGAGCTGGCCCCGGCGCACAGGAACACGAACCGCATCGAGACCGCGTACCGATCGCTGACCGCCAGGTACCCGATCTCGTCCACTTATGTTGAACACAACATAAGTGGACGAACTCGGCTATCTACCGCTCGAGGTTGATGCTGCCCATCTGTTCTTCCAACTCGTGAACCGGCGCTACGAGCGCGGTGGCTTCATGGTGACCTCCAACCGGCCGGTGGGAGAGTGGGGTCGCGTCTTTGGAGACCCGGTCGTCGCCATCGCCATCCTGGATCGGCTCCTCCACCACAGCCATGTGATCACTATCCGCGGCGAAAGCTTTCGGCTCCGCGAGAAGCGCCGCAGTGGGCTCTTCCGCGGCCTCACCGGCCTGCTCTCCGCTCCTGCCGCCAACCAAAACCCGAACCACGACGAGGCGACGTCATGAACCCGTTCCACCCGCGGGAGTGGCCCAATTCTAGATGTCGCTTGACAAGCAAGGTCACGACGAACTTCGGGTGGGTCGGTAGAACATCATGACCAACAGCCCTCCCGAGAGTATCACCCAGTGCCTCTGGTCCCAAAGCCACGACCAAATTCCGCTGTCACTGTCCGACTCTATAGAGGCGACCTGCGAATCCGAGTGACGCTCTTCCAATAGCTTTGCTATAGCGGAAGTCTCAGCAACGTGGTTTTCCCACTGGGCGTGTTCTGCGTAGACAGCCCACAAGAACGCTCCTATGGCAATGAGCGATGCGATCACGCTGATCCATTTAGTCCATCTCATTATTCCTGTCCTTCCTTTGAGGTCATCCGGAGCAGGCGAAAGCCTGCTGATACGTAAGGGGTTTGCGCGGCAAACCCATTGGAGCGAAGCGATACCCGTACAAAGTGAGCCCAGCAGCCGGTGTCACATCCGCGAGACACCTTGTAGAAGCCCGAACTCGGACCTTGAGGGTCGGTCACCGAACCTCCTGGATAGTCTCCCTGCCAGTCATAAACCCACTCGCTTACGTTCCCGAGCGTGTCGTGAAGCCCAAATTCATTCGGCACCTTTTGACCGACCGGGTGCGTGCGACGCCCGCTGTTCCCGGTCCACCAAGCGATCTCATCCAAGTCTCCATATCGATCTCCTGCCGTCCCCGCCCGCGCGGCATACTCCCACTCCGCCTCCGTTGGCAGCCGGTAAGTGTCACGCCCCTCCAGTGCATTCAGACGTTCCACGAAGTCTTGAGCATGGTTCCAGGAAACCCTCTCCACCGGACAGCGCGGACAGCCCGAAAACTCGGACGGGTTGTCGGAACCCATCACCGACTCCCACTCCTCCTGCGTCACCTCATACTTCCCCAGCCAGAACCCCTCGCTGATCCGAACCCGCGTTATCGGTCGCTCGAGGTCCACTGCGAAATTCCCCATCCGGAACTCTCCCGCCGGAATCCACACGAACTCCATCCCAGCCGGTCCGGTCGGCGCATCCCCTTCCAGAGAATCCGTGGATGCCGACTCACCCCCCGCCGCAGACGCCGCCCGGCCCAAATCCATAGCCGCAGCCCCTCCCTGCGAGCAGCCGGAGACCGCGATCTCGCAGACCGCCGCGATGGCGGTAGGGGCTATTGCGAGATCATCGCGACAATCAGCAACTGCCAGATTCCGCGCTGTCAACTCATCTCCCGCCTTGCCGAAGCCCATCGCGAGCAGGCCCCATTCCGAATCTTCACTGACGGCAGCTGCCCCACACTCCTCTTCCAGGATCAGGGCCAAGTTGCAGGACTCCGGATCGTCGGGCTGGCATCTCTTCCTCGCCTCCCACTCGGCATCCGGCTGCTGTTCCAGGTTCCCCACGATCGCCACGGACCAGTACTCGCCATCGATCAGATACGCGATGGCCCCCCAGCGGCTCTGACTTCGTGATGCCGTTGCCACGGGAAGCAGCAGGACCGACACGACTGCCACAGTAAGCCCAAGAAACCTCATTTTCATTCGCTCTCTCCCCCCGCCCCTTGGGCTTTGGGTGGACGATAGCATCGGCTGTAGCGCGCACCCCCGTGGATATGCGTGGGGCTGTACACGGGACGGGCACGCACTCCAAGGAAAGCCGGTGGCCTCGCACGGCACTATTCCCACACGGCGGTGTCGAGAAAGCAGCCGGTGTCGTATTCGGAGCCGGGGAGGAACCAGAGCGGGAAGCACCACCGGTCGAAGGGAGCCATACGCCCTCCCGCGACGGTCACCTCGTAGCTGCCGTCCCCGTTCCGCGACACGGCGACCCTGACCCCGCCGCCGATGTCGCGGGATTGACCGTCCGGGATCAGTGCATGGTCGTCGTAACCCCAGCCCACATCTTCCAGGAACTTGGGATTGCTGCTGTTGTAGAGGGCAGGTCCCAGGCGCGCACGGGTGCCGGTGCCCGCCGTCTGGTCGTACCGCGCAACGAACACCCCTTCGTATCGGGGAACTCGTCGCCGCTCCGGGGCCAAAGCGTCGTAGGTGACGCGCTCCGACCGCCGGTAAGCGGTGGGTATCTCGTCGAGGACTTCCAGGGTCGTGAAGGCGTGGCGCCGCCCGGAATGCACGACGACGAACTGGTGGCCGCGATGTCGCGGTCTGACCAAGGTGTAGGTGGCACGTTCCCGGACATGCATGGCAACATCTTCGGGACGAATCCAGCCGGCGGCATAGCGATTGACCGCTAGCGTGGACGGCATCTCCGCGTCCCAACCCAGGGTATCCGTCAGAAAGTGCGACGACATGATGTCATGAAGGTTGCTGTACGGGTTCGGAGGGTCGAGCTCCCCGTTTGGGGTCCTCCAGGGCACCTCCGCGAAGGAATGTGGCCACGCCATCCAACCATGGCCAATCTCATGCACGATCGTTCCCATGCGCCCCGCGGCAAACGTCGCGAGACCGAAAAACGCCCAACCGTTGTACGCGTACCCGCCCGTGTCGGCGGCAACGTCATTGAGCAGGATGCGGTTGAGCCCACCAGGGGCTCCGTAACGACAGCCTTCCCGGCAAGCCCCGACGAGCTGGAATTGGCGCATCTCCGCGGCCGACGGACTCCCGTCTTCGGGCACTTCGAACTCCTCGCCCGGCCAGAAGGCGATGCGCGACTGGTTAGCGGAGACCCGCCGGTAGTAGGCGGCAACATGCGCGTTCAGCAGCGTCACCGCCTGCTCCATGCTGAAGTCCACGCGAGTCCCGTCGTCAAACCACCCGGACGCGTCCGGAGGAACGCGCGCAACATCGACGAAGATCTTCAGATCGCCCCTCGAATAGTACGTGGGGTCGGCGGGTGGGTTCTGGAGATACCCGTTCGGATCCCGCACCGATGGCGTACATCCGCCGAAGCCCATATGGCCGTAGCGGAGATAACTCCCGTTCCCGAAGTAGCGGATCAGGGAGAGGGGATCCGAACCCCCGAGATCGGGCATTCCCGCCGCCAGCCAAGGCGAGGTCGGGTTCTCTGCCTCGCGGCACGAATACGGCGCGGAGTCCCTCCACCAAGGCTCTTGAGGCAGATCGTTCCACTGTGCGAACGGATCCTCGAGAACCGATGACGGCGGCGGGAGTTCGGCTGGCGACGCTGCGGGCGTCACAGGCATCGCGATTTGGCTTCTCCCGGTGCTATCACAGCCAACGGCCAGCAGCACCGCCAGAAGCACGGTCCGCGGCCAGTCGGCGGTCCAGATCGTTGGGGGGCCGAAAACGGCCGAAGCAGCCAACCCTGAGGAGGACGCGGACATGGCTACGGACACCCGCACGACATATCCGAGGTGGTGCCGGCGATCATCCCCGCCGAGGCACTTAGTGCACCTCGCCGCCCTCTCCGTCGAGGTGGGCCACGGCGAGCTGCGACCACTCGAACGACACGAGGCTGGCGATCACCGGGACGCCGGACGTGTTCGTACAGCGCGCAAGCTGGTTCAGGTTGCTGCCGATGCGGGCGATCTGCCGGGTACGCTCGCGCTCGACCTCGGCCGCCAGCCCGCTCGACCGGCGACACGGGGACATGGATCTCCACGGTGCGGCGCTCAGCCATCAACACAGCGGTTCGTGGGGGCGGCACAGCTACTGCTCGATTCGCTCAGTCGAGATGACGAAGTCATCGAAGTAGAGGTATTCGTCCTTTGTAGCATTCCAAGTGTCATCGCCACCGCCGAAGAACGTTGCCAACCAGAAACCGTCGATGGCGAATGTGTCGATGTCGCGGAACCGGCAGGCCTTCGACGAGCAGGGCATGGGCGCCATCGAACCAGGTCTGCAGCACTCCATCGTTCATCCCTGATGTATTCATGCTGAAATGATGCTCGACGGCATGCAACTTTCCCGGCTCGAAACGATGGCCCCAGAAGAAGAACTCTCCGTACATTCCGGACTGATCGCGATGATAAATGTATTGGGTAGCCCTTCCCTCCCCAAGCCACATCATGCGACCGCTCCAGCCATCAATACCGTCGGGACGGTTGCCACCGACGTTGCCCCTACCACCAAACAGGCCTGACAGTTGTGCCGCCCCTGACAAAGTCGAACCCATCTTCGAAACGCACATGGTAGCTGAAATAGTTCTTCAAAGCTGCCCCGAAGATCGATCTTTCCATGAATCCAGTGATCTTCGACGCGGGTCCCACCAGTGAGTTTGTGGCGCAACGACCTACCTGAGTACGATGGCTCGGCTGGGAGGAGGCGCACGAAATCGAGGCACGGCTCCGCTCTCGGCTCCATCGGCCCCCGGCCAGGATTGACCGGTACACCATCCACTTCGCAGACCGCCTGGACGACTCTGACATCGGCCTGTGACGCTTCGACCTCAACGGGGCCACTCCCGGAGCCACGTTCGTACGCAAGTAAGCGGACCCCCCTTATGTTCGTACTTATGCGCGTACCCGTGAGCACGATCCCCGTTCTCTCCGTCGCGATTGTGCTCGGCGAACGGTGTATGTCGGGGTCAGGGTCGGGGCTGGGAGCGACCCCCCCTTTCTTGTCGAAAAACTGCCCCGTGATGGAGTGCTCGTCGCACTCTCCTCCCGGGGCCGGGGGTCGCTCCCAGCCCGCGCCTACGGCGCGACTGATCCCTGCGGGAAGGCTGCCGGCCCCGCCTGCGGCGGGTCCGGGCGGCGGCCGGTGGGGCCTCCGTAGGCGGCGCGGTCCTCGATCCGGACGCGCGGAGGTCGGGCGACAGCTCGCGGACGCCACTGACGGCCTCGTGGGCCCGCTTCCCGGCGTTGGGGAGCCGGAGGGCCTCCGCCGCCTGGTCGAAGGCGACCTGCTCCGCCTGGGCGAGGTCGGCGGAGACCACAGCGGTGCGCCGCTGCGCCGTGCGCGCACCGGTGCGGGGGTCCGGGGGCTGCCCCCCCGGTCGTCCGTTGCTCCGGCAGCGGCGCGAGAGGCCGGGGGTTCGAAGGGGGGCGCAGCATCCCCTCGCCAGTCCCAGTGTTTAACACTGGGTCGGCTGGCTTAGCTGCGTTAGCACGTGAGCCAGCCCCCGGCGATCCGCTCGGAGGTGTTCAGCATCACGCTGCTCGCCCGGCCCGAGCTAATCTGTCTGCGTACAGCCTCCCGGCCGACGCCCCGCTCCTTGGGCGCGGGCCCCGGCGCCTACGCGGGATCCCGCAGGTCCACCGTCAGCGGGCGGTGATCGCTCGTCTGCCAGTCGGCATAGGTTCCGACGTCCACGCTGGAGATCCGGGAACTCCACGATTCCGGCAGGAAGCAGTAGTCGATCTGGAACGGTTTCGATTCCGCCCAATGGTGGTAGTAGGTGGGCTGCGTCTCTTCGCCCGGCGTCTCACCCGAAAACTCGTGATAGGCGCTGACCAGCCCGAGCTCGTCCCGCATCCAGTCCAGGAACCGCAGCGACTTTTGCCGCTTGCGGCTCACGGCTGGCGAGATACTAAAATCGCCGGCCGCTACGATCGGCAGGCCGTGGGGGACATCTGCGCAGGCCTTCATGGCGGCTTGCGCCACCTCGATGTAGGGCTTTTGTGTCCAGACGCCCACGAAGAGGAACGGGGCCGGTCCCTGGACCACCACGGGAATCACGGAGGGACGGGGTGACGGGATAGCGAGCGGCTCCAGCTTCAGCTCCGCGCGCCGGCTGATCACTGCCGTGCCCAGTTTGGGGTTGCGGCCGCGCCAGACGACCGAGGGATCGTTCCGCGAGGGCCGCCTGCATTCCTGCAGGGCCACCAGATCGGCATCGAGAGGTTCGATCTGCGACAGGCACTGGTCGATGTCGTTGCCCTTGCCCTTCTCGCAGTTCCACGTCGTCAGGCGCACCTTGTCTACCTCCGCGGGTTACCTCTTGAGGTCAGCGCGGCCGCGGATGCGCTGCCTAGAGTCGCAGCAGAAAGTCCGCGTAGGGTACCCCCCCAGCCGCTCCGCCGCTTCCACATGCTGCCACGCGGCGATGAACTCCCCCTCCGCCGCCAGCACGATCGCGAGGTCGCGACACACGGACACCATCCCGGGGCCTCGACATCTCCGGACCGCGAAGCCGGGACCGTCGGTCCGAGGAGCTGGAAGCTCGACGCGGACCTCACTGATCCCCAGCTGACGAACCCGCTTCGGGATCGCCACGTCGGACAGCGGGCCGGTCCGCGCCGAGGGGGAATACCGTCTCCGAGCCGGTCGCGAACGCTCTCGGCTCGCGGAGCACCGCGAGCGCGGCTGTGGACACTGGTAGCCGGTGGTCCCCGTAGCCTCCGGGTCGGTGTTTACGCCCCGACGTACGCCCCCCATGCGTCCATCACCGGCCTTCGGTCGCCGAACAGGTCGGTCCGCCGATAGGCGCCTTCGACGCCTTGGACCGCATGGGCCAGCGCGGCCTCTGCCAGCATCGGCGCGTTCCCCTGCTCGGCGCTCCAGTCGCTGAACGTCGAGCGGAACCCGTGAACCGTCGCGCGCTCGCCGACGCCCGCCGCCCATAGCGCGTTCGTCAGCGCCATGTCTTTCAACTCCCGATCCCCCGAACGGCCGGGGAACACCAGGTCGCACCCCTTCCGGCTCCGCAACTGGCGGGCGCGCTCCAGGACCGCAACCGCCTGCCGACTCAGGGGAACGCGGTGCTCTTTCCCGGCCTTCATGCGCTCGCCGGGAAGCGTCCAGGTGCGTTTGTCCACGTCGATCTCCAACCAGCGCGCCCCCCGGGCTTCGCCACTGCGGGCCGCCGTCAGGATCAGGAACCGAAGGCAGAGGCGGACCGCCGCCCGCGACCGCGACCCCTCGACCCTCGCCAGCAGCTCGCGTACCTCGGCGTGCGGCAGGGCGCGATGGCTCTTCGCGCGCCGCCGCCGTTTCGGGAGGGCTCCATCGATCGCCTCGCCCGCCACGTTCCGCTCGACGAACTCCCGCGCCTGCGCCCAGCCCAGCACCGTACGGATCTGCTGGCGCACCCGCTGGGCGGTGGTCGGCTTCCGATTCCACAGGTCGTCCTGGAAGAGCACCCGGAGCACGTCATCCCCGCGGATCGCGTCCACGCGCATCGGTCCGAGCGCGGGGAAGACATATCGCTCCATCGTCCGCTCCCACGCCCGCGCGTGCCCGTCGCCCCGCCAGTTCGCCCGGCGCTCCGCAAGCGTCCGCTCCGCCGCTTCCCGCAAGGTCGGGACGGCCCCGCGGCGGCGCTCCGCGATGGGGTCCTTGCCTTCCCACAGGGCGCGGCGGTTCTGGAGGGCGACCATGCGGGCCTCGGCCAGCGGCACCAGGTCGAAGGGGCCGATGGTGATGTCTCGGCGGACCCCGTTGACGGTTAAGCGCTGGACCCATACTTTCGTGGCCCGTATCCGCAGGTACAGGCCGTCGCCCGCGCAGTAGCGGCCGGGTTTTTTGAGGGCCTTGGCCCTTGCTGCGGTCATCTTCGCCATATTGCCGCCTCCGAGGTGATGAGGCCCTCCTATTGGCCCTCACAATCGGCGGGAAGTGTAGCGCTTCGGCAAGACGGGACCGGGCGGCAAGGGAACCGGGGTCAGGTCGGAAACCGTTGGCATTCTTGCCAAATGAGTCCGTATATGACTGCTTGGGCACATGCAGGAGCAGTTCACTAGGGATGAAAGGGGGGAATCCCTCTTTCACAAAAAGGTAACGACCGATCGGAACTCGCCGCCGCGCGCCGAAGGCGCGCAAGGGAGTTTCGATTGCCGGCGCGAAGCGCCGGGCGGTTCGGAAGGGGGGCGCGCCCACCAAAAGAACTAACGGTTGGCCGTCGTTCCGGCCAGGCGCCCCCCTTCCGGACCGCTCGACCTGCTGCCGGCGGGAGACCGGCGTTCCTAGGCTTCGCCGTAGACCCTCCCGGCCAGGAGGCCGGCAACGGTCGTCTCCACAAGGATCCAGACTATGGCGACGACGCTGAATCCCAGTACGACATTGTTCAGGCCGGCGGCGGCGAACCAGACGATGATCCCGGCGCAGGCGGCGGTCTTCGGTCCGGAGGTCCAGTCGCGCCGGAGCAGGAACGCATACATGGTGGCGACGAGGAACCCGAGCGCGAAGCGGTAAACCACCCAGAACATCATGGATTCGCTCGGTACCTGGAGCACCATCGCGCTCACGAAGTACTCACTGACGTTGATGAACAGGCCAGCCACCAACCCGCTCTTGATGAATTGCAACTTGTTCATTAGGCGTCTCTTCTCCCTCGGGTCCGGACGGAACCCGATGCGTATCGACAATGCTGCTACAGGCTGCCTTGGATTTTCAATTCCGAAGCCACCCGTGGGCGATCCGGCTCTACCGGGAGGCGGTCGATCGGGATCCGTTGGAACTCACTGCCTACCGGGGGCTGCTTGAGGCGGCGACGCGCACCGGGGATGGGGGCAACGTCACCCACGCCACCGTACAGCGTTTTCGCCATCCCCGGATGGGTCCACACAACGGGCGCGCATGGCGGTGGGAGTTTCGCGGCTTCCAGCCGCGATGCCGGTCTGAAGACCGGCGCTCCTGCCCCGCTTTGGCCCAGTTGGTCGGCGCGCATGGCGGTGGGAGTTTCGCGGCCTGCGGCCGCGATGCCGGTCTGAAGACCGGCGCTCCTGCCCCGCTTTGGCCCAGTTGGTCGGCGAACATAGCGATGGGAGTTTCGCGGCCTGTGGCCGCGATGCCGGTCTGAAGACCGGCGCTCCTTGCGCTCCTGGCGCTCCTGGCGCTCCTGGCGCTCCTAGGCTTCGCTGTAGAGCTTTCCGGCCAGGACGCCGGCGAGCGACATCTCCACGGCGGTCCACACCAACCCGAGCACGTTCAGATCCATCATCCCCATGTTGGCGATGCCGGCGGCGGGGAGCAGGGTGTGGAGTGCCCACACGATCAACCCGGCGCAGACACCCGTCTTCGGCCCCCCGCCGCAGCGCGGACGGACCAGCGCGTACAGATAGGCGGTCAGCAGGCCGAGCACGAAGGCGTAAACGACCCAGAAGGCGATGGATCCGCCGCCGCCTTCGACCGGCACCACCATCGTGTTCAGCACGTACTCGCTGACGTTGATGAGCAGACCGGCTACGAGCCCGCCCTTGATGATTCCCGAAGTGTTCATGGGTGATTCCTTTCCCCCGGTCCGTTGCGGCCGGAGCGGACCCGCGATCTTGTCGGAGGCCGTAAGTCATTGCAACCGGCCGATTTCCAAGGCTGGGCCGGACGCCGGCAACAACCACCGAGGGCCGGACGGGCCGGCAGCAGGGGCGCGGATCAACCGCCGGTGATGATGCGGAAGAGGTTCTTTACCGGGTCGTAGAAGCGGTCCACCACCCGCTCCTTGAGCGGGATGATCGCGTTGTCGGTGATCGTGATGTGCTCCGGGCAGACGTTGGTGCAGCACTTCGTGATGTTGCAGTAGCCGACGCCCTGGGCTTCCTTCAGTTCCTCGAGCCGGTCTTCGGTATCGAGCGGGTGCATCTCGAGGGCGGCGGTGTGGACGAAGAACCGGGGTCCGATGAACTCGTCGTGCTTTTGCGAATCCCGGAGCACGTGGCAGACGTCCTGGCAGAGGAAGCACTCGATGCACTTCCGGAACTCCTGAACGCGGTCCACATCGCGCTGTTCCATCCGCCAGGTTCCATCGGGGGCGTCCGGCGCCCGGGGCTTGAACTTCTTGATCCGCTTCTTGACCTCGAAGTTCCAGCTCACGTCGGTCACCAGATCCCGCAGCAGCGGGAAGGCCCGCATCGGCTCGATCGTGACCGGCTCGCCCTCGGGGAGATCGCTCATCCGGGTCATGCACATGAGCCGGGGATTGCCGTTGACCTCGGCGCTGCAGGAGCCGCACTTGCCCGCCTTGCAGTTCCAGCGGACGGCGAGATCTCCCGCCGACTCCGCCTGGATCTGGTGGACGGCGTCGAGGACGACCATCCCCTCGGTGATGTCGGTGGAGTAGTCGGCGAACCCGCCTTCGCCGTCCCGTTCTCCGCGCCAGACGCGGAAGGTCCTGTTGGCCATCAGCGGTTCTCCTCGATGATCTGCTGCAACTCTTCCCGCGGCGGCGTCACCGGCTCTTCCACGATGTCCATCCCGCCGTCCGCGCCCTTCCGGACCACCAGGGTGGTGTTCCCCCAGTGATCGTCCTTGCCGGTGTGGTCCTCGCGGAAGTGGGCGCCGCGGCTCTCCTTCCGGAGCGCGGCGGCCCGCGCCACCGCCTCGGAGACGAGAAGCAGGTTCGGCAGATCGAGTGCGGTGTGCCAGCCGGGGTTGTAGGCGCGGTTGCCGGAGGCGCTGACGTTTGCGGCTCGCTTTCTCAGCGCCAGCACTCCCTCGAGACCGGATTCCAGCTCCCCCTGGTTACGCACAATGCCGACTTTCGTCTGCATGAGATCCTGGAGCTCGCTCTGGATGGCGTAGGAACCGACCCCGCCGCCGCCGCCGTCCTGCCGCTCGAGCGGGGCGAGGGCGTCCCGGGTGGCCGCTTCGACCTGCTCGGCGCCGGCGGCGCCGGACCGCGGATTCGCGCTCGCGAACGCCGCCGCGTGCTCGCCGGCCCGCTTGCCGAAGACCAGCAGGTCGGAGAGCGAGTTCCCGCCCAGCCGGTTCGCCCCGTGGAGACCCCCGGCGCACTCGCCGGCGGCGAAGAGGCCCGGGACACCGGACATCTGGGTCTCCCCGTCCACCTTGACCCCGCCCATCACGTAGTGGGTGGTGGGGCCGACTTCCATCGCTTCCTTGGTGATGTCGATCCCGGCCAGCTCCTTGAACTGGTGGTACATGCTCGGGAGCTTGCGCCGGATGTGCGCTTCGCTGTCCTTCAACTTTTCCTTGATCCAGGAGATGTCGAGGAACACCCCGCCGTGCGGGCTGCCCCGGCCCTCCCGGATCTCCCGGACGATGCAGCGGGCGACGTGGTCGCGGGTCAGCAATTCGGGCGGCCGCCGCGCTTCCTTGTCGCGCTGGGTGTAGCGCCAGCCCTCTTCCGGATCGCTCGCCGTCGAGTTCTTGTAGGGGTCGGGGATGTCGTCGAACATGAACCGGCGCCCCTCGCTGTTCCGCAGGACGCCGCCTTCGCCGCGCACTCCCTCGGTCACCAGGATGCCCCGGACGCTCGGCGGCCACACCATCCCGGTCGGGTGGAACTGGACGTACTCCATGTCGATCAACTCGGCCCCGGCCTCGTAGGCGAGCGCGTGGCCGTCACCGGTGTATTCCCAACTGTTGGAGGTGATCCGGAACGCCCGCCCGATCCCGCCGGTGGCGAGCACCACCGCCGACGCCCGGAAGAGCTGGAAGCGTCCCTTTTCGCGGTCGTAGCCGAAGGCGCCGACCACCCGGCCGCCATCGGTGATCAGCCCGGTGACCGTCCACTCCATGTGGACGTCGATCCCGAGATGGATGCCGTGGTCCTGGAGGGTGCGGATCATCTCCAGCCCGGTCCGGTCCCCGACGTGCGCGAGCCGCGGGTACTTGTGGCCGCCGAAATTGCGCTGGAGGATCTTCTGGTCGGTGGTGCGGTCGAACACCGCCCCCCAGGCCTCCAGTTCCCGGACCCGGTCCGGCGCTTCCTGGGCGTGGAGCTCGGCCATCGTCGGGTTGTTGACGTACTGGCCGCCCCGCATGGTGTCCGCGAAGTGGGTCTTCCAGTCGTCGCGGCCGTCCACGTTGCCGAGGGCGGCGGCGATCCCGCCCTCCGCCATCACGGTGTGCGCCTTGCCCAGCAGCGACTTGGTGACGAGGCCCACGCTGGCGCCCGTCGCCGACGCTTCGATGGCCGCGCGGAGTCCGGCGCCCCCGGCGCCGATGACCAGGACGTCGTGTTCCGCGACCTGCATCAGAGAATCCTGAAATCAGTCCAGACGCCCATGGAGCAGAGCCGGACGTAGATGTCGGAGAACGCCACCCAGAAGAGGCTGCACCAGGCGAACTTCATATGCCGCAGGTTCAGCCAGCTCGAACACTCGTAGGCGCAGAGCCGGGCCGGCTTTCCCGAGATCCGGTCGAGAAAACCGCCGGCCAGGTGACGGAAGGAGTGGCAGCCGAAGGTGTACCCCCCGAGCAGGATCACGTTGGTGGCGAGCACCAGGGTGCCGACCCCGATTCCGAACTGCTCGGCGCCGGTTGCGTCCGCGAACCACATCGCCTTCCAGGTGTCCCAGGCGAGGATCCCGATGAATCCCACCGCCAGGTAGAGGAAGTAACGGTGGACGTTTTGGAGGATCAGCGGCAGGCTGTTTTCCCCGCGGTAGGTCTTCCAGGGCTTGCCGACCGTGCAGTTCGTGGGACTGGCCCAAAACGCCTTGTAGTACGACCCGCGGTAGTAGTAGCAGGTGAGCCGGAAACCGGCCGGCGCCCACAGGATCAGGAGCGCCGGAGACCAGGGGAGGAAGGCCGGCCAGATGCTCGGCTTGCCGCCGAACCAGGCGTGGTGGGAATCGCCGAACAACACCGGCGAGTACATCGGCGAGAGGTAGTTCCCGAAGTCGTAGTGGGCGTTCTGGAAGGCGGCCCAGGTCGAGTACACGATGAACCCGGACAGCACGGCGAAGGTCACCGCGGGGACGACCCACCATGTGTCACGGCGGCGCGTGACACCGAACCCCTGCTGTTCGGGAAGGGCTCCAGCGACAGTCGGCACGGCGGCGCAGTGTACCGCCGGAGGACGTTAACAGCCTGTGGTGGAACCCGGGTGAGCGCCGAGAGCGGCCAGTTCTCCCGGTGGGGGGGCGAAGCGGAGTGGTTCAGCCGGGATGCATCGCCGCTCGAACGCCGCCTGGGTTTCACCACAGGCTGGTAAACAGTCCTGAGACGCCCTAAAACGCGCAGCGGAAGCCGGCGTGGTCCCAGGCGGAATCGGCAGCGGCCCGGTTCTCCCAGGAGATCCGGTACCCCTGGCAGGAGTTCTCGGCGCAGAGGAAAGAACCACCCCGGAGACGCCGGTCTTCGGTACCCCCGCCATCCACCCATTCCCACACGTTCCCCGCCATGTCGAAGAGTCCGTACGGATTCGGCGGGAACACCCCCACCGGGGCGACCCCCGGGAAGCGGTCCCCGGGTCCCTGGTGCATGGGAAAGAGGCCGTCCCAGAGGTTTGCGGGCGGCTCTCCGGCGAACGGCGATCGGTCGCCCCAAGGGAATGGGCTTCCGGCCTGGCCCCCGCGGGCGGCGTGCATCCATTCCGCTCCGGTGGGAAGGCGGCCACCGGCCGCAGCGCAAAAGGCGGCCGCATCGTTCCAGCTCACCTGGGTAGCCGGGTGGTCGTCGTCGGCGGGCGGGTGTTCGGGGCCGCGCGGCCGCCGCCAGTCGGCGCCCTCCAGCATGACCCACCAGGGGGCCGAGGCGACCACCTGCGCGTCTTCAGGCTCGGTCCCGGGCTCGTGGAAGACGAGCGACCAGCCGTAGCGTTCCGAGTCGGTTTCGTAGCCGCGCTCGGTCACGAAGGCGGCGAAGCGGGCGGTCGTGACCTCTTCGCGTTCCAGAAAGAAAGCGTCCACTTCGCCGCCCGCCGGAATCCCGACGGTCCCCGGCGGCTGCGCTCCGGACGGGGGCCCGGACGGATCCCCGCAGGCGCCGAACGCCAGGGCAAGCAGGAGGACGGACGTCCCCGTGTCCCTGATGCTCAGAACCCGAAGACCAGGAGGAACTGCGGCAGGAATTCGCTCGCCCCGTCCACCGCGAACTTGTTGATCCAGACCTGAAGCTCGGTTCCGACCAGGACGCGGTTTTCCGCGCCCCACATGGCCTTTCCGATGTCGTAGCGGATCTGGGGCTGGAGGAGCATCTGATACGGCTGACGCTCGCCGGTTTCGGTCCCCGCAGAACTCTGCCACTCAGCGTGCCCTTCTACCGAGAAGGAGCCCTCACCGATCTGGAAGGGATAGGCCCAGTTGAAGTCCACTCCGAAGATGCCGTCGGCCTTGGGTACCCCGCCGCCTTCGAGGCCCGCGCTCAAATCTACGAGATAGACGAAATCCAGGTTCGCGAAAGCGAATCCGGGCAGATCGAGGGCGAACTGGATTCCGGGGGTCAACTTGACGAGGCGCGCCTGCGATCCCCAGTTGATGCCTCCGATGACATTGATATTGCTGACGGGCCCGAAGGAGATTTCCTTACCGCTGAGCGCGCCAAGGCTCAGGCGGGAATACCACTCCAGGTAGGCGTCCCGGTTGGAAACCGGCTCGTCGCAGCAGACCAGGTCCACGAAGAAAAAGTTGGATCCGTGGCTCCAGGCGCTCGCGTGCTGGAGGGTGAAGGCGTGCTGAAATCCCGGCGGGCTGAGCAGACCCTCGACCCACGCCGAGCCGCCCTGATACTGAAACTCGGTCCGGCTGAAGCCCTGGGCCCCGGCCGGCAGGGGTATCGCAAACAGGGGCAGCGCAAGGCACACGAGCACCGCCCACCAGGAAATCCTTCGCACCCGTTCCACGGCGGTCATTCCATCACATTCCGATCGGAGCCGCCGCCTTAGACTTGCACCCACCTGGAGGGATCTCCATGACGTGCGTTCGGACGGCTGCGCTCGCGGCCCTCACCCTCCTCGCCGCCGCCTGCGGCAGCGACGGAGCGAGCGGAAATAGAGAACAGGAGGACGCCTTCCGGGGAGAACGGCTGCTGATGGTGCGGAACCAGATCGAACGCCGCGGCATCCGCGACGAGGCGGTGCTGCGGGCCCTGCAGACGGTGCCCCGGGAGCAGTTCGTCCCCGCGTCGGAGCGAAGCCGGGCGTACTCCGACCGACCACTCCCGATCGGCGAGGGGCAGACGATCTCCCAGCCCTACATCGTGGCGCTGATGAGCTCGCTGGCGCGCATCACCCCGGGGACGCGGGTCCTCGAGATCGGGACCGGTTCCGGCTACCAGGCGGCGGTGCTCGCCGAGCTGGAAGCGGAGGTCTGGTCCATCGAGCTGCTCCCGGGGATCGGCGCCCGGGCGGAAACGACCCTCCGCGACCTCGGGTACGAAGCCATCCAGCTCCGGGTCGGTGACGGCTACCTCGGCTGGCCGGAAGCCGCGCCCTTCGACCGGATCGTGGTGACCGCGGCGCCTCTGGAGATTCCGCAGGCGCTCCTCGATCAGCTCGCCCCGGGGGGACGGCTGGTGGCGCCGGTCGGGCCGGATCCGTGGAGTCAGCGGTTGGTGGTGGCGACTCGCGGCGCGGACGGGGAGATCGAGGTTCAGGACCACGGAGGCGTCGCCTTCGTGCCGATGGTGCCGGGGAAACGTTGACAGGGTGATGTAGGCGCCGAGTTGGGCGGGACGGAGAGACTCACATGATCGGGTCCTCCTGCACACCCTCGCCCGTCATGAAAGGACGCGGCTCTCACATTGGCGTGGCACAGCGTCGTCGGCGCGGGTTTCGCGCTCCCGCGCGATGCCGGTCGGAGACCGGCGCTCCACGCGCCATCGGGTCCTTGAGGGGTACGTGTCGCGAGGGGAGCCATTTCGAACGGGGTCGTCGGCGCTGGTTTCGCGCTCCCGCGCGATGCCGGTCGGAGGCCCCCACCGGGAGAGCTGGCCAGCGCTCCACGCGCCATCGGGTCCTTGAGGGGGACGTGTCGCGAGGGGAGCCATTTCGAATGGGGGAGTTGGTGCGGGTTTCGCGCTCCCGCGCCATCGGGTCCTTGAGGGGGTACGTGCCGAGAGGGGAGCCATTTCCACGGTTGGGGCCTCTGCCGTCCGCGGCACTGCGGCTTTGGCGCGCCGCCTGAGCTATCTATGGGCTCCCGGATTTATTCCCACCAGTCGACTTTGTTTGCGCCGAGTTCTTCGGCAAGGTTCCAGATGCGGGTCGCGGTCCGCTGGTCCGCGAACTCGTAGAGGAGCGGGGCGAGGCCGGCGAGGCGCATCTTCAGGATGGCCTTCCGCAACTGCATGGGTTTGTCCACCTGGATCCAGTCCCACCAGCCGATTACGTGGCGAGCCATGTCGTCCAGGCCGCCGGCGCGGAAACTGACGATGACGGAACCGTCGGGTTTTTTGTCGACCTTCTGGGTCGGATGGAAGGTCCATTTCTCGGGCTCGGGCGCGTCCGGATGGAACCGCCACCGGACGTTCACCGGTTTTTCTCCGAAGGAACCAAACAGCGTTTGGAGATAGCCCTGGAGGGCGTCCTCCGGGAGGCGATGCCCCTCGTCCAGGACGTCGACGCCGCTCATCCGGTCGAGCCGGTACTGCGCGAGGCCCCTCTCCTCGTTCTCCCGAGCGACCAGGCGCGGAGCCCCGCCGTAGAGCAGGCCCGCCGGTTCCACCACTTTGTCCTTCTCCTGACCGGTCCCGCTGCGGTAGCGGAAGGCGACCTTGTGCTGTTTCAGGATGGCCTCCCTGAGGGGTGCCGTCACGTTCTCGCTGACCGGCACGTGGGGACCCGGCCGCGACGCGATCCCAAAGGCATCGGTGATCGCCCGAATGTCCGTGTCGGCCCGGGGGGCCTCCTTGAGAGCTTCCAGCGCCCCGTGCAGCTTGCTGCGCAGGCCCGTCAGCCGGGCGTGCTGGTCGTGCATGTTCTGGCTGTGGAGAAGTTGCAGCACCTCATCCAGAGCCGCCATTTCCCCGGCGCTCGGCTTCTGGGTCTTGAAGCCATGGATCCACTTGTTCCCCGTGGCGTCCAGCCAGAACTCCTTCTCTCCGGCGCCTCGGGTTTCCTCCTTCAGTGCGTCCCCGAAGACGCGGCGCCCTTCCGCGATCCAACGCAGCGCGGTACGCCGGTTGATGCTCTCCTCGTCCTCCAGGTCCCGGTAGGTGATTCGCCTGCCGCTGAGCAGCTTGCGGAAAAGGGTTGCGGTGCGGGCAATCGAACTGGCCACTAGACTCTCCCTGCGGCCCGTGGTCTCCGGCGGGTCGTTCTCCGCGTTCCCGGCCGCTGTGACATATTTTGACGATAGGAGTGGAGGGATGCAAATCGGAATGCCCGCTTCGGCCAGTCGTACGGGACAGGTTTTGGCGTATTCCCCGGTCCTATCCGGTGCGGCGAGGCCGCAGCTCGGGATCTCCGACTGAATCGCAGGTTCGCTTGGCGATGCCGTATGGCCATCGTCCGGAAGACCGACTCCGAGCTCGGCCGCCACAACATCCGGCCCCTCGGCCTCGATATCCACAACCCTGTCTTCGTTGTCTCGAGCCTCACCATCATCGCTTTCGTTGCCGGCGTGCTCTTGTTCCGGGACGCCGCCGCGGGCGTCTTCGACGCGGTGTACGCCTGGCTGACCTCGACGTTCGATTGGGTGTTCATGGTCGCCGGCAACGTCTTCATTCTCTTCTGCCTGCTGCTACTGGCAACACCCCTCGGCCGCATCCGCCTGGGCGGTCCGGACGCCCGGCCGGACTACTCCACCTGGTCGTGGTTCTCCATGCTGTTCGCGGCCGGGATCGGCATTGGCCTGATGTTCTTCGGCGTGGCCGAGCCGGTCGATCATTTCCTGAGTCCGCCGCTCGGGGTGGACACCGCGGACACCGCCGCCGTGCAGAGCCTGGCGGTCGCCTCCGCCATCTACCACTGGGGCCTGAACCCCTGGGCCATGTACGCGGTGGTCGCGGTCGCTCTATCTTTCGCCGCTTACAACCTCGGGTTGCCGATGAGCGTCCGGTCGGCGTTCTACCCGATCCTGGGCGATCGAGTGTGGGGCCGGTTCGGCCACGTCATCGACATCCTCGCCGTGTTCGCCACGCTCTTCGGGCTGGCGACCTCGCTCGGTCTGGGCGCCGGGCAGACGGCGGCGGGGCTGGACCATCTGTTCGGCGTCCCCGCAACCGAGACGACCCAGGTGCTGCTGATCGCCGGCATCACGGCCGTCGCGCTGGCGTCGGTGGTCCTTGGCATGGACAAGGGCGTCAAGCGCCTGAGCCAGGCCAACATGGTGCTCGCGCTGCTGCTGCTCGGGTTCGTGCTGGCGGTCGGGCCGACCCTCGAGCTGCTCGCCGGATTCGTCGGCAGTCTCGGCCACTACTTCGCGGCGATCGGACCGCTCAGCAACTGGGTGGGCCGTGACGACTTCGACTTCCTGCACGGCTGGACCACCTTCTTCTGGGCGTGGTGGCTCTCGTGGGCGCCCTTCGTCGGCATGTTCATCGCCCGGGTTTCGCGCGGCCGCACCGTGCGCGGCCTCGTCGGCTGCATGCTGGTCCTCCCGTTGCTGCTCACCGCGCTCTGGTTCAACACGTTCGGCGCCACGACGCTGTCGCTCCATCTCGACGGGCAGACCGGAATGGTCGATGCCGTGCAGGCCGGGCAGCCGGAACTGGCTCTCTTCCGGATGCTGGAGGTACTGCCGCTCGCCGACCTCGCCTCGTTCATCGGCATCGTCCTCGTGATCCTCTTCTTCGTCACCTCCTCCGATTCCGGATCGCTGGTGATCGACTCCATCACCGCCGGCGGCAAGCTCGACGCTCCGGTCGTTCAACGCGTCTTCTGGTGTTCGTTCGAAGGAATCGTCGCCATCACCCTGCTGATCAGCGGCGGGCTGGTGGCGCTGCAGACGGCCGCCCTCATCACCGGCTTCCCCATGGCGCTGATGCTGATCGCAATGTGCTACAGCATCTGGAAGGGTCTACGCGCTGCCCAGGTACAGGCCTCGGCCAAGTAAGGTCAAACAGAGAATGCAGATGCGAACGCCGCCGGAGAACGAAACCGGACAATTCTGGACGTGTCCCCTGGTCCTGCTGGGAATGGGGAACGTCCATCGGGAACTGCTTGGCATCCTCCGAAGGAAGGCCGGGACCCTCGCCCGCCGCTACGGGGTGACGTTCCCGGTCGTGGCGTGCGCGGACCGGAGCGGTTTCGTGCGCGGCCCGGACGCCCCGGGAAGCCGGCTGACGGAAGCCGCCATGCTCGCCGCCAAGAAACGGGGAGTGCGGCTCCGCGAAATCCCCGAGGTGGAGCCGGTCTCGCTCGAGGAGGCCCTGTTCGCGGCCGGACCGCGCGGAATCCTGCTCGATGCGGCCTCGATGGACATCGAAACCGGAGGAATCGGCCTGACGGCGGCGCGCACCGCGCTCGAGTGGGGCACTTCGGTGGTGTTCGCCAACAAGTCGGCGGTGGCGCTCGCCTTCGACGAGATCGAGTCCCTCGCCCGGGCGAACGGCGCCGGGCTCGGCTGGAGCGCCACCGTCTGCGGCGGGCTCCCGGTGGTAAACGCCGGGCGGCGCGACCTGGTGGCGGCCGAGTTCCGGCGGCTCCGGGGAGTGTTCAACAGCACCAGCAACCTGGTCCTGGGCCGGATGGCCGAAGGGCTGAGCCTCGAAGCGGCGGTCGAGGAGGCCCAGCGGCGCGGTATCGCCGAGACGGACCCCACGAACGACCTGAACGGAACCGACACCGCGCTCAAGCTGCTGATCCTGGTGCGCACGGTGATGCGGCGAAGGGCCTCCCTGGCGGATGTCCGGCGTACGGGGATCGAAGCGGCGCCGACTCCCGGCCCCGACGAAGTGATCCGACTCCTCGGCGAAGCGGTCCCGGGACCCCGCGGGATGCGGCTGACGGTCTCCCCGGTCGCGATGCCCCGCGAGAGCTTCTTCGGGTCGATCGGCACGCTGGACATGGCGGTGGAGTGGGAAACCGACCTCTTTGCGACCCAGCGCCTCATCTCCACCGAGGGCGACGCGATCCCCACCGCGGCGGCGGTGCTGCGGGACGCGGTTCACATCGCGCAGGGGACCCCGATGGGGCCGGCGCTTAGGATTCGGAAACCATGAGCACACGCCGTATCTCCCGCCGCGAGGCAATCACCGCCGGGCTCGCCGGAGCCGCCGCCGGGGCGCTGGGCGCCTGCGGCAACGGAGCCGGGAGCGGAACGGAAGAAGCCCCCGCCGGAAACGCAAATGCCTCCCAGGCCGGACGCGGCATCCGCGCCGTGGTCGTGGGCGCCGGCGCCTTCGGTGGCTGGACCGCGCTCTGGCTGCGCCGCGCGGGCGCGGAAGTGACGCTCGTGGACGCCTGGGGGCCGGGGAACTCCCGCGCGAGTTCGGGCGGCGAGACCCGGTTGATCCGGGCCTCCTACGGACCCCGGCGCGTTTACAGCGCGATGGTGGCGCGGTCTCTCGAAATCTGGAAGGAGCACCAGGCCCGGTGGGACGACCGGTTGTTCTTTCCCGTCGGAATGCTCCGGATGAGCAGCGGGGCATCCGAATACTCGAAGGCGGCCGTGCCGATTCTGCGGGAGCTCGGACTCGCCGTCGAGGAGTTGGACGGCGAGGAACTCGCCCGCCGGTTCCCGCAGATCAACCCGGAAGGACTCTCCTACGCGCTGTTCGAAAGCGATGCCGGCTACCTGTTGGCCCGCCGCGGCTGCGAGCGGGTGCTACGGGACTTTCTCGCCGAAGGCGGCACCTTCCGGCGGGCGGAAGCGGCGCCGGGAACGACCGGCGGCGGGCGGATGCGGGACATCCGCCTTTCCGACGGCGAGACCGTCGAGGCCGACCTCTTCGTGTTCGCCTGCGGCCCGTGGCTCGCCCGCCTGTTTCCCGAGTTCGACCCTCCGCTGGTGCGACCCACCCGCCAGGAGGTGTTCTTCTTCGGTCCGCCGGCGGGCTATTCCGACTTGTCCGACGAGTCGTTCCCGACCTGGATCGACGAGGGCCCCTTCTACGGCGTTCCGGGGAGTGCCGGCCGTGGTTTCAAGATCGCGAACGACACCCGCGGCGCGCCTTTCGATCCCACCACCGGCGACCGGACGCCGTCAGCGGCGGGGATGCGGGCGGCGAGGGAGTACATGGAGGGCCGGTTCCCGGCGATGCGGGACGCGCCCCTGATCGAGGCGCGGGTCTGCCAGTACGAGCAGAGCGCGGACGGGAACCTGATCGTCGACACCCACCCCGAGGCAGCGAACGCCTGGATCGCCGGAGGCGGGTCCGGCCACGGCTACAAGCTCGGGGCAGCGCTCGGCGAGATGTTGGCGGACCAGGCGCTCGGTCAGCGCGAAAAGGAACCGTTCTTCTCCCTCTCCCGATTCCTGTCCCCGGCCGCGGGTTCCTAGCAGCTTTACGATGGTCGGGTCATGACGAAACGCCGGATTTCACGCCGCGAAGCGATCGCGACCGGACTTGCCGCGGGAGCCGCCGGGGCGTTCGCCGCCTGCGGCGATGGCGCCGGGAGTGACCCCGGCAAAACGGCAGAAGCCCCCGCCGGAACGGCAAAAGCCCGCACCGCGAGCGGAAGCCCGTCCCAGGCCGGACGCGGAGTCCGCGCCGTGGTGGTGGGCGCCGGCGCCTTTGGCGGCTGGACGGCGCTCGAACTGCTGCGGCGCGGCGCCCAGGTCACCGTGGTCGACGCCTGGGGCCCCGGGAACTCGCGGGCGAGTTCGGGGGGAGAAACGCGGGTCATCCGCGCCACCTACGGCCCCGACCGCATCTACTCCGAGATGGTGGTCCGGGCGCTCGCGATCTGGAAGGAGGCCGGGGAACGCTGGAACGACCAACTGTTCTTCGAGACCGGCGCGCTCTGGATGAGCGACGGCGTGGACCGCTACGCGACCGATGCGGTCCCGATCCTCGCCGACCTCGGCGTCCCCTTCGAGGAGCTGACCGGCGAGGACCTCGCGCGCCGCTTCCCCCAGATCAACGCCGACGGCCTCGCCTACGCGCTCTACGAAAAGAGCGCCGGCTACCTGCTCGCGCGGCGCGGCTGCCAGCGGGTGTTCGAGGGCTTCCTGGCCGAGGGAGGCGAGTACCGGCAGGCCAAGGCGGCGGCGGGAACCGTCGCGAACGGGACCATGCGGGACGTCCGGCTGGCGAGCGGCGAAACCCTGGAAGCCGACCTCTTCGTCTTTGCGGGCGGCCCGTGGCTCGCGCAGCTCTTCCCCGGATTCGATCCGCCCCTCGTGAGCCCCACGCGGCAGGAGATCCTCTATTTCGGCACGCCTCCCGGCCGCACCGATCTGACCGACGCCGAGCTGCCCGTCTGGGTCGAGACGGGAGCGAGCCTGTTCTACGGAGTCCCCGGGAGCAACTACCGCGGCTTCAAGGTGGCGGACGACTCCCGGGGCGCGCCGTTCGATCCCACGAACGGGGACCGCACACCTTCCGCGGAAGCCATCCGGACGGGGCGGAACTACATGGAGCGCCGTTTCCCGGCGATGCGGGGCGCCCCGCTGATCGAGTCGCGGGTCTGCCAGTACGAGCAGAGCGCCGACGGCCACCTCATCGTGGACACCCACCCGGAGGCGGCGAACGCCTGGATCGCCGGCGGCGGGTCCGGGCACGGCTACAAGCTCGGCCCGGCCCTCGGCGAGATGCTGGCCGGGCAGGCGCTCGGCGAGCGGGAGAAGGAGAGCTTCTTCGGACTGGCGCGGTTCAGCGCCTGAGCCGAGCGTTCCGCCGGCCTACACCAGCCGCCGGATCACCCCCAGCAGCCGGTCGAGGTCGCCGCGGTTGGTGAACATCCCCAGGCCGGCACGCAGCAGTTGCCCGTCCTCCTGAAAGGTGACCGACACGCCCTCGTCGGCGAGCGCCCGGCTCAGCCGTTCGTGATCGAGCCCGTGGTAGAAGCTGACGATGGGTGACGGATTCTTCGGCGGGGTGAACATCCGCATCCCGAGCGCGGCGGCGTCCTCGCGCAGTTCGCCCGCGAGGGCGTGCGTGTGCCCGGCGATGCGATCGAGCCCAACCTCCCCGACAAACGCGAGCGCCGCGTCCATCGCGGCCACCGGACCGTAGGCCGGGCTCCCGTACTCGAGCTTTTCCGCGCTGGTCTTGAGGCGGAAGCGATGCCCGGCCAGCGACTCGGCGACCTGACGATGCCCGTGCCGGTCGGCGGTCATCCAGTCCAGGTGCTCGCGGCGCACGTAGAAGGGTGCGCAGCCGAAGTCCGCGTGCAGCCACTTGTACCCATTGCCGCAGGCGAAGTCGACCTTCTCGTCGTGGAGGTTGGTCGGGAACGTGCCCCACGCCTGGATTGCGTCGGCGTAGAGGTAGCCCCCGTGAGCATGGGCGAGGTCGGCCAGCGCGGGCAGGTCATAGCGGAAGCCGTTGCGGTTCGACACCCACGCCACGCTGAGCAGCCGCGTCCGGGCGTCGGTCCGCGCGGCGAAGTCGTCCACGGTCACGACACCGTCCCGCGACGGGACGATCCTCAGTTCGACCCCCGCCCGGCGCTCGAGCTCGCGATAGAGCACGAAGGTGGTGACGAAGTGCAGCTCGTCCACGACCACGTTGTCGCCCGGCCGCCACTCCATCGCGTTCACGATGACGTTCTCGGCCCCGCTGGTGGAGTAGAGGAAGGCGAGCTCGTCCTCTTCGGCGCCGAACAGGCTGGCGAAGCGGGAGCGCGCACTCGCCACGGCCTCGCCACCCGCCGCGCCGTCGCGGCGCCGCATCTTGTTGTCCGCGTAGCGGTGGAGGGCGTCGCGGACGGGCAGCGGCAGCGGTCCCACCGCGGCGTTGTTGAGGTAGGCGAGTTCCTCGGTGACCGGAAAACTGGCCCGGACGCCGAGAGGATCGCTCGGGCTGGGGCTGACGCCGGGCGAACCCGGCTGGCGGGATGGATTCGCGGGCGGGCTCGCGAGCGCGCCGGCGCCGGGAAGTGCGGCCAGCCCGGCGGCCGCGGTGGTCTGGAGGAAGCGTCGCCGATTCAATGGACTGCGGGGTTCGTTCGGCTTCATGGGTCTCTCCTTGACGGGATCGGGGAGGCGATGCCCGCCGGACCGAGTGTACGCGCGCCCACCGGCCTGGTGCGGCGCCGGAAACCAGCGCCGGAAACGAAAATGGGCGCCGGCCCGAAAGCCGGCGCCCCCTGCGGGTCAGGACCCGATCAGAATTCGATCCGGAGGCCGACCCGGAAGACCCGCGGGTCGAGAATCGCGATGATCTCGTTGTAGCGGGAACCCCCAATCGTCCGGTAGTTCAGGACGGTCGAGCTGTTGACCAGGTTGAACCCGTCAAACAGCAGGGCCATGGTTGCTCCCCCCATGATGTTGAACGACTTCTCGGCGCGCATGTCGAAGATGCCGACGTTCGGCGCCCGGTCGTTGTAGCCATCCGGCATCACCCGCTCGGTCCCGGCGTTCGGCAGTCGGACGCTGACCCGGCGGCCGGTCTCATACCCGCTCTGGAGCTTGTAGGAGGCGCTCACCCCGATGTCGTAGGGGAAGATGTAGCGCGCCACCAGCTTGTAGTTCCAGTAGGTGGTGTCGATCGGCCCCAGCCGGAGCGACTGGTTCGCCCGCCACTCGTAGGTCGTGCCCTCGACGAAGTCGAAGCGGGCGGCGGCCCGCACGCTCCCGGAGGACGTGGTGCGCAGGTAGGCGTTCGACCAGGTGTGGAGGAACGAGGTCAGGAACATCCAGCGATCCGCGAACCGGCGGTTCAACGCCACCTCGACGGTGTGGTAGTTCCCGTCCGGTGCCGGCAGCCCGTAGGCCTCCGGGTTCACGTACTGACGATCCTCGGGAATCCCGGGCTGGCGGTCCGTGAGCTGGACCGTCTGGTCGTCTCCGGTTCCCGCCACGTTGTCCGGCCCGCGGTCTTCCCAACTGTAGGGAACACCGTAGGCGAAGGCGCGGTTCAGGTCCACGATCCCGTAGCCGTTTCGGGAGTTCTTGTGGACATACGACGCCCGGAAGGAGAAGTTGTCGGCGAGTTGCTGCTCGAAGTGGACCGACATCTCATGCCCGTAGGCGTTCGTGAGGTTCGGGTCCACGGTCACGAACCCGGCGCCGCCGAGGGTTCGGAGCTTGTCGCCCAGCTCCGGGGAGTCGGCAAGGCCTCCGCTCGGCCCCGGGTCCAGGGTCCGGTTCCCGTTCAGGTCGTTGAACGCGTACCGGAACGCAGCCTGGCCGACCGGGTTCTCGTCGTCCACGATCGTGGTGCTCGGGTTCCAGTAGAAGCGGCCGAAGAAGAGCTTCAGTACAGTCTCGCCCTGCCCCGTCAGATCGAATGCGGCGCCGAGGCGCGGGCCGATGTTGGAGAGGGTCAGGACATCCCGCTGCGAAACCTCGAGGGCCGGGAAGATGTCCGAATGGGTGGGCGAAAGGGAGTTGTCCGGCCAGCCCATCTTGTAGCGGTCGAACCGGAAGCCGAGGTTCAGGGTCAGCCGGTTGTTGAGGGTCCAGGAGTCCTGCCCGTACACCGAGGTGAGAAAGATGTCGTTGATGCCGGTGTTCGGGGTGTTGTAGATGTCCACCTCGCTCGGGACGCCGTCAACGTCGCGGTAGAAGATGTCCTCCGGCTGCATCCGCAGGAACTTGCGGCGTTCCCGGTAAATCTCGGTTCCGATCTTGAAGGTGTGCTGGCCCGCGAAGTCGTCGGCAAAGTAGGTCAGGTTGCCGGAGATCTGCGGCTTCGTGACATTGCGGAGGTGGTAGTAGTCGTTGGCGTTGGTGAGGTCGCCGGTGTTGACCTCCTCGCGGCCGGCCGGCAACCCCTCGACGCTCTCCGTCTTCGTGGCGGTCGGGAAGAGCGGGAACTGGTTGATCCAGTGGCTGAGCTGCAGGTTCAGGAAGAGCTTGTCGGTGAGCACGTTCGTGTACTCGAGCTTCATTGGCTTGTTCACCGAGCTCTGGTACCAGGCGGCGTCGAGCGGCACCGAGGGACCGAGGTTCCTTTCGGCCTGCAGCTTGGTGCGCCGGTTGAAGAAGCCGATCAACTGGCTGGAGTCCGTGAGCTGGTAGGTCGCCTTCGCGGTCCAGTTGCCGAGCTGGGTGGTCGCCGGATCGGGGTTCCCGATGGTCAGCTTTTCCTGGTGGTTCAGCCGGTAGCCGCCGTAGAACCAGGCCTTCCCGGGATAGAGCGGTCCGCCGATGCCGATGTTGATGTCGCTCTGGAGGGTGATCGGGTTCCCGGCTTCGAGGCCGTTCGACCCCGCCTTGTAGGGGCCGCTGGTGCCGCCGCCGGTCCGCAGCGAATCCGGGACGTTGTCGCCGACGGTGCTGTCGTTCTCGAAGTCCACGTAGATGTCGCCGTTGAACCGATCTCCGCCGGACTTCACCGTCAGGTTGAAGAAGGCGCCGAGACCGTGGGTCTCGCCCATGTTCCCGGAGCCGCCGAGCTGGAAGTCCTCGAAGCTGCCGTAGTCGAAGTAGCCGGCGTTCCCCGAGGTCGTCTCGGTCACGTTGATCCCTTCGAGCAGCGTGCGGTGCTGGTCCCCGAAGCCGAAGGCCTGGAAACCCGTCTGGGTGCCGGTGTGCGACCCGCCCACGTCGTAGCCCTCCATCTGGAAGCCGGGGGCCTGGGCCATCGCCGCCCAGATGTCGCGGGCGTTCGGGATGTCCTCGAGGAGTTCCTCGGTGAAGTTCACGCCGGTGGCGGTGGTCTTCACGTCCACCACCGGAGCCTGGCCGGTGATGGTGATCGTCTCTTCGAGGGTGCCGACCTCGAGGGTGGCGTTCACCGTGAGGGTCGTGTTCAGCGTCATCTGGATGTTCTCCCGAACCACCGTGCTGAAGCCGCCGAGAGAAAAGCTGACCGAGTAGACCCCGGTGGACAGCGCAGGGAACGCGTAGGTGCCCTGGCCTCCGGTAACCACCACCCGTTCCTGGATCATCGCCGGACTCGAGGCAGTGACTGTTACGCCCGGAAGCACCGCTCCGGTCGCGTCGCTCGCCGTCCCGACGAGGCGGCCTCGGAGTTCCTGCGCGCCGGCCGGTACGGCCAGCGCGAGCGCGATTCCGAGGATCGCGAACCTGGTAAATCGTTTGGGCATCAGTCACCTCCCGGTGAACGAGGATCTCGGTCCCTCCAGAGTGGGGGGCACCGAGTATAGGGACCACCCGGAAACCGGCGCAAGCTTCCTTGTGGCAGCGGGTTAGCGGTGGCCGTCGGTGCCCCGCCGCGAGTCACCAACTCGGCCTCGGCGACAGAGCTGGCAAGGGACCGCCGGTCAGTTCTCCCGGTGGGGGCTTCACACCGGCACCGCTGCGCGCAGGGCCGCGAAACCGCGTACCGCCGATTGCGAAAAAGCGCGGGGACGGCTTGGAACGCCGACCTCTGGTCGGCACAGCGGCCCGCAGGGCCGCGGCGGCAGAGACCCCAACCGTCGGGACGGCTCCCTTCTTGACGCGTACCCCTCAAGGTCAGGGCGGAGCGCCGGTCTCCGACCGGCATCGCGCGGGAGCGCGAAACAAGCGCCGATGACACTGCGCCACGCCAACGTGAGTGCCGCACCCCTCTCCAACCACCAGATGCCGCGACCGCTTACCACTCCCATCCCGGACTGGACTCGTGACAATGGGCTCGTGGCCAGGGTGCACCGAGGCCGGGCCGGAGGTCCCAGGACCATTGTCATTTGCGGACGATTGCCTTCCTTTCTTGTGTGAGAATCCGGGTCTTGAACCGGGACCTCGGAAAGCACCCCGCCGCTGCGCCCGCGCAGTCGTCCCGACCAATACCCGGCCCCCGCACGACAGAACCACCCACGGCCTACGCCGACCGCATCGGCGAATGGTGCATCAGACAGAAGTCCGATCGGCAGCGCAAGGATCACGGTCTCTTTCTCACGCCGGCGCCCGTCGCTGATTTCATGGCCGGGAGGATCACGAGCGAGGCGCACGAGGCCCGGGTTCTCGATCCCGCCGCGGGCGCCGGCATCCTCTGCTGCGCCGCGGTGCAGGCACTCGTCTCCCGGCAGCCGAAGCCCCGGATCGTCGAGTTGGTCGCCTACGAGATCGACAAGGATCTGCTGGCGCCGTTGCGGGCCGTCCTCGACCATCTCGCCGATTGGTGCCACACCCGCTATGAAGTGACGGTCTCAGTCCACATCGAATCCGCCGACTTCATCATGGCGAATCCCGGCGCTTTGCGTCCGCGCGGGCTTTTCCCCGGGCGGGCGGACACCGAAAACTTCGACGTCGTCATCGCCAACCCGCCCTACTTCAAGATCGGCAAGGACGATCCCCGCGCGGCGGCCGCGTCCGAGGTGGTCCACGGCCAGCCGAACATCTACGCGCTGTTCATGGCGGTCGGCGCCTCGCTGTTGCGGCAGCACGGCGACTTCGTATTCATCACGCCACGCAGCTTCGCGTCGGGTCCGTATTTTCGGCAGTTCCGCACCATTTTCTTCGACATGATCCGGCCGACCGGAGTCCATGTGTTCGGCTCCCGGCGCGACGCGTTCCGCCGAGACGCGGTGCTCCAGGAGAACGTCATCGTCTCTGGCGTCCGCCAGGACCGCTGGCACGGGAACCGCGGCGCCATGCCTCTCGCAATATCGTCGAGCTTCGGAGTCGACGACATCCACAAGCCGAGCGTCCGGGAGGTTTCCGCGGGGAAGGTGCTCGATCTCGTTTCGGTGGACAAGGTCCTCCGGCTGCCGGTCTGCGACGACGACGAGGAAGCACTGGCACGGGTGGATTCCTGGCCGAGCAGTCTGGCCGAGCAGGGGCTCAACATCTCAACCGGGCCCGTGGTGCCGTTTCGGGCTACGGAACTCATTGCCGGGGAGGGAGATGTCCCGGCGATCCACGTGCCTCTCCTCTGGATGAACCATGTGCGCGCCATGAAGGCTACGTGGCCGTTAGATCGCCACAAACCCGAGTACATCGCGCGGACGGCCAAGGCGCTTCTTGTTCCGAGCAGCAACTACGTGCTCATTCGGCGCTTCAGCGCCAAGGAAGAACCGCGCCGGTTGACGGCCGCCCCTTACATCGCCGCCGATTTCGCCATCTCGGAAATCGGGCTGGAGAACCATCTCAACTACGTTCACCGGCCCGGAGGCCAACTCTCGGAGGACGAGGCCTGGGGTCTGGCGGCGCTCTACAACAGCCGCCTCCTCGACACCTGGTTCCGAGCGGTCAACGGTAATACCCAGGTAAGCGCCACCGAACTGCGCGCCATGCCGCTTCCCGCGCGCGAGACGATCGTCGCGCTCGGCCAGCAGACAAAGTGCCTTGCGGACCCGATGGCCGAGCTGGATGCGCTTGTCACAAGCGTGACCTCCCCTCCCGAGCTACAGGAGGCGGCCGTTGGCTGACATCGGAGAAGCACGGGAGATCCTCGAAGCCCTGGGCATGCCGCCGGCCCAGCACAACCAGATGGCGGGAATGACGCTCATCGCGCTGTGCGGGCTCACGCCCGATGCCGCCTGGGCGACGGCTGAGCGACGGCGATGCACCGTCACCAAAGGCATCATGGACTTTCTCGCCGAGCACTACGACACGAAGTACGCAGCGAACACGCGGGAGACCTTCAGGCGACAGGTGCTGCATCAATTCGTCCAAGCCCGCATCGCTGACAACAACCCGTTCGAGCCGGACCTACCGACGAACAGCCCCAACGCCCATTACGCCGTCACCGAGCCGGCCCTGAATGCCATTCGCCGCTACAAAACGGACGACTGGAACTTGGCGGTCGCCCGGTTCCGTCGCGAGCACGGAGCACTCGTGGAGCGCTACGCGCGGGATCGGGCTCGGAGGCTGATTCCGGTCAAGCTGCCGGACGGGCGCGAGTTCGGGCTCTCGCCCGGGAAACACAACGAAGTACAGCGGGCTGTTGTGGAGGAGTTCGCGCCCCGCTTCGCTCCGGGCGCGCATCTGCTCTACCTGGGCGACACCGCGAAGAAGGACCTGATCGTCGACAGTGTCCGTCTGGCCGAACTTGGTATTCCCATCACCGACCACGACAAGCTGCCCGACGTGGTGCTCTACGACGCCGAACGCAAATGGATATTCCTCGTGGAAGCGGTGACTTCGCACGGTCCGGTCTCAGCATCCCGAATGGTCGATCTGGAAGCCATGCTGGCCGCGTGCCCGGCGGGCGTTGTCTATGTCAGCGCGTTTCCGGATTTCGCCGAGTTCCGCAAGCACCTGAACAACATTGCCTGGGAAACGGAAGTGTGGCTCTCTGACACCCCGGACCACATGATCCACTACGATGGCGACCGCTTCCTGGGGCCGAGACCAAGGGATTGATCGATCTACGTAACGCGCTGTTTCTGTTGGGCTTTGTGGTTGACAGGATCCAGCGGTGTTGGCGTGTTGGGGAGGTGGCTCTTGTCACAGTCTGAACGGATCAAGCTGATCAGTTACTTGAAGGCTCGCCACGAGCGGAGGCAGGAGCGCTTGGCGCTGCTCAAGATGCTCGCCCTCGGCGACCGTCAGATCGAAGCTGGCAAGGTGCAGCCCGCCGCGGACGTCGTGGCGCGGCTTCGGGAGCGCCAGCGGGGCTGAGTGACCCCCTCGCGGCACGGATGACCGACGATGCCGCTGGTGAACCAGGAGAAGCGGCGATCGAGGCGGACGATCAGCCTGTTGATGTCGAGCAGGACTGCGAATACCTCCACGTAAGCGCATCAACAGCACCCGGTTAGGCACCCATGAGGCATCGGGTGTGCGCGTTTCGCCCGCCTCCGGCGGGCGGTGCCGACCCCCACCGGGAAAAACCTTCATGATCGGGTCGGCCTGCACCCCCGCCCGCATGAGAGTGCAGTTCCGGGATGGTGCACGTCTCGGTGCCCAAGCCACCAGGCAGAGCGACGCGCCGGCAAGGGAACGCCGACCTCTGGTCGGCACAGCCCGCCGTAGGCGGGCGGCAGGGAAGGACCCCGAGTTCGGGGTGGTTCGCCTCTCGGCCGGGACCTCGGCGTTCAGCGTCATCCGGGCGGCTGCGCGGTACACGCCGTTCGCTGCGCTTCGCGCAGCGGTGCCGACCAGAGGTCGGCGTTCCCTGGCCAGCGGCGCCATCTGGACTGTTGGGGGTCCCGCGCGGGGCTGCATTTGCGCAGCAACTGGCCGGAGGTCGGCGTTCCCTTGCCTGCGGCGCCGTCCGGAGGGGGATCGCTGGCCCGAACTCCACTTCTCTTGCGGCGGACTCAGTGCTGAACTGACTCGCCAGGACCCGGCGGCACCCGGAGCTTCGGTGGCGGCGGTTGCGGTAGGCTGTATGCGGTTATTGGCAAATGTATGAAGATCATGAATTGAATACCCGATATGCGGGGACTGTGTTGACTGAGATCACGGCACTTTGTGTCTATTGTGGGTCGTCGAGCGGAGATGACGGCGAACAGGAAGACTTCGCGCGCGCATTCGGTTCCGCCTGCGCTGCACGCGGCATCGAGCTGATCTTCGGTGCCGGCGGCACCGGCCTGATGGGTGCGGTGGCGGACGCGGCGCTGGCGGGCGGCGGACGCGTGGTCGGAATTATTCCCCGCTCACTCGTGGAATCGGAGCCCCCCCTCCCTGGACTGACAGAACTTGTCGTAGTCGACAGCATGCACGAGCGGAAGCAGCAAATGTTCCACCGCGCCGATGGCTTCGTGTCGCTGCCGGGCGGTTTCGGAACCCTTGAGGAAACCCTCGAAGTGCTCACCTGGCGACAGCTCGGCTTCCACGACAAGCCGATCGTTCTTGCAAACCATCGGGGTTTTTGGAATCCACTCTTGTCTCTGTTCGACCATATCGTGGCCGAGGGTTTCGCCCAGACCGCGTCACGCGACCTCTACGCGGTGGCCGATTCTGTTGACGGGATATTCGATCGCCTGGCAATGGGCGCCGCAGCGCGCATCCGCGCCAGCGCCTAGCGGCCCCGCCGATCAGGGATCGGGCCGGTCCTCCCGGTAGGGGCGTCCTCGCAAGCCGCGCGGCCCTCGCTACTCCACGGTGACCGACTTGGCAAGGTTGCGGGGCTGGTCCACATCGCAGCCGCGCAGCACCGCCGCGTGGTAGGCGAGGAGCTGGAGGGGCACTGAGGCGAGCACCGGCATCAGGACGGGATCCGTCCGGGGAATCACGATCCGGTCGTCCACCCGGCCGGCCAGTTCATCATCCAGGTCGTTCACCACCGCGATGACCCGGCCCCCGCGGGCGCGCACTTCCTCGATGTTCGAGAGGGTCTTGGCGTACATCCCCTCGCCCCGCGTCGCCAAAACGACCACCGCCACGTCCGGGTCCACGAGGGCGATGGGCCCATGCTTCATCTCCCCGGCCGGGTAGCCCTCGGCGTGGACGTAGCTCACTTCCTTCAGCTTCAGGGCGCCCTCGAGGGCGACCGGATACTGGTAGCCGCGGCCCATGAACAAAAAGCCCGGGGCGTCTTGGTACTTCCGGGCGAGTTCCTTGATCTGGGGGTCCACGAGGAGCGCCTCTTCCACCTGGCCAGGGAGCTGCTCCAGGGCGCGCACCAGGCGGCGTCCGTCCCGCAGCGACAGGTTGCGGCGGCGGCCGAGGTAGAGCGTGAACAGCGCGAGCGCGATCACCTGGCTCGTGAAGGACTTGGTGGAAGCGACGCCGATCTCGGGGCCGGCGTGCAGGTACACCCCGAAATCCGTTTCGACCGCGATCGTGGAGCCGACCGTGTTCACGATGCCCATGATTCGGCAGCCGCGGCGCCGGGCTTCGCGGAGCGCGGCCAGGGTGTCGGCGGTCTCGCCCGACTGGCTGATCCCGATGACCAGCGTGTTCGGAGTGAGCACGCTGTTGCGGTAGCGGAATTCGGAGGCGTACTCCACGGCCGCCGGAACCTGGGCGAGGTCCTCGATCATCCGGGCCCCGATCATCCCGGCGTAGCGGCTGGTTCCGCAGGCGGTGATGAGGATCCGGTCCACCGCCCGGAGCTCGCGGTCGGACATGGTGACGCCGCCGAGCTGGGAAACCCCGTCCTTCTCGAGGAGCCGTCCCCGCAGGACATCGCGCAGGGTGGCGGGCTGTTCGCGGATCTCCTTGTACATGAAGTGTTCGTAGCCGTCCTTGCCGACTGCCTCCGCGCCCCACGCGACCTCCGAGAAGCCGCGCCGCACCGCCCGCCGCGCCGGGTCGAAGGTCCGGTACCCCTCCGGGGTGAGAACAGCGGAATCCCCATCGCTGAGCCGCACGACCTTCCGGGTGTGCCCGACCACCGCCGCCGCATCCGAGGCCGCGAAGAGCTCGTTCCCGGAACCGATGCCGAGTAGCAGGGGGCTGCCGTTCGCCGCCACCACGATCTTGCCGGGGTCCCGCGAGCTGACCACGGCAATGCCGTAGGCGCCTTCCGCCCGCGCCAGCGCACTCGCCACCGCGTCCTCCAGCAGATCGGTGTCCCGGAAGGCGAAGTCCATGAGGTGGACCAGGACTTCGGTGTCCGTTTCGCTGCGCAGCGCGTACCCCCGGTCGCGCAGCCACGGGCGCAACCGGGCAGCGTTTTCGATGATGCCGTTGTGGACGAGGGCGATGTCGCCTGCCGCCGAGAGCTGCGGATGGGCGTTGACCCGGTTGGGAGCCCCGTGAGTGGCCCAGCGGGTGTGGGCGATGCCGCACCCGCCGGGTGGCAGAGCGCCGTCGAGCGCCGCCGTGAGGTCACTGATCTTTCCCGCGCGCTTCTCGACGGTGAGGGCGCCGCCGTCCAGGACGGCCAGTCCGGCGGAGTCGTAGCCCCGGTACTCGAGGCGCTTCAGGCCCTCCAGAAGAATCGGGGCGGCCGGGCGGGGACCCAGGTAGCCGATGATGCCGCACATGGACGCTTCTCCTCGTTCGGGCGCTTCGTCATCACGCCACCGGTGGGACCGCCCCACCCGCGCTGCTTCCGCCTCGCCTTCGGGTCGGACGAACCGCCGGCCCTCCGGGTTCCGTCAGGGACGTTGTACCCCGGAGGGGTGACGACGCCCCTACGGTCGCCTGGCCACGGCGACCTGATGATGACAGGTCCAGCGCCGACCGTATCGGACCTGTTCCTCAGTCTGACAAGGAGGTGCCCCATGCCACCGTCCGACCGCATCAAGCCGATCAGTTACCTGACGGCTCGCCACGAGCGGAGACAGGAAGCCGCGGCTCTGCTCAAGATGCTTGAGCTGGGCGAGCGTCAGATCAGAGCCGGAAAGGTACAGGCCGCCAGGACGGTCGTTGCCCGCCTCCGAAAGCGCTTGAGGCCCGACTGAGTTCCTTGGCAGCCCACAGGAGCATCGACGCGGGTTTCGCGCTCCCGCGCGATGCCGGGCCCCACCGGGAGGACTGCCCAGAGGTCGGCGTTCCAAGCCGTCCCCGCGCTCCTTCCCGGTCGAAAGTGCGCGGTTTCGCCCGCTGCCGGCGCGCTTACTCCCCCGGGCCCTCGGGCACGCGGAGCTTCGGTGGCGTGGACTGGACGACCCCGTCCCGCACCACCCAGTAGCCGTCCCGAAAGACCTGGGCAACGTTCGCCAGGGCGGCAAAGCCCTCAAGCGGGTTGCCCTCGACGACCAGGACATCGGCCAGTTTGCCCACTTCCAGGGTGCCGAGCTTGTCGTCCATACCGAGGATTCGGGCGTTGTCGCGGGTGGCGGCGAGGAGCGCTTCGGTGGGGGTGAAGCCGCACTCCAGATACACCTCCAGTTCCTGGATGTAGGCGTAGGGGAGATCGCGGAACCAGTCGAAGACCAGGTCGGTGCCGAGCCCGATCAGGACGCCGGCCTCCTTCATCTTTCGCAGCATCGCGCGGGTCGTTTCGCCGGTGAGTTCGAATCGCCGGGACGTCGAGCTGTGGTAGCTGCCCATCCACTCGAAGATGTAGTCGTAGGGGACAACCGTCGGCACCGAGGCGATCCCGCGCTGCGCCATCATGGCGACGACTTCGTCGGTGCGCGGCAACGGGTGCTCGATCGCGTCGACGCCGGCCTCCACCGCCCATTCGGTGTAGACGGTCTCCGAGTCCACCGTGATCCGGAGGCCGAGCGTATGCGCCTCGTCCACCGCCGCCGCGATCTCCTCGCGGCTGAAGTGGCTCACCACCTTGATCAGATCGGCGCCGCGCTTGAACTGCTCCCGGACGGCTTCCCGGAATCCGTCGGCCCCCGACGCCTCGACGACCGCTCCGTACACCCCGGAGTGGACGGACAACCCCTCGGCGCTGTGGCCGCCGGTCGCGGTGATCAGTTGCCCGGCGGCGAAGACCCGCGGGCCCGGGAGCCGGTTGTCCCGGACCCACTCTTTCAGGATGAACGGCACGGTGCCGAACGAGGAGGTGTCGCGCACCGAGGTGATTCCGGAGCCGATGAAGGCGTGGAGACGTTCGACGCCGCGCAGCGCGGCGTGCGCCGGGTGCACCGTCAGCGCCTGCGGCACATCGAGTTCGGTATAGGTGAGGTGGGTGTGGAGGTCCATCAGCCCGGGAAGCACCGTGTGCCCGGAGACATCCAGCACCCGGGCATCGGCCGGCCAGTCGGTGACGCCCGCGGGAAGCACCGCGGCGATGCGGTTCCGCTCCATCACCACCGTCCCGGCGGCCGGCTCCGAGCCGGTCCCGTCGAAGACGAGGCCGCCGCGCAGCACCGTCGTCCCCTCCGGCCCGCGGGGACCGGGAGGCGCCGGGACCCGGCGGGGGTCGTCGCTCGTCTGGACATCGTTCAGGTACGCGCGCCGGTCGATCGGACGCTGCTGCGGTTCGGGCTGAAGCGCCGCTTCGCCCGGAATCGCAAGAACCAAGGCGGCTCCAACGAGGGCGCTCAGCGCGAACCATCGAACTCTGAACATGACTCTCTCCTGTGGGATTGGCGCCGCGCGCGCGGCGCTTGTTCCGATCCCGTCGACCTGCGGCGGGGACGGTGCCGGTCGGAAGGCCGACCGGGTGTTACGGCGACTTCAGAACCACCGTTCGAGCGCTTCCCGTGGGGTCATCGCCGGGATCGGTGACCGGACGAAGTCCCTGACGTTCCTCGTGACGATGTGCTGCGCCCCGCAGGCCCGCGCGGCCGCCACCTGCATGGCACCTTCAAAGTCCGCCATCGGAAGAGAAACCGCATAGTGGACCGCCGCGGCATCCGCGGGCGCAACCCCTACGAACCGGACCAGCTCGGCAAGGAAGTCACGCGTGTCGGCATCCCCACGCGCCGATGTCACGAGGTAGTAGAAGTTCGACAGGGTGTGCCACGCGACGAACGCGCGGCGGGGACCACACTCCACCCGATCGAGCAGTTCGGAAGACGGTCCCGAGTGGGGGCGGCGATCAAGGGCAATGTCAATCAGTACGTCCGTGTCGAGGAGCATCAGAGGTGTTTCCGGGCAAGCGCTCGATAGCGGTCATCATCACGCCCCGCCGCCTCGAATCGGCCCTTCCATCGCGACGCGAACGAGGGAGTGTCCTCCGCCGCGATCTCTCGCAGCGACGCCTCGATGAGAGACGACAGGGAAACGCCGCGGGAACGCGCGTAACGCTTGGCGCGGGGAAGCAGCTCATCATCCACCGTAATCGTCAGTTTTTTCTTCATCCTCGCCCCGCTGTCGGCATCGCACGTATGATAGAAATCATATACGTATTGTCTGGAAACCCTCAGGGGAACGGCGGCGCGGGCCGGAACCGCGCCCGCCCAGGAAGGTGGGGAGGAGGCGAGAAGGCTGCTACATTCGCCGCCGCCCGCCCATGAACCACAGCCAGATCGTCAGCTTCCTCTGGGGCGTGGCGGACCTGATCCGCGACACCTTCAAACGCAGCAAATATCAGGACGTGATCCTGCCGCTGACCGTGCTGCGCCGGCTCGACACCGTGCTGGCTCCCACCAAACCGAAGGTCCTGGAGGTCCAGGCGAGGTACCAGGGAAAGATCGAGAACCCCGGCCGATTGCTCCGGGGGGCCTCCGGGTTCGCCTTCTACAACACGTCGCGCTACGACTTCGAGAAGCTGCTGGCCGACGCTCCCAACATTGCGCAGAACCTGCGCAACTACATCGCGGGGTTCAGTCCGAACATGCGCGAGGTGCTGGAGAAGTTCGACTTTGACAACACCATCTCCAAGCTCGACGAGTCGGGTCTCCTGTTCCTCGTCGTCCAGCAGTTCGGGGATCCGAAAGTGCGTCTCCACCCGGACGATGTCGACAACGCGACGATGGGCACGGTCTTCGAAGAGCTCATCCGGAAGTTCAACGAGGCGCTGAACGAGAACCCCGGGGAGCACTTCACCCCCCGCGATGTCGTCCATCTCATGGTGGACCTGCTGCTGGCCGGGGACGAAGAACGGCTGGGGGCGAAAGGCGTGGTGCGGACCGTCTGCGACCCGTGCTGCGGCTCCGGCGGCATGCTCACTATCGCCCAGGAGCACATCACCGCCGGCGAGACACGCGACGGCGAACTCTGCGCCGAGGCCGTGAACCCCGACGCCGATATTCATCTGTTCGGCCAGGAGGTAAATCCCGAGACCTTCGCGATCTGCAAGTCGGATCTGTTCATGAAGTCGGAAGACGGTCGTGACGCGGAGAACGTCCTCTTCGGGAGCACGCTCTCGAAAGACCGCCACGCCAGTGACAACTTCGATTATCTGATCGCGAATCCGCCCTACGGCAAGGACTGGAAGCGCGACCAGGACGCCGTGCGCGGCGAGCACGACCGGGGCGCCGCCGGCCGTTTCGGGCCGGGGCTGCCGCGGATCAGCGATGGCCAGTTGCTGTTTCTGCTGCACATGCTCACGCACCAGAAGGACCCGGCTCAGGGCGGATCGCGGATCGCGATCATCATGAACGGCTCGCCGCTCTTCACCGGGGATGCGGGCAGCGGCGAGAGCGAGATTCGCCGCTGGATCCTGGAGAACGACCTGCTCGAAGCGCTGATCGCGCTGCCCGAACAGCTCTTCTACAACACCGGCATCGCGACCTACGTCTGGGTGCTGACCAACCGGAAGCGGCCCGAGCGGCGCGGGAAGGTTCAACTCATCGACGCCACCTCGTTCTGGGTGTTGCTGCGCAAGAGTCTGGGCGCCAAGCGCCGCGAGGTTCCGTTCGGCCGCAAGGAGGACATCCTGCAGCTGCTGGCGGACTTCGAGGACGGCGCCATCCGCCGGGTCGGGCCGGACGGCGAGGAGCGTGAGGCAGTCGTCAGCCGCGTCTACCCGACCACGCACTTCGGCTTCCGCAAGATCACGGTCGAGCGGCCGCTCCGCCTCGATTTCCAGGCGAGTCCCGACCGGACCGCACGCCTCGACGACGAGCGCGCCTTCGCCAACCTGGCCGTCTCGCGGAAAAAGGGGGAGGGCAAGGCCAAAGACGAGGAAGCGGGCCGCCGGCAGCAAGATGCGATCCGAGCACTGTTGCAGGGCCTGTCCGATCAGCCCTTCCTGGATCGCGCGGCCTTCGAGGCCGAACTCTCCCGGGCAGCCGCGGAGGCGGACCTGAAGCTCGCTGCCCCCATCCGGAAGGCCATCCTGTCCGCGCTGTCGGAACGGAACGATACGGCGGAGATCTGCCGGGACAAAGAGGGCCGTCCGGAGCCGGACCCGGAACTCCGGGACACGGAGAACGTGCCGCTCCGGGAGGACGTCGAAACCTTCTTCGAACGGGAGGTAAAACCCCACGTCTCCGACGCCTGGATCGACACCACCCGCCGAGATCCACAGGACGGCAACGTCGGGCTCGTCGGCTACGAGATCAACTTCAACCGGTACTTCTACGAGTACCGGCCGCCGCGTCCGCTGGAGGAGATCGAGGCCGACATCCAGCAGGTGGAGAAGGACATCGTGGCCATGCTGCAGGAGATGGCGAGTGTATGAATATGTCGGCAAATATATCTATTTGCCGACAATTTGATCCTTGGAGCACCGCGGGTTAGGCTCTCCGCATGATCGGTGCAAACCGTAGGCATTTTTCGGTATTTGCCGACACTTCTGAACAAGAGCCCTTTCCGCAGGGCCTTGCCGGAAGAACCTTCTTCCGCCGGCGCGAGGCCGCCGCGCTTGGCCTCAATTCCCGGACGCTACGACGGCTGGAGGACGACGGGTCCGTCGAGCGCGTGGCGCGCGGGCTGTATCGGTTCATGGAGACCGAACCCAACGAGCACTACTCCGTGGGCGCCGTCTGCGCGCGGGTGCCGAACGCCATCCTCTGCCTGCTGACGGCGCTGGAGGTTCACGAGATCGGAACCCAGATTCCGCGCAAGGTCTGGATCGGCATTCCCCACAAGGCGCGCACACCCCACGCTCCGGAACTGCCGATCCGAGTCGTCCGCTTCTCCCGAGCCGCGCTGCACTACGGGATCGTGTCTGCAACCTTCGACGGTGTTCCAGCCCGGATCACGAGCCCGGCGCGCACGGTTGTGGACTGCTTTCGTTTCCGCCGGCTGTTCGGCATGCACGTCGCGCTCGAGGCGCTGCGCGACGTCCTTCATGAGCGCAAGGCGAGCGCCGATCAGATCTGGCGGGCGGCGGAGGTGTGCCGCGCGAAGTCGCTCGTCGGTCCGGTGCTGGAGGCACTGTCCGCATGACCCCGCGACGACAACCCCGGAACGCCGCCGCTTCCGTTCACGCGCGTCTCCTGACACTGGCGCGCCGCCACAGATGGGACTTCAACCTTCTTCTCCTGCGCTTCACGATCGAACGGTTCCTCTACCGCCTCTCGATCTCAGACGAGGTCGACCGATTCACCCTGAAGGGAGCGACGCTCTTCCGCGTGTGGGACGAGCAGGACGCGCGTCCAACGCGAGACGTGGATTTCCTGGCGTTCGGACCTGACGATCATGCAGCGATTCGCCTGGCCGTAGAGAACGTCTGCCGCGCTGATTGTCCCGCGGACGGCGTGCACTTCGATCCGGCAACGATCCAGTTGGCAGACATTCGCCAGGGGCAGCCGTACCGCGGCCTGCGGACCCGGATCAGAGGCAACCTCGGCCGGACACGCCTCCACCTTCAGGTGGACATCGGCTTCGGCGACACGATCATCCCCGAGCGTAAGGTGCAGGACTACCCCACGGTCCTCGATCTGCCGGCGCCCCGTCTCTGGACATATCCCCCCGAGACGGTGGTCGCCGAGAAGCTGCACGCCATGGTGGAGCACGGCGTCAGGAACAGCCGAGTGAAGGACCTGTGGGACCTGGCCCACCTCGCCCGTCGCTTCCCATTCGACGGGGAGGTCCTGCGGACCGCGATCACGGAGACCTTCCGTCGGCGCGGGACCTCGTTCGGGGGCGAGAGGCCGATCGCACTGCTCCCGTCTTACTACGAAGATGCGATGCGCGAGCGACTCTGGCAGGAACTGCGACGCGGGATGGAGGATGACGCCGACGGCCCGGCCAGGCTCGTGGACGCGGGCGTGGAACTCTTGCGCTTCCTGGGACCGATCTTCGACAGCCTGATCGAGGAACGTCCGTTCACACAGGCGTGGCCCGCTGGCGGCCCGTGGCGGCCGGGGGTTCAGGCTCGGGCTGGAGGGGAAGGCCGTGACTGAGGTGGCCGGTCATCTCTCGGAGAGCCGACAGCGGCGATTCCGGCCGTATCCGGCGTACAAGGACTCCGGCATCGAGTGGCTGGGTGAGATCCCAGCGCACTGGCAGGTGCAACGCCTGAAGTACGTCGCGACTCTGAACGACGAAGCCTTGCCGGAGGCGACCGATCCGGAATTCGAGATGACCTACGTCGACATAGCGAGTGTTGACGCCGTGGCTGGAATTACGAGCACAGAGATCGTCATGTTCGACAAGGCCCCCTCACGGGCCAGACGGATTGTGCGGCATGGCGATGTCATCATTTCGACCGTTCGAACCTACCTGCGGGCGATCACAGCAATTCAGAGGTCGGAGCCTAACCTGATCGTCTCCACCGGCTTCGCCGTCATCCGCCCTCGCCAGCTCGAAAGCTCATTTGCCTCGTACGCGCTCCGAGCGCCGCACTTCGTAGAACGCGTAGTCGCGAACTCTGTCGGAGTCAGCTACCCAGCCATCAACGCGAACAGTCTTGCCTGCTTCGAGCTGGCGTACCCGAACGCTGATGAACAGCGCGCAATAGCCGCCTTCCTCGACCGTGAGACCGCGAAGATCGATGCGTTGGTGGCGAAGAAGGAACGGCTGATCGAACTGCTTCAGGAGAAACGCACCGCCCTCATCACCAGCACCGTCACCCGGGGCCTCGACTCGAGCGTCCCCATGAAGGACTCCGGTGTCGAGTGGCTGGGCGAGATTCCGGCACACTGGGGGGCGAAGAAGATCAAACGCCTCTGTCTCGTGCGTCGCGGCGCCTCCCCAAGACCAATCGACGATCCAGCCTACTTTGACGACAACGGGATGTACGCCTGGGTACGAATCGCAGACGTGACAGCTAGCAAGAGATATTTGGAAACAACGCCCCAGAGACTATCCGTGCTCGGTCAGTCGAAGAGCGTGTCGCTAGAGCCTGGGGAGTTGTTCTTGAGCATAGCGGCGACCGTTGGAAAACCGATCGTCACGAAGATCAAGTGCTGCATTCATGACGGTTTCGTGTACTTCGTTGGTCTCCGCGGGAATCGGGAGTACTTGTACTACGTGTTCACTTGCGGCGAGGCATACAAAGGACTTGGCAAACTAGGGACACAACTCAATTTGAACACGGACACGATCGGCGACATATGCGTGCCAGTGCCTCCGCCGGAGGAGCAGCAAGCCGTTGTGCAGTTTCTCGACCGCGAGACCTACAGGACCGATGTCCTCATCGCCAAGGTCCGCGAAGCCATCGACCACCTCACGGAGTACCGCACCGCCCTGATCTCCGCCGCCGTCACCGGAAAGATCGACGTCCGGAAGGAAGCGGCATGACCATCCAGATCTCAGAGCGCGCCTTCGAAGACGCCATTGAGTGCGCTCTGCTCCGGCACGGTCCGGACGCCTGCCAGGACGACCCCACCGGGGTCGAGGAGCCGCCGCCGGAATACGGAGACGACCCGCTACCCGGCAGCTTCCACAAACGCCGCTCTTCGGACTACAACCGCGGCCTCTGCCTGATCCCGGCCGACATCGTCGACTTCCTCATGGCGACCCAGCCAAGGGAGTGGACGAAGCTGAAACAGCACTATGGCGCCGACGTGAAGCCGCGCTTCCTCGGCCGGCTCTCGCGCGAGATCGCCCGCCGGGGAGCGCTCGACGTGCTGCGCAATGGCGTCAGGGACTCGGGGTGCAAATTCCGACTCGCTTGGTTCCGGCCAGCGAGCGGTCTCAACGAGGAGCTCCAGCGCCTGCACGCGGCCAACCTCTTCGCGGTAGTGCGCCAGCTCCGCTTCAGCGAGCAGAGCAACCAGAGCGTCGACCTCGCGCTGTTCCTCAACGGCATCCCTATCTTCACGGCGGAACTCAAGAACCCGCTCACCGGCCAGGACGTCGAAGACGCCATCCGGCAATACCGAAACGAACGCGACCCGCGCGAGCCGCTGTTCGCCTACGCGCGCTGCCTCGCCCACTTCGCCGTGGATCCGGACCAGGTGTTCGTGACCACCCAGCTCGCCGGCCCGAAGACCCGCTTCCTGCCGTTCAACCAGGGGCGCTTCGGCGGCGCCGGGAACCCGCCGATTCCGCCCACCCGCGCGGGCTACTCGACGGACTACCTCTGGGATCGGATCTGGGCGCGAGACAGCATTCTTGACCTGATCCGCCAGTTCATTCACGAGGTCGAAGAAGAGGACGACCGCGGGCGCAGAACCGGCAAGCACTTCCTCATCTTCCCGCGCTACCAGCAACTCGACTGCGTTCGCCGGCTCGTCGGCCACGCGCGCAACCACGGCGCCGGCGAGCGTTACCTGATCCAGCATTCGGCCGGCAGCGGCAAGAGCTTCACTATTGCCTGGCTCGCCCACCGGCTCTCGGTACTGCACGATCAGGACGATCGGCGCATCTTCGATTCGGTCGTCGTGGTGACCGACCGGCGTGTGCTCGACCGGCAACTCCAGCGGACCATCCGGCAGTTCGAACAAACCCTCGGCGTGGTCGAAAACATCGACCAGACCTCGCGCCAGCTCCGCGAGGCCCTCGAAGCGGGCCGGACGATCATCGTCACCACGCTACAGAAGTTCCCCGTCATCGCCGAGCAGATCGGCGAACTCCCCGGAAAACGCTTCGCGTTGATCGTGGACGAGGCGCATTCCTCGCAGTCCGGCGAGAGCGCGAAGAGCGTCAAGACCGTGTTTGCCGCCGGGGGCCTCGAGGAGGCTGAGAAGCAAGAAGCCAGCGCCGAATCCCCGGAAGAGGAGCGCGAGGAGCGCGTGTTGAAAGAGATCCGTCGCCGCGGGCCGCAGCCGAACCTCTCGACGTTCGCTTTCACCGCAACCCCGAAGCCCAAGACTCTGGAACTCTTCGGCCGCAAGCGGCCGGACGGCAAGTTCGAGCCGTTCCACCTCTACAGCATGCGCCAGGCGATCGAGGAGGGGTTCATCCTCGATGTGCTCGCGAGCTACACGACCTACAAGACCTACTGGCGTCTCCTGAAGAAGATCGAGGACGACCCCCGCTACGACAAACGCCAGGCGGAGTACCTGCTCAAGACCTTTGTCGAGTTGCATCCGCACGCCATCGGGGAAAAGATCGCCATCTGCGTCGAACATTTCGCCGCACAGGCCGCCGGCGAGATCGGGGGACGGGCCAAGGCGATGATCGTGACCCGCTCGCGCCTCCACGCCGTGCACACCAAGCTCGCCCTGGACAGTTATCTGGCAGAGAAGGGCCATCCGTGGAAGGCGCTCATCGCCTTCTCCGGAACGGTGAAGGACGGCGGCGAGTCCTACACGGAGTCAGGCATGAACTCGGCCGGGCAGGAGCGCGTCATCGGTGAACGGCAAACGGCGGCCGAGTTCGAGAAATCCGAATACCGCTTCCTGGTCGTCGCCAACAAATTCCAGACTGGTTTCGACCAGCCGCTGCTCCACACGATGTACGTGGACAAGAAGCTCGGCGGGGTGAACGCGGTCCAGACGCTGTCCCGCCTGAACCGCACGCACCGCGGCAAGCAGGGCACGATGGTGCTCGACTTCGCCAACGAAGCCGAGGAGATCCAGAAGGCATTCGAGCCGTACTACGAAACCACCGTGCTCTCGGAGGAGACCGACCCCAACCTCCTCTACGAGGTCCAGGAAAGACTGCTCGCCTTCGGGGTGTTCACGACGGACGACGTGGAGACCTTCGCGCGGGTGTACTTCGGCTCCAAGGCAACCCAGGACCAGCTCTACGCCGCGCTGGAACCGTCGCGCCAGCGATTCGCCGAACTCTCACCCACCGAGGGAAGCGACTTCCGTGGCCAACTCAGCGACTACGGGCGCCTGTACGCCTTCCTCTCCCAGGTGCTGCCCTTCGAGGACGCCGACCTCGAAAAGCTCTACGTCTTCGCCCGCTTCCTCCGGCGCTTGCTGCCGGGAGCCCGAGAGGAACTGCCCGCCGAGATCCGGCAGAACATCGACATGGAGTCCTTCCGCATCCAGCGGACGAGCAGCGGACAGATCGGCCTGGAGCGGCAGGTCCGGCCGCTCGCACCCGCCGGGAGCAAGGCCCACGGTGTTGCCAGCGGGCAGGAACTGGAAGCGCTTTCACGGATCATCGAAGGGTTGAACGAGCGCTTCGGCCTGAACCTTGGGAACGAGCATCGCCTCACGCTGGAGCAACTTCGTTCGGCCCTCGACCGGGACCCCGGCCTCGACGCGAGCGCCCGGGTGAACACCCGCGAGAACGTGCGGCTGACCTTCGACCCCAAGGTCGAGGACCGGATTCAGGAGATCGTCGAGACCAACTTCGACCTCTACAAGCGCATCACCGACGATCCGGATTTCGGCCGGGCGATCAAGGACCTGCTTTTCGACGACTACATCCAGCGGCATCGGCGGGTGGAGGACCTCCTCAAGCTCCAGGAATCGAAGACGCTCGAGTTCAAGTCGAGTCTGCGCTGGAGCCTGAAGGAAGACCGCCAGGACGACCGGCACGTCACTCACGCGGCGCTCAAGACCATTGCGGCGTTCCTGAACACCGAGGGCGGCGACCTCGTGATCGGCGTGGCCGACGACGGGACGGTGCTCGGCATCGAGCACGACCGGCTGGAGAGCGACGACAAGTTCATGAGGCACCTGGCGCAGGTGGTCCGGAACGGCCTCGGTGACCGGGCCGGCACCTGCATCGATCCCCGGATGCAGGTCGTCGAGGGGAAGACCGTGTGTCTCGTGAGCTGCCAGCGGAGTCCCGAGCCGGTGTACCTGCGGTGGAAGGGGTTGGAGAAGTCAGCGGATGGGGGCTTCTATGTGCGGAGCGGCCCGGGGACAGTGCGGCTGCGGGTGGCGGATGCGGAGAAGTACGTCGCTACCCGGTTCGGCGCGCAATGATGTCCCGACGAGGCCAGCGAACATACGCTTCGGAGAACGCATGTCCAAGAATCAGCTAATCGATGCTCAAGAGGTCTTGGTTCTCGACAGCAGTACGTTCATCAAGGAGGTGAGACTAACGGTAAGTAGTGCGTCTGCATTGAAACACTACTTGCGTCATCGAGGTACACAGCTGGTCGTGCCTGAGGTGGTAGCGGAGGAATGTGAGCGCCATCTAGAGAGGATCGCGGAAGACCGAATAAGAGGGATCGAAAAGAACCTCATATGGTTAGGCCATTTCTTCGGCAGAGTGCACGGATGGACAGCTCCGAGCGACAACACCATCGAGGAACGTGTCAAGATGCTCGCGAGGGCGGAGCATCTCGGGGCCGTAGTGTTACCTGAGACAGCGGCGTCGAGAGACAGAGCAGAATCAAGAAACCATCTGCAGCGACCGCCAAGCCATAGACGTTCAAGTCTGAACGATTGCAGAATCTGGGAACAATGCCTGGAATTGGTGTCTAGGCATGACGTAGTTCTCGTCGCACGGGACAAGGATTTCCGCGGTCACGGCAACGCAGGCGGCCTACACCCGCAACTACGGGCCGAGGCTAGCGCTGTCGGGAGTGGCCAGAGGCTTATTTTCCATCATGACATTGACCCCCTTCTCTCCGAGCTGAGGTGCGAAGTACCCTCGATACCCAAAGAAAAAGTGCGCGCATTCGTGTATTCAGATGCCGCTACAGACATAGCAGAACTGAAAGCAAATAGTGGTTATGAACCCAAGCGACTTGACGACATAACGCTTACCTTTCTGACAACGGACCAGGCTGACATCGTTGAAGTTCGGTTAGTGATGGACGAGACATGGAGACACCCCGAGGATGGAAGAATCGCCGACTTTCAGGTGCGCGCCTCGTGCCACTATGGATTAACGGACCACCAGCTACAGAACTTAGACATCGGCAATCTCAGGCTGATGCTGACGCAGCCTGACGGTTCCGTGCGGGCAGCAAAAGGATCGTACGTGCGTGTCAACGCAGGAACGATCTACGCGGGCGCAGCACCAATTCAGCCCGAACCCGAAATTCTCGGGTAGACGGTTGAGCGGGATCTGAGGAATCTCACGCCGCGACTCCGCGTGATGAGTTAGGTACGCACGGCTCGCCCACCTACAGCGGGCCGATGCCAGTCTGAAGACCGGTGTTCCTTACGGCGCCTTCACCACCTTCCCGTCGCGCATCACGAACCGGACATCCTCCATCACCCGGATGTTCTCGAGCGGATCCCCCTCCACCGCGATCACGTCTGCGGCGTAACCGTCCGCGATCCGCCCGATCTCGTCTTCGAGGCCCAGCGTCCGGGCGGCCACCGTCATCGCTGACCGGAGCGCGTCCGTGGGACTGAGGCCCAGCCCCACCATCACCGCGAACTCGCGGGCCGCGGTCTCGTGGGGAAAGATGGTGTCGGAGCCGAAGGCGACGGGGACTCCGGCCGCGAACGCTTCCCCGATCCGGCGGTCGCGCTCCTCCATGAGGGCGCGCGCTTTCTCGATGCTCTCCTGGGGGAAGCCGATCGCCTCTCCCTCTTCCACGATGTAGTTCATGACGTAGAGGGTGGGCACCATCGGGACGCCCCGCTCCTTGAAGAGCCGGATCCCCTCCGCATCCACGAGCGTCGCGTGCTCGACGGAGTCCACGCCCGCACGGAGCGCGGTGTTGATCCCGGGCGCGCCGTGGGCGTGGACCGTGATCTTCTTCTTGTGGCGGTGCACCTCCTCGACCGCGGCGCGGACTTCCTCCTCGGTGTAGGTGCTGACGTTCGGGTCGTCACCCGCCGACATGACCCCGCCGGTCATCATCAGCTTGATCCAGTCGGCGCCGTATTTGAACTGCCGCCGGATTTCGAGGCGGAGCCCCTCCGGGCCGTCGGCGATCCGGGTGGGCGTCTCGATCATGAGATCCGCCATCAGGTTGTTGAAGTCGCCGTGGCCGCCGGTGGCCGAAATGGGGTGCGGCGCGATGAGCAGCCGGGGCCCGACGTGCTGGCCCCGGGCGATCGCCTTCTTCAGGTCCACGGTCCCGTACCAGCCGTCGAATTCGCCCGGCGTCCGGAGCGTGGTGAATCCGGCGTCCAGCATCTTCCGGCCGTTGTGCAGCGCATCGAGAGTCCGCGCGGCGCTCGACCGGGTCATGTCGATCGCCGTCAGGGTGTCCGGGTTGATCGTGAGGTGGGCGTGGAGGTCGATGAGACCCGGCAGGCAGGTGTACCCGGAGAGATCCACCATCTCCGCATCACCACCGGCCGGTCCGGAGACGATCCGGCCATCGCGGACCACGATCTCCCCGGCGCCGTTCATCGCGTCGCCGTCGAAGACCGCCCCGCAGCGGAGCACCGTGTCCTGCGCGTGCGCCGATGCCCCGACAAGGAGCGCCGCCAGAAAAACCAGAACCAACCGGGTCATGCCGTCGCCTCCGCCATGCTGCAGCGCCGCGGGTCGCCGCAAGCGCGCCGAACTCCGTCCTCGCCGAGGTGGATGCCCTCGAACGAGCCGTGGTGCCAGTTCCAGGGGTTCACCACGTCGAACCGGATGCCGCGCTCGGTCGCCTTCTCCCGGATCTTCTCCGGGAAGTCCGCCTCGATCAGCACCGCGCCCGGGGTGGTCAATGACGGGCCGCCGAACCGCGGCCGGTTCACCGATTCCGCCACCGGCACCCCGAACTGCAACACGTTGAGGCTGTTCTGCAAGACGTTCTGGAGCAGGCTGACGCTCGGCGAGCCGGAAGCCATCACCGGCCGGTCGCCCCGGAAGATGATGTTCGGGGCGACGTAGGCCGAGATCCGGTGGCCGGGGCGGGGCATGACCCGCAGGAAGTGGGCGCCCGCGGCGCAGATGCTCACCCCCTCGGCGAAGAGGCCGTTGCTCCACGGGTAGGACATGCACGAGTGGAGGATGGTCGCGACGTTGCCGGCCGCGTCCACCACCGTCACGTGGTTGCTGCCCGCGGGCGGGGGCGGCTCGCCGGCGCCCGAGACCGGGTGCCCCATCTGGAGCAGGTCGAACCGCATCCGCGCGTAGTCCTTCGAGAGGATCGTCTCAAGCGGCAGCGGATGGCTCGCGGGATCGTTCTGCCGGCCGCCCTCGGAATAGACCAGGTGGCTGATCCGGATCATCTGGAGCAGGCTCTCGGCGGATTCGACCGGCGGGCCGAGCCCCTCCAGATCGAGGAACTCCAGCATGTGCAGCATCTCGATGATGTGGGTGCCGCCGTTGTCCGGGGGCGGGGAACCCGCGATCTTGAGATCCCGGTACGACCCCCACGCCGGCTCCTGCCAGCGCGGCTCCCAGCGTTCGAAGTCCTCCGGGGTCAGGACGCCGCCCGCGGCCTGGACCACCTCGCAGACCTTCTTCGCGAAGTCGCCCCGGTAGAAGTAGTCGTTCCCCTCCTCGGCGAGCCGCTCCAGGGTGTCCGCGGCACGTTTCTGGTAGAGCGTCGCGCCCGGGCGGGGGATCGCGTTCCCGTCGAAGAAGATCTCGCGGCCCGCGGCGGTGCGGCCGATCTTCTCGGACTGGATGAAGACCTCGCCCCAGAGGAACGGGTGCATCTCGAAGCCGCCCCGGGCGTAGGCGATCGCGTCCGCCATCAGCTCCTTTCGGGGCAGCGAAGCGTGGCGGTCGTGGGCCGCCTCGAAGCCGCCCCACCAGCCGGGCACCGCCACCCCGCGCCCCGTGGCGAGGTCGTGCGCGCCGTAGCCGGGAAGCGGCGCCATCGGCGTGTTCACGTTGCCGTTGACGTAGGTCGTCTCGCCCGTCGCCTGGTCGAAATACAGTTGCGAGAGGCAGCCGGTGATGGTGGTCATGTGCGGCTCGACCACGGTCTGGGTGATCGAGGCGGCGAGCGCCGCGTCGCAGGCGTTGCCGCCCTTTTCCAGGACCTCGACCGCGGCGCGGGTCGCGAGCGGGTGCGAGGTGATCGCCATCCCGCCGGTTCCCTCGGCCGGGGCCTTTTTGCCGAAGTGGGCGAGTTCGATGAGGCGCTGGCGCTCTACGGCGTCGGGGGCCGCGGGCGCGGCCACCGCGCGCGATGCTGGAAGCGCGGCACCGGCGAGGCCGGCCGCGGTCGCTTCGATGAACGTTCTCCGGGAAGTGCGGACTTTCATGGGGGGACCTCCGGGGCGGGCGAACCTACCATTGCCGGCCGTTTGCTTATTTCAATTTCGGGTCCCGCTTTGAAATAGCGGTTTGGCTTATTTCAATCTTTGCTCCTGAGCATGGAGCCGGACGGCGCGGGCTGGGTGCGATAACCGGGTCGGCTGGCCGGCGGAAACACCACGCATTAGCCGGGTCGGATCGCTCGAACACCACGCACTAGCCGGATCGGGTCGCCCGAACACCACGCATTAGCCGGATCGGATCACTCGAACACCACGCACTAGCTGGATCGGATGGCGGAAACACCACGCATTAGCCGGGTCGGATCGCTCGAACACCACGCACTAGCTGGATCGGATCACTCGAACACCACGCACTAGCTGGATCGGATGGCGGAAACACCACGCACTAGCCGGGTCGGATCGCTCGAACACCACGCACTAGCTGGATCGGATGGCGGAAACACCACGCATTAGCCGGATCGGGTCGCCCGAACACCACGCATTAGCCGGATCGGATCGCTCGAACACCACGCATTAGCCGGATCGGATCACCCGAACACCACGCACTAGCCGGGTCGGATCGCTCGAACACCACGCACTAGCCGGATCGGATCGCTCGAACACCACGCATTAGCCGGATCGGATCACTCGAACACCACGCACTAGCTGGATCGGATCACTCGAACACCACGCATTAGCCGGGTCGGATCACTCGAACACCACGCACTAGCCGGGTCGGATGGCGGAAACACCACGCATTAGCCGGGTCGGATCGCTCGAACACCACGCATTAGCCGGATCGGATCGCTCGAACACCACGCATTAGCCGGATCGGATGGCGGAAACACCACGCACTAGCCGGGTCGGATCGCTCGAACACCACGCATTAGCCGGGTCGGATCGCCCGAACACCACGCATTAGCCGGATCGGGTCGCCCGAACACCACGCATTAGCCGGATCGGATCGCTCGAACACCACGCACTAGCTGGATCGGATCGCTCGAACACCACGCACTAGCTGGATCGGATGGCGGAAACACCACGCATTAGCCGGATCGGATCACCCGAACACCACGCACTAGCCGGGTCGGATCGCTCGAACACCACGCATTAGCCGGATCGGGTCGCCCGAACACCACGCATTAGCCGGGTCGGATCACTCGAACACCACGCACTAGCTGGATCGGATGGCGGAAACACCACGCACTAGCCGGGTCGGATCGCTCGAACACCACGCATTAGCCGGGTCGGATCGCCCGAACACCACGCATTAGCCGGGTCGGATCGCCGGAGCTTGTGTCCGTCCGAGCTCCGGATGACCCGAGCTTGTGTCCGCCCGCGGACCGGATCTGACGGCAAGCCAAGCGGCGAGTGCGTCATCCAGGGGAGCAGCATTCCGCGTTTCGCGGGCCACAGGCCCGCGGTGCCGGCCCCCACCGGGAGAACTGGCCAGAGGTCGGCGTTCCAAGCCGTCCCCGCGCTCTTGCTCCGTTGGCAGCCGGCGTCATTGGTGCAGGTTTCGCGCTCCCGCGCGATGCCGGTCGGAGACCGGCGCTCCAAGCTCTTGCTGCCGTTGGCAGCACGCGTTTCGCGACGGTGTTGGAACGCGGTGCGGGTGTGAAGGGCGGGGGGCTGTGCGGCCGGAACCCACATGATCGGGTCGGTCCGTTCACCCCTACGGCATGATGTGGTGCGGGACTCACGTTGGCAGCCGGCGTCATTGGTGCAGGTTTCGCGCTCCCGCGCGATGCCGGTCGGAGACCGGCGCTCCAAGCCGTCCCCGCGCTTCTTCGCGGTTGGCGATGCGCGATCTCGCGGCGCTGCGGTGCCGGTCTGAGGGCCCCCACCGGGAGAACTGGCGGCGTTCCCAGCCTGCGCGCCACGACGCTGACTGGGGTCCGGGTTCCCTGCTGGCCCTACCGGCGCGGGAGATCCAACCCCTACTCCGGCTCCTCCGGGATCGCCCACGCGGCCTCCACCGAAAACCCGTCCCTCCACAATCCGGCGATGGCCGTGCTGCGGGTCAGGTCGCTCTCCAGGTCTCCCGCCACCAGCAGCAGATCGGCGATCCGGCCCTCCTCGAGCCGCCCCCGATCCGCGATCCCGAAGGCGTCGGCGGCGCTCCCTGTCGCCGCCGCCAAGGCCTCGGCCGCGCTCAATCCAGCGCGCTGCAACAACCGCAGCTCGCCGTGCATCGAGATCCCGAAGCCGGTCCCGGGGTTCGGCGCGTCGGTCCCCGCGACGATCCGCACCCCGGCGGCGTGGAGCCGGCGGACGCTCTCGATCGACGCCTCGCTGGTTCCGACCGGTCGCGGGAAGAGTTCCGTCAGCGTCCGGCGCTGCATCTCCGACACATCGTCCGGCCGCGTCTCCTCAAGCAACGCCGGCGCCATCGAGTCTCCCGCGGCCGCGACCCGCACCGAGAGCGTCGGGACCACGAAGACTCCGGCTTCGGCGAAGCGGGCGGCGGCGTCCTCGGCGAGGACCTCATCTCCCCACACATGGACCAATCCGTCCACGCCCATTGCAAGGGCGGCAAGCCCGTGTTCCAGCGTGCTCACGTGGATCACCGCGAGCAGCTCCTCGGCGTGGGCGGCCTCGATGACCGCCGCGATCGTCTCCCGGTCGAGCGTCGGAATCTCGGCGCCGAAGGTGCTGCCGTCCTCCCAGACGATCTTGATCCAGTCGGAACCTTCCTCCTTGCGCGCCGCCACGAAATCCGGCGCCTCGGCCGCACTGGTGAGCGTCGCAACCGGGACCCCGAACTGGGTGCCGTGCCCGCCGGGCGCAGTCGCCAGATTGCCGGCGGAGAAGAGGTCTGCCTCGCTACCGCGGCCGAGCGTCTCGCGGGCGCGCCGCTTTCCCCCGGCGAGCATCGGCGCGCTGAACTGATCGAGCACCGTCGTCACCCCGAAGCGAAGCGCGTCGCTCAACGCCGATCCGAAACTGTGGGCGTGCGCGTCGATCAGCCCCGGCAGCAGGGTGTGGCCGCGCCCGTCCACCCGGGGAAGGCCCTCAGGCAGGTTGAGCCGCTGCCCGACCCCCCGGATCCGGCCCTCCTCGACCCAGACGTCCCGGTGGGGCAGAAACTCCTCCCCGTCGAACACGGTCACGTCCACGACCGCGAAATCCGTCTCCGGCAGCGGCCCGCCCGGCGGGTCCGCCGGTTCCGGTACCGGCAGCGTCATGAGCACGCCGACGAATACCGCGATCGCCACCCCGGCGATCAGCGGGTCGCGGCGCCAGGGCGGGCGTTCGGGCACTTGTCGGGAGGTCATGATCAGCGGCCCGCGAAGCGCCGCAGCCCCGCCGCCGCGACGGCGAGGAAGACGGCGGCCTGCCCTGCCAACAGGCCCACATGAAGCGCGGCCGGTTGCCCCATATCGAGGTCGATCACCTTCAGCGCGAGTTGCCCGAGGTGGTACGCCGGAAAGACAATCGCCAAGTCCTGCAAGAACCCGGGGAGCATCTGGATCGGGAACCAGAGCCCGGACAGCACCGACATCGAGATGAACACCAGGTTCACCACCGCTACCGCCGCCTGCTGTTTCGCCCATGCCCCCATCGCGAGCCCGAGGGCGCACAGCGGCAGCACGCCGGCGAGGGTGACTCCGGCGAGCCCGAACCACTGCGAGCGGTGGAGTTCAACGCCCGCGGCGTAGGCGCCGAGCAGGAACAGCCCGAGCAGCACCACGGCGCCGAAGATCATCGCCACCGCCACCCGCGCGAACAGGTAGGCCCCCGCGGGCATGGGGGTGGTCCGCTTCAGCAGCAGGGCGCCGGAGTCGCGCTCCTGCGCCAGACCCACTCCGAAACCGAAGAGCGACGGGCCGAGAACGCCGAACACGCCGTAGGTAGCGAGCATGTAGGTCGGCGCGGCGAGGGAAATTCCGCCCCGCTGGAACACCACCCCGAAGAACAGGTAGAAAAACAGCGGGAAGAGGAGCGTCGGGACCGCGAACGCCGGCAGCCGCAGGGAACTGAGGAACTGGAAGCGCGCTTCCAGCAGCGCGATCCGCACGTGCCCCAGGAATCCGCGGCGGAAGGCGGGGGCAGCGGAAGACGGCATCTACGACTCCTCCTCCGGCCCGGCGCCGTTTTCCCCCGCGCCGCCGCCGGTGAGCGCGAGGAACGCCTCCTCGAGCCCCACGCCGGCCACCGTCAGATCGCTCAGCTCCGGGTCGAGGGCGAACATCCGGCGGAGCAGCGCCTCCGGCTCGGCGCTCACGATCTCAAGGCGCTGTCCCTTCGTTTCCACCCGGGCGGCCTCGGGGAAGCCGCGCGCGGCTTCGGGGCGGATGCTCGTGACCGAGCGCACGACGCGGCCGGACGTGCGGGACTTGATCGCCGACGGGCTCCCCTCGGCGATCAACCGCCCGTGGTGGAACACGGCGATCCGGTCGGCGAGAGCGTCCGCCTCCTCGAGGTGGTGCGTCGTGAGCACGGCGGTGCGCCCCGCCGCCTTGAGCCCCCGGATCTCGTCCCACAGACGCCGGCGTCCGTCGAGGTCGAGGCCGGCGGTCGGCTCGTCGAGGAACACCAGCTCGGGATCCCCCGCCATCGCGAGCGCGAACATCACCCGCTGCTTCTGCCCGCCGGAGAGCTTCCCGAACCGCCGGTCGCGGAGTTCCCCAAGACCCGCCATCTCCAGCAGCCGACCCGTCGGCAGCGGCGCGGGGTAGTAGGCCCGAAAGAGCGCCAGGTGCTCTCCGACGGTGAGAGTGTCCGGGACTCCGGAGACCTGGAGCATCGCCCCCCGGCGGAGACGGACGTCCGCGGCGTCCGGGACGCTGCCGAACACCCGCGCGGTCCCCTTCTGGACCTGGAGGGTGCCGAGAAGCAGGCTGACCGCGGTGGTCTTGCCGGCGCCGTTCGGGCCGAGCACCGCCAGCACCTCGCCCTCCCGCACCTCGAGATCGAGCCGGTCGAGCGCCAGGACGTTCCCGTAGCGGTGGGTGACGCCTTCGAGCCGCGCGAGCGGCGGGACGGATTCCCGCGCGGCGGGCGAGGGGGTGGAAATCAAGACGGTTCGAACGGAGACGGCGGGTGCTGACGAATACTGAGCCGCGCGGCAGCCTAATGCAGGGAGGGCCTACGGGGTCGGCTTACGCGCGCGCTGGGCGTCCTCGTTAGAATCGCCTCCCTTCGGACGCAGTTACAGCTTGGCAATCAGAACCCAGACCATCGGCGATCGGGTGCGGAGGCGGGAAGACCCCCGGCTCATCACCGGTCAGGCGCATTACACCCCGGACATCCCGCTTCCCGGCGCGCTCCATCTCGCGGTCGTCCGCAGTCCCTATCCGCACGCCGAGATCGTCGGGATCGACACCGAGGAAGCCGCCGCCGCGCCCGGCGTCGTCGGGATCTTCACCGCGGCGGACATCCTGCCGACGCTGAAAAAGCCCTTCCCGGTGGCCCGCGCGCCGAACGCCGGCGCGGTCACCGAACTCCACCTTCCCCCCCGCTGGGCGCTCGCCGACAAGAAGGCGCTCACGGTGGGCGATCCGGTAGTCGCGGTGGTCGCCGAGACGCCCGAACAGGCGGCCGACGCGGCGGGGCTGGTTTTCGTCGACTACCGGGATCTGCCCGGATCCGGAGATTCGCGGGCGGCGCGCGCCGACGGGGCGGGCCAGCTCTACCCCGAAGCCGAGGGAAACCGGGCCTTCGTGTGGGAACTCCATCCCGAAGGCGCCCCGGAGGCCGCGCGGGGGGAAGTCGAGGTCTCGCTCGACTTCCGGATCCAGCGCCTCATCCCGAGCGCGATGGAGCCGCGGGCGGTCGCCGCCCGGGTCGATGGCGACCGGATCACCATGTGGACCTCCACCCAGTCCGCGCACCGCGTCAAATCAAGCGTCGCGCGCATTCTGGGCATCCCGGAGGAGCGCATCCGGACCATCGCTCCCGAAGTCGGCGGCGGGTTCGGCGCCAAGGTGAACCTCTATGCCGAGGAGATCCTCGTCCCCTGGCTCGCCCTCCATTTGGGCCGGCCGGTCCGCTGGTCGGCCACCCGCACCGAGGACTTCCAAACCACCAGCCACGGCAGAAACCTCTTCGTGACGCTCGGCGTCTCGGCCGACCGCGACGGGCGGGTGCGGCACTGCGATCTGGACGTCCTCTACGACTCCGGCGCTTACTTCAGCCGGGTCGGACCCACCACTCCTTCCCTCACCGGGGCCATGATCGTCGGTCCCTACGACATCCGCTCCGCCCACGCCCGGGCCGAGGGGGCCTTCACGAACACCGCGCCGAACGAGCCCTACCGGGGCTCGGGACGCCCGGAGGCCATTTACCTCATTGAACGGATCCTCGACGTGCTGGCCGGCCGGCTCGGGATGGACCCGGCCGAAATCCGCCGCCGCAACCTGATCCCGCCGCACAGGTTCCCCTACCGGACGGCGACCGGGCTGACCTACGACAGCGGGGAATACGAAAAGGCGCTCGATCTGGCGCTCGAGGCCGGCGACTACGCGGGTCTTCGGGCCGAACAGGCCCGGCGGCGCGCCGAGGGCGGCGGAAAGCTGCTCGGGATCGGCCTCGCCTGCTACGTGGAGATCTGCGGATTCGGCCCCTGGGAGGCCGGGGGCGTGACCGTCGAACCCGACGGCGCGGTCACGGTGCGGAGCGGCACCTCGCCGCACGGGCAGGGACACGAGACGGCATGGGCGCAGATCGCCGCGGAGCAGCTCGGGGTCCCAATGGACGACGTGACGGTGCTCCACGGTGACACCGACGAGTGTCCGCGCGGCATCGGGACCTTCGGAAGCCGGAGCGCTCCGGTGGGAGGGTCGGCGATCTTCAACAACGCCGAAACCGTCCGCGAGCGGGCCAAGGAACTTGCCGCGCGCCTCCTCGAGGCCGCCGTCGAAGACATCCGTTTCGAAGCCGGCCAGTACTTCGTCGCCGGCTCGCCGGCCCGCGCCGTGGGCTGGTCCGAAATCGCCGCCTACGCCTACGCGCCGGACGCCCCGGAAGATGCGGCCGGCGCGCTCACCGCCGACGTGGACTTCAAACCTCCCGCCGAGACCTTCCCCTTCGGAGTGCATCTCTGCGCGGTCGAAATCGACCCCGACACCGGCGCGGTCGAGATCCGCCGCTACATCTCGGTGGACGATTGCGGCCGGGTGATCAACCCGCTGCTCGCCGAGGGCCAGGTGCACGGCGGGCTGGCCCAGGGAATCGCGCAGGCACTCTACGAAGAGGCGGTCTACGACCCGGACGGCAACTTCCTGACCCCGTCCCTGCTCGAATACGCGGTCCCGAGGGCCGACATGCTGCCCTCCTACGAACTGCACCGAACGGTCACGCCGACCCCCGTGAACCCGCTCGGAGTCAAGGGGATCGGCGAGGCGGCGACCATCGGCTCGACGCCGGCGGTCGTCAACGCCGTGATGGACGCGCTCCGCCCCTTCGGGGTGGAACACCTGGATACGCCGCTGACCCCGGAGAAGGTCTGGCGCGCGATGCAGGACTGAGCGCTCGCGCCGGCATCGCCCACCGGGCAGCTCGCATTCAGGACCACTCTCCGCGCAACCGGCGCTCGTAGTCGAGCCCGTCCGGGTGGCGTCCACGCCAGATCCCGAACACGTCTTCCTGGCGACGGTGCCGATGTTCGTCGAGATACCCGGCGAGCGCGCGCCGCACCGCCTCGGCGCGGGAAATGCCCTGATCACGACACACCTCCGCGAGCCGCTCGGCCTGCTCATCGGTGAGATAGATGCTCGTCCGCATGACGTGTGATGCCGACATATGAAAGCACATCCCGAACCCCCGGTCCCGACATCCTCACCCGCTCGGCGTGGAACACCTCGACACCCCGCTGGCCCCGGAGAAGGTCTGGCAGGCGATCAAGGACTGAGCGAATCCATAAGACGACAGTATGTGTCGCTCTCCGAGATCTCTATCTCGGCCGGCCGAGAGTCACGCTACGAAGCAGGGTCACGCCGGGTAGCCATACACGACGTAATTTATCCCCCTTGGTGTCGGACCAGCCCCGCCCGGGAGGCACCGCAAATTGGCGGAGTACCGCTTTCACCGCCTAACGCTGGGTTGTCTCACCGTCGCAGCGACATAAACCGGCACTACCCACTCCGGCCGACGGCCTCCGGGCCGCCAGCCGATTCGGCACGCGGGCTACGAACTCGCTGAGGTCTTGCCCGTGCTCTTGAAGACTTCCATCGCGGTCGCGACGAAGCCGCCGACGTCCGATAGATTGGCGGGAAGAATGAGGGTGTTCGTGGTCCGGGCGAGGTGGCCGAATTCCGACACGTACTGTTCGGCCACGCGGACCCGGGCAGCGTCCTGCCCGCCGGGAGCGGAGATGGCTTCTCCCACCTGGCGAATCCCCTCGGCGGTGGCCGTGGCCACCGCGAGGATGGCCTGCGCCTCGCCTTCCGCCTCGTTGATCTGGCGCTGGCGCTGGGCTTCGGATTCCCGGAGCACGCGTTGTTTCTCGCCCTCGGCGCGGTTGATCTGCGCGTCCCGATCCCCTTCCGAAGCGAGGATGGTGGCGCGCTTTTCCCGCTCGGCGCGCATCTGCTTCTCCATGGCGTTCAGCACGTCGGTCGGCGGGGTGATGTCGCGGATTTCGTAGCGGAGAATCTTCACCCCCCAAGGGTCGCTGGCGCGATCCACCTCCCGAACCACGGCCAAGTTGATCGTCGCCCGCTCCTCGAAGGTCCGATCCAGATCGATTTTGCCGACCTCGCTACGAAGCGTGGTCTGCGCGAGCTGCGCAATCGCAAACCCATAGTCGCCAATGCCGTAAGAAGCGCGCTGGGCGTCGAAGATCTGCATGTAGAGGACGCCGTCCACCGAGATCTGGACGTTGTCGCGGGTGATGCACACCTGCTGCGGGACATCGATGGCGCGCTCCTTCAGCGAATGCCGGTAGGCCACGCGGTCCAGGAAGGGGATCAACAGGTGGAAACCGGCCTTGAGACTGGCGCGGTAGCGCCCTAGCCGTTCCACCACGAAGACCTGCTGTTGGGGGACGACCCGGGCGGTGCGAGCCAGGATGATCACGGCGACGATCGCGATCATCACCGTGACAATCGAAAAATTCATCACTTGTTCCTCCCTCGTTCAGGCGCCTGGCGCCCTCGGGGTTTCATTCCGGATCGACAAACAGCGTGATGCCCTCCATACGGATGACACGCACGCTCCTTCCGGGCTCGATCGGTTGCCCGGAGGCCGTTCGCGCCGGCCAGGACGAGCCGCGGAAATCGGCGTTCCCGGGCTTGCCCGGCCGGATGGCCGAGATTGCGGTTCCGGTCTCTCCGACCAGCGAGTCGCTCCCAACGCGGCCCGTCTCCACGGGCGCGGCGAGGCGGCGCCTCAGGAAGAAGGCCGAAACCGCGAGGAGGGAGAAAACCAGGAATTGCAGCGCCAGACTGGTCATTCCGGCACCGGCCAGCAGGCCGACGATGATCGCCGCGATCCCGGCGAAGAGCAGCCATAGTTCCCCGCCGGCCAGCAATTCAATCGCGGCAAGGACGACCCCGGCCGTAACCCAGATCCACCAAGCCACGAACCGGACTCTAGCAGTGCGTAGCGGTCCGGAAGGGGGGCGCCTGACCGGAACGACGGCCGACCGCTGGTTCTTTTGGTGGGCGCGCGCCCCTTCCGAACCGCCCGGCGCTCCGCGCCGGCACGGGAACGCCGACCTCTGGGCAGTTGCTGTGAAAATGCAGCCCCGCGCTGGAACCCCAACAGTCCAGATGGCGCCGGCCGCGCCTGCGCGTCACCCATCCCCCGCTGGCGCCGTGGCGCCCCTCCCGGCCGGTTCCCCACCCGGCACCGCGGCACACCGCCCGCCCCCGCCACCGGGACAGCCCGCCCGCCCGCCGGGCTGCTAACGGCGCGCGCGGCCGTTCACGGCTTCGGCGGTGCTCAACCGGCGGTCCACCGCCCCGGGGCCTCGGGACCCGAACCGATCTCCAATCCCCACGCGCGCCAGCCGGGAACCTCCCGCCGGGCGAACAGCTCGACCTTCGCCTGTTCGGGGAACATCCGCTCGATCCGGCGCCGCACTTCTTCCGGCTTCTCCGAATGGGCTCCCCGTTCCGCGCGGACGAGTTGCCGCTCGTTGCGCGCCCCCCGCGGCGTCGGGATCCGGCCGCGCCGGAACACGAGACACAACTCGCACTGGCTCAGCGTGTAGAAGCCGGGATTCACCCGGGCCTTGTCCCAGACGAAGGCCACGGTCGCCCAGGCGAATCCCCAGGCCTTCCCCAGCTCGATCGCCTGGTCGAGATGGGGATTCGTGGCCCACAGGAAGAGGAGGCAGTTTTCCGCCGCGATCTTCCCGATCGGGAGCTGTTTCAGATCCTGGAGGGTGACGGTGGCGTAGTGCCGGATCGCCCCGCCGGTGTCGCCGCTCGCCGGGCCCGCATGCTGGAGTTGGCCCTTGTAGTCCCACGGCGGGTCCGCGTAGATGATCCCGAAGCGCTCCTCCGGGAGCGGCGGGAACTCCGGTCTGCCGGCCGGCGATCCGCTCGGGTGCAACGGTTCCGGCGTCAGAGGGCCCGCGCGAAGTCGGCGATCAGGTCTTCCGCCGCCTCGACCCCGGTGGAAAACCGCATGAGCCCCTCGTTGATGCCCATGGCGGCGCGCGCTTCCGGCGGAAGGCCGCTGTGGATGGCGGCGGACGGACGGATGATGAGCGATTCGACTCCGCCGAGGCTGGCCGCCACCGTCGGAAGGTCGAGGCGCGACGCGAAGGCGTCGGCCGCCTCCCCGCCGCCCGCGTGCACAAACGCCAGCATCCCCCCGAAGCCGCCGCCGAGCAGGCGGGCGGCCCGGGCGTGCTGGGCGTGCGAGGCCAAGCCGGGATAGTGGATCTCGGCGATCTCGGGACGTCCCTCGAGGAAGCGGGCGACTTCAAGCGCGTTCGCCGACTGCCGGCGCACCCGGAGGCCGATGGTCTTGAGCCCCCGTTCCAGAAGCACACACGCGTGCGGATCGAGCGAACCACCGAGATGATCGAGCGTGAGCTTGATCCGGCGCACCCGTTCCGCGGAACCGGAAATCGCGCCCGCCACCAGGTCGTTGTGCCCGTTCATGTACTTGGTGGCGCTCTCCATCACCAGATCGAAGCCGAGTTCGGCCGGGCGGCAGAGCACCGGGCTCGCGAAGGTGTTGTCGATCATGGAGATCAGACCGTTTCCCCGTGCGAACGCTGCTACCGCCTCCAGATCGGCCATCTGAACCAGTGGATTGGTCAGGGTCTCGACGTAGATCAACCGCGTCGAAGGCGTGAGCGCCGCCTCCCAGGACGCCGGGTCCTGCGGATCGATCTTGGTGTGGTTGATCCCCCAACGAGGCAGGTCGTGCTCCAGCATGTTGGCGGTTCCGCCGTACACCACGTCCTGGACCAACAGGTGATCCCCCGCGTTCAGAAACGTGAGGAGCGCCGACGAGATCGCCGCCATGCCGCTCCCGGTGACGAGGGCGTCCTCGGCTCCCTCCAGCGAAGCGATCCGCCGGTGGAGCACGGCGTGGTTCGGGCTGTTCGAGAGCCGCAGGTACCCGACGTCGTGGTACTCCTCGCCGTGGTACTCGAAGTTCGCGGTCTGGAACACCGGCGTCGAGACCGCGCCGAACGGACGGGGGTGCAGCGCGCCTTCGTGGACGGCGCGGGTATCGAGGCTCTGGGAACGATCGTCGTCAGACAAGCGGAACTCCTTCAGGAGCGGTTGGTGACGGGGGCTTCGTAGGCAGCCGCCATCAGCGGATTTTCGACGAGCTCCACCCGGATGACGCCCTCGAAGCCCGCCGGAGCTCGCCGCGCCAGCTCCCCGTGCACATGGCGGCAGAGGAACTCGGTGGTGGTGTTCTCGCCCGGGAACACCTCGTCGAGGTCCGCGTAGCGGAGCGGCGCGAGGGCGTCGCCGAGCGCCTCCTTGGCCCAACCGAGATCCAGCAGCACGCCGTGTTCGTCAAGCTCCGGGCCGCGGAACTCGGCGGTGACTGCGTAGGTGGCCCCGTGGCGGTTCTGGGCCGGGCCGAAGATCTCGCCGCGCAGCGAGTGGGAGCACATCACGTGGTCCCGGACGGAAATGCTGAACAGGTCGGACGCGCCTCGAAGGCGCCCGACTGTACCGCGCCGGGCCGGGCGGGCGAATCCGTACACTGCCCAAGGAGGAACTTTATGCCTGACCCATCGTTCGATCCGGTTGTGATCGCCGAGGAAATCATCGCTGCGAGCGCCGCCGGCGGCCGCCTCGCCCCCTTCACCGGCCGTGTCTCCGGGTTCGGTCTTGCCCAGGCGTACCAGGTGGCCGGGATCGTCGCCTGCCGCCGGGCCGCCCGGTCCCCGGTGGTGGGGCGCAAGATCGGGTTCACGAACCCCGCGCTCTGGGAAAAGGCCGGCCTGACCGAGCCGGTCTGGGGCTCCATGTTCGAGGAGTCCGTGACCCGGACCGGCTCCGGCGGCGAAGCCCCGACCATATCGATGGCGGGTGCCGTCGAGCCGAAGATCGAGTGCGAGGTGGTGGTCGTGCTCCGTTGTGCCCCCGAAACGGGAGACCGGGGCGCCGCGGTCGCCCGCCACGTCGCCGAGATCGGCCTGGGCTTCGAGGTCGTGGACTCGCCGTATCCCGGCTGGAACATGCGCCCCGCTGACGCGGTAGCCGCCGGTGGGATCCATCACGGGCTCGCCGTGGGGCCGCTTCTGCCGGTGACCGATCCGGAAGCCACCGCCGCGGCCATGGCCACCCTCACCGTTTCCATGAACCGGGCACCCGCGGCCGATCCCGCGGCCGCCGAACACGTGGCCGACGGAGCGGGACGCATGGTCCTCGGGAACCCGCTGGACGCCGTCGGAGTGCTGGCCGAAATGGCGGCGGCCCAGGGGAACCCGCTCCGGGCCGGCGAGATCATCACGACGGGAACGCTGACCCCCCCGCTGTCTGCCGAGGCCGGGGAACGCTACGCGGCGGATTCCGTCGGAGACGTTCTCCGGGCTGCGGCAGTGGTGCTAGGTTAGGCATTCTGTGTCGAGAGCCGACTGGGAGACACCTCCCGTAGTCGCCCTTCGTCCCCTCCTGTGGCGCGGCAGCGCGCGGCGCCGCTCCGGCGCCGCGGTCCCCCGCGCTGCGGGCTTGTCTCCCCGTTTGTTGACCCAGCAGCCGCGGCCGTCTCTTGCGCTGTTGATCTGATCGTGGTCTTCCCGGTCATCCGCCGTTCTACTCGGCGGCCTCCTTCGCCGCCGCTGTTCTACCAGTACGGGCGGGCGATGACCGAACCGCACGAGATCTTTCTCGACATGTTTCGCAAATACGGCGATTTCGTCTGTTGGCGCGGTCTATACGTTCTCTATTTCGTCAATCATCCTGACTACGTGCGCCAGGTTTTGTCGCACAGCTCCGAGGGTTTCTCGAAGAATCTCTTGGACTACCGCGTGCTGGCGGGTTACCTGGGTGACGGCCTGCTTTGCGCCGAAGGCTCGGAGTGGCACGAGCAACGGGAACACATGCAGCCCTTCTTCGGTGGTGTGGGTCGTTTTGATGAAGTGATCAACTCCTTCACATCGTCGTTTCTCGCCGGTTGGGAAACCCGTGTTCCCGGGGAGACCGTGTGGATTGACCGCGATGTGGACTACCTGACCGCCAGGATCACGAGTTCTATCGTGTTGGGCCGCGAGAGTCGCGATTTCGACGACCTCATAGAGTTCCTCCCGGTAATCAACACGAGCACGCGCGGTTTGGAGTCGCTAATGACGCTCCAATCGTGGATCCCGACACCTCACAACTTCAAATTCCGCGCCATTCGCCGGCGTCTCGACAAGATCGCCTACGAATCCATCGCCGCTCGACGTCGCGACGGGACCCGTGGCGACGACATTCTGAGCTGGTTGATCCACGCTGGCGACGAGGCGGGCAACGGACGGAGCAACGACAGAAAGATCCGCGACCAAATTGTCACGTTCATGATGTCGAGTCAGGTTCCCACCACCAACGCCCTGGTCTGGACGCTGTATCTGCTCGCCATGAACCCTCGCGTGCAGACCCAGTTGGCCGACGCGCTGACCGCGCGTTTGAACGGCGCTCCGGCCACCGCCGACGATCTCGCCCGACTTCCCCTGCTGAAGCGTGTCGTCCAGGAGTCGATGCGTCTCTATCCGCCGGTGTGGATCCTCCCGCGCAGGGCCGAGCGGAAGAGCGAGTTCGACGGATATGTGCTTCCGGCGAAAGCCTACGTCGGTGTCGTCCCGTACACGCTGCATCGGAACCCTGAGTTCTGGCCCGACCCGGAACGCTTCGATCCGGACCGATTTCGTCCCGACCGAATCAAGAACCGTCACTTCTATGCCTATTTGCCGTTCGGCGCGGGGGCAAGAACGTGTATCGGCGCCGGTTTGGCAATGCGTCAGGTGCAATTGATCCTTGCCCAAATCGTGCAGCGTTTCAAGCTACGCGTTCCTCCCGAATACCCCGTTCAGGTGCAGGGTGGGGTCGTCTTGACGCCACGTAACGGAATTCCGGCAACGCTTGCGTATCGCTGAGCCCCGTACCTGCGGACACCCCCCGAAGCCCATCGGCCGGAGCCCATTGGCCATCGGCCGGAGCCCATGGGAACGACGCGCCGGAAACTGCCGAACGGGTTCCGACCGGAGGCCGCCGCCGCGGGCCGGAGGCGCGTGCTAGCGTAGACCTTCGACAACCTTTACGTGACCATCCTTGGCGGTGCCGTCTATGGCTTTCTCGACGCGGACGGGGGCGTTGCTCCCGCGGCCGGATAGATACCACGCCCGGTATGCGCGGCGAACGCCGCCCCCCCACGACCCCGCGGTTCCACAGATTTCTGGATTACCAGCGGTCACCGCATACCTGCATGCACGAAACGCTCCGCGAGTACGGCGACTTCTTTCTTTGGCGCAGCCTTCGAGACGCCTATCTCGTGAACCACCCCGAGTTCGTGCGTCCGGTCCTCTCGCAGAGCTACGAGCATTTTTCCAAGAAGACGCTGGGCTACCGCGTGCTCTCGCGGATCATGGGGAACGGCCTCGTTACGAACGACGGGCCCGACTGGGTCCGGCAGCGGCGACTCGTCCAGCCTTCCTTCAGCCACCGGACGGTCCAGAGCTTCGACCGGACGATCAACGCGCTCGCGGCGTCCATGCTGGACGAGTGGGATCGGCGGGTGGGCGACGACCGCATCTGGCTCGACCGGGAGATGAGCAAGCTCACGTTCCGGATCGTCGGAGCGACCCTGTTCGGACGCAACATCGAGGGCTATGCCGACGAAGTTCGTGAGATTTCGGAAATCACCAACCTGCAGCCTTTCGAACCGCGCGCCCTGATGACCCTCTATTCCTGGCTTCCCACCCCCTACAACCGCAAGTTCAACCGCGCCCGGAAGCGGCTGGACAGCGTCGTCTACGGAATACTCGCCACCCGCAGCCGCGCCGGCGACGGGACCGGGGACATCCTCGACCGCCTGATTCAGGCGCGTGACGAGGATTCGAACGAGGGCATGGACGACCGCCAGCTCCGCGACGAAGTGGTGACCCTCATGCTGGCAGGACACGAAACGTCAGCCACGGCACTCTCGTGGACTCTCTACCTGCTCGCAACCCATCCGGAGGTCGAAGCGGAATTGGTGCACCACCTCGCTTCCGGGCTCGGCGGAGAATCGCTAACGGGACAAAACGTGTCACATTTCCCGTACTTGAAACAGGTCGTTCAGGAAGCGATGCGCCTCTATCCCCCGGTGTGGGCCTTCGCTCGGCGCGCAGAGCATGAAGAAGTGTTCGACGGATATCGCCTACCAGCGCGCGCCTACGTGGCCATCGTTCCCTACGCCCTGCACCGGCACCCGGAGTTCTGGCCCGACGCCGAGCGATTCGACCCGGAGCGCTTCCATCCGGAACGCAGCAAGAATCGGCATTTCTTCTCGTATCTGCCGTTCGGTGCGGGCCCGAGAACCTGTATCGGGGCCGGCATGGCGATGCTCGAAATTCAGCTCGTATTGGCCCAGATCGTCCAGCGCTTCCGCGTCCGGGTGGTGCCGGACCATCCGATCGAAGTGGCTGCCAAGGTCACGCTGAAGCCGCGCCACGGGTTACCGGTAACGCTGAGCCGTCGCTGATCCGATGCTCGTCCCCCGGCGGGACGGTCCCGGAACCGCCTCCCCCGGTAGAATCCGACTCCCCCCGCGGGGCCGGCCAGATCGCCGACCCCGGGGCGGGATTCCCGCTAATGCCGGGATCTGAGCAATGACCGAGCCAACTCGCGAATCCGACCTCGGCAACGTCTTCGTCTCCAACTACCCGCCGTACTCCCGCTGGAGTCCGGACCACCTTCCCGCGTTCCACAATGCCCTCGGCCGGCCCCCGGGCCCCGGAACGGACAGCCTCGGGCTCTACCTCCACATTCCCTTCTGCCGGAAACGCTGCAAGTTCTGCTATTTCCGGGTCTATACCGACAAGAACAGCAAGGAAGTCGGACGGTATCTGAACGCCCTGGGGCGGGAGGTCGAGCTCTATGCGACGCAGCCGGCCGCCCTGGGCCGGCCCCTCCGCTTCGTCTATTTCGGCGGCGGGACGCCCTCGTTCATCAGTCCCAAGCAGCTTCTCGGGCTGGTCGTTCGCCTGAAGGACGCCTTCTCCTGGTCCGAGCTGGAGGAGGTGGCGTTCGAGTGCGAACCGGGCACCCTCACCCGGGCCAAGGTCCATGCGATCAAGGACATCGGGGTCACCCGGCTGAGCCTGGGCCTTGAGAACATGAACGACGAGATCCTCCGGGAAAACGGGCGCGCCCACACGACGCCGGAAATCCACCGGTGCATGCCCTGGATCCGGGAGGTCGACTTCGAGCAGGTCAACGTGGACCTGATCGCCGGCATGCTGGGCGAGACCTGGGACCTCTGGCGACGGACCGTGCAGGAGACGATCGATCTCGACCCCGACAGCATCACCGTCTATCAGATGGAACTGCCCTACAACACGGTGTACGCGCAAAAGATCCTGGGAAGCGACGGGGAAGCTCCGCTCTTCGCCAGCTGGCAGACGCGGCGCGACTGGCACGCGTACGCGTTCGAAGAGTTCGCCGCCGCCGGCTACGAACCCTCGAGCGCCTACACGGTAAAGAAGAAGGGCCGCCGCACCAGCTTCGTCTACCGTGACGCTTTATGGCGCGGTTCCGACATGCTGGCGACCGGGGTCGCTTCGTTCGGATATCTGCAGGGCGTGCACTACCAGAACACCTCTTCGTGGGACGCCTATCTTTCGGCGCTCGAAGCGGGCTCGTTGCCCCTTGACCGCGCGTTCCCCACATCGTCGCGGGAACGGCTGATCCGCGAAACCATCCTGCAACTGAAACTGGGACACCTCGACCCCACGTACTTCCGCGACAAATTCGGCGTCGAGCTGACCGACGAGTTCGGTTCGGCGTTCAGCAAGCTGAAGCAGGAGAGCATGGTGACGCTCTACGGGGACGAGATCCGGCTGACTTCCCAGGGCCTGATGCGGGTGGATTCTCTGCTTCCCGAGTTCTACGAACCCGCGAACCGGGGCGTCGCCTACGTCTGACGGGGATCGGCCGTCGGTTCGCTTCCCTCTCCGACACCGTGTTTCCGGAACCCCTTGACGTCGTCGTGATGGGCGGCGGACCGGCCGGCAGCACGGTGGCCGCGCTGGTCGCGGAGCAGGGTTTTCGCGTCGGCCTGCTGGAGCGCGAGAAAAGGCCGCCGTTCAAGGTCGGAGAATCCCTCGTGCCCTATACCTATGGCACGTTCGAGCGGTTGGGACTCGTCGAGCGCCTCAAGAAGAGTCACTTCCAGCGCAAACACAGCGTCCAGTTCTTCAGCGCTTCGGGCAAGGGTTCCGCACCCTTCTACTTCTCGGAGACCGATCCCCACGAGCGCTCCACCACCTGGCAGGTACGGCGCAGCGAGTTCGATGGCCTGCTGCTGGAGCGGGCGGTGGAACTGGGGGTTCAGTTCCGCCGCGGCGTCCAGGTACGGGACGTGATGTTCGATGGGGAGCAGGCGGTCGGGATCCGGGCGCAGGAGGCGACCGGAGCCGTTGCGGAGATTCCGGCGCGGGTGGTGGTGGACGCCACCGGACGCAATGCCCTGCTGGCCAGGAAACTGGGACTTCGAGTAGCGGAGCCGAATCTCAAGAAGGTCTCCATCTTCTCTCACTTTCGGGGGGCACGCCGCGACCCCGGCATCGACGAAGGCGCCACCCTGATCATGCACACCCGGAACCGCGCTTCGTGGTTCTGGTACATCCCGCTCGCCGACGACGTCGTGAGCGTCGGAGTGGTGGGCGACCTGGAATACCTGTTGGGACGAGGGAGCGATGCCCAGACCCGGTTCGAAGCGGAGATCCGGAATTGTCCGGCCGTCGAGGAGCGCGTGGCCGGCGCCGAGCAGGGTTTTCCCGTCAGGGTCGTTCAGGATTTTTCCTACTGCGCGGAGCGTATCGCCGGAGACGGCTGGGTGCTCGTCGGCGACGCCTTCGCGTTCCTGGATCCCATCTATTCGACCGGGGTGCTGCTGGCTCTCAAGTCCGGAGAGCTGGCGGCCGACACTATTTGTCATTGTCTGACCAAGGGCGACCTCTCCGGCGCCGCGCTCGGAGCCTTCGCCGGCGAGTTCCTCGCGGGAATGCGCGCCTTCCGCAAACTGGTGTACGCCTTCTACGACCGCCACTTCAACTTCGCGGACTTCCTGAGGGCGCATCCGGAATGCCGGCAGGGAGTCATCGACATCCTGGCCGGCAACGTCTTCGGCTCGGGGGTGGAGAGCATCTTCGAGCCCATGGAGCGCATGTGCCGCCTGCCGGAAGACCGGAGCGTGGGAGCCGTCTGAGCCCGGCGACAGTTTCTTGACGCTCGGCGAAATCCTGCGGCTTGCCGCCCGGCGGGCGCCGCGGAAGACGGCGGTCATCGCCGGCGACCGGCGGTTCGACTTCGGGGAGTACGACCGGCTGGCGAACCGCTTCGCGAACTTGCTGATCTCGGCGGGGGTAGGCCCCGGCGACCGGGTCGCGAGCCTGCTGTTCAACAGCCCGGAATACGGCGTTGTCCATTTCGGAAACGCCCGGGCCGGCAGCGTGTTGGTGCACATTCCGCCGCTCTACGCGGCGGCCGAGATTGCCGACATCCTGGAGCGCACCCGCCCGCGGGTGCTGGTGGTGGATTCCGCTGTCCACAGTCGGCTAGGTGACGACTGCCTGGCGGCCATCCCGACGGTGATCGTCATCGGCGCTCCGGCGCTCGAGGAAACGCTCGCGGCCCAGCCAGACACCGCTCCGGACCCGGAAATCCATGGGGAAATCGACCCGGCGGCGCCCGTCGCCATGACGTTCACCGGCGGCACCACGGGCCGCCCGAAGGGGGCGGTGGTCAGTCACACCGCGCGCTTCGTCTCGGCGGCCAGCACCGCCCGCGAGCACCAGGTCACAGCTCAGGACGTCGTCGGCGTGGTGACCCCCATGTTTCACGCCGTCGGATTGATGATCTGGTACCAAGCCTCGATCCTCGTCGGGAGCACCGCCGTGATCTTCCGCAAGTGGGATCCCGCGGAGTTCATCGCGGAAACCGAGCGCCACCGCATCTCATCGGTGTTCCTGGTACCGGTCCAGGTCCGCGACCTGCTCCGCTCCCCCGCTTTCGATCGGGAGCGGCTGGCTTCGCTCAGAAACATCGGGGTGGGTGGCGCGCCGACGCCTCCGGGTCTGATCGAGCAGTGCCGGAAGGCCCTGCCGCACTGCGGTTACACCGATCACTACGGACAATCCGAGACCGGACCGCTCACGATCCTCAAACCCCGGGACACCGGGACGCACGCCGGCACCGTCGGTCAGGCGGCGGCGGGGGTGGACCTCCGGATCGTGGACCCGGACGGAAACGAGGTCCCGCGAGGCACCATCGGAGAGGTGGTGGCGCGGGGCCCGTTCCTGATGGAGGGCTACTTCGAGGACGAGGAGGAAACCGCCCGTTATTTCCGCGACGGCTGGGGATGGACGGGAGATCTCGCGGTGGCAGACGCCGAGGGGTACATCCGCCTGGTCGGCAGGTCCCGCGAAGTCATCATTTCAGGGGGTTTCAACATCTACCCCTCCGAGGTCGAGACCGCGCTCGCGAGCCACCCCGCGGTCGAGGACTGCACCGTCTTCGGCGTCCCGGACGAGCGCTGGGGGGAGGCGCCGGTGGCCTACGTGGCCCGGGAAGCGGATGTCACCGCGGAGGAGCTCATCGCCCACTGCGAGAGCCGCCTCGCCCGCTACAAGCGCCCCCGCGAGATCGTCTTCGTGGACACAATCCCCCGCACCCCCTCCGGCAAGGTCCAAAAGCCCCCCCTCCGCGCCGCCTATCTGAAAGGAGCGCCGGTCTTCAGACCGGCATCGCGGCCAAAGGCCGCGAAACTCCCATCGCCAACCGAGAAAAAGCGCAGGGACCGCTAGGAGCGCTGGGCAGTTCTCGCGGTGGGGCCCTTCAGACCGGCATCGCGGCCGAAGGCCGTGAAACTCCCATCGCTAACCGAGAAAAGGCGCGGGGACGCCTGGGAACGCCGACCTCCGACCGGCACCGCCCGCGCGGAGCGCGGCGAAACCGCACATCGCCACCGGAGAACAAGCGCGGGGACGGCTTGGAACGCCGGTCTCCGACCGGCATCGCCCGCGCAGCGGGCGAAACTCCCTCCGCCGATCAAGAAAGAGCGCGGGGACGGCTTGGAGCGCCGACCTCCGGTCGGCACCGCCGCGCGGAGCGCGGCGAAACCGCACAATTCCAATCCCCCTCACCGCGCACCGCCGTCCACAATCCCCCCGGAGGCACCCATGCAAAACGCCGTCACCCCCTTCCTCATGTTCGAGGGCCAAGCCGAAGAAGCCATGAACCTCTACGTCCGGACGATCCCGGACAGCGAGATCCTGAACGTCCAGAAATACGGCCCGGACGGCCCCGGGCCGGAAGGCTCCGTGATGCTCGCTTCCATCTCCCTCCGCGGCCAGCCCGTGCTCCTGAACGACAGTTACGTCTCCCACGACTTCACCTTCACGCCGGCGATCTCGCTATTCGTCGCGTGCCGGAGCGAAGAGGAGATCGCTGAACTCAGCACCGCCCTCGTCGAAGGCGGCAAATTCCTGATGCCGCTCGACAACTACGGCTTCAGCCGCCGCTTCGCCTGGGTGCAGGACCGCTTCGGCGTGTCCTGGCAGCTGAACCTGCCGTAGGTGACATAGAACGAGCAGCGATGGCCTTGCCCAAAGGCCATTCCGTCATTCCCCCTCCAATACGATTTCGTACCAAGAGTGATCGTCGGGACCAACCAATTTTTCGGCGTAGATCTTCACGACCTTTGAATCGTCGGAGATCACATATTCCTCTGAGTCTGCTTTCTTTAGCCCGTCACACACGCCGGCAACAAAATTGTCTAGGTCACCGGATCCTCTGTTACCGGACTTGTTTTCTAGCGCGAATCCGACATGAACGCTAAGTGCAAGTCGAACTTCGTTCTCGAAGGGACCGGATGCCTGAAGCCTCAAAGCCTCAAGTGCCTCTTTCTTGAGCGCAATCAATCTGTCCTTCTGGATCGTGGACCGAGGTCTTTTCTTCGGCGGCAGCAGGTCCTTCGACTTGTCCTTCACTAGGAATCGAATCCTTCGCATCTCGGCTCCCCTGGCTGAACGCGGACACGAATGCGTGCGCCCGCGCTTCGATCAACTCGTTGATCATGGTAGGCGCGATGAGCTCGCAGACCGACCCCTGATGGCCACCCGCCGCCTCGGTCCGCTCAGACGGATCCCTAGAACTCCACCCCCACCGCGCTCGACAGGAACTCCACGAACGGCGCCCCCCGCCGAGCGACCCCCGCGAACCAGTCCAAAAAGTCCACCTCCAGCACCTCACCCTCCGAAAAGTTCATAGCCGCGACGAAATCCTTGCGCTTCAGGTCCTCCACCAGCGGGTGGTCCGCCTCATAACCCCGCGGCGGCCGCTTCAACGAGTCCCCCTCCAACGCAAACGTCTCGGTGAAGTCCCGCGCAGTCGTCACACGCGTCCAGGCATCCCGCTCACCGTCGATCGCCTCCCGGATCTTCGTCACGGTCGGGCCATCCGGCCGCCACACCCCGCACCCGGCGAAGCACATCCCGGGCTCCAGATGGAGATAGAAGCCGGGCGCGTGCGCGTCCTTTCCCGCGGCGTGGCGGAAATGCGCCCCCGCGTTCGTCTTGTATGGCGTCTTGTCCCGCGAGAAACGCGTGTCCCGATAGATGCGGAACAGCGATCCGCCGTTCGGCCGCGGGTCGGCCACGAAATGGGGGCTGATCTCGGCGAGCGGCGCGGCAAAGGCGCCGATGAAGTCCAGCATCGGGTCGCGCACCTCGGCGAGGTAGCGGCCCTTGTTGGCCGCGAACCACTCGCGGTCGTTGTTCTCCCGCAGGTCGCGCAGGAAATCGAAGAGCGCGGTGGTGATCGGCTGCGTTGTCATGAGCTTGTCTCCGTTCGGTGGGCGGGGAAAGCTACCGCAGCCTCGCTGCGCGATAGCCTCTGCCGAACCGACGATGCCTGACGCTGCGGCGACCGCAACCACGCCCGAAACGCGGACGGACCTGATCCGCCGCGCCGAGATCCGTGTCCCCACCTCGGACTTCGACGGGGACATGCGCTGTTTCATCGACGCGCTCGGTTTCCGGCTCGATCGGATCTGGCCCGCCGATTACCCCTCGTTCGCCGCGCTATCCGGTCACGGCGCGGCGATCCTCCTGGAGCGGAGCACCGATGTCGCGCCGGTGGCGCTACGGCTCTACGCCGATGACCCGGCCGCATTTGCTGGCGGTCGGACCAGCCTCACCACCCCCGGCGGCCACCAGGTCTCCATCGAAGACGCAAATCCCCCACTAATCATCCCCAAGTCTTCGCACGAGTTCGTGGTGCGGCGGCTCGTAGACGCCGAGTCCTGGGTCATCGGCCGCGCGGGTATGCACTACCGCGACCTGCTCCCCGACCGCCTCGGCGGCGCCATCATCGCCTCGCACATCCGCATCGCCGAGGCGGGCCCGGTTGCCGACTTGGTCCACTTCCATACGGTCGGCTTCCAGCTCATCTTCTGCCACCGCGGGTGGGTGCGGCTCGTCTACGAGGACCAGGGGCCGCCGTTCGTGCTGGGCGCCGGGGATTGCGTGATCCAGCCCCCGGAGATCCGCCACCGGGTCATCGAGGCCTCGGCAGGGGTCGAGGTGATCGAGATCGGCGTTCCCGCCGAGCACCTGACCAGAGTGGACCACGAGATGGAGCTCCCCACCCCGCACTTCCGTCCGGAGCGCGAGTTCCACGGCACGAAGTTCGTCCTGCACCGGGAGGCCAAGGCGACCTGGGAGCCGTGGCGGATTCCGGGGTTTGAGGCGCGGGAGACCGGAATCGGAGCTGCGACCAAGGGAGTCGCCGGGGTTCAAGTGGCGCGGCGGATTCTCGGCAAGGCGGTTCCCGCGACTTGCCACGACACCGACATCCTGTTCGGGTTCGTCCGGGCGGGGTCGGTAACGCTAGGTGTCGAAGACCATCCGAACCACGCGCTCACCGCGGGGGACGCCTTCGTGCTGCCGCCGCACCTGGCGGTGGCGATCCGGGAGCCGTCCGATGATCTTGAGATCCTGGAAGTGGCGCTACCGGCGGCGTTTGGGACGCAGATCGGCTGACGTCGCACCGCCCAAGCTGTCGGAGACGCGCGTTCGCAGACCTAGCGGGCTCTGCGATGCCCGTCGGAAGGGCCCCATGGCGGTGGCTTAGCCCGCGCCGAGAGGCGCCATCAGGCGGGCGACCGCCGGAATCAGCACACCGCCAAGGACGGCGAGGACGGTGACTCCTCCGATTACCCCCATGATCCAGATCATGGCGCGCATCTGTCCCCGCATCTCGCGCTGGAGATCGCACAGTTCCCTGAGTTCGCCGGCCATCCGGGTCTGACCGCCGCGCAGCTCCCTGATTTCCCGATGCGTTCGCTTGAACCCCTTCTTCGTCTGTTTCTCCAGCCGGATGATCCGCTGACGGTTCGCCTGGATGCCGGTCTGCAACTCGCGGATGGTGGGCTCACCGCCGTTTCCACCGCCCGCCTGCTGGGTTGCCGCCCCCGGCCCGTTCTCGGTCAATTGCCCGTTGCCGCTCCGGGAACGAGAGTACTTTGCGTCGCGGGTGGGGGCAACCGCCCCTGGCCGCTTCTCGGTGGATTCCGCGACGGCGTCGCCTGGGTGACGGTTCTGCATGGAGAACCTCCTCGGGTTCGGGAGCGACCCAGCCGAATCGGCGGGGAGGGTCGCGAAAATTCCCCGCCACCAGGTAATGACGGAATTCCGAGCGATTTCTTCTCACCTGGAGGCTCCGGGGGGCGTCGCTATTTCACCCGCCTCCCGGCGAGCGGTGACGGCACCCACCGCGAGAAACCCTCATGATCGGGTCCTCCTGCACACCCTCGCCCGTCACAAAAAAGACGCAGCTCTCACCTTGGCATGGCGCCACGCCATCGGCGCTGGTTTCGCGCTCCCGCGCGGTGCCGGTGTGAACACCGGCGTTCCGTGCCGGCGCGCCATACCGGCTGTCCGCGTCCCGCCGCGAGTGTGTTTTCACAGCAACTGGCCGGCGTTCCTGCGCTTCCTCTCAGAACACCCCGGGGATGAGGGCGCGGCGGTTGGCCGGGTAGTCGGGGAAATTTTCTTGGTACCAGCGGTGGTTGCTGCGCGCCCGGGGGACCAGGTTCGCGGCCGTGAAGACGCAAAAGGCGAGCCCGCCGAGCGACCACGTCGCCACCGCCCAACCGGTCCACTCGAGGATCTCGCCGAGATAGTTGGGACATGAGATGAAGCGGAACGCTCCGCCGCTCGGAACGACATATTCTGTCTTTCGATGCTTTCGAAGACGCAGGAGGACATTGTCGGAATGTATGTTCAGAGACATTCCAACGACAAACATCGCCACGCCGATCAAGAATCGGGGATCTACGAGCCAAGAGACGGCATACTGGCCGATGTCCGAGATGAAGTAGGCATTGACGTAGACGTTCAGACAGTTGAAGACGTACCCTGAGAGCACGACAAGAATCGGCATCCTCCCCCTGGTTCGGGTTCTGAGCGGATAGATGAACGACCGGTTCAGATAGTGGCACTGCCACATGACCAGGAACACCAGCGGCACGATGTCCCAGGCGTGCTCACCCCCGAAGTAGATGAGCAGGAAGAGGAAGACCGCCGGCCATTCCATTACGATCCAGCCGACCTTGTTGGGGATGCTCGGCCCCCAACCGGCGCCCCGATAGTGGCGGCCGTAAGGAGCCGGCCTGCGGAGCAGATACAGGAAGGTCACCACGGCCGACCCGAAGATCGCCCACACCACCCACCGGTAGAACTCGGGCTCCGTCATCTCAACCGGCCAGCTTGCCGTTCACCCCGAACCAACGATGCCCGCCGCGCCCGGAATCCGTGACCGGTCGGGCGCAACGACCGATTTCAGTAGGTCACCTTGTCCGGCCGCTCATCCCATTCCGAGAACGCCACCAGCGCCTCATCCCCGAGGAGGCGGCTCATCGGGATGCGCCGCTGGTCCGGAGGAAGCGGAATCTCGCGATACAGGGTCTCGTCGCTGAAGCCGACGCGGTGGGCGTCCTGCTGGCGGTTGGCGTAGTAGATCCGTTCGAGACGCGCCCAGTAGATCGCGGCCAGGCACATCGGGCACGGCTCGCCGGAGGTGTAGATCTCGCAACCCTCGAGCAGAAAGGTCCCGAGCTTGGCGCAGGCGGCCCGGATCGCGTTCATCTCGGCGTGCGCGGTGGGATCGTTGTCCGAGGTCACCGTGTTGTGAGCCTCGGCGACGACCTCGCCGTCTCTGACGATCACGGCGCCGAAGGGCAATCCACGGTCCGTCCGAATCGCCCGAAGGGACAACGCGATGGCCCGCCGCATGTGTTCCTGATTGGCCACTGTTCCCATGGGTTTTTCTTTCATCCTTGGTTCGCATAGCGTAGCGTCGCGCGCCGACATCAAGGGCTTCGCCGGGGGCCAAAAAAGGAGGAACGCCGTGTTAGACCGATTCGAGCGATACCCGCTGACCTTCGGTCCGACGCCGATCGAACGACTGGAACGCCTGTCGGGGCATCTCGGCGGCGCGGTCCAGATCTACGCCAAGCGGGAGGACTGCAATTCGGGCCTCGCCTTCGGCGGCAACAAACTGCGGAAGCTCGAATACATCGTTCCCGACGCCATCGCTGCCGGGGCCGACACGCTGGTCACGATCGGCGGCATCCAGTCGAACCACACGCGGCAGGTCGCGGCGGTCGCCGCCAAACTCGGAATGAAGTGCCGCCTGGTCCAGGAACAGTGGGCGCCGTACCACGACGTCCTCTATGACCGCGTCGGAAACATCCTGCTGAGCCGGGTGATGGGCGCGGAGATCGAGATCGTGGAGCAGGGCTTCGACATCGGCATCCGGGAAAGCTGGGAACGCGCCATCGAGGACGTGAAGGCCAAGGGAGGAAAGCCCTACCCCATCCCGGCCGGTGCGTCGGTGCACAAGTACGGCGGGCTCGGTTTCGTCGGCTTCGCCGAGGAGGTCCGGGCGCAGGAGGCAGAACTCGGCTTTCGCTTCGACTACATCGTCGTGTGCACCGTCACCGGTTCCACCCACGCCGGGATGCTCGTGGGTTTTCACAAAGACGGCCGCGCCGACCGGGTGATCGGCATCGACGCCTCGGCCACCTTCGCGCAGACCCGCGCCCAGGTCATGGACATCGCCCGGAATACGGCGGAACTCGTCGAGCTGGGACGAGATATCACCGACGACGACCTCGTCCTGATGGCGGACTATGCCTACCCCGCCTACGGAGTGCCGTCGGACGAAACGAACGACGCCATCCGGCTCACCGCCCGGCTGGAAGGGATGATGACCGACCCCGTCTACGAGGGGAAATCCATGCAGGGGCTCATCGATCTGGTGAAGAAAGGCTACTTTCCGGCGGGTTCACGAATCCTCTACGCCCATCTCGGCGGTGTCCCCGCCATCAACGGCTACAGCACCATCTACCGCAACGGCTGACTTCCTGCACTTGACCTCCGGTGCTTCGTAGCCGGCTGCGAACGCGATTCCCGGGCTTCAGCTCTTGCGCCGGAGACGCCAGTCCGGCGGGCGCTTCGCCGGAGGTCGGCTCGGACGCAGCTCGATGCGGCTCGCGAGCGCCTGGCTGCGCTGGAGGACCACCGCGAGCACCGCTTCGGCCACGTCGTCGGGGGAGAGCTTCCACTCCTCGCCGTCGTCGGGGGACCGACCGGCAAATTCGGTCGCCACGCTGCCGGGCATGACCGTCGCCACCCGGATGCCTTCGCCCCGCAGGTCGAGCATCATCGCCTCGCTGAGGCCGACGAGTCCGAACTTGGACGCGTTGTAGGCGACGCCGCCCTTGAACGGATGGCGGCCAGCCAGGCTTCCGATGTTCACAATGGTCGCGCCCGAGGGTGCGTCGTTGTGGGGTGCCTCTCCCGCCTGCAAAAGAAGCGGCAAACAGGCCTTCGTCACCCGGAAGACGCCCGTCAGGTTCGTGTCGACGACCTGCCGGAAGTCGTCCAGCGAGAGCTCCGGAGTGGGGCGGTAAATCCCCACCCCGGCGTTGTTCACCAGGATGTCCAGCCGGCCGCAGCGTGCCCGGACGAGGTGGACAAGATCGGCAACGCTCGCGTCGCCGGTGACATCGCAGGCCGCACCGTGGGCGTGAGCGCCAGTGGAGGATCCGCGGTTGAGTTCCGCCGCCACCTCTTCCGCCGCCTCGCGCCTGGTGCCGGTGAGCACCACCTGAGCCCCCGCTTCCAGGAGGGAGGCGGCGACCGCGCGGCCGATCCCGCGGGTGCCGCCGGTGACGAGGGCGGCCTGGCCGGTCAGGGGGTGAAGGTTGGGCATGGGGTCGGAGCGACGAGTGTACGGGGGGCTACCGCCGCCCTGGCCAACGCGTTTCTGCCGGGCCTGCTCTCACCCGGCACGCGTCCCATTCGGGACGCGGCGTTCCGGTATGGCCAGCGCCGGCAGGATCTTGTCGGAATAACCCACGTCGAAGAGCATCGCTTCCGAGACAATGCCGGCCATTTTCCGCGGTGGCAGATTGACGACGAAGAGAGCCTGCGAGCCCTCGACCTCCCTGGGGTCTTCTCGTTCCTGTTTCATTCCGACGACAACGATGCGGGTCGCGAAACCCAGATCGACCTTCAGGCGGACCAACTTCTTCGACTCCGCGATGTCCGACACTTCCAGGATGGTTCCTACTCTGATGTCGATTCTGGTCAGGTCTTCGAAACTGATCTGTTCCTTGAGAGGTGCAATATCTGTCATTGACGTAGGCCCGTGTTTATGGGGTTCGGGCGCGAGTGTGCGGGGATGGCGGCCCACGGAAGCGCTCTAGCGAGCGCCGCTGCCGGCCATCCGTATCGAAGTTCTCCGGCTGGAGCCAGGCCCGCTGCGCCTCGCGGATGGCCGGCCATTCGGCGTCGGTGATCGAGTACCAGGCCGTGTCGCGGTTACGGCCCTTGTAGTGAATCGCTTGGCGGAAGATCCCCTCGAACGTGAAACCGAGTCGTTCCGCCGCCCGCCGTGAAGGCGCGTTCAGGGCATCGCACTTCCACTCGTAGCGGCGGTATCCGAGCTCGAAGGCATGGGCCATCAGCAGGTGCATCGCTTCGGTGGACATCGGCGTGCGTTGCAGGAGAGGTGAGAGCCAGATGTAGCCGATTTCGATGCTTCCCGCTGCCGGGTAAATGCGCAGATACGACCCGAATCCGAGGGCCCTGCCCGACGCTTTATCGACGAACGCGAAGGCGAGTCGATCACGCCCCCACGCGCTCTTCGAGAGCCATGCCGCAAAGGAATCGAGGCTCTCGAACGGGCCGTCCGGCAGGTAGGTCCAGCTCGCTCCGGTGGTGTCGACCCGGCCGGCTTCGAAGAGATCGGCCGCATGTGCCGGCGGATCGAGCGGCTCAACGCGTACGAACGCTCCCTCGAGCGTGACGGCTGACGGCGCGGGCGGTGGCTTCCAACCGTCGGGGAGAGGCTCCCCGATGGGCTGTCCGTGTTCATTCGTTCGCGCCATGGTTCCCTCCCGGTTTGCGGGGCAAGCGCTGGTACGCCTTCAGCGCCGGCGACAGTTTCGCGCGCGATGGGAGGGTCAGCAGAGCGCGTTTCGCGGTGCCGCCGGGCCGCGGTGCCGGCCCCCGCCGGGAGACCCTCTCTCCGCCACCACAGACCCCTCCGACGGCGACAAAGTTCGTGTCGTTTATCTGGGACAAACTGGGTGTCGCTTGACACCGTTTGACAGCGCGTGGGTGGCGTTGCGCCATCCCGGTTGCCTCCTGCGCCATGCAAGGGATTGGCGATGGGAGTTTCGCCCGCTACGCGGGCGATGCCGGTCTGAAGACCGGCGCTCCTAGCCGTTCCCGCGCTTTCTCGCGATTGGCGATGGGAGTTTCGCGGCCTGCGGCCGCGATGCCGGTCTGAAGACCAGCGCTCCTGGCCGTCCCCGCGCTTTCTCGCGATTGGCGATGGGAGTTTCGCGGCCTGCGGCCGCGATGCCGGTCTGAAGGGCCCCACCGGGAGAACTGCCCAGCGCTCCTGGCCACCCCCCCTCAGCGCGTGCGGATCGGGTCCCCCGGGCGGGGCGGGAGCGGGCGGGGGTCGGCCTCCATCGCCGCCATCACCTCCGCGATGGCGCGTTCGAGTTGGGGATCGCCGCCCTCGATCACCGACTTCGGGTCGTTCTCCACCTCGATGTCGGGGTCTACGCCGTAGCCCTCGATGACCCACTCGCCCTCGGCGGACGCGAAGCCGAACTCGGGGACGTTCACCGCGCCGCCGTCGATCAACGCCCCCCGGTTCGTGATCCCGATGACCCCGCCCCAACTGCGCTTGCCGATGAGCGGCCCCAACCCGGCCTTCTTGAACATCGCCGGGAAGATGTCGCCGTCCGAGCCCGAGTATTCGTCCAGCAGGCAGACGAGGTGCGGCGGCGGCACGACGCCCGGATAGGTGCTCGCGGCCTCGCTCGTCCGCGAGTAGCCGAGCGACAGGATCTCGCGGCGGAAACGCTCGATGAGCATCTGGGAGATGTTCCCTCCCCCGTTCCCGCGAACGTCCACGATCATGCCTTCGCGGCGGACCTGGCTGTAGTACCACTTGATGAACTCACGGATGCCGTTCGCGCCCATGTCGGGGATGTGGAGGTAGCCGACCCGGCCGCCCGTCGCTTCCTCGACCCGCCGGCGGTTGGCCTCGATGTTGTTCAGATAGATGAGCGGATCCTCGTCCCCGACGGGCCGGAACGTGACCTTGCGCGCGCCCTCGAAGGTCGGCTCGGCATTCACGGTGAACTCGATCGGCCGCTCGGCCTTGTGGAGAAGCTGGCGATAGGGGCTCTCGTCCTCGCGGAGTTCCACCCCGTCGATCGCGAGCAGGTAATCGCCCTCGGAGATATTCACCCCGACCTCGCGGAGCGGCGAGCGGTAGCGCGGCTCTTCGTTGTGGCCCTCGAAGATGCGGTTGATCCGGTAGCGTCCCGCGTCCTCGTCCCAGGCGAAGCGGGCGCCCGGGAATCCCGCTCCCGGCCGGTCGGGGACCTCGAAATCGCCTCCCTGGATGTAGGCGTGCGAGACCTGAAGCTCGGCGATCATCTCGCTGATGACGTAGTTCAGATCGGAGCGGTGCTCGACGTAGGGCAGGAGCGACCGGTAACGGATGCGGAGGTCGTCCCAGTCGTGCCCGTGGAGGTTTTCGACGTAGAAGAAGTCGCGGAAACGCCGCCAGACCTCATCGAAGATCTGCACCCATTCGGCCTTCGGATCCCGATCGGCCTCGAGTCCGGCGGTGGAGGCGGTTTTCTTTGATGACGCGGTGTCCGTTCCGATGTTGTAGCGGCTGAAGGAGCCGCCCTCCCGCACCGCGACGGTCTTCCCGTCGCCGCTCACCGCGTAGCCCGAGATCCCGGTGGCGAGCGTTCCTTCCTTCCGGGCCTTCAGGTCGAAAACCCGGAGTTCCGGTGGGCTCGCGGGGCTCCGGCCGTAGAAGAAAGGCGCGGTGCGCGCGTAGAGCAGGAAGCCGTCCACCGCGGCGAGTCCCTGGTAGTTGTCCTCGTCCACCGGCACCCGCATCACCCGGTCCTGGAGACCGGCGAAGACGATCTCGATCGGAGTGTCCGCCTCGTCCGCGTCCGCCTCGTCGGCCTTGTCCTCTTCACCATCGTCGTCACCATCCTCTTCCTTCGGAGCCGGCTCTTCGTCGCTCTCCGGCGGAAAGAGGTGGGCAACATCGGGGCGGAGAGCCACCGCGTAGATTCCGCTCTCCCGATCGAGTGCGTAGTTCCACTCGAAATCCGCGATCTGCGGCTGGAACATCCGGTCGCTGATATAGAAGAGGTAGTCCCCCTGCGCGCCCCAGGCGGGAGCGAACTCGTTGAAGTAAGGACCTGTCACCCGGCGCAGCTCACCGTCCCCCGCGGACCAGATGTAGATGGACGAGAAGCCGCCCGGGTCGTTCAGGCTCATCGCCAGATGCCCGCCCCGGGGCGACCAGGTGTAGTCGTTCAGCTGGCCGTGTTTTTCGTTCGCGACCTCGACGAGCGCCTTGTCCGCGACGGTGAGCACGAAGAGGCGGCCTTCCTTGTCGCTGAAGGCGATCTGGTCTCCATCCGGCGACCAGAGCGGGTTGTAGCGCATCGCCTGTCCCCGCTCGGTGAGCTGCAGGGGCGCCTCCCCTCCCGATTGGGGGACCAGGTAGATTTCCTCCTCGCCGGTCGCGTCGGAGATATAGGCGATCCGGGTTCCGTCCGGTGACCAGGCGGGCCACTTCTCGTGGGCGCCGGGAGTCCCGACCACGGTGCGCGTGGCCCCTTTCTCGACCGGAACCGAGAAGATCTCCCCCCGGGCGGCCAATACCAGGCGCTGTCCGGTCGGCGAGATGTCGAAGTGCTCGATGTTCCCCGCCGCCGAAACGCGGGAAGGCCGGCTGTGCAGGCCGTCGGTGGGAACGGTGATCTCGATGGCTACCGGGGCCCCGTCACCGTTCGTGTCGAGACGGTGCAGAGTGCCCGCCTGCTCGAAGACGATCGTTCCGGCGGCGTCGCTTCCCGGCCAACGGACGTCCCAGGTCTCCGAGCCGGTCCAGGCGCGGGTGTCGCCGCTGCCGGTGTCGTAGGAGTAGAGGTTGTTCGTCCCCGAACGGTCGGAGGTGAAGAAGATCCGGGAGCCGATCCACATCGGGTCCCGGTCGGAGCGCGGGTCGTCGGTGATCTGCGTCACTTCGCGCGTGGCGCGATCGAACACGTAGAGGTCCTGCGCCCAGCCGCCCGCGTAGCGCTTCCACGCCCGGAAGTCCCGAAAGAGCGGCGAATAAACGAGTTGGTCTCCCTCCGGAGACCAGGCGCCCGCCCCGGCGCGCGGCATGGGGAGCGGCGTTGGGAGTCCGCCCCCCCGCGGGACTTCGTGGAGGCGTCCCTCGGCGACCCCGTTCCCGTCCCGCAGCGAACGGAAGAGGATCTTCTCGCCGTCCGGCGACCAGTCATAGACGATGTTGTCGTGTCCCCAGCGGGTCGGGAGCGGACCGGTGGCCGGGTAGAAGGTGAGCTGCTTCGGAACCCCGCCTCCGGCAGGCATCACGTAGACCTGTTCATCCCCGTCGTACTGCCCGGTGAAGGCGATCTCGCTGCCGTCCGGAGAAAAGCGGGCGAAGAGTTCGAGCCCGGGGTGGGAGGTCAGCCGCACCGCGGTCCCGCCGGCGGTGGCGGCGGACCAGAGGTCGCCCGCGTAGGTGAAGACGACGCGGTCCCCGTGGATATCGGGAAAACGAAGCAGCCGGGTCTCGGCGCCGGCGGGATGCGCCAGCGCGGCAAGGACGGCAGTCAATATCCAGACTGGCAAGATCGAGACTGGCAGGATCGAAGCGGGGATGCGCATGGTGGGTTCCTCGTGGTCAGGACGTGGTCAGCGAACGGCAGCCATTCGGCGCGAAGCCGGAAACACGGTACCGGTTCCGCACTGCGGAACGGACCGAAGGCGGAATGGTTCCGCCGCGCCACTGCCCGGAGATTGTCTCCGGGACGAACAGGTACTTCGCCGCCCAGAGCAGCAGGCATAATCTCCGCCCTCGGGGAGGTAGCCCATGACGCGCTTGGTGGCATTGCTGCACTCGCAGGTCCGGAGGGTGGTGCCGGCGGGGTATTCGCGGTCCGATCTGTACATCGACCTGTCGGCAGGCCTCACGGTTTCGGTGGTCGCGCTGCCTCTCGGCCTCGTGGTCGCGATCGCCGCCGGCGCGAGCCCGGACAAGGGCCTCGTGGGCATCATCATCGGCGGATCGGTCATCGCGCTCTTCACCGCGAGCCGCTTCCAGATCGGCGGCCCGACCGAGGCCTGCATTCTGATCGCGGTCGTGGTGATCGAACTGTTCGGCTACGAGGGCCTGCTCGCCGCCACCCTGCTGTCGGGAATCTTCCTGCTCGCGATGGCGATTACCCGGGTCGGCATCCTGATCGAGGCGATGCCGCAGGCGGTCATCACCGGTTTCGTCACCGGTATGGGTCTGATCATTTTCACCGGACAGATCGTGCCCTTCCTGGGGCTCGCGGGCACCGTCCACGCCCACGAACACGGCGGTGGGGAACACTCCCACTCCTTCATATTCATCATCCAGGGCGTCGTGAACCGGCTCGACGCCTTCGACCTCACGACATTCGCAATCGGCGGCCTCTCGCTCCTCGGGGTGGTCCTGACGAAGCGGTATCTGCCCAGGCTGCCTTCGTACATCATGGGCCTGCTGGTGGGCGCGCTCGCCACCTGGCTCCTGAACCTTCCGGTGGCCACCATCGGGAGCACGTTCGGCGATCTGCCCAACCGGCTGCCGCTGCCCCTCATCCCCTCGCTGGAGTTCTGGGTAGCCCTGCTGCCCTACGCGGTCGCCATCGCCTTCCTGTCGAGCGCCGAATCGCTGCTCGCCGCCTCGATGGCGAGCCGCTCGCGCGGGGTGCCCAGCCGTCCCAACCAGGAGTTCACCGCCCTCGGCCTCGGCAACATCGCGACGGCGATCTGGGGAGGCTTCCCGGTGGGCGGCTGCGTGGCTCGCACCGCGACCTGCCTCGCTGCCGGGGCGCGGTCCCCGCTGGCCGGCCTGTTTCACGCCATTTTCGTGGCGGTCTTCATCCTCTTCTTCTCCTGGGCTCTCGAGTTCATCCCGCTGACCTCGCTCGCCGCGGTGCTGCTGGTGGTCGCCGGACGGATGATCGAGCTGGATCGCATGCGGGCCATCTGGCGCGCTCCGATCGGGGACCGGATCATCCTGGTCGGCACGCTGGGCACCACGCTCTTGTGGGATCTCCGCTACGTGCTGCCCGTCGGCCTCGCGCTCGCGGCGGTCATCTTCATCCAGCGCGTCTCGGGGATCTTCGAGGTGCGGCGCGGCGACGCGGCGCTGTTCGACTCGGAGGAGTTGGTGATACCGAGGCCGCTCCCCTTCGAGATGCCGGCGGGCGTAGAGATGATCACCTTCCGGGGCGCGCTTTTCTACGGCACGGTGAACAGCCTTTCGGACCTGCTCGCCCGGGCCGCCGACGAGCGTCCGGCCTGCGTCTTCGGCATGCGGAACGTGTACTTCATTGACCCGACCGCCTGCCTGCTGCTTCAGGATCTCGCCCGCAGCCTCGGCCGGAGCGGGACGACCTGTTATTTCTGGGGTGTCCAGCCGGAGGTCGCCGAGGTCATGCACGCCACCAACTTCAAACCGGAGGAAGGCATCCACTTCTTCCCCGATGCCGCCAGCGCAGTGGAGGCGGCCACCGAGCACGCCGCCCAGATCGGACCCCAGATCGGCACCGGCGACTGACGGAGGTTCTTTCCGATGGAGCGACGCACCTTTTTCGGCCTGATGGCCGCTTCCCTCACCGCCCACCGGTCACTCGGGGCGTCTTCCGGTTCCGTCGGTGCACCCGCCTTCCCCCTGCAGCAAGCCGCCGCGCAAAAACCCCCACGGAACCCGGCGATCGACGCCCTCTACGACCGGTCGGTGGTCATCGATTCGCTGGCCGTCGGCTACGAATGGGACGAGGTGGAGTACGACGCGGTCAAGCGCTCGGGATACACCGGGATTCAGACCACCCTCCCCAGCCCGAACTTCCAGGTGGCGGCGCGGGCGCTCGCCGAGTGGCGCCGCCGCATCCGGGAAAACCCGGACAAGCTGGTCCACGCCACTACCGCCGCCGACATCGAGCGGGCGAAGGCGGAGGGGAAGATGGCGGTGCTGTTCGGCTTCCAAAACGCCACCATGCTCGAGGGGGTGCTCGAGAACCTGGATCCGCTCTACGAACTCGGGACCCGCTGCATCCAGCTCACCTACAACTCGCAAAATCGCCTCGGCAGCGGCTGTACCGAGCGGGTGGACGGCGGCCTCTCCGACTTCGGAGTTGAGGTCGTGGGGCGCATGAACGAACTGGGCATCATCGTGGACCTCTCCCACTGCGGCCGGAAGACCTCCATGGACGGAATCGAGGTCTCGTCGAGGCCCGCCGCGTTCACCCACACCTTCTGCGAAGCGATCTACCACGACCATCCCCGCGCCAAGACCGACGAGCAGATTCGCGCCATGTCGGACAAGGGCGGGATCACCGGCATCGCGAGCCTCGGCTACTTCGTCGGGCCCGACCCGGACTCCTCGCTCGAGGACTACGTGAACCACATCATGCACGCGGTGAACGTCGCCGGGATCGAGCAGGTGGGCGTCTCTACCGACCACGCGATCCGCGGGCTCCGGTCGTGGGCCACCCGCGAGAACTGGTACGAGCCCCGGCTCCGGAACTTCAAGCCGAGTTACCGGGTCCGCTGGCCTCCCTTCATCGAGGGCCTCGACGAGCCCGAGCGGTTCCGGAACGTCGCCCACGCCCTCGACCGCCGCGGCGTCGCCGAGGTGGACATCGCAAGGATCCTGGGCGGCAACTGGGTTCGCTACTTCCGCGAGATCTTTGGCGGCTGAGGCAAACTTCCCGGAAATGTCTCGACTCTCGTCCTTCACAGTCGGCCGCTATCGGTACATCGGCGGACTGACGCTGGATGAGATCGCGCCCTTCAATCTGGTTACGGGACGGAACGGAGCCGGCAAGTCGTCGCTGCTCGAAGCGCTGTGGCTCTTCCACGGCCGAGAAAGCTCTGCCAACCTGTGGGCACCGGCCATCCAACGATCCCGCGAAGCGGTAACGGATCCGATTGAGCGCCTTTCCGACGACGAAGTCCAGCTCTCAGGTACTGAGCACGACGTCCAGCACACACTGCGCGCATCCTTTACGTCCACGCTCCAAGCTACAAGTGTGAATCCGATGGGAAACCACCGCCGGGGCGAAGACGGCGGGGAACGGCCCGTACCGACCGCCGGGTTCCTTCACTTCTGGCTTGATGGGCGCAAGCTGGAACCGCAGGGCGATCTGGCGATGAAGACCCCGGGTGGACTCGTCCGGTTACTAGGCCAGGATGCGACCCGCGGCAAGGGAATACTCATGAGTGCAATCAGCGTTCTCGGGGTCGCGGACGACACGATCAAGGAATTCGGGAAGCTCGTCGTTCATGGAGGAAAGAGTGAACTAATCGGGGATCTCCGAATCATCCTGCCCTGGATTCTGGACGTCGAGGTTGTCGTAGCAGAGAGTGGCTCTTCGTACGTCCTGGCGACAACGGCAGATGGTGCCCGACTACCTCTGCAAGCACTGGGCGGCGGCGTCATTCGGCTGTTTCACGCGCTCATCGCCATGAGGGCAGCCAAGACCGGCGCGATCTTTCTGGATGAAGTGGAGATAGGTCTGCACTACTCGGCATTGTCGGAACTCTGGAGGTGCATCCGTAGGCTGGGAACAGCTCTGAACGTGCAGGTTTTTGCCAGCACGCACAGCCTCGAATGTGTGGATGCCGCGATCTCCGCTTTTAAGGACAGCCCGGCTGATCTTGCGGTTCATAGCCTCCGTTCGGAAACGGACAAAAGCCGGATTCGGGTAGCAACCTTCCGCGGGGAGTCGCTGCAAGGCGCGAGAGAAATTAACCTTGAACTTCGTTGAAGAGGAGCCCGGAGCAAGCACCATCAAGATCACAGCGCCACACTTGCTTCTCGTTGAAGGGAAAGACGAAGAACTGTTCTTCCGCGCCTTCTTGGAGAGTGAGTTGCCCGGGGAAGCTCCGAAGTTCCAGGTGATCCCGCTCGGCAAGGGCCGGTTCCGGCCAAGACTCCAGGGTCTCGCAATCGACATCCGCCAGAGTTCGGTGAAATCCGTCGGTGTCGTGCGCGATGCCGACGAGAACCCAGCAGGTGCACTTCAGAGCGTTTGTGATGCACTTGTTGCGGCGGGGTTCCCGACACCGGGTTCTCACGGCGAAATCGTCGGTACCAGCCCTCGCGTCGGAGTCTTCGTTATGCCCGATGGGCGGAGTCCTGGCGCACTGGAGGCGCTTTGCCAACAATCGGTCGAGTCGGAGCCGGCCGGATCATGCGTCCTGGAGTATCTGGATTGCCTGAAGATGCGGGAGGGATGGGGAGACGGGACGGAGCGCAATACGGCGCAGCGGGACAAGGCATTTGTGCACGCATACCTGGCGTCACGCGGAGACCCGGTCGCCCGTACCGGTGAAGGAGCAAAGCAGGGCGTCTGGGATTTCGGTCACGGGGCATTCGGACCGATCACCGATTTCCTCCGAGAGCTCTTGTCACCCGGCCCTTGATGCTTCAGCTATTGGCCACTACGCACATCTTGTCCGGGCGAGGACGCGGGCGTCATTGGCTGACGTCGATCGGCGTGATGGTGTCCATAGCGACCGGCCTGCCCGCCGCCGTTGCTATTGGTCTCTCGGCTTCACCTATTCAAAATTCGAGCACTCCACAGAAGTGGAGAGTCGATAGCGATTCGGTCAGGCGTGGAGCGGTCGTCGCATGGGTGGATGCGGAGGACGAAATTCCGTCCGACCGATGGGCACGCGCATCGCTCATTGTCGAATGCTCGGACGGCCGAACCTCCGTCGGAGTCAACACCCAGACGGGTCTTCCCGTCGGGCAGGAGAGAGCTCAGGTCGTGGTGCGATTCAACCAAAATCCGCCCGAAAAGGATCTATGGTCTGTGTACGAGCAAACTCTCTCTGTTCTTGAGTCAGACAGTGATGAACTATCGATTCGGATGGCTAGCAAGATTGCCTTTTCCGAGCGGATGCAGGTGAGTTTCACACGCTATGAGCCGCTGTTTGGAATGTTGGTTCCGGCTAGGGTTGAATTCGACATGCGGGGTGGTTTCGAACCCATTGGCCAGATAGGAAAGGCGTGCGGATGGTGGCCGTTCCAAGACGAACCCAAGTGACCCGAACTACAGCCGGCAAGCTGAGTTCATCATGCGTCCCGCATCCCTAGATAGCGGCTTCGCCGCGGGTGAACCCCTGATCCTCGACGGCGGCCTCGCCACCGAACTCGAAGCCGACGGCTTCGACCTGAATCACACGCTCTGGTCGGCGCGGGTGTTGATCGAAGAACCGGAGGCGATCCGGGCGGTCCACGCCCGTTTCCTCGCAGCGGGCGCGGACTGCATCATCTCGGCCACCTACCAGGCGAGCTTCCCCGGCCTCGCGCACTACGGGCTCTCGGACAAGGAATCGGAGCGGCTGTTCCGCTTCGCGGTGGAGCTCGCAGCGGAGGAACGGAACCGCTTCTGGCGCGATCCGGCAAACCGGGAGGGACGGCGGCGGCCACTGGTCGCGGCCAGCGTCGGACCGTACGGCGCGTTCCTGGCAGATGGTTCGGAATACACGGGCGCCTACGCCATCGACGACGCAGGCCTCGCCACGTTCCACTGGCGGCGGCTTGAGGTGCTGGCCCGCGCCGGGGCCGATCTGCTCGCGGTGGAGACGATCCCCTCGGCGCGCGAAGCGCGGGTGCTCCGGCGGCTGCTCGAGCGCCTGGATACGGCGCCGCCGGCGTGGTTCAGCTTCACCTGCCGGGACGGGGCGAATCTCTCCGACGGCACGCCGGTGGAGGAGATCGCATCGGACCTGGCCGACTGCTCCCGGATCGGCTGGGTGGGAGTCAACTGCACGGCTCCGCAATACCTCGCGTCCCTCATCCCGAAATTCCGCGCCGCCAGCGGCAAACCGGTGGTCGCCTATCCGAACGGCGACGGCCGCTGGGACCCGGTCCGGAAGGTCTGGGAAACGCCCGCCGAAACGGCGAACCTGCCGCAGCTCGCTCCCGAGTGGAGACGCCTCGGCGCGACCCTCATCGGCGGCTGTTGCCGCACCCGGCCCGACGACATTCGGGCCATCCGGGCCGCGCTCGCCGATCGGGCCGCCAGCGATGCGAATAGGGCAGCCGCCAACCTCACGGCCGTACCAGGTCCGAACCCCGATTCACCCGAGGAGGCAGCATGACCATCAAGCGCGACCCCTCCGGTCGCCGTTCCATCGAGGTCGAAGTCGAAGTACCGGGAACCCCGGAGGAAGTCTGGGAAGCGCTCGCCACCGGGTCCGGGATTTCATCCTGGTTCTATCCGACCGACGTCGAGGAACGGGTCGGCGGTGTCCTCGCGTACCACACGGGTTCCAAGATGGACTCGCCGGCAACGGTGAGCGTCTGGGATCCACCGCATCGGTTTTGTCACGAAGGCAGAGACTGCGGCCCGGGAGGCCCGCCGACGACCACCGCGTGGACCATCGAGCCTCGCCGAGGTGGACGGTGTCTCGTGCGCGTAGTGCACAGCCTGGTCGCCGGCCTCGACGACTGGGACGACCAGCTCAGGAGCTTCGAAGCCGGCTGGCCGCAGGTGCTGGCCATCATGCGGCTCTACCTCGGCCACTTCCAGGGCCAGCGAACCTCTATCGTCCGGGTCATCGGCGCCGCGGACGGCTCGGCGCAGGATGCCTGGGAGGCGCTGGCCGGCGAACTCAACGTCGCCGGGCTCTCCCCGGGTGACCGGTGGGCCTTCGCCGTTTCCGGTGCGGCGGGGCTCGCGGGTGTCTTCGAGGAATCGCGGCCCGGGCTTCAGCCCTACGCCGTAATCCGGCTTGACCAGCCGGCCCCGGGAACCGCAGCGCTGAGCGCGTACAAGATCGCCGACCGGGCCACCGTGACGCTCAGCATCTACTTCTACGGCGACGAGGCGGCGGCCGCCGCCCGCAACGAGGCGGCCTGGCAGGCGTGGATGGAAGGGCGGTTCCCGTAGGCCGAACCCCGGCAAGCGCGCGGGCGACCGATCCGGCCAACGCCCCGGACGGTCGCTATCCTGAACGGCCCAGCCGATGACCGGCCCGCCCCGCATTGCGCGGGTTCTTTCCGAAGGAGCAGTTTCGATGCCTCAGGTCCTCGCCAGCCGGAGGCAAATCGGGACAGCCGTTCGGCATGTCGGCCTCGTGGTCATCCTTTTCGCGACGTCCGCGGCGGCGCAGTCGGGGCAACACCTCGAGCGGCCCGGCCACTGGAAGGCGCGCTACGACGACGGCGCGGCCGTGACGGAACGCCGCTTCGTGGTCATTCGCCCCGGCTGGCACGTCTTCTCCGGCCCCGGAGGGCTGTTGTGGGATCCGGGAAGCTTCGCGTCGGGCACTTACGGGGTCAGCAGCACCATCTTCCTGTTCCCGAAGGCCGACCCGGATCAGTCCGGCTCCGTTCGCCTCGACAGCCCCTACGGCGTCTTTCTCGCCGGCCGCGACCTGGAAGCGGACGGGGCCAACTACGTCTCCTTCGAGTTGCGGAACGATCGCCACTTCCGGATCGCCGAGCACTCCGGCGGGGAGAGGCGCGATCTCGTGCCGTGGACCCCGCACGACGCCGTGGTGGCGATGGGCGCCGAGGCCCCGGGGCCGGTCAAGAACGTGCTGGCCGTGGACGTGCGCGGGGACCGCACGGTGTTCTCTCTGAACGATACGCAGATCGCCGAGCTCCCGGGGGCACGGGTGACGCTCGACGGAGTGGTCGGCGTTCGCGCCGGCGCCGGGCTCAGCCTCCACGTGACCGAAGTCGATATCGGCCCGAACCGGCAAGGAAGTAGCAGGCGGCCGTATTCACCTTGAAAAGGTGTAGTTCAACCGTGTAATTTCAAGGTCTGAACTTCGATCTGGTCCCTCGAGCCGCATCGGCTCGCATCCAACAAGCCCTTCGGCGTAGCCCTGTCGTGGCGCTTATTGGGCCCCGGCAGTGCGGCAAAACGACGCTCGCCCGACAGTTCGTTGCCGCCGGTTCACCCAACTACTTCGATCTGGAGGATCCCCTCAGTCTCGCCCGGCTCGATGAGCCGGTGACGGCGCTCGGCCCGTTGTCCGGTCTGGTGGTCATTGACGAGGTGCAGCGGCGGCCCGACCTGTTCCCCACTCTGCGCGTCCTCGCCGACCGCGACCTCAACCCGGCCCGGTTCCTGGTGCTGGGCAGCGCCGGTCCCGACCTGCTCCGGCAGAGCGCGGAATCTTTGGCCGGACGCATCGAGTACCTGGAACTCACCGGATTCCAGGTCGCGGAACTCGGAACCGCGCGGATGCCGGACCTCTGGCTCCGCGGCGGATTCCCCCGGTCGCTGCTCGCGGAGAGCGACGAGGACAGCCTGATCTGGAGGAAGGCGTACGTCCAGACGTTTGTCGAGCGCGATTTGCCTCGGTTCGGAGCGGAGTTGGGAGCCCCGACGCTCCATCGCCTCCTGCTCCTGATGGCCCACTACCACGGCCAGGTCGCCAACCTGAGAGCCCTCGCGACCGCACTGAACGCCGCTGAGTCCACGATCCGCCGCTATCTGGACCTGATGGAACATCTTTTCCTGATCCGTCATCTTCGTCCGTGGCATGAGAACCTCAAGAAACGCCAGGTCAAGCGTCCGAAGCTGTACTTCCGCGATGCCGGCCTCTTCCACCACCTGATCGGGGCGGGCACCATGGGCGAGTTGCTCACCAATCCCCGGCTCGGCGCATCCTGGGAAGGGTTCGTTCTGGAGAAGACGCTCACGGAGGCCAACCCGGACCAGGCGTACTTCTGGGGAACCCACGCGGGCGCGGAACTGGACCTTATGCTCTGGACAAGAGGCCGGAAGATCGGGGTGGAAATCAAACGCGTGGATGCTCCCCGCCGCACTCCATCGATGACCGCAGCCCTCCGCGACCTTTCGCTGGACGCGCTCTACGTGCTCTATCCCGGTGAACTGCGCTACGAAATCGGAGAGCGGATCACCGCGGTCCCCACCGCCGAACGGTTCTCGCTCGAGGCGCCGGCGTGATCCGCGCTCTCCTTTGCGGATTGCTGCTCGCAGCGCCGGGTGTGAGCGCCCAGCGGATGCAGCATGTCCCGCTCGAGGCCACCGCCGAAACCAGCGCGAACGCAAGCCTCGGGGATCTTGACGGCGACGGCGATCTGGACATCGTGCTCGCCAAAGGGCGGCACTGGCCGCTCGAGGACTGGGTTCTCCTCAACGACGGCGCCGGCGGTTTCGACGAACGTCACCCGCTCGGCGGCTCGGCGGACCGGACCTACACCGCGGCCCTCGCCGATCTCGACGGGGACGGCGACCTCGACCTGGTGGTAGGAAACGACCGGCCCGACGACAAGCGGATCTATTTGGGCGACGGGGCCGGTTCGTTCATCCTCGCCGGAACCTTCGGCGAGGCGGCCTGGCCCACCCGGAACGTCACGGTGGCCGACCTGAACGGCGACCACCGACCCGAGATCGTCGTCGCGAACCGGGGCGGAGCGGAGAACCGCAGCGCCAACTACATCTGCGTCAATGATGGATCCGGGGCGTTTCCCGACTGCCGGGTTCTTTCGAGGAACTCAGCCACCACGATCGGGGCGGGGGACGTCACGGGCGACGGGTTCCGGGATCTGTTCGTTCCTCACCGGGACGGGGGCCAGAGCTATCTCTACGTGAATGACGGCCACGGTGGATTCTCCGAGACCCACGCGGTGGGTCCCCCCGAGTCCGCGACCCGGGCGGTGACCTTCGGCGATCTGAACGGCGACGGGAGGCTCGATATCGTGCTGGGCGATCAGCTCGGCGGCGGGGTGTGGCTCTACCCGGGCCGGGACGGCATCACGTTTGAGGAGCGCCGGCAAATCGCGGACCCGGCCGACAACGCGTACTCGCTCGCGGTGGCCGACCTCGACGGCGACGGCGACCTGGACGTCGTGGTCGGCAACCGGGGCGCGCCGGGAGCGATCCTGACGAACGACGGGTCAGGAGCTTCCTTCACCCGGACCCCGTTCGGCGACGCGGAGGGCGCGATGTACGGGCTCGCGATCGGCGACGTCAACGGTGACGGGGTCCCGGACATCGTGGCGGGACGCTCGGACGCGCCGAACACCCTCTATCTCGGGCCGAGCCGGTAAGGCTCGGCTACTCCGGGGGAGCCTCTACCCCGGAGCTCCAGGGGCCGCGAAGCGCGGCTGCCCCATCGCCTTCAGGTGCCGATGGTGTGATCTGAGTGCCGAAGCAAACGTGGGATAGGAAAGGTAACGAACCGAAAAGTCCCGACACGTCTCCTCAACGACTCGGCGGAGGCGTGGATAGTGGAGATGGCACACATTGGGGAACAGGTGATGTTCGATCTGGGAATTCAGACCTCCCAGATACCAGGCAGCCAGCCGGCTCCGGGGCGCAAAGTTGGCCGTGGTCTCCACTTCATGAATTGCCCACTCCTTGCGTATCGCGCCCGACTCGGGGTCGGGCACCGGAAAGGCCGTGCCCTCCACCGTGTGAGCCAGCGAAAACACCGCGGCCAGGGTCACGCCGGCGATCAGGTTGACGACCAGGAAGACGGCCAACACATGGAGCCAGGAGTGGAAAATGAGCGGGATCACCAAGGCGTATCCGACATAGAAGATCTTGGTCAAAGCGAAGGTCGCTCGCTGGGAGTGACTCGTCTTTGGCAGGGTGTAGTTGCCAATTCGCCCTGAGATCATCCTCTTGAAATCGCTGTAGATCACCTGCAGGGTCAACATGCTGTACATCGGATAGGCATACAGGTGCTGAAACCGATGCCATGGCCGCCATTGCTGCAACTGGCTCCAGCGCATGATGGCGTTGGTCTGTATGTCCGTGTCCATTTCCTCGACATTCGTATAGGTGTGATGGAGGACATTGTGCTTGTGCTGCCAAATCATCTGACTGGCTCCGATGAAACTCGCGGTGGAACCCATCAGCCAGTTGATCTTCTTGTTGTCGCAATAACTCCCGTGTGCGCCTTCGTGCACCAGATTGAAGCCAACAAGAACCAGGGCCTGCGAAAGGGCAATCGCTGCAATGATCGTCGTGATTGCGGACGTGGAGAAGAAAACCAGGAAGACGTATGAAACGACCAACCCCGTCAGGATGATTGCCGTCTTGGGCGCCATGCGCCAGCCTCCCGTTCTTCGAGTCCTGAGATCGGGGAAACGCTCATGCACACGCCTCTTCAGAGTGGCATAAAAGCCCACATCGCTGTCGAAGATGATCTTCTTGTAGGTTCCTTCTGCGGATATTGGTGACATGGTTCCTCTTCTTTTCAGCTTTCCATCAAGAGACAAATACGAGCCCGCTGGCCGCTGCCGGCGCCAGTGGAATCAATTAACGGCTCCGTGATTCCCAGGCGTCTTCGCCGTAGAACGTGAACTCGTCCACCTCGAACCAGAACTCGCCAAGCTCCGTTTCGCCCCGGCGCGAGAGATAGAGCCCGACACACCTGTCGCCGTCCCAGTAGGCCGCATCCCGCGGCACCGCGACGGGCGTCAGCTCGCCGGCGGCGAGGTCGAAAGATTGCCAATCCTCCGAAATCTCCAGCTTCGTTCCGAAGTCCACCCCGGTACAGCGGAGCGTCAGCTCGAAGGCGTGGCTGCCGCGAGCGTGAAACCGGATGCCGCCAAGGCTCTCCAGGCTTACCGGCTCCGCACCGCGGTCGAACGGCTGGTACATCTGGGCGAGCGGGCCGCGCACCGCGCCGATTGTCAGCTCGCCGTCAACCCGGGCGGCGGTGGGGGTCGAACCAGCGCCGCCCTCCACCAGACTGAGGTCGGCGTTCGAGACGCCATTCGTGAAGGTCTGCCAGCGGACGCCCGTGTGAGCGAACAGGTCCCCGTCCTCGAAATCGTCGAACGGCAACACCTGATCGGCGGCAAAAGCCGCGGGGAATGGTGACGAAGAAGGCTTCGCTTCGGCAATGGTCGGGGCGATGCCGTCCCTGACGGCCACCAGATGCCCGGTCGTACGGATGATCAGTTGTCCTTCCGAGATCGCCGGCGTCGCGAGACACACCTCGTCCATCGGGTTCGTCGCGAGCAGTTCGTACTCGGAGCCAGCCCGGACGACGAAGACGTCACCGTCCTCGCTGGCCAGGTAGATGCGCCCGTCGGCGGCGATGGGCGAGGAGGTGAATGCGCCTCCCCGCTCCGCGATGCGGCTCTTGTACGCCCGCTCCCCGGTGACCGCGTCGAAGACCGTGAGGACGCCGTTCGTGGCGACCACGTACAAATAGCCCTGGTACACCAGCGGCGAGGACATGTAGGGCCCGTCCCGCGGCGAGCTCCAGGCTACGTGGTCGTTCGAACGCGCCCCGTCGGCGAGCGAGATGTCGCCGCTGGCGCCGGTCCTGATCGCGAAGATCGGGCGCAGGCGGTAGCCGCTGGTCAGGTAGATGAGCCCGCCGTCCACCACCGGGGTCGGCGTGGTGTTCAACGAGCTGCCGGACATCCGCCAGAGCTCTTCGCCGGTCCTCGGGTCGTACCCGAACATGGTGCCGGCGCCGTTCGTGATCAGTTCGGTCCGCTCTGCTCCGGCGTGGACGGTTGGTGTCGAAAACGCGGAGATCAGATCCCGCGCGGTCCGCCAGACCTCCTCACCGGTGGCGATGTCGAAGGCGGCGATGAAGGAGCCTTCCTGCTGGTCGGCCTGCACGATCACCAGGTTTTCCCAGATGATCGGCGAGCTGGCCGCCGCCCACTGGTAGGTGTCGTCGTAGGAGGCGCCCGAGTCCAGGGCACCGAGGTCCACCTCCCAAAGCAGCGTTCCGTCGAAGTCGTAGAGGAACAGGTTTCCGGTAGCCACCAGCACCGCAACGTGCTTCCCGTCGGTAGCCGGCGTCGCCGAGGCGTAGCTGTTTTTGGGGTGGCGCTGGATCTCGGGGGTGGCGCTGACCGCCTCGCGTACCCAGAGCACGTCGCCACCGTAGCGATCGATCGCGTACACGAACCAGGTATTCCGCTCCCGGTCGGAGCGCCGATCCATGCGCCCGTCGGTGCCGTAGCGAAAGACGGGGTCGGGATCGTCGCTGACCGCGGTGGTCACGAAAATCCGGTCGCCCCAGATCACCGGGCTCGAGTGCCCGAGGCCGGGAATCCGGGTGCGCCAGAGCACGTTGTGCCCGCTCATCGCATTCCACTCGGTCGGCGGGTTCTGCCCATCGGCCACCCCCGACGCCGCGGGGCCGCGGAACGAGGGCCAGTGAAATCTGTCCTCGGACCCCTGAGCGGACGCCGCCGCCGCCGCAAACAGGAACGCACAGCACGAAAGAACTGTCAGGGCACGATTCATCTGCGGCGTTCCAGAACCGCCCATCGTACTAGGGTCTTAGGAAACACACATCAGGCTATCTACCCGAATGGCGCCGCCGGGCAGGAAACGCCGATCTTCACACCGGCACCGCGGCCCCCGAGGGCCGCGAAATCGCGGTTCCCTGCCCTCCCCGACAGGACGCCGCCACGGGAACGCCGACCTCTGGCCAGTTGCTGTGAAATGCAACCCCGCCGGGCTCCCGACAGCCCGGATGGCGCGCAGGCAAGGGAACGCCGCCAGTTCTCCCGGTGGAGGCCTTCAGACCGGCACCGCGGCCCGTAGGCCGCGAAACGGCGTACCGCCAATCCGTCGTGGTCAGCGGCTCACCCGATCGGCCAAAAAGCGTGCAAATGACTCGATGTGCTGGCCGCTGCTGGCCTCGTCCAGCGCCGCCAGGTAGTCGGCTCGGTGCTCCACTCGGATCACGGTCCACGGGTACCCCCCCGAACACAGCATCAGATTCATCAGGAAACGCGCCATCCGGCCGTTTCCATCGGGCCAGGGATGGATGTACCCGAGCGCCCAGTGCCCGAGCACGGCGCGAACCGCTGGCTCGGGCTCGCTTTCGAGCCGGTGTCCCGTACCCAGAAGAGATCCAGGCTCAGCTTGTCGCGCTGAACGAGTTCGTCGTACGGGTAACTGCGCCAGCGGCCCTCCGGGCTGTCCTCGCTCCAGGTCGGTTTCCGCCGGAGCTCCTCCCCTGGCCGGTAGCACTCGATGAAATCATCGAAGTCGGCGCGGCGGATGGGCTTCTGCTTCAGGGTGAAGTGTTTGTTCGTCCGCCAGTCATAGACCCAGAGGCGGTCCGTCCACGGTTCGGCGCGGCCCTCCCGTTTCTCGAAGAAGATCTATCCGCTCGCAGGCCAGGTCTTCGGGTCTTCGCGGCGCGGACGCGCTATGCCGATTTGGGCCAAGGGTTCACGATCTTCACTCCGGCCTTCGCGAAGTGGGTCTCGTTACGCGTGACCAGCGCGAGCCCATGATGCAGGGCCGTCGCACCGATCAAACCGTCCACAACGGGGAGACCGGGGACGCGCGCCGTGAGGCGGCCCCACTCGTCGGCGACGTCTACGCTGACCGGTAGCACCCGGCCTTCGAACCAGCCGGACAATTCAGTTTCCAGCCAAGCGGCGATCCGGGTGCGGCGGCGGCCGGGCGCCAGCATCTCCACGCCCTTTCGGATCTCCCCGAAGGTCAAGGAACTCGCGAACAGATCCTCCGGGCGCGCCGCCTGAAACCAATCAACGACCGGTGGAGACGGCCACGGCTTCGTCAGCTCGGAAAGGGCACACGTGTCCACCAGAAAGCTCATAGGTCGACATCGCGCGGGGGTGATTGGTCTCGTTCAAGATCCAGTTCGACACCTACCAGCGGTGAACGCGCCATGAAATCGGCTAGCGAGGGGCGCGGCTGTTTCAACCGGTCATACTCCTCCGGTGAGAGCACGACGGCAGCGCGCCGCCCACGCACCGTAATCGTCTGGGGCCCGACGGTGGAAGCGGCACGCATCAGCGCGCTGAACCGCGCTTTTGCTTCGTGAACCTGCCATGGACGCTGGGAGACTGCTGTTCTGACCATCATGACCATATAGGATACCCCGGCGAACGGGCACGTCGGAACCGGTGTCGGGATCACGCTTTGCCCTCGGCCTAAAACGAACTCTGCCGCGCCTCTCGATCGCGCTCACCTACCAACAACTGTCCCACGGAGCCGAGCCGCGACTGTCGCTCTGCCGATGGCGGTTCCTTACTTCTTCATGAACGTGACGAGCGCTGCCAGGAAATCGGGAGCATCTGGATCACCTGAAGGGCGAGGGAGCCGGACCATCTCGTCGATAACGGCCGATTCCAGCCGGAACTCGGGAGCCGGTACAGATAGAGGGTGTCCAGCAGGACGCGCATCAAAGAACGTTAATGAGTTCAGTGAGACGGATCCCAATCATCTCCAAGACCAAGCACTTCGCGACTGAAGGCTGGATCCTGGAAGTCCTTTTCCCAGGCCGCAATCTCCTCCGGCGTCTGATCCCGGATTCCCAACTGCTGACGAATCTCACGCAGCCGGCGGAAGTCAATCCCGCCCCGACGCGGCTCCGGCTGACACCGCATCAACTCGACATCGGATTCGCCGTTCCTGGCGATGACGATGCGCTCGCCGATGTTCGCCGCCGAAACGCGCTCCAGCGCCGGACGTGTCAACTCGCTCGCATCCAGCTTGATCATGGCGGTCCCCTCGGCAGCCCGGAACGGCCGCAGTCGGACCAGCGACTCTACCCCGACGGTTCCCGGGGCGGCGTCGCCGGCACGGTCGCAGCGAGTCCTCATCGTGCCCTTTTTCAACGGCTTGGCGCGCCATGCTCGGCTCCCGCGGGCCGTGGCGATGCGCCCGAAAAGGGCGGAGGCCGGTTCGTCCTTCGGGTCCTGAAGGACCAACTTTCCCGCGAAGGAACCGCCGGTGCGCAAGAGTCCGTGTCTCTTGACGAGGACGGAGCCGGGACCCGCCACGCAATGCGGGGCTGGGAGCGGGGGCGGCACTCACATTGGTAGGGCGCAGCATCATCAACGCGGGTTTCGCGCTCCCGCGCGATGCCGGCCCCCACCGGGAGAACTGGCCGGAGGTCGGCGTTTCAAGGCCGGCGGCGCCATCTCGCTGGTTGGCGTCCCCGAAGCGACTGCATTTTCACAGCAACTGGCCAGAGGTCGGCGTTCCTAGCCACGCGCTTCCAATCGGACGGCGGTACGCGGTTTCGCGGCCCTGCGGGCCGTGATACCGGCGGGAGGCCGGCGGTCCCTTCCGTTCTGCACCACCCGAGTGCGTCGGAGTTCCTGCTACTGGCTCCCGCCCATCGCCTCCCGGGCGGCGCGGGCCACGATGTCCCGCGGCGACGCCATCGCGGCCGCTTCTTCAAGCACGGCGCTGACGGCACCACCACCGATCTCGCCGAGGGCGGTGACCGCGGCCGCCTGGGCGCGGTAGCTGGAATCGTTCCGGAAACGCTCGATCAGGAACTCCGCCCCCGCGGCACCGCCCAGCCGGGCGAGCGCGGAGGTCCGCACATCGGACTTCGCGTCCTCCGCGGCCGCCATCCGCAACGCCTCCGCGTCCTCCCCCTCTCCCGGATCGAGTCCGGCGATCGCCGCCTGCCGGACGGCCCAAAACGGATCGGACGCGACTGCTCCACGTAGCGCGGCCCGGGCCTCATCACCCCCCATCTCCCCCAGCGCGACCGCCGCCCGGCGGCGTCCGGCACCGTCATCATCCGCAAGCTGGGTCATCCACTCGACTGCGGGCTTGTCGATGTTCAGCACCGCGAGCAGGACGTCGTCCGCGTCGAAGCGGACGTAACGAGGTTCCTCGGCGGCCGGAAAGCTCAGAGTCTGCTCGCGCCCTTCAAGCGTGAAGGGATGGACCTCCGACCCGGATTCCGTAACCACGCGGACCGAGAGCGGAGCACGGTAGGCCTCCGGCACCGCTCCCATGCTGGCCTCCGGCCCCTGGACCTGACGGATCTGCATCTCCACAAAATCCCCGTCCCACGCGGATTCGATCTCCAGCACCGGATGGCCGGGGCGGCGGAGCCACATGTCAATGAACCAGCGGATGTCCTGACCGGCGGCCTCGTCGAAGGCCACGATGAAGTCCTCGGTGTCCACCGGCTGGAAGGCGTGCTTTTCCAGGAAGTGCTTGATGCCCGCGCGGAACTCCTCGTCCCCCGTAAGGTGCCGGAGCAGCCGGAGGAGCGCCGCACCCTTCGGATAGGTGTGGGAGTCGAAGTTGTCGTTCGGCCGGCGCCACTGGTTCGTGACCACTGGGCGGAGCACGGTCTCGGCCTGGCGGAGGTAGGACTCGCGCTTCCGGCGCATGTTCTCGCCGGCCTCGTCGGGGCCCAGTTCGTATGCGTGCCAGAGGTATTCCGAGTAGGTCCCGAAGCTTTCGGTCAGCCACGTCTCCCCCCAGTCACGGTAGGAGATCAGGTCTCCCCACCAATGGTGCGCGACCTCGTGGGCCACCAGTCCGTGGCTCGGGAAGTCCTGCTCGGCTCGCTCGTCGTGGATCGTGCTCTGGCCCAGCACGGTCGCGGTGGTGCTCTCCGCGCCGCCCCCGATGCCGGGGATCGTGACCTGGTCGTACTTGTTCCATGGGTACGGGACGCCGTACTCCTCGTCGAAGAACGCCATGATCGCGGGCGTCTTGTGGAAGCTGCGGTCGGCGTCCTCCACGGCGTGCGGATACACCCAGTAGTTCACCGGGATGTCCCCGTGGAAGTCCTCGATGACCTCGTAGGGACCGGCGACGAGCACCGAGAGGTAGGTCGGGTGGGGTTCGTCGAGCCGCCAGTGGTGGGTCCGGGTTCCCGGCCGTCCTCCCTCGGTGATCCCGATCAGCCGGCCGTTCGAGAGCACCTTCCAGTCCTCCCGGACGGTGGCGAGGAGTTCGAAGGTGGCCCGGTCCGCCGGGTGGTCCACCGAGGGATACCAGTGCCGGGCGCCCTCGGGAAACGAAAGGGTGTTGATGAGCTGGGGGTTGGCTTCGCTCTCGTCCTTGAAGTCCAGTCCGAGGTCGTAGTTCGCCGCCATCCCGTACTGGGTGGCGTCCACGTCGATGTCGGAGCCGCCGTAGTCGATCTCGAGAACCAGCGTCTCGCCCGCGGCAAGCGGCGCGCCGAGCGCGATCGCGAGCGTGCCTCCCTCGTGGGTGAAGTCCAAGTCTTCGCCGCCCGCGCGGACGGCGCGCACCTCGTAGGTCTCCGCGTCGAGCGCCACCTCGCTGATCTCGGCCTCGGCCTGCAGCGTGATTGCCACCGTCCCGTCCATGCTCCGGGTGGTCTCGTCCAGATCGAGAGACACCCGGTAGTGGAGGACGTCGAAGGGCTCGTCGCGCAGTTCCCGGACCGGCCAGTCGGAGCGGTCCTCAAAGGGGGATTCCACCGGAGGCGGCGGCTCGGAGCCGCAGCCAAAGGAAAGAAGTGCCAGCAACGCGGCAGCACTCACGCGGTCAGGACGTCGCGTCATCGGGGCTGGTTTCGCGCTCCCGCGCGATGCCGGCCGGAGGTCGGCGTTCCAAGCCGTCCCCGCGCTTCTTCGCGGTTGGCGATGCGTGATCTCGCTGCGCGTCGCGCAGCGGTGCCGGTCTGAAGGCCCCCACCGGGAGAACTGGCGGCGTTCCCGGGCCGGTGCGCCATCCGGGTTGTCGGCGTCCCCGCGCGGCTGCATTTTCACAAGAACTGGTGGCATTCCCGTATCTTCGCGCCCTCACGACGGTCAGCGAAACACGTCGACATCCACGCCGATGTGGATGGCGCGCGGGGTGCCGAGGGTCTCGATGGGGGTGCGGGCCGAAATGATCTCGGCGTCGAGCAGGTTCTCCCCCGCAAGAAAGACTCGCAGCCGGTCATTGACCGGATAGGAAACTTGAACGCCGACGGAGGTGAAACCCGCCATTGGCAACTCGTTGCGGTCGTCCTCGAACTGCTCGCTCACGAAACGCAGGTCGGCGCGCACCGACACCGGGCCGCGCCAGACGCCGCCCACCACGCCTTGATGGAGCGGCACCTGGGGGAGCCGAAGGCCCGTTTCCTCGACCGAACTGTTGGAGAACAAGTACGCCACGAAGAACTCGGTGTTGGCATCCGGGTACACGTAAATCTCGGCCTCGGCTCCGCGCGCCGTGGCGCGGCCAATGTTCTGACGCTGGCGGAAGACCCCTTCGTCGTTCACCTCGAGGGTGACGTTCCCCACCGCGTCGCGGAGCGAGTTCCAGTAGAAGTTCCCGCGCACCAGCATGCGCTCCGTCGGGTAGAAATCGAGACCCGCCTCCGCCCCGTAGAGGCTTTCCTCACCGAGTTGGTCGTTCGCGGCCACCCGCACGTTCCCCACCCGGAAAGGGCGGTAGAGCTCGTTCAGGGAGGGGGCGCGGAAGCCGCGGTAGGCCGAGGCGCGAAGCGTGGTGCTCGAGAGGACGTGGTAGCGCACCCCGAGGCGCGGGTTGACGCTGGCTTTGGTGCCGGCGTTTTGCCAAAGGTCCAGCCGCCCGTCCGCGAGGAGTTCCAGATCCGGCCCGAGTTGCAACCGCTTCTGGACGAAACCGCCGACCCGGTTCTGCGTGTTTTCGTTCCACGAGGACCGCACCCAGTCGCCGCCCGCCTGGAGTCCTTCACCGATTTGGGCGGTGAAGACTCCCCCGACGCCCGCGTACTCGTACATCTGCTGCGAAGTGGGAATCTCCCGGTCGCGGCCCGGAAGGATGCGCGAGAAGTCGCTGTTCAGCCGGGAATCCTGGCCGAAGACCCGGAGGTCCCATCGCTCCTGGGTGATGCCGCCCTCCAGCATCACCAGCCGGGAGCTGTTGATCTGGATCGGGGTGCCGTTGCGACGATCCTCGGAGTAGTAGTTGACCGAGAAATGGACCGGCCCCGACTCGGCGCGGCCGACCATGGAACGAAAGTCCACCCCGGCCGGCTGATCCACCGACCCGCGCTCCGCCGCGCGGATCCGGTGGTAGCCCTCGCTGTTCAGCATGCGCGCGGCCCCGACGACAGAAATGCCGTCGTTTTCGTGGGAAGCGAGCACCTCCGCTTCCTGAATCCCGAAGTTGCCGAACCGCCCCCGCGCCCGCAGGAGGCCCGGCTCCGCGCGGCGCGACAGAAGCTGCACGGTGCCGCCCAGCGCCGAGCTGCCGTAGAGGGGACTCGCCGCCCCGCGCGCCACCTCGATGCGGTCGAGGAACAGCGTCGGCAGGCGGTTCCAGTACACCCAGTTGCCGAAGGGATCGTTGAGCGGCACTCCGTCCCAGAGAACCAGGGTGCGGCTCGCGCCGCTCGGGCCGATTCCGCGCAGCGAGACCCCGGTGGTGGTGGGGTGGGAAATGAAGCTGGTGTTCCGCCGGAAGAGTCCGAACCCGGGCACCCGGCTCAGGGTTTCGTCCACCAGGGCGCCCGGCGAATCCAGGAGATCTTCGCTGTCGAGCGCGGTTACGAGCGCGACCGAGTCCACGATGGTTTCTGCGCCGCGGCTCGCGGTGACGACGACGGTCTCCGTGTGGGACGGGCGGGCGGCCTGTTCTTCTTCCGGATCCTGTTGTTCGGTAGCGGCTTGCGTTTCTTCGGGCTCGGCCGGCGTTTCTTCGGGCTCGGCCGGCGGCTGTTCCGCGGCTGCCGCCGGAAACGCCAGGAAGAACGTCAGGAGGGAGGCGATCAGGGAAAGCAAGCGTCCCGGTGAATCCGGGCGCGGGAGGCGAGCGGTGGGAGGATCCATGGCAGCGGCCGATGATAGCGGGGCCGGCGACGCTCTGTAGGGTGGCAATCACCTTCGTACCCCGATGGCGCCGCAGGGAAGGGAGCGCCGGTCTTCAAACCGGCACCGCCCCGCGAAATCGGTTGAAACCCGTGACGCTCCCCGCCCGCGCAACCCCGGTTTCCGCCTCGGTGCAGGCTCCGGAGAGCGCGATACTTCCCGGATGAATCGTCCGGTCCTCGCCCGCCCGGTCCTCGCCCGCCCGGTCCTCGCACTTCTGGCCGTCCTGATCGGCGCCCCCGCCGCCGCCCAGCCCGAGGAATGGAGCCGGCCCTTCCCCGGCCACCGGGTGATCGGGAACCTCTACGCCGTCGGGACCTACAACCTGGGCTGCTTCCTGATCACCTCCGACGAGGGGCACATCCTCATCAACACCGGCCTCGTGGATTCCACTCCTCTCATCCGGGAAAACGTCGAATCCCTCGGCTTCCGCCTCGAAGATGTCCGGATTCTGCTCACCATGCAGGCCCACTACGACCACGCCGCCGCCTTCGCCGAGATCAAGGAGATCACCGGCGCGGTGGTGTGGGCGACCGCCGCCGACGCCCCGCTACTTGAGGACGGAGGGGCCAGTGATCCTCACTTCCAGGGCGAATACACCTTCGCGCCGGTCCCGGTGGACCGGATCCTCCGGGATGGCGAGGTGATCGAACTGGGCAAGACCCGGCTCACCGTGATCGAATCGCCCGGACACACCCCGGGAAGCGCCAGCTACACCATGACCGTCGCCGAGAACGGCCGCGACTACCGCGTCGCCATCGCCAACATGGGCTCCATGAACCCGGGACTACGACTGGTGAAGGATCCGACCTATCCGGGGATCGCGGAGGACTTCGCCGAAACCTTCCGGCGGCAGAAGGCCATGGAGGTGGACGTGTGGGTCGCGGCGCACGCGTCGCAGTACGGTCTGCACGGCAAGTACCGGCCGGGAGACGCCTATGACCCGGAAGCATTCGTGGATCCCGAGGGGTTCGGGAAGCTGGTGGCGCACTACCAGACGCTCTACCAGGCGCTCTACGAGAAGCAACTCGCGGCGGAACGGCGGTAGCCGCGCCAGGCACTGATTCGAACGGAGGCGGAATGGCCCCTGAGACGACGATCGAGGCAGCGCAGCGGTTGGTGGGAGGCGCGTCGCGCATCGTCGGCTTCACCGGCGCCGGGATCTCGACCGAATCGGGCGTTCCGGACTTTCGCAGCCCGAGCGGGGTATGGGCGCAAAACCGGATCGTTGACTTTGAGGAATTTGTCTCGAGCGAGGCGGGGCGCATCGAGTACTGGCGGCAAAAGGCGGCCGGCTGGCCCGCCATGCGCGACGCGCAGCCGAACGCGGGCCACTACGCCTTCTTCGAGCTCCACCGGCAGGGCCGGCTCGACGCGCTGGTCACGCAGAACATCGAGCGCCTGCACCAGCGGGCGGGGCTGCCCGCCGACAAGGTCCTCGAGTTGCACGGAACCACGACCGAGGTGGCGTGCTTGACCTGCGACGATCGGATCAGCTCCGACGAGGCGTGCCGGCGCATCGAGCGCGGGGAGAAGGCGCCGCGCTGCCGGCAGTGCGGCGGATCGCTCAAACCCGCGACGATCTCCTTCGGGCAGGCAATGCCGCACGACGTCATGATGCAGGCGCTGATTGCGGCCGAGGCGTGCGACCTGATGCTCGCGGTCGGTTCCTCGCTGGTGGTCGAACCGGCCGCGTCGATCCCGCGGGTGGCCCGGCAGGCCGGCGCGCGCCTGATCATCGTCAACCGGGATCCCACCCCGCTCGATGACATCGCCGACGTCGTGGTCCGGGGCCAGATCGGCGCCGTGCTGCCCGAGCTGGTGCGGCGGAGCGGGTAGCGAAAGGGTGGGCGCTCGGGCGCCGGCGGCACCGTCCAGAGGACGACCGCTACGCGGTTGCGGTGAAAACAAAGTTGCGCCGGGCCCCAACTGAGTGGATGGCGCGCAAGCCCGGCAACGCCGGTGTTCACACCGGCACAGCGGCCCGCAGGGCCGCGGCGGCAGAGACCCCAACCGTCGGGATGGCGCCCTTCTCGGCGCGTACCCCTCAAGAGCAGGACGACGCGCGACAGCGGAGCGCCGGTCTCCGACCGGCATCGCGCGGGAGCGCGAAACCAGCGGCGATGACGCTGCGCCATACCAACGTGAGGGCCGCACCACCTTCGAGCCCCGGAGGGCGCGACCGCTCGCTGCTCCCGCTACCGGGGCCGTGCCTTTTTCATGCGGGCGGAGTGAACGGCCGACCCGATCATGAGGGTTTCTCCCGGTGGGGCCCGGCACAGCCCGCCGAAGGCGGGCGGCGGGAAGGACCCCCAGTTCCGAGGTGGCCCCTTCTCGGCAGGAAGCGCAGCGTTCGGCGTGATCCGTACATTGGAGTGGCAGGCACCTTTCGCAGTGCTGCGGGTCTCATGCCTGCGCCCCCTGAAGGCGGACGGCAATGAACCGCCCGCGGCCCTGCGGGCCGCTGTGCCGACCAGAGGTCGGCGTTCCAAGCCGTCCCCCGCTTCGTCTCGGTCGGCAGTACGCCCTCTCGCCCCGCTACCCGGGGCGGTGCCGGTCTGAAGGCCCCCATCCGGAGGCCTGGCGGCGTTCCCTATTTCTTCACCACCTGTTCCGCAAACCGCCGCAGGAGGCTGGCCGAGCCCGGGGTTTCGGGAGTGATGGCGCGGAATTCCTCGATGGAGCGGGCGCCGGTCAGTTTGAGATAGGGGGGATAAGCGGTGATCCGCTGGACGAGGTCGTCCCGGTCCAGTTCCGCATGGAACTGGGTCGCGTAGATCGGCTTTCCCGAGAACACCAGAGCTTCGTTCTCGATCGTGGCGCTCGAGGCCACGGACACGGCGCCCGGGGGCAGGTCGGTAACGATGTCCTCGTGACCCATCACTACCGGAAACGGAGAGCCGAGCGGGCTGAAGACGGGATCACGGCGGCCCGCCTCCGTAAGTTCCAGCGGGACCACCCCCACTTCCGCGAGGGCGTGATCGGTCACTACCCGGCCGCCGAGGGCCTTGGAGAGCGCCTGGAACCCCCAGCAGGAGGCGAAAGTAACGATGGATCGCTCGTGGAGGGTCTCCATCGCGCCCAGCGCGCCCGCGAGCCAGGGGCCACCCCGCACCACCGAGTGGTCCCCGCTTCCCCCGATGAGCACGGCGTCGGCGGACTCGAGCAACGACAGGGGCGGCGCCCCTCCAAGCAGATCGAACACCCGAAGCTGGTCCGGCTCGAGCCCGAGCCCCTGACGGAAGCGCAGCACTTCGTGCGCCGCCATCGGGTCGTCCGGTTCGCGCACCTGGAGCAGCAGAAAGCGCGCTGGGGACGGGTTCACGGATTCAGGAACAGGTCTTGAAGAAACCAATTCGGCCAGCGGCGAGCCGCAGGTCGGAGAATGGGGCGGGGTGGCTACTCCGAGGCATCGCGGCCGACCAGCGGTTTGCCCGGGAAGACGCCCTCGACGAGCACGCCGTCACGGACCACCGGGACGCCGTCCACTACGACGTGCGTGACCCCCTCGGAAAAGCTCAGGTCGTCCTCGAAGTTCGCGGTGTCGATGATGGTGTCCGGATCGAACACCGTGATGTCGGCGATGGCGCCGATCTGGATCCGCCCCTTCCGCCGCATCAGGGGAGCGATCTCCTGCAGCCGTTCGGCCGGCATGAGCGTGATCTTCTTGATCGCGTCGGGAAGCGAAAGCACTCCCTGGTCGCGAACGTAGCGCCCGAGGACCCGGGAGAAGGTGCCCGCCGACCGTGGATGGGCGCCGGGGGCGTAGGGCATCCCGTCCGACGCCACCATCACGAAGGGAGTTCGCATGGCCAGCTCGATCATCTCCGGATCCATCATGTGGAAGATGACCGTGCCCCCCTCTTCCTGGAAGAAGTTGAAGGTCTCCTCGGTGAGGCGCTCCCCGGTGTCCTGCCACTGGATGTCCCCATAGGTCATCCGGAGCTTCTCCTGCCATCCCTCGTCGAAGATCGCCGAGGAGATGCCGGCGGAGGCGGCGGTGTAGGGGTAGGCCTCGGTGGTCACGTCCACCCCCGCGTCCCGGGCGCCCTTGATCAGGGCGAGGTTGATCGGAAGATGGTGGATGCTCGAGCTGTTCAGGTGCACGATGTGGAGCGAGGCTCCGGTGGCGAGCGCGTTGGCGAGCACCTCCTGGACCGCCGAGACCGCCATATCGCGCACGTGGGTGTAGATGGGGACGTCCAATTCCGCCGCGAGCTCGAAAACCCGGAAGATCTCGGTGTGATCCGCGCCGGGGTAGTACTGGTGGGCCATCCCGATGCCCAGCCCCCCGGCCCGGATCTCGGCGGCGATCGCCTCGTGCACCGCCTCGGCGTCCTCGACGCCGGTGTAGTTCGCCTCCCGGAGGAGGTTCGCGCGCTCAAGGTTCCGTTCGGCCCCGGTGCTTTCGGCAACGAGGACGTCGCTGGCCCGTTCCGCGATCCCGGGAATCCCGAGGAGGCGCAATCCCTGGTGGCGCGCCGACGCACCGTAGTGGACGATCGCCGTGCCGGCGCGGCTCTCCAGATAGCGCCCGATCCGGGGAACGCCGTCCTCGAGTTCCAGCGCGGTGGTCACGCCGTCCATCGCTTGGTAACGGTTCGCTTCGGTCGACTGTCCGTGGGCATGGAGGTCAATGAACCCCGGGCTTACCACCTTCCCCGAGGCGTCGAGCAGCACCCCGCCCTGCTTCAGCCGGTTCTGGAGCACCTCGCGGGAGATCGCGACGATCTCGTTTCGCACCACCCCCACGTCGCGGACCGCATCCAGCCCCGTCTCGGGATCGAGGACGCGGCCCCCGGTGATGACCAGATCCAGGTCGCGCTCCTGGGCCGGCGGGGTTTCTCTACCGGCTGCCAGGAGGGTCGCGGGAAGCAGGAACGCGATGCAGAGGGCGCCGAAGCGCCCCGGGACCCGAGGGAACATCGGTAGCTACTCGGAGGTGTAGCGCCCGAGCAGCGGTTTGCCAGGGAAGACCCCCTCGACGAGCGCGCCGTCGCGCACTACCGGGACGCCGTCCACCACCACGTGGGCGACCCCCTCGGAAAAGCTCATGTCGTCCTCGAAGTTCGCGGTGTCGATGATCGTCGCCGGATCGAACACGGTGATGTCGGCGATGGCGCCGATCTGGATCCGGCCTTTCCGCCGCATGAGGGGAGCGACCTCCTGGAGCCGTTCGGCCGGCATGAGCGTGATCTTCTTGATCGCGTCGGGAAGCGACAGCACTCCCTGATCGCGGACGTAGCGCCCGAGGACCCGGGAGAAGGTGCCCGCCGACCGCGGGTGGGCGCCGGGGGCGTAGGGCATCCCGTCGGACGCCACCATCACGAAGGGAGTCCGCATAGCCAGCTCGATCATCTCCGGATCCATCATGTGCATGATGACCGTGCCCCCCTCCTCCTGGAAGAAGTTGAAGGTCTCCTCGGTGAGGCGCTCGCCGGTGTCCTGCCACTGGATGTCCTCGTAGGTCATCCCGAGCTTCTCCTGCCAGCCCTCGTCGAAGATCGCCGAGGAGATCCCGCTGGAAGCGGCGGTGTAGGGGTAGGCCTCGGTGGTCACGTCCACCCCCGCGTCCCGGGCGCCCTTGATCAGGGCGAGATTGATCGGGAGGTGATGCATGCTCGAGCTGTTGAGGTGCACGATGTGGAGCGAGGCTCCGGTGGCGAGCGCGTTGGCGAGCACCTCCTGGACCGCCGAGACCACCATGTCACGCACGTGGGTGTAGATGGGGACGTCCAGCTCGGCCGCGAGTTCGAAGACCCGATAGATCTCGGTGTGGTCCGCGCCGGGGTAGTACTGGTGGGGCAGTCCGATACCGAGCCCACCGGCCCGCAGTTCGGCGGTGATCGCACCGTGCACCGCCTCGGTGTCCTCCACGCCGGTGTAGTTCGCCTCGCGAAGCAGGTTGGCGTGCTCGATCACCAGCTCGGCCCCGGTGCTTTCCGCGTCCAGGACAACCGCCGCCACCTCGCTGGCGCCGGGAATGCCGAGGAGGCGCAGGCCCCCGTGGGACACCGAGGCGCCGTAGTGGACGATCGCGTCGCCGGCCCGGCTCTCGAAGAAGCGCGCAATACGGGGGACGCCGCCCTCCAGCTCCAGGGCGGTCGTCACCCCGTCCATCGCCTGGTACCTGTTCGCTTCGCCCGACTGCCCGTGCGCGTGGAGGTCAATGAACCCCGGGCTCACCACCTTCCCCGAGGCGTCGAGCAGCACCCCGCCCTGCTTCAGCCGGTTCTGGAGCACTTCGCGGGAGATGGCCACGATCTCGTTCCGCACCACCCCCACGTCGCGGACCGCATCCAGTCCCGTCTCGGGATCGAGGACGCGGCCGCCGGTGATGACCAGATCCAGGTCGCGCTCCTGGGCCAGCGGGGTTTCGCTACCGGCTGCTAGCAGCGTCGCGGGAAGGACGAGAGCGAGGAAGAGGGCGCCGGAGCGCCGGAAAACGCGAGAGAACATAGGTCGGGATCTCCTTGTCGGGAGTTGTGCTGATGCGGAAAGGGTTCGCTGCCTGGCAGCTCCGTTCAGCGCGGGATCACCGGAAGGATCAGCTTCGACGGGTGATCGGCATCGTGGTAGATCGTATTCGTCGCCACCAACCCGGGGCGGTCCTCCATCATCTCCTTGCCGGTGTTCCCGTTCGGATACCACTTCGGGAAGCTCGAACTGGTGACCGTCAGCCGAATCCGCTGGCCGGTGAGAAAGACGTTGGACATCGGGTAGAGCTCGATCGTGTAGGGGACGATCGCGCCCGGCTCCAGCAGCACCGGGGCCTCGTCTCCCTCCCGGTAGCGGGCGCGCTGGATCATCTGCCGCAGCATCTGCGAATAGCCCGATTCGTGGACGGCGCTCACGGTGACCACCCAATCGGTGTCCACCGCGGAGGAGGCGCCGAAGAACTCCACGCGCACGAAACCCGTGACCTCGAGCGGCTCCGCGAGCGGCTCCGACGTGTACGTCAGGCTCACCCGATCGGCGCGCCGGTGATCCTGGGCTCCGCGGGGCTCAACGAAGAGGTCCCCGCCGATGCTCGGCGCCGGACTCCGAGGGTCGTATTCGAAAGAATCCGCCGTTTCGGCGCCAGGCGGCGCCTCCTGGGAGAGCGCTCCGTCGTTGAGCGACTCGACGGTCCCCGTGGGGCCGGCCCGGAGGAACCACTCCTCCTCCTGCTGGCGGGCGAGCGGGAACTCGTTTTCCTCACGCCAGACGTTGTCTCCCATGACGTAGATGAGGACCGGGGGCTCGTCCATGATGCCGTTGTCATGGCCCTTGAGCTGGTGATCGAACCAGCGCAGGCGCAGGGCCAGGTCGTCGATACTGGAACCGGGGAAGTTCATGTCGCCGACCCTGTCGTCGGTGGGCGGCCAGCCGTGGATCCAGGGCCCCACAATCAGTTTCTGCTGACCCCGCGCCCTCGGTCCGCCGATCTCGTTCACCTGCTTGAAGTGGCGCACCGTGCCGTGGATGTGCCGGTCGTACCAGCCGCCGAGGTGATAGACGGGCACGTCGAACTTGTCGTACTGCTCGTCCACCGAGAGCTGCCGCCAGTAGTCGTTGTAGTAGGGGTTGCCGACGAGGTCGTTGTACATGTCAGAGAACATGCTGGCGGTGAACGAATCACCTACCTCGAGGTGCTCGTCGTACCAGTCGGTCCAGGCGTCCGCGGACCCGAGGTAGCCCCGGTGGCCGGGAACGTTCATGCGGAGCGGCCTCACCATCTCGCGCTGGGTGAGCAGCCAGGTCGGCAGGACCATGTGGAGCGCGCCGCCCTGCCAGAAGATGTCCCGGTAGGTGTTCGCCGCGTACTGCGAACAAAACATGGCCTCGAGGTGGGGCGGCTGCGTCGGAGCCGTCAGGAGCTGGTTCGCGCAGGTGAACGACAGGCCGTGCGTTCCCACCTTCCCGTTGGAGGCGGGATGGGTGGCCGCCCACTCGATGGTGTCGTAACCGTCCTGGCGCTCCCCCCAGGCCTCGTCCCGGAGCCAGTAGTACTCGCCCTCGGATTCGTAGCGGCCGCGTTCGTCCTGCGCCATGGCGAGGTAGCCCCGGGCGGCGAAGTACTCGGCAGACGAACGGGCGCAGGAGCCCTTGTTGTAAGGGGTGCGCTCGAGCACTACGGGAAACGGCCCGGGACCGTGTCCGCGGGGGATGTAGACATCCGTGGCGAGGAGGGTGCCGTCCCGCATCGGGACCATCACCTGCTCGCAGGTCCAACTCTGGGCGCCGGCGAGCGCCGGGAACAGCAAGAGACAGGCAGTGGCGGCCACAAACCGGCGAAAACGCGTCATAGGAACTTCACTCCTCCGGTTTCAATCTTCCCACGGCTCTCTGCGCCGCGCGAAACACAGCGCCGCTGCCGCTCCGGGACGCGCGGTTCCGGCGCATGTCAGCGGAAAACCGCGCAGCCGGATCAGCGGTCCGACGCCTCCAGTTGGACGAAGTGATCCACGTACGCCCGGTACCGATTCCGGATGTCGCTTACATATCTCGTCACTTCGGAACCCCGGACGTATCCGTGAGCGGCTCTACCCGCGTACTCGGGTTCGCTCAACTTGTGCATCGCCTCCTCGACGTGGCCGAACCAGAGGGATCCGTCGAGTCCCAGTTGGCGTGCGAGGCGGCGGCCGTCGCGTACGTGACCGTAGCCGGCGTTGTAGGAGGCCAGCGCAAACCAGAGCTGTTCGCCGGGAGGCAGGTCGGGGAACCGGTCCCGAGTCCAGGCGAGATAGCGGACGCCGGTGTCAATGCCCAGCTCGGGGTCGGCGAGCTGGTCCGGATCCACTCCCAGTTCTTCGGCGGTCCGCGGCATGATCTGGAGCAGGCCGCGAGCCCCCGCGAAGCTGACCGTCCGCGGGTCGAAGCCACTTTCCTGGTACATCTGGGCGATGATCAGCCGCCAGTCGAAATTCTCGGCCTCGGCCAGCGGCTTCACCAGCGCGTCGTACTGCGAAAGCTCGTCCCCGGTTACCCGATGCTCCCGCTGGCGCTCCTGGCGGCGACGGTTCACGAAGTACTTGTTGTAGAGGCCGTTGAAGTCGAGGCCGCGGTAGCCGGCGTTCAGGAAGGCGTCCAGTTCACGTTTCAGACCGTGGCGTTCGGGGCCGACCGCCCAGACGAGCTGCAACGTGGGCTCAAGGGCGAGCCCCAGGTTCAACCTCGGCTCGAAGGTCGCCGCGAGTTCGGCGCGGTGGCTGTCCACCAGCGTGACGTCCACCTCACCCTCCGCCACCGCTTCCAGAATGGCATGGCTGGAAAGCTCCGATGCCTCGACTTCGAAATCTCCCTCCAAACCGCCGAGCGTCGCCAGATAGCTCGTCGCCTGCGGGACGGTCACCGTGCGCCCGACGAGGTCCGTCAGTCGGGTGATCGATTCGCCGGCACTGACGAAGGTTTCCTGGATCTCGAGGTAATGACGGGTGAACAGCAGGCCCTCCTCCGCGCGCGCGGGCGTCTCCACCCACCCGGCCGCCACCAGATCCCCGCGCCCGGTGAGGAGCCCTTCGACGAGTTCGGGGTGATCGCGGGCCACAATCACCGCAACGTCCAGACCCTGGGTCTCCGCGAACTGCCGCACCAGTTCGTACTCGAAACCGAGCCGCTCGCCCCGCCACAGGTAGTGGGTCACCGGGGAACTGATGGTGAGTAGCCGGAGCTGGCCGGAAGCGCGGATTGCCGCCCAATCGCGAAATTCGGAAGGCTCGTCGGCGACCGTGTGGTGCTCCGTCAGAAAGTCGTCGAGAGCGGTCCGGAGTTCCGGGTTTCCCTGCCGCACCGCCCAGGCGATACGCCTCGCCTCCGGAAGCTCCGCGAGCTTTTTGACCTCGGGGCTGGTGCGCACGACCAGCCGGGCGGCGGCTTCGTCCAGGATCGTTGCGTCGATCACGCCCTCTTCGATGAGCGCCTGGAGGGTGAGCGGATCCGCGTCTTCCGGGACCGGCGCCCGGGACGCATCCGGGTAGTGGGCCACGAAGCTCTCCTCGTAGGAGGTTCCGGCGGAAATGCCGAAGACGCCCTCGGACCCGCCGACCACCCACTCTCGGGAGATGGTGAGCGGGACGGTGAACGCGACCCGCTCCTGGCGGGACTCGGTCACCGTGAGCGTGGCGACGGCCACGTCGGCGCGGCCCTCTTCAAGCGCGGCTATCAACCGTTCGGGGCTGGGCTCGGTGATCCACTCGGCGCGCAGCCCGTGGCGCTCTGCGAACTGGAGGGCGAGAAACCGGTAGCGCTCCGTGGACAACCCCTGGGAAGGGAGCGTTTCGAACACGTCGAAGCCACGGCGCCCGAAGCGGATCACTCCGCGTTCCAGAATCGCCGGCCAGTCGTCAATGGTCCCCGCCGGGATCACGGACGGGATCTCGTCTTCCGAATCGGGCGTTCCACACCCGGACAGCGCGAGCGCGGGGAGTAGGAGGCCCAGAACCACGGTCCCAAGGACCGCGAACCGGCGCCCGGCTTTCATCTTCAACATCGCAAACATCCGGCGGCCGAAGGCCGCAACCACGAGCCACCTCGTGTTGTGTCGCCGCGCTGAAGGCGACGAGCCCCGAAGACTAGCGTCCTTGGGTGGCACGCCCTGAGGGATTCGAACCCCCGACCTACAGGTTCGTAGCCTGTTGCTCTATCCACTGAGCTAAGGGCGCTCACGACCCGGGGACCGGGCAATCTAGCAGGTTTCGGAGATGAACGATCCGGCGGCAGGTGGCCCGCGTCGGCCGGATGAACACCATCCGGGCCATCACGCAGGCACCCGGTCAGGCCACGGCGGCGGGCGCCTCCATCCCGGGATGCGCCCAGCCGCGCGCCATCCGCGGCGTGCTCCAGGCGCTGACAAGCCGTGCGTCGGGAGTGACGATCAGGAGTCCCGCCGTTCCACCGAGGCGGGACCAACAGGCGCCGAGGAGCGCGCGCGCCGCTTGTTGCGGATCTTCTCCGGCTTCGATCCGGGCCAGCGCCGCGCGGGCCATGGACAGCCGCGCGATGCCCTCTCCCCACCCGGTGGCGGCCACGCCGCCGACCCGCGAATCCGCGTAGAGCCCGGCGCCCGGCAGCGGGGTGTCTCCCACCCGGCCGGGGCGCTTGCCCAAGGTGCCGCCGGTGGATCCGGCGGCTGCGATCCGGCCCTCGCGGTCGAGCGCCACCGCGCCTACCGTGTCCCCCGGCGCAGCAACCCGGCGGCGGGCCTGGTGCTGCCGGCGGCGGGCCTGGTGCTCCCGGAGGCGGGTCACCTCCCGGGGCACCACGAGCTCTTCCGGCTGAATCGCCTCGAATCCCTGTTGCCGGGCGAACTCTTCGGCCCCCACCCCGACCAGCAGCACCTGGCGGGTCGCTTCGATGACCCGCCGCGCGACCCGGACCGGATTCAGGATCGTACGCACCGCCGCCACTCCCCCCACCCGGAGATCCTCGCCGTCCATGATCGAAGCGTCGAGGACCGCCTCCCCGCGCCGGTTCAGCACGGATCCGGTCCCGGCGTTCAGCGCCGGATCGTCCTCAAGAAGCGTGACGACCGCCTCCACCGTGTCCAGTGCGGAAACACCGTCCCGCAGCAAATCGAAGCCGAGACGAACCGCTGCCAAGGCGCCCGCCTGGTGAGCGTCCCGCTCCCCGGCGGGAATGTCCCAGGCCCCACCGTGGACAAGAATGGCCGGACCGGTTCCCCGAACAATTTCGCAATGGATTTCGCAATGAATCCGGGGCGTTTCGCTCTTCACCGCCGGATTCTCCGTCGGACGCGGACCCCGCCTGGTACCGCTACGGGGAATCGAACCCCGGTTTGATGGCTGAGAACCATCCGTCCTAACCCCTAGACGATAGCGGCACCCGCAGGCGGGGGGCCGAGCATGTTACCACTGGAGTCGACTACCGACCCCGGAGCACCGTGGGAGCGCTGAGGTGCCAATCGGACATCGAAGGCGCCGGAAGATCCCGGTCCCCGTGCTGGCGCACCAGAACCCGCGCCCGCGAACGCCGCGGGAGGAACCGGGCAAGGAACAGCCCCTTGGCAAGAAGAAGGTGCGGCGTCTCGAAGAACACGGAAAGGGCGGGATCGGCGGCCCGAAGCACGCTCACGGCGAGCAAGGCGGTCACGTCCGGTTCCTGGGGCGGCGCGATCCAATAGGACACCTTGAGCCCGCCTTCGGCCGCAGGGTCGAAGCGGCAACTCGCAACCGGCCGGCCCGCTCGCACCAGGTGCAAGCCGGCGGCGGGGTGCGGCGCCTCGCTGGCGAGCCCGGCCACCGCGCCGAAATCCGGGGCCAGCCGCTCCCAGAGCCTCTCCTCTGCGGGGTCTGGCAGCGCCTCGGGGACCACCGTCACGTCCGCGGGAGGACGAGCACCCGGCAGCAGAAGTGCGGTCGCGTTCCGGCGCAGCCATCCAGCCCGGACGGGCGCGGAATAGCGCGGCAGTGGTCCGGCGTCATCAAAACCCAGGGCGCGCAGGTCCGGTATCAGGTCGCTGGCGTCCTCTTCAAGCACCAAAGCGGAAACCCCGGCGCTCCGCGACCAGGCGGAGAGCCGGGCCAGTCCTTCCCGCCGGTGCTCGGCGGGGGGGAGCCGCAGCCGGCTGAGGAACTTCCCCGCAGCCGGACGCCCGACTCGATGCCCCCCGACCCGATGCCCCAACAGCGGCGAAGCGACGATTTCCACCGCTGCCGCCCTGGGGTTGGGACCAGAAGGAGGACTTCCCGGCGGCCCGGAAACGCGGTGCGCCCGACTCACTCCTCGGGGGGCATCAGGATCCCGAGGACGATGTAACACAGGATCCCGGGAAACGCGGCCGAACAAATGCTCGCCAGCACGTAGAGCACCCGGAGCAGCGTCCGGTCCACGCTCCACCAGTCGGCGAGCCCGGCGCAGACCCCGAGCACCATTCGGTCCTTGGATGGGCGAACGAGTTTGGCCATTGTCTTTCCTTACGATCCTGTTGGCGCGACGGTTCAGCCGACAGGGGAGACGCCCGCCACCGACAGCAGGATGGCGAAGGCGCTGGCCGCCACCAACCCGAGGGCCCAAAGGCCATGCTTGCCCCGTTCGGGCGTGAAGGCCCCGAAGGTGGACGCTACAAAGTACCCACCAAGAAACCCGCCGAGGTGGGCCGCATTGTCGATGCCCGGCACGAAGGCGCCGAAGATCGCAATGAAGATCACGTACCGCCAGATCGTCCGGGCGAAATCCGAACTGGTCCGTCTTCCGAAATACAAAAGCGCTCCCAGCAGGCCGCACAGCGACGCCGAAGCACCCACCGTGATTCCCGGCGCCCCGCCCAGGAACGGGATCGCAATGGCGGAGACCCCCATGAAAGAAGACAGCAGGAATCCGGTAGCCGCCGAAACCTGGTAGATCACGAGCGCCCGGTTGGTTCCGAAGGTCTCGCCCACCAGCGGGAAGAGGTTCCAGAGCCAGTACATATTGAAGAAGATGTGGAGCAAACCGCCGTGCAGCCAGCCGGCGCTCAGGACGGCGGACCACTTTCCGACTCCGAAGACCGGGATCCCTCCCGCGGCCCCCAACCGGTAGAGGATGCGGCCGTCGGGGCTCAGGAAACCGAGCAGGCCCCGCATCTCGATGGCGCCGACGCTCAGCACCAGTGCAAGCAGGAACAGCCCGATGTTGGCGCCGAGCAGGATCTTCAACACGCCCGCGGTATCGAGGCGAACCAGCCCGGCGAACCCGAAGAGCGCGGGATTTCGGCGCCCGCAGAAGAGACATTGCTTGTCCTGCACTCCGACGAGCTGTCCACACCCCGGGCAAAGCACCGAGCCCTGCCGCTTCGCGCCGAAAACCATCGGCCTATTCTGACACCTCGCCGTCGCCGCAAAAGGAGCGGACGGCGCCAGCGACGTGCCTCAGTTCCTCGTCCGAGAGGCCGGAATGGAGGGGGAGGCTCAGCACTTCCCGGGCCGCCGCCCGCGCCTCGGGGCATTCGTCCCCCGCTTCCGAGGCGCTCCAGAAGGCGGCCTGTTCCGTCAGTGCAGCCGGATAGTGAACGAGAGCGTCGATCCCGGCAGCGGCGAGGTGCCGGCGAAGCGCATCCCGCCGCGCGGTGCGGATCACGAACAGATGCGCGGCTCCTTCCACGCCGGGGCCGGGGGTCACGAACCGAAGCGGCAGCCCGGCGAGCAACTCGCGGTACCTGAGAACCAGGGCCGCCCGCTTGCGATTTCCGGCAACCAGCCTGGGGAGGCGCTCGGTGAGCACCGCCGCCTGGATCTCGTCGAGCCGGCTGTTCCAGCCGGGCGCGGCGTGATGGTGGCGCGCTTGCTGCCCACCCGAACGCAGGCTCCGGGCGCGCGCCGCGAGGCGTTCGTCGGACGTCGCCACCAGGCCGGCGTCGCCGAGCGCAGCCAGGTTCTTCGTGGGGTAGAAGCTGAAGGCAGCGGCCCGCCCGAAGGACCCGAGAGCCTTTCCCCCAAAGCTCGCCCCGTGAGCCTGGCAGGCGTCTTCAATGATCGGAACATCGTGCCGGGCGGCGGTCTCGACCAGCTTGGGCCAGCCGGCGCCGGCGCCCCCGAAGAGGTGCACCGGGACGATCGCCCGGATGTCCCGGGTCTCGAGCGTCCTCGCGACGGCCTCCGCGTCGAGGCACAGGCTCCCCGGCTCGACATCGCCGAAGACCGGAATCGCCCCGGCGTGCTGGATGCCGAGCGCGGTGTAACCAGTGGAAAACGCCGCGGTCAGGACCCGGTCGCCGGGCCCGATCCCGGCGGCCGCGAGCGCGATGGTGATGGCGTCCGTGCCCGACGCCACCCCGACCGCGTGCTCGACACCGATCGCTTGCGCGAAAGCCCGCTCGAACGCTTCCACCTCCGGGCCCAGGACGAACCGGCCGGAAGCGAGCACCCGGTCGACGGCCTCCCGGATGCCGGGTTCGCCAGCGGCCGCGAGGCGCTGAAACGGAACCTTCATTCCGTCGCGGCGCGCATGGCCCGCACGGTTTCGGCCAGCCCGCTGGCGAGCGGACGCCGCGGCGCCCAGCCGAGGTCGCGGCGGATCGCCGACCAATCCGAATGGAAGTCGCCGATCGCGATGGCCTCGAAGCCGGGGGGAAGCGGCGCGGCGCGCACGCGCGGATCTTCGCCGAGCGCGCGAAAGATCGCATCCGCAAACTCCCCGAGACGGACCGGAGGGGACCCCAGATTCCAGATCCCCGCGGGTGCTTCCGGAGAACCGGCCCGCAGGAAAGCGTCCACCACGTCGTCCACGTGGTTGAAGTCCCGCAGCAGCCCGGGATCTCCCAAAATGGTGATTTCCCGCCCGGCCAGGGCGTCTCCGAGGAAGCGGCCGGTCACTCCCGCCGACGGTCCGGTGGTCGCTTGCCCGGGGCCGTAGGTGTTCGTGAGCCGCAGAATCGAGAAGCGGGTGCCCCTCGCCTCCGCGCTACAACGGACCAGATGCTCGGCGGTCTCCTTGTGGACCGAATGAACGTCCGGCGGCGCAATCCGCTGGTCCTCGCCCGCCGGCAAACGTTCGGCAGGGCCGTAGAGCTGGCGCGTACTCGCGAAGACCACCCTCGCCCGGGGCGCCCGCTCCGCCATCGCCCCCAGCAACGCAACGGTCCCCATCACGTTGTCTTCGAAGTCGACCCGCGGCTCGTCCATGCTCCGCCGGTGACCGCCCACCGCCGCGAGGTGGAAGATCACTTCGGCCCCGGCCACCGCATCTTCCAGTGCCTCGGAGTCGCCGAGATCCCCTCGCCGGAACCGGATGTTCGTGGTGCGGAAATCATGGCGGACCCGGTCGAAACCCGTCACCCGCGCGCCTGCGGAGGAGAGCCGCGCTGCGAGGCGGCTGCCGATGAAGCCGGCCGCGCCGGTGACGAGGACCCGGCGCCCGGTCCACGCAGTGCGGTCGTCCATGGAGGAGCCATTGTCGGGCAAAACGGACAACTTGCGCCGTTCCCGTTGCCTTGGAAGACCGGCAAGCGGGTTACGGTTCGCGGAATGGACACCGGATCCGGAGAGGGGACCCGGGGCACGCTCTTTGTCGTTGCGACCCCCATCGGAAACCTCGACGACCTGTCGCCGCGGGCCCTTGCCGTCCTGCGAGACGTTCCCTGGATTGCCTGCGAGGACACCCGCGTCGCCCAGCGGCTCCGCACCCGGTTCGGCCTCACCGCCCGCCTCGTCTCCTGCCACGACCACAACGAAGCGCGTCAGGTTGAATTCCTCCTCGACCGGCTGCGCGCGGGCGAAAATCTGGCGCTGATCTGTGATGCCGGAACCCCCCTGATCTCGGATCCAGGCTACCGCGTGGTCCGTGCGGCACGGACCGAAGATCTGCCGGTTCGGACCGTGCCGGGTCCGTCGGCGGTGGCCGCGGCCCTCTCCGTTGCCGGCCTGCCGACGGACACCTTCACGTTCTTCGGTTTCCCGCCGGGACGCCGCGGGGCGAAACGCCGAGCGTTCCTGGAGCGCGCGGGCGAGGCGCCGGGGTCCCTGGTCTTCTTCGAATCGGCGCGTCGCGCCGCGGAGCTCCTTGAAGAGCTCGCGGGCCTCCTCGGGCCCCGCGAGGCATCCGTGTCCCGGGAAATGACCAAGATCTACGAAGAACACCGGTTCGGCACCCTGCCCGAGCTCGCCCGGCGGCTGCTGAGCGAACCGCCGCGCGGCGAAATCACCCTCGTCGTTGCCCCCGAGGGCCGGAAGAAACAAGGGGCCACGTAGAATTCGGGCCGGGGGATGGGGATGCTGACGGCGGGCCGGGTGTACTCGCCCGCTTCTCCGACGGGTGCCCGAGGCTCCGGGCACTGATTTCTCTCGACCATGGACTTCCTGCTCGTTTATTCGCCGGCTCCCGAGATCGGACGCTATCCGTTCTTCGGCAGCACCGTCGCCGAAGCGGCGGCCGGCGCGGCAGCCACCCTGGACGCGGGAGAATTGCTGGTTCTGGCGGATCCCGGTGGAGACACCTCCGCGCTTGAGGCAGCGGGCGCCCGGCGGGTCACGCTCGGGGAAGCGGTGACGCTCCTCCAGGCGGCGGAACGGGGCAAGCGGTGCGTCCTCCTCGCGCCCGGCGTCGTGTCCAACCCGGTGCCGGCGCTCGCCAGCCTGGTGGAGGCGGCGGGACCGGCTCCGCTGCGGCTCGAGAACGCGGACGGTCAGACCCTGGCCGTTGCGGGAAAGGCCGACCTCCTCGCCTCGGTTGTCCGCAACGATTTCGACGAAATCGTGGAGACGTTCAGCGCTACGCCAATCGCACCGGTGGAAGGCCACACCCGCATTGAGGACGCCGCGACCTGGTCGGCGGCGATCCGCGAGTCCCAGCGCCTCACCGCCAGGCGCTTCCTCGCGAGCGGAGTGCTGGTCGAGGATCCGGACACGCTCTGGGCGGATCCCTCCTGCCGCGCCGCGCCGGGGGCCCGAATCGGCGCAGCGGTGCGGCTGGCGGGCAGCACCTCCATCGCCGCTGGCGCCGAGGTGGGAAGTTTCTGCCGGCTGGAGAACACCGAGATCGGGCCCGGGGCGCGGATCCTCAGCCACTCGGTCCTTCTCGACAGCTCCATCGGACGCGAAGCGAAAGTGGGCCCGTTCGCCCACATCCGCCCGAATACGCGCCTCGAGCCGGAATCGTTCGCCGGCAGCTTCGTCGAGACGAAGAACGCTGTTCTGGCGAGACGGGCGGCGCTTCCCCACCTGTCCTATGTCGGCGACGCGGACATCGGCGTTCGCGCCAACCTCGGCGCCGGAACGGTCACCTGCAACTACGACGGCCGCGGGAAACACCGGACCGTGGTGGAACCGGGGGCATTCGTCGGGAGCAACGCCATCCTGGTGGCCCCGGTCACCATCGGCCGCCGGGCCTTCGTCGCCGCGGGCTCGGTAATCGTCGAGGATGTCCCGGAAGGTGCACTCGCCATCGCGCGAGGCCGTCAGGCGGTGAAGCCCGGCCGGGCGGCGGGCCGCTTTGAAGGAGCCGACGAGATCTGAGCATCGCTCTGGAGACGGGAGCGCCTTCGGCGCTTCTCGCCGAGATCCGCGAACAGCCAGCCGCAGCGCGGCGGACGCTGGTCGGCCTCACCGCCGACGCTTCCGGACGAGCGGCCGCCTTTCGGGATGTGCGCGCGCTCCGGCAGGCAAGGGTGCTGCTCGTCGGCGCCGGATCGAGTCGCTACGCCGCCGAGATCGCCGCAGAGTGGTTCCGACGCTGGAAGATTGCTGCCGAGGTTCGTTCGGCGAGCGGGGTCGGAGGGCCACCGTCGACCGGCGCGCTGCTGGTCGTCACCCAGTCCGGAGCCACGCGCAGCACGATCCGGCTCCTGGACCGAGCCGAAGCCGCCGGCACCTTCCGCATCGTGGTAACGAACGAGGGCGAAAGCGCAGCGGCGCGCCGGGCCGATCTGGCGCTCGTCACGAAGGCGGGGAAGGAGAAGGCGATCCCGGCGACCAAGACGTTCAGTTCGGCCCTGGTCGCGCTGCGGGTCTTCGGCTTCGAATGGTCCGCCGCGCTCGGTAGGCGGCCGCCGGGATCCGGCGCGCACTCCGAGATCGTAAACCGGCTTGAGAACGCGGTCGCCCGGGAGCCCGAGATCGCAGCGCGGATCGCGGAGATCGGAGTCGGTGGTCCGTGGTTCTTCCTGGGAAGCGGCGTGTTCAGCCCCCTCGCGCGTGAGGGCGCCCTCAAGATGATGGAAACCGCGCTGGTCCCGGCCATCCCCGTGCCCGCCGGCGAACTGGCCCACGGACCGGCCGCGCTTCTGGGCGCCACGACGCCGGTGGTGCTGCTCTCGAGCGGTAACCCCCTCTCCCCGAGCGAGGCGCGCTCGCTCGCCGCAGCCCGGGCCGTTGGCGCGCCGGTGTTCCGATTTGGCGACGCTGCCACCGCTGCGGAACTCCAGCCCTTCGCGCTGGCGCCGGTCCTGCAGTTGCTCGCCTTCTTCGCCGGGCGGCAGCTCGGCAGGAATGTGGACGCTCCCGCGGGACTCCAGAAGGCGGTCCATGACGACTGACCCGCCGCTCGCCGAAGAGCAATCCGGACACGCGGTACTGGACGGCCTCAACGCCTCCCAGCGCCAGGCGGTGTCGGCGCCGCCCGGACCCACTCTGGTGCTCGCCGGAGCCGGATCCGGAAAGACCCGGGTGATCACCCACCGGATCGGGTGGCGCATGCTCGTGGACGGAGCGCCGGCGGAATCCATCCTCGCCGTCACCTTCACGAACAAGGCCGCGCGCGAAATGCGAACGCGGGTGGAGGCGCTTTGTTCCGAAGTGCGCGAAAGCGGAGGCCTGCCATGGGTCTCCACCTTTCACGCGCTCGGCCTGAACCTGCTGCGCCGCTTCGGCCGGGACATCGGTCTGGCCGCCGGCTTCCCGGTGTTCGGGGCCGACGAGAGCCGCGCGCTCGTCCGGCAGGTCGTGCGAGAACTCCAGATCGACGATGCCCGGCTCCCGCTCGGCAGGCTCATCCAGTTGGTGTCCCGGTTCCGGAACGCGGAAGCGGCCGGCGTCGCGTTTCGTGGACCGCGGGATCCCCGACTGGGCGACACCATCCGGGAAGCGACGGCCGTTTACCGGCGAAAGCTCTCCGAGCTGAAGGGGGTGGATTTCGACGACCTGTTGATTCGCACCCTGGAACTCCTGGACCGATCAGAGGCGGGGCGATCCTTTGTCGCCCGGCGGGTGTGCCACTTGCTCATTGACGAGTATCAGGACACGAGTCCTACCCAGCACCGGCTGGTCCTGAAGCTCGCCCCCCATCGAGACGTCTTCGCGGTCGGGGACGATGACCAGGCGATCTATTCGTTCCGCGGCGCCGACTTCCGGAACATCCTCCGCTTCCGGGATGACTTCCCGGGAGCGCGCGTCCTCCGCCTGGAGGAGAACTACCGCTCCACCGCCGCCATCGTGGATGCCGCCAATGCGGTAATCCGCTGCAACCGCAGGCGGGACGGCAAGACGCTTCGTCCGCTCGGGGAGCAGGGCACGCGGGCCACGTTCCGTTCCTTCCCGAGCGAAACGACCGAAGCGCAGCACATTGCCACCGAGATCGCGGGACAGGGAGAGGGACGGGGCTCGACCGCGGTGCTGCTCCGAACCCGCGCCCAGACCCGGCCCTTTGAGGAGGCGTTCACCGCCCACCGGATTCCCCACCTGATCGTCGGCGGACTCCGCTTCTACGAGCGTCGCGAGGTGCTGGACGCGCTCGCCTGCATCCGGGTGGCCGCGAACCCCGACGACGATTCCGCTTTTCGGCGAGCGGTGGCGGCGATTCCACGCGGCGTGGGGCCGAAGTCGCTTCGGCAGATCGAGGAACGTGCGGCCGCGGACGAAACGCCCCTGATAGCAGCGGCGGAGCGAACCGTCGCCGAGGGCGGCCTCCCCGGCCGGGCCCTGAGTGGCCTTCAAGCCTTCGTCACGGGCATCGCGGCGGTTCGGTGCGCGATCCCGCAGGGTTGTGAAGCGGCGATCCGATCAGCCATGGCGGACACCGGTCTCGGATCTTTCTTTCAGGAGAACGACCGGGAGCGTTTCGAGAACCTGGTGTCGCTGCAGAGTGCCGCCCGGGAATACGAACGCTCGAACCCGGGCGGGGCGGTCGATGCCTTCTTGGACCAGGTGAGTTTGCTGTCGGCTGAGGATCTTGTTCCCGACGAGGCGGGAGAGCGCAGCGCTCCGCCCGTGACGGTGATGACGGTCCACGCCGCCAAGGGGCTCGAATTCGATTCCGTCTTCCTGGCCGGCCTCTGGGAGGGACTGTTTCCCCACGCGTTCTCACTGGAATCGGACCTTCAGTTGGAAGAAGAAAGACGGCTCTTCTACGTCGGGATGACGAGGGCGCGCAAACGCCTGCAGCTCTCGGCGGCCCCGGGCGGCGCCCCCTACTTGCGCTCGCGGGGCCGCGTGTCCCGCTTTGTCGGCGAGATCCCCCGGGAACTGCTCGAGACGCCCCGGGCGGACGCCCGGACCATTCCCATCGCGGCAGCCCCCTCCGCCGGGCGCTTTCGAAAAGGGGAGGCGGTGCGCCATCCGAAGTTCGGGGTCGGGCGGGTCGAAACGGTGGATCCCGACGGCAAACGCCTCTCCGTCCTGTTCCGGTACCACGGGCGGCGCCGGCTGGTGCTGGAATACGCGAAGCTCGAAAGGGTCTAGCACGTATTTCTCATACTGACGGCCCGAGGCACACCCCAAGGAACCGCAACCTGTTGGGCAGGGTGGCGGTTACGCGTGAAGCGCGGACGCTGACGGGCGTGACGGGGTGTGGGATGGGGGACACCGACCTCCAGCCGGTTGCCGTGAAAGAGCAGGTCTCACAGGTACGCCACCATCCAGACGGTGCCGCCGGTCAGGGAGCCCCCACCGGGATGGTTCCCGTCTCGGCGCTGTCTCCATCCCAGGAGGTGGCGTTCCCGTGCCCGGCCGCGCTTCCGCTCAGTCAGCATTGCGCCGCTCGCCCCGCTGCGCGGGGTTGGGCCGACCGGAGGTCGGCCCAGTTCTCCCGGTGGGGGCTCCCTTGCCTGCGCGTCGCTCCGCCTGGTGGCATGGGCGCCATGCGCCAGTTCAGCGTTCGCGTGGCGCCTTCTGCGACTCGGCGAGCGCTCCCGAGTATGAGAAATACGGCGTGGCAACTGCTGGCACCTTCGCGGCGGCAGAACCCCGGCTCGCGCCGCGGCGCGGGGTCAGTCGGCCGGCGTACCCGTCAGCTCTTCGAGCTCGAACACCGCCGCGTAGGGGACGCCGGCTTCGGCCAGCAACTCGCCGGCGCCCATCGCGCGATCGACGAGCGCAACGGCTCCGGTCACCTCGAAACCCGCGTTTCGGGCGGCTTCCACCGCCGCGAGGGTGGACTTGCCGGTGGTGGCGGTGTCTTCCAGGATGACCGCCGCCCCCTGTGGGTGTTCGATGCCCTCGATGCGTCTTCCGCGTCCGTGGTCTTTTGCTTCCTTGCGGACGAAGAAACCGGCGAGCTCCCGTCCGGCAGCGCCGGCCTCCGTGACCACAGCCGTAGTCAACGGAATTGCACCGGCGGCCATGCCTCCCACGGCGGCCGCCCGAAAGCCGCAGTCGTCGATCGCGTCGAGCAGCACCCGGCCGACCAACCCGGCGGCATCGGAACGCATCATGGTGAGCCGCGCATCCACGTACACGTTCGATTTTCCCCCGTGGGCGAGGGTGAACTCACCGAATCTCACGGATTCCCGCCGCAGGATGGAAAGCAGCGAGGTGCGGGGGTCGCCGCTCACCGGGACCCCGCGCCTTCCCCGGCTCCTCCGGAGGTTTCTCCGGATCTGGGCGGCGCCTCGATAGCGGCGATGATCCAGCGGGAAGGCACGTCGGTGCCGTACTGGTTTTGGAGGTTGTAGCGGATGAGGCTGAAGCGGTATTCCCGCTCTTTCCCTTCCTCCACTGTCCGGACCAGGGCTTCCGTCTGGGAGATGTTTCCGGTGAGGTAATCCACCGGCGCCTCCCGAAGCAGGCTCCGCTGGGCGCGCCGGCGTTCTTCATCGAGCGCCAACTGCACTTCGCTCAACGAACGGACCATCCGGCGGCGATCACCGTTGTGGGCATCCAATTCGGCGGCAATCTCCCCGAGCCGCCCTCCGATGACGGCGTCCGGGTCCCGTTCCCGCCGCACGGCAATCTCCTCGAGAGCATCCCGGTTTGCCTGGCGAAAGTCGTAGAAGATCTTGAACTGCTCGTCGCGCGCGGCCCCTGCGGCAGTCTCCTCTTCGCGGAGTTCGGGGACCCGGTAAGGCCCTTCGGTTGCGGGATCGAATCCCACCAGTTCCCAGGATTCGATCGGCCCTCCCGGGAAGGACACCATCGAAAGACCCCCGACGCTCACCCGGTCCTCCTGCGCAAGGGCACGAAAGAACTGCTCGAGAAACACCTCTTCCGGCGGGGAAGAGCAGCCGGACGCCAGGATCGCGACCACAATCCCGACGACCATCCCAGCACCGCGGGTCACGGTCACGGCTGCTCCTCCTCCGGGGGACCCCCTTCCGGATCGGGGGGAGATGGGGTTTCGGCTGCCGACGTCTCGTCCTCGGCCGGGGGCGGCGGGATACGGGTGACGGCGACGACCTCATCGCCCTGCCCGACCTGTTGAGCCCGGACTCCTTGCGTGGTCCGCCCGAGATCGCGGAAGTTGTCCACCGGGATCCGGACCGCTTTGCCGGCGGCCGTGATCAGGATCACGTCTTCGCCGCTACGCACGGCGATCGTGCGCACCACTTGCGGTTTGTTCCTGGCTGAGATGTTACGGACACCTAGGCCTCCGCGGTGTTTTTTTAGCGGGTATTGCTCCAGTGAACTCATTTTCCCGTAGCCCTGCCGGGTAACGGTGAGCAGGGAAACACCTCCGTTTGTTTGCTCATCGACAGTGACCAGGCTGACGACTTCGTCGTCGTCCCGCAGAGTGATGCCCTTGACCCCCATTGTGTCGCGTCCCGAGGGCCGCACTTCGCTCTCCTGAAAGCGGATCGCCTTCCCGTTGCGCGTGGTCAGCACGACCTGGCTCGCACCGCTGGTGAGGGTGGCGGCCAGCAAGGCGTCCCCCTCGCGAATCCGCACGGCGCGGAGACCGTGCACCCGGACGTTTTTGTATTGCGAGAATGGGGTGCGCTTTACCTGGCCGAGGCACGTTGCGGTGAAGAGATGAAGGGATTCGGAGGCCTCGTCCTCTTCGGGGAGCGGCAGGATGGCAACAACCTGCCGCTCCTTCGGCAGTCGGAGCAGGTTCACGATGGCGCGTCCGGTGCCCGCTTTCCCGGCTTCGGGGATTTCGTATCCCTTCAGGCGGTACGCCACCCCTTCGTCGGTCAGGAACAGGATCCGGCTATGGGTGTTGCCGATCAGGACGTCGTGGATGGCGTCCCCGGAACGGATGCGCGCGCCGGAGTGCCCGGTACCACCCCGCGCCTGCGCCCGATAGTCGCTGAGGGGTGTCCTCTTGATGTAACCGGCATGGGTTACCGAGATCACGATGTCCTCGACAGGAATCAGTTCCTCGATCGAGAGATCGCCCGCGTCTTCGACAATCTCGGTCCGGCGGTCGTTTCCGTGTTTTTTGGCGGCGGCCAGCGCCTCGTCCCGAATGATCCCGTCCACGCGCTCCGGACTCTGCAGGAGGTCGCGGAGATTGTGAATTTTCCGGCCGAGTTCCGCCATCTCGGCCTCGATCCGCTCGCGCTCCATTTGGGTCAGGCGCTGGAGCCGAAGATCCAGAATCGCCTGTGCCTGGGCTTCGGAGAGACCTTCCCGCTCGGGGTCCGCGCGGCCGTTCCCCGAGCGGACCAGAAGCTCCCGGTCCGTGCTGATGCGCCGGGGCCGCAGTTCACGCATGAGACGCGCCCGCGCGCTGGCCGGATCCTTGGAACGCCGGATCCACTCGATGACCTCGTCGAGGCGGTCTACCGCGGCGGCGAGCCCCGAGAGGATGTGCATGCGCTGCTCGGCCCGGTCGAGGTCGAACCGCGTTCGCCGTCGAATCACCTGCCGCCGGAACCCGAGGAACTCGCGGAGCATTCCGAGCAGCGAGAACAGGCGCGGCCGGCTGTGCGAGATCGCCAGGAGATTCATGCCGAAGGACGTCTGCAGCGCGGTGTGGCGGTACAGGTTGTTCAGCACCACCTGGGGCTCCTCCCCGCGCTTCAACTCGATGACGACGCGCATGCCGCGCCGGTCCGATTCGTCGCGGAGATCCGAGATTCCGGTCAGCCGCTTGTCCTTGACGAGGTCGGCGATCTTCTCGATGAGCCGGGCCTTGTTCACCTGATAGGGAATCTCGGAGACCACGATGCGGTCTCGTCCCACGCGCGTAGTCTCGAAGTCGGCAACGCCCCGAACGTGAATGACCCCGCGCCCCTCGTAGTACCCGCCCACGATGCCGCGCCGCCCGTGGATCCTGCCTCCGGTAGGAAAGTCGGGCCCGGGCACCAGTGCCAGCAACTCGGCGTTCAGGTGCTCGTCGCTGGCCGCTGGATGTTCGATCAGGTGAACCAGCGCCGCGGTCACCTCGCGCAGGTTGTGCGGCGGAATCTTGGTCGCCATCCCCACTGCGATGCCGTCGGAGCCGTTCACCAGCAGACTGGGCACGACGGTGGGAAGAACCTCGGGCTCTACCGTCTTGCCGTCGAAGTTGGGGTGGAAATTGACCGTGCTCCGGTCAATGTCATCCATCATGGCGGCGGCGAACTGCGTCAGCCGTGCCTCCGTGTACCGGTAGGCGGCCGGCGGATCCCCATCCACCGAGCCGAAATTGCCTTTTCCCTGAATCAGCGGATGCCGTTGATTGAATCCCTGGGCGAGCCGTACGAGCGTGTCGTAGACCGAAGCGTCCCCGTGCGGGTGGTACTTCTTGAGGACCTCCCCGACGATTCCCGCGCATTTGGAAAAGGAGCGGGACGGGAGCAAACCCTCCCGGAACATCGCGTAGAGAACCCTGCGCTGCCCCGGTTTCAGGCCGTCACGGACATCCGGGAGCGCGCGGCCGATGATCACCGACATGGCGTAGTCCATGTAGGACTGCGTCATTTCGGTCTCGATGTGCTGAACGCGCTGATAGCGCGCCCGCCTCACCGGACCGTTGTTACCAGTGGCGCTTCCCGAGGCCTCCGGATCCGTAGAGGAAGGTTCAGACATCCAGGTTGGTGACGTTCAGGGCGTTTTTCTCGATGAACGCGCGCCGGGGCTCCACCTGATCCCCCATCAGGGTGCTGAACAACTCCGACGCATCGAGGTCGTCCTCGACCTGCACCTGTTTCAGGCTGCGCACTTCGGGATCCATGGTGGTGTCCCAGAGCTCCTCGGCATCCATTTCACCGAGTCCCTTGTACCGCTGGATCTTGAGGTGACGGTGGGCGCCATCAAGCAGATGATCCAACAGCGCCCCGGCGGAGTCGAGTTCACACTCAAGGGTCGGGGTGGCGGCGTCGCCATTCAGGAAGACCCGGATGGGACTGGTATCGAACTCCCGAATCTGCTCGTAGAGGGCCACGAGCCGGTGGTACTCCCCGCTCTCGAAGAAAGGACTGCCGAAACGGCGCCTGAAGGCCGGGCCATCTCCGGAAGAAACCGGTTCGATCGCGAAACGTCCGGGAAACCCGGTGTCGCTCACGACCCGCGCTGGCGAGCCGGCTTCGGTCAACCGGCGCGCGAGATCGTCCATCTCGGAGCGCGATGCCGTGATCTCGCTCCCACTGCGGCCGCGAAGCAGCCAGAGCGGCAAGTCGCGCGGGTAACCCCGGCGCCCCAGGGCCTCGAGGCGTTCCCGGACCTGGCTCAGTCGGCGAACACTGGCCAGGAGTTCTTCTCCCGAGGAGTCAGCCCCGCCGGTGGACACGGTCCTTCCAGCCACCGAGCGCTCCAGAAGGTAGGCGTTCAGCCCCCGATCGTGGAGGAAATACTGATCCGGCAGTCGCTCGGATTTCGGATGTTCCACCCGGTAGAGGGGGGGTTCGGCGATGTAGAGATACCCGCCGTCCACCAAGCCCTTCATGCGGCGATAGAAGAAGGTGAGCAACAGGGTTCGAATATGGGAACCGTCCACGTCGGCGTCGGTCATGATGATCACCGAGTGGTAACGCAGGGCGGTCAGGTCGAGCTCCGCGTCGATCCCGGCGCCGAGGGCGGAGATCAGGGCCTTGATCTCCTCGTTCTCCAGCATCCGGCTGGTTCCGGTCTTCTCCACGTTCAGGATCTTTCCGCGGAGCGGCAGGATCGCCTGGAACTTCCTGTCCCGTCCCTGTTTCGCCGAGCCGCCGGCGGATTCACCCTCGACAATGAAGATCTCGCTCTTTTCCGGATCGCGCTCCTGGCAGTCCGCGAGTTTTCCCGGAAGCGAAGTGGAGGCCAGCGCCCCCTTGCGCCGCGCCATATCGCGGGCGTTCCGGGCGGCTTCCCGAGCCTGGAAGGAGTCCACGACCTTGGAGACGATCGCTCGCGCTTCGTTCGGGTTCTCCTCGAAGAAGCGGACGAGTTCCTCATGGACCAGAGAATCGACGAAACCCTGAACACTGCTGTTTCCAAGCTTGGTCTTGGTCTGGCCTTCGAACTGGGGCTCGGGAATCCGAAGGCTGATGACCGCCGCGAGACCAACCCGGGCATCCTCTCCCTGAATCCGCCCCTTGATTTCCTTCCCCCAGCGGGTGCTCTGCGCATAGGTGTTGATGGCCCGCGTGAGCGCCGCCCGCATTCCGCTGAGGTGAGTACCCCCCTCCGGGGTACTCACGTTGTTCACAAACGAGTGCAACGTCTCCCGATAGCTGCCATTCCACTGAAGAGCCACTTCGCATGCCTGCGCCCCTGACGAAGAGCCGCCACCGGCCGGGTCGGGGGACTCCACCTCAAATCTCACGATGGAGGGGTGAATCGGTGTCTCGTTGCGGTTCAGGTGCGCAACGAATTCGGAAATCCCACCCTCGTAGTGGAAGACGGAACTCTGACCATCGCGCTCGTCGCTCAGCTCGATCTCAACCCCGCGAACGAGAAATGCCAGTTCCCTGACCCGGTGGGTAATCTGGTGGAAATCGAACTCGGTGGTCTCTTCGAAGATGGATGGGTCCGGGAGGAAGTGAACGAGGGTTCCGGTGTCCTCGGGGGCCGTCTCGCCGATCGTTTCAAGCGGTCCGGCGCGTTCTCCACGACGGAAGGACTGCTGGTAGATCGTCCCGTTCCGGCGGACCTCGACCCGGAGCCAGGTGGCGAGCGCGTTCACGACCGAGACGCCGACGCCGTGCAGGCCAGCGGAGTACTTGTAGGTGTCCGCGTCGAACTTGCCTCCCGCATGCAGGCGGGTCATCACCACCTCGACCGCGGGGAGCCCGGTGCTTGGCTCCGGATCCACCGGAATGCCGCGGCCGTCATCCCGGACGGACAGGCTGCCGTCCTGGTGGATCGTTACCTGGATCCGGCCGCAGTGGCCCGCCATCGCTTCATCGATGCTGTTGTCCATCACCTCCCTGAACAGGTGATGCAGCCCGGACGCCCCGGTGGAACCGATGTACATCGCGGGCCGAACCCGAACGGCCTCAAGACCCTCGAGGATCTTGATGTCCCCACCGGAATACTCGTTCGGCGGAGTGAGCACGGTGCTGTCCATGTTCAACAGCCGCTTATTCGCGCCCGGGGTGTGGGGGACCGATCAAACGAGCGGCATCCCGACGCAGAAATGTTCGATGCCGTCGTCCTCGTCCACCGGACGCAGGATGAACGCAGTGTCTGGGGTGTTGAACTCCAGAGCGACCACCCCGCAGTCGAAGCTCTTCGCAAAGTCGCGCAGATGCACGAGGTTGAGGTGGAGGGTCAGAGGAGTGCCCGACGTTTCGAGAAGCTCCACTTCCGAGATCGCTTCTCCGCGCACCGACGTCACGTCGATCCGGATGAATTCGTCGCCGATCTCGAGTTTTGCCCGGTTGAAGTCTCCGGTCGAAAACGGCAACGCGGCCTGGACCGCACCCAAGAGTCCGGCGCGATTGGTCCTGACCTTGACCGGGCAATCGTGCGGAATCACGTGTTCGTACTCCGGCAGCCGATCTGCAAGCTTGGCACAGACGAGCAGCCGATGGCCGAACTCGAGAAAGAGGTGATTCTCCCCTTCGAAGAAGCGAGTGGTCGCATCGCCGCTCCGCGCGAGCAACTGCAATTCGGAAATCGCCTTCATGCCGAGCCCGAATGCCTGCTTGCCCCCGGAAGCAGCCCCATCCGCTTCACCCAAAGTCGCGCTCGAGTAGGCCAGGCGCGAGTGGTCCGAGGACACGATCCGCACGCTCGCCCCTTCGACTTCGATCTGCGCTCCGGCGGTCGCGACCGAGGCATCCACCGCTGCCGGGAAGGCATAGGAACCAGCTCGTAGCAGCGTCGCAAAGGTTGCCGGGGGCACGGAACAAAGCGGTTCCGCCGGCGGCTCCGAGAGTGAAGGGGGCTCTCCGACCCGACCCGGAATGCGCGTGTCATTCCCGCCGCATCGGACCTGGATCCAGTTCTGGTCCGTTTCGTGGAACGAGACGCTCTCGTCGCGTCCTTCCTTGAGCCAACGGGCGAGCAGACTCACCGGCACACTAAGGATCCCCTCACCGGTGGTTTCCGCCGCAATGCTGGACCTGAGACCGATCTCTCCGCCCGACGCAGTCAGCTCACAGCCATTCTCCGAAGGACGAAAGGTCACGTTGGAGAACATGGAAAGGGGATCTGACGGCCGGTTTTCGACCACCCCGGCGAACAGGTTCAGTTCAGCCAGGAGGGCTTCTCGGTCAGTAGTGAAGTCCATGGAATGCTCTTTTCTGGATCAGAAACTGGCGACGCGAGGACTCGGAGAATCGCTCGCGGATTACTACGGGGTCAGATACGCGCCAAGACAAAAATCTGAGTAGCGGGCGAATCGGGCGAATCAATAGAAAGGAGAGCCGTCAAGAGGGGAATTATAGTTAGAAATAAGGGTTGTGGAAAGTGGGCATGGAACGCCTAAGGCATTGAATTATCGTCTGTTCCAGGTATTGAGGGTTGCTGGCGGAGTGCCCTCTTGGCGGTGGTTTCCGGGGGGTAACCAAAGAAGTGGCCCCTGGACGTGACAAAAGCGCCGTGTTTCCAATCTGAATCCCCATCAATTCCCGCTGTTTTCCCCACGTTTTCCCCCGGGGGGACATCCCGCGGGTTCCTTCGCGTTTACCCGTTGCGGGCTGCTTTGGTGTTGCCCGGGCGGTCCCAGCAGCCTGTGCACAACGTCACACGGGCCTGGTCTCCCGATGGGCACCCTCCCTCTCGCGCCTTGGCAGTCGGGGCCCCACCGGGAAAACGGTCCCACCCGGAGACTTGGTTCCCACCGGCCGCGGCACCCACGCCACTTGTTCACCGGCTGCCAGCCCGCGAACAAAGGGCCAGCAAAGACTCCGGTGCCTCCCGGAAGGGGGTCAGGAAAGTTGGCGCAAGAGGCGCTCCAGCACGCGGTCCAGTCCCAGGTCCCTCTCGCGCTGTGCGGCAATGCGGCGGATGCCGTGAGTCACGGTCGAATGATCCCGACGGAGTTCCTTGCCGATTTCCTTGAGGGTACGTCCGGTAACTTCGCGGCACAGGTACATCGCGGCGTGACGGGCCAGGACGATCTCCTGGGAGCGTTGCGGGCCGGTAAGTCGGAGCGGGGGCAAGCCGAAGGCCTTCGCCACGGCCATCAGCACCTCCTGGATGGAAGGACGGCGAGCCCGTCCCGAGGGGAGTGTCGAAAGAATGCGGTCGAGGAGGCGGGCAGAGATCTCGACACCTTCGGCGCGGGAGGTGGCTATCAGGCGCTTGATGGATCCTTCGAGTTCCCGGACATGGTTCTTGTCGCGGGACGCGATTGTTTGCGCTATCCCATCGGGTAGATCCACGCCGAGGGCCGCTGCCTTCTGGATGACGATTGCTACCCGCATCTCCCAGTCCGGCTGCCCGACATCGGTCGTCAGCCCGCACTCCAGGCGGCTCTTGACCCGGGTATCCAGGTTCTGGATGTCCTGGGGGTGGGCGTTGGCGGTCAGGATAATTTGCCGGCCTCGCTCCGTAAGTGCATTGAACGTGTGGAAGAACTCTTCCGTGCTGCGACCGAAGCGATCCAGACCGGCGATGAACTGGATGTCATCTACCAACAGCACGTCGAGTCGGGCGCACTCGTCCCTGAACCCATAGAGATTCTGCGTTCGGACAGCGTTTACGACATGGCGGGTGAACGCTTCTCCCTTCGTATAGAGAATTCGTATATTCGGGTTTTCCTCGAGGAGCCGTCGGGCAATGGCCTGAAGCAGATGGGTCTTCCCGAGTCCGACGTCGCCGTAGATGAGGAGCGGGTTGTAAGGGGAGTTGTAGACCCCCGGATCGCTCACTGCCAGGGCCGCTGAGTAGGCGCAACGGTTGCTCGCGCCTACTACGAAAGAGTCAAAGCAGTAGTCGGCGGACAGGGGATCGCTTTGTGTGGTCCAGCGCCCGGATTCGTTCGCGTGGATGCCCGTGCCTGTGGGGGGAACTTCCGGGAGGTCGGAGGTCTCTGATGACTTCTCGGAGACGTGGCAGCGAATTGCTTTCACGGGGTTGCCCACGGCCTCGAAGGCTCGGAGGATCCGGTCCCGATACTTGACCTCGAGATGGTTGGCGAAGGTGGGATTGGGGACCTGGATTCGGACCACGTCGCCTTCTACGCTGAGGAAGCGCGCGGGTCCGAACCAGATGTCGAATTCGCGTGCGGGGAGGCGAGTCTTGATGGAGGACAACACCCCGAGCCACACCTCCCGGTCGGTGCTTCGAATGTCGGGCGTGGGAATGTCGGGCGTGGGAATGTCGGGAGTGGCCGTGGCGAGCCGTGTCTTGTCCAAGGAAATGTCTAAAATTCAGGCTGTCTGACGCAGCCGTGGCTGAGACGAGAAAAGAAAAGGAACCGAGTGCCAAGCTGGTTAGCGGCACGGCTCTCGGTGACTGCGACGGAATGTAGCAACGCCCTTTCGGGGCGCGTCAACAGGTATCTAAAACGCCAAGGATTCCCCGTGCGATACGCCGCGCGGCGGGATTCCGCGTGACGTTCTCGCAGCCCTGCCAGCCCACCGCCAGTGTTGTGTCGGCGTTTTGGACACATTTACACAACGGAGTACTCGCCCGGAGAGATAACGCTTAGGGCACCATGGACGGTAGGCGTGGGGGAAAAGGAAACAAAAGGCACTTTACGTGAAACACGCTTTGGCGATACACTGTCGCGCTCGGTGGGGTGGCGCTGCGGTAGCAGCGGTGCCAGCCGGGCTTTTCTTGTATATTCAATGACTTGAGGAAGGTATTTCCGTGAAACGGACGTTTCAGCCTAATAAGCGGCGGAGAAAGCGGAAGCACGGCTTCCGGGCGCGGATGAGCACTCCGGGAGGCCGCAAGGTCCTGGCCCGCCGGGGCCGCCGGGGCCGCCGAAGGCTGTCGGCCTAGCAGCCTGTAGATGAAGTGCCGTGAGCGCCGAGGCTGGCAAGGCGCGCGAGGGAGGAGCCCCCACCGGGAGAACTGGCCCGAGTGTATTTCGCCCGAGTGTATTTCGCCCGAAGCGCAGCGATGAGCGGCGCGTAGCGTCGTGGTTCAGCCGGAATGGATGGCCAGCCGAGCCCCCACCGGGAGAACTGCGCCGCGTCACTTTATCTACAAGCTGCTCACGGGCGGCGACCCGTCCGCCGCGCCGCGAACGGTGCTTCCCGCTTGGTGCGAAGGAGCAGTCTCCGACTGCTGAAGGATTCCGTCGTGGGTGAGGAAAGGGGGGACGGTCGTAGAGAGCCTCTTTCGGCGGCGAAGCGAGACGAGTCGCTCAGGAGCGGCCAGCGGATTGGGCGATCTTCGGAGTTTCAGACCATCATGTCCTCGGGTTCGCGCGGTGTTTCCCCGTACCTGGTAGCCATTTGGCTGGCCGGTGGCGCTGGCGGAATCCCATCCCGGCTGGGCGTCGTCGCCAGCCGGAAGGTAGGAGGCGCCGTCCAGCGCTCCCGGGCGAAGCGTCTGCTGCGGGAGGTCTACCGCCGGACTCCGAACCGCCCCGCCGGGGATCTCGTTCTGATCGCGCGTCGGGGCATCCACGGGGCGTCCTGGAACAATCTGGTCCGGGCGTACCGAAACGCCACCAGGATGGCATTGGGACGGACGCGCCCCCGCCGCAGATCCTCCGGCGAGGCGACGGGCTCCCAGGGCCAGATACGGCCGCAGCCCCGGGTTCGGACGTAATCGGCGGCCCCACGGGAGTGCCACGGTGAGCCAATCGAAGCGCCTCGGAGAACTCGTCGGGCGGGGTCTCACGGGCCTCCTCGTGAGCCTCATCGGCCTGTATCGCGTTGCGCTCAGTCCGCTTTTCGCGGGGGCTTGCCGGTTTCAACCGTCGTGCTCCCGGTATGCCGAAGAGGCGATCCGGACTCATGGCCCTGGCCGGGGGGTCGTGCTAGCCGCCCGGCGGCTGTTGCGTTGCCACCCGTTCGGTGGGTCCGGGTACGACGCGGTACCCGTACCCGAGCGGGAAGGGAGTTAACAGCCGGTGGCGAAACCCAGGCGGCCCGGTTCTCCCGGTGGGGGCGTGAGCAGCGATTCATCCCGGCTGGCCCCCACCGGCCGGATTGGCCGCCCGCCGATTGGGAACCCTGGCCGGTCGCCGCGCGCATTCGGGTATTTCGGACGAAGTACGCCGGCGCCGGGTCGCCGCGCTCACGGTGCCCACGCCACCTCATCCAAGGACTGCTAGGTATGGAACGCCGCGTTCTTCTTGCGTTCTTGCTGTCGTTTTTCGTCTTCCTGCTCTTCGTCCGTTTCTTCGGACCCGAGAGTGCGCCCCCGGTCGCTCCGGCGCAGGAAGCGCCGACCACCGCGCCGGCCGCATCGCTCCCAACACCTGACCCGAATGACAGGGTGGCGGAAGCTGCGCCGGCCCAGGTTTTTGTCGAATCACGAGAGGCGGAGCGGGAACAGACGATCACCGTGGAAACACGCCGTTACGTGGCTGAGTTCACGAACCGGGGTGCCCGGCTCCAGGGGCTGCGGCTCCTCGAGCACACGGATTCTCTGGGAGATCCGCTGGAGGCGGTGCCGCAGGGCGACGATCTGGTGAACTCGGTCCGGCCACTCGACGTGATCCTCCCGGGAGATCCGTCCCCGTCCCGCTTGACGACGGCGCTTTACGAAGTTGCCATTGATGGGCGGGTCCGATCAGGTCTCATCCGTCTCGATTTGAGGGACGGGGCATCGCGTGAAATCGAGTTTCGGTGGGCCTCCAGCGACGGCCTCGAGGTGTCGAAGACGGTTCGGGTCCGAGGGGACGACTATCGCATGGAGGTGATGGTTTCGGCGAAACGGGGCGGTGCGGAGCAGCTCAAGGAGGTGCTGTTCGGTCCCGGGATCGAGAACGAAAGCTCGAGCGGCAGGTATCTCGGAGCGGAGCAGGGAGTCATCGAAGCAGGAGGCGAGAGCCGACTCTTCTCTTTCTCCGAGGTAGCGGAGGGAGAAGCGGCGAGCCTTTCGGTCCAGGCGGTTGGAGTTTCGTCCCACTACTTCGCGGGACTGCTCGTTGCCGAGCCTGGCCAGCGCTACGAGGGGAGGTTGGAGGCGCTCACGATTCCGTGGGAGAGCTTCGAAGTCCCTCCCGAGGACGCGAGTGGGTCGCGCAACCTTCTGGTCGCCCGTCTTCGATCCACGAATGTGAGCGAGTTCACGCTCTTCGCGGGTCCGAAACAGGTGGAGTTGCTCGCCGACCTGGGGGTGGACATCGTGGAATTCGGGGCCTGGCTGCGTTTCCTGGTGGTTCCGATCCGGCAGGCGCTGCTCTGGGCCTACGACCTGCTCGGGAACTACGGATGGGCCATCGTGCTGGTGACAATGCTGATCAGCCTTCTGCTGGCCCCGCTGAAGCACTACAGCTACGTCTCCATCCGGCGGATGCAGAAGATCAGTCCGCAGGTAAAGCGGATTCAGGACCGGTATCGGGGTCTGAAACCGACCGACCCCAAAAAGAGCGAGATGAATCAGGAGATGGTGGCGCTCTACCGGGAGCACAACGTCTCGCCCATCGGCGGCTGCCTTCCCATGCTGTTGATGATTCCCTTCTTCTTTGCCTTCTACAGGTTGCTGGTGGTGTCCGTGGAACTCCGGCACGCCCCCTTTGTTTTTTGGGTGCAGGACCTGTCCCGTGAGGATCCTTACTTCATCCTGCCGATCCTGATGGGCGTGAGTCAGTTGATCATGCAGCGCATGACCGCGACTCAGGCGGAGGGCATACAGGCGAAGATCATGATGTTCATGCCGGTGGTGTTCACCCTGATCCTGGCGTGGGCGCCTTCGGGGTTGGTGCTCTACTGGTTTGCAAACAACCTGATCTCGATGGGGCAGCAGGCGGTGACCATACGGATCATGGACCGCCGGGCGGCGGAGGCGAAAGCCGGACAGGTGGTGGTGAAAGGCAAGCGCAGCAAGAGCGGTTCGGAACGGAAACCGTCGGCCGGCAAGTGACTGAAGGAGCGGCGGTTCCGTCCTCCGGCCCGCTGAGCGCCACGCTTTCGGACATCCAGCCGCCGCTTTGTGTTCCGGTGTTGGAACAGCTCGCGCAACTGTTTGAAATGGTGCGCGCCTGGAGGGGGGCGGGCATCGTGGGATTTCGCTCGCCCGAGGATCTGGCGCGCTACTACTTTCGAGAGGCACTTCTGCTGCGGACAGTTCTGCCCGAAAGGGGTCCCTACCTCGACATCGGGAGTGGCGGCGGGACACCTGCGCTGCCCCTGGCCCTGGCGTGCGATTCCGGAGAATGGATTCTTCTGGAACCGCGGCGCGGCCCCGCTGGGTTTTTGGAAATGGCCACGGAGACCCTTGGTCTCACCCCCCGCGTTCGAGTAATCAGGCAACGACTCAAGGACTTCTTGAAGTCTGAGACGGGGCGCGCCGAGTTGGCTCGCGTGTCCGCGGTAACGATGCGCGCGGTCAAACTTCAGACTGCGGAGTGGAAGATGCTTGCGGGCAGCATGCCTCCCGGAGCACCCGTGATCTGGCCAACAACCCGTCCAGCTCGGGAACGAGCGGCGATCGCCAGGGGCCTCTTCGAAGAAGACTTCATTCCGGCCGAACGGGGGGTTGTCTGGACGGGACGACCACACCCAAGCAGCCGGCGATGAAAGCCACGCGAGTTCCACCGCAGGCTGCCAGACCGCTGTCCTGACCCTGCGGTGTTTCACGTGAAACACACCGCGCCGGGACGGATTGCCGTGGTACTCTCGGGATTCTCCAGATGAGGATTCTGGCGGTCGTCAACCAGAAGGGAGGCGTTGGCAAGACCACCACAACGGTGAATCTGGGTGCCGCTCTCGCGATGGAGGGGCACCGGTGCATGGTTGTGGATCTCGATCCTCAGAGCAATCTCACTACCAGCCTCGGGCTTCAGATCGATGAGGACGGATACAGCACCTACGATGTTCTTGTCGACAAGGAGCCCTTCGTCCGCGCCGTTCTGGAAACCGACATTCCAAACCTGATCGCGTGCCCCTCAGATCCCTCGCTGGCTGCCGCGGACCTGCAGATCGCTGCCGACGAACCAGATCCTCAACGACGGGCTTTGCGGCTCCGTCGGAGCCTCTCCGGTTTCGCCCGGCACGACCCGGCCATCGAATTCGTTCTGCTGGATTGTCCACCGTCCCTCGGATTGCTGACCGTTAATGCCCTGGTGGCCGCCCAGGCGGTCCTGGTGCCCATGCAATGCGAGTTCTTCGCCATGCAGGGGTTGTCCCGGCTTCTCGAAACCGTGGCGCGGATCGGGGGGGCGTGGAACCCCGGACTCGACCTGTTGGGGGTACTGTTTACCATGGCTGACCGGCGCACGAATCTCTCGCGGGAAGTGATCGCCGAGGTGCGGAGCAAGCTCGACGGGCGGGTATTCCGCTCCATCATCCCGCGCTCCGTTCGGGCCGCGGAAGCGCCCTCGTATGGACTTCCAGTGCAGGTCTTCGACCCGAGGTCCAGAGTTGCCGTCGCGTACGCCGAACTGGCGCGGGAGGTTCTGTCCCGATGAAGCGGCGAGGGCTAGGGCGCGGTCTCGACGCCTTGTTGCCGCCGGCCGCTCCGACGGAGGGATTCCGGTCTCTGCGGGTCGAGGAACTGGTGCCCAACCCCGAGCAGCCCCGCTCTCAGATCGCCGCCGAGAATCTCGAGGGACTCGCCGCCTCGATCGCCGCCAGGGGTGTCATCGAACCCATTGTCGTCCGGGCACATGCCGGTAAGTTTCAGGTCATTGCCGGCGAGCGCCGCTGGCGGGCAGCCCGATTGGCCGGACTCGAGCGCGTCCCGGTCGTGGTTCGTGAAGCGTCCAATGAAGATGTTGGGCTGCTGGCGTTGGTCGAAAATCTGCAACGGGAAGATCTCAACCCGATAGAGGAAGCGCTTGCCTTTCGTCGGCTCGCCGATTTGGGAGGCATGACCCACGATGCCATCGCCTCGGAGGTGGGACGAAGCCGGACGGCAGTAACCAACACGCTTCGCCTGTTGGAGCTGACACCCCAGGTCCGTCGTATGGTGGAAACGGGGGAACTGCGGGCCGCGGCGGGGCGGGCGCTGATTCCGCTCGACAGCGCGAGCCAGGCTCAACTGGCCAAAGAGATCGTCCAGGGCGACCTCTCGGTGCGGGAGGTTGAGCGACGGGTCAAGCGGGCTCGGGATGAGGGGTTCGGCGGGGTTCACCGGTCCAAGCCGGCCGCCGTGGATCCCAACACCCGGGACGCTCAGGAACGGATGCAGAGATCCGTTGGATTCCCGGTGCAAATCCGACGGCGTGGCAAGGGTGGCGCCGTGCAGATACAATTTTTCTCGGAGGATGACCTCCACCGCATTTTTGTCTTGTTGACCCTTGAAACCGGAAGTGAGTGAATAGAACGATGGCAAAAGACCCATCCCGAGACGCCCATAGCGGATACGTTGGATCCGGATCGCGCCTGTCGGGCCGACTCAATGCGCCCGGGCCGTTCAACGTGAACGGCGAATTTGTCGGCGAAATCCACTCGGAGGACGAAGTTTCGGTAGGCAATTCGGGGAACTTCGATGGGAGGATCTTTGCTCTCCGGGTGGTAGTCGAAGGCGGAGGTCGGGTCGCCGGGGAGATCGAAGCGCAGGATGTGATCGTGCATTCCGGCGGGTCCATCGCCGGTGTCGCCGTCCAGGCCGCCACCCTGATGCTCGAAGCACAAAGCGATGCGGATGGCGCGCACTTCCAGGTACACCGCAATTTCAAGCGCGCACGACCCCAAGGGGCGGGCAACGCCAGGGGTTCGCGGCCCGCCGACGCCTCAGACAGCTAACAGCCTGTGGTGAAACCCGCGTGAGCGCCGAGAGCGCCAGTTCTCCCGGTGGGGGGGAGGCGCCCGGCTGACAAGGCGCGTGAGGGAGGAGCCCCCACCGGGAGAACTGGCCCGGGTGTATTTCGACCGAAACGCAACGATGAGCGGCGCGCAGCGACGCGGTTCAGCCGGGATGGATCGCCGGCCGAACGCCGCGTGGGTTTCACTACCGGTTGTTTGGCCGGGATGCATCGCCGGTCGAGCCCCCACCGGGAGAACTGGGCCGCGTGGGTTTTGCCACAGGCTGTTAACAGCCGGTGGTGGACCCCGGGTGGGTTTCACCACCGACTGTCAAGAACCCGCCAGGGCCGGCCCGCGGCATTGCCGCGGCGGGCTTGGCGACAGCGGGACGAGGAGGCCCGGGCGTCTTGGCAAGGCCGGTGTCCGGTGATAGCCTTCCGGCCGTCCGTGGCGGACTAGTTGACTAGTTCCGCGCATCCGGTCGCCCTCGGTTTCCCGACTGGTGTCTTGCCGTTTCTGGTGGGGCGACCCGTTTACCTTGCCATCCGCAGACGGTAGGTTTCGTGACGATCATTCCTGATTTGACCGCCCTGATCGTGTCAGCGATCGTGGTGTGTCTGACGCTGATTCTGAAGACCCAATTCTTCGAGCCGTTGGCGCGCGCGATGGAAGCGCGGGAAAAAGAAATCGGCGAAGCCCGGCAGGGGCGGAATCAAGGTGCAGCCGAGATCGCCGCCGCCGAGGCTCGGGTAACCGACGCGGTCGCCGCCGTGCGCGAGGATGGCTACCGGGAGATGGACCGGATACGCCGGGAAGCCGGTGAGCGCGCCGAGGCAACCCTGCTGGTGGCGCGCGACCAGGCTGCGGCGACCTTGGCAGCGGGCAAGGACTCGCTCCGGGAGCAGACCCTTCGCGCCGACGCCGAACTCGAACGAACCGCAGACGGTCTGGCGAGCGATCTTGCAGCAAGGATCCTTCGCCGCGCTTCATGAAGTCCCGCCTCCGGAACGAATTTCGCAGCGGAAGAGCCATGTGGACCCGCCTGCCGCGACGAGCGGTGTTGGTCGCGTGCGTCACCCTCATCCTCGGCGTCATGGCGTCGCCGGCGTTTGCTGCCGAAGAGGAATCGGCCTCAAACCTGCCGAAGATCGTCAACTTCACCATTCTCGCGACCATCCTCGTCCTCGCCCTCCGGAAACCACTTTCCGGCTACCTCGAGGCCCGCGTCCTCCAGATTCGGGAGCAGCTTTCCGAGGCCCGGTCAAACCGCGACGCCGCGGCTCGCGCGGCGGAAAGAGCGGCTCAGCGATCAGCAGAACTCGAGGATGAGGTGCAGGCGGCCCGGGCGCGCATTGCGGATGCCGCGAGCGCCGAGGGTCGCCGGATCGTGGCGGCGGCGGAAGAACAGGCCAAGAAGATCAGCGCCGCGGCTCAGGCCGAGTTGAACAAGGAAGTGCGGATTGCAGAACGCCGCCTTGCCGCCGGAGCGGCGCGGGCGGCGGTTCAGATTGCGAGGGGGCGGCTTCGGGACACCATGTCCGACGAGGACCATCGGCGTTTGATGGACGCCGGGATTACCGCGATTCACCGCGATTGAGCCGGGAACTGAAGTGCCGAATGAAGTAGCCCGCCATTACGCGCGCGTTCTCCTGGACACCGCCGTCGCTGGCGGGGATGGCGAAGAGAGTCTGGAGCGGCTGGGGGCGGGTTTGGATGAATTTGCGGCGTTGCTCAAGAGTTCTCCGGATCTCCGCGAGGCGCTGTCATCGCCGTCGATCCCGCGGCCGCGGCGGTCCGGGCTGGCGGAGACAGTCGCCGATCGGATCCTGCCCGGCTCCCGGCTCGGACGTTTCGCGGCGGTCATGGTGGCCCGAGAACGGTCGGAGCACTTCGTGGAAACGGCAGCCGCGTTCCGAGCGGTGCTGGATGAGCATCGGGGAATCGTCGAGGCGGACGTGGTGTCCGCCCGGCCGCTCGACGAACGCGACCGCGCGAGTCTTCGGGAGGCCCTCGAGTCGGCCTATTCCGGCACTCCCCGGCTTCACTTCCGGGAGGACCCGGAGTTGCTGGGCGGATTCGTCATACGCATTGGGAATCGGATCTACGACGCTAGCGTCAGTCGTCAGCTTTCCCGATTCGAGGAAAAATACGGAGCTTGATTCACATTAAGTAGCCTAAAGTCAACGAATTACAGGAACATCAATGAGCATTCGAGCAGACGAAATCGCCGCCCTGTTGCGGGAACAGATCGCCGGCCACGAAACCGGCGTGGATGTCGCGGAAGTTGGAACCGTCGTCTCATCCAGTGACGGGATCGCCCGCGTGCATGGCCTGGAACGGGTCATGTACGGCGAACTCGTGGCACTGCCCAACGACGTCTTCGGACTTGCGCTGAACCTCGAAGAAACGTCAGTAGGACTCGTCCTCTTCGGCGACGTCACCTCGATCAAGGAAGGTGACACGGCGAAGCGGACGCGACGGATTCTCCAGGTGCCCGTGGGTGAGGCGATGAAGGGCCGCGTGGTCGATGCGCTGGGGCGACCGATCGACGGCAAGGGACCGATCGACACGACCGAAGCCGGCGCCGTGGAGCGAATTGCTCCCGGAATCGTCGCGAGGCAGCCGGTCAAGGAGCCGCTCCAAACCGGGGTCAAGGCCGTGGACGCCATGATTCCCATTGGTCGCGGACAACGCGAACTGATCATTGGGGACCGTCAGACGGGCAAGACGGCGATCGCGGTGGACGCGATCATCAACCAGCGGGACACGGGGGTCGTCTGCGTGTACGTCGCGGTCGGCCAGAAGCTCTCGACAGTGGCACAGGTGGTTCGCACCCTGGAAGACCACGGGGCGCTCGACCACACGATCATCGTCTCCGCATCGGCGTCCGAACCGGCCCCGCTCCAGTACCTCGCGCCCTATTCAGGGTGCGCCATGGGTGAGTTCTTCATGGATCGCGGGGGTCACGCCCTCTGCGTCTACGACGATCTCTCCAAGCACGCTGCCGCGTATCGCGAAATCTCGTTGCTCCTGCGGCGGCCGCCCGGCCGGGAGGCATACCCCGGCGACGTCTTCTATCTCCATTCGCGGTTGCTTGAGCGTGCCGCGAAGCTCTCCGACAAGGAGGGAGCCGGTTCTCTCACGGCATTCCCCTTCATCGAGACCCAGGCGGGTGACCTGTCGGCCTATGTGCCGACGAATGTGATTTCGATCACCGATGGACAGATCTATCTGGAAGGCGATCTGTTCAACGCCGGAATCCGACCAGCCATCAACGTCGGCAACTCGGTGAGCCGGGTGGGAGGTTCGGCCCAGATCCGGGCGATGCGCCAGGTGGCCGGCACCATGCGCTTGCAGCTGGCCCAGTACCGGGAGATGGCCGCTTTCGCCCAGTTTGGTTCGGATCTCGACAAGGCCACCCAGGCCCAGTTGGCCAAGGGAGAGCGCCTGACCGAAGTCCTCAAGCAGAATCAGTACGAGCCCCTGCCGGTCGAAAAACAGGTGGCGATCATTTTCGCGGCGAACGAGGGCTTTCTGGACGATCTACCCCCGGCCGACTGCCGGACATTCGAAAAGGGGCTGGATGAGTTCCTCGAGACCCGTCATCCGGGTACGCTCGCCCGCATCCGCGACGAGCGAAAACTCGACGATTCCCTCACGGCAGCGCTCCGGGATGCGATCGCGGAGTTCAAGAGCGACGTCTTCCGCGTCCGTGGTGCGGTCGTAGGGGCGGGCACCGAGGCTCGAGAGCCGGTCACTGCGTAGCCTCCCGTGCCAACCCTTCTCGAACTCCGCCGCCGCACGCGCAGCGTGCGGAACACCGAGCAGATCACGCGGGCGATGAAGATGGTCGCCACCGCGCGGCTGCGGCGAGCCCAGGAGGCGATTGTCTCTGCGCGTCCCTTCGCGGCGCGCATTCTGGACGTGCTGAACTCGGTCGTGGTGGGAGCGAAGTCCGAGAGTCATCCCCTGCTCCGTGAGCGTCCGCCCCGGCGCGTCGAGGTGGTGGTGATCACCTCCGACCGCGGGCTGTGCGGCTCCTTCAACACCAACGTACTGAAGCGCGCCGAAATCCTCCTCAAGTCCCTCAGCGAGAAGGACGTTGGGGTCCGTGCCGTCGGGCGCAAGGCGAAGGAGCACTTCCGGCGGCGCGGGGTGCGCCTGGTGGACCCCCTCGAGGACATTTACCGGGCGCTCGGCTACGAGCATGCTCGAGAGATCGCGGCGCCGCTGATGGAGCGTTATCGCCGTGAGGATCCGGCGGATCCGAAGGGTCTCGACGCGATCTACCTGGTGTTCAACGAATTCAAGAACATCCTGCGCCAGGACGTCCGGGTCGAGCGGTTGCTGCCGCTCGAGAGGCTGGATCTGCCGGTTCCGGACGGCGCGCCAGCCCGTGAGTTCTTCTATGAACCAACGGAAGGGGAAATCTTCGCGGAACTCCTCCCACGGCACGTCGAATACCAGATCTGGCGGGCGCTGCTGGAGTCGGTAGCCGCGGAACAGGCGGCGCGCATGACCGCCATGGAGAACGCGACGAAGAACGCGAACGAACTCATCGCCGACCTGACCCTGACCATGAACCGGGTCCGGCAGGCAGCGATCACGAATGAGATTCTCGAAGTCGTAGGGGGCGCAGAGGCGCTCGGCTGAGGGAAGCCAGAACAAGGAGCACGAGCAGAAGTGGCTGAGAACACCGGACGAGTCGTCCAGGTAATTGGCAACGTGGTGGATGTGGTTTTCGAAGGAGACCTGCCGCCCATTCACAACGCGATCCGGCTGCGCGACGACGACGGTCTCTCGAGCGAGAACATGGACATCGTCCTCGAAGTCCAGCAGCACCTCGGGGAGAGCCGGGTCCGGACCGTGGCAATGCGACCGACGGACGGGGTAGTGCGCGGCATGCTCGCGATCGACAGCGGAGCGCCGATTTCGGTGCCGGTTGGCGAGGCCACGCTGGGTCGGGTCATGAACGTGCTCGGCAATCCGGTGGACGAAGCCGGAGACATCGAAACCGATATGCGGCGCCCCATCCACCGCTCGGCTCCGCCGTTTGTGTCCCAGAGCACCAGCCTCGAGATGTTCGAGACCGGGATCAAGGTGATCGACCTGCTCGAGCCCTACATGCGGGGCGGAAAAGTAGGCCTCTTCGGCGGCGCCGGGGTCGGTAAGACCGTGATCATCATGGAGCTCATCAACAACATTGCCACCAAGCACGGCGGGTTCTCCGTTTTTGCGGGGGTCGGAGAGCGCACGCGGGAAGGGAACGATCTTTGGCTGGAAATGACGGAGTCCGGGGTTCTCAAGAAGACATCGCTGGTTTACGGACAGATGAACGAGCCGCCGGGAGTGCGGCTCCGGGTAGCGCTTACCGGACTCACCGTGGCGGAGTTCTTCCGGGACGAGCGGGGACAGGACGTCCTTTTCTTCGTGGACAACATCTACCGCTACACGCTCGCGGGGATGGAGGTGTCGGCGCTTCTCGGACGCATGCCGTCGGCCGTCGGCTACCAGCCAACCCTGGCCTCCGAGCTGGGCGAACTCGAGGAGCGGATTACCTCGACCGACAAGGGCTCCATCACGTCGATTCAGGCCATCTACGTCCCGGCTGACGACTACACCGACCCGGGTGTCGCCACCACGTTCTCTCACCTCGACGCGACCACCAACCTCTCACGGCAGATCGCCGAGCTCGGGATCTATCCGGCGGTGGACCCCCTCGCGTCGACCTCCCGCATCATGGATCCCCGGGTGCTGGGCGAGGAGCACTACCACGTGGCGCGACGGGTCAAGGAGGTCCTGCAGCGCTACAAGGATTTGCAGGACATCATCGCGATCCTCGGAATGGACGAGCTCAGTGAAGAGGACAAAGTCACCGTTGCCCGCGCGCGCAAGATGCAGCGGTTCTTCTCGCAGCCCTTCCACGTAGCGGAGCAGTTCACGGGACGCGAGGGTCGGTACGTCGAACTGAAGGACACCATCGAAGGTTTCCGGCGCATCGTGGACGGCGATCTCGATGACCTGCCCGAGCAGGCCTTCTACATGGTGGGCGGGATCGAAGAAGTCGAAGAGCGCGCCCGCGAGATGGCCGCAGCCTGACCCTGGCCGCCGAGATGAGCGCTGCCTCGCACTTACGGCTGGAAGTCATCACTCCTGGCGGGGTGGTGTTCCGGGAGGATGTGGACTACGTCGAGGCCCCGGGAATCTTTGGCTACATCGGGATACTCCCGGGTCATGCCCCGTTGCTCTACCAGATCCGGAGCGGAGGTCTTCAGTACCGCCAGGGGGAAGAAACCCACTTTCTCGCCGTGGACTGGGGCTTCTTGGAGGTCCTGGACGACACCGTAACGGTGCTCGCCGAGACCGCGGAGCGACCCCAGGACATCGATCTGGGGCGCGCCGAAAGCGCGCTCGTCCGTGCGAGGGCCCGTCTCGAGGAGTTCGGCGCCAGCTACGAAGTGGAGAGCGCGCAGCGCGCGATCGCGCGCGCGGAGGCGCGTCTCAGAGCGGCGGAGGCAGAAGCCGGCGCCAGCAGCCTGTCGACAAAATGACGCGGCGTTTGGCCGGCGATCCATCCCGGCCCAACAGCCGGTGATGAAACCCCCCGCGGCCCAGTTCTCCCGGGGGGCTCCTCCCTCACGCGCCTTGTCAGCCGGGTGCCTTTCCCCCACCGGGAAAACTGGCGGCGCCGGCGCTCACGCGGGTTCCACCACTGGCTGTTCACCGTGTCGCTACGCGTCGCTCATCGTCGCGTTTTGGTCGAAATACACCCGGTATTCCTCCCTCACGCGCCTTGTCAGCCGGGTGCCTCGCCGGCCTCGGCGCTCACGCCATTTTGTCGACAGGCTGCCAGTCGTAGAATGTGCCTCGTGCGCATTCGGATTCCCGCTCGTTTTGCCGCCGCCCCGATCGGCCTCCTGATCGTTTCTTTTCTGCCTGCCCCGCTGGCGGGCGGCGTAACACAAGACGGCCGGCCGGAGGGCGTCGCGGCCGCGGGAGAGACTTTCATCGGGCTTGCGGCGACCGCGGCTGAGCCGAAACTCACGCTGCGAGCCCCTCGGCAGTTGTTCCTTCGTCCCCGAATGCCTGGGGAGTCGCGTCGGCCATCACTCGATGTCCGGGTCAGCGCGCGTTTCGAAGATCTGGACACCGCCGAAAACCCTGAGGACTACTACTGCCTGGAAGAAGTCTGGGACTGGGATGACGACACCGAATCGGTGTACGAACCGGACTGCGATCCTTATGAAGAAGGCACCGAAATCGAGACGTTTTTCTTCTCGAGTCACCGCTTCTCGCTGCCGGGCACCTATCGCGTCTGGTTGCGGCTCCAGCGCAGCGGAGAAACCGTAGTCGCCGGCAACGTGACCGTCCGCATCCGTAACTGACAGCCCGTGGCAAAAGCACCTCGCACTGTTCCCGGGATGAGATGCACGCCATCGGTTTTCGTAGGGAGGGGAAACCCCTCCCCCGCGCCGCCCCGCCTCGCGTCGCGGACGAACGCTGGTAGGTTCTCCGACAGCCGGCTAGGCGTTCCAGACTGGCGCAATCCCTAAAGGAGCATCGGTATGAAGATGTTTGCAACCCTCCTCGTCGTGTTCGGCATCGCGGTGGCCCCGCTGCATGCCCACGCGGCAGCCATCAGGGCCCCGGGAGCGGCGCCTTCGTTTCTGGAAGCCGCCGAAATCGCGGCGGCCAGCGGCGTGTATCGCGTTCAGAACACCGCCTCGATCACCACCGGCAGGATCGGGGAGGGCGACAAGAAGAGGAGCGCCATCGCCTTCGCACTCAGTGGGGTGTTGGCGTTCGCGGGAGCCGGCCTCTGGCGCTGGTTACCCTGCAGAGAGAAGGCGGGAACGAGTTCGATCGGGGGTCTTCAAATTGAGGGGTACGACAAGTGCTACGACCAGGACGGTCAGCGGTTGGGGCTGGACACTCCCACCAAGGCCCTGCTAGGGGCCGGGGTCGCCCTCGAACTCGTCTCCCTGGGCTATCTCATCGCCCATATGCGGTCGGACGAGAACTGACCGCCTGAGAATTCCCGCTTGACCGACGGCCCGGCCGGCTCGCCTCCGCAGACCTGCGCATCGCAGCAAGACCCCTCCGCATGAAGAAACCCTTGGCAACACTCGTCGCGATCAGCATTGCGGTGACGCCGCTTTACGCGGCCACGCCGGCGCCTCCCACGAGTGTCCCGTCCCTGCTGGAAGCCGCCGAGATCGCCGCCGCCAGTGGGGCGTACCGTGTCCAGAACACCACCACCATCACCACGGGCCGGATCCGGGACGACGACAAGAAGCGGAGCGCGCTCGCGTACGGGCTGAGTGGTCTCATGGCGTTCGCGGGAGCCGGTCTCTGGCGCTGGCTGCCGTGCAGAAACGTGCCCACCGAGTTGAGCTTGAATGCCAACGAGAACATCAAGTACTTCAAGTGCTACGACGAGGACGGTCAGAGGAGGGGATTCGAGCCCCCAACCAAGGCGCTGTTGGCGGCTGGGGTCGGGCTCGAACTCGTCTCCCTGGGGTACCTCATCGCTCACTGGACATCGGGCCGCGACGACCCGTAGTTCTACCTCCGCGCTCCGGTCGCCTTGCGCTCCAGGTAGTCGTTAACAGCCTGTGGTGAAACCCAGGCGGCGTTCGCCCGGCGATGCATCCCGGCTGAACCACTCCGCTTCGCTCCGTTCTGCGTTGCGTTTCGGTCGAAATACACCCGGTATTCCTCCCTCACGCGCCTTGTCAGCCGGGCGCCTCGCCCCCACCGGGAGGACTGGCCGGGCTCGGCGCTCACCCGGGTTCCGCCACAGGCTATTAAGCCCCCGAAGCGGCGGGATGTGGTGGGGCTCGAGGGGATAGTCGGTGTCCACGAAGGGAGCCGGATCCGTCGGCAGAAGGGCGGCCAAGCGGGCCTTCTCAGCCGCGAACCGGGGATCATCGGCGACGTTGTTCCACTCTTCCGGGTCCGCTTCCATGTCATACAGCTCCTCGCTCCCGTCGATGTAGCGGATGTAGTGGAAGCGTTCGTCCCGGATCGAGTACTCGGAGAACTGATAGGTGCTGATGACGGGACGATCCCAAGCAGCATCCGGGTCCCGCAGGAGCGGCACGAGACTCCGGCCGTCCAGACCAGCCTTTTCGGGGAGGCCGCCGAGTTTCACCAGCGTGGGATAGAGGTCGAGGAGTGAGACCGTCCTCCCGGAGCGAGCCCCCGCGGGGGTTCCCTCGGGAAGGCCGACGGTCCCCTCCGGCACGCGGAGCATCAAGACGACGCGCGTGAGGTTTTCCCAAAGAGCGAACTTCCTCCAGTGCTCCTTCTCCCCGAGCTGCCATCCGTGGTCCGACCAGAGGACAACGATGGTGTTCGCCGCGTGCGGGCTGGCGTCCAGCGCGTCGAGGAGCAGGCCGACCATCGCATCGGCGTAGGCGATCGAGGCCAGGTAGCCCTGCACGCCCTGACGCCACTGATCGGCCGTTTGGACGCGCTCGTGGTAGTTCCCGCCCCGGCGAGCGATCTCGACCCCACGTTCGGGCACGTCCTCGAGGTCGTCTGCGACGAGCGCCGGGAGCTGAATCGCATCCAGTGGAAACATCTCGAAGTACTTCCGGGGGACGTACCAGGGAAGGTGGGGGCGGTAGATGCCGACCGCCAGAAAGAACGGTTCTTCGTGCTCCCGTTGTAGCTGCCCCATGGCCCAGGCGACCGATTGATAGTCGCCCATTTCCTCCTCCGGGGCGTCGAGGGGCGCCCAGTCGAAAGCGGTGTACATGTCCGGAAAGGGAGGCATGCTCACGGCCCCTTCCCCCTCGGGGCGCGGAGACGAAGGCATGTGATTCTCGAGGGACGGAAAGTAGTCGTCCCACGATCTGGGATCCGGCTGGTTGTTGTGGAAGATCTTCGCGGCGCCACCCGCCCAATACCCGTTGTCGCCGAAATACCGGGGAAGAGTCACTACCTCGGGCAATACCTGACGCCACCACTGATAGTTCGAGTACATGCTCGAGGTATAACAGCCTGTGGTGAAACCCAGGCGGCGTTCGCCCGGCGATCCATCCCGGCTGAACCACTCCGCTTCGCTCCGTTCTGCGTTGCGTTTCGGTCGAAATACACCCGGTATTCCTCCCTCACGCGCCTTGTCAGCCGGGCGCCTCGCCCCCACCGGGAGGACTGGCCAGGCTCGGCGCTCACCCGGGTTCCACCACAGGCTGTTACGGGTGCTTGCCGGTCAGGAGTGCAGTTCGCGCCGGGTTGCACGAGGGAGAGGGGGTGAAGGCGCGGGTAAAGAGCACGCCTTCGTCGGCCAAACGCGAGAGGCTGGGTGTCCGCGCCTGGGGATGTCCGCCGAGCGGCGCGATCCAGTCGTTCAGGTCGTCAACGGCGATGAACAGGACGTTCGGCGAACGGGCAGGGCCTTCGTCCGGGGCCCGGTCACCGGTGCAGGCAACGAGGAGCGGCAGGAGCAGCGGAGCGGCGCGGAGGCGTGACAGGCGATGCGGGATGCCGGCCGGAGTCCGGTTCGACGCCGGAGAGTTTCGGGGATGCTCGGTACGGCTCAGCTTCACGGAAGATGGTCGAAGATAGCAGCCTGTGGTGAAACTCACGCGGCGTTCGAGCGGCGATGCATCCCGGCTGAACCACTCCGCTTCGCTCCGTTCTGCGTTGCGCTTCGGTCGAAATACACCCGGTATTCCTCCCTCACGCGCCTTGTCAGCCGGGCGCCTCCCCGCTCTCGGCGCTCACGCGAGTTCCACCACAGGCTGATAGGGGCGGGACACCAAAGCCACGGCGATGTCGGGTCGCCGGGGTCGGCCTCCAGATCGTACCGCTGTCCATCCATTCGCTCATGTGAGGCAAGGCGACAACTCGCCGTGGTCGGGCTGGTACCGCCCGAGGGTCACGAGTTCAGGTAGTCGCAGGCAGCCTCGACGTTCGCCAGCGGCAGCGAACAGACGCCCCCCCGGCACGGAAGGAACGACAAACCACGGTCCTTGGTCCTTCCGGCAGCTTCCTGAGCAGCCCGGACCGCCGGGAGGGCACTTGGATTCGCGCTGTGTGAGTCTGCGAGGAGCACGACGGCGTCCTGCACGGGAACGCGCCAGAGGCGGTGGAGCGCCGCGCGCGTCTCCGCCGCATCGCCGGGTCCGACGACCACGATCTGCCGCGGCTCGGCCAGGTACCGCATCAGGGCCGTCAGCATCGTGGCGAAACCCACGGGGCTCTCGGCGGCTTGGGCGAAGAACGCGGAGATGGTTCCGCGTGCGATATTGCGACCGTGCGTCGAGCCGGTCAGGGTCGCCAGGCGCAACAGCGCGTCGGCAGCGACCGCGTTACCCGATGGAAGAGCTCCGTCGTATCCCGTGCGGGTTCGGACGGGTAGCGCTTCGTGGTCGTCGGCGGTGGTGTAAAAGCCGCCCCCGGGAGCCGCGAAGTGGCCGTCCAGAATCTTCGCCACCTCGCCGGCTGCTGCGAGCCAGATCTCATCAAGGTCGCTTTCGAAGAGATCGAGGAGTGCCTGCAGCCAGAAGGCGTGGTCCTCGAGCATCGCGGGGACCTTCGCTTGTCCCCGGCTCCAGACCGCGAAATAGCGCCCCTCCGACCGGAGGTTTTCGAGCACGAACCGGCCCGCCGTCCGAGCAACCCGGAGGGCATCCTCGTCACCCAGTGTCCGATGAGCCTGCGCGAACGCGGTAACGGCCAGCGCATTCCAGGAAAGGAGGACCTTGTCGTCGAGGCCCGGGCGCACCCGCTGCGCGCGGGCGGCGAGGAGCCGCCCCCTCGCCGCGGCCAGGGCAGGCGCGATCTTGTCCGCGGGCATCGCGAACTTTTCACCGAGAGCGGCAGCGGAAGCCACCCGCCGCAAGATCGTCCGGCCCTCCCAGTTGCCACCGTCCCGAACGTCGTAGGCGGCCCGAAAGAGCTCGTTCTCCGTCCCGAGGACGGTGTCCACTTCTTCGGCTGTCCAGGTGTAGTAGCGCCCTTCCTCTCCCTCGGAGTCAGCGTCGAGCGCGGAGTAGAACGCCCCGTCCGGGCTCAACATTTCGCCCTTCATCCAGTCGAGGGCGCCTCGCGCGTCCTCCGCGAGGGGGACGTCTCCGGTGATTCGGTGCGCCAGGAGATACACGGGGACCAGCAGCGCGTTGTCATAGAGCATTTTCTCGAAGTGGGGCGCCAACCATTCCGCATCGGTGGAGTACCGATGAAACCCGCCGCGGAGCTGGTCGAAGAGCCCGCCGTCCGCCATCCGCCGGAGCGTGAGCAAGGACGCATCGAGCGGCTCCCTGGTCCGATGTTCCAGGTGGTGCCGGAGCAACAGCGTGAGTTGCCGGCTCGGGGGAAACTTGGGGGCCGATCCAAACCCCCCGTGCACCCGGTCGTACGAGCCGAGGAACTGCTGCACGGCGCGGCTCACCGGCTCCGACGTGATGAGCGTCCCACGCGTTGCGAGGTGGCCGGGAAGTTCCGCTGCCTGGCGCAGACGGTCGAGAAGCCGCATGCCGCCTTGAAGTAGTTCGGCCCGGCGGGACGGGTTCTTCCAGACGGCGGCGATGGCGGTGAGGATGCGTGGGAAGCCGGGACGTCCCCAGCGATCTTCCGGCGGGAAATACGTGCCGCCGAAGAACGGGGTGCGGTCCGGCGCCACGAAAACGGTGAGCGGCCAACCCCCGGCCCCGGTGGTCGCCTGAACGAAGGCCATGTAGATCTCGTCCACATCGGGCCGCTCTTCCCGATCCACTTTCACCGGTACGAACGAGTCGTTCATCACCTGGGCAGTGGCGTCATCCTCGAAGGACTCGTGCGCCATCACATGACACCAGTGGCAACTGGAGTATCCGACCGAGAGCAGCACCGGGCAGTCGCGCCGGGCGGCCTCTTCGAAGGCGGCCGGCCCCCACGGTTGCCAGTGGACGGGGTTCTCCCGGTGCTGGAGGAGGTACGGGCTCGTCTCCAGAGCGAGCCGGTTGCCGGCCACGGTTGCGGCTTCCGCCGCCGAATCGCCGGGAGAGGGATTGAAGCTCAGGGGCCGGTGGAATTCGTCGTCGCCGGCGTTTCGGCGAGTCGTTCGCCGCCCCAGCGAATCGCGGCCGTGCCGATGGTCAATCCCGCGCCGACCGAACTGAACAGAATCAGATCTCCGGGGGCCAGCAACGACCGGTCGAGAGCGTCGCGGAGCGCGGTGGGAATCGAAGCAGCAGTCGTATTGCCGTACTTGTGAATGGTCTTGACCACCCGCTCCGGAGGAAGCTGAAGCCGCCGCGCGACCGCGTCGATGATCCGGGCATTCGCCTGATGGCACACCAAAACGGAGACCTCCTCGCGGGAGAGTTCCAATTCCGCCAACAGTTCTTCGGCGGCCTCGGCAGAGTTGCGCACGGCGAAGCGGAAGACGGCTTTCCCCTGCTGCTTCAGATAGTGCTCCCTGCGGTCCACCGTTTCGTGGGTGGACGGGCGAACACTGCCGCCCGCCGGCATCTTGAGCAGGTCACACCCGGAGCCGTCCACCTTGTTGTTGAACCCGAGGATGCCCTCGCCGTCTTGGGCAGGTTCAAGAAGGACAGCCCCCGCAGCGTCTCCGAACAAGATGCAGGTGGAGCGGTCTTCGTAATCGGTGATCGAGCTCATGACGTCGGCTCCAATCACCAGCGCCCGCTCCACGGCCCCACTAGCGATGAATTGGGTCCCCGCCGCGAGGGCGAAGTTGAAGCCACTACAGGCGGCCGAGAGATCGAAACCCCAGGCGTGTCGGGCTCCGATCTGGTCCTGAACCAGGCACGCGGTTGCCGGAAAGTACATGTCGGGAGTGACCGTTGCGACGACGATCAGGCCGATGTCCTCCGCCGACATTCCGCGCCGGCGAAGCGCGTCTTCAGCAGCCCGGGCGGCGAGGAAGGAGCACCCGGTCCCCTTTTCCACGATCCGGCGCTCGCTGATGCCCGTCCGTTCCCGGATCCACTGGTCTGATGTGTCCACCATCTTTTCCAGATCGTCGTTCGAGAGCACGCGATCCGGAAGATAGGCCCCGACCGAAGTGATCGCGACCCGGCGAATTGCGTTGGAGGTCTGTTCGGAGCTAGGCAGTTGAATCACAAACTTCTCATTCCCCGGCGCGATGTGTTTTTCGAGTACTGGCGGGGAGCTAGGGGCCGGTGGACAAAGTCACGCGGCGTTCGAGCGGGGATGCATCCCGGCTGAACCGCGCCGCTTCGCGTCGCTCATCGTTGCGCTTCGGTCGAAATACATCCGGTATTCCTCCCTCGCGCGCCTTGTCAGCCGGGCGCCTCGCCGCTCTCGGCGCTCACGCCACTTCATCCACAGGCCCCGGGATGGTACGCCAGAACGCGACTCTCGGCCCTGACGACCCTCCATTTACAGGCTGCCAGGCGCCTGGAAGGGCCGCTTTTTCGGGTGGGGGGTGGCGGTGCTCGCCCGTCGGGAATCGCCGGGCAGCGATAATCGCACTCAATGACGCTTGACGAACCAGCGACTCGCCCGCCCGCGCAGGCGGCCGCGTTCTACGATCTGGACGGCACCCTGATTCGCACGAACCTCGTCCATGTTCTCGGGTACTACGCCCGTAACGACCAGGGACTTCTTCGCAGTCTCAAATCGGCCATGTCGACGCTGGTCGGCATTCCCCTGTTCCTGGCGACCGACTTCTACAGCCGCAAACTCTTCAACGATCTCTTCTTCAAGTGGTACCGCGGCCAGTCCTACGACCGGTTGCGCTCGCTTTCCGGCGATCTGTACCGAGAGGTGATCCGTCCCGGGATCTATCCGGGTACCCGGGCGCTCATCGAGCAGTCGCGTCGCAGCGGTCTGCGTCAGGTCGTCGTTACGGGGGCGTTGGAGGTGTCCGTCCGGCCTCTGCTCGACGACCTGGGCATTACCGAGTTCGTCGCGAATCGCCTCGAGTTTGCGGACGGCCGGGCGACCGGCCGGCTGTCTCCGCCGGTCATGGCGAGCGCCAGCAAGGCGCTCTGGATCCGCGAATATGCGGAGCGCGAAGGGCTTTCGTTGAACGATAGTTACGCGTACGCGGACAGCATGTCCGACCTGCCCATGTTGAGCGTGGTGGGACATCCGACCGCAGCCAACCCCGATGTCCGATTGAGGAGCACGGCGCGTCACCACGATTGGCCGGTCATTGATTTGAGCCGGCCGAACGCCACCCCAGCGCTCTGAATTTCCGCTAGGAAGGATGCGAACCCCATGACCCCCGCCCTGCGCCATAAGACCGATCCCGGCATCGTCTTCATCGATAACGATTCGGCTGCCCGCGTCCTGCACTACGGGGAGGACTTTCTCGAGGAGCACCTGCCGGTGGGAACCCGGGTGATCTATCCGCCGCCGCCGATCCGGGGCTTGCCGAATCCGCGTGGCGCGATCCGGCACGCCCTCAACCACCCGTTGGGCTGCGATCCACTCCACGCGCAACTGCGTCCCGGAATGCGGGTCACGATCGCGCTCGACGACATCAGCCTTCCCTTGCCGCCGATGGCGACTCCCGATGTGCGCCAGACCGCTCTCGAGATCGTGCTCGAGATGCTCGGCGACCACGGCGTGGACGATGTTCACCTGATCATCGCGAACTCGCTGCATCGGAAGATGACCGAGTCCGAGATGCGCCGGATGGTGGGTCCGGACATTCACAAGGCGTTCTACCCCAGTCGCTACTACAACCACGATGCCGAGGATCCAAACGGGATGGTTCCCCTGGGAAAGACCCGTCACGGGGAGCCGGTGCGGATCAATCGCCGGGTTACGGAGAGCGATCTCGTCATCTATCTGAACATCAATCTCGTCCCCATGGATGGGGGTCACAAATCGGTGACGGTGGGTCTTTGCGACTACGAAAGCCTCAGGCCCCACCACGAGCCGCAGACGATCCGCGATTCCGACGGCTACATGGACCCGGAGCGGTCGGCGCTCAGCCGCAAAGTGGACCGGATGGGGAAGATCGTGGATCGCCACCTCAACGTGTTTCACGTGGAAACGGTGCTCAACAACCGGATGTACGCGGATGCCCTCTCGTTTCTGGGGAAGGACGAGGATGAGTTCAGCGATCTGGACCGGCTGAAGCTCGCGGGGACCCGCTGGTCGCTGAGCCGGTTACCCCCGGCGGCGAAGCGGAAGTTTCTCCACCGCATCCCCGGCGCGTTCGAACTGATCGGCTGCTACGCGGGCCGCACGGAGCCCGTCCACGAGCGCACGCTCGAGCGTTCGTTCCAGCAGTACACCGTCCCGGTGAAGGGACAGTGCGACATTCTGCTCTCCGGGATTCCCTACATCTCGCCCTACAACGTGAACTCGATCCTGAACCCGCTGCTCGTGCAGGTCATGGGGCCGGGCTACCTGTTCAACCTCTACCGGGGCAAACCCCTGATCAAGAAGGGCGGCACGTTGATCCTCGCCCACCCTTGCTACGACGACTTCGATCCGCTCTTTCACCCCAGCTACATCGAGTTCTTCCACCGGTTGCTCCCGGAGACGCGGGATCCGTTCGTGCTGCGGACCAAGTACGAGGAGGAATTCGCCCATAACCCGTCCTATGTGCAGATGTACCGGGACGGGAACGCGTACCACGGAGCTCATCCGTTCTTCATGTGGTACTGGGGCGAAAACGGACGCCAACACGTCGGGCGGATCATCGTTGCGGGGGCGAAGAACCAGCACGTCCCCGAAATACTCGGCTGGGAATCGGCGGAAACCGTGACCGAAGCCATCGCCATGGCGCGGAGCACGCACGGTCGCTCGGCTGAAATCACCATGCTCCACGTCCCGCCGATCATGATCCCCGAGGTGTCCTGAGGTCTCTAGCCAGAGTGACCGATCTGAACCCCCGGCCCCGAATCCACGTGGGCGAAGCCTTCGCCGGACGAAGCATCTTCCTGCTTGGCGGAACGGGGTTCCTGGGCAAGGTGTGCCTCGGGATGCTGCTCGAGTTCTTCCCTGAGATCCGCCGGGTGTACCTCATGGTGCGGGCGGTCGGCGAGCGGGAAAGTCGCCTGCGTTTCGAGGACATCATGGAAAACTCCCCGGCCCTTTCGCCGCTTCGCGAGCGTCACGGGACCGGCCTCCGCGATTTCCTCGACGAAAAGGTCGTCGTCCTGGGCGGCGACATCACGAGCGACAACCTCGGCTATTCGGAAGCGCGGGCCGCCGAGGTGGCTGCGGACATCGACCTTGTCCTCAACTGCTCCGGCCGTGTGACGTTCAACCCGTCCCTGGAGGCCGCCCTGCAGACGAACGTCCACGGCACCAGGAACACCATCGCCTTTGCCCGGAGGATGAAACGGCCGGCGCTCGTGCACATCAGCACGTGTTTTGTCGCGGGCGAGCGATCCGGCGAGATCCGGGAAGACGAACCCCTGATCGGCTACTTCCCGCGGCGGGATCGCGAAGATCAGGAATTCTCGGTGGAGAAGGAGATCGACGACTGCGAGAGGCTCGCGGCGCGGGTGCGCGACGAGGCGGAGGACAAGTCGCGGGTGGACGCTTTTCAGGAAGCTGCGCGAAGGCGGTTTGCCGAGGAGGGCCGTGATCCGGACGATGCGCGTTCGCTGTTGCTCGCCATTGCCCGGGAGCGGAAGGAATGGATCCGAATGCGGCTCCGGGATCTCGGGATCGAGAAAGCGCAGGGCTGGGGCTGGCCGAACATCTACACCTACACAAAGAGCCTGGGAGAGCAGCTCGTCGCCGGTGCGGAGGGGGTTGCGCGGGCGATCGTTCGTCCGGCAGTAGTGGAAAGCGCCATCTCATTTCCCCACACCGGGTGGAACGAGGGCTTTACCACGAGCGCTCCGCTCGTCCGGATGGCTCTTCGCGGACAGAATCTGTTTCCGGTGGGCTCGGGGGTGGTCCTGGATATCGTGCCGGTGGACCTGGTTGCGTCGGCCACCCTTGCCGTAGCTGCCGAAACCATGGTGTCGGAGCCCCACCTCGTGTACCAGGTGGCGAGCGGCGACCGAAATCCGGCGCGGGTGGAACGACTCGTCGACCTCGTGGGGATCTACAAGCGTCGCCACTTCCGCGACAAACCGACCGGGGTGAAGCTTTGGAACGAGGCGCTCGCCCGGATGGAGGCGCAGGCCGTTCGCGCCGATCGTTTCGAAAAGCACACCCTCCAGTGGATGCGCCGGTCCGCTTCCGCGCTCTCCGATGCCTTGGAGGGGGCTGGCGACGGGCCCCTCGGCCCCCTGGTCGGAGTCGTCGAGGCATTGCAGCGGAACGTGGATTCGTTCGAGGACTTTGTCGTCCAGGGCGAACGGCAGTACCACACCTTCCGGCCGTTCATCGCTGGCGAGAAGTTCATTTTCCGCGCCGACCACACGCGGGATCTTTTTTCCCGACTCGACGGGAACGACACAAAGCTGTTCTTCAATCCCGAAGAAATCGACTGGTACGACTACTGGCTCCACGTACACCTGCCCGGGCTCGAGCGTTGGGTTTTCCCGGCCCTTGAGGATCAGGAGCGCGCCGGGCGCCGGGCGCAGCGCCGGGTCCATACCTACCGAACCCTCAACGAACTCTTCGAAGCCTGTACCAAAAACCACGCCGGGCGGGTCGCGATGCGGATCACCCGGAACGGTCGAGAGGAGCGGTACACGTATGCCGACCTCCGGGAATGCGTCGTCAGAGCCGCCGCATTCCTGGCCGGCCAGGGGCTGACCGCGGGCGATCACGTCGGACTGATCGGAGAGAACTCCCCCGAGTGGGGAATGGCGTACTTCGCGATCCAGCGCATCGGGGCGACCGCGATTCCTCTCGAGCGCGATTTGCGTCGCGAGGAAATCGCCCGGCTGCTCCGTCTGGGAGACGCCAAAGCGGTTTTGATGAGTGATTCGCTGTTCGAGCAGCATTCGGGGCTCTCCAGCGAAAACGGCGCCGTCCCGCCGGTTGCGGCATACCCATTTCGGAAGGTCTTTGCCCTCGGTGACGGATCCCTCGGTGATGGATCGCTCGGTGATGGATCGACTGAAGAGCTCGTTCCCCCGAGGCCCGTCAGGTCCAACCCGGGTGCGCTGGCCTCCATCCTCTTCACCTCCGGAACGACCGGGACGCCCAAGGGGGTGATGCTGACCCACCGGAATTTCACGGCTCTGGTGGCCAAGCTGCTGTCGATTTACGACATCAACGAAAAGGACGGTGCGCTCAGCATCCTGCCGCTTCACCACTCGTTCGAGTTCACCACCGGCTTCCTGCTCCCGCTTTCGCGAGGCGCGCAGATCGCCTATCTGGAGGAGATCGGGCCCGAAGCGATCACGGGCGAGCTCCAGAAGGGGCACACCACCTGCATCGTGGGAGTTCCGGCCCTCTGGGACCTCCTGCGGCGACGCATTCTGGCTCCTTTCGCTGAGCGATCCCAACGTGCGGAGGATCTCGCCACTGCTCTGATCGACGCGGCGCATCTGCTCCGGGAAGACACGGGGGTGAACATCGGTCCCGCGGTCTTCCTTCCCGTACACATGGCGCTGGGCGGCAGGATCCGCTATCTCATCAGTGGCGCCGCGGCCCTTTCCGAGGCCACCTGGAAGACTTTCCGGGGCCTCGGCTTCCATATCGGCCAGGGATACGGCCTCACCGAGGCCGCGCCCGTATTGACGGTGACTCCGCTCGAGGGTGCCGTTCCCGTCGGCAGCGTGGGCAAGGCGCTTCCCGGCATCGAAATTCGCATCGTGGATCCCGACGCCTCCGGGGTCGGCGAAGTCGCCGCCAAGGGTCCGAACGTCATGGCGGGGTACTACGGGAACGAAGAAGCGACCGCCGAGGCGCTTCGGGACGGGTGGCTCTACACGGGTGACCTGGGACGGATCGACAAGGAAGGACACCTCTTCCTGGTCGGCCGTCGCAAGGACGTGATCGTGGACAGCGGCGGCAAGAACATCTACCCGGACGAAGTGGAGGAGATTTACGCGGCGCCGGAGTTGATCGGCGAACTTGCGGTGGTTGGACTGCCCGACGGGATGGCCGAACAGGTGGCTGCGGTCGTCGTTCCCAAGGAGAAAACACCGGAAGGGAGACAGCGGGTCGAGACCCACTTCCGGTCCATCTCGTCCCGGCTTCCCCTTCACAAGCGCGTGAAGACCCTCGAATTTCGGGAAGAGGCCCTGCCGCGCACCGTTACCCGCAAGGTGAAGCGGGCCGAACTGGTGCGCTGGCTGCGCGACCGGCGCCGCGAAGCGGCCGCCGCAGTTGGCGAGGATGTTCAGGCGGGCAACAGGATCCTCGAGGTAATCGCCTCCATCTCCGAACGGCCGGTTTCGGAGATCAGGCTTTCCACATCCCTTGCTGAAATCGGGTTCGACAGCCTCATGTACAACGAACTCGCGGCCGCGCTGGAGAGCGAATTCGGGGAAACGGTCGCTCCCGAGGCGCTCGCCAACATGACCACGATCGGGGAACTGGTCGCCGCCGTCCGCTCCTCCGGGTCCGGCAGCAAGGGGCGCCGCCCGCGCCGTACCGAGCCGGCAGGAAAGGCAGAGGAGGACGAGATCAACATTCCGCCGGCAGTCGCCAAAGCCGGCCGGGCCGCCCTCGTCGAGGTCCAGCGATGGTTCTACCACCAGGTGCTGGACCCCACCTTCACGGGGCGGGCGTATGTCCCGAACCACACGAACTATCTGGTGGTGGCGAATCACGGCTCCCATCTCGACATGGGACTCGTGAAGATGGCGCTCGGAGACGCCGGAGCGAACCTGTTGGCGCTGGCGGCGGCGGATTATTTCTTCGACAATCGCGTGAAGCGCACTTTCTTCGGCAACTTCACCAATGTGGTGCCAATGGAGCGTCGGGGCTCGCTCCGCGAATCACTGGACCGTGCCGCGGGGTATCTGAACCAGGGATACAGCGTGCTCGTCTTTCCGGAGGGGACCCGTTCGCGGAGCGGCCGCATCCAGGAATTCCGGCGTGGCTTCGCCCATCTCGCCTTCCGCAGCCGGGTGGGAGTTCTCCCGATGCACCTCGACACCTGGAGCGCATTCCCGCCGGGTGCGGTCGGCCTCCGCTCGCGCTCGGTAGCGGCCCGGATCGGTCCTTTTCTTTCCCCCGACTTTCTGCTCCGTTTCACTGAGGGTGGGGTCGGGAGCGCGGTCGCGGAGCGGCGGGTGACCGTACTTGTTCAGGAGATCGTGGAACGGTTGGGCCGGCAGGAACCCATCCATCTCGAGGAACAGGCCGCGCGGATCCTCAATGATGCCGGCCGCCCGGGGAAGGCCCCCGAACCTCCTGCGAGGTCCCGGCCGAGAGCGGAGCCCACCCCGGTCGGCTGAGTTGTAGCAGCCTGTGAACAAAGTCACGCGGCCCAGTTCTCCCGGTGGGGGCCTCGGCGCTCACGTCACCCTATCCACAGGCTGTTAAGAACAGGAACGAGCGCCCGATGCGAGGAGAGAGTTCGGGTTCGCCTGCGGTGCTGGTTACCGGAGCGACGGGTTTTCTGGGAAGTCACCTGCTACCGCTGTTGCTTGAGGACGGCGAGCCGGTCCGGGTGTTGTCGCGGCGGCCGGCGCCCGACCTCACGGATCGCGGGATCGAAGTGGTGCTGGGCGATGTTGCGTCGGGAGCCGGACTGCGTGAGGCCTTCGATGGAATTGGCCGGGTCTTCCACCTGGCCGGACGAGTTTCCCGAGACCCCGAGGCGGCGGCCGGCCTGCAACGGGTCCATGTGGAAGGGACGCGCAAACTGGCCGAGGCTGCCCGGCAAGCCGGAGTGGAGCGGATGGTGCTGGTTTCGACAAGTGGGACGATCGCCGTCTCCCGAAACCCCGAACCCGAGTGTGACGAGACCGCACCCGTCCCCATCGAGCTGATCGGAGGGTGGCCTTACTACCGGAGCAAATGGCTGCAGGAACGGACGCTCCTGGGGTCCGCCGGCGACACCGGGGTGGTGATCGTGAATCCGTCCCTGCTCCTCGGACCCGGAGACGAAAGGCTGTCCTCGACCGGTGACGTACTGCGCTTTCTCTCGGGTCAGGTAAGAGTGATCCCTCCCGGTGGGCTGAACTTCGTGGATGTCCGGGACGCCGCGGCCGGGGTCCGCGCGGCCATGGTCAAGGGTAGGAGCGGCCACCGCTACCTGCTCGGGGGCCACAACTGGAGCTTTCGAGAGTTCTTTGCCCGACTCGGTGAGGTCTCGACCACCCCGGCGCCCCGCCTTCGGCTCTCGCGGGGTCTCTACACGGCCGGCGCCCTGGTGACGGAGGAATTTTCCCGTCAAATCGGCCGGGAACCCGCGGTGGACCGAATCAGCCGGGAAATGGCCGCCTGCTATTGGTACTTCAGTTCAGAAAAGGCGACCCGGGAATTGGGTCACGAGCCGCGCGACGGCCGCGTCACCCTGCTCGAGACGGTGCGGTGGCTTCAGGGGCGCGGTTCTTCTTGACGCGGTGACGCGGTACGGAGGCGCCGTTCCCGTCCACGCGCCCGGAGCCGGTGCTGGTGGCGTCCGCTTCCGGTGGGCGGGTGCCGCCGCTTCCGGCAGGTCCGGCGCTCCGGACCTCACGCGCCATATCATGGCTTTTCCCTGATCGGGATTGACGCGTGAGCCGCATTGAAGCCCTTGCCCGGCCCGACAAGTGGTATTTGGGGGGACTCGACGGTGTGCTCTGGGCTCCGCCGTTTCCTCGCTGGCTGCACCGGCCCGGATTCTGGGACCCGGTCCATCTGCTGCAGTACGAGGCGGGACCGTGCTTTTCGGTGGCGCTGCTGGACGCCCGAGGAGCGGAGATCCCGCTGTCGGGGGGCCGTGCCTGGGATCCGGCCGACGGGGCCGAGCCCGGCGCCGCGGCCGGCGTGGATTCCACGGGACCGGCCGGACTCCGCTGGCGCCCGGGCACGCTGGTCGCCGGGTGGCAAACCGCGGGCGGCGCGCTGGCGATCGAGACGCGACAGGTCCTCGCCGGCGGCATCCTCGAGAGCGCATGGGCGCTCCCGCCCGATACGGCCTCCGGCTTTGTCGTCGCGTTCACGGCCCAGCCGGCGGCATCGGTTTCCGGGGGGGTTTCCGGGGGGGTGTCCGGGGTGCGGTGCTTCTCCGGGGGCGCGCGGTGGGTTCGGCGTCTCGCCGACCGGGCAGGGCAGGATCTGTCGGTCGGAATGGAGATCCGCGGGTCCCGTGCCCCCGCCTGGTGCCGGATCCTCCCCTCGGAGGGCCGCGCGTACCCGGGATGGGCATCGTCTCCGTTCGCGGAAGGGGGGACCTGTGACATCGAAGACACGGACCCCGTCCCCGGGCCGCCCGCACGGGGCGGCAGCGGCTGGATCTGGATTGCGGTCGCTTTCCCGATTCCCGCCCCCGACCAGGGGCCCGTGTCCCTCCGCATGCACCTCGCCCCGCGGCTGTCCGGGCCATCGTGGCGAGCGGCGGACGCCCCCGCCGCCCGCACCACCTGGGAGTCTTTCTTCGCCGGCTTCCCCGCCTTCGCCTGCGGCGACCCCCGCCTGGACCGCTACTTCGACTACCGCGTCCACGGGCTGGGCCTCAACCGCATCGAGGGTCGCTGGGGCAACGTGCGCCATCCCTGCATTGCGGAAGGGATCGAGTATTTCCACGTGCCGATCACCTACAGCGCGCAGTGCCACATGATGGAGATGCGCTGGCGCGCGGGCGGGCGCGAAGCGTGGGGATCGCTCCTCAACTTCCTCGACAACCAGAAGGAGGACGGGTCGCTGCACGGACGGCTCTACCCGAACCACCTTGAAGGCACCGACTTCTACCACGCCAACTGGGGCGACGCGCTACTCGCGGTGCACGAGATGCACCCCGAACCCGCCGTCCTCGCCCGCTGCTACGACGGCCTGTCTCGCTACGCCCGCTGGCTGAACCGTTCGCGCGACCCCGAGGGCTCGGGAATGTTCACCGTCGTGAACCACTTCGAGACCGGACAGGAGTACATGTCGCGGTACATGGCGGTGGACGGGGAGGCGGACGTGCGCGGGTGGCAGCCGCGCCTGCGCCTCAAAGGCATCGACGTGACGGTCTATGCCCATCAGCTCTTTCGCGCGCTCGCCACGCTCGCCGGGCGGGTGGGGCGGCCGGGTGACGCATCCGATTGGCGCGCGCTGCAAAAGCGTTGTGCGACCGCAATCACGGAGCACATGTGGTGCTCCGAGGCCCGCTTCTTCACCGACGTGGACGGACGCACCTTCGAACCCACCGGCGTCAAGGCCGCGGTGGGCTTCTACCCGATGCTGACCGGCTGCGTGGACAACCTCCGCCTCGACGCCATGATGGACAACCTCGAGGACCCGCACACCTTCGGTACCCCGTTTCCGCTGCCGTCGTCCAGCGTGGACGATCCTCGCTTTTCGGCCGAGGGGGTCTGGCGGGGCAAGCGGCGCAATTGCCCGTGGAACGGCCGCGTGTGGCCAATGACGACCAGCCATGTGATCGAGGGTCTGCTCCGCTGCTGGCGGGGGGGGAACCGGCGCGCGGGGGCGTTGGCCGCGGACCGGCTCGTCCGCTTCGTGCACCTGATGTTCACCGACGGCGACTCCCGCCGCCCCAACTGCTTCGAGCACTACAACCCCTACACCGGCCGCGCCTGCCACTTCCGCGGCATCGACGACTACCAGCACTCCTGGGTGGTGGACTTGCTCGCCCGGGGCGTGGCCGGCCTTCATATCGACGAGGAGGGCGTGGAGGTGTGGCCGCTTCCGCACGAGCTGCCCCGGGTGCGGCTGGGGCCGGTGCGCGCCCGTGGGCACAGCGTCGCGGTCGAGCTCGACGAGGGGCGGATGTCGGTGGAGGTGGATGGGGAGCAGTACGAGGGGCCGCGGGAGCGGGCGCTCAGGGTGGGGTGGAAGACGGTGGGCGAGCGGAAGGAGGGCCGGCGTCGATGACGCGGGAGCCGCGGGCGGTGGTGCTGAAGGGCGTCCAAAAGCGCTTCGGAGACCTCACGGCCGTGGCAGCCGTCGACCTCGAGATCCACCCCGGCGAACTCATCGTGCTGGTGGGTCCGTCGGGGTGCGGCAAGAGCACGCTGCTGCGCCTCATCGCCGGCCTGGAGGAGCGGGACGCAGGAGAGGTGTGGATCGGGGAGCGGTGCGTCGACGAGGTCGCGCCGGGAGAGCGCGACGTGGCGATGGTGTTTCAGAGCTACGCGCTTTACCCGCACATGACCGTTGCGCAGAATCTGGGCTTCGGCCTCAGGATGCGGGGGACGGGTCGGACCGAGACCTCCGAGCGCGTGAGCGAGGTGGCCGGCGCGCTGGGGCTCACCGGGCTCTTGTCACGGCGTCCCGGTCAGCTCTCGGGGGGACAGCAGCAGCGGGTGGCGCTGGGACGGGCGATGGTGCGCGATCCCGGCGTCTTTCTCTTTGACGAGCCGCTCTCGAATCTGGACGCGGGGCTGCGGCTCAAGACCCGTGACGAGATCGCCGCGCTCCACCGGCGCCTCGGCACGACCATGATCTTCGTCACTCACGACCAGGTCGAGGCGCTGTCGCTCGGGCAGCGGGTCGCGGTGATGGACCGCGGCCGCGTGCAGCAGGTGGGGACGCCGCACGAGGTTTACCGAAGGCCCGCCAACCTCTTCGTTGCGGGCTTCGTGGGGTCGCCTCCCATCAACCAGCTCCGACTGGCTCGCGACCGGGAAGGCCGCCTCGCAGGCGGCCCGTTCGTTTTCCCGGGACCCGCGCCCCACCCCGAAGCCACGCTGGGGGTCCGCCCCGAGGACCTCACGGTCACCGTCGTCACCCCGGCCGCCCCCGCCCAGCCACCGGGTTCCGCGGGCGCCCCCCCCGGCCCCGGCCAATCCCCCGAGTTCACCAGCACCGTCCTGCGCGTCGAGGCGCTCGGCAGCGAGCAGCGGGTTCATCTCGACGGGCCGGGCGATGCGGCCTGGGTGGCGCGGGCGTCGTCCGCGCTGCGCGTCGCGGCCGGGGACGGGGTGGGCGTCTTTGTCGCGTGGAAACGGACGCATCTCTTCGGACCGGATGGTGGTCGGGTAGGGGCGGCGCCCCGGCCAAGTGGGGTATCGCATCAATGAACCCCGGCGTGTCCGCGGGTCCTGACCGGCGGCCGCTGAGTCTGCCCGAGACGCCGCGTGCCGTCGTGCCCCGGACCGTCTTTCGCGGGATCATCTTCCCGGCCGCCATGTCCCTCGTCGCCGCCCTCGTTGCCGCCGGCTGCTTCCCCGCATGTTCCCGCGCCGCGCCTGGCGCCACCACCCTCCGGGTCGCCCTGTGGGCAGGCGGATACGAACTCGAGATCGAGCAGCAGGTCGCCGAGCGCTACGAGGCCCTGCGCCCGGGGACGCGGGTCCTTCTCGAGTCGGCCCCGAACGGATACGAGGAGCGTCTCCTCACCTCCATCGCGGCTGGCCATCCTCCCGATGTGTACCTCCTCGACTCGCCCGACATCCCCACCTTCGTGGACCGGGGGCTGGCGGTTGACCTGGCGCCCTATCAGACGGCGCTGAACTTTCACGCCGACAAGGTCTTCCCACAGGTGCTGGAGGCGTTTCGGCGCGGGCGAGCCCTGTTCGCGCTGCCCAAGGACTTCACCCCGATGGTCATCTACGCGAACCGCGCGGTGCTGGCGAGTGCGGGGATCGACCGGGTTCCGGGTGCGGGAGCCGACGCATTGGCGAGCGGTTGGACCTGGGAGGAGTTCCGCCGCGCGGCCCGTTCCGCAACCACCGACCGGGACGGTGACGGCAGACTGGATGTTTACGGGTTCGACTTCCCCCGCAACCTCCTCCAATGGGTGCCGTTCGTCTGGTCGGCCGGCGGAGACATCCTCGCGCCCGGCGGGCACCGCGCTACGGGCTACCTGGACGGCCCGGCGGCGCTCTCCGCCTACGCCTTCCTCACCGAACTGGCCGAGGAGGGCCTGACGCCGGGCGCCCAGTTCGTCCAGCAGGCGGACCCGGCGCGGGAGGCCCGGTTTGCTTCGGGCGGACAGGCGTTTCTGCTGTCTGGACACTGGACGCTCCCCGTCTTCCGCGACCTGGTGCGCGCCGGCGCGCTGGACCTGGCGATCCTGCCGATTCCGCACCATCCGTCACAGCCGGGTGCGACGAGCGTCCTCTACGCGTCCGGGTGGGCCGTGCCTCCGAACGCGGCGAATCTCCGCCAGGCAATCGACCTGGCCGGCTTCCTCGCTTCGCCGGAGGCGCAGCGGATCCGGGCGCGCTCCGGTCTGGCAATCCCGGCGCGCGTTGATGTCGCGGCGGAAGTCGTGGCGGCCGACCCTACGGGGGTGGAGGACGCGTTCGTTGCGCTGGTGGAAGGGGCCAGGATGACCTGGGGCGCGTACGTGGCCGACTTTTCCCGGGTCGAGGCGTTGGCGGTGGAGATCATGGACCGGCGGCTGCTGAAGGGTGAGCCCCTCGAGGTCAGCGCGGCGGACGTGGCGCGCCGCGTAGACGAGGTGCTGGCGCGGTGAGCGGCGCGGGCGCGGCCAGGGTGATTCCTCTCGTGGCCTGCGGCGCGGTCGCCGCGGCGGCCGCGCTGATCCTGGCGGTGGCCGCCGGTGCGGTAAGAGGGGCCCGGGAGCATGCAACCGGCGAAGAAGCCCGCACGGCGGCCTCTCTGTATGAAGTTCAGGGTGCTACGGATGCGGACGTCGCGCTTCTTCTCGACGGGCGCGCCCGGATCGTGGCGCCGGAAGCGGGAGGATCCGGACCGGGAACCTACGCCTACCAGGCCGGCGGGCTGGAGCCCGCTGCCTGGATTGCGGTCGAGCCGTCGAACGAAGGAGGCGGCTGGCCGTGGGCCGCCTCCGCCCTCGCCCTGCTGGGGGTGCTCTGCATGTCAGCGTGGGCCGCCGCGCGGCGCCGGTCTCCACCGCCTCCTCGTTATCCCACCGCGCCCGCGGTCCTCTGCGCCGCCCTGTTCGCGCTCGTCGCCGTCGCGGCCCAGCAGTGGGCGCACTCCGAACTGGGAGCCGTCAGCAGCTCTCGCCTCGTCCGGGGCCTCCGTTCGGCTGCAGTCGCCAGCGCCGCCGGTGCGGACCCCGACGAGGCCGCCCGCGTCGCCGGCCTTCCTTGGGCGCGCGGCACGGCGCTGGGTGAACCGGACCGGATCTGGACGATGCCCCGGGAGGTCGGCGAAGCGATCGCCGCCGCCCCGCACCTTCGTTCCGCCCCCCGCTATACCGTCGCGGCCGGCGGCGCCACCTACCACGGCGCGAGCATCCCGCTGCGCCAGGCCCCCCCCGCTGGTCGGGACGCTCCGGATCGCCGTTCCGGCGCCCCTGCCGACACCCTTCACCTCGTCTTCCTCGGCTACGAGGAAACCGCATCCCCGACCGTGGCCCTCACCGCCTCCGCGCTCGGGTCGGCCCTCCTCGTTACGCTCGTCCTCTTCCTGCTCCCCCTCGCCGCCCGTCCCCGCGCCCTCCGCGGAACCCTCGTGGCCTGGGGGTTCCTTACTCCGGCGGCGGCACTTCTCCTTCTTTTCACCTTCGGTCCCCTGCTCTTTTCGCTGTGGATCTCCCTGCACGATTGGCACCTCGTCGACCCCGCCCACCCGTTTGCAGGACTCAAGAACTACCGCGCCCTGCTGAGCGATGGCGCCTGGTGGTCGGCGGTCTCGAACACCGCTGTCTTCACGCTGCACGTCCCGTTCGCGATGGCCGTCGCGCTAACGCTGGCGCTCCTCACCAGGGAGTCGCGGCGGGCCGCCCGCTGGGCGCGTCTCGCCCTGTTCCTGCCCAGTGTCACGAGCGTCGTGGCGATCGCAGTCGTCTGGAAGTGGATGCTCAACGACGGCTACGGTCTCGCGAACCGGGCGCTGGGTGCGATCGGGCTCGGGCCGGTCGCGTGGCTCACCTCACCGGACATCGCGCTCGTCAGCCTGATGGTGATCGGCGTCTGGATGGTCGTGGGGTATCAGATGGTTGTCTTTCAGGCCGGGCTGGCGGCGATCCCCCGGAACTGGTACGACGCCGCGAGGGTGGACGGCGCCGGCCCGTGGCAGCGCTTCCGGCACATCACTCTGCCCGGACTCCGCCACACGCTCTTCTTCGTTCTGGTCACTTCGGTGATCGGTTCGTTCCAGGTCTTCGGCCTCGTCTACGTCATGACCGAGGGCGGGCCGCTGGGCGCGACCGACGTCGCGGTGTACCACATCTACCGGGAGGCGTGGGAGTTTCTCCGTTTCGGCAACGCCGCCGCGATGAGTTGGGTTCTCTTCGGCGTCGTCTTCGCCGCCACCTGGCTCCACTTCCGCCTTCTCGAAAGAAGGGGCGCGCATGCCTGACGCGAGGACGGCCGCCCGACGAGGCGTACCCGCGCAAACACCCCGGCGCGCGCGCACCCCCGGCGCTCGCGCGGCCGTCGGGTTCTCCCGCACGCTCCTGCTCGCCTTCGCCTGCCTGGTCATGGCAGCGCCCTTTCTGTGGATGGCGGCCACCAGTCTCATGGGCCAGTTGGAGGTCTTCTCGTCCGTCGGGCTGTTCCCGGAGTCACCGCTCTGGTCGAACTATCCCGAAGCGCTGACCGCCCAGCCGTTCGGACGCTATTTCCTGAACTCGCTGGTCTTCGCTGTGGTGGTGGTCGCCGGTCAGGTGGCCACCGCCACCACCGCCGGCTACGCCTTCGCCCGTTGCGACTTCCCGGGGCGAGACACGCTGTTCATGGTCTTCCTGGCGACCATGATGGTGCCCGCGGTCATCGTCCTCATCCCCCGCTTTCTCATGATCGACGCCCTCGGTTGGATCGACAGCTATCAGGGCCTGGTCTCGACCGAGCTGGTCTCCGTGTGGGGCATCTTCTTGATGCGCCAATACTTCCGCACGCTGCCACGCGAACTGGAGGATGCCGCCCGGGTCGATGGCGCCGGCCACTGGCGGATTTTCCGGAGCGTCGCACTACCGCTGGCGAAGCCGGCGGTGGCCACCCTGGCGCTCTTCGCCTTCATCGACGCCTGGAAAAACTTTCTGTGGCCGCTGTTGGTTACCCGCTCCATGGAGATGCGGGTAGTGGAAGTGGGGATCGCCGCCTTCCATTCCACCTACGAGATCAACTGGCCGTACCAGATGGTGGCGGGCGTGGTCGCGGCACTGCCGATCGCGCTTCTCTTTCTCTTCACCCAGCGGTACTTCGTGCGGGGGATCCAGTTGGAGGGGATCCGGTAGGCGCCCGCCCGGGCTTGCCGCCGCGGGCGGTCTTCGGCGGCAGGCGAGCCGGGGCGTTCGCGGGCGAGGGACCACGACGGGCGCTTACGACCTTGTTGTCAAGCGTGTGCGGCGGACGGTGACACAATGCCTTTCGTTCGTGCGGGGGAAAACACCGGCAACGCAGCCACTGAGCCGAGCCGGGCGCGAGCAACCGTTGTCGCAACAGGTTGTTTGCAACCGCCGACGTGCCTTCCAGACATCCGTCTTCAGCCCGGGAGGTCCAGCAGATGAGCATCCGACAGACCGAGCATCGAGCGCGCCTCGCCGCGACCGCCTTCGCGTTGACCGCCGTCTCGGGCCTCTTCGCATCGCCCGCCCACCCCCAGCGCCTCCCCGACCCCCCGGCCGATGAGCTGGCCACGCTTTCGGTCCCGCGCTTCAGCATCGCTACTTCGCCCATCGAGCTCACCGGCCCCGTACGATCCGGCGAGTACCTCGGCGTCACCGGCCCGCGCGCGGCATGGCTTGGGGTCGAGACCGGCGAGGCCGAACTCTGGGTCCATCCGCTCAAGGTCGGACGCGGCTTCCGCCTCTTCTTTTCGACGCCCCGGTACGGTGCCCCGATCCCCGGCGAGATGGTCGCCCGAACGGTCCACCTGCGGCCGGAACTCACCACCATCACCTACAGCCACGAGGCCTTCCAGGTACGCCAGCACATCCTCGCTCCCAGGGACACGGACGCCTCCGGCATCCTCGTGCTCCTCGAGGTCGACAGCCCGGATCCGATGGAGATCATCGCCGAGTTCCACCCCGTCCTCAATTACATGTGGCCGGCGTCGCTGGGCGGGCAGTACGCCTTCTGGGACGGGGGGCGGCGCGCGTTTGTTCTCTCGGAGAGCCTGGAACGGCACAACGCGGTCGTGGGCTCGCCCTGGGCGACGAACTCGGTGGGGCACCCGGCGCACCAGCTCGGCGGAGCGCCCCGAACGATGGTCATCCCGGTGGATCCCGAGCGCGCCCGGCGCGAGTTCATCCCCATTGCCATAGCTGCGGGAGCCGTCTCGCGTGACACTGTCTTCGCCCGCTACGCCCGCCTGATCGCGGACGCCGAAACGCTCTACCAGGACACCCGCGCCTGGGCCGACGCGGCCCTGGGCGCCACCGCGTCCATCGAGACCCCCGATCCATCCCTCGACCTCGCCCTCGAATGGGCGAAGATCAATCTCGAGGAGCAGCGCGTCTGCAACCCCGATCTGGGATGCGGCTTCGTCGCGGGCTGGGGGCTCTCGGGCAGCGGCACCCGCCCCGGGTTCGGGTGGTTCTTCGGCGGCGACGCGATGATGAACACCTTCGCCATGGACGCCCTGGGCCAGTGGGAGCTGGTCGCCGAGGAGCTGCGCTTTCTGGCCCGGTACCAGCGCGACGACGGCAAGATCACCCACGAGATCTCGCAGGCCGCTGCGCACATCGACTGGTTCGATGCGTATCCCTACGCCTACTACCACGCCGACACGACTCCCTACTGGATGCTGGCGCTCTACCAGTACTGGCGCGCGAGCGGCGACGACGGCTTGCTAAAGGAACTCTGGCCGGCATACCGGCGAGCCTGGGAGTGGTGCCTGAGCGCCGAGACCGACGGCGACGGCATCATCGAGAACACGGTCGGCGGCCTGGCCGCGGTGGAGGTGGGGGGGCTGAGCGCGGCGATCCACCAGGATGTTTACCTGGCCGGAATTTGGGTCGCGGCGCTGGAGGGCGCCCTGGCGATGGCGGAACGGCTGGGCGACACGGCGGTGGCCGAGCGAGCCGCGCGGATAGCCCCGACCGCCCGCGAGACCCTCAACAACGCCTACTGGCGGCCCGACAAGGGCTATCATGTTTTCGGTATCCTCAAAGGCGGCGGCACCAACGACAACCTGACGGTGTGGCCGGCCGCGGCCGCCGCGTTCGGCTTGCTGGACGAGGAGCGTGCGCGCGGCACCCTGACCCGGATGGCGGGCGACCGCCTGTCGTCGGACTGGGGTGCGCACATGCTCTCGACGGAGAGCGACCTGTACGACCCTCTCGCGTACAACATGGGGACCGTCTGGCCCTTCGTGACCGGTTATCTGGCCTGGGCCCAGTACCGCTACCGCCGTCCGTGGGCGGGCTTCCACCTCATGGACGCGGTCAAGCAGATGACCTACGACTGGAGCCTGGGCCGCCACGGCGAACTCTTTTCGGGCACGTTCTACCAGCCGCTCGACCAGACCGTGCCGCACCAGTTCTTCGCCACCTCGATGCTGGTGACCCCGCTGCTCCGCGGCGTCTTCGGCTGGGACCCGGACGCTCCGAACAGGAGGGCGCGCCTCGCCCCCCAGTTGCCGGCCGACTGGCGGGAGGCGGCGGTGCGCGGGCTTCGGGTGGGCGAGACCACGACCGACGTGGAGATCCGTGGCGGCCCTTCCCGGGCGGGCGGGGAGCGCCGCATTCTGATAACGAGCGAAGGTCCGCCGGTGGAGATCGAGTTCCTCCCCGACGCTCCCGTTGCTGCCGTGGACTTGAGCGTGACGATGACCGGAGGCCGTTGGGTGGAGGTGGAAGCGACCGATCCCGCGCCGGACGCGGGGCGTCCGCGCCGGGCAATCCGGGTGACCGAGGGCAGGCCCGCGGAGATCACCGTGACCTGGAAGGGTGGACTGGCGGTGGCGCCGCCGCGGATCGATCTTGAACCGGGCCAGCGCAGCACGGGCCTGAGGATCATTGGCCTACAAGCTGATGCGGAGGGCTGGACGCTCACGACGGAGGGGTCCGCCGGCCACGCCTACCGGATAGAGCTCTTCGGCGCTGCGGTCGAGGCCGCCATGGTGGACGAGGGCGCGAGCGTGAAGCCGGCTCTGGTCCAGGCCGACCCCGAACCGGAAGCGGTCCGTCGCGCCGAAGCGGGTGGCGGCAGTTTTCGGGTCCGCTTCGCCCCGGGGCGGGGACGCCGCACGGCGACGATACGGCTGACGCCGATCGGACTCTAGCAACCGGTGGCAAAACCCGAGCGGCGTTCGGCCGGCGATGCATCCCGGCTGAACCGCGTCACTTCGCGCCGCTCATCGTTGCGTTTCGGTCGAAATACACCCGGTATTCCTCCCTCACGCGCCTTGTCAGCCGGGCGCCTCAGCGGCCTCGGCGCTCACCCGGGTTCCACCACAGGCTGCTAGCAAGGAAGGGCGGCGCGTCGGGATGCACGTCGGCGCCCTCGAGGCCCGCCGATGGGCCGGCTTGGTCTTCTCTCCCGGCCCGGGCCGTGGCGTCGGCGTCCGCCTCGCCTTCGTCACGCCGGACGGTGGGCGCCGGGAATGGGACGACTGGTACGGGATGGTCTCTCGCGTCGGTCCCCACGCGCCCGACTTCTCGTACGCACGCGTCGAGTTCGACCTAGGCGCGGATGCGGCGCCGCGAGCGGATGCCGGTGGGGGTGACGCGGATCCCGGATCACCGCCGGCGTCCGGCAGCCTGGTCCTGGAGTGGTCGCGCCGGGAGGAGGCGGTGGCGCTGCGCGCGACGGTGGAGGCGGCGGGTCATCTCGAGTTGATCGGGGACGCCCCGTGGGGGTGGGAGGGACGGTGGGAGGAGGCGGAGGCGGAGCCGCCCTGCTGGCGCGCCCGGGTGCCGGGTGGGGAGAGCGGAGAGTGCCTGGAGATCGTCGCCGCCTTCGCGGCCGGAACCGGGCGGCGCCGCGCGCCGGGTCGTGCCGGCGGCGAGGTGGCGCGGCGCCTCGACATCGGGGCTGGGGGCACCGGACGGGTGGCGATGGTCGCCGCGTGGGGCGGGAAGAAGGCGGGCCGCCTCATCGGTCAGACCGACGCCTGGATTGACGAGGCGCGCGCGGAGTGGGAGCGCCGGCGCCACCGGGCGCCGGGCGACCCCGAGCTGGCGGAGAGCATCGCCGCGAATCTGATGTGGACGGTGCTGCTCCAGCCGGAAACCGGCAGGCTCTACACCCCCGCCGGCCGAAGGTGGATCTTCCCGACCCCGGGTGGCGGGACCCGGCCCGGCGCGCCGGAGCCCCCAGAACCCGACGACTGGACCATTTTCGGCTGGGACACGTTCTTCAATGCCCTTCTCCTCGCGACCGTCTCGAGGGACCTCGCCTGGTCCACTCTTCTTGCCGGAACCGGAACGCAATACCCGAACGGGAACGTACCTAACTGGCGCGGCCGCCGCGGCGGCACCCCCGACCGCTCCCAACCGCCCGTCGGTTCGTTCGCCGCGTTGAGGTTGTACCGCGCCCACGCCGACCCGGACGCCCTGGCGGCCGCCTACCCGGCCCTCCTCGCCTGGTCCGATTGGTGGGTTGCGCGAAAGAACGGACGGCCGCGCCGGGAAGGGCTGACACCCGGACTGCTCGCCTGGGGCTCCGACACGGACCTCGTGCCCGGCCCCGGGCGCGTACCGCCGTGGGAAGAGGGCGCGAGCGGCCACCAACGCGCCGCGTGGGAGTCGGGCCAGGACGACCTGCCGCTCTGGGACGAGGCCGAGTGGGATTCCCGGCGGCAGATCCTCGCCATGTCGGCCGTGGACCTTTGCAGTTACCGCGCGCTGGATCTGGAGAGTCTGTCGCTGATCGCCCGCGTTCTCGGCGACGTATCCACTGCGGAGCGCTTGGCCGCCGACTATCGCCGGCTGGCCGCCACGATGAACCGCGTGCTCTGGTCGGAAGCGGCCGGCCTCTACCTCGACGAACTTCCGTCCGGGCTCTCCGCCCGCGTGGCCGCCTCGAACTTCCTGCCGCTCGTCGCGGGGATCCCCGACGCGCGGCAAGCCAGCCGCATGATCGAAACCCTCAGCGACCCCGCCCGGTTCTGGGGCGAGTGGGTGCTGCCCACCATCGCACGCGACGACCCCGCCTTCGCGGACCAGCAGTACTGGCGCGGCTCGATCTGGCCACCGATGAACTACCTGATGCTACAGGGACTCCGCCGCTACGGCTTCACCGCCCTCGCCGCCGAGCTTGCCCGGAAGGGCGCGGAGATGTTCCTCGCCGACCGGCGCAGGACGGGCATGTGCCGCGAGAACTTCGACGCACGCACTGGCGAAGGAGGTGGACAGCGCTTCCAGAGCTGGGGGCCCCTCCTCGCGCTGGGGGCGCTGGAGGAGCCGAGCGACGGTCCCCTCGTCACCGGATGGCGCGCCGCCCCGGAGGCGCCATGACGGTGATCCCTACGCGCCGGAATCGCGATCGGGCGTACGCGGTTGCCCCCTCCTGATCCGGACGATCCCCGGCATTACCGCGACATTGGCGGTTCCTCGGAGTTTCGTGACTTCGCCGTCGAGCTCAGCCAGCAACGCTGCCCCCTCTCCTGCTCCTCGTTCCGAGGCAGAGTGCAGAGTCCCAATTGCGGCGCGCGCGATGTGACGATGCTCTATCTCGCGGCGTTTGAAATGGGTTCCCTGCGTGAGCCGGAAGACGGCATCCAACAGTGCCAGACCGCCCAGCGGTCCGATCAGCACCGCGTCCAGTAAGCCGTCCCCTGGATCGGCGCCTGGCGCGAGCGGGATTCCACCCCCGAAGCGTCTTGAGTTGAGGACTGTGAGGTTCAGGAGCAGGCGCGGCCTTCCGGGTGCATCGTCAAGGCCGACCCGCAGCGCGAGGGGAGTGAAGACGGTGATTTCGCGGGCCGCCGCAGCGGCGTAGGTAGCTCGGCCCAGGCCACCGGAGCGGGTCGTTCTCTCCGCTACGGATGCCGCAAGACCCAGGGAGAAGCTGTTCAGGAAGTAGCGTTTCTTTCCGCTCGCGTCCTCGACCTGTCCGAGATCGGTTGGTCGCGCCGGGGTATTGCTCAGAAACCGCGCGGCCTCCGCCAGCCGGGAAGGGATCCCCGCATCGCTGGCAAAGTCGTTGCCGGTGCCGCTTGGAAGAAGGCCCAATTCGGCGCTGCCGCCGGACAGGGCAAGACCCCGGGCCACTTCGGAAGCAGTGCCATCCCCCCCGTAGGCGATCAGGAGGGATCGCTCGTTACCCTCCGCCCGGGCGATCCGCTCTGCGTGGCCCGGCTCCTCGGTCCAGACGAGATCGTGCGGACCAAGCCGATCGGCGACGAGGCCGGAGTTGGCCCACCAACGATCCCTTCCGCTGCCATTCCCGGCCTGGGGGTTTGCGATCACCAGGGGAAGGCAACTCATTCCACCGAAACTCCAATCAAACGCGTGATCGCGCATATGCTATTCGCCTCTCGGCGCGGCAGGCCGCCACCCCCGCCGCCGCTCCGCCCGAGCGCCCTTGCCCCTATCCCCCTTGAAGGCGCCCGCCACGGTCCCCTTGCCACGCCCTGAGTTTTACCGGGCCGCGGCTGCGCCGGCACCGGCACTGTGATCCGAAGCCCCATGACCCGGCTCTTCCACCGATTGGGCCGATTCCTGGCGGGTCTGATGGCGGGAATACGGGACGGCATTGCGCGCGGGATCATACGGGGGCACGTCCCGCCGAACGCCGTGACCCTCGCGGGTCCCGTCGCGATGACGTTCGTCTTCTGGCCCCTCCTCGAGGGGGATCAGTGGACCGCCGGCTGGGTAGGGTTGCTCGCGATCACCTTTGATGCGCTTGATGGTGCGGTAGCCCGCATGTCCGGAGGGGTCACGCGTTTCGGCGCCTATCTGGATTCCGTAGTGGATCGCTATACCGACATGTTGCTCATGTTCGGCTTGCTGTTCTACGTCCTCGCGTATTTCGAGCAGCCGCAACGCCCGGTCTGGCTCGCGATCTGGTGTCTCGCCACCGCGGGGACCGTCGCCACTTCATACGCCCGCGCCCGCGCCGAGAACGTGATTCCCGGCTGTGAAATCGGATTCCTGGAGCGACCGGAACGCACGGTCGGCATCATTGTCGGACTCGTGGCCGGGAACGTCCACGCTTCATTGATCGTGGTCGCGATCCTGGGGAATGTGATCGCAGCGCAGCGGATCTACTACACCCGCGCGGTGCTGGACGGCAGGACTCCGGCCGCCGGCTTCCGCTTCTGGAGCTATCGGCGGGGCAACGCCGAGCACGCGATGCTCTCCACCGCGTGTTTCCTCTTCATCGTCTTCGGACACCTGCTCATCCCGGCGCCCGCCTGAGCGCGTGAGCAGCCGGTGGCGAACCCGGCGTTCACCCGGGTTCCACCACCGGCTACTAGTCCAAACGAGAAATCCCGCTGCCGCCTGAGCGACAGCGGGAACATGCGACGGCCGCCGGAACCTGCGAAACCGCAGGTCCGAGGGCGCCGTTTCAGGCGGCGCCGTTTCAGGGTCTTGGCAGCCGCGAGAGACTATTCGACGTAGCTGTAGCCACAGTTCTCGCAGGTCCAGGTCCGGCCCTGCCGGTACATGAGAGCCCCGCACTGCGGGCAGGCCCGGGTGTCCTCGTCCCCGGAGTCCTCACCGAAGAGAGCGTCGTAGTCGATCTCCTCCTGCGTCTCTTCGTCTTCCTTCTTTTCCTCTTCCTGCTGCTGGGCCGCCGCGAACGAGGCGGCGCCCACTACGCCAGCGAAGGCGAAGCCGGCCCTCCTGAGGAATGCGCGACGGTTCAGGTCGTCCATTTCGGGTGATCTCCTTGATTTGTTGGTCGGACCGCGAATTCTATCGAATCCCTATTTGGGCGAATCCTATTTTGGCGGGTCCGCTGCTCAGTCGCCGTAACCGACGGTCGAGCGCGCAAACTCCTTGACCTTCTCGGCGGTCCGGCGCTCTTCCACGATCTTCTCCCAGTCAACCGCGGGCTCTTTCACCTCGGCGGTCGGCGGAAGGATGTACTTCGGCAGGTTGTACTCGTCCTTGAACATCTGGGTCCGGACGTGCCCGGTGGCGTACTCGGCGTTCTCACCGGACATGAGGTAGGCCAGCGTCGGAACGACGTCCCGCCGCTGCACCCGCTCGGTCACGGTGTGGCCCTTCTTGAAGTCGGGCCCGAGCGCCATGAACCACACGTAGTGGGCGTAGTAGTTGCCCGGGCTGTGGCCAAGCTGCCCGTAGATGTTCACTTCGTCGTCGCGGCCGCACTCGGGACGGATCACCAGGGCGGTGGTGTCCCTGAGGTACGAGTCGGACTGGATCTGGCGCCACAGGTTGCCGATCAGCTCATCGGTGGTCTTGATGTGCTTGATGTACTCCCAGTAGTCCGTGTTGTAGTCCCAGAACCCGAAGTCGGCGTGCGCGTCATCCAGCGCGAGGATCTGCGCGGTGATGGACTTCGGCTTGAACTCCTTGAGGATCTGAGGCACCAAGTTCAGCACCTGAGCGTCCCCGTAGGGGATCTCCCGGTTGATGACCGGCTCCCGGGTGGATGGCGGGATGTACGACTTCTGCGCCAGCACGCCGTCGACGAAGTCCACGACCTGCTGCCGCTCCTTCGGCGTATGCCCGAGGCCCTTCTCGACGTTCAGATCCACGATCTGTGCGCCGGTGAGCTTCTGTTCCGGATAGAAGATCCGGTTCATCGTGAGGCTCGTGGACCCGTGCTTCACGCCGTATTCCGGATGCTGGCTGAAGTGCTTCACGTCCCAGGTCCAGGCGCGGTAGTAGGACGCACCCTGGAGGGTCCAGAAGTCGGTCGCCTTCCCGCCGGCCTTCTTCCGGATGTACTCGGCCCAGGTGGGGTAGCGGGGCCGCTGGGCGGGAGCATCCACGCCGCTGAGCACCTCGGAGTACATGTAGCCGTGAAGGTTGGCGGTCTCGCCGTAATCCTCGGTGAAGACCGTGCCGTCCGCCGCCATCTTGGTCTGGAAGGGCGAGTGCTCCGGGTTGTCGATCACGTCAATCTTCCGGGCGCCGTTGCCCAGAATGATCGTCACCAGATGCTTCGTCTTGAAGCCCGGGTTCGCCGGCAGCACCATGCCACCCTGCGGGATCCCGGCGCCTGCTTCAAAGATGGGGCTGCCGGCGGCGTTCCGCGTGGAAAGCACTGCACCGGCACTGGCTGCCGCGCCCAGTTTGAAAAAGTCGCGGCGGTCGAGCGTTTTGGCGGTCATTTTGGCGGTCATCGGGGACCCTCCTTGCCGCTCTCGTCGTCGGCTTCGGTGTCTTCATTGTAGAAGTTCACGGTGATTCCGTCTATCTCGGAATCCCGATCCTCGTAGTACGTGTAGAAGTTACGCGCCTCGTCGGAGATGCCGAGTCGCACCAGCTCCCAATCCCCCGACTCCATCGTGTCGGTGACGGTGAAGGAGCCGGTCCAGATGTGTGGTTCGGGGAGCTTCGAAGGACGGTTCAGCGCCACGAAGCCTCCCATCTCGGGAGTGAGGCTCTTGAGCTTCACCTTGATGGCATCGGCGCCGTTCGGAGAACGAACGTATCCCTCGATTCCGTGCACGCCGGACAGATTGTCCTCGGCGAGCACCGTAAGGCCGACCTGTTCTCCGAGCTTGGCTTCGAGCTTGGTGAACTGGACCGCCAGCACCTCGGCAGGTACCTGGTCCACCATTTCCTTTTCCTGGTCCACCTGGACCGTGGCGGCTTCCATCAGCGGTTCGGTCCGGTTGAAGTAGTACCGGATGTTCGTCGCGTTGTCCTTCAGCGTGATGCGCATGAGCTGCCATTCGCCGCCCTCGTACCACTCCGGGATCTGGAGCGCGCCGCGGAAAAGACCCGGCTGGCCGCCCACCATGACCATGGTCGAGCGGATCTGGTGGTAGCCCGTCGGAGATACCCAGATCGTTTCCGCTTCCGTGGGTCCGGATACCGCGTCTTCGGCGACCAGGCTGTACTTGATCAGGCCGCTGCCGGCCCGGACGCGTTCGGTTTCGACCGCGACCGATTTGAGCGTCGGCGCGGTGATGTCCACGCTGTCACTCTGGGTGACCTGGAAGCCGATCGGCTGTCCGTCCTCGTCCTGCATCGCCGTGTGGAAGTCGGCCCAGTACGCCTTCCGGTCCCCAACCTTGTCAGCGATGATCGTGGTGCCGACTACGTAGCGGCCGGGGGCCGCGAAGCGGGAGAGCTTGCCGCGGCCGAGGAAGAGGGTCTCGTCGTCCTCGTGGGGCTTGAAGTTCACATACATGGTGGCCGCGCGGCCGAGTTCCCGGTTGTAGAACAGGGAAACGAACGACTGGGCCTTGTTGTAGGGCGACACCACCCGTGCGATCGCGCGCACCTCTCCGCCCGGATCGACCTCCTGGGAAAGCACTCTCATCTCGGTGAGCACCGGGGGAAGCTGATTGCCGGAGAGGTCCACTTCCTTGAGCTGCTGGTCGCGGCGCCGGTACTGGTACTGCTCGGGGACGCGAAGCTCGGGCGCCAGACCCCAGCCGCCGTCGTCGTGTCCGCTCGAACTCATCACCCCGAACTCGTTCAACACGTCGTGGGGCTCAAGGAGCGGATGGGTCTTGCCCTCGGGTGGCTTCGGTTCCGCTTTTTCGTCCTGCGCCGCGGCAAACCCGCCGAGCACCAGCAGCGCGGCGCCGACGGCGAGAGGGCCGACTGCCAAGCGTTTGGGTGTCTTCAGATGGCGGTAGTGGCTCTTCATGGGGGGAGTTCTCCGTTCGCCCGAGGATGGCCGGCGGGCAAGGAATTCCTGTGGTGGGAACCAGTTCTTATACGGCTCACGGGGGGTTGAAGTCAAACGGGATGCCGTTCTCAGCCGCCCGCGGGGAGGCCTGATCCGCCTCCCGGCCCGCCAGGCCACCGGCAAGTCAGACGCCGACGGAACGGACAAATTCCGCGGCGCTCCGGATTCCCGGACTGATCCCGACCCGTTCGGCCAGCCTTCTCAGGTCCCACTGCGCGACCGTCCGCATATCCAGCCGCAGTTGGCCGTCGAGGCCATCGAACACCGCGCGATAGTCCCGGATCGATCCGTCCAGATCTCCGGCCGCCAGCCGCGCCGCCGCGAGGAGCAACCGCTGCCGGTCGGAGCCCGTGGGGTCCATCCCCTGGGCTTTCTCGAAGAGCCCGACCGCTTCCTGATGGCGGCCCTGGAGGTACACCGCGTTCGCCAGGTTGTAGTGTCCAAAAACGAAGTCGGGCGCGAGTTCCAGCGCCCACCGGAAAGCGCGCTCCGCCTCTTCCAGCCGGCCGAGTTCCCGCAGCGTGACGCCGAGGTTCGACGCGAGGGAGTGGCTGAGCGGATCGAGGTCGGCGGCCTTCTCCAGCTCGCCGAGCGCCTCGGCCGCACGCTCCAATTCACCGAGGGCAGCTCCCGCGTTCGCCCAGCCGGGAGCGAAATCCGGGAGTGTCTCGGTCGTGCGGCGAAACGAATCGAGCGCCGCTTCGAGGTCGTCCAGAACGATCATGGTCTTGCCGAGTTCGAAGTGGGCCGCGGCCAGCGTGTCGTCCCGTTCGATCGCCCGCTGGAACGCCGCTGCCGCCTCTCTCGGTTTCCTCTGTTCGTTCGCGGAACAGCCGGCCAGCAGGTGCCCAACCGCACTGTCCCCATCCGCTTCGGCCGCCGCTGCGGCCGCCCGGGCCCGCACGTCCCGCGCCGGCGCGTGGAGTGCGATGCGGCGCAGCTCCGCTGGGCTCTCCGCGCGGGCCAGGTCCGTTTCATCCGGTCCGGAAATCGTTGCCGGGGAGGCCGGTGGGACCGGCTCCCGGGCGACCTCGAACTGGCAGGCGGCGCCCCGTCCGGCGAGCAGATCGGCGGCGCGCTGCACCACTTCATCCTCCCGGGCGGACGCGATCAGGGTTCGGCTTTCGGCTCCGAGCTGGCTGAGACGGGCCAGCACATAGGCGGGAGTGGCGACCGCCGGAAGGGGCGGCGTTTCCTCAAGCCCTCCCCGCCGACGGACGGCGGCCCGACAAGGAAAGGCCCGATGAAAGTCGGCGAGCAGGACGGCGCCGGCCTGGTCGGGAATGGGATCCAGGCTGTGCAAGAAGAGGGGTAGGTCCTCCATCGCCGAGGCCGGCGCCACGACTTGACGCTCTCCGGACGCTGCTTCGGCCGCCGCGACCCGGGCCGACGTACCGTCGCGGCTCAGCACCAGGAGCCACCGTCCCCCGCCGGAGGGTCCCCGGTGGGGAGGCCAGCCGTTTGCCGCCGAAATGGCCGGATTCGCGTTCCTGGTTTCCGCACCGGCGGAGAGCGTCGGGCAGGTGGCCCAGAGGTTTGCCGGGTCAGGGGACATGGCCACCGATTCTAAGCACCGGAGACATCGGCGCTGACCGATGGACTACCGCTGGCTCCGTCCCGTCTGGAGCCGGCGAGCCCGTATGCTTTCGGGCGCCGATGACAAACACCCTCCACCGCTACGGCGCGCCGGAGACCCTGAAGGACGACTACATCGTCTTTGCGATGGCGGCGCGGGGAATCAACGACGAGGGGTCTCCGGAGAAGCTGCGGCGATTCACCGAGATCGCCCTGCGGCACGACCCCATCAATCTGGGGGACGCGACCAAGGGAGGGATCTTCCGTGCTTCCCGGCTCAACCCGCTGGCGCATTGGCGGCGGCGGAAGCGCCTGGCTGCGGACGCGATTCAGAAGGGCGTGGATGCCCCGACCGTGGTTTCAGCGGTATTCGACACCGAAGAAGCGCTGGTCGCATTCCTCGCGGACCTGAAGGAAGCGGACCTCGGCATCAGCGTCAACATCAGCGGCCTGACTGACCGCGCCGCCGAACTGGCCAAGGAGGCCGGAATCGTGCGGCACAGCGTCGAGTACAGCCTGGGATTCTTCGGGAACCTGGACCGGCTTCCGGACCGCGCCACGCTCCAGCTTTCCACGATGTGCGGACACGGGATGCTCTCTTTCGGGTTTGCCCGGAAGATGCTGGATTGGGTACGGACCGGACGGCGTTCCCCGGAAGAGTGCGCGGAGACAATGGCGCGCTTCTGCTCCTGCGGAATCTTCAACACCACCCGCGCCTGCCGCATCCTGCGGGAGTAGCGCCGGGGCGGTGGGGGTTCATTCCAGCGCGCCAGGTGGCACACCGTGCCGAGCCCTTGCGAAGCGTGGGTCCGGCTGGGGGATCGGGTACATTCCGCGCGTCTCCGGGAGACGATGGGAGAAAGCGATGACGAACTGCCCGGTGTGCGGCGGCGCGGTCGAAATATCTGACGACCCGATCGAAGGCGAACTGCTTGAGTGTCCGGAGTGCGGCAGCGAACTCGAGATTCTGGCTCTGGACCCGATCGTCCTGGGCGAGGCCCCGGAGACGGAAGAGGATTGGGGTGAATGAGGGTCGGCTTCCTTCATTCGCTGATTCGCCCGGAAGAAAAACTCCTCATCCGGGAGCTGCGAAGTCGCGCCGGGGTCGAGTTGGTCCTTCTCGATGACCGGCAGCTGGTATTCGACCTCCGGGCGCGACCCGAGGTGGACATCGTCCTCGAGCGGAGCATCAATCATTCGCGGGCGATGCACGCCTTGCGGCTTTTCGAGAGCGTGGGCATCGAATGCATCAACCGCTACGAAGTCGCCCGCAAGTGCGGCGACAAGATCCTGACTGCCGTCGCGCTGCAGGAGTTCGGAGTGCCTCAGCCGGAAACGCGGGTCGCGTTCACCGAGGACTCCACGCTGGAAGCCATCGAACAGCTCGGCTATCCGGTGGTGCTGAAGCCGGCGGTCGGATCGTGGGGGCGGCTGCTTTCCCGGATCAATGATCGGGAGGCGGCCGAAACCGTGATCGAGCACAAGGCGATCCTCGGCAGTTACCACCACTCGATCTTCTTTGCCCAGAAGTATGTGGAGAAGGGCGGCCGGGACATCCGCAGCTTCGTGGTCGGGGACGAGTGCATTGCCGCCGTTTATCGGACATCGGAGCACTGGATCACGAACACCGCCCGCGGCGGGCGGACCTCCAATTGTCCGGTGACCACCGAGCTCGCCGAGATATCGCTCAGAGCCGCGGAGGCGGTGGGGGGCGGCGTCCTCGCGGTGGACCTCTTCGAAACCGGGGACGGACTCCTGATCAATGAGGTCAACTACACGATGGAGTTCCGGAACAGCATTGGCGTCACGGGAGTGAACATCCCGGAGAGGATCGTGTCCTACCTCCTGTCGCCGGACCGATGATCCGCGTATCCATCGCCGGCGGCTCGGGATACGCCGGCGGCGAGTTGCTGCGCCTCATGCTTGGCCACCCCGAGGTCGAGGTCGCCGACATCTCCTCCGAACGCCTCGCCGGGAAGTACGCGCACGGCGTGCATCCGAACCTGCGCGGCGCTACCCGGCTGCGGTTTTGCGAGCTGGACCGGCTCTCCCGTTGCGACGCGCTCTTCGTCTGCCTGCCGCACGGGGAATCGGCGCGCCGGATGCAGGACTTCCGGCGCATCGCCGGGCGGGTCATCGATCTGGGCGCCGATTTTCGGTTGCGGGAGGCGGCGGCCTACGAGCGCTGGTACGGTGGGCCGCATCCCTGCCCGGATCTTCTCGGCCGCTTTGTCTACGGGATCCCGGAGCTGAATCGGGAGGCGCTGCGGGATGCGGAGTTGGTGGCCTGCGCCGGGTGCAACGCGACGGCCGCCATCCTGGCGCTCAAGCCGCTGTGCGATGCCGGAGGGGTCGAATCGGCGGTGATCGAAGTCCTGGTCGGATCCAGCGAAGCCGGCAATCGGGCGACCGCGGCGAGCCATCATCCCGAGCGGAGCGGAGCGGCGCGCGCTTTCAAGCCCACCGGGCACCGCCATCAGGGCGAGATCGCCGAGGCCCTGGGGATCGACAAACTCCACTTCTCCGCCACCTCGATCGAAATGGTGCGCGGGGTGCTGGCGACCTGCCATGTGTTCACGGATCGGGCGCTGAACGACCGGGCGCTCTGGCAGATCTATCGCGACGCCTACGCGGGGGAGCCCTTCGTTCGCGTCGTGAAGGGGCAAAGCGGCATCCACCGCTACCCGGACCCCAAGATCCTCGCGGGCACGAACTTCTGCGATGTGGGGTTCGAGCGCGATCCGCACACGAACCGGATCGTGGCCATGAGCGCCCTGGACAACCTGATGAAGGGGGCGGCCGGGCAGGCTGCGCATGCGTTCAACCTGATGTACGGGTTTGCCGAGACGGCCGGGCTGGAGTTCGCCGGCCTCCATCCGATCTGAGGGAACGCCCGCCGACCGGGGCCTCCTTCCCATGTGCCGTCTCCTATGCGTCCGCGGCGAGACGGAGTTCGACGTGGAGGATCATCTGGCGGCGTTCAGCGAGGTCGCGAAAAACAGCCGGGAATTCCAGGGGCATGGCTGGGGCTGCGCCTGGCTCGAAGGGGGCGGCTGGCGCATCTACCGCAGCATTACCCCCATCTGGGAAGACCGGGATCGCCCCCGCGGTCGCACGCCGCTGTTGCTGGCCCACGCGCGGAGCGCGTTCCGCAACGAGGGGATCCGCGTTGAGAACAACATGCCGTTTTTCGACGGCGAGCGGGTGTTTCTGTTCAACGGGGAACTTCGGGGAGTGCGCATCCGGGAACAGGGGCGGATCGGCGCCGAGAAGGTCTTCAACTTCGTCAAGCGTTTCGACCGCGGTGACATGCGCCACGCCCTCGCACGGGGATTGGAGCTGATCGAGAAACGCACCCGCTACGTCCGGGCGATGAATGTCATCGTTGCGGATGCCTCGCGCCGGGTCACCGTGGCCAGCCGCTTCAACGAGGATCCGGACTACTTTCAGATGCGCTGCGCGACCATCGGCGATGTCCGGGTCGTGTGCTCCGAACCCTATCCGGCGCTGGTCGCTCCGACGGCATGGACACCCATCCCGAACGGCGCAGTCCGTTCCTTTTGATGCGATCAACTGGCCTGGTTGCGACATGCTGCTGATCAAGATCGGCGGTGGAGCGTCCATTAACCTGGAAGGAATCGCCTCCGATCTCGCCGAGATCCAATCGCCGTTCGTGATCGTGCACGGCGCGAATGCCCTGCGCGACGAGCTCGGCCGGCGCCTCGGCATCGAGAAGCGGGTACTCACTTCGGTGTCCGGCTACGCGAGCGTGTACTCGGACGCCTCGGCCCTCGATCTCATCCTCATGGCTTACGCCGGACTGCGGAACAAGCGGATCGTGGAGTTGTTGCAGCGGCGCGGCGTGAACGCCATCGGTCTCACGGGCCTCGACGGCGCGCTGGTGCGGGGCCGGAGGAACCGGGGAATCCGGGTCCGGGAGGGCGGGAAGACCCTCATCAAACGCGACCTGTCGGGAAAGCCCGCCGAGGTGAATGTCGGATTGCTCCGACTCCTGCTGGAGAGCGGTCTGGCGCCGGTCCTGACGGTTCCCATCCTCGATGAACGCGGCTTTGCCGTCAATTCGGAGAACGATGACATCGTGGGGGTGCTCAACGCCGCGTTCCCGGCCGAGCGGGTCATCCAGTTGATCGAAGCGCCCGGATTTCTGGAGGACGAGAATGACCCTGCCTCGCTCGTCCCACGCATGTCCCCCGCCGAGGTTCTGCGCCGGGAGGCGCTGGTAACGGGCCGTATGAAGCGGAAAATGCTCGCGCTGAGCCGGCTGGTCGGAACCGGGGGATCCGGGGGAACCGGGGAAACCCCGGTGGTGATCGGCGACGGACGCGTCGCGCATCCGGTTCGGGATGCTCTGGCCGGACGGGGAACGGTGATCGAGTGAACTTCCAGGAGGCCGAGCGGACGTGGGGGCTCGAGGTCTACCCGAAGCGCGACCTGACGCTCGTGAGGGGGAAGGGCGCCGAGGTCTGGGACGATCGGGGCCGCCGTTATCTCGACTGCGTGGCCGGCATCGGAGTGGCGAGCGTCGGGCACGCCAACCCCGCGGTCGCGCGGGCGATCGCCGATCAGGCGCGGACGCTGGTGACCTGCCCGGGAATCTTCTACAACGACCAGCGCGCCCTTCTCCTCGAGAAGCTGGCTTCCATCGCGCCGCCGGGCCTGACGCGCGCCTTCCTTTGCAACTCGGGAGCGGAGGCGGTGGAGGCGGCCCTCAAGTTCGCCCGCGTCGCCACCGGCCGCACCGGGATCGTCGCCGCGATGCGCGCCTTCCACGGCCGCACGATGGGAGCCCTGAGCGCAACGTTCCGGAAGGATTACCGGGAACCCTTTGCCCCGCTGGTGCCGGGGTTTTCATTCGTCCCGTTCAACGATGCCGAAAGGATGCGGGCCGCCGTCGGCGAAGACACCGCGGCCGTCGTGCTGGAGCCAGTCCAGGGGGAGGGCGGGGTGCGGCCGGCCGAGGCCGGCTACCTGCGCGCCGTCCGTGCCCGCTGCGACGAGACCGGCGCGTTGCTGATTCTCGACGAGTCGCAGACCGGCTTTTGCCGGACCGGCCGGATGTTCGCCTGCGAGCGCTACGGGGTGGAGCCCGATCTGCTTTGCCTGGCGAAAGCCATCGCCGGAGGCGTGCCCATGGGTGCGGTGCTGGCGGGTGACCGGCTACCGCCGCTCGTCGGCAAGCACGGGACCACGTTCGGCGGCAATCCGCTCGCATGCGCGGCGGCGCTTGCCGCGATCCAGTTCATGGAAGATGAGCGCTTGGCCGACCGGGCGGAGACGCTGGGCGCCCGGTTCAGCGAGCGCTTCGACGGTCAGCGGCCCGCACGGGTCCGCGCGGTGCGCCAGACGGGGTTGATGATCGGCATCGAACTCCGGGAGCGTTGCCGCCCGTACCTGACCGCGTTGATGGAAAAGGGGGTGCTGGCGCTGCCGGCAGGCGCAACCGTGATCCGGCTGCTGCCCCCGCTGGTCATTACCGAGGCGGAATTGGATGAGGTAGTCGAGGCGCTCGTCGCCGTGCTGGGCGCCTGACAGCGCTCCCCGCGGCGGCTACGCGCGGCCCAGCCCGAGGTTGGTCTTGCCCCGAAAAGCGGTGTATCCGTGCTCGCGCAGCAGCGCCCCGAGGGTGTCCTCGCCGTCCGGGCCGCAGCGAGTGGCGGCGCCCACGGAAATGATCGTCTCCGAATCAGCGGCGGCAGCCTCCACTTCCTTCATCACCACCGGAACCTGGTCCAGGTTGACCTTGATTTCAACGATGGCTGACAGGACCCGTTCGCCGAGCAGATCCTCCCGGATCGCGCCGGTCGCAACGTCGCTCATCAGGTTGGTGACGGGATTTTTCTGCTCGAAGTGCACGCCGAGCGCCGCCAGCCGACGGGTAACCCGGTCCATGTCGGCGAAACTTGCGGTCACCCCGGGTCGGCCGAACTCCACCGTCATCCCGCATTCGCCGACCGAGACTCTGCCGGTCACGTCGTTCGTCTTGACTTCCTCGGTCCCCCGGCCGTGGACGCCGGTGGCCTCGTGGGAAACGAGCGGGTCGCTGAAGGCGCGGCGCACCACGCGCGGCCACGCGAGTTCCTCGGGTTCGATCGCCGATGTCGGACAAATGTCCGGCTCCGGGTCGAAGCGGAGTCGCACCCAGCCGAGTACCCGCCGGACGGTTCGGATGAGCGTTGGGTTCAGCCGCTCGGTGCTGAGCCCGCGGTAGCAGGTGTAGCACTCGACGCACTGGTCGCTGTTCACCACCGCCCGCCCGTCGTCACCGATACTGATGGCCGACACCGGACAGACCGCTACGCAGTTCCCGCAGCCGACGCAGCGACTCTTTGAGATCTGCATGGATCAGTCCGACGTTTCCCTCGTCTCCAGAGTGTATTCGCCGAGGTGGCTGATGACCTCTTCTCCCATGAGATAACGAAGCGTATTGGTCATCTTCTTTCGCTGGATGAAGAGGTCGTGTTCCGGATACACCCCCGGCGGGCTCATGGGACTCTTGAAGAAGAACGACAGCCACTCCTGGATCCCACGGAGACCGGCGCGCGAGGCGAGGTCGAGGAAGAGGGCGAGATCGAGCACCAGCGGGGCGGCGAGGATGGAATCGCGGCAGAGGAAATCCACCTTGATCTGCATTTCGTAGCCGAGCCAGCCGAAGATGTCGATGTTGTCCCAACCTTCCTTGTTGTCGCGCCGGGGCGGGTAATAGTTGATGCGCACCTTGTGGTAGAAATCGCCGTACAGGTCGGGATACATGTCCGGCTGGAGGATGTACTCCAGCACGCTCAGCTTGCTTTCTTCCTTGGTCTTGAAAGAACCGGGATCATCGAGCACCTCGCCGTCCCGATTGCCGAGGATGTTCGTGGAGAACCACCCGTGCAGGCCGAGCATCCTGGCCTTCAGCCCGGGGGCCAGGATCGTCTTCATGAGCGTTTGCCCGGTCTTGAAATCCTTGCCGCTTACCGGGACGCCACGGGCCGACGCCAGTTCACGAAGTGCCGGAATGTCGGCGCTGAGGTTCGGAGCTCCGTTCGCATAGGGGACCCCGCAACGCAGAGCCGCGTACGCATAGATCATGCTGGGAGCGATATCGGGCGAATTGGTGCGGAGCCCCTCCTCGAAGCTCTCGAGGTCCCGGTGGACAGGCGCCTCGGCCAGGAAGGTCTCCGTTGAGCCGCACCAGATCATCACCGCCCGCGCGGCCCCCGATGCTTTCCGGGCACCCTCGATGTCCTCGATGAGCTGGTCCGCCAGGTCCATCTTGGTGGCGCCCGACTTGACGAACGAGCCGTCGAGCTTCTTCACGAAGTCGCGATCGAAGACCCCCGGCATCGGCCGGATTTCCGCCAGTTCCTCCCGGACCGCATCGAGCAACGCCGGTTCGAGCACCCCGGCCTTCCGCGCCGCGGTATAGGCATCGTCTTCGAAGACGTCCCATGCCGCGAAGGAAAGATCCCCGATCGGGACGATGGGGACGAAGTCCCGAATCAGGGGGGTCCGACCGTCCGTGCGCTTGCCCAGCCGGATCGTTCCCATCTGTGTTACCGACCCGATGGGTGCAGCAAGCCCCTTGCGAATCGCGTGAATTCCAGCGATGAACGTCGTGCTGACTGCTCCAAGGCCGGGGAGCAGCACGATGAGGCCACCGTCTGCCGGTTGAACCGTAAATCCCGTTTTTGCCATACGGGCGGCGCATTCTACGGCAACACGGCGACCGGCGATTGGCCGGGCTCGCACTGAGACGGCGATTCCGTGAATATCGAAACGCTATTCTGTCGCTTCTAGGAGTTTGTCCCGGCAATGTCGCGAGCACCGAGGCAGGCGAGGCGCCCGGCTGACAAGGCGCGCGAGGGAGGAATAGCAGCGCTCTTTCGACCGAAGCGCAACGAAGAGCGAAGCGGTTCAGGCGGGATGCATCGACTGCCGAATGCCGTGAGATTGCCGGGACAGGCTCCTTGGGTTTTCCGGCTGCCTTTCATGCGTCGCGGCGCCTCCGTTTTCGGGTTGTTCCTCCTCACGCTGGGATTGGTGGGCTCGCTCTGGATCTCGGCCTCCGCGGCGGGCCCTGTCGCTTCCGCGGCTCAGCGGTCGCCCGAGCTCTGGATCATCGACCAGGGTGATGCTTCCGCCCTCGCCGTGCGGCGACTCGGAGGCGTCGAGATGGTGCGGCTCGCCGAGGTCGCCGCAGCCCTGGGCGGCACCGTGCGACCGGGAGAGAGTGAGCGGCAAGCGGTCCTCCGCCTTCGGGGCGAGACGGTCCGCTTCGATGCCGGACGCAGTTTCGTCCTGGTGGGAGGCGCGACCCGTGTCCTGCGAAATCCGAGCGTTCGGCGTGGCGGTGAGTGGTTCGTGCCGCTCGACTTCGTGTCGCTGGTTCTGCCGGACATCCTCCCGGGCCGGACGCGGTACGACGGGAACGCGAGGACTCTGGCGGTGGGGGAGGGGTACCCGCAACTCGATGTCGAAATCGCGAGCCGCCCGGGAGCCACCCGGGTGATTGTGCGCACGAACCCTCCCGTCCCGCTGGACATCGAAGAAGGGCCACGCCGTGTTTCGGTTCTGGTGCAGACGGCATTCGTCGAGACTTCCTTCTCCGATGAAACGCCGCGGGACGGCGTCGTGGATCGGGTGGATCTCATCCGCCGCGGGAGTGGGTACATTCTCGAGATCACGACCGGGCGCAATTACGGGCGCTTCCTCCAGGAGCGAACCCCGGGAACCCTGACGCTCAATCTGATCCGAGCCGGAGTCCGCGCCGCGTCCGGAGCCGATGTGCTGGCGGTGCGGCCGGCGCCGGAGGCACGCCGTCGCCGGGACCCGGTCGGGCCCACCGAAATCCGCACCATCGCCATCGATCCGGGCCACGGAGGAGCCGATCGCGGGGCCGCCGGTCGCGGCGGAGTGACCGAGAAGGACGTGGCCCTGTCAGTAGCGCTGGCGCTTGGGGATTTGCTCGAACGCCAGCATGGATTTCAAGTGGTGCTGACCCGGGATGCGGACCGCGGCGTCGCGCTCGACGACCGGGTCGCGGCGGCCAATACCGCCCGCGCCGACCTGTTGATCAGCATCCACCTGAACGCCTCGCCGAGTCCGGCCGCCTCCGGGAGCCTCGTGTACCACCTCACCCCGCAGGCGTCCGGCCGTCCGCCGGCAGGGAACGCGGTTCACTTCGTGCCGTGGAACAGCGCCCAGGCCCCGTTTGTTCCAGCGTCGCGGGCGCTTGCCGAGGCGCTTGCCACGGAACTGGAAGGATTGGAAGTCGCCGCGGGCGGTGTCGCCGATGCTCCCGTGAGGGTTCTACGGGGAGCGGCGATGCCAGCCGCGCAGGTGGAACTCGGTTTCGTCACGTCGGCCCGCGATCTCCCGCGGCTGTCGAACCCGGGATTCCCGAACGAGGCGGCGCGAGCGCTGGCCGCCGGGATTCTCCGCTACCAGCGCTCGCTGACGAACTTTCGCCCAACGGGAGACGTGCGTTGAAACCCGGAGGGTGCGACGGGTTTCTTCGGGCGATGCCGCTCGCGGCCGCAGTTTCTTGGGGGCTCGCCGCGTGTGGTGTTGCCCCGGCCGACGAATCTGACTCCGCTCCGGCTTCGGAAGACCTGGCGTCGGTTTCCCCGGCCCTCCCGGAACCCGCGGAGTCTCTCCAGGTTCAGGAAGTTCTGGACGCAGCGAAGCTGTTCGCGGTTGGCGCAGACGGCCTCCTTCACGCCCGGGAAGTGGAGCTACCCCGCGTCCCTACCACCCGTGGTCGCGCGGAGGCGCTGGTGCAGAAGATCGTGGAGGAGTCGGGAACTTTTCCAGAGGATGTACAGGTTCTGGATGTGTTCGTGAGCGGTCGCGGTATCGCCGTCATCAACTTCACACTCGATTTGCTGGAGGGACACTCCGGCGGGTTGCACGCCGAGGAATTGACCGTGTACAGCCTGAGCCACACCCTGGTGGAGAGCCTTCCGGCAATTGCCGAGGTCCGGCTCCTCGTCGAGGGACAAGAGACCGAAACCCTCGCCGGGCACCTTGATCTCCGGTCGGGATTCGGGCGGGCCCCGGAACGGCTCCTGGCGGATCCAGACGGCGGTCGCGGGTGAAACGGCGTGGCGACCGAGGGGCGCGGGAGATCCGTGACCTCGGGCTTCAGACGGGTTTCTTGCGGCGCGCCCCCGGTTCGATCCTCGTTCGACAGGGAGATACCCAGGTGGTTGCGGCGGTCAGCATCCAAGACGGCGTGCCGGGATGGCTCCGGGGTAGAGGTCGCGGCTGGCTGAGCGCCGAATACGGGATGCTTCCGCTCTCTTCGGGAGAGCGAATCCGGCGGGACCGGGACGGGGTTCCCGGGCGTACGGCGGAGATCCAGCGGCTCATCGGCCGCTCGCTGCGAGCGGCGGTGGACCTCTCGCGGTTGGGAGAACGGACCGTTCGAGTGGATTGCGACGTCATCGAAGCCGACGGCGGCACCCGGACCGCGGCCATAACCGGAGCCTTCGTCGCGCTGGCCCTGGCCTTCCACCGGCTCCGGAGCCGCGGCGAGCTGCCCGAGAATCCGTTGCGCCGCCAGGTCGCGGCGGTGAGCGTTGGGGTGGTTGGCGGAGAGGTGCTCCTCGACCTCGATTATTCGGAGGATTCCCGGGCGGCGGTCGATCTCACCGTGGTGGCAACGGCCGACGGCGAGTTGATCGAAGTCCAGGGCGCCGCCGAAGCGGCCCCGTTCCGGCGGGAAACCCTGAACGAACTTCTCGACGTAGCCCTTGGGGGAATTGCGACCCTCGCCGCGCGGCAGCGCGCCGTGTTGGCCGGGATCCCGCTGCCCTGACAGCCGGCGCACCGGCGGTGAACGCGGCTTAGCAGCCTGTGGTGAAACCCACGTGAGCGCCGAGACCGGCCAGTTCTCCCGGTGGGGGCGAGGCGCCCGGCTGACAAGGCGCGTGAGGGAGGAATACCGGGTGTATTTCGACCGAAACGCAACGCCGAACGCAGCGAAGCGGAGTGGTTCAGCCGGGATGGATCGCCGGTCGAACGCCGCGTGGGTTTTGCCACAGGCTGCTAGGGGTTGGCGTCCGCTCAGCCCGGACTCAGTTCAGCAGCAACCCCGAAAGCCAGTGGAGAGTGTTGAGCGTGAACTGGCGATTGTCGTAGCCCGGGACGTTCATTCCCGCGCGCGTCGTCCCTGGCGGGTTGCTCCTCGTGGTGACCTGCGCCGACAGCATGGCGGCCTCCCCGAGCACTACGACCCTTCCCTGTCCGAACACCAGCGCGATGCCTTGGGCCCGGCCGCCGACAGGGTGTGAGAGCTCTCGGACAACGTCGTCCACCGACGCCGCCCGATCAACGACCGCCGCCCTGATGGTCTCCAGATCGGCGCGATTGTGTGCCTCGCGTGCGGTGTCACTCAGTTTCATCAAGACGGTTGCCCCGGCTGGAACGCCCAGACTCTGACCCGAAAACGCCTTCAGGATCGTCACCTCTTCCGACATGTCACGACCACGCAGCAACGGATGGGACCCAAGCAGGCCGTTCTCGCGTGAGCTGACGAAGCGTGTCGCAATCGAGGCGCCCGAGTCGCGGAAGTCCCACACCCACCCCTTTCCCATGGTCACTCCGAAGCGCCGGCCGAGGTTCTCGGCCGCACTCCCGAAGGGGGCATGGTCCGCGACCAGCAGGAGGGATCCGCCTTCCCGCACCCAGTCCCGCACCGAGTCCGACTCCCGTTGTGTGAGAGCCGGAGTGCCGGGAGCGGCCCCGGCGGGTGGCAGAGCGTTCGAGATCACGAGGACATCCACGGAATTCAGGACGTCCGGATCGAAGGCGGTCTTTCCGGCGACAACCGTGTAACCGTCGTTCCGCAACAGGTCCGCGAACGGCTGGTAGCGGCCGGCCGCGGTGTGGAAGTTGGCGTGCGCCTCATCGATGACCACGACCGGTCCGTTCGAAGGGTAGGCGGGCCTCTCCACCGAGGCATCGAAGTCAGGGTCTGAGGCTTGAACCTGTGCGCCTGCAGCGAGAACGGGAGTGGCGAGCGTGGCCACCACGCCCGTCCGGCAGATGATCCCGAGTGTCCGAAGCATGGGAACCTCCGTGCGAAACGGTTGTTTTGAAATCAGCAGCCAGCGAGCCAGCTCGACCCGCCGGGCGCCTTGACGATCGGCGCGCCACTGGCCATCGTAGAGTGTCAGGTCATGCCTAGGAGCCTGCGTCGCAGGAGTTGTGCGGATGGGGCGTAGATACGTTCGGAACGAGCGCGGAATTCGGATTTTGGCGTGACCTCGGGGCCAGCGACCGGTTGGGAGTGGCCGAAACGGCGCCAACGCGGCGTATTCCCGGTTGGGACCCGCGGCGAGCGGTTTCGGGGAGTCCCATCAGGCGGTTGTGAGCGCTCCGATCCGCTTGATGTTCACGGCCAGGCACACCAGGTTCCACTCGGCCTGCACTTTCGCGAGACCCCGGAAGCTGAAGCGGCGAAAACCAAGCACCTCCTTGATCCAGCCGTTCGGCGCTTCGGACAGCCACTTCCGGCGGGCGTAGCGGGCGCGGCCCGCCTCCGTCTCCAGCTTCTTCTTCATCCGATCCGTCGCCGGGCGTTTCGCCGGGTCCACCGCCGCCCGCTTCTTCCCCTCCCGACCGAGCGCCACATACCCCGCGATGCCGCGCTCCTCCAACTCCCGAAGGTTCGCCTCGCTGGCGTATCCCGCATCCGCCAGAACCTCCGCCGGCGGCGCGCCCAGGGTCTCCTCCACCGCGTCCAGCATGGGAAGCAACTGCTCCACATCGTTGGCCCCCGCTCCCACGTTCGCCCCCACCACGATCTGGTGCGCGTCATCCACCGCCGTCTGCGCGTTGTAGCTCTGCTGGAAGCCCTCCGTGCTCGTCTTCATGATCCGACTCTGAGGGTCCGTGAAGTTGCTCTGCGCCTTCGGTTCCGGCTCGCCGTACTGGCGCTTGTAGGGGCTCCCGCCTTTCGCCGGGCGATCCTGCCCCGGCTGCCGCCCCCGCTCATCGTCCGCCCGACGCTGCGCCGCCTCCAGTCGCTCCCGCGCCGCCTCGATCGCCTGCAGCCGATCCTCCCGCCGACGCAACTCCTCCGGCAACTCGTCGCCTCGCACCTCCTTCCCCAAGCGTGCGTCCTCCTCCCCGTCCACCCGCGCCGCCGTCGACGTCAAACCCGCGATCTCCTCCCGAAGCCGCGCCTCCTCCTGAACCAGCCGGTCGTAACTCATCGCCTTCCGCTTGCTCGCGTTCGCCCGAACCTTCGTCCCGTCGATCGATAGCGTCCCGAAGCGAACCAACCCCATCTCACGCGACACCCGAACCACCTCACAAAACAACTTCCGGAAATCCTTCAGATGACGCCACCGAAACTCGCAGACCGTCCGATGCTTCGGAAAGTTCCCCGCCCCCAGCATCCGAAACGCCACATCCTCCTCCAACTTCCGCGCGATCCCCCGCGACGAAAACACCCCCGTCGCATACCCGTAGATCAACACCTTCACCATCATCGCCGGCGAATACGGCGCGTTCCGACGGCCGTCCCCCTCATACGGAGCGTAAAACGCCGAAAGATCCAGCTTGTCCACCACGTCGCTCACCTGGTGCGCCAAGTGCCCCTCGGGAACCCAGTCCTTCAGCTTCGGCGGCAGCAGCAGGATCTGATCCGGCTGATACGCTCGAAATCTCGTCGGCATGCCTTGCTCCTCCAACTCGACCCAGCTCATCCGAGCCAGCATAAAACACACTATATCAAAGACTTATATGAACATCACCACCCCATCACAAACGCGCCGCCACGTCAAATCCGCCAGTGAAACGACTTCCTGCGGCGCAGACTCCTAGCCGGACGTAGTAGGGAGCGCGTTCGGCGAGGTCGTGGTCGGTCATCATGAGCCGCCAGGCGTCGCCGCCGTCATCGGAACGGTAGAAGCCGGGACTCTCGTCCTCGATGAGGGCGTACCAGCGGTCGGGGTCGCTCGGCGCGATCCCCACCGCGACCTTGCCGATGGGGTGCGCGTCCCCCCCGGGTAGGCCCCTGCCCCCGCCGGCTCCGTCATCCGTCTTCTCGCCGGAGAGCCGCTCCCACGAGTCACCGCCGTCGCGCGAGCGGTACATCCCACTTCCCGGGCCGCCGCTTTGGAGGCCGCCGGTGTTGATCTGGAGCTGCCACATCCCGGCGAGCAGCCGCTCGGGGTGGCGGAGGTCCATCGCCAGGTCGGAACAGCCGGTGTTCTCGTCCACGTGAAGGACCAACTCCCAGTTCGCCCCGCCGTCCCGGGTGCGATAGACGCCGCGCTCCGGTTGCGGCGCGTAGGAGTGGCCGAGCGCGCAGGCGTACACCAGATCCGGATCTTCCGGATGGACCAGGATGCGGGCGATGCGTCCGGTGGCCTCGAGGCCCCGATGCTGGAAGGATCGGCCGCCGTCGGTGGAGCGGTAGATGCCGTTCCCCATGGCGAGCGCCGGGCGGATGATGAAGGTTTCCCCGGTGCCGGCCCACACGTGGCCGGAGTGCGAGGGGGAGACGGCCAGGGCGCTGATCGAGGCCGCATCCTGGTCGTCGAAGACCGGCTCCCAGTTGACCCCGCGGTCGCTGCTCTTCCAGATGCCGCCCGAAGCCGCCCCGAAGTAGATGACATCGGGGTTGCCCCACTCGCCGGTGGCAGCGCTCAGCCGGTTCCCGTCGGGGCCGATGGTGCGCCATTTGAGGCCGCCGAGAAGGGCGGGATCGATCGTGACCGGCTGCGCGGCGGCGGCTCCCGAGAAGGTCAGGAGGAGTCCCGAAACCAGACGAAGGGTGAGACAGGCGGAGAGTCGGTCCGGCATGTTGAGGGGGGGACGCTAGCACCACGGTGACTGGGGCGCGCCGCGCAACGAGCCGTACCCGTTGCAGAACGTCACGAACCCCTGCAGAGCACCTCTTGCGGCGACCCGGACGCCCTCTCCGGTACGATGGGCAAACCACGCTGGCGGAGGAAACCATGAAGAGATTCACCGGAATAGGGCTGCTCGCAACGGCGGCCAGCCTCGTCGCGGCGCAAGCTCTGGCGCAGCCCGCCTACGACCTGCTTCTCGCCGGCGGCCTGGTCTTCGACGGAAGCGGCAACCCCGCCGTCCGCGCGGACGTCGGCATCCGGGGCGACGAGGTGGTGGCGATCGGCCGGCTCGCCGGGAAGGAAGGTCACGATGCCGCGCGCACGATCGACGTGACCGGCCTCTACCTCGCCCCCGGCTGGGTGGACCTCCACTCCCACGCCGACCGGTCGCTCGCCGGCGACAACATGGAAGAGCGGAAGGCGGTGAACCTGGTCGCCCAGGGGATCACCACCGTGGTCATGGGAGCGGACGGAAGGAACCCCGTCTGGCCGATTCGGGACGAAATCGCCGCTTACGAGAGCCGCGGGGTGGGACTCAACGTGGTTCCCATGGTGGGTCACTCGACGGTTCGCCTCCAGGTAATGGCAGCCGACCACGAGCGGCCCGCCACCGACGGCGAAGTCGCCCGGATGGCGGAACTGGTGCGCGAGGGCATGGACGACGGCGCCTGGGGCCTCGGGGCGGGCCCCGAGTACCGCCCGGCCCGCTTCTCGGAGACCGAAGAGATCATCGCGCTCGCGCACGTGGTCGCCGACTACGACGGGTTCTACTACTCGCACCAGCGCAGCCAGTCACCGATGCCGCGCTGGCAGGTGCCGAGCATCGTGGACGGACCGACCCTGACCGGGACCGACGGGATGGCGGAGACGATCCGCATCGGGCGCGAGACCGGGATCCGGGTGGTCGGCACCCACATCAAGGCCAAGGGGCCATCGAGCTGGGGACACTCGGCGAAGGACGTGCACGCGATCAAGCAGGCGCGGGCGCAGGGGGTCCAGGTCTTTCTGGACCAGTACCCCTTCGAGACCTTCGGCGGCGGGCCGGTCGGGGTGATCCCGGTCTGGGGATTCGCGCCGCCGGGTACCGACCGTTCCGGAGGGCTCGACGATCCGATGTGGCGAACTCCCGGGCTCCGGAGCCTCGAGAATCTGGAAGCGAACCTGGCTGACGACACGACCCGCGCCGAGTTGATGCGCGACCTCGAACAGCAGATCGACCTCTTCGGCGGCGCCGACCGGTTGATCGTCGTGCTCTTTCCCGAGGATCCCTCACTCGTGGGGCAGACGGTGGCCGCGGTCGCGGATGACAGCGGCCAGAGCGTCGCCGAGACCCTGATCGACTTCGCGCGCACCGGAAACGAGGAACTGCTCCAGGGAGTGCTGATCCGCCCGATCGCCGGAGACCGGTTCGACGTGGATACCTACATGGTGCAGGACTTCACCGCCACCTCCACCGACGCCGGCATCGCGCTCGAGGCGACGCCCGGCCGGCACCCGCGCTACTGGGGCAGCTACACCCGGAAAATCGCCCACTACACCCGGGATCGGGGCATCATCAGCCTGCCGTTCATGGTCCGCTCCTCGTCCAGCCTGCCGGCCGCCATCGTGGGAATGACGGACCGTGGCTGCCTGCGGGTCGGCTGCAAGGCCGACATCGTGGCGTTCGACTACGACAAGGTCGAAGACAACTCGACGATCATGAACCCGGACGGCGCCCCCCAGGGGATCCCCTGGGTGCTCATCAACGGCCAGATCGCGATCGAGGACGGCCAGTCCACCGGGGCGCTCGCGGGAGTCGTCATCAAGCGCGGCGGATAAGGCCAGCCAACCCGGATAGCTCCGCAGGCAGGGGCGCCACAGGGAGGGGCCCACGGGGAGAACTGGCGGCTGCCTCCGCTCTCCCGGTAAGGGCACAGCATCGTCGGTCAGCGGCGGGCGAAACGCACCCGTGACTCCCGATCCGGGATGAACCTTACTTTGGTAGACTTTGAGTAAGGAGAACAGGACTTCGAATGCTCGTGAAAGTCACATCAAAGCGTCAGGTGACCTTCCCGGCACGTGTGCTCGACGCGTTGGGCGCAAAGCCGGGAGACCGACTCCTGCTTGAAGAGACCCCGGAAGGGTTTCTCCTTTGCCCACGGCGCATAGATCTCGACCGTTTGGCGCCACTGCGTCACAAGCTTCGGCGCGGGCAAGGGAGTTTCGACATCGACGCCTTTCGCGAACAAGCCCATGATCCGTCGCTTCGGGATTGACACTTCCGTCCTCGTGCGGCTGCTGACCGGCGACCCGCCAGCAGAGTTCGACCGGTGCACGAATGCTCTCGGTCACCTGATCAAAGCAGAGGACGCGGTGATACTGGCCTCAAATCAAGTAATCGGCGAGGCGTACATCGCTGTGCAGCACCACTACGGCGTATCGCGGGCCGACGCTCGCGCGGGTCTGCTCAATGTGCTGCAGAGCGGACTGATCGCGCCCTTGGGCGGGCGGCAGATACTGACTTCGATCGAAGCTTCGACCCCGCCCGGTCTGATGGATCGGCTGATCGTCCACGACTACGCGAGCGGCGGCCTTGAGGTGTTGACGCTGGATCGCCGGATGGCCTCGCTTCCGGGCGCTCGGTTGCTCTAGGCCGACCCCGTTGCCTGCGGACCTCCAATTCGGCGGCGCGGCGACCATCGGTGCGCGACTACGTCAGGAGGACGCGTGGGCGACCCAGGTTCTCCCACCCGACGAACCCGGCGCGCGGCTCCTTGCGGTGGTCGCCGATGGGATGGGAGGACATCCCGCCGGAGACGAGGCGAGCCGGATTGCCTGCGGCGCCTTCGTGGAGACCTGCGCCGCCACCTCCGGGCTGCCGCGGGAGCGACTTCGTCACGCTCTCGATGCGGCCAACCGTCAGGTGCGGGCGGCAGTCATGGCTCGTCCCGAACTCTTCGACATGGGCACGACGCTGGTGGCCGCCCTCTTCCACTCCGGCGGCTGCGAGTGGATGACCGTCGGCGACTCCTTTCTTTTCCACTACCGGAGCGGCCGGATCCGAATCATCAACCCGCTCCACACCTTCGGGGCCGAGCTGGACGAGATGGCGCGACGCGGGGAGATCACGCACGACGAGGCGGCCGGACATCCGGAACGAGCGCTCATTACCAGCGTGATCATGGGCGACCCGCTCGACGAGGTGGCCGAAGGCAGCTTGCCGCTCGAACCCGAAGATCTCGTCATCCTGGCGACTGACGGGGTGGAGCCACTCGGCGAAAAGGAAATCGCGGGGCTTTGTCGCGGAACCGCGGAAGAGGGCCCCGCGAGGATCGCTGACGCCATCATCCGCGGCATCGACGAGATCGGGTCCTGGAGCCAGGACAACGCCACCGTGGTGGTGGTGATGAGCAAACCCGAATGAGTCCGTGGGCCCGGCCGGCCCGGATCCGCTCGGCTACACCTCTTGGAATTCGTAAGTGGCGCCCCACCGGGAGAAACCCTCATGATCGGGTAGGCATGCATACTCCGCCCGTCATGAAACCGGCGCCGCCCGGGTAACTGGAGCAGCGGGCCGGGGCGCCTTTCGGGATTGCCCTTCGGGATTGCCCTTCGGGATTGCCCTTCGGGATTGCCCTTCGGGATTGGAAGATGCTGCGGCCCTCACGTTGGCATAGCGCAGCATCACCCGCGCTGGTTTCGCGCTCCCGCGCGATGCCGGTCGGAGGCCCCCACCGGGAGAACTGGCCGGCGCTCCGCTGTCGCACGCGCTTGACCCTGATCTGCTATCCGCGCTCTCGCTGACCTATGGCCAGCGGTGCCGGCCCCCACCGGGAGAATTGGCCAGAGGTCGGCGTTCCCTTACGTATGCGCCAACTTTCCCTGACCGGGCAGGCCCCGAGGGACCTGCCCGGAAGGGTTGCCTTCAGCTAGAAGGAGTAGCGGAGAGCTAGCTCGATCTGGCGGGAGGGGGCGTTGATGTTCGCCGCCAGGGAGTTTTCGTTGTTGCCGAAGTTTCCAGAACGGAGGTTGCCATTCGGAGTGTTGAAGTTGACGCGATCCAGAGCGTTCAGCACCTGGAAGACCAACTCGACCCCGTGGGTCCCACTCAGGTAGAAGTTCCGGGCAGCGCGGAAGTCAATGTTCCAGAAATTCGAACACGTGAACGAGTTCACCGGATCCCGGCCGGTGGACTGGCGGTAGGCGTTCCCGAGACCCAGATCCAGGTCGCGGCACCCGTAGGTGTTCGACGCGTTGAATCCCGGAGCCAGGTCGCCGTTGTAGTCATCACCGTTCAGGTTCGTTCCGGAGGTCACGAGAACCGGCAGCGGCGAGCGGTAATCCAGAATCGCGGAGACCCGGATATCGCCCGGCAGCACCAGGATCGCGCTGCTCACCAGCCGGTGGCGGCGGTCGGTGCCGCCCGGATGGGTCACCCGCGTGTATCCGGTGAAACGGCTGTCCCAACCCGAGGGATCGATGTTCCGGGTCCAGAACTCCGTCGTGTCGCTCTTCGCCAGCGTGTAGCTGACCAGGAACTGCCAGCCGTCCGCATAGCGCTTCTCGAACTTGGCGTAGAACGCCTGGTAGTCGTGATCGAGCAGCGAGTAGGTCGCGTCCACATTCCGGAACTGGGGCCACGGACGCACGCCGTCGATCGCGTAGTTGAGGTTGATTCTCCGCTGCGCGTCGGCTCTCGTGGCCACCCGGGTCAGGTCGAGCGAGAGCGCCATGTCATCCCGGAATTGATGCGCGACGCCCAGGTTGAAGTGGTGGGCGTAGGGCTGCTCGTAGTCGTTGTCGAGGACCGTGATGTTCGGCGGCGCCGAGGAGAGGTATTCCTCGCGTGACTTGCCGCCAAGCGGATCCAGGAAGTCGGGGTTGTTGATGACGATCGTCTGCCCCTGGTGCCACCAGCGCTCCCCGAAGTTCGTGAGCGTCCGGATGTTCTCGAAGAACTTGCCGTAGCCGCCCTTGACGGTGGTTCGGCCGGTGTTGTCCCCGGAGAGGTCGTACACGAAGCCGATCCGCGGACCAATGTTGTTCTTGTCGCCCCGGGTGTCCGCACCCTCGTGCCAGGGGATCGGCAGCGGGAACTGGATGTCCTGGATGTCCTCGTTCATGGGGCCCACCTGGATGTCATAGCGGAGCCCCAGGTTCACGGTGAGCCGCTCGCTGGTCCAGTCGTCCTGGGTGTAGATCGAGAAGTGGTGCACCGGGACCCGGTCGTAGCGCGGCTGGGTCTGGCTGTACTGGATCGGGTGGGTGTCCGGGTTGTTCGGATCGAACGGCTCGTTCGTATCGAAGTTGAACCGGCCGGCGTAGTTGCCCGTGCTGTCCGCGCTGAAATCGATCCAGTTGTAGTCCACCCCGAACTTGACCTGGTGATCGCCGCCCATTCCCTGGGTGAACCAGGTGAAGTCGTCCTTGAACTGCCAGCGGGTCTCCGGACCCATCTGGTCGTTGCAGGAACCGGTGCGCAGGTCGGGTCGCCGGATGTTCTGGTCGCAGAGCGCGAGGCGCTCGGCGTTGAAGTCGCCGGCGTCAAACGAGCCGTGGCTGAACGCCGGGCTGACCTCGTACTTCGAAAACGCCCGCTGGAAGCGGAACTCGTTGAGCGTGTTGGCGCCGGTCACCGACGTGATCCCTAACACCTCGGCGTTCCGCGGCACCGCGAAATCAAACCCCTCGGTGGTGATGCCGCTCGCGTTCAGGTTGGGTCGGTATTCGTTCTCCCACGCCACCCGCAGCCAGATGGAGTGGTCTTCATTGAGCTGGTGATTCAACCGGCCCAGCCACATGTAGCGCCACTCCTCCTTCGGGAAGGTCCCTTCGAATTCGGGGAAGATCCCGCCGTTCGAGATGTTGTAGAAGAGTTCCTCGTCGGTGCGTTCGAAAGCGAAGAAGAAGTGCGTCCGGTCTTCCACGATGGGGCCGCCGAGAGATCCGCCCCACTGGTAGCGCCGGTAGTCAGGCTTCTCCCGGCTGGCTTCCCGGTCCTGGTAGGTGAGCGCGGTGAGCGCCTTGTCGCGGAAGAATGTGAACGCACTGCCGGCGAAGTCGTTCGTGCCCGACTTCGTCACCACGGTCATGAGGCCGCCGGTGGCGAGCCCGTACTCGGCCTTGAAGTTGCTGGTGGTGACCTGGAACTCGCCGATGGCGTCCATCGGGAAGTTCTGGCGCGCCTCGCCCATCTCCGCCCAGGTGTTGTTCACCCCGTCCACGATGAAGGCGTTCGCGTAGTAGCGGCCCCCGGCGCCCATGTTCACGTTGCCGCGGTAGTAGAAGCCGCGGATCGCGTCCTGGCTCGTCCCCGGAGTGAGCAGCGCGAGGTCCACCCAGCGGCGGGAGGCCACCGGGAGATCCTGGATCTGCAGATCGGAAACCGATGTCGAGATGTCCGAACGCCGGGTGTCGAGCAGCGGCGCCGTCCCGGTGACCGTGACGGTCTCTTCGACCTGCGCGAGCGACAGTGACTGGTCCATGACGATCGTCTGCTGGATCGTCAGGATGACTCCGATCGTCTGTACCGTCTGGAAGCCGGTGAGTGCGGCGGTGACCGTATAGGTCCCCGGCTGCAGCCCCGGCAGCCGGTAGTCGCCGCCTGCGTCGGAGACCGAACTACGGGAGACGCCGGTGCCCTCGTTCACGGCGGTGACGGTAGCGCCCGGAAGGACAGCGCCCGTCGAATCCATGACCTGGCCCTCGATCTGCCCGTACTGGGCGAGGGCAGGTGTCACGGTGAGAAGGAGGGCGGCCACCAAGACGGCCGCCCCCGAACAGACCCGGGCGACCGAACACCTCCGGAATCGCTCAAATCTGCTGAATACGGTCTTGCTGGCCATCTCGGGGTTTCTCCTTGTGGAAACAACTGACTGAGGCCCGGTCAGGCGACCGGACCGGAATGAAAAAGTGTCGGGTCTTTGCGGAGCTCCGTCTATCCGGCGGTGAACATCGCCATCAGGATGGTCTCGCAGAGAGCGGGTTTTCATGGAAACTCCTGGTTGGATGGTTGATCGCATGGCGACGGTCAGACGCTCACGGGGATGCACCTGGGAATGGGCTTCTCCGGGGAGCGGTGGCGGATGCCGATGACGCGGCCTTTCTCGGGAGGCTGCGGCATCCCCTCGAGCCGGCGCGAGATCTCCTGAAGCAGCTTGTAGTACTCGGCCGGCATCGACGCAGAGCGGCGGGTCCGCATGTCCACGTAGACGCCGATGTGCTCGCAGGTGGCGGCCGGCACCGGCTTGTCCCCCTCGCCCTCGGGCTCGCCGAAGAGACGGAGAAAAGCGTGGACCAGCTTGTCGCTGAAATCGAGGAGCTGGTAGGTGACGAAAAACGGGCGGCCCGGATGCAACTCGTGCTGGTACGTCACATGGTCTTCAAGTGCAAATGTGGACCCGTAGTCGTTGTCGTTATCCCAGAGTCCAATACGACTTAGCATGTGTTGTGTAGCCTGATCGAAAGCCCTCCGATAGTACACGACATTCATGTGGCCGTTCCGGTCGGTCCAGTCGGGGGCGACGACGCCCTCGTAGATGCGAAATCCCCGCTCGGGATCGAGAACCAGATCGGAAGGCAGGCGGAACGGCATGACGGTAGCTGGGTAGATTACGTGAACGAGGGGGCAGGGTTCCGGCGGACGGCACCTGGACTCGAGACGGATGGGTTAGGGTGAGCCGCCGAGGGGGGATCGTCATGCGTTTATCCAGTCCTGTTTCCCTGTGTCCAGGGCGGCTGTTGGCCGCATCCGCCGCGGTCCTGCTGGCCTCCGGATGCTCGGGGCCCTGGCCGCCCCCGCCCGAAACCCGGGTGGAGGTGGTCACCGACACGATCCACGGCGTCGAGATCCCCGACCCCTACCGCTGGCTCGAGGATCAGGAGAGTCCGGAGACCCGGGCGTGGATCGACGCCCAGAATGAGTACGCCGGACAGATCGTCTCCGATACCGAACTCGAATCCCGGCTTGCGGCACGCCTGACCGAACTGATGGAGGTCGCGTCGGTCTCGGCGTCGCGGGAAGCCGACGAATACGAGCTGTTTACCCTGCGGCGGCCGGGCGAGCCCCAGGCGCGCATCTATCGCCGTCCGAAGCCCGAGGGCGAGGCCACCGGCGAGCGGCCCGATCCCGACGGGGATTACGAACTTCTGCTCGACGCCATGGAGCTCGGGTTCGACGACTACGCGAGCCTTGACATCGTGGACATCTCTCCCGACGGGTCGCTCCTGCTCTACCGGATCCGGGACGGGGGACTCGACGAGATCAGCGTGCGGCTCTTCGATCTCGAGACGCTGGAAGAGCGGCCCGACCGGCTACCCGAGGCGCTCTACGGGACGATCGCCTTCGACGGGAAGGGCGAGGGCTTCTACTACATCCACCGTTCGCGGGAGGACGGTCCTCGGATTCGTCACCACCGGATCGGCACGGAGATGAGCGAGGACCGGGAGATCTTCGGCGAGGGATACGGGCCCGAGACCTTCCTCCGGGTGGAGGAAATCGAGGACGGACGCCTGCTGCTGCTCGGGGTCCAGCACGGCTGGATGAAGAACGACATCTTCGTGATGGACCAGCGAAGCGGAGAGGTCCATCCAGTCCTCGAAGGTGAACGCGCCCACGCCACCGCCCGCTACGAGGAGGGCCGGCTGCTCCTCACAACCGATCTGGAGGCCCCGCTCTACCGGGTGATCGCCATCCCCACCGAGGGCGTGGACCCGTCGCGCTGGTCGGACCGCTCGCGCTGGACCGACTGGATCTCCGAGCAGGGGCACCTGCTCCGCGGCTACACGACGATCGGTGAACGGACCTACGTGGAGCTGCTCGCGAACGTCGCCTCGCGCATCCTGGTCTTCGAAGCGGGGGACGAGGCGGGGGCGCCGCTCCAGGCAGTGGGCGAGGTCCCCCTGCCCGAGTTTCACACGGCCAGCCTGAGCAAGCTGGGCGAGGACGGGGCAATGCTCACCCTGTCTTCCTTCACTGTCCCCGAGACCCGCTACCGGCTGGATCTCGAGACCTATGAGCGCGAACTCATCGAACCGCCCCGTCCGGAGTACGACGGGAGCGACGACCTGGTGGAGCAGGTCTGGTACACGTCAAAGGACGGGACCGAGGCGCCGATGTACATCATGCGGCCGCGCGGGATCGAGCCAGACGGCAACCTGCCCACCCTGCTCCACGGCTACGGCGGCTTCAACTCGAGCGTCACCCCGTCCTTCCGGGCGCAGGCGGCGGTCTGGGTGGAAGCCGGCGGCGTCTTCGCGGTGGCGACGCTGCGGGGGGGCAGCGAATTCGGCGAGAACTGGCACCGGGACGGCATGCTGGAGAACAAGCAAAACGTCTTCGACGACTTCATCTCCTCGGCGGAGTGGCTCATCGAAAACGGCTACACGAACCCCGACCGTCTCGCGATCATGGGAGGGAGCAACGGCGGCCTGCTGGTGGCCAGCTCCTTCACCCAGCGGCCCGAGCTTTACCGCGCGGTGTACTGCGGGTTTCCCGACCTCGACATGGTCCGGTTCTACACGTTCACGCACGCGAACAACATGCCGGCGCTCCTCGAGTACGGGAACGGCGCGATCCCCGAGCAGTTCGAGTTCCTGCGCCAGTACTCGCCCTACCAGGCGGTCAAGGACGGAACCGACTACCCGGCGGTGATGTTCACCCAGGGCGACCTCGACACCCGGGTGCCGCCCCTTCAGGCGCGCAAGATGGCGGCGCGGGTGCAGGCCGCTTCGTCGTCAGGCCTGCCGGTGATCCTCCGCTACCGGCCGCGGGCCGGGCACGCCGGGGGCCGTAGCCGCGTCCCGGACCGGGCGATGGATACGGCCTTCCTGATGATGCAGCTCGGCATGAGCTACGGGGAGGAGCCGGGGCCGTAAGCAGGAATAGCGCGGCCCAAGGGACCGCCGGCCGGTTCTCCCGGTAGGAGCCTCCAGACCGGCATTGGTGGCCGACAGGCGCGTCCGCCGGCTACGCGCGGGATCCGCCACCGAGTCTCCATGGCCTATCTACTCGCTCTCAGTGCGGCGGCGCTGTACGGCACCGCCGATTTCCTTGGCGGCCTCGCCGCGCGTCGAGCGAACACCCTCGCCGTCGTCGTGACGTCGCAGGGCTGCGGCCTGACGCTGCTGCTCCTTAGCCTGCCGCTGTTGCCCGAGGCCACCCCGGCGGCGCGCGATCTGGTCTGGGGCGGCGCGGCCGGACTCATCGGCGGCGTCGGGTTGGCGCTGCTGTATCGGGCGCTTGCGGTGGGGAGGATGGCGGTGGTGGCTCCGACGACGGCCGTGTGCGCCGTGCTGATTGCAGTCGCCGCCGACGTCTTGCGCGGGGAACGGCTTGGATCGCTGACCATGCTCGGGGTCGCACTGGCGATCGTGGCCATCGTGCTGGTCAGTCAGCAGCGGGCGGCGGCGGGGGCCGTGTCGGTCCCCTCCGGGGCGCTGCCGCCCGGTGTCGGCCTCGCGCTGGTGTCGGGCGTGGCGATCGGCCTGTTCTTTGTCGCCCTGGCCGAAACGGACGCCGGGGCAGGTATGTGGCCTCTGGTGGCGGCGCGCGCCGCCTCGGTGACGCTGTTCGGCGTCATCGCACTGGTCAGCGGGCGACCGTTGCGCCTGGCGGCGCCCGTCGCCAGGATCGCTCTCGTCGGCGGCGCCGTGGATGTGGGCGCCACCGCCCTGTACCTGTTGGCCTCCCGTTACGGGCCGCTCAGCGTCGTCGTCACCCTCTTGTCGCTGTACCCCGCGAGTACCGTGATCCTCGCGCGGGTCGTGCTCGGCGAGCGCCTCAATGGCTGGCAGGTCACCGGGGTGGCGTGCGCGGCCCTCGCGGTCACGCTCATCGTCGGTCGGGGATGACCACGTCAAGCCACACCCGGCAGGGAGCCGAACGATGCAGTGAAACACTCCGCTTCGCGTCGTTCATCGTCGCGCTTCGGTCGAAATACACCCGGGCCAGTTCTCCCGGTGGGGGCTCCTCCCTCGCGCACCTTGTCAGCCGGACGCCTCGCCCCCACCGGGAGGACTGGCCGCTCCCGGCGCTTTATCCACCGGCTGTTAGCCCAGCGTTGGCGCAAAGGTCGGGGCCTTGCGGTGCTCGGTCGCCTGCTCGAAGGCGTAGGCGATGCGGATCAGCACTGGCTCGCTCCACGCCCGCCCAAAGAACGAGACGCCCGCCGGCAGCCCCGAGACGAACCCCATCGGCACGCTGATATCCGGGTAACCCGCGATGGCAGCCGGTCCGGCGCTGCTGCCGCCGTCCAGGCGGTCGCCCTTGATGTGGTCGGTGGTCCAGGGCAGGTCGCGGGTGGGTGCGACGATGGCGTCCAACTGGTGCTCGTTCACGAGGGCGTCGATTCCGTCCTCCCGGTTGGCCCGCTGGATCGTACGCACCGCGTTCAGGTAGACCTCGTCGGTCAGGGGGCCGTGGGCCTGAGACGCGATCATGCGCTCCTGGCCGAAGTAGGGCATCTCCAACTCGGCGTTTTGCTCGTTGAACTCGATGATCTCCGCGAGCGTGCGCACGGGGGCGTCGGGGCCCAGGGTTGCCAGATAGGCGTTCAGGTCCGCCTTGAACTCGTACTCGAGGACGAGCAGGGGAAGTTCGTCGTTCCAGGCTGACTCAGCCAGATTCGCGGGATCGACGATCACGGCGCCCGCGTCCCGCATCGCCTGGATCGCGTCCTCGAAGAGCGCCGTGACCCGCGGATCGAAGCCGGTGAAGCTGCGCGCCACCCCGATGCGCGCTCCCTGGAGGCCGGCCGGATCGAGGAACTGCGTGTAGTCGGGGTGGAAGTTGCCGTCACTCGAGGACGTGGCCTCGTCGCGCGGGTCGATGCCCACGGCTCCACCGAGCAGGATGGCCGCGTCGCGCACGGTGCGGGTCATGGGCCCGGCGGTGTCCTGAGAGTGGGAGATGGGGATGATGCCGGAGCGGCTCCAGAGCCCCACCGTGGGCTTGATGCCCACGATGCCGTTGCTGGATGAGGGGCACATGATGGAGCCGCCCGTTTCGGTGCCCACGGTAAGCGCGCACAGGTTCGCGGAGGCCGCCGCTCCCGAGCCGGAACTGGACCCGCAGGGGTTGCGGTTGAGAGCGTAGGGGTTACGGCACTGGCCGCCCCGGGCGCTCCATCCGCTGGTCTCCCGCTCCCCGCGGAAGTAGGCCCATTCGCTCATGTTGGCCTTGCCCAGGATGATGGCGCCGGCGGCGCGCAGGCGCTCGGCCACGAAGGAATCGCGCGGCGGGATGGAGCCCTCGAGCGCCAGCGATCCCGCCGTGGTGGTCATGCGGTCGTGGGTGTCGAGATTGTCCTTGAGCGCGACCGGGATGCCGTGGAGCGGTCCGCGGGGTCCGCCAGCGCGGCGCTCCGCGTCGAGTTCATCGGCGATTTCGAGCGCATCCGGATTGATCTCGATCATCGAGCGAAGTTCGGGGCCCTGCCGGTCCATGGCTTCGATGCGCTCGATGTAGGTCTCGGTGATGGAGCGGGCGGTGTGCTCGCCCGACTCCATCATGCGCTGGAGGTCGGCGGCGGTGATCTCGTCGAATTCGAACGGCGGAATCTCGCCCTCGGCGCCTGCGGCCGGTGGCGACTCGGAGGCGGACGGGGAACACGCGAAGTTCGCCGTCAGGCCAGCGCCGCCGGCTGCGGTTGTGCGTAGGAATGCTCTTCGGTCCATGGATGTTCTCCCGGTCAGCCCAGCATACCTATCGCGCAACCAGCCAGGCGAGGGCCGCAATTTCCGGGCAGTTGCGGTAAGAACCTTAGTCTCGCGGGGGCGTCGAAAGCCGGGATGGTGCGTGGGCTTGGACCGCCGACCTCCGGTCGGCATCGCGCGGGAGCGCGAAACCCGCGCTGTTGGCCCCAGGTGCTGCCAAGGAGAGGCACATCTCCTTCATGACGGGTGAGGGTGTACAGGACGACACGATCATGTAGGTTTCTTCCGGTGCGAGCCGGTCCCACGCGAGAATCAGTGAAACGCGCGGCGAAGCCAACATCAATCCGAAGGACAAGACAGATGGGCTATGCAATCTATGAGGACGATGCTACGAATCGAGCGCGTATCCACGTCGTTACGTGCCGCCACTACATCAAACGGAAGCCCATTCGTCTCCCCGACAACCGCTGGCACGGCCCATTTGATTCTCTGGAGGCCGCTTGGGCGAAGGTTCGTTCGTTGGGCTCCTACGGCAGCAGCGAGGGGTTTACTTCAATCGAGGGGCAGATGCTTCGTAGGGAAGATTGACAGTTTAAGAGAGTCGAAGTCCACACCGGAAAGCGCAAGCGCGGCTTTGTACGCCCCAAACAGTGTGCCGTGAATCGACTCCAGATCCTCAAGCATGATCCGGCACCCCTCAGAGGAGTTTCGCCTGAAGTTGTGCTTACGAAAGAACGAATGTGACAAGCGATTTCGTTCGGCGAGCGCCTGAGCAAGGAGATCTGCTGTGTATGCGGAGTTCCAACCCTTCCGTCGAAGGCTCTTAAGGAGCTGGCCTAGGGTGCTCTTGTTGATTCTCCTCGAGATCTCGGTGGCTTCCTCCTGCCGGTCGCCCAAGAACAAACCGGCCTCACTCCCTTCAACTCGCAGCAGAATGTTGCCTAGTTGGGTCTCAAGGATTTGAGCCATCTCTGAAACTTCGCCGAACCTCCGATAGACGTCGGCTAGAGAAGGCATTTTCCGCTCCGTGTCAGACCGGGCACCATCAAGCGCTGATTCATCAGTACTCGATAGCCAGCAATGGTGGGCCGAACGATAGGGACCGGGTCAGGGTGCTCTCCGCTTACCCGGTCCACCCGCCCTCCGGGCGGTCGAACCAGACGTGCACCTGCCCGGTGCCGACCGCGTTCTCGTATTCCGAGTACAGCCGGCCGGAGGCGGTGCACTCCGCCCCACCCGCGGCGGCGACCGCCATCAGATAGTGGCCGAACCGGCCCTCGGGGGCGAAGCGCGCGTAGTCGTCCATCGCTTCGATGATGCGGCGATGGTCGCCGGCCTGCATCCACTCGATTCGCGCTTCGTCGGCGGCGCGGGCTTCCGGGGTGCGGACGTGCACGGGATCGGACGCTTCGTGCTCCGCGATCACCGGCAGTGGCCAGAAGCGGTGGCTCATGCCTCCGGAGGCAAGGAGCACCACCCTCCGCCCGGTTTCCTCCACCGCTTCTCCGATCGCCCGGCCCATGGCCAGGAAGTCGGGCGTGGTCCCCGTCTGGGCACAGCTCACCGAGATCACCCGCTCGCCGCGCCAGAGGTAGTGGAGCAGGTTGATCGTCGGGTAGTGGACGGGGAGGTGCGGATCGCTGGAGGCGTGCGCCGGTTGGCCCGCCCGCCCGGCGGCGGCCTCGGCGGCGCGGGCGAGATCGGGATCGCCGGGATAGTCGTAGGGAACTCCGTGCATCCCCCGGGGCAGTTCGTCCGAGGTGTAGCGGCCCTGGCGACGGTCCTGCGCGGTGAGCAGGTGTTCGATGGTGCTGAACCAGTGGGTGTCGAAGATGACGAACGTCTCGGGCTCAAGTTCATCGAGCACCTCGCCCCGGAGCCGGCGGAGCCCTGGCACCAGGCTGATCTCCTTGCCCTCGTTCAGCTCCCGGCGCACCTCCTCCGGCAGCATGATCGTCGGGACGTGCGAGAGGAGGCCGAAGCCGACAACCGCCACTTCGTTATTTCCCGGTACCCGCGAGGGTCTCTCCCCCACGGAAGGTGAATCCGACCCGCCGCCAGAAACCGCCCAGAACCTCCCTGGGGGCCAACGTCAGGAGTTCCTCGGTGGGCGAAGGAAACACCCGCAAGGTGGCGCTTCCAGCGTAGGTGGTCCCGAGTTCCACGTCCGACGAGGCTACCTTGACGATCTGGTGAAGGGCGTCGGAGCCGTCAGCCTCGACACCTGGCATGAAGCGATGGTGCAGCATGGGGTGGGCATTCACGAAGCCCGCTGACTCGGCCTCCCCGGTGATCGTGAACTCCGTCTCCATGAGGCGGCGGGAGCCGGCGGCAACGGTCGCGCCGAAGCGCCCACCCGCGGCAAGCCGCGGTCCCGCCCGGCCGATGAGCGCCGGCCGGGTCATCCAGATCTCGCCCAGCTTCTTGGGGTAGCCCTGGAAATGGCCGCGCATCAGCGAACTGTCGCTGTCCACCCAGATGAAGACGCAGCGCGACCAGTCCCGGCCCCGGTAGCGGCAGCGAACCACCAACAGGCATTCCTTGTACTGGGCGCGCACCGGGTCGAGGAGCTCGTCGCCCGAGCTGCTGCAACACTGCCATTCGGCCCAGATGGCGGCCACCGCATCGGGGCGATCGGCGACGGGTTCGAGTGGGGCCGGTAGCAGCGCTGCCACCGCGCCGGGTTCCGCGAGGTACTCGATGGTCAGCATCTCGCCCGAGTAGAACCACGGCGGCGAGCGGAGCAGGGAGGCGTCGCCGGAGGGCGTGCGGGGGAAGAGGAAACCGGTCGTCATTCTTGTTCTCAGGCGTCCCAGACCACCCTAACGCTCTGGGGACCGCGGAATTCGAACCCGCGGAGCGTTACTTCCTCGTCGGGGTGAAGCCGCAGGCCGGGGAGGTTCCGGAAAAGGCGCTCGGCCCCCACCCGGATCTCCTGCCTCCCGAGCCATTCTCCGAGACAGCGATGGACGCCGAGGGCGAACGCCGCGTTCCCACCCTCGAGGCGGGTGGGGTCGAGGCGTTCCGGATCCCGGAAACGGGCGGGATCGAGGTTCGCGGCGCGGAGGATGCCCGAGACGAGGACGCCCTCGGGGAGCCGGACCCCGGCGAGTTCGGTGTCCCGGGTGGTCGTGCGGGTGATCGTCCCCACCGGGCTGTAGCGGCGGAGCACCTCGTCCACGAGGCGGCGCATCGCAGCCGGGTTGCCGAGCGCGTGCTCGCGGAGTCCATCGTCGGAGAGCATGGTCCAGACCACGAGGCCGATGCCGTCCCGGGGTTCGTTGATTCCCCCGGAGATCATCAGCCGCACGTTGTTCACGATTTCGGCGGCGGAAAGGTCCTGGTCGGCCTGCAGGATATGGAGGAGGCCGCACGCCTCGGGCCGCTCGCGGAACTCGTCGAGTCTGGCCAGCACCGCCTCTTCGACGGACTCGGCGGCGCGCCGGCCGACCGCGAACGCCTCGGGTTCGAGTTCGAAATTCGCAACCCCGACGCAAAGGCCCTCGCACCAGTCCCAGACCTCGCGGAAGTCGTAGGCGTCGAGCCCCAGGACGGTGGCGAGCGACCCGGCGCTCACGAGCGCCGCATAGCCGGCGATGATGTCCGCCTCGCCGTCGTCCCGCATGGAGGCGATGAGACGGTCGCACATCGCCGGGAGTTCCCGCTCGGCGAAAGAGCCGCTCCGTCCGGCCCGCAGGAAGGGCGGCTTGCAGGCCTTCTGGAGCCGGGTGCAGGCCGGCGGATCCAGGGTCAGCATGTTCTCGCCGAGGGTCCGGGCCAGGAAGCTCGGCTCAGTGGCGGCGCTGAAGATCTCCGGGTAATTCTCCATCGTCTGGACGTCGTCCCAACGGGTCACGAACCACATCTGGAGCGCGGGAATCCAGGCGACCGGCTCCTCCTCGCGCAGGCGCGCCAGGATGGGGTCCGGATCGCGGTCGAGTTCTTCGGCGGTGACGGTCGCGGCGAAGCTCATGGGAGTGGGGCTACCCTGCGGAGCCCGCAGGCAGGCAGGGCGTCAGAGATAGGGAAGATACTCGCGCTTCTCCCAGTCGCTGGTGTGGGCGCGGTAGCGCTCCCATTCGCGGCGCTTCACCGTGACGTGCATCCGCACGAATTCCTCCCCGAAGGCCGCGACGAGGTCCTTGTCGGCCTCGAGATCATCCAGCGCGCGGGCGAGGTCGTCGGCGACGGTGACATCGCTGTCCGAGCCTTCCAGGCAGTCGCCGGTCTCTTCCGGCGGCGGGGTGAGCTCCTGCCGGATCCCCAGGTGGGCGGCGAGCAGCGTCGCCGCCACCGCGAGGTGGGGGCCGCAGGCGCCGTCGGCGAGGCGGTGCTCGACTCGCGCCCCTTCGCCCCGCTCGAGGGGGAGCCGCACGGTGCAGCCGCGGTGGTCGTGGCCCCAGTTGGCCCAGTAGCCGCTCATCTGTCCCGGGCGCAGCCGGCGATACGAGTTCACGGTGGGGGCGACGGCCCCGGCGAGCCCCCGGTGGTGACGGAGAAGACCGGCGACTGACGACCAGGCGAGCTTCGAAAGGCCCGCCTCACCCTTCGGATCGTCGAAGAGGTTCTTTCCTTTCTTCTCCAGACTCAGGTTGACGTGAAGCCCCGACCCGCCGCGGTCGGTGAACGGCTTCCCGATGAAGGTGAGGTGGTAGCCGCGTTCCGCCGCCACCTCGCGCGCGAGCAGCTTGAAGAGGAACGCCTCGTCGGCGGCGGTGAGCGCGTCGTTCTTGCCGAGGGTCAGCTCGAACTGCCCGTCGTCGTACTCGCTGTGGAAGGACTCGAGCACGATCCCGGCGCGTTCGGCAGCGTCGAGGACATCCTCCATGATTCCGTCGGGATCCGTCAGCGGCCCCGAGCCGTAGACGTGGGAGCCGGGGGTGTGGATCGGGTTGAAGCCGCCCTCTCCGTCCGGCTGCAGCAGGAACGCCTCCAGTTCGATGCCCACCACCGGCCGGCGTCCGTCGGCCTCGTACTCGGCGATCGCGCGCTTCAGGATGCGGCGGGGCGAACGCTCGAGCGGCTTGCCGTGCGCTTCCAGATCGGCGACCACCACGCCGGTTCCGTCGGTCCAGCCTTTCCGGACCGCCTTCGGGTCGAAGACAGCGCGCATATCGGGGAGGCCCTCGAGGAGGCCGGAACCCGGGTAGGCGTCCATCTCCCGGTCGAAGCCGAGCGCGAAGGTGGCGAGACAGTGCCCGGTGGAGGCGGCGCTCGGGAGGAGGATCTTGCCGCGGGCAAGCCCGAGGTGGTCGGGCCAGAGCGGGCGGATGCGACGGAACGCTGGGGGAGTCACGGCGGGGGGTTTGTACCACTTGCGAGCGTGTTCGGCATTGCCGCGCGCCCTCTACTGCCGAGCCGCGGATCTCGGCCGCAGCACGAGCGCCGTGATCGTTCCGCTCGCCAGGAACATGTACACCGGGTAGACCGCGATGGCGAAATCCCAGCGTTCCACCGCGAGCAGATTGAAGGTGTTCCCGGCGATGAAGAGCGTCCAGGCGAGGCGGTCCTCGGTGTGCGGCGCGCGGTAGGCCTTCCGGATGGTCGGCACCGCACCCAGGAAATCGACGCCGAGCGTCATGACCAGGGCGACGACCGGGGAGTTGAACCACCACCAGAGCAGGAGGCCGCTGCCGGCGCCCATGAGGCAGCCGCGGTCCAGGGGAGTCGATCCGCCCTCTCCGTAGCGGATGCTCAAGATCGCCGTCACCAGGGGACCGACGATGTAGCTCACCGGTACCCAGATGGTGGTCTCGGCGCCGGAGAAGTAGTAACTGGCGCCCAGGATCAGCCCGGTGGTCGTCCAGATCCACCAGGTGGCCCGGTTCGGACGGGTCTGGCCGCGCAGAATAGCCACGATGTAAGGGACGAACGCGGCCAGCGATAGCACGCCAGCCAGCCACCCAGCCAGAACGGGAAACGCCGGCATCAATCGGTCCTGCGGAGCGTGCGGAAGGGCCGAGTCGTATCCATCACAGGTGCCGGTGCGCAGGCGAGCGTACAACGCGTGAGCCGCAGGCGGGTTGCGCCTTCAACCCGGTACGCTAGGCGCGGCCATGATCCGATTGCGTTCCGTCTGCGCCGGTCTGCTCGTGGGGCTCGGCGCCTCGGCGGGGTGTGGGATGGTCGAGCGCCCGGAAGAGAAGCCCGGCATCCCGCTGGACGTATCTGCCGACCAGTTGGGAGAGCTCTTCGACGAGATCATCGAGAAAACCGCGCGGCGGGAGGCATTCTCGGAGGTCAAGGAGAAGACCCAGTCGTATTCCGCACTCTCCGAGATGAAGGATCTCCGGTCGGAGTTCCTGGCCGCGAAGACCGAAGCGGACCTTTTCTACGCCCTCGTGAAGCTCAGCAACGCGCGGCGGGACCGTCACCTGAGCGTGAACCCGGTGGACGGCGGCCTGGCCGTTCCGGAGACGCCCAACCTCGTTGCGCCGGTCCTCGTCCTGCCCGACTTCTCGGACCTGAACGACCCGCAGTTCTTCGTCGCCAGGGTCGGGATGGACCTCCCTCTACCGGAACCCGGGGACCGTATCGTCGCCGTGAACGGCCGGACCACCGCCGAGTACGTCGAGGAGTTCACCCAGTGGATACGGCACTCCACGCCCTACGGCCTCTACTGGCACATGGCTCGTGAGCTGCCCATGATGGTGCGAGGCGTCCCGCTCGACCTCTACTCGGAAACCCTGGACCTGACGCTGGAGGACGCTTCCGGCGACCGTTACGACGTGTCCCTGCCCTACGGGGACCCCGACACGCACACCGTCGGGCCGGAGCCGGAGTACCCGAGCTTCGAGATGGTCCTGGAACGGGAGAACTTCCTTGTCCACGTAGGCGAAGACGAGCGGATCGTTCTCCTGCAATGGCTGGATTTCGAACGCTCGCTCATTCAGGACGTCATGGACCTGATGGAAGTCGCGGAGCGGGACGAGCTGCTCGATCACGACCTGATCATCGACGTGCGGGGAAGCACCGGCGGATCCTTTGGCGCCTATGCGATCCAGCGGCTCGTGGATCGTCCCTTCCGCGCGACCTTCGGGAACGTCCGGCTGAGCGACGCCGGAGAGGAGTTGATCGAGCGCTTCCAGAACATGGAGATCGATGACAGCGCTCCCGACATCTTCGGGTTGAACCTCAGCCGAAGCTGGCTCCGCGACTGGGCGCGCACCGATGCCGCGGAAGCGATTGAGCGAGGTGACGAATACACCCCGCCCACCCCGTTCAAGCTGGCCCACCTGCCCCGCGATTCCGGCGGCGTCCTGCAACCGGCGCCGGTGCACTTCCGGGGCCGCACCGCCATCATCGGCGGCCCGCACGGCGGGTCGCATCTGGACCAGTTCCTCTCGATGTTCGGCGACAACGAACTCGCGGTGGTGATCGGAATGCCCACTGGCGGCTACAGCAACACGTGGGAGCACGAAGAGATCCTGAACTTCCCCGGTACCGATCGGCCGGTCGCGGAGTTCATGTGGAACATCGGGCACACGCTCCGTCCGAACACCGAGATCCTGGAAGGCAACCCGGCGGTCCCAGACGTCTACTTGCCCCTGACCCGCGCCAACTTCGAGACTTACGATCAGGAACTGCTCGAGCTGGCGATCGGCGCGATCCGAGATCCGTAACCGCTTCGTGTCCTCCCGACTCCGTTCCCTCGACGCCTTCCGCGGGGCGACGATCGCCGGGATGATCCTGGTGAACAACCCGGGGAGCTGGAACCACGTGTACCCGGCGCTGCTCCACGCGCCGTGGCACGGCTGGACGCCGACGGACCTGATCTTCCCCTTCTTCCTGTTCATCGTCGGGGTGGCGATTCCGTTCTCGCTGGGCCGTCGGGTGGAAACGGGAGCCGCGCGCGGAGCGCTGTTCCTCCGGGTGCTGCGGCGGAGCGCGATCCTCATCCTGCTCGGCCTGCTGCTGGCGGCCTGGCCGTTCTTCGACCTCGGAAACCTCCGGTTGCCGGGCGTCCTGCAAAGGATCGGAGTGGTCTATCTGGTGACGGGTGCGGCGTTCCTCTGGATCGGCCGCCGGGGCCTCACCGCGCTCACCGCCGCCTGTCTGGTCGGCTTCGCCGCCGTCATGCGGTTCGTCCCCGCTCCCGGGGGTGTCGCCGGCGACCTCGAGCCCGGGACGAACATCGCCGCCTTCCTGGACCGCGTCCTCCTGCCCGGGACCCTCTACCAGGGGACCTGGGACCCCGAGGGGGTCCTCTCCACTGTCCCGGCGATCGCGAGTGCGCTGCTCGGGATTTTCTGCGGGCAGTGGCTCCGCTCGGCCAGCCCCCCCTTCCAGAAGACGACCGGCATGCTCACCGCCGGATTCACGCTGCTGACCGCGGGCTGGATCTGGAGCTTCTGGCTGCCGATCAACAAGAACCTCTGGACGAGTTCCTACGTCCTGTTCACGGCCGGTATCGCCCTCTGCTTGCTGCCGCGCCTCGTCCTGATCATGGACCTCCGGAAGCCGCCGCGCTGGACCGCTCCCCTGGAGGCGCTCGGGAAGAACTCCATCCTGGCTTTCGTGGGATCCGGCCTCGTGATCAAGACGATGCTGCTCTTCCCGTCGCCGGGCGACGGCTCGGCCTACACCTGGACCTACGAAACGCTCTTCGCCTCCTGGCTCGGCCCGCTGAACGGATCGCTCGGCTTCGCGCTCGCGAACGTGGCGGTCTGGACGGCGATCGCCGCCTTCCTGGACCAAAAGCGGATCTACCTGAAGGTCTGAGGAGCGCCCCCCTGTGCAGATGACGAAAACCGGCATTCTCCTGGCAACGAGCACGCTGACGCTCACGTTGACCGGGTGCGGCGGGACGGCGGGACGGCGGGTGACGGAATTCCTGCGCGCCGCGCCCCCTCCGCAACCGGCCGATACCCGGACGGTGATGGCGGTCACGGAAACCCCACCGGTCGTGGACCCCGGCGACGCCGCCGACGACCCGGCGATCTGGGTCAACATCGCAGATCCGCAGGCGAGTCTCATCGTCGCGACCAACAAACGGCGCGGCCTGATCGTTTACGGGCTTGACGGCGAGATCGTCTCCAAGAGCGACGTGGGTGAGGTAAACAACGTCGATCTACGCGCCGCGCTGGGCGGCGCCGGCCCGGAGAAGGCAATCGTCGTCGCGGCTACGAACCGCGCCGCCCGGACGGTCGACATCTTCGCGCTCGATCCGGCGACGGGTGGCCTGTCGCCGCTATTGAGTGCTCCGATCACGCCGGGCTTTCGGGAAGAGCCCTACGGCCTGTGCATGTACCGCAGCGCGGCGAGCGGTGCCTTGTACGTCTTCGCCATCGGTTTCGACGGCACGGTAGAACAGTGGCGGCTGGATGGCAGCGGCCAGGGCGATTTGACCGGCACGCGGGTCCGTTCCTGGGCCATCGGGAGCAAGACGGAGGGTTGCGTTGCCGACGACGCCAACGGCTGGCTGTTCGTCGGCGAGGAAGAGGTGGGCATCTGGCGCTATGGCGCCGAGCCGGAAACGGCGCCGACCGAGCGCGTTGCGGTTGACAGCACCGGGGTCGGTGAGGACCCGGAGGCACACCTCGCGGCTTCGGTTGAAGGTGTGACCCTCTATGCGCCGCAGGACGGCGGCCCGCTCGATGGTTTCCTGATCGCGTCCAGTCAGGGCAACAACACATACGTTGTTTACGACCGTGCCCCGCCGCATGCCTACCGCGGGACATTCCGCGTCGGCGGCGGTACCGCGGGAGTCGACGGGACCGACGACACGGACGGGCTGGATGTGGTGTCGGCGCCGCTCGGGCCAAACTATCCGATGGGCCTGCTCGTGGTACAGGACGGCATCAACGTAGCCGCGGACGGCTCCGAGGCCAACCAGAACTTCAAGTTCGTGTCCTGGCAGGACGTGGCCGAGACGCTCGGCCTGGCTCCCGGATCCTGATCTGCGCCTCGTCGGCCGGATCCTGGTGCGGCGGATTCGGTGCCGCAGCCGTTTACTCGCCTTAGCAGCAGGCTGCTAGCAGCCTGTGGAAAAAGTCACGCGGCATTCGAACGGCGATGCATCCCGGCTGAACCGGGCCGCTGCGCGACCCTCATCGTTGCGTTTCGGTCGGAATACACTCGGTATTCCTCCCTCACGCGCCTTGTCAGCCGGGCGCCTCGCCATTCTCGGTGCTCACGTCACTTTCTCCACAGGCTGCTAGGGCAGTGCGTCGATCCGCCACCTGCCGTCACTCTGTTTGGTGGCCACGAACCCGTTCAGGCTCAGGCTGTCATCGACACACAAGATTTCGTAACAGCCGCGACCGTCCGATGTGACCCGAAACCGATTGTCCGTGAGGCTGAAACCGGAAATGACAACCGTGCAGAACTCACCGGGGCTCAGCAACTGGCCCACCGTGCAGGCGGGGCCCGTGGACCCGACTTCGACCCGCACCCCAGCGGAGCAGTTGTTGCCGGTGTCGCTTTCCCCGCTGACCGCATCGACGCACGCGCCGTAGTAGTACGTTCCATTCGAACTCGGCGCTCTCACAAGAGTCGACGCCGTCACACTGCCGCCGGCGGTCAGCGCTTCAAGGGAGATCGTCTCGACCTCCGTATCGCTCGTCGAGATCGTCGAATCCAACGAGCGGTAGTAACGCACCGTCGTCGAGCCGGACGGACCAGTGCCCTGGTTCCGCACGGTAGCCGACAGGGTGAAGAAACCATCCGGAACCACCATCGTCCGGCTGACCTCGGGAGATTCAGCAACGAGGTCCGGAGTTCCACCGCCCGACTCCACCGTAAGCGAAACGCCGGCCGAACAGTTGTTGCCGGTGTCGCTCTCCTCGCTCACCGGCTCCACGCACGCGCCGTAGTAGTACGTCCCGGGAGAGTTCGGCGCCGTCAACCGAATGGACTCCGACCCGCTCCTGCCCGCTGACAGCCCGAAGACAGAATCCGTGCCCTCCTCCACGTCGCTCGTCGAAATCGTGGAGTCCGACGAACGGTAGTAGTGCAACGTCGTCGACTCGGACCGACTTCCGCCCCGGTTCCGGACGGTGGCCGACAGCGTGAAGCCCGCCCCCGGAATCACCGAACTGTCGCTCACCTCGGGAGACTCAACGACCAGATCCGGCCCGGCGACCGACTCCACCGTAAGCTGCGCGCCGGACGAACAGTTGTTACCGGTGTCGCTCTCCTCGCTCACCGGCTCCACGCACGCACCGTAGTAGTACGTCCCGGGCGAGTTCGGCGCCGTCAACCGAATCGACTCCAACCCACTGGCGCCGCCAGCCAGCCGGGAAACGAAATCCGTGCCGACCTCCGTGTCACTGGTCGAGATCGTGGAGTCCGGCGAACGGTAGTAGCGCAACGTCGTTGAGTCGGACCGACCGGCGCCCTGGTTCCGGACGGTTGCCGAGAGCGTGAAGGACGCCTCCGGAACCACCGTATTGCTGCTCACCTCGGGAGACTCAACGACCAGATCCGAAGCTGTCCCGCCGCCCGACTCCACGACAAGCGGTACTCCCGCCGAGCAGTTGTTGCCGGTGTCGCTCTCCCCGCTCACCGACTCGATGCACGCGCCGTAGTGGTACGTTCCGGGCGAGTTCGGCGCCGTCAGGCGAATCGACTCCACCCCGCTCGCCCCGCCGGACAACCCGAAAACGGAATCCGTGCCCACCTCCGTGTCGCTCGTCGAAATCGTGGAGTCCGACGAACGGTAGTAGTGCAACGTCGTCGACTCGGACCGACTTCCGCCCCGGTTCCGGACGGTGGCCGACAGCGTGAAGCCCGCCCCCGGAATCACCGAACTGTCGCTCACCTCGGGAGACTCAACGACCAGATCCGGCCCGGCGACCGACTCCACCGTAAGCTGCGCGCCGGACGAACAGTTGTTACCGGTGTCGCTCTCCTCGCTCACCGCATCGGCGCACGCACCGTAGTAGTAGGTCCCGGGCGGGTCCGGCGCCGTCAGGCGAAGCGACTCCAGCCCGCTCGCACCACCCGCCAGCCGGGAAACGAAGTCCGTGCCGACTTCCGTATCGCCGGTCGAGATCGTCGAGTCCAACGAACGGTAGTAGCGCAGCGTCGTCGACTCGGAGCGACTGCCGCCCTGGTTCCGGACGGTGGCCGACAGCGTGAAGCCCGCCCCCGAGACCACCGTACTGCTGCTCACCTCGGGAGACTCAACGACCAGATCCGGCCCGGCGACCGACTCCACCGTAAGCTGCGCGCCGGACGAACAGTTGTTACCGGTGTCGCTCTCCCCGCTCGCCGGATCGGCGCACGCACCGTAGTAATGGGTCCCGGGCGAACCCGGCGCCGTCAGGCGAATCGACTCCAACCCGCTCGCGCCGGCGGACAGCCCGAAAACGAAATCGGTGCCCACCTCCGTATCGCTCGTCGAGATCACCGAGTCCGATGAACGGTAGTAGCGCAGCGTCGTCGACGCGGACCGCCCGGCGCCCTGGTTCCGGACGGTGGCCGACAGCGTGAAGGACGCCTCCGGGACCACCGCGCTGCTGCTGACCTCGGGAGACTCGACGACCAGATCCGGCGCCGTCGCGCTGCTCGACGCCACCACCAGCGACACGCCGGCCGAGCAGTTGTTGCCGGTGTCGCTCTCCTCGCTCACCGGCTCCACGCACGCGCCGTAGTAATGCGTCCCGGGCGAGCCCGGCGCCGTCAGCAGAATCGACTCCAACCCGCTCGCGCCGCCCGCCAGCCGGGAAACGAAGTCCGTGCCGACTTCCGTATCGCCGGTCGAGATCGCCGGATCCGACGAGCGGTAGTAGCGCAGCGTCGTCGACTCGGACCGATCGGCGCCCTGGTTCCGGACGGTGGCCGACAGCGTGAAGGACGCCTCCGGGACCACCGCGCTGCTGCTCACCTCGGGAGACTCGACGACCAGGTCCGGCGCCGTTCCGCCGCCCGACCCCACCACAAGCGGCACGCCGGCCGAGCAGTTGTTGCCGGTGTCGCTCTCCTCGCTCACCGGCTCCACGCACGCACCGTAGTAGTACTTCCCAGGCGAAGCCGGCGCTGTCAACCGAACCGACTCCGACCCGCTCCCGCCGCCGGACAACCCGGAAACGGAATCGGTGCCCACCTCCGTATCGCCCGTCGAAATCGTGGAGTCCGACGAACGGTAGTAGCGCAACGTCGTTGAGTCGGACCGACCGACGCCCTGGTTCCGGACGGTGGCCGACAGCGTGAACGACGCCTCCGGAACCACCGCACTGCTGCTGACCTCGGGAGATTCAACGACCAGGTCCGGTACGGGGGCCGATGTCACCGTCAGCGGCACACCGGCCGAGCAGTTGTTACCGGTATCGCTCTCCCCGCTCACCGGCTCGACGCACGCGCCGTAGTAGTACTTCCCAGACGAAGCCGGCGCGGTCAACCGAACTGACTCCGACCCGCTCCCGCCGCCGGACAACCCGGAAATGGAATCGGTGCCCACCTCCGTATCGCCTGTCGAGATCGTGGCGTCCGGCGAACGGTAGTAGCGCAACGTCGTTGAGTCGGACCGACCGGCGCCCTCGTTCCGGACGGTGGTCGACAGTGTGAACGACGCCTCCGGAACCACCGTACTCCTACTGACCTCGGGAGACCCGACGACCAGGTCCGGCGCCGCCCCGCCACCATCGGGAAGTGCGTCAATCCGCCACGTGCCGTCACTCTGTCTGCTGGCCCTGAACCCGCTCAGGTTCATGACGTCACCCTCACAGATGATTCCGTAGCAGCCGCGGCCATCCGATATGACGTGAAACCGATTGTCTGCAACGCTGATGTTGGGAATGTCAACCGTGCACGACTCGCCGATGCGCAACACCAGGCCCACCCTGCAGGCCGGGAGGCTGCCCGGGGGGTCGTCCTGGCGGACCGTGACGGCGATCGGGTGGGTGGCGGATAGGCCCCCGGGGTCGGTGGCCGTAACCGTGGCGACTGCGGCCCCGGCACGCACGGGGATGAGCACCACGGTGCTGCCCGCAACACCGGCGCCTACGATTCCGACATCGCTGGAGACGACTGCGTACGCAAGCGTGTCGCCATCCGGGTCGGAAAAGTACGGCGCCACGTCCACCCTCGCCACAATTCCTCCCGCGGTCAGTGTCTGCTCGGGAATCGCTCCGGACGCTGACGGAGCGCGGTTGGCGACCACCCTGGGTGAAGTCGGAGGAGTCCGCGACGACGACGACGCGCCGTCTCCACAACCGGAGGCCTGCAGCAGGCCCAGGAAGAGGAGCGCATAGCAGGTGCAAGGTCGGCTGTAAGTTGGCCAACGCATTCCTTCGTGATCCTCTATGGGATCGCCCCTCGATGCAGTGAGTGTGGGGTTGTGTACCTCATCCTGTCCCTTGACTACCGCAAACTGCTTGCCGTTGGCAACCAACAACGCCACACCGTCGGAGAGGACGCGCGAGCGTTGCTGACCCGCGCTCGTTGGTTTCCGCGGTGTTGATGGGCTTCGGACAATGGACACGTGTGGGCGTCGAAACTGGACAGTTCGGTCAGCAAGGATTTGCTGGACAGCTCTGAGGAAACGAGCGCCCACCACGCCGTTCCGGGATCACACCTCGGGGATCCGCCCGTTTTCGCGCCGAAAGGCCAAGCGGTGTCAACAAGCACCCCGCCATCACTACGATATGCAGAATGATCCGGGCGGGTTTCAGATGGGCCGTGTCTGGTCGGGCCGTCGCCGTCTGGTGCCTGGTCCTCGCCGTTTGGTGCTGCGGCCCGGCAGCACCTCCCGAGAGCACCTCGCCGGATCAGGAGAGCGCCGCCAATTTTCGCGAGGTCTCGGCCGAGGCCGGGCTTGACTTCGTGCACCGGAGCGGCGCCGCCGGCGAGTTCTACCTGCCCGAGATCATGGGAAGCGGCGGCGCCCTCTTCGACTACGACAACGACGGTGACCTCGACGCCTATCTCGTGCAGAGCGGCTCGCTCGGGTCGAGCGAGGCAGCAGAAAACCGCCTCTACCGGAATGTTCTCTCTCCGGCCGGGGCGGGAAATGCGCCGAGATTCGAAGATGTCACCGATGAGGCCGGCGTCGGTGACCGCGGCTACGGGATGGGGGTCGCCACGGGCGACTACAACAACGACGGCTTCTCTGACCTGTTCGTGACGAACTTCGGCGGCAATGCTCTCTATCGGAACGAGGGCGACGGAACCTTTACCGAAGTCGGCCGCATAGCGGGAGTGGACGACACCCGCTGGGGGACGAGCGCAGCTTTTTTCGACTTCGACCGCGATGGTCATCTCGACCTGTTCGTCGTCAACTACGTGGACTTTCGAGTCAGTGACAACCGGATCTGTCGCCCCACCGGGGTGCGGGACTACTGCCATCCCAGCAACTTCGAGCCGCAGGTGGATGTCCTGTACCGCAATCGCGGCGACGGGACATTCGCCGATGTCACCAGGGCAGCGGGAATCGATCGGGCCTACGGAAGCGGGCTAGGGGTCGCGGTCCTGGACTTCGACGACGATGGCTGGCTCGATGTGTACGTCGCGAACGACGGGAACGAGAACCAGCTCTGGTGGAACCGCGGGAACGGCACGTTCGAGGACGCCGCGCTCTTCGGCGGCGTCGCGCTCAACGGCGACGGGGCGGCCGAAGCCGGCATGGGTATCGCCGTGGACGACTTCGACCGTGACGGCGACTCCGACATCTTCGTCACGCACCTCCGCGACGAAACGAACACCCTGTACGAGAACCAGGGTGACGGCCTCTTCGAGGACACGACCTTTCCGCGCGGCCTCGGATATCCGAGTCTCTCCGCGACCGCGTTCGGGGTCCAGTGGCTCGACTTCGACAACGACGGACTCTTGGACCTGTTCGTCGCGAACGGGGCCGTGGCGCTTGGCCGGCCGGAACGGAGCGAGCGATCTCCTTACGCCGAGTCAAACCAACTCTTCCGCAGCGACGGCGTCCGGTTCGAATTGGTTCCCATCGGTTCCAACCCGGAGGAGGATCTCGTCGAGGTGAGCCGGGGCGCGGCGTTCGGCGACGTGGACAACGATGGCGACGTGGATGTCCTGGTGTCCAACAACCAGGGGCCAGCGAGGCTCCTGCTCAACCAGGTGGGCGCACGCCGTCATTGGATCTCGCTGAGGCTGAAACCGGACCAAAGCGGATCGAGGGATGGATCGAGGGATGGATCGCCGGGTGGATCGGCTGCGCTCGGCGCCCGGGTCACGCTCGTCCGAAGGAGCGGAGAACGGCTGGCGAAGCGGGTGCGCACCGACGGAAGCTATGGAAGCGCGAGCGATCCCCGCGTCCATTTCGGGCTCGACGCCGACGCGGTGGTCTCCGGGGTGGAGGTTGTGTGGCCAGGCGGCGAAACGGAATTCTTCTCGGATGTCCTGGTCGACCGCGAGAACGAGCTCGTCGAGGGCGCCGGCTCCCCCGGCTGAGGTGCGATGACGACGCGCCTGCTCCTCGCGTTGACGGCCTGTCTCGCCGGGCAGGCCTGTCTCGCCGGGCAGGCCTGTCGTGCCCAGCCGGACGAGATCCGCGTCCCGGTCCTGACGGCGGCGCAGCTTGAGTCGCTCGAACCTTCCGCCCGCACCGATATCGAAACCGCCCAGGAGGCGGCCCGTAGCGGCACTCGCGATCCCGAAGCCCACGGCCGGCTCGCGCTGCTGCTTCACGCGCAGGGTTTCCTGGAGGCGGCCGCTTCCTCCTACGGGCGCGCCCAGAATCTTGCTCCCCTCGAAGCTCGCTGGCACCGCCTGGACGCACACCGGGCTGCCGAGGCCGGAGAAGAGGGCGAGGCGCTCGAACACGCGCTGCAAGCGATCGAACTCGATCCCGGCTCGGTCCCGGCGCGCATCACGCTCGCGCAACTCGAGTTGCGTCGCGCCCGTTGGGAGGAAGCGCGCACCCACTTCCAGGCGGCGCTCGCAGGGGAACCCGGCAACTTCACGGCCCTTCGTGGAATGGCGACGCTTGAGTTGCGTAGCGGGAATCTCGCCGAGGCCGTGAGTTTCCTGGAGCGAGCCCTCGCAGTGGACCCGGGCGATCCAAACGTGCACTACACGGCCGCGCTCGCGTTCGAGCGCCTCGGAGAGACCGGACGCGCCGAGGAGCACCTGGCCGCTTCCCGGCGCGGCCCAGCCCGGCGTCCCGCGATCGAACCGCCGCCGGAGATCCTCGCCCGGCGCGGCCGGGGGGGGCGCGCCGCACTGGCGGCGGGGGCGGAACTGCTCGAGCGGGGCCAGTACGACGAGGCCGTCCTTGCCTTGAGGGAGGCGGCGGCCGCGGAGCCCGGATCAGCCGATGCGCACAACGCCCTCGGGGCGGCGCTCGAACAAACCCGGGATCTCGAGCAGGCGCGAGTTCACTACGAGCGGGCGGCGGCGCTGGAGCCGGATCTCGCGGTGGCGCAAAGGAATCTGGGCGCCCTCCTGGGCCGACTCGGAGAAATCGACGCGGCAACCGAACACCTCGAAGCGGCGGTTCGGCTCGACCCAGGGCAGGCGGAACCGCACTTCACGCTCGGCGTCGCGCTGGAAGCACAGGGCCGTACCAGGGACGCGGTCGCCGCGTTCCAGCGCGCCCTGGCCCGCGACCCCGGAATGGCGAGGGCGCACGTTCGGCTCGGAACGCTGCTTGGCGGCGACGAGAGGCTTGAGGACGCGCTTGGCCATCTCTCGACGGCCGTCGAACTGGAGCCCGAGTCAGGGGAGGCGCATCACTACCTGTCGGTCGCTTTGCACCGGCTCGGCAAGACCCCGGAGGCGATCGGCCACGAACGCCGAGCCATCACCCTCGCCGAAGCGGCAGGTGACGCCGATTTGCTCGGCACGGCGCACTACACCCTCGCGCTCCTGCTTCAGGAGACCGGAGAACTCGCCGAGGCACTGTCCACCCTCGAAAAGGCGCTCGCCCAATATCCCGAGAACATCGAAATCCTGTCCGAGGTTGCCCGTACTCATCACCTTGCGGGAAACCACGGCGCCGCAATCGAGCTCCAGCGGCAAGTCCTTGGCGCACGGCCCGCGGATGCGAACGCTCACTACCGGCTGGGCGTTTTCCTGGCAGCCAGCGGCGATCGGGCCGCGGCGAGAAGCGCCTTCGAGGACAGCCTCCGCGTGCTGCCCGGATTCGCTCCCGCGGCAGAGGCGATCGAGCGGCTCAACCGCCGGCGCTAACAGCCTGTGGTGAAACCCACGTGAGCGCCGAGACGGGCGAGGCCCAGTTCTCCCGGTGGGGCCAGTCCTCCCGGTGGGGGCCCGGCTGACAAGGCGCGCGAGGGAGGAGCCCCCATCGGGAGAAACCCTCATGATCGGGTGGACCTGCACACCCTCGCCCGTCATGAAACCAGCGCGGCCCGGGTAACGGCAGCAGCGGGCGGTCGCGCGGTCCGGGACTCGGAGGTGGTGCAGGCCTCGCTTTGACATGGCGCAGCGTCATCGGCGCTGGTTTCGCGCTCCCGCGCGATGCCGGTCAGAGACCGGCGCTCCAAGCCGTCCCCGCGCTTCTTCGCAATCGGCGATACGCTGTTTCGCGGCCCGGCGAGGCGCCCGGCTGACAAGGCGCGTGAGGGAGGAATACCCGGTGTATTTCGACCGAAACGCAACGATGAGCGGCGCGCAGCGACGCGGTTCAGCCGGGATGGATCGCCGGCCGAATGCCGCGTGGGTTTTGCCACCGGCTGTTAAGCGGGGAAGTTAGTGCAGCTTGGCCCGGATGAGCGCCAGACGCTCTTCGATGACCTTCTGATCCGGCTCCAGCGCGAGCGAGCGCTCGAACGCCGCGCGGGCCGCTTCGAGGTCGCCCGACTGTTCGTTGGCCTCGCCGAGGGCGTTGAGCAACGCCGTGCCCGCCGGGCGGAGCGAGGCCGCCCGCCCCAGATAGCGCGCGGCTTCAGCAAACTCCTGCTTGAAGTAGTGGCCGAACCCCAACCCGGCGACGACTTCATATTGGCTGTCGTGCTCACTCTCGAGCGGCTTCAGGAGTTCCAGGGCGCGATCGGCATCCTCGCTTCGCAGATAGACGTTGGCGAGCTTCCAGCGAGCCATGGGGAGATCGGGATCCCCCGCGCCGACCGCCCGCTCGAGTTCCACGCGCGCCTCCTCGAACCGCCCGAGCGCCAGGAACTGATTCCCGCGCGTCAAGGCCAGCAGGCCCGCAGTCGCCGCTTCCGCTCCGCCGCCGTGCACGTAGCTCGCGCGCGCCACCAGGCGGGGGATGATCTGAACCGGGGCGGTTCGGCGCGCCGCTACCGTCCCACCCGGATCCCGAAGTTCGACGTCGAGACGGTAGGCGCCCGCTTCCAGATCCCCCAACTCGATCTCCGCATAGCTTGATCCGTCCTGGAAGTCGCCGGTCGCGAGCACTACTTCCCGCCGGGTCTCGTCGCTGCTGCCGAGCGTCATTCGCAGCGTCGATCCGGGCTCCGCCCTCGCGATCTGGACGCCCACCAGCAGCGTCTCTCCCAAGGAAAAGAGATGGTCCGCTGCCGGCCGGAAGCGATGGCGCCCGCCCGCGAACGCCCCCGTCTGCACCTCCTCGTGGATCTCGACATCGAAGGCGGCAATGGGATCGCTGACGACGGGAACACCCGGGCCCGATTCCGGAGCGGTGATCGCCGCCTCGGCCACCGTAAACCGTTTCATGACGCGGTTCCTGAGCACGACGCTGGCATCGAAGTCGCCGGGCACGAGAGGAAAGGCGCCCTGGAAGGCAAAGGGTGACGCCTGCACCGCTTCCATCTGGGCCGCCGACACGTCCACGATGAGTTCGCGGTCCTCCGTGTACGCCAGGTTCCCTTCCCGGTCCCGCACATCGAGCGTCAGATCGAAGACCGTGTAGAAACGCGACCTCGCTTCATCGCTTTCGAGCGCCATGTCCTGTGGATCGAGCTCGATGGAGTAGTGCACGAGCGAACTTGCATCGGACCCTAACAACACCTGGAAGACGCTGCGATTCGGGACGAAGTTGAACGAATAGTCGGCGGTGACCAGGTCGCCGTAGCGGCGGGCCGCGTCGAGATAGTCCGTGCGAATGCGGCGGCCCGGAGCGTCCAGAATGCGGTTCAGCAGTATGTCGGTCCCCAGGGATGCCCGGCCATTGAGGAGGTCTCCGGGGTCGCTTGGGTCGAAGGAAAGCGATGCCCGGCCGAGCTCGGGAGAGACATCCGTGAGAGTCTGGAGAATCTCTCTCGGGTCATTTGTTTCCAGCGAGGCGTAGCGGCCCCGCAGCAGGCTTCTCGGACCGTCGAGGGCCGGGTGGTAGAGCCGGTATTCGCCGATGTCGCGCGGCCGGAAGAACACGAGATAGAAGAACGACGGCAGCCCCACCCCGGACTCGGCCTGATAGAACCACAGTTCGGTCGAGACGATCTCGTTCAGACCGTCGAAGCGCTGGCGTTCCCGGGGCTCCCCGAGAAGGATGAACATCCTGCCGCGGTCGGTCCTCCAACCGGGTCGGGTGGTGTCGTCGGCCAGCGAGCCGTTCGCGAAAGCGAGACGCCGGTAGTGCTCTTCCCGGCCCTCGTTCACCGGCGTCGCCGAGTTCGGATCGCGCTTCCGCCAGAACGCTTCTATGAAATGCCGGCGCTCCTCGAGCGTCTCCAGCGCGAGAAAAAAGTCCCTCTCCGCGTCGGTGTTGATGTAAACGACCTCTTCCTCGATCCAGGTGCGGTGCTCGGGCGTGAGCCGCTCGAGCCGTTCATCCTCGGTCTGCGCCGCCAGCGGTGCGGCAAGCGACATCGCAAGCAACGAACCAACGAGATGCCGGTTCACTTTGTCCACAGGCTTGCTAGCGTCGCGCCGGTCCCCGCAAGACGGTCCCGGGCTTCGCGCCGGTCAGGGAGCCGTCCTTGATGACGGGAATGCCGTTCACCAACACGTGAACGATCCCGACCGAATAGTGATGAGGATCGGTGTACGTCGCCCGATCCTGCACCGTGTCCGCGTCGAAGACCGTGATGTCGGCGAACTTCCCGACCTGAACCAGACCTCGATCGTCCTGGCCGAACTGCATTGCCGGCATGGACGTCATCTTGTGAACGGCCTCCTCCAAGGTGAGCACACCCTTTTCGCGTACGTAACGAGACAGGATGCGGGGAAATGTTCCGTAGCTTCTCGGATGCGGATAGCCGCGGCCGAGGCCCACCGAATCGCCGTCGGTCTCGAACATCGCTTGAGGATGCCGCATGATGCGTTCGAGGTCGTCTTCCGACATGACGTGGTAGATGGCGTTGAACCCCCCGGCGAGCTGAAGCTCGATGACGAGCTGCACCCCGGCTTCGACCGTGTTCGGGAGTCCGCGGTCCGCCGCCAAATCGGCGAGCGTCTTGCCGTTGTAGTCCGGGATCGACCGAATGACCCGAAACTGGATTCTCGACAAATCGTCTCCGGTCCACTCCTGCTCCATCCGATCCGCGATACCAATCTCGATCCGCCTCCGCGTGCCGGGATCCTCCAGCCGAGCTGCGAGTTCGTCGCTGCCACCCGCGAGCGCCCACGGGGGGAACAAAACACTCGAGCCCGTGCTCGCCGCCGCGTACGGGTATAGGTCGTGCTTGATGTCGAGCCCCCCCGCCCGCGCTTCGTCGATCATGCGGAGGGTCTCAGTGCTCTGCCCCCACTGGGCAACGCCCATGGCCTTATGGTGCTGGATCTGCGCCGGGATTCCTGCTTCGCGCGCGACCCGGATGAGTTCGTCGGCCGACTCGACGAGCCCTCGCCCCTCGTCTCTCATGTGGGACACGTAGATGCCGCCGTAGCGCGCGGCGATCTTCGCGAGTTCCACAACCTCTTCCGTCCTCGCATAGTTGGCCGGCACGTACAGGAGCCCGGTCGAGAGACCGAGCGCGCCCTGCCGCATCGCCTCCTCGACGAGGCGTTTCATCTCCTCGAGTTCGTCGGCGGTCGGCACCCGATCTTCAAGTCCGAGAACCTGTTTCCGCACCCAGGTGTGGCCGGCGAAGAACCCCACATTGGGGGCCACCTCCAGACTGGCCATGAACTGATCGAGCGGCCACGGCTGGTCGCCGCTATGAAGGCTCGCCAGCATCGTCGTGATGCCCTGGCGCAGGAAATTTTCCGCGAGGGGACGCTCGCGAATGCTGGACTGAATATGGGCGTGGTTATCGATGAATCCCGGGGTGACGATGAGGCCCTCGGCGTCGAGCACTTCACGCGCTTCGTCGGCGTTGATGCCGTCCCGAGCGATTCGCGCGACACGTCCGTCGCGGATGCCGACATCAGCACGAAACCGAGGCGATCCCGAACCATCGACGACGGTCCCGCCCCGGATCAGGAGTTCAAACGATGGGCCCTGCGAAGCGGCCGGCCCAAGAACCAGCGCGAGAAGCGCGAGGCTCGAAGCGCTCACCACTGCGTCCTATCGAGGCAAGCTGAACGTGAGGATCTTCGCGCCCGATCCGTCCGACTGGGACGTGGCGATGGACACCTGCTGGCGTCCGCCCGCGAGATAGGTGACGGGATTGCCGAAGCCGCCACCGCCCAGGGGGATCTCCCGGATCAGCGTGCCGTCCGCCTTGTCGAAGATGTAGAGATGATCACTCGCCGCGCTGATGAGGAGCAGCCCTCCTTCGGTGACGAGCGCTGCGGATTGCCCGTGCTGCGGCGGGCCCACCCCGAGCTGAGGGAGATCCAGGTCCTGCAGCAACGGGTGGTTGCGGATGGCCGGTGAATCGCCGAGGGGAATCTGCCAGAGCAGTTCGCCGGCGTTCAGATCGAGGGCGGTGAGAGTGGCGTAGGGAGGCTTGTGCACGGGCACGCCCTCGGCGATCTCCAACCGGGCGCCGAAGCCCGAGCCGCTGTAATCGGCCTCGACCAGGTTCTGGTCGGGCTTGCCCACCCGGAACAGCGAGGGCCAGTTCGTGGCCTTGACGTACAGCGTCCCGGTGCCGGGATCGAAGGCCGCGCCACCCCAGTTCCCGGCGCCCCAGATCCCCGGCATCATGAGCGTCCCCTCCAGCGACGGCGGGGTGAACAGCGCGCCCAGCCGATACTCCTTGACGACCTCGAGCGCCATCGCCTTCAGCTCGGGAGTGAAGTCCATCAGATCGTCTTCGCTGAACCCCTGACGGCCGAACGGCGGAGGCTTCGTGGGGTAGGGCTGGGTCAGGGCGGCCCTCTCGCCGGGCACGTCGCTTCCCGGCACCGGACGGTCCTCGATCGGCCACACCGGTTCGCCGGTGACCCGATCGAAGACGTAGACGAATCCGGTCTTCCCCACCACCGCCACCGCGTCGATGGTCTTGCCGTCCACCTGAATGGTGATCAGATTCGGCGGCGCGGGGAGGTCGTAGTCCCAGATTCCGTGACGCACCGTCTGGAAGTGCCAGACCCGCCTGCCGGTATTGGCGTCGAGACAGACGATGGACTCGGCGAAGAGGTTGTCGCCCAGGCGATGGCCACCGTAGAAGTCGTTGTTCGGGGTGCTGACGGGCAGATACACCAGCCCCCGCTCGGCGTCCACGGTGAACGGCGCCCAGACGTTGGCCGATCCGGTGTAGGACCAGGAGTCGTCCTCCCAGGTGTCGTTGCCGTACTCGCCCTCCTGCGGGATCGTGTGGAAGCTCCAGACGAACTCCCCGGTGCGGACGTTGAACGCCTGCACGTCGCCGGGCGGGTTTTTTCGATAGATCCGGTTATCGGGAACGCCGCTGCCGACGATTATCAGGTCCTGGTAGATCACCGGCGGTGAGGTGTTCGTGTACATGAGCCGGTTCGTCTCCCACACCAGGTTCTCGGTGAGGTCCGCGACACCGCCCTTCCCGAACGACGCGATGGGCTCTCCGGTCAGCGCATCGAGCGCGACCAGCATCCAACGGCTGTTGATGAAGATGCGCCGCTCCTCACCGTCGGTCCAGACCGCGACGCCGCGGTGGCAGAAGCGGCAACCCCGCGGGAGATTCCCCCACTCGTAAGCGCGGGGATCGTAGGCCCAGAGCTCCTCCCCGGTGGCCGCGTCCAGCGCAACCACCCGGCTGTAGGAGGTGCTGAGGTACATGACTCCGTCCAGGACGACCGGAGTCCCCTGGAACTTGCCGGGAGCCACCGGCTGGCCCCGCATGGGAGTGCTCGCCGCCGGCAACGGTTTCTCCCCGGTCTCCCAGGTCCAGACCGTTTCGAGCTGGCCCACGTTGTCCTTGTTGATCTCTTCGAGCCACGAGTACTTCATCCCTCCGGCATCTCCGCCGTGGGTCTCCCAGTCCGCCTGCTGGGCATAGGCGCCGGGAAGCGGCAGCAACAGCATCGCCAGCGCCATGGGCAGGCGTCTCGTTACAACCCTCATCGTCCTGACTCCCTTACTCGCCGCGGCGGTACGGCCGACCGTCCTTGACCACGAGTACGGGGTCATCGAGAGCCGTGATGTCGAACCGCGGATCTCCATCGAGCACGATTATGTCCGCGAGCTTGCCTTCCTCGATGGTTCCGAGGTCGTCACCCATCCCGAGAATCCGCGCGTTGATCCGGGTCGCCGCGGCGATAGCGTCAAGGGGCGCCATCCCGAGGTCCACGTGGGCCTTGATCTCGCGCCAGAGCGCCTCGGTGTGAAAGTTCATCGGCGTCCCCGAGTCGGTGCCCATCCCCATCACGGCGCCGGCCTCGATCCACTGTCCGAGCGACGCGTCGCCGAAGAACATCTGCCGGGCGGTCGTCTGGAAATAGCCGAGCGTGTGAAAGTTCTCGAAGCTCCGCTGGAATTCATCGTACATGGCCGGGGGCAGGTCCTGACGGAGCCGCGGGTCCTGGAGCCGTTCGGGGAACTGCACCGTGGCCGGGAACACCCATACCCGGTGGGCGCCGGTGATGACCACCGGGCGGCCGGCGACCACGATGTCCCGGATCAGCTCCGGCTCGTACGGCGGGGTCCCCGCCGAGCCGGCGTGGGTGAGCACATCAATGCCGGTCTCAAGGGCGTTTCTGACCTCTTCGGGCCCATATACATGAGCGTGAACCCGCACGCCGTGTTCGTGCGCAGTGTCCGCGATCGCCTGGTAGTCGTCCCGGGTGAGCCCGGCCCACGCCTTGATCACATCCACGCCCGCCTCGACCAGCCGCTCGACTGCCGCCGAAGCCTCCTCGGGGGACGAGACGGCGATCTGAAACTCCGCCGGCCAGAATCTCACCTGGTTGGTGATCCACGGGCCGCTCATCAGCATCCGGGCGCCGGGGATCTCCCCGCGGGCGATCCGTTCCCGCACGGAGATACTGGCTTCGAGCGGCGCCGCAAGATCCACGGCGGTGGTGACTCCGGCGAGCAGGAGCTGCTTCGCCGAGATTTCCATTACTTGTTGAATGGAAATTCCCTCCTCCTCGAGCCAGGAAAACCAGCGGCCGTAGGAGCCGTGTCCAAGAACCGCCAGATGAGCGTGCAGGTCGATCATCCCCGGCATCATCACCCGCCCGCTGGTGTCAATGACCTCGGCGTCCGCCGGAATCTCGATCTCGGCAGCGGGGCCGACAGCGACGATCCGGTTCCCCTCGATCACCACCGCGGCGTGGTGCACCGGCGGCACCTCGTAGCCGTCGAGGAGCATCCCGCCCACCAGCGCGAGTTTGTCCTGCGCCGCCGCCGGCGCCGCGAGCGCAAGGAACGCGATCAGCCCGAACCGGCCGATGCGGCGGCCAGCCCTCGTTTGAAGAAACACCATGACGCCTACCCTCCGATTTGGGGACTCCCGGCGATCTGTCGACGCCGGGAGCCAAGAATATGTTGCCAGGGGGGGCGGTCCCGACTCCGCGGCCCGCCCGCCGCGTTCACGGCGCCCCTGAAAGCGACGGCCCGGGCTCCGTCTCCGCCGGTCTCCAGCCAAGGTCGCGCCCGATTTCCTCCGCGGAGCGGAGGGTGAGCGCGGAGAACGTCAAGGTGCCGTTCGTGCAGCCGCCGGTCGGCAGCGTCGGGGCTCCCACCACAAACAGGTTCTCATGGTCGTGAGTCCTTCCGAAGCTGTCGCAGACGCTGTCGGAGGGGTCCGTTCCCATCCGGCAGCCGCCGCAGGGATGATCGAGGTAGGTGCTGTACTGCGTTTCGAGGAGTTTGCCGTCGCCGGCGAGCCTGCCGAAGACACCCAGAATCTGTTCCTTGGTGGCGGCCTCGCGGGCCTGGGTAGGCTCGTCGAGCCGATGCTCGACGCGGGGCAGCGGATCCCCGTAGCGGTTGCGGCGGTCCGGGTCGAGCGTGAGCGCGCTGTCCCGGTCGGGATGCACGTCGTAGTAGGCGCGAACGCGCGCCATCCCGCGCCTCGTTCTGGATCTCCAGTCGTCCAGCAGCTCATCCCCCAGCAGGACCGATCCCGAGTCGTCGCGGAGTCGCGGTCGCTGCCCGTACTCGTTCTCCCATACCCGCAGGTCGTGCCGCACGAACGGGTTGTCCGACGGGCAGCGAAAGAACTCGCGAGAGACCAGGCTGTGGGACATCATGCCCGGATAGAGCTCGGTGTCGGTTTCCATGAAGGCGCTGATGAACGCGTGGCCGGTCATGTACCGGCCCACGAGACCGGAACGATTCGCCAGACCCTCCGGGAAACGCGAATTCGCCGACAGCAGCAGGAGGTGGGAACTCCAGACATAGCCCGAGGCAATCACGAAGAGCGGCGCCCGGTACTCCACCTCCTCGTCGGGCCGGTCGCGGTGGAGCCCCCGGGCGGCGACGATCCGGGAACCGGATTCGTCCGGAATCAGCTGCCGGATGAGCGTGCGGTCGTGCAGGGTGAGCCGGTTCTCGTCCAGCAGCCTCCGGAAGGTGAAGTCCGGCGAGTAGCGCGCGCCGGTGGGGCACACCGAGCAGGTGTTGCAGCGCATGCACACGCTCCGGCCGTCATAGGGAACGGTGTTTTTGGCCTCGGGCGTTCCCTGGAACCGGATGCCGCTCTCTTGCGCCCAGCGCTTCAGTTGCTGCAGGTTGTAGGAGAGCGGCATCGGCGGCATCGGGTAGGGCGCCGAAGGCCGATCTTCGGGATACGGCGCCTCTTCGCCCTGCACTCCCAGGCGCCGCTCCGCCTCGCAGGTGAACCGCTCGAACTCCGCCCATTCGATGGGCCAGTCCACCGCCAGCCCGTAACGGGAGCGCAGCTCAAGATCCTCCCGCGAGAAACGGTTGCACACCGCTCCCCAATGAAGGGCCGACCCGCCCACCGCCATGGTGCGGGAAATCATGCCCTCGGCCTCCTGGTCCTCGATGAAGTCTCCCGGCCAGGCGTTTTCGCGATAGTCGAGCCAGCGCCGACGGTTCCGGCTGCGGGCTCGGAGATCGAAGAAGCGGTCCCCGGCTTCCAGGACGGTGACGGTGGCGTCCGGCGCCAGCTCGGAGAGTTTCTGGGAGATCAGGGCCGCGGAGATGCCGCCGCCCACGACGCAAACGTCGCTCTCGTAGGTCTGCATCACCACTCTCCTACGCCCGCCGCAGCGGCGCCGGTTTCTCGTCCAATCCGGAGAGTCCGGGACAGGTGTAGCGGCGTATCTCGGCCTGGTAGCAGAGGTCGCGCGCCTCGCTGCTGCCCAGGTAATAGCTGAGCAAATCGGCCACCACGTGTCGTCCGTCGGGTCGGGAGGGAAGCGACTCGATACCGGCTTCCTCGAGACCTGCGCGGATCAACCTCCTGGTCTCGGCGTCGGAACCGCCGTCCCGCATGCCCTCTCGGAGAACCAAGAGCTGGGGCCGGTAGCTTGAGATATCCAGGTCTGGAGTCCTGCGGACGCGGGGGATCCCGTAGCCGGGACTCATCTCGGCTCCTGCGCGGTAGCCTCCGATCCAGCGGAGAAAGTCCTGGGCCACTCCCTCCGCCCCCTCGGCTCCGAGCGAACTCGGGAGCGCCACCTTCGCGAGCGCCCCGAGCGTCTCCGCATCCGACTCGTCGAGGCTCCTCACCTGGGCGAAGAGACGGACCCGCGCAAGCGGCGCGACCGCGAGGAGGGAAAGGGCCCAGCGGACCAGTAGTCGTCGAGTCATGGATCGATGCGTGCTCCCCCCCGCTGTGTTCGCGGCGAATCAGCGAGCCGTGCCGCCCTTGAAGATCCGTCCGCCCTTGACCACGGTTTCGACATCGGCGAGGGCCGTGATGTTGAAGAGCGGATCGCCCTTCACCACGATGATATCGGCCAGCTTGCCGGCCTCAATGCTGCCGAGGTCAGCAGCAACGCCCAGAATCCGGGCATTGACGCGGGTGCTGGCCACGATGGCCCGCTGCGGCGACATTCCGAGATCCACGTGGGACTTGATCTCCCTCCACATCGCCTCGGTGTGGAAGTTCATCGGCGTCCCCGAGTCGGTACCCATACCCATGACCGCGCCGGCCTCTATGAACTGTCCGAGCGAAGCGTCGCCGAAGAACATCTGGCGGGGAGTGGTCCGGAAGTAGCGCAGGGTGTGGAAGTTCTCGAAGGTGCGCTGCATCTCGTCGTACATGTCCTTCGGCAGATCCTCTTTGAGACGCGGGTCCTGAAGCCGCTCGGGGAAGTCCACGGTCGCAGGGAAGACCCACACCCGGTGCGCTCCGGTGATCACGACGGGAGTCCCGCGGACCACGATGTCCCGCAGCAGCTCGGGCGGGTACGGCGGAGTTCCCGCCGAACCGGCGTGGGTCAGCACATCCACCCCGCCCTCCAGGGCGTTCCGCACATCCTCCGGGGCGTAGACATGGGCGTGGACCCGGAGGTCACGCCGGTGCGCGGCCTCGACGATGGCCCGGTAGTCCTCGAGGGTGAGGCCCGAGTGGGCCTTGATCACATCCACCCCGGCGTCGGCGAGTTCCTCCGCCGACCGCGCCGCTCCTTCGGAGTTCGTGACCTCGATCTGGTAGTCCGGCGGGAAGACGCCCACCCGGCGCGCGAGCCACGGCCCGCTCATCCAGAGCCGCGGTCCGGGGATCTCGCCCGCGTTCACGCGGTCCCGAACGTTCAGGCTGCCGCGGAGCGGCCCTCCGAGATCCATCGCCGAGGTGACGCCGGCCATGAGCAACTGTTTGGCCGAGATGGCCATGACCTCGTCGATCGTCTCTTCGCGGCCGCGCTCCTCCACCCACGGGAACCACTCACCGTAGTCACCGTGTCCCAGGATGACGAGATGGGCGTGAAGGTCGATGAGCCCGGGCAACATTGTCCTGCCGCTGGTGTCCACGACCTGGTAGTCCGCCGGGATCTCGATCTCCGCCGCCGGCCCCACCCGAACGATGCGCTCCCCCTCGATGAGCACCGCCGCGTGATGGAGGGGCGGGACTTCGTAGCCGTCGAGAAGCATCCCGCCCACCAGGGCGAGCTTGTTTGTCTGCGCCGACGCGGTGAGCGGGGCGAGAACGGCAAGCAGCACGCCGGCCATTCCGAACGAAAGCCGTCTGGCGCATTGACTCATTTCAGGTCTCCATTGGTAGTTGTGACCGAGTGCAGGTCTCACCCGACCGGGTTCCCGGCGGCCGCCGCCGCAGGTCGTGCGGCGGCGGCGCTTCGTCGGCGCCCGGGCTGCGCGTCAGAACCGGTAGCGAATTCCGCCCTGGAACTGCCGGGCGTCGCGGGCTCGCCTCCGGACCAGGAACGATGCGGAGTTGATGTTGCGATTCGACCCGTAGTAGTTCACGTGGTTCGTCAGGTTGTAGCCCTCGAGGAAGAGTTCCAACTGCTGGGCCGCGCCGAACGGGATGATCTTCGTTACCCGCACGTCCACGTTGAAGAAGGTGTCGAGATCGAGCAGCGAACGATCAATGGGATCCCGACCGATGCTGGCCCGGAGGTCGTTGATGATCCCCAGGGCCTGGTCGACATCCGTGCGCCCCACCGTATGCGCGAGGCCGGGCGGTTTGTCGTGCTGGCGTTGGTTGTCGCCGTCGATGTCGAAGCCCGCTTCGGCGCGCACCGGGTTGCCGCTCAACACCCGGAAGATGCCGCTCAATTGGATGTCCCAGGGAAGGACTGTCGAACCGGCGACGGTGAAGTTGTGACGGTTGTCGAGGTCGCTGTACCCCTCTTCCTTGCGCGCTCCGCTCACGAAGTCCCGCATCGTCCCGGGATACCACTGGTAGTGCCCTACCCCGTTCCGGTAACTCCGTGACAGGGTGTAGGACAACTGCAAACTGTCGCCGCCGCGGACTCTGCGACGGAGCTGGACCTCCAGCGCGTCGTACCAGGTTTCCGTGAAGTTGGTCATGACCTTGACCTCACTGAACCCGGCGACCGGCCTCGGGTTGTCGGCGCTGATGCGCCCGCTCGCGGGAAGGTTGTCGTCCAGCGCCCCGAGTTGCTGGTCGGCGTAGCTGTGAACCAGGTCCACGTCCAGCGAGGTCTGCGGGTTGATCTGCCAGCCGAACCCGATCGTCGCCGTCCTCGACTGGGGAAGCTGGTAGTCGTCATCAATGAGGAATACGGACCGCGCGCCGCCCAACACGAACTCCTCCAGACTCTTCCCGCCGAGTGCGGCGTTTTGGTCGGGATAGTTCGCGAGCAGCGCCGGATCGCCGATCCGGACGGCGGTCCCGACCAACCGGTCCTGGGTGGTGAGCTGGAACCAGGGGCGGTTGCGAGTCACGTAGAACCCGGCGCCACCGCGCACGACCAGGTTGCCGCGGCCGCCCACGTCCCACGTAAGCCCTATCCGCGGCTGCAGGTTGTTCATGTCGGTGCCGCGGTCGGAACGGACGAAGTTGTCAATGCCGGCGTAGGCCGGATTGGCGCTGATGTCAGCGTACACGTCGTTGAGGCGGATGTTCGTGTCGATGTCGTAGCGAACGCCGAGGTTCATCTGTATGTTGTCGGCCGCCTGCCAGTCGTCTTGCAGGTAGAGCCCGATCTGGCTCGACTTGTAGTCGTAGAACCCGGGAGTCTGCTTGACGAAAGCGAAGGGGTGGGTGGCCGGATCGGCCGGGTTGAACGGCTCGTCGGTACCGAAGTGCCATTGCCCGCTCTCGTTGAAGTGGGCCTCGAACTCGTGCGTCGCGACCGTGAAGTCGCCGCCGATCTTGATGTTGTGATTCTCCTTGTTCACGTACAGCGTTTGATACACCGAGAAACGCTCGCGAGGGAAAAACTGCGGCAGGGTGAAATTCTGTCCGGTCGTGACCGACGGACGATTGATGCCCGGATCGAAGCTGTGCGGCGTGGTCTCGACGTTGTGATTCAGGTAGTGAAACCGCAGGGTGTTGACGGTGTCGGGAGAGAGGATCCAGTTGTCTTCCACGACCAGGCTGTGAGCTCGGGTGTGATCGTCCACGAACTGCGTAGCCGAACTGGGGGTGTTCGTCCGCTCGCCGTTGTAGTTGTCGAGGGCGTATCGAACGAAGAGCGCGTTGTCCTGATTGAAGCGGTGATCCAGCTTCGCGAGAGCTAGCTGCTTCGTCGTGCCGGCGGAGAACACTCCGTTCTCGCGCGCCGCGAAGGGATTGCTGGGCGCGAGGGAAATGATCCGGCTGTTGTCCACAGTGTGGTATTCGACGCTGCCGAAGAAGTGCGTCCGGTCGCGCACGAGGGGCCCGCCCAAGGTGGCGCCGTACCGTTGCTCATCGAAAGGCGGCTTCTCGTTGGCGAACTCATTCTTGGAACTGAAGCGTTCGTCGCGGGCGAAGACATAGCCGGTGCCACTGAGATCGTTGGTCCCCGACTTCGTCGCCGTCGTCACCACCGCAGTGAGGGCGGCGCCGTACTGCGCGTCGAACTGGTTCCGATAGACCTTGAACTCCTGCACCGCATCCTGGGCGATGTTGATGGATGGATTTCCCCAGATGGCGTCGTCAATGTCGCCGCCGTCAATCAGCGTCGAATAGGCGTTTCTCTGATCCGCCGCCCCGCCGAACTTCACCGCCGCGAACTTCTGGTAGTGCGGCGTGGCGCCCGGCATGATCGTCGCGAGAGCCAGGAAGTTCCGGTTCAGCACCGGAAGATCCTCCACCTGCTCGTTGGTCACGACCGAGGATGGCTGCGCCTTGGTGAGCTCCACCAGGGGAGCTTCGGCCGTAATGGTGACAACTTCTTCGACTCCGGCCAGATCAAGCGTGAAATCCGCCTGGAGTTCATAGCCCATGAGAAGTTCGATCTCACGCCGCTGGGTCGCGAAGCCGGAGAGTTCCGCCGTGACCACGTAGACCCCCGGTTGGAGGGCAACCGCCCGGAAAGTGCCGGCGGATCCGGTGGTGAGCATCTGCGCGAAACCGGTCCCGGTGTTCAGGACCGTCACGGTCGCGCCGGGCAGGGTGCCGCCCGAGCCATCCGCGACGGTGCCGGAGATGTTCCCGCCCACGACCTGAGCCGCGACGGGACCGGAGACCAAGGCGATGGCTCCGGCGCACAGAAGTGCGACAAGTGCTGGTGTACTAAGTCGTGGTCGTCTTGAACGCATGGCAGGAACTACCCCCTCCCGGGAAAAAACTGATCGGATTGGAAATTCGCGCGGCCGGAGACTCGCCGTCCGTTGGCTGACCAGCGAACGGACGGTTGCGAGTGAGAATCCACGCGAAGTGAGACGGCCAGCGCAGCGATTGGATTTGCAGGGTGCACAACCAACCCGCAGACGCGGACTTGCTATTAGACTGCTTCGGCACGCCGCTTGGCAAATGGCAATCCGGAAGTCGTTGAGGACAGGACGATTCGGCCCTGGTGTCATGATGACATCAACAGTCATGTGTTTTCTTGTGTGCTTGGAGGTCGTTTTCGATCGTGGGAGCCCAGAGAGACACTCTCCCACCGCTTGCCGGCGAGGGCGGTCCGGTGCCGCTGTCGACCGGATCGTGGGATGGCGCCCGAACCGAATCGTGAGGTGACGCGATGATCCGAAACGCACTGCTTTTCCCGACGGTGCTGGCGGTTCTGGCCGCCGGCGCCTGCGGCGGCTCCGGGGACGGGGGCGCGGCAAGCGACGCTGTTCGTCCCACCGAGTCGCTCCCGATCCCGGGCGCCCAGGCGCGCTTCGAGATCCGGAAGGATCTGGTCGCGAAGCGTCTCGACAGCGTCCTGCTCCCGGCGATGCGGGCGCACGACATCGATCTCTGGCTCGTGTTCAGCCGCGAACACCACGTCGATCCGATCCTCTCGGAGATCGGAGGGGGCTGGGGCGGTGTCCGGAACGCCTATGTCTTCTTCGACCGCGGCGGAGATACACCGGAGAAGATCTTCATCGGGTCGCACGAGCTGCGCGACACCACCATCCGCGATGCCTACGACGAACTCATCTACTACGGCTACACCGAAGCAGGCGTCATCCCGCACCTGAGGAAGGTCATCGAGGAACGGGACCCGGAGCGGATCGGCATCAACGTCTCGCCGACGCTACCGATGGCGGACGGGCTGACGTGGACGCTCAGGACGTTTCTCGAGGAGAACCTGGGGCCGGAATACACGTCGCGGATGGTGTCGGCGGAACTGGTGGTCCGCGACTTCCGACAGATTCACATCGCCGACGAGATCGAGGTCTTTCGCGGCCTCGCCGCGTGGACGGTCGCCTGGGAGGAAGAGGCTTTTTCCGACGCGGTGGTGAAGGTGGGCGAGACCACGGCGGACGACATCCACTGGTGGATGCGGCAGCGGGCGATGGAACTCGGGCTGATCAATGAGTTCCTGCCCGGGGTCCGGATCACCCGGAACGGGGAGACGCTGCCCACAAACACCCCGGACCACACGGTGCAGCCCGGCGACATCCTTTCGGTGGACGCCGGACTCGGCTATCTCGACTACCGGACGGACATCAAACGCACCGCCTACGTGCTCCGGCCCGGAGAGACCGAGCCCCCCGAGAGCATCCGGAACGCCTTCGCCAAGGCCATGGAGGTGACGGACATCCTGACGGTCAACATGAAGCCGGGAGCGATCGCTCACGAGGTGTGGGACACCACCATGGAGGACGTCGGGTTGCTCGGCTACCACGCCGGCCAACCGAAGACCGGCGGGGTGGTCGAGACCGATCCGACTCAACCCGAGGTCGGCGTCTACTCCCACTCGGTCGGCAATTCGACCCACGACATCGGGGCCCGGGTCGCGGTGGATTGGCCCTTCGCCTACGGGGACCGGGTGCGGTATCCGCTCGCGGCGGAGGCCTGGTACTCGGTGGAGCTGCACGTCAGCACCCCGATTCCGGAGTGGGACAGCATGGTCCTGCCGATTCGGATTGAGGAGAACGCGCGGCTGACGGACAGCGGCGTGGAGTACTTCGTGCCGCGGCAGACGGAATTGCTGCTGATCGGCGCCGCGCGCTGATCCGGTCCGACCCTGCCTTAACAGCCCGTGGTGCAACCCAGGCGGCCCAGTTGCTGTGAAAATGCCGTCGCGCCGGGACGCCGACCATCGGGATGGCTCCGCTGGCAAGGGAACGCCGACCTCCAGGTCGGCACCGCTGCGCAAAGCGCAGCGAGATCGCGCGTCGCCAACCGCGAAAAAGCGCGGGGACGGCTTGGAACGCCGGCCTCCGGCCGGCATCGCGCGGGAGCGCGAAACCAGCGCCGATGACACTGCGCCATGCCAACGTGAGGGCCGCACCCTCTCCCAGCACCGATGCCGCGACCGCTCACCGCTCCCCCTACCCCCGAACGCGCCTTTTCATGTCGGCGGGGTGTGCAGGCGGACCCGATCATGGAGGTTCCTCCCGGTGGGGGCTCCTCCCTCACGCGCGGGGCGGTTTCGTACCCCAGGTCAGCGTCTCCGACGCGCGTATCACGCTATGATACATACTGGTCATGATCGTGAGTACGAGGGGCCGGCTTGCGGCAGGTGCGGTTCGGGATCTCTATGGCAAAGGGTTCCCGAGCGACCTGGTCCGACGGACACGCGCCCTCCTCACGGCGATGGACGCCGCCACGGTCCTTGACGATCTCAGGTTTCCGCCGGGCAACCGACTAGAGACGCTTCGAGGCGGCCGAGTCGGCCAGTATTCGGTCCGCGTCAATGACCAATGGCGCATCTGCTTTGTGTGGACCGATCGGGGCCCGGCAGATGTTGAAATCGTGGACTACCACTGAGAGGAGTCGGAAGATGACGCTGATCGAAAACCCCTGTCACCCAGGCGAAGTGCTCGTGGAGCTGTACCTCGAGCCCCTCGGCATGAGTGCGATCGCACTCGCGCGACGGCTGAAAGTGCCCCGGACACGGATCGAGCGGCTTGTGAAGGGGGAAACGGCGTTGACGGTTGATACCGCGATGAGGCTCTCGAAGTTCTTCGGCAACACCGCGGAGTTCTGGATGAATCTGCAGCGGGCATACGACCTCGCATGCGCCCGCAAAACCGCCGACCTCTCGGACATCACGCCGCTGGAGGCCGCGTGACGCGCCGCAGGGTGGCCAACGCGCGGATCACGGACAACGGGGTGGAGTACTTCGTGCCGCGGCAGACGGAATTGCTGCTGATCGGCGCCGCGCGCTGATCCGGTCCGACCCTGCTGTCAGTTCCGGGCAGCGCGCCCCTTTTTCTGTTGGAGACGAACATGGAACTCCCCGATCCGCGAAATGCCGACATCCTGATCTCGGTCAACGGCGAGCTGAAACCCCGATCGGAGGCGAAGGTGTCCGTATTCGACAGTTCGGTACAAGGCGGCGATGCGGTCTGGGAGGGCTTGCGCGTCTATCGAGGGCGAATCGCCGACCTCGACCGGCACCTGGACCGGCTGTTCGGGTCTGCGCACGCGATGGCTTTTTCCGGTGTGCCGGCCCGGGAAACGGTGAGGGCCGCCCTTTTCGAGACCCTGCGAGCCAACGGCATGAGGGACAGCGTTCACATTCGCCTCACCCTTACGCGCGGGGAGAAGGTGACCTCGGGAATGAGCCCCGAATGGAACCGGTCCGGCTGCACGCTCATCGTATTGGCCGAGTGGAAGCCGCTGGTCCAGGACCCCGAAGGCATCCGCCTGATCACCTCCTCGATTCGCCGGAACAGCCCGCAGTGCCTCGATTCGAAGATCCACCACGCCAACCTGATCAACAACATCCTCGCCAAGATTCAGGCCAATCTCGCCAGCGCGGACGACGCTCTCATGCTGGACCTCGGCGGATTCGTCGCCGAAACGAACGCCACGAATGTCTTCGTGATTCGAAACGGCGCGCTGCACACACCGCACACCGACAACTGCCTGCCCGGAGTCACCAGGGCGGCCGTGATCGAGGCAGCCCGGGAAGACGGCCTTCGGGTGGTCGAGAAGAACCTCTCGCTGACGGAGGTCTACACCGCCGACGAGATGTTCACGACCGGCACCATGGGAGGGTTGGCACCGGTGCTCGAGGTGGACGGGCGGCGGATCGGCACCGGGTCACGCGGCCCGCTCACCCTCCGGCTGCAGCAACTGCACCTCGAGCGCGCGTTCGAGAACGGAGACCCGATCGGCTGACCGGTTGCGGGACTGGAGATCGGGAGCGCGCAGGCCCGGGAACGCCGGTGTTCACACCGGCACAGCGGCCCGCAGGGCCGCGGCGGCGCTGAGCCCAACCGTCGGGACGGCTCCCTTCTCGGCGCATACCCCTGAGGGCGGGATGGCGCGCGACAGCGGAGCGCCGGACCTCCGGCCGGCATCGCGCGGGAGCGCGAAACCAGCGCCGATGACGTTGCGCCATGCCAAGGTGAGGGCCGCGTCTTTTTCGTGACGGGCGAGGGTGCGCAGGAGGGCCCGATCATGGGCGTTTCTCCCGCTGGGGCTCGGCGCCGCCCGCCCGAGGCGGGCGATTCGGGTTCCCCGCCAGAACTTCCCGGAACCGGACTGCGTTACATTCTGAATCTGGAGGACGCGTGCAACGAAGCGACTGACCATCACATTCGACGGGCCTGAAGTGGAAGAGCAGGGGGTCCCATTTGACTGCCTGACGAACACGCTCAAAGGCGTTCAGGATGCGTTGCACCGCCTGGCAGGACATTTCGCCGGCTGCGGCGAGGGCTCCGAGCCCATCCCCCCCTGGTTCGGACCCAGAGCGCGCTCCGGGTGCGGAACGCTCGCCAAGGTTCGCTCGTCTTCAAGGCCGCACTGGGAACTCGGGAGGGTCAAGACCAATTGCTAGAGGATCACGGACAGCGCGCCCTGGAAACCTTGCTCGATTGGGATGGGAAAGAAGATGCGCGACTGCCCAGCAACGTGACGGCCCCGCTTCGCGATGTCCAGCGGAGCCTTCCACCGGACCTGCGCGTATTCCTGGGAGACGGCAATGGGAATACCCGCCGGCTGGAACTAGAGCCCATCGAGCATGTCCGCCAGGCTCGACCCGACCCGGAGGAAGCGGCACTGGAGGGATGGCTGAAGGAGGTGAACTGGAAGGAGAACACCGCCCAACTCCACCGTGCCGTTGGTCGCCACGTAGTTCTACGTTTCGATCCCGTATTGGACGAGAGGATGCGAGAGCTCGCGAACCAGTACGTCGGGATCATCGGGACCGGGCGTTTCGGAAGAGACGATCAATGGGGTCGGGTTGCCGTTCAGCAAATCAAACGGGCACACCCCGCAGAGCCGTTCGATCTTGAAGAGTTTCTGGCCGACCCCAACCCTCGGCTGTTCGAGCCTGATCGCCTTGTGACGATTGACCTAACGGAGGAAGAGTGGGCCTCTTTCCGGCACGCCATTCGGGAGGGACGAGAAGTCTAGGGGCGGCCGCTCGTGACCTCGTAGTCCTGGACACGAGCGCCGTTTCCCTACTGTTCCGAGGCGGCGAAAAAGCTCCGAACTGGCAGAACAGATCCGGGGCAAACGAGCTGTCATCTCCTTCCAAACGCTGGAGGAGGTGAGGTTTGGAGCCTACAAGGCAGGATGGGGCGAGCGGCGGATCAACGATCTAAACCGTCATCTCAGGCAATACGAAGTGATCTGGCCCAATCCCGAACTTGTCGAGGTCTCTGCCAGGCTGCGCGTCCGGCAACAGGAAACGGGCAGGCGCCTGGCAACCGGCCGACGCCTGGATTGCCGCGACCGCGCTCTTGCTCAAGTGTCCTCTGGTCGCCGAAGACACGGATTTCCGACGAGTGGAAGGCCTCAACCTAATCCCCGTCTGAGTCTGTCAGGAGTCTGCCGCGACGCTCAGGTCATCGCGGCCGCCGTGGATGTGCACCCCGGCAGCACTATCAACTCCTCTCGAGGAGTGGATCAGGAGATCGCCTTATAGCGAAGAAGGGTTCCGCTCAGCCTCCGGTCGGCGCACCTCTGGCCGCCAGGTGCCGCATGAAGAAGTCGGCGCTGCGGCGGAAGACCTCGAGCCAGTTCTCGTGGCGGAGGAAGCCGTGGATCTCGTCGGGGAAGATGAGGAGTTCGTGCTCGACGCCGAGTTCGCGCAGCTTCTCCACGAGTTCGATGGTCTCGTTGAAGGGGACGTTCCGGTCGTCGTCCCCGTGGACGAGCAGCACCGGAGAGCGCCAGCCATCCACCGTCGAGAGGGGTGAGGACTCGAAGGCGAGCCGCTCCCGCTCCTCGTAGTGGTCCGGCTCGTAGCTCGGGATGAACCCCTGGATGGTGCGGTTCCAGTCGTGGACCCCGTGGATGTCCACCCCGGCAGCGAAGAGGTCTGACGCCCGCGAAAGGCCCATCGCGGTGAGATAGCCGCCGTAAGAGCCGCCCCAGAGTCCGATCCGGTCGCCGTCCACGCCGGACATGTCGGCAAGGTGGCGACCGGCCCCGAGCACGTCCTGGTGCTCGGCCCCGCCGCTCGCGCCGTAGTTCAGCGCCTCCCGGAACTCCATGCCGTAGCCGGTGCCGCTCCGGTAGTTCACCGCGATCACCGTGAAGCCGCGGCTCGCGAGGTACTGGTGGAAGGCGTAGCAGTTCGAGTAGTAGCCCATGTAATGCCAGCCGAGCAGCATTTGCCGGCGGGAGCCGCCGTGGAGGAAGAGCACGCCGGGACCGGGGACGCCGGAGCCGGCCGCCGGACGGAAGATTTGGCCGTGGATCTTCATGCCGTCGGCGGCCGCGAAGACCACCGGTTCCGGATCCACCATGTGCTCGAGCGGGAAGTCCGCCGGGAAGGCGTCCGGGGCGAGCGCCCGCACGTCCTTACCGTCGAGCTGGATCATCGGCTGGAGCGGACGGCGCCCGTCGCCGCCGAGGTAGGCGACTCCGCCCTCTACGGGCACCGGGAGCGTCTCGACCCCGCCGCCCGCGGTCAAGGCCTTGGCGGCCGCGCCCGCGGCGAGGCGCCAGAGGTGGCGGCGGTCAATGTCGTCCTGGTTGGTGGCGGCGATGAGGCCCCCTTTCCCGTCACCGACCGCGTACTCGATCTCGAAGACGCCGGAGGTCAGTGCTTCCGGCTCGGCTTCCGGCTCGCCTCCGGCCGCGGGTACGGCGTAGAAGTGCCGGTAGCCCTCGCGCTCCCAAGGGAAGAGGATGCGGCCGTCGCCGGTCCAGTGGAGTTGGTTGGCGGAGGCGGTGCCGGAAAAGACGCTGCCCTTGCCCTCGGACGCCCGGAACACCTCGCGGACGTGGCCCGGCATTCCGTCACGGTCGAAGTCCACCACCTGGATGCTCCAGGACGGACCCTCGCGCTGGGGGATGAAGAGGTAGGGCGCCAGCACCGGCGGCTGGCGGACGAACGCGAGCGAAGTCCCGTCGGGCGAGAAGGCCGGCGAGCCGTCGCGGTCCACTGCCGGATCGAGGTAGTGGACGGTTTTCGCGCCGAAGTCGTAGACCCCCACGAAGGAGTGCGCCCCGCGGGAGGACACGAAGGCGAGGCGGCCGCCGTCCGGGGAGAGGCGCAGGTTCCCGAAGGAGCCCCGCCCGTGGATGAGCTGTTCGGGCTCCGCGTCCGCCTCGAGCCCGACTTTCCAGACCCGGCCCCGGCGCAGGAACAGAATCGAGTCCCCGTCGGCGGTGAAGAGCGGCGAGGCCGCCGGCTCGGTGATGCGGCGGTGTTCCGCCCCCTCGATGACCCACAGCGCCTGCTCCACTCCCGCCGGATCGCTCGTCGGGTTCGGGAGCTCGCCCGCTCGGTTGGGGCCGTCGCCGCGGATGAAGGCGATGTGAAGTGCGTCGCGGCTGAATGCGAGGCTGTGGATGGTGGTCCCGTCGTCGCCCTCGAAGGAGGTGAAGCGGAGTCCCCCGAAATCCGGAGCGGCAGCCGCCCAGACGTTCCGGGCGCCCTGCTCGTCAAACACCCAGGCAACCCGGGACCCATCGGGGCTCGCGGTGAGCGCGGTCGGGAACGGCGCGGACATCACCTGTTCGAGGGTGAATGGACCCTGGGCCGGAGCGGGAGCCGGAGCGAGCAGGAGGGCGGCAAGCGCCAGCGGGACGGCGAGCTGCGCGAGCGGGGACGGCGGGCGGTGGGGCATGGGAACCTCCGGAATCAGCGGGGGACGAGGCGCACCGGCAGGTGCTTCACCCCGTGAATGAAGTTGGAGCGGAGCCGGTCGGGCGGACCGGTGAGCTCCACCGCACGGATCCGGCGGAAGAGCTCCTCGAAAGTGACCCGGACCTCGAGGCGCGCGAGCCAGGCGCCGAGGCAGACGTGCCGGCCGGCGCCGAAGGCCAGGTGGGGGTTCGGGTCCCGGCGGATGTCAAAGCGGTCGGGCTCCGGGAAGGCGTCCGGGTCGCGGTTCGCCGCGATGTACCAGAGGGCGGTCTTGTCGCCCCGGCGCATCCGAACGCCGTCGAGGTCGAGATCCCGGGTGAGGGTGCGCCGGAAGTGCATGGTCACCGAGGTCCAGCGGAGGATCTCCTCGGTGGCCGACTCGAACAGCGCCCGGTCGCCGATCGCTCCTCCCAGGGCCTCGTAGGCGGCCGGATGATCGAGCAGCGCCAGGAGGCCGTGGGAAATGGTGTGGCGGGTGGTCTCGTTCCCCGCCACGATGAGCAGCAGGAAGAAGTTCTGGAACTCCAGCTCGGTGAGCGGCCGGCCGGCGGCATCCTCGGCGAGCATCGCGGAGATGACGTCCTCGGTGGGACGGCGGAGCCGCTCCTCGCGGATCCGGCTCGCGTATTCGAAGACGGAGCGCGCCGCCGGGCTCCGGAACGGCAGCAGGCGGAAGGCTTCGGTGTCCTCCTGATCGATGACCGCCATCGAGAACTCGGGGTCGGCGTTCGAGATCAGCGCGTCCCCCCACTCCACGAGTTCGCCGGCGTCCTCCTCGGGAACGCCCAGGATGCGGCAGAGCATCCGGATGGGCAGCTCGCGGGAGACCTCCTCCACGAAGTCCAGCTCGCCGAGTTCGAGGGCCCGGTCGAGCACGCTGCCCGCGAGCTCACGCACCGATTCTTCGTAGATGGCGATGGTTTTCCGGGAAAAGCCGGCTCCGACCAGCCGGCGGAGCCGGGCGTGCTCAGCGCCGTCGTACTCCATCATCGTGCGGCGGGCGGCCAGTTCGTCGTCGCCTAGTTCCTCGAGCCGGATGCCGCGGGCGCAGGAGAAGTCGCGCGGCGTCGAACTGGCCTGGAAGACATGCGCGTGCCGGGTGAGCGCCCAGAAGCCGGCCCCGTCTTCCTCCTCGACCCAGCAGGGGGCTCCCCGCTCCCGCATCCGCTTGAAGAGATCCCAGGGCACCCCCAACGTGTAGGTGTCGTGGGAAACGATCGCCTCGAAGCCGCCTGGGGCTTTCGTCCGTCCGTTCGTCGTCACTGCCCGGATGGTATGCCGGGAAGCGGGTGCGGAGGCGAGGAGGAAAGATGAGCCCAACCGAGGTCTCGTGATTGGTAACCTCTCCCGTTCCGATGAATCCGAGCAAGATCGTTTGTGTTCATCTCAACTACCGCAGCCGGGTTGAGGAGTTCGGGGCGCGGCTTCCGAAGGCGCCCACCTACTTCCTGAAGCCTCCGTCGGCCCTCATCCGCAGCGGCGAACCGGTGGTCCGCCCGCAGGGCTGCCGCTACCTGAACTTCGAGGGGGAAATCGTGGCGGTGATTGGAGCCCGGTGCCGGGGAATCGAGCCGGAGGATGCCGGACGGTTCGTGGCCGGGTACACGATCGGCAACGACTTCGGGCTTCACGACTTCCGGGACACCGACGCGGGCTCCATGCTGCGCGTGAAAGGGGCGGACACCCTGTGTCCGGTGGTGGACGAGGTGGTTTCCGGATGGGACTTCCGGGGACGGAACATCCGCACGCTGGTGAACGGCAAGGTGCGCCAGTCCGGCAACACCGACGAGATGGCGTGGGACCCGCACTACCTGGTCGCCGACCTGTCCCGGACCCACACCCTGCTCCCGGGCGATCTCGTCTTCACCGGCACCCCCGCGGGTTCGCGGCCCGTGGAGCCAGGCGACGAGGTGGCGGTCGAAGTGGAGGGACTGGGCCGGTTGGTGAACCCGGTGGTCGCGGGGGAGGCGTCCATCCCCGCCGGCTACGGAGCGCAGCCGACCGAATCCGAAGAGGTGCGCTCGACCGCGCTCGGCGGCGACTGGGAATTCCGGGGCATTCGCGCCCCGCGGGCGGCGGCGCGATGAGCAAGCCCAAACGCCGCCGGCCGCGAATTGGGCTCACCGCCTGGAAGCGTCCGGTACATACGATGGTCGGAGGTCCCGAACAGCTCTTCACGCTCGCCGAGGAGTACGTGGACTGCGTCCGCCAGTCAGGCGGCATCCCTCTCATCCTGCCCCCGGCGCCCCTGAGCGCCGCCGCCGACGCGGTTGCCTCGGTGGACGCGCTGGTGCTCACCGGCGGCGGCGACTTTTCGCCGTCCACCTACAGCGGACGCGATGAGGGGGTCAGCACCGAAATCGACTTGCAGGAGGATGCCTGGGACGTCGCGCTGACGGTTGCCGCCCGCGACGCGGGGGTTGTGTTCTTCGGGATCTGCCGGGGCATGCAGGCGCTCAACATCGCGCTTGGTGGCACCTTGCACCAGGACATCAGCGACCGCGCGAACCACCCGCCCGTCCCCGGAGTGCCGGCGGAGGCGGTCGCGTTCCGGCATCCGGTGACGATCGACGCGGAGAGCCGGCTCGGCCGGATCCTCGGGGTCACCGAACGCAGCGTGAACAGCATCCACCATCAGGCGGTGGACCGGCTGGGAGAGGGGCTCGTCCCCGTCGCCCACGCGCCGGACGGCATCATCGAGGGCGTCGAATACAACGGGGCGTCAGCCGGCAGCGGGTGGCCTTGCCTGGCGGTGCAGTGGCACCCGGAGCGGATGGGGAACGGCCTGGACCAACGCATCTTCGACGAGTTGGTCCAGACGGCCGCCGAGCGCGGACGGGACGGGGACTAGGGGCCGCCGGCCTTCAGGCCGGCATCGCCAGCCGGAGGCTGGCGCCACCCGGAAAAGGGCTCCGGAGGGCAGCGCGGGGCGCCTGCGGCGTTGAGCAGGAAGCTGGTTTGACACGGAAGTGATGCTTAGTCATACTGTTGACTAAAGCCGTGAACGGAGGCTCCCTATGGCTACGGTGAATGTCCATCAGGCCAAGACGCATCTCTCCCGCCTGCTGGCTCAGGTTGAAGCGGGAGAAGAGGTGGTCATCGCCCGCAACGGCACTCCCGTGGCTCGGCTCGTTCCGTGCAAAGAGCGCGGAAAGCGCCAGTTCGGTGCGATGGAGGGACGGCTCGTCGTGCCCGACAGCTTCTTCGAACCGCTCTCGGAAACCGAGTTGGAAGCCTGGGAGAGGTAGCCGGTGCGGCTGCTCCTCGATACGCACACTTTCCTGTGGTGGTTGGGCGGCAGCGAACGGCTGTCCACGCCAGCCCGCCGCGCCATAGCCAATGAAACGAACGAGATTCTGGTTAGCGCCGCTTCGGCTTGGGAGATCACGACGAAACACCGCCTCGGCAAACTGTCGGGGGGCGAACTGATCGCGCAGGATGTTCGGTCCGGGATTGCGGGACAGGGCTTCGCCGAACTAGGCATCACGGTTCGCGATGCGAGTCGGGCGGGCGGTCTATCGGGGCCGCTCCGTGATCCGTTCGACAGAGTGCTGATCGCCCAGGCGCTCATCCACGATCTCGTTCTCGTCTCGAACGAGTTGGTGTTCGACCGATACGGCGTCCGGCGGCTCTGGTAGCGATTGCGGTGGGACACGGCATTCACTGATCAGTGAAACCGCCGCTTTACCTCATCATGATGATGTAAAGCGCCACTTTCGTTCATCACGTACAGCGAGCCACCAGTAGCGTCGAAGCGCGATCCCGGCTAGCAGCCTGTGGTGAAACTCACGTGAGCGCCGAGACCGGCCAATTCTCCCGGTGGGGGCCTCGGCGCTCACGTGGGTTTCACCACAGGCTGTTAAAGACGCGGAACCCGTGTGCCCGGATTGCCCCCGGTGCCACGGAACGGCAATGAGCCTTCCCTACGACTGTGTCAGCCGTACGTGCGAACGCTGCGGCGGCTGGCGGTGGATGGGCAACTCGATGATCTGGAGCCAAGCGCAGGAGGACGACATGCGGCGGCGCGAGCTGCTTCCGGGACAATCGAAGTGGTTGAGCAAGCGCTGGGCGCACATCCGGCGGCTCTGCGGCGTGCCGTTCTGATGTTCTCCGGGGGGTTGACCGGGACTGCGGTTGACGCCGAGATGGGAGCCACTACACCGTTCGGCTTCTGCACCGCCGCGGCCCTACGGGCCGCTGTGCCGACCGGAGGTCGGCGTTCCAAGCCGTCCCCGCGCTTCTTCGCGGTTAGCAAGGGAGTTTCGCGGCCTTCGGCCGCGATGCCGGTCTGAAGGCCCCCACCGGGAGAACTGACCGGCGCTCCTTGGCTTAGAGGAACCCGAGTTTGAGTTTGGCGGCTTCGGACATGCGGTCGGGGTTCCAGGGGGGATCCCAGACCAGGTCCACGCGGACGTTCGAGACGCCGTCGACGCGGCTGATCTTCTGCTCGACCTCGGGAGGGAGGCTACCGGCGACCGGACAAGCGGGCGAGGTGAGCGTCATGTCCACACAGACTTTGCCGGCGTCGTCCACATCGATCTTGTAGATGAGGCCCAGGTCGTAGATGTCCACCGGGATCTCGGGGTCGTAGCAGGTCTTCAGCACGTCCACGACCTGGTCGTGGAGCGTCGCTCCGTTGGTGGCTTCTTCGGTCATGGTGCTTCCCTCGCCGCTGGCGGCGTTATTCCGTTCGGACGGTGTCCTGGCTCTGCTCGATGGCCGCCCGCAGAGTGTGCCAGGCGAGCGTCGCGCACTTGATCCGCGTCGGGTAGTCGCGCACCCCGGCGAACACCGTGAGCTTGCCGAGGTACTCGTCGTCGGGCTCGGATTCGCCGGAGACCATGCTCCGGAACTTCTCCATGAGCTGCAGGGCTTCCTCCTCGGGTAGGTCCCGGAGCGCCTCCGTCAGGAGGGACGCCGAGGCGGTGGAGATCGCGCAGCCGTCGCCGATGAAAGACGCCTGCTTCACCGCGCCGTCCTCGACCCTGAGGAACAGCCGCAGACGGTCCCCGCAGAGGGGGTTGAAGCCGTCGGATTGCCGGTTGGCGGCGTCCATCGCCCCGTAATTCCGGGGCCGCCGGCTGTGGTCGAGAATGACCTCCCGGTAGAGGTCGCGCAGCGCGTCGCCCACCCCGCTCACGGCCGGAAGACCTCCAGCGCGGTGTGGAGCCCGGCGGCCAGCCGGTCCACTTCCGCTTCGGTGTTGTAGAGCCCGAAGGAGGCGCGCGCGGTCGCGGGCACCCCGAATCGCGCCATCAGCGGCTGGGTGCAGTGGTGTCCGGTGCGCACCGCGACCCCTTCCTGGTCGAGCACGGTGCCGAGGTCGTGCGGATGGACGCCGTCCACCACGAAGGAGACCACCGCCGCCTTCTCCCGCGCGGTCCCGATCACCCGCAGGCCGGGGATCTCCGAAAGCCGCGCCTCGGCGTACTCCCGGACCCTGCCCTCATGGCTTGCCACCTCGGCGATCCCGAGGTTCTCGAGGTAGTCCGCCGCCGCGGCGAGCCCCACCGGACCCGCGATGTTCGGCGTTCCGGCCTCGAACCTCGCCGGCGGTTCCGCGTAGGTGGTCCGCTCGAAGCTCACTGTCCGGATCATCTCGCCGCCGCCCTGGTAGGGGGGAATCGCCTCCAGCAGACTCTTCCGGCCCCAGAGCACCCCGATCCCCGAGGGCCCGTACATCTTGTGGCCGGAGAGGGCATAGAAGTCGCAGCCGAGGCTGCGTACGTCGATCTTCAGGTGGGGAGCGGCCTGGGCGCCGTCGAGCACCAGGTAGGCGCCGCGTTCCTTGGCGAGCCGGGCGATCTCCTCGACGGGGTTCACGGTGCCGAGCGCGTTCGAGATGTGGACCACCGAGACGATCCGGGTGCGGTCGTTCAGGAGCGCGGCGAAAGCGTCCATGTCCAGTTCGCCGGCGTCGGTGACCGGAGCGGCGACCACGCGGGCGCCGGTCAGCTCGGCCACCATCTGCCAGGGCACGATGTTCGAGTGGTGCTCCATCCCCGTCAGGAGCACTTCGTCCCCTTCGCGGAGCGAGTAGCGGCCAAGTGAGGAAGCCACCAGGTTCAGACCCTCGGTGGTGCCGCGGACGAAGATCACCTCGTCCGCGGATCCCGCGCCGATGAACCTCGCCATCCGCCGGCGGGAGCGCTCGTAGTGCTCGGTGGCCCGCTCGGAGAGAACGTGGACGCCCCGGTGGATGTTCGCGTAGCCGGTCTCGTAAACATGGTTCACCGCGTCGAGCACCGCGCGCGGCTTCTGGGAGCTGGCGGCGTTGTCGAGGTAGGCGATGGGCTGGCCCCGAACCTCCTCCCGGAGGATCGGGAAGTCGGCGCGGACCGTGTCGAGGTCGTAGGCGGTGGTAGTGGTCATTTGCCGAAACTCGTGCATTCGCGAACGCGCTGGAGCCCCTCGGCGGCGAGGCCGCGGACCGCCTCTACCGGAACCTTCTCGACGACTTCGCCGGCGAAGCCCCGGACCAGGATCTCCCGGGCATCCATGCGGCCGAGTCCCCGGGAGCGGAGGTAGAAGAGTGCGTCTTCGTCCAGCCTGCCGATGGCCGCCCCGTGGGCGCACTTCACGTCGTCGGCGTTGATCTCGAGCCGGGGACGGGTGTGGACCACGGCCTTCCTCGAAAGGAGCAGGTTGCGGTTCGCCTGGGTCGCGTCGGTCCCGATCGCGCCCGGCGCCACCACCACCTTGCCGTCGAACACGGCGCTCGACTCGTCGGAGAGCACGTTCTTGAAGAGCTGGCGGCTCGTGGTGTGCCGGGCGGCGTGGATGACGAGGGTGTGCTGGTCGGCCTTCGCCTGCTCCACCCCCAGGAAGAGACCGTCGAGTTCCACCTCGCTGCCTTCGGCGCTGAGGATGGCGGTCGAGTCGGTCCGGGACTTCCCGCCGGTGAGCGAGAGCACCGTCGAGTGGACCCGGGCGTTCCGCTCGAGCTGGAACGTCACGCGGCCCGTGTGGGCGAGGTTCCCGGTCTCCAGTTCGACGCGGACGTAGCGCAGTTGGGCGTTTTCGCCGAGGCGGCAGAGGGTGGTCGGGTTCGTCCAGCCAGGGGTGGAGGACGCACCGTCGTGGGCTTCGATGACCGTCAGCCGGCTGCCGGGACCGACTTCGATGACCGAGCGCGGGTGGAGCATGGTCGGGTGGCCGGTGTCGCGCCGCAGCGAATAGAGAAGGATCGGACCGGCGTCCTCGTCGCGCCCGACCCGGACCCGGAACCCGCAGTCGAAGAGCCCGGCGTTCAGCAGTTCGAGGGGATGACGGAGAGCGGCGTCGAGGTCCACCCCGGCGCCGTTCGTCTCGGCCCGAGGCACGACAAACCCCCAGTCGTCGTCCTCGTCGTCGGGCGGGACGGTGGGGAGGCGCCCGAAGGTCAATGCGGCCCCGGAGCGGGCATCCTCAGGGTTCAGCGATATTCCGTCGGCGAGCAGAACCCGGTGCTCGAATTCCGCGGTCCACTTCGGCAGCTCGTGGGGCTCGGGAGTCATCAGGATCGGGGCCCCGGGATAGCGCCGGTAGGCGATGCGCCCGAGTGCGTCCAGATCCGAAAACCGCCAGTCCTCCAGCCGCGCCGTGGGGAACCCACCGGCCTGGAAGAACTCCTCGACCGCTTCCCTTCGCCGAAGGGAGTACCGGTCGCCGATCCAGACCGGAATCTCGTCGCGATAGTGCGTCTCGGCGGTCGCGACAGCCGTTTCCAACATGACCTCAGGCCGGAACGGCCGCCGGCTTGGTGTAGCCCTCGGCCTCGAGCCGGAGCGCGAGCTCCCGTCCTCCCGACTCGACGATCCGGCCCTCCTGGAGCACATGCACCCGGTCGGGGACGATGTGGTTGAGGAGGCGCTGGTAGTGGGTGATCACCAGGAAGGACCGCTCGGGCGAGCGCATCCGGTTCACGCCCTCGGCGACGATGCGGAGCGCGTCGATATCGAGCCCGGAGTCGGTTTCGTCGAGGACCGCCAGGGTGGGCTCGAGGATGGTCATCTGGAGGATCTCGTTGCGCTTTTTCTCGCCGCCCGAGAAGCCCTCGTTCACCGGCCGCCTGATGAGGTCCAGGTCGAAGTCGAGAAGCTTCGCCCGGTCCTTCATCAGGCTCAGGAAGTCCACCGCGTCGAGTTCGGACTGGCCGCGGTGCCTCCGAATCTCGTTGATCGCCGCCTTCAGGAAGTAGGTGTTGTTCACCCCGGGGATCTCCACCGGGTACTGAAAGGCGAGGAAGACGCCCTTCCGGGCGCGAACCTCGGGCTCCATCTCGGCGATGTCCTCACCGCGGTAGCGGAGGACTCCCGCCGTGATGTCGTAGCCCTCGCGGCCCGCGATCACGTGCGCGAGGGTGCTCTTCCCGGAGCCGTTCGGCCCCATCATCGCGTGGATCTCGCCCACCGGAATCTCGAGATCGAGGCCGCGCAGGATTTCGCGGCCCCCGACCTCGACGCGCAGGCCGCAGATTTCGAGGAGATTCGTCATCCCACGGCTCCTTCGAGGCTCACGCCGAGCAGCTTCTGGGCTTCCACCGCGAACTCCATGGGGAGTTCCGAAAGCACGTCGCGGGCGAACCCGTTGACGATCAGGGACACCGCTTCCTCCGGGTCGATGCCGCGCTGGCGGCAGTAAAAGAGCTGGTCCTCGCCGATCCGCGAGGTGGAGGCTTCGTGCTCGAGGTGGGCCTCCGGATTCGCCACGTCGATGTAGGGGACGGTGTGCGCCCCGGAATCGGGCCCGATGAGCAGCGAGTCGCACTGCGAGAAGTTCCGGGCGTTCGAGGCGCCCGGGAGCACCTTCACCTGGCCGCGGTAGGTGTTCTGGCCGTATCCGGCCGAGATGCCCTTCGAGATGATCGTGCTCTTCGTGTTCTTGCCGATGTGGATCATCTTGGTCCCGGTGTCGGCCTGCTGGTGGTTCGCGGTGACCGCCACCGAGTAGAACTCGCCGATCGAGTCGTCCCCGATCAGGATGCAACTCGGGTACTTCCAGGTGATGGCCGAGCCGGTCTCGACCTGGGTCCAGGAGATGTGGGAGCGGGCGCCGGCGCATTTTCCGCGCTTCGTGACGAAGTTGTAGATGCCGCCGACCCCGTTCTTGTCGCCGGGGTACCAGTTCTGGATCGTCGAGTACTTGATGCGGGCGTCGTCGAGGGCGACGAGTTCCACCACCGCGGCGTGGAGCTGGTTCTGGTCGCGCATCGGCGCGGTGCAGCCTTCGAGATAGCTGACGTAGCTGCCCTCGTCGGCGATGATCAGGGTGCGTTCGAACTGCCCGGTCTCGGCGGCGTTGATCCGGAAGTAGGTGGAGAGTTCCATCGGGCAGCGGACGCCCTTCGGCACATAGACGAAGGACCCGTCGGAGAAGACCGCCGCGTTGAGGCTGGCGAAGAAGTTGTCGGTGTGCGGCACCACCGTGCCGAGGTACTTGCGGACGAGTTCGGGGTGTTCCTTCACCGCGTCCGAGAAGCTGCCGAAGATCACGCCGAGTTCGGAGAGCTTCTCCTTGAAGGTGGTGGCGACGGAGACGCTGTCGAACACCGCATCCACGGCGATGCCGGAGAGGCGCTGTTGCTCCACGAGCGGGATACCGAGCTTTTCGTAGGTGCGCCGGAGTTCCGGATCGATGTCGTCGAGGCTCTGCGGCCCGTCCTTCACGGCGCTCGTCGGCGCCGCGTAGTAGCAGATCTCGTCGTAGTTGATCTTCGGGTAGGAGACCTTGGCCCAGGTGGGCTCGGTCATTCCCTGCCAAACCTCGTAGGCCTTCAGGCGCCAGTCGAGGAGCCACTGCGGCTCTTCCTTCTTCTCGGAGATGAGGCGGATCACGTCTTCGGACAGTCCGGGAGGCGCGCGCTCGGTCTCGACGTCGGTGACGAAACCGTAGGCGTACTCGCGTCCGACGAGTTGTTCGACTTCGGCGGCGCCGAGGGTTCGTTGCTGCGGTTCGGGCATGGATTGGTTACTGGAGTACCGGGAGTTCGGGACCGCTCGCGCGCAGGCCGGGAGCGTCGCTGTCGGCGATGATCTGCGCGAGGGTCAGGGCGGAAAGGGTGGCGAGGACCTGCTCGTGGACCCGGGTCAAGGGAGTGCGCACCGAGCAGGTGGAAGTGAGGATGCAGGTGTTGTCGTCAAGCATGCACTCGACGAGAGCGAGCGGCCCCTCAATGGACTCGATCACCTCGGTGATCCGAATCGCTTCGGGCGGACGGGCGAGGCGGTAGCCGCCGTGGATTCCCTGCCGCGTCTCCACGATTCCGCTCTTCTTGAGCCCCTGGAGCACCTTGGCGGCGAGTTCCGGCGGCAGGTTGTGGCTCTCGGCGACGCGCCGGGCGCTGAGCGTCTCCCGCCCAGGCAAAAGGGCGAGATCGGCCAACGCCATCAGCGCGTAGTCGGTGCTCTTGGAGAGTCGAATCATGGTTCTGGGGGGTCGGATGGGCGCCAGCGTGCTCGCACCGCCAAGGACGAACACCCGGAAAGATCAGACCGTAAGGTCAAACAAGCAGCCTAAGTCCGACTAATTAGGTCGCATATTCTAGCACGGAGGTAGGTGATCCGAGAAGGGGGGAAATGTGGGGCCAGAACCGGCCGCGGGTTGGCTAGGGACCGCCGGTCTTCAGACCGGCATCGCGGTCCGGAGGGCTGCGACGTGCGAACGCTGCCCCTCTAAGCACTACCTGTTGTCCGCTCGATCCCTCGGCGACGATCTATCGCGGTGTTCCCGGCCGGAAATCCATCAGCCCGGCCACTCCTCGCAGGCGAGCGGTTCTCGCTCCTATCTCCACCATGATGCGATCCATTCTGGGCCTGGTCGCACACCCCGACAATCTGCGCCTCTCGCAGACGATTGTCGGTCACTCCGTGTCCATGGCTTCCTCTTCGTCCCTTTGTTTTTCTTGCTCAACAGCACGCGACAGACCTCGGACCGAACGAGCAGCCCAACTCTGGACTTCCACATTCGGATGCTTTTCCAAACCACGAAACGCAGGAATGTACGCAGCAAAGTACGTTGACATCGATCCTACGTGCGTGCAGTGATGCAAGTTGGCGATCACTGCACTTTGTACAGCCTCATGCTCTCCAAATTCATCGATTAATCGTCTCATCAAAGGGTGCAATGATCTCTTTCCACTCTGATCCTCAGACTCGGCGAGGATCGGAACCACACGGCACGCGAACGCTGGCGCAGACTCCTTATGTGCTCGACACCATGCCATGACAGTCTCCTCTGGAAGACTCGAGATCGTCGGCTCCTCTGCTCTGTATATCGACGTTGCCGTACCCAGAGTAAATGCCATTCGCCACGCGACGATTTTGTTCGACACGATCGCTCCACCCACCAGTGGCCATGTGATGTCAGGAAACTCCGACAGTAAGCGCTTGAGAAGGGACGCAAATCCTCCCCGTCGCCATGCCCTGTCCGCCTCGTGCGCCGTGCTGAGGTCTGAGCCCTGGGATCGAACGAACTCTGTGGCTAGCGTCAGGGCTGCCATACGCGCCTCGGAATCGTCGCGTCCTCTATCCAGAATCTGTCCTACAATGCCTTCAAAGTAGAAATCGTCCATTGTTTGCCCGTACCCACCCCGGGGATTCCATCGCACGTATCCGTGGAGCAAGTCGCGAATCGGCACACCAACCGTTTCACCCGTGCCGGCACGCTCGTCCATAAAGCGGTAAAGCATGTTTACAGCAACCCAGTATCCCTCCTGACTATGGTTCATTAGAACACTATACAGAGGCAATAGAGCATGCGCCGGCAACCTTCGTTGCTCGCCCCTCGTCCAATACTGCAGGTGGCGGACTGGCAACTCGTCAGACTGAAGCATGGACGTGACGATTCCAATATCTTCCGATTGAACACCTAGAGATGAGCAGATGTACGCAAAGTGGTGACGGATTTCCGGGCATTGCACGACGTTTCGTTTCGCTAGATCCGTTAGATGAAGGTGCGAGTTGGCAAGACCTCCCAAATACCCCGCAAGGAGCTGTGGGTCTTGTCTGTCGATAGGGACGGATTTGAGAGCTAGAAGAATGGCCCCCAGGAAATCTCTCTTATCGGTGACACGCAGGGCTATTTGCCTACCGAATTCAAATGTCTTTCTCTGCTGTCCTTGACTGAGACTCGGCAATAGCCGGTGGAGTAGTTGGGAGTCCTTGGCCACATCGAAAGCAATTTCCTTTACGACTGCGTCCTGTCGTACCTGTTGTTCATCCAAATCCAGGTCTTCGTCGCACAGATAGTGCCAGGGCATGTTCGTCACAAGTTCTCGTACGCGTAGCTCCAGGTCCGCTGGATGGAGACGTTCTACTAGGCTGCGGACGCGGGCGACTAGTTCCTGTGACGCACGCCCGCTGTCGAACGCGAGGAAAGCTCCTAGGCTCTCTGCGGCCTCGGGCCAGCTGCCGAACGCTCGGCATACGGAGTCGACGACCTTCCCGACTGTCTCGATGTAGCCACTCCCGACCAAACCCCGTAGAGCATGACCAAGGCCGGAACGCGCCTCTTCTGCGGCGCAGTCCGTTTCGAGTGCAAATGCGAGGAGCTGCTCAATGCAAGACTGGACGTATGTGAGATGCTCTTGGCCACCGGCGGGGCGCCAAGGCTGTAGAGATGGCAGCGACCCACGAATCTCGGCTCCCACCATCCGAGTAAAGTGCTCGGTCTCGGTTGCCTCTCGCAGCGCAGAGACAATAATCCGGCGCTGTTGAGGGTCGTCGGTAGCCGCAGCATTCGCGAGCACTCTCAGCCTTGCGTTTCCGTCCGCGGCGGTATCGCCGAGGTGTACGGGGAATAGAGACCGAAAACAACCGGTTGCGTTGTTGGCCCAGCTCTCATTCTCGGCAACGGCCAAACGCAGGAGCAGCTGCGCACCTTCCGCAAAGGTGTCTGGATCAAAAGCGAGCTTTCTGGCGATCTCAACAAGGGATCTGCGCTTGTCGTCCTTGATCTCGGTGAGATCCTCTATCTGGAATAGAGCGGCCTCAATCCGCTCTGAGACCGCTCTTCCTCCTATTTCAGTGAGTTGCTCGAGAATCCGTAGGTGTTCTGGCGTTGCGAGAAGGTCTGGCCTATCGAAGGGACCCCCTGTGCGCAGGACATAGGAAACCACCTCCGCTGCAATGGGGGTAGCGTTCAGAAGGGCGAGATTCTTGGCTGCCGCCATCTTGAGGTCCAGGGATGTGCTGCCGGCGAGGACTTGGTCCCACTGCCCGTGTGTCCACTCCGCTCGCCACTGGCGCTCCGCAAGATTCAGAGCAACCGGACGGGGCTCCAGGGTTGCGTAGCGGCCGCGTCGACGACCGACGCGGCGTGCCAGGAGGTGCTGAGTGCTGGAATAGAGGTCGTTCGCGGTGAGGCCCCGGCCAAACGACGCTACCTCGAGCCGCTGTTCCTCCACAGTGGGATCCATTCCTACACGGCCAAATGACGCAACCAGTGCAGCCGATCTGAGCCGCACGTCCCGCTCCTGCGAATCGCGACCCAGGACGAAATCATCCACGAGCTCGTGATCGGTCACTGGTAGTCGCTGGCGCCTTTCCCACGAGGACACCAGCTCGACCGCGACATGCGGAAATCCGCTCGCAAAACGCGTGAACCGCGTCTTGTCCACGGGATAAGGCGCTGGCTCAATCCGGTCCAAGATGCCGGCGATTACCGAGGAGGGTGCCTCGGAGAGAACGTCTTCATCGGGTCCGAGGTCGGTAGGCACTTGGTCCCCCAGAGAGATGAATGCCAGGCTGCTGTTCTTGTGCTGGGCAAGTTTGGCGAGAATCTGATGACTCTTCGACGTGCATTCATCGATGACTACGATTGCCCGTGCCTGGGCGAGGGCCAAACTCCGCACAGTTTTGCTCAACTCAGAGATCTGGGATTCCGACTCCACCGCATAAAGAACGAGATCTGCGAGATCCAGATTCTGCGGCCCCAACGCTTCAAGGATGAGGCGTGACTTGCCGATGCCGGCCAACCCTACGATGCGGACGACGGCTTGGGGCTTCTGCGCCCGAGCACACCATTTCATGAGCGTCGGGAGCCGCTCGTCAGGGACCCAGGGCGATCCAGAGTGCTCCACACGGTCCCTCCACATGCTCCATGTACCAAACGGGCCAATCAGTCCCGGGCGCGTACGTTCCAGAACTGACACGGCGACCGCGGGGTGGGTATTGACCCACGCGGCGACCTGACTAGCGTCGCGGAACACGATCCTGTCGTCCGGAATGGTCAAACCGGCTCGGCGCACAGCGTCTCGGATTCGGTTTTCCCGGGTCTGGATGCCCTGCTGGGAGTACGGTTGTGAACAGACCAAGATGTAGTGCCCCCCACCCTCAAGGGCAGCACGCACCATGGGCTTGATGTCCCCGGGAGCCCTCAGAACCTCCTTCCCGGCGAAGGCTGGGGTCAGCCGACGTCCCTTGATCTGGAACTGGCAGAACCGGGATGGGAGAAACGGCGTCCGTGCAGGATCGCCTTCCCATCGGATCCGTCCGTCTTCACCGCCATCGGGCGCAAAGGTGTTGCTGGCGACATGGATCCCGTCGGCGGGGAGATCACAACTCAGCGCCTCGGCATGCAGCAGCCGACGGAGCACACCGGACAACTCACGAGAAAGAGCCGTGATGTCTTCAGCGTTCACCTCAAAAGGGCTGGGGTGCAGAGGGGAGCCCGAATCGCGCATGAGCTGCGGGTTTTCGTCCAAGAGCCGCAAGAGTGCCGCCGCGGGCGCCGACGGTTTGACCGTCCCGGCTTCGTACTTGTTGAACGCCCGCGGACCGCCGCCCAGCACTCGTCCGGCCTCGGCTTGAGTGAGACCGAGCCGGCGCCGAATTCTGCGGATTTCCGCAGGGTCGAGAGGCACTGTGTCGGAGATTTCCTGTGTGGTGTCTTTTTCTTTCATATAACCATTATGGTGTCATAATATCTCAAAAACAGTCTACGCCCGACGATCCGCCGGAGGGCTCCCAAACACGCCAAACGCGGGTCCCAGGAGGCCGACCAGGGCTGAGTGTGTTCCGCGGCAGAAGAAGTGCTTGACTATGCTTGTCCGCACCCGGTCGCCGAGCGGCCGCCGCTTACCATGGAACGGATTGTCAGACTGCATATCGCCAGGCTGCCGGAAGGGGTGTACCTCGCAACTTCCGAGGACATCCAGGGCCTACTGGCACAGGGCCGCACCGTCTCGGAAACCGTCGAAATCGCCCGCGACGTGGCCCGCAAACTCCTGGAGTTGCAGCAAGGGAGCGAGCCCGCTTCGGAATTGGAATCGCCAAGCGACTCCTTCGAACTGCCGCTCGTAGTCAGCCTTTAGTGAGCCGCCTCGCGGTTTTTGCTACCGCGAGGTTGTAAACCGCCTGCGCCGACTCGGCTTCGAGTTCCGCCGCCACGCGGCCGGCTCCCACGAAATCTGGTCGCACCCCTTGACGCAGCGACGCACAACCACCCCCAACCATCCGGGCGAACTGCCCGAGGGTACGGTTCGGGCGATCATCGCGCAGGCGGGGATCTCCCAAGACGATTTTCTTGCTCTGCGGTGAACTGCTAGTCCAGAGAGCCGGTGGCATCCGGATCTGCGGCTCTTAAGAACCGGGTCTCGTGGAGATGCTGGGGGGTGACGCGAGCGTCCAAGGAAACTCAGGAAGCGGGTTCCGCGTCGGGTTGGCCGGCGACAAACGCGTTCAGGTAGGCGAGGCAGAGGTCACGGGAGCGGTAGGCGTCGAAGGCTTTCTGTTCCTGACGCTCGACGATCGGAAACGTGGAGTAGATGTGGCGCACGTCATCGCGGTCGGTGATGCCGTAGAGGTGGAAGAAGAGAGCATCCAGCTTCGCCCGCAGACGTAGCCGGCGGTCGTCATTCCATTCGAAGGGTGCCGCGACCTCTCCGGTTTCGTCGCGGTGTCCAAGGTCTCGGGCCAGAGGAGCCATGTCTCGCGCGGTGTAGGTGAGTTCCAGGACGATCTCGCGGATGATCTCGGTGGCGGTTTTGGGACCAAACGACGTGGAGTCCGAGAGATCGGACGGGACGACCGGGAGCTGTTCGACGATGAACCAGTTGAGGTGCTGAGACTGCACCTTCTGGCGGGCGATGAAGTCGAACACGACCGCGTTGAGGTTGGCAACGACAAGCGTCCAGAACTCGGCCGGCGGCGGCCCGCTGGCGCTCGGCAGGATGAGCGGCAAGGTGTTCCCGACACCGGACCGGGGAATCAGGGCCGCGATCATGGTGCGGACGTTCGTCGTCGCAGTCACATCCTTGAAGCCGAGCGCGTAGTCCCGCACCTCCTCGACATCGGCGGCGGGGACCCAGAACTGCGGATCGGGGAACCAATCGGGGTTCTGATGCTGCCCCTCGGTGGCCGGAGACGGCTGACCGGGCCGATGCCGATTTGCGGGATTCACAACCACGCTAGCAGCGCGGTGGTCGAATGCCTGCACCATCTTCCCCTCGTAAAGGGGGACGAAGCGGCCGGAAGGACTGTCGTAGATGTTGCCGCCGACATGCCACGCGCCTTCATCGTCCTCTAGTTCCGCACGGGTCCGGAACCGGTGTGAGTCATTCGTCATATCGAACATGCGTTCGTATCGGACGGGCCACGCGCGCACCGGTTTGCCTGACGAGCGGTCCACGAGGACTGGTAGACGCCGATAGATTCCGGTCGTGATTTCTTGGTCGCGGCGGCTCCGGAAGATGGGCGCTGTCCCGGTGTTGGGATTCACCCGGCGGAAGTCCTCCGGCGTCAACTCCAAGCACCGGTCCGCATCATCCAGTTCAGGCAGGCCGTGCAAGTAAAAGGCGCATCGGGCCGGGTGATCCTCCTTCGATCGCGAGGCCACGAACACGCAGAACTTGAAGGAAGCGTGCACCGCGGGGAAAAAGACCTTCTTGTTCTCGAAGTCGTAGAGCGCGCGGAGCCGCCCCTCCGTCGCTACCGACTGGAAGAACCGAGCCGCGGTCTTATCCGAAGCGATCCCTGACGGCACGAGTAGACCGACAGCACCTTCTCGACTTACGAGCGACATGGCGCGTTCCACGAACAGCGAATAGATGTTGATGTCACCACCCGACAGCAGCGGATAGTCGCCTCCGGTGCGCGCCACCTGGGCGGCCCGCTTCGCCCGGCTGTCCGCCCAGCGGAAGTCCTCGGCGAGCGGGTCGCCGCTTTTCTGGAGCGTCGCGATCATGGCCTTCCGATCCGACGCGCGCTGGGCGTTCGCAATGTTGGGGCGGCGGAACGCGAACCATTCGACCTGCTGAAGTTTCAGCCGGTCCCACGGGGGATTGCCGATCACGGCATCGAAGCCGCCGCCGCGAGCTCCCTCCGCTTCCCAGTTCGGCCACACGCCAGGAAACGCGAGTTCCCAGTGAAGGAACCGCTCCTGGTCGATCCGATCGTGAGCCTCCGAGAGAAGTTCTTGGATTTTCGCGCCCTGCTTCCCGTCGTCGGAAACTTCGGCCCCTCCGGCAGCAATCGCCACCGGGTCCCCGAAGCTCCCGGCGAGGTAGGCCCTTAGCGCAGCTCCCGCTTCGGGGGAACGGTCTTCGCGCCAGTCGAGCGCATGGAGCACGGAGAGAAAGGCGGCGAACGGCCGCGTCTGCTCCTGAATCTTGCGGAACAGACGCTCCGACTGAGCAGCCTCGCCGATCTCGCTGTCGGTCAACGCCTCGATGGCCTCCATCGGACGGGCGGCTTCGGTCGCCTGGCGCATCGGTCCACTCACGAAGAGCGGCCCGGCCTCACGCATCACCCGCGTCGTCGCATCCCGAACCCAGGCACCGAACAAGCTGTCGCCGCAGCGCAGATGGTGGTCAAGGAAGCCAAGAGGCGCCCCTACAGTGAACGAATGGAGCCAGAGGGACACCTTGGCGAGTTCCACCGCCATCGGGTTCTTGTCCACGCCGTACACACATCGCTTCAGAACCATCCGGCGAATCAGGTGCCGGTCATCGAGCTGAGCGGATTCGATCGTCCAACCGCCGGCCTTCGCATTCCGACGGACCGTCCGGCGCACCTGCTCGATCTGGGTCGCAACCGGAGATTCGTATTCGGGCGCGATCTGATGCGCCTCCGCCAACGCCTCGATGACTCGGTCCGTGAGGTAGTCCAGGAGGCTCACGAGGAAATGGCCGGAGCCCATCGCGGGATCGCACACTCTCAATTTGAGTAGCCGGGAGGCGGCATCCGCGCTCTGCAACTCCTCGGTGCCTCCTTCACTGCCGGAGCGGGCGACGCGATCCGCGGTCTCACGGAAGGAGGAGAGCGCTTCCTCCACCTTCGGACCCAGGGTTTCCTCAATGATGAGACGGACCAGGCTTTCCGGCGTGTAGTAGCTCCCGGAATCCTTCCGAGCCAGAGCGTTGGGCCGGACGACTACCCCCGCCCGATCCCGGACCACTTCGTGCTCCAAGAGTCGTTCGTAGATTGAGCCGAGCTGTTGGACCGAGAGATCCCGGTAGTTGATGTACCGCCGGCCTTCCGGAGCATCGCGAAGTGCCATCGCGCGGAGGACATCCGCCACTGCGGCATTTCCTAGTGCGATGCGGTTCAGCAACGGCGCCCGGGTCCGATCGAAAAGACCACCGTTGTAGGGCGGCAGACCAAACGCCGGGTCGCCCTCGTCAATCACACGGCAGAGGTCCGTGATTGCGTGCCAGTAGGTCGGCGCCTTCTCCGAGAAGGCTGCGCCACGGTCTATCCAGTCTGCGATGTCATTTCGTACTCGCTGACGTAGCCCAATAGCAGCGTACTTGTCGTCGTGTACCGGGAGGAGGCCACGATCCTCGGCATAGACGATGAAGAGCAGCCGGTAGAGCAGGACCAGGGCGGCGTCGCGTACCTCCGCGAGCGAAGCGTCGTCGGCCTGACCGGCGATCTCGCGGACGAGTGACGGGAACACACTCTCGAACACCATTTGGGAAAGGTCGGTGGCCACCTTTTCTTCAAAGAAACGACTGCCCTCGATCGTGCGGTCGTGGACGGTCCTGCCGGCCGCGTCGCGATGGAAGAACGAATCCCGCCGGAAGAACAGGACGAAGAGGGCCAGAGCGTCGAGCCCTTCCTCCCGTGTGGGTGCGAATAGATCTGGCGTGATCCCGAGCGCACCGTCAAGATCCAGCTCGAAGAACTGGCCGGCGACCGACTGTGCCTCCGAGTGGTAGAGCCTCCAGCGCGCGCCATTCGTGAGGATGCCCCACCGCATGCTGCCGCCGGTGACGGCGCGCGCTTCACGCAAGTAACGAAGCATCTGGGTGGCCGGCGCGATCCGGTGCGAACCCGACGGGCGGTCGAGGTTGAGGTTCCAGCGCTTGGACTCGACGAGACAGACCCCGCTTTTGTACGCGTAAGCCGGTTCCTTGACTCGGAGAGCCTGGTCTTTTGCAGGCTCGCTCGTGAAAAGCAAACCATCGGGGATGTCGGAGTGCCCGCGCAAGCTGAGGTTTTGCTGGCGGAGGGACGCGGTCCATCCGAGTGCGCCCAGCACCTTCCAGATGAACTCATCTTCGGTGACGGCCTCCGTCGCGCTCGACCGCGCCGGGAAACGGCTCCGTATGTCGCGGAGACTCGCGTTGACCTCGGAAGTGAGGTCAGTCCGGGCCTGTGCCCACTCGGGAAACTCGCGGATGGCTTCGGAAAGGAACTCGCTGGCGAAGAGGCCGCCGCCGAAGGTCTCCTCTGCGTTCATGCTGGGCGAGGCGCGAGAATCAAGAAAGGTGGAGCTGCGACCAGCCTCTTGGGCCCAAAATGGGGTGCCGAGTGCGGAGGTGAGGCCAGACTACCAAACGCACGTCAGCCAACACCGCTTTGATCAGAAGTGGTCGCGCCAGAGAGAGCAACCGTATCGAGGGCTCTGCTGGCCCCGGCGCTAGAGCGAGACAACAAGCCTGTTGCCAACAGATTTGTTGTTGCGCGCCAATCGCCGGAATGGCGCGACCGGTTTCGCGGCACTACGCGCGGCGATGCCGGTCCCGACCGGGAGAAGCCATGTGATCGGATCCTCCTGCCCACCCTCGCCCGTCAATAGAAGGTGCGGCCCCGGTTAGGAGAGGCGGTGAAGCCGGGATTGGAAGGGAACGCGGCACTCACGCTGGCATGTCGCAGCGTAATCGGCGCTGGTTTCGCGCTCCCGCGCGATGCCGGTCGGAGACCGGCGCTCCGCTGTCGCGCACCATCCGGGTCGTTCGGTTCCCTGCAGGTTGGCTTCAAAGCAGATGCCGGAGGTCAGCGCTCCTGCCTGCTACCGCGTTCGGCAGCGGCCGCGGGCGGTGCATTGGAGCTCGATCGGGGTGCAGCCCGGAGCTGCGGCGCGTAGCTGGAGCTCGTCGAACCAGGCGAGGGAGAGGGTCTGCTCGAAACCGGCAGCCGTCCCCTCGAGATCGAGGTCGAAGGCGAACATGACCGGGACCACGTTGTAGGCATCCCCGAAGTCGCGGTACGGGAGTGGCTGGTAGTCCGACACGAGGCGGAGTTCGGCCCCTGCGACGGGAGAGCGCAGGGTCAGGTCGGCGGATCGGTAGTCGCTGCCGATGTCCCCGAACCACGAGACACCGACGGCACCCCCATCGCCGCGGCGAACCGCCCCCGTAACCGCGAGGGAAAGACCGTCGCAGTCCACCTCGGCCGGCCCCGGGTCCGCGATCCGGACCTGGACGGGTTCCGCCTCCAGCCGGAAGGACAACCCGAAGCGTTCGGGGAAGCCCTCTGCCGGAGGTTCGAGGCGGAGCTCATAGGTCTGGTCGAAGCCGGCCGGTTCCACAGGTTGCAGCACCCGGATCGCCAGCAGCGCGGGGTCCTCCCAGCCCTGGGCCGATACCTCGCCGGAGACGGAGAGGACATCCGCCGGCGCGTCGGTCACCACCCTTACCGGAATGCCGGTCCAGCCGGAACGCCGCACGTAGTCGCTCAGGTCGGCGTCCGCCATCACCGGAATCAGGAACTCCGTCCCCGGGTGGAGGGTCAGCGCCGTTCCCGGCGCGGGCAAGACGCCGCCGAAGCCGACCGGAATGGCGTCGGGATCCGGCTGCGGCGGGGGCGGCGGTCCGGGCGGAGGCGGGGGCGGGGGGAGCGGGGTCGGAGTGACCACCGCATCGTCACCGCATCCGGCAAGCGCGAGGAACGCGAGGAGGAGCCCCGCGAGGAGCCGCTTCACGGACTCGTCTCCCGTCGTCGGTCGCGGGCGGGGTGGACGGTGATGTGAGGCGCCCGGGTAGTTTCTCCAGCACGAATCTCGAGCCAGCGCTGCTCGTGCTGGAGTTCGAGGGTGCCGGCCTGAGCCGCCTCGCCGATGAACGAGTGGGCGAGGAGTTGGTGCAGCGGGCGGATCCAGAAGTGGCGGAAGCCGGGCTCCAGACCCTCGAGGAGGAACTGCCCCCAGGAGTCGGTGAACGCCCCCGGGCCGAACAACGCGCCGTCGGCGGTGTACATGACACTCGTCACGTAGACGAACGGAGCGGCTTCGCCGTTCGCGAGCACCACCCTGCCGGTGAGCGACCCCCGGGAATCGAGAAAGCCCGGCGCCGGGTAGAGGAGCGACGCCCCGACCGCGTCATCGGGCTCCAGCGTGACCGTGCGGATCGTGCCGTAGGACATCCGGGGGTGGGGCTGGAGGCTCGTGACGGCCTCGGGGAAGTACCCCGGCGGCTGATCCACCACCTGGGGGCGGGCAAGCCAGGTGGGATTCATCGCACTGTGGGCGAGCCCGAGGCAGTGCCCCACCTCGTGCATCACGGTCCGGGCCAGATGGTCCGCCGCCTGCGCACGCGCGGCCGCGTCGTCGTCGGGCCACCCATCGAGATACCCGGGACCGAAGTGGACGTCGCAGCCGGTCACCCGTCCGCCGGTGTACTGCACATCGGCGGTGGCGAAGGGCCCGCCCGCGACGCGCTCGGCCGAAGAAAACCCGATGGTGTTGATCGCGTCCCCCGCCCGGCCCTGGTCGTCGGCGACCGTTTCCTCGTCGAGGACCAGTTCCAGGTCGGCCGTCCCGATCTCGGCCCAGGCGCGGAGGCCGCGTTCCACGCTCTCGCGCCAGAGCGCGGCGTCGAGCCCCTCGAAGTCCGGCAGGTTGGCGTTTTCGAGGAGGCGGAACCGCAGCGGAAACGCCGAAGCGTCCCAGCGGATCGCCCCGGCGACCGACGCAATCCGGCGGAGCCCGCCGTGGCGAGCGAAGAACCGGTAGCCGTCCGCCGGCGTGGCCAGCAATGCCGCCGCGACGATGGTCAGGAGGATCCCGTGCCAAGGGATCCCGGTCCAGAGGATCCCGGTCCAGCGGAGGCGCATGGTTCCGCAGTATTGCACTGCCCCACGCTTAGACTTCGCCGCCAATGACGCCGGACGAGGGACCGTGGAGTTCCTCGGCTGACAGCCAACCGGACTGGTCCGAGGCGACCAGCGACCTGTCGCGGCGCGACCCGGTGCTGGGCGCGCTGATCCGCCGGATCGGGCCCTGCACGCTCGCCCCCCGCCCGAACTCGTTCGGGACCCTGGTCGGCTCGATCGTGGCGCAGCAGATCTCGGCGGCGGCAGCCCGAACGATCCACCGGCGGCTCTGGGCGCTCACCCGGGGTGAGGCTCCCGAACCGGGGGACATCCGCCGGCGGCGGGAAACGACACTCCGGCGGGTTGGCCTATCGCGGCAAAAGATCGCCTACCTGCGCGATCTGGCGTCACGGGTGGAGAGCGGGGAGTTGGACCTCGCGGCCCTGGAGTCCATGGAGGATGACGGCGTCCGTGCGGCGCTCACCGCGGTGAAGGGGATCGGCAACTGGACCGCCGACATGCACCTCATCTTCACCCAGAACCGGCCGGACGTCTTCGCGCCGGGGGACGCCGCGGTGGTCGCCGCGATGCGGGATCTCTATGGGCTCGCGGACGACGCCGGGGCCGGGGAGTTCGAGCGGATCAGCGACGGGTGGCGGCCGTTCCGGAGCATCGGCGTTTGGTACATGTACGAGCACATCCACGCGCTGAGGGCCGAGCGGGCGAAGGGCTGACCTAGAGTTGCAGAAATGAAGAGCCACGACCGCCACTACCGGGGCAAGGAGGCCTCGGTCACCTTCGACGCGCACCGCTGCATCCACGCGGAGGTCTGCGTCCGGGGTCTGCCGCAGGTATTCGATGTGTCGCGCCGCCCCTGGATCCTGCCGGACGCGGGCGATCCGAAACGGCTCGAAAGAGTCGTGCTGGGCTGTCCTACCGGGGCGCTCCGCATGGCGCCGGCCACCGACGAACGAGTCGCGCCGGGCGCCGAAGCGGCCGCGACCATCCTGCCCGAAACGCCGCGGAACAAGAACTCGCTCTCCGTGGTGGCGGATGGGCCGCTCTACGCGCGCGGCAACCTCGAAATCGAAGAGACGCCGGGCGCCGAGATCCTTCCGGACACGCGGGTCGGTTTCTGCCGGTGCGGGGCTTCGGAGAACAAGCCCCTCTGCGACGAGTCGCACGCGCGGGTCGGATTCCGCTGCGAGGCCACGGTCGCCCCGCGCGCCGGGCCGGCGCCGCCGGTCAGCGAGGAGACGGCCCCGGTCCGGTTCACGCCCCAGCCGAACGGACCGCTGCTATTCCGCGGCCCCCTCACGATCGCCGGCCGCGGGGGCGCGAGAGTGACGCTCGACCGGGGAAAACTCTGCCGGTGCGGGCATTCGAAGGACAAGCCCTTCTGCGACGGCTCGCACCGCGACGCGGGGTTTAGGGCACCTTAGCGGCCATACGCGGTCTCCCGTCGGTCTGGACACTGCGACCGGAGCGAGCACGGCCAAAGAGGGACGGCGCATCGGGTAACCGCCCAGGATCGACCGGACTTTTCCACATTCCCGCGTTGAGGCGGGACGAAACCAGTGCGGTTTCCGTCTGTTGTAGATGGAGGACCGTGCCGTGATCCAACCAAAGAAGAAGCCGGTGGTGGCGGCCGCCGCCGCCGTTGCTCCCTCCCCGCAAACGCCCTACACTGCGGCGCGAAGCGGGAAGGACACAACAGTGAACGGAGCGGAGGCGGACGGATTGGCGCAAGCGCTGGACCGCCGCGTCACCGAGGGATTCAACCTGGTTCACGGCCGGCTGGATGTGATCCAGGAGGATGTCCGCGAGAATCGTCGGGACATCAAGGAACTCCGGAAAGAGCTCTGGGACGGGCTCAGGGAGGCCGCCGCCGACCGGGCGCGACTGGCGTCCAGGGCCGACCTCGACCAGCTCGGCGAAAGTGCGGCCGCCGATCGCCGCAGAGTGGAGAAAGAAGCGGCCGCCGACCGGGCGCGACTGGCGTCCAAGGCCGACCTCGACCAACTCGGCAAGAGTGCAGCCGCCGATCGCCGGAGAATTGAGGGCAAGTTCGACACCGCGCTTGCCACGTTTCGGGCGGAAGTGAACGAGCGGTTCGCTACGCAGGAAAGCTCGCAACGGGAGTTGATCGCGATGGTCAGCAAGGTGCTCGAGCGGACCGAGGCCGCCACCTGGACTCGTCGCAGGCTGTGGGTCGCGGTCGCCGCGGGAACGAGTCTGCTGGTGATCGGGGCCGTGATGCGGCCGCTGCTGGAGCGGGCCGTCCAGATTCTGTTCGGAGGTTAACAGCCTGTGGTGGAACCCGGGTGAGCGCCGAGGCCGGCGAGGCGCCCGGCTGACAAGGCGCGTGAGGGAGGAATACCTAGTGTATTTCGACCGAAACGCAACGATGAGCGGCGCGAAGCGACGCGGTTCAGCCGGGATGGATCGCCGGCCGAACGCCGCCTGGGTTTCACCACAGGCTGTTAGGGCCGACGCCGCAAGGCGTTTGGCGGTACGCGCGTTTCGCGGCCCTGTGGGCCGCGATGCCGGTCTGAAGACCGGTTCCCGCCCTACGCGCCGTGTCTTTGACTAGGGGCGGTGCCGAGACAGGAGCCGTCCTGGAGTCTGGCGATACGCGACTCCGCTCGCCTATGGCGGGGTGTGCCGGGCCCCACCGGGAGAAACCCACATGATCGGGTCTGGTCGTTCACCCCGCCGGGCATGAAAAAGGCGCAGCCGCGCGGGTAGGGGGAGCAGCGAGCGGGCGGGCCCTCCCGGGTTGGGAGGGGGTGCGGCACTCACGCTGGCATGGCTCCGTGCCATCGGCGCTGGTTTCGCGCTCCCGCGCGATGCCGGTCTGAAGACCGGCGCTCCTAGCGCGTCATTTCGCAAGTGGCCGGTGGGAGTTTCGCGGCCTGCGGCCGCGATGCCGGTCTGAAGACCGGCGCTCCTAGCGGGCGTCGAAGAGGCGGTAGGCGCGCTCCACCGCGATCTGGGGCGCGCCGGGTCCGCTCATGGACGGGAAGTGCTCCGCGTGGGCGGTGAGGTCCATGCCGGCGGCGGCGTCGGCGGCCGGGACACCCTCCCCGTGGGCCGCTTCCGCCTGCGTCCAGAAGTCGTCCAGATAGGCGGCCAGGTAGCCGAGCTTCGCCTTGTCCTCGAAGGGCGGGCCATGGCCGGGGAGAACCAGATTGAAGTCCAGTTCGGCGAAGGCCCGAATCGTGTCGCCCCACTCCGGATAGCCGTCTCCCATGAATGGCAGGCCGGCGGGGATCAGATCGCCGGTGATGAGCACCTTCTGCTCGGGCATGAACACCACCACGTCCCCCGCGGTGTGGCCGTACCCCATGAAGAGGAGCTGGATCTCCTGACCGCCCCGGTGGAGAGTCATCCGGCGGTCGAGGGTGATGGTGGGCGCCACCGGGGTGATGCTTTCGAGCGCTTCCTGATACGCCCGGGTCCTCGCCAGGGCGTCGGCGATCTCGGCGCGGTCGGCCTCCGCCGCCGCCTCGAGCCGGCTCTCGAGCGTCGCGATCTGCTCCGGAAGGGTGCCGACGAAGGCGTTCCAGGCGGTCCCGGATACCGAACCGCCGCTGGCGACCACGTCGTAGGTGGTCTCGTGACCGAGGATCTCCACGTCGTCCCCGAAGACCTGGTTCCCGTGGATGTGGTCGAAGTGGAAGTGAGTGTTCACCACGTAACGCACCGGCTTCGGGGTCAGCGGCGAAAGCTCCTCGAGCAGCACCCACGCCGCCGCCGGAGTGATGTGGGAATCCACCAGCAACAGCGATTCGCCGAGGTCCACGATCGCGGCGTTCGCTCCCACGTTCATGGATCCGGTGCCGACGGCGTGCCAGATCCCGGGACGCACCTCGGTGATCTCGAAGGCCGCGCCTTCGTGGGCCATGGCGCCGGGGGGTGGGGGATCCTCCGCGGGCGGCGGGGCGCCGCAGGCGCCAACAAGAACAAAGAGCGCGGCCGGAGCCAGTCGCTTGAGATTCCGATACGTCATGCGTCGATCCTCCCCGAGGGGTTGCTGCTGGAAGGATGCCGGAGACGCGCGGAGGCCGCCACTGCGACGACCCGCGGCTCCCGCTCCAGCGCGTGCGCGAGCTGGAGGACACCGAAGTCGTCGCGGGGGCGGCCAACGATCTGGAGGCCCACCGGAAGTCCAACGGGGAGTCCCACGGGGAGCCCCTCGGGGGTGGCGCCCACCGGAACCGAGATCGCGGGAGCGCCGAAGAGCGAGACCCAGGCGCAGGACGCCATCCACTCGGTATAGGTCTTCATCGGCACCCCGGCGACTTCGGTGGGATACGGGACCGTGACATCGAACGGCGGGACCTGCGACACCGGCAGCACGAAGAACTCGTAGCGCTCGAAGAAAGCGCGCACCCGCCGGAGAAGCGCCGTCCAGCGGCGGGAGGCCTCGGCCAGCGCCGAAGCGCTGAGCCCCCTGCCCTGCTCGATGTTCCAGATCACCGTGTCCTTCATCTCGTCCCGGTGGCGGTCGAGCAGCGGACCCCAGTTCAGTTCGAAGTACCACGCCCGCCAGCGGTCGAACGCCTCGGCGGCGCCGCTCAGGTCCGGGTCGGCATCCTCCACCGCGCAGCCCATCGCTTCGAGGGCGCTGCGCGCCGGGGCGAGCGCCGCCGGGACGCGCGGGTCGAAGGGGACACCGCCGAAGTCCGCACTCCATGCCACCCGGACGCCGGAGAAGTCCCGATCGAGCGGCTTCCGGAAGACCTCGCCCGGATCCGGCAACGAAAGCGGCGCCCGGGGATCCGGCCCCGCGATGGCACTCAGCATGAGGGCGGCGTCGGCGGCGCTTCGCGCCATCGGCCCCTGCACCGGGACCGGGTACCACGGGGTCTCGTTGGGCCAGACCGGAACCCGGCCGGGCGAGGGCCGGAGGCCGACGACCCCGCAGAAACTCGCCGGATTGCGGAGCGAGCCGCCGTAGTCGCTGCCGTCCGCGATCGGGACCATCCCGGTCGCGAGCGCAACCGCCGCGCCCCCGCTGCTCCCCCCGCAGGTCTTCGCCTCGTCCCAGGGGTTTCTGGTGGGGCCGAAGACAGGGTTGAACGTCTGCGAGCCGGCGCCGAACTCCGGGGTGTTCGTCTTGCCGATGGTGATCGCGCCCGCCGCGTGCAGTCGCTCCACGATCAGCGCGTCCTCCTCGGGGACGAAGTCCGCAAAGATCGGGGACCCGAAGGTCGTCCGGATCCCGCGGGTGAGGGTCAGGTCCTTGTGGGCGACCGGGAGTCCGTGGAGCGGCCCGAGCGGGTCGCCTGCCGCCACCGCCCGGTCCGCCTTCTCCGCTTCCGCGAGCAGCACTCTCTCCGGGAGGAGGGTGACGATCGCGTTCAGGCGCGGGTTGACGTCATGAATCCGCGCCAGGTGCGCCTTCATCACCTCGACCACCGAGACCTCGCGGCCGACGAGACGGCGGGCGAGTTCGGTCGCCGGGGTGGCGCAGAGTTCGGACATCAGGCTACGGCGGTGGCTGGGTCCGATCCCGCCACTCCGGACCGAAGGCGAAGCGGGCCGCGGCGCCTGCCGGATTCCGGATGCGCAGGATGCGCGGGTTGTCGCCAGCCAGGCCCTCCACGATGTACAGCCAGTAGTTGTCGCCGTATTCGAGCGCGCGGCGGAGTTCGTTCGGGGTGAGTCGGGCCGGGTGCTCTTCGAGCGTCCCGCTGAGCGCCTTCACCTCGCAGAGCAGGGTCTGCTGCCCGGCCGCATCCTCACGGTAGAGGTCGAAACCCGGGTTGTCCTCAGCGGCGCGGACCCAGCGTTCCCGTTCCAGGATGAGGGCGATCGCCTGATTCTCCACCGCGAGGCGACGCACTCGTTCGTCTTCATCGGGACGGTCCTCTCCGCCGCCGGCGTCGGGACGCACTTCGACCGGCGCCGGGCCCCGACCCCAGCGACCGGGCTCGGCCGGGCCGATCTGGACCAGCGGCCGCGCCTCGGGAGCCCAGGCGCTGCGCGTGAGGCGGCGCATCCAGGCGGCCGGGACCTGCACACAGATCTGCGACCCGTCGCGCGCGTCGCATTCGTACTTCCCCGAACGGACCGCGAGGTCGTGAATGCCGGGAAGCTCCTCCAACTCCCGCCGGAGCAGCTCCCGGCGCCGCGCCTGTTCGTCGGACGACATGCGGACGACCCCGGCGAGCAGCAGGTCGAGTCCCCGGAGGTTCCAGTCTTCGATGCCGGCGATGCCGCCCTCCGGGTCGGCACGCGGCGTCCGGCTCCGGATCTCTTCCCGGTCCTCGTCCGCGAGCGCCGGCCTTTCCTCGAAAGGTTCGAGCAGCGGGCGGGCGCCGCACGCGTACAACAGTTGGCGGGCGCCTTCCTGGTCGAGTGCCGGACAACCGTCGTCCACGAGCCGCACCGCCGGCAGGCCTCCGAAGAGGTCCTGCTGAGGGCCGGTCGCGTAGAAGGCGTCTCCCGGCCGGGAAAGCCGGCGGCGGCCGCCCCTCGCGTCGAGCGTCCACACGAAACGCAGCCGCCGCAGCTCCGTTTCGAGCCGGCGGCGCCCGGCCAGCGAACCGGCCCGATACGCCCGGGCCAGTTCACCAATGTCCCGGGCGTAGGCGGCTTCGTCCGAGACGGCCGCGCCCGAGCGGTACTTCGAGAGCGCCCGGCGGAGCGCCAGTTCCACCGGATCGAGCGCCTGGAGGCCGAGGTCGCGCAGGTACTTGCCGGCCTCCGGCGAATCGAGGACGTCGTGGTGGACGACGGGCAGATCGGTGGACGCTCCGCCCGGCGGACCCGGCAAAAACGCGGCGGGGCGGCCTTCCACGAAGGCCGGGACGTGGGCGCCGTCCTGCAGCCGGACCAGTGGGAGATCGGCCACTCGGGCGCCCCGCACGCCGTGCTCGCCGAAGGCTTCGTAGAGTTCCCGAACCCAGCTTTCGCTCTGCGCCTCCAGGAAATCGGCGTCCAGACGCCGGAGAACGCCGTCGAGCCGGAGGGGCCTCACCCCCACTTCGTCCTGGAGAACGCGGCTCAGCTCGTCGGTGCGCCCTGCCGACACCTCGTCGGTGAGCCACTCGGCGCCACCGGCGTCTTTGAAGAGGGCGGCCAACTGCTCCGGCCCGAAGAGGTCGCGGAGCCAGCGGGGGCTTGCCAGGCGGGCGCGCTCCCCCGGACAGAAGCCGCCACCGAAGCGCGGCAGGAGCGGCTCCCGGCGGAGCGCCGCCGCGACCGCCTCACGGAGGGGGGCAAACAGGGCGCCTTCGGGCAATCGGTCGCGGCCGAGCGGCAGCGACCGGAGCGTCGACGCGTCGAGCAGGTTGTGATCGCGCAGCCAGCGAAGCGCACCCGTCAGGACTTCGGCGGTCGCCGCAACGAGGCTTTCGTTCCACGGGTCGCCGAGAGGCACGTTGTCCCGCGCCAGCGTGGTTCGGAACGGGCCCTGCACCCGAAATCGGAGACCCGTCGGGAGGGTCGTGGGGAAGAACGCGAAGAGCGGCGTGTCCCGCTCCGGCACCGGCTCCGGACGGCCTTCCTCGCCGAGGCGGAAGGCCACTTCCACGTGGCGCTCGATGCCTTGCGGCGGGCCCGGCACCGCCCGGGCGAACACCAGCCAGGTCTGTTCGGTCTCCCGGTGGCCTTCGGCCTCCCCCACCAGTTTCACTCGCCGCACTCCGCCGTCCGCCGAGTCGGTCTCGCGCAGGTAGAGGCCCGAGGCGCCGTCCGCGACCCGCCACTCGATCTCCTCGATCTCGCGAAGGAAAAGGAGAGCGCGGGGAGCGAGGCGCCGCACCGCCTGCCGGATCTCGCCGGCGTCGGCGAGCCCCTGGAGCGGGAGCACGAAAAGCGTCTCGTCCGCGGCACGAGGGACCGGCGCGGGCGCCGCCACCGGCAGCACGTAGTGCTCAAGGGCGAAATCCTCCCTGCCCGAATGCACTTCGGGCCGGTCGGTGAAGGCGTACACCGACTTGAAGCCGATGCCGAAGCGACCGATCTCGGTGAACCCCGGATCCTTGGTGCTCTCCCCAATGCCGCAGATGCTCCGCACGTCGGCTTCGTCGAAGGGAAGGCCGAAATGGCGGACCCGCAGTTCGGCGGGGCTGATGTGGAACTGGACGGAGCGAGGACCGGTCCAGTTCTGCCGCCGCGCGAGCGCGTCCTCTGCGTTTTGCAGGAGTTCGTAGATGAAGTGGGTGCGGTCGCCGTAACGATGCGGCAGCAGCTTGTCTCCGTAGTCCCGGACCCCCGTCCCGTAGCGGCGTTCGTTCTCGCGGTGGATCGCCTGGTAGTCGGAGGGCATTGTCTGAGTCACAACCTCTGCGTCACAACGAAATCAGTCGCACCACCATCTCCGCAAGTCCCGCCGGGCCGGGAACCGACGCGTCGAGCCAGAGGACGCGGCGACCGCGCCGCCGGAGCTCTGCGTAGTCCGCGGCGGCCTGGAACCGGGCGAAGGCGCCGGTTCCAAGCCCGCTCAACGCAACCGGCAACTCCGGGCTGTGAGGGATGGGCAGATCCACGCCGGGATCCCAGGTGAGCATCAGCACCGCCAGGTCCGGGGGACCGCCTTTTTCGAGCTGGCCGAGCGAGTGCAGAAGGGCCGACCCGAACCCGACCGCGGGCGGCTCTCCAAGGCGCGTCGCGAGGCTCCGCTGGAGCGCCTGCACCAGCATTTCGGCCGCCCGATTCCGGTGACCGAAGGCGTTGATGGCGAGGCCGCCGCGAGCGGCCTCGGAAAGGAAACTCTCCAGGACGGCCTTGGAAACGGCGGGCGGGGCGGGGGCGGATCCCGGATCCTCGGCAAGATCGCGCGCCGCCTCCTTGATGCCCTCGACATCCGGCTGGTCGTAGGGGTCCACCCCCATCCGGAAGGCCGCCACCGAAACAGCGATCTGCCACTGGAAAATGTCCGGGAGCAACCCGGGTCCCGCCGGGCAGTGGATGACCGGGACCCCGCCGCCGGCCGCGGCTTCGAGCCGTTCCCGGTTGTCCCCTTCCGCGGCGCCGAGATGGATGCAGAGCGTCGCGTCCCCGATGCTCGGGCGGCTGAGCGGGGGAAGGATTACCGGCACGATCCCGGTACCCCCCTTCCCGGTGGTCTCCGAGAAGAGCTGTTCAAGCCAGGGGAGCATTCCCTTCCGTTCGGACGAGGCCGAGAGGTGCGCCCGGAACCGCCCCTCGCCCCGGAGGCGGGCGAGCAACGCGCCCAGCCGGAAGGCCGGATCGGCCGCGGCGCCGTCCAGATCCAGCGACTCACGCAGCCGACGGACCGCGGCCAGTTCCCGTTCCAGCTCGCACCCGGCGAGGGCCGCCGGCAGGAGTCCGAAGGCGCTGAGCACCGAGAATCGCCCCCCTACGTTCGCTTGCCCGGCGAACCGCCGCCGGTAGCCCGCGCGCTCAGCCCACCGGTAGAGCGGCGACCCCGGGTCGCTGATGGCGAGGAACTGCCTGCCGGGGGCGACTCCCGCAACCTGGAGCTGCCGGAAGATGACCGCCTCGATGATTCGGGTCTCTACGGTGGCGCCGGATTTGGAGGCGACGAGGAAGATCGTCTTGCCCAGACGATCCGCGCGAACGGCTTCCCGCACCGCTTCCGGCGCGAGGGTGTCGAGGAACTGCACGTCCAGGCCGCGTCCCCGGGGAAGCCCGGAAACGAGCGCCCGCGGACAGAGCGCGGACCCACCCATCGCCACCACGACGAGGCGCTCGAAACCCCCGGCGAGCAGTTCGTCGCGAAGCCGGAGGTACTCGGGGAGTTCCCTGGCGGCCGTCAGCGGCAGGTCCACCCAGCCGAGCCGATCGTCGTCGCTTCGGGCGCCGGTCGCGCCGAGCCGGCCCGGGGGCGCCCGGTCGGTCCAGGGATCGGCGACGCTCTCCGGCAAGGCCTGGAGCGGGCGCACCGACACGTCCGCGCCGCGTACGTTCCAGAGGCTCCAGGTCATGGTGTTTGCCGGTGTGAAATTCGAAGAAACGGGTCTGGCCGAGACCGGGGCGGTTCCCGCACCGGCAGCCGGCATCCGGCTACCATTCGAGTTGCCGACTTCCGCGCCGGCGGCCGGGAGCCGAGGGAGCGTACCAATGAGCCATCTCGTCAAGACCTCGAAACGGATTCGTTACGAAAAAAGCCCGGTCGGGGGCGCTATCACCGACCCGAAGGTCTTTTTCAACCGCCGCGCCATTCTGAAGACCCTCGGGAGCGCCGCCCTGGTGGGTCCGTATGCCGCCGCCTGCGGAACGAACGCCGACGCCGCGGAGATGCTGGAGATCCCGTATTCGCGGCCCGACGTATTCCCGGCGACGCGGAACGAGGCCTACCAGGTCCCGGGCATGATCGAGCGGAAGGAGTTGACGGCGCGCGAGGTCGCGGGTTCGCACAACAACTTCTACGAGTTCCTGGCGGGGCGCGGCGGCGCGGTCTGGAAGCTCGCCGGCGACTACCAGCCGCTGCCCTGGGCCGTCGAAGTGACGGGCGAGTGCAACAAACCGCGCACCTTCGATCTCGACGACCTCCTGAAGTTCGAGCACGAGGAGCGCATCTACCACTTCCGCTGCGTGGAGCGCTGGGCGATGAACGTGCCGTGGACCGGATTCCCGCTGTCCACGCTGCTGAATGCGGTGGAGCCGACGGCGGGCGCCGGCTTCGTTTCCTTCACCTCGCTCAACCGGCCCGAGGAGATGCCCGGTCTCGCGTCCAGCAACTGGTACCCCTGGCCCTACCACGAGGGACTCCGGATGAACGAGGCCATGAACCCGGTGGCGTTCGTGGTCACCGGCGTCTATGGCGATCCGCTGGTCCGCCAGCACGGCGCGCCGATCCGGATGGCGTTCCCCTGGAAGTACGGCTACAAGGGACCGAAGGCGGTAGTGAAGATCGAGCTGACTTCGAAGCGGCCTCGCTTCTTCTGGGAGATGCAGGAGCACGAGTACGGGTTTTTGTCGAACATCAACCCGAACATCCCGCACCCGCGCTGGAGCCAGGCCGAGTCCTACTGGCTGGACAACCGGGAACCCTTCCCGACCCCGCTCTTCAACGGCTACGGGGACCAGGTCGCGGCGCTCTATGCGGACGAGCCGATGACGCCGCAGAAGCCGCTGCGGATGGGCCAGACGGCCCGCTGACCCCGGATCCAGATGCCCTGGCTTGCGGTCGGCGCCGCCGCGATGCTGCTCGGGGTGGTCGCCGGCGCCTTCGGCGCGCACGCGCTCTCGTCCCAGCTTGACGCCCGCTCGCTCCAGACCTTCGAAACCGCGGTCCGTTATCACCTGATCCACGGGCTGGGGCTGCTCGCGGTCGGGGCGCTGGTGGCCCTCGATCTGGGCTCCCCGGGCGCGGTGGCCGGGGCGCTGATGACCGCCGGGATCGTGCTGTTTTCCGGGAGCCTCTACTGGCTGGCGCTCGGCGGGCCCGCGTGGCTCGGTCCGGTGACACCGCTGGGTGGGCTGTGCCTCATCGCGGCCTGGGGGTGCCTCTTTGTCGCCCTCGTGCGCCAGACATGAGCGCGGCGGACGAGTCGCGGGCCTTTCAGGATTACTACCCGGAATCCACCAAGCACTGCTACGGGTGCGGAGCCCGCAATCCGGACGGCTACCGGATCCGCAGTTTCGCGGATGGGGACGAGGCGGTCTGCCGCTTCACGCCGGAGCCCTTCCACACGGCGGTGCCGGGGGCGGTGTACGGCGGGCTGATCGCGTCGCTGATCGACTGCCACGGGACCGGGACCGCGGCCTGGGAGGCCTACCGGGCCGCCGGACGGCCGATGGACAGCGACCCGCCGTTACGGTTCGTGACGGGTTCGCTGCACGTGGACTACCGGAAGCCGACGCCGCTCGGGGTGGAGCTGGTGCTGCGGGCGCGGGCGACCGAGATCACCGGCCGGAAGGTGCGGGTGCGGGTTCGTCTGGAGGCGAACGGGGTCGTCACCGCGGAGGGGGAGGTGGTGGCGGTGCGGATCCCGGAGGCGTGGCTCGAGAGCCTGGCGGCGGGCGGGGCCACAGCTTAAGTCCGAAACGACTCTGCGGCCAGGGAACGCCGGCCAGTTCTCCCGGTGGGGGCTTCACACCGGCACCGCTGCGCGAAGCGCAGCGAGATCGCGCATTGCCAACCGCGAAGAAGCGCGGGGACGGCTTGGAACGCCGGCCTCCGGCCGGCATCGCGCGGGAGCGCGAAATCAGCGCCGATGACCCTGCGCCATGCCAACGTGAGTGCCGCACCCTCTCCCAGCACCGGATGCCGCGACCCCTCACCGCTCCCCCTGCCCGGGCCGCGCCTTCTTCATGCCGGGCGGGGTGTACGGGAGGACCCGATCGTGGGGATTTCTCCCGGTGGGGGCACGGCATCGCAGCCGCAAGGGCAGCGACAGTTGCAGCCCCGCGGTGTCCGAGTGTTAGACTAGTGTGACTAGTCTGAATCAGACATATGAACTTGACCTTTTCGACCTACGAGGCCAAGGCCCGCTTCTCGGAAGTCATCCGACTGGTCCGCGAGGGACGCACCGTGCATATCTCCTACCACGGGAAACCGGTAGCCGAGATCCGCCCCATCGAGGGGAAAAAGAAGACGCTCGAAGAGCACCTCGACGAATTGGAGCGGCGGGGGGTTATCGCGCCCGCCGCCAAGCCGGGTCCTTTCCAACCTGGGCCCGTGGTCCGCAGACCGGGCGCGCTCCAGCGGTTTCTTGACGAACGCGAATGAGAACGGCGTACGTGGACACGTCTGCGCTGGCCGCCATCGTTTTCGGAGAGAACGCAGCCGAAGAGATGGCCCGGCGCCTTGGGTCCTTCAGGCGGGTTCTGTCGTCAAATCTCCTGGAAGCGGAACTGCGCGCCGCACTGGCGCGGGAAGATGCGGCCTACTCGCCTTCCTATGTGGAACAAATCGATTGGATCTTTCCGGATCGGCCACTCGGCCCAGAGATGGACACGGTCCTGGAGGTCGGGTATCTGAAGGGCGCCGACCTCTGGCATGTGGCGACTGCCCTGGCTGCCGCGCGTGATCCGCGCGAGATGTCCTTCATCACGCTGGACGAACGGCAGCGCGCCGTGGCCGCGGAACTGGGTTTTTGCGTCTGAAGCATCCCGGAGTCCAGCAGGACGCGGTCTCGCTGCGCTTCGGGTAGCGGTGCCGGCCCCCACCGGGAGAAACCCACATGATCGGGTCGGCCCGTTCACCCCGCCCGCATGAAAAAGGTGGTGTGGCACTGACGCTGGCCGGGCTCGGCGTCATAGCCGCGGGTTTCGCGCTCCCGCGCGATGCCGGTCGGAGACCGGCGCTCCGGGAGAACTGGCCAGCGCTCCAAGCCGTCGGCGCGATTCTGCGCGGTTGGCGATGCGTGGGTTCGCAGCCGTGAGATTGGCGGGGGGCGGCGTTGTCGGTGCGGGTTTCGCGCTCCCGCGCGATGCCGGTCGGAGGCCCCCACCGGGAGAACTGGCCGGCGCTCCATGTCGGCGCGATTCTGCGCGGTTGGCGATGCGTGGGTTCGCAGCCGTGAGATTGGCGGGGGGGGCGGCGGCGGTGCGGGTTTCGCGCTCCCGCGCGATGCCGGTCGGAGACCGGCGCTCCGGGAGAACTGGCCAGCGCTCCGCTGTCGCGCGCCATCCTGCCTTGAGAGGTACGCGCCGAGAAGAGCACTATCCTGACGGTTAGGGCCTGCGCCGCCGCGGCCCTCTCGGGCCGCTGTGCCGGCCCCCACCGGGAGAACTGGCCGGAGGTCGGCGCTCCAACTGCGGCTCGGGACCTCGGTGTCGGTCAGCGGGCGTCGGTCAGCGCGACCGCGTCTTGCCGGAATCGGACCGCTTTTGCTCCTCATCCGTCGCGGCCGGCACCCACGGGTCGTTGACGCCCGCGGCGGGGCAGAAGTCTCCGGTATCCAGGAAGTGCGTGTGGAGACACTCGAGCGTCGCGCCGAGACTGGTCAGCAACTCGACCGTCTCCGGGTACGGGACGCGGGTGAAGAACCCGGCCCGGCCTCCGCGCGCCATGTCGGCGGTGGACTGTCCGAGGCGGGTGATCGCGGTGACGTCCCCGCCCTGCGACACGAGGTACTCGATGAGTTCGTTGTCGCCCCGGGAAGCCGCGTAGTGCATCGGGGTGTAGAGCCAGGAGTCGCGCTGATTCACGTCCGCGCCCAGTTCCTCGATCAGGTACTTCACGGCGGGAATGAACTGATCGGGTCGGTTCCGAACGCTGAACGCGCCCAGTCCCAGATATCCGCCCCCCGCCGCGGCATGGATCGGCCAGGCGTTCGGCGCCCCCTCCGGGATCCAGGGCAGCGCGGAGTCCTCCTGCTGGCGGCCGTCCTGCTGCCGGCGCTCCCGCATCCCGACCTCGGGCCAGCGGGTGGGCAGGTGGGGATCCGCTCCGTGCGCGACGAGCAGTCTCATCGCCTCGAGATCCTGGGCGAAGACGGCCCGCCAGAACGGCGTCGCCCCGGTGAGGTCGACCCCCAACTTGGTGAGACCGTATTCCCAGTACCAAGCGTGCGTGTTCAGGCGGGGGTTGGGATCGGCCCCGGCTTCGAGCAGCGCGCGGAGCACGTCCAGGTGTTCGGCCTGCTGCAAGTCCTGCGCGCGCGGCTGCGGATAGTTGGACTTTGGCGCCCACTGGGTCTGGAGGACGGCGAAGAGCGGCGTGGCGCCGTCCGTCGAAGCGGCAAGATCTGGACTCGCTCCGCGCTCGATGAGGACGAGCGCCAGGTCGAACTGGCCGTTGAGCGTCGCCATCAGGAGTGGGCTGGTGCCGTCCGCGCTCACCTGATCCAGGTCCGCGCCGCCGTCAAGGAGGGCCGTCGCGGCTTCGATATGGCCCTCGCGGGCGGCGTGCAATAGCGCGGTCATGGCGCCGGTCCGGCCGACGAGGACCTCGCGGTAGGGCGGGCGCACGAGGTCGGGACCGCCCGGGTAGTCGGACCCCACGCGGCCGAGCGAGTGCGGGCTCACGTCACCGACGTCGTAGCCGGAGCGGAGAAAGTCGCGCTGCGCGCGGACGGCCGCCTGGACCTGGGCCGGGCTGGGCTCGCCCGGCGATTCGGCGTCCGGGTCCACCCGGGGCCCGAACGGTCCGGGCGTTTGCGGCGGCGCGCCGATCAGGTCGCGGAAGCGGCGGTTGGCTTCCCGGTCCAGCGCCAGAGCGGGCAGGACGTCGACCACGGCGGTCGCGATCCCGGAGTCGGCGCCGGCGGCGAGCAACGCGGTCACGGCAGCGGCCCGGTTCGCGACCGCCGCGAAGATCAAGGGCGTCTGCCCCGCCGACCCCTCCCGGGCGTTCGCATCCGCGCCGTGGTCGAGCAGCGCGGCCACCGCCGACCGGCCATCAATGGCGCCGGCGGCGAGGTGCAGCGCGGTCACGCCGCTGTTCGTCGTCTGAGCGTTCGGGTCCGCCCCGGCTTCGAGCAGGCGGAGGGCGACGGCGCCATGCCCGCCCTCGGCGGCCATATGGAGCGGCGTATAGCGACCGATGCGCGTGCCGGCGTCGACCGCGGCGCCAGCCGCGACCAGCGCATCGGCCACCGCCCGATGCCCGCCCTCGGCGGCCACGTGCAGCGCGGTCAACCCGTCGCCGCGCGCCGCGTTCACGTCCGCCCCCTCCCGCAGGAGGGACCGTACGACTTCGACTTGCCCGTCGCGGGCGGCCGCGAGCAACCGCTCGTCCGCGCCGGGCGACGTGTCCTGCGCCGCCAGGGCCGCGGGGAGGATTGCCGCGACCAGGAAAGTCATTGCGGCGCCCCTCATGCCGAGCCGCTCCCGCCGGAGGCCGCTGCGCCCGGGAGGCCGAGCGGGAACACGCCGTCGCTGTCGCCGAAAGTGGCCATCTCCGGGTGTCCGATCTTCCGCATCAGGCTCACGAAGGCGTTCGCCATTGGGGTCCCGTCCGGAGCCCGCAGATGGAGGCCGCCCGGGAGCGCCCCGTTCGCCCCGCCCACAACGAGCAGCGGCGCTCGCCGGTGGTTGTGGAGGTTCCCGTCCGCCATCGGAGAGCCCCAGATGATCGCCGTCTTGTCGAGGAGCGAGGCGTCGCCTTCCACCGTGTCGCGCATCTTCTCGAGGAAGTAGGCGAGTTGGCCGAGCCGGTACGTGTTGATCCGGTTGAAGTCCATGATGTCCTCGGGGACGTTGCCGTGGTGCGAGGCCCCGTGGACGGACTTCGTCGTCCCGCAGTCGGGGAACGTCCGGTTCGACTGATCGAAGCCCGTCTTGAAGGTGATGACGCGCGTGAGGTCGGTCTGCAGCGCGAGCAGTTGCAGGTCGAACATCAACTGCATGTGCTCCTCGAAGGAATCCGGAACCCCGGAGGGGGCCTCCGGCATCTCCCGTTCCTCCCCGCTCGTATTGCGCGCCTCGACGAGCGGGATCCTCCGTTCGATCTCGCGGATGTGCTCGACGTACTCGTCCAGCGCGACCCGGTCCGCCGCGCCCAGAGTTCTCTTGAGCCGAGCGACCTCGGTCGTGATCCAGTCGATCATGCTGCGGTCCGTGCGGCGCCGCGCCGCCCGGTCCTCGGCCGTGTCCCCGGCGCCGAACAGCCGCTCGAACACGACGCGCGGCTCGCGGATCGCCGGAAGCGGCTGGTTGGGCGAGGCCCACGCGAGCGAGGTCGTGTACGCGCAGTGGTAGTTGTACGCGCAGCCGCCGCCGCGATCGATGCCCTCGATGCAGAGTTCGAGCGACGGGAGCACCGTCTCCCGCCCGAAGCGCTGCGCATGCAGTTGGTCGAGCGAAGTGCCGAGGAAGAGGTCGGACCCCTGCGTCTGCTTCGGATGGGCCTGGGTCAGGAACACCGCCGTCGATCGGTCGTGGTCGCCGCCGATCTCCTCCGCCCGAAACGCTTCCGCCGACCGGCAGTCCGTGTTGCTCACGATCGTCAGGTACTCGCGGAACGCCTCCAGCGGTTTGAGCTGGCTGTCCGCGATCAGCTCGAAGTCGCGTCCGGTCTTCGCCGGCGCGAAGAGGTGGCGGCCGTCGCCCCAGTCGCTCGAGCCGGCGACGCCCATCGATTCCTCGATGCAGACGAGCCGCGTAAATTCCGCCGCCCTCCGCGGGTTGGCCCACGCCCGTCCGGCGGGAGCCATCGCGTCGAGCAGGGGCAGCGCCACGCTGGCGCCGGCTCCGCGCAGGAAGGTGCGGCGCGAGAGGTGTGTTCCGGTGATGATGTTCATGAGCCTGCTCCGTTTCTTGTCCGATCTTCGGATTCTTCTGATTCTTCCTGCTCTTCTTCCTGGTCGTCCACGGCGGGCGCGGGACGCGCCATCCGGAACGGGTCGCTGTTCACGACGCCGAGGATGAACGAGGACATTCGGTAGTCGTTGGCCTCCGCCTCGCGTGCGATGGCCCGGATCCCGGGTTCGTCGAAGTACTCCACGCGGCGTCCGATAGCGTACGCGAGCAGGTGCGCCGTGAAGTTCCGGACCAGGGGGATCGGCCGCTTCATGAGGACGTCGACGAGTTCGGCAGGGGTGCTCACATCGGTCCCGTCGTAGAAGGTTCCCCGCGTGTCGAGTGCGACGCCGTTCTCGCGAACCCGCACCCGCCCCGTCACGTCGTAGTTGTCGAGCGCGAGTCCGATCGGGTCCATGAACCGGTGGCACGCGCGGCACGTCGGATTCGCCCGATGCATCTCAAGCCGTTCGCGCGTTGTGAGCAGCCGCCCGTCCCGGGCCGATTCGGTTTCGTCGAAGGCGGGGATGTCGGGCGGCGGGGGCGGAGGCGGCGTGCCCATCAGCACCTCCATCACCCACTTCCCGCGCAGGACCGGCGACGTGCGCGCGGACATCGACGTGAGCAGCAGCACGCTTCCGTGCCCCAGCACGCCGCGCCGGCGGTGGCTGTCGGCCGGGTAGCTCACGCGCCGGAACTCGGGCCCCGAGACCCCGGCAATCCCGTAGTGCGCCGCGAGGCGCTCGTTCAGGAAGGTGTAGTCCGCCGTGAAGAGTTCGAGCAGACTTGTGTCCTCGCGCACGAGGTGGTCGAAGAAGAGCTGCGTTTCACGGACCAGGTCGTCGCGGAGCTGGCCGGTGAAGTCCGGATAGAGAAAGGGCTCGGGCTGGTTGTCCTCCGCGTCCTGAAGCCGCAGCCACTGCGAGGCGAAGCGCGTTGAAAGCGCCTCGGCCCGCGGGTCCGCCAGCATCCGCCGCACCTGCGACTCGAGAACCGCCGGATCCGAGAGCCGTCCCTCTGCGGCCAGCGTCAACAGTTCGTCATCCGGGCTTGCCGCCCAGAGGAAGAACGAGAGCCGCGACGCGAGGTCCACGTCCGCGATCCGGTAGCTCTCACCGGGCAGGACCTCCGGCGGAGCCTGCTCGAGACGGAAGATGAAGGACGGGCTGGCGAGGATCGCCTGGAGCGCGGTCCGAACGCCGATCTCGAATCCGTCCTCCGCTGCGGCGCGACCGTAAAACGCCATTGGCCCGGCGAGATCGTCGTCCGTGACCGGACGCCGGTACGCCTCGCGTGCGAGCCGGATCACGATCGACTCCGCGCAGGCCCAGGCCTCCTCGGGAACGTCCGCGGCCGTCGCCCCACCCCATCCCGGATGGCAGTTGAAGATCTTTCGGCGGCTCGCCGTCTCCGAGAGCCCCGCACTGCGGCGCGGGCCGGTGATCATCAGTTCGCTCAGGTGTGGCAGCGCCGTGATCCCGTAGTTCGCCCACGCCTGGGAGTCCTCGCCTCCGACGAAGGACCAGCCCGGCGTCTTCAGGCGGTCCTCGTACGGCCCCTCGATCGTGCGCACGAAGGCCACCGCGACCTGGCGCTGGCCCGCCCGCACGAAGATCGATTCGGTGCGGATCGGCACCGTCGAGCGGCCGCCGTGCTCGAGGCCGAGGAGGGCGACGCCCTCCCCGTCGATGGAGATGTCGACATCCTGGAAGCCGGTCCCCTGGCCGAAGAGCGTCTCGATCGAGATCACGTACTCCCCGTCCACCGGGAAGTCGTGGGTGACGACCATCCCGCCGCGCGTCCCGTACGGCGTGCCCTCGAGGTGATCCCAGGCGTGCTGCGAGACGTCGATCGGATTCGTGTACTTGGCGGTCTTGGAGAGCGCGTCCGGGTTGCCAACGGCGATCCGGCTAACCTCGGTGGCGGCCCTCAGGTAGGCCTCGAGGAGGGTAGGCGAGAGACCCTGCGCGTCCGACATGTTGTCGAAGGCGCCGAGGTAGGTGTCCGCCGGCAGCCAGCGACCGGCCTCGATTTCGAGATCGAGGAGATCGCGGATTACGCGCTCGTACTCCGCCTGGTTCAGCCGCTGGAAGCGCCGCGAACCGGGGTTGTGGTAGCGGGCGGCCTCGCGGTCGACCACGGTCTCGAGCGTCTCGACCAGGGCGAGCAGCGTGTCGGGCGGCGGGCGGCGCTGGCCCGGCGGCGGCATCATCCCGGCCCGCAGCTTCCGGATCATCTTCTCGGCTGTCGGGGCCCGCTCGTGCGCCGCGTCCACGACGAACTCCTTCAGCGTGAGATTCCCGTTCAGGAGACGCTCGTTGTGGCAGCCGACGCAGTAGCGCTGGACCACGCCGGTGAGGTCCGCCGCGTTTGCGGAGACAGGAGCGAGGACCGGGGCGAGGACAGGGGCGAGGACGGGGGCCTCGTGCTCCGGGAAGGGCGCGGTGGGCGCCGTGCGGGACGCACTGTCCGCCGAGGGCTGCCCCATCAGGGCGAACGACAACCACAAAACCGTGGCCACGGTCAGTGCCTTCAACAGCCTGTGGTGGAACTGGCGTGAGCACCGAGACGCCCACTGGGCCTCGCTGACAAGGCGCGCGAGGGAGGAGCCCCCACCGGGAGAACTGGCCCGAGTGTATTTCGACCGAAGCGCAACGATGAGCGAGCCGAAGGCGAGCGGTTCAGCGAGGATTCAGCGGGCGTCGAATGCCGCGTCAGTTTCACCACAGGCTGTTCACGCCCGCCCTTCGAGAACAGTGGAGGACAATCAGAAACAGCGGCAAGATAAAGCCCCCGAAGAACAGAACAACAGAGGATACCTGAATGCGGTCCCGTGCTCGGCCGCGCTCGACGCAATTCAGCGATACGCGACTCCGCCCGCCTGCGAGGCGGTGCCGACCTGGAGGTCGGCGCTTCTAGCCGTCCCCGCGCTTCTGCGCGCTCGGCGGTACGCGGCCTCCCTCAGTCCGCGAGGACGCCGAGGGGTTTCTTGCGGAGGATGTCCACCGCGGCGAGGCCGCCGACCGCGGCCGCGCCGAGCGCCGGCAGGACGATCGCGAGCAGCAGGAGCGACGGGTCCGCCTCGAAGGGGAGCAGCATGATCTGCCGCACCACGAAAAACGCCGTCGCGGAAGCGCCCACGGCGGCGGCGGCCCCGGCGACCGCGCCGATGACGCCGTGTTCCAGCAGGGTGATCGCGACCACCCGGTTGCGCCCCGCTCCGAAGACGCGGAGCACCGCGGTCTCCCGGCGGCGGGCGCCGATGTGCACCGCGACGGTCCCGATCAGGATGAGCAGGCCGCCCACGAGGGCGATGAGGCCCACGATGCGAATCGCGAGCGCGACGCTGTCCGCCACCTGCTGCATCGTGTCCAGCACGTCGCGGAGATCCACCACCGACACGTTCGGGAATTCCCCCACCACCGCGCCCTGGAAGCGGGCCCGCTCCACCACGTCATCGGGACCCCGCACGAACCCCGCGTAGGACATCGGAAAGTCCTGGACGTTGTCCGGGTGGAAGAGGAAGGTGAAGCCGCCGTTTCGCGCGTTGCGCCACTCCACGTCGCGGATGGAGGTGACCCGGGCGTCGAGCATCTCGCCCAGGATCTCGAAGCGCATCGTGTCCCCGAGCTGGACGCCGCGATCCTCCTGCACCCAGTTCTCGATGGAGACCTCGACGCCTTCCGCCGGACGGTCGCCCCAGAACTCGCCCTCGGTGACGATCTCGTTGTCTTCGAGCGAGTCGCGCGCGCTCACCGTGTATTCCCGCGAGAGCCCGCCGGCGCGCCGCACCGCTTCCCGGTCCTCGAGCTGGACGTCGCGGCCGAAGATCCCCTGGATCCGCGCCTGCAGCACCGGAATCAGCGCGATGTCGGGCACCCCCCGGGCCGCCGCGTTCGCGCGGACCCCGTCCACCTGGTCGGCCTGAATGTCCAGGAAGAACAGGTCGGGGTCGTCGCTGCTCTCCTGGAAGGAGAACTCGCGCTGCACGTTCCTTTCGATGCCCACCGTGGCGAGCACCAGGAACACCCCGACGCCGAGGGCGACGAGCACCACCCTCACCTGCCGGGCACCCCGGAGCACGGTGCGCACCGCGTGGCGGACCGCAAACGCGCGGGCCGCCGCGAGCGGGGCCAGGGCGCGGAGGATCAGGCCGCCCAGGATCCAGAGCGTCACCGCGACGAGCACGAACCCGCCGGTGACCGCCAGCGTGATGCGGAGCGAGCCTGACTGCCAGCCCGCCAGCCCGAAGAACAGCAAGACCGCCCCGGCCGCCACCGCTCCTTCGAGCCGCCGTGCGCCCGGGGACCCCCGCTCGTCCAGCATGTCCCCGCTCCGGAGCAGCCCGAGCGGCCGGACCCGGCGGAGCGGCAGCAACGGGAACACGGCGGACAACAGCGAGACCAACCCTCCGGTAAACGCACCCTGCATCGCCGCCGCGGGGGTGAGGCGCGCCGCGATCTGGAGGCCGCCCACTTCCACCTCGGGGATGAAGAGTTGGAGCGCCACCGCTCCGACGGCGATGCCGAAAGCGCTCGCCAGCCCGGCGAGGACCGCCATCTGCAGCAGCGCGATCAACAGGATGGTCCGCGAGGGAACCCCGAGACAGCGCTCGATGGCGGCGGACGGCAGGCTCTGGCGGGTGAAGGCCCGCGCCACGCTGAAGACGCCGATCCCGCCGAGCAGCAGGATCACGAATCCCGCGAGGCTCAGGTAGTCCTCGCCCCGGCGTATCCGGCGGGCGATCCGGTCGCCGGTCTGGCGGAAGGTCCGCACCCGGACCGGATGGTCCTCGAGCGCGGCGTGGAGTCCCGCGGAGAGCCCGCCGACCGCCTCCTCGCTGTCCACCGATAAAAGGACCTCCCAGCGGGCGCGTTCCGGGACGTCCAGGAGGCCGGTCTCCAGCAGATCCGACAGCCCGACCAGCACCCGCGGCCCGCGCCGGAAGAAATCGATCCCGGCGCCCGGTTCCTTGAGCAGGTCGCCGCGCACTTCGAAGGGCTCCCCGCCGAGGAGGATCGGATCGCCGATCTCGAGGCCCAGCCGGACCCGCACCTCGGGGCGGACCAGCGCCCCCCGCCCGGCGAGCAGTTCCGGCCCGAAGCGGGCCCCCGCGACCTCCATCTCGCCGTAGAGCGGGAACGCGCCGTCCACGCCCTTGAGCTCGACCATCGCGCCCCGCAGGGGGTCGTCGGCCGAGCGCGCGAGGGTCGCGATCTGCGCCGAGCGCGACACCCCGGTGAGCGAGTGTCCGGAGGCGACGTCGTCGAGGATGGCCTCGGTTTCGTCGTCGAAGCCCTCCCCGGTGGAAACGGTCACGTCCGCGGCCAGCAGGAAGCGCGATTCGTTGGTGAGCGCCGACTGCAGGCTGTCCGCCGCCGAGCGCAGCACCACGATCGCCGCGACGCCGATGCCCACGGCGACGAAGAAGAGCGACAGCCGGCGGACGGAGGAACGAAGTTCCCGGAACGCCATCCGGAGCGCGAACCGCATCGGGAGTTCCCTGACGGGCTGTTAGACCGCTGCGAGCATCGGCTCGGCGACGGCCGGAACGGGCGCGTCTTCGTGGAGCCGGCCGCCGCGGAGGAGCAGCCGGCGGTCGGCGCGGGAGGCCAGCTCGACGTCGTGGGTGGCGACCAGCACGGTGGCGCCGGTGCGGTCGCGCACTCCGACGAGCAGTTCCGCGATCCGGGCCCCCGTCTCCTCGTCGAGGTTGCCGGTGGGCTCGTCGGCGAAGACCACGCGCGGCTCGTTGGAGACGGCCCGGGCGATGGCGACCCGCTGCTGCTCGCCGCCGGACATCTGGGACGGCAGGTGATGCCCCCGCTCGCCGATCCCGAAGGAATCGAGAAGTTCCCGGGCCCGATCGAGCGCGTCACGGGCTCCCGCGATCTCGAGCGGCACCGCGACGTTTTCCAGCGCGGTGAGGTTCGGCAGGAGGTGGAACGACTGGAAGACGAAGCCGACGTTCCGGGAGCGGAAGAGCGCCAGGCTCTCCTCGTCGAGGCCGGTGAGATCGGTGCCGGCCACCTCCACGGTCCCGGTGGTCGGGTGGTCGAGACCCGCCAGCAGGCCGAAGAGCGTGGACTTGCCGCTGCCCGAGGGTCCCCGGACGCAGACGATCTCCCCCGCCGGAACTTCGAGGTCGAGCCCGCTGAGGATGGTGAGGTCCCGGTCGCCGCTCTTGACGGTCTTGGCGAGGCCGGTGGCCTGGATCATCATCACGACTGGCAGGGGTCCTTTCGCTGCTTCATGGGCTGCTAACGCCCCCTCAGCGAACGGCGGCCGCCCCGGAAGGTTCCCTCAGCAGGGGTTTCAGGGCCTCGAAGGCGGTCTCCGCCAGCAGTCGCGCCCCTTCGGCGTTCGGATGGATTCCGTCGCGCTGGTTGAGTTCGGCGACGCCCGCCACCCCTGCGAGCAGACTCGGGAGGAGGGGAACGCCGGTGTCGCCCGCGACCTCGCGGAAGGTTTCCCGGAAGCCCTCCTCGTAGTCCCGCCCGAGTTCAGGGGGCGTGGGGACCCCGGCCAGCAGCACCGTGAGGCCGCGTCCTTCCGCCTCCCGGATCATGCCCCGCAGGTTGTCCATCATCACGTCCACCGGAACGCCGCGAAGCCCGTCGTTGCCGCCGAGGGCGATGACCACCACTTCCGCGGACGGGTTCCGGTCGAGCACCCAGGGCAGGCGGCGGAGTCCGCCCGAGGTCGTCTCCCCCGACGCGCCGGCGCTCACGACCCGGTAGCCGAGATCCTCGGCATCGAGGAGTTCCTGAAGCCGGGCGGGCCAGGCCTCCGTCGCCTCGATCCCGTAGCCGGCGGTGAGGCTGTCCCCGAAGGCGATGAGCGCCGGGCGGGAATCGGTCTCGTCGGCCGGGGTGGGCGCGGGGGGGACGGCGACCGCGCGGGCTTCGGAAATCTGTTCCGCCACCTCGCCGTTGCCGCAGGCGGCGAAGGCGAGCAGGGGAACCAGGCCGAGGGCGAGCATCGTCCGCAGGAGGTTCCCCGCGGTGGCGGGAGTCCGGGAGCGCCGCATCGCGGCGGGGGGCACGCTACGGGACATCACGAACAGGGCATCACAAGGGGAACGAAGCGGGGCGGTTCGGGGTTCGGAGAACTCCGAATCGGCCGCGCGAAACCGGGGTTCCGGAACGCACCGGAGAACGGTTCACGGGGCCAGAAGGATAGCCCGGATTCCTCCTGGACTCCTCCCCGGACTCCTCGTGGTCCGGCGCGGAGAAACACTCATGATCGCGTCCTCCTGCACATCCCGCCGGGCAAGAAAGTTCAGTTCCTGGTGGTGCACGTCTCGGCCGCACGCCACCATGCAGAGCGACGCGCTGGCAAGGGAACGCCGACCTCTGGGCAGTTCTCCCGGTGGGGCCCGGCACAGCCCGCCGAAGGCGGGCGGCGAGAAGGAAGCCATCCCGGACCGGTTGGGGTCTGCGCCGCCGCGGCCCTCCGGGCCGCTGTGCCGACCGGAGGTTGGCGGGTGCATCGACATAAACCGTTGCTTTAATGGGCGATTACAACTGATTTGGAAGTCCGAATACCACTTCCGGTACCACTCCCTCGTTTCACAGGGCCTTTGAGGGAGCCGCGATAGCCGGGGTAAGCGGTGGGTAAGCGTTCGGTCGTGGGGGTATAGGGTCGACTCTATCGGTTGAGGATGACCTTCCAGTTCCTTCGGAGGGGGCGGAGCCAGATGTCCTTTTTGGGCTTGTCGTAGCGGTTTTTGATGTCGTAGCGCCCGCGGCCCTGTGTGGTGCCGACGCATGTCCACCCGGAGGCGCGGTAGACGGCGCCGGTGTAGCGCGGGGTCTCGACGAAGGTCTCGATGAACACCGGGGTGGTGTTGTAGCGTGCGGTCCAGTCGCGGGGCAGTTGTCGGCGGACGAGGGCGAGGATGTGGGAGCCGAGGTTGGGGATGTGGACCCAGGGCAGGATGAGGAAGCGGGGGTTGTCGATGACGAGGGGAAGGTTTTTCTCGCGGAGTTGGCGGGACCATCCGATGAAGCGGTCGCGGGGAGCGAGGGTCCAGGCGGCGGTGGAGAAGCCGAGCATGGCGAGCGGTCGGTTGTCGCGGGCGTGGACGGCGTAGCGCATCTGGGCGCCGACCAGGGTGGTGTAGCCGAGGTAGTGGTAGCGGGCGACGAACTCGTTCCAGAGCCTGCCCTCGCGGGTGCCGCGGACGACGGTCTTCAGGGTGAGCGGGCGGACCGCGTCGAGGGTGGCGGGCGGCGGCAGCAGCGGCGGTTCCGTGTAGGGCCCGAAGACGATCGGTCCGGGCCGGCCCTGGCGCCCCTGCGGCGGCGGCAGTTCGATCCGCCCGTCCTTGTGCATGGCGAGCATGACGACGCGGGCCATCATGTCCTTGAGGCCGCCGTCGGCCTTGTACCAGCCGACGCGCCGCCAGAACTCCTTGGAGAGCGCGTGGCGGTTGAGCGCGGGCGGTCCGGCGATCAGCTCCCGCAGCAGCGCCATCTCCGTGGCGGTGAAGTCGCGCCCGTAGTAGCGGCACTCGAAGGGATCGGTCACGTGGGGGCCGCCAGTTCGCGTCGGCGCGCCGCGTCCATCGACCAGGGCAGCCAGGGAGTCAGGTCCTCCGGCGGCCGGCCGCCGTGGTCCGCGCAGGCGGTCAGCCAGTCCTGGAGCCAGCGCAGGACATCGATCCGGTTCAGGTTCAGGGTGCCGACCACGGAGTACATCAGCGCGGTGAACCGCGCCCCGGTGCCGCTGTCGGAGCCGAACGACAGGCGCCGTCCGATGGCCGGCCCCCGAAGCAGCCGCTCGGCGAGGTTGTTGTCGAGCGGAACCCGGGGGCGGGCGGCGAAGACGCTGAGCCCCTCGCGGTGGTTCACCAGCGAGCGCAGCGCCTTGCCCTCGCGGGCGTGCTCCGGCAGGTCCGCGAGTTCCCGTTCGGCAGTGGCGAACAGGCCGTCGAGCGCCGCCCCGAGCGTGTCCTGCGCCGCGTCGAACGCCGCGCTCTGCCGCCGCCTGCCGGGGTCGTAGCAGCCCAGCCGCGCCTCGTTCAGGCGGTAGATCCGGGCGATCCTCTCCAGCCACCTCTCGGTCCAGCCGGCCAGGCCGACCTCGGCGGCGGCGCACTGGAGGAAGTCCCGGCGCAGGTGCGCCCAGAGATGTTGCATGCAACATCTCTGGGCATATGTTGTGGCCCGGACTATGTTGCGGAGAGTCGGCGTGGTCGTGCCGGGCATGAGACGCTTCGGATTCTCCGCAACATAATCTTCTGATTCGGCTGCGTTCTGCGATGGTCGTGTCTCCGACCACAAGGAGACAACCATGTTCAAGGATTTTTTCGCCCAGCCGGGCATCGTCGCGCGCTATCGGGCTGTGCCGCCCGGACTCGACCCCGGCCTCCGCAAGAAGCTGGCGCAGGCGCGCCACCTCGGCCTTCAGCGCCAGCGCGTCCCGCGCCTCCTTCGCCTCCTCGACCGCCACAAGCCGCTTCCGACGCGCCGACTCGAACCGCGACCGGCCGCGCAACGGGCGTCGACCTCCGCCCACTTCAACTCCTCCGCGCGCGCCTCCGCTGCCTCCGCACGCTCACGTGCCTCCCTATACCGCCGTCGCCAGTCCGGCGGAACCGATACCCACGCCGCCTCGGCTACCGCCGGAACCAGGGCGGCTCCCGGCTCGCCTTCCGCCATGGGCCTCGACCATAGCCAAAACCGCGACCCGTTACCAGTCCCAACCCCCCCTCATACCCCCACGACCGAACGCTTACGCGTTCGGAACTTTGTAGCCGTTCATCCGTTCCGTGGCGCCAGTGTTTCCCCTCCGCTCCGGGACAGTTCCCGCTTCTCCCTCAGGTCGCAACAGCCCTTCCCCGACCAATCTCCTCACAAGCACCACCTTCCCCTCATCATCGGGGCAATCTGGTAAGTCCGCAATGGTGAATTCATCGGAGCTCGCGATGAACTCGACAGCCTGTCGCATGACCGCCGGAAACTGTACTTCCCTTCCCAAGAGGGACAATACGCAGCCGTCTCTATGACTTCGTAACTCCACACGAAGTCCCCGTCTCCGCGTCCATCGAGACGCTGGGGTAATGCTCCGTCCGCGCAGCCGCGAGGTCAACAGGTCGGTGAACAGCGGTGTGTTCAGCGCCAGCACGTCCTTCCGGAATCGCTGCCACACCTCCTCCGCAACGCATCGAGTCACCAGCACCTCCAACTTCTCCCGAACTAGGCGCTCCCGTTCCTCCGATGGGAACTCATCGTCCGCGAACCGCAGCGGGAGGGCGTGACGGAGCGCAGACTCGCGGAGAGCTGTCGCCGCGACGCTCTCGACCAGAAAGTCGGTCCAAGTAAACGCCGTGACGCCGAGCGTGATGTGGAGTGACGCCTCACCGCTGGTGGACCGCGCCGAGTGCATCAAGCCACGGGGAATGTAAACCGCTCCACCCGGCCCGAGTTCGAACTCCGACGTTGCTTCCCCCGGGTCGTCTCTCTCGGGATCGAAGCTCTGTCCCTTCAGCGGCAGGGTCACCTTCGCGTCGTAGACGCACCACCGCTTTCGTCCCGCAACCTGGAGAACGAATACGTCATGTGTGTCCCAGTGCGGCTTGAATCCCTGCGCGTCCGGCGGCGTGAGATAGATGTTCGTCTGTAGTCGTGAACTAAAGACCTGCCCCAGCGCGGAGCACAGATCCGCGAGTGTCGGGATCCGTCGGTGAAACTGATTGAAAGTGATCGTCGCTCCCTGATCGAACAGTTTTGTAACTCCGATGGGATCCACGACGCCGGCGTCGTCTGTGTATGTGCTTCTAGGAATGTCGTCCTGCCCCAGAACAACACCGACCTCACCGGGTCTGACGTTGTGGGTACCAAGAGCCACATCCAAGTCATCCACTGTAAGCAGACTCGCATAGTAGGCCGCGTCCGCTCGCTCGATGACGCACGGCTTACGCTCGAAGTAGTCCCGCTCGAAACTGTCCGGGGCAATCGGTTCAATCAACCAGCGGAATGCGTGCGCGGCAGAACTAAAGGGGAAGGTCACAGTGGCGCCTCCGGTTATGGAATAAGCGGGGGGAACCGTCGCTAATCCGGCAGGCCCGACATGGCAGCCGACACAGGCGGCGCACTGCCGAGTACACGCTGGACACTGTGCGCACGCCAAGTGTGGCTACGTGGGCGGTGCACTGGAGTTACAGCCGATTCGTTAGTCCGCGCGTAGGCCGGACGAGTCGGAGCGCGTGCCTACCAGTTCGACGCTATGGCTAGCATGGATCCCCAATTCTCGTTATGTCAGAATCGCGGACCTGACGGATCGGATCAGCGAAGGCTCCGGAATCAGAATCGACGATTGTCCGGACCGGATCTCCATATCTAGTGACGTCAGAATCGCAGGCGGGAGCGGGAGTTGTCGGTATGCATCCGTTCGTGAGCGTAGCGCCTAGTGTGAATGTTCCGACCCCAAGCGCCTTCCGGAGAAACGAACGCCGGTGCGATTTGACCGTCGTTATCTGGCCGTCCAAAGAACGGTCACTGCCGAGCCGTCGATTATCGTGGGTTGACACTATAGATCATCTCCAGTGGGTGCGAGAGCGCATGTCATGACAGTACGGGCAGAGCGCCCTAGTCGCCGCGCTCGCGTGCACATCGTGCATGTCAACGACGCTCTATAAGACTTTTAGGTAAGTCAGAACCTCCATGGCAGCAACGAGCCCGATTAGGATCTGGATTCCCCATCGGATTGCCGAGAGCGCCCTTTGGGCGCCCGATGGGGCTTGCCGGCTTGCTTCAAGCCTGAGCAATCGCTCACGAAGTTGGCGGATGTCACGGTTCATGACGAAGAACAACACGGCGATGAGAACCAACGCGACCAAGTGTGCTATAGACATCCCTTGCTTCTCCTTTCACTCCTACTGTGCGTGAACTCTGATCAGCAGGTTCTCAAGTTGAGTGGATTTCTGATCGATCTTTGTCTCGACGCGATTGAAGCGACAGATCATTTCCTGTCTGATGTCACTGACTTGGTTCATTTGCTGATCGAACCGCTCGCTTGTGTCGTTGCTGAGCTGAGCGACCTGATCTCTCAGGCCTTGGACACTTGAACGGACCTGCTCTTCGAGGGCTTCCCTCGACTGGCGTATCTCGATACGGAGATTCGCCAACCCCAAGCCCACATAGATCAGCGCGATGATGGCTATTCCCAGTGTTGGAATCAGATAGCGTGCCCTCATTTTGCCCCGCCTATTCGCCGTCTGTAATACCGAACTGTGTTCCGGCACCGGAGTGACCATTGACGACGTGCACTTGGCGCTCGGGACCGCAGGGAACACCCATCGCCCGCACACCTCTACGGCACGTTGACAAGGGCGTCCCGGCACGCGCTTCCGTTGGAAGCGGAACGGAGACGGAGTGCGCGGCGGAGCCCCGCCCTAGATCAATCCAAATTCTTGGATTTCGGGGGGGGGGGGGGGGGGGTAATCAATTGAATGGATCGCCCGGGCCGATCACCATCGGTTGAAACGCCAACGCGGGCACCCCAGATGGTTCGGTGGCTTGAATCGCTCACGGCTGGATCATTCTACCCGCTGACAGTCTTGAGTCAACCGGTGTACCGGAGTTCCGAAAACGGTGGGCGCTGGGTCACGCTCAAGGCGAACCCGCCACCGACGATCTCGGAGTGTGCCCCCGTCGACCAGAAAACCGATTCGCCGCCGAGAAGCGTCAGCGGCTCGGACCATGGTCCCGGTCCCGTGTAGGGCCGCGCTGGCGCATCACCTCCAGAGTTCGCGCAACGTCGCGGCGAGCGTCTCGTAGTCCCGGGCCAAGTGTGTCATTTGCCCGTCGAGCCGCTCGAACTGCCGCCGCAAGGTCGCGCTCTCCGCGCTCTGCCGCTCGACGCGCTGCCGCAAGGCTTCGACCTGCTCGGCGTGCTGCTGCTGCTCTTCGGACCGCTGCCGCTGTTCCGTCCTGGACTGCGCGGACAACGTCCGCAAGGCTGTCACCAACTGCCGTTCTAGTTCGGTCATAAAGCTCCCTCACTCGCTCGACAGCTTCAAGGCAGGCCGCCCGCCCACGGTCCAGGGCGGATCCTCCAGCGCGCCGTCCGGCAGCACCAGGAACCGCTCCCCGTCGATCTCCCGCAGCGTCACGCCCCACGTCGTGTCCTCGATCTCGACCAGCGTCTCCCGGGACTGATCGATCCGTACCTCCAGCATCGCGAGGGTCTCGATCTGGCTCTGGATGCTCGCCGACAACCAGTGCATCAGCCCCCAGCTCCCGCCGCTGAACCCGATAAAAAGGCTCAGGCCGACTACCAGGGGCCGCAGCCACGCGTTCAGAAGCATCGTGCGCATCCGCGCGACCGACGCTTCCGTATCGCTTTCGATGGTACGCAGCGCGCCATTCGCGACGGCGCGCAAGTTCTCGCCAAGCCGCCGCTGCTCGCTCGCCGCTGCCTCCTCGATCTGACGGCGGTCGGTCGCCATCCGGTTCCTCACCCGGGCGGTCAAGTCGTTCGGGTTCGAAGTCATGCTCATACAGCGCCCCTTTCAGCCGCCACCGTTTTCCGCTGTCGGGATCGCGGGCGGTCAGGTAGTCCTTGCCCTGGCGGGGCACCTCGAAGCCGGCCTCCTCCAGCGCGGCGACCACGTCGGCGCGGCTCCGCACCACGCCGTGCTCGACCCGCTGCAGCAGGTAGTCACGGATCAGCTCGCGCGGGCCGGCTTCGTACTCGAGCCCGGCCCGCAGCTTCGCCGTCTCCAGGTAGGCGCGATGACCGGGCTGGTGCGCCCTCGCGCGCGCCGGGTCATCCGGGCGGCTCCAGCCGTGCTGATGGTTGAAGGCGTCGCGCAGGGCGTCGAAGGTCTTCTGCCAGCCGGGCGGTGCGATGTTCAGGCTGCGGCCCGTCTCCAGGTCGCAGCGGGCAGTGAGGACGTGGACGTGGACTCCGTCGCCGTGCTCCCGGTGCAGGACCGCCGTCCATGCGTAGCGGTCCGGCTCCAGTCCCGCCCAGGCCGTCCTCTCGAACTCGTCGAGGACGGCCCCGATCTTCGCGTCGGTCGGGCGGTCGTCGGGCGCCCACGCGATTACACCCGAGGTGCACTTCTGCTCGAAGCCCAGCGAGTCGGCGAGGGCGGCCACATGGTCCGGGTTGCCGCGCAGGACCTCGATGCCCGGACGCACCCGTCCGGCGGAATCGCGTTCGCCGACGAGATAGTCGGCCGCGGCGCGGGCGGAGCCGGTGCCGCCCGCGGCGAAGCTAATGTGCATCGTCACTGTCTCCGCCGAGACGGGCGACTGCGCGCAACGAACGCTCGAACGCGACAAGGTTGGTGATCACCGTGACGGCTTCGGCGGCCGAGGTGTGCGTGTTGGCCCAGCGGGCGAGCTGGTTCAGGTTGTTGCCGATGCGGGCAACCTGGACGTTGCGCTCGCGCTCGATGTCGGCCGCCGCCGCGGTCCAGGTCCGCGTCCGGGCCATCGCCTGCCGCAGCAGGTCGGACAGCGGCACGCCGGCTGCCGCCGCCTTGGCGTCCCAGGCGGCGCGCTCGGCTGCCGACACGCGAACGTGGACTCTCACGGAGCGGCGCTCAGCCATGGGCGCACCGGTGAGGGGGTCCGGGGGGCGGCGCCCCCCGTCCGCGTGCTGCTCCGGCAGCGGCGCGGTGGGCCGGGGGTTCGGGGGGCGGCGCTCCCCGTCCGCGCGCTGCTCCGGCAGCGACGCGGGATGCCGGGGGTTCGAAGGGGGGCGCAGCCTCCCCTCGCCAGTCCCAGTGTACGCACACTGGGTAGGCTGGCCCCCGTGCCTTAGCACGTGAGCCAGCGGCCGAGGATGGGAACCATCCCGGGGCCTCTGCCGACGACGGAATCCGCCTCGGGATCGGGAAACCCGGGACCGTCGGTCCGGAAAGGCGGGATCGAGATCCGCGGCCTACTCCGCCAGGAACGCGCTCCATTGCTCCATGAGCGCCCGCCGCCGCTCGAACCGGTCCGTGCGCCGGTAGGCGGCCTCGATGGCGTTCGTGTTCACGTGAGCCAGCGCCAGCTCGCAGACTTCACGAGGGGCGGCGCGCGGCGAGTCGGTAGAGTGGTTCGGTGATGGATCGGAGTTCCCGCGCGCAGGAGCTGGACAGCACAAGATGGACGGGAACGAGGGAGGTCGCCCCGTTCCGGGAAGGAACAGTATAGCACCGTAAACCATTGAATAATGGAGTGGTTAGAGGAACCTCAGGGCACTCTGTGGAACATGACGGAATCGGCAGCCTGCGTCCCTGGAGCCGCACGGCGTCCGCCCCGCCCCAGATCCCTCCCGGCGAACGGCGAACTGGAGTCTTCAGGAGTCCAGCACCCCGGTGTGCTGTGCCGCAGCATCACCGGGAACGATCCTCCCGCCGCCAGCCATGAACTGACCGCGAAAGATCGGCGCGGGATCGCGACGTTTAGTTGCAGTCGCGCCGTGCGAGGAACGCGGCCCACCGCTCCATGAGCGTCCGTCGCCGCTCGAACAGGTCGGTGCGCCGGTAGGCGGCCTCGATGGCGTTCGTGTTCACATGGGCCAGCGCCAACTCGCACACCTCGCGCGGCGCGTCCGAGCACTCCGCCGCCCAGTCCCGGAAGCTTGAGCGGAACCCGTGCGGCACCGCTCCGATCCCAAGATCCCGGACCAGCTTCGCAATCGCCAGCTTGGAGAGCAGTCCGCCCCGCGCCGAGGGGAACACCGGCCCCGCGCCGTCCGAGAACTCTCTCGCCTCGCGGAGCACCGCGAGCGCACCGGTGGACAGCGGAACCCGGTGCTCACGCCCCGTCTTCATCCGCTCGGGTGGAATGCGCCATTCCCGGGCCTGAAGATGGATCTCCTTCCACAGCGCGCCGCGCACCTCGCCGCTCCGGCACGCCGTCAGCACCAGGAACTGGAACGCCAGCACGGTCGCGGGATACGCACGGGAGCCACGCACCCGCTCCAGAGCTCCGGCGACCTCCGCATAGGGGAGCGCCGCGAGATGCTGCGGGCGGACGCCATTCTTGGGGAGCGCCGCGCCGATGGCCTCCCCGGCCGGGTTGTCTTCCCGGTGGCCTTGTGCCACCGCCCAACGCATCACCGCCGATATCCGGTGCCGAACCCGACGCGCCGTGACCCGCTTCTCGTTCCAGATGGGCAGCAGCACCTCCATCACGTCCGCCGTGTTGATCCGGTGTACCGGCCTCCGGCCGAGCTTCGGCATCGCGTAGTCCCGAAGGGTCGCGCGCCAGTCCGTCTCAGACCTGCTGCCGTCCTTCCAGCCGGCCCGGTGCACCGCGATCACCTTCTCGACAGCCTCCTCGAAGGTGGGGACCGTCCGCTTGCGGCCGGTCACCAGTTCCCCGCGCCGCCGCGCGGCGAGGTTCAGCGCGCACTTCTCGCGGGCCTCGGCCAGACTGACGTGGGGCCACGACCCGAGGCCAAGGTTGCGCTGGCGGCCCTCGACGCTGATGCGCTGCGCCCAGGACTTGGCCGGGTGGCCACGCGCCGTATGCTTGACAAGCAGTGAGAGGCCACCGGACCCGCGCCCGTCGCCGTAGCGACCGGGCTGGTTAATGGTGGCGACGAAGCGAGCGGAGAGGCGGTAGGGGCGTTCCATCATGTGTTTTTCGTTCCTGCGGAGGGTTCTTGGTTCCTACAACTACCAAGTGGATATCAGAAAAACAGCGGGAACGAGCGGGTTGCGGTCGTTCCCGGATGGAACATTGTAGCACGATATACTGTTGACATACGGTGGTTATGGGAGCATATAGAGGCACCCACCGGAACTGCATAGAACATTAGGAGTGCGGACCGGAGGTCGGCGTTCCCCGAGCCGTCCCCGCGATTCAACGCAGATCGGCGATACGCCGTTCGCAGCAGTGAGATTCGCGGGGCGCAGCGTTGTTGGTGCGGGTTTCGCGCTCCCGCGCGATGCCGGTCGGAGACCGGCGCTCCATGTCCCCGCGATTCTGCGCGTGGTGGCGTACTGACGAGCGCAAGAACAATGGCGGCGAACTTTGTTCGCTGCCAGCGTGACCGGGGGGAAAGTGTGAAAGGGGGGCTACCGCCCCCCTTTCACGAATCAACAATGACCAATCGGAACTCGCCGCCGCGCGCCGAAGGCGCGCAAGGGAGTTTCGATTGCCGGCGCGAAGCGCCGGGCGGCCCGGGGATGGGGGCCTACCGGTCCCAATCTGCGTGATTGGGACTTATTGGGAGAAGTGCCCCCATCCCCGGACCGCTCGACCCTGACCGCCGACCGGAGGTCGGCGTTCCCCTGCCTGCGCGCCATCCGTTCTTATGGGGGTCCGGCGCAACTGCATTTTCACAGCAACTGGCCGGGGTTCCCGTACCGGCCGGCCGGGGCCCGGATCGGGGATTTCGCCTCGTGCGCCACCGGCCGGATCGCCGCTATGAGAAAACCGGCGTGGCGTCCGTAGAATCCGGACAACCGTGGCCACTCCGGAAGAGAACGCCCCCCGGACCATTGTGTTCCTCTGCGTCGCCAACTCGGCGCGGAGTCAGCTCGCCGAGGCGCTCGCCCGGCGGATCGCCCCCCCGGGGACGATGGCGCTGAGCGCGGGGTCCAATCCCTGGCGGGTCCATCCCATGGCGATACGGGCGCTGGCCGAGGTCGGGATCGACATCAGCGGAGCGCGCTCGAAGGGGATGGGCGAAATCCACCTCGAGCGCGCCGACCTGGTGGTCACCCTCTGCGCCGAGGAGGTCTGCCCGGTGGTGCCGGCTGCGGTGCGGCGTCTCCACTGGCCGATCGAGGACCCGGCGGAGGCCTGGGGCGAAGAGGAGATGCTGGTCCGGTTCCGGGAGACCCGGGACCTGCTCGCGGAGAAGATCGCGGATTTGTTCGGCGTCTCGGCGGAGATCGGGCCGGCCCAGAACGCCTGACGTGTCAGCCTGACGGGCGCCGCCGGGCGGGTGCCGGCGAACGGGCGTCGGCGGACGGATCCGACCGGGGAAGACGAGGCGCGGTTCTCGGATACCTAGCATTGATAATTGAACGCGACTCGTTCAATTATCAATGCTATGATTGATTCCCGTGATCCCTCGCGAAGCGCACCGAAAGGCAATAGTCCGTCTCCTCCGCGAGAGTCCGGTGGTGCTGTTGCTCGGCGCGCGGCAGGTCGGAAAGACGACGCTGGCCAAGGAGATCGAGAAGTCGTGGCCTCGGGAAGCGCACCGGTTCGACCTCGAGGACGACCGCGATGTGGCGAGGCTCGCGGATCCGTTTCTCGCTCTCGAACCGGTTCGAGGGCTCGTCGTCCTAGACGAAGTCCAGAGGCGGCCGAACCTCTTCCCGGCCCTGCGGGTACTCGCCGACCGGCCGCGAACCCCGGGGCGGTTCCTCCTGTTGGGAAGCGCCTCACCCGCCCTGCTCCGACAGAGTTCGGAGAGTCTTGCCGGCCGGGTCGCACACTACGAACTGTCCGGTTTCGACCTGGCCGAAGTCGGTCCGGGGGCACACGATCGCCTGTGGTTTCGCGGTGGCTTCCCCCGGTCGTTCGGAGCGCAGAGCGCGGCCGCCAGCGATCGCTGGCGTGACGACTTCGTCCACACCTTCCTCGCGCGGGATCTCGCGGGGCTGGGCATCTCCATCCCGGGAGCCACGATGGAGCGATTCTGGGCAATGCTCGCGCACTATCACGGCCAGGTCTGGAACGGATCCGAACTCGCGCGGGCCTTCGGCGTCTCGCACAATGTGGTGCGGCGCTACCTGGAGGCGCTCGAATCCGTCTTCATGGTCCGCAGCCTGCGGCCGTGGAGCGCCAACCTCAAGAAGCGCCAGGTCAAGACGCCGAAGATCTACATCCGCGACTCCGGCCTCCTCCACCGGTTGCTCGACATCCGGACGTCCCGCGAACTGGAGCGCCATCCCAAGATCGGCGCCTCCTGGGAGGGCTTCGTTATCGAATGCGTGAGGCGGGCGCTGCGCGTCCCGCCGACGTCTTGCTATTTCTGGGGGACCCACGCCGGCGCGGAGCTGGACCTGCTCGTGGAACGGGGCGGGCAGCTCCGCGGTTTCGAGATAAAGCGCACATCGGCACCCCGCCTGACCCGTTCCATGCGCTCGGCCATGGACGATTTGAGCTTGTCCCGGCTCGACGTGATCCACGCGGGAGCGGATACGTTCCCGCTCGCGAAGGGCGTTCGGGCGGTGGCGCTCGGGCGGCTGCTGGACGACCTCTGAGCCGCGCGCGTCAGCCGGGAGCGGGGCCGGGGCGGCGTGCCTTGCGGCGACGGGCCATCCGGTAGCCTCGGATGAGGGCCATCCCTTCCCGGATCCTGTCCTCGTAGATGTTCGCTGGATCGAACGGCCCGCCGTACCAGACGAGCAGTTCTTCGCGCTCCGGATGGAAGGGATCGGCGACCGCTTGCTTGAAATCGGCGAAGCCGCCGGTGCCTCCACTGTCCTCGCGGGGGGCGGCCCAGGCACCCTCCACGAACGCCGGCAGCGAGTAGAGATCCTCTGCACGGAACGCGGTTTCCAGCCGGACCTCGTGCTGCCAGTAGTCCCCGAAGTCGTACAGGTAGATCATCCTGTCCACCCCCCAAGTCAGGCACCGCGAGAGCGGAAAGTTGCGGGCGTCGGCGAACGGCCGGGGATCTGGCTCCCACTCGTCCTCTTCGTCCGGGACGGCCACCCGATGCTCCCCGATCTGAAACTCCCAAAGATGGTAATTCCACCAACAAAAAGCCGCCTGAATCACGTTGTGGAGCGCGGCCAGGGTAAGAGACAGAGGGACGTCCACCACCCGCCACGGGGCCGGTGCGATGTCCTTCAACGTGATGCGGAGCCGAACTGCATCGGCGCCTTCGGGATGGGCTCGGGGTGGTCGCCGACCCGGGCCGAGCGGGGACCGGCCGTTGCCGGGGCGGCTCCGGGTGCCCGAGTCCGGTGTCATGGGGCGAGTATCGCCGACTCCGCCACCCCCAAACTCATCACGGCGCCCGCAGCCGGGCCAGGTCCGCGAGGGTGATCGCGCGGGCCTCGTCGAGCGAAACGATGTCCAGGCCCACCTCGGCGCCCGGGAGGGCCTGGGCCAGGCGGGCGAGGTCCGGTGCGACCACGTTGCCGATCTTCGGGTAGCCGCCGGTGATGCCCTGATCGGCGCCCATGACGATTGGGTGGCCGCCCGGGGGCACCTGGATCGTCCCGTGCGGGTTGGCGTCGGAGACGATCTCCTTCATCCCTTCGCGGTGTTCGAGGATGGGGCCGTCGAGCCGGACTCCCATCCGGTTCGAGTCGTTCGAGACCGTGAAGCGGAGGTCGGCCAGCCTCCCCAGGCACTGCTCGGTGAAGCAGTCCTCCTGCGGTCCGAGGCTGATGCGGAGCCGGAGGGGCCCGGTCTCCGCGGGCCGGCGGGCGCCGGGCTCGTAGCGGTTCTCGCGGGCGCCGGCCGGGGCGGCTCCGACGTGGAGCCGGTCGCCGGAGCGGAGCGCGCGGCCCTCGAAACCCCCGAGAGCGGCGGTGAGGTAGGTGGCGCGCGATCCCAGCACCTCGGGAACCGCAATTCCACCGGCGAGGGCGAGGTAGGCCCGCATCCCGTCCGGGGGCCCGGCGAAGCGGAGGACGCTTCCCGCCGGGGCCAGGAAGGAAGTTCCCACGGGAACCGGCCAGCGACCGCCCCCCGGCAGGTGCAGGACCGGGCGGTGGTCGGCGCCGCCGAGCGCCGCGAGCACCGGCTGGCGAAAGCGGAGCACGGGGCCCATCAGGGTGCATTCGAGCCCGGCGGCGCCGTCCGGGTTCCCCACCGCCCGGTTCGCGAAGATCAGGGACGCCGGATCGGCCGCCCCCGACCAGGGGACGCCGTAGCGTTGGTACCCGGGACGGCCGAGGTCCTGGACGGTGGTGAGGAGCCCGCCGCGTTCCACTTCGCAGGCCGGCGGCCCCTCGGGGGGCGGAGGAGCGGGGGTTTCCGCGGCCGGGCGTTCCGGCAGTTCGGTGACCGGCAGGAACCGCACCTGATCGCCCGGCACGCAGCCGCTCGGCGGACTCTTCCCGGGATCGAAGAGCAGCGCCGGGTCCATCCGCCCGAGGAGGTGCCAGCCGCCCGGCGTCACCCAGGGGTAGATGCCGGTCTGCGCGCGGGCCATGGCGACCGCCCCCGCCGGGACGCGCACCCGGGGGACCGGACGGCGCGGGATGTCGAGGCGCGAGTCGGCCATCCCGAGGTATGGGAACCCAGGCGTGAAGCCGATGATGTAGACGCGGTAGTCGCGTCCGGAATGGATCCGGATCAGCTCTTCCACCGACACCCCGACCAGCGCCGCCACGTCCGGAAGGTCCTCGCCGTCATAGACGCAGGGGATCTCCAGCAGGCGCGGTTCCGGCTCGGGTTCCCCGCCGGCGCGGCGCGCGAGTTCGAGCGCGTGGGCGCGGATGGCGTCCGGGTCCGCCTCCGGATCGTGGAAGACGAGCACCGAGCGGAAGGTGGGGACCGCTTCCCGGTATCCCTGGAAGGGCTCCCGTTCGAGCAGCGCCGCCAGCGCGGTGGCCTTCCGGTTCAGCTCAAGCGAGATTTCGTTCCCGAACTCGACCGAGAAAGCCGCCTCGCCCGCGCTAACAGTCCGTGGATAGAGTAGGTCGAGCACCGAGAGTGGCGAGGCGCCCGGCTGACAAGGCGCAAATCGGGAGGCATACCGAGTGTATTCCGACTGATTTGCAACGCAGAGCGCAGCGGTTCAGCCGGGATGCATCGCCGGTCGAATGCCGGGCTACTCTATTCACGGGCTGTTTGGAAGTACGGCTCCCCCGGGCTGGACACCTGCGCGGACTCGGGAGGGTTCGTGGTCAGCCGAGGGGGCGGACGGCGACGCCGGCCGCTTCCAGCCGGCGCCGGACGGTGCGGGCGTTGTCGAGCGCCGCCGGGTTGTCGCCGTGGAGGCAGAGGGTCTCGGCGGACACCGGGACCTCGGTGCCGTCATGGGCGATCACCGACCCGTGGGCGATCGCGACCGCCTGCGCCGCGGCCTTTTCGGGATCGTGGATGACGGAACCCGGGATCCGGCGCGACTGGAGCGTCCCGTCCGGGTTGTAGACCCGGTCGGCGAACGCCTCGCCCGCGAAGCGAAGGCCCTCGGCCTCGGCGGCCTCGCGCATCGCGCTCGAGGTGGCGAGCCCCACGAAGACGAGGCCCTTGTCGGCCCGCGCCACCGCCCGGGCGAGCGCGGCGGAAAGCTTCGGGTCGGCCACCGCCTGGTTGTAAAGGGCTCCGTGCGGCTTCACGTGGACCATCGTCCCGTTCCGCGAACGCACGAAGGCGGCGAGGGCGCCCACCTGGTAGAGAACGTCGGCCTCGACTTCGTCCGCCGGGGCCTGGATCGGGCGCCGCCCGAAGCCGCGGAGGTCGTGGTGGCCGGGGTGGGCCCCGATCGCGACCCCCCGTTCCATCGCGAGCCCCACCGTGCGGTCCATGATGACCGGATCGCCGGCGTGGAAACCGCAGGCGACGTTCGCCGAAGTGACGACTTCGAGGATCTCTTCGTCGCACCCGAGGTCGTAGTTGCCGAAGCTTTCGCCCATGTCGCAGTTGAGGTCGATACGCATGCGCTGATTGTAAAGAAGGGCAGGAGGCCGTTCCCGAAGCGCCGGTAGGAGCGCCGGTCTTCAGACCGGCATCGCCGACCGCAGGGAGGCGAAACTCCCAAACCCAATCACCCTCATCGCCCCCACCCAGCCACGGACGGCGCAACGCACCCCCGGCGCTCCTCCCAACATCGATACAATCCCCCGTCTTATGGGTAAAGGCGACCGACGCACCAAACGCGGCAAGATCTTCCAGGGCACCACCGGGAAGAGACGGCCGAAGCGGCGCAAGAAGTAAGGACCGTGCCCCACGGGGGGGGTGGCGTCCGCTATCTGCGGGCGAAGGCCTCTGTGGACGCGCGCGCCGTCAATCCGGCGGTGCGCAACGCGGTTGCGGACGCCCTCACGCAGATCCCGACGGACCGGCCGCTCCGGGTGCTCGAGTGCGGAGGAGGCGCCGGGGGCGCGTTCCCGCAATGGATCCGTTTGCTCGAGCGATTCCCGGGAGTGGAGTTCACCGTTGCCGACCGCGACGCTGACATGCTCGTCCATTACCGTCACGAAGTCTGTGCGTGGGTCGACGCGGCTGGATTCCGGATGGTGGAAGAGGAGGAGAACCGCCTTCGCTTCGGGGGCGGCGGGCGGGCCTTCGACGTGCGGTTTCGCGAAGCCGCCATCCCGCGGGGGTTCGACCCGCGGGAGGACGGGGCCTTCGACTTGCTGCTCGCCCAGTCCTTTTGGGACCTCCTCGGGCGGGGCACGGCGCTATCGCTCGGCCGGCGGCTGCTGGCTCCGGGCGGCATCTTCTACGCCACGCTCACCTTCGCCGGAGTGACCCGCTTCGGACCGCCGCACGAACTCGACCGGCGGCTCCTGGTGTGCTACCACGCCAGCATGGCCGGAGACCGCGGTGGGGACCCTATTGCCGGGGAAAGGCTGCTTGGGGAGGTCCGCCTCCCGGGGTCGGGTTTTTCGGAACTGGCGGTGGGCCGCTCCGATTGGCGGGTCGTCCCGACGGACGAGGGCTATCCGGCCGAAGAGGATTTCTTCCTCGAGACCATCCTCGAGTTCGTGGAGAAAGAGATTCGGGAGGCGCCGGAAATCGCGCATCCCGAGCTGAACGAGTGGCTCTATACCCGGCGGCGGCAACTGGCCAACCACCAGCTTTCTTTCGCCGCCCGCCAGCAGGACATGGCCGCACTGCGGGATCCGGCCGACTCGCCGGACGCCGTCGCCTAGCTAGTTGGCGCGGTCCGCGATCAGGCGGTCCACCTCGGTCTTCAGCCGGGGGAGGATCCGGTCGTAGGGGTAGGCGCCGAGCGACTCCGGACCCTTCTTGAGGTTCACGAACGCCGGTCCGCACCAGAGCCCGAGGTCGGCGTCGTCGGTTTCTCCCGGGCCGTTCACCCGGCAGCCCATGACCGCGATGGTGATCGCGTGGCGCTCGGCGTAGCGGGTCATCTCCCGGACGTCCTCCGCCAGCTCGATGAACTTCTCGTTCTCGACCCGTGAGCAGGACGGGCAGGAGATGATGTTCAGCTTGTCCTTCGGGAACTCGGGGACCGAGCGAAAACGGCCGTTCGCGATGTCGGTGAGGATCTCGTGGCCGGCCTTCACTTCTTCCGGTTTCCGGGGGTTCGGCAGGGTGAGCGACACCCGGACGGTGTCGCCGATGCCGCGGCTGACGAGCTGCTCGAAGGCGATCCGGGTCTTGATGATGCCCTCGGGGGGCATGCCGGCCTCGGTGACGCCGAGGTGGAGCGGCACGTCGGGCCTTTCTTCGGCGAAGCGGCGGTTCCCCTCGATCACGTTCGCGGGGTCGGAGTCCTTGAGCGAGACCACGTAGCGGGTGAATCCGAACGAGTCGAGCAGCTCGCAGTGCTCGGCGGCGGAGGCCACCATCGCCCCCACCGGGTCGTCGTGGAAACGGCCCTGGTGCGCCGGATCCATGGAGCCGCAGTTGACCCCGATGCGGATGGCGCAGTCGTGCTCCCCGGCGACCCCGGCGAGGTACTTCACCTTGTCCGCCACCGGCAGCGAGGTCTCGTGGTGCCAGAGGTGGCCCGGGTTGTAGCGGATCTTGTCCACGTGGGGGGCGACGCTCTCGGCCAGCCGGTAGCTTTCCTGGAGGTCCACGACCAGATTGGCGGTCGTGCGCTTCCGGACTTCAGCGAGCGCGTCGACGTCCTTCTTGCTGTCCACCGCGATGCGCACGATCCCGGCGCCGGCCTCGCGGAGCGCTTCGGCCTGGGCGGAGGTGGCCTCCACGTTCTGGGTGTGGGTGGCGCACATGCTCTGGACGACGATCGGATGACCGTCGCCGACGGCGACGTTCCCGATTTCGACCCGGCGGGTGGGGTTCCGCTCCATCACGCCCGGAATGTTACGCGGGTGGGCTTAGGATTGCGGGTTCAGCCGCCGGAGGGTCCGGCGGCCGATACCCCGAGGAGTCGTAGTCAATGAAGTTCGAACCGTTTGTGATGGAACGATGCCTTTGCCGGTGGGAAAACACCGTCCGGCTGAACATCTCGGAGAGCGGAGTGCACCCCCTGACGCTCGCCGAACTCGCCGGGGACGTGGACCTCGGGGACACACTGCTCGGCTATCCGCAGTCGAACGGGACGATTCCGCTCCGGGAGCGGATCGCGGCGCTCTACCCCGGATCGAACCCGGACCGGATCATCGTGACCACGGGGACCGCCGAGGCCAACTTCCTCTCGGCGCTGACCACGTTGTCGCCCGGCGACGAGGTGGTGGCGATGATCCCGAACTACATGCAGCTCATCGGGGCCTGCCGCTCATTCGGCGCCCGGGTCGTGCCGTTCCCGCTGGTCGAAGAAAACGGCTGGCGGCCCGACCTCGACGCCCTCGAAGCGGCAGTCAGCGAGCGGACGCGGATGATCGCGATCTGCAACCCGAACAACCCGAGCGGCGCGATCCTGACCGAGGCCGAGATGGACCGGATCGTGGAGGTCGCGGAGCGGTCGGGCGCCTGGCTGCTCGCCGACGAGGTCTATCGCGGCGCCGAACTGAGCGGCGAGGAGTGCCCGAGTTTCTGGGGCCGCACCGAGAAGATCCTGTTGAACGCGGGGCTCTCGAAGGCCTTCGGGCTGCCCGGCCTCCGGGTCGGGTGGACGGTCACCACCGAGAAGAAGGCGGCCGAGCTCTGGGCCCACCGGGACTACAGCAGCCTCGCGGTGAACGGGCTGGCCGACCGGCTGGCGCAGATCGCCCTCGACAAGCGCCCGGCCATCCTGGAGCGGACCCGGGGCATCATCCGCCGACAGTTGCCGATGGTGTACGACTGGGTGGAGTCCCATGAGAACCACCCGGTGCGGCTGAGCTGGACGCCGCCGCTCGCGGGCGGGATCGCCGCGGTGCGCTACGACCACCCGATGCGGTCCGAGGACCTCATCGAGCGCCTGCGGATCGAGCGGAGCCTGCTGGTGGTGCCCGCGCACCACTTCGAGCTCGAAGGCTTCCTGCGGATCGGCTTCGGCGCCGAGCCCGAGGTGGTGACCGAGAGCCTCGGCATCATCAGCGAGACCCTCGCGGAGGTCGCCGAGGAGACGCTCGTCCACGCGTAGGGCTCAGGCCGACGCCGGTCTTCAGTCGGCGGCGCGCAGGTCAGGGACCGCCGGTCTTCAGACCGGCACCGTCGCCCGCAGGGCGACGAAACCACGTAGAGCCAAACCGCGGCGCGGCGCGCAGGCACGGGAACGCCGACCTCCGGTCGGCACGCGGCCCGCAGGGCCGCAAAGCGCGTCTGGCCGACCGAGCAGAGGGGCGGGGACGGCTTGGAACGCCGACACGCGGCCGGAGCGGGTTGCGATGGGATGACTGCCGGCCAGCGGGAGATCCGAACGCGAAGACATCAGCATTCCGGACCCACGTCAGGATTTGTCCGGCGGGGCTGGCAGAATCTTCTCCCCTTCTGACCCGACCAATCGACGACGAGGACGAAACGCACCACCATGACCCCATCCGATCCCCCAACCGCCGAATCTCCTGCACCTGCTGTCCCCCGTTACTGGCTGATGAGCCTGGGACCCAATGCCGAGAAGTGGGACGAGTGCTACGACGAGGGGATCGCCTGCATCGGGTGGGACCACCTCGGCAATCTTGAACAGTACGAAGACCGCGAGCAGATGCAGCTCGGCAGGAACAACTCGCTGGCATGCTGGCAGTTCTCGCGCGAGATGAAGGCGGGTGATGTCATCTTCGCGAAACAAGGCACCAACCGACTGCTGGGGCACGGCACCGTCCAGTCCGACTATCGCTTCGACGACACGAGACCAGAGTTCAAGAACGTACGGGACGTCGAGTGGCACTCGAAGATCGCACAAAGCGCAACCCAGCCCGAACATGGCTTCCCTCCGAAGACCCTGACGGACATCACCCCGTACGAGAAGCTCGTCTGCCAGTTGAAGCTAGAGGTGGGCTGGGCTCCCCGTGATGCTCCTCTGTGCCGACTTTTCGAGATCGCCGTGGCCAAGATGGACCCGGCGCGCACGGACCGCATCGCCGATTACCTAGAGCAGGTCCACGAATGGGCGGCTGACGACCGGGCCAGCCGGGACTTCCACGAGCTTGTCTGGAACGACGAGAGGATCTGGGAACCCTCACCCGGCCACGCTACCGAAATGGACAAGGCAATCGAGGACGCCGAGTTCCGCGAGTGGTTCGCCAGGGAACTCGAGCGGCCTCTACCCCACCCGGTCTCCGCTCCCGATGACCGAGTCCAGGCGCTACAGCGGCTCTACGACGCGGTCCGAGAGCGGGTCAAGCCGCTCTACTCGAAGGGTGAGGGCCGACCGCGACTAACCGTGCTGCGGGGCCTCGCGGCGCTCTTTCCGCTCGACTTCACAGGTATTGCCTGGCCCCCGAAGCTTCTGCGGCTATTGCGCTGGATGGGGCATAGTTGCTCCGGGTCCCACGTCGTCCGCGCCCATTCCATCTTGTTGCGCGAGCGGGACTCGGTGCTGGGAGAAGTGTCACCCGCAGACTGGAACGCGGTGGCGCAGCGAATGGAACTGCATCCCAAAATCTACGAGGCGGTTTTCCAACGGACCCCTGAGGAGGAGAAGGAGGAGGACACCGAAGAACCACAGGACCAGGCTGAGCAAGTTCTCACCCCGTTGCCCGCCGTAGAGAGGTTCAAAGGACTGGACGCGGTGAGTGGAGGTCTTGGGTCGATCCTCCTCTGCTTACGCCATGTGGCGGAGCAGCGGCCCGACACGGAAGCGTTGGCAGACTTCATCCAAAGCGAGAACCCCAGGCTGGCTAGAGGTTCGGCGAAACACAAGATCTGGGTGTTGGGTTCGCAGTTGGCGCTGTTCAGGAAGGAGGGAGAGCGGCATCTGCTCTCCGATGTCGGCACAGAGGTCCTCGAAAGGGGGAACGCCGATCCGCTCCGCGCCCGGCTGCTCACCCGGATCTTCGGCGTGGATCACCTGCTCCTGGCCGTCCGCAAAGAAGCCATGCCGAGGTCGTCGGCGGTGGCGCTGCTTCAGGGAGCGAATCCGGGGTGGACTACCGGTGCAGTTCCCAGCATGACCTACAAGATGCTCATGAACTTCGATGTCCTCGGTGAGAGCGATCTAGGGCACCTGCACCTCACGGAGCGAGGGCAGGAGTGGGCCAACCTGATCACCTGGAAGCCGGAAGCAATCCTCCGGAAGGAGCCGAAACCGACTCCGGATACGGATCGGATAGATCTCCGCGAAACCCTGCCCTCCCTGAAGGAGATCCTCAAACACTTCGACCAACTGAAGAGCGCAGACGATCCCTTGATCTTCCCGGGGAAAACCGTCGAGGCCCTCCACGCCGGTCTCTGGACGGACGCCCGGCGCCACTTCGCTGTGCTCACCGGACTCTCCGGCACCGGCAAGACCCGATTAGCCCGAGAGTACGCGAAGGCCATTACGAGCGACGAGCATGCCATCGCCACCATCACCGTCCAACCCGGCTGGTACGACTCCGCCCCGCTGCTCGGCCACGTGAACCCATTGCGATCGGACGAGTTCGTGCGTCCCGCATTCCTCGAACTGCTGTTGCGGGCCGCGGATCGTCCCGCTGAGCCGCACTTCGCCATCCTCGACGAAATGAACCTCTCCCATGTGGAGCAGTATCTCGCCCCGCTGCTGAGCGCCATGGAGACTGGCGATGAACTCGACCTGCACGGCCGCGATGAGGAAGACATCTCCGGCGTGCCCGGCCAGTTCCCCTACCCGCCGAACCTGGTTGTGATCGGCACGGTGAACATGGACGAGACCACCGTCGGCATCTCGGACAAGGTGCTCGACCGCGCCTTCACCCTCGAGTTCTGGGAGGTCGAGGTGGACCAGTGGCCGGGGTGGAGCAAGACCGAACTCGGGAACGACGAAGAGCTCGTGAGGGGAACCCTGAAGCAACTGATGGATGCGCTCAGTCCGGCGCGGCTGCACTTCGGCTGGAGGGTCATCAAGGAAGTGGTGGGCTTCGTGGAGCGCGCCGCCGCGGATGGCGGCTCACTCGACCGGAACGAGGCGCTCGACCGAGTGATCTACGCCAAGGTCCTCCCCAAGCTGCGCGGCGACGACTCGGTGCGGCTTCGAAAGGCCCTCCAACAATGCCGTGAGACTCTGAAACAGCGGCGGCTCCCGGACTGCGCCCGGAAAGTCTCAGAGATGGAGTCCGATTTGAGCGAGACCGGCAGCGTCCGCTTCTGGCGCTAGAGCAGCACTGATGGGAGCCGCCGACCTCGGCCTCCGGGTCGAGCATCTCGATGGGGGCGCCGGGTGCCGCCTGAACGCTGAAGCCGCAACCGCAGGCTTCTGCGAGACAAGCGAGGTCGTGTTCACCGCTCCGGCGGAACTCGAAGGCGACCTCTTCATTGACGACGAACGACTTCTCCGCGACGACAGCGAAAACCGCTGGAAATGGAAGCCTGGGTTTTACGCCGGGGAAGTGCGCGCCGAGTTTGTGGACCCGACCGGGCAATCGCTTGGCGTGTTCCGGCTCGATGTCAGCCCGGATCCGAAGAAGCTGGGCACCGATACGTTCGCCCGGATGCTCGGCGAGATCGCCGCCTTCGATCCCCGGCTCCTGGAAGGGACCGAGCCGGCGCGCCATCTCCTCGGGCCCCTCGGCGAAGATTCGAACCCGGTGGTGGCGTTCGTTCGTCTCCGGAGGCGCGAGGAGGCCATCCGCCAAGCGCTCGCCGACATCCGCGCCCAACCGATCCGCGGGCTGCGGGCGCGCCGCGATCTCCTCCCCCTCACCCGGATGCGCCGCTTCGACCACCGCACCGTGGAGCGCGCCCTGCGCCATCCCGCCACTGCCGCTTTGGTGCTCAGGCAGGTGTCGTCCGACTGGGAAGACGTGTCCCCCGGTATCGATCCGAATCCCCAGTTCGATGTCCCCGCGGTCGAGCGCCAGCTCGATACCCCTCCGAACCGCGCGGCGCTCGCCATGCTTCTCGCCCTTTGCCGGCGCTGCTCAGATGTCGCGGAGGGACTCAGGCCGCTCGAGAACGCGAAGATTGCCGATGCCGCCACCGGCCTTTCAGGGCGCGTCCCCCGCTGGGTCGAAATCCTCGAACGCTTCCGCCGCGACCTCGAACGCACCCGAAGAGCCCTGCCTTTCTCGGCGGTAAAGCGTCCCGGTTTCAGCGCCGCCGGACTGAACGCAATTGCTTCCCACCCGCTCTACGCCCGCTTCTACCGGCTCGGCTGGGAGGCGCTGCGGCGGGGAGTCAGCGATCTCGACCCGAAGGATCCGCTGCCGCTCAGCCCCACCTGGGAGATCTACGAGCGCTGGTGCTTCGTCGAACTGGCTGGGCTGCTAGAGCGTTCGCTTCCCGATTTCAACTGGACGAGTGCCGGGAAAGACGACCGACTCGAGTGGCGCGGGCGAAGCGCAGACGGCCGGGCGCAGGTTGTCCTGTTCCTGCAAAAGACCGCAAGCTCCACCAACGGAACGCCGAAACCCGATGCGCTCTGGTCCGTCTCTAAAGAGTGCCGTCCCGACCTCGTCCTGCGCTGGACGGGGGAAGGTGGTTGCTCCGCGTTCGTGGTGCTCGATGCCAAATACCGCGCCGCACGAGACCGCATACTCGCCGGAATGATGGAATCGGCCCACCCCTACCAGAACGCGCTGAGGTGGGGTGACGAGCGGCCCCGCGCCACTCTGCTCCTGGTCCCGGATGCCAAGGAGGTCCCGTGGCTCAGCGGATTCGAGTTCGTGCGCGAGCATCGCGTGGGCGCACTCACCCTGCGGCCGGGGGCCAGCCTCCCGTCGTGGTTGCGGGATCTCCTGATCCGTCCGACGGCTGGGTTCGACCCGTTCCCGCCAACCGGGGCCGCCGGACCTCAGCCAGCCGGAACCGGCCGCTCCCCGTACCCCAGATAGAGCTGCTTTGGCCGCGCGATCTTCTGCTCCGGATCCTCCAGCATCTCCTGCCTAGAGGCGCGTCTCGCCGACCACGAAGAGCGCGGGAACGGCTTGGAGCGCCGACCTCCGGTCGGCACGCGGCCCGCAGGGCCGCAAAGCGCGTACGGCCGATAGAGCCAAGGCGTGGGGACGGCTGTCCAAACGATCGGGCCAAACGATGGGGTCCACCTCACAGCCCCTCAAGACTGACCGGCACTACTCGAAGGAGCATCTCGTTTTCGACCCGAACCCCCGAGGCGTGCGCGACCTCGCACAGTCGCCGATAGCTGGCAGACGCATAGCGCTCCGCTTCGTACCGCTGGATCTGCTGCTCCTTGAGATTCAGCCGTTGCGCGAGCGCCCGCTGGGTCAGACCCGCCGCGATCCTGGCCTTGATCAGGCCGTTCGCGAGTTCGTCGAACGACGCCACCGAAATAGCCGGCAGATCGGCCGACTTCAACTGCTCGTACTCCTCAAGCTCTGTGCGCAAATCCGCCAGTTGGCTCTTCAGAGCCTCCAGTTCGGCTCGCAGCAGCCGCGGATGCACGTCGGTGCGCTCGTGCGACCTCGCGTCGAACTGCTCGATCGCGCGGGCAAAATCGACCGCCCTCTTCCGCGTGATCTTGTACTGCCTCTCGTTGGTAATCATGGCAAGCTCCCCAGATCGATCAGGACGACGCCCTTTTCGACGCCGTTTCGATCCGTCCTGAAAAAGTCACGGTAAAGCACTCCCGGCGCAGCAAACGCCGACGCCGGGAATAGGTCTCCCAAGTACTTCGCCTTCATCGCCGCACGGCGGTTGCTGAAGTCGAGAAGAACAGGGTCCAGCCGGTCCGGGTCGACTCCCGCTGTTTCCCAGGCGCCGTCGTAGTCCGCCGGCAGCGACTTCGCCGCAACAAAGCTGCCGTCCAGCAGCAACTCCCCACATCCGGCCGCTGCCAGGTTGCGGCATGCAGCAAGCAGACCTCCGATGAGCCGCGCGCGGTGGCTGTTGCCAGCGAAGCGACCGGCAACGTCGCACCACTCGGCATCGTGGACGCCTGGTGGGAGGTAGTCGGTCTTCGGGTCGAACTCGACGATCACAGACACAACATTATCGTTGTGTTGAACCGAATGCCAACACCCATCGGTTAATGAATAGATTCGCGCCGATAACGTCCCCCACCTCCATCGGCCGTCGAGCTGCCGGTCCCATCGGCACGATCTCTCTCACTCCGTCCCAAACCCGGAACGCCCCGTCTCGACCGTGCGGGACTTCCGATCTCAGTGGATCGCAGGGCCACAAAGCGCGCGGCGCCGCTCGCTCAGATGGCTCGGCCGCCGGACCTCAGCCCGCCGGAACCGGCCGCTCGCCGTACCCCAGGTAGAGCTGCTTCGGCCGGGCGATCTTCTGCTCCGGATCCTCCAGCATCTCCTGCCACTGGGCGAGCCAGCCGGACATCCGCGGCACCGCGAAGAGCACCGGGAAGAGGCCCACCGGGAAGCCGAGCGCCTCGTAGATGATCCCGGAGTAGAAGTCCACGTTCGGGTAGAGCCGGCGCCGGACGAAGTAGTCCTCCTGGAGCGCCACCCGCTCGAGTTCGAGCGCGATGTCGATCCTCGGGTTCTTGCCGGTGATCGCGAAGACCTCGTAGGCGGTCCGCTTGATGATCTTGGCGCGGGGGTCGTAGCTCTTGTAGACCCGGTGGCCGAAGCCCATGAGGCGCCGGCTGCCGCCCTTGACTTCCTCCAGGAAGCCGGGGACGTTGTCGAGGCTTCCGATCTCGGTGAGCATCCTCAGCACGGCCTCGTTGGCGCCGCCGTGGAGCGGGCCGTAGAGCGCCGCGGAGGCGGCGGCCGCCGAGGAATAGGGATCGGCGTGGGAGCTGCCCACCCCGCGCATCGCGGAGGTGGAGCAGTTCTGCTCGTGGTCGACGTGCAGGATGAAGAGCACGTCCATCGCCCGCTCGAGCGCGGGGGCGATCTCGGCGTCTTCCCCGAACACCATGCGCAGGAAGTTCGCGGGGAAGCTCAGACTTTCGTCAGGAGGGACCGGGGCGAGGCCCTTGCCGTGCCGGTAGGTCATCGCGGCCAGGGTCGAGGCGGCGGCGATCAGGCGGCGGATGTGGAACGCCCGGCACTCGGGGTCGGTCACGTTCTTCGAGTCGGGGTGCATCGCGCCCAGCCCGGAGAGGAGCGCGATGAACATCGCCATCGGGTGGCCGTCCCGGGCGAAGCCGTCGAGGAGGCGGGGGAGCGGGTCGAACACGGCCTGGAGCGCCCTGACCTCGGCCCGCCAGCTCGCGCTCTCCGCGGGAGTCGGCAGTTCGCCGTTCAGGATCAGCCAGGCGATGTCGAGGTAGGTCGAGCTTCCGGCGAGCTGGTCGATGGGGTAGCCGCGGTAGCGGAGGATGCCCTGGTCGCCGTCGATGTAGGTGATCCGGCTGATGCAGGCGGCGGTGTTCTTGAACGCCGGGTCGTAGGCGGCGAGTCCCGGTTCTTCGGGGTCGGCGCGCACCTGGCCGAGCCCGGCGGCCCGGATCGCTCCGTGCTCGATGTCGAGGCGATAGTCTGCCCCGGTGCGGCTGTCGGTGAGGGTCAGAGCCCCCTCATCAAGGGGGCCGTCAGTGTCTGTTCCGTTGTTCTCGATCAAGGGCGCGCAATTTTATCGGGTACGAGCCGAGAAACCGATGACGGATTTGACGACGCTTCAAGAAACCCCGGGGGGAGATGCGTGATGGGCCGGGAACGGTTTGCCGAGGTAGCCATCACACTGTGAAAAATGACCCGAGCGACATAGTGGCGATGCTGGGTCGCTTCACCGGAAGGGATCTGACCGAGACGCTGGCTCGCATCGAGAGGGAGGTGCGAGGGGTGACGGTCGGGGACTGGGGGGCGGTCCTCGAACGAGCGGGTGCGACCCGCAAAACCCTGGCGGCAGCCGCTGAACTGAAGCGGATGGCGGGCCAGGTGAACGTGACCATTCACGCGCTGGGGATTCTCCGGTGTCTCCCGCACATTCTCGAGGCCGGGGAGAAGATCGAGTCAATATCTCTTGGGGCCGGCAACACGGGTCGACGCTTCGATCTGGAAACGAACCTCCGGGTAGCGGAGTTCAAGTTCATCCACTGGCGCGGGGGATCGGAAACGATCCGGCAAAACGCGACCTTCAAAGACTTCTATCTGCTGGCGGCGCACCAGACGACGAAGCGAAAACACTTGTGTTTGCTGGGCACGCAGCACGCGACCACGTTCCTTCGGGGCGATCGGGCATTGGAAAGCGTCTTGAGCAAAGACCAGAGGGTCCACCGCATGTTCTTCGGCCAGTTCGGCAAGCGGTTCCGGACGGTCGGCCAGTACTACGCCGTGCATGGGCGCGAGGTGGAGATACACGATGTGTCCGAGTGGGTCGGGGAATTGATGTCGGTGTGACCGCGGACACGCTGAACAGGTACGACTACTGTGGGTCACAAGGCCTGTTGTGGTCGCGGTGAACGGCGGCCGCTGTGGATGTAGACGATCCGGCTGATGCAGGCGGCGGTGGTCTAAACCTCGGGTCGTAGGCGGCGAACCCGAGTTCGTCCGAATTCACGCGCACCCGCCCGACCTGGGTGGTCCCGGATGAGACCGTGTTCGATGTCGGGGCGGTAGTCTGCTCCGGTGCGGGAGTCGACGAGGGTCAACACCCCCTTATCAAGTGGGTCGTCGGCGGCGGTTCCGTTGTTCTCGATCAGGGGCGTAGTTCCCCGGAAGACGCCCAAAACCGATGCCAGATAGGCGAACTGTTAGAAACAACTCGCGGAGCGACGCGTCATGAGCGGGAAGCGGTCTACCGAGGTCGCCATCGTCGGCGGCGGGGTGATGGGCGCCTCGATCGCCGCGCACCTGGCGGAACGGAAGGTCGGCCGGGTGGTCGTCTTCGAGCGGGAGGACGCTTTGGGGACCGGTTCGACTGCCAAGGCCGCGGGGGGCGTGCGCCTGCAGTTCACCACGGCGGCGAACGTGGCGCTTTCGCGGTATTCGATGGAGGAGATCCGAAACTTTCGCGAGAGGACCGGGGTGGATGCGGACTTCGCGCAGGACGGGTATCTGTTCCTGCTGAACTCGGAGGAGGATCTGGTTCGCTTCCGGGAGACGGCGGTGGTGCAGCGGGCGCTGGGCGCGCCGGTGGAGGTGATCACGCCGGAGGAAGCGGCGCGGATCCTGCCGGGGATCGTCACGGACGATCTGGTGGGGGCGACGTTTTGCGGGGAGGACGGGGTGGCGACCCCGGCGGCGCTGGTGGCCGGGTATGGGTCGCTGGCGCGTCGGGCGGGCGCGGAGCTGCGGCGGGGGTGCGAGGTGACCTCGATTTCGGTGGTCCCTGGGGGTGGTTTTGCTTTTGTTGCCGGCGGCGAGCGGTGGGAATGCGACTGGCTCGTGAACGCCGCCGGGCCGTGGGCGGGTCAGGTGGGTGCGCTCCTCGGGGTGGAAGTCCCGGTTTCGCCGATGCGCCGGCAGTTCTTCACGACGGAGCCGCTCTCGTGGGTGCCGAAGAAGATGCCGCTGACGATCGACTGGGGGACCGGGGTCTACATGCACGTCCACAGCGGCGGGATGCTGATCGGGAACTCCGATCCGGACGAGTCGCCGGGTTTTTCGCAGACTCCGGATCTGGACTATCTGGCCGGGGTGTGGGAGGACGCGGCGCGGCGGCTGCCGCGGGTGGAGGAGGCGTCGATGAAGACGCTGAATGCCGGGCTGTACGAGGTGTCACCCGACCACAATGCGATCTTGGGTCCGGTGCCGGGTTTGCCGCGGCTCGTGCTGGCGAACGGGTTCTCAGGGCACGGGATGCAGCACTCCCCGGCGGTGGGCAAGGCGATTTCCGAGGTGATCGCGGACGGGGAGTCGCGGACGCTGGATATCAGCGCGTTTTCGGTCGCGCGGTTCGCGGGAGGTGTGGCAGTTCCTGAGGGCAACGTGATCTGAGGGAGGGCCGGTTCGGCGGCGAGCGGGGTACCGTCGGTCGTCCTTACTGACTACGGCACGGGAGGAAGGAGGTTTCAGCCATGATTGATTGGCTCGGTATCGGCCACCTTTTCGAGCTTTCCCGGACGGAAGCGACGCTGGGGTTCTTCACCCCGTTGGCGATCTTCGCCGTATTCTTCCTGGCGCAACTCATCCTGCCGGGCAAGTGGGTTCCCGGCTACGTCATCAACCCGGAGATCGGTGAACCCCGCAAATACCGACTGAACGGTCTTCTGGTGTTTGTGGTCGCGTTGATCGTGTGGGCCTTCGAGCTCACCGGGATGCCGCGGGATTGGTTTTACCGCTCCTCGATCTATGCGGTGGCTGGCGGAACCGTCTTCACCACGATCTTCACGTTCCTGGGGGTGTTCAGCCAGCCGCCGAGCAAGGTCAAGAATCCGCTGCTGGCGCTGTGGTTCGGGCGGGCCCAGGAGCTGCAGTTCTTCAACAACCGCTTCGACGTGAAGATGTATTTCTATGTCGTCGGGGGGACGATGTTGTCGCTCAACGCCCTGTCGGGGCCGTCTACCACTACGAACTCTTTGGCGAAGACTCCAACCCGGGCGTCTTCCTGTATGCGGCGTTCTTCACCTTCTACGTCCTGGACTACTTCGTCTTCGAGCGCGTCCAGTTGTACACCTACGATCTGATCCACGAGAACGTCGGCTTCAAGCTGTTCTGGGGTGGCCTCGTGGTCTACGGGTGGATGTTCATCCTCCCGTTGTGGGGCATGGCTGCCTACCCGGACCCCGGATTTTCGCCGGCCTGGACGAACGTCTGGCTCATCGGAACGGCGGCGCTGTTCCTGTTCGGGTGGGGCATCTCGCGCGGCGCCAACTTGCAGAAATACACCTTCAAGCGCTGGCCCGACCGCAAGTTTCTCGGGCTCATCGAGCCCAAGTACATCGAGGCCGGTGACCGTAAGATCCTCTGCAACGGGCTATGGGGTGTCGCCCGCCACTTCAACTACCTGGGCGAGGGATTCCTTTCCCTCGCTATTGCCCTGGTATTCGGCTACTTCACGAATCCCTGGGCCTGGACCTACTTCGTCTTCATCGTCTCGCTGTTCGCCTACCGTCAACGCGATGACGACCGGCACTGTGCCGAGAAATACGGCGCCGACAAGTGGGCGGAGTACCAGGCCCGCGTGAAGTACCGGATCGTCCCGGGGGTTTACTGAGGGGCCGGCCCGGCGGGACCAGGACCGCCGGTCTTCAGACCGGCATCGCTGCGCGACGTCGACCCGAGTGGCAGCGCGCGCGGTCGCTCTTCCTAACGGGAGGACGCGCTTGGGGTCGGGTCCACTGGAAAGCCCCCGGGTTCTCGCAGCCGCCGGTTCTGGACTATCTCGCCGGGGCGTGCTGCTGTGCGACTGAGCACGGACCGCTGCTTTCCAAACCGACGATCGCCAAACCGAAGGTCTCTAGGCGCGCCTCCTCGCATGAACCTGACACCACTGTCAATCGCGCCTATCGATTCTGTTCCGATATGGCGAAACCCTGCCCCATAAGTGCCACGTGCCGACTCATCAGGACACGGGCATTAGCACCCATCATGTTGCCTTCCCACCGCTATGACCCGTCTTCCCCGGTTCCGCAACAAAGCTGCCCCACGTCTACTCCTCTATCTCGATCCCCGGTACCTCTCCGTCCTGTCGACCGTCAATCGCGGCGTCGAAGTCCTTTGTCGCTTGGTGCAGCGCCTCGTCTGCCAGGCTTCGTCGCTGACGTTCGTCCAGAAGTGGCCTAAGTAAACGCCTTTGCACCGTTGGTTCACTTGGAAACGCGATTTCCAAGTCCTCAAAGTCCGTCGTCTGCGTCCGCCGTCGATTGCTGTGGCCGGTCGTAATCGCACGAAACGCTCTCTGGTAGTAGCGACTGCGTAGCAATGCCGAAACAAATTCTGGAAGCAGCCGGCAGTCCGTGATCTCGTATATCGGAAATTCCTTTGTCACCAATGCGCCATCAAAGTCTTCCGGCACAACAGCGATACATCCCTTCCACAAGTCGATTGACGAATAGACCACGTCCCTGGTGTGTGCCACGTACCATTGCGATGGACTGTCCTCAAAATACATCCCCAACCATTCTGGTGGATTCATCCCTTTACCCGCCTCCCTCTGCCTGATCTCACCTCGCTGCGAGATGGTCATGACCGCATATTTTCGTCCCGGATCGTCCTCCGGCAGAACTAAGTCCAACCGTCTTTTCATTACATCACCAATTCTGGCGCGCACCCACTCCGCCGGAATAGAACTACTCTCCTGCGCTTTGAAAAGATGGTATTTGGGATCAAGTCTCCGACTGGTGTGCGCATCCCACAAGTCTGCCATCAATATACCCATACAGCAGGGCTGTGTCGATCCGGTGTACCCGCCCGGAAAGTCACAGAATCGTCGATATTCGTTGAGCACTGTCCCTCCTGCTTCCCCGTCGGGTCGCACTCCTGGACCAATACTCCGATACAACTCATTCGCCTCTGTAGCTCCACCGGTCGGCAAATATCCGATATGGTTTGCTTCTGCGAGAAACACGAACCTGCCTAGCGCTCTGTGAGCGTCAAGGATGCCCTCATCTTCATCTTTTCCATTCTCTTTCGCCTCGTCCAGTATCTGCTCAAAGAACACTTCCTCGTCCACCGTGAATCGTCGAAAGAAGAGAATGGATGTCTTATTTTGCGCGCCTGAATGGCGAAATGCGTAGTCCGGCAGGGAAACGATAGCCTCCGGTACGCCGCGTCGGGCCAAGAAACGTCTGACTTGCGGACAGTTTGACTGCCCTCCCTGGTTATTTAGTAGCCCATCTGGAACGATCAATCCGAACCGACCTCCATACTCCAGCATTTCAATCGACCGTTCGACGATGGCGTGCTCTGAGGGCACCTTATGACGACCTCTAGCGACGCCAAAATTCGCTAGGTCGTTCTCGCCCAGTTTGTCAGTATCCCCTTGTTCGACGTCGTCGCCGAATGGTGGGTTCCCTACTACGCGAGAAAACTGTTGTCGCCACGTCTGCAACCGAGGCAGCCTAAACTGCGAGTCCAAGCAGCTACGATCACCCTCGATATTGGTATGTCCGTCATGGTGGAGCAGAAGGTTGATCTTGCAAATGCGTGCGAGCACATCGTGAATCTCGACGCCAAAAACGCGCTGAAGGGCGAAATCCGTCCGTAGGCGCTGAATTTCCCCCTCCGGCTGGCCAGCGTACTCGGTTTGCACGCGCTCCCATACCTGCATGAGAGTCTCCAACAAGAATCCACCGCTCCCAGCTGCCGGGTCAATCACGAAGTGGCCCGGTTGAATGTCGAGCAAAGCGACGATGAATCGAGCCAAAGGACGCATCGTGAAGTACTGCCCCAACTCGCCCCGAAAGACAGAACCGAAGAAATTTTCGAATGCCCGGCCGAGGGCATCCAAATCGGTTCTAGTGAAGCTTATATCTTGAATTGTTTCGACAACGTCAAAGACCTTTCTGTCCGGAAGCGCGATTCCTGTAGAAGACCCAAAGATGCTCGGGTCCTGGCGTGCTCCCTCTTGGAATAGGACAATAGGACGTGGACACGGGAAGCGACAGTTGCTGTTGTTTCGTTAGTTCCGATTTGAAAACGGCGCTCTGTGCCGGTCGTCGCGGACCGTTCGTCAACGATTTTTGCAAAAAGTAATTTGCTCCACTCATCGAATGCGCGGAGAGGGTCGCGACGTCCGCCGGACCAAATTATCGAGTGCGCGCGGCGGATGCGCGTTGACAACTCCTGCGATGACACCGGCTTGATGTCATGCTTTCGTCCGGCGATGAGTCGATATTGAGGGATGAGACCGTATTGAGCGGGTACGGTGGTTCGGTCACCAAGGCGATTGGCTGTACGCTCCGTTGGTGGAAAATTGGCAACATCGAACGCGACTGAATAGAAACCGTCGTCGTACAGACCGAGTTTCGCGCGTAGTGAATTTGTATACCCGAAGAGTTGTTCGATAGCTTGAGTGCGCGCGGCAAGACGTTGGTGCCACGCTTTGTTCTCGACCACGAGGTACGGCGTTCTACATCTGTCGTCACTGTAGACTACGAGATCTGCGTAGTCGCTCGGCGTTCGCCTCGGAACGGCGACCTCGGTGTTCATGCGATTTGGCGGATATCCCTTTTCTACAATGAGAAAACCAAGCGTGATTGCACGGATCCATTCCTCAGGATCGGCCCATCGATAAGTCCTGGATTTGTTTAGTACATACTTGATGCTTCCCTTAGTTATGGAGATGATGCCGCGCGCGGAAAGCGCAGAGACGTACGGATTGTTCTCAGCTAATTGTGCTGTTATCGGACGCTGTTCCATGATCGGCATGCTCCGTAGTGCCCTGACGGCCGCTGCTCTTCACCCAGTCTAGAGTCAGACATTTAGAGTGACGCCGCGCAAGGGTGTCAAGTGGTAACCGTAGGCCTGAGGATCGCGGTGCGGCGAACAGTAGGGCTTCAGAATCGGCATCAAATCGCGTATTGCACGCGGAGAATACTCGTCCCCGCGCCACCATGAGCGTATCCGCAGCACCACCGGGTGTCGGCGGTGTAGTCATCAACCATGTACTGTGGTTCACTGACGGGGCAAGGGAGATTGATCTCGCCAAGGTGCGGACGGACTGATGACGGCCGTGGAGACCTCCGCCGTGACCTGGGGCGGGACACAACTGTCGTACACGATCCGCCGCAGTCCCCGGCGGAAGAAGACGGTGGCGGTAACCGTGGATCCAACCGGGGGCATCCTGGTGGTGGCGCCGGAACGCGTCGCCACCGAGCGGTTGGACTCGATCGTGGGTCGGAAGGCGGAGTGGATCGTGCGGCGGATCCGACGCGCCGGCGCCCACGGAGCGGCGCTTTCGCCACGCGAGTTCGTCAGCGGGGAGAGCGTGCTGTATCTGGGCCGGCACTACCGCCTGAAGGTGAATCCGCAGGACACCGGGAGTGCGAAGCTGCGGGGCGGTTGGCTTCAGGTGCCCGCGGGCGAGGGAGTTCAGGACCCGGCGGAGATCCGGGCGAAGATCCGGGCTGGGGTCGTGTCGTGGTTCCGCCGGCGGGCGGCGGAGCGGTTACCGGAACGGGTCGAGGCGTGGCATGCGAAGGCCGGCGTCCCGATGCCACACGTCAAGCTGGCCAACCAGCAGAAGCGCTGGGGCAGTTGTGACCAGACGGGGACCATCCGCCTGAACTGGCGCATCATCCAGGCGCCGATGCGCCTCGTGGACTACGTCGTCGTTCACGAACTGGTGCATCTGCGGCACCGTGGTCACGGCCGCGACTACTGGCAGGCGGTCGGACGGGTCATGCCGGACTATGAGCGGCGGCGGCGGGATCTGAGGGAACGGGGGCCGATTCTGGTCTGGTAGCCCGGCGACCTCCGCCGACACGCATTCCGGTACCCTCCGGTCACACCGCGCTGCGCTGGGCCGCCCCGCTCCCCCGGAACCGTCGGGCTACCCCACGCGGCCAACCACCGCAGTCCCATGACCTCCGAACGCATGGCGATCAACCCCGATCTCATCCGCTGGGCCCGGAAGCGCGCCGGATACTCGCTGGAAGCGGCGGAGGCGCACTTCCGCGACATCCGCGCCTGGGAGTCCCGCCAGAAAGCTCCTACCTACGTCCAGTTGGAGAACGTTGCCGACCGCTTCGGCGTACCCGTCTCGGTCCTGTTCTTCCCGGAGCCGCCAGACGTGCCGGAGCCGTCGCAATCGTTCCGAACCCTGCCGGAGGTCGAGTTCGCGGCGCTGCCACCCCGCATGCACCTGCTGGTGCGCAAGGCCCAAGCCTTCCAGATCAGCCTCGCCGAACTCACTGAGGGTCGCAATCCGGCTGAGCAACCCATTCTGCGGTCTTCCTACGGCACGGGATCCGATCCAGAGCAGGTGCGGGCGAGGCTCGGAGTCTCCCTGGCCGACCAGCGCGGTTGGAGCGATCCCGCCACCGCGTTCAAGGAGTGGCGCAACGCGCTCTACGACGCCGGGGTTTTTGTCTTCAAGGACGCCTTCCGCGAAGCCGACTATTGCGGCTTCTCGCTGTACGACACCGAGCTGCCGGTGATCTACGTGAACAGCTCACGGAGCGCGACGCGGCAGATTTTCACCCTGTTCCACGAACTCGGGCACCTACTCCACGAGACCAGCGGCCTCGATCCGGTCCCCGCCGACGTGTTGCGCCGTCTCCCTGGGTCGAGCCGGGACGTGGAAACGCGATGCAACGGCTTCGCCGCCGACCTGCTGCTGCCGGCTTCGGAGCTGGACCGCCTCATGGCTGGTGAACACCCCGGCGAATCCGCAGCCGTCCGCATCGCCGCTGACCTGAACGTGAGCCGGGAGATGGTGTTCCGACACTTTCTTGACCGTGAGTGGATCACTCAGGAGGCGTACCAGGATGCGCGCGTCCGTTGGAACGCCCCGCCAGCCAAGTCCGGCGGCGCCGGAAACTCGAACCGGACGCTGGTTAGCTACCTGGGCACGCAATACCTCGAAATGGCGTTCGCTGAGTACTACCGTAACCGCCTCGATCAAAATGGCCTCGCCGAAGTGCTGGGCGTGAAGCCGGCCCGGCTTCCAAAGCTGGAACGCTTTCTCTACGCCGGTTGATCTACGTCTTCGACACGTCACCGCTCTCACAGCTCTTCGGCGCTTACTACCGAAGCCGGTTTCCGACGCTCTGGGAACAGTTCGACGATCTCGTCGAGCGGGGCTCCGTGACCTCCACGCGCGAGGTGGCCCGCGAAATCGACAACGGACCGATCAAGAAGCTCATTGAGTGGAAGCGCCACCATCCCCAACTATTTCCGCCGCCAACCGCGGCGGAAGGAAACCTCGTACGCCGCATCTTCGAAGTCACCCACTTCCAGGCCAACATCGGCAAGAAGAAGATGCTGCGTGGCGGAACCAACGCCGACCCCTTCGTTGTCGCCCGAGCGGGTGTGCTTCAGGGAAGCGCGGTCACCATGGAGAAAACCGTGCCGGGGGGCGCCAAGATCGGGAACCTGTGCGCCCGTTTCTCGGTACCGTGCATGTCGCCTGAGGCATTCATGGTCGCGGAGGGCTGGCGGTTCTGAAGGCGTCGCGGAGGCGTGCCCGAGCCCCAAACCGATCTGTCGTCTGCCGGGAGAGACCGGGACGGGACTCAACTTGATGGCCGCTCGCAGGGCGGCGAAAGGCTGGCCGCGTGCACTGTTGTCGCATTGCAGCTGATCCGCCGACCTAGCTAGTCAAGCCGTCCGGCATCCCGTTGTTCAGGAAGACCTACCATCCGGCTGAGTCCTTGGACCAACGAATGAAGTCGGATGGGAACCGGTCCTGGTTGCGCTTGACGGCCTGGACCAGAGTCCGGGTCTCCACGCCGTAGAGGGAGGCAAGATCCCCGTCGAGCATGACTTTCTGCCCGCGGAGCAGTCGAATTCCTCGGGCGATCCGCTCCGCGGAAACCATTGGCGCCGTTCTCGCAGCGGTGCTCACGGACTGTCCGCGGACCTCACCTGGTAGGCCTGATCCGGATGCCTGGGCTGTTCGGGGAAGAGGCGTGCCAGCACCCGGATCTTGACCATCGGCATCAAGTGGCGTCTCGTGAGGCTGCGGGAATCCATTCCCAAGAGGAGCGCGAGTTCCGACGAAGTGGTCGAGCCGCGCTCCTTGAGGATCTCCACGATGAGCGGCCAAAGGATCGATTTGCGCGTCCTGGGGTTCAGGCCAGCGATCCTGGCCCGAAACGGCCACGGCAATTTCGCGAGCGCCTCGGCGCGGCGAGCCTCCTCGGTCGGAGCGGCGGAAGCCGAAGGGCGCGGAGTCTCCACGGGTCCCTTCCCTTCGACTGGTGGGGTGGCGGGACGCTCGGGGTTGGAAGCCGTTATCGGATCGGGCGCCGGCTCGGGTAGCGTGCCCGGATTCTCCGGGAGCGGTTCCTGTTGAGCCTCGGGAGGCTCGGAGGCCGGTTCACTCGCAGCTTCCGGAGTCTCTGGAACGGGTTCCGGAGGGGCCTCTGGGGCGGGTTCTGGAGGGGGCTCTGGAACGGGTTTCGGAGGGGTATCCGGACCTGGTTCCGGAAGGGCCTCTCGAACGGGTTTCGGAAGGGCCTCTCGAACTGATTCCGGAGGGGTCTTCGGAACGGGTTCCTGAGGGGGCTCCGGGACGGGTTCCGGAGGGGTATCCGGAATGGGTTCCGGAGGGGTCTTCGGAAGCGGGCGAGGGGTCACCGGAACGAGACGGCGAGCCGGCCCGGAGTCGTCGTGCTCGGGGGGGCGGCCAACGTCCAATCTCTTCCGGCGCGGCAGCACCTCGCGGAACCGGCTCAACGCGTCCCCGATGGCCGCAGCGCCCTTCGCCTTGTGCGCCGCCCTGATGCTGAAATCGCGGAACTGTCCGGCGCGGGTCGCGATGGCCCCAGCGATTCGACCGGAGCGGCTGTCACCGTTCCGCCATTCCCGCCCCATGTCCGCCATGTGCTTCGCGGCTTCCGCGGCGATCCGTGCGGCCCCTGCCAGCTCGCGGGCGGCCTTCGCGCCACCGGCCGCCAGCTCGGTTGCGCGGCGAGCGGCGGGGACGGCGTTGGTGGCCGCCCATTTCCGGAAGGCGCGCCACCACTTCGCAAACTCACGGATCCAGAGCTTCACGCCGTGCAGCCACGGGCGCGGTTTGCGGATCCAGGCGCGGATCGCCTCCAGCCCCGGCGGGGTCTCGTCGGAGGGGATTTCGTCCGTCGGCTCGGAGATCGGTTCTTCAGAACGGAGGTCGAGGGTCGCCATGGCGAAGCGATCCTACCGAGGCGCGACGCGTTTGAGCGCCCATGTATCCGCTCAATAACAACTGTAATATGTGTAACTTACAGATTAGTTATACAACTACTTACGAATCGAGGGGTTTCGTTACAGAAGAGCTTGCGTCCATTTCGGATTCGGACGGACCAGGCATGCGTCTATTTCAGGATCGGCTGGCTCAACCATGCGTCTATCCCGGAAACGGTCGGTCGGAGCATGCGTCTATCCCGGAGCCGGTTGACCCGGGCATGCGTCTATTCCGGGGTCGGCTGGCCCAAGCATGCGTCTATCCCGGGATCGGTCGGCCTGAGCATGCATCTATCCCGGAGCCGGTTGACCCGGGCATGCGTCTATCCCGGGGTCGGTCGGCCTGAGCATGCGTCTATCCCGGAGCCGGTTGACCCGAGCATGCGTCTATCCCGGGGTCGGCTGCCCCAAGCATGCGTCTATTGTCAAGAGACACCAACTTTTGCGCACGTGGGAGACACCAACTTTTGCGCACTGATGGTGCTCCAGGGGACGGCGGCTTCGGGTGTTTCCGAAGGGGCGGGTTTTGGGAAGAGAGGCGTTTCGGCTCGGGGTGCGGCCAGGCGGAGGGAGCGGAGCGACCGGAGCGCGGCCGCACCCCGAGCCGAAACGAGCGCTCGGGCGGGGAGGCGTGTGACCACCCGCGTGGTGCCCGGGATCCCGCGCCGCCCGATGCATCCCTCTCACCCCTTCCCCTGGGTGGGGCGCTCCTCCGCTGCCGGGACGCGAAGGAGGTCGCCGAGTTCCTTCAGCCGGTAACTCCGGCCGCTGATCTGGACCACATGGACGTGGTGCAGAAGACGATCCAGGATCGCCGTGGTCAACACCTCGTCCCCCGCGAAAACCTCCGGCCAGGCCCCCACATGCTTGTTCGAGGTCAGGATCAGCGAGCCCCGCTCGTAGCGCCGGCTCACCAGCCGGAAGAACAGGTTCGCCTCCTCTCGGTTCAGCGGCCGGAACCCCACCTCGTCGATGATCAGAACGGAACTGATCCGGTAGCGCCGCGGCCGGCGGCGATACGGGGTCGTCTCCTCCGCTTGCAGCATCCGGATCAGCTCGTCGAGCACGTAGTGATGGACCCGGAACCCGTTCTTGATCGCCTTCACCCCCAGGCCGGTCGCCAGGTGGCTCTTTCCCACCCCCGGCGGCCCCAGAAACAGGATGTTCTCCGCCCGCCGTGCGAAGGCGCAGGTCGCCAGTTCCTCCACCTTCGCCCGGTCCGCCCGAGGCTGGAAACTCCAGTCGAAACAGTCCAGCGTCTTCCCCGGCGGCAGCCCGCTCATCCGCAGCCACATCTCAATCCGACGCTCCTCCTTCCTCTCATACTCCCGCTCCACCAACCGCTCCAGGAATCTCACCGGCGTCAGATCCTCCCGGCTCGCTTCCTCCAAGAGCTCCGGCAACTGCTCCGCCGTCTGCTGCAGCCCCAGCTCCCGGCAGCGCTCCGCCACCACGTCCAGGTCCACCCGACCCGCCCTCATCCCAGCAACTCCACCAAGCGCGCATACTCGGATAACGGCCGCTCCAACCCATCCCGCGCCTTCAACTCCTTAGCCACCGGCTCCCAGCTCTCCGACAGACCCGCCACTTGGAGCCGGCCCCGCCGACCCAGGGGCGTCGGGCGCACCACCCGATCCGTCGAAGCCCCCTCGTAGTGCGCCTCTTTCAGCAACAAGAGGGCCCGGGTCCCCCGCCGGTGCCGCGCAATCTCCTGACCCCCGCCGCGCACCACCACATCCCGCGCCGTCCCCCGAACATCCACCCACTGACCCGCCCACGCGAACGGAACCGAATACCGCCGCCCCTCGAACGACACCAGGCAATCCCGGCTCACCCGACGCGCCACCTCCACATCAAACAGTTCCGCGCTCGACGGCAACGGCTGCAATACCTGCCGCTCCTCCTCCAGGGCCTCCCGCACCGTGCCCCCCGTCACCGGACACCGCAGCCGATCCAGCAAGTGCTCGGATCGCACGTCCAGCAACCGGTCCAGTTCCTCAATGCTCCCCGCCCCGCGCCGGAGAACCTCCCCAAAGGACTCCCGCAGCGTCCGAACCGCCCGCTCCACCTTCCCCTTGTCCGACCCCTTCCCCGCCCGGCAGGCGTCCACCCCGAAACGACACATCCGCGCATACGCCGCATACGACCGGTTCAACACCGCCGTCGGCCCCGCTCCACGCGTTACCGCCGTCTTCGGGTTGTCGATCCGAACCCACAGCGGAACGCCCTCATACCGCTCGAACAACGCGTGATGCCCCGTGTGCCACGACAACTGCGTCTGGTCCTCGCTCGGCCAGCAGAACTTCGCCCGGCTATACGACAACGCCCCCAGCAACAACGCCAACTTCGGCCGCTTCGCCCCGATCGGAATCCGATCCTCGAACCAGTCGTGCTGCGCCTGAACCCCCGCCGGCGTCTCCACCCGACGGATCGCCCGCAGCCGCGGCTTCCCGTGCTTCCGCCGCACATGACGCACCACCGATTGGTAGCTCCCCGCATACCCGTAGTCCCGAACCAGCGCCTCGTAAATCAGGCGAACCTGGCACGGCGGCAGACCCTCCCCAAGAAGACGTCCGTCTCCCAGACGATCCTGGATCGCCTCCACCACCTCCTCATACCCATCCAGCGCCGTCGCTTTGCCGCCGCGACCATCCGGCCTGACTCCCTCCCCCAGACGCTTCAGCCGATACCGAACCGCGTTCTCCGTCACCCCCAGATCCTTCGCCAGACGCCTCACCGACGCCCCCCTCTCATGCATCCTGCTCGCCACCAGAATCTCGTCCAACGTCAACTTCATGCGCCCGTCCTCCAGCGCATGAATGGTCTCCCCGACCTCCCTCCCTCCCTCTCCAGCCTCCCTTCCCGCTGCGCAAAAGTTGGTGTCTCCCAACTGCGACTCTACGGCCGTCTCCTACACGGCTGGCCCAAGCATGCGTCTATGCCGGGATCGGTCGGCCTGAGCACGCGTCTATCCCGGAGCCGGTTGACCCGGGCATGCGTCTATTTCGGGGTCGGTTGACCCGGGCATGCGTCTATTTCGGGGTCGGCTGGCCCAAGCATGCGTCTATGCCGGGATCGGTCGGCCTGAGCATGCGTCTATCCCGGAGCCGGTTGACCCGAGCATGTGTCTATCCCGGGGTCGGCTGGCCCGGGCATGCGTCTATTCCGGGATCGGTCGGCCTGAGCATGCGTCTATCCCGGAGCCGGTTGACCCGGGCATGCGTCTATTTCGGGGTCGGCTGGCCCAAGCATGCGTCTATCCCGGAGCCGGTTGACCCGGGCATGCGTCTATTCCGGGGTCGGCTGGCCCAAGCATGCGTCTATGCCGGGATCGGTCGGCCTGAGCATGCGTCTATCCCGGAGCCGGTTGACCCGAGCATGCGTCTATCCCGGGGTCGGCTGGCCCAAGCATGCGTCTATCCCGGAGCCGGTTGACCCGGGCATGCGTCTACTTCAGGGTCGGCTGGCCCAAGCATGCGTCTATCCCGGGATCGGTCGGCCTGAGCATGCGTCAAATCCGGGATCGGTCGGCCCGAGCATGCGTCTATCCCGGGGTCGGATGGCCAATATTTCGGAGTCGGTTGACCCGGGCATGCGTGAATTTCGGGGTCGGACGATCCGGGCATGCGTCTATTTCGGAGTCGGACGTTTGGTGCGGCACTCACGCTGACAGGACGCAGGATCATCGGCGCCGGTTTCGCGCTGCCGCGCGATGCCGGTCGGAGACCGGTGGCCAGTTCTCCCGGTGGGGGCCCGCTGCCGCGCGCCGCGAGGGTGGGCGGCGATGTGTGGTTTCGCGGCCTGTGGCCGCGATGCCGACCTGGAGGTCGGCGGTCCCTTCCCGGCGGCGTCATCGGCGGGCGCCTTCCGGGACGCGGGTTCCGTGTACCTTTTGGTCGTGCGCATTCGCGGCGGCGAGCGAGCCGTGACAAACGTCATGCACTGGGCGAGCGGCAACGAGTGGGAGGACCGCAAGAACAGCGTGTTCGCGGCCCACCTGGAGCATTTCGAGGAAATCGGAATCTCCTACGAGGAACTGTTCGACAGACTCGGGTCGCTGGGTCCACCGTTTTTCGCCTGCATCATCGAGGACTTTCTCTCCACTCGCTTCGGTGAGAAGGGGGAAGGAGAACGTGGTGGACGGCTACCTCGCCCGGCGGGGATGGCTCGAGAAAGGCCCCGCCCGAAACTATCTCCTGGCCCTCCGGGACTCGAGGCCGTCGCTCTACGAGGTGGTGGACTTCAAGCGCGGCCGCGAACTGACCGTTCGCGACCTCATCCGGGAAAGCGAGCCGGTGCGGGTGGACGAAAAGGCCGGCTCCGAAACCTTGGGTCTTTGGGACTGCGTCTTCGCGCGGGTGGTGCGGGTGGGCCGGACGAGGTGCTTTACCGGCGCAGTGCTCCATTTCCCCCGCGAGCTGGCCCAGCACTGCATCGCGGGACTTGGAGGGGTCGCCAAGGGTCTCCAGAAGGAGATTCAGAAGGCCGCGAAGAAGCTGGGCGAGGACCCAGAAGCCAGTGAGGCTGAGGCGCGGGATTTCCTGCTACAGAGTCCGAAGGCCTGCGTTTACTTCACGACTTCCTATGCGGAGTGGACCCTGGAACGGCTCGAGGCCCCCCTCCCCCAGATGAGGAACACGGATGACGAACCCTTCGTCCCGTCCACGGTTCGGTTTCCGATCAAGGGAAGTGAGACCGAAGTCGCCGCCGCGCTGAACGAAGTCCCCGAGTTCGACCGGGCGGAGGGGAACGAACTGCGGTGGTCGTGGCAGGGCCGCGCTCTGTCGCCGCTGCCTCTCCCCAAAGAGCTCTTGCAGGACGATCCGGAGGCGGGTGTCGCCTATCTCGACCTCGGGCGCGCCGAGATTGTGGACGGAGCTCTCTTGCTCCATGTGAACTCCGTCGAACGCGCCGAGCGGGGACGGGAGTTGCTCAGCTCGCGTCTCGGGCCGCTGCTGGGGAATCCGCTCACCTCGCACGAGGATCCCGCGCAGCGATTTCGAACCCCGCCGGGAGAACCGGCGCCGGAACCGAAGAAACCGGACCTGCCGCCCGAGGTCATGGAAGCGCTCGTGCGCGCCCAGTATGAGGAGCACTACCGGCAGGTCCTCGACGAGCCGGTCCCCATGCTGGGGAACCGAACGCCCCGGCGGGCGGCGAAGACCAAGAAAGGTCGCGCTGCCGTGGTGGAGTGGCTCAAGGGAATCGAGAACCTCGAATCGCCGTTGAGGACGGTCGCCGCCCGGTGGATCTGTCCTGGCTGTGGGAGGAACTGAAGATTCCGCGACCCGGCGGCAATCGGTAGCGAACCGTGGCGGCCTCCCGGGCTTGTTGTGTCTCACCGGTGATTCACAACCGTCGTTGCGTCTCACTTTCGGCGAAAAGTGAGTCACAAACGGGTTTGTTGATCACTTGTGATCAACAACGGGCGTTGTGTCTCACTTACGGCGGAAAGTGAGTCACAATGGAGGCGGTCGGTCAGCCGTCCACCCTGGCCGCCCCTCGCCATGATCCCTCCCCGCTACCGTTCCGACCGGTTCCCGCCGAAGGACTTGGAATGGTCCCGCTTGCTGCCCTTGATCGGCCGCGCCCAACGGGCGATCGCCGGTTACGAAGGCGTGCTGTATGGGGTGCCGAACCCGGACATCCTGCTGTCACCCCTCTCGGCGCAAGAAGCCGTGCTCTCCAGTCGCATCGAGGGGACGCAGTCTTCCGTCAGCGAAGTTCTGGCGCTCGGCGCGAACGGTGACATACAGGGCGAACCGACCAAGAGAGGAACGGACGCCCGGGAAGTCCTCAACTACCGCTTTGCACTCATGGTGGCGACGGACCTGATGGCGAGTCTTCCTCTGTCTCAGCGGTTGATTCGCTCCACTCACGGCACTCTGATGCATGGGGTCCGAGGAGGAGTGGCGGACCCGGGCGAATACCGCCGCATTCAGAACTGGATTGGGCCTCCGAACTCCAAAGAGGACGACGCGACGCTCGTAACCTGCCCGGTTCCGGATATCGCTGACGCAATGGGAGCCTGGGAGCGCTATCTGCACGAGGAAACACCCGACGTGCTCGTCCAGCTCGGAGTCGTCCACGCCTGGTTCGAGGCCATCCATCCGTTCCTGCACGGAAACGGCCGTCTCGGCCGCCTCATGGTTCCGCTCTTTCTGATGACGAAGGGCCTCTTGAAGCGGCCGAACTTTTATCTGAGCGAGTATCTCGAAAGGCATCGCGAGGGCTACTACCGGAATCTACTCGCCGCCCAGAGCCGAGGAGATTGGTCGTCGTGGCTCCAGTTCTTCCTGACCGCGCTGGAGAAACAAGCGATCGCCAACACGGAGAAAGCGAGGCAGATACTCACCCTCTACGCTGCCAAGAAGGACTGGGTGGCGAAAGCCACCCGGTCGCAGCACGCGGTGCGGTCCCTGGATTTCATGTTCGATCAGCCCGTTTTCCGAACGTCGGATTTTGCCGCGAGGTCCGGGGTTCCGAGACCCACGGCCCTGCGCATCCTGCGGGTTCTGAAGGACCACGGCATGCTTCGGGAATTGCGGTCGGCCCGAGGTCGTCGTCCCGCGACTCTTTGGTTCCCCGACCTCATCGAGATTGTTGAACGGCCGTCGGACTTCGGAGGCACGGCGGCCTGAGGGAGGCGCGGTCGGCCTCCGTAACGGCGGTGATTCACCACGCATCTTGCCTCTCACTTTCATCGAAAAGTGATCCACAAGCGGTCTTGTGGTTCACGTGTGATCAACAACGGGCGTTGTGTCTCACTTACGGCGAAAAGTGATCCGCAAAGGGTTCCCGTGTGGGGTGGCGGTGCTCCCGGTCGAGGGAGCGAGGCCCAGTCGCGCCATCCGGGGTTGGGAGAGGGTGCGGAACTCACGTTGGGATGGCGCGGTGTCATCGACGCTGATTTCGCGCTCCCGCGCGATGCCGGTCGGAGACCGGCGGTCCAAGCCGTCCCCGTGCTTCTTTCGCGGCCCTGACGGGCCGCGGTGCCGGTGTGAACACCGGCGTTCCCTTCCTGGTGGCGCGATCCGGGTGAAGAGCCTTCTCCCGCGCTCTGGAAACCTCTCGCACCGCAACTGGCGGGCGGTTCCTGATCTGCGCGCGGCACCAGTCGAGCGCGGCGGTTCCTGAACCCGCGCCTTGTGCGAAGATTCTCGGTTGCCCAGAAGCGGATGAATGGCTGTTCCGGCCTGCCCGGGTCCCCGGCCCCGCCAGTTCCTCCGGCTCCGCCAGTTCCTCCGGCCCCGCCAGTTCCTCCGGCCCCGCCAGTTCTTCCGACCGGGGTCCGGTTCGCACCCCTTCTGAACACCAAGTTTTCATGAGTCTTCATACCGTGCGCCGCGGGTTCGACATCCGCCTGCTGGGGACTCCCGCGGCGGACGGGCGGGCCGATGAACTCCGGATCCCCTCCAGGATCGCGCTGCTCGGCGCGGACTACCCCGGGACCCGGCCCACGATGAGGGTCGGGGAGGGGGATTCGGTCTCCCGGGGCGCGGTGCTGTTCGAGGACAAGAAAACGCCCGGGGTCCGGTTCACCGCGCCGCTCGCGGGACGGGTGGCCGCGGTGCATCGCGGCGAGCGCCGGGCCTTCGTCTCGCTCGTCATCGAGGTGAACCCCGGGGAACGCTCCGGCGGGGGCAGCTCGGGACACGCGCCGGGAGCCTGGTCGGGACGCCATCCCGGCGCGCTCGGCGACGACGCGGTCCGGGATCTCCTGCTCGAATCGGGGGAGTGGACCGCGATCCGCACCCGTCCCTTCGGGCGGGTGGCGAACCCCGGGACGCGGCCCCACGCGATCTTCGTCACTGCCACCGACACCGCCCCCCTCGCCCCGGATCCGGTGGCCGCGGTCCGGGACCGGGCTACCGATCTCGACTGGGGAATCGGAGCCGTTTCGCGTCTCACCGAGGGACCGGTATTCGTCTGCTCCCGCGCCGGCCGGCAGCTTCCGGTGAAGGAAGCGGGCCGGGTCCGACACGAGGAGTTCGCCGGGCCTCATCCAGCCGGTACCGCGGGACTCCACATCCACCGGCTGGCTCCGGTCCGCCGCGGCCACGAGGCCTGGCACCTCGACGCCCAGGACCTGGCCTCCATCGGCAAGCTCTTCCGAACGGGGGCCGGTGATCCGTACCGGGTGGTGTCGCTCGGAGGCCCTCCGGTCCGGCGGCCGACCCTCCTGCGCGCTCCCATCGGCGCGTCGCTCGTGGACTTCGCCACCTCCGAAGGCGGGACTCCGGGCGAGCGCCGGGTCATTTCCGGGTCCCTCCTCTCCGGGCGGACCGCCTCGGATGAGGTGGCGGGCTATCTCGGCCGCTATCACCGGCAGGTGACGGTGCTCGCCGAAGACCGCCGGCGGCGGTTCCTGGGTTGGCTCACCCCCGGCGCGCGTGCGGTTTCGGTGAGCCGCGCCTTCCTCTCCGCGGTTCTGCCCGGCGGAGCCCGCCCCCTCACCACCGGGACGTACGGTTCCCGGCGCGCCATCGTGCCGATCGGGAGCTATGAGCGGGTGATGGCTTTCGACATCCCGGCGGTGATGCTGCTCCGCGCCCTGCTGATGGAGGACATCGAACGGGCCGAGGAACTTGGGGTGCTCGAACTCATCGAGGAGGACCTGGGTCTGCTGAGCTTCGCCTGCCCCGCGAAGAACGACTACGCCCCGGCGCTGCGCCGGATCCTGGACACCCTGGAAAAGGAGGGCTAGGACCCGGTGCTGCGTTCGCTGCTGGACCGGCTCGGGGCTCCCTTCGAAGCCGGGGGCCCGCTCCATCGCCTCTGGCCGCTCTGGGACGCGCAGGACACCTTCCTCTATACCCCCGGGAAGACCACGGCCGGGCCGTCGCACGCCCGCGACCGCCTCGACATGAAGCGGCTCATGTTCACGGTGGTGGCGGCCCTCGCCGGCACGGTGGCGATGGCCTTCTACAACACCGGCCTGCAGGCGAACCTGGCGATCGCCCACGGCGCGTCGCCCCTTCCGGGGTGGCGGAGCGGCGTCATCGAGGCCCTCGGCACCGGGTTTTCTCCGGACAGCGTGCTCGCCGCGGTGGTCCACGGCGGCCTCTGGTACCTGCCGGTCCTGATCGTCACCTTCGCCGTCGGCGGCGCCTGGGAAGTGCTCTTCGCGGCGGTCCGGGGCCACGAGGTCAGCGAGGGGTTCCTGGTCACCGGGATGCTCTTCCCGCTCATCCTGCCGCCCACCGTTCCGCTCTGGCAGGTCGCGCTCGGCATCAGCTTCGGCGTGGTGGTGGGCAAGGAGATTTTCGGAGGCAGCGGTTTCAACATCCTGAACCCGGCGCTGACCGCCCGGGCGTTTTTGTTCTTCGCCTATCCGAGCGACCTCAGCGGGGACCGCATCTGGATCGCCGCCGACACCGCTCCCGACGCGGTCAGCGGGGCGACCTGGCTCGCGCGGCTCAGTCTCATCGGTCCGGAGGCGCTTCAAGAGACGTTCCATCCGGCGGGCGGTGCGGGGATCTCGGCGTGGGACGCCTTCATCGGTCTGCTGCCCGGTTCCATGGGCGAAACCTCGGTGCTCGCCTGCCTCTTCGGTGCGCTCGTGCTGGTAGCGACCGGGATCGGTTCGCTCCGGATCATGCTGGCGGTGGCGGCAGGGACCTTCGTAGCGGGCGGCCTCCTGAACCTGATCGGTTCGGATACCAATCCGTTTTTCGCGATGCCGTTCTGGTGGCACTACCTGCTGGGCGGGTGGGCCTTCGGCGCCGTGTTCATGGCCACCGAGCCGGTGACGGCGCCCTCGACGAACGGCGGGCGGGTGGTCTACGGCTTCCTCATCGGGGTGTTGGTGGTACTGATCCGGGTTGTGAATCCCGCCTACCCGGAAGGCATGATGCTCTCCATCCTGCTGATGAATGTCTTCGCGCCGCTCATTGATCATTTCGCCCTGCGGAGCAACGTCCGCCGGAGGGCGGCAGCCGGAGCCGTCGCGACCGCGGCCGCTCGCTAACATCCTTTCGCCGTTTTCGTGAGAACCGCTCGCTACATCCTGGGATTCGCAGCCCTCGTGTGCCTCGTGTGTGCGGTGCTGGTGTCGGGCTCGGCGGTCGCCCTCCGGGATCTGCAGGCGGCAAACGCCGAGCGGGAGCGGCAGCGCAACGTTCTTCTTGCCGCCGGGCTCGCCGCTCCCGGCGAGGATCTCTCCGAATCGGCGATGGCCGAGCGCTTCGCGGCGGTCCGCGCGGTGGTGGTGGATCTCGAAACCGGCGCCGAGATTCCGGAGGTGGATCCGACGAGCGTGGATCCGCTGATCGAGGCCGGCATCACGGATTCCTCGCGCCCGGTTCCGAAAAACCTGGCGCGCATCCGGCGGGTGGAGAGACGCTCGGTGGTCTACCTCGTCGAACAAGGTGGACAACTCGAGGCGGTCGTGCTGCCGATCCGGGGGCAGGGGCTCTGGTCCGTGCTCTACGGCTACCTGGCGCTCGAGGCGGATCTCGACACGGTGCGCGGGCTCACCTTCTACGAGCACAAGGAAACTCCTGGGCTGGGGGGGGAGGTGGACAACCCGAATTGGAAGGCGCTGTGGCCGGGACGGCGGGTGTTCGGCGCGTCCAGCGAGCCGGTGATCGAGGTGGCGCGGGCCGCCGCCGGGCCGGTGGACGAGGACCCGCACCGGGTGGACGGGCTGTCGGGCGCCACCATGACCAGCCGGGGCGTCACCAATCTGCTCCGTTTCTGGTTGGACGAGAACGGCTTCGGCCCTTTCCTGCAAAGACTCGGGGAACAACTGAGCGCCGCCGCGGGCGACTAGACGGGTATGGCTACCGAAGTGCGGCGGGTCCTGATGGATCCGCTCATCCACAACAACCCGATCGCGCTTCAGGTGCTCGGGATCTGTTCGGCGCTCGCGGTGACCACCGGCATGCAGACCTCGGTCGTGATGAGCGCCGCGGTGGTGGCGGTGACCGCGCTCTCCAATCTGTCGATCAGCCTGCTCCGGAACCTCATCCCGACCAGCATCCGGATCATCGTCCAGCTCACCATCATCGCCTCGCTGGTCATCGTCACCGACCAGATCCTGAAGGCGTATGTCTATGAGATCTCGAAGCAGCTCAGCGTCTTCGTGGGCCTCATCATCACGAACTGCATCATCATGGGCCGCGCGGAGGCGTTCGCGATGCAGAACCCGCCGCTCAGGAGCCTCATCGACGGGTTCGGAAACGGCCTGGGGTACGCGGCCATCCTGCTCGTCGTCGGAGCGACCCGCGAGATCCTGGGCGCCGGCTCCTTCTGGGGCATCCCGGTGCTGCCGCTTGCTTCCGAGGGGGGCTGGTTCGTCCCGAACGGGTTGATGGGCCTGTCGCCGGGCGCCTTCTTCGTGATCGGCTTCCTGATCTGGGGCCTCAGGACCTTCCGGCCCGAGCAGAACGAGGCGGAGTGATGCTTCAGGACTATCTGAACATCGCGATCAAGGCGATCTTCGTCGAGAACATGGCGCTGACCTTCTTCCTGGGGATGTGCTCGTTTCTCGCCGTTTCGAAGCGGGTCACCACCGCCATCGGCCTCGGGGCGGCGGTGGTCTTCGTTCTCACGGTCACGGTTCCCCTGAACCACGCCATCAACGACTACCTGCTCCGTCCCGGAGCTCTCGGCTGGGCGCACGCCTCGCTATCGGGCCAGGACCTGTCGTTCCTCCGCTTCCTCACCTTCATCGGGACGATCGCGGCCACCGTCCAGGTGGTCGAAATGGCGCTCGACCGCTTCTTTCCGATCCTCCACGCCGCCCTCGGGGTTTTCCTGCCGCTCATCGCGGTCAACTGCGCGATCCTCGGCGCGTCGCTGCTGATGGTGGAGCGCGGTCTCACCCTGCCGGAAGCGGCGGTGTTCGGGTTCGGGTCCGGCCTCGGCTGGGCGCTCGCGATCGCCGCGCTGGCCGGGATCCGGGAGCGACTGCGGTACCACCACATTCCGGCCGGGCTGCGCGGGCTCGGCATCACCTTCCTGCTCACCGGGCTGATGGCCATCGGTTTCATGGCCTTCGGCGGCATCCAGTTGTAGCAGCCCGTGGACGGAATGAACCGGCATTCGAGCGGCGATGCATCCCGGCTGAACCGCGGCGCTGTGCGCCGCTCATCGTTGCGCTTCGGTCGAAATACACGCGGGCCAATCCTCCCGGTGGGGGCTCCTCCCTCGCGCGCCTTGTCAGCCGGGCGCCTCACCGCTCTCGGTGCTCGCCCCACTCCGCCCACGGACTGCTAAATGACCACCGTCCTCCTCGGGGTCGCAGGCTTCACCGGGGTCATCCTGGCGCTGGTGGTCGTGCTCCTCTACGCGCGAAAGCGCCTGGTGGCCACCGGGGAGGTGACGATCCGGATCAACGACGATCCGGAGCACGACATCCGCACGCCGGCGGGGGGCACGCTGCTCGGCACCCTCGCGGCGCAGCAGCTCTTCATCCCCTCCGCCTGCGGCGGGAAAGGGAGTTGCGGCGTATGCACCCTGAAGGTGCTCGACGGGGGCGGCGCCGTCCTTCCGACCGAGCGCAGCCACCTCACCCGCGGAGAGGAGCGCGGCGGCGTCCGGCTCTCCTGCCAGGTCCGGGTGAAGCAGGATCTGAAAATCGAGATCCCGGCCGAACTCTTCAGCGTGCGGCAGTGGAAATGCCGGGTCCGCTCGAACCACAACGTGGCGACCTTCATCAAGGAGCTGGTGCTCGAGCTGCCGCCGGGAGAGGCCGTCCCCTTCCGCGCCGGCGGTTACATCCAGATCGATTGTCCGCCGTACGAGTTCAACTACCGGGACTTCGATATCGAAGAGGAGTACCGGGAAGACTGGGACCGCTTCAACATGTGGAAGTACACCGCTTCGGTTGCCGATGGGGAGGAGGTGGTGCGCGCCTACTCGATGGCGAACTATCCCGAGGAGCGGGGCATCATCCTGCTGAACGTGCGGATCGCCTCGCCGCCGCCCCGGATGCCCGACGTCCCGCCCGGCAAGATGACGTCGTGGCTCTTCGGGCTGAAACCAGGGGATGAGGTGACGATTTCGGGCCCCTTCGGCGAGTTCTTCGCCAAGGAAACCGACCACGAGATGGTCTTCGTCGGCGGCGGCGCCGGCATGGCGCCGATGCGATCGCACATCTTCGACCAGTTCCGGCGGCTGAAGACGGATCGCCGGGTGTCCTTCTGGTACGGCGCCCGGAGCCTCCGGGAAGCCTTCTACGAAGACGATTTCAACGCGATCGCCGCCGAGAATCCCAACTTCGACTGGAAACTGGCGCTATCCGAGCCGCTCCCCGAGGACAACTGGGACGGCTACACCGGCTTCATCCACCAGGTCCTCTACGACCACTACCTGAAGGACCACCCGAGCCCCGAAGACGCCGAGTACTACCTCTGCGGCCCGCCGCTCATGCTCAAGGCCTGCCTCCAGATGCTCGACAGCCTCGGCGTGGAGCCGGAAAACATCGCCTTCGACGACTTCGGGTAGGTGCACCTGGGAGCGCCGGTCTCCAGACCGGCATCGCTCGCCGCAGGCGAGCGAAATCCGCACTGCTCCCCGGTGAAGCGCGCGGCGGCGAGGAACGCCGGCCAGTCTCCCGGTGGGGGCCTTCAGACCGGCACCGCGGCCCGGAGGCAAGGGAACGCCGCCAGTTGCTGTGAAAATGCAGCCCCACGCGGGAACCCCACGGGTCCAGATGGCGCCGGCCGCCAGGGAACGCCGACCTCCGGTCGGCACAGCCCGCCGCAGGCGGGCGGCGGGAAGGACCCCGAGTTCGGGGGGCGCCCCTCTCGGCCGGGACCCCCGCGTTCAGCGTCATCCGGACGGCTGGGTGGTACTCGCCTTTCGCTGCGCTTCGCGCAGCGGTGCCGGCCCCCACCGGGAGACTGGCCAGAGGTCGGCGTTCCCTTGCCGGCGCGTCGCTCTGCCTGGTGGCGTGCGGCCGAGACGTGCACCATCCCGGAACTGCACTTTCATGACGGGCGGGGTGTCCAGGAGGACCCGATCATGTGGGTTTCTCCCGATGGGGGCCTTCAGACCGGCACCGCGGGCCGTAGGGTCGCGAGACGCGCAGCGCCACTCGCGTTCCTGGCGCTGACCTGGGCCGCCGCCTGCACGCCTCCACCCCCCAATCCCACCTGGACCCTCGACGGCGAAGCCTTCGGCACCCGTTGGACCGTCCAGATCCGCGGCCCGGAAACAAACGCCGACGCCGTCCGCGCCGCCATCGAGGCCGAACTCGACGCCGTGGACCGCAGCATGTCCAACTGGCGGTCGGACTCCGAGCTCTCCGGCCTGAACGGATCGGAATCCACGGACCCCCTGCCGATCTCCGACCCCCTGGCGCTGGTTCTCGAATCGGCGCTTCGCGTCCACGACGAATCCAGCGGCGCCTTCGACATCACCGTCGGACCGCTGCTCCGGCTCTTTGGTTTCGGTCCCGGCGGGAATCCCGATCAGCCGGCACCCGGCGCCGCGGAGTTGGAAGTTGCCCGTTCCAAGGTCGGTAGCGCCTTGCTCTTGGTCGAACGCGAACCCGCCGGGCGCGCCGTCCTCCACCGGCAGATTCCGGACGTGAAAATGGATCTCTCCGGGATCGCCAAGGGATACGCGGTGGACCAGCTATCTGCTGCGCTCACGGAACTCGGTTTCGCCGAGCACCTTGTCGAGGTGGGGGGCGAGATCTGGGCTCGCGGCGAATGGACGGTAGGCGTCCAGGACCCCGTGGCCGGTCTGGCCACCCGGGTCCATCGCTCGTTCCCGATCCGGGATCGCGGCATGGCCACCTCGGGCGGCTACCGGGACTTCCGCGCAGCGGATGACGGCGACGATCGCTACTGGACCCACATTCTGGATCCGCGCACCGGCCGCCCGGTCGAACGGCGGACCGGCTCGGTCACGGTGCTGGCCGACTCGTGCCTCGAAGCCGACGCCTGGGCTACGGCGCTCTATGTGCTCGGACCCACGGAAGGACTCGAACTGGCCGAGGCTCGCGGCTTCACCGCCCTCTTCCTCACTGTGAACTCGGACGGAACCGTCGAGGAGGCCGCCACCACTGCCTTCGCCGCCGCGATCCGGCGGCGGAACGAGTGAAGAAGCCGGCCGTCAGCTCGGCGCGGGAGGATCGCCCCCGGACCAGTCCGCGAGCTCGAGCACCCGAAGTCCCTCCCGCTCCGCCGCCGTGACGAGCCTCCCGTCGAGGGAGACGAAGGTCACTTCGCCGGCGATCTGATCCCGCAGCAGCAGCGCAGCCCCGAGTTGCCCGGCGTCCGCGGCCCGCAGGGGATGGCGCGCGAGCAGCGACCCCGCACGGGACCGCACCGAGAGGACGTCGCTCACCTCGTGCCACTCCGCCGCAAGGTCATCAAGGCTGTCGAGCACCGAGCGCCGTGTTTCTCGGGACAGCAGTCCCTGGCTCAATCGACGCTCGACGGCCCCCATGACCTCCACTCGCGTCCAGACCCAGGTAGCAATCTGCGGATCGTCGGCGAGCCAGCGGCGCGCCCGTGGCGTGGACGGTTCGCGGATGAGCAGAGGTTCCAGCGCCGACGAATCCCAGTACCTCACACCCGATCTTCGCGATCTTCGATGACTGCTTCCGAGAGCCGGGCGCCGGGTGCTTCGATCGGCGGCCGCTCCAGAATTCGTCTGGCGTTTCCCCGACCCGGCGTCACGATGCCCGCCGCGATGAGCCGCCGCAGGTCGTCGTCGCCGCTCGCCGCGGGCACGAGCCGCGCGACCGGCGTGCCCCGGTTGAGCACCTGAACTTCCCCGCCGCGCCGCACTTCGCGCAGGTAACGGGAGAGGTTCGCCTTGAGTTCGGAAACGGACGCGGTCTGCATGAGACCATTCTGGTCTTTGCTTCATGACCTATCAAGTCATTTCGACCAGCCGCACGGGCCTGACGACTTCAATCCACCTCCGCGGACGCGAATCCCGAATGCCCCGTGCCGGCCGGCGGTAGGATGAGCCGCGGATGTTGCAAGCACTCGTAGTCGTCCTCCTCTCCCTTGCGGTGGTCGTGCTCTCGATCTTCCTGCTCGGGCTCGGCTCGCTCCTGAAGGGCCGCTGCGTGCTGAGGCGTTGCGGCCCCGAGGGACCGGTTGGCGACGCCTGCGACGGCTGCCCCCGGGCTCAGCAGCCTGATCCGCAACCATCGATCGAGGTCTGAGCCCCGGCCGCAGCCGGTGGGGCGCCTCCGGTCGCGGCCCTCAGGAGCGGCGGGTGAGAGGCCGAGTTCCGAGGGCACCCGAGGCGGACCAAAGCACCGCGTTCGCATCGGGCCGGTGGTAACAGCCCTGTCGTGGAACCCGGGTGAGCGCCGAGAGCGGCCAGTCCTCCCGGTGGGGGCGAGGCGCCCGGCTGACAAGGCGCGCGAGGGAGGAATATCGGGTGTGATCGGGTCGACCTCTCGACGTTAGTGCTGAAACACACCCCTGTTTCATCACCAAATTGGATAAAACAGACTCCTATTCTGTTATTTTCGGCTGGCGCACCCCGCGCGACGCTTTCTCCAATGAACCGCAAACAGTTCCCGTTGCTCAACGACTGGCTGGCGAAGCCGGACCGGAAGCCGCTGATCCTTCGCGGCGCCCGCCAGGTGGGCAAATCCACGCTTGTCCGGCTGTTCGCTGAACGTTCGCGACGCCCGCTGGCCGAGGTCAACCTCGAACGGCACCCCGACCTGGCCGGGGCTTTCGCGCGGAACGATCCCGCCTGGCTGCTCAACGTCCTGGAGGCGCTGCCGGGCATCGGCCCCATCGGCCCCGACGGACTGCTGTTCCTCGACGAGATCCAGTCCGTGCCGGAAGCCATTCCCGCGCTCCGCTACTTGCGGGAGGACATGCCCCGTCTGCCCGTGCTGGCCGCCGGATCGCTGCTCGACTTCGCCCTCGCGGACCACCGCCTCCCCATGCCGGTGGGTCGGGTGGCGTACCTGCACCTCGGGCCCATGACCTTCACCGAGTTCCTGAACGCCGTCGGGGAGGAGCCGCTCGCCTCCCGGATCGCCGGCTTCGAAATGGAGCGCGGGCTGGACCCGGCCATCCACAACCGACTGCTGGAGCTGCTGCGGACCTACCTCTTCACCGGCGGCATGCCGGAAGCCGTCCTCGCGTTCGCACGCTCCCACCGCCTCCGGGATGTCAGCGACATCCACAATTCCATCATCGAGACCTACCGGGAGGATTTCCCCAGGTACGTCGGCTCGCGCAGCCTCCCGCGCATCGCGGGCGTCTTCCACCTCGCGGCCCGGAACGTGGGACGGAAGGTCAAGTACATCCACTTCTCCCGGGACGAGCGGGCGGCGGCCATCAGGGCGGACATCGAACTGCTCTGCATGGCGCGAGTGTTGTCGAAAGTCGTTCACAGTCACGCGGGCGGCCTGCCGCTGCAAGCGGATGCCGACCCGCGGGTGTACAAGCTCCTCTTCATGGACGTGGGCCTGATGAATGCGGCCTGCGGCCTCGGCTGGACCGCGATGGAAAGCCTGAACGCGATCAAGCTGGTGAACGAAGGCGCCATGGCGGAACAGTTCATCGGACAACATCTTCAGGACCTGCTGTCCGGCTCGCCCAACCGCGAGTTGACCTACTGGCTCCGGGAGGGTCGTTCTTCGAACGCCGAGGTGGACTACGTGGCGGCCTTCGACGGGCGCATCGTTCCCATCGAAGTGAAGGCCGGCGCGAGTGGCGGCCTGCGCTCCCTCCATCAGTTCGTCGCCCGGAAGGGGATACCCCTGGCGGTCCGATTCGATGCCGCTCCGCCGTCCGTCCAGACGGTTCGAACCGACGTGCAGCGGGACGGCCTCCGGACGGAGGTGGCCTATCGCCTGCTCTCGCTGCCGCTCTACCTGGTGGAACGGCTACCGTCCCTCCTGCGCGCGATGCCGTGAAGCGCGCAGCGATTCCGCGCCATCGTCTTTTGTGGGGAGGGGGAACGCCTGCCCCCGCCCCTCCCCGCGGACCGCGAAACTGCGTCCGGCGCTCCGCCGCCTGATCTCCCGGTACAACCAGATCGTGGAGGCCGGGGAAACGGACCCCAGCCTCAGAATCCGGTTCCGGAGAACCGCCTGATCGCGGGCTCTCCCGTCGGACACCTCGCGTCGCGCCCGGCTGCGGACGCCGATAGCAGGATTCCACTTGGTACCATCGGCAGTGGACACCACGTTCCCCGGAAACCAGCGGGAACGCAGTCGCGCTCCGAGTAATGCACACGTCGCACTTCGACGACCACGCGATCCGGTTGGCGGCGGCGGATTGGCTGCGGGAGCAAACGGAACAACGTGGTTCGGAACTCGAATGGAGCGCCCTGATCCATGGATTCGGGTTCCGGGGTGCGCGGATCGCGCTGGTCAACCAGCGCGGAATCTGGAAGCCGAGGCAGATGGAGATGCCGCTCTCCATCAGGACCTCACCGGAAAACCCATACCGGGACACCTTCGACCGGGAGAAGCAACTGCTGCACTACCGGTACTTCGGACAGGATCCCCGCCACGCCGATAACGTGGGCTTGCGACGGACCATTGCGGCGCAGCGGCCGGTCATCTACTTTCACGGCATCCGTCCGGGGCGTTATCTGCCCGTCTGGCCCGCCTTCATCGTGGGTGACGATCCGCCCGGCCTCACTTTTGCGGTCGCCGTGGACAATCCTGCGTTTGCCGAGGATCAGTTGGCGGCCGAGGCGGGAGGAATCGGAGTAGCCGCTGCCGGGGATCGTGAGCTTGAACGGCGCTACACGACGCACACCACCTTGACACGCATCCACCAGCGGGTTTTCCGGCATCGGGTGCTACGGGCCTACCAGAATCGCTGCGCTTTCTGCCGTCTCAGGCAGGAGCCGCTTCTGGATGCCGCGCACATCGTCCCCGACCGCGATCCGGCGGGAGACCCGGTGGTGCCGAACGGACTCTCGCTTTGCAAGATTCACCACGCGGCCTTTGACGAGTTGTTTCTCGGGGTAACCCCGAAGGGCGTCATCCATGTCCGGCCCGACCTGCTGCTCGAAAAGGACGGGCCGATGCTGCGGCACGGGTTGCAGGGACTCCACGAGACGCGAATCCATCGGCCGCGGCGCGCGGCGGACCACCCCGATCCCGATCGGCTGAACCTTCGCTACCAGGAATTCCGACAGGCCTCCTGATCAGCTTCCAGAAGCGTCAGGAGATAGCCGATTCGGAACATATTCCGAGTTAAACTGACTAGTTCGGAATATACTCCGAAATAGTCATGTATCCACGCACGCTCGGGATGGAACTCCCGTCCGGCCAATCCGCCTTCCTCTGGGGGCCGCGGAAGACCGGGAAGTCCACCCTGCTCCGGCAGCAATTCCCGCGCTCGGCACGCTTTGACCTCCTCGACACCCGGCTTCTCCTGGAGTTCACCCGGGCGCCGTGGACGTTCGCGGAAAGAGTGCGGGCGCTCGACGCCTCAACGCGCGCTCATCCCATCATCATTGACGAGGTCCAGAAGGTCCCGGCGCTTCTGGACGAAGTGCACCGCCTCATCGAGAGCGAGGGGTTTCGCTTTGTCCTGTGCGGATCCAGCGCCCGGAAGCTGAAGCGCGGTCGTGCGAACCTGCTTGGCGGTCGAGCCTGGCGCTTCGCCCTCCATCCGCTGACCTGGACCGAAGTCCCGGATTTCGATCTACTGCGCGCTCTCAACCACGGCCTCATCCCTCAGCACTACGACGGCGGACACCCACGGCGAGCCCTGGCCGGGTACGTGGATGACTACCTCAAGGAGGAAGTGTTCGCGGAGGGGCTCACCCGAAACGCCCCCGCCTTCTCACGGTTTTTCGAGGCGCTCACGTTCTCCCACGGCGAACTCATCAACTTCAGCAACATCGCCCGGGATTGCGGAGTGGACTCCAAGACCGTCCGCGAGTACTTCCAGATTCTGGTGGACACGCTGCTCGGGGTATTCGTGGAGCCGTTCGCTCGCCGGCGCTCACGTGCGATCCTGACCCGGATACCGAAGTTCTATCTGTTTGACGTGGGGCTCGCGGGGTACGTGACCCGCCGCCGGCTGGAAGCCACCACCGGGCCGGACTTTGGCCGAGCTCTCGAGCACTACGTGCTGATGGAACTGCTCGCGTACCGCAGCTATCGGGAGCGGGACTTCCCGATCCGCTTCTGGCGCACGAAGACGGGCCTGGAGTGCGACTTCGTGCTCGGCCGGGACGGCGAGGTTGTGGTCGAGGTCAAGGGGAAGACCAGCGTTCAGACACGAGACCTGAGGGGGCTGCGCGCCTACGCCGAGGAACACCGACCCCGGCATGCGGTTGTCGTCTGCAACGAGTCGGCTCCCAGGCGGACGGGCGATGGGCTCTGGATCCTGCCCTGGCGAGAGTTCCTGGAGCGTCTCTGGTCGGACGCGATCCTCTGATCGGCCCGCGCCGTTCGTCGCGGACGAGTCAGCGGGATGCCTTCGCCCCGCGGCCCGGCGCCCACCTGGAGAAACCCACCTGATCGGGTCGGCCCGTTCACCCCGCCCGCATGAAGAGGTGGTGCGGGACTCACGTTGGCCGGGCCCGGCGTTATCGGCGCCGGTTTCGCGCTCCCGCGCGATGCCGGTCGGAGGCCCCCACCGGGAGAACTGGCCGGCGCTCCATGTCCCCGCGCTCTTGCTCCTTGGGCAGCGCCCGTTTCGCGGCCCTGCGGGCCGCTGTGCCGGTGTGAACACCGGCGTTCCCGGGCCTGTGCCGGACTGAGGTCGCGCGCTTCTACGGGCGGATCTCCACGTAGCGCTCCAGGCGGGCGACCTCTTCGTCGTCCACGTACTTGCCGATTTCGCGGCGGAATTGCTCGAGGCTGGTGTACGGGCGGTACTCCTCGAACTCGTGCGCCATCCGATCGCCGACGCCGGGGACGGTGAGGATTTCCTCCCGGGTAGCGGTGTTCAGGTCAATCGGAACGAAGACGTACTGCTCCATCCGGGCGACCTCTTCGTCGTCCACGTACTTGCCCATCTCCCGGCGCCACTGCGCCATCGCGGTGTACGGGCGGTACTCCTCGAACTCATGGGTCATCCGGTCACCCACGCCGGGCACGAGGTGGATTTCTTCGCCGCTGGCGGTGTTCAGGTCGATGCGAAGGAACATCCCGACATAGAGCGCCTCGACCTCCTCCGGGCTCAGGTGCGCGGCGACCACCGGGTGCAGCGCTTCCATCCCGAGGAAGGGACGCTGCTCCAAGACGTCTTCGACCAGTTCCGGGGTCATCCCGGGCAGGGCGCCGAGTTCGTCGCCCCCGGCGAGGTTCGGGTTGAGGACCGCCGCGCCGCTCTCGGACTCCGCCGCAACAGGCGCCGGAGCAGGCGCCCCAGCAGGCGATTCGGCCGGTTCGGATCCGCCACAGGCGCCGAGCAGCGCGAGACACCCAAGGAGCGCCGCCGCGCCGGCGAACGTCGCTTTTGTCTTGTGAGTCGTCATGTTTCCTCCCGTGGGGCTTGCGCCCGCTGGGTTACATCCAGTTTGGGGTGGCGCAGGCACGCCACCAGGCCGAGCAATCCGAACAGCGTCATCGTCCCCGGCGCGAGCGTCGGGGTGGCGCCGCCGAGAGCGTCCCGGACGAGTTCGAGCCGGGTGTCGGATGGATGCATCTCGCGATCGAACTCGAGATTTCCCCGGTAGTGGAGCCACTGGCCGGCGAAGCCCGAAGCAACGAAGGCCAGCATCAGGATCCGAAAGACCCGAATGTTCGCCGCGCCGGGGGCCAGGAGGAGCCAGCCGGTGACGGGAAGCGCCACCGCGAAGAGCACCAGCGGCGTCCACTGCCAGATGTCCTCGGTATGCTCCAACAGGACGAGTTCCGCTCCGGTCCCCAGTATTCCCAGCATCAGGATGCCCACGATCAGACGCCGCAGCGTGCTGGCGTCTCCTTGCCGCGGATCGCGGATCGTGAGGCTCGTGGTCGGAATCCTCCCCGTGGTCGCGCTCCTCGCCCAGCCGGTGGAGGTGAGCGCCCAGCAGACCGGAGCCGAACTCTACATGGCCGCCTGCGCCGCCTGCCATGGGGATGACGGGATGGGCGTCCCGGCTTCGACCCTCGGTTTCGACACCCCGGTGCCCGACTTCAGCGACTGCAGTTTCGCTTCGCGGGAGCCGGATGGCGACTGGCTCTGGGTCGTTCACGAAGGAGGGCCGGTACGCGCCTTCGACCGCATGATGCCGGCCTTTGGTGACGCGCTCAGCGAGGACGAGACGCTGCGGATCCTCCGTCACATCCGGGTGTTTTGCGAGGATCCCACCTGGCCGCGGGGCGAGTTGAACCTGCCGCGGCCGCTCGCCACCGAGAAGGCCTTTCCGGAAGACGAATACGTGTTGACCCTCAGCCGGGACGGCGGCGAGGCGGGCGAGATCACGAGCGAGTTCCTCTACGAAAAGCGCTTCGGTTCCCGGAACCAGATCGAGGTGCTCCTGCCGTTCCGCTTCGCGCAACCGTCGGGAGACTGGAACGGCGGGGTCGGGGACATGGCCTTCGCCTACAAGCGGGTGCTGTTCCACAGCGTGGAGAGCGGCTCGATCTTCAGCGTCGCCGGCGAAGTCGTCGTCCCCACCGGAGACCGGGATCGGGGTCTCGGGGACGGCGTCACCGTCTTGGAACCGTTCGTCGCCTTCGGCCAGATCCTCCCGCGAGACAGCTTTTTGCACTTCCAGGCGGGTTTCGAGCTCCCTTCGGGCGGAGAACTCCGGAGGGAAGTCTTTTGGCGTACGGCGCTCGGAACCACCTTCGCCCAACATGGTTTCGGCCGCGCCTGGTCCCCCATGATCGAGATCCTCGCGGCGCGGACCCTCGGCGAAGGCGGGACCACCCACTGGGACGCCATCCCTCAAATCCAGGTCAGCCTCAGCACGCGGCAACACGTCCTGCTGAACGCCGGGGTCCGTCTCCCCCTCGGCGAGGCCGACGGCCGGTCCTCACAGGTGTTGGTCTATCTCCTTTGGGACTGGTTCGACGGAGGGTTCTTCGATGGGTGGTAGTTCGCCATGACCCGCTGGGTACCGCTGGGAATCGTCCTCGGGGCGCTGGGTCTCCTGGCCATCCGCTCGCCCGGGGTTTCGGCCGCCGCCCAGCCGGAGCCCCGCCCTGTTCATACCGCGGATCTGTTCACCACCAGCCACTCCTGCCTCGCCTGTCACAACGGCCTCACCACCCCCACCGGGGAGGACGTCTCCATCGGATTCAACTGGCGGGCCTCGATGATGGCCAACTCGGCGCGCGATCCGTACTGGCAGGCGGCGGTCCGGCGCGAAACGATGGACCATCCGGAGGCCGGCGCCGCCATCGAGGATGAATGCTCCAAGTGCCACATGCCGATGGCCCGCTACCAGGCGAATGCCGGCGGCGGCCTCGGGACCGTCTTCGAACACCTGCCGATCGGTTCGGCCTCCACCCCACAGGACCTGCTCGCCGCGGACGGCGTGTCCTGCGCGCTTTGTCACCAGATCACCGACGAGGGGCTGGGGACCGAGGCGAGCCTCACCGGCAACTTCCGGATTGACACCGAGCGGCCCGACGGCGAGCGGGCCGTCTTCGGCCCCTTCGAGATCGAGGACAACCGGATCCGGCTGATGCAGTCGACGACGGGTTTTCGGCAGACCGAGGCTTCGCACATTCAGGATTCGGAACTCTGCGCCACCTGCCACACGCTGATCACCCACGCGCTGGGGCCGGACGGCGAGGTCATCGGCGAACTGCCCGAGCAGACGCCCTACCAGGAATGGCTCGCGAGCGACTATCGGACCTCGCAGTCCTGCCAGGACTGCCACATGCCGGAGGTCGAGACGCCGACGCCGATCAGTTCGGTGCTCGGCGAGGAACGGGAGGGCCTTTCGCGGCACTCGTTCCGCGGCGGCAACGCCTTCATGCTGCGGATGCTCCTGCGCTACCGCACCGAACTCGGCGTCGAAGCCCTGCCGCAGGAGTTGGAGCTCGCGGCCCGCGATGCCCAGGACCATCTGGAAAAGGAAAGCGCCCGCGTCCGGATCGAGGGTGCGCGGATCGAAGCGGGCCGTCTCGAAGCTGAAGTCGTCATCGAAAGCCTCGCCGGTCACAAGCTGCCGACCGCCTACCCGTCACGGCGGGTCTGGCTGGAGTTGACGATCCGCGATGCGGGCGGAGCGGTTCTCTTCCAATCGGGGGCCCTCGGCCCGGACGGGCGGATCGAGGGCAACGACAACGACGCCGACCCCCGCGCCTACGAACCGCACTACGAAGCGATCACCGAGGCCGGTGAGGTCCAGATCTACGAATCCATGATGGTTGACAGCACCGATGCGGTCACGACGGGCCTCCTCCACGGCGTGCGCTACGTCAAGGACAACCGGCTGCTACCCACCGGGTTCGACAAGGCGGCCGCCGGGCCGGACATCGCGGTCCACGGGCGCGCCGGCGCGGACGCGGACTTCGCTGCCGGCGGGGATCGGGTCCGCTACTCGGTGGATCTGGCCGGGGAGCGCGGCCCGCTCACCGTGGAGGCCGCCCTCTGGTATCAGTCCATCGGATATCGCTGGGCCGAAAACCTGCGCCCCTACGACGCCCCGGAAACCCGGCGCTTCGTCGGCTACTACGAGGCGATGGCCTCGGCCTCCGGAATCGCCATGGCGCGCGCTGCGGTCTCGGTCAGCGCGCCCTGAGCGACCTACCGCTGATACACCGTCTCCCCGCCGACGACCGTCATCTCCACCCGGATCTCGTCCGCGGGCACCTCACGGGGATCGGCTGACAGGACCACGAAATCGGCCAGCTTCCCGGGCTCGAGCGAGCCTTTCAGGTCTTCCTCGAAGTTCAGGTAGGCGACGTTTGCGGTGAGGAGCCGGAGTCCTTCCTCCACGCTCACCCGCTGATCCTCCCCGAACACCCCGCCGCTGATCGTCTCGCGGGTGACGAAGTGGTGCAGCACCCACAGCGGCGGATAGGGCACGACCGGCGCGTCGGTGCCGGCCGAGACCTTCACCCCGGCGTCCAGATAGGCGCGCATCGGGGTCGTCCAGTCGGCCCGTTCCCGGCCCCAGTACTTCTCGAGGCTGGGGCCGGCGAGATAGAGATGGTGCTGACCGGCGACCGCCAACCCGAGCCGGTTGATGGTCGGGAAATGGTCGGGACGGGGGATGAACCCGTGCTCGATTGCCCAACGCTTGCCCGCGAGCGGCGCCACCTCGTCGGCACCCACATAGCCTTCGAGCACCTGGTCGATCGCGAGATCGCCCACCGCGTGCGTGGCTACCCGCCAACCCTTCTCGGCCAGGCGAACCACGACTTCGTTGAACGCCTCTTGCGGCATCGTCCGGAGCCCGTGGAACGTCCCTCCCTGTCCCCAGGGTTCCTCGTACGGCTCGCGCATCAGGCCGCCCTCGAATCCCCCGTCCACGCCCAGCTTCACCCCGCCGAGGCGTAGCCATTCGTCGCCCTGTTGGGGTTCGAGATCCCAGGCAGCGAGCGCAGCGTCCACCTCATCCGCGGTGCGAGCGCGCATGCGCATCAGGAAGGTCACCCGCATGGTGAGGAGTCCCCGCCGCTTCATCTCCTCGAGCAGCCGGAACTGCTCGATCCCGCTTCCCGGATGACGGACGCTGGTCAGACCCACGGAGTGAAGGGTCCGGTACTGCTCGACCTGGTCCCGGATGCGGGTTTCGAGATCCCGGGACGGGCGCTCGGGCATGGTGACGAGCCGCTTGGCGGTGTCCACGAGTTCCCCGTTCAACTCGCCGCCTGGATACCGGGTAATGCGACCCCCGTCCGGGACCGGGGTATCCGTGGTGATTTCCCACTTCTCGAGGGCCTGCGAGTTCAGGATGTACTCGTGGCCGCCCCGGACCACGACCACCGGGTTTCCCGGCGCCGCCTCGTCGAGATCCCGCCGCAGGGGAAGCCGCTGCTCCTGGAGTTGCCCCTCGTGCCAGTCGGAGTTGGTGGCGACCAGTTCGCCGGGGCCGGAAGTCCGGGCGCGTTCGGCGATCGCCCCGAGCAGCTCGTCCATGGTGCGGACCCGGGAGAGGTCCACACCGTCCCCGCCGCCGGCGCCGTGAAGGTGATTGTCGGCCAGACCGGGGACGACCGTTTTACCCGCCATTTCAATGACTTCGGTGTCCGGTCCGATGAGGTTCCGGATGTCCGCGTCCGAACCTACGGCCAGGACCCGACCGTCCCGGACCGCCAGGGCTTCGGCCACGGTGAAGTCCGCGTCCACGGTGAGGACGTTGGCATCCAGGACGACGAGGTCGGCGTGGCGGCCGCCATCCGGAAAGCAGGAGGCGCCCGCGCCGCACGCCACGACCGCCGAAACCCCGAGCGCCCACGCTTCCGCGCTTCCGAGCCGCATGGCGCGCACTACGCGGCGAGTGCCTCCAGCACTTCGGCGGGGGTCCTCTCGGGTGAGCGGAACGGGTTGATCACCGTGACCTCCCCCAGCCGCTGGCCGTGCTGGACGTTTTCCGTCAGCAGGACGGCGCACCCGCTGCTCTGCGCCGCCGCGACGATGAGCGCGTCCCACCACGAGAGCGCGTAACGCTGCTGGAGGAACCACGCCCTCTCGAGTGTCGTCATGTCCGGAGCTGCCGCTCGCCACAGCGCGACCTCGCGAACGATTTCCTGGACTTCCGTCGGCGTGAAGTCCGGCAACTTGCGCGTGAGGACGGAATACAACTCCTGCAAGACCTGGAAGCTCGTCCGCGCGGACCGATTCCGGGAAAGCAGCGCAATCCAGTCCCCCGCGCGGGACTGTTTCACCGGGTCCGAGGTGTCCTGCCAATACACGAGGACGTTCGTGTCAACGAAGACGGGGCCGATCACGGAACTCGCGCCGCTTCGGAGTCCGGCTTCTCTTCGGATTCACCCTTGGCGGCCGGTTCGGCGACCGGTGTCCGGTCGCGATGCAGAATCGGCCGGTCGTAGATCTCCTCCCGTGTGGGTCTCCGTCCGGCGATCCAGTTCAGTTTCCGCGGCTTTCTCGCCAACAGTCGCTCCATGGCGACGTCGTACTCGTCTTCTCGACGGCGCATCCCGTCGAGGAGCTCGGCCAGCCAGCGCGAGACGCTGCGGTCTTCCTGGGCGGCGCGCACGCGCACCCAACGGGCGCATTCCTCAGGCAGCGTGATGGTGATGTTCCTCATGACACGAGAATACGAAAACACGAACTTCGTGTCAAACAATCGGGGCGTTCCCTTCCTACTCCGGTTCGGTAATGCGGGCGGAGATTTCGACCCCTTCGTGCTCCGAGATCGCCCCGATCAACGTTGCCAGGTGGGCCGCCCGGGGGTTGCCGTTCGGCCCCAGCATGCGCATCAGGCTCTTTTCCGGGATGCCGGTGCGTTCCGCGAGGCGAGAAAAACCCAACGTCGCGTTCACATAGGTGCGCAGGCCGCTGCGAAACGCGGCGAGATCGCCGGCCAGCAGTGCGTCGAAGCCGGATTCCAGCAGTGAGGACCGAAACGCCGGATCCCGGACGGCGCGGGCGCGAATTGACTTGCGGAACGTGCGCCGGATCACGATTCCAATAGTAACGCATGGGTTACTAGAGTGAATTCCAAACGATGGTAACGAATACGTTACTGGATCAATCGTCCACCGTCGATAACCAGCGGCAACCCCGTCACGAAGCTCGATTCGTCGCACGAGAGGAAGAGGATGGACTGGGCGACATCGCGCGGGGTGCCGAGCCGCCCGAGCGGTGTGACGTCGTACCAGGAGCGGCGCATCGCCTCCGGATCCTCGGTCCGCTCCAGATTCCGCTCGTTCATCGGAGTATCGATCACTCCGGGACAGACCGCGTTCACCCGGATTCCGTAGGGCGCGCCCTCGAGCGCCAGTCCCCGCGCGAGCGCCATCATTCCGGCCTTCGACGCCCCGTAGGCGGAACTCCTGGTCGCCGCGATGAAGTTCCCGACCGACGAGTTCATCACGATCGCGCCGCGCCGCCGCTCCTTCATGCCGGGCACCACCCGCCGGGACATCAGGAACGCCGACGTCAGGTTCGTGCGCAGGATGCGGTTCCACTCCTCGAGGCTCGTGTCCTCGACGAGCTTCTTCAGTTCGACGCCCGCGTTGTTCACCAGGACGTCCACCGGGCCGAACCGGCGCTCCGCGGTCCCCACGACCGCCTCGACACCTTCTTCCGTCGAGACATCGGCGACCACCGCGGTCGCCGACCCACCCGAATCGCGAATCGCGGCGGCCACCCGCTCGAGCGCCTCCCCGGCGATGTCAGCGAGCACGACCTGGGCGCCCTCTTCGGCAAAAAGTTCCGCGGTAGCCCGGCCGATCCCGGCGGCGGCACCGGTCACGACCGCGACCCGGCCGTGCAGTCTGTTGTTCTTCGACATGTCTTCCGATGTTCCTTGAATTGGAACCGTCCCGAGTCGAGGATACCGGCGCCGCGCGGCGCTGAGTGGGGGTTTCCCCTTCTCCGGATCGCGCGTCGCCGGGGGGCACAACGTTGTCCAAAGCCAAATCCCCGATCGCCGGCCTCGCGCTGGCCCTTTCGATCGCCGGACCGGCGGGCGCCCTGCAATCGCTCTCCACGGTGCAGGGTTTCGTCACTGACGGCCGCGGCGCTGCCGCGCCGGGTGTGAACGTCGAACTCGTGGATCTCTAGCGCGGCCAGAGCCCGTACCGGCGCCCTCGCGGGACACCCACGGCCGCCCGGTCTATCCCGTTCTCTATTCGTTGCTATTCCGGGTCCGCTTCGACTGACCGGGCGTTCGGGTGGTTCGCCCGGGTGCGGGGTTTCTCCCGACTCTTCCGCGAGTTCTTCCCGGCCGCGGGTGCGGGGAGCCCGGTGAGCACTCCGTTCCCGCCGCCGGACGGCGGCACCGTCAGCCGGCGGGGTGCCCCGAATAGGCGGTGAACACCTCGTCCCATCGACGGATCCGGTAAGGCTCTTTCATCGCGGGCGAAGCGAGGAAGTTCTCTCCGGATGGAGGTCTCCGGCGCTCGCCGCGAGGTGCGTTTGACAAGGAGCTCGTCGTTTCTGCCGGCACGACTCTGACATTTCCATAAAACTTGAAATGTTGCCGCTGGCGTGCTAGAAATCAGGAGACACAACAAGAGTGATACGACGAAGCATAGGGTCGCTGGTTCCGCAAGACGGTACATGGTTGAGCGTCCGAGTCGAAAACAAAACGACTCGCGCTCCGGGCAGCACAACCCGTGCTATTCGTAACGCGATCCATCGAATATCGAGGATCCGCGTCCCGGTCAGCCATACCCGCGACGATGGTGGCTGGGCATTCCCAAAGCAGGAAGGGAATGGTCTCGTGGTACTCGCGACAGAGGCCGTAACGACTCGTCGTTACGCACTAGCGCGACGCATCGAAACGGTGGCGCTGTTCCACCGCGCGTCCGAGCATCCGGCAGATCGTTCCGAACACCGCACTCGTCCACCCGGGAAACAGCGAGTCGGCTCTCAGCGCCAGGAGCGCAGCGGCCGCGGCGTCGGAACATGTGGCCCGCGACGCGACAGTCACCTTCAAGCAACAAGAAACCCATCCAACCGAAAGGAGAAAAGGAAGTATGAGAAAGAACCTGGCTATGTACGCCATTTACGCTACCATCGCGATTGGTATCGGCACGTGGGTGGCCTGCAACGGCGACATTGCAGCGTCCACGGTACCCGAGCCTGCGGCTACCGCTGACCAACTTGAAGTACCGGCGAGTGTCGTGGGACCGGGGCGAAGGAATGTGCTTTCATCCGGCGCACCGGTAACGCCTGAAGTCCGGCATGGCGATGGTCACCGGGTATGGATCGAAAGAGCGACTCCAGGCACTGTCCTGCAACTGTGTGAAGGCGACTCCCTTCCGGCCTTGGCGCTGCGCAGATCCGATCCACTGGGAGAGCTCCACGTATCGCTCACCATCTCGGATCCGGAACTGGAAGGCGATGCTGCCCACGGAGAAACCAAACACCCGGCCGAACACACCCCTGTCGAAGAGGAGTTCGAGTTCGCAGCGGGTGATATGAGGATTTCCCTGCCGGCGCCCGGGACGATCCACGAGTGCCCGGACTGCGGCGAAGTGAGGGATGTCGTTGTCGGAATCGACAGCGTCCATGACCACCACGAGGGCAGCGAACATACCGAGACCTATGAGATCGGACCGCCGCTCACATTCGCGGTACACCAAGGTACGCATGCGGTCTGCGTAGTGGCGAGAACGGCAAATCCGAACGGCGCATGATGCGACGGGAGGCCGGTGGGCGCCGTCCGATGACGGCGTTCACCGGACAAGCGGTGCGCACCACATCGGGCCAGCGCATTCGGCAGGGCAAGTAAGGGCTTTCAGTGACAGGAACGAGAAACAACAAGCAGAGGCAAGGAATGAAAAGACGATTTGGGTACCATTGGATTGGGGCGATCATCGCGATCTGCTTCGGTAGCTGGATGGCCTGCAACAACGGTACGGGGCCATCTACCGTGCCCGCACCTCCCGCGGCGGAACCAGCTGCGTTACAAGAGGCTGCTGGGCCATCCACGACGATGGCGAGAGTTGCCGAAACGGCCGCGTTAACGGAGGACATCCCGCCGTGGCACGATTGCCTTCACGACGATGGCGGAAGCTGGCAAAGCGACGACGCCCGGCGGTGTGTGGCGATACAAAGTCTGAATACGGTTACTGGATGGCGGCGCACATGCGGACACAACACTGCGTATTTCTCCGTTCCTGATTACCAGTGCTGCGTCGACGATGGTCTTGGTCAGTGTGTTCCCGGGTCCGAACGGCCCTATTCGAGTCCACCTGAAGAAACGCCACCTCAAGAAACGGATCCTGAAATAACGGAGCCGGAAGAAACAGAACCTGAGGGCGAGACGGGCCCCAAGGTATGGATCTACGGCACGAGCCCCTCAAAAGAAACGGAGCTGTGTGAAGGCGACTACATTCACGTGGTCGGTATCCGCAGGTCCGAATCCGTGGGCGAACTTCGAGGATCCATGTACTTGGAGGATCCAGAAATGGAAGAGAGAGTGCTTGAGTATTCGCCCATAACAGGGCCATTCCGTCTTGCAGATGGCGAGGATTCGATTACGACCTACGAACTGGACGAAAAGAGAATCGGCCGATGCCCTGACTGCGGAGAGAAAAGGAATGTCGTCCTGGGAATCGACGACCTGATCTACACCGAAGACGATAGCGGCGACCCTGAGAGCTATCGGATCGGCGACGCTTTCGTGTTTCAGGTCCGAAAGACGACGGACGAACTGTGTCTGCCCCAGTGACGGGTCATTCCGCGCTGTCGTCGAAGGCGGCCAGGATCGCCCCCACCGTGGCGTTCAGGTACTCGTCGAATCCGCCGGGGCTCGGGCCGAGCCGAACCACCACGATGTCCCGCGACGGGATCACCATGGTGATCTGGCCCATGTGGCCCGCCGCCCAGTAGGCATCGCTCGGGATGTCCGCGTGCCGCCCGCCGAGGTTCAGCCACCAAAGACCGCCGTATTCCCCGTTCTTTGCTCCCGGGGAGAGGCTGCTCACGAACTCCGACCAGCCCTCGGGGAGGATGCGGTCGCCCTCGAAGACGCCGTCCCAGAGGTGGAGGAGCCCGAAACGCATCCAGTCGGCGGCGCTGCCGTACTCGTAGCCGCTCAGGATGAAGTTGCCCCAGGGATCCGGTTCCAGCACGAAGTCGCGGGAACCGATCCGGTCGAACAGCATCCGCTGCGGGTGGGTGAGGTACTCCTTGCCGGCGTTTTCCACCGTCTCCCGCACGATCCGACCGAGCGTCAGCGGATCCGAGTTCCGGTAGCGGAATTCGGTCCCCGGCGGGATGCCGTAGGGCTGCCCCGACGCGTGTTCGAAGACGTTGAGCGAGTCGAAGTAGACCCGCATGTGCTCGTTTTCGGGAACGAGGGATGACGGCCCGTCGAATCCCGTGTTCGTCATGTCGAGCCCGCTGCTCATGGTCAGCAGATGCCGCATCAGGATGACCCCGCGCGGATCGCCCTCCTCGCGCCACTCGGCCACCGGCGCCGGGTCATCGAGTCCGAAGTGCCCCTTCTGCATGAGCACGCCGATCAGGGTCGCGGTGACGCTCTTGCCTTCCGACCAACTGATCTGGGGGGTGTTTCGGGTGAAGCCGGGCGCGTAACGCTCGCCCACGATCTTTCCACGGCGGACCACCGCGAGGGCCCGGGTGTTCTGCTCGGTGCCCATGGCGGCATCGAGCGCCGCGTCGAGCGCCGCCCGGTCCACGTCGGCCTGGTCCAGTTCTTCGGCTCCCACGTCCCCGAGCGGCCAGTCCTGTTGGTCTGCTGGCGGCTGGTTCCGGGGGACCGGGACCGGCGTGAACCGCACCGAGTCGGCGCCGTCCTCAAGCATTGTGCACCCTTGGTCCCCGTGGTACTTCGCGGTGCGCGGCGCCACGTCGGCCGCCCACACCGTGGCGCTCTTCGCCTCCATGTCCACTTCCCACTCGAAGTCGTCCTGCCAGGCCCAGTCGTCGAAGGGACGGATGTCGTCGGCCAACACCGTCTCCGGTGAACGCTCGGTCACCCTCCCAACGACGAATACCCCGGAGCAGAGGTGGTGGGCGCCGATCCCGGCGGCGTACTTCCGGAAGCGGCCGTCATCGGCCTCCTCCGCGGGTTCGTCCCCGCCGCCGCATCCGGCAAGGAGCGCAAGCGCAACCCCCAGTCCCAGAAAAAAGCGCAAGTTCCGTGGTTCCGTCATCGGGCGTCCCTCCCGCGGAATTCGATTCTACGGGAACCGGTCGAAGGCGGCCAGAATCGCGGAAACGGTGGCGTTCAGGTAGTCGCCGAAGCCTCCGGGGCTTGGCCCGAGCCGCACCACCACCACGTCCCGCGACGGGATGACCATGGTGGTTTGCCCCATGAATCCCGAGGCCCAGTAGGCGTCGGTCGGGATATCCGGGTAGCGCCCGCCGAGGTTCAGCCACCAGAGTCCGCCGTACTCGCCCTCCTTCGCTCCCGGCGAGGGGCTGCTCACGAACTCCGACCAGCCTTCGGGCAGGATGCGGTCGCCCTCGAAGACGCCGTCCCAGAGGTGCAGGAGCCCGAAGCGCATCCAGTCGGCGGCGCTTCCGTACTCGTAGCCGCTCAGGATGAAGTTGCCCCAGGGGTCGGGCTCGAGCACGAAGTCGCGGGATCCGATGCGGTCGAAGAGCATCCGCTGCGGGTGGGTGAGGTATTCCTTGCCGCCCGTCTCGACGGTCTCCCGGACGATCCGCCCGAGAGTGAGCGGGTCGGAGTTCCGGTAGCGGAACTCGGTGCCCGGCGGGATGCCGTAGGGCTGCCCCGAAGCGTGCTCGAAGACGTTGAGCGCGTCGAAATAGACCCGCATGTGCTCGTTCTCGGGGACGAGCGATTCGGGGCCGTTGAGGCCCAGCATCGTCATGTCGAGCCCGCTGCTCATGGTGAGCAGGTGCCGCATCAGGATCACGCCGCGAGGATCGCCCTCCTCGCGCCATTCGGCCACCGGCGCCGGGTCATCGAGGCCGAAGTGGCCCTTTTGCATCAGCACGCCGATCAGGGTTGCGGTGACGCTCTTGCCCTCCGACCAACTGATCTGCGGCGTGTTCCGCGTGAAGCCGGGTGCGTAGCGCTCGCCCACGATCTTCCCGTGGCGGACCACCGCGAGGGCCCGGGTGTTCTGCTCCTCGGTCCCGATGGCGGCGTCGAGCGCCGCGTCGAGCGCGGCCCGATCCACGCCCGTCTGATCGGGCTCCTCAGCGCCGATGTCGCCGAGCGGCCAGTCCTGCTCGTCCGCCGGGGGCTGGTCCCGGGGCACCGGGACCGGTGTGAAACGCACGGAATCGGCGCCGTCTTCCAGGAGAGTGCACCCCTGGTCCCCGTGGTACTTCGCGGTCCGCGGGGCCACGTCGGCCGCCCAGACGGTGGCGCTCATTGCCTCCGTGTCCACTTCCCACTCGAAGTCGTCCTGCCAGGCGAAACCGACGAAGGGCGCGATGTCCTCGGCGAGCACCGTCTCCGGCGACCGCTCGGTGACCCGTCCGACGACGAAGGTGCCGGAACAGAGATGGTGCGCCGCGATCCCGGCGGCGTATTTCCGGAAGCGGCTGTCATCCGCCTCTTCCGCTGGTTCGCTTCCGCCTCCGCAGGCGGCGAGGATCGCGAGCGCGACCGCCAGTCCCAAAAAACTGCACCAGTTCCGTCGTTCCTTCATCGGGCGTCCCTCCCGTTCGGATCCGATTCTACGGGAACGGAGCGGCTCACCCCGGAACGTGTCCGAGTTCAGCCGCCGAAGGCTTCCATCCGGGCCAGCGCTTCGGCGATCTGATCTTCCGACTGGAGCATCGAAACCCTCGCGTAGCGGTCCCAGCGCTTCCCGAACGCGGTCCCCGGGAACATGAGGACCCGCGCCTCGGTGAGGAGGCGGCGGCAGAAGGATTCTGCTGAAAGGCCGAAGCGGGAAATGTCGGCCCAGACGAAGAAGCCGCCCCCGTGCGCGGCGGTCGGGATGCCGAGCCGGGCGAGCCCGTCGAGGAGCAGGCGCCGCCGCGGGGCGTAGATTTCCCGGAGCCGGGCGGGGAACGCTTCGCCCCCGGCCAGCGCCGCCGCTGCCGCTCGCTGCGAAAACAGCGGGCTCGGGCCGGAGAGCGCCGCCTTCGCGCGGGCGCAGGCGGCGATGGCGTCCGCCGGCCCGGTCAGGTAGCCGATCCGGAAGCCGGTCATCGCGTAGCTCTTGGAGACGCTTCCCATCGTCAGCGTCCGGTTGCGCATGCCGGGCAGCGTGGACGGCGACAGGACCGGTCCCTCCCCGTCGAGCGCCATGTCGGCGTAGACCTCGTCGGACAGCACCCAGAGGTGGTGGCGGTCCGCGATCCGGCAGAGGTCCTCGACCTCCCCGGCGCGGGTCCGGGCGCCGGTCGGGTTGGAGAAGTTCACGATGGCGAGCAGCCGGGGTCGCTCGGTCCGGCGGAGTGCTTCCTCGGTCGCGCCGGCGCGCATCCCGAAGTCTTCGTGTCCGTCCCCGTTCCTCCCGCCGCAGTTTCCGCCGCAGGGGACGGGGACCATGCGTCCCCGCGCGAGCGCGATGGCCTGTTCGTAGGAGGTGTAGCGGGGATCGGCCAGCAGCACCTCCTCGCGCTCGCCGACCAGGGCGAGCATGGCGAGGGCGATGCCCTCCTGGGCGCCGCCGGTGACCAGGGTTTCGGTGTCCGGGTCCCAACGGACACCCGTCCGGGCCTCCTCGCGCTCGACGATCCGTTCGCGGAGCCAGCGTTGTCCGAGGGGGTCGAGCGGTTCGGTCTCGCCGATTCGGGCGCAGGCAGCCTCCAGAACCGACTCCGGGGCGTCGGCGTCGGGATCGCCCCGCCCGAGGCTCACGACTCCGTCGAGACTCGCGGCCAGTTCCATCAGCGAATAGCGCGAATCGTCCTTCCCGGGCTTGGCCAGCACGGGGCGCGGGCGCGGCTTTGCCGGCGCGGCCCCGAGCAGCAGCGCCGCGGTGCGCTGCGAGGGCGCGGCGGTGCAGATCGAGACCGCCTGTTTCAGGCTCCGCAGCCGGCCGAGCAACCGGGGCGGCGCCCGGAAGAAGCCCACCCGGAACGGCGCGAGTTCGGGCAGGCCGTCGAGCGAACCGACGAGCACCGCGTCTTCGCCAACTCCGGCGAGAAAGGACGCTTCCGCGTCGTCGCGGCCGAGCAACCGGTCCCCGCAGTCCACGATTTCAATCGGCGCGCCGCTACCTGCCTCCTCCGGCGTTGACACCCGGGCGACCGTGCCTTCGGTGGTCGGAGCGCCGCCAGTTCTCCCGGTGGGGGCCTCCAGACCGGCATCGCCAGCCGCAGGCTGGCGACAATCCACAAACAGATCGAGCAGCGCGCAGGCGGCGCGCACTCCGGGGTCCAGGTGGGTCGCCGGGGACAGGACCACAGTGGCGGGGGCGTCACCGCCCTCCGCCCGCGCCCCGGCGAGCGCGACAAAGAGCGCCTCCTGCCGCCCGGCGGTCACGACGACGGTGCCTCCGGCCGGCGCTCCGGCGGCCTCGATCCGCTGGGCAATGGCATCCTGCAATTCCGGAAGACCCGGGCGCGGCGTGTAGTGCGTCTCCCCGCCGAGCAGCGCGGATCGGAGCGCGGCGGCGTGCTCCGGAGCGAGTGCGGCCCCGGGGTCGGGGAGAGCCCGCCCCTCGCCCAGCGCGTGCGCCCGGTCGGAAACCGGAATGGGACAGAAGTGGGTCATTCGCTAGTAGCCTGTGGATAAAGTGGCGTGAGCGCCGAGATCGGTGAGGCCCAGTTCTCCCGGTGGGGCCAGTTCTCCCGGTGGGGGCCCGGCTGACCCAGTTCTCCCGGTGGGGGCGGCGCGTGAGGGAGGAATACCTGGTGTATTTCGACCGAAACGCAACGATGAGCGGAACGAAGTGAAGCGGTTCAGGCGGGATGCATCGCCGGTCGAGCCCCCACCGGGAGAACTGGGCCGCGCCACTTTGTTCACAGGCTGCTAAGTTCCTCCCACGCCTCGCCGGGAAGCGGAAGGCCCCGGCCACGGACCATGTCCGCCACCCGGTCGGCTTCGAACCGGTGCCCGTTCGGCGCCCTGTCCCCGGCGCCGGGGAGGAGGGCGAAGGCCGCGAACGCGGGACCGAGCGCCTCCGAGGATCCCCAGATCCGTTCGCCTGCGGGAAGGGCGGCTTCCTCGGCGCGGGAAAGCCCGGTGGGTTTGATGCGCCGCGCGCCGGGGGTGATCGTGTTCGCAACGATTCCGATGTCTCCGCACTCTTCGGCGAGCGCCTTGGCGAGGCCCTCGATCCCGAACTTGGTGGCGCAGTAGGCGCTCTCCTGGGGAAAGCCCATGATGGCCGCCCGCGAGCTGGTGAGCAGGATGGAACCGCCGCTCCCCGCCCCGAGTTCGGGCATGAGTTCCCGAACGAGCAGGAATGCCGAACGCAGATTCACGGCCAGCATCTCGTCCCACTGCGCGTCCGTCGTCTCCTCTACGGATCGCAAGTGAAGCACCGCGGCGCAGTGGACGAGCGAGGTGAGGTCTCCCCGGGCAACCGCCCTTGCGCGTGCCGCCGCGTCGAGCGTGCTTTCCCGGTCAGAGAGGTCGCAGACCAGCGCGTGGAAGGGACCGGGCCCGCGGTCCGCCGCTGTCTCGACCGTCGCCTGGAGTTCTTCCCGCGAGCGGTCCAGCAGAATGCACTCCGCGCCCGCTTCGGCGAGCCCCAAGGCTGCCGAGGCGCCGAGCCCACGCGCGGCTCCGGTGACGAGGACCCGATGCCCCAGGAGTTGTTCGCCCATCAGCCCGGCAGCACCCCCCGTAGGAGGTAGGCCGTGCCAAACCCCAGGTAGTTGCCGAATCCGTAGCCAAAGATCCCCATGATCACCGCGGGCGCGATCCGGTGTTTCCACTTGAGCGCCATCCCGAGCGCGAGCGCCGATCCGGGGCCACCCACCGCGGCTTGGCTGGCCAGCGTCAAGGTCGCCAGATCGAACCGCGCGAGCCACCCGATCCCGTAGACGACCACCGCGTGGATCAGGATGATGAGGATCATGTAGAAGAAGAGCCAGGGTCCCGCCGCCACCACCTCGCGCACATCGGAGCCGGCGCCGATGACGATGAAGAAGAGGTGGAGGGCGAAGTAGGAGAGCATCGCGGAGCCGCTGAGCCGCTGGATCGCCGGGATCTGCCCGAGAATCAGCGCGATCGTCGTGAGCCAGAGGACTTCCGGCACGCCGGGGAGGATCTGGGCGAAGAGCCCCGCCGCCGCCAGGGCGAGCAGCGGGATCGCCGCGAGGATCGCCAGATGGGTGATCGAAAGCGAGCCCTCGGTCCAGGTGCGGCGGAGCGCGTCGGTGTCCACCTCGGAGTCGTCGCCCGCGTCGTCGGCCGCATTCGGCAGTGCCCGCCGGAGGAAGACCCCGGCGAGCGCCGAAGCGAGCGCGACCTGGCCGAGCATCCAGGGCACCGTCGAAAGGTTGTCCACCACGAAGGCCCCCGCGAAGAGGCTGGGGGTCATCTCGAGCCCCTGGCCGACCGCGGCGAAGTTGAGCCCCCCGCCCCAAAACGCTCCGGCGAAGGTTCCGCCGAGCTTCCAGGTTTCCGGGCCCAGCAGCCCGGCGAAGAGCAGGCTGGAGACGAAGGCCCCCACGAACGTGCCGAACCCCGCGAGTCCGAAACCCACCACCATGCGGGGACCGGCGGCCTTCAGGTCGGCGAGCCGGGTCGAGAGCACGAACAGCACGATCGCGTAGGGGATCGCGTACCGCGAGAGCGAACTCATGAACTCGCCGCCGCGCGGAATGAGCCCGATATTGGCGAGCAGGATGCCGAGCAGGGTGCAGACGACCGCGGAGCTGATCTTCTGGATCGCGGAGTAGCGCTCCTCCGCCTGCCGCGCCGCGGCAATGATCAGCAGCAGGAAGGCGAGCAGCAGGAGTGGCTGGGCGATCACGGAACGCTCCCCGCTTCACGCGGCTTTGGCTTCCGCTGTTGGGGGGGTTCGACCTCCACGAATTTCGCGTCGCCGCAGAAGAGGGCCCAGTCACCGGCCGTTGTCGAAGGATGGGTGCGGAAACCGAAGAGCACGCCGTCACAGGGCGCGTTCAGATCCTCGATCGGATTGCCGAGCAGGTCATGGATCCGGAGCAGAGTCTGCCCGGCGCGGATGGGTTGCTTCAGGTGATCCCCCGCCTGCCCGGCCGCCGGGCTCAGGATCCCGCTCGCACTCGCCCGTACCACGCTCTGACGACCCCGCCAGAGGCGCGGCGCGTAGCGGGCTTCGCCTTCCAGCATGCCGTAGTGGCGGCAGACGTTGCCGATGGCGCGTTTCAGGATGTCCACGTTGGCGCGGAACTGGTTCGGCATGGTTCCGGCGCCGCCGCCGAGCTCCACCGTGATCGCGGGTTTGCCCGCGGGAGTCATCGCGGCCATCGGGGAACCCGCCGGGTGCGGGGTATCCAGCACGATGGTCCAGTCCGGCCCCATCGCCTGGGCGAGTTCAAGCCCCAACGGGTCTTCCGAGGTGGTGAAGATCGCTTCGCCGAGGTAGCAAATGGTGCCGCCGGAATGGAAGGTGATCTCGATGTCGGCGACGGCGGCGGCGGTTTCGGCATGGGTCGCGGCGATCCGGTCGGTGAGGTATCCCGTCGCGTTTCCGGGGTAGATCCGGTTCATGTCGTGGGAATGGGTGTCGCGGGGGTTGCCGCGGGCCATGGCCTCGAACGCCCCCACGTTCATCAGCGGAACCGCGACCACCGCGCCGGTGAGGGCGTTCGGATCCAGCTCCCGGACGAACTCGGCGACCGCGAGCGTCCCCTCCTGTTCGTCACCGTGGATGCCGCCGTCAATCAGTAGCACCGGCCCGGGTCGGGCGCCGTTCGCGATCAGCACCGGGAACCCGAGCGGGGTCCCGTCCACCCGCTGGACGGCCGGAACGAAGCCGGTAGCGCGGCCACCGGGGGCGCAGCGAACCGGCCCGACCGAGATGTCCTGATCTTGTTTCGTCATGTTGGGGTTGCTTTCCTTCCTGTTTTCAGGCCGTGCGGGCGGCATGGTTGCGGATCGCGGCGGCGACGCGGACGAAGAGCTCCCGCTGGCCGCCGGCGCCGGCCCCGCCGGTATGCGGGGCCAGCACGAGCCGCGGGGTGTTCACGAACGGATGGCCGGCGGGCAGGGGTTCCTCCCGGAACACGTCGAGCCCGGCGCCAGCGAGTCTCCCGTCCCGGAGCCGCTCCGCGAGCGCCGCTTCGTCCACCAGCCCGCCGCGGGCGGTATTCACGAGGATCGCTCCCGGCTTCATCCGGTCGAGCGTCGGACCGTCCAGCAGGTTTTCGGTTTCGGGGGTGTGGGGAAGGTGGAGGCTCAGGACGTCGGCGTGCGTGAGCAGGTCTTCGAGCGACGCTGCGGGTTCCGCACCGAGCCGGCGGTTCCAGGCGGCGGGCAGCGGATGCCGCTGGAAGTACCGGATGCGCATCCCGAAACCGGCGGCGCGGCGGGCGACCTCCTGGCCGATGGCGCCGAACCCGACGAGCCCCAGTTGCCGGCCGTCGAGGATGAAGGCGTCCTTCCGGCCCAGCCAGTTGAAGGCGAAGAGGCGTTCGGTGGTGACCTGCGGCTCGAGACCCCTTTCCCGGTAGGCGCCGGCCCGGACCCCGTGGTCCCCTTCCACGATGCGACGAGCCACCGCCAGGAGCAGTCCCAGCGCGTGATCGGCGACCGCGATCGCGCCGGGATGGGGAATCGGAAGCACCGGAATCCCCCGGCTCCGGGCCGCCCGCAGGCTCACCGGAATCGGATTTCTTCCGAGCGCGATCACGAGCGATGGTTTCGCACAGTCCAGTTCCCGGGCTCCGAGGGGCCGTTTCCTGGCGATCAGGACATCGCTGTTCCGGATGGCCGCTTCGATCGCAGGGCGCGCGTCGTCTTCGGGAATCCTGAGCGCGAACCCCGAGAGCGCCTGGGTCGCGATCTGGCGCACTCCGTCGGGGGGGCGTTCACAAAACGCCACTACCGGCTGCGGGCGGGGGGTGGAACCTTGGGACATGGATTCAGAGCACGACGAAGATCAGATAACCGGCGTAGCCGGCGAGCAGGATCGCGCCCTCGATTCGGGCCAGGCGCCGGCCGGTCAGCATGAAAAACCCGGCCAGCAGGGTGAGCAGCACCACCCCCGGCACTTCGGCGATCGCGAGGCGCGATTCGACCGCGACCGGCACGAAGCACGCCGAAACCCCGAGCGCACCGAACACGTTGAAGAGGTTGCTTCCGATCACGTTGCCGGCAACGATCTGGATCTGCCCGCGCCGGGCGGCAGCCACGCAGGTCGCCAGTTCGGGCAGCGAGGTTCCCACCGCCACCAGCGTGAATCCGATGGTGATCTCGGAGGCTCCGAGGCTCCGGGCGATATCGGTGGCGCCCCGCACCAGAAGTTCGGCGCCCACGAGGAGCGTGACGAGTCCGGCGATCGTTCCCGCCAGGCTCCGACCAAGGGGAGGCGCGCCGTCGCGCTCGTCCGCGCCGCTGCCCGCCTCCGCCTCGTGCCGGCTCCAGCGGATGGAAAGGATGTTGAACAGCGCGAGCAGCGCGACGAGCACAAATCCGACCGGCCGGGAAACCACCCCGTAGAGCGCGAGCGGCCACAGGAGGCAGGTGGCGGCGAGCATGAACCAGAACTCCCGGCGCAGCACCCCCCGCGGCACCGCAAAGGGAGTCAGAACCGCCGTAATCCCCAGGATGAGTCCGAGATTGGCCGCGTTGCTTCCGATGACGTTCCCGACCGCGAGTCCCGGACTACCCCGGAGCACCGCCACCAGGCTGGCGCCGATTTCGGGCGCCGAGGTTCCGTAGGCGACGACGGTGAGCCCGATCACCAGGGGGCTGATGCGGAACCGGCGCGCGAGGCCCGAAGCCCCGTCCACGAGCCAGTTCGCGCCGAAGGTCAGTCCGACGAACCCGAGGGCGGCAAAGACGCAGGCGAGGAGAGACAAGCAGGGAGGCCGGCACGGTGCCGGCTACGCGCTGCGCCAGAGGTCCGAGCCTTGGGGCGGCGACTCTAGCAGGGAGGGTGGGCCAGGAGCGCCGGTCAATTCTCCCGGTGGAGGCCTAGGAGCGCCGGTCTTCAGACCGGCATCGCGGCCCGACAGGGCCGCGAAACTCCCATCGCCAACCGCGAAAAAGCGCGGGGACGGCCAGGAGCGCCGTGTTCACACCGGCATCGCGCGGGAGCGCGAAACCCGCACCGATGGCGCTGCGTCATCCCCTGTCCGAGTTCCGCCTGCGCCCATCCCGGATGGCGCGACCACCTATCGCTTCCCTCTCCCCGGCGCCGCGGACGCCGCAAGCGGCACCCCCGCGTGGCGCCCGGCGGGGCAGGGCCCGTCACATCGCGAGCAGGTACCCGAGGACGGCGAGCCACATCGTCATCGAGACGCCCAGCGCGCCCCATATGAGCCGTCGTTCTCGCCTGATCCCGTCCAGCTTGGCGGCGACAACCTCATTCGTCTTCTGGATCTCCGCGACGAACCGATGTTCCTGCGCGGCGAAGAGCTGGCGCATCTCCACCAGGACCGGCTGAACCTGGGTGGCGACGGCTGTCGAAACGATGGACTGCATGCCTTTCTCCGCAGTATAGGCGACCACCGCGTCCACGAGGGCGCAGAAGAGGGCGCCGTTGGCTCCGGGATTGGGGACGGTGTTGGCTGGCTGGGGTTCCGGTCGCGGACTGCCGGATGGCGAGGAGGTCTCGTCCGCCAGGTTGGGTGCGGTCTCGGCCTCGTTCGGTGCGGCGTCAGGCATCGGGAGTTCCTCCTTGGAGATGCGGCCAGCGGAAGACCCAATGTCTTCCACTACCTCCATAGACGGAATTCCGGTCCAATCCTTCTCACCGTTGGCGGGTGGTGTGGATAAATCGGCGTGAAGACGCCGCGGCTACCGGCCAGCTGCCCGGTCTCGCGCGCTGTGCGCACAGTTGCCTCCCAGAAGCGGAACACCAAGGTCCGCCCCTGCCTCGGGTTCGACAACGACGGCGAGCCGGCCGCCAAGCCGGATCATTTGATTTCTCCTACGCCTGCGGTTCTCTTCGTATCGGAATCTTTCTGCACTCTGGCTTCTTGCGGCAGTCTGGGCAACAAACGGGACACGGCCGGATGTCACTGGTGCTCGCTTGATCTGCGTTTCCGCGCGCCTCTCCGGACCGGGCATCAGGACAAGAAAGGACTCGGGCGCCCGTAGCTCAGGATCAGTAGTTCCTTCTTCGCGCGGGTCGCCGCGACGTAGAGCAGCGCGCGTTCCTTCGTCTCCGCCTTCTCCCGCTCAGCCGCATCCCCGGCGCCCGCGTAGGCCCTGGGCTGGGGCACGAGCCCGGCGTTCACGCTGGCGATCACGACGCGGTCGAATTCGAGTCCCTTGACGCGGTGCATGGTCGCGAGACGGACCCCCTCCTTCGTCCCGTCGTCCACCGTGTCCGGCCCCAGCCGGAAGACCGGCAGATCGCGATCCCGCAGCCCCCCCTCCAGCGAGTCGAGCTCCCGCTTCGTGGGAGCGACGATGCACACGCTGCGCAGGAGCCGCCCCTGCCCGCGCAGGCGCTCCAGGTACTGGACTATTCCCGCTGCCTGCTTCTCGCGGGACTCGAAGCGCTGGAGGAGCGGCTCGGGTCCGTGGGTCAGGGAACGGATCCGGTCGTCGTCCGCACCCCCGTCGAGATCGTCAATCGGACGGCCGCGGAGCAGGGTCGCGGCCCAGCCGCGGGTTTCCTCGGTGGTTCGGTAGTTGAGACGCAACTTGCGGGAGCGGCCGACGATGTTGATCCCACACCGGCTGAGTACGACCCGGCTCCGGCCGTAAATCCGCTGGTGCGCGTCCCCGACAAGGAACAGGTTGTCCTGACCTTCGGGGACGATGCGCCGCAATAGCCGGAACGCCTGCGCGCTCATGTCCTGGGCCTCGTCCACGATGACCGACCGGTAGGCGAGTGCGGCTGCTCCGGCATCCAGCAGGCTGGCGGCGTCCCGGTAGGCGTCGTCCACCTCCTTCAGGCCGCGCTCGGCGAGCTGGGCGCGGTACTCCTCGAAGACGCGCCACACCTTGACCCGGGCGGCGCGGTTCAGCCGGGTGCCGCGCCCGACCCGCGAGACCCGCCGGTACTCCTCCTCCGTGGTCACCCCCCGGGCCAGCACTACCTGCTCCCACTCGTCCCCGTAGAACGCATCGGGGAACTCCAGCCCCGCGTCCTTCAGGTCGAGCGCGCGCTCCCAGGACTCGCCGTCCCGTCCGTACTGGACGCGGAAGTCGTAGCGCTGCCCCTGCAGGAAACCGCGAACCCAGCGGTCCAGGTTGGTCACCTCGATGCGGGCCTTTTCCTCCGGCGTGCAGATCAGGCGCAGGTTCTGCTCGATGTCCACTGCCAGGTTCCGGGTCCACGTCGTGAAGAGGATCCGGCCGCCGTCCGCCGCCTGCCGACCCAGTTGACGGGCGAGTTGACGGGCGAGCCAGCGCGCCCGGTGCATGGCGACCACCGTCTTGCCGGTGCCCGCGCCTCCGAGCACCCGCACCGGGCCGTTCCAGTGGCGTTCCGCGAGCCGCCGCTGGGAGGGGTGGAGGAACACCCGCCAGCGCTCCAGCGGCGCATTCAGCATCGCCTCCAGCTCCAGTTGGTCGTGCGCGATGGCGAAGCGGGACTGTGAGTCGAGCCGGCCCAACGCCGCCCCGAAGTCGTCCGGGTCCACGGGGGACTCCGGCGCTTCCCGTTCGAGCACGAGCGCCTCGTAGGACTCGCCCGCCATGAGGAAGAAGAGCGCCTCGTAGGCTTCCACCGGCAGCCGAGCCTGCAAATCGTCAAGGTCCGGCTCACTCCGGATCTCCCGAACCTCCGGCAGCATGGCCTCGGGAACGCCGAGCCGCACCAGCTCGCGGTCCCGCACCCCGTCGAACGCTTGTGGACCGCGGCCTGCGGCGGTCGGCGCCGCTTCCGGCGGCGCCGCGGACTGGGGCTCGTACACCTGGAGCGCCCCGGTCTCCCGGTTGATGCGGCATTCGTGGCGCTCCGCCCAGGCGTACGCCTCGTCGTGCTTGTCGGCCCAGAGCAGCAGGTGGACATTCCCCGTCGCGGGCTTCAGCACGATGGCGCGGTAGCCGCCGTCAATCCGCAGCGAGCGCATCGCCGCATCACGCGCCCCGTGGATGCGCTCGTAGTTGAGGCCGGTCGAGGTCGGGTTCGCGTTGAACTTCGTGATGAACGCGCGCACGCTGCGCTGCTGCGGGCGCGGCAGTTGCGCGAACGCCGACAGGAAGTCGGCGGACATGGCGATCTGGATGGCTTCCCGCATCACTCCTCCTCAGAGAGGGCCGCGACGATACCGGCCCCGCCCCCGGAGTGGTCCGGCCCGACGAACACCCGCCAGCCGGCTTCGCGAAACGCGCCCGCTCCGCCTTCTTGCTCGGAAAGCAGCATGGCGACCTTCGCGCCGAGCCAGGCCGCCTCGGCCTCGGCGACCACCGTGCCCCCGTCACCCGCCAGTTCGAAGCCAACCTCCGGGACTGGCGCACCGCTGTCGGCGAGTGCCCGCAACAGCGGACGCGCCTCCGGCGCGGCCATCTCCACCGCCTCCCGCCACACCGCGTCGGCCACTTCCGGCTCGGAAGGCGGCTCGAGCTTCGGGCCGAACTCGGGGTAGCGCTGGCTTTCGATGCCGAGCCGGGTCGTCCAGAAGCCGCCGGGTAGGAATTGCAGGAGGTTGAACGCGCGGAGCGCGCCGTTCCAGGTTCGCCGGTAGTCCTTCGCACTCCGGCTCGCCTCGTCGTCGTGGAGGTGCAGGACCGCGACGGCCGCGTCCGGCTCCCCGCGCTCGACGGCGGTCAGGGGCAGGGCGAGGAAGAGGTCCACCGGCCCCGCCTCCTTGCCGATCCACTGGCCCCGCCCGGCAACGCACGCCGGCTCCGGCAACTCCGCCAGCCGGTCGCGCACCACTCCCGGCGACACTTTCTCCACCGCCGCCGCGAAGGCCGCCCGAAACTCCGGATCCTGCATCCGCTCGCGGTCGAAAAGCGCGCAGAGCCTCGTGAAGACGGCCCGCTTCCAGCGGAGCGGGTCCGGATCCCCGAGCCAGGCGACGAGCAGCGAGAGCGAAGACCCGCCGAGCCGGGAACGGAGCCCGCCGGTGTCCCAGCGCCCGTCGAGCGACTGCTGCAGCGGGTTCATATCGTGCTCCCCCAACTCCCCCGCCAGCAGGTCCGGCGCGTCGGCGCTCCCGCCGAAAGCTTCTTCGAGGTCGTACCAGGTGAGCGACCAGACAAGGTAGCCGGCGCCGGAGAGCGCCATCCGCTTTGCCGAGTCGTCGTCCGTCACGTCGCGGTGGTGTTCGAAGCCGTCCGTGAACACCGCCAGCGGCGGCGCTTCCGGCGTCCGGTGGGCCGGACGGATCAGGAAGTCGGGCCGGCACCGGATCCGGACGCCGTCGGCGGGGCCGAGTTCGACCTGCGGCTCGACGTACCAGGTGCGTTCCCCCACCCGCAGCACGTACCCGGGCCGGCCCCGGACCAGGTCGTGGCGGACCCGGGCGCGCGGAGCGGTTCCCGCTTCCGGCGGCCTCCTGAGCGCCTCGATGAACCGCTCCTCCAGCCGGCTTTCGAGCAGCGCGTGGCTCCGCACCTCGTGGAGCCCTCGAACCTCCTGCAACGCGCCGGCGTGCGCCAGGATCAGATCGAGCACCTCGATGGCGGTCTTCCGCGAGGTCCGCGCCATGTCGCGGCTGCGGCGGTAGGCGAAGACGCAGCGGTGGCAGCCGTCCTTCGCCGGGTCGCGGGCGCAGACGCACGCGGCGAGGGCGTTCCGCGCCGTCCTGAACACGGAGACCAGCTTCTCCGGCGCGGTCATCAACTCCTTCAGGTACCCCGTCCCGCCGGGCACGGTGTCGTAGAGCACCAGGTAGCCCTGGCGCGGCCCGCCGTCGGCTGTCGGGTATTCCGCGTTCTGCACCCGCAGGTGGTCAATGCGGCCCCCGAAGTGCCGCCGGAGCCCGAGCTCGAGCGCCGCGACGAAGGACACCGTGCGCCGGTCCGACCGGCCGCCGTCCGCGACCGGGAGCAGCATCCGGATCGCCTCGGACCGGAACTCGCGGTAGAGGTAGAGGCAGTCCGCGATGTCGCTGGCCCCGTTCCCGTCCGGCTCGCCGCGACCGCCCACCCCGCCGGAGCGTTCCTCGCGCCGCGCCGGACAGGACCGCGTGTGGCGCGGGCCATCGTCCCTCCGCCGCTGGACGGCGCCGCAGCGGCGGCAGATCCGGAATCCGGTGCGGGGCAGCTCGATCCCGGCGAAGGTCGTCCGCTGGCCGGCGTCATCGAGCCGGCCGAAGTTCAGGTCCCGGAAGGTTGCCGAGGCGACGTACTCGAAGCCGAAGACCGCCTCGGGCCGCTCCACCGCGAAGGCGCCGGCGACCGCGTCCGGATCCCAGTCGGTGAGCAGTTCGCGCGTGTAGAAGAGCGGTTCCCGGTCGTCGCGCTCGTCCATGATGCGGGTGCGGCGGTCGTCGCTGAGCGCGTGCACCACGCGGAGCCGCAGCATCTCGCGGAGCTGCCCCCGGTCCGCCCACATCGCGTCGCCGCAGCGAGGGCAGGCGCGGTGCTTGTCCCCACCCGCGACGTTCTCGCCGTAGGGGCACTCGCGGCAGAGCCGCCAGCGTTCGATCTCCGAGACGCGCACGTCCACCCGGTCAATGTCCACGTGCCGCCCGCCGGCGTAGAACTCGTTTTCCGGCGCGAACTCACTGAGCGCCGAGGCGGCGGGCCGCACGTACTCGTAGGTGTCGTGCTCGAAGTCGCGGCCCGTCGCTTCCTCGTCCGGGCGCCGCTCCCGGCCCCGGTAGATCACGGACTTCAGCGTCACCCCCTTCTCCGGGAAGGCGTAGTTGGGCAGCAGTCCCTCGTCGGTCAGGAAGTTGAACGTCGGCCGGCCGTTCATTTGCCGCAGCACCGATTGCAGCCCGCTCCGCTCCCGCCGCAGTTCCTTGACCTCCGCGTCGCCCGCCTCGTCCCGCGGCCCGCCGTCGAGCTTTCGGATCCGCCGCCCCAACAGACCGATCTCGGCCTTGAGCGCCTTCCGCTCGGCGACCACCTCCTCCAACCGATCCGCGATCTGCAGCACGCGCGAACCGCCGTCCTCCGCGTCCCCGAGCAGGAAGCGGCCCAGGGTTTCGCGCGAGGCGGGCTCCAGGTCGGGGGCGAACGCCGCGCCGAACGCTTCCAGAATCGAGGTGGCGCGGCGCTGCACGAAATCGAAGAAGGGGTAGGGGAACCGGTCCAACGCGCCCTTCTCGACGGCATCCAGGACGTCGCGGACTTGCCGCGGCACGGCCAGTTCGTCCACCCCGCTCGCCGACCAGCAGTCGAACGCGAACGCGGTGAGCTGGCGTTCGAGCACCGCCGAGGCGTTCAGGAACACCCCCGGCGGCTCGGTTCGGCCCGCCAGCATGTCGAGCGGTTCCGCGTAGAAGTAGAGGTCGTGCGGCCGGGCGGCGGCGATCGCCAGCGTGAAGGCGTTGCCGTCCCGGCGTCCTGCGCGCCCGCTGCGCTGGACGTAGTTCTCCGGCGCGGGCGGCGCGGAGGCGAGCGCCACGGTGGAGAGGTCGCCGATATCGATCCCGAGTTCCAGCGTCGGGGTCGCCGACAGCAGGTTCGGGTCCCAGGGCGCCGGGTCGGCCGCCGCGAAGCGCCGTTGCAGTTCCTCGCGCTGTTCGCGGGTGAGGAGCGCGGTGTGTTCGGCGGCCACTATCCGCCGCAGCGCGCTCCGCCGGTAGAGCTTGCCGAACCAGGTGGGTGCGGCGGGTTCGCAGCGGTCGTACGCGTCGCGTGAGCCCGGGTCAAGGCAGGGGAGCCCGAGCCAGAGATCCGCCTCGTCTTCCGGCACCACGAGCGGCCGGGACGCGCCCCCGCGCAGCACCCAGGCGCGCGGCGTCACGAAAAAGCGTTCCGGGTCGAGCGCCCAGGCATGGGTGCCGCCGTGGGACGGCCCGACCGGGACCCGGCGCACGAGACCCGCGTCTTCAAGCGCCGCCAGCGCGTCGAGCAGCACTGCCGGGGCGTCCTGCATGGCGAGCGAGAGCGGCGGAAGCGCCAGCATCCTTTCGGTCCAGACGCGGTACCAGGAGCGCCGCGACCCCCCGCCGGCGAGCGGTTCGAGTCCGTCGCCGGAGGCCCCGTCGGTCGGGAACACCGGGCGGGGTGAGCCCCGTCCGAATTCAGGGAGCGGGAGCTGTCCGCTCAGCCAGCGGATGGAGGCGCCGTTCCCGAGGAAACGGTCGTTCCCGTCGCTCCGGATCGCCCCGCGCTCCCGCAGCCGCCGCAGGATTCCGAGGAGCAACGCCCGCACCGTCTCCGCGGTGATCCCTCGCAGGCTGCCGAACTCTTCGCGAAGGCGGCGGTGCGCACTCGCGGCGGCGCGTTCGAAGCGCTCCCGGTCCACCCCGACGGCGGCGGCGCGGGTGCGCTCCAGCGTGCGGCCGATGGTGGACTTGTGGCCCAGCTCGGCGAGCGTTTCCCAGCGCAGGCGGTCCGCGACCAGGTCCGGAAGGTCCGAGTCCGGCGGCAGCCGTCCGTCGCGCTGGAGCCGGGCGAAGTCCCGCAGCCAGTGGCGGTCCGGGGCGAGGAACTCCGCGACGAAGCGCTCGGGGTCGAGCGCGCCGGGGTTCGCCTCCAGGTCCCGCCACCGCGCGACCACCGCGCCGTCGCCGCCCGCTGTCCCCGCGAGTTCCGCGAGCGAGATCCCGTCGCGCTCCGCGACCACCTGGGCGATGGCCGCCCGCGGGATGTTCGGCCAGGTGCGGGCGGCGATGAACCCCGCCCGGTGGGCGGCGTCCTGCACATTGTCGGAAAACGCGATGACCTTGCGGTCGTCGTTGTGGCGGGACGCGAACACCTGCCCCAGCGCGACGCTCAGCAGGTTGGACGCGCGCGCCCCGAAGATGAGGAGCGCCTCCCGCGCCCCGCAGAACGGGCAGTCCCGGCTCAGGCGGCGCACCGGCTTCCCGTCCCGGGGCCGGAAGGTCTCGGTGGCCTCGGGCAGGAACACCCGCGCCAGCCGGTCCGGCCTCCCTCAGTCGTCGCAGTCTTCGGTCCCGTGCCCCGCGCCGAGCCACCGGCAGTCGCAGAGCGTCTTCGGCTCGCCGCGCGCCCCGGCCGGCGGTTCGTCGGGGAAGAGGAAGACAACGTCCACGTCCCGCGCGAAGAAGCGGTTGTAGAAGACTTGCAGGTTCGCATCCAGCTTCCGGTCGCCGGCCCGCCGTACCGCGCCCCACCCCGTCCGGCGGCACTCGCGGCACTGGACGAGCGGCAGGTGGAGCGCCCCGTCTTCGGCGGCGAGGTCGTCGGAGTGCCGCAGCGCGTAGCGGGCGCCGCCGGGCGTCTCCACCGGCCGGACGCTGCACACCATCCGACGCAGCTCCCGGACCCAGAGGTGCAGCCCGACCCGGAGGAAGGGCTGGAGCCGCGCGCCTTCCCCGTCCCCCGCCCGGCGGCGCGCTGCCGAGATCAACGCACAGAGGCCGTTCAGCACTGCCTGCGCCTCGTCGTCGTCCGCGACCGGGAGGCTCGGCCGGAGCTGGTCCACCACCTCGGGGAGCGGGCGCGGGCGTCCGTCCAGCACCCGCAGCAGGTTCACGAAGGCGCTGTGCCCGGGCAGCCGCTCCGCGAGCGCGGCCCGCCACTCCTTGCCGCCGAAGTTCTCCGGCGCGACGGTCGGGAAAAACAGCGCGCCCACCGACCGGAGGTAGTCCTCGCCGCTCCCGAAGCGGGCGGGGTCCGCCGCCCCGGCGACGTCCGGATGCGGCGTCAGCACGTCCGTGATCAGGCTTTCGCCGAGGAACTCGTCAATTCCCTGCCGCGACTCGCCCACGATGGCGTCCTCGTCGAAGTCCGCCTTGAAGACGGCGGACACGTAGTCGAGCAGCTTCCCCTCCTGCCTCGCCTCCCCGAGCGTCGCCGAGGTCCCCACGCAGATCAGATCCTCCCCCGCGCCGAGCCGCACCCGGAGCCGCCGGATGAGGCAGGCGAGGTCGGTCCCCTGCGCCCCGTCGAAGGTGTGCAGTTCGTCCACCACCAGGTAGCGCAGCGCGCCGGGCGCGTTCCGCCGCCAGAGCCGCTGGTCCGAGGGCCGGACCAGCAGGTAGTCCAGCATCTTGTAGTTCGTGAGCAGGATGTCCGGCGGCTGGTCGAGCAGGGTCTCCCGGTCCGTGATCACCCGCTCCGGCCCCATCCCCGTCGCCCGCGGCCCCGCCTTCGCGTCCTCCCCGATGAAGAGTCCCGCAGTCACCCGCCCCCGGAGCTCCGGATTCCGGTGGATCGTCGCCGCGATCCGCCCCGCCTGGTCCGTCGCCAGCGCGTTCATCGGGTAGATCAGGATCGCCTTGATCCCCGGCTTCCCCGCCTCCCGCCGGCAGTGGTCGAGCACCGGCCACAGGAAGCACTCCGTCTTCCCCGACCCCGTCCCGGTGGCCACCACCGTCGAGCGCCCGACTCCGCTCCTCAGCCGCTCCATCGCCCGCCGCTGGTGCCGGTAGGGCGTGAACCCGAGCGGAATCTCCGGAAACGGCTCCCCACCCTCCGCCGCCCGCTGGAACGGCAAGGCAACGGAGAGATATGGCCCCTTGACCAGGTTCTCCGGCGTCCCCAGGAAGTCGTCCACGACCCCCGCCAGAGCCGGATTCGACGGCCCGAACCCGGTCCGCAGAAAGTCCGAGAGCGCCGTGACCACCTCTGCGGCAACGGCGGACGGGATCACGGAACGTCGGCCAAACTGATTGGCGGGTTCAGCACGCCGGCCTCGTGTCCACAGCTCGGCTTACTTATGCAGCGCCACTCTCATGTGTCGGGCCGCGTCGGTTGCGTTGAGAATCCGCATCCCGCGATAGGGATGGAGCGCCAGCAGGTCTCCGTCTCCACTAACGATCAGGTCCGCGCCAGCGGCGATTCCGGTGGCGATCACGACATCGTCGTCAGGGTCCGACGGAACAGTTCGCGGGACGGATTGCAGGGCGACGAACTCTGATGCGAGAGCGTACCGGGCCGCCAACTGGAGGGGAGTCTTCCGGTGTTGCAGAAATTTCGGCCGGAATTTCGGCCTGCCCAAGACCTCGACGAGTTCGGCCATCAGGCGGCGACTCGTGAACAACGTAACCCTTCGGTCGTCCGCGAGATCCAGAATGAGCTGCGGGTTTCCGCCCCAGAGCAAGCCCGAGACGACAGTGTTCGTGTCAAGAACCAGTCGCACGCCGCCGCCTTTCAGCGCGGACGGCGTTCACTTCTGCCTGGATCTCCTCCATCGTCATGGGTGGGATGTTGTCCGCTGCCATTCCCCGGGCGTCCCGAAGAAGTTCCCCGAGGTTAAACCGGCGGAGCTGCTCCCGAAAGATCGCCTCCACCGCGTCCGGAGCGAGAAGACCAGCCTTCTCGATCTCCCTCTCAAGATCCTCCGGCAGTTCCAGAGTGACAGCCATGATGTTCCCCGCGCCCCGCAGCCGAGGCGAACTCGCATCCTACCACCGCCCCCACCCCGGCCGGAGCGCCCCGGGAACGCCGGTGTTCACACCGGCACCGTCCGCCGAAGGCGGACGAAACGCACAACTCTCCTACTCCCGGATGACGCTGCCGGCTTGGACCGCCGACCAAGGCCTTCGGCGCTGTCCAGCTCCGGGAGCTCCAACCTCAGTGCTCGTTCGGAGAGCGGCCCCACGCTTCCAGACAGCTCAGGAGGAAGTCCACGGGAAGTGCTGCCGGATTCGAATAGCGCCCGTACGCGTTCAGACCCGGCATGGCGCAAAGCCAGCCCGTCTCACCCCGATTGCCGAAGAGGACATGAACCACCGCCTGGGTTCGGGGAGCCTTGAAGGACAAGGAAATCTCTCCGTCCGGCGTCGGGTACACGTTCGGCGCCAATGGTTGGTGCGCAAGGGCACGCAGCGCCCTCCGCGCCGCTGACCGCGCCTCGTCGTCCACCGGAGGGAGCCCGTCCTCCTCGATCTCCTCATCAATGCCGTCCAGTTCCATCAGGGCTTCCGGCAGCCAACCTGCAACTGCCCCAACCTTCCCTCGCCCATCGGCGCGAGCCGCCACACCCCTCTTGCCCTTCGGCATCGCTGACGCGAGAGCACCCCTTAGAGCGGCCTCCAGGGCGGCAACCGCTTCGGGATTCACGGCGTCCGCCCCGCCCGCAACCTTCCCCGGATCATCCGGCAGGGTGATGTGCAGCGTCGTCACGACAGTCTTCTCGGCCTGCAAGAGCCAACCGGCCAATGTAGCACCGACCCGCCACACCAACGACCGCGCCCCGTACCGCCCGCGAAGCCACGTCCAGGCGGGGGCCGCCGACCGAAAACGCAGCCACGCCGGAACACCGAGAGCCGCCGTCGGGGGTCAGAGACCGCCGACTTCCAGGTCGGCCCAGCCTCCCGGTGGGGGCCGCGCGGGAGCACGACCCCTCCCGGACAGCGCGACGCTACGCGTTCAAGCATCGCCGTCCGTCGGTTCAAGCCTTGGGGGCACCAGGTAGCCCGGCACGGAGATGTGGTATGTGGGATGAAACGTCCCGCCTTCGACAAGCGCCCGCGGCCCGGAACCGAACGCGACCCGCCCAGCGTCGAGATACTTTCGCCAACTGTGCCCGTGCCGGTCCGCAAAGACGAAGAACAGTCGGCGGACCTTCACGCTTCGGCAGGCTGCCAGCAGCGTCATGAGCGGTTCCGGCCGCATGGACACCAGCCCTTCAAAGATCTTGTCGAGATGGTCGAAGCTAGCGTTGCCGGGCAGTTCGTCCAGCGCCTCGAGGATCGCCCGTTCGGGAGACGAAGACCGGACGGGCCAGCGCCACACCTCGACCGCCAGTCCGCCAGCTCCCGCCGCGCCGCTGGCTTCCGTGATGCCGACAGGATCGTTTCCGAACAGCTTGCATTGGCGCAGGACCATCCGTTCCCGCATCGGCAGGCGTTTCAGCCAGGACGGCACGTCGCCGTAGAGATGGACGCGAGGCCTGCCCCCGAGGCTCAGATAGTGCACATGGCCGGCAAGATCGAGGGCGCTCTCGCCGCCCAGGTGCACGTCGTAGCCCATGAGCCGTTGCAGCGAGACGAGGACGACTTCCCAGGACGCCCCACTCACCGCGACGTTTGCCGGCAGCGGACGGCGATAGACCCCGCGCAGCACCCGCTCAAGCCATCCCCGAGCGACGTAGCCGTGGATGGACTTGGGGTCGATTCCACGGGCTTTGAGCCATGGCGTATCGACCATGAAACCGGGCGGGACCGTGTCGAGTAGAGGCTTTAGCCGAGGCTCTCTTTGATGGCTCATAGCCACTAAATTACAAAACTATCGCACTAGAGTCCAGAAGTTCTTTCCACAAGGTCCGATTGCATGGCTAACAACCATCTAAGTTGGCAAGTCGACACAGCATGCGGCTTCCTGCTGCCCACCGCCAGGCCGCACTCGCAGTCCGCTGAGCGACCCCCTACCCCAGACAGCACCGCCGGCAACGGACCGCCGACCTCCGGTCGGCATCGCGCGGGAGCGCGAAACCGGCTTGGATGGCGCTGCGCTCTGTGAACGTCAATACGCCTCCACGCTGATCCAGCCCCGATCGAGGAAATGGCGGTACACCATCTCCCGACTCAGGTTGAGATCCTCGGCAACAGCAATACGGACAGCTGCCGACTCGCTGGGCTGTTTATCCGCCATCAGCCGATCCAGCTCCGCTGGCGGTAGCAACAGGTCGGCGGCAAAGCGGTTACAGCGGATCTCCACGCTCCGGCTCGCCGTCGGAAGGCGATCCAGTACGTCGGCGGGCACCGGATCGAGGCCGCTGGTCTCGCGGAGCAGGTGTCCGAGCTCGTGGAACAGGGTGAAGATCTGCCGCGTGGCGCTCCGCGAGCTGTTCACGTAGATGACCGGCAGCTCAGGGTCGTAGATCGAGAAGCCGCAGTAGTCGTCCTCGCGGAACGCGTCCTTGAAGACGAACACCCCGGCCTCGTAGAGCGCGTCGCGCCACTCCTTGAACGCCGTCGGCGTGTCGGTCCAGCCACGTTGATCTTCGAGGGAAACTCCGAGGATTGCCCGTACTTCCTCCGGATCGGGTGCGCTATCTCGAAACGCCGGCAAAATGGGCTGTTCAACCGGCCTGCGGCCCTCGGTGAGCTCGGTGAGGCTGATCTGGCACGCCTGCGCCTTGCGAACTAGCAGGTGCATGCGGGTCGGCAGTCCCGCGAACTCGCGCTCCGGCAGGGTCCGGAACGAGCGCGACGGCTCCGGTACGTCGGGTGGCTCCGGAAAGAACAGGACGGACACGGGCACTTTGAAGCGATCCGCCACGGATTCCAACTGGACGTAGGTGGGGGCCTTGCCGTGGGACTCCCAGGCGTGAATGTCACGGAAATGCAGCTCCGCCGCTTCGAGCGAGTAACCAGCGCGCTCACGCGCCCAGCCGATGAGATCGGGGTTGATCGCCAAGCGGTCGGAGGTCATGGGGTGGGTGCCGGTCGGCGCGGAGGGTAGCGGAACGCGACTACCCCTCAAGTGACCGGAACCCGCCCAGACGCCCGGACGACCGAGGCCACAGTCCCGCCATGCCAACGCGCCTGGACTCTCTCCTCAACCCCGGACTGCGCTGCCGGCGTGGACCGCCGGACCTCTGGTCGGCACCGCGCACCTCTCGGCCCCGTATCGCGCCCCCACCAGAAGCGCGCTGCCCTCCTGGCAGGCGTGGCGCTCCGATGTCCTATGACTTCGACGGAGCCGTTCGCAGGCATTCCAGGCGAAAGTAGCGATGCGATACGGTTTGAGAGGACGGCTGTGACAAGGGCGCAGCGGTTCGACGTGCGTCCCGCGCAGGTTCAGGACTGCCGGAAGCGGGGAGAGCGGGATCCGATGGAGTGCGGCGCCCTCTGGTTCGCACGAGTCGGTCCGTCGCTCATGTCGTATATTGGACCGCTCCCAGACGCCTGCGTCTGCAGGCACACGTTCGGACGAGAGGAGTGCCCCGATCATCATGGCAGATAACAGATTGCAGCTATTCTCAGTTCCAGCGACCTTTCTGGACGGAACAACGGTGGAAGTCAGAGCGGAGGGAAACAATGCGGCGTGGCATTGTCCGTGCGGCACCCCGCTGCCGTTGGTGGGGCGCTGCTATTACCAATTCGGACAGGACTGCCATACGGTGTGTCCGGACTGCGGACGGACTTACAGGGTTCACAAGGATGTCGCCACGAAACGAACGAAGTCTGTGGAAGAGGTCCCGCCGCTGTGACCCCCCCTGATGACTGCCCCTTGTGCGGGCGCAGACTGATCGAAGCCCACTGGATTTCCGAATACAGTCAGTTTCTCTTCACCTACCCTTCCTGCACCACGTTCACGATCCCCCCGGAACTGGACAAATCGTTCAGAACTGAGTTTAGGGGCGATCCCGACATTCCGCGCCTTTCCCGCTACCTGCGTGAGGCCGGAGAGGACGACAACAGGGAGATCACTGTCGAGTCGTGGCGCACTGTGTAGGACAACAATTGTCGCTTGTACTTGGGATCGCGACTTGGTACGGTATGTGCTATGGCGACAATCACCCTCCAGCGCAACGTCCAATTCCTGTATGAGGAACACCTAGCCCGGGCCGAGGCTCAGGCCCTCGGGTGTGGTCTGTGGGATCGCGACGAGGGCAGCCTGCGGCAGGTGCGAGTGGATGTCAATGGGGAGTCCTCTGCTGTGCTGCGCCGAGCGGCCTACGTGGGAGCCCTCGACGGGGAAGACACGATCTATGAGCAGTTGATCCGGCCCAAGTTCCAGGGTGGGGCTTTCAACAGGACCCGCTCCGTAAATCAGTACCTGACCCATTGGATCTATCCGTATCGCGGGAAGTTCCACCCCCAGATGGTCCGTGCGCTCCTCAACATCCTGGGTGTCACGCGGGGATCTCTCGTGCTGGATCCGCAGGTTGGGAGCGGGACTACCGCACTGGAGGCATCGCTGCTCGGAATCCGGTGTATTGGCGTCGATATCTCCCCACTGTGCGTCCTGCTGACCCGGGTGAAGACCCGATCCGTCGAGGCGGTGGGCCCGCTCCGGGAGCGCGTAGAAGCGCTCCTAGATAACGAAACGCTAGATCCTGCCGACGCTTCGCTCGCCCTCGACGATAACCCGCTCGTCGCCGACTTTGTCCAGGTGGCGCGGATGACGACTCTGAGTGACGTGTCGCGGCGGAAGCGGGACGGGCATACCTGGTTCCGGAGAAACCTGTCGGCCATGCTGGAATCTGTAGAAGCCCATGCCCAGGCCCTCAAGGTGTTCGACATCCGCCCTGGTCAGGTTTCCGCCATCCGGGGAGACGCGCGAAATCTGCGCGCCTCGGGAATCGAAGATGCGACGATCGACGCAGTTGTCACGTCGCCTCCCTATTCGATCGCACTGGACTACGTGAAGAACGACGAGCACGCGCTGGAGGCCCTTGGGATAGATCTGGAAGCCCTCCGGATGGAAATGACGGGAGTTCGCGGCCAAGGGCCCAAGGAAAAAATGACCCTCTACAACGAAGACATACAGACGATGTTCTGTGAGGTAGCGCGAGTATTGAAACCCGGTGCGAAGGCCGCGTTCGTAGTCGGCGACGCTACCGTTGATGGGCGGGAGTTGACCACGACCAAGGATATGAAGACCTGGGCAACGAGCGCCGGCCTAGAGTTCGAGGGGGAGGTTCAGAAGGTGATCTTCGGCCTCTACAGTACGATGAAGGACGAAATGATCCTGTTGTTCAAGAAGCCCCCTCAATAGGGCGGCAGCCTCTTCACGTGAATGCAGCGATGCCTGCGTCGCGGTCTAGGAGAGCGTCACGTGCCAGTGGCGCTCGATGCTCCAGGAGGACGTGAACGGCGTGACTAGCGCTACATCTAGCACCCCTTGGAGAATGCACGTATCGGGGTCCGACGCAGGAAGCACCGCGGCGTGCGAGGACGATGAGACGGCCCTTGGGGCGGCAAGGAAGCTGGAACATAGTCCGGACGTGCCGCACGATGGCCCAGAGGCGAGCCGGCTGGCGGAATGACGCGAACACAAGAACGACAAACCCTGATGTCAGCCGAAGTGTTGCGTCGTGCCGGAATCCTTGGGCTCGATGCTCTCCGACCCGTGTCGTCGGTTCTCGCCCGAGCGGATTACAGAGTGCCGCTGACGATCTTGTCGTGCAGTATCAACATCGCGAGCGCGTCTAGCAGCACGAGGTACTTCAGGGCCATGTCCCTCGTCTCGAAGTCGGTAAAGGCTCCGTGGACGATACCGTGCCGGTTTATCTCGTGTCTGGGGTCGTCGATTTTGGCAGTGTCCCTCCAGAATGTCCCCGTCTTGAGAAAGCCGAGTATCAATTCAAGGACAGGCGCTGGAAATAAAAGAATACTCCGCGAAAACACAAGCGCCCCGAGTTGACTCACCATGTCCTTGAATCCGCTCTCGGGCGACTCACCGGCGACTAACAAGTAGTCCTTCACAATGCCTTCAAACTGGGGCACGAGCACGTAAATCGAACTAATCCAGTCGCCCTCAAGATACTCGTCAACTGCCTTCTGGATGTAGCGCAGCCTGCCGGGAAAGAACTGCGCCTCTTTCCACAGCGCCATCTTTTGTTGCCAAAACTCGACGTTGTACGTGGCAGACACGGTGTCTGCGAATTCCGACTCTTGCAGCTTTCCAGGGTTTCGGTGCGCATAAGCAATGACATTCGGAAAATAGCCGGGAGCCGGCGGCCAGTTGATGGTCGCCAGTTGTCGAAACTTGTCCACCGGTTTGACCGCCTCGAGAAACTCTCGCATACGGACGAAGTCCGCAATCGGTACCGGCATCAGTTGCCGGATTTCGTCAGACTCGCTCTGGGTAAAGTCGAAGGGGATCTGAAAATTCAAGAAAGCCGAACGAAGCAGGAAATACGATCGGGGCATCCCGTCCACAATCGGCGGCCCTAGCACGGCAGAGTCAACGTCGATGTCGTCGAGGTGCACCGTCTGCCCCACCTTCATGGCCTTCCGCGGCTTGACACTTACCCTGAGTTGTACTTGCTCGTTCAGCTCGACCGAATGGCCGGGCCCAGGCTGAACAACCCTGAATTGGTGAACATGCAACGGAAGGCCGGCGGCCGCGATTGCGCCTGACCTAACACGTCTACCGATCTCCGGCAGCACGAAGATCTGCAGCATTTGTGAGACAGGGCGATACAGCATGATTTCGCTCTGCGCTGGCTCCATGGCTTCGGTCATGTCAGGCCCGCACTCACGGCCGACACGCCCGTTCCTGTAAGCCGTTCAGTGTTTCCTGTTGAAACGGACCGCAATCGGCCTGTGAGCCAACCCGCCCAGATGGAAGTGGGTCGCATCCCGGACGCGAGCACCTTTGGGAGCCGCTGGCCATCTTGTTGAGTCACTGGACGCGGGACTTGATCGCCCAGACGCGCGACACGCAGACCGCGAGCGCGGAGTGTAGCCAACTTCGACTGCTGCCTAGCTTCTTTTGCCACAGATGCTGCCGCTCCCGGGCCAGTCTCTCCGGACAGTACAAGCTTCCGGTTCTCGTTCCGAAGCCTGTTCACCAGCGTCACAACCCTACGCCACCTCTCGAAGGAACTCTACGGGAGCGCATTTCCCAGACGAGGACACGCCACGCCAATTCATGGTGCGACAAAGTCGGCCAGTCTATTCAAAAGATCCCGCATCTCGGTGGGGACTTCGTCGCGGCACATAGCGTCGATTATGCCGGTCGGAGTGACGCTGATTCCGTAGCTCTCCTGCAGGTGTTGGTTAACTGCCGCTAGGGCTTCCTTGGCTGGAACCAGCTCCAGTCTTCGCTGTTCACCGGCTGCCCAATCGGCCCGAAATGCCTCCACTGCCTCCTGGGTAGTCGTGGCATCTGCCTGCCTGCGATTTGAAGCTAGAACGAACTTTCGGCGGAATGCGATGAATTGAGCTTCTACGTACGTCTCCTTCTCTTCCGCGAAGGCATTCAGGATTTGGGAACACTCGTCTACGTACTCCGTTTTCGTGCCCGTTCGCCGTATACGCTCGGCACATCGCGCGCGTGCAGCTCGATCAATAGCCTCAGGGACAAGCAAGAAGCTCTCTAACTCCTTACAACTGTGTATTGCGACAAGATCGCAATACTCCGCGCCACGTTGACGGATTTGGTTGCATTCCAAGTCGGACCGATAATCCCTGTCTAGCACAACGGCAGCGCGAACATCACATCCGAGTGCGAGCTCAAACCCATCCTTCAGAATCCGAGCTCGGTCCGGATTAAAGCCCTTCATCGGGACCACGGCAAATCCCGTGCGGTAGCCCAAGTCCTTCAGCCCGAGCTTGCGTGCGTATCTTGCGAGTATCTGAAAGTCCGTGCCCTCCACAAACACAACCCGACGAGTCTTCGCCAATTGCGTAAGCGTCGGATTCAGAGTTGATCCGAGGCTCGAGAACACTTCGGCTAGATGCGTCGGTTCATGGATTCGTTTGGCCTGCTTCCTGCCCTTGTCTATCAGGACGAGCTCGCCCTCACCGGCCTCGGAAATGATCTCCGTTGAGTGAGTCGCGATCAGTACGTAGGGACCCAATTCGGCGAGTATGCTCAGCAGTTTTCGCTGAAGGTCGGAGTGTAGGTATATGTCTGGCTCGTCGATCAGGAAGATGGAGGAGTACTTGGACTTGACGACGTGCGTGAGCATCTGGCACCAGACCTGAAACCCGAATCCTGTCCAACCGATCTCTCGCGTAATTCGATCTTCGGTACAGAACATGTGGATCATCGGTTTCTCAAGCAATCTGGCGGGCTCCGGTGGTCCGATGTTCATCCCAGGCCATGTCTCCCGGAGCGCGCTTTGAAACCACTCAAAATCCCGGGGATAGTGGAGCCAAATGTTTCTGAAATTGCGGGCTGCGCGGTAATTGAACAAGGCGAGACGCGCGGTCTCCTTCTCATATAGGCGCTCGTCTTGCTCGACGGGGCCGAGAATGGGGACAAATCCGATCGGGCAGTTGAAGGAGGATCTGAACTGGCTAGGGGACCGAACCTGTTTCTTTGGATCGTCGACAAACAGATGGCACTTTTCGGTTTCGGGGAAATACAGCACGAGTCGCTTGCCACCCGTGAGCGAAAAAGTGACGGATGCACGTTTGGATTCGTGGTAGTTGAAAAAGATGTTCTCGTCGCCGACTGAAAGTGCTTTTAGATCCACTGAATAGCCGAATCGGAGACCGTCGAGTCCTTCGACTAGTTCAGCTTTGCGTGCGTTGGCCTTCCGGATGCCTTCGGCGAGTATTCGAAATGCAGCGAGAACTGTTGATTTCCCGGCGTTGTTTGGCCCCACCATTATGTTGATGTGCCGCAGGTGCAGAGTGAATGCTTCGAACGCCTTGAATCGCTTGAAGGCTACTTTGGTGTATCGCAGAAGATCAGACATCGTCGAAGGGTGTCAAGGAAGGCGATCCAGGAACATGGACCAAGCTGTGCGGTAGTCGTCCTCGCGGTTGGGGCGAGTGAAGGGGGCTTCGTAGGTGATGGTGCGCTCGTGGGGGCCGGTGGGGAGGGTGTCGTCGAGGATGGTGCGGGTGATGGTGGCGTCGGGGAGGTCGCGGATGTCCTCCCAGCCGAGGGAGAGGTTGGTTCGGGTGGAGGTCGGCGTCTGGAGGGTGTAGGAGGTGTCCTTGGGGTTGGCCTTGCGGGGGAGCCCGACGCCGGGCAGGCCCTTGGAAGCGGTGAAGACGATGCGGCCGGTGGCGTCGTACCAGGTGTCGGCTTCGTATTGGCGGAGGACGGGAAACTGGATGCGGTAGATGGTGAGGAGTTCGTCGACGGTGAGGCCGAGGGCCATGGCGGAGAGTACGTCAATCTCGACGAGGGCTTGGCGGCGGGCGTAATCGGTGCGGAGGGCGACGTCGCGATGCCATTCGGACGTGAGACCGGAGAAGAAGTCGGGCGGCAGCCGCGGATCGGCCTTGCTCCAGGCGTCGCGGCGAAAGGCGTCAATATGGCGTTCTTCGGAGGCTGCACCGAGTCCGGCGAGGTGAGCAGCGCAGATCTCCCGCCAGAGATCGGCGTAGTGCGTGGTCAGACAGGAAAGAGATAACGCGCGTACCCGAAGGCTGAGGCGAACACGGCGTCCTAGATCAGCCCTCAGGACGGGTAGTTGGACGAGTCGAGATGGCCACAAGTCGCTGGTTCCGCTGATCTTGACCAAGAAATCAAGTGGTATGCATTGGGTTATGGCCATGAAGTCGACCGCACATGCATTCTTCCGGAATGTAGTTGCCAGAAGTGTGTTGATCGAGGAGGAGGAAGGGATAGCCAGAGCGGTTACCAGCGTCCTTTCCCGCTCAGAGTTGATCATTCGGCGACTGATCACACGGTAGTAATCGGTAATCGGCCGCGCTGCCTGTTGCCCTGGTTCAATCCAACTAACTCGTGGCGTTCTCGCGGCGTACTCGGCGGGGACACACGCGGGGACGTAGTTTGTCCGGGGCAGGTAGTTATCGGGCAGTGCCGTAAGGTCCAAGGCATCGTAATCGCTGTTGAGCGTGCAGCGCCTCCGTGGCGTCTTGTTGAAGGGATTGCCGACAAAGAAATGAGGCCCCGAGAGCACCAGAGTGCCTGGACGCTCCGCGAAACGCGTCTCTCGCCGGATGGTCCCATCCCGTTGAGACACAGATTCGTGCCAGTGCGCGCTGATTGTGATGTTGCCTGTTAGATCTCCCAGACGGTGTTCGTGAGCGGCCAGTTTCTTCAGAACACCAAGCAGCACATCTGCGTGTAGGGCCAGTAGGCGCGCTTCCGTTGCCGGTACGTCGGTATCGCTGGATAGCGCTGCGAAGATCCTTAGCGCCGCCCTATCCACTGTGATCACGCGGGCCCGATGCCCGGCCTGGTTCCACTGACCGTTGTTGTCCCTGAGCCCGGGTGCTAGACCGCTCCCGTCGTGTTCGAGACAGGCATCCACCGTTGTCGGGGCGTAAAGGTTGGCGATATGGATGAACTCGGGGGATGACAGCGAGCGGCCATACACATTGACGCTGAATGTGGTGTGGTGATGCACCTCGGAGAACAGCCGTTTCTCGTTCTGAAACTGGAAGTGCGAGCGCAGACGTGGGTAAAGCCCCGCGCGGAACTCTCCGCCCTTCGGGTCGTCGTACACGCCCTCGGGATGGAGGAAGCCGGCAACGCCGCGATCGCTTCCGATCATCCAACCTTGTGGCAGGAAGCACTTGAACAGGTTGGTCTGCTGTCCTGTCAACAGGGGGTAGTTTTGGCCCGAGTTCAGAAACGCCTGCGTCGCCTCCGCCTCCTCGACTTCCCCAATCCACGCATCCCTTAGCCCCTTATGGCGGTCGAACGCCGCCGCGCGCTGCTTCGACAACTCCGCCGCCGGTAGCGTCCGCAGCGCAAACGCCGGGTTCCGCTCCCCCAGTACTCCGCGTTCCTCCCACTCCACCTTGATCCACGGCGGGTTCCCCAGCACCAGATCGAACCCGCCTCGCGCCTTGCCATCCTGTCCCGCCCCGTAAAACAGGTCCGCGAACGCCAGCTCCCAGTGATGGAACCGGCGCTGCCGCGCGAGCTCGTCCACGAACCGGAGCCTCGGGAACTGCTCGAACAGCTTCTCCAGGTCCAGCATCCCGACCTCGTCCGTGATCCGCTGCGCGATGTCCGCCGCGTGCTCGGCGTCGGCGTAGTCGTCCCCGAACAGGCTCCGCACCTGCGTTCCGACCTCCGGGTGGTACACCGATCCGGTCAGCACCAGGCTCACCTCGTTCAGGAAGTCCTGCCGGCTCGGCAACCGCTCGGACTCGCGGACCGGCCAGAACCAGAGCGCGCACCAGTAGTCCATCACCAGCTTCAGCCGCCGGTAGGGGCTGGCCGTCCGCGTCCCCTCGCTCAGCACCCCCTGGGCGCGGATGCGGTCCTTCCACGCATTCGAGGTCGCCTTCCCGGCCGGAGCGCCGTCCCGGCCCCACACCGGAAGCGGGTCCTCCGTCTCCCGGTGGTCCCCGCCGAGCTGCTCCGTCTGGAGCGCCCACAGCTTGTCCACCTGATCCGACAGCGACTCCAGTTCCTCGATCTCGCCCTCGTCGAACCCTCGGACGAACTCCTTGCGCCACATGGCCATCCGCTTGAAGTGTTCCGGCTCCAGCGCCTTCGCGTCCTTGTTCCGGTACGCCGCCATCCCCGGGTCCGGGAGCAGGAAGTGATAGACCGAGCCCGGCGGACGCCGCATCTCCTGGTTCAGCGCGGGCGGCACCCGCTCCGGGGCCTCGGCATACCAGAGGTCCGCCTTCCGCGCCGGGCGGAGCCGGTCGGCCGGGTACACCTGCCGCCGCGCGCCGATCAGCGAGTTCCCAACGACGAGCTGGAAACCGAACCACGGGACGTGGCCATCCTTGTGGATGCAGTTCAGCCACAGCGAGATCTCGGCCAGTTCCACCGCCACCGGGTTCAGGTCCACGCCGTACACGTTGCGGTCGGCGATGTAGTGCCGCACCTTCTGCAGCTCGTCGGCGTAGTCCGCGTGGGGGATGCGCTTGCCGAGTTCCCGTTGCCGCCGCTCCAGGTAGCGCTCCGCGAGCTGGTTCACGGCCTCGTTCAGGAACGCGGCGGACCCCATCGCCGGCTCGCAGATCGTGAGGTCGAGGATGCGCTCGGCGGGCATGTCGTCGGGGATCAGTTCCTTCAGCGAGTACTTGACGACGCAGCGGGTCAGCGATTCGGGGGTGTAGTAGCTGGCCGACTTCTTCCGGTCCCGCCCGGCGAGCCGGTAGATGAAGCGGCCCTGCCGGTGGACGCGGAGCGTCTTCCGCCCGTGCTCGTCCCGGTCGTACACCCGCTCGGCCTCGTCGTACTGGTGGAGGTCGCGGGCCGGGACGAACCAGGCGTTCTTCAGGTCGTCCGGGTCGTCCTTCGCCTTCTTGACTTCGTAGAGGTCCTCCTCCGCGAAGAACCCGCGGTAGGACAGCAGCGCCTCATAGACCGCGCCGAGCTGGTTGATGCCGAGCTGGGCGTAGGAGATGCGTCCGCGCCGGCCCCGGCGTCCGCGCGCCGGACGGCTCAGCGACATCAGCCGGATGACCGGCTGCAGCACCCGGTTCCGCAGCTTCACCTTGTCGAGCAGCGGCGTGGCGCCCTCCCGGAACAGGGCGCTGTCGAGCTTGCGGATGTGGAAGGCGTCCTGGCCGTAGCGGAGCTTTCCGGACGCCCCCTCGAAACCGTCCCGGATCAGCCGGAAGAGCAACTGGATGGAGTCGTGGAGGTAGAAGCCGTCGAGCGCCTCCTCGCTGTGGAGCGGGACCATTTCGAGGTCGCGCAGACGCTCCAGGCTGTAGCCCATGCGGTAAGCGTCCGCGTTCATCGGCGCGTAGCCGAGGTCCGGGCGGGCCTCGATGTAGAAGAGGAACAGCAGTCGGTACATGTACCGGAGGCATTCGAGCCCGAGCTCTCCCGCCAGTTCGTCGTCGAGGTCGTACACCTTGTCCTTGCGGACCTCGCGCAGGTAGCGGATCGCTTCGTTCCCGATCGCTTCGATGGCCTCCCGGAGGGCGTACTTCAGGTCCTCGGAAACCGCGAAGGCGTGCTTGTGGCTGTTCTCGTCGAGGCGATCGAGGAGGCTCTGGCCGTCGGGCGGCAGGAGGGAGTCCCGGTGCAGCAGCGCCGCCGTCGCCTTCAGGGTGGCGTCCTCGCCGCGGCCGAGAATCTCGTCGAGGTCGAAGCGGAGCAGCCGGTTGTGCGTCCACTTCCCCCGCTCGATCAGCAGGATGCGGTCGAAGGTGAGCAAGAGCACCCAGCGCGGCGGGTAGTCCCGCCCGAAGACGCCGCGCGTGATCACTTCGTTCCAGGTGGCGTCGAGCAGTTCCTTCGGCGGCGGCGCCTCCCCGTCGAACTGCGTCGGGTGCGGGTGCAGGGTGAGCGGATCGTCGCCTTCGCCCTCCGTGTCGAGCGCGTCGAGCACGAAGAGCTGCGCCGACCCGTCCCGGAAGCCGTCCGCGCCGAGCGCCGGCAGCGGGTTGCCGTCGTCTAGGAGTCTGCGCCGCAGGAAGTCGTTTCACTGGCGGATTTGACGTGGCGGCGCGTTTGTGATGGGGTGGTGATGTTCATATAAGTCTTTGATATAGTGTGTTTTATGCTGGCTCGGATGAGCTGGGTCGAGTTGGAGGAGCAAGGCATGCCGACGAGATTTCGAGCGTATCAGCCGGATCAGATCCTGCTGCTGCCGCCGAAGCTGAAGGACTGGGTTCCCGAGGGGCACTTGGCGCACCAGGTGAGCGACGTGGTGGACAAGCTGGATCTTTCGGCGTTTTACGCTCCGTATGAGGGGGACGGCCGTCGGAACGCGCCGTATTCGCCGGCGATGATGGTGAAGGTGTTGATCTACGGGTATGCGACGGGGGTGTTTTCGTCGCGGGGGATCGCGCGGAAGTTGGAGGAGGATGTGGCGTTTCGGATGCTGGGGGCGGGGAACTTTCCGAAGCATCGGACGGTCTGCGAGTTTCGGTGGCGTCATCTGAAGGATTTCCGGAAGTTGTTTTGTGAGGTGGTTCGGGTGTCGCGTGAGATGGGGTTGGTTCGCTTCGGGACGCTATCGATCGACGGGACGAAGGTTCGGGCGAACGCGAGCAAGCGGAAGGCGATGAGTTACGACCGGCTGGTTCAGGAGGAGGCGCGGCTTCGGGAGGAGATCGCGGGTTTGACGTCGACGGCGGCGCGGGTGGACGGGGAGGAGGACGCACGCTTGGGGAAGGAGGTGCGAGGCGACGAGTTGCCGGAGGAGTTGCGTCGGCGGGAGGATCGGCTGCAGGCGATCGAGGCGGCGCGGGAGCGACTGGAGGCGGCGCAGCGTCGGGCGGACGATGAGCGGGGGCGGCAGCCGGGGCAGGATCGCCCGGCGAAAGGCGGGAGCCCCTACAAGCGCCAGTACGGCGAGCCGGAACCGAAGGCGCAGAGCAACTTCACGGACCCTCAGAGTCGGATCATGAAGACGAGCACGGAGGGCTTCCAGCAGAGCTACAACGCGCAGACGGCGGTGGATGACGCGCACCAGATCGTGGTGGGGGCGAACGTGGGAGCGGGGGCCAACGATGTGGAGCAGTTGCTTCCCATGCTGGACGCGGTGGAGGAGACCCTGGGCGCGCCGCCGGCGGAGGTTCTGGCGGATGCGGGATACGCCAGCGAGGCGAACCTTCGGGAGTTGGAGGAGCGCGGCATCGCGGGGTATGTGGCGCTCGGTCGGGAGGGGAAGAAGCGGGCGGCGGTGGACCCGGCGAAACGCCCGGCGACGGATCGGATGAAGAAGAAGCTGGAGACGGAGGCGGGCCGCGCCCGCTACGCCCGCCGGAAGTGGCTGTCCGAAGCGCCGAACGGCTGGATCAAGGAGGTGCTTGGTTTTCGCCGCTTCAGCTTCCGGGGTCTCGCGAAAGTGCAGGCCGAGTGGAACCTGGTGTGCCTGGCCGTGAACATCAAGCGGATCGGAGCGCTCACAACCGCCTGATGGGACTCCCCGAAACCGCTCGCCGCGGGTCCCAACCGGGAATACGCCGCGTTGGCGCCGTTTCGGCCACTCCCAACCGGTCGCTGGCCCCGAGGTCACGCCAAAATCCGAATTCCGCGCTCGTTCCGAACGTATCTACGCCCCATCCGCACAACTCCTGCGACGCAGGCTCCTAGGAGGTGGTCGCCCGGATGCCAGCCGTGGCCGAGCGGGTAGAGGATCTTGCGGAGCCAGTCCCGTTGCAGCTTCAGTCGGGACTCGGGACGGCGTTCCCGCTGGTACTCGGCGCGGCGTCGCCGGTATTCGCCGGCGAGCGCTCGCAGCCGCTCGTACGGGGGCTTGTCGCCGTTCGCGGCGTCCTTGCGCCAGGCGTCGGTGGTCTCGCCGATGTCACGGCTGAAGATCTCGGAAAGGTAGTGGTGGCTGTAGAACTCGTTCTCGTTGTGGATGCCGACGAACGCGGCCGCCGGCTTCGAACTACGCGGAGGCATTTGCGTCTTCACCCCCGGTCAGGACGCAGATCACCTTGATCCACGGCTGCCTCTCGGTGGTCATGGTCTCCTGGATCCAGTCGAGGTACTCCCCGAAGATGTCCTCGATCTCCTGCCGTTGCTGCGCCGCGAGGCGTTGCTTGAGCGTTTCCGCCTGCCGGGACGTCGCCAGCATCTCTTCGATGCGAGCGTGTTGCCGGTGTTTGAGGTCTTCGAGGGCCGCCATCTCCCCGTTCAGCTTGGCGTTGATGTGGTCCTCGAATGCCTTCCGGCGGTCGGTGAACCGCCGCCGGGCGCGCTCCACCGCGTTAGGGAGACGCTGGCGCAGCCCTGCCTGGTCCACCGGGATCCCGCGGTTCGGGATCTCTTTGCGTCCGAGCCCGGTGCGGTCCAGGAGGTCAGGGAAGGCGACCAGCGCCTCGAACCGGCCGCCCCGGTAGGTGACGCCGATCCATTCGTACACCAGGGGGTGCCCCTTGCGGTTCGGGACCAGGCCCGAGCACACGAACACCGCCTCGTCCGGCGCGAGCCCCGGGATTCCCGCCAGCACCGGCGCCTCGCGCCGCCCGAACGCCGCGAGCATCCGGTCGTCGAGCCAGCTCACCACCGGGTTCAGGCGCCACAGGTATTGGAGCGCGGGCCAGGCGGTCTCCTCCCGGCGGCTCTCCGTGATCGCTGCGGCCATGCGACCGCGGTCGGCGGTCAGCACGAAACGCCCGTCCTTCGGCATCACCTCGCGGGGGAAGGAGCCGAACCGGTGTTTCAGGTCTTCGGGGGCGTCCAGCGTCAGGGTCGAGGACTCCGGGTGCGCCTCGAAATGGAGTCCGGCGTTTCCCGGGGCGTTTCCCTGCCGCGCCCGGAGGCGGTCGAGGCCGGCCCGGCAGTAGGCGAACTCATCCGGGAAGAGGGATAGCGGGGCTTCCAGCGCGGGCGCATTCTCGGCCGCGGAGGAGGGGGCGGCGTCGGCGGCGCCGTTCCCGCCCAGGAAGAGTGCGAGCAGGTCGTCTCCCTCGCTCCCCTCGTCCGCGCTGTGCTCAAGGCGCTCGTCGAAACGCTTCGCGTCCTCCCCGGCGGCCACCGCCTGCTCGGTGATGTCCTCCTCCGCCTTGATGTCGCGGACGTTCATGAACGCGGAGGGGTCGCCGATGTTGCGGTACGCCTGCTCGTCCTTGTCCTGGAGCACTTCGAGGATGCGCTGGTCGCCGCGGATCGTGGGGTTCGCGCTCTCGCTGGTCAGATAGACGATCTGCGGGGTGCGCTCCTGTCCGTAGCGGTCCACCCGGCCGTTGCGCTGGGAGAAGACCATGAGCGACCACGGCATGTCGAAGTGGATGAGCCGGTGGCAGGTGTAGTGGAGGTTGATCCCCTCGGAGGCGACATCGGAACAGACCAGCAGCCGCACCGGGGACTTCGCGTGGCCGAAGGCTTCCACCGCCCGTTGCTGATCCACATCGGACATCCCGCCGTGGAGGGTGTCCAGTTGGCCGACGCGGAGGCGCAGGTCGCTCGACAGGCGCTCCCGGAGCCAGCGGAGGGTCTCGATCCGCTCGGTGAAGATGACGAGCCGGTCCTCCGGGTCGGTGGGGCGCCAGCGGAAAGGCTGGCCGCCGCGGATCGCTTTGAGGAGGGCCTGGTACTTGGCGAAGTCGGTAGCCTCGATACGGCTCACCGCCTCGTCGAGAGCGCGGAGGGACTCCACCTCGCCGGCGACCGCCGGGGTTTCGGCGCCGTCCCGTTCGCGCTCCCGGCGGGCGAGGCGCGTCCTGATGGTGGCGCGACAGGCCGCCGGACTCGAAAAGAGGGCCTTTTCGAGAGTGACGAGGAAGAGGTCGCGGCGGGTGGTCCCGTCGGGAGCGGAAGCCGTCCGCGAGCCCGCGATCCGGACCGCGAGCAGCGCTTCGTAAGCGGCTTCTTCGGCCGGCGAGGCCCGGAACCGGCAGCGCACGATCTCGCGGTCGCGGAAGGCGTCCTTGACTTGGTGTTGGACGTCCTTCTTGAAGCGGCGGATCACGAGTCCCTTGTCGCGGAAGTCCTCCCGCGAGTAGTGCTCCGGGTCGGTGATCGCGGTGGCGTCCAGCATGTTCATCAGGCTGGCGAAGCTGCGCGCCCGTCCGTCGTGCGGGGTTGCCGAGAGCATGATCAGGGTGTCCGAGCGGCGCGCCAGCAGGCGGGCGAGCCGGCTGCGCAGCGAGCGCGAGCCGCGGTCGGCGACGTTCTGCGCCTCGTCAATCACGATGATGTCCCACCAGGCGTTTTCGAGGTAGGTCCGGTACTCGGCGTCCTGCTTCAGGGTGTCTATCGAGATGATCGACTTGTCGTAGTAATGAAAGGGGTTGTGGTTCGTGGGGATGCGGCTGCGGACCCGCTGAATCCCGATGGAGTCGAGCCGGGTGAGCGGGATCGTGAAGCGGTTCCAGAACTCCTTCTGGAACTGGGTCAACATGCTCTTGACGGCGAGCACGAGGATCCGCCGGCCCCGTCCGCGGGCGATCAGCTCGCTGACCAGGATTCCCGCTTCGAGGGTCTTCCCGAGTCCCACTGCGTCGGCGATGAGGATGCGCTGCCGGGGCTGGCGGAGCGCCTGGCGGGCGGGGTCCAACTGGTAGGGGACGAGATCCATGGCGGCGGTGTGGCCGACGTGGATCCGTTCGTCGCTCGGCACGGCCTGGCGCAACTGGCTCTCCATGAAGAGGAGGCTGTCAGCGAAGCGGGGGGAGCGGTCCGGAACCAGGACAGTGCGGGCGGGGTCGAGCACCTCGATCTGGGGTTCGATCGCGGTGAGGAAGATCGCCTCCCGCTCGCGGACGAGTTCCGAGACGCCGACACAGAGGAGTTGCTGTCCGCCGGCGGCGGAAGGGTCCACGCTGCGGACGACCCACTCGGCGTCCCGGATCAGCACCCGGGCGCCGGGGGCGAAGGTGATCTCGGGTGCTGTGGTGGTCGGCGCTCCGGGCATGGCTCGAACTCAGTGTACGAAGGAGCCGGTCCCCGGCGGTCCGGCTGCCGCGTACGGTTCTTGTTGGCGTGCTTGCCCTGCCCCGCGCCTTCACGCGCTGGGAAGCAACACCGCGACATCCGCGTGGAGGGTCGCAAACCCGGAATCGAGCGTCGTGACGCGACCGCGGCGGCGGGCCAGTTCGGCGAGCCACGCGTCCGTCACCTGGTGGTGGCCCTGCAGGTTCCGGTGGGGCACCTCCAAATAGTCGAGCGGATCGTCCCACCACTCATGACGCGGATGCTCGGACACCGCGCGCAATGCCTCCCACGCCGCCGCCGCAGTGCCCTCGACGGAGACGCGCATGTGCATGCGCAGCAGCGTGCCCTGCGTGGTGGGACAGGTGGCGAATCGATCCTCCCCGAGTTCGGCGAACCCCCCGAGGTCGGCGAACCATGTGATGCGCGCGCTGGTGATGAATGTGCGCCCTCACCGCGAGCGCCACCAGCACATTCCCGTCCGCCAGCCGGGTCACGCGGCGTCGTCTTCGTCTTCGATGCTCTGGATTGTCTCGGCCGTCACTACCTGTCTGCCGTCGCAGACGAGAAGCCCGTTGCGGCGCTCGCCGCCGCGGGCGGGTTCGCCGCGGCGGGGCTCCGTTGTGCGCAGTGCGCGACGGACGAGCCGGTTCACGGCGGCGCTGATGCTGCAATCCTCAGCCTTGGCGAGCGCCACGGCCGCTGCGTAGAGATCGGCCTCGAGGTTGATCGTCAATCGCATGGTTCCGTCGTGGTGCGCTGGTGCACTGGTCTCAATCATCTCGATCCCGGCTCCGCCACAGCGTCCTGATGGTGCGCCACTGTGACCCGCGGGGCCTTCGTACTGGAGCCGGGGCCGCGGACCGCCGGTTCATGACTCCTCGTTCCGGGGAAGGGGCCGCTCCGGCAGCGACGGCTGGTCAGCCCGCGAGCAGGTAGCCGAGGACCGCGAGCCACATGGTCAGCAAGACACCCAGCGCGCCCCAGATGAGCCGCAACTCGCGCCTGATGGCGTCCAGTTTGACGGCGACCAGCTCGTTCGTCTTCCGGATCTCCGCGGCGAACCGTTGTTCCTGCGCGGCGAACCGCTGTTCCTGCGCTGCGAACCGCTGTTCCTGCGCTGCGAAGAGCTGGCGCATCTCCAACAGAATCGGCTGAACCGCGGTGGCGACTTCTGCTGAAACCATGGACTGCATGCCCTTTTCCGCAGTATAGGCCACGATCGCATCGGCCCCCGCGTTGACCAGGGCGCGGAAGAGATTGCCGTTGCCGCCCGGCTTTGAGCCCGCGTTGGCTGGCTGTACTTCGGGTCGTGAACCGCCGGATGGCGGGGAAGTCGGGTCCGGCGGGTTGGCAGCGGTCTCGGCCTCGTTCGGCGGCGCATGGGGCATGGGGAACTCCTCCGTCAAGGGGCGGTCGGCGGAAAGACGCGATGTCTTCTCCTCCTCACATAGACGGAAATCCGGCCGGATCCTTCTCACTTGCGGCGGCGTGTGGAAAAGTCGGCGTGAAGACGCCCCGGCTCGGCAGCCGCCCGGCATGAAAAAGCGCGGCCCCCGGCTGGTGGCGGTGAGCATTCTTGCCATCCGGGTTTGAAGCGGGTGCGGTACTCACGTTGGTGTCGCGGAGCGTCATCGGTGCTGGGTTCGCGCTCCCGCGCGATGCCGGTCTGAAGACCGGCGCTCCTTGCGTGGGTGACGTTGCGCCACCCTCGTTGCCTGCTGCGCCATGCGGGGACTGGCGATGGGAGTTTCGCTTGACAGCCGTCTGGGCGGCGTTTCGCCATCCCGGGTTGGGTCCCGGTAATGGCCTAATAGAGCGACGGGAGTTTCGCGGCCTTCGGCCGCGATGCCGGTCTGAAGACCGGCGTTCCTACCCGGCGTTCCTACCCTGCGGGGAGCGATGCTGGTGTGACGACCGGCGCTCCTGGCGCGACGGCATTTTTGTAGCTACTGCCCTTCCTGACTTTTGGGCGACCCGGGATCGTCATGAGACTGTCAACAATGCTGGGTGGAAAACGATTCCATGCCGGGGGCAAGGCTCCGGTTCGGGCTGAATTCTCTTGGCCCTGCGGCAGGCGTCCGGTTCCCCAGAGGAGTTTTCCACAGAATGTGGACAATGTGGAAAACCCCGAGGGCCTGCGTGTCCCGCGTCCGTAGTTGGGCGGGACCGGCGGCGGGCTAGAGTTTCGGCGGAACACACGAACGGGCTGGATCGTTGATTCCGGTTACCTGATCGTGCGTCGCCCGCGTGGGCCATGAGGGTCCGGGACGGGACTCCCGCGACCGGGCGAAGAGCGAGTCTTCTGCCGCTCGAAGAGCGTGCCCGATCCGGACGCGGCGGAGGGACGGACTCCGTCGAAAGGAGAAAGGAGAAGCGATGAAATTTCTCGAAGCACGTGGCAACTCCCGCCGGGGAACCGTTGCCACGATGGCGCTCCTCCTGGCGCTGCCGGGGGCGGCTGCCGCCCGGAGTCTGGGCCAAAGTCCAGGAGATTCGCGGGAAAGCGCCATCACCGACCGGGTTCTGGACCAGTACCGCGACCTCCTGGCGCAGGAAACCCTCGCCTTCACGATTTCCCAGGCGGTGGATGTTGCGTCCGAGCTGCACCCCGAAGTGCGTCTCAATCGCGAGCGCCTGGCCGAGTTCCCCAGTCTGGTCCGGGAGGCGCGTTCGCCCTACCTGCCCCAGCTCGACCTCAACCTGCAATTCGCCCAGACCCGCGACCCGGGATTCCGGAACAGTCCCTTCTTTTCCCGGCTCATCGACGATCCGGGCGCCTCTCCCTTCGGGGGCGGCGACGTGGGGGATTTCGGCGGTGCGTTCACCTTCGGCACCTATCTGTGGAACTTCCAGGCTTCCCAGGTTCTCTGGAGTTTCGGCCTGCGCCCGGCGCTTCGCGGGGTCGAAGTCGGACGCGTGCGCGTCGAGGCCGATCTCCAGGAAGTGCAGAACCGGGTCGCGCGCGACACCGCCACCCGGCTCTATTCCTATCTCCTCGGGTTGCGCACCCGCGATGTTCTCAGCCAGGCGGTCGAAACCAGCGAACGTGGATTGGCGCTTGCCCGCGACCGGGTCGAACTCGGGGCGGCCGCGCGTCTCGACGTCCTGCGGGCCAGAGTGCAGGTTTCCCGCCTCCGCCGCCAGTTGTCGAATGCGGAGGATTCCCTGGCGGTGGAACGCGCCGGAATCAACGCGCTGGTAGGCCGGGAGCAGTCGAAGGCGATCGAGGTCCTGGATGCACTGGAACTGCCGGACCCGCTGCCGCGGGTGTTGCCGGCCGAGGCGCTGATGGAACTCGCCGGTCAGCAGCGTCCGGCGGTCCGCCGGTTCGCACTCGACCGCGAGCTGCTCGACGTCCAGACCAGTCTGGCGCTGGCGGATGCGCGTCCGGAAGTTCGCGGGAGCGCCTCGTACGGGATCAACACCTTCACGTTCGAAAACACGCACGACATGGCCCTGCACAACTGGAACGCCGGGGTTTCGCTGACCTGGAATCTCTTCGACGGGTTCGGCAGCGGTTCCCGGGTCGCGAGTCTCCGGTCGCGGGTGACCCAGAATGACTGGGAGCAGAACGAGTACGAGTCCACCCTCGAAGTGACGCTGCGGAACGCCACCGCGAACTGGGAGGCGGCGCTTACCGCAATCGAGGAAGCGACGCTCGCGCTGGAAGAGGCCGCGGAAGCGGAACGGGTCGCTACGGAAGAACTCGAGGCCGGAGCCGCGACTCCCTATCTCGTCATGGAGATGGTCCAGGCCCTGCGGGAAGTGGAACTCGAGCGGGCGCAGCACACCCACGATGCCCTGAACGCCCTGGCGGAGTTGAAGTACCTCGTCGGCTACCCCGCGAACGCCCCGCATTCGGTGATCGCCGACACGATTCCCGTCCGCGCTGCGGATGTTTCGGAAGCTGGGCACTCGATGCCCGAATTGGAGGAACGCCGGTGAAAGTCACCGCCAATCTGAAGGCGCCGGCGAGGAGCCGGCGCAGGTGGGACCTCGCGGTTCCGCGGGCCTCCGGCCGAGGGCTGCTTCTCGCGCTCGCGGCGGCGCCCCTGCTCCTTTCGGGCGCCGGCTGCGGCCAGGATGACGGCTTCGCTGCCGAACCGGCAACAGACGCTGCCGCCCCGGACACCCGTCCGATCGTGGAGGCTTCCGTCATCGCACCGGGCTTCCTCGCCGACGTGCTCGAAATCGCGGGCCGGCTGGAGCCGCGGGCGGAGGTAATGGTGTCTTCGGAACTGGGCGGTGCGGTAGAGGAAGTGCTTTTCGACAAGGGAGACCGGGTGGAACGGGGCGCGCTGCTGGCCCGGGTCGGTTCGGACCTGCTGCGGGCGGCGCTGGCCGAAGCCGAGGCGGAACTCGAAGGGGCGCGCCTGGAGTACACCCAGGCACAGCAACTGGTCGAGCGTGAGGCGAGTCCCCTGCAGGACTTTTTGGGGGCGGAAGTGAACGTGAAGCGTTTCGAGGCCCGGGTCGAGTCGGCGCGCCTCCGCCTGACCCGTTCCGAGATCACCGCGCCGGCTTCCGGAGTGATCGTCCAGCGGGACATCGAGCCTGGTGAAGTGCTCGGCCCCGGGAGCCCCGTCGCGGTGCTCCACGACACCGCGGTCCTGCGCGCGACGATCGGAATTCCGGAGACCGACATCTCGTTCTTCTCGGTGGGAAGTCCGGCAGCGGTCAGCCTCGACGCCTACCCGGATCGGTCCTTCGATGGCCGAATCACCTACATCGCGCCGACCGCCACCCGGCCCCGCCGGAGTTTCGAGGCCGAGGTGGAGGTCGACAACGCGGATGGAACGCTGCGCTCAGGCTTGATTGTGCGCACCGGGCTGCAGCGCCGGGTCTTCGAAGACGCGGTCGTGGTCGCCCGCGACGCTCTCGTGGAGCGGGACGGGATCCTCCACGCCTTCGTGCTCGAAGACGGGGCCGCGGGCCTCCGGTCGATCACTCTCGGTCCCGACGAGGATGACCGGGTGGTGATCACCGCCGGCCTCGAGGTCGGCGAAACGCTGATCACGAACGGACACCGAAACCTGGTCGACGGCCAGCCGGTCCGGGTGGCGTCCGCATCCCGGACGAACTGAGCGAAGAGAACGGGTCGTGAGAGTCACGAAGTACGCCATCCGGCATCGCCTGTCGGTCTATTTCCTGATCCTCATCCTCTGTCTCGGGGGGGTCGGGGTCTATGTCTCCATGCCGCGGGAGTCGTTCCCCGAGGTGAAGATCCCCTTCATCCTCGTCTACACGATCTATCCGGGCGTCAGCCCGACGGACATGGAGACGCTCGTCACCCGGCCCATCGAAACCGAGCTCAAGGCGGTTTCCGGGATCAAGGAGATCAGTTCGACGACGAGCGAGGGGCTCTCGAGTATCGCGGTCGAGTTCAATCCGGAAACGGATCTCGAGACCGCGCTCGCGAGCGTTCGCGAAAAGGTGGACCTGGCGAAATCCGACCTTCCTCCCGAAGCCGAGGATCCGCGGGTCCAGGACATGGACTTCTCCCAGGTCCCGATCATGATGATCACGCTCTCGGGCCCGGTCGGGAGCCAGCGGCTCACCGAGGTGGCCGAGGAGATCCAGGAGGATCTCGAGGCGCTGCCCGGGGTCAACCGGGTCAACGTGATCGGCGGCCGGGTACGCGAGGTCCACGTGCAGGTGGACCCCAAGCGGCTGGCGTTCTTCGAACTCAGCCTCACTGACGTCGTCGTCGCGGTAGCCCGGGAGAACCGGAACGTGCCCGGCGGCGAAATCGCGGTGGGGGGACTCGAATATCTGGTCCGCCTCCCAGCCGAAGTGCGGCTGCCGTCCGAGATCGAGGACTTCGTGATCAAGGTCAGGGACGGCGATCCCGTCTTCGTCCGCGATGTGGCCGAGGTGGTCTTCGGTTTCGAGGATGAGACCAGCCGGTCCCGGGTGGATCGGGAGCCCTCGGTCACGCTGAGCGTCGAAAAGCGCACCGGCGCCAACCTCGTCGGAGTCGCCGACCTGGTGAACGCCGAGCTCGGGCGTTGGGACGAAATGCTCCCCGAAGGGATCAACACCGCGGTGGTGGGGGACATCTCCGTCGAGATCCGGCGGATGGTGAACGAGCTGGAGAACAACGTCATCTCCGGGTTGCTGCTGGTGATCGGGTGTCTGATGGCGTTCGTGGGATTCCGCAACGCCTTCTTCGTGGGAGTGGCGATCCCGCTCTCGATGATGGCCTCGTTCCTGGTGCTGGGCTGGATCGGCTACACGCTCAACATGATGGTGCTGTTCAGCCTCATCCTCATGCTCGGGATGCTCGTGGACAACGCGGTGGTGATCGTCGAGAACATCTACCGGCACCGGGAGCACGGCGACGCGGGGCCGGAGGCCGCCTACGAGGCCACCGTCGAGGTGGCCCGCCCGGTCATCGCCTCCACCATCACCACCCTCTGCGCGTTTTCACCCCTGCTGATCTGGCCGGGGATCATCGGCGACTTCATGTCCTACCTGCCGGTGACGCTCATCATCGGCCTTTCGGCGTCGCTGGTGGTGGCGCTGATCATCAACCCGACGCTCTGCGCCTATCTGATGAAACCGCCGCGGCACGGGGTCAAGAAGGCCAACACGGAAGAACACGCGTTCCGCCGTTCCTACCGTCGCCTGCTCGAGTGGTCGCTCCGCCCGGGTCCGGATTCGGGGACCAGGTCCTGGTTCCTTCGGAACTGGGCGCTCCCCGCGGGTTTCGTGCTGTTCCTGGGAATCGGAATGGCGCTCGCGCTGGTCGGCATGTTTTTCCAGACCAGCGCCCTGCTCCCGGCGGTGGCGGTGTTCGCTGGTCTGGGCGTGCTTGCGTTCGCGCTCCAGGGAGTCTGTTGGTTCGTCTGGAGCCTGATCCGCCGTCCCTTCCGCTGGTCGCCGTACCTCACCGATCACCGCTCCGGATGGATCTGGATGATGTGCGCCATCCTGGTTGGAACGGTTGGCGTCTATACCCAGATCGGGAAGGGGGTGGAGCTCTTCCCGGAGGTCGAGCCCCGGCAGATCTCCATCGATGTCGAGACGACCGCCGGCTCCAGCCTCGACGCGTCCGACGGGGTGGTTCGGCGCATCGAGGAACTGACCACCGGCACCGTTGACATGAAGCACCAGGTGGCGAACGTGGGCTCCACGGGAGTCAGCATGAGTCCGGGAGGAGGCGGCGGGAGTCCGAACCAGAGTCAGGTCACGCTCTACCTGGAGGAGCGGGCCGACCGTCAGGTCCGCAACACCTTCACCACCATGGAGGTGGTGCGGGCCGGACTGGCCGACATCGTCGGAGCCAACATCAAGGTGGACGCTCCCCAGGACGGCCCCCCCACCGGTGCTCCGGTCTCGGTCCGTATCCTGGGGGACGAGCTGGACGAGATCGGCCGGCTTGCGGAGGAGGTGAAGACCCGAATCCGCGGCATCGAGGGACTCGTGAACCTGGACGACGACCTTGAGGGCGGGAAACCCGAGCTCCGCGTGGAGGTGGACCGGGAGGAGGCGATGCGCTCGGGCGTCAACACCCAGATCATCGCCGCCACCGTGCAGACCGGCATTCTGGGCGCCGAGGCCTCGAAGTACCGGGTCGGTGAGGACGAGCACGACATCCGGGTTCGGCTGGCGCCCGACGCCCGGGCATCCCTGGACGACATCGGCGAACTCACCGTGCCCGACGAGGACGGAATCCCGGTTCCCATCCGGACCGTCGCCAAGCTGACGCACGGCGTTGGTCCCGCGGCGGTACGCCGGGTGGACCTCAACCGGGTGGCAACGATCGAGGGTGACGTGGTCCGCGAATCCGGCCGCACCGAGGCGGGCGTGCGCGAGGAAGTGGCCGCCGAACTCGACGCGATGGTTTGGCCGCCCGGCTACCGGTGGGAGTTCTCCGGCGCCAACCAGGAGGAACAGCAAGCGACGGCCTTCCTCTCGCGGGCCTTCGTCATCGCATTGCTGCTCATCATGATGGTGCTGGTCACCCAGTTCGATTCGCTGATCCTGCCGCTCACCATCATCACCTCGGTCGCCCTGTCGGTGATCGGCGTGCTCTGGGGGTTGATGCTGACCGGGACCGCGTTCGGGATCATCATGACCGGCATCGGGGTGATCTCGCTCGCCGGGATCGTGGTCAACAACGCGATCGTCCTCTGCGACTTTGTCCGCCAGCTCCGCGAGCGAGGTTTGAGCCGCCACGATGCGGTGGTGGAGGCGGGCTCCATCCGGCTCCGCCCGGTCCTGCTGACGGCCGTGACCACGGTCCTCGGACTCATTCCCCTGACGCTCGGACTCAACATCGACTTCTTCAGCCTCTCCTTCTCCACGGGCGGAGAGAGTTCGCAGTTTTGGGCATCGATGGGCGTCGCGGTGATCTTCGGGCTCACGGTCGCGACCGTTCTGACCCTCGTGGTGGTCCCGGTCACCTACGACAGCCTCGACGGCCTTTCCGAGGCCCTCGCGGACTGGCGCGCGAAACGTCAGCGCGGCATCGAGCCGATGGAAGAGGGAGCCCTCCATCCGGCGGGTACCTAGCCAGGAGCGCCGGTGTTCACACCGGCATCGCCCGCACAGCGGGCGAAACTCCCATCGCCAATCGAGAAGAAGCACGGGGACGGTCAGGAGCGCCGGTGTTCACGCCCCCACCGGGAGAACTGGCCAGCATCGCCCGCACAGCGGGCGAAACTCCTATCGCCAATCGGGACGAAGCGCGGGGACGGCTTGGAACGCCGACCTCTGGCCACGTACCCCTCAAGGGCAGGATGGCGTAGACCAAACTCAGGATTACCGAATAGCCGGGGCGCGACGCCGTTTCGCCGGCTCGGCCCTCACGGACCCAGCGCACCGCACGGGATGACCCAAACCCCGTCGCTCCGGCGGTATCCGTAACCGCTCCCCACGATCACCCCGAGGGCGGCGGGTTTGCCCAGCGCCGCGGGGTCTACGCGCTGCGCGAACTGCAGCAGGTTTGCGGCCGCCTCCTCGATGCGACCCGTCCCCAGCTTGATCTCGAATCCAGCCCAGCGGCCGGGGCTCCCTTCCACGATCGCATCCACCTCAAGACCGGTGTTGTCCCGGTAGTGGTACACCCTTGCTCCGGCCGCTTGGGCATAGACGCGCAGGTCGCGGATGACCATGGACTCGAACAGGAATCCGAACCACGCGAAGTCCCCTAGTAAGTGGTCAGGTCCGACGCCAAGCGCAGCCACCGCGAGAGAGGGATCCACGAAATGTCGTTTCGGCGAGGTCCGAAGGCGGGAACGGGAGCGAAGCCGCGGCGCCCAGGGCGGCTGGTCTTCGACGACCATCAGTCGTTCGAGCGCCGCCAGGTACTCGCGGGCGGTAGGCGGCTTCAGGTAGTCGTCCGGCCCGTTTACGTCACGGGTGATCGTCGCGAGCGAAGCGTGGGTGGCCACGTTGCGCGCCAGCGAATGAAGGAAACGCCGCACCCTCTCGGGGTCGCGCCGGACCCCGTCCACTCGTTCGAGATCCACCCGGCAGACATCTTCCAGATAGTCCCGGTTGGCCAGCATGGCTGCCAGTGCTGGGGAATTGAGATGTCCCGGCCAGCCGCCGACGCACAGGAGTTCCGCCAACTCTTCGGCGGAAAACTGTGCGGCGCCCCCGGCTATCGCCTCTCCGTCGAGAAGAGCGCCGAGGGAGATCTCGCCGCTCGAGCGGCCAAGTTCCGAGAGTGACATCGGCCGCAACCGAAGGCGGCTTATCCTGCCGGCGCCGGTGTGGCGGGTCGCGTCGTCGGGTGGAACCGCAGAGCCGGTAAGGATGAACTGATTTGACGCGCGACGCTCGTCAACGGCGCGCCGGACATGGTTCCAGAGGATCGGAGCGAGTTGCCATTCGTCAATCAGCCGCGGTGTTTCTCCTTTGAGAACGAAGCTTGGATCCACGGCGAGCGCCTCGCGCGCCGCCTGGTCCACATCCAGCAGCACCTCGCTCGCCGCGGCGCGCCTTCCGGTCTCGGTTTTGCCGCAGGCCCGCGCGCCTTCCAGCAGGACGGCGCCCGCTGAAGTGAGACGGTCGGCGAGTTCCCGATCGGCGATGCGGGGACGGTAGTTTCGTGCTTTGGGCAAGGCGCTGCGGTTCTCGGAAAGAGGACTCGCGAGGAGAGAAACTAGCGGGTCAATCGATGTTTTGCAACGATTACAGCATCACTTTTGCAACGACTTCAACATCTGATTCGCAATAGCGACAGGCACGGCGGGTTCCCCTACCCGGAGGAAAGTGTGAAAGGGGCGCGCGCCCCTAACGCTGATCGAGACTACCGGCCGTTCAGAATCCGAGCGACGCAGTCTCCCGCCTCACGTCCCCCGCCGCGATCATCAGCCCGGTTTCCGGGTCGCGCCAGGTCACCGTGGGAGCGCACGCGCGCCAGTTCCACAGGCCCCACGAGCGCACGTCGTGGCCCATGGCGCGTAACGCCTCGGCCGTCTCGGCCGGGATCCGGTCCTCCAGGTTGAGGACCGCGGGATTGAGGTTCACCTCGCTCCCGGTGCCCGGGAAGTTGTAGCTGCCGAAACGGGGCTGGTCCAGGGCCTGCTCGGGGGACATCCCCCACACCACCACGTTCAGAAAGACCTGCAGGAGAGACTGCAACTGCTGGTCGCCGCCGGGGGTGGAGAGCCCCATGAACGGCTGGCCATCCTTCATCACCAGCAGGGGCGAGTTGGAATTGCGAGGGCGCTTCCCGGGCGCCATCACGTTGGCCAGCTCGGGGTCCAGGTTGAACTGGTACATCCGGCCGCCCAGCCCGAATCCCCATCCCGGGATCATGGGGGTGGAGGTGTGGCCATCGCTCTCGGTGAAGGAGAACACGTTGCCCTCCCCGTCCATGACATTCAGGGAGGAGGTGTCGCTGGAGTGGGCTGCACGCTCGGCGTCGTCCGATTGCGGGTGGTCACGGGTAGTGCGATTCGACATCGGCGCCACGAAGCTCGTCGGTGCGTCGTCCGCCACCGCCGCCATCCGTTCCGGATCGCCCCACGGAGGCATGTCCTGAAACGCGCTCTTCTCGTCGATGAGCCCAATGCGCTCGCGCGCGTACGGCTTCCCGTACAACCCCTCCGGAGCAGGCACGAAATCCGGATCCCCGACGTGCTTGTGGACATCCGACATCGCCAGGTTGATCACTTGCGAGACGAGGTGGATGTACTCCGGCGTGTTGTAGCCGAGGGCGCGCAGGTCGTAGTTCTCCAGCATGTTGAGCATCAGGATGATGCGCGGCCCCTGGCTCCATCCGGCGCCCGTGTGGACGTCGTAGCCGTTGAAGCTGGTTCCGAGAGGCTCCTCCCAGCGACTCTCGTATCCCGCCAGGTCCTCGTAGCGGACGATGCCGTCGTGCTCCCGGAAGAAACGGTCCACGTCGCGGGCCGGGTCGCCCCGGTAGAAGGCGTCCCGGGCGGCGCGGATCCCTTCGGAACGACTTCCTCCCGCCGCCAGCGCCTGCCGCTCGGCCTCCATCAGGTAGCGGATGAGCCGCCCCAGGTCGGCGTTTACCATGAGGTCGCCCAGACGCTGCTCACCGACTCCGTTAGGGAACCAGAAGTCGCGGTTGTAGGGAAAGGCGAGGATCCCGTCCAGGTGGTCCTCGATCATCCGCTTCTGCATCTTGTAGAGGTGATAGCCCTCCTCCGCGATGCGCAGCGCCGGCGCCGCGGCCTCGCTGAAGCTGAGGGTGCCGAAGCGGTCGAGAGCGGCGAGCCAGACATCCACGTCCGCCGGAATCAGCGCGTTGTTGATGGGCGACTTGCCGTGTTCGAGAAAGTAGTCGAGGGTGGCGAGCGCGGGCGAGGTCCCCGCCCCGACCCGGGTGAGCACGCGGTCCTCGGCGGCGCTGTAGAGGATGAGCGGCGCGACCCCGGTCCATCCTGCGTAGTCCATCTTGAGCACCTTGAGCGCCATCCCCGCGGTCACTCCGGCATCGAAGGCGTTGCCCCCGGCCTTGAGCACGTCGTACCCGGCCTGGGTGGCCAGGTAGTGCCCCGAGGAGATCACCCCGTGCGTGCCCATGACGCGCGGCCGCATGGCCTCGACGTTGTCGGCGCTGTGGACGTGGCCGTAACTTTGGAACGGGGCGATGGTGGCGAAAACGCCTTCCGCGGGCGCGGCTTCCTCCGGAGCGCTGACGTCCGGACCACCGCACGCGCTGAATGTCAGGGCCGCGACCGCGACCACCCATGCCAGATGCTTCATCGCGTCATCCTCCTGCTTCTGAGGGATATCTTCTGGAACCGCCGGGAAGACGGCAACCCCCAATCCGCGCAGAGGAACTTCTACGGCCCGAGCGCGCCCACTGGGACGACGCTGACCCCGTTCTCCATTCGGTATCCGCCGCCGCCCGGAACGATTACACACAGCGCCGAGGGCTCGCTGTAGCCGTCCCGATTCCCTCGCAACCGGTCCCGGAGCCGGAGAAGACTGGCCACGCCATCGTCCACCCAGCGGTCGCCGAGTTTGACCTCAAAGGCCGCCCAACGGCCGTCTCCCGCATCCACGATGGCGTCCACCTCCAGGCCGTCTTTCTCGCGGTAGTGGAAGACCTCGGCATCGGCGGCCTGCGCGTAGATGCGCAGGTCTCGGACGACCAGCGACTCGAAAAGGAAGCCGAGGAATCGCAGGTCCTTCATGAGCCGTGCCGGGGTTGCCTTGAGCGCCGCGACCGCCAGCGATGGATCCGTGAAGTGCCGCACCGGCGTCGTCCGAAGCGCCGTCCGCGAGCGTAGATGCGGCGACCAGGCAGGCTGGTTTTCCACCACCATCAATCGCTCGAGAGCATCGAGGTAGTCCGCAGCGGTGTCCGCTTTCAGCGCGCGGTCCGATCCGCCGGCGTCGGAAGCGAGGCGGGACACGGAGACCGGAGTGGCGACGTTCCGCGCCAGCGAACCCAGCAGGCGTCCGACTCTGACCGGATCCCGCGCTTTTCCGTCGACGCGCGGAAGGTCAACCCGGCGAATCTCCTCAAGATAGTCGCGGTTGGTGCGGAGGTTCCGTTCGATCGGCGCATCGAGGTTTCCAGGCCAGCCGCCGACCGACAGGACTTCCGCGACCGACGAGACCGTCAACGCCGATGGCTTCGCGGGTGGCCGGTTGCCGTCAAGCAGTTCTCCGAGAGAATTGTCGCCGCTCGAAATACCCAGTTCGAACAGCGACATGGGACGCATCCTGAGACGGGAAAAACGTCCGGCGCCGGTGTGGCGGGTGACGTCGTCGGCGGGGACGGCAGACCCGGTGAGGATGAACTGGCCCGGTTCGCTCCGATCATCCACCGCCCGGCGCACGTGGTTCCAGATCGAAGGAGCAACCTGCCATTCGTCAAAGAGGCGGGGGATGGCGCCGGCAAGAGCCGCAGACGGGTCCGCGTCCACCATCCGGCGTGCGTTCTCGTCGGTGTCCAGCAGCGCTTCGCTCGCGGCAAGCCGGCGGGCCGTCGAGGTCTTGCCGCATGCTCTTGGTCCTTCGATGACGACAGCCCCCGCTCTCTGCAGGCGGTCCGACAGTTCGGAGTCAACGATGCGGGGCAGGTAGCGCATGATCGGGTTTGGCAGCCGTATCGCCTCCGAGGCACCGCGGAGGGGCCGTCCACGGGGGTGATTCGGCGACAGTTTACAGGGATATTTGGCGATAGTCCAGCGGGTGATATGGCGATAATCTACCGGGTGATTTGGCGACACGTGCCGGGAATTCGCGCGCCAGGACGAGGTGGACATTCGCGTTGATCCGTTGCTTGCAATCGCCCTTCCGAGTCGTCATCCTGACTCGTCGAGCCTTGCGGTCCGCGGCGAGCGCCGTCGTGGCGCCCGCGGCTGCCAGGACCACCGGATCCTGACGGAAAGGAAACGAAGCCATGAAGCGGAGAACCTCGATCGCGCAAGCCACGGTGGCCGCGCTCAGCCTCCTGGTCCTCGCTGCCTGCGGCCCTACGACGACCGGATCCGGGACCGGATCCGGGACCGGTTCCGGCGGTCCGACCAATCCGGAAGTCGACGCGATCTTCGCCGACCTTCGGGGCGACCGGCCCGGGGCGGCGGTGGGGGTCCGATGGAATGGTGAGGTGGTCCATCGTGCCGGGTACGGCACCGCGCACCTCGATCACGCCGTCCCCATCACGCCGGAAACGGTCTTCGACATCGCGTCGATATCCAAGCAGTTCGGCGCCATGGCCGCTCTGCTTCTCGAATCCGAAGGCAACCTCGACCTCGATGCGGATGTGCGCGGCTACGTCCCTGAACTGCCCGACTTCGGCGCGGTAATCACGGCGCGCCACCTGATCCACCACACGAGCGGGATTCGCGACTGGCCGCACACGATGGCGCTCGGCGGGATCGGCTTCACCGATGTCATCTCGTTCGAGAAGATCCTGCGGATGCTCTACCACCAGCGGGCGATCAACTTCCCGCCCGGCTCGGAGTACGCCTATTCGAACACGGCCTACAACCTGCTGGCGCGCGTGATCGAGGTGCAGTCGGGGATGACGTTCCGCGACTACACCGAATCGCGGATCTTCGCGCCCCTCGGGATGACCCGCACCCACTTCTCGGACGACTACCTGGAGGTTGTGCCCGGCCGGGCGGAGTCTTACGCGCCAGTCGTCGATGGCGAGGGCTTCCAGCGGATGCCCAACCAGCTCACCGCGCTGGCTTCCTCGTCGCTGAACACCACCATCGACGACTTCATCCTCTGGATGCGCAACTATGAGACCGGGCAGGTCGGCGGCGAGGAGATGCTTCGCACGATGGTGCAGCAGGGCGTGCTCACGAACGGCGACACCCTGGACTACGCCCATGGCCTGACCGTGACTGAATATCGGGGGCTGCCGACCTTCGGTCACGGGGGTTCGTGGGTGGGTTACCGCACCAATTTCGTGCGCTTCCCGGAGCAGAACCTTTCGATCGCGGTCTTTTGCAACGTTGCGGACTGCGATCCTGCCGAACGGGCTCGCAGCGTGGCCGAGGTTTACATCGGCGATCTCTTAGGGCCCGAGCCGGAGGACGCCGAGCCCGAGCCCGACCCCGAAGGCCCCGAACTGACCGCCGAGGCGTTGCAGGAGTACGCGGGCAGCTATCGCAGCCCTGAACTGGACAGCACCTACGATCTCGAAGTCGATGCGGAGGCCCGTCTCGTGGCCAGCCATTGGCGCAACGACCCGACCGTGCTCTCACCGACCGGTGCCGACACCTTCACGGGCGACCAGTGGTTCCTGCCCGAAGTGCGCTTCGTTCGCGACGGCGCGGGTCGGATCAACGGCTTCACCGTGACCGGCGGGAGAGTGCGCGACCTGATCTTCGAGCGGCAGGAGTAACAGGCGGAGTCGCGTATCGCTGCTCCCCCGCATGGCGCAGGGGCCGGGAACGCCGGCCTTCGGCCGGCATCGCGCGGGAGCGCGAAACCAGCGCCGCTGACGTTGCGCCATACCAAGGTGAAGGCCGCGGCTTTTTCATGACGGGCGGGGTGTGCAGGAGAAACCGATCATGTGGGTTTCTCCCGGTGGGGGCCCGAAGGGAGGCGAAGCGCAAGACGGAAACAGCCCCGGATGGCTCAGACGTCGGTTCGACGAGGGCAGCAGTCTGAGAAATGCGGGCTACGACTCGGGCTCAGCCGAGATCGTGAATACCGACCTGCCCCGCGAAAACGTCTCCAGGATCGGGATGAACTCCAGGTTCTCCGGGTCCGCGGTCAGCGGGCTCTCTCCCAGAATCACCAGGTCCGCCTGCTTTCCGACCGTGATCGAACCCTTGGTGTCCTCCTCGAAGTACTGGTAGGCGCCTCCGAGCGTCACCGCGTGTAGCGCCTGCATCACCGTCGGCCGCTGGTGCGGCCCGAGGATGTGCCCGCTGCGGGTCTTGCGGTTCACGGTGATCGAGACCAGGCGCATCATGTGCGGCGGGACCACCGAGGCGTCGTTGTGGACCGTGAAGTTCACCCCCCGTTCGAGGGCCCAACCCACCGGGCTGACGTTGTTGCCCCGCTCCTCGCCGAAGCTGCGCCGGTGCCAGTCGCCCCAGAAGAAGGAGTGCGCCGCGAAGAACGAGGGCACGACGTTCAACTCCGCGGCGCGGTCGAGCTGGTCCGCGCGCATGAGCTGGGCGTGGATGATGACGGAGCGATGGTCGGGCATGGGATCCATGTCCGCGACCGCTTCGTCCACTCCGTCGATCATGAGATCCATCGCCGCATCGCCGTTGGAGTGCACGATGATCGGGATGCCCGCCTCGATCAACTGGTCCGCCTGGGCCTTGTACTCGTCGGGATCCATCACGCCGTAGGCCACATAGTCCGGCGGCGCGCCCGGCGGGCCCTCCTCGTACGGGATCGTGACCCAGGCCGTGCGTCCCTGGGGAGAGCCGTCCAGCATGAGCTTCACCCCGGCCACCCGGAACCCGCTGCGGTATCCCCGCGTGTAAGGCACGCCCGGGACCTCGTCGGGCGCGCCGAGCTTGCGAATGAAGGCCGCGACATCCGCCTTGAAGGGCTCCCGGTCGGCGGCCGCCTGGAGGATCGCCGCGTGCTCGGGGGTGATTCCGCCGTCCTGGATGGTGGTTGTGCCGTGGCTCAGGTAAATGTCGATGGACTGGCGGATCAGGTCGCCGAGCGCCTCCCCGGACGGAGTGGGCCTCCGTTCGAACGCCAGCAGTCCGCGGGCGGTTTCTTCCAGCACCCCGTCGGGCTCCATCGAGCCCTCGATGCGGCGGATCAGGCCGCCGGGCGGATCCGGCGTGTCGGCGGTGATGTTGCTGGCCGCGAGCAGGGCGGAGTTGGTCGCGACCAGGTGTCCCGACACATGGGTGAGGATGATGGGATGTTCGGTCGACGCGCGGTCCAGATCCTCGCGAGTGGGATGGCGGCCCTCCTCGAGCAGAGAGTCGTCGTAGCCGCGTCCGGTCACCGGCTCTCCGGGAGGAATGTCGTGCTCGTCGATCCACGCCCGGACCTTGCGCACGATGTCGTCGATGTTGTTCACGTCTCCCACCGGCGGCGGGTGCAGCCCCACCAGCAACACCTGGTCGCGGCCCGCTCCCAGGAAGTGGCCGTGGGCGTCGATGAAGCCGGGCAGGAGCGCGTGGTCTCCCAGATCCACCACCCGCGTGGACGGCGCTTCGAGCGCCATCACCTCGTCCATCGGTCCGGCGGCCACGATGGTTTCGCCACGCACTGCGACCGCTTCCACGGTGGGACGTCGCGGGTCCATGGTGACGATGTGGTCGCCGTGGAAGATCGTGTCCGCCGGGTCGGCTTCCTGAGCACAACCCGCGAGAACCACGGAAAAAATGAACGCGAGAACGACAAGGGCCTGATTCGACCTGCGCATAACTCTCTCCACAACGGTCAGGGACTGATGTGGGCAGCGTACGGCTGTGCGTCGCGCCCGGTCAAGCCGCCGCCGTCCCCGGGGGCCATGTACCTCCGTGGGAATTCCTGGTCGTGGCCGTTGCCACGTTGGGAGCCCTCGCCTGACTAGCCAGCAGTCCAGAGGGTAATTCGGCGATAGTCCAGAGGGTAATTCGGCGACAGCCTGGAGGCTGATTCAGCGGCCAGGTGGCAGGCGATTCGCTGCGTTCCGCGGCCCGGAGGGAGCCGTCGCATCTCCAGCCCATCCTCCGGTGCCCGCATCGTTTCGCTCCCCACCTGGCGATCCGGCGCCAGAACCGAGGTCCATCGCGGTCTGAACCCGTCCACTCCCAGGCGCGTACTCCAACTCTGTCAACTCCTCAAATCACATTCTCGTCCAGTTCCCCGATCCCATTGACACGCGTCCGAATGTCGCGTTGAGCGCGCGTCTTCATCTGTCCGACGGAGGCTAATGTCGACGCATCGCGTCCTCTCTGCATCCTGCTAATCCACCATATTCGATAGTCGTTCGACGGATTGTTCAGCCGCCGAACGATGATGTCCACTGTGTCCTGCGAAGTGCGATCAGTGATAAGGATGGACGACACAGATTTTTGAGGGACGGTAATGACCGCAATATCCTTTCCAGACTGCTGTGTCTTCGACAATTCCGTAATCAAGCGCCACTCTTGTTCATACTCCCAGGCAGCCCCTTTGCGAGACATGAATGCGTATGCGTTTTCTTGGTTGACAACGCGCGGATCAATAACATACGGAAGCTCATTCACATAGTTCACCTGTCTGATTATCGAAGTACCGAGTAGGTGCCTCACCCAAAGGTCGACGTTGTAGCCGATGACAACGCCTCGGCAATCGTCAGCGTAATGCGACCACATTTTCACATCATTCCCCCGAGTCGAAAATGATGTGACTCCGTATCGTTTTGACAACTGGTCAGAGGTGAGTTCCGCTCCATACCCGAAGGGATTCTTTTGGCGACGTCGTTCCACATCATCGGCAGAAACGGACGATGCTGGGAACAATGCGGTTAGAGTCAAAGCGTATTCTTGATTGATGGCCTCGCGATTTCTCTCGCCGTCAGCGAACGTGGGTTTGAAATTGATTTCGTTGATGTCGTTTAGTTCGTTGGGCGGCGTGGCGCGGAAAGAACACGCCTTCTCATTAGGCAGAGCACTGTCCAATCGATGGGCAGGGATGTATCTGTATAGCACCTGTGGAGGTTGAGAAAACTGGTCAACAAACGTCTGATCTGGATCCATTAGCCGTGCGCGCCAAAACTGCTTTTGCATCTTCGCGTGCCCAGATGCGTCTATGGAATTCAACAGGTCTCGTGTCTTGAACATACGGATGGAGTGCGGAGAGCGTTAGCGATGTCCGGATTCAGATTCGGCGAATTCAGATTCACGGAAGTTGTCCGGGCCGTTTGCGGAGTCCGAGCCGGTCAGAATGCACCGCGGAACGGCGATGGCTGCCGCCGGAATTTCGGCCACCTGAACTTTGCCGCCGGTACTCGTACGCGAATTGCCTACGGGAAGCATCTCATTAGGAGCAAGGGGTCCTTCGGCGTCGCGGCTGGGCTGGGCCGGGGAAACGAATCCGACCTCATCGCGAACCGGAGCTTCCGAGCGACGCACGCACTGCACTCGGGCGCAGTGCGTCGATTCGAATGGTCGTCTGGCGCTCGTATCCGTCTTCGTGGAACCCCTCGCGCTTGAATTGGATCAGTCCGTCCGGGTCCAGGAAGAAGGTCGTGGGGTACCCGGCGATCTCGAAGTCCAAGTTCTTGCCTTCGTCGTCGAAGAGCACCGGGAAGGCGTAACCGTTTTCTAGGAGTAACTCGCTCACATCCGCGCGGGAGGAGCCCGCTGTCGCGAGGGTGAGGAATACGACTTCGTCGTCGCCTTCGTACTTCTCCAGTAGCTTCACGAAATGCGGGAACTCTGCGAGGCAGTATCCGCACCATGACGCCCAGAACTTGAGAACGACGACCTTGCCGGCCAGGTCGCGGAGCGCCCACTCGACGCCGTTCTGATCGGGCAGGGCGAGGTCGGGCGGTTTGAGGTCAAGACGCTCGCCGAGGGCCCTTACTTCCAGCTCCGCCTGCACGACGGGTTGCCGCACCGCGAGCCGTTCATCGACGACCTCGGCCGGTAGACCGGCGGCCGCAGCGGCCTCTTCCGCGGCGCGGCGCCAGTCTCCACCGTGGGCGAGCGCTTCCACGAGCATGTCGAAGCCGCGCTCGGACTCGTGGGTGCGCATGAGATGGCGCCCGAACTCCGCGAGCGTCTGGCTGCCCGGAGACTCCGTCGCAAGCTGCTCGAACAGCCGGCCCGCCGCTTCGATTTCGCCCAGCTGCGCCAACGCGCGAGCCTGCAGGACGCGGGCGGTGGTGACAGCGGACTGCCTGGAACGCTCCCGCGCCTCGCCCCTTCCGGGACGTAGGTAGCCCGGACGGTCGGCGCGTAGTGCCTCCTCCAGATTGATCGCCTGCTCCAGAACCCTCTGTGGTTCGATTCCGTAGTAGAGCAGGCGGCTCAGCGACGAGATGCGCCCGGGGGTCCGCCAAGTGATCTGGTCCATGACCGCTCCAAAGAGGGATTCGGCGTACTGCGGTGCGAGCCCTGGTCTCTGTGGCTCGGTCGCCGTGGAAATGGGGTCGTTGCCTTGCTTCGATTCCTCGGCCACGGATTGATCCGCTATCGCCCTGACAACTGACACGCGGCGGAAGACCCATGCGGAACGCTCGGGCAGCCTCGGCGAGTTCATTCCCTCGCCGATGATTCGCGACAACTCATCCATTGACTCTGCGGCCAACGGACCGTTGCGAAGGGTCCGAAAGAGGGTCTGGAACTTTCTGACCAGCTCCCAGTAGTGCAGATCGTCAGCCAGCACCCCGCGGTCTGGGGCCGCTAGCAGCCGCGAGAGCCAGAATTCCGCCTCAGCGCCAGACCCGAGGAAGTCGAAGCCCTTCGCCAGCCGGTAGAGGATCGGTGCCCCGACCTCGTTGATGTCCCTGTTCCGCGCCGCCAACTCGTCAAGCTCCGTGCGGATCGCGTCCTTCAGAACTTGGCTCCGATTACCCTCTTCCAGATCCGCGAGTGCCACCTGAGCCTCGCCGAGGTGATGGAGAAACACCGGGTTGTGTGCCTTTGCTTCACGACGGTTCATCAGGACCGCGTTGTAAGCCTCGAGTTGCCCTAGATCCGCTGCCACTTTCTGGGCGTTGCCGTACAGCTCGGGTCGCTGACTCGCGTTGCGTAGTGCGTCGGGAAGGACTTGCAACAGCTTCTCCCAGTGCCTGCGATCCATCTCAATCGTTCCAGCCCAGCGCAGCGCATGGAAATACCCGCCCCACGCCGCTGCATCCCCCGGCTCAAGTGCGAGGACACGCTCCCACGCCTTGGCCGCCTTCGCATGCAGGTCGAAGTAGCGGGCGAGCAGAGCGTATTGGCGATGCGCCTCTGCGTCTTCAGGCTTGGCAGTCCGGGCCGCATCGAAGCGGTGCATGGCGCGCTCGAGATGGATCGCTTTGAGGGCGGCGGCAGCGTCGGCCATGAGATCGGAATGGGGGCGAGCGTCGGTGCACGCGGAAGCGAGCGCGAGGGCAGCGAGGGTGGGGACGAGGGAAGAGAGACAGCGTTTCAATGGGATGGCCTTGTTGGGGGCGAATATATGTGATCAGGGTGCAGGGGGGCAGCGACTGTCGAGCGGCGTAGCGGGATGGACATTGTTCGGCCGCTCCTGGAGAGAATCGGCCGGGGGTCAAGACGTGGAGCATCATGTGAATCCGTGTCACGCGGTGTCCTGGGATCAATAACTTACGTTCGTAGTCCTATTCCCGCCGGCGCTTCTCCAAGTTAGGGATGGCAAGCCGCACGGCGTCACGGTAGATGTGCAATTGCGTCTCGCATCTCGGAGTCAGTGTTTCCTTAGCAATCTCGGGGGGAGTGACCGAGACGGTTGGCTCGGTTGGGGGCTTAGCGGGGCCGGAGCTCGTGTCTAGCTAGTCGGCCAGGAACGCTCCCCAAGATTCCATGAGCGCGCGGCGGCGCTCAAATAGGTCGGAGCGGAAGTACGCCCCCTCGACTCCTCCCACCGTGTGCGCCAGCGCCGCCTCTGCGAGCTCTCGCGGCGCGCCCGTCTCCGCGCACCAGTCGCGGAAGGCAGAGCGGAATCCGTGAACTGTCGCCCGATCCGCAAGTCCCCGCTCTCGGAGAATCTTCGTCAGCGTCATATTGGAGAGTTTCCAACCGCGCTGGCGACCCGGAAAGACCAGGGCGCTGCCGTCGTCGACGCCGCGCGCCCGCTCCAGGACGGCCATCGCCTCCGGCGAAAGGGGAACCCGATGGGGCGCTCCGGTCTTCGTCCGATCACCGGGGATGCGCCACTCGCAGGCCTCAGTATCTATCTCGCTCCATCGCGCTCCGCGAGGCTCCCCGGATCGCGCCGCCGTCAGGACCAGGAACCGGAGGCAAAGTTTGGCCGCCTTGCTCGCCTTCGACCCATCCACGGTTTCAAGCGCCGCCGCTACTTCCCGGTACGGCAGCGCCCGGAAGTGCGCCTTGACGGCCGGCATGGCCGGCAGCGCGCCCTCGATTCCTTCCCCGGCCACGTTCTGCTCGACGTAGCCATGCGCCCAACACCATCGCAGCACCGGACGCTTTTGCTGCTAGAGGCGGTGAGCGGTCGCACTATCCGGGATCGTGAGAGGATGCGACACGCACGTCAGCGGAGCGCAGCGTCATCAGCCCTGGTTTCGCGCTCCCGCGCGATGCCGACCGGAGGTCGGCGTTCCAAGCCGTCCCCGCGCTTTTTCGCGCTCGGCACTACGCGTTTTCCCCCGCCTGTGCCCCATCTGACCTGATCAGCCGTACGCACTCCCGCCCGCCTTCGGCGGGCTGTGCCGACCAGGAGTGGGGTCGTCATTCCCGATGCCGCGTCTTCGGGTGAGCACGCGCCAGGTCAGGGCGCTGAGCTTTTCCGCGGCTATCTCCACCGGCGCCATGCATGCGATGCTCGGGACCTCCGGAGGGTCGCGCCGAGCTTCGGCAACAAAGCTCCTGACGGGCCGTTCTTCCGGTGAAACCGCGGGCACGCCGAAAGTCACATCGAGAGAGATCTTGCGCCGCAGGATGGGCGACTGATCGAACACGAACGGATAGGCAATCTCGCACTTGAAGGTGCGACTTGCATTGCGTACCTGTATGTCTTCCTCCCGAATCGTCCACTCCGCGGTGTTGCGGAGTGCCTCGATCAACGCCTCGCGGCAGCTTCGGCGCCGAGAGCGTTTGGGATCAATCCCGGGGGCGAAGAGCCTGAAATCGAGATCTTCCGAGAACCGCTTGACCAGACCGTATCCCTTGGACAGGCTGGTACCACCGCAAAAGGCAGCGCGCCATCCTTCCTTCTGCGCGCCCTGCACCACGGCAACAACCCGCACGGCGTGCCAGTCCTTCTCGACCAGCGACGGATCGACACCGAGCTCCGCTGCGATCGCGAGGAGAAGCTGCCTATCCGGAAGAGCGCTCAAAGACGATGTTCTGCCCACCGTAGCGGATCTTGCGTGAGAAGCGGCCCTTGACACCGATCACCCGGCCGGTAGGAACCTGGGTCGAGGTCCCTTCGTTATAGGCTCGGTCAAATGTTGACGGTGCCGTTTTCACCTTCAACCGGTCGAGTGCCTCGGCCGCGAGCATCGGGAGTGGCTGTTGCGGGACCGTGGCACGAGAAATCGGGGCGGTCGCGGACCGGGCATAGAGCCCGTAGCCGATTCTCACGAGTCGGTCCCCGTCGGCCAACCGCTTCAAGCCACGACCAACCTGGTCGTAGCCACCCAGATCCCGAAAGTCGCTCCGCACGAAAACATTCCTCGCCTTCTGGCGCTGAATACGCAGCGCAATACGCTCCTCAAGAGTCCGATTCCGACTTCGTTTCATGTCAGGCCAGAGTATACAAAAATACGACAAGTCGCGCCTCGCGCCTCCCCGGATCGAGCCGCCGTCAGGATCAGGAACCGGAGGCAAAGTTTGGCCGCCTTGCTCGCCTTCGACCCGTCCACGGTTTCAAGCGCCGCCGCTACTTCCCGGTACGGCAGCGCCCGGAAGTGCGCCTTGACGGCCGGCATGGCCGGCAGCGCGCCCTCGATTCCTTTCCCGGTCACGTTCTGCTCGACGTAGCCATGCGCCCAACACCAACGTAGCACGGCGCGCTTTCGCTGCTGGAGGCGGTGAGCGGTCGCACTATTCGGGATTGTGAGAGGGTGCGACGCTCACGTCAGTAGAGCGCAGCTTAATCAGCGCTGGTTTCGCGCTCCCGCGCGATGCCGACCAGAGGTCGGCGTTCCAAGCGGTCCCGGCGTTTCATGCGTGGTGGCGTACTGCCGAACGCGCAAAAACAATGGCAGCGAACTTCGTTCGCTGCCCGCGTGACCGGGGGGAAAGTGTGAAAGGGGGGACCCCCCTTTCACAAAAAGACAGCTCGAATCGCGAATCCCGGAGGGATTTGCGATTTCCGGCGCGCAGCGCCGGACGGTTCGCTGACGGGGCCTTGGACTACATCGAGCCTCGGCGACGAAACGCTCTACGGAACAAAAGGCCCCGTCAGCGGACCGCCCGGTCGAGCGGAGGGTGAGTCCGCGCGTTCAGTGGATCGAGAGCAGATAGCCGCCGTAGGCTCTCGGCCCGCCGCAGTCCCAGCTTGGTCCGGATGTTGTTACGGCCCAGCCCTAGTCCTGAACCTCCCCCGGTGCTTTTCCCAACAGCTCGCGTAGCGCGGGATCATCGTGCTGCTCCAGGAGTATGTCCTGGAAGGTCGAAGCCCGGTTGCGCGCATGTTCCAAGTACGCCGCTTCCGCATCGGTCAGCGGGGTCGTCACGTCCGCGCGCGCCAAGCCGCGCCAGTAATGCAACTCTTCGAGATCAGCCGTCAGCTCGCCGCTCACAAGTTGCTCTCGCCAAGTCGGATCCCGCTCGTCTTGCAGGATCGCGTTGACTCGCTCGATGGAGGCTTCATCGAGGACCGCCAGAAGCCCCGGGAGTGTTGAAGTGTCCACTTCCCCGAGCCAGTCCGTATTCGATGCCCCGGCTCGTTGCGCCTCCTGCGTCGCGGACGTGTTCGGGGAATCGGGATTGCACGCTGTCCATGCGCCGAACAAAGCGAGGAAAACCACGCCTGCTGCGCTGCACAGCTTTTTCTGGCATTGCTTCATGGGTGTTCACCATAACCGGTGTCCGGCGCGACTCGTGGACCCGAGCCAAAGACTCAGCGAGCGTGACCTCCAGAAGGTTGAGCCAGTAGGTTTCGTCGGCTGGCCCGCCTCGGAAAGCCGGGTGCTGACGTATGCGAGCCTTCAGCGCGTCAAGGTCAGGCACGGAACCTCACCACCTTCCCCTCCGCCCCCGTGAGGAACGCGGCCCACTGGTCCATGAGCACCCGCCGGCGCGCGTACAAGTCAGAGCGAAAATACGCGCCCTCGACTCCCCCGACCGTGTGGGCCAGGGCGGCTTCGGCGACCTCCCGAGGCTTTCCGGTCTCTGCGCACCAATCGCGAAACGAGCTGCGGAAGCCGTGAACGGTCCCCCGTTCCGCAAGCCCCTGGTCTCGCAGAATCTTCGTCAGGGTCATCGGGGAGAGGGGCCGGCCCGGCCTCTGCGGCGACGGGAAGATCAGCCCGCTCCCCTCGTCCAGTACTCGCGCCCGCTCAAGAACGACCAGCGCCGCATCGCTCAGCGGGACGCGATGACCCGCACCTCCCCGTCGCGCCCTGTTCCGCGAGAAGCTTCCCGCGAGGGGACCTCCCGGCCGGCACCCGTTCGGCGACCGGTGTTGTTGTTCGCCAACGCCGCCGCTAGACTCCTCATTGCTGGCAGTCCCGACTAGCTATCTCTTGGGGCTGATGGCCTATCGAGGGCCCCTGCGGGGGCCCTCTATTACCCGCCCTTTCCTATTTTTGCAGCACTAATCGCTTCGCGTAGGACTAGCGTCTGGCGTCGGAGTTCGCCTCCAGAGCGGTTCCGTTCGAGATCCAACTCCTGTGAATTCGCGGAATGAGCCTCTCATTCCTCATGGACTCCGGGGCGAAACACATGGGACCGGTGCACATCGCACCTAGCCGCAAACAAATGCGCCGTCAGCGCAGAAGGGAGGAATTCAATGCGTCGAGTCGCCGTGTTTGTCGATGCTGGATACTTCTTCGCCCAAGGCTCAACCGCTCTAACGGGCGCAAGACAGGAACAGCGCCACGCGGATTTGGACCAGGAACGCCTGTTGGACGCACTCAAATCTCTGGCCTTCCAGAAATCCGGGCACCGGAATCTTCTTCGCATCTACTGGTATGACGGAGTTCCCCGCGGAGGTCCGACGGCCCAACAGCAGAACATGGCCGAAGCAGACAATGTGAAACTTCGATTGGGCCTGATCAACCAATATGGACAACAGAAAGGGGTTGACTCGCTGATCGTGACCGACCTCGTCGACCTGTCAAGAAACAAGGCTATCTCCGACGCAGTGTTGCTGTCTGGAGACGAGGACGTACGCATCGGGGTGGAGATTGCGCAGAGTTTGGGAGTTCGCGTCCATCTTCTGGGAATAGCGCCAAGTCGCGGTTCTCAGGCACGGACCCTTCTGTCCGAAGTCGACACCAAGACGGAGTGGGGTAAGGAGACCGTCGCAGAGTTTCTGACTTTCGGGCAATCCCGGGTCTCGGGGGATGCAACCGAGCTTGCCGTGGAGGACAGTGGGTCAGCTGAATCCGATCCAGAACCGATCTTCCGGCAGGTTGTCGCTGAGCTGATCAAGGCTTCCCCGGACGCCGACATCTCGGCCTGCCGGGATTCTCTGCGACTGTCGGACCGAGTGCCTCAGCCGTATGACGGAAGATTGTTGGCAACTTGTCGGACACACTTGGGTCGAGACCTCACGGGACCGGAGGGGTCGCGGCTCCGGGACATCTTCCGAGCGAATGTGGACGAAGAGATTGCTCAGACGCGCGGCGCAGGCCCGGCTTCCGTGGACGACGCCCCCGTCTCGGAGACGCAGGTCTTGGAAACGCTCGAAGAACATGTCGAGGACTTCGTGCGCGATCTCACTGAACCGCAAATCCGGGAGCTTCGGGAGTTCTGGCGCCATTCAATCGGCGTCCCGTCAGACTATGATCGACCTCTGTTGGCCTCGTGTCGCGAGAGGATCGGGCGCGATTTGACCCCGGAGGAACGCCGGATCCTGCGAAAGAGGTTCCAGGAGGCAGTTGAGAAACAACACAGCGGCACCTGACCATCGGGGATGCAACCGGGTGGAGTGTGGATCCCACTAGGCTGATCCTCACTGCGGAGAATGGGGACACCGTGCAGACGGCGACGATTCACGGGCATAGGGCCGACAGGGAGGACGAAGCTGCGACTTTCCGGAGCTCGGCCGCCCGACGAGGATGCCACTCGCGCCGACAGCCCCAACGGGGCTTCCCGCACGGTCCCGGAACCCTCAACTCCGTGGCCTCTCATGGCTCCGAGTCTTTCACCACGAGGATGTAGGGAAAGGCTGTATCGGAGATTTCGTCGTCTGATGAGCGGACCACCCCGGCCCTACCCATGAGGATATTGCGGCCCTGTTGACGTGCGTATCGGCGGTTCAGATCAGAATCCATCCGACGAGCCTCATCTCCCTCGACGGAAGCTTCACAAACAGGGCAGAACACCCGTTGGATGGTGTGAGAGGGTGCGACACTCACGTTGTCAGGGCGCAGCGTCATCAGCGCTGGTTTCGCGCTCCCGCGCGATGCCGACCGGAGGTCGGCGTTCCAAGCCGTCCCCGCGCTTTTTCGCGCTCGGCGCTGTGCGTTTTCCCCCGCCTGTGCCCCATCTGACCTGATCATCAATACGCACTCCCGCCCGCCTTCGGCGGGCTGTGTCGACCAGGACGTCGGCGTTCGCTGGCCTTTGCGCCACTACAGGCGTACTGCCACACGCAAAAAAACAGATGGCAGCGAACTCTGTTCGCTGCCCGCCTGACCGGGGGGAAAGTGTGAAAAGGGGGCACCCCCCCTTTCACAAAAAGAACAGCTCGAATCGCGAATCCCGCAGGGATTTGCGATTTCCGGCGCGCAGCGCCGGACGGTTCGCTGACGGGGCCTTGGACTACATCGAGCCTCGGCGACGAAACGCTCTACGGAACAAAAGGCCCCGTCAGCGGACCGCCCGGCCGAGCGGAGGGGGTGGGATTCGAACCCACGGTACCGTTGCCGGTACACCAGCTTTCCGGGCTGGCCAATTCAGCCACTCTTGCACCCCTCCGGGTTCCAGCGGAACGTGGAATGCTACCCCGCTACGGCTCGGGTGGACACGACGGCTGCGGTTCGGACAACCGGAATCTCGCACAAGCCAATCAGGGTGGTGACGGGAGACTTTCCCCTCGACAGACGACCGCGAGAACGCGGATCGGCACGGCGGCAAAATCGCGCTGGGGGTGCCTCCCTCTTGAAGCATCCTTCCGGCGTCGCTGGCGTTAGTCTCTCCGTCTTATGAGTCCTCCCGGGAGTCTGTTCGGCGGTCCGCCCGGCCCTGATCCGCAGCCGCCCGCGAACGACGTGGAGCCGGCGGTGCAGGAAGCCGGGATCGCGAGCGAGGCCGAGGAGCAGATCTCCCCCGAACCGGCTGCCGCAGCCGATGCGCCGGCCGGCGACCCGCAGGGAGCGGCGCCCGTCACCGACAAAGCGGCGCCGACCCCGGAGACGCCTTCCTCTGCGCGCGCCGACGACTACCAGGTGCTGGCGCTCCGCTACCGCCCCCAGACCTTCGCGGACCTGGTGGGGCAGGAGGCGATCGCCCGGACTCTTCAGAACGCGATTCGGAAGAACCGTATCTGGCACGCATTCCTGTTCGCCGGGCCTCGGGGGGTGGGAAAGACCACCACCGCCCGGATTCTCGCGAAGGCGCTCAACTGCTCGGCGGGCGAAGGCCCGAATCCGGAGCCCTGCGGGACGTGTCCTTCCTGCCGCGAGATTGCCGGCGGTTATTCACGGGACGTGCCCGAGATCGACGGCGCGAGCAACAACAGCGTGGAAAAGGCGCGCGAAATCATCGAGACCGCGCACTACACCCCGGCGCGCGACCGGTTCAAGATCTTTCTGGTGGACGAAGTCCACATGCTGAGCGGGGGCGCTTTCAACGCGCTCCTGAAGACGCTTGAGGAACCCCCTCCCCACGTCAAGTTCATCTTCGCCACTACCGAGATCCATCGGATCCCGGACACCATCCTCTCGCGCTGCCAGGAGTTCGAATTCCGCGCCGTGACCCAGCGGGTCGTGGTCGAACGGCTGCGTCACATCGCGGACGACCAGGGATTCGAGGTCGCGCCGGAGGCCCTGGCCCAGATCGCCCGGTTCGGGCAGGGGAGCCTCCGGGATGCGCTATCGGCGCTCGACCAGGTGATCGCGGCGGTGGACGGGGCGGTCACCGCCGAGGATGTGAGTGAGGTGATCGGGGTTCCGAACGTGCAGATCTGCCGCCGCGCCAGCGCGGCGATCGTCGAAGGAGACCGCCGGGCGGTCTTCGAAATCGTCGAGGAACTCGTGAGCGAGGGCCGGGATCTGAAGCACTTCGTCACCCTGCTCATGCACTACCTGCGGGACCTGACGGTGGTTCGGGTGGCGCCCGACCGACCCGACCTCCTGGAGTGGCCGCAGGAGCGCGAGCGGCTCGCCGAATTCGCGGACCGCTTCAGCGAGGAAGATCTGCTGCGCAGCCTTGATGTCCTCACCCGGATCGAAGACGGATTGCGCTGGTCCCCCGAGCCCAGGTTCCACCTCGAGATGGCGCTGCTGCGACTGGTCGAAATGCCGCGCCTGGCCGCGTTCGACCGCCTTCTCGATCAGCTTGACCAGCCTGGCGCCAAGACGGCGGCCCCGAACACCGGCGGTAGCGGCCCCCCTCCGGCGAAATCGCCTGCCCCCGCTTCTCCAGTTCCATCCCCAGTTCCATCCCCAGTTCCTTCCAAGGCCCCTTCCGAATCCGCGGCCGAATCAACGGCGTCCGGAAGCAGCGGCTTGCTCAAGCTGGATCCACCCCCTATTGTCGAGAAGTATCAGCAGACCTTCGGAGGCACTATCGTTTCGGCGAGGCCTCTGCCGGGAGAGTCCCCCCTGGAATCGGAGCACTGAGGGTAAGCAAAACCCAACAAAGTCCATTGTCGCCCCGGGACGGAAAGTTCCGGTGCGAAGGAGGAAAACGAGCGATGTTTTCGAAAATTCACCAGGTCACCCAGCAGATGGGACAGCTCCGCAAGCTCAAGCGGCAGATCGAGTCCCTGGAGGGTGAAGGAGCCGCCGGTGGCGGCATGGTCAAGGTGCGGATGAATGGCGCCCGCCAGGTGCGGCGGGTGACGATCGACCCGGAAACGGTGCGGTCGGGTGACGTGGAACTTCTCGAGGACCTGGTGAAGGCGGCGATCAATGACGCCTCCCGGAAGATCGAGCAGCAGATGCAGGAAAGGCTGGGTTCGATCGAAGAACTCGGACAGCTCACCGGCGGTAAATGAGCGGCCTGCCGGAGCCGCTGTCACGACTCATCGGTGAACTGAGGCGACTCCCGGGGATCGGGGAAAAATCCGCGCAGCGAATCGCGTTCCACCTGCTCCAGGGAGGACGGGAGCGTGCCGAAGCCCTCGGAGGTGCCGCGTCCACCCTGCATGACCGGGTGTCCCGGTGCCGCGTGTGCGGCAACTTCGCCGACGCCCAGCCTTGCGGTTATTGCAGGAACCCGAGCCGCGACGACGCGGTGCTCTGCGTCGTCGAGGATCCGGCAGACATCGAGGCCGTCGAAAAAGCGAAGATCTTCAACGGTCGGTACCACGTGCTGGGGGGAATCGCTTTCCCCCCTCACGGAGATCCGGAGGAAGAGCGCAGCCTGGCCAGCCTGCTCCAGCGTGTCCGCGACGGCCACTTCGAAGAAGTGATCGTGGCCACGAATCCCACCCACGACGGGGAGGCCGCCGCCGCCTGGCTGGCGCACCTGTTGAAGCCTCAGGGCATTCGGGTGACTCGCATAGGAATCGGCATCCCGATGGGAAGCGAATTGGTTCACACCGACGAGACCACCATGGCGGAGGCGCTGCACCACCGCAGCGCTCTCTAGCAGCCTGTGCGGCTCTGTCCGGTGGGGTATGCGCCGACACGTGCGCCATCCCGGAACTGGGAAGTACGCCGTCTCGCCCCGCGACGGGGGGGTGCCGGTTTGAACTCCCACACCGGGAGAAACCCCCATGATCGGTCCGCCTGCCCACCCCGCCGGGCATGAAGAGGCGCAGACGCGGAACGCCGAAGGTGCAAGGTGGTGACGGCCGCTCGGGAACGCCGACCTCCGGTCGGCACAGCCCGCCGAAGGCGGGCGGCGGGAAGGACCCCCAATTCCGAGGCGGTCCCTTCTCGGCGGGAATCCCAGCGTTCGGCGTGATCCGTACCTTGGAGTGGCAGACACCTTTCGAGCGCTGTGGGCCCCGTGCCTGCATCCCGTGAAGGCGGATAGCAATGACCCGCCCGCGGCCCTGCGGGCCGCTGTGCCGACCGGAGGTCGGCGTTCCCGAGCGGCCGGCACCATCTGGCCCGTTGGGGTTCCCGCGCGGGGCTGCATTTTCACAGCAACTGGCCCGGGTGTATTTCGACCGAAGCGCAACGATGAGGGCCGCGAAGCGGCGCGGTTCAGCCGGGATGCATCGCCCGCCGAACGCCGGGTGACGTTGTCTACACGCTGCTAAACTCACCCGCCTTTCCGTGAGCGCCTTCCCGAATCCACGGTAGCTCAATGGCAGAGCAGCGGACTGTTAATCCGTTGGTTGTAGGTTCAAGTCCTACCCGTGGAGCCAGGCGCTCCATCCTTCGACCAGGAGGTTTGGTCGAGATGACGAGGGCGCTCTTCCTGGGGCTGGTTCTGGGGTTGTTCGCCGCGACGGTGCTTGCGGAGCCGGCGAAGCCGTCCAAGGAACGCCCGGCCGCTACCGAGGCAGTCCAGGACGACGACGCTGACGACACCCAGGTCTTGGAATACGACTTCCGGCTCCGCGGGCGGTTCATCGATAACCTCTCGGACCTCGGCGACATCACGGTCCAGCGCCTGTCGATCTGGTCCGACTTCCGGATCGGTGACCGCGTCCAGGCGCGCGCCTCCTACGACGTGGGGGAGACCCGCATTCACGATCTCTACGTGCAGTACGACCTGGGTGGGGGGGTGCGCCTGCGGGCCGGCAGGAGCGCCCCGCTCTGGATGGCCGAGTTCACCGACGCTCCCTTCGCCTTCCAGATGATCAGCGCCGCGAACGGCGCGGCGCTGACCCAGATCCGCGAGAACGGAGTCTTTCTGTTCGTGGACCGCGGCGCCTACAGCGGGCGGCTCCACGTGGTGCGGGGGTCCGGCTGGGCGGAGGATCCCAACGGGTTCAAGGACGTTATCGCCGGCGTGGGCCGCAGCTTCGAGGCCGTCGGGGGGCGCTGGAAACTGGACGCCGGCCACTACGAGGGACGCGACGGGACCGGCGACGACCTGATTCCGCGGCGCCAGACCGCCTTGCACCTCGACGGCACGATCGGGTCCAACCGGACCTTCCGCAGCGCGGTGTACCGCCGGGACCAGAACGAGCGCGAGCACGCCGGCGGTTTCGCGCGCTTCCGGCACCGCTTGCCCCAGGGCGTCTGGGCCGGGTTCGAGCTTGGCGGGGAGACGAACCACGGCCCTGCCGACGATCCGGGGCACTTGAGTTACGTGCGGATCGGAGCGCGGTACGAGCTTCCCTGGACCCTGACGCACCTGGAGGCGGACTACCGCGTGCGGTTCGGGACCATCTCGGACCACGAAGTCTTCGTCGCCCTCCAGTGGGTCTTGGACTTCAAGAATCCAAGACGTAACTGACGGCCGCTAGCAGCCTGTGGTGAAACCCGGGTGAGCGCCGAGGCTGGCCAGTTCTCCCGGTGGGGGCGAGGCGCCCGGCTGACAAGGCGCGTGAGGGAGGAGCCCCCACCGGGAGAAACCCACATGACCGGGTCGGCCCGTTCACCCCTGCGGCATGAAAAGGTGGTGCGGCACTCACGTCGGCAGAGCTCGGCGTCATCAGCGCAGGTTTCGCGCTCCCGCGCGTGCCGGCCCCCACCGGGAGAACTGGCCAGAGGTCGGCGTTCCCTTGCGGCCGGCACCATCTGGGCGGTTGGGGTTCCCGCGGGCGGCTGCATTTTCACAGCAACTGGCCCGGGTGTATTTCGACCGAAACGCAACGATCGAGCGGCGCGAAGCGACGCGGTTCAGCCGGGATGGATCGCCGGCCGAACGCCGTCTGGGTTTCACCACAGGCTGCTAGCAGCGGCCCTACCGCGTGCGACCGGCGCACCCGTTTGCCCGTCAGGACAGCCGATTCATCCTCAGCGAAACGCGGTAGCGGCGTATTTCCGGAAACCGCCGCTCCCGATAAGTGCGGCGACGCCCTTGATGTCCGCGGAGAGGGCCCGGTCGCTGGTGTAGGGCGGGGAGATCCTCCGCACCGCGCCGAGCGCCTCTTCGAGGGCTTCGGAACTTCTCGCCGGCCGGTGGAACTCCACTCCCTGAGCTGCCGCGAGAAGCTCGACGGCAACGATGTGCTCGAGGTTGTCGAGCATGTCGTGGAGCCGCCGCGCCCCGTGGGTCGCCATGCTGACGTGGTCCTCCTGGTTGGCGGAGGTGGGAATACTGTCCACGCTGGCGGGATGGGCGAGGCCCTTGTTCTCGGAAGTGAGCGCCGCCGCGGTGATCCCGGCCATCATGAAACCGCTGTTCAGTCCGCTGTCGTGGACCAGGAAGGCGGGGAGGCTGCTTAAGTGCGGGTCCACGAGCAGCGCAGTGCGCCGCTCGGAGAGCGATCCGATCTCGGCGATGGCCAAAGCCAGCATGTCTGCGGCGAAGGCGACGGGTTCGGCGTGGAAGTTGCCTCCGGAAAGGATTTCGCTCGATTCCGTGAAGATCAGCGGGTTGTCGGTCACTGCGTTCGCCTCGGTCTCGAGTAGCGCCGAGGCATGACTGACGAGGTCGAGACAGGCCCCCATCACCTGGGGCTGGCAGCGGATGGAGTAGGGGTCCTGGACTCGATCGCAGGTGAGATGCGAGGCGCGGATCTCGCTGCCCTGCATCAGCGTGCGCAGCACGGCGGCGACGGCAATCTGTCCACGGTGGCCCCGCACTTCCTGGATACGGCGGTCGAAGGGGACATCGCTGCCCTTGACCGCATCGGTGGACATCGCACCGGCTACCAGCGCGGCGGCCAGGACGTTGTCGGTCCGAAAAACGGCGGCGAGCGCCAGGGCGGTCGAGACCTGCGTCCCGTTCAGGAGCGCGAGTCCCTCCTTCGGCGCAAGCCGCATCGGCTCCACCCCGGCCTGGCGCAGCGCTTCCGCGCCGCTCATGGCCTCCTTCCCAATCCGGGCTTCGCCCTCCCCGATCAGGACCCCGGCCAGATGCGCGAGCGGCGCCAGGTCCCCCGACGCGCCGGCGGAGCCCTTCGACGGAATCCGGGGATAGATGCCGTGCTCGAGGAGCGCGCCGAGCGTCTCGACGATCGCCATGCGGACACCCGAGTAGCCGCGGGCGAGCGCCATCAGCTTCGTCAGGATCACGAGGCGCACGACCCCGTCGCCGAGATCCTCGCCCACCCCCGCCGCGTGCGAGCGAACGATGTTCTCCTGGAGCTCGGCGAGTTGTTCGTCGCCGATGCGGACATGGGCGAGATGCCCGCAGCCGGTGTTGACCCCGTAGATGGGCCGGCCTCCCTCGATCGCTGCTTCGATCGTGTCCGCGGCGGCGGCGATCCGCCGCCGCGCCCCGCCGCTGAGGACGACGCTCACCTGGTCCAGCCAGGCTTTCCGCAGGACTGCGAGCGGGACTGGCGCCTCGCCGACCTCTATCCTCATTCGTTACCGCCCGATTCCTTGATGCCCGGGACCATGGGAAGGTTGAGCTGATGTTCGCGGGCGCAGGCGATGGCGTCCTCGTAGCCGGCGTCGGCATGCCGCATCACGCCGGAGGCCGGGTCGTTCCAGAGCACCCGCTCGATGCGGCGATCGGCTTCTTCGGTGCCGTCGCAGACGATGACGAATCCGGCGTGCTGCGCGTACCCCATCCCGACGCCGCCGCCGTGATGGATCGAAACCCACGTTGCCCCGCTCGCGGTGTTCAGCAGGGCGTTCAGGAACGGCCAGTCCGATACCGCGTCGGAGCCGTCGCGCATCGCCTCGGTTTCGCGGTTCGGGCTCGCGACCGATCCACTGTCGAGGTGATCGCGGCCGATGACGACGGGGGCTTCGAGTTCTCCCGTGCGGACCATCTCGTTGAACGCGAGGCCGAGCCGGTGGCGCTGGCCCAGCCCCACCCAGCAGATGCGCGCCGGCAGTCCCTGAAACTGGATGTTCTCGCGAGCCGAATCCAGCCAATGGTGGAGATGCGGATCGTCGGGGATGAGTTCCTTGACCCGGGCGTCAGTGCGGTAGATGTCTTCGGGATTTCCCGAGAGCGCCGCCCAGCGAAACGGTCCGATCCCCCGGCAGAAGAGGGGCCGGACATAGGCGGGCACGAACCCGGGAAAGTCGAATGCGCGTTCCACGCCGCCACCGAGCGCTTCCTGGCGGATGTTGTTGCCGTAGTCGAAGGTGGGCACCCCGGCATCGTGAAAGCCCAGCATCGCGCGGACATGGACGGCGATGGAGCGGACCGCGGCGGCCGCGACGGCGTCGGGTTCGCTCGCCCGGCGTGAATGCCACTCCTCGACGCTCCACCCCGCCGGCAGATAGCCGTTGGCCGGATCGTGCGCCGAAGTCTGGTCGGTCAGGGCGTCGGGGCGGACGCCGCGGGCGAGGAGTTCGGGAAGGATCTCCGCGGCGTTCCCGAGGAGACCCACGGAGCGCGGGGTGCGGGCCCGGACCGATTCCTCGATCAATGACAGCGCCTGATCCACCGTTTCGGCTCGGGTGTCGAGGTATCCCGATGCGAGTCGTTTTTCGATCCGGTCTTCCTGACACTCGATCGCCAGCAGGGACGCCCCTGCCATCTTCGCGGCGAGCGGCTGGGCTCCGCCCATGCCCCCAAGTCCGGCGGTCAGGATCCAGCGGCCGGCGAGGTCGCCGCCGTAGTGCTGGCGGCCCAGTTCCACGAATGTTTCGTAGGTTCCCTGGACGATTCCCTGGCTACCGATGTAGATCCACGACCCGGCGGTCATCTGGCCGAACATCATCAGACCCTTCCGGTCGAGCTCCCGGAAGTGCTTCCAGGTGGCCCAGGCGGGGACGAGGTTCGAGTTGGCGATCAGCACGCGCGGGGCATCGGGGTGGGTCCGGAAGACGCCGACCGGCTTGCCGGACTGGACGACGAGGGTTTCGTCCGCTTCCAGTTCACGGAGCGTCTTGACGATCGCCTCGTAGGCGGCGTGGTTCCGCGCCGCCTTGCCGATTCCTCCGTAGACGACCAGATCCTCCGGCCGTTCCGCAACTTCCGGGTCGAGGTTGTTCATCAGCATGCGAAGCGGCGCCTCGGTGAGCCAGCTCTTCGCCGAGAGGTTCGGGCCGGTGGGAGCCCTGACGGATGGACGACGGACGGCTGCGGTCGGAACGGACTTCATGACGATTTCTCTTCCCCTGATGATGGCACGCGGCGCTGCATTTGGGGTTTCGATCAGTGGCCGGCTCCGAGACCAGCCATCGCGGCGGCGAAGTGTCTTGCGGTGTCGGCGCGATCCACGTGTTCGCCGCCCACGACTCTCCATTCGCCGTGGACCATGACGCGCTCGATCGGTAACGGGTAGCCCGAGAACACCAGCGCATCGAGCAGGGTGTCGGCGCCGTGTCCGGCGAGCAGCGGGTCGTCGGGATCGAGCACCACGAGGTCGGCGGGCGCGCCGGGCGCCAGCCCGGATTCGCGCTGTCCGCTGGCCTGGGCGCCACCCGCCAGCACCCGGCCGAAGAGTTCCTGCCCCACGTGAAGTTCCGCGATGGAAGCGACGTTCCGGGTTTCCGAGCGGAGACGCTGTCCGTATTCGAGCCAACGGAGTTCCTCGAAGGGGTTGATCGTCACCTGGCTGTCGGAGCCGATGGCGATCCGGCCCCGGCCGCGAAGAAAATCCTCGAGCGGGAACAGGCCGTCACCGAGATTGCCCTCCGTGCTGGGGCAGAGGCAGACGACCGCGCCGGACGCGGCGAGATCCCGGGTTTCCTCCTTGTCGAGGTGGGTAGCGTGGACCAGGCACCAGCGCCCATCGACCTCGAAGCGGTCCAGCAGCCAACGCACCGGGCGGCATCCATGGGCGGCAAGGCAGTCCTCGACCTCCCGGCGCTGCTCGGCGATGTGGATGTGCATCGGCGCGCCGGAGGCGGCAGCGCGCGCCGCCACCTTTCGGAGGGAGGGCTCGCCGACCGCGCGCAGGCTGTGGGCGCCGATCCCGACCGTGACCGGCCCGGAGACGGCGCCGGCAGCCCGTTCGTGATGGGCCAAAAAGTCCTCGACATCCATCGCAAACCGCCGCTGCCTCGCTTCGGGCGCGGGACGGTCGAACCCGGCACGTTCGTAGAGCACCGGGACATAGATCAGCCGAATGCCGCTTTCGCGCGCCGCCCGGGCGAGCGCCTCGAACATGACGTCGCCGTCGCCGCGCCCCCGGCGGTCCCGGAACAGGTAGTGGAACTCGACGACCGACGTGTAGCCGACCGCGAGCATTTCGGCGTACGCCTGTCGCGCGATGGCCGCGAGCGTGCCGGCATCGAGCCGGCCGGTGAGTTCGTACATGCGCTCGCGCCAGGTCCAGAACGAATCGCGGCCCGTGGCCGAGCGATGTTCGGTTCGACCCGCCAGCGCGCGCTGAAAGGCGTGGCTGTGAGCATTCGCCAGACCGGGGATGACGATCCCCGCCTCCAGGTTCTCCAGGTCCTCCGGGTTCTTGAGGTCCGGCACGGCGGTCAGCGGTTCACCCACGGTGACCTCCGCGATTTCCCCGCCACGAACGACGATCAGGACATCGTCCGCCCATCCGCTTCGCAGCAGCGCGCGGCGCGCCAGAATCCGAATCACTGCTGTGCCGGGGTCGGCAGCCAATGGACGATGTGGCCTCGGGAACGCCGCCAGTTCTCCCGGTGGGGGCCTTCAGACCGGCATCGCGCGCCGCCAAGCGCGCGAGACCGCACATCGCCGAGGGAAAAGAGCCGCGGGGACGGCTTGGAACGCCGACCTCCGGTCGGCATCGCGCGGGAGCGCGAAACCCGCGCTGATGACGCTGCGCCCTTGCTGGCGAGCGCGCCGCACGGTCTCCTGGCCCCGCATTGCGCGGTGAGTTCCGGCCCCCCTTGCCGGGCGCCGCGCCGCTTTCGTGCCCGTCGGGGTGTGCAGGAGGACCCCATCATGAGGATTCGTCCCGGCGGGAACTCCGTCGCCCAAGCCACTGTGTCCACACGTTGCCCGCCCACGGTATTGTCGAACCGCTCTCCATCGCAACCCATGAGCCCCTCGGACCTGCTGCTGACCGACGCGCGCATCGCGACGATGCGGGCCGGTGCACCGGACGCGTACGGCGCGATCGAAGACGGGGCGCTCGCGATTCGGGACCGGGAGATCACCTGGGTCGGGCCGCGTTCGAACCTTCCGTCGCACGAGGCGGCGGAGACCCGGTCGCTTGACGGACGCTGGATCACCCCGGCCCTGATCGACTGCCACACCCACCTGGTGTTCGGGGGAGACCGCGGCGGCGAGTTCGAAGCGCGGCTCGGCGGCGCGAGTTACGAAGAACTGGCGACCTCCGGCGGCGGGATCATGGCTACGGTGCGCGCTACCCGGGCGGCCTCCACGGAAGAGCTCTACCGAAGCGCGCTCCCCCGGCTGGAGGCGATGGCCGAGCAGGGAACCGCCACCGTCGAGATCAAGTCCGGGTACGGACTGGACGGCGATACCGAGATCCGGATGCTGGAAGTGGCGCGCCGGCTCGGCCGCGCCTCGGGGCTGACCGTGCGGACCACGCTCCTGGCGGCGCATGCGGTGCCCCCGGAGTTCGCGGGAAGGCCGGACGACTACCTGGCGTTCGTCGGCGACGACGTGATGCCGCGGGTGATGGCGGCGGGTCTTGCCGATGCCGTGGACGCCTTCTGCGAGGGGATTGCGTTCAACGCCGCGCAGATCACGGGTCTGTTCGAGCGCGCCCGGGCGCTGGGGCTGCCGGTCAAGCTGCATGCCGATCAACTGAGCGACGGGGGCGGCGCGGAACTCGCGGCCCGCTTCGGGGCGCTCTCCGCCGACCATCTCGAATACTCCTCCGCCGCCGGAATCGAAGCCTTGAGCCGCGCCGGAACGGTGGCCGTACTGCTGCCGGGAGCGTGCCTGACGCTGGACGAAGACCGCCGCCCTCCCGTCGGCGCCTTGCGCCGGTGCGGCGTACCGATGGCGGTGGCAACTGACTGCAACCCCGGGACCTCGCCGCTCGGTTCGCTCCCGGAAGCGATGGCGCTCGCCTCCCGCCTCTTCGGATTGACGCCCGCGGAGTGTCTGGCCGGGGTGACCCGGCATGCCGCGCGGGCGCTCGGGCTTCAGGACGACCGGGGGACGCTCGAGGTGGGGAAGCGGGCGGACATCGCGATCTGGGACATCGGCCACCCACGCGATCTGACCTACTGGCTCGGCCGCCGCCAGCTCGCGGGTCTCCTGGTGGCAGGACGGGACCGTCCCCGGTTTGGGGACGCCGGTCTTCCGTAGGGGTTCACGTCGCGATCGCGAGCGGTCAGAATCCGCGCCTCGATTGAACCTTTCCGGTTCTTCGGACGTTTCGGAGGACGCGGCGCCGTCCGCGTTCCCTTCACGATTCTCAGCAAGGAGAAGCGATCCCCATGGCCAAGGCCAAGCACTACATCCCGAACCGCGCCGGCGCGGTCACCCCGTACCTCGTCGTCAGCGACGGACAGGCGGCGCTCGCCTGGTACCAGAACGTCTTCGGCGCCACCATCGACTCCTCGATGGAGGGCGAAAACGGTGCGGTGATGCACGCTGAACTGCGTTTCGGACCGGACCAGATCTACCTCGCCCAGGAATTCCCGGGACCCCCCTCGGACGCCGGTTACGTCTCCCCCGAGACTCTTGGCGGGTCGACCGTCACGATCCACCTCTACGTCACGGACGTGGACGCGGTGCACGCGAAGGCCATGGCCGAGGGCGCCCGCGAGATCCAGGCTCCGACCGATCAGTTCTGGGGGGACCGCCTCTGCTCCATCGTGGATCCCTTCGGCCATCGCTGGGGCGTCGCGACCCACGTCGAGGACCTCACCGAAGAGGAACTCGGAGCGCGCGCGGTGGCCGCAGCAGCGGAGTTCGAAGCGCAGCAATAAGCTGCGAGCGCTGCAGGTACCGCGGCTGTTCGGGCCGCGGTACTGGCCAGTTGGTCGGAACTGACGTCTCGCCGGGACGGATCACTGCATCGGGCGGAGTTCCTTCCAGCGCTCGATGAAACCGACCGCGGCGTCGACGAAAGCTTCCGCATCCCGGCGGCCGCGTTCCAGGCTCGATGCCTCCAGATCGCGAACACTCCACACGCCGGTATCGGTGACCTCCCTGGTGGAGGTGCCCTTGCCGGTCTCTTCGGCCTTCAGATTCTCGGCAAGAAACACCAGGAGCGCGGTGGGATCTCCGTCGACCACTTCGGGAACCATTCGCTCCAGGTGCTCCGGCATGGTGAGGGTGGCGGTCCGGGCGCTCGCCAGGTTCACCAGATCGGGGATGAGATAGAGGGAACTCGACGTCTCGCCTACGCCTCCGTGCCGATCGAATACGGGGTCTTCGGAGGAGGACTCCTCGGGAGTTTCCTGGCGAAACGGCCTCGCCGCCGCGCCCAGCTCGACGGCAATCCCTTCCGTCTCGTGATTGATGCGGTCCGCGATGTACTGGGAGATGACGCGATTGCCCCCGTGCGAGTTCAGAATCAGAAACCGGCGGAAGCCGTGCCGCATCAGGCTCCGGGCGGCCTCGAAGTAGACCTGCTGAATCGTTTCCGCCGGCAGGCTGACGGTTCCCGGAAAGCCCAGGTGATAGGGGGCATTGCCGACGAAGAGGATTGGCGCGACCAGCACGTCGGTTTGCTGAGCGACGAGCTTGGCGCGTTCGAGGCCGTTCAGAAAGTCGGTGCCGATGGGAAGGTGCGGCCCGTGCTGTTCGAGCGAGCCCACCGGCATGAGCACCATGTCGGTGCGGGTGAGGAGATCCTCGACTTCCGTCCAGCTCATGTGCGGCAGGTAGTTCTTGATCTTCGTTTCTCCCCAGAGCGGATTCGTCTGGGCGCCGAGGTTGCTCGTCGCCAAGAGCGTGGCGATGACGGCAACGGCGAAGGTGTTCTTCGACATATGAAAAGGCTCCTTGTTAGCGAAAGTGCGGTCCCCGTTTGAGAACCAGCTCTTCGGTGGACGTGATCGCTCTCCCGTACTCCGGCTGTAGGTATTTCGCGAGGAAGGCGAGCTGTTTGGTCCAGGCGTCGATGCGATGTTCCGGCTTCCGGAAACCATGGGGCTCGCCAGGGTAGGTGAAATAGGCGTGCGTCTTGCCGTGCTTCGACAGTGCTTTGACGAATTGGGTGGACTCGTAGGGAGGCACCTGGGGATCTTCCTCCCCGTGCATCACGAGTAGCGGTGTCTCGATGCGGGCGACGTCCAGCAGGACGTTCGCCTGGCGATAGACCTCGGGCTTTTCGGCGGGCGTGCCGCCCATCTTCATGATCCACCGGATCGCGGAGCCCCGGTTGGTGCGCTCGATATAGGTCGCCCGATCCGTGACGCCGAAGAGTTCGACGGCCGCCTGGAAGAGTTGTGGAACCTTCGTGACCGCGTAGGCGACCATGGTTCCGCCGTGGCTGCCGCCGCCGATGCCGAGCTGCGCCGGGTCCGCCAGCCCGCCTTCGACGAGATACCGGGCGCCCGCGGCGACGTCGTCCAGCTCGCCGCCACCGCTGTCCTCCACGTTCAGATTGCGGAATGCCTCGCCGTAGCCCCGGCTGCCGCGGTAGTTCGGCTGCAGCACAACGTAGCCCTCCTGGGTCAGGAAGAGCGCCCACGGATCCCAGTTGAAGACGTCCTGTCCTTCAGGCCCTCCGTGAATCCAGAGGACCGCCGGATATCGCTTTCCCGTCTCGAATCCTCGAGGCTTGTACAGCATCGCGGCGACATCGAGGCCGTCCTTCCCCTGGTAATGGACTTCCTCCGGCATCGGAAATCCGGCGTGCTCGAAATTTCTGGGAAGGATGCGCGTCACGTGCCGGGGCGCTTCCATCGTCGCGGTATCGGCGACCATGAGGTTTTCCGGCTCGAGCGGCGTGCTGCGCGAGAAGTAGATGCGGCCCCCGTCGGGCGACCACTCGGGGGCGCCCTCAACGACCCAACTGTCGCGCGTCAGCCGGCGCGGCGCGCCGCCGTCGAGCGGGAGAATCCAGACGTGCCGCTCCTCGAGGTTTTGCCGGTTGGAGACGAAAGCGAGCGACTCCCCGTCGGGTGAGAAGACGGGGCTTCCATCTTCGTGGTCGCCATCGGTAACGGGCTTCGGCTCGCCGCCGCCCACCGGAATGGAGTAGAGCTTGTCCCAGCCGCTGTGCTGCAGGACCACCACCAGACTCTGTCCGTCCGGCGCCCAGGCGGCCTCGGGGATGGCCCAGCCGCCTCCGCGATCGGTCGGGGCGCGGTGGAGTTCGACGGGCTCGCCCCGGACCGCGCCGGCCTCCTGGTCGAAGCCGACGATCTCGAGCTTCCCGCTGAAGTACTCGGGCGCCCGCTCGGTGTAGGAGACCCACTTCCCGTCGGGTGACCAGGCGGCGCTCCCTTCGTCGGCTTCGGTCATGGTGAGAAAGCTTGTGGTCATTCCGTCTTCGCTCACGACCATGAGGTCCTGGTTTCCGTTCCGCCCGGTCTCGAACAGGATCCACTTGCCGGCGGGAGACCAGCGTGGCGAGCCGTCGGCTGCTCGCCGTGGATCTCCGGGACCGGGGGGCGCGTGGGTGAGCTGCCGGGGATCGCCTCCCGACGCGGGGGCCACCCAGATGTGGCCGCGGCTCGCGTAGGCGAGATGGCGTCCATCCGGTGACCAGCTCAGCCCCGATTTCCCTCCGGTCGTCGTCGTCAGGGGAACCGGCCAGCCACCGCCGGCCGGCATCAGCACGATCTGGCCGCCCCGGGCCAACGCGATGTCCCGTCCGTCGGGGGAGAGCGCGGCCTCGCCGAGGCGTTCCCCGGACACGAGGTCCTGGAGCGTGATCCTGCTCTCCCCGTCGTCCGCCGCGAGCAGCGTGCCGGAGAAAAAAACGATAGAGACGAGAACACAAATGCGTCGATCGAGGGCATGCATCGGTCGAACCTCCTCGATGGCAGAGTTTGCCAAGTGCGTGTTTAACAGCCGGTTGGAAGACTCCGCAACCCGGCTGAAGAAAGGGTAGTGGTCAAGTTTCGGAATTGTGGATTCCGGGTCAGGCGGCAGCCCCACAGGACCGGCCACGGGCCTATTCGGCTACCGTGAACACCAGGAAGGACAACTGCCTGTCTTCTGTGTTCCCACGAGTCACATGGAAATCGCCTTTGGTGATGATGTCCATCCCGATCAGGAAATCGACATCCGGCCCGAGTTCTTCTTCCAAAACGGGAATTCTCCACATTGCCGCGCCACCGGCGCCGTTCGGAATCTGTATCCAGACCCAATAGACGGCTGCCTCCCTCTCGTCTCGGATGGAGCGCAGGGGCGAGAAACCGATGGGGAGAAGCGCAAGTTTTACGATCATGCGCATGCTGATGAGCGAATGAGTCGCTCCGGTGTCCCAGATAGCCATCGCGCGAGAGAGCGGCCCCGAAGGGGCTGATACCACGCTCCCGTCGCCGATCCCTACCTTCGTGCGGAGAGCGGGACCGAGATGCGATGACCGGTGCTCGAAACCGGCCATTTACCCCACTCTGGAGTGAAATATGGCGGGTTGCTGTTCGCTGCGGAAGACGCACTCGGCGACCAGGAAGTATCCAGGTCGTATGCCCCGGCGATACGCCTCGTCTACAGCGGCCTCCATGCTCTCGAAAAAAAGCGCTCCCGACCGGAGCTGCTCTATTGGATTGGTGTCGGGCGCTGTCGCGTCACGGAAGATCAGCACATATTGGCTGTGTCGACGCTCGGCGAATTCAAACCGGAGGTGCGTCTCGAAAAGGTCATGTAGCTCCCGAACCGGGATAGGTTGGGTTGCGGCCATGGGCGTGCCTCCTGACGCACGATGCATCTGCACTAGAGAGCAAAGGGCCCCCTCCCCTCTCCAGGCGGAGCCTAGAGAGGGTCGCGCCCCAAAGTCAAACCTAGATGACGGAGCGGTCTATCGCGCTCGGGCCGCAGTTTGCGCCTCCTCTGACAGCCGGTGGTGGAACGCGCGTGAGCGCCGAGAGCGGCCAGTTCTCGCGGTGGGGCCGGCACGCGCGCCATCTTGTTTTTAGGGGTACGCGCCGAGAAGGGAGCCATCCTGACGGTTGGGGCCTGCGCCGCCGCGGCCCTGCGGGCCGCTGTGCCGGCCCCCACCGGGAGAACTGGCCGGAGGTCGGCGTTCCAAGCCGTCCTCGCCCTTCTGCTCGATGGGCGTTACGCAGTTCGGCGCGCCATCCGGGCTGTCGAGAGCCCGGCGGGGCTGCATTTTCACAGTAACTGGCCGGAGGTCGGCGTTTCCGGACCCGCGTCCCGTGAGGGCGGGGAGCGATATGCCGTCTGCCGATCAGCAGGTCGGAAGACTCCGCAACCCGGCCGAAAAAAGAGAGCCCGCACGCCGTCCGGTGACGGCGTGCGAGCCCTTTGATGTATACGCGAGATCGTGTGCGAGCTAGAAGCGGAACATGGCGTTGAACTGGACGCCGCGTCCCGATTGCCGGTTCCGAGGCTGCAGGAAGTTCGGGTTGAAGATCGCATTCGCCCCGTTGTAGGTGTACTGCTGGAAGTCTCCCAAGTTGAGGAGGTTGAAGATCTGGAGCGAGAGCTCGATGTTCTGATTCGGGCCCATGATGTCGATGACCTTGCCGATCTTGACCGAGAGGCGCTTGGTGTCTCCCAGCTTGACCTGCCCCTCGTCCCTCGTGTCGAACAGGAAGCGGGTCCGGTCCGCCAGCGGGTTCGGCTGCGTGGTGCCGTTCGCGAGCGTCACTCTCGCGGGCCCGAACGTCGGGTCCGGCTCATCGATACGCGTGAAGATGGCGCCGGACCAGGGACCCGCCTGGTGGGTGTAGGAGCCCGTCAGGAGCATGTCCCACGGCGCCTGATAGGTGGCGCCGAAGCGAAGCGAGTAGTCCCGCCAGGTGGGGCAGTAGGTGGAATTCGAGCCGAGCTGGTAGCTGTTGTCGTCGCGGAGCCCGCGCGGCATCCAGAGGCACTTCGTGTTCGCGAACGCGTCCGGTTGAATGAATCCGGCGCGATCCGTCGGGTTCCACGTCCCCGCCTGAGAGTGCCACTGCCTGCTGACGCTTCCCATGGCCTGCCAGTTGTTGGACATGCGCTTGGCCACGACGACCTCCAGGGCGTGGTAGCGGAGGTCCATCCAGGTGTTGTTCGTCAACTGATTGAGCTGGCCCCGGTTGGGATCGATGAGCCCGTATCCCCCGAAAGGCTGGAAGGGTCCATCGGGATAGATTCCGTTCACGTCGGTGGTGGCGTAGCCGTCGCTGATGTTGCGATAGACATAGGCCACGTCCAGCGCCAGCTCGCCCTCGAACTGACGGCGGTAACCGGCCACGAACTCGTCGGTGACCGGCTGGTGCAGGGTGGGGTCGAACTCGTAGTTGGCGACTTCGCCGGCGCGCGGCGGCGTCGCCACGACGGTCTCGAAGACACCGTCAAAATCCACGTCGTACTCGTCCCGCCACCCGACGCGGGCGGAGGAGCCGAAGCTCGTCACCGCGTCGCGGCCGTTCACTTGTTCGTGCACCCTGGAGAAGCTGGCGCGGACCACGTTCCGGGAGTCCTCGGTCAGGGACCAGGAGAAGCCCAGCCGCGGCCCGATCTCCGTGCTGCTCATCCGGGTGATGCTGTTGATGGCGTCGAAGCGATTCACGAAGTCCACCCGGAGACCAGCAGTGATGTTGAGGCGGTCGGTGGGGCTCCAGGCGTCCTGAAGGTAAACGGCGATGTTCCGGTCCCGGGCTTCCCGGCTCTTGATCTCCGTCGTGTCGTAGATGCGCCGGCGGAACGGCAGGTGTCCGCTCCCGGCGTCGCTCGGGTCGATCAGGTAGTGGTCTTCCTGGTTGTGGCCCCCGTTCAGGTATTCCGTGTAGCTCGTGCGGCGGTTCCGAGGCGCGGCGAAGATTCCGGTCTGGATCTCGTGACTGCCTTGGTAGAGCGTGAAATCCGTGCGGATGACGAGCATGGAGGAGGGATCTTCGCCGTAGGTTGTACGGTTCCCGATCTCCAGGATCCGGCCGCTTCCGACCAGCTGACCGGACGAGGGGAGCGCTTCCTGGTGGATCGTGATCTGCGGTCCCGACAGTCCCAGCGCTTCGATGGTGCCGATGGACGTCTCGGAGCGCTTATTGTTGTAGGACACGGCGATATCGGAGGTCAGGGTTGGGCTCCACACCGAGGTCACTTTTCCACCGAGGAGGTGGCCGCCGGTCTTGTTGAAGTTGTAGTTCACCGTGTGGTACTCGCGGGCGCTTGAGAGGTGGGCGACGTCGAATTGGTGATAGCCGGAGAAATTGTGGTTCGGGCTGAGTTGCGCCGTCAGCTTGGTGTAAGGCCAGAAACCTTCGAAGACGTTGGGGAAGAGGTCGTCCCCCGGCGCGAACTGTTCGAGAATCTCGACCTCGCGACCGGTACGGCTGATCTCGGCGGAGTTCCTCGCCAGCCGGCCGGTATGAAAGAACCACACCCGGTCCCGGGCGATGGGCCCGCCGACGGAGTAATCGAACTGCTTCACCTCCTGGAGCGTCGGGGTCCCCGCCGATGAGGGAAGCTCGTTCTGGCTGAAGAAGCGCTCGACATCATCGTTGTAGCTGACCTTGCCGGCGGTGTTGTCGCTGTTCCAATCGATGGGCTGGTAGCTGCCCGCGACGGAGCCGTCGAAGGTGTTGCCACCGCTCTTGGTGATGATGTTGATGATGAGACCGTTCCCCATCGGGTCGGAGGCGGAGGCGCCCACCGTCTTGATCTCGGCATCGGCGATCGCTTCGGTGGTCAACTGGATATAGGGCAACTGGCTGTCGTCGTAGGCGCTCGCGATCTGCCCCTCGAGCTGCATCACGTGATGGAAGTGCTCGGTTCCGTGTCCGAAGAACGTCATGCGACCGCTGCCGTCGTCCCAGTTGCGGGAGTTCACCCCGGGCGTGAGCTCGACGAAGTCGGTCCAGTTCTTCCTCGCCTGGACGGGTACGTCGCGCTGGAAATCCCCGTCGATGGTGATCACCTGCCCCGGTTTCTTCATCTCGATCATGGGGCTTTCCGCCGTGACCGTGACGGTCTCTTCGACGTTTCCGAGAGCCATCTGCAGGTCGACGCGGAAGTTCGAGCCGGTCCGAACCTGGATGTTCTCCCGCCGGAGCGGGGCAAAACCCGAGAGTTGGGCCGTCAGTGTGTACATGCCGGGCGTGAGGGATGGGAGGCGGTAGCTGCCTTCCTCGTCCGACACCGCCGAGCGCGTTCCCAGCATGGTCTCGCTCTCGGCGGTGACAGTGACTCCGGGGAGAGCCAATCCTTCCGGATCGAGGATTCTCCCGGTGAGAGTCCCTTGTCCCTGGGCAAGAGCCAAAGCGGCCGTGCCGAGCAGGATCGTACTGGCGATAAGGGTGCGAAAAATGAAACTCACCATTTGGCAAGCCCTCCTTTTTTCGGTGGGAGGCGTGAGGGCAGGGATCCGGCGACAGATCCGTCCACCGTCAACGACTTGAACTCGACAGCGAAGTCTTTGATAGGGAGGTCTTGCATGGGCGCCTCCTCTATGAGTCCGAAAGGCGGCCGATTGCGCGGGCGTCTGGAGATGCGCCCACTTCGGCTCCTATGAAAATATGCAAATATCATTCCGATACGCGTCCATCGGAGAGCGCTCGTATCTCGTTGAAATATCTATAGATATACCGCGAGAGGCGCTGCGATCCGCCAGGGATCGGCCACCGATAACCAACTCCTTGGATCGCCGGTCCAACCGCGCGGAGGCCGCGGTGCGCGGTAGTGGGATCCGGGGCCATCGGAGTTGACTTCGCTGGTGCGGCGATGGTCAGATGCGGCGCGGAGTTTCCATGCTTCGCTTCGTCGTCCTTGCCTCGCTCGCCCTCGGGCTCGGTGGCGCCGCGGCTGGCGAGCGGATCGAGCAGTTACCGGAGAGGCTTCGGGAGTGGCTCGAAGACGAGGTCGTCTACATCATCAGCGAGCGCGAGAAGGAGTTCTTCCTCCAGCTCGAGGCGATGGAAGAACGGGACGCTTTTGTCGCGGCCTTTTGGCGCCGGCGCGACCCCGACCCCCTCACCGAGATCAACGAGTTCCGGGAAGAGCACTACCGCCGGATCGACTACGCGAATCGAAGGCTCGGCGGCGAAGCGGCCATTCCCGGCTGGAAGACCGATCGGGGACGCATGTACATCATCCTGGGCGAGCCGAGGGATCGGTCCGGTTTCCGGAACGTGGGCGGAATCTATCCCGCCGAGGTGTGGTTCTATGACGGCGATCGGATGGCGGGCCTGCCGCCGTTCTACCTGCTCTTCTTTCAGCCCGGAGGCGCCGGAGCGTTACGGCTCTACAACCACTTCATCGACCGGCCGGAACGCCTGATCCTTTCCATGGGCCTACTCGCCGAAGACCTCGCGGAGGCCTATACCCGCCTGCAGGAGATCTCCCCCGAGCTGGCCAACGCCGCGATGTCGATGCGAGCCGATCAGGGCGGATACTCGCTCTCGACGGGGCTCGAGGCCGGGGCCCTGGATTCGGGTCAGGTCCTCGCGAACATTCACGAGTCTCCTTACCGGCGACTCGACACGAGCTACATCGACGCCGCGAGGAGCGCACGGGGGATGGTGGAAGCGGAGTACATGTTCAACTACATGGCGAGCTCGGTGGCGGTGGACGTTCTCCCCGGCCCCGCGGGGGAGAGCCTCGTTCATTTCAGCATCGAGATCGACCCTCAGCATCTCACCCTGATGCGGGAGGAGAACCGTGTCTACACGGCTTTCGAGCTCCATGTCGAGGTCAGTTCGCCGAGCGAGGAAGTGGTTCATACCCTCTCCAAAGTCGAATACCTGCAACTGGCGCCCTCAGAGCTCCAGCAGGTGGGGCGCCGCCCCTTTGCGTACCGGAGCATGTTCCCGCTCGTCGCGGGGGACTACCGGTTGCGCATCGTGTTCAAGAATCGGGCGCGGAGCGACTACACGACGTTCGACGGCGAGTTACGGGCGCCGGATTGGCGGGAGGGCGAGCCGCTGCTGGGAGAGCCCGTGCTGCTCTACAACGCCGAACCGGTTGGCCCGGAGTCCGGGCCCGGATATCGGAGCCCTGGATATCGGAGTTATGTCGTCGCCGGGATGGTTCTTCATCCCAATGCGAAACGCGTCTACGCCATCGGAGAGCCGCTGCGCGTCCACGTTCCCGTCACGGGGGCGTCCGAGGATCACGAGCTCCGCTTCCGGATATTTCCCGCGGGTGACGGCGACCTGCCGCTCGTATCCGAATCGTTGCCGCTCCCGGAGTACCGTGCTCGTCCCGTCTTCGAGATACGGGATCTGCCGGCATCGGTTGGCGGCCGGTATCGGCTTCGGGTCGACCTCGTCGATGGGTCGGGAGACATCGCGGCGAGTCAGGTCTCCGATTTCGACGTGAGTCCGCGCGACGCGGTTCCGCGTCCCTGGGCGATGTACGGCACGAATGACTTCGCACATCCGGCCTCCGTGCTCGCCACCCTCGGAAATCAGTACAACGAGAAAGGAGATCGGGCGCGAGCGATGGAGCTGTACCGGCGAGCGCTGGAGGCGAAACCGGACCTGGCGGAGGCCCGAGTGCCGCTCGCCCGTATCTACCTCGATCAGGGCGACGCCTCCGGCGCCATCAGCCTTCTGGAGCCGACATACGAGGAAAACCCGGAGAGCTACGACGTCGCCGTGGTCCTCGGCGGGGCGTACCAGCGAATGGGTGAGCCCGCGCGAGCCGTGGAGTTTCTCGAGCAGGCGCTTCGACTCCGCGGGGCCGAACCCCAGGTCCTCAACCTTCTCGCTGCCTGCGAGGCCGAACTGGGCAACACGCCCGGCGCCATCGAGTATCTGGAGCGCTCACTGGAGCTCCTGCCCGATCAAGACGATGCCCGGGAGCATTTGCGACAACTCAAGAGCGTCCCCGGGCAAGGGAATCGGATCCGTGATGAGGGCGTCCGATTCGGGCCGTCTCATGGAGAAGCCATGGCGGTTTCGACGCGCGGCTGGAGATAACAGCCTGTGATGAAACCCGGGTGAGCGCCGAGAGCGGCGAGGCCCAGTTCTCCCGGTGGGGCCAGTTCTCCCGGTGGGGGGCCCGGCTGACAAGGCGCGTGCGGGAGGATCCCCCACCGGGAGAAACGCTCATGAATGGGTTCGCCTGCACACCGCGCCGGGCATGAGTGCAGTTCCGGGATGGTGCACGTCTCGGCCCCACGCCACCGTGCAGAGCGACGCGCTGGCGAGGGAACGCCGACCTCTGGCCAGTTCTCCCGGTGGGGGCCGGCACAGCCCGCCGAAGGCGGGCGGCGGGAAGGACCCCCAGGGCTAGCAGCCTGTGGAAAAAGTCACGCGGCATTCCCGAGCCAAGAGGGATGGGGGCCGGGTAAACCCGTCCCCCGTCCCTCTCGCTCCGGGGTCTGCGCGCGGCTATCGCCCCGCTCCGGAAGCGAACGGCGATGCATCCCGCCTGAACCGGGCCGCTTCGCGACCCTCATCGTTGCGTTTCGGTCGGAATACACTCGGTATTCCTCCCTCACGCGCCTTGTCAGCCGGGCGCCTCGCCGTTCTCGGTGCTCACGTCACTTTCTCCACAGGCTGCTAAGTCAGCGCTACAACAGCAGGCTCATGAAACCGACGACGAGGGCGACGATGAGCGCCGCCTGCGCCATGAACGCTCCGAACATCCACTTGATGAGCCTCACCTCGCGCTCGGCGATCTCACGCCGCAGATTGGCCTCGGTATTGGCCAGGTCTGCCTTGGTGGCGAAGTCGGCGAGATCCGCTTTGGTGGCGAGGTCGGCGAGATCCGCTTTGGTGGCGAAGTCGGCGAGATCTTCCTTCCTGACCATGATCTCCCGCGTCTGCCGCATCTCCGTGAGCAGCGGCTGCAACTGGGCGGCGACGGTTTCCGAGGTCATGGTGTGCAACCGTTGTTCGGCAGTATAAGCGAGCGTGGCCTCGGCGCCCGCGTCCACGAGGGCGCGGAAGATGGCGCCTTCCTGGGCCGGTTTCGGGGCGGCGACATCCGGACCGGATGGCGGGCGGGCCGCCGATGGCTTGCCGGGCGGTTCGGGGGCTGACGGTTGCGGCGCGGGGGTTGGCATCGGGAATTCCTCCGGGGATTGCGTCGGGAGACAGGGGCGTCTTCCGCTACTCCCATAGACGAAATTCCGGCTCGTTCCTTCTCACCGGCTACGGGTGATGGGGAAAAGTCGGCGGGAGGAGGCCACCCCCCGGCGGTGAGCCGTACTGCCCGGTTGGGACGAGGCATCCGCGCCCGACTTACGGGGTACGCTGTGCCCGAGGCAGGATCATCACCATGGCAAAACCAACCGGCCAGAGTTCGGCGCCACCGCCGCGCTCCTCCCCTAGCTCCGGCGGCCTCACCCGCCGGCAAGTGCTCGCCGGCGCCGGCGCGGCAGCCCTCTCGCTGGAGCCGGGCCGCGTTCGCGCCGCGGCGCCGTCAGGCAACGGGCTCCCCGCGCAGCAGGCCGGGACGGTCGTCTTCACGAACACCACCGTCGCGAACGCCGACGCCGTACGGAATGACGTGGCTCTCGCGGTCGAGGGCGACCGGATTGCGGCAATCGGGCCGACCGCTGCGGTCCTCGCCGACTATCCCGGCGCCGAGCAGTACGACGGACGCGGCAAGGCCCTCTTCCCCGGCCTCATCAACACTCACGCCCACATGCGGGCGGTCATCGCGCGCGGCTTCAACGAGGACTTCGGCTTCCCGAACACCGCGAACCTCGCGGTCTCGCCCGCCAGTCTCCTCGAGGGGGAGGAAGGCAATCTCATGGTGCAGGTCGCGGCGCTGGAGGCCCTCCGCACCGGGACCACCACCATCGTCGAGTACACCGGGAACATCCAGCGCCAGGCCGCGGTACTCGCCGACTCGGGGCTCCGCTGCGTCTTCGCGGAAGGGATCCGCGACGCCGAGAACGTTCCCGGCCCGATGTCCACGAGGGCGATGGCGGAGGCGGTCAGTGAGACGCCCCGCTTCTCGGAGCGGCTGCGGGACGAGGGCATGGAGCGCATCAGCGATCTGTTCAGCACCTGGCATGGCGCGCGCGACGGCCGCATTTCGGTATTCCCGGCGGCGGGTCTCACCGAGACCTCGTCGCCCGAGCTGTTACGGGCCGTGCGCGACTTTGCCGAGACGCACGATCTCGGGTACACGATCCATCTGAACCAGAGCCGCGCGGAGTACGAGTTCATGGTCATGCACCACGGCCTCCGTCCGGCGGAGTATCTGGACCGGCACGGCTTCCTCGGTCCCCGGCTGTTCGCGGCGCACGCCCGCTACGTCAACCACGAGGAGATCGCGCTGCTCGGCAAGTCCGGCACCATCATCGCGCACCAGGCCGGGATGGCGGCGAACCGCGGAATTAGCCCGCCGATTCCGGAACTGCGGACGGCCGGTTGCCCCATCGCCCTCGGTACCGACAACAACACCAACGATGTCTTCGAGGTGATGCGGATCGCGCTGTTGACGGAACGGATCCGGCGCAATCGCGACGGGGACGAGGTTCCCGGCCTCCAGCCTCAGCCGGAGGACATCCTGGCGGACGCCACCCAGGGGGGCGCGCAAGCGGTCCAGCAGGCCGACGTTCTCGGCACGCTGGAAGTCGGCAAGAAGGCCGACCTCCTGGTGGTGGACACCCAGCGTGCGCACCTGGTGCCGGCGGGACGCATCATCTCCGCGCTGGTGCATAGCGGTCACCCGGGCGACATCGAGTCGGTCATGGTGGACGGACAGTTCGTCATGCGCGACCGCACGGTCCTCTCCATGGACGAGGAAAGCATCATCAGGGAAGCCGACGCGGTCGGCCGGAGGGTCTGGAGCCGAGTGCTGGAGGCGAGCCCGCTCACCGTGCCCCGGCTTCCGCGCCCCTGACCGGGAGAACTGGTGGGAGGTCGGCGCTACCTTGCGGGCGCGCGCCATCCTGGGATGAGGACAGTGCCGAGGCAGGAACCATCTCGGTGTTTGGCGATACGCGACTCCGCCCGCCTGCGGCGGGCTGTGGCGGGCCCCACTGGGAGAAACCCACATGATCGGGTGGTCCTGCACACCCTCGCCCGTCGTGAAAGGACGCGGCTCTCACGTTGGCATGGCGCAGCGTCACCGGCGCTGGTTTCGCGCTCCCGCGCGATGCCGGTCGGAGACCGGCGCGCTCCATCGGCGTTCCCTTGCCGGCGGTGCCTTAGAGCGTTCTGAGGAAGGCGATCAGAGCGGGGAGGTCGGGGGTCTGGACCTCGACGTCGAACCCGGGATGGACCTCGAAGACCTCTTCGAGGGATTTCGCCGAGCCGTCGTGGAGGAGGGCCCGCCGGAACTTCACCCCCCGCAGCGAGGGCGGATTGAACCGGTTGTTGCCCACCTCGTCCGTGAGTCCCACGTTGTGCGCTCCCGGTGAGGTGTAGACCGGAGCGGTGTGGCAGCGGTTGCAGGTGTAGCGGTCGAACGCTTCCCGCCCCGCGGCGATGAGCGCCGTTTCTCCCGGTTCGCTGACTTCGGGTAGCTCCAGCGTGCGCAGATAGGCGGCGAGGTCGTCCACTTCCCGGTCTTCGAGTTCGCGCCCGCGGAGCGTCGTCCGGACGGACTTTTCCACCTGATCCTCGAGCTGGCGGATCTGCCCGTCCCAGGCCCACGGTTTCGTGTCGGCCACTCCGAGCAGCGAGAGAACGCGCTTCGGCGCGCCGTATTGGCCGTCGCCGAGCGTGTCGGAGAGACGGTGGTTGGTGTGCCCTCCGGTGTGGCAACTCGCGCAGCTCATCCACCCGCGGAGCGACAGGGTGGCGTCGTGGAACAAGAGTTCTCCGCGTTCGGCCGCGGTCAGGGGCGCCGCCGGGCCGAGCGGCACGCGGGCCAGTTCGGTCTGGAGTTCGAGCGAGACCACCGAAACCTCATCCGAGCGGGTGTTCGCCACGTAGAGGAGTTCGTCCCCGAGTTCACTCCTGCCGGCGGCGATCGCCGAAGGGCCGAGGCCCACCCGCGCGTGACTCATCCGCCGGGCATCCGCGGCGCCGAACGCCAACCGGCCGACCCCGGACAAGGCGATGACCAACTCGCCCTCCGGCGAAACGACCATCGCCGCCGGATCTCCGGATGGAGTGAGGACGTCGCCGAGATCCATGATCCGGGTTCGCCGGACCAGGCGCGGGTTGCCGGAGACCAGGTCGTCCACCGGCAGCAGGCTGACGCTGTTCGTGATGAACACCCCCCAGCGGATGTCGTCGGAGGTGGTGTGCATGCCGGTATGGAGTTCCTGGTGCGCGATCGCGATTCGTCCATCCGGAAGGAGCGTCAGGCCCCTGAGGTTGTGACTGCTCAGCTCGGTGACGCGGAGCAATTCGCCGCCGGCAACCGAGACCACCGCGAGGCCTCCGCCGAAGGCGTCGGCCACGAGCAGTTGCCGGTCGTCGAGAAGCACCAGCTCCTGTGGTTCGAAGGGCAGCGCCGCGGTCCAACGCGGGGTCCTCAAGCCTTCCAAAACCCCGCCCGGGCCGCCGAGGTCGTGGTACCGCACCTGCCGCGACCAGAGACAGGAAACGACCAGCGCCGAGTCCCTCGAAATCGCGCGGATCGGATACCGGCAGGTCGGGATGGCCGCTTCCACTTCGAAGAGCGGATTTCCGACGGCGGCCGGGAAGGGACCGGGAGCGGTCCAGAGGCCGTCGCCGGGGCGCAGCAGCAGGAGTTCGTGCGCGTCGTGGTCGAGCGCCACCACGCGTCCGCTTCCGTCCGGCAGCGGGATCAGCGCGGCGATGTTGCGGCCGACCGGCGCCTCTCCCAACAGGGTGAGATCGTCGGTGCGGATGACGCTGACCGTTCCCGTGCGGTTGCCGACGAGCAACACCTCGCCGGCCGGGGTGTCCTGGAGAAGCGCGATGGCCTGCGGCCTCCGTGGCCCCGGCCTGCCGTCACGATCGGCGGGGGTCCACCCCAGGCCCAGCCCGACGGCCCCTGCGGCCAGCGCCAGCAGGACCGAGCGGTGGCGGCGCGGGAACGAATTCCGCATTTCCGCATTATGGCCGATCCGGGAAAACCCCCGGTCGCGGCCCCGTCCGGCGGCTAGACTTCACGGCTTTCTCGCTGTGCGGCCTGTGGACAAAGTGACGTGTGCACCGAGACCGGCGAGGCGCCCGGCTGACAAGGTGCGCGAGGGAGGAATACCGAATGTATTTCGACCGAAGCGCAACGATGAGCGGCGCGAAAGCGACGCGTTCAGCCGGGATGCATCGCCGGTCGAATGCCGCGTGACTTTGTCCACCGGCCGCTGGAACTGAGGTACCTCGAATGACGAACCCGATCATGATCGAGGCGCGCGATCTCAGTAAGTTCTACGGGCCCTTCGTAGCCGTCGAGAACGTGCGCTTTGCGATTCCCAGGGGCCAGATCGTGGCCTTTCTCGGGCCGAACGGCGCCGGGAAGACCACCACGATGAAGATGCTGACCGGCTATCTCGCGCCCAGCGCGGGAACCGCCGAGATCGCCGGCCTGGACGTCCACCAGCAGCGTCTCGAAGCCACCCGCCGGCTCGGCTACCTGCCGGAAAATGGCCCGCTCTACCCGGACATGACTCCGGCGGAGTTGCTCCGGTTCTTCGGGGAGGCGCGCGAAATGGCGCCGGCGGCCCTGCCTGGCCGGATCAAGGAAGTGGCCGCGCTTTGCGCGCTCGATGAGGTGATGGAAAAGCCCATCGGAAAGCTGTCGCGGGGATTCCGCCAGCGCGTCGGGGTGGCCCAGGCGCTGCTGCACGACCCGGAGGTGCTCATCATGGACGAGCCGACGGCCGGTCTCGATCCCAACCAGATTCGGGACTTCCGCCACAACATCCGCCGCCTGGGCGCGGACAAGACCATCCTCATCTCCACCCACATCCTCCGCGAGGTGGAAGCGGTGGCGGACCGGGTGCTCGTGGTGAACGGCGGCCGGCTGGTGTTTGACGGGGTTCCGTCGGATCTCGAAAGGGACGGCTCGATGGAGGACACCTTCTACGAACTCACCGGGGCCGCCGCGAGTGCCGAAGCTGCCGGCAGCGGCATGGCGAGCGAATCGCCGGCGGAGGTCGCCTGATGCCCCCCCTAGTGAAAACCGGTCTCGTGGAGATCCCGAACGTCCGTCGCGGCGTGGTGGGGGCCCTCATGCGGCGGGACCTCCGCATGTACTTCTCGAATCCGTCGGGCTACGTCTTCTTGACCCTTTTCATCCTGCTGAGCGCCGCCGCGGCGTTCTGGCAGGACCGGTTCTTCCTGAACAACCTGGCGAACCTCGACCAGTTGAACGGATTGTTCCCCTACATCCTGCTGTTTTTCATCCCCGCCCTCACCATGTCGGTATGGGCCGAGGAGAAGAAGCTCGGAACCGACGAGTTGCTCCTGACCCTGCCGGCCACCGATCTGGAGATCGTGCTCGGCAAGTACTCCGCGGTTCTCGGCATCTACGGCGCGGCGCTCGTCCTCTCGCTGAGCCACGCGCTGGTGCTGATGTTCCTCGGCAGCCCGGACTGGGGCTTGCTGGTCGCCAACTACGTCGGGTACGCCCTCCTCGGGGCGGCGCTCGCGGCGGCCGGGATGGTGGCATCGCTGCTGACCTCGATCCCGACGATCGCGTTCATTCTGGGGGCGGTGGCGGCGGCCGTCCTGATTCTGCCGGGGCTCCTGGTCGGCAGCTTCAGTCCCTGGCTCGCCCGCCTGGTGGAGCCGGTTTCGGCGATCTACCACTTTGACGAGTTCGGGCGCGGCGTGATCCCGATCACCTCGGTGCTCTATTTCGCGGCCGTTACGGGCTTTTTCCTGTACCTGAACGTGCTTCTCATCGGGAAGCGTCACTGGCGCCCCGCCGCCGACGGATACCGCATGTCCACCCACCACGCGGTGCGGGCCGTTTCGGTGGCGCTCGCGCTGCTGAGCGCCATCGTCCTCATCTCGCGGCTGGGGTTCCGTCTCGATACGACCGCCGAGCGGCTCCATTCGCTCTCGGGAGAGACGCGCTCGCTGCTGCGAGCTCTGCCCGACGATCGGCCGGTCTTCGTGCAGGCCTATTTGAGCCCGGAGGTTCCCGAGCCGCTCGTCCAGACCCGCGCGACGTTGATGAGCGTTCTCCGCGAAATGGAATCAGTGAGCGGGGGCCGGGTTCAGGTGCTCATCGAGGACACGGAACCATTCACCGAATCCGCCCGGGAAGCCCGGGAGAAGTTCGGAATCATGCCGCGGGGGATTCCCAGCGTGACCTCGGCGCGGACCGGGGTGAGCGACGTCTTCATGGGGGTGGCGTTCACCCGGGCTGCCGAGGAGCAGGTGATCCCGTTCTTCGACCGCGGCCTGCCGGTGGAGTACGAACTCGCGCGCAGCATCCGGGTGGTGGCGAACACCGAGAAGAAGCGGATCGGAGTCATCTCCAAGGAACTTCGCATCTTCGGCGGCCTCGATTTCCAGACCATGCGGAGTTCGCCGGAGTGGTCGGTGGTGGACGAACTGCGCAAGCAGTACGAGGTGGTGCAGATCCAGCCCAACTCGATGATCACCGAGGAGGTGGACGGGCTGCTGGTGGTGTTGCCCTCGACGCTCGCCGACGACGAGATGAACAACATCACCGATTTCATCCGGAGCGGAGTGCCCGCCCTGCTACTGGTGGATCCACTGCCGGTGGTGAACATCGGCCTCGCTCCCTCGGAGCCCCCGGGCGCTGCGCAGAACCCGTTCATGCAACAGGGCCAACCCCCGCCAACGCCGAAGGGGAACATTCAGTCCTTCCTGGCGAATCTCGGGATCTCGTGGGATCCGGGCGGGATCGTCTGGGACGCCTACAACCCGCATCCGGATCTGGGCCATCTTCCGCCGGAAGTGGTCTTCCTCGGTGAGGGAAGCGGCAATCCGGAGACCTTCGCCGATGCCTCGCCGGCGAGCGCCGGACTCCAGCAGCTGGTGCTCATCTATCCGGGGTTCTTCGAACCGCTGGCCGGCGCCGCCGCCGAGTTCCAACCGCTGCTCACCACCGGGGACGTCTCCGGCGTCCTCCCCTACTTCCAGATGGTGCAGCGGAATTTCCTGGGTTCCCAGTTGAACCCCAACCTGCCGCACCGGCCCGATCCGTCGACCTACGTGGTCGCCGCCGAGGCGCGGACCTTCCGCCCCGGGTCGGATGCCACCGGCGCTGAAGATCTGTCCGACCCGGCGGAGGCGGACAGCACCCGAATCATCGCGATCGCGGACCTCGACTTTATTTCCGAGCAGTTCTTCGAGCTCCGCCGCATCGGGCCGGCCAACCTGAACTTCGACAACGTGTCGTTCTTCCTGAACGCCATGGACGTCCTGATCGGCGACGAGTCCTTCGTGGCGCTCCGGAACCGCCGGGTGCGTCACCGGACGCTCGAAGCGGTGGAGTCCCGGGTGCGGGCGTTCACCGAGCAGCGGAGCCGCGACGAGGACGACGCGGAAACCAGCGCCCAGGACGCGCTCCGCCAGGCGCAGGAACGGCTCGACCGTCGGGTCGCCGCCGTTCAGGAACGCGACGACCTGGACGCCCAGGCCAAAGCGATCATGGCCCGCAACCTTCAGGAAGTGGAGAACCGCCGGTTCGGCGTGCTCGAAGCCAACATCAACGCGGAGAAGGACGCCCAGATTCGCGCGAGCGAGGAGCGGATGGAGGCGCAGGTCCGCCGCATCCAGAGCGGCATCCGCACCGCCGCCGTGCTGCTGCCCCCGATTCCGGTATTCCTGCTTGGGGTCTTCACGTTCGTAAGGCGGCGAAGGGCCGAGTTCGAGGGGGCGACGGCAGCGCGCCGCCTGCGCCAGCGGTAGGCAACCAGGAGAGAGAAAGATGACCGAATCGCAGCCCCCCCTTCAAACCGCGGACGTGGCAAAGCAGGACCGGAGGCCCGCCGGGCCGGAGCTCCGGCGGACGCAGACCATCGCCGGCGCGGCCTTGTTGCTCACCGTGCTGGCCGCGGTCAGCGCCCCGAGGAACCCCGAGCCGAGCGACTTCGTGGATCTCGGGGAACGCTTCTTCCCGAACTTCGAGGATCCCGAGGAGGCCATGTCCCTCGAGGTGATCGAGTTCGACGAGGCCACCGCCGAGGCCATCCCGTTCCGGGTGCAGAACGAGCGCGGGATCTGGACGATTCCCAGCCACCACGACTATCCGGCCGACGGCAAGGACCGGTTGGCACAGACCGCCGCCGGGATCATGCTGCTCGAAAAGGACGACTTTCGCTCCGAGAACGTCGCCGACCATCCCTCGCTCGGATTGGTGGATCCGCTCGACGAGGGCGCCGTGTCGCTGGTCGGGCGCGGGCGGCGGATCACCGTGAAGGCCACGAGCGACCGGGTGCTCGCCGATCTCATCATCGGGCGGCAGGTGCCGGACCGGGAGGGCTCCTATTTCGTGCGGGTTCCGGGGCAAAAGCGTGTCTATGTCTCGCGGCTCGGCGTGGACATCTCGGCGCAGTTCGGAGACTGGATCGAGCGCGACCTGCTGCTCATGGACCAAAACCGCGTGGACGACGCGGTTCTCGAGGACTACACGATCAACGAGCGCACCCTCCAGGTGGACCGGCGCGGGCGGCTCGCGCTCTCCAAGGAGGACGGCGAGTGGACGGCGGAGGGCCTCGGTTCGGATGAGGAAGTGGACTCCTTCGAGGTGAACGAGTTGCTTCGCGCCGCCGACGAGTTGGAGATCGTAGGCGTCCGGCCCAAGCCGGAGGGAATCGCCGCGACCCTGACGGGCGATGCCGCCGGCGTTTCGAACGCCGACATCCTTTCCTTGCAGAGCCGGGGCTACTACCTGACCCAGGGCGGCAACCTGCTCTCCAACGAGGGAGAGGTTCGGCTCGAAACCGACGAGGGCATCCGTTACACCCTGCGGTTCGGAGAAGTGGTCTACGGCCGGGACGAGGACGTGAGCGCCGGCAGCGAGGAAGAGGACACCGCGGCCGCGGCTTCATCCGGTCCCGCGGAAAACCGCTACCTCTTCGTCACCGCGGAGTTCCAGCCGGTGCGTTTCCCCGAGCCGCCGCGTCCCGCGAACCGGGATTACCAGGACAAGCCATCCGACGAACTCACCGATGAGGACCGGGGGAACCGCGACCTCGCCCGGGCCTGGGACCGCTGGGAGGACGACGTGACCCAGGGCCGGGAACTGGAACAGACCCTGACCCGGCGCTTCGCCGACTGGTACTACGTCATCTCCCAGGACAGCTTCGAGAACATCCGCAAGACCCGCGACGACCTGGTCCGCGACCAGAGCTGACGGGGGAGAAACTGATAATGAGTGCCGGATTCGATTCTCTTCTCGAACAGACCAAAGATTCCTTCAAGTGCCTACTCGCTAAGCCTTTGATCCCCGTCAAAGACGCGTCCCGCATCCCCCTCCAATCCGCCGGAATCTATGTGTTCTACGAAAATGGCAAGCCTCTCCGCGTTGGTACGACTACGGATGTGCGCAAACGCATCAGGCAGCACCACGGGCGTAGCTTCCGAAGCGCAGCATTCGCCAAGCGTTTGGCCCGCTGCGCAACCGGCATAAAGGGGGGGACTCGCCCAGGGGAGGGGTGGAAGACACAGGCGGGTCAGAATTCGCGGCTCGACGACGAATTCGAGAAGGCCGGGAAGAGGATTTGCGAAATGTCTGTTCGATGGGTGGAAGAGTCCCATGCGGATAGCCGATACCTGTTGGAGTTCTACGCAGCCAAGAAGCTGGGGACGCCCCACAACAATTTCCGGGAGACCTGACGGGCCAAACTCGCGAAGACGCCGACTCCCTTGAAGCGCGGCGAGGGTAGGGACCGCCGGTGTTCACACCGGCACCATCGCCCAGAGGGCGGCGAAAGCGCGTACCCCAACCGCAAAAAAGCGCGGGGACGGCTCGGAGCGCCGGTCTTCAGACCGGCATCGCGGCCACCGGCCGCGAAACTCCCATCGCCAACCGCGAAAAACCACGCCGACGGCTTGGACCGCCGACCTCCGGTCGGCATCGCGCGGGAGCGCGAAACCAGGGCCGATGACGCGGCGCCACGCCAACGTGAGCGCCGCGCCATTTGCATCCCTGACGGGCTGTGCAAGTGGATCGACCATGCGCGTTTCTCCCGGTGGGGTCCGGCACCGCCCGCCGCAGGCGGGCGGAACGCGTATTGCCATGCGCCGCGCGGGTACGGACGTGTTCCACCAGCGCCAGATCGGTGTCCATGTCCTCCGCTACAGAATCTGGGCTTCCTTCAGCACCCGTTCTCGAAATGCCGGGTGAAGCGACGCCTCGGTCACCACGTCCACGCGCCGCCCCAACAGTTCCTGAACATCCATCAGCAGCGCGCCCAGCGCCAGTCCGGTCCGACCGGCCGGCAAAGTCACGAGCAGGTCAACATCACTGCGTTCCCTTGCGTCCGCGTCGTCGCGCGCCATGGAACCGAACACTCGCACCTCCCGGAAACCATGCCGTTCCGCGAGGGCGCGAATCTCAGCCCGCCGTGATTCGATGAGGTCGTGCATGTGCCGCAAAGAGCGCCGCGCCCTCGCGCCACGGGACACCGCAAGTGCGAGGAGATCGGCGACGCCGGGAAGTTTTGGATCGTAGCAGCGAGGACTGGACCGTTCGGGCCGTCGTCAACCGTTGGGACGAGGACGTTCACCCCGGATGCATCAACTATCCCTGCTCCGGCAGGGCACACCAGATCCCATTGGGTGAGTCTTTGCGCGGATGAGCCCGCCGCTGCCCGCCGGCGCCGGGCGGCTATGGGACCCGCCGGATCACGATCAGAAGGTTCCTGGCACGTGATGCGGCGACGTAGCGATGGTTCGCCGTGACGTGGTCGCCGGCAGGGAGATCCAGAAGAATCACGACGTCACGCTCGAGACCCTTGAACCGGTGGAGCGTTTCGAATACCACCGCGCGTCGCGTCGCTGAAGCACTCGACCGCCCTTCCCGGTCGTCGAGGTTTACGAGTTTGAAGCGGCCAGCCCGGTGGTCGCCCGAGAAGGGGGAGTTCTTGAGCGTGCGGGTGGAGACGATGGCAATTGCGTCGGAGCCGACGCCTTCCTTGAGCACCAGTCGCTTCAACCGATCCTCGACCTTCTGAACCACCTCGGCATCGCTGTTACAGGTGATTCGCTCGACCGGCCTGCCTTCGGGCGCCCCGGTCTTGACTCTCGGTTCGGCTCCGACCAGGCCAGCCACGTAGCTGGCGATGCGTCTGGTGTTGCGGCAGTTGTGGACCAGTTTGTGTTCGATGACCTCCAGCGCTTCGGGAGGGCCACCCCCATAGATCCGCTGGTTCGGATCATAGAAGGCGTAGAGCGTGCCTTCCCGGCCGCGCCGCAACGCCGAGTCCAGGCACGGCCACCAGTCGGGCAGGAAGTCCTGCGCTTCGTCCACCACGATGGCGTCGTACCTCTCGTCGGGAAGCTGCTCCAGGGCTTCCAGAAGCATCATCGGCGCTTCCTCCGCGTAGAAGGTGATGCGGCTGTCTTGAACATGCGGCTGGCTGGGTTCGAAAGGACCCAGCCCGGCACGGTGCGCCAGCCGGCGCCCAAAGCCGTGGAACGTCTCGACGTCGAAACCGTCCGCCTGCTGGCTGAGATCCCGCGCCAGCGGTTCGTTGAAACACAGCAGCAGCACGCTCTGGCCAGTGGTGGCGAGGCGCCGCGCCTTTTCCATTGCCAACACGGTCTTGCCGGTGCCGGCGGCACCTTCGATGGCCGCGCGGTTGTGGGCCGCGAGGCTGTCGAGGACGGTCGTCTGCTCCTCGGTGAGCTGCCAGAGCTTTTCGTTGTCCTCCTGGAACTGAAGGGCGAGGCTGGAAGCGGGCGGATATCGCACCCTGAGTGCCGCTACCAGCGCCTTGACGCTGGCGGCGGAAAGAGACGTTTTCCGGTTGCCAAGACAGCGGAACACTCGATCGAGGGCGTTTTCGACGTTCATCAAGTCGCTGCGATCAACGATGACGTCGCGAGGGAGATCCGGTCCGAGGTCACCCGGGCATTCGATGTCGGGCAGGACGACTCCCCAGCCGTATCCGCAACGAAACCCCCGGCCGCCGAAGCCGGCCGCCTGCTCCCAGTAATTGGCGAGGGCGTGGATGGCGCTGCTCGCCTGCTGCCCCGGATCCTTGATTTCGTTCGTCCTGCCGTGGCGATCTACCGATGACCAGCCGGCGGCCGTTCGCTGGACCCACCCCCCCTTGACTTCGAGGCCGATCGCACCGCGTGACGGGTCCAGGACCAGAAAGTCGAGTTCGCCTTCCTGGGTTCTGCGGTGCCGGGGAAGCAGAAAACGCTGACTGTGGATGACCGTCCACGTGGACGGCAGCGCGATTTCGAAGCGCTGATACACGCGTCGTTCCGAGTCCGGCGTCTCCGGAGCCAGCCTCGGAGGAATCATTCGAGCCATGCGACCTCCAATAGTTCCACGGGTGGGCGTTGCGCCCGCTCGAGGCGGCCTCAGCCAACCCTGACCACCACCGCGTAGTCTCGCTCGATCTCCGCGCGGAAGCTCTCGGGTAGCCGCGTCCAGTCCCGGGCCTCGACGAAGAATGGGATCGTCGAGTCCTCGAACGCTTGGGAAAGCGCCGCGAGCGTCTCCAAGCGGCAGCGGCTCCAGACCCGGGGCACGCAGCACGAGGTCCAGATCGCTGCCCGGTTGGCGCTCGTGTTGGCAGGGCCCGGCGTCATCGGCGCAGGTTTCGCGCTCCCGCGCGATGCCGGCCGGAGGCCGGCGCTCCAGGCCGTCCCCGCGCTTTTTTGCTATCGGCGGTACGCGGTTTCGCGGGCCTGCGCTCCATCCGCTCTGTCGGGGGCCCGGCGCGACTGCATTTTCGCAAGAGCCCCCTTCAGTGCGGATCTGAGCCAGCGCCGCGCAGCCCCTGCCGGGTGTGGGTTGGCTACGGGAGCAGCTTGACCAGGGCGACGATGAGCGCGGCCTGAGCCATCAGCGCACCGAACATCCACTTCGTCAGGTGCGCCCGTAGTTCGGCGAGGCGACGCTCCAGGTCCGCCCGAATCTGGGCCTCGGTCGCTTTCAGGTCCTTCCGAAGCGATTCCTCACCGGCTTTCAGGTCCTTCCGAAGCTCTGCATCCATGGCCTTCAGGTCTTTCCGCAGCGCTGCATCCATGGCCTTAAGGTCCTTCCGCAGCCCTGTTTCCATGGCCTTAAGGTCCTTCCGAAGCGCCGAGTCGGTCGCTCTCAGGTCGGTCAGAAGCGCCGCTTCCGTGTCCGCGAGTGCCGTCTTGGTCGCGAGGTTCCCGGTCAGCAGGCCGACCTGCTCTTCGGCCAGTACCTCGGCAACGCGCTCTTCCATGCCCACTCCGGTCAGCCGTTTCACGAACCGGTGACTGTCAAACACGAACTCCGTGACCTCAATGTCTCTCATCCTACCACCGCTCCCGGGTACGGCGAGAAGGCCGGAACCAGTTCGCAGAGTCTTGATTTACGGGCAGCATCAGAACCTCCTCCGTGTCGATTCGGTCAGCGAAAGACGCAATGTCTTCCATATCGACATAGACGGAATTCCGGCCCGATCCGTCTCACCTCTGGAGTTCGTGTGGAAAACTCGACGCGGAGATGACGCCGGCGGGTTAGCCACTCAACCGCGCGAGCGCGCCTTCACACCGGGCGGCGTCTTCGGTGCGGCCCGTTTCCTTGAGCACTCCGCAGGCGTCTTCGAGCGCCGGGCGCACGATGGGTGCGAGTTCCTCCCCGGCCTCGATCATCGCCGCCCAACGGCGGACCGCTTCGATCAGGTGGACGAGCGCTTCGCGTTCGCCGAAGCGGTGGAGGGCCCGCCCCAGGCGGTAGCGGATCAGGGGATCGTCCGGGTCCTGTTCGAGCGCGAGCCGGTAGGAATCGATCGCGCGCTTGACGTCGCCGGCGTCGTCGAACGCCACCCCGGTCCGGTGGTGGGTGTCGGCCCGGGAGGCGCGCCGATCGTCCTCCGCCGCGCGCGCCGCCCGGACCGTTTCCGGATCTTCCGAGAGCAGCGCCACGATGTCGCGGTGCTCCTTCTTCTGCGCCAGGCTAAGGGCGGTTTCCCCGTTGGTCGCCGTCACTCCCGGATCGGCGCCCGCGGCCAGTAGCAAACGCACCGCCTCCGCCTGTCCCCGGTCCACCGCGCTCAGGAGCGGAGTCGCTCCCCAGCGGGCCGCCGCGTTCACGTCGGCGCCGGCCTCCAACAGGAGTTCCATCGTTCCGAGATGGCCGCCCATCGCGGCCCGGTTGAGCGGGGTGATGCCGTTTTGCGCCGGATCGTTCACATCGGCCCCCTGCTCGATGAGGAAGGCGACGAACCGCTCCCTGCCGAGCACCGCCGCCACGTGGAGGGCGGTCATCCCGTTCGGCGCCTTGGCGTCCACCGCCATTCCGCCTTCGATCGCGCCGGTCACGGTCTCGAACTCGCCGTCCCGGACCGCGTTGAGAACCTCCTCCAACTGCGGGTCGAGCCGGGGTGGCTGGGCGCCGGCGACCGCGGCGACGGCCAGCACAACAGCGGCGATCCCGCTGAACGGCGTTCGCCCAGCGAAATCACGGTAGGGGAACGGCATTGTGGAATCGGTCAGGAGGGCGCGATCACCGGAATGCCGGCGGCGGTCGCCGCTTCCGCGAGCCGCCGGTCATAGGTTGCAATGGCGGTTACCCCGTCAGCGGAAAGAGCCGTCGCGAGGTGGATGGCGTCCAGGCTCCGCAAGCCTTGCGGCTCTACCGCGGCGGCGGCATGGAGGATGGGCTCTTCGGGCGGCACGAGGGCAATCCGGTCGAGAACCGCCTCCGCCCTTCGCAGAGTCTCGCGCGGAGCGTTTGCGCGGCGGAGCGCTCTCAACACTTCCACCCGGGCGAGGGCGCTGGAAACCCGTTCCGGGCGCCTGGCCAGTTCGCGGCGAAGCGCGGTGGATTCCCGCTCGGGGAGCACGAGCTTGACGATGGCCGAGGAGTCCAGGTAGATCATGGCGGTGGACCCGACGGTGGCTCAGAAGCGATCTTCGCGGTCCCGCATCAGGTCCTCACTCACTACGTTGCTCGGCACGCCTTCGGGGGGCGGTAGATCCAGGAGATCTCCCGTCGGCGCGCGCACGCGGCCCTCCGCGATCAGCCTTTGTAGCGGCGAAAGGCCGCTCTCGAGGGGGATCAGCAGGGCTACCGCATTCCCCCGGTCCGTGACTTCGAAACGCTCCCCGCGGTCGATGCGGCGCAAATAGACGCTCAGATTCTGGCGCAGTTCGCGGACCCCAACCCGAGAAGTGGTTGCGGTAGTCTCGGCCATGATGACGCACATGGTAGCACGTTGCTTTTCCGATCTCCCGGATAGAATCGGCTTCGTGAAGGATCCCGAGAACTACGAGAAACAGAAGAGCCGTCGGACGTTCCTGAAGAGTTCCGGGGCTGTCGTTGCCGCGGTTGCGGCGCCCGCCGGCGCCAGGGCGGCGGTGGCGCAGAAATCCCAGTCCCTTTCCCTCTCCCTGGATCTCCCTTTGCTCCAGGCCTTCGCCGAGGCCGTGCTGCCGGAAGAGATCGGACCGGATGGCGTCCGGGATGCGCTGCGCGACTTCGTCACCTGGATCAATGGCTTCGAACCGGTCGCCGAGTTGCCGCATCCCTACCTGTCCTCCGTCGAAGTGCGGTACGGGCCGCCGCACCCGGCGCCCCGCTGGGCGGCGCAACTCCAGGCGCTCGATCTGCTGGCGACCAAGCAACACGGCGCGGCCCTTGCCGAGCTTTCGCTCGAGACGCGCCGCAAGCTGGTTGCCGCCGATCTCGAGCGGCACGATGCCGAGGGGGACTTCCCGCGGCCGGCGTACGCCGGTCACGTCGCCGTGGGGCTGCTTGCCCGCTTCTATTCGCGGCCGAAGGCCGCCGATCTGGCTTACGGCGTCCGCATCAACGCCGCCGCCTGCCGCGACCTGGCATCGGGAGCGGAGATGCCGGTGTCCCTCGCCACCACCCAAGCCTGATCATGCCCCAGCTCATCGAAGCCGATGTCGTCATCATCGGTGGCGGAATCAGCGCCGCCATGGTGGCGGAGCGCGTCGCCGAGGACACCTCGGCCAGCATCGCAGTGATCGAGGCGGGGAACCGGATCTTCGATTTCGAGAACCGGTTCAACACCCGCCGCCGCTTCCTCGACTACGGGGAAAACCCGTACCACGGCGACCACATCCCCGGACACGACTGCAACAACGCCCAGTCCCGATCCATGTCGGTGGGCGGCCTCGCGATGCACTGGGGGGGCACGACTCCCCGGTATTCGCCGGAGGACTTCCGGGTGAAGAGCCTCTTCGGCGTCGGCCGCGATTGGCCGATCTCCTACGAGGATCTCGATCCCTTCTTCCAGGAGGCGGAAGAGCGGATCGGGGTGGCCGGCGAGCAGGGGCCGGAGGAATACGACCCGCGGTCCGGCGGTTACCCGATGGAACCGCTGCCGACCTCCTATAACCTGACGCTCGCGAAGGCGTGGGCGGAGAACTCGGGGATCCCCTACTGGCGGAACCCGGTTTCCAAGAACTCGCGCCCCTGGCGGGGACGGCGCGAATGCGTCCGTTGCGACACCTGCTCGATCTGTCCCACCGGCGCCAAGTACAGCCCGGATTTCACCTTCCGGAGCCTGCTCGACGCGGGCCGGATCACGCTCCACGACCGCACCATGGTGCGCCGCCTCGTGCCCCGGACCGATTCGGACGCCATCGGGCAGGCCGACGCCTTCCACCGGGACAATCCGGACGACCCGGTCACCATCCGGGCGCGGCACTTCGTGCTCGCCGCCGGCTACGCCTGGTCGTCCCACCTGCTGCTGATGAGCGCCGGGGGCCGCTTCCCGGACGGGATCGCAAACCGCTCCGGAACCGTCGGACGGTTCATCACGGGACACCGCTGGGTGAACGCCTTCGTATCGGTGCCGATGCGGCTCTACCCCGGGGTGTACGGCTCGGACAGCCTCTTGTCCAAGCGCTTCCAGCACCAGGACGACGAGGCCCAGCCCGACGGGAAGTACATCCGCCACGATCTCCGCATTTGGGAATCGGATGTCGGCAAGCGGGCGCGTCTGCGGGACGACGACGGAAATCTCCTGCTCGGCGACGCCGCGCTCGACGACTGGCGGCGGCGCATCGAGACCGGCTCGCTCCGGATGCGGGGCTATTACGACGTCATCCCGGCGCGGGAAAGCGCCCTGACCCTGGAATCGAACCGGAAGAACCCGTGGGGAGATCCGCTCCCGCGGATCGATTTCGCGGACGATCCGGTGTCCGCGGAGCTCCGCGGCTATACCGAGCAGAAGATCGAGGAGCGCTTCCAGCGGATTCTCAAGGCGGGCGGCGGCGAGCTGCTGAACATCTCGTTCGCGTCGGACTACGACCATCCCGGCGGCGGCTGCCGCATGGGGGACGATCCGAACGACAGCGTGGTGGACGCCTGGGGCCGCGCCCACGATCACGAGAATCTCTGGGTTGCCGGCGCTCCGACCATCGTTTCCTCCGGGTGCAACAACGGCACGCTGACCTTCTCGGCGCTGTCGCTGCGCACGGCTTCCCGGCTCGCGAACGAACTGGGTTAGTTCCCATCCGCGCCGGAGGACCGGCGCGGCCCGCCGCCAGCCTGGGGCGTCAGGATTTGACCTGTTGCCGGCCTATGGTGCCCTCCTGGTGCGATTCCGGCGACTCGGTGCTGCCTGAGCGGCTTCCGGCGTTCACCGGTGCACCCGGGAGGCTCCATGGTTCGTTATCACGCTGTCGCTCGGTTCGATGCCGACGAGTGGACGATCGAACTCGCGAAGGGTGACCGCATCGCCGGCAAGACGGTCACTTGCATCGCGGACGCCTCGTTCTCCAAGGATTCGATCGAACATATGATCGAAGACATGGTCGTCTTCTACTTCGACTGGAACTGCGCGCCTTGGGACCTCGAACTCACCATCGAGTGGAAAGGGGAAGCGGAGCACCGGGAATGGCTGAAGGAGTGGCGCGATCACCGAGACAGACAAAAGGCCCGAACCCCGCTCTTGCCGGAGGATCCGAAATCCAATGTCCAAATCGACGAGGAAGACACCGATGACTGACCGAGGAAGATACGGAATGGCACGGACGACGCTGCTGACTTCCCGCTGGTGGCTCATTGGCGTGGCAGCGCTGGTTGGCTGGCTGCTTGCGGGGTGCGGATCGGAGCCGCAAACGCACCCGGACCCGACCCATGACGCCATGCTGGTCCTCACCGCGGACCGCGTGCTGGACGGCCGGGGCGGGGTTCTCGAGAACCATGGCGTCGTGGTGCGCGAAGGCCGGATCGCGGCGGTCTTGCCGATGGCCGAACTGGCGATGGACGGCGAGCGCCACGATTTTCCCGGCGCCACCATTCTTCCCGGATTCATCGACACCCACGTCCACCTGAGCTGGCACTTCGGCGAGGACGGCCGGCTGGCCCGCGGCGACCCACCGGAGGTCACCGCGCTCCACGCCGTCGAAAACGGCCTCCGGATGCTGGAGGCGGGCTTCACCACCGTGCAGAGCCTCGGGAGCCCGGTGGACGGCCCCGTCCGTGACGCGATAGCGCGCGGGGTGGTCCCCGGTCCCCGGATCATCACCTCGCTGGGTTCGCTGAACGCGCGGACCGGCGGGCCGGAAGAGATGGCTGCCGAGGTGCACCGCATGGCGGACGCCGGGGCGAACGCTATCAAGATCTTCGCCTCGGAGAGCAGCCGGGACGGCGGGGGGCCGACGCTTTCACAAAAACAGCTCGACGCCGCCTGCGGAACGGCGAACGAACGGGGCCTCCGGACCCTGGTTCACGCGCACGGCCCGGTGAGCGCGAGCCGGGCGGCGGAAGCAGGGTGCACCACGATCGAACACGGCTCGCTCCTCGACCAGGCCACGCTCGACCTCCTTGCGGAGAAACGGCTGTTCTACGACCCGAACACCTACCTGATCGTCGCGAACTACCTCGAGAACAAGGACCGCTACCTCGGCATCGGGAACTACACCGAAGAGGGGTTCCGGCTGATGGAGTCGAACTCGACCGGGCGGATGGAGGTCTTCGGGAAGGCGCTCGCCACCGAGGGGCTGCGGGTCGTCTTCGGCACGGATGCAGTCGCCGGCGCCCACGGCCAGAACATCCGGGAGGCCGTCGCGCGGGTGGAGCAGGGTGGACAGGCGCCCGGCGATCTGATCGTCAGCCTCACCTCGCTGGCGGCCGAATCGCTCGGGCTCGGGGACGAGATCGGGACGGTCGCCGAGGGCTACACCGCCGATCTGGTGGTGGTGGAGGGCGACCCGACAGCGGATGTCAGGGCGCTGGGTAACGTGCGGTTGGTGATGAAGGCCGGCCGGACCCAATGGCCCCGCGATTTCCAAGTGGGGCGGCGTCGGATCCCGTGAATCGCGTTGCCGCCCCTGCGGGCGGTGGAGGGACCGACCGGAATGCGGCGCTCCGACTCCTCCGGCGCCAGCTCAACGTCGCCGACGCCTCGTTCCGCAGTGGGCAATGGGAGGCGATTGATGCTTTGGTCAACCGGCGGGTCCGACAACTCGTCGTGGAGCGGACCGGGTGGGGCAAGAGCACGGTGTACTTCACCGCCACGCGGCTCTTGCGCGACACGGGACACGGTCCCACGCTCATTGTGTCTCCGCTCCTGGCGTTGATGCGCAACCAGATCGAGATGGCCCGACGGCTCGCGGTTCGAGCGGTATCCATCAACTCCACGAATCGGGACGAGTGGCCGGATCTGCGGCGAGATGTGCTTGGTGGCGGAGCGGACGTGCTTCTGGTCTCACCGGAGCGGCTTGCAAACGAAGAGTTCGTGGACGAAGTCCTGCTCCCGATCTCGACGAGGCTCGGGATGTTGGTCGTGGACGAAGTCCACTGCATCTCCGACTGGGGGCATGACTTCCGCCCCGACTATCGCCGGCTCAACCAGATCCTCCGCCGCGTACCCCAGAACATACCGATCCTGGGAACCACCGCAACCGCCAACGACCGGGTCATCGAAGACGTACGCGCCGAACTCGGCGAGCTGGAGGTGCAGCGTGGTCCGATGATGCGCCACACGCTGGAGCTCGCGACCATGCGCCTGCCGTCACAAGCCGAGCGCTTGGCCTGGCTCGCCGATACCTTGGGCGATCTTCCGGGGACCGGGGTCATTTATGTCCTGACGAAGCGGGATGCCAGGCAGGTGTCGGACTGGTTGCATCAGAAGGGCTTCCTCGTGAAGCCGTACTACTCCGACGTGACTCATGACGGCTATCCGGACAGCAACAAATACCGCGAGCACCTTGAGCTGGCGCTCGACCGGAACGAAGTCAAAGCACTCGTCGCGACGACGGCGCTCGGAATGGGCTACGACAAGCCGGACCTGGGGTTCGTGATCCACTACCAGGCACCCGGCTCGATCATCGCGTACTACCAGCAGGTCGGCCGGGCCGGGCGGGGGATCGGCCGCGCTCTCGGCATCATGCTGACGGGAGTGGAAGACGCCGATATCCATGCCTACTTCCGGCGTTCTGCCTTCCCCGACGAAGCCTCGGTCGCCGCCGTTCTCGAGGCCCTTGAGGCTGCGGACGGTCTGACGGTCCGGCAGCTCGAAGAGCGGTTGAATCTCCGCTACGGAAAGATTCAGCACGTACTGAAGGTCCTCTCGGTGGACAACCCCGCGCCCCTCATCAAGGACGGATCCCATTGGCGGCGGACCGCGGCGCCCTGGTCTCCGGACCGCGACCGGATCCAGCGGTTGCAGGCGCAACGGGAAATGGAGTGGCAACAGGTCCAGGACTACGCCGACGAATCTGGGTGCCTTATGGAGTTTCTGGCCCGTGCCTTGGACGATCCTGAGCCTGGCCCGTGTGGGAAGTGCGCGGGATGTCTCGGCCGGCCGATTGTGCCGCCAACCATCTCGGGGGCGACCGTGATCGAAGCCAACCGTTTTCTGCGGCGAAGTGAAGTGCCGCTCGAAAGCCGGAGGCAGGTGGCGGCCGACGCTTTCCCGGAGTACGGATTTCGGGGAAACCTGCCCGCAACACTGCGCGCGGAGACTGGGCGCATATTGGCCCGTTGGGGCGATGCTGGCTGGGGAAGGGTGATTGCCGAACAAGAGGCGGCGGGGCATTTCAGTGACCGGCTTGTCGAAGCGGCGGCAGAGATGATTCGTATCCGATGGAAGCCGGAGCCATTGCCGCGGTGGGTCGTCGCTGTTCCCTCGCTGGTCCGTCCGAACCTGGTCCCGGACTTCGCCCGCCGGCTCGCCGGGATACTGGGGCTACCGTTCGTGCCTGCCGTCGAGAAGGTCAGATCTAACGAGCCTCAGAAGATGCAGCAAAACCGATTCCATCAGGGCCGCAACCTTGACGGCGCGTTCCGCATCGTCGGGTCGGTTCCCGAAGGTTCCGTCCTACTCGTTGATGACGTCGTGGACTCGGGCTGGACGCTGACGGTAATAGCGGCGTTGATGCGACAAGCCGGGAGCGGCCCAGTGTGGCCCTTCGCGTTAGCGACGGCAAATCTGGGGGGCTGATGATGGACTTGGCACCTCGGGCTCACGCGGTCATGCTTCTGACGGTCTCGTTCGGACGGGCGGGGCCGAAAGAGGTCAAGCCCCTCTCCACAGGCGAATGGGCAGATTTCGCGTGCTGGCTGGATGGCGAGGAGTATGCGCCTGAGCACCTCTTGGGGAGGGATGTGCGAAACATCCTGGCCCATTGGTCCAGCCGTCCCGCGCCGGCCCCAGGGAAATCGACCGTTACGTCGGAGAGGGTGGAGTCACTGCTGGCTCGCGGAATGGCGCTAGGCGTTTCCCTGGAGCGGTGGGAGCGAGCCGGACTCTGGGCACTGACTCGTTCGGACTCTTCCTATCCGGATCGGTTAAGGAAGCGGCTTCGCCACCGGGCACCCCCGGTGCTTTTCGGATGCGGAAACGGATCGCTTGTTGGAACGCGCGGGATTGCGGTGGTTGGTTCGCGGAACGCCGCCGATGAAGACCTCGGTTTCGCCGAGTCCTTCGGGCGAAAAGCAGCCGAGCAGGGGTACTCCGTGGTTTCCGGTGCCGCGCGGGGTGTGGACGAACACGCCATGCTCGCTGCTCTCCGGGGGGAAGGGACGGTGATCGGCGTTGTCGGCGACAGTCTGCTCCGATCGTCGACGTCGCAGAAGTATCGCGAACACCTTGCCAGGGGCAACCTGGTCCTTTTTTCGCCCTTTCAACCGGAAGCGCGCTTCCACGCCTGGCAGGCGATGGAGCGCAACAAATACATCTACTGCCTGGCGGATGCGGCCGTAGTCGCATGTAGCAAGCCGAGCCAAGGTGGTACCTGGAACGGGGCGATCGAGGCGCTGCGGGCCGAATGGGTGCCGGTCTGGCTCAGGCCGGACAGCATGCCTAGCTCCGGCAACGCGGACCTCGCAAATCGTGGGGGACGTTGGCTGCCGGATCGGTTGGAGCACCTCGATATTCTGTTTGGCGCGCACAGAGTGTCGGAGGACGGCAGCGCGCCAGGACTTGACCCGGTTCAGGCAGCTGGCACGTCCGAAACGGCACTTGACCGGAAAGACTCGGAGCAGGCTGCCACGCTCTACCGTGAGTTTCTCAAGAGGTTGGCCAACCTCACGGGGAATGGCGGGGTCTCACGGGAGGAGATTGCCGATCAGCTCGAACTTACGAAATCCCAGGTGGACGTCTGGATCCGTCGGGGATTGGATGAGGGCCAGCTCATCAAGCAGGGCAGGCCAGTGCGATATCGGCCTTCGCCGCTGTTCGCGGCCGGCCCGTAGCCTGGCGCGACACCGGTTCAGTTGGGCCGATAGGGATCCGGCGGGCGCCGGCGATCTGATCGTCGCCCTCACCTCGCTCGCGGCCGAATCGCTCGGGCTCGGTGAGGAGATCGGGACGGTCGCCGAGGGTTACGCCGCCGATCTGGTGGTGGTGGACGGCGACCCGACAGCGGACGTCAGAGCGCTGGGCGACGTGCGCCTCGTCGTGAAGGGAGGCCGGATCCACCGCCCCGGTTCCTGAGCGAAGGGTTCAGTCGTACTCACCGGCCCACAATGCCTCGAGGAAGAGGGTGTAGGGCAGGATCTCGACGCCGTCCACCACCCGGCGCCGGGGCTCGAGGCTGACGCACAGATAGCGCCTCAGGGTCGCTTCCTCGGCCAGCGCCCGGAGCGGTTTCAGGTCCCGTACCGAGACATGCGGCTTGCACTTTGCCTCGATCGCGGTGTGGTCGCCCAGGATGAAGTCCACTTCGTAGCCTGAAGCCGTGCGCCAGAAGTGCAGGTCCTGCGGGGCGCGGTAGTCGCAATAGGTCCTCAGCTCATGGAGGAGCCACGCCTCGAAGGCGTGGCCGAACTCCGGCGTGCCGGGATCGGGCCGGCGTCCGGCCAGCGCATTCGCCACCCCGATATCGAAGAAGTAGAACTTCGACGAGACGAGCAGCTTGCGCTTCGGTGACCGCCGCCATGCCGGGACTTCGAACAGCAGGAGGGTGTCCCGAAGGACTTCGAAGTACTCGTAGATGGTCGTTCGCGGGACTTGGGCATCGCTGGCGACCGAGGTGAAATTGATGATCTGCCCGTTGGAGAGCGCCGCCACGCGGAGGAAGCGGCTAAACGCCGGAAGATTCCGGGCAGCTCCCTCGAAGATGACCTCCTGCTGCAGGTAGGCGCCGGCGTAGGCGGTGAGGTCGGCCCGCGGGTCGTCCGAAAACCAGATGAAAGGAAGCGTGCCGCGGGTCAGCGCCCGTTCGAGATCGAACCGGGGGCCCAGCTCGATCCGGGCCAGCGGATGGAGAGTCCTGGTGCGTGCCCGGCCGCCCAGCAGGTTGACTCCCCCGCGCCGCAGCGCTCGGGCGCTCGAGCCGGTGAGCAGGAAGTGAACCCCGCGCTCCTCGATCAGGCGGTGGACTTCGTTCAACAGTTGCGGTAGCCGCTGGATCTCGTCAATGACCACTGCGGTTGTGTTCGGAGTCAACTCTTCCGCCAGCCGTCCCGGGTTCTGGCTCAGGGAAAGCCAGGTGGCGGTTTCCAGCAGGTCGTACCGGGGCGTCCCCGGTAGCGAATGGCGGATCAGCGTGGTCTTCCCCGTCTGCCGCGGCCCCAGCAGGAAGTGGGACTTCTTGGCGAGCAGCCCGGCAAGGTCGAGAACCCGGGGAACGAAGATCGACGCCGTCGGCATTGTCGTCATATATCCTGTCAAATGACGATAGCGTCGTCAATTCAAGAAAAGGTGAGGATGTCATGTCCCGCGGGTCGCGGAATCGGGTTCCGCGGCCAGAAGATCCGGGAGGCCGTCGCGCGGGTGGAGCAGAACGGACAGCCGCCCGGCCACCTGATTGTGAGTCTCACCTCGCTCGCCGCCGAATCGCTCGGGCTCGGCGACGAGATCGGGACGGTCGCCGAGGGCTACGCCGCCGATCTGGTGGTGGTGGACGGCGACCCGACAGCGGACGTCAGGGCGCTGGGCGAGGTGCGCCTCGTCGTGAAGGACGGCCGGGTGCACCGTCCCGGGGCTGAATGAGGCCCGGGCTCCTCGGCCACGCGGTTGCCCCCCTTGGTGCGGCCGCAGCTGGGGCCGATGCTCGAATGGAGTGAACCGTCGCCTGGGTGACAACGCAGGATTCCCGGCGAGACGCAAGCTTGCTTGCCCCCCTTCCGAGGCCCGCGCTCCGGCGCGGGCTTCGCGCGTTTGGGGGCCTTCTTCCTAACAGCCTGTGGTGAAACCCAGGCGGCCCAGTTCGCCCGGTGGGGGCTCCTCCCTCTCGCGCCTTGTCAGCCGGGCGCCTCCCCGCTCTCGGCGCTCACCCGGGTTTCACCACCGGCTGTTTACGTTTCTGGCGGGCTGATGGCGCTGGTTTCGCCGCGGCCCGGGAACGACTCGTTCAGGCCGCGGATTGCCCGCGAAGCCAGTCCGCCAAGACCATCTTCAGCAGCGACTGATACGGCACGTCACGGCGATTGGCCTCACGTTTGAGTTCGGCGAGCAGCCAACCGGGCATGCGGAGCGTGACGCGCGCGGTCGAAGGCTTGAGGTTCGGAAACACCGCCGGTCCCGGTCGGCTGAAGTCCACGAACCGTTCAAGCCGGTCGGCCTGGCTCTCCAGATACTCTGCCTCGTTCTTTTCTTTCTTCATCGCACCCACTTCCTGTACTTGCGCGCCGTAGTCCACGCAGTAATCGGTCGAGTTCGCTGTGTTCGTACGGTGAACGGCACCGTGACGTGACGACCGTCGTCGGTGATTCCGATGAACCAGTATCGGTCCTCGCCCTGGGAATGGCCGAGATCCGGAAAGAGGGTCCCGCGTCCATTCAGGAACGTGCGCTCGACATCGCCGACCGTGAAGCCGCGGGTTTCCACCTTGGCCATGTTGCTTTCGTCCCACTCGAATCCAAGGATGGTGTCCATAACCATCATGCACATCGTAGCATCTACATCGCGCGAGCGGGCCCGGGGCACCCGGTCTCGTCTCGCGTGGCCAAGGCGTGGGGAGGCGCTGCTCCGTCCGGGATCCGCTCGAGCTCCATGCTTCCGGATGCGGGCGGGTAGCGCTCAAGAGAGCCGTACACTCCGGGGCCACCATGACCAGACGATCTCGACTTGGCTCCTTTTGTTTGTTCGTCGCTGCGACCGCGTCCTTCGCGGCCTGCGGAGGGGGTGGAGGCGCGAGTCCCGAACCGGCCGCTGACGGGACGCTGGTGATCACCGCTGACCGGGTGCTCGACGGGCGGGGTGGGATGCTCGAAGGCCACGGGGTGGTGGTCCGGGACGGGCGGATCGTCGCGGTGGCCGCGGCTGCCGACCTGCCTGCCGGCGAGCGCCTCGACTTCGCCGGCGGCACGATCCTCCCCGGCCTGATTGACACCCATGTCCACCTGGACTGGCACTTCGGCGAGGACGGCAAGCTGGCGCGCGGCGCCGCGCCCGAGACCGCCGCCCTGCACGCGGTGGAAAACGGCATCCGCATGCTGGAAGCCGGCTTCACCACCGTCCAGAGCCTCGGTTCGGCGGTGGATGGTCCGGTGCGCGATGCGGTGGCGCGCGGAACGGTCCCCGGCCCCCGGATCGTCACCTCGCTGGGCCAGCTCTCCGCCCGCACCGGGGGCGCCGAGGAACTGACCGCCGAAGTGCACCGCCTGGCCGACGCCGGGGCCGACGCCATCAAGATCTTCGCTTCCGAGAGCATCCGGGTGGGGGGCGGCCCGACGCTCTCCCAGGAAGAACTCGACGCCGCCTGCGGGGCGGCGACCGAGCGGGGCCTCAGGACGCTCGTCCACGCCCACGGGCCGGAGAGCGCTTCCCGGGCATCCCGGGCGGGCTGCACCACCATCGAGCACGGCGCGCTCCTCGATCAGGAGACGCTGGACCTGATGACGGCGAACGCCACCTTCTACGACCCGAACACCTACCTCATCTTCGCCAACTACTTCGAGAACAAGGACCGCTACCTGGGGATCGGGAACTACACCGAAGAGGGCTTTCAGGCGATGGAGTCGGGCGCAGTGCGGGCGATGGAGACCTTCGGGATGGCGCTCGCGACCGAGGGCCTGAACATTGTCTTCGGCACCGACGCGGTGGCCGGCGCCCACGGGCACAACGCCCGCGAGGCGGTGGCCCGGGTCGAGCAGGGCGGTCAGGACCCGGGACGGGCCGTTGTCGGGCTGACCTCGATGGCTGCCGCGTCGCTGGGACTTGGGGACGAGATCGGGACGGTTGCCGAGGGTTACGCCGCCGATCTCGTGGTGGTGGACGGCGATCCGGCGAGCGATGTCGGAGCCCTCCAGCGGGTGCGGCTGGTGATGAAGGGTGGCCGCATCCACAACCCCGGCGACTAGGCTCGTCCCATGTTCTTCACGCTGCTGATCGTCACCTTCCTCATCGCCCTGGCGGTGTCCTTCGGGGTGGTGCGGCTCTTCGACCGCCCCATCGCCTCCATTCTGCAGCGGATCGTGGCGGAGGAGTTGAGCGGGGCCTGGCATCGTTACGTCAAGTTCGCGGCGTACGTGGTCGGCATCTCGGCGGGCGTTCGCATCCGCGAGCTGGAGCGCTACATCTCGGCCCCCGGCAAGGACGAAGAGATCCTGGTTCTCAACGCGGAGCGCTGGACGCTGGAGGTCTATCGGACCGTGATCGAGACGCTCCAGGGAATCGCCTGGATGCTGCTCGTGGTCTTCGTGGTGGCGCTGATCGCCTACGTGCTCGCCCGGGGCTTCGAGCTGAGACGCTCGTCAGGCTCGTGATCAACAGCGGGAGGGTCCATGCCTCCCACTACGCCGCGTTGTGCGGGGAGTGACGGAGTGAGTTTCGCGGCCCTGCGGGCCGCGATGCCGGTCTGAAGACCGGCGTTCCTGGCGTGGATGACGTTGCGCCGTCCCCGTTGCCCCCTGCGCCATGCCGGGATTGGCGACGGGAGTTTCGCTCCCCGGTGGGGAGCGATGCCGGTGTGAACACCGGCGTTCCTGGCGTGGATGACGTTGCGCCGTCCCCGTTGCCTGCTGCGCCATGCGGGGATTGGCGACGGGAGTTTCGCTCCCCTGCGGGGAGCGATGCCGGTGTGAACACCGGCGCTCCTAGCTCCTAGCGAGTCCGGCTGCGGAGGCGCTCCACCGCGAAGAGGAACACGAGCGCGAAGGCGATCAGGAAGGTCGCCGCCGCCAGGATGGTGGGGCTGATCTCCTCGCGGATCCCCGACCACATCTGGCGGGGAATGGTCCGCTGGTTCAGCCCGCCCATGAAGAGCACGACGACCACCTCGTCGAACGAGGCGGCGAAGGCGAAGAGGGCCCCCGAAAGGACTCCCGGCGCGATCAGCGGCAACTGCACCCGGCGAAAGGTGGTGAGGGGCCCCGCGCCGAGGCTCTGGGAGGCGCGGACCAGGTTGCGGTCGAATCCGGACAGGGTGGCGGTCACCGTGATCACCACGAACGGGGTGCCGAGGGCGGCGTGGGCGAGGATCAGCCCGAGGTGGGACTGGGTGAGGCGGAGGTCCGAGTAGAAGAAGAACATCCCCGCCGCCGCGATGATCACCGGGATCACCATCGGCGAGATCAGGATCCCGGTCACGAGGCGGCGGGCGGGCATCGCCGGGCTCGAGAGCCCGAGCGCCGCGACGGTTCCCAGCACCGTCGCCAGGAGGGCGGCGGCGAACCCGATCCCCAGGCTGTTGGCGAGCGCCCGGCTCCAGCGGGCGTCTTCCACCAGAGCCTCGTACCAGCGGAGGGACCAGGCGTCGGGGTCCAGCCGGAGCATGCCCTCCGTGAAGGTGAAGTAGGGCTCGGCGTTAAAGCTGAGCGGGACGATGACCAGGATCGGTGCGATCAGGAAGACGAAGACGAAGACGCAAAACGCCAGGTAGACGACCCGGGAGGCCGCGCCGTCCCGCATTTCGCTACCCGAGCCGCAGGCTGGAGGCGCCCACCAGCCGGTCGTAGACCACGTAGAGCGCGCCCACCACCACGAACAGGATGCCGCCGAGCGCCGCGGCGAGCCCCCAGTTGAGGGAGGTCTGCATGTGGAAGGCGATCATGTTGGAGAACAACTGGCCGCTCGCCCCGCCCACGAGCGCCGGGGTGATGTAGTAGCCGATCGACAGGATGAACACCAGCAAGGCGCCCGCCGCGGTGCCGGGCAGGGTGAGCGGCCAGTAGACACGGAAGAAAGCCTGGCGGCGGTTCGCGCCGAGCGAGACGGCCGCCCGCAGGAAGTGCGGCGGGATGGTGCGCATCACCGAATAGAGCGGCAACACCATGAACGGCAGCAGCACGTGGGTCATCGCGACCAGCGTGCCGGTCATGTTGTAGATCATCGCGATCCGGCCGTCGTCGCCGATCACGCCGAGGGCGACCAGCAGACTGTTCAGGACCCCGTGGGTCTGGAGCAGGACGATCCAGGCGGTGGTGCGGAGCAGCAGCGAGGTCCAAAACGGCACCAGCACCAGGAGCAGCAGCCAGCGGGCGCGCCGCGGCGGGGAGCTCGCGATGAGATGGGCGATCGGGTAGCCGAGCAGCAGGCAGAGCAGGGTGACCGCGCCGCTGACCATCAGCGTCCGGAGGAGCAACGGGACGTAGATGCGGAGTTCTTCCGGCTGGCGGACGATGGATCCGTCGGGACCCCGCCCGAGATCGAGGGCCCGCAGGTAGTGGCGGAGGGTGAAGCGCTCGCCGGCGGCGCGCACGGCCCGCCAGGTCGCCGGCTCGCCCCACGCCGGGTGCCCGCCGATGAGGGTGTCCCGAGAGGTGGCCGCCGGCGCCTCCGCCGCTGCCCGGGCGCCGCGCACGATCACGCTCCGCATCCCGCTCGCGACCCGGTTCACCCGTCCGCCCAGCCTGCCGGCCATCCGGCCTTCCAGCGCGCTCGTGAGTTCCCGGGCGGCGGCGGCGAAGACTGGTTCCCCGGGGAGACTCTCCCCGTCCCACTCCTCCAGCAGGGCGAGCGTTTCCGGGAGGGCGTCAGCCACCACCGGGTCATGGACGCTGCGGGCGAGCATCGTCCCGAGCGGGAAGAGGAAGGAGACGCCCACGAAGGCGACGAGCGGCAGGGCGAGTCCCGCCGCCCGCAGCCGGGCCCGCGCCGGCGGCGCCACTCCCGGTTTTTTCGTCATCGCGCGAGCCAGGCGCTGAAGCGCTCGTTCACCTCGTCAAGGTGGTCGCTCCACCAGAGCGTGTCGCTCGTCAGGACCCGACCGACGTTCTGCGGGCTCGTGGGCAGATGGGGCAGCATGGGAACGCCGGTCTCGCGGTGGGTCGTGACGAGCGGCAGCGCCGAACGCCGGGTCGGGCTGTAGGCGATTTCTCCGGCGAGCCTCGCCATGGACTCCGCCGACGACGAGAACCGGAGGAACTCGAGGGCCTCCGTCAGGTTGGGTGTCCCGGCGACGATGCCGGTCTGGCCGACGTCGAGCACCTGGCCGTCCCAGACGATGACGAATGGCTGGTCCTCGAGAACCTGGGCGTTGAAGATCCGCCCGTTGTAGGCAGTGGACATCACCACCTCGGCGTCGGCGAGCATTTGCGGCGGCTGGGCGCCGGCCTCCCACCAGACGACTTCGTCCTTGATCGTGTCCAGCTTCCGGAACGCCCGGTCTAAGCCTCCCTCGGTGTCGAGCACGGCGTACACCTCGTCCGTCGCGACCCCGTCGGCCATCAGCGCGAACTCCAGGTTCACGAGGGGGCTGCGGCGCATGCCGCGGCGTCCCGGAAAACGTTCCAGGTTGAAGAAGTCGCCGATCGTCGCCGGTTTCTCGCCGGAGAAGCGGTCCGGGTGATAGGCGACGACCGTGGAATAAAAGACCGCGCCGACGCCGCAGTCGGTGATGGTTTCGGGCCAGAAGTCCTCGGCGGCGGGGGAGCCATCGGCGCCGGGCGCCGGCAGGTCATCCGGAATCAGCTCGAGGAGCCCCTCGTCGCATCCGCGGACGGCATCGAACATCTCGAGGTCCACGACGTCCCAGTGGACGTTGCCGGTATCCACCTGGGTGCGGATTTCGGCGAGGCCGCCGTTGTAGTCCTCCCGGGCGAGCGTCCTCCCGGTGGCGGCCTCGAACGGTTCGTAGTGCGCGTGGGTGACCGCCCGCGCGTAGGACCCGCCCCAGGAGACGACGGTCAGGGACCCGGATGAGGGATCCCCGCCGCACCCTCCCGCCGCCAGCGCCAGGGTCGCGCAGGCGGCCGCCAGCCACCGGCGCGGCTTCCGGCCGCTCATGGCTCGGAAGACTCGGGTTCGTGATCGAGCGCGCGGCAGTCCGTGGGCGTCCAGCCGACGCGGATCCGGTCGCTGGGGATCACCGCCCCGTGGCCCACGATGTTCGGGATCTTTACGATGAAGTCGTCCGTTCCGAGCAGGCTGACCACGACCCGCAGGTGGTCTCCCAGGAAGGTGATGTCCTGCACCTCGGCTTCGAACTCGTTGTGGTAGAGGCCGGGTTCGGGCGCCAGCCCCACCCGTTCGGGGCGGATGGAGAGCGTGGTCAGGTCTCCGACTTCCGCCGGTGCCACCCGGAGGGCCTGGATCAGCGCGTCTCCGACCCGGACTTCGCAAACGGCGCCGTCCAGCCGCTCGATGGTGCCGGAAAGCCGGTTGTTTTCGCCGATGAAGCGGGCCACGAAGTTCCGCATCGGTTCCTCGTAGAGCCCCTCCGGGCTGGCGATCTGTTGCAGGCGGCCGTCGTGGAACACCGCCACCCGGTCCGAAAGCACCATCGCCTCCTGCTGGTCGTGGGTGACGTAGATGCAGGTGATTCCCAGCGTGCGCTGGATCCGGCGGATTTCGTACTGCATCTCTTCGCGGAGCCGCCGGTCGAGCGCTCCGAGCGGTTCGTCCATGAGCACGAGATCCGGTTCGAAGACGAGGGCGCGGGCGATCGCCACCCGCTGCTGCTGACCCCCGGAGAGCTGGGTGGTCTTGCGGTTCTCGTACCCCTCGAGGCGAACCAGGGCGAGGGCGCGCGCCACCCGCTGGTGCCGGACCTGCGGGTCCACTCCGCGTACTTCGAGAGGGAAGGACAGGTTCTGCCCCACCGTCAGGTGCGGGAAAAGCGCGTAGTTCTGGAACACCATCCCGATGCCGCGTTTGCGGGGAGGCAAGTCGCCGATCGGGCGGCCGCGGATCCGGATGGCGCCGGCGGTGGGCGCCTCGAAGCCGGCCAGCATCATCAGGCAGGTGGTCTTGCCGGACCCCGAGGGTCCGAGCAGGGTGAGGAACTCGCCCTTCCGGACCTGGAGATCGAGCCCGTCCACGACCGGGGTCACCCCGTCGTAGGTCTTCGAGACCCCCTCGAACTCGACGTAGGGCGAATCGTCCGTTGTCACGAGCCCCTCCTTACTTGCGCTGTGCCGACGCGCGCGACGATACCGCACGAGTGTCCGTTACAGATGTCAGGTGGAATCGGGCGGCTGCCCTAGACTGGTCGTCCGTGACTCCACTCCCCGAAGGCTCCGGCGCGACCGCGAAGGCCCGCCGCCGCTTCGGGGACGTCTTCGATGCGCTTTCCCGGAGCCTGTCCGTTCTGCCGGAGGCACCCGAACTCGCAGAAGAACTTCACCGGCTCAGCGAGGAGATCAGCGGTTTCTCACAGGAACATCCGCTGGTCGGAGGGATCCAGGTCGCCCTGCGCATGACCGACGGCGCCCAGTCCGCGGCTGCCCCCCTCATCAGCCTGGCCGCGGAGATGGTCGCGGACCACGCCCCGGAATCGGGGTGGAGCTGCGAGGACCTGGAGGGCTATCTGGAGGGACTCGGCCCGGCGCGCGCCGCGGACTTTCTGGAAGAGCTGGCGGCGGCGATCACCCCCGCCGGCTAACCAAGGGGCCCCCACCGGGAGAACTGGCCGCCGACCTCCAGCCAGTCCTCCCGGTGGGGGCCGGCATCGCCCGCCGGAGGCGGGCGAAACCGTGCCGCTCACCGCTCGGGGAATCGCGGACTGCGCTCCGGACTCCGGGGTGGAGCCGCGAGGATCTGGAGGGCTATCTGGAGGGCTTGGCCCCGCCCGCGCCGCGGATTTTCTAGAAGAACTGGGGGCCGCGGTGGGCGCTCAACAGCCTGTGGACAAAGTCATGCGGCGTTCGACCGGCGATGCATCCCGGCTGAAACACTCCGCTTCGCGTCGCTCATCGTTGCGCTTCGGTCGAAATACACTCGGTATTCCTCCCTCGCGCGCCTTGTCAGCCGGGCGCCTCGCCCCCACCGGGAGGACTGGCCGTTCTCGGCGCTCACACCACTTTATCCACAGGCTGTTAACGGCCCGGCTGGCGGAGGTTCTTTACCGGCTGCGGATCGTCGCCCGCCGGGGTGTTGTGCTGCATGATGACCTGCCAGCGGTCGCCGGATTGGATGTAGGTCATCGTGTAGCGGCCCTCGTGGACCGTCATCCGCTGCTTCCCGTCGTAGAGGACGGAGAGCGCGTATTCGCCGTAGGCGATCCCGGTGCCGCCGATCACCCGGTACTGCTCGTTGCTCGTCCGGAATTCAGCGCCGGTGGCGTTGTTGAAGAACAGGTTCCAGTCGATCGCGCACGCTTCCCGGCCCTGCTTTCCCGAGGTGGGGCCGCAGGCGTAGAAGGAGAGCGCTTCCTCGTGGACGGTGTCCAGAAAGCCGTTGAGGTCGCCCGAGTTGAGGGCAGCCACCGCGGTCTCGAAGGTGGACTGCAGCGATGCGACGTCGGGCGGATCATTCTCGGCGGCGGACGCGGCGGGAAGGGCCAGGAGGGCCAGGCCCAGAAGGGCCGGTGCGAGGACGGAAAGTCGGTGGGTCATGGTCTGGGGCTCCTCGGGCCGCGAAGCGTACGTCACAACGCCACCGCGCGGCCCGCCCAAGGGGGGACGCGGGTCTGCAATACTGGTGCTCTCACGCACATGGGTTGATGCTGTGCGAATAACGATCCGGCTGGGTGATTCGCTTCTTAGGGAGGCAAAGCGCGAGGCGTCCCGCTCCGGCATGACGCTGACCGCGTTTATCGACGAGGCGCTACGCGAGCGGCTGGCGCGGACCAGGAGCATCGTGGATCCCCGTGCGCGTGTTCGGCCGAAGACGGCCGGGGGTCGGGAACTTCGCCCGGGAGTCGACCTGGATGATTCCTCCGCGCTGCTCGACCTGATGAACGCAACGCCGTGAGCTCTCCTGCTGTCTTCGCAGGAGGGGATATCGCAGCGGTGAACGGTCGTCCTATCCGGGATTGGAGGAAGGTGCGGCGTTCATCCCGGGATGGTGCAGCGTCATCGGCGTTGGTTTCGCGCTCCCGCGCGATGCCGGCCGGAGGCCGGCGCTCCAAGCCGTCCCCGCGCTCCTTCTCGGCCGGCGTTGCGCGGTTTCGGAGCGACTGCATTTCCAAAGCAATCGGCCGGGGGTCGGCGGCCAGTTCGCCGGGTGGGGCCCCTCGCAGGCGCACCGTTGAGAGATGCGGCTCTGTGCTCCCCGCAATGTTCAAAACGCCTTCAGCCAGGTCAGCTTGGCGACCGCCGTGCGGCGCGTCCAGGGACCGCGCTCCAGATCACCGCTGCGGCGCGAAAGAGAGGGAGCGCCGGTCTTCAAAAACGCCGTGGCGGCCCGCTGGGCCGCAAAGCGGATACCGACGCTGGTCTTTGCCAGCCGGATTCCTCAGTGGGTCGACGGAAAATCAGGCTCACACGCGGTCGCGCAAACCGTTGCCCGCGGGGAGTTCGCGAGCTTTTTGCCCAACACGGTGCAGATCGCTCCCGGTTCGTCGCAGACCCGGTCGCTCGGAAGCAGGATCGTGATGTCCTCGACCTGGGTCGGGAGCAGCGTAATCGTCCAGTGCTGGTTGCTCGGCGGTGCGATCTGCTTCGCCTCGACGACGCGCGCGCCCACGACCTTGAACGCACCGGCGTCCCGTAGCGTCACGAAGTTCAACGGCAGCGGTTCGCTGAAGTGCAGTTCGAAGGTGAAGAAATTGCCGGTATGCGTTTCCGGGACGCCGGTGAAGCTCGCCGTCAGTGGCTTCGGGCCGCAGAGAACATTTCGGGCCGTCTCCTTGTCGAACGCGGGCCTGCCCATCCGGGGACGCAGATCCTCGATGACATTCAGGAACCAGTCGTCCTCGCATGGACGCCGTCCGGCAGCCAGTTTCTCGAGCACCTCATGATCACCGTAGAGCATGACATTCGCTCTCGCCTCGATCATGCCGTAGAGGTCAGCAGCCGAAATGCTCTGGGCCAAGCTCGACACATAGCCCTCATAGGCAGCGGAGAGCCGCATGTATTCGAGCCTGGCTTCGGTCGCCCTGACGGAACCGCAGTACCCCACCATAGAACCGAATATGGCGCCGGTCAGACCTAACACGGTAGAAAGGATGTTCTTCCGGGTCATCGGAGTGTCTTCCAATTCGGAGCATATAGCGGGGTCGGGCCATCTGAAGGTTCGGACTGATGGGAGCCCATTTCTCGATGGGCGAAATGCGATGGGTGGCCGCGGTGGTTGCGCCGTCCGGTGGGCCGGAGATCGAGCCGCGCGTCGAGCGCGTCATCGGTGATGTAGTCCGGATCGAGGGCCACGAAGAGGTCGTTTCAACCTTCCCCGTTCAAGGTGGCCGGGGAGCGACGCCGCTTGGAGTTCGAGTGCGCTAAATTGACTGATGTCAACAGTATTTTGTGTTTTGGTGGGCTCCAGATCGGTTCTGGCCCGATCGTTTGAGGGCCCCGCTGGAGGGGAGCGTGATGAAGAAACACCTCGGGACTCGGCTTGGAAAGATCGGCGCTCGATTGGGGAGCGTCGTGTTGGTTGCGGCGCTGGCCGCAGATCCCGCCGGGCTGGCGGCGGAGGACCGTTCGCGGCCCGCTGGCGGCTTGGGCAGTCCAACGGAACCTATGGCCCGTTTTGTGGACAGTGGCGCGGAAGGCTCTCGCGGAGTGCGGCAGTCGGGGAGCCCGACGAACGCGGGGGTCGCCGCGTCCCAGTTGCCGCCGGAGATTGAACTGGACCGGTTCCTTATGCAGGCCGATCAGGCGGTGGAGGATCGGGACGCGCAAGCCGCGCGTTCCGCGATGGAGCGGGTCGTGGCGCTCCAGGAGGAGCATGGGATGGAACCGGCGCTGGAGGAGCATTTCCGCTGCGCGCGGGCCTGGCAGTTGGCCGGGGAGCCGCAACGCGCCCTGGTGGCCGTGACCACCTACCTCCAGTTACTGGGCCGGGACGCGCCGAACTACCGGGAGGCCCTGCGCCTGCTGAACGAGGTCGAGCGCGGCACGAGCCGGCCCGCCGCGGATTCGTCCGCGCGTTCCGGTGACTCGGACCCGCTCGGCGCGGCGCCGATGGGGCCGGCGGGGATGGAGTTCGTGTGGATTCCGGCTGGGAAGTTCCGCATGGGTTCTACCAGTTCCGAGGCATTTGAGGACGAGCAGCCGGTGACGCAGGTTCGGATCAGCCGGGGGTTCTGGCTTGGGAAGTACGAGGTGACGCAGACGGAGTGGGAGGCGGTGATGGGTTCGAACCCGTCGTCGTTCAACGGGTGTGGACACTGCCCGGTGGAGGAGGTGTCCTGGAACGATGTGCAGGATTTCATCTCCCGGCTGAATGCACAGGAAGGGAGGGAGGTGTATCGGCTGCCGACGGAGGCGGAGTGGGAGTATGCGGCGCGTGCCGGGACAAACGGAGATCGCTATGGGGATCTGGACGCCATTGCCTGGTATGGAGATACCAGTGGCCGCAGGACGCATCCGGTCGGGGGGAAGGCGCCGAATGCGTGGGGTCTCCATGACGTGTTGGGGAACGTCGTGGAGTGGGTCGGAGATTGGTATGGTGGTGACTACATCGGCGGGTCGGTGACGGATCCGCAGGGCCCTGGTTCTGGCCCGGGGCGGGTGATTCGGGGCGGTTGTTGGGTCGGCGCCGCCAAGCACTCCCGGACGTCGAATCGCAACGTCAGCCCCCCCGACGTTCGCTACGATTTCCTGGGCTTCCGCCTGGCGAGGATGGCGCCGTAGCGGCCCTTTTGCGTCCCTCGCAGCCTGTGGTGAAACTCACGTGAGCGCCGAGGTCGGCCAGTTCTCCCGGTGGGGGCGAGGCCCCCGTCCGACGAGGCGCGTGAGGGAGGAGCCCCCACCGGGAGAACTGGGCCGCGTGGGTTTTGCCACAAGCTGCTAACCGGTGCACTGCCCGGGGGTGCGGGAAAACCTCTTCCGGGAACGCTCTCAGAACGCCTTCAGCCAGGTCAGCTTGGCGACCGCGGTGCGGCGGGTCCAGGGATCGAACTGGAGATCGAGCCGCGGGTCGAGGCTGTCGTCGGTGATGTAGCCCGTGTCGAGGACCAGGAAGAGGTCGCTCCCGGGGGTGTGGATCCAGTCCACCCGGATGTTTGCCTGGAGTTCCTTCGAGAGGTTGTCCCACTGCACGAGCACGCCGGCGAACAGTTTGCGGCTGACCGCGCCCTGAAGGTTGAGCGCGAAGAGGGTGGTCGTGAAATCGCCGTCCGCTACCGGTAGGGAGACCTCGTTGCGGGAGACCTGAGCCCCGATGGTGAGATGGGGACCGGTCTTGAGGCTGACTCCGGTCCGCACCCCGTTGCGATCGCCGCCCCAGAAACTCCCGGTGGACCCGTAGAGAAAAGCGGAGAACATGCGGCTGTCGTTCGTCTTGGCGCCGAGTTCGTAGGAAGTGAACCGGTAGTCGCCCGGCGAGAGCACCCGTCCGCTGATCGATGCGGGCCCGTGCAGCCGCTCGAACCGGCTGTCCAGGTTGAACTCCACGGACTCTCCGGACTCGAACTCGAGCCCCGCGTGGGAGCCCGCCTGGCGGGATTGAAGCTCGCCGTCGGTCCCCAGGACCCGTTCCCCGCCCAGCCAGAGCCAGGACCGGCGCGCCCAGTCGCTGGTCTCGAAGCGCGGCGTGAAGGCGCCCCAGGCGTACCACTGGTCCTGATCGCGGCGCCGGACGAACCCGAGCGCCGGATCGAACGCCTTGCCCACGTGCGTGCGGCGCACCCGGAAGGCGTAGCGGTCGTTTTGCAGCTCCAGCTCGGCCCGGGCAGCGGACTTTCCTTCGTCCGTTCCGGCTGCCTCCGAGTCCCACACCCTGGCCCCCCACATCCGGAATTGGGAGCTGCTCCAGAACCGGGTGACGAAGTCCGCGCCGGCGGTGCGGCTGGCCCCTCCCACGCGGTCGAGGCTGGTGGCGATCGCGCCCACGGTGGTGCGCTCGTGCAGATTCGCCTGCAGCCGCACCACCGAGTTCCACGAGCCGCCTTCCGTTTCGGGCACCCGGCTTTCGCTGCGGAGCGCGAGCGCCCCGACCGAGATGGGGCCCGCCTGGCCGGTCAGCCGCCCGCCTCCCAGGATGTCGTCTTCGAGGCCGATCCGCCGGCTGAAGAAGACCTCGGTCTCCTGGGTCGTTCCGAACTCGAACAGGCCGGCCCGTTCGAGGAAGAACTCGCGTTTCTCCGGGAAGAAGAGATCGAACCGGGTCAGGTTGATCTGGACGTTGTCCGTCTCCACCTGGGCGAAGTCGGTGTTCCAGGTGAGATCCAGGGTCAGGTTGGACGTCAGGCCGTACTTCAGGTCGAGGCCGGCCGTGGACTCGCCTTCGAACCCGGTCTGCCCCCGGAGTCGCTGGGTGCCGAGGTTGGCGAAGGGCTTCACTTCGAGGCGGTGGCCCCGGCGCACGTCGTTCAGGCCGGTGAGCCTTGCGTATTGGGAAGCCTGGGCGACGCCCCCCTTGTAGTCCTGGCCGATGTGCGGCCAGACGACGATTTCGTTCTTCCGCCGGATCGCGCGGGAGAACGCGATCCCCATCACCGGTTCCTCCACGTCGGCGAAGCGGATGGTGGTGAACGGAATCTCCATCTCGAGCACCCAGCCGTCGGCGTTCACGGTGGTCTCGGTGGTGAAGACGCCGTCCCAGTTCCAGTCCGGGCGATCCAGGCTTTCGTCCGAGAAAAGGGCGTCGTCCTGGGTGCCGAGCGCGCCGATCTCGAAGATGTAGCCGTTGCGGCGGTCGAAGTAGGTGTCGAGGCCGATGATCACCCGATCGTCCTTGTCGATGCGGCCGCCGCGGTCCAGGATGGCCCGGCGGATCCGGTCGGGCTCCGAATCGAAGAACGTGAACCCGAAATAGAGGGCGTTGTCGTCGAACGCGATCCGCACCTCGGTCCGCTCGCTGGCCGGGGCGCCGTCCACCGGGTCGCGCTGCTTGAACCCGGTGACCGGCAGTATGTCCGCCCAGAACGGTTCGTCCAGCACTCCGTCCACTTGAGGAGGTGTCTCGATCCGGACGGCCCGCGCCTCGCGGTCTTGAGCTGGCGCCGCCGAGGCGAATACGAGTCCGGAAAGGAGCACAACTCCCGCCGCACCCCGAAGGGTGAGGAGTGGACGGGTCAGCCGGATCCCCCGGCCATCTCGTGCACCTCGACTTCGCATTCCGGCGACCAGGCAAGGTGCGGGTGGTCGGCGAGCAGGGCCTGGGCCGCTTCCATGTTTTCTGCCTGGAGGATCGAGTAGCCCACTACGTTCCGCTCGCTCGGCGAGTTCCCGGAGGCGGTCAGCCGCTGCCCGCCGCCGAGCTGCGTTCCCATGTCCACGAGCGCTTCCCCGCATCGTCCGAACCACGCCATCCAGGCTTCCATGCCGGCCTTCATCTCCGCCGGGTCGGCGTCCTTCGCCATCTCCATGAACGACATGGGCATGTGGTAGAGCACCAGAAACTTCTTCATTCGGGTTCCTCGATTCGCTCCGGTTGATCCGGAGGACGCGGACGATAGGCGGGAGCGGCGGGCGCGTCAACGGGAGGAACGGCGCGGCCGCACCTCCCGGTCAGAACGCCTTCAGCCAGGTCAGCTTGGCGACTACGGTACGCCGGGTCCATGGATCGAACTGGGGATCGAACTGGGGATCGAAGCGGGGGTCGAGGGTGTCGCCGGTGATGTAGCCCGTGTCGAGGACGAGGAAGAGGTCGCTCCCCGGGGTGTGGATCCAGTCGATCCGGATGTTCGCCTGGAGTTCGCTGGAAAGGCTGTCCCACTGCACGAGCGCGGCGGCGAACAGCTTGCGGCTGACCGCGCCCACGAGATCCACCGCGATCAGCGTGGTGGTGAAGTCGCCGCCCTCCACCGGTAGGGAAACCTTGTTGCGAGCGAGCCGGGCGCCGACCGTGAGGTGCGGCCCGGTCTTGACGACCCCGCGGCCGCCGTAGCGGGTGCGGCGCCCGCTCCAGAAATCGCCCCGGGACCCTTCGAGCGAAACAGAGAGCGTCCTGCTCTCGTTGGTGCTCGCGAAGGCTTCCCAGAAACGGAAGTTGTAGTCCCCGGCGGGGAGGATTCGCCCGCTGATGGACGCCGGCCCGTGGAGGCGCTCGAAGCGGTCGTCCACCACGACGGAAACCCGTTCGCCGGACTCGAACAGGAAGTCCGCATTCGAGGAGAGCCGTTCCGACTGCAGCTCTCCGCCGGTGCCGCGGGTGCGGACCCCGCCTCCCCACACCGAAAACCGGCGCGCCCAGCCGCTGGACTCGAACCGGGGCCGAAATCCGCCCCACAGCGACCACTCGTCCATATCGCGGCGGCGGAGGAAACCAAGCGCCGGGTCGAAGTCCTTTCCGACGTGGACGCGGTCCAGGGACAGGGCGTAGCGGTCGTTCTCCAGATCCAGCTCGGCGCGAGCGGCCTGGTTTTCGGGGCCCGATCCGCTCGCCCGAGAATCCCAGAGTCGCGCCCCCCACACCCGGAAGGCCGAGCTGCTCCAGAACCTGGTGTGGAAGTCGGCTCCGGCCACGCGGTTCGAACGCCCGCCCGCGCGGTCGAGGCTCGTGGCAATCACCCCGGCCGTGGTGCGTTCCCGGAGGTTCGCCTGCAGGCGAAGGACCGAGTTCCAGGCCGCCGGAACTTCGCCGCCCCCGGTCCCGGCGCCGGAGTCCGGCAGCGTCCTCCCGGTTCTGAGCGTGAGCGCGCCGATGGAGATCGGCCCCGCCTGCCCGGTGAGCCGGGCGCCCCCCTGGATGTCGCTTTCGAGGCCCACCCGGCGGCTGAAGAAGACTTCGGTCTCCCCCCGGGTCCCGAACTCGAACAATCCGGCGCGCTCGAGGAAGAACTCCCGCTTTTCCGGAAAGAAAAGGTCGAACCGGGTGAGGTTGATCTGGACGTTGTCCGTCTCGACCTGGGCGAAGTCGGTGTTCCAGGTCAGATCCAGCGTGAGGTTGGAGGTCAGCCCGTACTTCAGGTCCAGACCGGCCTGCGACTGGCGTTCGAAGTCGGGCTCGCCGGCGAGCGCCTGGCCGCCGAGGGTGGCGAAGGGCTTCACCTCGAGGCGGTGGCCGCGGCGGACGTCCTTCAGGCCGGTGAGCGTTGCGTATTGGGACGCCTGGGCGATACCCCCCACGAAGTCCTGGCCGATGTGGGGCCAGAAGACGTTCTCGTTCTTCCGCCGGATGGAGCGCTGGATGGCGATCCCCATCACCGGTTCCTCCACGTCGGCGAAGCGGATGGTGGTGAACGGGATCGCCATCTCGAGCACCCAGCCCTCGGCGTTCACGGTGGTCTCGGTGGTGAAGACGCCGTCCCAGTTCCAGTTGGGGCGGTCGAGGCTTTCGTCCGTGAAGAGCGCGTCGTCCTGGGTGCCGAGCGCGCCGACCTCGAAGATGTAGCCGTTCCGGCGGTCGAGATAGGTGTCGAGGGCGATGACCACCCGGTCGTCCTTGCTGATCCGGCCGCCGCGGTCGAGGATCGCCCGGTTGATCCGGTGGGGTTCGGAATCGAAGAACGTGAACCCGAAGTAGAGCGCGTCGTTGTCGTAGGCGATCCGCACCTCGGTCCGCTCGCTGGCGGGCGCGCCGTCCACCGGGTCGCGCTGCCGGAAGCCGGTGACCGGGCGGATCTGGGCCCAGAACGGTTCGTCGAGCACGCCGTCCACGCGGGGCGGAGTCTCGATGCGGACCGCCCGCGCTTCGCGGTCCTGAGCGGACGCTGATCCGATCACCAGACCGGAAAGGAGCAGGGCTCTCAATACGGGCAGATGGCAGAGCGTCAGGTACTTCTTCACTACGTCCTCGGGTCGGTCCGGTTCGGCCGGCGCCGGATATTCTCCGGCCAACCTCATTTCCCGCGGAGCGTCTCATGCCGAAACCCCTCAACTTTCCCTGGACCGTGCTGGCGCTGGCCGCGTTGGTGTTCTTGCCGGTCGCGTGCGGACCGGACGCCGGCGAGGAACCGGCGGAGGCGCCACCGGCGGAGACCGTCGAGGCGACCGTCAATATCGTCATTGAAACCGCCATCGGCGAGATCGAGGTGGAGCTCTACCCGGAGCGCGCGCCCCTGTCGGCCGCGCAGTTCCTCCGCTATGTGGACGGCGGCCACTACGAGGGCGCGGCGTTTTACCGCGCGACCCACACGGCCGGGGGAGACGCGCACGACGTGGTGCAGGGCGGGCTTCGGAGCCTGCCGATGCTCGTTCGCGACCAGGGAGAGGCTGCCGAGGAACCGCCCTTCCCGCCCATCCCTCATGAGACCACCCACGACACCGGGGTCCGCAACGAGCGGGGCACCCTCGCCTACGCGAGGAACGATCCGGGCACCGCGAACTCCGAAATCTTCTTCAACGTCGGGGACAACTTCGTGCTCGACACCGACGCGGGGGATCCGACCCGGGACGGCTACGGCTACGCCACCTTCGGCCGCGTGGTCGGGGGGATGGAAGTGCTCGACGAGATCCACGGACTCCCGACGGACGCGCCTGCCGCCTCGGAAATGGTCCAGGGCCAGATCCTGAACGAGCCGGTACGAATTCTCGGCGCGCGGCGAGTGGAGTAGCGGGTCAGGCACCGCCGACCGAGAAGAAGCGCGGGGACGGCTTGGAACGCCGACCTCTGGGCAGTTCTCCCGGTGGGGCCCGGCACCGTCGCGCGGAGCGCGACGAACCGCGTATCGCTGCCTGCGAAGAAGCGCACGGACGGCTTGGAACGCCGACCTCTGGGCAGTTCTCCCGGTGGGGCCCGGCACAGCCCGCCGAAGGCGGGCGGCGAGAAGGACCCCCGGTGTGCCGGGCTACGGGACGGACTGCGAACCCGCAAGTAGCTGGTGAGCCTGCGCCGAACGCGCGGTGTCCGGATCGGGGACCGCCGGAGTCCGTGCCAGCTCCTCGACGTACCGGGGCGGCAACCCGTGTTCCATCGCCCCCGCTACGCAGAGGTCCCGGTACCAATCGAAAGGGACGCACGTTGCGTCTACGTAACGGTCACCGGCGACATAGGTCATGGCCTCGGTAGCGCCGCCGCCCGGGAAGACAAGCCGAATGGTTTGCCGATGGTAAGCACCCAGATGGACGCCTTCTTCCCGATCCAGCCCGGCGACATCGGAATCCGCGAACTCGTAGACTACCCCGTACATCGCGGCGGCACTGTCCCGGGTCGCGATAAGCGTGCACTTGCCGGAGCCGTCCGTTCCGATCTTGTGAAACCGCATGACGAACCCGGGAGCCGAAGCAATCCCGAGTGCGATGGCCGAGGGGGCGCGCGACGGGTCCGTCAGGCGACGCGTCAGCAGGTTCGAGCCGTACGCGAAGTATTTCATGCGCCTCGCGCGGAGCCGTCAGCCCCGCAGTAGCAGGGTCGTCAGCAGCGTGGTGAGTGTCCCGACCAATGTCCCGAGCAGCAGGAAAAGAAACGTCCAGATCCGCCCCAACTGCTTTTCGACCGAGTCGAGTCTCGCGTTCGTCGTCTGGAGTTGAGCGGCGAGTTCCGCAATCGCGGCCTGGAACTGCGTGGTCTGCTCCGCGGCGGTTGTCCGGATCAGTGCCGTGAGTTGGGCGACGACGGCCTGTCCTGCCATGGATTTGACTTCCCGCATCGCAGTATAGACCTGCCCCGGATCGCGTTTGGCCGGTTTTCCTGGGGCCTTCAGCCAGGTCGGGTGGCCCGCACGGCGGCGCAACTCCCGTTGGCACGGCGTAGCGTCATCGGGGCTGGTTTCGCGCTCCCGCGCGATGCCGGCCGGAGGCCGGCGTTCCAAGCCGTCCCCGCGATCTCCTTCGTCGGCGGACCCGCGCAGCGCTATCCGGTCAGAGGGTGCGTCACCCCCTACGCCGGGCCGTCCGCCCTCACCCCGTGCTGGGTACCCGAGGCCACCCGGATCCCCGCTGCCCAGTGTTGCTCGTCGGTCTTCTCCTCCACGGTCGGCACGAAGTACCAGTCGTTCTGGATGCGGTCGGGTTTGAGGTCCAGCACGCAGTAGCCGCGGTGGAACGCTTCCCCGAACTTCTGGTGCGGGTTGGCGGCCAGGACCTCCTTCACCTCGGCGGCGATGGCGTCCTCGGTCCCCAGCCGGCGGAGCCTCGAACTCGGGGATGACACGGCGGTGGCCACGAAGTCCACTCCGTAGGATCCGGCGCCCGTGTCCGGGTCGTAGCCGGCCAGGGAACTCCGCGGCACGTCCATCCCCCACGATTGGTGCACGTCGCCGGTGAGCACCACCAGGTTGCCGATCCGTTCGCGCTCGAGGAAGTCGAAGAGCCGGTTGCGGCTCGCGTCGTAGCCGTCCCACTGGTCGGGGTTTCGGGGGTTCCGGTCAGCGTCCAGCATCGGTCCCATCATCACCTGCTGCCCGAGCACCCGCCAGCGGACATCCGCCGCCTTCGCCGCGGCGAGCTCCCCGTAGAGCCAACGCTCCTGCCGTTCGCCGAGCAGCGTGCGGTCCGGATGCGCCATTCCCTCGACGTCGCCCCTTTCGGCCTGCCGGGAGCGGCCGATCAGGCGCGTGTCCAGCATGATGAGGTCGAGCAGCTTTCCGAAGCGGAAGGTCCGGTAGGTGCGCTGGCTCGGCCAGGGCTCGGGTTCGCGGATCGGCATCCACTCGAAGTAGGCCTTGACGGCGGCGGTGCGGCGCACGAACCAGTCGCCTTCTTCCTCCGCGACCTGGTGGTTCTCGGCGCCGTCCGTGTAGGCGTTGTTCGTGATCTCGTGGTCGTCCCAGATGCAGACGAAGGGGTGGAGCCGATGGACCTCCTGGAGGTCGGGATCCGACTTGTACTGCGCGTGCCGGGTCCGGTAGTCCGAGAGGGTGGTGATCTCCTTGTTCGGCTGGGGCACCCGCCCGAACCGGGTCCCGTCGCCGTAGTCGCGGTTCGGGTACTCGTAGAGGTAGTCCCCGAGGTGGAGGACGGCGTCGAGGTCGTCCCGCTCGGCGACCCGCCGGTACACGTTGAAGTACCCGAAGGGCAGGTTGGAACAGGATACGAAGGCCAGCCGGACATGCTGGGGATCCCGCGGCAGGGTCTTCGTCCGGCCCACCGGGGATCGCTCCCCGAGCGCCTCGAAGCGGTAGTGGTAGGTCATGCCCGGCTTCAGGCCGGAAGCGGTGGCCTTGAAGGTGTAGTCGCGCCCGGGTCCGGTTGTCGCTTCACCTTCCGAGACGATCTCCTGCATTCCGGGATCCCGCGCCACCGCCCAGCGGACCGGCACCCGGTCGGCCGCTGAACCCGAAACGCGGGTCCAGAGCAGCACCCGGTCGGTGAGCGGATCGCCGCTCGCCACCCCGTGGGCGAAGACCCGTTCCTGCCCGAGGGCGGGGAGTGCCCGCGCGAAGGGCAGGACGAGCCCCGCCCGCGCGGAGGTTCCGAGGAAGAGCCGGCGGTTCATGGTCATGCCGGCAAGTGTACGGAGCGCCCGTGGCCTGTGTTTGAACGCGCGGTGTCCGGTGGGCAAAAGGCTCGGGACGCTCCCGCCTCGCCGGAGATGTCCCCACGAAAGGACCTAGACTGAGCCCGTCATGAACCGGCGGTCGTGTCTTGGGTGGTGGCGGGTCGCTGGCTTGGCGGCATCGTTGGCGGCCGCTGGTTGCGATGGCGATTCCGGGTCGCCCACCGTGCCCCCGGCCCCCGCGCCGACGCCGGCTCCCGCACCCGCCCCGGACCCCGCACCCCCGGACCTGCTCCTGCCGGACGATCCGTCGGCCGTGGTCCTGGAGGTGTGGGTCAGCGGCGGCCTCCTGCCGCCCGAATACAGCCTCAACTTTCCGCCGATCTACTGGTTGACTGCCGGAGGGACGCTGTATTCCGAGGGGTCGCCGCCGCCGATCGCGCCCCCGCCACTGCTGGCGTCCCTCAATGAAACCGAGTTGACCGCCGCCCAACTCGAGGCGGCCCTCGACGAGATCGCGGCCTCGGGCTTGCCGGAGGCCGGGGAGGAGCACATTTCCGCGCCGTCCGACCTGGTACCCGAAATCCTGACCACCGAACTGATCTTCCGGGACACGGCGGGCGACCATGTGATCCGGGTGGAGGGTCTCTTTGCCGGGATGGACACCCACCCGGACCCGCGCGTTCCTCACCTCTTGGCGCTGCTGGAAGTGTTCGAAGAGGCCATCGTGGATTTCACCCCGTACCTGGGAGACCGGCTACAGGTGATCACGGTCTTCGATGTCCCGCCGTCCGAGCCGCCGGACCGGGACGAGCGTCCGTGGCCGCTGTCAAACGCGCCGGAACGCGACGACGACACCCGCTTCTCGTGCCGGGTCTTCGAGGGCGCCGAGGCCGCCGAGTTGTTCGAAACCTTCGCCACCGCTCATGAGACGACTCGGTGGTTCCTTGGAGAGGCGCGATTCGAACTCCTGGCGCGCGCGCTGTTCCCCGGCGAGGTGGGCTGCCGGAGTTAACGGCGTCCCGCTGCCCGACGGACGGACGTCAGTTCCGCCGGGCGCTGAACCCGGATCGCGGCGGCCGAACTATCGGCGGCCGACCGCCTGGGTCGTTTCCATCCGCGGCGCCGCGTTCTTCACGTGGCGCTCGAGCCACTGGTGCTGCTCCCAGAGGGTGTGCATCACCGATTCGCGGGCCGCGTAGCCGTGGCTCTCGTGGGGCAGCATCACCAGCCGGGCGACCGCTCCGTGGCCCTTGAGCGCGTGGTAGTAGCGGCGGCTCTGGATCGGGAAGGTGCCGGAGTTGTTGTCCACGATGCCGTGGATCAGCAGGATCGGCTCGTTCACCTGGTCCGCGTGCATGAACGGGGACATCCGGAAGTAGATCTCCGGCGCCTGCCAGAAGGTCCGCGGCTCGCTCTGGAAACCGAAGGGGGTGAGGGTGCGGTTGTACGCGCCGCTCCGCGCGATCCCCGCCCGGAAGATGTCCGAGTGCGCGAGCAGGTTCGCGGTCATGAACGCGCCGTAGGAATGTCCGGCGATCGCCGTCCGGTCCGGATCGGCCACCCCGCGCCGCACCGCCTCGTCCACCGCGGCCTGCGCGCTTCCGACGAGTTGCTCGACGTAACTGTCGTTCGGCTCGTTGTCCCCCTCGCCGATGATCGGAATGGTGGCGTTTTCCATGACCGCGTATCCCTGGGTCAGCCAGTAGAGCGCCGAACCCCAACTGACGAAGCTGAACCGCTGCGGCGAATCCCGGACCTGGGCGGCGGCCGCGGCGCTCTTGTACTCGCGCGGATAGGCCCAGACGATGAGCGGCAGACGTCCGTCGCGGGCCGCGTCGTAGCCCGGCGGGGTGTGGAGCAGGGCGTTCAGTTCGACGCCGTCGCTGCGCTGATAGCGGATGAGTTCGCGTCCCGCGCCCTGAAGACCGGGGTACGGCTGGGCGAAGTCGGTGATGGCCCGGGCTTCGCCGCCGCCGCCGAGATCGCGGAGGTAGTAGTTGGGAGGCGTCGTCCGGGTTTCCTTCCGGGTGAGCAGCAGCCCGGCCTCGGGGTCGAGGAGCGCCAGCGGCGTTTCGAAGGAGTCGGCGTCCGACTGGAAAAGCCGCCGGGTCTCGCCCGTTTCAAGATCCCATTCGTCCACGAAGGGCCGGTTCCCCTGCGGGGAGGCGCCTTCGGCGGTGAGGTACGCCTTCGATCCGTCGGACGAGGTGAGCAGCACCCGCGCACCCCGGTCGTTCATCGTGGTCAGCGGTGTTCCCGGCGCGCTGTAGCGGTCTTCGTAGGAGGTATCGAAGGCCAGGGTGGGTTCGCCGCTCCCGGCGGTCGGGATGGCCCAGATCTGCTCGGCCCGGTTGATCCACCAACGGGTGATCGCCACCCCGCGCCCGCCGCCGAAGGTAGCCCCCATCATGCGGATGGGTACCTGGAGCAGCACTTCGGGATCGCCCTCGAAGGGGGCGGCAAGCTGCACCAGCACGTCGCGGACCGACGCCTCGGCATGCGGGTCGCCGCCATCGCGCGCTTCGGTCCAGACCAGGGTGGCGTCGTGGTCGCCGCGCCAGTTCACCGACCGGGGTCCGGTGGGGGCTGAGTCACGGCCGATCGGGATCTCCTCGTGGAGCGGGAGGTCCGCGACCTCGTGCACGACCGCGCCGCTCCGGTCCCGGATCTCGATCCGGTGCGGGAACCGCGAGTACGGCACCAGCCAGGAAAACGGCGCGTGAATGGTGGTCACGAGCAGGTAGCTGCCGTCCGGCGAGGGCGCGAAGCCCTCGATGATCCCCGGCCCGGCGATCTCGGTGGTGTTTCCGGACAGGTCCGCGACGACCGCGCGGGCCGCCCCGTAGTAGCTGAAGAGCGCGTTGTCGTGCGGGCTGGTCAGCAGGTCCTGGTAGGTCCGCACCGGGGCCACCCGGCCGGTCGTTTCCTGGATCACGGGCGTCTCCGGAACCGCCGGAGTTTCCGGCGGCATGCCGCGGCCCGGGTCCACGATCTTGACGGCGAGGTGGGCGCTGTCTCCGAGCCAGCGGAACGGGGAGCCCCGGAAGATCGCGTTCACTCCGGAGGCGACGCGGGTCGCGGCGCCGCTGCCGGCGTCCACGGTCCAAAGCTCCACGCCGTCGTCCCCGGTGTGGGTGAAGGCGAACCGCGCCCCGTCGGGCGACCAGTTCAGGTGGTCGCCGCGGAGCGCGTCGGGCAGGCCGGTGATCGCCGTTTCGGCGCCGCCGTCGAGGCGCTCCAGCGTGACCCCGCGGAACATTCGGCGCCGGCTCGCCGCGTTGGCCGCCGGGTCGATCCGGAGGCCGGCGATCCGCAGTTCGGCCCGCGACAGCTCGGCGAGCGGGAGCAGGCTGGAACGGTGCGTCAGCACCGCGTGCGCCTTGTCGGGCGAGACCGAGATGCCCGGCGTCGGTGGCGCCTCCGCGATCCGGACGATCGCGTCGGGCGGCGTCTGGTAGCCCTCCTGCGCAGCAGCGGCAGCGGCCAGCGCGGCAGCGGCCAGCGCGACGGCCGGAACGATCAGCAGACGATGAAACGGAAGCCGCATGACGGTCCCTCCTCCCCGGTCGGGGGAACCCCGCATCTTACGCGAGGCTTGGGCGAGGAGGGTTTGGCGTCAGGAAGTCTGCTTGCGGCGCCAGAACGGTGGGACGAACAGGCCCCTTCGCCGAGCCTTCAGCAGGAGCAGCGCGCTGAGCGCGCCGCAGACGAGGACGGCGAACAGCGAACCTTCGACGCCGAGAGCGCCCCCGGAGAGCAGGTCGGGGCCGCTCAGGCGGGACTCGAGGAGGCTTTCCACCTCGTGACCCGAGAGACTGGGGCCGAAGACACCCGCCTGCATGAAGTTCCACCCGAAATGGAGGCCGATGGCCAGCCATAGCCGCCGGGTGACGATGTAGGCGGCGCCGAGCAGCACCCCGGCTTCGATCCCGATCACGGCGGCGCCATAGAGGGATGCGTTCGGGTTGTTCAGGTGGGCGAATCCGAAGAACCCCACCGAGATCGCGAACGCGAACCAGGTGCCGAGCCATTCTTCCACGATCCGGAAGAGCACCCCCCGGAAGACGATCTCCTCGATGTAACTGGATGTCGCGGCGATGCCGAAGGCGGTGAGCAGCGCGGTCCAGGCGCCGACGCTCTCGACGTGGTAATAGCCAAGACCGGCGACGAGCACCACCGTCAGCGTCAGGCAGGCGGCGCCGACCACGATCCCCGCCGCCGTTTCACGGGGGGCGCCCTTCAGCGCCAGTTCGTCGGCAGGCCGGTCTTCGAGCAGCCGCGTCATGCCTCGGTACGCGAAGTTGACGGCGAGAATCGACAGCACCGCACCGACTGCTGCGGTGGGCCACCACCCGCCCAAAAGTTGGGCCAAACCGCCGACAACCACCCGTTGGAGCCAGAGAGCCCCGCCGATGGCGGCCGCGAAGAGGACGATCCGAATCGGCGGAACGTGGGCGATCCGGGCGATCAATCCAGGTGGCCGACTCCGGTAAGTCATTGCCGGTCGGTCCATTACACGATTGTGTCACCCGGGCCGCGTTTGCGGAACGGTAGGATCCGTTCGTCCGCGTATCACCCGCGTATCACCCGCGTAATGGCCCCGTTACGGCCTGCCCACGGGAAAAGGGAGGCTGCTCATGCTCCGTCGACTGTTCCAGGCTTCGCTCTTCGCGGCGGTGTTCACCGCCTGCGGCGCCCCAGAGCCCGCTCGGGCGCCGGACCCCGAAACCGAGGGTTCCCCCGAGGCCGAGGTCCCGGCCCGCACCGCGGACCCGTTCCAGCGGGGCCTCACCGAAGCGGATTTCCCCCGGGTCCAGGAACTCGCGCCCGGGGTGTATTCCTACGAGCAGCTCCGGGCCGCCGGCGAGGAGCTCTTCACCACCGTGAGCATGTTCGTGGTGACCGACGAGGGCGTGCTGGTCGCCGACGGGCAGGGGAGCTTCGAGGAGACCGCCCGGATGGTGGAGGAGATCGGGAAGATCACCGACCAGCCCATCACCCACGTCGTGATCTCTTCCGACCACGGGGACCACACGGCGGGGAATGCGGCTTTCCCGGAGGGGGTCGAGTTCATCGTGCACGAGAACTCGGTGGCGGCGATGGAGGGGATCCGCGAGCGGATTCCGGAGATCCCGATGCCCCAGACGGTGATCTCGGACCGATTGGATCTCACGCTCGGCGGGCGCGCGATGGAGGTGCTCTTCCTGGGGAGAGCCCACACCGGCGGCGACCTGGTGGTCCATCTGCCGGAGGAGAGCGTGCTCTTCCTCACCGAGGCATATCTCCACCGGGTGTACCCGGCGATGCGTTCGGCGTATCCGACCGAGTGGGTGGCCATGCTGCGGCGGGCCGAGGAGCTGAACGCCCGGGTGAACGTCCCGGGGCACGGCTTCGTGGACAGCCCGGAGATGCTCCGGGAGGAGCTGGGGGTCGCCATCGAGGCGCTGGAGACGGTGATCGCCGAGTCCACGCGGCTCCACCATATGGGCCTCAGCGCGGAGGAAGCGGATGCCGAAGCTGACTTTGGCGACCTCGAGACCTGGTCGCTACGGGAAAGTCAGCGCGGGATGGCGCTCCGGCGGGTGTACATGGAGCTGAACGGCGAGTTGCCGTAGGGGGACTTTGCCAACCAGCGGCGGGCGTGCTGGCAAGGGACCGCCGGTCTTCAGACCGGCATACCATTCTGCCCTGATGGCTGAAGGACGATTCTCGCTGACGGCGACGAGGGTGCAGCGCCTCCTCGTGGGCACGCTTGGCCTATTGGCTGTGGCGTTCGTCTTAGCGATGTTTTGGGATCAAGCTGTAGGTGTCGGTAAGGAGCTTCTGGGAGTTACGAGCAAGAAGGACCTACTGACATTCCTGGCGGTAGGAATGGGTGGCACACTAGTGGCGCTCCAGGCGGTGATGTCGTACAAACGTGCCAAGGCGATGGAAGACACCGCAAACGCACAAGTAGCCGCAAACGTACATACTGAAACAGGCCAACGGCAGGAGCGACTTCGAGATGCAATCGGACACCTAGGTCACGCCTCTGACTCTGTGCGGCTTGGGGCCGCGTACCAGTTATTTCACCTCGCTGAGGACACTAAAGCCCTGAGTGGAACGGTGCTAAAAATCCTTTGCGCCCACATTCGTCGCACCACGCGCCAAAAAACGTACCAAGAAGAGCAGCCCGCGACTCCTTCTGAGGAAGTGCAGACGCTGCTGACGCTCTTGTTCGTGGACAATCCTCAGACGTTCGGGAGTAACCGCGCGGAGTTGCAGGGTTGTTGGCTTAACGGTGCCAATTTGGAACACGCAAGGCTACAGTCGGCGAACTTGTCCTATGCGTCGCTTCATAAAGCGCTACTGACTTCGGTGAATCTTCAGGGTAGTGTCCTAATTGACGCTCAGTTGCAGGGAAGTGTTGTCGCCTATGCGCGGCTAGATGGATCGGATATGTCCGGTGTCCAATTGCAGCATTCGGTGCTGGTCGGCTCGTCGATGCGAGGAAGCAATTTGCACCGGGGACAACTTCAACTAGCGCATCTCGGCGGAGTGAAACTTCAGGGGGCTCTCCTGTCGAGCACACAGATGCAGGCAGCAAGTTCTTCCGACACGTGCATGCACGGGGTGACACCGAAATACTCTCTTGGACCGCCTGCGGAACGCATCAGAGAGTTCGTCGACGTCGACAGCGACTTGAGCGAGGTCATATTCTCCGGAGGGTTGACTGAGGAAACTCTGCAGACCATAGTTGAAGGTCTTCCGGACTCTTACGTGAGTTCGACCTTGGGGTGTCTCTCGGACCACGTCGGTAAACCGGAGAGTAGCCATCCTCCACCAGGAGTCATTACCGGGAGCTACGACAGAGAGCAAGCAGAAAGTTGGCTCGGCTCCTCGGAAGGTTGAGTCAGGCACGGCGATGGGAATGCCAAGAACCGCGCAGTGGACGCAACCGGTTAGGTGGAACCAACCAAGCGGGGTTTGCACACGGCACGGATACGTCGCTGTCGATTGTGCCCCGCCGCGCGGATGCCTATGAGACGTCCTAACTTCAACCACGGATTCCCGGAACACATCTGGAACGCCGCGAAAGAGGAAGCACGCGAAGCCATGATCGAGGTCGCGAGTGGCAGGGCCTTGATCTTCTATTCGGACCTCGTAAGGCGGATCAGGCGTTGTGATCTTGAGCCGTGGTGAACCCTTGGCGAAGATGCTCGGCGAAATCTCGACCGACGAAGATGCCGCGGATCGCGGGCTCCTCACCGCCGTGGTCGTCCGGAAGGAAGACGGCCGACCGGGGCGTGGCTTCTTCGACAAACTGGCGCGAGATCGGGGGCGAGTCTTCCCCGACAGCGAGGCGGGCCGGGACCGCTTCTGGGTCGAAGAACTGGAGCGGGTCTACAGCGCTCAGGCGTAGTTCCTACCCGAGCGGCTGCCCGGGCCGGATCCCGGCCAGGTACGGCCCACACGGCTCGCAGCGGATCCCCCGCATCTCCAGCCGCTCGCTCCCGCGGTAGAGCAAACGCGCCTGCGCCTCCGGGTAGTCCTCGAGGAAGGCCCGCAGCCCTCGCAGGTCACGGTTGCGCACCGCCCTGCTGTTTTGCACCTCGAAGGCCCACAGGCCGTCTTCGCCATAGACGACGAAGTCCACCTCGTTGCCCGACTTGGTGCGCCAGAAATACAGGTTGGCGCTTTGGTGGGAGTAGTCGATCCAGGCACGCAGGTGCTGGGCGACCAGGCCCTCGAGGGCGCCGCCGTCAATCTCCTCCGGACGGTCGAAGGGGCCGGCGGGCCGCACCGACCGGAAGACCCCGGCGTCGAACCAGTAGAACTTTGGATGGATGCTGAGCTGGCGTTTCTGGCGTCTACGGAAGACCGGAAGACGGAACGCCAAGTAGAGATCCTCGAGGATCCCGATGTAGGACTCGGCTGTCTTGCGGCTCGTGTGCGCCTCCCGCGCCACCTCGGAAATATTGAGGACGGAGCCGTGGGAGAAGGAGATGACCTCCACGAAGCGCGCGAAGTCGTCGAGGCGGCGGACCAGACCTTCGCTTTGCACTTCCTCCCGGATGTAGAGAGCGACGTAGGAGTTCAAGGTCGCTTCGGGGGTATCGGAGTCCCAGACGACGGGCAGCAGGCCTCTTCGGAGAGCGAGCGTCAGGTCGAACGAGGGCAACTCCGCTGCCATGAAGGGATGCATCCGTTCCAGCAGCAGCCGGCCCGCGAGCAGGTTCACGCCTGTCCGCCTCAACTTGCGGGCCGAGGAACCCGTAAGCACGAACCGCGGAGCGGCCCGGTGACCCCGGCGTTCGATGAGGTGATGGACCATGTCGAGCAGCGCCGGGACCCGCTGCACCTCGTCGAGGATGACGACCCCGGCCTCGGGGTTGCCGTCCACGAGGTCGCGGAGCCGGTCGGGACGCGCCGCGAAGCGCTGATGGATCTCCGGCTGCAGCAGATCGACCCGGAGCGCGTCGGCGAACGCCTGTCTCAGAAAGGTGGACTTGCCAGTGCCCCGGGGACCGAACAGGAAATGGCTGGCTTCCGGAGGCTGGAAGAATCGCCCTAGAAGTGCCATTTATGCTGCCGTTCTGGCAGAAACCCTATCAAAACGGCAGGTACAAGTGTCCGAGGGGCGACGATCTGCTATTCGACCTTCCCCCGCATCCATCCCCTCACCTTCCGGAACATCGGGCCGAAGGTTTCCGCGAGGAAAATGGCGCCGATGATCGCGTTGATGACGCGTCGCAGCACATCCACCGGGACGATGTAGACCCGCCCCACGCCCTCGTGGAATTCAACGGGAACGCCTTGCTTGTCGGATCGGATCGTCGTCGCCGCGTTTCCCCCCGCGCGGATGATGCCGATCAACTTCCCGCTACCTCCGGCACGGTCGTCGCCGCAAGCGTCCCGGCCTGGCCTCACGATGACCGGGCTACCGCTGTTTCCAGGAAAGATGGTGCCCTCCAGCAGGAAGGATCTCCGGCGGCTCGCCCGCTTCGGCACGCGGACGATCGTCGCCAGGCGGACTGCCGGGTAGTCCTCGACGGGGTCGTGTTGGGGAAAGGCGAATCCGACGAGAAGCGCCTCATCGCCCTCTCCGATCCGGAGCCGCCGGAGCTCCCGGATCGTGAGCGCGTCGGCTTCGACCTGAAAGGTGCGGTCGCGAATTGCGTCTTCCGGGAGGTGCTCGGGGTCCAGTAGCAAGACGGCGAGGTCATGGTGCCCGTCCACCTCCCACTTGCTCGGTCCAAGACCGATCTTGCCGGTCACCGAGTACGTCACCGCCCGATCTCCCTCCCGGGGAGGGACCACGACGTTGATGTGCTCGAAGCCCTGGCAGACCACATGGGCATTCGTGACCAGGAAGAGCAGTTCGCGCGTTTGCCGGTACGACCAGCGAGCCCGGCAGAAGAAACCGGTACCTGTCCAGCGACTTCGGCCGTTCTGTTTGACGCCTGCGAGGGCGACCACCGTGTCGAGGTAAGGCCGGCAAGTCCGCGGCACGACGTTCAGTCTTGGTTAGTGGGAGGGGTGGGTCGGGACGAGGCGCTTTGGGGCGAGGCGCGGCGTTGGGAATCGGCCTTCGCCAGAAGATCCCGAAGCGCGTCAGTGGGAGAGGTGCGTCGGAACGAGGCGCCTTGGGGTGAGGCGTGGCGTTGGGGATCGGCCTTCTCCAGAAGATCCAGGAGCGCGTCCACCGGAACCACGCGGACGAGCCCGGTGTTCACCTGGATCAGCACCGTTCGGCCATCGGTCCCGTGTTCGAGCGGTCCCAAGGGATTCGGCACGGATTCGCTGACGACTCCGATCAACTTTCCTGCGGGATCGTTCCAGGCACGGTCATCCGCCCCGCGGTCCGGCTTCATCACCACGGGGCTGCCCCGATTGCCGGCAAACGTGGTGGCCTCCACCAGGAACGTTTTGGACAGTCCGCGGTAGCAGTCCTGAATACGCGCAACGATTCCCCGGCGGACCAGCGGCACCGGGTGCAAGCCCGCCAAATCGGGCGCGAATCCAATGACCAGCACGTCGTCGCCCTCGCCGATGCGTCGTTTCCTCATCGCGGCCATGGTCAGAGCACTGGCGCTGGTGCCCAGGGCTCGGAAGCGCAACTTCGTCGCGGCGAGGTGCCCCGGGTTTAGCGGTAGTGCCGCGAGGTCGCTTTCGGGGTCGGAAATCCAGGGCCCCCGCCCGAGGCCGCCCTGGCCGGTCGCGTCGTTCAACAGGACGTGCTGGGTTCGGCGGCGGCGACTCACCAGGAGGGTGTGGCCAGGTTCCTCCCGGACGTTGTGTGCGCTGGTCACCAGGAACAGTTCTTCGTGCGGCTCTTCGTGCGGCTCCTCCCCACCGAAGCGATGGCGGCAGAAGAAACCGGTTGCCGCGTAGCGGATCCGTCCTTTCCGATACTCCGCGAAGAGGGCCACCGTGTCGAGGTGACGGGACGGAAGTAGCGGCACCCTTCAGGTCACCACGCTCAGGGTTGCCAAAGATTTCGGGCGACGGCTACGGACCGGAGCCTGGGGTTCGGGATTTCTCCGAATCCGCGGTCGGCGCCCCGTCCCGGCGGGCGCGGTACGCCTGCCTGGGACTGTTCGGGCGATCCGGAAAGCGGCGCTCCAGCAGGCCTTCCTTCGTCATCGGGCCGAGGTGGCGCTTGACGAGGCTCCGGTGGTGCATGGAGAACCAGCGCGCGAGTTCGGCGGGCGTCGTCCATTCGCGCCAGCGGCAGATTTCGAAGATGAGGGACCAGAGAACATCGCTTCGGGGCCGCTCCCCGAGCGCTTTGACCTGGGGAATGAAGACCCTGGGCAGTCCGACCAGGCGCTCTTCCCACACAGGAGCGGAGGTCGGCGGTGGGCTGGGGCTCGGGGACGGCGCGGGAAGCTCGTCGAGGGCCTCCGGGGCGGCTTCCGGGGCAGGCGGGCGCGGTGTCTGCTCCTCCTTCGCCGGCCTCGGCAGCCTCCGCGCCGGGGATTGCCGGAGGGTTCGTGGGGCCGGTCGCGGCGCCTTCGGCTCCGGTTCCTCGGGTGGATCCAGCAGGCCGAGCCCGGTCTGGTCGTTCCCGCGAAGAGCGCGGGTCAGGCGGCCCACCCCAGCGAAAATTTCGGCGGTCGCGTTTCCGCCCTCGTTCAACTGCCCGCCGAACCGACGCACTGCGCCGCCCAGTTCTCCGAGCTTCCTGCCGGCGCTTCCGATCCGTCCGTCGGACGTCCGGAGGGCGCGCGCTCCACGGGTAACCGCTCCGCCGATCTCGCGTACCGCGTTGCCGGCCAGGGTCGCCGCCCGGCCCGCCCGCTCTCCCTCGGTTGCGATCCGGCGCAGTTTCTTCGCGGCTGGCCCCGCGTGCCGTTTCAGGAACCGGTATGTCTCCGCAAACCCGGAAAGGATCCAGCGCACCCAGAGCCGCACGCCTCGCAGCCACGGGCGCGGTTTCCGGATCCAGGCGCGGATCGCGTCGAGGCCCGGCGGGGTCTCGTCCAGCGGGTCGTACTCCGTCGGTGCGGAGACAGGTTCCTCGGAGCGGAGGTCGAGAATCGGCAAAGGGAAGCGAACCTGCCGGGGAGCGGCGCGGGAATTCTCCACGATTTTGGCATCGAATAGAAAGGGCCTTGTCGACCTAAGTCGATGTTACAGCGTAACTTACGATTGTAATGGCGATTCGGCTGCCGGCAGCTCGCGTTCATCCAGGATTCGAGCGGATCGAGCTTGATCGGAGCTGGGGGCGATAAGCGCGCCGGTTGGATCGAACTGGGTGCGATAACCGGGTCGGCTGGCGTGAACTGGGTGCGATAACGGGGTCGGTTGTTCAGAACTGGGTGCGATAACCGGGTCTGCTGGTCGGAACTGGGTGCGATAACGGGGTCGGTTGTTCAGAACTGGGTGCGATAACCGGGTCTGCTGCTCGGAACTGGGTGCGATAACCGGGTCTGCTGATCGGAACTGGGTGCGATAACCGGGTCTGCTGGTCGGAACTGGGTGCGATAACCGGGTCGGCTGTTCGGAACTGGGTGCGATAACCGGGTCTGCTGATCGGAACTGGGTGCGATAGCCGGCTCGGCTGATCGGAACTGGGTGCGATAACCGGGTCTGCTGATCGGAACTGGGTGCGATAGCCGGGTCTGCTGATCGGAACTGGGTGCGATAGCCGGCTCGGCTGCTCGGAACTGGGTGCGATAACCGGGTCTGCTGGTCGGAACTGGGTGCGATAGCCGGCTCGGCTGCTCGGAACTGGGTGCGATAACCGGGTCTGCTGCTCGGAACTGGGTGCGATAACCGGGTCGGTTGTTCGGAACTGGGTGCGATAACCGGGGCTGCTGCTCGGAACTGGGTGCGATAACCGGGTCTGCTGTCAAGAGACACCAACTTTTGCGCACGTGGGAGACACCAACTTTTGCGCACTGATGGTGCTCCAGGGGACGGCGGCTTCGGGTGTTTCCGAAGGGGCGGGTTTTGGGAAGAGAGGCGTTTCGGCTCGGGGTGCGGCCAGGCGGAGGGAGCGGAGCGACCGGAGCGCGGCCGCACCCCGAGCCGAAACGAGCGCTCGGGCGGGGAGGCGTGTGACCACCCGCGTGGTGCCCGGGATCCCGCGCCGCCCGATGCATCCCTCTCACCCCTTCCCCTGGGTGGGGCGCTCCTCCGCTGCCGGGACGCGAAGGAGGTCGCCGAGTTCCTTCAGCCGGTAACTCCGGCCGCTGATCTGGACCACATGGACGTGGTGCAGAAGACGATCCAGGATCGCCGTGGTCAACACCTCGTCCCCCGCGAAAACCTCCGGCCAGGCCCCCACATGCTTGTTCGAGGTCAGGATCAGCGAGCCCCGCTCGTAGCGCCGGCTCACCAGCCGGAAGAACAGGTTCGCCTCCTCTCGGTTCAGCGGCCGGAACCCCACCTCGTCGATGATCAGAACGGAACTGATCCGGTAGCGCCGCGGCCGGCGGCGATACGGGGTCGTCTCCTCCGCTTGCAGCATCCGGATCAGCTCGTCGAGCACGTAGTGATGGACCCGGAACCCGTTCTTGATCGCCTTCACCCCCAGGCCGGTCGCCAGGTGGCTCTTTCCCACCCCCGGCGGCCCCAGAAACAGGATGTTCTCCGCCCGCCGTGCGAAGGCGCAGGTCGCCAGTTCCTCCACCTTCGCCCGGTCCGCCCGAGGCTGGAAACTCCAGTCGAAACAGTCCAGCGTCTTCCCCGGCGGCAGCCCGCTCATCCGCAGCCACATCTCAATCCGACGCTCCTCCTTCCTCTCATACTCCCGCTCCACCAACCGCTCCAGGAATCTCACCGGCGTCAGATCCTCCCGGCTCGCTTCCTCCAAGAGCTCCGGCAACTGCTCCGCCGTCTGCTGCAGCCCCAGCTCCCGGCAGCGCTCCGCCACCACGTCCAGGTCCACCCGACCCGCCCTCATCCCAGCAACTCCACCAAGCGCGCATACTCGGATAACGGCCGCTCCAACCCATCCCGCGCCTTCAACTCCTTAGCCACCGGCTCCCAGCTCTCCGACAGACCCGCCACTTGGAGCCGGCCCCGCCGACCCAGGGGCGTCGGGCGCACCACCCGATCCGTCGAAGCCCCCTCGTAGTGCGCCTCTTTCAGCAACAAGAGGGCCCGGGTCCCCCGCCGGTGCCGCGCAATCTCCTGACCCCCGCCGCGCACCACCACATCCCGCGCCGTCCCCCGAACATCCACCCACTGACCCGCCCACGCGAACGGAACCGAATACCGCCGCCCCTCGAACGACACCAGGCAATCCCGGCTCACCCGACGCGCCACCTCCACATCAAACAGTTCCGCGCTCGACGGCAACGGCTGCAATACCTGCCGCTCCTCCTCCAGGGCCTCCCGCACCGTGCCCCCCGTCACCGGACACCGCAGCCGATCCAGCAAGTGCTCGGATCGCACGTCCAGCAACCGGTCCAGTTCCTCAATGCTCCCCGCCCCGCGCCGGAGAACCTCCCCAAAGGACTCCCGCAGCGTCCGAACCGCCCGCTCCACCTTCCCCTTGTCCGACCCCTTCCCCGCCCGGCAGGCGTCCACCCCGAAACGACACATCCGCGCATACGCCGCATACGACCGGTTCAACACCGCCGTCGGCCCCGCTCCACGCGTTACCGCCGTCTTCGGGTTGTCGATCCGAACCCACAGCGGAACGCCCTCATACCGCTCGAACAACGCGTGATGCCCCGTGTGCCACGACAACTGCGTCTGGTCCTCGCTCGGCCAGCAGAACTTCGCCCGGCTATACGACAACGCCCCCAGCAACAACGCCAACTTCGGCCGCTTCGCCCCGATCGGAATCCGATCCTCGAACCAGTCGTGCTGCGCCTGAACCCCCGCCGGCGTCTCCACCCGACGGATCGCCCGCAGCCGCGGCTTCCCGTGCTTCCGCCGCACATGACGCACCACCGATTGGTAGCTCCCCGCATACCCGTAGTCCCGAACCAGCGCCTCGTAAATCAGGCGAACCTGGCACGGCGGCAGACCCTCCCCAAGAAGACGTCCGTCTCCCAGACGATCCTGGATCGCCTCCACCACCTCCTCATACCCATCCAGCGCCGTCGCTTTGCCGCCGCGACCATCCGGCCTGACTCCCTCCCCCAGACGCTTCAGCCGATACCGAACCGCGTTCTCCGTCACCCCCAGATCCTTCGCCAGACGCCTCACCGACGCCCCCCTCTCATGCATCCTGCTCGCCACCAGAATCTCGTCCAACGTCAACTTCATGCGCCCGTCCTCCAGCGCATGAATGGTCTCCCCGACCTCCCTCCCTCTCCAGCCTCCCTTCCCGCTGCGCAAAAGTTGGTGTCTCCCAACTGCGACTCTACGGCCGTCTCCTACATCTATCCCGGGATCGGTCGGCCTGAGCATGCGTCTATCCCGGAGCCGGTTGACCCGAGCATGCGTCTATCCCGGGGTCGGCTGGCCGAAGCATGCGTCTATCCCGGGATCGGTCGGCCTGAGCATGCGTCTATCCCGGAGCCGGTTGACCCGGGCATGCGTCTATCCCGGGGTCGGCTGGCTCAACCATGCGTCAATTCCGGGATCGGTCGGTCTGAGCATGCGTCTATCCCGGAGCCGGTGAACCCGGGCATGCGTCTATCCCGGGGTCGGCTGGCTCAAGCATGCGTCTATCCCGGGATCGGTCGGCCCGAGCATGCGTCTATTCCGGGGTCGACTGGCCCAAGCATGCGTCTATCCCGGAGCCGGTTGACCCGGGCATGCGTCTATTCCGGGGTCGGCTGACTCAAGCATGCGTCTATCCCGGGATCGGTCGGCCTGAGCATGCGTCTATCCCGGAGCCGGTTGACCCGGGCATGCGTCTATTCCGGGGTCGGCTGGCCCAAGCATGCGTCTATCCCGGGATCGGTCGGCCTGAGCATGCGTCTATCCCGGAGCCGGCTGACCCGAGCATGCGTCTATCCCGGGATCGGTCGGCCTGAGCATGCGTCTATCCCGGAGCCGGTTGACCCGAGCATGCGTCTATCCCGGGGTCGGTCGGCCTGAGCATGCGTCTATCCCGGAGCCGGTTGACCCGGGCATGCGTCTATCCCGGGATCGGCTGGCTCAACCATGCGTCAATTCCGGGATCTGTCGGCCCAAGCATGCGTCTATCCCGGGGTCGGTCGGCCTGAGCATGCGTCTATCCCGGAGCCGGCTGACCCGGGCATGCGTCTATTCCGGGGCCGGCTGGCCCAAGCATGCGTCTATCCCGGGGTCGGCTGGCCCAAGCATGCGTCTATCCCGGGATCGGTCGGCCCAAGCATGCGTCTATCCCGGGATCGGTCGGCTTGAGCATGCGTCTATCCCGGAGCCGGTTGACCCGGGCATGCGTCTATTCCGGGGCCGGCTGGCCCAAGCATGCGTCTATCTCGGGGTCGGTCGGCCTGAGCATGCGTCTATCCCGGAGCCGGTTGACCCGGGCATGCGTCTATCCCGGGGTCGGTTGACCCGAGCATGCGTCTATTCCGGGGTCGGCTGGCCCAAGCATGCGTCTATCCCGGGATCGGTCAGCCCAAGCATGCGTCTATCTCGGAGCCGGCTGACCCGGGCATGCGTCTATTCCGGGGTCGGCTGGCCCAAGCATGCGTCAATTCCGAGATCTGTGAGCGTGAGCATGCGTCTATTTCAGAGCCGGTTGACCTGAGCATGCGTCTATTTCGGAATCTGTCGACCCGGGCCATGCGTCTATTTCGGCTTCGGATAGACCTTGCAGAGGTCGCATGCCCCGCCGATGGGGACGCGTCGTTTCATACGGTCACAGTGGCCACAGCCGTGAACGCCGAAAAACCAGAGCGGCGGATCCAGCGCCGCGCAGGTGTTCTCGATTCCGGGTGCGCCACCGATGTTGGCCTGCACAACCGCAGCGCGCCAAGCCTCCTGGACTAGCGGTTTGGCGCGCCGGAGGGGGCTCTTTTTCGGGCGCTGGTGGACGCCGGGGCCGACCCCGTTGGTCGCCTATACTGCGGACGAGCAGGCTGAATCCATGGTTTCGGAAAGCGTCGCCGTGCAGGTGCAGCCGATCTTGGCGGACATCGGGCACCAGTTCGCCGAACACGACCCGAAGCTGGACGCCTTGACCGCGAGCGCCGTTGGGTGCGATCGGAAACTGGACGCCCTGATTGAGGCTGGCGTCGAATACGGCCGGAAACTGGACGCCCTGATCGAGGCCGGCGCCGAATACGGCCGGAAACTGGACGCCTTGGCCGAGGCCGGCGCCGAGCGCGATCGGAAGTTGGACGCTATCGCTGCGGAGATCCAGGGATTGAAGGAAGTGATCGCCGTCAGAGTGGACGCGCAGGACAGGGAAATGCGGCTGATCTGGGGCGCGCTGGGTGTCCTGCTCACGGTGCTTACCGTGGTCTTCGGCTTCCTGTTCGCCGGCTGAATCCTGCGCGCCGGCTCGGGTCCCTTCTGTATACCCAGCAACTCCCCGGAGGTCGGCGTTCCTCTGCGGCTGGGGCTATCCGCACGAATGGCGCTGTCTCCACCCCGCGGCGTCATGCCGGGGAGCAGCGATGCGCCGCCCGCTGGCCTGCGGCCAGCTATGCCGACCGGAGGTCGGCGTTCCCTGGCGGCCGGTGCCATCTGCGCGAATGGCGGTGTCTCCACCCCGCGGCGTCATGCGGGGGAGCAGCGATGCGCCGCCCGCTGGCCTGCGGCCAGCTGTGCCGACCGGAGGTCGGCGTTCCCCGGCGGCCGGGGTCATCTGCACGAATGGCGCTGTCTTTGCCTTGCGGCGTCATGCGGGGGAGCAGCGATGCGCCGCCCGCTGGCCTGCGGCCAGCTGTGCCGACCGGAGGTCGGCGTTCCCCGGCGGCCGGTGCCATCTGCACGAATGGCGCTGTCTTTGCCTTGCGGCGTCATGCGGGGGAGCAGCGATGCGCCGCCCGCTGGCCTGCGGCCAGCTGTGCCGACCGGAGGTCGGCGTTCCCTGGCGGCCGGTGCCATCTGCGCGAATGGCGGTGTCTTTGCCTTGCGGCGCCATGCGGGGGAGCAGCAATGCGCCGCCCGCTGGCCTGCGGCCAGCCGTGCCGACCGGAGGTCGGCGTTCCCTGGCGGCCGGTGCCATCTGCGCGAATGGCGGTGTCTCCACCCCGCGGCGTCATGCCGGGGAGCAGCGATGAACAGCCCGCGGCGCGGCGCGCCGCTGTGCCGACCAGCGGGCGGCGTTTCCAGCCGCTTCCGCGCTTCTGCTCGCTCGGCGGTGCGCGGTTTCGCGCGCCTCGCGGCGCGCGAGACCGGCGCTCCTTTGTCGCGCGCCGTTCCGCGGATCGGCGCGCGCCGTCACCCTCCCGGCCGCGCATCGCCTGCCAGTGGTAGGATTTCCCCGTTATGGCGGTTCGAAAGGCCAAGTTTTTCGTGGGCGGGGGACTGTTCCTGGTCGCACTGGCCGGGCTCCTGATCACCGGGTTCGAAGAGGGGAAGGCCTACTACCAGACCGTCGGCGAACTGCAGGCCATGGGGCCGCGGGCTGAAGGCCGGCGGGTCCGGGTAGCCGGCGACGTGGTCCCCGGAACGATCGCTTCCGCGGGCGAAGGCCGGGTCCGGTTCCAGATCGAGCACGAGGGCGCGACCCTCGCGGTGCTCTACACCGGCCGGGAGCCGCTTCCGGACACCCTGGTGGACCGGGCGCAGGCCGTCGCGGAAGGGCAGCTCCTCGCGGACGGCTCCTTCGAGGCGAACCACGTGCAGGCGAAGTGCGCCTCCAAGTACGACGCCGCCTACGAAGAAACGAAGACCGAACCCGCTCCTGCGACCCCCGCGGGACGGCAGGCGACCGACGGCCTATAAACCGCAACCGGTAGACCGCTAGCAGCGGAGCCGGCGACCGGGGACAACAAGTGCACCACCTCGGCAACTTCGCGCTGATGGGCGTGGTGGTGATGTGCGTCTACGCCATCGCCGCCTCGCTGATCGGGGCGAAGAAGCGCTCCGCGCAGCTCGTCACGAGCGCCCGGCGGGCGATCGTCGCCGCCTTCGGCTTCTCGGCGCTCTCGATTGGCGCCCTCCTCGCGCTCTTCCTCGCCGACGACTTCCGCTTCCAGTACGTCGCGAGCTACTCGGCGGCGGCGCTCCCCTGGTACTACAAGGTCTCGGCGCTGTGGGCCGGGAACGACGGGTCGCTGCTCTTTTGGACCTTCCTGATGCTGGTCTTCGCGGCGGCGTGCGTGATCCGCCGGAAGAACGACGAGCTCATCCCCCAGGTGGTCACCACCCTCGCCGGGGTGATCCTGTTCTTCGCCTACATGAACTACTGGGTGTGCAACCCGTTCGGGCAGCTCGCCGAGATCACCGCCGCCGGCCCGATCCCCTTCATCCCCGGCGACGGGAACGGGCTGAACCCGCTGCTCCAGCACCCGATCATGGCGATCCACCCGCCGATCCTCTACACCGGTTTCGTGGGCTTCGTGATCCCGTTCGCGTACTGCGTGGCGGCGCTGTGGACCCGGCGGCTCGACGCCTCCTGGATCGCGAGCACCCGGCGCTGGACGCTCGTCGCGTGGTTCTTCCTCGGCAGCGGCATCCTGCTCGGCGGCCGCTGGGCCTACGTGGAGCTCGGCTGGGGCGGCTACTGGGGCTGGGACCCGGTCGAAAACGCCGCGCTCATGCCCTGGCTCACCGGCACCGCCTTCCTGCACTCGGTGATGATCCAGGAACGGAAGGGGATGCTGAAGATCTGGAACGCCGGGCTGGTCATGACGACCTACCTGCTCTGCGTCTTCGGCACCTTCCTCACCCGGAGCGGGATCGTCTCCTCGGTGCACGCCTTCGCGTCCTCCGAGTTCGCCTGGCGCTTCCTGGTCTTCATCGTCGCCGCCACCGTCCTCTCGGCGGCGCTGCTGATCACCCGGGTCAAGGATCTCCGCTCCGAGAACGAACTCGAAGCGGTGGTCTCCCGCGAGGCGGGCTTCCTGTTCAACAACCTGCTGCTGCTCGCCGCCTGCTTCGCGGTGCTCTGGGGCACGCTGTTTCCCGTCCTCTCCGAGGCGGTGCAGGGCGAGCAGATCACCGTCGGCGCGCCCTTCTTCAACCGGGTGAACGTCCCGCTCGGGCTCGGGCTCCTGCTGATGACCGGCGTGGGGCCGCTCCTCGCCTGGCGCCGCTCCTCAATGGACAGCCTGCGCCGGAACTTCACGTTGCCCACCATCGCCGGCATCGGGACCGGCGTGCTGCTGGTGCTCCTCGGCATGCGCCACCCCTACGCGGTCCTCTGCTTCGCGATGGGGGCCTTCGTCTTCGTGACGATCGGATACGAGTTCCACCGGGGCGTCCGCGCCCGGCGGGCCCACCGCGGCGGCAGCTACCCGACCGCGCTGGTGGACCTCGTGCAGCGGAACACCCGCCGCTACGGGGGCTACATCGTCCACATCGGGATCGTGCTACTCTTCATCGGCTTCGCCGGGAACGCGTTCAACAAGGACGTCATCGCCGACCTCAACCGCGGCGAGAGCACCCGCATCGGTCCCTGGTCGGTCACCCTCCAGGACCTCCCCGGCGGCACGACCCCGGTCTATGACTGGCTCGGGGCGCAGGTCCTGCTCTCGAAGCACGACGAGCCGGTCGGCATCTTCCAGCCGCGCCGCCAGTTCGACAAGGCCACCGGGCAGGCCACCTCCGAGGTGCGCCGCCACGCCACCTTCCAGGAGGACATCTACCTCGTCTTCTCCGGCATGACCGAGGACGGGCGGGCTACCGTCCACGTGTACCGGAACCCGCTGGTCCGCTGGGTGTGGCTCGGCGGGTTCGTGATGTTCCTCGGCACCGTGCTCACCCTGATCCCGAACCGGTCGCCCGTCCGCCGGGCAGCCGCCACCTCCGCCGCCCCGCAGGGGGCCGCCCTGGAAGCCGTCTGATGCGACGAGGCCAAACCCGATAAAGCCAAACTCGATAAAGCCTGATCCGATGAATCCGATGCGCATCTTCCGAACGCTGCTCGCCGCCGCCGCGGCCACCGCGCTGCTCGCCGGTCCCCTGGCTCCTTCACTCATTGGCCAGGACCGCTACAACTCGGCCGACTACCAGCGGGTGGCCCACGCGCTCACCTGCCAGTGCGGCGGCTGCAACGCGCTGGTCAGCGAGTGCGCCATGGACCGCTGCCCCTCCTCGAACCCCCTCCGCGAGGAGATCGCCGAGCGGCTCCAGGCGGGAGAGGAAGCCGACGACCTCATCACCATGTTTGTCGAGCGCTACGGGCTGGTCATTCTTTCTGCGCCGCCGACCACCGGATTCCACCTTTCGGCCTGGATCCTCCCGGGGGTCTTCCTGGTCGGCGGGGCCGTGGTCGTCGCCACCACGCTGCGCCGCCGGCGGCAGAACGCTCCGGCGCCCGTGGCGGCCGCAACCGTCCCACCGAAAATCGAGGCTCCGCCCGAGGTGATCGCCCGCATCGAACGCGACGTGGACCGGATTCGCTAACGCGGCCGCGTGACTCTCGTCCTGCTCGCGGTGCTGGCGGCCGCCGCCACCGCCTTTGTGCTGCAGCCGGTGTTCTCCGGGCCGGAGACGGCCCCGCGCCAGGAGACCGACCGCACCGTGCTACGGCTCCGGGAGAAGCGGGACCAGCTCCTGCTCACCCTGGCGGAACTCGACTTCGAGAAGGACGCCGGGAAGATCGCGCCCGCGGAGCACGCCGCCAGCCGGACGACGGTCCTTGTCCAAGCCGCGGAAGTGACCGCCCAACTGGACCAACTGGAGCGCCGGTCTCCGACCGGCATCGCCAGCCGCAAGGCTGGCGAAACTCCCGACGCCACTCCAAGCAGGCGGCCGAAATCCAAACCGGGACGGACGAAGAAATGACCCGCGCCTCCCTCCCCTTCGCCCCCCTCCTCCTCCCCCTCGCCCTCTTCACCCTCCCGCTCAGCGCGGCCGCCCAGCCCGTGCGGGTCACCCTCGTGAACGGGACCACCCAGGTGGGAGCGTCGGTGGACCTCGTCACCCTCTACCGCCTCGGCCAGGGGATGGAGCCGGTGGACTCCGTCGAAAACCCGGCCGAGCAGGTGACGCTCGAGGCGCCGGCCGACGAAACCGCCGCCGCTGGCGGCATCCGCCCCTTCCTCCTCCAGGCCAGCTACCGGGGGGTCAACTACAACGCCCCGGTGCGGCTGACCCCCGGCGAAACGACCGAGGCCGCGATCGTCGTCTACGACCCCTTCGAGGAATGGAACGACGCGGTCATCGGGCTCTCCACCTGGCGCGCGCTCTACCGCCGGATGCCCGGCGAGCGGGACGCCCTCCGGGTGGACCAGATCTTCGTGGTGGACAACCGCACCGACCCGCCCCGCACCTTCACCAGCGACGACGAGACCCTGCGGTTCCGGCTGCCGCCCGAAGGCACGCTCCTCGAACTCCCGACGATCAGTTCGACCGGCGAGACCGGGATGCCGGTCCCGCAGAGCAGCTTCGCGGTCGGCGACGACGGCGACTACGCCATCCGCACCGCCTTCAAGCCGGGCGAGACCGAGATCGTCCTCTCCTATGCCGTCGCCTACGAGGGTGAACGCTACGAAGCGGCGCTCATCGCCCCGCGGGCGAGCCCGGAGGTGCTGCTCCTCGCCTCGCCGCTCGACATGGACCTCGAAATCCCGGCCGGAGCGCCCCCCGGGTGGGAGCTCCTCGGCGCCGACGAAAGCGCCGGGATCACCGCGGCGCGGAGGTTCGATATCGCTGCCGGGGAAGCGGTGGGAATGATCTTCAGCGGCGGCACGCCGCCCCCGGCCGCCGCCGGTACTCCCAGCGGTCCCCCGGGCGGCCGACCGCTCCCGGGCCTCGTGGCCCAGTCCGAGGCGGAGCGGTCCGCCGTGGGCAGCGTCGGCCTGCTCCCGGACCCGACGATCGCCTCGAAGTGGGCGCTCGCCCTGCTGATGGCCGCCGCCCTGGGCTTCGGGCTCCTGCACCGCGCCTTCGGCGGGGGCGGCCGTTAACGACCGCATGCGAAGTCTCACAGACGGCGCGCGACAACCGGCGCGAAGCCGCCTGGACATCACCCGCCGGACTCCCACGGTCTCATGACGTGTCTGTGAAGGGCACGCGCGCGCTCGTGGGGTCGTTCATCTTCTTCTGGATCGCTCCCGGTGTCGTTGCCGGCGTCGGCCCGTTCGCACTGGTCGGTTGGACGATGCAGTCACCGCTGCTCGGGCTACCGGGCGAGCGGGTGGTGGGTGTCGCGGCGGTCGTGGCGGGTCTGGCCTGCCTGCTGGACTGCTTCGCCCGCTTCGCCCTTGAGGGGCGTGGCACACCGGGACCGGTGGCGCAGACCGAAGTGCTGGTGGCGTCCGGCCTCTATCGGTTCGTGCGAAACCCGATGTACATCTCCGTGCTGATCATCGTTGCAGGGCAGGCGCTGCTCTTTGGCCGGGCCCTGCTGTTCGCGTACGCAGGGGTGATGCTGGTCGCGTTCCACCTGAGCGTGCTGTTCTATGAGGAGCCGACACTCCGTCGAAGATTCGGAGGGTCGTACGAGACCTACTACCCGCACGTGGGTCGATGGTGGCCACGTCTGACGCCGTGGCGCGGGTCAGGTACGTCAGCTTCCTGACGACGGCGGCGACGGCGAAACGGGCAGACCCATGACGACCCCCCTCTTCGAGGCCGACCGCGTCACCCGGCGCTACCGGGAAGTCCCGGTGGTGGACGAGGTGAGCCTCACGGTGGCCGCCGGAGAGATCGTCGCTCTCCTCGGGCCGAACGGCGCGGGGAAGACCACCCTGATCCGGATGGCCGCCACCCTGGCGCGCCCGTCGTCGGGAACCGTCCGCTACCGCGGGGTGGAACTGAAGCACGCGGTCCCGGCGGCGCGCGGCTGGATCGGGTTCGCCTCCCACCAGTCGCTCCTCTACCCGGAACTGACGGTCCGGGAGAACCTCAACTTCCACCGCCGGCTCCACGGGGCCCGGACGGACATCGGCGCGCTGCTGGAGACGCACGGCCTCGCCCCGGTCGCCGACGTCCCGGCGCGCCACCTCTCGCGGGGCACCGCGCAGCGGGCGACGCTCGCCCGCGCCCTCCTCCACCAGCCGGACCTGCTGCTCCTCGACGAGCCCTTCGCCGGGCTCGACGGCGCGGCGCGGGAGCGGCTCGCCGGGATGGTGCGCGCGGCCCGCGAGCGCGGGGCGGCGGTGCTCTTCGCCACCCACGACGTGGGCCGGGCGGTCGCACTCGCCGACCGGGCGCTGGTCCTCCAGCGCGGCCGGGTGGTCCTCGATGATCCGTCGGTCGACCCCGAAGCCGTCCGGCGGACCTACGACGCCGCGGCCGCCGGCCGGGACGTGCGGGTCGCCGGCCGGGACGCCGCAGCCGAGGGGCGGAACCACCAACCCGCCGGCCGAAACAACCAAGCCGCCGGCGGCCGGAACAAGAGCTCCGCCTCGTGACCACCTTCCGCGCGGGGATGGCCATCGCCGGGAAGGACCTGCTCAGCGAAGCCCGCTCGCGCGAACGGCTGCCGGCGATGTTCCTCTTCGCGGCGCTCGTGCTCCTCGTCATGCACTTCGCCATCGGACTCGATTCGGCGGACCGGCACGACCTCGCCCCCGGAGTGCTCCAGGCCGCCTTCCTCTTCGCCGGCACCCTCGGCCTCTACCGCAGCTTCGCCCCCGAAACCGAGGCGATGGCGATCCACGGGCTGATGCTCGGACCCGCGGACCGGTCGGCGATCTACTTCGGGAAGCTGGCCTCGGGGACGCTGCTCCTGCTCGCGGTCGAGATCCCGGTGGTGGCGCTCTACCAGTTCTTTTTCCGGGCGAACCTTTTGGGGGGCCAGACCGTAAACGGTCTGCTCACCCTCGGTGCGATTCTTCTGTGCGGCTCTCTCGGATTCATGGCTCTCGGCGTCACGGTGGCGGCCATCTGCGCCGCGACCCCGGTGCGCGAGGTGCTGCTGCCGCTGCTGCTCTTCCCCCTCTCGGCGCCGCTCCTGATCGCCGGCGTGTCCGGCATGCGGGCGGCGATGGCGGGCGAGCCGGTCTGGGACGCGGCGCGCTTCCTGATCCTCTCGGCGGTGGCATTCGTTTCCGTGTCATGGATGGTTTTCGAATTCGCGCTCGAGGAGTAGCCCTCCTCGGATTGACCCTCCTCGCGGCGGGCGTCGCCTCCGCCCAGGAGGGGCACGAACGGGTGCTCGAGGCGCCGCTCGTGGACGAGCTGCCGGTGGCCGACGGCTGGCTCGACGAGGAAGTCTGGGCGAACGCGGCGGTGGCCGGGGGATTCATCCAGAGCGAGCCGGTGGAGGGCGCCGAGCCCACCTTCGCCACCGAGGTGCTCGTCGCCTACACGCGGGACGCGCTGCTGATCGCCGCCCGCCTCGAGGACAGCGATCCGGACGCGGTGGTCGCCCGCGAATACCGGCGCGACGCCAACCTGGAGAGCGACGACAACTTCATGGTGGTGCTCGACACCTACCACGACCACCGGAGCGCCTTCTTCTTCACCACCAACGCGGTGGGGACCCGCCAGGACGGACTCATCCAGGGCGAGGGCGCGGTGCTCAACCTCGAGTGGGACGGCGTCTGGCGGGTGGGATCGCGGCGGACCGAGGGCGGCTGGGTCACCGAGATGATCATCCCCTTCGAGACGCTCCGGTTCCCGAGCGGCACCCCCGAGTTCGGGGTCAACTTCGCCCGCCAGGTCGCGCGCAGCCGCGAACAGAGCTACTGGGCCGCGATCGACAACGACTGGGGATTCAACGCGATGTGGCGGATCTCCGCCTACGGGGTGCTCCACGGGCTCGAAAACGCCGACCCCGGCGGCCGCATCAAGCTGAAGCCCTTCGCGGTCGCCGGGGTCACCGGCGAGGGCGAGGAGCGGGCGGGAACCACTGACCTCGGGCTCGACGCCAAGGTGGGGCTCGGGTCCAACCTGAACCTGGACGTGACGGTGAACACCGACTTCGCGCAGGTGGAGGCCGACGAGCAGCAGGTGAACCTGACCCGGTTCGAGCTCTTCTTCCCCGAGCAGCGCGAGTTCTTCCTCGAAAACGCCGGGCTCTTCCAGGTGGGCGAAGCCAGCCGGCCATTCGAACCGCCGGAGACCTTCCTGTTCTTCAGCCGCCGGATCGGGCTCTCCGAAGACGGCGAGATCATTCCCATCGTCGGCGGGGCGCGCATCACCGGCAAGCTGGGGCGGACCGATGTCGGCGCCTTCCACATCCGCCAGCAGGAGTTCGACGGGGTGTCTCCCGCCACCGGGTTCTCCGCGGTGCGCCTCCGGCGCGACGTGCTGGAGCGGAGTTCGGTGGGGGTGATGGCGCTCGACCGGACCGAGGTCGATGGCGACTCGCACCGGCTGGGCGCCGCCGACTTCTCCTGGGCGCCGACCGAGGCGCTGACGATTGGCGGATTCGCGGCCCGGAGTTCGACGCCGGGAGTCGAGGGGCGCGACTCGGCGTTCGGGCTGAACGGGCAGGTGGGGAACGACCGCTGGAACCTCTTCTCGAACTACACCGACATCGGCGAGGGATTCCGGTCGGAGATGGGGTTCGTGCCGCGGACCGGGGTGAGGAAGCTCCGGGTGGACGGGATGTGGAGCCCGCGGATCGGCCGCTTCGGGATCCGGCAGATCTTCATGGGCCCCAACCTGATTCGCATCACCGAACCCGACGGCTCGATCCAGACCGAGAACATCGGCTTCGGGCCGTTCTTCCTCTTCAACGACGGCAGCCATCTCTTCTTCGCGGTCTCGCGGAACACCGAAGGGCTGAGCGAGTCGTTCGAACTTCGCGACGGGGTGGAGATCGACGAGGGCCAGTACACGACGAACGACTTCATGGGGATGTTCAACACCTCGGAGAGCCGCCCGCTCTCGTTCCAGATGTTCCACCTGAACAACGGGTTCTTCGACGGCAGGCTCCGGGTGTACTCGCCGGGGGTGGCGGTCAGGCCGCACCCCCGGGTGCGGCTCCAGGTGAACTTCTCGCGAAGCGAGATCCGGCTCCCCCAGGAAAACGGCGACTTCAACACGAACCTGGTGGTGCTGCGGGGGTTGCTGGCGCTGTCGCCGGACGCCTTCGTGCGCGGGCTCCTGCAGTGGAACGACGACGACGGCAACTTCTCCGGAAACGTCCAGCTCCGCTGGAACTACCGCCCGGGCAGCGACATCTACGTGGTCTACAACGAGCGCCGCCCCTACGGAATGGAAAGCTCGGAGCCGGCCTACCGGGAGCTGCTGGGGAAGCTCACCTGGTACTGGGTTCCGGGTTAACCGCCTATGGGACTTCCGGTACCGCCGCCGGCCGACGAAATGAAGCGCCTGACCGACTACCGGGTCCTGACCTTCGACTGCTACGGCACCCTGATCGACTGGGAGGGCGGGATCTGGCAGGCGCTGCAGCCGCTGCTGGTGGAGAACGGCGCCATCGGAATACCCCCGCGCGACGCGCTCCGCGCCTTCGCGCGCTTCGAGGGGGAGCGCGAGCGCGCCACGCCGGGGCTCCGTTACCCGGATCTCCTCGCCCGCGTGCATGGTGACATCGCGGCGAGTCTGGGCCTGAGGACGGATCCCGCACTGGATGCGGCCTTCGGCGCGTCGGTGCCGGACTGGCCGGCATTTGCCGACAGCGCCGCGGCGCTCGCCGTCCTGAAGCGCCACTTCCGGCTCGTCGTCCTCTCGAACGTCCACCGGGGCGGCATCGCGGCGTCGTCCCGGAAGCTCGGGGTGGAGTTCGACGCCTGCTACACCGCCGAGGACATCGGCTCCTACAAGCCGGCGGACGCGAACTTCGAGTACCTGCTCGCGCATCTGAAGTCCGACTTCGGGCTCGACCGGCCGGATGTCCTCCACACCGCGCAGAGCCTCCACCACGACCACGTCCCGGCGAACCGGTTCGGGCTCGCGAGCGCCTGGATCGACCGCCAGCGGCTCTCGGAAGGCGGGAGCTGGGGCGCGACCGCGCGGGTGGGGACGATGCCGAGGATCGACTTCATCTTCTTCACCCTCGGCGAGATGGCGGCGGCGGTCACGGCGGGGGTGGCGTAGGTCAGGGAGCGCCCACCCTCACGGCGTTCGTAGGCTAATTCAAGATTGAATCTTGAATTAGCCTGGTTTCAGAGTAGAAGGACGGCCTTCAGAAAAACCCGCCGAGCACCACCCGGTCCACCACCAGCACCAGGATCAGCGCCGGCACGTAGCCGATGGACACCCGCAACACCCGCCGCGCGTCGGGGACCGCCCGGCTCCAGCAGAACTCGGCGGCCGCGGTCATGAACCAGACCGCGAGGGCGGCGGCGCCGACGAAGTAGAGCCATCCCGTGAGCGACAGCGCGACCGGCCAGAGGCTCAGGGCGGCAAGCAGCACGGTGAAGAAGAGGGTCTGCCGCACCGTCGAGCGTCCCGAGGGATCCACCGCCGGGAGCATCACGAAGCCCCCCTGCCCGTAGTCATCGCGGTACATCCAGGCGAGCGGCAGGAAGTGCGCCATCTGCCAGGCGGCGAGGATGGAGAAGATCGCGACGCCGCCCCAGCCGAGGGACCCGGTGGCCGCGGTCCAGCCGCAAAGCGCCGGGAGCGCCCCCGGAACCGTCCCGACCAGCGTGTTCCAGTGGGTGCGGCGCTTGAGGGGCGTGTAGACGAACACGTAGAGAAGGACCGTGAGGAGCGTCAGCCCGCCGGTCAGGGGGTTGACGAACAGGGTGAGCACCCCGGTCCCCACCGCCGCGAGCCCGATGCCGCAGACGAGCGCCGCCGGCGGGGTGAGGCGTCCCGACGGCAGCGGGCGCCCCCGCGTCCGGCGCATGCCGGCGTCGTGATCCCGTTCGACCCAGTGGTTCAGGGCGCCGGCGCCGCCGCTGGCCAGCGTGATGCCGAGGAGCAGGAGGAGGAGCCGGCCCCAGCCGAAGAACTCCGCGGGCGCCAGCAGGAATCCTCCCGCCGACGACAGCGCGACGACCAGCGCGATCTCGGGCTTCGTGAGTTCGAGGTAGGGAGTGAGGGTCACGTCGTGGCCCTCCGGCCCCAGCGGTGGGTGGCGAGAACGGCGAGCACGGAGCCGGCCATGAGCAGCGCCCCGACCACCGCGTGCGAGGTGTTCACCCCCACCTGCAGGTTGCTCGGCTCCAGCATCCCGGCGTCATCCAGCGTGACGAAGTAGGCGGTCAGCCCGAGCACCAGTTGGACGTCCACCAGGATCGCGAGGAGCCAGGCAGTCCGGTAGAGCACGCGCACATCCTGAAAGTCGTTCCAGACCCGGTAGAGGAACGCCGCCACCGCAACCGCGACGAGGACGGCCCCGCCGATGTGGAGCCCCGCGAGCACCGGATGAATGCCGGTGCCGGGATGGCGGAGCAGGGCGCCGAGGATGATCTGGAGCCAGACGGCGCCGGGAACCGCGAGCGCGAGCCGCCACAGCCGGGCGTCACGAGCATCGTCGGGCAAAGCGCCCGCGGTGAGCCAGCCCTTCGAGGTGAAGACCGCCAGCGCGACGATGAGCCCGAGAAAGAGCTGCGCCACGGAGGCGTGGACCACGGCCAGATCCAGCGAGAGCCACACGACCCGGAGTCCGCCCAGCAGCCCCTGGAAGGACACGAGGGCCAGCGCGCCGACCGCAAGCCACCGCAGCCAGCGCCGGCGCTCGGCGAACCAGGTCCAGATCGCCAGCACGGTGGTGAGCAGCCCGGTGAGCATCCCCAGCAACCGGTGGCCGTGCTCGGCCAGGAGCGGCGTGATCCGCCACCACCCCGGCCAGGGGTTGAACGGGTCGTAGGAGTCGTAGGACGAGGGCCAGTCCGGAACCGCCAGCCCCGCTTCGATGCTCGTGACAAACGCGCCCCAGCCCATCAGGAGCAGCGTCGCGGCGCCGGTCAGGACGGTGAACCGGTGCCGCCACCGCATGTCGGGGGGAGGCGTGAGGTTCGTCATGCGGAGGCCGCGGAACGATAACGGGGAGTTTCTTCCCACGGACCGTCACGTCCCTGAATTCAAGTGTTTGCGGCCCGTACCGCTGGCAGCTACCATCAGGACGCGGACCGGGTGCACACCCGGTCAAACCCCGCACAACAGGAACGGGAACCTTGAGTCTTGGCAGTTCGCTGAACCCACAGGGGTTCGCTGGGCAGCAATCGCCCGGAGGCAACGTGAAGAAGAAGGACTGGATCCCGTTCGTCTCGCTCGGGGTCGCGCAGGCCGCATTGATGCTGGGCATTGCCGCGTTCGGCTTTGCCCACCTCAACGCTCGGATGGACCGCATCGAGGCGCGCATGGATCGCATCGAGGAAAGGTTGGACGACCTGGACCGGCGGGTCTCTCGGATCGAGGGAGTCCTGATGCTCCGCGCGGAGCAGGAGCTGAGCGCGCGGTCTGCGGAACCCGGCTGACGTCCCGGAAGGGGTATTTGTTGGCCCGCAGACAACGACTGCACGGGGAACGCCGGCCTCTCACCGGTATCACCCGCGCTGCGTCTCAGCCCCGCTCGCGATAGAACGTGATCAGATCCTGACTCGGCGGCGGCTCCGCCCCGAGTTGCCGCAGCATCGTCGTCACCTGCCCGCGGTGATAGCTCGCGTGATTCACGACGTGCTGGAGCATCTGCCAGAACACCCCGCGCAGCGAGCCGCCGCCGTGCGCGTATTCGATCACGTCGTCCATCCCGTCCGGACCGAGCCGGGCCACAAACTCCCGCACCCGCCGCTCTTCCTCGCTCCAGCGGGCTCGGATGTCCAGGACCGCGCCGAAGCCCTCCACCGCCAGGTGCACGCTCGGCCCCTGCCCCTCCCAGCGCGAGCACCAGATCCACTCCGCCGACACGAGGTGGACGAGGGTGTGGCGGACCGAGCCGAAGCTGTTCCCGAGATCCCGGTGGAAATCCTCGGCGCCGAGACGGTCGACCGCGTCGAGCAGGCGGTCGCGAGCCCAGTAGTGGTAGTCGAGCAGGACCGTCAGTTCTTCGTGCGTCATGCCGGCAGCGTACCGTCGCCACCGCCTGGCCAACGACCCCCGTGATGGCGGAGAACGGAGCTACTTGAGTCTTCGCCTTTCCGCGTCGCGCTGCGCCTGCACGTAGGTTTCGAGCACGCGGTTGATCCGTGTCTGATAGCCCTTGCCCGGACGCTTGAACCACTGAATCACCGAGCGCCGGATCCGGAGCGAAATCTGCTCGGTACGGTCTGGTTCGACGAGCTTCGCCTGCTGCCAGAAGGTCTCGTCAAGCTCGGGAATCTCGCTGAAATCGAGATCCTCATCCTTTACCGCGTCGATCTGCTCGGGGTTGAGTGCGCTATCGAAGGTGCTCATACCAGGCCTGTTTTTCCTTTCGGGACGCCGGACGGGCCGAAATGAGCCGGATGCGGCCACTGCGCTTCGTGTGCGCGACGACAATGACCGCCACCCCGTCTACCTCGCCAACGCTGATGTAACGAGTCTCGGTCTGTATATACAGATCGTAGTTATAACAGACCACTCCGATGGGCGCCGTCGCGGGTCGCAAACGCGATAGGAGGAGCAGTGAGCGATCGCGGCATCCGGCGCGGGGAGAGGGATGCGGCCCTCACGTTGGCATGACGCAACGTCACCGGCGCTGGTTTCGCGCTCCCGCGCGATGCCGGTCGGAGGCCCCCACCGGGAGAACTGGCCGGCGCTCCAGTCCTCGCGCTTTTTCGTGGTTGGCGATACGCGATCTCGCGGCGCGTCGAGCAGCGGTGCCGGGTTTCGCGCTCCCGCGCGATGCCGGTCGGAGACCGGCGCTCCGCTTTTTCGCGGTGGGCGATGCGCGATCTCGCTGCGCGTCGAGCAGCGGTGCCGGGTTTCGCGCTCCCGCGCGATGCCGGTCGGAGGCCCCCACCGGGAGAACTGGCCGGCGCTCCAGTCCCCGCGCTTTGTCGCGGTTGGCGATACGCGATCTCGCTGCGCGTCGCGCAGCGGTGCCGGGTTTCGCGCTCCCGCGCGATGCCGGTCGGAGACCGGCGCTCCGCTTTTTCGTGGTTGGCGATGCGCGATCTCGCGGCGCGTCGCGCAGCGGTGCCGGGTTTCGCGCTCCCGCGCGATGCCGGTCGGAGACCGGCGCTCCTTCGCGGTTGGCGATGCCCCGTCAGGTCAGTTGGGATCCCCCGGCGCCCGAGGCATCCGCAAGAAGCCCTCGTAGATCTGGCGGGCTTCGTCGAACTGTGCGAAGACGTGCTCCCGCTCCTTATCCGAGCGCCACCCGGGCCATTCCTCGGCCATGGCCCGGAGCTTGTCGATCCACCGGATGGAGTACTCGGCCGAGGCCCGGTTGCGCACCGGTTGCCCCGCCACCGTCACCCAGACCGGGTTGGTGAACCCGAGCGCGAAGTTCGCGTCGAGGGGGAAGCGCTCCTCGTTTTTGCCTTCGACGCGCAGGTGGAACCAGCCGCTCCCGCTGACCGGGAACGACCGGGACAGGTCGAGTTCTAAGCGGTCGCCGGTAAACGGAATCTCCTCGACGACTTCACCGTTGAAGACGATGTAGGCCTTGTCGAGCGGCGTGATGCTTCGCACTCTCCCCTGGATCTCGACCGTGCCGCTCGCGGCGAGTTCCACTTCCTCGCCCGGGATGTGGCCGTTCACGGTCAGCTCGACCAGCGGCCCGGTGCTCACGAACGCATTGCCGTTCCGAAGCCCTTCGAGCCACGCCTCCATCGTCAGACCCTTGCCGCCCGTATACACGTAGGTCCTGACCGAACCGACGAGCTTGCTCCGGTGGAGATTGCTGATCGAGTCTTCTCCGCCCACGGCGGTGGCCGTCAGACCGTTGTTCAGCGTCGCGTACCACGGATGAAAACCGGCACGGCCCGCGTTGGCCCACTCCACCGCGTCCGTCGTCCCGAGCGCGGCGTCCACCATGTAGCCCTTGGCGCCACCCAGGCTCCCCTCGAGCGGATCTCCGCTGCCGCCGAACGCGTGCACGTAACCGACGGTGGCGCCCTGCGCCTTCGCCTTCCGGAACATGTCCGTATTGCTGGGATACAGACTCTCGATGGCGGTGCCTTCGTAGCCCGTCGTAAAGGGGGAGATCAGATGGTCCCTCAGGCCGAACATGAATACGTGCCCGTAAAACGGTGGCCGGTACTCCTGTCCGACGACGAGCACGCGGTCCTTCGTCGACAGCGGATGCGCGCCCCCGCCGGGAACGAAGTGCTGGTAGTCGAGAATCCGGTTGTCCTTGTTGGCGACCTGCTCCAGCACGATGTCCTGGTCCTCGGCGTCCGACATCATCATCAGGTTCTCAAGGGTGTTGTGCAGGTTCCCGGCGTAGTTCATGTGCACATGCGTCGAGCCGCTGTACCAGCCCTTGGCCGCCATGTCCGTCATCGGCTGAAGCTCGACCGTCAGTTGGGTCACTTCCCCGGCCTCGATCTCGACTTCCTCCCGCACCGGCCAGAACTCGAAGCCCTTGACGATGTCCATCGTCAGGGCGCCGGCGGGCACTTCCACCCGAAACTCGCCCGCGTGATGGAACATCGGGTCGCCCACGCCGCTCGCCCGCGCATACTCGTCGCCGGGGGCGTAGAACTTGCCGTCCGACGCAGTCAGGTGCACCCGTGAGCCGGTGGTTTCGTTCGAGCCCGCCGCCGTGGTCCGGACCGACAGCACCCCCATCGGGCGCTGCCAGCGCCGATCGGTGATGTGCACGGTGATCTGCTTGCCGCCGTAGGTCTCCAGCAGCGCCAGTTGGGGGAGTCCCTCCCGGTTCGAGATGTAAGCGATCCACTCGCCGTCCGGCGAAAAGCGGGGGTGGAACGCGTCGTGATCCAGGAAGGTCATCTTGTAGGGCTCGCCACCGATCGTCGGCTGTACATAGAGGTTGCTGAACTGATCCGACGTTCCGCCAGTGGACGAATAGATGAATCGCTTCCCGTCCAGGGAAACGTCCGGCCGGGTCCGGTAGAGCGTCTGCTCGGAAAGAACCGTCGTCGCCTGCAGGAGTCCGTCTTCCTCGGCCGGGACCCGGAGCACGTTCCCGGAGCCGAGCGGCACGCCGCGGTTGGAGATGACGAGGAGCTCACCACTTCCGGGAAGCCAGGTCGGCGTGATCGCCATATCCCATTCGCCGAAGTAGAGCCGGCTGTTGCCGTAGTTGTTGTCCTCGGTGATGGCGACTTCTTCTCCCGCCCACTGCCCGTTTTCGAACGCCCGCACGTACACGTTGAAGTACCCGTTCGGTTTGGTGGACACATAGGCGACCCGGCTTCCGTCCGGCGAGAAAACCGGATCCACGTAGATCTGATCGTCGTCGGTGAGGGCGTGGCTCTCACCCGTCTCGAGGTTCAGGATCTCGAGTTGAATCGTCGTCCCTCCGTCGTCGGCGGTGTAGATCAGCCACTTCCCGTCGGGAGAGATGTCGGGCAGCGAGTGGTACTTCTCGTTGTAGGTGAGTTCCCAGGCTTGTCCGGTGTGAGGATCGACCTTCCAGATCGACCCGCTCATCGCCACCGCGATCCACTCCCCGTCCGGCGACCAGTCGGGCGCCCAGGGGGTCGAGCTCGGCGCCGGCGGAAAGTAGAAGTTGTGCATGTAGTTCCCGCCCTGCTGCGACGCCGGGTAGGTGCTTCCCCCCGGCTGCGCCACAGCTGAGGAAGCCAGAACCATCGCGCCGGCGAGAATCAGCGCCAAGCGCCGGTAAGGATTTCGATACATCAGGGGTTACTCCAGAATCGCGTGAGCGCGAATTGTCAGTGCGAATTGCCAGTGCCCAGCTCAGCGAGGCGCTGGTGAATGTTGGGCTGCTCGGGGTTGATTTCGAGGGAACGCTCGAAAGCCTCGCGCGCCTCTTGTCGATCTCCCAACCGAACGTAGGCATCGCCCAGCGTGTTCAGCATGCCGGGTTGCGGCGGCTTGAGCGAGACGGCCTTTCCGAGATGGGAGACCGCCTCCTTGAAATTGCCCTTCATATAGAAGCCGAGACCGAGACCGACGACCACCTCGTAGCGATCGGCATGCTCGTATTGCAAGGGCAGGAGAAGGCGCAAGGCCGATTCGGCCTTCCCCGACCGAAGGTAGGAAGCGGCGAGCTTCCACTGCGCCTGCGGGACTTCGGGATCCCCTTCCGACACGGCGCTCTCGAAGAGCCGCTCCGCGGCGGCGAAATTCTCCATCGCCCAGTGCTGGTCGCCGAGGACCACCGACAAGAGGGCGCGCCTCTCGACGTCAAAGCTCCGGCGGGCGAAAAGGGCGGCCCGGGGAATGCTGGCCCGCGGCGAGATCTGAAACGGCGCCGTCTTTTCGGCCAGCACGCTCCCGCCGGCGTCCTGGAGCCGCACCCGGAGCTCATACCGATCGGCGATCGCGCCGTCGAGGCTGAACTGCTCCTCGATGAGGGCCGGCTCGGTCTCGACAACGGCGCGGGCGCGTTCCGCCACCACTTCTCCCTCCCGGAGCACCGCGAAGTTCAGTTCGTGCGACGGATCGGCGGAGAACAACTGGAATACGCAGTGCACGGTTTCGCCGGTCGCGAAGTCGCCGCCGGCGGCCGGATGGACCCGCGCCGAACCGGCCTGAAACGTCTTGAACGCGTCGGGACCGTCGTCCGGCATCACCTCCGTGCGAAAGCCGAGCACGACGTCGCTCAGCGCCGGCTGGCCGCGAGGAGGATCGCTGACGCGAACCGAGCGCTCCGCCACCGTGTATTGACGCGACACGCGATTGCGCAGAATCAGCATCACCTCGTAGTCGCCCGGCACCAGCGGGACGCCGTCCTGGTAGGCGAACGTCGAGCCCTGGATCGCGCCCAACTGCGCCTTCGTCAGTTGGACGAAGGCCTCCTTCTCGTCCGCGAGAACGAGGCGGCCGTTCGGGTCCCGTACCTCCAGACTGGCGTCGAGTGTCGTGAACGAACGCGACCCGTCGCCGTTCGTATCCATCGGGAGGTTCTTCAGGTCGAGCTCGATGCTGAAATGGAGGTAGGGGGTGCGATCCGGACCGACCAGCACCGCGAAGCTGTCCTCGCTGGGCACGAAGTTGAACGAGTACTCCGACGACACCCGGCTGCCGTAGCGCTCCCAGGTGTCGAGGTAGTCGGTGCGGACTGCGTGCCTCGGCGAAGCCTCGATTCGCGCCATGGCGACCTGGGACCCGAGACCGACGGTGCCCCCCCGGATGTCGACCGGCTCCGCCGCGTCCACGGCGAGGGCGGCCCGCGCCAGCTCCGGCGAAATCCGGAGGAGTTGCTCCATGTTCCGCTCGGGAAACGAGCGCGTCGAGCCGCGAATCAAATCTCCCGGAACGTCCGCACCCGGAATGAACAGGCGATATTGAACCGCATCCAGCTTCTTGGAGAAGAGCAGATAGAAGAAGGACGGCACGTTCCTTTCCCGGTCGCCGCTATAGAACCAGAGCTGGCTCGTGTAGAGATTGTTGTAGTTATCGAAAGTCTCGATGCTACGGGGCGGGCCCAGGATGATGTGCATCCGGCCCCGATCCGTCTTCCACCCAGGCGAGAAGGCTTCGCCCCGGAGCTCGCTGTTCGCGTACTCCAAACGGCGGTAGTGCTCCTCCCGGAACTCGTTGACGGGAGTGCCCGGGACCGGATCGCGTCTTCGCCAGAACGCCTCGATGAATCCGTCGCGCTCCTCCACCGTGCCGAGCAAGCGGAAAACGTCCGTTTCCCTTTCGGTGATGATGTAGGTCACCTCTTCCTCCAGCCACCGGCGGTGTTCCGGAGTGAGCTCCTGCGCGGGAGCGGCGCGGGGTGCCGCGGCCGCCGATAGCAGCAGGACGAGCGCCAGATTGCGCATCGGCACGGATCTCGTCTGCATTCCCCGCCCGCAAACTAGCAGAGACCGGACGAGAGTCGCAAAGGGGATGGGATCCGCGAACTGATCCACGAAATAGGCCGGATGAAGGCAGCCGCGCCCGAATGCCAACCATCGAGATGGCGCTGCGGCGAGGGAACGCCGACCTCGGGTCGGCACAGCGGCCCACAGGGCCGCGGCGTGGAGAAGCCCAACGGAGGAACGGTTCTCGGCGCGGACCCCAAACGTAGAGGCGACCCCGCAGACCGGGAAATTCAATTGGGAAATGCACTTTCACGACGGGCGAGGGTATGCAGGAAGACCCGATCATGGACGTTTGCGCGGTTCAGGCGGGGTGCATCGCCACTCGATCCCCCACCGGGAGAACCGGGCCGCTGGGTTCCACCATAGGCCGCTGGAACCGGGGAGTTCCATGGGGGGGATCAGGCATTCGAGCGACCCTTCGAGTAAGCGACCTGGGGGAACAAGAGCGCCGTAAATCATTGATTTAGCATGGGTTGATTGCTGTTTGACAAACGGAAGCGGAAAGACCTATCGTTGGGACTTGACTTGTAATCCAGTTAGGACCTTGAGAAGGAGAATTCCATGCAGAATTTGATGCGCCGTTGGTCGGTGCTCGCCTTGACGGGCTTTCTATTGATACCTGTCGCCGTCGTTGCGCAGACATCCGCAACGCTCTCCGGAACGGTGGAAGACACCTCCGGCGGTGCGCTGCCCGGCGTGACGGTCCAGGTGGTGGAAAACAACACCGGACGACAGCAGACGGCCGTGACCGATGCTGCGGGTGGATTCCGGGCGGCCGCGTTGCCACCGGGCAACTACCGGGTGGAAGCGGCGCTGTCCGGCTTCGCCACCATGATCCTGCCGGAGATCGATCTCCTGGTGGGGCAAAACGCCGACATCACGATCCAGATGGCGCTGGCAGGTGTCGAGGAGACGATCACCGTCACCGCGGAGGCGCCCCTAGTGGATCTGGTGTCGTCGGAAGTGGCCGGCAACGTGGATCGCCGCATGATGGACGACTTGCCGGTGCAGGGACGCAACTGGATGGAGCTGGCCCTGCTCGTCAAGGGCATCACCGCCAACGACACCAACAACAATCGTCCGGGAATCGCTCGCGACGAAAGCTTCCAGCTCAATCTGGATGGCCAGCAGATCACCCAGCAGGTGGCGAGTTCCGGCTTTGGTCAACCCAAGTTCAGCCGCGAGGCCATCGCCGAGTTCCAGATCGTCACGAGTCAATTCGACATCACGCAGGGCCGCTCCTCCGGGTCTCAGGTGAACGCCATCACCCGCTCCGGCACCAACGACTTCACCGGCAGCGTTTACGGGTACTTCCGTGACGACCGCTTCAACGCCGAGGATCACATCGCAGAAGAAGTGCTGCCGTTCGAGAACCAGCAAATAGGTGGTGTCTTCGGTGGCCCGATCGTCGCCGACAAGGTTCACTACTTCCTCTCTTACGAGTACGAGGGGCAGCCGGGCAGCGTTTTCGTCCAGCCGGCTCGCCTCCCGAACCAGGAGTGGGTGTTCGAGACGCCGGAAACGCAGAACAGCTTCACCGCCCGCGTTGATCACACCGCCTCCGACAACGATCAGCTCTCCTATCGGGTCTCCTACTGGGACTTCGCAACCGACTTCTGGTTGACGAGCTCACAGCACCCCTCGAACGCCCGGGCGCGCACCCAGGATTCAACGAACGTGCTTGCCACCTGGAGTCATCTGTGGAGCCCGGAAGTTTTTACCGAGCTGAAGCTCGGCTACAACGGCTTCGAGTGGACGAACAAGCTGGCCGATACTGCGGTTGGCGGTTGTGACCAGACCTTCGGCCAACCACAGCAGGATCAATCCAGTTGTCAACCGAACTACGTCTTTTCGGGGATCACGTTCGGTGGACCGCGGAACTTCCCGCAGTTGTTTACCCAGGATGTGTTCTCGGCCCGTTTCCAGTTGAACTGGGACAAGACCGAACACGACGTGAAGCTCGGCGGCGAGTTCCTGAGCTGGAAGGACGGCGGCGAGTGGCACCTGCTCGAGCGGGGCGAGTTCATCTTCAACGAGAATCCCGCCGACCTCGAACGCCGCTTCCCCATTGAGTGCGCCACCAATCCGAGTTGCTGGGATGTGAGCGGGCTCGACCACACGGTAGCCCGATTCAGCCAGAACGTCGGCAACTGGATCATCGATATCCCGCGGCCTACGTTTGCCGCCTGGGCGGGCGACACCTGGCGGGTGAACGACAACCTGGTCCTGAACTTCGGGCTCCGCTACGACCTCGACTGGGGTGCTCTGGCGCCCCAGGGCAACGACATCATGACGCCGTTCGCCGGAGCAAGCGCCGGCCGGTCAGCGGGAGACTCCCTTTACAAGTGGGACATCCGCGACACCAACAACTTCGCGCCCCGCGGCGGGTTCGCGTATGACGTCGGCGGCACCGGCGATCTGGTGATTCGCGGCGGGTCGGGCATCTATCACACGGTCAGTTCGTCCAACGTGACGTTCAGCCAGCAGTCCTTCAACGGCCAGCGCATCCTGGTGAACTCGTTCCCGAACGACGGGATGCCCGGCTTCTTGCAGGATCCCACCCGGGGAGTGACGCCGCAGCAGATCCTGAACGGTGAAGTGCCGGTTCCCCCGCAGGCGCCGCGGACGATCGCCCACAACTTCGCCCTGCCGTACAGTTGGCAGACCTCGATCGGTTTCCAGAAACAGCTCGGCTCGGTGTGGGGATTCGAGTCGGATCTGCTCCACTGGACGGAAACCAACACTCCGCGCGCCACCGACCCGAACCAGATCTACGATCCGGTGACGGGCTACAACGTGCCCGGCCGGCTGGATCCCAACTTCACTCGGATCCGCTACATCGAGAGCACAGGCAAACAGGACTACCTGGCGGTTTCCAGCGGACTGCGGCGTCGGTTCCGGGACAACTTCCAGGTCAACGTGACGCACACCTTCATCTTCTACAAGAATGACGACACCCGTGGCTGGGGTGACTTCCCCAACAACACGTTCGACCCGGACGCCGAGTGGGGTCCCGCGCTCGACTTTCAGGTGAACACGTTCCGTATCAATGGGATCTACCAGCTCCCGTACGACTTCTCTGTTTCGGGCGCGTACTTCTTCGGCTCCGGAAACCGCTACCGGACGTCAATCGGGGGCCGGCCGTACGGAAAGAGCGCGAGCACGAATCGCCTGAATCTCGGAGATCCGATCCAGGTGAATCCGGACGTTCTGGATCGCTTCGATGGACCCTCCACGATCGGGACCGGCCCCGGCAACGAGGCGCCGAGGCATGCGCTGATGGGCGAGGCGCTTCACAAGGTTGACGTTCGCCTATCGAAGGTTTTCAACTTCGGATCGGTGAGAGTCTCGGCCATCGCCGAGGTCTTCAACCTGCTCAACCACGGGAACTTCGGCAACTACAACGGGACCATCGACTCCAGCGGCTTCGGCTCTCCGCGGCAGGTGACTTCCACCGCCTACGGTCCGCGGGCAGCGCAGTTCGCTCTCCGACTGGAGTTCTAAGACCCGGCAGGCACCCCCCCCAGGAGGCCGGCGGCCAGGTCCGCCGGCCTCCATTTGGTATAGCCCGCCGCCAGGAGCGCCGGTCTTCAGACCGGCATCGCGCGGGAGCGCGAAACCTGCTCCGATGACGTTCCCTCCCGCCACCGTGAGTGCCGCGCGCCGCCAGGAGCGCCGGTCTTCAGACCGGCATCGCGCGGGAGCGCGAAACCAGTACCGATAACGCTCCCTCCCGCCACCGTGAGTGCCGCGCACGGCCAGGAGCGCCGGTCTTCAGACCGGCATCGCGCGGGAGCGCGAAACCAGTACCGATAACGCTCCATCCCGCCACCGTGAGTGCCGCGCACCACAGACCGAGAACAAGCGCGGGCACGGCCAGGAGCGCCGGTCTCCGACCGGCATCGCGCGGAAGCGCGAAACCCGCGCCGATGACGCTCCATCCCACCAGCGTGAGTGCCGCGCACCACAGACCGAGAACAAGCGCGAGGACGCCTTGGAACGCCGACCTCCGGGCAGTCCTCCCAGTGGAGCCCGGCACAGCGGCCTGCAGCGCCGCGAAACTCCCATCGCTAATCGCGAAGAAGCGCGGGGACGGCTTGGAACGCCGACCTCCGGTCGGCACAGCGGCCCGCAGGGCCGCGGCGGCGCATACCCCAATCGTCGGGATGGCTCCCGTCTCGGCACGTACCCCAACAGATGAGGCGACTCGGACGGCCTGGAGCGCTGGCCAGTTCTCCCGGTGGGGGCCTCCGACCGGCATCGCGCGGGAGCGCGAAACCCGCCCGGATAACGCTGCGCCCTGCCAACGTGAGTGCCGCACCCTCGGCCGCTCCGCGGCCGCGATGAGCGATCACCAGTCCCGCAGCAACGCCGCCATCTCCGCGAGGCCGATCGCTTCCACCCCGTCTCCCATCGGGTACCGGTGTCTGCCGCCGTGCACGACGAAGGCCCGCTCGGCGTCGAGGTCGGCGCAAGCGATGGCGAACCCACGGGACACCTTCGGAGCGGAGCCGCGCTTGATCTCGATGGCCCACGGGCGGCTCCGGCCGGGAAGGTCGAGTACCAAGTCCACCTCCGCCCCGTTCGAGGTCCGGTAGAACGAAGGCAGCGCCAGCCACGGCGCCGCGGCCAACAACGTCTCGATGGCGAACCCCTCCCAACTCGCCCCGACGACCGGATGTGCCGCCAGCGCGTGGAAGTCGGCGATCCCGAGCAGGGCGTGCGTCAATCCGCTGTCCCGGATGTAGATCTTGGGTGCCCGCACGAGGCGCTTCTTCACGTTCGCATACCGCGGGCGGAGCCGCCGCACCAGCAGCATCCCCTCCAGCAGGTCGAGGTAGGCGCCGGCCGTCCTCGCGCTCAGCATCAGGTTCCCGGCGAGCCGAGAGAGGTTCAGCATCCCGCCCTGACCGTGCGCGAGCATGGTCCAGAGACGCTCCAGCAGCAGCGCCGGCGCCCGCGGGCGAAACTGCAGGAAATCACGCTCGAGATAGGCGCGGATCAGGTCGTGCCGGAACCGCAGGCTCTCCTCCGCGCCTGCCGCAAGGAAGCTCAGAGGCAGCCCGCCGCGCACCCAAAGCCGCGCCACGGAGTCCGCGTCGGACTCGATCTCGAGCAGGTCGAGCGGACCGAGATCCAGGTATGCGATCCGCCCGGCCAGACTCTCCGACTGCCGAAGCAGTGCGGGCGAAGCCGAACCCAGCACCAGAAACCGCCCGGTCCCCTTTCCCTTTCGCCGCCCCTCGTCAATGTGCCCCCGTAGCTCGGAAAAGAGGTCGGGCGCCCGATGGATCTCGTCGAGCACCACCAGCCGATCCTCGTTGGCGCGGACGAAACCGGGCACATCGTCCAGGCGTCGCCGGTCCTCGGCCAACTCGAGATCCAGGTAAACGGCGTCGCGGCTCGCAACGATCCGCCGCGCCAGTGTTGTCTTGCCGGATTGGCGCGGCCCCAGCAGCGCCACCGCCGCCTGTCGGAGGAGTGCTGCTTCGATCTCTCCGGTCAGGCGTCGCGGGACATAATCCATGCAGATAGCATAAACTCAATCCTGATTTGCATGGTTATAGCGAGAACTGTGGTTCCAGGTCCGCGCCCAACCCGCCTATTCCTTCCTCCGCCGCTCGGCCCCGCGTTGCGCCTGCACATAGGTTTCGAGCACGCGGTTGATCCGGGTCTGGTAGCCCTTGCCCGGACGCTTGAACCACGCCAGCACCGAGCGTTTGACCCGCAGCGAGATCTGCTCGGCCCGGTCGGGCTCGACCAATTTCGCCTGTTGCCAGAAGCTCTCGTCAAGTTCGGGAATCTCGCTGAAGTCGAGATCCTCATCCTTCACTGCCCGGATCTGTCCGGGTTCAAGTGGGCTCTTGAATGCGCTCATGCCACGCCTGCCTTTCCTTTCTGGAGGCCGGACGGGCGGAGATCACCCGGATTCGACCCTCGCGCTCGGTATGCGCGACCACGATCACCGCCACGCCGTCCACCGCTCCGACACCGATGTAACGGTCCTCCCCATAGTCTTTGCGCCCGTCCAGGCGGGTCAGATGGGACCGTTCGAAAATTCTCCTGGCGGTCTCGAAGCTCACGCCGTGCTTGCGGATGTTGGCGTGATTCTTCGTGTCGTCCCATTCGAACTCCATTGGGACTGTATCTACAATTCGTAGTTATAGCACATCGCCGTGATCATCGCTTCGCGGGTCGCGAACGTGAGCGGCGTCGTGCGCATTTCGCGGCCCGGGAGAAACCCTCATGGTCGGGTCCTCCCGTAAACCCCGCCTGGCATGAAGAAGGCGCGGCCCCGGGTTGGGGGGAGCGGTGAGCGGTCGCGGCATCCGGGATTGGAAGAGGGTGCGGAACTCAAGTTGGCAGAACGCCTTGTCATCCGCGCTGGTTTCGCGCTCCCGCGCGATGCCGGTCGGAGACCGGCGTTCCCTGCCCGGTGTGCCGCTCTGCCCGCTGGGGTAGGTGCCGAGACGTGCGCCATCGCGGAACTGGGAAGTACGCCCTCTCGCCCCGCTGCGCAGGACGGTGCCGGTTTGAACGCCCCCACCGGGAGAAATGCCCATGATCGGTCCGGTCCGCTCACCCCGCGGGGCATGTAACAGGCGACCGCCCCTGGAGGTTGCTCGGGGGTGTTGGGGCTGGGATCTTGTTGGGTAGCTGAGGCACGATTCGGGGTGGAAGCGGGTCCGTGGACGTTGCCAGATTGGTGTTTCGTGCCCGAGGAGAAATTGTCCCGACCGACGGTTCCGCGCCCCGCCTTGTACCCGGCTTGACCGTGGACGCACAGGAAGATGCGCCACATCCGCTTTTTTTGGCGAGGATGTGTGTGGGTTCTCCGGAGGTCCCCGCTTCCGCTCGGAACACCCCCAACGAGGAGGAACCCTGATGCCCTCGAACCAAACCCTGAACGTCATCCATGCCCGCGCTGCGGGTCTGGACGTTCACAAGACGCAGATCACGGCCACCGTCCTGATGGCCCTGCCGGGCAGCAAGCCGCGATCCACCACCCGAACCTTTTCTGCCTTGCCGAACGGCCTGCGCGCCCTGGTCGGCTGGCTGGCCGAACAGGAGGTGACGGCCGCCGTCCTGGAAGCGACCGGCATCTACTGGGAGGCGCCCTATGAGGCCCTGGAAGAAGCCGGCATCGAGCCCATCCTGGTCCAGGCCCAGCACGTCAAGCAGATCAAGGGCCGCAAGACCGATGTGGCGGACAGCGTCTGGCTGGCCCGCATCTGCCAGTTCGGTCTGGGGTCCCCCAGCCTGATCCCGCCACCCTTGTTCCGCCGCCTGCGCAAAGTCAGCCGCCTGCGTCGCCAGCTCATCCGGGACCGCGCCAGCCTGCGGAACCGGATCCACAAGATCCTCGACGCGGTGGGCCCCCGCATCGGGGGCGTGCTCTCGGATGCGTTCGGCGTCAACGGCATGCGGATCCTGGAAGGCCTCGTCGCCGGGAAGGCGCCGGAGAAGATCCTGAGCTCCCTGTCGCCGCATGTCCGCCACCGCCTGCGGGACCTCCGCGACGCCCCGACGGCGCGGCTGGACGACAGCAGCCGCTTCCTGCTCAGCGACCTCCTGGACGCCTACCACCAGGCGACCGCAAGGCTCACCCGCTACGACACACGCCTCAGCGAAGGGCTGTCCGGCTTCCTGGCGCGGATCGATCTCCTCATGACCATCCCCGGAATCGACCGCTCCTCTGCCCGCGCCATTCTCATCGAGCTCGGGCCCGACATCCTCGTCTTCCCGTCGCGCCGGCACTGCGCCGCCTGGGCCGGGTTGTGCCCCGGGAACAACGAGAGCGCCGGGAAGCGGCGCGCCAGCCGAACCCGCCGGGGAAACACCACCCTGCGCGAAATCCTGATCGAATGCGCGCACGGCGCCGTCCACACCAAGGACTGCCAGTTCAAGGGCTTCGCCAAGGCCCTGACGGTGCGCCGGGGCAGCAAGCGCGCCATCGTCGCCACCGCCAACAAGATGCTCCGGGTCCTCTACGCCGTCCTCAAAACCGGCAAGCCCTACCGGGACCCGCGAATCGACTACGAAGCCATCATGGTCCAGCGGAACGCGCCCCGCTGGATCACCATGCTCCAAAAACACGATATCGATCCCCTGACCGGACTACCCCTCGGAAAACCCGCCGCCTGACCTCACGCCGCGCCAGCGCATAGCGAAGCCGCCGCCGGGCTCACGCGGGGCAGCCCTTCTCGCCGCACTTCGCCGACCCGCTCTTGGCGCATCGGCAGCCGTCCCTCTGCCACTGCGGTACCCCGCATGACGTCTGTCCTCCGCCCGAATCGGACCCGAATCTGTTACACAGGAACTGGGCCGCCTGGGTTCCACCACAGGCTGCTGGAACCCCGAGGTTCCATCGCGTGGATCAAGGATTCGAGCGACCGTTCGAGTGAGAGGCCCGGGCGACCTAAGGGCACCGAATATCATCGAGTTAGCATGGATTGATCCCCGTTTGACTTTCGGAATCGGAAGGTCCTAAAGTAGGGACTCTATTTGTGATTTCATGTAGGACATCAGAGAAGGAGAATTCCATGCAAAACTTCATTCGCCGCGTGGCAGTGCTCGCCCTGACGAGCGTTCTGCTGCTACCTGTGGCCGCCCTCGCCCAAGAGTCCGCGACGCTCACCGGAACGGTGGAAGACACCTCGGGCGGTGCGCTCCCCGGCGTGACGGTCCAGGTGGTGGAAAACAACACCGGACGACAGCAGACGGCCGTGACCGATGCCGCGGGTGGATTCCGGGCGGCCGCGTTGCCACCGGGCAACTACCGGGTGGAAGCGGCGCTGTCCGGCTTCGCCACCATGATCCTGCCGGAGATCGATCTCCTGGTAGGCCAAAACGCCGACATCACGATCCAGATGGCGCTCGCGGGGGTCGAGGAAACGATCACCGTCACCGCGGAGGCGCCCCTCGTGGATCTGGTGTCGTCGGAAGTGGCCGGCAACGTGGATCGCCGCATGATGGACGATCTGCCGGTGCAGGGACGCAACTGGATGGAGCTCGCCCTGTTGGTGAAGGGCATCACCGCCAACGACACCAACAACAATCGTCCGGGCATTACTCGCGACGAGAGCTTCCAGCTCAACCTGGATGGCCAGCAGATCACCCAGCAGGTAGCGAGTTCCGGCTTCGGTCAACCCAAGTTCAGCCGCGAGGCCATTGCCGAGTTCCAGATCGTCACGAGTCAATTCGACGTTACGCAGGGCCGCTCCTCGGGAGGGCAGGTGAACGCCATCACCCGCTCCGGCACGAACGACTTCACCGCCAGCTTCTACGGGTACTTCCGTGACGACCGCTTCAACGCCGAGGACCACATCGCAGAAGAAGTGCTGCCGTTCGAGAACCAGCAAATAGGTGGCGTCTTCGGTGGCCCCATCGTCGCCGACAAGGTCCACTACTTCCTCTCTTACGAGCACGAGGGGCAGCCGGGCAGCGTTTTTGTCCAACCGGCTCGCCTCCCGAACCAGGAGTGGGTGTTCGAGACGCCGGAAACGCAGAACAGCTTCACCGCCCGCGTCGATCACACCGCCTCCGACAACGATCAGCTCTCCTACCGGGTCTCCTACTGGAACTTCGAAACCGATTACGCGCTGGGGAGTTCAGGGCACCCCTCGAACGCGCGGGCGCGCACGCAGGATTCGACGAACGTGCTCGCCACCTGGAGTCATCTGTGGAGCACGGAGGTCTTTACCGAGTTGAAGCTCGGCTACAACGGCTTCGAGTGGACGAACCGGCTGGCCGATGGTTCGGTCGGCGGTTGTGACCAGTCCTTCGGCGTAGGGCAGATCGATCAAACCGGCTGTCAACCAAACTACGTCTTTCCGGGGATCACCTTCGGTGGACCGCGGAACTACCCGCAGTTGTTTACTCAGGATGTGTTCTCCGCCCGTTTCCAGTTGAACTGGGACAAGACGGAACACGACGTGAAGCTCGGCGGCGAGTTCCTGAGCTGGAAGGACGGCGGCGAGTGGCACCTTCTCGAGAGGGGCGAGTTCATCTTCAACGAGCGTCCCGCCGACCTCGAACGCCGCTTCCCCATCGAGTGCGCCACCAATCCGAGCTGCTGGGATGTGAGCGGGCTCGACCACACGGTAGCCCGGTTCAGCCAAAACGTCGGCAACTGGATTATCGATATCCCCCGGCCGACCTGGGCCGCCTGGGTGGCCGACACCTGGCGGGTGAACGACAAGCTGGTCCTGAACTTCGGGCTCCGCTACGACCTGGACTGGGGTGCTCTGGCGCCACCGGGCAACGACATCATGACGCCGTTCGCCGGAGCAAGCGCCGGCCGGTCAGCGGGAGACTCCCTCTACAAATGGGACATTCGCGACACCAACAACTTGGCGCCCCGCGGCGGATTCGCGTATGACGTCGGCGGCACCGGCGATCTGGTCATTCGCGGCGGATCGGGCATCTATCACACGATCAGCTCGTCGAACGTCACGTTCAGCCAGCAGTCCTTCAACGGCCAGCGCATCCTGGTGAACTCGTTCCCGAACGACGGGATGCCCGGCTTCTTGCAAGATCCCACCCGGGGAGTGACGCCGGCGCAGATCCTGGCCGGTGAAGTACCGGTTCCCCCGCAGGCGCCGCGGACGATCGCTCACAATTTCGACTTGCCGTACACCTGGCAAACCTCGGTCGGTTTCCAGAAGCAGCTCGGCTCGGTGTGGGGATTCGAGTCGGATCTGCTCTACTGGAAGGAAACCAACACCCCGCGCGCCACCGACCCGAACCAGATCTACGATCCGGTGACGGGCTACAACATCCGCGGCTATCTGGATCCCAACTTCACCCGGATCCGCTATATCGAGAGCACGGGCAAGCAGGACTACCTGGCGGTTTCCAGCGGGCTGCGGCGCCGGTTCCGGGACAACTTCCAGATCAACGTGACGCACACCTTCATCTTCTACAAGAATGACGACACCCGTGGCTGGTTCGACTTCCCCAACAACACGTTCGATCCGGATGCAGAATGGGCTTCTTCGCTCGACTTTCAGGTGAACACGTTCCGTCTCAACGGGATCTACCAGCTCCCGTACGACTTCGCGGTCTCGGGCGCCTACTTCTACGGCTCCGGACACCGCTTCGATACGACAATCGGCGGTCGGCCGTACGGAAAGAGCGCGAGCAGGAATCGCCTGAATCTCGGGGATCCGATCCCGGTGAATCCGGATGTTCTGGATCGCTTCGACGGACCCTCCACGATCGGGACCGGTCCCGGCAACGAGGCGCCGAGGAATGCGCTGCTGGGCGAAGCGCTTCACAAGATTGACGTTCGCCTCTCGAAGGTTTTCAACTTCGGATCGGTGAGAGTCTCTGCGATCGCCGAGGTCTTCAACCTGTTGAACCACGAGAACTACGGCCGCTACAACGGGACCATCGACTCGAGCAGCTTCGGCGCGGCACGGCAGGTGACCTCCACCGCCTACGGTCCGCGGGCAGCGCAGTTCGCTCTCCGACTGGAGTACTAGACTCGGCAGGCGCCCCCCCCAAGAGGCCGGCGGCCAGGTCCGCCGGCCTCCATTTGGTATAGCCCGCCGCCAGGAGCGCCGGTCTTCAGACCGGCATCGCGCGGAAGCGCGAAACCTGCTCCGATGACGTTCCCTCCCGCCACCGTGAGTGCCGCGCACGGCCAGGAGCGCCGGTCTTCAGACCGGCATCGCGCGGGAGCGCGAAACCAGTACCGATAACGCTCCATCCCGCCACCGTGAGTGCCGCGCACCACCAGGAGCGCCGGTCTTCAGACCGGCATCGCGCGGGAGCGCGAAACCAGTACCGATAACGCTCCATCCCACCAGCGTGAGTGCCGCGCACCACAGACCGAGAACAAGCGCGGGCACGGCCAGGAGCGCCGGTCTCCGACCGGCATCGCGCGGGAGCGCGAAACCCGCGCCGATGACGCTCCATCCCACCAGCGTGAGTGCCGCGCACCACAGACCGAGAACAAGCGCGAGGACGCCTTGGAACGCCGACCTCCGACCGGCATCGCGCGGGAGCGCGAAACCCGCGCCGATGACGCTCCATCCTGCCAGCGTGAGTGCCGTGCACCACAGACGGAGAACAAGCGCGGGGACGACTGGAGCGCCGGTCTCCGACCGGCATCGCGCGGGAGCGCGAAACCTGCCCGGATAACGCTGCGCCCTGCCAACGTGAGTGCCGCACCCTCGGCCGCTCCGCGGCCGCGATGAGCGATCACCAGTCCCGCAGCAACGCCGCCATCTCCGCGAGGCCGATCGCTTCCACCCCGTCTCCCATCGGGTACCGGTGTCTGCCGCCGTGCACGACGAAGGCCCGCTCGGCGTCGAGGTCGGCGCAGGCGATGGCGAACCCACGGGACACCTTCGGAGCGGAGCCGCGCTTGATCTCGATGGCCCACGGGCGGCTCCGGCCGGGAAGGTCGAGTACCAAGTCCACCTCCGCCCCGTTCGAGGTCCGGTAGAACGAAGGCAGCGCCAGCCACGGCGCCGCGGCCAACAACGTCTCGATGGCGAACCCCTCCCAACTCGCCCCGACGACCGGATGTGCCGCCAGCGCGTGGAAGTCGGCGATCCCGAGCAGGGCGTGCGTCAATCCGCTGTCCCGGATGTAGATCTTGGGTGCCCGCACGAGGCGCTTCTTCACGTTCGCATACCGCGGGCGGAGCCGCCGCACCAGCAGCATCCCCTCCAGCAGGTCGAGGTAGGCGCCGACCGTCTTCGCGCTCAGCATCAGGTTCCCGGCAAGCCGGGAGAGGTTCAGCATGCCGCCCTGAGCGTGCGCGAGCATGGTCCAGAGACGCTCCAGCAACAGCGCCGGCGCCTGCGGGCGGAACTGCAGGAAATCACGCTCGAGATAGGCGCGAATCAGGTCGTGCCGGAACCGCAGGCTCTCCTCCGCGCCTGCCGCAAGGAAGCTCAGAGGCAGCCCGCCGCGCACCCAAAGCCGCGCCACGGAGTCCGCGTCGGACTCGATCTCGAGCAGGTCGAGCGGACCGAGATCGAGGTACGCGATCCGCCCGGCAAGGCTCTCCGACTGCCGCAGCAAGGCGGCCGATGCTGAACCCAGGACCAGAAACCGCCCGGTCCCCTTCCCCTTTCGCCGCCCCTCGTCAATGTGGCCCCGGAGCTCGGGAAAGAGGTCGGGCGCCCGATGGATCTCGTCGAGCACCACCAGTCGATCCTCGTTCGCGCGGACGAAACCGGGCACATCGTCCAGGCGCCGCCGGTCCTCGGCCAACTCGAGATCCAGGTACACGGCGTCGCGGCTCGCAGCAATCCGCCGCGCCAGTGTCGTCTTGCCGGATTGGCGTGGCCCCAGCAGCGCCACCGCCGCCTGCCGGAGGAGTGCTGCTTCGATCTCTCCGGTCAGGCGTCGCGGGACGTAATCCATGCAAATAGCATAATCTATATCCGTATTTGCATGGTTATCGCCTGATTTCCGCCCGCCGTCTGGGTCGCGCCAGGGCGCGGACTACCTCGCGCCGGACAGCTCCGCCTCCAGTTCGTCCAGCGCGACCGGCCAGCGCGGGTGGCGCGCGGCCCGGATCCTGGCGAGCGGACCCGCCACCACCGTTACGAAGGCCGCCGGGTCCAGGTACTCCTGCGCGACCGCCTTGACGTCCGAGGTCGTGACGGCCAGCACGGCCTCGGGCCATCCCATCAGGCGGTCCGTGCCGCCGCGGCGCACTTGCTCGATGGCGAAGGTCTGGCTCGCACTGGTCGCGAGCTCGAGCGACCGCTGCCATACCGCCCCGAGAAGCCAGCCCTGGGCGCGGGTGACCTCGGCCTCGGTCACCGGCTCGTCCGGATCGTGGATGCGCTCCAACTCGTCCAGGCTGTAACGGACGAGAGGCGCCACCGCCTCCGGGCGCCCGCCGGTGCGCACGAGGAGAAGGCCCGTTCCGGACGCCGTCACCGGGATCTCGAAGTCGTCCCGGTTGGCCAGGCCGCGCATCTCGCGCGCGGCGATGTTGAGGCGCTCGGCGAGGATGAAGCGCAAAACGGCGAGTGCGGCCCCATCCGATTCGGGAACGGCGCCGACCGCCCGGCCGATGGCGATCCAACCCTCCAGGCTCGGGACGTCCACGGCGTGGAAGCGGCCCGAACTTTCCCCTGGTGCGATCACGGCGGTTTCGGGTGCCGGCTCGCCGCTTGGCGCCCAGCCCCGCGTCGCCGACTCGACAGCCTCTTCCACCTCATCGCGGGAAACGGCGCCCCCGATCCCGAACACCACGCGGTCGGCGGCAAGGCTTCGGGAGGCCAGCGCCGTCACCGCGGCCAGCGAGACCGTCGTCCCCGGGTCCGGTGGCGCCAGGGGATATCCGTGAATCCGGCGCTCGAGCTCAACCTTGGGTCGGTAGCCGTCACCGTCGATGCCGGCCATCGGCATGCTGTAGCCGGGCCCCGCCCGGTACTCGCGCACCGCGGCGGCGTTCAGGTCGGGATTCCGGACGAGTTCCACCAGCAACTCGAGTCCCTCCCGCCAGTCCTCCGGAAGCACGTTCAAGGAGATCCGGGTGGCGTCGAGGGTCTCCACGACGCTCAGCGACGTGCCCAGTTCGGCGAGGCGAAGCGACAGCGGATCGCGTGCTCCCCCAACGCCACGGGTCGACATGAGGTGGGTCAGGAGGGCAGCCGCGCCGGCCTCGCCTTCGGCCTCGTGCAGCCGGCCCAGAGGCAGGGCGGCCGTGATGCGCACCAGCGGGTCCGCTGCTGCGGGCACGATGTAGGCTCGGACGCCGCTCGACGCCTCGAAGAGGGCCTGACCGGCATCGGGCGGCGTGAACGCGGCGGGCCCGGAAGCGAGGTCACCCGGGTCCGGCCAGTCGTGCTCGAAGATCGGCCGCGAGCGGCCGGGGAGCGTGTCGTCGGCGTCGCATCCGGCGAAGGCGAGCACGGCGGAGGCCACGAGCACTCGGGCAAAGGGTTTCCGCATCAGCCTTTGGACAAGGTGACGTGCCCGCCATCCGGGGTCGGGAGAGGGCGCGGTACTCACGCTGGCAGGGCGCCGCGTCATCGACACTGGTTTCGCGCTCCCGGGCGTGCCGACCGGAGGTCGGCGTTCCCTTGCCTGCGTCTCGTGAGGCAGAGCGGCGATCCGTCGTGCGCTGGCCTTCGGCCCGCGCGATGCCGACCAGAGGTCGGCGTTCCCGTGCCCGTGCACCATCCGGGGTGTCGGCATCCAGAACCTCATCGCCGTTCTCCCGGCCGGTCCACGAAATCCAGCCAGCTTGGCCCGCTCCCCTCGGGGGGCTCGGCCCGGGCCGTGGCGATCACCCGGTTGGAGGGCACGAAGTAGGTCGCTGCGACCCGCTGCACGTCGGCCGCCGTTGCCGCGTCCCTCGCCTCGAAGAGGTCGGGCAGCACGCTCCAGTGGTTCATCGCGTAATGGTGGCCGACCAGGAAAGCGAGTTCCTGGGTGTTGTCGAGGAACTCCGCCCACTCGACGCGGAGGCGCTTATGCGCACGCCCAAGCGCTGCGGAGTCGATCCGCCCCTCCCGGAGATCGGCCACGGCGTCCAGCAGCGCCCGCTCGACGGCCGCGAGGTCACCGTCCGCCTCCGCGTGCGCCACCAGGTTGAACGCTCCGGGCGACCCGAAGCGGTAGGTGTGGATGACCCGGAAGTCGGCGGCGACCGAGGCCGATGCCCCACTCGCCGCCACCGCCTGGCCGGCCATCCCGTGAGGCCCGCTCAGGAGCGCGGCGATGAGGTCGAACACCGGCCGGTCGGGGTGGCCCATGCCCGGGATGCGGTAGCGCAGGTGGACCTGCGGCGAGAGCGGCTCCGTCCAGTCGAGCCGGATCGATCCGCCGGGCACGGGCTCGGCCTCGACGTCGAGATCGAGCGGGGGTTCGGGTCCTCGGGGCAGCACTCCGAAATAGCGTTCCGCCAACGGCACAACCTCGTCGAGGGTCACGTCGCCAACCAGCACCAGCGCCGCGTTGTTGGGCACGAAGTAGTCGTCGTAGATCCGGTACATCGCGGCCCGGGTGAAGTTCCCGAAGTCGCGGATGTGCCCGCCGTCGGGGACGTAGACCGGGTGGACCTGGGCCGTGACGCCGTCGATTGCCTCATTGAAGCGGGTCTGCGGCTGGCTCTTTCCCCCGAGGATCTGCTCCAGCACGGTGAAGCGCTGCGCCTCCCAGCCCCTCAGGATCGCGTTGACTAAGCGGTCTGCCTCCAGCCGGAAGAAGAGTTCCAGGTGCTCCTTCGGGAGCGCCATGTTCATCTCCATGTAGTCCTGCTCGGTGCTGGCCGGCACCGGATCCGTATGGCGCACGTACCCGCCGTGCTGCATGTACCAGTTGTAGGAGGTCCAGAAGTCCCGGTACTCGTTGTCCCGGTCCTCCAATTCGTAGAGCCGCTCCCGGAGGGCCTCGATCTCGGGCGTGACCGGCCAACCGATCTCGTCATAGAAGACGTCCCGCTCCCGGAGCTGATTGCGCTCGCGGTTCCTCACCGCGATCAGCTCCTGCTCGGTGTCGTGGGTCTCCTGGAGGATGGGCAGCTCGGCGGCCAGATCGCTGGTGCCGACGGTGGTGGTCCCCTGATGGATGACGTGCTCGAGGAAGTGCGTGACGCCGTGGAGCCCCACCGGCTCCGCCATGGAGCCGACCCGGACCCACAGGTTGGCGGCCACCCGGGGCATCCGGTGGTCTTCGACGAGCAGGATGGTGAAGCCGTTTTCGAGCACGTGCTCCTGGATCTGGAGCGGCGGGGTGGTGATTTGGGCGAGCGCCGGCGAACCCGCCAAGGCGGCGACCGCGCCGGCGACAACGACGGCAAGCTGGGTTTTCATGGCCTCTCCCCTGTTTCCGACTCGGGGCGATTCTCCCACGAGGTCGGACTGCCGGTCATCCTGAACACAGCTACGCTTGTGACATGAACACGATGAGAGTCTCCCTTTCGGCCTCCCTCAAGGTGTTCGTCGACGAACAGGTTGCCAACCGGGGATTCGCAACTCGTAGCGCATACATCCGCGAACTCATCCGTCATGATCGCGACCGGCAGCACCTGAGAAGCCTGATGCTTGAGGGTGGGAGATCCGCCCTCTCGATCATTGCCGATGCGACGTATTTCGAAGGTCTGCACGCCGGAGTCTCGTCACACCCGCGGATGCGTGAGGCTCCCTAGCCTCCCGGCAGAGGCCGACGTCCTTCCACGCTCTTACCGACCTTCTTCCTCCGAACTCCGCTCCGGCGGGCGGCACTCCGGCCATTTCTCGTCGTCCGGCATCGCTCGCCGGTCGCGCGGCATCGGCTCCGGATCCTCGGACGCCAGATAGACGAGCATCGCGGTCATCACCGCGTCGTCCCGCAGGTCCTCGAAGATGATCTTGTCGAAGCTGTCCCGGTTGGTGTGCCAGGTGTAGGTGCTGGTGTCCCAGCGGTTGTCGTCCGCGGAGATGTCGCCGCTCCGGCCCGCTCCCACGTGGAAGCTGAATGCCGGCACCCCCGCGCACAGGAAGGCCGCGTGGTCCGTCCCACCCGCTTCGGGCATCCCCGGAATCTCGAGCGTGACCAGATCCGACAGCTCGCTCGGGATCTTCGCGAGCCACTCACCGAAACGCCCGCCGGCCGCCGCAAATCCCTGCATCGGGATGAAGGTGACCGGCCCGGCCCCGTGATCCACGTTGAACACCGTGTGGGTGCTCTCGAGGATCTCGGGGTGGTCCTCGACGAAGGCGCGTGACCCGTTCAGACCCTGCTCCTCGCCATTCCAGAGGGCGCCGATGATGGTGCGGCGGGGGTTCGGAACGACGCTCTTCAGGATGCGCATCGCTTCCATGATGGCGACCGCGCCGGTGCCGTTGTCCAGCGCCCCGGACGAACCGTCCCAGGAGTCGTAGTGGCCTCCGAGGATCACGTACTCCTCGGGTTCGGCGGAGCCGGGGATCTCGGCGATGGCGTTGAAGACCGGCACCTCACCGAGGAACTCGGCCTGGGCGTCGGCGCGCAGCACCGGCTCCTGGCCGTTCTCGGCCAGCCGGTAGACGAGCCCGTACGCCTCACAGCTCAGGTCCAACAGCGGAGTCCGCTCCGTCCCGGTGCCGAAGATCTTGTTCACGCCCCACCCTTCGGACCACTGCGACCGGATGATCCCGGCGGCCCCGGCAACGTCCAGCGCTGCCGGCAGTTCGCGCCGCTCGATACCCGCGCTCTCCTCGCGCTTGCTCCACGCCTCGACGGCGCGCTCGCGCTCCTCGGTCATGCGGGCGAGCGTCTCGGGCCGGGCGAACCACTCCAGGTTGTCCGGCGGGCGGCAACTCGCCTCCGGCCGGGAAATCAGGACGAACTTGCCAGCTACCTCCGGCAGCCAGGCCTCGAACGCTTCGGGGCTGTCGGCGTCCGCCAGGATCACCACGCCCGCCTCGACGGGCCCGTCGGTGGCCGGGCTCCAGGCGGCCGCCATGCCCTCCAGCGTGCGCACCCGCGGCGAGACGAGATCGATGTGGCTGATCCCCCGCTCCCATCCCCGCCAGGTGCCGTACTGCTCCTTCCTCGCCTCGATGCCCCACTCTTCGAACTCGGCCACCGCCCAGTCGTTGGCGGCGGCCATGGCGGGCGAGCCGGTCAGGCGCGGCCCCATCACGTCCATCATCACCCGGCCGAGTTCCATCACTTGGGAACGCTCGACGCCCTCCTCCCAGATCGCCCGGATTACGGGATCGTCGGAGGGAAAGGACGGGGCGGCCGCCTCCTCCTGGGCCTCCGCCGGCTTCGCCGGAGCCGTCAGGCCGCCGAGGAATGTCAACGAGCAGGCGAGTACGACTCGAACCGAAAGCCTCATGGATCGTTCCGCGAGAATATCGGACCTACCACGCCCGATGGCGGACCTCCGTCACGAAGACAGGAACTGCTGGCCCGTGCGTCAGTCCCTGACCGGCCGGGCGAATCCTCCTGATTCGCGCCCGAAGGCCCCGAAGCTCTCCGAAACGCGGGAGTCCGCCGGAGCGTGCCCGCTCAGTGATTCCGGCAGACGATGGGGAGCAACGCCGATGGGTGGATCTTGACGCGTGGGCGGAGGGCCACTGGTATCCCATCGGGTGGGTCCATCCACAGCGGACTGTCCGCCGTATCCGGACAGCCTGGGATCCCGTGCAGGTAGTAGTCGTCGTTGTTAACGTCGATCTCCGACAGCATCCGGCCTCTGCGGCGGGGGCCGGCCATCAGATCGTAGTCATAGTCGCCGACGTGGTATCCGTCCGCGTTGGGGTTGGTGGCGCAGGACTGATCAACCGCTCCCATGCTATGGAACAACTCATGAGCCATCGTGTTCTCAAGTGCGCCAAGGAACCCAGGCTCCCTTGTCACGAAATAGTAGGGCCGATCCAGACCCCGGCTGTCGAAGAAAACCGTGGCGAATGCACCCGTGTTAATGCCGCCCGCGTTATCCGTGGGTCCACGGTGGTAGACGGCGTATGTCTTCTTGCGGGAAAACCACGGCTGCCTGCGAATCGCATCTCGGAGCGCACGGACATTGCGGCCATCCGTTTCCATTTCCGTCTCCTCGAGCCGAAGGAACGTCACGTCCACTTCCCCGCCGTAGGTGTCCACGCGGAGCCGTCGCCCGAGTTTCTCGGTGAGCCAATCCACGGTGGCGCGTAGCGACCATCCGATCCGGCCCAGGCGGTCCAGGTTGACATCCTGCCCATCACGCGCCACTGCATAAACTGCGTGAATCTGCGGACCGGCCACATCGTCAGGCCGATCTGTCAGAGACCGCTCGATGACGATGGGTGGATTGACGACAGTGAGGTTCACGGACAAGACCGCCCCCTCGTGGCTAGCCGTCAGCATCGCCTCGCCGGGAGCCAGGGCCTCGATAGAAACATCGTCCGAGAAGGACAGCGACAACTCATCTGGAGTGAAGCCGATCCTGACCTTCGCAATTTCCGGATTCGAGACTTCCCAAGCGGCCACCACCCGATTCCCGGCCGGCGAACGGGTCGTCGCCCGCAGCCAATCGCCGGGCCAGAGGGTCAACTCCTCCGGATCCAAAAGGTCGGTTGATCTCCCTTCCTCGGCTGGCACATCGTGCACTTTGAGGGCCAGAGCCGGCGGCGGTGGTGGTGGCGTCGGCGCCGGTGAAGGTGGGGTCGGCGCCGGAGTCGTGGCGGAGCCGCCATCGCCACAGCCCGCCATCAACGGACCAAGTCCGGCGAAGAGCGCCAGGAGAAGCGCAACACCGGTCAGCAGGGGAACACCAGTGAGTGTTGACCGCATCATCCACTCCCTCCAGCGACGAACGGCCCTCCCATCCCGCCGTGTCCGACTTTGGGCACCATTGGGAAGCGAGGTGGCGTATCTGGGGAGTCACCAAAGGCTCCACATCGCCAGACCCAAGGATACCCGTCACAGATCGCCCACATCTGGGGGAACTCGCGCCTGCCTCGTGGCGCGTTGCGATCAGCGCCTCAGAACGACGGGTTGTCCCAACGATGAGAGCCAACCGCGGAAGCGACCGCCCACCGGTGCCCAGGCGGCCGAACGGAGGCCCACCTCGCCGGTTTAGCGGTCCTCGATCCCGTCCACCAGATGGACGCCGGGAGGGACTTCGAGAAATGCCAACGAGGCGGCCAGTACGGCCAGAACCGAGCGCCGCATTGCAAATACCTGCCCCTGCACTTACTTTACCGGTCCGGTCTTTCTCGGCCCGACCCCCGATCCCTCATGCGTCTCGCAGGCAAACGTGCTCTGGTCACCGGCGGTTCACGGAGCATCGGCCGGGGGATTGCCGTAGGACTCGCCCGCGAAGGCGCGGACGTCGCGGTGGGCTACCGCCGTGGCCGCGAGGATGCCGAGAGCACCGTCCGTCAGATCGAGGAACTGGGGCGACGGGCGGTCGCCGTGCAGGGCTCCACCGACTCCCGACCGGACGTCGAGCGCTTCGTCGCCGAGGCGCACGACTTCCTGGGCGGCCTCGACATCCTGGTGAACAACGCCGGGATCCTGAAGCGCACGCCCCTCCTCGAGATCAGCGAGGAGGAGTGGGACGCCATTTTGAACGTCAACCTGAAGGGTTACTTCCTGGTCGGCCAGGCGGTAGCGCGCCGCATGGTCGAAAACGGGACGCCGGGCGCGATCGTCAACGTGTCGTCCGCCGGGCAGGCGGTGGCCGCCCCGAACCTCACCCACTACTGCGTGTCGAAGGCAGGGGTCGAGATGCTCACGAAGCAGATGGCGCTGGAGCTCGCGCCCCACCGGATCCGGGTGAACGCCATCGCCCCGGGTCTGATCGAGACCGACATGAACCGAGCCGACATCGCCCGGGACGACTTCCGTGAGCGCCGCCTCGCCCGCATCCCGCTCCGGGAGATCGGCACCCCTGACGATCTGGTGGGGTCCGTGGTGTACCTCGCCTCGAACGACGAGGCGCGCCTCGTCACCGGCGCCACCCTGTTCATCGACGCCGGCCAGACGATCTGGGGCGCCTAGCCGCCAGCGGGATGCCGACCCAAGCCCGCTTCGCATCCGGACCGGGCCGATCCGGGTAATCTCGGCCCCACTTGACTCATCCGGAAAACCGATAGGGAGAAACCATGCTCAACGAACTGCAGGAGCGCTGGTGCAGCGAAAGTAGCTGGGACTTCTCGGACCTCAAGGCGCTGTTTCTCAACTGCACGCTGAAGCGCTCGCCGGAGATGTCGCACACCGACGGTCTCATCCGCATCGCGCGCGCCATCATGGAGAAAAACGGCGTCGCGGTGGACGTAATCCGTCCCATCGATCATGACATCGCGATCGGCGTCTATCCCGACATGACAGAGCATGGCGCGGCGAAGGACGACTGGCCGCAGATCTACGAAAAGGTGGAAGCGGCCAACATCCTGGTGCTCACCACGCCGATCTGGCTGGGCGAGAAGTCTTCGATCTGCACCCACGTCATCGAGCGGCTCTACGCCAACTCGCACATCCTCAACGAGCACGGGCAGTACGCCTACTACGGCCGGGTCGGCGGCTGCCTGGTGACGGGCAACGAGGACGGCGTCAAACACTGCGCCATGAACATGCTCTATTCGCTGCAACATCTCGGCTACGTCATTCCGCCCCAGGCGGACTCGGGCTGGCTCGGCACCGTCGGGCCGGGCCCGTCCTATCTCGATCCGGGCTCCGGCGGGCCCGAGAACGACTTCACCAACCGCAACACCACCTTCATGACCTGGAACCTCATGCACCTGGCGCGCCTGCTGAAGGACGCGGGCGGCGTTCCGGCGCACGGCAACCAGCGCTCGGCATGGGACGCCGGCTGCCGTTTCGACTACCCGAACCCGGACTATCGATAGCTGGCGCGCCCAGGGAGCTGAAACGATGGCAGAGAAGAACGCCGGCGCTTCCGGCACCGGCCACGTCACGGTCGAGCTGCAAAAGGACGGACCGCTCAAGGTCTCCGGCCTGACCGCCTTCAAGAACTCGCGCGGCGAAGCGATCGCCGCCAGGAAGACCGTCTTCCTCTGCCGCTGCGGCGACTCGCGCAACCGGCCTTTTTGCGACGGCACGCACGTTCAGACGGGGTTCACCGACGAAAGGTCGGACGACCGCGTGCCCGACAAGCTCGAACGCTTCAAAGGCCGCGAGGTCACCATCCTCGACAACCGCGGCGTCTGTTCCCACGCCGGCTACTGCACCGCCGGCCTACCCGCGGTCTGGCGCTCGGCGGCCGAACCCTGGATCGATCCCGACGGCGCCGGCAAGGCCGCCGTCGTCGAGATCATCCGCAAGTGTCCCTCCGGCGCGCTCAGCTACCTCGAAGATGGACAGCTTCGCACCGATTTCCACGAGGCGGCCGAGATCCAGGTGTCGCGCGACGGCCCCTACGTCGTCCGCGGCGGGGTCGAGCTGAAGGACGGCGAGTTCGGCGAAGGCGCCAGCCGCGAGCACTACGTGCTCTGCCGGTGCGGCGCATCCAGGAACAAGCCTTTCTGCGACGGCAGCCACTGGTACGCCGGCTTCCACGACGACGAGGCCCTGACGATCTCCAAGGCGGCCAAGGCGAGCGAAGCCACGGGGGAGACCTGGATTCCGGTCGGCAAGGCGTCGGACTTCGCCGAGGGCAAGGTGAACGCCCTCGCCGTCGGCGAGAAGCAGGTGGCCCTGGTCCGCCAGGGCGGCGCGCTCTTCGCCCTCGACGGCCGCTGTCCGCACCAGGGCGGCCCGCTGGGCGAGGGCAACGTCTGCGAGGGCGCGCTGCGCTGTCCCTGGCACGGCTACGACTTCGAGCTCAAGACCGGCAAGGGCCGGGGCAACGAGCACGCGGTCGAGGCCCTGCAGGTGCGCGAGGAGAACGGCCAGGTCGAGATCGCGCTGCCCCGGCCGAAGCGCTCGAACTGGACGGTCAGCCACGTCATCGCCGAGACGCTGGTGGAGTGGGGCGTGGATGCCGTCTTCGGCATGCTCGGTCATTCCAACCTGGGCATGGCCGAAGCGCTGCGCATCCAGGAAGGCCGCGGCAAGCTGCGTTTCTTCGGCATTCGCCACGAGGGGGCGGCCGCCTTCGCCTGCTCGGGCTACGCCAAGGTGACCGGCCGGCCCGCCGCCTGCCTCTCCATCGCCGGTCCGGGCGCGACGAATCTGCTGACGGGTCTCTGGGACGCCAAGGTTGACCGCGCGCCGGTCGTCGCCCTGACCGGCCAGGTGCAGACCCAGGTGTTGGGCCCCGGCGCCTTCCAGGACATCGATCTGGCCTCCGCCTTCGAGGCCGTGGCCCGCTTCAGCCAGGCGGTGCTGCCCGGCAGCGACCCTGCCGAACTCGCCTCCCTGGCCATGAAGAACGCGCTCGTCGAACGCGACGTCGCGCACCTCATCCTGCCCGACGAGGTCCAGGTGCTCGACGCCGGCAAGGCCGGTCCGGGGCGCGCCGACGGCCGCCTCTCGCCGACCGCCATCACGCCGCCGCGGCGCTCGCTCGACCTGGCGATCGCCCGCATCGCCCGGGCCCGGCGGCCGTTGATCATCGCGGGATACGGTGCGCGCGAAGGCATGGCCGAGGTGAAGGCCTTGGCCGAGGCGCTGAACTGCCCGGTCATCACCACCTTCAAGGGCAAGGGCTTGATCAGTGACCGCCATCCGCTCGGCGGCGGCGTGCTGGGGCGCAGTGGCACCCCGGTCGCGAGCTGGTTCATGAACCAGTCCGACCTCCTGATCGTTTTCGGCGCTTCCTTCTCGCACCACACGGGCATTGACGCGCGGAAGCCGACCATCCAGGTGGACTTCGACCGCATGGCCCTCGGCAAGTTCCACGGCGTTGACGAGCCGATCTGGGGCGACATCGGCGTGACCGCCGCGCTCCTCCGCGACGGCTTGCCGCCGGCGACCGCGTGCGGCGACCAGCGGCCCGAACTGGCCGAGCGCTGGCGCGCCTGGCGCGAGGAGAAGGACTCCCGCGCTGCCAAAGAAGGCGGCCGGGGCCTCAACTCGGCGATCCTGTTCCAGCGCCTGGCCGAAACCGTGCCCGCGGACGCCATCATCAGCGTCGATGTCGGCAACAACACCTATTCCTTCGGCCGCTACTTCGAGTGCCAGGCGCAGTCGGTGCTGATGTCGGGCTATCTCGGCTCGATCGGCTTCGGCTTCCCGGCCGCGATGGGCGCCTGGGCTGCGAACACCGGCCGCAAGGTCCTTTCCATCAGCGGCGACGGCGGGTTCGGCCAATACCTGGCCGAGTTCACCACCGCCGTGAAGTACGGCATGGACATCACCCACGTGCTGCTGAACAACGGCGAACTCGGCAAGATCTCCAAGGAGCAGCGCGACGGCGAATGGAAGGTCTGGCAGACCTCGCTGCACAACCCTTCCTTCGCCGACTACGCCACCCTCTGCGGCGGCCTCGGCATCCGCGTCGACCGGGCAGAACAACTGACCGAGGCCTTCAAGACGGCGCTGGCCACCAACGGCCCGGCCCTGGTCGAAGTCATGACCGACCCGCTCCTAACCTGAGCCGGGCTACTGACCGGCCGTGGATACACCGCCTCGCGCGGGGCGAGGATCAGCGGCGAGCGGAGGAGCGCCGGTCTTCAGACCGGCATCGCGCGGGAGCGCGAAACCAGCGCCGATGACGCTGCGCCCTGCCCCCGTGAGTGTCACACCACCTCTTGCTGTGAAGATGCAGTTGCGCCGTACCCCACCGGGCGGAGCGGCGCGCAGGCCAGGGAACGCCGACCTCCGGTCGGCACGCGCGGGAGCGCGAAACCCGCGCCGATGACGCTGCGCCCTGCCCCCGTGAGTGTCACACCACCTCTTGCTGTGAAAATGCAGTTGCGCCGAGCCCCCACCGGGCAGAGCGGCGCCGCAGGCCAGGGAACGCCGACCTCCGGTCGGCACGCGCGGGAGCGCGAAACCAGCGCTCATGACGCGACGCCCTGCCAACGTGAATTCCGCACCACATCCCATCCCGGCTGGCGCGCGAAACGGAGCGCCGGTCTCCGACCGGCATCGCGCGGGAGCGCGAAACCAGCGCTCATGACGCTGCGCCCTACCAACGTGCATTCCCCACCACATCCCATCCCGGCTGGCGCGCGAAACGGAGCGCCGGTCTCCGACCGGCATCGCGCGAGAGCGCGAAACCAGCGCTCATGACGCTGCGCCCTACCAACGTGAATTCCGCACCACATCCCATCCCGGCTGGCGCGCGAAACGGAGCGCCGGTCTCCGACCGGCATCGCGCGGGAGCGCGAAACCAGCGCTCATGACGCTGCGCCCTACCAACGTGCATTCCCCACCGCGTCCCATCCCGGCTGGCGCGCGAAACGGAGCGCCGGTCTCCGACCGGCATCGCGCGGGAGCGCGAAACCAGCGCTCATGACGCTGCGCCCTACCAACGTGCATTCCCCACCGCGTCCCATCCCGGCTGGCGCGCGAAACGGAGCGCCGGTCTCCGACCGGCATCGCGCGGGAGCGCGAAACCAGCGCTCATGACGCTGCGCCCTGCCAACGTGAATTCCGCACCGAGTCCCATCCCGGATGGCATGACCGCCTACCGCTCCCCCGGCTTCGCCCTGGCGGTCGCGGCGACGCTCCTAACGTTGTCCTGCCGCGGCCCCGGACCCGGCGATCCCGACCCCCCGACCTGGGACGTCCGCTTCTCCCACGTCCTCTCGAGCAGCTCGGAGTTCCACCTCATGGCGGAGCGCTTCCGGGATCTCATGCGCGAACGCACCGGCGGGCGGTTCCGGGTCGTCATCTATCCGTCGGGACAGCTCGGGGGCGAGCGCGTCGCCTTCGAACAGATCCAGGCCGGCGCGGTTCACCTGGCCATCACGGGCACCCCGGTGCTTTCGGGCTGGGTGCCCGAAGGGCAGATGTTCGATCTCCCGTTCCTCTTCGAGACCAGGGACCATGGGCTCTCGGTGATGAACGGCCCCATCGGAGACTCCTGGCGCGATCTCCTCTTCGAGCGCACCGGAGTCCGCTCGCTCGGTTTCCTCGACTACGGGTTCCGCCACGTCTACAACCGGCGCCGGCCCGTCGAGGCGCCCGAGGATCTCGCCGGCCTCAAGCTTCGGGTCCTCCAGAACGCGACCTACCTGGCGGCCTATTCGGCGCTGGGCGTCCAGGCGACCCCGATGAACTACGGCGAGGTCTACTCCGCGCTCCAGCAGGGGGTGATCGACGGCGGGGAGGCGAACGCCATCGGATTCGTGAGCAGCCGGCTTTACGAGGTGGCCAGGTTCTACAGCTTCACCTCCATCACCTACAACCCGATCACGCTGCTGGTGAACGAGCCGTTCTACCGGGCGCTTCCCCGGGACGTCCGGGAGACCGTCGACCGCTCGGTGGCGGACGCGCTCGCCTACCAGAGCGAAGTCGCGCGCCGGATGGAGGCCGACGCCCTGGAGCAAATGCGCGCGAACGACGTGGAGATCTCGCGCCCGAACCTGGCGCCGTTCGCTCCCGCCGTGAAACCGCGCGTCTGGGACGCACTGGCCGCCCGGCTGCCGGACGGCGAGGCGCTGATCGCCAGGCTGGTGGCGGAGGTGGAGCGCACTGCGTCCGGCAGAATGCCAGGGGCGGGAGCGGTGCCCGAATGACGCGGCGTCTCCAGGCTCTCAACCGGGTCCTGGTAGCGCTCGAGACCTGTGCCGCGGGCGGTCTCGTGATCACCGTTGCCGCGGTGGTCCTCCTCCAGGTCCTGATGCGCTACCTCGTCGCCCAGCCGAATCCCTGGAGCGAGGAGGTCTCGCGCTTCGCCTTCATCTGGGTCTCGCTGCTCGGGGCCTCGCTGGCGGTGGAGCATCGGGCTCACTTCGGGTTCGATCAGGTCACGAAGAAGCTGGCCCCGCGCGCGCAGCGGGCCGTGGAGACGTTCGCCGGGGGCGTCGTGCTGGTGTTCGCGCTCCTCCTCATCGCCACGGGCATCGCCCTCATGCACCTCACCATGGGAGAGCGCTCCGCGGCGTTGAACCTGCCGATCGCGCTCGTCTATGCCGCAGTGCCGGTCTCCGGGGTGCTGATGGTCATCCACCTGTTGGCGGGGCGCAGTGAGGACTCCGCGGCCGAGGAAGATCACTCCGCCAAGGAGACCGGCTGATGGGCGGCCTCCTCCTCGGCGTCTTCGGCGCCCTGGTGCTGGCCGCGGTGCCCATCGGCTTCGCGCTCGCGACCGCGGCCGCGATCGCCATCGTGGCGGCGGATCTCCCGCTCGTCATCATCCCGCAGCAGATCGTCGCCGGGATGGATTCCTTCCCCATGCTCGCGGTGCCCCTCTTCATCCTGGCCGGCTTCCTCATGGACGTCGGAGGGATCAGCCGCCGCCTGGTGACGCTCGCCCGGTCGCTCGTCGGACACCTCCCCGGAGGGCTCGGGCAGGTGGTCATCATGGCCGAGATCTTCTTCTCGGGAGTGTCGGGCTCCACCTCCGCGGACGCGGCCGCCATCGGGGGCATCATGGTGCCCCAACTCACCGCGAACGGATACAGCCGGGAGCGCTCCACCGCGATCGTCTCGGCCGCCTGCGGGATGGGGATTCTCATTCCGCCGGCCATCGTGATGGTCGTTTACGGCGTCATCGGCAACGTCTCCATCGGCGCCCTGTTCGTCGCCTCCATCGCGCCCGCGCTCCTGATCGCCGTGGGCTTGATGACGCAGATCGGGTGGCAGGCGCGGCAGGAAGGATGGCCGGCCGAGCCGCGCGCGTCCTTCGCGGACGTCCGGCACGCGGGCTTCGACGCCTTGCTCCCCCTCTTCATGATCGTGGTCATCCTGGGCGGCATCCGCTTCGGCCTCTTCACCCCCACGGAGGCCGCTGCCGTCGCCGTCGCCTACGCGCTGCTCCTGGCGGGGCCGGTGTACCGGTCCCTCTCCACCACCGATCTGTGGAGCAAGGTCGTCCAGACCGCCATGGTGTCGGGGATGGTCCTCTTCGTGGTCGGCGCCGCGCGCCTCCTGGGCTGGGTCCTCGCGGTCATGGAAGTGCCCCAGACGCTCGCGTCATCGGTGGTGGGGATGGGAGGCGGCCAGGCCGGCTTCCTGATCCTCACGATCCTCGTCTTCCTCCCGCTCGGCGCCATTCTCGAGGGCGTGCCCGCGGTCGTCCTGCTGACGCCGATCCTGCTGCCCCTGGCGAGGCAACTAGGGATCGACCCCGTCCACTACGGCGCCGTCATCGTGGCAACCCAGGGGATCTCCGTGTTCCTGCCGCCGGTGGGCGTAAGCCTTTTGGTGGCCTGTTCTGTAGGACGGGTCAAGCCAGCGGAGGTCGCCCGCCCGCTCTGGCCCTATCTGGCGCTCATGTTGGCGCTCACGCTGGTCATCGCCTTCCTCCCGGGCGTGGTGCTGTTCCTGCCCAACCTGCTCGGCTACTGAGGGGGAAAGGGACCGCCAACAGTCCGAATGGCGCGCTGGCAAGGGAACGCCGACCTCCGGTCGGCACGCGGCCCGGAGGGCCGCAGAGCGCGTAGAGCCGCTCACCCGCATGGGATGCAGGCACGGGAACGCCGACCTCTGGCCAATCGTCCCGGTGGGGACCGGCATCGCGCGGGAGCGCGAAGCCAGCGCCAAATACGAGCGAGGTTCGGATTGACGCGGATTGGTGCATGACCTACTCTTCCGGCAACGTTCCCGGAAACATGACCAACGACTCCGAAGACCGCAACTCCACGCCTCGCGTCGCTCGTCACCGCCTCCGGGCAACGGCGCGCGGCACCACGCGCGTTGAGATCTCGGTTCCGCTCCGGGACGCTCCCCTGCTGCGCTCGCTTGCTCAGACGCTCCGCGAGGAGGGAGCGAGGGCCGCGGGACTACGGCAACTGCTCGAAACCGAGGTCGTGCGCGCTCCGGCAGCGACCGGAGTCGAACTCGTCGACTTCCTCCTCGCTTCGCCGCTCGGCGAAGTGGAACTTGAACTCGAGCGTGACCGCTCTTTCGGACGGCCGGTCGATTTCGAGTGAGCCCCTTTCTCCTGGACACGAACGTCATCAGCGAGACGGTTCGGCCGCGGCCCGAGCCACGGGTACTGAGCTGGTTTCGTGAGCGGACGCCACGGGACCTCTTCCTTTCCGCGGTGACTCTCGGGGAGTTGGTCCGGGGAGCCCTGAGCGTGGGGGATCCGGCCCGATCCCTGCGCTACCAGCAGTGGATCACTCGGGATCTGACCCGTCAGTTCGGCGGACGCATCCTCGCTTTCGATGATCGGGCCGCCGTCATCTGGGGCGAAATCATGGGCGCCGCCGACAAGGCCGGGCGACCGCGGCCAGCCCTGGATGCCCAGATCGCGGCGGTCGCACTACGCCACAACCTGGTTCTGGCTACCCGGAACACGGGGGACTTCCAGGACATGGAACTGCCGCTCGTAAACCCCTGGAGGGAGTGAAGGTCAGATCGGCCCCTTCGGGGTTTCGATCTCGCACGCGCCCAAGATCCGAACCGAAACAAGTACCTAAGAGAAGGCCATTCCTGCCGCTCAGCGCCATTCTCGGGCGTGTCGGCGGACGGCATGCTGAGGTGCGCGCTACGGCGCCGTCATCGTGGCGAATCAGGGGATCTCCGTGTTCCTGCCGCCCGTGGGGGTGAGCCTGCTGGTGGCCTGCTCGGTGAGATGGGTTGAGCCGGCGGAGGTCGCCCGCCCGCTCCGGCCTACCTGGCGGTCATGCTGGCGCTCACGCTGATCATCGCCTTCCTCCCGGGCGTGGGGCTGTTGCTGCCCAACCTGCTCGGGTACTGAAACGAGCGCCGGCCAGTCCTCCCGGTGGGGGCCTTCATTCAGACCGGCATCGACGCGGAGCGGGGCGAAACTCCCATCGCCAATCTGCGTGGAGTCGCTTCCAAATGAAATCGATGCGTTGTTAGTCCTGCCTGCCTCGTGCGATCTGTGGAGTGTGGTAGAAGTATCCCGTTCCCGTGGACAGAACGGTTTGGGCTCTCATCGCGCTCCTGATCATCGGGGCCGGCTGCGGCGGCGGCGCGGACGGCACCCCCGTCGCACCCCCGACCGCGCCGGCGCCCACGCCACCGCCGGCGCCTGAACCGGCCCCGCCTCCGGATCCGCCCATCGAGATCACTCCGGTCGGCCGCGGGATCTCGGTCACAACGGAGAACCAGATCCTCTTGGAGTTGATGTCCGAGGACCTGGCGCCCGCCAACCCGCTGGACCTGGCCGGCCGCACCCTGATGTTCACTCCGGACGGCCGCGGCGGCTACTCGCGCGAGGTGCGGGCGCTCGACTGGGAGGAGGAGGCGGACGACGCCGAGCGAATGCTCGGGCCTGCCGAGGTCGAGCTGGACCACTTCCGGTTCCCCTTCGCGGGCCGGGAGTGGGACTCCTTCTTCTACACCCGGCCGGGGTTGATCTCTTTCGGCGAGCCGATTCCGGGTGATCGTGACTGGCCGAGGCGGTTCGGCACGATGCCTCAGATGTTCGACCTCTTCGCGATCGCGCCGACCATCAGTGCGTTGTACAAGACGTACCTGGACGGCAGGGTGCATGTCTCCAACCTGCCCGATCGCATGATCGTCACCTTCTTTGTCTACGACCAGGACTTCCTCGTGTACGGAAGGGAACCGAAAGAAACCTTCGGCTTCCAGATCGTTCTGCACTCCGATGGACGGATCGCCCTCAACTACGAGCCCGAGCCCCAGGACCCCGACGAAGCGTTCGGCGACGGCATCGTGGGCGTGTTCCCCGGAACCGTCAAGACCGGCCTGCTCGGGAGCATCCCCGACTCTGTGGACGGCTCCGTTCCCGCGCACCTTGATCTTGTGGAAACCGCGCTCTACGCGACCACCGAGCCCGATCTCGTGCTGGTCGAGTTCACGACAAGAGGTCCCATCCGTCCCGTCCCGAACCAGGAGATCTTCTACATCATAGTGATCGACGACTGGGATTTCTTCGCTGGAGTCGCCCTGCAGCCGGACGGCAGCCGAACGGCCGGGTGGGACGCCGCGAGGCCAGCGCACGACCGCGATGTCGATGACAACCGGATCGGCCTGCTGTTCGATTCAGGCGAGTTCTCGGGTCACTCCACGTCTGTCCTCGCTTTCGCTCGGTCAAGGAATCAGCTAACCGGATCTTGGGGTCCACGTTATGGAGAACACTCGGCGGTCATCAGGATTCCGGAGGGGGCAGATCCCGCGCCGATCGACCTGTCGCAGCCGGGTCCCCGACCTTCCGCCGCACAGTACGAGGTGTTCCGGTACCCGATGATCCGGGACGGCAAGGAGGGCGTCGCCGACGTCTCCTGCCGGATCATCGAGGTCCTGGGCGACCATTTCGACTTGTTGGCCTTCAACAGCGAGTTCCGCGTGGACCAGCAGTCGACCGGTCCTGCGCATGGGTTTGCGGGCTTTTATCACAGGAACATCCAGGCCGAGGTTACGGGCATCGGGCCACCCGGGGGGGACTACGCGACCCCGTGCGAGACCCGGCTGAAGAACAGTTGGGGGTATCCCGTCTGGATGAAGGCCAGTACCGTCGTGGACGAGAGCCACGCGGAGTTGCCCGGCCAGACTCCCTACGATCCGGGCCTGACGGTTTTCGCCCACGAGATGGGCCATACCTGGCTCGCCGCCGCGCAATACATGAAGGATGGCGAGCGGAGGTTGATGACTGCGGGAGGGGGTAGCCACTGGGCGTTCGAGTTGCATGCGCCCGCGCCGTTTCCCTGGTGGGGAACAGAGAGCAGCTCGGTCATGGGCGGGGCCTACTGGCGCGAGAACAGCGACGGGACGTTCACTCCCACGCGCGGCTGGTCGACCAAAGGGGGCGGCTTCTCCTGGCTCGACCTTTACCTGATGGGCCTGGCAACCCCCGACGAAGTGCCGGACATGTTCGTGCTGCACAACGTCAAGCAGGCGGGTGAACGGTGGGACGGGCCCTACACGGCGGAGAAGAAGGAGATCGTGACCATGGAACAGGTCCTCGCCGCGATAGGGCCGCGGAACCCGCCGCCGGAGCGGGCGCCCAAGGTGTTCAACATCGGGTTCGTGTACTTCCTGCTGCCCGGGCAGGAGCCCGACCCCGAGCTGCTGCGCGAGCTCGTGCGCTACCGCGACCGGGCGTTGGAGCACTGGCGCCACATCACCGGCGGGCGGGGCCAGCTCTCGAACGAGATTCCGGGCCGCTAGAAGTCGAGCGGGGAAGGGCCGATGAGTCGAACTGCCTGGACGCTCGCCGCCCTCCTCATCGTCGGGGCCGGCTGTGGCGGCGGCCCGGACGGGACATCCGTCGCACCCCCGACCGCGCCGGCGCCCACGCCACCGCCGGCGCCGGAACCGGCCCCGCCCCCGGATCCTCCCATCGAGATCACCCCGGTCGGTCGCGGGATCTCGGTCACTTCAGAGAACCAGATCCTCCTGGAGCTGATGCCCGAGGATGTCGTCCCCGCGAACCCGGTAGACCTTGCCGGCCGCACCCTGATGTTCACTCCGGCCGGCGGCGGCTACTCGCGCGAGGTGCGGGCGCTCGACTGGGAGGAGGACCTGGGCGACCCGGTCGATGACAACGCCGAGATCGTCTTCCAGTTCGACTTCGCGGGCCGGGAGTGGGAGTCCTTCTTCGTCAGTCGCTACGGACTGGTCACCTTCGGCGAGCCGTATCCGTTTTCGCAGCATGGCCCCGACAGGTGGGGGACGATGGCGGAGATCGCCGAACACCTGGGGGCGCCGCCGGTCATTGCCGCGCTGTACAAGCCTCGGCTCGGCGGGTGGAGCGTCCACGATGCGGAGAACTTCGGGAATGTTCAGCACGTCTCCCGCCGGCCTGATCGAGTGGTCGTCACCTGGATCACGACGGACCCCGCCTTCCACGTCCACGGAGTCGCACCGCAAGAGAAAACCCGGTTCCAGCTGACCCTTTACACCGACGGCCGCATCGCCATCCACTACGCGCCCGAGCCGGCCGATCCCGACGAAGCGATCCGCGACGGCATCGTGGGGTTGTTCCCCACGGCGGAGACTTCACCGGAGCTGTACGAGGTGTTCCACCACACCGGGGTAAAGGATCACCTCGTTCCCATCGGCTGCCGCGTCATCGAGACGCTGGGGGACGAGTTCGATGCCATATTCCTCCACAGCCAGTTCCGCTACGACATTCAGTTCTCCGGCTCCTGGTGGGGCTACTACCCCGGGAACGTGCCCATCCGGGGAATCGGATTCCCCGAGCGCCTGGACGAGAGGAAGTCGCCCTGCGGAACCCGGCTGCGCGGTCAGTGGGGTTTCGCTATCTGGACGAAGTCCGATTTCGTGGCCATCCTGGACGACTCTGGTGGACTTGCGCCCGGTCCCGAGGGGACATGGCATTTGGCCCACGAGTTCGCCCACACCTGGACCGCTAGCGCGTCCTACGTTAGTGATGGAGAGATCGAGCCGCTTTGGGGGGGAGGAACCCACTGGCTTCCGGGGCTGCACACCCCCGCTGCTTTCGCCAGGACCGCGTCCATCATGGGCGGGGATTTCTGGCGCGAGAACGCAGACGGGACGTTCACCCGCGTCGTGTCCGAGACGAAGTCGGAAGAAGGACTCTCCTGGCTCGATCTCTACCTGTCGGGCCTCGCGACCGCAGACGAAGTGCCCGACACGTTCCTCCTGCGGAACCTCCAGGAGACGGGCCGCGGTTGGCGGGGACCCCACACGGCCGAGAAGGAAATCGTGACGATGGAACAGGTCTTGGCCGCGCTGGGGCCGCGAGACCCGCCGCCCGAGCGGTCGCAGAAGGTGTTCAACGTTGGCTTCGTCTACCTGCTGGAGCCGGGGCAGGAGCCCGACCAGGACCAGTTGAGATTCCACGCGCTGTTCCTCGACGGTGCGCTCGAATACTGGGCTCGCATCACCGGCGGACGAAGCCGGCTCACGACGGAGTTGCCGGGCCGCTAGCGCGTCTCCCCGTCCAACGCCAAGCGAACAACCTACTGACAGTTCACATGTGATGAACCGACCGGGCCGTCAGTACTTGATGTCGCTCCGCCCGACCGTCATCCCGATGTTGCCCACTCGGCGACCCATCGTGTAGTGCTCGCCACTCCCGGCGGTCATCCCGAAGAAATCCACGTCGGGCACGATCAGGCGACCGCCGTCGTCGACCGCGCCCTCGATGGCGGTCGTCGCCACGACCTCCGCGATGAAGAGCTTCCGCACGGGTGGCACCTCAAGGGAGCCGATGACGCGGCACTCGCAGTGGATGGGGGACTCCTCCACAGTGGGCGCATCGACCACGGTCGCCGCGCCCCTTGTCAGGCCTGAGAGCTCGAACTTGTCGGCAACGCTTCCCGAGTTCATATCGACGGTGTCGAAGGCCTCGATCATCGAGGCAAGCGGGACGTTCAACACGAACTCGTCGTGGAGCTCCAGGAGTTCCCTCGCTTGATGCTCGAAGCCCGCGCTCACCCCGATCTGGGGCGGGTCGCCGTTCACGACGAACGTCCATAGCACCGAGATCTCGTCAGGGTCGCCGGGTCGGCCGTTCACGGTGAGCAGGATCGCCGGGCAGGGCGGAATCATCGGGCCCGGCGCCGCAAGCGAGCGGCGAGGGCCGGTGCGCGGCGCCGACGGGCTGGTCCGGCTCTCGTCCAAGAGCGGCCTGGATCCCTCCGCCTGCGTCCGCTCGCCCGGCGTGCATCCCCAGACAGCGGCGATCGCAGCCGCCGCCGATCCGCTCTCCAGGAACCGTCTTCGCGACCAAGCGGGCATTGACGTCATCTTCTTCACCGCCTCCTCGCGGATGGCCACGTCCAACTTGCGAGCGTGGGAAGTCCGCGCGCCGGTCGCCACCTCGGCCGGAGACTCACGGCATTCCCCTGGCTCCGCGGATCCACCCGCGAACGCGCGCCGGCGTGACCCGCGCGCCCCCGTCCACAGTGCCGTATGCTCGGCACTGGACAGGCATCAGGCTCCGCGCCAGCAATCAGAGCACCAGAGTTCCAAGGCTCGGGAACGCCTGAGCGGGAGGATGAACATGAGGAATTGGACGTTATCGCAGATCTTCCGCGCCGCCGGCCACTTGTGGTTGGGCGCGGTCGTGGCCTCCGCACTCACGGCGTGTGAACCCGCTGCCGACGGGCCCACGCTCGACGCCGACGACATCGGGGGTGTCGTGACCGGAGCGGGCGGACCGGAGGCCGGCGTCTGGGTGATCGCGGAGACGGCCGACCTTCCGACGCGCTTCGCCAGGATCGTCGTGACCGACGATCAGGGCCGGTATCTGATCCCCGACCTGCCCGAGGCGAGCTACGACGTGTGGGTGCGAGGCTACGGCCTGATCGATTCGGAAAAGCTTCGCGCCGCGCCCGGCACGGCTCTGAACCTGACCGCGGTGCCGGCGCCCGACGCCCGGGCAGCGGCGGAGTATTACCCGGCGGGCTACTGGACGTCGCTGCTCCACATGCCGGAAGGGCACGAGTTTCCGGGGTCCGGTGATGAGGGAAACGGGATCTCGCCGAACATCGAGAACCAGGCTCAGCTTCTCCGGCTCGTGAAGTCGGGCAATTGCACCGCCTGCCATCAGCTCGGCAGCCTCGGCATCCGGAAGATCTCGGCGGAACTGGGCGACTTCGAGTCCTCCGTGGACGCTTGGGACCGGCGGGTCAAGTCGGGCCAGGCCGGGGCGGGGATGAGTGCCGGCCTCGACGGTATGGGCCGGCAGGCAATGCTGGAGATGTTCGCGGACTGGACCGACCGCATCGCGGCGGGCGAGGTGCCTCCGGAGCCTCCCCGGCCCGAAGGCGTAGAGCGCAACGTCGTCGTCACGTCGTGGGATTGGGCCGATCCGAAGGCGTACCTCCACGACGAGGTTTCCACCGATAGGCGCAATCCCACGGTCAACGCCAACGGACCCATCTTCGGGGCGCTGGAGGCCAGCGCCGACTACGTGCCGGTGCTGGATCCGATGAGCCACGCGGCGAGCCAGGTCCCGCTGACGGTCCGCGATCCGAGCACCCGGCCGGCCTCGGGTCCGGACATGCCCGAGCCGTCGCTCTATTGGGGTGACGAGCCCATCTGGACGAGCAAGAACAACGTCCACAACCCGATGTTGGACGATCGGGGTCGGCTCTGGCTCACCTCCACGGTGCGCCCCCCGGACAATCCGGACTTCTGCCGCGAGGGATCGGACCACCCGTCGGCAAGGCTCTTCCCGACGACTCGCGCGAGGCGCCACCTGGCGATGTACGACCCGGAGACGGAAGAACTCACGCACATCAGCACCTGTTTCAGCACGCACCACCTCATGTTCGCAGAGGACGAGGACAACACGCTCTGGACGAGCGGCGGTGGACAGGTCGTGGGCTGGCTGAACACGAGGATGCTCGAAGAGACCGGCGACGAGGAGAGCTCGCAGGGCTGGACGGCGCTCGTCCTCGATACCAACGGCAACGGCAGGCGGGACGAAACCGTCGAGCCCGACCAGCCGATCGATCCCACGAAGGACAAGAGGATCAGGGCCGGCTTCTACTCGGTGGCGCCCGCCCCGGACGGTTCGGTATGGGCAACGTCACTGGGCTACCCGGGCGCGGTTGTCCGGCTGGATCCGGGCCCGAACCCCCCGGCGACGGCACTCGCCGAGCTGTACGAGCTGCCGCTCGACCCATCGGGCGCGCCCATCGAAGGGTTTTCGCCGCGCGGCGGGGACATCGACCGGCACGGGGTGATGTGGGCGGCGCTCGCCAGTGGGCACCTGGCCAGCTTCGACCGGAGCAAATGCACGGGACCGCTCAACGGTCCGACGGCTACGGGCCAGCACTGCCCCGAGGGCTGGACCTTCTACCCAGAGCCACTGCCACAGATCCAGGGCGTAACCACCCCCGGAAGCGCCGAGGCGAGTTACTACACGTGGGTCGATCAGTTCAACATCCTGGGGCTCGGCGAGAACGTGCCCATCAACACCGGCAACGCATCCGAAGGGCTATTGGCCCTCGTAGACGGGGACTGGATCGTTATGCGGGTTCCCTATCCGCTCGGCTTCTACACCAAGTGGATGGACGGCCGCATCGACGACCCGGACGGGGGCTGGAAGGGGAGGGGCCTGTGGGCGACGGTGAGCACTCGTGCGCCTTTCCACATGGAAGGCGGCAAAGGCACGCCCAGCAAAGTCCTCAAGTTCCAGCTACGGCCCGATCCGCTGGCGAGGTAAGGCGGCGCGGGCGGTCCCAATCCGCTCGGCTACCGAGGGGACTGGGAACGCCGGCCAGGGCCGCGAAACCGCGTACTGCCGAACGAGAAGGAGCGCGGAGACGGCTTGGAACGCCGACCTCCGGTCGGCATCGCGCGGGAGCGCGAAACCAGCGCCGATGACTGGCGCAACTGATCCCCGCGGGGAACGTGGACGACCACGCCAAGTTCCGGGCGCTGGTCTACCAGGCGATCGACACGGCCAACTGACCGGCGCCAGCGGCGGTCGGCAGACAAGACGACCGCGAAGGAGACGCCTCTACCGGCCGCCCCGCGAGGCTCCGAGGATCAGCGTGTCCAACTCGTCGTCGGGAATCGCCGCGTACTCCCGGGCGCGGCGGAAGTAGAAGAGCGCGCCGAGCGCGATCCAGCCGGCCAGGGCGATCCAGGAGGGCAATGCCATGAAGCCGGGCATCCCGGGAACGCACAGGAGGATCAGGAACCCGGCGGACAGGATGGCGCCGAGCACCGCTTCCATCCGCGCCCGTCGGCGGCGCGCCAGCGAGAACGCCGCGAGGCAGGTGTACAGGTAGCCGCAGGCGGTGCCGACCGCGGCCATGTCCACCACCCAAACGATGACCTCGCGGCCGAACCAGGGTGCGAGCAGCGAAACCGCCCCGGTGAACAGCAGGGCGTTTCGAGGCGTGCCGCGGGCGCGGTCGATGCTCCCGAACCAGGCCGGCAGTAACCGCGCCCGTCCCATGCTGAAGATGAGGCGGCTGCTCGCCATGAAGAAGCCGTTGATTCCGGTGAAGATCGCCAGGACGACCGCAACGCTCAGGATGGCCACTCCCACCGTTCCCAGGCTCGCCCGCACCGCGGCGCCGGTCGCCCAGACGGACTCGCCGGCCACCAGCTCGCGCCAGGGCAGGACCACCCCAGTCGCCAGCACCACCACCACATACATCCCGGCGCCGGCCAGGATCGCCGCCGCCATCAGCCGAAACGCCCTGCCGGCCGGAAACGCGAACTCCTCGGCGGCCTGCGGCAGAGTGTCGAAGCCGACGTAGAGCCAGGGCGAGATCGCGAGCATCGCCAAAACGCCAGTCCAGGCGGACCGGCCGGGCGCGAACCAGGGCTCCCAGTTGGCCACGCTGGCGCCGGGTCCGGTGAACGCGCCGATGCCCACCAGTGCCACCGCCGCAACCAGGAGGCCGGTCATGACCACCTGCGTCCTCCCGACGCCTTGCACGCCCCGGGAGTGAAGAAACCCGACGAGAACCACCGCGAACACCGCGAGGCCGACCTCCCCGGCGAACACCTCGAATCCGGCGACCGTGTAGAGGTAACCCCGGGCGAACAGCTCCGGCGCGAGGAACTTGCCGAGGATGGCGAGCGCGGTCGCGTTGAGCGGCACGATGCTCAGATAGCCGAGGGTGAGAAACCAGCCGCAGATCACCGCATGGTGCCGGCCGGCGGCCCGGTAGGCATACGCGAACTCAGCCCCCGCCACCGGAAAGGTGCGGACCATGAGGCCGTAGCTCCTGGCGATCACGATCATCGCCAGCCCGCCGAGCACAATGCCCGCCGCCGCGCCGAGCGGTCCGGCCGTCTCAAGGAAGTCGCCGGCGAGGATGAAACAGCCGAAGCCGATGACGCAGCCGAGCGCCAGCGACGCGACCTGAAGCGGTGCGAGGACCGGCTTGAGTCGCGAACGCTCGCTCAGGGATGTCTCAGGCAATGGTCACGTCCACCAGTCATCGATCCGGTGGGGCGGATTATCCGGGTGCCGGGTTACGAAGGCTTCCACCATGCTCCCCAGCCCGCGTTGGTTGGTCCCTCCACGAGTCCTTAGAGTTGCCGTCATGAGAGTTTCCCGACGCACCGCGCTGCGGTCGGCGCTGGCGCCCGTGGCGCTGGGATGGGCCCCGGCGTCGCGGGCGGAGGCTCAGACCGCCGCCCGTCATTCCAGCTTCGACCCGTGGATCGAGGTCAGGCCCGAGCACGTCCGGCACAACGTCCGGGAGGTCAGCCGGCTCGTAGCAGGCCGTCCCATCCTGGCGGTAATCAAGAACAACGCCTATGGCATGGGCCTCATCAACATGGCCCGGATTCTCGAGTCAGAGGCCAGCGTGACCGGCATGGCGGTCGTAAGACTGAACGAGGCTATCGAGTTGCGCGACGCCGGAATCACCAAACCGATTCTCCTGATGGGCCCTTTCGATGACGCCGACCTCGAGGAAGCGGTGATGCGCGATGTCATGCCGATGGTCTATACCGAGGTGGGCGACGCGTTATCCCGACTGGCAACCAGGAGGCAGTCAGCGATCCCGGTGCAGGTATGCGTGGATACCGGGATGGGCCGGGTCGGCGTTCCTCACCGGCACGCGGCCGGGCTGATCGCCGATCTCGCCGGGCGAGAAGGGGTGAACCTCGTCGCCACGATGACCACGCTGAACGAGGATCCCGAATTCGAAAAGCTGCAATTGCAGCGATTCCGGGAGGTCGAAGAAACCCTGACCGCGCGGGGAATCTCCATGGGCCGGCGGCACGCGGCTGCGAGTTACGCCCTGTTCGACAATCCCCCGGCGTACCTTGATGTGGTGCGGCCCGGCATGGCGCTCTTTGGTCAGTACTCGATGCCGAAGTTTCGGGATATGGGCCTGCTCGATCTGCGGCCGTCCATGAGCTTGAAGGCTCGAGTGGTACTGGTGAAAGAGCTGCAGAAGGGTGAAACCGCCGGGTACGAGGCCGCCTACAAAGCCGATCGGGACGTCTGGATAGCGACCATCCCCGCGGGTCACGTCGACGGCGTACCCAGGGCGGCGGCCAAAGGTGGCTGGGTACGAATTGGTGAAACTCGGTACCCCATCATCGCGAGCGTGTCTTCAAGCCACACGATCGTCGAGATCGGGCCGCAAAAGACCGTGCAGGAGGGTGACATCGCCACCTATTTCGACTGGCAGGACGGTTCGAGGCCCGAGGACGCGAGCGCGGCTTCCGGTGCGTCCGTCTACGACCTGATCATGCACCTCAATCCAACGCTGCCCAGGCGACTCGTCACCTGACCGCGTCCCCCCGTAAGCTCACCTTGGTCATCGGGTTCCTGCCGGGCGTGGTGTTGTTCCTGCCCAATCTGCTCGGGTGCTGAGGGGGAGGAGCGCCGGTGTTCACACCGGCATCGCGGCCCGCAGGGCCGCGAAACTCCCGTCGCCAATCTGGGTGAAGCGCGCACGGGCACGGGACCGCCGGCCAGTCCAGATGGCACACCGGGCAGGGAACGCCGGTCTTCTCAGACCGGCACCGCTGGCCGCAGGCCAGCGAAACCGCGGGGACCGCTTGGAACGCCGACCTCTGGGCAGTTCTCCCGGTGGGGCCCGGCACCGCGCGGGAGCGCGAAACCAGCGCCGATGGCGCTACGCCCCGCGGGCGTGAGGGCCACCCCACAAATCCCGAGAGTACCGGCACCCGGCTGAACTTCGGCTCGCCCCGGCACCCAGCGCGCACCGTCGAAAGCGGCCGGTCCCGATCCCTTGAGTGCCCGGCTGTGCACTATCTCGTTCGCCCCATCCAGGCACGGCGTGCTACTTTCGCCGCATGGAGAAAGTCCGCATCGAGGCCGAGTTGCCAGCCGAACTCGCCGCCCAGGCTGAGGCGTTCGTCGCCGAAGGATGCGCGAGCGGCATGGACGACTTGCTCGCTGAAGCCCTTCGCCGTTTTCTCGAGTCCCATTCCTCCGAGCTGACCGAAGCGTTCATGAAGGAGGATGTCCGATGGGGACTCCGTGGAGACGGCTGAACCGCCCCGCGGGCCGGTCATCTGCGATGCCGGTCCGATCATTCATCTGGATGAGTTGGACTGTCTAGGCCTGCTGCGGGATTTTCCCGAGGTGATCGTGCCGGTCGCAGTTCGGCGCGAAGTTCAACGTCATCGTCCGGAAGCCCTCGACCGGCCGCAAACGGCTTGGCGCGCCGCTGCCCCCGGTGAACCTCCATCGGCCGAACTCCGTGCCCTTGTCCGACTGTTCGCATTGCATGTCGGCGAAACGGCTGCGCTCCAGATCGCGATGGGTCACCCGGGCGCCATGCTGCTGACGGACGACACGGCCGCGCGTCTTGCCGGGATTCTCGCTGACGTGCCGTACCGCTCCTCCCTGCACGCCAGGCCGGGCCTCCTCATGAGCGTCATCCGGGAAGTCGAGGCGAAGGACTCCCCCTGAACCCCCGGCGCGCTGCAGGCGGGGTTTAACAGCCTGTGGTGAAACCCCGGCGGCCCAGTTCTCCCGGTGGGGGCTCGACGGGCGATGCATCCCGGCCAAACAGCCGGTGATGAAACCCACGCGGCGTTCGGCCGGCGATCCATCCCGGCTGACCGCGTCGCTTCGCGCCGCTCATCGTTGCGTTTCGGTCGAAATACACCCGGTATTCCTCCCTCACGCGCCTTGTCAGCCGGGCGCCTCACCGGCCTCGGCGCTCACGTGGGGTCCACCACCGGCTGTTCACCGCCCCGCTTCGCGGGGCTCTGCGTTGCGCTTCGGTCGAAATACACCCGGGCCAGTTCTCCCGGTGGGGGCTCCTCCCTCGCGCGCCTTGTCAGCCGGGCGCCTCGCCCGTCTCGGCGCTCACCTGAGTTTCACCACAGGCTGTTACGCCCCGGCCTCGTTGCAGAGCCGGTGCTCACACCGGCATCGCCTGCCGCTGGCGGACCAACGCCTTCTACGCCCGGATCAGTTCAGCCACCTGCGACGGGGCGCACACGGTGACCTCGAATCCTCCCAGTCGCCGCGGGATCGGCTCGTCCACAAACGGACAGCAGAGCAGGTTCGCGCCATCGGGATACGCCTGGCGAAACCTTGCGAGCGCCTTGGGATTGAAGGCGTCCGGGGAGATCTTCGCCTCCACCGCGGCCACCCGGTCCCGTCCCGCAACGATGGCGAAATCCACCTCGTGGCCTGCCCCGTCCCGCCAATAGTGAATCCGACTCTGCGGGATGGCCGTCAGTAGTTCGTCCAGCACCAGATTCTCCCAGAGAGGGCCGCGGTCCGCCGGGCGGAGGCTCGTCCAGCCGCGCAAATGACAGACCAGGCCGGTATCCAGCGCATACACCCGGGGACGGCGGACGAGTTCTCTGCGTCCACCGCCATGGAAAGGCGGCACCCGCACTGTGAGTTGGCAGCCGTCGAGGATGTCGAGGTGGTGGACCGCAGTCGGCCGGCTCACCCCGGCGTCCCGGGCGACGGACGAAATGTCCAGCAGGTCAGCGTTCCGAACGAACACCGCGGCAACCACGCGCAGGAAGCCGCCCCGGCCCCGGATGTCAAAGAGCGGCAGGATGTCCCGGGCGAAGAAACTGTCCATCCACTCCTCGAACCAGAGTGGGTCCGGCGCGGGGAGCAGCAGTTGGTCCGGGAACCCTCCGTTCAGAAGTCGGCGCTCCAGATCCGCCGCGCCGGTCCAGTCCGGAGACTCGCGCCACAGTACCGGAGCGAAGCGGATCGGCCACTTGCGCCCCACGAGCGAGTCACTGAACCGCCGGCTCGCGTGAAGGGTGGAGGAACCGGTGGCCAGCACGCGAATGCTTGGCCAGGCGTCCGCCGCGATCTTCAGCAGACCGGCCGGATCCTCGGCGCGATGCACCTCGTCCAGCACGATCCGGGAGTCGCGCGGAAGGTGGGCGAAGAAGGACTCGGGATCCGCCAGGCGATCCCTCACCGAGGGCAAGTCGCAGTTGAAGTAGCGCGCATTCGGAACCTGCCGGCTCAGCACGGTCTTCCCGAGGCGCCGCGCCCCTGAGAGCCAGACGATGCTTCGGGAGTCCCAGGCGCGCTCGATCCGGTTGATCCAGAACGAACGTGGTAGCGGCATGGCCATAGGTATACTTTATAAAATACCGCGTATAACATGATATTGGATTCCTTGGATAGTTCCATCTTTGACGTGCGACGGCAGAGATCGGCCTTAGTGAGTTCAAGTTAGTACTAACTTGAATCGCTATGGACGGAGCTTGGAGAAGCGCGTCAGATGCCTTTCCCGTCCGCGGCAGTAGTAAAGGAATCCTTTACTACTGCCGGCAGCGAGGCCGAGTGCGCTGGCCCAAGAGACATCAATCCTTGTGAAGTGTCGATGCTCAGCTTGTGGCTCCCTGCCAACGCACACCCGCCTCGATAGCGCCTCCCCTCTGGGCTCGGCGGAATCCGCCCGGTATCCTCCCTGGCCGGGTGCATTCGGCCGCGCGCCACCGAGAACCGGACAAGCTGACACCGGCAGTGCGATGAGCCGACCACTCGGGAGAAGGCCATGAGAGTCATCAGAGAAATTCCCGCAAAGCGGCTCGTTGGAGCGCTGTCCGCTCTGGCAATCGGAGGGATCCTCACGGTCCTCACGGGCTCGTGTGCGGTCCCGCCGCCCCAAAACGGCTCGTCCGGACTCGACCCGGACCGGCTGGCCCGGCTCGACGCCGCGCTCGAGAGCTATGTCGAGTCCGGGGCCCTTCCCGGCGCGGTAGCGCTCGTTGCCAGTCGCGGGGAGACCGTGTACCTCAAGGCCTTCGGACACCGCGACCGGGAGGCCGGAGACCCGCTCGAAGCCGATGACATCTTTCGGATCGCTTCCCAGACCAAGGCGATCGTGAGCGTGGCCATCATGATCCTGCAGGAAGAGGGACGGCTGCTGATCTCGGATCCGGTCGGCCGCTATCTCCCGGAATACCTCGAAACCACGGTCGCCAGCGCCAACCCCGATGGGACGTACGACGTCGTGCCGGCGCGGCGGCCGATCACCATCCGGCACCTGCTCACCCATACCGCGGGGATCGGCTACGGCCAGGGGCCGGCCACCGAGGAATGGGCCGAAGCGGAGATCACCGGCTGGTACTTCGCCCACCGGGAAGAGCCGATTCGCGAAACGGTGCGGCGCATGGCTTCGCTTCCCTTCGACGCCCAGCCCGGCGAACGCTGGGTCTACGGCTACGCGACCGACATCCTGGGGGCGGTCGTCGAGGTCGCTTCGGGGGTCCCGCTCGACGAGTTTCTCCGGACCCGCATCTTCGAGCCGCTCGGGATGGCGGACACCCACTTCTATCTCCCACCCGAAAAGCAGGATCGCCTCACCGTCGTGTATTCGGCCGGCGATGGCGGCCTCACCCGCGCTCCCGATCCCGGCGGCATGGTGGGACAGGGGGCCTATCTCGACGGGCCGCGGGTGAGCTTCTCCGGGGGCGCCGGCATCCTGTCGACGGCCGCCGACTATGCGCGGTTGCTGCAGATGATGCTGAACGGCGGCAAGCTCGGCGACGCGCGCATCCTTTCACCGAAGAGCGTCGAACTCATGACCGTGGATCACCTCGGCGGGCTGCTGGTCAGGAACGTGAACGACACCGGCGCGCTGTTCGGTCAGGAATCGGGCGTCGGATTCGGGCTCGGCTTCCGGATCGTGGACGACCTCGGCGCGCGCGGCGAGCTCGGCTCGGCCGGCGAATACGGGTGGGGAGGGGCCTATCACTCCAGCTACTGGGTCGACCCGAAGGAAGAACTGGTCGTCGTGTACCTGGCGCAGTTGATCCCCGCCGGGAACCTGGACGACCATGCCAAGTTCCGGGCGCTCGTCTACCAGGCCATCGACACGACCAACTGACCAGCGGCGGCGGTCCGGGGATGGCGCGCCGCCGCGCCTCGGATCGGAACGGCCCCACGGACCACGCGTCGTACCGCGAGGGATGAGTCCAAAGGGATAGGAGTTGCAAAGGGGGGCCGGTGGGTAGAGACGCGGCGGAAAGGAAGGGGGGACGGGCATGGAACCGCATCCAGGGCGGCCGTTCAAGGAAGAGCCAACCATCCAGGAACAGGGAACCAGGCCCTTTCCGGGTTACCCGTTTCCCGGCCGGCGCTGCGGTAGGCTTCGGACGTGGTTGGGACCGTGGCCAACGGCAATCCGTTCCGGCCCGGGGCCGGGCAGATGCCTCCGTTTCTCGCAGGGCGGGAAAGGGACCTTCAACTCACCGAGAACCGGCTCGCTAGCCTCGCTGGCGGGGTTCCACCCGCTCAGGGACTCCTTTTTTTCGGCCCGCGCGGAAACGGGAAAACGGTCCTGCTGGAACGCGTCCGCGAGGACGCTCGCCGGCGCGGAATGCGTGCCGAGCGCCTGGGCGCCGGCGCCTTCCGGAGCGAGGAGCGGCTGCTCCGGGAACTCCGGCGGCGTGCCGGGGTTGACGGTGGCCGGCTGACTGGAGTGCAGGTCGCGTCGGTTGGTGTTACTGCGGAGCGGGCCGCGCCGAATGAAGACCATGTCGAGTTGTTTGCGCAATGGATTCGCGCCGAGTCCGCGCCGCTGGTTGTGCTGATCGACGAAGCTCACTCACTGGCATCAGACACGGCGCGGGATTTCTTCGAGGCGGCCCAGATCGCCGGGAGTGAAGCGCTGCCGTTCGTCCTCGTGGCCGCCGGAACACCCGATGCGCCCAGAGCGCTCCGGCGCGCCGGAACGTTCACCGAGCGGATGCTCGAGCGAAGGCGTCTCGGACGGCTGGACGAGGCAGCCGCGGGCGCGGCCCTTGCGAAACCGGCCGAACGCGAGGGGCGTCCGATGGACGACGATGCCCTCGCACTGCTGGTCCGCGAATCTCAGCACTACCCCTATTTCGTCCAACTTCTCGGGAGCGCCGCCTGGGACGCGGCGGCTCGCACCGGCGAGAGCCGGATCGGCCGCGAGGCGGCCGAGAACGGCATCGCCGCGGCCCGGGTCAAGATCCAGGTGTTCTATCAGGAACGGTTCGCGGAAGCGCGGGAGCGGCGCGTGCATGCGGTGCTTCCGCCGCTGGCCGAATGGATGGCGGAGGCCGACGGCCGCATTGGAGATGCGAAACTCGACTCCCTGTTGGAGCAGAGTGCGGGCGCCCGGGGGGGCCTGGACGATCCCGGGAAGATCCACATCGCCCTCCAGGATCTTGGCGTGATCTGGGAAGTGTCGTCGGGAGTGTGGGAAATGGGGATTCCCAGCTTCGCCGAGCACATCCTGCGGCGGACGGAGGACGCGGGTCCCGCCGTCGTCGGGATCGGATAGCGCGAAGAGCGCCAGGTTACGCTCGCCTGGCCGTGCGGGACATCGGCGTTGCGGTCCCTTGCCAGCGGCGCCGCTTGCTCTGTCGCCGGGGTTTACGCCCCGGCCTTCGTTGAGCGAATGACAACGTTGGGTGATGGCGGGCTTTGAAAAAGTCGCGCTTCCCGCCGGCCAAAATGTCTCACTCGGCTTTCGGAGTACGGTCCGCGCTCGCCTCCTGGAGTGGGTCCTTGCCGTCCTGGAAGTGCCCCGCGCGCGCGCGTCATCGGTGGCGAGGCCCGCCTCCTGTCGACGGCCCCCGACTATGCGCGGTTGCTGCAGATGATGCTGAACGGCGGCAAGCTCGGCGACGCGCGCATCCTTTCACCGAAGAGCGTCGAGCTCATGACCGTGGATCACCTCGGCGGGCTGCTGATGAGGAACGTGAACGACACCGGCGCCCTCTTCGGTGAGGAATCGGGCGTCGGATTCGGGCTCGGATTCCGGATCGTGGACGACCTGGGCGCACGCAGCGAGCTCGGCTCGGCCGGCGAATACGGGTGGGGAGGGGCCTATCACTCGAGCTACTGGGTCGACCCGAAGCAGGAACTGGTCGTCGTCTACCTGGCGCAACTGATCCCCGCCGGGAACCTGGACGACCACGCCAGGTTCCGGGCGCTGGTCTACCAGGCGATCGACACGACCAACTGACTCGCGACGCCCGCTACCGGCCGCCCCGCGAGGCTCCGAGGATCAGCGTGTCCAGCTCGGCGTCGGGAGACGCGTTCGGTTGGCCCGGCTACTTGGTCCTTTGCCGTTCGGCCTCCCGCTGCGCCTGCACGTAGGTTTCAAGCACGCGGTTGATCCGAGTCTGGTACCCCCTGCCCGGACGCTTGAACCACCGGAGCACCGAGCGACGGATCCGGAGCGAGACCTGTTCGGTACGGTCCGGCTCAACCAGTCTCGCCTCACGCCAGAAGGTCTCGTCGAGGTCGGGAATCTCGCTGAAGTCGATGTCCTCGTCCTTCAGCGTCCGGATCTGATCGGGTCCAAGTGGTTTGTCTAATGTGCTCATGCCAGGCCTGCCTTTCTCTCCTGGACGCTAGACGGGCGGAGATCAACCGGAATCCCCAACTCGCTCGGTAGTCGAGTCGATCTCTATACGCGATCGTCGAACCGTCCCGCTAGCGATTGAAGTAGCTGCTCTGACTGCGAGACGATTCCGGAGCTCTGCGCAAAGATGGCTTCGTTAAAGCCTCGCACCATCTGTCTGTTATCGATTACATCTACGCGATACGTGTTCTGTGACTCTCCGTGAAGAACGAGCGCAGTGTCGGGCGCCACAGGCAGAATGACCTCCACATCTAGGTCATCCAGACCACTCTTGCCATTCCGAGTACTCTTCAGAACAGGATTGCTACCTATCACAAACCCCAGTTGCTGCTGCCGAATGTGAGCGATCGTTAGTCCTCGGGCCTCCAGCATGGGAATAACTTTCCCACTCTTCGTCGCCATCGTTTGGACTCTCGCATTGTGAAGGAGTCTCTTCTTGTCGGCCAGAATTTCGTTTTCTTCGCTCAAAGATACCGTGCCACCCCTTGCAACGACCTCTTGTTTCGCATTCTCGACCATTTTTTCGAACGGCGTATTCTGAACTATTCTGTCCATTACGTCGGACACCCTCGCCCATTGATGATAGACAAAAAAATTCAAGACGATACGGTCGTTCGAATCGATCACTGGCATCTTGTCATCTCGTATGGAATCCAGTATTTTGTTTATCGTTGCGCTTGCAAGTCCCTCCAGTTCGGCAAAATGGTCTTCTAGGGAGTAGTCCATATCGCCGTTTAGCCCTATGATCGAATTCCTGTCCTTTTCCACAAACAGGTTGTTCGGACTTATCTTGATAATTCCAAGGTCAGCTTCAGTCTTGCGGAAATAGTACGTACAACCGGAACTATCCGTAAAGTTACGTAGCAGGAACTTCGGAATCGTATGCTGTCGTCTTGGTTTGTTCATTGCAATAACCTCTAGGGCAAGGAAGTTCGTACGCCCGCCACGGAACGGTACATAACCTCTCCCAGCACACGTGAGCTGGCACGCAGACTCCGCGAGTTGCCGAGCCACCGAGCGAACAATGAGTCAACGAGAACGTCACGGAGACCGACGGTCCTACGGTGACTCTGATCTTGCAGCCGGATGCTTAGGGACCAATAGGCTAGCGCGTTTCGCTGCGCTGAGCGCGGCGATGCCGACCGGAGGTCGGCGGTCCCTTGCCGGCGGTGCCGCTTGCTCTATCGGCGGTCCCTTGCCTATCTGCCTGCTGAACTCGCGAACTGCGCGCGCCGGTCCGCTTTGATCGGGCGGGGGCGGAAGAGGGATAGCCGCACGCCGTCGGTGAAGTCCTCTTCGAAGCGCTGGACCTCCCAGTCGCTCTCGTAGAGGAGCTTCACCACCGACATCAGGTAGCCGAACTGGCCCCTGGCGGCGACCTTTTCCATCCACTCGGGACCCGCCGTTTCGTCCGGCATGTCGCAGCCGAGGTCGAGCACGGTGATCTGCGGGTAGCGCTCGAGGAAGCTCCGGCCGTTCGGGTCGGGCCGCTTCCACATGGAGCTCACGTAGATCTCGTCGCTGAACGAGCCGCCCTCCTGGAACGAATAGGAGTAGTCGAACAGGATGTTCATCCCCTCGTAGATCTCGAGGCGGAAGGGGTCGGGCTGGTAGCGCCTCGCGTACTTCTCGAAGCGATGCACGAGCCGCTCATTCGCGGCGCGGATGTCGGCGACCCCCTGCACTTCCTCGATGATCCGCTCGCGCAACTCGCTGCCCACCGGCTTGTGGTCCGGGTAGTTGGGATCGTCGATGTGGTGCAGGTTGATGTGGTAACCGCGGGGGATCCAGAAGGCGAGGAACCAGGGCACCTTGTAGCCGGCGAACTGGTGGACCCACTCGTGGCTCGGATACCCGTGGGGGTTCATGTAGATGTCGGGAAGCCACTTGTAGTAGAGCTGGCGCCGCACCAGTGCCTCCGGGAGCAGCGGATCGTCGTCCCAGATGTAGGCGCCGACGTCGCGCGCCACCGAACTCCAGTAGCCGCCGTGCAGGATGTACGTCGGCCGGAGTTTGTAGAACTCGTGGTGGTTCGCGGCGCCGTCCGGGTTCTCCATCGGGTTGTAAACGATGTTCATCCGCTCCAGGTACTTCCGGTAGTCCGGGTCGGTCGCGATCAACTCCATGAACCGCATCGCCGAACTGGTGGCGGACACCTCGTTCGAGTGCTGGCGGGTGGTGACGAAGAGGACCGGCTTCAGGGCGCTGGCCTTCGCCTGCGAAAAGAGTGCCGCTTCGTGCGGCAGCATCGCCTCGATTGCCCAAACGTTCCGGCCCCGGTAGGTGCGGCCGGCGGCGTAGGCGTTGATCTCGGGGAACGTCTGGAGACGGGGGATGAGTTCCTCCTCCAGCTCGTCCGGGCCGATCACGTGATCCCAGGTCACGAACCGCTCGCCGGGAGTCGGTTCGATGGTGTGGAAGTCCCCGGGCACCGGCAGGAGACCCGGGTCCGGCGGCCGCACCGCCGCCTCGATCGCCGCGTTTCCGATCCGGGCGGAAAGCACGAGCTCCTCGAGCCGCGCGTAGCCGAGCGCGGTGGGGAGCCCCCCCGCGGCCTGCATCTCACCGAGACCCTCGACCATCCGGCCGAGAGTCCGGGCGGCCTCGAAGTCCTCCGCCTCGACGCTCGCCGTGAGGCTGGCGGCGCCCTCGGCCCCCGCCCGGACCTTTACCGAGGTGATCCGGGGCGGTGACACGTCCAGCTCCGTCAGACCGATCCGGCGCTCGCCGACCGCCCCGCTCCGGGTCGTCCACTTCACCGCGAGCTCGGGGTGCGGCACCGCGTTCCCGACGAAGGTGACGCGCACCTCCGGCGGGCCCTCCCGGGGCGGATGGATCATGGGCATGAGCCGCCCGGGGGCGACTTCCCGGCTCCCCGATTCCTGTCCGCTGAAAATGCTCCAGAAATCGATCGTCGTGAAGGTGAGATCCTCGTGCAGCGAGTCGAGCGAAGAGATCCGCTCCTCGTCGAGGTCCAGCCGGGCGTCCGGCTCACTCATCTTGATGTCCACGATGAAATCGCGGAAGAAGGGCTGGTTCTTGAGGCTCAGATCCCCCCTCGTGTACTCCCGCGCAAAGTCGAACATCCGGGGCTGCGCGTCCTGCTGGTAGTAGTCCCAGAGCCGTTCCGGATCGGTGCGGACGTGGACATCGGCGACCTCCTCCCCGTTCACCGCCGCCCGGAACCCTCCGGTCGTGTAGTGGATCTTGGCCGTGGGGACGTAGGGGAAGTACTCGCGCGTCGTGAAACGCGGGGCGAAGCGGTCCTCGTGCAGCACTCGCCCAACGTCGTCTGTCACCTGCACCGCGTATTCCACCGGGCCCTCGTCCACTTTCACGAACTCGGTGTCGTCCACCTCGATGCCGAGCTCTCGCGCCAGGATCCAGTCGATCGGGAAGATCTCCTGGAGCCAACGGATGTCCTGTCCGTACCAGACCTCGTTCTGGGGGTAATGCGCGGTCGGGAAACGCACCGTGATCCGGCCGACGGCCTCTCCCTGGACCGCCGGGAGCACATAGTCGGCGAGCCAACTGAACCCCTGCTTGTAGGCGGAGATGACCCGGACCCGGGTTTCGCCCGCGCCGGCCTCCCGGAGCGCGGCCTCGAACTCGGACTGGAGCCGCATCCGGAGCTCCGGCGGCTCGCTCACCAGGATCTCGACCTCCACCCGGTCCCCGGCGCTCACCCGCGAAACCACCTCCCGGGCGAAGCTCTCCCGCAGCTCGTCCACCTCCCAGCCGAGGTCGAGTTCCTCGTCGAACACGGTGACCGGCCCGTAGCGTGAGGCCGCAGTAACCGAGACCTGCGGGACGCCGGTCTGCTCGCGCAGCCGCTCCTCGAGGAAGGCCCCGACCTCCGCGCTCGCCTCCTCCAAAAAAACGTCCACTTCGAGCGACATGACGTCGCCGCCGGACCACATGCCGCTCAGGTCGTCGAGGTGGACGAGCGCCCGCGCCGCCTGTCCGGCGCTCGAGCGCGATCGCAGGAAGGCGCGGGCGTCCTCCTCGATAGCCGTGAAGTCCACCTCCCCGCGGCGGGTCTCCCAGAGGGAGGGAACCCGCCCCGCGAGGTAGGCCGTCGCGGCGTCAAGACCCGCGGCGTCACCGCCCCGGACCCGCACCGCCGGGGAATCCCCGAAGGCGCCGGAGACGATCTCCACGACCCCTTCCCCGGGTTCCAGGGCGATTCCGCCAGGCAGCGACGCCGCCAGGTCCCCGGACCCGATCAGCACCGGGTTCGGCAGCACCGATGGATCCTCAATCTCCCGCTCCACGAAGGCGATCGGGATCGTGAGGCCGGTCGTCTCGAGCCCGATGCGGGCGGCGAGGTCCACCGCACCCAACACCGGACCCGCGCCGGAGCCGATCACGAGCACGGTTTCCGACTCGTCCGGGATCTGGTCGTCCCCGCGCGAGTCGCCGAGGAGACCGTCCGTCGTGTAGAGCTTCGTCAGGTTCAGCGGCGCAGCCTTCGGCTGCCAGGGGTTCTCCGGAAAACGGCTCTTGTAGGGAGGCCCGAACCGGTCCACGACCACCCCGTTCCCGTCAGGAAGCTGGAAGTCGAGCGCGCCCGCCCCGTAGTAGCTGAGGCGCACCGCCCGCCGGTCGGTGAAGCGCGCCTGCCCCACCCGGTGGTCGGCGGCAAGCTCGTCGAGCACCTCGGCGGCGTTCCCCGGATCCACCACGTCGAGCGTCATGACGAGCCGGCTGACCTGCTCCCGGCCCTCTTCGTACACCGCTTCGGTCGATCGGACGCCGTTCACGTCCACCCGGCTCTCGCCGAGGAACTCCTCGACGTCGTCCATCACCGAGGAGACGGTGTCGCTCCGGAGCTGCCAGAGGTACGGAAGCCGGGCGGACGCCGAGTTCGCCGCGAAGAGCGTCCCGTCGGGATCGGCTCCCGCCACCACCACTGCGTCCTCGCCTCCGAAGGGGGAGGACACGATGGCGAAGAGTCCCTGCCCCGGCGTCAGGCCGGACAGGTCGATGCGGCCGTCCTCCTCGAGCTGCCGGACCCAGCGGTTCGACCGGCCGACGAGGAAGAGCGGCGGGCTCTCCGCTCCCGGGTTGATGTCGCCGTCGAGGACGGCCAGACCCGGAGTGAATGCCGAAGACTCGAAGCCCAGCCGGGCCGCGATGTTGGCGGCGGCGGCCACTTCTTCCGGCGCCGCGTCGGCGGGCAGCACGATCCGGGCATTGATGAAGTCCACCACCCCGTCGCCGTTCCGGTCTTCGAGGAAGACGCCGGGGGCGAAGACGTCTTCGAGCCCGCGGAGGGAGCGGCCCGAGGAACTGTCCGGTTGGGCCTTCCCGGCGGAGGCCGAGTAGAGGAGGGCGAGGGCGGCGAGGCTTCCGAGGACCCACGCGGTGGACTTCCTATTCATAGCGAACTCCTTCCGGGTTTGCGGTTCCGACCGGAGGTCGGCGTTCCCTTGCCTGCGGCGACATCCTGGGTCAGAACCCCTGCCCCAAGTCGGCGTTCTCCACAACCCGCCGCAGTTCTTCAAGCAGGCCGTTGAGAACGGGGTCAAGATCGTCAAACCGCTCGAAGGCGGAATCGGTTGGCTGCGAGTCGGCGCGTTCGACGTAGCCGTACAAGAGGTCGAGCTGCTGGAGCAGTTTCGGGGCGTAGTCCTGATCCTCGCGGTCGTAGTCCTCGGGGAGCGGCACCAACTCGCGCTCGATCATGGTGAGCCGGTCCGCGACGGACGCGGACGCGCCCTCCCGCATTTCGCGGATCTCCGCCACCGCCTGGTGGAGGTCGCTGATCCGGTCGCGCAGCTTCAGCAACAAATCAAACTGGCTCTGGAACTCCTCGGAGGTGGTCGTGACCCGCGGATCGGGCAACACCTCAATGGGCTGGGTTCCGCTCCAGCCGTCCGTCGAAACGCGCACCTGATAAGCGCCCGGCACCACCAGCGGCCCGAGCGGCGAGCCGCCGTACGCCGAGGCGTGCCTCGCATCCCAGACGAAACGGTTCAGCCCCGCCCGGGAGAAGGTGCTCTCCTCCTTGAAGAAGGGTGCCTCCGGCCGCGCGATCACGGAAGGATCCGGCGGATCGTCCTGATTGGAGAATCGGCGGACGACTTCCCCGGCCGCATCCAGGATCTCGAGGGTCACTTCGCCTTCGGGAGCCTCCGCGAACCAGGTGTAGATCGTCGCGCCGTTCGGGGAATCCGTGCCCTGGCGGTCCCGGGTGATGCGGGCGCCGCCGTAGAGGTCGCGGGGGTTCGCGACCGACCGCCAGCCGCCCACGTACTCATCCACCGCTTCCTCTTCCGCGGTCCGCACCCGGTGGATCGCCCGCGGCGCGAAGAGATGCGCTACCGACGCGGCCACCTCGTCGGTCAACTGGTGGAGCGGGGACAGGTCGTCCAGGATCCAGAAGGACCGGCCCTTGGTGGAGAGGACCAGATCCTTCTCGTGGACCACCAGGTCGGTAACCGGCGCCACCGGGAAGTTGAGCTGGAGCGACTGCCAGTGCGCGCCGTCGTCGAAGGAGGCGAACACCCCGTATTCGGTCCCGGCGTAGAGGAGTCCTTTCCGGTCGGGGTCCTCCCGGACCACCCGCACGAACTGGTCGGCCGGGATCCCGTTCGTCCCGTCGGTGAGGAGCTTCCAGCTCTCGCCGAAATCGTCGGTGCGGAAGACGTAGGGCCGGAAGTCGTCCAGCCGGTAGCGCAGCACCGAAATGAAGGCCCGGCCCGCCGCGTGCGGCGAGACCTCCAGAATGTTCACCGTCCCCGAGTCCGGCATGTCCGCCGGGGTGATGTTCTTCCAGTTCTCCCCGGCGTCCCGCGAGAGGTGGACGAGGCCGTCGTCGGTCCCCGCCCAGAGCACCCCCGGCAGATGCTTCGACTCCGCGAGGGCGAAGATCGTGCAGTAGACCTCCTCGCTCGTCACCTCCCGGGTGATGGGGCCTCCCCAGGTGTTGATCCTCTCGGGATCGCCGGTGGTCAGATCGGGGCTGATCACCTCCCAGCTCTGGCCCTCGTTCATGGAGCGGTGGACCACGTGCGAAGCGTGGTAGAGCACGTTCGGGTCATGCGGCGAGAGGACGATGGGCGCGGTCCGCTGGAAGCGGTAGCGAAGATGCTTCGCGGGCAACCCGCCGACCTCGGGGTAGGCCTTGATCGGGCGGATCTGGCCGGTGGAGCGGTCGTAACGGGTGATGGCGCCGCTCGTGCTCCCGGCGTAGACGATGTCCGGGTTGTCCGGCCGGATCACCGCAACCCCGCCCTCCATGCCGCCGACGCCGTCCCAGTGCTGGAGTTGGAGCCGCATTCCGTAGTGACCCGAGCGACTGGGCACCGAGAGCACCTCCCAGTTGTCCTGCGCCGAGCCGTACACCCGGTAGGGGAACTGGTTGTCCACGCTCACCCGGTACATCTCGGAGGTCGGCTGGTTCAACTGGCTCGACCAGGTGTTGCCGGCGTTCCAGGAGACATTCGCGCCCCCGTCGTTCCCCTGGATCAGGACCGCATTGTTCTCCGGGTTGATCCAGAGGTCGTGGTTGTCGCCGTGCGGGGTGGCGATGAGATCGAAGGTCTCCCCCGCATCGTCGGAGCGGTGGAAAAAGCGGCTCACCACGTACACCCGGTCCACATCCACCGGGTCCGCGACGATGTGCATGTAGTACCAGGGCCGGTTCTGGAGTTCACGGTCGTCATTGACGAGCGTGAAGGACGCGCCGGCGTCGTCCGAGCGATAGACGCCGCCGTCCCGCGCTTCCACGAGCGCCCAGACCCGGTTCGGGTTCGCGGCGGAGACGCTGACGCCCGTCCGCCCAATCATCCCGGTGGGGAGTCCGTTTTCGAGCTGCGCCCAGGTATCCCCGCCGTCCGTGGTCTTGTATATACCCCCCTCTTCGCTGCCCGAAATCATGGTCCAGGGCTTTCGCTCCCCGGTCCACATGGTGGCGTAGAGGACGCTCGGGTCCGAGGGGTCCATCGCGATGTCGTTCGCGCCGGTCCGTTCGCTGACGTAGAGCACCTTCTCCCAGCTCGCGCCGCCGTCGGTGGTCCGGAAGACGCCGCGCATCTCGTTCGGCCCGAAGGCATGGCCGAGGACCGCCGCGTAGGCAACGTCCGGGTTCTCGGGATGGACGACCAGGCGGCCGATCTGCCCGGCGTCGTGGAGACCGAGATGGGTCCAGCTATCCCCGCCGTCGGTGGACTTGTAGATGCCGTCCCCCGGGGAGACGTTCCCCCGGATGCAGGCCGAGCCGGTGCCGACATAGACGGTGCTCGGGTCAGAGTCGGCCGCGTCGATCGCGCCGATGGAACTCGAGGTGTAGTAGCCGTCCGAGACGTTCACCCAGCTCTCGCCGGCGTCGGTCGTTTTCCACAGACCGCCGCCGTTCGTCCCCATGAAGTAGGTCCAGGGTTGTTCGGCGATTCCGGTCACGGCGGTGACCCGGGACCCCTTGTGCGGCCCGATCATGCGGTACTTGAGGGCCTGGTAGGCGGCGGGGTCGAAGATGACGTTCTCCGCGCCGGGCTGCGTGCCGGAGGCGGCCGGCGCGGCAAGGAACATCAGGGGGAGCGTCAGGGCAAGCACCCGTGTGGTGAATCTCATCGTTGCTCCTTTTTTCGGGACGGCGAAGCGGCGCCGCTACTCGAGCCGGCGATAGATCACCTGAACCGCGGGCCCCGACTCCTCGCTGCGCCGCGGCAGGTCCACGAACATCCGGTCACCCTCCACTCGGACCTTCGCAACCGATTCGAGTCCGATGATGTCCGGCCCCAGGCTGATCTGCCACTGGCGCCGGAGGGTGTCGCCTTCGATCTGGTACGTCCCGGCAGTCCCGGAGTAGTTCTGGATCTGCTCATAGTGCGCCACCTGTTCCTCGGGCGAGAGCTCCGCGAGTTCTGCCGCCGAACGCGCGGTCCGGTTGTTGTCCATCCGGGCGAGGCAGTGGTAGCCGTTCGTGAAGACCCAGATCCCGCTCCAGGTGGAATCGTCGCGGACCAGCTCCCCGGTCTCGGTGTTGGTCTCGGAGACGAAAGCCCAGACGCCGGTGATGAGAGTGCCTTCGTCTTCCTCCTCCATGGGCGGGGCCGGGGTGCAGCCGGCAAGCGCCAGCGCGGCGGCGGCCGCCAGCAATACGAAAAGGAAGGTCAGCCGATCAGTCTTCATCATGATGGATCTCCCGTGAGCACAGGCTCGCGGCGTTTGGAACTCATACGGCCTCCGAAGGTCGGTAGAAGTTGAAGTTCGCTACCCGGAGCGCCGGCATCAGGTTGCCGTTCAGCCCGGACGAGCCGAAGATCGCCGTCTTGTAGGGCCGCGACGCGTCCTCGATGTTCTGCGCAAACTCATCGAGCCGCATGGAGTACCAGGCGTTTTGGAGCGGCCCGGCGATCTGCCCGTTCTCGATCCGGAAGAGGCCGTTCCGGGTCATCCCGTTGACGTGCGGCGGATCGATGGTCCGGAGCATGGTGTTCCAGTTCTGGGTCATCAGGATTCCCCGGTCGACGCCCGCGATCACCTCTTCCAGGGATTTCGAACCGCCATCTCCCACCAAGTGGACCGCGGGGCCGTTCTCCCCGCCGGGAAGGTTGCGGAGCACGCCCTCCTCCACCCAGACCCGCTCGCCAAGCGGCATCCCACCGGGACCGTAAGGGCTGGCCATGATTTGCGGATGGCCGGGCTGGGTCCTGAGGCTGAGGTGCCCGCTCGCCACCTGGGCGCCCACCTCGGAGGGGCTTCCCCAGCCGCCCACGGTGCGCGCCGACCCGCTCCAGACGCTCATCAGCTGCCCCACGAAGGAGGCGGCGGCGTTCGGCTCGAGGACGACGGTGTGGGGCCCCATCTCGAAGGGCTGCGGGTCCACCGAAGCCAGCGCCTTCCCGATCGCGACCTCGGTAATCCCGGGGATGTCCAGATCGGCGAACCGCCGGAGGTCCCCGACCGCCGCCCAGCCGGAGCCGATCCGGCTCGACTCGCGCCCGGTTGTGTCGTCGGACCTCACGGTAACCGCGTACCCCGTCTTGGTTGCCCGCCGGTAGAACCGGGCGCCGGCGCTGTTCGCGTGGGCTTCGAGCATGTCGTCCACATGGAAGTAGCCCGAGCCGTTCAATCCGCCCGCCTGCAGGCGCTCGATGACGCCGGCTACCGCCTCGTGGCGTTCCTCGTCGGTGAGCGCCGCGGTCGCGGCATCGAAGCCGGGGATCTCGGGGTACTCCTGCGGGCCGTGAGGCGATCGGTGCGACTCGTTCGGAGTGGCCGCCCGGGCGATGGCCTCCGCGCGGGCCACCGCGTCCCGGATGCCGGCGGGGTCGAGCTGGTTCGTGATCGCTGAGCCTTCCCGATACCCATTGGCCCGGTTCCCGAAGGCCACATGCACCTGGAGCGGGTGGCACGGATTAACCACGGTGTCGTCCCGGATGTAGCTGTTCGAGAAGCGGATGACCTTGGTGCTGCCGCAGACAACCTCCCGGTTCACCTCGTGGTACCACGCCATCGAGAGTTCGACCTCGTCGGCGGAGGCCGCCTCGAACGCGGTGTCGAAAATTGCGCCGACTTCCGTCTCGGTAAGGATCAACTTGTCGGCCCTCCCACTTGCAGGTTGCGGAACCGGGCCCACGGCGCCCCGTGGGTGTTGTGGTTGCGTTGGGTCGGCTGGCCGATGTCGTCCGAATCGAGCGCCGCGGGCTCCCAGGACGCCGGGTTCGTGACCGTCTCCAGCCGGTGCCAGAGTTCACTCGGGTTCTTCCCGTAGTAATGCCCGCCCCGGAGCATCCGGGTCTTCCGGCCGTTCTCGATCTCCCAGACCGCGTTCGCGGTGTAGGTGTGGTAACGCCGCTGGTAGTCCTGAATGATCCGGCTTGAGAACCCCGAAAAGAGAAGACCGCGCCGGGTATCGGCAATGAGCTCTTCGGGTGAGGGGGCGTCCTGACCGCCGGGTTCGAGGCTCACGTTCGGCATCCGCCCCTGCGGCACCCGGTCCCAGGACTCGGTCATGCAGCAACCCCGGCTCGCTTCTTCGCCGACGTAGGTGGCGAACTCGCGGGTGGTCTGGAAACCGACCAGCTTCCCCTCCCGGACCACGTCCCACGCCTGCGTCTTCACCCCTTCGTCGTCGTAGCCGCAGGTGGAACGGAGCATCGGGCGGCTCCGGTCGGCCACGAAGTTCATGACTGGTGAGCCGAACTCATAGCTTCCCATGTCCTCGGGGCCGAGGAAGGTGGTTCCTGCAAAGTTCGTCTCCACCAGCACGCTCCGGTTGAGCTCGGTGGGGTGTCCCACCGTCTCGTGTTCGAAGAGGCAGATGTTCTGCGGGTCCATGACCACGTCCATCTCCTCATTAATGTTGATCATCGGGGCCTTGGCCTTTTCCACGGCTTCGGCGGCGATCCGCTCGGCGTGCTGGGGGAGGTCGAGCCCGCGGATGTACTCGTAGCCGATGTTCAGCGGGTTGACGAAGAATCGCCGCTGTGCGGTGACCCCGTCCACCCGGGCGCGGGCGAAGAAGGAGCCGTCGGAGCGGACCAGCCGCTGCTGGATCTCGGCGCCCTCCGAGTTCGCATAGAACTTGTTCTCGTCCCAGAAGTCGAGCCAGGAAAAGGCCCGGTCGGTCTGGGGGTTCTTGCGCACCTCTTCGTTGATCCGGAGGAGGAGGGCGACCTTTTCGTCGAGCGGCACCCCGAAGGGGTCCTCCTGATGCGGCGTCACGTAGGTGTCCACATGGGCGGGCTCCGGGACCAGCCGGATGGGCTCGGAGATCGTCCTCGCCGCCTTTTCGGCCAGATCGCACGCCAGTCCGGCCACCGCCACCGCCTCGTCCTCGCTGAGCACCGGGCTCGCGACGAACCCCCAGGCACCATCCTTCAGGACCCGGACGTTGAACCCGATGTCCACCTTTTCCAGCACGTGTTCCGGTGAAGAGCCGTAGTGCCACTCCCCGGCGACCCCCTTGATCTGCTGGTCGTCGGCGGCGAGCGTCTGGATGAGGTTCCGGACCACCCGCACGTCGGCGAACGTCGCTCCGCGGCTGTTCGCGACCCGGAGGGCCGCTTCGGCGAAACCCTTCTTCCACTCGACGTCGTCGATGAGTTCGTGGGCTGACCGCGGCGGCCCCGCACAGCGGGTCAGCCCGAAGGGAAGCACGACGGCCGCCGTGCCTCCACAAAGGCGGACGAATTGGCGACGGGTGATGTTCATGGTGTCCTCCCTGCGGTCGGGAGCGTCGGTGGCGCGGCCCTCCGGAGAGGACCGCGCCAGGTTGGATTCCCCCTAGCAGCCTGTGGTGAAACTCACGTGAGCGCCGAGGTCGGTGAGGCGCCCGTCCGACGAGGCGCGTGAGGGAGGAATACCGGGTGTATTTCGACCGAAACGCAACGAAGAACGGAGCGAAGCGGAGTGGTTCGGGCGGGATGCATCGCCGGCCGAGCCCCCACCGGGAGAACTGGGCCGCGTGGGTTTTGCCACAGGCTGCTAGAAGCGGATCCGGAGGGCCAGCTCGATCTGCCGGGCCTCGGCCACCTGCGTCGACTCCCCGAAGGTTCCGGAGCGGAGGTTCCCGTTCGGGGGGAAGTAGTTGGCGCGGTTCAGCAGGTTGAACACCTGGAAGATGGTCTCGACGTAGGCGTTGTCCCCGAAACGGAACTCCTTCGACGCCAGCACATCCACCGTGGCGTAGGCAGGACACTCGACCGAGGAAACCGGCGACAACCCGTTCGCGGTCCGATAGGCGCTCGCCGCGCCCAGATCGAGATCCCGGCAACCGTCGCGGAGATTGATCCCCGGCGGCCGGTCCCCGCCGATGCCGTCCCCGTTCAGGTCGCTGCCCGCCGTGACGTTGAACGGCAGGCTGCTCTGGTAGCGGATGATCCCGCTCAGGTTGACGCCCCCGGGAAGCATCGCGATGCCGCTGACAGTGAAGCGGTGACGCCGGTCCGCGGGCACGTGTCCGTAGTCGGAACCGCGGTTGAAGTGGTCCGCGGGGAACGTCTCCGAATCGGCCTGCACGTCAGCCAGCGTGTAGGAGCCGAGCATCTGCCAGCGGTTCGCGAGCCGCTTTGTTACCCGGGCGGAGAACGCGCGATACTCCAATTCGCCGTCCGTAATTCCGTCCGTGACGCGGCCGATTCCGGCGTGGGGTCGGTCCCCCCCAGCCGTGGTCGGGTAGTTGAAGTCGATCTGAGTGTGCTGGTTGAAACCGTCGGCTGCGATGCCGTCCAGGCTGACGCTCAGATCGTCCCCGATCTGGAGGCTGTATCCCACGCTGTACTGGCGCGTGTAGGGCGTCCGGTTCTCGTTGCCCTGGATTGAGTAGTTCCGCTGGGAGCGGGCGACCTCGAACGGGTCCTGTCCTTCATACGGATCGGGATAGCTGGGGTTCTGGATCACGACCTGCAGGTCCTCGGGATTCCGCTCGGCGCGGGGGGCGCCGTTGGCCCGGTAGCGGTTGTAGAAGACCCCCCAGGCAGCCCGTATTGACTGCCGGCCGGTGCCGGTCGGGTCCCACACGAATCCCAGCCGGGGGCCGAAGTTGTCGCGGTCCCCGCGCGTACTGTTGTCGTAGAACGGGAAGAGCGACGGATCGAGACGCCCGGCGGGACGCACGACCCGGTCCCGGACCAGGATCTCCGGAACTGTCTCCTCGAGCAGGTTCTCGTTCCAGACTCCGGTCTGGAGGTCGTAGCGGAGGCCGAGGTTCAGCGTGAGCCGGTCGCCCACTGTCCAGGTGTCACTGATGTAGAGGGAGTGCTCCGTGTTCTCGAAGTCGTCGTAGCGGGGCAAGAGCCGCTGGCTGAACCGGTCCGGGTAGGTGCTCGGATCGTTGGGATTGAACGGCGCATCCGTCGAGAACCAGAACTGCTGCGCTATGCCCACGTTGTCCGGCTCCCAGTCGATCCAGGTGAGGTCCACCCCGAGCTTCAGTTCGTGGGATCCCACGTAGTGGGAGATGTCGTTCTTGACCTGGATGTGGAGTTCCGGGCCGAGAAACGCCGACTGGCTGCCGGTGCGAAGGCTGGGGCGATTGATGAGCGTCCCGACATCCACGCGCTCGGGGGGGAACTCGCCGGAGTTGCTCCACTTGGCCTGTCCGGGAGGCCAACCGATATAGGTCGCGTGCGCCACCTGAACCCGGAAGTCGTTGAAGGTGTTCGGACTCAGGAACCAGGTCTCGCCCAGCACCAGCGAGTGCCGGGGGGCCCCGAAGCTGAAGCCGCTGCTCGCCGCCCGGATGCCGCCGGAGCCGCGGTGCGTCAGTTCATTATTGTGGTGTGCGTAGCGCACGAACAGACGGTGATCGTCGTTGATCACATAGTCCAGTTTCCCGAAACCCATCAAGTTCCAGTCGGGCTTCTCGAAGGTGCCCTCTTCGGCGGGAAACGCGCCGCCGGTGTTCACGGTGAAGAAGGTGGACTCGGCGGTGTACTCGGCGGAGATGTAGAAGTGGGCCTTGTCCTCGACCACCGGGCCCCCGAGCGACCCGCCGAACTGGTGGCGGGAGAAGTCGGGCTTCTCGTCCTGGAACACCGTCTGCGAGTTCAGCGCCTTGGTGCGGAAGAACTCGAAGACGCTCCCACTCAAGTTGTTCGTGCCGCTCTTGGTGACCACGTTCAGGTACCCGCCCTGCGCGAAGCCAAAGTCGGCGCTGGCGTTGAACGCCTGGACCTTGAACTCGGCGATCCCCTCCTGCGGGAAGTCCTGCCGAGGCTCGCCCTGCTGCTGCCAGTTGTTGCTCACCCCGTCCACGTAGAAGCCGTTCGAGTAGAAGGTGACCCCGGCGCCGATGTTGACATTGTTGTAGTAGACGCCGCGGATCGCATCCTGGCTGGTGGCGGGGCTCAGGGTGGCCAGATCGAGCCACTTCCGGCCCTGCATCGGCAGAGCGTCCACCTGCTCCTCGGTGATGATGGTGGAGTAGTCCGCCTGACGCGACTCGATGAGCGGAGCCGCCGCCGTGACGGTGACCGCTTCCTCGACCCCCGCGAGTTCCAGGGAGATGTTCAGGGTCACCTGTTGCGCCACCTGGAGCCGCAGGCCCTCGTTCGTGAGGGTCTGGAACCCCGAGAGGCTCGCCATCACCGAGTAGGTGCCGACTGGTAGCGAGGGCGCTTGGTACTGCCCGTCCGCCCCGCTGGTCACGGTTCGCTGGAACCCGGTCTCCGCATTCATGACCGTGATGGTCACTCCGGGGAGTGCGTCTCCGGTGGCGTCTGTCACCCGCCCGTAGACCCCCGCTTCCTGGGCGCCCGCGGTGACGGCCAGCCCGACGAACAGCGCTGCGAACAACGCTGCAATGGGCTTTGGCCGGAAGCTGCTACTGGAATTCATACGTGTCTCCTTTGGGGTGAACGCGCCTACGACGAGGCGCTACGGACAGATGGCGTCGAGCGACCGGTCAACCGGTGGAACGCGATCCATCCAGGAACGCAATGGAGAACCCGCCCTGAGGCGGCCTGCGGTACACGCACGAACCACGGCGCGCCGTCCAACGGCCGGATTGTGCCAAGTCATACCGCAGTAGCCCTCCTGAGGCACGCCTCTACAACAGGCGCGACCATTTGGAACCCGCATTAGGATTAGGTCATCTCGGCGGTTCAAGGTCAAATGGCATTGCTCGCCTCGGAACGCCGGTCTCCAGCCCCACCGGGAGAAATGTTCATGATCGGTCCGGTCCGCTCACCCGCCCACCGGGCCTCACGCGGGGCAGCCCTGCTCGCCGCACTTCGCCGAACCCGCGCCTGGTGCATCGGTATCCGTCCCATTGCCACTGCGGTACCACGCAAGGCGTCTGTCCTGCGTCCGAATCGGACCCGAATCTGTTACACAGGAACTGGCCGGCATCGCGGCCCGCCAAGGCCGCGAAACTACACCCGCCGCTCCGCGTGAAGCGCGACCGGGCACTGGAACGCCGGACCTCTGGTCGGCACCGCCGCGGCCGATCGCTCTCATGGCGCCAGCGGACGCTTCCGGAGCCCGAATGCGACGACTGTCGACTAGCCCGGGGCGACCGACGCGGCCTATGTCTCCTGTTGGGTCGGCCTGAGAACAACGGTGTTTACCGAGACGCGTTCGGGCAGTCCGATCGTGGCGAGGGTTGCCGTCGCGACATCCTCGGCGGTGAGCATCGCCTCAAGGGGGATGGGAGGCTTCAGCGCCTCCGGATTGCGCGGATCGAAGTATGTCGTCAAAGTCATTCCCGGATAGACCGCTGTCACCTTGATCCCGTATTCCAGCACCTCGGACCGAAGCGCTTCAGCGAGAGCGCGCATCGCGAATTTCGTGGCGGAATAGATCGCGCCGCCAGGGGAGTACCGGTAGCCGGCCACCGAATCCATCATGACTACGTGGCCGCTCTTGCGGGCGATCATGCCAGGCAGCGCAGAACGAGTGCAGTAGTAAGCGCCGAGAAAATTCGTCCGCACCATCTCATCGACATCCTGTGGGTTGGAGTCCGCAATCTTCCCGCCGATAGCCAGACCCGCGTTGTTCATGAGGACGTCAATCTGACCGAACCGCCGCTCAGCCTCATCAATCAGGCGCTGGCAGGCCGCGCGATCGCCGACATCCCCCGGCACGCCGATGACCTCCGCACCGGTCGGGTCCAGCTCCCCGGCCAAGGCCTCAAGCGCCTGAGCGTTTCGCGCGGACAAGGCCAGCTTCATCCCTTCACGCCGACCTGCCTCGGCCAGCGCCCGGCCGATACCGCGGCTCGCTCCGGTGATCACGGCCGTCATTCCCGACAGCCTTCCGTTCTGATTCATGGGCGCACCGGATGGGAGCGGGCGGCTGGCTCCGACCGATAGAGAAGCGGAATCGCCACCAGCACGAGCACGGCGGCCAACATGAAGTCTCCGGAGTATCCGATCACTCCCGTTGCCAGTCCGAGCGCGAACGTACCGCTGGTAATCCCGAGATCGATGGCCGATCCGAAGAGCCCGTATGTCAAGCCCCGGTCTTCGCGCTTGGTCATGTCAGCCAGGAGGGCCATCAGCACCGTGAATATGGCCCCATGACCCACGCCGTACAACACGCCCGCCGTTATCAGGAACGGCAAGGATGCGGAATACGCGAGCAGACTGAACGTGGCGGCGATGATCAGAATCAACACCCACGCTGTCCGGACACGTCCCCACACGTCGGACATCCGCCCCATCACCGGCCGACTTCCGAAACTCAGGATGGAGAACACAGTGAAGAAAATACCCGGATTCGTGACATCCGAGGCGCGGGCGTAGAGCGGCAGAAAGGTCTGACACGCTCCGTAGCCGAAGCAGATGAACAGGGTTGCGGCGAGTGGCCGGGCAAGCGGGCGAATGAACTGCCCGGCCTCGCTCCATCGAATCGTTGCCGGCGCCCGCTGGGCGGGGGGTGACAAGAGCAAGCTGCAGACGACGACCCCCCCGGCCAATCCCGCCGCCCCAAGGAGCAGTCCTTCGCCGCCAAAGGCATTCAGCAGATAGGACCCCAGAGCCGGGCCGAAAGTGAAACCCAGGCTGTTGAGAACTCCGAAGATTCCAAGCCCCATCCCAATCCGGTCCTGAGGCACGACTTCCGATGCCAGGGCGGCCGCGGCCGTCGTAGCCATGGCCCAGCCGACTCCCTGCAGGATTCGCGCAACAAGCACGACCGCCGAACTGTCCGCAATCAAGTAAAGGGGCAGGGGAAGAAGCAGGAGGACCCCTCCCGCCACCATGATCACCTTGCGGCCGCGACGGTCGGCTTCCCGGCCCACAAAGGGACGGACGATCAGACTCGCCAGGAAATACGACCCCAGAATCGTCCCGATCGCTCTCGAGTCCCAGCCTGCCTCCTCCAAATAGAGCGGCAGATTCGTCACCAGCATCAGGGACATCGCTAGCGCGAGCATCCCGTAGGCGCTCAACAGAACAAAGTTCCGGTTGAAGATACCGGTGACCGTTCGGAGCATCTCTTCGGCGCGCCGGCCCGAGCCCGAGGTGCTAGTCAAGAGAGAGCTGTGTGTGCGCTCTCTTGGTCAGGGCGCTGACCGGGACTCCCTCCGGACACGCACTGAGACACGCTTGACTCTCACAGGTCAGACATATGTTCGCCCGGTTTTCCGGCGGCAGACCGGCATATTCCAGGCGCGCCTGCGCGTACAGTCCGTGATGATCGTAGTACATGCCGTAGCGCAATACGTCGGCGATCGCCACATCAGCCGGACACGCCGTTCGGCACGGTGCGGAACACGGAATCGGACAACCGGTCCCGGTTGCAAACTGGTGATACACCCTCGCCAGTTCGGCATCCCCGGCGACAAAGGGGGTGGTGCCCGTCTCGACCGCGGCGGCGACCGTCCCCGGTCCGGTCATCGTGTACTGGACGACATCCACGTTCGGATTGCTCAGGACCCAGCGGCTGGCCGCCACCCGGGCTCCAAGGTACTTCCCGCGCGCCACGATGTCATTCGGATCGACCGCGTCCGCGCCCAGCCCGGACACCGCGCCCGCTGCCACGGCGCCAATCATGATCTTCATCGTCGATACGGCGATGCCCTTGGCCTTCGCTTCCTCGAGAAGCTTCGGGAGGCGCGGCCATCCGGCTGACCCATAGAGGTCGCCCTCGGTCGTCGGGTTATAGGCCACCAGCAGGAGGTCATACAGATTCGTCTCAATGGTCCGCGCGACAATCTCGTGAAGCTTCGGATCGTGGGTGGATGCTCCGAGGAACCGGACGCGACCCTGGGCCTTGAGACGCCGGTAGGCTCCCAGCCAGGCCGGGTTGACCAGCGCTTCGGGGCGCTGGACATTGTGGATCAGCATGCAGTCGATGTAGTCGGTGCCGAGCCAATCGAGAAACCTGTGGAAGCGGCGTATTACGTCCTCGGTAGTTGCCGTCAGCTCATTCTGGAGCCCCGGCTGAAACTTGGCGGAAACGAATATGTCCTTTCGTGGCCTACCCTTCAGCGCCGCGCCAACCATCTTGGCGTGTTCACCGTCCAGATATATCTCCGCTGTATCAAAGTAGTTGATTCCCGCATCCGCCGAGGCGATGAGATCGTCAGCGCTTAGGCTGAGACCCGCTGCGACCTTTGAGACCCGGACGCCGGTCCGACCCAGGGTGATGTAGTCGGACCGGTCGATCCGCGTTGGTGCAGGGGACAGGACTTGCGCTTCATGCGCCGGCACCGATGCCCCAACGGCCGCTCCGATAGAGGTTCCGATAAAGGAACGTCTACCGATCATCTTGGCAGGCATGGAATGGACTCCTGCACCGGTGCGATGAAACTCTCGCACAGGTTCGTTTGATAGCTGCGCGGCTCGTAGTGGCGACCCCGGATGTAGACGGAGACTACCGGGGTGCGAACCTGGAGCGGGTCGCCGCGGCTGAGGAAGAACGTCGCTTCCTTGCCGACTTCAAGACTACCCAGCATGTCGTCCACGCCGAAGATCTGCGCGGGATAGAGCGTCAGCGCCTTTAGCGCCTCTTCGTAGGGAAGGCCGTACGCCACCGCCAGGCCGATGTTGGGGACCAACTGGCGCGAAAGCGTAGTCTCATTCGACTGGAACGCGATTCGGACGCCGGCGCGGTAAAGGTGGGCGGCGTTGTCGTAGCGCACGCCAGCCGTTTCCATCGTGCTGGGCTGCAAATCCGGCTGCACCAGGACCGGTATGTCCCGGGCGGCGAGCTGTGCAGCAGCGAGCGGTGCGTCCGCTCCACCCGCCAATATCAGATTGAAGCCGAACTCCTCCGCCAAGTGGAGGGCTGCGAGGATGTCGTCACGCCGATGAGCGCGAACGACCATGGGCAGCTCGCCTCGCAGGACGCGAACGATGGGGTCGAGCCGGTGGTCCGGCGGTGGATCGGCTCGCGCGGCGTGACGTCTAGCCTGCTGGAGCGTCTGACGCAGCGTCGCCACCGCTCCCATACGCGTGCGGAAGCCGCCTCCCTTGGAGGCCTCTCCGAGATTGGCGTGGACAGCCGCCACCTCTCTTACCGCTGCCGCCTCGATCGTCATCCCTGCGGTGCGCATCAGGGCACTCTGCCCGGCGACCACGTTTCGGTCGCCCGGGACCGACAGAACGATCAGCGTTCCGGCATTGCGGACGAGGGGTATGAGTTCCGAGTCCAGGAAGTAGGCGTCCGCCGCCCGAAGCTGCGGAGTCACCCCTCCTGGTTCCTGGCTGTCGTTGGAGGCCGCCACTCCAGCTACCTCGATCAAGCCGATGCCCGTATAGGCGTCGAAAAAGCCCGGGGCAGCGGTAAGTCCGGCGCCGTCGATCACCTGAGCGTCCGGCGGAATGGCGATGTCGGCGCCCGCACCCGCGATTCGTTCGCCGCGGATCAACAACACACCCCGCTCGATCGAGGGTGCCGCGACCGGGAGGATGCGGAGATCGCGGATAGCCACCACGCGTTCCGGTCCGCCTTCGGTACCGCCGGTGGGAGGCTGAAGGCCCACCGCCGCTACAACCGAGGCGAGAAGCGCGATCACGGCGCTCGCTCCAGCCAGTCGCGATCCCGGTCGCGGTCGAAGACCAGGATTCCGTCAACGAACGTCTTCTCCACGCGAGCAAAGGAATCAAACGGGTGTCTGTCGTACACCACGACGTCAGCGTGCTTCCCTTCCTCGAGGCTTCCCACCCAGCGATCCACGCCCACCAAACGCGCAGCGTTCAGCGTGATCGTCTTCAGCGCGTCGTCCTCCGAAATGCCGCCGTAGCGGACGAGTTTGGCCGCTTCGGTATGCAGCCGTTGGGCGAAGAATGGAAAGTCGGAATGAAGGGTAACCAGCGCGCCCAGGGAGTTCAGGTACGCGGCGGTCTGGGGCACCTGCTCCCAGTGCTCCAGTTTTCTCCCGAAAGCGTCCGCATAGACCGCAACGCCCACGCCTCGGCGCGCAAGTTCCGGCCCGAGCCGGTAGGCGTCCATCGCATGTTGGAAGGAACCGAGCTCGAATCCGAATTCGTCGGCTAGTCGCAGAAGACCAAGAAACTCGTCCCGACGGTAGGTGTGCACGTGCACCCGAATCTCACCGCGCAACACGTCGGCCAGCGCGTCCAGCTTCGGGTCGAAACCGGGTTCCGGACCTCGTGCAGATTCCGCACTGTGGTTCCACGCGTCCCACCGCGTCCGGTACGCCTGTGCCTGGCTCAGCGCATCGCGCAGGAGAGCCATGACTCCCATACGCGTACTCGGCATTCGTCCTCTACCGCCGTAGGTCGCCTTGGGGTTTTCCCCTACGGCCATCTTCATGACCCGGGGAGCCTCCTCGAAGCGCATGTCCTCCGCGGAGTGGCCAAGCCTGAGTTTCATCACTGCGCCTTGACCGCCGACCACGTTCGCGCTGCCCGGCAACACCATGATCGTGGTGACACCTCCGGCCGCCACCCAGCGCAACGCCGGATCGCTCGAATCGAACGCGTCCATCGCGCGCAGATGGGGTGTCAGTGGATCCCCGCCATCCTCGTTCACATCGGAGTTGCCGGGCACCCACGGCCAGGGACTCACCCCCAGATGAGAATGCACATCGACGATGCCCGCAAGTACGTAGCGCCCCGTCCCGTCGATCACCAGACCGTCGCTTTCGGCGGCGACGTCTTCCCCCACGGCGGTGATGATCCCGTCCCGGAAGGCCACGCTTCCGCGGGGAATTGGCGCTCCGGACACCGGCAGGATGGTGGCGTCCCGAATCACCACCCGTCGCTCCTGGCTGGCGTGGCTGAACGCGCCGACGCCCATCGCGGCGAATGTGAGCGCTACGGCATACGCGTATGGCGCGAGCCTTCTACGCGATCCAAGCATGACCGCCTTCGCGCCTCGTTTCCGGGTTCGCTTCCGCATCCGCTTCTCCTCCTAGCGCTGATACGTGAAGTCCTCCGGGATTTCGGACGTGTGGTCGTGCCACAGGAACCACTGCCCGTCCGGCTGCTTCAGGTAAACCCAGGTAATGCGGCCATGGTTGCGCTCGGTAAAGCTCCCCTCGGGCCGGCGGATCTCCCGATCCACCGTCACGATCCGCATATCGTCCCATTCGACTTCCGTCCGGTTGAATTGGTTCAGATCCAGAAACTGCCGGATGTTCATCATCTGTTCCACGCGAGTGCGCCAGATGTCTTTTTCGTATATCCACGGCGACGCCGGGTCGTAGACGGAGACATCGTCGACCATGGTGTCGAAGTAGGCGTCCATATCGAAGTCGCTGGTGCTGTCGGTGGCGGCCTCCCTACCCTGCTTTTCGGCCGTCTGTTGGAACTTCAGCATCGGAGGGAACGCGGAGATGTGCTGAGCGACGACCAGCCATGTCCCCTCCATCTTGCGAAGCACGTACGTGCCTCTTTCCTGTTTTTTGAAGACAGTGTCGCCGAACTGAACATGCCGGGTCACGTAGAACGTCGCGTACGCATTGTTGCCCGAAACGCGCAGGTTGCGGTGCCGGGTGCGCCAGAGCAGGGTCCGGCTGACCGCGCGCAGATCCTGCAGATACTGCTGGTATTCCGCCCAACCATGGATCTTGAAGCCGTCGTCCGGGTCGATGACGGTGAGCCCTGGGTCCTGCCAGTAGTGCTGGAGAACACCGTCGATATCGTCGGCCGCGTTCGCCAGCCGCACCTCACGGAGCACCTGCGCGACCTGCCCCATGTCGGTACTGGTATCGATTTGCGCTTCCAGGGCCTGGGGCGAGATCAGCGCCAATGACAGCCCCGTGACCGCGATTCGTATGAGCGTCTTCATATCCTGCCTTCCTTGTTGCGAAGAGAGACGTCGGGCGGCGGTGCGCTGACGTACGAGAAGATCGAAGCGGGACTCCAACTAGAAGTCGAAGCGGATTCCCAACTGGGCCTGGAACGGATTGAGCGCCTGGGTCGCCTGCTTGAAGAGCGAGCTCTGCTCGTTTCCGTTGAAGCTGTTGAAGTTCACCCTGTTGAAGACGTTGAACGCCTCAACGATCAGTTGCAGGCGTCGAGCGCCGCCCAACGCGAACGTCCGGGACAACCGCAGGTCCAGACTGAAGTAGTCGTCCCCGCGAAGAGAGTTGTAGGTAACCCCTGACGACCGGTTGTTCGCCGTATTCCCATCGCCCGTCGTGTCGCTACCGGCGACCTGGTTGTACGGGTAGGCCGAGCCGTAGTTCAGCACACCACCGAGTTCCACATCCGCGGGGAGCACCGTGCTCCCGCTCACGACAACGTGATGACGGACGTCATTCGGGGTGGGGCCATAGTCCTGATCCTTGAGGAAGGGGGATGTCGATGCCCCATCTCCCCGGGCGTCGAGCCAGGTATACGACGCCAGGATTCGTCCGCGCGATCCTACGCGCCCGCGCAGCTGGGCCTGCACGACATCACTGTCCAAACGGCCGTCGCTCAGATTGAGCGCAAGCGGTGAACAGCTCGCGATGAATGGGCAATTCCCACTGGCGTCCGGGTGGTTCACATTCACGTCCCGCGGGTTCTGCCGGCTTCGAATCGCGGCATAGTCCAAGGACAGCGCCAAGTCCGGCGTAACCGCCCGGTCCAGTCCCACTGTGAACTGGTGGGAGAAGGCCGACTCGATGAACACTCCCGGATCCGCGCTAACGAACGAACTCGGAAAGAAAGTGGCCAACTGTTCGTCCGATGGCTGATTCGGATAGAAGCTGAGAAGGTCGAATGCACCGCCCGGGGCAACGTAGAGCTGGGCGCGATTCGGCCGAAGGACACCGGCAACGGAGATCGGGTCATGCCCACCCTCGTAGAAGATCCCGTAGCCGCCCCTAAGCGAAGTGCGGCCGTCTTCCGTGGCGGCCCAGTTGAATCCGAAGCGAGGTTGCCACTCGTTCGCGTCGTTTTCCCGCAGCTTGTAGAGCGTCTCCGCGTTTTCACCTCCCGGCCGGGCGCTGAGGACAAAGTTCACGCGGTCTTCGTAGCTGGAAAGCGCCGGATGGTTCGCACCTTCGTACGACCCGCGGTTGTAGTCCTCATAGTCGTAGCGAAGACCCAGGTTCAGAGTCAGACGATCACTGACCCGCCAGTCGTCGTGCACAAAGATTCCGTAGAAGTTGCTGAACAGATCACCGGTGTCGAAGGCGTAGCGCGCTCCCAGCCAGAGGACCGGCGGGTTCTCGGGTCCCGGTGGCGCATCCTGGGTGAAGGTGAAGCGCCCGAACTGAAACAGGTTGAGTCCGGTCGGCACCCGCATGACATTGACTTCACCACCGATCTTCAGCGAGTGCTCTCCGCCAGCGGTAAAGCCGGTCGTAAACGTGTCCGACACGATCCAGTTCGTCTGCGTCCGTCCCTGGGGCATATTGGTGGGGGTACCGGTATATATGCCCGGGAATTGCTGGCCGGCTGTGCCATGTCTCGATGGCCGATCCGTGAAACTCCGGGAGAATGACATCCGCAATTCGTTGACGGTCCGCTGGCTTAGCGTGGACGTGAGTCGGGTGACGATGACATCGTCCTGCTGGTCCTCGTCAAAGCGCGCGTCAGCCGCGGAATCAGCCGATGCCGCCTGCCCCGTTCTCGCCTGCGTGTCGTGGAGGTAGCTGAGGTTGAACAGGTGGCTATCGGAGAGGCTGTGGGTGAATTTCAGGAAAAAGTTGTTTCTGGCGTCCGTAGCCGGAATCTCGGTGCGCGGATCCGGAAGGAAGTCCGCCAACCCCGGTGGAAGTGCGATCGTCGCGACCTGCTCGGCGTCCCACCGCTCGAAATTGGCGAAGAAGTGCGTTTCGTTCCTGACGATAGGGCCACCGACGTTGGCTCCGAACTGCATTTGGCGGAAGGGAAGCTCTCCGGTGGCAAAGTGGTTCTTTGCGTCCAATGCCTCGTCACGCAAGAAACCGAAGACCCGGGCACGGAAGTCGTTGGTTCCACTTCGCGTGACGATGTTGATTACCCCTGCCTGTTGCCGGCCAACCTCCGCAGTGAACTGGTTGCGAAGCACGTTGATCTCTTGGATCGCTTCCATCGAGAATTGGGCCCTCGGGCCATCGGTGATGCCTGTCCCTCCGCCGGTCAGCTCGTCGTTCAGGTCCACGCCATCCACGTAGATCGACTTGAAGCGCTCATTGAACCCGAAGAACGAGATCGCGTCGGTGCCTCCCGCCCGCGTGGAGCCCCAGTCGATATGAACACCCGGCGCAAGCGCGGCGAAGTCCTGGAAACGACGCCCACTGATGGGTACCTCATCCAGGATCTCGGAATCGATCTGGGTTCGAAGCTGCGTCTGATTCAGGTCCACGAGCGGAGCTTCCGCGACCACCTCGACCGTCTCGGTGGTACCGGCCAGGCTAAGTTCGAAGGTCAGCGTGGCCACTCCTCCCTGTTCGACCCGGACCTCGGCGAACTCTTGCGATCGGAATCCAGTGATCTCCGCCCGTACTGAGTAGACGCCCGGCTCGATCAACTCCATACGAAAATCACCGATGGCGCTCGTGACCGTGGAGCGCGTGCGACCGTTCGCAAGGCTCGTCGCCGTGACGCTCGCGCCCGGTATCGCCGCTCCCGATTGGTCCAGCACCGTGCCGCGCAGGGCGCCGGTGGTCAACTGGCCAGCAACGGGATTGGCGGTTAGCACTGCAACGAAGAGCAGCGCCACAAGACTGTGGCGCCTGGGAAGTTGTTTGACGGTCATGGCGTATCCCTACCTTTACGTGTCGCGTACGTGTCGCGGAAATACCCAAGAGCTACCCCGCGCCTGCGCTCGAGAAAACAGCGCCAAGTCATTCCACAGTGCTCCTCTTGGAGCGCCCATTATACGAAGTGCACTCAATTAGCTACCCCATAAGATCGTCTCGGATGGGCACCCGTCAAACACGACACCTAGAGCGAAGATCAAGAAAAAGGGGGCTATATGCGGAATATCTCTGATTAGTCATTCTTATGTAACCATATTGTCATTTTAAATTACGCGAGTCACTGCGGTTCCATCTGGCCTTCAGTTGTGACTACCTCAACGAAGCTCTCGGTTCTGCCCTACGGACTAACGACCTGCGGCATACGCCTCGAATAGCCCGCCCCCCGCCCCGCTCAGCCCTGCTAACCTCCCCCGACGATGCGAAGACGTGAGGCACTCGGGGCGGCGCTCTTCCTGGTCGCCGGGCCGGCCTTGGCAGGAGCTGCTCAGGAAGGTCGCGAGGTCATCGTCTCCGGGCACGCGGTCTGCCTGCAGAACGGCCAGCCGAGCCCGGTCGATGAGTGTTCCTTCGGGGACGAGTTCGGCATCGAGTCTGCCGACGGCACGATCCACCGCCTGGACCCGACGGATCTGCGGGTGGAGATCCTCACCGACGAACGGGTGAACATGCATTCGCTGGAGGTCGCCCTCTGGCAGGACGCCGGACTCGGGAAGATCATCCGCCTCCACACGATCCAGAACGGCGAGGCGATCGAGCCCTACTACTTCTGCTTCACCTGCAACATCACCTCGCACCTCCCGGGGCCCTGCTGGTGCTGCCAGCAGGAGTTCGAGTTCAAAGAGCGCCCCGCCCGGCCCTCGACCGACTGACCGGCCGCGTCGCCGCAGCGCTTCGCGCTACCCCTCGACAGGCTCCGCTCAGATCAGCGACCCGCGATCCGCTACGGCAGGGTCACGAGGAAGCCCGGAACGGGTTGCCGAATCGGCGGCGTCGCTGCGCACGAGGCAATCTCGAAGGATGGCGCTGACACGTTCCACATGTCCTGGCAACAGCATCGAATGATGGGTGCCGGGAGTCCAATGGACCTCCGTCCCGTCCCGCGCGACCTTGAGCCAGGATCTGCCGATCTGGGTCCGGTTCAGCCCTCGTATCCACGACCTTTCGGGTCCGATGTAGATCAGGCGGCCGGGATAGGACCTGACCTCAAGATCCCGGAAGATCGCCATGTGCGTCCGCATGCCCTCGTCCGACACCCAGCGCAAGAGGCGGTTGCCTGAGCGGCGGATGATCCGCCACCGGATTCTGTCGGCGGTCGGCGTCAGCTTGCAGAGCTTGTAGAGGCTCAAGTAGAACAGCGTCAACCAGCGCGGCACCCGGAGAGGCGGGTCGATGACCGCGAGAAAGGCAACGCGGTCTCCGGCCTCGATCAGCGTCTTCGCCGTCTCGACGGCAAGCAACCCGCCGCCGGAGAACCCTGACAAGCAATAGGGTCCGGTCTTCTGAACTTTCTTGATCTGCTTGATGTATTCGGATATCAGCCAGTCGAGCGGCTTTTCACGGACGCCGTTGACGACCCCCGGGGGCTGCAAGCCGTAGACCGGCCGCCCCTCATCGAGCCCTTCCGCGGCGTGCTTGAAGAAACGCATGTCGCCGTAACCCGCGGGGATGTGAAAGAGTGGCGGTTTGTCGCCCTCTTCGCGCAGTGGAACGAGTATTTGGGCGGTGGCGCTGTTGTTGCGCCGTCGCGTCGTGAAGGACGGGCTACCGCTCATGCCTCGCCCAGGCGGCCAGCTCGGTTACACCGTGGGCATAACCGAGGCGATCAGCCTCGTCGGCGACGCTGGTGTCCAGGATCTTGAGCTGCTCCACGGGCGGTCTGATGTAGAGGTCGGCGATGTCCTCGCTGATCATCCGCTGCCGGTTGTAGATGCTGCCCAGCGTGCCGGCGCGTTGCAGAACCGAAACGATGCCGGGCATCCGGATCGCCGGACCCCAGGGGTTGATCCGGTTCCAGGCAATCCTCCAGCCGGAGGGGCTCGGCTCCCCCACGGCGCCAAGATCGGCGTCCAGGGGCGGTACGACATCCACGGCAACCAGCCGTCCGCCCTTGATCTCCTCTCGCATCACGTCCATCGGCAGATTGTTCAACAAACAGCCGTCGTAGAGCAGTTCGCCGTTGTGAACCACCGGAGGCACCAGCCCCGGCAGGCTGCTGGTAGCCCGCAGCGACCACCACACCGGTCCGGCCCGGTGCACGACGATATCGGCGCGGGTGATGTTGCTGGATACGCAGAAATAAGGGATCCACAAGTCTTCGATGTTCGCATCGCCGAAAACGGACTGCAGCATCCGGTTGTAGCGCCGCCCCCGCGTCAGAGACACATACGGCAGGGTGTAGTCGCCGAATGCCTTCTTGAACCGCTCCTTCAGGGACCGCACCCTGGCGTCGAAGTCCTCGGTTAACAGCCTGTGGTGGAAAGGGCTCCGGGGGCTTCTCTGGCATGGAGAAGCGGCGGCCGTTTCCACGTGTGGCGACACGGCCAGGACCGTGGGTGCGCTCGAAAGACGAGTAACGCCGGCGAACAACGGTCCCACATGCCCAGGATGGCGTCCAGGAAGGCCCCGCCGGGCCGCAAGAGACGCCGCACCCCATCCATATCCCGGTTCTGCAGGCTCTTTGGCTTTCCGATCCCCGTCAGTTGCCGCATGAGCAGCGACAGATTGAAGGCAGAGATATGGATCAGCAAGCGTTTTCGAATGTTCCCGCTTCCCCGCAACCACACCCTGCGCATCCCCCCGGTCTCGTAGCAGTGCGCGAACGAACGCTCCGTCAGTTCGTGGCGCCGTCTCCGCAACCGGGCGCCGCGATTCCCGCGAACCCGCCGACGGTTCCCGTAGACGGCGCGTCGCAGGGACTCCCGACCCCGCCAGCGCCGGCGCCCGCGCGTGGGCTCCGCGATGTACGAACGGTAGCCGCGCTCCCGCGCTTGCTCGATTACCGCATCGCTGTGATACCCCTTGTCACACACCAGCGACCGAGGCTTCTCCCCCTTCCGGCGACCCTCCGTCGGCGCCGGCTCCCGGGCCCCCGCGTCACCGCTCCCGAGATGGCGCTCCGCTTCGTCCAGTGTCTGCGGCAGCGTCTCCGTGTCCCCCCGGCTCCCTGGTTGGACCGTGACCGCCGCTATCGCTCCGCTCTCCAGATCCACCGCGTGCTCCGCCTTGTACGCCATCCGCGTCCGACCATCCTTCAGCCGACCGATGCAAGCCTCCGCATCAACCGGATGCGCCCACTCGCGGTTCGACAGCTTCTTCCGGCGTTTGCGGTCGTAGCGCGCCACCTCTTCAACTGTCGGAGCCTCGATCCCCGACTCCTTCATCAACGTCCTCACATACTCCCGGTATCCCTCGCCGCTGTCCCGACGGACGATCTTCCGCATCGAAGCGTTCGCCATCAGGGTCGTCGTGTCCACGCCAAGCGCTTCCCCTCGCAAAAGGCCCGCTCCTCTCACCCGTTCCACAACCCAGCCGAACACCTCCGCGTGCGTCTCCTCACTCACCCGACGACGCGTCCGCGAAATCGTCGAATGATCCGGACCGCTGTCCGCCGGCCCGTATCCCAAAAACCGCAGCAGGCTGCGCGAGTCATTCACCCGCCACGCAATCAACCGTTCCGAGTCCAGACCCTCGAAATACCCGACCAACAGACAACGGAAATACCTCCCCGGCGCAAGCCCAGGACGACCGTCCCGCGCGTAGTGACGCTCGCAACGCTTCTCCACGAACTCGTCAAAACCGCCCCCTCCCAAAATCTCGTTCAAACGCTCGTAGAACGGATCCCCCTTGCTCCGCGGCAACGCCTCGGTAGCGATCCACAACGCTTGCTGCCGCGTGCCGCGGCGTCCCATAGCCATGCGGAAATTCTACGAAGTCCCGCGGTTCGACTCAATTCCGCCCGACAGAGTTTCACCACAGGCTGTTAACAGCCTGTGGCAAAACCCACGCGGCGTTCGGCCGGCGATGCATCCCGCCCGAACCACTCCGCTTCGCTCCGTTCTTCGTTGCGTTTCGGTCGAAATACACCAGGTATTCCTCCCTCACGCGCCTCGTCGGACGGGCGCCTCACCGACCTCGGCGCTCACGTGAGTTCCACCACAGGCTGTTATGCGAGCGCCGCCCACGCTGATAGCGTTCCGGCCCTTCCCCGGGTGGGCCATTCCAGCGGAGCGATCCATGAAAACCACGATCAAAGCAGCAACCTCACTCCTCCTCGCGCTCGCACTCTTCAGCGCCTCGGCCGCCGCCCAGGACTACGGGAGCCGCGGCAACCTGGGGGCCTCGGCAACCGAGGCCGAGCGCGCCGAGATCGAGGCGATCTACCAGCGGTTCGTCCCCTACATCGACCGCGCGCGCACCGAACTCACGATGGTCCGCGAAACCGTCGCCTACGCGGAGGCCCGCGATTTCCGCGCGTGGGATCCGGCCCTCCGGGAAGTGAACGCCGGCGACCGCTTCTACGCGATCAACCGCGACCGGACGATGCTCCTGTGGATTGTCGGCAGCGAACCGCTGGCCTCCGGGATGCGCCTCATCAACAGCCACATCGACTCGGTTCGGCTCGAACTGAAGCCGCATCCACTTACCCGCAAGAAGGACGCCGCGGCGCTCGACACTCTGGTGCACGGCGGGGTCAAGGCATACCAGTGGGTAAACGTCCCGCTCGGGCTCACCGGGCGAGTGGACCGGAAAGACGGATCGGTGGTCTGGATCGACTACGGCTTCGACGAGAGCGATCCGGTGCTGTTGATTCCCGATCTCGCCCCGCACGTGGACCGCGATTTCCGGAATCGGACCCGAGCCGAGGCGATCGAGCGCGAAGAACTCGATCCGCTCATCACTTCAGCACCCACCGGCGGCGATGACGGGATGGACGCCATGGAACGCGCCGTCGCTCTGATCGAGTCGGAATTCGGGATCGAGCCGGAGGACTGGGTCAGCAGCGACGTCCAGATCGTTCCCGTTACCAAGCCGCGCGAAGTCGGTATGGATCGGGCGCTCTTCGCCGCCTTCGGCCTCGACGACCGGCTGACCGGGGTCGCGAACGTCTTTGCATTGGAGGATCTGGAGACTCCGACCCACACGGCGATGGCCTATCTGGTCACCGATGAGGAGGTCGGGAGCGGCTCCAACATCAGCGTCGGGTCCGAATGGTTCCGGCGGGTCGTCGCCGAGATGATCCGTGCCGAAAAGGGATCGGTCAGTGCGCTCGACGTGATGGAGTGCTTCGGCAACACCGACATGATCACCGCGGACACCACCACCGCAACGAACCCGCTGTGGCCCTCGCCTCAGGCACCGGATAACGCTTCGCTGCTCCACCACGGACTGGTCATCAAGCTGTATGGCGCCGGCCGCAGCGCGAACAGCGAATTCGTGGCCCGGCTGCGCCGGATGCTCGACGACGACGACGTGGCCTGGCAAAGCCACACCTACAAGGCCGGCTACGGCGGCGGGACCATCGCCCGCTACTTCAACCAGATGAACATGGAGGTCACCGACTGGGGCGTCGGCATCCTCTCGATGCACAGCACCTACGACGTCGCCTCCAAAGCCGACCTGTGGGCGCTCTACAAGGGGTTCGTCGCCTTCTTCAAGAGCTGACGGAGCCCCTTCGCGGGGCGCTCGGGCCGGAGGCTCGCGGGTCGGTCTTCGTTCCTAGCTTGCTCCGGCCGCAATCGTGGTTCCAGCGACGTCCTCGCAGTAACGGGCAATCGCCGCGTGGTCTTCGCGAGCATGGCCGTTTGCAACCAAGGTCTTCACGAACTGGCGGACCACGGTGGTAACCGGAATCGGGCTCCCGTTCCCGGCGGCCGCGGCCAGCGCGTTGTTGAGGTCCTTGAGATGGAGTTCGAGGCGGAATCCCGGTTGCCAATCGCCCGCGATCATCTTCCCCGCCTTGGCATTCAGGACGGCGCTTCCGGCGAGGCCGCCCTGAATCGCCGACACCACCACCCGTGGGTCGAGGCCTGAGAGGACCGCGAAGACCAGGGCTTCCCCGACGGCCTGGATGTTGGCGGCCACGATCATCTGGTTCGCGAGCTTCACCGTGTTTCCGGCCCCCGCCGCGCCGCAGAGGACTGCGCTCTTTCCGAGCACCTCAAACACCGGTCGAAGCGCGTCGAAGGCCGATTCGGGGCCCCCCGCCATGATCGCGAGTTCGCCCGCGATGGCGCCGGGCTCTCCCCCGCTCACCGGCGCGTCCACGAAGGCAACGCCGCGCGCCGCGGCGGCCGCGGCGATCTCCCGTGAAACCCCGGGCTCGATCGAGGACATGTCGGTCACCAGGGGCGGCAGTTCCGCCGCCGCCAGGACCCCGTGTGGACCGAGCATCACGAGCTCCGAATCCGGAGAGTCCGGCAGCATGAGAATCACCGCGTCCCGACCGCTCGCGCACTCGGCAGCGGATGCAGCCCTCCGCGCCCCGGCAGCGGCCAGCTCGTCCACCGGGCTCGCCGAGCGGCTATGGACCGTAAGGTCGAACCCGGCCGCGAGCAGATTCTTGGCCATGGGCTTTCCCATGACCCCGAGGCCGATGAATCCGATTGTGTGGGGTGACATGATGCGCCGAGGCTACCATCGCAACCAAGCATTCCGGGACGATCTGGACGCCTCCGCGCTAGCCTTTCGGATGCACTCAAAACGATTGATTGGAGACACCAGGTGAGTCATTACTACGACGACCATGATCTTTCCCGGTTCGGGGAAATGGGCCGCAACGCACCGGACCTCTGGGAGAAATTCAACGCTTGGTACCAGGCCACGTTCCAGGAGGGCTCGCTCACCGGACGGGAGAAGGCATTGATCGCGCTGGGTGTCGCCCACGCCCTGCAGTGCCCCTACTGCATTGACGCCTGGTCGCAGGAGTGCCTCGAAAAGGGTTCGAACCTCGAGCAGATGACGGAGGCCGTCCACGTCGCGGCCGCCATCCGGGGCGGGGCGGCGCTGGTCCACGGCGTCCAGATGCGGAAACGCAACGCCCAGTTGAGCATGTAGGGCGACGGTCCGATGGAAGCCCTGCTCGAACTCCCCACCCGTAACGCGCATTTCGCCCCGCGGCCGTCCGAAACGCGGTTCCCGTCCTTCAATTCCGCGCTTGCCCGCCACGGCCTTCATCCCCTCCGTGCGACCGGGATCGAGATCTTCCAGATCAACGTCGGCAAGCTCTGCAACCAGACCTGCCGGCATTGCCACGTCGACGCCGGACCGGACCGCACCGAACGGATGACCCGGGAGACCGCCGAGGCGTGCATGGCGGCCCTGGACCGGACGAACGCCACCACGGTGGACATCACCGGCGGCGCGCCCGAACTGAACGAGAACTTCCGTTACCTGGTGGACGCCTCGCGAGCTCGCGGGCGCCATGTGATGGACCGCTCCAACCTCACCGTGCTCCTGCTGCGTTCCCAATCCGACCTCGCCCAGTTCCTCGCCGACCGCGAAGTCGAAGTCATTGCCAGCCTCCCCTACTTCCTGGCGGAACGCACCGATGCGCAGCGGGGAGCGGGCGTCTTCGACAAATCCATCCGCGCCCTCCAGCTTCTGAACCGCCTCGGCTACGGCCAGGGCGGCTCCCTGCGGCTGCACCTCGTCTACAACCCCACCGGGGCGTTTCTCCCGGGAGACCAAAACGCCCTCGAACGGGAGTTCAAGCGCGAACTCGATCGGCGCTTCCAGATTCGATTCGATCGGCTATACGCGATCACCAACCTGCCGATCAGCCGTTTCCTGGACTTCCTGCTCGAGACCGGCAACTACGAGCAATACATGGAGAGGCTGGTCAACGCCTTCAACCCGGCAGCCGCAAGGGCAGTGATGTGCCGAGACACTCTTTCGGTCGGCTGGGACGGGCAGCTCTATGACTGCGACTTCAACCAGATGCTGGACGACACCGTGGGGTTTGGCGCACCCGCCCATATCCGCGACTTCTCCCTGGACCTGCTGGAGAACCGGCGCATCGTGACCGGAATCCACTGCTACGGCTGCACCGCCGGGGCCGGCTCGAGCTGCGGAGGAACCACCGCTTGAGCCGGACGGCGCGGGCGGCGGTGCTGCCTGCGCCTGGCCGACCCGTCGAAATCCGGGAGGTTCCCCTCCCGACAGCCGCTCCGGGTGCAGTCTTGCTGGAGACCCTGGCTTCGGAGGTATGCGGCACCGATGTGCATCTTCGGGAAGGCCGCCTTGCCGGAGTTCCTTACCCGATCATTCCCGGCCACGTCAGTGTCGGCCGGGTCATCGAAACCGGCGGAGTAACCGAGGACGCCGTCGGGAATCCACTGGCGCTCGGAAGCGTGGTGTCCTTCTTCGATGTCCACGCGACCTGCCACGCCTGCTACCAGTGCCTGGTGGCGCGCCAGCCGAACCGGTGCCCATCACGCCGGGTGTACGGAATCACCTATTCTGCGGACGAGGGGCTGCTCGGGGGTTGGGCTGACCACATTCTGCTCCTGCCCGGAGTCCGCATTGTCGTTGTGCCCGCTGAACTCTCCGTGGAGGACCTCATCGGGGGAGGCTGCGGACTCTTTACCGGGTTCGCGGCCGTGGACCGCGCCGAGATCCGCCTCGGAGACCGCGTGGTAGTGCAGGGCGTCGGTCCCGTAGGTCTGGCGGCCATCGCTTTCGCCCGGACCTCCGGCGCCGGAACCATCGTGGCGGTCGGCGAGCCAGCGGCGCGCCGTGACCTCGCGCTCCGCATGGGCGCTGACGACGCCCTCGCACTCTCGGACAGCGATTCCGAGGGGCGCGCGGAAGCGGTACGAGCGGCAACCGGGGGGCGTGGCGCCGACCTGGTGATCGAGGCGAGCGGCAACCCCCTCGCGGTCCCGGAAGGCTTCGCCATGCTCCGCGACGGCGGCCGCTACGTCATTGTCGGCCACTACACCGACGCCGGCAGCGTCCCGGTGAACCCCCACGTCGACATCAACCGAAAACATGCGGAGGTCCGGGGCCAGTGGGGCAGCGAGTTCCACCACTGGACCCGGGCGCTCGACACCCTGGTCCGATATCGGCAGAGCATCCCGTTCGCTTCGGTGATCGGCCGCCGCTATCGCCTCGAGGAGGCGAACCAGGCGCTCGACGACGTCGAGGCGCTGCGGGTGACCAAGGCGATCATCGTTCCCTGAGCCCGGCCGCGGTGGCATCCGGCGCTCACGGCCGCGAAGACGGAGTCCGCACGCGGGCGGGATCCTGGTAGGCGATCTGGCGCGCGCGGCGCCGCATCGCCTCATCGAGTCGCTGCTCCCTCGTTCGGAAGAGGTCGCGCGCGGGCATCCCGGCCGTATCAGCGAGCCGCTCGCGCAGCTGCTCTTGCGACTCCAGACTTCCATCGGGAAGGAGGTGGTGCACTGTGACCCCGCGCTCCCGCAGCACGGGCGCCACCAGGATCGCCCGGTGGCAGTTCGCCGGATCGCGTTCGGCACACAGCAGGGCCATCCGGGTACTCGCCGCTCCCTCGATCACGCGCTCGATCCCCTGCAGGAAAATCCCCGTCTCGGATAAACGGGAGAACCGGATCCTTCCCTCTGCGTCGTAACAGGACGCGTCCCTCGATCGAGCCCCGAGTTCGGCGCCGAGGAAGACGTAGTGGATGTCGTGCTCCCCGAGCGAACCTTCGAGGGCGCGGCGGTTGAACTGCGGGTACCGCCGGCTGTAGGGAACAGAGCGGACATCGGCCACGACGGCGACCAGCTGGCGGCGCAGCAGCGCGACGAAGTCTCCGAAAGGATGGCTGGAATGCCCGACGGTCAGAACTTCGCGGGGGTTGTTCACAGCTTCGCCCTGAGAAAGGATGAGGCTACCGAGGCTACCGCGCCATCCTGCCCTTGAGGGGTACGCGCCGAGAAGGGAGCCATCCCACCGGTTGGGGTCTCTGCCGGCGCGGGCCTTCGGCCCGCTGTGCCGACCGGAGGTCGGCGTTCCAAGCCGTCCCCGCGATTCTTCGCTATCGGCAATACGCGGTCTCGCCCCGCTACGCGGGGCGGTGCCGACCGGAGGTCGGCGTTCCAAGCCGTCCCCGCGATTCTTCGCTGTCGGCAATACGTGGTTTCGCCCCGCTATGCGGGGCGGTGCCGACCGGAGGTCGGCGTTCCAAGCGGTCTCTGCGATTCTTCGCTATCAGCGATACGCGGTTTCGCCCCGCTACGCGGGGCGGTGCCGACCGGAGGTCGGCGTTCCCTTGCCGGCGTCCCGTGAGTGCGAGCAGCCATTAACCGCCCGCGGCGCGGCGCGCCGCGGTGCCGACCGGAGGTCGGCGTTCCCTGGCGGGCGTCCTGTGAGGGCGAGCGACGGAGCGCTGCACGAGAAAGAAAACAACCCGCCGCGCGCCGCAGGCGCGCAAGGGAGTTTCGATGGCCGGCGCGAAGCGCCGGGCGGTTCAAGAGGGGGGCGCAGCTATTGACCCTTTCGCGTACCACCGCGTTTACCGTGCTGCGCCCCCCTCTTGAACCGCTCGACGGGGTGGATGAGGGGACTCGAACCCCCAACCACCGGAACCACAATCCGGTGCTCTGCCATTGAGCTACATCCACCACCAATGAAGGAACAGCGGCCGGTTGGCGCGCCAGGGAGGATTCGAACCCCCGACCCGCGGCTTAGAAGGCCGCCGCTCTATCCTACTGAGCTACTGGCGCTCCCGCGCTTTGTGATCGGACTCGGCCCCGAGCAGTTGCGGAGCGCCCGTCGGGGCGAGAGGATTTGAACCTCCGGCTTCCTGCTCCCAAAGCAGGCGCGCTGCCAGACTGCGCCACGCCCCGAGAAACTACGAGATTATAGGCGCCTCGGCGGCGAGCGCCGCCTCCAGGAACCGTCGTACGCGGAGGAGCGCCCGGCCGCGATGGCTGATCCGCTCTTTCTCCGCGAGGCTTAGTTCCGCCATCGTCTTCCCGTATTCGGGCACGACGAACACCGGGTCGTAGCCGAAGCCTCCGCTGCCGCGGGGAACCGTCGCGATTTCTCCCTCTACGGTCCCGGTGGAGCGGAAGACGATGCGTCCCCGGGCGGCGATGGCTACGGCCGATCGGTAGCGAGCTCCCCGTCTGGTGGCAGGGTCGCCCCTCACGAGCTCGAGGAGGTGACGGTTCTTCTCCGCATACGGGGTATCCCGGCCCAGCCACCGGGAGGAACGCACTCCGGGCCCGCCGCCGAGGGCGTCCACCTCCAGTCCGGAGTCCTCCGCAAGCGCCGGGATGCCAGTGGCCTCCTGGTAGTGCAGTGCCTTGATCCCCGCATTGGCCAGGAATCCCTCTCCGGTCTCCTCGGGCTCGTCGGGCGCAGGTCCCGGGAGACCGTCGAGGGCGAGAAGCCGAAACCCGGTCGCGGCCAAGGCGGCCCGCATCTCGCGCACCTTGCCCGGATTTCCGGTCGCGAGCAGGAGGCACGGCCCCTCGGCAGGAGCGGCAGCGTCTCCTTGCGTCTTCGCGTCGCTTCTCATTTACTCGACTTGGCCGGCACGAGCGCGCCGACGATCGAGCGGTGGCGGTTTCCGTTTGTGGCTAGCAACCTGTGGTGGAACCCGCGTGAGCGCCGAGAGCGGCGAGGCGCCCGGCTGACAAGGCGCGTGAGGGAGGAATACCTGGTGTATTTCGACCGAAACGCAACGCAGAACGGAGCGAAGCGGAGTGGTTCAGCCGGGATGCATCGCCGCTTGAACGCCGCGTGGGTTTTACCACAGGCTGCTAGGAGTCTGCGCCGCAGGAAGTCGTTTCACTGGCGGATTTGACGTGGCGGCGCGTTTGTGATGGGGTGGTGATGTTCATATAAGTCTTTGATATAGTGTGTTTTATGCTGGCTCGGATGAGCTGGGTCGAGTTGGAGGAGCAAGGCATGCCGACGAGATTTCGAGCGTATCAGCCGGATCAGATCCTGCTGCTGCCGCCGAAGCTGAAGGACTGGGTTCCCGAGGGGCACTTGGCGCACCAGGTGAGCGACGTGGTGGACAAGCTGGATCTTTCGGCGTTTTACGCTCCGTATGAGGGGGACGGCCGTCGGAACGCGCCGTATTCGCCGGCGATGATGGTGAAGGTGTTGATCTACGGGTATGCGACGGGGGTGTTTTCGTCGCGGGGGATCGCGCGGAAGTTGGAGGAGGATGTGGCGTTTCGGATGCTGGGGGCGGGGAACTTTCCGAAGCATCGGACGGTCTGCGAGTTTCGGTGGCGTCATCTGAAGGATTTCCGGAAGTTGTTTTGTGAGGTGGTTCGGGTGTCGCGTGAGATGGGGTTGGTTCGCTTCGGGACGCTATCGATCGACGGGACGAAGGTTCGGGCGAACGCGAGCAAGCGGAAGGCGATGAGTTACGACCGGCTGGTTCAGGAGGAGGCGCGGCTTCGGGAGGAGATCGCGGGTTTGACGTCGACGGCGGCGCGGGTGGACGGGGAGGAGGACGCACGCTTGGGGAAGGAGGTGCGAGGCGACGAGTTGCCGGAGGAGTTGCGTCGGCGGGAGGATCGGCTGCAGGCGATCGAGGCGGCGCGGGAGCGACTGGAGGCGGCGCAGCGTCGGGCGGACGATGAGCGGGGGCGGCAGCCGGGGCAGGATCGCCCGGCGAAAGGCGGGAGCCCCTACAAGCGCCAGTACGGCGAGCCGGAACCGAAGGCGCAGAGCAACTTCACGGACCCTCAGAGTCGGATCATGAAGACGAGCACGGAGGGCTTCCAGCAGAGCTACAACGCGCAGACGGCGGTGGATGACGCGCACCAGATCGTGGTGGGGGCGAACGTGGGAGCGGGGGCCAACGATGTGGAGCAGTTGCTTCCCATGCTGGACGCGGTGGAGGAGACCCTGGGCGCGCCGCCGGCGGAGGTTCTGGCGGATGCGGGATACGCCAGCGAGGCGAACCTTCGGGAGTTGGAGGAGCGCGGCATCGCGGGGTATGTGGCGCTCGGTCGGGAGGGGAAGAAGCGGGCGGCGGTGGACCCGGCGAAACGCCCGGCGACGGATCGGATGAAGAAGAAGCTGGAGACGGAGGCGGGCCGCGCCCGCTACGCCCGCCGGAAGTGGCTGTCCGAAGCGCCGAACGGCTGGATCAAGGAGGTGCTTGGTTTTCGCCGCTTCAGCTTCCGGGGTCTCGCGAAAGTGCAGGCCGAGTGGAACCTGGTGTGCCTGGCCGTGAACATCAAGCGGATCGGAGCGCTCACAACCGCCTGATGGGACTCCCCGAAACCGCTCGCCGCGGGTCCCAACCGGGAATACGCCGCGTTGGCGCCGTTTCGGCCACTCCCAACCGGTCGCTGGCCCCGAGGTCACGCCAAAATCCGAATTCCGCGCTCGTTCCGAACGTATCTACGCCCCATCCGCACAACTCCTGCGACGCAGGCTCCTAGCGGTGGACTCGGCGGACGCCGACCGCGTCTACTTCGCCTCCGTGCTCTTCAGCACCACGGTGGATGGGGGCCGCACCCTGGTCGAGACGTCGTACCGCGCCGGCGGCGACAACCACGACGTCTGGGTGGATCCCTGGATGCCGGAGCGCATCCTGGTCGGCCACGATGGCGGTGGCAGCATCTCGGAGAATCGCGGGGAAAGCTGGCGCCGAGTGGTTCCGCCGGTCGCCCAGATGTACCACGTCACGGTCGACGACCGGATCCCCTACCGGGTCTACGGAAACCGCCAGGACGGCTACTCCTACCGGGGGCCGAGCCGCACGAGCGGCGGCGGGATCCCGCTTGGGCTCTGGGAGGGGGTCGGCGGCTGCGAGAGCGGTTGGGCTACCTCGGAACCCCACGACGACAACGTCGTCTGGTCCGGCTGCTACGACGGTGGGCTGGAGGTGTACGACGACCGCACCGGCCACGTCCGCGACGTGCGGGTGTGGCCGGAAGCCGGGTACGGCTGGGCGCCCGCGGATCTGAAAGTCCGCTGGCACTGGAACTTTCCGATGGTCCTCTCGCGCCACGAGCCGGGAACGACCTGGGTCGGAAGTCAGTTCGTGCACGAGAGCAGCAACCGCGGCCAGTCGTGGAACGTCATCAGCCCCGATCTCACCACCAACGACAAGTCCCGCCAGCAGGACTCCGGCGGCGTCACCGTGGACAACCTGTACACCTTCGACGGGTCGGTCCTTTTCGCCCTCGCGGAGTCTCCCGTCCGGGCCGGTCAGCTCTGGGCCGGAAGCGTGGACGGGAAGGTCCAGGTGACGACCGACGGAGGCGAGACCTGGCTCGACCGGAGCGGGAACGTGCCAGGGCTCGACCAGGACGGTTGGATCAAGTTCATCGAACCCTCCCACCACGATCCGGAAACGGCCTACGTGGCGGTGAGCTGGCATCAGTCCGGCGACTTCCGCCCGCACATCTTCCGCACCCGGGATCTCGGCGAGAGCTGGGAACGGATCAGCGGCGGGATCCCCGAGTCGCCCTTCTCGTTCGTCCACGTGGTCCGGGAGGACCCCAAGCGGGCGGGTGTCCTGTTCGCCGGCACCGACAATCGGGTCTGGGCCAGCCTCGACGACGGAGCTTCCTGGTTCTCGCTCCAACTTGACATGCCTCCGGCCCCGATCTACGGCATCGTCATCCAGGAACGCTTCGACGACCTGGTGGTCGCGACCTACGGGCGCGGCTTTTTCATCCTCGACGGCATCGGGCCGCTCCGGGGGCTCGCCGAGGCCTCCGGCGAAAAGCTCCGGGTCTTCGATTCGCCGACGGCGTGGAGGTTCCTGCCCCGTCAGTCCATCAAGTCCGAACCCGGCAGCCTGGTGACCGGCCGAAACCCTCCCTATGGCGCCGCGATTTCCTGGTGGCTCGATGAGGATGCCGCGGCGGCCAGCGCCGAGGTGGCCATTGTGGACGGCGAAGGCGAGGTGGTGCGCACCCTCCAGGGCCCCGGTGAACCCGGTCTCTCGCGGGTCACCTGGGATCTCCGCGGCGAGACTCCCGGACGAGCGGTGCTTCGCACCCGGCCCCCCGACCGGGATTGGGTGGAACTCGGCGAGGACGGCGAGCGCCGGATACGGACCTGGGACCTCGATATCTTCCCCGGCTACCGCGGGCTGCTTTTGCCCCCCGGGTCCTACACCGCCCGGGTCACGGTGGGGGACCACACGGCCGAAACCACGCTGCAGGTGGAAGCCGATCCGGCGTCCGCCGCGACCTCCAACGACATCCTGGCCAAATACGAGTTCCTGAACGCCATCCACGCCCAGTTGAACGAACTGGCGGAGATGGTGGACGAACTGGAGTGGGTGCGCCGGGAGATCGAGGGACTCCAGGAACGCCACGCCAGTGATGAGCGATTCAAGGTCCTCCTCGAGAGCGCCGGGGAGATCGCGGGAACGGCCATCGCCATTGAAGGTCGCTTCTTCGACGTGGGTCTCACCGGGGCCCGCGAGGACGCCTTCCGCGCGCCGATGCGCCTCTACGGCCGCCTCGGCGCCCTCGCGAACGACACCGGCTGGGACGGCGCCGATTTCGCACCGACCGACCAGCAGTGGGAAGTCCACGCGATCCTCAGCGAGCGCTTCGAGACTGCCCGCGCGGAGTATCGTCAGCTGATGGAAGAGCAGCTTCCACCCTTCTGGCAGGCGCTTGCCGAGGCGCGGGGAGCTGGCGCGGCGCCGCGCTGAACCTCGCTCACGGGTGGGAGCCATGAAGTCGATCAACGACCCCGGGCTGACGGGCAGTGGCCGCTGGCCCGCGGCGCCGGCGAGGCTCGGGCATCCCTGATGGCGGAAGAACGTTCCCGCTTCGGGGTCAAGAATCTCCTGGCCGCTGCCGGTCTTCTCGGTTACGGCTGGTTCGCCGCCGCCTACGGGCCCGACGGTTCCTTCCCTGGATCGGACTTCGGCTCGCTCGCCTACGGGCTCTCCCGGCAGGGGCTTTGGTTGGTTCCGTTCGGGATCCTGATTCCGCTGGTCCTCCCCCGGGCGCGGGGCGTGATCACCGGGTTCTTCCTGGTCCTGCTCCCCTCGCTCGCGATCGGAGCCGTGCTGACTGCCCTGGTGGTGGCGGCTCCGGACGCCGCTCCCTGGCGGGTGCTGGAGAGCTTCGTGGTTCCGGACCTGGCGGCGCTCCTCGCGCCGCTGACCGGGATGTTCATCGGCGTGCTGTTCGGCGCCGTCGTCGCCCGGGGACTCGGTTCGGCGCTGCTGCTGATCCCGGCACTCATCGCGATCGCCGCCGTCCTCCTCGCGAGTGTCGCCGTGCTGCTCCTGGTGCTCACCGATCGGGTCGCGGCGGTTGACCCCATCGGGCCCCCGGGATCGCCGGACGGGCAGTACCGGGATGCGTTCGCCGACTTCTATCGGCAGGGAGCGCCCGGCGCCGAGGCGACCCTGGGCGCCCCCACCTTCGCGGCCGGTTTCCGACTGGCGCTCGCGGCCGTTGGGGTGGAACCCGGAATGCGGCTCCATGCGGCGCCGGCCGGCGATTCGATGCAAATCTCCGGGTCCATTCCGGTTTCGGTTCCGGTATTCGGCGAACGCTTCCTGAACATCGCGGCGACGGCTCAGCCCACCGTCCAGGACGGGGAATTCCGGGCAGGTTTCCGTTCCCTGCGGATTGGGGGGATCGAAGCGCCGTCGGTGCTCGTCCGACCCTCTTCGCGGATCGTGTCGCGCTGGCTTCGGCGTAGTGCCGCGGTGGCGGCCCTCCTCGCGCCCTTCGATGAGGTCCGGGTAGCGGATTCGACGATCGTCGTGCGCTGGTCAGAAGGGGCGGATACCAGTGCGGCCGTCCAATCCCGGGTGAGCGGCTACCTCACGCTGCTCGCCCGCGACGCTGACCTCCTGCGCGAACAGCCGGACCCGACGGTGGCGGTGTTGCGGCGCACGTTCGCCCTCGCCGCGGTTCGGTCGGTGGGAGGCAACGCGGTCGTCGAAAATCGTGCGGCGCTTCTCGCCCTCGGGGGCGCGTTCGGGCATCCCTCGCTGCTTGACCTCGCCCGGGTGCCCGGTGGCGGGGAAGAAGCCCGCGGGCTGATGGACCGCCTCCCGCTCAGCCTGCACGGGCGCCGGGACTGGGCGCGGCATTTCTTCCTGAGCGCCGGAATCGTGCAGGTGGCGCCCGACGGGGTGTCCGGCGGAGCCGGGCTCTTGAAGGAGCAACTCGACGCCGCGGCCGGGGGCACCGGGTTCTCGTTCGCCGATCTGCTCATGGATGCGGCGGGGACCCGCTTCGGGCTCACCGCCACCGGCGACACGGCGGGCGCTCGCTGGATTCAGGTCCGGCTCGCCAACGGGGTCCGGGAAGACGACCTCGCGCCACGCGACGCGGGCCTGCCGGAGGGACTGAGCGCCGCCCGGTTGGAAGCCGAATTCGGCGGGATAGGGGGAGAAGGCTTCCGGGTCGTCGAGGCGGAGATTTCCCGCCGGGTGGAGGAGCTCCCGCTCTATCGCATGCGGCTTCCCGAGGCGGCGGACGGTGTAGGCATCCCATCGGGTACGCTGCCCGGGATTCCATGAGGCTGATCCGTCGAGCGCGCTGCCCGAACGAGAGTCGGGCGTATTCCCGTGCGGAGTAGGGGTGGGTGATGGCGGCCAACACGGCGTCGCTGCTCGACAGTTGGGAGAGCGAAGTCCAGGCGGCGTGGCTCTACCTGGTTCTCGCCGAGGTCGAGACCGGCGAGAACAAGCGCCTCTTCGAAGCGCTCTCGGTGGACGCGCTCGAGCAGAGCAAGGCGTGGGTCAAGGCGATCGAGGAGGCGGGCGGTTCGCCCCCGGGCCCCTACGAGGCGACTTTCCGGGTGCGGCTCGTGGGAACGCTGATTCGGCGCATCGGTCCGCGTTCCCTGCTGCCGGCGCTCGCCGCTCTCAAGGTGCGCGGCCTTTCCGTCTACCGCGCCGCGCCCTCCAGCCTCGAGGTGCTGCTCGCGCGCGAAACCGGCTCACCCGGGCGGGCGGAGTCCCGCGACCACCTGCTGGGCGAGGAGCAGCGCCACCTGTACACGCGCGGGGCGGTGGCGCTCCACGCGGCGATCTTCGGGGTCAACGATGGGCTGGTCTCGAACACGGCGCTGATCCTGGCGGCCAGCGGGGCCGGCGCCGCTCCCGGGACCGCACTGCTCATCGGCGCGGCCGGAATGCTGGCGGGGGCGGTGTCCATGGCGGCCGGGGAGTACTTGGGAGTCCGTTCCCGTATCGAGCTCTTTGAACGCCAGATCGCCCTCGAGGAAGAGGAGCTGCGGCTCTACCCGGACGACGAGGCCGAGGAACTGGCCATGATCTTCGAGGCGCGCGGGCTTGAACGCGACACCGCGCGGGAGCTCGGGAAGCGTCTCATCAGCGACCCGGCGCGGGCGCTCGACCTCCTGACGCGCGAGGAACTCGGGCTGAACCCGGATGACCTCGGCTCGCCCTGGGCGTCGGCGCTGGCGTCGCTCCTCAGCTTCGGGGGTGGAGCGCTGGTCCCGCTGGTCCCGCTTGCCCTGCTTCCGGCAGCCGGTGTGGGGAGCGGGGCTGCGCTGCTTGGCGCCGTGGCCCTGAGCGGGGTGGCGCTCTTCGCGTCGGGGGCCGCGACCAGCCTCTTCACCGGACGTTCCGGACTCCGCAGCGGGCTTCGGCTCGCATTGGTGGGTCTGGTGCTCTCGGGCGTGCTCTACGGCCTCGGACTCGTCGTCAGGGCGAGCCTCGGCACCTGACCCCGGAGTCCGTCATGTTTCGCGGTTCGCGGCGCGATTTCGGCCGCGCGGCGCCGCGCTGCGGTCTGGCGCCTCTCCTCCTGCTTGCGGTGGTGGCGGGGTGCGGGTCGGACACCGATCCGGCGCCGACCTCCCCGCCGCCTCCAGAGCCACCCCCGATCGGGCCACCGCCGGACACGCTCGACCTTCCCGATGACCCCGATGTCTTTTTCCTCGAGATCTGGGAGGGTCCGGGTTTTGTCCCCATCGAGTACCGGTGGGGCCGGCCGCCCCGCTACGCGCTGACCGTAGGAGGAGATTTCTTCTACGAGGGGCCGACGATCGAGATCTTTCCCGGCCCGCTCCTCCCGAACATTCAGCGTGGACAACTAACCGACGAAGATCTCAGCTCGGTCATCGAGCGGGCGGCCGCAACCGGGATTTCCACGATTGGGGAAGAGAACATTCAGCAGCCCACCACCGGTCCCTTCATCGCCGATGCGCCGACGTACGAGATCCTGCTGCGCGACCGGCGGGGTTCGCACCTCCTGCGCATCGAGGCGCTCGGTTCCGAAGCGCACACCGATCCCCGGGTAGCTTCCGTCAAGGAACTGATGCAGCGGCTCGACCTCGCGACCGCGGAGACCGCCGCTGAGACCTATGACGGAGAGCGCCTCCAGGTGTACGCCAGCGCCACCCCGATGCTGCCCGACCCGTCACTGCTCGACGAGCGACCCTGGCCGCTCCCGGATCCGCCGCCCGCCGACGATGTGGAAGGTTTCGAGTGCCGGGTGTACGAGGGACTAGTCGCCGCCGATCTCCTCGAGATCTTCGCGGATGCCAGCCACGGAACGCGGTGGGAGTTCCAGGGAACCCTCCGCCAGCTCCTCGCCCGCTCCCTCCTCCCGCGCGAAGAACCCTGCGTCCGCTAGCCCGGCTGAGCCGCCGCGCTTACGGTACTTTCGCCCGATGGAACCAAGAAGGAATCTGTTGAGTGCTCCTCGCCTCTTCGTGCTTCTCCTGGCGGCGCCCGTCCTCGCGGCGCCTTCCGCTGCAGCGGCCGAGACGTTCGACGCGGACGCGTTTCACGCTTACGTCGAACAGGCGGTCTCCGACTGGAAGGCCACCGGCCTGGCGGTCGCGGTAGTGCGGGGGCAGGAACTCCTGTTCGCGCGCGGCTACGGCGCTCTCGAACTCGGGGAACCGTCAGCCGTGGACGAGGACACCCTGTTCGCGATCGGCTCGACCACCAAGGCGATGACTGCGGCCGCGCTCGGCATCCTGGTGGACGAGGGGAAACTGGGCTGGGATGACCCGGTGCGCCGGCATATTCCCGAGTTCGAAGTCGGGGATCCCTGGGTGAGCGAGGCGATGACGGTGCGGGATCTCCTGACCCACCGGGGCGGCCTGCCGAACACCGACGTCTTCTGGTACGGCCAGCAGACCGACATGGACGAGATGCTCTCGCGGCTGCGTCACGTCGATCCCGCCTACTCGATGCGGTCGGGCTTCATCTACCAAAACGTCATGTACGCGACCGCCGGCGAGGTGGTGAAGCGCGTGTCGGGGATGCCGTGGCACGACTTCGTCGACTCCCGCATCTTCGACCGGCTGGGGATGGATCGGACGGTGCCGCTGATTTCCCTTACCCGGGGCCGTGACAACGTCGCCTCGCCCCACCACGTCGTGGACGGCGAGACGGTGGTCATCGAGAACGCTCCGGTGGATGCGGTCGCCGCGGCGGGGTCGGTCTGGAGTTCGGTCCGCGAGATGTCCCTCTGGTTACGAATGCTGCTCGCCTCGGGGGCGGCGGCCGACGGAACCCGGATCCTCAGCGAGGCGGTCGTTGAGGAGATGTTCCGCCCCCAGTCGCTCGTGGACCGCGCCGGGTTCTATCCGACCCAGCGCCTCACGAAGCCCAAGTGGGTCACTTACGGGCTCGGCTGGTTCCAGCAGGATTACGACGGACACGCCGTGGACTTCCACACCGGGAGCATTGACGGGATGGTGGCCATCGCCGGACTCATCCGCGACGAGGGGATCGGGGTCTATGTCCTCGGGAACCGCGACCATGTGGAGGTCCGGCACGCGCTCCTGCTGCGGGCCTTCGACGCGCTGCTCGGGTCCCCGTCCCGCGATTGGAGCGCCGAACTTCGCGAGCTCTACGACGGCCTCGCCGCAGCCCAGGCGAAGGCCCTCGACGGGCTTCGGGCGGCGCGAGTCGAGCTCTCCCGCCCTCATCTCGACCCGGCGGGCTACGCCGGAACCTACCGGCACGAGGTCGGGGGCGAGATCGTCGTGAAGGCGGACGGTGGCGGTCTCCGGCTCGACTACGGCCCGGGCCTTCGCGGCCCGCTCACCCACTGGAGCCACGAGACGTTCCGGGTCGCCTGGGACGCCCACTGGCGGGGTGAAGCGCTGGTCACGTTTCATCTCGACCCCGCGGGAAACCCGGCGGCCCTTTCCCTCGGGGAAACGCGCTTCCGGCGGGTAGCTGCTCCGCCTTGATCGGGGTGCCATCTGGAAATAAGCTCCCGGGACGAACATGGAATCCGATACCAGTTTTTGGCAGCGGTTGCCCGGCGCCGACAGTCGCATCGTGCAGCGATTGGCCGGCGCGGCCTTCCTCTTCTTCCTCATCAAGGGTCTGATCTGGCTCGGCGTCGTGGCCGTCGCGGCATGGGCTGTCATCCGGTGAGCGTCATGGCGGACGGGTTGGCGGACCGGCTCAAGGCGGCCACCGCGGACCAGCACGCCGCGGCGGAAAACCACGTGTTCCAGCGCGGCTTGGTTCGGGGGCAGGTCTCCCGCACGGCGCTCGCCGAGCACCAGTGCGGGCTGCTCGGGCTCGTTCGCCTTATCCAGGCGCGGCTCCTCGCTCAGGGGCCCGACTGGCTCCCCTTCGCCGATGCGATGGGCGGCCACGCCGAAAGGTTGGCGCTCGATCTGAAGAGTCTCGGCGCCGATCTCCCTCGGTCTCCCTCCCGGGCGGTTCTCCGCTTCGCGGAGGCGCTGGGCGGCGTGTCCTGGAGTCCGGAAGCCGCCCTCGGCGCCTTCTACGTGATCGAAGGCTCCATGAACGGCAACCGTTTCATCGGGCGGGCGGTGGCCGAAGAGCGCCCGGACCTGGCGGAGAGTCTTCGCTACTTCGACCCCTACGGTAAGGACCAGCGGGCGCGCTGGCGGGAGTTCCGGAGCGCCATCGACCGCATTGGGCGCACGCTCCGCTTCCCGGACGAAGCCGTTCGTGCCGCCCGGCAGACTTTTGTCGTGGCCGGCGAGCTGGCGGGCGAAGCCCAGGCCGCCGAGGCGGCGGCCGCCTGAGCCGGCGGGGAACGGCGGGCAGGCCCGCGATGGCCGATTGCTGGATTGCCCTGACAACGCTCGCGACCCGCGACGAGGGCGAACGTCTCGCCGCGATCCTCGTCGAGGAGCGCCTCGCTGCCTGCGTCAACGTGATCGGTCCGATGATCTCCATCTACCAGTGGGAAGGGAAGGTCGAACGGGACACGGAGGTCCTCCTCCTCATCAAGACCACCGCGGCGGGCGTCGAGCCTCTCAAAGAGCGGGTTCTCGATCTCCATCCCTACGACACCCCCGAATTCCTCGCTTTCGAGGTGGGCGCCGGATCGTCCGGCTACCTCGACTGGGTGGTGGATTCGGTGGCGCCCGCAGACCCCGAGGAAACCGTACTCTGACCTTTTCGCCGGTTCCGATCGGCGAAAAGGCGTACACCGGCGCCATTGCTTCGTTGACCCGCGACCCCCGAACCCGGTAGCGTCGGCCGTTTGCCGGACCGGAGTTCTCGGCCGGCCCGCGCCAGGAGGCCGACGCATGACGGCCTCGTCCGCGCCATCCGCCACATCACGACCCACCAGTCCGAATACCTGTAGCCAGGAAGAGAACGTCGACCTCCGGTCGGCACCGCGGCGCGAAGTCGGGTCTCTCCGAACTCCCGGATGGCTCCGGTCTCGGCGCTGTCCGCAACCCAAGACGTGGCGCGCAGGCAAGGGAACTCCGATCTCCGGCCAGTTGCTGTGAAGATGCAGCTCCGCGCGGGAACCCCAACGGTCCAGATGGTGCCGGCCGCAAGGGAACGCCGACCTCTGGTCCGCACTCCTAACGTTCTATGCAGTTCCGGTGGGTGCCTCTGTATGCTCCCATAACCGCCGTATATCAACAGTTTACCGTGCTACAATGTTCCATCCGGGAACAACCGCAACCCGCTCGTTCCCGCTGTTTTTCTGATATCCACTTGGTAGTTGTAGGAACCAAGAACCCTCCGCAGGAACGAAAAACACATGATGGAACGCCCCTACCGCCTCTCCGCTCGCTTCGTCGCCACCATTAACCAGCCCGGTCGCTACGGCGACGGGCGCGGCTCCGGTGGCCTCTCACTGCTTGTCAAGCATACGGCGCGTGGCCACCTGGCCAAGTCCTGGGCGCAGCGCATCAGCGTCGAGGGCCGCCAGCGCAACCTTGGCCTCGGGTCGTGGCCCCACGTCAGCCTGGCCGAGGCCCGCGAGAAGTGCGCGCTGAACCTCGCCGCGCGGCGGCGCGGGGAACTGGTGACCGGCCGCAAGCGGACGGTCCCCACCTTCGAGGAAGCGGTCGAGAAGGTGATCGCGGTGCACCGGGCCGGCTGGAAGGACGGCAGCAGGTCCGAGACGGACTGGCGCGCGACCCTTCGGGACTACGCGATGCCGAAGCTCGGCCGGAGGCCGGTACACCGGATCAACACGGCGGACGTGATGGAGGTGCTGCTGCCCATCTGGAACGAGAAGCGGGTCACGGCGCGTCGGGTTCGGCACCGGATATCGGCGGTGATGCGTTGGGCGGTGGCACAAGGCCACCGGGAAGACAACCCGGCCGGGGAGGCCATCGGCGCGGCGCTCCCCAAGAATGGCGTCCGCCCGCAGCATCTCGCGGCGCTCCCCTATGCGGAGGTCGCCGGAGCTCTGGAGCAGGTGCGTGGCTCCCGTGCGTATCCCGCGACCGTGCTGGCGTTCCAGTTCCTGGTGCTGACGGCGTGCCGGAGCGGCGAGGTGCGCGGCGCGCTGTGGAAGGAGATCCATCTTCAGGCCCGGGAATGGCGCATTCCACCCGAGCGGATGAAGACGGGGCGTGAGCACCGGGTTCCGCTGTCCACCGGGGCGCTCGCGGTGCTCCGCGAGGCGAGAGAGTTCTCGGACCGCGCGGGGCCGGTGTTCCCCTCGGCGCGGGGCGGACTGCTCTCCAAGCTGGCGATTGCGAAGCTGGTCCGGGATCTTGGGATCGGAGCGGTGCCGCACGGGTTCCGCTCAAGCTTCCGGGACTGGGCGGCGGAGTGCTCGGACGCGCCGCGCGAGGTGTGCGAGTTGGCGCTGGCCCATGTGAACACGAACGCCATCGAGGCGGCCTACCGGCGCACCGACCTGTTCGAGCGGCGACGGACGCTCATGGAGCGGTGGGCCGCGTTCCTCGCACGGCGCGACTGCAACTAAACGTCGCGATCCCGCGCCGATCTTTCGCGGTCAGTTCATGGCTGGCGGCGGGAGGATCGTTCCCGGTGATGCTGCGGCACAGCACACCGGGGTGCTGGACTCCTGAAGACTCCAGTTCGCCGTTCGCCGGGAGGGATCTGGGGCGGGGCGGACGCCGTGCGGCTCCAGGGACGCAGGCTGCCGATTCCGTCATGTTCCACAGAGTGCCCTGAGGTTCCTCTAACCACTCCATTATTCAATGGTTTACGGTGCTATACTGTTCCTTCCCGGAACGGGGCGAACTCCCTCGTTCCCGTCCATCTTGTGCTGTCCAGCTCCTGCGCGCGGGAACTCCGATCCATCACCGAACCACTCTACCGACTCGCCGCGCGCCGCCCCTCGTGAAGTCTGCGAGCTGGCGCTGGCTCACGTGAACACGAACGCCATCGAGGCCGCCTACCGGCGCACGGACCGGTTCGAGCGGCGGCGGGCGCTCATGGAGCAATGGAGCGCGTTCCTGGCGGAGTAGGCCGCGGATCTCGATCCCGCCTTTCCGGACCGACGGTCCCGGGTTTCCCGATCCCGAGGCGGATTCCGTCGTCGGCAGAGGCCCCGGGATGGTTCCCATCCTCGGCCGCTGGCTCACGTGCTAAGGCACGGGGGCCAGCCTACCCAGTGTGCGTACACTGGGACTGGCGAGGGGAGGCTGCGCCCCCCTTCGAACCCCCGGCATCCCGCGTCGCTGCCGGAGCAGCGCGCGGACGGGGAGCGCCGCCCCCCGAACCCCCGGCCCACCGCGCCGCTGCCGGAGCAGCGCGCGGACGGGGAGCGCCGCCCCCCGAACCCCCGGCCCACCGCGCCGCTGCCGGAGCAGCACGCGGACGGGGGGCGCCGCCCCCCGGACCCCCTCACCGGTGCGCCCATGGCTGAGCGCCGCTCCGTGAGAGTCCACGTTCGCGTGTCGGCAGCCGAGCGCGCCGCCTGGGACGCCAAGGCGGCGGCAGCCGGCGTGCCGCTGTCCGACCTGCTGCGGCAGGCGATGGCCCGGACGCGGACCTGGACCGCCGCGGCGGCCGACATCGAGCGCGAGCGCAACGTCCAGGTTGCCCGCATCGGCAACAACCTGAACCAGCTCGCGCGCTGGGCCAACACGCACACCTCGGCCGCCGAAGCCGTCACGGTGATCACCAACCTTGTCGCGTTCGAGCGTTCGTTGCGCGCAGTCGCCCGTCTCGGCGGAGACAGTGACGATGCACATTAGCTTCGCCGCGGGCGGCACCGGCTCCGCCCGCGCCGCGGCCGACTATCTCGTCGGCGAACGCGATTCCGCCGGACGGGTGCGTCCGGGCATCGAGGTCCTGCGCGGCAACCTGGACCATGTGGCCGCCCTCGCCGACTCGCTGGGCTTCGAGCAGAAGTACACCTCGGGTGTAATCGCGTGGGCGCCCGACGACCGCCCGACCGACGCGCAGATCGGGGCCGTCCTCGACGAGTTCGAGAGGACGGGGTGGGCGGGACTGGAGCCGGACCGCTACGCATGGACGGCGGTCCTGCACCGGGAGCACGGCGACGGAGTCCACGTCCACGTCCTCACTGCCCGCTGCGACCTGGAGACGGGCCGCAGCCTGAACATCGCACCGCCCGGCTGGCAGAAGACCTTCGACGCCCTGCGCGACGCCTTCAACCATCAGCACGGCTGGAGCCGCCCGGATGACCCGGCGCGGGCTAGGGCGCACCAGCCCGGTCATCGCGCCTACCTGGAGGCGGCGAAGCTGCGGACCGGGCTCGAGCACGAAGCCGGCCCGCGCGAGCTGATCCGTGACTACCTGCTGCAGCGGGTCGAGCACGGCGTGGTGCGGAGCCGCGCCGACGTGGTCGCCGCGCTGGAGGAGGCCGGCTTCGAGGTACCCCGCCAGGGCAAGGACTACCTGACCGCCCGCGATCCCGACAGCGGAAAACGGTGGCGGCTGAAAGGAGCGCTGTATGAGCAGGATTTCAGACCCGAACGACTTGACCGCCCGGCTGCGGAGCCGGATGGCAACCGACCGCCGTCAGATCGAGGAGACAGCGGCGAGCGAGCAGCGGCGGCTTGGCGAGAACTTGCGCGCCGTCGCGAATGGCGCGCTGCGTACCATCGAAAGCGATACGAAAGCGACGGTCGCGCGGATGCGCGTGATGCTGCTGAACGCGTGGCTGCGGCCCCTGGTAGTCGGCCTGAGCCTTTTTATCGGGTTCAGCGGCGGGAGCTGGGGGCTGATGCACTGGTTGTCGGCGAGCATCCAGAGCCGGATCGAGACCCTCGCGGTGCTGGAGGCACGGATCGATCAGGCCCGGGAGACGCTGGTCGAGATCGAGGACACGACGTGGGGCGTGACGCTGCGGGAGATCGACCGGGAGCGGTTCTTGGTGCTGCCGGACGGGACGCTGGCCAATCCGCCCTGGACCGTGGGCGGGCGGCCTGCCTTGAAGCTGTCGAGCGAGTGAGGGAGCTGTATGACCGAACTAGAACGGCAGTTGGTGACAGCCTTGCGGACGCTGTCCGCGCAGTCCAGGACGGAACAGCGGCAGCGGTCCGAAGAGCAGCAGCAGCACGCCGAGCAGGTCGAAGCCTTGCGGCAGCGCGTCGAGCAGCAGGCCGCGGAGAGCGCGACCTTGCGGCGGCAGTTCGAGCGGCTCGACGGGCAAATGACACACTTGGCCCGGGACTACGAGACGCTCGCCGCGATTTTGCAAGGGCGCTGGACGTAGTGCGCCGGCGCGGAATGGCCCGGGACCGGGACCATGGTCTGAGCCGCTGATGGCAGTTGGGTCAGGGATTCCGCGGATGGGTAGCCTTGACGCCGTCGCACCGGACCGGTGACGAACAGCCCAAGACCGCTCCTCAGTCGACGGCAGGCGCGCGCAAATGAGACACTGCCCCCAACCCCGACTGCTAGCAGTGTTGATAACATTCCTGCCGCGCTTACGAGTTCGACCCTATGACTAACGCCCAGATGGCAGCGATTCTGATCGCATTCGTCAGCGTTAGCGTGGCGCTTGCCACGCTGTTGTGGCGCATTAGTTCGGATCTGAAGGCGGACCTTCGGCAGGATTTGGCCAATTTCAAGAGCGATCTGCACAACGAGGTCGCCGCGACCAGAACAGAAGCCAGAGAGGATGTTCGGGAGATTCGCGGGGTGATTTTCGGCCGGGCCGACGAGCCAGAGTCAGACCCTTTCCCCCCTTCCTCTCCCGGATTGAATCAATAGCCTGTCGGGCACCATGAATCCCCCTCGAACGATTTCTCTGACGGAAAAAGCGATCGGTCCGATCGAGACGTTCTACAACACGAACGGACGGAGCTACTGCAGAATTCGTATTACGGACTCTGGGGGCCCCGTGTGGCTGACCATCGACCAGAAAGCCATCCACTCGCTGATAGCTCTTCTGGCCGGTTCTAGTCAGGAGCTCCGGAACATTCAGAGGGTCCATCAAACTCCGCTTGCGCCCGCGCATGCCCCCTCTAATTTCAACCTCACCCGGACCATCGACGACGACCAGATCGAGTTTGGGTGGGAGCCCGTGGGAGGCGCAACCAAGTACGAATTGCAGATGATTTCGGAAGGCGATTTCGGTGAGGCCGACACGATCGTGATCCCCGGAAACCGGAAGTCTCACGTGGTGACGGCAAAGAGGGGAATCAACTATCAGATCCGTCTACGCGCAGTGGCTGAGGCCGGTGATAGCCGCGTCGAGAGTACCTGGGCGACCGTTTCTTTTGTACGCTAGTAGTCCAGATGGGTAGGCGACCCATAGCGATCCCGACGCTGCCCCCCCCGATCTGACTCAACAGATCGTAGCGCCGACCACGCGCCATCAGGTGGCAGGTTCTGTCTCTCATGTAAGTTACTGTGCCAGTCGTGCCCCAGAGTGACTGCGCCGTGCCGAGCTCAGTGGGCGGCGATCACTCCGCGCAGTCTTCCCGCGGCCTTCCGTCTCGAGGGACGAATCGAGCGTGTCTAGACGAGTCCGGCGGTTGGAGACCGAAAGTGCCGAGACCCCGGACGAGGAAGGCACCGCCTCTGTCCGTCCTTGAATGAGAGCCCAATGACCGCCACGGTCACCAGCGATCGGACCGCCCCTCTTCGTCGAGAGCGACAATCCCTTCTTCTTCAAGCACTGGGGCCGCGCCTTCACGGGGCGCACCCTGGAAGGCAGAGTGTAGGACTAGGTTTCGCACTGGTGGCCCCGTGAAGACTCTGTCGGTGAGGCTCGTCTGATGGACCGCAACGACGAACACACACTCAACAGCGTGCTCGCGGCGCGCCTTCGTGAGCGGAGTCCTGCGTGGCGCACGTCCAACCTACTGTCTTCTGAGAACCTTGGTGCTCTCGAAGGCAAGGGGCGGCCCGACATCCTCGCGGAGGCCCCCGGCAGCGCGCCCGTAGCCGTCGAGACGGAATTCGAACCGGCGCGGACTGTTGAGGAAGACGCTCGCAAGCGTCTCAACCAGCGGGCGGCGGCGTCCGGCCGGGAAATCGAACATGCCGTTGCGGTGAAGGCCCCGGCGGCGCTTCGCGACGTTCCCGAATGGAAGCTCGCGAACCAAGTGGAGAACGCTTCGTGGGCCTTTGCGGTCGTTTCGAACGTTCTCCCTTACGGAGATACGACCCAGAACAAAGTAGGGCCGGCCCGTTTCCCTCAGACCGATTGGCTACGCGGCGGCGTGGACGATCTGGCCCGCGTCATCGGGACCCTAGGCGTCTCCGAGCGCGCCATCGCAAAGAGCACGGACATTCTCGAAACCGCTGTTCGTCGTGCAGCGAACCGGCTCTCGCTGGATCTCCGCGACAAACCCGCAGTTCTGGCAGCGATCGCCCGTTATCTCGTTCAGGACCCGGGAGTCCAGACCGAACGGATGGCAATGGCCATCGTCGCGAATGCCTGCACTTTCCACTCCGCGATTGCCGGCACCCACGAGATCCGCGAGCTCGCTGAACTACGGCTGCCTGGTGGCCCGCTTCCGCGCGATCGAGTACTGGCCGAGTGGGACGCAATCCTGCAAGTCAACTACTGGCCCATCTTCCGGATCGCCCGCGACATCCTGACTCGAATTCCGTCTGGTCCGGCAGCGGGTGTGCTGGATGTTCTCGCTACCGCGGCCGATGAACTGGCTGCCGAGGGGGCGACGACTTCCCACGATCTCACCGGCCGCATGTTCCAGCGGCTCATTCAGGACCGCAAATTCCTAGCGACCTACTACACCAGACCGGAAACCGCAGCGTTGCTCGCCGACCTAGCGGTCAGCATGCTGGGTCTCGACTGGTCGCAACCCAAGGGGATGGCGGCCGCGCGCGTCGCGGACCTCGCGTGCGGTACGGGCACGCTGCTCTCCGCCGCCTACCACGCACTCATAACGCGTCATCGCCTCGCCGGTGGAGACGACCGGGAGGCGCACCCGACCATGATGGGCGAGTGTCTGATCGGTGCGGACATAATGCCCGCCGCGACGCACCTGACGGCCTCCATGCTGTCGAGCGTTCATCCGGCGGTCCCTTACAAGCGAACGCAGGTTTACACCCTGCCGTACGGGAATCATCCCAAGGTCGCGCGGCCGTGTATCGGTTCCCTAAGCCTTCTGGACACAGGAGAGGTGCTGAGCCTCTTCGGAACCGGACTCGCAGTCGGAATCGAAGGACTGGGTGGGAAGGGAACTGAAGCGATCTCCGAGCGGGGAATGCAGGATCCATCGTTTGCGATCGCGGACGCGTCGCTTGATCTCGTCATCATGAATCCTCCCTTCACGCGGCCCACGAATCACGAGATTACTGACGAGCGAGTGCCTTCTTTCGCGGGCTTCGGCACCACGAAAGCGGAACAGGAGGCCATGAGCGGCGAACTCAAGCGGCTTCGAAACCGTCTCAACAAGAGGAGAGACCCGTCCGACGCGCCGCCGGCAAGTGATGGCAACGCTGGCCTGGCCTCGAACTTCTTGGATCTGGCGCACGCAAAGTTGCGGCCTGGAGGCACGCTCGCGCTCGTGATGCCAGCGTCGCTCGCGCTAGGGAGTTCGTGGAGCGCAAGCCGGACGCTGTTGGCACGCCACTACCGGAATCTGCTGATCGTCTCGCTGGCCCGCGCCAAAAACGAGGCCAAGTCGTTCTCCGCCGACACCGGAATGGCGGAAGTTCTCGTCCTAGGCCGGAAACGGAAGGATTGCGGGCCGCGACGACCGAGGGAGGCGACGGCCACTTGGATCTCGCTACGGAACCGGCCACGGAGTACGGTGGAGGCATACGAGACGTCGAGGGCGATCCGGCATGCTGCGGAGAGTCCGGCAGCCGACACCTCCGTCTCCGACATCTGGCTGGGCGGCCAGTTGGCGGGGAGTGGAATGCGCGCGACGCTGGCGGATGGTGGCTGCGTGGGCGTCGCCGACCTGTCCCTGGCTCAGGCGGCGATCGGCCTGCGCAGAGGCGGTCTCGCTCTACCTCGAAGCAACCGCATTGTGACTCTGCCGACTGTGCGCCTAGGGTGCCTTGGGACGCGCGGGCCGCTACATCGGGATGTGGGAGGACACCGTGGGGCAGCTCTTGTTGCGCGAGGCCCGTTCGAGATTGCTCCTCGTGAGGGAATCCCCACCTTCCCCGTACTTTGGAGTCACGACGCCTCGAAGGAACGGAGGATCGTGGTCGAACCGGACTCCATGGGAGTGGCCCGTCCGGGACGGCAACAAGATGCGGCGACGATCTGGAAGACCGCCACTCGCCTCCACTTCAATCTCGACTTTCGGTTGAACTCTCAGAGCCTCGCCGCCTGTGTTACCCCGGGTCTGGCCATCGGTGGAAGAGCCTGGCCGTCGTTGAAGCCCGATAACGAAGATTGGGTGGAACCGCTCGCCGTCTGGGCAAACACTACGCTCGGGCTGCTGCTCTTCTGGTGGATCGGTTCGTCTCAGCAGTCGGGGCGCTCCGTGCTCACAATCAGCAGGCTGCCCGACCTTCTCGTACTCGACCCACGAGCACTTTCCGCAGATCAGGTGGACCGGCTTCGCTCCGTGTTCACCACGCTCTCTGAAAGGGACTTTCTGCCCGCGCACCGCGCCCACGAAGACCCTGTACGTCATGAACTAGACCGCCTGGTTCTGGAAGAAACGCTCAACTTCGACGCAGAAGCGATGGATCAAGTTGCGCTGATCCGCAGGAAGTGGTGCGCCGAGCCCAGCGTCCACGGAGGCAAACGAGGCTAGAGCAAGAACTGATCCGCACGTCGAACAGATCCAAATTCACTTCTGCAGGACTTGAGTAAGTCACCTACCCCAGTGCGGCGCGGCCCTCCGAATGATCGTCGGTAGCTACTTCGAGGATGACTACGCCATGGACGTGGCGTGGAAGCAGCACGACGTTTACGGCGAAGCCCTTGGCATCATCGTGTCGCGATGCAACCGCTTGGCCCGGTTCAGTATCACCGTCCTCGACGACTCTGGCCATGAGGAATGGGGACGCATCGAGCGCTTCGACCACCGTACCCTCCAGTTGGCTCACGACTTGCTCGCTGCCGCTTGGCGGTTCCGGGAGGACTTCCAGCCCAGGTTGCTGCCCTTCCGTGAAGCAGAACCCGGGGTTCCCGCAGAGGAACTCTGGCTGGAGTGGCTCAGGAACGAGGTCAAACGCTGGATTGATCGTCCCGAGTGGGTGCGCTCGGTCCAGTTGATTCTGACCAACCAGAACAAACCAGTCGGCTACTTGGAGGAATGCCGGCTCTGCCTTGGGATCATGGACGACTTTGCCGTCCCCTGGATGGGCAATCTACGCGAGGTACTGGTGAAGGACTTGGCTACGCGGACGAAGGGGCTGCCGGAGGGGCGCTGATGTCGCAAGGGAGCTACGCTAGCCGTCGAAATCGGAGCTGTCCGATTCTCCGCCAGACGCGCGCGAAGAAACGTAGCCCCTCGCGAAATGTGCAAGTGCGGAAGTGCGCGACAGTTCAAACTGGCATTTGACGGATGCAATAGTGGTAGGACAAGTGATAGCCGAGTTCTCCAACAGCGCATAACACGTTGATAAATCAGTTGCTTATCTCGACACACCCGCCAACCTCTGGTCGGCACCGCTGCGCGAAGCGCAGCGAGAGGCGTGTACCACGCAGCCGTGCGGATGATGCTGAACGCCGGGATCCCGGCCGAGAGGCGAACCACCCGCCAACTCGGGGTCCTTCCCTGCCGCCCGCCTGCGGCGGGCTGTGCCGGGCCCCACCGGGAGAACTGCCCAGAGGTCGGCGTTCCCTTGCCTGCGCGTCGCTCTGCATGGTGGCGTGGGGCCGAGACTGGCACCATCCAGGGAACTGCACTTTCATGCCGGCGGGGTGTGCAGGCCCGGCCCGATCATGGCCAGTTCTCCCGGTGGGGACCGGCATCGCTGCGCGAAGCGCAGCGAAAGGCGTGTACCACGCAGCCGTGCGGATGACGCTGAACCCCGGGGTCCCGGCGGAGGGGCGACCCGCCCCCGAACTCGGGGTCCTTCTCTGCCGCCCGCCGGAGGCGGGCGAAAGGCGCATCGCGGCTTGCTTGAGCGGCGTCGTCGCGCGCCCTCTGACGGACCGGTCGGTGCTCGGCAGGTCCAGGCCTATTCGGCGATTCGCACGGCCCCGAGCTGCGCGAGCAGTTCCTCGTTCCCCGGCGCTTCCACAAATGTGTCGAACTCCAGGAAGTAGTTGCCCGGGTCGTAACCGACGAAGACCTGCACCCGGCCGCTCTCGCTGACGATTTCGGTGCGCGAGCGATAGCCCTCGGATGCCTCGAGATGTTGGTACCACGGCTCCACGTCATCCACGAAGAAGCTCACCGTGACCGCCTTGTCCTCGGTGAAGGAGTGCATGCCGCGGGTCGAATCCACGAGGGCGACGAAGCCGGCGTACGAAGTGCGGAGGACCTTCACCCATCCCTGGTCCACGGTCTCGGGAAACCGGAACGTCGTCTGCCAGAAATCGAGCATCTCCGGGATGTTGGGGTAGTAGAGCCAGACGATCATGGCCTCGAACCCCATCCCGGGCCCCGCCGCCGCATCATCCCCGCCGAGCGGCTCGGTGGTGTCCAGGATCGGCATGAGATCCACATTCTCCGCGTGGGGCAGGAACCGTTCGAACTCCAGGATGTAGCCCCCGGGGTCGAAGACCGTGAAGCCGTGGTGGGGGGCTTCCGGATCTGCGGCGTCGGGATCGAAGCGACTCCGGAAGTTCGCGCCCGCCGCGTCGAGGCGCTCCTGCCAGGCGGCGAGGTGATCGGTGATCAACGCAAAGGCGACCGTCTTCGGTTCGTCGGCGCTGTGCATCCCCTCGGCCTCGTCCACCAGGGTCAGGTACGCCGACTCCGCGACCTGGAACATCTTGGCGAAACCGAAGTCCGCGGCGAGCGGCAACCCGAGCGTGTCGGCGTAGAAGGTCTCCGCCTCGGCCAGATCGCTGTAGTACAGGAAGGCGTTCTGCGCCAGGATGGGTGGCAGGTCGCCGGCCGGTTCCGCCGCCATTTCCGGGGTCTCGGGAGGCGGCGAGCAGGCGGCGGCAAGCAACAGGGCGAGAACGGTACGGCGCATGGACCGGAAGGTACCACCGCCGGAAGGCGGCGTCGGGAGTGCCGCGCCCCGATGGTTCAGGACCCCTTCTCGTAGAGGACGCGGCCTCCCACGATCGTCATCTCCACTTTGACGCCCAGCAGCGCTTCCGGCGCGACCGTGCGGGGATCGTCCGAAAGGACCACCACGTCGGCGAGCATCCCCGGCGCGAGTGTCCCCTTGATTCCCTCCTCGCGGGTCACGAAGGCACCGCTGCGGGTGTAGCCGATGAGCGCCTCCTCCATGGAGATGGCTTCCTCCGCCCCGTAGACCTCTCCGGACATCCCTTTCCGGGTGGTCGCGGCGTAGAGCCCGATGAACGGCCCGATGGGCAGGATGTCGCTCGAGAGGACGACGAATACCCCGCGGTCCATCGCCGAGCGGACCGGGTTGTTCCGCTCCACCCGGTAGCCGTCCAGGTACTCGCGGTAGCGGCCCTCGAGCGTGTAGGTGAAGTTCGGCTGTTGGATGACGAGGATCCCGAGTTCAGCCATCCGGTCCATGGTCTCGTCGGACGGTGGCACCGTGAAATGGTTCAGGGCATGGCGGTGGTCCGGCCGGGGCTCCCCGGCCAGCGCTTCGGCGAAGGCGTCCACCGTGAGTTCGATCGCTGCGTCCCCGATGGCGTGGAAGGCGAACTGCCAGCCCATCCGGTGCGCCTCGCCGACGATGGCCCGGAACTCCTCCTCGGGACGGACCAGACTCCCGCGATAGGACTCTTCCCCCCGGTAGGGGGCTTTGGTGTAGGCCGCCGGCCCCGTGAACCCGCCGTCCACGAAAACCTTGAGCGGTCCCACCCGGAGGCGTTCGTCGCCCTCGCCGCTGAGGCGTCCGAACGCCTCCATGGCGTCCGTCCCGGTCCATCGGATTTGCACCGCGGCGCGGGGCAGTTCCTCCCCGAACTCGGCATACACGGACTCCCATTCACTGAATCCATCCGGCGAAACGCCCGCGTGGACGATGCTCGTGATCCCGAGCCGCAGGAGATCCCGGAGGGCGATGACGAAACTCTCCCGCAGTTCTTCGCGCGTAGCGTCGGGGACCAGGCGCGAGACGAGATCCTGCCGTTCCCGGATGACCCCGTTCAGTTGCCCGTCCGGGCCGCGCTCGATCACCCCGCCGTCCGGTTGCGGCGTGTTCCGGTCCACCTCGGCGAGCGAGAGCGCGAGGCTCGAGGCCACCGCGCTGTGGCCGCCAGCCCGGGTGAGAATCACCGGGTTGTCGGGAGCGGCCGCGTCGAGATCGGCGCGGAGCGGTCGCCGCTGCTCCCGGACCTCGTCTTCGGACCACCCGTAGCCGGTGATCCATTCCCCCGGGCCGAGTTCTTCCGCCTTCGCGGTCACCAGATCCTGGAGCTCCTCGATGGACGCGATGCCGGCCAGCGGGATGTGACGCCGCGCCCGGCCGCGGATGTGGATGTGGGCGTCGTTGAAGCCGGGCATCGCCGTCCGTCCGGCGAGGTCCACCTCCCGCTCCGCGGCGTAGCGATCCCGCAACTCGTCACCGCCTACCGCAACCACCCTGCCGTCCCGAACCGCCAGGGCGGACCCGGTGGTTCCCGCCTCGTCGAGCGCCAGGACGACCCCGGAGTGCAGCAGCAGGTCCACCGGTTCCGGGGTGCTGCAGGCGGCGGCCAGAGCGAATCCGGCGGCGACGCAGGCGAGACCGGACCGCCGGATGGGGGTCCCGCCGGCCGGCCCGTTCCGGCTCAACGCTGGATCTCGACTTCGGCCGCTTCGCCCAACCCGAGGTAGATCCGGACCCGGACGAGTTCGCCGTCCCGGACCCGGAAGAACGCGGCCCCCGGGATGTGCCAACGCGTCTCGTCGTCGCGGCGCGTGCCCGCGATCGTGAACTGCACGGCGATGAGCGGCCCGCCCCAGGGACCTTCTGCCTCAGCCCAGAGCGTCTCCGATACCTCGCCCGCGGTGGCCACCTCGGGACGGATGGAATGGTCCTTCCATTCCGCGAGCAGCCGTTCCACGAGCAGCCCGACCTTCTCCCGCCCCCAGTAGGTCGCGGTTCCGCGCTGGTAATCACCCGTGGGCCCCTGGATGTGGAGTGCGTCCTCGGCGTAGAGGGCGAGGAACGCCGCACGGCTCTCGTCGCTGCCGTCGAGATCGTCGAGCAGCCGGAACCACCTTTCCGCGATGTGCCGTCCTGTGACTTCCGCTTCGGCTTCCTGCGCGACTCCGGTACCGCTGGGGGCCGCCCACGCTGACCCGATGACGGCGATTCCGGCCGCCAGGACGAGGAAAACGTGGCGCCCGGAACTCACGAGTTCGGAGCATATCGCCGGATAGGGCTGCACCGACCGCGTTTGGCAGCCAGTGAGTGGCGGCGATGCCGGCCGCGGGCTGGAGATCCCCTGTCTTCCCCTACCGCGCGGCCGCGCAGCGGGCGATGAAGTGTTCCTGTTCGTCGCTAAGGAGCGCGTTTTCGGCGCAGCGCGCGAGGGCCACAGCAGCTTCGTCGAAACGGTCGAGGGCGGTGAGCGCCTCGGCGCGGTACCAGTGCGCCCGCGCCTCATGGGCCCGATGCGGACGTCCGACGCCGAGATTCTCGGGATAGGTGAGCGCCCGGTCGAAGTGGGTGAGAGCCGTTGCCGCATCACCGTCAGCCAACGCCCTGCGGCCCAGTTCCACCTCGGCCCGCGAGAAGAGGCTCCATACCGTCGCGTCCCCCTCCCGGAAGTTGATTTCGGTGGCCTGCAGCATGCTGATGGCCTCATCGAAACGACCGGTGGCGTTGAGCGCCCGGGCCATTTCGATCGTCACGTCGTGGCGCCGGCGAGCGTCGGCCGGAACCATCCCGAGGGCGTCCACGGCGTCTGCGGGCCGCCCCTCCGCGAGCAGCAACCGGGCCAGGTCCCGGTAGAGGGTCTGGTCCTTGGGCCGAGCTTCGATCGCTTGCCGCAGACGGCTTTCAGCTTCCGCCGTCCGGCCCGCGATCTTCCAGTGGACCATCGCGAGGGCCCGATGGGCGGTGGAGAGCCTGGGATCCAACGCGGTCGCCGCCTCCCAGGCGGCGGTCGCCTCCTCGTAGCGGCCAAGGCCGCCGAGCAGGTGTCCCAGGAGCAAACGGGGGGCAGCCGATGCCGGGAGTCGTTCTGACGCCGAGCGCAGGACCGCCAGCGACTCGGGACGCGACGGGAACGCATAGTCGAGCGGCGCCGCGAGCGCCTCATCCCGGTAACGCGCGGCCCGCTCGCCGCTCGCCCACTCCGCCGCGTGGAAAAGAAGCACCGGCCCCGGCTCGAACCCGCCATCCGTTCGGAGTCCTTCGAGGACGTCGAGTGACACCTCGGACAATCCGAGCTCCGCGAGCTTCACCAGCAGTTCGGTGAACGCGAACTCCGGCTCACCGGCGAGCGCCGTCATCGCCCGTGCCGCCTCGGCCCGTCCCGGACCGTCCGCGGTATGGAGGCGGACCGCCCAGGGGATCAGCTCGACGGTGCCCCGTTCGACCATCCGATTGGCGTGCTCCGCGGCCCTCTCGGTGGCCCCCGCGCTGAGGAGGGCGAGCGGCAGCAGGTCGGGTCCGGCACGCCTGAGCGCTTGGATCGCCCGCCGGGCCTCGCCCCGCCGGGCCTCGCCCCGTCGGATCTGCACCCGGCCGATCAAGCGCCAGGCCGAGGAGTCCACGCCGGCCAGCTTCGTGGCCAGGTAGGCCGAGTCGAGCGCGCCCTCATCGTCGCCCAGCCGGTAGCGGGCGACCGCGTGGAGGAAGCGGGCGAACCCGTGCTCGGGATCGGCGGCCGCGACCCGCGTGAGCCGGTCGGACGCCTGTCCGTACAGCCCGGCCTTCAGATCCAGCACCGCGCGTCCCACCGCGGCGTCCACATGACCCGGGGCGAGCGTCAGGGCGCGCTCATAGAGCCGGCGCGCCTCCGCCCGATTTAGGTCCTTGTCGGCACGCTCGGCGGCCTGAAACGCATCCTCGGCGTTCGCCGGTTCGGTCGCCTTGGCGAGCGGCGGGGGCTCCTCGACAGGCACCTCGAGCGGAGACCGGTACGAAAGGACACGCGTTTCGCCAGCGGTCACCGCCACTTCGATCGATCCCTCCGGCGCCCCCGGCCATTCGACGGTGGCGACCGCTTCCGGGGTCAGGTCCAGCGTTTCGGAGTGTTCGGCCCCACCGCCGCTGAGCCGGACGGTCGCCCCGGGCAGCGCCTTGGTGGCGAGGAAGAGGAAACGCGTCCCGCCGTCATCCGCGATCCGTTCCGCGACCAGCTCGGGAGTTGCATATTCGAAGCCTTCCCCGAGCCCGAAGATCGGCGTCCACTGCTCGCGCCAGAAGACCTCCTGGCTCGGGTACACCCAGGCGTAGTCGGACTGGGTGGGCAGCGGCCCGCTCTGGACCTCGATGTAGGGGCCGTCCTCGTCGGTCAGCGCCCGCTGGTTCATCATTCCGTCGTCGCCCTGTCCCCAGGTCCAGCCCTTCTTGCCGGGAAGCTCCCGGTGGTCGGCGGTCTGCACGATTCCCCGGTCGTCCCCGGAGTCGTAGGCCCCGAAGAAGTCGTGGACCGCGCGGTAGGCGAAAATGGAGGTGGGCTCGGGATAGTTGGGGAGGCGGGTCATGTCCACCCCGTTGTCTTCCGGGAAGCGGTAGAAGGTGGTACCGAAGTGATCGGAGGCGAGCGACATCGGGTAGATGAAGCGCGTGCCGTCCCGCTGCGGGAAGGCGGTGTTGTTCCAGAAGTAGTAGGGGTAGGGGAGATCGGTCGGGTTGAAGATGCGGATCTCCTGGTCGAGCCGCGCCACCCCCGGCCTGAGCGTCAGGCGAACCTCCCAGCCGGTCCGGAAGGTCTGCTCCACCTCGCCGATCACCAGGGTTGCCGAACCGTCCTCGTTCTGCACTCCGGTGACGTTGACGGGGGAGTAGCTGGTGACGGTGTGTCCCTGGGGTCCCCGGTTCCACTCGATCCCGCCCGAGACCCAGGCGCCGCGAAGCGCGATCAGGCCGGGGCGGATGACCCGGTTGTTGTAGAACATCTGCTCGTTCTCGCGCTTGTCGAGGACCCACTGGATGCGTCCTCCGATCTCCGGGAGGCAGGCGATCTTGAGATACTCGTTCTCAAGGAAGAAGGCGCGCCAGGTCTGGTCCGCCCGCTCGGAGCCGAGGTTGTCCTGCATCGTGTAGGGATAGACGATGGAACCGTCGGTCTCGCGGAACTGCGGGTTCGGGTCGTCGGGCAGGAGCGCGTAGGTCGGGAGCGTCAGTTCTCCCTCCCAGACGCGAACCGCTTCCTGGGCCGCCGCGGGAACCGAAACGGCAAGCGCGAACAGGAGAACCGTGGTCCTCAGAGTCCTCGGTCGTGGGAAGAACATGCGGGTCACCTCACGTGAGCGGGGAGAGGCTATCCCTGATGGCGGCGTTTCGGTCTCGTGATACCGGCCTGCGGTCAAGCTGACGTGAGCGCCGTGGCGGGCGTCAGTTGGTGTGTAAGTGCAGGTCCCGCGGGTACGATAGCCATCCGGATGGCGCCGCCGGTCAGGGAACGCCGACCTCCGGTCGGCACCGCCCGCCGGAGGCGGGCGAAAGGCGTAGTGCTGCTGTCAGCCATGACGCGGACCGGGCCAAGGATTACCGCGCAGTTTCGCGGAGTGCAGGGTCGTGCCATCCGGGCACCAGGCGACTCTCCTTTCGCGGCCCTGCCGGGCCGCGGTGCCGACCGGAGGTCGGCGTTCCCGTGCCTGCGCGTCGCTCCGCCTGGTGGCTTGGGCGCCGAGACGCGCACCATCCCGGAACTGCACTTACGTGCCACGCGGGGTGTGCGGGCGGATCCGATCATGGGGGTTTCTCCGGGGTGGGGGTCCTTGCCGGTCGCCGTTGCGGGCGAACGGCCTGGGTTCCCTACGGAACGAGGCGTAGGGGGCGGAATGCCTCCGGTACGTGGAAGCTCGGGCTGCCGGTCGGGGACCAGGCGGCGAAGACGGCGCCTTCTTCCGGCGCTTCGGGGCCGCCGGGACGCTTGATGCGGAAGATGTTGAAGGGGAATTCGGAGCCGGGCAGGGGCGGGCCGGGGAGGCCGAGGCCGTCCCAGGGCAGGAACAGGGTCCCGATCCAGGACCCGTCCGCGTCCGAAACCGCGGTCTCCATTCCGGTGACCGCGAACCCCCGGTCCATGTGCCCGATCGGGTCGGAAGCGACTTCCCCCGGCCCGAGCTTCCTGAGGTCGCAGACCACGTTCGCCGGGTTCAGCTCCACCTCGACGTAGCGCTCGTCGCCCAGCGGGTCGAGGAAGATCTCGACCACTTCCTCCTCCCAGAGCGGATCGTCGCGCTTCGTCATCGTGAACCACGGCCCGTCGTCCTCGGACTCGAACCGCAGGTGGAGCCCTCTCTCGCTCCAGAGCGCCCGGAACCGGGTGCGGTAGGGCGCGGCCCCCCAGACCACTTCCCGGGCGTCCTCCCATGCCGCAGCACCAGGGGACAGCAGGGCGGCCGGATCGGCCGAGGTCCGTTGGGCTTCGTAGGCGGGGGAGGTCTGCAACATGAGGGCGGCGAGGATCAGCGAAGGCATCGGTCCGGGGAATCCTTACGCACTTCCTGCGGGTCCTCATGATGGAGCAAGCGCCCGTCCGGGGCCCACGGCCTGCCCATCTTCTCCAGCGGACGTTTGCACCAGTCCATCTTGGCCGGAATCCTTGCGCCCGGTCGAGTTGGCGGCGAGGGACCACTTCCGACGGGCTCCGGCGCGGAGCGCCGCACGCGGTTTCCCGGGGAGGCCCCGGACCGGCACTCCGTGGCCGTCCGTGCGCGGTGCGTATCATCCAGAAACCGCCGGCCGCCCGACGACAGACCGGCGCGTATCGACAGGAGGCCGATGGATGCGCAGGAAACGACTCTTCCTGACCCTGGCGGCTGCGGGGCTGGGACTCGGGCTGTTGCTCGGTCCAGCGCTCCGCGGACCGGCCGAAGGCGCTGGCATGAGCGTCAACGGCATGGTGGTGACCTCCCACCCGCTCGCCGCGCAAGCCGGGCTCCGGATGCTGCAGGCGGGAGGCAACGCCTTCGACGCGGCGGTGGCGAGTGCGGCGGTGCTCGCGGTGGTGGAGCCGCTCATGTCCGGGCTGGGCGGCGTCGGCGGCTACGCGTTGATCTACGACGCCGAGAAAGCGGAAGTCCGGTCGGTGGATTTCATCGGCGCCGCGCCAGCCGCCGCGGATCCCGAAGCGTTCACGGCGGGAAGCCGCCTCTGGGATCGGACCCATCCCGCCCGTGACAGCTTCATGGCGCCGCTCGTCCCCGGGAACCTCGCGGGTTGGGCGGCCCTGCTCGAAGAGTACGGCTCGATGTCCTGGGCGGAAGTCCTGGCGCCGGCGATCGAGTACGCCGAAGGGGGTTTCGCCGTCAGCCCGGCGGTGAACGGGCCCTTCGGGACGAGCGGATTCGGCGCCGACGTGGCCCGCTATCCCTACGGGGCGAGCATCTTCTTCAAGGGCGGGAAGCCCTGGCCGGTGGGCGAGGTGCTGAAGCAGCCCGACCTGGCGAAGACCTTCCAGGCCGTCGCGGAGAGCGGGCCCGAGATCCTCTACGGCGGGGCGCTCGCGGAAACCGTGGTGGACTTCTTCCAGAGCAACGGCGGCATCCTCACCGTGGAGGACTTTGCGAACTACCGCGCGCGCTGGAGCGAGCCGCTCGCGATCACTTACCGTGGCTATACGGTGTACAGCCAGCCTCCGGGCGGTTCGGGAATGACCGTGCTGCAGGCGCTCAACATCCTCGAGCAGTTCGACGTCGCCGCGCTCGAACACAACTCCGAGGAATTCATCCACCTGGTCGCCGAGGCGATGAAGCTCGCCTTCGTGGACGAGGACACCTGGAACACCGGGAAGGACTACGCCGACATCCCGCTCGACCGGCTGCTCTCGAAGGAGTACGCGGCGCAGCAGGCGGAACGGATCGATCTGGCGCGGGCGCAGTTCCACGCGGCGGTGCGCCCCGAGAGCGACGCGCCAACCGCGGTGGAACACACCACCCACCACACCGTGGTGGACAAGGACCACAACGTGGTGACGATCACCCAGACACTGATGCTGCCTGCCGGCGTGGTGGTCCCGGAGACCGGGATCATCTTCAACAACGGCATGTCCTACTTCAGCCTCGATCCGGAGGACGTGAACCTCATCGAGGGCGGCCAGCGGCCGCGCTTCGTGATGAGCCCGACACTCGTGACCCGCTACGACAAGCCCTACTTCGCCCTCGGATCAGCCGGCGGCTGGACCATTCCCCAGACCATCCTGCAGGTGCTGGTGCGAGCCCTCGACTACGAGATGGACGCTCCGGCGGCGGTGACCGCTCCGCGTTTCGTGGTGCGCTATCTCGCGAACTCGATCCCCTATATGGACGGAACGGACCTCGTGCTCGAGAAGGACTTCTCGGACGAGGTAAGGGAAGCCCTGAACGCGAGAGGGCATCGCCTGCGGGAGCCTCCGAGCCGCATCGGGATGCTGAACGCGATCAAGATCTATCCGGGTTCCGGAGTCCTTTCGGGAGGCCCGGACAAGCGTCGCGAGGGGCACGCGGCCGGTTGGTGAGCCGGTTCCTGGCCGCGGCGGCCCTCTCCGGGTTCGCCGCCTGCGCTCCGGAGGCTCCCGAAACCCGCATCGAGGTCTCCTTTCCGGGCGAACTCCACGAAGGGCCGATCACCGGCCGCGTCTATGTGGTCATCGGCACCGAGCCTGACATCGCAGCGATCCGGCAGCGCAGCCTGGGACACCAGCCGGTTTCGAACGTGCGCGGGGCTCCCTTCTTCGCTGTGGATGTAGAGGGACTTGAGCCGGGAGAACCCGCGGTCCTTGACGCCTCCACGCTCGGATACCCGGTAGAAAGCCTCGCCGAGTTCCCTGCCGGCGACTACTACGTCCAGGCGCTCCTCGCCGTCTATACCGAGTTTCGCCGCGCTGACGGCCACGTGATCCGGGCGCATCGGGACGAGTGGGAAGGGCAGCACTTCAACTGGGCTCCCGGCACCCTGCTCAGCGATGCGCAGCGAGTGCGGCTCGACGCCGCGAGCGGGTATTCCGTCCGGCTGCGGCTCGTTGAGGAGTTGCCGGAGGTGGTGGTCCCGCCCGATGACGAATGGGTGCGGCGGGTGAAGATCGAGAGCCCGCGCCTGAGTGAGTTCTGGGGCCAGCCGGTCTTTTTGGGTGCGACGGTGCTGCTCCCCGATGGCTACGACGCCCACCCGGAAACCTTCTACCCCACGGTGTACCAACAGGGCCACTTCAGCCTGGCGCCGGCCTTCGGTTTTTCGACCGAGCCGGTGGAGGAATCGTCTGCCGCGCGCGCCGCGCGGCAAGCGCGCGGGGTCGAAAACGGCTTCGAGTTCTTCGAGTCATGGCGCTCACCGGGCTTCCCGCGGATGATCGGCGTCACTTTCCAGCACCCGACCCCCTACTTCGACGACTCCTACGCGGTGAACTCGGCGAACAACGGGCCGTACCAGGACGCCCTCATGACCGAACTGATCCCTCATCTCGAGGAGCAGTTCCGCATGGTCCCCGAGGGATGGGCGCGCCTGCTGACCGGAGGTTCGACCGGGGGATACGAGGCGCTCGCGCTCCAGGCCCACCGACCCACCGATTTCGGCGGCGCCTGGGTCTTCTACCCGGACCCCATCGACTTCCGGCGGCTCTTCCTGGTCAACATCTACGAGGACGAAAACGCGTTCCATGCTCCCGGCTGGAGTGAAGGACAGCTTGCTCCGGAGCGCACCGCGTTCCGGTCGGACGAGGGGCAACCCCTCCAGAGCATCCGCGAACTGAGCCGGTTGGCGGCGGCACTCGGCAGCCGGGGCAGGTCCACCGACTACCTGGAAGCCTGGGAGGCGTCCTTCGGGCCGGTGGGCGAGGACGGCTATCCGCGGCCGCTCTGGAACAAACGGACCGGCGCCATCGACCACGAGGTCGCACGTTACTGGCGGGAAAACGGGTACGACCTGCGCTACTACCTGGAGGCGAACTGGACCGAGATCGGCCCCGACCTCGTGGGCAAGCTGCACTTCCTCTGCGGGGACATGGACAACTACTACTTCAACCTTCCCGTGAACCTCATGGAGGAGTTCCTCGAGGCCACCGATAACCCCGCCTACGGGGGCTCTTTCCGCTACGGCCGGCCGAACAAGGGACACGGCTGGACACCGATCACGAACGCCGAACTCCTGCGGGAGATGGCGACGCACGTCACGGAGAACGCGCCGCGCGGCGCCGATATCCGCGGGTGGAAGTACTGATCGGCCCTGCCGGGCTGACCTGCCGGGCTGATTTGTTGCTAGCAGCCTGTGGCAAAACCCACGCGGCGTTCGACGGGCGATGCATCCCGCCTGAACCGCCCCGCTTCGCGAGGCTCTGCGTGGCGCTTCGGTCGAAATACACCCGGTATTCCTCCCTCGCGCGCCTTGTCAGCCGGGCGCCTCGCCCGTCTCGGCGCTCACGTGGGTTTCACCACAGGCTGCTAACGCCGCGGGTGGCGCCGGAATCGGCTCGGAAACATGCCTGACAAGGGGGCCCTAGGCGGCTTCCGCCGAGCGCGGCTACTGCTGACGGCGCTGCTTTTCGTCGGCTATTCCGGCTACTACCTGGGCCGGGTGACCGTCCCGGTGGCGCTGCCGTTGATCGGCGAAGCTTTCGACTATTCGAACACCCAGACCGGCCTGATCCTGTCCGTGTACTTCGCGGTGTACGCGGCTTCGAAGCTTCTGAACGGCTTCCTCGGCGACCGGGTCGGCGGGAAGGCGATGTTCTTCGTCGGCGTTTTCGGCTCCGCCCTGATGAACGCCGTCTTCGGGTTCGGCCAGGAACTCCTGTTCTTCGTGGTGATCTGGGGGGTCAACGCGTACTTCCAGACCATGGGTTGGCTGGCCATCATGCCCATCCTGGCCCGCTGGTACCCCAGCCGGGAGAGCGGCCGGGTGACGGGATTCATGTCGATCAGCTACCAGCTCGGGGACTTCCTGGCCCGCGCATCCGCTGCGGTCGCAATCGTGGCGCTTGGCTGGTCCGGACTCTTCTGGGCGCACGCCGCGTTGCTGGCGCTCCTTGGGGTGGCGCTCTACCGTTTCGTGAAGCCGCAGCTGCCGGACGCGTCCCGGCATTCGACGCCGGTGACGACGGCGCCGGCTCCTCCCGAAAACGCGGGGGCCGGATGGTGGCGCCGCCGGATGCTCTCCAGCCCCGCGTTTTGGATCATGTGCACGAGCTACCTGCTCCTCTCCATCATCCGCTACTGCTTCTGGGGCTGGTCGGTGGGCTATCTCGTCCAGGCTGGCGCCGGCATCGGCGCGGCGGCCGCGGCCTCGGCGATGTTCCCTCTGCTTGGCTCGGCCGGGTCGATCACCGCCGGGTGGGTTTCGGACCGTCTCGGCGCCCGGCGAGGTCCCGTCCTCGCGGTCCTGTGCGCCGCCCTGACTCTTTCGATCTACGCGTTCAGCCGCTTGCCGGCCGGCGAGACACTGTGGCTGGCGGCGGCGCTCGGCCTCGTCGGCTTCACGCTCTACGGCCCCTATTCGCTGATGTCCGGAGCGATGGTGATGGATTTCGGAGGAGAGAAAGCCGCGGCCTCCGCTTCCGGGATCGTGGACATGATCGGGGCGGCGGGCGCCATTTTCACGGGAGTCGGGATGGGGTACCTGATCGAAACCTACGGCTGGAACGGCGCGTTTGGCATCATCGTGGCGATGGCTTCCGTCGCAACTTTCCTGAGCTCCTTGCTCTGGAACCACAAACCGCTGCGTAGTGAGCGCGGCTGATCCGGAGGATTAACAATGCAGGCATCCCGCTGGCTGAACGCGGTGGACACCCATACCGAGGGGGAGCCCACCCGGATCATCACCGGCGGGATCGGCCATCTGGCTGGCCAGACAATCTGCGAAAAGCGCGATTTCTTCCGGCGTCACCTGGATCATCTCCGCACCGCGCTGGTCGCGGAACCCCGGGGGCACAAGGACATGTTCGGCTGCGTGCTGACCGAACCGGCGGGGCCGGATGCCCAGTTCGGCATGTTCTTCATGGACAACGGCGGCTACCTGGACATGTGCGGTCACGCCACCATCGGAGTCTCGACGGTGCTGGTCGAACTGGGAATGGCGCCCGGCGAGGGGCCCCGCCGCCGTATCCGGCTCGAGACGCCGGCCGGCATGGTGGAATCAGTGGTGCAGGTGAAAGACGGACGCGCTGTGTCGGTCACCTTCCGCGGCGTGCCTTCCTTCGTAGAGCACCTGGATGCAACGCTTCCCGTACCCGGGATCGGTGAGTTGAAGGTCGACGTCGCATACGGGGGCAACTGGTTCGTCTACGTGGATGCCGACGCTCTGGGGATCGAAGTGTCCCTGCGCAACATCCGGGAGGTGGTGGACCTCGGAATGCGGGCGCGGGAGGCGGCGAACCGGCATCTGGCTGTCCGCCATCCCGAGATCCCCGGAAGCAACCACATCAACATCGCCACCGTGCTGGCGCGGGCCGAAGATCCCGCCGCGACGTATCGAAACGTGCATGTGTTCGGTCCGGGTCAGTTCGACCGCTCCCCGGGCGGGACGGGCAATTGCGCACGTCTCGCGGTGCTGCACCGGAAGGGAGCGTTGCGCCCGGACGCCACGGTGCGAGTCGAGAGCGTGACCGGCGGAATGTTTCGCGCGCGAGTTGTCGAAGAGACCGAGGTTGGCGGCCGGAAAGCCATCGTTCCCGAGATCACCGGCTCCGCGCATATCACCGGGTTCCACCAGTTCCCGCTCGATCCCCGCCACCGGCTGGGTCACGGGTTCTCGACCGAATGGGCGTGACTGCGCGGCCCACTGGCGGTCCGCGTTCTTCCTCGCTGTCTTTGTTGTGCCCGATGCCGTCGTTGTCCGGGAACTGATCGAGCCAAAGGACCGATGGCAGCGAACTTTGTTCGCTGCTCGCGAGTTCGGGGGAAAGTGTGAAAGGGGGGATTCTCCCCTTTCACAAAAAGGTAACGACGAATCGGAACTCGCCGCCGCGCGCCGGAGGCGCGCAAGGGAGTTTCGATTCGCGGCGCGAAGCGCCGGGCGGTTTCTGGGCGGGGCCAGGGCGATCAGCGCCGATGATCCGGATTTGCCCGAGTTTACGGCCCCGCCCGGAAACCGCTCAACGGACCAGGAAGGGAAGCTCTCCAACAGCGGAGCGGTTCTGGCTGTCGTCGATGACCCGGACGACTGCCGTGTAATGCCCGGCTCGCAGAGCCGCCGTCTGCAGCGACAGCATGATGGGTGTGCCCTCCGGCCGCCGCGGGTCGAGATCGAGGCGTCCCGGCCGCTCCGCTTCCACGGCGATTTCCCCCGCGGCGTTCCGAATCTCGTAGGCAATTCGTACCTGGGCAACCGGATCCTCCCGTCCCGGGAAGATGAAGAAGGCGACGCGTGCCTCCTCCGCCCGCGAGAAGGCGGCTACCGGCCTCACCGGCGGCCCGGCCGCTTCCGGCCCGTGTTCCTCGGCGACGAACGGGAAGACACTGGACAGCGAGAAGGTTTCCCCGAATCCCGCGGGGATGACCAATGCCGATGACCCGGCGTGGATCTGCCGGCCGCCCCGCTCCACGATCAACTCGAGCTGGAGTGTTCCCGAGGGCAACTCGGCCGGCGTCGAGATCCAGAAACGCCGGATGTCCACCGAGCCCGACGCCTCGGTCAGCACGGTCCCTCCGGGGCCCACCACCCGCAGCCGCAGTTCGGCCGGCTCTTCCAGCGACGACTCGGGGAGCGCCGCGGCCAGCACTCCGAAAGCGCCGTGAGGACGGGGATTCAGGAGATAGGCGTAGGTGTTCAGGTCCTCCGGGAAGGCGTACCCGTAGTCGCCGCGGGCGGCCGCTTCGATGACTTCGCCGCGGCGCCGCGCGAAATAGCCGGGCCGGGCGATGACCCGGAGGTCCGGCCGGTCGCGGACCCGCACCGCGATCTGCCGATACTCGCCGTCCAGTTCCGTCTTGGTGGGAGAGAAGGACAGGAGGTAGTAGAGCTGGTTCTGGATGCCGATGCGGTTCAGCGCAACCGCGAAGTTCGTCTGGTTCGGGAAGTACGTTCCTCCGGTGGCGATCGCCAGGGACGCGGCGCCGCCTTCGGCGGGGATGTTGGCAGCGGCCTCCATCCGGGTGAGTGGGTGATCGTTGGGCTCGACGGGCAGCGGGTTCCCGAGGACGTCGAAGGCGTTCAGGCTGGGGTTCAGGATGTTGTTCTCGTTGCCGTATACGCCTGTCAGGTCAACCATGTAGAGGGTGGAGTTCGAGTGATTCAACTGGAGGATCGCCTCCCGGAGACTTCGCGTCATGTCAAGCGCCTTCCGCCCGGGGAACTGGTCCACTTCGGTGCCGGCGATTTCGCCGACGAGCTGCCGGGGGTCGGCGAAGGTCTGGAGGTTCATGGAGAGGAAGACGACGATCTTGCGCCCCTCCACTGACTCGAGCGCGTCCGCGAGCGCAAAGAGCATCTCGTAGGAGTCGCGGGCGTCGATCTCGGGCCCGACGGGGCTTTGGTAGGTTCCGGGAACAATCCGGCGGACATTCGCAAGCGTCTGCTCCTTGCCCGAATAGAACTCCTGGAGCACGCGGACGGTGTGAGCGAACTCCAGGATCATGGTTTCGTCCCCGTCCACCATGTGCTCGATCACGAACTCCTCGAGCCCGCGCTTCGCGCGCCGGAGGTTCACCGGATCGGCGCCGCGGCGGTTGAACACGAGCACGAACCGGCGGGGAGAAGTGTTGCCCGTGTCGGCAGCTTCGAGGTTGGGCGCTGCCGGGGTCTCCTCCGGGATGGCCTCCCCCAATTCGTAGTGCTGCCAATCCACGACGTCGAGGCTCGCCACCCGCTGGGGCTCCTCTTCCTCGAAGAGTTCGAAGTCGTCGGCGGTGAGACCGGGGACCGGGTTCCCGTCGTCGTCGAGGACCAACACGTCCACGATGACCCGGGTGGCGGCGGCGCGGAACCGGAACGTCTGGCCGGCGGCCAGCGCGGCGATTCCGACCGCCGAAAGCGCGAGGGCGGTCAGTGCCAGGGCGAGTGCGGTTCGTGAGACGCGGCGCGGCGGACGGGGATCCCTCAGCATGAAGTCCGTTCCCGCTCCCTCATTCCGGGTGTGTTGCCGGCAGTACCGTGCAGTTGCCACACCCCGGAACGAGAACCTGCGGGACACCGGATTGTCTCTCGGCAGCCTCATCTTCTCCAACGAGACTCAGCCGGTACCAGCGTTCGTTCCGGGCCGCGATGCGATCGAGCGGCTTCCGGAACCCCGTGGCGCGGGCGAAGTAAAGGCTCCCGCTCTCGGCGGCAAAGCTGGACAGGATGTCGTCCGCAGCGCGGGGTGAGACCGCACGCTGACGACGCTCGCGGGTGGATGAGGAAAAGATGTTCCCGCTAACCCGGGTGTCGTTGACGATCAACTCGCCGCGGTCCGCGGTCAGGATCCTGTCCTCGAGTTCCTGCACGCCGGCAAGGTGGAGAACGTGAACCGTCGCCTGCGCGGCGCCGAGCCGCTGGGTGATCGGCGCCAGCCCGGCATCCAGTTGGCCGCGTGGGTCGGAACGGATGCGGGGGAGGTCCGCCTTCCGGATCGTGCCCGGCTGCTCGCCACTCCAGGAAAAGCTGCTGAGGCTCCGCGAGAACATCACCACGATCTTGCGTCCCGGAGCCGCCGCAAGCCGCTCGGCGACCAGTTCCAGCATCCTCGCCGTGCCCGCGGCGTCATCCTCGGTCCCGGCGGGGCTCCGGTACCCCATGGCCGGAATGGTCTCAAGTCCCGCGAGCGCCACCCCTCTTCCCGGACCGAACGCTCGGCCGATCCGCAGGGTCTCGCCGAGATCCGCGAACAGCGATTCGTCGGAATCCAGCACGCTTTCCTCGATGAACGCTTGGAGTCCCCGGAGTGCGCGGCTCAGTTGCGAGGCATCCGCACCGCGGCGGTTGAAGACGAAGACGAACCGGCGCGGGGCTTTTCCGGCGGCCTGCTCCTCGACGCCGGTAACGGCGTAGTTGGCGCCGTTCCTCGTGACGGCGAAGTCGCGCTTCGTCAGGCCGAAGACGGGTTCTCCGTCGCGGTCGAGCACCACCACTTCGAGCGCCGTCAGTGGCTGGGTGTCCTGTCGTAGCCCCGTGCCCCCATCTGCGGGGGAGGCCGCGGCAACGAGCGCGAGCGCGAGGAGCAAGGAGCCCCGTGGGGCGCGAAGGGACAGCGCTTGGATCACGGAAACACCCTCCCGCCGGGGAGCTGGCCTGCCAAAAAAATCGGACGCGACAACACTTCGACCGGCTTCCCGTCCTCGTCGAGGATCAGGAAATCCACCAGCGCCGCGGCCGGAGACGCGGACGGCTGGGCAGCGGCGCCGGCGGCCGCAAGCGCTAGCGCCGCCGTGATCGGAATCGGCAAGTGGGACATCACAGGTTTGCTGTTGCTCGCGCCCGCTACTCGGGAACGACGTGCCCCGGGCGGACGACCACGGTGAGACCCGGGCGGTTCCGTACCCTCACCTCATGTCTCCGGAACACCCCCGGGGTGGCGGATTCGCCCGGCGAGAAGGTCAGCTCGTACCAGAGCCGGTTTGATGCCTCGATTCCGTCGAGGATGCGTCCGAAGTCGGTCGCCCGCGCGGTATAGGTCCCACCGGTCTCGGCCGCCAACGAGGAGAGGAAGTCGTCCGCCGGTCGGGTGAACGCCTCCTGCCTTCGCCCGGCCTGGGTATTGCGGGCCAGCGTGCGACCGGTGCTCGCGTTGTACTCCCGGCGGTCGGCGACCAAGACGCCCTCTTCCCGCGGCCTCGCTCCTTCGAGGTGGAGCGGAGCGCATAGACGGAGGCGTTCGCGGCGTTGAAGCCGTAAGTGAGAGCAGCCAGCGCGTCGTCCGCTCCCGCTTTTGATGAAGGCGGATCAGCCCAGCCCCAGGGGGCAACCGGCTCGAGATCTCCTCCCGGCTCCCCGGCGAAGGTGCTGAGGCTGCCCGAGAACAGGATCACCATTTTCCGCCCCGGGATCTCGGCGAGCCGCTCGGCCAGAGCATGGAGCATGAAGGCCGCGTCGGCGGCATCCTGGGCGGCCCCGACCGGACTCCGGAAACCCATCGGGGTGATGTTGTGGACCTCCGGAAGAGCCTCGCCCGATCCCGTTCGCCACCCACGGGTGATCCGCGGCACCTCGGCGAAGTCCACGAAGAGCGCCTCGTCAAGATCCCCAAAGCGGGAAGACACGAACTCCGCGAGACCACGCTGCGCCCGCTTGAGTTGCGCCGGGAGCGCGCCGCGGCGGTTGAAGACGAAGACGAAGCGGCGTGGCGCGGTTTCGGCCACAACTATCTGTACCCCGGCGACGGGACGGATCCGGTCGCCGACGAGGACCTCGAAGTCGCCTCGGTTCAGTCCGGCGACTGGATTCCCAGCGCGATCGAGCACCAAGGCGTCCACCATGACTCCGGTGTCTTCGCCCGGAGTGACGGCGGGAGCGGCCGAAGCGGTGAGCAACACCGCCGCCAGGGAACCGAGCGCCAGCAGTTTCTTCGGCATGGGTAGGACCTCCATCCGGATCACGATGCCAAGGGCACGTCCGGACCCGGAGGTCCGGGCGTAATGCGATGTCACGTCATGCAATTTCGTTGCCAGTGCCTCGGAGGAAAATGGACCGTAACCCGCTGTTCCCATTGCCGTGCGCCGGGAGCGGTGTTCCTCGGCAGGGGGGCGTTTCGCCATCCCTGGCCAAGTGGCTGCGATACGGGTGAGTAGCGGTAGGAGTTTCGCCCCGCTACGCGGGGCGATGCCGGTCTGAAGGGCCCCACCGGGAGAAACCCGCATGATCGGGTCCTCCTGCACACCCTCGCCCGTCATGAAAGGACGCGGCTCTCACGTTGACATGGCGCAGCGTAGCCGGCGCGGGTTTCGCGCTCCCGCGCGATGCCGGTCGGAGGCCCCCACCGGGAGAGCTGGCCAGCGCTCCGCTGTCGCGCGCCATCCTGCCCTCAGGGTACGTGCGGAGTCGGAGTTATTCCGACGGTTGGGGTCTCTGCCGCCGCGGCCCTGCGGGCCGCTGTGCCGGCCCCCACCGGGAGAACTGGCCGGAGGTCGGCGTTCCCTTGCCAGCGCGCCATCCGAGTTGTCGGCGTCCCCGCGGGGCTGCATTTTCACAGCAACTGCCCGGCGTTCCCTTTCAAATCCGGAAGAGGTAGTTCAGCTTGACCGAGAGGCTGCGGTTCCGGACGAAGAACAAATCCGACCACTCGTCGAGTTCGGTATAGACGAGGAAGAAGTCGGTGCCCGGTTTAGGGATCCAGTTGAAACGGATGTTCGAGGCCAGGTCGCCGGTCGCGTTGTTGTACTGGAAAAGACCCAGGAGGATGAGGTTGTTCCGGAAGGCGAGTTGCATCCGGGTGGAGACCAGGTGCGTGTCCAGATCTCCCCCGGGCAGACGAATCCGGTTGTAGGCGTAGTTGCCGCGCAGCCCGAAGTTCTTGTTGATCCGGTAGTTCGTCCCGACCGTCCAGAGGTCGCGGGTCCCGCCCCAGAAACCGCCGAATTCGTAGCTGGCGCGGACCGAGGCGTAACGGCGGTGGTAGGTGTTCAGCGAAACCTGGGCCCGCCGGAACGGGTACTCCCCCGCGGGGATCGTCACGCCCCTGATCGAATAGTCGGCGTTGGTGAACTCGTACTGGTCGGTGAACTCGAAGGAGACTGCATCCCCGCTCTCGAAGGTGGCGCGGCCGTTCACGGTGCCGCGCCGCGTCTCCAGCACGTTCTCGAGGTTCAGGGTGTTGTTCAGGTTCGCCCGCAGATGGAACTGCCGGAGCCAGGAAATGTTCGGGCGGGGCGAAACCCGCCCCTCCAGGAAGGTCTTGCGCATCCCGGTGCGCGGTACGAAACCGATTCCCGGATGGAAGTTCTCGCCGATCTCGATGAATTTCACCGTCCCGCCGAGCAGGTCGTCCTCGTACATCAACCGCCCGCTGGCGAGACCCGGGCTGCTCTGCCCGGTTTCCTCGAACACCCGAGCCCAGATGCCCTCGAAGCTCCAGGCGTCACGGAAGTGCAGGCTGGTATCCAGCCCGGCGACCCGGTTGAAGGCCCCGCCGCTGCTCCGGTCGGTGAAGACGGCGCCGATCGAGGAGCGCGAAAAGAGGTCGCGGCGCACCCTGGCCACCGCGAATCGTTCCCCCACCGCGTTGTCGGTGGCCGCGGTCGTCATCCCCAAGAGGCCCACGGTGTAGGCGCCCTGCCGCCCGGAGAGTCGTCCTCCACCCAGAATGGGGACGGCGCGGCCCTCGTCCGAGAGTCCTATCCGCCGGGTGAAGACGATGTCGGCGTCCCGGTGCTCGCCGAACGCGAAATTGCGTTGCCCCTCCAGGAATATCTGCCGCTTTTCGGGAAACCGCAGCGAAAAACGGGTGAAGTTGATCTGGAGATCGTCCACCTCCTCCTGGGCGAAGTCGGTGTTCCAGGTGAAGTCCGCGGTGAGCCCCGGGGTCACGCCCCACTTGACGTCGAGGCCGCCGTCGGAATATCCCCGCTCACCCGTCCATTCGCCGCCCCCGTTCACCTGACCGAGCGCGTAGGGCCGGATCTCCAGATTGCGGCCGGGCTGGATGCCCTCGAGTCCGCGCAACTTGCCGAGCTCGGCGGGGCGATACCAGGTCGAATCATTGGAGACGAACGGCCAGTACACCTCCTCGGTCTTCATGGGGATGTTCCGTTTGAAACCGACGCCGAAGACCACCGGCTGACCCGGCAGCGGCCTTTCGAAACGGAGTGACTTGAACGGAATCTGGACCTCAGCGGTCCAGCCGCCCGGAACCAGCTGTCCCTGAGACGCCCAGACCATGTCCCAGTTGAGGTTCCGGGTTCGCGGACCCTGGCCGTTCTGGCTCATGTCGAAGAGGATGCCGTTCGCGTTGGTGGCGAGGAAAACGGCGCTGCGCTGGTCGTTGTAGGCATCCAGCATGATCGCCACCGCGTCGTCGCTGCCGATGTTCTCGTCTCGGAACATCGTGCGCGGACGGCTCTCCTCGGCGCGGCGCTCCGCGTGGGGCGACGCGTGGCCTTCGTCCATGTGCTCGCCCACCGTGCAGAAGAACCCGAAGTAGAGGTTTTCGTCGTCATAGACGACCCGAACGATGGTCTTCTCGGTCGAGGGCAGGCCCTCGTCGGTCTGCTGCTCGTAGAAGTCGCCGATGGGGCGAGCGCGTTCCCAGGCGGCCTCGTCCAGCCAACCGTCCACCTCGATAGGCTCCCGAATCCGCTCGGCGTGGATTTCCCAGGTTCTGGCCTTCAGCGCCCGGACCCGTTCCTCGCGGGTCATGCGGACGAGTTCGGCGGCGCTCGGCGAAGTTGCGGGAGGATCGGGCAGCCGCAGCGTGGCCGATGAGCGGCTCGCAGCGATTCCGCTCTGGAGCTGATCGCCCGGCGTCCGGTCCCGATCGTCCTGGGCGGCGCCCGCTGCCGCTAGGCCGAGCGCCGCCAATGTGAACGCGGCGACACGCCACTTGTGCACCGTCAACAAACCTTCCTCAAGCGGAATTTACCCGTGCAGTTACGCGCCGCACCTGAAGGCCTGCGGACAGAGTTGGCCATCGAGCGCTCGCGGCGCGGAGCGCCGCCGGGGAGGGGTGTGGGGAGGGGTGTCCCCTCCCCGCAGGAAAAGGTGGGGAGAATCGCGTAGCGATTTTCCCCACCATCCCGTGGGGAAAGCGCCCCGCATCCGAAGAATTCCCACAGACTCGGGTTTCCTCGCCGGGGGTGCAGTGCGGGGTGCTTTCTCCACGGGCTGCTAGTCGCTGCTCGCGAACTGGGTGGCTATCTCGTTGAGCCAGGGCTGGATCGCGCGGTAGAGGCGGTTGCGGCAATGGAAGCGGTACAGGTAGGTCCGGTCGTCCACCAGGTTGTAGATCGCCCATTCCAGATAGTCGGCCAACTGGGTCTCTACCGAGTAGAGCACGGCGATCCCGCGGCCGTCCTCGAGGATGTCGTGGCGGAGCATCCGGTAGTTCTCCCCGAGACTCTCCGCGGCGGCGCTGTAGAAGCCCTCGAGTGTCACTCCCGGTGCGGCGTTGCTGACCGTGACCTCAAGCGTCGCGTGGACGGTGGTGCCGTCGGCGTCCACCGCCAGCGGGCCGCTGCGGAAGCCCACGAAGAGCGTTTCGCCGGGTTCCCGGAGGAAGTGGGAACGGGTCCAACTCTGCGGATACCGCAGGGCGAGATCGAAATCGGGGTCCTCGTACACGTCGAAGTAGTCCGCGGCCTCGATTGAGAACCCCGCGTACATGCGGTCGAGGGTGGGCCCGTAGGCCAGGACGCTTCGCGCCTCTCCGGTGGCGAACACTCCGTAGAGGATCCCCTGTCTCTCGATCAAGAGCAGACGGCCCGCTTGCGGGCGCCGGTCCCATTCGAAGGTCCAGACGAAACCCTCGGTGGCGCCGAGTTGGAATGGCTCTTCGGAAAGCACGATCTGCTCACCGATGTAGAAGCGGTCAGCGACCTCCCGGAGCGTCTGGTCCGGGGGCGCCGGACCGGCCATTACCTGCACCTGGATCCCGTCCCGCTCGGGAACGTCCACCGACGGACCGGTGAAGGTCGTCATTTGGTAGCCGCCCTGCTGGTTCGAGGCGGAGGTCCATCCCTGGGGAAGTGGCAGGGACACGGCGATGTCCGGCACGTACACGGTGATCAGCCGCGGTTGGCCGGTCTGGCGGCAGGAGAGCGAGAGAGCGATCCCGAGTACGACGATCAGGCCGGTCGCGACCGCGCCCCGGTTGCGCAAGCCGATCCGCAGACGGCGGGATCCGGGGGCAGTGACCATTATTCCAACCGGTAGTTTGGGGCTTCCTTGGTGACCACCACGTCGTGCGCGTGGCTCTCGCGATGTCCGGCTCCGGTCACCTGAACGAAGTCCTCATACTGCATCAACTCCGGAATGTTGCGGCAGCCGGTATAGCCCATGCCGGAGCGCAGACCCCCGGTGAGCTGCTCAACCACTCCGGCCAGCGCACCCTTGGTGGGCACCCGTCCCTCGATCCCTTCCGGCACCAGCTTCGAGGCGGGACGGCCCGCCTGGTAGTAGCGGTCTGCCGACTCGCCGCTCATGGCGCCCAGTGAACCCATCCCGCGGTAGCTCTTGAAGGTGCGGCCCTGGTAGAGGATCGTCTCGCCGGGGCTCTCGTTGCTCCCGGCGAGCAGATTGCCGATCATGACGCATTCCGCGCCGGCGGCGATCGCCTTCACGATGTCGCCGCTGAAGCGAATCCCGCCGTCCGCGATCACCGGGACTTTCGCGGCCGGCCGGACTTGTCGGATTGCGGAAAACTGCGGCATTCCGGTGCCCGCCACCATCCGTGTCGTGCAGATCGAGCCGGGCCCCATCCCCACCTTCACGCCGTCGGCGCCGGCTTCCATCAGATCCCGCGCGGCCTCGGGAGTGGCGATGTTCCCGGCGACCACGTCCACCGATTCGGGGAGCGCGGCCTTCAACCGTCGCACGGTCTCCAGGCCGCTCTTGGTGTGGCCGTGGGCGGTGTCCATCACGATGGCATCCACCTGCCGCTCCGCGAGCATTTCGGCGCGGGCGATCGCGCTGTCCCCGACCCCCACTGCGGCGGCGCAGCGCAAGCGGCCCAGGCTGTCCTTGGTGGCGTCCGGATACGCCATGGCCTTCTGGATGTCCTTGACCGTAAGCAACCCGGCGAGGGCGCCGTGCTCGTCGAGGACCGGAAGCTTCTCCACCCGGTGTTCATGGAGAATGGCCTTCGCTTCCTCGAGAGTCGTGCCGAGCGGTGCGGTGTGGAGCGGCGTCCTCGTCATGAGTTCGTGAACCCGGAGGTCGTAGCGCGTTTCGAAACGCAGATCGCGGCTGGTCAGGATGCCGACGAGGCGGCCTTCCTGGATTACCGGGAGCCCGGAGATGCCGTGGCGCTCCATGAGTTCGAGGGCGAAGGAAATCGGAGCGTCTGGCGGGACCGTCACCGGATCCACGACCATGCCGCTCTCCGAGCGCTTCACCTTGGCCACCTCGGCGGCCTGCGCCTCAGCGGAAAGGTTGCGGTGGATGACTCCGATGCCGCCCATCTGGGCGATCGCGATCGCGAGGCGGGCCTCGGTGACGGTGTCCATAGCGGCGCTCACCAGCGGAATCGCGAGCTGGACGCGGCGGCTGAAGCGCGTGTTGAGGTCAGTCGTGGCCGGGAGAACGTCCGAGTAGCGCGGGCGCAGGAGGACGTCGTCGAAAGTCAGCGCCGGGCGCGGCAGATTCGGCAGTTCCGTCATGGGTTCAGTCAAGCCGCGTGGCACTTCTTGTACTTCTTGCCGCTGCCGCATGGACACGGATCGTTCCTTCCCACTTTCTGCTGGCCGCTCTTCACCTCGACGAGACGTCCGCCAGGCGCCGCGGTGGGGCCCGGAGCCGCAGCCTGGAGACCGCCGCCGCCGGGCGCAGCTGCCGCGAGTCCGGCGCCGGCTTCCGAAGCCCCGCCGCTGAAGACCAATGAACGCGGCCTGGCGGGAGGCGGCCTGGGGGCGGGGGTGGCGCGAACCGCCTTGAGGACGAAGAGGAGCCGCACTATTTCCCGTTCGATCCGGTCCCACACCTCCTCGAAGAGCACGAACGACTCCTTCTTGTATTCGATGAGCGGATTGCGCTGGCCGTAGCCGCGGAGACCGATTCCCTGCTTGAGATGGTCCATCGAATAGAGGTGGTCCTTCCACTGCGAATCCACGATGTGGAGCATGATGTAGCGCTCCTGAATGCGCATCAGCTCGGGACCGATCTCCTCTTCTTTTTCTGCGTAGCGCGCCGGGATGGCCTCCTCGAGCAGCGACGCCATCTCTTCTCGGCCAAGCTCGTCGAAACGGAACCCGTCCCTGGGTTCCGGCACGAAGCCGTACTGGCCGCGGATTCCCTCGCGGAGACCGGCGTAGTCCCAGGTGTCCGGGTCTGTCTCGGTCGAAAGCCAGGTATCCACGACGGATTCGGCGGCGACGCGCGCGAGATCGAGGACATATTCGCGCTGGTCCTGTCCTTCCAGAATCCGGCGCCGGAGTCCGTAGATCGCGACCCGCTGCTTGTTCATGACGTCGTCGTATTCGAGCAGGTGCTTTCGGTATGAGAAGTTCTGCGCTTCCACCTGTTTCTGCGCTCGCTCGATCGCCCGGGTAACCATCCCCGCCTCCACGGGAACCCCCTCTTCCATGCCGAGGCGCTGCATCAAGCCGCTCATCCGGTCGCTGCCGAAAATGCGCATCAGGTCGTCTTCGAGCGAAAGGAAGAACCGGGAACTGCCAGGGTCGCCCTGCCTGCCGGCGCGTCCTCGGAGCTGGTTGTCAATGCGGCGCGCTTCGTGACGCTCGGTGCCCACGATGTGGAGTCCCCCGAGTTCGACCACTTCGTCGTGTGCGGCCTTCGTTTCTTCTCTGGCCCTGGAGACGGCGCCTTCCCAGACCTCGGCCGGAGCCTCTACCCAGTCCACCCCTTCCTTGCGCAGCCGCGCCTTGGCGATTTCGTCGGGATTGCCCCCGAGCAGAATGTCGGTGCCACGGCCCGCCATGTTCGTCGCGATCGTCACGGAGCCGCTGCGGCCCGCCTGGGCCACGATTTCCGCTTCTCGCTGGTGGTACTTCGCGTTCAGCACCACGTGCGGCACCTGCCCGCGTTTCAGCAGGCGTGAGAGCCGCTCGCTCTTTTCGATCGAGGTGGTGCCGACCAGGATCGGACGGCCACGCTGCTGCTCGGTCCGGATCTCCTCGACGATGGCGTTCAGCTTCTCCCGCTCGGTCCGGTAGACAAGGTCGGGCTCTTCGATGCGGACCAGTTCCCGGTTCGTGGGAATGGGAACGACGTCGAGTTCGTAGATCTTTTCGAACTCCGCCGCCTCCGTCTCGGCGGTACCGGTCATTCCCGCCAGCTTCCCGTACATCCGGAAATAGTTCTGGAAGGTGATCGTGGCGAGCGTCTGGTTCTCACGCTCGATCTTCACGTTTTCCTTGGCCTCGACTGCTTGATGGAGACCCTCGGACCAGCGCCGGCCCGGCATGAGGCGTCCGGTGAACTCGTCCACGATGACGACCTGGCTGTCCTTTACCGTGTAGTCCTTCTCGCGCTTGTAGAGGGCATGCGCCCGCAGTGCCTGCAGCAGATGGTGCAGGAGCGTCATCTGACCGGGCTCGTAGAGGTTCTCGACGTGCAGGAGTTCCTCGGCCTTCGGGACTCCCTCCTCGGTCAGGGTCACCGAACGCGATTTCTCGTCCACGGTGTAGTCGAGGTCGCGCCGGAGTCTCGGGATCACCCGGTCCACCGTGAAGTACAGATCGGCGGATTCCTCGGCGGGGCCACTGATGATGAGTGGGGTGCGCGCTTCGTCGATCAGGATCGAATCCACTTCGTCCACGATGGCGTAGTGGAAAAGGCGCTCCACCTGCTTGCCGTCGCGGTCGCGTTCGGTGCGCGGGTAGGTGCGATGGACGAAATTCTCGGCACGGAACTTCATGTTGTCCCGCAGGTAATCGAATCCGAACTCGTTGTTGGTGCCGTAGGTGATGTCGGCGGCGTAGGCGTCGCGGCGCTGCTCGTCGCTCAGGTCGTGCTGGATGACCCCCACGCTGAGGCCGAGGAACTTGTAGAGACGACCCATCCATTCCGAGTCGCGGCGGGCGAGGTAGTCGTTCACGGTCACGACGTGGACGCCCTTGTCCGAAAGGGCGTTGAGAACGGCCGCCAGCGTCGCCACCAGGGTCTTGCCCTCGCCGGTCTTCATTTCGGCGATTCGACCCCGGTGCAGAATGGCGCCCCCGAGGAGCTGCACGTCGAAATGGCGCATTCCCAGGGTGCGCCGCGCTCCTTCGCGGCAAACCGCAAACACCTCGGGCATGAGGTCCTCAAGAGGCTCGCCGTTGTCAGCGCGGGTACGGAGCGCTCGGATCCGGTCCGCGAGCCCCCCGTCCTCAAGTTCGCGGACTGCGGACTCGAGAGCCCCGACCTCGGTGACCAGCGGTTTGAGCCGCTTCAGTTCCCGGTCGGATTTCTTCCCGACGATCTTGGTGAGGAAGTTCTGAAACAATCGTCGGAGCCGGGTAAACCCGTCAATTTAGCAGTCTGTGGACAAAGTGACGTGCCCGACGGCGGTCGGGACGGCGGGTGGCGGAGAAGCCGTGCGAGGGAGAACCGGCCGGCGTCGAGTGTCGACTATCACCACAGTGGCTCTGTATCCCGACGAATGGTCACTGTCGCGTATCCCACCGGAGATGTCGACTCCCTGAACGAGCGAAAACAACGGCAGCGAACTTTGTTCGCTGCCCGCGTGATCGGGGGGAAAGTGTGAAAGGGGGGCCACTGCCCCCCTTTCACAAGAAGACAGCTACGAATCGGAACTCGCCGCCGCGCACCGGAGGCGCGCAAGGGAGTTCCGATTGGCGCGAAGCGCCGGGCGGTTGCCGAACGGGGCCCCCACCCAACCGCGGGTTAGCGATCCGAACCTGACCACGTTTATGGCCCCGTGTTTATGGCCCCGTTCGGCAACCGCTTGGCCTACGGGGTGTAGTCCACGATGTAGTTCAGGGGGTTCTGGGCTCGCTCGTTGATCCACACTTCATAGTGAAGGTGGGGAGCGCGGCTGCGCCCGGTGTTCCCCACGAGTCCCAGTACCTGGCCGCGGCGGAGCCGCTGGCTGCGTCGAACGTCAATCCGGGAAAGGTGCGCATAACGGGTCACGGCGCCGAAACCATGGGAGACCACGACGTTCTTCCCGTAGGTTGGCGAGGTCGATGTCTCGATGACGAGGCCGTCCGCGGTGACGCGTATCGGGGTTCCCGTGCCCGCATTGAGATCCAGCCCGTAGTGCGTTTCGATTTCTCCGGTAAACGGATCGTTGCGCTGCCCGAATCCGGATGACATGTATCCGCGGACCGGCCAGATGGACGGGGTTGACGCGAGCAGCCTGCTCTTCTCCCGCATGGTCCGCTCGAGCGCAACGCCTTGCTGATCGAGGGAGGCGATTCTGCCGGACAGATCCTCAATCCGGTCGCTCACGTAGTCGTACCCCGTCGGCGTTCCCACGGCGCCGCCGATGCCACCGATCGGAACGGGGACCGGTTCGGCGCCGGCGATCACCGCCAGCTTGCGCATCCGCATTTCGAGGGACTCGATCCGACTGGCCATCCGTTCCGTATCCTCGGCGTAGTCGCGATTCAACTGACGAAGAGCGTCGCGCTCTTCCTCCAGGGCTGCCGAACCAGGCCCGGGACTAACGAGCAGCCAACCGTAGTGCCCGACAATGCCAAGGGAAAGCAGCGCGGCGCAGGCAGCCGCCCGTCGCGTTCGGGAACTGATCCGAACCTCGCGGGGCGTGTGGTTTCGCGCGCCGAAGACGATGATTCTGGTGGGAATCCTGACCGAATCTGCTGAGCTTCCCCGGGCAGGGGCGCGTCCGAAGAGCCGCCGGAGCAAGGGTATGTTCCGCCCAAACATAGAGTTACAGCCGGAGTCTGACCACTTCGGCTCGGGAATTCAACCTCTTGGGCGGATCAGCGTTCCGACACCGAAGGGCGGTGCGCCGATTTGTGAGCCAGCACGATGAACCGGGGGAGATCGTCTCCCTGCCAGGTGACGGTTCCGCCGGATTTTAGAGTGCGGATCTTCTGAAGACAGCGCCGGATCGGATCCCGAAGGGGGTCGATCTCAACGAGAATCGCCTCCGGCGGCAAGGTATCGAGCGCCGCCAGACCGTCCGAGAGCAGGCTCTCGGCACCCTGGAATCCGGAAGTCTGCAGGTGGTACATCCCGGCGGCAAGCTTCACCAGAGCCTTCAGGGACTCACGCCGCACTCCGCGGGTCGCGGCCCACTCCTCTTCGAGAACGTCGTGGCTTTTGTAGTAAGCCCGCTCGTTGAAGAGCCCGGCGGCCTCCGCCAGTGCGGAGGAGTGCCCTTCGGCGGGTCCGGCGATTCCGGTCACGCGTTCCCCCTGAGCGCCTTGGCCTCAGGGTTCGCGCCGGTCGGTGTGATCCCGCCGGAACCCGGTTCGCTCAGTTCGGCGGCCGCCCGGAACTGAATCGCTTCCTCAAAGTGCAACGGCTCGATGTTGTCGCTCCCGGCGAGGTCGGCGATGGTCCGGGCCACCCGGAAGGCGCGGGTGATGCCGCGCGCGGACATACCCAGGCCATCCATCGCCCAGGAAACCAGCGATCGAAACGGGCCGGAGAGCGATGCCTGTTTCACTTCGGCGATCGAATTGCGAGCCGGCGTCGTCGCTGTCCGGAACCTCTCGTCCCGCCGGCGACGGGCCAGGTGCACTCGCTCCCGCACGGTGGCAGTGGACTCGCCGGAGGCCGAACCCAATACATCTCCGGAGGTTACCGGGCGGACTGTCAGGTGGATGTCCATACGGTCGAGTAGCGGGCCGGAAATGCGTGAGCGGTAGCGCGCGATGGATGCGGGAGGGCAGCGGCAGGGCCGCCCGCCCTCGCCGTGGAAGCCGCAGGGACACGGATTCATGGCTGCCACCAGTTGGAACCGCGCCGGGAACCGGGCGGAGTGGCGGACGCGCCCGACGTGAATGTCCCCGCTCTCGAGCGGCTGTCGCAAGCACTCGAGGACCGGGCGCTGGAATTCGGGAAGTTCGTCCAGGAACAGCACCCCGCGATGCGCGAGGGTCATTTCCCCCGGCCGGGGTCCCGATCCTCCGCCGGCCATGCCGGCATAGGAGATCGTGTGGTGCGGCGCCCGGAACGGAGGCCGCTGCGGCGGGCCGGAGAGCGGCTGGCCGATGGCCGAACGGATGCGAGCCACCTCCATGGCCTGTTCCGGGGAGAGTTGGGGAAGCAGATCCGGAAGGATGCCGACGAGCAGGGTCTTCCCGCTTCCCGGCGGACCGACAAAGAGGAGGTTGTGGGAACCGGCCGCGGCGATCTCGAGGGCCCGCCGCGCGCGTGGCTGTCCGCGTACTTGAGCGAGGTCTACCCCGGAGCGGGACGCCACGGGCGGCCGGGGGGAGGGCTGATGGGGCGGGGGAAGCGACGGGGCGGTCAGCAGATCGGCGGCGGCGTGGAGACTGGAAGCGGGATACACCCGAACTCCGGCGGCCATGGCGGTCTCGTCCGCGTTTTCGGGGGGCACGATGGCCGCTTGCATACCGGCGGCGGCTGCCTCCCAGGCGATCGGCAGACCGCCAGGCGCCGGCCGTAACGAGCCGTCGAGGGCCAGTTCACCGAGCAGCAGGGTGTCCGCCAACCGGTGGCGAGGCACTACCCCGGTAGCGGCGAGGACTCCGAGCGCAACCGCCAGATCGAAGCCCGCTCCTTCTTTCCGAACCCCGGCCGGAGCCAGGTTGACCACGATGTGTCCGTGCGGGACGTGGAACCCGCTGTTGCGCAGCGCCGCCTTGACCCGGAGTTGTGCTTCGCGGACTACGGTGTCCGGGAGACCCACGGTGCGAAACGAGGATTGGTCCGCGCGCTGCAGGTCTACTTCGACACGAATCAGCAGCCCCTCGACTCCCCGGACGGTCCCGGTCCGGGTGACTGCAAGCAGCCGTCCCGTGCCGGAGCCCCGGCCGGCGGTGGAATCGGTATCGGAAGCTGGAGCCGGTCGCACAAAAAGCACAGACGGAATTCCCGGCGTTTTCTTCCCACTTCGGCATCGATTGTGGATAAGTCATCGTGGAGGCGCCGTTTTGCGGGGTATCGCCGCCTCAGCGATCCGCACGGGATACGATTCGGGCTCGGCGGGGCTTCGCCGGGCCGTCTCGGGTGCAAGTCACCCGATCCCGGGCCCCCACCGGAAGAACTGGTCAGAAGCCGGTCCTCCGGCCGCGGCCCGCCTTACTCCTTCGCCTCATGGATTTATTAACGCTGCTCACCGCCGCCGGGGCCGGAGTGCTGTCGTTCCTGTCGCCCTGCGTGTTGCCTCTCGTGCCGGGGTATATCTCCTTCGTCTCGGGGGCCTCGTTGAGCGAACTGGCGGACGGGGCGCCCACCGGCGATTTGGCAGTTCGCCGGCGCCGGGTCATCGTGAACACCGTCGCCTTCGTGCTGGGCTTTTCGATCGTGTTCGTGGCGATGGGCGCTTCGGCAACCTATGCCGGGCAGTGGCTCGCCGGAAATCGGATCATGCTCGGCCGGATCGCCGGGACAGTCATCGTGATCTTCGGCCTGCATGTGATGGGGGTTTTGAAGATCCCCTTCCTGAACATGGAAAAGCGCTTCCATTCGAGTCGCGAGCCCGTCAGCCTGTTCGGCTCGTTCGGGATCGGTCTCGCGTTCGCGTTTGGGTGGTCGCCCTGTATCGGACCGATCCTCGCCGGCGTTCTGGTGCTGGCAGCGAACTATGAGACGGTCACCCAGGGCATCATCCTGCTGAGTGCGTACTCGCTCGGACTCGGGGTCCCCTTCCTGCTTACCGGGATCGCGGTGGATCGCTTCTTCGCGCTCTCCAAGAAAGTAAAGCGGCACATGCGGGTAGTGGAAATCGTCGCGGGCGTGCTTCTCGTGGTCATCGGAGTGCTGGTGTTCACCGACAGCCTCCAGGCGCTCTCGCAGTACCTCACTTTCCTTCCGGTGCTTGGCTGACTTTTCCCCAGCGGGGTACTCCATGCCGACGTGGCTCCTGTTTTCGATGTTGCTGGCTGTCAGTTCTGGCGGCCAAGAGGTTTGGGTCGTTCCGGACGAGGCCCGGAACCTGGAGAACCCGGTTCCCCTCACCGACGCCGCGCTGGCGGCCGGCGAGAAGGCCTACGGTGCGCGGTGCGCCTCCTGCCACGGCGACTTGGGCAAGGGCGACGGCAAAGCCACCCGGTTTATCCGTCCGGCGCCCGCCGACATCTCGACTGCGGAAGCGCGGGACCGGATGACGGACGGCGAGATGTTCCACAAGATCACCGAGGGGAAGAAGCCGATGCCGGGTATGGCCCGGACGCTCAGTGACGAGGAACGCTGGCAGGTGGTGCACTACCTGAGGACGCTCCAGCCGCCGCGTTAGCAGCCTGTGGTGAAACCCAAGCGGCCCAGTTCTCCCGGTGGGGGCTCGACCGGCGATGCATCCCGGCCAAACAGCCTGTGATGAAACCCGCGCGGCCCAGTTCTCCCGCGCGGCGTTCGGCCGGCGATCCATCCCGGCTGACCGCGTCGCTGCGCGCCGCTCATCGTTGCGTTTCGGTCGAAATACACCAGGTATTCCTCCCTCACGCGCCTTGTCAGCCAGGCGCCTCACCGGCCTCGGCGCTCACCCGGGTTCCACCACCGGCTGTTCACCACTCCGCTTCGCCCCCCCACCGGGAGAACTGGTGTTCTGCGTTGCGTTTCGGTCGAAATACACGCGGGCCAGTTCTCCCGGTGGGGGCTCCTCCCTCACGCGCCTTGTCAGCCGGGCGCCTCGCCGCTCTCGGCGCTCACCCGGGTTCCACCACCGGCTGCCAACCAGACGACGGAGGATGACCATCATGCCCGCTCCCAGGAATCTACCCGCGCCGAAAATCGCGTCCCGTTTTGCCCTCCTGTTTGGGGGTCTGCTCGTCCTGTCCTCGTGTGGTCCTCCCCCGCCAGGGGCCGTAGGCGGCGCCGGTGGAATGGCCGAGGTGGCGCCGGATCTCACCCTGACGCGGATCGAGCGCGACGGCGAGGTGAGTTTGCGGGGCGATGGGGCTGGCAAGGTGGTGCTGGTGGACCTTTGGGCCACCTGGTGCGTCCCCTGCGTGGCCGAGCTGCCGCACCTGCAGGAACTGTCCGAGACCCTTTCCGAGGATGACTTTCTGATGCTCGGAATCGTTCTGGATTCGGGTGACGCGGAGAAAGTCGCACCGTTTCTGACGGAAAAGGGCCTCACCTATCCGAACGTGTTGGGTTCGGATGAAGCCCGCGATTCGTTCGGTCCGTTCCTCGGCTATCCCACGAAGTACCTCATCGATCGCGATGGCAAGCTCGTCAAGCGCTACCTCGGCGCCGTCGGCGAAATCCTGAACGAGGAAATCGGCAAGCTGATCGAGACCGGCACCCTGAACTGAGGCCTGGAGCGCCGGTCTTCAGACCGGCATCGCTGCCCGGTAGGGCAGCGAAACTCCCGTCGCCAATCCCCGCATGTCGCTGCGCGCCCTGGAGATGGCGCAACGCCACGCACGTGTCGGCACGACGTTTCGCCTTAGCGACAGCGGAAGGGTGGAGTCCCTTCCATCCTCGCGTCGCCGGCAAGGCCAGCGCCTTGGTCCAGCGCCTTGGTCCAGCGCCTTGGTCCAGCGCCTTGGTGATGCCGTCCTACGCCCCGCTCCTACCGCTCGACGTCCAACTGGCCTTCAGACGCCGCCACCGCAGACGCGACCGCGAGGTCGCCGGTGACGTTCGTCGCGGTCCGCATCATGTCCAGAATCCGGTCCACACCGAGGATGAGCGCCACGCCCTCGGTGGGCACTCCGATCGCCTGCAGGATGATGACGAGCATGATGATGCCGGCTCCGGGCACCGCCGCCGTACCGATCGAGACGAGCACCGCGGTGAGCACGATGGCGAGCTGGCCCTCGAGGCCGATGGACATGCCGAGTGATTGGGCGATGAAGAGGGCTGCCGCCGCCTGGTAGAGAGCGGTGCCGTCCATGTTGATGGTCGCTCCCAGCGGCAGCACGAACGAGGAGACCTCCTCCGAGACGCCGAGATCACGCTGGGCGCAGTCCATGGTCACCGGCAGGGTCGCGCCGCTCGAACTGGTCGAGAACGCCACCAGTTGAACCCGCGCCGCCGCCGGGAAGAAACGACCCCAGCGAATGGGCGTGAAGAACTTGAGGATCAGCGGATAGACGACCAGCATCTGGGTGGCGAGGCCGGCGATTACCACGAGGCAGTAGAACCCGAGTGCCCCGAGGAGCTGGACCACCTGCTGCGGATCGTCCCCGGCCATCCCGGTGATTGCCCTGGCAATCAGCGCGAAAACGCCAAGCGGCGCAATCCGCATCACGATCCCGACGAACTCGACGACCACCGCCTCGAGCCCTTTGAAGAATGCAAGCAGCGGAGCGCTCTTGTCCTTCGGAATGCGTAGCAGAGCGATCCCGAACATGAGCGCCAGGAACACCACCTGGAGCATGTTCCGGTTGCTTGACGTCGAGGAGATGATGTTCGAGGGCACGATGTCCTCGAGAATGCTCAAGGGGCCGCGCTCCTCCATCATCTGCTCGGCGGCCCCCTGGCGGGTGGAGGCGGCCTCCTCGTACTGCCGCGCGAGCTCCCGCTGCAGGGATTCCGGCACGTAGTCGCCGGGCCGGAGCAGGTTGGCGTACCCGAGGCCGATCGTTACCGCGACTGCCGTCGTCGCCAGATAGATGGCGATCGTTTTCCCGCCGATCCGGCTGACCTTGCGCATGTCGCTCAGCGAGGCCACGCCGATGATCAGCGATGCCAGGACCAGCGGTACCGCGATGAGCTGGAGGCCGTTGAAGAAGACGTCCCCGAACGGCGAGATGTAGTCGTCGGTGAACTCCGTCCAGCCGAACGCTGCGGCCGTTACGCCGTAGACGATGCCGAGGGCGAGACCGAGAACGATCTGAACCCAGAGTTTCCGATACCAGGGAGTGTTCTTCATGGGAGGGTGGCGTTCGGTCGCCGTGCCGGCGAGTGCCGGGTTGCGGAAAGGGAGCCGGATTTAATAGCCGGTGGTGAAACTCTGAGGGCAGCCACTCGCGGCGCTTTCACCACGGCTGCTAGGGGCGTGAATCCCGGAGGACGAACCGCCCCAGCCGGCCGAGGCGGGCGAGCCGGATGGGGGGCTGGCCGCCCTCCTGTGGCCCGTTCGCTCCCACCTGGATGACGGCTTGGCCCGACAGGATCAGCAGGAGGTCCTCTCCCAGGATGCGCCGGCGGTACCCCTTGAGGGGGCGGGCGTCGGGCGCCTCATTCGGGTAAGCGGCGACGATCGCGCGGAGTTCTTCCTGCGTGGCGAGTAGTTCGGGCGCCACGCCGTGCTCGTTGGCGCGCAGTTTGAGCCAGGTCTCCAGCAGGAGCGCCAGTGATTCCGGAGCCGGCCGCCGCTCTCGCTTGCCCTTCCCGGTGAAGGGAATCGGCTTCCGGGCGCCGGCGGCGAGCAACCGCAGCACGGTGTCCGTGTTCTTCAGTAGCACCGCACGGGTCTGCTGGATGGTCTTCGGATCGCCCTTCGGGGGACGCCCGGCAACCGACTCATACGGGGCAAGCAGTTCGTCCGGGTTGCGAGGCTGGCGCCGGGACAGATCGCGCACCGCGGCGTCCTTCAGGATCCAGCCACGGGGACGGTTGGAAGAACGAGCCCGGCGCTCCCTCCAGGCGGCCAGTTCCCGGAGCGAGCCACGTTGCGAAGGCGTGAGCGCCGGGGCGTCGAGGGCGCGATAGCACTCCTCGGCGGGCGGCATTCGGTAGGCTGCTTCTTGGGTGAGCGGAATCATCTCTTCCCGCAGCCAATCCAGCCGTCCCAGGGTCTTCGCACGCTCGGTCAGTTTGTTTCGCAGCGGAATCAGGTAGCGGACATCTGCAATCGCATATTCCACCTGGCGAGCGGTCAATGGTCGCCGCAGCCAGTTGGACATCTGCTCCTGCTTGGATAGCTCGCGGCCCTGGAAACCGGCGACCAGCGTTCGGAGGGCGATCTGGACCTTCTTGCCGTGCCCGATGACTGCCGCTGCTACCTGCGTGTCGAAGATGTTCTGCGGCACCACGCCGGCCAGCCCATAAAAGATGTCGAAGTCGTGTTTGCCGGAGTGCACCACCTTGAGCACGGCGGGATCGGCAATGAGCGAAAAGAGCGGATCCAGTTCCTTGACTTCGAGCGGGTCGACCACCGCCTCCACCCCCGGAGCCGCCACCTGGATGAGACCGAGTTCCGGGAACAGTCGGTTCTCGGGGATGAACTCGGTGTCGAGCGCAAACTCGCCGGCGGCTCGCAGGTCCGCTACCAGCTCGTCGAGCCCCTCCTGATCCCCGACGATCCGGATGTCGCCGATCCGGTCGGGTGACGGTCCGGGGGTGGAGGACGGCTCCCGCGCGCCGCGCCGAGTGGCATGCCGTGCGTCGTCCCGGGCCGACCTCCCGCGGATTGCCGCCCCTCCCGAGCGTCGGGCGCCCGATTCTGTCTGGGTCCCGTCACCCGGTGCGTTTAGTTCTTCCAAAGCTCTCCGTGGATCGTCCGTCCCAACATTTCCCTCGGCGTCCGTTCCCTGAGGACCTCCACACCGACAACAAGGGAGAAGTGTACCGCCCGAGCCGCCTGGCAGCCTGTGGGCAAAGTGGCGTGAGCGCCGCGACCGGTGAGGCGCCCGGCTGACAAGGCGCGTGAGGGAGGAGCCCCCACCGGGAGAACTGGCCCGGGTGTATTTCGACCGAAACGCAACGATGAGCGGCGCGCAGCGACGCGGTCAGCCGGGATGGATCGCCGGCTGAACGCCGCGCGGGTTTCATTACAGGCTGTTTGGCCGGGATGGATCGCCGGCTGAACGCCGCGCGGGTTTCATCACAGGCTGTTTGGCCGGGATGGATCGCCGGCCGAACGTCGCGCGGGTTTCATTACAGGCTGTTTGGCCGGAATGGATCGCCGGCCGAGCCCCCACCGGGAGAACTGGGCCGCGTGACTTTGTCCACAGGCTGCTAGTGTGGTGTCCCGCAAATAGCGATGATAATATGGGGTCCTCCCAGGAGGTCCCCATGCCGAAAGGACGCCCCCTGTCGCCACTCGTCCTCGATGAGGAACAGCGAGGCCAACTGATGGCCCTGTCCCGATCCACCTCCATGCCCCACGGACTGGTGCAGCGGGCGCGGCTGATTCTCGCGAGCGCCGAAGGCCTCTCCAACCAGGCGGTGGCGGAACGCGTCGGCCTCACGCCCAACGTCGTGGGGAAGTGGCGACGCCGCTTCCGGGAGGCCGGGGTCACCGGCCTCCACGACGAACTCCGCCCGGGACGGCCGCGCACCTACAGCGACGAGAAAGTGGCGACGCTCATCAACCATGCCCTCCAGGAAGAGCCCGACAATGCCACCCATTGGAGCGTGCGCTCCATGGCGGACGCGCAGGGAGTCTCCAAGAGCACGGTGCAGCGCTGGTTCACCCTGTTCGGCGTCAAGCCGCACCTGACCCGGACCTTCAAGCTCTCTACCGACCCCTTCTTCATCGAGAAAGTCCGGGACATCGTGGGGCTCTACCTCCATCCACCGGACAACGCCATGGTCCTCTGCGTGGACGAAAAGTCCCAGATCCAGGCCTTGAACCGCACCCAGCGAGCCTTGCCCCTGGGCCTGGGCTATGTCGAGGGCTACACCCACGACTACCTCCGCCACGGCACCACCACCCTCTTCGCCGCCCTGGATGCCGCCACCGGAAAGGTCATCGCTCGCTGCCGCCAGCGGCACCGCCATCAGGAGTTCCTCGACTTCCTGCGTCTCATTGACCGCGAAACTCCGGGAGATCTTGACCTCCACCTGGTGGTCGACAACTACGCCACCCACAAACACCCCAAGGTCCGCGCCTGGCTGGCCCGCCGACCTCGTTTCCACCTCCACTTCACCCCGACCTATGCCTCCTGGCTCAACCAGGTGGAGCGCTGGTTCGGACTCATCAGCCAGCAGGCCATCAAGCGCGGCAGTTTCCAAAGCGTCACCCAGTTGAAGCAGACGATCATGGCTTTCACCGACCAATACAACCACAACTCCACCCCCTTCGTTTGGGTCGCCACCGCACAATCCATCCTGGAGAAGCTGGAACGACTAGCAACTCGTATTTGCGGGACGCCACACTAGCCCCCGGGATGTGCGACGATATCGAGCAGTAGTTCTCGTCATCTTGGAAGAACCCGGCCTCCTCAGCGTCCTTCCCCCGGTCCTCGCCATCCTGGTCGCCCTGGTTACCCGCCAGGCCGTGCTCGCCCTGCTCGCCGGCGTTTTGTTCGGGGAGTTGGTTCTCGGTGGCGGGAACGTCTTCTCCGCGCTGGCCGGCACGGTGGCTCGGATCACCGACGCCTTCGCGGGCAATCCGGCCATCCTTCTGTTCAGCATGGCGGTGGGGTCCGTGCTGGCGCTGATCGGGTTCACCGGCGGGGTTACCGGGTTTGTGAAATGGGTCACTTCCCGCCGCCTCGTTACGGGTCCGCGGGGGGCGCAGGCGCTCGCCCTGCTGCTCGGGCTCGGCATCTTCGTCGAGTCGAGCATCACCTGCCTCGTGAGCGGCACGGTGGCGCGCCCGCTCTTTGACCGCTTCAGGGTTTCCCGGGAGAAACTCGCCTATCTCACCGATTCGACCTCGGCCCCGGTCTGCATCCTCCTGCCCATGAACGGCTGGGGGGCGCTCATCATCACCATCCTGGGGACGCTCGGCATCGAGAGCGGGGTCTCGGTGCTGGTGGCGAGCATCCCCCTGAACTTCTATGCGCTCGCCGCGCTGGGACTGGCCTTTTTCTTCGGCCTTTCGGGACGGGATTTCGGCCCCATGGCGCGCGCCGAGCACCGGGCCAGGACGACCGGTCAGGTCATCCGGGAAGGCGCCCGGCCCCTTGTTTCCACGGAAGTTCTCGCGCTCCCTCCCGGACCGGGAGTGCCCGATCGAGCGCGGAACATGATCGTGCCGCTGGCGGTTCTGCTTGTCATGATCTTCCTCGGGCTCTGGATCACCGGCGAGGGCAACCTGCTCGCCGGGGACGGAGGGACTGCCGTCCTCTGGGCCGTACTCGCTGCGGTGGTAACGGCGGCCATCCTGGGAATCGCCCAGCGCGTCCTCCGGGTAACCGAAACGGTGGACCTCGTAATGCAGGGAGCCGGCGGGATGGTGCCGGTCGTCACCGTTCTCCTCGCTTCCTTCGCCATTGCAGCGGTGGCGCGGGATCTCGGGACCGGGGTCTATCTCGCGGGGGTGGCGGAGGCGGCCATGCCGGCCTGGCTTGTTCCGGCAGTGCTCTTCGTCGTGACGTCGGTGGTCGCGTTTTCCACCGGGACATCGTGGGGGACGTTCGCCATCATGCTTCCGATTGCGGTTCCGGCTGCCGCCGTGCTCGGCCTCGATCTTCCCCTGGTCGTGGGAGCGGTGCTCTCGGGAGGGATCTTCGGCGATCACTGCTCGCCGATCTCGGACACCACGATCATCGCCTCCATGGCGTCCGGGTCCGACCTCGTGGACCACGTGAACACCCAGCTTCCGTATGCGCTGCTGGGCGGGGCCGCCGCCACGGTCCTGTTCGTGGTCGCCGGGCTCCTGTCCTGACACCGGAAATTCACGGGCTCTCCTCCTAGAATTAGGAGCCCCATGTCGAGAAACGCCCTACCTGACACCCTCGCGGACGAGGTGCGGCCCTTAACTGAGGGGAGCCCGGAGCTCGTCCCGCTTGACCCTGACCATCCGGGTTTTCGGGATCCTGTCTATCGGGCTCGCCGAAACGCCATCGCCAGGCTCGCCGGCGACTACGCCGCCGGAGACCCGGCCCCAACGGTTTCCTACACCGATGAAGAGCACGCCGTCTGGAAGCACGTCCGCGAACTCCTCGATCCGCGGCACCGGGACTTCGCCTGCGCCGAGTACCTGGAATGCCTGGATGCCGTGGCGCTTGACCGCACCCGGATCCCGCAGCTCGAGGACGTGAACGCCCGCATCCGGCCGCTGACGGGATTCCGCATGCTCCCGGTTGCCGGTCTGGTCACGGCCCGGGCGTTCCTTTCGTTCCTTGCTGACCGGATCTTTCTCGCCACCCAGTACATCCGGCACGCGAGCCGACCGCTCTACACCCCGGAACCCGACGTCATCCATGAGCTCGTCGGCCACGCCGCCTCCTTTGCGCACCCGCTCTACGGCAGCCTGAGCGCCCACTTCGGGCGGGCCGCCCGGGTGGCGAGCGACGGGGACATCGAACGGATCGCCTGCCTCTACTGGTTCACTCTCGAATTCGGGGCGGCGATCGAAGACGGCATCCCGAAGGCTTACGGCGCGGGGCTTCTTTCCTCGGTCGGTGAAATGGACCGTCTCCCGGAGGCGGAGCTCCGGCGGTTCGACTGTCGGACGATGGCGGACACCCCTTACGACCCCACCGATTTCCAGCCGTTCTATTTCATCGCGCCGAGCTTCGGCGCGATGTACGAGCAGGTCAGCGACTTCCTCAGGACTTTTTCGGACTGATCGGCTCGCCGGTCGAGCCTCCACCGGGAGAACGGGGCCGCGCGACCTGTTCAGATGCTGCTGGCTAGCAGCCTGTGGTGAAACCCACGTGAGCGCCGAGACCGGCCAGTCCTCCCGGTGGGGGCGAGGCGCCCGGCTGACAAGGCGCGTGAGGGAGGAGCCCCCACCGGGAGAACTGGCCCGAGTGTATTTCGACCGAAACGCAACGATGAGCGGCGCGCAGCGACGCGGTGAACAGCCGGTGGTGGATCGCCGGTCGAACGCCGTGTGGGTTTTGCCACAGGCTGCTAGGCGCGGATGACCAGCACCGTCTGGTCGTCGTCGGGGGCCCCGCCCCGAAACCGCCGGACTCCCTTGAGGACGCTGTCACAGACCTCGGCGGCGGGAGTTCCGAGGTCCCGCTCCCGGCGGAGCAGTTCGCCGAGGCGATCCCGGCCGAAGAGTTCGCCCTCGCGATTCGAGGCCTCGGTGATTCCGTCGGTGTAGAAGGCGAGCAGGTCTCCGTCGGCCAACTGGATCACCTGCTCGAAGTACCGGGGCGACGGGAAGAGCCCCACCGGCAAGCCGCCGGCGTGGATCAATTCGATCTGACCGCTCGCCCGGACCAGCATCGGTGGCGGGTGTCCCGCGTTGATGTGGATCAACCGGCGGAGGGGAACATCGAGCAGCCCGAAGAAGAAGGTGGCGTAGCGGGTCTCTCCCACCGTCTCGTAGAGCAACTGATTGGTGCGCCCCACGATCACCCGGAGCGTGAGGCTCGACTTGGCGAGCGAAAAGACCGAGGCGCGTAGCGCCGCCACCAGCAGCGCCGCGGGGATGCCCTTCCCCGCTACGTCGGCCATCGCGATACCCCAGCGATCTTCTCCCAGCGAAATCAGGTCGTAGTAATCGCCGCCCACCTGCGAACACGGTTCATAGACCGCCGCGATCTCCAGCCCCTCGAGGATGGGACATTCGTGCGGGAGCAGGTCGTGCAACACCCGTCCCGCAACTTCCATCTCGGAAATGAGTTCCCGGCCCTCGACCGCCTTCTCGTAGAACAGAATGCGTTCGAGAGCCGGCGCCACTCCCGCGGCGTACGCGCGCAGCATCCGAAGGTCCGCCTCGTCGAACGCGGCGGGATCCGGAGACTCGGCGACCACCGCCCCGAGGCGCCGGCCGCCGGCCCCGAGGAGCGGCGCCGCGATAGCGGAAGCCGACTCCGGGTTCAGGTCGGGATCGGAGGCCGCTGCGGCCGTTACCGCGAGCAACTCGGGCCGTCCGCTGTCGAGCACCTTCCGCGCGATTCCGCCGGAGGGGAGTTCCGCGCCGTCGGATCCCGAAACATCAGGCACCAGGCTGTCGCGCCCGCGCGCCCGCCGGCAAATCACGGTCTGCCCATCGAGTGCGACAGTGCAGAGGGTTGCCCGGTCGCAGCGCGGGAGCACATGGCGGAGCCCGGCAAGGATGGTCTCCGCCGTGCGTCCGATTTCGAGGCTGCGCCCGATCTCCTGGAACACCTCGAGCAGGTGCTCGGGGCTGGTCGGCGGCGAACTGGATTCGGTCATGCGCGGCGGCGCTTACGTTAGCCCGGATTTCTCATACTCACGGCCCGAAGTGCACCCCAGGGAACCGCAACCTGTGGACGAGGAAGACCGTTACCCGTGAAGCGAGGGTCCCGGCCGATCTGACGGCGTGTCGGATAGGGAACACGGACTTCCAGCTCGTGGCGGTGAAAGCCCAGGTCTCACAGGTACGCCACCATGCCAGATGGTGCCGCCGGTCAGGGAACGCCGACCTCCGGCCGGTCCTCCCGGTGGGGCCCGGCATCGCGCGGGAGCGCGAAACCAGCGCCGATGGCGCGGCGCTCTGCGAACGTGAGGTCAGCGCCCCCAACCGGTGACCGATGGACGCGCTGGCAACGAACGCCACCGGTCCTTCCGGCGGGGCACGGCATTCCGTGCAGGAGGTTTGGTTACCGCATCGCGAAGCAGTAGAAGAGACCGTCGCCGCCGGTGCCCTGAAGATCGGCCTGCCCGCAGCCGCGGGAGGCGTGGGCCGAGGTCCAGGAGGTGCCGTCGTCGCCTCCGCCCGTCCGGTCGTGATGGCCGACCCGGGCGCTGCCGTCACCGGCGCTGCTCATCCAGTTGCTGCAGGTGGTGTCTCCGTCACCCATGAACGCCATCCCATCCGAAGCGGTTCCGGTGATGATGTCGTGCCGGTTGACGTCGTCGCCCCGGCCACTGATGACTTCGCCCTTTTCGGAGATCGAGTTTTCCTTGCTGAGCTGGTTGGAGTCGCTATGGAGGTCGGCAAGACTTTCCGCGACCATGACGCCGTTTGCGTTGTGCCACCGTCCGTCGCCAATGCGGTCCTTGGCGTTGACGCCGCCGTCGCCGGTGGTGCTCAGATAGGCGTGCCAGGCGAGGCCGCTGGCGGCGCCGGCCTCAGCGGCCAGCACGGCGCAGTGGGCGTCCGCGCCGTCGAGTCCGCCGAGGTTCGCTCCGTCGCCGGGACCCCGGCTGGTCAGGAAGAAGGTCATGTCCGACTGGGCGGCGGAGGCGGCTTCGGGAACCGCGGTCGAGAAAGCGAATGCCGCGAGGATTCCGGCCTCGACGAGGATGCAGAGGAAGAAGATGCGCTTCATGGAAGAACTCCTTTCCGGCACGGAAGCCGGGCCGCTCATTGTAGGGAACGCGGCTCCCCAAAGGCGAAAGCCGCGAGTCCCGGTGGGAAGAACCGGCTCGGGCTCCGCGACGGGGTCCCTCGCTCAGCGGAGGCGGCGAATTCCGTACCAGAGCAGGGGCAGGATGAAAACGACCCAGAAGGCATAGGTGAGGATGCGATACCCAATTCCGATCAGGTCCTCGAGTCCGGCCTGTGCGAGCAGGATGGCGGCCAGCAGCACCACCGTCGAGGTTGCCGGCCGGAGCCATGTCTTCAACTCGCGTCCGCCCTCCTCCATCGCGCGCGCCACCCGCTCGTTGACGGCGTGGATCAGGCTCGTTGCGGTCTCGATCAGGGTGCCGAAAAGGACCACCTGGAAGCCGAACAGCAGAAGCGGCGAACCGATTGCGGTGAGCAGCGTGAGCGATGGGACCGTTTCCTCCACCATCCCCGACCCGAGACCGGCGATCGCAATGAAGAAGAGGACGGCCGGGATGATCCCGATGGGACCGGCCAGGACCCCGGCCACCACGGCGTCTCGCCGGGTCCGCAGGTGGTGCGCGCAAAACAGCACTGCGGGAAGCGTGCCCACGTTGTACGCCATGTATTCGGCGCCACCCAGCGCCCAGTCGCTCGTCACCTCGCCCTGAGCGAGAGCGGCCGTGATTTCCGGTCCGAAGGAGCGAAACGCCGCGATGAGCACCAGCACGTACACCGCGTAGAGGGCGAGTGACCAAAAGGACAGGAAGTTCACGACCGTGGTGGTCCCCTTCAGGACCAGCCAGCCCACGGCGACCATGATGGCGAGTACCCCCACGGCATACGGCAAGCCGAGCGAGCGGGAGGCGATCTCGCCGCCGGCGGCCGCCACCACGGAAACCACCACCAGCATGGCCGCGAGGTAGGTGACCTCGTAGAGCCAGTTCCACCGGCCGAGGAGTTTGCGGGTCATGGTCCGGTAGTCGTACGCGCCCGCCCGCCGCGCGATCTCAAACGTAAGGAAGCAGACGATGGACCAGAGCGGCATCGTCACGAGCAGCATCCCGAGGAGTCCGCCAACAACGCCCTTGGTCAGGAAGAAGTCCACCAGTTCGCGCCCGGTGCCGTAACCCCCGGCGATGATCATGGACTGGAAGCAGAAACCGGGCAGCAGGAACCTCTGAAACCAGTCGGAACGAATCGGATTCTTCATGGGGTTCTCCCCGGGGGAATGGCGGCCAAGAATACCCGCCGGCTCAGGGCTACTGAGGTCAGTCGGTCCGGGGCACTTCCCGGGGGCGGATCAACGCCTCGAGGGTGGCCGCGGCCGGCAAGAGTCCGCTCCAGTCGGGGGCCGGGACCGAAACGACCGCGAGGGCCGCGGTCGGGAAATGCTCGTAGCGGGCGCCGAAACGGGCCACCAGATCTTCCATGCCGGGGTTGTGTGCCACCACCAGCAGGGGAGATGCGCTCCCGCCCTCCCCGCTCACGATTTCCACGATCTCGTCCGGACTGGACCCGTAGAGATCCGGAACCAGGCGCAAGGCGTCCGGGGCCGCACCGGCCGCTTCCAGCGCGAGGACGGCGGTTTCGCGAGCGCGCCGCGCCGTCGAAACGAGCGCCGTCGCGGGAATGAGCTCATGTTCCCGCAGGTAACAGCCCATGCGCGGTGCGTCCCGTAGCCCGCGCGGCGCCAAGGGGCGGTCGTGGTCGCGGAGACCAGGGTGGTTCCAGTCCGACTTCGCGTGCCGGAGCAGTAGCAACTGCAACATCAGGCCGCTTCGTAGGCTTCCTCGACCGAGTCCGCACCGGCGAGGATCCGCGAGTACACCCCCGGGTCCACGTTGCCCCCGGTGACTACGACCAGCACCTCTTTTCCCAGGAACCTTTGGGGATCGGTGAGCAGGGCTCCGATTCCGAGGGCTCCGGTGGGCTCGGCCTTCAGGTTGGCCGCGGCAAAGAGCTTCCGCACGCCCTCGGCGATCTGCGGCTCGGGCACCTCGACGATGTCCTGTAGCCCCTGCCGGAGAATGGCCCAGTTGTTCTCGCCAAGCCGGGGAAGCCGCGCCCCGTCGGCAAGCGAAAGCGCCTCGCCGGAGTGGCTGACCAGTTCTCCGCGGCGCAGCGATTCGGCAGCGTCGTTCGCCAGCAGGGGTTCTGCGCCGATCACAGGGATCTCGGGAAAGCCGGCGGAGCCAAGGCCGGTCAGGATTCCCGAACTGATCCCGCCGCCGCCGATGGGAACCACCACCACGGCGTTTTGCCGGCGGGCCGGGGCCCAGCGGGCGAGACGCGCTGCGATCTCGACCCCCAGCGTGGCGTTTCCGGCGATCACCGCCGGATCGTCGTAGGCGCTCGCCACTTCGGCCTCGGGCAGGTCTCGGAGCAGGCGGGCTACCGCGTCCTCCCGTGACTCCTTTTCCACATCCGTCAGTTCCACCTCTGCGCCGTGGCTGCGAACGGCGTCGATCTTGACCCGGGCGGAGATCGAAGGCATCACGATGGTCGCGCGTTTCGAGAGCAGCTTGCAGGCAAGCGCGAGCGCCTGGCCGAAGTTGCCGGAAGAGGCGGCCAGGAGGTGCGCGGCGGGTGAAGTCCGGGCCCGGTGAAACGCCGCCCGGAACTTGAAGCTCCCGGTACGCTGGAACGTCTCGGTGACCAGGGTGACCCGGATGCCGAGCGCCGCCCGCAGTCTCTCGGGTTCGATCCAGGTGGTGGGGCGGACCGCGGAGGGACGGTCCGGGACGGTCAGGTTCATGGTTCCCCCTCGGGTATCACCCGGTCCAGGATCGCATCCGGATCGGTTTCCCCGCTTTCGTCCTGAAGCTCGCGGCTGCGGTCGAGGATACGCCCGACAACCTTGCCCGGCGCGATGTTGCGCGCCAACACGTGCCGTCCACTGACGGCGTCCGCCGGCGGCTCACACAACACCCCGGCCAGTTCGGCCTGCTCCCGGAAGATCTCGCCTTCGGGAAACCGGCCGGCGAGCGCCGCCTCCGTGGTCCGGCCGAGCTGATCCGCGGTCGCAACCCGCAAGAGGGCCTCCATCGTCGTCCCGGCTGACGCCAGCTCGCGGGCCAGCCGGCGGTAGGCGGCCCGTTTCGCACCCTGCCGCGGGTAAAACGCCGGAGCCAGGTGGCGGCGGGTCAGCGCTTCGACCTTGTCCACCAGCGCGCGCGGCGCCCGCAACCCCTCCAGAAAACGCCGGGCGATGGGTGCTCCAACGGCGTCGTGGGCGTAAGCCGTGATGCGTCCGCGCCGCTCCCGGGTGGTGGCGGGCTTGCCGAAGTCATGGCAAAGGGTCGCAAAGAGCAGGGTCCGCCGCGCCTCGGGGTCCTCGGGGCAGAGCTCAACGGCCCGGTCCAGGGCCAGCAGGGTGTGCTCGAAAACATCCCCCTCGGGATGCCACCCGGGATCCTGGGGAATGCCGCGGAGGGCGTCCACTTCGGGCAGGAAGCGCAGGAGTCCGGTGGCGGCCAGAAACCGGAAGCCGCGCGATGGTTCCCTGCCGTGGAGAAGCTTTGCGAGTTCGTCCCGGATCCGCTCGGGGCTCAGCTCGGAGAGGTCGAGCTCGGAACAGAGGCGGTGCAGCTCGGTGTCCGCCGTAAACGAGAAGCGGGAAGCGAATGCGGCGACCCGCAGCCCGCGCAGGGGATCCTCGGGGAATTTCGTGGAGTCGGTGGCCCGCATCACCCCGGCGGCGAGATCCCGGGCCCCGCCGTACGGGTCGAACAGCTCGCCGGTCAGAGGGTCGAGCCCAATGGCGTTCAGGGTGAGATCGCGGCGCCGGGCGGCATCCGCGAAGTTCATGTTGGGATCGACGACGACCTCGAAACCCAGGTGACCTGGCCCCGTCTTCGATTCGCGCCGCGGCAGCGCGACTTCCACGCCGAGGCCCCCGATGCGCAGCACCGGAAAGGCGCGGCCGATCCGCCGCACCTTGCCGAGCCGGCGCAGCGCCCGCTCCAGATCCCGTACCGAAAGCCCGAACACCTCGAGGTCCGGCTCGCCCGTGGGGAGGGACAGCATCCCGTCGCGGACGAAGCCCCCAACCACCAGAGTGCGTCCGCCGGCGCGGCGGACGGTGAGGGCAACCCGGCGCGCGTCCCCGGCGCCGCCGCCGGCCTCCTCGGGGATCGGGCCTACCGGCGCGAGCTGGAACCGGGGCCGTTCGGAACCCTCGGCGTTCTGGTCTCGCGGCGTCAAGAACCCGCGCCGGAAGACACGCCGGCTTCCGCCCAGGCGACCGGATCGCCGATCCGGACCCTTCCGCCGCTCACCACTTCTCCGAACGCCCCGCCCCGCCAGTCGGGAGCGAGCGTTTCGCGCAGACGGGGCGTGGCGGTATCCATCCGTTCGCAGGGTTTCGTCTCGCCGTGGATCAGGATCCGAGTCTCGCCGACGGTGAGGGTCCGGCCGATCGTCTCCCGGAAGTCAACCCCGGTGACCAGCAGGTTGGCCCGCCGGAGGGCCGGATCCACCTTGGGCTCTCCGGCTTCGGCGGTGGCGCGCTCCCAGGCCTCCCGCGACAGGACAGTCACCTGCCGCTTGCCTCGGGCGGGCGCGGAACCGCGGAGTCCCTCCCCGGCGATCAGGTCCCCTTCGGATCGGGGGATCATGGGTTCGCCGCGGGCCCCCTTGGCCCAGATGGCGAGCAGGCTGCCGGATTCGCGGTCACTGGATGAATCTTGCATGGTGGTCTTTCGGGCGGGCGGTTCGGCCGAGCGGCAATCCTACCGCTCCACCCGGTTGCCGGGGGTGGAACTGACCCGCCGGCGCTCTCGCGGCGAGGAGCGTCATTATTCCTGGTCTCGGCCGGTTGCGGCCCCGGGGGAGAGCCCTCCCGGGCCGTGAACCGGCCCCCATCGCAGGAGGATTTCGCTTGCGCGTCGCCGCTCTCACGTCCGGAGGAGTGGACAGCTCTGTCGCCCTCGCCCGGCTGGTGCAGGCGGGCCACGAAGTGCATGCCTTCTATCTGAAGGTCTGGCTCGAGGACGAGCTCGAACACCTCGGGGAGTGTCCGTGGGAAGACGATCTCCGCTACGCCCGCGCCGTCGCCGGGCAGTTCGGGGTGCCGCTCACCGTGATCCCCCTGCAGCGCGCTTACCGGGAGGGTGTCGTCGCCTATCTGCTCGAGGAACTCGAGCGCGGCGCCACTCCCAGTCCCGATCTGTTCTGCAACTCGCGGATCAAGTTCGGCGCCTTTGCCGACTGGGTGGACGCCGAGATTCCAGGCGGCCGTTTCGAGAGGCTGGCGACCGGCCACTACGCGCGGCGGGTGGAGACCGCGGACGGAATCGAACTGCACCGCGCGCCCGATCCGGTGAAGGACCAGACCTATTTCCTTTCGCGCATCAGCCTCGGCCAGCTCGAGCGCTCGTTGTTCCCGGTGGGTGACTTGCACAAGACCGAGGTCCGGAAGCTCGCCGCCCAACTCCGATTGGCCCCGCAGGACCGCCGCGACAGCCAGGGCATCTGCTTCCTCGGGGGCGTTCGCTACCGGGACTTCGTCACTGCCCACCTGGGCAACCGGGAAGGCCCGGTCGTGGACGAAACGACTGGCGACGAGATCGGCATCCACCAGGGGCACTGGTTGTTCACGATTGGCCAGCGGCGCGGTCTCGGCCTGTCGGGAGGGCCCTGGTTCGTCGCCGGGAAGGATCCGGCGACGAACCGGGTGATCGTGCGCCGGGGCGCCGGCCGGCCCACGAGCCGCTTCCGCCTCGAGGAACTTCACTGGATCGGAGCCGGCGCGTCGTCCGGTGCGGAACAGTTGCTGGTGCGGGTGCGGCACGGACCCGAACTCGCGCGGGCCCGGGTCGCCTGGGACGAGACGGGGACGGGGGAGGTCGTCCTCGACCAACCGGACGAGGGCATCGCTCCCGGGCAGTTCGCGGTGCTCTACCGGGGTGCGCGCTGCCTCGGATCGGGGCGGATTCAGGCGCCGGAAGCCGGCACGATGTCGCGACAGGCGTAAACAACTGCCGGCGGCACGTTCTTCCAGACCACCGAACCACGCTCGACGGTCCGGAATCGCGCGTGGAGGAGCCGTGAGAACGGCGAACGTCGCCAGAAAGGCAGCGCCTGGACATAGATATAGAAAAGCAGTTGTCCGTCGGGGGTCAGGGTGTCCAGGATCGCCTCCAGCATGCTGGTCTGTTTGTCCTCGGGGATCAGGGACCAGGGAAGCGTCGCCACCACCACCCCCACTTCGCCGACGTTTTCGCTGGCGCAGATGGAACACAGGTTGGCGAGGTCGTCCACCACCACCTTCAGGTCGGGTATCCGGCGCGCGAGGGCATGCGCGCACGTCTGGTTGAGTTCAACCGCGAGGAACGGCGTGCCTGCTGGTTTCGTCGCCAGCAGGTGTTCGGTGATGGCGCCATCTCCCGGTCCGGCTTCGATGACCGCGGCCTGTTCGGGCCAGCGGACGGCCTCGGCCATGGCGATACCGAGCGCCGGCGAGCTGCGCCGGAGGGCGCCGACCTCGCGGGGCCGGGCCACGAATTGCCGGAAGATGGGCGAGTCCGCCGGAGCGGTTCCGTCTTGCTTCGGCATGCTCGCGCCGGGCCCGTCAGAAGATCAGGCCCGCCTTGCGGTGATGCGGCGGGTGGTGAAACCGAGCCAATGGAGCCGTCCCAGGTGCCGCGCGTGCTCGACCTTCATGCACCGATCCATGACGACTTCCATCCCGAGTGCCCGAGCCCGTTCGGCGGCCTGGTGGTGGATGACTCCATATTGCAGCCAGATGGCCTTGGCCTTGCCGGCGCATTCCTCGACGATGCCGGGGACCGCAGCCGGGGCGCGGAACACGTTCACGATGTCCACGGGCTCCTCGATGGCGGCGACGCTCGAATAGCACCGTTCTCCCAGGATCTCCGTCTCGCGAGGGTTTACGGGGATCACCCGGTAACCGTTCCGTTGCAGGTAGAAGCCCACGAAATAGCTCGCGCGCAGTTCCTTCGGGGAGAGACCGACGACGGCCACCGTCCGGGTCCCGGTCAGCAGGCGGCGGATGACCCCCGCGTCCTGGTACTGGCTGAGGTCCGGTCCCGACCCGTTCCCGGGTGCGCGGGGTGGGAGTTCGCACGCGATTACAGGGGACATGCCGTCGGCTCCTCGTTTGGGTTTGGGTCGTCTTCAGAAGCAGATGCTTCGCCGACGGCTTCCAGCCCGCGGGTCAGATCCCAGATGAGATCGTTTGGATCTTCGATCCCGATCGAGAGCCGAATGGTCCCCGGCGAAATGCCGGCGCCCCGCAGTTCGGCGTCGTCGAGCTGCCGGTGGGTGGTGCTGGCCGGATGGATCACCAGGCTCTTCGCGTCTCCGACGTTCGCGAGGTGGGAAAAGAGGTTGAGTTCCCGGATGAACCGCGCTCCGGCGCTTCTACCGCCCTTCAGGTTGAAGGAGAAGACCGCCCCCGCTCCCCGGGGAAGGTATTTGGCGGTTAGCGAGGCGTAACGGCTCCCGGGAAGCCCCGGGTGGGCCACCGTCTCGACTTCCGCCCGCCCCTCGAGGAAGGTGGCGATCTTCAGGGCGTTCGCCGTGTGGCGCTCCATCCGGAGCGGCAAAGTCTCGACTCCGAGCGCGAAGAGGAAGGCGTTGAACGGTGACATGCAGGCGCCGAGGTCCCGCAGCGTCTCGGCGCGAAGCTTCATCAGGAATCCGTACTCGCCGAAGGTGGCCTGGAACGCGAGCCCGTGGTACGCGGGGGACGGATCTGCGATTCCCGGGAACTTGCCGTTGTCCCACGGGAAGCGCCCCGACTCGACCACGACGCCACCGATGCTGGTCCCGTGGCCGCCGATGAACTTCGTGGTGGAGTGGACCACGATGTCGGCTCCCCATTCGAGGGGCCGGCAGAGGTAGGGGGTCGCGAAGGTGCTATCCACCATGAGGGGAACCCCGTTTTGGTGCGCGACGCCCGCTATGGCCTCGATGTCGAGGACGTTGCCGCCCGGGTTGCCGATGGTTTCACCGAAAAACAGGCGGGTCTGGGGGCGGACGGCTTCCTTCCAGGCGTCGATGCTGTCCGGATCCACGAAAGTGACCTCGTACCCCAGTTTGCGCTCGAGGTGCTTGATCTGGGTGAGGGTGCCGCCGTAGAGCGCCCGGGACGCCACCACGTGGTCGCCGGGTTGCAGCGCGGTGAAGAACGCGGCCGCCTGGGCGGCGAGCCCGGACGCAAAGGCGACGGCACCCACCCCACCCTCGAGATTCGCGATCCGCTCTTCGAAGGCGGCCACGGTGGGGTTCATGATCCGCGAATACGTGTTCCCGTATTCCTGCAGGTTGAAGTAGGCCGCCGCCGCATCGGGATCCTCGAAGACGTAGCTGGTCGTCTGGAAGATCGGGGTGGCGCGCGCCCCGCTGTAGGGCTCGGGCCGGGCGCCGGCGTGCACCGCTCGGGTGGCGAATCCGAACCCGCGGGTTTCGGCTCCGACTTCTTTCTCGGTCATGGGGTGTCGTCTTCCTCCGCGGTACTCAGGAATCCGCGCACGAGGGGGGTCATCCGACCCGCTTCCAGCAGGAAGGAATCATGTCCGTAGGTCGTGTCGATCTCGTGATGGACCACGCTTTTCCGGCGGGCTTGCAGTGCGGCGGCGAGTCTTCGGGAATCGCCGGAAGGGTATAGCCAATCCGAGGAGAAGGAGAGGAGGAGGGTGCGGCAACGGAATGGGTCCACGGCCGCTTCGAGATCTCCCCCTCCGTGGCGTTTCGCCAGATCGAACCGGGTGAGCGCCCACGACAGGAGCAGATAGGCGTTGGCGTCAAACCGCCGGTTGAATTTCGCGGCCTGGTGGACGAGGTAGGACTCCACCTGGAAGTCCGCGGCGAGGAGGTCGCCGGCGAAGTCCCGCCGGCCCTGGAGCCCGCGGCCGAACTTGGCGTCCATGCCGGGCGCCGAGAGGTAGGTCAGATGTCCCACCATGCGGGCGACGGCGAGACCGTGGGACGGCCGCGTTCCCTGTGCCGCGTAGCTACCGGCGCGCCACTGGGGGTCGGCAGTGATGGCGCTCCTAGCGATCCAGTTCCAGCCGATGCCCTGCGCCGACAGGCCGGCGGTGCTCGCGACCGCGACGACGGCGTCCACCTCGTCCGGGTAGGCCGCCGCCCACTCGAGTCCCTGCATGCCTCCGAGCGAACCACCCGCGATTCCCCGGAGCCGCCGGACTCCAAGTTCGTGCAGGCCGGCGCGGGAAGCATGGACGAGGTCCCCCACGGTGACGACCGGAAAGTCGGGTCCGTAGGGGCGGCCGGTGTCCGGGTTCGGGCTCAGCGGACCCGTGGTGCCGCCGCAGCCGCCCAGCAGGCTCAGGCAGACCACATGGAAGCGACCGGTGTCGAACGCCTTGCCGGGACCGATCATGGGATCCCACCAGCCGAGTCCCTCACTCCCGGCGCCGTCCCCGGCGCCGAACCCGTCCACCGCAGATTCGTGTCCGGCTCCCCGTCCTGCCGCGTGCGCATCGGCCGAGAGCGCGGGGCAGATCAGGACGGTGTTTCCGCCGTCCGGGTCGGGTTCTCCCCACGTTTCGCAGGCGACTTCCAGACGGGGAAGGACTGCACCGCTTTCGAGAGGAAAGGGCCCGGGCGGAATGAGGAGAAGCCGGCGATGCGGGGAGGCGTTTGCCGGCACCTCCCAAGGCTCCCGCCCGAGACGGCCGGCGGCTGGGGTCACGACCGAAGCCACAGGGCGACCGCGAAGGCCAGAGTCGCTGCCGCTACCACGAAACGCAGGATCCGGTCGCCGGCCAGCAGGGTCAGCCGGGTGCCGACGAGGGCCCCGCTGAAGGTTCCGAGGCCGAGCGCGAGCCCGACGCCCCAATCCACCACCCCATTCAGGGCGAAGACGGTGAGAGACACGATGGAGAACAGGAAGATGCAGGCCACCTTGATGGCGTTCCCGGCGACGAGTCGGTACCCGGCCCAACTGGTGGCCCCCAGCGACAAGAACCCGACCCCCGCCTGGACGAATCCGCCGTAGAACCCGACTACGACGAACCCCGCGAGGAGTGCCGGCCCTACCCGGGGGGTGCCGCCTTCCCTGGTGGGGGCGCTCAGGTGGAGGAGTGGGAACAGGGTGAACAGCACCATTACGATGGACAGGAAGCGCAGGAATGCGACCTCGCCGACATGTACTGCCAGGGTGCTCCCGAGCCCCGCGCCCACTATTGCCGCCGCCCCCAGCCGGGCCGCTACCGAAACCGGGATTACATCGGCATGGCGGAAGGCCGCGGTGGCGCCCGCGGTCTGAATCAGGATTGCGAGCCGATTCGTTCCGTTGGCCACGTTGTGGGGCAGACCCATGAAGATGAGCAAGGGCAGGGTGAGGAACGACCCGCCTCCGGCGACCACGTTGAGCGCCCCCGCGACGAAGCCCACCGGAATGAGCAACAGGGCGGCGATGAGCGAATCAGCGATCGTCGCCACCTGCGGTAGTCCGCGAATGAGGTGGGGCGAGCACCGAGAGCGGTGAGGCGCCCGGCTGACAAGGCGCGCGAGGGAGGAATACCTGGTGTATTTCGACCGAAGCGCAACGAAGAGCGAAGCGCAGCTGAGCGTTCAGCCGGGATGGATCGCCGCTCAAATGCCGGCTCACTTCGTTCGCGGGCTGCCTGAGGTCCGGCAGAACTCGAGCGCCGCGGAGTTGATGCACCAGCGCTGTCCGGTCTCCTCGGGCGGGCCGTCCGGGAAAACGTGGCCGAGGTGGGCATCGCATCGTGCGCAGATCGCTTCGGTGCGCACCATTCCGAGGCTCCGGTCCACCGAGGTCGCGATCGTTTCCTGTTCCGCAGGCCGGGTGAAGCTGGGCCAGCCGCTCCCGGAGTCGTACTTGTCCTCTGAAGAGAAGAGGAGGGCGCCACAGCACACGCAGCGGTATTGCCCGGTCGCGTGGTTCTGATAGTGAGCCCCGCTAAAGGCTGGTTCGGTGGCGCCATGACGGGTGACGGCGAACTGTCCCGGGGTCAGCCGGGCCCGCCATTCGGCGTTGGTCTTTTGGGTCTTTTCGTTGTTGCTCATAGGGAATCGGGATTTCTATTCGGCGTTGGATCGCTTGGAATTTGCTGGGTCTGCGATGGGTTTTGTCCTCGGCAGCGGGTGGCGTGAATCTGCCAGCGTCAACTCCCGGCGCGAAGCAGCGCGGGGGTGGGGTGCGGGGCGGAGTTTCCGCTCCCCGCGAAAAAGGGTGGCGCGAAGTGCGCAGCGCTTCGCGCCACCATCCGGTGGGGAAAGCGCCCGGCGTCCCGGAAACGCCGCCGGCTTTGTCGTGTTCTCTTTGCCTCCCCGATGCGGGGCGCTTTGTCCATGGGCGGTCAATCGGCGAACCAGGCGCGGCCGATGATGAGGAGCCAGTAAAGAATCAGCGAAACCACGAGAGCTCGTCCGAACTCCCGAAGCTTGTCCAGGAACCGTGCCTTGCGGGCTCCCGGCACGACGGCGTAGATCGCGGTCGCGATAGTGGCGACGATGGCGAGGTTGCGAAACCGGATCATCGCCCGGGAGTCTGTCCGAACAAGAGGTATGGGCGCCCGCCCCATCCATGTTTTTTCCGGACAGGCTCCCGGCCCATGATAGTGCCGCCCGACCGGCAACCGACCGATCCTCTCACGGTTCGGTCGGACAAGTAGGTGGTCCGACCGGTGGCCCGGTCAACTGGCCGGTTGTCGCGAGGACCGCGGTCCTGGTTCGCCTTTCGCTCGTAACAGCCGGTGGTGGGACCCGGGTGAGCGCCGAGGCCGGCGAGGCCCAGTTCTCCCGGTGGGGCCAGTCCTCCCGGTGGGGGCCCGGCTGACAAGGCGCGTGAGGGAGGAGCCCCCACCGGGAGAACTGGCCCGAGTGTATTCCGACTGAAACGCAACGATGAGCGGCGCGCAGCGACGCGGTTCAGCCGGGATGGATCGCCGGCCGAGCCCCCACCGGGAGAACTGGGCCGCTTGGGTTCCACCACCGGCTGTTAACTCCGCCGCCGTCGGTGCTTCCGCGGAGGGGGTGCTCCGCCGCTCGCAGAGCCGGACGGCCTCCCGCGACGCTGCGGAAGCGTCGCGGGACGATTCTCCAAGGTTATGATCCTTCTTGGCTCAGCGGTGGGTTTTGACCAGCGGGAGCCGCTGATCCGGGAGTAATCGATGCCAGACGACGGAGTGCGGACGGAAGATATTGAGGAGGAGGACGAGTGGGGAGGGGAACCCGACGAGGGGGCGCCGGCCGAAGCTGACCCGGCGGATTCCGCGTCGAGCGGGAAGCGGCGTGCCACGATTCTGGCGACGGTCGTGGCCCTTCTGATCGCGGCCGGAACCGGTTACTGGTATTTCGCTTATGGCCCGGGCAAACCGCCCGAACCTCCGCCGCCCGTCGTGGAAGTGGAACCCGAACCCGTTGTCGAAGAGGAGCCGGAGCCGGAACTTCCTGCTCTCGACGTGAGCGATCCGTTCCTCCGGTCACTGTTCGCGGCGATCACCCAGAACCCCGACATCCTTGCGTGGCTGCTTGGCGACGATCTGGCGCGGCGCATTGCCGTAGCAACGGACAATGTCGCCGACGGGATTTCACCGCGGCGAGCGCTCGCCGGGCTGTCGCCGACGGATCCGTTTCGTGCCATGGATGAGGGAGAGGAACTTCGCATCCACCCAGCCGCCTTCGCGCGTTATGACTCAGTCGCGGAAGCAGTCGCCGGCGCCGACAGCCCCGGGATGGCCCGGGTGATCCGGGAGGCGATGCCCATCCTCAATGCCGCCTACGCGGAACTCGGCCGTCCTGACCGTACATTCGCCGGAGCCCTGCTGATGGCGCTTGACCGGCTGGCGGCCGTTCCGGTTCCGGAGACACCGGTTCTGCTGGATGAGCAGATCATGCGCTACGAGTACCGTAACCCGGCTCTCGAGGAGCTCGACGATGCAAGCAAACACCTCCTGCGGTTCGGCCCGGACAACCAGGCCAAGGTCCAGGAGGCGGCCCGTGGGTTCGCCGAGCGGCTCCGTGCGGGAGGGGCGCCCTTCTAGGAGCCTCTCCCGGTAATCTCGTGGCATGCCCGAGCCGGAAGCAGCGGAGGTCGGATAGCTCCGCCCTCCGCACCTTTCGGGTCTCCGCGGTGCTGGCGCCCCGCTCCGGAAGCGAGCGGCGATGCGTCCCGGCTGAACCGCCCCCCCACCGGGAGAACTGGCGCTTTGCGTCGCTCATCGTTGCGCTTCGGTCGAAATACACTCGGGCCAGTTCTCCCGGTGGGGGCTCCTCCCTCGCGCGCCTTGTCAGCCGGGCCCCCACCGGGAGGACTGGCCCCACCGGGAGAACTGGGCCTCAACGCTCTCGGTGCTCACGCGACTTTGTCCACAGGCTGCTCAGGGAGCGAATCGCTCCGCGATCCGCACCATCGTCTTTCGTGAGGAGGGGAAACTGCTCCCCACGCCCCTCCCCCGAGGCGCTGCGCGCCCCGAATGGATCGCGCCAGAGTTTGGCGACCGCCCGCTGACCAGAGCGCGCCGTTCATCGGTTCCCGTCTTATCCCGTGCCGGCCGTTCATTTCACGCCGAACCTTCGGCGGCATCTCGTCGTAGAAAGCGCCAGAGTCGAGGGTCAAACCGTGTCGGAAGCGCTTTCCCGCGTGTTTCGCGGTAACCCCGGCCTTCGTTCCTACGTGCTCGACGATCAGGGGCGTCTTCGCACCCATGTGGTCATCTATGTAGACGGGCGTCCCGTCCGAGACCGGAATTCGCTCGCCGATGCGGTCGGAGAGAACGCGGAGATCCACGTCATGCAAGCCCTGTCGGGCGGGTAATCCGGGGTTCGACTTGCTCCTGCACTTGGGCACCCGCAAGGGATACCTCGCCCTCCGCCGTTTCGGGAGGGGTGACTGGCGCGCCGAACGCACCGCCTTCATCGGAGATCCGGTGTCCCAGTTGTTGCCCGACCCCCGCGACGGGCGACTCTACGCGGCGCTCAACCTCGGGCACTTCGGCGTCAAGGTCCGCGTTTCGGAGGACGCCGGCGCTTCGTTCAGCGAACTTCCGGCCCCCGCGTACCGGAAAGACGAGGCTCGGTCCGAGAAGGCGCCGTCGGTGGACCTCCTCTGGTGCCTCGAACCCGCCGGGCCCGACGCCGGCTCGCTCTGGTGCGGCACGATTCCCGGTGGCCTCTTTCGGTCCGACGACGGAGGCCGTTCCTGGACCCTGAACGAGGCGCTGTGGAACCAACCGAGCCGCGAGCGGTGGTTCGGCGGCGGATACCCGCACCCCGGGATCCATTCCGTTCTGGTCGCCCCCGACGGCCGGCGGGTGGTCGCCGGCATTTCCTGCGGCGGCGTCTGGATCAGCGAGGACGGCGGGAAATCCTGGCGGTTCGGAACCGAGGGGATGTTTGCGGACTACATGCCTCCCGAATTGCGGGAGGATCCGGCCATTCAGGATCCCCATCGGCTTTCCTGGTGCGACGCAGATCGTCGTCGGATCTGGTGCCAGCACCACAACGGCTTCTTCCGCTCCGACGACGGGGGAGCGACGTGGGCCAGCCTGGAGGTGCCGCCGTCGTCCTTCGGCTTCGCGGTCGCCGCGCACCCGGGCGACCCGCAGATGGCCTGGAGCGTTCCCCTGGTCAAGGACGAATGCCGCGTCCCGGTGGACCGCCGGATGGTGGTGGCCCGCACCCGGGACGGCGGAGAGAGCTGGGAGCTGGTCGGCCGCGGCCTTCCCGAGCGGGACTCCTTCGCAGTGGTGTATCGCCACGGTCTCGACGTCCATCCCACCGAAGCGGTTCTCGCCATGGCCACCACCACGGGCGCCCTGTGGATCTCCGAGGATCTCGGCGACTCCTGGGACCTCGTGACCGCCGAACTCGCTCCTGTTTACTGCGTTCGTTTTGGTGTCGAATAGCCGGTATCCGGAAGGGGCCGGCCCGGGAGTGGCGAGAGCCATCCGCGAGCGAATACACTCCGCGAATTCTGTTCCCTCGCGGCTCCAGCGGGTGGGGTGACCTCCTTGAACGATTCCCTGAAGACCCCCTTCCACGACCTGGTCCGGCGCCTGGATCTGAGGCTTCGGGTTCTTGGACTGGTCCGGGAGTTCGCGTTCGTCGCCGGGGCGGTAGCTCTGGCGCTGCTCCTCCCCAGGCTGGTCGGCGACGGAATCCCCTGGCTGCCGGTGCTGGTGGCGGCGGTGGGAGTTGCCGCCCTGCTCTACCGGGGCTTTTCCGGGTTCCGGGCCGGTGCGGCGCTTGATCGTGCCGCTGCCGCGGGAGACCGGGCCGGAGGGCTGCACGACGAGCTCGCTTCCGCGCAATGGTTTTCCGCCGCGCCGTCGCCGACGGCCTGGGAAGGCCATCAGATCGGCCGCGCCAGCACGCGAGCCGACGAGCTCGACGCGGCGGATCTGCTGCCCTTCCGGATTCCCCGGGCGAGCATTTGGGCCACCGCCGCGCTGGCCGCCCTCGCGGTGATCCTCCCGTTCACGGAGGGGCCACTGGTTTCGGAAGCGCTGCGGGCGCGGCTCGCGGCCAGTCTCGCCGGCAGCCTTGGCGGCGATCCGGAAGCGGGAGATCCGCTTGGCGGACCGGAGGCTTTCGAGGACACCGCGGACGCCCGCGTGGACGCCCGTTCGCCGGAGGAGATCCTGGCGGAGCTCCGCGCCGGCGAGTTGCGGCTCCCCGAAGAGTCTGCCCAGGATGTGGATGCCCTCAAAGCGGCGTTGACCGCCGCGATGGAGGAACGATCCCTGCAGGAGACGAGCGAAGAGGTCTCCGCGGCGCTTGCCGGGCTGGCCGAAGCCATGGATTCGGACTCGCTCACCGCTGCCGAATGGCTTGAGGGCCTCTCCGAGGCGATGCGTTCCGCCAGTACGCCGGAAGAACTCCAGGCGCTGCTCGAATCACTCGAACAGGGCGCCGAGGGAGACGCCCTCAGCGCCGCCGCGGCGGAAATGATGGAGCTCATGGAGGGTGGGATGAGCGCCGACGAGGCTCTCCAGCAGCTCGCCGACAACATGCAGGCGATGGATGGCCAAGCGATGAATGGTCAGGGCGAGGGAGAGGCGCAGCAGATGCCGTTCCCCGGCGACGGTGAGGGGGGACAGCCCCAGGCCGGTGAGGGCGGCGAACCCGCCGCCGGAATGCCGCAGGGTGCGGCCGGACTCTCCGGGCAGGTTCAGATGATGGCCGCCGAGGGCCAGATGGGAGCGCCGATCCCGATGGATGCCGGCCCGGCAGGGAATATGACCGGACCAGGCGGGGGAGGTGAGTCCGAGGTATTCGGCGCCGCTACCAGCCTCGAGGTGCAGCTCGAAATGGAAGCCATCCCGCCTTCCCTCGACGAAGAACCGGTGCCCGAGCAGATCATCGAGCGGCAGAGCCGCCGCGAGGACGCGACCGTCGCCTACGACTCCGTCAACACCCTTTCCGAGTACGCCGATGAGACAGTTTCCCGCACCCGCCCTATCCCTACGGGACTCAGGCCGCTGGTTCGCGCCTACTTCCTCATGATCCGCGAGACGGCCATAGCCGATACCACCGAAGGAGCGCAAGCCCTGGAAGGAGTCGAAGAGAAATGACCCCGGAAACCGCACTGGCCGACCCGGCTATCGACATCGCCAAAACCGACATCGAAAGCCGGGTCCAGACGTTTCGCGATCGCCATGAACGTATCCAGGCCGAGGTCGGCCGCGTCATCGTCGGCAATAGGGAAGTAATCAGCGGGATCATCACCTGTCTGCTCACTCGCGGACACGTGCTGCTTGAGGGCATCCCGGGGCTCGGGAAGACCAAGATCGTGCAGACCCTCTCCGAGGCGATGCACCTCAAGTTCAATCGCGTCCAGTTCACGCCGGACCTCATGCCCGGCGACATCACGGGCACGAACGTAGTCCGGGAGACGGAAACCGGCGCCAAGGTCCTCGACTTCCAGCGGGGGCCGATCTTCTGCAACCTGATGCTTGCGGACGAGGTGAACCGGGCTACCCCAAAGTCTCAGTCGGCGCTTCTCGAGGCCATGCAGGAAAAGAGCGTCTCCGTCGGTAACACGACCTTCAAGCTCGAAGAGCCGTTCTTCGTGATGGCCACCCAGAACCCCATCGAGCTCGAAGGCACCTATCCGCTCCCCGAGGCCCAGATGGACCGCTTCTTGATGAAGCTCCGGATCGGGTATCCCGACCACGATGAACTTCGGGAGATCGTGGCACGGACGACCTCGGTCGAGGAGCCGAAGGCCCGGCCGATCGTGACCCGGGAAGAGGTTCTGGAGATGCGGGACACCGTGTTGTCGGTTCCCATCGCCCGGCCGATCCAGGACTACGCCATCCGGCTGACCATGGGGACCCACCCCGGGTCGAAGTTCGCCCACGCGCTCACGAACCGCTACGTGAAGTTCGGGGCCAGCCCGCGGGGAACCCAGGCGCTCGTGCTGTCCGGGAAATTCCGGGCGCTTCTCGCCGGCCGGGTACATGTCTCGGCGGAGGACGTCCGGGACAGTGTCCTGCCCACGCTACGGCACCGGCTGCTCCTCAACTTCGAGGGAGAAGCCGACAAGGTGGATACCGACGACATCCTGCGCGAAGTCATCGCCTCGATCGCGCTCCCCGGCGCCTGACGACCCCCCCTGCCGAACGGGTGATGCCGCTCCGCACGCGCGACCCCGCGAGGGCGTGCCCCCGCTTCGGGCCGAGCCGGGGGCCGGGACGCAACGGTTGACGGCATGAGCCAATCGGACACGCTCTTCGACGCCGACTTCATGGAGCGGCTCGAGTACCTGAAGCTCATGGCCACCCGGATGCTGCCGAGCCGGCATCGCGGCGAACATCGGGCCAGGAAGCGCGGTTCGGGCATTGAGCTCGCCGACTACCGGCCCTACGTGGACGGCGATGACACGCGCGACGTTGACTGGAAGGCCTTCCTCCGTCTCGACAAGCTGGTAATCCGCATCTTCGAGGAGGAGGCGGACCTGCCCGTTTACCTGTTCGTGGACCGGAGCGCTTCCATGGCGTTCGGCGACCCCCCGAAGTTCGACTACGCCCGCCAGATGGCCGGCGCCCTGTCCTACATCGGCCTCATGAACCACGATCTGATCTCGATCGTCTGGTACGGACCGAAGATCGAGGGGTGGATGGCTCCGAAGCGGGGGCGGAACCAGATCTTCCGCGCGTTCCGGTTTCTCGACGCGGGCGACACCGGTGGCGCCACTTCGCTTTCGGCGTGTTTCCGGGCCTTTTTCGGCTCCCGCCGCAAGCGCGGCCTCGCCGTGATCCTCTCGGACCTGATGGACGAGGAGGATCTGCTGGGGGCGTTTGACGCGTGCCGCTACCAGAAGCACGACATGTTCGTCGTGCAATTGCTCACTCCGGAAGAGCTCGAACCGTCGCTTCCCGATGAGGCTCTGCTCACCGACAGCGAAGATGGTTCCGAGCGCCGTGTCCGGGTCACGCCGAGGCTGCTGGACCGCTACCAGCAGGCGCTCACCGAACATCAGCAGAAGATCGAGGGGTACTGCTCCCGCTACGGGTTCGGGTTCTCGGTCGCGGACACCGGCAAGCCCTTCGAAGACGCCGTCATGTCGATCTTCAAGACGGACCGATTCATCCGGTAAATCTGGACTCCATGGGCTTTGCCGCCGCCCCGCTGCTGATCGCTCTCGGCGTTCTGCTGACCGCCGGGATCATCGTCGTCCTCTATTGGGTCCGGCCGGAGCCTCAGCCGGTGGTGGTCCCGTCGAATCTCATTTGGCGGCGCGTCCTTGATGAACGCCGGCGCCGCGAGGATTTCTGGCGCTGGCTCATTTCGCTTGTGATCGCCCTGCTGGTAGGGCTCGCGGTGATCATGGCCATGGCCGAGCCGATCCCCGAGAGCGGCGTGCGGGGCGGCCGGGTGGTGGTGGTCATGGACACCTCACCGAGCATGGCGGCCGCCCTCTCCGGAGGAGGCACTCGCTGGGATCAGGCGTCCGAACAGGTGCGGCGCATCCTCACCGGCAGCAGCGAAACGAGCGAGTTCCTGTTGCTGGATACTGCCGGAGACCGCGGCGGACGCTCTTTCACCGGCCGGCGCGAAGCCCTCGAGGCCCTCGAAGATCTGCGCCCGGTGCACGGCCGGGAACACCACTTCCCCGATGTCGCTGATCTGCTCGAGTCCGCTTCGGGGACGGCGCCTCCAGTTGACATCATCTTCGTCGGGGACGGGGTGTACGTGCCCGAGGCGCCCGACGGCGTCGAGCGCATCTCCGTGTTCGAGGCGGCGCCGAACGCCGGGATCACCGCTTTCGATGTCCGCCCCCTACCGTCCGACCCGGGTCGCTTCGAGGCGTTCATCGAGGTCGTCCGTCATCCCGCCGAAGAGGATGACGGCGGTGTCGTGGTGCTTCAGGTCGATGGTGCGGGAGGCGCCTCCGCCCGCCGGACGCTCCGGGTCGATGCCGGGACGCCGCTCGGCGAGACGGTACCGCTGACCGGGTTCGTCGCGGGACCGGTCCGCGCGGTGATCGCGATTTCGGGAGACGACGCCTTGCCCGCCGACGACGTGGCGCACGCCTACATTCCGGCGCGCAACCGGCTGCGGGTTCTGCTCGTCGGGGGGCCGAATCCGTTCTGGGAGGCGGCTCTGCGTCTTGATCCCCGGGTGAGCCTTTCCGTGGCGCCCCCGGGTTCGGACGCGCTCGCCGATCTCGATTTCGCCTCGGTGGATCTCGTGGTGATTGAAGGGGCGCCTCCGGAGGCGATGCCTCCAGTCCCGGTGCTCGTCGCCGGCTCCGGGAACGCCGAATGGCTCCCGCCCCGATTGGGAAACGAAACGGGAAACGAATCGGGAAACGAACCGGCAAGTGAGGAGGCGAGTCTCGAAGGAGAGACCGCGACGGTAATGCTCCCGGTCGTGCGCGGGCAGACGGAACACCCGCTGCTCCGGGATCTCAACTTCGAGGATGCGCTCGCGAGAGATGTGGAGGCGTTCGATGCGGCCTTCTTCGGCGGTCAGAGTTCTTGGGAACTCCTGCTCGGCGATTCGCGGCTCGGCCTGCTGGCGGCCCGGGAAAGTCCCCTGCGCGGGCTCGCCTTCGCTTTCCCGATTGCCCGGTCCAACCTGCCGCTCCAGGCTGACTTCCCGCTGCTGCTCTCCCGCGCCCTGAGCTGGTTGACCGACGTGGAAGTGCGCCGGGTCGGGCTCGGACAGGCCCGGGTCGCGATGGCGGCGGGAGCCATTTTCGATTCCGAAGGCCGGGAAGTGGCGTCGCGCCGTCTGGGGTCCGAGATTTCCTTCGACGCCACCGAACCGTCGCTCTACTACGCCGCCGGCGGCGGACGGGAAGTCGTGGTTGCGGCGAGTCTTCTCGACCGGAGGGCTTCGAATCTGAACCAGTCGGCCTGGTCCGAGGCGCCGCCGACCACCCTGGGGCCGGCGGCGACCGCGGTGAGTGCGATCTGGCCGATACTTGCGCTCTTCGCTTTCCTGCTGATCGCCGCCGAATGGATCGCCTTCCACCGACACGCCACGGTCTGAGCGTTTTGGGGCGGGGGCTCACAACACCTGGGAACGGTCTGGCGGTGAAACGGGATCTCTCCGCATGACCCGGGCGCTTGGTTCGGTCCGTACCCGGATCGCTCCCTCACCGACGGGCGACCCGCACGTCGGGACGGCCTACCAGGCTCTGCTGAACTTCGCATACGCGAAAAAGCACGGCGGCGCCTTCTTGCTGCGGATCGAGGATACCGATCAGGCGCGCTCGACGAGGGCCTCGGAGGAATCGATCCTGCGTTCGCTCCGCTGGCTCGGGCTCGAATGGGACGAAGGACCCGACGTCGGGGGGCCCTTCGCCCCGTACCGGCAGAGCGAAAGGGTGGAGGCCTGCCGTGAGGTTGCCGAACGGCTGCTGGGTGACGGGAAGGCGTATCGGGACTACGGGGAGGACGCCGGCGGCGCCTACGCAATCCGGCTCCGCACTCCGGCGGGCGGCTGTATCGCGCTTCCCGACCGGCTCCGGCAGGGCCTCTCCAAGGACTGGGAATCGGTGGACGACCCGGTGTTGCTCAAATCGGACGGTTTCCCGACGTATCACCTCGCCAACGTGGTGGACGACCACCTGATGGAGATCTCGGATGTGATCCGCGGGGAAGAATGGATCGCCTCGCTCCCGAAACACCTGCTGCTCTACGAGACGCTGGGGTGGGAGCCGCCGTCCTTCTGGCACGTCCCCCTCCTCAGGAACAACGACAAGAACCGCACCAAACTGAGCAAGCGCAAGAGCCCGACCTCGATTGACTTCTACCGCCAGGCCGGTTTCCTGCCCGAGGCGCTTCTCAACTTCCTCGGGATGCTCGCCTGGACGCGGGCGGAGGGCGAAGAGAAGTTCGCCCTGGGCGCCTTCGTCGACCACTTCGAACTCGGGTCGCTTTCGTTGGCCGGCGCCGTTTTCGACACCGAGAAGCTGGCCTGGCTGAACGGCCGCTACCTCCGGGAGGACTACGGACCCTCGGAGCTGGCCGGCCTGTTGCGGAACTGGCGGCTCGATGACGAAACGCTGGCGGGAATCGCGCAGCTGGCCCAGCCCCGAATGCGCACCCTCGGGGACTTCGGGCCGCTGGCCTCCCAGTTCTTCACTGATGAAACGCCCCGTGATCCCGACGTTCTCGCCGGAGGCGACGAGGTCTCCGAAGTCGCCGAGTGGCTGTTGCTTTCCGAATGGGCGCTCGAGGACCTCCCGGAGTTCACCGCGGACGGCGTCCACCAGGCGCTTCGCAGCGTGGCGGAATCGCTCGGGGTGAAGCTCAGGAAGTTCACCCGACCTCTCTACGTGGCGATCAGCGGTTCTCCGTCGTCCACTCCCCTCTTCGGCTCAATGGTCCTGCTCGGGAGCGCGATGACGCGCGTGCGTCTCCGCCGCGCCCGGGCGGCCCTCGGCGGCGTTCCCCGCCGCCGCGAAAAGGAACTGGGAATCCTCCGCAAGGGAGGCTGAAGAGGGAGGAGGGAGGAGCGCTAGGAGCGCCGGTCTTCAGGCCCCCACCGGGAGAACTGGCCAGCATCGCGGCCGAAGGCCGCGATGCTCACGTCCTATCGCACTGACCCAACGGGGGACGGCGAGACGCCCAGCCGGGGACGGCGAAACACCCCCCCGGTAGGGATCGCCGACCTCCGGTCGGAACCGCGGCGCGAAGGCTCGGGAACGCCGACCTCCACCCAACTTCGCCAAAACGTGACGTTCGGCATCCGTAAGCCAAAGACAATACGGCCGTTACAAAACAGGGTGCCAGCAGACTGGCACTACGTTTGTGTGTTTGGGTCCGTTTTCCGGCGGGTGCGCCGGCGGTGATGGTGGGGCTCGACGCCCACCGCCCGCGCGATCTGGGCCACCTGTGCCGGGGGGCGGACGTCCTGCCGATTCACGATCAGCCGTCCGTTCGACTCCCGGATCGTGGTGGTCATCCGCACCCACGGCTGCAGCCGGGTGCGGATCCCGTCCCACGACAGGGGAATGTCGCGCGCCTTCAGCCGCGTGCGGATCAGGTGCACCGCGTGATAGGCGAGCACCGCCAGGAAGAGGTGCGCCGCGATCCGGCTGTGCTTCACGTGCCAGATCGGTCGCAGTCCCAGCTCCGTCTTGAGCGACCGGAACGTCGCCTCGATCTCCGTCAGCCGCCAGTAGGTCCGCACGATCTGCTCCGTGCCCCAGCCCGTCTGGCTGGACCGCAGCAGATACGAACCCGCCCCCGCGTCCCGCGCCCCATACCGCTTCGTCCGGCTCCACACCACCGCCGTCGCGTTCGGGCCCGCACCCTTCTCCACCTCCACCTCATACTGCGCCGACACCTGCCGATACCGCTCCCGGAGCCGGCCCACCGTGTCCATCACCTTCTCATACTGCTTCCGGCGGTGCGGGATCGTCAGCCCCTCATGGAGGTGCCGCAGCGCCGTCTCATACCGCTCCCGGTACCGCCCCAGCATCGCCTCCTCGCTGGCCCGCTTCCCCTCGCTCACCGCAACCAGCCGCACCTCCTCCTCGTCCCCCTCCAGCCTCCACGCCAGAACCTCCTGCTTCGCGCTGGTGGTCAACGTGATGTCCGCCTCCCCCTCCGGCGGCGTCGGCCGCACCTCCCGGCTCACGCAGATCCAGCCGTAGCCCCGCTCCCGAAGCCAACCGATGTTCTCCTCCGTCGCGATCCCCGCGTCCAGGATCACCGTCGGCTTCGCCCCGCCTCCCCCGCCCAACTCCGCCTCGAACCGCTCCATCGCCGCCTGAAGCGTCGCCGGCTCCGACACATCCCCCGCCAGAACCTCGCACCCCCGCGGGAACCCCGCACCATCCAGCGACAACGCCAGCGTCACCAGCGGGTGCTTCCGCCCCTCCTTCGAGCGCCCGAAACGCAACAGCTCCTGGTCCGAACGGCCCGTATACCAGGTGTTCGTCAGATCGTAGAAAACGATCGTGTCCGGCAACTCCAACAGCTCCCGCTCCCGACGGAACAGCCCCGCCTGCAACGCTCGCCGCAGCCGCCACAGCACGTCCCCCGTCCGGTAGAGCTTCTGGAGCGACACCGTCTTGCCACGATCCAGATCCAAGAGCTCCAGCGCGGCGCTGTCCTCCCGCAACCACCGCAACGCCTCCCGCTCGCTGCTCGGATGCAGCATCTTCGCCACCACCAGCGCGGTGGCGATCCGCGCATCCCGGCCCCGCACCCCCTGCGCGTGCAGCAAGTCCCGAAAGCCCAGCTCCTCCAGCCCTGCCAGGCAAACGCGCTCCCCTCCTGCCGAGCGAGAGTCGTCATGCTCCAGCGTATCCAGGTCCACCGTCGCCACCGCTCGCTCCCGGCCCCTCCTCTCCCGCTCCTGCGGCCCCAGGCCCACCGCGCGCAGCCGGCGCACCAGGTCCTCGGCCGCCACCTGAATATCCGAGGGCACCGGCAACATCGGCCGTTGGCCCGCCAACAGCAGCTCGGTCACCAGAGCCACATCCCGCCACTGCTGCTTCGGAACCGGATAGTCCACGCCCAGGTTCAACAGGGTCTCCTGGCGGACCTTGTCGCCGATCCGTACCGAGCGGGACAGGCGGTAACTCTTCGCGGTCTTGCCGTCCCTGGTGTGGGTCTTGGTGGCGCGGATGTACATGGCGGAGCGGCGAGAGAGGCTGGGAGGGATGCTGGCGGACGGCGGGATCAGAGTCAAGACCAAAAACGCCCTCCACAAAAGAAACTGGCACTACACGCCTCTCCCGCCCCTTCGAACCGCCGTCCGCCCACCGAGAGCCCGTTTTTGGCCCGTTTCGGACCTCTAATGGCCACTTTGGGCCGATTTTGGAGGCCGATTCGAACTTCCCTCAGCTCTGGATGCCGGCCCGACCCTCAAAAGTGGCGAAGTTGGGTCCAGGTCGGCACAGCGGCCCGTAGGGCCGCGGAAGGCGTAAACCCTCTCGTACTCACGGCCCGCAGGGCCGCGAAACGCGCTCCGCGCGCCGCTCAGCGGATGTCCCAGCGATACAGCCGGGACACGTCCTTCACGTAAATCCGGTCGCCCGACACCGCCGGCTGGGCCCACGTTTCGCTTTCGGCCACCTCGTAACGCCGGATCTCGGTGAGGCCCGCCCGGCTCGCCTCGAAGATCACGAGTTCCGCGTCATCCTCCAGCGAGAACACGATGTCTCCGGCGCGCACGAGTGCGGCGTTCTCCGCCTGCCGCGGGGCGCTTTCCCAAAGGGCCTCCCCGGAATCGAGGTCGAGGGCGAAGTACTGGCCGCTGTTCAGGTGCGAGAGCCCGAACATCACCCCGTCGCGCACCACGGGATTTGCCATGTGGAGCGAGAACTCGTCGGTGCTCCACACGTCTTCCGTGGTCCACGCGCCACCGCTGCGATTCGCCCGGAATGCGACCACTCCGTTCGCCCGGCCGTTCTGGATCACGAGGTTTCCGTGGAGCACCGGAGTCTGTGAGGTCGTGTTGGAAGGCGTGGTGAAAGGCCGGCTCCAGAGAAGGGTCCCATCCGCGAAGTCCACCCCGATGAAGTGTTCCTGCGTGAAGGTCACCACCTGGTCCACCCCGTCCAGTGCGAACGGCATCGGCGAGCCGTAGGCGGGGCCATCGCCGTCCCAACTCCACCGCACCTCCCCGGTCTCCGCATCGAACGCGGTAAGCGACCCGTCGTTGTGGCCCCCAACGTGGACGATGACGAGCCCCGCGTGAACGAGCGGCGAGGCGCCCGTGTGGTAGAGCGGGATCACCGGGGTCCCGGGCACATGCCAGATCTGCTCTCCGGTGGACGCGTCGAAGGCCGTCACCGATCCGGTCATCCCGTGGACGAACAACCGTCCCCCGGCGAAGGCGGGGGTGGACTTCGGACCCGGCCCGTGCCGCCGGGTCGCGGAAATCATCTCGAAAGGAGCGGCATATCCCGAACGCCAGCGGGTCTCTCCGGTCTCGGGATCCAGCGAGAGGAGAACCTCCTCCTCACCCTGGCGGACGAACAGCCAGAGGTTCCCGTCCACCAGAAGGGGTGTCGCGTAGCCCGATCCGACCTCGACCGACCACGCTTGGGAGAGAGTCTCCGGCCAGGCCGCGGGCGCCTCGAACCCGGACACTGCCCCGTCCCGGGCCGGGCCTCGCCACTGCGGCCAGTCCTGGGCGGCGGCGAGAGCCGGGAGCAGCGCGGCCAGCGCCGCTGCTCGGGGGAGCCTTATCCTCATGCTGTTTCCTCCGGATCGAGCGCCGTCCGGCGCGGCGGGTATTGTCCCATCCGGGGAATACGGCGCCGCCGACAGGAGAACCTCGCTGATGCCTTTTCGGAACCGCTGGACCGGGCTCCCGCCCGCCATCGTCCTTGCTTTGTTGGCCACCGCCTGCGGCGACGGCCCCCATGACCTCCTCATTCGGGGTGGCACCGTCCACGACGGTAGCGGCGCCGGTCCCGTGACCGCCGACGTGGCGGTCCGTGGCGACCGGATCACCTTCGTCGGCGATGCCGACGCCGAGGGAGTGACGGCGGAGGAGACGGTGGACGCCGCCGGCCTCCTCGTGGCGCCGGGATTCATCGACATGCATTCGCATTCCCAGATCGGGCAGGAGTGGGCAAAGGAGGCGCTGGCGTTCCTCTATCAGGGAATTACCACCGTCGTCGTCGGCGCCGACGGCGGCGGGTCGCCTGAGGTGAGCGACACGCTGGCTGGCTGGGAGGCGAGCGGAATCGGGGTGAACGCCCTCACCTACGTGGGTCACGGTGCCGTTCGGCGCCGGGTGCTCGGGGAGGAAAACCGCGCCCCCACCGACGAGGAACTCGACCGAATGCGGGGCCTCGTGCGCCAGGGTCTCGAAGAAGGCGCCTTCGGGTTGTCCAGCGGTCTTTTCTACATACCCGGGAACTACGCGACGACCGAAGAAGTGATCGAGTTGGCGCGGGTGGCAGCGGAATACGAGCCCGCCATCTACGACACCCACGACCGTGATCTCGGAGCCGCCTATCCAAGCTTCGGCTACCTCGCGTCCATCGAGGAAGCCATCCGCATCGGTGAGGAATCGGGGACGAAGGTCATCTTCAGCCACTTCAACGCGCAGGGGGCCGCTAACTACGGCCGGGCCCCGGAGGGCGCCGCGCTGATCGACGCGGCCCGCGAACGCGGGGTGCCGGTCTTCGGCGCGCAGCACGTCTATACCGCGACCCAGTCGAGCCTCCGGGCCTACACCGTTCCCCGCTGGGCCTCGGCGGGGGGCCGGGACGCCATGGTGGACCGCTTCGACGACCCGGACACGGCGCAGGTCCTCGACGAGGCGACCGCGGAGATGCTCGCGATCCGCGGCGGCGCCGACAAGATCCGTTTCTCCGATCGCCGCCCGCACCTGAACGGGCGGACCCTCGCGGACGTCGCGGAAGAGTGGGGCGTGCCGGCTCCGGAAGCGGCGCGGCGGATCCTGAGCGAAGGGAACGCCTCGGTGATGAACATCGGCCTCTACGACCCGGTGAACACCGGCTACCTCGCCGAACAGGATTGGATGATGACCTGCACCGACGGGCGCGACATCGAGCCCGATATCCCCGTCGGCCACCCGCGCGTGTACGGCGCCTTCACCAAGAAACTTCGCGACTTCGTCCTCGACGAGGCACGGATCTCCATGCCGTTCGCCATCCGCAGCATGAGCGGCCTCGCCGCCGAGTTCCTCGAACTCGACGATCGCGGCTTCCTGCGGGAGGGCATGAAGGCGGACGTTGCAATCCTGGACCCGGAGCAGATCCGGGACCGGGCCACCTACGACGAGCCGCACCAGTATTCCGAGGGAACCGTGCACGTGCTGGTGAATGGCCAGTTCGCCATCCGCGACGGCGCGCACACCGGCGCCCTCGCCGGTCGGCCCCTGAGACCGGGCAGTCAGGGACCGCCGATCTCCAGGTAGGCATCGCCCGCCGATAGGCGGAGAGAGCGGGAACCCCTGAGGGGACGCGCGTGGGCTTGTTTGCCCCGTCTGACAGAATCCCGCCTCCATCAGGAGGATCCATCCATGCGTTTTTCAAGGTTCCCCGCCGTTCTCGCCGCTCTCTCGCTGGGCCTCGGCCTCGTGGCCTGCGCGGCCGCCCAGGACGACTCCAACCCGCGCTTCGGGATCTGGAGGCTGCGCTCCGACAACCCGCCGCCCTACCAGAACGTCATGACGTACGCACCCCATGGCGAAGGGGGCATGAGCATCACGGTGGCCACCACGAACGCCGAGGGCAACGAGTCGGTGTGGGGCTACTCAACGATGTTCGATGGCGCCTTCCGCCCAGTCGAGGGGCTCGAGAATTCCGAAACGGCCGTCGAGGTCGTTGACGAGCAAAGCACCCGGATCTCCAACATGCGGAACGGCACCGTGTACCAGGTGATCATCAACACCCTCTCCGACGACGGCAACCGCATCGACAACGAGTACGTGCGGATGGACGCCGACGGCCAGATCACCCGGGTGACCCACGCCATCTACGACCGCGTCCAGGAGGAGTGACCGTGGCCGGCGGGAACCTCAGTTGGCGGTACCACCGCCCCGGTTGAACGAGCTGCCAGCGGACGCAGGAGTTTCTTGCGCAAAAAGGCATTGCCGACGGGGAAGTTCAAAACGCCAACAAATCCCCGATCCGGGGCGACGAGTCCCTCGCGCTCCTCGAGGGTGTGAGCGAGCTTCTGGTCGCGAAGGGCCGGAAGGTGGAGCGCTTCGACCTCTCGGGCGACCGCCCGGATGACGCGGTGCTGACCGGCGCCATCGTCGGCAGCTACACGAGCCTGACGGACCTGCTGCTCGGCCGCTCGGGCAAGCTCCGCGCGCCCACCATGCGGGTCGGCGACCGGCTGGTGGTGGGTTACAACCAGGAGTTGCTGGAGTCGGTCTTCGGATAGACGGTACCGGCGACCTCGGGGAAGCTCCGGATCTGACCGGAGAAGCGCTGCTCGGACATGGGCTTTTTTGAAGCAGTTCGCACGTGCCTGTTCAGTAAGTACCTCGACTTTCGGGGACGGGCGTCCCGGGCCGAGTACTGGTGGTTTGTGGTCTTTGGCGTATCCGTGAATGTGGCCGCCGCGGTGGCCGGGATCCGACCTCTCTCGTACCTGGTGACCGCCCTATTGGTCGTGCCTCAGACGGCGGTAACCGTGCGAAGGCTCCACGATACGGACCGGTCCGGGTGGTGGCTTCTTCTGTCTGCGCCGAACTGGCTGGATGTCATTCTGGAGGACCAGGCGGATTCGGTGGGGTGGTTCGGAGGCCTCGGCTTCTTCTTGGTCGGGGCGATCGCGAGCCTCGTCTTGTTCTGGTTTATGGTCGAAAAGGGCGACGCTCGGGAGAACCGGCACGGACCGGATCCCGCTCCGGACACCGTGCTCGGCCTTTCCCACTCTGGCGTTCCGCCCTCACGGAACCGGGACTGAAGCAGCCGGGGCCGCGCCCGCCGGCCAGGATCAGGTGAGCGGCTGCCAGAGACCGATGACGTTGCCCTCCGGGTCCTTGACCTGGGCATAGATCCCCATGTTCGGGATCTCCGCGGGACCCATCAAGCGTTCCCCGCCGGCTGCCTCGACGTCGCCGACGCGTTGTTCGCACGAGGGCACTTCGATCACCAGGACCGGAGACCCACTGCCTCCTCCGTCACCACGGGGAACCATCCCGCCGTTGATGCCGCCGGGTGCCTTTGGATTCCCCTGTTCGTCCGCTGGGGTCGTGACCACGAAGGTGTAGGGCATATCTCCGGGCATATCGGAAACTTGCCAACCGAACACCTCCTGATAGAACGCCGTCGCGCGCGACTTGTCGCTGAAAGGGATCTCGAAGTGGCAGACGCGGTCCATGAAAGCTCCTCCTTGGGAGTAGGGAAAGGGTGTTGCATCAGCCGAACGACCCGGCTGCGGCTGTTGTTCCACGGCACCCAAGACTAGCTGGCTGCGAGGACCGGCGGCCCCCCATCGACCGGGGTTGTGAAGTCCAGCGGGAAACTCCACACTAGCAGCCTGTGGTGAAACTCACGTGAGCGCCGAGGCCGGGGAGGCGCCCGACTGACAAGGCGCGTGAGGGAGGAATACCTGGTGTATTTCGACCGAAACGCAACGCAGAACGGAGCGAAGCGGAGTGTTTCAGCCGGGATGCATCGCCGGCCGAACGCCGCGTGGGTTTCGCCACAGGCTGTTATCCCCCCAGCTCGGCGCTTGTCACCCCAGCTTGGACGCGCACCGGGCGACGGGACGCCAACCCCAGATCCCGGGCGCTTTCCTGCTGACGCCTCGGGTCGGAGCCTGACAGAATCAGATCGATGTCCCCCATCCGCCGCATTCCGCTGAAGCTCGCCTCGCCGACCGGCCGCCGCCGGCCCGGGAATCGCCCCGCTCCGGCCAACACCACCACGACCCGGATGGCGCGCTACGCCTGGGTCCGCCGCGCCCTGAACCGCTGCCTGCTGCTGGCGGTCGCGGGCGGGGTCTCGGCCTCCCGGCTGGCGCTCGCGCTGCGGGCCGGAGCGGACCCCGACTGGGTGGATCCGAAGGGCCGGACGGCCCTCCTCGTCGCCCTGATCGCCGGGCGCAGCCAAGCGGTCGTCGAGTTACTTCTGCGCGCGGGTGCCGACCCGAACGGCGCGCCCGGCAGCCTCATGCCTCCGCTCCTGGTCGCCGTGACGCAGCCGGCCGACCCGGCAACAATCACCGCACTCCTGGCGGCCGGAGCGAATCCCCGTCTTGCCCGCCAGAATGGCCTGACGGCGCTCCACGTCGCCATCGCCAAGGGTGCGAGCTCCCGCGTGGTGGCGGCGCTCCTCGAAGGAGGCGCCGACCCGTCCGCGATGGCGGCGAATTCCGCGAACGCGCTCCAGCTCGCCGCCCTCAAGGGAAGGTCGGCGCTGGTTCCGTTCCTCGTAGCTGCGGGCGCGGAGCTTGACGCCCCATCGGGCGAAGCCGCCTTCACCGCGCTCCATATCGCGGCCCAGAACGGAGACGCACCGACGGTCCGGGCGCTCCTTGAAGCCGGCGCCGATCCCAACCGGCAGGCCGACCGCGGGCTGACCCCGCTGCACGTTATCGGGCGCCAGGGAGACCCCGCAGCCGTAACTTTGACGCTGGTCGGCGGCGGTGCCGACGTCGGCGCGCGGGCCATTCTCGGCGCGACCCCGCTCCACGGGGCGGTGATGCCACCGGAGCGCCGGGAGTTCGTGCTCGCGCTCCTGAAAGCGGGGGCCGACCCGGACGCCCGCGACCTGAGCGGCTCCAGCCCCCTCCATTTCGCGGCGCGCAAGGGGTCGCTGTCAGACACCATCGTCGGGCTGCTCGACGCCGGCGCGAGCCCCGACGCCCTCGATAACGACGGCAGGACCCCGCTCGACTACGCGAACCGCAACCCGAACCTCACGGATTCCGAGGCGCTCTGGCGCCTGACGGAAAGCCGTCGGCTGCACTGAGGGGCGCGGGCGGCAGTTTCGCATCGCTCTCCCCGGGCCGTATGAGGCCGCTGCGGGTCGGCACCAAGCGGGCACCAGGTCCAAGTCCTCCGTAACTCGCTGTCTGTAAAGCCGTTGCTTGAACTGACGCGGGCCACCGGGAGAGCCGACCGCACCAGGTTCAGGCACCAAGTGCGCCGTCCTGTGCTGGACAAGGCGTGCCTCGAAATGACGGTTTTCGAAGCCGAACAGAGCGCCCGGCAGAAGTCGACTGACGACGAGGGGCAAGGCTGCGCTCGAAAGACCGGGATCGACGGGAACCGGTCCGCGTCATGAACCGCAACGATTCTGCTGACAACCCGGTCGCTGTCTTCACGGAATCTCCCGTCGTGCCTTCGCGCCACGATGCCGACTGGGGGCCGGCGGTCCCTTTCCCCTCTCCCCACCCACCGGGTTGTGAAGTCCAGCGGGAAACTCCACACTAATCCGGCTCAGGAGGAATCCCATGAGAACTCTTCGCATCGCGCTTGCCGCGCTCCTGCTCGCCGGCGCCGCCTCCGCCCAGGAGACCGCGGGCGACGGCACGCTCACCGCGTCCCACATCCTGGACTGGGAACGGGTGAGCGGCCCGGCCATCTCACCCGATGGCTCTGTCGTGATCTACACCCGCAGTCACGTGGACCAGGCGAAGGACCGCTGGGCCTCCGAGCTCTGGATCGTGAACGCCGACGGTAGCCGGAACCGCTTCCTCAGTAAGGGGTCGGGTCCCGTGTGGTCGCCGGACGGAACGCGAATCGCCTACCTGGCCGACGCCGGGGACGATCGCCCCCAGATCTTTGTCCGCTGGATGGACGCCGAGGGCGCCACCTCGCAGATCACCCGGGACGCTCCCACCCCGCGCGACATCCACTGGTCGCCGGACTCCGGGCTCATTGCCTTCACCCGGATGGAGGCCGCTCCCGAGACCTGGGACCTCCCCTCGATGCCGAGCTCCCCCGACGGCGCCAAGTGGACGAAGACGCCGCGAATCGTCCGGAAGATGCACTTCCGGCAGGACCGGGTGGGATTCCTTGAGGAAGGCTACCGGCACCTCTTCGTCGTTCCGGCTGACGGTGGCGCGGCGCGGCAGCTCACCGAAGGCTCCTGGCACGTGGGTTCGCGGGGCGCGGTCGGGCTCGACTACGGGGCGGGTCTCGACTGGACCCCGGACGGCAAGGGACTGGTGTTCGACGCCGCTCGCGAGGAGGACGCCGACCTCCGCTATCGGGAGTCGCACATTCACTTCGTGGATCTCGAGAGCGGCGCCATCCGCCAGATCACCGACAAACGCGGCCCGTGGGCGGGTCCGGTGGTGTCTCCCGACGGCAGGCACGTTGCCTTCAGCGGCTTCGACTGGACGGAGCAGACCTACAAGGTCAGCGACCTGCAGGTGATCGGGTTCGACGGCTCGGCGATGCGCTCCCTCTCGGCGAGCCTCGACCGGGACGCCAACAACCCGATCTGGTCGCCCGAGAGCGATCGGCTCTTCTTCACCGCCGACGACCGCGGCTCGCGGAACCTCCACGTGGCTTCGCTCGACGGAGCGACCAGCCCGGTGACCGAGGGCACCCACCTGCTCACCGTGAACACCATCTCGGCGACCGGGGTCGCCGCGGCCACCCGGACCTCTTTCCACGAGCCCGCCGATGTGGTGGTGTTCCCGGTTTCCGACCCGACCCAAACCACCAGGGTCACCGCGGTGAACGACGATGTGCTCGCCGGGATCGAACTCGGCGAGGTGGAGGAACTCTGGTACGACTCCACCGACGGGACCCGGGCGCAGGGCTGGGTCGTCAAACCGCCCGGTTTCGACCCCGCCCAGGAATACCCGATGGTGCTCCACATTCACGGGGGGCCCCACGGGATGTACAACGTCGGCTTCAACAACGCCTTCCAGAACTTCGCCGCGAACGGGTATCTCCTCCTCTACACGAACCCCCGCGGGAGCACCGGCTACGGGACCGATTTCGGAAACGCGATCGACAACGGCTACCCGAGCGTGGACTACGACGACCTGATGGCCGGGGTGGACAGGGCGATCGAGCGCGGCTACGTGGACGAGACCCGGATGTACGTCACCGGATGCAGCGGAGGCGGGGTTTTGTCATCGTGGGTGATCGGCCAGACGAACCGCTTCGCCGCCGCCGCGGTGCGCTGCCCCGTGGTGAACTGGATGAGCTTCGCCGGCACCGCGGACATCGTGCGCTGGGGTTACAACCGCTACCACGGCTTCCCGTGGGACAACGCCGAGAAGTATCTGGAGCACTCCCCGCTGATGTACGTGGGCCGGGTCACCACCCCGACCCTGCTGATGACCGGGGAACTCGATCTGCGCACCCCGATGAGCCAGACCGAGGAGTACTACCAGGCGCTCAAGGCGCTGGACGTACCGGCCGAGATGGTGCGCTTCTACGACGAGTACCACGGAACCAGTTCCCAGCCCTCGAACTTCATCCGCACCCAGCTCTACATGCTCGACTGGTTCTCGCGCTACACGCGCGATCCGGCCCGGGAGACGGATCGATGACCCCCACCCGAATTTCACGCCGCGCCGCCTTCGGCCTCTTCTTCCTCCTGACCGCGGGACTCGGCCTGGCCGCCGGCTTTGCGCTGGGCCGTTCCGCACCTCCTGTCCAGAGCGCCGACCTCGGCACGTTTGTCAACACCAGCGGCACCGAGATCGACTTGTTGCTGTCGGAGTCCAACCTTGGCGGAAGCGAGATCCAGATCGGCGAGATCACCTTCCCGCCGGGCGCGAACTCCGGAGACCACCTCCACGGTGCGACCGAGGTCTTCTACGTGCTGGAAGGGGAACTCGAGCACGTGGTGGACGGGGTCTCCCAGATCCTGGGTCCCGGCGATCTTGGCTTCGTTCGTCCGCCGTCCGAGGTGAACCACATCACCTCGCCGGACGGAGGGCCGGTCCGGGCCCTCGTGATCTGGGCTCCCGGCGGCGAGGGGACCCGCATCGTCGGGAACTGGCAGCGTAGCGAGTAGCTCAGCGCCCGCCGGCTTCCGGCGAACCGAATCGCCTCCGGCTTCGTAAGGGGTAGGAAACCCCGGGGTTCGGTGCGCCTTCTTCCGACTCCACCCCGAGGCCGGAGGGGAGGAACCGCCCATGACCCGGAACATCCGAGTCCGTTTTTCCAGGAAATCCCGGGGCGGAGCGGCCCCTGGCGACGCGGACGACCCCGCCGTGGCGTCCGGGGCGGAGTCCGGCGACGCGTTCCAGGAATTCGATCCTTTCCCCGAAGGCGCTCCCATTCTTCCGGACCCGTCCCTCACCGCCGCAGAAAGAGTCGAAGCGGAGGAGGAGGCGTTCCAGGGCGTCCCCACCTCCGCGGCCAGCGCCCCCTCGCCCGGGGAGCGGCGGGTGGAGGGCCGGTTCCAGGAAGCGATGGCGCGAGCCCGCAGCCGCGCGGAGGAGGCGCTCGCCCGGTTACGCGCGGCGCAGCGCGAGGCGCGGACCCGGGCCATCGGGGTCGAGGCCGGGGCTGCCCGCGAACGGGACCGCGCCCTGGCTCTCGCCGACGTTCAGGCCGCCTGTCAGGGGATTGAAACCCGGCACCTCAACGCGCAGACCGCTGCGAAGGAACTCGCCGGCTTCCGCCGGGAGCGCGGTATTCCCGACTACGCCACGCCCCGGCCCTCCACCCGGGGCTGGGTGTGGCTCCTGGTTGCGGTTGCCGCCGTCGAAACGACCGCCAACGGATTGCTGCTGCACTCGGCGTCCACCGAGGGGGTCGTATCGAACTGGCTCTTTGCCGCCCTGGTTACCGCGATGAATGTCGGCCTCCTCGGGTGGCTCGTGGGGGACTTGATCTTCCGACGGATGCTCGGCGCCGGAGCGCTCCGGCGGTGGCTGCTGGCCGGAAGCCTCGTGCCCTGTCTGTTCCTCGCCGGGCTGCTGCACTTCGGCTTCGCGCACTACCGGGACGCGGTCTCGGCGCTCGACGCCTCCCAGGCCGCCGCCATCCTCGATCTGGACGACATCGACGCCACGGCGGACGAAGCGGGCGCCGGGACCGATCCGCATCCGCCGCCGCCTCTGAGAGTGGAAGAGGCGGTTACCGGCGAACTGCGGGCCCAGTTCCTCTGGTGGCGGCCGGGTGCGAGCGTCGTGGATCACCCTGCCGATCTGCCGGCGGACGACCATTCGGCGGATGCCGTCAGGCAACTTGCCGCCGGGAGCGTCGGGTATCGGGCGGAAAACGGGGCTCTGGTGATGGTCGAAGATCCGCTCGCGGGGAGATTCGAGGGGTGGCGCTCGATGCTCCTGCTCGGAGTCGGCTTCACCGCCTTGCTGCTTGGGGCGTGGAAGTGGTTTGGCGGTCGGGAACCGATTCCCCACTTCGCACGCCTGCACGGAGCGCGGGAAGAGACCGCCCGCGCGCTCCAGGAGGAATACGCGCGATCCCTGGGCAAACTGAACGACGAGGAGCACCGCCACCGGCAGCGGCTCGGCGATGGGGAGTCGGAGATCCTGGCGCTTGGTAGTCGCCTCGCCGGCCTGGACGCCGCCAGGCGGCGGACGCTCGTTCGCGAGTCGGAGCTCCTGGAGTTCATCGCCGCCGCCGGAGCGAGCGCCATCGAGGACTACCGGGAGCTGGGCCGGCAGCGGCGACTCTCGAGCGACCCGCTTCCGGCGTTTTGGAGTTCGCCCTGGGCGCCGGCGTCTTCGCGCCGCGACGAGGAGGACGGATCCCGCTGGGCGGGGGATCAGGAACGGGCGCTGTTCGAGGTCATGGAGACCGCGGAACGGGTCCGCGTCGCGAACGCTGGCCATGTCGGCCTGGTGGCGCAGGCGTTTCGAGAGGCGCGGGAAAGGCTCGCTCAGGCGGCGCGGATTCCGGGGGCGCGCCGGCGTCCTCCCGGCCCTCCCGGCGGCGGGCCGCCTTCTCCCCCGGGCGGGAAGCCTTCGCCCCCGGACGCGGGGGACGTCCGCCTCGTGCCCAGTCAGGCGGGGGAATCCGACCGCCGCCTGGAGATCGCGTCCTGAATCGTCAGGGCCGAGCCGTTTTCCTCGCGGCAACGATCCTGCCCGGGATCCTGTCCGGGATCCTGTCCGGGATCCTGTTCGGGCTGTCGGGTTGCGGCGGGGAGGGGGACCCATGCACCGATTGGCCGACCGGGTTGTCCCCCCAGACGGTCGTCGTGGTGATGGACGCCACCGACGGTCTTTCCGGTCCCCAGCGGGAGGACATGTGGAGCCGGATCCGTCCGGTCGCGGAACGGGCGCCCGCCGGCTCGGTGTTCCACCTCTTCGAGGTCCGCTCGGATGCGCCCGGTGGCGTTCGGGAACTCGGGGTGGTTCGCCGGCCCCCGCATCCTTGCGAGGTCAACCACTGGTCCGACAACCCCGACCAGCGGGCCGCGCAATGGGCGCCGCGCTACCTGCGCCCGCTTCGCGACGCACTGGGGGCGATGTCCCGGGCGGCCCCGAGCGACTCCTCAGCCATCCTCCAGGCGCTACAGACCGCAGCGCGCGCCTTCGGTGAATCCCCGGAGGCCGAAGGGCGGCTCATCCTGGTCTCGGATCTCCTGCAGAACGTGGGCGTGGATTTCTACCGGGGCCCCCCCGACTTTGACCGGTTCCGCGATAGCGCCCTCTATCGCGAGGTACGCACCCGGTGGTTCGCCGGGGTCCGGCCCACCGTGCTCCAGCTTCCTCCGCGCCGCGAGGGGTCAGTGAATGAAGAGGCGCTGCGTCGCTTCTGGGCCGCGTACTTCACCGACCAGGGAATGCTGGATGTGGAGACCGCCTTCCTCCCGGTGGAAGGAGCGCGCTAGGAGCGCCGGTCTTCAGACCGGCATCGCGGCCGCAGGCCGCGAAACTCCCACCGCTACGTTCGCCCATGGCTGGGACCCCCTACGAGGACGGCGAAACGCCCCTTGGATTCGTATCCGCGATCCCCATTGTCCGCAGCGACATGCGAGGAATGAAGTACGGGAGTTTCGCTCCCCTGCGGGGAGCGATGCCGGTGTGAACACCGGCGCTCCTACTACCCACGCTCATCTCCCGGACCCAGCCGGGGACGGCGCCACCCCACCTTTCAGCGCGAAAATCCGAACCGATACGCGGCAGACACCCTTACGCTGCGGCCCGGTTGTGGGACCACCGCCGGGAACACCGCGTAGTACTGATCCGTCACGTTGTTCACGGCCAGGGTCCAGTCCACCCCGGCGAGGGGTCCCTGATCCGGGTTGAACCGCAGGAACAGGTCGACGATCCGGTAGCCGGGCGCTTCCGCGTCGGAGGACGGGTCGGCTGACCGGCTTGCAGCCAGTCCCCGAGTCCTGCTTCCGGAGAAGCTCGCCCGGCCGCCGATTTCGAGATCGACGGCCGGAATCCGGGTGCTCGCCATGAGGTGGAGCGCGTTGGCCGGCGCCCTTCCGAGGGGGTCTCCGGTGGCGAGGTCTTCGGTGTCGAGGAGCGAACCGCTTGCCCGCATCCGCAACCTGGGTTTTTGAAAGAGTGCCGCGCTTTCGCAGCCCCTGAGCCGGGCGTCCAGCGACAGGTTGTAGGTCGAGCCCTGCAGGATGGTGAGGCCCGTGACCGGGTCCAACTCGAGTTGGAAGGCGGGATCCGCGACGAACACCACTTGATCCACGTAGTTCCCCACCGTCTGGTCGAAGCAGGTGGTCTCGAACGACCAGGCGCCGCGGCCGCCCCGGAATCCGGCTTCCCAGGACGTGCCCGTTTCCGCCGCCAGCGTCGGATCGGGCCGGAACCAGTTGAGCACCTGGACCCCGCTGCCCACCGGGAACTGGAAGTGGAGCCCGTCGGCGTAGAGCTCGGTCAGGCTGGGCACCCGGAACCCGCGCGAGGCGCCGACCCAGACGAAGGCGGCATCCGCCAGGCGGAAACCGGCGGAAGCCCGCGGCGACATCTGACCCTCGTCGCGTCCGGCAAAGCGGTCCGCCCGGATCCGCCAGTTGTCGCGCCGGATGCCGAGCGCGAGCTGCAGCCGTTTGTGGACCTCGGCTTCGCCGTAGACGAAGGCCCCGAAGTAGGCGGCTTCGGCATCCGGAAACTGAAGCCTGGGCGCCGCGTCCCGCGTTCCCGACTGGCGGTCCCGGTACGCTTCGGCACCGACGTTCAGGGTGAAACGCACCGCATTGCCCCAGCGGAATCGGGAGCTGTTGTGCGCCTCGACACCGACGGTTTCGAACGCGGTGTCGTCCCGGCGGGTCTGGATCCGCATGTCTTCACCGACTTCCACTGCGTTGCGGTAGCCGAGGACGGACAGATCGACCCATTCGGACTCGCGGGAGCGGGTGGTGAAGCGGGCCCTGAGCGCTTCGAAGCTGGTGTCCCGGTCCACCAGGGTTCCGGTGAGATCGTTGGCGTTCGTGGGTTCCGCCGCCAGGTTGTCGAAGCCTTGCCAGGAAAACTCCCAGCGGGTCGCACTGTTCGGGGTCCAGCCCAGCTTTATCAGCCCGTTCCGGAGTTCGTCCTCGGTGTTCGGAATCGCGTCGCCGTTCCCGTCCCGGATGGGCGCGTGCGTTCCCCCGAGGCCGAAGTTGACCAGCCCGTCGAACGTCTCGCTCGCCGCGAAGGCGGAAAAGGACTGGATGAGGTCACCGCCGTTCGACTGGTAGCCGACTCGGTAGCGGCCGCCGAACTCCTCGCCGGCCTCCAGCAGGTCACGCGCGCTCCGGGTGGTGAGCGACACGACGCCTCCCAATGCTCCGCTCCCGAAGACGGCGGAGTTGGCTCCGCGGAGGACTTCGACACGCTGGAGGAGGTCCGGGTCGGTGAAGAATCTGCCCCCGTGGGCGGCATTGAAGTTCTGCCGCCCGCCGTCCTGGCGGACGACCACCTGCTGGTCGGCAAAGCCGCGGATGTTCGGCGCTTCGGTGATCCGGCGGGCGTTCCCCTGAATGGCGACGCCCGGAATGCCTTCGAAGAGGTCGGCAAACGTGCGCGCGGCCTCCGAAGCGAGTTCCTCTTCCGTGCGCACCGCGATGGCCGCCGGGGCCGTCAGGAGCGGAGATTCGGCGCGCGATGCGGTGACAACCACCGTCTCGGACAGGACGGGTAGCTTCGTCCCCCGTTCTTTTTCCGGGCACTCTTCCTCGTCTTCCTGCCGGTCCTCCTCGACCGTCGTCTGTGCGGGAGCGGAAAGCGGAGCGAACAGGATTCCGGCAAGCAGCCAGGCCAGCCGGTTGGTAGGGCCCGGGGGACTGGATCGCGGACTATCGGCCACGGGAGTCATGCGCCGGAAAGGCTAGCGTGGTGGGTGCTCAGAGAGACTCTTGGGCCACCCGAAAACGGGAAGAGGCCACGTCGGGTCGGATCCAACGCGCAGCGAGAGCGTTGAAGAACAGGGATAATCCGCCCATGCCCATGACGAGAGCCGATGAGAAGCGGCGGGTCACCCTTCCGGACGTGACGCCGGGAGACGTGTTCGAGATCCGTAGTCCGGGGAACGGGGATTTCTTGCTGGTGCGTCAGGCCTCGCCGGCATCGCGGGCGCGCATGAGCCGGGCCGAGTGCCTCGACGCGATGGCGAAGAACCCGCTCAAAATGCGCCTCAACTGGCAGGAGTTGCGCCAACTCACGCGCGAGCCATGATCCTGTTGGACAGCAACGTCCTCATCTACGCTTCCGAACCCGGCGCCCGCTACCGCTCTTGGGCGACCGATGTCATCGTGGACGCGGTCTCCGCTGCGGGAGCGGCTGTCAACGCGGTCAGTCTCGCCGAGATCTGCGTCGGTGCCGAGGATCCGGACCTGGTGGCTGCCGAAATCCGTGCGTGGGGGATCGAAATCCTTGACATCCCTGCTTCCGCAGCCGTGCTTTCGGCTCGTGCATACCGGGCCTACCGCGAGCGCCGGCGCCGCCAGTCGGCGCTCAATGCCCCGGCCACACCCCTCCCTGACTTTTTCATCGGCGCCCACGCTGAAGTGATGGGCTACTCGCTGGCGACGGCCGACACGTCCCGATTCGCGACCTACTTTCCCCAAGTGCCCCTGATCACTCCGTGATCGCTTTACTGCGGCTTCTCCCCACCTCGCCCGGGACGTGAGTTCGGCAGAACCTTCCGACTACTCCGCGCTCGCCCGCGAAGCGCCCAAGAGAGTATTGGAGGGAATTGACAGGTGGGGCGCGTTGTTCTTCAAGGAGCAGTACTCCGATCCGGCGCACTTTCTGCTCGAGCTCCTGCAGAACGCCGAAGACGCCCTCGGCCGCCGACGCGACAGGCCACCCATGGTCGAGCGGAGCGTGAAGTTCTGCTTGACCGAGGATGCTCTCCGAGTCAGCTACTTCGGCGATCCCTTCAACTCTGACGACGTGGAGAGTATCTGCGACATAGCAAACAGCACGAAGCCAGCCGAAGAAAGAATCGGGCGCTTCGGAATTGGCTTCAAATCCGTCTACAGGTTCACCGACCGACCCGAGATCCACTCCGGCTCAGAGGACTTCGCAATCGTCAACTACGTATATCCGGAGACGGCCGACCAGATACCTCGAGCAGCCGGCGAGACGGTCATCCTGATTCCAAAAACGCAGGGACACGACCATTGGGCCACACTGCAGGCCGGGCTCGGCAAAATGCTGTGTCCCGCGAACCTCCTCTTTCTCCGGCACATCGAATCGGTACGGTGGTCCGCGACGGACGGATCGAGCGCTGAGCACCTCCGACAGTCCGAAGACGTCTCACCCGGTATCCGCCGAGTCACCATCCTTGGTGGCCCGCGTGGTCACACACAATTTGTAGAGGAACAGTGGTTGATTTTCTCCCAAGCGGCGCGCGCCGACGACGGCCGAGCCGCGGGTCGTGTAGAGATCGCCTTTCGCATCGACCTTTCGCAAACGACGAGAGAACTCCCGATATGCCGTCTGCCAAAGTCGCTGCTCTACGCGTATTTCCCCACCGACAAGGAAACACACTTGGGGTTCCTCATCCAGGGTCCTTACAACACGACACCCGCCCGCGACAACGTGATGGCACTCGATCCATGGAACGTCCGTCTGGTTTCGGAGACTGCCTCACTTCTTCGCCGGGCACTTTCCTGGTTTCGGGACCGGGGCGAAATCACTGTCGATCTCCTGAACTGTCTGCCACTGGACGAGAGCCAGTTCACGGAAACGATGTTCCTGCCTCTCTTTGAAGAGACGAAGCGAGCTCTGTATGAGGACGGTCTGCTACCGGCCGATTGGGGCGGATACGTTCGCGCGTCATGCGCCAAGTTGGGCAGAGGCAAAGAACTTCGCGGTTTGTTTACGCGGTCTGAACTCGCTGAGTTGTGCAACACAGCGGGAGAGATGGAGTGGCTGAGCGGGGAGATTACGCAGGACCGTGAGGGGGTGAGGGATCTCTACTGGTATCTGCGTCGCGATCTGGAAGTTCAGGAGTTGACACCGGAATCGGTGGTTCAGCGCCTGACAGGCGAGTTCCTTAACCGGCGTTCCGATGAGTGGGTCCTCCGCTTCTATGAGTTCCTGGCCGACCAGTCCGGATCCGGCCTCCGGGACTCGCTCATGAAGAAGCCGATTCTCCGACTGGACGACGGTCAACACGTGCGACCGCCTCGCGAGGACGACCGAGGGGTGTTCTTCCCGGGCGAGGCGACGATTGGTTTTCGGATGGTTCGCCAATCGGTTTGCCAAGGAGAGAAGGCGCGCAGATTCCTGGAGAGCCTCCGCGTTCGGGAGCCGGATCTCGTAGCTGATGTCATCGAGAATGTGCTGCCCAAGTACGGTACGGGTAAACCCCAGATCTCCTCGCCGGAATACCGGGTGGACTTGGATCGCATCGCGCGCGCCAATGCGACGGACTCTCGGGAGTCCCGATCTAGGCTTCTCAGCAAGCTAAAGGGTACCCGGTGGGTCAGGGCAGTGGACGGCGCCGGAGAGGACGCCGGATGGCGGTCTCCTGAGGAGGTCTATCTTCCTACACCTGTGTTAAGGCCACTGTTCGACGGTGTTGCGAGCATGTGCTTTCCCGATTTGTCGTGGGTTCGATCCGAACTACTGGAGGCGGGCAAATTACTGGAGCAATGTGGGGCGGCGAGCTATCTGCGCAGAGTTAACAGCCTGTGGTGGAAAGGGCTCCGGGGGCTTCTCTGGCATGGAGAAGCGGCGGCCGTTTCCACGTGTGGCGACACGGCCAGGACCGTGGGTGCGCTCGAAAGACGAGTAACGCCGGCGAACAACGGTCCCACATGCCCAGGATGGCGTCCAGGAAGGCCCCGCCGGGCCGCAAGAGACGCCGCACCCCATCCATATCCCGGTTCTGCAGGCTCTTTGGCTTTCCGATCCCCGTCAGTTGCCGCATGAGCAGCGACAGATTGAAGGCAGAGATATGGATCAGCAAGCGTTTTCGAATGTTCCCGCTTCCCCGCAACCACACCCTGCGCATCCCCCCGGTCTCGTAGCAGTGCGCGAACGAACGCTCCGTCAGTTCGTGGCGCCGTCTCCGCAACCGGGCGCCGCGATTCCCGCGAACCCGCCGACGGTTCCCGTAGACGGCGCGTCGCAGGGACTCCCGACCCCGCCAGCGCCGGCGCCCGCGCGTGGGCTCCGCGATGTACGAACGGTAGCCGCGCTCCCGCGCTTGCTCGATTACCGCATCGCTGTGATACCCCTTGTCACACACCAGCGACCGAGGCTTCTCCCCCTTCCGGCGACCCTCCGTCGGCGCCGGCTCCCGGGCCCCCGCGTCACCGCTCCCGAGATGGCGCTCCGCTTCGTCCAGTGTCTGCGGCAGCGTCTCCGTGTCCCCCCGGCTCCCTGGTTGGACCGTGACCGCCGCTATCGCTCCGCTCTCCAGATCCACCGCGTGCTCCGCCTTGTACGCCATCCGCGTCCGACCATCCTTCAGCCGACCGATGCAAGCCTCCGCATCAACCGGATGCGCCCACTCGCGGTTCGACAGCTTCTTCCGGCGTTTGCGGTCGTAGCGCGCCACCTCTTCAACTGTCGGAGCCTCGATCCCCGACTCCTTCATCAACGTCCTCACATACTCCCGGTATCCCTCGCCGCTGTCCCGACGGACGATCTTCCGCATCGAAGCGTTCGCCATCAGGGTCGTCGTGTCCACGCCAAGCGCTTCCCCTCGCAAAAGGCCCGCTCCTCTCACCCGTTCCACAACCCAGCCGAACACCTCCGCGTGCGTCTCCTCACTCACCCGACGACGCGTCCGCGAAATCGTCGAATGATCCGGACCGCTGTCCGCCGGCCCGTATCCCAAAAACCGCAGCAGGCTGCGCGAGTCATTCACCCGCCACGCAATCAACCGTTCCGAGTCCAGACCCTCGAAATACCCGACCAACAGACAACGGAAATACCTCCCCGGCGCAAGCCCAGGACGACCGTCCCGCGCGTAGTGACGCTCGCAACGCTTCTCCACGAACTCGTCAAAACCGCCCCCTCCCAAAATCTCGTTCAAACGCTCGTAGAACGGATCCCCCTTGCTCCGCGGCAACGCCTCGGTAGCGATCCACAACGCTTGCTGCCGCGTGCCGCGGCGTCCCATAGCCATGCGGAAATTCTACGAAGTCCCGCGGTTCGACTCAATTCCGCCCGACAGAGTTTCACCACAGGCTGTTAAGGCAGCATCAAAGCGACAGGATGTGATGGACATCATTCATGAGGCGGGAGCGAGATGGCGGAACCCGTCCGTTGAGGATTGGGACTTGGAGGGAGTACAGGTTCTGTTGGGCGTGCTCCCCAAGTTGGTGCCAGAGGCTCGAGCCGATCGATCGAGAAACCTGTGGGATGCCTTGTGCGAGGCTTGGCGCAGAGAGGCCGCCGAAGACAACGACAGCGTGTGGTCCGGCAGAGTTCGGTGGCGCTTTCACGAATGGCATTCCAGGCGCTTCGATGCGGCGTTCGTGAAAGTCCTGAGGGAGACCGAATGGGTGGCGGATACCGCTGGGGTTCTTCGGCGTCCCAGCGAGGTTGCGTTGTCCAGCCTGGGTTGGCCAGATGAACCCGCGCTAAGGACGAGGCTGGACTTCTTGTCGGGGGAGGACGAACGACGAAGAGAAGAGAGCGAGATTCTGACGGAACTTGCGCGCCTCGGGATATCGAGCCTTCGCGATCTTCGGTTGCAGTTCGCAGCCTCGCCGTTGGAGGCCGAGCTATTGGAAACGGAAGATGAGTGGGTGGACATCGTGGCCAGTGGGAGGGCAGGGGGACCGGAAGCGAAAGACTTCAACACCGTCGTGAATTGGTGGCTAAGCGAAAGTGAGGAGGAGCGGGACAAATACAGAACGCGCGTCTATCCCGGTTTCCTGGATGTCCGCTCCCTGCGGGATTCGACACGTCTCGAATGGTTTACGATGTTCGCCTTGGCGTGCTTTCGGTCCTACGGACGGACGCGGGACGAACAGCATCGGAGTTTCGTTGAGACGGGTGTCCGAGGTGGGTGGTGGCAGGATTTGGCGAAGTCCAAGCCGCCGAAGGACGTCAACGCGTGGTTGGAACGGTTGAACGCTTGGAGCGGTGCCAACCAGCCGTCGCAAGAGTTCCGGATGTGGCGCGGATCCTTCCTAGCCCTCTACACCGTGGCCCGTTGGTTGGACGAATACATCCTCCTAATGCGGAAACTGCCAGACATTGTCGAGGAGGAAGGGCCGCTTGCGTTGCGGGACGTGCTCGACCCAACGTACTCGCCAGCCGCGAGGAAACTAGGCTTGGATGCTGCCCCCCTTGCGAGAACGCTTGGGATCGGGGTGAACTGGATCATCCGCGAGTTGATCCGCGGTGGGGTCTATGAGCGCGCAGGGGTGATGGTGCCTTATGCCTGGATGGCCTCCGGGCGTGTACGTGAATTCCTCGCGCAGGCGGGCGGACCAGCCCTCGATGGAGCGAATCCGGACCACAGCAGGCGGATCTACAATTTCGCGGTCCAAGAGGTCGGAAAGGAGGCCGCGGAATTCGACGGCGACTACGATTTGCCGCTCCAACTTTGGACTATGCGGGGACGGAACTAGTGTGGCGTCCCGCAAATACGAGTTGCTAGTCGTTCCAGCTTCTCCAGGATGGATTGTGCGGTGGCGACCCAAACGAAGGGGGTGGAGTTGTGGTTGTATTGGTCGGTGAAAGCCATGATCGTCTGCTTCAACTGGGTGACGCTTTGGAAACTGCCGCGCTTGATGGCCTGCTGGCTGATGAGTCCGAACCAGCGCTCCACCTGGTTGAGCCAGGAGGCATAGGTCGGGGTGAAGTGGAGGTGGAAACGAGGTCGGCGGGCCAGCCAGGCGCGGACCTTGGGGTGTTTGTGGGTGGCGTAGTTGTCGACCACCAGGTGGAGGTCAAGATCTCCCGGAGTTTCGCGGTCAATGAGACGCAGGAAGTCGAGGAACTCCTGATGGCGGTGCCGCTGGCGGCAGCGAGCGATGACCTTTCCGGTGGCGGCATCCAGGGCGGCGAAGAGGGTGGTGGTGCCGTGGCGGAGGTAGTCGTGGGTGTAGCCCTCGACATAGCCCAGGCCCAGGGGCAAGGCTCGCTGGGTGCGGTTCAAGGCCTGGATCTGGGACTTTTCGTCCACGCAGAGGACCATGGCGTTGTCCGGTGGATGGAGGTAGAGCCCCACGATGTCCCGGACTTTCTCGATGAAGAAGGGGTCGGTAGAGAGCTTGAAGGTCCGGGTCAGGTGCGGCTTGACGCCGAACAGGGTGAACCAGCGCTGCACCGTGCTCTTGGAGACTCCCTGCGCGTCCGCCATGGAGCGCACGCTCCAATGGGTGGCATTGTCGGGCTCTTCCTGGAGGGCATGGTTGATGAGCGTCGCCACTTTCTCGTCGCTGTAGGTGCGCGGCCGTCCCGGGCGGAGTTCGTCGTGGAGGCCGGTGACCCCGGCCTCCCGGAAGCGGCGTCGCCACTTCCCCACGACGTTGGGCGTGAGGCCGACGCGTTCCGCCACCGCCTGGTTGGAGAGGCCTTCGGCGCTCGCGAGAATCAGCCGCGCCCGCTGCACCAGTCCGTGGGGCATGGAGGTGGATCGGGACAGGGCCATCAGTTGGCCTCGCTGTTCCTCATCGAGGACGAGTGGCGACAGGGGGCGTCCTTTCGGCATGGGGACCTCCTGGGAGGACCCCATATTATCATCGCTATTTGCGGGACACCACACTAGGAGCTTCCGGGATGAGCGAACCATCGAATGGGTGGCCGTCGGGCCTGACGGTTCGCCACGCACGCCACGGCGTGGGTCGGGTTGTCGCTGAGGTAGGCGACACTGTTGTCGTTCGGTTCGATAGTCATCTCGAACAGGTTCCCGCAGAGGAACTCGCGCCGGCGTCCTCCCTCCACGGCGATCTGCGCGAGGGAAGAGTGGGACCCGAGGCAGACGCCCTAGCGCGCGCCCAGGCGCTTGCGATCACTTCTGTGAACAGTCAGTGGGGAGTGTTCTCCCGCTCGCTTGTTGAGCTTCTGCCGCATCAGCTCTGGGTGTGCAAGAAGGTCAGCGAGAGCTGGCCGTTCCGGTGGCTGGTTGCGGACGACGTCGGACTCGGAAAGACCATCGAATGCGGACTAGTGCTGATGCCCCTCATTGCATCCGCGCAGGTCCGCCGACTTCTGATTCTGGCGCCGGCTCGGCTGGTGCCACAGTGGCAGGCTCGCCTGAAGCAGATGTTCGACATTCGGGTCCAGCAGTATGTCGCGGCAGCCGATCCGGAAGGAGGCTACTTCTGGGACACGGCTTCGATGGTCGTCGGCTCCTTCCACACGTTAAGGGGAACGCAACGAGGGGTCCGCGAAAGATTGTTGGAAACTGACCCCTGGGACTTGGTCGTGGTGGATGAGGCTCACCATTTCGGGGCGGACAAGAGGGGCGGCCGCACATTGGCGTACGAACTCGTTGAACAACTGGAGGAGCGACGGAAGATCGGATCTCTGCTCCTGTTCACGGGGACCCCCCACCGGGGCAAGGACTTCCAGTTCTACAGCCTCATGCGCCTCGTCCGACCCGATTTGTTCGATCCCGACGGCGACGACTCTCTGAATCTGGCGAATCTGCGGCAGGCGATGATCCGCAACAACAAGGCGTCCGTCACCGATCTGCACGGACATCGCATTTTCACATCGGTAACGACAGCGAAGCGCGACTATGCCTACTCACCGGCCGAGGCTCATTTCTACGCGACTCTGACCACGTTCATTTCCGAGGGCCGAACGCACGCGGCGAGCTTCACCGGCAGAGCTCACACCGCCCGGGGACTCCTGCTGACAACGATCCAGAAGCTGGCGGCCAGCTCGGTGGCGGCGGTACGAAACGCCCTCCTGAAGCGTCGCCGAATGCTGGAGGGACAAAAGGAGAGGGTGCTGGAATCGCAGCCGGCCTGGCGGCCGGCGGACGTGCTGAGCACCAGTCCGGATCCGTCCGACGAAGTGTCCGAGGCGGAGGAAGAACTTCCAGCATCAGAACCAAAGCTCGATCTCGTACATGACGAGATTCGGTGGTTAGCTGAGCTGATCGACCTAAGCCGCAACGTCGAACATGAGACCAAGATCGGGCGCCTAGTGTCGATGGTCGAGGAAGAGTTCCGAGGGGAGCACATTCTGCTGTTTACGGAGTACAAAGCGACGCAGGCGTTGGTCGTGAATGCCCTGCGCGAGAGCTTCGGCTTCGAGACCTGTGCCTTCATCAACGGGGACGAAAGACTGGAAGGCGTGAGAGGCCGATCAGGGGAACTGGGCAGTTGGGTCCAATCACGCGAACATGCCGCAAGGGTGTTCAACGCGGGAGACGTGCGCTTTCTCGTCTCCACCGAGGCGGGTGGTGAAGGTATCGACCTGCAGGAGCAGTGCGCGGTGATGATCCATGTGGACCTGCCGTGGAATCCGATGCGGCTGCATCAGCGGGTCGGGCGCCTCTCACGGTACGGCCAGAAACGCGACGTGAGGGTTCGGATCCTGCGGAACCCGGACACGGTGGAATCCCGGATCTGGGAACTTCTCGAGCAGAAGCTGAACCGGATCCAGGAGGCGCTCTCCCAGACGATGGAGGATCCGGAAGACATAGCGCAACTCGTGATCGGGATGACCGAGAACAACCTGTTCAACGAGATCTTCTCGAGTGTCCCGGATTGGGAAGGGGAGAGATTGAGTTCCTGGTTCGATGACAAAAGCGCGACGCTCGGGGGCGTGGAAGTCACCGAAGCGGCACGGACGCTTGCCGGCAGTGTTGCGCGGTTCGATTTTCGGGGCGTGGGAGGGGATCTACCGCAGGTGGATCTGCCGGACCTTAAGGAGTTCGTGAAGGGTGCTGTGCAGCGACACGGCCGCCGCGTGAGGACGGAGGAAAGTGGTCTGGCGTTCCTTTCACCGCCAGCCTGGATAAAGCAGAACTACGCGGTGCGCGACAAGTACGACTCGCTGGTCTTCGACCGCCGGATGCGAGGTGCGGATGTGATGCAGCGGGTGTTGGGCGTCGGGCATCCCGTTGTGGACACCGCTCTCAGCGAATCGCTGGATCTGGAGGTGCGGATCGCGCAGGTCACTGGGCTGCGGGATCCACTGCTCGTGATCTCGGTCGAGGATCAGGTCACCGGGACCGGCGCGCAGGCGCACCGGTTGGTTTTCGGCGTTCGGGAGGAGGGGGGCGAGTGGGTTGTTCTTCGGGACTGGGAGTTATTGAGGATGCTCAACGATAGCGGTAGCCGCAGCAAAGTGGCGGACGCGGCGACGGCGGCCGACGCGGTCGCAAACCACGCGCCGCTGGTGGACGATTGGTGGCATCGGTTCGATGCTCGGCACTTTGGACGCGCCGCAGGAATGCGGCGTCCGGTCGCCTGGCCCGAAATTCTTCTCCTGCCCGCGTCGGCCGAGGGCCGCTAACTAGCCCAGCGTTCCCACCGTCGCAGTAGATGCCGCCAGGCGAGAAGACATCTCGGATTTCGCCCGCCTCCGGCGGGCGATGCCGACCAGAGGTCGGCGTTCCCTTGCGGGCGGTGCCATTCGGCCGAGAGGCGATCGCAAATCTGCCTTCTGCCTCGACCCGCTAGTGTGGCGTCCCGCAAATACGAGTTGCTAGTCGTTCCAGCTTCTCCAGGATGGATTGTGCGGTGGCGACCCAAACGAAGGGGGTGGAGTTGTGGTTGTATTGGTCGGTGAAAGCCATGATCGTCTGCTTCAACTGGGTGACGCTTTGGAAACTGCCGCGCTTGATGGCCTGCTGGCTGATGAGTCCGAACCAGCGCTCCACCTGGTTGAGCCAGGAGGCATAGGTCGGGGTGAAGTGGAGGTGGAAACGAGGTCGGCGGGCCAGCCAGGCGCGGACCTTGGGGTGTTTGTGGGTGGCGTAGTTGTCGACCACCAGGTGGAGGTCAAGATCTCCCGGAGTTTCGCGGTCAATGAGACGCAGGAAGTCGAGGAACTCCTGATGGCGGTGCCGCTGGCGGCAGCGAGCGATGACCTTTCCGGTGGCGGCATCCAGGGCGGCGAAGAGGGTGGTGGTGCCGTGGCGGAGGTAGTCGTGGGTGTAGCCCTCGACATAGCCCAGGCCCAGGGGCAAGGCTCGCTGGGTGCGGTTCAAGGCCTGGATCTGGGACTTTTCGTCCACGCAGAGGACCATGGCGTTGTCCGGTGGATGGAGGTAGAGCCCCACGATGTCCCGGACTTTCTCGATGAAGAAGGGGTCGGTAGAGAGCTTGAAGGTCCGGGTCAGGTGCGGCTTGACGCCGAACAGGGTGAACCAGCGCTGCACCGTGCTCTTGGAGACTCCCTGCGCGTCCGCCATGGAGCGCACGCTCCAATGGGTGGCATTGTCGGGCTCTTCCTGGAGGGCATGGTTGATGAGCGTCGCCACTTTCTCGTCGCTGTAGGTGCGCGGCCGTCCCGGGCGGAGTTCGTCGTGGAGGCCGGTGACCCCGGCCTCCCGGAAGCGGCGTCGCCACTTCCCCACGACGTTGGGCGTGAGGCCGACGCGTTCCGCCACCGCCTGGTTGGAGAGGCCTTCGGCGCTCGCGAGAATCAGCCGCGCCCGCTGCACCAGTCCGTGGGGCATGGAGGTGGATCGGGACAGGGCCATCAGTTGGCCTCGCTGTTCCTCATCGAGGACGAGTGGCGACAGGGGGCGTCCTTTCGGCATGGGGACCTCCTGGGAGGACCCCATATTATCATCGCTATTTGCGGGACACCACACTAGTACCCCATCGCGGCGCCGTCCTTGCGCGGATCCGACCCGCCCAGCAGAACCCCGTTCTCCCAGTCGATCATGATCGCCTGGTAGCCGCCGTAGGCCCCGAACCGGGTCATCAGGGTGTGTCCCATGCGCGTCAGCGCCGCCAGCGTGTCCGGGTCCACCCCGGACTCGATGCCCACCGCGGAACCGCCGTGGCGGAAGCGTGGCATCTCTCCGGCCTTTTGCACGTGCATGCCGAAGTCGATCAGGTTCAGCAACACCTGGGTGTGTCCCTGGGGCTGCATGTCGCCCCCCATGACCCCGTAAGTGAGCCAGGGCCTTCCGTCCCGGAACGCCATTCCGGGCATGTTCGTGTGCAGCGCCCGCTTGCCGGGTTCGAGTTCGTTCGGGTGGCCCTCTTCGAGGGAGAAGCCGGTGCCCCGGTTCTGCAGCGCGATGCCGGTGCCCGGCACCACGAGCCCGGAACCGAAGGTGCCGAAGAGGCTGTAGATGAGCGAGATCGCGTTGCGGTCCTTGTCCACCACGGTGAGATAGATGGTGTCGCCGTCGTCGGTCATCCCCGGGGCGACTTCGCGCGCCGCCCGCTCCGGTGCGATTGCGGAACGCCGCGTCGCCGCGTAGCGCTTCGAGGTCAACGTCTCAACCGACGCCCGCATGTGTTCGGGATCCCCGAGGTAGGCGTCCCGGTCGGCGAAGGCCAGCTTCTTGGCCTCGATGAGCCGGTGCAGGTACGCGGCGGAATTGTGGCCGAGCGCTGCGAGGTTGTCGTAGCCCTCAAGGATGTTCAGCATTTCGAGCGCCACGAACCCCTGCGAGTTCGGGGGAATCTGGAAGACCTCGACGCCCCGGTACGTGGTGCTGATGGGGTCCACCCAGGTCGAATCGTGCGCCGCGAGGTCGTCCTTGGTGACGAAGCCGCCCTCGGCTTCCAGGAAGTCGTGGATCGCCTCGGCGATCTCGCCGCGGTAGAAGACGTCGGCGCCCTGGTCGGCGATCTTCTTGAGCGTCTTCGCGAAATCTGGCGACCGGAAGACCTCCCCGTGTTCGGGGGCGCGCTTCCCGTCCACCAGATAGGCATCGGCCGTCGCCGGGTGGCGGGCGAGCCTCGACTCTGCGGACTTCCACTGGACCGAGATGATCTCGGAGACCGGGAAACCTTCTTCGGCATGCTGGATGGCTGGCCCGAGCAGTTCTCCGAGCGGCCGGGTCCCGAAACGGCTCACCAGTTCGTCCCAGCCGTCAAGCGCTCCGGGCACGGTCACGACGAGCGGCCCGTTCCCCGGCATCCGGGTGAGTCCGTCGGTGCGGAGCTGGGCGGCGTCGGCTTTCGATCCCGCCCGGCCGGTAGCGTTCAGGCCGTGAAGCGTCCCGGTTTCCGCCTCGTAATAGAGCGCGAAGAGATCTCCCCCGATGCCGCACATCATCGGCTCGACCACGTTCAGCACCGCCGCCGCGGTGATTGCCGCATCCACGGCGTTTCCGCCTTCCATGAGCACGCGCAGACCGGCCGCCGAAGCAAGCGGCTGGCTGGTAGCGATCATGCCGTTCCGGGCGAGCACCGGAGAACGGCCGAGCTTCGTGTCCTTCGCCGGCCGATCGCCCGGCGCGGCGGTGGCGCTCAGGCCGAGCGCGGCGCCTGCCATCAGAGACATGGAGAGGGGTAGGAGAACGGAAAACCGCATGAGGGGAACCTCCGGACAGGCAATCCTACGTGGAGCGCGAGCGCCGGATTCAGGAACGTCCGCTTCGTTTCGCGATTCGGGCCCAGGGGTCCCGGAGGCTCACCGTCCGGTTGAGGACCGGAGAGTCCGCCCGGTGATCCACCGCATCGGCGACGAAGTAGCCAAGCCGTTCCAACTGGATCCGCGCTCCGGGCTCGAGGTTCCGAACCGCCGGCTCGACCCGCGCCGGAATGACCCGCATGGAGTCCGGGTTCAGGTCGCCGGCGAAATCACCGTCCCGTCCTGGTTCTTCCACCCGGAAAAGCCGGTCGTAGAGCCGGACCGTGGCGGGGACCGCGTGCCGCGCGGAGACCCAATGGAGGGTGGCGCGGACGCGCCTGCCGTCGGGGGCGTCTCCGCCGCGGCTGCCCGGATCCAGCCGGCAACGGATCTCTTGCACCCGCCCGTTCGCGTCCTGGGAGAAGCCGGTGCAGGTCACGAGGAAGGCGTAGCGGAGCCGCACTTCGCGACCGGGGGTGAGCCGGTAGAACTTTCGCGGCGGGTCTTCCAGGAAATCGGCCCGCTCGATCAGCAGCTCCCGGGAAAACGGCACCGGCCGGGTTCCCGCCGCCGGATCCTCCGGGTTGTTCACCGCCTCGAAGATCTCCTCTCCGTCCTCCGGGTAGTTCTCGACCACGAGCCGCACCGGGTCGAGGACGCCCATGAAGCGCAGGCTCGTCCGGTTGAGTTCTTCGCGCACGGCATGTTCGAGGAGCGCGATGTCCACGGTGCTGTCGCGCTTCGCCACCCCGACGCGCTCGCAGAAGGTCCGGATCGCTCCGGACGGCACCCCCCGGCGCCGCAGCCCGGCGATGGTCGGCATCCTCGGGTCATCCCACCCCGAGACGAATCCCTCCGCAACGAGGCGCAACAACCGGCGCTTGCTGAGCACCGTGTAGCTCACGTTGAGCCTCGCGAACTCGATCTGGCGCGGGACGAAGTCCGCTTGACTCTCCGCCACGCACCAGTCGTAGAGCGGCCGGTGATCCTCGAATTCGAGGGTGCACAGCGAATGCGTGATTCCCTCGATCGAGTCGGAGAGCGCGTGGGCGAAGTCGTACATCGGGTAGATGCACCAGTCGTCACCCGTCCGGTGGTGGCGCAGCCGCCGGATCCGGTAAAGCGTCGGGTCGCGCAGGTTCAGGTTGGGGGAGGCCATGTCGATCCGGGCCCGCAGCACGTGCGCCCCGTCGGGAAACTCGCCCGCCCGCATGCGCCGGAACAGGTCGAGGTTCTCTTCGACGGGACGGCTGCGGTAGGGGCTCTCGCTGCCGGGGGATTCGAGCGTCCCGCGGGTTCGCCGGACCTCCTCGGCACTCAGGCTGTCCACGTAGGCCTTGCCGCGCCGGATCAGCGTTTCCGCGAACTCGTAGAGGCGGTCGAAATAGTCGGAGGCGAACTTCCGCGGACCTTCCCACTGGAATCCGAGCCACCGAACGTCCTCGGCGATCGACTCGACGTAGAGCGTTTCTTCCTTTGCCGGGTTCGTGTCGTCGTAGCGGAGGTTGCAGGTGCCCCCGTTCTCCGCCGCCACCCCGAAGTTCAGGACGATGGACTTTGCGTGCCCGACGTGGAGGAAGCCGTTGGGCTCCGGCGGGAAACGCGTGCCCACCCGGCCGGCGTGCTTGCCCGCTGCGCGGTCGGCGGCGACGAAGGCCCGGATGAAGTCGGGCGGAGAGGGCGCCGGTATGGTTGCCGGTACGGGCCCTGGCCCGCGCACCGTTTCGCCGTCGTTCTCCCGAGTCCTCCCGGTCGTCATCGCACCTCGGGCCCTCCGCGCCGATCGTCCCGCACGAAGCGGTCGCGCGCGGGCATCTTGATGCGAGGCAGCGACTCCGCGTCGAGCGCGTCTCCGGGCTCGAGAATCCCGTTCAACTGAAGGATGAACGCCGTCAGGGCGTACACGTCATCCGGGGGCAGCGTGCCGGGCGCAGCCTGCGGCATTGCGCGCCGGATGTAGTCGAAGAGCGTCGTCGCGTATGGCCAATAGCTGCCTACCGTGATGCGCCAGCTCCGATCTTCCGAGAACGGGAACCGGTCACCGGGTACCCGGCCGGCCAGCGCTTCGAACTCGGCGCCTTCGCCCCGGGCCCCGTGGCACTGCACGCACTGCAGCCGGTAAAGCGTCTCCCCGCGCTCCACCGAACCCCGCCCCGGAGGCAGCCCCTCGCCGTCAGGGCCGATGTCGATGTCCCAGGCCGCGATCCGTTCCGGACTCGCCGCTTCCCCGAAGCCGAAGTCCGGGAGGTCGCTGATGTCTCCCAGGCTCCGCTCCCTTTTCTGCCGGAGCGCTTCGAGTTCCGCCTCGTTCAGCAGACCGGGCATCCCCGGATGGAGATCGGGCCGGGGCGGGGTGGCGGGCTCGGGGTCTCGCGCGGTGGAATCGGGGCCGAGTGCGGCATCGGAAGCACTGGCCGGGGCCGCTGAGGTCTCGTCAATGGACTCGGGAGAACAGGCGACGGGAGAACAGGCAACCAGCAGGAGAAGGACTGCGGGAAGAACCCATCCGGGCGACAACCCGGGCGACGACCCGGGCGACGACCCGGACGAATCGTCAACCCGCAAAGAAAACCCGGCCGTCGGATTCCACGCGCCACGGACGGATCTGGTTGAAGTGGTAGCGCGTGTAGGACCCGCGGGCCTGGAGCAGCGCTTCCCGGGTCGGCTGGACGTATCCGGTCTCGTCGGTGGCCCGGCTCATCAGGGTGGCGCCGCGGCCGTCCCACTTCCAAAGCTTGCGGAAACGGACGTGGCACTTCGGAAGCACCGGCTCCTGAAGTTCGGCGTCCTCCCAACGGTCGCCACCGTCGGTCGAGATTTCCACCCGGGTGATCCGGCCTCTGCCGGTCCAGGCGATACCGCGGATTTCCCACCAGCCGGGTCCGTCCAGTCGGGCAGGGAACGTCGGGAAGGTGAGCAGCGACTTCGCGTCCAGCGTGAAGCTGAACATCCGCGCCTTCTCCCCGGGCAGGGGGTCGGTGTATTTGGAGGTCTCTTCGCGCGTCATGAACGGCCGGTCCGAAAGCTCAAGCCGGCGCAGCCACTTCACGCTCGCGTTCCCTTCCCATCCCGGAAGGAAAAGCCGCACCGGATATCCCTGCTCCGGCCGCAGCGGTTCGCCGTTTTGGGCATAGGCGACGATGGCGTCGTCCCACGCTTTCTCCATCGGGATCGAGCGGGTCATCACCGCGGCGTCCATCGCCTCCGCCAGGAACCAGGTGGCTTCGGGACGGGCTCCCACTTCCCGGAACAGAAGCTTCAGCGGCACTCCGGTCCACTCGCTGGTGCTGGTGAGTCCGTCCATCTCCTGCGGGCTCATGTCCCGGCGCCGGCCCTGGTTCTGGAACGCCGTGCCCCCGTTCCCGGAGCATTCGAGGAAGCGCAGCCGCGACTCGGCAGGAAATCGCCTCAGGTCCGCCAGCCGGAAGGTCGTCGGGCGCTCCACCATCCCGTGGATGAGCAGCTCGTAGCGCTCCGGATCAATGTTGGGAATGCCGCCGTGGTGGCGTTCGAAGTGCAGGTCGGCGGGAGTCACGACGCCCTGGAGATATTGGAGCGGGGTGCGGGAGGAAGAGGAAGGCTCAAGAACCCGAACCATCCGCTCGGGTGTTTCGAATGCCGAGCGCTCTCCTACCGGGCTGGGCACCCGACCCTGCATTTTGGTCGGATCCTCCGGTGCGCGCGGCCGGCGCTTCGGCGCCTCCGCCTGCTGCCCGGCCGCCAGCGCTCCGGCGCCGACAGTTGCCGTTCCGACGACTCCTGCGAGCACCTCTCGGCGCGAGGGAAGCCCGCGACTCTCCCGATTGGTTGCCATGGCCCGGATTATGGCGGATTCCCGGTTAGCCTGATTGTGCTCCAGCCGAATGGAGAGCCGCGCCGGCGATCGCTCGGTCAACAGTCCGTGGTGAAACCCACGTGAGCGCCGAGACGGGCGAGGCCCAGTTCTCCCGGTGGGGGTCCGGCTGACAAGGCGCGCGAGGGAGGAGCCCCCACCGGGAGAACTGGCCCGGGTGTATTCCGACCGAAGCGCAACGACGAACGGCGCGAAGCGACGTGGTGAACAGCCGGTGGTGGAACCCACGTGAGCGCCGAGGCCGGTGAGGCGCCGGGCTGACAAGGCGCGTGAGGGAGGAATACCGGGTGTATTCCGACCGAAGCGCAACGATGAGCGGCGCGAAAGCGACGCGGTTCAGCCGGGATGGATCGCCGGCCGAACGCCGCGTGGGTTTCATCACCGGTTGTTTGGCCGGGATGGATCGCCGGCCGAACGCCGCGCGGGTTTCATCACCGGCTGTTTGGGCGGGATGCATCGCCGGTCGAGCCCCCACCGGGAGAACTGGGCCGCGTGGGTTTGCCACGGGCTGTTCGACCCTCCGAAATCGGGACCGGGGGATCAGCGGCATGAAGGGCCTCTGGCCCTATTCGGGGCGGTGTCTCCGCGCTGCTAAAATCGGTCGCCGCTCGCTTTCAGGTTGGGTTCCGTTGGAGCCCACGCTGCTCCGGGAGGCGCAGCGTCAGGAGGGAATCCCATCGTGAAAAGTCTTCATTCGGCTCACGGCCGCTGGCTTCTGGTAGCGGCAGCTTTGCTGCTGCTCGTTGCGGCGCCTGCTCTCGCGCAGCGGGGCGCGCTGCGCGGCAAGATCACCGACCCGGACGGCAACCCGGTCCCTGGAGTGCAGGTGTCCATCGTCCTGCTCGATGGTGGCGGGCGGCCCGTCCGGATCGAGACCAACGACAAGGGAGAGTTCCTCCGGGCCGGTCTTCCCGTCCAGATGTACCGGGTGTCCTTTGAACTCGATGGCTGGGAACCGCTTCAGGCGATGGTCACCGTCACCAACGGGGGGCAGAGCAACATCAACGAGACCCTCTATCCCCTCCCGGAGGGAGTCCTCAGCCAGGCGCAGGCAGACCGCTTCAACGAGGCCAGCCAGGGCGCCCGGGATGCTTTCCTGGACGGCAACTTCGAGACCGCCGTGGCTGAGACCCTCGAGCTGATTGCGTTGACGCCGGATTCGGGAGGCCTGTACTTCAATCTGGCTGCCGCCTACGAGGAGATGGAGGACTACCCGGCAGCGATTGCCGCCTACGAGAAGTCGTACGAACTCGACGATTCCATGCTCAACGCAATCATGGCGGTCGGGGATCTGTATGGCAGGCAGAAGCAGTGGGAGCAGGCGCTCGCCGCCTTCGACCGCGCGATGGAACTCGTTGAGGGCAACGGTGTGAACCTGTTCAACTACGCGGTGTACGCGAGCAACGCCGAGCGGGTGGAACTCGCAGACGAGTTCTACGAGAAGGCGGCCGCCGCCGATCCCGAGTTTGCGCCGGCCTTCCTGCAGATCGGGATGGCGAAGGCGCGGAAAGAGGACCGGGAAGGCGCGATCGCCGCGTTCGAGCGATATCTCGAGATCGACCCCGACGGAGCCCAATCGGCCATGGTGATCGAGATTCTCGACCAGCTCCGCCCGCCGGGCTGCTAGCCGGAGATGAAACCCGCCGCCCGCCAGGAGTCCAAGCCGAGAGGCAGCGGTTGGCCGCTCCTCCTCCTCCTGCCCGTCCTCTGCGCCCCCCCGGCCCTTGCCCAGGATGAGGGCCTCCGGGTCTTCATCTCGGTGGATATGGAGGGCCTCAGCGGCATCGCCCATTCCGAGATGACGTCGGCCGCCGGCGCCGAGTATGGGCGCGGCCGCGACCTGATGATGAGCGACGTGAACGCGGCGATCCAGGGGGCTCTCGACGCCGGCGCCACCGAAATCCTGGTCAATGACAGCCATGGCAGCATGCGCAACATCCGGGTGGAACAGCTTCTCCCACCCGCCCGCCTGATCAGCCACAACTCGAAGCCTTTCGGCATGATGCAGGGGCTTGATTCCAGTTTTGACGCGGTCTTCTTCATCGGCTATCACGCCCGGGCCGGGAACCCCGACGGGCTCATGGCGCATACCGGATCGGGCGCCTCGGTCCGCGAGATCCGGGTAGCCGGCCAGCCGTCCGGGGAAGGGGACATGAACGCCATGCTGGCCGCGCACCACGGGGTGCCGGTCGCGCTGGCCACCGGCGACGAAGCGTTCGTCACGGAGCTCGGCGAGCGGCTCACCGAAACCGAGTTCGTCGCCGTGAAGCGCGCCATCCGGCGCACGACCGCCGAACTCCTCCATCCGGAGGTTACGGCGGGCCTTATCCGGGACGCCGCTTCCCGGGCGCTCGGGGCGATCCCCGAGCCACCGCCGGCGCCCGGGTCACCCGTCGAGATCGAGATCCAGTACACCCGCCCCGATCTGGCCGAGATCGCCTCGCTACTGCCGCAGATCGAGCGCGTCGCCCCGGACCGGGTGCGCTTCGAGGCCGGGGATATGGCGGAGGGCTACGCCATAATCCGCGTCCTGTACCGCAACCTGTCCGAATGAGGAGACTTCCCGAGATGTCCCGAAAAAGCCGATGTACCTGCCTTTTGGTCGCTCTGGCCCTGCTACTGGCGGCCGGCGCGCCCGCCTGGGAGGAAGAGGAAACGAATACCGCCGACCTGGCGGTGCCGCTCTACGAGAATCTGGGAGCGGTCACCTACCCGGTGAGCGGCGCTTCGGAGCTGGGTCAGCAGTACTTCGATCAGGGATTCCGCCTGGTGTACGCCTTCTGGATGGCGGAAGCGCGGCGATCCTTCGATGAGGCCGCCCGGCTGGATGACAACCCGATGTCCCACTGGGGCCGGGCGCTCGCCTACGGGCCCTATCTGAACCAGGGAGAGCCGCCCGAGAACCAGCTCGAGACGGCGTGGGAAGCGATCAGCCGGGCTCAGGAGTTGTCCGGGGCGGCTACCGAGAAGGAGAAAGGGCGATGATCGAGGCGCTTGCCGCCCGCTATGCCGAGGATCCCGCGTCCGAGCGGGCGCCGCTGGACAAGGCCTACCACGAGAAGGCCCGGGCGCTCGCCGAGGCCTATCCCGACGACATCAATCTCCAGGTGCTCGCCGCGGCGTCCTACATGAACACCACCCGCTGGAACTATTGGAACGATGACGGGAAGCCGCTGAACGACGGGACCGTCTGGCTGGTGGAGCAGATCGAGCGCGCGCTCGAGATGGATTCAGACCACCCCGGCGCCATCCACTACTACATCCACGGAGTGGAGGCGTCCGACGATCTCTCCCGGGCGGTCCCCCACGCGCGGAACCTGCCCCGGACCATGCCGGGCGCGGCGCACGTCGTCCACATGGGGGCGCACATCCTGATCCAGACCGGCAACTACGACGAGGCGGCCGATTTCAACCTGGACGCCGCCGCGGTGGACGAGCTCTACCTGGGGATGCCCGATCAGGAGGGCCGCTATCCGGTCGGCTCCTATCAGCACAACGTCCATTTCGCCTGGTCGGCGGCCCAGTTCGAAGGGCGGAGCGCGGTGGCGATCCAGCAGGCCTACAAACTGCGCGACAAGGTGCGGATTCAGGTCGGCCCCAACCAGATCGAGCAGTCCTCCCGCCCACAGCTCTTCCTTTCCATTCCGCTGTTCGCGCAGGCCCGCTTCGGCCGCTGGAATGACATCCTGAACGAGCCCCAGCCGCGCGCCGAGTACCTCTTCGAAACGGCGATCTGGCACTACGTGCGAGGGCTCGCCAACTCGGCCACCGGTGAGGTGGCGGCTGCCCGGGAACATCAGAAGCAGATCGTTGCCATCGCCGCTGACGAAAATCTCCCGGGAATGGGCAGGGTGTCCGCCAAGGACATGCTCCGGCTCGCTGCGACCGCGCTGGAGGCGGACATCGTCTCCCGCCACGATGCCCCGGAGAAAGCGATCCCGCTGCTCGAAGAGGCGGTCAACATCCAGAACAACCTCGCCTACACCGAACCGCCGCCCTGGTACATACCCATGCGGCAGGCGCTCGGAGCGGTCCTCCTCGAGGCCGGCCAGCCCGACCATGCCGAGGTGGCGTTCCGCGAGGACCTCCGCCAGTGGCCCGAGAACGGGTGGTCGCTCTTCGGTCTGCTCGAATCGCTCCGCGCCCAGGGCAAGACCGGCGAGGCCAACCGGGTCCAGCGCCGCTTCCTCCGCGCCTGGAGTCGCGCCGACATCGTCCTGACCGCCGCGAGGTTCTAGGAAGCGCGGGGACGCCCAGGAGCGCCGGCCAGTTCTCCCGGTGGGGGCCTTCAGACCGGCATCGCGGCCGCAGGCCGCGAGACTCCCGCCGCTACCCTCGGCGATTCACCGGGCCTAACAGCCGGTGGTGGAACCCACGCGGCCCAGTTCTCCCGGTGGGGGCTCGGCCGGCGATCCATCCTGGCCAAACAGCCGGTGATGAAACCCACGCGGGCCAGTTCTCCCGGTGGGGGCTCGGCTGGCGATCCATCCCGGCTGAACCGCGTCGCTTCGCGCCGCTCATCGTTGCGTTTCGGTCGGAATACACGCGGGCCAGTTCTCCCGGTGGGGGCTCCTCCCTCACGCGCCTTGTCAGCCGGGCGCCTCGCCCCCACCGGGAGAACTGGCCGCTCTCGGTGCTCACCCGGGTTCCACCACAGGCTGCTAACCGGGGACGGCGAAACGCCGTGGGGACGCGCGGGTGGCATTGCGCCATGCTCGTTGCCTGCTGCGCCATGCGGGGACTGGCGACGGGAGTTTCGCTCCCCTGCGGGGAGCGATGCCGGTCTGAACACCGGCGCTCCTGACCCATTGCGCCCCGATCCGGGGTCTCCGTGCGGCTCTCGCCGCAGTCGATGTCGATGCCCTGAACGAGCGAAAACAATGGCAGCGAACTTGTTCGCTGCCCACGTGACCGGGGGGAAAGTGTGAAAGGGGGGCCACCGCCCCCCTTTCACAAGAAGGAAACAACGAATCGGAACTCGCCGCCGCGCGCCGTAGGCGCTCAAGGGAGTTGCGATTCGCGGCGCGAAGCGCCGGGCGGTTGCCGGACGGGGCCCCAACCCGATCGCGCGCTGACGATCCGAACCTGACCACGCTCGTGGCCCCGTTCGGAAACCGCTTGGTGGGTCCGCAGCGGCGCGAAGCGCCGGGCGGTTCGGAAGCGGGGCTATTTCGCCGAGTGACCCTGTATTTCGGCTGCTATTGCGTTAGGAGCGCCCCGCTTCCGAACCGCTCGACACTCTTGGCTGGTTCACCGGCAGGGTGACCACAAATTCGGCGCCTTCGCCGACCTCCGAGTTCACCACCATCGTGCCGCCGTGGCTGCGGACGATGTCGTGCGAGAGCGAAAGGCCGAGGCCGGTGCCCTTGTCGGTGTCCTTCGTCGTGAAGAACGGTTCGAAGATCTTGGCCAGGTGGCTCGGCGGAATGCCGGGGCCGTTGTCCTTGATCCGCACCTCGATCCGACCGTTCTCCTTGCGGGTCTGCACCGCCAGCTCGGGCTGGTAGCTGGGACCCGAGTTCTCGTCCAACTGCTTGTCGAAGGTTGCCTGGCAGGCGTTCGTGACGATATTCAGGAAGACTCGGCTGAGATCCTGCGGGACTGCCTCGATGGCGCCGACATCGTCACTCAGGTCCTTGCGGATGGTCATCTGGAAACGGTTGTCCACGGCGCGCATCGAGTGGAACGCGAGGGCGATGTATTCCTCCAGCATGGCGTTGACTTCGGTCGGACGGCTTTCGCCGCCTTTCTTCCGCGCGTGTTCCAGCATTCCGTAGACGATGGAACTGGCCCGTTTGCCGTGGTGCACGATCCGCTCGAGGTTCCCGGAGAGATCGCCGCTGATGTCGTCGATCTCCACGAGGGATTCCTCGGGGACGTGTTCCTTGGCGGTTTCCAGTTCTGCCTTGAGATCCTCGAGGAGGTCGCTCGAGACCTCGGCGAAGTTGTTGACGAAGTTCAGCGGATTCTTGATCTCGTGCGCGATTCCGGCAGTCAGTTGGCCGAGGGACGCGAGCTTTTCCTGCATGACGATCTGGTCCTGCGCCTTTTCCAGGTCCTCGAGCGTCTTCGCCAGTTCCTCGTTCTGCGCCTCGACCCGGGTGGCGAGTTCTTCGACCAGGTTGAGACGCTGGACCTCGAGGGCGTGCTGACGGAAGACTTCGAGCGCCTGCGCCATCTCCCCGACCTCGTCCTGGCCGCGGACTTCGATACGCGTCTCCAGATCACCTCCCGCCATCCGGCGCATCGCGCGGGACAGGGCGGTGAGACGGGCGATCAGGAATCGCCCGACAAAGAGCCAGAGAATCAGCGCGGCGCTGCTGATCCCCATGACGTTCAGCGCCACCAGCAACGACCGCCCAAGGTTCAGCGCCGCTTCCGACTCCTGGGTGGCGGCCAGCGCATCCACCTCGAGCCCGACGGTCAGGCTCGCCACTGCCGCTTCCAGCGAGTCGGTGATGGATTCGTTTCTGGCGAGATACGCGAGCTGGTTCCGGAGTTCCGCGAGGTACTGGCCCCGAACCGGAAACGCTCCGCCGGCGCCGAGCCCGAGCTCGTAGATGGCATCCAGAGTCTGCTGAAGCTGCCGCGGCGCCCGGTCCCCGAGGGTTTCGAGCGCCCGGAACGTACCGGCGGTGGCGGCCCGGAATCTCTCGTCCAGAGTCTCGACGAGTTCCAGGTCGTCCTGGACGACCACGTCGCTGATCAGGCTCCCCGCGAGGTTGCCCCGGGCATCGATGGCGCTGAGAGCCTGCAGGTAGATCACTTCGGTCTCGGAACCCCGCACCTCGATGGGAGCCGGGTCGTCCGTGAGTTCTCTGAGGCCCGTCGCCATATAAAAGACCTGGTCGTCCAGGAGCGGTCCGATCAATTCGTTCAGCTCACGGCTCCTCTCCACGCTCGCTTCCTGAAGCTGGCTCAGGCGTTCCTGCAGGGCGACGCCGCTCTCGACCGAAACCTGGATGCCCTGGAGGTTGCCCGCCAGATCTTCAGAAAACTGCCGGAGTCCGTCCGTCCGTTCACTGACCGCGAGTACTGAAGACAACTCGATGATGCGCGCGGCGTTTTCCAGCAGATCGACCTCGGCACGGGGGGGGCTCTCGGCGGCAGTTTCTTCGCCCGGGTCGTTCGCGAGTTCACGGTTCCTGGCTTCGGCGACCAGCCGAGGCGCGGCGGCGGCCAGGCTGGTCGCCAGCTGCCCGATCTGAACCGCCCGGGTCAGGGCCGGCACGTATTCGGTATTGATTTCTCGCTGAATCCGGCCGACCTGGAAGAACGCGACGAGCGCAATGATGCTCGCCATCAGGGTGAATACGATCGCCGCACCCAGCCCTGCCGCAATCTGGACCCGGAGGCTTCGCCGTAGCGCGAACTTTCGGCGGAACCAGCCGCCCCGGTCCGGTGATGGGGATCCGGATGTCGCTCCGCCCTCGGCCCCGGGAACCGGGTCCCTGGAATCGGGGCCGTCGGCCGCCTCCTCGCGATCCCCTCCGACATCGTCGGCGGAGAGCGACTTCCTCCCCGACAGCGCTTCCCGGAGCGCCCCGACGATCGAAAGACCGCCCGGCTCTTCCGATTCTTCCGTGGCCTCCGCCGGGGTTTCGCCGGACCCCGGGCTTTCCTCGGGATCCGGTACGCCGTCGTGCCGGTCTTCGGATTCCTTCTCGGCCATCCCGTTACCGCAGTGAGGTGAGTGGCCTCAGCGTCCCGTCCGCCTCGATCCGGGTCAGGAAGACGCGGTCGGAACCCTGCGTGTCTCCCCGGCCGTAGGTGAGTGAGAAACCACCGAAATCCAGATTGCGGATGGTCGTGAGGGTCTCCAGAAAGCCGGCCCGGGTGAGTTCCGGACCCGACCGTTCCAGAACTTCGCCGGTAAGGCGCCCCGCGATGTACCCCTCAAGAGACACGAAGCTGGGCGGCGCGCCCCTTTCCTGCCGGCGCAGCGCTTCCCGGTAGTTGCGTACCACTCGAAGTGAGTTGTCCTCGGGGAAGGGGACGACCTGAGTGATCAGCACCCCCTCTCCGGCCGAACCGAGGTCCGCGGCCAACGCTTCGCTGCCGACGAAGGAGATGTTCATCAGTATGGGAGTGAAGCCGATTCGCCGCGCCCAGCGCACGAACTCGCCCACGGGGCGATACGCCCCGATGATGATCACCGCCTCGGGTTGCGCCCGGCGCAGTTGGAGCACCGCGACCTTGATGGCCGTCGTGTTGCGTTGGTAAGCGGCCAGTCCACTCAGATCCAGCCGTCGCCGGGCTAGCGCTATCCGCACGCCGGTGAGCCCCGCGTTGCCATAGGAATCGTCTTGATAGAGGACGGCGATACGGGAAACTCCGAGGTCCTCGGTGAGCCGCTCGACCATTTCGTCGGTTTCCTGGAAGTAGGAAGCGCGGACGTTCACCGCGGTCGGCGCCTCTTCCGGCTCGCGCAGGAACTCCGCTCCCGTGAACGGGCCGATATACGGGGCCCCGGCCTGGGCTGCTACCGGCTCGACCGCGCGGGAAGTCGGGGTTCCGACCGGTCCGATGAGCGCGAAGACGTTTTCTTCCTGCAGCAACTGGCGGGTGTTCGCAAGTGCGGCCTCGGGCTCGTACCCATCATCGAGCGAGACCAGTTCGAGCCGCCGTCCATGGACGCCGCCCTGGCGGTTGATCTCGGCAAACGCGGCCTGGATACCGAGCCGCATGCCTTGCCCGAGGGCGGCGGCAGGACCGCTGAGCGCCGCCGACTGCCCGAAGAGAATGCGGTCCGCACTGACTCCGGGCGTGGCGGTCTGATCCTGGGCGGATGCGAGTGGCGACGATCCGACGACCGCCGGCCCCAAGAGGCACAGGACCCGAATCCAGCGGACCCGGGACAGGAAATCCGAAACCGGCTTCCGTCTCGAACCGCACATAGGTCGTAGGTTGGCTAACCGCCGTGATAAGCGAGCGTCAGGCAGGTGATGTCATCGGACTGGTGCTCCCCGCCCGAGAACTCGCGAACCGCATCGAGGACAGCCCGATTCATCTCCTCCGGCGACTTCTCGGCAACACCCTTCAGGATGTCTTCGAGGCGGTGGTTTTCGAACAACTCCTTGTCAGGAGCTTCCGCCTCGGGGACCCCGTCGGTGTAGAGGAAGATCCGGTCTCCCGGGTCGAGCCGCACCGTAGCCTCGGAGTACGGGAAATCGGGCACGACGCCGAGCGCGATGCCCTGGGTGCTCGGCATCTCCCGCGGTTTCTCACCGGAACGCACCAGATAGGGAGCGCAGTGGCCCGCGTTGGCGTAGGTGAACGAACCGGCCGTCGTGTCGAAAATCCCGAACAGCAGGGTGACGAACATCGCCCGCTCGTTTTCTTCTCCGAGCAAATTGTTCACCTGGGTCAGCGCCTCGCCCGGAGAAAGGTTGCTCACGGCGTTGCCCTTGACCAGGGTCCGGCTGACCATCATGAAGAGCGCCGCCGGCACGCCTTTGCCCGAAACATCGGCCATCACGATGCCGAGCCGCTGCTCCGGGAGATGGAAGACGTCGTAGAAGTCGCCCCCCACGTCCTGTGCCGGCGTCATGATCGCGTGCGTTTCGGTCGTCGCGGTGGTGGGAAACCGCTGCGGCAGGATGGACATCTGCATGTCGCGGGCGACCCGCAGCTCCTGATGAAGCGCGAGCAGTTGGGCTCGGTGCTTGAGCGCCTCGCGCATCATGGAGAGGTGGGTCATCGTCTTTTCGATGGTGAGCTCGAGGTCCTTGAAGTCAATGGGTTTCGTGACGAAATCGAAAGCGCCCCGGTTCATCGCGGTCCGGATGTTCTGCATGTCGCCGTATGCCGAAACCACCACCGCCCGGCACTTGGGGCGAATGGTGCGCAGTTCGTTGAGCAGGGTCAGACCGTCCATCCGCGGCATATTGATGTCGGTCATGATGAGCTCGATTTCCTGATGCTCCTCGAGAGCCTCCAGCGCCTGCACCCCGTCGTGGGCGAATACGAAGCGCAACTCGTCCGTGCGGATCCGGCGGCGAAACCGCTGGCGGATCAGCGTTTCGAGATCGGGTTCGTCGTCGACCACCAGGATCGTGCAAGGTTCAATCATGAACGGCAATTATCTCACTTCGGCGCGGCCCGCTGACCGGACGGTTCCGGCGACGGTTGAAGTGTCCATCCCGTTCCGTTAGGTTGTGATCTTCCTTGATCGAAAGGGGATCCCAATGACAGATACGCCACTATCGCGCCGCCGTTTCCTCGGAGCGTCCGCCGCCGCCTTCGGCGCCGCGGCAATTCCCGGAGGAGCTTTCGCGGCGGCAGCGGCGCAGCGGGCGGTGCCAGCCCTCCCGCTTGGGGACCTCGCTGCTCCCTTGAGCCCGGGCGAGGACTACTGGTGGAAAGTGCGTTCCCAGTTCAACGTCGTCGACGGGATGGCGTTCATGAACAACGGCACCCTGGGGCCGAGCCCCCGGGTGGTGGCGGACGAGGAGGCGCGTATCTACGCCGAGATCGCCGCCGATCCGACGAGCGGGAACCGGCGCGACGAGCTCCACGAGCGCCGGCAGACACTCGCTGCCTTCGTGGGCGCGGAGCCCGACGAAGTCACCTATACGCGCAGCACGACCGAAGGGATGAACATCTTCGGGCGCGGCCTCGACTGGCGCGAGGGCGACGAGGTGCTCATGTGCACCCATGAGCACAACGGCGGCATCGAGCCCTACATCCACTCGCAGGAACGCTACGGGGTGGTGATCAAGTGGGTGGACGTTCCGGTCCCGCCGGAAAGCAAGGATCAGATCCTCTCCATCTACGAGAAGGCGATCGGTCCACGGACGCGGGCGATCATGGTGAGCCACATCACCTACGTCACCGGCCTCCTGATGCCGGTGAAGGAACTCGCCGAGCTCTGCGCGCGGAGGAATCTGCTGCTGACGGTGGACGGCGCCCACCCGCTCGGCATGATGGCCCTCGACATGCGGGACTTGGGCTGCCACCACTACGCGGGCGCCGGCCAGAAGTGGCTGATGGCGGGCACCGGAACCGGCCTGTCCTACATCCGGCGGGACACGATCGGCGACGTCTGGCCCCTGATCGGCGCCGGGTCCTACCGAGTGGAGGGGGAGCGCCGGTTCCGTGAGGATTCCCGGAAGTACGAGAACACCGGACAACGGCATATGCCGAGCCAGTTCGCCTTGGTCAAATCGGTCGAGTTCCAGAACGTGATCGGGCAGGATCTCATCGAGAAGCGGGTGCGCATGCTTTCGCGGCGCCTCAGGGAAGGGCTCAGCGAGATCCCCGGGGTCAAGCTCTGGACCGCGATGGGCGACGACCTCGCGGTCGGACTCACCCTGTTCTCGGTCCACGACCTCCCGATGGCCAACGTCCAGCAGGGCATCATGGATCGCGAACGGGTATTCATCCGCACGATGAGGACCGGAAACCTCAATGGGGTGCGGGCCTCGACCCACCTCTACAACATGCCGCACGAGGTGGACCAACTGCTGGCGGCCGTCCGTCACATCGCCGCCAACCCTGCGGACTACATGTAGGGCGTACTACGCGGGCCCCGTCCCCGACTGGGTCCGCGTAAGGAGCGCCGGTCTTCAGACCGGCATCGCGGCCGTAGGCCGCGAAACTCCCGTCCTGTTCAGACTTATGGCACCGACCTGACCGGGGACGGCGAAACACAACCAAATGGCCTCCCCACAGGGGGAGCGAAACTCTAGGAGCGCCGGTCTTCAGACCGGCATCGCGGCCGAAGGCCGCGAAACTCCCATCGCCACTCCCCGCATGGCGCAGCAGGGCAACGAGGATGGCGCAACGCTACCCACCCGTCTGGGGTGACAAAGTAGATGTCGTTTATCTGGGACAAAGTTCGTGTCGTTTGACATCCGATCCCCGCTACGGCCCGGTGACGTGGGCGCCGTCCTCGACTGGGTCCGGGCAATCTGCGAGATTGGCGGTGGGAGTTTCGCCCCGCTGCGCGGTTAGGAGCGCCGGTCTTCAGACCGGCATCGCGGCCGCAGGCCGCGAAACTCCCGTCCTGTTCAGACTTATTGCACCGACCTAACCGGGGACGGCGAAACGCTCGGCTGGCCACTGCCGTCCCCGAACCGCTAAACGCCCACCGGCGGTTTCCTCAGGTGGAAGTCCGTCGCCTGCTGGTATGCGTGGGCGAGCGTCAGGATCTCGGTATCCCCGTAGAGCTTTCCCGTCATCCGCAGGCTGGTCGGCGACCCTTCGTGGTAGCCGTTCGGCATACAGACCTCGGGATGCCCGGTCAGGTTGGTGAGACCCAGGCTCGATCCGATGAACAGGTCGAGATCGCCGAACGCCTCGTCAAATTCCTGCATGATCCGGGTCCGCACCCGCATCGCCTGGATGTACTCCACCGCGGGGACGAAACGGTGCAGGCGGAAGGAGTCCGGCCAACTGCTTTCTTCCGGGGGCGCCTTCATCGCGAGGTCGGCGCCGCTCCGGGAGAGCGCGTCGTGCGCTGCGGCGGATTCGGTGCTCAGCACGAACGAGAGGTCATTCCAGTCCAGCTCGGGGATCTCGAAGGGGGTGATCGTGACCCCGAGGCCGCGCAGCACTTCGATCGCCGTCCGGGTGTTCGCCTGCGAGGTCCGCTGAAGCGCCGTCCGTTCCGGGTTCTCCGGATCGTCTTCGATCTCGTCTTCGACCGCGGCCCGGTCGTACCCCACCCGTAGCGCCGTCGGATCGGCCGACGCGTCCCACGCGAACGGAGGATCGTTCACCGCCCGGTCGAGTTCATCGGCGCCCCGGATGGCCTCGAACACCAGGGCGCAGTCCTCGGCGCTCCGGCACATCGGCCCGATCTTGTCCATCGTCCAGGAAAGCGCCATGGCGCCCGCGCGGCTGACCCGGCCGAACGTCGGGCGGTGCCCGGTGATTCCATTGCGGGTTGACGGGGAAATGATCGAACCCCGGGTCTCGGTCCCGATCGAAAACCCGACGAGCCCGGCGGAGGTCGCCGAACCCGGCCCCGCTGAGGACCCGCTCGATCCCTGCTCCGTGTTCCAGGGATTGCGGGTCCGGCCGCCGAACCAGCGGTCCCCCTGCGCCAGGGCGCCCATCGTCAGCTTGGCGACCAGCACCGCTCCGGCTTCGGTCAGCTTCGTATAGACCGTCGCGTCCTCGTCGATTGTCCGGTCGCGGTAGGGGGAAGCCCCCCAAGTGGTCTTCGTGCCCTTGACCGCCAGCAGGTCCTTGGCTCCCCACGGGATTCCGTGGAGCGGTCCGCGGTAGTTTCCGGCGGCGATCTCTTCGTCGGCCCGCGCCGCCTGCTCCCGCGCCAGATCTTCGGTCAGGTTCACCACACACATGAGGACCGGATCGAACTCCTTGAGTCGCGCCAGGTAGAGCTCGGTCAGCTCGGTGGAGGTGACCTCGCGGGACTCGACGAGCCGCGCCAGGTGGGTTACGGGAAGGAATGCGAGGTCGGTGCCGGAATCTGGGCGGGAGACCTCCGGCCGGGAAACCCGCATGCCACCGGCCGTCTCCGGCATCGGCTTTCCGGGGGGCAGGGGATGGAAGACGAAGGACGGCGGGAGGTGGTTGTGGATCTCGGGGTCGCGGATGCCCCGATACGCGTCCCGCAGGTCGCGTTCGCCGTTCAGCCGTTCGGCCACGACGGACAGTTCGTCGTCGGAGAGATCCAGTCCCGCGAGTTGTTGCGCCGTGCGCAACATCCCGACGGACACCGTGTCGGCGTCGCCGGCGCAGGCGGTGAGCGCCCCGGGGAGCAGGGTGGAACCGAGTCCCAGCCCGGAGAGCCCGGCGACGAAGCGGCGCCGGTTCCAGACAAGCCGTTCCGGTCCCGGCGGTGGTGCGGACGAGGAGGGAGAAGGGAGTTTTTCGACCATGAGGGCATTGTGCTCGCTTAGGCTTTTCGCCGCCACCGGCCCCCACCTGCCACCGGCCCGCCGCCCCGCCGAAAGGAACCGCCCCCATGACGATCCCCGAAACCCTCCGCGTCCATCTGGCCACCGACTCCACCGAAGCGGGGTACTACCGGTTGGACCGGGAGCGGTTCGAGGTGGCGGGCGCTGCGTTCCCGGAGACCTTCCGTCGCCTCCGCCCCAGCTATTCGAACGACGAGGCGGGATTTGTCCGGGGCGTCCGCGACGCAGACGTGCTGATCGGGTGGAGGTTCCCCCGGCCAGGGCTCGCCGAGCGCGCCCCCAACCTCCGCTGGGTGCAGCTCATCGGCGCCGGGGTGGACCACCTCTATCCGCTCGACTGGCTGCCAACGGGCGTCAAGCTCATCACCGCGAGCGGGGTCCACACCAAGAAATCCTTCGAGTACGTCCTGATGGGTCTCATAGCCCTTCATACCCGGCTGCCCCAACTCGCCGAGCATCAGCGCCGCCGGACCTGGAAGAAGATTCAGACCGGAACCCTTCCGGGAAAGACGACGCTGGTGATCGGCCTGGGGGCCGTGGGGACGGGCGCCGCGGAAGCGGCGCGCACTCTGGGCATGCGGGTCCTCGGGGTCCGGCGGACGGCGCGTCCCCACCGCTTCGTGGACGAGCTTTTTAGTCCCGGGGACCTTGCGAAAGCCTTGCCGCGCGCCGACTACGTCGTCCTCGCGGCGCCGCTCACCAGCGACACCAAAGAGATCCTGGGCGAACGCGAACTGGACCTGCTGCCCGAGGGGGCCGGCATCGTGAACCTGGGGCGGGGCCGGCTGGTCGCTCAGGCGGCGCTCGAGGCCGGACTCCGCAGCGGAAGGATCGGGGGCGCCTTTCTCGACGTGGTGTGGCCTGAACCGCACCCCCCCGAGAGCACCCTCTGGGACGCCCCGAACCTGTTCATCACCCCCCACGTCGGCGCCGACGACATCCAGAACTACGTGCCGGAGGTCTTCCGGATCGCGCTCGGAAACATGGCCCGCTTCTTCGCGGGCCGCCGGCTCCGGAACGTCGTGAACCGGCGCCGGGGGTACTAACGCGGCGTATCGCCTTCGTCCGCGACCTCGTTCCGGAGCACCCCGACCCTTCCGATCTCCACTTCGACCACGTCCCCGGGTTTCATGAAGAGCTGCGGGTCGCGGGCGACGCCCACCCCCGACGGGGTGCCGGTCGAGATCACGTCCCCAGGATGAAGAGGATGGATCCGGGAGAGGTAGGCGATCAGTTCGCGCACCGGATAGGTCATCTGTGAGGTGTGGCTCTTTTGGACCTGCTCGCCGTTCAGCCGGGTCTCGATCGAGAGATCCTGCGGGTCGGGAATTTCGTCCGCGCTGACCAGGAACGGACCGAATCCGCCGGTGCGCCAGAAGTTCTTGCCGGCGCCGAACTGGGTGCTGTGACCCTGGTAGTCGCGTATCGAGGCGTCGTTGAAACAGGCGTAGCCCGCCACGTGGTCGAGCGCCGCAGCTTCCGGGATGTGCCGGCCGGACCGGCCGATGACCACTGCGAGTTCGCCTTCGAAGTCGAGCTGGTGGGAGGCGGCGGGCCGCACCAGCGCCTCCCCGTGTCCCACCAGCGAGGCCGGAAACCGGGTGAAGAGCGTTGCGTAGTCCGCCTTCGCCCTCCCGGTCTCGAGCCGGTGGTCCTCGTAGTTGAGGCCGACGCACCAGAGCGCGCCCGGCCGCGGAATGAGGGGCATGAAGCGGACGTCGGACAGGAGCGGGGCCGTGTCCCAGTCGATATCCCGTTGGTGCAGGGGACCGGCAAGCCGGCCGGCGAGCGGAGCCGGCCCGTCGAACGGTTGGTAGCGGGAGCCGTCAGGCGAAACGACGGCCGGGGTTTCACCCCTGCCGGGAACGAGGAGGGTCGCGAGTCGCATAGTAGGAGCGCCGGTCTCCGACCGGCATCGCCGCCCGGAAGGGCGGCGAAGAAAACGTAACGGTACCGATTCAGTTAGCGCTTCGTGAAGCGCCGGCTATCCGGGAGAGCGCGTCCTCGCGAGGGCTCGGGCGAATGCATCCGGTTCGCCGTTCCATTCGCCGCCCGGCGCCGGGACGAAATCCGCCGGCGGGGGGCCGGGATGGATATACAGCGCCAGTGGTTCGGTTTCCCCTTCCGGCCGGACCGCCACCCGCCGATAGCCGAACCGGCGCTCGAAGGCGTCCAACTGCGCCACGGTCCCCTTATCTACCCGGTAGGTCTCCACCACCACCGCGTTCACGGCGCCGGATGGGACGAGCATCGGGTACTCCTCGTTCCCGAACAGGCGATAGGGGATCCGAACCGGTCCGGCGCAGACGAGCGGGACTCCCCCGAGGAATGCCTCGTGGTTCGCGTGGCCGCGCTTGAGCGTGCCGTAAACCCCGACCAGCGTCACGTCCTACTCCCCGGCGTTCCAGACCACCTTTCCGCCGACGATGGTCATCGCGACCTCGACTTCGGGGATCTCCTCGTCCGGCACGGTGAGGATGTTCTTCGTGAGCACGACGATGTCCGCGTACTTCCCTGGAGTCAGGCTCCCCTTGATGTCCTCCTCAAAGGCGGACCAGGCGGCCGCCATCGTGTAGGAATAGAGCGCTTCCTCGCGGGTCAGGGCTTCTTCTGGATAGAACCGGGTGCCGTCGGGCAGCTCCCGGGTCACCGTGGCGAAGTAGCTCGGGAGGGGATTCACGTCCTCGACCGGAGCGTCGGTACCGTTGGTGACCACCGCCCCGGAATCGAGCAGCGACCGCCACACGTAGGCGCCGGTCCGGGCGCGCTCGTCGCCGAGCTTTTCCAAAACCCAGGGTCCGTCCGAGGTCGCGTGGACCGCCTGCATCGAGGCGATCACGCCGAGTTCGCCGAACCGCGGAATATCGTCGGGGTGGATGTGCTGCGCGTGCTCGATCCGGAAGCGGAGGTCGGGCCCGTTCACTCCCGCCTCGCCGAAGGCCCTTTCGTAGGCGTCGAGGATCTCGCGGTTACCCCGGTCGCCGATCGCGTGGGTGTTCACCTGGAAGCCGTGGCGGATGGCGATCCGCGCGGTTTCCTCGATGTCCGCCACTTCCTCGATCACCAGACCCGCGCTCGAGGGCATGTCGTCGTACGGCTCGAGCAGCCAGGCGCCGTGGGCGCCGAGGGCGCCGTCCACCTGCCGCTTGATGGACCGCACCGTAAGGAAGCCGTCCGCGTGGTTCGTCATCAGGAAGTCGGGAAGCCTGGTGTCCAGCTCCTCGTTCGACTGTCCCCGCACCATCACGTAGAGCCGTATCGGAAGCCGCCCGGCCTCCGCCATCTCCTTGAAGAAGGAGATCATCTCGAACGAGGATCCCGCGTCCTGGAACGAGGTGATTCCCTTGCGGAGCGACTCTTCCGCGGCCAGTTCGAGCTGCAGTTCCAGCTCCGCGCGCCGTTCCTCGTCGCTCCGTTCCGCCATGGCCCGATCACGGGCGCGCGCCACGAGGCGCTGCGCCGTCTCCCGGAGCGCGCCGGTCGCGTTGCCTTCGGCGTCCCGCACGATGGTGCCGCCCGGCGGGTCGGGGGTGCTCCGGTCGATCCCGGCCAGTTCCATCGCGAGGGCGTTGGCGAAAGCGGCGTGACCGCTCGCATGGCGGAGCAGCACCGGGTTCCGCGGGGAAATCTCCGATAGACCCAGGTGATGGGGCAGTCCCTCTACCGCGCCGCCCGGGATCTGGTCCCACTTCTCCTGATGCCAGCCGCGCCCGTCGATCCAGCCCCCCTCGGGAGCCTCGGCGACCAGGTCCACGATGCGGTTCCAGTTGTCGGCCTCGCCCAGCTTCAGGATCATCTGAGCGTTTCCGACCCCCATGAAGTGGCCGTGACCCTCGATGAAACCGGGAATCGCCATCCGGCCTTCGAGCTGGACGACCTCGGTGTCGGGCCCGGCCGTCGCTTCGATCTCCGCGGTGGTGCCCACGGCGGCGATCCGGCCGTTCCGAACCGCCACCGCTTCCGCTTCGGGATGGTCGGGATCCACGGTGACGACCCGGCCGCCGAGCAACACCAGGTCGGCGGGGCCGCCGATGTCGGGGGCCTGCGGGCCGCAGCCGAATGCCGGGGACAGGGAGACGGAAAGAATGAGAAGGGACAGGAGACGCATGGGATTCCTCCGCGGAAGTCGGCAGCGTAACGCCACCTCCGCCCGTTACAGTCCCGCCATGCTCAACGCCCGATTCCTCCGCGCGTGCGTCGGCGCGCTAGTGCTCCTCCTGCCCACCTTGGCCGCGGCCCAGTGGTACCCCGAACCCGATCTCGTGCTCACCGGCGCCGAGGTCCGGACGGTGGACGCGGCGGACCGCCTCGCCGAGGCCCTCGCCATCAAGGACGGCAGGGTGGTGGCGGTCGGCACCGCAGCGGAGATCGCCGCGCTTGGCGGACCGAACACCCGCACCGTGGACCTCTCCGGGAAGACGGTGATCCCGGGCATCCAGGACTCGCACATTCATTTCCTCTCGCTCGGCAGCGACATCACGAGCGGTGTGGAACTCAGCTACGCCACCTCCGCCGAAGACATCGCGGCCGCCGTGGGCGCCCGGATTGCGGAGAACCGAATCCCTCCCGGCGAGGTGGTGGAGGGCCGCCGCTGGGACCAGTTCAAGTATCCGACGATGGTCACGCGCTGGCAGCTCGACGAGGCGGCGCCCGACAACCCGGTGGCGCTCTACCGGGTGTACCGGGGCATCGCGGTGAACACCGAGGTCTTCCGGCGGATGGGGATCGAGGACCGCGATTCGTCCACCTGGCCCTCGTGGTGGCTGGAGAACCCCGACGACTTCACCTTCGAGGACCAGATCCTGCGGGAATCCCGCGAGGTGGTGGTGGACGGCGCCGCCGTCACCCGGGAGATCCCGACGGGGGTATTCCTCGGCGCGCGCGCCTCGCGGCTGGTCAGGGAGCGCCCTACCCCCCAAGCGGTAGAGGACGGGCTGGTCACGGCGCCCCGCGACGCATTCGAGGATGATGTGGAAAGCGTCCGGCTGGGGGTCGAGGAAATGCTCTCGCTCGGGGTGACCTCCATCGTCGATCCCTCGTCGCGGATGGGACACAACATGCGGGTCTATCAGGAGGCCGCGGACCGCGGTCACTTGCGGCTCCGGATCGCCGCGGTGTACGAGGGCACCTTCAACCGCCACGCGCCCGAGGCCATTTCCTCACACCTCGACGGAATCAAGGTCAACAATCTCGGCGACCGCTTCCTCCGCTGGCGCGGGGTCAAGGTGTACGGCGACGGGGGAGTGGGCACCCGCAGCGCCTGGATGTCCGAGCCCTTCCACATGTGGGACGAAATCGAAGGGGAGCGGAACCTCGGCAATCCGGTGGTGGAAAGCTATCCGGAACGCGAGGCGCAGTACCGCGCCATCCGGAGCCACGGGTGGGATCTCCACACCCATAGCTGCGGGGATCAGGCAATGCGCCAGACGGTGGATCTCTACATGAAGCTGCTCGACGAGATGCAGGAGGAGAGCGGGGAACTTCCCGACCTGCGCTGGAGCGTCATCCACGCCTACTTCCCCATCGAGCCCAAGACGCGGGTTCTCGACGACATGGCCCGCTACGGCATCGTGGCGTCCACCAATCCGGTCTTCAATTGGCAACAGGGCTTCTCTTTCGCCGCGAACTCGGGGCCGGAACGGATGGCGCGGCTGCAGCCTTTCCGCACCTACATGCGTGGCGGCGTGATCATGGCTTCGGGCTCCGATTACGGCGTGACCACTCACAACCCCTGGATGGGCTTTTACGCGCTCCTGACCCGCAAGGACCAGAAATCGGGAGTCGTGCACGGAGAGGACGAGACGGTCACCATCGCCGAGGCACTCCGCTCCTACACCTGGAACGGCGCTTTCCTGACGCACGACGAGGAGGACCGCGGGAGCCTGGAACCGGGCAAACTGGCCGATCTCGTGGTGCTCGATCTTTCGGGGCTCGATGTCCTGGAGGAGGATCCAGAACTCCTCTTCTCGATGCGCGAGCGCGTCGTGGCCGCCATGGTGGAGGGAGAGGTCGTGCACGGGAGCCTCCCTTCCCGGTAGCGCCACCTCCGCGGAAGCGGACAGATTACGGGTTGACATGTCGCTCGCGCAGCGGTACAAACACGAACAGGACTTATTGACCCAGATTCGCAAAGGGGGTCGGAAATGACTGCACCGCCGGACGAGTTCGCACTCCGGGCCCCGAAGGGGGTTCCGGGAGGTTCTGAAGGGAGCTTCCCGAACCGCAGCGGGGCCCGGCATTCTCCGGACGAGTTCCCGGGGTCCTGATCACTGACGCAGGCAGAAGCGAGGCCGGTCATCAGGGGCCGGAGCGCAGACAGCGCCCGCCCCTACGGTTCCGCACTGCGATGAGGCCTAGCGGTCTCGGAGGGCCCCCGGGGCTTTTTTTTGCGCGTGGCCGACTGTTTGTGCGCGGCCGACTGTTTGCGCGTGGCCGACTGGGCGATCGCCGCAGCCTGCTGCTGACCGCCCTGTTGCTGACGGCTCTCTTGGGCGCAGTACTGGGGCTCTCCTGCGACGCGCGTCTTTATCTCTACATTCATGCCGGCCGGGAGACGCTGCTGCCCGGCCGCGCGTACGGTGACGCCCTGGTCACTCAGGGATATCTGGCATCCGTGCCCCCCGGCAGGGGGCTTCCGCCGGGCGAGCCTCCCCGCCGCTTCGTTCTCCGGCATCCGTTCCGCCTCCCCGATTGGAACCGCACCCTGGTCATCGGCGCCCACCGCGGCCTCGGGGGGATTCGGCGCGGTCCGGGCGGCGCCGAACTCGGGAGTGGCGAAACCGAACTGGACGATCTGGTGGGCTGGTGGGCGCTCGATCAGGGGTTTGCCTGGGCGAGCTTTGATCGGGCGGGGCTCGGGGCGGGACCCGATGCGTACCGGCTCACCGAAGCGTTCGCCCGGCTGATGTTCGACCAGATCCGGCCGCGCCTGGCGGTGGAGCCCGAGCGCATCATCCTCCTCGGTTACGGGGAGGGGGGCGGGCTCGCGCGGCACGCCGCCGCCGCTCCCGAGGAAACTCTCGACGGGGTGGTCCTGGTCGCCGCCACTCTGGGTGACCCCGAGGGGGCGGCCCGCCGGCGCACCGCCCGCCTCGCCCTGGCGGGGGAACGGGAAGCGAGCGAGGCTGGCCTTGCCGCCTACGCGGCTGCTGCCGGGGTCGGTACCGAGGGGAGCCGGTTCTGGCCCTTCTACGATGCCGCCGCCGCTGCCCCGAGTCCGGTATTGCCGGCGCCGCCCGCGACTCTCCGGCGCCCGGTCGTCGAGGTAGTGGGGGCGCTCGACGATTTCGTGCTGCCCGAGGTGCTTTCCTACCGCGATCGCGTCCAGGCGGCCGGCACGGCGGAGCTTCACGAACTGCGCCTGGTGGAGGGGGCCTGGCGGGTCGGACCGGGAGACGGCGCAGTCGAGGAGATCCAGGCCTGGGCGGAGGAACTCGGTTTGTCCGCGGCCGACCGCGCCGCTCTCGCCACCGGCAGGAGTCTGGCGCCCGAAGTCAGAAAAGCCCTGTCGGACCTCGACGCGCGCCTTCGTGAACCCACTTAGCCCGGATTTCTCATACTCACGGCCCGAGGCGCACCCCAGGGAACCGCAACCTGTTGACGAGGAAGATGGTTACACGTGAAGCGCGGGTCCTGACCGACCTGACGGCGTGTCGGATAGGGAACACGGACTTCCAGCTTGTTGCTGTGAAAGAGCAGGTCTCACAGGTACGCCACCATCCAGATGGTGCCGCCGGTCAGGGCTCTCTTGCCTGCGCGTCGCTCCGCCTGGTGGCTTGGGCGCCGTGCGCCATGTTCAGCGTCCGCGTGGCGCCTTCTGCGACTCGGCGAGCGCTCCCGAGTATGAGAAATGCGGGTTAGTAGCCGGTTGGCGGCAAAGGCAAAGACGCCGCGCCCGGCGCGGGCCTTCGCCGTCCTGCTCGGCGGAGCGATGCTTGCCTCGACCGCCTATCTCCTGGTCCTGTCGATCACGCCGCTCCTGTCCCGCCGGTATCTCCCCGACTCCGTTTGGATCGGCCTTCCGAACGCCGCCCTGATTTTGGGGGTGGCCGCCGGGACTCCGCTCCTGACCTGGCTCTTCGCACGCCGGGGCAGGCCCTTTTCCCTGGGTCTGGGCCTCAGTGTGGCCGCCTGCGCCGCCGTAGGTCTGGCGCTCTCGGCGTGGTGGGAAGCGGGCTTCCTGGTCCACCTCGGCGTGAGCCTGATGCTCGGCTGCGGATACGCCGCCTATCACCTGACCCGGTATACGGCGGCGTTGCTGGTCCCGGCGAGCCGGAGCGGAAGGGCGATCGGGCTCGTGGTCTGGGTGGCCGTGGCCGGCGCTTTCGTCGCGCCGCTCATTTTCGGATGGATCGAGCGGATCGTCGGGGCCGGTGAGGGCGAGGCGTTTTCGCTCGCCTATCTGTGCGCCGCGGCCCTGTATGGGTTCAGCGGCGTCTTGTTCCTGCGTAGCCGGTCGCTCCGTGCGCGGCGTGCGCTCGGGATCCGCCCCGTCGAACCGAAGCGGGAACGGGTCCCTCAGCCATCCGAATCGTCCGCGCGCGGGAGGACTTTCCGGCTCGCCGTCGTCTCGCTGGTTACGGCGCAGGCGGGGATGATGGTCCTCATGACGATGGCCCCGCTTCAGATGATGGGAAGCGGGGGTTCCCTGGCCGGGCTCGGAGCGATGATGGGCGCCCATAACCTGGGCATGTTCGCCCTGTCGCCCGTGGTCGGCATCCTGTGCGATCGCTTCGGCGAGCGGCCCATCATCGCGCTCGGTGGCGCGACCCTGGTCGCGGCGGGTCTCCTCGCCGCACTGGGCCCCGGCCACGGGGTGGAGCTGGGGGTCGCGCTCTACGTCGTGGGTCTCGGTTGGTGCCTGGCTTTCGTGGCGGCGAGCACGCTGATTTCCGAAGGTCCGGACTCACCGGCCAAGGTGCGCCGGCAGAGTCTCGCCGACGCGCTGAACTGGCTGGGTGCGGGGGTCGCCTGCGTCACCTCGGGGGTCCTCATGACCCAGTTCGGGTTCCAGGCCGTCGCCATCGCGAGTGTCGCGATGGGCGCCGTCTCCCTCGTCGCCGCCCTCGCCAACTCCGCTCACCCGTCCCCCGAACACCACCGGCATTGACGGCTCCGCCGCCACCAGGCGTCGCCACCCGCGGATCAGCTCGACGCGCTTTCGCCCCGCTGCGCGGGGCGATGCCGGTCGGAGACCGGCGCTCCGCTGTCGCGCGCCACGAGGACGCGTGGCGTTTACACCGTCCGCCCCGCTGCGCGGGGCGATGCCGACCGGAGGTCGGCGTTCCCAGCCGTCCCCGCGCTTACCCCCTACAGATACCGGTCTTCGAGCACCCGGCGGTGATGGATCGCGTGCCCCACCGTCAGAAAGCAGATGGCGCGCACGGTGGCGCGAGCGCCGCTCGCTTCCCCGCTCCGGCCGAGAGCGGTCTCGTCGAAAGAGCGCATCAGACTCACCGTCGCGCCGCGGATCGTTTCCAGTTCATCGAGAAGCGAACTCAGGGAGCGGTCGCCGTGTCCGGAGTTGGCCACGTAGGGATCCTGCTCCATCCCCGGTAGCGGGGCGTCGTCGCCCCGGGCGAAGCGCAACGAACGCACCGACATGATCCGCTCCACGTCGGCGATGTGCCCGACGACCTCCCGCACGGACCACTTCCCGGGCGCGTAGCCCCGCGAGGAAGCGTCCTCCGATACACCCGCGAGGAGCGCGCGGAGCGTCGCCATTTCCTCGAGCGCATTTCCCGGAAGATCGCCGCCCTCCGGCACCAGGCGGATGTAGTTCCGGTAGTAGTCGGCGCACTCGTCAGGTTGGGGTGGGGTCCACATGAGAGCCATCGTATGGGAGGGAGGGGCGGAAAGGAGTCTTCTCAGATCGCCACGGGCAGGCTGTTAAACCATCGAGGGCAGAACGACGGGAGTTTCGCCCCCTGCGGGGCCGATGCCGGTCTGAAGACCGGCGCTCCTCCTGCCGGGTACTATCCAGCGCCACCTTCGGAGGATCCTTCCCATGCGTTCTTTCTCTTCCCGCGTTTTGCCTGGCTGCGCCCTGCTGTCGTTTCTGGCCCTTTCCTGCACCGGGCCGGTGAACGTGGACATGGAAATCCCGAAGCCCGAGAAATCCCGCCTGGACGGGCGCATTCCTCCCGTCGGCCCGTATTCCGCGGGAATCGAGTACGGGGACATCGTCTTCCTCGCCGGCCAGATCGCACTCAACCATGAGGGCGGGGGGCTCGTTGAGGGCGGAATCGCCGAGCAGACCCACCAGGTCATGCAGAACCTGCAGGCCGTTCTGGAGGAGGCCGGACTCGGTTTCGGGGACGTGGTCCGGAGCGGCGTCTTTCTCGCTGACGTGAGCGATTTCGGGGCGATGAACGAGGTGTACGCCTCCTACTTCCCCGCGGGTGGGATTCCGCCGGTGCGCACTACGGTGGCGGTGGCCGACATCCCGCTCGGCGCGCTCCTCGAAATCGACATGATCGCGGTGCGCTGATCGGCCGGCAAACGGTCATCCGCCACCCACCGGCGCCCTGGCAGCCCGTCCCGTGACCGGCGGCAACGGAGGGCCGGGCCGGGGGCTCGGTCTCTCGCTCTGGACCGCCGCCATGTTCGTGGTGGCGAACATGATCGGGACCGGGGTCTTCACGAGCCTTGGCTTCCAGGTCGCGGCGGTCCCCTCCGAGTTCCCCGCGCTTCTCCTCTGGGTTGTGGGGGGCCTCGTCGCTCTCGCGGGAGCGCTGGTCTATGGCGAACTCGGGGCGGCGCTTCCCCGGTCCGGCGGGGAGTACAACCTGCTCCGCCGGAGTTTTCACCCCGCTGCCGGCTTCGCTGGCGGCTGCGTTTCGGCCACCATGGGATTTGCGGCGCCCACCGCACTCGCGGCGGTGGCGATGGCCACCTATCTGCGGCCGTTGTTCCGGGGGATAGAACCCGTCCACTTCGCAGCGGTGGTCGTCGTGGCGTTCACCGCCGTCCACTCCCTGCCGGTCCGCTGGGGCAGCGGGATCAACAACGTCCTGACCGCCGCCAAGATCGTGCTGGTCATCGCCTTCTGCTGCATGGGGTTCCTGGCCGGGGGGATCTCGACGCCGCTGGTCCCGAAGCCGGGCGACTTCGGGCTCCTGCTCAGTCCGGGCTTCGCCGTGTCCCTGGTGTTCGTCTCCTACGCCTATACAGGGTGGAACGCCGCCGTGTACATCGTCGGGGACCTGAAACGCCCCGAACGCCTCGCCCGGGCCCTGGTGGCGGGCACGCTGCTGGTCACCGTCCTCTATTTCCTGGTCAATCTCGTCATCCTGCGCGCGGTCCCCCTCGACGAACTCGCCGGGAGGATCGAGATCGGCTATCTGGCTGCCGAACGCATCCTGGGAGCCGCCGGGGGCCGGGTGATGGCCGCCGTGCTCGGCCTCGTCCTCGCCTCCACGGTAAGCGCGATGGTGTTCCTCGGACCGCGGGTGGTGCGGGCCATGGGGGAGGACGAGCCGTTCCTCAGGCCTCTCGGCCGCGTCGGCGCGGGCGGCATCCCCCACCGGGCCCTGCTGCTGCAACTCGCGATCACCCTCGTGCTCCTCTATTCCGGGACCTTCGAGCAGATCCTGCTCTACGCCGGTTTCACCCTGAACCTGATGACGGCGGCCGCCGTCGCGGGGGTCTTCCGCCTGCGCGCCGGCAAGATTCCGGACGCCGTCCCCGGCCGTTTCCGGACCCCGCTCTATCCGCTCGTCCCCCTCTTCTTCCTCGGGATGAGTGGCTGGACCCTCGGCTACACGCTCCTCGAACGGCCCGCGGAATCCCTGCTCGGGCTCGCCACCGCGACGGGCGGCGCCGTTATCTACCTGGTCGCGAAGCGGGGGTCAGCGCCTGCTTAGGAACGCCCCAGGAGCGCAAGGAGCGCCGGTGTTCACACCGGCATCGCGGCCGCAGGCCGCGAAACTCCCGCTGCTACCCTCGCCGATTCACCGAGCCTAACCGGGGACGGCGAAACGCCGTTGGGACGCGAGGGTGGCGTTGCGCCATCCTCGTTGCCCGCTGCGCCATGCAGGGAGTGGCGACGGGAGTTTCGCTCCCCTGCGGGGAGCGATGCTGGCCAGTTCTCCCGGTGGGGGCCTGAAGATCGGCGCTCCTGCCCTAAGTGGCGTTGTCCCGCGCTGAAGCGGCAGCACCCCCTTACAGCCGGCGGCGCGGGTTGATCATTGTCCGCCACATGTGGGAGGACGGGCTGTTGTCGTACCCCAGCCCTTCCTTCGGCTGCTTGAAGTGCCGGCCGATGATGTCCACGAACGGGTCGATGGACACCTTGGCGCCCCGCTCGAAGCTGTAGTCGTCGTGGATGGTGATGGAGCGCGCTTCCATGTACCACTTGTGATTGCGGGCATGGTCGTGCGCGGCCTTGATATACGGCTCGGGCTCGTGATCGGCGCCGAACATCCGCACGTACATCTCCGGATACTCGTAGCCCACCGACGGGTCGGGGAAGAACCGGAGCGCCTGGTGGTAGCGGATGGCCCAGGCCACTTTTTCGGGAACGTACGGCTCGATCATCTGGGCGCACCACCAGCCGTGGTCCGCGCGCACCAGGTTCGTCACCGAGATGTCGTGGAGCAGGCAGGCGAGGACGATCTCCTCGCTCATCCCGTGCTTCATCGCACGGGTCGCGCTTTGCAGCACGTGGGAGGCGGGCGCGAACCGGTGCTCGTAGAAGTCCACGAGCGTCGGCTTGGCAGGCATCACCGAGAGCGGCTCCTCTCCCTCGGCCTTCGAGAGCGGCGGTCGCTCGGGCGCTTCCAGCAGGTGGATCATCTCGTGCTCGAGTGCTTCCGCCCGGTCGTTCACGCCCACGATTCCGGCGCCGCTCACCGCGGCCGCCGCCTTCAAAAAGAGTCTGCGGTCCATGTCGTTCGCCTCCTACCTGATGGCGCTTGGGCGGTTCAGGCCGCCTGTTCTCCGTTCTTCCGCGCGGGCGGCTCAAGAAAACGCGGCAGCCCGGACAGTTGCCCTTCGATTCGGGCCACTCGTTCGCCAAGGGCGTGGAGGTCTCCACGGAGTCCGGCGATTTCTCCACGGAGTCCGGCGATCTCGACGCGAAACGCACGTTGGCCGTTGAGAATGATGGCGGCGAGAGCCACTCCGACTCCGATGACGGAGAGGATGGTCGCGTCCACGCCACTAGTATAGAGAACGCGTTGCCGGCCCCTCCAACATTCCCATCCGCAGCCCTGAGGGCGCCGCCCGTCCTCACCCGCCGCCGCGTCCTCGGCGCCGCCGCGCAACTCGCGTCCGGTCTCGCTGCCGGGGCCGCCGCGGCCTGCGCCGGCCGACCGGTCCCGCCGGCCCGGACCGGTCCCGATCCGGTCCCGGCTCCGGCGTTTCGCCTGCCGGCGGTCAACGTTTCCCGGGACCGGGTCATCCGCACGGTGGTCGGCCTCCGCCCCTATCGCCCCTCGGGGTTCCGCGTCCAGAAGCAGGATCTCGGCGGCGGCCGCCTCCTGGTCCATAACTATGGTCACGGCGGGGCCGGCGTGACCCTGTCCTGGGGCACCTCCTGGCTCGCTGTCGAAGAACTCCTCGGCGAAAGTCCGCCCCCGTCGCGGGCCGCGGTGATTGGTTGCGGCGCCGTCGGGCTGGCCAGCGCCCGCCTGCTGCAGCGGCGCGGCGTGGACGTGACGATCTATGCGAAGGATCTGCCGCCGAACACGACCTCGAACGTGGCCTGCGCCCAGTGGGGTCCCTACTCGGTCTCGGATGCCCGGGTTCACACCGAGGCGTTTCAGGACCGCCTCGAACGGGCCGCCCGGATCTCGCAGCGCATCTTCCAGGACCTGGTGGGGGTCCGCTACGGCGTCCGCTGGCTTCCGAACTATCCCTTGAGCGACGTGCCCTTCGGGGGTCCGGATCAGCCGGACCGGCTTGCAGACCTTTTCCCCGATGCTCGCGACCTGGTCGCCGGAACCCACCCGTTCCCGGTGCGCCACGCGCGTCAATACACCACGATGATGATCGAGCCGCCGGTATATCTCGGTGCGGTGATGCGGGACTTCCAGCTCGCCGGCGGCCGGATTCGGATCCGCGACTTCGGCTCTCTCGACGAGATTGCCGGCCTGCCCGAACGCCGGGTGGTCAACTGCACCGGCATCGGCGCCCGCGAGCTGGTCGGAGACGAGGAACTCACCCCACTCAAGGGCCAGCTCACCGTTTTGCTCCCGCAGCCCGAGATCCGCTACATCGCGCTGTACCAGGGGCTTTACATGATGCCCCGGGCGGACGGCATCCTGCTCGGCGGAACCCGGGAAGCGGGCGAGTGGTCCCTCGAACCCAATCGGGAAGCCGAGGAGCGCATCCTGAACGGCCATGCGGATTTCTTCGACCGCATGGCGGCGCTGGCACGCCGTTCCTGAAGGTCACCCCGCGGACCCGGTACGCCGGTTTCGGGCGAAGTTCGGCGGCAGCGATCTGGCCTGTCGTATCCGGTTCAGTTTCTTGAATTTGTTTCTCCAGAATCCAGGCACCGGACGCCTTGCGAGAAAAAGGAATAACAGCATTCAAACTCAATGACTTGGCCAGGGGCATAGGAACCTCCGCGAACACGGTCCGCCTCTTGCCTGTCGTGACTATGGAGAAACGTGACCGAATCGCCTACAGTTTCGCACTCAGATGCGTGGACTTGCCGTTTCGGCTCTTCGCGACAACGTGTTTGGGACTGCCCGTTCACTCGGGCTTTCTGATCATGGACTCATTCGAATCCAGGGAGGGACTTATGAGATCTTTTTTGTTTAGGACCGTCGCTGTGCTCGGCGTTTTGGGACTCGCAACGGGCGCTTTCGCCCAGACGTTCCAGGGCGGCATTCGCGGTGTGATTCGGGACGCCGACGGTGGCGTCCTTCCCGGCGTCACGGTGACGTTTAGCAACGAGGGAACCGGCGTGTCCCGGACCACGGTTGCGAATGCGGTCGGGGAGTACAACTTCACGACCGTCCAGCCCGGCACCTACACCCTGCGCGCCGAACTGAGCGGTTTCGCGCCGTACGTGAGCGAGGGGCTCATCATCGGTGTTTCATCGTTCCTGGTCGTGGACGCCACGCTCTCGATCGGTGGGATTGAAGAGACGGTGACGGTCATCGGCGAGACCCCGCTCATCGAGACGGCGACCGCCTCGGTTTCCTCGTCGGTGAGCCGGGCGGAACTCGAAGTGCTGCCGACTCCGGGCCGGAACGTGTTCATCCTGGGTGTCGGAACGCCGAACGTGGTCCACACCGGAAACCCGGTCTGGGTCAAGCAGTCCGACCAGACGAACTCCTCCCTCCTCTCGCTGGGAGGCGGACCGCTCCGCGGCAACAACTACACCGTGGACGGCATCTCCACGACGGACCTGCGGAACCGCACCGTCATCATTCCGGTGTTCGAGGCCGTGCAGGAAATGAAGGTGCAGGTCAACACCTACGATGCGGAGATGGGCCGCACCGGAGGTGGCGTGTTCAACGTGATCCACCGCAGCGGCACGAACAACTGGGCGGGCAGCAGTCTGTACCAGCATCGCCCCGGCACTCGGAACACGCTCGCGCGGGCGCTGTCCTATACCGACCAGTTGGCGTACGACTCGGGTCAGATCACGGATGACGATCTTGCGAGCCAGCCCTTCTGGCTCTGGGGCGGCTCCATCGGCGGCCCCATCCTGCGGGACCGCACGTTCTTCTGGTTTTCGGCCGAAGGAAACAACGATCTCCTCGCGGAGAACACGCAGGTCATCCTGCCGACGGCGGCCGAGGCTGCGGGTGACTTCTCCCAGAGCGGGGTGACGATCTACAACCCCTATTCTCGCGATGCCAATGGGAACCGCATGCCGTTCCCGGGGAACCGCATCCCTGCCAACATGATTGATCCGGCGGGCTCCGGCATGGCCCAGTTGCTGACAACCCTGGGGCCGGGCGGCGGAATCAGTACGTCCGGAGCGCAGGCGACGACGGCGCTCCAGTCCACCGCGAACCTGAGTCATTCGTTCTCGGATTCCTGGCAGGCTACGGCGACCTACCTCTATTACACGTCCAGCGAAGGGGCGTTCCAGCAGTACACGGACCTCCTGAACGCGGATAGCGCCCCGGATTTCGGGATCGGCGCCGCGGATCTGATCCGCGATGTGCACGCACTTGCCCTGAACAACACCTTCATCGTTGGCGGCACCTCGGTTCTGACGTTGCGCTACGGCCAGACCTACTTCAATGACTCGGTTGTCAACCCGGCGTTTGGGGCGGATCAGATCCAGGGCCTCGGAATCCAGGGAGGCTTTATCGATCAGCTCTATGCGCAGGAGGGCTATGGGGGGCAGTTCCCGTCCATTAGCGTCGCCGACTTCGGAGACGGCGGCTCGACGCACGGTTCCTGGTCCAATACTGATGTTCAGTGGACGTCGCGCGAGGTCGCCGGCACCTACGCGATGTTCCTGGGCAATCACACCGTGAAGTACGGTGGTCAGTTCCGGAGGATGGGGCTGCACGCCGCGAGTTTCGGAAACGGGTTCTCCATGAGCTTCAACCAGAGCTTCACCCAGGGGCCGAGCCCCACCGCGCCGGACGGCGGTTCCGGTAGCGCGATGGCCGATCTGCTCCTCGGCATTCCGAGCGGTGGGAGCGCGACCATCGCGGAGCCCGCCGATGTGTTCATCAACTACTACGGTGCCTTCGTGCAGGACGACTGGCGGCCCAGCCAGAACCTCGTCCTGAACCTCGGCCTCCGCCTGGAGCACGAAAGCGGCCTCATGGAAGACGACAACGGCTTCGCGGTCGGATGGGATCGGAACGATCCGTTCCCGATGCAGGTCGGACTCGATTCGAGCCTCGAAGGCTCCCTTCCCGGATTCCCGCTGCGTGGCGGGCTCATGTATGCGGGCGTGGACGGCAACCCCACCCACCAGTGGGATCCCCCGGGCATCAAGCTGGGGCCTCGGGTCGGCTTCGCCTACACCATTAACCCCGAGACCGTGATTCGCGGAGGTTACGCCGTCTTCTGGGCGCCGTACGCCATTCCCAGCGGCACGGGCGCCGAGCATACCGGGACCTATGGCTACACGAACGTCACCTCGCTCGCGACCAGTGTGGACAACATCACGCCGCCGGCGGCGACCGCCTCGAACCCGTTCCCGAACGGCATTGCGAACCCCGTCGGGAACGCCAACGGCCGTTTGCAGAACATTGGGAGTAACGTGTACTTCAACGAGCAGTTCCGCGCTTCGCCCTACATCAACAAGTGGTCGCTCGACTTCCAGCGGGACATCGGGAACGACCTCGCGCTGAAGGTCGGCTACGTCGGCAGCCAGGGCGCCGATCTCGGCATTGGCGGCACGAACAACTCGTCCATCAACATCAACCAGTTGGCTGACCAGTACCTGTCGCTGGGCGACCGGTTGAACGACGAATATCCCAACCCGTTCTACGGTGATTCGCGTTTCGGGAGTTTCTCGGGTGCGGAAACGCTGCCGCTCGGCCAGCTCCTGCGTCCGTATCCGCACTTCCGGAACGTCTTCGCCCGCCATGTGAGTTCCGGCAAGTCGCTCTATAACGCCCTCCGGGTGGAGTTCGAGAAGCGCTTCCGGGGCAACTGGGGCGCCCGGATCAACTACACCTTCACGAAGCACGAGGACAACATCTACGAGAACAACCAGTTGCTCGAGAACGAGACGAACGTCATCTACAACACGCCCGACGAGTGCGCTTACGGCAAGTGCCCGGTGCTCGATGCCGACTACGGACCGTCGCGAGTCCACGTGCCGCATCAGTTCAATGTGAACGGCACCTGGCGCACGCCTGGTGACAATCCGATCTTCGGTGGCTGGGCGATTTCGGCGGTTGCGATCATGCGGAGCGGCTTCCCGGTAGTGGTCACGCAGAACTCGAACCCGCTGGGCGCCTACGGCTTCGCCTACCAGCGGCCGACGAGTGCGAACCTGAGCGGCGGCGGCAACCCGAGGGGGAACCACGAGACGTACCTTTCGGCCGGCGACGCGCAACTCACCCAGGGACTCACGCTGAGCAACGCTCCGAACAACACGGATTCGGTGCGCAGCCCGGTCCTCATCAACTGGGATGTGGCGCTCGAGAAGACCACGCGGATCTACGAGGACGCGAACCTGACCCTGCGTTTCGAGTTCATTGACCTCTTCAACCACGTGAATTGGCGTGGGCCGCGCACGGTCCTGGGATCGTCCACCTTCGGAAGCATCCCGGGTACGCGGGGCTATCCGCGCACGTTCCAGTTCATGGCGAAGATCACCTTCTAGGCGATCTCAACCCAGAACCTTGGGGGGCGGGCCTTCGGGCCCGCCCCCTTTTTTGTAGGACAAGGAGCGCCGGTCTCCGACCGGCATCGCGCGGGAGCGCGAAACCCGCGCACATGACACTGCGCCATGCCAAAGTGCGTGCCGCACCCTCCCCGCACCGGATGCCGCCACCGCTCCCCGGGGCCGTACCTTTTTCTTGTGGAGCGCCGGTCTCTGACCGGCATCGCGCGGGAGCGCGAAACCCGCGCACATGACACTGCGCCATGCCCAAGTGCGCGCCGCACCCGCCCCGCACCGGATGCCGCCACCGCTCCCCGGGGCCGTACCTTTTTCTTGTGGAGCGCCGGTCTCTGACCGGCATCGCGCGGGAGCGCGAAACCCGCGCGCATGACGCGGGGCCCTGCCAACGTAGGTGCCGCGCTCTTCCCTGATCTTGGAGGGCGCCTGGCCTTAACAGCCTGTGGTGAAACCCACGCGGCGTTCGACCGGCGATCCATCCCGGCTGAACCACTCCGCTTCGCTGCGTTCTGCGTTGCGTTTCGGTCGAAATACACCCGGGCCAGTTCTCCCGGTGGGGGCTCCTCCCTCACGCGCCTTGTCAGCCGGGCGCCTCGCCCCCACCGGGAGAACTGGCCAGTCTCGGCGCTCACGTGGGTTTCACCACAGGCTGCTACCCCCCCGGACCCCGGCTCCTCCAGACCCGTCCCTCCCGGTAGAGTGCGAGCCGCGTCCGGATCTCCTGCGCGAACGCCTCCTCCCCGGCGGCGCCGGCTTGCGAGACCGCAAGCTCTGCCGTTCTGACGGCCAGCTCGAAATCTCCGTCCGCCGCGTACACCGCCGCCAGCAGATCAAGGGACAAGGGCTCCTGATAGCCCCCGAAGCCGGCGAGCCGTTCCGCCAGCCGCCTCGCTTCCGTGACGTCCCTCACATCCGGATCGGGATCGAGCGCGAGCAGCCGCGCCAGGGCGTCGAGGACCGCGGGCGCGTCGGAATCCAGTTCGTGCGCGGTGCGGAGCGCTTCGTCGGCCTCCCGCAGTTCTCGCCGCTGCCACCGGGTGAGCCCCAACTCGAGCCACGGTCCGGGCAAGGAGCTCTCCAGCGCCACCGCGGCCAGGCCCTCCCGCAGCGCGTCCTCGAGGCGCTCCGCCTCCCGGTAGGCCGAGCCCAGCCGGGACGCCACGACGGAGGAATCCGCATTCAGGCTGCGGGCTGCTTCGAGGGGTTCGACCGCCCCGGCGCCGTCGCCCCCGGCGAGGCGGAGGTCGCCGAGATCGAAAAACGCCTGCGCCGCTTCCGGCTCCAGTGAGGTGGCCCGCGTCAGCGCCGCCTCGGCCGACTCGGGCCGTCCGGTTTCGCGGAGGAGCGCCGCGGCCTTGAGCAGGCGCTGGTAGTCGGGTCCGGACTCAAGACCCCGTTCCAGGGTTTCAACGGCGGTGTTGTGAAGCCCCTGGGCGAACAGGAGTTCTCCGAGACCCACGAGCAGCCGGGCCTCCTCCTGCTGGTCGTTCTCTCCCGACAGCTCGTTCCGGTAGAGGAGTTCCAGATACTGGAGTTCCGCGCGCTCCCCGGGCGAACCGGGGGCCGGAGGCGCGCCCTGAACGCGGATCCGATGATCGGTGAAGGCGGCGCCCGGAAAGACCCCCTCCCGAAGCGGCAGGTGGCAGGCGAGGCAATCCGAGGCCGCGGTGACGCGCTCGTAGTCGTGGAGCGCCGCCGGGTCCTCGTGGCAGCGGCGGCAGATGGTTCGACTCCGTTCGGCGACGGAACTCTCGGCCCGGTGCGGATCGTGACAATCCGTGCACGCGATGGTGCGGTCCGGGGAGGGCGTGCGGAAACAGGCGCTCATCATCAGGCTGCCGGCGGCGTGGCGGGCGAGGCCGGAGTCCCGCTGGAGGACCTGCAGCGGTTCGAAGTCGGTGGGCGTCCGGTGGCACTGGCCGCAGAAACGCACCTCTTCGGCGGGAGAAAGCCGCCCCGGATTGAAGATCAGGCGCGCGTCCGTGGTTCCCGCGTGCGCTTCGCCCGGCCCGTGGCACCGCTCGCAGCGCACCCCCCACTCCGATTCCGCGAGGTCGGGCGCGGGTCCGTCCCAGGTCGCCGCGGTCGCATGGCAGGAGACGCACTCCCGCATCGCCCGCGGAGAGTCGAGATCCCCCAGGGGATGACGGTCGCCCTCCGACCCGGGAGTTTCGATCCACGCGTCCATCCCGTGCGACCACGAGATCCGGAGTTCCCGCATCCCGCCTTCAGCGGTGAAGTGAACGGGGGTGACGCCCCGGAGGCCCGAACCGAAGACGGCATGGACCGCGGCGCTCTCCCCCGACGGATCCCGGAGGACCACGCCCGCTGCGGTCCGCCGGTAGCGGGGCCGCTCCTCGGCGTCCGGCCCCGGGCTTCTCCACTGGACGGAGGTGTTCAGCCGTCCTTCCGAAAACCACGGGTCTGCCGCCTCCGGGAGGGGCGCCACTCCGGTGCGCGCCATCGGGTGCGCTTCCTGATCGATGGCGATGTCCGCGTGGCAGGCCGAGCAGACCTGAGATCCTGTGAGGGAGCCGGAGCGTGCTCTTCCTTCCCACTCTCCGAGCAGTTCCTTCCGGTCGGGCGGTTGCCGGGAGCGCGCTTCCGAAGGGAGGAGGAACCCGGCCAGGAAGGAGGCTGGCACAAGGATCAAACCGACTCGCAGCAGCGTCGGCAGGGAGCGGTGCATCAGAGAGTGACCACGGATTGCCACCATCGTACCGGCGCTGTTCCTGGACGAGCGGGTGGCGCGAACGGGGGCCACTGATTCGGCCGCATTCCCAGGAACTCAAGAAGGCTCGACGGTATCCTTCTCTTGGCCATGACACCCGCTCTGGAATCTCTCCGTTCGGCGTTAACAGCCTGTGGTGGAACCCGGGTGAGCGCCGAGCCCGGTGAGGCGCCCGGCTGACAAGGCGCGTGAGGAAGGAATACCTGGTGTATTTCGACCGAAACGCAACGCAGAACGGAGCGAAGCGGAGTGGTTCAGGCGGGATGCATCGCCGGGCGAACGCCGCCTGGGTTCCACCACAGGCTGTTAGCCACCACGAGCGAGGTACTCGACCGCTGTCAGGATCGGGAGTACCTGGCGCGTCTGGATCGGCCGACACGTCTTGGTCTGCGCGCGGGTCTCATCAAACATTTCGAGTTCACCTACGAGTTGAGCTGGAAGCTGATGCGTCGCTGGGTGCGTGATTTCTTCGGGTCGTCCGCGGACGCTCTCTACACCCGCCGCGATGTGTTCCGGTACGCGGGGGAGGCGGGGCTGATCCGCGACGTCGAGCGCTGGATGGCTCACCATGACGCCCGGAATCTAACCTCGCACACCCAAGGCGAAGAGACCGCGACGCGGGTCCTCGCGGCGATCCCGGGTTTCCTCGAGGATTGCCGGGAGTTGATTCGCATCTTGGAGTCCAGGGATGCCTGAAATCGCGTTGGATCCGCGACACCTGGACACCGTTCGGCGCATTGCCCGGGAATACTTTCCGGACGCCGAGATACGTGCCTTTGGGTCGCGCGTCACCGGGGGCGCCCGGAGATATTCCGATCTGGACCTCGTGGTGGTTGGCTCTTCCGAGTCTGATGGGCGCGTATTGGGTCGCCTCAAAGAGGCTTTGTCCGAGTCCGATCTCCCGATCCGGGTGGACGTGCTCGACTGGCACGGAGTCTCTGCGGCGTTCCGGCGGGTCATCGACCAGAACTTCGTGGTAGTCCAGAAGAGCGGTCGCCCGAGTCCACCGGCGGCCACTGTCTGCTGAGCTGCCCTCCTTCCCGCGCGGAAGTACGATCGGGGCGTGATCGCACCCCTCCCGCGCCTCCGCCTCGGGTTCGGACTCGCGCTCGGCATGGGCTTGTTGGCGCTCACGGCCGCCGGACAGAGCCCCGGTCCCCCGGTCGTGGAGAGCCGGGACATGGAGCCCCAGGTCGGAGAGCTGCTCGGCCGGCTGGCGAACGAAGTCCGGGCAGGGCCACGAGACGCCGGAGCCTGGCTCGTCTATGGGGAGACGCTCCATGCTCACGGCCTCATCGCTGAGGCGGCGGCGTGTTACCGGCGGTCTCTGGAGTTGCTCCCAGGTGGCGATGTGACGCGTCTCACCGCGCACTATCTGCTCGCCCACGCGCTCCGCGGCAGCGATCCGGGCGAAGCGGCGGCAACGCTGGCGGCCGGAGTGGCCGAGCATCCGGGGTATCCGCCGGCCCTGATTTTTCTGGGAGAACTTCGGGAGGAACTCGGAGACCGGGATGGGGCCGCGGCTGCCTACCGGGAGGCCTTGGAGGTGGAGCCGGGTTCGGCGCTGGGCCTCTTCCGTCTCGGCTCGGTTCTGCTCGCGGCGGGAGACGCCGCGGCGGCCCTTCCGTTGCTCGAGCGTTCCGTGGTGCTGGTGCCGGACGCGGGCGCGGCGCGGTCGGCTCTGGTGCGCGCCTGGAGCGCCGTCGGAAATCGGGACCGGGCGCGCGAGGTGGCGGACGCCGGAGCGGAGCGCCCGTCGGGCGGCCTCCCCGCCCTCGAGGATCCGGTCCACTTCCGGATGAACGACCGCGATATCTCCTCTCCGCGGCTCCTCGAGAGGGCCCGCGCCGCCCGGGGGGAGGGCCGTCTCGCCGATGCGGAGAGCCTCTATCGGGACTTGGCCCGTATCCGTCCGCGGGACGCCGATGTGCTCGCCGAGTTCGGCGCTGTCCTCGGCGGACGGGACAAGAGCGCGGAAGCGGAACCCTTCTATCGGGACGCGGTCGCGCTCGACCCGGAACAAGCGCTGGCCCGGTTCGGCCTGGGCGTGCTCCGCGCTCGCGAGGGGAATCTCCCGGCGGCGGAGTACGAGTTCCGCGCGTCGCTCGAATCGCGGCCCGAGGAACCGCAGACCCACGCCGCGCTCGGGGACGTGCTCCTTCGCCAGCGGCGCTTCGAGCCGGCGCTTACCGCTCTCCAGCGCGCCGGCCAGCTCGACCCGACCGACGGAGCGAGCCGGATCCTGGCCGCGGTGGCGCTCGCCGAACTCGGCCGCTTCGCCAAAGCGTGGGCGGCGGTTCACGAGGCGCAGGATCTGGGGGCCGAGCCCCCCGAGGGATTCCTCGCTGCGCTCCGCGAAAAGCACCCGGAACCGGGCCGCTGACGGGGACCCCTTGCATCGTTGGAATGGGGTTCGCCGCGCCGCGATCGTGACGGGTCTCGGTTTCGGTGGGGTGTCCCTCTCGGTGGCCCAGGTGGCGCCCCGCCTCGCAGAGGTCACGAGGGAGTCGGGCATCGACTTCGTCCACGATCCGGGAGACCTCTCCCGGTTCCCGCTCCCCGCGATCATGGGTTCGGGCGCGGCGCTCTTCGATGCCGACGGGGATGGGCACCTCGATCTCTATCTGATCCAGGCCGGTCCGCTGCCCGAGGATCGGGCTGGAACTTCTCCAGCGGAACTCCCCGGGAACCGGCTCTTCCTCCGGCAACCGGACGGGACGTTTCGGGACACCGGAGGGGCGCTCGGACTCGCCGACCGCGCCTACGGCACCGGGGTGGCCGTCGGCGACGTTGATGCGGACGGGGACCTCGACGTGTTCGTCGCGAACTACGGGCCGGACGCCCTCTACATCGGCGAGGATGGCGCGTTCGAGCGGGCGGATTCTGTGGTCTTCGGCGAGCGCTGGTCGAGTTCGGCGGTCTTTTGCGACTACGACGGCGACTCGGACCTCGACCTCTACGTCGGCGGCTACCTCGAGAACGATCGGGATCGGGACTGCGTCTCGGCTTCCGGCGAACCCGACTTCTGCTCTCCCCAGAGCCTCCCTTACGAGCGTGACGGCCTCTACCGCAACCTGGGTGGCGGAACGTTCGAAGATGTCTCGGGCGAGGCCGGCATCCTGGGCGAACGCCGTCCGGCGCTAGGGGTCCTCTGTCACGATTTCACCGGCGACGGACGCCTCGATTTCTACGTGGCGAACGACGGCGAACCGAACCTGCTCTGGGAGCAGAACGAAGACGGGACCTTCGCCGACGCCGCGCTTTTTCTGGGCGTGGCGCTGAACGCGCAGGGACGCTCCGAGGCCAGCATGGGGGTGCTGCTCGGCGACGTGGATGGCGACGCCGACCTCGACCTCTTCATGACCCACCTGCGCGCCCAGACGAACACGCTCTACCGGAACCAGGGAGGCGGGTTCCTGGATGACACTCCCGTGACGGGGCTGGGGCTGCCGAGCCTGCCCTGGACCGGGTTCGGAACCCGGTTCCTGGACCTCGAGCTCGACGGCGACCTCGACCTCCTGCTGGTGAACGGCGCCGTCGCCCGCGAGGCGGGCTCCTCGTTGGCCGACGGGCTCGGTGCCTACGCCGAGCCGGCCCAGGCTTTCCTCGGCGACGGGAGCGGCCGGTTCGCGGAAATGGCCTTGGCAGGCTTCACGGACATCCCGGCGGTCGGCCGAGGTCTCGCGACCGGGGATTGGGACCGGGACGGCGATCTGGACCTGGTGGTGACCAGCGTGGGCGGCCCGGCGAGGCTCTTCGAGAACCGGTCAGCGCGGAGCGGTGCATTCCTCGTCGTGGAGCCCCGTGAGTTCTCCCGGCCGAGCCCGGGGGCGGTCGTCACCCTGGAGCTTGGGGGGCGCGCCCTGGTGCGCGCGGTGAATCCCGAAGCCGGCTATCTGACGAGCAGCGAGCCGGTGGCCCACTTCGGGATTCCGGCGGGGGCGGAGGTCACGGGTTTGCGGATCCGGTGGCCGGACGGAGTCGAGGAACGGTTCGACGTTCCCGCGCCCGACACTCGGGTGGTGGTGTCGCGCGCCGCCGGGTCGGGAGAGCGTTAACGGCCGGTGGTGGAACCCGGGTGAGCGCCGCGTGGGTTTTGCCACAGGCTGTTAAGAACTCGTGCACCCCTGAAGGTCGCACGAGACGCTGACCGGTTCGCAGTTCGGCCGTCCCGCCCGGGCCTCAAGTTCCGAGATCCACTCGAGCGTCATGGTCTGGCGGAATCCCTCGCCGAGAGTCGAGAAGTCGAGATTCGACACGAACACCCCGATTGTGGGACGGAGCCCGGGGACGTCGAGGTTTGCGCCCCCGTCCGGCACCTGGATCGTGTAGGGCGAGGCGAACTCGAGCCCGACATCCGGATCGTCGGCATCGAGCCTCAGTTCCCCGCGCGCGATTTCGGCGGCATCGCCCGGGCCCAGGAACGCCACTTCAAGCGACACGCCGGCACAGGCGGGGAGCGGTTCCGGAGGGGGTGGAGCGGTGGGCGCCACCGGGACAATCATCCGGGGGGGAGCGTCGCAGCCGGTCAGGAACAACAGCCCGGTGATTCCGGCGGCGGTCAGCGCCGTCCGCACCCCGATGGCGCGGAGGGCGCTCACGGGGTCACCTCGCGGCCGGGATGGACGACGATCTCGATGTCTTCGAGCACCTCCCCCGCCCCGACCCGCACCCAACGCAAACGGTCCAGGAAATCCGAGGCGTCGGCCTCGTCGGCCAGTTCGGTCATACCGTGGGCGTTCCGGCGGGTGATGAGGATTGGGTGCACCCAGAGCATCCAGTGGCCTGGGAAGAGTCCTTCGAGATGGAACTCGCCGCTCTCGTCGGCGAAGGTTCCGGGGCCGGGGCGAGCCGGGATTCCGGATTCACCCGGCCGCACGGCCTGTAGGTAGGCGAACGCCGCGGGACGTTCGCCGAGGATCACGCTTCCGCGCACGGAACCGCGCGACTCGACGAATCCGGGTGCCGGGTAGAGCAGCGAAACCGGCACGGTGTCGTCTTCGGTCAGTTCCAGCCCGTACGAGTTGGAATACGACATCACCGGGTCCGGCAGGAAGGACGGATCCGCCTGCACCGGGAGATCCGTCCAGAGCGGCATCGGGTGCGGCTCCGTGTGAGCCAGCCCGAGGCAGTGACCCATCTCGTGGATGACCACCACCTCGAGCAGCCGGTTGGAGTCCTGCGGCGCCCAGTTCTTCACGAAGTCCGGGTTCACCTCGATGTCACAGCCGACCAGTACGTCGCCTTCCCAGCGCCACGCCGCGAACGCGGTGAACCAGGAATCCACAAAGACTTCGTCCGCCGAGAATCCGATGGTGTTGATGCCGTCGTCCTGGTTCGCCTGCGGCCGGCGGAGCGTGGCCTCCTCGAGTACGAGGTCAATCCGGGCCGTGGGGATCTCGGTCCAGCGGGCCAGCCCCCGCCCCACGATGTCGGTCCACTTCGCCTGGGTGATTTCCACCTCGGCGGGCAGGTTGTCGTTCTCCAGCATCCGGAAGCGGAGCGGGAAATCGGACTCCTGCCAGCGGTCGGCATCGCTGGAATTCGGAATCCAGACCGCGCGGTTGCGCAGCCGGTAGCCATCCGCCGGTTCTACGGCGCCCAGGATGGCGAGGACGGCCGTCGCGAAGGCCACGTGTCTCATCGTTCGGCGCCCGCTTCGATGGGAGTGGAGAGCGTCCCGATCCCCTCGATCTCGATGTGGACCGTCTGGCCCGGGCTCAGGAACTCCGGCGGTTCGCGCCCCGACCCGACCCCGTCCGGGGTGCCGGTGGCGATCACGTCACCCGGGTGGAGGGTCATGATCTGGCTTGCGTAGGCGACGAGGTGGGCGACCGAATAGATCATGTCGGCGGTGGCGCCGTCCTGTACCACCCGATCGTCGATCCGGGTGGTGAGGCGAAGCGCCTGGGGATCGGGAAGGAAGGCGCTCGGGGTGACGTAGGGACCCATGGGGGCGGCGCGGTCGCCGCTCTTGCCGGAGAACCAGTCGGGTCCGGGCAGCATCGGGTTCTCGCGGTAGCGCCCGCCCCGGTCGCTCACGTCGAAGACGACCGTGTAGCCGAACACGTAGTCGAGGGCCTCGTCCAGCGGGACCCGGCGGGCGGTCCTGCCGATGACCACCCCCAGTTCGCCTTCCCAGTCGATCCGGTCGCGGCCGGGCGGGATCCGGTAGGCCTCTCCCGTGCCGATGATCCCCGAGCGGGCGGACTTGGCGAAGAGGTAGGGCGCGTCCCGGTCGGGGTCCACCTCCTGCTCCACGTCCATCTCGGCAGCGTGCGAGCGGTAGTTCGCCGCTGCCGCCAGCAGGTTCGCCGGGTAGAGAAGCGGCGCGGTCAGTCGGTGCGGTTCGACGCGGAAGCGGAACCCGTCCTCGCGGCCCGCGAAATGGTTCGCGAGCTGGTTCAGCCGGGCGGTGGCGGCGTCCCCGGCGGCGATCACCGCGATCAGGTCTTCGGCGAAACCGAACGGCGAGGCGCCGGTCTCGGTGGCGAAGAGGGCGTCGGCGGCGGCGAGGTCCAGCATGGTGTCCCCGATGACGATCGCCGCACGGGGCGCCCCGTCGCCGGCGTCCGAGGCGCGGTAGGTGGCCAGCCGGTAGGGAGTCAGGGGATCGGGGGAGGGCAGCGCGATGTCGCTCGAGCCGCCGCAGCCGGCCAGACCGAGGAGGATTCCGGGGAGGATTCCGGCCGCCGCCAGGATCCCGGTGGACGCTTTCTTTCGAACGGAGAACATGATCCGATTAGCCTATCCGAGCGTTCTCGCGTCTGCCGGCCCCGGTGGCCGGATTTCCCGTGGAGGGATCCCATGCTGCGTCTGCTTCTCGTCCTCTCCCTCGGCCTGCTGGTCGGGTTCGCTTCCGGTTCCCGCTTCGCCGGCGGGCAGGAGCAGCGTTCCCGTCGCGAGCCGCAGTTCGAAAACGAACATCTCAAGGTCTGGAAGACGTTCGTCTACCCGGACCAGCCGCTCTCCATGCACCGGCACGAAAACGGCCGCGCGATCGTGGCGCTCCGGGGCGGAACCCTCCACGTAGTGACCGAGGAGGGGAAGGAAAAGGCCATGCACTGGGAGGACGGCAAGGCCTACTGGCTCGATGCCGACCCGCCGGGCGAACTGCACGGGGACGTGAACCGGGGGGCCGATCCCATCGAGGTCATCGTCCTCGAACTCCAGCGCTGAGCGTTCGAATGGACTCGGGCAGCACCGCGCCGCCCCGCCGGGACTGGAAGCCGGTCGGGTTCGGCCTGATCGGGACCGGGATGGCGGGCGGCTTCAGCGCCCGCGAGCTGGAGTTCGTCGAGGGTGGGTTCCTGGCCGCGGTCTGCTCCCGCGACCCGGAGGGGGTCCGCGGCTTCGCGGCCGAGTACGGGAACCCCCGCGCCACCACCGACTACCGCGATCTGATCGCCGATCCGGAGGTGGAGGTGGTGGTCATCACCAGTCCCACGGGCCTCCACGCGGAAATGACCCTGGCGGCGGCGGATGCCGGCAAGCATGTGCTGGTCGAAAAGCCACTGGAAGCGACGGTCGAGGCCGGCGAGCGGATGGTTGAGCACTGCCGGGAGCGCGGTGTCCGGCTCGGGGTGATCTTCCAGATGCGCTTCGGGCGGGTCGCGGACATGCTCGGGGAGTTGCTCGGCAGCGGGGGGCTCGGGGAGATCTGGCTGGCCGACGCCTTCGACAAGGCGAGCCGGTCCCCGTCCTACTACCGGCGGGCGGCCTGGCGCGGCACCGCCGAGCTCGAGGGCGGCGGCTGCCTGATGACCCAGTCCATCCACATCATCGATCTGCTCCAGCACCTCGTGGGGCCGGTCGCTTCGGTGATCGGGCGGACCGCCACCCGGCGGCACGCGATCGAAGTGGAGGACGTCGCCACCGCGATGCTCCGTTTCGAAAATGGCGCGATGGGGGTCGTGGAGAGCACCACCGCGATCCGGCCCGCGCTCCGTTCGCGGCTCGAGATCCACGGCGAGCGGGGGACGGTGATCGCGAACGCGCAGTACGACCAGTTCCTGGTGTGGGACGTCGAAGGCGTCCCCGGGCCCGAAGGACTCCCGGAGAGCACGGCGTGGGTGGACACGGACGATCCGTGGGCCTATCCGCAGACGCGCCACCGGGTGCAGCTTCAGGACATGGCGGACGCGGTGCGCGAGGGGAGGGATCCGGTGCTCACCGGGGAGGAAGCGCTGCGCTCGCTCCGGGTGGTGAAGGCGATTCAGGAGTCCAGCGCATTGGGCCGCGAGGTCTTTGTGAAGACCTGAAGGCGGCCACCCACTGGCGCGCGGGAGAAACCCTCACGATCGGGTCCTCCTGCACACCCTCGCCCGTCATGAAAGGACGCGGCTCCCACGTTCGTGTCGCGCAGCGTCAGCGGCGCTGGTTTCGCGCTCCCGCGCGATGCCGGTCGGAGGCCGGCGCTGGTTTCGCGCTCCCGCGCGATGCCGGTCAGAGGCCCCCACCGGGAGAACTGGCCGGCGCTCCATTGTCGCGCGCCATCCTCGCGACCGGCTGAACGCAGTTCGCGCCGCTACGCGGGGCGGTGCCGGGCCCACCGGGAGAACTGGCCGGCGTTCCCTCACGCTGCGTCCACCGCGAGCACTGCGCGGCGGAGCAGGTCCACGCCTCGGGCGCAGTCTTCCCAGGACGTCCACTCCTCGGGGGAGTGGCTGATCCCGCTCCGGCTGGGGACGAAGATCATCGCCGTGGGGATGCCGTGCCGGGCGGTGTTTTGGGCGTCGTGGCCGGCGCGGCTCGGGAGCGAGAGCGGCTCGTGACCCGCCTCCCGGGCGACTCGGTAGAGCAGCGCCCGGAGCCCGGGATCCAGGTCGGCGGGCGGCTCGCGGAGCGTCCGGTGGATCGCGACGGTGCAGTCCGTTGCCTTGGCCAGCCGGGCTCCGCGCGCTCCGATCCGCTCGATGACGCTGTCCACCACCTCGTCCTTCAGATCGCGCAGCTCGATCGGGAACCGCACGGCGCCCGGCACCACGTTCGCGGCGTCGGGCGAGACGGCGAGCTGGCCCACGTTGCCGACCTGTTCCCCCGGGAGGGCCCGGATCTCTTCGTGGACTGCGACGATCAGGTGTGCGGCGGTGAGCATGGCGTCCTTCCGTTCCGCCATCGGGGTGGTGCCGGCGTGGTTCTGGAACCCGCCGACGTTCACCTCGAACCGGTGGATCCCGACGATGCCCTCCACGATCGCGACCCGGCAGCCCTCCCGTTCCAGGTTCCCGCCCTGCTCGATGTGGAGTTCGAAGACCGCCCGCACCCGTCGCGGGTCCAGAATCGCGCGCTCCAGCGCCCGGGGATCGAGCTCGTAGCGCTCGATCCATTCGTGGAGGCTGAGTCCGTCTTCCCCCACGCGGTCGAGTTCTCCATCATGGACTCCTCCGGTGGCGGCGCGGCTGCCGAAGAGTCCATTCCCGAAGTGGGCGCCCTCCTCGTCGCACCAGACGACCATTTCCAGCGGGTGGCGCGTTTCCACGCGCTGCTCGCCGAGGGCGCGCAGCACTTCGAGCGCTCCCAGCACGCCGAGCGTGCCGTCGTAGTGGCCGCCCCGCGGCACGGTATCGAGATGGGACCCGAAGAGGATGGCCGGGAGGGGCTCCTTTCCTGCGCGCCGGCCGAAGAGGTTTCCGGCGGGGTCGGTGCGCACCGCGAGTCCGGCGCTTTCCATCTCGCCGGTGATCCAGGCGCGGGCCGCGAGTTCCTCCTTCGAAAACGCGAGTCGCTGGGCGCCGCCGTCGGGATGGGGGCCGAAGCGGGAGAGGGTGATGAGCGAGTCGCGGAGGCGTCCGGCGTCGATGCCGAGGGGCTCTTCGGAGGGTCCATCGGTTTCGGCCGGCGGATTGGGAAACTTTCCTCGACGGTCTAGTGTTATGTCCATATAACGGTCATTTTCCCTCGGAGCCTGATTTCCCGCGATGTTTTTCTTCGATCCTCTCTATTTCCTGATGCTGGCCCCGGCCATCGCGCTCACCCTGTGGGCGACGTTCAAGGTGAAGCGCACCTTTGCCCGCTACCACCGGGTTCCGGTCTCGAGCGGCCGTAGCGGCCGCGAGACCGCGGAAATGTTGCTCCGCCGGCAGAGCATCCACATCCCCGTGGAGCAGCACCCCGGCGCGCTCTCCGACCACTACGACCCCCGGGTCCGGGTGCTGAGGCTTTCGCCCGAGGTGTACAACGGACGGACCGTCGGAGCGGTGGCGGTAGCCGCCCACGAGGTCGGGCACGCCATGCAGCACCACGCCGGCTACCAGCCGCTGATGTTCCGCCAGGTGCTCGCCCGGCCCGCGAGCTTCGCCTCGAACATCTCCATTTTCCTGCTGATCGGCGGCTTCCTGTTTGGAGCCCTCGGATTGGTTCAGCTCGGAATCGCGCTCTTCTCGCTGGTGGTGCTCTTCCAGGTGGTGACGCTGCCGGTCGAGTTGAACGCTTCCCGGCGCGCCAAGGCGCTCGTCTGGGAGACCGGGATCATCACCCCCGAAGAACGGCGCGGGGTCTCGAAGGTGCTGAGCGCCGCGGCCATGACCTACGTCGCCGCCGCGCTCACCGGCGTCGTGACCCTGCTCTACTACCTGCTCCGCTCCGGCTTCCTCGGCGACGAGTAGCCGGCTTACGGGGCCGGGAAGGCCAACGCCATCCCTGAATGGAGCGCAAGGAGCGCCGGTCTTCAAGACCGGCATCGCGGCCGAAGGCCGCGAAACTCCCGTCGCTCTGTTCGCCGATAGCCGGGACCCAACACGGGGACAGCGCCCCGCCGCCCGGACGGCCGGTTGCATCGCGCCGTGCCTGTTGGGCGCTGCGACATACGGGGAATAGCGACGGGAGTTTCGCTCCCCTCTGGGGAGCGATGCTGGCCAGTTCTCCCGGTGGGGGCCTGAAGACCGGCGCTCCAATGCGCACCGACATATGAGGAATAGCGACGGGAGTTTCGCCCCGCTACGCGGGGCGATGCTGGCCAGTTCTCCCGGTGGGGGCCTGAAGACCGGCGCTCCTACGCCCCCGTCCGGGGACCGCTCGACACAAGGGCGGCCCCTTCCGGGCCGCCCTCGCAGGTAGTCGTTCTAGTTCAGGCTCAGTTCTGTTGCGTTGTGGTTTCGCCGACCGCGGCTTCCGCGTCCTCCAGCCCTGGCAGATCCGGTCCCCGCTCCGGAGTGCTGAGGAGCTGCTCGAAGTAGCGGCGGGCCGCTTCCTCGTCGCCGATCGCGGCCGCGGCGCGCGCGGCGCCGTAGAGCGAATGGGGCCGCTTCGCGGTCCGCTGGAGCGAGGTCTCGAAGACTTGAAGCGCCGTTTCGGCGTCGCCGGTATCGAGCAGCATGTCGCCTAGCAGCTCGTGGGCGGGCTGGATCGGCGAATCGATGGGGGACTCGCCCGGAGGCCCGGAGGGAGGCTCCATGCCTTCCGCCACCTCCACCGCCATGCGGAAGGCCTTGAGGGCGCCGTCGCGGTCGCCCTCGGCCTTGGCGAGCACGCCCGCCATCTCGTGGGCCATCACCGCCGCCTGCTCGGCGCCGCGCGGGTTCTCGTCATTCTCGAGCATCGCTTGGATCTTCTGCAGTCCTTCGAGCGCTTTCTTCGCGGTTTCGATGTCCCCGGTCTCGGCGGCGCTAACCCCGCGGGCATAGATCATCGCGCCGGCGGTGCGGTGGCCGACCTCGGGTTCGTCGCCGTCAATTTGCGCCACCAGATCGTCCACCGGCTCGGGCTTCCACCGCCGCGTCTCCACCGTGTGCAGGGCATCCATACGGAGCCAGGTCTCTTTCATCCCGCCCGTCATTTCGTCGCGCTTGGTCAGTTCCCCGAACTCGTCGAGCAACGCCTGGGCGTCGTCGTAGCGGCCCTCCTCAAGGTAGGCGTAGAGGAGCCAATAGAGCGCGTGGTAGGAGTAGCGCGCGGGTGAGAGGCCCTTCCTCTCCGCGCGGTCGATCGAGGCCTGGTAGGAACGGGTGTTGAGGCCCCGAACCTGGTCCCACATCCCGTGCTGAACGAAGATGTGCGAGGGCATGTGGAGCGCGTGCACCGCCGCCGGGGCGATGTCCGAGTACTTCTCGGCCGCGTAGAGCGCCACCGGGGCGTGCACCGGGTCGTCGTAGGCGTGGATCACGTAGTGGGCCGCGCCGGGATGGTCCGGGTTCTCCCGGAACACCCGCTGGGCGATGGCGCCGGCGCGCATGTCAACCCGCTGGCTGGCTCCGCCCCGGACCCGGGTGCGCATGAGGGCGAGCGCATGGAACGCCGCCGCTTCGAGATCGTCAGGATAGGCGGCTGTCAATTCCGCCAGCGCCGCCTCGTAACCGTCACTCCGTTCCTGAAGGTCGCCGGGTCCGTAGAGGATGTGGGTCGACTCGAGATAGCGCTTCTCGCGGTCGGTCGCTGCCTTCGCGACCCGCTCGGCCCGGGTCTTCCCGAGCTTCAGCAGCGCGTCCCGCGCTTTCGACATGTCCTGCCCCGCCGGGGCGTGGTGGCCGCCGGTATGGCTCAGGGCCTCTCCCCAGTAGGCGAGCGCAAAGTCGGGGTCGGCTGCCTGGGCGCGCTGGAACGCCTCGGCGGCGTCTTCCCACTCGAAACTGTGGAGCAGGCCGACGCCGTCGATGAAGTCCTTTTGGGCCGCCTCGTTCCCCGAGTTCGGGAACGAGATGGTGCCGAGACCGCTCGACTGGGCGAGGACGGGAGAGGCTGCGAGGGCGAGGAGGGCCGCGCCCAGCGCAGCCCGCATACAGAGTGTCCGGAAAGTCATGTGTGGTTCTCCTTGAGGAATGAGAGCGAACGCACCCTTGTACCAGACCGCCGGGCCCTCGGCAAACGTCCCATCGCCTGGCGGAACCGCGGTCCGGGTCGCCCCGGTGTTGCGAGGTCAGCCCGAGGGGATGGGCAGCACGCTCCGGATCGGGAAGAACAGACGTCCCTCGCGTCCCGCGGCCTGCGGGAACTCCCATCCGGACACGATGCCGAGCACCCGGGGAATGACCTCGGGCAGGGTGGTTTCGAGGATCTCGGTGTGATTCACGGCGCCTTCTTCGTCCAGGTGGACGCGGAGGCGCAGGACGCCTTCCGCGTTCCCGACCAGCGGCGACCGGAGCTCCCGCAGCTCCGGATCGTCCGGCGGCCGTAGCCGGACCGGCGGCGGCGGAGCCGGACCTTCGAGGTGCCGGAAAGTGATCCCGAACGCCAGGTAGATGTTCCGATTCCGGATACTCTCGTAGAGGAGTTCCCGGGCGGCGAGGTCGCCGGGTTCCCGGAACCACGACAGGTAGCGGCTGAGCGTTATCTCGAAGTTGAGGCCGCTGACCATCCGGGTCATTCCCGGCGCGATCAGCCCCTGCAGCCTGATTTCCTGGGCCGCGGTTCCGGTGCGGAGGAGATCGAAGTCCAGTCGGAAGCGCCCGAGCGGTCCGTTCGTCTCCGGTGGGTTCCCCCCGGAGACGGGTCCGCTTGCCGGAGCGTCTGCGGGGGCGGGCCGCACGCGCATCCGGATGGCCCGCCTGCCGCCCTGCCGTCTGATTTCCCACTTGGCCTCGGCAGCGGCCGGCGCGGGCCCGAACGTCAGGAGCTGGGCGAAGTAGGCGTCCGGGATCCGGCGGGCAAGCGTCGCGAGCCATTCGGAGACCTGGACCGAGGTTCCGTCGCTGTCCACCCCGAACGAGAGGTCTTCGATTGGGGAAAAGTCCGAGTTCAGGCGCCGGATCTCGAAGACCCGGACCTCGACCACCAGCGGTCCGGCATCCTCGCGGCCGTCCGGAGCGGCCGCGACCGTCCCGGCCGCGACGGCGAACGCCAATGCGGCGAACACGAGGCCGTTCGCGCGCCTTTGCATCCGCCGGAGTGTATGGGTTCTCCACCGCTCGGATCCCGTTCCCGCTTGGTACGCTTGCGGCATGACCGTGAGTGCGATTTCCCCTGTTGTTTCGCGGGGGCCGAGCCCCGCCGAAGTCCACGACATCCTTCGCCGGCATCTCATCGCCGACGGGCTGGACCTCGTCCTCGATCTCGACGAAAGCCACGGGGCGTGGATGCGCTGCGCCCGCACCGGCCGGGATTTTCTCGACTGTTTTTCCTATTTCGCGACGAACCCCATCGGCCACAACCATCCGGGGGTCACCAATCCCGCGTTCCTGGAGCGTCTGGGCCGGGTCGCGGTCCACAAACCGTCGAACTCCGACTTCTACACCGTCGAGATGGCCCGTTTTCTCGAGACCTTCTCCCGCCTCGCCGTCCCGGAAGGGATGCCGCACGCCTTCTTCGTCGCCGGCGGCAGCGTGGCGGTGGAGAACGCGCTCAAGACGGCCTTCGACTGGAAGGTGCGGAAGAACCTCGCCGCCGGGAAGGGCGAGCGGGGCAGCAAGATCATCCACTTCCGGCAGGCCTTTCATGGGCGCACCGGCTACGCGCTTTCGATCACGAACACCGAGCCGATGAAGGTGGCCTACTTCCCCAAGTTCGACTGGCCGCGCATCGAGAACCCCTACATCCGCTTCCCGGAAGCCGAGCGGCTCGCCGAGACGGAAGCCGCCGAGGCGCGGGCGCTCGCCGCGATCGAGGCCGCGGTGGCCGAAGATCCCGACGACATCGCCGGCCTCATCATCGAGCCGATCCAGGGGGAGGGCGGCGACCTCCACTTCCGGCGCGAGTTTTTCGAGGTGCTGCGGCGGCTGGCCGACGAGCACGAGTTCCTGCTCATCTTCGACGAGGTGCAGACCGGGGTGGGGATGACCGGCCGGATGTGGTGTTTCGAGCACTTCGGGGTCCAGCCGGACATCCTCGCCTTCGGCAAGAAAACGCAGGTCTGCGGCATCCTCGCGAGCCGCCGGGTGGACGAGGTGGAGGACAACGTCTTCCGGCTGCCCTCGCGGATCAACTCGACCTGGGGCGGCAACCTGGTGGACATGGTCCGGTTCGGCCGTTATCTCGAGATCATCCAGGAAGAGGAGCTGATCGACAACGCCACCCGGGTCGGCCGGGTGATTCTGGACGGCCTCCACGATCTGGCCCGGGAGGCCGGCGGCCGGATGACCGCCGTCCGCGGCCGGGGCCTCATGTGCGCCTTCGACCTTCCGGATAGGGAAGAGCGCGACCGGTTCCTGGCGCGCGCCTACGAGAACCGGCTCCTCATCCTCGGCTGCGGTGCGCGCTCGGTGCGCGTCCGACCGAACCTCTCGCTGACCGCGGAAGAGGCAGGAACCGTTCTCTCGCTGATCGCCCGCTCGCTCTAGGAGCGCAAGGAGCGCAAGGAGCGCAAGGAGCGCAAGGAGCGCAAGGAGCGCCGGTCTTCAGACCGGCATCGCTCCCCGGAGGGGAGCGAAACTCCCGTACGTCCTTCCCCGCATGTCGCTGCGCAAGGAGCGCAAGGAGCGCCGGTCTTCAGACCGGCATCGCCCGCGTAGCGGGGCGAAACTCCCGTACGTCACTCCCCGGTATGGCCTGCCGGCGCCCCTCAGGAAACCCCGAGCGCGGCTCCGCTCACCTCGACCAGTGTCCACAGCACCGCCGCGGTGCCGAGCGGTACGAACAGGTTGTCGCTCCCGAACGGGCAGACCGCTTCGATCCCTGCCGCCGCCGTCCCCGTCACCAGCCCGAAGGCGACCGCGGGGTGCCAGGAGAAGTCCGCCATCGTGTTGAGCACCACGGCGACGACCACCCCGGTGACGAGAAACATCGCCATGCTCCCTTCCATCGTCCGGGAGTGGCCGAGGATCGTGTAGCGCCGGGTGCCGTAGCGCTTCCCGAAAACGGCGGCCGCGGCGTCGCCGAGGCCCATGGTGAGAACGCCCGCCACCGCAATGAAGGACTGAGGGTCTGAAGCTCCGGGCCGGAAGAAGACGGCGAGCAGCGCGGCGAAGGAGATGGGGAAGAACACCGTGCCCAGGTTCGCCGGGTCGTCGTCGAGCGCGGGCAGCAGCCGGAAGCGGTGGATGACGTAGTTCGTGAGCACGAAGGTCACGGGCGGCACGATTGCCACCCGCCAGTCGGAAAAGACGAAGACCGTCGGCACCACCCAGAGCCCGACGCCGGCGTGGACGATCTTGCGCGCCGTGTCGGGAGAGGTTTTCCCGCCCCGGCGCAGAAGTTCGGCGCCGAGCAGCAGGGCGCCGACGTAGCCGTAGCTGAGGAGCAGGGCGGTCAGGTGGGGCAGGGGAAGGGTCATGCTTGCTCTGCGAGCCGGGTGCGCTTCCGCATTTGTGCCGGCATCAGGTGGGCCCCGGAGTCCGGAGTCTTTCCAGCCGTTCGATCAACTTCCAGAGATCCGTGAAAGAAGATGCGCCTGAGTCGGAGATGCGCTTTGCATTCGAGATCGCTGTCGGGATCCGATCGGCGATGCGTCCGAACAACCCGGGGTCGTTCTTGCGGTAGTCCGGGAGATGGCGTTTGAGAGCTCGGGTAACTTGTGAGCACGCTGACCAGCCGGGGATCCCCTCAAAGGGCTTCGTCGTGAACTCAAAGTGCAATAGGAGCCAGTATTCGAAACAGGGTTTCGAGACGGCGACGTGGACACGGGACGGCAGGGGACGTGCACCCGCTCCTCTGACCCTCGATTGGAAAATGGCAACACCTGACTCCCGGTCGTCGTGATCCACGACGCACCAGATTTCGTCCCCGGGGGACATTGCGCCCATTTCGTGACGGACCCGTTCCTGCAGGCGCGCGAGTCCGGTTCCAGGCTCGCTACCCAAGACCCGGAGGCTCGGCAATCGCCACCTCTGCTTGAGTGCTGAGAAGTAGTGTGGCTCGGTCCGCGTCCCTTCGCACAGAATCAGAATCGACGGACGGCTGTTTCGCCTCGCTCGGGTACGTCTTCCGAGCGGGCGCTGTTTCGCCGAAGCCACTCAGTCGGCAGAAACGAGCTGGGGCGTCGAGGTCACCGGAATCCCTCCGTAGCGCCCGCCGAGATAGCCACGCTCCAGCGCTTCCAGTTTGCGAGGGTGGAAGTCGGAGAGCGGCGTGAGGTTTGCGGCCTCGCTCGGTCGTTCGTTGTCGGTCAGCCAGACCTGGCCACGGTCCAATGCTCCGCCAAGGAGAGTCGTGTCGTGCAGAGTGGCAATCAGTTGACCCTGCCTGCTGCTGTCGCTTCCACTGTTGAGACGTCGCAGGAGCGCTTCCACGAGCAGCGGATGGAGGCTGTGGTCCAACTCGTCTACTACTAGAACCCGATCGTTTTCGAGGATGTCGAGAAGCGGCCATGCCAACGCAAAGAGCCGTTGGGTGCCGTCCGATTCTTGTTCCAGGTCCAGGAACTGAAGATCGCTACTTCCCTCGACTGTGTGACCGAGTTGCGTCTGGAAAGACTCCACGGAATCGGCACCTGTCTTTGACACTTCCTTGAGGATGCTGGGCGGCACACTGTCCCTCATTGATTCGAGGCTTGTCTTCTCTCTCCTGACGGACACATCGGCTGCGGTGATATCGGCGGCCTGCAACAGCTCCAGAACACGCCGTTTCTTCGTTTCGTCGGCGACGACTGCCTCGGCAGTGTAGGTGTCCGGAAAGTAGTCGGGTCCGATACCCGCCAACCGCTTCCGAAACCACTCGACTACCGGAGTGAAGATGTCGCTGTTGAGTTGGGCGGCAACGGACACCAGCAGGGCGTTTTGGCGAGTGCTGCGTCGCCAAACCTCCTTGGGACCCGATACCGAGTGGCCGAAGGTCCACTGGTAACCATGGTTCGTGATGTCCCAGCGCCGCTCCAGCAACAAGCGCTTCCGGCCATCCGGGGGCCAGACCAGGAGAGTCTCGGAGTGAACCCGCTCCCGGTCGAGGGAGAACGTGTACTCGTAGCAGGAACCGTCCTCGATGAAGCTGATCTCGAATGTGGTCGGGCGCATCCGGGTCTCGGTGTCGAACAGGAAGGGCGTGTAGGGGATTTCCTCGCCGATTTGGGTGTTGGTTGCCGAATTGACCACGAAGCTCTTGGCAAACATCAGCCCCAGGAGCAAGCGAGACTTGCCACTTCCGTTGGGGCCGTAGATCGCCGTCACCCGGTTCAGCCGCGGGACTCTCCGGCAGCCGCTGTCGAATGCGTGTAGATCACTTGCCCGCGCTACGGCTTGGGCACTCAACTCGTGCCGGTCCCGAAAGCATGCATAGTTCGTCAATGCGAAGGCGACTAACATGGCTTGCCTCCTGGGATAACAACCATATTTTACTGATTGTTGACGATTTCTGCCAGAAAATCTACCTTGTTTCGGCAGATCATGCGTTTGGCGTTCTGTTGGGGGCCGCGGCCCGAACCCTCACCCCATCCGTCGTCGCCGCGCATGTCAGCGGTGCTCAACGCCGGCGAATTGGCGCGAACTATCGCGACTTGTCCCCAGCGCCGCCGGTGGATATTCGGCGTGCGTCCCGCTCAGCCTGTGACGCCCGCCCGCGCCTGCAGGAAACTCTCCCAGTTGTCGAGGTCCAGCAGTTCCCGGTCCGTTGCCGGGACCACCACCAGGTCGCCGCGATGGCGCGCGAGGACGCGCCCGGCGCCCCGGTCGCGACCGCCGTCCCCGCCGGCTCGGGTTGCGGAGAGGTCCAGCACCTCGGGAAAAAGGCGCCTTCGGAGCACCACCGGCAGGCCCCAGGTCCCCGTCCGGCTCATGGCCGGAGTGGCCGGAACGGCCGCGGCGGGGGGTTGCCGGGGTTCGGCCGCGGCGGCGACCAGCCTCCGGATGAGGCCAGGGGAAAGGAAAGGCTGATCCAGCGGGGCGACCACCGCCCAGAAGATGTGCCGCTCGGCGGCCAGCGCCCGGATTCCGACCTGGAGGGACGAGAGCATGCCCCGCTGGTAGGCAGGGTTCTGGACGGCGCGCACCGCGAGTCCCCGGAGCTCAGGGGCGATCTCCCGATGGGCGTGGCCGAGCACGGCGATCACCGGGGCGAGGCCGGCGGCGATGAGCGTCTCCGCGGCGGCACGGATCAGGGTCCGGCCGGAGCCGTCCGGGTGGGGCAGAAGGGCCTTGGTGCGGCGCATCCGCTTCGACTCGCCGGCGGCGAGGAGGATCCCGGCGGCTGCCGCGGGACGTTCCCCGGTCGTCGCCAGCGGGTCGGTCGGGGGAATGGCGGAAGGTCCTGAGAGGTAGGGGAGGGGAGCGGCGAGTGTATTGCGGTCCTCACGTTGTCGCGTGCTGCGCCGGGTCGGCGAGACGCATGACTGTGATGGGAGACCGTTCGGAATCGACCTCGCGGCTACTGCCAGGCGCTTCATGTCGTGTTTTTCTTTCGCGGAAATCGGTGGCGCCTCGCGGTAGGCTTGAAACCCGTGAGACATCAGTTTCTTCTCCTTCCGCTCTTCGCTTTCCTCGTCTCCTGCGGCGGAGAAGGCGTGTCAGGCACACCTACCGTCCCGCCGGCGCCGCCGCGGCCGCCCCGCGAGCTCACGGACATTGAGCCGTTCGCTCCCCGCACCGACATCCGCGTCGGGGAGCGGGTCGGGCCGCTGATCGTGTACGGCAGTTACAACGACGGCACTACCGGAAGCGTTACCGCCGAGTGGACCTCGTCGGATCCGGGGGTGGTTGCGATCGACGAGGAGGGTTTCGCCGAAGGTGTCGGTGTCGGCACCGCGGTGGTAACAGCCACCTTCGAGGGCCGCTCGGTGGAACTGGATTTCCTCGTGGAGGACCCGAGCCCGAGGAGCGAGACGGATCGCCCGGACGACATCGGTGGCCCCCAGGTGCACTTCGTCTATGCGGTCCCGAGCGACTGGGAGGATCGCAACCGCGACCGGTTCGGGGAAATCGAACGCTCGGTCGCGGCCATCCAGAACTGGCTGCCGGAGAAGATCGGGCAACGGCTGCGGGTGGACACCTACGAAGGACGGCCCGATGTTTCGTTCCTGCGCCTCCCGTTCACCCACCAGGAGGGTGACGGTACCGCGGGCGGGACCGTTAGCGACATTCTGCGCCAGGCGTACCGGCTGGAAGTCACCGGAGACAAGATCCTCGCCATCTTCTACGAGGGCTCGGTGGCGGGGGTCTGCGGCAGCGCTCCGATCTTTGGCCGCGGTGGGGCCGTCTATGTCGGGCGGTGCAGCGATGCGGAAGTCGGCGTCGACGAGGAGACGGTCTCCACCTACGAGGTGGTGATGGTCCACGAGCTTTTTCACGTGTTCGGCGCCGTGCCGAGTTGTGCGCCGAACGTGGGCGTGAGCGCACACGTGAACGACGAACCGAGCGATCTGATGTACGCGGGGGCGGAGCGGTCCCTTCGCGACGAGAGCACGGTGATCGATGTAGGCCGCAACGACTATTACGGCCATGGGCGCCCGGATTGCCTGGACGCTAGCGGGAGCCGGTTCCTGGAGCCGGCCACCGGGTTCACGGCCGGCTCCCGCTCGGTGGAGGTGCGGATGCCCACGGGGGACTGGCCAATCCGCTGCGAAGTGGAGCACTGAGGTTCTGCCGGGGCTGCGCGCGCTTCAGGGGTGATCGGGTGTACGCGCTTTCGCTGGCCTGTGGCCAGCGGTGCCGGTCGGAGGCTTCCGCCGGGAGAAACCCTGATGATCGGAAGTGGCGACAGCCTCACGTTGGCGCGGCGTCGTTGGTGCGGGTTTCGCGCTCCCGCGCGATGCCGGTCGGAGACCGGCGCTCCAAGCGTCCCGTGAGGGTTGGTGGAGTGGGTGCTGAGAGGGGAGCTGCGCGGGGGATAGGGGTTCGTCACGTCCGCCCGCCTTTGGCGGGCTGTGCCGGGCCCCACCGGGAGAACTGCCCAGAGGTCGGCGTTCCAAGCCGTCCCCGCGCTTTCTCCTGCTTAGCGATGTGCGGTTTCGCGGCCCTGTGGGCCGCCGTGCCGGTCGGAGGCTTCCGCCGGGAGAAACCCTGATGATCGGAAGTGCGAATCTCACGTTGGCGCGGCGTCATCGGCGCGGGTTTCGCGCTCCCGCGCGATGCCGGTCGGAGACCGGCGCTCCAGGTGAGGGTTGGGGTGGGGCGGCGTCGTTGGTGCGGGTTTCGCGCTCCCGCGCGATGCCGGTCGGAGACCGGCGCTCCACGCCGTGAGGGTTGGTGGAGCGCCCAACGCGAAGAAAGCTGATGGCAGCGAACTTGTTCGCTGCCCGCCTGACCGGGGGGAAAGTGTGAAAGGGGGGCTACCGCCCCCCTTTCACAAAATTAACAACTTGAAATCGGAACTCGCCGCCGCGCGCCGGAGGCGCGCAAGGGAGTTCCGATTCCGGCGCGAAGCGCCGGGCGGTTCGGGAACGGGGCGTTCACCCCACACCGAGCAGACGGTGCAAGACCAAAGGTCCGATTCGGGAGTGAACGCCCCGTTCCCGGACCGCTCCGGACTTAGTGCTCGCCTTCGCCGTCTACTACGAAACCGAGGGTGAGGCCGCTCTCCCAAGCGTAGCCGAGCGCCCAGGCGCCGGCGTCGTCCTGAAAGACGGTCGGCTCGCTGATGCCGTCCCAGTTCGGGGCGAGGCTCATCACCGCCGGGTGGCCGATGCCGGTGGCGGCGAAGCTCATGATGTTCAGGTCGTCCTGTCCCCACTCGACGTCAACGGTCATGTCCTCGACCACCGGGACGAGCAGCACGTAGTCAAGGTGGACGGACACGCCCATGTGGTTGCCGTCCTCCGGGCGATTCCCGTAGCGCATCGTGAAGACGTTCGGCTCGATGGGGTTCCCCTTGTAGTCGGACCAGGGGCCGTCGATCCGCACCACCCCGACCAGGGTTCCCACCTTGAGGTCGGGGAAGGTGGCTCCGGGGTTCGTTCCGCCGCCACCGGGGGCCTCGGTCCGCAGCCAGAAGTCGAGATTGACCCCCGACTCGAGCGTCGTCCGGACGCCCTCGGCGCCGGTCACGGCCCGGATCTCGTCAGAGACGCCATCCGGCGCGGCGCCGTCGGCCACCGCCAGGATCGGCTGATCGCTTCCGAGAGCGAGAGCGGCAGTGAGGACCGCCGCAGGCAGCAGATAGGCGAAACGCGATGGAACCTTCATGGAACCCTGAGATGGGTTGGGGTCCGTCTAGCGGACGAAGGTGCCGAGGAAGGCGCTCCGCTTGAGCGGGCAACTCCACGTGGTGTTGAAGTCGTCGCCCCGGAATGAGTGAGCCTCGGTGTAGGCCGGCATCGCGTCCGCGATCTCGGTCAGCGGCGGGTAGTACACGAACTCGCTGCCGCAGAGGTGATCCTTGTGGGTGAGCGCCCGGGTGCGGAGCTCCACCAACTCGCCGGCCGTCAGCGAGGCGTGTCCCGGCCGGCTGTCGAAGTCCGCGGCCACCGGAGCATCGTGGATGTTCAGGACGTTCTCGAGCAGTTCGCCGCCCATGTCGTGGGCAAGCTGGATGAGCGCGGTTCGCTGGTCGGCGTTCGCGTTCTCGTCCACGATCAGCACCGACCTGGCCGGATAGGGGTTGTCATGCGGATCGCCCAGCGTGGCCTGCGCCTTCACCACCGCGACTACCGAGAGCCCGGACAGATCGACGCCTTCGTACGTCCCGTCGGAGACGTTCCAGGCCAGCACGGCCTCCTGTCCGTCCAGCCCGACTTCGCTGTTCGCGAAGCAGTGACCGGCGTACACGTCTGCGGTGCGGGCCTCGAGGTAGAGCCCCTCAAGTGTGGCATCGGCCTCGCCGGGTCCATGAGCGAAGGCCGTGGCAGCGAAAGCCATCGAGCCCATCGCGAGGAGGGCGGTTACCAGCGCAAAACGGGAAATCTTCATGACACTTCCTCCATCGGGAAACCGCCGCTCGGTGCGGTCAGCCGAATGTCGCAGTTTAACAGCCGCAAGTTCTCCACCGCACGCCCCTGTCGCCGGCCCAATAGCCTGTGGCGCAAAGCTGGCGGCGTCCATCTGCGGCGCGGCCGGTTTCCCGCCGCACGCTTAGCAGGCTGCGCTGAAACCTAGGCGGCGTCTGTCGGCGGCGCGGCGCGGAGCGCCGCGGGGGAGGGGTGTGGGGAGGGGTTTCCCCTCCCCGCGAAAAAGGACAGCGGGGATCGCGAAGCGATCCCCGCTGTCAGCCCGTGTGGGAAGCGCCCCGCACGCGTACCAACTGGCGCCTTCGGCGCGAATCGTCAGGGGAATAGTGCGGGGAGCTTCCCCCACGGGCTGAACAATGGTGCTTTCCCCACGGGCTACTCGCGGCGCGGAGCGCCGCGGGGGAGGGGTGTGGGGAGGGGTTTCCCCTCCCCGCGAAAAAGGACAGCGGGGATCGCGAAGCGATCCCCGCTGTCAGCCCGTGTGGGAAGCGCCCCGCACGCGTACCAACTGGCGCCTTCGGCGCGAATCGTCAGGGGAATAGTGCGGGGTGCTTCCCACACGGGCTGTCAGTACGCCGATTCGAAACAGCCCCGTCCGGACCCCGCCGTGCATTGGTCGCGGTCGGCCACCCGGCCGTCGGGACCGAGGCAGTTCTGGGTGTGGGTGCACCAGAAATAGCCGTCGCCGGGTATGCCGCCCGGGACGCTCGGGTCGTACTCCACGTCCATGTACATCGCCTTGGAGCGAAGACGGTGGCAGAGCGAGAAGGCGGCGCGTCCGGAGGCTCCCGGAATGGCGCTTTTCGGAACGGTTGTTTTGGTGGCCATCGTCTATCCCCTCACATGGCGGCGAGCGCGGCGCGCTTCACCGCGACCCGCGCGAGCTGGATCTTGTAGGCGTTTCCGGAGAGCGCGGCGGCGTCCGCCACCGCGGCGTCACCCGCCGCCTGGGCGCTGGCCTCGGTGATGCCGCCGGCGAGCGCGCCGGCCGCGGCGGCGCTCGTCCACGGGGTCGGGGCGACGTGTCCGAGCACCACCCGGGTGCCCCCGTCGCCCATCGCTACCGAGGCGGTGGCGAGCGGCCAGTCGAAGCCCTTCCGGTTTCGCACATCGTAGGTGGCGTTCTTGCTCGCCCGCATCGGGATGGTGACCCCGGTGACGATCTCGGCGGCGCCCAGCGTGAACTCGCTCTCGTCGCTCGACATCGGCGTGCGATAGAGATCCTCCAGCGCGATGGTGCGCTCGCCGTCCGGACCCAGGATGGTCGCCGACGCGCCGAGCGCGATCAGCGGCGGCGCCAGGCTCGACGGGTTCACGAAGACCGCCGCCCCCGAGTTCCCGAAGATCGCGTGGTAGCGGTTGTCGCCCGTCTTCGCCATGGACTGCCCGTCGTGCATCGGGACGAGCCCGAAGCCGGCGCGGAAGTACCAGCAGCGGGGCCGCTGGCAGAGATCGCCGCCGACCGTCCGCATCGACAGGACCTGCCGGCTGCGGACCCCGGCGATCGCCTGGGCGAGCGCGGGAAACGACTCGCGGATCGCGCGGTGCTCGCCCAGCGGCCCGAGGCGGGTCGTGGCGCCGATGTGGAGCCCGTCGCCGGTCTCGTGAGCCCCGGTGAGATCCTGGATCGCCTTCAGGTTGACGAGGCGCGACGGCGCCGCCGCCCCGTCCTTCATCAGGCTCAGGAGATCCGTGCCGCCGGCGAGCGCCACGGCGCCCTCGGCGGACAGCATTCGGATCGCGTCTTCAGCGGTCCGGGGACTCGTGTATTCGAAGGCGCGCATCAGGCCATTCCTCCACCGTTGATTGCGGCGAGCACCCGGTCGGGGGTCATCGGCATCTCGTTGATCGGGACTCCGGCAGCATTGGACGCCGCGTTGGCGATCGCCGCTCCCGGCGCGATGACCGGCGGCTCGCCAAGGCCGATCACGCCCCGTTCGTCGTAGCCGGGTCCGGTCATCATGTGGACGATCATCTCGCCCACATCCTCGATTCCGGCGAGCTTGTAGAACTCCATGTCGGCGTTCAGCATGCGGCCGGTGTGCGGATCGAAGACCCGCTCTTCGGTGAGCGCGTAGGTGACGCCCATGATGAGCGCTCCGTACACCTGGCTCTCCGCGGTCTTCAGGTCGAGGACCAGCCCGCAGTCCTGGACCGCCACCAGCCGGTTGATGGAAACCACGCCGGTCTCCATGTCCACGCTGACGTCGGCCATCTGGACGCCGCACACCCCGCTGTCGTTCAGTTGACCCGGGCCGGGGTTGGCGCCGGCGGCGGACACCGGGTTCACCCCGATGAGGGTCGCGGCCTGCCGCCAGGGCATCGCTGCCATGGAGCCGTCCCGGAAGTGGAGCTGGCCGTTCTTGAGTTGAAGGTTCGCCATCTCGGTCCCGAGCCGGGGCGCGATCCGCTCGAACACCGCATCCACGGCGTTGAGCGCCGCCCGGCGGGTGGAGCCGCTGACCCCTCCCACCGTGGTGCTGCCTCCCGAGGCGCCGGAGGCCGGGAGCACGCTCCGCCCCATGGTCACCTTGACCTGGTCGATCCCGAGGCCGAAGGTCTCGGCGAGCACCATGGCGATCACCGTGCGGGTTCCGGTGCCGAGGTCCTGACTCCCGATGCGGGCTTCGACCAGCCCGTCGCGGCAGGCGAGCACCTCGCAGTTGCTCCGGTGGCCGCGTCCGCCCCAGGTGTGGAGCGCGAGGCCGAGTCCGGAACGCATGGTCCCGGTGGCCGAACCACGCGGGCGCCAGCGATCGCGCCAGCCCATCAGTTCGGCGGCCTTTTCGAGCTCCTCGGAGTAGACGCCGGACCGCTCGCCGGTCTTGTCGATGTTCTTCAGGAACATCGCGAGCGGGTCCATTCCCGCCGCGTGGGCGAGGTCCTCGAGCGCCCGCATCGTGACGAAGCACGCCTGCGGGTGGTTCGGCGCGCGCCAGGCCCGCGCCGGCCCGGTGTTGGTGGGCACCGAGGTGTGGGCGTGGGTCTGGTCGGCGAAGCCGAATACGTAGGGAATCGGCGGCGAGCCGGCGCCCGACGGACCCCCGGACCCCCAGCTCTTCGAATCCCAGGCGACCACGTTGCCGTCGGCGTCGGCGGCTGCCGAAATCTCCGCGTGGGTGGAGGGGCGCGCACCGGCGACGCTCACTTCCTGGTCGCGGTCGAGCATCAGCTTTACCGGACGCCCGGTCACGCGCGCGAGTTCCGCGCAGACCACGCCCCAGCGGTCGACGCTGAACTTGCTGCCGAAGCCGCCGCCCATGTACTGGGTTTCGACGTGGACGTTCGAGGCCGGGATGCCGATCGCCTCGCCGAGCTGCGAGGCCACGCCGGAAATGGCCTGCGTGGAGGCCCAGACCGTCACCGTCTCCTCGTCCTCCCATTCGGCTACCTGGCCGTGGGGTTCGAGGGAGCAGTGGGCGATCTGCGCCACGTGGTAGGTGCCGTTCGAGCGGCTCGCCGCCGAGGCCATGGCGGCCGCCGGGTCTCCGGTGGTCTCCGCCTGGGCGGGCTGGGCGTCGGGCGCCTCGTCCACGGCGCGCTCGTTCACGAAGTGCGGCAGCACCTCGTAATCGACCTTCACCGCGGCCGCGGCGTCGCGCGCCACCTCTTCGGAGGTGGCCGCCACCGCCACGATCTCGTCGTGGGCCCACTGGATCTCGGTCCCCACGTCCTGAATGACGTGGACCTTGACCACCCCGTCCATCGCCTCGGCCGCCGACGTGTCGATGCCGGTGATGCGGGCGTGGGCGTGCGGACTCTGGACCATCACCGCCCAGACCATGCCGAGCCGGTTCATGTCGTAGGCGTATTTCGCCCGTCCGGTCACCTTGACCGGGCCGTCGAGCCGGCTGATGCGTTTGCCGATGTGCAGGCGGTCGCCTGCTGCGGGCCAGGTGTACTCAGCCATTGGTGGTTCCTCCTGCGGAGGCCTGGGCCACGGCGGCCCGGATGCCGGCGTAGGTGCCGCAGCGACACAGGTTGCCGCCGAGTTCCCGGTGGATGGTGTCCCGGTCGGGGTTCGGATGACGGTTCAGAAGCGCGGTGCTGGCGACGATGAAGCCGGGAGTGCAGAAGCCGCACTGCTGCGCGTCGTTGTCCACGAACGCCTGCTGGATGGGTTGCATGTTTTCCGGCGATCCGATGCCCTCGACGGTGGTGATGTCCACGCCCTGCGCTTCGATCGCGAGCACCGAGCAGGCATAGACCGGATCCCCGTTCATGAGCACCGTGCAGGCGCCGCAGGTTCCGCGGTCGCAGACCTTCTTGGCGCCGGTCAGGTCGAGGTGGTTTCGGAGCGCATCGAGCAGCGTGACCCTGGGTTCCAGGGTGGCTACGTGCGCCTTGCCGTTGATCTTGAAGGCCATGTCCACCGCGCCCGGCCCGGCCACTCCCGGCTCTCCCTGAGCCGCGGCTTCATCCAGCATGCCGGACAGCAGCCCCGCGGAGGCGGCGCCGGCGGCGGCGCTTCCTCGCAGGAACTGGCGGCGGGAGAACGGTCCCCGCGCCGGCGCCTCGGCCTGCGGCGGCGTTCCAGCCTGCGGCGGCGTTCCGGCCTGCTCGATGCTCTCGTCGCGGCGCTCTCCGCGAGGCGTTTTCGGATACCTGGTCTGGGCCATCGAAGTCCCTCCGGATCGAGTTTCCAAGACGGCGACTATAGCAGCCGGTGGTGAAACTCACGTGAGCGCCGAGGTTGGCCAGTTCTCCCGGTGGGGGCGAGGCGCCCGGCTGACAAGGCGCGTGAGGGAGGAGCCCCCACCGGGAGAACTGGCCCGGGTGTATTCCGACCGAAACGCAACGATGAGCGGCGCGCAGCGACGGGGTAATAGCCGGTGGTGGATCGCCGGCCGAGCCCCCACCGGGAGAACTGGGCCGCGCGGGTTGCATTACCGGCTGTTTGGCCGGGATGGATCGCCGGCCGAGCCCCCACCGGGAGAACTGGGCCGCGTGGGTTTCACCACCGGCTGTTAGCAGTCCGCGGGGCGGCAGCGGGAGGGGTCAACCGCCGCTCCTGCCGGTTACGATCCCGGATATGCGGCGCGTTTCCCCGTCACTCCCGGATCCGTCATTCCCGGATCGGCACCGGCGTGACCGGCGGCGGCGTGATCCGGTCCCGATCGGGGAACTCGTCGGCCTGACCCTGCCGCGCCGGGTGCGGCGGAGCATCCTCGACCTCGGTTTCCTGAAGACGCTCTGGGAGCAGGCGGCCCCCGGCGGGATCGCCGGCAAGGCCGTTCCGGTGCGCTTCGAGAACGGGGTCCTGACGATCCTCGCCTTCGACCCGGGGACCCGCGCCGCGGCGCACCGCCGGCGGCTGGAAATCGCGCGGAACCTCCTGCGGGCCGCCGGCCTTCCGGACGCCCGGCTGCGGGTGCGCGTCGAGCTCGGCGATCCGGCGGCGTCGCGGCCGGAAGGAGCGGAGTCATGACCGGAGTCATGAGCGGGGGGGGGCCGAACGGTGGCCCACCCGTCTGGATCTCCTCCGCGGTCCGCACTCCGATCGGGAAGCTGCTCGGCGGGCTCGCTGCGCTGCCTGCTCCGAAACTCGGCGCGCTGGTGGTCAAGGAGGCGGTGGAACGGGCCGGGGTGCCGGCGGACGCCGTGGACGAAGTCATTCTTGGCAACGTGCTGACCGCCGGACTCGGCCAGAACCCGGCCCGCCAGGCGGCGCTCGGCGCGGGACTGCCCGCCGGGACCGGCGCGCTCACCATCAACAAGGTGTGCGGGTCGGGGCTGAAGGCGGTGATGCTCGCCCGCCAGGCGATCCTCGCCGGGGATGCGGAGGTGGTGGTCGCGGGCGGGATGGAGTCCATGTCGAACGCCCCGCACCTCGTTTCCGGGATGCGGGCCGGATCGAAGATGGGGGACGGCACCCTGGTGGATTCGATGGTGCACGACGGGCTCACCGACGCCTTCGAGGACATCCATATGGGCGAGACCGCGGAACGGGTCGCGGACCGCTACGGCGTGACCCGCGAGGCGATGGACGCCTACGCCGCCGAGAGCCAGCGCCGCGCCCACACCGCCACCGAGGCCGGCCGCTTCGCCGCCGAGGTCCTGCCGGTGGAGGTTCCCGGGCGGAAGGGCCCGGTGGTGGTCGAGCGGGACGAGGGCATCCGTCCGGACGCCACCGAGGCGTCGCTCGCGCGGCTCCGTCCGGTCTTCCGGAAGGACGGCCGGGTGACCGCGGGGAACGCTCCCGGGGTGAACGACGGCGCCGCTGCGCTGGTGATCGCCTCGGACGCGGCGGTCCGGCGCCACGGCCTGCCGCGCCTCGCGCGGATCGCCGGTCAGGCGGTCTCGGGGCTCGATCCCCAGTGGGTCATGATGACCCCGGTGCCCGCGGTCCGGAGGCTTCTCGAGCGGCTCGACTGGACGGTGGACGGGGTGGATATCTTCGAGATCAACGAGGCGTTTGCGGCCCAGGCGGTGGCGGTGCGCGGAGAACTCGGGCTCCCGGCGGACCGGACGAACATGAACGGGGGCGCGGTCGCGCTCGGCCACCCCATCGGGGCGAGCGGGGCCCGCATCCTCACCACGCTGCTGTATCTGCTCCGGGAGCACAAGCTGGACCGGGGCATAGCGAGTCTTTGTCTCGGCGGCGGCAACGGGGTCGCCCTGGGAGTGGAACGTGCCTGATCCGGCGGCGCTCCGACGCGCCCTGGTGGTGGGCGCCGGGACCATGGGGAACGGCATCGCGCAGGTTTTCGGCCTCTCCGGGATCGAGATCGATCTCGTTGACATCCGGGAAGAGTTCACGGCGCGGGGGATGGCGGCCATCGAGAAGAACCTGGGGCGCCAGGTGAAGCGGGGAACGGTGTCCGAGCCGGAAGCGGCGGCGGCGCTTTCCCGCATCCGGCCGGGAACGGAGATGGCGCCCGCCGCCGACGCGGAGTTCGTGATCGAGGCCATCGTCGAAGACGAAGCCAAGAAACTCTCGCTCTACGCCGCGCTCGAGCCGCGGCTGTCGCCGGAGACGATCCTGGCGACGAACACCTCGTCGATCTCGATCACCCGGCTCGGCGCCCGGTCGGGCCGCGCCGACCGGTTCATCGGCATGCATTTCATGAACCCGGTTCCGGTCATGGAACTGGTGGAGGTCATCCGGGGGCTCGAGACCTCGGACCCGGTGTTCGAAACCACCATGGCCCTCGCGCGCCGCCTCGGGAAGACGCCCTGCGCGGTCAACGACGCTCCCGGGTTCGTCTCCAACCGGGTCCTCATGCCGATGATCAACGAGGCCGCCTTCGCGCTCATGGAAGGCGTCGGCGCCGCCCGGGACATTGACCGGATCATGACGCTCGGGATGCGGCACCCGATGGGGCCGCTCGCCCTCGCCGATCTCATCGGCCTCGACGTGGTGCTCGACATCCTCCGGGTCCTCCAGGAGGGGTTCGGGGACCCGCGCTACCGCCCGTGCCCGCTGCTCGTGAAGCTGGTGGACGCCGGCCGGCTCGGGCGCAAGACCGGCCGCGGCTTTTACGACTACCCGGGTCCGGGTGCCGGAACGGGCGGCTAGCGCGCGTTCGAGCGGGCTTTTTCGCCGGGGTGGGACAAAATTTGGCTCATTTCCGTCTTAGTCTGTAGAGACCTGAAGCCGCGCCGCCCGCTCTCGGGCAGAGGCGCCCAATTCCGACGAGGAGACTCCCGCCAGCCATGCAGCCAGACGTCAAGAAATCGAAGACCGCCGACCAGCGTTCCCGCGCCCTCGACATCGCCCTCGGGCAAATCGAAAAACAGTTCGGCCGGGGGGCCATCATGCGCCTCGGCCAGTCCGCCCTGGACGTGTCGTCCATCCCGACCGGGGTGATTTCGCTGGACGCCGCCCTCGGGGTGGGAGGCTTTCCCCGCGGCCGGGTGGTTGAGGTGTTCGGGCCGGAGTCTTCCGGAAAGACCACCCTGGCGCTCACGGTGGTCGCCTCCGCCCAGGCGCTCGGCGGCGTCGCGGCCTTCGTGGACGCCGAGCACGCCCTCGATCCGGACTACTGCCAAGCGCTCGGGATAAAAACCGACGAACTGCTCGTGTCCCAGCCCGACGACGGCGAGCAGGCGCTCGAGATCACCGAGACGCTGGTGCGCAGCGGCTCGGTGGATGTCGTGGTGGTGGACTCGGTCGCCGCGCTCGTTCCCCGCGCCGAGCTCGATGGGGAGATGGGGGACTCCCAGATGGGGCTCCAGGCGCGTCTCATGTCGAAGGCGCTCCGCAAGCTCACCGGGATCGTCTCGAAGTCGGCGACCTGTCTGGTTTTCATCAACCAGCTTCGCGAGAAGATCGGGGTCATGTTCGGCAACCCGGAGACCACCACCGGCGGCCGCGCGCTCAAGTTCTATTCCTCGGTGCGCGTGGACATCCGGCGGATCGGCGCCCTCAAGGAAGGGGACGCGGTGATCGGGAACCGGACGCGGGTCAAGATCGTGAAGAACAAGGTGGCGCCTCCCTTCCGGCAGGCCGAGTTCGATATCCGCTACGGCGAGGGGATTTCCCGGACCGGCGACCTGATCGATCTGGCGGTGAAGGAGCGGATCATCGAAAAGAGCGGCGCCTGGTATTCATACCAGGGCGAACAGATCGGCCAGGGACGGGAGCGGGTCCGCCGCGCCCTCCTGGAAGATGAGCCGCTGGCGGCGGAGATCGAATCCCGGGTGCGGAAGGCGCTCGGGCTTTCAGGGGGGGATGACGCGGATGACGCGGTTGGCGGGGACACTGCGACCGGCGCGAAGGGCTGATCGCTGTGCCAAACTACCGCGCCCGCGCGACCTCGCGGGGCCCGTAGCCGGGGTAGCTCAGACGGTAGAGCAGAGGACTGAAAATCCTTGTGTCGGCGGTTCAATTCCGCCCCCCGGCACCCAGGCCGAGCGGGCCCGGAGGGGCCGCCCGGCGCTGGGCGCAGGTGATCGAAACTCCCTTGTGCGCCTGCGGCGCGCTTCGGCGAGTTCCGATTGGGAGTAGTTGTTTTTGTGAAAGGGGGGGTGCCCCCCTTTCACACTTTCCCCCCGGTCACGCGGGCAGCGAACCGGAGGTTCGCTGCCAATGTTTTTTGCGGAACGCCGGTAGCTGACTGCGAAAAAGCGCGGGGACGGCTTGGAACGCCGACCTCTGGTCGGCACGCTGCGCGCAACGCAGCAACGGCGTATCGCTCCTCTCTTTCACGACACGCCGGGCAGGGAACGCCGACCTCCGGTCGGCACGCTGCGCGCAGCGCAGCAACGGACGGATCGCTCCTCTCCTTCACGACACGCCGGGCAGGGAACGCCGACCTCCGGTCGGCACCGCTGCGCGCAGCGCAGCGAGATGGCGGATCGCTCCTCTCTTTCACGACATGCCGGGCAGGGAACGCCGACCTCTGGTCGGCACCTGTCAAGAGACACCAACTTTTGCGCACGTGGGAGACACCAACTTTTGCGCACTGATGGTGCTCCAGGGGACGGCGGCTTCGGGTGTTTCCGAAGGGGCGGGTTTTGGGAAGAGAGGCGTTTCGGCTCGGGGTGCGGCCAGGCGGAGGGAGCGGAGCGACCGGAGCGCGGCCGCACCCCGAGCCGAAACGAGCGCTCGGGCGGGGAGGCGTGTGACCACCCGCGTGGTGCCCGGGATCCCGCGCCGCCCGATGCATCCCTCTCACCCCTTCCCCTGGGTGGGGCGCTCCTCCGCTGCCGGGACGCGAAGGAGGTCGCCGAGTTCCTTCAGCCGGTAACTCCGGCCGCTGATCTGGACCACATGGACGTGGTGCAGAAGACGATCCAGGATCGCCGTGGTCAACACCTCGTCCCCCGCGAAAACCTCCGGCCAGGCCCCCACATGCTTGTTCGAGGTCAGGATCAGCGAGCCCCGCTCGTAGCGCCGGCTCACCAGCCGGAAGAACAGGTTCGCCTCCTCTCGGTTCAGCGGCCGGAACCCCACCTCGTCGATGATCAGAACGGAACTGATCCGGTAGCGCCGCGGCCGGCGGCGATACGGGGTCGTCTCCTCCGCTTGCAGCATCCGGATCAGCTCGTCGAGCACGTAGTGATGGACCCGGAACCCGTTCTTGATCGCCTTCACCCCCAGGCCGGTCGCCAGGTGGCTCTTTCCCACCCCCGGCGGCCCCAGAAACAGGATGTTCTCCGCCCGCCGTGCGAAGGCGCAGGTCGCCAGTTCCTCCACCTTCGCCCGGTCCGCCCGAGGCTGGAAACTCCAGTCGAAACAGTCCAGCGTCTTCCCCGGCGGCAGCCCGCTCATCCGCAGCCACATCTCAATCCGACGCTCCTCCTTCCTCTCATACTCCCGCTCCACCAACCGCTCCAGGAATCTCACCGGCGTCAGATCCTCCCGGCTCGCTTCCTCCAAGAGCTCCGGCAACTGCTCCGCCGTCTGCTGCAGCCCCAGCTCCCGGCAGCGCTCCGCCACCACGTCCAGGTCCACCCGACCCGCCCTCATCCCAGCAACTCCACCAAGCGCGCATACTCGGATAACGGCCGCTCCAACCCATCCCGCGCCTTCAACTCCTTAGCCACCGGCTCCCAGCTCTCCGACAGACCCGCCACTTGTAGTTGGCCCCGCCGACCCAGGGGCGTCGGGCGCACCACCCGATCCGTCGAAGCCCCCTCGTAGTGCGCCTCTTTCAGCAACAAGAGGGCCCGGGTCCCCCGCCGGTGCCGCGCAATCTCCTGACCCCCGCCGCGCACCACCACATCCCGCGCCGTCCCCCGAACATCCACCCACTGACCCGCCCACGCGAACGGAACCGAATACCGCCGCCCCTCGAACGACACCAGGCAATCCCGGCTCACCCGACGCGCCACCTCCACATCAAACAGTTCCGCGCTCGACGGCAACGGCTGCAATACCTGCCGCTCCTCCTCCAGGGCCTCCCGCACCGTGCCCCCCGTCACCGGACACCGCAGCCGATCCAGCAAGTGCTCGGATCGCACGTCCAGCAACCGGTCCAGTTCCTCAATGCTCCCCGCCCCGCGCCGGAGAACCTCCCCAAAGGACTCCCGCAGCGTCCGAACCGCCCGCTCCACCTTCCCCTTGTCCGACCCCTTCCCCGCCCGGCAGGCGTCCACCCCGAAACGACACATCCGCGCATACGCCGCATACGACCGGTTCAACACCGCCGTCGGCCCCGCTCCACGCGTTACCGCCGTCTTCGGGTTGTCGATCCGAACCCACAGCGGAACGCCCTCATACCGCTCGAACAACGCGTGATGCCCCGTGTGCCACGACAACTGCGTCTGGTCCTCGCTCGGCCAGCAGAACTTCGCCCGGCTATACGACAACGCCCCCAGCAACAACGCCAACTTCGGCCGCTTCGCCCCGATCGGAATCCGATCCTCGAACCAGTCGTGCTGCGCCTGAACCCCCGCCGGCGTCTCCACCCGACGGATCGCCCGCAGCCGCGGCTTCCCGTGCTTCCGCCGCACATGACGCACCACCGATTGGTAGCTCCCCGCATACCCGTAGTCCCGAACCAGCGCCTCGTAAATCAGGCGAACCTGGCACGGCGGCAGACCCTCCCCAAGAAGACGTCCGTCTCCCAGACGATCCTGGATCGCCTCCACCACCTCCTCATACCCATCCAGCGCCGTCGCTTTGCCGCCGCGACCATCCGGCCTGACTCCCTCCCCCAGACGCTTCAGCCGATACCGAACCGCGTTCTCCGTCACCCCCAGATCCTTCGCCAGACGCCTCACCGACGCCCCCCTCTCATGCATCCTGCTCGCCACCAGAATCTCGTCCAACGTCAACTTCATGCGCCCGTCCTCCAGCGCATGAATGGTCTCCCCGACCTCCCTCCCTCCCTCTCCAGCCTCCCTTCCCGCTGCGCAAAAGTTGGTGTCTCCCAACTGCGACTCTACGGCCGTCTCCTACAGCACCGCTGCGCGCAGCGCAGCGAAACGGCGTATCGCTCCTCTCTTTCACGACACGCCGGGCAGGGAACGCCGACCTCCGGTCGGCACGCTGTGCGCAGCGCAGCAACGGCGTATCGCTCCTCTCCTTTACGACACGCAGGGCAGGGAACGCCGACCTCCGGTCGGCACCGCTGCGCGCAGCGCAGCGAAAGGCGTGTACCACGCAGCCATCCGGATGACGCTGAACACCGAGGTCCCGGCCGAGAGGGGACCACCTCGGAACTGGGGGTCCTTCCCGCCGCCCGCCTTCGGCGGGCTGTGCCGACCAGAGGTCGGCGTTCCCTTGCCTGCGCGCCGCTCTGCCCGCACCACCCGCTCGATGCGGGTCGCGCTCTCCGACCTCGGTCTCGAACGCCTTTTCGTGGTCTATCCGGGGGATGAGGGATATGCCCTCGATGCCCGGATCGAGGTTCTTCCGGTGCGGGAAATTCCACGGCTACCCGCGCGTCCGGAGTTTGCCGCGGGGTGAGGAGGGAGCGCAGGAGCGCCGGTCTTCAGACCGGCATCGCGGCCAAAGGCCGCGAAACTCCCGCCGCCATCCTCGCCGAAGAACCGGGCCTGACCGGGGACGGCGAAACACCGTGGGGACGCATGGGTGGCGTTGCGCCATCCTCGTTCCCAGCTGCGGCATGCGGGGAGTGGCGATGGGAGTTTCGCTCCCCTGCGGGGAGCGATGCCGGTCTGAAGACCGGCGCTCCTATTCCCTGCTGCGGCATGCGGGGACTGGCGATGGGAGTTTCGCTCCCCTGCGGGGAGCGATGCCGGTCTGAAGACCGGCGCTCCTATTCCCTGCTGCGCCATGCGGGGAGTGGCGATGGGAGTTTCGCACCCCTGCGGGGAGCGATGCCGGTCTGAAGACCGGCGCTCCTATTCCCTGCTGCGCCATGCGGGGAGTGGCGATGGGAGTTTCGCACCCCTGCGGGGAGCGATGCCGGTCTGAAGACCGGCGCTCCTATTCCCTGCTGCGCCATGCGGGGAGTGGCGACGGGAGTTTCGCTCCCCTGCGGGGAGCGATGCCGGTCTGAAGACCGGCGCTCCTATCCCAGCTGCGGCATGCGGGGAGTGGCGATGGGAGTTTCGCACCCCTGCGGGGAGCGATGCCGGTCTGCAGACCGGCGCTCCTATCCCAGCTGCGGCATGCGGGGAGTGGCGATGGGAGTTTCGCACCCCTGCGGGGAGCGATGCCGGTCTGAAGACCGGCGCTCCTATCCCGGCGCTCCTATTCCCTGCTGCGTCATGCGGGGAGTGGCGACGGGAGTCTCGCGAACCCCTACTGGCCGTTTTTGGCGGCGGTGGTGTCTACTACCTGGCCGAGCATCTCCGCGTAGCGGGTGATGCCGTCGGCGACGGCCGATGCGAGTTTCGTCCGGTGGGATGAACTGCGGAGCTGCCTCGCCTCCTCGCGGTTGCTCACGAACCCCACCTCGACCAGCACCGCGGGCATCTGGGCGCCCAGCAGCACGTGGAAGCCGGCGGTCTTCACGCCGCGGTTCAGTGGGTGTTTCTCCCGGCCGAGGATGCTCCGGGCGATCGCGGCCTGCGTCGTTGTCGCCAGCTCCCGCGATTCCTCCACGTAGGTGTGGTTCATGATCTGCTTGAGCAGCTTGGGGACGTCCGAAAACCGGACCTTTCCGGTGGAGGCGTTCTCCCGGGCGGCGACCTCCGCCGCGTCGTCCGAGGTTGCGAGGTTCAGGTAGAAGGTCTCGAGGCCCCGCGCGTTGCGGTTCCGGGCGGCGTTGACGTGGATCGAAACGAACATGTCCGCCTTGCGGCTGTTGGCGATGAAGGCGCGCTGCTCAAGGGGAATGAAGACGTCCTTGTCCCGCGTCATGATCACTTCGAATCCCCGGCCCTGGAGGTCGTCGCGCAGGCGTTTCGCGATGTCGAGCGCGACGTCCTTCTCGCGCAGGCTGCCGGCGCTGGTACCCGGGTCCTTCCCGCCGTGCCCCGCGTCGATCACGATGCGGCCGATCCCGGCGCCGAGCTGGCGCGCGACCGAAAGGCCGCCCTCGGTGGGGCGGGGCACGGAGAGTGAGGCGTCATCCTCGCTACTCGGAGTCGTCGATGGCGCCGTCCGGGGAGCCGCGCCCGGCTCAGGCGCCGTCGTATTTCCATTGGAGGCGTCCGCCACCTGCACCGGAGGCGCGCCGTGGATGTCCACCACGAGCCGGTAGGGATCGGGGAGCGGGAACACGCTCACTTCCCGGATGCTCGAGAAATCCAGCACCACGCGGGTGATCTTCTCCTCCGGAATGCCGAGCCGGATCTGCTGGAGGTGCGAGCCTTCGATCGGGAACGCCCGGCGCTCGAGTTCCTCGTCCGGCGTCGAGCCGTGGAGGTCGAAGAACACCCGGTCCGGATTCGTGAGCCGGCCTTCGGTGTGCGGCGTCGGCCCGCTCAGGTCGATCACCACCCGGGTGTGCGAATCCCCGACCCAGTGGCGGATGTTCCGCACGGTGGTCGGCGGGTCGGCGGGCTTCACCTCCTGCTTCACCGGAACCGGACGGCTCGCCTCGGCCTTCGCCGGCTCCGCAGCTTTGGGAGTGCGTTCTACTGGGGTGCGTTCCGCCGGGGCCTTCGGAGCGGGCGCTGCCGCCCGGGGCCGCGCTTCGGGCCTTTGAAGGACGGCAGCGGCCAGCCGGGTCTCGGCGCTCTCGGGCGCGCGCTTCCTGAGCCGCTCGAGCGCGCGCCGCGCTTCGGCCTCGTCGCCGAGGCGGCCGGCGTAGAGACGCACCTGTGCGTAGAGCGCCTTCGGCACCCACTTGCTCGACGGGTAGCCGCGGATCAGGAGCGTCCAGGCATCGGCGGCGCGCACCGCGAACCGGCGGTCGTCGAAGCGTTCGGCGGCGTCGCGATAGACGCCCCCCTCGTAGTGGAGCGCGTCGTCGCAATAGCCGCTTCGCGGGAAGGAGAGGACCACCGACCGGTAGTTCCGCCCCACGCCCTCCCACCGGTTCTTGTTGCGCATCGCGGTCTTCGAACCGCGGAGCGACTCCTCCGCGCGCCGCGCCGCTTCGTAGAGCTGTTTCGCGGTCGGCGCCCCGGCGCCGGCCTCGCGGGAGGCGGCGGCCGGGGTGGCCAGCGCCATCCCGGCGCTCATGAGCACAGCGAGCCCAATTACGGGGAGCCGGACGGCGGAGAGCCGGACGGAACCGAACGTCGGGATCACGAGCGACTCATGAGGGGGGCGTCACCAGGACGTCGCGCGGCTGGGCGCCGCGGGCCGGGCCGACCACGCCTTGGCGTTCGAGTTCCGCGACGATGCGCCGCGCCCGCTGGTAGCCGAGGCCCATTTCGGTCTGGAGCATCGAAGTGGACGCCTTCTGCTCCCGGATGATGAGTTCGCGGGCTTGAGGCAGCATCGAGTCCGCCCTGGAGACCGCAGCGCCGTTTGCCGCCGGAATCGCTCCGTTACCCGACCGCACGAAGGGAAGCGGCTGCTCCTCCTCCAGCATCCCCGTGTCGAAGACCGGTGCGGCGGCGCTCTCCCAGAACTTGACGAGCCTTCCCACCTCCTTTTCGTCCACGAACCCGCCCTGCGCCCGGGGCAGGTCGGCGCCCGGCCGCATCATCAGCATGTCGCCCTTGCCGAGCAGCATTTCGGCGCCCACCCGGTCCAGGATGGTCCGCGAGTCCACGTAGCTGGCCACCCGGAAGGCGATGCGGGTGGGCAGGTTCGCCTTCAGCGTGCCGCTCACGATGTCGATCGAGGGGCGCTGGGTCGCCAGCACGAGGTGGATTCCCTCGGCGCGGCCCAGGCTGAGCAGCCGCTGGATCGCCGGCGTCACTTCGGCCTTGGCGTGGATGAAGAGGTCGGCGAGCTCGTCCACCACGATCACCAGGCGGGGCAGGGGCGCCGGGATTTCGGGCTCTTCCCCGTTCTTCTTGCGGCGCTTTCGCGACTGGTCCGCGGCCATCTTCTCCACCCGCCGGTTGAAGCCGTCGATGTTCCGCACCCCGTGCTCTTCCAGGATCCGGGTGCGGCGGTCCAGCTCGCGGCAGGCGTGCTGCAGCACCGTCTTCGCCTTGTCCGGTTCGAGGATGAGCGGGGTCAGCAGGTGCGGGATGTTTCGGTAGGGCCTCAGTTCCACCCGTTTCGGATCGATCAGGATCAGGCGCAGTTCGTCGGGGGTGCGCCGCGCGAGCAGCGAGCAGAGCAGGGTGTTGATCTGCACCGACTTGCCCGCGCCGGTGGCGCCGGCGATCAGCAGATGGGGCATCTCGGCCAGGTCCTTGACCAGCGGCCGTCCGTCCACCAGCCGGCCGATCGCGACCGGGAGCGCCCCGCGGTCGTCCTGGAACTCGGGCGCCTCGAGGATTTCCCGCAGGCCGACGACCGAGGGTGACTCGTTCGGCACTTCGATCCCCACCACCCCCTTGCCCTTCACCCGCTCCACCCGGATGGCGGGGGCGCGCAGCGCCATGCAGATCTCTTCGTGGCGGTTGCGGAGCTTCTTGAGCGTTTCGCCTTCGCCCAGCCGGAACTCGAAGGTCGTGATCACCGGCCCCGGCTGGATGCGGTCCACCTGACCGCGTACCCCGTATTCGAGACACGCGGCTTCGAGGGCCTTCCGCCGTTCTTCGAGCGCCCGCTTCGCGGGAGCCGGCTGGTGCGCCCGCCGGGTCAGGAGCTGGAGCGAGGGCAGTTTCCAGACGCCGGGAGCCGGCCGCGCGCCGGGTTTTCGAGGTTTCGCCAGCAGGTCGGGCCGGGAGCGCGGCCGGGCGACGGGGACGGGTTCGGTGGCGGTTTCCGGGTCGGGCTTTCGGCGCTTGCGACGGATGCGCGCCACGAAGGGCCGCTCGAAGCCTTCGTCGATCTCCGGCTCCTCAGCCACGAGCTCTTCCAGCGGGCGCTCCGCCGGGCGGAACCGGCGAAGGAGCCGCGAGATCCAGCGCCGGCGGCGGCTGGCGTCGTGTTCCTTGAGCGCGGGGCCGCCGAAGCCCCATTCCCGGAGCGCGGCGTAGCCCATCAGCCCCACCGCCCCCAGCACGAGCCCCGCTCCGAGCGGGTTCATGGCGCCCGAGAGCGCGGTCGCCAGCAGGGAGCCGCCGATTCCGCCCCAGGCGAAGCTCCCGCTCCAGGCAGCACCTCCGGTCGCTGGGTCGGCGAAGACCTGCTGGGCGAGGGAGGCGAGACCGGTCGCGCTGACCGCGAGGCTCGCAAGAATGAGGATCCGCACCGCGGTCGAGTCGTCCCCCTCGGGAGGGGCGGGGCGGAGGCGACGCCGGGCTGCCTGGAAGAGCACCAGCGGCAGCGCGAAGCCGATCACGCCGAGGAGTTGCAGGATCACTTCGGCGAGGAGCGCCCCGGTCGGCCCGAGCCAGTTCGTCACCGTTTCGTGGGTGCCCGTCTTGAGCAGCAGCACGGGATCCCCCGGCGCATAGGAGACGAGCGAGAGGAGGATGAGCGCGGCGACGGCGATCAGGGCTACGGCGGTGACGCCCCGCCGGCCGAATGCCGCCCTAAGCGCTTGAAAGGCCAATGCCGATTCCTCCCACCGAGAGGCAGTACCAGCCGAACTGGTGGAACCGCTCCCGGGAAAGCCAGTCGAATACCCAGCGCAGCGCGAACGTCCCGGCCACGAATGCGGCAAGGAACCCGACCGTCAGTTCCAGTGCGACGACGCCTCCCGCCTCCGCGAGCGCTCCGCTGCCGAAGGCGGAGGCGCCTTCGAGCAGCGTCGCTCCGGCGATCACCGGGGCGGACAGCAGGAAGCTGAAGCGGGCGGCGTCCGCGGGCGAGACGCCGCGTTCGCGGCCGGCGACGATGGTGAGCCCCGACCGCGAGACCCCGGGCAGGATGGCCGCCGCCTGGGCGAGTCCGATCCAGAGCGCATCGGCGATGCCGCGCGGGAGGCGCGGGAGGGTCGGGACGGGTTGTGCGGACGGGTTTGCGTTTTCTTTCGCCGGCCGCCGGAAGGTGAGCAGCACCGCCCCGGTCAGCACCAGGCCGCCGGCGGCGAAGACCATCCCGCTGAACGCGTGGTGGATCTGGTCCCGGAATGCGACCCCGACGATGGCCGCCGGTATCGACGCGATGAGCAGCAGCCCGATGAGCCGCCGCCCGCCCTCGACGGCGCCCCGGCCTTCGGGAGTGCTTCCGCCCGCTCCCACGAGCGAGCGGAGCAGCCCGAACACCTCGCGGCGGAGGTAGATCAGGGCGGCGGCAAGCGTTCCCAGGTGGACCACGATCTCGAAGAGCACCCCCGGACTGCGGAGCGCTTCATCCGGTAGCAGCGCCCGGCCGAGAACCAGGTGTCCCGAGCTGGACACCGGCAGGAATTCGGTGAAGCCCTGCACGATTCCGAGGAGCAGCGAAGCGCCGATATTCATCGTGATTACCTATATACAGGGGCAAGTTACGGTACCAAACCTAAAGCGCTGCCGCAAGCCGTGCGGCGGTTCGCGCCGGATTCGAAACTTCCTTGCGAGCCAGGAGCCCCGCCAGTTCTCCCGGTGGAGGCCTTCAGCCCGGCATCGCCCGCGCAGCGGGCGAGACTCCCAATTTCCCGTGGCCGGGTTCCAGAGCGGTATCCGCGATCCCGCGGCAGCAAGTTCCGAATCGGCTTTGTTGTCTTGTGAAAAGGGGAGGGCTCCCTTTCACACTTTCCCATCCTTTGGACCAAGGAGTTCTTGCGGCTCACCAGGGGAGTTGTCCTTGGGCGTGATGAGCCAGGGTTCTCGATCCGGCTAGAGGTGGATCTAGGGGGTCAGTCGCCGGAGTGACGGCTGCTGGACGTGCTCAGCAACGCAGTGGGCGCTCCTCACCCTTGCGGATCGGTGTCGCGTGACGCTACATTGGGCCCCGGCTGGGCTATGCCAATGTCCGGATGCCTCTTCCCTAGCCTGACAACCTGACACTCAAAGGAGAAGAGGCGATGCCCACTGGGCCGAGAGCGGAGAAGCGTCCCCGGACGTGATCGCCAACGCGGTTCACTTCGCCAAGATCGCCACTGGCGAGGTCGAGGAGACTTGCGTCGCCGCTCCAAAGCGGAAGAGTCGGAAGGTTCAGTCGGAGTTGCGGAGCGAATCCGGCCCCGAGCCGCGCGGAGCCGGTAAAGTTGACAGGAGGTGAGCGTAAACACACATGGCAAAAAAAGTGGCAGCAGTTCTAGCCGGAATGATGGATCTCAACGTTGATCCTTTGCTGTATTCCCTCGGCTCGCAGATGAAACATCAAACCGCGCTGGACGCCCTTCGGGGAGACTGGGAGCGCGTCGGCGGAGACCTCTGGAAGGGAGTGGAGAGTGAAAAGGCGGAACACGAAGCGAGGGGGCTCTCTGTCGCCTCAACCGAAGAAGAATCCACCCGAATCCCTAGACACTAGTCACTCCAACTTCGACGACTCGGATTTGCTACCGGGCTCGGATTTGCCACAGGCCCCGGATTTGCCACAGGGCGCAGCCCTCGTTAGCGCCAAGTACAGCGGGCCTCTCCCTCTGCCATCACACTTCGAGCACTACGATCGAATTCTTCCTGGCGCAGCTGATCGCATCCTCAAGATGGGTGAGTTGGAACAGGCAGCCAGACAAGACCACCAGGCACGCAGCACCAAGCTGGAGGAATTCAAGACCTACTGGGGTTTCGGTGTTTGGGCTCTTACCTTGGTAGCTGTCGTATTCCTCGCCTACATCGGCAAAACGGTTGTCGCCGCGATTCTCGCAAGCGGCATCGGGCTCTTGGGTATCGGGCGAATTCTCACGGCAATCCGAGGAGGCACCTCCTCAGAGTAGTTCCGGGCAGCCGCAAGCCGCACGATTATTGAGCAGCCTGTGGTGAAACTCGCGTGAGCGCGGAGCCCGGTGAGGCCCAGTTCTCCCGGTGGGGCCAGTTCTCCCGGTGGGGGCCCGGCTGACAAGGCGCGTGAGGGAGGAATACCGAGTGTATTTCGACCGAAACGCAACGCAGAACGGAGCGAAGCGGAGTGTTTCAGCCGGGATGGATCGCCGGGCGGGCCCCCACCGGGAGAACTGGGCCGCGTGAGTTTTGCCACAGGCTGTTAGACCTACCCCCAGCGCGGGCAGGTTTCAAACCGAGACACGATCCCCGTCCCGGACCGCTCGACGGTCGATTCCCGGCGACAATGACCGGGTGACGTTTTTTCCGACCCGGGCGCGCGGGCAGAACTTCCTCCACGACCGGTCGGTCGCGGAGCGCTTCGTGGCCGCGGCGCTCGGCCCTGGAGAGCCGGGGGCCATCGTCGAAATCGGGCCCGGCAAGGGGGCGCTCACGTTCCCGCTGCTCGCGGCCGGCGCCCGGGTGCTGGCCATCGAGGTGGATCCGTGGCTGGCCGGGCGGGTCGAGGAATACGCGAAGGAGCGGGGCGTCGACGAAAACCTGCACGTGGTGACCGGAGACGCGCTCCAGTTGGACCTTGGCGCCGTCATCGCCGATTTCGGAGCCGCCCCGCCGCTCCCGATCTGCGGCAACCTCCCGTTCTCGGTGGCGTCGCCGCTGCTCTTGCGTCTCATCGAAGGGCACGCGGCGCCCGGCGCTCCGCCCCTCTTCGATGTCCTGACCCTGACGCTCCAAAAAGAGGTCGCGGACCGCGTCGTCGCCCGCCGCGGGGAACGCGACTACAGCGCGCTCAGCGTCGTCGTCCAGCAGGCGCTCCGCGCCGAGCTCGCCTTCCGGATCCATCCGGGGGCCTTCCGGCCGCGGCCGCGGGTGGTGTCCTCGGTGGTCCGCCTCGTCCCCCGCCCGGACCCGCCTCCCATCGGCGGGGAAACTCACTTTCGCTCGCTGGTGCGCGGCCTCTTCACGCACCGCCGGAAGACCCTCAGGAACTGCGTTGCCCTGCTCCGGGACCAGGAGCTGGCCGGCCGCGTTCAGGGCGCGCTCGAAACGCTGGGAATCGACCCCGGGCTCCGCCCGGAGCAGCTTGAGGTCTCCGATTTCGCGGAGCTTTCGCGGCTCACCTGCTGAGCCTCCGGCGTCCTTTTGCCCGCGGGCTCCCGCCCCCTCCCACCCCGCCCCCCCGTGTTAGGCTCGCGGCGTAACCGACAGAACTGACCAAAACGACCCGCAGCGCCCGCCAGACCTTCATCGCCAGCCCGACCCGTTGCGAACCCGATCATGACTGCTGAACCCCGCCGACTTGTCATCATCGGCAGCGGCCCCGCCGGTTACACGGCGGCGCTGTATGCCGCTCGCGCCGAACTCCAGCCCCTGCTGCTGTCCGGCTCGGGGATGGATCCCGATATCGGCCTCCCGGGCGGCCAGCTCATGCTCACCACCGACGTGGAGAACTACCCGGGCTTTCCCGACGGGGTCACCGGCTACGAAATGATGGACCTCTTCCGGCGTCAGGCCGAGCGCTTCGGCACCGAGATCCACCAGCTCGACGCCAGCGCGGTGGACCTCTCGTCGCGCCCCTTCTCGGTCGCCGCCGGGGGGAAGACCTTCACCGCCGACTCGGTGATCGTCGCCACCGGGGCCCGGGCGCGCTGGCTCGGCCTTTCCTCGGAGAAGGAATTCATGAACCGCGGGGTGTCGGCCTGCGCGACCTGCGACGGCGCGCTCTACCGGGGCAAGGAGATGGCCGTGGTCGGAGGGGGTGACACCGCGATGGAAGAAGCCCTCTTCCTCACCCGCTTCGCGACCACCGTCCACGTGATCCATCGCCGGGACGCCCTCCGCGCTTCGAAGATCATGGCCAAGCGGGCGCTGGACAACCCCAAGATCCGTTTCGTCTGGGACTCCGCCGTCGAAGAGGTGCTCGGGGATGACGACGGGGTCACCGAGCTCCTTTTGTCAAACCTGAAGACCGGCGCGGAGTCCCGGCTCGCGGTGGGAGCCCTGTTCATCGCCATCGGCCATGTCCCCAACACCGAGATCTTCACCGGGGTCCTCGAACTCGACGACCGCGGCTACGTGATCGTCACTCCGGGCGCCACCACCACCTCGGTGGAAGGGGTCTTCGCCTGCGGAGACGTCATGGATCCCACCTACCGGCAGGCGGTGACCGCCGCCGGGACCGGCTGCATGGCGGCCATGGCCTCCGAGCGCTGGCTCGCCGAGCAGGAATCCGCCTCCCCCGCCGAAACCGCGCAGGAGGTCTCCGCGCAGGAGGTTTCCGCGCAGGAGGTTTCCGCCCAGGAGGTTTCTGCATGAAGCGCTCGCCCTTTTCCCGGCTTGCCCGTTCCCGGCTCGTCACTTTGGTCCTGTTGGCCTTGATGATCCTTCCGGCCGCCCTCCTGGCGGAGGAGTCCCCGGCGGCGGGAGTCCTCCAGCCGCGCGGCGTCCTCGAGGAGCCGACCCCCGATCTGGAGCTTCCCGACCTCGATGGCAACATGATCTCCCTCCGGTCGTTTCCGGGGAAGATCGTGGTGTTCGACTTCTGGGCGGTCTGGTGCGGCCCCTGCGTGGACTCGATTCCCTTCTTCCAGGAACTCGAGGACCGTTACCGCGATCAGGGACTCGTGGTCGTCGGGCTGCACGTGGACGACAACGTGCCGTCCGTCGAAGAGGTCCAGGCCTATCTGACCGACCGCGGCGTGAGTTACGTGAACCTGCTCTCCACCGTCGAGGCCGACGAGGCGTTCCGCATCTTCGCGATGCCGACCACCTACATCACCGACCGGGACGGCATCGTGCGCACGCGCCACATCGGATTCAACCCGGCCCGCACCCCCGAGCGGCTCGAAAAGGAAGTCCGGGACCTCCTCGGTCTCGAGTAACAGCCAAGCCCTGCCAAGGCTTCGCGCCATCATCGGAGGGTCCGAACCTTGCCCGGACTTGCGGTCGTCGGCACCCAGTGGGGTGACGAGGGGAAGGGGAAGTTCGTCGACATCCTGGCTCCCCGCTTCCACACCGTGGTGCGCTTCGGGGGCGGCCACAACGCCGGACACACGGTGGTGGCCGGAGACCAGCAGTTCATCCTCCATCTTCTTCCTTCGGCGGTGCTCCATCCGGGGGTGCGCTCGATCGTCGGAAACGGCTGCGTCGTGGACCCGCTCGCCTTCTTCGAGGAAGTCGAGATGCTCGAGCGGGCGGGGCGGGATCCCTCCCCGGACCTGTTGCTCTCCGACCGGGCGCACATCATCCTCCCGGTGCACCGGGCGATCGAGGCGCGGGAAGAGACCCGGCTCGGGAAGCACCGGATCGGCACCACCCGCCGCGGCATCGGCCCGGCGTACGCGGACAAGGCGGCCCGCCGGGGCGTCCGTCTCGGCGACCTGCGCCATCCGCGCTACCGCGACGAGCGGTTGGCCCACCTGATCGCCGGGCACGGCGAGCTGCTCGGCTGGACCGCCGGCCGGATCGAAGAAGAGGTCGCCGGCACGCGCGAACTGCTCGACCGCTTCGCGGACCGGGTGCTGCCGCTGATCGCCGACACCTCGCTCGTGATCCACGAGACCCTGGAGGCGGGGCACAGCGTCCTGTTCGAGGGGGCGCAGGCCACCCTGCTCGACCTGGACCACGGGACCTACCCCTTCGTCACCTCTTCGACGGCGGTGGCGGCGGGGGCCGCGGTGGGGGCCGGGGTCGGCCCGCAAGCCGTCGGCCGGGTGCTCGGGGTGTCGAAGGCGTACATGACCCGGGTGGGAGAGGGGCCGTTCCCGACCGAGATGGGTCCGGAGCAGAACCGGGCGATCCAGGAGAAGGGCAAGGAGTTCGGCGCCACCACCCGGCGGCCGCGCCGCTGCGGCTGGTTCGACAGCGTGGTGCTCCGCTACGCGCGGCGGGTGAACGGCCTCGACGAGCTCGCGATCACCAAGCTGGACGTCCTGGACGGGCTGGCCGAGGTGCGGATCGGGGTTCGCTACCGGCTGGACGGCGAGCCCGTCGAGGAATTTCCGGGCGAGTTCGGGGCGCTGGCGCGCTGCGAGCCCGAGTACCGGACCCTGCCGGGCTGGGACCGGCCGACCGCGGGCGCGACCCGGCTCGAGGACCTCCCGCGGGAGGCCCGGCACTATCTCGACACGCTGGAAGAGCTTTCCGGCGTTCCGGTCACGCTGGTTTCGACCGAGCCCGATCGGGAGGCGTTCCTCAGGCGCCGGGAGACAGAGGTCCTGGGGGACTGAGGGGGACTGAGGGGGACGCCCGTGTTGACACCGGCATAGCGGCCTCAGGCCGCGAAACTCCCTCCGCCAGCTCGCTGATTGCCCGGACCCCACCGGGGACAGCGGAGCACTCCCCTGCGGGGGGTAGGCGGTCCCGCGCCATCCCTGTTGGGTACCGCGTCAGGCGGCAGAACAATGGGTGAGTTTCGCCCCGCTGCGCGGGGCGATGCCGGTCTGGAGACCGGCGCTCCAAGCCAAGAATCCTCCGCCCGGAGCGGTTGCCGCGCCGCCGGCCGCACCCTACACTGGCCCGGTGAGCGCTGAGACAGCGGCGGCTGCGGTCCCCTGGTGGAAAGACGCCGTGCGGTCGTGGGCGCCGGTGCTGGGCTTCGCGGTGCTGCTGGTCTTCCAGATGGTGAGCCTGCAGCAGCAGATCGGCGAGCTGCGCACCGACCTCCATCGGGAAATCGGCGATCTCCGGACTGACGTCCAGAAGGGGATCGGCGATCTTCGGACTGATGTCCAGAAGGGGATCGGCGATTTCCGGACCGATGTCCAGAAGGGGATCGGCGATCTTCGGACTGATGTCCAGCAGGAAATCGGCGGTCTTAGGGACGACCTTCGCACGGACATCGGCGCGCTGGGAGAACGGATCGCCCGTTTGGAAGCGTTGATAGAGCGCGCCCAAGGCGCTGCGTCTCGTCCGGGCGGGTAGGGGCCGGCGGGCGCGCCTCGACGCTGATTGGCGGGACGCGGTTTCGCTGCGCTTCGCGCCGCGGTGCCGGCCCCCACCGGGAGAACTGGCCGGAGGTCGGCGTTCCCTGGCGGTCCCCGTGCCGTTCCTGTTGGGTACCGTGTCAGGCGGCAGAACAATGGGTGAGTTTCGCCCCGCTGCGCGGGGCGATGCCGGTCTGGAGACCGGCGCTGCTGGCCGTTCCTGTGATTCACGCGTGGTGGCGTACTGCCGAGCGCGCAAAAAACAATGGCAGCGAACTTCGTTCGCTGCCGGCGATTTCGGGGGAAAGTGTGAAAGGGGGTTACCCCCTTTCACAAGACGGTAATGACCAATCGGAACTCGCCGCCGCGCGCCGAAGGCGCGCAAGGGAGTTTCGATTGCCGGCGCGAAGCGCCGGGCGGACCCCGGACGGGGCCCCAGCTTCCAGCGGAACTACGACCGAAAGCTATTGCGGATCATGGCCCCGTCCGGGGACCGCTCGACCCTGATGCCGGTCTGGAGACCGGCGCTGCTGGCCGTTCCTGTGATTCACGCGTGGTGGCGTACTGCCGAGCGCGCAAAAAACAATGGCAGCGAACTTCGTTCGCTGCCGGCGATTTCGGGGGAAAGTGTGAAAGGGGGTTACCCCCTTTCACAAGACGGTAATGACCAATCGGAACTCGCCGCCGCGCGCCGAAGGCGCGCAAGGGAGTTTCGATTGCCGGCGCGAAGCGCCGGGCGGACCCCGGACGGGGCCCCAACTTCCAGCGGAACTACGACCGAAAGCTATTGCGGATCATGGCCCCGTCCGGGGACCGCTCGACCCTGATGCCGGTCTGAACCCAACTTCGCCAAAACGTGACGTTCGGCATCCGTAAGCCAAAGGCAATACGGCCGTTACAAAACAGGGTGCCAGCAGACTGGCACTACGTTTGTGTGTTTGGGTCCGTTTTCCGGCGGGTGCGCCGGCGGTGATGGTGGGGCTCGACGCCCACCGCCCGCGCGATCTGGGCCACCTGGGCCGGGGGACGGACATCCTGCCGATTCACGATCAGCCCTCCGTTCGTCTCCCGGATCGTGGTGGTCATCCGCACCCACGGCTGCAGCCGGGTGCGGATCCCGTCCCACGACAGGGGAATGTCGCGCGCCTTCAGCCGCGTGCGGATCAGGTGCACCGCGTGATAGGCGAGCACCGCCAGGAAGAGGTGCGCCGCGATCCGGCTGTGCTTCACGTGCCAGATCGGTCGCAATCCCAGCTCCGTCTTGAGCGACCGGAACGTCGCCTCGATCTCCGTCAGCCGCCAGTAGGTCCGCACGATCTGCTCCGTGCCCCAGCCCGTCTGGCTGGACCGCAGCAGATACGAACCCGCCCCCGCGTCCCGCGCCCCATACCGCTTCGCCCGGCTCCACACCACCGCCGTCGCGTTCGGGCCCGCACCCTTCTCCACCTCCACCTCATACTGCGCCGACACCTGCCGATACCGCTCCCGGAGCCGGCCCACCGTGTCCATCACCTTCTCATACTGCTTCCGGCGGTGCGGGATCGTCAGCCCCTCATGGAGGTGCCGTAGCGCCGTCTCATACCGCTCCCGGTGCCGCCCCAGCATCGCCTCCTCGCTGGCCCGCTTCCCCTCGCTCACCGCAACCAGCCGCACCTCCTCCTCGTCCCCCTCCAGCCTCCACGCCAGAACCTCCTGCTTCGCGCTGGTGGTCAACGTGATGTCCGCCTCCCCCTCCGGCGGCGTCGGCCGCACCTCCCGGCTCACGCAGATCCAGCCGTAGCCCCGCTCCCGAAGCCAACCGATGTTCTCCTCCGTCGCGATCCCCGCGTCCAGGATCACCGTCGGCTTCGCCCCGCCTCCCCCGCCCAACTCCGCCTCGAACCGCTCCATCGCCGCCTGAAGCGTCGCCGGCTCCGACACATCCCCCGCCAGAACCTCGCACCCCCGCGGGAACCCCGCACCATCCAGCGACAACGCCAGCGTCACCAGCGGGTGCTTCCGCCCCTCCTTCGAGCGCCCGAAACGCAACAGCTCCTGGTCCGAACGGCCCGTATACCAGGTGTTCGTCAGATCGTAGAAAACGATCGTGTCCGGCAACTCCAACAGCTCCCGCTCCCGACGGAACAGCCCCGCCTGCAACGCTCGCCGCAGCCGCCACAGCACGTCCCCCGTCCGGTAGAGCTTCTGGAGCGACACCGTCTTGCCACGATCCAGATCCAAAAGCTCCAGCGCGGCGCTGTCCTCCCGCAACCACCGCAACGCCTCCCGCTCGCTGCTCGGATGCAGCATCTTCGCCACCACCAGTGCGGTGGCGATCCGCGCATCCCGGCCCCGCACCCCCTGCGCGTGCAGCAAGTCCCGAAAGCCCAGCTCCTCCAGCCCTGCCAGGCAAACGCGCTCCCCTCCTGCCGAGCGAGAGTCGTCATGCTCCAGCGTATCCAGGTCCACCGTCGCCACCGCTCGCTCCCGGCCCCTCCTCTCCGGCTCCTGCGGCCCCAGGCCCACCGCGCGCAGCCGGCGCACCAGGTCCTCGGCCGCCACCTGAATATCCGAGGGCACCGGCAACATCGGCCGTTGGCCCGCCAACAGCAGCTCGGTCACCAGAGCCACATCCCGCCACTGCTGCTTCGGAACCGGATAGTCCACGCCCAGGTTCAACAGGGTCTCCTGGCGGACCTTGTCGCCGATCCGTACCGAGCGGGACAGGCGGTAACTCTTCGCGGTCTTGCCGTCCCTGGTGTGGGTCTTGGTGGCGCGGATGTACATGGCGGAGCGGCGAGAGAGGCTGGGAGGGATGCTGGCGGATGGCGGGATCAGAGTCAAGACCAAAAACGCCCTCCACAAAAGAAACTGGCACTACACGCCTCTCCCGCCCCTTCGAACCGCCGTCCGCCCACCGAGAGCCCGTTTTTGGCCCGTTTAGGACCTCTAATGGCCACTTTGGGCCGATTTTGGAGGCCGATTCGAACTTCCCTCAGCTCTGGATGCCGCCCCGACCCTCAAAAGTGGCGAAGTTGGGTGAAGACCGGCGCTGCTGGCCGTTCCTGTGATTCACGCGTGGTGGCGTACTGCCGAGCGCGCAACAAACAATGGCAGCGAACTTTGTTCGCTGCCGGCGATTTCGGGGGAAAGTGTGAAAGGGGGTTACGCCCTTTCACAAGACGGTAATGACCAATCGGAACTCGCCGCCGCGCGCCGAAGGCGCGCAAGGGAGTTTCGATTGCCGGCGCGAAGCGCCGGGCGGACCCCGGACGGGGCCCCAACTTCCAGCGGAACTACGACCGAAAGCTATTGCGGATCATGGCCCCGTCCGGGGACCGCTCGACCCTCCTGATGCCGGTCTGAAGACCGGCGCTCCTGGCGCTCCTGGCGGTCCTGGTGCTCCTGGGCGTGAGATTGGCGGGGCGCAGCGTTGTTGGTGCGGGTTTCGCGCTCCCGCGCGATGCCGGTCTGGAGACCGGCGCTCCTGTTGCGCCCTGCTAATATTCGCGCCCTTCTTGCCGCCGGGCCGTTAGCTCAGTTGGCAGAGCGCTCGCCTTTTAAGCGAGATGTCGCAGGTTCGAACCCTGCACGGCCTACCCTGTCGGGTCCCCATCGTCTAGTGGCCTAGGACGTCGCCCTTTCACGGCGAAAACACGGGTTCGACTCCCGTTGGGGATACGGCCTTTCCGGCCCCCAAACCCCCGGCCCCAAACCTCCGGCTTGAAACCCCCGGAAGGTCACGCCCCGGAGACCGGTCCCCGGACCGGTTCTCCGGATCCGCGCTCCGGCCCGGCCCGCTGCCGGGCGGGAATCCGGGGCCCCTCGAAAACGCGGCGTTCCGTCATCGCGGCCGCCGCCCTATCGTTCCCCTAAGTACGACCCGCCAAGTGACGATTTTCCGGCCCGCCCGCACCGTCGCCGAGATCTCCGCCGTCGAGGCGGAGATCCGGCGCTTCTGGGAAGAGCAGGGGATCTTCGAAAAGAGCGTCGCGCGGCGCGCCGGCGGCAAGCCCTGGGTCTGGCACGACGGCCCCCCGACCGCGAACGGGCGTCCCCACAACGGGCATGTCCTCACCCGCGTCTTCAAGGACGTCTTTCCGCGCTTCCAAACCATGCGGGGCCGCTACGCCGAGCGGATCGCCGGCTGGGACACCCACGGCCTGCCCGTGGAGGTCGAGGTGGAGAAGGAACTCGGCATCCGCGGCCACGCCGGGATCGAGGAATACGGGGTGGGCCCGTTCGTCGAGCGGTGCATGGCGAGCGTCTTCCGCTACATCCGCGACTGGGAGGAGATGACCTCCCGCATCGGTCACTGGGTGGATCTCGACCACGCCTACGTCACCTACCGGCGCTCGTACGTCGAAAGCGTCTGGTGGGCGCTCGCCGAGCTCCAACGGAAGGGGCTGCTCTACCGGGGCGAGAAGGTGGTCTGGTGGTGGGCCCAGGGCGGCACCGCGCTTTCCTCCGCCGAGGTCGGCCTCGGCTACCGCGAGGTGGACGACCCGGCGGTGTACGTGACCCTTCCGCTGGTGGACGATCCGGGGCTCTCGCTCGTCGTCTGGACCACCACCCCGTGGACGCTCCCCTCGAACCTCTACTCCGCGGTCCGCCCCGGCACCGACTACGTGGAGGTCGAGGACACGCCCCCGGGCGGCGAACCGCGCCGGCTGGTGCTCGCCGCGGCCCTCCGCGAGGACCTCGCCGGGCGCCTTGGCCGCCCCCTCCGGGTGCTTCGCACCTTCGCCGGCGAGGAACTCGTCGGCCGCCGCTACCGCCCACCCTTCGACGACTTCTGGAACCGGCACCACGCTTTGGAAGGCCGCCTTCCGGGCGGCGGGTCGGTCCCCGCCTTCTGGCGGGTGCTCGCCGCCGACTTCGTGGAACTCGACCAGGGCACCGGCCTCGTGCACGAGGCCCCCGCCTTCGGCGAAGTGGACCACGACCTCCACAAGAAGACCGTCGCCGCCTACGAGAACGCGGACGAGATCCCGCTCCCCTGCGCGGTCGGCGTGGACGGCTGCTTCACCGCCGAAGTCCCCTGGCTCGCGGGCCAGTGGGTCAAGCACGCCGACAAGGAAATCGTCCGCCGGCTCCGTGAGAGCGGCCGCCTCATCCACTCCGAGACCATCCGGCACGAGTATCCGTTCTGCTGGCGCTCGGACCAGGATCCCCTCATCCAGTACGCCCGCCCGGCCTGGTTCATCCGCACCACCGCGCGGAAGGACGCCGCCCTCGCCAACAGCGGGGCGGTGAACTGGCTCCCCGAGCACATCAAGGAGGGCCGCTTCGGCGACTTCCTCCGGAACAACGTGGACTGGGCGCTCTCCCGCGAGCGGTTCTGGGGCACCCCGCTGAACATCTGGATCAACGACGAGACCGGCCGGATGGAGGCCCCCGCCTCGGTGGCCGAGATCGAGGCGAAGAACCCGGACGCCTTCGCCGCCTTCCACCAGGCGCGGAGAGACCGACCCGAGCTCGACCCCGACCTCTTAGTGCACAAGCCCTGGGTGGACGAGGTCACCTGGACCCGCCCGGGCGAGCCCGGCGTCTACCGCCGGGTCCCCGAGGTCATCGACTGCTGGTTCGACTCCGGGGCCATGCCCTTCGCGCAGTGGGGATTCCCGCACCAAAACCGCGACCGGTTCCTCAAGTCCTTCCCCGCCGACTACATCACCGAGGCGGTGGACCAGACCCGCGGCTGGTTCTATTCGCTGCTGATGACCTCGACCCTGCTCTTCGACGAGGAAACCTGCGGCCGGCTCGGGATTCCGGCGCCGGAGGGGCCACACCCCTACCGCTCCTGCCTGGTGCTCGGCCACGTCACCGACCCCGAGGGCCGGAAGGAGTCCAAGTCGCGCGGCAACTACACCCCGCCGGAAGAGACGCTCTCCGAGGCGGGGGCCGACGCCTTCCGCTGGTTCTTCCTCGCCGCCGCCGCGCCCTGGGCCAACAAGCGGCACTCGCTCGCGAACGTGCGCGCCGCCGCCCGCGAGTTCCCGCTGAAGCTCCGAAACGTCTATTCCTTTTTCACCATCTACGCGGAGATCGACGGGTTCGACCCGCGCACCGACCGCGGGCGCCCGGTCGCCGCGCGCCCCGCGCTCGACCGCTGGATCCTCTCCCACCTCGAGGAGACCACTGCCGAGGTCACCGCGGGCCTCGAAGAGATCCGGGCCTACGACGCGGCCCGGGCGCTCGCCGCCTTCGCCGAGTCGCTCTCCAACTGGTGGCTCCGCCGCAGCCGGCGGCGCTTTTGGGAAGCGGGGCGGAGCGCCGGCAAGATCGACGCCTACCGGACGCTCTACGACGCCCTGGTCCGCCTCTCGCAGATCGCGGCCCCCTTCGTGCCTTTCCTGGCCGAGGAGATCTACCGGAACCTGGCGGCCGGCCCGTTCGGCGGCAGCGTCCCCGAGAGCGTCCACCTCACCGACTGGCCCGAGCCCGAGTTCCCCCTCGATGCCGGACTCAACGAGGAGATGGCCGCGGTGCGGGAGATCGCCTCGCTCGGCCTCCGGGTGCGGAAGGAACACGAGATCCGGGTGCGGCAGCCGCTCGCCGGGGCCAGCGTCGCGGTGGCCGACGAGGGGATCCGGGCGCGGCTCGACCGCCACCGTGAGCTGATCGCCGACGAGCTGAACGTCCGGGAGATCCGCTTCCGCGACGACCCCGAGGCCGATCTGGAGTTCGTGGTGAAGCCCAACTTCCGCCGGCTGGGCCCCCGCCTCGGCCGCCGGATGCAGGCGGCCCGGAAGGCGATCTTCGCGCTCGACGGACGCGAGGTCCGGGACGCGCTCGCGGCCGGCCCGCTCGCGCTCGATCTCTCCGGCGACGGCTCCGGCGGGGAAACCGTGACAATCGACGCGGAAGACCTCGCGATCGAGTCGCGTCCCCGCGAGGGACGCGCTACCTCTGGAAGCCCGCTCGCCACCGTGGCCCTCGATACCGCGCTGACCCCCGAACTGCTCGCCGAAGGCCGCTACCGGGAGCTGCTGAACCGGGTGCAGAACTTCCGGAAGGACCTCGATCTGCCCTACGTGGCGCGGATCCGGGTCGCGCTCGCCGGCCGCAGCGATGAAGACGGTTCTCTGCTCGCGGTGGCCCGCGAGCGCGAGGCCCACTTCCTGAACGAGACCCTCGCGGTGGCGCTGTTCGACGGGGAGTTGCCCGGGGGCGAGCGCCGCGAGATCGAAGTCGAGGGCGAAACCGCCACCCTGTCCCTGGAGGTCGTCGCCTGATGAACTGGAACACCCGCTTTTCCGACGCCGCCACCCGGGTGGCCGGCGCCGACACCGTCGTCGGGATCCTGAAGCTCGCCGAGCAGCCGGGGATCATCTCGCTCGCCGGCGGGATGCCCGACCGCGGGGTCTTCCAGCTCGAGGAGACCCGGGAGGCGATGGCGCGGGTCCTCAGGGATCACGCGCCGGAAGCGCTGAACTATTCGCCGAACCCGGGGATCACCCCGCTCCGCGAGTTCCTCGCCGAGCGGATGGCGCGGATCGAGGACATCGTCTGCAGCCCGGAGGAGGTCCTCGTTTGCAGTGGTGGCCAGGAGGGGATCCGCCACTCCTTCAACGCGCTCGCGAATCCCGGTGACCCGGTGCTGGTCGAGGAGCCGACCTACATGGTCGCGCTCCAGGCCTGTCGCGAGCTCGGGGGGATTCCGACCGGGGTGGCGAGCGACGCCGATGGAATCATTCCGGAGGCGCTCGACGAGATCGCCGCCCGTCTCGAGCGCGAGGGCCGTCCCGCCCGGATCCTCTACGTGGTCCCCACCTTCCAGAACCCGACGGGCCGCACCTGGAGCCTCGCGCGCCGTCGCGCGGTGCTGGCAGTCGCCGAGCGGCGGGACCTGGTGGTCGTCGAGGACCACGCCTACGGCGAGCTCCGTTACGACGGCGAACGGCTGCCTTCGCTGAAGTCGCTCGCCCCCGAGCGCGTCATCTTCATCCACACCTTCTCCAAGATCTTCGGCCCCGGGCTCCGGCTCGGCTGGGTGGTGGCGGACCGAGGGCTCATCCAGCGCCTCGGCCTGCTGAAGCTCGGGACCGACCAGTGTTCGGGTGCGCTGGTCCAGCGGCTCGCACTCGCCTACGGCGAGGCCGGCGCGCTGGACGCCCAGGTGGTGCGGGCGCGCGCCCTCTACCGGAGGAAGCGCGACGCCATGCTCGCGGCACTCGAGGATTTGCCGATGCGGGTCCCCTGGAGCCGTCCCGACGGGGGGTTCTTCCTATGGGGGGAGATGGACTGCGACACCGAGGAGCTGTTGCGCCGCGCCATCCATCGCCACGGGGTGGCCTTCGTGACCGGGAGCTGTTTCTTCGCCGACCCGGGCTCGGCGGCGGCCCGCGCCTCGCTCCGGCTGTCCTTCAGCTACGCCCCGGAGGACCGCATCCCCGAAGCCATCCGCCGCCTGGGGGACGCCGTCCGGGAGAGCGCGGTCGACTGACGGTGCGCCGCCTCTTTGTCGTCTCCGGCCCCTCGGGAGTCGGCAAGTCCACGATCCTCCGCAAGCTGGTGGACGGGGTTTTGGGGCTTTCGTTCGCGATCTCGCACACCACCCGGCCGCAGCGCGGCGGGGAGGTGGACGGCCGGGACTACCACTTCGTCACCGCCGAGGACTTCCAGCGGCTGGTGGACGAGGACGCTTTCGTGGAGTGGGCGTGGGTGCACCTCTACCGCTACGGCACGAGCCGGAAGGCGCTCGAAGCCGGCGGGGAGGACGACCTCCTTATAGAAGTAGATGTGCAGGGCGCCGATGCGCTGCGGGTGCAGGTTCCCGACGCGGTGACCATCTTCATCCAGCCGCCCGCCTTCGAGGATCTCGAAACGCGCCTCACCGGCCGGGGCCGCGAATCCGGTCCGGAGGTGGAAAAGCGCCTCCAGACCGCGGCGGGGGAGATGCTGCGCGCGGCGTCTTACGACTACCGGGTCACGAACGACCGGGTGGACGACACCGTGGAGGAGCTGGCCGCACTGGTCCGGAGGGAACGCGGATCCTGAGACCCAGCTACCCGCGGGAACGCCGGCCCGTTCTCCCGGCACCGCGGCCAGGCGGGCCGCGAAACCGCGTACGCCGATCCTCGTAGAGCGGCTAGCCCTCAAGCCGAGCTAACCCGCCGAGCGCCGCTGCTAGCGCGGCCGTTCAATCCGGTACGCCGAGCCCAGCCTTCTTCGCGGCAATCATCCGCGCGGTGTGTTCGCGCCCCTCGGCGAGGCTGATGAACTGGCCGGTCCGGCGCGCTTTCAGGAGGGCCGCGAGGTCCGCTCGCCCCGCTTCGATCTCGGCGAGCATCTGGTCGATGTCGCCGGTCGGGAACGAGTAGGAGGTCGCCTCTCTGATTGCCCGGAGCTTTTCTTCCGGCTTTTGGTCCGGCGGCGCGTTCTGGAACCGTTGTTCCGACGGCCGCAGGCGCTCGGGTCGCGCGGTTTTCCGGGAATCTTCCCGGTCTTCGGGATCCATGATGAGCTGGTGTCGGTTACTACTCGGTGAGTGTATTCGGAGCAGCGGTGGAGGACTTCACCGTGGACGAAACGACCGAACACCCACCGACCGCGTCCCCGCCGGCGGGACGGACGGACCGCTCCTATACTCCATCACGTGCTGAGCAGGGGGGAGCGATGACGAGCCGCGGAAGGCGACGTTTCGATGGTCGTCCCGAGCGTACGCGCGACCCGCTGACCCGGGCGGAGCGAATTCTCATCGGCATGTTCGCTGCGCTCCTTGGGAGCGGCGTGGTCGGGTTCACGGCGATCAACGGGCAGCTCGTCGGCATACAGGGACAGATCGGCGACCTCCGCGCGGAAATGCACCAGGAGATCGGTGTCTTCCGTGCGGAGATGCACCGCGAGATCGGCGACCTCCGGGAGGAGATGCACCGGGACATCGGCGGACTGCGCGTGGACATCGGAGAGCTGTCGGACCGGGTCACCCGCGTCGAAACACGGCTGCCGACCCCCGGCCCGTCCGGTTCGTAGTCCGGACCGCGCTGCGCGCTCACGCGGGTCGGCGGTACGCGGTTTCCGCTGTCGCGGGCCGTGAGGGTGGGTGGGGTTACCGTCGTCCGCCCGCCTGCGGCGGGCGGTGCCGACCCCCACCGGGAGGACTGGCCAGAGGTCGGGCCGGGCCTGCACACTCCGCCGGCATGAAAATGCAGTTCCCTGGACGGCGCCAGTCTCGGCCCCACGCCACCATGCAGAGCGACGCGCAGGCAAGGGAACGCCGACCTCCGGTCGGCACAGCCCGCCGCAGGCGGGCGGCGGGAAGGACCCCGAGTTGGGGGGGCTTCCCGGCCGGGACCCGGTGTTCAGCGTTGTGCGGACGGTGGGGGTCCACGCCTTTCGCTGCGCTTCGGTGCCGACCGGAGGTCGGCGTTCCCTGCCTGTGACTCGTGAGGGTGTACAGCGATACGTGGTTTCGCGGCCCTCTCGGGCCGCGATGCCGGTCGGAGGCCGGCGCTCCAGGCCACCGTTTCCTGAAGCGATAGATCACAGACTGCTAGGCTAAATCGGCGAAGCCACCGGCACTACTACCGGCGAAGCCACCGGCACTACTACCGGCGAAGCCACCGGCACTACCACCGGCGCTATCGGTCCCGCTCCGTTCCGCGTACACCTCATGAACCCCGACGTCCAGCGTCCCTCAACGCGCATCTCGCGAGTCGCGATCCAGGGGTTCCGTTCGCTTCAGGAGGTGTGCATCGAAGACCTCCCGGGGGTGACGGTCTTGATCGGCGCGAACGGCTCCGGGAAGTCGAACCTGATCCGCTTCTTCGAGATGTTGAGCTGGATGTTGAAATCGCGGCGACTTGCCGGGTTCGTCGGCATGCATGGCGGAGGCAGCGACCAACTCTTCGGGGGTAGCGAAACCACCCCCAGAATGCGGGCCGATCTGCGGATCGAGACGGACCAGGGGTCCAACGACTACCGGTTCGTTCTGGAGTATGCCCAGCCGGACCGTCTCATCTTTACGGAGGAGGCGTTCCGCTTCAGCCGGCGCGGCTGGCCGACCGAGGCCGATTGGCAGTTCCTTCCCGTCGGAGATCCCGAGTCCGGAATCGTCGAAGTCGCGAATTCCGCCAGAGAGGCCAGCGTCAATGTGACCACGGCGCGGACCATCGTCCATCTTCTTCGCGACTGTGCGCACTACCAGTTCCACAACACTTCGGCCACCTCCTCGCTCCGAAAGAAGTGGGATGTCCACGACAACGCCTACCTCCGCAGCGACGGGGGGAACCTGGCCGCCGTCCTCCATCGCCTGCGGGACGAGGATCTGCGGCGGTATGAGTACATCTGCCGCCAGATTGCCCGGGTTCTGCCCGTCTTCGAGGCATTCGACATCGAGGAGGATTTCGGGAAAGTCCTTCTTCGCTGGCGCGCCCGGGACACCGGCCAGACGATCGGCGCCCATCTGACCTCGGACGGCTCCCTCCGCTTCTTTGCGCTGGCGACTCTTCTGAATCTCCCGCCGGAGGCGCTGCCGGCCGTGATGTTGTTGGACGAGCCGGAACTCGGGCTGCATCCGTCGGCGGTGGATCTGGTGGCGCGAATGATTCGAGCGCTGGGCACGGATCGACAGGTGATCGCGGCGACGCAGTCACCCCTCCTGGTGGACGCATTTGAACTCGACAGCGTGATTGTCGTCGAGACGGACGGCTCCCGGAGCCTCGTGAAGACCCTGCCTACCGGGGACGCAGTTTGGCAGGAATGGCTGGAGGAGTACAGCGTCGGGCAACTCTGGGAAAAGAACCTGCTCGGCGGACGCCCGTGATTCGCGTGGGCATTGCCGTCGAGGGTCCTACGGAAGAAGATTTCGTCAAGAAGGTTCTTGCCGACCATCTCTTATCGTTTGGTGTTTGGCCGCATCCGACTCTTCCCGGTCGCCGCGGCGGGAACATTTCTGTCCAACGCCTTGCAGCCGGTATGCGTGAACTGCTGCGCGGCTTCGACGCTGTGACTTCGCTGGTTGACTACTACGGGTTCAAGCAAAAGGAGAACAAGACGCCGGACGAGCTGGAATCCATGATCCTTGACCAGTTGAACCGGACGGTCGCCCGGCCGGTATCACCGAGGCGTGTCTTCCCCTATGTGCAACGCCACGAGTTCGAGGCGCTGCTCTTTTTCGACGTGGAGCGTTTCCGTTGCATACCGCGCGTTTCCGAGACATGTTTGGAGGGGCTCGTCGAAGTGCGCGGACAGTTTGCTACGCCGGAGGATATTGACGACGGGTCCGAGACAGCCCCGAGCAAACGGCTCTTGCAGTGGATCCCCGGTTACGACAAGCGGGTCCACGGGCCTTTGGTGGCGGAGGAGATCGGTATGGGCCCCATCCGCGCCGAGTGCCCTCGATTTGGGGCCTGGCTCAAGAGACTCGAATCCTTGCCCGCCGCGCTGCGCCCCGAGACTTCCTGAAACGCAGACTCCGGGGGACCGGCAAACCCTGGGTCACTGCCGCGACGCCATAGGGTATGGGGCGTCGGCCGGCGCTTCAGGCCGACGGCCTTGGGTGGGCAGCGGGAGTTTCGCGGGCGGTGCGGTGTGAACGCCGGCGTTCCCGTGCGGCGTTCCGTGAGCGTGTACAGCGATACGCGGTTTCGCGGCGCTCTCGGGCCGCGATGCCGGTCAGAGACCGGCGCTCCAGCGGTGGGTCGTCGGCGCGGGGTGGGGGTTTGTGGTTTCGCGGCGCTCTCGGGCCGCGATGCCGGTCGGAGACCGGCGCTCCAGGTGGGTCGTCGGCGCGGGTTGGCGGTGTGTGGTTTCGCGGCGCTCTCGGGCCGCGATGCCGGTCGGAGACCGGCGCTCCAGGTGGGTCGTCGGTGCGGGGTGGGGGTGTGTGGTTTCGCGGCCCTCTCGGGGTGCGATGCCGGTCGGAGGCTGGCGTTTCAGCGGTGGGTCGTCGGCGCGGGGTGGGGGTGTGTGGTTTCGCGGCCCTCTCGGGCCGCGATGCCGGTCGGAGACCGGGGCTGCTCCAATTGCTGCTGTGCGAAGATGGAGGGTCCATGAAGAAGGTCGTTGTCGGGGTCACCGGGTGCATCGGGGCGTACAAGGCTCCGGACCTGGTGCGGGCGCTCAAGAAGCGTGGGCTGCGGGTGCAGGTCATCCTGACGCGCGCGGCCCGCGAGTTTGTTTCGCCGCTGGCGCTTGCCACCGTCTCCGGCGAGCCGGTCCTTGAGCACCTGTTTTCCGACACCGCCCCCGAGGCAGGCCCGGGGGGCGGGCCCGACCCCACCGGCGGAGTGCGGCACATCTCGCTCACCGAGGAGACCGACGTCTTCGTGGTGGCCCCCGCGACCGCCCACGTCATCGCCCGGATGGCGCTCGGCCTCGCCGACGACTTCCTCACCACCTTCCACCTCGCGGTCCGGGCCCCGACCCTCATCGCGCCCGCGATGAACACCAACATGCTGGACCACCCGGCGACCCAGGGCCACCTCGACACCCTCCGCGAACGGGGTGCGACCATCATCGCGCCCGGGGAAGGGGAGCTGGCCTGCGGCTGGCTCGGCCCCGGACGGCTCGCCGAGATCCCCGACATCGTCGCGGCGGTCGAGCGCGCCCTCGGCGCCGCCGACCCCATCCCCCCGGCCGACTCCACCCCTCCGGCCGACCCTCCGGCCGACCCCGCTCCCACGGCGACCCCCACGGTCGAAACCACCCCCTCGGCCGAGCCCGCCCCCGCGACCACCAACCACAACGACCTGACCGCCAGAAACATCGTGATCGCCGCCGGCCCCACCCGCGAGCCGCTCGACCCGGTGCGTTACCTCACGAACCGCTCCTCCGGCCGGATGGGCGCGGAGCTCGCGGCGGCCGCCGCGGCCCGGGGCGCCGCAGTCACCCTCATCCTCGGCCCCACGGATCTCGAACCCAGGAACGGTGCCCGCATTGTCCGGGTCGAGACCGCCGTCGAGATGCGGGATGCCGCCTTCGCCGCCGCTGGCACCGCCGACGCGGTGATCATGGCGGCCGCCGTCGCCGACTTCCGCCCCGCCTCCAACTCGGACACCAAGATCAAGTCCGCCGGCTTCTGGAAGCGCGCCGATGCCGGCTCCATCCCGCTCGTCCGGAACCCCGACATCCTCGCCCAGCTCGGCGCGGCCCGCGTCGATGACCCCGCCGCCGGCCCCGCGGTGCTCGTCGGGTTCGCCGCCGAGACCGGCGACCCGGTAGCCGAGGCGCGGAGAAAGCTGCGCGCAAAAAAGTGCGACCTGGTGGTCGGAAACCAGGTGGGGCGGGACCGGGTCTTCGGCCTCGACCAAACCGAAGCAGTGCTTGTCGAGCGCCGGGCTGGAGACTCCCCGTCGGTCAGCCGCCGGGAGCCCGAATCGAAGCGCTCGCTCGCGGAGGCCGTCTGCGACGTTGTCGCCCGCCGCCTCGCATCCGGCGCGTAGCGGCCGCGGGGAACGGAACCTGCGCCCCCCGCTGGAGCTCCACTGAACGCTGATGCCGGGACCAGACAGGAGCGGGCCGGAGGGCGGCCTCCGCGCCCAGCTCGCCGCCCGGCTGCGCCTGCTCAGGAGCTTCACCGACTTCCTGCCCGGGCGTCCGGGGTCCGCTTCCCGCCCGCCCCCCGCCGAAACGCTCGACGCGATCTGGGCGGACCTCGACGGGTGCACCCGCTGCCGCCTCTCGGAAAAGCGGCAGAGCATCGTGTTCGGCGTCGGCCGGCCGGACGCCGAGATCATGTTCATCGGCGAAGGCCCCGGCGGTGAAGAGGACCGCCAGGGCGAACCCTTCGTGGGCCCCGCCGGCGCGCAGCTCAACGAGATGATCGAGAAGTGCTTCCAGCGTCGCCGGTCGGACGTCTACATCGCGAACATCGTGAAGTGCCGACCCCCCGACAACCGGAACCCGAAGGCCGACGAGGTCGCGACCTGCCTTCCCTTCCTGGAGCGGCAGATCGCCTCGATCCGCCCCCGCGTCATCTGCCTGCTCGGGAGCGTCGCCGTGAAGGCGCTCTTCCCCGGCGTCCGGGGCATCATGGCGGCCCGCGGCACGGTGTACGAGTTCGCCGGGATCCCGGTGGTGCCGATGTTCCACCCCGCCTTCCTGCTTCGCTCCGAGGGGGAGCGGCTGCAGAAACTGAAGCGTCAGGTGCTCGACGACGCCCGGGTCGCGCTCGAGATCCTGGGGCGGCCGGCGGCGGGGACCTAGCGGCGCGTGGAGTTTTTGTATCTTTGTGCCGTGAGGGTGAGTGGCGGAGGGAGTTTCGCCCGCTGCGCGGGCGATGCCGGTCTGAAGACCGGCGCTCCTGTGCGGGCGATGGGGGTTTGGGGGGCGGCGCTCTTATGTTTCTAGCGGCGCGTGGAGCGGGGGGAGTTTCGCCCGCTGCGCGGGCGATGCCGGTCTGAAGACCGGCGCTCCTGTGCTTGAGGATGCCCGGGTCGCGCTGGAGATCCTGGGGCGGCCGGCGGCGGGGACCTAGCGGCGCGTGGAGTTTTTGTATCTTTGTGCCGTGAGGGTGAGTGGCGGAGGGAGTTTCGCCCGCTGCGCGGGCGATGCCGGTCTGAAGACCGGCGCTCCTGTGCGGGCGATGGGGGTTTGGGGGGCGGCGCTCTTATGTTTCTAGCGGCGCGTGGAGCGGGGGGAGTTTCGCCCGCTGCGCGGGCGATGCCGGTCTGAAGACCGGCGCTCCTGTGCGGGCGATGCCCGGGTCGCGCTTGAGATTCTGGGGCGTCGGCGGCGGGGACCTAGCGGCGCGTGGAGTTTTTGTATCTTCGTGCCGTGAGGGTGAGTGGCGGAGGGAGTTTCGCCCGCTGCGCGGGCGATGCCGGTCTGAAGACCGGCGCTCCTATGCTTGAGGATGCCCGGGTCGCGCTTGAGATTCTGGGGCGTCGGCGGCGGGGACCTAGCGGCGCGTGGAGTTTTTGTATCTTTGTGCCGTGAGGGTGAGTGGCGGAGGGAGTTTCGCCCGCTGCGCGGGCGATGCCGGTCTGAAGACCGGCGCTCCTGTGCGGGCGATGGGGGTTTGGGGGGCGGCGCTCTTATGTTTCTAGCGGCGCGTGGAGCGGGGGGAGTTTCGCCCGCTGCGCGGGCGATGCCGGTCTGAAGACCGGCGCTCCTGGGCTTGAGGATGCCCGGGTCGCGCTTGAGATTCTGGGGCGTCGGCGGCGGGGACCTAGCGGCGGGTGGAGTTTTTGTATCTTTGTGCCGTGAGGGTGAGTAGCGGGGGGAGTTTCGCCCGCTGCGCGGGCGATGCCGGTCTGAAGACCGGCGCTCCTGGGCTTGAGGATGCCCGGGTCGCGCTTGAGATCCTGGGGCGGTCGGCGGCGGGGACCTAGCGGCGCGTGGAGTTTTTGTATCTTTGTGCCGTGAGGCTGAGTGGCGGAGGGAGTTTCGCCCGCTGCGCGGGCGATGCCGGTCTGAAGACCGGCGCTCCTGACCTTTGTTGCTGGGTGAATTGAAATGATTGGGGTTGAGGTGGCGGTGGCGCGGCCGGTGGTGGGGACTTTTAGCTATGAGGTGCCGGGGGGGCTGCTGCGGGCGGGGGAGAGCGCGTTGGCGCCGGGGACCCGGGTGCGGGTGCCGTTCGGTGGCGGCGAGGTGATTGGGGTGGTGCTCGGTCCCGCCGAGCCCCGCCGGCCCAAGCCCGGAACGACCACCAGGCTCGTCCTCAAGTCGATCCTTTCGCGGTTCGACGATCCGCTTCCGCCGCTCCCCGCAGACCTCCTCGCGCTCGCCCGCCGCCTCGCCGACGCGACGGTCTGCCCGCTCGGCCTCGTCCTCCGGGCGATGCTGCCGGCGTCCCAGCCCCCCGGCAGAATCCTCCAGACGGCCCGGATCACGGCGGAGGGATCCGCGCGCCTCGGGGAACCCGACGGAGAATCCGATAGGGAATCCGATGGGGAATCCGACGGGCGACCCACAAGGCACCTCCCCCGGCTGAGCCAGGACGACCGGCGCATCCTCACGCTGCTCGCCGTCTCCCGCGGCCCGGTGCCGCTGGTCCGGATCCGCCGCGAACTCGACCTCTCGCCCCGCCGGAGCTTCGCCCGTCTCGAGCGCGAGGGTTTCCTCACCATCGCCGCCGAGCGCCTTCCCCCGGAGGCCGCTGATCTCCCCCCCACCACCGACCCGAGCGTCTCCCCGCGGCTCACCGGCCCCCAGCAAGCGGCGGCCGACGCCCTCCGAAAAGCCCTCGCCGCCCGCACCTTCGCCGCCTTCCTGCTCGACGGGGTCACCGGCAGCGGCAAGACCGAGGTCTATTTCCAGGCGATCGCCGCCTGCCTCGAGACCGGCCGGAGCGCCCTCCTGCTCGTCCCCGAGATCGCGCTCGCCTCCCAGCAGGAAGCGCTCCTCCGCGCCCGCTTCGGCCCCCATCCGACCCCCATTCCGACCTCCGGCCCTCCCGGCCCCCAAACCACCCCCGGAGCCCCCACCACCCCCGGCCCCCAAACCACCCCCGCCATCGCCGTCTTCCACAGCGGACTCGGCGCCGCCGAGCGCCGCGCCGCCTTCTGGCGGATCCGCCGGGGCGAGGCGCGGATCGTGCTCGGGGCGCGCTCCGCCGTCCTCGCCCCCATCGACAATCTCGGACTCGTGATCCTCGACGAGGAACACGACGGCGCCTATAAACAAGATGAGGCGCCGCGCTACCACGCCCGCCAGGCCGCCTGGATCCGGGCCTCGGCCGCCGGCGCGACCATGATCCTCGGCTCGGCCACCCCTTCGCTCGAAGCGGCGCACGCGGCGGACAACGGGAACCTCACCCGGCTCCGCCTCCCCGCCCGCATCGCCGGCCGGGAGCTCCCCGAAGTCGAAATCGTGGACATGCGCCCGCTCCTCCGCGAGCACTACCAGGACCCTGCCCGCCACGGGCCGCTGATCCTCTCCCCGGCGCTCGAGACCGCGCTCCGCGAGACCGTCGCCGCCGGCCGGCAGGCGCTCGTCCTCCTGAACCGGCGCGGCTACGGAGGGCGGATGGCATGCCTGCGCTGCGGCGAGATCGTCGAATGCCGCCGCTGCGGCGTCGCGTTCACCCTCCACCGGCGCGGGAGCCTCGCCGTCTGCCACGCCTGCGGGGTGGGGATGGCGCCCCCCGAGGACTGCCCGGGCTGCGGCGGCGACGTCCTCCGCTCCGAGGGCTTCGGCACCGAGCGGGTCGAAGAGGAAGTCGCCCGCCGCCTTCCCGAGACCCGGATCGAGCGCTTCGACCGCGACACCACCCGCGCCCGCGGCAGCCACGCCCGGACGCTCGGCGCCTTCCGCCGGGGCGAGATTCAGGTGCTGGTGGGGACCCAGATGATCGCCAAGGGCCACGACTTCCCCGCGGTCACGCTGGTCGGGGTGGTGGCCGCCGACGGAGGGCTGGGCGCGCCCGATTTCCGGGCCGCCGAGCGCACCTTCCAGCTCCTCACCCAGGTGGCGGGGCGCGCGGGCCGCGGCGAGAGCCCCGGCCGCGTCCTGATCCAGACGATGAAGCCCGACCACTACGCGGTCGCCGCCGCCGCCCGCCAGGACTACCCGGCGTTTTTCGCCGTCGAGCAGGAGATGCGGCGCCGCTTCCGCTACCCTCCGTTCGTGCGCCTCACGAGCCTCATGGTGACCGCGCGCACCTCGCGCGGCGCCGAGGCCGCGGCCACCAGAATCGCGGAAGACATCGCCACTTCGGACGCTCCCGCGTCGATCGAAATCGTCGGTCCGGCGCCCGCTCCGGGGCCCCGTCCGGAGAAATTTTCCCGCTGGCAGTTGCTCGTCAAGGCGTCTCCTGCGGAACACCCCGCGCTTCGCCGGCGTCTTCGCCGCCTTTTGGAGGTCCCGGCGCTCGCTCGCGGGTTGGTGATTACCAACTACCCATGATAATTGTGGACCTATCCCCCGTACCACCGGTAAGACACGACGAACCCTACCGATAGTCAAACTCTTGGAAATGCCGTTGCGCACCGTCCGGATCGGCAAAATTACAACTGTATTTGACGGCAACTCTCCGGTTGCTCCGCTGATGCCTTTCGTGCTCAGATTGACATGCGACAGTCGTGCTGCGTTTCGCATAACATGCCGCCGCGATGGTGAAGGCAGACCTCATCAACCGGGTGATGGCAGTAACTGATTTGTCCGCGCAGGACTCCCGCGACGCCGTAGAGGCGCTTTTCGAGGAACTCCGGGTGGGTCTCGAATGCGGGCAGCGCGTAGTGCTGCGGAGGTTCGGCGTTTTCCACGCCGCTCCGCGCAAGACGGGGGTGGCACGCAATCCGCGCACCGGCGAACCGGTGGGGATCCCACGGGGGCGGGTAGTGCGCTTCCGTCCCGGCCAGAGCCTCCGCGGCATCACCTAGGAGTCTGCGCCGCAGGAAGTCGTTTCACTGGCGGATTTGACGTGGCGGCGCGTTTGTGATGGGGTGGTGATGTTCATATAAGTCTTTGATATAGTGTGTTTTATGCTGGCTCGGATGAGCTGGGTCGAGTTGGAGGAGCAAGGCATGCCGACGAGATTTCGAGCGTATCAGCCGGATCAGATCCTGCTGCTGCCGCCGAAGCTGAAGGACTGGGTTCCCGAGGGGCACTTGGCGCACCAGGTGAGCGACGTGGTGGACAAGCTGGATCTTTCGGCGTTTTACGCTCCGTATGAGGGGGACGGCCGTCGGAACGCGCCGTATTCGCCGGCGATGATGGTGAAGGTGTTGATCTACGGGTATGCGACGGGGGTGTTTTCGTCGCGGGGGATCGCGCGGAAGTTGGAGGAGGATGTGGCGTTTCGGATGCTGGGGGCGGGGAACTTTCCGAAGCATCGGACGGTCTGCGAGTTTCGGTGGCGTCATCTGAAGGATTTCCGGAAGTTGTTTTGTGAGGTGGTTCGGGTGTCGCGTGAGATGGGGTTGGTTCGCTTCGGGACGCTATCGATCGACGGGACGAAGGTTCGGGCGAACGCGAGCAAGCGGAAGGCGATGAGTTACGACCGGCTGGTTCAGGAGGAGGCGCGGCTTCGGGAGGAGATCGCGGGTTTGACGTCGACGGCGGCGCGGGTGGACGGGGAGGAGGACGCACGCTTGGGGAAGGAGGTGCGAGGCGACGAGTTGCCGGAGGAGTTGCGTCGGCGGGAGGATCGGCTGCAGGCGATCGAGGCGGCGCGGGAGCGACTGGAGGCGGCGCAGCGTCGGGCGGACGATGAGCGGGGGCGGCAGCCGGGGCAGGATCGCCCGGCGAAAGGCGGGAGCCCCTACAAGCGCCAGTACGGCGAGCCGGAACCGAAGGCGCAGAGCAACTTCACGGACCCTCAGAGTCGGATCATGAAGACGAGCACGGAGGGCTTCCAGCAGAGCTACAACGCGCAGACGGCGGTGGATGACGCGCACCAGATCGTGGTGGGGGCGAACGTGGGAGCGGGGGCCAACGATGTGGAGCAGTTGCTTCCCATGCTGGACGCGGTGGAGGAGACCCTGGGCGCGCCGCCGGCGGAGGTTCTGGCGGATGCGGGATACGCCAGCGAGGCGAACCTTCGGGAGTTGGAGGAGCGCGGCATCGCGGGGTATGTGGCGCTCGGTCGGGAGGGGAAGAAGCGGGCGGCGGTGGACCCGGCGAAACGCCCGGCGACGGATCGGATGAAGAAGAAGCTGGAGACGGAGGCGGGCCGCGCCCGCTACGCCCGCCGGAAGTGGCTGTCCGAAGCGCCGAACGGCTGGATCAAGGAGGTGCTTGGTTTTCGCCGCTTCAGCTTCCGGGGTCTCGCGAAAGTGCAGGCCGAGTGGAACCTGGTGTGCCTGGCCGTGAACATCAAGCGGATCGGAGCGCTCACAACCGCCTGATGGGACTCCCCGAAACCGCTCGCCGCGGGTCCCAACCGGGAATACGCCGCGTTGGCGCCGTTTCGGCCACTCCCAACCGGTCGCTGGCCCCGAGGTCACGCCAAAATCCGAATTCCGCGCTCGTTCCGAACGTATCTACGCCCCATCCGCACAACTCCTGCGACGCAGGCTCCTAGCTAGCAGCCTCCCGGGCCAGGAGCGCCGGGCAGTTCTCCCGGCGGGGCCTTTCAGACCGGCATCGCCCCCGCAGGGGGCGAAACTCCCGTTGCCGCTCCCCGCATGGCGCCGCCCAAAATAGACTCCCGTCGCCCTTCCCCGCAGGGGGCCGTCCAAAGGGCGCCGTCCAAAGGGCCCCGTCCAAAGGGCGCCGTCCAAAGGGCGCCGTCCACATAAGCTCACACCGCCCCGCACCTGCAACTTCCGTCGCCCCTTGCGTTGCCGATGAAGACAGCCGCACTCTTCGGGCGGCCGAACGTCGGGAAGTCCACCCTCTTCAACCGCATCGTCGGCGGCCGTCCCGCCATCGTCCACGCCCGGCCCGGCTCCACCCGTGACGGCCGGCTGGAGCCGGCCGAATGGGGCGGCGTCACCTTCCGCCTCCACGACACGGGCGGGGCCGGGGCGCCGGACGCCTCGCCCTTTGCCCGCGAGATCCGGGCCCTCGCCGAGAGCACGGCGGCCCGGAGCGACGTCGTCGTCTTCTTGGTGGACGCCCGGGCGGGGCTGACTACCGCGGACGAGGAACTCGCTGGCGCGCTCCGCCGGCAACCGGGCGGCCCCCCGGTGGTGCTCGTCGCGAACAAGGCCGAGGGGGTCCACGAGGCGAGTGCGGTCGAGTTCCACACGCTCGGGCTCGGGGACCCGTTCCCGATTTCCGCCGAGCACGGGCTCGGGATCGCCGAGGTGCTGGACCGCTTGGTCGAGATGCTCGCCGCCTCCGGAGAACCCCTGACCCCCGGGGACTCCCCTGCCGAGGACCCTGCCGAGGACGGCAAAGCCCTCCGGGTGGCGATCGTCGGCCGCGCGAACGTCGGCAAGTCCACCCTTTTGAACCGCTTCGCCGGCTACGAGCGCGCCCTGGTCTCCGCCATCGCCGGCACCACCCGCGATCCGGTGGACGAGCGGATCGAGGTCGGCGGCCGCGACGTCGTGCTGGTGGACACCGCCGGCATCCGCCGGATCGCCCGGCGCCGGCCGGTGGTGGGATTCGAGGAAGCCGACGGCCTCGCCGTCCTGATGTCGGAGAAGGCGATCCGCCGCGCCGACGTGTCTCTCTTAATTACTGATGCGGTGAAAGGTCCCAATGCGCGGGACGCCCAGATCGCCCGCCTGATCGAGGACGCGGGCTGCGCGGTCGTGGTTCTCCTGAACCGGTGGGACCTGGTGACCTCGCGCGCGGCGCGCTGGGCGGAACTCCGTCTCGACGTGGGGGAGCGTCTCCGGCACATCGGCCACGCGCCGCTCCTCCGCATGTCGGCGGTGAGCGGGCAGGGGGTGGAGGCGATCTGGAAGTCGGTCTTTTCGGTCCGAGCCGAGGGAACGAAACGCATTTCCACCCCGGAGGTGAACCGGTTCCTGGCCCGCGCCTCGCAGCGCTTCGCCCCCCGCTCGCGCCGGGGCAAGGAGGTGAAGCTGCTCTACGGGTTCCAGTCCGGCGTGGCGCCGCCCCGGTTCCGGATCTACACGAACTGCCCCCGCGCGGACATCCTGGCGTCCTACCCGCGCTTCCTCATCGGCGAGCTCCGCCGCGGCTACGGCTTCGCCGGCACCCCCGTCCGCCTCACCCTCGAATACAAGAAGAACCTCTCCCGGTAGCGGGCGGGTGCAGGTGGCGGAGGGCGAGAGCGCAGGGTAGGGAGCGGTCGCGCCCATCGGGGCTCGAAGGTGGTGCGGGCCTCACTTGGTAGCGGCAGCGTCAGCGGTGCTGGTTTCGTGGTGTCGCGATGCCGGTTGGAGAGCGGTGCTGGTTTCGCGCTCCCGCGCGATGCCGGTCGGAGACCGGCGCTCCATCGTGCGATGCCGGTCTGGAGGCTGGTGTTGGTTTCGTGGTGTCGTGCGATGCCGGTTGGAGGCTGGTGCTGCATTGTGGTGCGATGTCGGTCTGGAGGATGGTGCTGGTTTCGGGCTGGCGTGCGATGCCGGTTGGAGAGCGGTGCTGGTTTCGCGCTCCCGCGCGATGCCGGTCGGAGACCGGCGCTCCATTGTGTGATGCGGGTTGGAGGCTGGTGCTCCATTAGAATTCCCCCAGTCCCCCCTGCAACAAAAGGAAGGAACGGGTCTCAACATTGAAGAAGGCGGATCTCGCGGCGGCGGTCCGAAGCGTCCACGGCGGCGTTACCGGCGCCGAAGCCGGGCTGATCGTGGACACCATCTTCCAAAAAGTGGCGGACGGTCTGGTCACCGGCAGAACCCTGAAGATCCGGCGGTTCGGATCGCTCGAGGTCCACTTGCGCGGTCCCCGGCGGGGTCGTGATCTCCACACCGGGCGCGTCTTCTTCTCGTCGGCCCTCCGGAAGCCGTTCTTCCGGCCCTCCGTACACCTGCTCAGGAGTCTTCAGCCGTGACGGCGGCCGGGGACGGCGGGCTCCAGATCCCGAACAAGCTCTATTTCCGGATCGGCGAGGTCAGCGAGATCACCGGGGTCCAGCCGTACACCCTCCGTCACTGGGAGATGGAGTTCCCGACGCTGAGCCCCAAGAAGAACGATTCCGGCCAGCGCCTCTACCGCAAGGAAGACATCGAGATGGTGCACACCATCCAGCGGCTGCTGCACAGCGAGGGGTACACCACCGCGGGCGCCCGCCGCCTGTTGAGCACGAAGCGCGGGCCGCGACCGGTGGTCCCGAAGCCTCCCCCTCCGCCCCCGAAACCCGACCCGCCGCGCCTCTCGCCGGCCGCGCTCGAAGCGGCGACCGCGGCCCTCGAGTTGATGGACCGCAACGACGAACGGCTCGCCCGCCTGGAGGCCCCGGAGGACTAGAATTCGAACGATCCGTCGGGACGTGGCGCAGTCTGGTAGCGCACTTGCTTGGGGTGCAAGTGGTCGTCGGTTCAAATCCGGCCGTCCCGACCACTGAGCGATTCCCGGAAGGGGCCTCCCCCGGGCAGGATTCGGCCGTTAGGTCGGATCAGGTCGGGGAGGCCCCTTCCGGGAACCGCCCGGCGCTTCGCGCCGGAATCGAAACTCCCTCGTGCGCCGGAGGCGCACTTCGGCGAGTTCCGATTGGTCGTTTCTTTTTGTGAAAGGGGGGGTCCCCCCCTTTCACGCTTTCCCCCCGGTCACGCCGGCGTCGAACCGGAGGTTCGCCGCCATTGTTGTTTTCGCGCAGGGCCAAGCGCCGTCTGCCGACCTCTTGCCAGTCGCCGTGAAAATGCAGACCGCGCGGGAACCCCACTCGTCCAGATGACGCCGTCCGCCAGGGAACGCCGACCTCTGGTCGGCACGCGCGGTCCGCAGGACCGCGCAACGACGTACCCCCACCCGCGCAGAATCGCGGGGACGGCCAGGGACCGCCGACCTCCGGTCGGCACGCGCGGGAGCGCGAAACCCGCACCGATGACGCCGGGCTCTGCCGGAGTTTGTGTCTTTCTCCGTATAGGGCAACGTGTTGTTGTCGCCCGAACGGAGGAACCACCGATGCCGCCAGTCCAACCGGACAACCCCGATTCCCGCCCCGCCGGCGCTCCCGGTGGTGAGGCCCGACCCGAGTCCGCGCCTGCTCGCGCTTCGGAAGAACGGCCCGCCCCACCAACGACAACCCCGCCGACGAGCGCCCTCTTCCGCACCCTGCTGAAGGGGGCTGGCGACGCCGAGGCCGCCTAATACTGCGACACAGGAAATCCAGTCCATGGCCGGTCAGAACGTCACCACCGAACTGGTGGCGCCGATGGATGTGCTCCAGGGGCAGACAGACAGGGCCACTACCGAACTGGTGGCGCGCATGGATGTGCTTGAGGGGCGGACAGACAAGGCCACCACCGAACTCGGCGCTCGGTTCGAGGCGGCGCTGAAGGCGGCTGTCACGGAGCTCAGGACCGACTTGAACTCGGCGCTCCGGGAGGTCAGGACCGACCTGAACTCGGCGCTCCGGGAGGTCAGGACCGACCTGAAGGCGGAGATCGCCGTCCGAGCGGACTCTCTCGAGAAGCAGATCCGCCTGACCTGGGCCTTCCTGACGCTGCAGGCGGTGACGCTTACCGCCGTTCTCGTCCGACTCTTCGCCGGCTGACCGCGACGGTATCCGATAGGCGCCGCTCACCTCCGGCCGGCGTCGCCCGCGCGGCGGGCGGAACGGCGTGCCGCCTTCCGGAAGCACGGACTCCCATCCGCTCCAGCACGACTTTTCCACATCCACCCCCGGACGCGGGAAGAAACGGCCCCGATTTCCGTCTGTATTCGTGAGGACGGCGCTTGCCGTTCGAACGGAGAAACACGACTTGCCACGAATCCAACAAACCGACCCCGAATCCCAGCCCGTTGCGGCATCCGCTGACAATCCCGCGCGCCGTCCCACTCCGGGAATCGCCACCGACACCCCCAGGCCGCCCGAATTCGAACGACCGGATAGCGCTCTGTTCCGTGTGTTCCTGGCGACCGGGGCCGACGCGGTGACCGCCTATACTGCGATCAGGGAGATTGAGATGACGGTCGGCCAGAACGTCGCCAACAGCGTCGTCGCGCAGCTTGGTGTCCAGATTCAGGCCGTTGCCACCAGGATCGGCGAGGTGGAGACGAACCTGAAGTCGGACCTGGCGACGGTCAAGTCGGACCTGGCGACGGTCAAGTCGGACCTGGCGACGGTCAAGGGAACCGTCGGGACCCTCGGTACCGAGGTGGCGGTACTGAAGAGAGAGGTGCGCCTGATCTGGGCCGGCCTCTTCCTGGCGGTTCCGACGCTCACCGCCGTGGTCATCCGTTTCTTCGGCGGCTGAACGACGGATCGCCGGCCTCCTGGTTGGCATCGCACGTAGTCCCGGGCTCCCACCTCCGGGCTGACGCCGCCGCGCGTCGGCAGGGCGAAAGAGGTTTCGTTGGCTGGGGGCGGGGTTGTTGGTGCTGGTTTCGCGCTGCCGCGCGATGCCGGTCGGAGGCCCCCACCGGGAGAACTGGCCGGCGCTCCGCTGTCGCGCCCCACCCTGCCCGGGGGAGTACGCGCCAAGACGGGAAGAACTCCGCGGATTGGCGGTACGGGTCTCGCGGCCCTGCTGGCCCGGAGGCCGCGCTTCGTTGTCAGGCCGCGCTTGATGCGGCGAGCGATGCGCCTTCTCCCGGCCCGGGGAGAACCGCCCGCCGCCCGCCGTCGTTTCCATCCGTTGATTCCTCCCCGTGAAAACCGAACTTTCGAACGACGCCGCCGCGCGCCCGCGCGCCGCGCAGAACCGGGGACCCGGCGCACCGCGGCGCGCCTTTCTCCCACCCCCGAACGGCGCCGCCGAGGCGAGGTCCGGCGCCTCTTTTCCCCGCTACAATTCTACCCGGCCGCCGGGGCGTGGCTCAGTCTGGCAGAGCACCTGGTTCGGGATCAGGGGGTCGCAGGTTCAAATCCTGCCGCCCCGACGCGGCCCGTCCCCCCAGACGGGTTCTGGCAGAACGGGTTCCGGCCCCGACGCGGCCAGGGCGTCCGGCGCTTTCGGACGCATTCTTTCCCGCCCTTTCCCACCCAGGAATCGGGCGGTCACTTCGGCACTCACCCATGGCTCAAAACGTGTATATTCCGGCGCTCCTGCCGGAGACGATTCGTCCCGGCGGGTGCCCTTTTTCTTGCCCTTGCTTCTTGACTTTCCCGAATCGGGTGTGATGAAGTTAGTCCGCATGTCCGCCCCGAGCGCCCCTGTCCATTCATCGGTCAGTGTGCGTTCGGAGCCTTACTTCGTTGGGTCCTTGCCCCTTGATCCGGTCGCGCATATACTTGCCGCGCGGTTGGCTGGTGCGGGAACGCGGCGGTTTGCCTTGTCCTACCGAAGGTGGGAATGAATACACGAGACGGTACTTGGCCCTTCCGGGCTTTGAACTTGTCCCCAACGACCTACTACAGGAGGTAGGCGAAATGACGCAGATCACAAGGAAGTCAGTCCCAACTCGCGGGCTGATTCTCCTTCTTGCCATGTTCCTGGGTGCCGGTCTCGTGCTCTCGGGCTGCGGTGATGACGACACCACCACCACGCCGGCTCCGGCTCCCCCGCCGCCGCCGCCGCCAGCACCTGAGCCCGAGCCCGAGCCCGAGCCCGAGCCGGAGCCGGAGCCGGAGCCGACTCCGTTCGAAGTCATGTTCATGGTGCCGGACGGCGAGTTCCCGATGGAACCGGGTAAGGAGGACGACGAGGCCACCGCGATGGCGACGGTCAACGGCGACATCGGAGTTACGGTAAACATGCCAGCCATCGTGTCGCCGGCGTTCATTCCGGGCGCGAGCCCCATCGGGCTGGCTCCGGGCGCGAACATGCCGTTCAAGTACGTCGCTTGGGGCACCTTGCAAAGCACGGTGGTTAGCGCCACCGGCGCGCAGTTCTTGGTCATCCCGGTAGAGATCGGAGCCAACCAGATCCCGAGTCCGATCGGGGATGGGGTCATGGTGTCCTGCGGGCCGTTCGCGTGCGCCGTCGGTCCCATGGCGCCGGAGATCTCGATCAACGACTCGGCGGTCTGCGCGGGCTGGGATCCAGAACTCACGCTGAATGTCGGCCTCGTGGACAACGACGCCATCAATGTTCGTGCCGCTGGTGCCACTGCCCCCGTGCCCGACCCCACTGCGGATGACGGAATCGACGCCGGCTGGGTGACCAGTTCCACCGCCGCGATGACGGTGAAGCACCATTTCTCGGGCGTGGCTAAGGGCCAGAACTACAACGTCGCCGGCCTGGACTCGTCGACGGGCTCCAACAAGGCCCTCAAGATGGACAAAAGGACCGCCGACGACACCGACGACGACGAGAACCACGGTTACCTTCCGGGCATCTCGATTGACGACGGCAGGGCAGGGACTGTGGTTGCGGATGCGGACGCTATGTCTTCCTGCTACATGGACACCGATTACAGCGAGAGGATCGGCGAGAACCACAAGCCGGACAACTGCTTCCGCGTCATGGCCGCTGGCGGCATCAACTACCTCAGCGGCTACAGCGTCGACGTCGCCGCGAAGGGCTCCGGGGTGACGTGGGGCTCGGTGGAATGGGAGAACGACCCGTTCGAGGATCTGACCTGCGATTCGATGAGCGTTATGGCCACGGATGACGTGGATGTCTGCGCGATGTTCGGGGACGAGGTGGACCAGGCGCTGGCTGGCGGCTGGGGCGGCAGCAAGGGCACCGTTGGCTTGGCCATCGGCGCCGCCGGTGAGGATGCTCAGGGCGAAGACACCATTACGGGCAAGTTGCGGATGTGGACGGTCGGCGTTCCCGGCGCTTCCATGGATCGTTTCAAGACCCTGTGGTTCGACGACGATCTGAACGGCAAGATCCGGAATTCGGCTACCGACACCGCTCCCGGAATGGGCGGCCCCAACGACCTCTACGGTCCGTCCGGCGCCACCGAGAACGACGCCGGCAACATCACGTCCGTCTGGCAGCTTCTCCACGACAAGGACAACGATCCCAGCCGCGGCGACTTCGGCAAGATTGACGTCGGCACTTTTGGTAACACCGCTACCGACGACGACGCCAAGCCGGACGGGAAGGCGGACAACTACGCCTCCACGAACGACGCCCAGACCTGCAGCGACGATGACGGCGACGGGTGCGACGCCAGCTGGTCGGACGACTTTGAGGTTCTGTTTGCCGACGGCACGTTCGGATGCACAACGAAGCGCATGCTGACGATCAGTTGCGAATGGGACGCCGACGGCGAGATGGAGCGCTACCGGGCGGATGACCACACGAGTGAATCCGCGTTCCAGGCCGCTGGCAGCTTTGCTTTGGTGACGACCGGAGCCACCGGTGACCGGTCGGCTGGCTACGTCGGTGCCTTTGCCAAGTGCACCGCCAAGTAGTTCGTCTTTGATCTGATTCTTCGGAAACAAATCGGAACCCCGGGGCCATCCGGCCCCGGGGTTCTTCCTTGTACGCGGGTCCGTGGATTCGTGTGACGCGACGGGGTCTCGCGTCACAAAGGTCACCTTGACCGCCACTATCTGGTCGCTGCGGGAAACCGCAGGAATCTCCGGGATCAACACGGAATCAACTGGGTCCTGGTCCTCGGCGGCTCCGTGGAGGTGGAGGGCCGGCATCGCGCACCCGGTCAGCGTTGCTGCTACCCGACCGCAGCGGGTGTCTTCGTCCGATTCTGGCGGCAGAATCGGCCCTTTTCGGTGCAGAACGGGCAAAAACGGGGCGCGGCGCACCTCTGCGCCAGAAGACGCCGCGCAATTCGCGGCCTGTGGACGAGCCGTTTACTCCAGGACGGTGCGGGACCCGTCGAACGGTCGTATTTCTGCCGGATGTGGCGGACGGCGAACCGCATGAGTGATATGGAACGTGATATCGAGGGTTTCGCGATGTGCGGTAACACGCGAGGGGGCAACGGTTTAGTGATGCGTTGAGGCGGCTCCTGCGGACACCGGTTCCCCTGTGTCCCCGACCGTCCGGGTATCGGACGCGAAGTGTTGACGCGGGGTTGCATCGGCCTTCCGGCTCCGGCCAAATCTCGACGCATCATGAGCACCACCACCGGAAAACGAATCGCCAGAGTCAAGCTGACCCTGACCAAGCGCACCGTCGAAAACCTCCAGCCCGCGGACAAGCCCTGGATTGCCTGGGACGACCGGCTCATCGGCTTCGGGGTGCGCGTCCAGCCCTCGGGGGCGAAGTCGTTCATCATCAACTACCGCATCGGAAGCGGCGGCCGGAAGGCGCGGAACCGCCGCATCGCCATCGGCCGCTGCGGCCACCTGGCCCCCGAGGAGGCTCGCCGGCTGGCTCAGCAACTGCTGGGGCGCGTCGCCCGGGGCGAGGACCCCGCGCAGGAGCGGGCCGACGGCCGCGGCATGCCGACCCTCCGGGAGGCGTTCGCGGAGTACCTGACGGCGAACCCCAACCGGAAGGCCACGACCGAGGCGCTCTACCAGAGCCAGATGCGCTACTGCCTCGGTGACTGGCTGGCGCGGCCCCTGGACACGATCACGCGCCGGGACGTGGAAGCGCGCTTCCATCGCGTTTCGCAACGCAACGGCTGGGCGGTGGCGAACCACATCATCGCCCTGTTGCGTTCCGTGTACCGGCGGCCGTGCGTGGACCACGAGACGCTGCGCAACCCGGTGGACCTCTGGCTCGCCGGTGGCGGGCGCTACCACCGCGCGGTGCGTCGCCGGATCTCGACGCCCGCCGAGACGCTGCCCCGCTGGTGGGCGGCCATCGAGGCCGAGGTCATCGTGCCGGCGACGCGGGACATCTTCTGGTTCGGGATGTATACCGGGATGCGCCGCGGCGAGATCATGGGGCTGCGCTGGGACCGGGTGGACGTGGAGCGGCGGATCTTCCGGGTCGAGGCGACGAAGACGGGCGAGCCGCTGGAACTGCCGATCACCCGGCAGCTGGCTGCCCTTCTCGCCCGGCGGCGGTTGGCCGCCAGCGCCGGCAACGGCGGCGCCCCGCCGTGGGTGTTCCCGTCAAGCGGCGGGTCGGGCCACGTCGTGGAGCTGCAACATCTCTACCGCCGGATCAGCCGGGCGGCGGGTATGAAGTTCTGGTTCCACGGGCTCCGGAACGTGTTCATCACGGTGGCGGAGCGGGAGCTGATGCTGCCGCGGTCGCTGACCAAGCGGCTGGTCAACCACGCCCGGGGCGGTGACGTTACGGAGAGCTACGCGGCGGACTGGAGCGTGGAGCAGTTGCGCGAACCGGCCCAGCGGATCGCGGACCGGATCGACGAGTTGGCGCGCGGGGGCGCAACGGATCGAGTGGAGTCCGTCCAGCCATGGCCGGCAGCCCGCGTTCCCGCGGCGGGTGGAGACACGCGATTCGGGATCGCTCATGGATCCGCGTGATGCACGCGGCAGGGAGTCTCCCAAGCCCCGCAGGGGCTGGGCGGCTGTGGCTGGCGGCGGCTGGGCCTTCCCTTTGCAGGCTGTTTCCCGATAGGCGGCAGACGCTCGTCGCCGGACTCGCGGCACCCTTCGGGGTCTCAGCGTAGGACCCCGAGATGACCACCAGAGGGGCAGAGCCGGCAGGCCACTTGACCGTAGGCCAGCCTACACAGTGTGTCCACACTGTGCTCTGGCGAGGGGATGCTGCGCCCCCCTTCGAACCCCCCGCCTTCCGCGCCGCTGCCGTAGCAGCGCGCGGACGGGGGGCGCCGCCCCCCGAACCCCCGGGCCGGTGCGCTCATGGCTGAGCGCCGCTCCGTGGAGGTCCACCTTCGCGTGTCGTCGGCCGAGCGCGCCGCCTGGAAGGCCAAGGCGGCGGCGGCTGGCCTGCCGCTGTCCGCGCTGCTGCGGCAGGCGATGGCGCGGACCCAGACCTGGACCGCGCCGGCCATGGCCGTGGAGCGGGAGCGCAGCCGCCAGATCGCGCGCATCGGCAACAACCTCAACCAGCTCGCGCGCTGGGCGAACACCCACGCCTCCCCCATCGAGGCGGTCCGGGTGACCGACCGGCTGATGGCGGTCGAGCGGTCGCTGCGCGCCCTGGCCCTGCCTGGCCGAGAGGACGGCGGTGCACATTAGGTTCCTCCGTCACGGCGGCGGCTCGGCCCGGGCGGCCGCCGACTATCTCGTCGGCGAACGCGACTCCGCCGGACGGGTACGTCCGGGCGTCGAGGTTCTGCGCGGTGAACCGGACCACGTTGCCGCGGTCGCCGACTCGCTGGAGTTCGGCCGCGGGTACACCTCAGCCGTGATCTCGTGGGCGCCCGACGACCGGCCGACCGACGAGCAGATCGGAGCCGTCCTCGACGAGTTCGAGAAGACGGCGTGGGCGGGACTGGAGCCGGACCGCTACGCCTGGACCGCAGTCCTGCACCGCGAGCACGGGGACGGGGTCCACGTGCACGTCCTCACCGCCCGCTGCGACCTGGAGACGGGCCGCAGCCTGAACATCGCGCCGCCCGGCTGGCAGAAGACCTTCGACGCGCTGCGCGACGCCTTCAACCACCAGCACGGCTGGAGCCGCCCCGACGACCCGGCACGGGCCAGGGCGCACCAGCCCGGCCATCGCGCCTACATCGAGGCGGCGAAGCTGCGGGCCGGGCTCGAGCACGAAGCCGGCCCGCGCGAGCTGATCCGCGACTATCTCCTGCAGCGGGTCGAGCACGGCGCGGTGCGGAGCCGCGCCGACGTGGTCGCCGCCCTGGAAGAGGCCGGCTTCGAGGTGCCCCGCCAGGGCAAGGACTACCTGACCGCCCGCGATCCGGACAGCGGGACGCGGTGGCGGCTGAAAGGAGCGCTGTATGAGCAGGACTTCGAACCCGAACGAGTTGAGCGCCCGGGTGAAGAACCGGATGGAAACCGACCGCCGGCAGATCGAGGCGGCGACGACGGGCGAGCTGCGGCGGCTTGGCGCGAACTTGCGCGCCGTCGTGAGCGACGAGCTGCGTACCACCGAGGCCGATACGGCGGCAGCGACCGCGCGGACGCGCTTGCTCCTGCTGAACGCCTGGCTGCGGCCGCTGGTGGTCGGCCTGAGCCTTTTCCTCGGGATCAGCGGCGGGAGCTGGGGGCTGATGCACCGCCTGTCGGCGAGCATCCAGCGCCGGATCGAGACCCTGGCGGTGCTGGAGGTGCGGATCGATCAGGCGCGCGAAACGCTGGCCGAGATCGAGGAAACGACGTGGGGCGTGACGCTGCGGGAGATCGACGGGGAGCGCTTCCTGGTGCTGCCGGACGGGACGCTGGCCCATCCGCCCTGGACCGTGGGCGGGCGGCCTGCCTTGAAGCTATCGAGCGAGTGAGGGAGCTGTATGAGCGAGCTAGAGGGACAGTCGACAGTCGCCTTCGAGAGGCTGTGCGCGCATTTCGAGCTGGGGCAGCGGCGGCAAGGCGAGCAGATCGAAGCCTTGCAGCAGCGAATCGAGCGGCTGAGCGCGGAGAACGAAGTCTTGCGGCAGCAGTCCGAGCGGCTCGACGGGCAGGTGACCGGCTTGGCCCGGGACTACGAGACGCTCGCCGCGACGTTGCGCGAGCTCTGGAGGTGATGCAACGGCACAGCCCGACCCGGGACCGGGACTATGGTCCGGGCCGCTGAGGCCAGTCACCTGTATTCGATCGACGAAACAGCGAGGATCGCCGCCACGGGCTTGGGCGCGGCTTTCCTACAGCTCGCCGGTGGCGGGCGACGTGTACCGCATTCGCTGTTACGTCCGCAGAGCGCTTCTCGCGCCTCGACCCATGGGGCATGGCGTATCTCTCCCCCCACGCTCCTTAGAGAGGGTTCAATCAGCCGGTTGTGAGGGATCCGGGTCGAGGCGCTGGATGAGGGTTTCAATCCGAGTGAGACGCTCATTCACCTCTCCGAATCGACGCTCTATCTGGACACGGAAATCAGCCACCGTGACGTGCAGCTGGATGACTGCCCCGACAAGCACAACCATCAGGGCAACCATGAGTCCGGCCCAGAGATTCCGCCAACCGTTCCCGTCGCTCATGCTGTCCCTGCCGCGCTCAGCATAGCAAAACCTGCCAGCGAGCCTCGAATTCGCAGGAGGCGCACAAGAGCCTTCCGGAGTCGCCGGATTGAGGAGTTGACCGAATCCCGTGCTTGGTCAGCTGTGTGGTCTCCCCCAACGCCGACCACTCTTCCATGAGTTCCCGTCAGCGGCCCGAGAACCCCTCATCGCGTTCGGATCGCGATAGCGATCGTGCCTTCGCCGGACCGGTAGTACGTGAGCAGAATGCCGTTGGCACCCATCCCCGCCGCACGCTCTCGCAGGTTTTCACGCTCCGGAGGCTCCTCAGACACCTCCAGGATCGCGACCATGTCGTGGACAGGGACACGGTCATCGCCTTCGTAGATCCGGACCTCGCTCACCGGGAGCGGGAGTAGGCCCTCGACCGCCGGAGCCGGAGTTCGGCCCGCACAAGCACCGAGTATGGCAACCGCGCCCAACAAGGATCGCGTCAGCGCCTTCCCAACCAAGTAGAGAACCATACAACTACGTCATGCGCGAATGTCAGGATCGCTCCAGAAACGAGGCCCACTGCTCCATGAGTTCGCGCCGACGCTCGAACAGGTCCGAGCGCCGGTAGGCGGCCTCCACCCGGTCCGAGTTCACATGGGCCAGCGCCAGCTCGCACACCTCGCGCGGGGCGTCTGAGCACTCCGCCGCCCAGTCCCGGAAGCTCGAACGGAACCCGTGGGGAACCGCCCCGATCCCGAGTTCGCGGACCATCTTCGAGATCGTCGCATCGGAGAGCGCACGGCCTCGCACTGACGGGAACACCAGGTCCGAGCCGTCCGCGACGCTCCGCGCCTCCTGCAGCACCGCCAGCGCCCCGGTGGACAGGGGAACCCGGTGGTCCCGGTTCGTCTTCATCCGTTCCGCCGGAATCCGCCACTCCCGCGCCTCAAGGTCCATCTCCTTCCACCGGGCGCCGCGCACCTCACCGCTCCGGCAAGCCGTGAGCACGAGGAACTCGAAGGCCAGCACGGTTGAGGGATAGGCCCTCGACGCACGCACCCGCTCCATCGCTCCGCGAACCTCCGTATACGGCAGCGCCGGCTGGTGCATGGTCCGGACGCCGGTCTTGGGCAGCGCCGCGCCGATGGCGTCTCCGGCAGGGTTGTCTTCCCGATAGCCCTGCGCGACGGCCCAGCGCATCACGGCGGAGATGCGCTGCCGCACCCGGCGGGCGGTCTCCCGCTTCTCCGCCCAGATCGGTAGCAGGACCGCCATCACGTCCGCCGTCCCGATCCGATTGACCGGCATTTCTCCGAGTCTCCACATGGCGTAATCCCGGAGGCTCGCCCGCCACTGCTTCTCCGACCTGCCGCCGTCCGTCCAACCCGCCGCGTGGATCGCGACCACGCTGTCGACGGCTTCCCCGAAGGTCGGAACGGTCCGCTTGCGGCCGGCCAGGACCAGATCGCCCCGACGCCGAGCCACCCGGTTCAGAACGCACTTCTCGCGGGCCTCGGCCAGGCTGACGTGCGGCCAGGTTCCGAGTCCGAGGTTGCGGGCTCGTCCGTCCACGATGATGCGCTGCGCCCAGGACTTGGCGAGGTCGCCGCCTGTGGTCCGCCTCACGAGCAGGGACAGTCCTCCGGAGCCGCGCCCGTCCCCGTAGCGGCCGGGATTCCGGACGGTTGCGACGAAGCGGGCGGAGAGTCGGTAGGGTCGGCGCGTCATGGCGTACGGGGTGAAGATCGCGTCATTTGTATATCACTTCATTCACAGGCATCCATGAGCTTCAGAGGGAACCCAGCGGCACCGGTGAGCATTTTAACTCATTGAAAAACAGGTGATAAAAAGGAACAAGACACGACTCTCTGGAACACGCGGCCAGTCACTAATGGCGGACGCAGGAGAACCGGAACTATACACCGTTTTCGCGCCCCAAGAGGGCTTTTTCACCCACCTGAGGGGGCTTCGCGCTCTTCTCCTTCTTGCCATGTTCCTGGGTGCCGGTCTCGTGCTCTCGGGCTGCGGTGATGACGACACCACCACCACGCCGGCCCCGGCTCCCGCGCCGCCGCCAGCTCCGGCGCCGGAACCCGAGCCGGAACCGGAACCCGAGCCCGAGCCGGAACCCGAGCCGACACCGTTCGAGGTGATGTTCTCGGTGCCGGAGGACGCGGACTCCGACTACCCGATGGTTCCGGACAAGGACGACGACGAGGCCACCGCCATGGCCATGGTCAACTCCGAGATGATGGTGTCGGTGAACATGCCGGCCATCGTGTCGCCGACCTTCGTGGCGGGCGCCAGCCCAATCGGCCTCGTCCCGGGCGGCAACGCGCCGTTCACCTACGTGAGCTGGAACGCCATGCAGAGCATGGTGATCGGCACCGGCGCCACCTTCGCGGTACAGGCGGTTGAGATCGGAGCGAACCAGGTTGCGATCCCGATCGGCGACGCCACCTTCGTGACCTGCGGTCCGTTCGAGTGTGCGGCGGGCATGGACGCGCCGGATATCTCGGTCGCCAACTCGGGCGCCTGCAACAAGTGGGATCCGATGGTGGACATCCAGGTCGGCAAGATCGACAACGACGTCATCGCCGATGACGAAGACGATACGGGGAACGACGGCGTTGACCTGGGCATGGTCATCACCTCCAGCGTCGCCCTGAAGGTGAAGCACTCCTGGTCGGGCGTGTCGAACGGGCAGAACACGTCGACGACGGTCGAGGTGGCGAAGAGCAGCACCGGCGCGACGTTGACCATGAATTGGGTCGAGGGCATCGTCCGGACGGACGCCGGTCCTGACGCGGACGCAGATACAACGAACGACGACATCGATGCCTGCGACAACGACTATGCCGCGCCCACCGGCTCGTCGTCGCTCTTCGAGCCCAAGGGCTGCTTCCGCCTGCTGGGTCCGGGTCCCGCCGACAACGCTCCCGACTACCTCGCCGGCTACAGCATCGAACTCCAGCCGCAGGGCGCCGGGGTCGCCTGGGGCCGCGTGGACTGGGAAGAGGATCCGTTCGAGGATCTGAAGTGCGACGCGATGACCATGATGGTGGCCGATGAGGTCGACATCTGCGCGATGTTCGAGGCCGAAGTGGACTACGCGGTCGGTGACAGTGACGACTGGAACCCGGAGGTTGTGTTCAACGGCGACAACCAGATCGTCATGTGGAGGGCCGCCGCCAAGAACTCCGCGATGGACGACGGTGACGCGACCACCGGCAAGTTCTTCAAGACCTTGTGGTTCGACGACAACCTGAACGGCAAGATCAAGAAGGACGGCAGTGCGAATCGGGCCGGGACCGTCGACGGGACCGCCAACGCGATGCACGACCTCTACGACCAGAATCAGGACGATGGCAACATCGAGATGATCTGGGAGTTCCTGACCGACGGCGACATGGACCCGAACGCCGGTGACCTCGGCAAGGTTGACATGGCGAGCGACGACGACGACGAAGACACGGACGTTGACGAAACCGCCACCGATGACAACGCAACCCATCCGGACGGCTTGGCGGACAACTACCCGGCGGGCGGCATCTTCGAAGCCAGCGTCCGTAAGTGCACCGAGGCCGACGGCGGCGACGACGATGACGGCACGATCTGCGACGCGGTCTGGACCCGGGAAGCCGACGTTCTCTTCGCGGACGGCACCTTCGGTTGCTCGACCACCCGGTCGGTCAGCATCAAGTGCACCTGGGACGCCGACGGCGGCATGGCGGATGGGCGCAATGCGCTGCCGCAAGCGGCGAATGATTTTGACGGCGGCGGCAACCTGGCGAACTTCCTCAAGTGCGAGGCGAAGTAAGGATCTGCGTCTCCTGAAAACCGTCTGATCCGAAATCAAACGGGAACCCCGGGGCCATCCGGCCCCGGGGTTCTTCTTTATGTACAGCGCTGCCTGCCACAACGCCAACCCCACCCACCGTCACGACCGGCTGGCACGGGAACGCCGACCTCCCGGTCGGCACAGCGGCCCGCAGGGCCGCGGCCGCGCAGGCTCCAACCCTCAGGATGACCCCCCTCTCGGCACGTACCCGTCAAGGCGCAGACGGCGCGCGACAGGCAGGAGCGCTGGGCAGTTCTCCCGGTGGAACGCCAACCCCACCCAGCGTCATGGCCCGCCGGCCAGGGCACGCCGACCTCTGGCCAGTCCTCCCGGTGGGGGCCGGCACAGCGGCCCGCAGGGCCGCGGCCGCGCAGACCCCAACCCTCAGGATGACGCCCCTCTCGGCGCGTACCCCCCAAGGGAAAGGATGGCGCGCGACAGCGGAAACCGCGTACCGCCGATTGTGAAGAAGCGCGGGGACGGCTTGGAGCGCCGGCCAGTTCTCCCGGTGGGGGCCTCCGACCGGCATCGCGCGGGAGCGCGAAACCAGCGCCGATGACGCTGACCGCCACCGCGGCCCGCAGTGCCGCGAGACTGCGTACCGCCGATTGAGAAAAAGCGCGGGGACGGCCAGGAACGCCAGCCTCCGGCCGGCACGCTGCGCGAAGCGCAGTCGAAGAGCGGATCACCAGTGTCGAAACGTTGATCCAGACACACCTCGTCCCAGGCTCCGCCGTCCCGCCCGCGGCGGCCCCCTGAGCCCTCGGAAGCCGCAGGCGGGCAGCAGAGACAACGTACCCTCTGCCATCCGGGAAGCGCCGGCTCAAAGCCCCGAGCTATTGACTTTCTGCATTCCCTGGTTCAGCCTCCACAGCGGAGGTGGCCCATGCCCGTCCGTCCACGGGACAAGGAAACGGGAACCCCGCGCACTCGCCGCGGCCTGAGCGCGACAAAGCCCAGGGGTTCCGAACGAGCGACCCCGACGTCGAACCGATCGAAATGGAGGACTCTTGTCCTCGCTACCGGTGCGTTGCTCGGTGCTGGACTCAGCATGCTGCTTGCCGGATGCGGGGGGGACGGCGGCTCGCCTGCCGCTCCAGCCCCGCCACCGCCCCAGCCGCTCGGCTGGAACGGTCTTCCCGACGAGATCAACGTCCAGGTGGGAGAGACAGAGACATTCAACGCCACCCTCACGGCGGCCGTCGACGCGAACTACACCATTTCCGCCAGTACCGGGGCCGTCGAGGTTTCCGGCGAGGCCGTGCGCGCCGGCGTATTCCGGGGAACCGTGACCGGAGTCGAGGCCGGTGAAGTGGAGGTCACCGTCACTGCCTCCCAACCTGGTTTCGTCACCGCAACAGCCTCTTTCGACGTCATCGTGGAGGACCGGTTCGATCTGAGCCTGTGGCGAGAGCTGGTCTTTGACGGCTTCGACTGCCCCAACGGCTTTACCGACGAATCCTGCAGGAACCGGTGGGGGGAGAGGGATGTCGAGAATCGGATCACGGCCGTCCTCCCTTTCGCGCCCGATTTCCATCTCGTCAGCCCGGGACGGGGTTGGCGATTCACCTCCACCCAGGAGGACACGATCAGGGATGCGATCCGCGCTGCCGTGAAGGAGATCACCGGCCAGGAATTCGTTGGCCGGATCACCACCGGAAGGAGCCTCAAGGACCAGAACGGATGGGTGGACATCATCGCTGTCGAAAACGACTTTTGGGAGGGACCCCGCGGCCCGTGCGGAGCGGCCGGTGTCGGTCTGACCGAGGGCATTGCCCTCATCAACGTCGAGCGCCTGGACGACTGCGGCCTCTACCCGGTGGCGATGCACGAAGTCGGGCACGCCCTCGGCTTTTTCCACGTGCTGAACCTGGGCGATTACATGATGTCCCCCCTCCTGACCGAGATTCCTCCGGTGTTCAGCGAGGGAGAGCAGTTTCACGCGCAGCTCGCCTAGGAACTGGGGCGCGGGGCGCCCTACACCCCGGATCCCCGAAAAACGTCGTCCTCAACCCGCATGACCCTGGAAACCCGCTCTACCGGTCGGGGGCTCGAGAACCTCCCGTTGAAAGAGGTGGTCCAATGTCCGTCGCACTAGCCGACTGATGGAACGCATCGCCGACCGAGCAGAAGCGCGGGGGACGGCTTGGAACGCCGGCCTCCGGCCAGTTCTCCCAGTGGGGGCCGGCACGCTGCGCGAAGCGCGGCGAGAGCGCATATCGCTCCCGGAGTAGAAGCGCGGGGACGGCTTGGAACGCCGACCTCTGGTCGGCACCGCGGCCCGCAGGGCCGCGGAACCGCGTATCGCCCAGTCCCTGCATGACGCCCGCCTCGGCACATCCCCCAACGAGAAAAGATGCCGACACCGTTCTACAGACGGCCGCCCATCATTCAGCAGTCCAATACAATCCGGTCGGCGAGCTTGGCACTAGAGACCACGAACCCGAGAGCTTTCCAATCCAAAGGGACGCCGTCCCGCCAAGCCATGATCCTGCCTATGATCTACCGATCTCGCGAGCAACCGCTGCCGCCCAGGTTCGCCATGTCCGAAGCCGGGGCCGGGGGCATGACCGGACTCAGCACCCTAGACAACCTGGCTACCGCCATGCCCGGCCTTCTGGTGGCGGCCCCGTCTCGGCAGCGGCCCCGGTGAAACTTCCGCGCCGATTTCTCGGCGTCGGCGCGCTTGTTGCCCTGGCGGCTGCGGGATGCGGCGGCAATGGCGACGCATCGGTCCTGCGGTTCCTGAGTCTGGGCACGGCGCCGCCGGGCGGCGCCTTCTTCGCGTAGGTTTCTTCACACACGGGCAGGTATCCACATGTTGCAGGGAGAAGTCATCGGATGGATGGCGGTGTCCGCCATCGGAGTTACTTTCATCGTCACGATTCTGGGGATGATCGGGGTACTGCACCTCAGACCGGGGTATCTCAAGGCTTTGTACGGCCTGGTGCTGGTTGAACTCGTGGGCGCCGGTTTCTTTCTCTTCCGAATGACGTTCCAACCGCCGGTCTCCAGGTTCGATCCCGAACTGCCGTCATCGGTCTATCTGTTCGACGCGGCGGGAGAGCCACTCCCGGGAACCACCCTTCGGGTGGGAGATGAGGTCCACCGCGAGTTTCCGCAAATGGACGAGAACACGCTGGCTCCCGTGACGAGACGGCTGCAAGCCAGGGGCCGCAGTGTGGTGGTCACCTCGGAATCGGGGGCCCTCCTCGGGAGGGTTCCCGACGCGTCTCCTGCGGTCCGGGGACGGTTTCGCAGCTTCCAGGAAGAGTTGGCGCTCGGGATGCACTACGCGGAATGCTCGGCCGTCGAGCAGGAGCGGTGCGCGAATCGGCGCGACGGCGCGGGGTCGGTCCGCCATCTCTTGGCCGCGCTCGGCAAGATGGAGGGTAGCGGAGAAGAGCGCCATCGGGCGGTGCGACAACTGTTCTTCGTGCTGGACTATTTTTCCCAGTGCGAGCAGTTCCAGCAGTTCGTAGGGGCGGTGGAGACGGTTCGGCCGGCACCCCCGCGGTATCACGAACTGGCCGAAGCCTACGGGGAGTTCGCGCGGAGAGCGGCGCGCACCGGAAGCGACATCACGAACGCCCGGAAGGCCGCCCTGAAGTATTACCTGACCTTCTTGGCGGAAACGGGCGTGGAGAACAACCCCCTCGTCGCACCCTCCAGAAGGGCTGCCCTGGAGCTCTCGTCGCTACTGGAATTCTCGGGTGCGTACCTGCAAGCCGGCGCACCGCCGATTGAGCAAGCCCTGGCCGCTCTGGAGCGGCAGGCGCTCGGAGTCCATGCCGCGGCCATCCGGATCGAACCAATAGCATGCTCCTGAGCGCTCCCGGAGGGACTCGGCGTCAGTTCGCTGGAGGATCCGAGGATTCGCCGTCGTAAGAGTGTGTGTAATGGAACAGCGGGGCGGTCGTCCCGGACTTGATCTTTCGAGGCCAGAAACGCACTCTGAGACGGTCCGGGCAGAACTCCACCTCGGCGAAGTTGTCGGTGGCGATCAGCGGGGAGCATTCGTACCGGAATTCCCGAGTGAGATCGCCGTCCAGGTGGAAATCCACGGCGGAACCGTGGGGGTACGGCCAGTAGACGGGACTCGATACGATGTTGTGAAACATGGAGGCTTCGCCCCTCACCACACCAACTGTGCTGACATGGATGTCTCCCGAAAGAACCACCAGGCGCTGCCGGACCCTCTGTGTGGCGCTCAGGAAACTGTCCAATTGTTTCGGCGACACGTCCCACTTGTCCGGGCGGCCTCCCTCCATTCCGCCGAGTCCATGGAGCGTGCCTTTCGACACGGGTGCGAGCGGAATGGCCGCCAGAACGACCTTGTAAACGCAGTCCGAATCGTCCGTCATCCAATGCAGCAGGGCAGACAGTTGGGCTTCCGAGAAGAGTCGCGATTCGCTCGCGCCCTCCCGGAGGTCCCGTTCCGTCCGCGTGTCGGTTACGAAGTACTCGACGATCCCGTCCCGGAACGTGTACCAGTACCGATTCGGCCGGCCGACGATGCGGCCGCCGGACGCCTCGTACAGCGGTGAGTAGGACATCTGGAAGATGTCGAAGGCGTGGAGTGCGGAGGGCACCTTGGTCAGGAGTTTCGTGCGGTCCGCCTTGGCCGGATAGTTGTCTTCGATCTCGTGATCGTCGAGGGTATTGACGGTCGGTACGACACTGCTCAGCCTTCGGAACCAGCGGGTTCTGTAGAGGGCCTCATAGCGGCTCGCGTACTGCCGGAAGCTCACGTCGTTGCGGAGATCGTTGAGGTCGTCGGCGTAGATCTGGTCTCCAACGAAGACCAGGTTGTCGAACGGTCTCTCCTCATGTAGCCGGAGCATGGAGCCATAGGCCTTGTCCGACCGGTCGTCAAACAGGAACGCGTCCGAGTCGTCGGACCCAAGTCTCAGGGCGTAGCGGCAGGAACCCAGCACGATCCGATGGGAGTCCGGGTGGGAGCGCCGCGTCCGGAAGATGGGGGCGTCCGGGCCCCATGCAAGCGGGTGCGCCCGCGCCCACGCCCTGGCTTCCTCGTAGTCCGCGGCGGTGAAGACCCCGACGCGGTAGGCGTGCTTCCGCCCGGCAGTCAACCCCTCGACCACGAAAACCCCCGAATCCGCAAAATTGGGATTGAGGCGGATCACCTTGGTCGTGCCTTCCTCGGGTTGACCGGAGCCGTCGAGTCGCCACACTGCCAGCAGCGCGTAGCCGGAGCCGGCCTCCGGCCGCCACTGGCAGAAGACGCGGACGCCGGTTTGGGTGAGCGCGCCGAGAATCGGGCCGACGGACGGTGACCGATACGCCGGGGGTTTTCGGGTGCGGCGGAACAATCGCCGGAGCACGGCGGTCAAGCGAGAGGACGCGCGGGCCGAAGTCAATGTGTGTCGAGATGCTCGCGAATCAGCGGATAGACATCGCGCGCGGCGTCCTTCCCGAAGATGCAGTCAATATGACCGTAGCTCGGGATCAGGTGGCGCGAGTACTGCTCGGCGCCGAACCGGCGCCTCAGGAGACGGACCGTCTTCCGGGTGCTCTTCGGGAGGAACGTCCCGTTCAGCGCGCCGTGGATGAAGCAGATGGGAAGGTTGAGCCCTGCGAGCTCTTGGAGGTAGGCGTCCCGGCCGTCGGCGTCCACGATCCGGCGGCGCCGCGCGATCAGCGCCAACTGGGCCAAGGCCGCGACGTTGGCCTCGCCGAACATCTCCGGCAGGGCATCGTCGAAGGTCGCAGCGTTCAATTGGTCCCGCTCGTAGAGCGGCCCGTAGAGAGCGGTGATGCGGTTGCTGGTCGCGCTGTCAGCGCTTTGCCTGCCGGAGAGCGGGAGCAACCGATACAGCACCCGATCCAGTGCTCGAAGCCAGCGCGGGTCCCGGTTACGGGCGGTCACGTCCACGGCCCGCAGCCGGAGGAGGCCAAAGAACCAGGGGACGCGCAGGTGCGCGAGCAGCCGCTGGGGGAACCAGGGGACGAAGACGTGCGGTCCGATCTGGGAGATGACGGCGGAGCGGACTCCCTGCAGCCCGGAGAGCATCGCCATCGTGAAGGTCGTGGCCCCGAAGCAGTGGGCGATCACCTGCACGTCCGCGGCGCCAGTCACCTCCCGGACCGTTGCGACCGCCGCCGGGTAGTCATAGCGGGCGACGTCGTCCGCGGTGTGCGGTTCGCCGGCGTACGGGAGGTCAATGCTGGACCGGTAGTCGAGGAGCCAGCAGTCGTACCCGGCTTCGACCAGGTACTCCACAAGGTTCGTCTCGATGGTGTCGATCGAGAAGATCAGGCTGGAAACGCCGAGCCCGTGGCTCAGGAGAACCGGTCCCCGTTCACCGCCCCGGTGCCTGGTCAGCCGCAGGCGCTTCCCGTCTTCCGTCATCACGGGAAACGCCCTGCCCACGCCGCAGCGCAACGCCCGGCGTTTCCGGGCCGGCGCGTCGTCGTCGAACCGCTGCAACGGCCGCCCGACCCCGCCATAGACTTCAAACAGCGAGCCGGCGAAGAACCCACCGAAATCGGCCAGCGCCTTCGCGCGCGCTCCCGCGGAGTCGCCGCGGGTCGGCTGCATCGTCGTCAGTTGCCGGATGAAATCCGACACCACGATCCGGAGCACTCCGCGGAGGGGGGCGGAGTCCTCCGCACTGTCCAGGCGGCGCACTTCAATGAACAGCGTCGTCGTGTCCGGCCACAGGTCGAACCCCGGGTCGTCGCGCACCACCTTGTGACCGCGGAAGTCGTAGCGGATTCCATCTTCGGCCGTCAGGGTCGCGTGATACTCCATCCGCTTCGTCCCGGCGCCATCGTCCCGGAACAGGTTGAAGCGGCCGCCCGAAGCCATGAGCCGGGCAGGGGAGAGCGCCGGCGCGTCCACGCTTCCGAAAAGGTCCGCCTCGTGGGCCGGGTCTGCGATCATCCGTTCCACATCGCTCACCGTGATCGAGAACACGAACCCGAAGGACGACTCGATCGTGCGTCCTGCCTCGGCCGCCTCCCAGTAGTCGTCCCCCTCGCCGAGGAAACCCACCATCCGCTCCGTGAACCGGACTCCTGCGGGCCGTTCTCCGGTTGACGGGGCGGCGCGGCGCGCGGGCGCGCCGGCGTTCGGGCTGACATCGAAACGCCAGTTGCGGTCGCGCGCGATATGGATCGCGGCGCGTTCGGCGATCGCCGAGATGGTGAGGAGTGGGTTGACGCCCACGGGGGACGGGATCGCCGCGCCGTCGCAGACATAGAGACCTTCGTGAACCGCCGCGGGATCGTCGGAGCCGGCGTCGAACACGCGGCACTTGTGATCCACTACTCCTGAATCCCGATCCCGGGCGATGTTGCACCCGCCCAGCGGATGGACGGTGATGAGGTTCTCTCCGAGGAGACGGCGGGCAAGCGGATTTTCGATCCAGGTGGCGCCGAGCGCCCGGGCGATCTCCTCTCCCCGGCGCGCGATGTCGGCGAAGATCTTCTGCCGCGCCACCCCCGGCCAGTGGACGCGCGGCCGGCCGTGGTCGTCCAGCCGGATTTCACCGGCCCCGTCGTCGTGGGCCATCGTGAGCAGCACCTGGGAGCTGTGCACCGCCCCTGCGTAGGACCCCCGAACGAGGCTCTCGATCTCGTTACGGCGTTCGTCGAGCCAGTCGGACAGGCCGCTGTCGGTGTCCTTGCCGGACAGGGAAGCCATGGCCTTGAGGGAAGGCGGCAGCAGTGGTGCGAGAGGGCTCGGAATGACGCCCTCCTCAATGATCAGTCCATCGCGGACAGCATCGGTGTTCCGGAGGTCGATGGCCCCCGTGATGGCCGGCCCCGGCGGGTCTACCCCCAACTCCCGCTGTCCGATGCCGACGCTGCCGACCGGGAGGCGTCCGTTATAGGTGAAGCCCAGGACGTCGCCGTTGCCGGTGAAGCCCCTGCCGAGCGCCGGCGAGAGGTCGAGTCCGCGCTCGCGTGACCGCAGCAGGATGCCGGTGGACCCGAGGCTCCCGGCGCCGAGGATCACCACCGGCGCCGTAATGGAAAGGCCTCCGTCCTCGAAGCGGTCGCGGGCGAATCCGACCGCGCGGTAGTGCACCCGCCAGGCGCCGCCCGGCGCACGCTCGATATGGGAGACGCTCGCCCGGGTGAAGACCTCCGCGCCGTGGTTCACGGCGTCCGGCAGCCACGTCATCATCGTTGTCTTCTTCGCGCCGATGTTGCAGCCGGAGCAGCAGTCGCCGCAGAAGGTGCACGCCTCAAGCGCGACGCCCGCGGCGTTCGTCCCGGACTCGAACGCCACATTGATGGGAAGCGGTGTGAACGGCACGCCCATGGAGTGGGCGGCGGCCCGCAGCGCCTCCACCTTCGCGATCGGACGATCTTCGGGAAGGGTCATGGGTTCGAGCATGTCCAGCGCCCGCTCGTAGCCGAGCTCGAGCGCCGGATCGCCTGTCAGCGCCTCCGGCCAGGCAGGGTCGCGGAGCACCCGCTGGTCCGCCTTCAGGGCAACGTTCGCGTTGATGAGCGAGGTGCCGCCGAGCCCGCAGCCGACGAGGACGTGCAACTCATCGTTCATGGAAAGGTCAAAGAGACCCGTCCGGGAGCCGGCGCGCAGCCGTGACGAGTTGATCTGCAGTTCCCCCTGCGCGTCAAAGACCGTCCGCGGGAACTCGCCGGTCGGGATCTCCCGGCCGCGTTCGAGGACCGCGACGCGCTTTCCACAACGCGCCATCCGGGACGCTGCGACCGACCCGCCGTAGCCGGACCCGATGACCACGACATCGTACGTCGGGGAAAGACGCGCCAGAGGGAGGGAGAGTCGGTTCATGGTCCGTCTTCGTAATGAATTGTATTAGTCAACTGTCGTACTGTTGCATACCAGCATAGGTTCCGTCTAGGAGTCTGCGCCGCAGGAAGTTCTTGCGTCTGAGAGGGTTGAGGGATTGTCAAGCTGTAGGAGGTGTGTTCTGGTACGGGTAGGAGGTTGAGGATGCCGACGAGATTTCGTGCATATCAGCCGGATCAGATTCTGCTGATGCCGCCGAAGGTGAGGGAGTGGGTTGCGGAGGGGCACTTGGCGCACCAGGTGAGCGATGTGGTGGATTCGCTGGATCTTTCGGCGTTTTACGCTCCCTATGAGGGGGACGGTCGTCGGAACGCGCCGTATTCGCCAGCGATGATGGTGAAGGTGTTGATCTACGGGTATGCGACGGGGGTTTTCTCGTCGCGGGGGATAGCGCGGAAGCTGGAAGAGGACGTGGCGTTTCGGATGCTGGCGGCGGGGAACTTTCCCAAGCATCGGACGATCTGCGAGTTCCGGCATCGTCATCTGTCGGACTTCCGGGCGTTGTTTTTGGAGGTGGTTCGGGTTTCGCGGGAGATGGGGCTGGTTCGCTTCGGGACACTCTCGATCGACGGGACGAAGGTGCGCGCGAGCGCGAGCAAGCGGAAGGCGATGAGCTACGACCGGATGTTGCAGGAGGAGGCGCGCTTGGGGGAGGAGATCGAGGGGTTGCTGGCGGCGGCGACGCAGAAGGATGAGGAGGAGGATCGCCGCTACGGGAAGGGGGATCGGGGGGACGAACTGCCGGAGGAGTTGCGGCGTCGGGAGCGGCGTCTGTTGGCGATCCGGGAGGCGAAGGAGCGTCTGGAAGCGGCGCAGCGGCGGGCCGATGACGACCGGGGGCGGCAGCCGGGCTCGGGTCGATCTTCGCGGGGGAGGAAGCCGTACAAGCGGAGCTACGGCGAGCCGGACCGGAAGGCGCAGAGCAACTTCACGGATCCGGAGAGCCGGATCATGAAGACGAGCGCGGAGGGATTCCAGCAGTGCTACAACGCCCAGACGGTGGTGGTCCTGCAGGAACTTCTGGGGAGAGAGGGATGTCGAGAATCGGATCACGGCCGTCCTTCCTTTCGTGCCCGATTTCCATCTCGTCAGCCCGGGAAGGGGTTGGCGATTCACCTCCACCCAGGAGGACACGATCAGGGATGCGATCCGGGCCGCCGTGAAGGAGATCACCGGCCAGGAATTCGTTGGCCGGATCACCACCGGAAGGAGCCTCAAGGACGAGTACGGATGGGTGGACATCATCGCTGTCGAAAACGACTTTTGGGAGGGACCCCGCGGCCCGTGCGGGGCAGCCGGCGTCGGTCTGACCGAGGGCATTGCCCTCATCAACGTCGAGTGCCTCGACGCCTGTGACCTCTACCCGGTGGCGATGCACGAAGTCGGGCACGCCCTCGGCTTTTTCCACGTGCTGAACCTGGGCGACTACATCATGTCCCCCCTCCTGACCGAGATTCCTCCGGTGTTCAGCGAGGGAGAGCAGTTTCACGCGCAGCTCGCCTGGGAACTGGGGCGCGGGGCGCCCTACACCCCGGATCCCCGAAAAACGTCGTCCTCAACCCGCATGACCCTGGACACCCGCTCTACCCGCGGGGGGCTCGAGAACCTCCCGTTGAAAGAGATGGTCCAATGCCCGTCGCACTAGCCGACTGATGGAACGCATCGCCGACCGAGCAGAAGCGCGGGGACGGCCAGGAGCGCCGACCTCTGGCCGGCACAGCCCCGCAGAGCGGGGCGAAACCACGTACCGCCCCCCATGCAGATGGCGCGCGACAGCGGAAACCGCGTACCGCCGATAGCGAAGAAGCGCGCGGACGGCTTGGAGCGCCGGTCTCCGACCGGCATCGCGCGGGAGCGCGAAACCAGCGCCGATGACACCGCGCTCTGCCAACGTCAGTGCCGCGCGCGCTCCGGATGCTGGACGGCGACCGCTCCCGGTTCCCCCTGCCGGAGAACGCCGCCTGCCGGGTCTTCGCCGAGGGCGAACCGCTCCCGCCTCCCGAACGGCCCGTCTGCTCGGTCTCCCTCGACGAGGGCGCATCGCCCTGACGCCCGGTGCGCTCCGGCGGCCCACGCCCCGGGCGGGTTCCGGTTCGCGGGAGCATTCGCCTTCAGTTACGCATAGAATGGGCTTCCTGCAGGATCTGGAGGGCATGAATTACGCCCTCACCGGCGCCCCGTGTGCGCCGGGTTTGCGGTAGAAGAGCGGCCTTGAAGTGTGGTAGGCTGCGAGCCCATGTATATCCGCTTGGGCCTTGTCTAGCTTGGTCCACACGCACCGCACCGGGAGGTTAGGTGGCATGAAGTCGTTCACTGGCAAGTTCACATCCGTCGGCGGGTGGGCCCTGTTGCTCGCGCTGCTGCTCGGCGCCGGCCTCATGATTTCGGCCTGCGGGGACGAAGAGGTGCCCACCCCGACCACACCGGCTCCGCCGCCGCCGACGCCCACACCCACGCCGCCGCCGGAACCTGAGCCGACGGGTCCCGTAACCCCTGAGAACCTTCGGGTGTCAGCGGCTACCCACGACTCCATCACCTGGATGTGGGATGCGGTTGAGGGCGTGCTCGGCTACCAGGGCCAGTTCAGCACGGACACCGCGTTCACGGACGCCGACCAGACGTTCCTGATCGTCGCCCCGACGACCTTCTACACGATCGAGAACCTGTCGGGCAACACGACCGGGCATTTCCGGGTGCGTTCCGGCACGGGCACTTCGCTGACCGATCTGACCTTCAGCGACTGGACCGACGGCACGCCGGGGACGACCAGCGCCCCGCTGGCGGCGGTCGCGCTTGACGCTCCCGGTAACTTCCGGAGTTCGGATCCGGAGAACGACTCGATCGTCCTGGACTGGGGCGAGGTTGACGACGCCGAAACCTACGAGGTCGAGCAGCGTCTGGCCGGCGCCGGCGGATCCTGGAATGACGCCGAGTGCGGCGACGGCGGGGACAACGAAGTGGAGGGCACGACGTGCGTCGCCAGCGGTCTGAGCGAGGGAACCGACTACGAATTCCGGGTACGGGGCATCCCGGCGGCTGACGACTCCGCCAACGCTACCGGCGCCTGGGCCGAGACGGACGGCAGCACCACGGGCCGGCAGCAGGTGACCACGTCCGGCGGGATGGGCGACCTGAGCGTGACCTGGGAGAGCACCGCGAACAGCATCACCTTCAGTTGGGAGCCGATGGCCGGCGCCGAGTACGAGTGGCAGGTGCTGGACACCTTCGACGATGACGCGGACCCGTGCGAGGACGTCGACTTCGATACAGGCTCGGGCACCGAGTTCAGCGAAGAGATCATGGACCTCTCACCCGGCGACGTCCGGGGTCTGTGTGTGCGGATTCAGGACGACGACCTCGACGACGACGAGAAGGGCCTTTCCTTCGCCTGGGGAGTGGTCGCTCCCGCAGCGCCGATGCCAGAAACGCCCGTGGATGAAGATGGTGTTACGGAATCCATGAGTTGGACGGCAATCAATCTGATTCCCGACTTCGAGTGGGAGCTCCGTCTTGTCGAGGATCAGGGACGCAACGATGGCTCCATCATGGATGACTCGTCGGCACCCGATGTTCAGAAGGCTTGCGCTGCCGGCGATCACATCGATGACGGTGAAGCGGATCTGGGTCTCACCCTCAGCCACACGGTCGATAGCGGGATCGTTCACTATGCGGGCTATTCGCTGTGCCTGCGGTACTCGAATACGACGGGTAGCACCGACTGGGCCGTGCATGCCGATGAGATCTACACGACGCCGGGCCAGCCGCCGGCGCCGGTTCACCAGCGCGGCCGGACTGTAACGGCGAGAGACGGCGCCGGGGTCCGTCAGACGGAAATCCACACCTGGACTGTGGCAACCCGGAACGCGGGCACCACCCTGCCTCGGGAGGCTGACGAATACACGGCCAAGATCATCACGTACCCGCAGTACCACGACGTTTCCGGCACTCGGACGCAGACCGCTCACCCGGGCCAGGACGATTGCAGCCTGACGAGTAGCAGCCAAGGTGACCAAATGCAATGGAATTTCGCCCCGGTCACTCTGACGGCCGACGACAACAACACTTTGGGCGGGTTCGAGTTCTCGTCGGCAGTGCTCCACGTTCCCGGAAACGAAGCGGAGAACATGCTGGTGCGCGTTTGCCTGCAGGCGACCGAGGGCTCCAAGGCAGGTGTGAACAGGAATGGGCCGTGGCGGATCGGCGGCGCCGTCACTATCACCAAGAACCCGGCCTCCTGACGTAGGCCCTTTCACGACCCGGCGGGGGCGGCTTCGGCCGCCCCCGCTTTTTCGTACGCGGGGGCGCTCGGACGGCACGTGCCTCCCGGCCTCCATCCGGGTACAATGCGCGCCTTCCTTTACTTTCCGGGCGCGCCGTGCGCGTCCCAGCCACCACGGAGAACCCAGATGAAAAAGCTCCTCATCCTCGCCATCGCCCTCCTCGCCTGCGGCGCTTTCGTCGCCGCGGCTGCCGCCGAGGACATGGCCTACACCGGGTGGGTCGCCGATGAAGCCTGCGCCAAGGACTTCGCCAAGGCCGGCAACGAAGAGCACGTAGGCTGCGCCACCGGTTGCCTGAGCGGGGGCGGCGGAGTCGCGCTCGCGAGCCCGGACGGCTTCCACCTCCTCGACATCACGAACGAGGCGGCGCTGGAGCACCTGGGCATGGAAGTCACGGTGATGGGCACCCTCGACGAGGCGACCAACACGATCACGGTGACCTCGATCAACGCCTCAAGCTAACGATTACCTGACGATCGCCTGACCCGGTCACACCCGACCGGAAGCCCCACGGGGAGCGGCACTCGCCGCTCCCCGTGACACCCGCCCCCCGGCGGGTGTTTTCTGTGTACGGCTCCGCCAGGAAGGGAACGCTGGCCAGCTCTCCCGGCAGTGGTGCAGCCCGGGAACGCTCGCCAGTTCTCCCGATGGGGTCCCTTCAGACCGGCACCGCCCGCCGCCGGCGGACGGCTGACGTAGCCCTGAACACCCTCACCGGGCGCGACAGCAAGAACCGCGCAAAGCTGCCGGACGCGGTGGTCCGGGACGGAAGGGAGCACCGGCCAGTTCTCCCGGTGGGGGCCTTCAGACCGGCACCGCCCGCCGCAGGCGGACGGCCGACGTAACCCCAGACACCCTCACGGCGCGCGACAGCGAAGCCCCGTCCCGCCAACCGCGCAGATGACGCGCAACAGCGAAAGGCCCGCCTCCGGCCGGCATCGCGCGGGTGCGCGAAATCGGTGCCGATGACCCGGCCCGCTGCCAGCTTGCCTTCCGGACCCTGTTCCAATCGAGGACGCCGCGAATCGCTCCGCGCTCCCCTCCCCGAGGCCCCGCCCCTTTTTCATGGCCGGGCGGGGTGGGTCGTCGATGGGATTCGAAAAGTGGACAAGAATTGGGATTTGAAGACCTGACACTCTCGGAACTACGGGCCGGCTATCCCAAGAAGTTCTGCAGCGACCCACGGCCGCGCTTGCCGCCGGGGGACCAAGCGTCACCCTCACCTCCGGACTCGCCGGCGGGTCTCTGATCGCCTGCTCCGGAACGGCGGGCGCCGCCTCTCTCACCGGCGCGTTCCTGACACTCCATTACGCGCAACGCGGGTGGAATTGCGCTACCGTGTCGCCAACCTGATCCCGGAGGACAGCATCATTGGCTATTCGCATAGTTCAGGAAGACGGAAAGAGACACTTCGAGCCGGACACATTCGCCGAATGGGTCGAATTGTTCATCATGGGCGTGCCAGTCAAGGCGCCCCCCGGGATCAAGGGATTCCGTCCCGCGCCGGTAATCAAGAAATTGCCTCCCCTGCCGCAGAACCCTGAGAATTTCGACACTTTCGACGAACTCATGGCTTGGGATCGGAGACGTTACGCCAAGTTCATCGCCAGCCAGGACGCCCCGAAGAGATCCTCGCGGAGGAAGCAGGTCGCAGGTAACTCTGCCGTGAGCGATCGTCGCGGTACCGACAACCAGGAAAACGACAAGCTTCCTCCTGACGGGACATAGGTCGCCGCCCGGCCCAACCGGCCGGCTGGCGTCAATGGGCTTCGAGAAGATCCCACGTTCGGGCTTCGAGAACGGCGCGCAGTTTCGGGGTGATGGGGTGCCGGCGGACGGGTGGGTTGACGGGATCTGGAGGCGTTCCGGCCGGATGGTGTTTGCCCAGGCCTGGACCACCCCGTCGTCGCTCAGGCGGTCACCGCCGCCGCGGCCCTACGGGCCCGCGGTGCCGGTCTGAAGGCCCCCACCGGGAGAACTGGCCGGCGTTCCCGGGCCTCTCCGCTTTCCACCCGAAACCGGGAAAAGCAAAAGGCCCCGGGGCCCGCTTCCGCGTCGGACGGTTACGACTCAACAAGAGTCATCATGGACCTCCGCGGCATTTGTCCCTACTCGACCTCGCACTCCACGAAGTTGTCAACGGTTTCCGCAGTCATGGCCGCAAGGACAGTGTCCACGGCGTTGTTCCTGTCGCCACGGGTATCCCGGTTGCAGGTGAGCCTCGATCTCAACATCCTCAGCGTCGCACAGCGGATTCCGGCCGACGCGGATGAAGACGAACCGCGAGCACCGGGTTCCTCTCTCCACGGGGGCGCTGGCGGTGCTGCGAGCGTCGCGGACGGCTCGGAGCTGGTGTTCCCGTCAGTGCGAGGCCGGGCGCTCTCCGATGCAACGCTCTCGAAAATGGTCCGCGAACTCGGGACCCCGGCGGTCCCCCGCGGCTTCCGATCGAGCTTCCGGGGCTGGGCGGCGGAGTGCTCAGACACGCCGCGCGAGGTGTGCGAGCTGGCGCCAGTCCAGGTGAGCCCGGACCGGGTGGAGGCCGCCTACCGGCGGACGGACCTGTTCGAGCGCCGACGCGAACTCATGGAGCAGTGGGGCGCGTTTCTGGGGCGGTCTTGACACTCGCCCCTGGCAGTTCCACGGGAACCGCCCTCCGGATTGTCGTCTGCCATCCCGAGCAAAGCCGTCGCGCCCATCCTGGCCGGAATCACCGATACGCCTTCGAGCGATGCACCACCCGCTGGATCTCCACAACGTTGCCCGACGACTCATAAACGAACAGCACCCGCCAGTCACCGACGCGGATGCACCTCTTCTCCTTCTTACCGTGACCCTGGGCGCCGGTCTCATGCTCGTGGGTTGCGGGGATGACGATACGACGACAACGCCAGCGCCAGCGCCGCCGCCGACTCCAGCGCCAGCTCCAGAGCCGGAACCCGAGCCAGAGCCCGAGCCGGAGCCGGAGCCGGAGCCGACTCCATTTGAGGTGATGTTCTCGGTGCCGGACGATGCGAAGTCGCCTTATCCGATGCATCCGGACGTGGACAACGACGAGGCCGCGGCGATGGCGAAGGTCAATCCGCAGATGATGGTGATGGTGAACATGCCGGCCATCGTCTCGGCGCCCTTCGTCGAGCACGCCGCGCCCATCGGCCTCATCCCGGGGCCCAACGTCCCGTTCCTCTACGTGGATTGGAACGCCCTGCAGAGCATGGTCGTCACTACCGGCGCTACCTTCGCGGTCCAGCCGGTGGAGATCGGGGCCAATCAGGTTCCGCTTCCGATCGGGGACGCGACGCTCGTCACCTGCGGCCCGTTCCAGTGCGCCGTCGGACCGGCGCCGCCGATGTTGTCGATCTCCGATTCGCCCGGGTGTCAGGCCTGGGAACCTGATCTGATGATTCAGATCGGCAAGGTCGATAACGACGTGGTCGAGGCCGAGGCGGGTGGCACCACCACCGACAACGACGGCATGGACATCGGCTGGGTGACGAGTTCCTCGCTTGTCATGGGCGTTTCGCACGCCTTTTCGGGTGTTGAAGACGGGCAGAACTACAGCGTAGACGGCCGCAGCTCTGCCAAGGGCTCCGACGAGGCCCTGCCGATGGACCTGGGTGATGGTGTGGCCGACAGCACAGCGGAAGCAGCTGCCGACGACGACGGAGACACGTCGAACGCCGATTACGGAGACGCCCTGATGGTGTCCGCGCAGGACACGCGTGGGAACGAGGTGGTGTGTGAGAACTACACCGACGACCCCGACAACACCGTCGACAACGCGGGGAACCTCCGGAACATCCGTGGCGGGCTCGACAAGCCGGACAACTGCTTCCGGATCATCGGCACCCCGGACTATCTGAACGGATATTCCGTCGAAGTCGCCCCCGTGGGCGCCGACGTTGGCTGGGGCAACGTGGATTGGGAAGAGGATCCGTTTGAGGGCCTCACCTGTGACCCGGTGAGTTTCGTCGCCGCCGACCAGGTGGATGTCTGCGAAGAACTGTTCGAGGAGGAAGTGGACTCCGCTCTCTCCGGCGATTGGGCCACCCCCACGTTCCTGTATGCGGACGCCGGAACCGCAACGACCGCGCATCTCATGGAGCTTCAGGCGGAAGTGGACGGAGCGGGTTCGTACCGCTTCAGCACTCTCTGGTTCGACCACGATCTGGACGGCAAGATCAAGGACGATCCGCAGGGGATGCACGATCTCTACGACCAGAACGGTGGCACCAACTTTGTTGGTGGCGCGGCACAGGACAACCAGACCCACATCGAGATTTCCATGGTCGACGACGACGGGGACCCGAATCTCGGCGACTTCGGCAAGATCGACATCCTGAACGCTGACAACGAAGGCGAGACGGAGGAGTTTGACTTCGATCCGGATGGCAAAGCCGACAACCTGTCTGGCGACCGGGAGGACGTGGTCGATTGCACCGAGGACGACGGCGGCGACGACCAGGACGGCAGCATTTGTGACTCGACCTGGACGCGGGAAGTGAACGTCAAGTTTGCCAGCGGAACGTTCGGCTGCTCGGCGGAGCGCGCCTTCACGCTGACCTGCAGTTGGGATGCGAGTGGCGAGCGGAACCAGGAACGGCGAGACGAAGATCAGACTGCAGCCGTGGAACTGACCGACGCAACCCTGGGCGACTTCCTCAAGTGCGAGATCGAGTAGGACAGCATCTGCGTCTGAGCTGATTCGCTGAATCGACACGGAACCCCGGGGCCATCGGGCCTCGGGGTTCTTCTCTTGTACGCGGGTCGTCAGGGAGCGCCGGTCTTCAGACCGGCACGCGGCCCCGGCCCGCAGGGCCGCGACGTGTGTACAGCCGGCCGAGAACAGGCGCGTGGTGACAAGCTGAGTGGCCGGCCTCCGGCCAGCTTCATCGGTGGCTGTGGGAGCCCGCAGGAAGCCTCGGGATCAACACCGGGACAACAAGACTCAGGTTTCAAGCGATTCCGCAGAGGTGGAGGCAGGCAGCGCACACCGCGTAAGCGTTCCTCCAAGGAACCGCGGGAACGTGTTTTTTCCCCTGCCGGCGGGTAATTCCGGCCCCCACCGGGAGAAAACCGGCAGAAATTGGCCGTGACCCGCCTCGGCGCCACGACAAACTGCGCGTCGGCGGCATACGGAGTGCCCGTCTGCTATAGACGCGGGCGCGGGATACGGCGGAGTGCCGGTTCCTGGCTTCGATCGCCGAATAGCGAACCGCACGAGTGGTACGGAAAGTGATACAGGAACTTTGGCGGTATGGGTTATCGCGTTATGAGTCAATGATTTATCGATGAGTTGAGGCGGCCCCTGCGGACACCGGTTCCCCTGTGTCCCTGACCGTCCGGGTATCGGACGCGAAGTGTTGACGCGGGGTTGCATCGGCCTTCCGGCTCCGGCCAAACCTCGACGCATCATGAGCACCACCACCGGCAAACGGACCGCCAAGGTCAAGCTGACCCTGACCAAGCGGACGGTCGAGAACCTCCAGCCCGCCGACAAGCCCTGGATCGCCTGGGACGACCGGCTCATCGGCTTCGGGGTGCGCGTTCAGCCCTCGGGGGCGAAGTCGTTCATCATCAACTACCGCACGGGAAGCGGCGGCCGACGGGTTCCCTTGTCCACCGGGGCGCTGGCGGTGCTGCGGGAGGCGCGGCGCGTCGTGGACGGCTCGGACCTGGTGTTCCCGTCAGTGCGAGGCCGTGCGCTCTCCGATGCGACGATTTCGAAAATGGTCCGCGGGCTCGGGATTGGGGCGGTGCCTCATGGGTTCCGATCGAGCTTCCGGGACTGGGCGGCGGAATGTTCCGACGCCCCTCGCGAGGTCTGCGAGCTGGCGCTGGCCCAGGTGAACTCGGACCGGGTGGAGGCCGCCTACCGGCGGACGGACCTGTTCGAGCGCCGACGCGAACTCATGCAAGAGTGGTCGGCGTTTCTGGACCGAGTTTGCCATCCACCCGGGTGACTAAAGTAGAGTAGGCATCTAACCCCCCCCGGGCCGTCAGTTGGCGCCCCGGGGGTCTTCTTGTTTGCGGATGTCTCCGGGTCGAGCAGTCCTCTTCATTGACGGCAACAACTGGTTCACGGGCTGCGGAGGATCGGCGTAGACGCCTACGACTTGGACTACCGTAAGGTCGCGGGCGAACTGTTGAAGGGCCGCTCGCTGGCGGAGATTCGGTTCTACATTGGACGAGTCTCCGGGGATCGAGACCGAATCGAGAGACAGCGAGAGAGAGTTGCCTCTTTGGAATCGCAGGGGGTGCATGTCACTTGGGGTCGCATTCAGAAGAACGTGATCCCTCCGGAGAAGAACCCGGCCCTCAGGAAGCTGCGGACAATCCTCGCGGAGGATGGCTCCCGGATCCCGACCGATATTCGGCGGCAGCTCGAGGAGCTGGGCAATATGCCGGTGCCCGACTATGTTGAGAAAAAGGTTGATGTCGCAATCGCCGTGGACCTGGTCCGAATGGCCTACGAGGACCAATACGATGTCGCGTATCTCCTGTCGGCGGATGCGGACTATGTGACGGCGGTCAAGGAGGCACAGCGGGTGGGCAAGACCGTGTTTGGTGCGAAGGCGGCGAGCGAGCGCTCGGATGAACTTGGGAGGGTGATCAAGATGATCCCGCTTCGTCGGGAGCAATTCGACAACCTGCTAACGGACCCGGCCTGAGCCAGGCTGGCGGGTCCGCCGACCCGGACGTTCACCGATTGAGAATCTCGCGCTCAATCCTGCCCCGCACGTCTGCCCAAGCCTCGAGCTTCACCGTTCCGGCTTCGATTGCGGTGACCCTTCGCTCGATCTCCGCCGCCCATGCTGCATCGGCGCCCGGATCGGTGGGTCCGTCCAGACTGCCCAGCAGTTCCACGGCCAACTGAGCGCGAGAAGGGACATCGAGGCGCAAGGCGTCAGCCAAGACGGTCCGGGCTTCGCGGGTCATGGTCCAATAGTAGGTCAGCGTTGGGACGCGGAGGCCCATGCGCCGCCGAGAAGCCTCAGCGGCTCGGACCATGATCCCGTTCCCGGTCACGCTGGCGCATCACCTCCAGGGCCCGCGCAATGTCGCGGCGAGCGTCTCGTAGTCTTGGGCCAATCGTGTCATTTGCCCGTCGAGCCGCTCGAACTGCCGCCGCAAGGTCTCGTTCTCCGCGGCCTGCTGCTCGAAACGCTGCCGCAAGGCTTCGACGTCCTCGGAGTCCGGCTGCTGCTCCTCGGCGTGCTGCCGCCGTTTTGTCCTGGACTGCGCGGACAACGTCCGCAAGGCCGCCTACGGCGGGCTGTCCGAGCCTGGAGGCCGGCGGTCCGGGGCGTGGTGCCTTTGCCGCCGGTTGCGCTGGATAGCGCTCGTCGACGCTTACGGGCGCAGCTCGCAGCCGGCCCCGGTGCAGACGGCTTCCGGTTCCCCGATGCAGCCGCCGTCCTCGGATCGGAACCGGAACCCCGCCTCAAGGTGCGCCAACCTTGTTCGAGCGGCGACGCAAACTCATGGAAGAGTGGTCGGCGTTTCTGGGAGACCACACACCTGTCTAAGCACGGAGTTTTGGCCAGCGCCTCAATCCGAAGACTCCGGGACGTTCTTGTGCGCCTCCCGCGAATTCGAGACTCGCTGGCAGGTCTTGCTATCCTGAGCGCCGCAGCGACAGCATGAACAACGGGAACGGTTGGCGGAACCTCTGGGCCGGACTCATGGTTGCCCTGATGGTTGTGCTTGTCGGGGCAGTCATTCAACTGCATGTCACGATGACCGATTTCCGCGTCCAGATAGAGCGTCGATTCGGAGAACAGGACGCGTCAATCGAGCGTCGATTCGGAGAGGTGAATGAGCGTCTGGCTCGGATCGAAGCCCTGATTCAGCGCCTCGACCCGGATTACGCAGAACCGGCTGATTGAACTCTCTCCAGGGAGCGTAGGGGACACGCCCCACCCCACTGGTCGAGGGGCGAGAAGCGCTCTGCCGCCGTAATCGCGAATGCGGTACACGTCGCCCGAATCGCCACCGGCGAGCTGTTAGGAAAGCCGCACCCAGCCCGTGGTGGCGATCCTCGCGAGATCAAGGATCGACTGCAGGATCTCGGGAGTCAGGCCGCGCCGCCGCGCGTTTCGGCTCACTTCGCGCATCACGTTTCGCAGGGGTCTTTGAGACAGAGTCGCGTCGCGAAGACGCAGATTGACGAGGATCTCCAGCTTCCGCCGCACGTCATCCGATGCCGAACGATAGATTTCGGCCACCTCGAAATCCACGGAAACCGTAATCTGCTCGGTCAATTGGGCCCCTCCTCGGTTGGAACCGCGCCTCTGCCACGATAGCACCGCGTCCTGCCTGGCAAGTTGGTGAGCCCGATGGGGAAACGTGACATCCAGTCTGGCAACGGAGGCCGGTAAGGGGCGACAAATCAGCGCAATAAGGTTCAAGACTTCCTTGGGGCGCCGGACGTCGAACCGGCTCGCCGCCAAGAAGTATCAGCGGCTCGGCCCCTGATCCCGCGTCCGGCAGCGCTGGCGCATCACGTCCAGGGCCCGCGCAATGTCGCGGCGAGCGTCTCGTAGTCCTGGGCCAATCGTGTCATTTGTCCCGAGCCGCTCGAACTGCCGCCGCAAGGTCTCGTTCTCCGCGGCCTGCTGCTCGATGCGCTGCCGCAAGGATTCGATGTCCTCGGCGTGCCGCTGCTGCGCCTCGGCGTGCTGCCGCCGTTTTGTGCTGGACTGCGCGGACAACGTCCGCAAGGCTGTCATCAACTGCCGTTCCAGCCCGCATTTCTCATACTCGCGGCCCGAAGCGCACCCCAGGGAACCGCAACTTGTTGACGAGGAAGACGGTTACCCGAGAAGCGCGGATCCCGACCGACCTGACGGCGTGTCGGATGGGAGACACCGACTTCCAGCTCGTGGCGGTGAAAGAGCAGGTCTCACAGGTACGCCACCATGCCAGATGGCGCCGCCGGTCAGGGAGCCCCCACCGGGAGATGGTCCTTCCCGCCGCCCGCCTTCGGCGGGCTGTGCCCGCCCCCACCGGGAGACTGGCCAGAGGTCGGCGTTCCCTTGCCTGCGCGCCGCTCCGCCTGGTGGCTTGGGCGCCGTGCGCCATGTTCAGCGTCTCGCGCGCCTGCTCGATCTGCACCTTCAGCGCCGCCAGGGTCTCGATCCGGTTCTGGATGCTCGCCGACAACCAGTGCATCAGCGCCCGGCGGCGTCGCGTTCGCCGACGAGATCGTCGGCCGCCGCACGCGCCAAGCCGGTGCCGCAACCGAGGAACCCAAGGTGCATCGGTGTCCTCTCAGGCGGGCCAGCCCCTGCGGGGCTTGGGAGACGTGCTGCCGCGTGCATCACGCGGATCAATGAGCGATCCCGTTAGTCTCGCCGCGCCGCATCCCGGTGTACATCCTGAACCAGAAGATGTCCCGCGTCGCCGGAACGATGACCTCGGCCTCGATGGCCGCCCACCAGCGAGGCAGGACCTCGGCAGGGGTCGAGATCCGCCGCGGCACCGCGCGGTGGTATCGCCCGCCACCGGCGAGCCAAAGCTCGACCGGGTCGCGGCGTGCCTGGTGGTCCACGCACGGGCGGCGGTACACCGAGCGCAGCAGCGAGATGATGTGGTTGGCCACCGCCCAGCCATTCCGCTGGGTGCCGGTCAGCGCCATCGGCGCTGGTTTCGCGCTCCCGCGCGATGCCGGTCTGAAGACCGGCGCTCCTACCGGTCCGCGCCATCGGCGCTGGTTTCGCGCTCCCGCGCGATGCCGGTCTGAAGGCCCCCACCGGGACAACTGGCCAGCGCTACCTACGCGCGTACATCCGGCGCGGCCCCACGTCAGCCTGGCAGAGGCCCGCGAGAAGTGGGTTCTGAACCGGGTGGCCCGGCGCCGGGGCGATCTGGTCCCGGCCGGCCGGAAGCGGACTGTTCCCACCTTCGGGGAAGCCGTCGACAGGGTGATCGCGATCCACGCGGCGGGTTGGACGGACGGCGGCAGGTCGGAGAGGCAGTGGCGGGCGAGCCTCCGGGACTACGCCATGTGGAGACTCGGTGAAATGCCGGTCAACCGGATCGGGACGGCGGACGTGATAGCGGTCCTCTTGCCCATCTGGGCGGAGAAGCGGGAGACCGCCCGGCGGGTGCGGCAGCGCATCTCCGCCGTGATGCGCTGGGCGGTCGCGCAGGGCTATCGGGAAGACAACCCAGCCGGCGACGCCATCGGCGCGGCACTTCCGAAGACCGGGGTCCGGACCAGGCATCAGCCGGCGTTGCCGTATCCGGAGGTTCGCGGAGCGATGGAGCGGGTGCGCGCGTCGAGGGCCTATCCCTCAACCGTCCTGGCCTTCGAGTTCCTGGTGCTCATGGCCTGCCGGAGTGCATTCCAATCAGATGCACATTTGCGTGACGCGTCAGTGGAAACCTAAAAAGGCCCCGGGGCCGAAGCCCCGGGGCCCGATGCCGTGCCGGACGGTTACGACTCAGATTGAAGCGTTACCCGTCCAGCACAGCGATTGCGCTGTCCTACTCAACCGTGCAACTCACGAAGTCGGGAAGGTTGCCGCCATCGTCCGTGATCGCCACAAGCTGGGTATTCACGTTGTTGGTCCGGTTGCCACGGGCATCCCACTCGCAGGTGAGGGTGTATGTCTTCGTCACTGCTTCGCAGCCGTAGCCCAGTCCGAGCGGGAAGGTGACCTCAGCCTCAATCTCAACACCCGCCGCGTTGCACAGAGTGCTGTTGGCATCTTCGCCGTCGTCGCCGGTGGCGGCCGAGCCACCGTCATCAGCGGAGCATTCGCGGGAATCGTCGCCTTCGGCAAAGTTCTGCGCTACGTCCGTACCAAGAATGTTGACCTTGCCGAGATCGCCGTAGATCGGGTCGAAGTCCTTGTCGAGCGTCGCCACCCAAGGCTCGTTTCCGTCGGCGGCGCCGTCGGTGCCACCGTCGCGAACAGCGCCGCGAACCATGTCATCCGGATCCGTCTCGGCGTCGCCGCCGTCGGCATACAGGTTCGGAGGCGGCATTTCCTTCCCCCTCGCATACCACATGTCGGTGAAGCGGTGCCGAGCGGCGGCCGCGCCATCGTAGTCCAGGTTGAAACCAGCCAGTGACGGACCCTCCAGATTGGTCTGACCCGAGACATCCCCGGCGATCGTCACGATCGGGACGACGTCCGGCATCGGCAGGGCATCCACCTCGGCCTCGAACATGGCGCAGACATCGACCTGATCCATGGCGACGAAGTCCATGGAATCACAGGTGAGATCCTCCCAAGCCTCCCAGGCGATCTCGCCCCAAGCGACATCGGCGCCCTGGGGAGCCAGCGTCACGGTATACGCATCCAGGTAGTTCCGATCGAGACCGTGGTCCACGGTGAGCCGGAAGCACTCGTCGGGCTTGGAAATCCGACTCGCGAGGTTGTCGTTGTAGTCCCAACGGATAAGGTCGCTAAGCGGCTGGCAGGAGCCCAGGTTTGTACCTGCGTTGCCGGTAATGGTCTCGTCGGTTTCGTTCGAAAGGGCATAGTAGATCTGCTTGTCCGCGTTAGTTTCCCTGCCGAGTTCGATGCGACCGATCGCGCTAACCGCCATCGGCGTCGCCGATGCCTGCTTCTTGAGGCCTTTCCGCTCCTTGCTGACAACCGACAGGTCGTGCGTGACGTTGGTAGCCAGGCTCGACGTGTAGGTCCAACCCAGGTCGAGGCCGTCGAAGACCGTCACCTCAGTCGGCTGATCTGCCTCGGGGACCGCCGTGTCGTGAACGGCGCCAAGATGAGTGTCCAGACTGTTGTCAATCAGTCCGACCTGAAGCTCAAGAGTCGGCTCCCACATCGTGCACGCCATGGAGTTGTCGATCGTGATCTCCGGAGCGTCCGTGCCCATGGCGCACTCAAACGGGCCACAGGTGATGGGGTGCGGATCGCCGATCGGGAGCGGGACCTGGTTGGCCCCGATCTCCACCGGCTGGAGAATAAAGGTCACACCGCTTGCGACCACCAGGGCCTGCGGAGCGCTCCAGTTGAGGTGCGTGAACGGCATGTTGTCGCCCGGGATCAGAACCACGCTGGCGGCGCCTTCCACGAAGGTGGACGACAAGACGGCCGGCATGTTCACCGTGACCATCATCTCGGAGTTGACCATGGCCATGGCGGTTTCTTCGTCATCGCCGTCGTCCGGATCCATGGGGTACATGGAGCCCGCGTCTTCCCCAATCGAGAACATCATCTCGAACGGAGTCGCCTCGGGCTCAGGCTCGGGCTCGGGCTCGGGCTCAGGTTCCGGCTCCGGAGCTGGAGGCGGCGGCGGCGCTGGCGCCGGCGTCGTCGTCGTATCGTCATCCCCGCAACCCACGAGCATGAGACCGGCGCCCAGGGTCACGGTAAGAAGGAGAACCTTTGCCTGACCCCCCCACCGCAATGCCCCTCGACTTGCACACCCGGTTGCCCCTTATATTTGGCGTCCCATTGCGCATGCGAACTCCTCATATAACCCCCCTTCTCCCCGCGAGTTACGCCCCGGGTGCCGACCCCGGGGTTGATCCGCGGCAGGCCTCGCGCCGGCCCGGATCGGCAACGTGACAACCCCGTCGCGAAAGCGCGTCGCCAGGGTCAAGCTCACTTTGACCAAGCGAACGGTCGAGACCCTGCAACCCGGCGACAAGCCCTGGATCGCCTGGGACGACAAGCTGACCGGCTTCGGGGTCCGCGTCCAGCCCTCCGGCACCAAAGCCTTCCTCGTCAACTACCGGACCGGATTGGGAGGGCGGAGAGCTCCCAACAAACGCGTTGTGATTGGGCGTTACGGCCGGGTTGCGCCCGACCAGGCGCGGCGCCTCGCGCGGGCGCTCCTGGGCCGGGTGGCCGTAGGCGGGGACCCCGCGCAGGAGCGCGCGGACCGCCGCGGCATTCCGTCCCTCGGCGAGGCTTTCGACGAATACCTGGCCGCGAACCCCTCGAGGAAAGCCAGCACCGAGACGCTCTACCGCGGCCAGATGCGCTACTGCCTCGGCGACTGGCTCTCACGGCCGCTCAACACGATCACCCGCCGCGACGTGGAGGCGCGCTTCCACCGGATCTCCGAACGGCACGGCTGGGCGGTGGGGAACCACGCGATCTCCCTGCTGCGGTCGGTGTACCGGAGGCCGTGCGTGGATTTCGAGGGCCTTCGCAACCCCGTCGAGCTGTGGCTCGCCGGCGGCGGGCACTACAACCGCACGGTGCGCCGGCCCATCGCGCCCCCGGCGGAACTGCTGCCGCGCTGGCGCGCGGGCATCGAAGCCGAGGTGCTGGTTCCGGCGACGCGGGACATCTTCTGGCTGGGCATGTACACCGGCATGCGCCGGGGCGAGGTCCTGACCCTGCGCTGGGACCGGGTGGATCTCGCGGGGCGCATCCTGCGGGTCGAAGAAACCAAGACCGGGGAGCCGCTGGAACTTCCCCTTACGCGTCAGTTGGCGGCCATCTTCGAGCGGCGGCGGGTTGATGCCGCGGGTCGAGATCGCGGCCCCGGGGCTGGGTGTTTGTGTCCGCGAACAGCGCGTCCGGCCACATCGAGGAGCTCCAGCATCTCTATAACCGCATCGGAGCGGCGGCGGGGACGAAGTTCTGGTTCCACGGCTTGCGGAACGCCTTCATCACGGTGGCGGAGCGCGAACTGATGCTGCCGCGCTCGCTCACCAAGCGGCTCGTCAACCACGCACGGCGCAGCGACGTGACAGAAAGTTACGCCGCCGAGTGGACCGTGGAACAGCTTCGCGAACCCGCCCAGCGGATCGCGGACCGGATCGACGAGCTGGCCCCCGCCGGCGGCAGCGGGGTGGCGGCGGGGGGCTGAGCGGCGTTTGCGGGGGCTGCTTGTCCCCGGGGGGCGATGCCTGCGAAGTAGGGACATGTCGCCGGTATCGGGGTAAGTCATCCGGAGCGAGGCGGAGCGCCGCCGGGGGGCTGAGGGGGCTGCGAGAGCTGCTTGTCCCCGGGGGGCGATGCTTGCGAAGTAGGGACATGTCGCCGGTATCGGGGTAAGTCATCCGGCGCGAGGCGGAGCGCCGCCGGGGGGCTGAGGGGGCTGCGAGGGCTGCTTGTCCCCGGGGGACGATGCCTGCGAAGTAGTGATATGTCGCCGATATCGGGGTAAGTCATCCGGCGCGAGGCGGAGCGCCGCCGGGGCGGAGGCGGACGTTGCGGGGGCGGAGGGGGACATTGTCGCGGCGCTCCGGCCGAGGATGCCACGGGCGTTTTCGTGTTGGTATTGTGTTGACCCGGACGATTTTGGCGCGATCTTTGGCCGCTTGAGGCGGGGTGTCCGGGCCCCGCCGCCGGACTCGGAACGCCGGTCTCCGACCGGGGTCGATCTTCGATTTGGAGGCCGAATTTATGTACAGCTTGTGAGTGGGGTGAGGCGTAGGCACGGGAACGGCCGGGCCTGCGGTCCGGGGGTCGCTGGCGGTTGCGGCAGGCGGGGCACTGTCCCCATCCCAGGAGGTGGCGTTTCCGTGCCCGGCCGCGCTTCGGTTCCGTCAACATTGCGCCGCTCGCCCTGTTTTGCGGGGCGGGGTCGACCAGAGGTCGGCGTTCCCTTGCCTGCGCGTCGCTTGTGTCACGAGACACGAACTTTTGGGCGGTTGAGCGACCTCCGTGGGGGGGTGGGCGCCGGCCGCGGGGGGTTGGGCGCCGGCCGGCGTTTGCCGCGAAATGGGGGCGTGAGGTTCCTGGCAGGTCCGGTCGGCGCCCGCGAGCGGGACGGCGCGGGGGCGGAAGCGCACTCCCCGGCGAGCGTCGGCCGGAAATTTCGGGGCCGATTTTCTGTTGCAACGGTGTTGATTCGCCGGCTTGGGAAATCGACATGACAAAAGGGCATTACAGACGGCATTACAACGCATTACAGTTCACCGCACGGCAAGAAAAAACGACACTCGCCGCGTCGCCGCGCGGTGCCTGGCGGCGGCAGCCGGGAGGCCGGCGGTCCCTCCGGGAGAGCTGGCGGTCCCTCCGGGAGGCTGGCGGGAGGTCCCTCCGGGAGGCCGGCGGTCCCTCCGGTCACTTCCCCTGGCGGCGGGTGCGCCGGGCCGGTTTGGGGCTACGGGTTTGGGGTTACGGGGGCGGCTACGGGGGCGCTCTCGGGAACTGGAGCTGAGGCGGCCGGCGTCCACGAGCGGGCCGAGGCGCCGCTCCCGCATCCAGATGGCGCCGCCGGTCAGGGAGCCCCCACCGCTCGCCGGAGGCGGGCGGAGTCGCGTATCGCCGCCCACCGGGATGGTTCCCGTCTCGGCACTGTCCCCATCCCGGGAGGTGGCGTTCCCGTGTCCGGCCGCGCTTGTGCTCCGCCAGCATTGCGCCGCTCGCCCCGCTGTGCGGGGTTGTGCCGGTCAGAGGTCGGCGTTCCCTTGCCGGCGCGTCGCTTGTGCTCACTGAGCATCGCGTCGCTCGCCCCGCTGCGCGGGGCGGGGCCGGCCCGCACCGGGAGAACTGGCCGAGGTCGGTCCAGTTCTCCCGGTGCGGGCTCCCTTGCCGGCGCGTCGCTCTGCCTGGTGGCATGGGCGCCAGGCGCCAGTTCAGCGTCCGCGTGGCGCCTTGTGCGACTCGGCGAGCGCTCCCGAGGTTGAGAAATGCGGGCTAAGGACAATACTGTTCACTTAGAGTATTTGCTTCGTTATACTTGCCCCCGGCTCGGCCGGGAGGTTGGCTATGGCGAGAACGGTTGCGGAGCTTCCGAAAGGGAGCCGGATCACCGACTACATCAGCCTCGGGGTGCTGAACGAGCGGATCCCGCGGGCGGCAGTGGACGAGGCGCTGTGGGCTACGGGGCGGCAGAGCGCCCGTCAGCGGGACCTGCCGGCGCACGTGGTGGTGTATTACGTGATCGCCTTGGCGCTGTACATGCAGTCGTCGTATCGAGAAGTTCTGCGCTGCCTGATGGAAGGGCTGCGGTGGCTGGGCGATCCGTCAGCGCGCCCACGGGTGGCGGGGAAGTCGGGGATTTCGCAGGCGCGCACGAGGCTGGGCGCCGAACCGCTGCAAGCCCTGCATGACGCCGTGGTGCGGCCGGTGGGGCAGCCGTCGGAGCCGGGATGCGGCTATCGGCATTGGCACGTGGTCAGCGTAGACGGCAGCACTCTGGATGTCGCGGACGAGTCTCCCAACGCGGCGGCCTTCGGGCGCCCCGGCGCCAGTCGCGGCGCCAGTGCCTTCCCCCAGATCCGGTTCGTGTCGTTGGTCGAGAACGGAACCCACGTCCTGTTTGCGAGCCGGATGGCGGGTTGCAACGTGAGCGAACAGCGCCTGGTCGAGGACGTGATGCCTGCCTTGAAGGCGGGCATGTTGTGTCTGGCGGACCGCAACTTCTTCAGCTACGGCCGGTGGAATCAGGCCCGCACCACCGAGGCGGATCTGTTGTGGCGCATCAAGAAGAACCTGCGCCTGCCACGGGAGACCCCGTTGGGCGACGGCTCCTATGTGAGCCGGATCTACCCCTCCGACAAAGACCGACGCCACGGCCGACGCGCGGTTCAGGTACGGGTGATCGACTATCCACTGTCCGGTGTGGGCGACGCCGAACCGCTGTACCGGCTGCTGACCACGGTGCTGGATGCGGATCGCGCCCCGGCCCCGGAACTCGCCACCCTCTACCACGAGCGCTGGGAGATCGAAACCGCGCTGGACGAACTCAAGACCCACCTCCGAGGCCCTCGGATCGTCCTCCGCAGCAAAACTCCCGAACTCGTCCGCCAGGAGTTCTGGGGCCTGATGTTGGCCCACTTCGCCATCCGCTCCCTCATGCACGACGCCGCCCGGCAGAGCGGAGACGACCCAGACCGACTCTCCTACCTCCACGCGGTTCGTGCGATCCGTCGCAACATCATCACCCACGGCGCCATTCCCCCCTCAGCGTCAGGACAGCCGCCGCCGCCATCTCCTTGACGAACTCCTCGACGAACGGGTGGTGTCCAGTCGCAACCGGTGCACGCCCCGCGGTGTCAAGCGCAAGATGAGCGGTTATCCGCTGCGCCCCAGGCACGCTCCCTCCTGCCGCATGGACGGCCCGCCTACCGTCCGAATCGTCCAAGTGAACAGTATTGGGGCTAGTCTCGTGTCCCCGAAATACGGGTGGCTATTCGAGTCACTTTTTCCAGGATGGAATCGGCGGTCGCGACCCCGACGAACGGGCTGGAGGTTTGGTGGTAAGCGTCGATCGGGTGCAAGGTGCGTCCGCCCTCCAAGGCAAGATCCGCTGAGAGCCGACCCCGCCCGGAGTACCTCCCGGTTCCACTACCGGCCCTTACTCGGGCGGCAACACCGTGAATTCCCAGATGAGCGAGGCGGAGCCGTTTGCAGTCCGTCCCGTGATCACCAGCGCGGTGGTTCCGGGACCCACCGGTGTGACCTCCACGATCGGCTCCCGGTCGGGGCTGCCGGTCGTCGTCACCTCGACGGTCGCTACCTCGGTGTCGTTGGAAACCGCCTCGACCCATACGGTCGCCGGGGTGAAGATGCTCGCGATGTGGATAGCCACGGAGGAAACCCGCCCAAGTCTGATCGTCTCTGGGTTGGGCGTAGCTATTACCTCGGGAGCCTCTCCCGTCACCGCGACCGATACCGTGTGGGATGCGGAACCGCCGGCGTTCCGGGCCGTCACGACTACTGAGGTGCTGCCCTCGCCGACCGGTTTGAACTTGATCCACCGGTCGTCCTGCACTGCGACCATAACGATCCCGGTGTCATTCGAACGGACTTCCAGCGTGCGCGGCTGCCCCTCAAAGGCGGGCCACAAATACCTTTGCACCGGAGCCCCGCCGTCAACCAGCTCGACCGCGTCCACCGTTCCGACCGCCTCGGGAGGCACCGGAAGGATGGTCACCGAAAACGTCTGGGTCGCGGAGCCGGCCGAATTCCGCGCCGTCACCTGGACCGCGTTGGCCCCCGCGCGGCGCGGCGTGATCGTTACTACCGTCCCCTCCACCCCCACGTCGATGTTCCGTTCATCGCCGGTATATCGGGCCGAGATCGTGACGTCCGCCGGGGTGAAGGCGTTCGCGACATCCACCTCCACCGCCGGTCCCTCATCCATCAAGGTAACCGGCTCGAGGGTGCCCACCGCTTGCGGAGCCATCGGGTAGACGGTCACATAAAACGGTTTCGTTGACGCTCCGTCCTGGTGGCTCGCGGTGACGCTCACAGTAGTCCTTCCTACGCCCACCGGGGTGAGCGTAAGGATGGTCCCGTTCACCTCAACCGTCACGACCCCGGTATCGCGCGAACTCGCCTCCACCGTGGGGTTCGGGAAGACGAAAGCGCGCGCGACGTCCACGTCCACGGTCTCTCCCCCGACGGACAAGGTGACGTCCGCCAGATCCACGGTCGCGGTCGGATCCGCCACCACCGTCACCGACATCCGCTGCCTGGCGGTTCCGCTCGCGTTGCTCACGTCCACATAAACCGTGGTGGCGCCTTCGCCTACCGGCGTGATCGTGATGACGGTCCCGTTCACCGCCACCGTGACGACCGCCTCCCTACCGCTGTAAGCCCTCATCGTGAGTCCCGCGGGGGTGAAGGCGTCTGCCACGTCCACTTCCGCCGGCTCGCCGCCGACGGCCAGGGAAACCGGCGCCAGCGTCCCCACCGCCTGCGGAGCCTCCGTACCCGCCACGGTCACGGGGATCGTCTGGGTCGCCTCTCCGAGCGCGTTGCGCGCCCGGATCCTCACCGAAGTAGTACCGGCGGTTACCGGAGTCAGGGTGAGGATGCTTCCGCTTAGTTGCGCATTCACAATCCCCGAATTGGCGGATCCGTAGGTGTAGGAGACCCCGGTGGGAGTGAAGAGGTCTGCGATGTCGATCTCCACCGCGGCGCCCCCCACCGAGAGGGAGACCGGGTCCGGCGACCCTACGGCCTCCGGCGCCGTCGCCGCCGCCGTCACCCTGATCGTCAGTGTTGCCGACCCGCTCGCGTTCGTCGCCGTAACCTCCACCGAAGCAGCGCCTGGGCCCACCGCGGTGAAGGTGACGACGCTTCCGTCCACCTCAACCGTCACGACCCCCGTATCGAGGGAGCGAGCCTCGAACGGAACACCCACCGGAGTGAAGAGGCGCTGCACGTCCAGTCTCCGGGTAACTCCGCCGACGACGAGGGAGATCGTCGGATACGACGCCACCACTCGGGGCGTCTCTGAAGCGGCCGCCGCCACGGTGACCGCAATCGAGAGGTTCGCCGACCCGCTGGCGTTGCTCGCGGTGACCTCGACCGAGGTGCCGCCATCGCCCACCGGGGTGAGGGTGACGACGCTTCCGTTCACCGTCGCGGTCACGACCCCCGTGTTGAGGGCTCGGGCCTCGATCGGGACGCCCGCGGGAGTGAAGGCCGCCGCGACATCCACATCCACGGCAGCGCCGCCGGTGGAAAGGGAAACCGGGGCGAACGTCCCCACCGCGCGCGGCGCCGCCGCGGCCACGGTGACCGGAATCGTCCGTGTCGTCGATCCGCCCGCGTTGTGCGCCGTGACCTCCACTGAGGTGTTGCCCGCGGCCACGGGTGTCAGGGTTACTGATGGTCCTACCCCGACGGACACCGCCAGGACCCCCTCGTTCAGGGACCTTGCGCTCACCTCGAAACCTGGAGGAGAGAAAGCGTTCCTCAGATCCACGACTTCGGGTAGCGCGCCGATGGTGAGCGACACGGGGTGGAGGGTTCCGGAGGCCCTCGGAGGACCCACCACCTCCACCTGAAGCTGCCGGGAACCGGATCCGAAGCTGTTCGCGGCGGTGACTTCGATAGTGGTCCTGCCGGCGCCGACCGGGGTCACCCTGAGCGCCGCATCGGAATGAGTCGTAACGGCCGCGACCCCCGGGTTCAGCGAGCGGGCCTCGAGGCGGAAGCCCCTGGGGGTGAAGGCGGCGCCGACATCCACGAAGGCGGGACCCGATCCGGTCCCCAGCATCAAGGGCGGGAGCGTTCCGACCGGGGCCGGCGCCGCCGCCTGGTTCTCCCCCGCGACGACCACCGGGATGCTGTCTGTCGCGCTCCCGGCCGCGCTGTGCGCCGTTACCGTGATCGCAGCGGTTCCGGGCGCCACCGGGGTGACCGTCAGTTCGCGTCCGATGACGGTGGCGGTGACGATCTGCTCATTGTCCGAAGCCGCCTGGTAGGAAAGTCCGGTCGGGGGGCTGAAAGCGGTGGAGAGATCGATGATGGTGGGTGCGCTGCCGGCCACCAGCGCCAGCGGCTCCAGATTGCCGGTGGTTGCCGGCCGCGCCACCACCGTGACCAGCAGCGTCCGAGTCAGCGATCCGGCGGCGTTGCGCGCGGTGATCTCGATGGCGCCGCTTCCGGCCGAGACGGGCGTCAGGATGGCGGTCATCCCCGATACGGACGCCGTGACGATTTCCGGATTCAGCGTGCGGAGGGTCAGAGTGAAGCCCGGCGGCGCGAAAGCGTCACCGAGATCCACCGGAACGGGGCCTGCTCCTACGCTGAGCGTGACTGGCTGCAAGGCGCCGGCGACCGTGGCCGGAGCGGTCGCACCCGGCGGAACCACGCGCACGGTGAACGTGGTTTCGGCTACGCCTCCCGCGTTGTGGGCGGTGACCGTGATCAGTGCGGCGCCCGCGCTCACCGGTGCGATCTCCGCTCTCCCGCCTTCCCCAACGGACACCACGGCCGCGTTCGTATTGGATGAGGTGGCGGACCATTCGCTGACCACCCCGGAAATCGCCTGCGAGAAATCCACGACGGCGAGTGAACCTCGCACGGTCAACTCCAGGTCCGGGAGTTGGTTTGTGACGCGGGGAGCGGCGACCGGGGCCGGGGCCGGCGGCGGCGGCGGAGCGGGCACCGTTCCGGAGTCGCCACACGCGTAGAGGAGCGAGGCCGCCAAGAGAGCACCGAACGTGCGCTTCCCCGCTCGGGCCGGACGCGAAGCAGGGAGGAAACCGATCAGGGGACGCTCCAATCGCGGCAGGGCCGCGTTCTTCCTGGAACCCCGATCCTCCCCTTCCCCAAGGATGCAGCGTTCTGCGTGTCTATGAATTCTACGCAAGTGACACTTGGTTACAAACGGTGTTTTCCTGGGAGTCGGATCAGCAGTGAATTCCGACTCTGGCCAAACGCAGGAAGCCGCCGGTTGAGTCCGTGGTATCGCGCGGCGCCTCCACCCCCTCCGTCCTGATCCGCTGAGGGCCAACCCCTCCGGCGTTACTGGCGGAGCACAACCTCGGGATCAGGGAGCAGGTTGCTCAGAAGAACGTCCGGCGACGGAACATCCAGGCCCGGGGACCTCGAGAGACCGCCCGTCAGCGCCCCGTAATCACCATGCGAAACGTAGTTCCGTAGCGCCGGCGTGCTCGGGTGCGGTTGCTCGGGTGCGGTGCCGACCTACCGTACGACCGTCACTTACAACCCGTTACGCACTGCCCCGCGCGGCGAAGCGGAGCGGCGGTTGTCGTTCGCTGCGCACCGCGCGCCGATGCCGGCCGGAGGTCGGCTGCCGCTTCCGGTCAGTGCCGCTGGCGGCGGCCCCACGGTGACAAAAAGTTCGCGTCGTTTGACACAACGACCGCCCAGGAGCGGTCGAAACCGCGTCCCGCTCCCCTCCCGCGTGGGGGAAGGCTCGGGAACCCGCTGAGGTCTGGACGGCGGTTTGCCAGCCGGTGGCGAAACCCGGGCGGCCCGGTTCTCCCGGTGGGGGCTCCTCCCTCACGCGCCTTGTCAGCCGGGTGCCTCGCCGCTCTCGGCGCTCACCCGGGTTCCACCACGGGCTGGTACGGGACCTAACGGGTCTGGATGAGGGTTTCGACGCGAGCCATCCTCTCGGAGAGTTCGCCCATTCGCTCGGAGAGTTCGCCGATCTCCTTACGCATTTCCGTGCGGAGATCGCCGATCTCGGTCCGCACGTCGCCGATCTGCTTGTGCATGTCCGTGCGGAGATCGCCGATCTCGGTCCGCATGTCCGTGCGGAGATCGCCGATCTGCTTCTGCATGCCCAGGAGTTGACCGCTGATCGCGGTGAACCCGAGCGCGCCGGCCCCGAGCATCGCGGCGAACATGGTGACGAACATCGTGACGAGGAGCCGCTCGGTGCGGGTGAGAGGTTCCCTTGACAGTGCGCTGCGGGCGGCGAATTCCTCCCTCGGCGCACCCTTCATCCAGACTCCCTTCCCATCACTTGGGGCAGTATAGGGACGGTCCGGTTCCGGCGGCAATCGCCCCGGTTTCGGGCCGGCCCCGGTTTCGGGTGTCTCGGTGGTTCGTTCGTCCATACGGAAGTCCTCCACTACGTATAGACGGAAACCGGATCGTTTTCTTCCCGCGCCGCGGCCCGGTGTGGAAAAGTCGCCCGTAGTCCCGGCGGCGGCTCCCGGGTTCAGGGATCACCGAACGGATGCTCGCGAGCCCGGGCGGTTCCGACCTCTTCGACCTCACGAGCGAGGCGGTGCGGGAGCGGGTGGGCGTGGGGGTCACGGTGACGGGCGGCAGCGAGGGCGCGATGGCGCCACCGAGGACGTGATGGGCTCGATCCGCCGGATGCCGGCGGCGGGCCTCAGTTCTTCGGCGGCCACCGGTCTTTCCGGGTCTGATACGCCTGCGGGGAGCTTCTCGGACGGTCCGGGACCTTGAGTTTGAGCAGGTCCGCCCGCAGCAGCGGACGGATATGGCGTGCGACCAGACTGGGCTGGTGCATGGAAACCCAGCCCGCCAGTTCGGCCGCCGTAGTCCACTCCCGCAGGAGACAGATGTCCAGGATGAGGGCGCGGAGCACCTCGTGGTGGGGCCGCTCGCTGAGGGCCAGGACCCGGGAGCGCAGCACCCTCGGCAGGCCCACGGTGACAAAAAGTTCGCGTCGTTTGACACAACGACTGACACAACGACCGGCCAGGAGCGGTCGAAACCGCGTCCCGCTCCCCGCCCGCGTGGGGGAAGGCTCGGGAACCCGCTGAGGTCTGGACGGCGGTTTACCGGCCGGTGGCGAAACCCAGGCGGCCCAGTTTTCCCGGTCGGGGCTCGAGCGGCGATCCATCCCGGCTGAACCGCGCCCCCACCGGGAGAACTGGGCCTCGCCGCTCTCGGCGCTCACCCGGGTTCCACCACAGGCTGGTACGGGACCTAACGGGTCTGGATCAGGGTTTCGACGCGAGTCATTCGCTCGGAGAGTTCGCCCATTCGCTCGGAGAGCTCGCCGATCTGCTTGTGCATGTCCGTGCGGAGATCGCCGATCTCGGTCCGCAGGCCGCCGATCTGCTGGTGCATCTCCGTGCGGAGACCGCCGATCTGCTGGTGCACGTCCGTGCGGAGATCGCCGATCTGCTGGTGCACGTCCGTGCGGAGACCGCCGATCTCGGTCCGCAGGTCCGTGCGGAGATCGCCTGTCTCGGTCTGGAGACCGCCGATCTGCTTCTGCATGTCCAGGAGTTGACCGCTGATCGCGGTGAACCCGAGCGCGCCGGCCCCGAGCATCGCGGCGAACATGGTGACGAACATCGTGACGAGGAGCCGCTCGGTGCGGGTGAGAGGTTCCCTTGACGGTGCGCTGCGGGCGGCGAACTCCTCCCTCGGCGCACTCTTCATCCAGACTCCCTTCCCATCACTTGGGGCAGTATAGGGACGGTCCGGTTCCGGCGGCAATCGCCCCGGTTTCGGGCCGGCCCCGGTTTCGGGTGTTTCGGTGGTTCGTTCGTCCATATGGAAGTCCTCCACTACGTATAGACGGAAACCGGATCGTTTTCTTCCCGCGCCGCGGCCCGGTGTGGAAAAGTCGCCCGTAGTCCGGAGAGCGGCGGGCTCCCGGGTTCAGGGATCACCGAACGGATGCTCGCGAGCCCGGGCGGTCCCGACCGCTTCGACATCACGAGCGAGGCGGCGCGGGAGCGGGTGGGCGTGAAGGTCACGGTGCCGCGGGCAGCGAGGGCGTGATGGGCTCGATCCGGCGTCGGCGGTCCCCGTTTCCAGTTCCTCTAGTTCGAGGGCGGCCACTTCTCGGGGTTGGTGCGGTACGCCTGTCGTGGACTTCGCGGGCGGTCCGGGAACCGGAGTTCGAGCAGTCCCGCTTCCACCAGCGGGCCGAGGTGGCGGTGCACGAGGCTCCGCCGGTGCATCGAGAACCAGCGCGCGAGTTGCTTGGCGGTCGTCCACTCGCGGAGCCGGCAGATATCCAGAATCAGGGGATGGAGCGCCTCCCGCCAAGGCCGATCGCCGAGTGCCAGGACGGGGCTGCGCAGCACCCTGGGCAGGCCCTTGAGGCGGGCCTCGGGGTTGTCGTCCGGGACTGGCTTTGGGGCTGTTTGGGGCGCCCGGTCCACGGACGGTGGTTGGCGGTCGGTTGGTGGGCGCGCGGAAGGCATGGCGGCAGGGGTTCGTGCGGGCGGGAGTGACGAGGGCTTGGGCGCTTGCCCCGCCGCGGCGTTGTCGGGGACGGCCTGCTCGTGGGGAGGTTCCGGCGGGGCCTCGTCGGGCTCGTCGCCGTGACCGGCATCCGGGGGGTCCGGGTGCGGCGCCGGGGCAGGCGACACTTCGTCGGAAATGGATTCGGGGAGGCGCTTCGGCGGTGGCCGCGGGAGGAGTCGCCCATCCGGTGCGGGTGCATCGTCCGGGACGGGTGCATCGTCCGGGACGTCGTCCGGTTCTTCCGGATCGCGGAGATCGACCTGGGTCGGTGGGTCGGGTTGGAAGACCGCGGCCAGGGCGGACAAGACTGACTTCGCGACTTCGGCAAACGCTTCAATCCCGCGGCCGTAACGCTGGGCGTCGGCGCCCGCTTCACGGATCTTCGCCTCCGTCTCCCCGCGCTTGCCGTCGGGATCGCGGAACGCGGTGGCGGCCGCCGCGACTCTGGCGCCGATCTTGCGGATGCCCTGGCCGACCTTGGCCGCCACCTGCACGACGGGCTTTGCTGCTTCGACGACGCGGGCGATCCATGCCGCTCCCGGCCTCGCGTTCTCTTTGGCGAAGTCCCAGGCGTCGGCGAGGAGCGAGAGTGGATAGCGAACCCAGACGAGAGCGCCCCGCAGCCGAGGCCGCGGTTTCCGGAGCCAGGCGCGAAAGGCTTCGAGTCCAGGCGGTGGCTCTTCCGGCCGCTGGAAAAGAAAGGGGCGGTTGGAGTCCGGCATCGCGAAGCTCGTCGACAGCGCGGGCAAACGTATTCGCCGGGAAGGCGAAATGGTTCGTGAAATCGGGCCGAATTGAAGCGATTCGGAGTGTGTAATCGCTGAGTACTACGCCCCTGAATGTCAAACGTAATGGAGTGCCTGCCGAACCGTGGTCCAGATCCCCGGTCTGCCGGGGCTACCGCCTGAAGGAACTCGGCGACCTCCTGCGCGTCCCGGCAGCGGAAGAGCGCCCCACCCCGGGCGAGGCGTGAGAGGGATGCATCGGGCTGCGCGAGATCCCGGGCGCCACGCGGCACCTCACACCCCTTCCCGCCCCAGCGCTCGTTTCGGTTCGGGGGCCGGCGCCGCTCCGGTCGCTCCGCTCCCTACGCGGCCCCGCACCCCGAACCGGTCGCTCCGCTCCCTACGCGGCCCCGCACCCCGAACCGAAACAACCCTCGGCCCCAAACTCGACCCCCTCGGAAAACGCGAAGCCATCCCCCAAACGAGCATGCCCGGTGCGCAAAAGTAGGTGTCTCCCAAGTGCGTAAAAGTGGGTGTCTCTTGACAGCGGGGTCTGGCGGGGGAACATGTCGCTCTAGCGGGGTCTGGCGGAGTCGAACATGTCGCTCTAGCGGGGCCGGCTGGAGCCGAACATGTCGCAGTAGCGGGGTCTGGCGGGGGAACATGTCGCTCTAGCGGGGCCGGCTGGGGCCGAACATGTCGCTCTAGCGGGATCTGCCGGGGTCGAACATGTCGCAGTAGCGGGATCTGCCGGAGGAACATGTCGCAGTAGCGGGGTCTGGCGGGGGAACATGTCGCTCTAGCGGGACCGGCTGGAGCCGAACATGTCGCAGTAGCGGGGTCTGGCGGGGGAACATGTCGCTCTAGCGGGACCGGCTGGGGTCGAACATGTCGCAGTAGCGGGGTCTGGCGGGGGAACATGTCGCAGTAGCGGGATCTGCCGGAGGAACATGTCGCAGTAGCGGGGTCTGGCGGGGGAACATGTCGCTCTAGCGGGACCGGCTGGAGCCGAACATGTCGCAGTAGCGGGGTCTGGCGGGGGAACATGTCGCTCTAGCGGGACCGGCTGGGGTCGAACATGTCGCAGTAGCGGGGTCTGGCGGGGGAACATGTCGCTCTAGCGGGACCGGCTGGGGCCGAACATGTCGCAGTAGCGGGGTCTGGCGGGGGAACATGTCGCTCTAGCGGGACCGGCTGGGGCCGAACATGTCGCAGTAGCGGGATCTGGCGGGGGAACATGTCGCTCTAGCGAGGCCGGCTGGGGTCGAACATGTCGCTGTAGCGGGATCTGCCGGAGGAACATGTCGCTCTAGCGGGGCTGGCTGGGGCCGAACATGTCGCAGTAGCGGGGTCTGGCGGGGGAACATGTCGCTCTAGCGAGGCCGGCTGGAGCCGAACATGTCGCAGTAGCGGGGTCTGGCGGGGGAACATGTCGCTCTAGCGGGACCGGCTGGAGCCGAACATGTCGCAGTAGCGGGATCTGGCGGGGGAACATGTCGCTCTAGCGAGGCCGGCTGGAGCCGAACATGTCGCAGTAGCGGGATCTGGCGGGGGAACATGTCGCTCTAGCGAGGCCGGCTGGAGCCGAACATGTCGCAGTAGCGGGATCTGGCGGGGGAACATGTCGCTCTAGCGGGGTCTGCCGGGGGAACATGTCGCTCTAGCGGGATCGGCTGGGGTCGAACATGTTGCAGTAGCGGGATCTGCCGGAGGAACATGTCGCTCTAGCGGGGTCTGGCGGGGGAACATGTCGCTCTAGCGAGGCCGGCTGGAGCCGAACATGTCGCAGTAGCGGGATCTGTCGGGGGAACATGTCGCTCTAACGGGGTCTGCCGGAGTCGAACATGTCGCAATAGCGGGATCTGCCGGGGAACATGTCGCTCTAGCGGGATCGGCTGGGGTCGAACATGTCGCTCTAGCGGGGTCTGGCGGGGGAACATGTCGCTCTAGCGAGGTCTGGCGGGGGAACATGTCGCTCTAGCGGGGTCTGCTGGAGCCGAACATGTCGCAGTAGCGGGGTCTGGCGGGGAACATGTCGCTCTAGCGGGATCTGCCGGAGGCGAACATGTCGCAGTAGCGGGGTCTGCCGGGGGAACATGTTGCTCTAGCGGGGTCTGGCGGGGGAACATGTCGCTCTAGCGGGACCGGCTGGAGCCGAACATGTCGCAGTAGCCGAATCTGCCGGAGCCGAACATGTCGCTCTCGTGGGGTCGATGGTCTCTTTTCCGGCCCGGCATGCGATAACGTGGGATTGATGATCCGTCTCGCGTTTTCCTGCCTGATTCTCCTGCTCGCGCTCAGCGGGTGCTCGGCCAACGGCGTGTCGGGCGCCCCGATACCGCCCCCGCCGACCGCGACTCCGCCGACGCCGCCCCCGCCGACGGATCCGCCGCCCCGGGCGCATGCGCCGGTCCCGGCGCCCCGCGACCTGCCGGAAGCGCCGGACGACACCTGCGTGACGATCCACACCGGCGAGTGCGTGCCGTCACCGCAGTTCAACGCCATGGCGACCGAGCTTGCCGAGGATTACGCGGCGGACCGCAATTTCGAGGCGCAGTGGGGTCTCCACGCGATCAACGCCCACGTCGCCTACGGGAACGTGAACCTGCTGGAGGGTCCGGACGTCGCGCCCGGAACCGGCGTGACCATCGGGGTGATCGACACCGGGATTGACGTCGAACACCCGATCTTCGCGGGCAAGACCATCTTCCTGGACTTGCTGTTCGGCGCCACCGGGGACACCGGGGAAGAGGGCTCCCACGGCACCGCGGTGGCGAGCATCGCGGCGGGCGGGCAAAACGCCAACCCGAACGCCGCCCACGGGGTCGCCTGGGGCGCGGATCTCGCCGTGTGGGCCATCCCGCTCGGCAGCCCCGACAACGTCTACAACCCGATCACGCTCGAACAGCTCGCCGAATCGGACGCCGGGTTCGCCGAGATCTTCCAGCCGGTCTTCGCCTGGCGCGACGCGGGACAAGACCTCGACATCCTGAACCTGAGCTTCGGCTTCGAGGGCATCATCGACCGCTACGCCGAGGAGGACCTCCGCGCGAGCTTCTCGGAGACGATCGCCGCCCTGGCCCAGGCGGACGCCGCCGAGAAGACGATCCTCGTCTGGGCGGCCGGCAACCAGAACGGCGATCGCTGCTCGGCCGGCGTCGAACACTGCGTGGACGGCCGGGTCGAAGCCGTTTCGGTCGGCATCCTCCCGGGGCTCCTCGCCTACATGGAGGAACTCCAGGGGCATTCCATCGCGGTGGTGGCGCTGAGCCCCGACGGCGGCGGGATCGCGAGCTTTTCGAACCGTTGCGGCATCGCCTCCGACTTCTGCATCGCGGCGCCCGGCGAAGAGGTGCGGTTCGCCTACTACGGGCCCGACGAGGAAGTTGACGGAATCCGGGGCTACGGCGACGGGGGCGGAACCTCGTTCGCCGCTCCGATGGTGTCCGGCGGACTCGCGGTGATGAAGCACCTCTTCCGCGACCAGCTCGCGAACGAGGAGTTGGTCACCCGGCTGTTCCTGACCGCCGACGACACCGGCATCTACGCCGACCGCGACATCTACGGCAACGGCCGGATGGACCTCGGCGCCGCCACCTCGCCGGTGGGGGTGCTCGACGTGCCCATCACCACCGGGCTGGCCGGCATGGCGCACGCGTCGCTGAACTCCACCGGGCTGCGCTTCGGCGCCGCGTTCGGCGACGGCTTCGGGGAGGCGTTCGGGGACGGCGAGCTGATGGCCCTCGACGACTACGGGGCCCCGTTCTGGTACGGCCTCGACAACTTCACGGCGACCACCGACGGCCCTGCGATGTCGGCGCGGCTTCGGACCTTCCTGGGGCCGGGGTCCACGCCCGGACTGGCGGTGGCCGGCAGCGGCGGGGGCGGCTCGGGTTCGAGCGCCGGGACGCTCGGGATGACGGCGGGCCTCCTCCGGATGCCCACCGCGGCCGGGAACGGACACCTCGCGCTCGCCGAGGGCGCGGTGATGGTGAGCGCCTTCGAAGCGGGCGGGCTCTCGGCGACCGCCTTCACCACCGGGCCGCTGCGGCCCTTCATGCCGGCGACCGGCGCGGCGCTGGGCTGGCGGCCCGACGGGCTCCCGGTGGGCTTCACCGCGGGCTGGATCTCGGAGCGGGAGACGATGCTCGGCAGCATGGGGCTCGGCGCCTTCGGGAACCTCTCGGCCGGGACCGCCTTCTTCGGCTTCGACGGGGGGCTGGATCTCGGGAGCTGGCGCTTCGGTGCGAACGGCGAGTTCGGGGTGGTGAACCCGGTGGCGCGGGGCGGGATGATCCAGGAGATCTCCGCGCTCGCGACCAGCACCTTTGCGGTCCACGCGAGCCGGGCATTGCCGGGCCGGAGCGCGCTGCATTTGTCGGTGTCGCAGCCGCTGCGGGTGGAAAACGGCTCGGCTTCGCTGACGGTGCCGAATGCCCGGACGAAGCGGGGCGAAGTGCTCCACCGCTCGCTGCGCGCCGACCTCGCGCCCGGGGAGCGCCAGCTCGATGTCGCGGCGCAATGGAACCGGGCGCTCCCGCTCGGCGAATTCCGCCTGGGAGCGATCTGGAGCCACTGGCCGGGCCACCGGGACGTGCTCGGACCGCAATTCGCGCTGCTGTCCGGCTGGCGCTGGACCTTCTGAGGACGGGGACTGAGGACGGGCCTGAGAACGGGGGCTGATGACGGGGGCTGAGGCCGGGTAGAGCGGGTCTCCCGGGGTTTCGCCGGCGCGTCGCGTGCGAGACTCCCGGCCGCCGTGGTTTCTCGCGCTGTTTTGCCGCTGATCGGCCGGGGGGCTCTCCTGGCCGCGGCCCTGAGCGTCGGTGGGGCGACTGCCGGCCCCGCTGCCACGCAGCCCGCCGCCGGCGACCCGGCCGACGAACTCGCCGCCGCCGAGACGGCGGGGTCCCAACTGCTCTTCGACTACGACTTCGAGGAGGCCCTCGAGCACTATGCGCGGGTCAGCGAGCGCTTCCCGGAACACCCGACGGGCCCCTACAACCTCGCCACCACCATCTGGACGCGGCTCGCCCAGCGCAGCAACGGGATGCGGGGGTCGAGCCTCCGGAACGACCGCTTCTTCTCCCAGCAGGGCCGGCCGGAGACCACTCCGGAAGAGGAGGCGGCTTTCCGCGAGCATCTGGAGGAGGCGTACCGCCGGGCCGAAGACCTGCTGGAGCAGGACCCGGAGGATGTGGAGGCGCTCTACTACCTCGGCGCCACCGAGGGGCTCGAGTCCGGCTGGGCGGTGATCGTGGACCGCGCCTGGTTCCGCGCCGCCCGCACCATTCGGCGCGGGGTGGGCCGCCACCGGCGGGTGCAGGAACTCGATCCCGGCTTCCGGGACGCCTACGCGGTCCCGGGGGCCTACGACTACGGGATCGCCACCCTGCCGCGCCCGCTGCGGATGCTCGTTTTCCTGTTCGGGATGCGCGGCGACCGGGAAGGGGGGCTGCGCGGGGTGCAGATCACCGCCGACGAGGGCCGGCGGGCGCGCTGGGGGGGCCTTTGGACCTACGCGCTCCTGATGCAGCGCGAGGAGCAGGAGGACGAGGCGCTCGCGGCGACCCGGCGGTTGCAGCGGAAGTTCCCCAAGAACCCGGACTTCGCGCTGGACGAGGTCAGCATCCTGACGGCGCAGGGCGATTTCGAGGCGGCGCGCGAACTCGCCGAGGTCGTTCTCGAACGCCGCGAGGCCGGCTTCGGGAACTACCACCTCGCGCTGCCGGGGCTGGTCGAAGCGCGGCTCGGGGAGGCCCTCCTGTTCGCGGAGCGCTGGGAGGAGGCGGATGCCGTCCTGACCCGCGGTCTCGAAGCCGGGCCGAACCCCGAGGTCCGGGCCGTCCTGCACTTCCGGCGCGGGAACGCTCGGGACGGCGCCGGGAGACGGCCGCAGGCGCTGTCCGATTACGGCGGGGTCATCCGGATCGACGCGGACGACATCCTGAGCGACTGGGCGAAGGACCTGCGGCAGGCGCCCTGGCCGGACGCCGCGCCCGACGGATCGCACCCGGGACGGCGCGCGGCCGAGTAGGGGTGGGTTTCGTCCCCGAGAGGGCCGCGAAACTGCGCATTGCAGACCCGCGAGATGACTCCGGCGATCAGGCCGCCACTTCCAGTGACGAGGCGGCTGCGATTCGGGGGTCCGGGTTCATCCGGGGCGAAGAGGCTGAGGGGACTACTTCCCGCACGCTCATCTCGACGGGAAGAACCTCCGCGATGCGTCTCAGTTTCGCGCCCTCTGCGGGTGTCTCACCCGTCCGGATGCGGTCACGGGCGATCTCCCACTCGAGCACGCTCTCCTCATCGGTGGTGCCGATGAACTTCTCAGTTGCGGTCTTGAACTGCTGGAAGGTGCCGGCATCCGTCGCCAGATCGAACAGCGTCCCGGTGAGACCGATCCGGAAGTCCCGGTAGGCGGAGTCCAGGTCCAGTCTTCCTGCCGCCAGACCTCCGGGGTTGACGCCGTAAACGCAGATTGCGCCGAACTCCCGGACGCAGGTGACGCGGCCCCGGATACGGACGTCGGCCACAAATCCGCCTCCGTAAACGAGAGTTCTGAACTGGAAATAAAAGGGAATCTTCATCGGTGTCTGTTGCACAGCGATTCTAGAGCGCCGTGTCAAGGTCGCGGTGCCGAGAACCGCGCCCCGCTCCCGCCTCGGCAGCCCAGTCCCGTCGCCGTGCGTTCGGATATCGGTGAACATGGTCTTCGCTATCGCCGTAACTTCATGGCGCCCGCGGTAAGGCGTCGTTCCTATAATCGCCCGGATGTCGCTCCGCCGCACCCCGCTCCACGGCCTCCACCAGGAACTCGGCGGCCGGCTCGTTCCGTTCGCCGGCTGGGAGATGCCGGTGCAGTTCGCCGGGGTGGTCGCGGAGCACCTGGCGGTGCGGCAGGCGGCCGGACTCTTCGACGTGAGCCACATGGGCGAGTTGCGGGTCACCGGACCGGGGGCGCTGCCGCTCCTGCAGTCGCTGACCCCGAACGACGTCTCCCGGCTGGTGCCGGGGCGGGCGCAGTACTCGGCGCTCACCACCGACTCCGGCGGCTTCGTGGACGACATCATCGTCTACCGGCGCGGGGAAGAGTCCTTCCTGCTGGTCACGAACGCCGCGAACACGCCGAAGGACCTCGCCTGGATCCGGGAGCGGGGCGGCGCCGCCGCGGAGGCGGTCGAGGACCTCAGCGACGACACCGCGCTGCTCGCGCTCCAGGGGCCGCGCTCCCCGGCGATCCTCCAGCAGCTCACCGACCTCGACCTCGCGGCGATCCGCTACTACCGCTTCGCCGAGGGGCGGATCGCCGGCGTCCTCGGGACCGTCGCCCGCATGGGATACACCGGGGAGGACGGCTTCGAGATCATGGTGCCGGCCGGCGAGGCCGAGCGGCTCGCCCGGCGCCTGCTCGAGGCCGGCGCGTCCGAAGGGCTCGTCCCCACCGGGCTCGGGGCGCGGGACACGCTGCGCCTCGAGGCCAAGATGGCGCTCCACGGGAACGACATCGACGAGGACCACTCCGTCCAGGAGGCGGACCTCGGCTGGATCGTGAAGCCCGACAAGGGCGACTTCATCGGCCGCGCCGCGCTGGTGGCCCAGCGGGAGGGAGGCCTCGCCCGGAAGCTCGTCGGCTTCGAGCTGCGCGGGCGGGGCGTGCCGCGCCACGGCTACCCCATCCGGGTGAACGGCGAGCCGTTCGGCGAGGTGACGAGCGGCGGCCACGCGCCCTTCCTGAAAAAGAGCATCGGCCTCGCCTACCTGCCGGCGGACGCCTGCGAGCCGGGACAGGCGTTCGAGGTCGAGATCCGGGGCCGGGCGGTTCCCGCCGAAGTGGTGCCCACGCCGTTTTACGTGCGGCCGGGCAAGAAAAAGAAGAAGAAACGCGCAGCCGTGGCTGCCTCCTGACCTGAACAGCCTCCTCCGGAGACACGATGATTCCTGACGATCTTTACTACAGCAAAGACCACGAGTGGCTACGCCTCGAAGGGGACGGCATCGCGACCGTCGGAATCACGGACCACGCCCAGCAGGAACTCGGCGACATCGTCTACGTGGAGCTTCCCGACCCGGACAGCGCGCTCGAGGCCGACGAGGCCATGGGGAGCGTGGAGTCGGTGAAGGCCGTCTCCGAGATCTTCTGCCCGGTCGGCGGGACCGTGACCGAAGTCAACGACGCCCTCGAAGACGCCCCCGAGCACGTCAACTCCGGCCCCTACGGAGACGGCTGGCTGATCCGGCTGCGGCTGGAAGATCCGGGATCCCCGGCCGCGACCATGCTCTCCGCCGCGCAGTACGAGCAGCACGTAGCGAGCGACGAATAGGCAGCCCCAGGAGCGCCAGAAGCATCAGGAGCCCCAGAAGCCCCAGGAGCGCCAGAAGCGCCAGGCAGTGGCGCTCCCGGCGTCACTTCAAACCAGTTTCAGTCCGGCGCTGGCGAACCGGCGAAAGTCGGCGAGATTCGCTGTCGCGAGGCGCGCGCCGTCATGGATTGCCGCCGCCGCGATCAGGCAGTCGGAGAGTGAGCGCCGGCGCCGACCCGACTCGTTGAAAAGACGTGCGGCGATCCCCGCGTGTTCGATCGTGAGGTCGCGATGGCCGTCCACGATCTGTTGAGCGAGTTCCCGCTCCGGCGCTTCGATCGGGCCGCACAAGAACTCGGCCCAGGCGATGGTGCTCACCACCAACGCCTCGTCGGGATCCGTGGCCTCCAGGAATCGAGCCTCAGCCGATCCTCGGTCCAGCATGCGAATCAGGAAGCTGGTGTCCAGGTGAATCATCGCGGTTCGCCCGCGAGTCGGGGAAAGGAAGCGCTCCGAATCTCCTTCGTCTGCCGTTCCCAGCCGTCCAGATCCACGCCTCTGGCCGCTACGGATGCTTGAAGTGCCCGGAGGGCCTGCAGCCTCGCATCCGCCCGGGATGGCTGCCGCTCGGCCTCGCTACGGATCGCTCTACGGAGCGCCTCGGACTTCGAGACGTTCCAGCGGCGCGCCAGCCCCTCCAGGGTGCGGACGGTGCCCACGTCGAGGGAATATGTCGACTTGATCGTCATGGTGGCCATAGCTGGTAGTATACGGCCATATAGTTCACGCAGGCAGCGAACGGAGTTCGCTGCCATTTGTTTTTTTCGCGTACTCGCCAGTGCGCCACCACGGACATGGAGCGCCGGTCTCCGACCGGCATCGCGCGGGAGCGCGAAACCCGCACCGACGACGCCGCCCCACGCCGTGGAGCGCCGGTCTCCGACCGGCATCGCGCGGGAGCGCGAAACCCGCACCAACAACGCTGCGCCCCGCCAATCTCATTGCTGCGAACCACGTACTGCCGACCGGCAGGATGTCCCGCACCTGCACTGCTGCTCCTGTTGAATTCCCCGCCGCTGTACGGACCATGCCGCTGTTTGAGGTTCGTCTCGCCCGCCGCGCTACCGCGCGGCTGTGCCGACCAGAGGTCGGCGTTCCCTTGCCTGCGCGTCGCCGCGCCGACCGGACGCCGATCCCCCGCCTTTCACACTTTCCCCCCGGTCACGCGGGCAGCGAACGGAGTTCGCTGCCATTTGTTTTTTTCGCGTACTCGCCAGTGCGCCACCACGGACATGGAGCGCCGGCCAGTTCTCCCGGTGGGGGCCTCCGACCGGCATCGCGCGGGAGCGCGAAACCCGCCCCGACGACGCTGCGCCCCACCAATCTCATTGCTGCGAACGGCGCATCGCCGATCTGCGTTGAATCGCGGGGACGGCTTGGAACGCCGACCTCCGGTCGGCACCGCCCGCCGGAGGCGGGCGAACCACGTACTGCCGACCGGCGGGATGTCCCGCACCTGCACCGCCGCTCCTGTTGAAGTACCCGTTGCTGTACGGACCATGCCGCTGTTTGAGGTTCGTCTCGCCCGCCGCGCTGTGCGCGGCTCCCGCACCGCCGTTCCTGCTGAGCTACGCGACGACGCACGCACCACCCCGATGCCTGGCGCTGTTCCCTTTTGCTGCGCTGTCGCGCAACGGTGCCGATGCCCACCGGGCGAACTGGCGGAGGTTGCCGTGCCCAATTGACACGTTGGGTATCCGCGTTCAGGATTGGTTGCAGATCGGGCGATGAGGATCGGGCGCAACTTCCATCGACCGTTCGGAGTGGTCCTCTTCCTCGGGACTGTCCTCGGGCCTTTCCCCGTCTCCGGGTACCGGTTCACCTTCAACAGCATCTGGTTCGAACCGGCGCCCGTGGCCTGGGACGAGGAACATTGGGCGCCGGGGCAAGGCTTCTCCTTCGTCCTCATGGAGGACCCTGAGTGGACCAACGGGTTTGCCGATCTTGCCGCGGTGGAAGAGTTCATCGAAGACGAAGCGATGAGTGTGTGGTCCACGATTGCCACCGCTGACATTCAATGGGATATCGGGAGCACGGCAACGGAACGGATCCGCTTCGAGAGCCACATCCTCCTGAGCGAGGCGTTTTCCAGTGCCGGCTCAGCCTCCATGAGCGCCTCGGGCCGGTTCGATGGCCTCCGCATCCAGCATTGCAACATCCATCTGCAGCCCTACCTGGTGCCGCATCGCGAAACCCTGCGGAGCGTCCTCATTCACGAACTGGGTCACTGTCTTGGCCTTGGTCATGCTGGGGCGTTCTGGATTCGCCACATGGCTCGATACCGAATTGAATTGCCGTCCGCATGGACCATCGACCCAATAATGTCCTACGGATTCGAGCGAGCCGGCGTGCTGACCGCGGACGATCGGATCGGAGCTTCGCTGCTTCGTCCGGCAAGCGCCTGGAAGGCGGAAACGGGGCGCATCCGCGGCAACGTTCTCGTCAAGGATGAAGATGGGGCTGGTTTCGTTCACGTCATCGCCACGAAGCTGGATGCGGACGGCGACATGGTCGAGAGCGTCGGCAGCTTCACCAACATCCACGGCGAGTTCCTCATTGAAGGTCTGGCCCCGGGCAACTACTCCCTGCTCGTGCGTTCGATCGCGCGGCCATCCGCCCATCCAGGCAAGACTTCCTTCGCCGAGGGCAACATCCGCGATGCGCTTCAGACCGCTCCGGTGACCGTCCGGGCCGGCCAGATTTCCGGGCCGGTGGCAATCACCGTCAGGCGCGGCGAGTACCGCTGGTAGGCGTGGGAGCCCTGACGACGCCGCGGCTCCTCTCCCTCTCGGTGGCGCTGGCGGCGCTGGCCGCCCCCGGTTGCGACGTGCCGACGACGCCGGAAACCCCAACTCCGGTGACGCCGGCCCCGCCCGTGGCCCCTCCAGCCCAGCCCCCACCCCCTCCGGCGCCCACTGGCACGTTTCAGGCATTGCCACCCGAGATCGCCCGCGGAGGGTGCTCCAACCTGAGCTGGATCACGACGAACGCCACGGCCGTGACGATTGATCAGGGCGTCGGCCCGGTGTCCGCAGGCGGGTCGGTGGTCGTCTGTCCGACCGCTACCGCGACCTACGTTCTCACGGCCTCCGGAGCGGGAGGAACTCTCGATCCGCCGCTCACGGTCACGATCGTCGTTACGGAGCCATCGCCGACGCCGACACCCCCGAGTGGCGGCGAGGAGACCACGGGTCGGGAGGCTCACGGCCCGAGTGGCAGTCTCGTGGCGATCCCGGAGACGATTCGCCGGGGAGAATCCTCAGTGCTCGCCTGGGCGATCACGAGCGCCGACCGGGCGTCCATCAGGCCGGCGGTCGGCTTGGTCGAGGTCGTCAGTTCCCGCGCGGTCTCGCCGGCGGTCACCACCACCTACACGCTCTCCGCTTCCGGCCCCGGAGGGGACCTCTCGCCGGAGCCCCACGTGACCGTCACCGTGCTGGTTCCGCCGGGCGGGAGCATCGGCGCGAGTCCGCGCGTGATCGCCCGGGGCGAATGCTCGACCCTGAGCTGGAGCACCCGAGACTCGGCGACCCAGTTCGTGCATCCCGAGGTCGGCGACGTGCCGGCGTCCGGGTCCCGCTCGGTCTGCCCCTCCGAGACGACGACGTACCGGCTGAACGCCGCGGGTCGAGGCGGAGTCCTCGACCCGCCGCCCACGGTCACGATCCTTGTCAGTCCGCGCGAGACACCTATGGGGAGCCTCGTGGCATTGCCTGGCACGATTACCAGGGGCCGCTGTTCCACCCTGACCTGGACTACCTCCCGGGCGACCAGCCGGTCCATTGACCCGGGCATTGGCTCGGTGGCGGCCAGTGGTTCGCGGTCCGTGTGCCCGGCCACGGACACGACGTACACCCTCTCCGCATCGGGTCCCGGCGGACACCTGTCGCCGAGCGCGGCGGTCACCATCACGGTAGGCGATCCTCCGCCGTCCGGAGGTCTCGAAGCGGATCCACCGTCCGTTGACGGAGGCGGCTGTTCCAATCTCATCTGGAGCGTCGTAGACGCCACCAGCGTGTCCCTCGACCAGGGAATCGGGAGCGTCAGCACCAACGGGTCCCGGTCGGTCTGCCCCACGGTGACCACGGCCTACACGCTGACGGCCACGGGCCCCGGCGGATCGCTCAGCCCCCCGCTGCGGGCGACGGTTTCGGTAGCCGCGGTTACGGTGCCGACCGGGAGCCTGGCGGCCGCCCCCCCGACCATCCCCCGGGGAGAGTGCTCCCGGCTGCTCTGGAGCACCACCGGCGCCGCAAGCCGGTCCATCGACCAGGGGATCGGCGCGGTGGGCGCTAGCGGGTCGCGCTCCGTCTGTCCGGCCGCCACCACGACTTACAGTTTGTCCGCCTCCGGGCCGGGCGGAATCCTGAGCCCCGAGCCGACCGTCACGATCAACGTGGTGACTCCGGTTCCAACGGGCGGCCTCAGCGTGGATCCCCTGGAGATCGACTCCGGCGAATGCTCGACGCTGCGTTGGAACACGACGGACGCCACCAGCGTCTCCCTGACACCGGGGATCGGCAGCGTGAATGACAGCGGATCCCGGCAGGTCTGCCCGGCAACCACCACCGGCTATACCTTGATCGCCACCGGTCCCCGCGGATCGCTCAACCCGCCGCCGGCGGTGACGGTCACCGTTCGGCGTCCCGCTCAGTTCCCCGGAGTCACGCTCACCGCGACCGCGGAGAACATCCGGGCGTACGAGTGCACGACGCTGATTTGGAACACCACGGACGCTACGAGCCAGTCAATCAGTCCCGGGTTCGGGCTGGTGCCATCGAGGGGAACCGAAAGAGTCTGTCCGAATGAGACAACCACCTACACGCTGTCCGCCGTCGGTCCGGGCGGATCCCCCCCGGAGGCGACCGTCACGATTGCCGTGCGGGACTGGGGCGTGCCCACCGGGACGTTCGCGGTCTCGCCGCCGGTAATCGACCGCGGCAAATGCGCCACATTGACGTGGACGACGACGGAAGCGCTGCACGTCACCATCTCCCCCGGCATCGGCCGCGTGGCTGTCGACGGTTCCATGGAGGTCTGTCCAACCTCGTCCGTCCGGTACGAGTTGGAAGCCGGGAATCCCTCCGGTTTCTATCTGCGGCCCCGGCTCCTCGCGCCTCTCCATTTCACGCCGCCCGAACCGGTGTTGTGCGAGGCGGTCAGCATTTCCGGAACGCCCATGTCCGGCGGTGAACAACCCTCGGCCTGCCACGCAGAGATCGTGGATTTCCGCGTCGAAACCAACAAGGCGGATTCGACAATCATCGATCTCTACCGGGGGTATCCCATCTTGGGGTGGAGCGTACAAGAGGTGGACGACAGGTATCGCCACGACGTCAGCGTCCTCTGGGATCCCTACGATGACACGTCCCGCCGGTTCGCAGATTCGGCGTCGATGCAGCCGCTGATCATCCACACGTGCCCGGCCGGGGGAACCGAATCGGTGCTCGCGTGCTCGGGGTCGCAGTGCGATGTCTATCCCGATGAAGCCAGTGTGCCGGCCGTCACGCTCCCGACCATGAGACTCCAGCTCTCCGCTCCCTGGGGGTATTCGGACATCCGGGAACTGGCGGAAGGGGAAACGCTGGACATTCCTCTCTCCTACGAGGTCGGCCAAGACGACCTGAGCACGGACTACCGGGTGAGCGTGGAGTTCCGTTTCCTGCACCGCCAGGGACCGTCATCGACCAGAACGGTTCGCCGGACGCCGGACAGAGCGACGCTGCAGATTCGGCCCGGCGGGCCCCGAACGGGAACCGTGAGTTTCCAGCTCTCGACCGATCGGGATGACGTCAGCCAGGGAGACGAGGATCTGCTCGTGCAATACGTCGTGAGCAGGGTTGTGGGAACCGGTGTGTCCGGATCGCCCGGGTGTACGGCGCAGCCCAACTGGATACGCATCCGACTCACCGACCCGTGATCCCCCCGCCCCGGATTCCCCGGGGTTTTCCCTGCGGGAAGCGCCGTCCCTACCTGGGCGCCACGACGGTGATTTCCCACATGGCCGTCGCGGAGCCGTCCGCGGTACTCCCCGTGATCTCCACCGTGGTGGTTCCGAGACCCACCGGGGTGGCCCTTACGTATGGCGCCTTGTCCAAGGCATCCGCGGTCACCTCGACGGTCACGACCTCGGTGTTGTTCGAAACCGCCTCGACCCGGACGGTCTCCGGGGTGAAGATGTTCGCGACGGGAATAAGGACAGCGATCGCAGAGCCGCCCAGGGCAATGGTGCTTGGGTCGGGCGTTCCAATCGCCTGCGGAACGGCCGTCACCACGCTCACCGACACCGTGTGCGACGCCGAGCCGCCCGCATTGCGCGCGGTCACCACGACGGTCGTGCTTCCCACGCCGACCGGCGTGAACACTGCCCATCGAACGTCGCGGTCGTCCATGGCGGCGGTAACGATCCCGGTGTCATTCGAACGGGCGTCCAGCGTGCTGCGCCAAAACCCCTCGAAGGCATCCCGGAAATTCCTTTGCACCGAAGCCCCGCCGTCAACCAGCGCGACGGCGTCCACCGTCCCGACCGCCTCGGGAGGTATCGGAAGCACGGTCACCAAGAAAGTCTGGGTCGCGGAGCCGGCCGAATTCCGCGCCGTCACCTGGACCGCGTTGTTCCCCGCGCTGCGCGGCGTGATCGTTACTACCGTCCCCGCCACCGTCACGCCAACGTTCCCGGTATTACTGGTATGTCGGGCCGAGATCGTGACGTCCGCCGGGGTGAAGGCGTCCGCGACATCCACCTCCACCGCCGGTCCCTCAACCATCAAGGTAACCGGCTCGAGGGTGCCCACCGCTTGTGGAGCCACCGGGTAAACGGTCACATAGAACCCTTTCCCCGAGGATGTGCTATCGGTGCGAGCGCGCACGTTCACATAGGTCGTTCCCGCGCTCACCGGGGTGAGCGTCAGGACTTTTCCGCTCACCTCGACCGTCACGACCCCGGTATCGCGTGAACTCGCCTCCACCGTGAAGCTCGCGAAGGCGAAGGCGCGCGAGACGTCCACGTCCAGGGTCGCTCCGCCGACGGACAAGGTGACGTCCGCCAGATCCACGGTCGCGCTCGTATCCGCCGCCACCGTGACCGAGATCCTCTGCCTGGCGGTTCCGCTCCCGTTGCTCACGTCCACATAGACCCGGGTGGTGCCTTCGCCTACCGGTGTGATCGTGATGACGGTCCCGTTCACCGCCACCGTGGCGACCGTCTCCCTGCCGGTGGAGACCCTCACCGTGAACCCCGCGGGGGTGAAGGCGTCCGCGACGTCCACTTTCGCCGCCGCTCCCCCGACGGTCAGGGAAACCGGCGCCAGCGTCCCCACCGCCCGCGGAGCCGTCGTACCCGTCACGGTCACGGAGAACGTCTGGCTGGCCCTTCCGAGCGCGTTGGTCGCCCCGACCTCCACCGAAGTAGTACCGGCGCTTCCCGGCGTCAGGGTGAGGATGCTTCCGCGAAGGTCCGCGCTCACAATCCCCGGATTGCGGGATATGTAGCCGTAGGAGACCGCGGTGGGAGTGAAGAGGTCGGTGACGTCGATCTCCACTGCGGCGCCCCCCGCGGGGAGGGAGAGCGGATCCGGCGTCCCTACGGCCTCCGGCGCCGCCGACGCCGCCGTCATCCTGAGCGTCAGTGTTGCCGACCCGCTCGCGTTCGTCGCCGTAACCTCCACCGAAGCAGCGCCCGGGCCCACCGGGGTGAGGGTGACGACGCTTCCGTTCACCGCAACCGTCACGACCCCCGTATCGAGGGAGCGGGCCTCCAATGGAAGACCCGCCGGAGTGAAGCCGCGCTGCATGTCCAGTCTCCGGGCAGTTCCGCCGACGGCCAGGTGGATCGTCGAATACCCTCCCACCGCCCGGGGCGCCTCTGGAGCGGCCGCCGCCACGGTGACCTCGATCGAGAGGGTGGCTGACCCGCTCGCGTTCCGCGCGGTCACCTCCACCGACGTGCTGCCATCGCCCACCGGGGTGAGGGTGACGACGCTTCCGTTCACCGTCGCGGTTGCCACCCCCGTGTTGAGGGACCGGGCCTCGATCGGAACACCTGCGGGAGTGAAGGCGGCCGCCACGTCCACCTCCACGGCAGCGCCGCCGACGGAGAAGGAGATCGGAGTCAGCGTTCCCACCGCCACTGGAGCTGGTGGAGCGGCGGCAGCCACGGTGACCGCAATCGAGAGCGTCGCAAACCCGCTCGCGTTGCGCGCGGTGACCTCGACCGAGGTGTTGCCCGGGCCCACCGGGGTGAGGGTGACGACGCTTCCGTTCACCGTCGCGTTCACGACCCCCGTATTGAGGGATCGGGCCTCGATCGGGACGCCTGCGGGAGTGAAGGCGGCCGCGACGTTCAAGTCCACGGCAGCTCCGCCCGCCGAGAAGGAGATCGGATCCACCGTGCCCACCGCTACCGGCGCCGTTGGAGCGGTCGCCGCCACGGTCACCGCGATCGAGAGGGTCGCCGACCCGCTCGCGTTGCGCGCGGTGACCTCCACCGAGGTGCTGCCTTCGCCCGCCGGGGTGAGGATGACGACGCTTCCGTTCACCGTCGCGGTGACGAACCCGGTGTTGAGGGATCGGGTCTCTATCGGAACGCCCGCGGGGGTGAAGGCCGCCGCTACGTCCACGTCCACGGCAGCCCCGCCGACGAAGAGGGAAACCGGGGCCAGCGTTCCCACCGCTACCGGCGCCGTTGGAGCGGCCGCCGCCACGGCCACCGAAATCGAGAGGTTCGCCGACCCGCTCGCATTACGCGCCGTGACATCCACCGAGGTGTTACCCGAGCCCACCGGGGTGAGGGTGACGACGCTTCCGTTCAGGGTGGCCGCCACGATCCCGGTGTTGCGGGAGCGGGCCTCCACCGGAACACCCGCCGGGGTGAAGGCGTGCGCCACGTCCACGTCCGCCCTGGCGCCGCCCAGGGAAAGGGCAACCGGCGCGAACGTCCCCACCGCGCGCGGCGCCGCCGCGGCCACGGTGACCCGAATCGTCCGTGTCGTCGATCCGCCCGCGTTGTGCGCCGTGACCTCCACCGAGGTGTTGCCCGCGGCCACGGGTGTCAGGGTCAGTGATGATCCCTCCCCGACGGATATCGTCACGACCCGCTCGTTGAGGGACCTGGCGGTCACCTGGGAACCCGCGGGGGAGAAAGCGTTCCGGAGGTCCACGACTTCGGGCGGCGCCCCGATGGTGAGCGACACGGGGCGGATGGTCCCGGAGACCCTCGGAGGACCCACGACCTCCACCTGGAGCTGCCGGGAACCGGATCCGAAGCTGTTCGAGGCGGTCACTTCGATGGTGGTCCTGCCGGCGCCGGCCGGGGTCACCCTGAGCGCCGTATCGGCATGGACCGATACGGTCGCGACCCCCGGGTTCAGCGAGCGGGCCTCGAGGCGGAAGCCCCTGGGGGTGAAGGCGGCGCCGACGTCCACGAAGACGGGACCCGATCCGGTCCCCAGCATCAAGGGCGGGAGCGTTCCGGCCGGGGCAGGCGCAGTCGCCTGGTTCTCCCCCACGACGATCACCGGAATGGTGCTTGTTGCGCTGCCCGCTGCGCTGCGCGCGGTGACCGTGATCGCAGTGTTTCCGGGCGCCAAAGGGGTGACCGTCAGTTCCCGTCCGACGACGGCGGCGGTGACGATTTCCTCGTCGTCCGAAGTCGCCTGGAAAGAAAGTCCGGTCGGGGGGCTGAAAGCGGTCGAGAGATCGATAACGGTGGGCGCGCTCCCGGCTACCAGCGCCAGCGGCTCCAGGCTTCCCGTCGCTGCCGGCCGCGCCACCACCGTGACCGGCAGCGTTCGAGTCAGCGATCCGGCGGCGTTGTGCGCGGTGATCTCGATTGCGCTGCTTCCCTGGGAGACGGGCGTCAGGATGGCGGTCGTCCCCGATACGGCCGCCGTGACGATTCCCGGATTCAGCGTGCGGAGGGTCAGGGTGAAGCCCGGCGGCGAGAAGGCGCCGGCCAAATCAACCGGGGCGGAGCCTTCTCCCAAGCTGAGGGTGACTGACTGCAGGGCGCCGGCGACCGTGGGTGGAGCCGTCGCACCCTGCGGAACCACGCGCACGGTGAAGGTGGTTTCGGCTACGCCTCCCGCGTTCCGGGCCGTGACGGTGATCTGGGCGGCGCCCGCGCTCACCGGTGCGACCTCCGCTCTCCCGCCTTCCCCAACGGACACCACGGCGACGTTCGTATTGGACGAGGTGGCGGACCATTCGCTGACCACCCCGGAAATCGCCGGCGAGAAATCCACGACGACAAGTGAACCTCGCACGGTCAACTCCAGGTCCGGGAGTTGGTTCGCGACGCTGGGCGCGGCGACCGGCGCCGGCGGCGGCGGCGGCGACGGAGTGGGCACCGTCCCGGAGTCGCCGCACGCGCACAGATACAGGGCGGCCACCAGCGGAACGGCGGCCCGTTTCCCGGCTCGCGCCAGCGGTGCCACCCGGAGGGAAACGGTCAACAGGGCGCTCCGGCAAAGGCGAATCCGCTTCGCTCTTGGGGAATCAACGCTTCGTCTCCCCCAAAGATGTGGGACTGTGATTTGGTTCCTCAAGTGTATGGGTTGTGTCACCTGCGTAACAAACAACGGTCCGGGAATGGGGTGCCCCCGGTGTCGAGCGTTCCGGGAGGGGGGCACATTGCTGGACTGGTTCGGGTGGTCACATGGGAAAGAATTGAGCCCCCCTCCCGGAACGCCCGGCGCTCCGCGCCCCGGGCATCGAAACTTCCTTGCGCGCCTGCGGCGCGCGGCGGCAAGTTCCGATGCGTCTTTACATTTTTGTGAAAGGGGGGGTGCCCCCCTTTCACGCTTTCCCCCCGGTCACGCGGGCAGCGAACAAAGTTCGCTGCCATTGTTTTTGCGCTCGGCAGTACGCCACCACGGGAAGAACCACGTGGGAATGGAGCGCCGGCCAGTTCTCCCGGTGGGGGCCTCCGACCGGCATCGCGCGTGAGCGCGAAACCCGCACCCGACGACGCTACGCCACGCATCGCGCGGAAGCGCGAAACCCGCCCCAACAACGCCGCCCCCCACCAATCTCACGGCTGCGAACCCACGCATCACCACCCGCGCACAACCACGTGGGAATGGAGCGCCGGCCAGTTCTCCCGGTGGGGGCCTCCGACCGGCATCGCGCGTGAGCGCGAAACCCGCACCCGACGACGCTACGCCACGATCGCGCGTGAGCGCGAAACCCGCCCCAACGACCCTACGCCCCGCCAATCTCACCGCTGCGAACGACGCATAGCCACTCGCGCAGAATCACGGGGACATGGAGCGCTGGCCAGTTCTCCCGGTGGGGGCCTCCGACCGGCATCGCGCGTGAGCGCGAAACCCGCCCCAACAACCCTACGCCCCGCCAATCTCACCGCTGCGAACGACGCATAGCCACCCGAGCAGAATCGCGGGGACGGCTCAGGGAACGCCGACCTCTGGCCAGTTCTCCCGGTGGGGGCCGGCACCGCTGCGCGCAGCGCAGCGAACAGCGCAGTCCTGATTGAGCAGTGGGCGCGCCACTCACGTCGGTACGGCGCAGCGTCGTCGTCGCTGGTTTCGCGCTCCCGCGCGATGCCGGTCGGAGACCGGCGCTCCACGTCCCCGCGATTCTGCGCGGGTGGCGTACTGCCGAGCGCGCAAAAACAATGGCAGCGAACTCCGTTCGCTGCCCGCGTGACCGGGGGGAAAGTGTGAAAGGGGGGCCACCGCCCCCCTGTCACAAATCAACAATGACCAATCGGAACTCGCCGCCGCGCGCCGCAGGCGCGCAAGGGAGTTTCGATTCCCGAGCCAGGAGCGGCTGGGAGTCGGGTTCCCCGACCCCAGCCCCTCCCGCTCCGGGGTCTCCGTGCGGCTCTCGCCGCACTTCGGAAGGCCGGCGCGAAGCGCCGGGCGGTCCCCGGACGGGGCCCCAACTCCAAGCAGAACTACGACCGAAAGCTATTCCAGATCAAGGCCCCGTCCGGGGACCGCTCGACCCTGATTGCCGACCGGAGGTCGGCGTTCCCTTGCCTGCGCGTCGCCGTGCCTCTTGGGGATACGCCGAGACGGGAGCCATCCCGTTGTTTGAGGTTCGTGCCGTTCGCTGCGCTGCGGGGGGCGGTGCCGGCCCGAAGGCCGGCGCTCCTGGGGCGCAGCGCCATGCGGGGAATGGCGATGGGAGTTTCGCTCCCCTGCGGGGAGCGATGCCGGTCTGGAGACCGGCGCTCCATTCCCCCCTCCCTGATAAAATCCCGGGTCCGGCTGGATGGGCAATGGGCGGGACGATAGGCGGCAGTCAGCCCCGTGGGTCGGAGTTTCCCAGCCCTTTTCCGGCACTGGCCCCGCCACTTTGCTGACCCCCATTCCCCCCTGAGTTCCTTGACTTCCCCTCCCGCGACCCTCAAACCGGACGCGGCTTCCCCAGCCGCCCGCCCAGCCGTCCGTTCTCCCGCCGTCCGCGACCTCCCCCGCGGCGCCGCGCCCTTCGTCCGGCGGCACATCGGCCCCAGCCTGACCCAGCAGGTGGGGATGCTGCACGAGCTCGGCCTGTCCTCGCGGGACGAGCTGATCGCGGAGACGATTCCCGATGACATCCGGATCCGCCACGCGCTCGACCTGCCCCCCGCGCTCGCCGAGGGCGAACTCCTCGAGGAACTGCGGGCGATCGCGCAGCAGAACCGGACGCTCCGGAACTTCATCGGCCGCGGCTACTACGGCACGATCACCCCGCCGGTCATCCTCCGGAACATCCTTGAGGATCCGGGCTGGTACACCCAGTACACCCCCTACCAGTCGGAGATTTCCCAGGGGCGGCTGGAGATCCTGCTCAACTTCCAGACCATGGTCGCGGACCTCACCGGACTCCCGGTCGCGGGCGCGTCGCTCCTCGACGAAGGGACGGCGGCGGCCGAGGCGATGGCCATGTGCCACCGGTCGGCGAAGCGGCGCTCCGTCTTCCTCGCCGACCGCCACCTCCATCCGCAGACGCTCGCGGTGATGGAAACCCGCGCCCGGGCGGCGGGCATCCGCCTCGAGGTCCGTGACCTGAGCGATCCCCGCGAGGAGATATCGAAGGACGTCTCGGGAGTCATCGTCCAGTACCCCGATACCCGGGGCCGGATCCGCGAGTGGCGGCCGCTCGTCGAGAAGGCCCAGCAGGCCGGAGCCCGCACGGTGGTCGCCACCGACCTGCTGGCGCTGACCCTGCTCGATCCGCCGGGCTCCTTCGGCGCCGACGTCGCGGTCGGCTCGACCCAGCGCTTCGGCATGCCCATGGGCGGCGGCGGACCGCACGCCGCGTTCCTCGCCACCACCTCCGCGCACGCCCGCCGGACCCCCGGACGGGTGGTGGGCGTCTCCCGGGACTCCTCCGGGCGCGTCGGCTTCCGCCTCGCCCTCCAGACCCGCGAGCAGCACATCCGGCGGGACCGCGCCACCAGCAACATCTGCACGGCGCAGGTGCTGCCCGCGCTGGTCGCGTCCGCCTACGCCGCCTGGCACGGACCGGAGGGACTCCTGCGGATCGCCCGCCGGGTGCGTTCGCTCACCCTCGCGCTCCGCGAGGGGCTCCGGCAACTCGGCTACTCGACGGGTTCCGAGCCGGTCTTCGACACCCTCACGGCGGCGGCCGAAGACGACGAGACGTCGCGGATCCTGGCCGCCGCCGAGGCGCGGGGCATCAACCTGGGCCGGCAGGAGGGCGGGGGCGTCGGCATCTCCCTCGACGAAACCGCGGACTTCGACGATCTCGACGCCGTCCTCGCCGCCTTCGCCGGGGATCGGGCGGCGCCGGGCGCCGCCACCCTGCTCGCCGAAGAGGAGGCCGAGCCGGCGCTCCCCCCGAAGCAGCAGCGGCGGAGCATCTTCCTCGATCACGAGGTCTTTCACGCCCACCGCTCGGAGCACGAGATGCTCCGCTACCTGCACAGGCTCAAGGAGCGCGACCTCTCGCTCACCACCTCGATGATCCCGCTCGGCTCCTGCACCATGAAGCTGAACGCGACCGCCGAGATGCTGCCGGTGACCTGGCCGGAGTTCGCGAACATCCACCCCTTCGCGCCGGCCGAACAGCAGGCGGGATTCGCCACGATCGCCGCCGACCTCGAGGAGCAGCTCGCGGAGATGACCGGTTTCCAGGCGGTGAGCCTCCAGCCGAACGCCGGCTCCCAGGGCGAGTTCACCGGCCTGCTGATGATCCGGGCGTACCACGAGAGCCGCGGCGAGGGGCGGCGGAACGTCTGCCTGATCCCGCTGTCGGCGCACGGGACGAATCCGGCGAGCGCCGCCATGGCCGGGCTCCAGGTGGTCCCGGTGACGACGACGGAAAAAGGCGACATCGACGTGGAGGACCTCGGCTGGAAGATCGAGGCCTATCCGGACCAGATCGCGGCGCTGATGATCACCTACCCCTCCACCCACGGGGTCTTCGAGGAGCGGGTCCGCGAGATCTGCGACATGGTGCGCGAGGCCGGCGGCCTCGTCTATCTCGACGGCGCCAACCTGAACGCCCAGGTGGGTCTCACCAGTCCCGGCGAGATCGGCGCCGACGTCTGCCACATCAACCTGCACAAGACCTTCTGCATTCCCCACGGCGGCGGCGGGCCCGGGATGGGGCCGGTCGCCGCGACCGCCGAGCTCGCGCCGTTCCTGCCCGGCCACCCCTACGGCCCCCGCGACCCCCAGCGGATCGGCGCCATCTCCGCGGCGCCCTGGGGGAGCCCCGCGATCCTGCCGATCTCCTGGGCCTACATCCGGATGATGGGCGCCCGTGGCCTCAAGGAGGCCAGCGAGGTCGCCATCCTCTCGGCGAACTACATGGCGCACTGCCTGAAGGACGACTACCCGCTGCTCTACGTGGGAAAGCAGGGGCGGGTGGCCCACGAGTTCATCCTGGACTGCCGGCCGTTCAAGAAGACGGCGGGAGTCGAGGCGAACGACATCGCGAAGCGGCTCATGGACTACGGGTTCCACGCGCCGACCATGTCCTTCCCGGTGGCGGGCACCTTGATGATCGAACCCACCGAGAGCGAGGCCCGCGAGGAGCTGGACCGCTTCTGCGAGGCGATGATCCGGATCCGCGCCGAGATCCGCGAGATCGAGGAGGGACGCGCCGACCCGGAGCGGAACGCGCTCCGCCTCGCGCCGCACACCGCCGAGGACGTGGTCGCGGACGACTGGGACCGGCCCTACACGCGCCGCCAAGCCGCATTCCCGGCCCCCTGGCTCGCGGGGCACAAGTACTGGCCGCCGGTGGGACGGGTGGACAACACGCGGGGCGACCGGAACCTGATCTGCAGTTGTCCGGACGACTGGAAGTCCGGCGGCGGCCACCCGCATCACGAGCACCACGACGACGAGCACCACGACCACGAGTAGCACCCCGTGGAAAAAGCACCCCGCACCGGCTACGGGACGACACGCGCGTCGAATCCGGCGGCTCTGCGTGCGGGGCGCTTTCTCCACGGGGTGATGGTGCGAATCGCTCCGCGATTCGCGCCATCTTTTCCTGTGGGGAGGGGAAACCCCTCCCCACGCCCCTCCCCCGCGGCGCTTTGCGCCGCGAATGACGGGGTCAGAATTTCATCACCGGCTGCTAACCGCCCAACCACGAGAACCTCTCAAGGCGTCCCACATTGACGAAGAAGAGAAGCCTGCGCGCCTGCGCGGCCCAGATCAGCCCGGTCTTCATGGACAAGAAGGCGAGCGTCGAGAAATACGCCGAGACGATCCGCGAGGCGGGCCGGGAAGGGGTGGACCTCATCGTGACCCCGGAGACCGGGATCCCCGCCTATCCCTACTGGCGGAACAACTTCGGCTACACCGACCCCCAGTCGGCGCTCCTCTGGAAGGAGACCGTGGTCCGCTTCTACGACGAGGCGGTGCGCATCCCGGGGCCGGAGACCGACGAACTCGGACGCGCAGTCAAGGCCGCCGGGCTCACCGCGGTGATCGGCCTCAACGAGCAGGACGACCGGCCGGGCTCGCGCACGCTCTACAACACGATGCTGTTCATCGGTCCCGACGGCGAGATCCTGGGCCGGCACCGGAAGCTCATGCCGACCCACCAGGAGCGGATCTTCTGGGGCCGGGGGGACGCGAGCGATCTCCGGGTCTTCGACACCCCGTTCGGGGTACTGGGCGGACTCATCTGCTTCGAGAACCACATGACGCTGCTGAAGGCGGCGATGGCGATGAAGGGCGAAGAGGTCCACGCCGCCTGCTGGCCGGGCTACTGGGCCTACGGCGGGCCGGGGAACACCGTCCGCGACATGAGCGGGACCCACTATCCGCTCCACCACTCGGACCAGGACTCCGCGGTGCGCGAGTACGCCTTCGAGACCCAGACGTTCGTGGTCTCGGCTTCGCTCTTCATGACCGAAGCTGACGTGCCGGACGACTTCCCCTACAAGAAGACGACGAACTGGAAGTGGGCGATGGGCGGCAGCGCCATCGCCACCCCGTTCGGGACCTACGCGGCGGAGCCGCTCTTCGGCAAGGAGGGGCTGGTGATCGCCGATCTCGACCTCGCCGACCGGATCGTCGCGAAGAACGTCTTCGACTGCATGGGCCACTACACCCGCTGGGACGTGGCCCAGTTGCGCCTGAAGCGCGAAGCGGTCGGCCCGGAGCCCGCGCGGGACGATTCCCGGGCCGACCTTCGGTCCGACCTTCGGTCCGACCTTCGACTTGGGCGGGCTTCGCGGATCGTGGAAGTTCCCGCGCCGCCGCCGGGTCCCGGACCGGAAGGCCCCGGACCGGAAGACGGGGAAGAGGCGGCCGCCCCGCCGAAAGCCATCATGGGCGCGCTCCCGGACAACCTGGCGCAGCCGCTGCTCGCCGCCCTCAGCGAGAAGTTCGGCCCCGGGACGTTCTCCGCCGCCCGCGCCGAGCTCGACAGCGACGACCTCGACGAACTGGCCCGCTCGCACGGCCTCTCGCAGGACGAGGTGATCTCGTTCATCCACGACTTCATCGATCTCATCCGCCGCCGCAGCGAATTCGTGGTGCCGGATCTGGTCGTAGAAGAGCCCGCGGACGCCTGACCCTGGCGTCCCGCTCTTCGTAGCCACTCAGTCATGGTTCTCGGTCTCCTCACCGTCCATCTGGCCGGGCTCATCGTCTTCGCCTACACCTGCTTCGGGGTCGGCTCCGGGACGCTCGCGTTCCACATCGGCGCCGGGCTCATCGCGGTGATGCTGGTGGTGTTCGCCCACACCATGAGCTACTTCTACCTGGTCGCCATGACCAGCATGATGCGCAAGGCGCTCGCCGGGGAGAGCGGGCCGCCGGTGCTGGTGGACGACCCGCGGGGGCCGGAGCTGCTCGCCCGGAGCCGCCGGCTGAAATCGAGCGCAGTGGTCTGGGCGATGGGGGGCATGACCCTGCCGATGGCCGCCTTCATCCTGGGGGGCGGCGCCCACACCCGGGCGTTCCCGGCCGTCATCCACACCGCCGCGGGATACCTGGTGTTCGCGTTCGCCGCCGCGGCGATGCTGATGGTCGGCCTCGCCCTCCTCCGCCAAAACCGCATCATCGAAGCCTTCCAGGCGTGTGCGGGGACGTCGAGCGGTCCGGAAACGGGGGCACTGGACCAGATTGATGGTGGCCCGTAGGCTCGGCTGGAGATAGCCCCCGTTTCCGGACCGCCCGGCGCTTCGCGCCGCGCATCGAAACTTCCTTGCGCGCCTCCGGCGCGCGGCGGCAAGTTCCGATGCGTCGTTACCTTTTTGTGAAAGGGGAGAATCCCCCCTTTCACACTTTCCCCCGAAACTGCGGGCAGCGAACAGAGTTCGCTGCCGTTGGTTTTTTTGCGCGCTCGGCAGTACGCCACCACGCAGAATCACGGGGACGGCCAGGAGCGCCGGTCTTCAGACCGGCATCGCGCGGGAGCGCGAAACCCGCACCAACGACCCTACCCCCCGCCAATCTCACGACTGCGAGCGGCGTATCGCCGATCTGCGTTGGATCGCGGGGACGGCCAGGAGCGCCGGTCTTCAGACCGGCATCGCGCGGGAGCGCGAAACCCGCACCAACGACCCTACCCCCCGCCAATCTCACGACTGCGAACGACGTATCGCCGATCTGCGTTGAATCGCGGGGACGGCTCGGGGAACGCCGACCTCTGGCCAGTTCTCCCGGTGGGGGTCGGCACGCGCGGGAGCGCGAAACCAGCGCCGATGACGGTGCGCCGTACCGACTTGAGTGACGCGCCCCCTGCTCAATCAGGACTGCGCCGCTCGCCCCGCTGCGCGGGGCGGTGCCGACCAGAGGTCGGCGTTCCCTTGCCGGCGCGTCATGGTGCCTGGTGGGGATACGCGGAGACGGGAGCCATGTCGCTGTTTGAGGTCCGTCTCGCCCGCCGCGCTACCGCGCGGCTGTGCCGGCCCCCACCGGGAGAACTGGCCAGAGGTCGGCGTTCCCTTGCCTGCGGCTCGCGCCGCGCCCCGAAGGTGAAAGGGAGAATCCTCCCTTTCACACTTTCCCCCGAACCCGTTCGGCAGCGAACGAAGTTCGCTGCCGTCGGTTTTTCACGCGCTCAGGTGAGCGCCGCCAACCGCAGGCGGGCGGATGGGACAACCCCAAACAGCGGGATGGCGCCCATCTCCGCGCGCACCTCCGCTTGCATGGTGGCGCCCCGTCCCGTCGCTCTGCGTATCTCGTCGATTCACAAACACCCAAGAGGCAGTTCAGGTAGAGGACCCCAGCGCGGGCAAGTCACCCGACCGGCCATCTTCGGTAACCCCACTTGGCGCGCTCTTCCGTATAGTCCTCCGCTGGCTCCGTCGCGCCGCGGCCGACCCGGAAGCCCGCTTCATGCATCGCCGAGCGCCGGTTTCCTGCCGTTTGCTGTTTTTGGGTCCGCTGGCGGCCGGACTCGTCCTCGGCGGAATGGTTCCGGTGAGCGCCGCCGCCCAGACGACGCTCGGGGGAAGGGTCGTATTCGAGGGGAACGACGAACCGGCCCACAACGCGGAGGTTGTTCTCCTCGGCACCGACCACGTCGCCCACACCGACGAAGAGGGCCGCTTCGAGTTCACCGTGGCGGAGCCCCAGGCCGCCTACGTCCTGCACGCAGACCTTGGCTTCCTGAGCGGCATCCTGACGGTCCTCGCGGAAGAACACCCACCCGACTCGATCCGGCTCGAAGCGCCCGTCGTGCTCCGGGAGGATCACATTCACGAGCGGGTGATGGTGAATTCACCCGCCGGGACACTGTCGCTGTTCGAAACGCACGGCTCGGTGCGCGTGCTGGAGGGCATGGATCTTCAGGAAAAAACGGCCTTCGACGTCGCCGGAGCGGTGGAGGGGATTCCGGGGGTGGCGCTCAGCAGCGCCGGCCCCGGCGCCACCCGCCCCATCGTGCGGGGACTCGACGGGGACCGGGTGGTCGTCTTGGAAGACGGCGTGCGCACGGGAGACCTGGGGAGCCAGTCTCCCGACCGCGGACTGCCGCTCGACCCGCTCCAGGCGGAACGGGTGGAAGTCATCCAGGGACCGGCGACCCTTCTCTACGGACCCTATGCGATCGGCGGCGCCGTGAATGTCATTTCGATGGGCGCCCACCTCGCGCACGGACCTCCGCGCGGCTTCCGGGGCGTGGCGAGGGGGACCTCTCTTCCAACGACCGGGGACGCCGGGGCGGAGCCCGGGTCATGGCCGCGGGCGGCGGCTGGTTCGCCTGGGGCGGGGCGACCACGGCCCGCAACGACGCGTATTCCAGTCCAGTCGGCCTGGTGGAGCTCGCCGAATCCTTGATGAACCGCGGCGAGGCCGGTTTCGGGCTCTTCAGCCAACGGACCTGGCTCTCCGGGAGCGTGCGTTTGGAGGAGAACGCCCGGCTGGTTCCCTTCACCAGCGAGTTCCTCGGGGATGACGTCGAGGAGCCGATCGATTTCACCGATGTGGTGGTGGACGCGGCGCGCCGGCAGGTTCGCGGCGATTTCGGGATCCGGGAGCTGGATTTCGCGTTCCCGGAAGCGGAGTTCACGCTCAGTTTCACCGATTTCGGCATGGACGAGAGGGGACCGCCCGCTTCCGGCGGCATCCCGGGAATCTCCACCCACTTCGAGAACCGTTCGCTGGTGTTCCGGGGCGCGTTGAAGCGGCCGTCCGGCCGCTGGACCGGCACGGTCGGACTGTGGGGCCACCGGCGCGACTACGACGGGTTCGGCCACGACGCCCGGGCGCCGCGCAGCCGCCAGAACGCGCTGGCGGCCTTCGCCTACCACGAGGTCCAGGCGACCGGCCGGTTCGCGCTGCAGTTCGGCGCGCGGCTCGAACGAAACGCCTATGACGCGGGAAACCGCCCGGAATCCGCGGGGAGCGTGGCGAGCGGAGCATCGGCAAACACATACGAGGCCCGCGCGGTCGGGAAGCGGGATTTCCTCGGGGCGTCGGGAAGTGCGCGCGGCCGGCTGACGCTGAACGAAACCACCGTCCTGACGGGAACGGCGAGCCTCTCCACGCGCAGTCCGTCCCTCGAGGAGCTCTACGATTTCGCTCCCAGCATCGCGACCCGAGGCTTCCAGATCGGGAATCCGAACCTCGATCCGGAACGTCCGTTCGGCCTTGAGTTGACGCTGAGCCGCACCGCGGAGCCTTTTTCGGGCACGGTCAGCGTCTTCCGCAACTCCATCGCCGACTTCATTTTCACCGGGACCACCGGGGATGAAGTGGGCGTCTATCGGGTCACCGAGTTCCGGCAGTCGGACGCCGTCTATCAAGGGTTCGAAGTCGAGGCGCACCTGGAGGTCGGTTCCGCCGAGGTCGTGGCCGATGTTGCCTATGTGGACGCGCGGCTCACCGCGACCGGGGAATACCTCCCGCGGATCCCCCCGCTCGGCGGCGCCTTGGAGCTCAAGCTGCCCGCCGGTGGCTACCGGTTCTCCTCGCGGCTGCGCTGGGCCGCCCGCATGGATCGGCTGCACGCCGGCGAAACGCCCACCGACGGGTACGGAGTGCTGAGTCTCACCGCTTCCCGCGCCTTCGTCGGCCTCCTTGGGGACCACACGATCTCGAACGTCTCGCTCGAGCTGTTCAACGTAACGAATGCCGTGGCCCGCCCCCACACGCACCTGCTGAAGGCGCTGATACCCGAGATCGGCCGGGGCCTCCGGATCAGCTATTCGCTCGGATTCTTCTAACGCTCAGCCCAGGAGCGCCGGTCTTCAGACCGGCATCGCGGCCGCAGGCCGCGAAACTCCCGTCGCTACGTTCGCCCACAGCCGGGACCCCCTACGAGGACAGCGCAACGCCGCTCAGCCCAGGAGCGCCGGTCTTCCGACCGGCATCGCGGCCGCAGGCCGCGAAACTCCCATCGCCATGTTCCCCCATAGCCGGGACCCCCGACGAGGACAGCGAAACGCCGTTCAGCCCAGGAGCGCCGGTCTTCAGACCGGCATCGCGGCCGCAGGCCGCGAAACTCCCGTCGCTACGTTCGCCCACAGCCGGGACCCCCGACGAGGACAGCGAAACGCCGTTCAGCCCAGGAGCGCCGGTCTCCGACCGGCATCGCGGCCGCAGGCCGCGAAACTCCCGTCGCCATGTTCCCCCACAGGCGGGACCCCCGACGAGGACAGCGAAACGCCGTTCAGGCCCAGGAGCGCCGGTCTTCCGACCGGCATCGCGGCCGCAGGCCGCGAAACTCCCGTCGCTACGTTCGCCCACAGCCGGGACCCCCGACGAGGACAGCGAAACGCCGTTCAGGCCCAGGAGCGCCGGTCTTCAGACCGGCATCGCGGCCGCAGGCCGCGAAACTCCCATCGCGACGTTCGCCCACAGCCGGGACCCCCGACGAGAGTTTCGCCCCCCTCCGGGGGACGATGCCGGTCTGAAGACCGGCGCTCCTGCGCTCCTGGCGCTCCTGGCACTCCTACTCGCCCCTCTCCCACCCGGCCGACGACCACGGCCAGTCCTCCGGCCGCTCGCAGAGTCCCGCCTTCACCGGGTTGTTCCGGATGTATACAGCGGCGTGGTTCATGTGACGCTCGTCCCGGATGCTCCGATCGTGGTAGTCCCGCATCCAGAACGGTCCGCTGCGGCCGAGGAGTGCGTTCGCCTGTCGTGCAGTGAACGCCTTCCAGCTCTTGACGATCTCGGCCAGGGGGAAACCCTCCCGCTGGATCATCAGCACATGGACATGGTTCGGCATGACGCACCATTCCCGGAGGACATAGCGCTCCCCATCGAATCGTAGGAGGGCATCGCGAACCAGAGCCGCGATCTCTGGTTGCCGCAGGTGGCATTCCCCCCAACCCGCATCCTCATAGCGGGCCACCCGGGCCAGCAGTTCCTGATGGCGCGCCTCATGGGTGCGCCATTCCTGACTCGAGTGAATCTCTTCTCTCCAGCGGGCAATCAAATTGCTCGGAACGCTGTCCGCGAGGCGGAACGTGATCCCCTGCGCAATGCCGGGCGAGTCGATGTGAGGCAAATAGCTGCGGGAATAGACCGCCCGATGCCTTGAACGGCCGACGCGGCCTTCCGATCGGGCGGACGGACGGGAACGAGCCCAGCGGCGCGCTACCCGGACGGGCACGCGGGGTCTGGTCTTGGTGGGAACTGCACGCATGATCACCTCCCGGCCCGAGCAGGCGCGGGATGCTAGCGCCGGGATGGGTGGGAGTCACCCGGTCATCAGGCGGTGCGGTGTGGGGAGTGACGATGGGACAGCGAAACGCCATCGAGCCCAGGAGCGCCGGTCTTCAGACCGGCATCGCGGCCGCAGGCCGCGAAACTCCCGTCGCGACGTTCCCCCATAGCCGGGACCCCCGACGAGGACAGCGCAACGCCGTTCAGCCCAGGAGCGCCGGTCTTCAGACCGGCATCGCGGCCGCAGGCCGCGAAACTCCCGTCGCCATGTTCACCCACAGCCGGGACCCCCTACGAGGACAGCGAAACGCCGTTCAGGCCCAGGAGCGCCGGTCTTCAGACCGGCATCGCGGCCGCAGGCCGCGAAACTCCCGTCGCGACGTTCGCCCATAGCCGGGACCCCCGACGAGGACAGCGCAACGCCGTTCAGGCCAGGAGCGCCGGTCTTCCGACCGGCATCGCGGCCGCAGGCCGCGAAACTCCCATCGCCATGTTCACCCACAGCCGGGACCCCCTACGAGGACAGCGAAACGCCGTTCAGCCCAGGAGCGCCGGTCTTCCGACCGGCATCGCGGCCGCAGGCCGCGAAACTCCCGTCGCTACGTTCGCCCACAGCCGGGACCCCCTACGAGGACAGCGCAACGCCGTTCAGGCCCAGGAGCGCCGGTCTTCAGACCGGCATCGCGGCCGCAGGCCGCGAAACTCCCGTCGCTACGTTCGCCCATAGCCGGGACCCCCGACGAGGACAGCGCAACGCCGTTCAGCCCAGGAGCGCCGGTCTTCAGACCGGCATCGCGGCCGCAGGCCGCGAAACTCCCGTCGCTATGTTCGCCCATAGCCGGGACCCCCTACGAGGACAGCGAAACGCCGTTCAGCCCAGGAGCGCCGGTCTTCAGACCGGCATCGCGGCCGCAGGCCGCGAAACTCCCGTCGCGACGTTCGCCCATAGCCGGGACCCCCTACGAGGACAGCGAAACGCCGTTCAGGCCAGGAGCGCCGGTCTTCAGATCGGCATCGCGGCCGCAGGCCGCGAAACTCCCGTCGCGACGTTCGCCCATAGCCGGGACCCCCTACGAGGACGGCGAAACGCCGTTCAGCCCAGGAGCGCCGGTCTTCAGACCGGCATCGCGGCCGCAGGCCGCGAAACTCCCATCGCCATGTTCACCCACAGCCGGGACCCCCGACGAGGACAGCGAAACGCCGTTCAGCCCAGGAGCGCCGGTCTTCAGACCGGCATCGCGGCCGCAGGCCGCGAAACTCCCGTCGCTATGTTCGCCCATAGCCGGGACCCCCGACGGGAGTTTCGTCCCCCTCCGGGGGACTATGCCGGTCTGAAGGGCCCCACCGGGAGAACTTCCCGGCGCTCCTGGTGCTCGCCAAGGGAGCGTTTCGCCATCTCGGATTGGGTCCCGGCTATGGGCGACCAGAGCGACGGGAGTTTCGTCCCCCTGCGGGGGACGATGCCGGTCTGAAGACCGGCGCTCCTGGCGCTCCTTCCCCTCCGCCGTTGTACGATCCGGCCGCCATGCCCCGACCCCTGATCCCCCTCATCCTCATCCTCGCCGCGACCCTCCTCGCTCCCGCAGTCCCCGCCCAGGAGACCATCCCGGCCCCCGCGGACGCAAGCCTCGGCCCGGACACCGTGTTCGTCCAGGAACTCACCTGGACCGAGGTGGCCGCCCGGGTGCGCGCCGGCACCCGCTCGGTGATCGTGCCGACCGGCGGCACCGAGCAGAACGGGCCGCACATGGTGCTCGGGAAGCACAACTTCATCATCCGGGAGGCGTCCGACCGGATCGCCCGTGAACTCGGCGACACGCTCGTCGCCCCGGTCGTCGCCTACGTCCCGGAGGGGGGAATCGATCCGCCGACCGGCCACATGCGTTACGCCGGCGCCATCACCCTTCCCCAGGAGCACTTCGAGGCGCTCCTCGAATACACGGCGCGCGGGTTCGCGATCCACGGGTTCGACAACATCATCTTTATCGGCGACAGCGGCGGGAACCAGCGGGGCATGGAGGCGGTGGCCACCAAGCTCAACCTCGAATGGCAAAACTCCGGCGGAAAGTCCCGGGTGCTTTACGTCCCCGAGTACTACCGCGGCAACGGCTTTCGCGAGTGGCTGCTGGAGCAGGGGGTCCCCGATGACGCCATCGGGCGCCACGCCGGGGTGACCGACACCTCGCAGCTCTGGTACGTCGCGCCGGAACAGATCCGCCCGGACGCGCGGGTCAAGGGCGGCGGCTTCGAGGGAAGCGGCGTCAACGGCGACCCCACGCTCGCCTCGCGAGAGTTCGGCGAAAAGGGCATCGAGCTCAAGGTCGAGACCGCGGTCCGCCGGGTGCGGGAAATGCTGGCCGCACGCTCCCGCGAATAACGCCGGAAGTTCCGCCCGCGCCGTGATCCCGTCCCAGCGGCATCTCTTCGACATCCCGCGGGATGTCGCCTACCTGAACTGCGCCTACATGTCGCCGCTGCTCCACCGCGTGGTGGAGGCGGGGACCGCCGGCCTCCGGCGGAAGGCGCACCCCTGGGAGATTGCCGTCGACGACTTTTTCGAAGACTCGGAGGCGCTGCGCGCCGCCTGGGCGAAACTGCTCGGGGCGGGGCCCGACGCCGTGGCCCTCACCCCCTCGGCGGGCTACGGCCTCTCGCTCGCCGCGAACAACGTGGCGCTCGAGGCGGGGCAGGTGGTCCTGCTCGCCGCCGAGCAGTTCCCCTCGAACGTCTATCCCTGGACCGACAAGGCGCGGCGCGCGGGCGGCGAGGTCCGGTTCGTCTCGCGCCCCGAGGACGGCGACTGGACCCGCGCGGTGCTCGCCGAGCTCGACGAGCGGGTCGCGGTGGTCGCGCTGCCGAACGTGCACTGGACGGATGGCGGGATCTTCGACCTCGCGCGGATCGGCGCCCGGGCCCGGGAGGCGGGGGCGGCGCTGGTGGTGGACGCCACCCAGTCGCTCGGCGCGCTGCCGTTCGACGTGGGCGCCATCCAGCCGGACTTCGTGGCCGGCGCGGGCTACAAGTGGCTCATGGGGCCCTACTCGCTTGGCTACCTCTACGCCGCGCCCCACTGCCGGGAGGCGGCGCCCATCGAGCACAACTGGATCCAGAAGGCGAACGCGCGCGAGTTCTCGCGCTTGGTGGACTACACCGAGGACTGGCAGCCGGGCGCGCGCCGCCTCGACGCCGGGGAGCGTTCCAACTTCGCGCTGGTGCCGGCGGCGCTGGCGGCGGCCCGCCAGGTGCTCGCGTGGGGCCCGGCGAACATCGCCGCGACCGTCGGTCCGATGACCTGCCGCCTCGCGGCGGCGGCGGCAGAACTCGGTTTCACGAGCGGGCACGACGAGCACCGCGCGCCGCACTACCTGGCGCTCTCCCTGCCTTCGGGAAGCGGCCCGGAGGACCTCTCCCGGGTGCGCGCGGCGCTCTCCGAGCGGCGGGTGTTCGTGAGCATCCGCGGGGACAGCATCCGGGTGACCCCGCACGTCTATAACGATGAGCAGGACTGCGACGCGTTCATTGACGCGCTCGGTTCCGTCCTTTGAAGGTCTATCTCGACACCGTCCGCCGGGTCCTCGAGACCGGGACCCGGCGCCCGAACCGCACCGGGGTGGACACCATCTCCACCTTCAACGTGAACTCGGTGATCGGGGTGGACGAGGGTTTCCCGCTCCTCACCACCAAGAAGATCAGTTGGAAGAACATCGTCGTCGAAAACCTCTGGTTCCTCTCCGGCGAGCCGACGATCGCGCTGCTGAAGAAGCACAAGTGCCGGTTCTGGGATCCCTGGGCGGACGAGAACGGCGCGGTGCCGAGCCCCTACGGCAACCTCTGGCGGGCACATCCGGGCTCACGCGGGCCGGCGGACCAGGTCCGCTGGGTGCTCGAGGAGATCCAGCGGAACCCCACCTCGCGGCGGCTGGTGATCAGCGCCTGGTCGCCCGAAAACGCTCACCACAGTTCGCTCCCGCCCTGCCACTTCGCTTTCGTCTTCAACGTGCAGTACGACGCGGCGGGCGAGCCGCGGCTCAACCTGCACCTGACCCAGCGGAGCTGCGACGTCGCGCTCGGACTTCCCTACAACATCGCCGGCTACGCGCTGCTGCTGCATCTTTTCTCGGCGTGGACCGGGCTCCGGCCGGGGGTGTTGGGCCACACCCTGGTGGACGCCCACATCTACACGAAGAAGGCGGACGGCTCGATGGCGGAATACGACCACGTGCCGGGCCTCCGGGCGCAGCTCACCCGGGAGCCGCGGCCGCTGCCCCGGCTGACGCTCTCGGACACCGCGTCGTCGCTGGACGGGACGATGTCGCTCCTCGACAAGGACACCGCCGAGATCATGTCCCACTTCCAGCTCGACGGGTACGACCCCCACCCGGGCATCCGCTTCGCCGTCGCGGTATGAGCCCGGCGTGACGCCAACATGACGGACGGCTGGCTCGAGGATCCCGAGGCGCTTCCGCCGGCCCCCTTCCGGGCGAGCATGGCGGCGGTTTCGCCGGAGGGGATCATCGGAGTGGACGGCGGGATCCCCTGGGACTACCCCGGGGACCGCAAGCGGCTCTGGCGGCTCACCCGGGACACCACCATCATTCTTGGCCGGCTCACCTGGGATTCGCTGCCGAGGCGGCCGATGCGCCGGCGGCGCAACATCGTGATCAGTTCGCGGCCGGTGGAGGGTGCGGAGTCCTTCCGTTCGCTCGGCGAAGCTTTGGCGGCCTGCGAAGGGACCGTCTGGTTCCTGGGCGGTGCCCGCATCTACGAGGAAGCCATGAAATACGCCGACTTCCTCGACCTGACAACCGTTCCCGACCGCATCCACCTCCAGCCGGGGCAGAGCGCGGTCTACTTCCCGAAGATTGACGAGGCCCGCTGGCTGGCGGGTCCCCCACTACCCGACCCCGATGACACGGGGGTCGTGCGGCGCCGGTTCACGAGGCGCTGAATGGAGAACAAAGATGAGTGACGAGATCACCCTGATCGCCGGCGCAGGCCTGCCGAAGCCGGCCGGCCCCTACAGTCCCGCCGCCAAGGTGGGCAACCTGGTGTTCGTTTCCGGGCAGGTCGGAGTGGACCCGAAGACGGGCTTCGCGCCGCATGGCGTTGCCGCCCAGACCGAGCAGGTGTTCAAGAACCTCGCCTCCATCCTGGAGGCGGCGGGGTCGAGTCTCGATCGGATCGTCCGCTGCGGCGTCTTCGTGGCCGACATGGACGAGTTCGCGAAGATGAACGCGGTCTACGAGCGCATGCTGAACGGCCACCGCCCCGCCCGCTCCACGATCCAGCCCGAACGCCTCCCCGGCACCGGCTTCCTGGTAGAGATCGACGCCATCGCCACCTGCGACTAAACGCCGGGCTGGTCCAGATAAGCGTCACCGCCAAAAGGCGGACAGCAAACCCTCCGGGTTCGCTGCCATCAGTTTTTTCCGCGGTGCTGCCGCACCGCGGCGTCGGGGATCCCCATCCGCGCTAGCAGCGCCGCCGGCTTGCAAACCTCAATCCAAGAAGGCGTCACCGCCGGGAAGGGAACGCCGGTCTTCAGACCGGCACCCCGGCCCGGAGGGCCGGGAACCGCGCGGTGCTCTTTTTGGGGAGGGCACCGACGCGAGCCGAACTCTCACTACCGGTATGGCGTACGTCAGCGCGCCGCACCCACCCAACCCCGCGCTACGCTGCCGCCCCCGCTCGGGGCAGGGAGGTGGCCATGCGCCCCGTTCAAGGAGCCGCCAGCAGGAAACCTCGCGTCCCCGCCCGGGAAAAGCGCCGTTGGCCGCGGTCCCATCCGTCCGCCCGGTCGGAAGGTCATGCCGGCCGTTCGAGACATCGCGCTGTCTACTCCCGGAGTTATCTCCCGCACACCGACTCCCCCGGGGTCGCCCAAGGGATCACGTTCCGCCTCGCGGACAGTGTGCCGAGAGACGTGATCGAACGATGGCGGGAGGAAATCCGGCTCGGTGAGCAATGGCGCACCGACCGGGCCAGTCACGACGAGCTCCAGCGCCGGGTCGCCCACTACGAGGACGCTGGGTGGGGTGAGTGTTACCTGCGGCGTCCCGAGATCGCCGCTCTGGTGCGCGATGCTCTCCTCCAGTTCGACGGGGAGCGCTATCGGCTCCTGGAGTGGTGCATCATGCCGAACCATGTCCACGTGCTCGTAAAGCAGCGGAAGGGATTCCCGTTGGCCGACATTGTCAAGAGCTGGAAGGCGTACACCGCGCGACAGGCGAACGCCATCCTCGGTCGGACCGGATCCTTCTGGATGCGGGATTATCACGACCGGCGGATCCGCGACGAGAAACACATGAACCAAGCCGTCGCGTACATTCGGAACAACGCGGTGAAGGCTGGGCTATGCGAGCGGCCTGAGGACTGGCCGTGGTCGTCGGCGACGGGAGGTGAGGACGCCGCTTCCCGGTAACCGGGGCGTGTCCGCACCTCCGGAGAAAGAGACCTTCCGGCACCCTCATTGGGGCTCTCGACCGCCCGGAAGCCGACTGAGGTGCGTGCTATGATCGAACCATCTCCGCACGGTGATCGGCCTCGACTAGTGCATCGGGCGACCGGCCAAACCCGTCGGCACTGCTGTTTGGATGGGTTGCGAGAACATGTCCTGCGGAGCCCGGTTCTGAGACAAGGCTGGCTCTTCTTCAAGGCCTACAAGGAGCATTGAACTACCATGACCGCTAACGCAAAACCCGATCATCCCGATAACAAAGGGTATCCGTACGTTGTGAATGGAACGGAACTCGTTTCGGACGTTCCAAAACTGTTGGCACTTGCGATCCTGAATGCGGCAAAGGATGCAGGAGCCATCCCAATGAAGCCAGAGAACTACATTCTCAAGAGTGACCGACGCCAATACAAAACACACGACACTGTCGACCTTGAGGTTGACAATTCATTCATCACCGTTCCACAGGGTTCCACTGAAGTTGCTTAGCAGTTGGTTGGATCATCGCCATGGCTTCCAATTTGGACCGCATTGAAGAGGAACTCCGAGCTATCCGCCGCAAGGTTTCGAGGCAGAACAGTCCGCAGGGAGAAATTGTTGCATTCGACTATTGTGTAGAGTCTGGAAGCCTGGAGGGTAAGACCGTCCGTATGGGAATCGGGATGCAGGGATCAGAAACCTATCCGGAGATTCCTCCTCACTGGGTCCACGTGTCACCGCCCATCGCGGACGGACGAGAAGGAGTGATCCATAGATACGAAGCCCCAGATGGCACGCAGTGGATCGCCTTGAGTCGCCCGCCAGGGGCGATGTGGGATCAGTTGCCAACAAAGCACATGATCCACTACATGAACGAGCACATTCGTCGTTTCTGGAACGGGATTTGAAGCTGGACGTTGCGCTGACCGACGACGCAGACCGTCATGCGCGCGAGCATCTCCTCCAACACTATAGGATCGGGATCACCCAGGAGGACCTGTGTTTCGGGCTTTGGAGGCCGGCGACCGGTAACTCCCGTCGTACGGCCCTGGTGTATCGAATCCTTCATCCCCAACCAGGGGAGAGGCAGCTCCACGGTAACGCGTCATTCGAGCCTAACTACTTGGCACGAGCTTTCCAAGAGGCAAGGGTGGCGAATGCCGGCCTTGTCTTCATGCACAGCCATCCATCAGACGGCTGGCAAGGGATGAGCCAGGCAGATGTACGTGCCGAGCACGATTTCCTAGCTTTTCCAGCCCAAGGGACGGGCCATCCCCTCGTCGGAATGACGATTGGAACCGACGGCTATTGGAGCGCCCGCTTCTGGGAGCGTCATCGTCGCAAGATGCAACGTGTGTGGTGTCACAAAGTTCGGATCCTCGGAAGACGCCGTTATCGGGTCTGGTTTGACGACAAAGTGGTGGCGCGACCGATGCGTCGGGACTTCTTGCGCCGTACCTATGACACATGGGGTACGGAGATCCAGCAAACAATCGGGCGGATGCGCATCGGAATCGTCGGGCTGGGAAGTGTAGGCAGCCTCGTTGCCGAAGCTGTTGCGCGCATTGGCGTGTCGCAAGTAACGCTAATTGACCCAGATCGAATCGAGGCACATAACCTCGACCGTCTCCTGCATGCTGACGTGAGATCAATTGGACGTTTCAAGGTGGACGTCGCCGCCAAGGCGATGCGCCGGTCTGCGACAAGTGCACAGATCGATGTGAGTGCGATGCCAATCTCTGTCCACACGGAACGCGGCTACCACGCAGCTCTGGATTGCGACCTTATCTTCAGCTGCGTGGATCGCCCGGTGGCGCGAGATGCGCTGAACTACATTGCGCATGCGCATCTCATTCCTGTGATCGATGGGGGTGTCGCTGTGGAGACACACCACGATCGACTGCATTCGGCACACTGGCGTGTTCGCCTCATTACACCGGGCCGGTGCTGTCTTCGTTGCGCAGGCCAGTACAGCAGTAGCATGGTTGCCGTCGAACTCGATGGCTCTCTCGATGACCCGAAGTACGTGCGCACTCTCGAGCAGCGTGAGGGGCCGCGAAATCAGAATGTCTTCCCATTCAGCCTGGATGTGGCCGCGAAACAGGTCAACATGATGATCCGGTATCTGACCGCCGAGGACTATTGGCCGGAAGTGGACCAGCAGGAACATCAGTTCGTGCTTGCAGAGACAACGACATCAGTAAGCACCTGTTATAGATCATGCGAATTCCGTGATCGGACTGCAATGGGAGACAGCGTGGCGCCCAAGTACCTCCAGATGGAGGATGCTGGACCGTGGTGGTTGGAGTGGATTCGATCCACACGAAGGAGAATCGGTCAGAGAATTCGATAGGGTATTGATGAGCCCTCTACTGAAGGGCCAGAAAGTCCCGCATCTCGAAGCATCTGTCGAATCGACTGCTTAGCATCTTCTTGGTGTAAGACGCTTGGGCCGATGGTAATGATGGTGCCGGACCGGAGGATTTTCTGGGCTGTTAGTGCTGGGTGCTCGACATAGTGACGGATATGCGGTCGGCGGTAGTCATACTGCGGCTTATGCCCGGAACCATTGGAATCTAGGACCGTGACGCGAACTTCCCGCTCATGCTGATAGGCCTTGTGCTTGTAGTAGTAGCGGACGGTGAGGAGATGCTGCAACGCGCTCCGCAACATTGTTGGCAGATGACCAGGAAAGACCGGGTCAAGCTGGCGAGCAACCGACAACAGTCGATCGATTTTGCCAGCAGCCGCGGCGGCTGCATCGCCACCGTAGGTTACTGGAACTAAACATTCGACTGGGCAACTGAAGCGGATTGAACAACCGTTGCCATCATCACCGTATGCACGCCAATGCATGAGGTGATCGGCATCTTCGGCAGTGTGATCGTTGTTGATTCGAATCAGAGAGAGCATGTAGGCACATGGGGCATTCCTCTCGTCGACGAGGGCGGTCATATATTTGGCTTCTTGGATCCGATCAAGAAAGAACCATCCCTCTGTAGGATCTCGGAGATGAACGGAGTCATAGAGACGAAGACAACCCGGTTTATGGGATGCGTCGCCGGCGTGGGCAATCTCCGATTGCAGGATGAGGTAGAGGACTTCTAGACTGGTGTAGTGGACGACGCTCAGGTGTGATGAGCCAAGCTCTGCCAGGTGTGGGCAGAGTTCCCGTCGGAGATCACGGGACGCCCGAATCAGTTCGTTGGCAGACGTGACAAACTGCTTGGCGACCAGTGCGGTGCGGGCGTCAGATAGCGCTGTTTCCCAAGTCATTCAGACCTCCTGTTCGATTTCCACAAAGACAACTCCTCGGGTACGCTGGTTGGACAGCGTGAGAGGCGCTGCAGTAACCGGTTGCCAGGGGAGACGCCCCAACAAAAAAGCGCCCGGGCGAGACAAGGTCTCGGCGGACCGCGGTAGGCAGCCCTCCCGAACGCGACCGGGATGATATCGACGGGTAAGAAACTGCGTCAAGGTGCGGCAGCGTGCCGCACGCCAAGGACGGCGAGAAGACGTTGGGTGGAGCCACCTGGAACGGAGGCGGCACGTTTCGCCCCGCTACGCGGGTCGATGCCGGTCGGAGACCGGCGCTCCATTCCCTTACTCCCCCTGCGGCACCACTTCCAGCGTCAGCGGATCGCGCTCCGGGAGGTGCGTGACCTCGCCGTTCAGGATGTCCGCCATCCTGGCGCGCCCCTCCGGATCCCCTGGGCCGATGTCCTCCCAGATCCCGACCACCAGCATGACCATCTGGTCCGGACGGAGGTACTTCTGCGCCACCGCCACCACGTCCTCGGCGGTGACCGCCTCGATCTGCTCGCGCCAGCGCACCCAGTACCCGTGGTCGCGCTCCAAAAATGCGTCGTTCGCGAAGATGCCGGCGCGGGCCTGCGCACTCTCGAACCGGCGCGGGAAGCTGTCCACCAGCGACCGCCGCGCCAGTTCCAGCTCCTCCGGCGACACCGCTTCGTCGCGCATCCGATGGACCTCTTCCAAAGCGATCGCGGCAGCCAGCGCCACTGTCGGGCTCTTCGACTGGTACCCCATGCTGTAACCGCTCGGTCCGAGGGGGTTGAAGCCGAAACGGCCGCCGGCGCCGTACGCCAGCCCCTCGTCGGACCGAACCCGCTGCATGATGCGGGAGGTGAAACCGCTCGCCCCCAGGATGTGGTCCATCACCTGGATGGCGGCGCGCTCGGGGTTGTCCCAGTCGTCCCAGCGCGGCGCCAGGTTGCCGATCCGGACCTTGCCCTGCGGGATGTCCTTCTCGACGTGGTAGATGCCCGGGGCAGGGTTCGGCACCTCGTGCGGGGGAGGCCAGTCCACCGCCGCCGCATCATCCGCCGCCGGCCAGGCGGCGAGCCGCTCCTCCAGCATCGCCAGGATCTCGGCGGTGTCCACGTCGCCCGACACCGACCAGACCATGTGCTCCGGCCGCCAGGTGCGCCGGTGGAAGTCCCGCAAATCGTCGGGAGTGATGGCGTCGAGGTGCCCGGAGGTCATCCGCCGCCCGAGGTAGTGGTCCTGCCCGTACAGCAGGAAATCCCACTCGCGGCCGAGCAGGCTGTCGGCGTCGTCGTTCCGCTGCTTGAGGCCTTCCCGCACGTTCTCCTGACGCACCCCGAACCGCTCGGCGTCGAACCGGGGCCGCATCAGCACGTCGAAGAAGAGATCGAGGCTCTCCTCGAACACCGGGGTGATGGTGCGGAGCGAGGCCCGCGCCTCGGTGTCCCGGGAAGAGGCGGAGATACCGGCGGCGAGGAACTCGATCCGCTCGTCGAGTTCTGCCGGACTCCGCTCGCCCGCCCCGCCGTCGCGCATCATCGTCGCGGTCAACGACGCGAGCCCCACCTGGTCCGCGGGGTCCAGGAAGCTGCCGATCCTGAGCGTCACCCCCAGCCGGATCAGCGGCAGGGTGTGGTCCTCCACGATGACGACCGGGATGCCGCTGCTCAGCTCGTGGTGATAGTCCGAGCCGTCGGGCGTCTCGAACACGAAGTCCGGGAAGACCAGCTCTTCGGGCCGGTCCGGAATGTCCTGCCCGGCAACTTCGTGGGCAACCGGGGGAAGACCCAGCGCCACCAGGGCTACAACCAATAAAACCGTTCGTCCGTTCATCGTGCTTCCTCCCTCTCGGGCGGGAGTTCGGCGAGCCGTTCCCGGATCACCTGCTCCACGTACTGGAGCGCCCCCTGCATCTGCGGCGGCGCCTGTCCCATCATCTGGCTGAACTGCGCGAGCGCCGCTTCCAGGCTCGCCCGGTCGGTGGACTCCCGGATCTCCCGGATCTGGGCCAGGATCTGGGTCTGCACCGCCGCCGGCAGGTCGGCGAGTTCGGCCGGCACCGGCTCGGAAGCCGTTCCCGCCGTCCGGGTGTAGTGGGCCACCGCGCGGTTGGTGGGAACGAGGTACTTCTCGGCGACCCGCTTGACGTCCTCTTCGGTCACCGCGAGGGTCGCGTCGGTCCACTCGTTGATGTAGTTCCAGTCGCCCAGCGAGTCGTAGACGAGGAGCTGGAGCAGCAGGAAGAACCCGCTGTCGAGCCGCTCCCACGCCGCGGCCGCGACCTGGTTCTTGACCTTCTGGATCTCCTCGGGAGGGATCGGCTCTTCGACGAGCCGCCGGAGCTCGCGCTCGATGGCGGCCTCGAGATCGGCGGGGGTCGCCTCGCCCTTGGCTTCCGCGCTGATCTCGATCAGTCCCGCCCACTTGCGGTTGTCCTGGAACGCCGCCGCGGAACTCGCGATCTCGTCCCCGAGGACCATCGTCTTGTAGAGCCGCCCGGTCCGCCCGTTCAGCAACCCCGACAGCACGTCGAGCGCGTACTGGTCGCGGTGCCGGAAGGGCACCGTGTGGTAGCGGATCGCGACCTGCGGCTGGCAGTCGCAGGTCGCATCCAGCCGTTTGCCGGCGTTTTGCTCCATCTCCAGGGTGACCACGTCGGGAGCCTCGGCACCCGGCTCGAGCCGGCCGAAGTACTTCTCGGCCATCGCCTTCGCCTCGTCGAGGTCGAAGTTGCCGACCAGCGCGCCGGTGAGGTTCCCGGGGGCGTAATAGGTGTCGTAGTACTCCTGCGCCTGGCCGAGGCTGAACACCCTCAGGTCCGACGGCCAGCCGACCACCGGCCAGGAATAGGGGTGCGACTGCCAGAACATGGCGTCGAACGCCTCGTCGAACTCCCCGGTGGGGGTGGATTCGGTGCGGAGCCGGCGCTCCTCGTGGACCACGTCGCGCTCCGCGTAGAACTCGCGGAAGACCGGCCGCAGGAGCCGCTCGGACTCCATCCAGAACCACAGCTCCATCCGGTTTTGCGGCACGGTGATGAAGTAGACCGTCTGGTCGTTGGAGGTGAACGCGTTCATCCCGCTGGCGCCCGCCTCGGTGTAGATGCGGTCGAACTCGTCCTTGACCATGAGCGTCCGCTGCTCTTCCAGGAGCGCATCGAACTCGCCCCGCAACGCGATCAGCTCAGCGGGCAGGTCCGTCTCGCCGAAGGGGTCGTCGATGAGGCCCAGCCGGCTCGCCTCCCGCCGGTCCCGGTAGATGGCCCGGATCTTCTCCTGGACGGCCTCCTGCTCTTCGATGATGGCCTGGTCCCGCTCGGCGTCGGTGGTGCCGACGGTCGGCGTCCCCTTGAACATCATGTGTTCGAAAAAGTGGCTCATCCCGGTAATTCCCGGGCGTTCGTTGGCCGATCCCACGTGGGCCGCCCAGCCGGCGGACACGGTGGTCATTTCGGGGCGGACGACGGCGAGAAAGCGCATCCCGTTCGAGAGGGTGAACTCCTCCACGGGGACTTTGGCCTGCCCGAGCAGGGGGGCGGGGACCGCGAGCGCGAGGACGAGCGCCGCGAGCCGGAGGGTCGGATGTTTCATGGCGAGGATGGTAGCGGCGGGCGCGGCGCCCCCGGATTGATGGGGTTCGGCGACTGCTACGATATCCGGCTAACCCGGGTTCTCCGGGACGGGAGAAATCGGACATGAATTTGACGCTCCAGAACCCCGGGCGCTTCCGGATCCCGGCGGCGATCCTGCCGGCGCTGCTGCTCCTCGCGCCGCTCTCCGCGAGCCTTGAAGGCGCGGAGAGCGCCGCGCTGCGCGCCCGTCAGGGCATGGTGGTGTCGCAGAGCGCGATCGCTTCCGAGGTCGGCGCGGCGGTGCTGCGCGACGGCGGAAACGCGGTGGACGCCGCGGTGGCGACCGCCTTCGCGCTCGCCGTCACCCATCCCACCGCCGGGAACATCGGCGGCGGGGGTTTTCTGGTCTGGCGGCCGGCCAGCGGGGAGCCGCTCGCCTACGACTTCCGCGAAAAGGCCCCGGCGGCCGCGACCCCCGACATGTGGCTCGACGAGAACGGGGAGTACAGCTTCCAGATCCACCACCTGAGCCACCAGGCGGTGGGGGTCCCCGGGACGGTCGCGGGCCTCCGGCTCGCCTGGGAACAGCAGGGTTCGCTCCCCTGGGAGCGGCTCGTGCGGCCGGCGGTGGACCTCGCGAGCGACGGTTTCCCGATCTCGCACGGCCTCGCCGGCTCGCTCGCGCGGGTGCTCGAACGGATGGCCCAGTATCCGGCCTCGGTGGCCCAGTTCTCGAAGGACGGCACGCCCTACGGGCCCGGCGAGATCCTCCGCCAGCCCGATCTGGCGGGAAGCCTGGAGCGGATCCTCGAGAACGGGACCGCCGGCTTCTACGAGGGAGAGACCGCCAAGCTGCTGGTCGAGGAGATGGAGGCGGGAGGCGGCCTCATCACCCTCGAGGACCTGAAGAACTACCAGGCGATGGTCCGGGAGCCGATCCGGGGCGAGTACCGCGGCTACGAGATCATCTCGATGCCCCCGCCGAGTTCGGGCGGCACCGCGATGGTCCAGATGCTGAACATCCTGGAAGGCTTCGATGTCGCCGGGAACGGGTTCGGATCGGCCGCCAACATCCACCTGATGGCCGAGGCGATGCGCCGGGCCTACGCGGACCGCGCGCTGCACCTGGGCGATCCCGACTTCAACCCCGCGATCCCCATCTCCCGATTGACCTCGAAGGACTACGCGGAGGAGCTGCGGGGCACGATCGAAGGGGAACGGGCTTCCGTTTCCTCACCGTCCAGTTTCGAGTGGACCACCGAGAGCAACGAGACGACCCATTTCTCGGTGGTGGATAAGTACCGCAACGCCGTCTCCCTCACCTACACCCTGGAGTTCGGCTTCGGCTCGGGGATCGTGGTTCCGGGCGCCGGCTTCTTGCTGAACAACGAGATGGGAGACTTCAACGGGGCTCCGGGCCTGACGAACGAGCGCGGGCTGATCGGTACGGATCCGAACCTCGCGGAGCCGAACAAGCGGATGCTCTCCAGCATGAGCCCGACGATCGTCGCGAAGGACGGGGAACTCTTCATGGTCACGGGCACCCCGGGCGGGCGCACCATCATCAATACCGTGATGCAGACCATCATGAACGTGGTGGACCACGGCATGAACGCCCAGGAAGCGGTGGACGCCGGCCGGGTGCACCACCAGTGGCTCCCCGACCGGATCAACTACGAAAGGCAGATGTTCTCGCCGGACACCCTCTCCATCCTGGAGGCCTACGGCCACCAGGTGAACGAGATCGCGGCCCAGGGCTCCGCCGAGGTGATCGTCAACCTCGTCGAGGAGGGCGTCCTCGAGGGTGGCGTGGACCAGCGCCGCGCCGACGGCGGAATCGCCATCCACGACGAGAACCCCGAGTAGAACCACCAGTACAACAACGTTAGAACTGAACCTTCCGGCCGCAGCCGGAAAGGAGGTCGCAGCATGTCTCGATCGCACCAGCAGCTTGCGCCGCTCGCGCTCATCGCCGCTCTCGGCGGTGCGGGCGTCGCCGCGTCCCAGGAAGCGGATTTCTCCGGGGTCTACAACTTCGTGAAGATCTCCGACCAGCTCTCCACCTCCGGCCAGATCTCCCTCGACGACATCGACTCGGTGGACTCCGCGGGCTTCGACGTGGTGGTGAACCTCGCCCCCGCCCGCTGGGAGCGCAACTTCGAGGAGGGCTTCCGGGTCACCCAGGCCGGGATGACCTATATCCAGATCCCGGTGGACTGGGCGAACCCGGCGCTCCGGGACCTCGAGCTCTTCTTCGACGTGATGGACGCGAACGAGGACCGGGACGTCTACGTCCACTGCTTCGCCAACATGCGCGTCTCGGTCTTCGTGTACCTCTACCGGACCCTCAGGAAGGGTGTTCCCGACGCCGAGGCCTGGCAAGACGTGCTCAAGGTCTGGGATCCCCCAAACAACCCCGAGACCCCCCAGTGGCCCCGCTTCATCACGGCGGCGAAGGAGCGGTTCGGAAGGGGGGCATCTGATCCAGGTAGCGATACCAAGTGAGGTCGCGTGGGGGGTGAACCCCCCTTCCGAACCGCCCGGCGCTTCGCGCCGCAATCGAAACTCCCTCGTGCGCCGGAGGCGCACTTCGGCGAGTTCCGATTGGTCGTTACTAATTGTGAAAGGGGAGAATCCCCCCTTTCACACATTCCCCCGAAATCGCCGGCAGCGAACCAGAGGTTCGCTGCCATTTGTTTTTTGCGCGCTCGGAAGTTCGCGTTGAATCGCAGGGACGCCCAGGAGCGCCGGTCTTCAGACCGGCATCGCGCGGGAGCGCGAAACCCGCACCAACGACGCACGGAGCGCCGGTCTCCGACCGGCATCGCGCGGGAGCGCGAAACCCGCCCCAACGACGCCGCCCCAGGAGCGCCGGTCTCCGACCGGCATCGCGCGTGAGCGCGAAACCCGCCCCAACGACGCCGCCCCGTGGAGCGCCGGTCTCCGACCGGCATCGCGCGGGAGCGCGAAACCCGCCCCAACAACGCCGCCCCAGGAGCGCCGGTCTCCGACCGGCATCGCGCGGGAGCGCGAAACCCGCCCCAACGACGCCGCCCCAGGGAGCGCCGGTCTCCGACCGGCATCGCGCGGGAGCGCGAAGCCCGCCCCAACGACGCCGCCCCAGGAGCGCCGGTCTCCGACCGGCATCGCGCGTGAGCGCGAAACCCGCACTTCGGGTAACCCCGAACCCAGTCGCTCCCGCTCCGGCGTCTGCGCGCGGCTTTCGCCGCGCTCCGTCTTGTGAAAGGGGAGAATCCCCCCTTTCACACATTCCCCCGAAATCGCCGGCAGCGAACCAGAGGTTCGCTGCCATTTGTTTTGTACGCGCTCGGCAGTACGCCACCACGCGTGAATCGCAGGGACGGCCAGGAGCGCCGGTCTTCAGACCGGCATCGCGCGTAAGCGCGAAACCCGCACCGACGACGCTGCCCCCCCGATCGCGCGGGAGCGCGAAACCCGCACCAACGACGCTGCGCCACACCAAGTCCGGAGCGGTCCGGGGACGGGGGCACTTTCCCGACCAATCCAAGCAAACCGGTTGGGGTGGGTGAGCCCCCGTCCCCGAACCGCCCCGAAATCGCCGGCAGCGAACCAGAGGTTCGCTGCCATTTGTTTTTTCGCGCTCGGCAGTACGCCACCACGCGCAAAATCGCGGGGACGGCTTGGAACGCCGACCTCTGGCCAGTTCTCCCGGTGGGGGCCGGCACCGCTGCGCGAAGCGCAGCGAAAGGCGTCCGTCCGGCTGATGCTGAACGTCGGGGTCCCGGCCGAGAGGCGACCCACCCCCGAAGTCGGGGTCCTTCCCGCCGCCCGCCTCCGGCGGGCTGTGCCGACCAGAGGTCGGCGTTCCCGTGCCTGCGCGTCACCGAGCCCGTGGGGGTACCCGCCGAGATGCGTCGCCCGGCGTCTGCGCGCCGTTCGCGCATCGCCGACCGCGCAGAATCGCGGGGACGGCGGAGCGCCGGTCTCCGACCGGCATCGCGCGGGAGCGCGAAACCCGCACCGATGACGCTGGCCACGCCAATGTGAGGGCCGCCGTGCCGCGTACCGCCGATCTGCATTGAATCGCGGGGACGGCTTGGGGAACGCCGACCTCTGGTCGGCACCGCTGGGCGAAGCCCAGCGAACGACGAATAGCCGATCTGCGCAGAATCGCGGGGACGGCTCGGGGAACGCCGAATAGCCGATCTGCGTGCACCGCACACAAGCCAGGGAACCCCCGCCGCTGGCACAATCCCCTGAATTGCACCGGGAACCCGGTGGAGGGAGCACACCATGCGCGACCGCAGGGCAGACAGCAAAACACTGGCCGCGGCGAGGCCGCTCGCCATCATCGCGGCGCTCGCCGCGTTCGGCTGCGGGGGGCCGGAAGGCGCCGCCTTCTCGGTGACGTTCGGCGCGGACCGGAGTCCCGAGCCCCTCGACGGCCGGCTGGTTCTCATGCTCTCCCAGGACGACGCGGCGGAGCCGCGCTTCCAGATCGTGGACGGCCCGGACAGCCAGTTGGCGTTCGGGGTGGACGTCGAGGGGTGGGCGCCGGGCGAGCCGATCACAGTGGACGGCGAGGCTTTCGGCTACCCGGTCCGCAGCCTGAACGACGTCCCGGCCGGGGAGTACCGGGTTCAGGCGCTGCTGAACCGTTATCAGACCTACCAGCGGGCCGATGGCCACACCGTCAAGCTTCCGCCCGACCGGGGTGAGGGACAGCAGTGGAACTCGAAGCCCGGGAACCTGGTCTCCACCCCGCAGACGGTCTCGCTGGGGCCGGGAGGACCGGCCCGCATCGACATCGTGCTCGACCAGGAGATCCCCCCGCTGGCGGTGCCGCCCGAGTCGGAATACGTGAAGCACGTGAAGATCCAGAGCGAGCTCCTCACCGACTTCTGGGGGACTCCCACCGAACTCGGGGCCTGGGTGCTCCTTCCGCACGGCTTCGACGAGCATCCCGAGGCGCGCTACCCGATCGCCGTCAACCACGGCCATTTCCCCTACACCTTCGGCAACTGGCGCGAGGAGCCCCCGGACCCCGACCTGGAGTGCGAATACTCCGCCCGGTTCGACCTCCCCTGCTACAACCGGATCCAGCAGGAACACGCGTGGCAGCTCTATCAGGACTGGACCGGCGACGACTTCCCCCGGATGCTGGTGGTGGAGATCCAGCACGCCAATCCCTTCTACGACGACTCCTACGCGGTGAATTCCGAAAACCTCGGCCCCTACGGCGACGCCATCACCTACGAGCTCATTCCCGAGATCGAACGCCGGTTCCGCGGGATCGGGGAGGGGTGGGCGCGCTTCCTCTACGGCGGCTCCACCGGGGGCTGGGAGGCCATGGCCGCGCAGGTGCTCTATCCCGAGGACTACAACGGGGCGTGGATCGCCTGTCCGGACCCCATCGACTTCCGGGCGTTCACCGTGGTCAACCTCTACGAGGACGAAAACGCCTACACCCTCGACAGCGCGTTCAAGCGGACACCCCGGCCCGGGCGGCGGGACGGGCAGGGACACGTCGCGGCGACGCTCGCGGAGATGAACCACCGGGAGCTGGTCCTGGGAACCCGCACCCGGTCGGGGCAGCAGTGGGACGTGTGGGAAGCGGTCTACTCCCCGGTCGGCGAGGACGGGTATCCCCGCCGCATCTGGGACAAGGTCACCGGGGAGATCGACCCGGAGGTGGCCGCCCACTGGCGGGAGAACTACGACCTCAGCCACATCCTGCGCCGCGACTGGGAGACCCTGGGGCCCCGGGTCGCCGGCAAGCTCCACATCTACGTGGGGGACATGGACAACTACTACCTGAACAACGCGGTGAAGCTCACCGAGGACTTCCTCGAGGCCACCTCGGATCCCCCCTACGGCGGGGAAGTGGACTACGGGGACGGCGACGAGCACTGCTGGAACGGCGACCACACCCGCGGCAACGGGTTGTCCCGCCTCCGCTACATCCAGATGTTCGCCCCCCGCATCGTGGAGCGGATCCGGCAGAGCGCCCCGCGGGGCGCGGATACCTCAAGCTGGAGGTACTAGAAGCGCCGCCCGTTCTCCTCACCCGGGCCTTCAGTCCGAGGTGCTGCGGGCCGCGTTGAGATGCCGGACTCGTGGTGACAAATTGCAGGTAGAACTTTCAATCTGTTCACCAGAGAGAACCGCCCACGGCGCTGCGCGCCGCGGTGCCGACCTGGAGGTCGGCGGTCCCTGGCCGTCCCCCGCGCTCTACGCGGTAGGCGATACGCCGTTTCGCGGCGCTGTGCGCCGCGGTGCCGGTCTGAATGAAGGCCCCCATCGGGAGGATTGGCGGGCGGTCCCTCGCTACACCCCGCTGCGCAGCGTCCGCTCCGCCTCCGACAGCCCTGAAAGGTCCGGGACCACCAGGGTTCCGCATCCCTCCGGCGTAAAGACCTCCAGCAGCAGACTGTCGGGCGTCCCCGCCGGCGGCGGCCGGTGCTACTGCCCGGAGCCCGGACTCGGAACCACCCGCATCCGGCCACCGGTCGCCCTGAAGAAGTACTCGGAAACCGCCGCGGAAACACCTTGCGCGCGTTGGAGCAGGTCCGGCCGGGGCGTGCGGCCGTCGTGTAGCAGATAGACCCCCAGCCGGAACTCCTTCCGGGATGTCTCGGCCGGGGGCACGCGCGGCCCCACGGCCGCAACGATGTCCTCGATGCGCACGGGGACCTTCGTCGCCCTGACAGTCCCCGAAGGGTCCGTTCCTTCACCGGCGCGCAGGATGAAGGTATCGGGCACTTCGTCGGGCGGGATCATCCCCATCGCGTAGAGGTCCAGTGCTGACAGACCGGTCGCCAACAGCCCGCGGTTGTCCTTCCGGGTGAAGGTCCCGTCGCCGTTGTCCGCCCAAACCGCCCCGCCCTGGACCGAGGTCCCGACGTAGCGTTCACTCGAAAAACTCGGCCACACCGGATACACCTCGGGCGCGTGCAGCCACTCGTACCAGTGACCCCCTTCGTTCAAAGCCTCAACCTGCCCTGAATGTGGATTCCGGAATCGCAGATCCGCCAGCCACCGGTGCGTCGCTTCGTGCGCGATCCACCAGATCCCTTCTGAAAAGTTGCGAAACGCGCCTCCCTCGCTCACGCCGGTTTCGCGCCAAAAGTTCGCTCCGCCGATGAAGAGGGGCGACATTGTGACCAACAAGCTGTCCGAACCATAGATGTGGCCCGGATTCGGATCGAAATCCCACCCGATCCCTTGAACCCCCGTATTGATCGCTCCGCTGCCCGGCCCGTGACCGAATACATCGTCAATGCGGAAGTCCGTGAACAGCACCGCGATCTCGTCGTCGGCTGGCGCCCGTTCGTAGATGAAGGACGTGACCTGGTCGATCTCCTTCGGAAACACCGGGTAGTGGAACACCTCGAAGACGTTGCCGGCCGCCGCCCCCGCTATCGCGCCCAGATCGGCGTCCGTCTTGTCCAGCCGCACCGTGCCTGCTTCGAGGATCTCATCGATCTCCTCCCGGCCCCACCACACGGCGTCAGCCTCCCACGAGAAGCGGTCCGCGCCGTGGAGGCGCGTCTTGGAGATCGGAATCTCCACGGTCGCTCCCCGCACCCGATACCCGACCCCTACCGGTTCCGCGCCACACCCAAAGCTGAACGGTTTCCGGCCGCTCGCAGTTACTTCGAGTCCTGCCGCGCAGTCGTAGTTGGCAAACTTGAGAAAGATCCGATACGAGATCGTTCCATCGGCTACCTCTTGGGGTACATCCTCGGCAAGAGTCATCCGAGCCAGCACGGTGCTGCCGTTGTCAACCAGTTCGACGCTGGTGATGTCCAGCACCGGCTCCCCAACGTCTCCAACGGCGTCATCGGCCGCGCCCAGGGTTCGGCCGCGGGCGCTCCCACCGTGGAACAGGCCGACGAAGCCATCCCGTTCCGCCACCGCGCGGTAGCCGAGTTCCACCACCCCGGACGGATAGAGCCGCGCCTGGAACAGGTTTTCGCCGAGCGGCGCGTGGTAGGCATACCCAGGCGTGGGGCGAACGGCCCGCCAAGTGATCATCACCCGGGCCGGGTTGGGATCAACGGAGATCGTGGTGTCGCCGTAGATCGCCCAGAGCGCCGCGATCATGGCTTCCATCCCGGCAGCCGAGCGGGAATCAATGGCCGCCGCCACCGAATGCATCGTGGCATCCGACCACGGGTCGCGCTCGGACCAGTTCTCGTGCTCAGGTCGCTGGAATGAAATGTGACCGTTCGCGTTGGCGTAGACGCGCGTCCACGTCCGGCCGGCAAAGGAAAAGGGAAATGGCAGATCGACCGCCACAAGGTCATGGTCCTCGCCCGATCCGTGGCTCGTAGCGACCGCCGGGCTACGCCCCGGTTCCTCCCAGGTCGGACCGCTGACCGCTACCACGTACCCGTCGGTGCCGTTCGGGCTGAACGTCAGCGTCTTCCCTTCAAGATCGAAGTAGTTCGCGGGCTTGAGGATCAGGCGTCCGGCCGGCAGCGTGGTGACAGCGCCGTCGGCCGGCGTGTAGTAGAGCAGGGAAAAGTTCGCGCTCACCTCCGGATCGCCGCTTTCCGGCCGGGTGACGTGTACCGGGGCCACCGAGAGGTACCCGGATGGGGGGGTGACCTCGATGGAGTAACGATCGCCGCGCAGGCCCTGGATTGTGTAGGAGCCGTTCATGTCCGTCGTGGCTTCGCCGTCCGACGCCCCGGTGTCGAGATTCGTGGCCCGCACGACTGCGCCCGCAACCATTGAAGCCGGCCCCCCGGTTGCCCGCACGGTCCCGGAAACGGTCATGGGGGGCGCCGGAGGGGGAGGGGGAGGCGTCGCGGGGGTCGCTGGGGCGGACGGGGCCCCCGGGGTTCCGCCCCCCCCATCCCCGCACCCCATCAGGCTGAGGATGACCGTTACTACTCCCAGGAAGGCGGAAACACGGGACCACTTCCGAACAGCGGAACGGTTCGCTGGGAGCGCGCCGGTCATGGCGGCAATGCGGCAATGCGGCAATGCGGACGAATCAAATTGGGCGACCCCCAAGCAACGCTCGCAAACTGGGCCGCACCGTAGCAGACCCAAGCGGGTCTACCAATACCGAACACCTATCGACTTGGCGTCCGTTACCCCGCCTGGCATGAAAGTGCGGTTCCGGGATGGTGCAAGTACGGCGCGGAACCCACGCTGGCCTGGGCGGAGCGTCCTCGACGCAGGTTTCGCGCTTCCGCGCGTGCCGGCCCCCACCGGGAGAACTGGCCGGAGGTCGGCGTTCCCGTGCGGACGGCACCATCTGGACTGTTGGGGTTCCCGAACCGCGCGGCGGCGAGTTCCGATTGGTCATTGTTGATTGCCGAGTCAGAAGCGCTTGGGCTTCGGGTAACCCCGAACCCAGTCGCTCCCGCTCCGGCGTCTGCGCGCGGCTTTCGCCGCGCTCCGGAATGTGAAAGGGGGGCGGTAGGCCCCCTTTCACACTTTCCCCCGGTCACGCGGGCAGCGAACAGAGTTCGCTGCCATCAGTTTCGGCAGTACGCCAACACGCGTGAAGCGCGCGAACGGCTTGGAACGCCGACCTCTGGCCAGTTCTCCCGGTGGGGGCCGGCACAGCGGCGCGCAGCGTCGCGGGCGGTTCATCGCTGATCGCTCTCACGGGACGCAGGCACGGGAACGCCGACCTCCGGTCGGCACCGCTGGGCGGAGCCCAGCGGAACGGCGGGCCGCCAATGGGCGTGAAGTACGGATGCGAAAGCCATCCGGGGTGGAGAGACGGTGCGGAACCCACGCTGGCATGGGCGCAGCGTCATTGGCGCTGGTTTCGCGCTCCCGCGCGATGCCGGCCGGAGGCCGGCGGTCCGTTTCCTGCGGCGCCACCGCGTGTGGGAATCCCTCCTACAACCCGCTTCTGAGCGTCCGCTCCGCCTCCGACAGCCCCGAAAGGTCCGGCACCACCAGCGTGCCGCAACCCTCCGGCGTAAAGACCTCCAGCAGCAGGCTGTCGGGCGTCCCCGCCGGCAACACATGGGCGCGCGCGACACCCCCCTGCAGTGCTTTCCGGATGCACAGGGCCTTGGGCAGCATCCCGGTGCGGATGGCCCCGGACTCCCGCATCCGCTCGAGGCCCGCGAGGTCGAGGAACGAGATCACGCTCCCCGGATCGTTGGGATCCGCGAGCAGCCCGGGCGCCTCCCCGAGCAGGATCAGCTTCTCCGCGCCGAGCGCCACCGAGAGCGCCGAAGCGGCGGTGTCCGCGTTGATGTTCAGCAGCGTCCCGGCCTCATCCGCGGAGATCGGGCTCACCACCGGCAGCGCGCCGATGCCGAGCAGCCGCTCCAGCAGCGCGCTGTCCACGCGGTCGATGTCCCCGACGTAGCCGTAGTCCACCGTCTCCCCGGCGGCCCCCGCGCCCACCTTCACCGGGGGCCGGCGATGGGCGCGAATCAACCCGGCGTCCACCCCGGAAAGAGACCGATCGCGGGCAGGTCGAAGTCGCAGCAGGCAGCGAGGATGCGGGTGTTGATCTCGCCGTTCAGCACCATGGTGGTGACCCGGAGCGCCTCGGAGTCGGTGACCCGGCGCCCGTCCACGAAGCGAGAGCGCACCCCCAGCGTCCGCGCCAGCTCGGTGGACTGCGGGCCGCCGCCGTGGACCAGCACCACCCGGATGCCGAGTTTGAAGAGCAGCGCCACCTGCTCCACCAGCCCCTTCACCGCTTCCTCCGCCGCGACCGCGGCGCCCCCGGTCTTGATGACGAACGTCTTCCCACCGAAGCGCTTCAGGTAGGGAACGGCGTGCTTGAGCGCCCGGACCCGGATCTGCCGCTCGGCGGCTGTCTCTCTCATGCCAGCATCCTGTGAAAGAGACCACGTAGATGAGGAATCAGGCCCTCTGGCCGCTCAGGATTCTGGTCGGGCTCTCACCTTCATGAGCGCCTCGAACGCGTCCGCTTTGCCATACCCCCAGAGCGGGTTCGGAGTAGGCCCCGTGAACTCGTCGCTCCGGGCCGTCTCTTGCAAGATCCTTTTGATCGAGACAGCGTCCAGAGTTGGGTCGACCTCGAGCATCAGGGCGATGATGCCGGTCACGACCGGCGCCGCGGCGCTCACGGCCCCCGCCATTCCATACAGCCCGCCGCCGTCCTCGATCAATAAACGCCTAGAGGAGGCCCAATACGACCGAGGAGCGTATGCCGTAACGATCCTGTCCCCGGGGGCGGAGATGTCCACGCCGATCCGCCCGTCAACCGTCGGTCCAACGCTGCTGCCGGTCCAGAGCTCGCCAACGTTCCCTTCACCCCTGAGCTCCTGGCCTACACCGTCAATGTCCGTCCACTTCGTGCGAATGACGTAGCTGTTGGGCGCCACATTGTGAAATGCGGTCGCTCCGTCCCAGATGCTGCCGGGCGTCACGAAGTCCAGGAATCGGCCTGACTCCCCAAAAAGCGTGTTGAGCGAGGCGTCGAAACGGATGCTGGAACCGGTGGAGCTGGCTGCGTGATCCAATCTCAGAATGTAATCGCCGGCTCCAGCGGCGCCGTCGAAACGGATATGAAGCAGCCGCTTGTCGTTGGTCGAACTGTAGAAGTCATCTTCCCCGCGATAGTGGAACACCCAAACCCCGGTGCCGGTTGCCTCGAACTGCGAGGCCGGGAAAGGACCGAGCATCCCCATCGGGGTATCGATCGACACGGTAAACGCCTCGTTCCGGTCGTACCACACCTCGAGGCCACCGGCGCCGGTGGCGAGCGCGAATCGCAGGTCGCGAGTCCCGCCGTTGGGCACGTCTCCCGCCGCCCGGTTTTGCGTTTTCGACGGAACCCCATCGTCTCCGGTTCCGGTGACGAATACGACGCCTGGATGATCGGGGCCGACGATCTCGTCGATCTTTCGACTGAGTGCGCTCGTGCCGTCCGTCGGTCCGCCGATCGATCCGAGATTGAGGAGCATCACCACCGGCATCGACAGTTCTCCCGCCTTGTCGACCACAAAATCGATCGCGACGGGTAGACCCGAGACACCCACGTACCAGTCGGGCTCGGCCGGCTCATCCCCATGCGCCGGGGCACCGCCCGTGACCTTCACCGAGATGATCGTGGCGTTCGGCGCCACCCCTCGATACTTCCGGTCGGGAAGGTTCCGCCCGTTCCCGGCGGCAATGCCGGTGGTTGTGGTCCCATGGCCGACGGCATCCCGTGTCGGCAGTCTGGTGCCGGAAAAGAGCGCCTGATTGATCTGCTCCCTGGTGTAAATGGTGCCGCGCCCGTAGCGGTTACCCGGAGCGGCAGCACCGGAATCGTCGGAGAAATCGAAGATGTAGGCGATCCGCGTGCTGCCATCGCTGTTCCGGAAGTCGTTGCTCTCCCAGTCGATGCCGCGGTCCAAAATCGCAACGATGACGCCCTCCCCAGACACGCCCAACGCTTCGACGGCCTTGTCGACTCCCGTTTCAATGCGGAATGACACGGCAGGTGATTCTGGCTCTGGCGGCGGAGGTGGGGTCGGTGCCGGCGCCGGAGTGACGGGCGGCGAAGCGGCCGGAACGGGACCCCCATCGCCGCCGCAGGAGGCGAAGATGAGCAGGGGAAAAAGGACCAGGCGACGCATGTCAAGAAACCATACCCGCGGCGGTTGACAGCATGGTTTGCCTCGATTTCACCGTTGTTTGGTCAGGTATGGAATCCCCTTGTGGAAGGGGGCGGCGGCAGCCCTTTCGCACTTTCCCCCCGGTCACGCGGGCAGCGAACGGAGTTCGCTGCCGTTGGTTTCGGCTCGTTCAGGGCTGCGCCGCACTCCCTGTGGGCCGCAGGGCCGGGGTCATTGGCGCCGGTTTCGCGCTCCCGCGCGATGCCGGCCGGAGGCCGGCGGTCCGTTTCCTGCGGCGCCACCGCGTGGGGGAATCCCCCCTTTACAACCCGCTTCGCAGCGTCCGCTCCGCCTCCGACAGCCCCGAAAGGTCCGGCACCACCAGCGTGCCGCAGCCCTCCGGGGTGAAGACCTCCAGCAGCAGGCTGTCGGGTGTCCCCGCCGGCAACACATGGGCGCGCGCGACACCCCCCTGCAGTGCTTTCCGGATGCACAGGGCCTTGGGCAGCATCCCGGTGCGGATGGCCCCGGACTCCCGCATCCGCTCGAGGCCCGCGAGGTCGAGGAACGAGATCACGCTCCGCGGATCGCTTGGATCCGCGAGCAGCCCGGGCGCCTCCCCGAGCACGATCAGCTTCTCCGCGCCGAGCGCTACCGAGAGCGCCGAAGCGACGGTGTCCGCGTTGATGTTTAGCAGCGTCCCGGCGGCGTCCGCCGAGATCGGGCTCACCACCGGCAGCGCGCCGATGCCGAGCAGCCGCTCCAGCAGGGCGCTGTCCACGCGGTCGATGTCCCCGACGTAGCCGTAGTCCACCGTCTCCTCGGCGGCGCCCTCCCCCACCTTCACCGGGGGCCGGCGATGGGCTCGAATCAACCCGGCGTCCACCCCGGAGAGCCCGATCGCGGGCAGCTCGAAGTCGCGGCAGGCAGCGAGGATGCGGGTGTTGATCTCGCCGTTCAGCACCATGGTGGTGACCCGGAGCGCCTCGGAGTCGGTGACCCGGCGCCCGTCCACGAAGCGAGAGCGCACCCCCAGCTTCCGCGCCAGCTCGGTGGATTGCGGGCCGCCGCCGTGGACCAGCACGACGCGGATGCCGAGTTTGAAGAGCAGCGCCACCTGCTCCACCAGCCCCTTCACCGCTTCCTCCGCCGCGACTGCGGCGCCCCCGGTCTTGATGACGAACGTCTTCTCCCCGAAGCGCTTCAGGTAGGGAACGGCGTGCTTGAGCGCCCGGACCCGGATCTGCCTTTCTTCTTTTCGCAGCCCTGCCGGGCTGCGATGCCGGTCTGGAGACCGGCGTTCCCCACTAGTCATGCCAGCATCCGGTGAAGCGCCGCCATCTGGGCCCACATGCGGTTCTCCGCCTGCCGGACCACCGCGCTCCGCAGTCCGTCGAGGACCTCGCCCCGGACCACGACTCCCCGCCGGACCGGCAGGCAGTGCATGAACCGGCAGTCATCCTGCGCGCCGCCGAACCAGCTCTCGTCCACCGTCCAGCCGTCGAGTCCGGCCCTGAGCGCCAAATCAGCCTCGCGGTCGCCGTAGTGCCGCGTCGAGGCCCAGGATTTCGCGTAGAGCGCGTGCGCCCCCGCCATCGCCTCGGCGGGATCGTCGCTCTCCCGCACCGCCCCCCCCGACTCCCCGGCGAGTCGGCCGGCCTCCGCCATCACGCTCGCCGGCAGCTCGTAGCCCTCGGGCCGCACCACGGTGACCTCCATCCCCCGCATCGCCGCCATCCGCAGCGTGTCGGAAGGCACCGCGAGCGGCAGCCGGTCCGGGTGGTTCGCCCACGACAACACGAAACGCCCGCCCCGGGCGGGGATCCCCAGATCGTCGAGGGTGCGCCAGTCGGAGATCGCCTGGCAGGGATGGCGGGCCGCCGACTCCATGTTGAGGAAGGGCTTGGAACAGAGCCCCCGGATCCTCTCGAAGCGCTCGTCGGCGAGATCCTCGGCGAGGTCGCGCTGCGCGGCGAACATCCGCACCCCGAGCGCGTCGCCGTAGGAAGCAAGCACCGGCACCGCCTCGGCGATGTTCTCGGCGGTCTCCCCGTCCATCACCGCGTCCGGATCGAACTCCAGCTTGTGGATGAACCGGTCCGGAGCGATCACGAACGACCCGCCGCCGAGCCGGGTCATCGCCGCCTGGAAGGACGCCTGGGTGCGCAACGAAGGATTCAGGAACAGGAGCGCGAGGACCTTCCCCTCGAGCGCCCGCGGTTCCGGCCGCTCCCGGAGCCGGGCGGCGAGCGCCACGATCTCGCGGATGGCGGCCGCTCCCAGCTCCTCCAGCTTGTGGATCTCACGCATCGCCATTTCCCTCAGCTCGGGATGTCTCGAAGCGCCGCGACCAGCGCGTCGACGTGCTCGTCCTCGAGCACCAGCGGCGGCATGAGGCGGAGCGCCGCCGGGTCCGTCGAGACCCCGGCGAAGATGCCGCGCTCGAGCAGCGCGTTCCGCACTTCCTTCGCCGGCCGGGAACACACGAGGCCGAGCAGGAATCCGCGGCCCTGCACCCGGCGGACCGGTCCCACGACCGCCTCGGTCCGGATCCGGTCGGAGAGGCGACACACCCGGGAGAGCAGATCCTGCTCCCGGATCACCCGGATCACCGTGGCGATCAGCGCGCTCGCCACCGGGGCGCCGCCGAAGGTGGTGCCGAAGGACCCCATCGGAAGGCCGCCGGCGAGCGCCTCGCTCGCGAGCACCGCCCCCGCGGGAAAGCCGCCCGCGAGCGCCTTGGCGGTGGTCAGCAGGTCCGGCCGGACTCCCGACCATTCGCAGGCGAAGGGCTTCCCGCTGCGGCCCATGCCGCACTGGACCTCGTCGAAGATGAGGAGGGCGCCGGCAGCGTCGCAGGCCTCCCGCGCCGCGCGCAGGAAAGCGTCCGAAAGGTCCACGGCGCCGGCCATCCCGAGCACCGGCTCCATGATCACCGCCGCCACCCGGGAGTCCACCGCCGCGGCGAGCGCCGCCGCGTCCTCCCGCGGGACCGTGCGCACCCGGAACGGGGTCTCGGGGAAGGCGTACCACTTCGACGACCCGTCGGTCACCGCCGACGCGGCGGCAGTCCGCCCGTGGAAGCCGCCGGACAGCGCGACCACCGTGTCCCGTCCCGGAACGGTGCGGAAGGCGAGTCGCAGCGCGTTCTCGTTTGCCTCGGCGCCGCTGTTCACGAAGAAGGCGCGGTCGAGGCCGTCGGGGGCGAAATCCACCAGCGCCTCGGCGGCGGCGGCGCGCTCGGGACTCGGAATCGCGGTGGTCTGGAAGAAAAGCCGCGAAGCAGTGGCTTCGAGGCACTCCAGGATCTCGGGATGGCGGTAGCCGAGCGCGGCGACCGCGTGTCCTCCGTAGAAGTCGATGAGCGTCCGCCCGTCTTTGGTCTGCAGGCAGACGCCCTCCCCCGAAACCACCTCCAGCGGAAGCTGGGGGTACACCGGAAAGAGCGCGGGGGATTCACAAGACATGGGGAGGGGCCCCTCAGAGCCGGGATTTCAGAACCAGACCTCGAAAGTCAGACCTCGAAAGTCAGACCGCTAAAGCCAGACCTTTTTTAAAGCCAAGCTGGCGCGGGCACCGTGAGCCCCATTGCCTCGTCGAACCCCAGGATCGAGTTCATCCACTGGACGCCGCCGCTGGCGGCGCCCTTGCCGAGGTTGTCGAGAGCGGCGAAGGCGACGATGGTCTCGCCGTCGGTCCGGGCGCCCACCACCGTGCTCGCCGAACCGACCGCGTCCTTCAGCCGGGGGGCCGGAGAGATCCGGATCAGCGGACAGCTCCGGTAGGAATCCTGGTAAGCGGCCTCGAGCTGAGCATCCGTCACCGGAGCGCGGCTCCGCAGAAAGACGGTGGCGTGGATTCCGCGGGCGAAGGGGCCGGAATGCGGGACGAAACGAACGCGGGGCTGCGGGGCTCCGGGGATCCAAAGCAGGTCTTCCATCTCCGGGGCGTGACGATGGGCGAGCGGTTTGTAGGCGAAGAGGTTGGCGTGGCGAAGCGGATGGTGGGTGGTCTCCTTCGGCATGCCGCCCGATCCCGTGCTCCCGGTGACGGCGGACACGTGGAGTTCGGGCTCGACGACTCCGAGGCTCAGCAGCGGGAAAGCAGCGAGGGCGACCGCGGTGGCGAAGCAGCCCGGATGCGCAACGCGCCCGGGTGTCTTGCCGAAATCTCCGGGATTCAGCTCGGGTAGTCCGCAGGAGAACTCCGCGAGGAGATCCGGCGCCGGATGCGGGATCCCGTAGATCTCGCGGTAGCGGTCCGGGTCGGAGTGGCGAAAGTCGGCGGAGAGATCCACCACCGGAAGCTCGCAGGCGATCGCCGCTGCGGCTTCGAGGAGCGCCGCCACCTGGGGCGCCGAGGCCTTGTGCGGCGCTGCCGAAAATGCGGCGAGGCCGGAATATTCACCGGCGGCGCGGCGGAGCAGCTCCCCGAGATCGCCCGGGGCGGTGAATGTTTCGTCCGGAAAGACGCCAGCCAGGTTGGGGAATGACTCCCGGATCGGAAGGCCGGCGTGGCTCGCCGAGACTGCTCCCGCGAGCCGCATCCGGGGGTGTCCGGCGATCCAGCGGAGGAGTTCCCCGGCCACGTAGCCCGAGGCGCCGAGCACGACAACCCCGATGGGATCCCGGAGGTCCCGGGTCACGACGGGCTCCCTCCCATGGGGGTCCCTCCCACGCCGTTCGTGCCGATCGCCGCCCGCAGCCGGTCGATGATCCCGTGCTGTCCCGACTCCGTGAGACTCGCGACGAAGATGGTGTCGTCGCCGGCCACCGAACCAGCCACCTCCGGCCACGCCCCGGTGTCGATGGCGTGCGCGACGCGCTGGGCGCCCCCGGGCAGGGTGCGAATCACCACCAAGTGCGGCCCGGCGGCGGCGAAGCTCTCCACGAGTCCGGCAAGCCCGGGCAGTCCCGGCCGGCGGTCGGGAGCGATCCGGTAGCGGCCGCCGATCTTCCGGGCGCCGATGTCGCGGAGATCCCGGCTCACGCAGGACTGGGTTACGGAGTGGCCGAGCGCCTCCAGATGCGCGACGATTTCGGCCTGCGTACGCACCTGCGCCTCAAGCAGCGCAGCGCGCACCAGGGCGCGTCGCTCGGCGGCCTCGTCCGGCCGGGCGGTTTGTGTCAACATAATATGAGCAGATTATACCAAAACGACAGATAAGGGAACCCTCGATGTTCACGCCTCGGAGCGCCGGTCTTCAGACCGGCATCGCGCGGGAGCGCGAAACCTGCACCGACGACGCTGCGCCACGCCAATCTCACGGCAGGAGCGCCGGTCTCCGACCGGCGATCAGGGTCGAGCGGTCCGGGAGGGGGGCACATCGCTGGATTGGTTCGGGTGGTCAAGGGGGAGAGCATTGAGCCCCCCTCCCGAACCGCCCGGCGCTTCGCGCCGGCAATCGAAACTCCCTTGCGCGCCTTCGGCGCGCGGCGGCGAGTTCCGATTGGTCATTACCGTCTTGTGAAAGGGGAGAATCCCCCCTTTCACACTTTCCCCCGAACTCGCTTGGCAGCGAACAGAGTTCGCTGCCATTTGTTTTTTTCGCACTCGGCAGTACGCCACCACGCGTGAAGCGCGGGGACCGCTTGGAGCGCCGGTCTCCGACCGGGGGGGCACATCGCTGGACTGGTTCGGGTGGTCAAGCGGAAGAGCATTGAGCCCCCCTCCCGAACCGCCCGGCGCTTCGCGCCGGGAATCGAAACTCCCTTGCGCGCCTGCGGCGCGCGGCGGCGAGTTCCGATTGGTCATTGTTGATTTGTGAAAGGGGGGCGGTGGCCCCCCTTTCACACTTTCCCCCCGGTCATGCGGGCAGCGAACAAAGTTCGCTGCCGTTGGTTTTTTCGTGGGTCGCGGTCCTCACCTCTCAACCCCCTCGCTATCCTCCCCTCCATCCCCGTGACCGACGCCGATCGCGCCGCCGCCCGCCGCATCGTCCGCACCGCCTTCATGACCGGCGGGGCGATCTTCGCCTTCATCATCTGGCAGCTCTACCTGCGGCCGCCCGCGACCTCGGTCCCGGGATGGACCGCGTCGCTTCCCGCGATGAACGCTGCCTTCAATGCGACGACCACCACCCTCATCTGCCTGGGCGTGCTCGCGATCAGGAACGGCCGCCGGCGACTCCACATCGGGTTCCAGATCGCCGCGCTGGTATCCGCCGCCCTTTTCCTCGTCGGCTATCTCACCTACCACCACTTCCAGGGCGACACCCCGTATCCCGGGACCGGTTTTTTGCGCCCCATCTACTTCTTCTGCCTGATCACCCACGTCCTGGCTTCCGCCGTCTCCGTGCCGCTCATCCTCACGACGGTCTCGTTCGCCGCGACCCGCCGATTCAGCTTTCACCGCCGCTGGGCGCGGGTTACGGTCCCCGTCTGGTTGTACGCGTCGCTGACCGGCCTAATCGTGTACGGACTGCTCCACTGAAGGTCGAGCGGTCCGGGAGCGGGGCACATCGCTGGACGGGTTCGGGTGGTCAAGCGGGAGAGAAGTGAGCCCCCCTCCCGAACCGCCCGGCGCTTCGCGCCGGCAATCGAAACTCCCTTGCGCGCCTGCGGCGCGCGGCGGCGAGTTCCGATTGGTCGTTACCTTTTTGTGAAAGGGGAGAATCCCCCCTTTCACACTTTCCCCCGAACTCGCCGGCAGCGAACGGAGTTCGCTGCCATTTGTTTTTTTCGCGCTCAGCTAACCGCCGCCCACACAAGGTGGTGCCGCCGGCAAGGGAACGCCGACCTCCGGTCGGCATCGCGCGGGAGCGCGAAACCCGCACCGACGACCCTGACCCCGCCAATCTCACGGCATGGAGCGCTGGCCAGTTCTCCCGGTGGGGGCCTCCGACCGGCATCGCGCGGCAGCGCGAAACCCGCCCCAACGACCCCACCCCCCGCCAATCTCACGGCATGGAGCGCTGGCCAGTTCTCCCGGTGGGGGCCTCCGACCGGCATCGCGCGGCAGCGCGAAACCCGCACCAACAACACCGCTCCCTACGCTCACCCGGGTTCCACCACCGACTAGCAGCCGGTGATGAAACCCGGGCGGCGTTCGAGCGGCGATGCATCCCGCCTGAACCGCGCCGCTTTGCGGCGCTCTGCGTTGCGTTTCGGTCGAAATACACTCGGGCCAGTTCTCCCGGTGGGGGCTCCTCCCTCACGCGCCTTGTCAGCCGGGCGCCTCCCCGCTCCCTACGCTCACCCGGGTTCCACCACCGACTGCTAGGTTTCCGGGCTGTTGACACCTGCGCGCCGTTTTGGTCTTCCGGACGACGCAGCCGCAACAAGGAGTTTCCGATGTTCCGATCCCCGCTGCCCGCAGCGCTTCTCACCGCTCTCATCGCGCTGCCGGCGGCCGCGCAGAGCCCGCAACCGCGAGGCGCCATAGCTGCGGAAGTCGGCGGCGCCACCTTCACGGTCGACTACGGCCGTCCCGACCTTGGAGACCGGATGCTTTCCGAGTTGCTCACGATGCTCCCGGAGGACCGCGTGTGGAGGGCCGGCGAGAACCAGGTCACCATCCTCGAAACATCGGGGCCCGTGATGATCGGAGCCGAAACCGTCCCGGCGGGCCGCTACAGCCTCTATCTCCACGTTCCCGCATCGGGCGACTGGTCCCTGCTGGTGAACCGGAACCAGGGCATCCGGCTCGGCGATCTTTCGTCCCAGGCACCGGAGGCCATGCACGACGAGATCTGGCCGATGGTCGGCAGGTACGGCGCCATCGAGGCCGAGGAACTGGCCCGGATCCCGCTCCAGGAGGCACCGGCCTCCGCCGACGGCAACATCTTCGAGATCGCCGTCGATGACGGAATGATCCGTTTCGACTGGGGCGGGACCGCCTACCACACGACCCTGACGCCGTCTCCCTGACGCCGTCCCCCGCGGCGGTTTTGCTGGCACCGCCGCCAGGCGCGGGTGAGCAGCCTGTAGACAAAGTCACGTGGCGTTCGGCCGGCGATGCATCCCGGCTGAAACGCTTCGCTCATCGTTGCGCTTCGGTCGCAATACACCAGGTATTCCTCCCTCACGCGCCTTGTCAGCCGGGCGCCTCACCGGCCTCGGCGCTCACGTCACTTTGCCCACAGGCTGCTACCGTTCCGGTCAGTTCCGGCGCTCCCCACGGAGCCGAAACAAGGAGTTTCCAGATGTCCCGATTCCCCCTCTTCGCTGCCTTGCTGGTGGTCGCCCTCGCGCTGCCGGCAGCCGCCCAGAACCCGAACCCGCGGGGTTCGGTGAAAGCCGATGCCGGCGGCGCCATGGTCTCGATCGACTACGGCCGCCCGGCCCTCGGCGACCGGATGCTCGGCGACCTGCTCAGCATGCTTCCCGAGGACCGGGTCTGGCGAGCCGGTGAGAACCAGGTCACCATCCTCGAGACCTCGGCGCCGGTGAAGATCGGCACCGAGACCGTGCCGGCGGGCCGCTACAGCCTCTATCTCCACGTCCCGGAGAACGGCAATTGGCAACTGCTCGTCAACCGGCACCAGGGCATCGCGCTCGGCGAGCTCTGGTCCGAGGCGCCCGAGGCGATGCGCGCCGAGCCCTGGCCCATGCTCAGCGGATACGGCCAGATCGAGGACCAGGAACTGGCGCGGATCGCGCTCGAGGGGGCGGAGGCCTCCGGCGACGGGAACGTCTTCGAGATCAGCGCCGGAAACGGAATGATCCGTTTCTCGTGGGGCGGAACCACCTACCAGACGACGCTCGGGTCTCCCTGACGGGGGCTCGGGTCTCCCTGCCGGGGGCTCGCGACTCCCTGCCGGGGGCTCGGGTCTCCCTGCCGGGGGCTGGCGACTCCCTGCCGGGGGCTCGGGTCTCCCTGCCGGGGGCTGGGCGCCAGCCGGCCCGGCGCTCCCCGCTTCGGGAACGGATCGCGCGGGAACGCGTTTTGTCTTCCCGAAGCGCATGGCCCCCGCAACCCTGAACCCAGCGATCCCCTTCGCCGCCTCCGGCCCGGGCGCGGTGGCGCTCGACTCGGACGCCGCCCTGATGGCGCGGGTCCGGGAGGGTGACCTCGACGCTTTCGAACCCCTCGTCCACCGCTACGAGAAACGTCTGTTCGGGTATTTCCTGAACCGCGTCGACGATCCGGCGACGGCCGCCGATCTGGCGCAGGAGACCTTTGTCCGGGTCTATCGGGCGGCCCCGCGTTACCAGGAGTCCGGCAGGTTCGAATACTGGCTCTTCCGGATCGCCGCGAACCTGGTGAAGAGCCGGCGGCGCCGCCCGGACCAGCGGGCCCCGCACGTGTCGCTCGAAGAGGCGCCCGCCGCCGAGCGGGAACTCGCGGGCCGCAGCCCCCAGGGCCGTCCGGATGAAGCCGCCTGGCGGGCGGAACTCCGGGACGCACTCCGGAAGGCGTTGCCCCGGGTGCCGCCGGTGTTTCGGGAGGCCGTCCTGCTCCGCGACGTGGAGGGATGGACCTACCGCGAAATCGCGGAGATGCTGGGCGTCCAGGAAGGGACCGTGAAGTCCCGCGCCCACCGGGGCAGGAAGCACCTCAAGGAGCTGCTTGCCCCCATGTTCGCAGAAGGCTGTTACGAGGGAGTTTCCTGATGGCTGGCAGACCCACCGACGACGACCTGCGCGAGATGCTTCGAGCGCTCCCGCGTCCCGAACCGCCTCCCGGCTTCGCCGAGGAGGTCATGGCGCGCGTGCGCGCGGAAGACCGGGCCCGCGTCCACGCCGAAGACCGGCGTCGCCGCTTCCGGCCCTGGCTGCTCGCCGCCGCGGCGGCGGCGCTGGTCGCGTCGGGACTGCTGGTCCGCTCCGCCTGGGACGGGTCGTCTTCCGGGAACGGGGAAACGCTCGTCGCGACCACCCCCGCGCCGGATGGGGCGCCGGATGGGCTGGTGGATGCCGCCGATGCCGACCGCCGGGAGTTCGAGGCGATCCTCGAGGAATACCGACTCCTCGCCGAGGAGTTCGAGTCGCTCCGGCAACTGGGGGGCGACTCGCCGAACGGCCCGCTGATCCGGGTCGGCGGCAACGACGATCTGGACCTGTTTGTGGACCTTGAGTCCTATCTCGGCGGCCCGTCCCGTCCCCCGGGCGCGTCCCTAGTGGTCCCCGCCGCGAACCGGCCGCGCCGCTGACCGACCAACATTGAAGGAAGAGACAAAAAAGGAGAAGCCATGAAAACGATGAAGCAGAGAGCCCTCGGGTTTCCAGCGTTCGCCCTCGCTGCGGCCCTCGCCCTGCCGGCCCTCGCCGGCGCCGCGAGCTCGCCGGCGGGCGAGAACCCGCACCAGATCCTCGTGCGTGCGCCGGCGAAGACCCGCGTGGTCCTGGGATCCATGGGACGCGGCGGGTACCTGGGCGTCCAGTTGCTGGACCTCACCGAGGAATTGCGCGAGTTCTACGGTGCTCCCAGGGACGCCGGGATCCTGATCTCACGGGTGGTCGCCGACAGTCCGGCGGCAACCGCCGGGTTCGAGGTCGGCGACGTGATCACCGGGATCGGCGGCGAGCCGACGCACACCTCGCGGGATGTCATGCGTGAGGTGGCGCGGTTCGAGCCGGAAGAGCAAATCGCGGTGGAGGTCATCCGCGCGGGTGCTCCCCTCACCGTGAACGCCACGCTCGGCGAACGGGAGGGAGGCGTGTGGTTCAGCCGCGGCTTCGGCGAGCCCGAGCTCCAGGAATTCCACTTCGAGATGCCTGAGATGCAGGGTCTTGAGGCGCTGCGGGACCTCCACCTCCCCGGCACCATCAACGAGGAGACCCGGGAGGCGGTGCGGGAGGCGATGGAGGCAGCCCGCGAGCGCATGAGCGAGATCGATTTCGAGGGGCTTCAGGAGCGCCTCGCGGAGACCGAAGCCCGCCTCCGCGAACTGGAAAAAAAGCTAGCCGAACGCCGGGAGGAGTAGGAGCGCCGGTGTTCACACCGGCATCGCTCCCCGCCAGGGGAGCGAAACTCCCGTCGCCGATCAAGTAGAAGCGCGGATTGGTAGTAGGAGCGCCGGTCTTCAGACCGGCATCGCTCCCCGCCAGGGGAGCGAAACTCCCGTCGCCGATCAAGTAGAAGCGCGGATTGGTAGTAGGAGCGCCGGTCTTCAGACCGGCATCGCTCCCCGCCAGGGGAGCGAAACTCCCGTCGCCGATCAGGTAGAAGCGCGGATTGGGAGTAGGAGCGCCGGTCTTCAGACCGGCATCGCTCCCCGCCAGGGGAGCGAAACTCCCGTCGCCGATCAAGTAGAAGCGCGGATTGGTAGTAGGAGCGCCGGCCAGTCCTCCCGGTGGGGGCCTTCAGACCGGCATCGCTCCCCGCCAGGGGAGCGAAACTCCCGTTGTCAGTCCCCGCATGGTGCAGGAGGCAACGAGGATGGCGCAACGCCACCCACGCGTCCGCACCGCGTTCGCCGTCCCCGGTCAGGCCCGGTGAATGGGCGAGGGTAGCAACGGGAGTTTCGCGGCCTTCGGCCGCGATGCCGGTCTGAAGGCCCCCACCGGGAGGACTGGCCAGCGCTCCTACGCGGGGGACAAAGTGGGTGTCGTTTAGCTGGGACAAAGTTCGTGTCGTTTGACAGCGCCGCACCTCTGGGAATCCTTACCCTTCCCAGCACGCCCACCCCGGGAGGTTTCCATGTCCCGCACTCCGTTCTCCCCCCTCCTCCGTCCCCTCGGCTTCGAGTGCTACCCGTCCGGCCTCGGCCCGAGCCGCCGCGCCTTCCTGCAAGCCGTCGCCGCCACCGCGGCGGGCGCGGCGACGGCTGGCGCCCTCCCCGGATGTGACACCGCGCCCGGCGCCCAGGATGACGCCCCGACCCCCGAACCCGCCCCGGCGGCGAGTGCCGCGGATGTCCTGAATTCCGTCCCGACCTTTCCCGAGGGAGGCTTCGCCGAGGGCGCCGTCCGGATCGGCTTCAACGAGAATCCACTCGGACCGTCCCCCAAGGCGCTCGCCGCCATTGCGGCCGACGGCCTCGCCGCCGGGAACCGCTACAACTACCCCGACACCGTCCGCGGCGAGATCGGAGCCCATCACGGCACCACCCGCGAACACGTCCTCGTCGGCTGCGGCTCGACCGAGTTCCTGCAGTTCCTGCCCTGGGGCTTCCTGAAGCCGGGCACGGCCAGCCTCGTCCTGCCGGAGATCACCTACGGTTGGTGCGGCGGGGTGGCGGCGGCGATCGGCGCCGAAGTGATCCGCACCCCGATGGGGGCCGAGGGAACGCTCGATGTCGCGGCGATGCGCGCCGCCATCCGTCCCGACACCCGGATCGTCTACATCGCGAACCCCAACAACCCGACCGGAGCGGCGGTGTCCCACGACGAGATCGTCTCGCTGGCGGAAGCCGTGCCCGAGGGCGGGATCCTCATCGTGGACGAGGCTTACGCCGAGTTCCTCCCCGAGGGTGGAGACGCGGTGTCGCTGGCGCTCGCCGGCGGACCCGTCATCGTGGCCCGGACCTTCTCCAAGGCGTACGGAATGGCCGGCCTCCGCATCGGCTACGTCGTGGGCTCCGGCCCGATGTTCGAAAAGGCGACCGGCGTCTGGTGGGGCGACTTCGGGCTGAACACCGCGGCGGCGGTCGCCTGCGGACCGGCCCTCGCCGACCGGGACCACGTCAGGAACTACGTCCAAACGGTGGACGAGGGCCTTGCCGAACTGCGCGCCGGCCTATCCGAACTCGGCTGCGTCTCGTGGCCGCACCGGGCGCCCTTCCTGATGACGGATCTCGGGAGCGAAGCCCTCCCGGTGGTCTGGGAGCTCTTCCGGCGCGGGATCTACGTCCAGGACGGCGCCGGCTGGGGTCTTCCGACCTTCCTCCGGATCTCGGTGGGCCTCTCCGAGCACCACCAGGCGCTCCTCGGCGCGCTCCGGGAAATCCGAACCGCCTGACACCAGGAGCCCGGCCTGATCGCCTTCGGTGGAAAATCCGCTACGCGAGCCATGGCGTGCATCGACATCCCTTCGCACAGCATGGCGAAGACCTGAGTTGGGTAGCTTGTTCATGGCGATTAGGTTGACAACCTCCCGGATATGGTTGACAACCATGCTACAATAGGTTTCCAGCGTCAACAGTAAGGTTGTCAAAAGGAGAGAGCGGTGACTGGAGTCCGCGCCCGGGGCGAGAAGGTCAGGCGCTTCATTCTTGAGCGGGTGGAGGAGTCTCCGGGCGATGTGGTGAAAGCAACATCCGCGAAGTTTGGGATCACCCGACAAGCGGTCAACAAACACCTTCGGCGACTTCGTGCCGGAGGTGTCCTTCGTCGATCAGGTAACACCCGCGCCAGCGCTTATCAGCTGGCTCCATTATCGCAATGGGATTACGCCTACCAGGTTGCGCCAGATTTGGCGGAGGATGTTGTATGGATGCGTGAGGTTAGGGACGCTCTGGGCGACCTGCCAGACAATGTTCTGGAAATCTGGCAGTATGGTTTCACCGAGATCTTCAACAACGCGATTGATCACGCGGATGGCACGCACATTGGGGTTGAGATCAAAAGAACCGCCACTACCACGGAAATGATGATTCATGACGATGGATACGGCATCTTCAAGAAGATTCAAACTGCAATGGGCTTGTTGGATGCACGACACGCGATCCTGGAGCTCTCAAAGGGGAAGCTAACAACCGACCCGACGCGTCATACGGGTGAAGGTATTTTCTTCTCCTCCAGGATGTTTGATCTCTTCGACATCCTTTCCGAAGGGGTTTACTTTTCGCACGAAATCGAAGGCGCAGAAGACTGGATCATCGAAGGAGACAAGAAGTCCAAGGGAACAGCTGTGTGGATGAGGTTGAATAACCACACGGCAAGAACGACCAAAGAGATTTTTGACCAATACAATTCCGGTGATGACTACGGATTCACAAAAACAGTTGTTCCGGTGAGAATTGCCCAATACGGGGAAGACAAGCTTATTGCCCGCTCGCAGGCAAGACGAGTGCTGGCCCGCGTAGAGTTATTCAAGACCGTTCTATTCGACTTCACAGAAGTTGAAACCATCGGCCAAGCTTTTGCAGATGAGATATTCCGCGTATTTGCCATGCAGCATCCAGAGATTCAGTTGGTTCCGATGAACGCGAACTCGGAGATAAAGAGGATGATTGCGAGGGCAACACGAGGGAGCGAGTGACGATAGGGAAACGCGATCCCAATCGTGTGCGCGTAGGTTTTGGCGGCGGAAGAAAAGCGCGGCCGGCAGCTCAGGTGCGGGCTCATCGCGGCGGGTTCGACTACTGTCCTTAACAGCCTGTGGCAAAACCCAGGCGGCGTTCGACCGGCGATGCATCCCGCCTGAACCGCGCCGCTTTGCGGCGCTCTGCGTTGCGTTTCGGTCGAAATACACTCGGTATTCCTCCCTCACGCGCCTTGTCAGGCGGGCGCCTCGCCCCCACCGGGAGGACTGGCCGCTCTCGGCGCTCACCCGGGTTTCACCACAGGCTGTTAACAGCCTGTGGCAAAACCCACGCGGCCCAGTTCTCCCGGTGGGGGTTCCCTTGCCTGCGCGTCGCTCCACCTGGTGGCATGGGCGCCATGCGCCAGTGCAGCGTTCGCGTGGCGCCTTCTGCGACTCGGCGAGTGCTTCCGAGTATGAGAAATGCGGGCTAAACGAACGTTCAGTTCGTCCAGATCTCGCTGACCGGCGCCGCCACCATCCTCGGATCACCCAAGGGCAGGACGTCCCGTCCCGTATGGAACAAGACCCCGCCGGCGAAGTCCGATCCGCAACGCTCCGCCAGCCGGACGAGCCCGCGCCCGTCGCGAGCGGAAAACGACGAAGAAGCCTTGATCTCGAACCCCCAGGTTCGAGCGCCGCGGGTCATCACCAGATCCACTTCCACCTGGTCCTTGTCCCGGTAGTGCCAGAACTCGAGGTCCGGATCCGTCCAGGCCGCCTGGGCGATCAGTTGTTGTACGACGAACGACTCCAGCAGGTGTCCCAGCAGATCCCGGTTTTCGAGCAGGTCGGGGGCGGTCAACGCTGCAAGCGTCGCGGCGAGACCGCTGTCCACGAGATGCGTCTTCGGTGAACCGATGAGTCGTCGGCCCGGGCTGCGATGCCAGGCCGGTAGGCGGCGAACCAGGAACAGGCGTTCGAGAACGGCCACGTAGTGCTCGACGGTGGTGCGGTGGAGATCGACATCGGCGGCCAGGCTGGCGGCCCGGAACAACCGGCCCTTGCGATTCGCAAGGAGCGCCAGGAGCCGCCCCAACTCACCGGCGTCGCGGATCCGCGCCACGTCCCGGACGTCGCGTTCGATCACGGTTCGGAGGTACTGGCGGTGCCACGCCCGAGTCGTCGCGGGGGTAAGGGGCAACACGGAGGGATAGCCCCCCGCCACGATCCGCTCCTCGAGGGTCGGGTCGGATTCGACCGAGCCGCCGCCGATGCGAGGCCGGACATCCCCATCCAGCAGGAGTCGGAGGAATTGCCCTGGGCGACCTTCTTTTTCCGCCTCCGTCAGCGGTTGGAGGTCCGCGATCGCCATCCGCCCGGCCAGCGACTCGGTGACCTGCGGCAGTAGCAGTAGATTCGCGGATCCGGTCAGCAGGAAACGGCCCGGCTCGCGGTCCTGGTCGACGGACCGTTTGATCGCGGGTAGGAGTTGTGGAACTCGCTGTATCTCGTCCAGCGTCACCCGGCGCGGCAAGGCCGCGACGAAGCGCACGGGATCCAGGGCGGCGGCGCGCTCGGTCGGGTCGTCGTCGAAGCTGACGTACGCCCGATCACTCGCCAGGCGCTGGACGAGGGTGGTCTTCCCGCTCTGCCGCGGCCCCAGGACCGCGACCACCGGCATGTAGGAGAGGTCCCGCTCGATCGCTGCGGACAGCAGGCGCGGTACGAAGGGGGATTGTGCGGCCATCTGTCGGTCATTCTAGCGTCCAAGTGTCGGTTACCTGAGCGGCCAAGTGTCGGTTATCCAGACAATAAACCCACGATGCACTCAATTGTTCAATGACGTGCGTGTCGGACAAAGTGTCGGTCAAGACAGCGTCCAAGTGTCGGTTGCCGGAATGCGATGCGCCTCATCCACTCTCCTGCCGCCGCTGATCTCAGGCGGCGACCACCCTCCTGGGGAGATCTCAACGGCCCCGGTTATCCAGGCTTAGCCATTTGAGAATAATTATCCAGAAATGGCTAAACTTGGCTAATGCCGAAGGATCCCTGGCATTTCTCTCGCTCAGAGTTCACGGAACAAGTCCTCACCGCCCTCACCCAGGGGCCCGCGCAGGCCCTGACCCTCTTCGCTCCGAGACGCACCGGCAAGACCGAATTCCTGCTGAAGGACCTCGCTCCCCTCGCCGAGGAGGGGGGACACCCGGTGATCTACGCCTCGTTCTGGCAGGTGCCCTTTTCTCCCCTCGGGGTACTGCTCTACGAACTCGAAACCTGGCTCGCCGGAGCGGGTCTTCGGGAACGGATTCGCAGCGCGGCATCGGCCCTCGCACCGAAACTTCGGCTGTCGGCGGCCCCCTTCGGCGTCGGCGTCGAAGCGGAGGTGGATCTGTCGCAGCTTGGGGGCCGGCCGCCGGACGCCCTGCTGCTCCATCTGGACAGCCTTCTCGAACGCGTCTCCCGGCGGGGGCGTAAGGCCATCCTCCTGTTGGACGAGGTTCAGGAGCTGGCCCGCCGACCGGAGAACGAAGCGTTGGTAGCTGCCCTCCGCACCAGCCTCGACCGCCGGGCGGATCGGCTTCGGGTGGTCTTCACCGGTTCGAGTCGGGAAGGACTCGCGGCCATGTTTTCCGCGCGCAGCGCCCCCTTCTTCCACTTCGCGTCACGGATCGAGTTGCCTCCGCTCGGGGACGCCTTCGTGGAACACATGATCGGGGCGTTTCGGACGGCGTCCGGCCGAACCCTGCCGCTCCCCGACGCGCTCGCCGCCTTCCATCGGATGCGGAGGAGCCCCTTCATCTTCCGGACCCTGCTGGATGTCCTGCTCCACGATCCGGCCATGCGGATCGAGACGGCGATGGAGGAGGTCCGCCATCGGATTGCCGCCAGCCTGGACTATTCGGGCGTGTGGCTTTCCCTGAGCCCGCTACAGCGAGCGACGGCTCAGGTTCTTGCCGCCGGCCTCGACCGGCCGTTCGGCAAGGATTTCCGGGAAGCGGTCGGTAAACGTCTGGGGCAGCCCCCGCCGTCGGCAGCCCGGATCCAGGCCGCGCTTCGGCGCTTGGCGCGGCTTGACCTCGCCGATGCTTCCGCCACCGGCTGGATGCTGCCCGATCCCGAGTTCGCCGAGTGGCTCCGCGAGGCGGACACCGGGGCGGACAGGGAACGCTCTGAGCCCGAGTAACCGGGACCGGGCGGCCGCGCCAAGCTCCGGTCGTCCCGCCCTTAACAGCCTGTGGCAAAACCCACGCGGCGTTCGACCGGCGATCCATCCCGGCTGAACCGCGTCGCTTCGCGCCGCTCATCGTTGCGTTTCGGTCGAAATACACCCGGTATTCCTCCCTCACGCGCCTTGTCAGCCGGGCGCCTCGCCCCCACCGGGAGAACTGGCCGGCCTCGGCGCTCACGTGGGTTCCACCACCGGCTGTTCACCACTCCGCTTCGCCCCCCCACCGGGAGAACTGGGCCTCGCCCGTCTCGGCGCTCACGTGGGTTTCACCACAGGCTGTTATCGCACGAACAGGAAGTAGTCGTGCGCGGCGCGGGCCGCCTCGGCGATGGCCCGCTCCCGGTCGGGAACCGGATCGTCCGAATCCTTGACGAAGGCGACCACCACCACGTGCCCGGCGTCTGAGGGCAGGTAGACGATCCCCACGTCGTTCGTGGTGCGCCCGATGGTGCCGGTCTTGTGGGCGACCACGGTTCCTTCCGGAAGCCGGCCCTTCAGGCGCCCGGCGCCGGTCTCGCACCGCTCCATGATGTCGATCAGGAGGTCCCGGCTCGCCTGCGAGAGTCCTTCCCCGTTCCAGATCTTGACGAGCAGATCGGCCATCCCCCGCGGGGTCGCGGTGTCCCGGGGGTCCGCCTCGAATCCGTCGCGGGCCATGGCGCGGTCCTCTTCGGAGACCTGCCCGTAGTACTCGGTGTAGGTCGCGCGGGTCCGTTCGCTGCGCGGCGGCAGCCCTTCCGCCCCCACGTAATCGGTGATCAGGTCCGCCGTCGAGCGGGCCACCCGGACCCCCTCCACTCCGAGCTCCGCCATTCGGGCGGTGACCCGCTCGCCGCCGCCCGCGGTCTTGAGGCAGAGATCGGTCGCCGAGTTGTCGCTGATGAGCAGCATCAGCTCCATCAGGTTCCGGATGGAGAGCGAGACGCCGGGATCGTCGAAGAGCCGGCCCAGGACCCCGCTGCCCGGCGAGAGGTCGGAGAGGTCCAGCTCGATCATGTGGTCGAGGCCGAATTCGCCCTCGTCCACCCGGTGAAGCAACTCCATGGCGATGGGGACCTTGTAGGTGCTCGCCATCGGGAAGGCCTCGTCCGGATGGAGGTAGGCGGTCCGTCCGGATTCGAGGTGGACGGCGGCCAGCCCGAGCTTGCCCCCGGAGAGCTGGTCGAGGCGCCCCCATTCCTCCTCGAGGGCGGTCTCGCTGCCGGTCTGGGCGAGCGCGAGCGGCGCGGCCAGCAACGCGGTGAGCGCGGCGGCGGTGATCCGGCCGGCGGGGCGGCCAAGAAACGGAGTGCGGTTTCGCATGGTGACGGTGCCTCCCGTACGCGCTTGAGGGGAGGGCAAGAGTACCAAGGGCATCGGGGAGAAGCTTTCCTCCGACCCCGCGATTCCAACATGTGGTGCTCAACCTTGGTGGACCATTTCACTCTGACGGCGCGGACGTTACGGCACTCGCTGGTCACCCGCTTGGACGAGGAGCCTTGCGCCCCGGACTGCGAGCCCTGCGTGTCGGAGGTCTACGCCCTGCCTGATGCGGCGTCGGCCAGTGGAGCACCCGGGGTTCGTCTGTCAGGTACATTCGTTGCTATGGAAAGCTCCCGGTCGACCACAAAGCCCGCGAATCTGGCCTTCTACTACCCAGGATGGATCTGGCGCGACGCCGACGCTCTCAAGAATCTCCTCCTTTTCTTCGATGGTATCGCGCTACTTGTCCCGGCCTATATGCGCGACAGGGTTCACCAAGTCGATGAGCTCTTTACGAGCCGCCTAACCGAGGCCGGCCTCCTTAGGATCTTGGAACCGGAAGAACTTGTCGACAAGGCAGCAACCGAGACGCTCGCACAGTCCCTGGCCAGCATTCTGGACACAGGAGCACTGGAAACGCTTTCCAGAGAAGGTACGCGATTTCACGAACTCTCGTACTCGCGTCTCGGTGGTCTCGGCGATTCACGTTTAGCGGACGGAATCATCCGCGAGCTGAAGGCTCGCGGCTTAGCCAAAGACACTGAGGATGGCGCCTCCGTCCCTTTGCACCCGCAGGTCCACGCCCTTGTGCTCGTGCTCCTCGCGCAAATCCTGCGTCCGTACGGGGGGCACCAAGGGCTCGTTTTGCAGCCCGCCACGGATCAGCCCCAACTGGTGCGTGCTCTCCAAGAAGTGCTTTCCTTGGAGTCAATGCCATCGGCTGGCCACGTTGTAGCCACCGACCTCGCGACGGTTGGTGTGGATCTGAGTAGGGTGCCGCTGGACGAAGTCCTGTCCTTCCGAGAAGAGCATGGGAAAAACTATCGGGCCTATGCACGATCCGTCAGAGAATTCGTGCGGCAAGTCAGCCCTCTGGATGAACGAGCCAGGGCCGAAGCACAGGAGGACCGAAGCGAAATGATCGAAGATCACGCGAGCGACCTCAGGCGTCGCTCCCGAAACCATTGGAAGCGCGCTGCATCTTTCGGGCTCTCGATTGCAGGTGCGGTATGGAGCGCCGCAACAGGCGACATCGTTGGGCCAATTTTCCCCGGTGTTCAGGAACTGCTGGCTGATCGAGACAAGGGCCCGGAGGAACACGAGGCCTACTCTTATCTATTCCGAGCCGAGCAGCGATTCCGCTTCTAACCAGCGTCTGTCTTGCGGTTTCGGGCGCACCTGCCGACCGCGCTTCTTCTCGGTCGGTAGTACGCGGTTCCCAGCCGGCGGGCCGTGCGCCGGTGTGAACACCGGGGGTCCCTCTTGCGACGCCTCACCCGGCACGGGGATTGCTTGCCACCATAGCGAGATGCGGGGTTCGGTTCTGCTAGCCGCGGGCGTGTTGGTGCTGTCCACTGCGGCAGCCGCGCAGGATCCCCCCCGCGTCCTCGAGGTCACGCTTGCCGACCTCGACGAAGACTCCCTGGACTTCCTGATCGGCTGGGAGCGCTGGAAGAGCGACATCCTGGACCTCGCGTCCGAGGGTTACGCACGGTTTACGTTGGCGCCACTCCTCGCGGTGGAGCCGGGCCTGCCGCTGAACGCGCGGTTCTCCGGGCGCATCTTCGAGGTTTCCGGGCAGCGGGCCGCACACCGCCCCATCCAGACATCCCGCCCGCCCCGCCGGCCCGTTCGGACGGCTCGCGCCCCGCGCGACGGAGCGTCGGACCGGGGACGCCTTCGTCCCCCTCGCGGACTGGCTCCCATCGGCCGTTTGCCCCGCCCCGCCTCACCCAAGCCGCGGAGCGCGGGCCGGGGTCCCAAGGGGTTTGGGGCGACGGCCAGGCGAAGCGGCAGCCGGGGTGGCGCCGCCGGCGCCTCCACCGGGAGAGCCCCAACCGGCAGGGCGAAACCGCGCGGCTCCTCGCCGAGACCCCGCGGACCGGCCGCCGTCTCCCGAGGGGGAAACGAGCGCACCGGAAATCCCCGCCCGCACCGGTAAAATCGCGCGTTCCCCGCTACGGGCGGGGCGATTGCGACCGGATGGGATTCCGGTCCTGAGCTTCCGGAGGCATGTGCGATGCGCAGGCGATTCCTTTCTTTCCTCCTCCTGGCCCTCGCGGCGCTGATGGCGGCGCCCGCCGCGGCCCAGCCCGACACCGACCTGCTGGCCGCGATGAAATACCGCATGGTCGGCCCCTCGCGGGGCGGCCGGGTCACCGCGGTGGCGGGCCACCGATCCCACCCCGGGACCTTCTACATGGGCGCCACCGGGGGCGGCGTCTGGAAGACCACGGACTACGGCCATAACTGGCACCCGATCTCGGACGGCGCCTTCAAGAGCCCCTCCATCGGCGCCATCGCGGTGGCGGACAGCGATCCGAACATCGTCTACGTGACCACCGGCTCGGACGGCCTCCGCAGCAACGTCATCATCGGGAAGGGGGTCTACCGGTCCGACGACGCCGGCAAGACCTGGCGGAATCTCGGCCTCGAAGACACCGGCAGCTCCGGCGCCGTCCTCATCCATCCGGAAGATCCCGATATGGCCTGGGTGGCGCAAATCGGGAATCCCTTCGCGGCGAACCCCGAGCGCGGGGTCTACCGCACCAAGGACGGCGGGGCGAACTGGGAGCTCGTGCTCTTCGTGTCCGAGCAGACCGGGGCCGTGGACCTCGAGTTCAAGCCCGGCGACCCGGACACCATCTACGCCTCCACGTGGGAGGTCGAGAGGAAGCCGTGGACCATCCGCTCGGGCGGCATGGAAGGCGGGGTGCAGCGCTCGCGGGACGGCGGCGACACCTGGGAAAAACTCGAGAACGGGCTCCCGCAGGGACTCCGCGGCAAATCGGACCTCGCGGTATCGGCGGCCGATCCCTCCCGGGTCTACGTGCTCATCGAGGCGCCGGCCAACGAAGGCGGGGTGTTCCGCTCGGATGACGAAGGGGACACCTGGCGGCAGGTGAGCGACTTCCAGCCCATCCGGAACCGCCCCTTCTACTACAACAACCTCCACGCCGATCCGACCGATGCGGACACGCTGTGGGGCCTGGCCGAGGGCTACTTCAAGTCCACCGACGGCGGCGTCACCTGGGAGCGGAAGTTCACCCCGCACGGCGACAACCACGACCTCTGGGTCAACCCCGACAACCCGGACATCCAGATCCAGTCGAACGACGGCGGCGCGAACGTGACGATCGACGGCGGCGAAACCTGGTCCACCCAGGAAAACCAGCCCACCGCCGAGCTCTACCAGGTGGACGTGAGCGACGCCTTCCCCTACCGGCTCTACGCCGGCCAGCAGGACAACTCCACGATCTCGGTGCCGAGCTATCCGCCCCACTCCCGCCCCGGCGGACACACCGCGCACTGGGAGGCGATCGGCGGCTGCGAGACCGGCCCCGCGGTCCCGAAGCCGGGAGATCCGGACGTGGTCTACGCGAACTGCAAGGGCCGTTTCGGCCTCTACAACATGCGGACCGGGCAGGAAGAGCAGTACTACGTCGGCTTCTGGAACATCTACGGGCATAACCCCAAGGACCTGCAGTACCGCTTCCAGCGGACGGTCCCGATCCACGTCTCGCCGCACGACCCCAACCGGGTCTTCCACGCCTCGCAGTACGTCCACGTCACCGAAAACGGCGGCCGCACCTGGCGGACCATTTCGCCCGATCTCACCGCCTTCACCGCGGAAACGCAGGTGGTCTCCGGCGACCCGATCACCCTCGACGTGACCGGTGAGGAGCACTTCGCGGTGCTCTACGACGTCCAGGAATCTCCCCACGAGGAGGGAGTCGTCTGGGCGGGCGCGAACGACGGCCCCATCCACGTGACCCGCGACGGCGGCCGGACCTGGAAGGAGGTCACTCCGCCCGAGCTCGGCCCCTACGGCAGGGTGCAGAACATCGAGGTTTCGCCCCACGACCCGTCCAAGGCGTACGCGGCGGTCCTGCGCTACCAGCTCGGCGACTCTACCCCGCACGCCTACCGGACGAACGACTACGGCGAGACCTGGACCCGCATCACCGACGGGACGAACGGGGTGCCGAACGACCACCCGGTGCGGGTGGTTCGCGAGGACCCGGACCGCGAAGGGCTGCTCTACCTCGGGACCGAGTGGGGCATGTTCATCTCGTTCGACGACGGTGCGAGCTGGACCTCCTTCCAGCAGAACCTTCCCCTGACCCCGATCACCGACATCAAGGTCGTCCAGCAGGACCTCGCCATCTCGACGATGGGGCGCAGCTTCTGGATCCTCGACGACGTCACCCCGCTGCACGAGGTGCCGCCCGCCGGCGAGACGCACCTCTTCCAGCCGCGCGACGAGATCCGCTTCCGCGCCGGGGGACGGGGCTTCGGCGCCCCGGCGCCGGCGGACCCCGAGTATCCGACGCCCGGCCCCCGGATCACCTACCGGCTTGCCGCGGACGTGGACAGTGTGCGGCTCGACATCCGCGACGAGAACGGGAACCTGGTCCGGAGCGTCGAGAGCGCCGGTTCCGGTGAGGAAACCGCGATGACGCAGGGCATGCGCGCTCCGGGAATGCGGACGCGAGGCGCGCCGACGGCGCCGACTGGCGCCGGCGTTCACCGCCTCACCTGGGACATGCGGCACGAGGGGGCCAAAGACGGCGAAGGCAACGTCGCCGGACGCGGCGTGCTGGCGGCGCCCGGCCGCTACACCGTGGAACTGACCGCCGGGGGGCAGACCATGGCGCGCAGTTTCCGGTTGCGTATGGATCCCCGATTGGTGAAGGAAGGCTGGGTCACCGCGGAACACGTCCGCGACCAGGTGGCGCTCGCCCTGAAGGCCCGCGACGCGCTGTCCGAGGCCCGGATGGCGGCCGCCCGGCTGGAAGCGGCGATGGAGGGCGGGGGCAGCGACGCCCTCCAGGCGATCCACGAGGAGCTGGTCGCCGGCGCGCGGCGCTATTCGCAGCCGATGCTGGTGGACCAGATCAGCTACCTCGCTTCGAACCTCGATTCCGCCGACCAGCCGCCGGGGCGGGATGCGGTGGAGCGCTACGACGAGTTGCGCGGGCAGCTCGACGACCTCCTGAAGCGCTTGTCCGACGCCGGCGTGGCCAGCGAGTAGCGGGTCCCTGATGGGCAGCGGCGACCCGCAGCTGCGGATCAACGGCTCCCGCCTCCTCGACTCGCTCGCCCGGCTCGCCGAGATCGGCGCCACCCCCGAGGGTGGCGCCGAGCGGCTGGCCTTTACCGCCGAGGACGGTGCGGGCCGTGACCTCGTTCGTTCGTGGATGGAAGACGCCGGTCTCGAGGTCCGGGTGGACGGGATCGGGAACATCGTCGGCCGACGGGCCGGGGACGATCGGGACGCGGCGCCGGTGATGCTCGGATCCCACATCGACACGGTCGGGAACGGCGGCCGCTACGACGGGAATCTGGGAGTGCTGGCGGCGCTCGAAGTCGCGCGCACGCTGAACGACGGGGGTGTCCGCACCCGCCGCCCCCTGGAGGTCGCGATCTTTTCCAACGAAGAGGGCTCGCGCTACCACCCCGACATGCTGGGGAGCCTCGTCTATTCCGGCGGCCTCGACCTCGAGATCGCCTGGGCGCTCCGGAGCCCCGACGGGACGCGGACGCTCCGGGAAGAACTCGAAGCGATCGGCTACCTCGGGGACGCGCCGCTACCCGGGCCGGTGCCGGCGGCCTACGCCGAACTGCACATCGAGCAGGGGCCGGTGCTCGAGGCCGAGAACATCGAGTTCGGCGCCGTGACCGGCGTTCAGGGGATCCTGTGGGAGGAGATCACCCTCACCGGGGCGTCGAACCATGCCGGCACCACCCCGATGCGGTTTCGCCACGACACGGGAGTGGTGGCCGCGGAGGCCGTGCTGTTGGCCAGGAAGCTGACCCGGGAGATTCCTGGCCAGGTGGCGACCGTCGGCCGGATGGCCTTCTCGCCCGGCCTGACCAATGTGGTACCCGGCCGGGCGGTGTTCACGCTGGACATCCGAAATCCCGATCCCAAGCGGCTGGGCCGCGCCGAAGACGACTTCTTTGACGGGCTCCGGGCCGCCGCCGAGCGCGAGGGGGTACGGATCGAACGGCGGGAACTTGCACGCTTCGGTCCTGCGGTCTTTGACGAACGGGTCATCTCGCTGGTCGAAGAAGCGGCGGCCGCGCTCGGAGGATCCTGCCGCCGGATTCCCTCGGGGGCGGGGCATGACGCCCAGATGCTCTCCCGGGTATGCCCCACCGGAATGATTTTCGTGCCTTCGGTGGATGGCATCAGTCACAACCCGAAGGAGTTCACCCGCGACGAGCACGTCACTGCCGGCGGGAACGCACTCCTGCTGGTCGCCCTCCATCTCTTGAAGTCATAGTTTTCGGGCCGGGTTAGATCACACTCCCATCCGCGATCCGGCGTTCACGAATAACCACCGTGTGATAGCGTTTCTTTCCGAATTGAGGCGCCGGAAGGCTTAGGGGAGGGGATGATGGCAGGCAAGATAGATGTTGCCAAAGCGCTCGCCGAGAAACACGGCGTCAAGTACAGCCGCGGCAGGGGTCCGGACATCCGGACGGACAAGATCACGATCAACGTCGAGACGGCGCGCACCCTGGGTACCGCGTGCGGCAGGCTCCGTGGTTTCCGGGGTCCCGTGTACGTGGCTTGCGCAAACGACGCCGATATCGAATACGCGAAGGACATCATCGCGGGAAAGACCGTCGGTCTCATGAACAACAAGGGCCGCATCCTCAAGAGATCCACCCGCGGCCGCTGGCCCTGACGTCGAGCGGTTCGGGAGCGGGGGCACACTCCTTTATAGGTCCCCGAGGCGGCGGCTCTCGGCGTTAAGCCCCCGCTCTCGAACCGCCCGGCGCTTCGCGCCGGCAATCGAAACTCCCTTGCGCGCCTGCGGCGCGCTTCGGCGAGTTCCGATTGGTCGTTACTGTTTTGTGAAAGGGGAGAATCCCCCCTTTCACACATTCCCCCGAAAACGCAGGCAGCGAACGGAGTTCGCTGCCATCAGTTTTTTTCGCGCTCAGCAGTACGCCACCACGCGTAAAGCGCGGGGACGGCTTGGAGCGCCGGTCTTCAGACCGGCATCGCGCGGGAGCGCGAAATCTGCGCCGACGACGCTGCGCCACGCCAAGTCCGGAGCGGGGTGCCCCCCTTTCACACATTCCCCCGAAAACGTGGACAGCGAACGGAGTTCGCTGCCATCAGTTTTTTTCGCGCTCAGCAGTACGCCACCACGCGTAAAGCGCGGGGACGGCTTGGAGCGCCGGTCTTCAGACCGGCATCGCGCGGGAGCGCGAAACCTGCGCCGACGACGCTGCGCCACGCCAAGTCCGGAGCGGTCCCCGGACGGGGCCATGATCCGGAATAGCTTTCGGTCGTAGTTCCGGTTGGAGTTGAGGCCCCGTCCGGGGACCGCCCGGCGCTTCGCGCCGGAATCGAAACTCCCTTGCGCGCCTTCGGCGCGCTTCGGCGAGTTCCGATTCGTCATTACCTTTTTTGTGAAAGGGGGGCGGTAGCCCCCCTTTCACACTTTCCCCCCGGTCACGCGGGCAGCGAACGGAGTTCGCTGCCATTGTTTTTTTCGCGCTCGGCAGTACGCCACCACGCGTAAAGCGCAGGGACGGCTTGGAGCGCCGGTCTCCAGACCGGCATCGCGCGGGAGCGCGAAACCCGCGCCGACGACGCTGCGCCACGCCAAGTCCGGAGCGGTCCCCGGACGGGGCCATGATCCGGAATAGCTTTCGGTCGTAGTTCCGGTTGGAGTTGAGGCCCCGTCCGGGGACCGCCCGGCGCTTCGCGCCGGAATCGAAACTCCCTTGCGCGCCTTCGGCGCGCGGCGGCGAGTTCCGATTGGTCATTACCTTTTTTGTGAAAGGGGAGAATCCCCCCTTTCACACATTCCCCCGAAAACGCGGGCAGCGAACAGAGTTCGCTGCCATTGTTTTTTTCGCGCTCGGCAGTACGCCACCACGCGTAAAGCGCGGGGACGGCTTGGAGCGCCGGTCTTCACCCAACTTCGCCACTTTTGAGGGTCGGGGCGGCATCCAGAGCTGAGGGAAGTTCGAATCGGCCTCCAAAATCGGCCCAAAGTGGCCATTAGAGGTCCGAAACGGGCCAAAAACGGGCTCTCGGTGGGCGGACGGCGGTTCGAAGGGGCGGGAGAGGCATGTAGTGCCAGTTTCTTTTGTGGAGGGCGTTTTTGGTCTTGACTCCGGTCCCGCCGTCCGCCAGCATCCCTCCCAGCCTCTCTCGCCGCTCCGCCATGTACCTCCGCGCCACCAAGACCCACACCAGGGACGGCAAGACCGCGAAGAGTTACCGCCTGTCCCGCTCGGTACGGATCGGCGACAAGGTCCGCCAGGAGACCCTGTTGAACCTGGGCGTGGACTATCCGGTTCCGAAGCAGCAGTGGCGGGATGTGGCTCTGGTGACCGAGCTGCTGTTGGCGGGCCAACGGCCGATGTTGCCGGTGCCCTCGGATATTCAGGTGGCGGCCGAGGACCTGGTGCGCCGGCTGCGCGCGGTGGGCCTGGGGCCGCAGGAGCGGGAGAGGAGGGGCCGGGAGCGAGCGGTGGCGACGGTGGACCTGGATACGCTGGAGCATGACGACTCTCGCTCGGCAGGAGGGGAGCGCGTTTGCCTGGCAGGGCTGGAGGAGCTGGGCTTTCGGGACTTGCTGCACGCGCAGGGGGTGCGGGGCCGGGATGCGCGGATCGCCACCGCACTGGTGGTGGCGAAGATGCTGCATCCGAGCAGCGAGCGGGAGGCGTTGCGGTGGTTGCGGGAGGACAGCGCCGCGCTGGAGCTTTTGGATCTGGATCGTGGCAAGACGGTGTCGCTCCAGAAGCTCTACCGGACGGGGGACGTGCTGTGGCGGCTGCGGCGAGCGTTGCAGGCGGGGCTGTTCCGTCGGGAGCGGGAGCTGTTGGAGTTGCCGGACACGATCGTTTTCTACGATCTGACGAACACCTGGTATACGGGCCGTTCGGACCAGGAGCTGTTGCGGTTCGGGCGCTCGAAGGAGGGGCGGAAGCACCCGCTGGTGACGCTGGCGTTGTCGCTGGATGGTGCGGGGTTCCCGCGGGGGTGCGAGGTTCTGGCGGGGGATGTGTCGGAGCCGGCGACGCTTCAGGCGGCGATGGAGCGGTTCGAGGCGGAGTTGGGCGGGGGAGGCGGGGCGAAGCCGACGGTGATCCTGGACGCGGGGATCGCGACGGAGGAGAACATCGCGTGGCTTCGGGAGCGGGGCTACGGCTGGATCTGCGTGAGCCGGGAGGTGCGGCCGACGCCGCCGGAGGGGGAGGCGGACATCACGTTGACCACCAGCGCGAAGCAGGAGGTTCTGGCGTGGAGGCTGGAGGGGGACGAGGAGGAGGTGCGGCTGGTTGCGGTGAGCGAGGGGAAGCGGGCCAGCGAGGAGGCGATGCTGGGGCGGTACCGGGAGCGGTATGAGACGGCGCTGCGGCACCTCCATGAGGGGCTGACGATCCCGCACCGCCGGAAGCAGTATGAGAAGGTGATGGACACGGTGGGCCGGCTCCGGGAGCGGTATCGGCAGGTGTCGGCGCAGTATGAGGTGGAGGTGGAGAAGGGTGCGGGCCCGAACGCGACGGCGGTGGTGTGGAGCCGGACGAAGCGGTATGGGGCGCGGGACGCGGGGGCGGGTTCGTATCTGCTGCGGTCCAGCCAGACGGGCTGGGGCACGGAGCAGATCGTGCGGACCTACTGGCGGCTGACGGAGATCGAGGCGACGTTCCGGTCGCTCAAGACGGAGCTGGGACTGCGACCGATCTGGCACGTGAAGCACAGCCGGATCGCGGCGCACCTCTTCCTGGCGGTGCTCGCCTATCACGCGGTGCACCTGATCCGCACGCGGCTGAAGGCGCGCGACATTCCCCTGTCGTGGGACGGGATCCGCACCCGGCTGCAGCCGTGGGTGCGGATGACCACCACGATCCGGGAGACGAACGGAGGGCTGATCGTGAATCGGCAGGATGTCCGTCCCCCGGCCCAGGTGGCCCAGATCGCGCGGGCGGTGGGCGTCGAGCCCCACCATCACCGCCGGCGCACCCGCCGGAAAACGGACCCAAACACACAAACGTAGTGCCAGTCTGCTGGCACCCTGTTTTGTAACGGCCGTATTGCCTTTGGCTTACGGATGCCGAACGTCACGTTTTGGCGAAGTTGGGTTCAGACCGGCATCGCGCGGGAGCGCGAAACCCGCGCCGACGACGCTGCGCCACGCCAAGTCCGGAGCGGTCCCCGGACGGGGCCATGATCCGGAATAGCTTTCGGTCGTAGTTCCGGTTGGAGTTGAGGCCCCGTCCGGGGACCGCCCGGCGCTTCGCGCCGGCAATCGAAACTCCCTTGCGCGCCTTCGGCGCGCGGCGGCGAGTTCCGATTGGTCATTACCTTTTTTGTGAAAGGGGAGAATCCCCCCTTTCACACATTCCCCCGAAAACGCGGGCAGCGAACAGAGTTCGCTGCCATTGTTTTTTTCGCGCTTGGCTAACCGCCGCCCACACAAGGTGGCGCGTAGGCAAGACAACGCCGCCCTCCGGCCGGCGATCAGGGTCGAGCGGTCCCCGGACGGGGCCTTGATCCGGAATAGCTTTCGGTCGTAGTTCCGGTTGGAGTTGAGGCCCCGTCCGGGGACCGCCCGGCGCTTTGCGCCGGAAATCGAAACTCCCTTGCGCGCCTTCGGCGCGCTTCGGCGAGTTCCGATTGGTCATTACCTTTTTTGTGAAAGGGGGGCGGTAGCCCCCCTTTCACACTTTCCCCCCGGTCACGCGGGCAGCGAACGGAGTTCGCTGCCATTGTTTTTTTCGCGCTCGGCAGTACGCCACCACGCGTAAAGCGCAGGGACGGCTTGGAGCGCCGGTCTCCAGACCGGCATCGCGCGGGAGCGCGAAACCCGCGCCGATGACGTCCCCCCATGCCAGCGCGAGTGCCGCGCCCCTCCCAGTCCCGGCGGGGAGGCCCTCGGCGTGGGCTGGGCGACGCCACAGTCCCCGGAGCGAGAAAACGGCCCTCACGAGTGCCCGCCGAGCTCCGCCCCGCCCGCCCGACAGCGATTCGGGACTTCCCCGCGAACACGCAAGAGATTGAAGGTCCCGAATCTCTGCCCCCGGATGGCAGCGAACGGCGGTCGCGGACGACAAGCCGTGATAGCGTGTCTACCGCGGAACGGGGCACGACGAAGGTGGACGGCGGGGGATCGATTGTGGACGATGCGCGAGGAAGGGCCGGCGCCGTCGCGGACGACGGTGGCCCATCGGGCTCTGGCCTACCCGACCGGGACCGCGATGTCATCCGGCGGTTGTTCGAGACGGGCGAGTACCCCTACGCGCGGAAGCTCGCCCGCAAGCCCTACGAGCGGAGCAAGGCCACACTTCAGGTGGAACTGCTGAAGGTGCAGGACTGGGTGAAGGCGACGAACCGGAAGATTGTCATCCTGTTCGAGGGCAGGGATGCGGCCGGTAAGGGCGGGACCATCAAGCGGTTTACGGAGCATCTCAATCCGCGCGCCGCGCGGGCCGTCGCGCTCGACAAGCCGACCGAGGACGAGAGGACCGAGTGGTTCTTCCAGCGCTACATCCGCCATCTGCCGCGGGGAGGCGAGATCGTGCTGTTCGACCGCTCGTGGTACAACCGTGGCGGCGTCGAGCGAGTCATGGGGTTCTGCAACGCCAAGGAGTACCTGGAGTTCATGCGTCAGGCGCCCGAGCTGGAGCGCATGTTCGTCCGCAGCGGGATTCTGCTGTTCAAGTACTGGTTCTCCGTTACCCGAGAGGAGCAGAGGCACCGCTTCGAGGCCCGCGAGAAGGACGCTCTGAAGCAGTGGAAGCTGTCGCCGGTGGATCGCCAGTCGCTCGACAAGTGGGACGAGTACACAGCGGCCAAGGAGGCGATGTTCTTCTACACGGACACTGCTGACGCGCCGTGGACCATTGTCAAGTCCGACGACAAGAAGCGCGCCCGCCTGAACTGCATGCGGCATTTTTTGGCCGCGTTGCCCTATACGAACAAGGATGCCCGTGCCGTGGGACGCCCGGATCCGCTTATCGTGGCTAGCGTCGACATGATCGGCGGCGGCGAGACGGTACTCGGCAGGTGAAGCGGGTCGAGCGGTTCGGGAGCGGGGGCACATCGCTTGACCAGTTCGGGTTGTTGAGTGGGAAGGAATTGAGCCCCCGCTCCCGAACCGCCCGGCGCTTCGCGCCGGAATCGAAACTCCCTTGCGCGCCTTCGGCGCGCTTCGGCGAGTTCCGATTGGTCGTTACCTTTTTGTGAACGGGGGGCGGTAGCCCCCCTTTCACACTTTCCCCCCGGTCACGCGGGCAGCGAACAGAGTTCGCTGCCATTGTTTTTTGCGCGCTCAGCTAACCGCCGCTCACACAAGGTGGCGCACAGGCAAGACAACGCCGCCCCCCTGCCGGCACAGCTGGGCGGAGCCCAGCGAGAGCGCGTAAGTGCCAATCCGCGTGAAGCGCGGGGACGGCTTGGAACGCCGACCTCTGGCCAGTTCTCCCGGTGGAGGTCGGCGCCAGGGTCGAGCGGTTCGGGAGCGGGGGCACATCGCTTGACCAGTTCGGGTTGTTGAGTGGGAAGGAATTGAGCCCCCGCTCCCGAACCGCCCGGCGCTTCGCGCCGGCAATCGAAACTCCCTTGCGCGCCTGCGGCGCGCGGCGGCGAGTTCCGATTGGTCATTACCTTTTTGTGAACGGGGGGCGGTAGCCCCCCTTTCACACTTTCCCCCCGGTCACGCCGGCAGCGAACGAAGTTCGCTGCCGTTGGTTTTTTTCGCGCTTGGCTAACCCCCGCCCACACAAGGTGGCGCGTAGGCAGGATCAGGCATCAGACTGCGCCTCCTGGTGACGATGCGGGAGAGAGGTAGGAGAGTCAGGTGTGTGTGAGAGGCGGAGGCTGTGGGTATGGGGGGTGGGGTATTGGTCGGGGGGTTGGTAGAGATATTTGATTTCGGCACCGTAGGGGAGTGCCCGAAGAAGGTCAAGGCGGCGTTGTCTGCGGATGGACTCGGGGGAGGTTCGGAGTCGGGCGGCGATTTCGGTGGAGGAGAGCCAGCCTTGGGCACGGAGGCGGAGGAAGCGGGTTTGGAGTTGGTGACGGCGGCAGAGGTTGGCGACGCGGCGAGCGTTGAAGGGGAGTCCGGTGCCGGAGGTTCGGCCGCGTTGGTTGAGGATGGAGGCGGTCTGGGCTTCGGAGTGGTGTTGGAGGAGTTGGTCGATTTCGGCGAGGAGTTTGGCGGGGGTTCGGCGTTGTTCCCAGGCGGGGAGATCGGGTTGGACGGAGAGGGTTCGTGCGGCGCCGCCGCGGAGTCGGACGCCGAGGGAGAGATCGCCGTTTCGGGTGATGGTGACGTCCTGGATGAGGAGGCGTGCCATGCGGGTGCGCTCGCGGTGGGGAGTTTGGGGGTCGTTCCAGAGTTTCGGGAAGTCGGTGGCGAGGGCGAGGATGGTTTGGCGCTGGGAGGGGTCGAGTTGGGTCTGGTCGGCGGCGCGTCGTCGTTCGAGGTCGTGGAGAGCATTCTGTTGCTCGGCGAGCCTGGCGTTCCAGTCGGCTTCGAGTTGCGCGGCGACGAGGCGATTGTCAGGGTCGACGCGGAGGAAGCGTCGGCGGGCGAGTTCGGCCTCTTGGGTGGCGCGTTGGGCGTGGCGTTGTCGGAGCGCGTGGGTTTCGTCGGCGCGGGCGGCGAGTTCGTCCTGGACGCGGAGGGCGGTTTCGAGGCTGAGCGGGGAGACGAGTTCGACGAGGAGTCGGCCGACGGCCTGATCGATGCGGGTTCCGGGGATGGACTGACAGGGAGGGGCGGCGGTTTCGGGGCGGCGGCAGAGGTAGCGGGGGAGGCGCTGGTCGCCGCGGGTGTGGTAAGCGACGGTCATGCGGCGGCCGCACCGGCCACACAAGACGAGCCCCTGGAGGAGTGCGGGCCCCTCGCGCGGGGGGCCTGGGCGGCCGGAGCGGAAGGCGGCGTTGGCCTCCGCAAGTCGTCGCTGGTTGGCTTCGAACTGCTTCCAGGAGAGGAAGCCGGGGTGGGCGTCGTGGAGCAGGACCTCCCAGTCGTCGCGGGGCAGTTGGCGGGAGGCGACCCTTCCGTCGGGGAGGCGGCGGCGGCGGGTGCGGCCGAAGCTGAAAGCGCCGGCGTAGCGGGGGTTTTTGAGGGCGCGGAGGACGCGGGAGCGCTGGAGGGGTTCCCAGAGCACCTCGCCGCGGCGCGGCCCGTGCTGGGGGCGGCGGGGGAAGAGCAGGTTCTGGTCGCGGAAGAAGCGGAGCACGGCGCCGGCGGAGCCCGAACGCTGGTAGGCATCAAACAGCGCCTGGACCGTCTCCCGGACCTGGGCGTCGGGGTCGAGCACGACGCGGTCCTGGGGGTCGTAGACGAGTCCGATGGGGAGCGCGATCCGCAGCTCGCCGCGGCGCGCCCGGCTCCGGATGCCGCCGCGCAGCCGGGCGCGCAGCAGATGGAGTTCGGCCTCACTCATGGTGCCCTTGAGGCCGAGGAGGAGCCGGTCGTTGAAGTCGGCGGGGTTGTAGACGCCGTCCTCGTCGAGGATCAGGGTGTCGGTGAGGGCGCACAACTCGAGCAGCCGGTGCCAGTCGGTGTTGTTGCGGGCGAGCCGGGAGACTTCGAGACCGAGGACGATGCCGGCGGCGCCCATGCCGACTTCGGCGACGAGGCGGCGGAAGCCCTCCCGGTCGGCGGAGGCGCCGGACCGGCCGAGGTCGGTGTCGATGACGACGATCTGGCCGGGAGGCCAGCCGAGGGCGAGCGCCCGCTCGCGGAGCGCGTACTGGCGGCGGGTGCTCTCCTGGTTTTGGAGCACCTGGCGGAGGGTGGACTGGCGCACATACACGAACGCGGTGCGGCGCCGGTGGTCGGCGGTGACCTTGGAGTGGAGGGTGCTCACGCGGCGGCCTCCGGCAGATGCGCCCGGATCATGTCGAGGAGCACGGCGACGGCGGGGGCCGGGACCTCCGGCGCACGGGGCGTCCGGGACCGGACGACGGGCCACCCCGGCTCCCGTTCGAGGGGTGTGGTGAGCCAGGCGGCGAAGCCGCGCAGCACCAGGGCGGCCGGCCCCTGCCAGACACCGGACGCGGCCAGCGCCTGTTCGCGCAGCCGCTCGTAGGCGGCGGCGTACGGGCCCGGCGGGCCGCTGACCGCGACGCGCGGCCCCGGGGCGATCACGGCCGTTTTTTTTCCACCCGCGCCAGGGCGCGTGCGATGCTGCGGCGGTGCACCGCCAGCCCGAAGCGTTCCCGGACCAGGCCGGTCAACTCCTGAGCGTTCAGGGCCGGGTTCTCGGTCCGCGCCGCGCGCAACGCCGCCACCACCTCGGCGGTGAGCTTGTGAGGCCCGTGCGGCCCCGGCCGCTGGGGCAACAGCGCCGCCACGCCCCCTTCCTCCCAGGCGCGCCGCGCCTTGTAGAAGGACACCCGGGAGAGCCCGAAGCGGGCCGCGGTGGCGCTGACCTGGTCGCCCTCGGCGCGCGTCCGGCGCAGCATCTCGTATTTGACCTGGGTGAGATCGCGGGGGTCGAAGAAGGGGTTTTGGAGGAAGAGTTCGTCGCGGACCCGGTCCGGGTGGGGGTGGAGACAGCCGTTCTTGCGGAGGGCGGCTTCCTTGGGGTCGGGGGGGAGCTGGGGCATCGGGGGTTCTCCATGTAAGTCCCATTATGCCCATCCACACATCCGAAGTCAAAGCGTCCCGCTCGGAATATGCGGGCAAATCAATACGTATCCACCCGATGCGCTCACAGAACCACCCGCCAACATGGCTCCCGAAGCCAAAATCCCGCTTACTCATGAGACGAAATCCCCTTTACAGCCAACCCCCCGCGCACGCCCCCCGCCACGCCCCCCGCTCCCCCCGAGCGTTCCCCCTCCACACCCCGCACAACCTCCACCAACTCCAGCAGGTCCTCCACCCGAAAGGCCGACCGCCCCGCCGACATCACCCGGAACGCATCTTCCTCGCCCGCGCTCGTCCACGACGCCGGAAGCGAACGCACCTCTCCCCTCTCGTCCTCCCACATCACCCGCTCCGCACCCCAATACCGCCCCCGCTCCAACAACACATACTCACGCCCATACAGCGGATGAAAACGATGCGTCACCCGGAACTTGCGCCCCGCATCGTCACCAAGAGGCGCAGTTACAAGCCTTCTCCCAAGGGAACGCCGACCTCCGGTCGGCACAGCCCGCCGCAGGCGGGCGGCAGTGAAGGACCCGAGTTCGGGGTGGTTCGCCTCTCGGCCGGGACCCCGGCATTCAGCATCATCCGGACTGCTGCGTGGTACACGCCTTTCGCTGCGCTTCGCGCAGCGGTGCCGACCAGAGGTCGGCGTTCCCTTGCTTGCGTGTCGCTTGTGCTCAATCGGGCCTGCGCCGCTCGCCCCGCTGCGCGGGGCGGTGCCGACCAGAGGTCGGCGTTCCCTTGCTTGCGTGTCGCTTGTGCTCAATCGGGCCTGCGCCGCTCGCCCCGCTGCGCGGGGCGATACGGCGTAGCGCCGACTCCCTCGGGCCTCTCAACGGAGGCCCGTACTTGGTAGATTCCCACTCCGACAGGACAACACCTTTGGCGAGCGATACGGCAGCGGACGCACGCGGCCGGCTCTGGGTGTTCGGGCCGGCGCAGGACCTCCTGCTGCTGGTCGCCACCCCGATCCTGATTCTGCCCCTCGCTTTCGCCTTGCAGGGCCGGGAGACGGCCTACTCCGTCGGACTCCTCGTCGCCGGATTCGGCGCCCTGGGGCATCACCTGCCCGGGATGATGCGGGCCTACGGGGACCGGGCGCTCTTTTCCCGTTTCCGCACGCGGTTTCTGGTCTCGCCGCTGGTTTTTGCGGCGGTCGCCCTCGGCTTCGCACTGAACGGGCTGAACGGCGTCTCCTTGGTCGTGCTCCTCTGGGGGATCTGGCACGGGGCGCTCCAGGTGTACGGATTCCTCCGGATCTACGACGCCCGCGTCGGCGCGACCGAGCGCCTCACGGCGCGGGTCGACTGGCTCATGTGTATCGGCTGGTTCGCCTTCGGAGTGCTCCACTCCCCGGGCCGGCTCGGAGAGCTGCTCGAACTCTGGTACGCGCTCGGAGCGCCGCTCCTTTCACCCGCGGTCTTCTTCGGATTCCGAAGCGCCTTCGATGCCGCCCTCTTCGCCCTCACCGCCGTCTTCGTCTTCCGGGCGGGCCGGGATCTGCTTGCCGGGAGGGGACAGCACCCGATCAAGCTCCTGGCGGCCGCCATGTCCTTCGGTTTCTGGTGGTGGTGCTCGGTCCACGTGCCCTACGCGGTGCTCGGCGTGGCCCTCTTCGAGGTCTTCCACGACGTCCAGTACCTCTCCATCGTCTGGGTGTTCAACCGGCGGCGGGCGCGGGAGCAGGACGCGGGCTTCTTCACCCGGGCCCTCTTCGGCGGCGGGCGCGCCATGCTCTTCGTCTATGTCGGCCTCGTGTTCGGGTACGGCCTCTTCCGATTCCTCCCCGAGGCGGTCGCGAGCCCCGCCGTGCAACGCGGCGTGCTCGCGTTGGTCGCCGCCTCGACGATGCTTCACTTCTACTTCGACGGCTTCATCTGGAAGATCCGCGAGAGGAAGACCGGGGCGGCGCTTGGCATCCGGCGAGCCTCGGAGGCGGCGCCCGTCCAACCCGCCCCGAGTCCCTGGCTCACGCCCCATGCGGTCAAGTGGATCGGCCTCTTCTTCCTGCCCCTCGCGCTGCTCTTCGGGCTCGAACGCCGCGCCGCGGCGGCTCCCCTCCAGGAGCGCTACGAAAACCTCACGACCCTCGTTCCGGAGAGCGCCGAGTTCCACCACAACCTCGGCTTCGCCTACCGCGAGGCCGGCGACCTCGATGCGGCCGAGGCCCGCTACCGGCGCGCCATCGAACTCGATCCCGAGTACCCGCGGGCCCACGCCAACCTCGGGATCGCGCTGCTTTCGCAGGGGGAGTGGGAAGACGCGGAAGGTGCACTCCGCCGCGCTCTCGCCCTCGACGACGAATACGCCGCCGCCCACCACAACCTCGGCTTCATTCAGGAACGGGTGGGGGTGCGCCTGGAAGCGGAACGCCACTACCGCCGCGCCATCGCGTTGGACCCCTTCCTGGTGGAACCGCGGCTGGGCCTCGCCCGCATGCTGCTCGCCGCCGACAACGTCTCGGGCGCCGAGCCGGTCCTCAGGGAAGCGCTCGAAGTGGAACCGCGTCTCGCCGAGGCGCACCGGAACCTCGGCCTGATCCTCGCCGGACGCGGGGAACACGCCGAGGCGGTTGCCCATCTCGGCGTCTCTCTCCAAACCGTCCCCGACGATCCGGCGGCGCTCGAGACCGCCGGCTGGATCCTCGCGGTCTCCACCGAGGTGCGGGACCCCGAACGCGCGGTCCTCTACGCCGGCCGGGCCTCCGAGCTGGCGCGGCATCTGGACCCTTCGGCCGCCGACACCCTGGGGGCCGCGCTCGCGGCCGCCGGCGACTTCGAGGCGGCCCTCACCGCTGCCCGGACGGCCGAGGCGCTGGCGCTGGACGCGGGGAATCCGGGCCTCGCGCGCGAGATCGCCGGCCGGATTGCGCTCTACGAGATGGGGCGTGCGGTCGCCGTGGCTCCCGGGATCCGATGAGGCTTTCCCGCTGGTTGGGCGCGGCGGCGCTGCCGATCGCGCTCGCCGCCGCGCCGGCGGCCGGGGCGCAGCCGGAGATGACGCCCCGGCACCGCGCCTGGCTCGAGGAGGAGGCCGTCTACATCATCTCCGAGACCGAGCGCCAGGCCTTCGGGAACCTCGAGGGCGAGGACCTCCGCGACTCCTTTATCGAGGCGTTCTGGCAGCGGCGGGACCCGAACCCGACCACCGCGGAAAACGAGTTCCGGGAGGAGCACACCGCCCGAATCGCCTACGCGAACGAGTTTTACGGGCGCGACACCGGAAGGGCCGGCTGGCGAACCGACCGCGGCCGGTTCCACATCGTGCTGGGGCCACCGCGGATCAAGGAGGATTTTTCCTATTCCAATTTCCTCTATCCGGCGGAACTGTGGTTCTACAACGACTCGGCGCTCCGCGAGCGCGGGGTGCCGGCGTTTTTCTACCTGCTCTTCTTCCGGCGCTTCGGGGCGGGGGAGATGCGCCTCTACAGCCCGGTGCAGGATGGGCCGCAGGCGCTGCTGATCGCTCCCGCGGCGTTCCGCCCGGGGGATTTTCGGCAAAACATCGAATCTGCCTACGATCAACTCTACGAGATCAGTCCCGAACTGGCGTCCACGGCGCTCTCTTTCCGCACCGACGAAGGGATGAACTTCGGCGACCTGCGCGCCTTCGGCACCATTTCGCTCATGGACGAGATCTACCGCTCTCCCACCTTCGGGATCGACACCAGCTATGCGGAGCGCTTCGATTTCGGCGCGGTGGAGACCGACTACCTCTTCAACTACGTCCAAAGCGCCGGCTACCACCATGTCCTGCCCGGGCCCGGGGGCTACTACCTGCATTGGGCCATCGAGATGCCGGCCGACTCGGTCGTCCTGGTGCGTGACCCCGGGATCGGCCGCTACGGCTCCGTTTTCATCGCCTCCATCGAAATCGCCGCCCGGGAAGATCTGGAAGTCGTCCTCTACGACGACCGGGCGGAGTCGTTCTTCGCGGTCTCCGAGGAGGAAGCGGGAGCGCTCGGGGGGCCCTTCCTCTTCCGGGGGGTCGTGCCGGTGATCCCCGGATCGCACGAACTGCGCATCATCGTACGGAACCGCGCCTGTCCCAGCCGCGATGAGGAGGACTGCCGCCGGGCCTACACCCTGCTCGAGGGACCGATCGAGGTTCCCGAGATCCAGTTCGAATCCCCGGCGTTGACGGACCCGGTGCTCGCCTGGGGGAGTGAGCTGCTCGGCGGCGAGCCGCTCTACCGGGGCTACCGCTTCGGAGCGCGGAGTCTCCGCCCGAATCCGGCCGGCTTCTTCGCCGCCGGCACGACTCTCTACCTGCTCGCGGAGCCGCTGAACGCTCCGGAAGACGCTCGGGTCGCCTGGACGGTATCCCCCGATCCGGAGGGGTTGACCGGCGACGAACCGCCCGCGCCGGTCGGGGGATCGGTAGCAGCATCCGGCGACCGGAACGGACCGCTGGTGTTGAGCCAGTCGCTCGAGAACCTTCCGGGGGGGCGGTACGTCGCCGCGGTGCGTCTTCTGGATGCCGCCGGCGCGGAACTCGCCCGGCGGGAGGCCCGATTCCAGGTCTCCCCGCGCGCGGTGCTGGCGCGCCCGCTCGTGGACGGCGGCCTCGGCGAGATTCGTGCCGAACTCGCCGGGGCGCCCGAGCTGGCGTGGGCGCGACAGTGGGAGGCCGCGGGAAACCCGCGAATGGCCCGGGAATTCGCCGAAGAGGCCTTTCGCGTGGGACCGAACCTCGTCCCGGCGCGCGAACTGCTCGCGGGCTACCTGCTCGCGGCGGACGATCCGACCGGAGCGGCAGCGCTTCTCGGCCCCGTCTTCGACGCCCACCCCGACCGCTACGTCGCGTCGCGGCGGCTCGGGGAGGCAAGGGTCCGCACCGGCGATTTCGAGGGAGCGCTCGCGCCGCTCGGTCGGGCGCTCGAGCTGCGCGCCCCGGACGCCGATCTGCTGGTGCTGCTCGCGACCGCCCACCTGGTGCTCGGGGATGACGCGGCCGCGGGCCGGTTCCTGGACCGGGCCCACGCGCTCGACCCGGAGAACGAGAGGGTCCTGGCGCTCAGGAGGAGGTAGGGGGGAGGGACCGGTGGCCAGTTCTCCCGGTGTGGGCGTTCCCACCGGCACCGCCCCGCGGAGCGGGGCGAAAGCGCGTAGAGCTGATCCCCTTTAGGGTGCCGGCGGCCGACGATGGCCTGCCCGGCGCGGTGAGGGTGGACAGGAGTACGCGTTTCCGCTGTCGCTAACCATGAGGGTGGGTGGAGGATCGTCGCTGCCCCGAGGGGCTGGGAGCGCCGGTGTTCACACCGGCATCGCGGCCGAAGGCCGCGAAACTCCCGCCGCCATGCTCGCCAATTAGCCGAGCCCATACTTGGACGGCGAAACGCCGTGCGGATGCGTGGGTGGCGTTGCGCCATCTCCATTGCCCGCGGCGACATGCGGGGAATCGGCGATGGGAGTTTCGCCCCCCGCGGGGGCGATGCCGGTCTGAAGACCGGCGCTCCAAAGGCGGTGGGGCCGGGTGGCCCCACCGCCTTGCTTCGTGAGGAGGCTTAGAACTGATACCGCGCGCCGACTTTGAAGGTGCGCGGCTCGAGGAAGCCGATGACCCGGCCGTACGCGGTGCCGGTGCGGATGATCTGGTTCAGGACCGGGTTGGAGTTCGTCGCGTTGTAGGCGTCGAAGAACACCGACAACTTGTCGCGGCCCCAGAAGGAGAAGTCTTTCTCCGCCCGGACATCCAGGATGAGGACATTGTCCGACCGCTCCGTCATGTCGGAGAGCGGAATCTGGTTCGTTCCCGCCCCGCCCGGGATCGGGATCAGTTGGATCGGCGCGTAGGCCCAGCCGCTCTGCGCCCGGTACTGGAAGGAGACCGCCGCCCCGATGTTCGGGATCTGGTAGCGGCCGATCGCCTTGAGGTTCCAGTTGGTGTGCTGCTGCTTGGTGCTCACCGCCGAGTTCCAGTTCAGTCCGCTGCCCTGGATGCCCAGGGTCCAGGGATCGGCCTGGGTGTCGGCGCTCCCGCTGCTGCCGCAGCAGACGAGTTCGCTCCGCCACTGGTAGTGGAAGCTGCCCTGCAGGAAGAGCCCGCTGCGGAACCGGCGGCCGAGGCCCATCTCGATGTTGTCGTAGTCGTTCGAATCGAGCCCCGGAGGGCCGGTATCCACTGCGTTCGCCGTCCCGGTTCCCGCGGGCGGCCGGGTGATCGAGTCGAGCGGCTGGCCGGTGTTCCCATTCACGGGGCACGGGAAGATCGCGTCGCCGCAGAGGATGGAATTGTTCAGCAGGGCGTCGAGGAGACCCGCGCGGTAGGTGTCGAAGACGTTCCGGTCCATCTTGCGCACGAAGGAGAGCCGCAGGTTGGTCTGCGGCATGATCTCGCTCTCGATCGAAGCCGTGACCTCGTCGTAGTAGCGCTTCTGGCTGAGATCCACCGGGACGCCGCCCTCGACCCGGCCCACCGGGAGGCCGGTGCCCGACGACTGACTGAGGAGCTCGCCGAGTTCGTTCTGGCCGTCGTAGATGCCGTTCCCGTTGGGATCGAGGAACTGGAAGATGACCTGTTGGCGGGAAGCGGGGTTGGCGCTCTGGAAGCCGTCGGGCCCCACATTGTGGGTGTAACGGCTGACCGAGGCCTTCACGACCGTGCGGCCTTCGCCGGTCAGGTCATAGGTGGCGGCGAAGCGGGGATAGAAGTCGTTCCAGGTGAAGATGTCCTTTTCGGAGATGGAAACGCCGCTGAGGAAGAACTCCGAATAGGCCGGCGCCAGATCGGCGGAGTTGTAGTAGCCGTGCTGGTTGGCGACCCGGATTCCGGCGGTGATCGTCAGCCGGGGATTCACCTGCCAGGTGTCTTGCGCGAAGAAGTGCAGGTTGGCGTCCCGGGTGTCGGACACTGCCGTCGGGGTGTTCACGAAGAGAATCTCGGAGGCTCCCATCGAATTGGTCGCCGAGGCGAGGCTCGAGCGGTCCCGGTACTGGATGGAACCCGACGCGTCGTTCGAGAAGAAGAGCCGCGCGTCTTCCATGTAGTCCACTCCGAACTTGAGGTCGTGGCTTCCTCCCGCATCGGGTATGTAGTAGTTCAGGATGCCGACGAACTGGGGCCGCTCCTTGTCGTAGTTGAAGGGCCAGACCCCGGCGCCGGTGCGGCGCGAGGTATCGAGGTCCACGCGTGGCGGGTTCGTGTCCGGAGTTACCGCCGGCACCATCGGCCAGGTGACCCCGTAGTACATCGCCTTCACGTTCGAGAACGCCCGGTCGGACCAGACCCGCTGCCACTCGGCCTTGTGGACCCAGGTCCATGAATCCTGGGCCAGCCGGACATCGGTCGAGTTCAGCGCGTTGATGCCGCGGTTCGGCCGGTACTTCAGGCCCCACTGGCTGTATCCGATCAGCTCGTCCTTCTCGGAGAGCGCCATGTTCACCTTGGTGTAGTAGTTCCGGAGGACCGCCTCCTCCTGGATCTCATTCGGATCGACACCCGAGATGGCCCGGTGGGTCAGGTTGTTGTTGTAGGCGAGGAAGAACCAGGCCTTGTCCCTCCAGAGGGGACCGCCGACATCGGCGTGCGCCTCCCAGTAGGTGAGCATGTGGTTCGTGCCCGCGCCCCGGCTCTCGAGTTCGGAGGTGAGGTTGTCGCCCACGAAGCCCTCGCTCAGGTAGTCGGCGTAGAGCAGCGACGAAAGCTCGTTACCGCCGGTCTTGATGTCCATCACGATCGTGTTTCCGGCCCAGGCGTTTTCCACGTCGGCGCCGGCGTTCGAGATGTTGAACTGGTTGACGGTCAGGCTGTCCATGTAGAAGCCGAACCCGCCGGTGCTGAAGTTGGAATCCACCCCGTCAATGATGATCCGGTTCTGATCCCGGAGCCCGAAAGCGTCGAACCCGGACTGCTGCGCCTTGTGGGAGCCCGCCACGTCGAAGCCCCGCATCCGGATTCCCGGGGTGAGGGCCAGCATGGCGTGGGGATCGGTGGAGTTCGGAACCTCCAGGATCGCCGTGTCATCGAAGGTGCCCCCGAAGCGGCTGGACTTGACGTCCACCACCGGCGACTCCCCGGTCACGGTCACCGTCTCCGCGACGGCTGCCACCGAGAGGGTCTGGTTCACCGTGAAGGTCTGCCCGGTGTTGACGGTTACGCCTTCCCGGACTACGGTGCCGAACCCGCCCAACTCGAAGGTCATCGTGTAGCTGCCGGCGGGGAGACCCTGGAACCGGAACGAGCCGTCCACATCGGTGACGGCGACGCGGCTGCCGAGAAGCCCGGGGGATTCGAGGGTCACCGTGACCCCCGGAAGGACGAGCCCCTGCTCGTCGCGCGCGGCCCCGTCGAGTCTTCCGGCGGTGATCTGCGCGGCGAGCGATGCCGGTATCAGGAGCAGCGCGGCCACGGCCACGGATCGCAGCAGAGTTCGTTTCATGGACAAGGTCCTCCTTGACGGGAGACGATTTGGCTCGGGACTGTATGAGACGACACGAACCGAGGTAGAGCCGCAAGTCCTGCACCAGCCGGTTGCTTCGATTCTCTGAATATAACTCATTGAAAAATAGACCGTTATGCAGAGCACGGGAACAATGGGAGTTGGATTCTCCAAGAAGTCGAATTTCGATTCGGCTGCCCGTTCCCGAAATTGGGATGCGTGGGAGCAAGCAACCTCCATAATTCCCCGTGTGAAAGACCGGATGGCTTCTCCCGAACTCCGGACCCGCCTCGCCGTCGCTCCGCGGATCAACCCGGAGTTGGAAGTGCGGGACCGGGTGGGTTTCCTCCGGGCCTATCTGGTTGCGAGCGGGCAGCGGAGCCTGTGGCTCGCCGTCTCCGGCGGCGTGGACTCGGCGCTCACCGGACGGCTCTGTTCGCTCGCGGTCGCCGCGGCCAACCGCGACGGGGGGACGTACCGTTTCGTGGCGGTGCGGCTTCCCTACGGGTGGCAGCGCGACGCGGCCGACGCCAACCGGGTTCTGAAGTGGATCGAACCCTCGGAAGTGGTCAGCGTGAACATCAGGAGGGCCGTTACGGCCCTGGAAGCGTCACTCCCGAAAGCCCACTGGGATGCCAACTCCGAAGCGTCCCGCGACTACGCCCGCGGAAACACCAAGGCGCGGATGCGAATGGCGGTGCAGTACCACCTCGCGAACCTGGCCGGCGGCCTGGTGGTGGGGACGGATCACTCCGCGGAGGCGCTCGTCGGGTTCTTCACCAAGTTCGGTGACGGAGGAGCGGACGTGTGTCCGCTCTTCGGGCTGAGCAAACGGCAGGTGCGCCAGTTGGCGACCCATCTGGGAGCGCCGCCCGAGATCGTGGACAAGGAACCCACCGCCGACCTCGAGGATCTGCGTCCGGGCCTGCCCGACGAGGAGGCCCTCGGGATCAGCTACCGGGAGATCGACGACTATCTGGAGGGACTCCCGGTACCCGTTGCCGTTGCCGACCGGATCGAGGCGATCCACCGCGCCACCGAGCACAAGCGGCGCACACCGGCGGTCCCGCAGGACACCTGGTGGCGGTAAGGGGGGAGGTCGGTCGGTCCGGAAGGGGGGCGCCTGACCGGAACGACAGCCGAACGTTAGTCATGGAGCGCCGGTCTCCGACCGGCATCGCGCGGGAGCGCGAAACCCGCACCGACAACGCTGGCCACGCCAATCTCACGGCTGAGAACCCACCCATCGCCAACCGCGCAGAATCACGGGGACATGGAGCGCTGGCCAGTTCTCCCGGTGGGGGCCTCCGACCGGCAATCAGGGTCGAGCGGTCCCCGGACGGGGCCTTGATCTGGAATAGCTTTCGGTCGTAGTTCTGCTTGGAGTTGGGGCCCCGTCCGGGGACCGCCCGGCGCTTCGCGCCGGCAATCGAAACTCCCTTGCGCGCCTGCGGCGCGCGGCGGCGAGTTCCGATTGGTCATTGTTGATTTGTGAAAGGGGGGGTCCCCCCTTTCACACTTTCCCCCCGATCACGCAGGCAGCGAACGGAGTTCGCTGCCATTGTTTTTTGCGCGCTCAGCAGTACGCCACCACGCGTGAAGCGCGGGGACGGCTTGGAACGCCGACCTCCGGTCGGCACAGCCCGCCGCAGGCGGGCGGCAGGGAAGGACCCCGAGTTCGGGGGTGGTTCGCCTCTCGGCCGGGACCCCGGCATTCAGCATCATCCGGACTGCTGCGTGGTACACGCCTTTCGCTGCGCTTCGCGCAGCGGTGCCGACCTCCGGTCGGCACAGCCCGCCGCAGGCGGGCGGCAGGGAAGGACCCCGAGTTCGGGGGTGGTTCGCCTCTCGGCCGGGACCCCGGCGTTCAGCGTCATCCGGACGGCTGCGTGTTACACGCCTTTCGCTGCGCTTCGCGCAGCGGTGCCGGCCCCCACCGGGAGAACTGGCCAGAGGTCGGCGTTCCCTTGCCAGCGGCGCCATCTGGACCGTTGGGGTTCCCGCGCGGGGCTGCATTTTCACAGCAACTGGCCGGCACCGCCCCGCGTAGCGGGGCGGGAAGCGCGCAGAGCTGATCCCTCTTGGGATGCTGGACGGGCGCTGGCCTGCCCGGTGGCGTGAGGCTGGAGGGAGACTATGCGCTTCCGCCGTCGCTGGGCGCTTCCGCCGTCGCTGGCCGTGAGGATGGATGGCGCGGCCTTCGCCCGCCGGCGGCGGGCGAAATGCTCCTACGCCTGTTGGAGGAGGTAGGTCGCCAGACCGGCGGCGACCACGCGGTCGTTGTCTTCCACGACTTCGACGCGGCAGGAAACGAGCGTGCGGCCCTTCCGCACCACCTCGCCGATGGCCAGGAGGTCGCCCTGAACCACCCCCAGGATGTTCACCTTGTATTCCACCAGGCGGATTCCCACCCCGGGGGCGACGGAAGCGGCGGCGAGGTGCCCGGCGGCCACGCAGAGCGTGCCGATGACTCCTCCCTCAAGCGGACCGGGTTCGGTATTTCTGGTTTCGCCGGGAAGATGGATCCGGGAAACACCGTTGTCGGCGTAGTCGAGCCGGAGCCCCGTCTGCCCTGCGATCGGGGCGTTGTCGAGTTCTTTTTGCAAGCGGCGGCGCAGCGTCAGGCGTTCGCGCCCGTAGCCGCTCTCGGTCGGTTCGGATTCGCTCAGCACGACCGGTTCGAACTCACGGACCGGATCCGGTCCAGTGCTTGAGGACTTGGCTTCCACCGCGCCACGGCGGCGGGCGTGGAAGGACTCGGCGGCCGACCGGGACCGCCGGGGGGGGCTTTCGGCCTGCGCGACAGGTGTGCCGGAGTCGGAGTTGCTCAACGGATTCGCTCCCCTCGATCGGAAGTCCAGATCCCCCCAGCCGCCGAATCAGCGACAGCAACGCCTAGCGAAAAAAGGGAGCGAAATACAACCGGAAGCACAAACCTCCGCCCAGCGACTGATATCACTTAACCCGCCATGTTACCACCGGGAAACGATCCCGGCGCGTAACATTCCCGTTTCCCGACCGGAAGAAATCAATGAATCAGAATACCAACGAAGCTTTCGACGTCGTGGTCATCGGGAGCGGCCCCGGAGGCTACGTGGCCGCCCTCAAGGCCCGGGCCGCCGGACTACGCACGGCGATCGTGGAGAAGGACGAGCGCTTCGGCGGCACCTGTCTTCACGTCGGCTGCATTCCGAGCAAGGTGTTCCTTCATACCGCGTCGCTGCTCGACGAGATCCGGGCGGCGAACAAGGTCGGCATCACGGTGGCGGACCCCGCCCTCGATTGGAACGGACTGAAGCGCCGCAGTCGCCGGGTGATCGCCAAACTCGCCGGCGGCGTTTCGCTGCTTCTGAAGCGCGCGGGTGTCGAAACCGTTCGGGGATTCGGGAGACTGGCCGGTCCCGGTCGGGTCGAGGTCATCCCCGCGGAATCCGCCGAGGCGGGCGCCGCGTCCGGGGAGCCAGTGCGGTTCCTCAGTACTCGCCATGTGATCCTCGCGACCGGTTCCGAGGCCAGGACGCTGCCCTTCCTGCCGGTGGACGGCGACCGGATACTGACCAACGCGGAGATGTTCTCGCTTGATGAGCTTCCCGCCCGGTTAGGCATCATCGGAGCCGGCGCGGTGGGCGCCGAGTTTGCCTCCATGTTCCGTAGCTACGGCTCCCGCGTGGAACTCTTCGAGGTGTTGCCCCGCGTGCTGCCGCTCGAAGATGCCGAAGTCTCCGAAGTGGTGGGCAGGGCGTTCCGCAAGCGGAAGATCCAGGTGCGGACCGAAGCCCGGGTGGAGGCCGCCGACGTCGTGGAAACGGGCGTTCAGGTCCGCTACCGCGTGGGTGAGGAGACCACGAGCGCCGAATACGACCGGCTGCTGGTAGCGGTGGGCCGGGCTCCGCGGACGACGGACATCGGGCTCGAGACCGTCGGAGTCGAGCTGGAAAGGGGCGGCTTCATCCCGGTGGACGAAGCGTGCCGGACCAGGGCGCATGGCGTCTTCGCCATCGGTGACATCGTGGGGAGCGCCCAATTGGCCCACGTGGCCTCCGCCGAGGCGGAGGTGGCGGTAGCGACCATCGCCGGCCAGGACGTTCGGCCCCTTCGGCGGGACCGGATGCCGGCGGCCACCTACTGCGTGCCGGAGGTCGGCTCGGTCGGGCTCACCGAGGAGGCGGCGGCCGCTGCCGGTCACGAAATCCGGGTGGGCCGCTTCCCGTTCGCCGCGAACAGCAAGGCGAACATCCTGGGAGATCCGACCGGTTTTGTGAAGGTGGTCGCCGAGGCGCGCTATGGAGAGGTGCTCGGAGTCCACATCGTCGGCCCGCACGCCACCGACCTGATCGCCGAAGCGGTGGTCGCGCTTGAGCACGAAGCGACTCTGGAGTCGCTCGCGCGCAGCGTCCATCCACACCCCACGCTTTCCGAAGCGGTGGCCGAAGCGGCGCTCGCTGCTTCCGGCGCGGCCCTTCACGCCTGATTCGCTTGCGGGACGTCGGGGTGGAATTCGCGGAAGCACCGCCGCTCTGGCGACTCGACGTGCGGCCGCTCGGCTACCGTCGCGCCTGGGAGTTGCAGCGGGAACTGGTCGGATGCCGGCAGCGGGAAGAAATCCCGGATGTACTTCTTCTCACCGAGCATCCGCCGGTTTTCACGCTGGGGAAGAGCGCCCACCGCGAACACCTCCTGGCGCCGCCGGCAGAACTCGCCGGTCGGGGCGCCGAGGTGATCGAGACGGATCGCGGGGGAGACGTGACCTTTCACGGCCCCGGCCAGCTCGTCGCCTACCCGATCGTGCATCTGGCCGGCTGGAAGAAAGACGTCCACGCCTACCTGCGGGCGCTGGAGGCGGCCGCCATCGAAACGGCGGCGTGGTTCGGGACGGCGGCGACGCGCCGTGAGGGGCTGACCGGGGTGTGGTGCTGCGCCGGAGGCGCTCCCCGCAAACTGGCTTCGATCGGGGTCCGGGTGTCTCGCTGGGTGGCCTCGCACGGCCTGGCTCTCAACGTGACCACCGATCTCGGCTGGTTCTCGCACATCGTGCCCTGCGGTATCCGGGATTCGGCGACCACCTCGCTCGAGCGCGAAACCGGGCGCTCACTCACTGTGGACGCGGTGGCGGATCGGCTGGCGATCACGCTCGCCGGCGTCATGGGACGCCGGATTGCGGCGGCGCCGGATGCCCTCGCCGCGAAGTTCGGCTGCTCGCGCGCGCCCCTATAGAGAAGTGCCGCCAGCATCCGGGAACGCCGTGCCCGTCACCTACCTCGAGGCCATCCGCCGCGCGCTGCGCTCGGAGATGGAACGCGACCCCTTGGTGATCCTGCTCGGCGAGGACATCGGGCTCTACGGCGGCGCCTTCCGTTTGACCGACGGCTTCCTCGATGACTTCGGACCGGAGCGGGTACTCGACACCCCCATCAGCGAGGAGGGGTTCACCGGGGTTGGGGTGGGCGCGGCGCTTGCCGGATTCCGTCCGGTCGTGGAGTTCCAGTTCATGGATTTCATCGCGAGTGCGTTCAACATGGTCACGAACTTCGCCGCCAAGAGCCGCTACCGCGCCGGCGCGGCGGTTCCCATCGTGCTTCGCGGCCCTTCCGGCGCCGGAGTCCGCGCCGGACCGTTCCATTCCCAAAATCCCGAGGCCCACTTTGCCCACACCCCGGGGATCAAGGTGGTGGCGCCCGCGACCGTGCCGGACGCCGCGGGCCTCCTCCGGGCCGCGATCCGCGACGACGATCCGGTGCTGTTCCTTGAGCACAAGCGGCTCTATCGGAGCCTCCGGGTGCCGGATGACGAGTTCGAGCGAGCGCCGGAAGTGGTTCCCCTGGGAAGAGCGGCGATTCGGCGGGCAGGGGATGCACTCACGATCGTCTCCTACGGGGCGGCGGTATGGGTGGCGCTCGAGGCGGCGGAAACACTGGCTGCCGAGGGCGTCGAGGCGGAGGTGCTGGATCTGCGCTCTCTGGTCCCGCTCGATCGGGAGGCGGTCTTCGATTCCGTCCGGCGCACCAGCCGGTTGCTGGTGGTCCACGAGGACAACCTGACCGGGGGTTTCGGCGGCGAGATCGCGGCGCTCGCCGCCGAACACCTCTTCGGCGAGCTGGACGCGCCGGTGACCCGGATCGCGGCGGCGGACACCCCGGTGCCCTATGCCGCGGAACTCGAGGATGCCGTGCTGCCGAACGCTACCCAGGTGATCGAAGCCGCCCGCCGGTTGGTGCGGTACTAGGAGCGCCGGTCTTCAGACCGGCATCGCTCCCCGCAGGGGAGCGAAACTCCCGTCGCCAATCCCTGCATGGCGCAGCGGGCAACGAGGATGGCGCAACGCCACCCACGTAGGAGCGCCGGTCTTCAGACCGGCATCGCTCCCCGGAGGGGAGCGAAACTCCCGTCGTCCATCCCCACATGGCGCAGCGGGCAACGAGGATGGCGCAACGCCACCTACGTATAGGAGCGCCGGTCTTCAGACCGGCATCGCTCCCCGGAGGGGAGCGAAACTCCCGTCGTCCATCCCCACATGGCGCAGCGGGCAACGAGGATGGCGCAACGCCACCTACGCTAGGAGCGCCGGTCTTCAGACCGGCATCGCTCCCCAGAGGGGAGCGAAACTCCCGTCGCCAATCCCTGCATGGCGCAGCGGGCAACGAGGATGGCGCAACGCCACCTACGTATAGGAGCGCCGGTCTTCACCCAACTTCGCCAAAACGTGACGTTCGGCATCCGTAAGCCAAAGGCAATACGGCCGTTACAAAACAGGGTGCCAGCAGACTGGCACTACGTTTGTGTGTTTGGGTCCGTTTTCCGGCGGGTGCGCCGGCGGTGATGGTGGGGCTCGACGCCCACCGCCCGCGCGATCTGGGCCACCTGGGCCGGGGGACGGACATCCTGCCGATTCACGATCAGCCCTCCGTTCGTCTCCCGGATCGTGGTGGTCATCCGCACCCACGGCTGCAGCCGGGTGCGGATCCCGTCCCACGACAGGGGAATGTCGCGCGCCTTCAGCCGCGTGCGGATCAGGTGCACCGCGTGATAGGCGAGCACCGCCAGGAAGAGGTGCGCCGCGATCCGGCTGTGCTTCACGTGCCAGATCGGTCGCAATCCCAGCTCCGTCTTGAGCGACCGGAACGTCGCCTCGATCTCCGTCAGCCGCCAGTAGGTCCGCACGATCTGCTCCGTGCCCCAGCCCGTCTGGCTGGACCGCAGCAGATACGAACCCGCCCCCGCGTCCCGCGCCCCATACCGCTTCGCCCGGCTCCACACCACCGCCGTCGCGTTCGGGCCCGCACCCTTCTCCACCTCCACCTCATACTGCGCCGACACCTGCCGATACCGCTCCCGGAGCCGGCCCACCGTGTCCATCACCTTCTCATACTGCTTCCGGCGGTGCGGGATCGTCAGCCCCTCATGGAGGTGCCGTAGCGCCGTCTCATACCGCTCCCGGTGCCGCCCCAGCATCGCCTCCTCGCTGGCCCGCTTCCCCTCGCTCACCGCAACCAGCCGCACCTCCTCCTCGTCCCCCTCCAGCCTCCACGCCAGAACCTCCTGCTTCGCGCTGGTGGTCAACGTGATGTCCGCCTCCCCCTCCGGCGGCGTCGGCCGCACCTCCCGGCTCACGCAGATCCAGCCGTAGCCCCGCTCCCGAAGCCAACCGATGTTCTCCTCCGTCGCGATCCCCGCGTCCAGGATCACCGTCGGCTTCGCCCCGCCTCCCCCGCCCAACTCCGCCTCGAACCGCTCCATCGCCGCCTGAAGCGTCGCCGGCTCCGACACATCCCCCGCCAGAACCTCGCACCCCCGCGGGAACCCCGCACCATCCAGCGACAACGCCAGCGTCACCAGCGGGTGCTTCCGCCCCTCCTTCGAGCGCCCGAAACGCAACAGCTCCTGGTCCGAACGGCCCGTATACCAGGTGTTCGTCAGATCGTAGAAAACGATCGTGTCCGGCAACTCCAACAGCTCCCGCTCCCGACGGAACAGCCCCGCCTGCAACGCTCGCCGCAGCCGCCACAGCACGTCCCCCGTCCGGTAGAGCTTCTGGAGCGACACCGTCTTGCCACGATCCAGATCCAAAAGCTCCAGCGCGGCGCTGTCCTCCCGCAACCACCGCAACGCCTCCCGCTCGCTGCTCGGATGCAGCATCTTCGCCACCACCAGTGCGGTGGCGATCCGCGCATCCCGGCCCCGCACCCCCTGCGCGTGCAGCAAGTCCCGAAAGCCCAGCTCCTCCAGCCCTGCCAGGCAAACGCGCTCCCCTCCTGCCGAGCGAGAGTCGTCATGCTCCAGCGTATCCAGGTCCACCGTCGCCACCGCTCGCTCCCGGCCCCTCCTCTCCGGCTCCTGCGGCCCCAGGCCCACCGCGCGCAGCCGGCGCACCAGGTCCTCGGCCGCCACCTGAATATCCGAGGGCACCGGCAACATCGGCCGTTGGCCCGCCAACAGCAGCTCGGTCACCAGAGCCACATCCCGCCACTGCTGCTTCGGAACCGGATAGTCCACGCCCAGGTTCAACAGGGTCTCCTGGCGGACCTTGTCGCCGATCCGTACCGAGCGGGACAGGCGGTAACTCTTCGCGGTCTTGCCGTCCCTGGTGTGGGTCTTGGTGGCGCGGATGTACATGGCGGAGCGGCGAGAGAGGCTGGGAGGGATGCTGGCGGATGGCGGGATCAGAGTCAAGACCAAAAACGCCCTCCACAAAAGAAACTGGCACTACACGCCTCTCCCGCCCCTTCGAACCGCCGTCCGCCCACCGAGAGCCCGTTTTTGGCCCGTTTAGGACCTCTAATGGCCACTTTGGGCCGATTTTGGAGGCCGATTCGAACTTCCCTCAGCTCTGGATGCCGCCCCGACCCTCAAAAGTGGCGAAGTTGGGTTCAGACCGGCATCGCGGCCGCAGGCCGCGAAACTCCCATCGCTACGTTCGCCCATAGCTGGGACCCCATACGAGGACGGCGAGATGCCCCTTGGATTCGTATCCGCCGTCCCAATTGCGCGCAGCGCCATGCGGAGACTGGCCTGTGGGAGTTTCGTCCCCCTCCGGGCCGCGATGCCGGTCTGAAGACCGGCGCTCCTGGCGCTCCTAGAGGATCTGGTTCGCGGCGTGGTACGAACTTCTCACCAGCGGGCCCGCCTCCACGTGACGGAGCCCGATCGCCTTGCCCCGCTCGGCAACCGCGCGGAACTCGTCCGGCGGGACAAAGCGCTCGACCGGCAGATGCGCGGGAGTGGGCTGGAGGTACTGGCCCGCGGTGAGAATGTCCACGGAATGCCGCACGAGGTCGGTCATCAGCGAATCCAATTCGTCGGCGGTTTCCCCGAGCCCGAGCATCACTCCGGTCTTGGTGATCGCTTCCGGCCGGAGTTCCTTGGCGCGGCGGAGCAGATCCAGCGAGCGCTGGTAGCGGGCGCCGGGACGGACGGCCTTGTAGAGGCGCGGCACCGTTTCCACATTGTGGTTGAGGATCTCCGGGGCCTCTTCCATCACGATGGCGAGCGCCGCCGCGTTCCCCTGGAAATCCGGAATCAACACCTCGACGGTGGTTTCCGGACAGCGCCGCCGGACCGCGCGGATGGTTTTTGCGAAGATTTCGGCGCCCCCGTCGGCGAGGTCGTCGCGGTTCACCGAAGTGATCACCGCATGGCGGAGATCCATGAGTTCGACGGCGTCCGCGACCCGCTCGGGCTCCTCGAGGTCGAGGCCCACCGGGCGCCCGGTGGTCACGGCGCAGAACCGGCAGGCCCGCGTGCAGATGTCACCCAGGATCATGAACGTCGCGGTTCCCTGGCCCCAGCATTCCGCGACATTCGGGCAGCGCGCCTCTTCGCACACCGTGTGGAGGTTCTTCTCGCGAAGCAGCTTTCTGAGGCGCGCCCAGGCGGGACCGGAGGGCACCCGCACCTTGAGCCAATCCGGCCGGGGATGGCGCGCGGGTTTCGATCCCGCTCCGGCGGCAGGGCTCAGCCCCGCTCCGATGACCGGCAGGGGAACGGCGGCGCCGGTCAAGGACGGAGGTCGCCCTCGGGCCAGTTCTCGAGGCGGGACTTCACGGCGGCCATGAACTGATCCGCGATCGCGCCGTCGATCAGCCGATGGTCGAACGACAGCGCCAGGAACACCATGGAACGCACCGCGATGGCGTCCCCGTCCACGACCACCGGCCGCTTGTGAACGCCCCCGACTCCCAGAATCGCGACCTGCGGTTGGGCGATGATGGGAGTGCCGAAGAGCGCCCCGTAGGGACCCGGGTTCGTGATCGTGAAGGTGCCGCCCTGAACCTCGTCAGGGGTAAGCCCGCCGGCGCGGGCCCGCTTGGCCAGATCGGCGATTCCGCGGGCCAGCCCCATGAAGTTCCTTTCGTCGGCCCGCGCGAGTACCGGCACGATGAGCCCGTCCGGAAGGGCAACGGCGATGCCCAGACTCACGTTCCGGTGGTACACGATGTGGTCATCGCCGAGCGAAGCGTTCAGGACCGGGAACTCGCCGAGCGCGTCAATCGTCGCCTGGGCGAAGAACGGCATCAGGGTGAGCCGCACGCCGGCGCGCTCCTCGAAGGCCGCCCCGTTCGCGGCCCGCACGGCGACCACCCGCGACACGTCCACCTCGAACACCGTGGTGACGTGAGCCGATGTCCGGCGGGAACGGATCATGTGATCGGCGATGGACCGCCGCAGGTGGGAGAGCGGTTCGGTCCGGTCGCTTCCCGAGGCTTCCGGAACCGCGGGAAGCGGCTCGGCTGGAACGACGGCAGGCGTCGGAACGTCCTCGCTGGTCTCCGCACGCATCTCCGCACGCGTCTCCAACGGGGGCGCGGCGGGAGCCGGGAGCGGCTTGACCACCGCGGGTTCCGCGGGAGCGGCCGTTTCGGCCTTGGCTGCATCGCGGCCTTCCAGGAAGGCGAGCATGTCCTGTTTGCTGACCCGTCCGCCTTCGCCGGTCCCGGGAACGCTGGCGAGGTCCACGCCGTGTTCCCGCGCCATGCGCCGCACGAGCGGCGAACTGCGCGGCTGACGGCCGACGCTCTCGGCGCGCGCCCCCTCCCCAGCGAGCGAGGGCGCCGGCGCTTCGGAGGCGGCCTCGCCGCCGCCGCCATCGGTTTCCGGAGCACCGGCCGGTGCCGGTTCGCCCGCCGGCTCCGGCGGCTCGCCGGGGGACCAGACTTCGCCTTCCGCCGCAATCCGGCCGACGACGGTGTTCACCGTGACGGTTTCGCCCTCCGGAACCAGGATCTCCACGAGACGCCCGGTGAGCGCCGCGGGGACCTCGGTATCCACCTTGTCGGTCGCGATGTCGAAGAGGGGATCATCCCGTTCGACGGAGTCGCCGACCGCGACCCGCCACTTGGTGATCGTCCCCTCGGTGATGCTCTCGCCCATCTGGGGCATGATGATGTCGCTGGGCACGGGCCGGGAATTCTATTGCGGGCGGAGTGGCGGCCTGCTCACCCCACGGGAAGGTGTAGCGAGAGGAACTCGAGAATCTTCTCCAGGAAGGCGTAGGCGGCGCCCCGATCGGTCTCCCAACGGAGGACCGATCGGCCGGCGTCGCCGCGGAAATACAGCTCGACGAACGGGTAATCGCTGCGCGACCGCAACTCCTCCAGGAAATCGCTCTTGGCTGCGAGCGGGATCTCCGGTGTTTCCTCGCCGTGAAAGGACAGGAGTGGCGCCTGAACCGCGGCTCCCGCGCCGTTCAGCGACAGTCGACGGTAGTTCTCGAGGTTTCCGCGGACCGGTCCGAGTTCCCGCTCGAGGAAGGCGCGGCGCTCCGGGTCGAGTGCGCCGTATAGCGCGCGCGGGTCGGCGAACCCCAGGGCCTCCACGCCGCAGACGAAGGAATCCGGGTGGCGCGCAAGCGCCGCCAGCGCCAGGAAGCCGCCGTACTCCATGCCGAAGATGCAGGCCGCATCCGGGGAAATATCCGGAAGCGCCTGCGCGGCGCGGGTGGCCGCAACCAGATCTTCAAGGTCCGCGGCTCCCCAGTCGCCGTCATTGAGCGCGGCGAATGCGGCGCCGCGCCCCCCCGTGCCCCGCACGTTGGGTGCGAGGACCGCATAGCCCCTCGCGGTGAGCAACTGCACGATGGGATCGAACCCGTTCCGCCAGCCATCTCCCGCCTTTCCCCGAACGTGGACGAGCAGGGGCGCCGGCGCGGGCTCCGATGCCGCGGCGGGCCGGTAAAGGAACGCCCCCACGGTGACCCCGTCGTCCCGCTCGACCTCGATCCGCTCCGGCCGGGAAAAGCTCCGCACGTCGACTTCGGGAAACAGGGTGTCCGTGATCCGCTGGCGCCCCCCGGTGATGGGGAAGGACCAGACGTCGCGGGGATAGGCCGGCGCCTCATGAAGCGCGAAAAGCCTGCTGCCGTCGCGGCTCCAGCGGAGGCCGCTCGCCACGCCGGCGCCGCGGGTCACGATCCGGACCCGCCCGGCCGCGCTCCAGCGTCCGTCTTCGTCGCGCTGGAGGCGCGACCGGTGGATGCGCCGGCTGCCGCGATCGGCCTCGATCCACGCAACTTCGAGTTCTCCGGCCGCACTTCCGGCGGGGCGGAAACGGGGTTCGGCGAGGTCGCGGTCCCCGGTAAGGAGCGGGTAGGGTGGGGCCGTGCCGTCGGCCGGCGCGAAGTACACCGCGTCGAACCCGCCGTCCGGGCATTCGGGGGTGCAGGCGGTTCCGCTTGCCCACGCCAGGCCGGCGCCGTCCGGCGTCCAGTCGGGCAACCCGCGCACCAGCCGGCCGCTTCCGGAAGTCACCATCACCGGCTCGGCCCCCGCTTCCACCGCCAGCACCGCCAGTTCCCGCCCGTCGCCGGACGCAAAGCTGTAGGCGATTCGGCGTCCGTCCGGCGACCAGACCGGCGGGCCCTCCTCTCCGGGATGGTTCGTGAGCCGCCGCGCGGGGCCACCCTCCACCGGCACGAGCCAGATGTCCTGCCCCGTGTCGGGCCCGCTCTCCGGGCCGCCGCCGGGCGTCCGCCGGCCGACAAACGCGATCCGCTCCCCGGCTGGATCCACCGCCGGGGAGCGGGCCGCGAACTCCGGCCCGGTCAGGGGCTCCGGTTCCCCCCCGAGAGCCAGCAGGAAGAGGCGGCCGGCTTCCAGTTCGTCACCGCGCGGCCGGCGTCCGGACACGAAGACGACGGACATTCCGTCACCGAGAAACCGTGGCCCCGAGTCCCAGCGCCGGCCCTCGGTGAGCGGGCCCGGCCGGGCGCCGGCGGCGGCGAGGAAGAGGGTCGAACGGTTCCGGGTGGATGCCGCGAGGACCACCCGGCGGCCGTCCGCGGACGCATCGAAGCCGAGCGCCTGCGGAAGGCCGAGGGCCGTATTGAGCGCGAGCGCCTGGTCCGGCTCGATGAGTTGTGCCTGTGGGACCTGCCGTGCTTCCGCTGCGGCCGATCCGGCGCTCAAAAGCAGAAGGGCCGCGGCGCCGGCCCAGCCCGCGGGACGCTTCATTGCCGGAAGCGTAGTCCGCCACCCGCGGTGCGACCGGAGCTGCCTCCTGGCGGGCAGCGCGATAATCCCGGAAGTCCTTCACAGGAACCACACCGTCCATGAGTTCCCCCCATCCGCCCATCCGCTTCGAGTCCCATCCGTCGCGCTACCGGCACTGGAGTCTCGAGACCGAGGGCAACATTGGCTGGCTGACGCTTCGGGTGGACGAGGCCGGCGGCATCCGGCCCGGGTACTCGCTCAAGCTCAACAGCTACGACCTGGGGGTGGACATCGAACTCGCGGACGCCGTGGAACGGCTGCGGTTCGAGCACCCGGAAGTCGGGGCGGTGGTGATCCGGAGCGGGCTCGACCGGGTGTTCTCCTCCGGGGCCAACATCTTCATGCTGGCGGGCTCTTCCCACGGGTTCAAGGTGAACTTCTGCAAGTTCACGAACGAGACCCGACTCGCCATCGAAAACGCAAGCGGGGGGAGCGGCCAGAAGTACCTTGCCGCTCTTTCCGGTATCACCGCCGGGGGCGGCTACGAACTCGCGCTGGCCTGCGACGAGATCCTCCTCGCGGACGATGGCAGCTCGGCCGTCTCGCTGCCGGAGGTGCCCCTGCTCGGAGTGCTCCCGGGAACCGGCGGGCTGACCCGGATCCTCGACAAACGCGGGGTGCGGCGGGACCGCGCCGACGTGTTCTCCACCCTCGCCGAGGGGATCCGGGGCCGCCGCGCGCTGGAATGGGGTCTGGTGGACGGCCTCGCGCCGCGGAGTCGCTTCGACGAGCGGGTTCGCGAGCGGGCGGCGGCGCTGATCCCGTCGCGGGGCCGGGCGAAGCGAGGAGTGGTTCTGGAACCCCTTGAGCCCGAGGAGGGACACGACTCCATCCGCTATCGCCATCTGGAACTCCGCCTCGACCGGAGCGCCCGGACCGCCACCCTGACCGTCTGCGCCCCGGAGGACCCGTTCCCCGCCGACCGGGCGGCGCTCCGGGCGGCCGGATCGTCGCTCTGGCACCTGCGGATGGCGCGGGAACTCGACGACGCGCTTTGCCGACTGCGTTTCAACGCGCCGGAAATCGGGGTGATCCTGCTCCGGGTCGCGGGCGACCCCGACGCCGTCCGGGAGGCGGACAAACGGCTCGCAGGGTTCGGCGCGGTGTGGCTCGCCGGGGAGACCCGGCTGCGGGTGGGGCGGGCGCTCCGCCGGCTCGACCAGACCGCCCGGAGCTTCTTCGCGGTGGGGGAGCCCGGTGAAAGGTTCGTCGGAACCCTCGCGGAACTCGCGTTCGCCGCCGACCGCTCCTACCTCTGCGACGATCCGGACCGCCCCGCGGGGATCGAGGTCACCGCGCTGAACCTCGGCGCCTATCCAATGGGAAATGGCCTCTCGCGGCTTGAGACCCGGTTCTACGGAAAGTCCGATTGGGTCGAAGGTCTCCGGTGGCACGGTCCGCTCAGCGCTGCCGAGGCCGAGAAACTCGGCCTCGCCACTTTCGCGCCCGACGACCTCGACTGGGAGGACGAACTGCGGGTGGCGATCGAAGAGCGCGCCGGTTTCTCCCCCGACGCGCTCACCGGGATGGAGGCGTCGCTTCGCTTTGCCGGCCCGGAAACCATGGAGACCCGGATTTTCGGACGCCTTTCGGCCTGGCAGAACTGGATCTTCCAGCGGCCGAACGCGATGGGAGAGCGCGGCGCCCTCACCATGTACGGCAAGCCCGAACGCCCCGCCTTCGACTGGGAACGAACGTGATCCATGTCCGAACTTGACTCCCGCATTCCCAACAACGTGGCTCTGTCCCACGACCCGCGCCTGCAGCGGGCGCTGATGCGGTGGCAGCCCGCCTTCCTCAACTGGTGGAAGGAAATGGGGCCGGAGGGCTTCCAGGGAGACGACGTGTTGCTGCGCACCGCGGTTTCGGTGGAACCCTCGGGCTGGTCGCACTTCGACTACGTGCGGATGCCGGACTACCGCTGGGGCATCTTCCTCGCGCCGCCGGAGGAGGATCGCCGGATCGGTTTCGGCGACCTCGCCGGCAAACCGGTCTGGCAGGAGGTTCCCGGCGAGTTCCGGACCGACCTCCGCCGCTTGATCGTCACCCAGGGAGACACCGAGCCGGCGAGCGTCGAGCAGCAGCGCGAACTGGGGAAGACCGCGCCGAGCCTCTACGACCTCCGGAACCTTTTCCAGGTGAACGTGGAGGAAGGACGGCACCTGTGGGCGATGGTGTACCTGCTGCACTCGTACTTCGGCCGCGACGGCCGGGAGGAGGCGGACGCGCTGCTCGAACGGTCGAGCGGCGACGCCGACCGGCCTCGGATCCTGCAGGCGTTTAACGAACCCTGCGACGACTGGCTGAACTTTTTTCTGTTTACCATGTTCACCGACCGGGACGGCAAGTACCAGCTCCTCGCGCTCGCCGAGAGCGCGTTCGATCCCCTGTCGCGCACCACCCGCTTCATGCTCACCGAAGAGGCGTTCCACATGTCGGTGGGGGAGACCGGAGTGGGTCGCATCGTGGAGCGCACCGCCGAGGTGATGGCGGCCGGCCACGACGATCCCCAAGAAGCCGGGGTCTTCGATCTGCCCCTCCTCCAGCGCCACATCAACTTCTGGTTCAGCGCTTCGCTCGATCTCTTCGGCGGGGAGGTTTCCTCGAACGCCGCCCACTATTTCGCGAACGGCCTGAAGGGACGGGCGCGGGAGTCCAGCCGGAAGGACCATGCCGCGCTCGACGGGCTGTATCGGATGTCCCTGCTCGAGGACGGGGAGCTTCGCGAGCGCGAGATCCCGCTCCGAAACGCCATGAACGAGGTGCTCCGCGACGACTACGTTCGGGACTGCGAACGCGGTTTGGCGCGCTGGAACAAGATCCTGGAGAAGGCGGGGCTCGGGGAGCGGCTGGGCCTGCCGAGCCGCCGGTTTCACCGGCAGATCGGCGCCTACTCCGGCCGCCGATTCGACCCCGCCGGCAACCCGATCGACGAGGAGCTCTGGCAGAAGGAATGCGACCGCTGGCTGCCCACCGCGGACGACCGGGAGTACGTGAAGCGGCTGATGGTTCCGGTGTACGAGCCGGGGAAGATGGCGTACTGGATCGCTCCGCCGCGGAGCGGGGTGGACGGCAAGCCGATCGGCTACGAATACGTTCGGCGACCGTAGATCCCGTGAGGAAGACGCCCCGCTGCACGTCGGTAACGAGATGCAGACTCGATCGTTGACTTGTTGGGCACGCGGGGCGCTTTCCTCACGGAATGGCGGCGCGAATCGCTGCGCGATTCTCCCCGCCGTTTTCCGTGGGGAGGGGAAACCCCTCCCCACACCCCTCCCCCGCGACGCTAGGCGCCGCGCAGTCAAGGTGCCTGCGGTACGCCACTGGCTACCAAGCGTGGCCTGATCCATGGAAATTGTCCTCGCGGGAGCGCGGCGGACTCCGATCGGCCGGTTCGGCGGGGCCCTCGCTTCACTCACCGCCCCCGAACTGGGAGCGGCCGCCGCGCGAAGCGCGCTCGAAGCCGCCGGCGTCCCCGCCGAGGCAGTGGACGAGGTGGTGTTCGGCAACGCCCGGCAGGCGGGGGTCGGTCCGAATCCCGCCCGTCAGGTTGGCCGGCGGGCCGGTCTCGCGGACCGGGTGCCGGCCCGGACCGTGAACCAGGCGTGCGCCTCGGGGCTCCGGGCGATTCTGGACGCCGCCGCTTCCGTTCGGCTGGGAGACGCCGGGGTGGTCCTCGCCGGGGGCACCGAGAGCATGAGCAACACGCCCTTCCTGCTTCCGTCGGTCCGCTGGGGGCAACGGTTCGGCGACGGTTCGCTCGACGACGGGATGTACCGCGACGGTTTTCATTGCCCGCTCGCGGATCAGCTCATGGGCGAGACCGCGGAGACCTTGGCCGACCAGTACGGCCTCTCCCGCGACGAATGCGACCGCTATGCGGCGGCGAGCCAGAACCGCGCCGAGGCGGCGCGCTCGACCGGGCGCTTCGACGCCGAGATCGCTCCGGTTCGGATCGAGACCCGCCGGGGAGCGGCAGAGGTCGGCAGCGACGAGCACCCCCGCGGCGGCGTGACGCCGGAGTCACTGGCGAAACTCCGGCCCGTGTTCCGGAAGGACGGGGTGGTCCACGCCGGGAACTCCTCGGGCATTACCGACGGCGCGGCGGCGGTGGTCGTGCTTTCCGCGGACCGGGCGGCCGAGCTTGGGGTTCGGCCGATGGCGCGCCTGGTGGGGTACGCGACCGCGGGCGTGGACCCCCGGGTCATGGGCATCGGACCGGTTCCGGCGGTACGCGACCTCCTGGCCCGCACCGGAAAGAGTCTGGACAACGTGGCGCTCGTGGAGCTGAACGAGGCGTTCGCTCCCCAGGTCCTCGCTTGCGCCCGGGATCTGGACCTCGATCCCGAGCGGCTGAACGTGAACGGCGGCGCCATCGCCCTCGGCCATCCCATCGGCGCCACCGGGGCGCGGATCGTGGTCACGCTGCTGCACGAGATGGAGCGCCGCGATGTCCGGTACGGCATTGCCACCCTATGCGTCAGCGGTGGAATGGGCGTCGCGGCGTTGTTCGAGCGTTGAGCGGTCCGGAAGGGGGGCTCTTCAGCACGGAGACAGTGGAAGGTGAGCCCGGGAACCGCTGAGCCCCCCTTCCGAACCGCCCGGCGCTTCGCGCCGGCAATCGAAACTCCCTTGTGCGCCGCAGGCGCACTGCGGCGAGTTCCGATTGGTCGTTACTGATTGTGAAAGGGGGTCGACCACCGTCGCCCCAGCAACCCATTGATTTTTCTACGTTTATTGAGATCGATCCGCTCCGCTGGCCCCCGGCGCGGCCCCCCTTGCGGATGCCGCCTTGCGGGCAGTCTTGAGCCTGCGCGGGAACACAAGCGCCAAACGAGCAGGCGAGCGGGATCTCTTATATCCGCGCCCGGGGTCCGCGACCGAGAGCTGGCCCTGGCGCACGTGAACACGAACCGCACCGAGAACGCGTAACGACGGACAGACCCGCCCGAGCGGCGGCGGGCGCTCATGGAGCAGTGGGCCGCGTTGCTCGCCGGGATCTGGCCGTGCTGTTGGGGTCACGCTTTGGTGATGCTGTGGCGCACAGCACACCGAGGGGTGCTGGATCCTCCGTCGCTCGCTTGCGTGACGTGTCACTGGCGGTTCCGGTGGGCCGCAAGGTCCCCGCCAGCGGCATCAAGAGGGTGCCGGATTGTTTTGGCGGCGGGCTGTCTCTCTATGGACTGCTACCGTTGGTCACCGGACCCGCGGCGTGGTCTGGTTGATTCCGCAGCGGAACCACGTTAGCCTGTTTCTTCGGCCCTAGAACGAGCGGGTCGGCCCGAAATCAACGATCCAGCGAGGGGAGACGATGCCAAAACCGCTACTCGTGCTCGAGGGAGATTCTTGGTTCGATCTCCCGGGCGGCTCCGTCCATGATCCAGAGGAAAACCCCAACGTTCCACACGACTACCCGCCTCCGAACGATTTCCGACAACGCCTGAAGAACCGAGGCTACAAGGTCGAGTCTGTTGCCGATAAAGGAGACCGGTTGTCCAAGATGGTGGACGATGAACAGCTTGCGAAACTAAGGCAGGTCTTGCAGAAGCAGGTGACACAGTTCCGCAAACCTGCCGCGATTCTGCTGCCCACCGCGCGCACCAGGCCGTCGACGACCTGACACCCGACTCTCGTGGGTAGTCCAGCCTGGACGGGGCCATCCTCGGCGCCACTCCCGTACGAACAAAAGACGCACCCCCCTTTTGTTCGTACTTCTGTTCGTACATCCCTTCCGTGACCGTTATCGACTCCGTTGGCACGGCTGCGATTCGGTCGCATACTCCCGAATCCCACTCTCCGCCTCGGGGCGGAGAGTGGGGCTGGGAGCGACCCCCCTTCGATCGTACGATCTACAGCCCCGGAAATCGAACTTGTGTTCGTATCTATTTCCATGGTCCGGGGTCGCTCCCAGCCCGCGCCTGCGGCGCGATTCATCCCTGCGGGAAGGCTACTCCAGGATAATGGCACCACTCGCGCTCCGGGCCGTGTGGAGTCCTCGAGTACCCGGCCCGCGCCTCACAATACCCATCAACGCGGCCCTCGGCGCGCTGTGCCCCAAGCTCCGCTAACGGCGCGGCCCGGGTTGGTGACGTTCCGGTCCTCGACCTCATCGCTCTCGAAGATCCGCCCGCCCACACGGCGCTCCGGATCTGGTAACTCGCGGCACCCAACCTCCCATCCAAACCCTCAACATTCCACTGAAGAACGTAGTGCGTCTACACACCTGACACACAACCAGGGAAGGAACCCAATGAGACATCACCTAAAACGAGCGCGTTCATGGGCCATCGCGGCTGCGGCGGCACTCCTCTTCGGCTACGCGTGGTTGGCATTTGGGACCGCTCCTGCTGCCCAGGCGGGCGCGGAGGTTGCGACAAGCCGCAGTAGCCTGACCCAAGCCTGCGCGGCAGCGACAAATGCCGCAGGACGAAAGAGCTGCCCGAAGCCGTGTAGCCTCACCCTTGACAAGTGCGACTGCCGCAATGAGGCGCCCAATGGAATCGTCGTAACCTCGGCGAAGTGGGTGTGCATGGTGAGTTGGCGATGCGGATCCTAGCCGGCTAACAGCGGCCTCAATGAGCGGCCCACCCCCACTCCCCGCGTCATACCACGGCCGTCCAACTGCTCAAGCCCGACGTGGAGTTGGCCGCCATCAGCCAATGGCTCGGGCATGCAAGCGTCAACACGCCGATGCGCTATGCGCGCGCCGACGATCGACTTGAAACGCGCTGCCCTCTCGCAGTGTTCCCCGAGGCGCTCACTCCGCCGAAAGGTGGACGGACGTCCATCGACGGCACCAACATCGCCGGCTGGCTACGTGCCCTGTAACGGCAGTTATGTGGAGTGCATCCGGCTGCTGCGTCGGAAAACACCCGCCGAGCATACGGCGCGCAGACCTGCGGACGGAACCTCCAGTGCTTCGCAAAGGCCAGGAAACGATCCTGGAACACCACTTCCCGGGTCGCCGCATCGTGATGCTTCACCAACGCCCGGGCGTTGCCCAGCAACACCGTCTCCGGAACTCTCCCAGTCTCCTCGAACGTGCGCTCCAACCCCTCGAACCAGTGCGCCTGCCGTTCCCCCAAGAACACCCGAACATGCATCCGACGGGAACACCCGAGTATCGCCGCGAACAGCGTCACCCGCCTCGTCTCCCCGCCGATCCACACCGGGCGCTCGCGAAAATCGATCTGCAACTGATACCCCGGCGGCGTCTCGAAGCGCGTCGGCGCCACCACCGCCGCCACGCAGCTCTCGACGGAACGGCTCGACCGCACGCTGTGCCGTGCGCAAGCTCACCCGCACCCCCAAACGACTCCAACTCCTGCCGAACCACGTCCGCGTTCCCGTCGTGCTGCGCCAGCCGGACACGAAGCCACCCCTCCAAGCCCCGGAGCACGCCGCCCCGAGGACGACGAGCCGGCTTCCGCCAGCGGCCACGCCGCAGCCACACCTGGACCGTCGTCCGCGAACATCCCATCTGGGCCGCGATCCGTCGCGTCCCCCAGCCCAGCCCGTGCCGCCGCCGCATCTCCACAACATCCTCCGGTGTCCGCATCTCCTCGCTCCCGACGCCAGGTTCCGTAGTACAGACCTCCTGTACAGACCTCCCGCCTCATCCCACTCCTCCGATACCGGCCCGCGGGGGTGGCCCGGTTTTGTCTGTCGCCAAGTGGCCCAGTTTTAGATGTCGCTTGACACTTGCGTCTACCGGGAAGCTTGCGTAGACGCGACCGCCTTGTGCAGCGCCCTTTCCAGGATTCTCGGTCCGGGGACTCGCGCCTTCCCGCCCAAGGGACACCCGCGTGGCTGGCGACCGCCTGAGCCTCAGCCGAGGGCTTCCCCGCAAGCGCGAGTGAGCCGGGTGCCGATGGAACGCGCCTCACTCGGCTCGGTTGCCGTGAGGCCGTGCGGCTTCCTGCTACCGCTCGCCGGGTGCCGCCCCCTTCTGAATCCACGGCTTCTCGCGCCGCTGCCGGTGGGACAAGCACCCCTTCCACCGAACAGTGCGACGGTGAGTGTGGTATTCTTGCGTTACTCTCCGCGAGGAGGATGATTATGAGAATCAGTCAAGAACTCATTGCAATCTTGAGCGTCGGGGTAGCAACTCTAGCGTTGGGGTTTACGGGAGTTTGGTTCCTTTCCGGGCAAATCGGCAGGGTAGAGAACCAACTTCGGAGTGATCTCACAACGCTTTCAGCTAACCACGCTGTTCTGGCATCAGAGGTCGCCGAACTCCGAGGGGCGTGGAAAGAGGCGAGTGGCGGGTGGGCGTTGGCTTCCCAAGAACGAGAGTGACGGAGTGATCAAGCGCGGTGCGTGAAGACGGATAACCGGTGTGACCAGCATGACCCAAGTGATTCTCGCCACCGTTCTGATCGGAACAACGGCGGTGCCTCCGGTGCGGCCTTTCGTCGAACTAGCTTTCGAGGGTGGGGTCAGGATTGGTGCCCAAACCTCCACTGAGGAGTTGCGGAACCTCTGTTACCTGGATGCGGAACGAGAGTTACAGGAGTGCCGGGACGGCGATCGGGAGAACTGCACCGGAGTCTATGAGCAGGATCGGCGGGTGTGTCTGATTCGATATCCGGAGCCACCTCCACAAAAGGAGGCACGAGACAACAATTACTCGTGGTACATCCTGCTGTTGGCGTGCGTCGCAGTTTCCGTTGCCTGGGCAGCCTATGAGGAGACCAAAAAGGAAGGCGGGGTATTTGACCGGTAACCGTTTGGTTGTGCCGGTATGGAGCCAACGTCGGCGTCCGCGGGGAGCCTGTGTAGACAGTTCACGTCGGCATGCAGGGCCATAGCGTGTCATTGGTGTCCCCGACGGCCGCGAGCCGCTTAAGCCGTAACGTCGCGAACCGCGACCTCCAACCGCCCCCGCCTCGGCGGCCTGCGTCAGTTGGCTGTCGGCGACGGGGAAAGCGTATCGAGCCCCCTCCGCCCCCGCAGAGTGGCTCGAATTCCGTCACCGCGTGCGACGACTGACCGAGATCGAGCAAGAAGGCGTGGTCCAGGGGCCGGGCAGTGGAGTCCGCAAGAAGACACGCCAGATGCGGCGTGGCGAGCGGGATCCGGTCAGACGGCTCCCGACGGCGCTTCTCGCCAGATGTCGCGCCGCGGAAGCCGGCGAATGATTCTGGAGGTTCTGAAATGGAAGCGTTGCCAACCAACACTCGTGACATGAAGGATCGGAGTTCTTCCGACCGAACGGCGTTCCGCACCTGGATCGAGGTAATCGGCTTCCTCGCCGTGATGGGGGCGCTAGGAGCCTGCCCCGCAGGAGTTTCGGGGACGGAAGGTGTCAATGACTTTGAGACCACGTTGGCTTGCATTTAGGGAGCAACAGGGTGCCGGGGTGGCGGTTTGCCCTCCGAAGCTGGCTTGTTGATCCAGACGGTATTGGGAGGCCTGTGAGCGACGGGCGGGTTGCCCTTGAATCGTTTCGGATGTGCTCTGAAGGCTTCATCCAGGGTGACCTGTCGGGTCTGGAGCCGCGGCGCGACGAGGCCGCGGTGAACGTCGGCGGGAGTGAACAGGGCGATGCTGGAGTGTCGGTGTTCGTGGTTGTACCAATGGAAGAAGGCCTCGCAGTGAGCCCGGGCGTCTTCGATGGATCCGAACCGGTCGGGGAAGTCCGGTCGGTATTTCAAGGTCTTGAACTGGGCCTCGGAGAAGGGGTTGTCGTCGGAGACGTGCGGGCGGGAATGGGTTTTGGCGACCCCGAGATCGGCGAGCAGCAGCGCGACCGGCCGGGGCTTCATCGAGGAGCCGCGGTCGGCGTGCAGGGTCAGTTGTCCGGGGGGGATGCCGTGGCTTTCGCAGGTGTCCTCGATGAGCCGCTCGGCCAATCGTGACGACTCCCGGTGAGCGACCATCCAGCCCACGACGCAGCGACTGAACACGTCCAGGATCACGTAGAGGTGGAAATAGGTCCACTTCACGGGGCCCTTCAGCCTAGTGATGTCCCACGACCAGAGTTGATTGGGGGCGGTTGCGAGCAGTTCCGGCCGGGGGTAGTTGGGATGTCGGCGCTGCGCCCGTCGCTCCCGCGCCTCGCCCCGCGAGGCCAACAACCGGTAAAGGGTGCGCACCGAGGCGAGGTAGCGGCCTTCTTCGAGCAAGGTCGCATAGATGGCGCGCGGCGCCTGATCTACAAAGCGCTCCGAGTGCAACACGGCCAGGGCCTCCTCCTGCTCGTGGGGGCGGAGCGCGAGGGGTGGTGGTGGGCGTGGGTGGGCCGGGGGTCGGTTCTGACGAGCGCGGTACCAACTGGCGCGGCTCACGCCGAGGAGTTCGCAGGCGCGACGGACACCCACGGACCCGGAAAGGGAGAGCACGGCGCTCATGAGGTGGGCTCGTGCCTCCCGTCCGAGGGTTTCACGCCCAGCAGATTGGCGACTTTTTTTGGACATCGATGATCAGCTCGGCTTGCTGCAACTGGGCGCGGAGCGTTTCGTTCTCGCGTTCCAGTTCGGCGATGCGAACCCGGTCCGCACTGCGGAGCCCTGGCTTGCGTCCGCGCCTTCTGGGTGCCAGGGCGTTGAGGACGCCTTGGTCCCGCTGCGCCCGCCATTTGCTGAGAAGGGAGGAATACAGCCCCTCTCGACGCAGGAGGGCGCCGATTTCTCCCGGCTCGCGCAAGGCATCGGCCGTCTTCAGGACCCGCCGCTTGTATTCGGCGGTGAACCGGCGGCGCCTCGGCTGCGCCACCACCTGGGGGTCCGGCAAGGCCGCGACCGCGTCGTCGGCCTCTGCGCTCGCCCTCCGGGCTCGCTCCGAGGCCGACGACGCGGACACACCCTCCGGCACTTTCGTTCTCATCACCGATTCCAATCCTTCTCACCCTCACTAATAGGAGACGGGGAAATGGTCTCACCTACATTGGCACAGAGGGGGAGCGTGCCGGGATAGGTTGGTGAACGGTCTGGCTTTCAGCGTTGGGGCCCTCTGGACCCTTGCCGGGACTGCGGCGTTCGCGCTCGCTTGTCAGGTTCCGGGTTCGGAACGGATGGAACTGTTCCGCGAGAGCCAGCGCCTCACGGCTCTGGACGCCCAAGCCCTGGAGCAACGCTTGATCGAAGAACCTGACAACGTCCGGAATCGCACGACGCTCCTCTTCTACTACGGCCGGTCGTTCGAGGATGCGGACGGGAACGCCCGGCGGGCCGTTCACACCCTTTGGCTCATCGAGAACGCGCCGGAAGCGGAGGTTCTGCAGACGGCCTACGCCCGGCTCACTCAGTTCGACCGCGGGCCCTTCGCCAGCGACGAGGATCGGGACACGCTCTACGCCCGGATGGAAGCCGCTTGGCTTCGGCAGCTCGCGACTCACCGGGAAAACCCCAGCGTGATGCGCAACGCCGCCCAATTCTCCTGGCTTTCGGAGCCCGAACGCCGTCTTGCCTTGCTTGAGCAGGGCGGCGCTCTGGAGCCCATGAACCCGGATTGGCCCGAGAAGATGGGACACGAGTTGCACGACCAGGCTTGGGCATCGGGCGAACCGCCCGATGCCGCGATCGCTTCGCTGGCCCTCGGCCACTTCGAGCGCGCACACGAGCTATCCGACCCCGACTCCCTCCTAGTGCCGCTGGCGCGAACTGCCTTCAACGCGGGAGTCATGGTCAAGGCCCGCCGTTACGCGGAGGCCGCGGTTGCGGCGTCGCGCGACCGAATGGTTGGCGGGAATCGCGAAGGCCACCACGGAAACATCGTGCTAGGGCGGATCGCTCTCCGCGAGGGCAAGTTCGAAGAGGCTCGGGAGCGTCTCCTGACGGCCGCCGAATTCGCCGGCGGAATGGGCGTCGATCGGCCCAACATGGCTCTCGCACGCGATCTTCTACAGGAGGGCGCGTCCACAGTGGTGTTGGAGTACTTCACGCGCTGCGCCGATGTCTGGCCCCGCGGCAAGGAGAGGCTGTCCGGATGGGCTGCCGAAGTGGAGGCGGGCGAGATCCCGGACTTCGGGCGTTATCTGAGGTTTTGACGCCGGGCCCCGGCGGTCCGCCCCCGGAGACTCGGGCTGGCGGACCCGTGCGGCGTAGTAGTCGGCCGTGGCGTAGTCCTGGACCCGCTCCCAGTTGTTGCCGATCATGTCGTGGAGCCCGAACGGGTTCGCCGGGTAGCGGTCCACCGGAGTGGTCAGAGGGGGCCTGGTCCGTCCGTTGCTCCGGCAGCGGCGCGAGAGGCCGGGGGTTCGAAGGGGGGCGCAGCCTCCCCTCGCCAGAGCCCAGTGTGGACACACTGGGTATGCTGGCCTACGGTCAAGTGGCCTGCCGGCTCTGGCGTTCTGGTGGTCCTCTCGGGTGCCTCTACTGAGGCCCCGAACGGTGCCGCGAGTTCGGCGATGAGCGTTGATAGCCTATCGAGAGGCAGGCTGCAAATGAACGTTCGTTCGGCCGTCTATCCAGCGAGCCGTACTCCCTTGGCCTCGGTTCTGGCGAGGCAACGCGGGCTGTGGCACAGCCCTTGCTTAAACGCTATGCAATGGCTGTAACTGGCGATGACATGCGGCGTCAGATTCGGGTCGGCATTGGTGTCGCGTTCGGCTTTGCCGCTGGCGCGGTCCTTGCGAACGCCGTGCTTGAGGGCAAGATGGACTGGGCCGCAACAGCGAGCCTGGGGTTGGTACTCGTAGTCGGCGGCGTCATCGGCTTCGCAATCGGGTGCCTGGTCGAGCGCTCATTAGGACATCGGCTGAGGGCGACGCGGACGCCTGCCTGGATACTTCTCAGCTTTGCGTCAGGATGCGTGTTTATGGCGACATTCCTCGCTGCGTTCTGGGACGCAGAGGGTCTAATATTCTTCGGCATCAGCGCGGGGGGCGCCGCGTTCGGCGTTTGGAACGGGCTGCTCTTGGGGACCGCTTTCGGGATCGACGGTAGGCGTCGTCCTTGATCTCATCTGCGAGCCGCCTTCTAGTGTCCCCAGCCTAGGTCAGGAACGCGGCCCACTGCCCCATGAGCGCCCGCCGCCGCTCGAACAGGTCCGTGCGCCGGTAGGCGGCTTCCACCGGGTCCCGGTTCACGTGGGCCAGCGCCAGTTCGAAGACTTCCCGCGGCGCCTCGGTGCACTCCGCCGCCCAGTCCCGGAAGCTCGAACGGAACCCGTGCAGCACCGCCCCGATCCCGAGGTCCCGGACCATCCTCCTCATCGTCGCGTCAGAGAGCTGGCGGCCCCGCTCCGAGGGGAACACCAGGCCCGTGCCGTCCGCGAGCGCCTGCGCCTCCCGCAGCACCGCCAGCGCCCGCGTGGACAGCAGAACCCGGTGCTCCCGGTTCGTCTTCGTCCGCTCCGCCGGAATCCGCCACTCCGAGCCTTGAGGTCGATCTCCTTCCACCGCGCGCCGCGCACCTCGCTGCCCCGGCACGCCGTCAGCACCAAGAACTCGAACGCCAGCACCGTCGCGCGATAGGCCCCGGACCCGCGCACCTTCGCGATGGCTCCGACAACTTCCGCATAGGGGAGCGCCCGGTGATGCTGCGGCCGGACCTCGTTCCGGAGCAGCACCGCGCCGATGGCCTCCCCGGCACGGTTGTCTTCCCGGTAGCCCTGCGCCACTGCCCACCGCATCACCGCCCCGATCCGATACCGCACCTGCCGGGCCGTGGCCCGTTTCTCGTTCCGCAGCAAGACCGCCATCACGTCCCCCGTACCGATCGATCCACCGGCGTTGCCGAGGTCTTCGTCTCCGCGGAGTCCCGGAGGTCCCGGAGGGCCGGCCGCCAGTCACGGCGCAGCATTGGCGCTCTCCGATACCCCTCTCCGCCTCCTTTTCAGGATACCAGAAGGTACAAGTTGAACCTGGGTTTCAACTTGGGGTCAGTCTTTCACGTATATCCAGAAATAACGTTCCATCTCCGTTTTCCCATCTCGGTAGGGCGTGACGAAATCCGCTCCCGAGTATCTGTATCCGGATGGGCTTGCGGGCCTCTGGGGTCGCCTGCCACGCTTTGCGGAGCGACTCAAGACCAGCATTTCAGACGGTGCTTTTCGCTTCTTCTTCTTGGCCATGCGCCGACCGTATCACACGGCCCTGGGACGCCGCTTGTCCCTCGCGGCCCAGATTCATTTTCCCGAATCTTGACCACTACCCGCTCTCCGCCGTCTCCTCCGGCGCGTTAGGATCCTGAACGCGCTGTACGCTTGCCCGGGCCTGAAAACGCGCGGACGACGCCTCGGGGTCGGCCTCACGCCCCGACGGACTCCCCCCAAGCGTCCATCACCGGCCTTCGCTCGTCGAACAGGTCGGTCCGCCGATAGGCGCCTTCGACACCCTGGACGGTATGGGCCAGCGCGGCCTCCGCCAGCATCGGCGCGTTCCCCTGCTCGGCGCTCCAGTCGCTGAACGTCGAGCGGAACCCGTGAACCGTCGCCCGCTCGCCCACGCTGGCCGCCCACAGCGCGTTCGTCAGCGCCATGTCCTTCAACTCCCGATCGCCCGAACGGCCGGGGAACACCAGGTCGCACCCCTTTCGGCTCCGCAGCTCGCGGGCGCGCTCCAGGACCGCGGCCGCCTGCGGACTCAGGGGAACGCGGTGCTCTCTCCCGACCTTCATGCGCTCGCCGGGAAGCGTCCAGGTGCGGTTGTCCACGTCGATCTCCGACCAGCGCGCGCCCCGCGCCTCGCCACTGCGGGCCGCCGTCAGGATCAGGAACCGAAGGCAGAGGCGGACCGCCGCCCGTGACCGCGACCCCTCGACCCTCGCCAGCAGCTCGCGTACCTCGGCGTGCGGCAGGGCGCGATGGCTCTTCGCGCGGCGCCGCCGTTTCGGGAGTGCTCCATCAATCGCCTCGCCCGCCACGTTCCGCTCGACGAACTCCCGCGCCTGCGCCCAGCCCAGCACGGTACGGATCTGCTGGCGCACCCGCTGGGCGGTGGTCGGCTTCCGATTCCACAGGTCGTCCTGGAAGAGCACCCGGAGCACGTCATCCCCGCGGATCGCGTCAACCCGCATCGGTCCGAGCGCGGGAAAGACATACCGCGCCAGCGTCCTCTCCCACGCCCGCGCGTGCCCGTCGCCCCGCCAGTTCGCCCGGCGCTCCGCGAGCGTCCGCTTCGCCGCTTCCGAAAACGTCGGGACGGCCCCGCGGCGGCGCTCCGCGATGGGGTCCTTCCCTTCCCACAGGGCGCGGCGGTTCTGGAGCGCGACCATGCGGGCCTCGGCGAGAGACACCAGGTCGAAGGGTCCGATGGTGATGTCGCGGCGGACCCCGTTGACGGTCAGCCGCTGGACCCATACTTTGGTGGCCCGTATCCGTAGGTAGAGGCCGCCGCCGGCGCAGTAGCGCCCGGGTTCATTGAGGGCCTTGGCCCTTGCTGCGGTCATGTTCGCCATATTGCCGCCTCCGAGGTGCTGTGGCCCTCCGGATGGCCCACACAATCGGCGGGAAGTGTAGCGCTTCGGAGGGACGGGAGCGGGCGGCGAGGGAACCGGGATCAGGCCGAACAGCGTTGGTATTGTTGCACTATAGGACTGTATGTGACTGCTTGGGCACATGCAGGAGCAATACACTGGGGATGAAAGGGGGGAATCCCCCCTTTCACACTTTCCCCCGAACCCGCGGCCAGCGAACAGAGTTCGCTGCCATTTGTTTTTTGCGCGCACTCGGCAGTACGCCACCACATGCGAATCACGGGGACATGGAGCGCCGGTCTCCGACCGGCATCGCGCGGGAGCGCGAAACCCGCACCGACGACGCCGCGCCCCGCCAATCTCATGGGGACATGGAGCGCCGGTCTCCGACCGGCATCGCGCGTGAGCGCGAAACCCGCACCAACACCGCCGCCCCCCGCCAATCTCACGGCCAGGAGCGCCGATGCCGGTCTTCATGAACACCGGCAGTCCCTGGCTACCGCCTGAAGTACTCCACCTGCCACTGGCGGACCGCACGGTTGTGCTCCCGGAGGGAGCGGCTGAACACGTGGGTTCCGTCGTTTCTGGATACGAAATAGAGAAAGTCGGTTTCGGCAGGTTCCAGCACCGCGTCGAGCGCCGCTATCCCGAACGAAGCGATGGGTCCGGGCGGGATTCCGCGGACCCGGTAGGTGTTGTACGGCGACTCGATGTCCAGATCGCGCCTCCTGATGTTGTTCCCGGTATCACCCGCCCGCCGCATCGCGAAGAGCACGGTGGGGTCGGACTGAAGCGGCATCCCGCGCTCGAGCCGGTTCCAGAAGACCGAAGCGATCGTGGCGCGCTCGCCGCCGCTTCCGGTCTCCTTTTCGACGATGGAGGCCAGGGTGGCGATTTCGCGCAGGGAGCGGCCGCGCTCCTCTGCCCGGCGGCGCCGCGGGTCCGTCCAGAGCGCCCGGAACTGAGCGACCAGTACCGCGGCGACCTGTTCCGGATCGGCCTCCGGGGGTAGCCGGTAGGTGCTGGGAAAGAGGTATCCCTCGAGGTCTTCCGCTTCGGGGTCGAGGTCGCCGATGAGACGCCGGGCGGCCGCCGGGTCCGAAAAGACGGCCAGGAGCGCGTCCGGATCCCCGGCTCCCTGCTCGGCGAGCAGGGTCGCGGTGGTTTGCTGGTCGAGACCCTCGGGAACCGTGACCGGCAGGGTCGCTACCTCTCCCTCCACGATCCGGCCGATCACTTCGGCGGGTGAAAGAGGACCCTCGAAGCGATAGAGACCCGCCTGCAGGCGACTGCCCAGTTCCGCCCTCGTGACTTCCCAGAGGAAGAACTCGCGGTCGGCGACGATCCCCGAGGCCTCCAGGCGGTTTGCGATGGAGTCCGCGGTTGAGCCCCGCCCCACCCGGAAGAGCACCGCGCCCCGGTGCGCGGCATAGGGGCGGTGAAGCGCCTCTTCCAGCGGTCCCAGGTAGAAACTCTGGTACGCCAGCAGTCCGGCGGCAAGAACGCTGACGCTTGCCGTCAAGACGAGCGCGAACCGCCAAACGCGGCGGGACATTGGTCTTCCCCCGGGCCGCTCCGGCGTCTCAGCGAGAGCCTGGCTCCCCCGCCCGGCGCCGCTCGAGAGCCCGGATCGCCAGGTCCAGCTCCGGGTCGTCCTCGTCAAGATCCCCGGGTTCGACATCGAAATCCGCGGGGCCCAGGCTGGGTGTCACCCCGACCCCCAGGATGTCCTCTCCATCCGTCCCCCTGATGTGGGCGGTAGAAAGGAGGATCGCGTCCCCCTCCGGGAGTTCGATGAGTTCGGGGCGCCCCGTCCGGCCCGCGGTGCGTCCACCGACCACATCCGCCTCGTCCCGGGACTTGAGGGCGGCGGCGAGCACTTCGCCGGGGCACACCGTGCTCCGGTTCACGAGCACCGCCAGCGGCCCTTCGAACCGGGGCTCGCCAGCGGGTGTTTCCAGAGGAACCGACGACTCTTCACCCTCGGCCGAACGCTCGACGAGTCGGGCCACCGTGCCCTGCATGAAGACGCCGGCGGCTTCGACCCCGGCTTCGCAAACGCCGACGCTTCCGCGGCTTCCGCGAAGGTCGAGCGCCAGGCTTTCAGCCCCGCTGTCTTTGAGCGCCTGAACGGCGGCGGCCAGTTGAGCCGGCGTCGCTTCGTGAAAACGCCGGATCTGGAGCAGCCCGACGCCCGCATCCAGCATTCGGTGTTCCACCGGAGGGTCGGCGAGCACGGCCCGCTCGAGGGTGACGACCCGCGACTCCGAGTCCGTGGCGTCCCGGAGCGCCAGTTCCACCGGGGTGTCCGGCTCTCCGGAGAGCAGCAACAGTGCGACCGGAATCCGGAGTTCTCGAGTGTTCTGGCCGTCAATCGCCGTGATCGCGACGCCGCGCTCGATCCCCGCTGCCGCCGCCGGCGACCCGGGCAGCACATCGTCCACGTGCAGGTAATACCGCTTCTGAAGGCCGACCCCGACGCTGGCGCTCGCCGACGCGCGACTGCGGTAGCGGGCGAGGTCGGCGGTGCTGAGGTAGGCGCTGTCCGGATCAAGGGCTTCGAAAATCCCCCGGACCGCCCCGTCCATCAGGAACGCCGGATCCACCGGTTCCAGGTATTGGTCCCGGATAAGCATCAAGGCGCCGCTGAACACCTCGATCGCTTCGTACACCGACTCCTGAACAAGCGCTCCCGCTTCCACACCTCCGCCGCCCGCCGGCCCGACCGCGGCCATCAGGGGTGCGGCGCGGCCCGCACTCTCGGGGGCAAGGCGACCCAGGACGATCACCGCCGTGGCCGCGACCAGGATGGCGGCGAAGGCTTTCCGGCGCCATCCGGGCCGCCCGTCCGACTCCGGCGGGCGACTGGAGATGGAGATCAGGATCCGGACACCTGGAACTCAACCACTGCGGTGATCGTCCCTCCGCCCACCATGTCCTTCACGGCGATCTCGGCCAGGTAGTCGCCGGCCTCGAAGTCCTCCTTCCGTCCGTCCGCGAAGAGCCTCGCGAGCGGAACGTCCACGATGGCGATCGCGAGTTCCGCGGAGGCCAGGTTGAACGGCGTCGGGTTGTAGCGCAGGTACCGCGCGCCGTCCTTCTTGAAGGTGATCTGCCAAGTCAGGTTCGGCTGGCCGCTCGCGTCGTAGCCGTAGGCGTTGAACACCAGGCGCAGGTTGCCGCCCGGCGCGTACACGGGAGAGACTTTCGGAACGAAGTGGAACCCTCCGACCAGGAGCGCTCTGCCGGGCTCCGGTGTGAAGTCCTCCACGCGCGAGCCGTCCACAAACCGCGCCACCGAGGACAGCATGAACTCCCCGCTTCCGAAATTGGGGCTCTCGATTTCCTGGGTGATTGTCCCGTGGACCTGGGTGGCCGCGTCGAGGATCCCGGCGTAGATCGAGTAAGCGCCCGGCGCCATCTGCATCGGCATCTCGAGAATGGTCGGGCCGCCCGACGGTCCCTTGGTAACCTCGACGCTGCGCTCGTCGTAACCGATCACCGTCCCGAGTGCGTCCACCACGTTGTAGAACACCTGGAGCGAGGCTTGGTCGCCATTCCAGGAGATGGAGTCCGAATCCAGTTCAAAGATCGCGGCCACGTAGGTGTCCCCGGCGTTCGAGCGGAAGAACGAGAAGTTGGCGTCGATTCCGATGTCGGTGCTCGGCTCGCCGCCGGCCCGGAGCGCATTCAGGATCGTCTTGCCGGGGCTGTTCGGGTCCAGGAGCGCCCTCGTTTCGGCGCCGAAGAGATCCTCGACGTCGGGGAGCTTGCCCTCTGCGTTCAGGTTGAAGTTGATCTGGCTGGGCCAAACGATCTGCCGCGCGCGCGCCCGCTCGATGGCGGCCTCGAGCTCGTCGTTGCGGATCAACCGCATCCCGAGGTTCGTGGTGCGGAATTCGAGTTCCATGCCGTCAGGAAGGCCGCGGTCGGGGTTTGGGACGTAGCTGAACTTCATGCCGGAACCGCCGCCGCCCATGCCGCCGCCACCACGGCCGCCGCCGGCGCCCGGTGATCCGCCGCCTCCTGCGACGGGGTTCTCGCCCGTCGCGCCACCCGGCGGCCGTGCGCCGCCCGGTCCGGCGCCCCTACCTCCGGTCCGCTCGCGGTTGTCCGGCGGACCGAAGAGCAGCATCACGAGCGCCTGGTCGGTCCGCGAGCCCTTCTGGCCACGCTGTCCGAACTGGTCGTCAGCCTGTTCCCGCCAGTCGTTGAACCGGTCTTCGGCCCGATCCGGGTCATGCGGGTTCTGGCTGCGGCGCGCCCAGAAGTGCTCCTTGAAGCGGCCCCGCTCGCCGCGCGGGAGCGACTCGAACGCCTGCCGCTCCTGAGCGGTCATGATCGGCTCGACCTCTTCGAGCCAATTCCGGTCGCCTCGGCTCAAGTTGTCCTGGGCGAGGGCGGGGACGGTGAGCGCGAGTATCGCTATCGCAGCGAAACCCGCCATGAGGAGGGAAAAGCGGGGGGTAACCCGCGTCTGATCAGGCATAAGGCCTCCTGAAGCTGGAGCGGCCACCAGGCCGGGGCTCCACCCCGGACCGGACACGCAAAAGCCGTGAAATTTCCGTGAAAGAATACGTCCGCAGGGGGTTTCCCGCAAGCCTCGAAAGCCACGCTATACTCGATTTTGATGTCCTCTTCAATACCCCTGCCACCGCGCTGGTTTCGTTTGGCCGCTGGCGGGCTCTTGCTCGCCGGGCTGGTGCTCGGGCCCCTGGGCTGCGGAACGGTGCCCAAGCGCACCTGGACAGTAGAAGAGATCCGGGCGGACCTGAATCACCGGATCACCCCCGATGTGCTCGCCCGGGTCGAGATTCCCTTCGAGATCGACGACGAAATCCGTGAACTCGCAGTGCGGGTCACCGAAAACCTCCGCGGCGACAAGGAAAAGATGCGGGCCATCGTCCGGGCGATCCGGCAGCACACCGGCGGGACCATTTCCTACGACTGGCTTTCCAACAAGACGGCGAAAGCCGTCTTCGAGGAAGGACGCGGTAACTGTCTGGCGTACACGAACCTCTTCGTGGGGATGTCCCGGGCGGTGGGGGTCGATGCGGTCTATGTGGATGTCACCACCATCGAGAAGGTGACCAGGGAAGCCGAGGTCATCGTCAACAGTGGTCACATCACCGGCGGCATCAAGGACGGGCCCGACCTGATCTTCGTGGACTTCACCTCGAACCCCGAGCGCGAATACGCGGGGGCGAAGATCATCGATGACTTCGAGGCCATTTCGAACTTCTACAACAACCAGGGCTTCCTCTACGGCTATTTCGCCGAAGCGCTGGTGGACCAGGGAGGCTTCGACCCCCTGGCCCGGGAAATCGAGATGTATGAGTTGGCGCTCTCGATACGGCCCAACTTCAACCGTGCCCGGAACAACCTCGGGGTCGCTTACAAGCGGCGCGGCTTCGTCGACGATGCGATCGAGCAGTATCAATTGGCCCTCGACATCGAACCGGAGTTCACCGAGGCCCGTTCCAACCTGGCGAGCGCCTACTACTCCCAGGGGCACATTGAACAGGCGGTCCAGGAGTTCCAGCTCGCGGCGCGGCACGACGGGTCCAACGCGTACGTGGTGTATCACCTCGGGGTCCTGCACTACCACCAGGGTAAATACCGTCAGGCCGCCGACTACTTCCGTAAGGCGATTTCGCGGGACCGCCAGATGGCCGACGCCCGGTTCTTCCTCGGCGAGACGCTCATGAAACTCGGCGACGAGGACAAGGCCATGCGCGAATACGAGCGGGCGATCGAGATCGATCCGAACTACATCTCGGCGCGCGCCAAGCTCGATCTGCTGCGGGACGCGCAGCGGGCGCGCTCTCCCAAGGGGGAATCCGCCCCCGGCGCTCCTCGCCGCTAACGGCGCCCGCACACCCTTTTCTTTGCGCGTCGAAGGAAACACCGCGGGACTCAAGTCCCGCGACCGGAAGGTATTGGAGCGCCTCAGCCACCGGGGTCTGCCGCCCGCCGCGCTTCTGACCCGGGAGTTTGCCCGGCAGCTCGCGCGGATCTCCCACACGATTCGGCGTCAGGTGGGAGCTCTGGTGGACCGGCGCGGCGCGATCACCTGGGTAGGAGTGGGGGACGCCCACCGCATCGAACTGCCGGACCTGAAACGGCAGCGCGCGGCGGGCCGGCGGTTGCGGGGGTTGCGGTTTGTCCATACCCATTTGGCGGGAGAGCCGCTGACCCGCGATGACCTCGCGGACCTTGTCCTCCTCCGGTTGGATCTGATGGCGGCCGTCACGGTAGGCGAGGACGGACTGCCCGGGGTCGTCCATGCCGCCCACCTGAAGCCTCCCGGACGTCCGGATCAGGGAAGGTCCGAAGATGAGACGCCGTGGGAACTGCTGCCCCCGGTCTCCCCGAGTCAGTTGGACCTCGACTGCACCTCGCTCCTCGCCGACCTGGAGCGAGCTTTCGCGCGATTCGCGCCGGAGCGCCCGGGTCGGAAGTTCTCGGGACGCGCGATTCTGGTCGGGGTCGGGGAGAGATCGTTACCGCTAGGGAACGTGATGGAGGAACTGGGAGAACTGGCCCGCGATGCAGGGCTCGAAGTTGTCGACTCTCTCGTGCAGCACCGGTCTCGCCTCGATCCCCGCACCCTGGTCGGTCGGGGCAAGCTCGAAGCGCTCGTGATCCGGGCTCTCGACCGAGGCGCCGACCTGATCCTGTTCGCGTGCGACCTGAGTCCCTCTCAGACGCGCAACATTTCGCAGGCGACCGATCTCAAGGTCCTCGACCGCACCCAGTTGATCCTGGACATCTTTGCGCGGCGGGCGACGAGTCGCGAGGGAAAGCTGCAGGTCGAACTCGCCCAACTGCGTTACCGATTGCCGCGGCTGGTCCAGCGGGATACGTCGCTGTCTCGTCTGGCTGGCGGCATCGGGGGCCGGGGTCCGGGCGAGACCCGCCTGGAGGTGGACCGGCGGCGCACGCGCGCGAGGATCGCCCGCCTGCAGCGCGACCTGGCCCGGGTCGCGGTGAAGCGCGACGTGCGGCGGAAGCGGCGCGATATCCGTGGTCTCCCGGTGGTGTCCCTCGTCGGTTACACGAATGCCGGGAAATCAACGCTGCTCAATCGGTTGACCCGAAGTCACGTGGCTGCCGGCAATCGGATGTTCGAGACCCTCGATCCCACGAATCGCCGGCTGCGGGTGCCCGTGGAGCGGGAAGTGCTGCTCGCTGACACCGTTGGCTTCATCCACGACCTGCCCGAAGACCTCATCGAATCGTTTCGCGGCACGCTCGAAGAAATCTCGGCGGCATCCCTGCTGCTGCAGGTGGTTGATGCCTCGAGTCCCCGCCTGGACTCTCGCGCTGCTGCCGTCGAGAGCCTGCTCGGCGATCTTGGATTCCTCGAGATGCCCCGGATCGTGCTGTTCAACAAGGTGGACCGGCTCGATGAGGCCGCCCGGGCCGTTCTGCCGCACCGCCTCGCGGGGGCGGAAACCTGGCAGGTCTCCGGGACTACCGGCGAGGGGCTTGAGGAGCTGGTCGGCGAGATCGCACGGCTCATTCCGGTGAAGCCGGTGGGTATTGCTCCGGCGTTTCCGATTCAGACCCATCCCGAGACCGATCTGCCTCTTCGGTAAGGCCAGCGGCTTCCCGAGAGAGGCGAATCAGGCTCTCGTAGCGGGCCGGGTCGGCCTTTCCGGCGGTGACCGCCGCCTGGACCGCGCAATCGGGTTCGGTCCGATGGGAACAGTCGGGGAAGCGGCAGTCGTCAGCGTAGGGGGCCAGATCGGGATGGGCGGCCCGGATGCGCGTCGCAGTAAGCCCGTCGAGGCCGAGCGCGCGGATGCCCGGGGTGTCCACCAGCTCGCCTCCACTCGGAAGCTGGATCAGTTCGGCTGCCGTCGTCGTGTGGCGGCCCCTACCTCTGCGATCGAGTCCGCCGCTCTGCCGGCCGGGCACCCCGAGGGCCGCGAGCAGTTCGGTTTTCCCGACTCCCGAGTGGCCGAAGAGCACGGCCCGGCCGCTCGCCACGCTGCTCCGCAAGGCCTCGATTCCCTCTCCGCTGCGTGTGCTCGTCCGATGGACTTCGAGTTCCAGCCGGCGATAGGGAACGAGATCGTGTTCAAGTCCGGCGATTTCGTGTTCGCCGGCGAGATCGAGCTTGTTGAAGACGAGGACCGGGGTGACGCCCGCATCGAACGCGACCACCAGGGACCGGTCGACGAAACCTGTCCGGTACGGCGGTTCCAAAAAGGCCGAGACGATGTAGCAACGATCGAGATTGGCCGCGAACACGCGCATTTCCCGGCGTTCGGGTGGTCCCACAGCCCGGCGGAGCGCGTTGTGCCGGGGATGCACCGCGGTGATGCGCCCACTGGAGGTTCCCGTTCGGGAGGCGTCCCGTCGGCCCGGTTCGATCTCCTCGACGAGGACTTCATCCCCAGCTACCGCAGCGCCTCCTTCCGGGCGGGCGTTTCCCCGGCCGAAGAGGCGCCCCCCGAGGGAGCAGCGCCAAAGGGATTCCGACTCACCCTGCGGACCAGGAGGAAGCCGGACGATCGCTCCCTTCCGGCTCACCCGGATCACGGTCCCGGAGCGCTCCATCAAAGGGATGCTACTCCGGTCCGGCGGGCGAATTCGCGGTTCGCTGACCGCGAAGAAGCGCGGGGACGGCTAGGAGTCTGCGCCGCAGGAAGTCGTTTCACTGGCGGATTTGACGTGGCGGCGCGTTTGTGATGGGGTGGTGATGTTCATATAAGTCTTTGATATAGTGTGTTTTATGCTGGCTCGGATGAGCTGGGTCGAGTTGGAGGAGCAAGGCATGCCGACGAGATTTCGAGCGTATCAGCCGGATCAGATCCTGCTGCTGCCGCCGAAGCTGAAGGACTGGGTTCCCGAGGGGCACTTGGCGCACCAGGTGAGCGACGTGGTGGACAAGCTGGATCTTTCGGCGTTTTACGCTCCGTATGAGGGGGACGGCCGTCGGAACGCGCCGTATTCGCCGGCGATGATGGTGAAGGTGTTGATCTACGGGTATGCGACGGGGGTGTTTTCGTCGCGGGGGATCGCGCGGAAGTTGGAGGAGGATGTGGCGTTTCGGATGCTGGGGGCGGGGAACTTTCCGAAGCATCGGACGGTCTGCGAGTTTCGGTGGCGTCATCTGAAGGATTTCCGGAAGTTGTTTTGTGAGGTGGTTCGGGTGTCGCGTGAGATGGGGTTGGTTCGCTTCGGGACGCTATCGATCGACGGGACGAAGGTTCGGGCGAACGCGAGCAAGCGGAAGGCGATGAGTTACGACCGGCTGGTTCAGGAGGAGGCGCGGCTTCGGGAGGAGATCGCGGGTTTGACGTCGACGGCGGCGCGGGTGGACGGGGAGGAGGACGCACGCTTGGGGAAGGAGGTGCGAGGCGACGAGTTGCCGGAGGAGTTGCGTCGGCGGGAGGATCGGCTGCAGGCGATCGAGGCGGCGCGGGAGCGACTGGAGGCGGCGCAGCGTCGGGCGGACGATGAGCGGGGGCGGCAGCCGGGGCAGGATCGCCCGGCGAAAGGCGGGAGCCCCTACAAGCGCCAGTACGGCGAGCCGGAACCGAAGGCGCAGAGCAACTTCACGGACCCTCAGAGTCGGATCATGAAGACGAGCACGGAGGGCTTCCAGCAGAGCTACAACGCGCAGACGGCGGTGGATGACGCGCACCAGATCGTGGTGGGGGCGAACGTGGGAGCGGGGGCCAACGATGTGGAGCAGTTGCTTCCCATGCTGGACGCGGTGGAGGAGACCCTGGGCGCGCCGCCGGCGGAGGTTCTGGCGGATGCGGGATACGCCAGCGAGGCGAACCTTCGGGAGTTGGAGGAGCGCGGCATCGCGGGGTATGTGGCGCTCGGTCGGGAGGGGAAGAAGCGGGCGGCGGTGGACCCGGCGAAACGCCCGGCGACGGATCGGATGAAGAAGAAGCTGGAGACGGAGGCGGGCCGCGCCCGCTACGCCCGCCGGAAGTGGCTGTCCGAAGCGCCGAACGGCTGGATCAAGGAGGTGCTTGGTTTTCGCCGCTTCAGCTTCCGGGGTCTCGCGAAAGTGCAGGCCGAGTGGAACCTGGTGTGCCTGGCCGTGAACATCAAGCGGATCGGAGCGCTCACAACCGCCTGATGGGACTCCCCGAAACCGCTCGCCGCGGGTCCCAACCGGGAATACGCCGCGTTGGCGCCGTTTCGGCCACTCCCAACCGGTCGCTGGCCCCGAGGTCACGCCAAAATCCGAATTCCGCGCTCGTTCCGAACGTATCTACGCCCCATCCGCACAACTCCTGCGACGCAGGCTCCTAGGAGCGCCGGTCTTCAGACCGGCATCGCGGCCGGAGGCCGTGAAACTCCCGCCGCGATGTTCGCCCATAGCCGGGACTCAGTCCGGGGATGGCGAAACGCTCCCCTGGCGAGGACTAGGAGCGCCGGTCTTCTCACCAACCCGTGACAAAGTGGGTGTCGTTTAGAAGCGATGCTTACCTGCCGCTTGACAGCGTTGGGCCATCTCCATTGCCTGCTGCGCCATGCGGGGGGCGAGGATGGGAGTTTCGCCCGCCTGTGGCGGGCGATGCCGGTCTGAAGACCGGCGCTCCACCGGGAGGGCGGCGATGCGGGACGAGGTCGGGTTCGCATGCTAACTTTCTGAGGCTGTGCCGGAAGCCGCTGGGAGTCAAGTGTCCGTGTTCACGATAACGGGCCTGTCCGCCGTGCGCCGCGGGGTCTTGGCCGTGTTGCTCCTCGTTGCGGGTGGGCTTGAAGCGTCAACCGTCCGGCACCTGCCCCTCGACCAGATGGCCCGCCGGGCCGATCAGATCTTCACGGGTGAGGTCGTGGGAATCACGAGTCAATTGAATGCCCGGCGCACCGGCATCTACACCTTCGTCACCGTTGCCGTCGACGACTATCTGAAGGGGGGGCGCCGCGATTTGCTGACGCTGAGGATCCTGGGCGGAGAGGCCGAGGGTTACCGGTTGGTGGTGGCGGGATCCCCGGTGTTCCGTCTTGGGGAAGAGGTTCTTGTCTTCAGCGACGGCGGAGCCGGCAGGATCCCGACGGTGCTGGGGATGGCGGCAGGGAAATTCACGGTGGAGCGCGACCCGGCGACCGGAGAACAGCTCCTCGCGCGGTCCCTCGCCGGCCTGACGCTCGAGGATTCCGGCGGATTTCCGGTGGACGCCCGGGCGGCCGATTCCGAGGTGCCCGCGTCGCTCGACGACGTGCGGCGCATCGTGCGTGACGCCCTGGCCCAGTGACGAAGTTCCGAGTTGCCGCGCGCCTTCCCCGGTGGCTGACCGGGATGGCGGTAGTCGCGCTTGCCGGATCCGGCGGGATCCCGACTGCTTCCGGCTACCAACTGATCCGGGGGCAGAGTTTCGCGTGGGCCTCCGGGCTGCGTCCGGTGGGGTACTGGGTGGCCAACGTGGCTGACAACTGGATGACCGTGGACGAGGTGGTGGCGGAGACGAGGGCCGCCTTCGACACCTGGGTCGCTCCCGAAGAGGTCGGTCTCGCGTTTTCCTACCGTGGCAAGACCAACCAGCGTCCCTTCGAGTTCTTTGACAGGACGAACACGGTCGGCTTCACCACCCGGGAACACATGGCCGAGTTGGGTCTCTCCGAGATCACGCTGTCCGTGACGAGCTGGCTCACCATCATCGAGACGGGCGCCATCGCCGAGTCCGACATCATCGTGAACCCGGCCTACAACTGGACGGATACGCCGGAACGCGGAGGTTGGGACTACCAATCCACGATGGTTCACGAAGCCGGCCACTTTCTCGGCCTCGGCCATTCCGGCGTCGGGCGCCAATCCGAAGGCGCGTTGCTCGCCGGCTCGTCCGTAATGTGGCCGTACGGCTTCGGCAGCGGCACCTCGCTGGGGCGCACCCTCACTGCCGATGACATCACCGGAGCGTCCCTCCTCTACCCGGGTTCGGCCGCGGAGACCGGCAGCATTCAGGGCGTAGTCCGCCGCACGTCGGGAGAGGCGGTCCGCTACGCCCACGTCGTCGCCTACGAGCCCCTGCTCGACCACACGGTGGGCGGTTGGGGCGACGAAGAGGGAAACTACGAAATTGCGGGCCTGCCGGACGGGACCTACACGCTGCGAGTGAACCCGATACCCGTGAATCACGGCGCGCGCGCCTATTTCTTCCCCTTCGGCGCCGCCGATCACGATTTCAACGTCACCGTCTATCCGCATCTGGTGGCGGTTGCCGACGGGACGGCCACCGAGGTCAACCTCGAGGTCGGGCAGTGAATCTGCGGCGACTGGGGTCTGCCGCGCTACTCGTTGTACTGACGGCGGTCCCCGCCGCCGCGTTCCCCTCGGAGAAGAGCGCGGGACGCCACTCCGAAGAGTCCGTGGCCCATGACCCCGAATCCGGCCGGCTCCGGGACATTCTCCAGAGCCTCCGGGAGGCATCCGAGAGCGCCTCCGGCGTCGCCCAGACCGCACCTGCCCGCCAAGGTCCGGTTTTTTCGCGACCCGGCGACTGGACGCATGCTGAAGCGGCCGTCGTGATCGGGAGCCAACTGGTGGACCAGGATCTGGGCTTTTCCAGGAACATTTTTCAGACGGTGTCAGGTGAGGCTTCCGATGTCGGGTTCGGCCAGCACTTCGGCGCCCGCGGCGCCTTCTTCGTGAACCGGTATATCGGAGCGGAAGCCGGTTTTACTCGAACGACGACCGAGTTCGAGTTCTCGGTCACGGACGAGGAAGCCGGAGTCACCTTTTTTCGAGAGCCTCTTGAGCAGGTAAGTCAGGAGGCTTCGGTATCGGCCGTGGCGCAGTGGCCGCGCGCTGCTGTCACTCCCTACGCGGTGGTGGGTTACGCGTGGCGAACCTCGGAGATCGAAGGAGGGGAGGCTCTGGAGTCGGGAGCCGTCGTTTTCGGATTCGGGATCAAGGTGCCTTTCCCGCGGATTCCGGTCTCGCTTGCCTTCGACTACCGCTACATCGAGTACCGGGATGAAGAGGGTGATGTGCTGCGGCTCGCCGAAGGGGGGATGGGAAGCCCCACTGTTTCCGCGCTGACCCTGGGCGTGGTCGTCCGCCTCAACGTGAATCGATAGCCGGTAGATCGAATCGGCTTCGGTTCCGCTGCCGGGAGACGGCTTCAGCGAGCCGGCGGCGTCTCGGGGAGGCCCCGGGCTAGCAGTTTGAAGAGCAGCCCCAACGCCAGGTTCGAACGCGCGAAGATGTTGCTGACGAAGACGACCGCGCCGACGGTGCGACGGGACACCTTCACCTCCCGTCCGCTGCTGAATCCGGGGGTTCGCCGTATCCGTTGCAGGGTGAGGACCGCGAGACCCAGCGGCCAAAGACAGGACCGTCGAATCCCCGTTTCCCCCGCCGGAATGATCAGGATGTAGCGGAGCGCATTGGCGAGATGCCGGTGCGTGATCGCCACCAGCTCCATCAGCGCCCCGGCGAAGCCGGGACCCGTTCGCCCGGGGGAGAGGGACCTCAGTTCCACGCCGGCCGCGCCGAAGACGTCCCGGGGAAGCCAGCACGCCCCGCGCCGGTGGTCCTCCCAGATGTCCTTGAGGACATTGATCATCTGCAGCCCCTTTCCGAAGGAAACCGACAGGGCGAGCAGATCGTGACGCCGCTTTGCGATCTCGGCGGAGTGGTCGCAGAAGAACGCGGTGAGGGTCTCCCCGACGACGCCGGCGACGTGGTAGCAGTAGCGGTCCAGTTGAGCCACGTCCCGGAGGCCGTCGGCGCTGGCGCTCCGCTGGAACTCCACCATGCCTCGCGTCATGATCTGGACGCAGCGCTGAATCGCCGCCCGCTGAGGGTCGCTGAGCCGGACGGTCACCCTCAGGATTCGCGGGGCATTGGCCACCAGGTCCCGCTCGCTTTCGGTGGCGGCCGAAGAAAGCAGCGCGCCCAGTTCGCGGGCAAAGGCGGCCGGATCACCCTGGCCGGCCACGAGTTCGACGAAGCGGCCCGAGAAGGCCGCCTTTTCGTCGGGGGAGAGGGTGGGTTCGTCTTCGATGGTGTCCGCGATCCTGCAGAGGAGGTACAGGTTGCCGGTAGCGTCGTAGAGAGTTCCCGGTAGTGCGCGGAGGGTGAGAGCGAAGGTGCGGGCCACCCCCTCCAGGATTTCCCGCTGGTAGGCGAGGTCACCGCTTTCCGAACGGTGTGCAGTGGCTACGGTCATCGCGAAGCCGGCGTCACCGTCTCCGGCCCCGCCGATCTCTTACTGCTCGAGCTGCTCCAGCGCCGCGAGGAAGTCGCTCCAGGGCACCGGCTCCCCGTGCACCGGGGCCAGCGTCTCCACGTCCAGGTGCATGCGCTCCACCTGCGTCTGCAGGGCGCGCATCGACGGCAGCTGCGCCTGCTTCGGCGGCTCGTGGGTGTCGAACAGGTCGGCCTGGAACGCGATGCGCTCGGCCGGCAGGTACGCCATCAGCATCCCGGCGACGTGTCGTAGCGGCTGCACGTAGTAGACGCGCAGGATCCGGGAGTCGTCGGTGATGACGTAGTTCTCCTGGATCGCCTCGTAGTTGTAGCCCTCGGCCAGCTCGGTCGGCGGCCACCTGGAGACGATGTCCGGCTTGATTGTTCTCGGCTCGTAGGTCAGCACGTCGTTGTTCAGGAACTCCAGGTTGAGGATGTGGGTGACGATGGTCGATCCGATGTGCAGGTACGTGCGCAGCCCCCCGATGTGGTCGAAGTGCGGGTGGGACGCGATCACCCAGCGGATCGGCTTGTCCGGGGCCAGCTTCGTAATCCGGTCGATGACCTTCAGGCTCCGGTCCTCGTCGCCGGGGGCTTCGAAGACCGCCACGAAGTCGCTGAACTCCACCAGGTAGCTGCTCGCGGGACCGCCGCCGAGCCGATACACGCCGTCGGCGATCTCGTCGACCGTTACCTCGGTGGACCAGTCCGCCCCGGCGACCGACTCCGGCACCGGCACCGGGTCGCCGCACTCGTTGGGCCGGATGTCCGCGAACGTGCCGCCGTAGGCGTTATGCCCGGTGCTTTGCCGGTAGAACTGCCAGTTGTCGTCCCAGCCCTGGTGCGAGTGCCAGTCGGTCGGCCACTTGATGTTGCCGAACGAGACGTGATTCGTGGACTCGTGCTCGATGTTGAAGTCGCCCAGGGCGGGGATGTTCACCGTCGTCTTGAGCCGTTGAATCTGATTCCGGGAGTTGATCGTGGCGTCCACCCGGTACTTGCCGAACATGGTGATCGCGACGACGTGCATCTTCTTCGGGCTCACGACGTTGCCGTCGCGGCCCTTCTCGATCTGCTCCCAGCGCCAGAATGCCACCGGATTCGCGCCTGGCAGGCGGGACGCCTTGACGAACCCGTGCGGGTTGAGCCACATGTCGAGCTGGTACACCTCGGCGATTTCGGGCGGCACCGCGACCGGCGGGCCGTCGCCGTCCAGGTGCCACGAGAACTCGCCGGCGGTGACGTGCGTCTGCCGCGTTTCCTTCTGGGTCGGCGTGCCGCCGCGCCAGCCGAGACCGTACTTCCAGGACGCCGGCGCCAGGCCCGGTTGCCGGTCGAACGTCTCCACGCTGGTGCCGGCTTCCCAGTTGATGACGCGCGTGTAGTTCGCCAGCGCGTCGATGCGCGGCCAGTCGACGTTGACCGCGTTCTCGAATGTCTGGCCCACCGCGCCGGCGTAGCCGCTGCCGGAGAACGTGATGCAGCGCAGGTCGGCCTCGCCGATCTCCTCGGCGACGGCGGCAAGAAGAGGAGCCGGATCGACGTAGCCGGGCGGAAACTCCTGGGCCGCCAGTGGATTCACCACCAGCATGAGCAGCGCGAGGTTGCCGGCAAGACGCTTCGCCATGGTTGTCGGACTCTGGAGTATGTCTCTACGTGTGTCCAGCGGATCTACGCGGTGCCGCCGCTCAACCTTGACAACGCGCTGCCATCCGCCGGCTGCACGTCGTGGCCGACCGGCGAGGGTGAGGTCCTCGCGGGTGGCGTTCCGGACATCGAGAACGGCCTACAATTAGATTCCACGGGCTAGCCGGTGTAGCTCAGGGGTAGAGCAGCTGATTCGTAATCAGCAGGTCGGTGGTTCGAATCCACTCGCCGGCTCAGTCGCCCGTCTTTCCCGGGCGGAATCGCGTCCAGACCGCCTGGACGGCGAAGGCCAGACCGAGCGCGGCAAGGATGGGCGTCCCTCCCAGCAGCAGGATCCCGGGTGGGCCGAGCAGGCCCCCGAAGACGCTGCCGAGAGCCGAAAAGGGAACGGCAACAAACCAGAGTGCGATCGGAACCCTGGCGTTCATCCGGAAGCGGCGCAGGGTCCAGATCAGCGGTAGAGCGAAGACGCAGCCGGCCGCATAGGCGAAGAACAACCCCGGGATCAGCGCGGCGGCATCCATCCGGGACACCGAAATGTCTTCCATGAGCAGGAGGCGGCCGAGAGCGACGAGCACAAACACGCTGGTGTAGGCCGCCCCGTACCAGAGGCTGGCGCGGTAAGGGGGTAGCTGCGGCGGGGACATCAAATACTCGGTGAGACTTTCCCGCCGAGATTACTGCGCGGCGCGGGTCCGGGGTCCGCCGAACGCCGAGGGGAGCCGGGCGGTACCTGGCTTCCCATCGAGAAGGTTGGATCGCACCAGGACGGTTCCGCGTCTCCCGCGCTCCTCACAGCGAGTCCACGGCGATCTCTTCGAGTCGGGCGCCCAGGCTTCGGAGGTCGTCGACATCTCCCAGGACGATCAGGGTGTCTCCGCTCTTGAGCCGTTGGTTCCCGCGCGGGGCGATCGTCATTGGCTCCCCGTCCCTTTCGATGCCCAGGACGAGGACGATGCGGTCTTTGCCCAATACGGACTCGGCGATTGTCTTTCCCGCGAGGCCGGATTCGGGGGTTACCAGAATGTCTCCGGCTCCGAAGCCCCGGTGGGTCATCTCGGTGATTCCATGCAGCAGGCGATGGGTGCCGGAACTGCAAAGGTTCCGGACCACGACCCGGCTCGCGGTGGTGTGCGGGGAAATCACGTCTCCGGCGGCGGCCCCGGCCCGTTCCAGATTGGCGCGGGAACGGTCTTCCTCGGACCGGGCGATCACCCGAATTCCGGGGCGCAGCGCCTTGGCGGTCATGGTGATCGACAGGTTGTCCCCATCGTTGGGCAGCAGGGTTACGATCGTCGACGCCCGTCCTACCCCGGCCTGCTCGAGTGTCTCTTCGACCGTGGCGTCCCCCTCGATTGCTCCCACTCCCTGGCGGGTTGCCAACTGAACGCCAGCCGCAGTCTTTTCGATGACACATACCGGGTTGTCATGCTGTCCGAGGCCGGCAACGACCCGCTGCCCCATTCTTCCGAAGCCGCAAACGATGATGTGGTTCTTCATGTGCCGGATTCTCCTTTCCTGCCGCCGCTTCGGCGCCTCCATGATGCGCTCTGCGAGAGCCCCGAGCGCGTAGCCCAGGGTCGCGACCCCACCGAGGATAAGACCGACGGTGAACAGCCGCCCGGCATCCGACAGCGGCCGGACCTCTTCGAACCCAACGGTGGAGAGGGTGATCACCGTCATGTAGAAGGCGTCGAGGGTGTCCCACTCTTCGATCCACATGAATCCGACCGTGCCGGCGACGAGCACGCTGACGGCGGCTCCGGTGGCGGCGCCGAAGGGCCAGCGGGTGCGCAGCCAGTACCGGAGAACGGTCATGGGTCGCGCCTGCTGGTTGGTGTCCGGCAGACGCGGCCTGGATGCGAGCCCGGGCGCGCTGCGCTCACCGGGGTTTCCCCGCGGCGACAAAGGTTCATGGAACCGGATGGGGAACCAGAGGGGGGCTGGGCGCGGTGGTGGGGCGCCTGGGCGGGTACACAAGCCTTCCGACCCGGAGAATAACCCCGGGTCTGGAATCCGGTGGCGGGGGCGGGATTTGAACCCGCGACCTTCGGGTTATGAGCCCGACGAGCTGACCAGACTGCTCCACCCCGCGTCCAGATTGGGTCGGCCACTTTACATTCGGGGATGGGGATCTGTCAAAGCCTCGTATCCGAACACGGTCCCGGTCCCGGCCCTTCGCACGATGAAGAGACTCAACTTCGGTTGCAGTGAATCAACGACTTCCTGGCGTTGCGCCAGGCGAGCGCCGTCGATGGCCCTGGCTCGCGCGCTGATCAAACAGCGTTTCCGGAGCCCGTGGAGCCCGGATGGCGAGTTACTATGAAAAAGAGATCCGGCGTGAGACCGGCCGCGCTGTCGGCGCTCCTTCCGCCCACCCACCTGCCGGTTTCCCGAGTGCGTTCGTGACTGTCCCCGATCCGGAGTCCCTGCTTTCCGAGGCGGAAGTCTCGGAAGCGGTCGGGGCGTTATTCCGCCTCGACCAGGAGCGGGACGTTGAGGTATGGCGAACCGAGCACCTCGGACGAAAGTCGCGACTCGTTCTTTCGCTTCGCGTCCTCGGACGTCTCGATCCCTCCCGCCGGGCCGCCGTCGGTCGGTTGTTGAACGATGCGAAGACCCGCCTCGGTGAGGCCCTGCAGGTGAAACAGGCCGAAATGAAGGCCCGTCGGACACAGGATCTGGCATCGCTCGACGTGAGTCTTCCCGGGCGCCCGCTTCCTTCCGGCGGACTCCATCCCATCACGAGGACGGAGCGCGCCATCGTGGCCGCCTTCGCTTCGATGGGGTTCCACGTGATCGAGGGACCCGAGGTCGAACTCGAGTACTACAACTTCGAAGCTCTCCGGATCCCGGCGGACCACCCCGCGCGGGACGCGATGGACACGTTCTACCTCGAAAGCCGCGACGGCGAGACGCCGCTCCTGCTACGCACCCACACCTCACCGAACCAGATCCGCTATATGGAGCAGCACGAGCCACCAATCCGTCTCATCGCTCCCGGACGCACGTACCGGAACGAGGCCACCGACGCCACCCACGAGTGGATGATCACGCAGACGGAGGTCCTGGCAGTGGACCGGGGCCTCACCCTCGCGCACCTCAAGGGCACGCTGTACGAGTTCGCCCGGCATCTGTTCGGGGAGGACCGGGAGATCCGTTTCCGCTGTGACTACTTTCCTTTCGTGGAGCCCGGAGTCGAGGTCTCGATCAGCAGCCCCGACGGTTGGATCGAAATCCTCGGAGCCGGCATGGTGCATCCCGAGATCCTCGCCAACATGGGGTACGACCCGGAGATTTACACCGGATTCGCCGCAGGTCTCGGCGTGGAGCGGATCGCGATGCTCCGGCACGGAATCCGGGACATCCGACGCTTTTACGAAAACGATCTTCGTTTCCTTCGCCAGTTTTAGCAGCCTGTGGTGAAACCCAAGCGGCCCAGTTCTCCCGGTGGGGGCTCGAGCGGCGATCCATCCCGCCTGAACCACGTCGCTTCGCGCCGCTCATCGTTGCGTTTCGGTCGGAATACACCCGGGCCAGTTCTCCCGGTGGGGGCTCCTCCCTCACGCGCCTTGTCAGCCGGGCGCCTCCCCCCCACCGGGAGAACTGCCGCTCTCGGCGCTCACCCGGGTTCCACCACAGGCTGCTAGTCATGCGCGTCCCGCTGCGGTGGCTGGAAACCATGGTTTCCCTGCCGGAAGACGTTGAGGCTCTCGCCCATCGGTTGACCCTGGCGGGTCTCGAAGTCACGGACATCGAACAACTCGGCGGCGACTGGGACCAGGTGGTGGTCGGGCGGGTTCTGGAGGTGCGTCCCCATCCCGATGCCGACCGCCTCCGCCTGGTGACGGTGGACAAGGGAGGGGAGCATCAGACGGTCGTCTGCGGGGCGCCGAACGTCGCGGCCGGACAGGACATCGCCTTTGCGTCGGAGGGGGCCATGCTCATCGACCCCCGGACCGGCAGCGCGCGCAAACTGAAGAAATCGCGGATTCGCGGCGTGGTGTCCGGAGGGATGGTGTGTTCGGAAGCGGAACTGGGGCTGTCCGTCCAACATGAGGGGATCCTGGTACTCGACACCGCCCGCCCGCCGGGCACTCCGCTCGGTGAGGTCCTCGGAGACCGGGTCTTCGTATTCGACCTCACACCGAACCGCGCCGATGCCCTTTGTGTGCTGGGGGTGGCCCGCGAGGTCTCGGCGCTTACCCGTGCCCCCTTGACGCCACCGGACGTCTCGACGCCGCGGCCGGGGCCCGCCATCGCCGGGCGCGCCTCGGTCGAGATTGCCGCCCCGGATCTTTGCCGCCGCTTCACCCTGGCGCTGATCGAGGATGTCGAGATCGCCCCTTCTCCTGCGTGGATGCAGGAACGGCTCACCGCTGCGGGCATGCGTCCGATCAACAACCTGGTCGACATCACCAACTACGTGATGCTCGAACTGGGTCAGCCGGTCCATGCCTTCGACTACGACACGGTCCTCGACCATCACATCATCGTTCGGCGGGCCGCGGCGGGCGAAACCTTGACCACCCTGGACGGAAAGACGCGGCAACTGGACCCCAGCCGGCTGGTCATCGCGGATCCTGGCGGAGCCATCGCACTCGCTGGCGTGATGGGGGGTCTCCAGACCGAGATTACGGATTCCACCCGGAACGTCCTCCTTGAAGTCGCGAACTTCGAGCAGGCGAACGTTCGCCGAACGGCCCGCGCCTTCGACCTGTTTTCGGACGCCGCGCGGCGCTTCGCGTGGGGACTTCCTCCGGAACTGCCGGCCATCGCTTCCGCGCGGGTGTGCCGGCTGCTCACGGAACACGCTGGGGGACGCGTTGCGGCGGGCATGGTGGATGCGTGGCCGGCGCCCGAACCTCGCGTCCACGTCCAACTGCGCCGGTCACGGATCCCGCAGGTGCTGGGGATGGAGATTTCCCCGGAGGCGGTGCGTTCCGCTCTCGACGACCTCGGGTTCGAAGTGGAAGAGCAGGGGGAATCGCTTTCGGTCGGGGTGCCCTATTGGCGCCGCGACGTTCGGGTTCCCGACGACCTGGTGGAAGAAGTGGCGCGCATCGCGGGGTACGACGACCTGCCCGCCGCTCCGCTCGCCGGCGCGATTCCCCATCATCCGCTGCTTCCCGCCCGCGAGCTTCGTGAGCGGGCGCGGGACCTCGCCTCGGAAGCCGCGCTCTTTGAAGTGCAGACGTACTCGCTCATATCGGATGCAGATCTCGCCGTGGTGACGCCGCCCGAGATGCGCCAGGTTCCCCTCCTCAAGGTTCAAAACCCGCTCGGAGAGGCCCGGGACACGCTGCGGACGTCGCTTCGACCCGGGATTTTGCGCGCCGCTGCTCGCAACCTGGCCCGGGGAGCCAAGGCGGTACGCTTCTTCGAAGTCGGAAGGTCCTATCACTCCACGGCGGCGGGCGGTGACGGCCGACCGGAGGAGCGGGAAGCGGCGGTGGCGCTCGTCACCGGGGTCCGAATGGATCGCTTCGGAAATCCGACAGACGAGGCGTTGGACTTTTTCGACGCCAAGGCAACGCTCGAACATGTCCTCGCCGGCCTGCGAACCTCGCCCAGCTTCCGGCCGTCATCCGCGTTCGGTTTCCTCGCCGGGCGGACCGCGGAGGCCACGGTGGAAGGAAGCGTGGTCGGGGTGCTCGGCCAGGTCGACCCCGAAGTTGCCGCCTTTTTCGGAGTCGAAGCGGACGCCTTCCTCTGGGAATTGGACCTTGCGACGCTGCTGGCGGCCGCTCCGCACATGACCAAGCCGACAATTGCGACTCCGCTGCCACGTCACCCGTCCGCCGTCGAAGATTTCGCTTTGCTTGTCGGTCCGGAAGTGCTGGCCGAGGATCTCGTGCGAGAGGCGCTCGGGCATCCGCTGGTCGTGGACGCTCGGGTCTTCGACGACTATCTGCTGGACGAGCCGGCCGCCGTGGGCGGCGCGGCGCGGAGAAGACGATCCCTCGGCATCTCCGTCCGATACCAGGCGCGAAACCGGACGCTGAACGACAGCGACATTGCCAAGGTGCGGCGCACCATCCTCAAGCGACTGAAGGCGAACCACGGTGCGGTCGTTCGCGAACGCGGCTGACGGGAAACCGTCTCCCGCGGCACTGATCGCCGCTTCGCCCGCCATGCGGGCGTTGCTCACCGAAGCCGGGCGGATTGCCCGCTTTGACGTACCGGTACTCATCGAGGGGGAAACGGGCTCCGGGAAGGAACTCCTCGCCCGCTATCTGCACGACCGCAGCCCCCGGCGCCGGCAACCCCTCGTTGCCGTGAACTGCGGGGCGCTTCCCGACGAATTGCTGGAGGCCGAGTTCTTCGGACACGCCCGGGGAGCGTTCACCGGCGCCGATTCCGCCCGCCCGGGGCTTTTGGAAGCCGCGGACGGCGGCACCCTGTTTCTGGATGAGGTCGGAGAAATGTCTCCGCGGGGGCAGCGGCTCTTGCTGCGGGCGCTCCAGGAGCGGGAATTCCGGCGGGTGGGTGAGATCCGGTTACGACGATCCGATTTCCGCCTGGTCGCCGCCACGCACCGACCCCTCGCCGAACTGGCGGCCGCCGGCCGTTTTCGCTCCGATCTGTTCTATCGGCTGAACGTCGTCCGTCTCCGGCTGCCGCCGCTCCGTGAGAGGAAAAGCGAACTTCCCGAGCTTGCCGCCGCGCTCCTGTCGCGGCTGGCCGAGCGACATGGGCTCCCGTTACCCAGGCTTTCCGACGAGGCCCTTCAAGTGCTCGCCCGCCGCGATTGGCCGGGGAACGTTCGCGAGCTGGAATCGGTCCTTGCCGGTGCGCTCCTGCGGCAGCCCGAAGTCACGGCGATTCGTCCGGAGATGGTGGCGGGGCCGCCGCCGCTCCCTGACGATCCCGTTGAAACTTCCCCGGAGCCCCTCCTTTCGGTCCTGGAAATCCGCAGACTGGTTGCCGCGCGAGCGGCCTTCGAGCGGATCGTGTTGGTGCGCGCGCTCCGGCGCGCTGCCGGAAGCCGCGTCCGCGCCGCCCGGGAACTGGGCATCTCGCGCCAGGGGTTGTGGCAGAAGCTTCGCCGACACGGGATCGGGTAGGGGGCTGGGAGCGCCGGTCTTCAGACCGGCATCGCGGCCGAAGGCCGCGAGACGCCCACCGCTCGGGGCGCCGACTAAACCGGGCCTATCCGGGGACGGCGAAACGTCGTGCGGACGCGTGGGTGACGTTGCGCCATCCTCGTTGCCTGCTGCGCCATGCGGGGATTGGCGACGGGAGTTTCACTCCCCTGCGGGGAGCGATGCCGGTCTGAAGACCGGCGCTCCAATTGGGGACGGGTGGCAGTCTGAGGCCGGTGCGTGCCGGAGGGGTGATTGGAGAGCGCACGGCGGGAGGCGCGTCGCCCCGGGCGGTGGAAGTTGGAGAGGGGGCGTGGGTGTTCACATACCCTATTCGGCTCATATCCATCCGGAGAAACCGCATGATCCACCGCGCCCTTCTACTCCTCGCTCTCAGCCTCGTTCTCCTGCCTGCTGCTCCCGCAGCCGCGCAGCCGGCGGGCGACCCGGAGCCGTTCCCCGTCATGGACGACCTGCCGCTCCGCTCGATCGGACCGGCGGTGATGGCGGGCCGGGTATCCGACCTCGCCGTGGTCCCGGGCCGGCCGCACGAGTTCTACGTCGCTACCGCGTCCGGCGGTCTGTTCCGGACCCGGAATAACGGCGCGACGTGGGATGCGCTGTTCGATCGCTTCGGGACGACCTCGATCGGGGCGGTAGCGCTCTCCCCATCCGATCCGGCGACCGTCTGGGTCGGAACCGGCGAGCCGGCGAACCGGCAGAGTTCCTCCTTCGGCGACGGGGTGTACGTGTCCTTCGATGGGGGGGACTCCTTCCGCCACGCCGGCCTCGAGGAAACCGAACACATCGGGCGGATCGTTCCCGATCCGGATCAGCCGCGCCGCGCGTTCGTGGCCGCGCTCGGGCCGCTCTGGCGCTCCGGTGGTCAGCGAGGCGTCTTCCGGACCGAGGATGGCGGCGGTACCTGGGAGCAGGTTCTCGAGATCTCCGCTGACACCGGGGTAGTGGATCTCGAGATGGATCCCCGGAATCCGGCCATCCTCTACGCCGGCGCCTACACCCGCCGTCGGACTCCCTGGGGGTTCAACGGCGGGGGATCGGAAGGTGGCATCTTCCGGACCACGGACGGCGGAGACACCTGGGAGCGCCTCACGGAAGGGCTCCCGGAGGGCCCCGTCGGCCGCATCGGCCTGGAGATCGCCGGCTCCGATCCACTGAGCGTGTTTGCGCTCGTCGAGCACGCCACCGATTCCGGCCTCTACCTGTCGCGCGACCGCGGTGCCTCCTGGGAAAAGATCTCGGACCTGAACCCGCGCCCGATGTATTACTCGCACGTCGAGGTGGACCCGACGGACATCCGCCGGGTCTACGTGCTCGGCTCGCAGGTCCACCTCTCCGACGACGGCGGGCGGACGTTCCGGACGAACCGGGACATGACCCCGACCTATGACATCGGGGTCCACGGCGACCACCACGCCCTCTGGATCGATCCGGACGAGCCCGCGCACCTGATTCTCGGGAACGACGGCGGGATCTACGAGTCGTGGGACCGGGCGGTCACCTGGAGAAAGATCAACAACATCCCGCTCACCCAGTTCTATGCGATCTCGCTCGACATGGAGACGCCGTACAACATCTACGGTGGAGCCCAGGACACCCATTCCTGGGTCGGACCCTCGGCTACCCGTAACCAGGCCGGCATCCTCAACAGCGATTGGCGCCAGACGAACTTCGGTGACGGGATGGACCAGGAAGCCGTTCCGCGGGAATCGGGCATCGCGCTGGTGTCTTCCCAAAACGGCAACATCGTCCGGTTCGACACGGCCACGGGAAACCGGACCACCGTCCGTCCGTTTCCGGAAGAGGACGCGGACCGCTACCGCTTCCACTGGCTCTCCCCGATGGCGAGTTCTCCGCACACCGCGGGGCGGGTGTATTTCGGCGGCAACCGCCTGTTCCTGTCGGATGATCTCGGCAGCGATTGGCGCGCCACCAGCGATCTGACGCTGCGCGAGGACCGCAGCGAGCTTCCCATCCTCGGTGTGCTGCCCGCCGAGGGAATGCTCTCGATGCACGACGGGGTCAGCGACTGGGGCACCCTGACGACCCTGGCGGAATCGCCGCTGGTTCCTGGTCTGCTCTACGTCGGATCGGACGACGGGCGCCTCGCCCGTTCGGACGACGACGGCCACAACTGGGAGTTTCTGGAGGCCGGTCTCCCGCTCGAGGCGCTTCGCGCGACCATCAGCCGCGTTGCGCCTTCGGCGCACCAGGAGGACCGGGTCTACGTAGGTGTGGATCGCCACCACCTTGGAGACTTCGCGCCGTACATCTTCGTTTCCGAAGATCGGGGAGCGAGTTTCGCTCCCATTGGCGCCGGGCTGCCGCGGGGATGGGTGAACGACGTCGTCGAGCATCCTCAAGGCGAAAACCTGCTGGTGGCCGGCACCGAGGTCGGCGCGTTCTACTCCTTCGATCGCGGCAGTTCCTGGGTGCGGGTGGGCGGAGGACTCCCCCACGTCCCGGTGGATGACATCGAGATCCATCCGCGCGAGCGCGATCTCGTCCTCGGTACGCACGGACGCTCGATTTACATCCTGGATGACAGCGCTCCGCTCGCGTGGCACGATCCGGAGACCAGCGCGGCCGAGCTCTTCGAGCCTCGCCCAGCCCTGGTGTTCCTTCCTTGGAAGCACGAAAGCTACGAGGCGCAGGCCCGCTACGCCGGGGAGAACCCGCCGGTCGGAGCGCTCCTGACCGTGTTCCTTCCGGACGCCGAGGGGGCTCCCCCAGCGCTCGAAATCCGTGATTCGTCCGGTGAGGTGGTCGCGAGTCCCGCGGTCGAGGCGCGGTCCGGCTTCCAGCGGATCGTCTGGGACCTCCGGGCGGGCGCCGCTTCCGAGGACGCACCCGGAATCTGCGGCGCCGCGCCGCCCCGAGTTCGGGCCGGGATCTATGAGGTCCGGCTGACGGGCGCCGGGGACGTGGCCCCGGTTCCGCTCGAAGTCCAACTGGATCCGTCGGTCGCGGTGACCGAGGCAGCGTACGCGCAGCGCGCGGCGTTCCTGGCCGAGATCCGAGCGGCCATTCGGGAGGCGTGCCGCGTCGGTGAAGCGGCGGGGGATCCGGACGCGCTTTCCGACGCCGCTCGCGAGGCCGTCCGGCAACTCAGACCGGGCGGTGGGTTCCGAAACCCATCCACGCTCGCGCGTCTCGGACGGTTGTACGGCGAGTTCACCGGGGACGATGTCCGGCAGGGGACGCTGGACGCCCCCACCATGGTCCACCGCCGCCGCTTCGAGGCATTGCGGACGCAGATCGAGGAGGCGATCGCGGTGGTGAGGGGGTCCGGAGGCGGGCGGTAGGCGGCGGCTTACTCGGCGACCTGACGATGGCAGGGAGTGGGACTGCCGACCGAGAGGAAGCGCGAGGACGGCTTGGAACGCCGACCTCTGGCCAGTTCTCCCGGTGGGGGCCGGCACAGCGGCGCGTAGCGCCGCGGATGGTTTATCGCTGCGCGCTCTCGCGGGACGCAGGATGGGGCCGGACGCGCGATGGCCTGCCCGGCACCGTCAGCGTGGACCGGAGCACGCGTTTCCGCTGTCGCTGACCGCGAGGGTTGACGGCGGCGCGTCGCTGCCCCGAGGGCAGCGATCGCCCGCCTGCGGCGGGCGTGCCGGTGTGAACACCGGCGCTCCAATTGGTGATGAATGGCGATGTGAGTTTGGGATATGCCGTGAAGGGGGCGCGAAGGCGCGCGGTGGGAGGCGCGTCGCTATGGGCGGTGAGGGTCGGAGAGGAGGTGACTGGATTCTATTGATGGAAAATTGATTGTTACTATGGATAGCATCTAAAATATAGATTGTTATGGCAAGACCAATGACTCCCTCGGCTGCCCGCTCGCTACGGACCCTCGGCCGGAACCTCCGTATTGCCAGGAAGAAGCGCCGCATGCCCATGGCGGACTTTGCGGAGCGCATGGGGGTCTCTCTCGGGACCCTTGCCCGGCTGGAAAATGGCGAACCCGGAGTTTCGATGGGGGCCTTCGCCATGGCGCTGCTCGCGCTCGGGGAGCTTGGGCGGCTTCCCGAGATCATCGATGTCTCCCGCGACGATGCCGGTCTGCTGTTGGATGTCGCTAGCCTTCCCCAACGCATCCGTCGCCCTCATTCGCTCGGGGCCTAGCAGCCTGTGGACAAAGTCACGCGGCCCAGTTCTCCCGGTGGGGGCTCGGCGGGCGATTCATCCCGGCTGAAACGCTCCACTTCGTTTCGCTCATCGTTGCGTTTCGGTCGAAATACACTCGGTATTCCTCCCTCACGCGCCTTGTCAGCCGGGCGCCTCCCCCGCCTCGGCGCTCACGCCACTTTGTCCACAGGCTGCTAGGCGCGAGCGATGCCCAAGACCACGCGGCAGGTTCGCGTGGCGTTCGGCGAAGCGCTCCGCGAGGTCGGCGATCTGGTATTCGAGTCGGACGGCCGGCGGGAAACGAGCATGTTTCGGTATTTCCCGTCATGGCTCGGCGACCCCACGAGCTTTGCGATCTCGCCGGGTTTGCCTCTCGCGCCGGCGCCGTTCTTCGCTTCCGGCTCGGGATCGGATCGTCGCCCGGCGCTCTCAGGAGTCTTCAGCGACGGCGCCCCGGACGCTTGGGGTAGGGGGCTCATTCGCCGGGCGCTACCGGGCACGCTCACCGAAATCGACTACCTCCTGGCCGTGAACGACGCGACCCGGCAAGGAGCGCTCCGCTACCTTGACGACGGGGGTGCGCCGCTGGCCCATCCCGAGACACCGCCTGCGCTGGAGTCTCTTCCCGGGCTGCGGCGGGCAGCCAGCTCCGACGCGTTGAGCGGTCCCGAGTTGCGCGCGCTGGTGCGGACCGCCGGTTCGCTCGGCGGCGCGCGTCCAAAGGCAAGCCTGCGTGATCAGGACGACCGGCTCGTGGTCGCGAAGTTTACGACCCGACATGACAGCCGTCCGATCGAGCGAGTGGAGGTCGCCACCCTGGAACTCGCCGCCGGTGTTGGCATCAATGCGGCAAACGGACGGATCGCGCTTGGCGACTCTGAGTTGCCGGTCGCCCTGATCCAGCGATTCGATCGGACCGGAACGGATCGGATCCACTACCTGTCGGCGCTGTCGTTCCTCGGGCTCGCCCCCGGTAGCACCGCTTTCTATACCGATATCGCCGAAGCTCTGCGCACCTACGCTGCCAGTCCGCTGCGGCAGCTTGAGGAGCTGTACCGCCGCATCCTCTTCACGATCTTCGTCGCGAACGGTGACGATCATTTGAAGAACCACGGCTTGCTGCACACCGGGGGTGGCCGCTGGATCCTGGCTCCGGCGTTCGACATCAATCCGGAACCTCAACGTCAACGCCACCTTGAAACCGGAATCAGTGAACTCAGCGGCAGCGATGCTTCGCTTGAGGCGGCGCTCGAGGCCGCCCCCTTCTTCGAAATCCAGCGGGATCAGGCGGTCCAGATGGCAGCTTTGATGGCTCTCACAGTTCGCCGCGAGTGGCGAGTGCGCCTCGCCGCCGCCGGGCTGACGGACTCGCAAGTGCGATCCTACGAACCCGCCTTCGAGAATGAGGAGACCCGCAAGGCGGTCAAGGGACGTCTTCGATGACGATGGCGGCCGTGCGCCGCGGAAGGTCGGTTTGGTCCAGGGCTCGGATCGCGGCCGCGAGGCGGGGCAGGTCTTCCGGACGGTCCACGTCCCAGTGGGAGGGCAGTTCGCCGAACCTTAGGCCGGCGCGGCCGGCGGCATCGGCGGTGGCTTGCCGAACCGCTCCGGTGCCCCAGGGAATGCCTGCGAACAGACAGTCAAGGGCGGTCTCCGGCAAGCGTTCTACCGCTATGGCGATCAGGACGTAGCCGCCGTCCTCGGCAGGGGCGAGGACGGCGTCCCGATGGTCCAATTCCGAAAACGCGGTTTCCACCAGCGCGGTGGGCAGCAGGGGAGCGTCCGAACCGATGATGACGAGGCGGTCCACGCCGTCGCGCCGGGCGTCCCGGGCCGCGCGCGCCAGGCGCTCGCCAAGATTTCCGCCCCCTTGGGGATTCACGGTCCATACCGCGGGAATGTCCAGCGCGGCGGGTGACGGATCTCCGTCACAGCGCACTTCAAGCGACAGGTCCCCAGGTCGCTCCAGACCCCGATCGTCCGCACGGAACCGCCGCGCGAACCGCTCCAGCAAGTCTTCGGTCATCGCGCGCTGGAGGGCGGCCGCGCGGGCCGGGGTGAGCGGGGGCGTCAGGCGGGTCTTGGTGGCGCCTGGGACGGGTACGCGGGTGAACACCGAGAGACGCCGGGGTGGATCGGATTCGGCGGACTTCGGCCGAATATTCGATCCGTGCGGGCTCACGCTACGGTTTTTGGCCGCTCACGTTGGCATGACCGAGCGTCATCGGCGCGGGTTTCGCGCTCCCGCGCGGTGCCGGCCGGAGGCCGGCGTTCCAAGCCGTCCCCGCGTTTCTTCGGGGTTGACGATGTGCGCTCTCGCGGCGCTTCGCGCAGCGGTGCTGGCCAGTTCTCCCGGTGGGGGCGTGAACACCGGCGGTCCCTGGCCAGCGGGCCACCGAAAGATCAGTTGCCGACCCGGGCCTCGGCGGCGCCCCAGTTCCCCATGTCGTCCTCCACTTTTACGATCGCCGAACCGGCGCCCTCCGGGAAATCGTCCAGTCGGGCGTCGTAGTTCTCGCTCGCTGAGTCGGCGATCCCGTCCACCGGACGCACCACCCGCGAGGGGCCGCCGTCCACGGAGACCGAGGCCCGTCGGATTGGACTTCCGGCATCGCTGGCGCGGAACCGGATCGTGCCGTCAACCCCCACCGTCAGGTCGGAAATGACCGGAGGGGTGTTGTCCACCGTGAAGGATCGACTGACCCGGGTTCCCGTCATGGTTTCGCCGGGAGGGTTGTCAGGCGAATCCTCGGCCTCGATCCGGAGTTCATAGCGCCCGTCGGGCATCGTGGAGGTGTCCCAGGCGACGATGGTTTCGGAGAGCGCGGACCGGAGGGGTTGCCACGGCACATCTCCCTGGCGCCGGTACGAGATCCGGTAGCGAAGCCGATCCCCATTGGGATCCTCCGCCCGGAAAGTGGCGGTGCGCACTCCGGGCAGATAAAGCTGGCGTCCGCTCCCGGCCGGCAGCGCCGAACCCGACTGCCCCCGCCGGGCGGCATCGGTCACCTCCGGCCGGTTCTCCATTCCCTGAAGGCGTGGCGCCGCACTGTTCAGCATTTCTTCGAATGCGAGTCCGGGAGGATGGAGGGTGATTCCGGTCACCCGCGGAGCCAGGTTGATGGGGAGATACGCCGCTTCGAGCGAGGCCAGCTCCGGCGAAGAACTGCCGTCCGAGCGCAGGATTGCGCGCCACTGCAGAAAACGCGCGGCGGGGCTCGAAATGGCGGCGTCCGCCGCGGCCGGCACCCAGTCGCTCCAGGTGTCGTCGGGTTCCTCCGAGTTCCCCGTCCGGGTCTCGACGGCCACTGCGGAGCCGGGGGGAGTCCGGACATCCCAGGAGATACGGCCGAAACTGGCCGCGCCGCCGGCGTCCAGAACCCGCGAGAGGTATCGGCCCTCGGTGCGCGGGGACGCCGAAAGTTCGAGCACTCTTCCAGGATTCGACGCGCCGAGCAGGGTTACTCCCCCCTCGGACACTGCTGCGGTGACCTGCTCCGAATCGGCCCGGAACAGGAGGGTGACGTCGCCGTCACGCGTGACGCGGTACACCCGCCCGCGGTCGCCGGTTCCCAGCAGGAGACGCTCGTCGCGGAGCATCGCGAGGGATAGCGGCCGGTCGGTAGTGGACTCCCAGATCGTCTGGGCTGCCCCGCTGGGCGCGATGCGGTAGAGCGCGCCCGCCTGTCCATTCGTCGATGCCGGCGGTTGTCCGAGCGTCGCGGCCCCGCTCGCTGCCGCCAGCATCCGGAAGGAAGTCGCGGCCACCACCCCCGCGCTGGGGGAAGAAACATCGGACGGCATCGGCGCCGCTGCCGCGCTCGCACCCGCGCCTCCACCGGAATCCGCCACCGCGGCGGCGAAGACTTCGCCGGCGGCATTCAGCGCCAGCGCCCGGATCTCCGCGAAGGGACTGTCGTAGAGCGCCATGGCTCCCGATGCGCTGTCGATCCGAAAGACGATGCCGGATGGTTCCGTTCCGAGGTGGATCGTGCCGTCGGGCGCGCGATGGAGCGCCGTCACGTTTTCGTCGCTCGTGGTGAAGATCGTCTCCGCACCTCCCGAGGGTTGCACCCGGATCACGGAGGCCGGCATTCCGGTCGCGACCAGGACGCTGCCGCCGGGTTCGGGCACGATCGCCCAGATGTAGCGAGCTTCCGGCTGGTGGAAAACCCCTCGCTCCCCCCCGGGCAGGATGCGCTGCACGCTCCCCCCCGGTGCGGTAGCGAAATAGACGGTGCCGTCGGCGGCTACCGCTACTGCGTGGATTCCGACTTCGCCGGTGTCGGCAAGTACCTCGGATGCTCCTTCCCGAATCCGGATCAGCGTTCCCTGCGCTCCCCCGCCGGCGATCACCCCGCCCGAGCCGTCCGGGGCCACCGACCACACGAAGGGCTCTTCGGACTCGTGGAGGTTCCGCAGTGCCGGAGCCAGCCGGACCTGACCCTCCGGGCCGATACTCACTCCGTCGCTCTCCCCGGCAAGGAAATCTCCCGAGGTCTCGAAGCGCCAGAAGTCCCGGCTCCCCGCGAGGCTCAACCCCGCCGCCGTGGCTACGAGCAGCGCTGCGAGCGCGCGCCGCCGCCAGGCATTCGAACTTCGAGGGTTAACAGCCTGTGGTGGAACCCAGGCGGCCCAGTTCTCCCGGTGGGGGCTCGAGCGGCGATGCATCCCGGCTGAACCGCGCCGCTTCGCGGCGCTCTGCGTTGCGTTTCGGTCGAAATACACTCGGTATTCCTCCCTCACGCGCCTTGTCAGCCGGGCGCCTCCCCGCTCTCGGCGCTCACCCGGGTTCCACCACAGGCTGTTGAGACTAGCCTTCATCGGGACTCCACCTGCAAGGTCAACTGACGGGATCCGGTGACCGTGGCGTCAAAATCGAGGTGCCCCTCCCAGAGCACCGACGCTGGAAGCTCCCGGGTAAGCCCGCCCGAGGAGTCTCGCGAAACCACGGATCGGACGCTGGGCGGCAGGGAGGGCAGATACTCGCCGCCGACCACCGCCGCACTTCGCCCGGATTGCACGAGTCGCACGTAGAGACGACTCTGCCGGCGGTGGCGGCCGATGGCGCGAAAGATCTGTTCCACCCTGGTCGGAGTGCCCGTGACACCCTGGCGCTGGTCTGCAAGCGCCACCGAAAGAGCGTCCGCCACGAGCAGGGTCAGACCACTGCCGGCGGCGCTGCGGGGGATCGGCACCTCCAACTCACGGATCGCCTCGGCCCCCCGGAAATCCTTTACGGCAACCCGGAGGGTGGCGGTGTCCCCGGGGCGGACCCGTGACGATCGCAGCCAGGCGCGGCTCACGGTTGCGGCGTGGGCCTCTTCGCTGGCGGAGATCTCCACCTCGATGTCCCGAACCGGAATGCGTTCGACCGGGTTCCCGAGGAGCAGGGCGAGTGGCGCGGCAACGAGGGAGGCGGCGCTGGTGAGGACCCCCGCACCTCCGGAGCCGAAGACGTCCTCGACGGGAAGCGTTCGCCCGCCGGCAATGCCGATGCGGGCGCGGAGCCGGATGGTCTGAGTCCCCGCGGGCCGCTCTTCCTGGGAAAGGATGGACACCAGGCCGGAAAAGGCCAACAGCGGACTGAACAGGTCGTGATCAACGAGCTCCAGGTTGTAGTCGCGCCGGCCGCCGCGGCTGCCCTGGACCTGGACGCGCATCGGGATGGTCCGGGCGCGAGCCCCGAGCTTTCCCCGAATTCCGGTGGCCCTGTCTTGCTGCCAGACGCCGATCGTCGCCCCGGCGCTCGCCAGCCGGAACGAGTTGGAGAGCGAGGCCACGCTCGCTTCCACCCGGGCCTGCTGCATCGGGATGGAGATGGTGCCGAGACCGGTGAACGGATGGCCGAAGGCGAAGACCTCCCCGGTGGCCTCGTCCACATGGGTCACCGTTCCGCTCGCCATCAGCACCATGTCGCCCCCGATGAGCGTGGCGCCTACCGGGCTCCCGGGACTCAATTCGGGAACGGCGGTTTGTTGCGAGGCGCCGGCGCCCGCCGTTCCGGTCAGCCCCCCCGGAGCCAGCTCCATTCCGAGCTGCCGGAATAGCGGGGCCAGGACCCGATGGGCGGCGGGGCTGAGACCGCTCGCGGTCACTGGCGCCCGAATGGGGAGCAACTGCCTGCCGTCGTTTTCGATGCCGACTTCCGGGACGGGAATCGGATCGAAGGACGGTTCCCCGGCGGACGAAAAGCGCAGTGTCGGGGCGGGAGCGATACCGGACGAGGGCCCCGCCCCGAGGGGCATTTCGGTGAAGCGAACCATCTCCTCGAAGGGAGTGATCCCGCAGATGGCGTCCTTCGCGAAGGGGAAGGCGTACGCCACGGCGCCGAGCAGCCGGCCGTCCACATAGACCGGGCTCCCGCTCATCCCCTGCATGACCCCGGTGTGGGCGAGGGGACCGCCCGACAGGTTCGCGAGCACGATGCTGCGGCCCGGCATCGCGCCCTCCAGCACTCCGACGATCTCCACCCCGAAGGTCTCCACCTCCTCGCCCGAAAAGACGGTGCGGCCTTCCCCCACCATCCCCGGCCGCACTTCGTCGAGCGGCAGGATGTCGGTCTGGGCGGTGGCTTCAGGTGCGAGCCCGGCCAATACGGCGAGTAGGCACGCCCCGCGAAGGTGGGCTCTCAAGGTCGGATCCTGGAAAGGCGGAATGCTACCGCCCGTGTCCGGAGTTGCCGGCGCATCCGAGGAGGAACGGGCTCCCGGCCCACGAGAGACCGGCTACCGGACCGGTCTTCGGGGAGCCGCGGCGCTCGGCGACGCCGGACCGCGTTAACAGCCGGTAGTGAAACCCACGCGGCCCAGTTGCCATGAAAATGCAGTCGCGCCGCGCCCCGACAAGGCGGATGGCGCGCAGGCCCGGGAACGCCGGTGTTCACACCGGCACAGCGGCCCGCAGGGCCGCGGCGGCGCAGACCCCAACCGTCGGGATGGCTCCCCACTCGGCCCGTACCCCTCAAGGGCAGGATGGCGCGCAGGCCAGGGACCGCCGGCCTCCGGCCGGCATCGCGCGGGAGCGCGAAACCTGCGCCGATGACGCTGGGCCCTGCCAACGTGAGTGCCCTTTTTCATGCGGGCGGGGTGAACGGGCCGACCCGATCAGGTGGGTTTCTCCCGGTGGGGGCTCCTCCCTCACGCGCCTTGTCAGCCGGGCCCCCACCGGTAGAACTGGCCCCACCGGGAGAACTGGGCCTCGCCCCCACCGGGAGGACTGGCGGCCTCGGCGCTCACGCGGGTTCCACCACAGGCTGTTAGGGCGCCTCGGCGGCTGATAGCGGGCGTAGAACCCGATAGCAATTGTCCATCCAGCCGTCGTATTGGGCGCTCGTGTTGGCGCCTCGGAGTGCGGCTTCATATCCCCGGTCGGGATTGCGAAGAAACCGCCAGGCCCGGAAGTGGTCGTCGCAGGTGTCCGCCAGATACTGCGAATCGGTGCCGGCAAGCTGGGCCCGGACGGTATCCACGCCGTCCTGGGTGGTATCGCCGGCGACCATGGCCACCGACACCATGACCACGAGGACCTCGATGCACTCCTGGTAGGCGACCAGCGCGACTGATCGGCCGAGCTGGTCCCGATACTGGATGGGGATCTGCTGGGTCGCCGTATCGGCGAGCATCAGGCAGGTTTCGCGTAGCGGACCGTCCCCGCCGGGAAGGCTCGTCGGATCGGGGGCCGTTTCTTGCGGAAGCATCGTCTGAATCGTTTGACAGCCGCATCCGCCCAGCAGGAGCAGAAAAGCGATAAGTCTCAGGATCCGTTCCTCCATCCGCAGGGAAGCTGCACGCATTCGACGTGCCAGAACATTTCTGGCGCGACGCACCATAAACCCGAACCTTCCCGGGTCCTACACTTTCCGGTGTCCCACACCATGTCCGACGATCGCTACTCCCGCCAGACGCTCTTCCCCGGCATCGGCCCGGAGGGGCAGGAACGTCTGGCCCGCAGTCGGGTCCTGGTGGTGGGGGCCGGAGCCCTGGGTTCCGCCTCGCTCGACATGCTGGTGCGAGCGGGAGTCGGGACCGTGCGGTTCGTCGACCGCGACACGGTCGAGACTTCGAACCTGCAGCGGCAATCGCTCTACGATGAGGAGGACGCCCGGGAAGGGAGGCCCAAGGCGGAGAGCGCCCGGCGACGGCTCGCGGCGATCAATTCGGAGGTGAAACTCGAACCGCTGGCGCTCGATCTCCACGCCGGGAACATCCGCGAAGTCATGGAAGGGATGGACCTGGTGCTCGACGCCACCGACAACTTCGAGACCCGCTACCTCATCAACGACGCCGCGATCGCCACCGGAACTCCCTGGATCTACGCCGCCTGCGTCGGAAGCTACGGGATGACGCTCACCGTGCTTCCGGGCCGCACCGGATGTCTGCGCTGCGTGGTTCCCGATGTCCCGCCACCCGGCGTGTCCCCGACCTGCGACACCGCCGGGGTGATCGCACCGGCGGTACAGGCAGTGGCGTCTTACGCCGTAACCGAGTCCCTGAAGCTGCTGGCCGGCCGGGCGGAAGCGCTCGCCACCGGGATCTGGCACCTCGATGTCTGGGAACGAACCGCGTACCGCATGGAAATCGGAGATCCAGACCCCGACTGTCCGGCCTGCGGCCGGCGGGAGTTCCCGTTTCTGGACGGAGATGCCGGGGGATCGCTGCTGACCCTCTGCGGACGGAACGCCGTGCAGGTGCGCCCCGCCGGCGCGGGTGCTTCGGCGGGTGCCGGAGCCCCGGATTTCCTCGACCGGTTGGGCGGTCGTTTGGGAGAACTCCCTGAGATAAGGGAATCGCTGCGCGTGACCCGCCACCTGCTGCAGTTCGAGGTCGGAGAGCGGCGGCTGGTGGTCTTCCCCGACGGGCGGGCGATCGTGCACGGAAGCGGCGACCCGGCGGAGGCGCGCACGCTCGTCTCCCGCTACATCGGCAATTGACAGCCCGTGGAAAAAGCGCCCCGCATGTCATGCTCGACGCGAGACTCTTGGGGTCTCGTGGATTCTTCGGATGCGGGGCGCTTTCCCCGCGGGATGGTGGTGCGACTCGCTTCGCGAGTCTCTCCACCCTTTTTCGCGGGGAGGGGACACCCCTCCCCGCACCCCTCCCCGGCGACGCTCCGCGTCGCGGGGCCGACATGGCCGACTGCCGCCGGCGGTTGCTAGGCCCACCATGAAGCCGACCGATTCGCTGCTTCGCGCTCCCTCCGGGGCGATCACCCATGTGGGGGCGGCCGCGCGCCGCCGCCGGCAGGTCGAAGAGATCGCCGCCGCGGTATTCCGCGGTTGGGGCTACGAAGAGATCCTCCTGCCGCTCTTCGATCACGCGGAGGTATTCGCTCGTGGCGGTGGGCGCTGGTCCGAGCGCTCCAGCTACCGGTTCACCGAGGGAGGGGATTTGCTCGCTCTGCGCGCCGACTTCACCGCACTCGCGGCGCGGGCCGCGGTGACCCGGCTGCCCGCTGAAGCGGAGCGACTCTTCTACCGGGGCGAGGTAGTGCGGCGACCGGGTCGCGGGCTCGGCCCCTCGGCTTTCCGGGAGGTGGGGGTGGAGCACTTCGCCGCCGGCCCGGGGGCCGATCTGGAGATTCTGATGGTGGCTCTCGAAGTCCTCGAACGTCTCGGAGTGGACGGATTCGTATTCACTCTCGGGCACGCCGGCTACCCGCTGGGTCTGCTGGACGAGGCGCTCGCCGGGGCCGCCGATCGGGATGAGCGGCGCGCGGAAGCGCTCCGGGGACTGTGGCGGCGCGACTCCTCCCGCGTCCGTGCTGCGCTCGGGAAGAGCGCTGCCCCGCTGGTGCGGGCGCTCGAGTTCTTTGGCGGCAACGAGGTGCTGGAGGAGGCGGGGAAGAGCCCGCTTTCCGGACGCGCCCGCGAGGCGGTGGACCGGCTCACCGGCATTGCCCAGGTGCTGGAGACCCTGGACTTCGCCGACCGGTTCCGGTTCGATCTGGCCGAGCTCCGGGGCTTCGACTACTACACCGGACTCATCTTCGAGATTCACGCTCCCGGCGTTGGCCAGGAGATTGGCGGCGGCGGCCGCTACGACGACCTGCTCGCGAACTTCGGCGACCCGCGTCCGGCCGTCGGTTTCTCGCTCTCGGTGGACCGGATCTCCGGGATCCTCCCCGAGTCATCGGACTCCGGCCGCGGCCGCGCCCAAACCATCGCGGGTGGTGGACCGGACACCGCGAGCGGGCTGGCGGCCCGTTTCCGGAAGGCCCGCGCCGCCCGGAAGCAGGGCGCCGTCATTCGATTCGCGTCCGAACGCTGAGCTCCCGCGGGAAACCGATCCGGGACGTGGCGCGAACTAGTTGACGGAGCAATCGGTGACGTCGCAGCGAATGGTGACCGCCTCGCAGCCGGGCGCCAACACCGCGAGTTCGAGAGTCCCGATCCACTCGATCGTCAACTGCCAACCGGGTCCCGCCCCGGCGGCGGGCCCGAATTCCCGGATGGTCGCCGCGCTCGGCGCGGGGTGCGACCATCCCGGCCGATAGGGCGAAAGGACTTCGACGGCGGTCTCCGAACTCAGGTCGTTCAGCTCGAACACGCCGCGAGGAATCCCCATCGTGGGGTCGGGGATTCCACGATGATCCGCCGAGATGGACAGATCGCCACATGGATCGGAGGATGGAGGAACCGGTTCCGGCGCGGGGGTTGGGGTGGCCGGGGGTGGAGCGGGGACGGGTCCTCCCACCGAACCCGACTCCCCGCATCCCGAAAGCGAGCCGCCAAGCAGAAGCACAACCAACACGGACGGCCGGACGGGGCGAGGTCGGGAACTGGTCAAGGGGGGGCTCGCCTTGGTCCGCGGATCGCCGGACCCCGTGTTTCGGTGACTTCGCCCGCTCGAACCTCGACAAAGCGCCAGTGGTCCCGTAGATCCTGGTCAACCGTCTGAAAGAAGTAGTAGTTGCGACTGCGGATCGGACGGATTATCAGCACGTTCCGGCCCGGAGGGACGCCCTCGACGAGGAAGCGGCCCTGTCGGTCGGAGAACGCCCCAGGACCGTCGCGGGTGCTTCCGCCGGAGACGTTCATTGTCTGGACGTAGGCGTACGCGATCGGAGATCCCTCCTCGTCGGTCAACTCCCCCCGGACGGCACCGTGCGAAGCGGTGAATCCGGGCGGCGGATACAGCACCGACACGCCCGAAATGTCGTCGGCGGTGAGCTCGTTATCGCGATGTCCGTCGGACATCACCGGATCGGGAGTCGTCGCCGAGAAGCGTTCGGTGTGCCCCAGGCCCAGGCAGTGGCCGATCTGGTGCAGGATCCACGCCTCCAACCACGGGGCGCTGTCGTTTTTTTCGAGAGCCATAGGGTTCAGCTCGATGTCGCAGCCGGTAATCACTCCATTGCGAATCGTCGTGGAATTGACCGCCGGCGGCGCGCGCGACTCCAGCAGCAGCGGGAAGCTGGAGACGCCGATGGTATTGAGTCCGTCGGTAGTGGAAGCCCAATTTCGGTTGACCGTCTCGTCCTCGAGAAACAACCGGATCGTTGCGGGGGGGACATGGGTCCAGCGCCAGAGCGCGCGCCGGGCCATTTTTTGCCACTCCCCATTTCTCCAGAATCGGAGGCCGTCGTCGTTCCCGTTCTCGAGCAACCGGAAGGCGACGGACCGGTTGTCGTCAGCCCAGCGCGGGGCCTGGGCGGACGTGACGACTCGCTGCCGGGCGTCCCGGAAGGAGTAGGCGAGACCGAGGGGCACGGCCAGGGCGAACGCGGCGAGTCCCGCCAGCCCGACGCCGGCGGCCCGCAGCACACCGGTTCCGTCCGGGGCCCTTCGCACGTCGCTATCCGGCACAGCGCCGCGCGTAACAGCGCACCACCACCGCCGGGCAGCCGGGAGGCACGATCTCCAGTTCCAGATCTCCGAGCCAGTCCAGGGTCAGCTCCTGGAGGTAGCCGTCGCCGGTTGTTTCGGAGCGGAACCCCTGCAGGAAAACGAGAGGGCGGGGAATCACGCGGATATCGCTGTAGGCGCTGCCGAAGTACGGGGAAAGGAGGTTGACCACCGTCCCCGGGTCCCGGTAGCGAATCGAGATCCTGCCCCGCTGCCGCCCGGTGCTCGGGTCCTCGGGACCCACCAGCGAGCCGAGGACAGATGTTTCGCCGCATTCCGTCTGCGCCGCCGCCTCGCTGCTGTCCTCGATAATCGGAGGGTCTCCCCGTCCGGCGAACGAGGCGACAAGGACTATTGCGGCCGCGGCGAGGGCGTTGCGAGGCATCACTCGATGGTTGCCCGTCCGCGCCGGAGCGCGATGGCCGGAACCTCCGTCGTCTCACCCGCGGTGACTTCCGCGAACAACCACTGATCCTGGAACCAGAACGCAAATTCGCCGACGAACTGGTGGGCGCCGGGAATGACGCTCGGGTGGAACCAAAGCATGACCGGGCCGGGCCGTAGCCCTTCGATAAGGAAACGGCCATCTTCGTCGGTGAACATTCCAGGACCGGCGCGGGGGCGCGTACTCCCGATCTCGACCGCCTGCGCGTAGATGTACCGAACCGGCGCCCCGTCGTCGAACCGGACGGTGCCCGTGAGGCCACCGGTGGAATCACGGAATTCGGGCGCCGGATACAGGAGCGAGGCGGCCACCATGTCGTCCACGGTGAGCGACTCCCGAAAGTTCCCGTAGGACATCGCGGGGTCGGGCGAAAAGCCCGTGAGGTTCACTCCCGGCAGTTCAACGTGGATCGTCATCGGCATCGGATCCGAGTGGAGCAGGGGAAGGCAGTGCCCAATTTCGTGCAGCACGAGTCCGGTCAACTTCTCCAGTCGATCCTCTTCCGGGAGGGTGGCGGGGTAGGCGGGGTTAACCATCACGTCGCAGCCCACGAGCCGGTCGCCCTCGAGCACCCACGAGACCCGCCCGTTGATCCGGCCGCCCGTCGCCTCGAAGTCGGCGGAAAAGCCGATGGTGTTGATCCCGTCCCCGTCCGACCCATCCCGCTGCATGACGGGTTCCCCTTCCAGCCGGATGTCCACTTCCGCGGTCGGGATGTCGTTCCACTGCTGGAAGGCGGCGCCGAGGAACTCGCGCCACGCGTCGTGGTCCGCGAACACATCCACGGGGAGGAGGTCGTTCTCGAGCAGCCGATAACGGAGCGGCCAGGTGTCGTCCGGCCAGCGGAAGGCCCCCGACTCCCCTCCGAGGATGGCGCCCTCCCGATCATGCATGAGCCGATACGCCGGCGCCTCCGGCGCCGCGACCAGTGTTCCCACGACAACAAGTCCCGCTCCCAGCCGAACCAGACGCGGGGCCACTCGATCCCTCCGAACGGAGTTCATGCCTCCCGGAGCGCGCCCCTCACGACTTGCATCGTACGCAAGATGCGCGCCGCGTAGCACGGCCGGCTCCTACAATCCCGGGTTTTCCTGCCATGGATCCTCCGCTCGTTGCCGCCCTCCCCACCGGGCGGCTGCTACGGGCGGTGACGGGCTTGCTGCGCCGCGCCGGGATTCCGCTGCCCGAGGGAAATGCCGACCGTCGGCTGCGTCTCCAGGGGAACGGGATGGAGGTGTTGTTCGCCAAGGATCGCGATGTCCCGATCTACGTGGAGCATGGGGTGGCTGATTTCGGAGTGGTGGGCCGGGACATCCTTGAGGAACGGCCAGCCCACATCTACGAGCCGCTCGACCTCGGAGTTGGCCGCTGCCGGATGGTTCTCGCCCGGCTCGAGGGGCGTCGGTTACCCGAGCCGCCGCTTCGCATCGCGACGAAGTACCCGGCGGCGGCGAGGCGGCATTTCGGTGCTCGTGGGATTCCGGTCGAGCTGATTCGGCTCGCCGGCGCCATCGAATTGGCGCCGACCATGGACCTCGCCGATGCGATTGTGGACCTTGTCGAGACCGGGGCGACGCTCCGGGACAACGGGCTGATCGAGGAGGAAACCCTCTTCGAGAGCTCCGCGCGGGTCGTGGTGAACCGTGCCTCTTTCCGTCTCCGTGGATCGGCCCTCCAGGCGCTGCTTCGGCGGCTGGAGACCGCGATGGGGAAAACATGAGCGGCGCGGCGCGTGGACTCCCGGGCCGCTTTGCCGTACCCATTTTCGAAGGCGCCGACGCCTATCGGGCCGACCCGAGGCGGACCAGTCTCGAAGGAACCGGTTCCGGCCAGATTGTCCGGGAGCGAACCGCCGATATCCTGGAGCGGGTGCGCTGCGACGGCGACGGCGCTCTCGTCGAGTTGGCGCGCCGCTTCGATTCTGCGGACTTCGAGTCGTCCCACCTCCGCGTTGGCCCCGAAGAACTTGCTCACCTTGCCGCTGACACCGGGCCGGAGGAACAGGGGTTGCTCCGGCGGACCCGGGAACGCATCGCGGCGTATCACGAGCGCCAGCGGGAAGCGTCGTTCCGGATGGATCTCGGGGAGGGATCGCGCCTCGAATGGCGATCCGCGCCGATCGCGTCAGTGGGGGTCTATGTGCCCGGTGGAGCGGCGGTGTACCCGTCCACCGTGCTCATGAACACGGTTCCGGCCGCGGTGGCCGGAGTCTCCCGGATTGCGCTCACGACGCCTCCGGGCGCGCTCGAACGCAGCCCGGTGCTGGCGGCGGCGATCCTCGCGGCCGGCGTCCACGAGGTCTACCGAATCGGCGGAGCCCAGGCCATCGCGGCCCTGGCCTTCGGAACGGCGACCGTTCCGCCGGTAGACAAGGTGGTGGGACCGGGGAACGCCTACGTAGCGGAGGCAAAGCGTCAACTCGGCCACCGTATCGGGACCGACGCGTTTGCCGGACCCTCCGAAGTCGTGGTGCTGGCCGACGAAACGGCCCGGCCGGACTGGGTTGCCGCGGATCTTCTGGCCCAGGCCGAACATGGTTCCGGAGAAGAGCGGGCCATTCTCATCACCACCTCGCGCGAGCTTGCGGAGGCGACGGTCGCCGAACTCGGCCGCCAGGCCGAGGGCCAGCCGAACGCCGAGAACATCGGCCGCGCCCTTGCCCGCCACGGAGCGGTGGTGCATGTCGAGCGCCTGGAAGAGGCGGTGCGGCTTGCGGAGGAAATCGCGCCCGAACATCTCGAAGTGATGACGCGGGATCCCGAGGTCCTTGCCGCCCGGTTCCCGAGTTCGGGGGCCGTGCTGCTTGGCGACCATTCGCCGGTTGCGATAGGCGACTACGGCGCGGGCCCGAACCACGTCCTGCCGACCGGCGGCACGGCCCGCTTCGCCTCACCCCTCTCGGTCGGCGATTTTCTGAAACGGCAAAGCGTTCTCCGCTTCCGGAGAGCGACCCTCAAGTCGCTCCGGAAGGACTTCGAGCGCTTTGCCCGTATCGAGGGATTCGAGGCGCACGCCCGCTCCGTTGCAATCCGTTTCGAGGAGGACCACCCGACGGGAACCCCGGCCGGTGGCCCGGCGTCAAGCCGGCCTTAGGACAAACTGGCGAGTTCGCTACATTTGACGCCATGAAATCTGTTCCGCTCGACGCGATCCGTTCCGAGGTTTTCGAACTCGCCCCCGATGTGGGGTCCCGCCCGGATGTACCCATCTACCTCGATTGGAACGAGAGTCGCTGGCCGCTTCCCGAAGGCGTTCTTACCGCGATGGCGGAGGCGGTCGTCGGCACGGACGCCCGGCCGTATCCCGACCGGGGCTATCCGGAAGTCCGGGAGGCCATTGCCCGTCTCGCCGATTGGGAGCCGGAGGGGGTCGCGTTCGGAAACGGCGGGGACGACATGCTCTCGCTGATGGCGCTCGCCACCACCGGCGCCGGGCGTCGCGCCCTGTATCCGTCCCCGGGTTTTTCCATGTACCCCTGGGCGGTCCGGCTCGCGGGCGGCGAGTCCTCTCCGGTGGTCCTGCGCGATGATCTCTCCTACGACGTTCAGGAGTTCGTCCGGCGAATCGAATCCGAGCAACCCTCTCTGGTCTTCGTCACGAACCCGCATAACCCGACGGGACAACTGCTTCCGTTGGATGCGCTGCGCGAGCTGGCTTCGGCGGCGCCGGGATTCTTGCTGGTGGACGAGGCGTACCACGAGTTCAGCGGACAGACCGCCCGGCCGCTGCTGGACGAATTCGGCAACGTCATCCTGCTGCGGACCTTCTCGAAGGCCATGGCGATGGCGGGAGCCCGTCTCGGCTACCTGCTCGGCGCCCCCGATGCGATCTTCAACATCCGCCGGGCACAGCCGCCGTTCCCGGTCGGGGTCTACACCTGTCGGGCGGCTTCCGCCGTCATGAGACAACGGGACGCCCTGCTCGAAATGACCGTCAAGATCACCGCGGAACGGGAATCGGTGGCCCACCGGCTCGCGGCGGTGCCCGGAGTGTCGGTCTGGCCGTCGCACACGAACTTCCTCCTCTTCAGGACCAAGATGGAGAGCACCGTGCTGGCCCGCCGGCTCCTCGATCGGGGGGTTGCGCTGCGGGACTTCTCGCGCCATGCGCTGCTCCAGGGAACGCTCCGCGTGACCGTGGGGACGCCGGAAGAGAACGTGGTTTTTCTGGAGGCGCTTGCCGACTCGCTGTCCCGGGCGGTTCTCGACTCGGAACTCGAGGTCGCCGGGGTGCCGGAATCCCCGGTCGCGTGAGCGTTTCCGCCCCATCCAACCTTACGTTGCCGCGCCGGACGGCGGTCCGGTTGCGCGAGACGCGCGAAACGCGCGTCCGGATCGAGCTCGACCTCGACCCGGCCGTGCCTTCAGTCGAAATCTCCACCGGTATCGGCTTCTTCGATCACATGCTGGAGGCACTCGCCCGGCATTCGGGGATCGCGCTGACGGTGGAGGCCGAAGGCGACCTCCACGTGGACGCCCACCACACTATGGAAGACGTGGGGCTGACCCTCGGCGATTGCCTGGCCGAAGCGCTCGGCGACCTGAAGGGGGTGCGCAGGTTCGGGACGGCGCACGTTCCGCTCGACGAGGCGCTCTCGCGCGTGGTGGTGGATCTGTGCGGGCGGCCATTTCTGGCGTGGCGGGTTGTTTTCCCGGCGGAACGCGTGGGCGAGACACCCACGGAGTTGTTCGAGGATTTCTTCCGTGCCCTGACGGACCGGGGCCGGCTCACGGTGCACGTGGACGGGCTCATCGGCCGCAACAGCCACCACCTCGCCGAGACGGTCTTCAAGGCGTTCGCCCGAGCCTTCGCCGAGGCGAAGGAAGTGGTCGGGGGCGCCGTTCCTTCGACCAAGGGCACGCTCTCCGACTGACAGCCCGTGGAAAGAGCCCCCGCATGGCCCCTCGGGCGAGGGGCGGGAGAGGTGCTCTCGGATTCAAGAGCCGAGGGACCGGAGGTGGCCCGCCCACCTGCCTCCCTGGCCAGGCGCCGCGCGGATACCGTGGTCTTGGACCACGGCGCCGGGAATCTGGGCAGCGTTGTCCGGGCACTCGGGCGCCAGGGGGCCGACGTGCACCTCTCGTCCGATCCCGAACGCATCGCGAACGCGAAACGGCTCGTTCTGCCGGGGGACGGGCATTTCGGTGAAGCGATGCGCGCCCTTCGCGAACGCGGCCTCGAGACGCCGCTGTGTCAAGCCGTTGAAACCGGAGCCTGGTTGCTCGGCATTTGTGTCGGTCTCCAGATGCTCTTTCCCGACAGCGATGAAGCACCCGGCGTTTCCGGGCTGGGCCTGCTGCCGGGGCGCGTCCGCCGGTTCGGGGGCGGTCTGCCGGTACCGCACATCGGCTGGAATCAGCTCGAGGAGATCGACGGGAGCCCCCTGTTTCGGGGGATCCCCGAAGGCGGGTTCGCCTACTTCCTCCATTCGTTCTACGCGGACCCCTCCTCCTCCCGGCACCACCTCGCGGCCACCGAGTACGGGGTCCGGTTCGCTTCGGCGGCCGGGGAAGGCCGGGTGTTCGGAATCCAGTTCCATCCCGAAAAGAGCGGCCGTCTCGGTGCGGCGGTGCTTTCGAACTTTCTCGCCCTCGGCGAGCCGCGGACCGGTCTGGAATGACCGAAACCGGCATCGAACCGATCCCGGCGGTAGATCTCTCGGGAGGGCGTGTCGTCCGTCTCCTGCGCGGGATTCGCGACCGCGAGACCGTGTACGGCGACGATCCCCTTGAGATAGCGGCGGACTTCGCCGCCGCGGGCGCCCGTTGGCTCCACGTCGTGGATCTCGACGCGGCCTTCGGCGACGGGGGGAACCGCGATGCCGTGCGGCGGCTGCTCAGGGAGTGTCCCCTTCAGGTCCAGGTAGCGGGAGGCGTCCGGACGGCGCGGTCCTATGCGGAACTCCGTGAGGAGGGAGCCGCTCGGGTGGTGTTCGGGACCGTCGCCGTCGAAGCTCCGGAGGTCGTGGAAGAAGCCATCCGGATGGACCGCGCCGGGGTCGCGGTGGCGCTCGACGTGCGCGGAGGCCGCTTGCAGACCCGCGGATGGGTAGAGCCGGATCCGGGAGGAACTGCTCCCGCAGAAGCCGGACCCGAGGCAGCGGCTCGCCATTGGGGAGAGGTTGGCGCCGCCGCCCTGGTCTACACGAGCGTCGAGCGGGACGGCACGATGGAAGGGCCGGATGCGGAGGCGGCGCTGCGGATGGCTGTCGCCTCCGGACTTCCGACCATCCTGGCCGGAGGGGTGGGGGCGCTGCCGCACCTCGAGGCGGTGCGCCTGGTCACCCACAACGCCGGGTTGTCGCCGGGGAATGGTCCGGCCCGGGGTCGGCTGAGCGGGGTCATTCTCGGGCGTGCGCTCTACGAAAAACGGTTCACCCTTCCCGAGGCCCGCTTGGCGCTCACGTAACGGGGCCGCTCTTGGTCAGCGGTCTTGCGAGGGGAACCGGCGGGTGATTTCCGCCGCCACGTTCCGGCCGTCGATTCCAAGATCCTCGAGCAGCACGAGCAGGTGGTAGAGAAGGTCTACCGACTCGTTCACGACTTCCGCGGTGGACCCGGCCGCGGCAGCCAGCGCCACCTCGACGCCTTCCTCCCCCACCTTTTGGGCGATGCGCCGGGTACCGGCTTGCAACAGGGCCGCGGTATAGGAGCCTTCCGGGCGGCTCGCCGCCCGCTCTTTGACGATTTCGGTGAGCGCGCTCAGCGCGGGCCCGAGTTCCAAGAGGCGGGTTCCGTCCGAAGTACTCCTCCCCTCGGTGAGAGGCTCAAAGAAGCAAGACGTCTGGCCCGTGTGACAGGTCGGGCCGGCGGGATCGGCATGAACCAGGAGAGCGTCGCCGTCGCAGTCAACGGTCAGTGAGCGGAGGTGGAGTTCGTTGCCCGAGGTTTCGCCCTTCTTCCACAGCGTCTGGCGGCTTCGCGACCAGAAGTGGACGCGGCCGCTCTCGATGGTCCGGGTGAGGGCCTCGTCGTTCATCCAGCCGAGCATGAGGACCCGGCCGCCCACCGCATCCTGGATGACGGCGGCAACCAGACCGTCCTCGTTCCAGTGGATTTTCGCGGTCATGAGGCGGTGGCGAGGTCCGCGACGTTGAAGATATCCGCCTCCGGCGGGCGTACCGGAATACCGCGATCCGCGAGGAAACGCTTTACCTCGGCGACCGTGTGGAGACCGCGGTGGAAGATGGACGCGGCGAGCGCCGCACCGGCGCCGGTCTGCTCGAATACTTCGGCCAGATGCAAGGGACCGCCAGCACCTCCGGAGGCAATCACCGGCACCGACACCGCCTCGGTGGCTTCCCGCAGTTGCTCGAGGTCATACCCGTCGCTGGTCCCGTCCCGGTCCATGCTGGTGAGCAGGATCTCCCCGGCGCCGAGATCTTCGGCGCGCCGTATCCACTCGATGGCGTCCCGTCCGGTAGGAATTCTCCCGCCCGCCACCACGACCTCGAAACCGCCACCCGGCGTGCGGCGGGCATCCACCGCCAGCACCAGACACTGCGACCCGAACTGGCGGCTGGCCTCGGCGAGGAGTTCCGGCCGCTCGACGGCGGCGCTGTTCATGGAAACCTTGTCGGCGCCCGCCCGGAGCAGGTTGTCCATGTCGGCAACCGAACGAACGCCGCCTCCGACCGTGAAGGGGATCGTGAGCGCTTCCGCCACCCGCCTTACGGTCGCGAGGGCGGTTCCGCGCGCCTCCCAGGTGGCGGTGATGTCGAGCAGACACAGCTCGTCGGCCTCGCCCGCGTCGTACGCCACCGCGCATTCCACCGGATCTCCCTCGTCGGTCAGATCCTTGAAACGTACCCCCTTGACCACCCGGCCGTTTTTCACGTCGAGACACGGAATGATCCGGCGAGCGAGCACCGAGCGATTCTAGGCCGCTGGGGTTCAACAGCCTGCGGTGAAACCCCGGCGGCCACCCGGGCAGTTGTGAAAATGCAGCCGCGGGGGGACGCCGACAGCTCGGATGGCGCGCTGGCAAGGGAACGCCGACCTCTGGCCAGTTCTCCCGGTGGAGGCCGGCACAGCGGCCCGCAGGGCCGCGGCGGCAGAGACCCCAACCGTGGGGATGGCTCCCGTCTCGGCACGTACCCCTGGGGGCAGGGCGGCGCGCGACAGCGGGCCCCCACCGGGAGAACTGGCCCCACCGGGAGAACTGGCCCCACTGGGAGAACTGGGCCTCGCCCGTCTCGGCGCTCACGTGGGTTTCACCACCGGCTGTTAACAGCCTGTGGCAAAACCCACGCGGCGTTCGACCGGCGATCCATCCCGGCTGAACCACTCCGCTTCGCTGCGTTCTGCGTTGCGTTTCGGTCGAAATACACCCGGTATTCCTCCCTCACGCGCCTTGTCAGCCGGGCGCCTCGCCGGTCTCGGCGCTCACGTGAGTTTCACCACAGGCTGTTAAGGGACCCGCGCCTAAACTTTCGGCATGAGCGAGACGCTGCCGCTTCACCCGGGTTCCGGAGCGCCGCGTAAGCCGGGGTCGGGACAGGAAGTCCGCGCCCGCCGCGACCGGGTCCGGGAGCAGGTAGGGAGCGAGGGGTGGCGCGCGGGCTGCGAGGCGCTGGTGGTGGAGGCCGCTCGCGCGACGCTCCAACTGACCGGCGCCGCCCTCTCGGAGGAGGAGATTCGCGCTCTCCGCGACGGGGCTCCCACCCCCACCTTCGGGCCTTCTCTCGGAGCCCTTGGCCTTCTCGGGCGCGCGGCTCGAGAGCGGGACCCGAGCGAGGAGCTGATTTGTGAGGCTCATGCGGTCGCCAGCGGGCTGACCGGAGCAAGCTCCTTTCGCACCCATCAAATCGAACCACAGTTTCAGGGGGCGAACCTCTCCCCGCCACAGACCATTTCCCTACGGATCGGCGAACTCCTTGACTGGATTTCGGGCGCCAGCGGAAAGGATCTCGAGACCGCGCCGCGCGCGACGCTCTTCTTTGCCCGGTTCCTGGAGATCTCGCCCTTTGAACGCGCGAACTTCCGGGTGGCGCACCTGATGCTCACCTTCTTTGCTCTCGCTGACGACCAGCCGCCCATTTGGTTCGAGGTGGAGGACGCACCGGGGATCCGGGAAGATGTCTCCCGCGCCTTCCGTTTCGAGACCGGGCCGCTTACGGAACGGATCGACCGATCCCTCCACCGTTCGCTGGATCGGATCGAAAATACAGACCGCTAACAGCCTGTAGTGAAACCCCCGCGGCCCAGTTCTCCCGGTGGGGGCTCGGCCGGCGATCCATCCCGTCTGAACCGCCGGTGATGAAACCCACGCGGCCCAGTTCTCCCGGTGGGGGCTCGGCCGGCGATCCATCCCGGCTGAACCGCGTCGCTGCGCGCCGCTCGTCGTTGCGTTTCGGTCGAAATACACCAGGTATTCCTCCCTCACGCGCCTTGTCAGCCGGGCGCCTCGCCGGCCTCGGCGCTCACGCGGGTTCCACCACCGGTTGTTAAGTGGCCGCTACAATCCGAACCATCGGGTGATGCGGGGCGCCTCTTGAGCGGCGCCGGCCCGGTATCCGGAATGTTCCAGTGGTTCGGGCCTCTCGGCTCTCTCGTTTCGTGGGCGATGCTCCAGCAACGGCAGACGGTCGAGTTCGTGACCCTCCCGCAGACGGAACCTCCCAGCGGGATCCTGACCCTGATCCTTGACTCCTTCGCCCTCGCCGGGACGCTGCTCCTGGGAACCGTGCTCGTCGGCCTCGGTTTCGGAATCTTCCGCATCTGGCTCATCCGCCGCTATCCGGACAACCGTTTCAACGGCAGCGGACGGGATACCCCCCGGCTCGACCTCAGTTGACCGCGGCGGCGGCAGATACCCGGACCCCCGATCGCGTTCCGCTCGTCATCTACGACGGCGGCTGAGGCTTTTGCACCCGCGCCGCGGTCGCGGCGGCCCGATTTGCCGGCGACCGTCCGATTCGCTTTGCCGCCTCTCAGGAGCTGACCGACGACCAATTGGTCGGGCTCGGCATCTCGCGAACTGCATGTGAAGCGCGCGTCCGCTTCAGGGACCGGAAGGGGCGGTTCCACGGTGGGGCCTTCGCGGTGAACCGGTTCCTCCTCTATGCCGCTCCCCCGGGCCGGCGGGGACTTCCTGCGCGCATCCTGGCGGTGCTCGCCTACGCGTTTCCGCCACTTCTGCTCGCCGAACTCGCCGCCTACGAAATCGTCGCCCGGAACCGTGGCTGTCGCCTGCTCAATCCGGCTGAATAGACGGTATCCTGCTCTCTCGGCATTCCCGAGGAGGACTCTCGTGCTTCGACTCCGTTCCGTTACCTTCATTCCCGCCACTCTCCTGTTCGCGCTCGCCTGCGGAGCTCCCCCGGCGGAAGAGCCGATGGAACCGGTCGCGGTCGCGGTCGATGATCAGCCGGCCGGGGAATACGTTCGGTTCGCGGGCGACTCGGGCGCAGCGACGTGGGGCCGCGTCGAGGGCGACGAGATCGTGGCCCTCCACGCGGCGCCCTGGGCCGGCGGGTCTCCGACCGGGGAGCGGGTTGCCCGCTCCGGAGCGCGCCTCCTTGCCCCCGCCGATCCGGGCAAGGCAATCGCGATCGGGCTCAACTATGCCTCCCACCTGGGCGACCGGGAGCCGGCTCCCTATCCGGGGGTGTTCGCCAAGCTGCCCACGAGCATCGTCGGGCCCGGTGACGCCATCGAGATGACCGAGGACGCCGGGAACGTCCACTACGAGGGCGAACTGGTCCTGGTCATCGGCAAGGAGGCCAGTGACGTTCCGGTGGACCAGGCTCAGGACTACATATTTGGGGTGACCGCCGGCAACGACGTGAGCGAACGCGACTGGCAGGGCGCTGATCTCCAGTGGTTCCGGGCGAAGGCCTCGGATACCTATGGACCGATCGGGCCGGTGATTTCGCGCGGAGTCAACTATGACGACCTCGAACTCACGACCCGGCTGAACGGCGAAATCGTCCAGCAGCAGCGGACCAGCGACCTGATCTTCGACTCGAGCGACATCGTGAGCTACGTGAGCCGCTACGTGACCCTGATGCCTGGCGATGTCATCTTTACCGGGACCCCGGGGAGCACCCAGGCGATGAACGAGGGCGACATGGTCTCCGTCGAGGTCGAAACGGTTGGCGTCCTCGAGAACCCGGTCGCTCGCCGTTAGCAGCCTGTGGTGGAACCCGGGTGAGCGCCGAGAGCGGCGAGGCGCCCGGCTGACAAGGCGCGTGAGGGAGGAGCCCCCACCGGGAGAACTGGCCCTGGTGTATTTCGACCGAAACGCAACGCAGAACACCAGTTCTCCCGGTGGGGGGGCGAAGCGGAGTGGTTCAGCCGGGATGCATCGCCGCTCGAGCCCCCACCGGGAGAACTGGGCCGCCCGGGTTTCACCACAGGCTGCTAGCCCGGATATCGTCAGGAATTCGCCTGCGGACGCTTCGGTGCCCGCGGGCGCCCGCGGACGGCGGGACTAGCCGGCTGCGTAACCGCAGACGCCTTCAGATAGCGGCGGCGGCTTTGTGCAGCCTCCGTCCCAGGTGTTCCTCAATCGCGGAGCAGGGGACGAACATGGGCTTTTCGTCCACGCTGATCCGGAAGGCGCACCCGCCGGTGGCGTTATCGGTCACCTCGAAGGTTCCCGAAAAGTTCCCGAGCGGCGTCGGGAGCGAAAACTCGCCGAACCCCGCGGGACCCTCGCCCCCGCTGACCGCGCCACCAAAGCGGGCGAAATCGGTCCGGAGGGATTCGAGGAGTTTCGCAGCCTCGACGGAGAGGCTGAAATCGAACTGACAGGTGGACATAGAGGCTACCGGCTGGGAGTTGAGCGTTCGTTGGTCTGCGTGGTGATCAAACTCTGAAGGAATCCATTCGCGGCGCGTAGCGCCGCGGGGGTGGAGTGTGGGGACGAGTTTCCCCTCCCCGCGAAAGACGGTGGTGCGAATCGCGGAGCGATTCGCACTGCTCGCCCGCGGGGAAAGCGCTCCGCAGGCGTACAACCCGCCAGCTTCGGGGCGCGGGACGCCCTGGGGCTCGTGCGGAGTGCTTTCTCCATGGGGTGTCAGTTGGCGCCTTCGAGGCCGGCCTCGGCCAGCACGAGCAGCAGCGCCTTCTGGATGCCCAGATGGCCGTCACGGTTGGCCCACCACTCGTGGAGCGAGTGAGCGCCGAAACCCTCCCCGCCGCTGCCGATCGTGGTAGCCGGAATTCCGCGGGCGATGGGGACGTTCGAGTCGGTGGAACCCATGCTGAGTTCCGGCTCTGCCCCCACGGCCCGGGTTGCGGCGAGAGCCCGCTGAATGAGCGGGGTGTCGATCGCAACCATCCCGGACGGGCGATCTCCGATCAACTCGACGTCCACCGTCAGCTCCTCGCCGTCCCGCCGCATTTCGTTCTGTTCGGCGAGCGCGTCGGTCATCGCCGTTTGGAAGATAGCGTCGATCTCGTCGAGCCGTCCGGGTTCCATGGACCGCATGTCCACTTCCATCCAATTCTCGAACGGGATCGAATTGATGGAGGTGCCGCCTCCGATGCGGCCGATGTTGTAGGTGGTCTTGGCCCCTGCCGTGACGTACTCGCCCGCCCGGTCGTCGAACAGTTTGATGGCCCGCGCCATGGCGTGGGCCGGGTTCCCGAGGCCAAAGGCGCTCCAGGAGTGCCCGCCGGGCCCGAGGAAGCTGACCCGGTAGCGATGGGAGCCGATCGCGTGATTCAGCACCCGGGTATTACTCGTGCCGTCAATGGCGATGAACGCGTCGATCTCCGGTCCTCCGTCCCGGAAGAGGTGCTTCACTCCCCGCAGGTCTCCGGTCCCCTCTTCGCCGACCGATCCGACAAACAGCACGTCGTCGCGCGTGTCGAGCCCGTGGCGATCCATGAGTTTGACGATGGTCAGCATGGTTACCAGCCCGCGGGTGTCGTCGGCGATCCCGGGAGCCATCAACTTGTCCCCGTCTCTCCGGACGGTGACGTCGGTTCCTTCGGGAAACACGGTGTCGAGGTGCGCCACCACCGCGATCGTCCGGCCTCCGGTTCGGCCCTTCCGGTGCGCGACGACGTTCCCGATCTCATCGAGTTCGGCTTCGAGCCCCGCTTCGCGCACGAGTCCCAGGTAGTGGGCAGCCCGCACTTCCTCCGTGAAGGGAGGCGCCGGGATCTCGGTCAACTCGATGAGCAGGCGTTCGTTTTCCTCATCCATCGTGAGGACTTCCTCGAGCGCCGCCGAAACCCGGCCGTCGGCCGTGATACCTGCCAACTCGGCCTCGTACTCGGGGAGCACCTCGAGTTCCTGAGCCTGAACTCCGAGCGCCGGAAGGAGCAGGCCCACGGTCAGGGCGGAAAGCAATTGCGAGCTGGAATGCGATAGCGGCATAACCGCCCAATCCTACCGGAGCTAACAGCCGGTGGTGGAACCCACGCGGCGTTCGGCCGGCGATCCATCCCGGCTGAACCGCGTCGCTTCGCGCCGCTCATCGTTGCGTTTCGGTCGGAATACACCTGGTATTCCTCCCTCACGCGCCTTGTCAGCCGGGCGCCTCGCCCCCACCGGGAGAACTGGCCGGCCTCGGCGCTCACGCGGGTTCCACCACCGGCTGAACCGCGTCGCTTCGCGCCGCTCATCGTTGCGTTTCGGTCGGAATACACCTGGTATTCCTCCCTCACGCGCCTTGTCAGCCGGGCGCCTCGCCCCCACCGGGAGAACTGGCCGGCCTCGGCGCTCACGCGGGTTCCACCACCGGCTGTTTCGACCCCGAACGGCCGTCGCTCTCGTGAGGATGGCGGTGCCCGCGAAACCGCCGCCTCGCCGCTGTAACCTCTCGATGCGCCCATGTCGTTTCGCACCTTCCCGACTCGGTGGAGGCCCGGCCTCGGGTTTCTCGGCGCGCGCCGCGCGGCCTTTGTCGTCGCTGCCTGTCTGCTCCCGGTCGGGGGAGCGACAACTCACGCGCAGCCGCCCGAACGCGTGCCGGAACGCGTCCTTGAAAGAGTGGTGGTCCTTGGATTCGATGGAGCGGACCCGGACACCATCGCGGCGATGATCGCGGAGGGCGACCTTCCGAATCTTGCGAGTCTGGCCCGGCAGGGGACCTTCGCTCCGCTGGCCACTACCAAGCCCTCGGAGTCTCCGGTGGCCTGGGCAACCTTCGCCACCGGAATGAATCCGGGCCGCACCCGGATCTTCGACTTTCTCGAGAAGCGGGAGGACACCTACGTCCCGCAGATCGCGCTGGTGCGGCAGGCATCGACCGAGCTGCCCGGAGTCCCGATACGGGTAGGTCTCGTGCTGGTGTTGACGCTCGGTGCGGGAATCGCGGCGAGCTGGCTGCTGCAACGCACGTCCGCAGGTCCCCGGATTCGTTGGGTGTTCCTGGTGGTGTTGACGACCATCTCCGGGGTGGCGGTGGCACTCGTGGCGGTGTGGCTGCCCGCCGCAGTTCCGCAGGCGATCCGGGCCCGGCAGGGAGACGCCTTCTGGAAGATCGCGGGTGGCGCCGGCGTTCCCACGGTCGCGCTTCAGGCCCCCATGGAGTTCCCGGTCGAGGAGTCGCCCGGCACCCGCATCCTCGCCGGTTTCGGAGTTCCCGACGTTCGGAAGTCGTTCGGCCTCTGGTCGGTGTACACGACCGATCTCCTCGAGGAGGAATCCACCGAAACCGGCGGCACCCGTTTCCCGCTCCGTTTCGATGCCGGGGTGGCGCGGAGCGTGATCCGCGGGCCCCGTGATTTCACGGCGGCGGTCCGAGAGGTGGATCAGCCCGAGGTCGAGATTCCCGTCACGTTCCGGCGAAGCGAAGATGGGCTCGAGATCGAGACGTCCGGTACCGCGGTCAGCCTTGCTGCCGGGGAGTGGTCCGATTTTGTTTCGGTGCGTTTTCCGCTGAACCCGCTGATCCGGCTGGCGGGGTTGGTGCGTTTTCGGGTGCTGTCGCTCGAGCCGAACGTCTCGGTCTACATGGAGCCGATCAACTTCGACCCGGAGCGTCTGCCGCCGATCGTCGACCTTTCCTTCCCCCGGGACTTCGCCGGGGACCTGGCCCGGCGCGCCGGGCCGTACGAGACCATCGGCTGGAAGATCATCACGAACCCATTACGCGACGAGGCGGTGGACTTCGACGCCATGCTCGAGGATGCCCGGTTTGCCCGGGAGTCGAACGAGCGGCTGCTGAGGGAGACGCTCCGCGAGGACTCCTGGCGGCTGCTGACGGCCGTCTTCCTGTTCCCCGACCGTATTCAGCACATGCTCTACCGCTTCGCCGATCCCGATCATCCGAATCACGATCCGGAGTTGGGCCGGCGTTATGGCGGGGGGATCGCCCAGACCTATCGGGATCTCGACCGAATCGTCGGGGACGTTGTGGCGGCAGCGCCGCCCGGCACCCGGTTCCTGGTGGTCTCCGACCACGGCTTCCATTCCTTCCGGAAGCAGTTCAACGTGAACACCTGGCTCGCTGAGAACGGCTACTTGCGGGCGGTTGGCGATTCGGGAGAGCGTCGACTGGAGGATCTGTTCGATCCCGAGGCGCTGTTCTTCCCGGGGGTGGACTGGAGCCGGACGAGTGCGTTCGCCCTGGGTCTTTCAGGGATCTATCTGAATCAGCAGGGCCGAGAGCCCGAAGGCACCGTCGCACCGGGAGCGGAGCGCGAGCAGCTCCTCGAGCGGCTCATCAGCGACCTCAAGGCGTTTCGTGATCCGGAGACCGGAGACCCCGTGGTCCGTGCGGTGCACCGGCGCGACGAGATCTACCGGGGTCCCTTCGTGGAGGAGGCTCCCGATCTGATCCTCGGCCTGGAGCCCGGCTACCGAATCGGGTGGCAGAGCACCCTCGGCGGAATGCCGCCGTCTTCCATCACACCCAATCTGGACAACTGGAGCGGTGACCACTGTTCCATGGAGGACACCGCCGGAGTACTGCTCTCCAACGTGTTGCTGCGGAAGCCGGCGTCGCTCCGGGATGTCGCCCCCACGGTCCTGGACCTGCTGGGAATCAGCGCGCCGGAGGACATGGACGGAACATCGCTGCTGCCGCGCTGAGCCCGGCGCCGGAGTCGAGTCCCCGTTGTTAACAGCCGGTGGCAAAACCCACGCGGCGTTCGACGGGCGATGCATCCCGCCTGAACCACCCCGCTTCGCGGGGCTCTGCGTTGCGCTTCGGTCGAAATACACCAGGTATTCCTCCCTCGCGCGCCTTGTCAGCCGGGCGCCTCGCCCGTCTCGGCGCTCACGTGGGTTTCACCACAGGCTGTTAACAGCCTGTGGTGAAACCCGGAAGGCATCCATTCGCGGCGCGTAGCGCCGCGGGGGTGGGGTGTGGGGAGGGGTTTCCCCTCCCCACGAAAGACGGTGGTGCGAATCGCGCAGCGCCAGTTCTCCCGGTGGGGGGTCGCACCACCAACCCGTGGGGAAAGCGCCCCGCACGCACACAAACCGACGGATTCGCCGCGCGCAACCTCCTGGGGCTCGTGCGGGGTGCTTTCACCACGGGATGCTAATTGGCGCGGTTGCGGAAGATCCACACCGCCGCCGCGACCGCGATACCGGCAACGACCAGGGAACCGGCATTGACCGGTCCCAGCGTGGCGGACCACAGGATCGCATAACCGAGGGCTCCCGGGAGCAGGGCGTAGTAGACGAACGGAACCAGGGTGCGCCGGATCACGGCGCCTTCACGGCCGACCAGTCCGACGACCGCCGAGGCGGCCACCACGTTGTGGACGCAGATCATGTTCCCGGCCGCTCCCCCGACCGCCTGGAGTGCGACCACCCATCCGGGATCCACCGAGAGACGCTCGCCGACTCCGAACTGGAACAAGGAGAACATCATGTTGCTCACGGTGTTGCTGCCGGCGACGAAGGCTCCGAGGCCGCCGATGAAGGGAGCGAAGAACGGCCACGCCGACCCCGCGATCTGTGCCGCGCCCTCGGCGAGGGCGATGGGCATCGAGGCGAGCCCTGCCGCACCGCCGCCGGTATTCAGGAACACCTGCACCATGGGTACGGTGAACACCAGCGCCACCGAAGCGAGAGCGGTGCTCCGGAGCGAGGCGGAAACCGCGCGTCCGATCTGATCCCGGCCCATCCGGTGGATCAGGACCGCAAACAGCGAGGCGGCGATGAAGACGGCGCCCGGAAGGAACAATGGTGCGGCGCTCGCGCTGATGTCGCTGCCGAAGATCTCCGGCCAGCGAATCAACACCCCCGAGAGGAACTCCTTGAAGGGTAGGGACGGCAGACGGGTGAGCACCAGGAGGCCGCCGACTACCGCGTAGGGAGCCCACGCGGACACGGCTCCGATCGTCCGGCCCTTTGCAGGTTGGATATCGGAGATCAGCTTCCCGCCGACCCAGTCCGCGTCCCAGGCGGAGCGCGCCGGGAACTCGAAGTGCTGCCCGACGGGGGGCATGAAGAGGCCCCGCCGCGCGGCGGTAACGACGATCCCGAGCCCGACCAGGCCGCCGAGGAGCGCCGGGAATTCCGGACCGAGCAGCCAGGCGGTCAGCAGATAGGGGACGATCATCGCCACCGCGGCGAAGAGGGCGAATTTCCAGACCGCGAGTCCCTCCCGGAAACTCCGGCGCTCGCCGAAGAACCGGGTCATGGTGGCGACCACGATGAGCGGGACCAGGGTGCCGGCGACGGCATGCAGGATCGCAACCCGGAGTCCGATGAAGGCCAGGAACTCCGTCCATTCCGGGAATCCGAGCCCGGCGGCGTAGGCGGCGACTGCTTCCGATCCCGAGAGACCGGTGGAGACCCCGACCAGGATCGGGGTTCCCGCGGCGCCAAAGGAGACGGGAGTGCTCTGGATGATCATTCCCGCCACCACGGCGGCGAGCGGCGGGAACCCGAGACCCACCATCAACGGCACGGCAACCGCCGCCGGAGTCCCGAATCCGGCCGACCCCTCGATGAACGACCCGAAGAGCCAGGCGATCAGGATGACCTGGATGCGCCGGTCGGGAGTGATGCCGACGAAGCCCCGCCGGATTACCGAGAGAGCCCCGCTCTCCTGCATGGTGTGCAGCAGGAGAAGCGCGCCGAAGATGATGTACAGCAGCGTCCCGGCGACCACCAGGCCGTTGACCGAGGCGGCGGCGATCCGGACGCCGGAAATGCCCCAGACGCCCCAGGCGAGTCCCGCCGCAGCGAGCCAGCTCAGCGGCATGGCGCGCGACGCCGGCCAGCGCAATCCGACCAGAAAGAGTGCGACCACCCCGATCGGGATGAGCGCGACCGCCGCAAGACCAAGAGTTCCCATGAGAGTTACCGGTTAACCGCCTTCAGGGCCTCCGCGGGCTGCGGAGGGCTTCAACAGCCTGTGGACGAGATCGCGTGAGCGCCGAGGCAGGCCAGTTCTCCCGGTGGGGGAGGCGCCCGGTTGACAAGGCGCGATTTGAGAGGAATGCGAAGTGTATTCCGACCGAATCGGAACCGAGAGTGAACCGATTCAGGCGGGCTGCATCGCCAGCCGAACACCGCGTGAACTTGTTCACCGGCTGTTAGTCTCCCGGCCGTGCCACGGGCGTCGTTTACTTCGCTGGGTTGTCGTCTCAACCACACGGAGGCCGCGAACTGGGCAGGGCAGTTCGCGGGCAAAGGCTACACGATCGTTCCCTGGGGGGACCCGGCCGATCTCGTGGTCATCAACACCTGTTCGGTGACCCATCGGGCGGAGGCGCACTGCCGCAACACCGTACGGCGGACGCTTCGTCACTCACCCGAGGCCTTCGTCGTGGTGGCGGGGTGCTATGCGCAGTCCGGGCTCGACGCCCTCCGCGAAATCCCCGGCGTGGACATGATCGTCGGGACCGAGTTCAAGGAGAGCTTCCCGGACTACCTGGATCGGCCCCGGAAACTTCCCGAACCGGTCGTTCTCCACTCGGCGCGGATTTCGCGACACGAATTCGAGGTTCCGTCCACTGGGCGCTACGACTCCACCCGCGCCAATCTCAAGGTGCAGGACGGCTGCGACTTCTTTTGTTCGTTCTGCATCATCCCCTACACGCGAGGCCGGGAGCGCAGCCGGCGATTCGACGACCTGGTCCGGGAGGCTCGGGAACTCGCCGAAGCCGGGTATCAGGAACTCGTGCTCACGGGAGTGAACATCGGGCGCTACCAAAGCGGGGGCCGCACCCTGACGGATGTCGCGGACCGGCTCGAGGAGGTCCCCGGCCTTCGGAGAATTCGCATTACCTCAATCGAGCCCACCACCGTGGAAGAACGCCTGCTCGAGCGAATGGCCGAGCGCGGGACGCTCTGCCGCTATCTGCATCTCCCGGTGCAGAGTGGAGACGATGAAGTGCTGGCCCGGATGGGCCGCCGCTACCGCATGCGCGACTACCGTGAGTTCGCGGATCGGGCCGTTGAAATGGTGCCCGGCCTGGGTCTCGGGACCGACGTAATTGTCGGATTTCCGGGCGAAACGGATGACGCGTTCCGGCGCACCTGCGACAACCTGCAGGAAATGCCGTTCGCCTACTACCACGTCTTCAGCTACTCGTCACGCGCCGGGACTCGGGCCGCGGGCCTGCCCGACCACCTCCCGCCCGACGTGGTCGCCGAGCGTAGCCGCATCCTCAGGGAACTCTCGGACCGGCGCCGGGACGCGTTCGCAGGGCGCCACCTGGGGCAGCGCGTCGAAGTCCTGTTCGAACAGCAGGATCGTTCGGGCCGCTGGACCGGCCTGACCGATTCCTACCTTCGAGTCGGGGTCGTCTCGGCGAAGCCGCTCGAAAACTGCATCCGCGAGGTACAGATCACCAGGGTCGCGAGCGAAGCCCCCGGCCTCGCCGTTGGAACCCTGGTGCCGACCGGCGGTTAGGACAAGGAGCGCCGGTGATCACACCGGCATCGCGGCCAAAAGGAAGGAACACACGTAGGAGCGCCGGTCTTCATTCAGACCGGCATCGCCCCGCGTAGCGGGGCGAAACTCCCCTCGCTATTCCCTGCATGGCACTGCGCGCAACAGGGATGGCGCGATGCAAACCCAGGGGACGGTGTGCCGTCCTCGCGGTGGGTCCGGGCTATGGGCGAGCATGGCGGCGGGAGTTTCGCGGCCTGCGGCCGCGATGCCGGCCAGTTCTCCCGGTGGGGGCCTGAAGACCGGCGCTCCTGACCCGGGCGGGATTTCAGCGTATTTTCAGGAGCAGCCCGAGGTGGCGCCGCAGTTCATGCACTTGAAACAGGTGCCGCTCCTCACCATCAAGGCTCCGCAGGTGGAACAGGGAGGGGAATCGGCGAAGACGGCCGCCGGTTCCAGCACCGTGCCACGACGGGGGCGAGGACGGGCGTTCGCACGGCCCGCGGTGGGTCGGCGTGGCTCGCCGTCATCGGCGCCCATTTCGTCGGGAACCGCCAGAAAACGGTGTCCCAGCCAGCGGAAGATGTAGTCGGTGATCGAGTCCGCGTGGGGGATGTCGGGATTGCCGGTGTATCCCGATGGTTCGAAGCGGGTGTGGGAGAACTTGTCCACCAGAACCTTGAGCGGAACGCGGTACTGGAGGTTGTAGGAGACCGCCCGCGCGAAGGCGTCCATCAGTCCGGAGACGAAGGAGCCTTCCTTGGCCATTCGCAGGAAGATCTCGCACGGGGAGCCGTCCTCACGGAGTCCGACCGTGAGGTATCCCTTGTGTCCCCCGATATCGAACTTGTGGATGATCGCGTCGCGCTCCGGCGGCAGGTGTTCCTTTTCGGCTGTGTCGGCGACGGTCGGCCCCTCGGTCGTGGACTCGCCACGATTCAACGGCTGAGATTTCTTGCTGCCGTCCCGATAGATGGCAACCGCCTTCAGGCCGAGCTTCCAGGAGGCGAGATACGTCTTCTCGATGTCCTCAACCGTGCTTTCCTCGGGCATGTTGACCGTCTTGGAAATGGCGCCCGACAGGAAGGGCTGGACGGCGTGCATCATCTTGACGTGGCCCATGTATTGGATGGAGCGCTTGCCGCCGAACGGCTCAAGGGCGCAATCGAACACCGGGAGGTGTTCCTCCTTCAAGTCGAGCGCCCCCTCGACATGGCCGTGCTCGTCCACGTAGTCCAAGATCCGCTGAATGGCCGCGTCGTCGTAGCCCAGCCGCTCCAGCGCCGAGCGCACGGTCTGATTGACGATGCGGATGATGCCGCCGCCGCTGAGCTTCTTGTGCTTGATAAGAGAAAGATCAGGCTCGACGCCGGTCGTGTCGCAATCCATCATGAGTCCGATGGTGCCGGTGGGAGCGAGCACCGAAGCCTGGCCGTTCCGGTAGCCGTGTTCCTCTCCGAGCGCGATGGCCTCGTTCCAGACCTGGTGAGCCCGGGAGAGGATTTCCGTCGGGACTCCCGCCGTATCGATCTCCCGCGCCGCATCCCGATGCATACGCATCACCCCGAGGAACGGCGCTTCGTTCTCCGGATAGCCCTGAAACGGTCCCGTGACCTCGGCGATGCGAGCCGACTGGCGGTAGGCCCGTCCGGTCATCAGTGACGTCAGCGAAGCGGCGATCGATCGACCGAGATCACTGTCGTACGGGACGCCCCGGTGCATCAGGAGCGCCCCGAGGTTCGCGTAGCCGAGCCCGAGGGGCCGGAATGCGTGCGAGTTCTTCTCGATCCGCGCCGTTGGATAGCTCGCATTCCCGACGATGATTTCCATGCCGGTCAAGACCACGTCCACCGCGTGCTCAAAGCCCTTGGTGTCGAAGTCGCGTTCCTCGCTGACGAACTTCATGAGGTTCAGAGATGCGAGGTTGCAGGCGCTGTCGTCGAGGTACATGTACTCGGAGCACGGGTTCGAGGCGTTGATCCGCGCGGTGTTCTTGGAGGTGTGCCAGCGGTTGACGGTGTCGTCGAACTGCATGCCCGGATCGCCGCACCGGTGTGCCGATTCCGCGATCTGCCGGAACAGTTCCCGGGCTCGCATCGTGTCCATCGGCTCACCCGTGGTAATCGCGTGGGTGGACCAGTCTTCGTCGTTCTCGACGGCGCGCATGAATGCATCACTCACTCGCACGCTGTGGTTGGCGTTCTGATACTGGATGGACGCGTAGGCCTCGCCGTTCAGGGAGCCGTCATAGCCCGCGTCGATGAGTGCGTGGGCCTTTTGCTCCTCGCGGGACTTGCAGTCAATGAAGTCGAGGATGTCCGGGTGATCCACGTTGAGGATCACCATCTTGGCGGCTCGGCGGGTCTTGCCGCCGCTTCGGATGACGCCGGCGAAAGAGTCGTACCCCTTCATGAAGGAAACCGGCCCGGAGGCTGTTCCACCGCTGGACAACTGTTCCCGTGAACTGCGGATTGTGGAAAGGTTGGTCCCGGTGCCGGACCCCCACTTGAAGAGCATCCCTTCGGTCTTGGCGAGGGTCAGGATGGAATCCATGGTGTCCTCGACCGAATTGATGAAACAGGCCGAGCACTGGGGATGCTTCTCGACCCCGCAGTTGAACCAGACCGGCGAGTTGAAGGCCGCGTACTGGTTGAGCAGCAGGAAGGTGAGTTCCCCGCGGAACGTATCCGCGGCCTCCTGGTCGGCGAAGTACCCATCCTTCACACCCCAGGCGGCAATCTGGTCGGCGACCCGTCCGACGAGTTGCCGGACGCTCGATTCGCGTTCTCCCTTCTCCTGCGATCCGTGGAAGTACTTCGACGCCACGATGGTGGTGGCCATCATGGACCATGACTTCGGGAACTCCACGCCGTGCTGGGCGAAGATCGTCTCGCCGTGCTCGTCGGTGATGATGGCGTCGCGCTTTTCCCACTCCACCTGGTCATAGGGTGAGACGCCAGGTTCCGTATAGCGGCGCCGGAATTCGAGCCCGCCGGCGCGACGGGTTTTTTGTTCCTGTCGGGTTTCTTGATCCTTCCTGGAGCGAGGCGCAACGGTGGTGGGTTCTACGGCTACGTGCATGTCATGTCGAACAGTCCCTTCGCTGGAGGAGGCGGGGGAGTGGCGTGAAGACACTCCTCCGAGCGTGACAAAAGAGCATTGGATGAGACTAGACCACAACATGTTGCGGTATGCAACCACCGGCACCACAACCGGTTGTGGGTAAGGCGCCTGCCGAGGAAAAGGGGAGTTCAGCCGGAACCGGGTCTCCGCCGGCCCGGTGCGGCCGTCAGCGCCGGGAGAACGCGGCGTCCGGGCAGTTCGTCTCCGTCGCACAAAATCCCCCGGCGGCGCGGCCGCCGGGGGACCCTTCCTGGTAAGACGGGAAGAACCTTCAGTTGTTGTTCGGGCGCCGGCTGCCGCTTGAGCTGCTGCCACCCCGGCTCACCGCGGTGCTGCCACCGCCGCCGCCTGCGGCGCTGCTGCCGCCACCGCTGGCGCTGCTGCCGCCGCCACCACTGGCGCTGCTGCCGCCGCCACCACCCCGGCTCGCGCCGCTCTGTCCGCTCCCCGCGAAGCGGGAGAATCCACCGGGACGACCCCGCGAGGCGCTGCTTGGCCGGCTACGCGAAGCCGCGCTCGGGCGACTCCGGGAGGCTCCGCTCGGACGACTCCTCACGGCTCCGCTGCTCGGACGGCTGCGGGAAGCTCCACTCGGGCGGCTCCGGCTGGCCCCACTGCTGGGCTGACTGCGGGAAGCTCCACTCGGGCGGCTCCGGCTGGCCCCGCTGCTGGGCTGGCTGCGGGAGGCTCCGCTCGGGCGGCTCCGGCTGGCCCCGCTGCTGGGCTGACTGCGGGAAGCTCCACTCGGGCGGCTCCGGCTGGCCCCGCTGCTGGGCTGGCTGCGGGAGGCTCCGCTCGGGCGGCTCCGGCTGGCCCCACTGCTGGGTTGACTCCGGGAGGCTCCGCTCGGGCGGCTCCGGCTGGCCCCACTGCTGGGTTGGCTGCGGGAAGCTCCGCTCGGGCGGCTCCGGCTGGCCCCACTGCTGGGTTGGCTACGAGAGGCTCCGCTCGGACGATTCCGGACGGCCCCGCTGTTTGGGCGGCTACGGGGAGTGCCCGACCGGCCGGCGGAAGCAGCGCCGCTTCTCGGAGATGCGGGCCGGACCGCTGACGGTCTTCTCGTTCCTGTCCCACCCGTCCGTCCGGCCGCGCGTGGCCGGGGAGATGTCGCCGGCCGGTTACCGGCGGAGCCTTCCCGGCCGCGGGCAGCCTCCGGGCGTCCCGTCCGGCGTCCGGCTGTCGAGGGGCCGGCTGTCCCCCGGCCTTGAGCAGTGGTCCGGGGGGACCGGTTCGCCTCGGAGCCGCGAGCGCTCCCGCTCCGTCCTGCCGCTTCGCGGGCCAGGGTGGCGCGGTCCCTTTCCGCTGCGTACGTCGACCGTGTGCTGCGCGCCCGCGCTGCGCTTGAGGGGATCGCCACGCGCTGCCCGCGCAGGGTGCTGCGATCGGCTCCCGCCGCGGCGCGACCGGCGGCGGCCGCTGCCGCTGCTCGGGTGGTGGCGACCCGCGAATTCGAGAGCCTGCGGTTCGTGGACTTGGCGGAGCGGGTCATCGCAGTGACCCCCACCGCGCGCTGCCGGAAACCCCTGTCCAGGATGGCTCCCCGGGACAGAACCTGAGCGTCTCCCGGGTTCCGCAGACTGGAGGCGGACAACCGGTTGCGGGAGGCGGGACGGCCAATGGCGTCGCGGCTGGTAAAGCTCCAAGCGGTTCTACTGGAGACCGAGCCCCGGGGCACCGCTTTCCCAAGGATGGTTCCGCGGCGGATTCCGGTCCCAGACCCATAACCGCGACCCTCGCCGTAGTAGGGACCCCATCCGTAATAGTTGTACACCGGGTAGCCGTAGTAGCCCAACGGAGACCAGCCGACCCAGTCGTGCCCGTAGCTCCAGGACACCCAGCCCGGACCCCACACCGAGCCCGGCAGCCAGTACCAGCCGAGGCGACCGTGCCCCCACCTGCCGTAGTGATACGGGGCCCATCCCCAGGGGTCGGAGGAGACCCAGGTCAGGCCGAACGGCGTGTGCGCCCAGCGTCCCAGCTGGTAGGGCGCCCATCCGTTGGAGACGGCTGGATACCAGACCCAACCCAGGTGGACATCTTGCTGCCACCGGCCGTGCCCATCCAGGTCCTGGGCGTATTCCCGCACTTCCTCGGGAAGTTCCTCATAGTGAGTTTCCGCGGTGGTGACGAATCGGCGCTGGCGGTCCTCGGTCCAGGCGAAGAAGTTGTCGTTGCCCAGGTATTCCTCCGGGGGAGCCGGCGCGGCGCCTTCGGAAGCGATGGTCCGCTGACCGGCTCCGACCAGCACGGAGCCCCATTCGGTGGACACTGTCGCAATGCCCGAGTACACGACGAACTGGACCGTCCGGCCATCTTCCAGCAGGTCCGTCCGGTACTCCCCCTCTCCCTGGGGGGAGAAGGTGCCGCCGGGGGTTTCCACAACGATCTCGGTGTCGCTGGCCATCCACACGATGAGGCTCCCGGTCCAGAATCCGAGCCGGTGCGGACGATCTCCTTCCACGTAGTCCAGCTTGGTTCCCTCGTCCATCCAGGCCGTGACCCCGCCCGCGAAGCGCAGTTCGGCCTGGCCGGGTTCGCGCGTCCAGATGCGGTCGCCGGGAAGGAAGGGACTGCCCCGCTCGGCCTCGTGAGCGCCGAAGTCGTCAGCCCGCTGATGCCAGACGTCGCCGTCGACGATGCTGAGATTCCCGTAGGCGTAGGAACGTCCGGTTTCCTCGTTGGCCTGCGCGAGCGCCGCCGCGGGCTGGCCCAGAGCAAGAAGCAGGCTCAGGGCGCCTGCGTGCCGGAGGATCTGGTTGCGCCTGTTCGCTCTTTCGTGCATGGGCCACCTCCTGGAAGGCTGGCGTCTCAGGTGTCGCAATCCCTATGCCAGACGACGGCCGAGCCAACGCCTGAACCTGTCGGAACCCCATTTCGGCTCATCAGGATCGGCCTGACGGTGTGCCGTGACACCGACGCCGGCCCATCAACCGAGGCGGTTCAGGAATTCCGACGCCTGGATGCGTGCCCGGGCCGCCCGGAACTTGCGCCAGGCCGGCCGGACATCGCGGTCGCGGTTCACGAGTTGCGCGAGCTTGCTCCCGTCGGGGTCATCCTCGAGAAGGGCTTCGAGACGCGCGCGCATCTCGCCTGCCGGAAGTGATTCGACGAACGCGTCCTGTTCATTCAGGGTGTCTTCAAGCCGGGGTTTCGGAACGGCGACGAAGCGACCCCGAATATCTGATTCCAACTGCCAGACCATTTCCTGAGTGGAAGGATCCTCGTGGTCTTCCGCCACGCTCACCACGCGGGCGGTATCCCGGTCGTAGTAGTAGGTGCGTTCCAAGCCGTCGTCCACGAAAGCGGCGACCAGCGCCTCAAGCAGAGAAGGATCGGTCTCCACGGACTCGCAACCGTTGCAATCGGGAACTAAGGAGGCGGGAAGCCCCCGCGAGAGAGCCTAGTCGAGACACCCCGGTCACGCCAATTGCTTGTTCGCGGTAGCGGGACGGCCGCATCCTTAAGAGCCGGTGGTGAAACCCACGGGAGCGCCGAGGCTGGGCAGTTCTCCCGGTGGGGGCGAGGCGCCCGGCTGACAAGGCGCGTGAGGGAGGAGCCCCCACCGGGAGAACTGGGCCGCGTGGGTTTCACTACCGGTTGTTCGGCCGGGATGGATCGCCGCTCGTTTCCGGAGCGGGGCGCCAGCACCGCGTAGACCCCGGAGTGGAAGGTACGGGGGGCGGGGCTACCCGATCCCCATCCCTTCTGGCTCGGGAACGCCGCCCGGGTTTCACCGTGGGCTGTTAACAGCCTGTGGCAAAACCCACGCGGCGTTCGGCCGGCGATGCATCCCGCCCGAACCACTCCGCTTCGCCCCCCCACCGGGAGAACTGGCGTTCTTCGTTGCGTTTCGGTCGAAATACACCCGGTATTCCTCCCTCACGCGCCTCGTCGGACGGGCCCCCACCGGGAGGACTGGCCCCACCGGGAGAACTGGGCCTCACCGACCTCGGCGCTCACGTGAGTTTCACCAAAGGCTGTTAACTCAGGCGCGCCGGCGCCGCGTGATCCTGGACAACTCGGGAGGGTCATTCGTGATCTGCAGCGTGTGGGTTTCGATTCCGTCCGCGTCAAGCCGGACGCCCGCGACCAGGGGGCCGTCGGTGACCCCGGCGGCGCAAAAGATCAGGCTCCTGCCAGGCGCCAGTTCCGTGGTGGTGAGAACGCGGCCCGGTTCCTCGACTCCCGTTTCTCGAAGTCGCTGCCTCTCGGCTTCGTTTCTGACGAGCAGCCTCCCCAGCATCCCGCCGCCGAGGCAGCGCAGGGCGGCGGCCGCGATCACCCCCTCCGGAGCGCCTCCGGACCCCATGGCCGCTTGGATTCCTGAACCCGGCGTCGCGCTCAGGATGCCGGCTGAGAGATCGCCGTCCCCGATGAGGCGGACACGGGCGCCGCTACGCCGTAGTCCGGCGATCAGGCCCTCGTGCCGGGAGCGCTCGAGGACAACGACCGTGATCTCGCTCGCTGAACAGCCTTCGGCTTCGGCGATCGCCTGGACGTTCCGCTCTGGCGGGTGTTCGAGCCGGATCTCGCTGCCGAGCAGGTTCCGACTGGCCGCGCCCACCATGATCTTCTCCATGTAGATGTCGGGCGCGGTAAGCAGTCCGCCGCGCTCGGACCCGGCCAGCACCGTAATTGCCCCAGGCCCCCCGGTGGCGCACAGGTTGGTGCCCTCGAGCGGATCCACCGCAATGTCCAACTCCGGGGTGTCCTCGTCGCCGGCGCCGAACTCCTCTCCGCTCCACAGCATGGGAGCCTTGTCGCGTTCCCCTTCGCCGATGACCACCCGTCCGCGCGCCGGGACCGTATCCAGAATCCGGCGCATGGCGGAAACCGCCACCTGGTCCGAATGGTGGCGGTCTCCCTGTCCGATTGTGCGGGCGCAGGCGATGGCTGCCTCCTCGACGGTGCGGATGAGGTAGGGGGCTACACCCCGGATCGGGATCTCGCCCGCCGCCCTTTTGCTCAACGCTCGTCGGGTGCCGGGAGGGTGACCCGGGTGGGGCGATCCTGCCGGTATCCCAGCGCGTAGTCGGCCTGCATCAGGGTGTGGATTTCCCGGGTTCCCTCGTAGATCACGGCGCCCTTGGAGTTCCGCCAGAAGCGCCCCACGGGATACTCGTCCGAATAGCCGTAGGAACCGTGGATCTGAATGGCGTCCGATGCCGCCCTTTCGGAGGCGACGGTGGACACCCACTTGGCAAGTGAGGTCTCCCGGGTGTTTCGGCGCGCCCGGTTCTTCAATTCTCCAGCGCGAAGCCACAGCAGCCGGCTGACCTCGTAGTCGCGTTCCATGTTGGCGATCATCTGCTTGACGAGCTGATATCGGCCGATCTCCTGACCGAAGGTTGTGCGGGAACGAGCCCACCGAACGCTCTCATCCCTGCAGGCCCGGATGAGTCCCGTCGCGCCGGCCGCCACGGTATAGCGACCCTGATCCAGAGCGAACATGGCGATCTTGAAACCCTCGCCCTCTTCGCCGAGCCGGTTCGCTGCCGGCACCCGGACATCATGCATGCGGAACCAGCCCGTGTTTCCTGCCCGAATCCCCCACTTGTGAGTCATGTTGCCCGACTCGAATCCGGGAAAGGAGCGCTGCACGATGAAAGCTGACAGGCCCGAGTGATCCCGCCGGGCCCTCTTGTCGGGATCCGTCCAGGCGATCACGAGGAAGTTGTCGGCGACCTCGGCCAGGGAGATCCAGTGTTTTTCGCCCGACAGCACGTAGTCTGACCCGTCGCGCCGGGCCGTCGCCCGGATGCCCACCGCGTCGCTCCCGGCGTCGGGTTCGGTGAGTCCGTAGGTTGCGATCTCGGTCCCTTCGGCTTGTGGCCGCAGGTAGCGCTCCTTCTGTGCCTCGCTGCCCCAGGTCAACAGCGACAGGGAGTTCAGTCCGGCGTGCACCGACATGATGACGCGCACCGAGGTGTCCACATATTCGAGTTCTTCGCAGGCCAGCCCGAGCGAGATGTAGTCCAGTCCCGCTCCCCCGTAGCGCTCGGGAACCGAGATTCCCAGGATGCCGAGCTCTCCCAGTCCCTTGAGGATGCCGCGATCGAAGACCTTCGCGGCATCGTTTTCGCGGATGTGCGGCGCCACCTCGCGGGCAGCGAACTCGCGCACCAGAGACGCCGTCGCGCAGTGTTCTTCACTCAGATCGAAGTTCAGACGCTCAGCCAAAGTCCTCTCGCCTTCCCCGGTTCTTTCCATCCCGCCCGCATCCCGCGGGCGGCGCGGAGCGCGGAGTATACGGGGATGCTCCCGGCTCGTCGTGCTAGCAGCCTGTGGTGGAACCCACGGGAGCGCCGAGGCCGGCGAGGCGCCCGGCTGACAAGGCGCGTGAGGGAGGAATACCGGGTGTATTCCGACCGAAGCGCAACGATGAGCGGCGCGAAGCGACGCGGTTCAGCCGGGATGGATCGCCGGCCGAGCCCCCACCGGGAGAACTGGGCCGCGTGGGTTTCATCACCGGCGGTTCAGCCGGGATGGATCGCCGCTCGAGCCCCCACCGGGAGAACTGGGCCGCCTGGGTTTCACCACCGGCTGCTAGAGCCGCGTCGGAGTGATGGGCGATCAGATCCCGTTGGCGAGGGCGGCGGCCGCCGCTTCCGCCTCCGCCTTGCGTCTGCTGCCGCCCACTCCTCTGCCCAGCGCGCGCTGGCCGGCCAGGACTTCCATTACATACGTCTTGTCGTGCTCCGGGCCACTCTCAGAGATGAGCCGGTAGACGGGCAGGCGTCCCTCCCTCTTCACGAGTGCCTCCTGGAGTGCTCCCTTCGGGTTGTCCGACGAAGTGGGGATCGGGGCTGCCTGCTCCTTGCTGATTTCGCGCCCGGAGCCGGAAGCCGTTCCACTCCTGGTTCGGCTGCGCCTTCGATTGGCCTGCGTTTCGAGGTTTGCGAGCACCAGGCGCGCCGCATCCTTTTCGGCCTCCTTGAGACCGCCGCCGACTCCGGTTTCGACCATTCCGTCGGCCAGCCGCAGGGTCACCGAGACCCTCCCGTCACCCCCCCCGCTCCTGGGCCCGCGCTTCACTTCGTACCGAGGAGCTTCCTTGCCCTCCTGCGCGAGACGATTCTGGAGAAGCGTCTTCGTGTCCAGCAGTTCCAGGTCGGGGTCCTGGAGCTCTTCCAGGGCCTCTGCGAATGGCCGGCCGAGGGCTCCCCGGGCCGCTTTCAGGCTGCCGTCCACATAGAGCGCCCCCATGACCGCTTCTGCAGTCGCGATCGCTTCATCGCCGCCGCCGAGGGACCAGTGCCGACTCAATGTCCGGGTGAAGTCGCGGCTTTGGAACCTCATTCTGGCGAGGGTCATACGCCCTTCGTCCCACTCGGGGAAGTCGCTGTGGAGGACGTCCGCGAGCACCAGATGCATGACGTCGCGCCCCAGAAAGCGCAGCGCCTGCCGATTCGGAGTTCCGGCGGCAACCCCTCGGCCGCGTGAACGCGGGGCCGGGCTGCGGCGTCTCCGCACTCGCCGCCTCTTGCCACGGCGACCTGCGGATTCGACGGTCTGGCTCGGGCCGTCGGCGTCGAGCGCCGCCAGCAGGATTCCGGGGCGGGAAAAGGTGTACCCGAGCGCCCGCTCGACTCCCGTGCGAAGAAAGGCAGTGCGGCGGACGATCCGGACACTGATCTGCCCCAGGGAGCGGAAACCTTCAGCCCCTCGACGAATCCATCCCGGAACACCTTCCGGAGGCCTCAGCCGAAGCCTCTCCAGCTTGGTCCTGAACGCGGCGCCCAAGACACCGCGGGCGGCGGGCATGCCGCCGTCGAGATAGGCAGCTCCGACAACGGCTTCAAAGACATTCGCCAGGATGCGATCCGAGGATCGCACGTCCTCGCCCGCGTTCCGCCCGCGGCCGACGCGAATTCCCTCGTCCAGCGAGAGGGTTCGGGCCGCCGAAGCGAACGACTGGTTGCTCACCAGTTGGGATTTGGTCTCCTGACGCCGTTGCCCGTCCCAATTCGGGCGCTGAAAGTGCATCGACTCCGTGACTACGAGTCCCAGCGCGGCGTCTCCGACGAACTCCAGCCGTTCGTAGTCGGGCACCTCGTGATCATTTCGGTAGGAGCCGTGGGTCAGGGCCTCCTCCAGAAGGTCGATGTTCCGGAAGCGGTACCCGAGACCCCGGGCGAACTCCACTACCGGACGATGGTCTGATTCCGGAGCGCGTCTTCGTCGTCTGCCTCGAGCCATCTCAGTTCACCCGTACGAGAACCATCGTCAGATCGTCCGTGGGGGCCTCGGCCCCGGTGAAGTGCTGGACCGCGTGTTCCACGTTCCGTTGCAGGGCTGCCGGTGGCAGGGCTGCACCGTCTTCCAGGAGCCGCATGAGCCTTTCCTCCCCGAACATGTCGGATTCGGCGTTCATCGCTTCGGAGACGCCGTCCGTGAAGAAGAGCCAGGTCTCTCCCGCACACAGCGGTAGCGATCGCTCCTCGATGATTGCATCGAAGACCGGTCCTGGATCCAGCGCCAGTCCGAGGCCCGGAGGTTCGAGCGCTTCGGAGCGGGGCCATTCGTCGTCTTGTCGAATCAGATGGAGGAGGGGACTGTGACCGGCCCGGGCAAAAGTGACCCGGCTGGCGGCAGAGTCAAAAACTGCGTAGGTGATGGTGATGAAGGTGCGCGAATCGAGTGCCTTGTACAGAACCCGGTTCGCTTCGATCAGCACGGTGCGCGGCGACTCGTAGATTCGACTCAAGGCGAGCATCAGACCCTTGAGTTCGGCCATGATGAAAGCAGCCCGGGTTCCGGTCCCGGATACGTCGGCGATCACCACTCCGAGCCGATTCGGTCCGAGCGGGTACAGGTCGTAGTAGTCGCCGCCCACCTCGGTTGCGGGCCGGCAGACGGCCGCCACCGCAAATCCCGGTACCGAGACCGATCCTTCCGGAGGCAGTAGCCGTGCCTGGGACTGGCGCGCGGTCTCCATCTCCTGTTCGAGAACGGCCGCGCGCCGGAGACGGCCCATGTCGTCGGCGATCTTGGCGGTCATGATGTTGAAGGAGCTGGCGAGTTCTCCCAGCTGGTCAGGCGATGCGGCGCGAACCTGATGCCCGAAGTTCCCGCTCCGGACGAAATCGGTCCCCTGACTCAGAGCTTCGACGGATCGGGTGATCGAGCGAGCAAGCCGCAGCCCGGCGGAGAAAGCCACGCACTCGATAAGCACGAAGACGATGCCGAGGCCGCCGAGTACCAGGAGCAGGCCGCTGCGCCAGTCCTGATTGCTGATCGCCACGGGCTCGGAGAGTCCACTTGTTGTTCCCTGGATCAGATGAATCGGGGCGAACCCGATGGCCACCAGGATGGTGCCCCCTTCCATGTCCGGACCCCAGGGAACGGCATCGAGCAACAGCGGCTCGTCCCAGCCGATCGTGAATCGATCGTCGCCCGATCCTGAGAAGCGCAGCGGGGCAGGCGGATCCTCGTCTTGATCTCCCAGATAGAGCGTCCACACCGTACGGACGCTCAGATCCTCCTCCCGGGCGCTTTGTTCGAGCAACGGCGCCAGCGGAGCCAGGACGACTGCCAGGCGATCCCCGCGTGGGCTGGGAAACACGGCGCCGTACCACTCGGTGTCTTCCATCTGCACGACGCCCTCGTACGCGGTACGAGCCCATTCAGGCACCGGATCGGACTCGCGAATGGGCCCTTCGCTACCGGAACGCTCCAATCGGACGATGCGTCCATCCTCGACCTCGAGGTACCAGGCCGCCGCCCCGAGAGCGAAGGGTGTGACCCTCGCAAGCGCTCTGTCCAAGCCCAGAGCGATTTCGGGCGCACTCGAGCCCGGGGACACCTCCAGCAGAGTCTGTTGAGCCGCCGAGGCGAACGCTGTCCCGCGGGCTGCCAGGTTCGCCTGGAAGGCATAGGAGGCGAACAGCCCCAGAACTACGTAGAAGGCGAGCAGAAAGAAAGAGGTGAGTAGCAGGACCGGCAACAGCCCCACGAACAGGTAGGAGACGGCCAGTTTCCGGCGCACGGGATAGAGCACCCAGTGGAGCAGATCGCGCCCGAAGTACACGAGCACCGCTCCCAGCGTGATGACGAAGACCGTCCAGGCGTCCGCCGTCCACGAGCGGGGAAGGGCCCCTGCCGAGGCAAGGGTGGCGATCGCTCCGACCCCGAGCAGTAAACGACCGGGCCAGGAGCGGGCGAGGGCCTTCGCCGCACGTCCCAGACCTTTGGCCAGGGATCCGGGATAAGCAGGCGTCGCCGGAGGCGGAACTGATGCGGAGGCCGGCCCGGCCGGTCGCCCCGCGTGCTGCGGTGGGTCTTGGGTGGAAATGTCTTGGCGTGCGGGTGTTTGAGAAACGGCAGTTGGCCGGATTGCTGGATCCGGGGCGTTCCCGATGAGGTCCGGTTCGACCCCTCTGGGGGACGCGCGCTCGCACTCGAAACCCGAAGGCTCGGCGCCGCCCGCAAAGCGGACGATCCGTCAGAGCGCGGTGCGGCGCCGAGACGCCGGGTTCAGCGGCGGTTCCGAAACAGAACGTGCGGCAGGCCGGCCAGTTCCGCCAGGCAAGGCCCCGCTTGGAATGGTCCGGTTACCGCGAACCGGGTCGGAAGCGCCAGCGAGCACCGGTCCGGCAAGAGCACGGGCCGGCGCCCCGAGTGCTCGATCGAAGTGTAGCAGCGCATGAACTGTGACGAGGCACGGTTGGTGCGAAGTTGGTGCGAAATGGCCTGAAACGCCGGTGTTCACACCGGCATCGCGGCCTAGCAGCCTGTGGTGAAACCCAGGCGGCGTTCGAGCGGCGATCCATCCCGGCTGAACCACTCCGCTTCGCTCCGTTCTGCGTTGCGTTTCGGTCGAAATACACTAGGTATTCCTCCCTCACGCGCCTTGTCAGCCGGGCGCCTCACCGCTCTCGGCGCTCACCCGGGTTCCACCACAGGCTGCTAGGCCGCGAAACTCCCGCCGCTCCCTTCGCCCATCGCCTGGACCTGTCCGGACCTGTCCGGGGACGGCGCAACGCCGCCTGGACGGGTGGGCTGGACGGGTAGGTTGCGTCGCGCCATCCCGTTGCCCGTCGCGCGATGCGGGGATAGCCTGTGGGAGTTACGTCCCCCTCCGGGGGACGATGCCGGTCTGAGGGTCCCCACCGGGAGAACTGGCCGGCGCTCCAGGCGTGTCTCGTGCGCCTCCGCGGGGCGGCACCGTACACTCCCGAAAGTCCATGCCCATGCGCCTTCCGGACCGCTGTCTCACCGTTGTCATCGTCCTTTTGGTGGGTCTCGGAGCTGGGGAAACTGCGTTGGGCAACCAGATCGCGACCGAAGCCGCGCCCGCCATTCGGCTCTACGGAGTCGTGAGGCAGCCCGGCGGCGGGGTGGCACTCCTGCGGTTTGGCGCTGGAAGGCCCGTGGCGCTCCGGGTTGGCGAATCCCATCGCGGTTTCACGGTTCGCGAGGTGCTGGCCGACGGCGTGCAACTTGAAGCCCCTGACGGCCGGACTTTGGTCGTGGCTCTCCCCGACACATTGACCCTCGCGGAAAGCGGGGAGCTGCCTCCCCTTCCGGAGCCGCCCATGGAATCCGAAGGCGTTGCCGAGGTCCCGTCTCCGTCCGAGCTGACGCCGCTTGAGCCTCCTCCCGCCATCCCGCAACCGAGTCCGGCGTCCCCGGAACGGGGTGAAAGGCGCTTTTCTCGAGATGACGTGCGGCTCCGGCTGCAGTCCGAACTCCCGCGAATCCTCGCGGGTGCCGTTGTGGCGCCTCGGGTACTCGGAAACGAGGTAGTGGGGTTGGAGTTGGTCGCGTTCCCCACCGACACCGTGCTCGGAGAGACCGGACTTATCCCCGGCGATGTTCTGCTGGCGGTAAACGGCAGGGAAGTGCGGGGGGCGGAATCGCTGGCGGTGCTCGTTCAGCGGTTTCAGACGGCAAGCGAGATCGAGATCACGGTGGATCGCGACGGCGAGATCTTCCCGTTGCGCTACCGGATCGAATAGCCGGGCCTGCCGTTCCGCGATTCTGCGGAACTCCCCACGCCCAGCGACAGAGGCGCGCTGGCAGGTCGCGCCGGATCCTCGGTTAACAGCCTGTGGACAAAGTCACGCGGCCCTTCTCCCGGTGGGGGCTCGAGCGGCGATGCGTCCCGGCCGGGCCGCCCCCCACCGGGAGGACTGGCCGCCCTCGACGCTCACGCCACTCTGTCCGCCGGCTGCTACCGCGGTGTTGCGATGCTGTGCTCGGACGGACGGAGCAGCACCACAACCTCCCCCGGTTCTACCAACTGATGGTGCGTCTTCGCGTGGACTTCGAAGGCGGCTGCGTCCTCGCGCAGCGACGCAATCGAATCCTGGAGTCCCTTTGCTTCCTGTCCGAGGCGCGCGACCTCGGCAGCCAAATGGTCCTGCAACCGCCCCTGTTCATTCAGCGATTCGAGTCCACTGACACCAACGGCGGCGGCGGAGATTCCGATCAAGACCGTGACGATCACCGGCGCTGTCCGCTCGGGTCGCTCGACCAGGACGCGTCCCCATCCTGCGCTTCTCCGGAGGATGCGTTTCCCCAGGGTTCCAAATCTGCGGTGCAAGCGGCTTAGCGCGGAGGCCGCCGCTTCATTCGAGGATGTCATGGCTCCGACGGGGACTCTCCCAAGATGGGGTCTCAGTTCCCATTCTATTCGGAAGTGGGGACGGGGCCGGCCGAGAGCCGGCTGCTAGCAGCCGAGTTGTCCCGCGAGTTCCGTCAGCCGCCCGGTCTGATCGTTCAGTGAGGCGAGTCGTCCGCGCAGCTTGTCCACCACCGCCGGATCGGCGCCCTTGAGGAAACCGGGATTCGCCAGACGTTTCCGAGTGCTCTCTCGCTCCTTGGTGAGACGCTGCAACTGTCCTTCAACGCGGCGACGAACTGCGTCGACATCAACCGCTTGTCCGAGGGCGGTTTGCGCTTCGAAAGCGGAGTCCACGATGGAGACCCGGCCTGCCCCATCGACCCCGCTCGTGCTGGTCGTCGGTGAGGGCCAGCTCGCATCGGACGACGCGACGGAAAGGGAGGAGAGGCGGGCGAGAGCAGCGACGGGGCCGCGGCATTCGGAGAGTAGAGCGCCGAATCCGGCGAGCCCCCGCGATTCCCTTACCGAGACCGCGAGTCGCAGATCCGGAGGCAGGCCCGCGTCGGCGCGCAGTTTTCGGATAGCGCTCACGAACCTCTGGAGAGCCTCGAACCGCTCCTCGAGGCGCTGGTCGCGGGTTCCTCCCGTCGCCGGAAACGTGGAGCGGGCAAGCAGATCCGCTTCCGGCTGCTGACCGCTCCAAAGGTTCTTCCGGTCCATGGCGATCCGGAGACGCGAGAAGAGGTGCTCGGTCACGAAGGGCGTCACGGGATGGAGCAGGTGCAGGGTGTCGCTCAAGACGCGGCCAAGCGTGGCGGCAGTGCGCCGCGCCGCTCTCGGTCCGGAACGCATCCGCACCTTGGCCAGCTCGACGTACCAATCGCAGAAGTCGTTCCAGACAAATCGATAGAGAACGGCTCCCACCGCGGCGAAATCGAAGCAATCGAGGGCCGTTCGCACTTCGCTCACGCAGGCGCTTGCCCGGGAAACGATCCATCGATCTTCAACCTGTGGTTCCCCCAGGGCGCCCTCATCCGCTACTTCATCAAGGGTAAGGAGTGCGAAGCGGGAGGCATTCCAGAGCTTTGTCAGAAAACGGCGGCCGATCTCGTGGAACTTCGAAAGCGAAAGGCGCATTTCCTGCCCCTCGGAACAAAGCCGCACCAGCGTGAACCGCAAGGCATCCGCCCCTACTCCCTCGAAGCCTTCCGGGAAACTTCGCTCGACACGCTGGAGCAGTTCCTTCATGTTGGTGGGACGGGCCTCCTCCACCGGCCTCTTGAGTTCCGCCACCGTGGCCCCGTCGATCACCGCCAGCGGGTCCACTCCGTTCCCCTTGCTTTTGCTCATGACCGCGCCGCGTTCGTCGAGCACGGTGGGGTGGATGTAGACGTCGCGGTACGGAAGCTGGCCCGTCATCTCGATGCCGGCAAAGTTCATCCGCGCCACCCAGAAGAAGAGGATTCCCTTGTCGGTGGACAGCACCGAGGTCGGGAAGTAACGGGCGAGGTCGGGTGTCTCGTCCGGCCAGCCGAGCGTGCTCATTGGCCAGAGCCAGGAACTGAACCAGGTGTCCAGTACGTCTTCGTCCTGACGCCACGCGTCCGGGTCGGCGAGTACCTCGGGGGGCGTATCGATACCCACCGCGACTCTGCCGCTGTTCCGGTGGTGCCAGGCCGGGATGCGGTGTCCCCACCAGATCTGGCGGCTGATCGTCCAGTCCCGAATCTCGATGAGCCACCGCGCGTAGACCTGCTCCCAGCGGGCTGGGTAAAAGCGCGGTTCGCCCTCGCGCACCTTTTCCCATCCCATCTCCCCGTTCTCGAATCCGCTTCGCTGAAGCGCTCGGTCTGCAAGCGGGCGCATCCTGACGAACCATTGGTCGGAGAGGCGGTACTCGATCGGGGCTCCGGAACGCTGTGCCCGACCCAGCGGCACCTGATGCGGGGTTACCGCCTCGAGGAGTCCCGCAGCTTCAAGCGCCGCGACGGCCTCCCGGCGCGCCTCATATCGGTCGAGGCCACGGAAGGCCTCGGGCACTTCGTTGTTCAGGGTCGCGTCCTCGTGCATCACATTCCGGGGTTCGAGGTTGTGGCGTTCCCCAATCTCGAAGTCGTGCGGATCGTGCGCCGGAGTGATCTTGAGACAACCGGTCCCGAAGTCCCGTTCCACCCCGGAGTCGGCGATGACCGGAATCACATGGCCCGTGAGCGGAACATGGACCTGCCGGCCGATGAACTCACGGTAGCGGGGATCCTCGGGATGCACCGCGACGGCGACGTCCCCGAACAGCGTCTCCGGCCGGGTAGTCGCTACGGTGAGGTGCTGCCGGGAGTTGTCGGCGAGGGGATAGTTGATGCTCCACAGGTGGCCCGGCTCCCCGCCGGGAGCCGTTTCGACTTCGTCGTCGGAGAGCGCCGTGCGGTCCACGGGACACCAGTTGACCACCCGTTTGCCGCGATAGATCAGCCCGCGGTCGTAGAGCGCCTTGAAGACCGTGCGCACGGCTCGGGACAGCCCCTCGTCCATCGTGAACCGGGTGCGGCGGAAGTCACACGAACATCCCAACTTGCGAAGCTGTTCCAGGATGACGCCCCCGAACTCCTTCCGCCATTCCCAGACCCGTTCGATGAAGGCCTCGCGTCCCAAGGCCCGGTAATCCACGCCCTGAGCGTCGAGGTGCTTTCGGACGACCGTCTGGGTGGAGATGCCGGCATGGTCGGTTCCCGGGACCCAGAGGGCGTCCCGCCCTTCCATTCGCCGGTACCGAATCAGTACGTCCTGAATGGTGTTGTTGAGGGCGTGGCCCATGTGGAGCCGGCCGGTGATGTTGGGAGGCGGGATGACGATGGTGAACGGCTTCCGCCGCGGATCGCCCTCCGGCCGTGTCTGGCCGCCGGAATCCACCTCCGTTTCGAAGGCCGCCGCCTTCTCCCAGCGCTCCCACCCTTCGGCCTCGACGGCCGCCGAGTCGAAGCGGGTGGCCAGGGCGCTTTCTCGCCCGGTACTCATTGCGCTAGCAGACGGCGGCGACCAGCGTGGCTGCGCGATCGGTGCTTTCCCAGGGGAAACCGGCGCTCTCGTGCCCGAAGTGGCCACCCTTTGCGGTGTTTTCGTAGATGGGGCGGCGCAGGTCGAAGTGGTCGATGATTTCCTTGGGTGTCAGCCCGAAGACATCGCGGACAGCGCCTTCGATGACCGCGTCGTCCGCCGTTCCGGTACCAAAGGTATCCACCCGGACCGAAACCGGCTTCGCGCGGCCGATTGCGTAGGCGATCTGCACCTCGGCCCTGCGCGCGAGTTTCCCCGCTACCACGTTCTTGGCGATGTAACGAGCCATGTAGGCGGCTGAGCGGTCCACCTTGGTCGGGTCCTTGCCCGAAAAAGCACCGCCGCCGTGGCGGGCCATCCCGCCATAGGTGTCGACGATAATCTTCCGGCCCGTGAGTCCGCAGTCGGCCGCCGGGCCGCCCACTACGAATTTCCCGGTTGGATTGACGAGCACCGAGAGTGAGCTGGCTCGAAACTTGTCTGGAAGCACCGGGAGAACGATCTGTTCCTCGATGTCGCGAACCACGCGATCGAGAGCATCTTCCGCGTGTTGGGTGGACGCGACCACGGTCGGAACGGAGACCGGGTTTCCGGCTCGGTCATAGGCCACCGTGACCTGCGCCTTCCCGTCCGGACCCAGATACGGAACTTCTCCGCTCCTCCGCGCTTCCGTCAGCCGCCGGGTGATCCGGTGCGCCAGCATGATGGGGAGCGGCATGAGTTCCGGCGTCTCGTCGCACGCAAAGCCGAACATCATCCCCTGGTCCCCCGCGCCGCCGGTATCCACCCCCAAGGCGATGTCCGCGGTCTGCCGGCCCATGTGGATGTGGACCTCCACGGCGTCGGCGTCGAAGTCGTCGTTCCTTCCCGTGTACCCGATTCGCCGGATCGTTCGGCGGACCACGGCTTCGAGTTCCGCCGGTGAGGGGCCACCCCGGGCGGTGGCTTCCCCGGCAATCACCGCGCGACCCGCAGTAACGAGGGTTTCGCAGGCGACCCGGGCCAGTGGATCCCGTGTCAGGAAGGCATCCAGAATGGCATCGGAAATCTGGTCCGCGACCTTGTCCGGGTGGCCTTCGGTCACGGACTCCGACGTAAAGAGCCGCAGGTCGCGGTGGTGTTGCACGCTTATCAGAACGCCTTCCTCTGTCTGGGGTCTTGACCGGATGGGAGACGCAACCTTTTCGGGTGGCCTCGGGAGCCGTCGTCGATGAGCGGCGCGCGATGATAGCAGCCCCGGATGCGAGCCGGATGCGACCCGGGTTCGCGGCGCCGAGCTGGATCCTGACGCTCGAAACGGGAGCGAATTGATGACGGCGGGCACCCCCCGGCCCACCGCGGTCATCCTCCTCGCGGGCAAGTCCGAGCGAACCTGGCCGCTGACCGCCGACTTCCCGAAGCCGCTCCTGCCGCTCTGGGGCCGGCCGCTCACCGAGCGCGTGCTTGACCAGTTGGACGGGATCGTGGACACCGCGGTCCTGGTCGTCGGCTATCAGAAGGAGCGGATCCTCGCCCATTTCGGCACGAAGTACCGGGATATCCGCCTGGTGCCCGTCGAGCAGGAGCGCGCCCGCGGCACCGCCGATGCGCTTCGGGTCGCTCGGGCCGTTGTCGGGGGTCCGGTCCTTGTCCTGAACGGGGATGACTTCTACCACCACGACGACCTGGCCCGGGTGACGCAGCACCCTCAGGCGATCCTGTGCAAGGAGGCCAGTGACCCCTGGAACCGGGCGACGGTCACCGTGACCGACGACGACTGGCTGGTGGATGTCGAGGAAAAGCCGCCGGAGGCCAGGCCCTGGCAGTTGAGCAGCGTGGGCGCCTACTCACTGGCGCGCGAGGACCTGGACCACCTGGGGGAAGTGCGGGAGAGCGTGCGCGGTGAACTCGAACTGCCGGATCTCATCCGGATCCTCGCTCGCTCTCCCGGGGTGCGGGCCGTGCGCGCCCAGCGCCCCTGGATTCCACTCACCTATCCGTGGGACATCATCGGCCGCATCGTTCCGCTGTTCGGCGGCGACCCACCGGGGGCAGCGGCCCGGGCGCTCGGGTTCGAGACGAGCAGCGGACACCTGGGGGAGGGCGCCATCTTTCTCGGGGAGGGCGCATCGGTGCACCCGGACGCCCGCCTGCGGGGGCCGGTGGAACTTGGTGCGGGGGCCCGGATCGACGCGGGCGCGGCCGTCGAGCGCGCGGTACTGATGGAGGGGGCGCGCATTGGAGCCGGAGCGATCGTCCGGGACAGCGTGCTTGGGCGCGGCGCCTCGGTCGGAGCCGGGGCGCGTCTCCTTTCGGGCCCGGTCGAGCGCATCCAGGTGCTCCGGCACACGGCGCGGGTAGGGGTGCCGTTGGTAGGGGCCTGCCTGGGAACGAATGCGAGTGTCGCGAGCGGTTCGGAGACGCCTCCCGGCATCCTGCTGGGCCCGGGCCAGTCTTTCGGGTAGCAGCCGGTGGGCTGTTAACAGCCTGTGGCAAAACCCACACGGCCCAGTTCTCCCGGTGGGGGCTCGACCGGCGATCCATCCCGGCTGAACCGCGTCGCTTCGCGCCGCTCATCGTTGCGTTTCGGTCGAAATACACCCGGGCCAGTTCTCCCGGTGGGGGCTCCTCCCTCACGCACCTTGTCAGCCGGGCGCCTCGCCGGTCTCGGCGCTCACGTGGGTTTCACCACGGGCTGTTAACGCCGTTGCAGCAGCAAAAAGACCGAAACAAGGCCGAAAAACAAGTTCGGAGACCAGGCTGCAAGGACCGGATCAAGTAGCTCCGCGTCCCCGATGGAACGGAAGAACTGGGTGGCGACCAGATAAACGATCGCGATGGCGAACGCGATTGCGGCGCTGCCCCACGCGCTCTGATTCGTCCTCCGAAATGCGAACGGCAGGCCGATGAGCACCGTGACCAGCGATGCGAAGGGCAGGGAGGTCTTGGTCTCGAGAGCCACATGGAGCGAAGGATCGTGATGGCCTGCGGCCTCGATCGTTTCGATGCGGCGCTGCAGGTCGCCGTAGGGAAGCTGGTCCGTGGCCAGATCCTGCGCCAGAAGGGCGTCGGGCATCGAGACGCCCGGAATCTCGCGGATAGCGAAGGGCTCGGCAGCCCGACCGCGATGGAGGTCGCGCTCCCAGCCTCCGATACCCGTCCAGCTCTGCTCTGCCTCGGACCAATGGGCGGAAGCCGCATAGCTGCGGGCGGCAAGCGACGCTCCGTCGGGATTCAACCGGAAGATGGACAGTCCGCTCAAGACCGCGTTGTCCGCGTCGAAATCGTCGTAGTGGTAGATCTGTCCCGCGGGGCCCATGCCCCAGTGGCGCTCCAGCGGATTCACGGTGCGCCGCGTCTCGCCCCGGATGCGAGCGCCGGTGTCTTCGGTTTCGGGCGCCGTCAGGGGAATCAGCCGTTCCTGAAGTCCGAAGCCCGCGCCACTCGCGAGGATTCCCACGGCAAGAGCCGGGACGACGAGGCGCGTGCGACTGATTCCCCCGCTCAGAAACGCCGTCACCTCGTTTTGGCGGCTCAGAATCCCGAAGGTCACGAGTGTCGCCGTGAGGGTCGCGAGCGGGAGCATCTGCGCCGTGTAGGCGGGGATCGAGAGGCCCAGGTAGCGAAGCACGGTAATGGCCGGGATGTCCCGCTCGAAGGCGTCACGGATCACCCCGTTCAACAGGCCGATCAGTTCCCATGAGAGGAGCGCGGCAAGTGAGATAAAGAGAAAAATGCAGAATCGGGTGATGACGTACCGGTCGAGGATGGTGGGCAGCCCGGGCGGACGCCAGCGACGTACGGCTGTGCGGCGGCGGGGCACCCGAAGCCACAGCCGACGGAGAACGCGGAGCGTTGCGGCCAGCGGGTCCAGTTCCCGCGAGGCCACCGCCAGGAGGGCAATCCCGGCGGCGACCGTCAGGATGTTGGCCCCCCACATGGCGAGCCACGGCGACAGTTCCCCGGCGGCGGCGAGCTGTTCGCCGAACATGATCGGGACATACCAGGCGAGGACCACGAGGATTGCCATGGCGAAAGCTCCCGCGCGCGCCGGTCCCGGGGACGGTCGGATCCCGAGTCCCAGGCCGAGCACCCCGAAGGCAAGGCAGGCGAAGGGAAAGGCGAATTTCTTGTGGATCTCGACCAGATAGATGGGGTGATCGGTGCCTTCATAGGCGGCCACCAGCTCCGGGAGGAACATGGCCCGGGCGCTGTGGCTGGGGCTCAGGGTCTCCGGGCCGAACACTTCCTCGGCGTCGAGGGGCAGGCGAATCTCTTCGGCGCGTTGAATGCGGTACTGCCCCGGATCGTCGAGGTCCGCGTTGTGGACCTCCACACCGCTGAGTGCGAGGAAAGCAAGGCGCTCCCTGGGGACGGTTACCAGCCGTCCGCGGTCCGCCACAAAGATCGTCGGCTCGCCGACGCGTGCGGTGTCGGCGAGGAAGACCCGCCTCCAGCCCTCCTCGCCCGGTGGCGCCTCCCCCACCAGCAGGACCCGACCGTCGAGGAGCTCGTCATAGAAGATACGGGGCTCGATTTCCGTGCGCAGCCGGGAGCTCAGTAGTTCGTCCCTCAGTTCCACGAACCGCTGGTTCGACGGCGGGACAACTTCCAGCATCAACAGCAGACACAAACCGAATGCGGCGCCTGCCGCAGTGGCGACCGGCAGCAGGAGACGCCAGGGAGAGATTCCGCCGGCCCGCATGGCGATGAGTTCGTGGCCGCTCGAGAGCCGGTTGAGTGCCAGTAGCACGCCGAGCAGAAGCGCGCTTGGAACCGCGACCGCCAGGAGCGCGGGGATCAGTTGGGCAAAGGCCAGGCCCACCGTGGCCGGGTCCGCTCCCTGGGTGACGATGAGCCGGATGTTGACGATGAGTTCGTTCAGCAGCAGCGCGAACAGGAAAACCGCAGTCCCGAGAAATACGCCGGGGGCGATGAGCCGGAGAATGTAGCGATTGAGAAGGCCCACGGCGGAGTTCCCGGATTGTAGGAGCCGGTGGACAAAGTCAAGGTGGCCCGGCAGCTGGCCAAGAGGCGAAGGAGCGCCGGTCATCAGACCGGCATCGCGGCCGCAGGCCGCGAAACTCCCACCGCTATCTTCTGTCCGTTGCATGGACCCAACCGGGGAATGCGAAGCGCCCACCGTTCCGGCGTGGGTGGTGCCGCGCCATCCCCGCTCGTCGGGAGCGGCATGCAAGAGAATGGCGACGGGAGTTTCGTCCCCCGGTAGGGGACGATGCCGGTCTGAAGACCGGCGCTCCTGGCGCTCCTGCCTATCCGGGATCGGGGCACGGCTCTTTGATCTGATCCCGATCTCCCATACCCACCGTATCTTGGGGGTGACGGTATCCCCAGACACAACATGTTGTGGGTCCCGCCTATGACCGCGTAAGATACAGGTGGTGGTGCCGGCCGCGCCGCAGCCACAATCTTCAGGTGAAATTCGAGTGAGGATCGAGCGTCTCGAAATTGCCGGATTCAAGAGCTTCGCCGAGCCGGTAACGCTCGAGTTCGGGCAGGGAGCCACCGCGGTCGTGGGGCCGAACGGCTGCGGCAAGAGCAACATCGCGGATGCGGTCTTCTGGGTGCTCGGTGAGTTGGGCGCCGGCACGATCCGGGCGCGCGGCAAGGAACTCATTTTCAGTGGGAGCGCCCTGCGCGAGCCACTCGGAGTCGCCGAAGTGCGGCTCCATGTCAGCGGTGTCCTGCTGCCCCACCCTCGAGCCCTGGCGAATGGTTCCACCGGCAACGGATCCGGGAATTCCATGCCCGCGCACGGTGCGTCCCAGGCCCGCGGTTCTCTCCCCGGCATGCCGGAGAACGGCGCGGCCGCTCGAGACCCGTCCGATGCCGTTTTCTCCGCCGTTGGCCGGCAACGGGAAGTGGTCGTCAGCCGCCGGGTGGACACTAGTGGACAGTCGGTCTACGAGATGGATGGCCGACGTTGCACCCGGCGGGACATCCGACGGTTGTTCGCCGGCACCGGGCTCGGTCCCGGGTCGTACGCGCTCATCGAACAGGGACGCGCCAACGAAGTGCTCAGCCGGAAACCGGCTGACCTTCGGCTCTTGGTCGAGGAGGCTGTCGGGCTGGGTGCGTATCGTCTGAATCGCCGGGAAAGCGAGGCGAACCTGCGGGCGGCCGAGAAGGCGCTCGAGCGGGTGCGCGAACGGCTTGCCGAACTCGACCGCTACATCCGGGTCGCCCGCCGGGACTCCCGGACCGCCAGCCGGGTGCGGGAAGCCTCTGATCGGGTCCGGTTACTCGCCGTCGCCGAACAAGCTGCCCGGAGGGAAGGGCTCCTCGCGCGTCTCGGGCAGAACAAAGTCCCGGAAGAGACCCTGAGTGCCGAGCGCGCCCGGCGGTCCTTGAGCCTCGCGGCCTTCGAACGATTCGCGGAAACGATCCGTGACCAAGCCGCCCGGACGGAGTCCGAACTCCGCGAGGCGACGCGGGAAATCGGGAAATCGGGTGCGCGGCGGGCGAGAGCGATCGCAGTCCTCGACGAGGGTGCGCGGGCCGCGGCAATCCGCGCGTCGCGCGTTTCACGCCTCGATGCGGAAGCTAATACGCTCGGCGCTCGCCTCGACGATCTCGAGGACACGCGACGGGAGAGCGCCCGGAGGGCCGGGGAGTTTCCTGCCCGGCTCGCGGAACTGACCGGCGCTGCGAAGGAGCGGGCGGCGGCCAGGGACCGTGCGCTGGCCGCAGAGCGCGAAGCCCAGTCCGCCGTGTGGGAGCTTCGGCGGGAGACGGATCGCCTGCGCGGGAGCCTCTCCGCGTCCCGGATGTCACGGGAGCAATATGCGGGGCGGCGAGAGCGACTCGCGGCGGCCGGACTCGGACTCTCCGGAAACCGGAGGGAACTCGAAGCTCGGATGGAACACGCCAACCGAGGGCTTTCCGAAGCAGCTTCAAGAGTCCGGGCGCAACAGGAAGAAACCATCCGGATGCGCGGGCAACTCGAGATTGCCGAAGCGGCATGGCGATCCGCGGCTTCCGACGCCGAAACCGCGCGGGAGCTGGACGCGCGGGCCGAGAGGGACCTGGCGGCGCTCTCGGGCCGACTTCGCTCGCTGAAGGCGCTCGTCGTTTCGCGGGAACAGCTTGGAGAAGGGGTCTCGAAACTCATTGAGGCGGCGCATCGCCGCGGAATTGCGCTCGGCGGTGCGGTGGGAGAGTTGGTTGAGGTTGATGTGGGCTACGAGCTCGCCGCGGAGCGGGTTCTCGGCGTCCACCGGATCCGGCTCGATCGGGTCTCCGACGTTTCGGAGCTGATCGAGGAACTTGGAGGCGACGAGGCCGGACCTTCGGAGGTCGTGGTGTCGGAGTTGCTCGAGGCTTGCGGGCCTCCCGAGCGGCCGGCAGCCGCTGGCGACGACCGTTTGAGCGACCACTTGACGCCGGTGGATCCGGGGCTCGATTCCGTCATTCCGAACGCGGTGGTGACGGGGAGCCTCGAGGAGGCGCTGGCCGCCTTCGTGCGGAAGCCGGGGGTCTATGTGACTCGGGACGGCGCCAGCGTGGCGGCACCCGGAATCGTGCGCTTTGGGCGTGGCGGGCCCGGGGAAGGCTTCCTGAGCACTCGCCGCGAGGTGGCCGAACTCGAAGCGGGAGAGGAAGAAGGAACCCGCCGACTTGCCCGGCTCGCGCGGTCGCGTGCCGCCGCCGTCCAAACCGCGGACGAGGCTGGAAGGGCGGTCGAAGAACTTCGCGGGGCAGCGGGACGGGCGGAAAACCTCGTCGTGCGCCTCGGGCTGGAGTCGGCCCATCATCAGGAGACGGTCGAGAACGTCCGGAAGAGGATCGAAGAACTGGGCGCCGAGGTTTCGCGCCATGGCGAGGAACTGGAGCGCAACGAGAAAGACGACTCCCGAGCGGCGGAGAATCTGGCCCGTGACGAGATCCGGCTCGAGCAGGCGTCCCGTGAGCTGGTCGAGCGCGAGGCGGCACACGCGGCTCTCCGGCGCGAACTCGAGCAGCGCGAGCAGCGGTGGCGCGACGCGGACCGTGAGCTAACCCGTCAGAACGCGGTGGCCGACGAGGTTGCGGGTCGCGCGCGAGCCCTCGAACGGCAGGTACAAGAGGACCGTCACCGGCTCGGACGGATCCACTCGGAGGGCGCCGCTGCGCGCCGCGAGGAAGAAGAATGGCTCGCGCGACGGGAGTCGGCGCTTTGCGAACGAAGCACCGCTGATTCGGCCATTGCGGAATGGGAGACTGGGGAGCAGGTGCTGACCTCGACCGCCGCGGGCCTGCGATCTCGACTGGAGCACGCCGCGGAGGCGGCGCGTCGGCGTGGCCTCGAACTCCGGGATGTAGAGGAACGGCTGCACCAGCTTCAGTCGGCAACCCAGGAGGCCCGAGGCCTCCTGAGGGAGTTGGAGAACGAGTTCCGACGGGCGCATGGACGTGAGTTCGCCGAGGAAGCCGCGTCGCTCCCTGCGGCGCTCCGCGGTCGGTCGCGGGAAGAGATCGCCGAGGAAATGCGGCAGGTGCAGGAGCGGATCGAAAAACTGGGCCCGGTGAACGAAATCGCCGAAGCACGACTCCGCGAGTTGGAGGCGGAACGGAGTGAGCCCGAATCACACCTCCGGGATGTGGAACAGGGAATTGCCGACGGACTCAGCGCGATCCGACGCCAGGACCGCGAGGCGCGTCGGATCTTTCGCGAGGGCTTTGAAGCCGTGAGTTCCGGGTTTGATGCGGCTTTTCGGCAGCTCTTCGGTGGTGGTCGCGCCGAACTGCGGTTGGTCGCGGTAGTCGCGGTAAAGGACTCGGTGAACGAGGAGAACCTGGGAGAGGATTCCTCGAAGGAAGCGAAGTCGGCAGTGTCCGGTGATTCCGGGGACCCGATGGACGTGGCGGGGACCGGCGAGCTGGCGGCAGAGGTCGAGACCTGGAACGGCAACGGAGCCTCCCTCCCGCCGGAAATGCCGGTCGATGCCCATTTCGGAGTCGAGATTGCTGCGCAACCGCCGGGGAAAAAGTTGCAAAGCGTCCGCCTCCTCTCGGGTGGAGAGAAGGCCATGACCGCCATCGCTTTCCTGATCGCCCTGTTCCGCTACCGCCCGGCGCCTTTCTGCCTGCTCGACGAGGTGGACGCTCCCCTGGACGACGCGAACGTGCAGCGGTTCGCATCGATGTTGGGTGAACTCAAGCGGGATACGCAACTCGTGGTCATCACCCATAACCGGTTGACGATGGAGGCTTGTGAGCATCTCTTTGGAGTCACGATGGAGGAGCCGGGCGTTTCCAGACTGATCTCGGTTCAGCTTGGCGACGACGTGGACAGCTGGATCGCCGGCGCCGCCGATGCGGACGCCGCCGGTGACGCCGCCACGATGCATATCTGATAACTCGTGACTGGCGTGGGGCAGGGCGGCCGATTGGTTGCGCTACGTCGCTCCGGGAGGCGGGCTGCCGCACCCCGGCTCGCGGCCGGGGCGAGGGGATTCCCGCTGGGTGGCGAGCGCGGGATTCGTCGGCCACCGGCCGAACGCCGGACCGCTCCGCCTCCGGCCGGTTGGCGTTGACTGCCGCGCCGGTGCTCCCCCACCGGGCCATGGTGTTTGCCGCCGGTCGGGGGGAGCGCATGGGGCCCCTCACCGCTCGCCGGGCCAAGCCGTCGCTGCCGCTCGGTGGAGTCCCGTTGCTGAGTCGGCTACTCCGGTGGCTCGCCGGCGCGGGGGTCGGGGAAGCGGTTGTCAATCTCCACCACCGGCCCGAGACCCTGGAGCCCATTCTGGAGGCCGCCGAGCGGACGTTGCCGGGGTTCCGGGTCTTCCGGTCGGTCGAACCGCAGTTGCTCGGCACTTCGGGTGGTCTGTCCGGTGCCGCGGCGCGCTTCGGACTGGGGCGCGCCGGCAAGGGGCCGCTGCTGGTGATGAACGGCGACACGCTCCCCACTTTCGATCTCGGGGAGATGGTCGCCTTCCACGGCGCGCGGAGCGTAGAAGCCACCTTGCTCTCCGATCCGGAACCCGGACCGGAGTTCTCGGGCGAGCGCCGGCTGGAGACCGATCCGACCGGGACGATCACGGGGCTCAGCGGGCCGGGGGGACCCGGTCTCGGCTTCGCCGGGGTCTGGTTGCTCGAGCCGCCGGCCTTCGGCTACTTGAGCGGGGGCCCGGGAGGGCTTTCGCAAGACCTCCTGCCCGGACTCATCGCGGCGGGCTCGGCCCGAGCCTTTCCGAGTCGTGCCCCCTGGTTTGAGATAGGGACTCCGCGCCGCTATCTGGAAGCTTCGCTGCGCGCCCTCGAACACGAAATGCTTCCCGCGGTCCCGGACCGGTCGGAGAGCACCGGGAGGGTTCGCTTCGAAGCGGGAGCACACGGGAAGCCGGCCGAGCTGATCGGTGCCGGGAGTGTTCTTGAGGCGGAGGCACGCGTCGAAGGGTCGGTGCTTCTCGAAGATGTGCGCGTTGGAGCGCGGGCCGTCGTTCGAGGCTCGGTGGTGGCTGCCGCGGAAAGGGTTCCGCCGGGTGCGCGGATCGAAAATGCACTCTTTGCGGGTGGCGTCGCGGTGCCCCTGTGAAATGGTCCCGCCGTCCATGAGGAGTGCAGCGTCGCTCGGCGCTTTGACCCCAAAGGCTCCAACCTCGGACGCGAGGAGCCGCCTCGAACGCTTTCTCCGGCGGTCGGACGGACCCCTGGCGGGATCGCCGGACCGGGTACGCGTGGAGCCGCTCGTCAAGGAGGCGGGTGAACGGGTCTATTTCCGGATTGGTCCTCGAAGTCCAGTTGACCGAGAGGCCGACACGGGAGGCGGGACCCTGGTCCTGTGCGTGATGGCGGAACCCTACGAGCCCGGGACTCTGCCGTTCGCGAATTCCACGCTGTTGTACCGCGAACTCGGCGTTCGGACGCCGCGGATTCTGGAAGAAGTCCCGGAACTCGGATTGATTGCGCTCGAAGACCTCGGGGACGATCTCCTCCAGATGGTTGCACTCGACGGTGCGGTCGACCTTCCCGCCTTGTACGACGAGGCAACGGAGATCATTGCCCGGATTCAGCGCGAAGGGGCTCGTCTCGGTGGGACGCCCGGCGCGAGCCGGTTCCAGGCCTTTTCCGATCGACTCGACACCGCGCTCTTCTACCGGGAACTGCTGTTTTTCTCTCAGCACTTCCTCACGGACTACGCCGGGCTCCGGATGGCCGGCCCGGCCGCTCAGGAACTGGAGTCACTGTTGAGAGCACTCGCGGAGGAGGCGGCCGGCGGTCCGCCGGCGCTCGCCCATCGGGATTTCCACTCGCGCAATCTGATCGCGGGGGGCGAATCCCCAGATTCTTCAGGCTCACTCCCGGGGCGCTTGCGCGTGATCGACCACCAGGACTCTCGCATCGGCCCCCGCGCCTACGACCTGATGTCGTTGGTACGTGATCCGTACGTGGCCAGGGAAGGGGATTCGGCCATGCCGTTTCGGGAACGGGACCTGGTCCTGCGGTTCCAGGATGCCGCCAGGGTGCGCGGGAGTGCGGAAGAGTTGCTCTCCGAGTTCGACGCGGTCGCGCTCCAGCGCAACCTGAAGGCCCTCGGCACCTATGGATTCCAGGTTTCCCGGCGAGGGAACGACGTCTACCGTCGCTATATCGGTCCGACCCTGCAAATGGTCAGTCAAAACCTGGAGCGCCACCATGATCGCGCCGATCGGCGGAGTCTCGGGAGTCTCCTCGCGGACCTTCCGGACGCCTGACACGTAAACTCCCGCGCCGGCGCTTCAGCAGCCGCGCATCCCATGCCCCAACCGTCGAAACAATCCGCGTCACCTGGATCCTGGAAGGATCGTCGCCTCCCGACGATCGCATCCCTGTGCCGGACGCTTGCGCAGGACGCCGCCCCGGAGGGAGTGCCGGCAACCATCCGCGGCTGGCTGGCTGGCCGGCGTTCGAGTGGCAAGCTGCTCTTTCTCAGCTTCAGGGATGGCTCCGGCTTTGCCCAGGTAGTTGTCGCGAAGGCGGCGGTTCCGGCCGATGCGTTCGAAAAGGCCCAGCACTGTCCTTTGGAGAGTGCGGTCGAGATCGTCGGGGCGGCGTTTTCCGAGCCCCGCGCACCCGGCGGGATGGAGATCCGGGCCGCTGGTTTTGCGGTCCTGCACGCCGCCGATCCCTATCCCATCACCCCGAAGGAACACGGGGCTTCCTTCTTGCTGGACCACCGGCATCTGTGGCTGAGATCCCGGAAACAGCACGCGCTGCTCCGGATTCGGGACGAGGTTCTTCACGCGTTCCGGGAATACCTGCGGGAACAGGATTTCGTGAACGCCGACACGCCGATCTTCACCCCGAACGCCTGCGAAGGGACAACCACCCTCTTCGAGACACGCTATTTCGATCGCAAGGCTTATTTGAGCCAAAGCGGCCAGTTGTATAACGAGGCCATCGCCATGTCCGTGGGACGGACATACTGCCTCGGGCCTACTTTCCGGGCCGAAAAGTCGAAGACACGCCGCCATCTCATCGAGTTCTGGATGCTGGAGCCCGAGGTGGCCTTCGCGGAACTCGGGGACATCATCGACCTTGCGGAGGGCCTCATCTGCCACGCCGTCTCACAGGTTCTCGCGAACCGGGCGACCGAACTCGAGATCCTGGGACGGGAAACGGCTCCGCTTGAACGAATCCGGGCACCGTTCCCCCGCGTGACCTACGACGAGGCAGCCGAGATCCTGGCCCGCAAGGGAACCGGCTTTACACCGGGGGACGACTTCGGGGCACAGGACGAGACGGCTCTCACCGAGGACCTGGAACGTCCTCTTTGCATCACGCACTTCCCGGCCGCGATCAAGGCCTTCTACATGGAACCTGATCCCCAGCGCCCGGATCGGGTCCTCTGCCTCGACATCATTGCCCCGGAGGGTTACGGCGAGGTTGTCGGCGGGGGCCAGCGCATCCACGACTACGAACTGCTACGCCGGCGCGTGGGTGAACATGACCTGCCGGAAGACGCCTTCGAGTGGTATCTCGATCTCCGCCGGTACGGGACGACCCCGCACTCCGGTTTCGGGCTCGGAATCGAGCGCTTCGTCGCCTGGATGTCGGGACTCTCCCATCTCCGGGAGGCGATTCCCTTCCCTCGCACTTTGTACCGGCTGGCCCCGTGAAACCCACCAAGGTGGGGCTGGTGAGCCTCGGATGCGCGAAGAACCTGCTCGACAGCGAGGTCATGGCAGGCGTCCTCACCAGCCGCGGATTCGAGATGACATCCGATCTGGCGGAGGCGGAGGCGCTCGTGGTGAACACCTGCGGGTTCATTGGTCCGGCGAAGGAGGAGGGAGTGAACGCCATCCTTGAGTTGGCGCAGTTCAAGAACCGCGGCCGGTGCCGGCGATTGGTGGTGGCCGGATGCCTGGCGCAGCGGTACGCGAGCGAGCTCGCACGTGAGATCCCCGAGATCGACGCGGTCCTCGGGCTCGACGAGGTCGAACGGATTGCGGATGTCCTGATCGCTCCCGAGCGGCGGACCCCGCCGCTCGGCGCCGACCAATCGGTCACCTGGCTCTACGACCACACTACCCCCCGGATTCGTTCCACCCCGCCGCACATCGCCTACATCAAGGTGGCCGAGGGTTGCGACTATCCCTGCACGTTCTGTGTGATCCCACAGATTCGTGGACATTTCCGCAGTCGTGATCCGGATTCGGTGCTCGCCGAGGCGGAGTCGCTGGCCCGGACGGGTACCCGGGAACTCATTCTGGTGGCGCAGGATACGACCGCCTACGGCAAGGATCTCGGGATCCGGCACGGGCTTGCGAAACTCCTGCGCCAGCTCGCCGAAGTGAGTGGCATCGCTTGGGTGCGTTTCCTCTACGCCTATCCGACAACGCTTGATGACGAGGTACTGGGGGCGATGGCGGAGGTCCCGGAAGTCTGTCGTTACGTGGACATCCCGCTGCAGCACGCGAGCCGCCGGGTCCTCGTGGACATGCGTCGTCCCGGGAATCGGGGCAGCAACGAGCGGCTCCTCGCGCGGATCCGGGAGGCAGTGCCCGGGGTCGCCATCCGCAGCACCTTCATCGTCGGGTTTCCCGGGGAAACCGAAGAAGAGTTCCGGGAGCTCCACGAATTCGTGGAAGGAGCCCGGTTCGACGCGATGGGAGCGTTTGTCTATTCGAACGAAGAGTCCGCAGCTTCGTTCGTGGAGCGCGAAGTGGTCTCGGAAGCCGAGAAGGAAGAACGCCGGGCCCGCCTCATGGAGCTGCAACGGGGTATCGCTCTCGACCGGCACCGCGAAATGGTCGGGAGCGTGGTTCCGGTGCTGGTGGATGGCGAGGCTGAAGAGAGCGAGCTACTCACGGCCGGGCGGACCGAAAAACAGGCGCCGGACGTGGACGCCCGCGTCCTCATCGTGGATGGGGAGGCGCCGGCAGGCCGGTTTGTGGATGTGAAGATCACCGAGGCGCATGCGGAGGATTTGGTGGGTGAAGCTCTCGGAGGGACCGATTTCGGGAGCCCCGACAGATCCGCGAGCGGTCCTCTATCCAGCTAGAGACGGTCAGTCCCCCTCTCGGGAAAGGGGTGGGACAGCCGCGCGGCGGGGTTTTCCGACTGAGATTTGCGTCTGCTTCAGCGATCTCGCAGTGCGGTATACTCAGTCGTTCGGGTGCGGCCGGGGTGGGCCGGGGTTGGGTCGCTCCCGTCTGTTCCCTGACCCGTCGCGCTTCGGTGCGGCGGGTTTTCTCCGATCCCCCAATTTCGAGAGGCTGTACGCATTTCGCACGAAGAACCGGACCCGCAGCGCCTTCACCAGGCGGGCGACGATCTCACCGCGCACATCGAGAGACTGGCGCGGCGAGCGGCGGCGAGTGCACAGGTTGAATTGGCATGGATCGAGATCAAGGGACCGCGCAGCGGACGGCGGGTGCGGGTTTTCATCGAGCGAACCGACGATGCGGTAGGGCTGACCGATTGCGAACGGGTGAACGAAAAGCTGTCCGCACTCCTCGATCTGGAGGAACCGATTCCCGGGATCTACACCCTCGAGGTGAGCACGCCGGGTCTCGATCGTCCGCTGCATTCGGTCGAGGAGTGCCGGCGATTCCTCGGGCAGCGGGTGCGGATCCGCCACCAGCTGGAGAATCGACGGGACGCCGTGACCGGAACGCTGCGGGCGGTGAAGGAGGACGGCGTCCTCTGCCTGAATGGGCCCAACGGAGAGCGGCAAATCGCCTGGAGCGAGGTTCTCGGCGCCCGTCTCGCGCCGGACTTCGAGGCTCTGCTCGGAAGGGGTCCCGGCGAGCGGAGGAGCCAGTCGAGCTGATGGCTGCCATCGAGGAACTCTCCGCCGAAGTGGATCGGGCCGAGATCATCGCGAGCGTGGAACAGGCAGCAGCGCTGGCCGCTTCGCGCAGTACCGGCCTCTCGTTGCGCGCCCGCCTCGATGCCGAAAAAGGGCATCTCGTGTGCTACGCGGTGAAGCGCGTGGCCAAGGAGGTGCAGGATCCCGAAACTGAGGTCGGAGTGGAGGCAGCTCCCGATGAGTTTTCCCCGGGAGATCTGGTGGAGGTTGAGGTTCCCTTCGGTACGGCGGCCCGCAGCGCGGCACGGGCGGCCGGCGCGGTACTCGAGGCGCGCCTCGGAGCCGCGCGGATGCTCTCCCGCGCCGAACGGTTCCGCGACCGTGTCGGCAAGCTGGAAACGGCGATCGTCGCCCGTCGCGAAGGGCAGGACCTCATCGTCAACCTCGGTCCGGTAGAGGGACGGCTGCCTGCCGAAGAACAGAGCCGACACGAGGTCTTCAATCCGGAGGAAACCATCCGGGTGGCAGTGCATTCCATCGAGCCCGACGATCCTCCCGTCATCCTGTCCCGGATTGCTCCGGCAGTGCTCGCGGGCCTCATCGAACGCGAGACCCCGGAGGTTCGCCGCGGGGTGGTCCAGGTTCGAGCGGTGGCACGCCATCCCGGCATCCGGGCCAAGGTGGCGGTATCGAGCGCTGTGCCCGGAGTGGACCCCGTAGCTGCCTGCCTCGGGCCGGGAGGCTCTCGCATACGTGCCGTGAGTCGCGAGCTCCGCGGTGAACGAGTGGATGTGGTCCTCTGGGACCAAAGGATCGAGAGGTTTGCGCGCAATGCGCTTCGCCCAGCGGAAGTGCTCGACATCAGTACGGTGGACGAGGAATCTGAAGGCGGGGGGTCGCGGAGGCTCCGCGAAAAGGGCGGGTTGCTGGTGACCGTTTCCGAAGCCGAGCTCCCGCGGACCCTCGGCAAGCGTGGCCAGAACGTTCGTCTGGCGTCCGAACTGCTCGGAGTTGACATCGAAGTGGTGGCCGAAGGCGAGGCACAGGAAGCAGAAGAACGGAGGGCTCGGCGGGACGCCGTCGCTGCCGACTCTCCCCGGCGCGGTCCGCGCGATACGGAGTCGCCCCGGCGTGGTCCCCGCGATAGCGACTCGCCCCGGCGCGGTCCTCGCGATAGCGAGTCTCCCCGGCGTGGTCCTCGCGATAGCGAGTCTCCCCGGCGTGGTCCTCGCGATAGCGAGTATCCCCGGCGTGGTCCCCGCGATAGTGAGTACCCCCGGCGCGGTCCCCGCGATAGTGAGTATCCCCGGCGTGGTCCTCGCGATAGCGAGTATCCCCGGCGTGGTCCCCGCGATAGTGAGTACCCCCGGCGTGGTCCCCGCGATAGTGAGTCGCCCCGGCGTGGTCCCCGCGATAGCGAGTATCCCCAGCGTGGTCCTCGCGATAGCGAGTATCCCCGGCGTGGTCCCCGCGATACGGAGTATCCCCGGCGTGGTCCCCGCGATACGGAGTATCCCCGGCGTGGTCCCCGCGATACGGAGTATCCCCGGCGTGGTCCCCGCGATAGCGAGCATCCCCGGCGTGGTCCCCGCGATACGGAGTCGCCCCGGCGTGGTCCCCGCGATACGGAGTCGCCCCGGCGTGGTCCCCGCGATAGCGAGTATCCCCGTCGTGGTCCCCGCGATACGGAGTCGCCCCGGCGTGGTCCCCGCGATAGCGAGTATCCCCGGCGTGGTCCGCGCGATAGTGAGTCGCCCCGGCGTGGTCCGCGCGATAGTGAGTCGCCCCGGCGTGGTCCGCGCGATAGCGAGTATCCCCGTCGTGGTCCGCGCGATACGGAGTCGCCCCGGCGTGGTCCGCGCGATAGCGAGTATCCCCGGCGTGGTCCCCGCGATAGTGAGTATCCCCGGCGTGGTCCGCGCGATACGGAGTCGCCCCGGCGTGGTCCCCGCGATACGGGGTCTCCCGGGCGTGGTCCCCGCGATAGCGAGTATCCTCGGCGTGGCCCCCGCGATAGTGAATATCCCCGGCGTGGTCCGCGCGATACGGAGTCGCCCCGGCGTGGTCCCCGCGATACGGGGTCTCCCGGGCGTGGTCCCCGCGATAGTGAGTATCCTCGGCGTGGCCCCCGCGATAGTGAATATCCCCGGCGTGGTCCCCGCGATTCGGGGTCTTCCCGGCGGAGTCCCGACAAGCGGCGGGGAGAACCTGGCGCGCCCTCGCGGGACGACGGACCTCGGGGACCCCAGGGACCCCGGAATCACAAACCACATCCCCAGCGGGATGATCGGCCGGATCGGGTGAGGGAATCCGCGCCGGAGTCGGAGGAGCGGTAGCTTTTTATGCCGTCCACGGTCAGGGTCAGCGACCTCGCCAAAGAGGTCGGGCTGGAGCCCGGAGAACTCCTCCGGGTTCTTCAGGCGGATTTCGGCGTACGCGCCCGGACGGTCTCCTCGTCCATCCCGGACGGTGACGCGCGAAAGGTAAGGAACCGGCTGCGATTGCAGCAGCGGCGTGCTTCGCGCCCGGATCGCCGTCTGCAGGCCGAGGAGAACATCCGCCGCGCTGCCGAGCAGCGCCTCCTCCGCGAGGCCGCGGAAGCGAAAGCCCGCGGCGAAGAAGCTGAGCGCAGGGCGCGGGAAGAAGCGGAGAAGAAGGCTCAGGAAGAGGCGGAAGCGAAGGTGCAGGCCGCGGAAGCGGAAGCGCAAAGGCAAGAACTCGAACGCGCCGCCGCCGAGCGAAAGGTCGAAGAAGAGCGCCAGGCTGCCGAGGCCGCTGCCCGGCGAGCGGCTGAGGACCGGGAGCCTGAGGCGGCACGCAAGCTCAAGGAGCAGGCGCAAGAGAAGAGGACAGCCCGCCCGCCCGTCCCGGAAACCCCCGATGGCAAGCGCCCCGATGGCAAGCGCCCCGATGATAAGAGCGATGATCGCGGCGGGCGGGTTCGGGATCCTGAGCCGTCCGCCCGTCCGGAGCGTTTGGCTGCGGCTTCCGCGAAGCCCGCCGCACCCTCCCCGGCCAAGCCTCCGCCCCCGCGCCGGATCGAGACGCGCAGCATCGCTTCCTCTGCAGCGCCCAGCCAATTCCGACCTGGTGCCACGGACCGCAAGATCGTTCCCACTGTGATCCGACCTGTCCGTCGGGCCACGCCTCCACGAATCCGGGCTACCCCGCCGCCGATGCGTCGAACGCCCGCAGCCCCGCCCAAGCTGCAACGCCCGGGTCTGGGCCGCCGATCGAAGGGGAGACGGCGCCAGGGGCCGGCGGAGGCCCCCGAGGTTCTCGATGGATTCGACAGCCAGCTGCCTCCCGGGTTACGGCAGGCGGTGAGCCGGGAATCCCGCACCAACGCGAAGATTGCACTCAGTGAGGCCATTACCGTGAAGGGACTCGCGGAGGCCATGAGCATCCCGACCGTCGAGGTGATCAAGGCGTTGTTGCTTCATCACGGGCTGGCGGTGTCCATCAATCAGCCGCTCGATACGGAAACCGCCTCGAAACTGGTTCGCCGGTTTGGAGGTTCGATCATCGAGGCTTCGGCAGGGAAGGACGAAGTGGAGTCTGGCGCTGCGGAACTGTCCGACGAAGAGAAAGAGTTGTTGGTCGAGCGCGCCCCGGTGGTCACCGTGATGGGTCATGTGGACCACGGCAAGACGAGCCTTCTCGATGCCATCCGTAGCGCGCGGGTCGTGGACACGGAGGCGGGTGGCATTACCCAGCACATGAGCGCCTATTCGGTGGAAACGAACGGCCACCGCCTTGTCTTCCTCGACACGCCCGGACACGAAGCGTTTACCAAGATGCGAGCTCGCGGCGCCGGGGTTACCGATGTGGTCATCCTGGTGGTCGCGGCCGACGACGGGGTAAAAGAGCAAACGATCGAAGCTCTCAACCACGCCCGCGCCGCCGGGGTTCCCATGGTGGTCGCCGTCAACAAGATGGATAAGCCATCAGCCGATCCGGAACTGGTGATGCGGCAGCTCGCCGAACGCGAGGTGACCCCGGAGGACTGGGGCGGCGAGGCCATCTTCTGTCGGGTTTCCGCCAAGACCCAGGAGGGGCTCCCGGATCTGCTGCAATCGGTACTCGACGTGGCCGAACTCGAGGAGCCCACCGCGAATCCGATCGGCCCCGCGGAGGGAGTCGTCCTTGAGGCCCGCATGGACAAGGGCCGTGGCCCGGTGGCCCAGTTCCTGGTCCAGGAGGGCACGTTGTCCGTCGGTGACACGGTTAGCGCCGGCGCGGCGTGGGGCAAGGTCCGGGCGCTTCTGGACGAATCGGGGCGCCGCATGAAGACGGCGCCTCCTTCGACGCCCTGCGAGGTGCTCGGACTCACTGAAGTCCCGGTGGTTGGCGACCGCTTCTCGGCAAGCCAGACGCCTTCCGAAGCACGCCGGGCGGCGGAAGAGAAGAAGGACGAAGCACGGCTGCAGTTGATCGAGGGACGCGGGCGGCTGAACCTCCAGAACCTTCACTCCCAGATGAGCGGCGGGTTGAAGGAGCTCTCGATCGTGGTGAAGGCGGACGTTGGCGGGACCGTGGAAGCGGTCAGGGACTCTTTGGTGCGTCTCTCCACGGACGAAGTAAAGGTCCGTGTGATCCATGCCGCCGCGGGGGCTGTTTCGGAGAGCGACGTGAACCTGGCATCGGCTACCGACTCCATCATCGTGGCTTTTGGAGTCCGCCCGGACCCCCAGGCGCAGCGTCTCGCGGAGCAGGAGAGGGTGGAGATTCGCGGCCATACGGTCATCTACCACTTGGTCGAGGAGATGCAGAAAGCGCTGGAGGGCCTCCTCGAACCCGAGACCGAGGTCGTGGAGCTCGGCAAGATCGAAGTACGGCAAACTTTCCAGGTGCCGCGGGTGGGCGTGGTGGCCGGCTCTTACGTCACCGCCGGCCGTGTTCCCCGAAACGCCCGCGTGCGGTTGGTGCGCGACGGCAGACTGGTATATACAGGCCGCATCGGCAGCCTCCGGCGGTTCAAGGAGGATGTGGCCCAGGTTCGCGAGGGCTTCGAATGCGGCGTCGGCATCGCCGGCTACAACGACGTGAAGATCGGCGACATCATCGAGGCGTTCCGCGAGGAACAAGTCAGTCCCGTCGCCGGCTAAAAGCGCCACTCCTTCCCACGGGTTCGCAGAGTGGCCGGCCCCAAGACCCGGGTCGGACTGCTTCGCATCACCCTGCGTTTGCCGTACGCCCGTTCACGGAAAGATCGGCGCAGCGTGGTGCGGTCGCTTTCGGATCGGCTGCGCGCCCGCTGCCTCGTTGCGGTTGCCGAAACCGGGGATCCGGAAACGCTCCGTGAGGCCGAGGTTTCGGTGGTTGCCGTCGGCCTCGGAGAAGAGGTAGTGAGCGCCCGATTGGAAACTGCGAAAAACATCGCCGTTCGCGCGTACCCTTCGGAGATTGCGGACGCCGCGATCGAGTGGCTGAGCGTTGAGGATTGAGGGAACGATGAGGACCGGGGGAAGACGCGAGCGGGTGGCCGAAGCCATCCGACGGGAAGTTGCCGGAATCTTGCGATTCGAGTTGGCTGACCCCCGGGTCCGGCGCGCGACCGTGACCCGGGTTGCGTTGATCGGAGATCTCACCGCGGCTCGAGTCTACGTGTCGGTCTACGGCAGCGACGCCGAACAGAAGGAAACGCTTGCCGTTCTCGACCGGGCTCGGGGTCGGGTGCGCACCCTGCTGGGTTCACGGGTCCGGCTGCGCGCCACTCCGGAGATTCGGTTTGTGTTCGACCCGTCGGTTGAGTTCTCGATTCGTCTGGAGCAGATCCTGGAGCGGGAGCGCGCTACCCGCCCGGCGGCGTTCGAGAGCAGCGAGTCCACCGAGGAGGCGGGGGAGGAGGCAGCCGGCGGAGCCGACGAGGAGGAGGCAACCGGCGGAGCCGACGAGGAGGAGCCCTGACTTCCGGTCTGCTCCTCGTTGACAAGGACGAGGGATTGACGTCGTTTGCCGTCGTTCGGCGCCTTCGAGGTTTGCTTGGCGGAGTTCGGGCTGGGCACGCCGGTTCCCTCGACCCCTTTGCCACCGGCCTGCTTCCCGTCTGCGTCGGCAGGGCTACCCGGCTTGTGCGATTCGTTTCCTCGGGCGCAAAGCGATACACGGCTCGGGTGCGTTTCGGACAGGCCACCGATACCGACGATCCGACCGGCAAGCCGGTCGGACCTCCGGCGGCTTGTCCGGACACGTCCGCGATTCGGCGGGCGCTCCCCGGATTCCTTGGCGCCATCGAACAGCGCCCTCCTCGCTTCTCGGCGAAACACGTTGGCGGCCGGCGGGCGTACCGGCTGGCCCGTGCGGGCGAACCGGTCGAGTTGGCCCCAGCCCGCGTGCGGGTGGACGAACTGCGCCTGCTCAGCTACGACGGAGAGATTGCGGAGATTGCCTGTCAGGTTGGGCCCGGCACCTACATTCGTGCGCTCGCCCGGGATCTCGGCGAGCGCCTCGGAGGAGCCGCGCATCTGGTCGGTCTGCGGCGTACCGAAGTCGGGCCTTTTCGGGTGTCGGACGCGGTGCGGCTCGAGGAATCGCTGGATCGCAGTGATGTTCTGGAGCGCCTCCTCGATCCGCTGGCCGCACTGGAGGGGATGCCGCGGCTGTTGGTATCGCAAGACGAGCGCGGCCTGCTAGGTCACGGCCGCCTGCTTCCCTACCGCGTTCGCGACCCTCTGGACAAGGGAACCGGGGAAATGCCGCTGGCGGAAGGATTCCATTGCGCCGTGGCGCAAACGGAGGCTCCTGCCGGACCTGGATTGGGCGACGACGCTGGCCTTGCCCTGATTGCGGTTGTTTCGGCGACCGCTCTCGGCTGGCAGCCGGTGGTGGTATGGAACCCCGGCCCCACCCTTCCTGAATGAGGTTCCTGATGAGGTTCCGGGCCCGGCGGCATCCGGGAATCCGAGGTACGGTGTCAACCCGCGATCAAGCCGCACGAGAGGTCGCTGCTACCCCCGGCAGTCCGGGCCGCGACGGCCTCGGCGCTCAGGTCAGTTCGTCCCACTGGCCGCTCGGTGTGGTAGGGTCCCGCCCACAGAACCAGCCGACCGGGAATTGTGATCGCAAAGACCGAGCGTCTCGGCCTCCGGGCAACGAGTCAGGCAGACGGAAGCATTCATCAGGCGGCAGAAAGATAATTTCGAAAGCGCCGGTCCCGGCTGGGGCGGCAAATCAGGAACAAGGGAATTGGCACTCACACAGACATCACGACGTGGGATCGTCGAGAAGTACCGGCGTCACGAAACGGACGCGGGTTCGCCTGAGGTTCAGGTGGCGCTTCTCACTGCGCGGATCACGGGGCTGGCTGGCCACTTCACCGATCATCGGAAGGACCACGCCTCGCGCCGAGGATTGCTCCAGATGGTGAGCCGCCGACGGCGGCTACTGGACTATCTGCGACGGGAGGATCTGGAGCGCTACCGGCGCTTGATCGCCTCCCTCGGCCTCCGTAAGTAGACCCCCCCGAAGCAGAACCCCCTGCGGTAGCAGAACCCCTGCGGCAGCAGACCCCCCCTACCTCGCCGGTCATGGCGAGGCTTATGAGAAACGACAAACGAACGCTGGAAGCCCGGGTAGAACCCGCGGTTAACCAGAGAAGGAAAGAAACAAATTGATTGAAACGGTACAAACACAGATCGGCAGCAACGAGCTGATCATTGAAACAGGCCGTCTGGCCCGGCAGGCCGCGGGAGCGGTGACCGTCCGTCTGGGTGACACGGTCGTGCTGGCCACGGTAGCTGCCTCCAAAAGCGACAGGCCCGACGTGGATTTCCTCCCGCTCGCCGTGGACTATCGGGAGAACTTCTATGCGGCGGGGCGGATCCCCGGCGGCTTCTTCAAGCGGGAGGGCCGGCCGAACGAAAAGGAAATCGTCACCTGTCGATTGATCGATCGTCCGCTGCGCCCCCTTTTCCCGAGTACCTGGCGTCGCGAAACGCAGGTCACCTGTCTTCTTCTTTCGACGGATCGTGAGAACGATTCCGACGTGCTCGCGATTACCGGCGCGGCAGCGGCACTCGGAATCTCCGACCTTCCGTTCGACACTTCCATCGGCGCGGTCCGGGTCGGCCTGGTGGACGATGAGTTCGTTCTCTGTCCGACCTTCTCCGATCTGGACCGTTCGACGCTCAATCTCGTGGTAGCCGGCTCCGACGACGCCATCGTGATGGTGGAGGCGGGGGCCGAGGACGTGCCCGAGAGCCGCATGGTGGAGGCCCTCAGTTTTGCCCACGAGGGAATTCGCCGCATCGTCGGCATCCAGCAGGAACTCGTACGCCGGCTGCAGCCGACGAAGCAGGTGGTGGTTACGAGCGATCCTGATCCAGCGCTTGCCAGCGAGATAGCGGACGGGTTCCGCGAGCAACTGCGGGACGCATTGCAACTGACGGGCAAGATCAATGCCTCACGGGCCGTCGACGAGGTGAAGGCGGCTATCTCCTCCAGTCTTGAAGGTCGAAGCGACGAAGAGCGCGCTGGCGCTTCCGGTATCGTGAAAGCGATGGAAGAGGACATCCTGCGCTGCTCGATTCTCGACGACGGAAAACGCCTTGACGGACGGGCGTTCGACGAGATTCGGCAGGTGACCTGCGAAGTAGGGGTTCTTCCCCGAACCCATGGGTCCGCGGTCTTTACCCGCGGGGAAACCCAGGCCCTTGTCGTTACCACTCTGGCCCCATTGAGCGAGAGTCAGCGGCTGGACTGGGTCCACGGTTCCGGAGAAAAGCGCTTTCTCCTGCACTACAACTTCCCGGCGTTCTCGGTGGGAGAGGCCCGCATGATGCGCGGACCCGGCCGGCGGGAAATCGGTCACGGGGCTCTCGCGGAACGCGCTCTGCTTCCTGCCATTCCCGGGGACGAAGAGTTCAACTACGCCATCCGGATTGTGTCCGACACGCTCGAATCGAACGGGTCGAGTTCCATGGCGGCCGTAACCGGTGGCTGTTTGTCCCTCATGGACGCCGGCGTGCCGCTGAAGGCGCCGATCGCCGGAATTGCGATGGGTCTGATCACCCGGGGGGACGAATATCGCGTCCTGACCGACATTGCGGGAGCCGAAGACCACTACGGCGACATGGACTTCAAGGTCGCCGGCACTGCGAACGGGATCACCGCGCTGCAGATGGACATCAAGATTTCCGGATTGCGGCTCGACATCGTCAGCGACGCGCTGGAGCAGGCGCGTCAGGCGCGCATCAAGATTCTCGGCTTCATGGCAGCCACCCTGCCCGAGCCGCGAAGTGATACCTCCCAGTACGCGCCCGCCATCCTGACGATGAAGATTCCGGTACGGAAGATCCGCGACGTCATCGGCCCAGGAGGCAAGACCATTCGCGCGATTACTGACGAGACCGGGGCCAAGGTGGACGTGTCCGATGACGGGACCATCAACATCGCCGGGATCGACGCCCAGTCCACGCAGCGCGCCAAGGAGAAAATCGAGGCCATCGCGGTGAGTCGGCTCCCCGAGGTCGGACGGGACTACACCGGAGTGGTGAAGACCATCGTCGATTTCGGCGCCTTCGTGGAGATCCTTCCGGGAACGGACGGCCTGCTCCACATCTCGGAGATTGCCGACCGCCATGTGAATAGCGTCCGGGACGAACTTCAGGAAGGCGACGAGGTAGAGGTCCGGGTCATTGAGGTGGACGGAAACGGGAGAACCCGGCTGTCCTGCAAGGACATCATCCGGGAGCGGGCGGGCTTGCCCCCCCTCCCGCCGCGCCCGCAGCGAAGGCGCGGGGGCGGCGGCGGCGGAGGCCGGGACCGGGATCGGGACGGCGGAGGCCGGGACCGGGATCGGGACGGCGGAGGCCGGGACCGGGACGGCGGAGGCCGGGACCACCACCGCCGACGCTAACAGCCTGTGGCAAAACCCAGGCGGCGTTCGAGCGGCGATGCATCCCGGCTGAACCACTCCGCTTCGCCCCCCCACCGGGAGAACTGGCGTTCTGCGTTGCGTTTCGGTCGCAATACACCAGGTATTCCTCCCTCACGCGCCTTGTCAGCCGGGCGCCTCACCGCTCTCGGCGCTCACCCGGGTTCCACCACAGGCTGTTAACCCACCAAGCGTTTCCTGGACGGGGCCATGAGTCCCGTCCGGTCCCGATGCTCGACCCGGAGTCGAGTCGGGGCCCCGTCCGGAAGAAGCCCGGCGCTTCGCGCCGGGCTTCCGAAGTGCGGCGAGAGCCGCACGGAGACCCCGGAGCGGTTGGGGTCTGGGACCCCGAAAGGGCGGGCAGGGGCCCTGGTTCGCTGCCATCAGCCTTGGCTCCCCCGAGTGCGCGCCACGCTTCGGAGGCAGCGCGCGACAGCGGCGGCGGCACCCGCCGTCTTTCCCTTTCGGCCCGCCCCTTTCTTCGTAGAATTACCGAATGCCTGAAGCAGTCCTGACCACCTCGATCGAGGGCGTTCCCCTCCGCTCGCGCGGCAAGGTCCGCGACATCTACGCCGTCGAGGATCAACTTCTCCTCGTCACTACCGACCGGGTCTCGGCGTTCGACGTGGTACTCCCCGAGGGGATTCCCGAAAAGGGTCGGGTGCTCAACAGCCTGAGCGCCTGGTGGCTGCGGCGCACGGAACACATCGTTCCCAATCACCTCGTTACCGACGACGTGGACGAGTACCCCGAGGTCCTGGCGGCGGCGAAGGGAATGCTCGACGGCCGTTCCATGCTCGTGAAGCGGCTGAACCCGGTGCCGTTCGAGTGCGTGATGCGGGGTTTTCTCTACGGGTCGGGCTGGAAGGAGTACGGGCGGTTGGGCAGTGTGTGCGGCATTTCCCTTCCGAGCGGGATGCAACTCGCCGAGCGCTTTCCGGAGCCTCTCTTCACGCCCGCAACGAAGGCGGAGGACGGGCACGACGAGAACGTCAGCGAGGAGTTCGTGGCGAATGCACTGGGACGGGAGCTGACCACCCGCCTCCACGAAATCTCCCGCGAGATCTACGCGAGCGGCGTGGAGTGGGCGGCGCAGCGAGGCATCATCATCGCCGACACCAAGTTCGAGTTCGGACAAGATGAAAACGGCGTTGTGTATCTCATTGACGAGGCACTTACGCCAGACTCCTCGCGCTTCTGGCCGGCCGACGAGTACGCCCCCGGAAAGCTCCAATCCAGTTTCGACAAGCAATATGTGCGGGACTATCTGGAGACCCTCGACTGGGACAAATCGCCGCCGGCGCCGCATCTTCCTGCCGATGTGGTCCGCGGGACGACCGAGCGTTTCCTCAGCGTCTACCGCCAGATCACCGGTTCCGCCCTGCCGGCTCCCCGCTACTGACGCGGGCGGGAACCGTCCAGCCAGCTCTTCAGGCGGGGCGGCGCGGGCGCCGCCACCACCGGCTGTTAACAGCCGGTGGCAAAACCCACGCGGCCCAGTTCTCCCGGTGGGGGCTCGACGGGCGATGCATCCCGCCTGAACCGCCCCGCTCCGCGGGGCTCTGCGTTGCGCTTCGGTCGAAATACACGCGGTATTCCTCCCTCGCGCGCCTTGTCAGCCGGGCGCCTCGCCCGTCTCGGCCCTCACGTGGGTTTCACCACCGGCTGTTAGTCGCGTCCGCCGACCCTGAGACTAATCGCGTCCGCCGACCCTGAGACGGATCGAGCCGTCGCTCGCGCGGAGATTGATGTGGGGCCCCGTCCCGTCTCCCAGCGTGGTGAGCGCGATCGGGCCTTCGCGTTGCCATGCACGAAGGTCGCTGTCGTCCTCCGAGGTGATGTCGCCCAGGGCCGAAACCAGCGCGTTCGTGCCGCGGGGAAGGCTGAGGCGCACCGGACCATCGGCGGTGCGCAGGAACCACTCGCTGTTGTGTTCCGCTCCTCCCGCGGCGACCTCTACTTCGATCCGCCCGTCCGCCGACACCGCCACTACTTCCTGAAGTCGCCCAAGGAGGCGGATTCGTCCTTCGGCGGTTGCGGCGTGAAACCGACCCTCGAGATTCTCACCCTGAATGTTTCCGTCGCCGGTGCGCAGCAGGATGGGATCTTGATCGGGTCCGGCCGGCGACCGCAGACCGTCCGCGAAGATCCTGCCAGCGGCGGTCGTCGCGCGGACCGGACCGGTCAGGCCGCGGAGCTCGATCCGTCCGGAAGAGGTTCGCGCGTCCACCGCCGTTCCCGTGGGCACGGCGATCTCAAGCCTGAGAACGAGGTCTTCCCACGGGGGAAAGGCTCGCGCGGTCGCGATCCGGCCCGTCACCACCACGGTTTCGGGATCCTGTTCGCGGTCGAACTCGACGAGCAGAGCGGCGAGCGCCGCCTGCATGGCCTCCCGGGTGGGGGCCCTCGCGGAGCGCCGCACCAAAACCTCGATGTCGGTCCCGAGGTGTTCCCGTACGCCCAGCGAACCGCGGCCGAGCCGGACAACGAGCTCGGGGGCACCGGGCCGGGTGATCGTCTCCTCCGAGGTCTCCTCGACCCAGGGAAAACACCCGAACAGGAGGCTCCCGGACGCGGTCAGAACGACGAGCAGGGCGGGGATGAATCGCTTCATCGATTTCCCTCCTGAGGATTTCCTTCCTGAGGATTTCCTTCCTGAGCCGGAGACCGTCGAGCCCGGACCGACACCTCGCCGTGATCGGTCGAGATCGTCACTCGCCGGGAAGCGGAACCTGCCGACCCCGTCCAGCGCGAACGCCCGTCGCGGTCCGTTCGTTCCAGGGCGAAGTCGCTCTCGACTTCGCCGCCTCCGGCCTCTGCCGAGAGCGCGAAGGAGCCAGCCGCCGGGAGAGCCAACCGGATGTCGCCCCGGTCCGTCGTCAGAGAGACATCTCCGTTCAATGCATCGCTCGCCACATCCACGAGGGCGTCCCCGCCGTCCACCGAGAGCGCTTGCGCGAATTCCCGCACGGTAATGGCGCCGGCACGGCCCGAGAAGCTCGCAGGGCCGAGGAGATTAGAAGCCCGCACCTCGCCGCGCCCGCTGGAAACCGTCACCGACCCGGCGGTATTCGCGAGAACGAAAGCCCCGCCAGCTCCCGAGATTTCCACCGTGGAGCCCGCCTCCCGCACCTCGACGCTTGCGGACTCGGTCACAATGCGGAGCGGGCCCCCCACGGAGGTGGCCAGGATCGGGCCGAACTCCGAGCGTACCGTCGCCGAACTTTCGATCCGGTCGAGCGTGATCGGGGAGATTCGGGTTTCGACCTCGACCGGTCCGGTGGCCAACGCCACCTCGACCGGAGCATCCCGGCCGCGCACCCGCACCGAGGAGCCGGCGCCCGAGATCCATACCGGGGCGCCCTCCGATTCGACCGTGACGGGACCGGTCACCGATTCGACTTCGACGACGGCCCGCCGGCCGCGGATCTGGAGCTCTCCCTCGATCTCCGACGCCCACACCGCGCCGTCGCGGGCCCTCAGCGACACCGCTCCGCGCGCGCCTCGGACGTCGAGAGGGCCCTCACTGGTCCGGGCCTCAACGTCTCCAAAAGGCCCCTGGATGCGTACCACCCCTTCGCCGCTGAATGCTGAGACGTTGACGCCCGGAGGAAGTACAACCCGAATCTCGAGGGCCACATCGGATTCGCCCGAGTCCTCCACCCCGACCGGAATCCGGCCGCTTTCGGCGTCGAAGGGCCCGGCGACCAGCCGGACGGAAGCCGCGCGGGCGGCGGCCTGTTCCCGGTCCGCTGCCCACACGCGTTTCGAGAGGGTCACGCGGCCCTCTTTGGCAATACCCGGCGGGAGTGACTCCGCGGCGGCTTCCGGGCTCGTGGCGTCGTCCGGTCCGGACGGGGCGGAGGGCGCCGCCTCCACCAGGACGTTGCCCGCCGGCACCGAGATCACGACATCCACCGGGCCATCGCCGGGCAGGGAAATCGTCCTCTCGGTGACGAAGACATGCTGCGGAAAATCGGCCATCCCCCGCGCCGCCAGCCGGCTCATCTCCAAAAGACGGAGTTCGAGACCCTGGCTCTCGATCACTCGCTTGGCCAGGGTGAGGCCCGTGCCGCCAAGGATCAGCAGCAGGAGGAGGAAGACCTCCAGGGCGCCAAATCGTGTCCTTCCCTTCCACAGACGGCTGACAATTTTGGACAGGCCCCAAACCACCAGCAGGAGAGGCCACCAGACCGCGGCGAGCGGCAGCAATTCGAAAACAAGCAGCACGAGCTGCGTTCCCGCAACGTTTGCCGCGAGAAACAGTCCTCCGGAAAGGATCAGTCCGATTCCGAGCGCGGTGCCGCAGCCGCTTCCGGAACGGGGAGTTTTTGCCGCCGTCCCGGGATCCATCATGGTGGGGGCGGCGGAGGGCCGGACGCCGGCCCCGAACCGGAGTCGCGATCCCGAATCACCAGGCGCACGCCCACTGCAATCAGGATGAGTGGCCAGAACCGAACGAGCGCGTCGATGTCGACGATGTCGAGGTTCGACAGCAGGAAAACAATCCCGATCACGATCAGCACCGCTCCCGTCCAGTTCCCTCGTTGGGCCGCCATCCTTTTACTTCGCCTCCTCTTCACCTTCCTCCGGCGGTACCGGGGGCGGGCTGTCGATTGGGGCCGGCGGGGAAGGGGAGACATCCGCAACCGGGGACGCGCCGAGCGGTTCGGCGGCGGCCCGGGTGGCCGGGGATCCTTCGGCAGGAGCGTCGGGAGCTCCCGGGATCAGGGGACGTCCCCTCAAGAGTTGGAATCCGATCCAGACGAGGAGCAGCGGCCAGAGTCTGAGCGCCCACTCGAGTTCGGGAATCATGGTGAGGGTCGCGATTACGCCGGCCCCCATGAGCCCCACTGCCCAGTTCCGGTCCAAAGCGACTGCCGCCGGACGTCCTTCGGCGTGGGCCCGCACCACTTCTTCGGTCGTCCGAATCGCGTTCACAATCCCGAAGATCCATACCGCGATCACCGCGGCGATCAATGCATCTCCCTGCAGGAGGGCGACAAACGCGGCGGCGAGCGCCAGTCCGCGAGCCGTAGCCCCGGCATAGAGATGACCGAGTCCGGGGAGCACCACGGACAGGACACCGGCGAGTCCCGGCGAGCGATTCATGGCGCGGTCCCTCCTTGCGGGTCTTCAGCGGCAGGTGGTTCGGGGTCGGAGCCCGGTGGTTCGGGGTCGGAGCCCGGAGCCGACGCCAGTTCGTCACGGTGCCGGGTTGCCCGCTCCAAATCCCGGAGCCGGTCCCCCAACCGGTCCATTTGGTCCTCCAGTGCGAAGGAAACCGAGGCGCGAAGCACGCCGAGCTCGGCCAGGGCCCGGTCGGTCTGACGGTTCGCGGCTGCCCGCAGACTGTTGACCCCCTCCGATGCGCGGGGAAGGGACTCGAGGGCTCCCCGGACCAGCGGAGGCTGGAAGAACAACATCATGGCCGCGGCGGCGGCGGCGGCGACCCACGTTGGCCAATAGTTCGCCCGTCGCCCGTAGAGAGTTCGGAACCGGGGCAACGTTGCGGCCAGGATGCGCCCCGAGAGCTCCGGAGGCGACGGTCCCGCACCGGCGGCGAAGTCGGCCAGTCCTCTGCGGACCGCCCGGATCTCCCCGTAGAGACGGGCGAGTTCCGGATCCTGGGCCAACCGGGCCCGAACCTCCTGCGCCTCGGCATCATCGAGTTCACCCGCGGTAAGAGCTGACGCCAGATCCCGGAGGCGGGCGTCCGAGCGAGAATCGGTCAACGGTTCCCTCGGTTGCTCGCGCCGGCAGGTTTGCTACGGCCCAGTTCGTGCCGCGCCCGCGCCAGGTTCTGCCGGGCGCGGTGGATTCGCGACTTTACGGTTCCGAGCGGGATTCCGAGCCGCTCCGCGATCTCGGGATAGTCGCAATCCATCAGGTCCCGGAGTATGAGTGGTTCCGAAAGCTCGGGAGGCAGCCGGTCGAGCAGCCGCCGTACCCGCACGGCTTCATCGCGCCGCTCCGCAATTGTGTCGGGTTGCATCGAAATCGGCACGGGGGCCTCTGGCATCTCGTCGTCGGACAACAGCAGCGGCGCGCGTCGCCGGCGCCGGTAGGCGTCGATGCCTACGTTGGTGGCGACCTGCCGCACCCAGGCGCCGAGCGCTCCGCTCGGACGATAGCGGGGCAACACGCTCACGAGCCGCATGAAGACGTCCTGAGTGAGTTCGTCCGCGTCGTCCGGGGTGGCGGCGAATCGGTAGGCGATGTGCCAGACGGGTTGCCGGAACCGGTCCACAAAAGCCCGCCACGCGTCCTCGTGGCCTGACAGGCATTGGCTGACGAGTTTGGCATCGGAGATTTGGGCCGGGGACTCCACTGGTGGCGCTTCGGTCTTCTCCCGGTCAACCAAAGATAACGAAGCTCCTCTCCCACCAGTTCTCGCCGCAGCCGTTTCCGATGGCTACCGCACTGCTCCGTTTCGGCGCCCCGCTGAAATGCGGGTTCAGGAGGACCTGCGAGCCGTTTTCTTCCGCTGCTTCGCGGGCGCCCGCTTGCGGAGGAGGGCCTGAACCTCCTTCACGAAATCGCGGGTGTCCTGAAAGTCGCGGTACACCGACGCGAAGCGCACGAAGGCGACGTGATCCTCGCGCTTGAGTTCCTCCATGAGGATTTCGCCGATCTCGGAGGCGGCGAGTTCCCGGTCCGGACTCTTCGCGACCAACGCACCCACTCGATCGGCGATGGCTTCGATCTTCTCTTCAGCGATCCGCGTTCCGCAGGCCCTCTTGAGACCTGACAAAACCTTGCCCCGATCGAAGACCTCGCGGTCGCCGTTCTTCTTGGCCACCGTGCACGGGATCTCTTCGACCGCCTCGTAGCTCGTGAATCGCTTCGCGCACCGGAGGCATTCGCGGCGCCGGCGGATGATCTCGCCTTCCCGACTCTCGCGGGAATCTACGACCCGGTCTTCGGGGTTGCCGCAATAGGGGCACTTCACTCCGGCGACTCCACGGGATGGGCAGCGTACACCCCCTCGATGGTGCGCGCCGGCTCCCGGAGCGCGATCTCCATGTCCATCCCGGGCCAGGTCGCACCGCGGGGAACGAGTCCCACAATCTCCGAGTGGACAACTCCGGTGCCGGCGGCGCCGGCTTCCGCCAGAACCCGGCTGAACGCCTCCGCAAGGGATGTCCGACGCCAGTCGAGCAGGTTCATCGAAACTTGCGCGTGTACCCGCCGTCCTGCGGGATCGTGCTGCCGGACCCCCATCGCCCGCACCGCCGGAAGTCCGCCACTGCTCGTCCGAATCCGAGCGGCGATGACCCGCGCGGTTTCCACGTCGGTGGTGTCGAGGTTCACGTTGAAGGCAATGAGCGGCTCCCGCGCGCCCACCGAGAGGCCGCCGGCCGACGGATGAAGGGTCGGCGGTCCGTAGTCGGGGCGGATTTCGCCGCGGGCCAGACGGTTCGCGAGGCCGCGAAGTCCACCCTGGCGGATCTGAGGCAAGGGACGCCCACTCCCCTCGGCTTTCCCATAGAGAAAGACGGGAACGGATCCCTCGGCGCCGATCTCTTCCGCGAGCGAGCGGGCGACGCTGGCGGCCTCCTCCATGGTGGTTTCTCCGAGCGGCACGATGGGCAACACGTCGAATGCTCCGATGCGCGGGTGTTCGCCGCGGTGCCGCCTCAGGTCAATGCGCTGGATTGCGGTCTCGAAGAGGGAGCGGGCCGCCGCGCGGATTTGTGGGGCGCTGCCGGCAAGCGTCAGTACCGAGCGATGATGGGAAGGGTCGGCGTGAACGTCGAGGAGAGGTCGCCCGGCCGCCTCGATCAGCCGGTCGAGCGTGTCCCGGGATCGTCCCTCGCTGAAGTTGGGGACCGCTTCGAGCAGCGCCTTCGGGGCTGGCGAGTTGTTGCCCATCCAGCCCTCCTTGCCGGGACCGCGTCGGGAGAATTCCCGGCATTCCGCCTCCGAATGGGACGGTGTCGAGGCCAAGGGCGGCAGTATAGTTTCAGTGTTCTCCGCCATTTCCGGTGCGGGATTTTCCCCATGATTCGCACTTTCGTTGGTCCCGCTCCGTGAGCCCCGACGAGCCGGGAAAAGGCGCGACCCGGCCCAATCCGGAGTCTGGTTTGGAGTCCCGTCCGGAGAAGCCGGGCACCACGACCGAGCCGCCTCCCCAGTCCGGCGGGGATGGGGAGGCGGCGGGCGCAGACCAGGCGGCGAGCCATCGATCCCGAATCGAGGAGACGCTCCGGCGCCGCAGTCCGCGCGGGGTGGAGGAATCCGATTCCGTTCATGATCGCAAGCGAACCTCCGGGTTGCATCCCCCCCCGGAGGCTTCCGCCTCGGAACACTGGAGTTGGACCATCCGGAGACGCGTAGCCGAGGGAAGTCCGGCGCCGGAGTCGGGAGCGGAACCCGCCGCGGAGGATGAGGCCGGCGCCGGCGAACTCCCACCCGTCTCCCAGGCGACCGAGATCCGGGAACGGGTAGAGCGTCGTCTTCAGGAGGTGGAGGATCGTCGTAGTCGTAACGGCGCCTCCGTGGGGACTGCGTCGCCGTCAACCCCGGCGAGCCCGCGACGAGGCCTCGCCGCCGCGCCCGGATCGGAGGAGCCGTCGCGCGGGCCGGAAGGTGCTCCAGATTGGGACACGCCCTGGGTTGAAGACGAAGAGGGGCCCAAACCGCGGGCGAAAATCCTCCCCGCCCGACCCCCATCGCGCCTTGCCGCCTTCATCGCAACCTGCGGTTTTGTCGGGCGGATTCCGATCGCGCCGGGAACCTTCGGAGCGGCCGTGGGCCTCGTTGCCTTCGCCCTGACCCGGAATTTGGCGGGTGGTGTCTCCGTCACTCTGCTCGCGATCGCCATCGTCGCCGGCGTCTGGGCCGGCGGGCGGCACGCGAAGGATCTTCGTCAGCCGGACCCGCCCTCCGTAGTGGTGGACGAGTTTTGCGGCATGTGGCTCGCGCTTGTCGGCACGAATCCTTCCTTCCTGGTAGCGGCGATTGCGTTCGCGGCGTTTCGGTTCCTGGACATCGTGAAGCCGCCGCCCGTTCGACAGGCGGAGCGGCTCGCGGGCGGGGTCGGCATCATGGCCGACGACCTGGTCGCGGGTGGCATCGTGCGCGTGGCCTTGCGGCTGGCCCTGGGGGTGTAGCCGGTGGCCCTGGCAGCCGCTGCAGTAAGTCACGCGGCCCGGTTCTCCCGGTGGGGGCCTCGGCGCTCGGGTCCCTTCATCCACCGGCTGCCAGTTGAGCCCGGGATCGAATCGGGAAGTCGCGGGATGCGGGAGAACTCGTTGTCGGGTCGGGCACGGCTCTCGGAGCCGGTCTTCTGACCGCCGGCGGGAGGCTGCTGCCGGGCGCGGCGGTAGTGGCGGTCGGCACCGAACTGCTCGCGCCTCACCGCACGGACCGCAACACCCCGCTCCTGAAGGAGCGGCTCTCGGAAACGGGAGTGCCGGTTGTTTTTTCGGCGGTAGTGCCCGATGAGGAATCCGTCATGGAGGAGACCCTGCGGGCCGCGCTCCGGCGCTGCCGGTTCGTCTTTGTGAGCGGCGGCCTCGGTCCGACCACCGACGACGTAACGCGATTCGTCGCCGCCAGCCTTCTGGAAGTCCCGCTTGTCGAGGATGCAGCCTCACTCGCCAGGATTGAGTCCCGGTTCAGAAGCCGCGGAATCGAAATGCCGGAGGTGAACCGCCAGCAGGCGCTGATACCTGACGGGGCGGCGGTGCTGCCCAATCCGGCGGGAACCGCGCCGGGAGTGCTGGCGCGCACGGACGACGGGGCGTGGCTCGTGCTCCTCCCCGGGCCACCGTCCGAACTGACCGCCATGTTTGATGCGGAGGTTCGTCCCCGACTGGCGCGCGAAATCGGGTTGTCGGAGGGTCGGGTTCGCGAGACGCTGGGGGTCGCGGGTTTGCCCGAATCGGTCCTGCAGGAGCGCATTCTGGATCTCACTCCGGCAAGGAATGCGCCCGAGCAACTCGCGATCCTTGCCTCCGGCGGTGAGATCGACGTTCGGGTGACCGGACCCGTTGGGCGGACGGCGGAAGTCCGGCGGTTGGCAGACCGGATGGCCGGGCGGTTGGGCAGTGCCGTCTTCACCAGAACGGCTGGGGAGCATCTTGAACATGTGGTGGGGCGCATGCTCACGGCACGTGGAGCGCGCGCCGCCTTTGCGGAATCGCTTACCGGAGGACTGATCGCGGAGCGGGTTACCCGCGTTCCGGGGTCCTCGGCGTGGTTCGATCTGGGGATCGTGGCCTACGCCAACGCGGCGAAGCGCGATTTGCTGGAGGTCCCGGAGCGCGTGCTGGGAGAGCACGGAGCGGTCAGCGAAGCCGTGGCGGTGGCGATGGCTGATGGCGCTCGCCGCCGGGCCGGGAATGTTTGGGGTGTTGCCGCCACCGGGATTGCCGGGCCGGGCGGGGGGAGCGTGGAGAAGCCGGTGGGTCTCGTCTGGATCGCCGTCAGCGGGCCCGTCTCGCGCACGCAGCGGTTCCGCTTTCCCGGAGACCGGTCGCTCGTGAGGCAACTCACCGCGACGGCGGCTCTCGATCTGCTCCGCCGCGCGATGTTCGCTGCCGGTGGGCAGAGTGACGTGAGCGCCGAGAGCGGCCAGTCTCCCGGTGGGGGCGAGGCGCCCGGCCTTTGGTAGCCGGTGGTGGTAGCCGGTGGAAAAAGCACCCCGCACTCGCTTCCCAGGGCGCGAGCTACGCCGAATCCGTCGGTTTTGTGGGTGCGGGGCGTTTTCCCACCGGTTGATGTCGCGTGTCGCTCCGCGATCCGCGCCATCGCTTCTCGTGGTGAGGGAAAACCCCTCCCCACGCCCCTCCACACCCCTCCCCACGCCCCTTCCCACGCCCCGTCTCTGCAGCGCTCCGCGACGCGGATGGGCCGATGCAGACTTGCACCACCGGTCGTTGAGGCGCTGGAAATTGGGTGGCCCGCAGTCGCGGCGGATTCCCGTTGCCTCCCGTATCTGCAACTCCACGAGTTTGCGGCCTGCCTCTTCACGGACATCGCTCCGGTTCGCAGACCGGCGTTGTCTTGCGGCTGGCACCAGCGGGACTGTCGACGTTCACCCAAGGCTGTATTTTCACAGCGACTGGGCCGCGTGACTCTGTCCACCGGCTGCTCGAGTGCGAGGATCCCGCCCCGTTTCCGTGGAACGCGGGGTAGCGGTCCATCCGCCGCGGCTCTTCGCGGCCGTGCCGCTTCCGGAGCGCCTCCGAAAGGAGCTCTTTGCCGCTTCGGGTGCGATCGCCGGGTTGCTCCCGGCCTCCCTCTTCCGCCGGGTCCCTCCCGAGAACCTGCATCTGACGCTGCGCTTTTTCGGCGCTGAAACCGGCTCGCTTGACCGCGAGCGAATCGCGGCGCTGCTCCGCGAGCGCGTCGGGGCCTGTCGACCGGGACCGCTGACGCTGAAGGCCTCCGAGGTGTCGGCTTTCGCCTCTCTCCGCCGGGCCCGGATCGTCTGGGTGGGTATCAGCGAGGAAGGAATCGCGAAGGGCGAATCGGGGCGCCTCCTGCCCCTCCAGCAGGAGGTGGAGGCGGTGGCGCGGGACATCGGCCTCGCGCCGGAGAATCGCCCTTTCGTTCCCCACGTAACGCTGGGCCGTCTGCGCTCCCCGTCGCGCCTCCCGGTGCAGGGGCTCGCGGCGGCCGGCCCGGCCGCGCCCGGTAGCGCCTGGTCCTCGGCCTTCACCGTCCGGGAATTCGTGCTGTTTGCCAGCTTCCTCACCCCGGGCGGGGCGATTTACGAGCCTCTCAGCCGCTTCCCGCTGGAGGCGCCCTGACCGGAAGCGCCCTGACTGGAGGCGCCCTGACTGGAGGCGCCCTGACTGGAGGCGTCCTGACCGGAGGTCGGCTTCCTACCGCCAGCCGCTTTCTTCCGGCCCGGAAGCGGCCAGCCGAAATTCCGCGAGGAGGTCGGGGCCAAGACAGGCATAGCGCGCGGAGCGGCGGTCGGGCTGGGCGTACGGCAACTCCCGGTGCTGTTCGGCCGGAGCCCTGGTGGCGTCGAAGAGTCCGGTTCCCTCGGCACGGCCCAGAAAACGTGGAGCCAGGTAGAGCACGAGGCGGTCGGCCAGTCCCTGTTGCAGGAAGGCCGACGTGAGCCGGGGGCCTGCCTCGACCAGGAGGGTGCGCGCACCCCGGCGCCCTACCTCCGCCAGGACCGCTTCGAGCGCAATGGGCTGCGCCACCCCGTCAGCCGGGGCGCCCGGGACGTCGGCGACCGCGGCCTCGGCCACCTCGGCGCCGATGGCCTCCAAGCGGCGGCGGGCCGATCCCGGGGCGTCGGGTGCGCAAATCACGAGCACCGGATCATGGTCCAGGTCGCGGAGGATGCGCGCTTGAGGAGGGATTCTGAGGCTCGGGTCCAGAACCACCCGCAGGAGGGGGCGGGAACCGCGCCGGGGTCTGGGCGTGAGGAGAGGGTCGTCGGCCGCCACGGTCGCGATTCCGGTGAGGATGGCGTCGTTTTCCCGGCGGAGCACTCTCCCGTGCCGGCGGGTGCGCGGGCGGGTAATCCAGCCCGTGCCCGGTGGGGCCATGACTCCGTCCACCGAGATCGCGGCCTTCACCGTCACCCAGGGGGTGCCCGTCTGGAGGAATTTGAAGAACGACGGATTCAGGTCCTGCGCTTCCTGGCGAAGGACTCCCGTCGTGACGTCAACGCCCGCGGAACGAAGGCGATCGAATCCTCCTCCCCGAACCCGCGGGTCGGGGTCCGCGTGCGAGGCGACGACCCGACGGACTCCCGAGGCGATGATCCGTTCTACGCAGGGCGGGGTTCGTCCGACGTGGCAGCAGGGCTCGAGGTTGACGTAGAGCGTGGCGCCCCGGGCCGCCTTCCCCACCTTGAGGACCTGGGCTTCCGCGTGCGGGCGTCCGGCGCGGGCGTGGAAACCCTCGGAAAGGACGTTTCCGTCGCGCACCAGGACGGCGCCTACCGCCGGGTTGGGCGGCGCCGTGTACTGGCCCAGCAGGGCGAGTTCGAGTGCCCGCCGCATAAAACGATCGTCCACGGAGCGGATCGTATGGGCTGGCGAGCTTGCGCGGCGGGAACGGATCGGGCAATCTCCCTCCCGCATGTTCACCGGGCTGGTCATCGACGTCGGAAAGGTGGATACCGTGTGCGATCGGGACGGAGTCCGCGTTCTCTCCGTCCGCCCCGAAGGGGCAGCGTTTTCGGAACTGGAGGTCGGCGACAGCGTGTCGGTGGCCGGAACGTGCCTGACGGCGGTCAAGGTGGGGATGGACTACGCCGACTTCCAGGTGGCGGCGGAAACTCTGGCCCGGACCACCCTGGGGGCGTCACGTCGCGGCAGCCGGTTGAATCTGGAACTTCCGCTGCGCGCCGGCGACCGTCTCGGCGGCCATTTTGTGCAGGGCCATGTGGACGGCACGGGCGAAGTTGCCGAGGCGGGTGGTACCGACGCCGACTACCGGATGTGGATCCGCCATGACGAGCCGCGTTGGATCGTCCGAAAGGGCTCGGTTGCGATCGACGGCGTCAGCCTGACCGTGTCCGCCTCCCGCCCGGAGGCGGGTCTCTTCGAGGTGATGCTCATTCCCCACACCCGGGTCAGTACGACGCTTGGCGCGCTTGGCAAGGGGGACCGGGTCAATCTGGAGTACGACATCCTGGCCAAGTACGTTGGCGCGCTTGTTCCGGGTCCAGCGGGCGGCCCGGGAGGAACGGCCGGAGACCGAGGCGAAGCGCCGGTAGTGGAACCCGGGTGAGCGCCGAGGCCGGGGAGGCGCGTGAGGGAGGAGCCCCACCGGGGGAACTGGGCCGCCGGGGTTTCGCCACCGGCGGTAGAATCCTTCCTTGAGACGGTTTCCGAAAGAGGGCCTTTTAGGTCCGACGAGGGGTTGCGCGCGTGCCTGACAGGGGGAAGGACAGGGGGAAGAGTGAATCCACGCCGTTTTGGCCGGTGGAGCGGGCCGTTCGGGAGATTGCGGCCGGGCGGATGGTCATCGTGGTGGATGACGAGGATCGTGAGAACGAGGGCGATCTGACCATCGCTGCCGAAAAGGTCACCCCCGAAGCGATCAACTTCATGGCCACCCACGGGCGCGGCCTCATCTGCGTACCGATGACCGGCGAACGTCTCGACGAACTGGACCTGCCTTTGATGGTCCAGGAAAACACTTCGGTGCACGAGACCGCGTTTTGCGTCTCCATCGAAGCGAAAGACGGCGTCACGACCGGCATCTCCGCTGCCGACCGCGCCCGCACCATCCAGGTTTCAATTCACGAGGACACCCGTCCCGCGGATCTCGTCCGCCCGGGCCACATCTTTCCGCTCCGGGCTCGTCCCGGGGGAGTGCTGCAGCGCGCGGGGCAGACCGAAGCAGGGGTGGATCTGGCCCGGATTGCAGGGCTTTATCCCGCGGCGGTGATCTGCGAGGTGATGAAGGAAGACGGCACGATGGCTCGACTTCCTGATCTCGTGACTTTCGCGGAGGAGCACGGGATGGCGGTCGTGAGCGTGGCCGATCTGATCCGCTATCGGCTCGCCACCGAGTCGTTGGTCCGCCGGCTGGCGGCAACGGTTCTCCCCACCCGGTTCGGCACGTTCCGGACGGCCGCCTACGAAAACACGCTCGACGGAACCAAGCACCTGGTGCTGCAAATGGGAGAGGCGCGTCCGGACACGCCCGTTTTGGTGCGCGTCCACAGCCAGTGCCTTACCGGTGAAGTCTTCGGGTCCATGCGATGCGACTGCGGCCCCCAGCTCGAGGCGGCCCTCGCCCGGATCGGCCAGGAGGGTTCCGGAGTGCTGCTCTACCTGAACCAGGAGGGCAGGGGCATCGGCCTCGTCAACAAGCTGCGGGCCTATGCCGCCCAGGACGAGGGTCTCGATACCGTGGACGCCAACACCCACCTCGGGTTCCGCGCCGATCAACGCGAGTATGGCGTCGGGGCCCAGATCCTCCGCGACCTCGGAGTGGGTCGCATCCGCCTGCTCACCAACAACCCCCGGAAGTTCGTTGCGCTCGAGGCGCACGGCCTCGTGATCGAGGAGCGCGTTCCCATCGAGGTCCCGGCGAACAAGTACTCCCGCGACTATCTGCGCACCAAGAAGGAACGGATGGGCCACCTCCTGACGGAGGTTTAACCGCGTCGGCCTTCGGACCGGCATCGCCCCCCGCTGGGGGGCGAGACTCCCATCGCTGCCCCCCATCGCTGCCCTCTGGATGAGCCCTGGATGAGCCCTGGATGGGCCATGGATGGGCCCTGGATGAGCCCCGGATGAGCCTTGGATGAGCCGTTGCCGCCCGCCGGACGCGTCGGTCTTCAGGCCCCGCCGGACGAATTGGCGAGCAGCGCCCCCCGCGGGGGAGCGAAACCCTCACTATCCAGCTTCACGACCCGCGACACCGGAAGCGCGTAGCCCCATCCATCCCAAAGGCGCCGGCGGCGCTTCGCCCTCGCTTGGTACGATCCCACCGACCAACCCCTGAAGGGAGCGATTTCTTGGCCAACACCTACGTGACAAACGAGTTCCGCAGCGGGCTCAAAGTCCTGCTCGATTCCGACCCCTGCGTCGTGCTCGACTGCGAGTTCGTAAAGCCCGGCAAGGGGCAGACGTTCACCCGCATCCGCTACCGGAACCTCAAGACGGGCCGGGTTCTTGACAAGACCTTCAAGTCGGGCGAGAAAGTGGAAGCCGCCGACGTGCTGGACACCGAGATGGAGTTCCTCTACAGCGACGGCGGCGAGTGGCACTTCATGGACCCGAACACCTACGAGCAGTACGCGGCCGGCCGCGCGGTGCTTGATGGCCAGGAGAAATGGCTGCTCCAGGGCATGACCTGCGGCGTCACGCTCTACAACGACGCCATCCTGCTGGTTCACCCCCCCCACTTCGTGGAGCTCAAGGTGGTCGAAACCGAACCCGGGATCCGGGGGGACACCGCGACCGGCGGCTCCAAGAACGCCACCCTGGAGACCGGCACCGTGGTGCGGGTTCCGCTGTTCATCGGAGCGGGCGAGGCGCTTCGCCTCGACACCCGTTCCGGCGAGTACGTGTCCCGGGTAAAGAACTGAGCGAGACCGGAAGCGGCGGCTGGGGGCCTTCGGCGTCCCTCGCAAACCTCCGGGAGCGCGCCCGGCTGCTGGCCCGGTTGCGGTCTTTTCTGACTGCGCGCGGTTACCTGGAAGTAGAAACTCCGATCCTCGGGCTTTATCCCACGCCCGATCGCCACCTCGAGTCCGTTCCGGCGGGAGGCGGTTTCCTTCACACCTCGCCGGAATTCGCCATGAAACGTCTGCTGGCGGCCGGCAGTGGGCCCATCTTCCAGATCGTGAAGGCGTTTCGCGCCGGCGAGTCGGGACGGCATCACGCCGTGGAATTCACCATCGCCGAGTGGTACCGCCTCGGTCCGCTCGACGGGTTGCTCACGGAAATGGACCTGTTGCTCGGAGACCTGCTGGGCACTCCTCGCGCGGAGCGCCGAACCTACCGCGAACTGTTCCTCGCCGCCGTGGGGGTGGATCCCCTCTCGACGCGGGACGAACGCCTCCGGACGCTGGCCGAGGCGCACGGCCACCCGGGCCGCCCCGATGATCGAGCCGGCGCTCTCGATTTCCTGTTCTCGCGTCTCGTGGAGCCGGGTCTCGGCGCGCGCGCCCCGACGATCGTCACCCGGTTCCCCGCCCCGCTGGCGGCGCTCGCCCGACTCACCCCGGACGATCCGCGGACGGCCGAACGCTTCGAGGTCTTCTGGGGTGGCCTCGAACTCGCGAACGGCTACGACGAGCTTCAGGATCCGCAGGAGCATCGCCGCCGCTTCGCGGCGGAGGCGAGTGCGCGCGCCCGGGCCGGACGACGCTCTGGAAAAGGCGACGAGCGTCTGCTGGCGGCGCTCGAAGAGGCGGGACTGCCGCGCTGTTCCGGCGTAGCCCTCGGGGTGGACCGGCTCGTGATGGCGGGGATCGGGGCTCGGGCGCTGGACGAAGTGATTACGTTTCGGGAGGAGCCGGGTTCGTGACCTTGGTGGCTGTCTCCCTTGCCAGCCGCCCGGTACACTGGCGGGCTCTTTCCGGGAGGAAACTGTCTCGATGAATACTGGAAGCCTTCTCCGCATTCCGCTGGCTGCGGTCCTGATCGGACTCGTCGCCGCCCCCCTCGCCCTGGGGCAAGGCAGTCATCGCGACTACGACGAGCACTTCGACGAAGCGAACGTCACGGTCCCGACCGAGTACTACGAAGAGATGAGTTTCCGGGCAGTCGGCTTCACCCGCGGCGGGCGTTCCACCGCGGCGGTGGGGGTGCCGGGCGACCCGCTTTCCTACTACTTCGGGGGAACGGGCGGCGGCGTGTTCAAGACCTCTGACGCCGGGCACAACTGGACGAACGTCAGCGACGGGTTCTTCGGGGTCGGCGCCGTGGGCGCGATCGCCGTGGCTCCTTCCGACGTGAACGTCGTGTATGTGGGCACCGGCTCCACCTGCCCCCGGGGGAACATCTCGGTGGGCGACGGGATGTACCGCTCGACCGACGCGGGAAAGACCTGGACGCACGTGGGTCTCCGGCATGCCGGCCAGATCGGCGCGATCGCCGTCCATCCCGACAATCCGGACGTTGCCTACGCCGCGGCGCTCGGTTACATCTTCGGAACGAACGAGGACCGGGGAATCTTCCGCACCAAAGACGGTGGCGCGACCTGGGAGAAGGTCTTCTTCCTGTCCGACCGCACCGGGTTTGTGGACATCCAGATGGACCCGAACAACCCCCGCATCCTCTACGCTGGCGCCTGGCGCGCGGAGAGGAAGCCCTGGACCATGATTTCGGGGAGCGAGGACGGCGGCATCTATCGGAGCAAGGATGGCGGCGACACCTGGGCCAGAGTGGAGGGCGGTCTGCCGACCGCAATGGTCGGGAAGACGGCCATCGCGATCTCGCCCGCGAACTCGGACCGCATCTGGGCGCTCGTCGAGGTGGAAGGCGACGAGGGCGGCCTCTACCGCTCCGACGACGGCGGGGAGAGCTGGAGCCGGATCAACGACGACGCCAACCTGCGCCAGCGCCCCTGGTACTACATCCACATCTACGCGGATCCGACGGACGAAAACACCATCTACGGCTTGAACGTGGGCTTCCACAAGTCCATTGACGGCGGCAAGACCTTCCCCGAGCGCATCCGGGTTCCGCACGGCGACAACCACGACCTCTGGATCAATCCGGACAACCCGATGAACATGATCAACGCGAACGACGGCGGCGCGAACGTCTCGTTCGACGGCGGCAAGAGCTGGACCGACCTGATGGGCCAGGAGACTTCCGAGATCTACCGGGTGTTCGTGGACGACCAGTGGCCCTACCGGATCTACGGCTCGCAACAGGACAACAGCACCATTTCGGTGCCGTCCCGCGGCGGCTTCGGCGTCGTCCCTGACTGGTACCAGGTTGGCGGCTGCGAGAGCGGCCACATCGCGGTGGATCCACGCGACCCGGACATCATCTACGCCGGCTGCTACGGGGGTTCCATCTCACGGGTGAACCGCAAGACCGGCGAGTTCCGGCAGATCCTCCACTACCCGCAGCTTCAGCTCGGACAGGCGGCCCGCGATCTCAAGTACCGCTTCCAGTGGAACGCGCCGATCCGGCTGTCGCCGCACGATCCGGACATCCTCTACCACGCCTCGCAGGTGGTCCACATGTCCCGCGACCAGGGGCAGAGCTGGACGGTGGTGAGCCCCGACCTGACCACCAACGACCCGGAGCATCAGGACTACTCCGGCGGGCCGATCACCCACGACAGCACCGGCGTCGAGGTCTACAACACCGTCTTCGCCTTCGAGGAGTCGCCCCACACCCCGGGTGAACTCTGGGCGGGCAGCGACGACGGCCGGGTCCACATTTCGCGCGACCGGGGCACGACGTGGACGGAGATCACTCCGGAGGGCATGCCTGAAGGTGGCACGGTCAATGTGGTGGAGCTTTCCGCTCACGATCCGGCGCGGGCGTTCATCGCGGTCTACCGGTACCGGGAAAACGACTTCCGGCCGTACATCTTCCGCACCGACAACGCCGGGGAGAGCTGGGATCTGCTTACTGACGGGACCAATGGCATCCCGCCGACGCACACGACGCGGGCGATCCGCGAGGACCCGGACCGCCAGGGACTGCTCTATGCGGGAACCGAGTTCGGTCTCTATGTCTCGTTCGACGACGGCGCCCACTGGCAACGGTTCCAGAACAACCTCCCGGTCACCCCGGTAACCGACCTCCGGGTGCACCGGAAGGATCTGGTGGTGTCCACCCAGGGCCGGTCCTTCTGGGTGCTCGACGACCTGAGTCCGCTGCACCAGATCAGCGACGAAACCGTGGCCGCGGATTCCGTCCTCTATGCCCCCCGGACGGCCTACCGGGGCGGTTTCGGCGGTGCGGCCCAGATCCAGTACCACCTGAAGAGCGAGCCTGAATCCGCGATCACGCTGGAAATCCTCGACTCGGAAGGGAATTCGATCCGGAAGATCACCGGCCAGCCGGGCGCCGCCGCCCCGAGCGGCCCGGTTTCGCCGTTCGCGGCGTTCTTCGGCGGTGGCGGGGGTGCCCGCCTGCCGGCGGCGGAGGGCCTCAATTCCTTCCGCTGGAACCTCCGCGGCGAGGGCATCCAGCGCCCCGCCGGCGTCGTCCACTGGGGAGGCACTCCGGGGCTTCCAGTGCTGCCTGGCGCCTACGAGGTCCGGCTCACTGTCGGCGAAGAGACACAGTCCCGGCCGCTCGAGGTGGCGATCAACCCCAGCCTTTCCTCCACGGCCGACGACCTGGCGAAGCAGCGCGAACTCGGTGAGACCGTGGCGGGCGAGTTGACGAAGCTCTTCGATGCGCTCACCCGTCTCCGCGACGTCAAGTCCCAGGCGGGTGACATCGTGGGACGGCTCCAGAAGGCGGGGAAGGCCGACGAAGAACTGGGAACCCTCAGCAAGGGGCTCACCGACCGCCTCACCGAGATCGAGGAAACGATCACCCAGACGAACAGCAAGTCGTCACAGGATCCGATCAACTTCCCGCCCCAGATCGACAACCAGTTGGTCACGCTCTACGGCTACATCGTGCAGGCCGACTACGAGCCGACCGCGGGCGCCTACCAGCGCTTCGACGACCTGAAGCCCGAACTCGACGCCATCCACGCCAACTTCGAAGCCGCGATGACGGAGCACCTGAGTCCGTTCAACGAGCGGGTGGCCTCCCTCGGCGTCCCGGCGGTCCTGGTCGCCACGGAGGAGAACGAGTAACCCCAGCGTGCGGCGCGGAGGCAAGGGACCGCTGGGCAGTTCTCCCGGTGGGGCCCTCCAGACCGGCATCGCCCCGCGTCAGCGGGGCGAAACCCGTGTGCTGCCAACCAGGAAGAAGCGCGGGGACGGCTTGGAACGCCGACCTCCGGTCGGCATCGCGCGGGAGCGCGAAACCAGTTCCGATGACGCTGCGCCATGCGAACGTACGCTTCGCACCCCGGCGGCCCCGGAGCAATGGTCAATTCGCGCCGAGCAATGGTCAAACTGGCCGGAGCAATGGTCAAAGTCCGAATTCAGGCTCTTTCTCCCGGAATTTTGGGGAATTTCCGGTTTCCGGCTGGGTACGCAGCGCGGACGATAGAGGTGGGTGCGGTCCGTCGCGGTTGTACGCCTCCAGAGGGCGATGCGCCTCCGTGGTGCGGTGGTCCCGTCCGGCACCGGGCACCCGGAGGCACGGCAACCATGCGAGTGGGTGCCCGGGGTGAGTACCTCGCCCTGAGTCTGGATTCGGCTGTTTCCCGCGGGTTGCGGACGCTGCGGCGCCATCGTGGTGGCGATTCCCCATGTGAATGCGGCGGTCCCGCCGATGGATAATCCGCGCTGATGAATCGGGCGGGGCTTGCGGAACTGCTGCGCAAGGGGGAGAACTCCGGGGTGGAGTTCAAGCGGGATGCGGTGACGCCCGGAAAGCTCGCGCGGGAGATGGCGGCCCTGCTGAACCTCGAAGGTGGGGTCATCCTGCTTGGCGTCGAGGATGACGGCACGGCCTCGGGGCTCAAACGCGATCCGAAGAAACGCGAGGAGTGGGTGATGGAGGTGGCCAGCACCCATCTCCGTCCGGGCGTCATTCCCTTCTGGGAGACCGAAGAGATGCGGGACGGCAGCGTCGTGGGCGTGATTTCGCTTCCGGCCGATGTCCCGGACAAACCCTACAAGGCGAAGCGCGGCTCGGCATGGGTGACGCAGGTGCGCGTCGGCACCACCACCCGCGACGCTACCGACGACGAGGAGATGCGCCTCTACGCGCAGTCGAGGCGGCTCCTCTACGACCACAAGCCGGTCCCGGGCGCCACGCTCGAGAACTACGACATGCGCCGGCTGGTCAACTACTTCCATGACATCCGCCGGCAGGACTGCCCGGACCTCACGGACACGGAGGGGTGGACGCGGTTCCTGCTGAACCTCGGCCTCGCCCACGACGACCGGGGCCGCACGCTCCCCAGCGTTGCGGGACTGCTGCTCTTCGGGAAACACCCCAACCGGTACCTCCCCCAGGCCGGGATCAGCGCGGTGGCTTTCGGCGGCGCGCAAAAGGACTACGACATCAAGGCGCGTGCGGTCCTCCGCGGTCCGCTCGTGTCGCTGTTCGCGCCTCGGGAAGATCCGTTCGGCAGCGCCTACCCGAAGCTCGCGGGCTCGTTTGCGGAACCGGCCGCGGTGATCGAGGTCGGGGTGATCGAGAAGGCGCTCGACTTCGTGGCCCGGGCGACCGACGTGCACGGTTTCGTAGATCGCACCGGGCGTCGCCGGGAGCGGTGGGACTATCCGCTCGATGCGGTTCGGGAGGCGGTGGTGAACGCCGTCGCGCACCGTGACTACACGATCGGCCTCACCGACATTGAGTTGGCGGTCTATTCGGACCGGCTGGAGGTGATTTCCCCGGGACGCCTGCCGAACACGGCAACGGTGGAGAAACTGCGTCTCGGGTACCGGTCTCCCCGGAACGACGTGATCCGCGATCTGCTGCGCGACTACGGCTACATCGAGGCGCTGGGCCTTGGCATCCCGCGCAAGATCATTGCCGGAATGCGCCGCCACAACGGCACCGAGCCCGAGTTGATCGAAGAGGAGAGCCGCTTCACCGTGCGCCTCTGGAAGGAGTGCTCGCCCGCGGCTGCTGATGGCTCGGCTGGCGAAGACGTCGGGGGATGAGGAATCCGCGGTGAGCCACGGGATCACGCGGCGGACCGCTCTCGGGCTGCTTGGTGCGGCGGTTTCGGTCCCGCCGGGGGCTTCGGGCGCCCGGGAGCAGCGCCTGATCCGCCCACCCCGCATCCGCCCCGGTGACGTCTTCGGGCTTGTCAGCCCCGCAACTGCCGCCTTCGAGACCGACCCGACGGAGATTTTCGCCGACGCCTTTCGCGCGGTCGGGCTCGAACCCCGGCTCGGATCCAACTACTACCGGCGGCGGGGCTATTTCGCCGGCAGCGATGCCGAGCGCGCCGCGGACATCATGGAGTTCTTCGCCGATCCTGAGGTGAAGGGCATCTTTGCCCGCGGCGGGTGGGGTTCGGCGCGCGTGTTGCCCCACTTGGACTACGACGTGATCGGGGCGAATCCGAAGGTGCTTCTCGGCTACAGCGACGCGACGGCGCTGCTCACCGGCGTTCACGCGAAGACCGGCCTGGTCGTGATGCACGGCCCCGGTCCCGGAAACGTCTTTTCTACCGACCACTTCCGGCGCACCCTGATGGAAGGGGAGGCGGGGCTGCTCGAGAACATGGTTCCCGACTCCGGCGATCACATCGTGCCGCGGGACCACCGCATTCGCACGATCACTGGCGGGAGGGCGCGAGGACCGCTACTGGGCGGGAACCTGACCGTGCTCACCTCGATCATGGGCTCGGAGTACCTGCCGGATTTCACCGGGGCGATCCTCTTTCTGGAGGATGTGGACGAGGCGGTCTACCGGGTGGACCGGATGATGACCACCCTGAAACTGGCCGGAGTCCTCGACCGGATCGCCGGTCTCATCTTCGGCCGCTGCACCGACTGCGATCCTGGATCGGGGTTCGGGTCGCTGACGCTGGAGCAGGTGTTCGAGGACCACATCGCCCCTCTCGGTATCCCCGCCTTCCGGGGGAGCATGATCGGCCACATCCCCGAGCAGTTCACCCTCCCCATCGGGGGCCGCGCCGAGATGGACGCGGATCGGGGGACGATTCGGCTGCTGGAACCCGCGGTCCGGTAGGGCCTTCGCCGCCCCGCCGCGGCGGTAGAATCGTCGGGTGGGTTGCGAGACCCCACGCTTCCGCGCGGTGCGGAACGGACACCTTGACGCTTGACAGTTCGATGAAACCTCTGGGGTTCGATGGCCGGGGAACGGCTGGAGGAAGTGTGAAGAAGAGGGACTGGATTCCGTTCGTGTCGCTCGGGGTATTTATGGGGACGCTGATCCTCGGGATCGCCGGGTTCGGCTTCGAGCGGATAGGCCGTCTGGAGGCGCGCATGGATCGCATCGAGGAGCGACTGAACGACCTGGATCGGCGGGTGTCCCGGATCGAGGGCATCCTCATGATTCGGGTGGACCGCGCAGAGTTGTCGGGGCCGGTGGAGCAGGACAGGGACGACCCGCCCGAGGATTAACAGCCCGGGTCGGCGTTCCCGTAACTTGCAGCGCCATCCAAACGACCGGCATGGCCCCGTCGCCCGCCTCTCGGCGGACGATGCCGGTGCTAGCAGCCTGTGGTGAAACCCAGGCGGCGTTCGAGCGGCGATCCATCCCGTCTGAACCACTCCGCTTCGCTCCGTTCTGCGTTGCGTTTCGGTCGAAATACACCAGGTATTCCTCCCTCACGCGCCTTGTCAGCCGGGCGCCTCGCCGCTCTCGGCGCTCACCCGGGTTCCACCACAGGCTGCTAGGCGCCCACTGCGGGGGTTGGTCGGCGTTCCCGATTTGACAACGAAATAACTAGGGATATAGTGATCTTGTCATGGCAGCGGCCGAAGCGGTAACCGAAGAACTGGCGGCGGCGAGTCTCTCCGCACTGGGGAACCCGACGCGGCTGCGGCTCTACCGGCTGCTGGTGCGTGCCGGGCCGTCCGGAGTCCCGGTAGGGGAACTCGTCCGTATGCTGGAAACGCCTGCTTCGACTCTCGCCCACCACTTGGCCTGCCTGACCCGGCCGGGTCTCGTGGAGCAGGAGCAACGCGGCCGTGAGGTGCGGTCCCGTCCCGACTTTGCCGCCATGACCCGACTGATGAACTTTCTTACCGCCGAATGCTGCACGGGTGTGCCTTCGGCCCAATCCGCCACGGAGAATGCCTGTGTCCCGACTTCAACTTGCCCTGAATGTGACTGACCTCGAGAAGGCGATTGACTTCTACTCGCGCATGTTCGCGACCCCGCCGGCGAAGGTGAAACCCGGTTACGCGAACTTCGCCATCGCCGATCCACCGCTAAAGCTCGTGCTTTTCGAGGGCCCGGAAGGGGCGACGATCAACCATCTCGGCGTGGAGGTCGAGGCGGCCCGCCAGGTACGGGTGGCCGAGGGGCGCTTGCGGGAGTCGGGGCTCGATACGACGGGGGTGGATGACACCGTCTGCTGTTACGCGGAGAAAACCGAGACCTGGGTCACCGATCCCGACGGCGCCCGCTGGGAGTGGTACGTGAAGTCGGGCGACGCGGAGCAGCTCCAGAACGTGGTGATTTCGACGGACGGGTCGGAAATGAGGACCGAGGGCACGGAAGGGACCTGCTGTACCTGAGTGGCGCGCGCCGTGAGGGTGGTCCGCTGAGGGGTTTCGCGGCCCTGCGGGCCGCGATGCCGGTCGGAGACCGGCGCTCCGTTCGCGCGCTCGACGATGATCGGTCGCATGCGTTCTTCGCTGGGCTTTGCCCAGCGGTGTGGGCCTGACGTTGGCCTGGCGCAGCGTTATCGGCGCTGGTTTCGCGCTCCCGCGCGATGCCGGTCGGAGACCGGCGCTCCGTTCGCGCGCTCGACGATGATCGGTCGTATGCGTTCTTCGCTGGGCTTTGCCCAGCGGTGTGGGCCTGACGTTGGCCTGGCGCAGCGTTATCGGCGCTGGTTTCGCGCTCCCGCGCGATGCCGGTCGGAGACCGGCGCTCCCGCGCGTCGTCGGGCGGGTTGGTGCGGCCCTCTCCCTCTGATGCGCCGTCCGGTCAGCCCTGCCGGACCTGCGCCCTCAAATCGATCTCGACGCGGTGCGAGGTGGTCGGCCGGAGCCCGCCGACGTAATGGTCCCTGACCATCGAGTCCCCCCCGACGGGGGGTAAACGTTCGAGCAGGACGGCCTTTACTCCCGGCCAGTCCTCCTCGCGCGCATGCGCGTCGATCCGCACCAAGTCGGCGAGCCCGGCGTCCAGCGATTGGAGCGCCCCTTCTGCCCGGTCGAGGGCGAAATGGGTCTGCGCCCGAACATCGTCGCCGCCCATGACACGGCCGCGATGGGTGGGGGCTACCCCACGGATCCGAATCTGGTTCCCAGTGCGGACTGCCTCTCCGAATCCGGCCTCCGGCGCCAGCTCGATCCCGCGTTCCGTCCGGCGCGCCGCGTAGGGCGCAGGGAAGTGGGTCACGTGGTGGTGCAGATCCCCCGAGGCGGTGAGGTAGGGGGGGCGCCGGTATTCGTCGCCGCAGTCTCCCGGAATGGGATCGAGACCAGCCTGGGCCTCGGTGAGTTCCTCGAGCGAGCGGTCGTCGAGGGAGAAGTCGAAGAGCCTCGAGTTGTCTTCGAGATGGCTCCTTTCTCCGGGTCGGGCCCCCACGATCACCCCGGCTACCCCGGGCTGTTCCAGCACGTAGCGCGCGGCGACATTCGCGATGGACACCCCGTAGCGGTCCGCGACCCGCCGGGCGGCGCGCAGCACCCCCTGGAAACGCTCCCAACCGCCCGCTTCCTCGATGAAGCGGCGGTACTTCATCTGGGACCAGGTGAGTGATTCGGAGATCGGCGGCGCCGGGACGCCGAGCCAGCGGTCACTCAGGAGCCCTCCGGCCAAGGTCCCATAGACGATGAGCCGAACCCCATGCGTCCGGCAAACCTCCGTCATGCGCCCCGCCGGCCGGCGGTCGAGCAGCGAGTAACAGACCTGGTTCGAGACGATGGGGATGCCGCTGCGGAGTGCCAGGTCGAGATGCACGGCATCGAAATTTGTGACTCCGAGGTGCTGGATCCTCCCGGCAGCCTGTATTGCCATCAGGTGAAACAGGCAGTCCCACCAACCGGGGTCGGGATAGCTCCAAGCGTGGAACTGCAGCAGATCGAGCCGATCGGTTCCGATGCGGTCGAGCGAGCGACGGATCGCGGCCTGGACCTGCTGCCGCGATGCAACTCCAGGTTCGGGCACCCACTTCGTGAGTATCTGGACCGCGGGGCGCCGTTTCCGGAGCGCCCCGGCAATGAGTTCGGCCGTTCCGTAGTGATCGGCCACATCGAAGGTGGTGAACCCGGCGTCCACCGCCGGTTCGAGCGCCCGCGCCGCTCCCGCGGTCTCGAGCGCAACGCCGCCCCGCTCCTGGTCGGCGACCTGCCAGAGTCCGGTCAGCACGCGGCACACGTCAAGCCCCGGGCCGAGCCGGGCACGCTCCGCCGGCCGGCTCACTCGGGCGGCAGTTCCCGGAAGAGGCGCTCGGTGTCCACCCCGGCCCGCCGGAGCCGCCCCATCTCGCGCAGGTAGATCAGCGAGGCGACTCCCATCACCAGCACCCACACCCAGGTGGAGTGGAAGTACCACGCCGCGGTCTCGGTGGACAGGTCCTTGACGATATGGAGGACGAGGAAGAGCCCCAGGATCACCGCTCCTCCGCCGCCGACGAGGCGCTGTGCGGTCCGTCCCAGCACCTTCACCTCCCGTGCCAGTGCTGGGTTCCGCCGGGGCAGGGTCACCAGCGAGAGGCAGATGAGCCCGAAGTTCACGAGCATCGAGGTGACGAGGATGTCGATCCCCAGGAAGAAGTCGCCCGCGAGGTGGCTCCCGAGGATGCCCAACGTGGCCATCGCTCCACTCAGCAGGATCGCGACCCAGGGGGTGCGAAAGCGCTGGTGGACCGCCGCCACTCCCTTCGGGAAGATGCCGTCGCCCGCCCAGGCGAACATCATGCGGGAGACGGCGAGCAGCATTGCCGGCAGGTCGTTGATGAGGGCGACGGCAGCCCCGGCCAGGATCGCCGCGGTGCCCGCGGCCGGGAGCAGATAGCCGAGAAGTCCGGGCGCGGTCACGTCGCGCAGCGCCGCCTCTTCGGCGATGAAGCTCCACGGCACCGCGTGGTACATCGCCGCGGTGAACAGGAAGTAGAAGCCGCCGACCGAGACGATCGCGATTCCGATGGCCAGGGGTATGTTGCGACTGGGGTTTTTCGCCTCGCCACCGGCCTGAGCGATGGAATCGAAACCGATGAAGGTAGAGAAGAGCACGACGGCCGCCGCCACGAACGGGACAAGTTGCAAAGGAGCTGCGCCTGGCTCCGGAACGGACCGGCCTTCAGTCGCCATGAGCGCCGCGGCGAAGTCCCCGTGATCGAAGGCGAAGCCGCTGACGATGACCACTCCGCCCAGCACGAACATCAGGAACATCATGGGGACCAGGGTGCGTTCGTAGAGCTTCAGGCCGCGCAAATTGACCAGCACGAAGGTCCAGAGGAAAGCGATCGAGATGCCCACCCGTACCGGCCCCCGCTCGAGCGCCGCGGCGATCCCCGCGAAGGAGAGCGCCCCCGCGATGTCGCGCAGGAAGGGGACCAGCAGATAGGACACCACCCCGATCGCGATCGAGAGGCCGAACCACTGCGAGAAGCTGGCGATGAAACCCCACCAGGGACTCAGCGCCCGGCTCGCGTAGACGTAGCTGCCTCCCGCCCGGGGCATCGCCGATCCCAGACTGGCATACGCGAGCGCCGCGAGGACCGCGGGCACCGCCGCCAGGACATAGGCCGGCAGGACGTATGGGCCGATTTCCGGGAGGCCCCTCAGCAGCATGAAGGGCATCACGTTGATCGCGGCGCCCAGCATCGAGCAGATCCCGGTCGCGGCCAGACCCATGAGGCCCAGATTTCGGGCGAGCCCGGTGTTGGAGTCGGCTCCCGCTGAACCGCGTCCGGCTGTCATTCGCTGCTCACCATATCGCCGAATGCACTCCCAAGGACGCTTCCGTTCTGCGTGCGGTCCGGGGATGCCCCCGGCCCGGAAGTCGGAGGTTCACAATGATCTTGCGGGATTTCTCAATGCTGAATGTAGGATCCTCCGGGTGGAGCGATCGTGAGCAACTGCGTGCGTCAGACCATGCTCGTTGTGTCCACCCGCGGCCGGATCACGCTCCCTGCGGCGACGCGAATGCGGCTGGGAATCGGCGCCGGGGATCGCCTGACGTTCGAAGAGCGGGGAGGCGTGATTGTGCTGAGCCGGGTCCGCGGCGAGGAGGAGTGCTACACCGACGCCCAGATTGCAGAGTGGACGAGAGCTGATCGGTGGGACGATCAGGAGCGGAAACGAATCCTCAGATCAACCCGTGCAGCGGGCCGCCGGGAGCCGCGAGGGCGTCCACGCGGCGGGTGACGGCGGGGTCCTCGATGAGGGGAGGCGCGTGGTGGGGCTTGAGGCGGGCGTCGATAACGACCGGTTCGACGCAACTCCAATGCTTGTGGCGGACACCCGCTCGCCGGCCGTGGACGTCGTGCGACGGGTTCGACCGGGTGAAGGCGACCCAGAGGAGGTTCCGCAGGCTCTCGGCGGCGAAGTCCGGGTCGTCGCAGAGGACGACGAGCGGCATCCCGGTGAGATCGGCGCCCGCGCGTTCCGCGGCGTCAAGCGCATTCCACAGCGGGGCGAGATCGGCTTCCACCCGGTCGTAGGATTCGAAGCGGGCCCCCCCGAGGACGAAGACGCCCGGCAGCACGGCCTGCAGACCGAAAAACCCCGCGGGAAGCGCTGCGCCCACCCCGCCGGGAGCCGCCCGGGCGAGTGATCTCCTCTCGGGTCCCGCTCCGGCGATGACCAGCTTGGAGCCGGCATTCAGGCCGCTTCCGGAGTAGTCGAGAGTGTCGATCGTGGTGCGCGTCTGGAAGTGAAGGTCGGAGGCGAGATCCACCCGGCGGAGAACGTGGTCGAGCATCGCCGGAATGTCGTGGGCGGCCAGCTCCGGCGCGTCCTCGCGCGCCGCGATGAAGAGGTACTTGGCGAGCGAGCACTGCCCGAAACCCAGGATGGCGTTCGCGATCGTCCACAGTTCCTGCGGCCGGCGGCCGGTAAAGGGCGAGTAGCGCTCGCTCCCGACCGCGAACAGCAGCGGGTGCACGCCGGCCGCGTCCACCGCGTGCACGGAATGGACGCCGGGCAGCGTGGTCGGAACCATCGGCTCGGTGATCTCGTGGATGAGTTGGCCGAAGGTGGTGTCTTCCTGCGGGGGGCGGCCCACCACCGTGAACGGCCAGATGGCTCCCTCGCGGTGGGTCACCGCGGTCACTCGGAGGACCGGGAACGGATGCGTCAGGCTGTAGTAGCCGAGGTGGTCCCCGAAGGGGCCTTCGGGGAGGGTGTGGCCCGGGTCCACCCAGCCGGTGATGGTGAAGTCGGCATCCGCCGAGACCACGAAGCCGTCGTCCCGCCGCCGCCAGGTGAAGCGCCTTCCCGCCAGCATCCCGGCGAAGAGGAGTTCGCTAAGCCCCTCCGGGAGCGGCATCACCGCGGCGAGCGCGTGGGCCGGGGGGCCCCCGACGAAGATGCTGACCCGGAGCGGCTCCCCCCGCCGCTCGGCCGCCGTGTGGTGCACTCCGATGCCTCGATGGATCTGGTAATGCATCCCGGCCTCTTCGTCGCCGTACTCGCCCCCGGCGAGCTGGATGCGGTACATCCCGACGTTGGACGAGAGCGGGGCGCCGAAGGGGCCTCCTCCGGGAGGAACCTCAGGATCCTCGGTGAACACCTGGGGCAGGGTGATGAACGGACCCCCGTCGTCCGGCCAGGAGGTGATCCGCGGAACGTTCGAGAGGGAAATCCGGTGAGCCTGACTGGGCGCGGCGCCGACCCGCCGGGGCAGGGAATGGATCGCGGCCGCCGCGGCGCTGAGCGGAGCTGAGGGCCGCCTCCCGAGATCCGAGAAGGCCTTGCCCGGCTCGGCCCGGTAACCGACGGCCGCCTTGGCGCCGTCGAGCCCGTGGCGGAGCAGGAAGCGGGCGCGCTCCATCGTTCCGAAGAGGTTGGAAACGCAGGGGAACGCCGAGCCCTTCACCCGCTCGTAGAGGATCGCCGGCGCTCCGGCGGCGTAGGCGCGGCGCTGGATCTCGGCGACCTCGAGGTGTCCGTCCACTTCGTCGGGCACCCGGACCAGCATCCGGTTCCGCTCGAGGTCGGTTACGGCGTCGGCGAGAGATCGGTAGGCCATGGTCAGGGTGAGAGGGTAGCCGTGCGACCAAGCGGAGTCGCCAGGGTTGGCCGTCGCTTCGCCTCCTGTAGGTATCTGTAGCGAAGTTGACAAACGTGACTGCTGCTGCCACGGCTTGGGTAGCGTCGTCGGTGCTGGTTTCGCGCTCCCGCGCGATGCCGACCAGAGGTCGGCGTTCCAAGCGGTCTGCGCGATTTCACGCGTGGTGGCGCACTGCCGAGCGTAAAAAACAATGGCAGCGAACTTTGTTCGCTGCCCGCGTGATCGGGGGCAAAGTGTGAAAGGGGGAATCCCCCCTTTCACAAATCAACAATGACCAATCGGCACTCGCCGCCGCGCGCCGAAGGCGCGCCAGGGAGTTTCGATTGCCGGCGCGAAGCGCCGGGCGGTCCCCGGACGGGGTCCCAACTCCAACCAGAAGTACGACCGAAAGCCATTCCGGATCATGGCCCCGTCCGGCGACCGCTCGACCCTGATTGCCGGCTGGAGGCCGGCGGTCCTTTCAGTTCGTGCCCTGAACGAAGTCGGCGATCCACACTCTGCCGGCACTCGCTTCTCCTGGCGTAGCGCGAAGTAGGATGGGTCCATGGAGAAGAAAACGATCAGCCTGATCGGTGTGCCGCTGGATTTGGGAGCTGGTTGCCGGGGGGTGGACATGGGGCCTTCGGCCATGCGCCGGGCGGGGATCGCCTCGCGCCTGGAGCGACTCGGACATCCGGTAGAGGACACCGGGAATCTCGACGCGCCGGTGGCGGAGGCGCTCGCCGGCCCGGGAGACGCGAGCGCCCGCTACCTGGACGAAGTGGTTCGGGTGCTCGGGGACCTCGCCTGGAGGGTCCGCGACATCAGGCGGCGCGGGCGACTGCCACTCGTCCTCGGAGGCGACCATTCCATTGCCGTCGGGACGGTTGCCGGAATGACCGGATGCGGTGACCCCGCCGCGGGGGCCGGCGGGCGGACCGAGCGCCTGGGGCTCATCTGGGTGGATGCGCACACCGACGCCAACACCCCGGAGACGTCGCCGAGCGGCAACCTGCACGGCATGCCGGTGGCCGCCCTCTTCGGTCGCGGCCCGGACGCTCTTACCCGGGTTGGCGGATTCGCTCCGGGGGCGCCCCGGCTGGACCCGGAGAACGTTGTTCTCATCGGAGTCCGCAGCGTGGACGAGGCGGAAGCCGGCATGGTGGCGGAACTGGGAGTGCGGGTCTACACCATGGAAGAGGTGGATCGCCGCGGCTTCGCCGCCATCGCGGACGAGGCCGTTGACCGGGCGCTCGACGGAACCGAAGGGATGCACCTGAGCCTGGACATGGACGGACTCGACCCGGAGGTGGCCCCGGGGGTCGGGACTCCCGTTCCCGGCGGGCTTACCTATCGGGAGGCCCATACCCTCATGGAGTGCGTGGCCGCCAGCGGTGGCCTGCGTTCGATGGAGATTGCCGAGGTGAATCCCACTCTGGACGTGCGAAACCGGACCGCCGAGCTCGCGGTCGAACTGGTCGCCTCCGCGCTGGGCAAGCGGACGCTCCCCCTGAACCCGCCATTCTGAGACAGGCTCCGCGTGCATTGGGACCGGACTGGAAGACCGGACGGGAGGAACTGATGGGCCTCGATGTCGAAATGCACCTTGCCGCCGCAGAGCGTTCCGTCTCGTCGCTGGACCGCGACGGACAACCCGCTGGCGCGGTCACCCTCGCTCGCCGCTACTCGACGACGGTTGAGGATCTGTGGGACGCCGCGACGAATCCCGAGCGCATCCCGCGCTGGTTCGGGCCGATCGGCGGCGACCTCAGACCGGGTGGCCGATTTCAGTTGGAGGGAAACGCGGGCGGCGTGATCACGGCGTGCGAACGACGATCCCGGCTGGCGCTCACCTGGGAGTTCGGGGAAGACCTGAGCTGGGTGGACGCGCGTTTTTCGGATGATGGAATGGGCCGCTCGAGACTTGCGCTCACGCACACGGCGCACCTTTCCGAACACTGGGACGAGTACGGGCCGGGCGCAACCGGTGTCGGGTGGGAGCTGGGTTTGCTGGGGCTCTCGCTATATCTCGCGAATCCGACGGACCCAAAGCTGGACGAGGCCGCCTTCGCCGTTTCCCCGGGGGGCAGAGCGTTCATCACCGGCAGCAGCGAACGGTGGGGACAAGCGGCGGTGGCGGCCGGCACGGACCCTCGAGCGGCGCGCGCCGCGGCCAGACGCACAACCGCGTTCTACACCGGCGAATCGGATGGGGCTGCCTGACCGGTGATCCGTGACGCACCCGATGGCAGGGGCGGTTCGGTGAGCGTGGCGGCCCACGACCCGGCCGGCGCCTCGCCGGTCGCGCCGGCCGTCCTCCTCACGCACGGTGCCGGAGGGAATCGGGACACGCCGGGCCTCGTCTCGCTCGCCCAGTCCCTGGCCGTCCGGGGCATCCGCGCGCTCCGCTTCAATCTTCCCGCGGCCGAAGCGGGGAAAAGGCGGCCCGACCGTGCCGACCGGGCGATCGCCTGCGTCGCCGCCGTCGTTGGTTGGGCGGCGGGGGAGTACCCGGGCCCCCTCTTCCTCGGCGGCCGCTCCTTTGGCGGGAGGATGGCCTCCCTCCTGCTCGCGGATCAAACCGCCGAAGCGTCCCGTCAGTTGGCGGGCCTGGTCCTTCTCGCCTATCCCCTGAAACCGCCGGGCAAGACTGAAGTGCCTCCAGAGCGGATGGAGCATCTCGGGTGCATCGGCATCCCAACCCTGTTCGTAAGTGGCGACCGGGACCCTTTTGCTCCGGCGGAACTACTGAACCCGATCGCCGCCGCCGCGGGCGCCGAAATGTGTTGGATCGCGGGGAGCGATCACGGCTTCCGCGTGCCGAGGGCGCTGCTCGCCGCGTCGGGGCGCACCGCAGCCGACGTCCGCGAGGAGATCGCCGGTGCGGTGGCGGCGTTCATCGCCGCCACCGCTGGGGTGGGCTAGCTTGGAGCGCCGGTCTTCAGACCGGCATCGCTCCCCGCAGGGGAGCGAAACTCCCGTCGCCAATCCCCGCATGGCGCAGCGGACAACGAGGGCGGCGCAACGCCACCCACCCGTCCGCACGGCGTTTCGCCGTCCCCGGCTAGACCCGGTCAATCGGCGAACCGAGTGGTGGGAGTTTCGCCCGCCGATGGCGGGCGATGCCGGTCTGAAGACCGGCGCTCCTTCTCCTTAGCGCGGTCCGAAGACCCAGGACATCCCGATCGTGAAGGTGTTCTGGCTCTTCGAGAGGCCTTCTCCGCATCCGGAGCAACTGAAGAAGTCAGCGTCCGACCAGTCACGCCGATACTCGAAGCGAGTCAGGAAGCGGGGGTCGTCCACCACCGGCTGGAACTCGAGCGTCAGGGTGTTTTCCATCAACATCTGCTCGAGACCGGTGGAGCGGGCCTCGCGGTCGTTCATGAACTCGTAGCGTTCGGCGATCCGCACCCGGTCGTTCACGTGGAAACGGAGGTATCCGCCGAGTCCGTAAGAGGTCGCGCTCGTTCCCATCTCGTCGGTCGCCGAGATGTAGTCCATGTTCACCATCGCCTCGACCCGGTCGGTGAGTCCGACGTAGGCGTTCCAGCTCAGATCCCTCAGCCAGCCGTCGTTGGTCCCGGCGTTCTCCGGGCCGTTGATCCAGGTCAGGGTGGTGTTGAACTGGTCGCTCGGCGCCAGCGATCCCTGCAGGCCGTAGGACTTCCCGGTGTTCTGGTCCCAGGCGTTGTCGAAGCCGTTCACCAGCAACAACGTTCCGGTAAAGGTCTCGCTGATCGGCACGCCGAGCCGGGCGCCGAGATGGGAGAACGGCTCGTTCCACGCCCAGAGGATGCCGCGCGTGTAGTTCCAGTTCAGATGCGACTCGGCGACCTCGAGCCCGGCGATGGTGCCGAAGAGTCCGACGTCGAGTTGGGCGCCGTTCCCGAACTGGTAGTAGCCGAACGCCTGCTGCAGATAGAGCACGTCGGCGAGCGGTCCGGGTTCGAGTCCGTCCCGGAACAGCCGGGCGCCCGAGCCGAACCAGAGGTCGGAACGGAAACCGAACGGCCCGTCGCCGGCGGTCTCGATTTCCAGCTTGAGCTGGTTCAGGCCGAATCCGCGGGCGTTGGGGTTCGTGTAGTAGAGCGTGTTGTTCCCGTCCTGCGGGTCGTTCGGATTGTGCGTGTAGTAGGTGTCCACCAGGCCGGTGATGGAGAGGGGTTGCCCTCCCGTACTTGCGACGCCCTCGGGCATTCCCGAATCGGCGTCCTGCGCTGGGGTGGACGGGGCCGGGGCCTCAGGCGTGGCAGCGGCTCCGCCGTCCGTGGCGGCGAGGACCAGGCTGGCCTCCGTGGTTTCCGGGGTCCCGGCGGCGCCTTCCGCTTCCCGGGTGGTAACCAGCGTCGCGAGCAGCATCTCGAGGTCCTCGATGCGCTCCCTCAGCGAGTCCAGCTCGCTGCGGATCTCGGTCTCGAGTTCCGCGCTGATGACCGCCGCGCGCGGCGGAGGTTCACTGGCAGTTCCGGCCGCTGGAACAGCAAGCGCGCCGATGAACAGCGCGGCCAATGCCGCGCGGACAAGTCGTATCTTCATGATGCCTCCTTCGCCCATCCGGGGCGTTTTCCAGAACGAAAACGGGATCCCACACCTGGTCTCGTTGTCGTCGGGTTTCTCGGCTAACAGCCGGTGGTGGAACCCCGGTGAGCGCCGAGCCCGCCCCCACCGGGAGAACTGGGCCGCCTGGGTTTCACCACCGGCTGCTAATTCCCGTCCCCGGCGTTTTCGAGCGCGTAGCGCGCGACTTCCTCGTGCGTCGCGTACCAGACATCTCCGGCGGCGTTGATGTGTTCGATCAGTCGCTCCAGCATGGCGATGCGGGAGCGGTGGCCGATCACGTGGGGATGCATAGTGAGGAGGAACATTCCTCCCTCGGAATAGGCCATGTCGAATTCCGCCTTCCAGATCGAGAGCACGTCGTCGGGAGTGCTGTGCGGCCTGATCGCCGAATACCTGCTGAAGCCGAAATACGGGGCGTCGTCCAGAATCCATTCCACCGGCAATTCCACGATTCCCGTGGCTTCGCCGTTCGCGACGATCTCATAGGGCCAATCGTCCGCCATGAGGCTCGAGTCGTAGAGAAAGCCGAGGTCCCGGACGATCTGCAGGGTGTTCGGGCTGTAGTCCCAGGACGGAGTTCGCAGGCCCACCGGCCGCGTGCCGGTCAACTCGGTGAGCGTTTCGATTGCGCGTTCGATGAGTTCGCGTTCCACCTCGCCGGAGATGAGGGAGTTGCGCTCGTGAATCCAGCCGTGAACACCGATCTCGTGTCCGCCGGCGACGATGTCCGCCACGTCTTCGCGGTAGATCAGCGCGCTGACCGCGGGAATGAAGAACGAGGCGCGAATCTCGTGCCTGCTCAGCAGGTCGAGGACTCGCGGCAGCCCGGCTTTCGACCCGTACTGCCCCCGCGACAGGTTGGACGCGGTGGTGGCGTTGTCCCGGAGGGACACGGTTTCATTGTCGAAGTCGAAGGAAAGGGCTACGGCCACCCGAGTTCCTCCGGGCCACGACGACGGAGCGAGACGACGTCCCGCGCGGACGGCGTCAATCGGCGCCCGCCACTCGGCCTCGGTCCACTCCCAGGGCGGGGTTTCCGATTCCGCGGTGGGCCCCGCGGGGCTGCAAGCGGCCAGGCACGCGAGCCCCGCCAGCGCGAAGGTAACGAGGCCACGCATGGCGCCGATTCTATGCGGTGCGGGGCCGTCCCACGCCGCGGAAGGACCGGCGATCCCCGGGCCGCCGGGAACGATAGAATTCGCGATCCTTGTCCGCCCCCCACGATCCTTCCGCCCTGAGTGTCAACCTCGCGGCGGTCCCTGCGCGCGGGGCTCGGGTCGCCGTCTCTGCGAACGACGCAGCGTTCGGCTTTTCCGGCGCCGCTTTCGAGATCGTCGGCGAACTCAGCCTGAATGGACGCCTGGACCGACTCGACCGGGATGGATACCGGCTCTTGGCTCGCCTCGGCGGCGAGCTGCGCCTCGAGTGTGTCCGTTGTCTCGGCCCGGTGGCGCTTCCCGTGGACGAGGCACTCGACCTGGTGTACCTGCCCCGGACCGCCGCGTCGGCTGAGCCGACCGGAGGGGAGCGCCCCCTCGATGCGTCGGACATGAACGTGTCCTTCATTGAGGACGACCGCCTCGAACTCGCCGACACGGTCTGGGAGCAGCTTCATTTGGCATTGCCGGTGAAGCCGCTGTGTTCCTCCGACTGCCTCGGACTTTGCAGTTCTTGCGGCGCCGACCGGAATCGGCAGCCATCGTGCGGCTGCGAGGAGAATGCCGGCGCTCCCGACCGGACCGGATTGGGTGCCCTCCGCAACCTGCCGGGATTCCGGCGAGTGCCGGGATAAGCGCCGGGCACCTCGGGCGCCAACCACGGCCGGCACCCCCAGCCGGCCAAACACTTCCTGAGAGAAGAGACAGGAGTTAACAAAATGCCACAACCCAAGAGACGCCACTCGCGTGGCCGCCGGAACAATCGCCGCGCGCACCACAGCCTGGAGGCTCCCGGACTTTCGGTCTGCACCGAATGCAACCGGCGCATCCGGCCCCATGTTGTCTGCCCGCACTGCGGCCACTACAAGGGCAAGAAGGTTCTGGAGATCAAGGACCTGACCTGACCTGACCTGACGTGACCTCACCTGACCTGACCTGACCTGACGTGAGTCGAACGGCGTTCCTTTTCCCCGGCCAGGGCTCGCAGCGGCCGGGGATGGGCCGGGCGCTCGCGGACGCATTTCCGGAGTCACGAGCGGTCTTTGAAGAGGCGGACGACGTCCTCGGCGAATGCATCTCCCGTCTCTGTTTCGAAGGACCTGCCGAAGCCCTCCAACTGACTCGCAACACCCAGCCGGCGATGCTCACGGTGAGCACCGCCGCCTGGCGCGTCGCCGAAGCCCGCGGAGCGAGCCCGGACATGGCCGCGGGCCACAGTCTCGGGGAGTACTCGGCGCTGGTTGCGTTGTCCGCATTGTCCTTTGCCGACGCTCTGAGGCTCGTGCGGCGCCGCGCCGAGTTCATGCAGGAGGCGGTGCCCGCCGGGGAGGGGGCGATGTCGGCAGTTCTGGGTCTCCCCGCGGAGACGGTGGTCGCGGTCGCATCCGAGGTGACCGAAAGCGGTGTGGGGCTGGTGGAACCGGCGAACTTCAACGGTGGTGGCCAGGTCGTCATCGGAGGCCACGCGGCGGCGGTGGCCGCCGCCGGGAAGGAGTTGAAGGCCCGGGGGGCCCGGCGCGTGCTTCCTCTTCCGGTGAGCGCCCCTTTCCACACCCGTCTGATGGAACCGGCGGCCAGGCAGCTCTCGCGGGAACTCGACGCCACCTCCTTTGCCGATCCGTCGGCGCCGCTGTGGACGAATGTGGACGCGGCGCCCATCCGCACCGGCTCCGAGGCCCGCGAGGCGCTGCGGCGCCAGGTGGCGTCGCCGGTGCGTTGGGAGGAGACGCTCCAGGGGATGGCGGCTGCGGGTGCTTCCGCATTCCTCGAAATCGGTCAGGGCCGGGTGTTGACCGGCCTGGTCCAGCGGGTGTTGCCCGGCGCCTCGGCGTTCGGAGTCTCCGATCCGGAGGGTGTCGAGCGGATCGAGGGGATGCAGTGGGGCCGGAACGCCACCCCGGTCGGATCGCCGGCTGCGGGAGGGCCAGCCCGCGGGCGGGTCGCAAGCCCCGCATGACGGTCTCTGCGGCCCGGGACCCCCGTGAGATTCGCTTCGAGGGGCAGACTGCGCTCGTAACCGGGGGCACCCGCGGGATCGGTCACGCGATCGCCGCGCGGCTCGCCGACGAAGGAGCCACGGTTTTCCTGACGGGGACCGACGAAAAGCGGGCCGAGGGAGTGGCCGGCGAGCTCGACGCCGGTCGCGGCCGGGTACGGGGGCTGGGGCTCGATCTGACCGATCCCGAATTGGTCAAACGATGTGTGGCCGCGGCCAGTGCTGAGCGGGGACTCCAGATTCTGGTGAACAACGCGGGCGTGTCGCGCGATGGTCTGCTGGCTCGTCAGTCGGCGGCCAGTTGGCGGGAAGTGATGGCCACCAACCTGGATGGCCTGCACGCTTGCTGCCAGGCCGCCGTCCGGCCTATGATGCGCGCTCGCTACGGTCGGATCGTCAACCTCAGTTCCATCGTGGGGCTTCGTGGCAATCCGGGCCAGACCGCCTACGCGACCTCCAAGGCGGGCATTCTCGGGTTCACAAAATCGCTGGCCAAGGAATTGGCGCGGCGGAACATCACCGTGAACGCGGTGGCGCCGGGATTTATCGAAACCGACATGACCCGGGAGATGCCCGAGGCGGCTCGGGCCCAACTCGGGAGCGCCATCGCAATCGGGCGCCCCGGATCGCCGGAAGAGGTTGCGGCGGCGGTCGCCTTCCTCGCCTCCGCCGAGGCGAGCTACATCACCGGCGCGGTCCTCGAAGTAACCGGAGGGCTCGCGCTTTAATCCGACGCCTCCCGGTAAACCGGGAGGCACGGGACAGTACCAACAGGAGAAACGACAAATGAAGGAAAAGGCCAAGGAACCAGAAGGTGCTCCGGAGGTCGAGGAACTCCCGGTGGACGAGCGCGTCCGGGAACTCATCTGCGAGCAGCTTTCCGTGTCCCCCGACGAGGTCTCGCCGGAGGCCACTTTCGTGGGCGATCTGAGCGCCGATTCACTGGACATGGTCGAGTTGATGATGGCGCTGGAGGAGCAGTTCGGGATTGATATCTCGGAGGATCAGGCGGAACGGATCCAGACGGTCGGCGATGCAGTGGCGTTCATCGAGCAGCGGATCGACTGAGCTGCGTCGAGCAGCCGGTGGACAACGTCACACGGCCCGCCTCGCTTTCCGAGCTACGCGTGAGTTTGGCCGAGCTGCGCGTGAGTTCGGCCGAGCTACGCGCGAGTTTGGCCGAGCTACGCGCGAGTTCGACCGAGCTACGCGTGAGTTCGACTTGACTGGCTTGCGACCGGCGCTCGAGCGCACATGAATCCACTGACTCCGCGGCGGGTTGTCGTCACCGGGGTGGGACTCGTGTCTCCCCTGGGCATCGGGACCCGAGAGACCTGGGAAGGTCTGGTCGCGGGCCGCTCGGGCGCGGGCCCCATCACTCGGTTCGATGCCGCCGATTTCACGTCGCGGATCGCCTGCGAGGTCGAGGGTTTCGATCCGCTCGACTATGCCGACCGGCGCGACGCGCGCAAGATGGATACCTTCATCCAGTACGGGCTGGCGGCGTCCCTGTTTGCGGTCGAGGACGCGGGCCTGACGATTCCGGTCGGGGATCCCGATCGCACGGGAGTGATCATTTCCTCCGGAATCGGCGGTTTCGAGACGATCGAGAGGGAACACCGGAAACTGCTCGAGAAGGGGCCGCGCCGCATATCTCCCTTCTTTGTCCCTGCGATGGTGGTCAACCTGGCCGCTGGCTGGGTGTCTATCCGGCTGGGTGCGAAGGGCCCCAACTCGGCGATGGCCACTGCGTGTTCCGCCGGGGCGCACGCGGTGGGCGAAGCTTTCCGCCTGGTGCGCTATGGCCACGCCGATGTCATGGTCGCCGGTGGAGCGGAAGCGACGATCACCCCGATGTGCATCGGTGGTTTTGCTTCGATGAAGGCGCTTTCCACCCGCAACGACGATCCCCAACACGCGTCCCGTCCCTTCGATCGGGACCGGGACGGCTTCGTGGTGGGGGAAGGAGCCGGCATCCTCATCATGGAGGAACGGGAGCGGGCGCTCGCGCGGGGCGCCACGCCCTACGCGGAAGTCGTGGGTTACGGCATGAGCGGAGACGCTTTCCACATCACCGCTCCGCCCGAGGATGGCAATGGAGCGGTGCGGGTGATGCGGGCGGCGCTCGGCGAGGCCGAGGCCTCGCCGGAAGAGGTGGACGCGGTGAACGCCCACGGGACTTCGACGCCCCTCAATGACCGGATCGAGACGGCCGCCATCCGGCAGGTGTTCGGCGCCCACGCCGACCGGTTGGCGGTCAGTTCCACGAAGTCCATGACCGGGCACCTGCTGGGCGGAGCGGGAGGGCTCGAAGCCGGGATCTCCTGTCTGACCCTGCGTCACCAGGTTCTGCCCCCTACCATCAACTACGAAACTCCGGATCCGGACTGCGATCTCGACATCGTTCCGAACACCGCCCGGCCTGCGACGGTGAGAAGCGTTCTTTCCAACTCGTTCGGGTTTGGCGGCACGAACGTTTCCCTGCTGTTCCGGCACCCGGACGCATCCTGAAGTGGCTATGGACGATCTCTTCCGATATCTGCGCGAGATCGTGGACATCCCGTCGGTGACCGGCGATGAAAAAGCGGTTGCCGAGCGTGTCGGTGCGGATCTCGCGGCGGCAGGACTCGACGTCGAGTTCGACGAGGTCGTCCCGGGCCGACCGAACCTGATCGCGCGCGCCGGGTCCGGCCAGCCGCGCCTCTGGTACTGCACCCATCTGGACACGGTGCCGCCCTTCTTCCCGTCCAGCGAGAGCGCGACTCACATCGGGGGGAGAGGGTCTTGCGACGCCAAGGGCATCCTCGCGGCGATGCTGTTCGCGGCCCGCCGTCTCCGGGACGAGGGCGTCTCGGGCTTTGGTCTGGCATTCACCGTCGGCGAGGAGGTGGACAGCGCCGGCGCCATCCACCTCGAGAAGCGGGGCCCCGGGCATCCGATCGAACCCGGGCATCCGATCGAACCCGGGCATCCGATCGAAGAGGTCCATCTGGTCTGTGGGGAACCCACCGAGGGACTGATGGCGAGCGGTCACAAGGGGACGCTCCGGGTCCGGATCCAGGTTCGTGGCAAGGCGGCGCACTCGTCCCATCCCGAAGCCGGGGATTCGGCGATCCATCGCCTGCTGGCGCTGATCGCCCATCTCCAGTCACTCGACTGGGGCAGTAGCGAGGTCCTCGGTTCGGCAACCTTGAACGTGGGGCTCATTTCCGGCGGCGTGGCCGGAAACGTGTTGGCCCCTTCGGCCGAGGCGACCCTCTACTGGCGTCTCGTCGGCGAGGCCGAACCGGCGCGGCGCCGCCTTGAAGAGATCCTTTCCGCCGACGAGAAACTGAGTTTCGAACACGTCGGCCAGAACGACGCGGTCCTCTGCCGGACGCTGCCCGGTTTCGAGGTGGCCCCGATGTCCTACTCCACGGACATCCCGTTCATGCCTTCCTGGGGAACTCCGCTCCTCATCGGGCCCGGCAGCATCCACGACGCGCACACGGCTCACGAACACGTCCTGAAGAGCGATCTGGTGGCCGCCGTCGGCTACTACCAGAAGATCGCCCACGCTCTCCTCTAGTGTGGCGTCCCGCAAATACGAGTTGCTAGTCGTTCCAGCTTCTCCAGGATGGATTGTGCGGTGGCGACCCAAACGAAGGGGGTGGAGTTGTGGTTGTATTGGTCGGTGAAAGCCATGATCGTCTGCTTCAACTGGGTGACGCTTTGGAAACTGCCGCGCTTGATGGCCTGCTGGCTGATGAGTCCGAACCAGCGCTCCACCTGGTTGAGCCAGGAGGCATAGGTCGGGGTGAAGTGGAGGTGGAAACGAGGTCGGCGGGCCAGCCAGGCGCGGACCTTGGGGTGTTTGTGGGTGGCGTAGTTGTCGACCACCAGGTGGAGGTCAAGATCTCCCGGAGTTTCGCGGTCAATGAGACGCAGGAAGTCGAGGAACTCCTGATGGCGGTGCCGCTGGCGGCAGCGAGCGATGACCTTTCCGGTGGCGGCATCCAGGGCGGCGAAGAGGGTGGTGGTGCCGTGGCGGAGGTAGTCGTGGGTGTAGCCCTCGACATAGCCCAGGCCCAGGGGCAAGGCTCGCTGGGTGCGGTTCAAGGCCTGGATCTGGGACTTTTCGTCCACGCAGAGGACCATGGCGTTGTCCGGTGGATGGAGGTAGAGCCCCACGATGTCCCGGACTTTCTCGATGAAGAAGGGGTCGGTAGAGAGCTTGAAGGTCCGGGTCAGGTGCGGCTTGACGCCGAACAGGGTGAACCAGCGCTGCACCGTGCTCTTGGAGACTCCCTGCGCGTCCGCCATGGAGCGCACGCTCCAATGGGTGGCATTGTCGGGCTCTTCCTGGAGGGCATGGTTGATGAGCGTCGCCACTTTCTCGTCGCTGTAGGTGCGCGGCCGTCCCGGGCGGAGTTCGTCGTGGAGGCCGGTGACCCCGGCCTCCCGGAAGCGGCGTCGCCACTTCCCCACGACGTTGGGCGTGAGGCCGACGCGTTCCGCCACCGCCTGGTTGGAGAGGCCTTCGGCGCTCGCGAGAATCAGCCGCGCCCGCTGCACCAGTCCGTGGGGCATGGAGGTGGATCGGGACAGGGCCATCAGTTGGCCTCGCTGTTCCTCATCGAGGACGAGTGGCGACAGGGGGCGTCCTTTCGGCATGGGGACCTCCTGGGAGGACCCCATATTATCATCGCTATTTGCGGGACACCACACTAGCAGCCCGTGGTGAAAGCACCCCGCACGAGCCCGAGGAGGTCGCGCGCGGCGAATCCGTCGGTTTGTGTGCGTGCGGGGCGCTTTCCCCACGGGTTGGTGGTGCGAATCGCCGCGCGATTCGCACCACCGTCTTTCGTGGGGAGGGGAAATCCCTCCCCACACCCCACCCCCGCGGCGCTGCGCGCCGCGAATGGATGCCTTCCGGGTTTCACCACCGGCTGCTAACCCGGATTTCTCATACTCGGGAGCGCTCGCCGAGTCGCAGAAGGCGCCACGCGGACGCTGAACATGGCGCATGGCGCCCATGGCACCAGGCGGAGCGACGCGCAGGCAAGGGAACGCCGACCTCCGGCCAGTTCTCCCGGTGGGGGCCGGCACAGCCCGCCGAAGGCGGGCGGCGGGAAGGACCCCGAGTTCAGGGGTGGTTCCTTCTCGGCGGTAACCCCAGCGTTCGGCGTGATCCGTACATTGGAATGGCAGACACCGTTCGCAGCGCTGCGGGCCCCATGCCTGCGCCCCGTGAAGGCGGACGGCAATGAACCGCCCGCGGCCCTGCGGGCCGCTATGCCGACCCCCACCGGGAGAACTGGCCGGAGGTCGGCCCAGTTCTCCCGGTGGGGGCTCCCTGACCGGCGGCGCCATCTGGCATGGTGGTGTACCTGTGAGACTTGGGCTTTCACCGCCACGAGCTGGAAGTCCGTGTTCCCCATCCGACACGCCGTCAGATCGGCCGGGACCCTCGCTTCACGGGTAACGGTCTTTCTCGTCAACAGGTTGCGGCTCCCTGGGGTGCACTTCGGGCCGTGAGTATGAGAAATACGGGCTAAGGGAGGGAGCGCCGGGAGCGCCAGAGGTCGGCGTTCCTGGCCGTCCCCGCGCCTCTTCGCTGGTGGGCGCTGGGAGTTTCGCGGCCTCCGGCCGCGATGCCGGTGTGAACACCGGCGCTCCTGGCGCGTACCGTTAGTCACCCGCCCCACCCGCGCGCCCGCATGTCCGACGTTTCCCCAGCCTCCCCGTTCCGCCTCCTTCGCCGCACCCTCCTCGCGTGGTTTTGGAAGAACAAGCGCTCGCTTCCCTTCCGCGAATCACAAGGCGCCTGGCGCGTCTGGGTCTCGGAGGTGATGCTCCAGCAAACCCGGGTGGAGGCGATGCTGCCTCGCTACCGGACCTTTGTCGCGCGGTTCCCGAATGCCGCGTCGCTGGCTCGAGCCTCCGAGGACGAGGTGCTGGCCGCCTGGGCGGGGCTCGGTTATTACGGCCGCGCTCGCGCGTTGCACCGCGCAGCGCAGCAACTGGCTGCGGAAGGCCGGGGAATCCCGCGGAATGCGGCGTCGCTCAGGGAACTCCCGGGGATCGGCGACTACACCGCGGCGGCGATCGCGTCGATCGCCTTCGGCGAACCGGTCGCCGCGGTGGACGGCAACGTGCGCCGCGTGCTGTCGAGGGTCTTCGCGGTAGGAGGAGTCCGGGGGCGGGCGGGCTTCGAGAGACGGATCCGGGAATTGGCCGACCGCCTCCTGGAAGCGGACGGTGCGCACGAGCCGGGTGACTGGAACCAGGCTCTGATGGAGCTCGGAGCGACGGTATGCACCCCCGCCATTCCCCAATGCGGAAGCTGTCCGGTCCGCGAGTTCTGCTGGGCTCGGGTAGGAGGGCGGCAGGAAGAATTCCCCGAGCGCCCGCAGCGTCCGCCAGCGGTTTCCGTCCGGCTCGCGCTGGCCGTGGTCCGGGACCGCGAGGGACGGATTCTGTTGTTCCGCCGCCGGGAGAGCCCCCTGCGGGGTCTTTTCGAACTGCCCTGCGGGGAGTGCCGGAGCGGCGAGCCGCCCGCGGAGGCGCTGGTTCGTGAAACGCGGGTGCGCTACGGGATCCGGCTGCGGCCCGGGCGCGAGTTGGCCGGGTTCCGTCACACCGTCATGAACCGGAGGATGGCGGTCGTTCCCTTCGAGGCGGAACTCCAGGAGCCGTCAGCCGCCGGCGTCCCGAAAGGCGCTCGTTTCGTTCACCCGCGGGATCTGGATCTGGTCCCGTCGGGCTCGATGCTGCACAAGGCCCTCGCCGCAGCCGGAATCCCGGGGGCCAGGTTGCCATCCCCGGCGGCCGGCGAACCCGCCGAACCGCTCGATTAGCAGCCTGTGGTGAAACCCGCGTGAGCGCCGAGAGGGGCGAGGCCCAGTTCTCCCGGTGGGGCCAGTTCTCCCGGTGGGGGCCCGGCTGACAAGGCGCGTGAGGGAGGAATACCGGGCGTATTTCGACCGAAACGCAACGCAGAGCGCCGCAAAGCGGCGCGGTTCAGCCGGGATGCATCGCCGCTCGAACGCCGCGTGGGTTTTGCCACAGGCTGCTAGTCTGCGCGCCGCCGACTGTCCATGAGCACTTTCCACGAACGCGTCGAATCGAAATGGCAGGCCCGCTGGGAACGCGAGGGCGCCTTCCGGACTCCGGACCTGCCCGCGGGGCCCCACTACTACTGCCTCGAGATGCTGCCCTATCCATCCGGGCGCATCCACATGGGCCACGTGCGGAACTACTCCATCGGGGACGTGATGGCCCGGTTCTACCGCCGCCGCGGTTTCGCCGTCATGCATCCCATCGGCTGGGATGCGCTCGGGCTGCCGGCGGAGAATGCCGCGCTGCAGCGTGGCGCCCATCCCGCCGACTGGACCACGCACAACATCGACCACATGCGGCGGCAACTCCGCCGACTCGGCTTCAGCTACGACTGGGACCGGGAGTTCGCCACCTGCGATCCCTCCTACTACCGGTGGAACCAGTGGTTCTTCCTGAAGATGTGGGAACGGGGGCTCGCCTACCGGAAAAACGGCACCGTCAATTGGTGCCCCGGCTGCGAGACCGTGCTCGCCAACGAGCAGGTCGAAGCCGGACGCTGCTGGCGATGCGAGGCTGTCGTCGAGAATCGGGAATTGCCGCAGTGGTTCCTGCGGATCACCAACTACGCCGACGAACTGCTCGACGAGATGGAGCGGATGCCCGCCTGGCCCCACAAGGTGCTGGTGCTCCAGCGGAACTGGATCGGACGTTCGGAAGGGGCCGAGGTTCACTTCCGAATCCCGGCGCTGGGAGACCGGGGCGACGTTCCCGTGTTCACCACGCGGGTGGACACCATCTACGGCGCCACCGCACTGGTACTGGCTCCGAGGCATCCGGCTGCCCAGGCCATCGCGGCGAAAAATCCCGAAGTGGCCGAATACAACCGCGCCGCAGCGGCAGCTCACGCGGGGGAAAGCCATCCGACCGGCGAAACCGAAAAGACCGGGGTGAACACCGGCTTTGTGGCGGTGAATCCCTTCTCGGGAGAGGAGATTCCGGTCTTCGTCGCGGACTACGTGCTCATGGAGTACGGAACCGGAGCGGTGATGGCGGTTCCGGCTCACGACGAGCGGGACTACGAGTTCGCGAAGAAGTACGGACTGGAGATCCGGACGGTGGTCATCCCGAACGATCCCGATGTCGCAGCGGATCCCGAAAGCGCCTTCGTGGACTACGGGACCGTGGTGGATTCCGGCGCGTTCAGCGGTCTTCCGACCGAGGAGGCCAAGCGGGCGATGGCGGAACACGCCCGCGAAGGCGGCTTCGGCGCGCCGAAGATCGCCTGGCGGTTCCGCGACTGGGGGATATCCCGGCAGCGCTACTGGGGCACTCCCATTCCCATGATCCACTGCTCGGGTTGCGGCGAAGTTCCGGTGCCCGAGGAAGACCTCCCGGTGGAACTGCCCCGCGATGTCGAGATCACGGGCATGGGAGGGTCGGCGCTTACGAAAATCGATTCCTGGCGCCGGGTGGATTGTCCGCGTTGCGGCGCCGCGGCCCGCCGGGAGACCGACACCATGGACACCTTCGTGGACTCGTCCTGGTACTTCTATCGGTACCTGGATCCGGCCAACGATCGGGCGCCCTTCGACAAGGAGAAGGCGCGGGCCTGGTTCCCCATCGACCTCTACATCGGCGGGGTGGAGCACGCCATCCTCCACCTGATCTATTGCCGCTTCTGGACCAAGATGATGCGCGACCTCGGCCTGGTCACTACCGACGAGCCGGTGGTCCGCCAGTTGAGCCAGGGGATGGTCATCAAGGACGGCGCCAAGATGTCCAAGAGCAAGGGCAACATCGTCGATCCCGACGCGGTGGTCGAACGGCACGGGGCGGACGCGATCCGGCTCTACGTTCTCTTCGAGTCTCCCCCGGAAAAGGAAATGGACTGGACCGACGCGCGGCTCTCCGGCCCGGCCCGCTTCCTGAGGCGGCTGGAGCGGATGATTCCCGGGGAGGCGGAATGGCTGGTCACCACTCCGCTGCCGGCGGGGGACGAGGACTTCGCCCCCGACGATGTGGCGCTGCGCCGGAAGACCCACCAGACGATCCGGCGGGTCACCCGCGACCTGGCGGAACGCATCCATCCCAATACCGCGATCGCCGCAATCATGGAACTCACCACGGCCTTTTCGCACCGGCTGCCCGCGGCGGCGGCCGAGGCGTCCCGCCGGGCGGTCCGGGAGGCCGTCGAGGCGGTGATTGCCTTGCTGAACCCGATGGCGCCCCATCTCACGGAGGAACTCTGGGAGCGGCTCGGCGGCAAGACCATACTGGTGAACACGCCCTGGCCGGAATGCGACGAAGAGCTCGCCCGGGAGGAACAGGTACTTGTCGTTTTGCAGGTAAATGGGAAACTGCGGGGCCGTCTTGAAGTCCCCGCGGGGCTCGACCGCGAGGTGATCGTGGACCAGGCTCGGGAAAACGCGGGGATCCGCCGCCATCTGGAAGGGCTCGAGGTCCGTCGGGTCGTTACGGTGCCCGACCGGCTCGTGAACTTCGTGGCCGCCCGCCCGTCGTGATTCATCCCGTCCCGTCCCCGAGGAGGGTTCGCATTCGTGCGGGTTGGAGCGGGGCGCTGCTCTTTGGTCTGTTGCTCTCGGCTCTCCTCGGTGGGTGCGGGTATCGGCTGGCCGGACTCGGAGGCGGACTGCCCGGCCACATTCAGATCGTGGCGATCCTGCCCTTCGATAACGAGAGCGCCTTTCCCGAAGTCGAGGAAGGCATGACCGACGAGATCATCGAAGGCTTCAACCGGCGAGGGCGCTACACCGTGCAGGAGACCGCCGAAGGAGCGGACGCGGTGATGCGGGGCACGGTGCTGAGCGTGGACTTTTCGCCCGCGCAGCTCGATCCGACAACCGGATCGGCCTCCACGTATCTGATCATCGTGCGCGCCACCGTGGAATTCACGGACGTGGCCAACGACGTCGTGCTCTTTGAGTCGGACGAGTTCACCCTGCGCGACGAGTTCTCGATCGGGGATGATCCCGACGCCGCCTTCGACCGGGAGGGGCTGGCTTTCGCCCGGCTCGCGAGCGCGTTTGCGGACTCGCTGCTGGTCGCGATTCTCGAAGGTTTCTGACAGGGGGTTCTGATGGCGTTCGCCCAGGCAGGTTTCGGCAAGAGTTTCGCCGCCCTCCGGCCGATCCCGGCGGAGGCGCTCGGGGAACGGCTGCCGGCGCCCGACGCCGGGGCCCTCTACGTGATCGGGGGAGGCGACAGTTGGCTCCGCCAGCAGACGATGCGGAGGCTCGCCGGGCATCACCTCGGGCCGAAACCCGCGCCCTTCCGCCTGCGGCGCTTTGACGGGCGGGCCGCCACCGCCGATCAGGTGGTCAGCACGACCCGGACGGTTTCGTTCAGCGGCGGTCCCGTGGTCCTCATCGAGAACGGTCTCCGCATCGCGCAGCCGCCGGCATCGGCCACCCGGCTTGCCGGAGTGGTGGTGGATCTCCTGCAGAGTCCCCCGGGGCGCGCGGTCATCATCCTGGAATGGGAGCAAAACCCCGACCGGCGCCGGAAGGACTGGAAGGCGCTCGCGGGAGCGCTCACCGATGCCGTTTCCCGGGGCGTGGCGTACGCGGTTGATTGCGACGCCCCGCCCGCCGCCCGGATGACCACCTGGATCCGCCGAACCGCCCGCGCGCGCGGTCTGAACCTCCCCGAGCAGGGTGCGGAGCTTCTCTTCGAGCGCTTTGGCCGCGAACTTCGCCAGCAGGTGAACGAGATCGAAAAGCTCGCGCTCTACGCGGGGAGCGATCAGGGAGGAGACGTCTCGCTCGAGGATATGGAGCAGGTACTCGGGGGCGGGAGCGTTCAGGATCGCTTCCGGTTCACCGACGCGTTACAGGCGGGCCGCACGGAATCGGCGCTCGCCTCGCTCGAGTTGTTGCTTCGGGACGGTGAGTCGCCTCAGGCCCTGATGGCCCTGCTCTACCGCCTGGTCACCCAGATCCAGCTCGCTCAGGCCCACCGCGGGGAGGAATCTCTCTACCAGGTTCTTCGCGTTCCCCGCCGGGTCGCCGACGACCTGGCGCGCGCCGCCCGCCGGTTCCAGCCAGCCGAACTCCGCGCCCTCCTGAGACACTTCGCCGAAATGGACCTCAGGATGAAGACCACCCGGATCCCCGACCGCGCCGCCCTCTCCTCGCTGGCGCTGTTGCTGGGGGCGCAGGGGCAGCGCCATGAAAACCCGATGGCGCCCCGCGGTTTGACCGAGCCCCTGAAATGATCCCGCGCCCACTGCTCCGTCAACGGGATCCCTCGCTCCTCGCGTTGTCTCGCCACCACCAGAGCGGACTGCAGATCGCCGTGCTCATCGATCGGGGACTCAAGGGCGAGCCCACCGTCCAGCGGGTCACCGAACTCGTCGGCAAGGTGATCCACCTCGCCGAGTCCGAACTCTTCGAACACTTCCAGCTCGAGGAGACGATTCTCTTTCCGGCGGTGCGGCCGGTGATCGATTCCGGGGAGCTGCTGGACACGCTCGCTGCCGGACACCGGACGATGGAGGGTCTCCTGCGGCGGCTCGGAGCGGCGGACTACCAGCAACGGCTTGCCCTCCTCAAGGAGTTCGGAGAACTTCTTCTCCGCCATATCCACACCGAGGAACGCGAACTCTTCCGCCAGGTTCAGGATCGGCTGGAGCAGGCCCAGCTCGATAAGCTCGGCCGGGAAATCACCGCCAGGATCGAGGCAACCGGTACCTGACCCGGTACCTGAGCCGCCGTCCGCGGCACCCGGAGGGCGCGGGGGCTGTTTAGAGTGACGCCATGCCCCACCAGTCCCTGCACCGGGATCCGAGCCTGATTCCACTTTCCCACCAGCACCAGCACGGACTCGCGATCGCGGTGCTCATCGATCGGGGTCTGAAAGCCGACCCCGGTCGGGAAAAGGCGCTGGAACTCGCCGGCAAGGTGGCGCGGCTGGCCGAGGTCGAACTTCTCGGCCACTTCCAGGTCGAAGAACGCGTTCTCTTCCCTGCCGTCCGGCCTCTTCTGCCAAACGATGCGCTGTTGGACGCCCTCATCGCGGAGCACCGGGTGATGGAAACGCTGGTCCGGCGCATCGCCACCGCCGGCGATCAGGAACGGATCCCGCTCCTGAAGCAGTTCGGGCAAGTGCTGCACCGCCACATCCGCACCGAGGAACGCCAGCTCTTCCAGGAGATCCAGGCCCGCCTGGACGAAACCCAGCTTGCGGATCTGGGCCGGGAAATCGAGGCGAAGGTCCGCTCGGCCTGTCCGCTGACCGACAAACTGCCCTGGGCGGACGCCTGAGTCCCGTGACCCCGTGACCCCGTGGCGCGGGGCCGGCCCGGGCCACGATCGCGCACCTCGGTCCAGCGCGACGAGCGATGCTTGCGGCGTGCGCCGCACATCCGCATCCTCGCGCGCCGGCGCCGGAACGCCTCGCCGGAGGAGTCGTGGTTGAGGTCGCCTATCTAAAGGATCTGGTCGTCGTGCTGGCGGCGTCGGTCCTGGTAGTGGCCGTGTTGCGGCGGCTCGGCGTTCCTCCCATCGCCGGATTCATCCTCACCGGCGTGCTGGCCGGTCCTGCCGCGCTCGGCCTCGTCGATAACACCCACGAGGTCGAGGTGCTCGCCGAGGTCGGGATCGTGCTCCTCCTCTTCGGCATCGGGATGGAGCTCTCGGTGGAGCGACTCCGCCGCCTCTGGAAGCCCGTTCTGGTGGGCGGTGGACTTCAGGTGGCGTTCGCCGTTGCCGGCGCGGCGGGGGTCTGCTTGTTCTTCGGGCTGGAGCCGGGGCCGGCCGTTTTCGTCGGATTCGTGGTCGCGGTATCGAGCACCGCGGTCGTGCTCCGCGGCCTCGCGGCGCGGGGCGAGCTCGAAGCGCCGCACGGCCAGCTCGCGATCGGCATTCTGGTCTTCCAGGATCTGTGCGTCGTGCCGATGATTCTCGCGCTCCCGTTTCTGGCCGGGGAGGGAGGTCCGCCGCAGGAAGTCGCCTGGGCCGTCGGCAAGACGCTCCTCATCATCGGCGGCGTGCTCCTCGCCGCGGGCGCGCTGGTCCCCCGGCTGCTGGCGCTGGCCGCCGGTACCCGCGAGCGGGAATTGTTCGTCCTGACCGTCTTCCTGGTCTGTCTCGGCGTCACCTGGGCGCTCTCGGCGGCCGGGATCTCACTGGCGCTCGGTGCTTTCCTCGCCGGGCTCATTGTCGGCGGCAGCGAGTTCCGTCGCCAGGCGATCGCCGAAGTAATTCCCGCGCGGGACGTGCTCGCGTGTCTCTTCTTTGTCTCCGTCGGGATGCTGCTGGACGTCGGAGCCGCTAGCGGGCAGCTTCCCGTCACCCTGGGAATGCTCGGGGCGATCCTCGCGGGCAAGTTCCTGATCGTCCTCGCGGTCGCCAGGGTGCTGCGGCTCCCGATGCGGGTCGGGATCCTTTCGGCGGCCGCCCTGTGCCAGATCGGCGAGTTCTCCTTCGTGCTCCTGAGCGCCGCTTCCGGAAGCGGGCTTCTCGAAGCGAGCCTCTCCCAGAACCTGCTCGCCGCGATCATTCTTTCCATGCTGCTGACTCCGGTGGTCCTGGCTGCCGGCCCCCGGCTCGCGCTGCGCGCGGCACGGGTCCCGTGGCTGGACCGGCTTTTGGGCGCGCAGCCGCCGGGGGTGGACGCCCGCGAACCGCACCGCGACCATGTGGTCATTGCGGGCTACGGCCTCGCCGGCCGGGAGATCTGCCGGGCTCTGAGGGAGGCCGGGCGCCGCTACCTCGTCTTGGACATTCGCGCCGAGAACGTGCGGGCCGCCAATGCCGCCGGGGACTGGGCGGTGTTCGCCGACGTCACCCGGAAGGAGGTCCTCCAGGAGATCGGCTGCGAGCACGCGCAGCTCGTCGTACTCGCGGTGAACGACCCCGGCGCCACCGAACTTGCTATCCGGACGATTCGCACGATGGCCCCCGGGGTTCCGATCCTGGCGCGCACCCAGTACGAGCTGGACCGGCCGTCCCTCCATGCGGCCGGCGCGACCTCGGTGATCACTGGGGAAAGCGCCGCGAGCGCCGGCCTTGTCTCCGCCTGTCTCGCGGCCCTTGCAAAGCGTGAGCGCACCTGACGCCTCGTGCTCGCGACCCCTGGACCCCAGTGCTCCGGCGCGAGCTGGCCCCGTGGTAGCCTCCGCCTCGTGATGCAGCTCGACGAATCCGCCCAACCTCCGGAACGCAGCCGGAGAAGCGTCGTGACCGTCGAGGTGCGCCCTTCCGGTACTCGCCATGATTCTCACCAAGACCCCGCTACTCGCGGAGACGGTGCGCAAGCTGGTGTCCCGGGGGGCCTTCGCTAACGCACACCGCATCCTCGAAAGGCTGCATCCGGCGGATGTGGCCCAGGTGCTGGCCGATCTGCCGGACACGTACCGGCTGAAGACGTTCCGGGTCGTCTTCCAGCGGGATCTCAATCTCGCCGCCGCCGCGCTCGGAGAACTTGGATTCGAGCGGGCCGCGCACCTCGTGGCCCGGCTCGAGCCCGCCGAGGTCTCCCAACTCCTCCAGGAACTCGACCCCGATGATGCGGCGGAGTTCCTGAGCGAACTCCCGGAGGAACTCCGGGAGCAGGTGCTCCGCGGGATGCGGACCCGCGAGGCCTCCGATGTCGAGGACCTGCTCCAGTATCCGGAGGAGACCGCCGGGCGGATCATGAGCCCGAAGGTGTTCTCGGTCCCCGAGGACGCCACCATCGGCGAGACGATCGCGCGCCTCCAGGAATCTCCCGACGTGGAGATGGTCTTCTACATCTATGTGGTGGACCGCCACGGAACCCTGTTAGGAGTCCTCTCGCTGCGCCAGCTCCTCCAGCGCCGCCCCGAGGCGCTGCTCTCCGAGGTCATGGTGACCGACGTCCTCCGGGTGCGCACCGAGATGGATCAGGAAGAGGTCGCCCAACTGGTCGCGAGCTACCACATCCTCGCCGTCCCGGTGGTGAACCAGCAGGGGAAGCTGGTCGGAGTCATCACCGTGGACGACGTGATCGACGTCATCAAGGAAGAGGCCACCGAAGACATGTACCGGATGGCCGGGCTCGGCGCCTCGGAGAGCGTCTTCACGCTGGCCCCGCGTTCCATCCGCATGCGGATCCCCTGGCTCGGCGTGAACCTCGCCACCGCTTTTCTGGCGGCCTGGGTGGTCAGTCTGTTCGAGGAGTCCATCGCGCGCTTCGCGATCCTCGCGGTGTTCATGCCCATGGTGCCGCTGCTCGGGGGTAACGCCGGAAACCAGACGCTCACCGTGATGGTGCGCGGCATCGCGCTGGGCGAGTTGAGCTGGAAGAACAGCCGGCAGGCGCTCCTCAAGGAACTCGCCGTCGGTTCGGCCAACGGGCTCATCATCGGCGTGCTCATCGCCGCTTTCGCCTGGATCTGGAGGGGGGATCCACGCATCGGCCTCGCCCTCGCGGTGGCGTTGGTCGGCACCATGGTGGTGGCGGCCGTCGTGGGCACGCTGATGCCGCTCACCCTGCGCTGGCTCAAGGTGGACCCCGCGCTCGCTTCGTCGGTGTTCGTCACCACCGCCACCGATGTGGCGGGCTTTCTCCTGTTCCTCAGCGTTGGGGTGGCGGCGCTCACCCATCTCTGAGGGCGGAGCGCCAACCACCCGGATGGTGCTGCCAGGAGCGCCGGTGTTCACACCGGCATCGCGCGGGAGCGCGAAACCAGCGCCGATGACGGTGCGCTTTGCCAGCGTGAATGCCGCACCCTCTCTTTCAACCGTGACGGCTCGACCGCTACCCCTGCGGCGCCTACCACGCGATGCCAGTCGTCACGATCGCAAGAAACACCGGTTAGCCTCTGACCTTCCTCTCCCATGCCCCTCAAGCAGTCCCGCGCGTTCGTCCTCCGCACCTACGCGGTCGCCGAGGCCGACCGGGTGTGCGTGTTGTTCAGCGCCGACGAGGGGAAGGTCCGCGCCTGGGCCAGCGGGGCCCGGCGGCCCAAGTCACGGTATGGGGGCGCCCTCGACATCGGGAACGAGGTGGACGCGGGCTGGTTCGAGCGCGAGGGCAGGGAACTCGTCAACCTCGACCGCTGCGAACTCGTCGCTTCCGCGCTGCCGCTGGTCCGCGATCCGGTGCGGGCCGCGGCGCTGGGCTACCTTTCCCGGCTCGTGGACACCTTCGCCCCCGACCGGGAAGCCGACCCGAGGCTCTACCGGCTGATCGCCGCCTGCCGGGACGCGCTGCTCGACGAGCGGCCGGCGGAACTCGTAGTCGCCTATTTCGAGGCGTGGCTGCTGCGCCTCGCGGGGCTCTATCCACGGCCCGGCCGCTGCGCCTGCGGGTCGGGATTCGAGGAGGGGGGGGCGGTGTTTTTCGCCGCCGGCCCGGTGTACGCCTGTAACCGGTGTGCCCCGGGGCACGGAGAACCGACGGACCGTCTCTCCTCCGGAGCGCTGCGTCTGCTCGAGGCGTTCTGGGTGGCGCCTCCCTCGGCCTCGCTCCCCGACCTCTCGTCCGCCGGCGAACTGTTCCGTTTCCACGGCGGACTGACCGCCGCCTTCGCGGAGCGGGCGCTCCCGGCCCGCGAGGCGCTCGAGGGCATCCTCCGGCCTGGCGCCGGCGGCCTCGGAGAGGCCGCCCGATGACGTTCCAGGATCTGATCGCGAAGCTGTCCGCCTTCTGGGCCGCCAAGGGCGCCGTCGTTGCGCAGCCGTACGACATGGAAATGGGCGCGGGGACCATGCATCCGGAGACGTTCTTCCGGGTGCTGGGCCCGACGCCCTGGAAGGTCGTCTACGTCCAGCCCTCCCGCCGCCCCGCCGACGGCCGCTACGGCGAAAACCCGAACCGCCTCTACAAGCATCATCAGCTCCAGCTCATCCTGAAGCCGGCGCCGCAGAACATCCAGGATCTCTACCTGGAGAGCCTCGCGGTCTGTGGCGTGGACGCCGCCGAACACGACCTCCGTTTCGAGGAGGACAACTGGGCGGCGCCCACCCTCGGCGCCTGGGGAGTCGGCTGGCAGGTCGTCCTCGACGGGCTCGAGATCAGCCAGTTCACCTATTTCCAGCAGGCGGGCGGCATCGAGCTTGCCCCGATCTCGGTTGAGATCACCTACGGGTTGGAGCGCCTCGCCATGTACCTGCAGGACGTGGACGACGTGTATGACCTGGAATGGACGCGGGGGGTGGACTACCGCACGGTGCGGCTCGCCGACGAGCAGCAGTCGTCGCGCTACGCGTTCGAGGAGGCCGACACCGAGGCGCTGAGCCGGGGTTTTGACGAGGCCATCGCCGAGGGCGCCCGTCTGATCAAGGCCAGCCTGGTGCTGCCCGGCTATGAGCAGTGCCTCCGCGCCTCGCATCTCTTCAACCTGCTCGATTCCCGTGGCGCCGTCTCCGTCAGCGACCGGCCGAGGCGGATCCTGGCCGTCCGCGGGGTGGCCACCGCCGCTGCGAACCGCACCCTCAAAGACCGATGAGCGGAAAGCAGCTCCTGATCGAGATCGGTTGTGAGGAGATCCCCGCGGGCTGGGTCGAAGGACTTGCGAAGGGATTCGCTGCGCGGTTTTCGGAAGGTCTCGAACGGGAGCGGCTTGCTCCGGAGGCAATCGGTTCACACAGCACCGCCCGCCGGCTGGTCATCTATGCCGCCGGAGTGCCGGAGGCCCAGGAGGACCAGGTCCGCGAAGCTCTGGGTCCCCCGTGGCGGCTTGCCAAGGACGCTGAGGGACGCTGGAGCAGGGCGGCCACGGGGTTCGCCCGTCGGCAGAAGATCGAGGAGGAGCAGATCGACGCGCGGTTGCGCCTGATCGAAACGCCGCGGGGCCAATACCTGGGAGTCCGCCAGGTCATCCCCGGACGACGGGCGGTCGAGAGCCTGCCAGGGGTCATTGAAGGAGCGCTCCGCTCGTTGTCCATCCCTAAGGCGATGAACTGGGATGCCTCCATCGGAGGCAAACCGTTCCCCTTCGCGCGTCCCGTCCGCTGGATCGTGGCGCTGTTGGGGGAAGAAGTGATCCCGTTCCGGATCGAAGTGGCGGGAGGGACTCCCGTCGTGGCCGGAGACCGGAGCTACGGACACCGGTCCCGGACCGCGGTAGCAGGGGAGGCGCCCGGAGCCTCGTTCCCGGTGCGTTCGTTCGAGGGGCTTCGGGACGATCTGAAAGATCGATACGTCGTCCTTGACGACGAGGAGCGGAAGAACCAGTTCATCAAAGAACTGATGCGCTGTGAGACCGAAGGTGGAGAAAAAGCCGAACAAATTGGGATCCCGGAGTTCCACAAGAACCTTGTGGAGTACCCGGGCGCGGTCGTCGGGAGCTTTCCGGAGGAGTTCCTCTCGCTGCCGAAGGAGATTCGGCACACCGTCCTCATCCACCACCAGAAGTACTTCCCGTTTCCGACCAGGCCCCTCTTCATCGCGGTCACCAACCTGCCCGACGACCCCCGGGGGCACGTCCGGCGCGGTGCCGAGAGGGTGGTCGTCGCCCGTTTCCGGGACGCGCGCTTCTTTTGGGACGAGGACCGGAAACGTCCTCTCGCGGAACGCCGCCCGGAGCTTTCGGGGGTGGTCTTCCACCACCGTCTCGGCAGCTTCGCGCAAAAGGCGGACCGGCTGGAGCGGCTCGCTAGCTGGATCGCGGATTCCGTGGGCGCCGACGCGACGGCGGCATCGGAAGCGGCCGGCCTCGCGAAGTGCGACCTCACCAGCAATCTGGTCGGGGAGTTCGCTTCGCTCCAGGGTGTCGTCGGCGGACTCCTGCTCCGCGAGGAAGGAGTTCCGGACACCGTCTGGCAGGCGGTGTACGACCACTACCGGCCCGCGGGCATCGAGGGAGAACTTCCCCGAAGCCCCGAAGGGGCCGCCGTTTCGCTGGCCGACCGCGCGGACACTCTGGCCGGGCTCTTCCTCGCCGGGGAGCAGCCTTCGGGTTCCGGTGATCCCTTCGCTCTACGGAGGGCGGCTCTCTCGATGATCCGGGTCCTGCGCGATGCGCCCCGGGAATTCCCAACACACTCCACAGTGTGGCCTTCGCCGGCGGTCCTTCTAGATCGGGCCCTCGACGGATATGGCCCGGAGGCGCAGGCCCGGACCGCGGCCGCGGAGCGGCTCTCGGCCTTCGTGAACGACCGGCTACCGCACGCCTTTGTCGGTTCCGCAACACCGCGCGGAGTCGTGAACGCCGTGCTCGCGCTTCGGGGCGCCGCGCATCCCGTCGCCGACACTTGGCAGCGGATTCTGGATCTCGCGACCGCGGTGGGCATGCGGGACTACGCCACCCTGGCGGCGGCGGCCCGGCGAGTTCGGCGGATCCTGCCTCCGGAGTTCTTGCAGGGAGGTGGCGGCGGTCTTGACACGAACCTTCTCGTTGAGTCTGCGGAGAAGCAACTCCATACGCGGCTGGAGGGGGTCGAGGAGCAAGTACTTCAACGCTTTGGTAACGGGCAGTATCTCGACGCCTTCATGGAACTCGCCACCCTTTCGCCCCCAATCGGAGAGTTCTTCGACGACGTGTTGGTCATGGCCGAAGATCCCGCCGTTCGCCGGAACCGGTTGGCGCTCCTCGCCCGGCTGGACGCTCTGTTCAGTGAGGTGGGGGACCTGAGCCAGATTGAGTCGGCGGCGCCATGAGGGAGAGGCCAAGAGCGTTACGCCGTCCTCGGTTGGGTCCGGGTGGTGAGCGTGGGTAGCCGGGGGAGTTTCGCGGCCTGCGGCCGCGATGCCGGTCTGAAGACCGGCGCTCCTTTACCTCACGCCATGGCTTGTAGAGGCGGTACGCTGCCGAGCGCGAGAAATGCCACTGGCAGCGAACTTTGTTCGCTGCCGGCGATTTCGGGGGAAAGTGTGAAAGGGGGTTACCCCCTTTCACAATCAATAATGACAAATCGGAACTTGCCGCCGCGCGCCTGCGGCGCGCAAGGAAGTTTCGATTTCCGGCGCGAAGCGCCGGGCGGTCTCTGGACGGGGCCCCGTCACAATCGAGCCTGAGCGAGCCGTTCTAATCCACGCTATGGCCCCGTCCAAGGACCGCTTGACGATCCATCGCTTGTCGCCGGCGGTGGCCAACCAGATCGCGGCCGGGGAGGTGGTCGAGCGGCCGGCGGCGGTGGTCCGCGAGCTGGTCGAGAACTCGATCGATGCCGGGGCCGCGAACATTGCCGTCCGCGTCAAGGGCGCGGGGAAGGCCGAGATCCGGGTGAGCGACGACGGCGTCGGGATGAGCCCCGAGGACGCGCGGCTCGCCCTCGAACGTCACGCCACCAGCAAGATCGAATCGATGGATGACCTGACCGCCATCGGCTCGCTCGGGTTCCGGGGCGAAGCGTTGCCCTCGATCGCCTCGGTCTCCCGGTTCCGGCTGCGCACCCGGGAGAAGGAGGCCGACTCCGGGTGGGAAATCGAGGTCGAGGGTGGAACCGTGGTGTCCGACCGGCCGGCCGGGATGCCGGCCGGGACGGTGGTGGAAGTGCGGAACCTCTTCTTCAACACCCCCGCGCGACGAAAATTCCTGCGCGGGCAAAAGACCGAAACCTCGCATTTGGTCCAGGCGGTCCAGAATCTCGCCCTCGCGTGGCCGCAGGTACGCTTCGACATGGAAAGCGGCGACCGGCAGGTGTTCGCGCTCGAACCGAGCGAAGACACCGCCGGGCGTCTCGGGCAACTCGACCCCCGCTGGGCCCGGGACGCCATTCCGGTCGAGGCGAGCGCCGGGGAGCTCTCGGTCCGTGCCTTCCTTTCGCCGCCCATGGCGGCGCGCGGCGCTGCCTCGCGCCTCCTGCTCTTCGTGAACGGGCGGCCCGTCAGGGATCGGAGGCTCTTCCACGCGGTCACCGAGGCCTACCGGCGGCTTTCGAGTCTCAGCGGCGCGCCGAAGGCGTACGTGTTCCTGGAAGTGCCCCCGGAACTCGTGGACGTGAACGTGCATCCGGCGAAGGCGGAGGTGCGTTTCGCGGATCCCGAGGAGGCCTGGCGCGCCGTATTCCGGAGCGTCCAAACCGCACTCGAGGGTTCGCCGAAGCGGGTGGACATCGGGCCGGCGGTCGCGGGACGCACCGGCGTGCGCCCTCGCGAAACCTCCCGCGAGGGTCTCGGCGACGCCCCGGGCGGGAGTCCGACCCGCGAAGCCGCCGGAGCCTTCGAGCGGCGGCCCGGCAGGGATGGGCCTGGTAGGGATGGGCCCGGTAGGGATGGGCCCGGTTGGGATGGAAAAGCCGTCGGGGACCTGCTCTACGCGGCGGACCGGGTGGAGGATGCCGGCCGCGCGGGATACCTGGACTTCGGGGCCGTTCCGCCCGCGGTCCGGGGGCAGTTCAAAAAGACCTACATCCTCGCCGAGGGGCAAAACGATCTGGTGCTGGTGGATCAGCACGCGGCGGAGGAGCGGGTGATCTTCAACCGGCTGATGGAAGCGTCCGAAAACCCCCGGACCTTGCCCCTGCTGCAGCCGGTTCCACTCGACCTATCCCCCGTCGAGCGGACGGTGCTCGCCGACGAGCAGGAGCGGTTGGCTGCCGCCGGTTTCGACGTCGAGCCGTTCGGCGGCGATTCCTGGATCCTTCGCGGGGTGCCGGAGGTGCTCGGGGTAGGCCGCGGCCTCGATGTCCTCTTGCGCTCGCTGGCTTCCGAAGAGAGCGAATGCGCGGCGAGCGCCAGTCACGATGCCCGCGCCCGGATCATGGCGCGGGTGGCGTGTCATGCCGCGGTGACCGCCGGGGTCACGCTCACGACCGAGAGGATGACCGAGGTGCTGCGTTCCCTCTGGGAGACGGCCAATCCTTCCACCTGTCCGCACGGACGTCCGACGGTGCTGCGGCTGGATCTGCCCTTCATCGAGCGGCGCTTCGGTCGCACCTGAGCGCGATGGCCACGAAGACGAAGTCCCCAAAGGCGCCGCTACCCACCGCGGTGACCCTGGCGTGGGTGCGCTATTTCGCCGGGCGGACGCTACAGATGGTGGGAATGCTGGTGGTGACCGCCGCGGCCGCGCTCTTTTTCGGCGCTGACGCCGAGCGGCGCATGCTCGTGTTCACCGGCACGGGAGCCCTGCTCTTCGGCATCGGGTGGCTGCTGTCCAGGAAACGTCCCCCCGAGAGGGGCTGATCCTACGAGGAAGACCAGCACTCCTGGCTGGCACTCCTGGCTGGCGCTCCTGGCTGGCGGCCTTTGGCCGCCTAACCGCCGATGCCGTCGGCGGTGAAGAAGCTCACCACCGATTCGAGTGCTTCCTTTTCCTCGTCGAGCTTGTACTTGAGCACCCGTCGCACGGTCACCATGCCGACCACCGCGTCGCCGTCCATCACCGGCAGATGCCGGAAGTGATTGGACACCATGACCTCGAGCGCCTGCTCGAGCGACGTGTCCGGGGTGATGGTGACCGGTTCGGTGGTCATCGCGTCCCCGACGGCGGTGGTTTCCGGGTCCCGGTGCTGGGCAACCACCCGGGTCATGAGGTCGCGCTCGGTGAAGATCCCGGCAAGCGAGCCGTCCGGGTTCATGACCGCCGCGGCGCCCACCCGATCCTTGACCATTGCCTTTACGGTGGCGCAGATGGTCTCGCCCGGTGGGACGCAGGTCGCCGGACGGTGACTGATCTTGAGCAGCGGATCCATGACTTCGTCCTTCGATAATTTCGGTTACGAACCCCGAAGTGTCGCAAAAGCCGGAGGCGATGGCAATCTTCGCTCCCGGCGATCCAGAAAGGGAACAGAATTCCCCTGGTGACCGTCGAACCGTCCACCCGATTATGAGACTCGCCATCGTCTGCTACCCCACCCACGGCGGGAGCGGTGCGGTCGCCTCCGACCTGGCGATCGGGATGGCGGACGCCGGACACGATGTCCACGTGGTGAGTTACGCGGTGCCCTTCCGACTGCGCCGCTTCCACCCGGGAGTAAGGCTCCACGAGGTGGAGATCGCGTCCTATCCGCTCTTCCGCTACCCCCCGTACACCCTTGGACTCGCGACGAAACTCGCCGAGGTAGCGAACGACGAGGGCGGCCTGGACGTCATCCACGCGCACTACGCGGTTCCGAACGCGGTCAGCGCCTTCCTCGCCCGCGAGATCATCGGAGACGGCCGCACCCGGGTGGTCACCACCCTTCACGGCACCGACATCACCCTCGTCGGTGCCGACAAGTCGTTCGACCGGGTCATCCGCTTTGCGCTGGAGCGATCGGACGCCGTGACCGCGGTTTCGACCTATCTCGCCGACCGGACCCAGCGCGATTTCGCGCCGCACCTTCCCGTCGAGGTGATCCCGAACTTCGTGGATACCACCCCGTGGGCGCCCGGACCGGAGCGCCTCGCCCGGGACGTCTGGGCCCCGGGCGGGGAGCGGATCCTCATGCACATTTCGAATTTCCGTCCGGTGAAGCGGATCAGCGATGTGGTGCGCGTCTTTGCCGAGGTGCGGCGCCAGCTTCCGGCGAAGCTGGTGCTGATCGGGGAGGGCCCGGAGCGGCTCTTCGCCCAGCAGCTCGTCCGCGAACTCGAACTCACCGCGGACGTGATCTTCCTCGGCCAGCAGGACGACATCCGGGGGCCGCTCGCCGGCGCCGATCTGCTGCTGCTTCCGAGCGAACAGGAAAGCTTCGGCTTGACCGCGCTCGAGGCGATGGTGAGCCGGGTGCCGGTGATCGCCACCTCGATCGGCGGCCTCCCGGAAGTGGTCGCGGACGGGGAGACCGGACGCCTGTTTCCGGTGGGCGAGGTGCGGGGCATGGCGGCGGAGGCGGTAAGGCTCCTGCGGGACGAACCGGCGCGGCAGGCGATGGGAGAGGCGGGAAGGACCCGGGCAATCGCCGAGTTTGCGCGGGAGATCGTCATGCCCCGCTACGAGGACCTCTACCGCCGGGTGCTGGCCGGCGCACCCCCGGCGGCGGTCGGCTGACCGCCGCGGGGCCGTTCCCGCGATAGAATTCGCGCGTGGATGACGCCAGCGGACAAGGCTCGGTGTTGAGCCCTTCAGAGTCCTTGTTCCGGTTCGCCGACGCTAGGGATACAGCAAACCGGCGTGCCACGCTTGTCGATCTCATCAGGGCCAAGCAACTCCACGCCGTCGTAGATTCCGAATCGTTCCGAAGCGGACTCAAGCGGCTTGCCGATTCGGCACGGGACAGCGGTACCGATCTGGAGCGCCTGCTCGCAGTGGCGACGCTGCAACGCGCCGCGGCTTCCGCACCGCCTATCAGGAAGGCGGTCGGGTCGCTCCTGAGAAACGCGGTCACCCGACCGCTGTCGAATCTGCATGAGCTGACTGACCTTGACGATCGCCTCTACGCAGTGAAGTCATGGCGGGACGTGCCGTCCGCTTGGCTTCCCGATGTCCTTGCTACTGCTGCCGTGCGTGAAGAGTCGGGCGAAACCTTCCGGACGGAGTGCATCGAGGGCTTGGTCGATCGCACTGCTGACGACGACGATGCGCGTCCAGGGCCACGGGCTGGGCCTGGACCGCACGATGTTGCCGAGGTGGTTTCCGCTCTGCGGAAGGCCGTAGAGAAGGTCGAGTTCACGACGAAGAAACCCGGCGACAGCATGGGGCGCCGGTTGACTCGCGTTCTCACCGGGTTGAACGCCGTCCTCGTGGGTGCTGACAAGCGGGTAGGCGACAACGCCGGACCTGAAATCAGGCTGCTCGTGGTTCGGGCGTTTCGCGTCGCTGGGAGGCCGGAATCGTCGGCGGTAAGGGAAGGCGTGCTGGAACAGGTGGCGGCGCTGACGCACGCGATCATCCGGATGGATTCCTCGCGAGGCGCATGGGACTCGACGTACCAGGGGCTATCCGTCGTCAGCAGGTGGTTCACCGCATATGAGTGGCGAGACATGTGCGAGTCGTCGCAGGCGCTTCGGCATGTAAGGAAGGACGTGCGCACGGCGCTCGTGAGCCGGGCGGAGGCCGGCAAGGCGGATGATCGTCTCCGGGATGCCCTTGCCTTGACGGTGGGCTCGCGCAAGGCCGCCGACGCGATCTGCCGCGCCATTGCTACCGAGCGCGCTGGGATTCCCGATGACGTGCGAGACTGGCTGGTCCGCGCTCGGAAACGAATCCAGGTCGCCAGCGCCGTGGAGAGTCGGGAACGGGCCGTTGACGAGGTCCTCGCCGAACTTCTCATCGTGATGCGACGGCTCACTTGGGCCGCGGAAACGGTGCGGGCGGATGTTCTGCCCGAGGTCTCGATCGTGTTGCCGCAACAGGCAAGACCTCTCTCGCGGCTGACCGGGCTGGCGGAGGCCATGGCCAGCAAACTGCGCTTGGCGGCGGAGTGGCGGTCCCTGCGCCTGCGCGGCGAAGCCGGCCAGGAAGTCGAGTTCTCACCGATCGAGCACCAGCGCGACACCGGCGACGCGCGCAGCCGGCGCGTGCGCCTTCTGGGTCCGGTGGTGGAGCGCATCAGTGAAGACGGGGTGCCTCGGGTCGTCCTGAAGGCGCCCGTCGAGCCGATCACGGATCGTAGGGAACAGGACGGCCGGGACGTTCGTGTGACGGCTGCGGCCGGGGTCTGATACGGAGCGTTCGGCCCGGATGACGGAGGATCCGAAAGGGCGAAACTCGTCCGGCGCGCCCACGGACGCGCCGGCGCTGGATGCGGCTTCCTTGCGCGACGAGATCGCCGCACGCCCGCCTCGCGAAGCGCTGCTGCTACTCAAGAACCTTCTCAACCGGCTCGACGCTGATGCGGAAGCTGATCGGCCCCAGTTCCGCGGAACTGTCTCCGACGCGGAACGTGACGCATTGCGGGCACTGCTCCGTGCGTGGGGCGGCCCGGCGTCTGCTCTCAGGACCTCAACCGAACGCCCGGCTGAACCACCGGACGAGCGCGCTGTTGAGACGCCGCCGCCGGTCGTGGAATTGAATACGGCCGCGCTGGATCTCGACACTTCGCCAGCGCCAGATTGGGTGCTCTGTCTGGACTTCGGAACCGCCAAGTCAAAGGCGTTCGCCGCCACGGACCACGAGCGGGAGCCCGAACTCGAACCGTTGCCCATCGGCTTGGCCGACGAAGATCGTGACGGGGCAGTGCACGAAGTGGCTTCCTGCGTCTGGATCGGCGATGACCGCCGGTTATTCGTGGGGTCCGAGGCGGTCGAACGCAGCATGAACTACGGTGGAGACCGGCAGCCACTCGATTCGCTCAAGCAGGTGATCAGCCAGGTGGACCCGGAAGACGGCGCGGCGGAACTGGAGCGGTTTCTTCCCAAGGAAGTGGACCCGAACTCGACCCTGAGCTATGGCGACGCGATCACCATCTATTTGGCGTACCTCACGGATTTGGCGACAACGGAGATCGAGAAGCGGGCGGAGACGCGGTACGTGCGACGGAGATTCACCGTGCCCGCCTGGCGGGAGACCCAGCGCGGCTGGGCTGCGGATTGGATCGGGACGCGCCTGCTGCGCGCCCAGTTGCTGGCGGACACATTCCACGGCCGTTGGCGGAGAGGAATTCCCGTTCGGCACATCAAGGAAGCCATACGGGCCGCTGAGGAACACGAGGGCAAGCTGACATGGATGGCAGCGGCCGACTCCGGCGATATGGCGGACTGGAAGCGCGGGACGCTGGAAGCCTTGGCGGCGGCGTCCGCGCGGCTCTGGAGCGATGGTTCGGCCCGCGACCTCATGCTCGTGGTGGACGTTGGTGCCGGCACCACCGATCTATCGTTGTTCTGGGTGGTACAAAAGGAACAAGAAGAAGCGGGATTCCATCGCGCGTGGCCAGTTGAAGGTGCGGTAGCTGCCGGGATAAGGCAAGCGGGGGACACACTCGACGAGTTGCTCGTCGAGGTGCTGGTGGAGAAGGCGGGTCTTGCCAAGCACCAGGCCGGAGATCGTGCGCGTCGATTCCTGCGCCGCCGCGTGCGGCTATTGAAGGAAACCCTCTTCAAGGAGGGCGGCGTTACGGAGGACTTGCCGAACGACGAAGCGGTCACGTTAAGCCGGGAGGAGTTCGTCGGCTCGGCAGGGGTACAAAGGTTTTCGGAGTTCATCGCCGACAGGATTCAACAGCTACTGGACGGAGTCCGTGCCAGTTGGGCGACAGCGGCGGAGTTACACGGCGTCACAATGGTGCTGACCGGCGGAGGCTGCGATCTTCCGATGATTACCGATCTTGCAAACAGGGAGTGGCGGCTCGGTGAGAGCCCGGTTCGGGTTCGGTTGGCGCCCCGCGTGCCGGACGATGTGGCTAACCGGTTCCAGCGGGAATTCGCGCAGGAGTACCCGAGGCTGGCGGTAGCGATGGGCGGAGCGCTGAATATGCGCCTCGACGAGAAGAATCCACTCCCCGAATGGATGGGTGGGAAAGGTCCACCCGGGCCACTGGAGCATTTCCCAACGAAGGGGATTTGAACCGCCAAGGCCGTCGACCTTTCCCCGGAGTCAGGCGGCGTAGATGTCCTCCCGGTAGCGGAGCGGCGGGGGCCGGGACGCGAGATAGGCCTGATCGCCAAAGCTCGCGACCTCCAGCTTCGCGGTCCAGCCGGAGAGGGAAGCTATCGGGACCGCGAGCGGGACCTCGCGCGCGCGGAAAGCCTCGATCTTGGTGCCCAGCCGCATCCTCGCTGCCCGATCCAGCGCTTTCTTGAGGTGGCCTGCCAGGTGCAGGAGAACGTTGTGATGCGCTCCCACCGACGCCGGCTGTTCGAGCCCGGCGAGGAAGTCCTGACGGTACGCGGGAAACGCGGCCGCCGCGTCTCGGGTACCGGAGAGCATTCGACCCAGCCGGCGGGCGGCCGCTTCCGAATGCGCCATCAGGACCATCTTCCAGCGGGCGTGGAAGTCGTAGACCCGGGACGCCGGCAGCTCGCCGGAAGCGAGAGTCACGAGTTCCGCGAATGCGAAGACCCGGGTCAGCCAGTGGTCGCGGTGCGCGGGCCGCTCGAGGTCCACTTCCGAGATGCGGGGAGTGTCGGGAAGCGCCGCCGCGAGGCCGCTCGCGAAGATGCCGGTCCCGTCCTCGGCGAGGACGATCCCGTTCCCGTGGAGCTTGACGTCCCCCATGCCGCAGCTCGGTGAGCGGGACTTGAGCACGACTCCGGCGACTCCCGCACCGCGAAAGCGCTCCGCCGCCTCCCTGGCGTAGCCGTCCATGAGTGGGGTGAGGTCTTCGTCCCGGGACCCGAGCAGCCTTGCCCCGGCATCTCCCCGTTCCAGTCGGATTTTCGGTCGCGGCACCCCGAGGCCGATGCCTACTTCGGGGCACTCGGAGACCAACTCGAAGACCCGGCCAAGCGCATCGGTGACGTAGTCGCTCTGCCGGTGCCCGCCGTCGTAGCGCACGGCCTCGCCGAGCAGGCACCCCGAAACCGCGATCCGGGTCCGCGGCGGTGTCGGTGAAAGGTCTGCCGCCATCTTCACTCGCCGCAGAGCCTGCGGGCCGTGGCAAAGATCTCGTGGAACATGGGACGGGTGAGGCGGCCGGTGAAGGTGTTCTGCTGGCTGGGGTGGTAGCTCGCGAGCAGGTGGATCCCGGACGCGATTCGAGTCCGGGCGCCGTGGCCGAAGGCGGGCGCGGGAGTGGGCACTTCGCGGCCGATCGTCTTCCAGGTGCGGAGGAAGGCGCGAAAGGCGATCGCGCCCAGGGCGACCACCACCCGGAGCTCTTTCGCTTCGCGGATCTCCTCCTCGAGAAAGCTCTGGCAGGCGGCAAGTTCGCCGGTGGTGGGGCGGTTCTTGGGAGGGGCGCAGTGAGCCGCGGCGGTGATCCTGGCCCCCAGCAGCCGAAGCCCGTCGTTCGGATCGGGCGAGTGCGGCGCCGACGAGAACCCGAACCGGTGGAGTGCCTCGTAGAGCCACTCGCCCGACCGGTCCCCGGTGAACATCCGTCCCGTGCGGTTCGCGCCGTGGGCGGCGGGCGCGAGGCCCACGATCAGCAGGCGGAAGCCGTCTTCGCCGAACGAGGGAACGGGCCGCGCCCAGTAGTCGAGCCCCAGGTAGCGGCGCGGGGGCTCGAGCGCCACCGCCTCGCGATGGGCCACCAGGCGCGGACAGATCCGGCAGGCGGCGACGCGCGTGTGGAAGTCGGCCCGGTTGGACAAGGATCCGGCGATTGTCGCAGGAGCGGGTCGGCCCGCGATGCGGGATGGCGGGGATTCGGGCGCCATCCGTCAGAATGTGCGGCCGGAACCCCGTCGAATGAACGCGCCCCTTGCCGCCAGCTCCGGTCAGGAACGGTTTCTCGAACCCGACGATCCGGGCCGGGCGCGGCTTGCGCTGAGCTGGATACCGGGAAGCGACTCGGACGCTCCCATCTGGGTGTTCCTCCACGGCTTGGGCTCCGACCGGAAGGGGGACAAGGCGCGGAGGTTCCGCGACCACCTTGCCGGACGGGGGCCGGGCTTCCTCTCGCTCGACTTCACCGGACACGGCGAGAGTGGGGGCGACTGTCGCGACCTCTCGCTCACCCGCAATCTCGAGGACATCGGCCGGGCGGTTTCCTTCCTCCGGGAGGAGGCGCCCGGCGCTCCCCTGATTCTCGTGGGATCCTCGATGGGGGGAATCGCCGCGCTCTGGTACGCCGCGCTTCATCCGGCAGGTGTCAGCCAGGTGTTCGCCATCGCTCCCGCCTTCCTGATGGCCGCCCGCTTCGCCGCCAGCCTTTCCGCCGCCGCGCGCCGGGAGTGGGCCGAGCGGGGATTCCTGCCGGTCGCTTACGGGGAGAGCGTCCTCGAATTCGGCTGGGGGGCGGTTGCGGATGAGGACCGCTATGACATGGACCGCCTGGCGGCGGAACTTCGAACCCCTTCGCTGCTGATCCACGGAGCGGAGGACGCGGTGGTGCCGCCGGAGCTCTCACGGGATTTCGCCCATTCCTGTTCCGCCGCCGAGCTGGTCGAGATCGAAGGCGGCGACCACCGGCTGAGCGAACAGAAGGATCTTCTCTTCGAGATCATGTGGTCCGCCGCTTCCGGCGCAGGGGTGGTGACCTGATGTCCGCCCTCTTCCTCGCCCTGAGCCTCTACGCGGCGGTCCTGGTAGCCGCCTTCGGCTTTGGGCTCGCGATCGAGCGGGCGGCGCGCGCCTTCTTCCGCAAGAAAGCCGAGAAGACGCAAACCGACTGGGACGACTGGCTCGCCACCGAAGGGTTCCACCTGGTGCCCTCGCTGCTGCTGGCGGTAGTCGCCACCCGGGTCCTGATGACGATCCGGCCGCCGGCCGACACCGTCGAACCCCTCGTGACCACCGGCCTCCAGGTTGTCCTGGTGCTGGCCGCGATCCGGGTCGGCGTGGATATCGGCCTCGCGAGCCTCCGCATCCGGCAGCAGCGGCTCGGGCACCAGGGCGTGTCCATCCTCCGCAACACCCTGGTCGGGGTGGCGCTGACCGTCGGGGTGCTCGTCGTCCTGGACCAGCTTGGGATCTCGGTCGCGCCCCTGCTCGCGACCCTCGGCGTCGGGGCGCTCGCGCTCGCCCTCGCGCTCCAGCCGACGCTCGGAAACATCTTCGCGGGGATCCAGTTGGTAGCCGCCGCGCAGTTCAAGGTCGGTGACTTCCTCCGGATAAACGACGCCGGGGTCGAGGGTTACGTCACCGACATCGGGTGGCGGACCACCACCCTCCGGACCCTGCTCGACAACTACGTGATCATCCCGAATTCGCAGCTCGCCGATTCCGTGCTGACGAACCTGTACACCCCGAACCCGCGGGTCCGGCTGAGCATCGGCGTCGGGGTTCACTACGACACGGACCTCGACCAGGCCGAGCGCATCGCCCGCGAGGTGATCCGCGAGGTTCAGGACAAAACGGAAGCCGCGGTCTCCGGTTTCGAGGGCGACATCCGCTGGACGGCCTTCGGGGACTCGGCCATCACCTACGACGCGATCCTCCAGGCAAACAAACCATTGGATCGCTTCGCGGTCGCCAGCGCCTTCATCAAGACGCTGCACCGCCGCTACGACGAGGCGAATATCGAAATCCCGTACCCCATCCGGAATCTCTATCTCCGGACCGGACTCGAAGTGACCGGGCCCGGCAGCAAGACGCCCGGTGCGGACCGGGACTGACCGGAGGTCCGGCAAGCTATCTCCCAACCCTCGCCCCTCGTCTGAAGGAGGTTCTTCGTGACAGACGGCAATTCCGCTCGTGCGCGAGCCGGGGGCGGCGGCCCGGAATCTTCGGTCCGCTACCAGCCGGATGAAAGGCCACCGGAGGCGCTCGCCTTCGGTCTCGGCCTGCAGATGGCGATCCTGCAGATCGCGGGCATCGTCCTCACCCCCGCCATCGTGATCCGCGCCGCCGGACTCGGCGAGCCGTACCTCTCGTGGGCGGTCTTCGCCGCGCTCATCGTGTCCGGCCTCTCCACCATTCTGCAGGCGAACCGCGTCGGCCGGTTCGGCGCCGGGCATGTTCTGCTCATGGGAACTTCCGGCGCCTTCATCGCGATTTCGGTCGCCGCGCTTCGGGAAGGAGGTCCCGCGCTGCTCGCGGTCCTGGTCCTCGTTTCCTCTCTTTTCCAGTTCGGGCTGGCCTTCCGGCTCACCTGGCTGCGGCGCGTGATCACCCCGACGGTCGCCGGGATCGTGATCATGCTGATCGCGGCCACCGTGATGCCCATCCTGTTCCCGATGCTGGATGATGTTCCCGAGGGCGCTCCGCCCCTGGCGGCGCTCCTCAGCGCCGGAGCGGCCCTGGCTGTTTTCGCCGGGCTCGCGCTGCGGGCAAGGGGAGTCCTGCGGCTCTGGGCGCCGCTGATCGGCGTCGTCGTCGGGTCCACGGTGGGGGTCCTTACCGGGATCTTCGATTTCGAGCCGGTCAGGAACGCCGGCTGGATCGGCATCCCCGCCGGGCGGCCGGGGCTCGACCTGTCGTTCGGGGCCTCCTTCTGGGCGCTCCTGCCGGCCTTCGTCTTTGTGACCCTGATCGGCGCGATCGAGACGATCGGGGACTCCATCGCCATCCAGCGGGTCTCCTGGCGGAAACCCCAGGCGCCCGATTACCGGGTGGTGGCGGGCGCGGTCGCCGCCGACGGCGTTGGCAACCTGCTTTCCGGGATCCTGGGGACGGTCCCGAACACGACCTACTCGAACAGCATCTCGATGACCGAGTTGACCGGGGTGGCCTCGCGGCGGGTCGGGACGTGGATCGGCGTCAGCTTCCTCGGTCTCGCCCTCTTCCCCAAGGTCGCCGCTCTGTTCCTGGCGATTCCGCCGCCGGTGGTGGGCGCCTTCGGCATCGCCCTGATCGGGATCCTGTTCTCTCTCGGCATGCACATGGTCGTGAAGGACGGCATGAATCTTCAAAAGGCGGTCATCGTCGGCCTCTCCTTCTGGATCGGCACCGGCTTCCAGGCCCGGGCCATCTATCCCGAGCTGCTCGACGGCTCTTGGGGGGTGTTGCTCGACAACGGAATGACCGCCGGCGGCCTGATGGCCATCCTGCTGATGGTTTTCCTGAACCTCACCGGCGCCCGGCCGAAACGACTCGATGCCAGCCTCGACATGTCGGCCGGAGCGAAGATCGAGGAATTCCTGAGACAGCAGGCCGGACGTCGCGGCTGGGATGAGGCCTCGACGGGACGCCTCGTTTCGGCGGGGGAGGAGGCTCTGCTCACCCTGCTCCCGGATGGAGAATCAGACGAGGCGGGGGCGCGCCAACTCCGGCTCACCGCCCGCACCGGGCGGCGGTCCGCGGAACTCGAGTTCGTGGCGGCCGCGGGCGGCACGAACATCGAGGATCGGATGGCACTGCTCGGAGACCGTCCCGAGGCCCCCGACGAGAGCGAGATATCCCTGCGCCTGCTGCGGCACTACGCGAGTTCGGTGCGCCACCAGAAGTACCCCGACGTGGACATCGTGACCGTGGAAGTGGCCGGCCGCGCCTGATCACTCTCGATGCGGAGCGCCGGAATGACCCGCGGGGCCAAGGGCTGTGGGTGCGTGGCCGGCCGGCCCGGAACGATGGCGACCGCAGCCGGCGGGGTGCGGGCTCAGCGGTCCGCCTGCCTTTCCAGCAGGCGGATCGGTCCCGGGTAGCGCGCGACGGTCCGGTCGGCGGTCAGGAGGGTGATTCCCTCGACCTGGGCCTGGGCGATCAGGATCCGGTCGAACGGGTCCTGGTGGATGGGTGGCAGGTGGGCCACTGCGGCGGCGTGGGCGCTGGTGATGGGGAGTTCGAAACAGCCGACTTCGACCAGCGTGGTGCGGAGTACCCCGGGTTCAACGAGGAAATCGGAACGTCCTGTCTGGGACTTGATGGCGACCTCCCAGATGGTCGCCGGGCTGAATACGGCTGCCGTGTCCGGCGATTCGAGCAAGGCGCGGAGTTCCGGGGTCCGCCGTCCGGGCACGCTGGTCGCCCACAGCAGGACGTGGGTGTCGAGCAGAAGCCTCACCGGTCATCCTCGATCTTTCCTTTGTACTTGCCCTCGAACATCGCCTGTATCTCGTCGGCGCACATCGTGTCGAAGTCGTCCGGCACCTTGAAGCGGCTGTCGAGACATCCCACGAGACTCTTCTTCGGGGCTGCCGCCACGGCGCTCACCCGCACCAGGGGCTTCCCGGCGCGGGCGATGATGAACGATTCCCCGTTGACGGCCTCTCGCACCAGGCGCGACGTCTTGGCCTCGTGCATATTCACGGTGCGCATTGCTGGCCTCCCAGGTTAGTCCACTAAGGTTAGTTTAACATCGCGCCTCACCAGCGCGCCCACTTCGGAGTTGGTGGTGTACGCTCGTTCGGACGCCGCTTCCGGCCCTTCTGGGACACCGGTGGCGAGGGAGGCGAGACCCATGTTTGTTTCACTTGCATCGTTCGGGAGCACCCGGAGCTGGCGGCGGCAGGCCCGAATCCGGTTCGTCCTTCTCTCTGCACTACTGCTGTTGGCCGCTCAGCCGGCCGCCGCCCAGACCGCCGAACAGGTGGACTCGGTCCTGAACCGGATCGAATGGCGGAACATCGGACCCGCGATCATGGGCGGCCGGGTCGACGACTTCGCCGTCGTCGAGTCCGACCCCAAGGTGATGTGGGTCGCGACCGCCTCCGCCGGCGTCTGGAAGACCGAGAACTACGGGATCACCTGGATCCCGCAGTTCCAGAACGAGGCGGTCTCCTCGGTCGGTTCGATCGCGGTGGCGGCCTCCGATCCCTCGGTGGTCTGGGTGGGCAGCGGGGAGCCGGCGAACCGGCAGAGCAGTTCCTGGGGAAACGGGGTGTACGTCTCCCGGGACGGCGGGACGACCTGGAGTCACAAAGGGCTCGCTGACACCCACCACATCGGCCGGGTCCTGGTGCACCCGACCGATCCCGACACCGTGTACGTCGCCGCGCTCGGCCATCTCTGGGGCCCGAACGAGGAGCGCGGGGTCTTCCGGACCCGGGACGGCGGAGAGACCTGGGACAAGGTGCTCTACCACGACGACAACACCGGCGCCGTGGAGCTCGCGATGGATCCCGAGAGCCCCGACACCGTCTATGCGGCCCTTTACCAGCGGCGGCGGCGGGCCTACGGATTCGCCGGCGGCGGCCCGGGCAGCGGGATCCACCGCACCAGCGACGGCGGGGACACCTGGATGAAGCTGGCCGGCGGGCTGCCCGCGGGCGACACCGGACGGATCGGCCTGGACGTCTATCGCGGTGACCCGAGGATCGTCTACGCCATCGTCGAGAACAAGGAGGGCGGCGTCTTCCGCTCCGAGGACAAGGGTCTGACCTGGGAGCGGATGAGCGACACCAACCCGCGGCCCATGTACTACAGCCAGATCCGCATCGACCCGAGCAACGACCAGCGCATCTGGGTTCTCGATACCCAGATGTACTACTCCCAGGACGGCGGGCGAACCTTCGCCACCGACTGGGTCCAGGGCATCCATGTGGACCATCACGCGCTGTGGATCGATCCCGCCGACTCGAACCACATGGTCCTCGGGGGCGATGGGGGCATCCACATCTCCTGGGATCGGGGGCGCGCCTGGGATTTCGTGAACACCATCCCGCTCGGGCAGTTCTACGAGATCGGCCACGACATGAGCACCCCCTACCTGGTGTACGGGGGTCTCCAGGACAACGGGAGCTGGGCCGGCCCCTCGCGGACCCTGTTCCGGCAGGGGATCAGCAATGAGGACTGGTTCCGGATCGGCGGCGGCGACGGCTTTTACACCCAGGTGGTCCCGGGAGATCCGGACACCGTTTACGTCGAGTCCCAAAACGGCAACATGCGCCGGCTGAACCGCCGCACCTCGGAAACCAAGCTGATCCGCCCGCAGCCCGAAAACGGCGACGAGCGCTACCGGTTCGACTGGAACAGTCCCATCGTGGTCTCACCGCACGATCCGAGCACCGTGCTCTACGGCGGGAACCGGCTCTTCATCTCGTCGAACCGCGGCGACACCTGGACCCGCACCGACGACCTCACCAAGCGCCTCGACCGGGACGAGTTGCCGATCATGGATGTCCCGGTCACCGACGACACCCTTTCGCGCCACGACGGGATCTCGAGCTTCGGCCAGATCGTGACGATCGCCATGTCCCCGGTCGAAGCGGGCGTCATCTACGTGGGCGCCGACGACGGCAATCTCCAAAGGAGCCGGGACGGCGGCGCGACCTGGGACAACCTGACGGGAAATCTGCCCGGAGTCCCCGACCGGACCTACGTGACCCGGCTCGTTGCCTCGGCGCACGCGGCGGCGCGGGTCTACGTAACCCTCGACGGGCACCGGAACGACGACTACGCCACCTACGCGTTTATGAGCGATGACTACGGGGACAGCTTCCGCTCGATCGGCGGGACGCTGCCGGCGGAAGCCGCGCTGAACGTGATCCGCGAGCACCACGACAACGAGGACTTCCTGGTGGCCGGCGGCGAGTTCGGGGTGTACGTGACGCTGGACCGCGGGGCGAGCTGGCACCGGATCGGAGGCCAGATTCCGACGGTGCCGGTGGATGACCTCGCGATTCACCCCCGCGAGAACGACCTGATCCTCGGGACCCACGGCCGGAGTGTCTGGATCGCCGACGACATCGCCCCGCTGACAACCCTCGACGCGGCGGTGTTCGAGAAGGACCTGCACCTCTTCCCGGTCCGGGACGCGGTCGCCTGGCGGATCTACAACCACAAGGGGAACACCGGCCACAAGTTCTTCATCGCGGAGAACCCTCCCGAGGGCGCGCTGCTGCACATCTACGCGGGCGCCGCCGGCGAGGCCGAGATCACCGTCAGCGGCGCGGGGGGCGGCGCGGTGCGCACGCTGAAGGCCGAACTCGAGCCGGGGCTCAATCGGGCGAGCTGGGACCTGCGCCACGACTCCCCCGTTCCGGGCGCCGGCCAGGGCTTCCGCGGCCCGCCGCCCGGCCCGCGGGTGCTCCCGGGCGAGTACACGGTGCGGATCGCGAGCGGAGACGCCTCGGCGGAGGGGTCCGTGCAGGTGGCCGAAGACCCCCGGATCCAGATTTCGGAGGCCGACCGCCGCGCCAACTACGACGCCTTGATGCGACTCACCGGGATGCTCTCCGGGATGAGCCGCGCGCACGAGGCGGCCGAGGCCACCGCCGGCGAGGCGGCGGAACTCGTGACGGCTTTTGCGGATGAGCCGGACGGCGAACTGAAGACCCGGGTCGGCGACTTCCAGGAGGCGGCCGCGAAAGCGGCGAAAAACCTTTCCCGGAACGAAGGCCGCGAGGGATTCGGCGCCGGGCCGCGGCCGCTCTTTGCCCGGATCGGGGGGGAGGCCCGCAACCTCGACGCCTACACCGAGGCGCCCGATGCCGAGGTCCGCGCCCGGATCGATTCGCTCGACGCCGAGTACGACGAGCGGATCGCCGCCTGGGAGGCGGTCCGGGGGCGGATCGACTCGCTGAACGACGCTCTCCGCGGGGGCGGGCCGCCGCGCCTTACGCCGCGGCCGGGTGGGGTGAACTGACAACCCCTCCCAAGCGCACCCTTCCCCAAGCGCCGCTGCACCCCGTATGCTCACGCCGGCTGCCTTTCCCCACCGGCAGCCGGATGACTGAACCCTTCCCCCGCCCGGAGAAAATCGCCTATGTCCCGTCTGCTTGACAAGAACCTGAGCCGCGCCGAATTCCTGAAACTCTCGGGCGCCGCTGCCGCTGCGGGGCTTGGAGCCGCCGCCGGCTGCCAGTCGGCGGGATCGAGCCGTCCCGACCTGATCGTGCATAACGCCCGGGTGTACACCTCGGAATACAGCGAGGGCGCGGAGACGATGGACCAGGCCGAAGCGTTCGCCGTCCAGCACGGGAAGTTCGTGGCGGTGGGCTCGAACGACGAGATCATGAACCTCGCCGGGCCCGGCGTCGAGGTGGTGGACGCCGGCGGGATGGCGGTAGTGCCCGGCTTCATCGACGCCCACTGCCACCCCGGCGGGATGCGCGATCTCTTCGAGGTGAACCTCGACGTCCGGACCATCGACGACATCAAGCTGGCGATCCGCGCCGCCGCCGCCGACACCCAGGCCGGCTACTGGGTGGACGGGTTCAAGTACGACGACACCAAGGTCACCGGCGAGAACGGGCAGTACCGGCGGATCACCAGGCAGGATCTCGATGAGGCGTCGACGGAGGTTCCGGTCCGGGTCTCCCACCGGGGCGGCCACATCTACTGGTACAACTCGAAGGCCTTCGAGATGGCCGGCGTGACCAACGACGTCGCCGATCCGCCGGGCGGCCGTTTCGAAAAGGACGCGAACGGAGAACTGACGGGCCTCGTCGAGGAGCGGGCCGACGACGTCTTCGACGGGGTCGGGCAACGCCGGGTCTACGGCCGCGCCGAGTTCCGGCAGGGCGTCGCCCACATGTCCAAGCTGATGACCGCCGCGGGAATCACTGGCGTCCATCAGACCGGCGGGGACTCCGAAGGCCTCCGGGCCCTCGAGGACGCCTACGCCGCGGGCGAGCTGCGCTACCGGATGTACTACTTCGCCTCCGGGAACTCGGACCTCTACAGCGGCTTGAAGGCCGCCGGGATCCACCGCGGCTTCGGGAACGAATGGCTCCGGATCGGCGCGGTCAAGTACGGCGCCGACGGATCGGCCTCCGGGCGCACCATGTACATGAGCACCCCGTACGAGGGCACCGACGACCACGGCATCCTGACGATGACTCCGGAGGAGATCATGGAGGCGGTCGAGGATGCGCACGCCCACGACTTCCACATCGGGATCCACGCGAATGGCGACCTCACGATCGGTTACGTGCTCGACGCCTACGAAAAGGTGCTCGCGGACGCGCCGCGGGACGCCCGGCACCGCCTCGAGCACTGCTCGCTGGTGAACCCGGAACTCCTCGCCCGGATCCGGGACACCGGCTCCATCCCCACACCGTTTTGGACCTACGTCCACTACCACGGGAACAAGTGGGTGGAGTACGGCGAAGAGAAGATGAAGTGGATGTTCGCCCACAAATCCTTCCTCGACTACGACATCCCGGTCGCCGGGGCTTCCGACTACGTGCCGGGACCCTACGAGCCGATGATGGCGCTCCAGGCCATGGTGACCCGCAAGGACACCCAGGGCCGGGTGTGGGGCGACAACCAGAAGGTCTCGATGGACCAGGCGCTTCGGATCGGCACCATCAACGGCGCCCATGCGTCGTTCGAGGAGGACCTGAAGGGCAGCATCAAGGCCGGCAAGCTGGCGGACTTCGTGATGCTCGAGCAGGATCCGCACGACCTGGCGGAGAACGATCCCGACCAGATCAAGCACATCGGCATCCACCAGACCGTCGTCGGCGGCAAAACCATGCACCAGGCCTAGGAGCGCCGGTCTTCAGACCGGCATCGCCCCCCGGCAGGGGGGCGAAACTCCCGCCGTTGTTCCTCCGCATTGCGCAGCACGCACCGGGGGGTGCCGCCGTCAGTTCGTTTGGATGGGGCCCCGGTGCCGGACCGCCAGGCGCTGCGCGCCTGATTCGGAACTCCCTTGCGCGCCTCCGGCGCGCGGCGGCGAGTTCCGAATCCTGGTTGTCTTTTTGTGAAAGGGGGGGTGCCCCCCTTTCACACTTTCCCCCCGGTCACGCCGGCAGCGAACGAAGTTCGCTGCCATTGTTTTTTGCGCTCGGGGCAGAGCGACGCGCAGGCAAGGGAACGCCGACCTCCGGTCGGCACAGGCCGCCGCAGGCGGCCGGCAGACAAGGACCCGACTGCGGGGGGGATGGTTCGGCTTCGGCCGGGGCTTGCCAAGTCACGCATGAAAACCCCCTATGATGCCGGCGGTTACCCACAACCTGGAGGTGGCACCATGGACGTTACGCGCCGCGAGTTCATTGGCAACGTTTCCGCTGCTGCCGTCATGACCCGGCCGGGATCGGCGAGCCCGATCGCGGTCGATGACGATCCGCTCGGCGTTCGGGGCGACTTCCCGGTGGTCGAGGAGGGCGTTTATCTCAACTGCGCGTACATCGCGCCGTCACCGGTCCCCGTGGTGGACGCCGTCCGGGCATTCCTCGACGCGAAGACCCGGAGTCCCCTGAGCCTGGGAGCCATGGTGGAGGAGGCCGACGCCGTGCGGCGCAAGTTCGCCCGGCTCATCGGCGCTGGCGAACCGGAGATCGGATTGCTCTATTCCACCAGCGACGGGGAAAACATCGTGGCCCGGTCGCTCGACCTCGGCCCCGGCGACAACGTCGTGATCGACGATCTTCACTTCCAGACCACCTACGTCCTCTACCAGCACCTCGCCGAAACCAGGGGAGTCGAGATTCGCGTCGTGCCCTCCCGTGAGGGCGCTGTGTCGATGGAGGCGTTCGCGGAGTCCATCGACGAACGCACCCGGCTTGTCTCCGTGACCTGGGTCTCCAACCAGAACGGTTACCGTCACGACCTCGCGGCCCTCGCCAGACTGGCCCACGCCCGGGGCACCTACCTGTACGCCGACGCGGTCCAGGGGATCGGGATGCTGGATCTGGACGTGAAACAGGCTGGTATCGATTTCCTTGCTACCGGGACCTACAAGTGGTTGCTTGCCGGGCATGGCGTGGCCCCGATGTATGTCCGGGAAGAACTCCTGGATCTCGTGGCCCCGGATCGCTACGGGCACCTCCACGTAGCGGAGACGCTAGGCGATTACCGCTACCGGCTCTATGACGACGCCCGAAAGTATGGGTACGCGTCCCTGGCCTTTGAATCGGTCTACCAACTGAGCGCGGCCCTCGATTACCTGCTCCGGATCGGCGTGAAGGACATCGAGCGGCACACCGTGGGTCTGGCCCACCGCCTCCACGAAGGGCTCACTGCCCGGGGGATGGCCGTTTGGACCCCATCCGGCAACCAGTCCGCCATCGTCACCTTCGAGCCCGGCCGGGACGTCGAGACGGTTCGGCGCTCCCTCGACGAGGCGCGGATCAAGCTGAGCTTCAGGGACGGCGGTGCGAAGCTCCGGGCGTCGGTGGCGCTCTTCAACACGGCCGAAGAGATCGACCTGCTGCTGGATGTGGCCAGGGGGTGGGCGTAGGAGCAAGGCTCACCACCGACCCCCTGCCGCCGCCGAAAGACCCTCTCTCCGCCACCACCGACCCCTCCTCGGGTGACAAAGTTGGTGTCGTTTATCCGGGACAAAGTTCGTGTCGTTTGACACGTGTCATTTCCATGGTGGCCGTCAATGGCAGCCTCCCGAGCCCCACCTGAGACGTGATTTTCGTGGGAACCGAGCACGGTTCCCGCTGGGAAAGAGCCTGGATATGTCCTGCGTTCCCAGGGCTCCCCTGACCACTGGATTGAGCCGAAGCAACCCGGTCCGCCCCGGTGCTCATGGGAACCCTCCGACAGCCTCCTGCTCCGCGCCGCCTCGACCACCCGAATCCGGGCGCGCCGATCAAGCCGCTTCAGGTCGCGAAGCGCGCGATTCGAATAGGACGCGCGTTCGCTCAGATGCCCAGCTCTCTCTTCACCTCGTCCGAGGTATGAGTTCGACCGGCCATGCGATCCGCGATCCCTTCTTCGATCGCCCGCACCGCCTCATCGCTCAGCTCGTCCCCGTCCAGAGGCAGCGCCGCCACCGGTGTGCGCCCCGGACTTCCGCGCCCGGCCAAGGATTCCAGAACCCTCGCCGCAACGGCGGTTTGCGCATCCGGGAGTCGATCCACCAGATCGTGGAGCTTTTCTCTGGCCGCCGCTTTCATGGGTCGAATCTAGTGTGGCGTCCCGCAAATACGAGTTGCTAGTCGTTCCAGCTTCTCCAGGATGGATTGTGCGGTGGCGACCCAAACGAAGGGGGTGGAGTTGTGGTTGTATTGGTCGGTGAAAGCCATGATCGTCTGCTTCAACTGGGTGACGCTTTGGAAACTGCCGCGCTTGATGGCCTGCTGGCTGATGAGTCCGAACCAGCGCTCCACCTGGTTGAGCCAGGAGGCATAGGTCGGGGTGAAGTGGAGGTGGAAACGAGGTCGGCGGGCCAGCCAGGCGCGGACCTTGGGGTGTTTGTGGGTGGCGTAGTTGTCGACCACCAGGTGGAGGTCAAGATCTCCCGGAGTTTCGCGGTCAATGAGACGCAGGAAGTCGAGGAACTCCTGATGGCGGTGCCGCTGGCGGCAGCGAGCGATGACCTTTCCGGTGGCGGCATCCAGGGCGGCGAAGAGGGTGGTGGTGCCGTGGCGGAGGTAGTCGTGGGTGTAGCCCTCGACATAGCCCAGGCCCAGGGGCAAGGCTCGCTGGGTGCGGTTCAAGGCCTGGATCTGGGACTTTTCGTCCACGCAGAGGACCATGGCGTTGTCCGGTGGATGGAGGTAGAGCCCCACGATGTCCCGGACTTTCTCGATGAAGAAGGGGTCGGTAGAGAGCTTGAAGGTCCGGGTCAGGTGCGGCTTGACGCCGAACAGGGTGAACCAGCGCTGCACCGTGCTCTTGGAGACTCCCTGCGCGTCCGCCATGGAGCGCACGCTCCAATGGGTGGCATTGTCGGGCTCTTCCTGGAGGGCATGGTTGATGAGCGTCGCCACTTTCTCGTCGCTGTAGGTGCGCGGCCGTCCCGGGCGGAGTTCGTCGTGGAGGCCGGTGACCCCGGCCTCCCGGAAGCGGCGTCGCCACTTCCCCACGACGTTGGGCGTGAGGCCGACGCGTTCCGCCACCGCCTGGTTGGAGAGGCCTTCGGCGCTCGCGAGAATCAGCCGCGCCCGCTGCACCAGTCCGTGGGGCATGGAGGTGGATCGGGACAGGGCCATCAGTTGGCCTCGCTGTTCCTCATCGAGGACGAGTGGCGACAGGGGGCGTCCTTTCGGCATGGGGACCTCCTGGGAGGACCCCATATTATCATCGCTATTTGCGGGACACCACACTAGCAGCCTGTGGCAAAACCCACGCGGCGTTCGACCGGCGATCCATCCCGGCCAAACAGCCGGTAGTGAAACCCACGCGGCGTTCGGCCGGCGATCCATCCCGGCTGAACCGCGCCGCTCCGCGCCGCTCATCGTTGCGTTTCGGTCGGAATACACACGGGCCAGTTCTCCCGGTGGGGGCTCCGCCCTCACGCGCCTTGTCAGCCGGGCGCCTCGCCCCCACCGGGAGGACTGGCCAGCCTCGGCGCTCGCGTGGGTTCCACCACCGGCTGTTCACCACTCCGCTTCGCTGCGTTCTTCGTTGCGTTTCGGTCGAAATACACACGGGCCAGTTCTCCCGGTGGGGGCTCCGCCCTCATGCGCCTTGTCAGCCGGGCGCCTCGCCCCCACCGGGAGGACTGGCCAGCCTCGGCGCTCACGTGGGTTTCACCACAGGCTGCTAACCCTTCGCCCGGAGCTTGGCCGCGATGAACGCCGGATGCTCGACGTGCAGCAGCGTTGCTACCTGGCGGATGACGTGCTCTTCCTCCCCGGCGAGCCACCCGTCCGCGAAGGCGACGCGGAACAGCAACTCGATGATCGTCGCCTTGTGCTCCTTCGCGAGGCTCCGGTCCACCAGCCGGGTGAACTCGTAGAGCGAGACCGCCTCGGTGGACCGCCGGCCGGCTACCGCGACGATCTCGGCCGTCTCTTCCGGCGTCAGTGCGAAGGCCGATTCGAGGCTCCGGACGATCTCCTGCTTCTCGCGCTCGTCCACGTCGTGATCGGCCGCCGAAACTTCGACAAGCAGCACCGCGGTCGCGATCTGGACGTCCCGCGGTGAGGGCGGCGGGGGAGGGGAGTGCTCGGGGCGGGGCCGCCCGCCCTTTACGAGATCGCTGATCCAGCCCATTCAAATCCTCCTACCTGCGGCGGGGATCCGCGCGGCGGCCGCGCCTGACCCACTCCGCCGGATCCTCGTCCCACTCGTGTCCGTGATCCGGAATGCTTCCCGCCGCTTTCTCGATCAGATCCCAGCGGTTTTGGTGTTCGACAGCGGCGCGCACGGCTTTCCGGATGAATGCGCTGCGTCTTCCCGGCCCGGCGATGGCGTCCACTCGCGCGATCGACTCGTCCTCGACATGAACATGCAAACGCATGTTTCAACGATAGCCCACGCCGACCGCGATGACCATGAGATTCCGGGAAGAAAGGATCAGGACCTACGCGACCACCGCCGGGCGCCGCGAGCGCCACACCCAGAGCCCGAAGGCGCCGAGGCCGAAGAACATGACGAGGAGAGTGACCATCCCGCCGATGACCGGAACTTCCACGGCCAACACGAGAATCCCGAGACCCAGCGCGATCCGACCGATCCGCTGGACGTTCGTGGAAGCCAGCCCGAGGATCGCCTGGCCGATCACCATCGCCGCCACCACCCGCGCGGCGAAGAGCAGGAAGAGGTAGAGCGCTCCGACCGCGAAGGCGATCGGCAGCCCGATGAACGTGATCGCGAACAGGATCGCCGCGAAGGGGAGCCCCACGAACAGCAACAAGCCGAGCAGCAGCGGGGCGACGGGCCTCCCCCCGATGGCGGCCATCGCGCCGAGCGGCCCGGAGGCGAGCAGCACGAGAACGAGCCCGAGCGCAATTCCCATCCCCCAGCGGGTCAAGAGGCTCATGGCGGTGTCCCAGGCGCTCTCCTCTTCCGGTTCCGGTTCGGACCACTCCACCGCGGACGCTCCCGGCTCGCGTTCGGGTTCCGACGGTCCGGTGTAGTTGGCCGATCCGCCGATCCTGGCCCCGGATCCGAGATGGAGTTCCTCCCCGTGGTACTTGAGGTTCCCTTCGATGGCCGCATCCACCTCCAGTCGGCCTCCGGCGGCGAGCACGGAACCACCGACGGGTCCAGCGACGGTGAGCCGATCACCGGCCGCCATTACGCTGCCCCCCACCGAAGCTCCGGGGAGGATCGAGATCTGTTCCCCCGCGGCGGCAAGGCCGCGACCCAGCTCCCCGGCGACCCGGACCGTCTGGGCCGCGCCCCGCAGGCTGAGTCCGACGCTTCCGTCAATCGTCAGGTCGTTTCCGAGGCCGAACACGTCACCGTCCACCCGCCCGCTGACGACGAGGGAGCGGCCGGCGAAGTAGAGATCCCCGTGCACCGTGCCCTGGATGACTGCTTCCTCGCACAGGAGCAGCAGGTCGTCGTTCACCACCTGCTCCGGGGCGACCCGGCATCCCGCGCCGTCCCCGGTGACGACCTCGAGGGCCTCGGCGGGGGCGCTGAGGGCGCCGAAAGTGGGAAGCAGCGCCGCCAGCAGCAGCGGCAGGACGCCGGCGCGGGAGCGGCGAATGGCGTTCGAGGCCAGGGCAATACCGAAGAGGGTCATGATGACGATGCCTCCGTAGGCAATCTGAAGTCCGAGCTGTTGGACGTCCAGCAGGGAGAGAAGGCGGAAACCGAGATCCGAGAGCACGGGAAGGGCGTCCGGCATCGGCGTCTCAGCCGCCGCTTCCTCGATTCCCAGGAAGGCCCGGCGCAAGGCGACGAGTCCCAGCGAGAGGACGAGGCCGGCGGCGACGACCCAGCCGAGTTCGTGGGAGACCTCGGGCCGTGAGGCCGTCTCCGGGGCGGCGGCCGCCCGCAGGACGTCGCTTTCGCGGCGGAGGCCTTCGTAGAGCCGGTGGCAGGGAAAGCAGCGGGTCACGTGGGAGCGCGCCGCGGCCGCCTCGGGGCGGGGCAGCTCTTCGTCCAGCAGGGCGAGGAGCTGGAGTTCCGAGAAGTGCTCGACGGTGGCCATCAGACGACGTCCTCTCCGGCGATTCCCTCTCCGGCGAGTTGGTCCCGCATCCGGCGCCGCCCGCGGAGCAGGAGTACCCCCACGTTCGTGCGGGTGATCCCGAGGGTGTCGGCGATCTCCTGGTAGCTGAGCCCCGCGCCGTAGCGCAGGGTGAGCGCGAAGCGCTGTCGGAGCGGCAGCCCGGAGAGCGCCTCGCGGACCCGCTCGCGGCGTTCGGCGGTGATCAGCCGGTCGAGCGGGCTCGGAGAATCGGACGCCAGTTGGGTCGCGCCTTCGTCGTCCAGGGGTTCGGAGCGGCGGTTCTTGCGCGCCTCGTCCCAGCACCGATTGGCCGCAATCCGGAACAGCCAGGGCCCCAGGGGGCGCGAAGCGTCGAAGGAATCCAACCGGAAGCGGGTCTTCATCATGATCTCGCCGGCGAGGTCCTCGCCCGAGTCGCCGGGCAGCGTTCGGCGGCAAAACGCGAGCACCTGGGGATGGAAGTGCTCGTAGAGGGCGCCCCAGGCGTCCTGGGCGGCAGCCTGGTCAGCATCCTCTCCGCCGGCCGGCCTCTGCCGGTCGGCTTCCTGGCATACGCGGACAAGCCTCGTGATTTCCTGATCGTGGAGCATCCCTCCGTTTGTCATACGTCCTGGCTGCCCTGGAAGTTACAGCGCGGGCGGACAGCCGAGCCCTCCCGATTGTGACCCTGCTTCCGCGTCGGGGCAGGTTTCCCGGTTGCGCGTTCTTCCGGGACGTTTCGCCGTCCGCTGCGCCCTGACCCTGGCGCCCTTCTTGGCGCCCGTCCTGGCGCCCGTCCTGGTGGAGGCCGGGGAGACGCGCCCGAAACGGGCGAATCAGCGACCCTGAAGCGCGAAATCGGCCCAGACGCCGAAGTGGTCGGACACCCGCTCGCTCCGGTCGTTTCGCTCGGGCCAGATTCCGATTGGCCCCGTGCGCCTCAGATCCGGCGTGTGGGTGATGTGGTCAATGGCCAGCCTCGGCGCACTGGGAATTTCCCCTTTCGTCGAGATTTCCAGGCCATCAAAGGCCCGGCGCAGTTTCTTTTTTCTGGGTGCCCGCACCCGGCGCATGTCCCGCGGAAGCTTTTGATTGAAGTCTCCCAAGACGACCATGCGGTCCGTAGTGCGCCGCCAGGGAAGCCCTTCGAATGCCTCCAGCCAAGCATGATGGTCCTGCCAATCCGTCCGGCCAAACCTGGCGCGGGCTCCCTTCCAGGGAATGCAGGCGCCGATGACGGTCAGAGCCCCGATGGGTGTTTCGGTGACGCCCCTGACGAACCGGCCGCTGGGAAAGTCCGGGGACCCAAGGCAATCCACCTCGGTCCATGGGGATCGGCTCCAGAGTAGTACTTTCCTGTGGTCTTCGCGCTGCGCGGGGATGCCCCAGTTCCGGCCAGCATCAATGATGTGGTCTTCCCCCGGCAGCAGACCTGCCGATCCTTCGGTGACGCACAGGATGTCGCAGCCGGGGGCGGCGAGGGAGGTGCTGACGCTAACGCCCTTGGCGCTGCCGGGCACGGCCCACTTGACGTTCCAGGTGCCGAGACGGACGGTGGCCGGTTCGGTGATCTTCGCCAACATTGAGAACCGCCGAGTCTACCCGCCACGAAGTGAGCGGTCGTCGGCGCCCGGCCGGCCACGTTTTGAGGGAGGTTCGCCGTGGCCTCATCGCTCCGAGTTTTCCCCAAGCGTCCACCCGCTGAGCAGGAAAACGTCCGATTCTCGTCTTTGGGTAGAGAAGGCAAGGAGCCATCCGCCCCGAAGGGCCTGGAGAACGCGGTATGAGTCCGACCACGGAATCCGCCCGCGGAAGCGGCCGGGTACCCGCTCCATCCGCCTCGTCGAGCGGGAAACCCTCGGCGGAGTCCTCGCCGAAGCTACGCCGCGAGCTTCTTCGCCTGCTGCATTCGATAGTGAAGATTCCGGAGCGTGCCCATACTGTCAATGAGGCAATCATGTCTGCGGCCGGAGAGAGCGTGATTCTCCAGCTTCGCTCCCGGGTAGACGTTCTCAGTTCCCGCGGAGACGCGCCCGAAACGGGCGAATCAGCGACCCTGAAGCGCGAAATCGGCCCAGACGCCGAAGTGGTCGGACATGGGCTCGTTCTGGTCGTTTCGCTGGGGCCAGACGCCGATGGGGCCCGTCCGCTTCAGATCCTGCGTGTGCGCGATGTGGTCGATGGCCCGTCCCCGCGCACCGGGGAGGTCCCCGGCGGTTCCGATCTCCAATCCCTCGAAAGCGCGGAGCAGCGCCTGGTGGACCCTCCGGGGTGTCCGAGCCCGCGGAATCGGCTGATTGAAGTCTCCCAGGACGACGGTGCGCCGCGCGGCGCTCCGATACGGGAGCCCTTCGAACGCCTCAAGCCAACGTTGGTGGTCCTGCCAGCGCGCCCGGTCTTTTCGGCCGGTGCCGACGTGAGCCCCGTCCCAGGGAATGCAAACGCCGACGACGGCGAGCGGACCGCCGGCGGTCTCGGTGACGCCCTTGACGAAGCGCCCGCCCGGGAGATCCTCCGAACCGAGGGAATCCACCTCGGTCCACGGCGATCGGCTCCAGAGAACTACCTTCCGGCGACCTTCGCGCGGCAGGGAATATCCCCAGTCGGTGCCGGCATCGATGATGTGGCCTTCCCCGGGAACGAGACCTGCCGATCCTTCCGTGACGCACAGGACGTCGCAGCCGGGGTCGGCGAGCGAGGTGCTGACGCGACCGCCCCTGGCGCTGCCGGGAACGGCCCACTGGGTGTTCCAGGTGCCGAGGCGGACGCTGGCCGGTTCGGTGATCTTCGTCATCGTTGAGAGCCGCGGAGCCTATCGGGCCATGAAGCGATCGGTTATGGCGCCGGGGCCGCCGCACAGTCTTCAACGAGGTTCGGGGTGCTCTCTTCGCTTCGAGTTTTCCACAAAGGCTCGCGCCGCGCGAAGAAAGTAGTCCGATTCTCGTCTGTGCGTAGAGGGGCGGGTGGAATCGCCCGACCCGAACGCACTGGAGAACGCTGCATGAGTCCGCCCACGGAATCCACACCTGAAGCCAACCCGGCCGCCTCCGCCGCTACGGCCTCGACGTCGGACGGGTCACGGGAGTCTCCACCGAAGCGGCACCGGGAACTCTTTCGTATGCTCCTCTCGGTCCTCGGCGACCCCGAGCGTGCCTATACTGTGACGGAAGAGATCATGTCCGCGGCGGGTGAGAACGTGGTGGCGCAACTCGGCGCCCGGATAGACGTGCTCAGTGCCCGGATGGAGGCGCTCGGCGCCCGGATCGACGCATTTGTGGAGAGCACGAATGCCCGGATGGAAGCGCTCGACGCCCGGATGGAGGCGCTCGGTGCCCGGATCGACGCGCTCGCCACGATCGTTGCGAGGATGGACGCCCGGATCGAACGGCTTGAGAACCAGCAGTCGCGTCTCATGTGGGGCGTCCTGGGGCTGCAGGCAACGCTGGTCGTCGCCATCATCGCGTTCCTGCTCTTGGCCTGAGCCGGGGCCGTCGCGCCTGGCAGGCGGCATCATCCTCTCGATCAGGATCGGGCCCTCCCGCCGCCTCGCACGACGCGTGGATCGGCAGGATGCCGGTGTGAACGCCCCCACCGGGAGAACTGGCCGGCGTTCCCTCCCCGGCGGCGCACCCTGGCTGGATGGCAGGGGCACCGGCCTTGCGCGGCAACTGACCAGAGTTTGTTTCGCTCGTCGCGCGGACGATGCCGGCTGGCTAACCGCCGGAGGCCGACAGCGTGGGCCAGGCGCCGCGCACGGAGCCCCAGTGGCGAGTGAGCGTCCGGAATCCATCCGACGACGGATCCGGAGTGGCCGGGCGTCCCTCGGCGTCGAGGTAGAGGCAGCCGACCTCGGTGGCCGGAAGTTCCGCCACGAGGCTTCGCGCTCGTTCCACCGCCACCAGCCAATGTCGTTTGAGGATGCCGAGGTCGAGCGGTTTTCGGAGCGCCAGCCGGTCGAGATCCCCCTGGGTATAAGCCGCATGCCGCGCCGTCTGCTCCAGCAGGAAGTCCGGGGTAACAGCCTGTGGTGGAACCCGGGTGAGCGCCGAGGCCGGCGAGGCGCCCGGCTGACAAGGCGCGTGAGGGAGGAATACCGAGTGTATTTCGACCGAAACGCAACGATGAGCGGCGCGAAGCGACGCGGTTCAGCCGGGATGGATCGTCGGCCGAACGCCGCCTGGGTTCCACCACCGGCTGTTAAAACCGGGGTCCTTGCCGCAGCCGGCCCAGGCCAGCGCTCCCAGCGACAGGTAGGTGTCATCGAGATGGAGCACATCGACGAAGTCGCGGATCTCGCTTCGCCCCGCCAGCGCCAGGACCTTGTTGACCGCGGCGTCGGCATCGTGCAGGCGGTACCCGAAACGGTCATCTCTGGACAATGGATAGAACCTGAAGGCGCTGTCCTGCGCCCACTCGATCCTTAGCGACCCGGTATGTACCCGCGCGACCGCGCGATGGAAAGCCGGCGCGCGGAGCAGCCAGGAAACCTCGTGACCGGCCGCGCGCAGGGTGGCCGCATCCGCTTCCGCGCTGCGGGCTACGCTGTCTGCCAGATCGTGAAAGAGATCGAGGTCCACGGAGTAGCGGGGCGTCGTCGCCGCACGGTGGAGCACGGTGGCGCCCGCGACGTAGCTGTCCGGGCTGCGGTTTCCGGCGATAACAGCCTGTGGTGGAACCCGGGTGAGCGCCGAGAGCGGCGAGGCGCCCGGCTGACAAGGCGCGTGAGGGAGGAATACCTGGTGTATTTCGACCGAAACGCAACGCAGAACGCCAGTTCTCCCGGTGGGGGGGCGAAGCGGAGTGGTTCAGCCGGGATGCATCGCCGCTCGAACGCCGCCTGGGTTTCGCCACAGGCTGTTAAGGCGCAGCACCTCCGCCTGGGCGGAACTCAGCGGCATAGCCGGGCCGCGGTGACGAACCCTTTCCGGCCGCCGTGTTGCCGCAGACCCCGGACGATCTCCGGGACGTCGTCGAGGGTGACGGCCAGGTCGGGGCGAAGGTGCCAGAAGCACTGGGCGTGGAACGTGCGGAACGCTCGCCGGGCCTCGCGGACCCGCACCATGTCGCGCGCCTGAGCGGACGACAACTCGCGGCGGCTGCGCATTCCGCCCTTGCGGCCGATCCGGGAGAGGTACTCCTTCAGAGCCGCCGGCGGGTCCATGGCCGCAATCTAACATAAGCGGCTTATGTCCTGGTCGGGTGTCCTGATCCGGGGGACTCTCCCCAGGTCGCGCGCCATCCATCCGGATCGGCGGTACGCGGTTTCGCGGCCCGGGGGGTGGCGATGCCGGCCTGGAGGTCGGCGCCGCCTCCCGGTGGTGACGCCAACTCTGGCCCGCGGTCCCTCCTTGTTCGTCCCCGTCTCCTAGAATCCCGGCGATGCGTGTCCTGCACCGGAGGCTACTCGTTGTCGGAGCAGTCGTCCTGGCGTTTGTTCCGGTGCTGTTCGGGGTCCGGCTCCTCGATCGGATGGCGCTGGCCTATACGACCGGGCTGCGGCGGAGCCCGGACAGCCCGGGCTTCGGGGGCGTCATGCCGCCCGCCGGCGGTCCCCCGCCGGGAGTTGCGTTCATCGGCTTTTCGCGGCCCGCGGAAGACGGCGAAGGCTTTGTCATGCGGCGGGTCACCGCCCAGGGCCGGGAGGCCGGACTGCAGAATGGGGACCGGGTCACCGCGGTGGACGGGGTGGCGTATCGCGACGCGCGAGCCGCGATGGGCGGTCTCATCAGCACCCGGACGGCGGGAGAGACGGTGGAACTCGGGGTCGTGCGAGGGGGATCGGATCTCACGCTTCAACTCCGGCTGGCGCGCTACGTCCGCCATCCCGGCGACCTCGGACTGCCCTACGAAGAGGTCTCGCTGGCCTCGGGAAGCGGCCACGTCCTCCGGGGCTGGTGGATCCCGCCGCCCGCGGACAGCGACGGGCGGGCGGTGGTGTGGGTGCATGGCGCCCACTCGTCCCGCTATCAGGCACTCGACCACGGGGCCGAATTCCTGCAGGAGCGAGGCTACGGGATCCTGACGATGGATCTCTCCGGCCGCGGTTCGAGCGACGGCGAATACATCACCTACACCTGGAACGAACGCCACGACGTGCGCGCGGCGGTGCGCTACCTGCGCTCGCGGCCGGACACCGACGAATCCCGGGTGGTGGTCTTCGGCACCTCGAACGGCGCCGCGGCCGCAATTTATGCCGCCGCCGAACTCGGCGATCTTCCGGCGCTCGCGCTCGATGCCCCCTACGCCGACCTCTGGCGGGCCGCGGGTTCGATGCTGGAGATGCGGGGAGGCGTTCCGGCGCTCCGCGGGCCCCTCTCGCTCTTCGTCTGGGCGCGGACCGGTCTCCGCATCCGGGAAGTCCGGCCCATCGAAGTGATCGCCGAGATCCCGGGGCCGGTGCTCTTCCTGCACGGCGACCGCGACCGCCAGGTGCCCCCGGAGCACAGCCTGGAGCTCCACGAGGCCCGGCTGGCGGCCGGGCTTCCCTCGAGGCGCTGGGTGCTCCCGGGCGGGGAGCACGGCTTCGACGACTACCCCCCGCCCGGGATCCTCTGGAATCGGGTCGCCGATTTCCTCGACGATGCGCTCGGCGGCCGCCCGGCGGGCCGGGAACTGGGCGGGCCGGCGCCGGACACCCTCGACGATCCGCAGTGGACCGGCGGCGTCCACCCTCCGGGGAACACAAATGGCCGCGGAGTAGCGCGGTGACGGGCGGATTCCGAAACCTCGGCGCCGCCGCGCTGGCGGTGGCGCTGTTCGCCGGCTGCGGGGAGCAGGCCGCCCAACAGGCCGCCCAACAGGCCGCCCCGCAGGGCGCCCCGCAGCCCGCCACCGTCGGACCCGAGTCCGGCTACCAGGACCTGGCGGCCCGGCTCTCCGAATTCGTCGCCGCCGAAATGGAGCACAAACGAATCCCGGCGCTCGCGCTCGCCCTCACCGACGGCGACCGCATCGTCTGGGCGCGGGGATTCGGCGAGGCGCAGGGATTCGACGGGGCGCAGGGATTCGACGAGGCGCAGCCGGGCGTACCCACCGATGCGGACACCCTCTTCCGGGTGGGTTCGGTTTCGAAGCTCTTCACCGACATCGCGGTGGTGGCCCGCGAGGCAGCCGGTGAGCTGGATCTCGACGCCGAGGTCTCGGAGCTACTCCCCGGCTTCGCACCCGCCGGCGTACCCGAGGAGGGCGGAGTCAGCCTGCGCCGGCTCATGGCGCATCGCGCGGGACTCGTGCGCGAGCCCCCGGTGGGTCACTACTTCGACGACACCGACCCCTCGCTCGCCGCCACCGTCGAGAGCCTGAACGGCGTCCCGCTCGTCTTCCCTCCGGGCCGGCGGCAGAAGTACTCGAACGCGGGGATCGCGGTGGTGGGGCGCGTGCTGGAGCACGCCGCGGGGAAGCCCTTTGCCGTGGCGGTGACCGAGGAGGTGCTCGTCCCGCTCGGGCTCGATTCGAGTTCCTTCTCGCTGGCCTCCGCGCCGGCGGAGCGGCTGGCGCAGGCGTCGATGTGGAGCTACGACGGCCGGGAGTTTCCCGCGCCGGACTTCCCGCTCGGAATGGCCCCGGCGGGTTCGATGGTCACCTCGGTCCGCGATTTGGCCAAGTTCATGACCCTGCTGGCCGGAGGCGAGCTCCCCGGAGTGCTTGACCGGGCGTCGCTCGCCGAGATGTGGCGCGTCCAGTTCCCGGACGATCCCGAGGACCCCGAGCCCAGCGGGTTCGGGCTCGGCTTCAACCGGGGCACGCTGGAGGCCCGAAACGCCGCCGGCGAAACCACCTCCTACGCGGTGGTCGGCCACGGGGGCGCGATCTACGGGTACTCCACCGAACTCGCCTTCCTGCCCGAGGTCGGACTCGGCGCCGTCGCGGTGACGAACGTGGATTTCACGAATGCCGTGGCCTCCCGGATCGTCCGGCTCGCGCTCCGGGGGGCGCTCGCCCTCCGTTCGGGAACCGAGGGTGCGCTCCCCCGCTCCGCGCCGCTGCCCGAAGGGCTGGCGAGGCGGCTTCACGGTTTGTACGAGTCCGAGAGCGCCAGCCGGCTTCGGGTGCTGGCCCGCGGCGGCCGCGCCGAGCTGGAAATCGGGAGCGCCACTCTGGAACTTCGCGCCTCGGACACCCCGGGCGTGCTCGTCGCCGACTCGCGGCTGTCCTTCGGGCCCGAAGTCACGATCGGCGACGAGTTGGAGGCCGAAGCGGTCGAATCCCTCCGCATCGGCGAGCGGGAATTCCGCCGCGTCCCCAACCCGCGTCCGCCTCCCCCGCCGGCGGAGTTCATGCCCTTCCTCGGCGAGTACGGCTGGGATCACAACATTCTCTTCGTCTTCGAGCGCGACGGCGCCCTCACCGTGCTGATCGAATGGCTGGAGCGCTACCCGCTCACTGCCGCCGCCGAAGACCCGAACCGCTTTCACTTCCCGGACGGGGGTCTCTACCCGGGCGAGTCGCTCCGCTTTCTCAGGGACGATGACGGGCGGGTGAGGGGAGCGGATCTCTCCGGGATCGTCTTCCCGCGCCGGCCCGGCCCGGGCGAAGGGACCTTCCGCATCGAGCCCCTGCTACCGGTCTCGGAGCTCCGGCGGCTCGCCGGCGATGCGTCTCCGCCGGCCGAGGAAGGCGACTTCCGCGATTCGGATCTCGTCCGGCTCACCGACCTGGACTCCACCATTCGGTTGGACGTCCGCTACGCCGGCGAGAACAACTTCATGGGAGCCGCCTTCTACGAGGTCGCGGACGCCTTCCTGCAGCGTCCCGCGGCCGAGGCTCTCGCCCGGGCGCACGCCGCGCTCGGGGAGTACGGCTACGGCGTGGTGGTCCACGACGGCTACCGTCCGTGGCGGGTCACGAAGATGTTCTTCGACGCCACTCCCGAGCCCCAGCGAATCTTCGTCGCCGATCCCGCTGCGGGGTCGCGGCACAATCGCGGCGCCGCGGTGGACATCGGCCTCTACGACCGCGCCACCGGCGAGGTGCAGGTCTTCGTCTCGGGTTACGACGAGTTTTCGGAACGCGCCTTCCCCCGCTACGCTGGCGGGACCTCGGAACAGCGCTGGCTTCGGGAACTGCTCCGAACGCTCATGGAGCGCGAGGGCTTCGCCGTTTACGAGCACGAGTGGTGGCACTTCGACTACGGCGACTGGCAGCGCTACGGCATCGAAAACGTCCCGCTCCACCGCATCGGGGAAGCGGACTCCGGATCGTGATTCTCGAACTCTTTTCGCGGGAGGGCCGGGAGGCGGCCCGCATTCGGCGCGCGGCGAAGACGCTCACCGAGCGGTACGCGCAGCCGGAGCCCCGGATGGACGCTGCCGACCGGCTCGTCCGGGTCGGGACCCCCGAGGCGATCTACCAGCTCGCCCGGCGGTTCACCATCACCTCCGGGAATCTGGAGCAGGACGATCAGGAAAAGCGCTGGGTCCGCGACCTGCTGGTCGAGCAGGGCGACCGCGCGGCCGATCCGCTGCGGCGCTACCTGAGGGGCCACGATGACATCACCTGGGCGATGGACGCCCTCTCGAAGCTCCTGCCAACCGACGAGTTGGCCGAATTCCTCTTCGCAGTGCTCCAGGACGGCGACGCGGTGGCCATCCGGGGACCGAAAGCGGTCCAGATCGTCGGCTTTCTCGCCGGACTCGACACCGAAGGAATCGCCGCGGGGGTGGCGCGTTGCCTCATGAGCAGCGACGACACCGTGCGGATCGCCGCGGTGGCGGCACTCCGGACGTACGCGGAGCCCGCGACCCGGGATGCGCTGCTCGAGGCGCTCGTCTCCGACGAAGAGGACTCGGTGAGGGTCCGGATCGCGATCTCCGAACTCCTGGCCGACCTGGAGTGGGAAATCCGCGGCCACCGCCCCGGAGTGGAGCGGGTGCTCCCGGATGGCTTCCGGGTCAGCTCTCGCGGCCGGATTCTGCGCGCCGGTTAAACAGCCGGTGGTGAAACCCAGGCGGCCCAGTTCTCCCGGTGGGGGCTCGGCCGGCGATCCATCCCGGCTGAACCGCGTCGCTTCGCGCCGCTCATCGTTGCGCTTCGGTCGAAATACACTCGGGCCAGTTCTCCCGGTGGGGGCTCCTCCCTCGCGCGCCTTGTCAGCCGGGCGCCCACCGGGAGAACTGGGCCTCGCCAGCCTCGGCGCTCACCCGGGTTTCACCACCGGCTGTTAGACCGGTGCGGCAAACACTCCCGAACCCGGGCTTTCCCGGACGCCGTGGCGCGGAGTAGCGCCGGCGGCGGTCTCAACTGATGGTTTCGGCTTCCACCGTCCTCGTCGTTGTCGGCTACCTCGCCGGGATCACGGCGTTCGGCATCTGGGTGGGTCGCCGGGATCGGACGGTCACCGGGTTCTTCCTGGCCGGCCGGTCCGCCCCCTACTGGGCGGTGGCCGCCTGCATCGTGGCGACCGAGACCAGCGTCCTCACCTTCACTTCGATTCCCGGGTTCGCCTACGAAGGGAACTTCGGTTTCCTGCAGCTTGCGATCGGGTTCCTGCTGGGCCGGGTAGGGATCGCGCTGGTGCTGCTGCCGGCCTACTTCCGCGGGCAGGTGGTCACCACCTACGAACTCCTCCTGCAGCGGTTCGGCACCCGGGTGCGGAGCGCCGCCGCCGCCATCTTCCTCGTCTACCGCAACCTCGCCGACGGCGTCCGGCTCCACGCCGCCGCGCTCATGGTGGCGATCGTCGCCGGGGTTCCCGAGTGGTGGTGCATCGTGGCGCTCGCGGCCGCGATGGTCGTGTTCTCGGAGGAGGGCGGGGTCAAGGCCACCATCTGGACCGACGTGATCCAGCTCGGCGTGTATCTCATCGGGGCCGGGGTGATCGTCGCGGCGCTCTGGCAGGGAAGCGGCCCCGAGCCGCTCGCCTGGATCCCTGCGGCCCGCGAGGCCGGGAAGTTCGCCGTGGTGTTGCCCGCCTTCGACCTCACCATCCCCTACACCATCTGGGCCGGGGTGGCCGGCGGGTTCTTCCTCACCTTCGCGACCCACGGGGCGGACCAGTACCTGGCCCAGCGGCTGCTCGCGGCGCGTTCGCTCCGCCACGCCCAGGCGGGTCTGGTGATTTCCGGGTTCGGGGCCTTGCTCCAGTTCGGGCTCTTCCTGGGCATCGGCGCCTGGCTCTGGCACTACTACGACGGCCGGGAGTTCGCCCGTCCCGACGAAGTGCTCCCCACCTTCGTCGCGGAGAACCTCTCCGGCCTCGCCGCCGGGGTCACCCTCGCCGCGGTGGTGGCGGCAGCGCTTTCTCCATCCCTCGTGAGCCTCGCTTCGACCACCGTGCGGGACTTCTGGCTGCCCTGGAAACAGCGGCGGGGGACGGCGGGAGGCGCCGGCGGCGACTCCGGGCAGGTCCGGGTCGGCCGGCAGTTCGTGGTGGTCTGGGGGATCGTGCAGACCGGGGTGGCGCTCATGGCCCAGCGGGCGCCCTCGGCCCTGGAGGCCGGCCTCTCGGTGCTCTCCTACGCCTCCGGACCGACGGTGGGGGCCTTCCTGCTGGCGGTCTTCGCGCGGCGCACCGAACCCACCGCCGTGCTGATCGGGATGGCCGGCGGTTTCGCGGCCCCGGCGGCGATCCGGCTGGCCGGCTTTCCCCTCGCGTGGACGTGGGACGTCATGGTGGGTTCCCTCGCCACCGCCGCGGTGGGCCTCCTGGTCAGCCGCTGGGGGACGGGTTCCCGCCGTTGGTTACAATGGGATCGTTCCCATGGGTAGTGGTGTTGCAGTTGCCGCGGCGGGGTCCGCGGCCCATCGCAAGGAAGAATTGAAGGCCGGAGAGGCCGGCTCCCAGGAGGATTCACCCATCAAGGTGCATTCACGATGGGATCTCACCCACACGACCTACTGGGTCGATCTTGACGACTTGTTTCGGGCGCAGAAGACGAAAAAGATGCTCGAACTCCTGAAGCGGATGTACGAAGAGCAGGATCCAATGCGTCGTCCACCGCAGCAAACCGACTGATCGGGACCTCCCGGTCCGATAGCCGCCGCTCGCGATGGAGCTCGGGCTGGCGCTGTTCCCGGCGCTTGGCGGATATCTCTTCCTACTCGCGTGTAGCCTCACGCGGCCGCGGGTGCAGCCGCTACCCGGGTATCACCTGGTGTTCGCCTGTGCCTTGGCGGGTGTTTTCTTCTATGCCGTTTCTTTCTTGGTTGCGGTTGGCTTCGATCTGGGTAACGCGCGGGTCGTGAAGGCCGCGCTCGCTCACGCAACGCTCGGCGAGCAATACGGGACGGTCGTCTCGGCGGCTGTGCTGAGCGTAATCCTCGCTGCGGTTGTCGCTGTCCTCGTAGACGGGTGCGCTCTGGTCGTAGAGAGGTGTGCTTCGATCATGTCCGGGCGGGTTCCGCGCGAGATGGCAAACCTTAGAGCGGCGGAACGAGCTGGAAGGCTACGGGAGGTCCTCCTTCACAACGCCATGAGCGAACGCGGACTCGTGGAGGTCTCTCTGGAAACGGGGAAGTCTTACGTCGCGTTCGTCCAGAAGATCATCATCGGGCAACCGCAGAGTGCGGATGTTCTCCTGGTTCCCGTGCTGAGCGGTTACAGGCATCCCGAGACACTAAGTCTGCACCTCACCACGAATTACTTCCCGATCATCGAGTGGCAGCAGGCACAAGGGATGACCGGTGACCTGCCGGTCGGCGTACCCGTGTCGGCGATTGTGTCGGTGCGACCGTTCGATCTCGAAGTTTGGAGTACGTTCCCAGATCCGTCGTTGGCGGGTCCGCGCGCCGATACGGCGTAGCCGCGATGACCAACTTCCGGACCATCCTGGGCGCCTTCCGCTCCTGGCGGACCCTCTCGGTCTCCCTGCTCTCGTTCTCCTCGGGGATTCCCCTTGGACTCGTCTGGATCGCCATTCCCGACTGGATGCGCGACATCGGCGTGGACATCCGCATCGTCGGGCTCTTCAACCTGGCGCAGATCCCCTGGGCGTTCAAGGTCCTCTGGTCACCCTTCATGGATCGCTACGTCCCGGGCTTTTGGGGACGGCGGCGGGGCTGGATGGCGGTCACCCAGGTGGCTCTTTTGGGCCTCTGCCTCCTGCTCGGGGGTGTCGGGGACGACCCCGACGCCATCTGGGTGGTGGGGGCGCTGGCGCTCGCCCTCGGGATCGCTTCCGCTTCGCAGGACATCGTGGTGGACGCCTACGCCGTCGAGGTGCTCCGCCCCGAGGAGCACGGGGTGGCGGTGGGCGCCCGGGTGGCGCTCTACCGCGCCGCGATGCTGGTCGCCGGAGGGGGTGCGATCAGCCTGGCGGCGCTTTTCGGCTGGGGGGTGGTGAACGCGCTGCTGGGGCTGATCTTCTTCCCCATGCTGTTCATCACCTGGCGCGCACCCGAGCCGGAGGAAAGCTTCCAGCCCCCCCGCACCCTGCGCGATGCGGTCTGGAAGCCTTTCCTGGAGGCCCTTTCCCGGCCCCGGGCTCTGGAAATCCTGGCCTTCGTCTTCTTCTACAAGTTCGCCGACAACCTGGCCCAGGCGCTCACCCGCCCCTTCCTGATCGACATGGGATACGGCGGCGGACACCGGGGCATCGCGCTCGGCACCGTGGGCCTGGTGGCGGTCATCGTCGGCACCTTCGCCGGCGGGATGTTCACCACGCTGGCCGGGCTCGGACCGGCGCTCTGGCTCTTCGGCGGGCTCCAGATCTTCTCGAATCTCGGCTACTTCTTCGTCGCCGGCGCCGACGGCAGCCTCGCCTGGATGTACGGGGCCTCGGCTTTCGAGTTGCTGACCGGAGGGCTCGGCACCGGGGCGTTCTCCGTGCTCCTGCTCCGGATCACCGAAAAGCGCTTCTCGGCGACCCAGTACGCGCTCTTTTCCGGGCTCTTCGCGCTGCCGCGCCTGCTCGCCGGCCCCTTCAGCGGTTTCGCGGTGGACGCCATCGGCTGGCGGACCTTTTTCCTGTCCACGATGGCGATGGGGATCCCCGGCCTGATCCTCCTCCATCGCTTCTCCCCGCTCGGGGTCCGCGATCCGGAGATCCGGTTCGGCGGCGGTGACGAACCGGCAGCGCCCCGCCTTTCCTCCGGCCTCGCCGGCCGTTTTGCGATCGCGGCCCTTCTCGGCGGCGGGACGGTCTTCGGCTTCGCCGTCCTGCTCGGCGCCCTCAAGGCGATGCGGCTCGAGCCCGAGTCCGGCTTCTCGCTCATCGCGGGGCTCGATCCCATCCTCAATCCGGCGTCCTTTGCGGATTGGGTGCAGGTGGGCGGCATTGTGGTGTTGGGCCTGATCTCCGGTCTCTTCGGGGCCGCCTTCGCCGCCGCTCGGCGGCGGGGATAAAGGGTTCCATCGACTCGCCCGGTTAGATTCCCGGTAGATGTACCGGGTGCGCTCTGCGGTTGCGGTTCTGGCCGTTCTGGGCTGGGCTGCGTCCGGCTCCGCGTTCACCGGAACGGTGCTCCTCCTCAACGGCGAGCCCGCGGCGGGCGCCATCGTTCAGATCCTCGGGCATCCCGGTTCAGCCACCACCGACGCCAACGGCCGCTTCGAGTGGCTACCGGACCCGGTCCCCCCCTTCCACGTGTTGGTGGTGCTTCCGGGCGAGCGCTACACCGCCCCCGTCGTCGTCGAGTCCTTCGACGGGAGCGAAGTGGAACTTCGCGTCGAGCCGCTCGGGGTGCAGGAGAGCGTCACCATCACCAGCGGCGCCGTGCCGCACACCGACGCCACGCCGGGAAGCGCCCCGGCGGTCATTTCCGGCGAGGCGATCCGCGTCCGCCAGGCGCCGCGGCTCACCGACGTGCTGGAGGCGGTTCCCGGAGGCGGGCGCGACAGCGATCTCCACGCCGGGGTCCCCTCGATTCGCGGCCTCTCGGGGGGCCGGACGGTGCTGCTCCTGGACGGGGCGCGGATCACCAGCGAGCGCCGGGCCGGGCCGAGCGCCACCTTCCTCGATCCGTTCTTCCTCGAAGCCGTCGAGGTGGTGCGCGGTCCGTCCTCGGTGGCCTACGGCTCGGACGCTTTCGGCGGCGTCATCCACGCCCGGACGCGGCGCCCGGTTCCCGGCGACCCCCTCGCGGCTCGGGCCCGCGCCACCTGGGGCGCCGGCCTTCCGGAAGCGAGCTTCGGGGCCGAGGTCGCGGGGACCGTTTTCGAGACCGGTCTGCTCGCCCAGGCGCGGCGCCGGGTCTTTTCCGAGTACTCGAGCCCCGAGGGCAGGGTTGCCCGGTCGGGCGCCGAGGATTACGGATTCCTGCTCCGCGGTTTGCGGGAGGTCGCGGGCGGCTTGCTCGGGCTGGGGCTCCAGGTCGACGCCGCGCGGAACGTGGGGCGCCCCCGGCGCTCCTCGTCGCTCACTTCCTATCCCTTCGAGGATTCGGCCCGGCTCGTTGCCGACTACCAGCTCGCCCCGCGCTGGGGGTTCGCGCGGCTGGACGCCACCGGGTTCGTCGGCGCCCACCGCCTGCTGACGCGGCGCGAGCAGGGCGGGGAAGCCGCGGATTCCGAGGTCGCGGCGCATGATTTCATGCTGCGGACGCGCGGCGTCCGGCCTCTCCGGGACGGCCGCCTCGAACTCGGCGCCGAGTTCCTGAGCCGTTTCGATGTCTATGCCGGGACCGGCGCTGACGGAATGACGGCGGCCCTCCCGGACGGGGGAGAGTTCGGCTCCGGCCTCGATGGCGCGGTGCGCCGCGAGGCGTCGATCTACGGCCACGCCGAGCAGCCGTTCGACGGGCGTCTTGCCGGGAGCGCGGGCGCGCGGCTTTCGGCGATCTCCAGCCGGGCCGGCCCGGCGTCCGGCGGCGCCCGCCCCCGGCCGGAAACGAGCCACGGAGCGCTCAGCGGTTTCCTCGCCCTGCGCGCCGACCTGACGCCCGGGGTCGCGCTTACCGGCCAGCTTTCCCGCGGCTTCCGCGATCCCACCCTCTCGGATCGCTACTACAGCGGGCTCACCGGCCGCGGCGTGGTGTACGGAAACCCCGACCTCCTCCCGGAGCGCGCGCTCCAGACCGACCTCGCCCTCCGCTTCGACCGGGGCGCCGTCCATGGCGGGCTCTACGCCTTCCGCTACCGCATCACCGATCTCGTCGAGCGCTACGAGAACGGTGAGGATCTCTACTTCTTCCGGAACCGGGGCGAGGCGCATCTTTCCGGCGTCGAATTCGAGGTCCAGATCGGCGCTCCGGGTGACAGCTTCCTGCTGGATCTCGCCGGCGGACTGACGCGCGGCCGGACGGAGGACGGGGCGGCCCTCGACGGAGTGCGCCCGGCGAACTTCCGTGCCGGGCTCCGCCATCGCCTCCGGGCGCGGAGCTTCGCCGAGGTCGTCCTGCTGGCGTTTACCGCGGACAGCGATCCAGGTCCCACCGAGTCGGCCATGGATGCCTACGCCCGCCTCGACGCCGCCGTCGGCTTCCCGATTGCCGGTGGCGCCGAACTGCGCGTCTCGGGCCGCAACCTGTTGAACGCGACCTACCCGATCAGCGCCGACGCTCGCGCCGTCCTTGCCCCCGGGCGCAGCCTGGTCGGAACCATCGTCTGGACCCTCGGGAGCGACGCCGGTCCCTAACCGCCGGTAGGCCGAGCGGCCCGGTGCCGACGGTGGGGGCCTGGCCGGGAATCCAAGGGCGCCCGATCGGGGTTGTCGAAGAACAGGACACGGTGCGTCCCGATTCGATCAGGACAAATACCGTCGTAGGTCGCTCGTGCCATTTGGCTATGGGAACCGTTTCTCCAGTGGTACCGATGTCTGCTCTGCCGCGTCCCGTCATGGCGGAGCGCGCTCTGCCGTGGTGACAGTCCGGAACACGCGGCGAGAGTTCAACGTAGTGACAGATCTAGCTCCAAATGGGACGGCCGTGAATCGGTGGCTGTCGAAAACTGTGGGAACCATGATTCCGTTCGACACGTATGGAGTCCGCAATGTTCTTGACATTCGTACGTGACTGGTTTATGTGACATTCATTACACCCTCAAAGTCCTGGACTTTCCGTGTTCTGAGAGGGTCTGAAGAGCGTTTGTACTGTGAAAGAATGCGAATACGTTCCACGCGCAAGAAATCACCTTTGGCACGCACGACTGATGCGTCTATTCCGTGCTGTGTGTGACATATGACACTGACACTCGGTTACGGGTGAGATGAGAACATCGCGATGAATCTCACAGTCGCCGAGTTGGCACGCGCCGTAAGGAAACACGAAAACTATGTGCGCCAACACATCCATCGGCGCCACCTTGCCGTTCGGAGACAGGGACGGAGTGTTTGTGTACCGCTTGACGAGGCTGTGAAATGGGCCGGCGCACGTGGCCTTTCTTTTACTCCGCCGAAACGGGTCCGGCTGACAGTCCTGGAAGAGGGAGAGAGGATTGCGCGGCTGACGGTTCTCGCCTGGAGCCGCCCGGACGGGAGGTCGCGGAATCTGCTCACGCTCCTGCGTCATCGGAAGCGCGAGTCCTTGGGTCCGTGGTCAGGCGAACCGGAAGCGGTCTGGGCTCTTGAATCACTCGGTGACGAGCTGAGTCTTTTTTCCTTCAACGCTTCGTATGCGGAGTGTCGAAAGCACCTCGACCACATCCTTGCTTCGGAGACGCTTGAGGTGCAGGGACAGGAGATTCACTACAACCTGGAGGACAAGGCCCGGCATCACTGGGCGTACCGGGACTACCGACGCCGTTCGGATGCGTCCATACGCAGCCCGTTCTCGATGCACAGCGCCGCGATTACCGAGTACTGGAGCTTCGAGGACGAACCACACAAGCGTTGGCTGTCTCTACCCGACCCTCCGCCGACCCGCGTCCGGTCGGGACTTCGTCGCCTCGGGTTCCCCCTGGACCGATGCCCGGAGCGGGTCGGGAACCTGGTCATCGCCGCTGCCGAAGACGCGATCACCTGTCGACTGACAGCGCATCAGGACCAGACGCTCCGACTCCACGTAGATGCCAAGGCTCTGTTGCCCGAGACGTATCGCGCGACGGTTTGGGCGAGCCACAGCGGAGACGAAGTACTGCGTAGGGAGGTGCCAATAACCGGCGGGCAGACAACCATCGAATTGATCTCCGGGGTGGATCGCACCGGTTTTGCGATCTGCAGAGACGTCGACGGCCAGTACGTGGATCTTGTCGAGAACGTGCCCAATAGCGAGGCAATGCATACCGTGATGCGGGGACACGAGTCGGCGCCGCGGTCTCCGGGGCCGGGATCCCGCGTTCCGCGTCGCGTCGGCGCTCCCCATTCGGCTTCCACGGCCCCTGGGTATCCCGATGTAACCCCCAGTCGACTCGACAGGGATATCCGGCAGCAGTGGCTCCATGGAGTGGCTTATCGGAAGGAAGCAGGCGCCAGGCGCGATGCGAACCTCTTGCGCTTCGGTCCCGGCCGGTTCGAGGAGGCGGCGCGGCACTTCTTGGATCTCGTGGCCAACGACTCGGAGACCGCAGGGCCCATATACCTCGCCGATCCGTGTTTCGTCGGCCACACGATGGCGGATGAGGTGGCACAACTGTTCGTGGAAATGTGCGCCGCCATGCAGCGCAGGCCGCTGCGGATTCTGTGTGTCGAACCGGAGGCGGCCGATGCTCCACCCTGGTGGGCAGGTTACCTTCGAAAGATCCGGGCAAACGTCACCGTGCGGACGTTCGTGAACCGAAGCGACGAGCGCGGAGGTTTCCACGACCGATATCTGATTACTCCCGCGCGTGAAATTCTGATGACGAACTCGTTCAACGGGTGGAACAGATTCGGGGTGACCTTCGTGAGTCTTCCCTACGGCGTGTACCGTGCAGAGGCGCAGCAACTGTGGGCTATGGACATGGATGCGCCAGCGTCGGACATCCTCGTGCGTGAGATCTCGTAGTGGCTGGCCCGTCCGGGACCGAACTCGCGCTGTCTCCCGTAATTCGGGCGGCGGTCTGGCGGATCTTCAGCGCCGGCGCGGCGCCCGGGACCAGAGGATCGGCTTTCGAGAACATCGAGCCCGTGATCCGGCTGCACGTACCGCGGGCAGACCAGAATCGTGCCATCGGGACCATCCGAAGCTGGTTCGACGCGGGGACGCACGCAAGATGGCTGAATCCGGATCGCGCGGCGTTGGCTGCGGAACTGGTGCTTGAGGGCGTCGGCCCACGGCGTTCCGAGGATGCGATCTGGGCGATCGCCTCCATCGGGCTCGATCTTTCGGCTGGCATGATTCGTCGGCGCTGGTCGTCGGGTGAGAGTGACTCGTTTGTCGCGGCAGCGATCGAAGCGCTGAACGGCCTGGTGGCCGACTCTCCGATTGGGGGTAACTCGGCTGGGGAAGGGGAAGAAGCGGACGACGGAGGCTTTCGAGAGGCCGCATTGCGTGACGGGATGGTGGGCGCGTTCGCGCGTCTTGAGAAACAGAGTCTCGAACTCGTGAACCAGGGGCTGCACCCCACGGTGGCCAACCTGATCGATCTGGCGGTTGATCTGTCTCCTGAAGGCTCCCCGTTGCTCATCGAACGGCTGCAAGCGCCGACGATGCAAGCGAAGGCGGCCCGCCGAATGGTGGCGCGGACGTCTCCACGCGAGCTGCCCCGGATCGTCGAATGGATCACGAACCGCTCGGTTGAGGCCGCCGTGGCGCTGTCCATCGTGCACACCCTGAGCGCGGTCCGGAAGATGGACGAGGGCCGGTTGGCCGGGGCCATCCTGAAGTCGCCCAAATCCGTAAGGGACGACGACGTCACCAGGGAGAAGGAGCCCCCGGACGCCGCCGCAAGTTTGCTGGCCCAACTGTTGGGACGGTTGGGACGCCTCGATCCACCGGTTTGCCTGCGTTGGGTCGGCGAACTTTTGAGCCGGGCGTCGCAAGCACTGTCGGCATCCGGCGATGAAGGAAAACCGCGCCGACTTGTGGAACTGGAAGAAGGGTGTACAAGACTGGCGGCAGGCCTCTTCCAGGATTGCGCGTCCCCGGATCTGCTCTCTCAATTCCAGTTCGGTCTGCGTCCTGGCCGAAGGAAGCGGTGGGTCCGCCACCAAACGGGGATTGCCAAGGCGATGCGGGAGCTGAGTCCGAAGCGCGCGGCGGAGCTCGCGCAGGCCACCCTCGATGAACACCGGCGCCGGTTGGCGGAGCCGTGGGACGGCCACTACCTCGCCTTCGACTGGGGCGACTGGAACGACCGAGAGTGGCTTGAAGGGTTGGGAACAGCGCTCGCGCTGTCTGGCGAAGAACTCGATCTCCACGTGTGGGTAGCGAATGAGTGCCGAGACCTGCCGCTCAGTGTCTGGGATGCTGAGGAGGATCTCGACTCGTTTGCGATCTCGGAACAGATCGCCCAGCACTGGTTGCTGGTGGCGCTGCTCGCGATTCCGCGCCGCAGCGAGTTCGGCCAGCCAATCGAGCACTCCCAGGTCTGTGCCCTGGCCGAAGCCGTGTGGGCGCATTGCAGGTTTTGCCGGCAACACCTCGACAAACACCCGGAAGCATCTGTCGCTGCCGAACTGGCTGCCCGCTATGCAATGCAGTTCGGCCAGGCAGACGATCAGTGGGTTCTTGACCAGGCCCGCCGTGAGGGCGTCGGCCCCAGGGCCCTCTGCGTGCTCGTAGAAGAGCGACGAGTCCGCCGCCGGCAGCCGGGAGAGGGCAATCCCGGCTACGACGAGATGATCATGGCCGAGCTTGTGCGCATTGCTTCGAACCGGTTCGAGGATGGTGGCCAGTTCGATCTGGACACCCTGGGGTACTGGGGAAAGCTGTGGCTGTCCCTCGGCGCCGTGGATCAGGCGGAACGCACGGCGATGGCAATCGTCAGTTTCCCCTTGCGGGCGACGGATCGGAACTTCCGCATTCTGGCGCTGAAACTCCTCGGCCTGGTCGTGCGGACTCGCAAGCCGGCGCGCGGTGTCACGGAGTACGTGGCCCCGCTCTACAACCAGCTCTGGCCCGTGTTCGGAAGAACCCCGGCCGAGGAGGAGGTAGGCCGCCAGGAGATCGAGCGGGCGTTCATCGGCTCGGAACTCATCGCTCTCTAGCCGCCCGACGGTGTCCGGAGACGGCCAGGGGTGGGGCAGCCTGCCCGTCCGTGTTACGCCGCGCTGCCTCCGAGGACGCCCTTCAAGCCGCCGGCTCGTTCCGGATCCTGCCTCGCGGTTGCGCACCCCGAGGTGATTCGCATCGCCAGTCGCAGCCCTTGGGATGCGAAGATCCCCTGCGGTGCGATCTTCCGCCTCTGACGCTGGCGTTCGGGGCGGCGCCGTGCCGGCGAACAAATAGCCATGACAACGAAACCCGGTGACGGACCAGGCACCCACCAGGAGCGCATGGCGGCGCTCCAGGCCGAAGTGCGGAAGAAGCGCGCCACCGCCCGCGATCCGGGGCGGGGGCTCGTGCTGGTCCACACCGGGGACGGGAAGGGCAAGTCCAGTTCCGCCTTCGGGGTGATCGCGCGGACGCTCGGTTGGGGTCGGCGGGTCGGCGTGGTTCAGTTCATCAAGGGCAACTGGAAAACCGGTGAGCGTCAGTTCTTTGGCCGTTTCCCGGAGCAGGTGGTCTGGCGGACCCTGGGTGAGGGATTCACCTGGGATACCCAGGACCGGGCTCGTGATGTCGAAGTCGCCGAAGCCGCGTTCGCCGCCGCGCGGGAGATGCTCGTTTCCGGCGATTTCGACCTCGTCGTCCTCGACGAGATCAACGTGGTGATGAGCTTCGACTATCTCGGCTGCGACGCCGTCCTCGCTGGCCTGAAGGCGCGCGCCGCGCGCACGAGCGTGATCCTGACCGGGCGCGGCGCCCTCCCGGAGGTCATGGACTACGCCGATCTGGTCACCGAGATGCGGGAGGTGAAGCATCCCTTTGCGGCCGGGATCAAGGCCCAGCGCGGGATCGACTACTGACGGCCGAGACCGGGGATCCGGGTTGCCGCACCGCCGCCGGGCGCCGCGGCGCCTGCGGAGCCGGGCGACCAGACGGGCGGATTCTCTTCCTGTGGTGTCTTCACGGGTCCGCAGCGGGCGGCCGGTGGGCCAGAATTGCGCCCGTGCCTCCGGTCGCCCCGATTTCATGAGCGAAAACCTGTCGGTGCGGGGCATCACCGTGACCGCGGGAGGCAGTGCGCTCGTTCGCGACGTCTCCTTCGACCTCGCCCCGGGGGAGTTCATCGCGCTCATCGGCCCGAACGGGGCCGGCAAGACCACCCTGCTGCGCGCCGCGCTGGGTCTGCTGAAGCCCACCCGGGGGCAGGCGCTTCTCGGGGGCCGGGACATTCGGCGACTCGCGCCGCTCGAGCGGGCGCGGCGGGTTTCCTATCTTCCGCAGACGCGGCCGCTCGTCTGGCCCCAGGCGGTGCGGGACGTGGTGGCGCTCGGACGCTTTGCCTACGGCGTGGTCCTCGGCCGGCTGTCCGGACCGGACGCCGAGGCGGTGGATGCGGCGCTCGGGGTCTGCGACCTCGTTCACCTCAAGGATCGTTCCGCCGCGACCCTGTCCGGTGGCGAACGCGCGCGAATGCACTGCGCCCGGGCGCTGGCCGCCGAAGCGCCGCTCCTGGTTGCCGACGAGCCGGTGGCGTCGCTCGACCCGCGCCACCAGTTCGAGGTGATGGGACTCATTCGGGATTTCGTGAACCGGGGCGGCGGTGCGCTGATCGTGCTGCACGACGTGGGGCTCGCGAGACGGTTCGCGGACCGGTTCCTCTGGATGAAGGACGGGAAAATCGTTGCCGACGGCTCCGCCGCGGAGACCCTCGCGCCGGAACGCATGGAGTCCGTCTTCGGGGTGCGCGCCCGCGTCGAGGGCGACACCGTCGCGATCGAGGGGCCGGTTTGAGGACGCTGGTCGCAGCGGCCGTCCTCCTGCTGCTGGCCGCGGATCCCGGCGCCGCCGAAGATCCCGGCGCGGCCGAAGATCCCGGCGCCGCCGAAAATCCCGGCGCCGCCGAGGGGACCAAACCCGCGCGGATCGTGAGCCTCGACTACTGCGCGGACCAGTTTGTGCTCAAGCTGGCCGACCGCGACCGGATCCTCGCGGTGTCCCCCGACGCCGGGAAGAGTTTTTCCTTCATGCGCGCGGCCGCCGAAGGTCTGCCCCGCGTGCGCCCACGGGCGGAAGACGTCTTGCCCCTCGGGCCCGACCTGGTGGTCCGTTCCTACGGCGGGGGTTCCAACATCGCCGCCTTCCTGGATCGCGCCGGGGTCCGGATCGCGCAGGTCGGGGTTGCCGAGAACCTGGCCGGGGTGAAACGTGTCCTGCGCGAAATGGCGCACGCGCTGGGCGAGCCGGGGCGGGGGGAGGCGCTCGTTTCGGAAATGGAGGAGCGGGAGGCCGCGCTTCGCCGCCGGCCGGGGACGGAGACGATCCTGTACCTGACCCCCTCCGGGATCACTACCGGCCCCGGAACCCTCGTGCACGAGATGTTGCGCGCCGCTGGTTTTGTGAACTTCCAGCGCGAGCCGGGATGGCGGCCCCTGCCTCTCGAGCGGCTTGCCTACGAGCGGCCCGATCGGGTGGCGCTCGCCGTCTTCGGCAACGATGCGAGCCGGGTCGAGGCCTGGAGCGCGATGCGCCATCCGCTCGTGCGGGCACAACTGCGGGACTTGCCGGTGACCTCGATTCCGGGCGCCTGGACCTCCTGCGGTGGGTGGTTCCTGCTCGACGCGATGGAAGCGCTGGCAGCGGGCGAATGAGCGGTCGCCGGCTCCTGGTCCTCCTGGCGGCGGCCGGGGCGGCGGGGCTCTTTCTCGCGTGCCTGCTCGGTGGGACGCCGCTCTCGCCCGGCCGGGTGCTGGCGGCGCTTCTGGGGCAGGCGAGCCCGGGCGACCAGCTCGTGGTCTGGCAGATCCGTCTGCCGAGGGCGCTCGCCGCCTTCTGCGTTGGCGGAGCGCTCGGCGTGAGCGGCGCGGCGCTTCAGGGGCTGCTCCGGAACCCACTGGCGGAGCCGGGGGTCCTCGGGGTTTCGGCGGGCGCCGCGCTCGGCTCCACCGTGGTGATCTATTACGGGCTCGCCGGCGCCTGGCTCTGGGCGGTGCCGGTGGCGGCGGTGGTGAGCGCGCTCGCGGTGACCGCGCTCCTCGCGCTCGCGGCGAGCCACACCCGCTCGGTGGTCACCTTGATCCTGATCGGGGTCGGGATTTCGAGTTTCGCCGGCGCCGTGATGTCCCTGCTCCTGAATCTCGCGCCGAACCCCTTCTCGCTCGCGGAGATGATCAACTGGACGCTCGGTTCGGTGGCGAACCGGAGCTACGAGGATCTGCGGCTCGCGGTGCCGCTGATGGCGGTGGGGGCCGCGATTCTCTTCCGCTACCGGCGGGGGCTCTCGGCGCTGACCCTCGGGGAGGAGGCCGCGAGCGGCGTCGGACTGGATCTTCCCCGGCAGCGGATCGCGGTGGTTGTCGGGGCCGGACTCGCTGCCGGCGCGTCCGTGGCCCTCGCCGGAGTGATCGGCTTCGTGGGGATCGTCGCGCCCCACATCGTCCGCCCGCTGGTGGGATACGACCCCGCCCGCAGCCTCGCTCCCTCGGCCCTCCTGGCGGGAGCCATGCTGGTCTTCGCGGACATCGGCGTCCGGCTCCTGCCCACCGCGGTGGAGCTGAACCTCGGGGTGGTGGCGGCACTCTTCGGTGCCCCCGCCTTCATCTGGATCGCCATCCGCCAGCGCCCCCCCGCGGATTAGCAAGGAACCAAGGACCGCCAGGAGCGCAAGGAGCGCAAGGAGCGCCGGTCTTCAGACCGGCATCGCGGCCGCAGGCCGCGAAACTCCGGCTCTTATCGACCCCCATTACGTGGACCCAACCGGGGACGGCGCAACACCCTCCCGGGCCAACGCAAACAGTCAGGAGCGCCAGGAGCGCCAGGAGCGCCGGTCTTCAGACCGGCATCGCGGCCGCAGGCCGCGAAACTCCGGCTCTTATCGACCCCTATTACGTGGACCCAACCGGGGACGGCGCGACACCCTCCCGCGCCAACGCAAACAGTCAGGAGCGCCAGGAGCGCCAGGAGCGCCGGTCTTCAGACCGGCATCGCGGCCGCAGGCCGCGAAACTCCGGCTCTTATCGACCCCCATTACGTGGACCCAACCGGGGACGGCGCGACACCCTCCCGGGCCAACGCAAACAGTCAGGAGCGCCAGGAGCGCCAGGAGCGCCGGTCTTCAGACCGGCATCGCGGCCGCAGGCCGCGAAACTCCGGCTCTTATCGACCCCCATTACGTGGACCCAACCGGGGACGGCGCGACACCCTCCCGGGCCAACGCAAACAGTCAGGAGCGCCAGGAGCGCCAGGAGCGCCGGTCTTCAGACCGGCATCGCGGCCGCAGGCCGCGAAACTCCGGCTCTTATCGACCCCCATTACGTGGACCCAACCGGGGACGGCGCGACACCCTCCCGGGCCAACGCAAACAGCCAGGAGCGCCAGGAGCGCCAGGAGCGCCGGTCTTCAGACCGGCATCGCGGCCGCAGGCCGCGAAACTCCCACCACTAACCGCGAAGAAGCGCGGGGACGGCCAGGGAACGCCGACCTCTGGCCAGTTCTCCCGGTGGGGGCCGGCACGCGCTGCGCGCAGCGCAGCGAAATCGCGGTTCGCGTGACCCGCGTAACCCACAAACCGCCGGCCCGCATCGCCGCCACCGAGATTACACCTCAACCCCAACAGTGCCATACACTGCCGTGACGACATTACACCAACATTACATCGGAGATTACAGCCTCCGACGACCACATAACCACCTTGATCCCGCGCGGCGCCAAAGGAGTTGTCCTCGGGACAATTCTCGCTTCCGCCGCGGTGGCCTCCGTCTCCTCGACGGCCCCGCAAGAGACCTGGCGGGGCCTCCGCGTAGCTCCCGAAGAGCGTTGCACCCGTTACGACTCGGACGACTACCGCTACTCGCAACGGGTCGAAGACGCCATCATCGCGGACCTCGGCGGGATCTACTCGCCCTATACGGGGGAGTGGTTTGACACGAAGCGGGAGACCGACATCGAGCACCTGGTGGCCCGTTCCGAGGCGCATGACAGCGGGCTGTGCGCCGCCAGCGCGGACACCAGGCGCCGGTTCGCCAATGACTCGCTGAATCTGACCCTCGCAAGTCCGGCGGTGAATCGGCACCAGAAGAACGACAAGGACGCGGCCGAGTGGCTGCCGGAAAGGAACCGGTGCTGGTTTGCGAGTCGTGTCGTCCAGGTACGACGGAAGTACGACCTCACGATCGACCGGCGAGAGGTCGGGGTCCTGGAAGGCCTGCTGTCGGGATGCCGTTCGGTAGCGATGGTCCCTCCTGGGTCGGGCCGCGCGCCAGCTAACCGATCGAACGCGGAACCGGACGCGCGACGCCCATCTGATCACCAGACCGGATGCGGGCCTTTCGCCAACTGCACGGCGCTCCGTCGGGTGCACCCACGCGGGGTCCCACGAGGGCATTGCGCCTATGCCAGCAAGATGGACCGGGATCGAGACGGTTGGGCCTGCGAAAGATGATGGCCCGTTCGTCCGGCAGATCCTTGCCGTCGTCGTTCCAGCTCCACTGAAGACAGGCCCTTCCACTCGCAGCTCGCCTCGCGCCGTCCTTCGGAGCGTTGCCTCCTCCCGAGCCTCTAATTACTAGGAGTCCGCTCGTGAGCAGGGGAACGAGCTGGGCCCACGGCAGCGTCATCGGCGCGTGCGGAGCGGCGGACGACCGGCTTAGGACAATGGCGTAGGTGTAGGTTCTGCGTTCTGTTTCACCATAGGGGGCTGAGAATTGCGGGCCCAATTTCTGCGTAGTTGCCTAGCCTTGTTGAGACGTGGCATTTCCCCGGTCTCTCGGTTTGCTTCAAAGCAAACTCTCCCCATGACTACCGTCTCCCGCAGCGATCTGGAGGCGTGCCTCTCCAAAGCCTGCGCCTACCATTCCGTGGCGGATTCGGGGGGACAGCCACTGAGGTTCCACACTTGGCCTGACTGCCCTGCCGGGAACCGCATCGGAAAGGCATACCTCCGGTGCGGGAAGGGGAAGCAGGGCGAGAGACGCGAGGAGTGCTCCTTTTGCCAAGGGCAGGGCACAAGAGTCTGATTAGTTCGACTTACGTTGCCGCTCCCCTCGCCCTCTGACTCAATTCCGCGTGCGGGGTCGGTCTCGTCCGCAGGCACACGGACCGTTGCGGTTCCCTTCGCCTAGGCAGCGCGGTAGTCTGCTGGCTAGAGACCGGCAGCCAAGCACGCGAACACGACAAGGAGCGTTGATGTGTCCGACCCACATTGGCAGTTGCATCCCAATGTGCATCCGTTGACGGTAAGCACGTTTCTCGACGCCATCATGGACCTTGGCCTCGCCGCGGAAGGCTTGCGGCACAAGAAGTCGCTCTTCGACACCGACGGGGGCTGGCGCGTGCTCCAGGCCGTTGTCCGCCAGATCTCAGTTCCCTTACGGAAGCTCTGCCTCGACAAGGAAGGAGCCTTACTCAAGAAGGCCATCGCTAACCCGACCTTCCATCCCCTCGGCGGCCAAAAGGGTCGATACCGCCGCGCCACGCTGTTGTGGCGCTCAGAACCCCGAGAATGGGTCATGGGCTTCGCAGACGGGAAGGAGAAAACAGTCGTCGTCCCAGAAACCGAGCACGAAATTGAAATTGGCAGGTTGTACGGCGTCGACTTCCTTGAAGACGGGTGGTGCGCGATTCACCGCCCGTTCGATCTCGCGGCCCACCCAGTTCCGCTGGATGCTTGGCTAGACGCCAAGGCGCTGCAGGTCAACTCTGTCAGTTACACCATCAGAGACGCGCTAGGGCTCGTAGCCGACTACGAGGGCGCCCACGCCAACGAACTACACGCATGGATTGCGGTCGGCGTTAATCCCGAGGACATGGACAAGGGCAGGAAAATGAAATACCGCTTGGTCAACTCGGTGTACTTCGGATGCCTGTCGTACGTGCACGTAGTCGCTCTCTATACGGCGTTGTACCTCACGGGACAGGTGCGGGAGCTTCTTGCCAAATCTGCCAGCACGCTTGCCGGGGTGGATGCTTCCTCTGTCAACCGCTCAATTCGGAACATCGGCACCGACCTAGTCCTGCGCGCACGCATTGTCAACGCCACCCAAGAGATGGTCGTTGTCGGAAAGTCGGATATCCCCGGAAACCGCCGGCGCCGCCCCGTTTACCGCCTCTGGTCAGGTTCGCCGCAGTGGGACGCCCCTGTTCCCGACCCGCCCCGCTCCGATCTGGCAGCAGGTCGTCCAGCATGATGCCCATCCAGCCGGACGCCCGGGGCCACTACGGGGCTCGCTGTTGACGAAGTCGCACACTTCCTGTCGTCTCGGAGAGCCAGAACGGCGTCAAACCGCGCAAGCGCGGGTCCTCCACTGGGTCCGGCCCTAGCTGTAACCCACCGGCCACGGGCACCGAACGCGGGCCTCCTAGGAAGGGCCCCTGCTACACCCGTTCAGAGAATCGACGGGTAGGAGAGCCGACGCTTCGCCATCTAGTTAGTTCCGGTCTGCTGATTCCTGGATCTCTTCGTGGGCGGCGTCGGGATGCGGCGGGGACGCCGGCACCCGGTGGAGCTGAGGGCAGGGGACCCGCTGGACTTCTGGCGGGTGGAGGCGTGGGAGGAAGATCGCCTCCTGCGGCTCTCCGCGGAGATGAAGGTGCCCGGCCGGGCCTGGCTCCAGTTCAAGGTGGAGCCGGCGGAGGGCGGCAGCCGGATCACCCTAACGGCCGTTTGCACCCGCGCCAACACCTAATCGGTGTCAACAGCGTCCGTGCTCATCGTACTCCCTCTATCGGTCCGGTCACTTCCAGACCTGAGCTGATTCGGCACCATAGAACTGCAGGAACCGTGCGTCACGGGCACTTCCAGCCCGGGCTAGTGCGGTAGCTCGTATCCGCAGGGTCGCGTTGCTTGAACTATCTGGATCTCCATGTAGGCCAACGTAGAGCCTTCGGATATTTCCACTCTTTATTCTCGTGAGTACGTGGTCATCACTGTCATCGAAGCTATGTCCAAGAACAAACAATGTGTCCTGCTTCCTTCGCATGCGCCGAGTGAAATGGCGAAGGGAATTGTTCAAGTATGGACTCCTCTTGATACGCCGTAGTTTTTGGACGCTCGTCCCCTCGGCCACGAAAAGAGGGAACATATCTTTTCGGATCGCAGCCCTGATCTGGTCCATCAGCGGAAGTTTGCCTCCACTCCACTTGTACTTAACGAGTTCCGTACCGGTGTCTAGGAGGTGTAGGGCACCGTGTAAGTAGTGGATCCTCTGTTTGTTTGTTGTCGTGCTGCCGATCCAAACCAGGTGGTCGCTATTGGGTTCAGGAGACTTTCCGAATCCATCATTCGGCACGAGTGAAACCGTGTTTGGCTTCGCCCGGTCCCACATTAGAGCCCAGTAGAGAAGAAGGTCATAGTTGAGCGTGTACACATGGCCCTTCTGATCTCCTCCGATAAAGTTAGACAGAAAGTGTTTGCATCGCTGAAAGCGTTGGCCTCCTATTTCGTACGGGTCGGCCGGGTGATGTTGGACGATCGTCTTGATCAGAGTCTCTCGAATTTCGGAGGCATCTTGTCGGAGGCTCGACGGAATAGCGTGCGAGTGGTTGTACAGTGCGACAAGCCGAGCCGCCTCCTCCAAACTGCGAATACCGTGTTCGAAGTCCTTGGTGTCTATTGCGTTGAATACACGGTATATGCGCGACGAATCATCTGGAAAAGCCTTTTCGAATAGGGATCTGTATGTAAAGATGTTCTTGTTGCAGGCAATACTGAAGCCATTGCCGAGTAGGAGGTGCCGAGATCCGGACCCCTCTGAGTCAGCGAGTGCCTGGTCAAACGAAAATATCTGGGTCACTTATAATTGACTTGGAGGGCGTCGGCGGTACTGGAGGTTTCAGATTTTGGGGCGGGTATCCAGCAGCCGCGAGGAGGTCAGCCGGAGAGCACGGGGAAGTGTTGGCGATGCGTACGTTCGGAGCACGCCGGCGCCGCTCAGGCGCGACCGAACTCGCCGGGCGTTCTGTAGAGTCAGAGGGCGCTTGAACGGGATCAGGCCTAAAATCACGCGGCCAAACCCGACGTAATTCTACAACGCATCCGTCACACGCGAAATCTTTCGGCCTGCGACTCGGGCAGCGGGCGCTCCTCTGCTGGTACGGGCTCTACCCGATCCACTGGCTGATCTTCCGGCGGATGCTGCGGAGAGTGGCGGCGGCAGGACCCGCCCCGTGTAACAGTCCTGACATGCCCAGATCCGTCACGAACCCGCTCCCGTGCCTTCTCGCCGTAGCCTTGGTCGCCGCGGGCGCGGCCGGCGCCGGCCAGGAAACCCGGGAGCCCCGGATCGTGGTGGATCCCGACTACCTCGTCAGCCGGGATGGCGACCGGCCTCACGTCGAGATCATGGCGGCCGCGAACCCGCGCAATCCACGCAACCTGCTGGCCGGCGCCATCACCTTCACCCGTCCCGACGGCGGGGCCGCCACCAAGGCCTACGTCAGCTTCGACGGCGGCGTTCAGTGGGACGACGTCACCTTCCCGGAGCAGAAGGAGACGGGTGGGGGCGATCCCCAGGTGGCGTTCACCGCGGCCGGCACGGCGATCTTCGCCACCCTCGCCACCCGGGCGGATGAGACCGGCCGCACGCGGGCGTTCCTTCACACCTACCGGTCCGAAGACGGAGGACGGACCTGGTCGGCTCCCTACGACCTCGGGGCCTCGTACGACCACCCCATGCTGGCGGCCGATCAGACGACGGGGCGCTTTGCCGGACGGTTGTACATGAGTGTCCTCTACGGCCGCGAATACAGCCTCGGCGTCTTCCGCTCGGAAGACGACGGCAGAAGCTGGATCGGCCCGGTGAAGTTCCTGGACGGCGCCGGCGAGCGAGGGCTCAACGTGGACCCCACGGTGGTGTTTCACGACGGGGCCGTCATGGTTCCCTTCGTGGACTTCCCGTCCAACCCCGAACAGACCGCCAACTGGACCGAATCGCGACTCTGGACGGTCGTTTCGACCGACGGTGGGGTGACGTTCTCCGAGCCGAAGCCGGGCCCGGTGAAGATGACGGGCGAGGAGACGCGCCTGGCGAGGGAGGGGACACCGCGTTTTCGGGGCGGCTCCTGGACCATGCTCGCGGCGGACCGCAGCCAGCGTTTCCGGGATCGCGCCTACGCGGTCTGGCCCGACTACTCGGAGGGGCTTCCGCGCGTCGTGATTTCCTGGTCCGGCGACCGCGGTTCCACCTGGAGCGACCCCGGGCCAGTGGCGTCCCCGGGGGGTCCGGATGTCCAGCAGTTCCAGCCCGCGGTCGCCGTCAACCGGGACGGCGTGCTGGGGGTAAGTTGGTACGACACCCGGCAGGCTCCGTCGCGGTTCGCCTTCCACGAGTACTTCGCGGCTTCCTTCGACGGCGGCGAGACGTTCACCTCACCGATCCAGGTTTCGGGATCGCTCTCCGAGCCCCTGGGCTCCGGCCATCTGGTGCCCGCTCCGGTGACCTTCAGCGGAACCGAAGGAGAGCTGCGGGTCGCGCTGATCTCCGCGGCTTCGCGCTGGGTGAATGGTGGCGACTACCTGGGTCTTACCACGTCGTCCGACGGGCACTTCCACCCGGTCTGGGCCGACGCGCGGTCGGGCGCCTATCAGGTGTACACGGCGGCGGTACGGATCGTGGACGGACCGCCCGCGCCGCCGGCGACGGCCGGGGAACCGGTGGACATCACCGGGCGGATCGAACTCGTGAACGACCCCGGAAGCTATGACGCCGAGACCGGAGTGGCCGACCTCTGGATCCGGCTACGGAATGTGTCGGCCGCTCCCCTCGCGGGACCGATCGAGGTGGAGATCCGCAAGTTCGGGAGCGGCATGGGAGACATGTTTTCGGAACTCGCCCCGGAGGTCCTCAACGCAGATAACGGACGGCGCGGAAACGGCGCCGTCTTCCGCTACGACGAAGTGCTCGGCAGCGATGGCGTCCTCCCTCCCGGCGGCGTCAGCGGCGCGGTCCTCTGGCGTCTCAAGCTCGCGGAGCCGGTCCGCATTCCCAATCTGCACCTCTACATCACCGGCCGCGAGGTGGTCGCGGAGCCGCGGTAGCTCGCGCGGATCGGCGGTCGGCTCACGCACCGAGCGCGATCCAGTGGTGGGTCGAGGCGCTCGTGAAGGACCGACTACTCCGGTTGCAGGCGGTGACGCAGGTCCCAGGACGAGCCTGGCTCCAGTTCAAAGTGAAGCCGACGGAGGGCGGCAGCCAGATCACCCAGACGGCCGTTTTTGATCCGCTCGGACTGGAAGGGCTCCTCTACTGGTACGGGCTTTATCGGATCCACTGGCTGATCTTTCGGCGGATGCTGCGCGTAGTGGCAGCGCGGAGGTGTTGAGCGGCTTCGACCCCTCCTCGAATGAAGGAGCCCTTCCTGAGTCGCCTCGGTCACCACCTGGATCTGGGTGCGTACCCTGTTACGTCAGCAAGAGCCCCGACACCCACGTCCATAGGCGAGATGTGTTGCGCCGCCGCCGCCCGAGGGCTACTCGCATGGATCCGAATCAGGTCGCTCAGCGGCCATCACCAAGCACCTAGCCTGTGGATGACGCGTAGGGTCTGACGTCAATACATCGAAGACCCGAGCGGCTGATCGGCCCGGTACCGAGAGGCGAGTAACGAAGCACAGCGCAACATGTGAGCGGCACCTTGTGCCCATGCAGTGCAGATAAGTCGGCCGTCCGCCGCTACTCAACGTACAATAAACACGCTCCGGTGGGCGTGGAGCCTCCCATCACGACAAAGACACCGGGTGGGCGGCATGTGGCCTCCCTCACACTGGTTCGAGAGGCTACCGAAACATGGCGACAGCTGATCACGTCAAAGCGCTAGTCCAAAGCCATGCCGCCGGCGACGAGGAACGCTTCTATGCCGTTGCCATGCAGGTGGCCGCGCAGGCTGCCCGCCAAGGGCACGTGCGATTCGCGAGAGACCTTCGCACTTTGGTCGATGAGGCGAAGAGCCGCTGGTCGGTAGCTGAATCTGGGCAGCAGACGAGGCCCATCCCGATAGTACAGCCGCGCGGAGAGTTGGCGGGACTACTTTCCGCAGAGTTTCCAAAACTCCGAATGTCCGACATGGATTTGGACTTAGCCGTTCGATCCAAGATTGACCGGGTACTGCTAGAGCAGAGACAGCGCGCGAGACTTCTAGGACACGGGATGTCCCCGTTGCGGAAGACCCTGCTGGTCGGGCCTCCAGGTACAGGAAAAACCATGACGGCTAAAGCTCTCGCCGGCGAATTGAGTGTCCCGCTATTCACGATTCAACTCGACGGTCTGATCACCCGGTACCTGGGTGAGACTGCCGCCAAGCTTCGTCTGGTATTTGACGCGGTTCAGAGCAGCCGCGCCGTCTATCTGTTTGACGAATTCGACGCCTTGGGCGGAGACAGGACGGTCCGAAACGAAGTAGGAGAAATTCGCCGGATTCTGAATTCCTTCCTTCAGTTTCTGGAGAATGATGAATCGGACAGCATCATAATTGCGGCTACTAACCACCCGAGCCTATTGGATGTTGCCCTCTTCCGTAGATTTGATCAGCTCATCAAATATAGCCTGCCATCTGATGCAACCACTAGGAAGCTGATCTGCCGCTCATTGAGGCTACTGGGTGCGTTGCGGGTCGATTGGAGAGAAGTCCTCGCTGCCGCCGCAGGCTTGAGTCATTCCGATGTCGCGAGAGCATGCGAACAGGCGCTCAAGGAATCCATTCTTGATGAGCGAACGTTCGTCGATACAGCACGGCTCGTGGACGCGCTGAATGTCAGGCAAACACTCTACCGTTAAAGCGAGACTCTCTTTCCGTGCCGTCCAAACGCAACCGTAGGCATATCCTCGTTCCGAGGAAACCGGCGACCGAGCCCTACCAGCCTCACCCACGAGACATCGATCCGCCAAGCCATCCGGAGCCGCCGGATAGACGGCGCCACGCGGCAACACTACGTGGCGCTCTACTACAAGCGCAGCAAGAAGGGCTAAACCGGCGCCTTGCCAGCCCGATATCCGTGGGCGGCGCCCAGCCGGGCCTCTACATAGAGTTTCGCAGCTTACCGGGCGGGGGGCTCAAGCTGGAATCATTGGAAGATCGGCGTTGCGGGATCGAGCTGGTGGCGGTCCAACGCGCTCGAATGCACCAAGAGGACGCACCTGTCGAGATCGCTACGGTTTTCGTGCCAGATGGTGCACTTAAGAGATTCTTCACCCGTTTCCGCGAATACGCGGAAGAACTCACCGGGACGGGGCAGCCTCGACACCGGGAAATGGTGGACCGTATTGCTGGTCTCAGGAGAGCAACCCTGCGCGCGCTGTGGACGGACGCGAGTGATGTCTATCCGGCGGAAGACGAGACAATGTGGTGGGAGGTGTGGCTGCGACGTCAAGACGGGAAAGAGGTAGCTAGGCTGGTTGAATTCGCAGAGCAGTCTGGGCTCCGCATTGGCGATCGACACCTAGGGTTTGCGGAGCGCATTGTAGTGCTTGTTAGTGGCTCCGTCGGTCAGCTTTCGGGATCGTTGGACGTTCTGGGTGACGTGGCTGAGGTGCGAAAAGCGAAGGAAAGCAGCGCCTTCTTTGTGAACGCCGACCCGGACGAAGAGGCGGATTGGCTCGTCGACTTGAAGAGGCGAGTTCAACGAGCAGAACAGGAAGCACCCGCAGTTTGTCTGCTAGATACGGGCATTACACGCGGACATCCGCTGCTAGTGGATCTTGTGAGACCTGAGGACGCGATGGCAGTGGATCCCACGTGGGGCGGGCACGATGACGGAGGGGGTTCAGCTGCTATAGGCCACGGTACGCAGATGGCAGGCTTGGCCGCATACGGAGATCTCACATCGGTGCTATCCGGGACGGGCCCTGTCTATTTGCGGCACGTCCTGGAATCGGTGAAGATCCTGCCGCCGAGGGGTCAAACTCCGCGGCAGCTGTACGGGGCGGTCACGGTACAGGCAGTAATGCGCCCGGAGGAGATGACTCCGGGCCGGCGGCGCGTTTTTTCTATGGCCGTGACGGCTGCTGACGATCGAGATCGTGGCCAGCCCACGTCGTGGTCAGCGGCGATCGATGCGCTTGCGGCCGGGCGTGCGTTCGACTCGACGGCGAAGGGGCTGACCTATCTTGATTCCGCAGAGGATGGCGCCCAGCGGTTGTTCATACTCAGCGCGGGAAATGTTCCGTCGGTGCGGATTCAGAAGGATCACCTGGGCCGTAGTGATCTAGAGCCTGTGCACGACCCGGCACAGGCGTGGAACGCACTGACGGTGGGTGCGTTCACGGAAAGAGCAACGATGCAGTCGATAGGACATGGAAACTGGGCACCGATAGCTTCGGCCGGCGAGTTGTCTCCGTGGAGCACGACCTCACTGACTTTCGAGGAGCGTTGGCCCAACAAACCAGACCTTGTCTACGAGGGCGGCAATGTTGCATCAGATGGACAGAACATTGAGGAGTCGAATCCAGACTTGTGTCTGCTCTCGACACACTATAGGCCAACCCAGAGAGCCTTTTGCTTGTCATGGGCAACCAGTGCTGCTGCGGCCCAAATCGCGAGAATGGCGGCGGTCATCAGTGCCGACTACCCAGAGTTTTGGCCGGAAACTATCCGAGCACTCTTGATTCACACGTCGGAGTGGACTCGCGCCATGGGCAGCCATTTGAATCCGGGGAGCGGCAAGAACGCGAGGGCTAGGCTGATTCGCAGATATGGCTTCGGGGTGCCGCGCCTGGAAAGAGCCTTGCGCAGTGCGAACGATAGTCTCACTCTGATTTCCCAGGCCAGCATGCGGCCCTTCGTCAACGGCAAGATGCATGAGATGCATTTGCATGAGCTGCCGTGGCCTAAGGAGGTGTTGAGGGAGCTGGGAGACGAGGAGGTCACGCTCCGCGTGACCCTGTCATACTTTGTGGAACCGAATCCAGGGCGACGAGGTTGGAAGAAACGGCATCAGTACAGCTCACACGGATTGCGGTTTGATTTGAAGCAGCCTACGGAGACTGTAGATGACTTCCGCAAGCGGCTGAACAAGCTAGCCCTGGGAGAGAAGGAGAAGAAGCCGCGAACAGGAGGGGGTTCCTCCGAATGGGTTGTCGGTGAGGTCGCACGGAGCAAGGGCTCGGTGCATTCTGATCGCTGGAAGGGAACAGCAGCAGATTTAGCGGAGCGAGGAGTGGTGGGAATCTACCCGGTGTCGGGATGGTGGAAGGAGCGCCGAAGCCACGGCGCGACCGAGGGAAGAGGTCGATATGCACTGGTTCTCTCAATAGAAACGGCGGCGGTCGGCGTGGACATTTGGACGCCGGTAGCTCTTGAGGTTGGCGTTCCGGTGGAAGAGGAAGTCAGCGTCAGCTAAGAATCTGAACGAAAATCTAGGACGGATCGATTGGCGAGCGGCTGGCGCGCCGCGATGCCGAGTTGGTGATCGGGGTGCGTTTGCCTGACCGCGCCTAGCGGTAGCTTCTCGGGGAGGCGCTTCCAGCGCGTAGAGATGTAAGCGGTACGACCGTCACTCTATCCGGGCGCTCGTAGCCAAACCCCGTACCGGTCACCACGAGAGCTATGACCGAAAGTGGGTGACGGCGAGAGAAGGGGGTGGCGTATCGTGGGAGTAACCAACCTTCCACATCTCCAAAGAGGAGTGATACGCCATGACGGAGAGTACCGTTGTTTTCCTTCCCTCAGCAGAGGGAGTTGAGGACCCGCTGACGGAGGTTCTGCGAGCGGGGGCCCGGCAGTTGGTGAGGCACGCGGTGGAAGCGGAGGTGGCGGCGCTGCTGGCGGCCTACGCCGATCATCGGACCGAGACCGGCCGTCGGCGCCTGGTGCGTCACGGGCATGGCCCGGAGCGGGAGATCCTGACGGGGATCGGGCCGGTTCCAGTGCGGCGGCCGAAAGTACGGGACCGCGGAGGCGGGGGGGAGGATCGGATCCGGTTTTCCTCGACGATCCTGCCCCGTTTCGCGCGCCGGACGCGCTCGTTGGACGCGGCGCTGCCGACGCTGTATCTGCTGGGAGTGTCGAGCGGGGACTTCGGGGAGGCGCTGTCGGAGCTGGTGGGTCCGGGGGCGTCGGGGCTGTCGCCGGGTGTGATCGGTCGTCTCAAATCGGCATGGGAGGCGGAGCACGAGCGTTGGCGTCTCCGGGATCTCTCGAGACGGCGGTATGTCTACGTTTGGGCGGACGGGATCTACCTTCAGGGTCGGCTGGAAGACGAGAAGCAGTGCGTTTTGGTGTTGATCGGGGCGACGCCGGAGGGCCGGAAGGAACTGCTGGGGTTCCAGGCGGGGTTCCGGGAGAGCGCTCAGAGCTGGCGGAAACTCTTGGAGGATCTGAAGGGGCGTGGCCTCACGATCCGCCCGGAACTGGCGATCGGGGACGGGGCTCTCGGCTTCTGGAAGGCGCTGGACGCGAGCTTCCCCCAGACGCGCCGCCAGCGCTGCTGGGTGCACAAAACCGCAAACGTGTTGAACGCGTTGCCGAAGGCCCGGCAGCGGAACGCGAAGCAGGACCTGCACCAGATCTGGATGGCGGCGGGCCGCGCCGCGGCGGAGAAGGCATTGGACACCTTCGCCGCCAAATACCAGGCCAAGTATCCGAAGGCGGTCACCTGCCTGACCAAGGACCGGGAGGAGCTGCTCGCGTTCTACGACTTCCCGGCGGAGCACTGGCAGCACATCCGGACCACGAACCCCATCGAGAGCGTCTTCGCCACAGTCCGGCATCGCACCGTTCGCAGCAAGGGCTGCCTCTCCCACCAGACGGCGCTCGCGATGGTCTTCAAGCTGGTGACCGCAGCCAGCAAGACCTGGCGCCGCCTCAACGGCTATGAAAAGTTGCCCCGGGTCATCCAGGGCGTCAAATTCACCAACGGCATTCCGGCCGACGAAACCGAAACCCGCGCCGCCGCCTGATCATGTCGTCACCCACTTTCGACCATAGCTCCGCCGTTCCCAAGGAGCGCCGGTCTTCAACGGGCCCAGTGCACTTCGCGCAGCCGGCCGATCCTGTCCCGGTCCCGGACCGTCGCCCATTCCCGCTCTTCAGACGCCTCCCTGGCGTAGAGAACGCTCAGACCCGTCATCAATCTTGGCTTTTACGATATGTCGCTCCGCCTTCTAGCCGTTCTCGGACGGTTCGTTTTGCCCCGACCTGGTGCCGGACCGTCCCGTTCCCTCGCGACACCCCGCCCAATCTTCGACCTTCCTGCCCATCCAACGCGTCACGCCTCAAATCGATAGCCCTTGCCCAGCACGACTTCATCCCAGTTCGGGAGCGCTCCCTCCCTCACCATGTGCAGTATTGCCCCCCGGCAGAACTCCTGGGCTCTACCGACCGTGCCGGCATCCTCCTCTCGGTTTTTTCTCTTTAGGCCCCTGCCATGCAGGACACTGGATGCCAGTCCATACCCCTTCCGGAGGGTATCGAAACAGGCTTTGCGCTCGTCATAAGTCTCCCCGAGAAGCCATGCCCCTCTTGTAGCGATACGAAACTGAATTTCAGACGAGTTTCCGGAGTCGCCGGCCAGCAGCACCGATTCCAGAGCTATTCGCAGTTCCACAAGCTGTTCCTCAAGCGGTCTGCCCCGTTTCGATCTCCTCCACCTGGCTATCGCGACATCGAGCGCCGAGAACCTCCTTAGCCGTCCCTCAATTTCCAAGCTTCGCGTGAGTTGCTCGTCTGAGATCGACCGTGGCGACCCGCTGCTCGTCTCCTGCAACGACGCCCCATGGCCTGGGTTAAGGAAGAATGCGTCGATGTCCCCGTAGTTCGACCAACCTCGAAACCAATCCACGTTGTTGTCGATTTCGAGCGACATCGCCCGGCAGAGACCTGCGACGGACACCTGCGACAGTTCCGGATTCCTGATTCGGGGCCGCGGAACATCTTCGGAAAACTTCTTCTTTTCCGCATCGGGGCAATAAAGCGCCGGTCCGACCTCGGTTTCGAGCGACAGCATCGCCCGCCGGCCATACTGCTCGTACTTGATGTCACCAGCATCCAGTTGGACATAAAGGGATCTCGGAAACTCCTCGCCGTTGCCCGACAGTGTTTCCAGAACGAGCCCGTTCCTGGGCGATATCCGTCCGTCGTTGAGCACCCCCTTGAGCAGGAAGCATTGCCAGACCGGGATGGGCTGCCCTTGGACCCAGCCGCAAAATGTTGCCGCGGTCCGTTCCGGCCCGATTCGGGCCGATGCCAGTACGAGTATCCGGGCATAGTCTTCGACCGAGGGCAGCCGAGGAGAAGCCGACGCTCCCGTCAGCCTGTAGAGACCGTTGCCGACTGCGCCCGTGTCGGACGCCCGATAGGGCGCAAGCATCGGAGCGATCGCCGAAACGAGACCGGCGAGCTCGCCTTCGGGCACGGCGACCGAATTGGCGCCGTTAAGCCGGTAGTCATGATGACGCTTCCCGGAATAGAGTTCGTGCATCTCACTCGCACCGAAACTCCGTCTCCAGACATTGCGGAACTGCGTCCGGCGGAGGGCCCATTGGATACATTGCTCCAGGCGTTCACGCTCCACGACGTTCGTCTCCTTGCGCCATGCCGGCGTCTCGCGCGGGAACGTCATCGCGACGAGCCGAAACCGGCTTCCCGAATACTATAAATGCCATGCTATGTAGGCGCCCTGCACCTGTCCGCCGCACCATCCCGGTCAGCGTGTCCTCCACACCGCGCGTACCCACACTCCTAAAGCCCCAACTCCATGGCGTTGGTCCAGGAACCTTCAAAGGTCCAATCGTCGGGAAAGGTTTGCAGACGTGCGCATTCTCTTACTGAAAAGTACCTTACAGAACCGTCTTTTGGTCTGACTGAATTCTCGCCACCGGGCACTCCGTTGTCACCGGCCTTTGGTGTCTTAGATGGTTCATCCCATTTACTTCCGTCATGACCGGGATAGGCGCGAACTCCGGGATTCAAAAAGTGATTGGAATCGTCAATTGCAGTTTGTCCCTCTTCTATGGAAGGTAAATCAGATATGGCATCGCGAACTGTACGCCATGGTACTCCTAATCGGTCTGAGCTCAATGCAGAAACCCTCGCTATTCGGTTCCGCCGCTTGGCGCGCGGTCCCGAGTTCCTCGCCGGGGCCGCTTTCATCCCAAGGCGGCCGTGGTCCGTGGTGATGTCCTGATCTCGGATCCCTCAAGTCCGCGCTTCAGGGTGTCCCTCAGGTTGCCATGCCGTCAGGTCGTGCCCTTACGCCGTTTGCGAACGCCCGCGCGCTTGGGAGTCCGATTGCGAATGAAGCCGAAACTCGCCTCCACGGTCATGAGCCGCATGTGTTTCATGACCCGCATCAGACTGATGCGAGAGAACAGCGGTAAGTTGTCGGACTTGAACCGCTTGTCCTTGTGAGTCACGATGCCAAAGACCACGCGCCAACGCTGTTGCAAAAATGGGCCAGTAAATCGCGATTCCTCTTGTGGAGCTGCTTTCGCTGTAAGCAAAGCCTGCATTCTTTGTGTGGCGAGAGGTTCCATCCTTAGCAACTCAATCGAGCCTGCGCCCTGATTGAACAAGTGACTGAGCTGAGACGAGAAGGTAGATATCTTTATGTGGTAAAAGATGGCTGTCGCATCGCGAACCGTGTATAGATCACAGGGCTCAACCTGAGACTGACCGGCAGGTGCAATATTGGTTCTATCTAGGCACAATACCGTGGACGATGCCTGCGCCGTGCTGGTGTTGTAGTCCGCTTCGTTAACGTGTGTATAGTCGGGTAATGGTATGTTGCAACATAGTGGGTCCAAAAAGCCCTTGAGCCTTTGAATGTAGTTCTCGTCGACTGAGTACCATTCCCCTTCATTCAGGTGATAGCTCCGTCCTGACTGGCTAAGCTGGGTGTCGAAAACGAGGCACTTAAAAACTTGGTACGACCTATAGATAACCCCGGAGGCATCGGTGAGGAGCAGTCGGTGTTTCTTGAGATGGTCGATCGTCAAGGTGTGGCGAAGGATTGCGTGTGATTTCAGATATTCATGGTACTTGTCGAGAAACACGTCGTCGTAGATCAAGCTCGATCCGGCGCCAGAAAATCGTGCACTGGTGACATTCATGTTGTCGACAATCGCGGGAATCGCCAAGTAAACGTTCTCGGTGTGCTCCCTGAGGTTGGACACGAGTCGGATGTTGAGCTGCCTGATGACCTCGGGGTCACGGACTGGAGTTATGCTCCCGAGGTCGGGAAATGTCTCGAGGTAAGTTGTTCGCTCGTAGAGGTCCAGGAGACGCGCACAGAGTTCGGCCCAACCAGTTGGGTCACAGACGATACTGATGCGTAGACTCGAGGAACCCGTGGCATGTCTGAACAGGTGAGAGTGTTGGTCGCTGGTGTAGCCGGTGAGCTGTTTCAGGATGGCCGTGTCACGATCGAAATCGAATGCCGTGAGGTCCGAAAAGTTGGGGATTTGTGTGCGACGTCGGCGCGCGGCACCTGGCTCCAGGAGGTCGGTGCTCCGGAGCTTCTTCGGGTCGACGCTGTTTAGCGTGACCCGCAGTCCAAAATCGTGTTCGTAGCTCTCATCATTCAGATAGTGGTGGACGTGGCCGAAAGAGAGAGCAAATGTGCGTCGACCGACAGGGAGAAAAATCAGTGCTCCCTTATGTACTTGATGGAGCGCCTCTTGGATGCCGAAGCAGTCTTTCCACCACGGTTCCTTGGGGGGAGCGTCAAGGAGGAACAGTGACGCGTTCGCAGGAAGCGTCGACCCGTGGCTGGGGGTCAGACGCTGCTTTGGATCCGCGAGCGCGGTCGTGGGATCAAAGTGTGGTTTAAGGAGGAAGATGGAGAAGGGATGGCTCTTTGACATGGTGATCGGGGCTATATGGGTGAGGTGGGGCCGCACGGTATTTTGGCGTAGGGAGCGGACCGGGGGAGTTGTGGGCGCTATGGCTGGAGTGAGTGGCGGATGCCGGGCCGTCGGGTGGTGGACCGGTATCCCGTGCTGAGGGGCGAAGAGCCACTAACGGGACCAAAGGCGGCCTGTCGGGTTGCTTCAAAGTCACCTTGTCGCGTTCGACATGGGTCGGCATCGCGATTTCGCCCGCCGACGGCGGGCGATGCCGACCTGGAGGTCGGCGGTCCCTTGCCTTCCGTCCGCCGACCTCAGGCCACGATCAGTGGACGGAAGGCCTTCGGCCCGTGCTCGCTCCACGTACTCCGCCGTGTTGTAGAGGTGGGGCGAGAGGCGGAATCCCCCGGAGCTTGAGCCCGCGATGCCGTGATGGTCGTTCATCCGGGAAAAGACTTCGCGGCTCTCGGGGAAGATGAAGGTGCCCGGCCGCGCCTGGCTCCAGTTCGAGGGTGAGCCGGCGGGGGACGGCCGCCGGATCACCCAGGCGGCGGTCTTCGACCCCCTCGGGTTGGGAGGGCTCCTCTACTGATATGGGCTCTACCCGATCCACTGGCTGATCTTCCGGCGGATGCTGCGGGATGTGGCCGCAGGACCCGTCCCGTGTAACAGTCCGGAAATGCCCAGCTCCGTCCCGAACCCGCTCCCGTGCCTTCTCGCCGTAGCCCTGGTCGCCGCGGGCGCGGCCGGCGCCGGCGCCGGCCAGGAAACCCGGGAGCCCCGGATCGTGGTGGATCCCGACTACCTCGTCAGCCGGGATGGCGACCGGCCTCACGTCGAGATCATGGCGGCCGCGAACCCGCGCAATCCACGCAACCTGCTGGCCGGCGCCATCACCTTCACCCGTCCCGACGGCGGGGCCGCCACCAAGGCCTACGTCAGCTTCGACGGCGGCGTTCAGTGGGACGACGTCACCTTCCCGGAGCAGAAGGAGACGGGTGGGGGCGATCCCCAGGTGGCGTTCACCGCGGCCGGCACGGCGATCTTCGCCACCCTCGCCACCCGGGCGGATGAGACCGGCCGCACGCGGGCGTTCCTTCACACCTACCGGTCCGAAGACGGAGGACGGACCTGGTCGGCTCCCTACGACCTCGGGGCCTCGTACGACCACCCCATGCTGGCGGCCGATCAGACGACGGGGCGCTTTGCCGGACGGTTGTACATGAGTGTCCTCTACGGCCGCGAATACAGCCTCGGCGTCTTCCGCTCGGAAGACGACGGCAGAAGCTGGATCGGCCCGGTGAAGTTCCTGGACGGCGCCGGTGAGCGAGGGCTCAACGTGGACCCCACGGTGGTGTTTCACGACGGGGCCGTCATGGTTCCCTTCGTGGATTTCCCGTCCACCCCCGAACAGACCGCCAACTGGACCGAATCGCGACTCTGGACGGTGGTTTCGACCGACGGTGGAGTGACGTTCTCCGAGCCGAAGCCGGGCCCGGTGAAGATGACGGGCGAGGAGACGCGCCTGGCGAGGGAGGGGACACCGCGTTTTCGGGGCGGCTCCTGGACCATGCTCGCGGCGGACCGCAGCGAGCGTTTCCGGGATCGCGCCTACGCGGTCTGGCCCGACTACTCGAAGGGGCTTCCGCGCATCGTGATTTCCTGGTCCGGCGACCGCGGTTCCACCTGGAGCGACCCCGGGCCAGTGGCGTCCCCGGGGGGTCCGGATGTCCAGCAGTTCCAGCCCGCGGTCGCCGTCAACCGGGACGGCGTGCTGGGGGTAAGTTGGTACGACACGCGGCAGGCTCCGTCGCGGTTCGCCTTCCACCAGTACTTCGCGGCTTCCTTCGACGGCGGCGAGACGTTCACCTCACCAATCCAGGTTTCGGGAGCGCTCTCCGAGCCCTTGGGGTCCGGCAATCTGGTGCCCACCCCGGTGACCTTCAGCGGAACGGAAGGAGAACTGCGGGTCGCACTGATCTCCGCGGCTTCGCGCTGGGTGAATGGTGGCGACTACATGGGTCTTACCACGTCGTCCGACGGGCACTTCCACCCGGTCTGGGCCGACGCGCGGTCGGGCGCCTATCAGGTGTACACGGCGGCGGTACGGATCGTGGACGGACCGCCCGCGCCGCCGGCGACGGCCGGGGAACCGGTGGACATCACCGGGCGGATCGAACTCGTGAACGACCCCGGAAGCTATGACGCCGAGACCGGGGTGGCCGACCTCTGGATCCGGCTACGGAATGTGTCGGCCACTCCCGTCGCGGGACCGATCGAGGTGGAGATCCGTAAGTTCGGGAGCGGCATGGGAGACATGTTTTCGGAACTCGCCCCGGAGGTCCTCAACGCAGATAACGGACGGCGCGGAAACGGCGCCGTCTTCCGCTACGACGAAGTGCTCGGCAGCGATGGCGTCCTCCCTCCCGGCGGCGTCAGCGGCGCGGTCCTCTGGCGTCTCAAGCTCGCGGAGCCGGTCCGCATTCCCAATCTGCACCTCTACATCACCGGCCGCGAGGTGGTCGCGGAGGCGCGGTAGCGTTTCTCTCCACCGGTAGCGGTGGTCATCTGGCCCGAGACGTCTTCCAGTGGATGCTCAGGGGAATCGGCGCTCGGAGGCAGCGAGAAGGGCAGCGTCAGAACGCGAAGCCCATGACATAGAGGGCAAGGCCGGTCGCGCAGGTGAGGCACAGACCGAGGAATGTCAGTTGCCCCCACCCCCGGTGATGGCGACTGAAGGTCCCGGGAAGAACAAAGGTATAGCGCCTCCAGGACACGGTCACCAGGATTCCCCACAGCAGGAATGTCGGGATGGCGATCGCCAGATGGACTCCGAAGAGACGACTCATGGCCGGCGTTCCGTAGAACTCGCTCGACAGGAGTCCCTTCGCGCTGCCGAGCTGGAGACTGGTTTCGAGAAGTACCACGGCGCCAAAACCCAACAAGAGTCCGACCAACTGAAGATTGCGGTGTTTCAGATACTCCCTGCCTGCCGCGAACGTCATCGCGTACCCCATCAAGATCGGCGTCGCGGTCAGAACCACCAGGGAGACGTCAATCAAGCTGTCGGCTCGCGTTCCCAAAAAGCCCGTTGAGTCAAGCACCGCTATCTGCCTCCCCGAGTTCCCCGCCAAGTCCTACCGGCGTGGAGTCCACCGCTCCCAGCTCTCAGGACTGACCCGACCCTCTCGGCCTCCATCAATGGTATTGCACAAAACAGATCCTGGTGCAGGCTGAACCCGCCCGTGCTTTCGCGCCCGTTCAGCGGATCGGGGGACGGCAGGGTTGGTATTTCGCCACCTGGCTCTGGTACCTACGGGGCTTCCTCGATCTTCTCGTGGGCGGGGTCGGGACGCAGCGGGGGCGCCGGCACCCGGTGGAGCTGAGGGCAGGGGACCCACCCGACTGCTGGCGGGTGAAGGCGCGGGAGGGAAATCGCCTCTTGCGGCTCTGCGGGGAGATGAAGGCCCGGCCGGGCGTGGCTCCAGTTCGAGGTGGAGCCGGCGGAGGGCGGCAGCCGGATCCCCAGACCGCCGTTTTCGATCCGCTCGGGTTGGGAAGACTCCTCTACTGGTACGGGCTCTACCCGGTCCACTGGCTGATCTTCCGGCGGATGCTGCGGGGACTAGCTGCGCGTCCGGAGGGTCGGAAGACTACGGCGCCGGTTGAGCGATGACGAGATCAATTCCGAGCGCTACGCGCGCGATCTCTTGAGAAAACAGGAGGTCCTCGACGACTTCCCACTCTGACCGACTTCGGTCCCGACCATCTGGCACCATGGCTCGTGTTTCGCGAATTCTTTTCCGTATTGCGGGCTCTGCATCTTGGAAGCGTGGTGGTAGGAATCGCAAGACATTTGACCGGATGCTCTCGGCGGCCTTTGCCAGGGTCCGATAGCGAGGCTCATCGAAGCCGCGAGACACCCTCTCGACAATCTCCCCGAACCGGAAGGCCGGAATCTCCATTGGTTCGCACAGGAACCACCCATAGCTGAGGTCACCGCGATAGGCGATGACGTGCTGTTTGTCATCTGGCAAGGGCCGGATGTCTTGAGGTGAGAAGAAGATCGTTCTCTTGTGCACCTCTGCCCTGGTGTAAGCGGCGTTAACAGCCTGTGGTGAAACTCTGTCGGGCGGAATTGAGTCGAACCGCGGGACTTCGTAGAATTTCCGCATGGCTATGGGACGCCGCGGCACGCGGCAGCAAGCGTTGTGGATCGCTACCGAGGCGTTGCCGCGGAGCAAGGGGGATCCGTTCTACGAGCGTTTGAACGAGATTTTGGGAGGGGGCGGTTTTGACGAGTTCGTGGAGAAGCGTTGCGAGCGTCACTACGCGCGGGACGGTCGTCCTGGGCTTGCGCCGGGGAGGTATTTCCGTTGTCTGTTGGTCGGGTATTTCGAGGGTCTGGACTCGGAACGGTTGATTGCGTGGCGGGTGAATGACTCGCGCAGCCTGCTGCGGTTTTTGGGATACGGGCCGGCGGACAGCGGTCCGGATCATTCGACGATTTCGCGGACGCGTCGTCGGGTGAGTGAGGAGACGCACGCGGAGGTGTTCGGCTGGGTTGTGGAACGGGTGAGAGGAGCGGGCCTTTTGCGAGGGGAAGCGCTTGGCGTGGACACGACGACCCTGATGGCGAACGCTTCGATGCGGAAGATCGTCCGTCGGGACAGCGGCGAGGGATACCGGGAGTATGTGAGGACGTTGATGAAGGAGTCGGGGATCGAGGCTCCGACAGTTGAAGAGGTGGCGCGCTACGACCGCAAACGCCGGAAGAAGCTGTCGAACCGCGAGTGGGCGCATCCGGTTGATGCGGAGGCTTGCATCGGTCGGCTGAAGGATGGTCGGACGCGGATGGCGTACAAGGCGGAGCACGCGGTGGATCTGGAGAGCGGAGCGATAGCGGCGGTCACGGTCCAACCAGGGAGCCGGGGGGACACGGAGACGCTGCCGCAGACACTGGACGAAGCGGAGCGCCATCTCGGGAGCGGTGACGCGGGGGCCCGGGAGCCGGCGCCGACGGAGGGTCGCCGGAAGGGGGAGAAGCCTCGGTCGCTGGTGTGTGACAAGGGGTATCACAGCGATGCGGTAATCGAGCAAGCGCGGGAGCGCGGCTACCGTTCGTACATCGCGGAGCCCACGCGCGGGCGCCGGCGCTGGCGGGGTCGGGAGTCCCTGCGACGCGCCGTCTACGGGAACCGTCGGCGGGTTCGCGGGAATCGCGGCGCCCGGTTGCGGAGACGGCGCCACGAACTGACGGAGCGTTCGTTCGCGCACTGCTACGAGACCGGGGGGATGCGCAGGGTGTGGTTGCGGGGAAGCGGGAACATTCGAAAACGCTTGCTGATCCATATCTCTGCCTTCAATCTGTCGCTGCTCATGCGGCAACTGACGGGGATCGGAAAGCCAAAGAGCCTGCAGAACCGGGATATGGATGGGGTGCGGCGTCTCTTGCGGCCCGGCGGGGCCTTCCTGGACGCCATCCTGGGCATGTGGGACCGTTGTTCGGCGGCGTTACTCGTCTTTCGAGCGCACCCACGGTCCCGGCCGTGTCGCCACACGTGGAAACGGCCGCCGCTTCTCCATGCCAGAGAAGCCCCCGGAGCCCTTTCCACCACAGGCTGTTAAAGCAACACACGTTTTCCATCAATGGTGCGGCGTAGTAGACAGATCTCGGCGATGTTGACTCCAAATTGATCAACAGCTGGTGTTGGCGGGAATGATGTCTCCTCATCAAGGACATGCGGAAGAAATTCGTTCTGATTCCGCGTAGCGACAGCGCGGCGATCTCTCGTGCGGTGTCCCGGGTCAGAATCTCTGGCAGCTTGTACTGAAAGTAGAGCGGTTGGCTAGGCAGGTCGATCCGGACGTCATACCCGAGCCTGCCTTCCTGTACTAGGTTGGGAAAAACCGGCGCGCCGGAGGGAGATATCGGTGTGGAACGAATCAGATTCTCGGTAAAGGCGTAGCCGAAGGAGAATTCTGTGTAGCCGAGCTTCATGCCAGATCAATTCGTGCTTCGGCCATGCCTTGACTCGCCGAATCAGGGGCGGAGCGCTCCGACCGGGACTACCGTCACGCCATCGGGACGCTCGTAACCGTACCCCGTTCCGGTCACCACGACCAGCTTCGGCGGGTGGCCGACCCGATCTGTATCCACTCGATCCCGCAGCCGTAGAAGGTTCCGGGCCGCCTGATCGATTTTGGCGGCCCCGCCGAGCTTTATCTCGATTGGCATCCACCCGCCTTGGGCAGTCTCGAGGATCACATCCACTTCGAGGCCGGTGTTGTCGCGATAGTGGCTCAGTTCGGCATCGTGCGCCTGCGCGTAAACCCGCAGATCCCGAACAACCAACGCTTCGAACACGAAGCCGAGGTAGAGGAGGTCGCGAAGGAGCTCTTCGGGTGAGGCGCCGAGCGCCGCGGTCGCCAGCGATGGGTCGGTGAGGTAACGCTTTGGTGTGGTCCGCAGGCGGGACCGGGATCGGAGATGTGGCGAGAAAGCAGGGAGATCCTCGATCACGAAAAGCCTGACCAGGTCGTCCAGATATTCGGCAGCGGTGCGCGGGGTTGTTCCGCTCCCGATGTCAGCCGCGAGCGTCCTGACAGCGACGGCGGTCCCGATGTTCCGGGCGAGAGAGCGCAGCAGGCGCAAGGCTCGGTTTGGGTCGCGCCGTCTTTCCGACACCCGGTTGAGATCGGCGCGGCGGATCTCGTTCAGGTAGTTCCGGACGAATCGTTGCGCCGTGGGGAGGTCTGTTCCCAGGGTTCCGGGCCAACCTCCTCGGCAGACCGCTTCGGCCAAAGCCGGGACGGTCATGGGTGGAGACGGAGCGGAAACGCGCTGGCCCGCCAACAGATTGGCGAGTGAAACCTCACCCGTCGAGAGGCCCAACTCGAACAGGGACATCGGGCGCATTCGCACCCGAGCGATCCGCCCGGCACCGGTGTGGCGCGTGAGATCGTCGGGCGGCACGGCGGATCCAGTTAGGAGGAACAACCCCTTCTGTCCGCTCAGGTCGGCCGCTCGACGGACGGGGTTCCAGAGTTCCAGCGCGACCTGCCATTCATCAAGGAGGCGCGGCTTCGCTCCGTCCAGAACGAGCCAGGGGTCGGTTCTGGCCGCTTCGAGCGCCTGGGGGTCGGCGTCGAGGAATACCTCGCTGGCTGCAGCCCGACGGGCCGTCATTGTCTTGCCGCACGCTTTGGGGCCCTCGATCAGAACTACGGACGCACTCTCCAGTTGGTCGCGAAGTTCTACATCCACGACGCGGGGCCGATAGGACGCCGGGGTTCCAAGAGGCGGATAGGCGAGAAGAGACTCCATAGCGAGGCGGTGTGGCGGAACTCAAGGCCACTTTCGCTTTGGCAACATAACATGCTTTGCAATGAAGTCATAACATGTTGTGCCATGTTTTTGTAGCATGTTTTGCAATATCTTTGTAGCATCTTTCGCAGAGCAATCCACGACACGTTTAGTAATCGTTGTTCCTTCCCACTCCAAACGACGCGCTCTCTTGTAGATGTGTTCGCCTTCGGGCCGTCTTTGATCGGGATCGTCCAGATTTCGCCCGCCTCCGGCGGGCGATGCCGACCAGAGGTCGGCGTTCCAAGCAGTTCCCGCGCTTTCTCGCGATCGACGGCGCGCGGTTTCGTCGCCCTGGCGGGCGACGGTGCCGACCGGAGGTCGGCGGTCCCTTGCCAGCGCGCAGCGATGCCGGCTGGAGGTCGGCGGCCAGTTCTCCCGGTGGAGGGCCCCTTGGTTCCCGGCCGCTCGGCTCAGGCGACGATAAGGGGGCGGAGGGCCTTCAGTCCGGCGAGGGCCCGCTCTACGTGCTCCGCGGTGTTGTAGAGGTGCGGCGAGAGGCGGAGGCCGCCGGACGTCGAGCCGGCGATTCCGTGTTCGTCGTACATCCGGGAGAAGACTTCACCGCGGGATTCGGCGGGCACCTCGATGATCACCACGCCCGCCGAGAGCGCGTCCGCCATCGGCGTGACGAGCGGAATGCCCAGTTCCCTGATGCCCTCCTTGAGGCGGCGGGCCAGGTCGATCATGCGTTTCTCCACCCGGTCCGGGCCGATCTCGCCGTGGAATTCCGCCGTGGTGCCCATGGCCGCGAGACAGGCGTCGTCGCGCTGCCCCATGGATTCGAATTTCCGGGCGCCGGTGGGATCGGGGTCCGCATCGCCGCCCCAGCCCGGGGCGACGATCGACGGCCACAGACGCGGAATGATCTCCGCGCGCACCGCGAGCACCCCGCACTCCTTGGGACCGCAGAACCACTTGTGCGAGCTGCTCGAGAAGGTGTCGGCGCCGATCGCCGGGACGTCCACCGACAGCCCGCCGAAGCTCTGGGCGCCGTCCACGTGGACGTGGATTCCCCGTTCGTGGGCGGCATCGGCGATCAGGCGTGACGGCATCCGGATGCCCGACACGTTGGACACGTGGGTGATCGCGACCACCTTGGTGTTCGCGCCGAACGCCTCGATGAACGGGGCGGCAAGGTCTTCCTCGCTTGCGGGGGCCTTCGGGACCGACACCCGGCGCACCGAGAACCCGTAGCGGGCGGCGCGCACGTCCCACGCCACGTTGTTCGTGGGGTGGTTCTGGTCCCAGAGGAGGACCTCGTCGCCCTCCCCGAGCGGGATCCCGGCATTCACGATGTTGTTCGCTTCGCTGGTGTTGCGCACGAGCGCCAACTCGTCGCCCGAGACTCCGAGTTGCGCCGCGACCTGCTCCCGGGCCATTTCCCTCAGATCCGCGAACTTCCCGCGGTTCTGGAACGAGCAGTCGTGGTCGATGTCCCGGGTCAGTTCGCTTACCCGGTCGCCGACCGATCTCGGCGACGGACACAGGTTCGCGGCGTTCATCGGCACCCGGTCCTCGTCGAAGGGGAACTCCCGACGCACCATGCGGAACAGCGTTTCGTCGTCGGCGGCAGCGGCCCGGACGACGGGCAGAAGGGCCGGCGTCGCGGCGGCGGTGCGCAGGAATGCGCGCCGGGTGAGGGCATTGGTAAGCGACTTGGTCATGGCGGGCGCCTCCGGATTTCGGAGTCTACCGGGTTCCAGGAGCCGCCGCCGTGACGGCTTCCGCGGCCGCGCGGGCGCTGCCCCCGCTGATGATGCGGCGGAAGAGGATGGGGCAGGTGATCGAGGTGACGGCCGCGATCATCACCGCGATGGCGCGGTCCTCCCGGTCGAGCAGGCCGAGTTCGAGTCCGACGGTGGCCACCGCGATGACGAGGCTCAGGCGGGCGGACAACAAGAACCCGGTCGCCGCCGCGGCGCGCAGCGAGAAACCCCAGATCATGAAGAGCAGCGCCGGCACGAACTTGACGAAGAAGGCCACCGCGATGATGACCCCGGCGCGCGCGAGCACCTCGGGATCGAGGAACACGGCGACTTCGAAGCGGAGCCCGACGCCGATGAAGAAGATCGGGATCAGGAAGCCCCAGGAGATTCCGGAGAGTTGGCGGCGGAGTCCTTCGGGCGGATGGAACAGCAGCGCGAAGACTCCTCCCGCGAGGAAGGCCGCGAGAATCGGCTCCACGTCCAGAACGGTCGAGAGCCCGACGAAAATGAGCAGCAGCGCGAGCGCCCCGCGAATTCCCATCTCGTCGGGATCGTCCTTTCGGAACAACCGCGACACGCGGAGGGGATGCCACCAGAGGGCCAGCTTCATCACCCGAAGCACCAGCACCACCGCGATGAGCAGGACGGGACCGTTGATGAGTTCGATGCCCCATCCGTCGCGCGCCCAGATGGTGATCTCCGCGACCAGCAGCAACGTGACGAGATCCGCGATCACCGCGGAAACCAGGATGGCCTGCCCCAGGCTTTCGGCGGTGATCCCCGCGCTTCGCAGGCTCGGGAGGACGAGGGCCGCCGAGGTGGTTGCGAGCAGCGGGGCGTAGAAGACCGGCAGGTCCAGCCAGAGGGTCGCGAGGAACGAAAGCGCGAACGTGCCCGCGAAGACGATGAGCGCCTGACCGATCGGGCCCGCTCCCCCCCGTTTCAGCGCGGGGAAATCGATCTCGAAGCCGGCGAGGAACATCAGCATCAGGAGCCCGAGTTCCCCGATCTGGTCCAGCAGCGCGGTCCCTTCGACCAACCCGAACACGGGACCGACCAGCACCCCGAACAGGATCTCGACGACCACCGCGGGCGCCCGCAGCCAGTTGGCCACCGGGGGCAGCAGGAAGGCGGCGATCCCGATGATCACCAGCGCGCCGGAACCGTCCATCAGGGACTTGCTCCCAGCACGGCGGCCGCGGCGAGGGCGAGGGCGCCGGTGGCCCGCACGAGTTCCTCCACCGGGCAGTGCTCGTCCGGCCGGTGCGCCAACTCGAGGATTCCCGGCCCGTAGGCGACGCAGTCCGGGACTCCCGCGATCCGGGCCACGTGCTTGTGGTCATAGGTGCCGGGGCTGGCCACCTCTTCGACCTCCACTCCGAGCGCGCCCCGCACCCCGTAGCGGACGGCCTCGATGGCGAGGGAACCCGGTGGCGTCGCTACCGGTTCCACGGTGAGCAGTTCCTCGATCCGGTAACGCCGGCCGCCGTCCCGGGCGGCGCATGCCGCCACCCGGCGGGCCACCTCCTCGCGAACCTCGTCGAGCCCTTCTTCCGGAAGAAAGCGCCGATCCACCACCACCTCGGCCCGGTCGGGAACCTGGGGGCTTTCGGTTCCGGCGCCCGCCTGACCTCCCCGGATGCTGTTCACGTTGACGGTCGCGGCCCGCGCGCCCTCGGGAACCACCGGAAGCGCGGTACGCCGGGCAGCCAGCTCCGGAACCCATACCGTCCGGATGTCCTCAAGGAGCGGCGCGAGGTTGGTGATGGCGTTCCGCCCCAAAAACGGCATGCTCCCGTGGGCGACCTCCCCCTCGGAAACGACCCGGAACCAGTACACCCCGCGGTGCCCCACACACACCCGGCGGGACCCGAAGGGTTCGGGAATGATCACCGCGTCGGTGTCGGGAGCGATGCGGCCGGACTCGGCCAGCCAGGCGACCCCGGCGTGTCCCCCGGTCTCCTCGTCCACCGTGCCCGAGATCTCGAGGGTGCCGTGGAGCCGGGCGCCCGCCCGCCGGAGCACCTCCGCCGCGAAGAACGCGGCCGCGACGCCCCCCTTCATGTCGCTCGCCCCGCGTCCCCAGACCGCCCCGTCGCGCACCTCCCCGGAAAAAGGATCCGTGGTCCAGCCGCTTCCGGCGGGAACCACGTCGAGGTGACCGTTCAGATGCAGGCGCCGGCCGCCGCTCCCCAGCCGGCCCATGACGTTTTGCCGGGGGTAGCGCTCCGAACCCGGGGGACACGACTCCCGGGGAGGTTCGTCGAACTCCACCTCGAAACCGGCGCCTGCCAGCCGCTCGCCGACAAGTGCGGCGCACTCCGGATAGTTCTCTCCGGGAGGGTTCACGGTGGGGACCCGGATCAACTCGCCGCAGAAGGCGGCGATCTCGTCGCGGGCCGCTTCCGCCTGGCGCAGGATCCTGGCTTCGAGGCCGGAGGCAACCGGGTGGAGCGGCATCGAAACCGAGGATACCGCCCCGTAACGCGGCTGGCGGCGGACAAGGGTTGACTTCCGGTAGTTAGTTCTATATTATTGGAAATATGGAAACGACAGCCGCCTACTCCACCAGTAACGCCTTGGAGACGCTCTGCGCACTTTCCCAGGAGAGCCGTCTCGACATCTTCCGGTTGCTGGTCAGCAGCGGTCCGGAGGGACTTCCCGCGGGCGCCATCGCCAGGGAGTGCAACCTGCCCGCGCCAACCTGCTCGTTCCATCTCAAGGAACTCAAGAAGGGCGGGCTCCTCAGTTGCTGCCGCCACGGGAGGTCCCAGATCTACACCGTCAACTTCCGGGCGATCCGCGCGCTGCTCGGATACCTGACGGAACACTGCTGCACCGAGCACGACTGCGACCACGAGATTTCGAACGGCGCCACCAACGGCGAACTTTGATGAGACCGGGATCCGGAGGCGGATCGGCCGCCCCCGGCGGCGATGCGGCTGGACCCGGCATCGGAAGTCGCCGGCGAGGCCACCCGGTGTTCGTCTGGCGGCTGCGGGCGCCAAAGGGGCAACGAGGGGACGAACCGCCGGGAAGATGGGACCCGTGGGAAGTCACTGGCGCGAATCCTGATCCGGCGGTCGCATCGCACCTGGCGGTCGGTGGACACAGTGGCATGAGCGCGGAGACCCCCGCCGGGAGAACCCGGTGACTCGCACGGCTCCGGTCACGGATGGGGGTTGACTTTCTGTTTCAGTTCGATAATATTGGAAATATGGAAACGCCGCCCGCCTATTCCACCGGTAACGCCTTGGAGATGCTCTGCGCGCTCTCCCAGGAAAGCCGTCTCGATATCGTCCGGTTGCTGGTCAGCAGCGGTCCGGAGGGACTTTCCGCGGGCGCCATCGCCCGACAGTGCGACCTGCCGGCGCCGACCTGCTCGTTCCACCTCAAGGAACTCAAGAAGGGTGGGCTCCTCCATTGCTGCCGCCACGGAAGGTCCCAGATATATACGGTGAACCTCTCGGCGATCCGGGACCTGCTCGGATACCTGACGGAACACTGCTGTGCCGAGGACGACTGCGACCACGAGACTTCAAACGGCGCCGCAAACGGGAAACCGTGATCAGAACGGGGATCCACGGGCGGATCGGCCACCCCCGGCGGCGATCCGGCTGGACCCGCTAGCTGACGTCGGCCGCCTCCCGGTGCTCCCGGCACAGAGATAAGGGGCCACAGGCTGTCCAGGGCCACGCCCGGCCACCCCGTGGAGTCGCGCGGCTACAGCGTGGAGTCAGCGCCGGCAGACCCCGCTACAGCGTGGAGTCGCGCCGCTACAGCGTGGAGTCAGCGCCGGCAGACCCCGCTACAGCGTGGAGTCGCGGGGCTACAGCGTGGAGTCAGCGCCCACAGAACCCGCTACAGCGTGGAGTCGCGCCGCTACAGCGTGGAGTCAGCGCCGGCAGACCCCGCTACAGCGTGGAGTCAGCGCCGGCAGACGCCGCTACAGCGTGGAGTCAGCACCAACAGAACCCGCTACAGCGTGGAGTCGCGCGGCTACAGCGTGGAGTCAGCGCCCGCAGACCCCGCTCCAGCGTGGAGTCAGCACCAGCAGACCCCGCTACAGCGTGGAGTCAGCGCCCGCAGAACCCGCGGCCGCCCCCTGTCCGGAGTCTCATCGTTCCTGAAGCGCATACCGCTTGGGGATTGGCCCCGGCCGGGACGAGCCCGCGCGGAGGCCCCCTGGGAACCGGCGACCCGCGCCAGGCGCCGGACGGGTGAAGCGAGGCGGCCCGTCTCTCCCGCGCGAACGCCGCATAGAATCAAAGCCGTTCTGTTCCCTCGCCGAGCCTCGGTTCCTCTGCTGCTCCTCGCTCTCGGGATCGTTCTTGCTCACCGGGCAAACGCGGGGGTGCCGCAACGCCAACCGGGTGTTCCTTTTTCCGAGGATCCCGGACTCGTGGCGGTTCCCGGCATCGAGGTCGGCCAGCATAAGCTCGATGGCCTGCCCACCGGCTGCACCGTAGTCCTCGCCCGCGAGGGCGCGGTCGCGGGGGTGGACGTCCGGGGCTCCGCCCCCGGGACCCGTGAGACCGACCTGCTCGATCCCGAAAACACCGTGGAGCGGGTCCACGCGGTGGTGCTTTCCGGGGGGAGCGCCTTCGGGCTCGCGGCGGCCGACGGGACAATGCGCTTTCTCGAAGAAGCTGGCGTCGGATACCCGGTGGGCCCCTTCCGGATACCCATCGTCCCCGCCGCCATCCTGTTCGATCTGGGGGTCCAGGGACCGGGCGCCGTCCGTCCGGGGCCCGACTGCGGCTACCGCGCGGCCGCCGCCGCGGGCGCGCATCCGGTCCGCCGCGGCAACGCCGGCGCGGGCGCCGGGGCGACCGTCGGGAAGAGCCGGGGCATGGCCCGGGCGATGAAGGGTGGGATCGGCTCGGCTTCGCTGAGCTTTCCGGACGGCCTGATAGTGGCGGCGCTCATCGCCGTGAACGCGGTGGGCGACGTGGTGGACCCCGCGGACGGAACGGTGGTGGCGGGAGTGCGCGACGACGACGGGGGTCTCGCGGATTCGCGCCGGCTGCTGCTCGAATCCCTTCCCGGCCGGGGTTTTGGGGCGGACGCGGAAGGCGCCGGACCGCTTGGCGGAGCGAACACCACCATCGGGGTGGTGGCCGTCAACGCCCCGCTCACCAAGGCGGAAGCGAACAAGGTGGCCGAGATGGCGCACGACGGCCTGGCGCGGGCCATTTATCCGGTGCACACCCCCTCCGACGGGGACACGCTGTTCGCGCTCTCTACCGGAAGCGGGCCGGAAGCCCGCGTCGGGAGGATTGGCGCCCTCGCCGCCGAGGCGGTAGCGCGCGCCGTGCTGGACGCGGTCCGCTCGGCGGAGTCGCTGCCCGGGCTTCCATCGGTCCACGACCTCCCGGCGCCGCCGGAGCGTTAACCGCCGGTGGACAAAGTCACGCGGCCCTTGGAGCGCCGGTCTCCGACCGGCATCGCGCGGGAGCGCGAAACCAGCGCCGATGACTGCACAACACCCGTCGAACAGAAGGGCGGGGACGGCTTGGAACGCCGACCTCTGGTCGGCATCGCGCGGGAGCGCGAAACCAGCGCCGCTGACTGCATAACGCCCGTCGAACAAAAGGGCGGGGACGGCTTGGAGCGCCGGTCTCCGACCGGCATCGCGCGGGAGCGCGAAACCAGCGCCGATGACTGCGTAACGCCCGTCGAACAAAAGGGCGGGGACCGCTTGGAGCGCCGGTCTCCGACCGGCATCGCGCGGGAGCGCGAAACCAGCGCCGATGACTGCACAACACCCGTCGAACAGAAGGGCGGGGACGGCTTGGAACGCCGACCTCTGGTCGGCATCGCGCGGGAGCGCGAAACCAGCGCCGCTGACTGCATAACGCCCGTCGAACAAAAGGGCGGGGACGGCTTGGAGCGCCGGTCTCCGACCGGCATCGCGCGGGAGCGCGAAACCAGCGCCGATGACTGCGTAACGCCCGTCGAACAAAAGGGCGGGGACGGCTTGGAGCGCCGGTCTCCGACCGGCATCGCGCGGGAGCGCGAAACCAGCGCCGATGACTGCATAACGCCCGTCGAGCAAAAGGGCGGGGCCGGCTTGGAGCGCCGGTCTCCGACCGGCATCGCGCGGGAGCGCGAAACCAGCGCCGATGACTGCACAACACCCGTCGAACAAAAGGGCGGGGACCGCTTGGAGTTGGAGCGCCGGTCTCCGACCGGCATCGCGCGGGAGCGCGAAACCAGCGCCGCTGACTGCATAACGCCCGTCGAACAAAAAGGCGGGGACCGCTCGGAGCGCCGGTCTCCGACCGGCATCGCGCGGGAGCGCGAAACCAGCGCCGATGACTGCACAACACCCGTCGAGCAGAACGGCGGGGACGGCTTGGAGCGCCGGTCTCCGACCGGCATCGCGCGGGAGCGCGAAACCAGCGCCGATGACTGCATGACGCCCGTCGAACAAAAGGGCGGGGACGGCTTAGAGCGCCGGTCTCCGACCGGCATCGCGCGGGAGCGCGAAACCAGCGCCGATGACGCCGGGCCCTGCCAACGTGAGTGCCGCACCACCCTTTTCATGCGGGCGGGGCGTGCAGGGCGGACCCGATCATGGCCAGTTCTCCCGGTGGGGGCTCCTCCCTCGCCCGCCTTGTCAGCCGGGCGCCTCCCCCCCACCGGGAGAACTGCCGCTCTCGGCGCTCATCCCACCTTGTCCACCGGCTGTTAACAGCCTGTGGTGAAACTCTGTCGGGCGGAATTGAGTCGAACCGCGGGACTTCGTAGAATTTCCGCATGGCTATGGGACGCCGCGGCACGCGGCAGCAAGCGTTGTGGATCGCTACCGAGGCGTTGCCGCGGAGCAAGGGGGATCCGTTCTACGAGCGTTTGAACGAGATTTTGGGAGGGGGCGGTTTTGACGAGTTCGTGGAGAAGCGTTGCGAGCGTCACTACGCGCGGGACGGTCGTCCTGGGCTTGCGCCGGGGAGGTATTTCCGTTGTCTGTTGGTCGGGTATTTCGAGGGTCTGGACTCGGAACGGTTGATTGCGTGGCGGGTGAATGACTCGCGCAGCCTGCTGCGGTTTTTGGGATACGGGCCGGCGGACAGCGGTCCGGATCATTCGACGATTTCGCGGACGCGTCGTCGGGTGAGTGAGGAGACGCACGCGGAGGTGTTCGGCTGGGTTGTGGAACGGGTGAGAGGAGCGGGCCTTTTGCGAGGGGAAGCGCTTGGCGTGGACACGACGACCCTGATGGCGAACGCTTCGATGCGGAAGATCGTCCGTCGGGACAGCGGCGAGGGATACCGGGAGTATGTGAGGACGTTGATGAAGGAGTCGGGGATCGAGGCTCCGACAGTTGAAGAGGTGGCGCGCTACGACCGCAAACGCCGGAAGAAGCTGTCGAACCGCGAGTGGGCGCATCCGGTTGATGCGGAGGCTTGCATCGGTCGGCTGAAGGATGGTCGGACGCGGATGGCGTACAAGGCGGAGCACGCGGTGGATCTGGAGAGCGGAGCGATAGCGGCGGTCACGGTCCAACCAGGGAGCCGGGGGGACACGGAGACGCTGCCGCAGACACTGGACGAAGCGGAGCGCCATCTCGGGAGCGGTGACGCGGGGGCCCGGGAGCCGGCGCCGACGGAGGGTCGCCGGAAGGGGGAGAAGCCTCGGTCGCTGGTGTGTGACAAGGGGTATCACAGCGATGCGGTAATCGAGCAAGCGCGGGAGCGCGGCTACCGTTCGTACATCGCGGAGCCCACGCGCGGGCGCCGGCGCTGGCGGGGTCGGGAGTCCCTGCGACGCGCCGTCTACGGGAACCGTCGGCGGGTTCGCGGGAATCGCGGCGCCCGGTTGCGGAGACGGCGCCACGAACTGACGGAGCGTTCGTTCGCGCACTGCTACGAGACCGGGGGGATGCGCAGGGTGTGGTTGCGGGGAAGCGGGAACATTCGAAAACGCTTGCTGATCCATATCTCTGCCTTCAATCTGTCGCTGCTCATGCGGCAACTGACGGGGATCGGAAAGCCAAAGAGCCTGCAGAACCGGGATATGGATGGGGTGCGGCGTCTCTTGCGGCCCGGCGGGGCCTTCCTGGACGCCATCCTGGGCATGTGGGACCGTTGTTCGGCGGCGTTACTCGTCTTTCGAGCGCACCCACGGTCCCGGCCGTGTCGCCACACGTGGAAACGGCCGCCGCTTCTCCATGCCAGAGAAGCCCCCGGAGCCCTTTCCACCACAGGCTGCTAAGCAGGCGTGTCTCCGCATCTCCTCGTCCTCGCGGCGTATTCCGTCCTGCTGATCGCGGTCGGCTGGTACGTCTCCCGGAGGGGGCGTTCCGCCGAAAGCTTCTTCGTGGCCGGACGCCGCCTGCCGGCGCGGCTGATCTTCGCGACCGTGCTCGCCGCGAACATCGGGGCCGGCTCGACCATCGGCGCGGCTGCGCTCGGCTACGAGTACGGGCTCGCCGCCTTCTGGTGGGTGGGGGCCGCGGGCATCGGCACCCTGCTCCTCGCCGTCTGGCTGGGCCCCCGGATGTGGCGGGTCGCCACCGAAGCCCGGCTCCGCACGGTGGGCGACTTCCTCGAGCTGCGCTACGGCGTTGCGGTCCGGATCGCACTCACCGGTCTCCTGCTCGTCGCCACCCTCTTCGTGCTCGCGGCGCAGTTGCTCGCCGCCGGATTGCTCATCGAAGGCGCCGCGGGGATACCGCTGCCGTTCGCCATCCTCGCCGCGGCGGTGGTGATGACCGCCTACTTCGCGGTGGGGGGGCTCCAGAGTGCCGCATCGGTGAACTTCGTGCAGCTCGGCGTCTTGCTCCTGGGACTCGGGCTTGCCGTGCCCTACGCGCTGTCCGCCGCCGGTGGCGTGGCCGGAATCCGCGGCAGCCTCGGAGAGGGCGCGTTCGACATCTTCGGGAATGCGTCCCTCGCCTTCGGCTACACCGCGCTGCTGATCCCGGCCTTCCTGGTGTCCCCCGGCATCTTGCAGAAGCTCTTCGGGGCTCGCAGTGAGACCGCCGTGCGCCGCGGCCTCACCGCCGCCGGCGCCGTGCTGCTCGTTTTCGCCGCGGTCCCGCCGCTCCTCGGCGCCGCGGCAGCGGTCCTCCATCCCGAACTCGCAAGCGCCGACGCCGCCCTTCCGGCGCTCCTCGTCGAGTCGCTTCCCCTCTGGCTCGGAACCTTCGGGGTGGCGGCGCTTTTCTCGGCCGAGGTGTCGAGCGCCGACGCGGTGCTCTTCATGCTCTCCACCTCGCTCTCCCGCGACGTATTCCACCGCTTCCTGCGGCCGGGAGCCGACGACCGCACCGTCCTGCGGGTGGCGCGCGCGGCCGCGGTGGTTTCCGGCCTTGCCGGTGTGGTGATCGCGATCCTCGCGCAGAGCGTGATCGCTTCCCTCACGGTCTTCTACTCGATCCTGGGCGTCTCGCTCTTCGTGCCGGTGGCGGTCGGCCTCCACCGCTTCCGGCCCCCGCCCCGCGCCATCCTGAGCGGCGCCGCGGTCGGGGTTTTGGTGTTCTGGTTGGCTCCGGAGAACGGGATTCTCCCGCCGCCCCTGCTCGGCATCGCGGCCTCCGGAGCGGTGGTGTTTCTCCACCTGCGGACCGCAAGGCCCTGATTCGCCGGGAACGCGCGGCGCGGTAGCGCCTGCCGGCCGGACGCCCCGGAGGCGGCGGGTGGGGGCACAATCCGCGGGCCATGGCTCCTGACCGCGCCGGCCCGGACCTCGGGTCCTCCGATGTCGTCATCGTGGGAGCCGGCCTCGCCGGGCTGCAGTGCGCCCGTCTGGTTGGCGAGGCGGGGCTCGACGTCGTCCTGCTGGACCGGAAGGAAGATCTGCGCGACCGCGTGCATACCACCGGGATCTTCGTGCGGAAGTCCCTCGAAGACTTCGATCTGCCGCCGTCCTGCCTCGGTCCGCCGATCCGCCGGGTCGCGCTTTATTCCCCGGCGCGGCGCGCGCTGCGGCTGTCGAGCCGGCGCGACGAGTTCCGGGTGGGGCGGATGGGGACGCTCTACCGCGAACTTCTCGATCGCTGTCTCGCGGCAGGCGTTCGTTTCCTCCCCGGTACGCGCTATCGCGGGTCCCGTCCGGCCGGACCGGCTCTCGCGGTCGATCTGGAGCGCGGCGGAAAGGGGCTGAATATCGAGACGCGCCTTCTCGTTGGGGCCGACGGCGCGAACTCCCAGGTGGCTCGTGACCTCGGGCTCGATTCCAACTCGGACTGGCTGGTGGGTCTGGAGTGGGTGTACACCGGGGTGCCCCTCTCGGGACCGGCGACCCTGCACTGTTTTCTGGATCCCCGGATCGCGCCGGGCTACCTCGCCTGGGTTGTCCAGGATGGCGAGGAGACGCACGTGGGGGTCGGCGGCTATCCCGGCCGGTTCCGGCCCCAGACCGCGCTCGCGGAATTCGCGGGCAGCCTGGGAAACCTCTTCGCCCTCGACCGGGGCCGGCTCGTGGAGCAGCGCGGGGGCCGGATCCCGGTCAACGGGGTGTTGCGCCGGATCGGCGGCGACCGCGGCCTCCTCGTCGGCGACGCGGCGGGGGCGGTCTCACCGCTGACCGCGGGTGGCTTCGACGCCTGCCTCCGCCTTTCCCGGCGTGCCGCAGGCGTCATCGTGCGCCGTTTCGAGACCGGCGACCCGAGCGTGCTGGCGACCTATTCGGGGGCGAGGCTCCGGTCTCGATTTCTCTCCCGGCGCTGGATGCGCCTCCTGCTCGCGGGAATCCGGAGTCCGGCGGCGATGGAGGCGGTGTGCCTCATGTTGCGGTGCCCCCCGTTCCGCAACCTCGCCTGGCAGGTCTTCTTCCGCCGCCGCTCCTTCCCCGACCTGGAGTGAGAGGGAACGCCGGCCAGTCCTCCCGGTAGGGGCCGGCACAGCGGCCCGCAGGGCCGCGGCGGCGCAGACCCCAACCGTTGGGATGGCTCTCTTCTCGGCGCGAACCCCTCAAGGGCAGGATGGCGCGCGACAGCGGGCCCCCACCGGGAGAACTGGCCACCGGCCTCCGACCGGCATCGCGCGGGAGCGCGAAACCAGCGCCGATGACGCTGCGCCAACCCAACGTGAGGGCCCACCACCTTTGAGTCCCGGAGGGGCGTCCGCTCCCTGCTCCCGCTTCCTCGGCCTCATCGGCACCGCCTGCCGGAGGCTGGCGCGACGCGTGACGCCTACCGTCCTGGTGGTATCGAGCCCGATGTCCCACCTCGGAGCAGAACCCGTCAGAGGATCTCTTCCGGCTTCACCGACGGATCGTCGATCGACCCGAACTCCTCCTCCAGCGGTACGAGTCCGGACAGGACCTCACGAAGCGTCGGGGATCGTTCGGCGGGCCCGGGAACCGGAAGAATCTCCTCGCGACCGGTGGCGACTTCGTCCGTGGCCAGCTCCGGTTCCGGAGGAGTCCGACTTGGCTGATTCCGGCTGTTGCGAAATGGGCGAGCCTGATTGGTTGGCCGCGGCCACTTCGGGGCGTTCGCTTTCGGCATCAGCGAAGCCTCTGTCGCATTCCCCTCGGGGTCAAATCATGGGCCGCGAATTCTCCCGGGCCATAATGCGCGCGCCATGAGCGCCGTCGCCTCTCCCTTCTCCCTCGACGGGATGGACGTGGTCGTGATCGGCGGCGCCTCCGGGATCGGCGAAGCCAGCGCCCGGCTCGCCGCCCGCTCGGGGGCGAGGGTGGTCGTCGCTGATCGGGACCAGACCGCCGCCGGGCGGTTGGCGACTGAAATCAGCACCGAAGGGGGAGCTGCCGTCGCCCGGGGTGTGGACATTCGCTCCGGCGAATCGGTCGAGAGCCTCTTCCGGGGTCTCGAAACCGAAGGTTTCCGGCCCCGCGGACTCGTCTCCACTCCCGGGGTGAATGTCCGCAAGCGGCTCGCCGACACCAGCGAAGAAGAGTTCGAAAGGGTCGTCTCGCTGAACCTGAAGGGGACCTTCCACGCGCTCCGCCACGGGGCAGCGAGCCTGGCGCGGTCCGGCGGCGGCAGCATCGTGCTGCTCTCTTCGATCCGCTCGCAGGTGGTGGAGCCGGGGCAGGGGGTCTATGCGGCCACCAAGGCCGGGATCGTCCAACTCGGCCGCACCGCGGCGGCCGAATGGGCTTCGTCCGGGGTCCGCGTGAACGCCCTCGCCCCGGGAGTGGTCGAGACGCCGCTCACCGCCCCCATCGAGAGCCGCCCCGACTGGAAACAGGCGTACACCGACAAGACGCTGCTGGGACGCTGGGCGACCGCGGAAGAAATGGCCGCCCCGACGGTGTTCCTGCTGTCCCCGGCGGCGAGCTATGTCACCGGGTCGGTGCTCTTCGCGGATGGCGGCTGGACCGCGGTGGACGGCCGGTTCGACCCGCTCTGAGCGGGCGCAGGACCGCGAGGCCCAAGGCGCTGGGCGACGACGCGACACCGGTCGCGCCATGGGGGTTGGAGGGTGCGGCACTCACGTTGGCATAGCTCCGCGTCATCGGCGCTGGTTTCGCGCTCCCGCGCGATGCCGGTCGGAGACCGGCGCTCCAAGCGGTCCCCGCCCTTTTGTTCGACGGGCGTTACGCAGTTCGGCGCGTCATCGGCGCTGGTTTCGCGCTCCCGCGCGATGCCGGTCGGAGACCGGCGCTCCAAGCGGTCCCCGCCCTTTTGTTCGACGGGCGTTACGCAGTTCGGCGCGTCATCGGCGCTGGTTTCGCGCTCCCGCGCGATGCCGGTCGGAGACCGGCGCTCCAAGCGGTCCCCGCCCTTTTGTTCGACGGGCGTTATGCAGTTCGGCGCGCCATCGGCGCTGGTTTCGCGCTCCCGCGCGATGCCGGTCGGAGACCGGCGCTCCAAGCGGTCCCCGCCCTTTGTTCGACGGGCGTTATGCAGTTCGGCGCGCCATCGGCGCTGGTTTCGCGCTCCCGCGCGATGCCGGTCGGAGACCGGCGCTCCAAGCGGTCCCCGCCCTTTTGTTCGACGGGCGTTACGCAGTTCGGCGCGTCATCGGCGCTGGTTTCGCGCTCCCGCGCGATGCCGGTCGGAGACCGGCGCTCCAAGCGGTCCCCGCCCTTTTGTTCGACGGGCGTTACGCAGTTCGGCGCGTCATCGGCGCTGGTTTCGCGCTCCCGCGCGATGCCGGTCGGAGACCGGCGCTCCAAGCCGTCCCCGCGCTTTTTCTCGGTTGGCGATGCGAGATCTCGCTGCGCTTCGCGCGGCGGTGCCGGTGTGAGCACCGGCGTTCCCTGGCAGCGCGCCATCCGGGTGGCCCAATCCCCCGCGGGTTTGCGTTTTCACAGCAACTGGCCGGCGATCCCTGGCCTCCTCGCGTCCTCTCACAAGTAGAGCAGCACCGCCTTCGCTGGTTGGCCGGTGGCTCGCTCCACCGCGCGGGCGTAGAGGCTGACCTGGCGGCGGTAGCGGGCCTCGACCGCCGCGAACTCCGGATCATCCGGCGTTCGGGAATCCGTCTTGAAGTCCACCACGGTCCAGGGGCCGCCCGACTCCGGCTGGAATACCAGATCGGCGACGCCCTCTACGAGGAGAGGACCGTCTCCCCCATCCGCCCGGGTCCCTGCGGGGGCAGGGGCGGCCGCCCCTTCGTCCGACGCTTCGACTTCGAGCGTCGACGCCGTCTCGAATCGGTCGCGGCTCGGCTGGCTGCCGGCGGCGGGCCCCGCGGCGTTTTCGAAATGGAGCAGCGGCAATTCCCTATAGCACGCGCCGTGCTCTTCGGCCCGCCGCGCCTCGGCGAGCAAGGGGTGGCCGAGCGCACCGAGCACCGCCGCTCCTACGGACGTCGAAAGTTCCTCCGGGCGTTCGAGTTCCCGGGCGAGTTCGCGGGACGCGCGGGCGGCTTCGCGGCGGACCGCCGGTTCTTCCGCGTCGAGCGGGATCCGCTCGAGAACGCGGTGGACCAGCTCCCCGAACAAGACGCCTCGGGGCCGCCCCGGATCCGTGGCGAGCTGGTGGACTTCGGCCGCGCCCCCCTCCGTCCCAGGCGCCGCCAGCGGGGTTGACGACGCCGCCAGCGGGGTTGACGACGCCGCCAGCGGGGTTGACGACGCCGCCAGCGCGGTCCCAGGCGCCGCCAGTGCGGTCCCGGGCGCCGCCAGCGGGGTTGACGAAGCCGCCAGCGCCGTCGCGGAAGCCACCGCGCGGCTCGGGGCGCGTCCCTCTGCGAGGGCGCGCGTCCGGCGGGCCACAAACGCCGCTTCGGCCGCCTTCCCTTCCTCCGGCGCGCCGTCGGCCGAGTCCTTCCGAAGCAGATCCCACAGAGGCTTTCCTCCTCGCGCGTTTTCCGGAGCGCTCGGCTGTCCGGGTTCGGCCACTCGCGGCGTGATTCCGCCGCGTCCGAGCAGCGGTTTCAGACCCGCTGCCACGGGGGCGAGCAGGCTGTCCCGGGGGAAGTCCCCTTCGGCCACCGGCGCCGCGACGAGATCCCGCGCCCGGGTGAGCGAGACGTAGAGCAATCGGTCCAGCTCCGCGACATCCTCCGCCTCTTCGGCCGGTGCCCCCTCGATCAGGTCCCACGGAACGATGCCCGCGCCGAGGTCGCAGGCGTAGAGCCGCCGCTCGGCGTTCACCACCCGGCTCGCCCGCCCGTGCCGCTGGAAAGCCCCGTCGCAGAGGATCACGACCGGGAACTCCAGGCCCTTCGCGGTGTGGGTGGTCATGAGCCGCACGCCGCTCACGTCCTCATCGATGGCGTGCGCCGATCCGGCGTCCGGATTCTCCGCTTCGGCGGCAAGCTGCTCCACGAACGCCCGGAAAGAGAGGCCGCCGCCGGCCTCGAAGGCGCGCGCCGCTTCGGCGAGCCGCCTCAGATTCGAGAGCACCTGATCCGGCGCGTTCCAGAACGCGAAACCGGTTTCCGCGCGGTTCCTGCCGAGAAGCTGTTGCAGCGTCACCGCAATGGGTTGGTGGGTACGGCGCCGGTGGAGACGGTAGAGGAACGCGAGTCCGTCCCGGATCGCCCGGTCCATTGCCCGGTCCGGCGTTCGGTCCCCCGTTCCGTCCCCCGTCCGGTCGGTCGTTCCGCTTCGGGGAGCGGCCTCCTCGTCCAGTTCCAGAAGGCGCGCCCGGGCAGGCCGGAGCCGGATTTCCGGATGGCGTTCCCGAAAGAGGAACAGGTCTTGGTCGGGAATGGCGAACAGCGGACCCCGGAGGGTCGCATAGACGCTCAACTCGTCTTCAGGGAACTCGATGGCGGTGAGAGCCGCGCGCAGGAACGACAGTTCGGCGCTGCCGATGTAGGTCTGGACCGCTGCCAGCGAGTGCGGGACGCCAAGGTCCCGAAGGGCATCGGCGTAGGGCTGCGGCACCAGCCGTCCATACGTCCGGAAGCGCCGGAACAGCAGGCAGATGTCGCTCGGCTCCACCGGCCGGGTCCCCTCTTTGTCGGCTTGGGAAACCCGGAACCCGCTGTCGAGGAGCCCGCCCACGAAGCCCGCAACCGCCTTCGGTTCCTGTTCCTCGAGCTGGCGGGCATAGGGGGCGTGAGCGAGCGGAATCGCGGCCAGAGGAACGCTCTCCCGGATGGGTTCCCGAGAGGGGTGGAGTGGCACGTAGTGCACCTGCCGGGCGAGTCCCCCGATTCCCGGCGCCTCCTCGAAAACCGGCTTCATGATCCGGTTCACGAAATCGCAGATGGCGGGAACCGAGCGGAAATTCGTGGTCAGCCGGATCTCGGCGGCGCCATTCGCGAGCAGGCGCTCCTTCACCTCGAGGTAGTGGGCCACGTCGGCCCGCCGGAACCGGTAAATGGACTGCTTGGGATCCCCTACCAGGCAGAGGCTTCCCGGGACCGGAATGGCGGTCCGCCAGTCCCCCCCCGGCGGTTCCGGCGCGGTGAGCAGCAGGACGATCTCCGTCTGCAGCGGGTCGGTGTCCTGGTACTCGTCCACCACGATGTGCCGAAAGCGGCCCCCGAGTTCCTCACGGACTTCCGCGTGGTTCCGCAGCAGGCCTTGCGTCCGGAGCAGCAGGTCGTCGAAGTCCAGCACCCCGGCCTTCTGTTTGGCCGCCTCGTAGTCCTCGATCAGCCCTCGAAGATCCTCGCGAAGCAGCGCCGCCAGGTCCGCGTTGCTTTCTTGCTGGAATGCGAGCAGGCGGGCCCGGAAAGCGTCGCGCCACTTGCGGGCGTGGCGGAAGCCGGACGGGGTGCGGCCGGAATAGCCCGGAACCTTGAGTTCCGCGAGGGCCTGTTCCAGCCATTGGACATCTCCTGCGGGATCTCCTCCGGGATCTCCTCCGGGATCTCCTCCGGAAGAGGCGTCGCGCACCCGGATCTCGCGACCGAGGTCCGCGGCCGCCGCCATGGAACGGACCAGCCAGTTGGGCCTGGTTCCCGGCGGGTCCTTCGGAAGCGAGCGATAGAGCTTCTCGATCATGAAGAGGGAAGGGATCTCTTCGTCGCCCGAACCCCTCGGTTTCTCCACGATGTCCTCGACCGCGGCCCCGCCGTCCCAGGACCGGCGCTTCCAGGCGGCCTCGAAGGGCCGGTAGTCGAGAAGGCGCCTTCCCGCCTCCCGGAGGACCTCGAGCGGACTCACGGCGGGGTTCCGGCTGCGGCGCAGGAGCCGCGCGATTCCCGGGCCGGGGTTTTCGAGTTGCCGGTCCACGAAGCGGCGAAAAACCCGGTCGAAGAAAGCCCGCTGATCCGCGCCGGTCAAGATCTGGAAATCCGGATCCACTCCCGCTTCGATGGGCCGCTCCCGCAGGACCGTGGCGCAAAAGGCGTGGATGGTCCCGATGGATGCTTCTTCGAGCTGGGAAAGCGCCACCTCGAGCCGCCCTCTCCGCGCCCCCGCAGCGGGCTCCTGTTCCTCGTCTTCGATACGGGACTCGAGTCCCTGCCGGATTCGCAGCCGCAACTCCCCGGCGGCCTTCTCCGTGAAAGTGATGGCGGCAATCTGTCCGATCCGGGCGGTGCCGGCGGCGACCATCTCCACCACTCGGCTGACCACCGAGGTGGTCTTGCCGGTGCCGGCCGCGGCCTCCACGATCAGCGTGGTGTCGTGGTCCCGGCGGATGCGCTCCCGCTCGGCCAGGTCCGGGAGCCGGGGCGGCTGCTTGGGGATCTGCGCTGGTTTTTCGGGGATCTGCGCTGGCTGGTCGGGGAGCTGCGCTGGCTGGCCGGGGAGCTGCGCTGGCTGGTCGGGGAGCTGCGCTGGCTGGCCGGGGAGCTGCGCTGGCTGGTCGGGGAGCTGCGCTGGCTGGTCGGGGAGCTGCGCTGGCTGGGGCGGTGCTGCCGCTCCCGGGAAGGGCGGGAGATCCGTTGTCCGGTTCATGGCGCCGTTTCGCGGCGGCCGGGACCCAGCGGCGGCCGGAGTCCAGCGGGACCCAGGCTCATGGCAGGCTCCGGATCTGGACGACTTCGTCGAGGGCGGCGGCGAATCCGGCCCGGGCCTTCGTTCGCGCGTGACCCGCGGGCCGCGGACCGCATACCGGCAGGTAGTCGCAGTAGTCGCACACCCGGTAGGAAACCCCGGGGTTCGGCAGCGCGGGAAAGCGTCCATTGCGGGTCGCCTTGTCGAGGCCGTCGACGAACGCCTCGAAGACGCCCCGGGATTCCTCGCTGGCGGCGTCCACCACGGTCTCCAGGTAGGTGCCCCGAATGGTCGCGTAGTAGAGCCGGCCGGACGCCGTGGGCGTTCCGGAAAGGGCCTCGTAGGCGAGCGCGTAGAGGAGCGGCTGCAGGGCGCGGCCGCCGAAGAGGATTCGTTGCTGCCGGGTGGTTTCGATCGACGCCCGCCCCGTCTTGTAGTCGGTGATCTGGGTCGCTCCGTCGGCGAGTCGCTCCACCACGTCAATCGAACCGTGAAGCCGGAGCCCGCCGGGAAGCACCGCTGCCTCGGTGCGGCTGGCCGGGTCGGCAGGCGCCTTCGCCCCCATCCCGAACGTGAGTTCGTTCGCGAGCGGCATGCGGCCGGTAGCCGCGTAGCGCTGCAGGAAGCCCCTCAGATCGCCGAGCAATCCGTCCATCTGATCCTGCCAGATGCGGCCGATGGCGGGGGCTACCCGCTCCCTCACCTCTTCCTCGACCTGCCAGAAGACCGTCTCCAGCATTCGGAAAGCCTCACCCAGCCGCGCCTCGGTCAGCGGAGCGAGGTTTCGCTCGCGGAATTCGCGACCCAGGTGGAAGAACACGTCGTGCAGAAGCGAACCCCGCGTCAACGGATCGAGATGAAGGAGGGCCTCCGGACGCTCGATGGGCCGCAGCCGGACGATGTTCTTGAGGAAGAACTGGTAAGGACACGACGCGTAGGCCTCGAGGCCGGTCACGGAAAACGAGCGGTTCCCGGGCCGGTGCCGTTCCAGCGCCGCGAGCGCTTCCGGGTCGGGGTGCAGGAAGCCGTCGGGGGACTGCCATTTCCACTGCTGGCGCATGTACTCCTGGCGGAGGGAGCGCGCCAGCGCCGGGTCGGAGAGCAGGTAGGCCGCGGTCCCGGCGCCGCTGCTGCCTGCTTCGGGTCTTCCGAGAGCTCCAGCAACCCGCCCGAGATCGAACTCGCGGCGATCGATCGCGTAGGACGGGTTGCGCGGCGCGCGGATCCCGCGGACCACCTGGCTCTCCCGGCCTGCCTGGGCTCGGATCTCGGCGAGGGTGGGGATCTTCCCGAGGCCCGCCCGGAAGGCTTCCGCGAGGTAGTACGACGGAACCTGCGGGCGGCCTTCGACCAGGTTCAGCGAGGAATAGCTGAGGATGAGTTTCCGGGTGGCCGCTCCCACCGCAATCCGGAGCCGGAGACGCTCGCGCTCGGCGAGATCGCCGCGCACCGGCAGGTCCGCCGAGATCGCGGCGCGTTGCCGGTCGAGGAGCATGGGGTCTTCGCGGATCACGCGAGGGAACGCCCGCTCGGAAAGGCCGGGCACCGCCACCACGTCGAAGGTAAGCCCGCGCGCCGCATCGATGGGGCCCACCCACACCCGGCCGTAGCGGTCGCCCCGGGAGCGGGTCACCACTTCGGCGAGGCGCCGCGCCAGACTCTCCCGCACCTCGTCGAGGGTGACTTCGTTCACGTCGCGCATCGGGTCCGTCTCGGCGAGGCATTCGAGAACCCCCTCGGGGTGGAGCAACGCGGCGCGGGCCAACTCCGCGAGCTGGCGCGTCCACTCGGAAAAACCCGCGTGGGGGGTGGGGAAAGCGGCCAGCCGATGCAGGATGGGCAGGGCCGTCTCGGTCAGCCGGCGAAGATCCTGCCGGCGCCGGCGCACCGCTTCCCCCCTCGATGCATCCGATTCCGCCTCTTCGTCCCGCTGGAGTTGTCGCTCGAAACGGGCAAGCCGCCCTTCCCAGCGGTCAAGACCCCCGATCACCTCGGAATCGAGGATGAGTCGCTCCCATCTTCGGGGAGCCACGAAACCCGTGTTTTCCCCCGCCTCCGTCCCCCCGGCGCCGGCTCCGGCGTCTTGTGTCGGACCGTTTTGCGTCGGACTGGTTTGCGTCGGACTGGCTTCCGTCCGACTGGCTTGCGTCGGACCGGCTTGCGTCGGACCGTCGTCTGTCGGGCCGTCTTCCGTCCGACTGGCCGGCGTCTCTCCGAGGGAGAGGTATTCCGCGAATCGCGTGGCGGAGAGGCCCTCCCGGGCGCAGTCGAGGAGCACCAGGAAGGCGCGCCCCGCGGGGTGTGGCCGCCGGGCGCCGGCCTCGAAGAAGGCGGGGATTCCCGCGCGTTCGAAAGCTTCCTGGAATGCCGAAGCCTGGTTCGCCGGCTCGGGAAGCAGGACCGCCATCCGGTCGAAGGGGATCCCCTCGGCCGCCTCGGCCAGGAAGGCGCGCGCGTGCTCGATCGCCTCCGCCGCCGTCCCCGGCGCGGCGACTACCGAGAGGCCCCGGCGCCCGGCGCCCGGATCCGGCCGCCGGGTGGCGAACAGGTGGCGTTGCGCGGAGGCGACGGCATCGTCTGGCGAGGTGTCGCCAGGGTCCGTTTCGGCAGTTCCCAGCGGAATGGCTCCCAGCGGAATGGCTCCCAGCGCCCGGGCGGCTTCCTCGGTGTGCCGGTCTCCCTCGGGCAGGGTCAGGAACACCTCGGACGCCGCCGCTGCCAGGGCTGCGGCGAAACGGCGGGAAGCCTGGTCCACGAGCGGCACGTCCAGGAGCAGCAACGCCAACCCGACCGGAAGACCGGCGCCGTTCGTGATCGCTCGTCGAGCGGACGCGAACGTTTCGGCCCGGTCCGCCAGCTTCACTTCGGCAAGCGTCTCCAGGTAGGCGCCGTAGAGCCTTCCGAGCGACTCCTCTCGGGCTCCGGCCTCCTCAGCGGTGACGCCGGCCAGCCGCAGTTCATCGAACGTCGAGGCGAGCCGGACCGCCAGCCCGGGACCCTCGGCGGCCGCTTCGAAGCGTCCGAGCTCGCCGCCCCGCCGGGCTCGGTGGATGATCCGGACCACGGCGGCGAGCCGCGCGGCGGGGGTGAGCGTTCTGAGTTCCCGCGCCGCCAGCTCCGGCCGGGCCAGATGCTGCGCGAGGACGAACAGCCCGAAGCGAAACGCGCCGAAGAGCCCGCGCTGACGGCCTCGCCCCTCTGCCGCCTCATGCACCAGTCGGTCCGCCGCGTGGCGGGACGCTCCCACCACCAGGAACGGGTTTCCCGCGCCCAACCCCTCGATAAACCGCACGGCCGCCGCCGTCCGTACGGCGGCCCGCGGACTCTTGATGAATCGCCTCTGCACCGTGCCCACTATAGGACCGAACCCCGACAAATTCCGTCGTGCCGGGACGTGCCGGGACGTGGGGGCGTCAGACGTGGGGGTGTCAGGCGTGGGGAAGCCCGCGGGTTGCGGCACGAAAGAGCAGCCTGAGGCCAAAGTCCCAGCGGGCCAGGACGCTCGTGAGAACAACGGCGGCGCCCGCGCTCAGCCGGGACACCCGCACGTTCCGGCCGAGCCGGAAGCTGCGCTCCGCGTGTACGCGCCGGACCGCCAGGACGGCCAATCCGACCGCCCAGAGCAGGTGCCGCCGGATACCGGCTTCCCGAGCCGGAACGAGCAGGGTGAATTCGAGGGCGTTCCCGAGGTGGCGCCGGGTGATCGCTACCAGCCGCGACAGTCCTTCGTCGAAACCGGGGCCGGCGCGGCCGGCGGAGAGAGTGCGCAGATCGAAGCCCGCGGCGTCGAAGACGTCCCGGGGGAGCCAGCAGGAGCCGTTCGCCCAGTCATCCCACACATCCTTGAGGATGTTGGCCATCTGGAGTCCCTGGGCGTGCGAGGTGGCGAGCGCCAGCAACTCCTCCCGGCGCTCGTCCACTGCCGCGGAGTAGTCGCAGAACAACTCGACCAGCATTTCGCCGACCACCCCGGCGGCGAAGTAGCAGTAGCGGTCGAGCTGGCGGATATCCGTTAGGCCGGCGGAGGGCGTGTCCTGCTGGAACTCGACCATGCCGTTCGACATGGTCCGGATGCAGCGTTCGATGGCCGTTCGCTGCCTCGGACGAAACCCTGCCGTCACGCGGACGATGCGAGCCGTGTTGGCCGCGAGGTCGTGCTCCGGCTCCGGGGTCGCCGGCGACAGCGCCGCCGAGAGGTCGTCTGCGAAGGACGCTGCGTCGTCGCGGCCCGATACGACCTCGACGAAGCGCCCCCAGAGCGCCGCCTTCCGGGGGAGGGAAAGCTCAGGCTCGTCTTCGATGGTGTCCGCGATCCGGCACAGCAGATAGGCGTTCCCCACCACGTCCCGCAGGCCCTCGGGCAGCACGGGAATCGTGAGCGCGTAGGTACGCGAGACCGACTGAAGAATGCTGGCCTGGTAGGCGAGATCGCCGCCTGCCGCGCCGTCTGAAAAGGCTGTCATCAACGCAAGTTCACCGGGACCGATCTCCCTCAGAGGGACGGCGGCCCCGGTCTCGTTTCTTCCCTGCCGTGCACCCGGGGCGCTTACCAGGTCTGCGTTTCGTCGGAATACAGTTTCGGAGGCAGGCGGTAGGAGATCAGGGGATCGCGCAGACGCGAGTTGTCCACGAGGGCGGTGAAACGGTCCACTTTCGCCTGCGCCTCCCAGCGCGGCACCAGGCTGCGCACCCTCTTCGCCAGGCGACGCCTGGTTCGCAGGTAGAACAGCAGGCCCCAGGTGGACTGGCGCGGGTACTTGAGCTGGTCCGCGAGTTTGTCGCCGATGGGCGCCCGGGACACGCGATAGACATAGTCAGCGAGATCCTGGCGCTCCCCGGGCTTCCGGATCCCGATCACCATCGGCGCCGAGTTCACGAGGGCATTCCCCATGACGATGCTCTCGATGGGCGGCCGCGGCTCGCATGTATGGCCGATCCGCCAGAGTTCCAGCGCTTCGGCCTCGCTGCGGAACAGGATCGTTTCCGGCACCCCCATCAGGTAGCCGGAGTACCGCCAGATCTGAACGAACGCCTCGCTCTCTTCCTTCGTCGGCTCGGCGCCGAGTCGGATCGCCGCTTCGATCACCTTCGCGGAGAAGTTGGCGTCGGCGAGCGCCACATGGGCGATGTGGATCGGTACCCCGATTTCAGCCTCGTCCCACTCACCGGATTTCCTGAGCATTCTTCGCACCTGGGCGTGGATGAGCCGGATCCGGACACTCAGTTTCCAACCCTCGCCGTAGCGCTCCATCCCTCCCGGGATCATGATCTCGATGAGTTGGCGGATGTTCTGACGCAGACGGCGGACACCGTGGTCCGTCAAACGGCCGGTGGTGAAGAAGGATTTGCTGATGAGGGTGGTGAAACCCTGGACGATGCTCGAGCCCACGAGCGCCTGGACGTACAGGTCCGAGTCGGCGTGAAACGCCCGGGAGCCCGGATAGACTGCTCGCGAATCGAACCAGGCGGGCGGCGTCGAACTGAACTCGATGAGTTCCCGGAGCTCGGCGGGCGCTTCGCCGAAGCCCGCCTCATCCTCCTCCATCCCGGCAGTAATGAGTTGGTGAATGCGTTCCTGGGGCATGCCCGCCATGGACTCGACCGCGGCCTCCGCGAGCGGATCCCCCTTCGTGGTGTGCTCGATGTAGCGATCCGCCAACTCCGGATTCGTCTGGCGCGCCTTCTCGTGCCCCAATCGGTAGGCAGTCGGGATCTTTAGCGGCATCGGGGGATTATCGGGGCCTTGTTGGGGTCGAACAGGAGTCAGCCTCGCCGGAGTCTACGGCTGCGCAAGGGGTTGTGCTGCCGAACCGCCCGAGATGCGGATCCGGGGTTGCGTCAGTTGCCGGCAAACGGTTCGGCGAGGGGAAAACGGCCGACGCGGGTTGGGTAGCCTGGATCCCCCACCGGCTTCGTCGGCGTCTCCCCGCGCTCCAGCGCGGAGGGGCGAGGCGGGGGGCGGCCACCAGGACTGTCAGAAACCCCGGGTACGGCGATGGTTTTGGAAGTTGCGTTTCGTTTGGTACCGGGCATGGCCTGACCGGACGCGGGCGCGGCTGACAGCAGGGTACGACATCACCCGGCGGCATATCCACCACCGCGGAAGGCGCGAGGAGTTCGGCGAGAGAACCGGGAGCCCTGCGCCTCGGCGACGCCCGGGCGATCAAACCCGCCCGCTTCACGGTGTTGGCGGGCTTTGAAAAAGTCGTACTTCTGGGCGGCCAAAATGTCCCACTCGGCTTTGGAAGAACGGGCAGCGCGGAGATTGTCCAAGGGTGCGCGTCTGCCCCTGATTTCGCCGGGATGGCGCTTTTCCACGGGCTGCCCAGGATGCCCCCGAAGCCCCCTTTACCCCCTGACAAGAACCCGGAAGGTCGGCGTCTGCTTGCCAGCGCGCCATCCGGGCTGTCGAGGTTCCGGCGCGACTACATTCTCACGGCGACGGGACCGCGTGGCTCTCAGCTACGGCTGCTGGCGAGCGGGGGCTATCCCGGGCTAAGGTGACGTTCCCTCGCGAAGGACGTGCGCGGCGCAGTCCACGGCGGCGTTCAAGCCGCTTCGCAGCGCTCCGTTGGTCGAAGGCACCCCCATGTATCCGCCAGCCAGAAAGAGGCCCTTGACCTGCGGGAGAGTGTGCCTGCGCATTTCGTGGAGCGCCTTCATGGCGCCGCCTGGCGCGAGGCACACCGCCTCCTCCCAGCGATAGGCACGCGTGAACAGCGGCTTCGGTGACATGGCCGGAAGGAATCTGCGGACTTCGTCCAGAATCTCCTTTCCGGCCTCTTCTTCACGCATCGCAAAGAGTTCCTCCGCCTCCCCGCCCATCATGAGCACGTCCATGAGCGCCTTGCCCGGCGGTGCGGTGTCCGGCAGCAGCACCGCAGAATTGGAGATACCGATCATCCTGGCCCCCGTACTCCGCGGGAACGTCACCGCGTACCACCCTTTGGGGAGGGGGTTCGAGTCAACGCCGAAGAAGACGCGATAACACTTCGAATAGGTGACCCGGCCCAGGACATCCCGTATCGAGGAAGGGAGGTCCGGCGCAATCCGGAGGGCCGTGGTGGCGGTCGCGGCGCAGATCACGGCGTCGGCCGCGACGAAGCCCGCGCGGGTGATGACGCCCTTCGTGATTCCGTCCTCGATGACGACTCGTTCAACGGGGGTCGAAACGCGGGTGTTTGCCCGGCAGGCAGCCGCCAGCGCCTCCATGAAAGCGCCGGGGCCCCGCTCCGGCATGTAGGGCCAGGCCCCGTGGATTCCGAAGTTTCCGGCGGCAACCAGGGCATAGACCACGCCCACCTCGTCCGGAGCCCCGAAGGTGAAGCTGGAAATGAGAGGACCCATGACCCTGTCGAGACACTCCGTCCCGATGTTCTTTTCGAAGTAGTCGCCAATACTCTCCCCGGTGTCGAGATCCAGAAGCCGCGAGTGGTCGTCAAAGCTCAGGTCGCCCGCGCGCGACTTCAACACCTGGAGGAACTTGAACGCCTCCCAGAGTCCCCGGGGCGACAGCAACTGGAGCGAGAGCAGACCCATCGTGGCCTTCAGCCGCGCCGGCAGGTTGCCGCCCGGCAGGCCATGAAGTTTCCCGTTGAAGTACACGCCTCCGCAGATCGGCGCCCGGGCGCGCCGGAACGGTACGCCGAGTTCTGCTGCTACCTCCCGGACCGCTCCATAGACCTCCAGGAACAGGTTCGCGCCGATGTCCAGATGGAAGCCCTCAACCTGCTCGGTGAGGATGCGGCCCCCGGCCTTCGGGGCGGCCTCGAACACCGTGACCCGGATGCCTCGCTGCGCGAGCCGGTAGGCGGCCCCGAGCCCGGCAATCCCGCCCCCGACGACCACGACGTGGGGAGGGGCGCCCGCTGGGATGGCTGTAACAGTGCTGCCGACCATTTGCCGCAGTGTAACGGGGCCTTCGAACCAAAGACCCCGGTGTTACGATGGACTGGCGACGGCCTCATGGGACGGGTGAGCACGAGAACACGTTTGCACGCGGTTCGCTCCTTCGTTCCGCCGCTCCTGGCGAGCAGCCTGCTCGCAGCCTGCACCTTCGCGCCGCAGCCGTCCCTGCCGGATCCTTCCGCCGTGGTGCCCCTGATCCTGCCGCCCGCCGAATTCGCCGAGACCGCGGTTGGCGACGCCGATGAGTCGGTCCGTTGGTGGAACGCGTTCGCCGATCCGGCTCTGGATGCCGTGGTCGAATCGGCGCTCGCCGGCAGCTTCGCCATGGCGGAGGCGGTCGCGCGGGTGGAGCAGGCGAGGGAGAGGGCGCGTGTCGCGCGGGCCGCGATCTTCCCGCTGGTCGGAGCCAGCGGGTCCCTGGCCGGCATCAACACGCCCACGAATGCGGGCATTGGCGCTCAGCTCCAGGAACTCGGACTTGGCGGGGAAGACGGCGGCTTGGGAGGCTTCACGCTGCCGGACCGGCTCTCGCTGAACACCTATTCGTTGGGTGTGGACTTCGCCTACGAGCTGGATTTCTGGGGTCGGGCCCGAAAGGACGCGCACGCTGCGGGTGCCGGGTACCTCGCTTCGGAATGGGATTACCAGGCAGCCCGCATCGGGATCGTCGCCGAGACGATCGCCACCTACTTCGAGATCGTGGATCTCCGGCGGCAAATCGCTTTCGCTCGGGAAATCGTGGACATCCTGGTCGAGCGCGAAGAACTGGCCTTGAACCGCTACTACCGCGGGCTGGCCGATTCGCTGGACCTCTACCGGATTCGTCAGGACCTGAGGACCCGCGAGGCGGGGCTGCCCCGACTGGCGAACGCCCTGGCTGACGCCGAGGGGCGGCTCGCGGTGATCTTGGGCGGATACCGGCGGGATCTGGAACGTCTCATTCCGGACTCCTCGTCCCCGTCGCCGGTGCCGAATCGCGTTCCGGCGGGCGTTCCGGCCGACCTGCTGCTCCAGCGGCCGGACCTCCGGGCGGCGAAGCACCGGTTGGATGCCGCCTACTTCGCGGTCGAGGCGCGGCGCGCGGAACTCCTCCCCTCGCTCTCGCTCTCGGGTTCGATCGGGCTCCAGAGTTCGGAAGTCGCCGGGCTCTTCGACGTGGACCAGTGGTTCACGAACCTGGTCGTCAACCTGTTCGCGCCGGCCTTCGACGGTGGCCGCCGGAGGAGCAACGTCGCGCTTGCCGAGGCCCGTTTCAACGGGTCGGCCGCCGCCTACGGCCGCGCGGTCGTCACCGCCGTCGGCGAGGTGGAGGTCGCGTTGAGCGGGCTTCGGAACGAGACCGCTCGGCGCGCGATCCTCGAATCCCGGTTGGAGGAAGCTCGGGCTTCGGCGGCGCTTCGCTCGCAGCAGGCCGCCGCGGGCACGGGAGGCTACGCCGCCTACCTCGACGCCCTGCGCACGCGGCTTGACGTGGAATCCGCGCTCGCGACGGCGGATCGCGACCGGGCTTTCGCCCGGCTTGCGGTCCACCGCGCCCTCGGTGGGGCCTGGGCCGCGCCCGAGCCCCCTGGCGCCGGGGCGCCGATGCCGCCTCCGCCGGAGGCGCCCACCGAAAAGGATGGAACCCGCAAACCATGAGTCGCAGACGCGGCATGCTGCTGGCCTTCGCCATCGTGGCCGGATCGGTTGCGGTGGCCACCGTCATGGTTCGATTGCGGCCCGAACCGGCCCGTCGGCCCGTTCCCTCCCGAACTCCGATCGCGGTCACCGCTCCGGCGGTGGCGGGCGACGGGGCTCTCGCGGTGCGCGGCGCCGGAACCGTGCGGCCGCGCTCCGAAATCGAAGTCGCGGCCGAGGTGACCGGCCGGATCGTCTCGGTGCATCCTGCCTTCGAGAGCGGCGGACGGGTCCGTGCCGGACAGGAGCTGTTCCGTATTGATGACACGGACTACCGGCATGCGGTCGAGCGGGCGCACGCCGATGTGGCGATCCAGCGGACCGAACTCACTAGAGTTCGGGAAAAAGCGGAGATCGCCCGCGCCGAGTACGAACGATTCGCTACCCGGCAGGCGGAAGGCGCGCAAGCGGCCGAGGCCGGCCCGCTGGCGCGCTGGGAGCCGCAGGTCGAGGCCGCGGAAGCGGCGGTCGCCCGCGCCGCCGTCGCGCTCGCCGAAGCGGAGACCCGTCTGTCGCGCACGGGGGTCACGGCCCCCTTCGACGGGGTGGTGCGGTCTGAACGGGTGGAGGTCGGCCAGGTCGTCACCGCCGGTGTCGGGGTGGGGCGGCTTTACCCGGCCGACGCCGTCGAGGTCGTGGTTCCTCTCGTGGATGACGATGCGGCGCTCATCCCGGATCTGTGGAAGCTCGAAGCCGGCCGGAACGACCGGAGCGTGCCGGTGCGCGTCCTCGCCCGTTACGGCGACGCGGGTTTCGTATGGGAGGGCTACGTGGACCGGGTGGAAGCGTGGCTCGACGAGGGCACCCGGACCATCGAGGTCGTCGTCCGCGTTCCCGACCCCTTTGCCGGCGGCGTCCCCGCGACGCCCGCTGACGGGGACCAGAGCGCTCCGATCGGGGAGTCGCGCAGCGCCCCCTTGCTGCCGGGAACCTTCGTGGAAGTGTCGATCGAGGGCGTCGCGCCGGAACGCTACTTTCGCATCCCGCGGTCGGCGCTCCGGCCCGGAAACGAGGTCTGGGCGGTGCGCGCCGGCGCCCGGCTGACGATCGTTCCGGTGCGCACGCTGCAGGTCCTCGACGACGAGGTGTTCGTCGCCGGAGCCCTGGAACCCGGTGAGCCGGTCGTGACCGGCGGCATTCAGGTCGCCACCGAAGGCATGGAGGTGCGGACCGGGACGGGAGCGGAACGGTGAGCCCGGACCACGATCTCGCGCGGGAAATGCGCGGCCCCGTCGCCTACATGGTGCGGAACGGGGTCGCGGCCAATCTCCTGATGTGCTTCATCGTGGCGACGGGCTTCGTCTCCTTGAGCGGGCTCGTGCAGGAGGCGTTCCCGGTCCTGTCCTTCGACCAGATCGAGATTTCCGTCCCGTACCCCGGCGCCACCCCGGACGAGGTGGAGGAGTCCATCGTCGTCAAGATCGAGGAGCGGATCGGGGCGCTCGACGCCGTGCACGAGGTCACGTCGGTGGCGGCGGAAGGCATGGCTTCCGTGATGGTCGAACTGAGGACCGGCGCCGACATGAGCCGGGTTCTCGCCGATGTCGAGTCCGCGGTTGGCCGCATCCAGACCCTCCCCGCCGGCGCCGAGCGGCCCGAGATCCGGGAGGTGACGAATCGCCAGAGCGTCATCCGGCTGGTCCTCTACGGAGACGTTTCCGAGCGCGCGTTGAAGGAAACGGCGTACCGCATCGAGGATGAGATCGCCGCGCTGTCCGAAGTGTCCTACGTGGAGACGAGCGGGGTGCGCAACTACGAGATCTCGATCGAGGTGCCGCTCCACCGCCTGCGGGCGCTCGGCCTCACGCTCGAGGACGTGTCGAACGCGGTGCGCCGCGGTTCGCTCGATCTCTCGGCCGGCCGTATCGAGACGAAAGACCGGCAGGTGCGGGTCCGGACCACCGGCCAGCGTTACGACCAGCAGGACTTCGAGGAGATCGTCGTCCTGAGCCAGGGCGACGGGACGCTGGTGCGCCTCGGAGACATCGCGCAGGTGCGCGACGGCTTCCAGGAGGCCGACCTGATCGTTCGCTATCAGGGACAGCCGGCGGTGTTCGTCGAGGTGTACCGGACCGCGAGTGAGCCGGTGGTGGACGTCGCGCGCGCCGTGGGGGAGTTTCTGGACCAAGAGGCCCTCGCGTCGCTGCCCGCCGGCATCGGAATCAGCATCTGGAACAACGATTCGGACATCTACGAGGAGCGGCTTTCGCTGCTCCTGAAGAACGGCTTCCTGGGACTGCTGCTCGTCCTGCTCTCCCTGGCGCTGTTCCTCGAGATCCGCGTCGCGTTCTGGGTTGCCCTCGGGATCGCCATCTCCGGCATCGGCGCGCTGAGCGCCCTGCTGCTCACGGGGATCTCCATCAACAGCATTTCCCTGTTCGCGTTCGTGCTGGCGATCGGCATCGTGGTGGACGACGCGGTCGTGGTCGCCGAACAGATTCACCTGGAACGGGCGAAGGGCGCAGCGGGAGCGCTGGCGGCGATCCGCGGGACGCGACGGATCCAGGGCCCGCTGGTGTTCGCCGTTCTCACCTCGGTGGCCGCGTTCTCGCCGCTCCTCTTCGTGCCGGGCATCCTGGGCGAGCTGACGCGCCCCGTGCCCGTCGTTCTGATCGCCATGGTGCTGGTTTCGCTGACGGAATCCCTGCTGGTTCTGCCGAACCATCTGTCCCACCTGCCCGGCTCGGAGTGGAACCCGAAGAACCTCGTGGAGCGCGGCTGCCGGTTTGTCCAGGCGCGGGTGGACCGGGCGACACGACGGTTCGTGGAAGGCCCCCTCGACCGGGGGCTCCGGTTCGCCACCGGAGAGCCGCTCGTGACGCTCGCGGGGGCGGTCGCCATCCTCGTGCTGTCGGTGGCGCTGATTCCCGCCGGCATCGTCGGCGTGGTGGCCGCCGATGTCGTCGAGGGCGACATCGTGACGGCCAACCTCGAGATGCCGGAGGGCACGCCCGCCGATCGAACCGCCGCCGTGGCGCTCGAACTCGAAGCTGCGGGCCGACGCGTCATCGAACGGCTTTCCCGGGAACGACCCGAGGGTGCGATTCCCTTGCTGAGCGGCGTGACCACGGCCATCGGGGTCCCCCCGCGGGGGGCGTTTGGAGGCGCGGACATCGCACCGAACCTCCCGCCGCCGGCCAACATCGCCAAGGTCGAGTTCAAGCTGATCGCAGCCCAGCGCCGGGACCTGAGCGCGGGGACGGTTCTTCAGGAATGGCGCGGCGAGGTCGGCAATCTGCCCGAGGCTCGCAGCCTCACGTTCACCGCCGAGGTGCTCAATCTGGGTTCTCCGGTTCACGTTGAGCTCGCACATCCGGACCCCGGGCGTCTGGGCCCTCTCGCGGAGGTGGTGACGGCGAAGCTCGGCGAACTCGAGGGCGTCTTCGACATTCGGTCGGACCACACTCCCGGCCTCCAGGAGGTCCGGATCGAACTCCGGCCCGAGGCGCGGACGCTCGGGCTCACGCTGGACGGATTGGCGCGGCAGGTGCGGTCCGCGTTCTTTGGCGACGAAGCCCTCCGCGTGCAGCGGGGCCGTGAAGATGTCCGCGTGTACGTGCGCCTGCCGGCGGGCGAGCGGGACGCCATCGCGGACGTCGAGGGATACCTCATCCGCACTCCCGCCGGAGCGGAAGTACCGCTGCGTCAGGTTGCCTCGCTTGGTCTCGCGGACTCGCCATCGTCCATCCACCGGAAGGATGGCCAGCGCGTCGTCACCGTCACCGCCGACGTGGACCCGGTGGTGACCACCGGCGGCGAAGCCACCGCCGTGCTGGCGAGCACGGTTCTCCCCGACCTCGTGGACCAAAACCCCGGACTCAGCTACTCGCTCGGCGGCCAGCAGCAGCAGCAGATTGAATCCTTCGGAGCGCTCGGCCGCGGATTCGTGGTGGCCGCTTTGGCCATCTATGCCCTGCTGGCGATCCCGCTCGGCTCCTACACGAAGCCCCTGATCGTCATGACCGCCATTCCCTTCGGGATCATCGGAGCCATCCTGGGACACCTGATCCTCGGAATCAGCATGAGCCTCACCTCAATGATGGGGATCCTCGGAATCAGCGGCGTCGTCGTGAATGATTCCCTGATGATGATTGATTTCATCAACGAGCGGCGGCGGGAGGGCGCACCGGCGCGCACCGCGATCATCGAGGGCGCCAAGGGGCGTTTCCGTCCGATCTTCCTGACGTCGCTGACCACCTTCCTCGGCTTCGCGCCGCTCATCTTCGACACCGCCGTGCAGGCGCGGTTTCTCGTTCCTTTCGCCGCGTCCATGGGCTTCGGCATCGTCTTCGCAACCGCGATCCTGATGATGGTGGTGCCGGCGCTGAGTTCCTTGCAACTTCGCGGAGCGGCAGCCGATCCGCGCGCCGCCGCCGCGTAACCGATCCGGCGATCCCCCGATCCATCCCGGGAGCTTTTTCATGACCCGACCGAACGCCCACCCGCCCGCTCCCGGCCCCAAAGGGGGTCTCCGGAATGTCTGGCAACGCCTGACGGACCACGTCGGGCTCATGGACCGGCTGCACCGCGATTACGGAACCGTGGTTCGATTCGAACTTCCGCCGCTGCATTGCTGCGCCGTGTTCGACGCCGATCTCGCGCGGGAGATCTATGCCGACGAAGATATGTACCCGCGGATGGTTCCCCCGGAAGTCTTCGGGGTGCTCAACGGGCCCCTGCTCCTGGACGAGGATCACGAACGCTGGCGCGGCCTGATCCTGTCCGGTTTGGCGGGAGAACGCGCGGAGCGCTTCCAGGAGATGATCGCGAACCATGCGATTGCGCTTCGCGACCGGTGGCGTCCGGGCCTGGAACTCGACCTGAGGGAGGAATTTCTCGTGTACGCCACCCGTTGCATCCTGGACGCCCTGCTCGGAGGCGAACCGCCGGTGGATACGCGGATCGGCATGAACACCCTGCAGGCGATGAAGTACGAGGTGCTGTTGACCCTCCTGCCGTCGGGGCTCTCCCCGTTGTTTACGAAACCCCCCTGGCCGACGAATCTGCGCCTCCGCCGCGAGCTCGCCGAAGCGGATGCCTGCATCTACCGGTCCATCGAGAGAGCCAGGGACCCATCCCATCCGGGACGCGACATCGCGTCCCACTTCGTTCGGGCCGGTGAGGAGGGGAACGGGGATTCGCCCTGGAAGAGCGACGAGCAGATTCGGGATGACATTTTTATTCTCGTCGCTGCCTTCACCGACAACCCCACGGCAGGATTGACCTGCGCCGTCCATTACCTGGATCGGCACCCGGCCGCGCGCAAGCGGCTGGAGCAGGAAGTGGACGCGGTGCTGGGGGACCGGCCGATCGAGCCCGGGGATCTCGAAAAGCTTCCCTACACGCGGGCGGTCTTCAAGGAAACGCTGCGACTCTCCCCGCCGCCCACCGCGCACCTCCCGAGGGTGGCGGCGCGGGACTCGGTGCTGGGCGGTTATCTCATTCCGAAGGACACGCTGGTGGTCATCGGAACCCACGTCATTCAGCGAAGGGAAGCGTACTGGCGTCACGCCGAAGAGTTCCGGCCCGAACGCTGGCTGGAGGCCCGTCGCGAACACCCCGAGTGCCCGGCGCACGCGTTCTTGACCTTTGGCCTCGAACAGCGTGTGTGCCCCTTCGCGGACTTTTCGGAAATGCTGTTCGTGTATGCGCACGCGAGCATCGCGCAGCGCCTGCGGCTCGCGCCGGCCTCGGCCGAACATCCGAAAAGAGCAAACGTCGTCGTCGGCATCAAGGGCGCCGTTCCGGCTACGGTGCGGGCGCGCCCCGCCGGGCAGCAGCGGCAGCCCATGGTGGAACCCCGGTGATCCCTCCGCGCGTTGGATCGTTGCCGCTCGCGATGCAGATCACCCGAGCATCCGCTGGCGCCGGTGGGGTGCGCGCGTCGGGAGGGACACCGTTCGGCTCTCCTCCATTACGGTTTCCGAAATGACGCAACGTTCCGGAGCGACAGCGCGAGTCGTCATCATCGGCGGGGGCGCTGCCGGGCTGAGCGCGGCCTACACGCTCCGAAAGCGCGGTATCCAGCCCCTGTTGCTGGAAGCCGGCGACCGGGTGGGAGGCCGCCTGATCGGCGACTGGGTGGACGGCTTCGTGCTGGATGCCGGGGCGGACTTCTTCTGCTCTTCCTACGACGTCACCTTCGCCATGTGCGAGGAACTGGGATTGCCCCGAATTCGCTCGCTGATGAACCTCGGCTGGTACCGCAACGGCCGCTGGGCAAGGACGATGCCGCTCGAATCCCTCCGCGCCGTCTGGGTGAATCTGGCGGCGGCCTGGACGCTCGGCCTGATGGCGCCGCGCACAACCTGGTCGGTCGCGAAGCTGGTCCGCGATATCCGGAAGCAGTCGGAGTACCTCAGTTTCGCCGGTGACGGCCGCCTCGCCGAGCTCGACTCGGAGGAGACCTTCGGCGCCTACCTCGAGAGCCTGGGGGCGCCCGAGTCCCTGCGGCTGACGCTCACGGGGTTCCTCGAAATTACAATGGGCCGCGTCGAACGCTCCGGGGCGGCGTACATGCGGACCTATCTCGCCGAGATGCTCCTCAAGAACAATCAGTTGTACGTGCCGGAGGGTGGCGCGAGCGCCCTGGCCGACGCCCTCGCCGAGGCGTGCGGCGATGTCGTTCGCGTCTCGACGCCGGTCCGGCGGGTCGTCATCCGGGACGGGAGGGCGACGGGCGTGATCACCGACGCCCGCCGCATCGACGCGGACGCGGTCATCTGCGCCGTGCCCGCATCGAGGGTTGGGGACATCATTCCGGACCTGCCGGCCGGGGTGCGGGCCAACCTCGACAGCGTCACCTATTCGACCGGGTGCCGGGTGGTGATCGGCCTCGACCACCCGCCGCTTCCCCCGGGATGGCACGGGGCGCTTTACCCCGAGGACGAAACGCCGCTCCTGCTGGACCGGTCCATCAACCTGCCCGCCTGCGTGCCCCCCGGAAAGAGCACGCTCGACATGCTCGTGGGTCGGGACCGGGCGGAGGAGTTGCTGCCGCTCGACGATGAGGAGATCAAGCGCCGGATGCTGAGCGACGCGCGCCGCAACCCACCTCCCGGCGCGGCGCTGCCGAGCGACGACGAGGGGCTGTTCACTCGCGTTTATCGGTGGCCGCAGGCAGTGTGCATGGGGCCGCCGGGTATGTTCCGGAAGATGGCGGACATGCGCCGTCAACTGGACCGGCAGGTGCCGAACCTCTTCCTGGCGGGTGACTACCTGCGAGTGCCGTCGGTCAACGGCGCCTTGGCGAGCGGCGCCGTGGCGGCCGGGGAGGCGGCGGAGTTGCTGACGTCACGACCGACACCGGCAGGCGCCGAAGGAACGGCCCGCGCTCCGCGCGGCGGCTGAGATCCCCGCTGTTCCGCGCCATGGTGCGGGGCGGCGTGACCCGGGACGCGCCGCCCTCCGGAAAGTGGCGGCTACTTGGCGCTCGGGCTGCTATCAGCCGGTTGCCAGGGGCGCCGGCGGAGCAGCAGAAGGGCATCCTCGCCCAGACTGTAAAGAGCCGGGACGAGGCACAAGGTCACGAGCGTCGCAAAGGCGACCCCGAAAGCGAGCGAAGCTGCCATGGGAATGAGGAACTGCGCCTGGACGCTCCGTTCGGCGAGCAGGGGAAGAAGCCCGGCGCAGGTGGTCGCCGAGGTCAGGATGATGGGACGGAAGCGGAGCGGGCCCGCGGCGAGCACCGCCTCCCGGGCGGGCGTCCCGGCGCGACGCGCCTGGTTCGTGAAGTGGAGCAGGACCAGGGCGTCGTTCACTACGATCCCGACCAGCGGGACCATCCCGAAGAAGCTCGGGATCGAGAGTTCGACCCCCATGATGACGTGGCCGAAGATCGCTCCCGCCAGACCGAATGGCACCGCGGCCATGATGACGAACGGCTGGGTCCAGGAGGAAAGCGGGACCGCGAGCAGCGCGTAAATGAGGATCAGCGCCACGAGCAGGTGCTCTTGGAGGGACTCCAGGGTTTCGGCCTGGTCCCCGGCGATGCCCACCACTTCGAACCGCAGGTCGGGGAAGCTCTCCCGGAGTTCTCCGAGCCTTCGGCTCCGGAGATCGGCCAGCAAGGCTCCCACCGAGGCGACGGCGGGATCCACACTCGCGTGAACGGCCACTGCCCGGCGGCCGTCCACCCGGTGGATCGCGGCCAGCGTCTCGCTTCGAGCGATCTCGGCGACGCTGCCGATGGGCGCCACACCCCCGTCGTCCCGCCGGACCCGCATTCCCGTCACGTTCTCCGAGCCCGTGCGCTGGGCGGCCGGATAGCGCAACAGGACCCGGATCTCGTCGCGCCCCCGCTGCATCCGCTGCACCTCCTCTCCGTAGAAGGCCTGCCGGAGCTGGCGCCCGAAAGCGGTTGCGCCGATGCCGATCCCGGCGCCGCCGGTGCGGACGCGCGCGACCAGTTCCGGAGCGCTCCTTTCCAGGTCGTCCGTCACCGTCACGACGCCCTGGTACTCCCGGAACAGGGACTTGAGAGCCGCAGAACCGCGATGCAGTCCCGCCATGTCGCTTCCGCTGATTCGGATCGAGATGTCCGCTTCCTCTCCCAGGAACGACGTCACGATCGTGACCTCGCCGCCGTGGGGAAGCGAACCGGTGAGGGCCCGGAGCCGGTCGCCGATCTCCCGGGTCGTAGAGCCGCCGCGCTGCCCGGCGGGAACCAGCTCCAGAACGACCTGGCCGATCGTCGTCCCGGAGTCGCTGGCGGCTCCGGCGAGGACGCCGCCGCCCGGGCCGACGGAAAGGCGCTGCCCCACCGCGGCCGCCAGGTTCTTTTGCGGATCCACGCCGTGATCTCTCCGCACTTCCTGACGTATCCGAGCGATGGCTGCTTCGACTTCCGCCACGACTTCCGCGGTTGCGCCGGCCGAGGATCCCGGCGGAAGCGAAACCTGTACGGTCACCAGATCGCTGTCGAACGGGGGCGTGGTTTCCACGGGAACCCAGCCGCCGCGCACCAGACCCACGGCCAGCGCCAGCGGAAGAATCCCGAGAGCGACAGTCGCCAGCCGGTTCCGGAGGGACCAGCCGAGGGCCGGGCGGTAGAGGGTTTCGATAGTCCAGTCGAGGCCGCTTTGGAACCCGGTCCGGATCCGCGCGAGCCGGGCGCTGGGGCGGACGCCCAGCGCCCCGTGCGCCAGGTGGTGGGGGAGGATCCAGGCTGCCTCGAGGAGCGAGAAAGCGAGCACCGGAATCACGATGAGCGGGAGTGTTCCCATGATTTCGCCCCAGATTCCGGGCAGCCCCAAAAGCGGCGCGATAGCGGCCATGGTGGTCAGGACCCCGAAAACGGCCGGGAGGAGCACTTGCCGCACCCCTCTTACGGCAGCCGCCTCGACGCCCGATCTCCCGGCGGAGACGTGGCGCTGCACGTTTTCTCCGACGACGATGGCGTCGTCCACCACGATCCCCAGGGTCAGGATGAACCCGAACAGGCTGATCATGTTCACCGTCACCCCGAGTCCGGGCATCATCAGGAACGCGCCGAAGAACGCTACCGGGAGTCCGGCGGCGGTCCAGACCGCCAGCCGGCTCGAAAGCGTGAAGAACAGGACCAGGAAGATGAGCGCCAGTCCCTGGAGGCCGTTTCGGACGAGCACGTCCATGCGGCTCTCGAAGAGCTCCCAGGCATCGAACCAGGGGCTGACGGAGAGCCCGGCCGGCAGCGCGGCATCGAGTTCGCGGACCTCCGCGTGGACCGCAGCCGCGGTCTCGAGGAGGCGCGCCCCGGCGGCCAGCGTCACTTCCAGGAACACGGCCGCTTGCCCGTTCATGCGCGCGGCGCGCTCCACGTCCGCGAACCCGTCGGTGACCGTCGCCACGTCTCCGACGCTCACGACACCGCCTCCCGGAGTGGCGATCAGGGGAATCCGGGCGAAATCCTCCGCGCTGATCGCTTCGGCTTCGGTGCTCAGCCGTAGTTCTCCGCTGTCGGAGCGGACCGCGCCGCCGGGGACGTCCGCCGAGTTGCGGCGAATCGCCGCCGCTACCCGGTCGAAGGTGAGTCCGAACCGCGTGAGGACATCTTCCGAAATCTCGATCGAGATCTCATAGTCCCTTCCGGTGGCGATGTTCACCTGCGCCACCCCGGGGATCGGGGCCAGCGCATTCCGGACCCGGTGCGCCGCCTCCGTGAGGCTCCGCTCGTCGGCCTCCCCGTGGACGGCGATCCGGAGCAGCAGCCGCTCCGGCGTGACCTCCGAGACCACCGGCTCCTCGGCGTCCGCCGGCAGGGTCGTCAGCGACTCCACCCGCTCCCGAACCTCGTCGCTCACGCTCCGGAAGTCGGCCCAGCGCTCCACCTCGACGGTGAGTACGCCGAGTCCATCGGTCGCGACTCCCGTGATCTCCTTCACGCCCGAGACGTCCCCGAGCGCCTCTTCAAGGCCGAGCAGCACGCTGCCCTCGATGACTTCGGCGCCGGCGCCCGGGAAGACCGTGCGAATGGCCAGCGCGGAAGACTGGATCTCGGGGATCAGTTCCTGAGGAACCCGGCCGATAGTGAGCAGGCCGCCGAGCGAGATTCCGAGCAGCAGCAGATTCGCCGCCACCCGGTTCCGCGTGAACCACGCGATCACGCCGGATTCGCGCGGGTCGCCAGGCTGAAAGGAGCCCGCGTCCATCCCGGGACTCCGTGGGCTCAGTTGCCGGCGCCCGGAGCCGCCGAGGACGCCGGGGTTACCCGCACCTTCATTCCCTCAGTCACGATCGCGGGAGGGTTGGTCACCACCCGCTCCCCGTCGCGAAGGCCGGAGCGAACCAGCAGATCCCCGTCACCCGACGACCAGAAGGCGTCCACCGCGCGGATCCGGATCCGGTCCCCGCTGTCCACGACTAAAACGCGGCCGTCTTCCCGGAACGCGCTGCGCGGCACGACCGCGACCTCCGGATACTCCCTTCCTTCAATCTCCGCCCGGACGAACATCCCGGCGACCAGCGGCGGTCTGCCGTCCGGACCGCCCGCATACGGGTTCGGCACCTCGATGACGCCGGGGAAGAACCGGGTCGCCGGGTCCACCTCACCCTCCATCCGCACGAGCCGGCCCTCCCAGCTCCAGGTCGACGACGCGAGCGCCGGCCCCAGTACCGCGGTCAACCGAGCCCGCGGCCCCTGGCCCGACGGGACACCGCCGAACGGAAGGTCCACCAGTTCGAGCGCCGCATCCGGCAATGACACCCGCGTTTCCACCACATCCATCAAAAGGAGTTCGAGCAGCGGCAGCCCGGGCGCCGCCCATTCCCCGACCTCGGCGTGCCGTTTTCCCACGAGACCCGAGTGGGGCGCCCGCACCTCGGTCTTTTCCACGTCTCGTTCCGCTCTCCTGAGCGCTGCCTCCGCCGCCGCGAGTCCCGCCCGCGCCGCCGCGAGCTGGGGAACCCGGAGCGCCAGCGGATCGGGCGGCGTTCCCTCTCCCGCCCACTCCTCCTCCGCGAGGCGCGCCAGGCTTTGTTCGGTCTGCAACTGCAGCCTGACCCGCTCCAGTTGGCTCTGCGCCTGGATCACCGCCTGCTCGTAAACCAGGGGTTCGATCCGGAAGAGCGGGGCCCCTTCTTCGACCCGAACCCCGTCCCGGAGTCCGGGAGCGCCCCATACCACCTGGCCGGCGACCTCCGCCGCCACCGTCGTCCGGCGCGCCGGACGCACCGCTCCGTCGGCGCTCACCGTCACGCGGTGCGGGCCGATCCGCACCCGGGCCGCCCGGACTTCGGGCAGCACGGTCTCGATCTCCTGGGCTTGTGGTTTCGGTCCGAGCGCGGTGAGCAGCGCCACCAGCGCCACCGCCGCGAGCAGGATGGGAACGAAAAGGAATCTCCGCAACATCAGTGGGACCTCGCCCCCGGGCCGACTTCTTCGCCGGCCCCTGCCGACTCTTCCCCGTTCGTGCGCTCGAAACCGCCGCCGAGCGCCAGCGAGAGGTTCACCCGGTTGTCCAGCCGCGCCCGCACCTGGGAGAGATGGGCCGACTCGGCCATCAAAACCGCCCGCTCGGCGTCCAGTTCCGCCAGCAGCGAAGCGAATCCGCTCCGCCGCTGCGCCTCGGTCCTCGAGAGCGCCCGCCGGCTGGCCTCAAGCGCCTCCCCCGACCGCGACTCCACCTCGGAAAGCGCCTCCTCCGCCGAAAGGGCCGCCTCCACCTCCTGATACGCCGTCAGCACCGTCCGGGCATAGACCGCCAGCGCCTCGCTGTCCCGGGCCTCTTCCTGCCGGATCCGGGCCCGGATCCTCCCTCCCTGAAACACCGGCGCCGCGATCCGCGCGATCAGGCTCCATACCGAGAAGTCGCCGTTCACCAGGTCCTTCAAACGGGCGGTCGCGGTGCCGGCCGAACTGGTCAGCGGAAACTGCGGATAGCGCGCCCGCCGCGCCATCTCGGTGAACTCCTTCGACATCGCGAGGCGCCGCTCCGCGCTCGCTACGTCCGGACGCCGCGAGATCAGATCCGCCGGGGCCCCCGCCGGAACCGCGGCCGCCGTTGCCGGCAGACCGCCCCCGAGCGCCCAGTCCGGACCCGGCTCCCCGTCCGGATAGTCGGTAAGGAGAACCTCCAGGCCCCTCACCGCCGCCGCGCGCGCCTGCCGCCGGCTCGCGGCGGTCGCTTGCGCCTCCGCCAGTCGAGCCGCCGCGGCGTCTACCTGGGCGAGCGCCGCCTCTCCGATCCGCGCCCGCTCCCGGGTCCAGCGAACCGTCTCTTGCAGGCTTGCCGCGATCGCCTCCGCGACGCGCGCCTGCTCGCGTGCCTCGATCGCCAGGAAATAGAGCCGGGCAGCCTGACCGGCCAGCGAAATCCGGGCGCCCGCTACCTCCGCGACCGCTGCCTCCACCACGGCGTTGGCGGCGCGGGCCCGCGGCGTCGCCGCGCGCCAGAGATTCGCCTCCCAGGAAAGATCCAGCGACAGTCCGTAGCGGACGTAGTCCGCGGTCAGCACCTCGTCTTCCCCGATCCCCGGGATCGGCAGCCCGATGAACGCCTGCCGCGCCGCGATCCGTTCCACTCCGGTGCCGACCTGGGGAAAGAGCGCGCTCCTCGCAATCCCGGCGTCCGCCGCGGCCTGGGCGAGCCGCGCTGCCGCCTCCTGAAGCGTCAGGTTCCCGGAGAGCGCGCGCTCCACCACCTGGTCGAGCGCCGGATCACCGAACGACGTCCACCAATCCGCGGCCGGTTTCCCGACCGATTCCGGCGCCGGGGTCGCCGCCGGCTCGGGCGCGAGGTCCAACTCCGGGTCGAGAACGGGCGCCCGCAAACTGGCGCAACCCGCGGCCAGCAGGCAGATCGCGACGAGGGAAGGCACACGCGGTGCGGCCACGGTCATGTCGGTCGCCGGAGTCTATTCGTTCGGGTGCGAAGCTTCCGGTGTGGACAAACCCCATCTCTCGGCGGATCGCGCGGACAGAAATCCCGCGCCGGCGCGCACGTGAAGCGTCCTCCCTGGTTGAAGGCCCGCCCTCGCTCGCTTACGATCTTGGGTTCGCATGGTGGCCGCCGCTACGCTGCGGCCCGCTAAAACGGAGGCTTTCATGATCCAACTGATGTCCCATCCGGCGCACCGTCGTGCGGCCGGCTTCCTCCGCCGGCTCTCTCCTCTGGTTGTCCTGGGGCTGGTCGCCGGCTTCGCAGCTTCCCACGCCGCCGCGCAGGAAGAGGAAGAGCCGCTGAACCGCCGCGAGGTCTCGCGGGCGCTCGACATCGCGGAGGAACACATCGACGACGCTGAGAAGGCGGTCCGCGACGGCGACATGGAAGCCGCCACCGCCGCCTGGAGCCAGGCGGGCGGCCTCTTCCTGAGGGTCCTGCGGGATCACCCCTACCGCAGGGACATCCGGATGAGAATCGGCCGCATCTACGTCCACTTCGAAGAGTGGGAGAACGTCGCCGGCGCTTTCGACTTGGCCCTGAAGACGGATCCCCCTTCGGAGGAGGAGGACGTGGACGGCTGGGCGGTCGAGAACGTCGAAGACGCCGGCGAGATTCTTGAGGCGTGGACCGCGCTCACGACTGCCTACGCGAACCTCGAGAACGACTTGAAGGTCATCGAGGCGGGAGAGAAGGTCAGCGAGTTGAACCCGAATCCGCCGGTGTCCATCTATCTCGGCCTCGCGGCAGCCAAGGCCCGCCAGGGGCGGTTCGCCGAGGCCGCGGACGATGCTCGCAAGGCGCTGGAAATGGAGCCGGACAGCGCGATCGCGCACACCACGCTCGGCCAGGCGTCGGCCGCCGGCGAGGATTGGGACGCCGCCGAGGCGTCCTTCCGGCGCGCTGTCGAAATCGATCCCAACACCGCCCGCGCCCACTCCGGACTCGCCGACATCTACTTTGCGCGCGAGGAGTTCCAAGCGGCGGTGGATGCGGCCACGGCCGCGCTCGGCCTGAACGATCAGTTGACGGCGGCCTACGGTGTCCGGGGGCTCGCGAACAACGCGCTCGGCAACCGGCAGGAGGCCTACGGCGATCTGGCGATGGCGATCACCGTGAACGCCGACGACCCGGCAGCGAACCTTGCGTTCGCGCAGGTGTACGAAGCGCAGGACAACAAGGGACAGGCCGCGACCTACTACCGGAAGGTCACCACCCTTCCGAATGCGCCCCCGGCATCGAGGGCGGAGGCGCACATCGCCCTCGGCCGCTTCGCCATCGACGGCATGAACCCCGACGAGGCGGTGACCGAGATGGAGGCGGCCGCCGCCGCCGACCCGGGCTCGGCGGAAGCCAAGGCCGCACTCGGGATGGCGCACCGCGCCAAGGCGAAGGCCCTGCGCCAGGCGCAGGATCTGGCGGGAGCGCTGGTCTCTGCGGAAGCGGCGAACGCCGCCAATCCCGATGACCCGCTCAACAACCTGGAATACGGCATCGCGCTCTTCTCGAATCAGGCGTTGGCCGAGGCAGCTCCCTTGCTGGAGGCGGCGATTCCGGCCTTCCCGGCGGACGGCGACCTGAACGACCTTGCGGTCGGCCACTACGCTCTCGGGCAGGCATACATGGGGCAGAGCAACTTCGCGGGGGCGGAGTCCCAGTTCATCGAGTCGACCCAGAAGATGGCTGGCTGGGGCGAGCCCTTCCGCATGTTGGCCTGGGCGCAGTCCGTGCAGATCAGTTACGGCCCCTGCCGGCTCAAGGACGCCACCTTCGGCGAGCGGTTGCAGGCGGCCCAGGTGGGTTGCCCGGCGAGCGATGCCGACTACGAACGGGTCGCCGAAGCGGCGGCGCAGTACCAGAAGGCCGTGGAACTCGGCGTCCAGGACCCGGCGCTCGCCGAGCGGCTCGCGGTGCTGCAGGAGGTCCGGAATCAGCTCATCGAATAGGGCCGATCCGGTCGACATCCGGGGGCTGCTGTCCCGGCTTGCCGGGGAGCAGCCCCCGATGGAGGACATGCTCGGTCGGTTCGTCCGGATCGAGTCCCCCACCGACGATCCCGATGCGACGGCCCGGATGGGCGAGGAGGCGGTCTCCGCGCTCACGGCCGGCGCCGCGTCCTTCCTGAACGAGGCGGTTACCTCCCGGACCCTCGGGACGGACGGCGGCGCCCCGCGCGGGCCCCACGTGCTGGTCCGGATTCCAGGAACTGGGGCGGCAGAGAAACCGCTGCTGCTCCTCGGTCATCTCGACACCGTCTGGCCGCACGGCACTCTCGAGGAGATCCCTTTCCGGATCGAGGATGGAGTGGCCCGCGGACCGGGTGTCTACGACATGAAGGCGGGCCTGGTGCAGACGATCTGGGCGCTCAGGGTTCTCGACCGCGAGGGTCTCCGGCCGCGCCGGCCGCTCAGGGTCCTGTGGAACACCGACGAAGAGGCGGGAAGCGCCGCGAGCCGGAAACTCATCGAGGCCGAGGCGGCGGCAGCGGCTGCCTGCCTGGTGATGGAGCCCTCGCTGCCGGGCGGCGGCGCCAAGACGCGCCGCCGGGGTGTCGGAATCCTGAGCGTGCGGGTTCTCGGGCGCGCCGCCCATGCCGGTCTCGACCCCGAGCGCGGGATCAATGCGATCACCGAGCTGGCCCCGATCGTGACCGCCGCCGCCGCGCTTTCGGCGCCGGAGCGCGGCGTCACCGCGAACGTCGGACTGATCCGGGGCGGGTCACGGACCAACGTCGTCCCCGCCGAGGCGTCCGCCGACGTGGACATCCGGATGGATGATCCCGAGTCGGGAGCGCAGCTCATCGCGGCGCTCCGGGACCTCGGCGCGGAACATCCACAAGCCCGGGTCGAATGGACCGGCGGCGTGAACCGGCCTCCGCTGGAGCGGAACGCCGGCGTTCTCGCCCTCTACCGGCGAGCCCGGCAGTTGGCTGCCGAACTCGACTGGGATCTCGGCGAAGGCTCGGCGGGCGGCGGTTCGGACGGCAATATCGTGGCCGGGCTGGGGGTTCCGGTGCTTGACGGCCTCGGCCCGCTCGGAGACGGCGCCCACGCCCGGCACGAACAGGTCGTCACCGCGGACCTCCCCCGCCGCGTCGCCCTCCTCGCCGCGCTCCTCCTCGAACTCTGACAGGAGCGCAAGGAGCCCAAGGAGCGCAAGGAGCGCAAGGAGCGCAAGGAGCGCAAGGAGCGCCGGTCTTCAGACCGGCATCGCGGCCGAAGGCCGCGAAACTCCCGTCCTATTCGCCCCTATTGCACCGACCTGACCGGGGACGGCGAAACCCCCGGCTGGCCGTCCCCGCCGCGAAACTCCCGTCCTATTCGCTCCTATGGCACCGACCTGGTCGGGGACGGCGAAGTCCGTCCGCGAGTTCCTGTCAACCAACACGAACGTTGTGGTTCCGGGCGTGTGGTTCCCATCGCGCCATCCCCATTGTGCGCAGCGACATGCGGGGAGTGGCGATGGAAGTTTCGCCCGCTGCGCGGGCGATGCCGGTCTGAAGACCGGCGCTCCTATACCCTCGCTCACAGTTCGGCCCCCAAACGACGACGACGAAGTCCACCCGCGAGTTCCTGTCAGCCAACACGAACATTGTGGTTCCGGGCGTGTGGTTCCCATCGCGCCATCCCCATTGTGCGCAGCGACATGCGGGGAGTGGCGATGGGAGTTTCGCCCGCTGCGCGGGCGATGCCGGTCTGAAGACCGGCGCTCCTTGCGCTCCTTCACAGGATCCGGCTCAGAAAGAGCTTCGTCCGATCGTTAGCGTTCTTCGTGAAGAACGCCCCCAGGATCGCCATGATCTGGCTGCTGATGAAGAAGTAGAAGATGAAGATGAAGACCAGCGGCGGGATGTTCCGGATCAACTCGACGTAGCTTCGGCTGAGCAGTCGCGGAAACAGGCGGGAGGACGCTCCAGCCGGTGAGCGCCAGCGTGACCGTGAGCCCGCGCATGAGCGGGCCCCACAGGAACTCGCCTTCGACGACCTGGAAGAGGTACTCGGGAATCCGGTACCACTGCCAGTTGTAGCCCATCCTCAGGGCGCCGGAGACGGCGAGGCCCAACAGGGCGCCGACGAACACCGTGAACTGGAGGGCGTCGAACCACGGCGCGTTCCACCAGCGTCCGCGCCGGACGTCCGGCGGCGGCGGGCGGGAGGCGGGGAGCGCCCGGCCCATCAGCAGCCCCTCCGGTGCCGATTGCCCTTGTCCACGGGTTGCTACGTCGGGCGGAGCCCGTTGCTTCGAGGTTCCGTCATGTTCCGAGACTCAGGACGCCGCGGCCGGGGGCGCAGAATTCGGCTCTTCCCGGATTGGGCGACTCAGTCGTTTTTTGCTGCCCGGGGGGCTCTGTTTCCTCTTCCGGGCGGTGCCCGGGCGGTCTTCATTTGCCGGCGCGATACCCGCCGTGACAGTACGAAAGATTGACTTCCATGCCGCGAACGTGGTACGAAAGCGGGGTCGCGTGTTCGTGCGTAGGAAGGACGGCACGTAAACCGAAAAAGAGACGGATCCTTGGAGGGACAATATGGCTAACAGAGTACTCGTGGGCCTGGGCACGTTAATCGGGCTCTTGATGGGCTTCGCACCCGGAGTAGTCCCTATGGACTCGCTCCTTATGGTCGTCATCGGCATTGTGTACGCCGTGATGAACGTCGATGCCGAGGACGCAACGGGGACTCTCGTGGTCGCCATCGCAGTCGGCGGAATGACGATGTCGGATGTGCTGAATCACATCCCGGCAGTCGGCATGCAGCTCGACATGGCGATGGGCGCCCTGAGCACGGCCCTCTGGGCCGGCGTGGCGACCGTGGCTGCGACCCGGGTCTTCAACCGGATCAAGGGCTGAGGAAGAGCGCGGCCGGCCGACACCGACTGGCCGTTGCTCGTTCTTGACGCCGGCGGGATCGTGCTTGCACGGTCCCGTCGGCTAAAACGTTCGGCGCTGGTTCGTCAGGTGGGGGCCAGCTCCCGCTTGGGGCCAGTTCCCGCTTGGGGCCAGTTCCCGCTTGGGGCCAGCTCCCGCTTGGGGCCAGCTCCCGCTTGGGGCTCGTTGCCGGATGTCGCTCGCGCTCTTGGGGCGCGGCATTTGAAGCGATAGCCGCATTCCGGCAAAGCGATAGCCGCATTTTGGCAAATCGCGAGCCGCGGCGGATGCTCCGGCTCTCCGGGTGGCGCTGCTCTCCGCGCCCGGATGACAAGCCTGACCCGAATTACGGGGCGGAACCGCCATAATTCCGCCATGAGCGAATTGGCCAGCCGAACCTGCGTTCCCTGCCGAGGCGGGGTGCCCCCGATGGATTCCGCCGGGGTGGAAAACTATCTGGGCCAGGTGGAGGGTTGGGGCCACGCCGAACACCGCAGAATCGCCCGCACCTTCGTGTTCCCGGACTTCGCCGGCGCGCTCGACTTCGCGAATCGGGTGGGCGGGATCGCCGAGGCCGAAGGGCATCACCCCGATCTGCTGGTTGCCTGGGGCCGGGTGGAGGTCACCATCTGGACCCACAAGGTGAACGGCCTCACCGAGAGCGACTTCATCCTGGCCGCCAAGATCGATCGTCTCTCCGCTGGAGCGGGGCGCTGACGGCCGCCGCCGGGCCGAACCCGGGCCCTGGGCGGGAGTTTCTCGCCGGACAGCTTCCGGGTTGGCTACCAGAGAGTCCGGATCGGGTACTGGCGAACGACGTGGTCCGGAGTAACGAGGGTCAGACCGTGTTCGATTGCCTGGCAGACCAGCATGCGATCGAACGGATCCTGATGGAGGCGCGGAAGGCGTGGCAGGTGGAGCGCACTTTTTTCGTCGAGCGAAAGGGAGCCGAAGCCGTGGCGCTGCCGCTCCCGCGGAACGAGGGTCCCGGGCGCTGCCGGCAGCGGTAAGCGGCCCAGTCTGTGCTTTATGGCGATTTCCCACGCCGACACGGCGCTTACCCAAACCTCGTTCGCGGGCGCTGAGACGGCCGCCCGAACGGGGCCGGGGACAGCCTCGGATGCCGTCACCCACCAGAGGAAAACGGCGGTATCGAGCAGGAGTTTCACTCGCCGCGGCCCTCGAAGGCGGCGATCTCTTCGTCGGGCAGCGGTTCGAAGAACGAAGGCGGAACCGAGAAGGTCCCCTTGGCCAGGCCGAACGGTCGCGCCTCGGCCGGCGGTTGCCGATGCGCCCGGATCTCGGCGACCGGTTGATTGCGCCGGCACAGCACGACCACCTCACCCGCTTCGACGCGTTCTACGTAGCGGGAGAGGTGGGTCTTCGCTTCGTGAATGTTGACTAGAATCATGACTATGATTCTAGTTAGAAACCAGACTAGGACAAGCGAGACTCCCGGAGCCGGAGTCTCCAAGCCCGAGATGAGTTCATGACCCACCTGAGCCCCGACGACTTCGCGCGCGACGGCCGGGAAGTCCTCGACTGGCTCGCGGCGTACTGGCGCCGCGTTGAGGACTTTCCGGTGCTCTGCCAGGCCCGGCCCGGCGAGATCCGGGCGCGGCTCCCGAAGCACCCGCCCGAGAGCGGCGAGCCCTTCGCGGCGGTGATGCGCGATCTCGACCGGATCGTGCTTCCCGGTCTCACCCACTGGCAATCGCCGAGTTTCTTCGCGTTCTTCCCCTCCAACAACTCGGGACCCTCGGTGCTCGGGGAACTGCTGGCCGCCGGGCTCGGAGTGCAGGGGATGCTCTGGGCCACGAGTCCGGCGTGTACCGAACTCGAAACCCACGTCCTCGACTGGCTGGCGGACCTGCTGGATCTCCCGGCGGCCTTTCGTTCGAACGGTCCGGGGGGCGGAGTCATCCAGGACACCGCGTCCTCGGCGACGCTTACGGCCTTGCTCGCCGCCCGGGAACGCGCCACCGGGTTCGAGTCCAATCGGATCGGGGTCCGCGCGCCGCTGGTCGCCTACGGCTCCGAGGAGTCGCACTCCTCGCTACTGAAGGCGGTGCGGATCGCCGGACTCGGCGGCGACAACCTGCGCTCCATTCCGGCGGACCCGCAGACGCGGGCCGCCCGGCCGGAGGTCTTCGCCGCCCAGGTGCGGGAGGACGTCGCTGCCGGCCGCATTCCCGCCTTCGTGACGGTGACGCTGGGCACGACCTCGACCGGGGCGTTCGACCCGCTCGAGGAGATCGGGAGGATCGCCCGGGAGCACGGAATCTGGGTCCATGTGGACGCCGCGATGTCCGGGACCGCGTTCCTGTGCCCGGAGTTCCGTCACCTGCAGGCGGGTCTGGAGTTCGCCGACTCCTACTGCTTCAACCCGCACAAGTGGATGTTCACGAATTTCGACTGCGACGCCTTCTGGGTCCGGGACCGCCGGGCGCTCATCGAAACCATGTCGGTGACCCCGGAATACCTGAAGAACCGGGCCTCCGAGGCCGGGGAGGTCATTGACTACCGGGATTGGCAAATCCCGCTCGGCCGGCGGTTCCGGGCGCTCAAGCTGTGGCTCGTGCTGCGCCACTACGGCGCCGAGGGACTCCGCGAGCACATCCGCGAACACGTGGCGCTCGGCCAGGAGTTTCACCGGTGGGTGGAGGAGGCGGACGACTTCGAGGTCCTCACTCCGGCCCCGCTGAACCACGTGACCTTCCGCTATCGCCGGCCGGGCGTCCCGCCCGACGATCTCAACCGCCGGCTGCTACAGGCCCTGAACGAGTCCGGCCGCCTCTACCTCACCCATACCCGAGTCCCCACCGGGGTCGCCCTCCGGATGGTGGTGGCCCAGACGAACACCACCCGGACGCACGTCGCCGGCGCCTGGGATCAGATCACCCGCACGGCGCGCGGGCTCTCCTGAGGGGGATTTCCCGATCCGAGCCGGCTGCCGGAACCGGCTGTTGGAACCGGCTGTTGGAACCGGGCGCGCGAACGGGTGAAAACGGGATTGCTTTTCCCGACTTGATCAGAGATCGAGGCCGTGAGCGATCGTCGTGAGCTGCATGTTCTCGGTGCCCTCGTAGATCGTCCCCGCCTTGGCGTCCCGCCAGAGCTTCTCCGCGAGGCAGTCCGTGGTGTACCCGGTTCCTCCGTGGATCTCGATAGCGAGCGAGGTCACGGATTCCGCCATCCGCTGGGCGTTCAGTTTGGCCATCGCGGCCGCGTAGCGGGTCTCGTTCCCCTGGTCCGCGAGCCTCGCCGCGTTCCAGGTGAGCAGCCGTGCCGTCTCCACCTGCGTGGCGGCCTCCGCCAGGGCGAAAGCGACCGCCTGGTTCTTGCCGATCGGGCGGCCGAACGCCTCGCGCTGCCTGGCGTAGGCGACGGCCAGTTCCAGGGCGGCCTGTCCGATCCCCACGAGCTGGGCGGCGATCCCGATGCGCCCCTCGTTCAGGAGCGACATGGCGAGACGCCGTCCTTCCCCCACCTCGCCGAGGACGTTGTCGCTGGAGACGAAGCAGTCCTTGAGGAAGAGCGGCGTCGTACTGGACGCCTTGAGACCGACCTTCGCCTCGGGCGGACCGACGTTCAGGCCGTCGCTCTCCCGATCCACCAGGAAGGCGGTGATCCCTCCGCCGGATGGCCCATCGAGCCCGCCGGCGACCCGGGCGAAAATGAGAAAGAGTCCGGCTTCGCGGCCGCCCGAGACCCAGGACTTCGATCCGCTCAGCGAAAACCCCCCCTCGACTTGCTCCGCGGTGGTCCGCAGCGCGAAGGCGTCGCTTCCGGCTTGGGACTCCGAAAGCGAGAAGGCGCCGAGGCAGTCGCCGGTCAATTTGGGCAAGAACCGGAGCCGCTGGCTCCGGCGGCCGAACCGGTTGATCGCGGCGGCGATCAGGGTGTTGTGCACATCCACCAGGAGGGCGACCGCGGCGTCGGCGCGGGCGAGCGCCTCCACGGTGAGAACGACGTCGAAGAGGCCCTGTCCGCTGCCCCCGAGCTGCTCGGGAATCACGACTCCGAAGAACCCGTAACGGGCCAGCGTCTTGATCAGCTCCGGTGGGATCCGTCCTTCTTCTTCCATGCGGCGGGTCAGGGGAGCGACTGCTTCCCTGGCGACCTGATGGACAGCCCCGAAATGGAGCCGTTCGTTCTCCGAGAGAACGCTCAGCGGATTCGTATCGGGGCTCGCCGGTATGGGTTCGGTCTGGGCGAGCGGAGTCTGGAATACCTGGACGGACATGCAGCCCTCAGACTACCGGGATGTGGCGTTGCCCGCCGCGCACCGGTCAGTAGTCGGCAAGATCCCGGATGGCGGCGAGCAGGTTTTCCGGCTGCGGCAGAGTGCCGGTCTCGATATCCGGGTTGTAGGCGACCCAGGTGTCCTGGGCCGCTACCCGCCGCACCGGGGCATCGAGGTCCTCGAACAGCTCCTCCGCGATGCGGGCTGAGATTTCTGCGCCGTAGCCAAAGCTGCGGGTGTCTTCATAGGCTACGAGGACGCGGCTCGTTCGCCGGACACTCTCGCGAATCGCTTCCCAGTCGTAGGGCGCGAGGGAACGCAGGTCCAGAATCTCCACCGAGATCCCGTCGGCGGCCGCCTTCCTGGCGGCGAGTTCGGCCCGGTGGACGAGCGCGCCGAAGGTGACGAGCGTGAGGTCTTCGCCCGGGCGAACGGTGCGCGCCTTGCCGAAGGGAATCATGAAGTCGGGCCCCGGATCGGCGCTCTTGTTGTAGGTCTGGCGGTAGAGGTGCTTGTGTTCGAGGAAGATGACCGGATCCTCGCAGCGGATCGCGGTGCGGAGGAGTCCCGCGGCATCGAGCGCCGTCGAGGGCATCACCACGCGCAGTCCCGGAAGATGGGTGAAGAGCACCTCGGCCGATTGGCTGTGGTAGAGCGCGCCGCCGGTCAGGTAGCCGCCGGTTGGAACCCGCAGTACCAGCGGGGCGCTGTACTGACCGTTCGCGCGCCAGCGCAGGCTGGCGAGTTCGCTCCGGATCTGCATGTAGCCGGGCCAGATGTAGTCGAGGAACTGGATTTCGGCGACCGGTCGCAGGCCGCGCACGGCCATCCCGAGCCCCATTCCGACGATCGTGGCTTCGGCGAGGGGGGTGTTGAAGACCCGTTCCGACCCGAACTCGCGCTGGAGCCCGTAGCTCACCTTGAAGACGCCCCCCTTGCCCTTGACCTCCCGGAGGATGTGCTCACGGCTCGCGTCCGCCACGTCCTGTCCGAAGACCAAGACCCGCGGGTCGCGAGCCATTTCGGAGCGGAGCGTCGCGTTGATCAGGTCCACCATCGTCCCGGGCTTGGCGTCCGCCTCGAAATCCGGTTGGGTTTCGAAATCCGGAGAGCACGGGTCCACGTCGGGGCTGTAGAGGTGATCGCAGGCGGTGTCCGGATGGGGCCAGGGCAGGGCGAGAGCATCGGTGGCCGCGGCGGCTACCTCCGCCTGGGTGCGCTTTTGCAAACCGTCGAGTTCTTCCCGGGTGGCGGCTCCGGAAGCGGTGAGCCGATCCCGGAGGCGGGCGAGTGGGTCGCGTCCCGATTCCGCGTCCAGCTCTGAGGCGGTCTTGTAGTCGCGATGTTCGTCGGAAAGTGAGTGGGACATCATCCGGATGACCCGGGCCTGCACGAGCGCCGGCCCCTCTCCGGATCGGATGTAGTCGATCGCCTCCTGCAGGGTGCGGTAGGACTCTTCGTAGTCGCAGCCGTCGCACTCGATCACCTTGAGATCGGGGAACGCGCGTGCGAGCGGGGCGATGGAGCCACCGGCGGTCTGGTGCTCTACGGGGACCGAGATGGCGTAGCCGTTGTCCTGGATCAGGAAGAGGACCGGCAACCGCCGTAGCGACGCGCTGTTCAGCGCCTCCCAGAATTCGCCTTCGCTCGTCGCGCCGTCTCCACCGCTCACGAGCACGATTCCGTCGCCGTTCGGCGCGCCCGGAAGTCCGGGGATGGGGTGGCGGCTCAAGTACCTTTCGGCGTAGGCCACCCCGACCGCATGCAGGAACTGCGTCCCCACGCAGCTCGAATGGACGGCCAGGCCGAGCGAGCGCTTCGAGAAGTGCGAGGGCATCTGCCTCCCCCCCGAAGAAGGATCCGAAGCGGCGCCCCAGGAAGCGGCCAATTGCTCGAGGGGGGTCAGTCCCAGGCCGGTGGCCAGGGCGCGATCCCGGTAGTAGGCGAAGACCCAATCGGTCTTCGGCCGGAGCAGAGCGGCGGCGGCGGCGGTGACCGCTTCGTGGCCGGCGGAACTGACCTGGAAGAAAGCCTTGTTCTGCCGCTTCAGGGCGATCTCCCGCAGATCCACCTCCCGGGAGGTGAGCATGACCCGATAGGCGGCTTTGAGCTGCTCGGGGCCAAGCGCGGGAGTGTCTTCGAGTTCGCCCTCCAACGCCGAATCGTGGCCGTTCCCTCCTTCGCCGATGCTCTCCGTCACTCGATCAAGCGACCGGGAATCGTCGGAGGAGGAAGTCTCGCCCACGGCGCCAGCGTCCCTGCCGTTCGAGCGGGAACTCTGGGCGTCGGACAAATCAGGGTGATAAATCAGGGTTTGAGGGGGCTCCGGCATTCAGGCCGAAGCGCCAGGCGAGCCCTCCCGAATGCCAGCTTGGAGGGGCAGGGATGGTAGCAAAGCCCCGGACGGTCTGGCGGCGGTGTCCGCAGCGGATTCGCCGAACGCCGAGTCGCTTGCCGGGGTTCATGTCCACCGCCAGGTCTGTCCGGCAGGGTCCGCCGGGTTAGCAGCCTGTGGCAAAACCCACGCGGCCCAGTTCTCCCGGTGGGGGCTCGACGGGCGATGCATCCCGCCCAAACAGCCGGTGATGAAACCCACGCGGCGTTCGGCCGGCGATCCATCCCGGCTGACCGCGTCGCTTCGCGCCGCTCATCGTTGCGTTTCGGTCGAAATACACCCGGGCCAGTTCTCCCGGTGGGGGCTCCTCCCTCACGCGCCTTGTCAGCCGGGCGCCTCACCGGCCTCGGCGCTCCCGTGGGTTCCACCACCGGCTGTTCACCGCCCCGCTTTGCGGGGCTCTGCGTTGCGCTTCGGTCGAAATACACCCGGTATTCCTCCCTCGCGCGCCTTGTCAGCCGGGCGCCTCGCCCGTCTCGGCGCTCACGTGGGTTTCACCACAGGCTGCTAACGCGCCAGGGCTTCGCCCGGCTTTTTCTGGTACTGGCGGTACTCGTAGGTCCGGTCGCGCTCGTCGGCGAGCCGCATTCCCTCGTCGTGGGGGAACATGTGGATCGCGTCGTAGTCGGGCGGACAGAACTTCGCGCAAAGCTGGCAGCCGATGCAGGTTTCCATGTTCACTTCGCAGACCTGTCCCACCGAGCGGGGTTCGGGGTCCGGCACGAGGATGATGCAGTCCTTTACCGGGCAGACGGCGATGCACATCTCGCATCCCCGGCCGAAGCATTTGCCGGCGTCCACGTGGGCGAGGATCTTCGGCTGACGCTTTCTGGGCCCGGTGATCAGAACGTCCTGCATGAACCGAAAGCGTATCATTCGGGGCGTGTCGGCCATCGAAGATTCCGTCGCGCAGATAGGTAGCGAAGAGCTGTCGCCTCCGAGTGCCAAGCTGCCGCCGCCGGGCATCCACTACCGTCGCGGTCTCGGGCTGCGCAAGCAGATCATCGAGCCGCTGACCGAGGACTACCGCGGCCATCTGGTCCGCTTCGCGCGCGACCACGATTACCGGATTCGGGCCGGGGAGATCCGGTTCCTGATCGCCCACGAGTTCGGCTTCTGCTACGGCGTGGACCGGGCGATCGAGTACGCCTACGAGGCGCGTCTCCGTTTCCCCGACCGGCAGATCTTCCTGACCGGAGAGATCATCCACAACCCCTACGTGAATCGCCGGCTCTCCGAATTCGGGATCCTGTTCCTGCAGGATGGGTCTTCGCCCGAGGCGAAGTTCGAAGATGTCTGCCCCGAGTCCGTGGTGCTGCTGCCTGCCTTCGGGGTGGCCACCAGCGAACTGGACGTGCTGCGCCGAAAGGGCGCCATTCTCGTGGACACCACCTGCGGCTCGGTCATGAACGTCTGGAAGAACGTGGGCCGTTACAAGCGCGATGGATTCACCTCGGTGGTCCACGGCAAGTACGCCCACGAGGAGACGAAAGCCACGATTTCCCGCGCCGGAAAGTACCTGGTCGTCCGAGACATGGCCGAGGCGCTGGAGGTCTGCCGCTACCTCGAGGCCGGCCGGAAGCCGGGCGGCGAGGCGGATGCCGGAGCCACGGGAACGAATGGAGGCGCGATGCTCCCCGACCGGGGAGCGTTCCTCGATCGCTTTGCTCCCGCCTGCTCGCCGGGGTTCGACCCGGATCTGGACCTGGGCCGCATCGGCCTCGCGAATCAGACCACGATGCTCGCGAGCGAGTCGCTCGAGATCGCCGCCGTGCTGCGCGACTCCATGGCGCGCCGCTACGGGGAGGCCGATGTCGCCGGCCGGTTCCGTTCCTTTGACACGATCTGCAGCGCCACCCAGGAGCGTCAGGACGCCGTCCTCGAACTGCTCCAGGAGGACCTCGATCTCGTGCTGGTGGTCGGCGGTTTCAACTCCTCGAACACCGTCAATCTGGCTGCGATCTGCGAACGGAAGTTCCCGAGCTACCACATCTCGGGGCCCGAGTGCCTGCTGTCCGGCGACGAGATTCGTTGCCGGCCCGCGCCGGGCTCGGGGCAGGGGACGGAGCCGGTAGTACGGCGGGGCTGGTTGCCGGAGGGAGCCCTCCGGATCGGAGTTACTTCGGGAGCCTCGACCCCGGACGTGATGGTCCACCGGACCATGCTCCGGGTCCTCGGCTTCCGCGGAATGACCGAAGACGACTGCCGCGCTGACGAATTGTTTTAGTAGCCTGTGGATAGAGTGGCGTGAGCGCCGAGAGCGGCCAGTCTCCCGGTGGGGGCGAGGCGCCCGGCTGACAAGGCGCGCGAGGGAGGAATACCGGGTGTATTCGGACCGAGGCGCAACGATGAGCGACGCGAAGCGGCGCGGTTCAGCCGGGATGGATCGCCGCTCGAGCCCCCACCGGGAGAACTGGGCCGCGCCACTCTGTCCACCGGCTGCTAGCGCGGCTTCGGCGAGCGAACGCCGCACCGGGACGCCCTCCGCCTGACACCGATGCCTTCCGGCTCTTCGCGTTACGCCGGACCGGCCGAGCGCGCGGCTCCCTACGCTCGTCCCGGCCTGCCGCCGGGGAAGTCCGCCCGACCCTTGCGGGTGGTGAGCCCTTTCGAGCCGCGCGGAGACCAGCAAGCGGCCATCGAGCAGCTCGCCGCGGGGCTGGAACGGGGCGATCCGAACCAGGTGCTGCTCGGGGTAACCGGCTCGGGCAAGACATATTCCGTCGCTCGGGCCATCGAGGCGGTAAACCGCCCGGCGCTGGTCATCGCGCATAACAAAACGCTCGCCGCCCAGCTCTATCAGGAGTTCCGGAGCTTTTTCCCGAACAACGCCGTCGAGTACTTCGTGAGCTACTACGACTACTACCAGCCCGAGGCCTACGTCCCGGCGAGCGATACGTACATCGAGAAGGAGGCCACGATCAACGACGAGATCGATCGCCTCCGGCTGTCGGCCACCCGTTCACTCTTCGAGCGCCGGGACGTGCTCATCGTCGCGAGCGTCTCCTGCATCTACGGCCTCGGCTCTCCCGAGGCCTACTACGGGATGCTCGTCGTGTTCGAGGAGGGAGCCGAGTTCCCGTCCCGGCAGGCGCTTTTGCGCAAGCTCGTCGAGATGCAGTACGAGCGAAACGACGCCTCCCTCGAGCGGGGCCGTTTTCGGGTGCGCGGAGACACCGTGGAGATCGTCCCCGGCTACGAAGACCTCGGCCTGCGGGTGCGGCTCTTCGGCGACGAGGTGGAGCGCCTGGCCCGCTTTGACCCCCTGACCGGTCGCGAGCTCGCGCGCGAGAGCCGGGTCACGCTCTTCCCGCGGAGGCACTACGTGGCCCGGGAGGAGGACCTCGCCCGGGCGCTGGTCACGATCCGGGAAGAACTCGACGAGCACCATCCGAAGCTTCTCCAGGAGGGGAAGCTGCTCGAAGCGCAGCGTCTGATGCAGCGCACGCTCTTCGATCTGGACATGCTCGCCGAGGCGGGCCATTGCCACGGCATCGAGAACTACTCGCGTCACTTCACGGGGCGCGCTCCCGGCGAGCCGCCTCCGACCCTGATGGACTACCTGCCGTCGGACACCATCGTCGTCGCGGACGAAAGCCACCAGACGTATCCGCAGATCCGCGGCATGTTCGCCGGTGACCAGGCCAGGAAACGCACCCTCGTGGAGCACGGTTTTCGGCTCCCCTCGGCGCTCGACAACCGGCCGCTTTCGTTTGAGGAGTGGGAGGAGCGGGTCGGACAGGCGATCTCGGTTTCGGCGACCCCGGGGCCGTATGAACTCGAGGCCGTGGGCGGGTCGTGGTCGAGCAGGTCATCCGCCCCACCGGTTTGCTCGATCCCGAGGTCGAGGTGCGGCCCGCGGGAGATCAGGTGGACGACCTGCTCGGAGAGATCCGGGAGACGGTGGCCCGCGGTGAGCGCGTGCTCGTTACCACCCTGACCAAGCGGATGGCGGAGGACCTGTCCGAGTACTACCACGAGCTCGGGGTGAACTGCCGCTACCTGCACTCGGACATCGACACCCTCGAAAGGGTGCAGCTCCTCCGCTCCCTCCGCCTCGGCGAGTTCGACGTGCTGATCGGGATCAATCTCTTGCGCGAGGGGCTCGATTTGCCCGAGGTCTCCCTGGTGGCCATCCTCGATTCCGACAAGGAGGGGTTTCTCCGCTCGGAGGGGGCGCTGATCCAGACCATGGGCCGGGCGGCCCGGCACGCCAGCGGTCGGGCGATCCTCTACGCCGACCATGAGACCGGCTCCATGAAACGGGCGCTCGGCGAGACCCGGCGCCGCCGCGTGCTCCAGCAGGAGTTCAATGAGGAGCACGGCATCGTGCCCCGCACGGTGGTCAAGGACGTGGCCGCGGCGTTCGCTCCTCGATCGGCAGGGAAGGCGGCCGTGGAGGAGGCTGACTGGGACCGGGCGATGGGGCTCTTCGAGGCGCCGCCCGAGGATCCGGAGGCGCTCGAGCGCGAGATCGCCCGGCTCCGCAAGGAAATGAAAAAGGCGGCGCGGGATCTGGAGTTCGAGCGGGCCGCCCGGCTCCGCGATCACCTGCGCGGAATCCAGCACACCGCGCTGCTGCGCTAGGGATGGGCGTGTCGTTTGACGGCGTTCCTACCCCTGCACTCCTGGCCCGCCCCTCCCAAGGTGACAAAGTTCGTGTCGTTTGACACCCGCCCAGGAGCGCCGGTCTTCAGACCGGCATCGCCCGCGCAGCGGGCGAAACTCCCGTCGTCACTTCGCTGCATGGCGCAGCAGGCAACAAGCATGGCGCAACGCCACCCACACCCACTGGGTGGTTCTGCGTCGTCCCCGGACGGGTTCCGGCAGTCGCGCGAACATGGCGGTGGGAGTTTCGCGGCCTGCGGCCGCGATGCCGGTCTGAAGACCGGCGCTCCTGCCCCTTCTGGATGGCGTCCCGCCACCCCCACTGGGTTCTGCGTCGTCCCCGGACGGGTTCCTGCAATCGGCGCACATAGCGGTGGGAGTTTCGCGGCCTGTGGCCGCGATGCCAGGAGCGCCGGTCTTCAGACCGGCATCGCCCGCGCAGCGGGCGAAACTCCCGTCGTCACTTCGCTGCATGGCGCAGCAGGCAACAAGCATGGCGCAACGCCACCCACGCGTCCGCACGGCGGTTCGCCGTCCCCGGATAGGCCCGGTCAATCGGCGAACATGGCGGAGGGAGTTTCGCGGCCTGCGGCCGCGATGCCGGTGTGAACACCGGCGCTCCTGCCCCTTCTGGATGGCGTCCCGCCACCCATACCCACTGGGTGGTTCTGCGCTGTCCCCGGAAGGGTTCCGGCAATCGGCGAACATGGCAGTGGGAGTTTCGCGGCCTGTGGCCGCGATGCCGGTCTGAACCCAACTTCGCCAAAACGTGACGTTCGGCATCCGTAAGCCAAAGGCAATACGGCCGTTACAAAACAGGGTGCCAGCAGACTGGCACTACGTTTGTGTGTTTGGGTCCGTTTTCCGGCGGGTGCGCCGGCGGTGATGGTGGGGCTCGACGCCCACCGCCCGCGCGATCTGGGCCACCTGGGCCGGGGGACGGACATCCTGCCGATTCACGATCAGCCCTCCGTTCGTCTCCCGGATCGTGGTGGTCATCCGCACCCACGGCTGCAGCCGGGTGCGGATCCCGTCCCACGACAGGGGAATGTCGCGCGCCTTCAGCCGCGTGCGGATCAGGTGCACCGCGTGATAGGCGAGCACCGCCAGGAAGAGGTGCGCCGCGATCCGGCTGTGCTTCACGTGCCAGATCGGTCGCAATCCCAGCTCCGTCTTGAGCGACCGGAACGTCGCCTCGATCTCCGTCAGCCGCCAGTAGGTCCGCACGATCTGCTCCGTGCCCCAGCCCGTCTGGCTGGACCGCAGCAGATACGAACCCGCCCCCGCGTCCCGCGCCCCATACCGCTTCGCCCGGCTCCACACCACCGCCGTCGCGTTCGGGCCCGCACCCTTCTCCACCTCCACCTCATACTGCGCCGACACCTGCCGATACCGCTCCCGGAGCCGGCCCACCGTGTCCATCACCTTCTCATACTGCTTCCGGCGGTGCGGGATCGTCAGCCCCTCATGGAGGTGCCGTAGCGCCGTCTCATACCGCTCCCGGTGCCGCCCCAGCATCGCCTCCTCGCTGGCCCGCTTCCCCTCGCTCACCGCAACCAGCCGCACCTCCTCCTCGTCCCCCTCCAGCCTCCACGCCAGAACCTCCTGCTTCGCGCTGGTGGTCAACGTGATGTCCGCCTCCCCCTCCGGCGGCGTCGGCCGCACCTCCCGGCTCACGCAGATCCAGCCGTAGCCCCGCTCCCGAAGCCAACCGATGTTCTCCTCCGTCGCGATCCCCGCGTCCAGGATCACCGTCGGCTTCGCCCCGCCTCCCCCGCCCAACTCCGCCTCGAACCGCTCCATCGCCGCCTGAAGCGTCGCCGGCTCCGACACATCCCCCGCCAGAACCTCGCACCCCCGCGGGAACCCCGCACCATCCAGCGACAACGCCAGCGTCACCAGCGGGTGCTTCCGCCCCTCCTTCGAGCGCCCGAAACGCAACAGCTCCTGGTCCGAACGGCCCGTATACCAGGTGTTCGTCAGATCGTAGAAAACGATCGTGTCCGGCAACTCCAACAGCTCCCGCTCCCGACGGAACAGCCCCGCCTGCAACGCTCGCCGCAGCCGCCACAGCACGTCCCCCGTCCGGTAGAGCTTCTGGAGCGACACCGTCTTGCCACGATCCAGATCCAAAAGCTCCAGCGCGGCGCTGTCCTCCCGCAACCACCGCAACGCCTCCCGCTCGCTGCTCGGATGCAGCATCTTCGCCACCACCAGTGCGGTGGCGATCCGCGCATCCCGGCCCCGCACCCCCTGCGCGTGCAGCAAGTCCCGAAAGCCCAGCTCCTCCAGCCCTGCCAGGCAAACGCGCTCCCCTCCTGCCGAGCGAGAGTCGTCATGCTCCAGCGTATCCAGGTCCACCGTCGCCACCGCTCGCTCCCGGCCCCTCCTCTCCGGCTCCTGCGGCCCCAGGCCCACCGCGCGCAGCCGGCGCACCAGGTCCTCGGCCGCCACCTGAATATCCGAGGGCACCGGCAACATCGGCCGTTGGCCCGCCAACAGCAGCTCGGTCACCAGAGCCACATCCCGCCACTGCTGCTTCGGAACCGGATAGTCCACGCCCAGGTTCAACAGGGTCTCCTGGCGGACCTTGTCGCCGATCCGTACCGAGCGGGACAGGCGGTAACTCTTCGCGGTCTTGCCGTCCCTGGTGTGGGTCTTGGTGGCGCGGATGTACATGGCGGAGCGGCGAGAGAGGCTGGGAGGGATGCTGGCGGATGGCGGGATCAGAGTCAAGACCAAAAACGCCCTCCACAAAAGAAACTGGCACTACACGCCTCTCCCGCCCCTTCGAACCGCCGTCCGCCCACCGAGAGCCCGTTTTTGGCCCGTTTAGGACCTCTAATGGCCACTTTGGGCCGATTTTGGAGGCCGATTCGAACTTCCCTCAGCTCTGGATGCCGCCCCGACCCTCAAAAGTGGCGAAGTTGGGTGAAGACCGGCGCTCCTACCTCTCCGCCGTGGGAGAATGACGGGATGAGCAGCAGTCCGACCGAATCCGTGTCGCAGGAGAAAGCTCCACCTGCCTGTCGCCCGCGGCTGAGCACCGAAGCCATCCGCGAGGCTCACCGCCGCTACGTCATGCCGGCGGTGCAGACCTTCTACGACGAGCCCATGCCGATCGTCCGCGGGCAGGGGCAACATGTCTGGGACTCGGATGGCAACCGCTATCTCGATTTCTTCGGGGGGATCCTCACCGTCGGCCTCGGCCACTGCCATCCCGAGGTGAACCAGGCGATCCGCGAGCAGATGGACACCCTGCAGCACGTCACCACCATGTTTCCGAACCAGCCCATGGTGGAACTCGCCGAACGCCTCGCCCGCCTGTCTCCCGGGGACTGCCGGAAGAGCTTCTTCACCAACTCCGGCACCGAGGCCAACGAGATGGCCCTGCTGCTCGCCGAAATGCACACCGGACGCTCGGAAGTGATCGCCCTCCGTCACGGCTACAGCGGCCGCAGCCGGCTGACCATGGGCGCCACCGGTCAGGCGCCGTGGCGCCTCGGCGCCAGCACCGCGGCGGGTGTCCGCCACGTGGCGAACGCCTACTGCTACCGCTGTCCCTTCGGTCTCGAATATCCCTCCTGCGACCTTCGCTGCGCCCGGGACATCGAGGATGTAATTCAGACCACCACCTCGGGCCGGATCGCCGGTTTCATCGCCGAGCCAATTCAGGGAGTGGGCGGGTTCATCACCCCGCCGCCCGGTTACTTCGAGATTGCCGTGGACATCGTGCGCCGCTACGGCGGCGTTTTCATCTGCGATGAGGTTCAGACCGGGTGGGGCCGCACGGGCGGAAAACTGAACGGAATCGATCACTGGGACGTGGAGCCGGACATCGTCACCTACGCCAAGGGGCTCGGGAACGGGGTGCCGGTGGGAGCCACGGTCGCTACCGACGAGGTCGCGGATGCGGTGCGGGGCAACACGCTCTCGACGTTTGGCGGCAATCCGGTGAGCATGGCCGCCGCCGGAGCGGTTCTGGAGGTCGTCGAACGCGACAACCTCGCAGAGAACGCGGAACGCGTGGGCGCCCATCTCCGGGCAGGACTCGAAGACCTCGCCGAGGCCCATCCGGCGATTGGCGACGTGCGCGGGAAGGGGCTCATGCAGGCGCTCGAGTTCGTCGAGGACCGGGGAACGAAAGCGCCCGACGCGCGCTTCACGACCTGTCTCCTCCAGAAGGCGCGGGACGAGGGCCTGCTGATCGGGAAGGGTGGGCTCTACGGCAACTGCGTCCGGATCTCACCGCCGCTCAACATCGGGGTATCCGACGTGAACGACGCGCTGGTACTCCTGGATCGGGCGCTCACCGCCACCGAGGCGGCGCTGCGTTGACGCCCGGGGCAACGCCCGCGGCGGCGGGCGCTCCGCTCGCGGGAGTTCGCATTCTGGATCTGTCCAGAATCCTGGCCGGCCCCTACGCCACGATGATGCTCGCCGATCTGGGCGCCGAAGTGATCAAGATCGAGTCTCCCGCCGGGGATGACACCCGCACCTGGGGGCCGCCCTTCGCTGGCGGGGAAGCCGCCTACTTCGTGGCCGTGAACCGGGGCAAGAAGAGCGTCACGCTCAACCTCAAGACCGAAGAAGGCAAGGAAGCGCTGGCGCGGTTGATCGAGGAGAGCGATGCATTGGTCGAGAACTTTCGGCCCGGAACGATGGCGCGTCTGGGTTTTGCTCCCGAGGAGGTGCAGGGCCGTCATCCCCGCCTCATCTGGTGCTCGGTCTCCGCCTACGGGCAATACGGGCCCCTTTCGTCCAAGCCGGGTTACGACGCGATCATGCAGGGCGAGGCCGGCTGGATGGGCCTCACCGGCCCGCCCGAAGGGCCACCCACCAAGGTGGGGGCCTCCCTGGCCGACATCTGCGCCGGGATGATGGCGAGTTCCGGCATCCTGGCGGCGCTCTTCGCGCGGGAGCGGGACGGGCGGGGCCGCCGGGTGGACGTGGCGCTCTTCGATTCGGTGGTGGCCACGCTCTGCTACCAGGTGCAGGGATTCCTGCTCACCGGTGAGGAACCGGTGCGGAGTGGCAACAACCATCCCTCGCTGACGCCTTACGAGAGTTTCGAAGCGTCGGACGGGCACGTGATCGTCGGCGTCGGCAACGACGCGCTATGGAAACGTTTTTGCGCCGTTGCCTGTCCCGGCCTCGATCGTCCCGAGTTGGAAAAGAACCCCGACCGGGTGCGCCGGCGCACCGAACTCCGCGCTCAGCTCGAGCCGGTCTTCCGTTCCCGGGGGGTCGCCGAGTGGGAGCGAATGCTGGACGAAGCCGGCGTTCCGGTGGGCCGGGTACGAAGCGTGGCGGAGATCGTGGCGAGCCCGCAGCTTCAGGCGCGCGGGATGGTGGTGGAACGCGAGCACCCCGCGGTCGGCGCCCTCCGGATGGTCGGGAACCCGGTCCAGTTCGACGGGCAAAACCACACCGCCGCCCTCCCGCCGCCACTCCAGGGCCAGCACACCGAGGAGGTCCTGGGAGGACTCCGACCCCCTCCGGACGCCTGAATCGCGGCTACCGAGCCGCACCCCTACACGGTTGTTGCCGTGTGCGTCAGCTACGTCGTAATTGCCCGGCAAGGATCATGAACCCCCTTCCGCGCGGCGTGCCCGGACGCCGGTTCCTCCCGGGGAGCCTCCGGGTGTTCCTCATGACCTCGATGGCGCGACACCGCACCTACTTCGCCCCGAGCTTCGCCGCCAGGAGCCCAAGATCCGCCGCCTGACTAAACAGCCGGTGGTAAAACCCACGTGAGCGCCGAGGACGGCCAGTCTCCCGGTGGAGGCGAGGCGCCCGGCTGACAAGGCGCGCGAGAGAGGAGCCCCCACCGGGAGAACGGGCCCGCGTGTATTTCGACCGAAACGCAACGATGAGCGGAGCGAAGCGGAGTGGTTCGGCCGGGATGGATCGCCGGTCGAACACCGCGCGACGTTGTTCTCGGGCTGCTAGCATTTGGTGGGTTGGGGTGAGGCAGGGAGGCGGAGAGGCGCGATGGAAACCGCAAAAGGCACCGGGGGCAGGGTACCGGTGCGCCGCTCGGAAGGCTGGCTGGCCGGCCTCGCCTCGGGCGGTGCGGCATCCAGCCCGGCGGAGCCGATCTGGAAGGAGCGCTCGGCGCTCGTCTCGGCCGCCTTCCACCTGGCGCTGGTAGGTCTCGTATTCCTGCCGGGTTTCAATTTCTTCGATTCGTCGGACGAACGGATGATGGGCAGTCCCCTCTTCCAGTTCCGGGTTGCCGGGGGCGAAGGCGCCGGCGGCGGCGGGGGCGGAGGGGGCAGCCGCGGCGAGCGGATCAGCGCCTACATCCCGGTCCGGGTGGCATCGCCAACCCCCCAGCCCGAACCCGAAACCCCGCGCGCGGCCCCCATCGCTCCGCGGAAGCCGCGGCCCCTCCGTTTCGAGGACCTGGAGAACGTCCCCGATGAGCCGGATCTCGCCGACCTCGACCTGGGAGGCGTCTTCTCTCCGCAGGCGGTCGATTTTCCCGGGCTCTCGCTCGACGACTTCGGCGACTCCGGAGGGCGTGATACCGCGCCGAGTGCGGGTACCGGTGGGGGTATCGGCGGCGGCGAGGGGATCGGGACCGGCGAGGGGCAGGGATGGGGAGTCGGCCCCGGGTACGGGGGCGGCTCGGGTGGCGGCGCCTACAGCCCCGGGGGCTACGACGTGGAGCCGCGCCTCGTCTACGAACCCCCCGAGCCCCCCTATCCCGAGTCGGCGCGGCGGCGGAAAATCACCGGCGAAGTGATGCTCCAGGTTCTCGTCAAGCTCGATGGGACCACGGAGGTGCTCGGGATCATCAAGTCCGGGTGCCGGGTCTGCGTCGAAACGGCGCGCCGGCACGCGCTCCTCTACCGCTGGAAGCCGGCGCTCAAGGACGGAAAGCCGGTAGAGGCTGTTGGGGTCATCAGCGTCACCTTCGGCCTCTTCCCGACCGGATAGCCGGCCCGGACGGTGTGACTCCCCCCGACGGCACGGCAGCGGCTCCGCCCGAGGTCCTCTCGGCGGAGGTCATCGCCGCGCGCGTGAAAACACTCGCCGAGGAGATTGCGGCCGCCAACGCCGGCCGGAATCTCCATCTGCTGGTGGTGCTGCGGGGGGCCTTCGTTTTTGCGGCGGACCTGGTGCGCGAACTCCACGCGCGGGGCATCGAGGTGACCGTAGATTTCTGCCGGGTGGCGTCCTACGGCGACGGCACCGAGCCGGGGGTTCCCGCCGTCGAGCTCTACCACCCTGAGACCCTCACCGACCGCGACGTGCTGATCGTGGAGGACATCGTGGACACCGGAATCGCGCTGGAAGCCCTGATGCGGGCGCTGAAGTCCGCGGGCCCCCGCTCCGTTGCTTCCGCGGCGCTGCTTTCCAAACCGTCCCGCCGCCGCGTCGCTGTCCAGGCGGACTTCATCGGCTTCGTCGTTCCCGACCAGTTCCTGGTGGGCTACGGCCTCGACTACGCCGGCCGCTACCGCCACCTCCCCTACGTGGGCGTTCTGTAGGGGACCGCCGGCCTCGCCCGGCCGGGCAGCGGAACCCGCGACGCAGATTTCCCGTACGGCAGGTTGGAGTCGAGGCGGACTGGTTTTTCGGAGTCTGATCGGAGGACCCCGGCCGGAAAGGCGCCCCCCGCGGGGCAAGCGTTCCAGGGCAGGTCGCAGTGGGAATTTTTCGGCCGAATTTCCGTCTATGGGTATATAGGAACCGCCCGCGTCCGGAGGGACGCGAATATCCGGCGCGGGTTTTGGAACCCGGCGCGAAGGAGCCTCCATGCCCAAATCACGGAATGAACCAGAAACGACAGATCCGGTCGAGCTGCCCGCAGCGGGGACTCTCTTCGGGCTGCTTCTCGGGAGGGGCGATGCGCCCCAGGTCTATACTGCGATGCGGGAGATTCAGGCGATGGCGGGGAAGAGCGTTGTCGTCGAGCTTACCGGGCTGATCCGGACGATTGCGGCGGAACAGAGTTCGCAATTCCAGGCGGCGTTCGCGGAACAGGGCGCACGGATTCAGGATGTGGATGCGCGACTGACGGCGCGGCTGGACTCGGTGGACAAGCAGTTGAGCCGGATGTGGACTTTGCTTTTCCTGCTGCTGGCGACCCTCGTCGGAACGCTGACCACCCTGTTGACGACGCTGTTGCTGAGAGGCTGATCGTTTCGGGCGGCATGCCCACCGTTCAGCTACCCCCGAAATTCCTCCTCCGCGGCCGCCGCCCCGAGCAGCCGCAGGAGCGTGGGAGCCGCCCGCCCGGCGGCCTCGTTCACGTGGGCAGCATCGAGCGGTCCCTCCCCGAGGCCCGCCGCCAGGTTCGAGGCAAAGGCGAGCCCGGCGAGCCGAATCCCCAGGTGGCGCGCCGCGATCGCTTCGAGCACCACCGACATGCCCACCACGTCCGCGCCGATCGTCCGCAGCATCCGGATCTCGGCCGGCGTCTCGAACTGGGGACCCCGCACTCCGGCATAGACGCCGGAGCGCAGGCGGATACCGATCCGCGAGGCCGCGCGCTCGAGCGCCCTTCCGAGATCCTCGTCCCAGGCCCGGGTCATGTCGGGAAACCGCGGTTCGGGTCCGGGTTCCGGGCCCTCGAGGGGGCTCGCGCCAGTCAGATTGAGGTGGTCGTCGATCCGCAGGAAGTCCCCGACCCGGAGGTCCGGATGGATGGCGCCCACCGCCGCGGTGAGGACGAGGCGCCGCACCCCGAGCGTCCCCAGAAGCCTCACCCCGAAGACGGCTTCCTCCGCCGTCCACCCCTCATAGAGGTGGTGGCGCCCGAGCAGCATCGCCACCGGGAGCGGCGTCCCGGACTCGGCAGGCAGGCCGCCGACCACCAGGCGGCTGCGGTGCCCCGGCGCCGAGCATTCAGCGAGCCCCGGAATTTGCCGGTGGGGCAGGGACCGGGCGTCCTTGACCGCGTCCGCGACGCCGGCCAGTCCGGAGCCGAGGACGATCCCGAGCTCCGGGAACGGCCGGTCCTTCCCGTACCACGCCCGGACAAGGGCGGCGGCCTCCGAAAGGCGCGCCGCGACATCGGCGTTCATGGCGCCCCCACGAGCATCCCGGCGATGGCGGCGGTCACGAGCGTCGCGGCCGTGCCGCCGACCAGGGCCCGGAGGCCGAGCCGGGCCAGATCTTTCTTGCGCCCGGGGGCGATCGCTCCGATGCCGCCGATCTGGATGCCGACCGAACCGAGATTCGCGAACCCGCAGAGGGCGAAGGTCGCGATGACTTCGCTCTTGGGGGAGAGCGCCCCCGCGGCCTTCAGCGCCGTCAGGTCGAGGTAGGCGACGAACTCGTTGAGGATCACCTTCTTGCCGAGCATGGAGGCGACGGTACCGACCTCGCCAGCCGGGACGCCGATCAGAAAGGCGATCGGCGCGAAGACCCAACCCAGGATCTCCGAAAGCGACAGACCCACCGCGCCGAGCGGCAGGTTGATGAGCGCCACGATGCTCAGGAAGGCGATCAGCATCGCGACGACGTTCAACACCAGTCTCATGCCGGCGGAGGCGCCGCTCGCGGCCGCCTCGATCAGGTTCACGTCGCGGCGCTCGACTCGGTATTCCACCCGTCCCGCCGTCACCGGCTTTTCGGTCTCCGGGACGATGATCTTGGCCATCATGAGCGCCGCCGGGGCGTTCACCAGGCTGGCCGCCAACAGAAAACGGGCGTCCACGCCGAGCGCGATATAGGCCGCGAGCATCCCGCCCGACACGGTGGCCATCCCCGAGACCATGACCGCGTGGAGTTCCGAGCGGGTCATGCGCTCCAGGTACGGGGCCACCAGCAGCGGCGCCTCGGTCTGGCCCATGAAGACGTTCCCGGCGGCGGCCAGCGTTTCCGCGCCGCTGGTGCCGAAGGTGCGGACCATCACCTTGGCCATTCCCACCACGGCAAGCTGCAGGATGCCGAGGTAGTAGAGGACGGAGAACACCGACGCCACGTAGACGATGGCGGGGAGCGCCGAGATCGCCAGGATGACCCCGAAGCGCTCCCGATCAGCCAGCGGGCCGAACAGCAGTTCGATGCCGGCGTTCGCCTGCTGGAGCGCAAGTTCCACCCCGTCCGCGACCGTCGAAAGCACCGCGGCGCCGGCAGCGGTCTTGAGGACCAGCAGCGCGAACGCCACCTGCATCGCGAGCGACCACGCCACCACCCGCCACGGGAAGCGACGCCGGTCCGTGGAGATCGCCCAGGCGATGCCGATGAGGACCGCGATCCCGAGAACCGGGAGTCCCGCCATCTGGAGAGCTGCGGTGGGTCCGGGTCAGGCGCCCGCCAGGTACATGACCCAGCCAATTCCCACGGCGAATCCGACGAAGCTGAAGAAGGCCCAGAGGGTGAAGCGCAGCCGCGCTCCCCATCCTTCGCGCATGAGGCAGGCGAAAGCGGGGGAGACCAGCGCGGCGAACACGATGAGCGCGGCGAAGTGGCTCATTGCGTGGAGTCCACGGGCGCTCCGTCCTCCGCCGACTCCTTGGCCCCCGTTGCGATGTCCCACGCATCCAGGACCACCAGCATGTTGAGGAGTCCCGCCACGATCAGGAAGGCGTACCCGTATTCGTAAGCGGGCGCTTCCGGATTCCCGGCGCCGAGCCCCAGCATCCGGGCGGCGACGTAGAACCCGCCGGCCCCCATCTCGGCGAGCCCGGCGAGGAGGGTCAGCGGCGCCGTCGCCTCGAAGGGAAAGAGCTCTCCCTCCATCTGGATCCCGAAGACGAACAGCAGTCCGATGCTGACGAGGAACACGGCGCCCGTCCCGCGCCGGCCGAGGGCCATGTGTCCCGCTCCCGGCAAGAGCAGGCCCAAACCGCAGAAAAGCAGCGGATTCGACGCCTCGCGGCTACCCGTTCGGGGTTCCTGCCGGGCGCTCGCCCGCGCCCCCGCCTCGACCATTCGGGAATCGTAACCGGGCAGCGGGGAGACAGGGGCCGCCGGCCAGTTGCGGTGAAATGCCGCCGCGATCGGAGGCCGACGGTGCGGATGGGCCTGAGAGCGCGTATGGCCGACGGCGCGGACGGCTTGGAACGCCGACCTCTGGTCGGCATCGCGCGGGAGCGCGAAACCAGCGCCGACGACACCAGGTCGGCCAACATCGGGGCCGCACCCTCTCGGAGTCCCGGATGTCCCGCCGGACCGCGAGCCGGGGCCAGACCCAAGCGTATATACTCTTGTATATCAGACGGTGCAGTTCTCATGGAACCCGGCCAAGAGCGACGCAACTCTGCGGGAGGTGGCTTTGACTTCGAGCTTGCCTGCCAGATCTGCGGAGGCGACATCGTCGAGACAGAGGATCGTCGCCGCGACTACGGAGAAAGACGCATGGTGGCGATAGGGCTCGCCGACGGAATCTACCTGACCGTCGTGTATACGGATCGCACGCTCGAAACCGGAGTCACGCGCCGAATCATCTCGGCCAGAAGGAGCAACGCCAATGAGCGCCAGCTTTACCGAAGACAGTCCGAGCCACCCACGGACCCCGTACCCCAGGACCCCGACTCGCGGTCGCGCTGACCTCGATCGCCTCCGCCGGATGTCGGAGGAGAAGATCGAGCGAACCTCGCCTTCCGAACTGCGGAACCTTCCGGCGGACTTCTGGAAGGACGCGGTCGTTGTGCCTCCACCGAAGCAGGCTATCTCCCTGCGGGTAGATCAGGACGTGCTTGCGTGGTTCCGTGCCCGGGGGCCGCGTTACCAGACCCATATCAACGCCGTCCTGCGGGCGTACGTCTCCCGGATGGAGGAACGCTGAACGATTCGTTCCACCAACCCGTGGGGCAAGCACCCGCCCGCCCCCAAACCGCCAGATTCGGCGCGTGGGACATCCCGGTGCTTGTGCGGGGCGCTTGCACCACGGGCTGTTACAGCAGGATCAAACCGGCATGGTCGGCAAAGTGGTGGAAATCCCCGTCGTGGGTGACCAGAGGCACCCGGTGATCCAGGCAGCTCTGCGCTATGAGGGAATCCGCCAGGCGGGCCCGGAGACCTAACGCCAGCAGGCGCCCGCGAATCGCCGCGGTACGTTCCCAAGAGCCCGGATGAATGTCCAGAACCGACAGGGCCCGGACCAGATCAGCGACTCCCCTGTCGAGGGCCGGGTAGCTCAGGACCTCGGCAAGGACAACAGGCGGCAGGACGACGATTCCCGCGTCCAGAGCTCGATCCAGCAACTGGACATCCCGGTGTCACCCCGGAGTAGCGCGATGAGGGAACCCGAATCAGCCGCAATCACATCCGGTCGAGGTCCCGATCTTCACGCAGTTTCTCGATGTCCAGTGTGATCGGCACTTTCCCGCGTAGGCCGCGCAGCTTCCTCTGAGCGTGAACGGCGGCGATCTGCCGGAGGCCCTGGCGGACCGTCCCCGTAACGCCCTCTCCGGTAATTGCGCGCGCCTGTTGGAGTAGCGCGGTCGGCAGGTGCACAGTGACCTTGGTGGTGGCCTCCTTCATGGTGGTTCTCTTTGCGAGAGAGGATAGCGAAATGCCATAAGGCGTTATGGCAATCGAGACGCCGGGAAAGCCCACACCCGCTGGCGTTCGGCCCGGCCGGCGGACATTCGATTCCCGATCCGGGTTCCCGTGCGGCACGAGTCCCGTGGTTACCCTTACCTCGTGGAGCCTCTCCCCATGAAGTTGACGATTACCGTGGACCCCGATGTCCTCAAACGAGCCCGCGTGCGGGCCATCGAGGAAGACACCCCGGTAAGCGCAATCCTGCGTGAGCAGCTGGCGTCGGATGCCGATGGACACCGGTCGCTGCAACGGGCGGCCGAGGAAGCGGCCCAGCGGCGCCATCGAGAGCCTGATCCGTCTCTCCCTGGCTCGGTGTCCCGTGACCGCGTCGGACCGCACGACGCGCGGCGAGGACGGGAACCGGACCTGGAGACGCGACGATCTGTATGACCAGTGAACCGTGCTTTATGGACTCGAACTGCTGGCCTGGGACTCCGCCTGCCGAGCCTCGGTAAGGAATACGACAGCCCGGCTGGAAGGGATTGCCCATCGAGCGCGCACTGCAGGAGTTCGATGCGGAGGCGCGCGAACGCGCGGACGTAGATCCTCGGCTGGTTCAAGCGGAGTTCAAGGCCACGGAGTCCAGATCGCGAGTCTGCGGGAAGAGCTGGAGGAACACGAGCGGCTCAAGTCCGCCAGCGTGTCGGACATTGCCGTGTCCTCGCTTGATGAACTCCCGGAGGGTCTGACACGGCACCAAGTGGAGCGACGTATTCGTAGGTAAGCTGCCAAGGTGTTGCCAATGAATGTTCGCGAGCGGCAAAACAGCCAGCGGTCCCTGGACAGGCTGGTCGCCCAGCGCTTGCTGTACCGGCAGGTCAAATCTGTAGAGAACTGGCGGTTGGCGTCGTTGGTATTCGTTGCGGTCTTGCTGCTCTGGGGCTTGGTCGCGGAAGGGGGGCCGTTCATTCAGGTAGCGACCACCGTCGTTGTCTTCTTGTGGTTTCTGGACCAAGTGGTCCTGGTTCGGTGTACCGGCCGGTTGAAGGAGGAGGCAGCAGCGATTCAAGAGGATTTCGACTGCTTCGTCTTGGACATACCGTGGTCGGAACACCGTGGCGTCGAGCGGCCCACGGAGGACAGGGTGAGAGAACTGGCGAGAAAGGCGAAAAAGGTCGCCACGGTCGGGGAGCGCGTGGCGGACTGGTACGGCGGCGACGACATTCCCGCCGATGCGTTGGCCGCCCGCCTGCACTGCCAGCGAGCCAACTGCCGGTGGGATGGCCGGCTGCGGAGGGAGTGGATGTGTTTCATCAGTTCCGTGGTGCTGGTGTTGGGTGGCGTGGGTTTGGCGATGGCGGCGCTCTTCGGGATCTCGGTGCTCGAAGTCGTGTTGGCCGTGGCAGCGGGGCTCAGGCTTCTCGCGTGGCTGTTCACGGAGTACAGGGACCAAGAGGTCGCGAAGAAGCGCATGGAGAAGCTCCATGGGTACCTGTCGCGCGCGGATGCGCAGGCCGGTCCGATGGCCTTGTGCGACGTTCGTCTCGTGCAGGCGACGATCTTCGAGCATCGGCGTACGTGTCCGACGGTGCCGGACTGGTTCTACCGATTTAGGAGAGATGCGCACGAAGCCATGGCACGATCTTGAACCGGTCCGGTAACGATGTGGCGGGCCGACGGTCCCAAGTGAGGTGCGGTTGACCTACGGATTCGGCGGGAACGGGGACGAACGCCGAGCGACGGGCGGGTTGGATTAGGTCCGGCGCTTGCGAAGGATGGAATCGATGTGGCGGAGAACTGCGGCCCGCTCGTTGGCGTCGAGCTCCATTGCCTGACGGATCAGAACGGCCGTTGAGTCGCGCGGGCGCGTGTCAGAGGTATCCGGATCGGCGGGACCCCAATTGGCCCAAGTCGCAAGAGTCTGGAAGTTCAAACCGTAGAGGTCGGCCAGATCCAGAAGGACAATCGGGTCGGGCTGTTTGATCAGGCCCCGCTCGACCTGGGACAGGTACGCGTTCGACCTGCCGATGCGTCGTTCGACCTCGCGGAGAGAGAGTTGGCGATGCGTGCGCGCGCGCCGCAAGACGCTGCCGACTTGTGGACGACTCTGTCGGTCGGTGGAATCGGGCCCGGCCGAAGGCTGAGTAGCCGTTGATCCCCCGGAAGCCGGATCGGTCATCGTCTTGGCGCCATCCTCGCCGGAGGAGCAGCGGGCCGCAGCCTTTTTAGTGGACCCGGTCTCCGCCGCGCGTGCTTCTAGTGTGACCATGGAGGCCGTCGCGCGCAAGCGCGGGTCCCGCGCGGCGCCCGATGCGCGGCAATAGGTCCCGGACTGAAACCAGGTGACGCGACGCCGGACTTGAGGCGTTGAGCCGAAAGAAAATGGGCGGAGGCCGTCCGGGGCGAGCCCGCCGGTCACCGCTCGGCCGCCCGGCAAGGAGCAGGAGTGGGGTGGCAAATGGTTTCCGAAGTCAGGTGAGAGACTAAGGCGAGACGTAGCGACGTCCCGCCGACCACGATGCGTTGCTGGAGGAGGTCTGGCCGGGGGCGCAGGTGGGGCACGGCGCGACGCCCGGTGCGGAGGTTCGGGAGCGGGGCTACGGTCGCGCGTCCGGATTGGGTGCGGTGGCTGGGTTCGGTCCGGTAGAGGACAGGCCCGGCGGCATTGCGTACGCGTTTGCACTCTCCGACCGTGCAAAGTATAGTTGCAATCATGCTAACGCAACACACAGCGGGCGGGCTCGCGGAGATGGCGCGCGTCGTACGCGTGATGCCCGATCCGGCGTACGCGGGGCTTTGGGATTCCATCGTGGTCGATGGCTCAGTGAAGGATCGGCTGCTGCGTGCCGCAGCGTTGAACCTGCGGCTGCGGGAGAAGCTGCCGTTCGAAACGACGGCTCTGCACGGCCTGGTGCTGCTGTATGGGCCCCCGGGAACGGGCAAGACCACTCTAGCTCGCGGGCTCGCTCACGAGTTGGCGAAGATCACCACGAACCGAAAGGCCCGATTGATCGAAATCCATCCGCATGGCCTCATGAGTGCTGAACATGGCGAAAGCCAACGAGCCGTAACCCAGCTTCTTACCGAATATGTGCCAAGCCTCGGCGACGACGGGATGCCGACCGTGGTCCTCCTTGATGAGGTGGAGTCTATTGCCGTCGCCAGGAGCGAGGCATCGCTGGCGGCCAATCCGGTGGACGTGCATCGGGCAACGGATGCCGTGCTGGCGGCGTTCGACTCGAATACGGTGAACTTTCCCAATCTCGTCTTCGTGGTGACGAGTAACTTCGTACGCACGCTGGACGAGGCGTTCCTGTCGCGGGCCGATGTGCACATTCACGTCCCATCTCCGGATTCGTCCGGGATCGTCGCGATTCTGCAGCACGCGCTTCAAGCGATGGTGCCGGCGTTCGCATCCCTAGGTCAGCTGGCGTGCGACCCCGGACTCGAGAGGGTCGCCGAACGCTTGGCAGGGGCGGACGGGAGGAGGGTCCGCAAAACAATCACGGAGGCGATGCTCGGACGGCAGGAGACGGTGTTGGACCCGGGGCTTACAACGATTGACGACCTTATCGCGGCCGCATCGCGCGTGATGGAGGCCGGGGGTGTGCAGGGGCGCGGTGCGGAAGACTGAAATGAAGCGGAACAGGGAGATCGCCGCTGCGCCAGTCCGGGGGGCCGGCGAGGCGTGGCAGGTAGTGGCAACGCTGATCGCGAAGACGCTCGAGCGCAGTCTGGCCATTCCGGCCGGGAGCGTGGCCGGTGAACTGGCGGCACTGGACGGCCTCGGTTCGGCGCTCATTGCGGGCGGCCACTTGGAATCGAAGGGTCTGGTGCTCTGTGATATCGGCCTGCAGGTAACGATTCGAGTCGTGACCGCTGACGCCGCGCTCCGGGTCAAAGAGAATTTGAACCCCGTGCCGGGCGGCGCGGGTGCGACAGATGGGTGGATGCTCCATATACCGTTGCCCGGAGCACTTGATGCGAGCGTCGTGACCGCGGCCAAAGGGTCATCCCACCTCTCGGTAGATGCGCCGCCAGCATCGGTGCCCGTTGCCAATACGAAGGGACTCAGGGACGCGTCGGCCATCGATCTTGAAGCGCTCCGCAAAGAGACATCGAGATAATGACTTCGGCCAGCACTTCCGTCTCGACTTATACGCGGGTCCATACGGCTACTCATCTCGCGGACGTCATTCTGGGTTCGATCGCTGACATTCTGGGGACGTTGGGGATCGATCCAACGCTTCTCTTCGCCGATTGGAAGACGGATCAGAGTGCCATCTCGAACTGGATCAACGAAGGCTCGCTCCGTTGCGTCGCGCTTGAATGCCACCGTCCGGACGGAACGGTGAGCCCGATCTTCGAGTTCCCGGTGTCGTACACCGGAGCGGGAGTAGGGGATCGGAAATTCACGGCGGATCGAGCCGCACTGGCGCAATACATGGCAAAACTGCAGAGCGTCCCCCGCGGAACCATATACAGCCTCTTTTGCAGCTTCAATGGCCCACGTTCGAAACAGCCCGGATGGTCGCCGGGGACCAGGGCATCCGTTGAGGGCATGGGTTCGACGAGCTTCGGTACCCTCGCCGCTGGACCGCACGCGACGGCTGGACTGCGGTACTACAGGAAATAGGTGACAGCCGAAATGAGTTACGTCGACAACGCATTTGACGGGTTGAAATCGAACCTCGAAATCACGCAGACCGAGAGCAAGCTCGCACAGACCCGGCACCGGTTGGTGCGCGACCACATCAGAGACTCCTGGGAGCTGATAGACGACTTTCTGACCGGCAGCTACAAGCGACGCACCATGACGAAGAAGCTAAAGGACGTGGACATTTTCGTCGTTGTGGATCCAAACGGGCCGCAAGCTTCGTTGGCAGACGGTTCGGGAAGGGGGGCTGTGCTCGCGTTACGCGACGTGCTGGCTTCTCGCTGGAACGATCTGGATGCCGATGACAACGTCGTGACAATCAACTACGGCGATGAAGACGTTGCGTCGTACGAGGTTGCGCCGGTCTTCCGGCGGAAAGGGGGCGGCTATTCGATGCCCAATGGCGCGGGTTGGATGGATACGGACCCGCGGGAGCAGGAGGTGCTCGTCACGGCGAAGAACAAGGAGTGTGGAGAAAAGTTCGTGCCGTTCGTGAAGATGGTCAAGGGAATCAACCGCGAGGCTGGGGAGCCGGTCGCTCCCGCGTTTCTGTTTGAGGTTATGGCCTTGCGGCTCGTGATCGAGCCGTTCGGGCGGTACCGGGACGAGATCAGGTTCTTCCTGGCTTCGGTTGCGGACCGGATAATGGATGACTGGGGTGATCCAGTCGGGATCGGCCCGGACGTCAATGCGGGGGTCGGGATCCACCGGCGGCGGCAGCTCTCGCAGGTGGTTCGCGGATGGTTAGCGGTGGCGGAGGAGGCGTTGCACCTCGAATACGAGGGCAAGGAGCGGGCAGCGGTTGAGATGTGGCGCGAGTTGTTCGGCTGGCGAATGCCGAGGCCGTGAGGTTGCGGTGGGCCTGCTGGACCGCCGCTACAGGGGCAGCCCACGGAGTGCGCTCTTGACGAAGATCTCCGGCACAAGCCAGACGTTCGAGAACATGTCCGACCGCAATCCACTAGGAGCCCATCCTGACGGGTGTAGTCCGCTGCGGGGAGTCTCGTCATGTCGCCTCTGTGCAACCCTTTTGACTCGCCCGTGCATTTACCGCTTGACGATTCGGAATCACTGGCTTGCGGCCAGATCGAATCATTTGGAGAACCTTGAAGCCTCCGTTCACACCGACCAGCTGGCGGCCCGGCTGAGCGACCGCATCCGGAGCACGAGCCCTCCGAGGCTACGCTGACGCGATGAACGCGCGCCACATCATCCACATCCGGGAGGCGCTCTGGAAACGACCCCTGCGAGGGGCTTGCGTCATGGTGGGTGCCGGTCTCAGTAGGCACGCGGAGCCGGGTCATCCCGGCGAAGCGCGGCCGCCGTCCTGGAAGGATCTCGCAGCCCTCCTGCAAGAGGAACTTCGGTGCGGGAAGCCTGGTTTCGGGCAGGGCGCTCCGGCGGAACCGGTCACGGGCCGCGACTGCGCCCGCCTCGCCCAGCAGTACAAGGCGACCTATGGGCAATCCGCCCTCGATTCGTTCCTGCGGGCTCGCGTTCCCGACGGCGAACATCACTCGGTCCATGAACGGCTCCTGGGCCTCCCCTGGGCCGATGTCTTCACAACGAACTGGGACACCTTGCTCGAGAAGGCGGCGGAAGAGATGTCCGACCGGACCTACCAGCCGGTTTTTCGGTCTGCCGACCTTGCCACGACTGTCGCACCGCGGATCGTGAAGCTCCACGGTTCCTTTCCGGCATACCGGCCGTTCGTGGTCACTGAAGAGGACTACCGCACCTATCCGAGGCGTTTTGCCCCGTTTGTTAACACCGTCCAGCAGGCGCTGATGGAGTGCATCTTCCTGCTCGTCGGTTTCTCCGGGGACGATCCCAACTTTCTCCACTGGTGTGGCTGGGTGCGGGACCATCTCGGACCGGCAGCCCCCCGCCTCTACTTGGCGGGTTGCCTGAATCTGGACAAACCGACCCGACTGATGCTTGAGGAGCGCGGTGTGGTTCCCATCGACCTGGCTCCGGAACTCTCGGGCGAGTCAAGTCGCGAGGCCCGTCATCGCGCCGCCATTGAATGGATTCTGGGTTCGTTGGAGGAGGGTGAAGTCCGGGAAGAGCGCTGGCCACACCCGCCGCCGCCACGTGATGCGGGAGACGGCAGCCCGGCCATCCCTCTGCCAGTTCGCCCAACCCGTGTGCCCTGTAAGGAACCTGACCCTCCCTCGGAGAGTGCGACCCCGGAGGTGTTGGCCGAGGCGGTGAAGAACGCTGCTGCCATCTGGCGCAACAACAAGAACGTCTACCCTGGTTGGCCGATCCTCCCGTTCTCCAAACACGGCCATCTGTCTGCCTCGACGGGGCCGTGGGTCGAACCGATCTTCAAAGCCCTTCCTGCGCTCGACCCGTCCGATCGCCTGACTGTCGTTCGGGAATTGATCGAGCGAATCGAACTGTTGATGGACCCTTTGACGCCCGAACTCGCCAAGGCGGCGACTGACGCACTCAGCGCCGCTGAGGAGTACCGCAAGGCGAACGCTGATCTTCCCGCCGGGGGCCGTAGTGAGATCGACGACGATCGCACCGCCTTGATGCTCGCACTCCTCACGGATTCTCGCCATGACCTTGACCAGGCCACGTTCGAGGAATGGAGATCAAAACTGGAATCTGTTCGGCCCGGCGGCTTCGCGTTCCATCGCCTTCAACACGAACGATGCCTCTGGAAACTGAGGGTGCAGGACTTTGTAGGTCTGAGCGAACTGCTGAACGATTGGCGCACAGAAGGTGCGGACCCCATGTGGTCCGCGCGCAAGGCTGCCCTTCTGGTGGAATCGAGTGACGTTGACGGTGGCCAGGGTCTGGCGCTTCGAACGTTCCGGCGAGCCAAGCAAGTATGGTCACGTGATCGCCGAGTCTTGACGGCTGCCCAACTCGGTTGGGTGCTCCACTGGCGCCACGCGCTGAACATGGTGGAGTGGTCGGACGGGCTACGGCAGGGTGAGAGGTCATCGCGACCGGACAGCAACCTCTGGGCGCGCCTCGCGCCGTACGACGGTGACGCTCCCTCCGATCTGGATGCGTTTGTTCGGAAGATGGTCAACGAGCAGAGCGAGGACTCACCTTGGACGTTCGACCTGGGACGACGGCACCAAATCACGCTGTCGAATGATGGACCGCGTTCGTTTCGTTCCGCGTGGCGTGTGGTCCGGCTCCTTGAGTTGTCGGGCCTGCCTTCCGGCATTCCCGGCGTTCGAATCGGCAGCGACCACATAGACCGGGCAGCACGTCTCGTCGGACCCTTCATCCCCGCGTACGCGGCCCGTCTGCTACTCATCGGCGGATCCGGTGACGAGAAGACTCTGAATGCCGTGCTTTCGCAGACCAATCTGGCGCGGATGTCCGACCAAGACGTGTCTTCTCTATTCGACGCCGCCGTGCGAGCCCGGGACTACTTTCTGGCGCGATGGACTTCGGGTGGCGAAGCAGACGATTTTCTCCGGCGGCGGGTCGAGAAGGCCGTCGAGATCATGTCGCGGTGCACTGTCCGTCACGGGGCTGCCCCCACACCTCAGCTCTTCAAATGGGCGCTCCGATACCGCCGCTCCCGTCGCTGGATGGACAATCAGTTCTGGTCGTGCGTCGGCAGGTTATGGGAACGGAGTTGGGACGCCATGGACCTTGAGTCTCGGGCGGATGGCGTACTTGAGATTCTGCGCGCGCCTATTCCAGAGGACGCGCTTCGCACCGACAGCGATCCCGGCGATCTCTTGCTCTGTGAGCTGCCGAGGGTCAAGCGCACCGAGGCCGACGCCGAAGCTTGGGCATCGTGTGTACGCCAGATCTGCGCAGCGCTGCGAGGCAGCGAGGATGCTCGGAGGCTCGCATTTGACCGGATGAACTGGATCGCGCGCAAGCGTCTTCTCATGGAGGCGGAAGAACGGGAAGTGGCTCTGAGTCTCTGGGGCAGCGCGCATCAAGAGTCCGACGGACTTCCGCATGTTCGGCAGATGGACGATTGGGTGTACCTGGCCCTTCCGGAACCGGAGCCGGGCATTGCCGAGCGTCGCTTTCGGGCGAAGTGGATCGGGCGAGCGTTCAGCGGGGCTTGGGACTCGACGCGGGACGCCACAATTCGAAACGTTGCTGCGTCCTGGAATCCCGACCATGCAGAGGAGGGAGTCATCAGCCTTTCTGAAGAAGAGGAAACGTGGTTCTGGGGTCTGGTGTATGGATGGCTTCGCCAGGAATCGGGACAAGGCGTTGTGCTGGGCAACTCCCGTACACGCGCGGTTCGGTTGCTGGTGGAAGTCTTGATTCACCGTCGTGCCCCAGCCTCCGTCATCCGTCGTATGGGCGAAGCTGCGAGTCACAGTCTCGAACATCCGGTGCCGATTGCGGAACAGTGGGGGAGTCCAGAGAACGATTACCGGATGATCGTGGCGTTCGCTGCTCTTGGTGGCGCTGATCCCGATGAGTCAGAGCACCAGCTTCGGATCGGCACGAGGTCTCTTGAAGCCAGAGTGAGCTTGGCTGCCTGGAGTGCCCTTCGCTGGTGGATCGCGCAATGTGCCCGGGCTGACGTTCCCCCCATGCGCTTGCCGTCGGTAGAGAGTGTTCGAGACATCGGTGTCGCGATCGGGACGAGTCAGCAGAGTGGACTCCTCGGAGCGTTGAGGGCGGCCAGCGCCGTGTATCGGAGCCGGAATCCGGAGTTCATCGAGGCGATCCATTCGCCGGTCATCCAAGGTCTGAGGCGGTTGAAGGCGGAACTGGATTACGGGACCAGTGCGGCGGATCGGTGGATTGCGGACGAACTTCCACTCCGGAGGCACTGGTGCGTGTGGTTGGCGTGGGCCATGACAGGTGCCGACAAGGGAGACGATGAAGTGGTCCGGTCCTGGATCGAGGCGGGAGATAACGACCCGTTATGCCTCGTCCGATTCGCCAGGGAGTGGTACGCCGCTTTCCAGACCGAGGGAGACACTGAGGAGAACCCATGAGGAGATCTTCCCTGACGGCGGAGGGTCGCTGGAGAGGAATCACAAACCGGACTGAACCCGTCCAGCGAACCTCCAATCCCTGCCCGGTGAGATGGTTCTCGCCCCAAAGTGACAGGATGATCGGCCCCTGATCCTGCCGGTTCTTCGCCTACGATTCCCTGATGCCGTCGAGAGTCTCCCGTGAGCCGGTAGGGGCGCTGACCCACCGGGCCAAGCGGAAGAACCTGCCGCCGGCGGGGCTGGAGTCGCATGGGCGGGTGGGGAAGGAGGCGCCGCACCGGTACGAGTTCAACCCGCATCTGCCGCCGACGCTGCGGTCGTCGCCGGAGGCCGGAGACGCGGACCTGCTGCCGGACATCGTGCGGGATGCGCGGAAAAGGCCGCTGAACGAGGACGAGGCGCAGATCCTCGCCGAGGCGCTGCGACGGCACGAACCGTGGCTCGAATGGGCGGGGAAGCGGGAGCGGCCGTGGTTCGAGGTGGACCCCGTCGCCCTCCACATGCACGAGCGGGTTTCCACCGAGGCGCTGCTCCGGGCGGTCCGCCGGAAGGACGTGCAGCGGAGCCTGTTCGGTGACCCCGAGCTCGACTATGGGAAGGCGGTCCAGTTCTACCGGCACGATGTGGACTGGACGAACCGCCTGATCCTCGGGGACTCGCTCCAGGTGATGGCGAGCCTCGCGCGCCGGGAGGACCTCGCCGGCAAGGTTCAGATGATCTACGTGGACCCGCCCTACGGGATCAGCTTCCGGTCGAACTTCCAGCCGGACCTCGGACGCCGTGACGTGAAGGACCGGGAGCAGGATCTAACACGCGAGCCGGAGATGGTGCGAGCGTACCGAGACACTTGGACGCTCGGGGTCCACTCGTACCTCGCGTACCTGCGCGACCGACTTGCGATGGCGCGGGAACTGCTGGCGGATTCCGGGAGCATCTTCGTCCAGATCAGCGACGAGAACATGCACCGGGTGCGGTGTCTGATGGATGAGGTCTTCCGACCAGAGAACTTCTGCACAACTATTCCCTTTGCCAAAACAACCTCCACGGCCACGAGGACACTTCCCTCCGTCAACGATCACCTGCTGTGGTACGTGCGGGACGCGTCCCGAGTCAAGTTCAGAAAGATCTACCGTGTTCTTGACGCCACGGCGGAGTTTGCTGGTGAGTTCCGTCGGTTCGAACGACCCGATGGGGTCTGCGGCGAGCTTACGCCTGAGTTGGTTTCTGATCCTTCCCGTCTGCCAGAAGGCGCAATGCCGTTTCGGACGAATACGGCTGTATCTCCGGAGCGATCCGCAACGGGAACGATAGAACTGGACTTTGCCGGAACGACGAAACACCCTGGACGAGACCGGCACTGGAAGACATCACCCGAAGGAATGCAAAGGTTGTTTCTTGCGAATCGTCTTGATGTCACCAAGTCACCGACGAGGATGTACAAGCGCTACTTCACAGACAGTCTGATCAAGGAATTCAACAATCTATGGAGTGACACTCGGAGTCAACAAAATCAGGTATATGTTGTCCAGACGGCAACCGCGGTCATCGAACGTTGCCTATTGATGACGACGGACCCGGGCGACCTTATCCTCGACCCCACCTGCGGCAGCGGCACGACCCCCTTCGTCGCGGAAAAGTGGGGCCGCCGCTGGATTGCGATCGATACGAGCCGCGTCGCCCTGACGCTTGCGAAGCACCGTCTGATGACAGCCACGTTCGACAACTATCGGCTGCGCAAACCGAACGCCGAGGACCTCCAGCGCAACCCGGACGGTCCCTGGCTCGCCGGGTTGGACGCCGCAGGCCGCGCGACCGGCGAACCGGCCACGCTCGACCTCAAGACGGTTCCCCACGTCACGCTCAAGAGCATCGCCCGCAACGTCTCCCTCGACCCCATCTTCGACAAGCACGAACCCCTCCTCGCTGCCGCCCTCGCCGTCCTGAACGCTGCCGTTGCGCCGGTTGGAGAAGACACGAAGGCGAAACTCGCAGCCAAGCTGGTCACAAAACACCGCGAACAGGGAGCCCGCAGCACCACCGACGCTGACCTCCGCCGTTGGCTCCTGCCGGCAACCTCACTCGCCGCGGTGCGGCCCGAGCGCGCGCGCGGCCCGCTCAAGGCGCTCACCGCAGCGCAGATTCACAAGTACGAAGAGCGCGTTCCGAAGCAGTCTTGGCGCGCCTGGGAAGTCCCCTTCGACGCCGACCCGGACTGGCCCGCGTCACTCCGCGACGCGCTCGTCGCCTACCGGACCGCCTGGCGGGCCAAGATGGAGGAGGTGAACGCCTGCATCGCCGCGAACGCCGAATCCGAAGAGCTTGTGGATACGCCGCACGTCGAGTCAGGCGCCGTGCGCGTCGCCGGCCCCTTCAGCGTGGAGGGCGTCATCGCGCTCGAAGAGGGGCCGGATTCCCCGATCGGCGGCGCGCCCGAAGAACTCGAGTCCTTCCCGGCGGATGCCGCCGAAGCGGCGGTCCGGAACAGCGAGGCGCACATCGCCAAGGTGATCCGTCTGCTGCGCGCGAGCGGCGTCGAGTTCCCGCGGCAGGCTCCCATGCGCTTCGCCCGGCTGGAAGCGGCGAGCGGCGCGCTCCTCCATGCCGAAGGCGAATGGGAGAAGGGAAGCGGTCGCGTGGTGGTCAGCGTCGGCCCCGAATTGGGCAACCTGACCGCCCTCCAGGTGGAGCGGGCGCTCCGCGACGCGAACCGGGCTGGCTACGACGACCTGGTGTTCGCCGCCTTCGGGTTCGACGCGGCAGCCCAGGAAGCGGTCCAGAACGACGAGCACCCGGACGTGAACTGCCACATGGCTCTCATCAACCCCGACGTAGCGATGGGCGAACTGCTCAAGACCCAGCCGGGGAGCCAGATCTTCACCGTGTTCGCTGCGCCCCGAGTCCGCGGTCCCGAAGTCGGGGAAGGCGGCGAATACTGGGTGACGATGGAAGGGATGGACGTCTATGACCCGGTAGGGAACCAGGTGCTTCCCACGAACCGGGAGCGGGTCGCCGCCTGGTTCCTCGACACGGACTACGACGGCCGCACGTTCTGCATCTGCCAGGCGTTCTTTCCCGACCGCAGCAAGTGGGATCGCCTCGCCCGCGCGCTCGGCGATCTGGGGCTCGCTGACCGGGAATCGTTCACCGCGCTCAGCGGCTTCGAGAGCCTGGGATTCCGGCGTCCGGCGCGCCTCGGGCCGGGAGATTCGTGGCGCGTCGCGGTCAAGGTCATTGACCCGCGCGGCGTCGAAGGGCTGCGGGTGCTGACGGTGGGAGCACCGGAGTCGGAGCCGCGGTAGTTCGGCGCCCATGCGGGAAGACCCGGGGGTCCCGGTCGAGCCGGTCGGGGAACCCATCCTCTGCTCCCCCTACGAGGAGCCCGACCGGCACTGGCTCTACAGCCGCCGCACGGGACGCCCGTCCCGGATTCCCTCGCGCCGGGAGGCGAGCTATTGGTTCAAGACCGTCCGGGCGGGCAGCGCCCAGCGGCTCCTGCTTCCCGACGAGGACCGCGACGATCTGCCGCTTGTCAACGCGCTGCGCTACGACGTGGGGCGCTGGCGGAAATCGGGCTGGCAGAACGCTTCCGAGACGACGAAACGGCTGCTGCGCCACTGGTGGAGGAAGGACCGGCCCCGCCGCCTGTTCTTCTGCCAACTGGAGGCGGTCGAAACCGTTCTCTACCTTGAGGAGATCCTGCGGGCGGGGAAACGTCCCCGCTGGAAGCCGCGGCTGAAACCGGAGGAGTTCCAGGCGCTTTGCCGTGGCGAGAACCCGCGACCCGGGGATTGGGTCGCGCAAGTGGCGCAGCATCCGAAGCTCGCCGACGTTCCGCACGCCCGCGAACTCCCGCCGATCCCGCGCTACGCATGCAAGATGGCGACGGGAAGCGGCAAGACGGTGGTCATGGCGATGCTTGTCGCCTGGGCCTTCTGCAATCGGGGAAGCAAGCCCGCCGACCCCCGCTACCCGCGCCGGGTTCTCGTCCTCTGCCCGAACCTCACCATCCGGGAACGCCTCGCGGTCCTCCGTCCGGGCGCGGCCGGGAACTACTACGAGGAGTTCGATCTCGTCCCGGCCCCGATGCGGCCGGAACTCGCCAAGGGGAAGGTGCTGGTGACGAACTGGCACTTCCTGAATCCGGAGTCTCCGGAGATCCGGGTAGGCAGAGCCAAGGTCGGCGATCTTGGAGACGAGACCCCCGAAGCGTTCGCCCGCGCCCGCCTGGGCGATCTTTGGGACGACGAGCCGCTGATGGTGCTGAACGACGAGGGGCATCATGCGTACCGGCCGGCCGCGGCCCCGGCAAACCTCACCCCGGAGCAAAGGAAAGAGCGCGAGGCCGCCACCGTCTGGGTGGAGGGGCTGGATCGCATCAACACCGCGTGCGGCATCGGACTCTCGGTGGACCTCTCCGCGACGCCGTTCTACATCCAGGGCAGCGGTTACCCCGAAGGATCACCGTTCCCGTGGATCGTCAGCGACTTCAGCCTCGTGGACGCCATCGAGTCCGGCATCACCAAGATTCCCCGGCTCCCCGCCCGGGACGACTCTGGCAGGCCGGACCCGAAGTACTTCCGCCTCTGGCAGCGCGTCCAGGAGGCGCTGGGTTCGGGCGACCGCCTCCCCGGAGGCAAGCCGAAACCGGAAGCGGCCTACCGGGAAGCGGAGGACGCGCTCCTGACCCTCGCGGGGCAGTGGCGGGAGCGGTTCCGGCAGGTACAAGACGCGGCGCCCGGGGAGGACCGCTCCCCTCCGGTCATGATCGTGGTGTGTGACAACACCGACATCGCGAGTCACTTTCACCGGATGATCTCCGGCGAGACTCTTGTTGCCGCGGAAGAAAACGGGAACGGCGCACCGGAGCCCGTTGAGCGTGGGCGTCAGCGGAAGTCCGGCGCCAAACCGAAGAAGGTCAGGCAGTACGGCTCCGGACTCGCCGGGTTCGACGAGTTCTGGAATGCGAGCGGCGCGGAAGTCACCTTGAGGATCGATTCCAGGTTGCTGGAGGAGGCCGAAAGCGGTCAGGTGAAGGAAAGCCGCAAGCAGGCCGCCGAGAAACTGAGGCAAGCGGTCTCCACGGTCGGAAAGCCGGGCAAGGCCGGAGAACGGGTGCGCTGTGTGGTGAGTGTGAACATGCTGAGCGAGGGCTGGGACGCCAACAACGTCACGCAGATCCTTGGGCTGCGGGCCTTCCACAGCCAGCTCCTCTGCGAACAGGTCGTCGGGCGCGGACTGCGCCGCATGGACTACACACCGGATCCAGAGACGGGGTTGCTCACCCCCGAGTATGTGGATGTCTTCGGGATTCCGTTCTCCCTGATCCCCTTCAAGGGCCGCCCTCCCGGAGAACAGCAGAAGGAGGATCGTCCGAAACACGAGGTGATGGCGCTGCCGGAGAGGCGTCATCTGGAAATCCGGTTCCCCGTCGTTGAGGGGTACGTGACCGCACCCGCGCGGAATCGCATCGTGTGTGATGTGGGCGCGGTGGAGCCGACTGTGCTCGATCCCACCGCGGCTCCCAAGACGACGGCGGTGCGGCCCGAGGTGGGGTACAAGGTTGGCCACCAGAGCGAGTACGGCGGATTCGAGGTGCGGGAAGTGGACCGGAGGCAGTACTACCGTTCCGTCCATCCGCAGACGGTGGCGTTCGCGATCGCCGCGGGCGTGGTGCGGGCGCTTTCCGCTGGCTCGCCCGCCGGCAAGGGGTCACGGTGCCGGGCGTCCCGGCAGGTGCTCTTCCCCCAGGTTCTGCGGATCGTCCGTGAATACCTCCGGGACCGTGTGGACCTGAACGGCATGGCGCCGGAAGAGGTCGGGCTCGAGATCTACCAGCAGCGGATCGTCGGCCTGCTGTCCGCCGCCATCCGGCCCGACGACGCCGTCGGCGAACCGCCGGAACTCCCCCGGCTGAACCGCTACCGGCCCTCTGGCAGCACGGCCAGCGTGTACTTCAAGACTGTTAAGCCGGTCGTCGCCGCCACCGCGAGCCATGTGAACTTCGTAGCCTGCGACACGGACCGCTGGGAGCAGGCCGCCGCCGGCCAGCTCGAACAGCTTGCCGGGGCCGGCGTGGTGTCCAGCTTCGTTCGCAACGAACGCCTGGAGTTCGTGATCCCCTACTCGTTCCAGGGAAATGAGCGGGGTTACGAACCCGACTTCATCGTAAGCCTTACGAACGGTGTGCGCCTGATCGTCGAGATCAAGGGAATGGAGCCCCCCGAAACGCCGGCGAAACACGAAGCGGCGAAGCGATGGGTGCGGGCCGTGAACCAATGGCGGCGGATGGGGGAATGGGATTTCCTGGTGTGCCGGAATCCTGCGCAACTCGGCGTGCAGATCGGGGACCGGGTCGCCGAACGGAAGAAGCGGACCCGCGCCATCGCCGAACGCCTGCTCGCCGAGTCCTTCGAGGAAACCGAGAGATTGCGGAAACAGGGCTGGACCCGTGAGGACTTCGCGCGGTCGCTGATCAACCTGCTCGAACACGAGTAACGCCGTCTTGGGTGCACCTCCGCAACGCTGCGTTCTGGACACCAACCAGATCGTCGGCGCCGGCTCGCGCTGGATCTTCTTCGGGCTCCCACAGCGACCGAATCCTCATCTGCGCCTCTTCGTGCTTGTCCTCGAACGGCATCTGGGCCTGTGCCACGAGGAGATCCTCCGGGAGTACGCCGAGAAACTGATCGAACGGGGCAGTCCTCCCGATAGGGCGAGGGTGATGGTCACTCGCATCCGGGGGGCGTTCGAGATGGTTCTGATCACGACGGTGCGAGCGCCTGTCCTGCCGCGCGACCCCGACGACGAGGTGTTCCTGCTCTGCGCGCTCGACGGAAATGCGGACTATCTCGTGTCCGAAGACGACGATCTCCTGACCCTGAAGGACGACTACGCCCGGCCCTCCATCGTGTCGTGCGCCGAAGCCCTTGCCGCGCTCCAATCTCTGCCCGCTCCTCCCGCCGAACATGAAAGGGGCACGGCGACGGACTGAGGGGGGCTGTGAGGCCCGCGTTGGGAAAGTGCATCACTCATGGTGGCAGGGCGCGGCGTCACTGGCGCTGGTTGCGCGCTCCCGCGCAATGCCGACCAGAGGTCGGCGTTCCAAGCCGTCCCCGCGCTTTGCCACCTTAGCGGTGCGCGGTCTTGCTTCCCTGTCGGGGAGCGGTGCCGGCCCGAAGGCCGGCGGTTAACGCTGAAGCCTTCGGACACTGCGGTCTCGCCAGCGATGCGAGACAGGCTTCGGCCGAGTTTTCCCCATTGGCGAACCGGGCGGGAAGAAAACGGTGCGGTTTTCGTCTGTACACAGGTGGAGGGTTGCGCCATGAACCGACCGAATCACAACCCGAACGCCCGGGCCGCGGCCACCGCCGTTGCCGGGCCCGCCGGCACTCCCTACACTGAGGCAAGTGATGGAAAGGTGCGTGAGATGACCGGGGCGGTGCGAGAGCGGTCCCCGGAAACCCTCACCCGGGCCGAGAAGATCCTGGTCACCATGGTGGCGGCGGTGCTCGGAAGCGCCGCGGCCGGCTTTTTCGCCATGAACGCGACCATGAACGCGAACTTCACGGCGGTGAACGGGCATCTTCTCGACCTCCAGAAACAGATCGGGGATCTGCGGACGGAAGTGCACGAAGAGATTGGAGGTCTCCGGACGGATGTGCGGGAGGAGATCGGGAAACTGGACACCCGTATCGCTCGGCTTGAAACGCTCTTCGAGACGCACCTCGTCGGTGTGGCGCGATCGGGTTCTCCGGGTGGGAAGCCCGAACCGCCGCCCGAGTCCTGATCGTCAGTCCTCCGGCAAGTCGACCTTCGACCTTTGCTTTGCGGTGTTCGCGGGATCACGAATCTGTTCGTGACACACGAATCCCGTGTTACCCTTATCTCGTGGAGCACGTCGTATGAACCTCACGATCACCGTACATCCCGATGTCCTCAAACGGGCTCGCGTTCGGGCAATCGAGGACGACACTTCGGTAAGCGCCGTGCTGCGCGAACACCTTGTCGTGTACGCCGACGGCCACAGGTCGCTTCAGCAGGCTGCCGGGGCGGCGGCCGCGCGACGCAGCGAAGCCATCGAGAGCCTTATCCGCCTCTCGCGGATTCCGCGTCCGGTGGCGACCCCGCAGCGCACGACGCGTGACGAGCCCCGCAACCGGAACTGGAAACGCGACGACCTGTATGACCGATGAGCGGTGTTTCGTGGACTCGAATGTCCTGGTGTATCTGTTCGACGACGACTTCCCGGCCAAGCAGTCCCGCGCCCGGGCACTCATCGCGGAGGGCCCGGGGGATCTCGTTCTGAGCGTCCAGGTTCTGGGGGAGTTCTTCCACGTCGCGACCCGCAAGTTGCGGCGTCCGCTGGCGCCCGAACAGGCCCTTCGGGCGGCGGACCACCTCGGCCATCTCGAGGTGTGGCCCGTCCATCGAGTGCTGGTCCGGAATGCGATGGAAAGAAGAATCGCTTCGAAACTCAGCTACTGGGACTGTCTGATCGTGGAGACGGCGATCGAGTCGCGCGCGACCGTGCTGCTGACAGAAGACCTCCAGCACGGCCAGATTTTCGAAGCCCTTCGGGTGTGGAATCCGTTTCTTCCGGTAGAGCAGTGAAGAGTTTCTTCCGGCTGCTCCGACTACGTTCTGTGACGAGAACCACAAAGGGCATGGATTCCAAGGCCACCGACCGCGGGCGAACCGTTGACCTCACCTCGTACGGGGAGGACATCCGTGCAGAAGAAGATAAGCCGCTGTTTGGCGAGGCAGTGGTGGCGGGCAGAGCGGGCGCGCTCAGGGCAGCGTACGTGATGATTTGGTTGGCTTGCGCTGAATCCCTGAAGCGCCGATTCCGCGCAGCAGCGCCACGGGACAATGCTGCGGCCAAGATAGCAGGGGACATAGAGAAGAACGAGCGCGATCACAAGTCCGTTGACAAACTCGTCCTGAACAAGGCCAAGGAATACGGATTTCTGTCTGATTCTGCGCATACGGAGCTATGCCATGTGTACGACATGCGTTGCCTCTATGGACATCCTTATGAGGAAGCACCATCCTTAGAGCAGGTATCGCATGCTGCGGCAGCGACTGTTCGCCATGTCCTATCAAGACCCATAACACTGCGACATGCCTATGCGGAACGCTTGCTGGGGAGCATGACATCCGACAAGAACTACCTGGATGACCATGCCCCTGCCGTGAAGGCGTTCGCGAGTGACACGGTGCCACGTCTAGACCAAAAGGTGCACGGTTGGTTTCTCCGCAAGTTTTGGACGGCACTGGAGGCTGTCTCTGACGACCCCTCCATGGCACTCTTTACTCGCCGGGGCGAGTGGTTTTCTAGATCCTTCCTGGCAGAAACACAGACTGGAGTCACGTTTTCGTCTGACGAGTGGCACGGCTTGATGGGTCAGATGCCCAAGACTCTAGCGAGGGTCTGCAGCAAGCCATCGATCTTTGGACAGATAGGGGAGCGGGCACAGGATTCGCTTGTAGGCGTCATACTGGATGAAGCTTCTACCCGTCCGACGGTGCTTACTCGACTAGAAACCTTAGCCGAGGAGCGCGCGCTCTCTCGACAACAGGAAAAGCGCTTCCGAGCACACGTCTTGTCACTGGAGGCGACCGTGTTGCGCGCGACCCGACTCAAGCTGACCACATGTTTCAGGAGCATCATCGAGGCAGTCAGGTCGTATCACTGGTACACACAGAATCCGGCGTTGGATTTGGTTGTGGCATCGGGCGTCGAACAGATCAAACAGCTTACGGAAGAAGACCAAATCGAATTGGGTCGGAATATTCTTCAGGCGGCACAAGGGGAGGCCAACTCTGCTGAGCGCATTCTCCGTACGCTCTCGCAGAGTTCCGCCGCTTGTCCTCCGGCTGTGGTGAAGGGTGTGGCTCTCGAGTGCTTCGTGAATGAGGAAGGAGAGGTCCGGTTCAAGGATAAACACTTGACGCTTGTTCTTGATGCGATCGCGGGTCTTCCGAATGACGTACAGCGGAGCGTCATGGACGAAGTGATTGCCGCCATTGAGGAGGGAACGCCGCGGGACGGGTCCGATCAAGAGCGCTTTCGATCGGTCAGCGAGTTTGTGGGTGCGCACAGTGCGGGACAGCGGCTCGCTCAGTGTCTAGAGGAGAAATCCGAGACAGTTCCGGAGCGAACGGAGAAAGACCTCACCGGACTCTTCGGGCTCTCCTAGATTTGCGGTTGGGGTGGTCCGGACGGTTGCTGGCAGAGGGTTCTCGCAGGCAGAAGGGGTGAGCGGTGCCGCCATGCGGAATCGAGTAGGGATGCGGCACGCACGTGGGCAAGCGCAGCGTCATCCGCGCTGGTTTCGCGCTCCCGCGCGATGCCGACCGGAGGTCGGCGCTCCAAGCCGTCCCCGCCCTTCTTTCTCCTCAGCGATGGGCGGCTTCGCTCTCGTCTTGAGGAGCGATGCCGGTCTGAAGCCCGGCGCCCCCTGGCCCCGCTAACGGTGACGGGTAGCGGCGGTCGCGCGATACCCTTTCGCGCGCTATGAACTCCCCCAGAAATGCCGTCGCTCCGGCGTCGGGCATCTGGTTTCTGGGAGGGGCGCGGACCCCCATGACCCCCTTTCTCGGGGATCTGGCGGGACTCAGTGCGGTGGAGCTGGGAGCGGAGGCGGCCCGGGGGGCGCTCGCCCGCTCCGGCGTGGCGCCCGAGCAGGTGGATCACGTGGTCGTCGGCAACGCTCAGCAGACGTCGAGCGACGCGATCTACGGAGCGCGCCACGTCGGTCTCAGGGCGGGAGTTCCGGATGTGGTGCCGGCGCTGACGGTGAACCGGCTCTGCGGCTCCGGGATCCAGGCGGTGATCTCGGCGGCGCACCAGATGCTCGTCGGGGAAGCGGACATCGTGCTCGCCGGCGGGATGGAATCCATGAGCCAGGCGCCCTTCGTGGTGCGCGGAGCCCGTTCGGGCCTCCGGCTCGGCCACGGGAAGCTCGAAGACACCCTGGTGGCGGCGCTTACCGACGGCCGCTGCGGGCTTTCCATGTCCGACACCGCCGAGAACGTGGCGGAGCGCACCGGGGTCACCCGGGAGGACTCGGACGAATACGCGCTCCGGAGCCAGGCGACGGCGGACCGGGCCTACCGCGCCGGGTCGCACGCCGAGGAAATCGTCCCGGTCACCGTGAAGAGCAGGAAGGGCGAGAACGTCGTTTCCGAAGACGGCCACCGGCGGCCCCCGGCCACCCTCGAGGGGCTCGCCCGGCTCCGACCCGCGTTTCGCAAGGACGGCCTCGTCACCGCCGGCAATGCGAGCGGCATCGTGGACGGCGCCGCGGCTCTGGTGGTGGCTGGGGAAGACACCGAGGCGGTCCGTTCCGGATCTCCGCTCGGGCGGATCGTTTCCTGGGCGACCGCGGGCGTGCCGCCCGAGATCATGGGGCTTGGACCGGTTCCGGCCAGCCGGGCGGCGCTCGAGGCAGCGGGCCTGCGGCTGGAAGACATGGACCGGATCGAGGTGAACGAGGCTTTCGCCCCGCAGTACCTCGCGGTGGAACGGGAACTCGGACTGGATCGCGAGCGGGTGAACGTGAACGGCGGGGCGATCGCGCTGGGGCATCCCCTCGGTGCGACCGGGACCCGCCTGCTGCTGACCCTGCTCCTCGAACTGCGGCGCTCCGGGGGCCGCTACGGCCTCGCCACCGCCTGCATCGGGGGCGGCCAGGGCATCGCGATGATCGTCGAGGCGGCGGGGAACGGCGCCGGCAACGGGGCCGACAGCGGAAGGGCGGCGTGACCGCTCATCCCAACCTCGCGGTCGAGCGCCGGGAGACCGCCAGGGGGCACCGCTTCGCGCTCATCACGGTGAACCGGCCCAAGGCGCTCAACGCCCTGAACCGGGAGACGCTCGAGGCCCTCGCGGACGCCTTCGAGCACGCGGGGAATGACGCCGGCGCACTCGGGATCGTGCTCACCGGCGCGGGCGATCGGGCCTTCGTCGCCGGGGCGGACATCTCCGAACTGCGGGATCTGACAACGGAGTCGGCGTTCCAGGTCGCCCGGCGGGGCCAGGAGGTCATGCGCACCATCGAGGGGACGCGGAAGCCGGTCATCGCCGCGATCGGCGGTTTCGCGCTCGGCGGCGGGCTGGAACTCGCGCTCGCCTGTCACCTGCGGGTTGCCGGGCCGAAGGCGAAGCTCGGGCTCCCCGAAGTGAAGCTCGGCGTCATCCCGGGATACGGCGGCACCCAGCGGCTCCCGCGCCTCATCGGACGGGGCCGGGCTCTCCGGATGATCCTCACCGGCGATCCGGTGGGGAGCGAGGAGGCGCTGGCGGCGGGCCTGGTGGATGCGGTCCACGAGGACGCCGTGGAAGGAGCGGCGGCGCTCCTCGACCGGGTGCTGGCGAACGGCCCGCTGGCGGTGCGGAACGCGCTCCTCGCGGTGGACGCGGGGCTTTCGGGTCTCGAGGACGGCCTGCTGGCCGAGGCGTCGCTTTTTTCATCGCTCGCCGGCACCGACGACATGCGGGAGGGGCTGGGCGCGTTCCTGGAGAAGCGCCCGCCGCATTTCCGTGGCGCCTGACGCCGGGTCCGGCGGAGAGGGCGCGGCTGCCCGCAGCCGCCCGCTCGCCGGGTGCCACGTCGGCATCGTGGTCTCGGAGCGGGACGAACCGTCGCTTCGCCTGGCCGCGGCCGCCGAGCGCTGGCTCCAGTCCGAGGGGGCCGATGTCTCCCGCTACCCGGCGCCCGCCGCCTTCGAGGTAGCCCAGTTGGCCGGCTGGCTGGCCGAATCCGGCCGAGTGGACGGGATCGTGGCCTGCGCCTCGATCGTGCGCGGGGAGACTTCCCACGATCGCCATCTCGCCGAAGCGGTGACCGGCGGGCTCCTCGAAATCGGGATCCGGACCCGGATTCCCGTGGGCAACGCGGTCCTTACGGTGGACACGAGCGCGCAGGCCGACGCGCGTTCCGGGGGAGCGAAGGGAAACCGGGGCGAAGATGCGGCACGCGCGGTCGCGGGGCTGCTGCGCGCCCGGAAGCGTCTTGGAGAGCGCCCCGGCCTCGACCTCGGGCCGGTCTCCGGCTTCCGCGGGGAGGGCTAGCAGCCGGTGGACGAAGTCACGCGGCCCAGTTCTCCCGGTGGGGGCTCGAGCGCCGATCCATCCCGGCTGAACCGCGCGGCTGCGCCTTGCTCGTCGTTGCGCTTCGGTCGAAATACACGCGGGCCAGTTCTCCCGGTGGGGGCTCCTCCCTCGCGCGCCTTGTCAGCCGGGCGCCTCGTCGCTCTCGGCGCTCGCGCCACTTCGCCCACCGGCTGCTGAATGGATCCCCGGACCGCACGCCGGCGCCGGCGCGGGCGCGAGCTCGCCGTGCAGATGCTGTCTTCCTGGGACGCCAACCCGGAGCCGCACCCGGCCACCGTGGTCGGAGTGAGTGGTCTCACCCGGGCGAGCGAAACGCATCTGGAATTCGCGAAAGCGCTGGCGAACGCTGCCTGGGAGCGTCTCGAGCAAATCGACCGCTGCCTCGACGAGACCACCAAGCCCTATTGGAAGGAGAACATGGGTCGGGTCGAGCGCAGCGTCTTGCGGGTGGCGGTCGCCGAGCTGCTCAGTGAGAAGACGCCTCCCCGAGTCGTATTGAGCGAGGCGATCGAGGTGGCCCGCCGCTACGCCGGAGAGGACTCCACCTCCTTTATCCACGCGGTCCTCGACGGTGTCGTCAAGCAGCTCGGGTTGATCGGGACTGATGAGGGTGCCGCGCCGGAAGGCGAAGACTCCACGGAAGGCGAAGACTCCACGGAAGACGGAGACTCCACGGAAGGCGAAGACTCCACGGACGGCGAAGACTCCACGGAAGACGAAGACTCTCCGGACGGCGAAGACTCTCCGGACGGCGAAGACTCTCCGGACGGCGAAGACTCCACGGAAGACGGAGACTCCACGGAAGACGAAGACTCTCCGGACGGCGAAGACTCCACGGAAGGCGAAGACTCCACGGAAGACGGAGACTCCACGGAAGGCGAAGACTCCACGGAAGACGGAGACTCCACGGAAGGCGAAGACTCCACGGAAGGCGAAGACTCTCCGGACGGCGAAGACTCCACGGAAGGCGAAGACTCCACGGAATACGGAGACTCCACGGAATACGGAGACTCCACGGAAGACGGAGACTCCACGGAAGGCGAAGACTCCACGGAAGACGAAGACTCCACGGAAGGCGAAGACTCCACGGAAGGCGAAGACTCTCCGGAAGGCGAAGACTCCACGGAAGAGCAGAGTTCGTGAGCGAGATCCCCGAAGGTCGCGAGCAGGCCATGAACCGGGACGAGCGGGAGCGGCGCCGGAAGCTGGCCGAGATCGAAGACCTCGGAGTGCCCGCCTGGCCGAACCGCTTCGCCGCCTCCCACACCCTGGAAGCGGCCTCGGAGACCTACGCGGATCTGGACGCGGCCGGACTCGAAGCCGTTTCCGAGGCGGATCGGACGGTGCGGGTCGCCGGCCGGATTGTCGCGATCCGGTCGTTCGGAAAGGCGGCGTTCCTGCGCCTTTCCGAAGGACCCGGAACGCTCCAGGTACATATTCGGCGCGACGTGCTTCCCGAGCGCGACTTCGCGGTCTCGAAGGCGTTGGACCTCGGGGACTTTGTGGGAGTCGCCGGTCCCATGTTCCGGACCCGAACGGGGGAACTGACCGTTCGTGCCGACTCCCTCGCCTTTCTGGCGAAGGCCCTGCTGCCGCTCCCCGAGAAGTGGCACGGCCTTGCCGACCGGGACACCCGCTACCGGCAGCGCTACCTGGACCTGCTCGGGAATCCGCGGACCCGCGAGGTGTTCCGCCGCCGGGCCGCAATGGTTTCGTCGATGCGCCGCTTCATGGACGGCGAGGGTTTTCTGGAAGTCGAGACGCCGATGCTCCAGCCGCTCGCCACCGGGGCGGCGGCGCGGCCGTTCCAGACCCGGCACCGGGCGCTCGGGATCGACCTCTACCTGCGGGTGGCGCCCGAGCTCTACCTGAAGCGCCTCGTGGTCGGGGGGTTCCCGCGGGTCTACGAGATCAACCGCAACTTCCGGAACGAGGGCCTCTCCACCCGGCACAACCCCGAGTTCACCATGCTGGAGTTCTACCGGGCGTTCAGCGATTGCGGCGACATGATGGATCTCACCGAGCGCCTGGTGATCGCCGCGGCCGGCGCCGTGCTGTCCGGCGAGCCGGCGGTCTTCGGGGACGAGGAGATCCGCTTCGAACAGCCCTTCGCCCGGGTTTCGCTCTTCGGGGTCACGCAGGCGGCGCTCCGCGAGCAGGGAGTCGCTCTCGAGGACGGAGACCTCCGGTCAGTTCCGGCCCTCGCGGGCGCCCACCGGCGTCTCGACCTCCCGCTGCCGGGCGAAGAAAACGCCGGGACGCTGCTCGTGAGCCTCTTCGAGGCGCTTGCCGAGCGCCGCCTGGTGCAGCCCACCTTCGTGACCGGATACCCCGTCGAGGTGTCGCCGCTCTCCAAGGCGAATCCGGAGGAGCCCGGGATCACGGAGCGCTTCGAACTCTTCGCCGGCGGTCTCGAGATCGCGAACGGGTTTTCCGAACTGAACGACCCCGACGAGCAGGCGGCGCGTTTCGGCGAGCAGATGGCGAAGCGCCAGGACGGCGACGAACACGCCATGGACTGGGACTACATCGAGGCCCTCCGGCACGGCCTCCCGCCGACCGGGGGAGTGGGGTTGGGGGTGGACCGGGTGGCGATGCTGCTCACGAACTCGGCGGCGATCCGGGACGTGATCCTGTTCCCGCACCTCCGTCCCAGAGAAGGCCGGTGAGCGGCGCGGCTGGCCCGCGACCCCCCCCCCGGCGGGGCTTCCTCGCCTCCCTGCCGTTCGAACTCCAGATCGCCGGCCGCTACCTGATGCTCCGGAAACGGGGCATGTTCATTTCGGTGATCTCGGGGATCTCGGCGCTCGGGGTGGTGCTGGGGGTCGCGATCCTGCTGGTGGCGCTCGCGATCATGACCGGCTTCCAGGGAGAGCTGCGGGCGCGAATCCTCGGGGCCCTCTCCCATCTGACCGTTTACAGCCTCTCGTCAGATGGCTTTACCGACTACCGGGAGGTGGTGGAGACGGTGCAGGGGGTTTCCGGGGTCGAGGCGGCCGCGCCGGTGCTCTACGGCAAGGCGATCGCGCTCGGCCGCCGGGATGCGCTCGTGACCCTGAAGGGGGTGGACCCGGTGCGCGAGCCGGGGGTGAGCGAGTTCGCCTCCCGGATGACTGCCGGGAGTTTTTCCGATCTCGAAGGCGCGGCTCCGGGAGAGCCGCCGCCGGTGGTCCTGGGGGAGGAGTTGGCGATCGCGCTTGGCGTCGGCGTGGGGGAGACGATCCGCCTCATGGTGCCCGGCGGGCGCCTGACTCCGCTCGGCACCGTTCCGACGACCCGGCGGTTCCGGGTGGCGGGCGCCTTCCGGCTGGGCCTTTACGACTACGACAATTCGTGGGCGCTCATCCCGCTCGCCGAGGCGCAGCGGCTCACCGGCCGGGCGGACGAAGCGAGCCAGGTGGAGGCGAGGGCCACCGACATGTTCGCGGTGCGGGAACTGGAAACCGGCGTTCGGGAGACGTTGGGTCCGGGGTTTTCGACGCTCAACTGGATTGACCTGAACACCACCCTCTTTTCGGCCTTCTGGCTCGAGAAGCTGGCGACCGCGCTCTTCGTCAGCTTCATCGTGGGAGTGGCGGCGCTCAACATCGTGGCCGGCCAGATCGTCACGGTGACCGAAAAGACCCGGGACATCGCCATCCTGCGGTCCATGGGGGCCACCCGGCGGAGCATCATGGCGCTCTTCATGGCGCAGGGCGCCGCCATCGGAACTTTGGGGACCGGAGTCGGGGCGGCGCTCGGGATCGCCGCCTGCCGGATCCTCGACGGCCGCATCCGGATTCCCGAGGACGTCTACCAGATCACCGCGGTGCCGTTCACGCTGCTCCCGGGCGACGTGGCGCTCGTGTGCATCTTCGCCCCCCTCGTCTGTTTTCTGGCCACCGTCTATCCCGCTCGCCGGGCGGCGTCGCTGGTGGTCACCGACGCCCTCCGCTTCCAGTGACGCTGCAGCTCGAAGCCCGGGGCCTCGACAAGGCCTTCGGCACCGGGGCCGGCCGCATTCCGGTTCTCCGCCAGCTCGAGCTGGAGGTTCGGTGCGGCGAGATGGTGGCGATCACCGGCCGCAGCGGGGTGGGAAAGACGACACTGCTACATGTTCTGGGAGCGCTCGACCGGCCCGACGCCGGCTCGCTCCGGCTGGCCGGCGAGGAGGTGGCGCAGTTGTCCGAACGCGAGGCCGCGGCGTTCCGCAACCGGAACGTGGGGTTCGTGTTCCAGCACCACCGGCTGCTCCCCGAGCTGACCGCGGTCGAGAACGCTTCGCTGCCGCTGCGCATCCGCCGGGTGCCCCGCGCCGCCGCCGAGTCGCGGGCGGCGGAATTGCTGGGCGAGCTGGGTCTCGGTGCGCGGCTCGGCCATCGCCCCGAGGAACTGAGCGGCGGCGAGCAGCAGCGGGTGGCGGTCGCCCGGGCGCTGGCGGGCGATCCGGCGCTCCTGATCGCCGACGAGCCGACGGGGAACCTCGACGACGCGGCGAGCAGCCAGCTCCTGGAACTCCTCGCCGCGCTGCATGCCGCCCGCGGACTCACCGCGGTCATCGCGAGCCACAGCCCCCAGGTCGCGGCAAGCTGCGACCGGGTGTTCCGCATGGAAGCCGGCGTCCTCTACGAGGGGGGAGATAGCACATAGAACCGGTTGTGTAGGCGGGAGGAGTCCGGCCCGTTCCGAATCCGGAGATCTCCGCAAGCCGTCAACGTGCCGTAGGCTCAGCGCGCCGCCGGCGGCCGGCCCGGGACCACAGTGGAGCGCCGGTCTCCAGACCGGCATCGTCCCCCGCAGGGGGACGAAACTCCCGTCGCCATCCTTCGGCATGGCGCAGCCGACCAGGAGCGCCGGTTGTCAAGCAACATCTAAAACCGGGCCGCTGGTGACAGACAAAACTGGACCAGCGTCGTCGGTGCACGTTTCGCGCTCCCGCGCGATGCCGGTCGGAGACCGGCGCTCCATGTCCCCGCGCTTCACGTGTGGTGGCGTACTGCTGAGCGCGCAAAAAACAATGGCAGCGAACTCCGTTCGCTGCCTGCGTGATCGGGGGGAAAGTGTGAAAGGGGGGACCCCCCCTTTCACAAATCAACAATGACCAATCGGAACTCGCCGCCGCGCGCCGCAGGCGCGCAAGGGAGTTTCGATTGCCGGCGCGAAGCGCCGGGCGGTCCCCGGACGGGGCCCCAACTCGAAGCAGAACTACGACCGCAAGCTATTCCAGATCAAGGCCCCGTCCGGGGACCGCTCGACCCTGATCGGGGGGAAAGTGTGAAAGGGGGGACCCCCCCTTTCACAAATCAACAATGACCAATCGGAACTCGCCGCCGCGCGCCGCAGGCGCGCAAGGGAGTTTCGATTGCCGGCGCGAAGCGCCGGGCGGTCCCCGGACGGGGCCCCAACTCGAAGCAGAACTACGACCGCAAGCTATTCCAGATCAAGGCCCCGTCCGGGGACCGCTCGACCCTGATTGCCGGTCGGAGGCCCCCACCGGGAGAACTGGCCAGCGCTCCATGTCCCCGTGATTCTGCGCGGTTGGCGATGCGTGGGTTTGCAGGCGTGAGATTGGCGGGGGCCAGCGTCGTCGGTGCACGTTTCGCGCTCCCGCGCGATGCCGGTCTGAAGACCGGCGCTCCAAGCGGTCCCCGCGCTTCACGCGTGGTGGCGTACTGCTGAGCGCGCAAAAAACAATGGCAGCGAACTCCGTTCGCTGCCTGCGTGATCGGGGGGAAAGTGTGAAAGGGGGGACCCCCCCTTTCACAAATCAACAATGACCAATCGGAACTCGCCGCCGCGCGCCGCAGGCGCGCAAGGGAGTTTCGATTGCCGGCGCGAAGCGCCGGGCGGTCCCCGGACGGGGCCCCAACTCGAAGCAGAACTACGACCGCAAGCTATTCCAGATCAAGGCCCCGTCCGGGGACCGCTCGACCCTGATTGCCGGTCGGAGACCGGCGCTCCATGTCCCCGTGATTCTGCGCGGTTGGTGAGCGGAAGGACGCTGACCGGGAGAACTGGGGCGGTCCCGTGCGGGTGCGGAGGGAGGGGGATTTCCCCTCCTGCTAAATTGCGGCTCGGCGCGGTTGCCGCGCCGATGACCATTGTTCGAGCGATACACGGAGCGCGCCAAGCGGGCCATCTACTTCGCCCGGCATGAGGCGTCGCAGTTGGGCGGGGACGCGATCGAGCCGGAACATCTCCTGCTGGGGCTGCTGCGGGAGCTTCCCGCCGCCGTTGCCGGACGCCTCCACATCTCCCTCGAGCGGGTGCGGAGCGACGTCCAGAGCCACGTGCTGCTGCGGGACACCGTCTCCACCTCCGTCGGGATTCCGCTCTCCGCCGAATCCAAGCGGGTGCTGGAGCACGCCCGCGAAGAATCGGACCGGATGAACCACGAGAGCGTCGGGGCCGAGCATCTGCTGCTCGGCGTGCTCCGGGAGCCCGGGTCCGCCGCGGCCGCCATCCTGGCCCGCCAGGGAGTGCGGGCGCCCGCGGTCCGGGAGGCGGTTGCCCTCGATCACGGGCGGCGGAAATCCGGAGCCCGGGCTCGCGAGACGCCGCTCCTCGCCGAGTTCTCCCGGGATCTCACCCAGGCGGCGGCGGACGGGGCGCTCGATCCCCTCATCGGCCGCGGGGCCGAACTGGACCGGGTGATCCAGGTCCTCTGCCGCCGCACCAAGAACAACCCCGTCCTCATCGGCGAGCCGGGCATCGGGAAGACCGCGATCGTGGAAGGCCTCGCCGGCAGGATCGCCGCCGGCGAGTGCCCGATCTTCCTCGCCGACCGGCGGATCGTGTCCCTCGACATCTCGCTGGTGGTCGCCGGCACCAAGTACCGGGGCCAGTTCGAGGAACGGCTGAAGGCGATCATCAAGGAGCTCGAGGAGTCGCCCCAGTTCATCGTGTTCGTGGACGAACTCCACACCCTGGTGGGCGCGGGATCCGCCGAGGGGTCGCTGGACGCCGCCAACATCCTGAAGCCGGCGCTCTCCCGAGACGGCATCCAGTGCATCGGCGCCACCACCCCGACGGAGTTCCGGCGTCATATCGAGCGCGACCGGAGTCTGGAACGGCGCTTCCAGGGAGTAGTGGTCAAGCCGCCGAGCGATGAAGAGACCCTGGTGATCCTCCGCGGGGTGCAGGAGCGCTACGAGAGCTACCACCACGTCCGCTACACCGCGGAGGCCATCGACGCCGCGGTCCGGCAGGCCCAGCGCTACATCACCGATCGCTTCCTGCCCGACAAGTCGGTGGACCTGCTCGACGAAGCGGGATCGCGCGTCAAGCTGCGGGACAACCGCTATTCGCAGGAGTTCGCCGAGATCCGGAAGCGCATCCAGGCGATCCGCAAGCGGAAGGACCAGGCGCTCGACAACGACGACCTCGAGCGCGCCTCCCTCGCCCAGGATCAGGAGAACACCGAGCGCGAGAGCCTGGCGCTCGTGGAAGGCCGCTGGAAAGCGCGGGACGGCGAGGCGCCGCTCGTGACCCGGCGCGACGTGGATGAGGTGGTGGCCCACTGGACCGGGATTCCGCTCGGCTCGATCGAGGAGGAAGAGGGCCGGAAGCTGCTCCGGATCGAAAACGTGCTTCACGAGCGCATCGTGGGTCAGGGAGAGGCGGTCGCCACCGTGGCGCGGGCCATCCGCCGGGCGCGCGCCGGGCTCAAGAGTCCCGAGCGGCCGGGCGGCGTGTTCCTCTTCCTGGGTCCGTCCGGAGTGGGCAAGACGGAGGTGGCGCGCTCGCTGGCCGAGTTCCTGCTGGGAACGGAAGCGTCCCTGCTGCGTTTTGACATGAGCGAGTACATGGAACGGCATTCCGTTTCCCGTTTCATCGGTTCGCCGCCCGGCTACGTGGGGCACGAGGAAGGGGGGCACCTCACCGAGCGGGTCCGCCGCAATCCCTATTCGGTGCTGCTCCTCGACGAGTTCGAAAAAGCCCACCCCGATGTCTGGAACCTCCTGCTCCAGGTGTTCGAGGACGGCCGGCTCACCGACGGCCTCGGGAACACCGTGGACTTCCGGAACTCGATCATCATTATGACTTCCAACCTGGGCGCCCGGTATATCCAGAAGCAGGCATCCCTGGGGTTCGCCTCCGCCGATGCGGGGCACCGGAAGCGCGCCATGCGCGAACTCATCCAGGGGGAGGTCAAGAAGACCTTCAGTCCCGAATTCATCAACCGCTTGGATGCGGTGGTCATCTTCGACATGTTGACCGAGGGCGAGCTAACCGAGATCCTGCGCCGCCTGATCGGCCGGATGAACCGCGAGCTCGTCGACCGGGGACTCACGGTCGAGCTCACGCCGGAGGCGGAAGTGTTCCTCGTTCGGGAAACGCTCCGGGACCGTTCCTACGGGGCGCGTCCCCTGCGGCGAGCCCTCCAGAAACACGTCGAGGATCCCCTCTCGGAGGCGGTCCTGACCGGAGCCGTGGGTCCCGGCGATCCGGTGGAAATCATTCTGCAGGACGGAGAACTGGTGGTCCGCCGGACTGGCCGGACGCTCCTGGGAGAAGCAGAGGAACCCCTCGAGGAGGCGGTGGCCGGATGACGAGAACCCGGAAGACGAGAACCTGGAAAATGGCGGGCGCCTGGGCGGCCGCTTCGGTACTGCTCGGCGGACTCGCCGGGGCGGAAACGCCGGCCCCGATTCCCGCCGCGCCCATCGCGGTGCAGCAATCGGAGGCGGTCGAAGCCGTGCTCATCGAAGGCAACGACCTGATCGCCGCCGACGCCTGGCTCGCCCACCTGACGGTGAAGCCCGGCGATCCGGTGGACCGGGAAGCCCTGCGCGCGGAGTTCCAGACGCTTTGGAATACCGGCTTCGCCGACGACATGCGCCTCGAGCTCCGGGACGGCCCCGGGGGCGGAAAGCTGGTGGTGTTCGTGGTCCACGAGCGCCCGCGGGTCGCCACCCTGGAGTTCGTGGGATCCGAAGAGCTCGACAGCGACGACATCCTCGAAAAACTCGAGGAAGAGGATTCCCAGATCGCGGTAGGGGCTCCCTACGACCCCGACAAGGTGGTGCGCGCCCGGGAGGTCATCGAGGAGATGCTGGTGGACAAGGGCCGCACCGAAGGGGCGGTGGCGAGCAGCATCACCGAGGCCGACGCCGGGGTCCAGATCGTCTTCAACATCAACGACGAGCAGCAGATCCGGATCCGCCGGATCCAATTCGAGGGCATCGAGGCGCTCGACGAATGGCCGCTGCGCTGGTCGATGAAGAAAACGCGCGAGAGTCACCCGCTCGGCGCACTGCTCGGGGGATCCACCTATACCGAAGAGCAGTACGCCGAGGACATCGAGGCGGTGCGGCAGGAGTACCTGAAGCGCGGCTACCTCGACGTCTCTTTCGGTCCTCCCGAGTTCGAATACGAGGACGGCTTCTCCCGTCAGTTCCTGTTCTGGAAGCGCGCCAAGCGCTGGATGGACGTCACCATCCCCGTGGTCGAAGGCGACCAGTACCGGGTCGGCGAAGTCACCGTCGAGGGGGCCGCGGTGTTTCCCGCCGAGGTCGTCCGCACGTTCTTCCCGATTCTGGCCGGCGAGGTGTATGACGAGTCCAAGGTAAACAAGGGACTCGATTCGCTCCGCGAGGTCTACGGCGCCCGCGGCTACGTGCAGTTCACGGGTTTCCCGACCTGGCACCGCCGCCCCGAAGAGCGGATCGTGGACGTGGTCATCAACCTCGCCGAGGAGGACCAGTTCCTGGTCAACCGGATCGAGTTCCGGGGGAATTCGACGACGAAGGACCGGGTGATCCGCCGCGAGATGTGGCTCAACGAGCAGGACATCATGAACATGGAGCTGCTGAAGGCCTCCATCCAGCGCATCAACCAGCTCGGCTACTTCCGGCCCATCGAGCAGCCGGCAATCGAGCCCAGCCCCGAGGACGAGACCAAGCTCGACATCACGCTCGACGTGGTCGAGGAAAACCGCAACCAGCTCACTTTCGGCGCCGGGGTGTCCGGGCTCGAGGGCCTGTTCGTGAACGCCTCCTTCGGGACCACGAACTTCCTGGGCCGGGGCGAGACCGCAAACTTCTCGATCCAGACCGGAAGCCGCACCCAGAACTACCAGATCGCCATCACCGATCCGTACTTCATGGACAAGCCCATCACGCTCGGCTTCGACGTGTTCAGCCGGGTCCTGAAGCTGCGGGAGTTCACCCGCGGGGACATCGGCGGCCGCATCGTCTTCGGCGTGCCCCTCGGCCGCTGGTCGCGGGCGTTTTTGAACTACGGCTACTCCGTGATCACCGTCAGCGAGCCGGACCCCGACATCGTCCTCAACCTCTACGACCTCTACTACAACAGCACCTATCTCGATCCGCGGTTCTACGGGCTGTCCGGGAACTTCCGCGAGAGCAAGATCAGCCCGACGTTGGTCCACAACACCGTGGACCACCCCATCTTTCCGAGCCGGGGAAAGAAGGCGACCGCTTCCTTCGACATCGCCGGCGGGGCCCTCGGCGGCAACGTCCACTACTTGAAGCCGACCCTGGAACTCGTGCGCCACATGCGGGTGATCGGCAACACCTCGCTCGGTTTGCGCGTCATGGGGAGCTACCTCCACGGCTACGCGGGCACCCCGCCCCCGGAGGGCCAGGAGATCGACATCTTCAACGTCGAGCAGACCGGAGTGCCGTACTACAACCGCTTCTTCCTGGGGGGCGAGTACCAGATCCGCGGCTACTACATCCGCTCCGTAGGGCCGCGGAACGCGCGCGGCCAGCTCCTCGGCGGAAACAAGATGTTGCTGTTCAACGCCGAGTACGCGATCCCGCTGGCCGGCCCGCTGCGCGCCATTTTGTTCTTCGATGCGGGGAACGCGTTCGCCGAGGAACAGAACTGGGGCCTCTCGATGCTCCAGGATTTCCGGACCTCCACGGGCATCGAGATGCGCGTGTTCATCCCCATGCTGAACGTGCCCTTCCGGCTCATCTTCGCCTACAATCCCCATCGGGATTATTACCATCGGCCCACGGCCTTCGTCTTCGGGATCGGAACGACCTTCTAGCGGTCGCGGGAGACAGCCCGCGTTGCGGGCCTACCAGAGTTTCAGGGAGTTGACCATCGTCATGAATCGTTTTGCCCGTCGCCTCCGGGGCGGCTTCCCGGGAGTGGCGCTCACGGGGTTGTTGCTGGCCGCGCCGTCCGCTTTCGCGCAGCAGGCCGCCGAGCCCACTCGGGTGGCGGTAATCGACATCGACCGTATCGCCCAGGAGTCCGCCAGAGGACAGGCGATGTTCGCCGAACTGCAGTCCCAGCAGGAAGAGATCCTTCGCGGCCGGCAGTCGCGGGAACAGGAAATCCGCGATCTGACGAACCGGGCGCAGTCGCAACTGCTCTCCGCGGAAGCCCGCGCCGATCTGACCCGCGACATCGAGCGGAAGAACACCGATCTGCAGCGCTGGCTCGAGGACCAGCAGCGCTCGTTCAACGAAAGCCAGACTACGGGGTTCACGTCGCTCGAGGCCGCGCTCGGGCCGGTGGTCGAAGAGGTGGCCCGCGAGCGGAACATCCAGTTGATTCTCCGGGTGACTCCCGGCCTCACGTTCATCATGGATCCCGCGCTCGATATTTCGAGTGAGGTGATCACGCGCTTCAACGCGCTGAGCGCCGGCGGGGAAGAGCCGTAGAGCCGTAGGGCGACGCGCCCGCCGCTGCCGGCGGGGCCGGGATGACACGCTTCGAAGGGCCCCGGCCTCTCCTTGATGAAATCGGGGATGAAATCGGGGATGAAATCGGGGAAGATGCGGGTGAGGCGCCTCCCCGCCTCACCGCGCGCCGGCACGTCCCCGAAGACGAGCCGTTCTTCGCCGGGCACTTTCCGGGGATGCCGGTGGTCCCGGGGGTCTTCATGTTGGAAGCGCTCGCCGAATGCGCCCGCCGGTCGCTGCCGCCCGGCGCAACGCTTGCATCTGCACCCCTCGTGCGATTCCGTCGCCGCGTTTCTCCCGGGGAAACCCTCGAACTCAGCGTAACCCCGACCGGCGGCGAGGGTGACCGGCGCCGGTTCGATGCCGTGGCTTCGGTGGAGGGTCAGGCCGCCGTCCAGGCGACCCTGGAGTTTCGGACAGGGACCGGGACTTCGGCCGGGACTTCGGCCGGGACTTCGGCCGGGACTTCAGAACGATGAGTTCCGACTTTCAGGGGCTCGGACTTCTCGATCCCGAAGAACGCCGCAAAGCTTCGCCGCCCACCGCAGGGAAGGGCGCCCGGCGGTCGCCCGGTGCGCCGCCCTTCCGCCGCCGCTCGCGCCCGGGTCGGCCCGAGACCGGCGGGCGCGGGTCGGGCTCCCGCCGCGCCGATGCCCGCCCGCTGCTCACCGGCCTCAGCGTCGGCGGGACGCTCGATGATCTGACTGGCGTCTCCATTCGCCGGCGCGCCGCCGTCGCCGGGACCTCGGCCGGGTTCCACCTGTTGTTGCTGCTGCTGTTTTTGGGCGGACTCGTTCCCCAAGCCCCTTCGGAGCCGGCCGCCGAGCCGACCGAAGATCCGCTCCTTTACGCCTTCGAGGCGCCGCCGCTCGAGGAGACGCAGCCGCTCGATGCCGTCATCGAGCCTCCGCCCTCCGCCCCTCTTCCCGAGGAGACGGCTCCGGAGGCTGCCGAAGCGCAGCCGCCGCCGCCAGCCGCCGGCATCGTGATCCCGGAGGCGCAGATCGCCGCCCCCAACACCGGTTTCCAGAACGATCTGCCCTTTTCCGAGGGCGAGGACGAGGAGTTCTACGTCGATCACGAGATGGGAGAAGAACTGGCCGCCGAGGATGACCGCAGCGAGGCGATGGACGGCGCGGAGCCGGAATTCGGATCCGAGATTCCGGCTATCGAGGATTCGGCCGAGGCGCTGGCCGAGCCGGCGCTCCAATCTCCCGGGTCCGGGCTGTCGGAGGGGCCGCTCCAGTTCGACGCCGAGGCATTCCGTCGTCTGATCAACGACCCGGCTGCGGAGGTGCGGCGGATCGGTAACGAACAGGCGATGCGGGAGGCGCGCGCCCAGGCCGAGGAGGAGCGCAAGAAGCAGGGCGCGCCCACCGATATCTGGCGGTTTCTCGAGGGCAAGCGCTTCCGGAACCCGGAAGGCGGGCTGGTTTCGAACCGCAACAACACCCTCTACTACGACGACCGGGGCGCCAACCTGGTGCCGTGGATCAGCCGCCTCATCGCCGAGGTCCGCCGGAACTGGTACATCCCCTACGCCGCCTCCTACGATCGCGGCCACGTGGCGATTGCGATCAGCGTGCAGCGGAGCGGGCAGCTCGCCTGGTTGCAGGTCGTGGTCCCGTCGGGGGTGCCCGGCTTCGACAACGCCGCGGTCGGGGCGCTCCGCGGCGCCCAGTTGTTGCCGCTTCCGGATGACTACCCCGGGGGCGACTTCGAGATCATGCTGGTCTTTTGGTACAACGAACAGCCCTTCGATCTCTTCTCGACGCAGGATTGATGGCGGTGGCGGCAGGGAACGGCGGGCAGTTGCTGTGAAAATGCAGACATGGGGACCCGGACCACCCGGATGTTGCGCGACAGCGGAGCGCTGGCCAGTTGCTGTGAAAATGCAGTCGCGCCGGGACCCCGACAACCCGGATGGCGCGCAGGCAAGGGAACGCCGGTCTTCAGACCGGCACCGAGCGGGAGCGCGAAACCAGCGCCGATGACGTTGCGCCATGGCAAGTTGAGGGCCGCGTCTTTTTCATGACGGGCGAGGGTGTGCAGGAGGACCCGATCATGCGGGTTTCTCCCGGTGGGGCCCTTCAGACCGGCACCTCCCCGCGCAGCGGGGCGCGGTCGCGCAATGCCCTCCGCACCGAGGGCGCGCCGCCGCGGGCAACCACATGAGTAGCGCCGCCTCTCCCTGCTGCGGCGCCCGCGGGCTCCTCCTCGCCGCTGTGTGCTTCGCGATCTCCCCTTCCGGCACTGCCGCCCAGCCCATCCCGCCCCGGCAGATCCGGATCGGTCTCGCCGACGGGGTCTCCGCGGCCCGGATCTCCGCGCCCGCTCCCTTCGTGCTGCGCGCCGGGGAACTCGTGATCGAGACCGCCGACGCGCTCATTTCGGCCGAGACGGGGGCAGGGAAAGCCGTCCTGGCGCTGGGTTCCTTTGCCGGCGAGGCCGGGGCCCGGGAGGCGGCCGAAGCCTTTCGCGAGGAACGAAGCGACGGTCCCGAGGTGCGGGTGGAGCGCGACCCGGACACCGGGCGCTATCTGGCGGTCCTCCCGGCGGGCCTGGCTGCCGAAGCCGAAGTGGCGGGCCTCCGGGACGCCGGGTTCGCTGGCGCCGGCATCTTCCGCATTCCGGCCGCGGTCGGACAGGCGCTCGTGGTCCGGCCGTTCGGCGGCGCCCCGATCCGCTTCTCCGCCGGCGTTTCGTTAACCGCCGAGCCGCCCGGGGACGCGTTCCTCGAGTGGGAGGGGCGGCCCTACCGCGGGTCGTTCACGGTGTTCCGCAGCGGGGGGGGCGTGACCGTCGTCAACGAGACGACGCTCGAGGAATACCTGTTCGGGGTCGTGCCGCGCGAGTTGCCGCCCGATCTCTTCCCGGAGATCGAGGCCCTGAAGGCGCAGGCCCTCGCGGCCCGCACCTATGCCCTCACGCCGCGGGACGCCTACATCCGGCGCGGCTACGACCTCTGCGGCAGCCCCGCCTGTCAGGTCTATGGGGGCGTGGCGGCGGAACGTCCGCTCTCGACAGCCGCGGTCCGGGAGACCGCGGGCGAGGCGATCTTCCATGACGGCCGCCTGATCGACGCCCTCTACACCGCGGCTTGCGGGGGATACACCGAAAACGCCGAGAACGTGTTCTCGAACCCGACTCCGTATCTGGTGGCCCGGGCCTGCATCCGGGAGGCCGGCGGGGTCGGACTTCGCGGGGCATCCGCGGACGCCCCGCTCGATGCCGCGCTCGCCCGGATCGCCGGGGCGCTGCCGGTGGGCTGGAACGGGGCGGGCCTTTCCGCGCCCGCATCCCGCGGGGAGGCCGCGCGCATCCTGACGGGGGTGGTCCGCTGGCTGGGATTCCCGGCGTGCGACCCGGGGGGGACAGCCGGGGGCGAGCTGACTCTGAGCGAGTTCGGCCGGTTGGCGGAGGCCGCCCGCTGCCGGGAGCCGGAGGGCTCGCGCCTGGGTCCGGGCCCGGACGGCGGTGAGTTGGCGCGGGGGGGAGACCCGGCGATCGGGCGCCTGCTCGCGGAGGGGCTTTTCGATCCCAGCGAGCGGGGACTCGATCCGGGACGGCCGGTGAGCCGCCGGGAAGTGGTCGGAGTCGCGGCGTCGCTGATGCGGCGCGATGGTCAGCTCCTGCGGCGCGGACAGATCCGGGAGGTCGCCGCACTGGACGGCTGGGTCCGGATCACCGTCGAAGAGGACGGCGATGGCTCCGCAAGCGAGGAACCGCTTCTGAGTCGGCTCGAGTCTGGCGGCGGCGAGCTCCTTTTCCGGGAAATCCGTCCCACTCGCATCCCCGGGCGCGACGAACCGCCGGCGCTCGCGGTGCCCGCCGGCGAAGTCCGGCTCCGGGTGGGGGACTTCATCCGCTACCACGCTGCGACCCGGCCGGCAGCGGAAGGGGAATCGCTCCGGTTCGAGCTGCTGGTGCTGGAGGACCTGGGCGACGCCCACGACCGCTTCTCGCGGCAGAGTTCGTGGCTGGTGCCGAAGAACAACGCCGATCTCTCGGACGCCGTGAACGAAGTGGAGCCCATCGGCCGGATCGTCGCCCTCGAACCGCTGGAGATCGGAGCTTCCGGGCGGGTAGTCCGGCTTCGCATCACCGGCACGCGGGGGAGCTTCGAAGTGCGCGGCCTCCGCATTCGGCGTCTCCTGGGCCTTGCCGAGAATCTGTTCCGGGCCGAGGCCCGGCGCGACGAGAACGGCGACGTGACGGAATGGTGGTTCTTCGGGAGAGGCTGGGGGCACGGCCTCGGGCTCTGCCAGGCCGGGGCCTACGGGATGGCCGCTTCCGGCGCCGGCTACCGCGACATCCTGGCCCATTACTACCTGGGCACGGAGATTCGGTCCGTCCCGTGAGCTGGCGATCGGCGTTTGTTTTCACGCCGGGACAGCAGCGCGCCGGAGCGGTGTTGGTCCTCGTGCTGCTGGTGATCGCCCTGATCCGCCGCCTTGGGTAGTTTTTCGCCGAACGCGCGGCTGGTCCTGGCGCTGGTGGGACCGACCGCCAGCGGGAAGTCGGAACTCGCGGTAGCGGTGGCGGAGGCGCTCCCGTTCCCCGTCGAGATCGTCTCCTGCGACGCCTTCCAGATCTACCGGGAACTGGATATCGGTTCCGGGAAACCCTCGCCGGAGCTGCGCGCGCGGATGCCGCACCACCTCCTCGACGCGCTCGACCCCGACGATCCGTGCACCGCCGGACGCTACGCGGACCTCGCGGCAGCGACGATCCGGAACGTCCGGAGCCGCGGGGCGGTCCCGCTGGTGGTGGGCGGTAGCGGCCTCTACTTCCGGGCGCTGCGCGACGGGATCTTCGAGGGACCCGTGCCGGACCCCCGGCTGCGGGCGCGGCTCGATGTCCTCTACCGGCGGCCGGGAGGCCCCCGCTGGCTGGAGCGTTTGCTTTCGCGGCTCGACCCCGAGGCCCACCGGCGCATCCATTCCAACGACCGCGTCCGTCGGGTCCGGGCCCTCGAAGTAGCGATTGCCGCGGGAGAACCGATCTCCGGGCTGCAGGCGACCCGCCGCCCTCCGCTCCCGGACGCGGATTGGCGGATCGCCGGCCTCGATCCGCCCCGCGGCGTCCTCGAAGAGCGGGTCGTCCAGCGGGTTCACGGGATGTTCGCCGACGGGCTGCTGGAGGAGGTCCGCCGTCTTCGCGACCGCTACCCGGGTGAGTGGCCGGGGCGGCTCGCGATCGGGTACCGCGAGGTGCTTGCCTTCCTTGCCGAGGGCGGGGGTCCGGACGACTCAGCCGCGGCGCGGCTCGCCCAGGTGCAGGACCGGGTGGTGGTCGCCACCCGGCGCTACGCGAAGCGGCAACTCACCTGGTTCCGCGCCGAGCGGGGCGTCACCTGGGTGTCAGGCGCCGCCGGCGATCCCGCCGCCCACGACGGCGTCCGTGCGGCGTTTCTCGGACCCCGCGATTCAACGCGTTAGCGTACTGCCGAGCGCGCAACAAACAAATGGCAGCGAACTCCGTTCGCTGCCCGCGATTTCGGGGGAATGTGTGAAAGGGGGATTCTCCCCTTTCACCTTCGGGGCGCGGCGCGAGCCGCCGGGCGACGCATCTCGGCGGGTACCCCAACGGGCTCGGTGGCGCGCCGGCACGGGAACGCCGACCTCCGGTCGGCACAGCCGCGCGGTAGCGCGGCGGGCGAGACGGACCTCAAACAGCGGCATGGTCCGTACAGCAACGGGTACTTCAACAGGAGCGGCGGCAGGTGCGGGACATCCCGCCAGTCGGCAGTACGCGGTTCGCCCGCCTGCGGCGGGCGGTGCCGACCCCCACCGGGAGAACTGGCCGGAGGTCGGCGTTCCAAGCCGTTCCCGCGATTCTGCGCGGTTGGCGATACGTCGTTCGCTGGGCTTCGCCCAGCGGTGCCGACCGGAGGTCGGCGTTCCCCGAGCCGTCCCCGCGATTCTGCGCAGATCGGCGATACGCCGTTCGCAGCAGTGAGATTGGCGGGGCGCAGCGTTGTTGGTGCGGGTTTCGCGCTCCCGCGCGATGCCGGTCGGAGACCGGCGCTCCATGTGCCCGTGATTCTGCGTGGTGGCGTACTGCTGAGCGCGAAAAAAACAAATGGCAGCGAACTCCGTTCGCTGCCCGCGATTTCGGGGGAAAGTGTGAAAGGGGGGATTCTTCCCTTTCACAAGACGGTAATGACCAATCGGAACTCGCCGCAGCGCGCCGCAGGCGCGCAAGGGAGTTTCGATTGCCGGCGCGAAGCGCCGGGCGGACCCCGGACGGGGCCCCAACTCCAAGCAGAACTACGACCGAAAGCTATTCCAGATCAAGGCCCCGTCCGGGGACCGCTCGACCCTGATTGCCGGTCGGAGACCGGCGCTCCACGTCCCCGTGATTCTGCGCGGGTGGCGATGCGTGGGTTCGCAGCCGTGAGATTGGCGGGATTCACAACGGCCCTCGCAACGGCTCTTGGAGAAGCCGACCCCGCGGTCTCGGCGATCAATCGCCCATCCACCGCAGCTCCCTGCCTAGAATCCCCCCGTCCCTTGCGCGTCCTTCGAACCCTCCTCGCCGCGGTCCCGCTCCTCGGTGCTGCTTACCCCGGCCGACAGGCGCCGGCCCCACCTCCCGACCCGGTGGAGAGCGGCGCGTGGCTCAAGATCTTCGGGATCATCTCGGGCGCTCCGGACCCCGTGGTCCTGTCGGAGGCCGAAGTCAACGCGCTGCTCGGTTCGGCGCAACTTACGGCGATCTTCGCGGAGCGGGCCGGTCTCACCGAGGTCCAGGCGCGGCTCCTTCCCGACGAGGTGCATCTCCGGGGGCGCATGGAGGTCTCGAGGCTCGGTCCGGCGCTCGGTCCGCTCGCCCCGCCACCCGGAAGTCCGCCCCAGCCCATCGAACTCGTCCTGCGGCTGCGGGACACCGGGGGCGCGGCGGAAGCCACCGTGCTGCGGGGAACCATCTCCGGGATGGAGCTACCGCCCCTGGTCATCGCCGAAGCGGTGTCGGAAGCGTTTTCCGAGGCCTTGACGGCCCAGTTTCCGGACGGGAGCCGACCCGGTCTGGACGGGACTCCCTTTCCGCTGCCGCAGAGAATTGACCGGTTCGAAGTGAGATCCGGAGAAATCCTCCTGCAACCCGCCACTCCCTGATCGGACGTCCGAAAGAGGCGGCCTTGCCCGGAATCACCCCGGATACCGAGGTCCGTTTCCTTCCGGGGGTCGGGCCCCGACGCGCCGCCGCGCTTGCCGAAACAGGAGTGTTGCGGGCCTCGGACTTCCTGCTGCGGTTGCCCTTCCGTTACGAGGATCGGAGCGAGCACCGCCGGACCGCCGAGCTCGTCGACGGCGAATCCGCGGCGGCGGAAGTGCTCGTCGCTTCGCTCAGCGTCCGGCCCACGCGGCGGCGGAACCTGAAGATCGTCGAGTTGCGCGGCCACGACGCGAGCGGCCCGGTCAAGGCGACCTGGTTCAACCAGGTGCACCTCAAGCAGATCCTGAAACCGGGGCAGCGGGTGCTCCTGTTCGGGAAGGTTCGCCGCCCGTTCGCCGGGGCGGTCCCTGAATTCGCGAATCCGGGGTATGAGCTCGTTACCCAGGACCGTGAGCCCGATCCCGCAGGCCCCGGGACGGCAGGCCCCGGGACGGCAGGCCCCGGGATGGTAGGCCCCGGGATTGACGACCCGGCCCCTTGGGATTCCGGCGTTCCCGCGGCGTCTTCCGAGAGCGTTTCCCCGGATTCGTCTTCCCCGGATTCATCTTCCCCGTCCGGCGCGCACGCCGGCCGGATCGTGCCGATCTACGAGCGGATCGGGTCGCTCACCCCGCGACTCCTCCGCACCATCCTGCATCGGCTGCTGGACGGCGGCGACGCGGTGGGGCCCGGCTATCTCCCCGAGGAACTGGTGGCGCGGATGGGATTGCCGTCCCGGCGGCAGGCGCTCGAAGAAGTGCACTTCCCTCCGGACGGCGCCGCGCTCGCGGAACTCGACCGGAAACGTTCTCCCGGCCACCAGCGGCTCATCCTGGAAGAGTTCTTCGTCTTTGCGCTCGGGCTCCAGTTGCGCCGCCGCCAGGACCGGGTCGGGCGGGCCGGCGGACATACCTTCACCGTGGACGACACGCTCCGCGACCTGGTGCGGCAGGTGCTGCCGTTCCGCCTCACCGGCTCCCAGCGGGCCGCGCTCGCCACGATTGCGGAGGAGTTCCGCTCCCCGCTCGCCATGCGGCGGCTCCTCCAGGGCGACGTGGGTTCGGGAAAGACGATCGTGGCGATCATCGCGGCCCTCATCGTCATCCATCACGGGGCGCAGGCGGCGCTCATGGCCCCTACCGAGGTCCTCGCGGAGCAACACTTCGCAACGATCCGGAACCTGCTGGAGCCGCACCGGATCCGCGTCGTGCTGCTCACCGCGGGGCTCGGCGCCGGGGAGCGCCGCGACACCCTGCGGGCGGTAGCGAGCGGCTGGGCCCAGTTCGTCGTCGGCACCCATTCGCTCATCCAGGAAGGCGCCCGGTTCCGCGACCTCGGGTTCGCGATCGTGGACGAGCAGCACCGCTTCGGGGTCGCGCAGCGGCGCACGCTGGTGGAACGGGGCGGGGGCGCGGACCTGCTGGTGATGACGGCGACCCCGATTCCCCGCACCCTCACGATGGCCCTGCATGGGGACCTCGATCTGTCCGAACTTCGCGAGCTGCCTCCGGGGCGGCAGCCGGTGAAGACCCAGGTCCGGGATCCGGGAGGGCTTCCCGAGGTGTATGCGCGGGTCCGCGAGGAAGTGGGGAAGGGCCGGCAGGCCTTCTATGTCTGCCCATTGATCGAGGAATCGGAGGAGCTGCCGGGCGCGGGCGTCGAGGCCCGTTTCCGGGAACTCTCCGAGGGGCCGTTCCGGGGGCTGCGGGTGGATTACGTCCACGGCCGGGTTCCGGCGTCACGCCGGGAGCAGGTGATGAACGCCTTCGCCGGCGGGGAACTCGACGTGCTGGTCGCGACGACGGTGATCGAGGTAGGGATGGATGTTCCGAACGCCACGGTGATGGTGGTGGAACACGCCGAGCGTTTCGGCCTCGCGCAGTTGCACCAGCTCCGCGGGCGGGTCGGGAGAGGGGCCGATCCCGCCACCGCGATCCTGGTGGTGAGCGGGAAGCCGACCGAACTGGCGCTCCGCCGCCTGAAGGTGCTCGAGGAAACCACCGACGGATTCCGGATCGCCGAGGAGGATCTTGCGATCCGGGGCCCCGGAGATTTTCTCGGCACCCGGCAGTCGGGGATCCCGCCGTTCCGGGTGGCCGACATCATCCGGGATGCCGACTTCTTACGCCTCGCCCGCAAGGAGGCCAGTGATTTCCTGGCTTCTCCCGGGCTCGAAACGGGGGAGGGACGGCAAATCCTCGACCACGTCCGGGCGACCTGGGGCGAGCGCTTCGGGCTGACCGCCGGCGGGTGAGGCGGGGTGGCGGGGCCGACGGCGTACTACGCCAAAACCACGCCACCGCGGTGGTAAGCTGGCGGAAGGCGCGCGTGACACGGTGCGATTCCGTCAGCCGTAGCACGTCCCAACCGGGACGGAGCGCCATGTGGGGTTGCCGGCTTCGGTCGGATGACGGGCCCCACCGCGTGCCACCCGGTACTTACCGCGCGTCGCGGACCAAAACGCCGCGCTTCTGTTCGCTCCGCAGGTTCCGTGTGTGTGACTTGTGGAAGGTGACGAGATAGATCTCGTCCTCTTCGGTTCGTTTCACGACTGCCTTATACCAACGACCGTGGAACTTGCCGAAGAAAGAAAGACTCCGACGGCCAGGGTGCCGGATCGCCGTACCGTGTTCGACCAGGGTCGGTAGCCGGCCGTAGTCCGTCACACTGAGGTCCGGGTGCTTGACGAGTTGCTTGAACGCCGTGTCCGGAGAGAGGCGGACGACCCGCGACCACGCTTCTGTTGGCTCGGTGGCGGATCCCAGGGCTTCATGTGCCCCCTTGGGAAGAAGGGCGACAGCTAGTTCGGCGAGGCCCGGTTCCATCTCCGGCCTCATCTCGCTCGCCTCGGGATGTTTCTGCCGTACAGCCCTGATCTGGGCATCGAAGCACCGGAACACGGGTCCGCAGCAGACCGACCGGACGGCGGTGCGCGCCAACGCGTCGTCGGGCTCTCCGTCCAGTTTCGTGATGAATCGGTTCATCGCTGCGGGCGATGGATCGGTAACCAGGGATGCCAGCGCGGACTCATATTCGTCCGCGGCGTCAGCCTCCGTCGCGGGCAAATCCTCGCCGCGTTTCACGGCGGCGCCTGGTTGGACATGGGCGCGGGAGACCTCGCCGGGGCGAGGATCTGTCAGCCCGTCGGGGGTTACGGCTGTCGGGGGTTACGGCTGTCGGGGGTTACGGCTGTCGGCGGCAGGCATGGACGGCGGCAGGCATGGACGGCGAAGAGGGAGAGGCGCAACGCAACCTCCGGTGCTCGCCGGGCCTCACTCGGCGACCGCTCCCGCTGGATTCCTCCGCGCCACGGAGAACATTGGCTCTGGTGGGGCGAGGCCGGAAAGCCCGGTGGACGGAGGGCGACATGAACTACCCCGCTTTGGCTTCCGGCATCATCGCCGTGGCCGGCTCGTCCACCTCCTCCCGGACGGCGTCGTCCCCAACCCCTACGGGGTGGACGGCGTCGCCATCGGTCGTCTTGCGGAGCAGCGCGTTCCCGAACGGGTCTGGCGCTTGCGAGACAACCTCCATGTCGTGCGTTGCGGTCTCGACCGCTTCGGGAAACCAACTATCCCGTGTGCCCTGGTGATTCACGCTGGCCCTGGCGGCCTCGCGGGTGAGAAATACCGCGAACTCGTGCGGGCCGCCGTTGCGCCAACGCCGCACGGTTTCGGGGAGCGCCATCGGGTGTTCCATCGCCCGATCACCGATCACACAGCCTGGCCGGTAGGTGCGGAGGGCGTTTCCGAAGACGCTGTATTTCCGCCCGACGCGGTCGGTCAGCGCGTACGTCATGGGGCCGGTCAGAACGGCCACATGGGCAAGCCCGACCGTCCGGTGCGCGAGATCCCACGCATCCAGCGGGGCCGATTCCGGATTCGTTTCCCCGGGACCCAGTCCGATGGCGAAAATTGGGCGGGTCCGGCGCCCGCTCCCGATGAGGTGGATCAACCCCTCCACGCCTTCCTCGTTCTGGATGATCCCGGGGGCGGGCAGCAGACGCCAGCCGTAGTCCGACAGTCCCGGGGAACTGGTCAACCAGCGCACGATCCCGGGTACCCACAGCGGGGCCGTCCGTTCGCGAAGGCGGCGCTGGGGCGCGAGGAGCGTGGTGCGGAGGTAGCTCGTCGATCCCGAACGAAAGAGGATGACGACCGCCTTCCAGGCGGCCAGTCCGGCGAAGGCGCCTGCCTCGAGCGACACGCCGAAATATCGACTCGCCCCCGCTTCCCGGTCGACGGCCCGTACGATGGCGCCAGCCGATCGATGTTGTTCGACATGCAGTTTTTGGCCGTCCGGACGGGAAACCCCGTCGAATGCGGGGGGCAGGGGGCCCACATGCGCCTCCAGCCAGCGAAGAACCTGCTCCCGGGACCGGTCGAACTCGCCGCCCTTCCCGTCCGCCGCGATTTCGGCGGAGACCGCCACCGCGGGCCGGAGTTCCGAGCGGCTCGCGAAAGTGGCCGGCAGCCGCGCCCGGCGGACGCGGGGAGTCTCGATGGCATTCGGATCGCGTCCGGCTTGGTTCCGGGCGGGATCAGGAACGGGCAGGGAAACGGGCAGGGGAATTGGCATGATGGCTCCTGGAAGAACGGGATGGGGCTCTGGACGAACCGGGTTGTGGTGCGAAAGTGGGAGGTCCGCCGGTGAGCGTGCGGATCGCGGGCGGATCGCTCGCCGGCCGCGTGCTGAGCGGGCCGCCGCGTCCCGGAGGGCGACGGGGCATCGCTGCGGACGGAGCCCGGCCGACGGCCGCGAGACTCAGGAAAAGCCTCTTCACGGTGCTGGCCGACGAACTGGTCGGGGCTCGGGTGCTCGATATCTGCGCCGGGGTGGGAACGCTCGGCTTCGAGGCGATTTCCCGGGGCACTCGGGAGTGCGTGTTCGTGGAGCGTTCCCCGCGGATGGCTCGGCTGATCGAACGAAATGCCGAGCGCCTTGGCGTGGACACCTTCAAGCTGCGGGTGGCGGATGCGCTTCGCGAACTGCGCCGGTTGCGCCGCGCCGGGAGAAAATTCGACGTGGCCTTCCTGGATCCTCCGTGGGAAAGCTGGGAGGCAGGAACCGGGGTCCCGCTGCTCGCCGAGGCCGTCGCTCTCGCGCCCCTGGTGGTGGCGGAGCACCGTTGTTCGTGGGTGCCTCCGCTCCGGGTGGTGGCTGGCGCGGATGGCGAGTCGAACCCGGCGATGCCTGCGCCCCCGGGACTGAAAACCCGCACCACGACGGCCGGAGATGGAGCGTTTTCGCTGTACCGGCGGGAGGGGGCGGTCGAGGAACGGCGCACAATTTCCTAGACGAAATTGCGCCGCGTTTTTTCCCATCCGGCGGCCGAATTCGGCCCGAATGTGGAAAACTCGTGCTCGGCGCGCGGAAAAGAGCCGCGGGGGATGGTCCGCCGGGCCCGTTTGGAGCGCCGCTGGGGAGGGCCTCGCTCCGGGAAGTCAGCCGGGCGCGGGGCGCTATTCCGCGGAGCCGCTATCCCCGGAACCGGCTATCCCCGGAACCGCTATCCCCGGACTGGGCCGTATGCTAGGTTTCGCGCGCGTCACACGGACCGGCGCTGCCCTTGGAAAGAACCTCCCGCACGGCCATCTGCCCGGGTTCTTTCGACCCTCTGACCCTGGGGCACGTGGACATCATCCGGCGGGCCGCCCGGCAGTTCGACCGGGTCATTGTCGCGGTGCTCCACAACACCGGGAAGGCGCCGCTTTTCACGGTTCCGGAGCGGCTCGAGTTCATTCGCGCGACCTTCGCGGACGATCCCCGGGTGGAAGCGGATGCCTTCTCGGGGCTGCTCGTGGCCTACGCCCGCCGTTGCGGCGCGGCCGCCATCGTGCGCGGGATCCGGGCCGTTTCCGATTTCGAGTACGAGTTCCAGATGGCGCTCATGAACCGCCGGCTGGCGCCGGAAGTCGAGACGGTCTTCCTGACTCCGGCGGAGGAGTATTCCTACGTCAGTTCGAGGCTGATCAAGGAGATCACGGCGCTCTCCGGCGATGTCAGCGGTCTCGTTCCGGAGGCGGTGGCGGGCCGTCTTGCCGAGAAGTTCGCTTCCTCTTCCGAATCCGCCGAAACCGCCGAAACCGCCGAAACCGAGTGACCGGCCCAGAGAGATCCTCATGACCAGTTCGGGAATCCATCTCGCTGCGCGGATCAGCGCGATTTCGCCCTCGCCCACGATGGCGGTGATGGCGGAGGCGATGCGTCTGCGCGCCGCCGGGGAGAACGTAGTGGACTTCTCGGCGGGACAGCCCGACTTCGACACGCCGTCGGTGGCGCGAGAGGCGGGGATCCACGCCATCGAGTCGGGCTACACCCGCTATACCGCGAACCCCGGCGCTCCCGACCTGCGGGCCGCGGTGGCCGACTGCTACCGCCGCGACTTCGATCTGGACTTCGGAGCGGGGAACGTCCTGATCACCTCCGGAGGCAAGCACGCCCTCACCGGGCTCCTGCTCGCCACCTGTGAAGAAGGGGATGAAGTCGTCATCCCCACGCCCTACTGGCCGACCTTCCCCGAGCAGGTCAAGATCGTCGGCGCCGCCCCGGTCCTGGCCCGGGCCGGGGAAGACACGTGGTTTCGGCCGACCCGGGCCGTGATCGAGGCGGGGGTGACCGACCGCACCCGGGCCATCATCCTGAACATCCCGGGAAACCCCTCCGGGGTGATGCTCTCGCCGGGTGAGTTGGAAGACGTGGCGCAACTGGCGCTCGAGGCCGACGCCTACCTCCTCTGGGACGACACCTACGCCCGGCTCACGTTCGAGCCCCCGCCGGAAGGGGCCTACCGCCGGATGCAGGACATCCTGGGGCACCGGTTCCTGGTGGCCGGCGGGGCTTCCAAGACCTACGCGATGACCGGCTGGCGGCTCGGCTGGGCGATCGGCCCGGAGCCGGTCATCAAGGGCGCGGCTTCACTGCAGAGCCAGATGACCTCGAACGCCAGCTCCATCTCCCAAAAGGCCGCGCTCGCCGCGGTGACGGCGGACCCGGCCGGCTTCGCGTGGATGACCGAGGAGTTCGCACGGCGGATGGTGCGGATGCGCGACGGGTTGCTTGCGATCGAGGGGGTCCGCTGCGGCGCGCCCGACGGGGGCTTCTACCTCTTCCCGAACTTCGAAGCGGTGCTCAAGCCGGGTGAGGGGTCGGGGGCGCTTGCCGCGGCATTGTTGGACGAGGAGCGGGTCGCCACCGTGCCGGGGGTGGCTTTTGGCCACGACACCCACCTGCGGCTCAGCTACGCGACTTCCGACGACGTGATCGACGAGGGCCTGGGGCGGATCCAGCGGTTTTTTGCGGCGCGGTGAGGGGCGATGGCCGGAAGCCGAGTCACGCTTTCGGAAGATCTGCGAGAGATAGCCTGAGACTCAGTGTTGTTGGGAGACTTCGATAGCGCTGTTCTGACCGGATCTGCCCGGGGAACATGTCGCTCTAGCGGGATCGGGTGGAGGCGAACATGTCGCAGTAGCGGGGTCTGTCGGGGGAACATGTCGCTGTAGCGGGGTCGGGTGGAGGCGAACATGTCGCAGTAGCCGGGATCTGCGGGGGAAACATGTCGCTCTAGCGGGATCGGGTGGAGGCGAACATGTCGCAGTAGCGGGATCTGCCGGGGGAACATGTCGCTCTAGCGAGGCCGGCTGGAGCCGAACATGTCGCAGTAGCGGGATCTGTCGGGGGAACATGTCGCTCTAGCGGGATCGGGTGGAGGCGAACATGTTGTCAAGAGACACCAACTTTTGCGCACGTGGGAGACACCAACTTTTGCGCACTGATGGTGCTCCAGGGGACGGCGGCTTCGGGTGTTTCCGAAGGGGCGGGTTTTGGGAAGAGAGGCGTTTCGGCTCGGGGTGCGGCCAGGCGGAGGGAGCGGAGCGACCGGAGCGCGGCCGCACCCCGAGCCGAAACGAGCGCTCGGGCGGGGAGGCGTGTGACCACCCGCGTGGTGCCCGGGATCCCGCGCCGCCCGATGCATCCCTCTCACCCCTTCCCCTGGGTGGGGCGCTCCTCCGCTGCCGGGACGCGAAGGAGGTCGCCGAGTTCCTTCAGCCGGTAACTCCGGCCGCTGATCTGGACCACATGGACGTGGTGCAGAAGACGATCCAGGATCGCCGTGGTCAACACCTCGTCCCCCGCGAAAACCTCCGGCCAGGCCCCCACATGCTTGTTCGAGGTCAGGATCAGCGAGCCCCGCTCGTAGCGCCGGCTCACCAGCCGGAAGAACAGGTTCGCCTCCTCTCGGTTCAGCGGCCGGAACCCCACCTCGTCGATGATCAGAACGGAACTGATCCGGTAGCGCCGCGGCCGGCGGCGATACGGGGTCGTCTCCTCCGCTTGCAGCATCCGGATCAGCTCGTCGAGCACGTAGTGATGGACCCGGAACCCGTTCTTGATCGCCTTCACCCCCAGGCCGGTCGCCAGGTGGCTCTTTCCCACCCCCGGCGGCCCCAGAAACAGGATGTTCTCCGCCCGCCGTGCGAAGGCGCAGGTCGCCAGTTCCTCCACCTTCGCCCGGTCCGCCCGAGGCTGGAAACTCCAGTCGAAACAGTCCAGCGTCTTCCCCGGCGGCAGCCCGCTCATCCGCAGCCACATCTCAATCCGACGCTCCTCCTTCCTCTCATACTCCCGCTCCACCAACCGCTCCAGGAATCTCACCGGCGTCAGATCCTCCCGGCTCGCTTCCTCCAAGAGCTCCGGCAACTGCTCCGCCGTCTGCTGCAGCCCCAGCTCCCGGCAGCGCTCCGCCACCACGTCCAGGTCCACCCGACCCGCCCTCATCCCAGCAACTCCACCAAGCGCGCATACTCGGATAACGGCCGCTCCAACCCATCCCGCGCCTTCAACTCCTTAGCCACCGGCTCCCAGCTCTCCGACAGACCCGCCACTTGGAGCCGGCCCCGCCGACCCAGGGGCGTCGGGCGCACCACCCGATCCGTCGAAGCCCCCTCGTAGTGCGCCTCTTTCAGCAACAAGAGGGCCCGGGTCCCCCGCCGGTGCCGCGCAATCTCCTGACCCCCGCCGCGCACCACCACATCCCGCGCCGTCCCCCGAACATCCACCCACTGACCCGCCCACGCGAACGGAACCGAATACCGCCGCCCCTCGAACGACACCAGGCAATCCCGGCTCACCCGACGCGCCACCTCCACATCAAACAGTTCCGCGCTCGACGGCAACGGCTGCAATACCTGCCGCTCCTCCTCCAGGGCCTCCCGCACCGTGCCCCCCGTCACCGGACACCGCAGCCGATCCAGCAAGTGCTCGGATCGCACGTCCAGCAACCGGTCCAGTTCCTCAATGCTCCCCGCCCCGCGCCGGAGAACCTCCCCAAAGGACTCCCGCAGCGTCCGAACCGCCCGCTCCACCTTCCCCTTGTCCGACCCCTTCCCCGCCCGGCAGGCGTCCACCCCGAAACGACACATCCGCGCATACGCCGCATACGACCGGTTCAACACCGCCGTCGGCCCCGCTCCACGCGTTACCGCCGTCTTCGGGTTGTCGATCCGAACCCACAGCGGAACGCCCTCATACCGCTCGAACAACGCGTGATGCCCCGTGTGCCACGACAACTGCGTCTGGTCCTCGCTCGGCCAGCAGAACTTCGCCCGGCTATACGACAACGCCCCCAGCAACAACGCCAACTTCGGCCGCTTCGCCCCGATCGGAATCCGATCCTCGAACCAGTCGTGCTGCGCCTGAACCCCCGCCGGCGTCTCCACCCGACGGATCGCCCGCAGCCGCGGCTTCCCGTGCTTCCGCCGCACATGACGCACCACCGATTGGTAGCTCCCCGCATACCCGTAGTCCCGAACCAGCGCCTCGTAAATCAGGCGAACCTGGCACGGCGGCAGACCCTCCCCAAGAAGACGTCCGTCTCCCAGACGATCCTGGATCGCCTCCACCACCTCCTCATACCCATCCAGCGCCGTCGCTTTGCCGCCGCGACCATCCGGCCTGACTCCCTCCCCCAGACGCTTCAGCCGATACCGAACCGCGTTCTCCGTCACCCCCAGATCCTTCGCCAGACGCCTCACCGACGCCCCCCTCTCATGCATCCTGCTCGCCACCAGAATCTCGTCCAACGTCAACTTCATGCGCCCGTCCTCCAGCGCATGAATGGTCTCCCCGACCTCCCTCCCTCCCTCTCCAGCCTCCCTTCCCGCTGCGCAAAAGTTGGTGTCTCCCAACTGCGACTCTACGGCCGTCTCCTACACATGTCGCAGTAGCGGGATCTGCCGGGGGAAACATGTCGCTCTAGCGGGATCGGCTGGAGGCGAACATGTCGCAGTAGCCGGATCGGCGGGGGAACATGTCGCAGTAGCGGGATCGGGTGGAGGCGAACATGTCGCAGTAGCGGGATCTGCCGGGGAGCATGTCGCTGTAGCGGGGTCGGTTGGAGCCGAACATGTCGCAGTAGCGGGATCTGCCGGGGGAACATGTCGCTCTAGCGGGATCGGTTGGGGCCGAACATGTCGCAATAGCCGGATCTGCGGGGGGAACATGTCGCTCTAGCGGGGTCGGTTGGGGCCGAACATGTCGCACTAGCCGGATCTGCCGGGGAACATGTCGCTCTAGCGGGATCGGCTGGAGCCGAACATGTCGCAGTAGCGGGATCTGGCGGGGGACATGTCGCTCTAGCGGGATCGGTTGGGGCCGAACATGTCGCAGTAGCCGGATCTGCCCGGGGAACATGTCGCTGTAGCGGGGTCGGGTGGAGGCGAACATGTCGCAGTAGCCGGATCTGCCCGGGGGACATGTCGCTGTAGCGGGATCGGGTGGAGGCGAACATGTCGCAGTAGCGGGATCTGCCGGGGAACATGTCGCTGTAGCGGGATCGGGTGGAGGCGAACATGTCGCACTAACCGGATCTGCTGGGGAACATGTCGCTCTGGCGGGATCGGTTTGAGGCGAACATGTCGCCGTAGCCGGGCGAGGCGCCGTTCGCTGGGCTTCGCCCAGCGGTGCCGGCCCCCACCGGGAGGACTGGCCAGAGGTCGGCGTTCCAAGCCGTCCCCGCGCTTCCTCGCAATGGGCGATGCGCGTTGCGCGGCCCTCCGGGCCGCGGTGCCGGTCTGAAGGCACGGCCCGGGTAGCGGGGGCAGCGAGCGGTCGTGCGCTTCGGGACTCAAAGGTGGTGCGGTCCGCACGTTGGTATGGCGCGGCATGATCGACGCTGGTTTCGCGCTCTCGCGCGATGCCGGTCGGAGACCGGCGCTCCCCCTCCCCTTCTCCACGCGGTTCGGCGGTACGCGGGTGCGCGGCTCTCCGGGCCGCGGTGCCGGTCGGAAGGACGCCGTTCGCGTGCCTGCGCGCCGCCGTGCCGACCTGGAGGTCGGCGGGCCCTTCCCGGCCGGCCCTATCGGGCTCGGTTCCGGGCCCGGGTCAGGGCTGCAGTTGGCAGTGGCGTGTCCCTTCCGCCCCACCGGCTGACCCAAGCAGGCCCTGGCACTCGGCGGCGACGGTGGCGAAGATGCGGCGGGCGACCTGGGCGTCGTCGGCCTCCGGGAGATGCATTTCCGCTGACCCTTCGTCCCCGGTCACCCGGTCCTCCTTGGGCACGACGATGACCCGGCGGCGATGGGCTGGTCCTTCCGTTGTCGCGCGCACGATGACCTCGCCAAACCTCCGGGACAGCAACTCCAGGACCCCGTCACGATGCTCTGCCGGGATCGCTTTTTCTCCCAGGACGGCGCGGATACGGGGGCCGAACGTGTCGGCGTCGCCGTATGCGGGACTCACCACCACGGTATTCGGCGAATGGGCGTCGCGGGCATCCAGAATCGCCCGGAAGGCCCGCTCGATTCGCTGGAGCGTGCTTTCCAGCCGTTCCTCGTCGACATAGTCCTGAGGCTCGTTGCCACTGCCCGCCGTGAGCAAGAGCGGGTCCAGAGCATTCGCGCCAGCCAGATCGTTTCCACCACCGGCCAAGAGAACGAAGGTGATCTTGTCCGCGGTCTTTCTCAGGACGTTCGCCAACTGGTGTTGCATCACCCCGGAAGGCGTCGCGGCGGCTTCGCTTCCCCACGCGACGAGATGCAGGACGTTGGTGGGCGTCTCGGCGCGCAGCAGCCGTGCGAACTCCCGAGTGAGACTCGCGTCCGGTAGCGAGCGCCCGGGGCCTCCGATCGCAATGACGTTGACCCGATCGCCACACTGCCGGAGCATGGAGATGAACAGATCCGGCGATGCCGCAGCGCCCTCGTCGCATGCCATGTCGACCGCGTCGGGTGGGGGCGGCGGCGGCGGTGGCGGTGGAGGCGGCGCCGGTGGCGGCACGGGTGCCGGCGGCGGCGGCTCCTGCGGTGGAGGCGGCGGTGATCGCGGCGCTCGCAGACATGCGGAAACCGCGAATCCGGACAGGGCCGCCGCCAGCGACAACAACATCAGGGTGGCGATGGCTCTCTTCACAGTTTCCTCCGTAACGGCCGACAGTGAGCGACCGCAGACCGTATCGGGAGTCTTTCCCGACATCAGTGCCCGGCATCCCCCCCCGGACGGCCTCCCCGTGCCGTCAAGGCGTTGAGAAGGCGGGCCAATTGTGCCTCATTCGGCGCAAACGGTGGGGTCTTGCCCTCTCGCTGGCTTCCCGCCATGGATGCCGGCCGATTCATCCCGGCTGAACCGCGCCGCTCGTCGTTGCGTTTCGGTCGAAATACACCCGGTATTCCTCTCTCTCGCGCCTTGTCAGCCGAGCGCCTCATCGGCCTCGGTGCTCTCGTCACTTTGCCTACGGGCTGCTAGAATTCAACACAGTCCCGGCAGGATGTTGGGCCGCCTCGCGTGTGATGCGGCGGCGCTCCGGCCGGGTCTTTCCGTGCGGCAAACGGCGCGAGGGGGAACCCGTTGTGGTTCCGCGCACTCTCCCCGGCAACCCCTTTCCCGAAGGAAGTTCATGACCACCGAACCCCACCCGACGCCGCCCGAGGGCGGCCGCATTTCCATTCAGAACGGGCTCCTCCAGGTCCCCGACCACCCGATCATTCCCTTCATCGAGGGCGACGGCACCGGGCGGGACATCTGGCGGGCCAGTGTCCGCGTGTTCGACGCCGCCGTCGAAGTCGCCTACGGCGGAGCGCGCCGCATCGAGTGGCGCGAGGTGCTGGCCGGCGAGAAGGCCTTCAACGAGACCGGCGACTGGCTTCCCGAAGCGACGGTAGCGACCTTCCGGGACTACCTGGTCGGGATCAAGGGACCCCTCACCACGCCGGTGGGCGGCGGGATCCGCTCGCTCAACGTCGCGCTGCGGCAGCTCCTCGACCTCTACGTCTGCCTGCGGCCGGTGAAGTGGTACCAGGGCGTCCCGAGCCCGGTGTACCGCCCGGATCAGGTGGACATGGTCATCTTCCGGGAGAACAGCGAGGACATCTACGCCGGCGTCGAATACCGCGAGGGAACGCCAGAGGTCAAAAAGCTCGTCGCTTTCCTCCGCGACGAGATGGGAGTCAAGAAGATCCGCTTCCCCGACAGCTCCGGCATCGGCATCAAGCCGGTGAGCCGCGAGGGGACCGAGCGCCTGGTGCGCGCCGCGATCCGCTACGCCCTCGCGCAGGGACGGCGGAGCGTCACGCTGGTCCACAAGGGGAACATCATGAAGTTCACCGAGGGCGCCTTCCGGGATTGGGGCTACGCCCTCGCGGCGCGGGAGTTCCGCGCCGAGACGGTGAGCGAGCGGGAGAGCTGGATCCTGTCGAACCGGGAATCGGGCTCCGGGATCAGCACCGTGGACAACGCCCGCGCCATCGAGCCGGGCTACGACCTGATGGTCGAAGAGCGCCGGGCCGAGGTCCGGGACGAAGTGGAGGGCTGTTTGTCCGAGCTGTGGGATTCGCACGGAAACGGCCAGTGGAAGAACCGCGTTCTGGTCCGCGATGCGATCGCCGACATCACGCTGCAGCAGGTCCTTACCCGGGCGAGCTCGTTCGACGTGATCGCCACCATGAACCTGAACGGCGACTACCTCTCGGACGCCCTCGCCGCCCAGATCGGCGGCATCGGCATCGCCCCCGGAGGAAACATCAACTACGACACCGGCCACGCCATCTTCGAGGCCACCCACGGGACGGCGCCCAAGTACGCCGACCAGGACAAGGTGAATCCCGGTTCGGTGATCCTGTCCGGGGTGATGATGTTCCGTCATCTGCACTGGGAGGAGGCCGCCGACCTGATCGAGCGGTCCCTGGAAGCCACGATCGCCCAGAAGCGGGTGACCTACGACTTCCACCGGCTGATGGACGGCGCGACCAAGCTCCAGACCTCGGAGTTCGCGGACGCGATCATCGAGAACATGGCCCCGAACAGAGCCTGATCCGCGGGTTCCCGACGAGCAGGAATTCCGCAAAAGGGGGTTGCAGATGCGACCGAAAGTGACCGTGGTGGGCGCCGGCAACGTCGGCGCCACCACCGCCCAGCGGCTGGCCGACGCCGAGCTGTGCGATGTCGTTCTCATCGACATCATCGACGGCATTCCCCAGGGGAAGGGCCTCGACATGCTGGAGGCCTGCCCGGTGACGGGCAGCGACGTCCAGGTGAGCGGCACCTGCGACTACGCGGACACCGCGGGGTCCGACGTCGTGGTCATCACCGCCGGGCTGCCCCGGAAGGCGGGGATGAGCCGGGACGACCTGCTCCGGAAGAACTACCAGATCGTGAGCAGCGTGACCCGCCAGGCGATGGAGCATTCGCCGGACGCCATCCTGGTGGTGGTCTCGAACCCCCTCGACGCCATGGTGCAGACCGCGCTGAGGGCCAGCGGCCTGCCGAAGGCGCGGGTGGTCGGGATGGCGGGGGTTCTCGATTCGGCGCGCATGCGGGCGTTTATCGCCGCCGAAGTGAACGTCTCGGTCGACAACGTCCACGCCTTCGTGCTCGGCGGGCACGGGGATGACATGGTGCCGCTGCCGCGCTACTCCACGGTCGCCGGGATTCCGCTCCCGGACTTCATGTCCGAAGAAGCCATCGCCCGGATCGTCGAGCGGACCCGGAAGGGCGGCGGCGAGATCGTGGCCTACCTGAAGACCGGATCGGCCTACTACGCCCCCTCGGCGGCCATCGTCGAGATGGTGGACGCCATCCTCAAGGACAAGAAGAAGATCCTTCCCTGCACGGCCTATCTCGAGGGCGAGTACGGCGTGGACGGCCTCTCTCTGGGGGTGCCGGTCAAGCTCGGACGCTCGGGCGTCGAAGAGGTCATCGAGATCAAGCTCACCCCGGACGAGCAGGCCGCGCTCGACCGGTCCGCCGCCGCGGTCCGCGAGCTCACCGAAAAGATCGGCGTGTGACGATGGCGGATCCGCTCGGTCGGTGCAGCACCATCCGTCTTCCCGGAGCCGGGCTCGGCCGTTGCCGAATGCGTAGGCCACGCGGGGGAGAGTTTGAGAGGGGGCGGAGCTTGCGGAGCCCCCTTTCAAGAGAAACGGCGTCCGTCGGGAAGCTTGCTTCACGACGGTCGTCGTCGAGGTCGGGCGGGCGCCGGGCGGCGATACCGGTGTCACGAATCCGCGAGGACCATTGCTCCCAGCCGCGCCGCCGCCCGGCGACCGCGCGACTCGACCGATGAATCTTCACGAGCACCAGGCGAAGGGGCTCCTCGCCGAGTACGGCGTCCCCGTCCCGCGGGGCAAGGTCGCGTTCAGCGTGGACGAAGCGGTTGCCGCCGCCTCGGAACTCGGCCTCCCGGTGGTGGTGAAGGCCCAGATCCACGCCGGCGGCCGGGGAAAGGCCGGCGGGGTGCGCCTCGCCCGGACCGAAGCGGAGGTGCGGGCCGCCGCGGACGCGATCCTCGGCGCCACCCTGGTGACGAAGCAGACCGGACCCGAGGGCCGGCTCGTGCGCCGGCTCCTGGTCGAGGAAGGGGTCGCGATCGCCCGGGAGCTTTACGTCAGCTTCATCATCGACCGCTCGACCGGCCGCCCGCTGTGCATCGCGAGCGCCGCCGGGGGAATGGACATCGAGGAAGTGGCGGCCGAGTCGCCCGAGAAGATCCTGACCGTGACCGTGGACCCGGCGATGGGAATGCAGCCCTTCCAGGCGCGCCGCCTGGCATTCGGGCTGGGGTTCGAGGGGCAGGTCTTCAAGAACGGCACGAAGTTCCTGACGGCGCTCTACCGCGCCTTCGAGGGACTCGACGCCAGCCAGGTCGAGATCAACCCGATGCTGGTGACCGAGGGCGGCGAGGTACTGGCGCTCGACGCCAAGGTCTCGGTGGACGACAGCGCGCTCTTCCGCCAGCCCAAGGTCGCCGCGCTCCGCGACACCCACGAGGAGTCGCCGCTCGAGGTCGAGGCCAGCAAGTACCGCCTCAGCTACATCAAGCTCGACGGCTCGGTGGGCTGCATGGTGAACGGCGCCGGCCTCGCGATGGCGACCATGGACATCGTGAAGCTGGCCGGCGCGTCGCCCGCGAACTTCCTCGACGTCGGGGGCGGAGCCAGCGCCGAGCAGATCGAAAACGCCTTCCGCATCCTCTCCTCGGACCCCGCGGTGCGGGTGGTGCTGATCAACATCTTCGGGGGCATCCTGCGCTGCGACCGGCTCGCGGAGGGCGTCATCGCGGCCGTCCGGAAGCTCGGCGTGAGTCTTCCGATCGTGATCCGCATGGAAGGCACGAATGTGGAACTCGCCCGCCGGATGCTGGAGGAGTCGGGGCTCGACTTCACCACCGCGGACGGCATGCGCGACGCCGCCAACCAGGTCGTGCAGAAACTGGAGGTGGAGGCCGCATGAGCGTTCTGGTGGGTAACGAGACCCGCCTGCTCGTGCAGGGAATCACCGGGCGCGAAGGAGCGTTCCACGCCGGGGCCTGCCGCGACTACGGGACGACGCTGGTCGCGGGAGTCACTCCCGGGAAGGGGGGAGCGACCGCCGCCGCCGGCGTGCCGATCTTCGACACGGTGGCCGAGGCGGTGGCGGCAACCGGCGCCAACACCTCGTTCGTGGTCGTCCCGCCGGCCTTCGCCGCGGATGCCCTCTCCGAATCGGTCGATGCCGGACTCGAGCTGGCGGTAAGCATCACCGAGGGCGTCCCGACCCGGGACATGGTCCGGGTGATGCGCGCCGTCCCGCCGGGCGGCACCCGGATTCTCGGCCCGAACTGCCCGGGAGTCATTTCTCCGGGGCGAGCCAAGGTCGGCATCATGCCGGGATTCATCCACCGGGAGGGCCACGTCGGGGTCGTCTCCCGGAGCGGGACGCTCACCTACGAGGCGGTGCATCAGCTCAGTCAGCGCGGCATCGGCCAGAGCACCTGCGTCGGGATCGGCGGCGATCCGGTCATCGGCACCTACTTCGTGGATGTGCTCGAGCTCTTCGCGGCCGATGACGAGACCGAGGCGGTCATCCTGATCGGCGAGATCGGCGGGGGCGCCGAGGAAGAAGCCGCGGAGTTCATCCGGCGCGAACTGAAAAAGCCGGTCGTCAGCTTCATCGCCGGCCAGACCGCCCCTCCGGGACGGAGGATGGGTCACGCCGGAGCGATCGTCATGGGCGGCAAGGGAACCGCCGCGGACAAGATGGAGGCGCTGCGTTCGGCCGGTTGCACGGTCGTCGAGAGCCCCGCCGATCTCGGCGCCGCCATGGAGTCCCAGCTTCGCGGTTAACAGCCCGTGGTGAAACCGAGGCGGCCCAGTTCTCCCGGTGGGGGCTCGAGCGGCGATGCATCCCGCCTGAACCACCCCCCCACCGGGAGAACTGCCGCTTTGCGGCGCTCGGCGTTGCGTTTCGGTCGAAATACACTCGGGCCAGTTCTCCCGGTGGGGGCTCCTCCCTCACGCGCCTTGTCAGCCGGGCCCCCACCGGGAGAACTGGGCCTCCCCACTCTCGGCGCTCACCCGGGTTCCACCACGGGCGGGTAGTTCCGCGAGCAGGAAGAGAAGAGCATGAGAACGTTTTCCATCGTGAAACCCGACGCGGTAGCGGCCGGAAACACCGGGGCCATCCTGCAGTCGCTGGAAGCGGCCGGTTTCCGGCTGGTCGCCCTGCGCCTCGTCCGGATGACCAAGAACGAGGCGGAAGGGTTCTACGGCGTCCACCGCGAGCGGCCGTTCTTCTCGAGCCTCACTGATTTCATGTCCTCGGGCCCGGCGGTCGTCGTGGCTCTCGAGCGCGACGATGCGATCCGCGAACTGCGGCGCTTGATGGGCGCGACGAACCCGGCCGACGCGGCTCCCGGCACCGTCCGGGCGCGCTTCGCCTCCTCCATCGAACGCAATGCGATCCATGGTTCGGATTCGCCGGAATCGGCCGCCTTCGAACTCGGTTACTTTTTCCCCGGTGTCGAATTGGGCTGACGCCGGACGGAGGAAATCGAAACTGGCGAGCATCAAGCCGGATCGCTGGATCCGCCGGATGTCGAAAGAGCACCGAATGATCGATCCGTTCGTGGACCATCAGGTTGGGCAGGGGGTCATCTCCTACGGGCTGTCCGCCTACGGCTACGACATCCGCGTCTCCAACGAGTTCAAGATCTTCACGAACGTTTACACCACGATCGTGGACCCGAAGAACTTCGACGAGCGGAGCTTCGTGGACTACAAGGGCGAGGTGTGCGTCATCCCGCCCAACTCCTTCGCACTCTCCAACACGATCGAGAACTTCCGGATGCCGCGGAACGTCTACGGCATCTGCATCGGCAAGTCCACCTACGCGCGTTGCGGCATCATCATCAACGTGACCGGGTTCGACGCCGAGTGGGAAGGGAACGCGACGCTCGAGATCTCGAACACGACCCCGCTCCCGTGCCGCATCTATGCCGGGGAGGGGATCGCGCAGGTGCTCTTTTTCGAGAGCGACGAGGAGTGCGAGGTCAGCTACCGGGACAAGAAGGGGAAGTACCAGGGGCAGCAACGCATCACCCTGCCCACCATCCTCGGCCGGGGCTCCGGCTCCGGCTCGTAGCAGCCTGTGGAGCTGATCGCGGGCGCCGCTCTCCGGCGCCGGCTCGCCGACGATCCGCCGCTGCTCTCCGGCCTCGTGGATCCGGAGGTGCAGATCCAGATGAACGGAGTGGATCTCACCCTCGCCGAGGTGAGCCTCTTCGGGAGAGGTCCGGGTCGGGTGGATTTCGACAACCGCAGCCGCCGCATTCCGGCGCCGGAACCGCTCTCGCCCGATGGCGACGGCGTCTTCCGGCTCCCCGCCGGGCCTTACTGGATTCGCTACCACGAAGTGGTGAACATCCCGCCGGACGTCTTCGCCATCGGACGCACCCGGTCGTCGTTGCTCAGAAGCGGAGCGCAGATCGGCACCGCGCTATGGGACTCGGGGTACCGAGGACGCAGCGGTTCCCTCCTGACCGTCCACCATCCCGACGGACTGGAACTCATCCGCGACGCCCGCGTCCTCCAACTGGTGTTCTTCCAGTTGGCGGCGCCGGCCGAGCGGACCTACGCCGGTGCGTACCAGAACGAATAGCTCCGGGCGGCTGGCGCGCCATCTCTGACGTCTCGCCCCAAGCAGCCTGTGGCAAAACCCACGCGGCGTTCGGCCGGCGATGCATCCCGCCCGAACCACTCCGCTTCGCTCCGTTCTTCGTTGCGTTTCGGTCGAAATACACCAGGTATTCCTCCCTCACGCGCCTCGTCGGACGGGCGCCTCACCGACCTCGGCGCTCACGTGAGTTTCACCACAGGCTGCTAGCGGACGGACGACGGGAGTTTCACCCGCCCTGCGGGCGGGCGATGCCGGTCTGAAGACCGGCGCTCCAGGCGGCATGGCGGTTGCATTTTGGTAGAGACCGGCCACAATCAGGTCAACAAATCCATGCATATCGTCGTTCCGTTCGTTCTTTCCCTGCTGATGGCAGCTCCGGCTCCCGCTCAGCCCCGCTCCGACACGAACCTGCGAGACGAGATCGCGTCGGCGATCGAAGAGGCGAATCTGCCGATCGGCATTTTCGACGTGGAGGTAAGTGACGGAGTTGCCGTGCTGAGCGGCGAAGTGCTGTACGAGAGCACGCGGACGCGGGTGGTGGAGCTAGCGCTCTTCGTGGACGGGGTGGTTGCGGTCGAAACGGACATCGCCGTGCTGCAGACGGAAGAGCCGGAGGATGCGGAGGCCGAGGGAGCCGCCTCCGAGGCGCCCGCGGCAGAAGCTGAGGAGGAGGAGGCCGCTCGCGCTCCATCGCCCCCGCCGGCCGCCAGGACCGCATCGCGCGCCGATGAGGCCGTCGAGGCCGATGTGGTGCGAGAGATCGAGCGGGCGGATCTCGAAGGCGGCGATCCCCGGGTCACCGTGACGGACGGGGTCGTCCAGCTCACCGGGCAGGTCGCGAGCGCGTGGGAGTGGCGCGACGTCGTCGAGCGCGCCGAATCGGTTTCCGGAGTGGCGGCAGTAGATCCGGATCTCGAAGTCGCCGAGCCGGAGAGCATGGAGGACCTCGTCGAAGGGGTCCGGCGCGCCGTGCTCCGCTATTCGTACTACACGGTTTTCGACGACATCAACTTCGGGATGGAAGAGGCGTACGAGATCGTCCTGCTGGGGTCGGTGACCGAACCCTTCAAGAAGACCGAGCTCGAGAAACGCGTCTCCAAGGTCTTTGGAGTGAAGAGCGTGGACAACCGGATCGAGGTTCTCCCGCTCTCTCCGAACGATCAGGATCTTCGCCGCGCCCTCTACTACCGGATCTACCGGGACCCCCGCTTCTCGGATCGGGCCAACCGGGTGAATCCCCCGATCCACATCGTGGTTTCGCGGGGGGTGGTGGCGCTTACCGGAGTGGTCCGGAGCGCGATCGAATCCCGGATGCTCGAGTCCATCGCCCGCAGCACGCCAGGGGTCTTCCGGGTAATCAACCGCCTCGAACACTGACATGGAGCGCCGGTGTCCACACCGGCATCGCCCGCACAGCGGGCGAAACTCCCTTCGCCGCTGGAGCGGATGGCGCGCCGACTTTCCCCGGGGCCGGCTCAGCGGGCTTCAGGAATCGAGCGTCAGGATTCGGGCGTCAGGATTCGGGCGGGGGTTCGGGTACGAGCGCCCGGGCGCGTTTCGGGGGCAGGGCGCTCCAGAGCAGTTTCTTGCGGAGCACCCGGAAGTAGTTCGTTTCGGGCAGGCTGAGAAGCTGCATCCGGACATCGGACTTGCGGACTCTCAGGGCGTCCCCGGGGAGCATGGGATAGCTCGCCTGCCCGTCGAAGGTCACGTGGACCTGCCGGCGACGGCCCCGCAGCGTCAGGGTCAACTCCTCGGTGTCCGGGAAGACGACCGGCCGCTGGGTCAGGGTCAGCGGCACGATGGGGGCCAGAATGATCGCCTCGACGGCGGGATGAACCACCGGTCCCCCGGCCCCGATGTTGTAAGCGGTGGATCCGGTCGGAGTCGCGATGATGACGCCGTCGCCGAGCACGGTGGCAACGAAGCCATGGGCGGTCGTGATGCGTACCTCGAGCACGCGGGCGATCGAGCTTCCGGTGATGACCACGTCATTCACGGACATCTCCTCCTGCAGGGTCTCGCCCTCGCGGAGGAGGGAGATTCGCAGCGTCGTGCGTTCGTCCACAACTCCCTGGCCCGCCAGGATCTTCTCCATTCCCGGGTACAACTGGTCGATCGGCGCGTTGGTGAGGAAGCCGAGGCTCCCCAGATTGACGCCGAAGATCGGGACCTGGTGGTCGCCCAGCGCGCGCGCCGCCGAGAGGAGGGTGCCGTCACCTCCGAGAACCAGCACCATGTCCCGGTCCTGCCCGATCGCTGGGAGCGGAACCGAGGCTCCGTCGCCGCCGATCGACTCCGCGAGTTTTTCCTCCAGCGTGACGTTCGCGCCTTGGCTCCGAAGCCAGCGGGTCAGCCCGCGCGTCGTCTCGGCAGTTTCGGGTGCCGCAATCTTGGCGACGATCCCGACGCGAAGGCCCCTTCCTGCCGGAGGAACGAAAGACCGGGCTTTCGAGTCGACGGCGCCACGCCGGCGGGAACGGGAGTTGCGGCGCGCGGCGGCGGCTGGGGGCATCGGCAGGGGAGTCAGGAGGGGAGTCAGGAGGGGAGTCAGGCCGTTCGGTGGAGGATGCGGTCCGTCAACAACCGGAGGAGATGGACTCCGGTGGAATTTACGGGTGGTCCGGGTTCGGCGCCAGCCGCCTCCAGAAGACTGCGGGCCATCGCTGCGTGGCGGGACGCCTCCGCGCGGGCCGCTTCCAACCCATGGATCGCCGGATAGGTGGCCTTCCCGGCCGCTCGATCCTTGCCGGCCGACTTGCCGAGCCGGGCGCTGGTTTGCTCTTCGTCCAGCAGGTCATCCACGATCTGAAACACGAGTCCGAGTTCCTGCCCGAAACCCCCGAGGGTATCCGCCTGCCAGCTGGTGCCTCCCCCGGCCAGCGCACCCAGGGCAACCGATGCGGAGATGAGCGCTCCGGTCTTCCCCCGGTGAATCGCTTCCAGCCCCCGGGCGTCGGGGGTTCGGGTTTCCGCCTCCAGGTCGAGAACCTGGCCGCCCACCATGCCGTCGGGCCCGGCCGCGACGGCCAGACGCTTCACACACTCGAGCCGCATCTCCGGCGGCGCGTCGCTGCCGGCGATGGTGTCGAAGGCGAGGGTGTGCAGCGCGTCTCCGGCGAGTACGGCGATCGCCTCGCCGAACCGGACGTGGACCGTCGGCTGTCCGCGCCTCAGGTCGTCGTCGTCCATGCACGGCAGGTCGTCGTGGATCAGCGAGTAGGTGTGAACCATCTCGAGCGCGCCGGCCACCGGGAGGGCGTCGTGGCTCCTCCCGCCCACCGCGATCGCCGACGCCATCGCGAGCGCCGGCCGGATTCGTTTTCCCCCGCCGAGGACGGCATGGCGCATGGCGCCGGCGAGCGTTGCCGTAGGGCCGGTCGCCGGTGGGAGCACGCCATCGAGAAAGACGTCCACCTCCCGCGCGCAGTCGGCGAGGAAATCCCCCAGACCGACGGGCCGCACCGCCGCCGGGCTGCCGGCGTCAGAAAGGAGCATCGGAGCCGGGGTCTTCCCCCGCCCGCTGGGCCGCTGGCGGGGCGCCGCCGGGGCCGGCGTCGGAGGTGGCGCCGGAGGTGGCCCCGGTCTGGGTGATCTGCTCCTGGGCGGCGCCGAGAATCGCTTCGCAGCGGGCTGCCAGCCGCTGAGCCTCCCCGTGGAGGTCGATGACGCGCGCCAGCGGCAGATTCTCGCTCTCGAGGCCGTTCACGACCTCGGCCAGCCGGTCCCGTACCGCTTCGTACGGCTCCTTGGCGCCTTCGCCGGCGAGGGGTCCCGGCAGTCCCGGCGGGCCGGCCTCGTTCGGGGCGTCGTTCGCGGCGTCGTTCGCCGCCTCGCTGGTCGCCTTGCGGGCCGCTTCCACGATGGCTTCGAGTCTCTTGTGCATGGAGACCGCGCGAGCATGGAGCTGCAATCGTTCCTGGAGCGCGACGGCCGGGTCTTCGAGCTGCGCGGTCACCGCCTTCAGTTCGGCCTCCACCGACTCGAAGCTGGGTTCCGGCGGTGGGGCGGTACTGCCGGATTCGGTCATGACGGGTTTCCTTCGGGATTCTGCCCCGCGGAACGGGGTGCTGCGGGACCGGTACCCGCTTGTTCGTGCGGGGGGCGCACTTCCTCGACCGCCGCGCCGAGTTCACCCTCCCCGAGCAGCAACCGTAGCCGATCGCCAACGCGTACGGTCTTCGTGGAAACGAGCGCGCGTCCTCCGGAGTCCAGCGCCAGACTGTAGCCGCGCCGTAGAACGCCCCGCGGGTCAAGGGCGTCCAGATTCTGGCCGATTCTCTCGGTAGTGAAGGAGCGGCGCTCCAGACACCTCTCCAGCGCGGCGCGACGGCGGGTACGGCGGTCGGCAAGGGCGGCGCGCTCCGATTCCAGGAGCCGGTGCAGGGGTTCGGCGGAAATCCGGCGCCGGGTGGCTTCGAGCCGCTCGTCCTGATCCCGGAGCAGCGGCAATCCCGCGAGGCGCTCGCGGAGCCGGCTCAACTGGGCGAACTGGCCCGCGAGTTTCTGGGCCGGGTGGTTTTGTTCGAGCCGCGCACGGGCCGTTCGCAGTCGCTCTTGTCTGCTCTGGATCGTGCGCTCCGCCGCCGCGAGCGCGAAGGAACGATCCTGCTGCCGGCCTTGTCGTTCCTGCTCGAGCCACGCGGGCAGCGCCGTGGTCGCCCGGTGCGTCAGGAAGGTCGCCACCCGATCCTGCGCCGCGCTCAGGACCCGGCGCGCCACGGTTTCGGCCGCCCTCCGGCGATCCTCGATCTCCCGGAGCAGATCGCCCCGCTCGGGGAGGATTTCCCGAGCTGCCGCCGAGGGCGTGCTGCAGCGACGATCGGCTACCCGGTCGAGGAGCGGCCGATTCGCCTCGTGGCCGATCGCGCTGACGAGCGGCAGGGGGCAGGCGGCCGCGGCGCGCACCACGATCTCGTCGCTGAAGGGGAGGAGATCCTCCACCGACCCGCCGCCCCGGGCCACCACGATGACGTCGAGCGCTTCGCGGCCCAGAGCACGAATCCCGGCGGCCAGCGCCGCCGGCGCTCTTGGCCCCTGTACCGGTGCGAAGTGTTCCCGGATCATGACCCCGGGAAAGCGGGTGCGGGCCGCTCGCGTGAAGTCGGCCCAGGCGTCGCTTCCGGCAGCGGTCAGGAGCCCGATCCGGAGCGGGAGAAAGGGGAGGGGACGTTTCCTTCCGGGATCGAACAGGCCTTCGCGCTCGAGGCGGGCCTCCCTTTCCAGGAGTTCCTGGAGCAGCGCTCCCATCCCGGCCTTCTCGAGGCGCTGGACCTGAAACTGGTAGCGGCTCTTCCCCTCGTAAACGCGCAACCGGCCGAAGGCGCGAACCCGGTCCCCCGGTTCGGGAATGAAGGCGAAGCTCCGGGCGTCGGTGGCCCACGCTACGGCTTCGAGGACGGTTGTTTCTTCGCGAAGGGACAGGTAGAGGTGGCCGCTTCGCGGGCGGCTTACCTGGGAAAGTTCCCCCTCGATCCAAAAGCTCCGGGGAAATCCGTCCTCGAGCACCTCACGGATGCGGGCGCTGATCTCCCGGACCGAGTACGGGGCCCCGGAAGACCCCGGCCGGGCTGCGGCTGCCGTCTCGATCCGAGGTTCGGTCGGCGGCGGCGAAACGGGCGGGGCCGGAGACGGCGGCCGTCCGAAGAGAGAGCGGGGCGTCATCGTCCTCCGGATGCTATTCCGGCGGAAGACCGGGGGGAAGACCGGCTGTTACTAACCGCGGCCCCGGCGGCGGCGAAACGGGCGGGGCCGGAGACGGCGACCGTCCGAAGAGAGAGCGGCGCATCATCGTCCTCCGGCTGCCAATCCGGCGGAAGACCGGGGGGGAAGACTGGGGGGGAAGACCGGGGGGGAAGACCGGGGGGAAAGACCGGCTGCTAACTAACCGCGGCCGCGGCGGCGAGCCCGGCGCTCCGCCTCGGCTGCCTTCCGCTCGGCGCGTTCCTGCTTACGGAGCTCCCGGGCGGCTTCTTTCTCGCGCTCGCGGACCGCGTTCATCGTGCGGGAGAGCAGGCGGGTGATGGCCGACTGCGCCTGGCCGCTGGTGCCTTGCTTCTCCACCATGTATTCCACCACCAGCCACTTGCGGATACGGGAGCGGCGCTTCTCCTCCTCCCGGCTGATGGTCTTCAGCTCGTGGCGCAGGTGGAGGCGCTTCAACGCGGTTGCGAGGCTCGACGCGGTCCCTTCGCGTTCCTGGTCCGTGATCCGGTCCAGGCGCTCGGTGGCGTCGTCGATGGTCGGATCGAAGTCCGAACCGAGGATGCCCTCGATCACCCCCGGGGAGTCCCCGGAGTGGCGGATGCTTCGAGACCCCAATTGGCCAACCGGAACCAGAATGCGATTCCCGCTCGAGGAATCCTGCGGGGTGAGTTCCAGCAGTTCCAGGCCGCTGTGTGCGTCCTGGATTACATCCCCGACGTGACAGTGGCCGATCTGGGGATAGAAGATCAAATTGCCCGCCTCGAAAACGCCCGGGATCGGACCGCCGCCGCCCGCACCCTCGTCGGACAGTTCTTCCTCGGACGGCTCCGCTTCCGACAGATCCTCTCCGGACGGCTCCGCTGCGGACAGTTCTTCCTCGGACGACTCCTCTCCGGACGGCTCCGCTGCGGACAGTTCTTCCTCGGACGGCTCCGCTGCGGACGGCTCCGCTGCGGACAACTCTCCCTCGGACAGTTTTCCCTCGGACAGTTTTCCCTCGGATGCCGCCTCCGAGAGGTCGGCTCCCCCCTCCTGCGCGACCGTCAATTTCTGGGGCGAGGTAGCGGTTTCAGGTCAGGAGGCGGCGGAAGATGCAAGGGACTCCCCATTTTACCACGCTGCTTCCGCGCACAGCGGTCCCGCGCGGGCCCCCACCGGGAGGACTGGGGCTCGCCGGGAGAACTGGCCCCACCGGGAGAACTGGGCCTCGACGCTCGCGCCACTCTATCCACAGGCTGCCAGTGCGGCGTCGTAGTCAGGTTCTTCCTTGATTTCCGGAACGAGCTGGGAATAGCCGACCTTGCCGTCCGGACCCACCACGACAATCGCCCGCGCCAGGAGTCCGGCGAGCGGCCCCTCGGCGATTGTGAGGCCGTATGCCTTACCGAACGAACTGTCGCGCATCTCCGAGACGCAGCGGACCGCCTCGATGTCCTCGGCGGCGCAGAAACGCCCGTGGGCGAACGGGAGATCCCGCGATACGCACAGGACGCTCACCCCCTCGAGGGCGGCGGCTTCTGCGTTAAAGCGCCGGACCGAGTTCGCGCACACGGGGGTGTCCACGCTCGGGAAAATGTTGAGGATCAGCCGCTGCCCGGCGTAGTCGCGGAGCGAAACGTCACCGAGGTCGCCGCCGGTAAGCGTGAAATTGGGAGCGGTGTCTCCAGCCTTGGGAACATCTCCCGAAATGGCGAACGCGGTGCCGCCAAGCGTGACGGTAGCCATGACCTGTCCTCCTTGGAAAAAAGGGTGAGGAGCCTGTCCCGGTAATAGCACGGCATTCGACCGGCGATGCATCCCGGCTGAACCGCGCCGCTTTGCGGCGCTCATCGTTGCGCTTCGGTCGAAATACACTCGGTATTCCTCCCTCGCGCGCCTCGTCAGCCGGGCGCCTCACCGGTCTCGGTGCTCCCGCTACTACCGGGACAGACTCCGAGCCCCCGGAATTCACGGGACGGAATCCCTGAAAACCGGGGGCGATCCGGGAAGTGGAGAAAGCGGAGCGGGCCGCTTCCAACCGGGTAGGATAGCAACCGGCCGGCTGGGAGGCTCACACCATGAAGACACTCGTTCCCCGTTCCATCACCGTTCCCGCGCCCAGGCGCCCCGCGGGTTTCGCTCGGCTGCCCGTCGTGCTTGCGTTCGGGCTCGCGTTCGGGCTCGCGATGAGCCTCGCTGGTTGTTCCCCCCCGGAGGGAGGGGAGGAATCACCCGAAGAGGAAGGCGCCACCGGGATGACGGAGGCCAGCGAAGCGGGGCCCTCGTGGAACCGGATCGCCTCGCTGTTGGCCGACGGTCAGGTTGTCTTCGGGATCTTTTCCGGGGAAAAGACTCCGGAAACCGCGATGGAGATGGCGAAGTTGGAGTTGGCGGATTTCATGTTCTATTCCCTCGAAAACGGGCCTTTCGATCTCCCCACCATGTCAACGTATCAAGAGGCCCTGTCCCCGCCCGACTCCCGTGGAGCCGCCAACCCTCATCCGATCGCGTTGCGCATCCCGCCCATCCGCGACGGGATGGACGAAGCCGCGGAGCGAACGGCGGCAGGGCTCGACGCCGGGGCGTATTCGATCGTCTTCCCGCATGTCGAGAACGCTGACGAGGCGCGGCAGGCGGCGGCCTCGATGCGGCCGGTCCGCGCCGGCGGGTTGCGGGGCGCCCCGGACGCCGAGGCGGCGCGGGTGTTTGGGGTCTCCCCGGAGGATTACGCAGCGCGCGCCGACGTCTGGCCCCTCGACCCCCGGGGAGAACTCGTGAGCATGGTGCTGATCGAGGACCAGGTGGGGGTGGCGAACGCGCTCGACATCGTCAGCGTGCCCGGAGTGAGCGTTGCGTTTCCCGGTCCCGGAGATCTGCGGCGCGCTTACGAGGGCGACATGGAGGCGGTGGAAGGTGCGATCCAGACCGTGCTGGCCGCCTGCCTGGAGGCTGGCGTTCCTTGCGGGATCACGGCGGGTCCCGATGACATCGCCCTGCGGATCGAACAGGGATTCCGCGTCTTTATCGTGACTTCTCCGGAGGCCCTGGCGGTCGGCCACCAGGCCGCCGGCCGCTAGGAATTTCCCCGGGAACACCGGCACCAACGAAGCGGAGGAAAGGACGCATGTCCGAACACAACAAAGCAGCACTCCTCGAGCGGGACGCCGAGCACCTGATCCATCCGATCCACAGCAACGCGGCGACCGCCGGGGGCCACGTTTGGGTCCGCGGAGAAGGGGCCCGGCTGTTCGACGCCGACGGCCGGGACTACGTGGACGCCCTTTCGGGACTCTGGAACGTCTTTATCGGGCACGGTCGGGGGGAACTGGCCGACGCCGCTGCGAACCAGATGCGCGAGCTCGGTTACGCCTCGGGGTATGCGGGCAGCACCAACCGGCGGGCCATCGCCCTGGCGGAGACGCTGGCCGAAATCGCCTATCCGAGCATCAACCGTTTCTTCCTCACCTCGGGCGGCGGAGAATCCACCGACTCCAGCATCAAGACCGCCCGCTACTACTGGAAGGTTCGCGGCAAGCCGGACAAGACCAAGGTCATCTCGCGGATCTGGGGCTACCACGGCGTGACGCTGGCGGCGATGTGCGCCACCGGGATGAGCGTGTACTGGCCCATGTTCGAACCCCGGATCCCCGGCTTTCGGCACATCGGGTCACCGTATCCCTACTTCTACGATCCCCCGCCGGGTAAAACCCGGGGGCAGGCCGCCGCCGACGAACTGGAAACGGCGATTCTGGAAGAAGGGCCGGACACCGTGGCGATGTTCATCGCCGAGCCGATCCAGGGCGCGGGCGGGGTGATCATCCCCACCGACGACTACTTCCCCCGTATCCGGGAGATCTGTGACCGCTACGAGGTGCTGCTCGTCTCCGACGAGGTCATCACCGGATTCGGGCGCACCGGCACGATGTTCGGCCTGACCCACTGGGGCATCGAGCCCGACATCATGCAGTTCGCCAAGGGGATCACCTCCGGATACATCCCGCTCGGCGGGATCGGGCTCTCCGACCGGGTGGCCGCAACGCTGGACTCCGCCGATCAGGTCTGGATGCACGCCTATACCTACAGCGCCCATCCGGTGTGCTGCGCCGTCGCGCTCGAAAATCTCCGCATCATCCGCGAGGAGGGACTGGTCGAAATGGCGGCGGAGAAGGGCGCCGCGCTCATCCGCAATCTCGAGCAGGCGGTCGGCGGCCACCCTCACGTGGGTGAAGTTCGCGGGAAGGGTCTCATCGCCGGGGTTGAGGTGGTGGCCGACCGCGAGACCCGGGAACTCTTCCCGGCGTCCGAGAAAGTGGGACCGCGCCTCCTGAAGGCGATCGACGATCACGGTGTCTTCAGCCGGGTGCGGGGCGACGTCTTCGTCTGCGCCCCGCCGGTCTGCTCCACTTCCGCCGATCTCGAGCAGATCGCCGACGCGGTGGCGGCCGCCCTCGGAGAGGTCCTGGGTTAGGAGGGGTTAGGTGCGCCTAGGAGCGCCGGTCTTCAGGCCCCCACCGGGAGAACTGGCCAGCATCGCGGCCGAAGGCCGCGCAACTCCCATCGCTCTGTTAGCCCGTTGTGTGGACCCATCCGGGGATGGCGAAACGCCGTACGGTGGCGTGGGTGACGTTGCGCCATCCTCGTTGCCTGCTGTGCTATGCGGGGAGTGGCGACGGGAGTTTCGCTCCCCTGCGGTCCGCCGACATCAGGACAAAGCACACCCTCATCATGCGTGCGCACCAGGATTCCGCCCTACGCAAAGGATGGATCACGGAAGGTTGCCGTGCGGAGTGGCCGGGTGACTTCCGAATGGAAGAGTGCTAGGACTTAGAAGGAGGGGGTGGCGCCGGCGGCGAATCAGAAGGAGGCTCCGAGGGAACGCCGGGATTGCGTCCCTTTTCGAGCGGTTCCGGAGAGGGGGCAGGAATCTCAATGGGGGTCCTGTCGCTGGTCATCTCTCGATCTCCCTTATGAGCGCGGCGGCTCAGATGGCGGGGGAGAAGGAGGATCCGGCGGCGCCGGCGCTGGCGCCGGGAGCGGTACCGCCTGCTGTTCTCCTGTTGTTGGAGGAGGAGGATCGTTTACTCCTTTCTGGAACTCCACCCATTGGGCTTCGGCTTCCGGAGGCGGGAAAACTGGTGCGCGAGCCATTTACGTACTCCTTCTGGGGAATTTGGCTGCCGGGAATTCGACAGATGACACTTCTTCGGAATCCAGAAGCAAAGCTTGAGGTCCCGGTAACTGCTGCCCGCTGGGCGTTAGCCAACGAACGTAGGCGAGGTGAAAATGCCCTTCTCCCGGGTGATTGGGCCATTCCACAGGGAAGGCATAGATTCGACGGGAGTCGCGCAAATGAAGCACGACGTGAGTCTCTTTGTGTTGGGCGAAGGCCGCGCACCAAGGCGAAGGTTCCGGTGACTCTCGCGTAATTCCGCACTTCCGGAGCACCCAGTGGAGCCAGCCGGTATTGACCGTGGCCACCATCGCCAAGCCGACCACCAGAGCAAGGACGTACGGCGTGGCCTGGTGCTTCAAGGACGGATTCCACGCGGCTGCGAGAGAGGCGGCGCCCTGCACTACAACGGTCAGGATGGCCGCCTGGACGATCCTCTCGAACTGGTTGGTTTTTCGATGCGCGGTGAACTCGTAAAAGACCGCTGCGGCCAGAAACCCCGGCAGAACGAACAGGAAGAACTCGGGGGCTTCCTTGATCCACTCGTCCATTTTCGTAGCTTACCGTAGATCCTTGCTAGCAATACGGACGCGGCAGGACCCGCTTCATGACGGCCATGAGACCCTGCCAGCGAAGAAGCGGAGCAGGTAGCCGACGCGGCCGGAAACACGGGTTGCGAGCCGTTTCCGCAATGCGCGCGTGATACCTAACGTGATACCCAGCCTTTGGGTCCACGTCATATAAGGTGATAAATCAACGGTTTATCTCTGCCAGGCAGCGGACCTGCGGGAAGCGATGCCGGTCTGAAGACCGGCGCTCCTGGCGCCCCCCTTCAGACGACCTCGACGATGTAGCGCTCGCGGAGCAGGCGCCACGCCGACGCCCCGAACGCCGTCAGCGGGATCGCCAGCAGGGTCCCGGTGAGTCCGCCGAGCGCGCTGCCCCAGAAGAGGACCGCGACGATGATCGCCATCCAGTGGAGACCGGTCTGGTCACCCATGATCTTGGGGGTGAGCACCCAGCCTTCGATCAACTGCACGGCGATCAGGACACCGGCGGTCAGAGCCGCGAGCACGAGCCCGCCGTCCGGTTGGATCCACGCGAGCGGCACCGCTACGAAGAACCCCACGGCGGTGCCGAGGTAGGGAATGATGGTCAGCAAGCCGAGCCCGAGTCCGATCACGAAACCGTAGTCGAGGCCGATCGCGGTGAACCCGATCGCCACCAGCAGCCCCTGGAGGAACGCCACCACGAGCTGGGCCCGGAAGAACACGATCAGGATTTGCACGAAGTCCCTGGTGAGCCGGACCACGCTGTCCCGGGTGCGCGGTTTCAGGAACGGCAGCATCCGGGCCGTGTCGGTGGGTGGGGGCTCCCACAGGAGGAAGAACCCGAAATAGAGCGGCAGGACCGCCCAGGAGAGCAGCGTGCCGACTCCGCGCACGATTCCGGCGCTCGCCGCCACCGCCTGTTCCCCGACCAGGGCGAGCCCCTGGAGCAAGGACGCCTGCTGGCTCAGCCCGAAGTCCCGGATCTGCTGTCCCACCGGGTGGTTTTCGAAAAAGTCCACGAACGCCGGGGTCTCGGCGACCACCCAGGCGTAGGCGTTTTCGAGAAAGGTCGGCGCCCGTTGCGCCAGATCGCCAAGCTGGGTCGCGAGCAGGCGCCCGAACACGAGCGCGAAGCCGGCGAGGACCGCCGCCACCGACACGTACACCGCGATGAGCGCCGCCCAGGCGGGCAGCCGCAGCCGGGTCCGGAAGGCGTGGAACCACGGCTTGAAGACCAGCGCGGCCAGACCGCCCACCGCGAGGGGGAGCAGCACGTGGGAGAACGCGGAAACGAACCGGTAGAGGAGCCAGACGACGCCGCAGACGGCACCGAGAATGACTACGGAAGAGAGGACGACCAGCGCGGCCGCCCGCGGATCTCCCGAACGGGCCGGCTCCGGGCCCCCCGGCCGTTCGGGGCCCCCCGGCCGCTCCGTCCCGTCGTCCATCAGGCCGTCAGTACCGGTACGTATCCGGTTTGTAGGGCCCGTCGACCGGGACGTCGATGTAGTCGCTCTGCTCCGGCGTCAGGCGGGTGAGCCGCGCTCCGAGCTTGTCGAGATGCAGACGGGCGACTTCCTCGTCGAGATGCTTCGGCAGTACGTGGACCCCGAGGGCGTAGTCCTCCCGCCGCTGGTGCAGTTCCAGTTGCGCGAGCACCTGGTTCGCAAAGCTCGAACTCATCACGAAGCTGGGATGGCCGGTCGCGTTCCCGAGGTTGAGCAGCCGTCCCTCCGAAAGCACCAGGATCTGCCGTCCGTCGGCGAAGATCCAGGCGTCCACCTGGGGCTTGATGTTCTGGCGCCGGATACCCGGTTCCGCGGCGAGTCCCGCCATGTCGATCTCGTTGTCGAAGTGGCCGACGTTCCCGACGATGGCGTTTCGCTTCATGCGCCGCATGTGCTCCACGCCGATCACGCGGACGTTTCCGGTGGTGGTGACGAAGATGTCGGCCTCGTCGACCACGTCTTCCAGCCGGACCACCTGATACCCGTCCATGAGCGCCTGAAGCGCGCAGATGGGGTCCACTTCGGTGACGACGATCCGGCACTTCTGTCCGGCGAGCGACTGCGCCGCGCCCTTACCCACCTCGCCGTAGCCGAGCACCACCGCGAGCTTCCCGCTGAGCATGACGTCGGTGCCCCGCATGATGCCGTCCACCAGCGAATGCCGGATTCCGTAGACGTTGTCGAACTTGCTCTTCGTGACCGAGTCGTTGACGTTGATCGCGGGAAACAGCAGCGATCCCTCGCGGTACCTGCGGGCCAGCCGGTGCACTCCGGTGGTGGTTTCCTCGGTGACGCCCACAATGCCGGCGGCGAGCGCTCCGAACCAGCCCGGCCGTTCTTCGGTGGCGGCCGCGAGGAGCGAACAGATGACCGCCAGTTCCTCGTTCTCCGCCGATTCCGGCGCCGGAACGGCTCCCGCGCGCTCGCATTCCACGCCCTTGTGCACGAGCAGGGTGGCGTCGCCGCCGTCGTCGAGGATGAGGTTGGGGCCGCGCCCGTCCGGCCAGTCGAAGGCCTGCGCGGTGCACCACCAGTACTCGGCGAGCGTCTCGCCCTTCCAGGCGAAGACCGCTGGTCCCCGAAGGTCTTTGGCGTCTCCCCCGCGTCCCGCCACCACGGCGGCGGCGGCGTGGTCCTGGGTCGAATAGATGTTGCAGCTCGCCCAACGCACTTCCGCGCCGAGATCCAGCAGCGTTTCGATGAGCACCGCGGTCTGGATCGTCATGTGGAGCGATCCGGTGATCCGGGCGCCGGCGAGCGGCCGGTCCGCCGCGTGGCGCTCCCGAATCGCCATCAAACCCGGCATCTCATGCTCCGCAAGTTCGATTTCGCGCCGCCCGAAGGCGATGGTTTCCGGGGAGAGATCGGCGACGCGATGAGGGACGTTCCCGAACAGCGGTAGTCCGGTGTTGAGGAAGGTCCGGGTGGCAGCGGGGGCTTGGGGCACGGATTCCGGGTCCTTTGGGAAGAGCTTTCGGGGATCAGCGGCCGGTTTTTCGGACTCCGCCGCCGAGGAAGGCGGTCAACAGGAACCCCCCGGCGAGGGCCAGGCCGGCGGTGACGATCTGGGCGCCCGTCGGTGCGAAATGGACGCCGTTCATGGTCTGGAAGGGCCAGAGCCCCGCCGAGGCTCCCAGCAGGAGCCCGAAGAGCACGCCGAGCGTCACCTGCCGATGGGCGCCCAGAAAGTATCGCACGAGGCGCGCGGCGACGGCGATGCCGAGCGCGATGCCGAAGAAGAAGGGGAGGACGCCGGAAATGGCCGCGAGAATCGCCGAACCATCCCAGGGCCGCGATCCGAGGGTGTCCGCCAGCCGGTCCGCCGCGTTCAGAAACGGCAGGTACATCCCCATCAACAGCAGCAGGGTGCTGCCGCTGATCCCGGGCAGCACCATGGCGAAGGCGGCCACCGCTCCGGCACCGAAGAAAGCGGGCGCCGACGCCGCGAGTGCGGACGCCTCCGGCCCTCCCCGGCTGACCAGCACGATCGGAAGCACTACCGCCAGCGCCCCCGCGACCGATCCCACCCCAAAGGTCCGGCCGGGAGTTGACGCCATGCGCCAAAGCAGCGGGGCGCCCCCGAGCGTGAGGCCGAGGAACAGCGCGAAGAACGCGACCGGCCACGCGGTGAAGGCGTCGCGAGCGGCACCGGCGACGCCGAAGACGGCCAGCAGAGCCGATCCGACGGTCACCAGGAGCCGCGCCACCGGGGCGCGCCGCAGCCGTCCCGAAGTGATCTCGGCGACCGCGCCTACGAGCTCCGGGTAGACCCCGGCGGCCAGAATCATCGTTCCGGCGCTCACCCCCGGTACGAGACTCGCGAGGCCGCCGAGGATCCCGGCCACCGCACATCGTCCCAGGGTGACGGTATTGGGCCGGGTCCCACCGCTGAGCTGCGCCACCCGGCGAGTGTACGGTTCAAGAGCGCTCGCCCGGCCCCTCGGGATCGACCATGATCCCGGCGCCGGCCGCAGCCACCACAGGCTGTTAATGCTTCGAAAAACGAGTGTCACCTTCGCCGCTCTCCTCTTTACCGCCAGCGGCTGCGGGGACCGCTACGACCGGATTCTGGTGGGCGGCGAGGTGTACGACGGGCGCGGGAACCCGCCGCAGGTCGCGGATATCGGCATCAACGCCGACCGCATCGCCGCGATCGGGGACCTGTCCGCGGCAAGCGCCGGACAGCGCACCGAGGTCTCCGGGTTCGCGGTGGTCCCCGGCCTGGTGGATATCCACAGCCACGCGGTCCAAGGTGTCTTCCGCCACCCGCTTGCGGAGAACTACCTCCGGCAGGGGGTGACCACCGCGGTCGGCGGCCCGGATGGCGGTTCGCCGCTTCCGATCGGCGCGTGGCTGGACCGGTTCGAGGCGGAGGGCTCCGCGATCAACATGGGGCTCCTGGTCGGGCACGGGGCCGTGCGCCGCGAAGTCGTGGGAATGGAGGACCGGGCGCCGACCGAAGCCGAACTCGACGCCATGCGCGACCTGGTGGACGCCGCGATGCGCGAGGGGGCGTTCGGTCTTTCCACCGGGCTCAAATTGCTTCCCGGCGCCTTCGCCGAGACCGAGGAGGTCATCGCCCTCGCCCGGGTGGCCGCGGGCTACGGGGGCGTTCACATCAGCCACCTGCGCGAAGAGGGGCTGGCGCTGCTCGACGCGGTGCGCGAGACGATCCGCATCGGCGAGGAGGGAGGCCTCCCCACCCAACTCACCCATCACAAGGTGGTCGGCGCCCCGATGTGGGGTCAGAGCGAGGCGAGCCTCGCCCTCGTGGACGAAGCGGTGGCCCGCGGGGTGGATGTGACGATCGACCAATATCCCTACACCGCCTCGTCCACTTTTCTCACGATCCTGTTTCCGGCCTGGAGCCTCGCCGGCGGCGCCGAAGCTCTCGCCGGGCGTCTCGGGGACCACGGGGACCCCGGGGACCGGGAGCGGATCCGGTTGGCGGTCCGCGAGAACCTCGAAGTGGATCGCGGCGGCGGCAGCCCCGACAACGTCGTCATCGCCGATTGCGAGTGGGACCCTTCGCTCGAAGGGAAGAGCCTCGGCGACATCCTTCGCGAACGGGGTCTCGCCGCCACCACCGACGCGGGGGCGACGCTCGCCCTCGAACTCCAGGAAAAAGGCGGGTTCCTCGGCGTCTTCCACGCGATGCACGAGGACGATGTCCGACGCATCATGCTCCATCCGCGGACCATGATCGCCTCCGACGGCGGCATCGTGGCGCCCGGCGAAGGGGTGCCGCATCCGCGGAACTACGGGACCTTCGCCCGGGTGTTTTCGCTCTATGTCCGCGAGGCCGGCCTGCTTTCCTTCGCCGAGGCGGTCCGCAAGATGACTTCGCTCCCGGCCGGCCGGCTCGGGATGACCGATCGGGGGGTGCTGGAGGAAGGGACGGTTGCGGACATTGCGGTGCTCGACCCGGAAGCGGTCGAGGCGCCGGCCGGATTCGGCGATCCGCACCGGTACGCCACCGGCGTGCACCACGTGCTGGTCTCCGGGGTCTTGGTCCTCGAGGACGGGGAGGTCACCGGCGCCCGTCCCGGTCGCGCCCTCCGCCGCGGCCGGTAGGCAGGAGCGCCGGTGTTCAGGCCCCCACCGGGAGAACTGGCCGGCATCGTCCCCCGCAGGGGGACGAAACTCCCCCAAGCCATGCCCCGCATGTCGCTGCGGACAAGGAGGATGGCGCGACGCAACTTACGCGTCCAGGCGGCGTTTCGGCCATTCCCCATGGTCCGACAACAGGGGCAAGCTCCACTCCCAGCACCGGATGCCGCGACCGCTCACCGCTTCCCCTACCCGGGGCCGTGCCTTTTTCATGCAGGCCGGGGTGGGTGCCGGGCGAAACGCGCGATGCTCACCTCAGGCACGACCACGAAGCGAACCGCGAAGATACCCCGGTGTTCGCTGTCCGCGATCTGTCCATCCCCAACCTGCCGCCGCTCGCCTTCGAGGTGCCGCCGGCCGGCGTCCTCGCGATTTCGGGTCCCTCCGGGTCGGGCAAGACCCTCCTGCTCCGGGCCCTCGCCGACCTCGATCCGCACGGGGGAGAGCTCTCGTGGTCGGGAAAGTCGTGCGAAGCGATACCGGCGCCCGAGTGGCGCCGGCAGGTGGGACTGCTCCCCGCCGAACCGCGCTTCTGGCACGGCACGGTCGGTGCGCACTTCCCGGCCGAGGCGAACGCGCTGGGGGAGGAGTTCGCCGCCCTCCGGCTTGACCCGGAGATTCGAAGCGCCGACCCCATGCTGCTGTCCACCGGCGAACGATCCCGGCTGGCGCTCCTGCGACTCCTGCTGCGCTCTCCCGAAGTCCTTCTCCTCGACGAGCCCACGGCCAACCTCGATCGGGGCAACCGGGCGCTCGTCATCGGGAGGATCGACCGCTACCGGAGAGAGCACGGGGCGCCCGTACTGTGGGTTTCCCATCTCGCGGAGGTGGTCGCCGCCGCGGACCGGGTGCTGGTTCTTCCGGAAGGGAAGGTGCGCTCGCCCTCCATCCAGAGGCCGGTCGCCCAGGAGAGCTCTTCGTGATTCCCCTGAGCTACTGGGATCTCGTCGCGGCGGGAGGCGCGGTGGTTGCGCTCGCCGTCGCGAACCGGATGGCGGGACTCGGCGCCTCCCGCCAACTGCTCTGGCTCGCCGCCCGCGGGTCCGCCCAGCTTCTGCTCCTGGGGCTCGTGCTGCGTTTCGTACTCGGAACGAGTCATCCCGTGATCGTCGGACTGATGGCGCTGTTCATGCTGGCGGTCGCGACGCGCGAGGTGAAGGTCCGCCAGGCGCGCCCGCTGGCCGGACGCTGGGGCTACTTCGCGGGAGCCCTCGCGATGTTCCTTTCGTCGTTCCTTTTCACCGTGTTCGCGCTCGCGGTGGTGCTTGGGCCCGATCCCTGGTGGGCGCCCCGGTTTTCCATCCCGCTCCTCGGCATGCTGCTCGGAAACACCATGAACGGGGTTTCGCTCTCCACCGAGCGGCTGACCGAAGCGGTGGTCCGGAGCCGCGACGTGATCGAACAGCGCCTCGCCCTCGGGGAAACCCGCGAGCAGGCGGTGTCCGACATTTCCCGGGAGAGCGTCCGGGCCGGGTTGATCCCGATCTTCAATGCGATGGCGGCTGCCGGAGTGGTGAGCCTTCCCGGGATGATGACCGGCCAGATCCTCGCCGGCGCCCCGGTGGACCAGGCCGTCCGCTACCAGATCCTGATCCTGCTGCTCATCGCCGCGGGGACCGGTTTCGGGGTGCTGGCCGCGGTGCGGGTGGTATCCCGGAGGCTCTTCGACGAGCGGCACCGGCTACGGATCGATCGCCTCGCAGCCTGAACAGTCGGCGCGGAAACCCCCTCGTATGGGATACTGACCGGCTTCCGGAGGGCACCTACCGAATGTTTCGAAACCGCCTGTCAAGTCTGCTTCTGGCTCTGCTCGTCGCCTGCGCGGTGGCCGCGCCACTGGCCGCCCAGGAAGACCTTCCCTTCCCGGTGCCGGACCGAACCGACGGGGAAGGGCCCTGGGACCGACTGATCCTGCGCGGGCCGATCGTGATCGACGGCACCGGAGCGCCGCCGTACGGCCCCGTGGACATCATCGTCGAGGGCAACATCATCCACTCGATCCACAACGTCGGCACCGGGGTGACTCCGATCCGCGAAGAGGATCGTCCGAAGGCGGAGCCGGGTGATCACGAGATCGATCTGACAGGCCACTACATCCTGCCCGGATTCATCGACATGCACCTGCATCAGCACAACGCGGGCGCCGGGCAGGGGGTCCCCACCGAGTACATCCACAAACTCTGGATGGGCCACGGGATCACCGCCGGCGGCGACCTCGGCAACTTCAACACCCGCTGGCTCATCCATCACAAGAACCGGGCGTGGAACAACGAAATCACCTCCCCGCGCATCCAGGCGTTCGTGGTCTTCGGCCGGGACGGCGAGGAACCGGTGACGAACCCCGACGCCGCCCGCCGCTGGGTGCAGTGGGTGAAGGAACAGGGGGCCGACGGGATCAAGTTCTTCGGCGCGCAGCCGCGGATCTTCCGGGCGGCGCTCGACGAAGCGGCGATCCAGGGGCTCCGCTCCACTTCCCATCACGCCCAGCTCGACGTGGTGGGCATGAACGCGCTCGAAACCGCCCGTGCCGGGCTGACCTCCATGACCCACTGGTACGGCCTCCCCGAGGCGATGTTCGTGGACAAGGTAATCCAGCACTACCCGGTCGACTACAACTACAACAACGAGTACCACCGGTTCAGCGAGGCCGGACGACTCTGGGCCCAGGCCGCCCCTCCTTTCTCCGAGAAATGGAACGCGGTGATGAACGAGCTCCTCGAGCTGGACTTTTCGATCCACCCGACCTGGGTCGCCTACATCGCCACCCGGGACCTCATGCGCCAGCAGCGGAGCGAGTGGCATTCCGTCTACACCCACCCCAACCTCTGGGAGTTCTATCGGCCGAACGCGGAAAACCACGCCTCCTACTTCTTCGACTGGACCACCCAGGTCGAACTCAACTGGAAGGAGAACTACCGCCTCTGGATGACCTTCGTGAACGAGTTCAAAAACCGCGGAGGCCGCGTCGCGGTCGGTAGCGACTCGGGCTACACCTTCAACCTCTACGGATTCGGCTTTGTTCAGGAGCTCGAACTGATGCAGGAAGCGGGCTTCCACCCGCTCGAAGTCATCAAGGCGGCGACCCTGAACGGCGCCCAGGTGCTCGGGCTCGATGACCGGCTCGGGAGCATCGAAGAGGAAAAGCTTGCCGACTTCGTGGTGCTCGAGGAGAACCCCCTCCAGAACCTGAAGGTGCTCTACGGGACCGGAACGATCCGGCTGAACCACGAAACCGGCCGCACCGAGCGAATCGGCACGATCCGCTACACCATCAAGGACGGCATCGTGTACGACACCCGGAAACTGCTCTCCGACGTGCGCGAGACCGTGCGCGCCGCCCGCGCCGAAAAGGGCCTCCCGCCCCCGCCGATGCCCCTCTTCCTCGAGGACAACGCCGACCACGACTTCCCGAAGCCCGGCAAGCGCTAGGAAGGGAGCGCCGGCCTTCAGGCCGGCACCGCGGCGCGCAGCGCCGCGGAACCGCGTACCGCACATCCCGCAGAAGCGCGGGAACGGCTTGGAACGCCGGCCTCCGGCCGGCACGGCCCGCCGATAGGCGGGCGAAACCGCGCAACGCCACGCGGGAAGAAGCGCGCAGGGAACCCACCTCTCGCTCCCCCCCACCGACATCGAGTTCCTCCGCGACGTGGTCGGCGATGCCCGCATCGTCGCCCTCGGGGAGAACACGCGCGGCACCCGGGATTTCTTCGAGATGAAGACGCGCGTTCTGCGTTTCTTGCCGGCGCTCCGGTCCAATTCGGCTCGGCGACTACCGTATCCGTGGCCCCTTCGGTAGATCGTAGCCCGGATACTCGCCGGCGGACGCTGACGAGCGACCGGGGATCTCAGGTGACCCCCTCCGGGTCGGAGGCCACGGAGGAGGCGCCGACCACGAGTCCTGCCGCGAGAGTGCCGTCCCCGCCGCGCTGGCCGCGCGGATGGCCCGGCTCCAGGTCGCTTTCGGGTCCGGTGGTGGGGGCCGGCGCACCCTGCGACTTTCACCGCCGGGCGGCCGGAACGCTAGGCTCGCGGGTCCGGACGGACCTTCGATGCGCGAAATTGAAGCCAAATTCCTGGCCCCCGGGGACCTGGGCAGATTGATTCCGGTCCTCTCGGAGCTGGGGTACCGCGCCCGAGCGCTTGATCCCCAGGAAATCGTTGATCGGTACCGCGACACCGCCGACTGGGACATTTCGCAGGCCGGCTGGGCCTACCGCCGGCGGAAAGTGAACGGCGAGCAGATCGTGGCCCTGAAGCAACTGGGTTCGGAACGCGCCGTGGTGTGGATCCGGGTGGAATTCGAGCAGCGGGTCCCCGACCGGAAAGGCGACGACCGCCTCCTGCCCGCGGGGCCGGTCACCGACCGTCTCGGTCGGGTGGTGGGGAGGAAACCGACGCGGGAATTGTTCGAGGTTCGGAACCGGCGACTCCGGTACGGACTGACCCGCTGCGATGGGAGCGCGGTCTGCATTGAACTCGCCGTGGATCACGTGGAGATCCGGGGGCGGCGCCGAACCCGTCGGGCGCCCGGCCGGCTCCGTTTCCGGGAGATCGAGTTCGAACTCCGAGACGGGCCCGAAAGCGCGCTGATAGCGCTGGCAGAGCGGCTACCACGGAAGATCGAGCTGCTGCCGGCTCGCTGCAGTAAGTTCGAGCGGGGTCTTCAGACGATCGGTGTCCCGGACCCGCCCGACGCTACCCATCCGGCGCCACTGGCGCCCACGGATCGATGGGTTGACCTGGCCTTTGCGCACTTCCGCCGGCAAGCACGGGTTCTGCGGCGCGAGGAGCGTCGCGCCTGGGAGGGTCTGGACCCTGAAGGAGTGCACCAGATGCGCGTCGCCATGCGGCGCATCCGGGCTGCTTTGAAGGCCTTCGAGCCAGTCCTGCCGCCGCGCCGGGTACGGGGTCTGAACACCGAACTTCGTTGGGCCGGCCGGGCGCTGGGTGCGGTCCGTGACCTCGATGTCTATCACGAAGCGCTGAACCGCCACCTCAAGACGGTCTCGGCCGGCGAGGCTCGCCGACTGGCTCCGTATCGGATCTACCTGAATACTGTGGCGCAGCGCCGCCGGCGACGCCTGATCGCCACTCTGGGCAGTCGCCGGTTCCACCGGCTGCGGGAGCGTCTGGAGCGTTTCGCGGAGCGGGGGCCGTCGCAGGCGGCCACCCGTCGCTTCCGCGGGCTCTTGATCTCCGCTGCGGCGGGCCCGGCGGTGGAACGATGGCTGAAACGAGTGCTTCGCGGGGGCCGGGCCATCGACGGGAGCGCGACGGCGGAGCAGATGCATGCCCTCCGAATCCAGAGCAAACAGCTTCGCTATCTGCTGGAGTTCGTCAGGATGCGGGGAGCGGCGGCGGGGGATCCGGCGCGGAGGCCGATCGAGGAGATAAAGAGGCTCCTGGACCTGATGGGCATCCATCAGGATGCAGTCGTCGCGGCGCGCCTGGCCCGGGGCTTTGCCGAAACCGTCGCCGCCGGCCCTGCGACGCGGCCGCTGCTTGCGGCCCTCGAACGCCTGGCGCAGGTTCACGAGCAGCAACGGAGGAAACAGGAGGAACTCTTTTCGGAGGTCTGGAACCAGTTTGACGAGGCGGTCTCGTCCGCCCGGCTGCCGGAGAGATTGCGCGCGGCGGGGTGAGCTGCTGGTCGGGCGCCCGTACCCGCGCTGCCCGCTCACGGACGCCCCCGCTTCCGAGGCCCGGACGGCGGGATTCGCGCCCGCCGGGATCTCGCGTCACGGCCGCAGCGGGTACCTGCGGGTACATCGCCCGGACGCTGCGGTGCGGACCCACCACGAAGGCCGGGGGTCCCTCAAGTCCGGTCGTTCTCCTCGGTCCGTGCAGATCGAGTTACGGTAGTATGGTGTTATGGCAATACAGAAGATGACCTTCAGTCTCGACACCCTGACTGCGGCCCGTATTGCGGCGCTGTCCCGCGATCTGGGAAAGCCCAAGAGCGCGATCGTCCGTGAGGCCGTCTCGGTCTATGCGCGAAGCGCTGGAAAAGTCACCGAGGAGGAGCGCGTCGAGCGGGTCCGGGTGTTCAGAGAGTACTTAGCCAAAGTTCCCCCGCGGTCTCAGGAAGAGATCAACGCAGAGTTGCACGAACTTCGGCTGGCGCGGCGGAGTGGCGGGCGTCGGACCCCAGTCGAACCTTGATCCTTCTGGACACGTCGGTCCTGGTCGCGCATCTCGAACCCTCGGCGGGCCTGTCGGGACCGATGCTGGGCCTTCTGGAGTCCGACGAAGCCGTGCGCGTTCCAGCGATCGTGTTGTACGAGTGGTGGCGCGGACCACGTCGGGAGCATGAACTCGAGATCCAACGACGGTTCTTCCCCCGGGACCAGGTTCTTCCCTTCGGCGCCGTGGAGGCGCGGACGGCCGCAGATCTCTACCGGGTGGTCCGCCGCGCGCGTGGGCGGGACACGGACATCGCGATCGCCGCCTGCGCACTGGTCGCCGAGGCGCAGTTGTGGACGCTCAACGAGAAGGACTTCTCCGACATCCCCGGACTGCGGCTCTACCGGCCCCCACTCCAATAGGCCGGCCGGCGAGGTTGTGCCGACCCCGCCGCCGTCAGCGCGGCAGGTGCTTCTTCGGGAACATGGCGACCACCGTGTAGTTCGGGTCCACCACGTTCCCGATGCGCGCCTTGCCGAGCTGCGACAGGAGCTGCAGCGCCTCCCAGCGGTCGAACCCGTATTCCCCTTCCAGCCAGAGGATCATCTCCGTATGGGCGATGCGGAACGCGTCCATCAGTGGCCGAACCGAGCCGGCGACCATGATGTATTCGTCGTTCTCGATCCGGGGCCAGGCGATGGACTTCCCCTTGATCAGGTCGAACTCGAAAGTAACCTCCGCCGTGGTCTCGAGCCCGGTGCCGGTGATCTCCCCCTCGCCCTGCAGGCCGTGGACGTCGCCGAAATAGAAGTAGGCGCCCGGCTCGAACACCGGGAGGTACACGGTCACGCCCTCGCGGATTTCCGGGGTGTCCATGTTCCCCCCGAAGTTGCCGGGAGCGGCGTTCCAGATCACCTCGCCCCGGTCCGGGGCGACGGCCATCCGGCCGAGCATGGGGGAAAGCTCCACGGTGACCGGGTCCTTGCCGCTCGCTGGGAGGGCAAGAGTGCCGGTGTTCGCTTCGAGGTCCAGTTCCCATTCGAAGCGGCGCTGGGGCACCGGCTCGTGGAGCATCGCGGTCTGGGGCGTCATGGTGAGTGCCGCGAACCCGGCGGAGGTCCCCGAATAGGCCCGGTCCCGGTTGAGTTCCAGCCGAATGACCCGGATGACCAACGTGTCGCCCCGCTCCGACCCTTCGATGTAGATGGGTCCCACCTCGCCGGCCCGGTCCCGCTCCCCCTCGGGAAGGAACGCCCCGTTCATGGTCTCGCTGATCAGCGTGTCCCCGGGAGCCAACCGGACGACCGGCTCCCGAACCGCGAAGCTCTGGAACCCGCGTTCCGGAATGTACGTGTGAGTTTGTCCCTCCTGGGCGGCCGCCAGGACGGGTACGAGCAGTAGCGGAAGCAGGGTCGCGGCCCCGCGAAGACGGCGGTTCGTGGAAGGGGAGTCAGCGCGCATGGGTCCGATTCTATGTAGGGGAGGCGCCGGGGTGGTTGAATCACGGAGCCAGCGACAACGGATGGATCCGCCAGGAAGGGGCTCGCGGGGAGGTGACCCCGCCCTTCCTTACGTACGTCGCATCGCTTATCTCATCGGGAATCCGGAGAATCGTGATGTAACCGCATCAAGAGATTGGCGATCGTTCCGATATCTCCCGTGCCGATGTTCACCTCAACCACCATGGCCTTACTCCGCGGCGTACGGGCCTCGACCCGCCACGCCTCCCACCTCCACCCATTCCTTTGCCCCTCCTCCTCGCGGAAGAGCAAAAAGTATCAACTCCACAGCACACGATATAATGGTACGTATCCTCCAACTTCCCGTCAACCCGGAGAAGTGCAATGCGCGAAAAATGCATCGCTGAGAACGTCGCTCGGCTCCGTCTGGACCGACGGCTGACACAGGAGATCCTGGCGCACCAGGCCGGGATTTCGAGGCTCGCGCTCGGACGAATCGAACGGGGAGAGGTGGTTCCGCGGGCGCGGACACTCGTCGCGCTGGCCAAGGCGTTGGGGACGCCGATCGGCGAACTAATTCGCGCGGTCCGGCGCCTCGAGAGCGTGAGGTTCCGTGCCCGGGCACAGGTTCACGGCCGTGCGCAGATGTTGGCGAACATCTCGAAGTGGCTCGATTCCTACTGTTGGCTGGAACAGGAGCTGGGCGACGACCAGTCGTTCGCGTTTGAGCGGGTTTCGGGCTCCGCCGAAGATCCAGAGGAGGCCGCTCGAGTTGCCCGGGGTGCGGTGGCCCTCGACCCCGAGGCGCCGGTACGCGACATTTGCGGTCTACTGGAGAGACACGGGGTGAAACTGCTTCTCCTCGGTACGCACCGCGACTCGTTCTTCGGACTGAGCGTCGCTAGTCCTGATGGCGGTCCGGCGGTTGTGGTCAACACCTGGGACCGGATCTCGGTCGAACGCTGGATCTTCACCGCCGCTCACGAACTAGGTCACTTGCTTCTGCACCCGTTCGAGTACCAGCGAGAGGCCACGGAACTACCGGATGAAACCGAGCGTGAAGCGGACAGGTTCGCCGCTGAATTCCTCATGCCGGATGCCGCGTTTGAGAAGAAGTGGCATGACACCCGAGGGCATTCCTTGTTGGCACGTGTTCTCAAGGTCAAGAGGATTTTCCGGGTCAGCTACCAGACTGTCCTCCATCGGCTAGTCACCTCGAAGCGGGCCCCCACAACGGTCTGGGCCACTTTTCAGGCTCAGCATCGCGCCGCGTTCGGGGGCACCCTTCGCAAGACTGACGAACCACAGGCGCTTACGAAGAGCGAATTCGCCTGGAACTGGAGTAGGGCGAGCGAACCGGTCGGGCTCTCCCGGCACGATTTCATGGATGATCGTTTGTCACGCCTGGTGCGCCGGGCGCTCGAAGAGGAACGGATCTCACTCGGACGCGCCGCGGAGATTCTCGGAATGGACCGGGAACAGATGAGGCGGCTGGCCGGTGAGTGGGCAGACTGACAGCGCCCGAGAGCATCGGGTAGTCCTCTTGGCGGACGCCGATGTCTTAATCGACTACCGTGACTCGGAGGTCTCCATCCTCCGGCTGGCCGGGCGCCATCTGGGGCGACTAATGTGATTCGGAGTGTGCTCGACGAGGTGCGCGGAATCACTGCGTCTGACTGCCAGAGACTCGGTATCGAAGTCATGGAGAACGAGACCGAGGACTTCCTGGAGGCAGCTGGGATTGAAACCAGGGCGTCGTTTCATGATTGTTTGTGTTTGGTCGCCTGCCGTAAGGAAGGGTGGACCTGCGTCACAAATGACGCAGTGCTTCGGCGTCTTTGTGAACACCACGGCGTCAGGACGCGTCGTGGACTGGGGTTGATGGTGGATCTCGTCCGCCTTGGCGCGCTCACTCCGAGCCGTGCCATCGAGGTCGCAAGACTCATACAGGAATCGAATCCGCACCACATCAACGATCGGGTCATCGCCCGCTTCCATACGGCTCTGGAAGAGCTCTGATGCGCCACCAGCGTTAGCAGCCGACGGGGGTGACTCCAAGAGCGACCCTTCAGGAAACGAGTCCCCACGGCGGCGGCGATGCTCCGAAGGGCTCCCGCCGCACTCGCGACTGGTCGTCCTTCTATTTCATCGGCTATTCGACGATAGCGAGCAGGAGTCTGGGAGCAGCGCGCATGTTCTGCGGGCGGGGGGCGGGGTAGTTCAACGGGCCAGCGAGAACGGATGGATCCGCCAGAAGTGGGCCCGGTAGCTGAAGACGGTGAACGCGATCCGGTCGCCGAGCGGTGACCAGGCGGGCTGGGTCTTGTGGGTCGGGTCCGAGGTGACCTGTTCCGGGTCTCCACCGCCTAGCGGGACCCGGAACACCTGGAAGAAGCCGTCTTCGGCGCGGTCGATGTAAGCCGCCCAGCGGCCGTCCGGCGAGACCCCGATCCCGGAATGGATCTGGTCCGACCCGAACTCGTGGAAGCGGCCCGGCTCCCCGCCCTCGCGGGACACCGTCCAGAGGCTCTTCCTGCCCACCGCCTCGGCGGCTTCGAAGAGGAGGGTTTCGCCTGAATCCGCCCACTCTGCCTGGATCACGTCCTGGTCGAAAATCCCGAGAGGTACCTGTTGCTGGCGTGCGGTCACTTCGCCCGTCTCCTGGTCCACGCCGATGACGTAGAGGCCGCCGTGCCGGGCGCCGGTTCTGTCCCGGCGGTAGCTCGTAAAGACCACGAAGCGGCCGTCCGGGGACCAGCGCGCCCAGCCGGTTTCGTGACCGTCCTCGCTGATCTGCCGGGCTCCGCTGCCGTCGGCCGCCATGAGCCAGATGTCGTCCGATTCCTCGTGGGTGTGGAAGACGATCCAGCGCCCGTTCGGCGACCACTGCATGCCCTGATCTTCGGAGTACGACTGCCGCACGACGCGCCGGGGTTCCCGGTGGGGCGTCTCGACGCTCACCGGAACCGTGCCGAGGTGCTGGGCGATGTCCGGATAGTGGATGTCGTCCGTTACGTGCCGCCAGCTTCCGTAGGTGAAGGCGATCTCGCTGCCGTCCGGACTCCAGGTGGGAGTCTCCGACTGGAACGCGGTGAGCGGCTCGGAGGGCCCGCCGTCCGCCGGGGCGGTCGCCAGGAAGACCCGGTAGTCCTGGCTCTTGAAAACGACCTCCCCGCCCGCGCCCGCCGAAGGGGAATAGGCGTCACGCGCGAACCGGGTGAGCCGGGTGCGCCGGCCACCGCTGACGCGGCGCATCCAGAGGTCGAGGAAGCCCTCCTCGCCCGGGACCCCGTAGATCACCCACTCCCCGTCCGGCGAGAAGGCGATGCGTCCATAGGCTTCCTGTTCGTCGAAGAGCGGTTCGGGCGCGGAACAGGGCAGGTGCAGGTGCTGGCGCTGTCCGGTGCGGACGAGGCACGCGATTTGTCCGTCGGGCGACCAGGCCGGGAAGGACAGATTGCCTCCGCTGGCTTGCGGCGTCGCGTTGCCGCCGGCTGGGTCGAGGACCCAGAGTTGCGTAACGCCGTCGGCCCGGGTCACCCCGGCGACTGCGGAGCCGTCCACGGACCAGCTCAATTGGCCTAGCGCCCCGGTTGCCGGCGCGGCGTCCGCCGGGCGATCGGGCCACAGCGGACTCCGGCTGCCGTCGGCCCGGTCGTAGACCCACCACTCCTGCCGGCTCCGGTCGAAGACGTTCTCGTGAACCAGCACCCGGCGGCTGTCGGGGAACCAGGTCAGGTAGCGGATGGACGCGGTGCCCGGGCCGAGACGCTGGGCGGCGCCCCCGGCGGCCGGGGCGAAACGGATCTGGCCCCGCTCCAGCGATGCCAGCCAATTCCCGTCCGGAGAAATGGCCCCGATCGGGTCGCGGTACGCGACCGGACCGGCCTGATCGGCGGTGGCGAGATAGTGGAGCGGTGGGAGCGTTCCGCGCTCGGGACGGTCTCCGCCGCAGGAGATGAGGAGGAGAAGGGTCGCGCAGCCGAGGTGAGGGATTCCACGCATGCGGGGAATCCTATGGGGGAGGGGGGCGGAGTTTCCGGTTCCGCGCTTCACGCGGGTCGGCGAGACGGGACTCCGGCCGCCTGCAGCTACCGCGCCGGCAGAGGCTGGAGACACTTTCTCCCCCACCACTGACCCCTCCTGGGGTGACAAAGTGGGTGTCGTTTATCTGGGCCAAACTAGGTGTCGCTTGACACAGGTTTCGCGCTCCCGCGCGATGCCGGTCAGATACCGGCGCTCCAGCCGTGAGATTGGCGTGGCGCAGGGTCGTCGGTGCGGTTTCGCGCTCCCGCGCGATGCCGGTCAGAGACCGGCGCTCCTGGCCGTGAGATTGGCGTGGCGCAGGGTCGTCGGTGCGGGTTTCGCGCTCCCGCGCGATGCCGGTCAGAGACCGGCGCTCCAAGCCGTGAGATTGGCGTGGCGCAGGGTCGTCGGTGCGGTTTCGCGCTCCCGCACGATGCCGGTCAGAGACCGGCGCTCCTGGCCGTGAGATTGGCGTGGCGCAGGGTCGTCGGTGCGGGTTTCGCGCTCCCGCGCGATGCCGGTCAGATACCGGCGCTCCAGCCGTGAGATTGGCGTGGCGCAGGGTCGTCGGTGCGGGTTTCGCGCTCCCGCGCGATGCCGGTCAGAGACCGGCGCTCCTGGCCGTGAGATTGGCGTGGCGCAGGGTCGTCGGTGCGGGTTTCGCGCTCCCGCGCGATGCCGGTCAGAGACCGGCGCTCCTGGCCGTGAGATTGGCGTGGCGCAGGGTCGTCGGTGCGGGTTTCGCGCTCCCGCGCGATGCCGGTCAGAGACCGGCGCTCCTGGCCGTGAGATTGGCGTGGCGCAGGGTCATCGGTGCGGGTTTCGCGCTCCCGCGCGATGCCGGTCAGAGACCGGCGCTCCTGGCCGTGAGATTGGCGTGGCGCAGGGTCGTCGGTGCGGGTTTCGCGCTCCCGCGCGATGCCGGTCAGAGACCGGCGCTCCTGGCCGTGAGATTGGCGTGGCGCAGGGTCGTCGGTGCGGTTTCGCGCTCCCGCACGATGCCGGTCAGAGACCGGCGCTCCTGGCCGTGAGATTGGCGTGGCGCAGGGTCGTCGGTGCGGGTTTCGCGCTCCCGCGCGATGCCGGTCAGATACCGGCGCTCCAGCCGTGAGATTGGCGTGGCGCAGGGTCGTCGGTGCGGGTTTCGCGCTCCCGCGCGATGCCGGTCAGATACCGGCGCTCCTGGCCGTGAGATTGGCGTGGCGCAGGGTCGTCGGTGCGGGTTTCGCGCTCCCGCGCGATGCCGGTCTGGAGACCGGCGCTCCTCGTCCTAGGCCTTTGCTACCAGGCGGGAGAGGCGGGACTTGGTGCGGGCCGCGGCGTTTCGGTGAAGGACCCGGCGGCTCGCCATCCGATCCAGCAGGGCGATGGTCTCCGGAAGCTTCTGCTGACTGGTTTCCTGATCGCCGGCGGCGACGGCGGCGCGGAGGCTCTTGATTGCGGTTCGCAGGCGGCTCCGATGGTGCCGAGTGCGAAGGCGCTGCTCCTCATTCTGGCGAACGCGTTTCTTCGCGGATTTGCTGTGTGCCATACGTCTCCGAACCCTATGTTCTCGAAATGAAGTGGTCGTTTCGCCGTCCCCGACGGGGTCCGGCTCGTGGTGGTGGTTGAGTGTGTCGATGTCGCGGCCTTCGGCCGCGATGCCGGTCTGGAGACCGGCGCTCCGATCAGGGAACCCGCGCTAAGTCGCGGTGTGACCCGGCATTGTACCATCGCGCGCCCGGCCGGGGCCGGGGCGGAAGGAGGCGACGCAGTGATTGGTTGGCTGGATCGTTTCTTCGAGATCGGAGCCCGTGGCAGCACCCTGCGGCGCGAAGTGTTGGCCGGTGCGACCACCTGGGTGACCCTCGCCTACATCGTGCTGGTCAATCCCATCGTGCTCGGGGCGGCGGGGATGGACACCGGCGCGGTCATGGTGGCCACCTGTGTCGGTGCGGCGCTCGCGACGGCGTCCGCCGGAGTGTTCGCGCGCTTGCCGGTCGCCCTCGCGCCGGGAATGGGCCTCAACTTCTTCTTCGCTTTCACGCTGTGCGGAACGGCTGCCACCGGTGGATTCGGGCTGAGCTGGCAGCAGGCCCTCGCCGCGACCTTCATCGCCGGCGTCCTCTTCCTGGCGAGTTCGCTGTTCAAGCTTCGTTCGAAGCTGATGGACGCAGTCCCGGAACCATTGCGGCACGGGATCGTGGCCGGCATCGGGTTGATGATCGCGGTGATCGGGCTTCGCTGGGCCGGTCTGCTGGTCGCCACCCCGAACATCTACATCGGGCCCGGCGACCTCGGGGCGCGCCCCGTGCAAGTTGCCCTGGTGGGGCTCATCGTCACCGCCATCCTCGTGATCCGGCGGGTACCCGGAGCGCTGCTCATCGGCGCCGGGGTGTCGGGCGCTGCCAGCCTGGGGTTCGGGCTCACCCAGTTCACCGGGGTGGTCTCGGCGCCCCCCTCGATCCTCCCGACGTTTCTTGCGCTGGACTTCGGAGGTCTCTTCGCGGCGCCCACCTGGATCCTTGCGGTGGTCATGCTCCTGATCGTGGACATGTTCGACACGATGGGGACGCTGCTCGGCGTTACGAGCCGTGCCGGGTTGATGGAGGACGGACAGATTCCCCGAGCCGAAGCAGCCTTCGCGTCCGATGCCGGCGGCACGATGCTGGGCGGCCTGCTCGGCACCTCCACCATCACCACCTACATCGAAAGCGCCGCCGGTATTGCCGCGGGCGGCCGGACCGGACTCACCGCGCTAACGACGGCCGGTCTGCTGCTGTGCTCGATGTTCTTCCATCCGCTGCTGTCCGTGATCGGCGGGGTGCCTATCGGGGAGGGGATCACGCTCTATCCGGTGGCGGCTCCCATCCTGATCCTGATCGGCATCTTCATGATGCCGGAGGTCGCCAAGGTGCCCTGGGACCGTCCGCTGGCGGCGATCCCGGCGTTCTTCGTGGTGGTGGGAATGCCCCTGACCACCAGCATCACGAACGGGATCGGCGCGGGCTTCATCGCCTGGTCGGCTCTCCACCTGCTCTCGGGGAAGGGCCGGGACGTCTCCTTGGTGATCCACGCCCTGGCCGGGCTCTTCGTGCTTCTCTTCCTGCTCGAGTAGCGAGGAGGGTTCGCGGCGACAATCGCCGTTCGAACTAACGCTCCACGTCCCGGATGGCGCGGGCCTCCGGAGCGAGGTGAATGGCCCCGCCGAAGGTGCTGACGCTGATCTGCGGCCCGCCGTCCCCGTACCGGCCCTCGAGCCTTCGGCTGTCGCGCTCCGTCTCGAACTCAAGGTCATTCTGGATTTCGCCCGAATAGGTGGTGACCGCGACCGTGAATCCAGGGACGGATCCGAGTCCCAGCAGGACCGCCCCCGAGTGGGTCTGGAACTCGTACCAGCCGTCGAGCTGAAGAACGCCGCTCACTCGGATGGGCGCCGTCAGGGTCATGAAGTTGGCACGGTGGGCCCGGACATCCGCAAGACTCAGACTCCCGCTTACGGTTTCCGCCCGCAGGTTGTGGACTTCCAGATCCCTGATCTCGATCGGCCCGCTGACGCTGCGCAGGAGGAAGTCTCCGTCTGGAGTGGCGATCCCGGCAATCGTGATGGGCGCCGTGAAAGTGCGCACCTCCAAAGAGGCCCCATCCGGGAGCCAGACCTCCAGATCCACCGACACCGGGGGGATCCGCCTGGGCGGCCGGACCTCGGCGATGGGTGGGTCCTGCCTCCGCTCTTCCGAAGACCGGTCCGACTCGGGCGAACCTCCCTGCTCTCCGCGCGGGCGGTTGGGTCCGATGTGAATCCGCCGTCCGCGACGCCTCAAGTCCAGGTTCACCTGGCGGAAGATGCGCGCTGCCTCCTCTGGCGGGAGTTCGGTTTCGAGTCGCTTTATCCCGATCACGCGGAGCGTGCGGTCCTCACCTGGATCGGTTCCGTGCACCTCCACATGTCCGGCGAAGTTCATGATCGAAATCCGGGCGTCGCGCGGAATCTCCACCGCGTGTTCCACCCTCTCCGTCAGGGGCTGGGCCACCACCAACTGGGAGCCGGCAAGAAAAACCACCGCCGCCGGTGCGGCGCGCCGGGAAAATCCTTGCCCGACCGGACGCCGCGGCGTCGGATTCGGGGAATGCATCATCACGAGTTGCTCCTTGGCTGGTTCTCTAGCTTGCTGCGCGGCACTTTTGCCGGATCAGGCGGTCCACTCTCCGCACTCTTGGCAGGCGGTGGAGAAAAGTCAGTCGGCGTCGGTCCGCGGCGCGGAGCGCTGCGGGGGAGGGGGGTGGGGAGGGGTATCCCCTCCCCACGCAAGACAATGGCGCGGGCCCCACCGGGAGAACTGGCGCGCAGCGATGCGCGACATCACCCCGTGGGGAAAGTGGAAAGACCGGCACGTACGGCGTGTCTCTCGTCCCGGGGGCGGTGCGGGGTGCTTTTTCCACGGGCGGTCAGTCGGTGTCGGGGCGTCCCCGTCCCGAAATGGCGTCAATCCGATCCTGGGCCGTTGCGCTGTCACCTCGTTCCATGTCCCGCATGAGCATCAGGGTGTTGTGGAACAGATCCAGCTTCCGGCGCAGACTTTCAAACAGGGTCTCCTGGGCTTCTTCATCGTCGGGTGCGGCGGCCGCGCGCCGGCGACTGTCGGCGATGGCGGCGTCCAGCGCCTGCCGCTCCTGCTCCATGGCCGCGTGCAGGTCTCCGAACCCCTCGGAGTCCGTGGAGCGGAGCGCCGATTCCAGATCGTCGATCGCCTCTTCGTAAAGCGCTTCGGCTTCGGTGAGCGGATCGTCCACCTCGGCTGGAGCCGGTGTTTCCTCGGCCCACGGCCGCAGGATCAGGAGGACTGCCGCGATCCCCAGAAGGGCTGGCCAGAGCCACCGTGCCGGCCGCATGAGGAAACCTTAGCGCCGCAGGGATGCCGGCAGGGATGCCGGCCGGGATACCGGCCGGCCGGCCGTCGACCCTCGGCCCGAGGGTTTGGGAAACACTCCCACCTGTATACGCCCGAGTCTTACTGGAGGTTCCGCAGCCACACCAGAATCCAGATGGCCACGGCGCCGGCAGCGGCGAACAGCACGGTCCAGCTTATGGATGTCCGGAAGCTGAACCCGTCCGCCCGCCGGGGGGTGGCCCCCTGGGTCGCCAGAGCGCGAACGGCCCCGTCGAGCCGTGCGACCGCGCCGCCTCTGAGCGTGCGGACGACGGGTCCGATGCTCCCGAGAATCCGGGTAGTGGCCATGACTCCCCGGCCGAGGAGTTTCCGGTAGAACCAATCGGTATCGAGAGCGATGGTGGGAGACGGGGCGAGGCGGCGCCGGGCCAGAAAGAAGACGAAGCCGGTGGCCGCGAGGAGTTGTCCTGTCGAAATGACGTGGTCGAGCGTGTAGGGAACGTAGGAAGCGGCGAACGGGAGGCGGCTGTACAGGAGATCCGGGAACACCCCGTAGAGCACGCAGAGGCCGCCGGCGATTCCCATGGCCGCCAGCAGGTTCGTCGGCAGGGGTCGGACACCGACTCCCCGCCGTTCGCCGAAGAACGCGAACCACGGGAGTTTCAACCCGACGGAAAGGAATGTCCCGACGGCGGCGACCGTGAGCAGGAGTTCGGTCCACAGCAGGTGTTCTTCGCCGGCCGCGCTGACGATCATGGACTTGCTGATGAAGCCGTTGAAGAGCGGAGCGCCGGAGATCGAGAGCGCCCCGATGCCGTACATCACGACCGCGAAACGCATCCCGCGAAAGATTCCGCCCAGATCGGAAAGGCGGCGCAAACCGGTGGCCTCGATGGCCGCCCCCGCGCCCATGAACAGCAGCGCCTTGTAGAGGATGTGGGAAAAGGCATGCGAGGCGGCGCCGTTGAGCGCGAGCGGGGTGCCGATTCCCACCGCCGCCACCATGTAACCGACCTGACTCACGATGTGGTAGCCGAGCAGCCGGCGGATGTCGTTCTCGATGATCGCGAAGACGACGCCGTAGAGCGCCATCGCGACACCCAGCGGCACCAGGATCTCGGTTCCGGGGAAAAGGCGCAGCAGCGCGTAGACCGCGGTCTTGGTGGTGAAGGCCGACAGGAATACGGAGGCCGAAGTAGAGGCCTCCGGATAGGCGTCGGTCAGCCAGGCGTGGAGGGGCGGGATCGCGGCGTTGATTGCGACCGCGCCCAGGATCAGCCAAAACGGTGGCGAGCCGGAAACCAGCGCACCAAGCGATGCGTCCCCCCCGCCGGCCAGATGGAGGGCGATCCCGACAAACAACAGGGCTCCGCCGGTAGCGTGGACGAGCAGGTACCGCATCCCCGCCCGCCGGGCGCGGCCCGTCCCCGCCTGCCAGATCAGCGCCAGGGACGAGAAGGCCATCGCCTCCCAGAAGACGAAGAAGGTGATCCAGTCCCCCGCCAGCACGGTGGCGATCGCGGAACCGGCGTAGAGCATCGCCGCCGCCGTTTCGCCGGCGCCCATCCGGTGGGATCCGTAGAGAAACCCCAGCAGGGCCACGATCGCGAAGACCAGCGAGAAGAGGAGGCTCAGCTTGTCCGCGTGGAACCAGATGATCCGGAATCCGGCGACGTTCGTCTCCAGAGTGCCTTCCACCCCGCGAAGGAGGGCCAGCAGCGCCCCGATCGCGACGATGACGCCCACCGGTACTCTGGGGATGCTCCGCCGGTTGACCAATACGAACAACACCCCGAGGAACAGCCAGAAGGCGGGATGCAGCAGCAGCAGCGCGCTCACGGCCCGCGGCCTCCGTCGTAATAGCTCTCGGGACGGGTGAGGAACCGCTTCAGGATCCGGCGGGAGAACCAGACGAGCATTCCGGCGGCGAGCGTTCCGAGAACCAGATCGCCGAGCGGCAGACTGTTCCAGAAACCCCCGTGATGTTCCGCCCCGGAGAGGAATCCGAGAAAATCAAGAAAATCAAGGCCGACGAGAGCCGTCAGGGAGACGGCGAGCGTCGCCATCCCGATCGGCTTCCCCCTGATCATGGCGCACCTCCGAGCCCCGTGAGGAACTCGGGAGCGCCGGTGGCGACACTCTGTGCGGCGGAGGTGGCGAGGAACCAGAAGCGGGCGCCGGCGTCGGGAGCCAGCCCGAGCACGATGGCCGCCAGCGCAGCGAGGATCGGCGGCGCCACGAGCCATGCCGACGGTTCCCGGACGGGCCGGTCATCGCCGGGTTCGAAGACCGCGATCCGGAGAATGGGCAGGTAGTAGGAGAGGTTCAGCAGGCCGCTGACGACGAGCAGCACCACCACCCAGACCTGGTCGCCGGAAAGCGCGCCCTGGGCGACGTTCCACTTGCTGATGAATCCCGGAAGCAGGGGCACTCCCGCCATGCCGAGCGCGCCGATCCCGAACGCGGCGAACGTCAGCGGCATCTTGCGGCCCAGCCCGGACAACTGGGAGATGTGTTCTCTGCCGGTGGCGGCATAGATCGAACCCGCACAGAAGAAGAGAGTGATCTTCAAGAACCCGTGGGCGACGATGTGGAACGCGGCTCCCGCAAGCGCGAGCGGCGTTCCGATCGCGCCCCCGAGAACGATGTAGCTGAGCTGGCCGATGGTCGAGTAGGCGAGTCGGCGCTTGAGGTGGTCCTCGCCGAGGGCGCGTAGCGAGGCGAAGAGGATCGTGCCGCCGGCGAGCAGGGCCAGCGGCAGGCTGAGCCCCAGATCGTCCATCAGCTCGGGACCGAAAACCCATCCCGTCAGCCGCAGCACTCCGAACGCCCCTGCCTTCACCACCGCGACCGCGTGGAGCAGAGCGCTCACGGGAGTGGGCGCCACCATCGCGGCCGGCAGCCAGCCATGGAGCGGAAACACCGCAGCCTTCGCGCCGACGCCCACCAGGAGGAGCACGAACAGGAGGCGCAGGACGCCGTCGGTGGCGGTTCCCGCGAGGAAGCCGCCCGGGGTGAACTGGGCGCCGGGGGCCAGCGTCCCCGCCCAGACGACGGCGCCCAGCAGCAGTTGACCCGCGATCAGCGTGTAGGCGAGGTAGGACCGTCCCGAACCGAGCACTCCGGAGGTCCGCTTGTGGACCACCAGGGGCCAGGTCGCGAGGGTGAGCACCTCGTAGCAGATCAGGAAGGTCACCAGGTTGGCGGCGAGCGCGACGCCCGCGGCCGCCGCCACGGCGGCTGCGAAGGCAGCGAAGTACCCCGTCTGGTGTTTGAGGCCGAGCGTTCGGAGGTATCCCACCGAATAGCTCGAAGTGGCGAGCCAGAGGATCGAGGAAAGCGTCAGGAAAATGAGGCCCAACGGGTCCGCGCGGAACTGCAGCGGCATTCCCGGCAACAGGGGCAGGGCCGGGCTCAGGTGGGCAGCGCCCCCGAAGGCGGCGGGGAGCATCGAAAGCGCGGCGCCGAGCTGGACGGCCCCCGCCAGGAAGGTCCACGCCTCGCGGAGCGCGGGGCGCCGCCCGCTGAGGAGAATCGGCAATACGGCGGCCAGTCCCGCACCGACCGCCAGGAGCGGGCGAAGGGAGACGATCTCAGTCACGGGTCAACAGCGGAAGCGCGCGCGGTGTCGGAGTGCCAGTCGGGGAGAACGTGGCGCTCGAAGGGGCGCGCGAAGACCCCGGTGAGCAGGACCAGGACGGCGAGCCCGATCACGGGTAAAGACAGCGACCGGGGGAGGAGAGCGGGGGGCTTCCGGCCAGCGGGGGGCTTTCGGCCAGTGGGGGGCTTCCCGCCGGCGGGGGGTTCGCCGGAGGAAACGGAGTCAGGCGCATCCGCGGGCGCCCGGAACCACGCGGCCTCCAAAACGCGCAGGAAGTAGATGGTCGCCAGCAGGCTGGAAATGATGATGGCGGTAAAGGCCGCCACTCCCGCGGGTCCTCCCTGTCCAACCGACGCCGCGAGCAGGTAGTACTTCGAGAAGAATCCGGCAGTCGGCGGAATGCCGATCATGGAAAGCGCGGCCACCGTGAGAGCCGCCACCGTCCAGGGAGCGCGGGCGCCGAGCCCCGCCCACCGGTCGATGCCGTCCCCTCCGCACCGCGTGCGGATCCCGCCGGCGCCGAAGAAGAGGCATCCCTTGGCCAATGCGTGGGCCGTTATGTGGAAAAGGGCGCCGGTGATGGCGAGGGTGGATCCCATCCCCACTCCGATCAGGATCATTCCCATCGCGGAGATGCTGGACCAGGCCAGCATGCGGGTGACGGAACGTTGGGCGACGGCGAGGATCCCGCCGACCAGGACTCCGAGAACTCCGAGCCAGACGAGGACGCTGAGCACCACCGCCCCCGCGGCGGTTCCGGCGAGGACTTCACCGAGCAGGCGGAGGAGCGCGTAGGCGCTCACCTTGGCCATGACCGCGGCGATGAACCCCGCCGCGGGCGTCGGCGAGTAGACGTAGGTGTCGGGCAGCCAGCCGTGGAGCGGGAACAGGGCAGCCTTGATGGAGAGGCCGACGGCGATCAGGACCACCGCCACGGTGAGGGCGGCGTCCGCTTCCACCGAGGGAAGCCGCGCCGCGAGGTCGTCCATGTTCAGGGTTCCGGTCAGCGCGTAGAGGAAGCCGACCCCGAACAGATAGAGCGAACCGGCCGCGGTGCCGGCGAGCAGGTACCGGAAGGCGGCTACCGTGGCTCGGCCTCCGCCGGAGGCGACCAGCGTGTAGGCGGCGAGTGAAGAAATCTCCAGAAAGACGAAAAGGTTGAAAACGTCCCGGGTGACGACGATGCCGAGCAGGCCCCCGAGCAGCAGCAGCATGGCCCCCCGCAACAGACCCTCCCGAAGTGGAGTCGCCGTGGGTGTAGTCCCCTCCTGATCGGCGCCGAAGGTCTGCGCGAACGCGGCGAAGCAGGCCATTCCCGCAACCAGCGCCGCGATCAGCGTGCTCAGGCCGTCAAACCACAGCTCGATGCCCCAGGGGCCGGGCCAGCCTCCCACCGCGTAGCGAATCGGTCCGCCAGCGGCCACGGACCAGAAGAGCCCCAGGGCCGCCCCGAAGATTGCCGCATGCATGCCGAGAGCCAACCCCCGGGTGCCGCGCCCGAGCAGGACCGCAACCAGGGGGACGAGAGCCGCTCCGGTCAGCGGGAGCGCGACCAACAGGCCCGGAAGAATGTCTCGCACCGGTTCCAGATCCGTTAGCGAAGTTTCTGGAGCAGGCGATGTTCGTCGAGAGTGCGGAACCGCCGCCGAATTCGTACGAGCAGGCCGAGCGCCAGGCCGGTGGTCGAAACCGAAACCACGATGGCGGTGAGCATCAACGTGTGGGGCAGCGGGTTCATGAAGTCGGCGGCCGCCGGACTGCCGGCGCCGTCGAAGATCGGCACCGTCGCTCCGTCCTTGTAGGCGAGGGAGACGAAGAAGACGATGACCGCGACCTGCATCACGTTCATCGCGAGCAGTTTCCGGAGCAGGTTCGGCAGCAGCGCCATGCCGCCAAGTCCGATGGTGAAGAGCGCGGCCGCAAAGGCGTAGGTCATCATCGGGCTGTCCGCTTCATTACTTACCGGAAGGCCGGGCCGCGAGGCGGTCCCGCGAGCGCGGCTGCGGTTTGGGCGCGGTCATTCCGCCGGCCTCCGGCCGGGTGGGACCCCGATTCCATCTTCCCGCATCCCGATGCTGATCGTGTCGAACAGGATGGCGACCGTGCCGGCGACGGTGAGGAAGACGGCGGCTTCGACCCCGAGAGTGGCGAGTTCCCGCACGTGCGCGGGGTCGCCGCCGAGGGGGAGGGTTCCGTAATCCAGGAAGGAACCCCCGAACGCCATCGCCGCGAGGCCGATCCCGACGTACCCGAGGATCCCGGCGCACGCCAGGATCAGGGCGCCTCGCAGGCCGGGACCGAACGCGGGAACTCCCGGGGCCTCACTTCGGGAGGCGTTCGGGGGTCCCCAGACGAGCCGCATCATGACGAGTCCGGAGCCGAACAGTACGCCGCCCTGAAAGCCGCCCCCAGGGCTGATATGGCCATGAACGAGCACATAGACGGCAAATACCAGGACGGCCGGGACCAGGATTCTGGCGGCCGCGTCCAGCAGGACGCTCCCGAACGGATGCGACATCCCGGGCCCGGGAAGATCGGCGCGGTCCCGGGCGGCCCCGGCGAGGATCACCAGGCAGCCCAGGCCGGCCGCGAAGATCACCGCGGTCTCTCCGAGGGTGTCATAGCCGCGGTAGTCCGCCAGCACCGCCGTGACCATGTTGGCGGCCCCCGTCTCCTCGGCCGCTTTCTCGATGAAACGGGGAGAGACGTGGGTTGCGGCGGGAGAGGCGGGATCCCCGAACCGCGGGATCTCCGCCATGGCCAGGACGAGGCCGACAAAGAGCGCCGGGAATGCGACGGCGCCGAACAGCAGCCGGATGCGAGCCGATCCGCCCCACTGATTGCCCGGGGCCGCGGCGGGCGTGGACCCGTCGATCAATCGAACCTCCGGCTCGTGCGGAACGCGGTCGAGACGAACAAGATGGTGGTCAGCGCCCCACCGACGCAGGCTTCGGTGAACGCGACGTCCACGGCGCCCATGAGCGCGAACCAGGTGGCGGCCGAAAAACTGAAGACGCCGAAGAGCGCCGCGGCCGCCAGCAGGTCTCTCACGGCGAGGGCAGTGGCCCCCGAGAGCAGCATCACCGCGAGCAGTCCGACGCTGATCAGGTGTCCCTCAGCCATCATCGCTCTCCGGGCGGATCTCCCGCTTCATCCGCGCGCCACACGGGAACGCCGCTCCTCCTGGCCGCCCGGGCCAGGGCGTGCGTTGCCGTCGGGTTGGCCACCGCTACCAGGATCAGGACGAGCGCCAGCTTGACGGTCACCGCGGGATCCCGCGCCAGCAGGGCGAGCCCCAGGAGGCTGAGCGAGAGTCCGGCGGTGTCGCATTTCCCGATGGCGTGCAGACGAGTGAAGAAGTCGGGAAGGCGGAGGATCCCGACGACGGCCGCCAGGGTAAAGAAGAGCCCGGCCGCGAGCAGGAGGACCGCGAGCGCGTCGGTGAAGTTGACCCAGGAGATCACGGGCTGCTGGTTCCTTCGAAGTACTTCGCGAGGACGAGAGCGCCGAGGAACCCGATCATCGCGTAGGCGAGGGCGATGTCCGTGAACATCTCGGGCTTCCCGGAAAGCTCGCCCGCGACCACCAGCAGGATCAGGGTCTTGGTCCCGATCAGGGCGACACCGGAAAGCCGGTCCCAGAGTGTCGGGCCGCGAACGACCCGGAAGAGCGATCCGCCGATCGCCACAAAAATGGCGCCCGCGAAAGCGGTCAGCAAAACGGGCATCAGCGCGCCGGAGGGCCGAAGAGCGCCCGCACCCTTGCCGCCATCGGTCCGCCGTCGGTACCCAGGCTGCTCGCGGCCTCCGGGTCGAGGGCGTGGATCTCCATCCCGTCGTCGTCGCAATCGATGGTCACGGTGCCGGGAGTCAGCGTGATGGAGTGAGCGAGGGTAAGGCGGGCAATGGGATGGGGCAGGTCATCCGCGATCCGCACCACCCGGGGTGCGATGGGGAGCCGGGGATTCAGCACCAGTTTCGAAACCTCGATCGCCGACCGGAAGATCTGCACGACCAACCACATCCAATAGCCGAGGAAAAGGCGCCACCGGAGCGGAGCGCGCCCGAATTCGTCCGGTGGCATCGGCTGGGGAGGCACCTGGTAGAGCCTGGCGGTCGCGAGCGCGACCGCGACGGCGGTGATCAGGCCGAGCGAGAGGTAGAAGGCGTCCAGTTTTCCCGAGAGCGCAACCCAGAAGCCGAACAGCAGGACGGTGGCTACGACGACCGGTCGGGCCCCCACCGGGAGGACCACCGGGAAGACTGGGCGCCGCCGATCCGACATTCAGGCCAAGTCAGGAGTCCCGGAACCGGGCGCTTACTTGTAGTAGTTGACCCCGATCATGGCCTGCTGTGTGCGGAAGGAAAAATCCTTCGAGGACCAGATGCGGTATTCCGCGCGCGCCGACAGGTAGGAGAAGACGTACACCTCGAAACCGACTGCGAGGTGGGCGGTCGGGGCGTACGCGGTGTGCTCCAACGTGATTTCGTTGCCGACCGGGATCCGGATCCCCACGGCTCCCGGCTGGGTTTCTCCGGGGTCGGCGGTTTCGTAGATGAGGTCCTCTCGGAGTTCGTCGCGTTTCACGATGCCGCCTCCGGCGACGACGTACATCTGGAACGGCTGGCGCCGGCCGAGGTGGTAGACGATGGATCCGTCGAGATGGTACCGATTCGTCCGAAACTGGTACGCCGGTTCGGCGATCACGTCTTCGACCGGCTCGTTCGCGGCCGTGTAGCGCCGGTTGGAACGCCCGAAGAAGAAACCGGCGCCGAAGCTGATGCGTTCCGTGGCTCGAAAGGCGGCTTCCCCCCCGAGTCCTGCGCCCCTCCCCGGACTCAACTCCGGACGCGCGAAGAACTGCAGCCCGGCGCCGGCGAAGAGTCGGAACTTGTGGTCCTGACCCGCGGCCGGTGCGGCGGCAAGCAGGCCGACAGTCAAGGCGGCGGGTACGAAGGCAGCGAAAAGGCGGCCGCGCCTCGCAACCGGCGGTGGGGTGTCTTCCGGCGCGGTCAATGCGCCGGGAATGCTACTTCAGGTCGAGCGGTTCGAGAGCGGGGGCACACCGCTGGACCGGTTCGGTTGTCGAGTGGGAAGGAATTGGGCCCCCGCTCCCGAACCGCCCGGCGCTGCGCGCCCGGGGTCGAGCGGTCCAGGAGCGGGGGCACACTGCTAGAGCGGTTTCGGTTGTCGAGTGGGAAGGAATTGGGCCCCCGCTCCCGAACCGCCCGGCGCTTCGCGCCCGGGGTCGAGCGGTCCAGGAGCGGGGGCACACCGCTGGACCGGTTTCGGTTGTCGAGAGGGAAGGAATTGGGCCCCCGCTCCCGAACCGCCCGGCGCTTCGCGCCCGGGGTCGAGCGGTCCAGGAGCGGGGGCACACCGCTGGACCGGTTTCGGTTGTCGAGAGGGAAGGAATTGGGCCCCCGCTCCCGAACCGCCCGGCGCTTCGCGCCGGAATCGAAACTCCCTCGCGCACTGGCGTGCGCTTCGGCGAGTTCCGATTTGTAGTTGCCTTTTTGTGAACGGGGGGCGAGCCCCCCTTTCACACTTTCCCCCCGAAAACGCGGGCAGCGAACGGAGTTCGCTGCCATCAGTTTTTTTCGCGCTTGGCCAGGCGTCATCTGGAAGGCGGCGCCGCTCGCGCAAGGTGGCGCGCAGGCACGGGAACGCCGACCTCTGGCCAGTTCTCCCGGTGGGGGCCGGCACAGCTCGCCGCAGGCGGGCGGACGGGAAGGACCCCGATCTCCCGGATGGCCCCCCTCTCGGCGTGGCCCCCAGCAGCGCAGGTGGCGCACAGGCACGGGAACGCCGACCTCTGGCCAGTTCTCCCGGTGGGGGCCGGCACAGCCCGCCGCAGGCGGGCGGCGGGACGGACCCCGATCTCCCGGATGGCCCCCCTCTCGGCGTGAACCCCAGCAGCGCAGGTGGCGCGCAGGCCAGGGAACGCCGACCTCTGGGCAGTTCTCCCGGTGGGGGCCGGCACAGCCCGCCGCAGGCGGGCGGCGGGACGGACCCCGATCTCCCGGATGGCTCCCCTGTCGGCGTGGACCCCAGCAGCGCAGGTGGCGCGCAGGCCAGGGAACGCCGACCTCTGGGCAGTTCTCCCGGTGGGGGCCGGCACAGCCCGCCGCAGGCGGGCGGACGGGAAGGACCCCGATCTCCCGGTTGGCTCCCCTGTCGGCGTGGACCCCGGCAGCGCAGGTGGCGCGCAGGCAAGGGAACGCCGACCTCCGGCGGCACAGCCCGCCGCAGGCGGGCGGCGGGACGGACCCCGATCTCCCGGATGGCCCCCCTCTCGGCGTGAACCCCAGCAGCGCAGGTGGCGCGCAGGCAAGGGAACGCCGACCTCTGGCCAGTTCTCCCGGTGGGGGCCGGCACAGCCCGCCGCAGGCGGGCGGACGGGACGGACCCCGACCCCCCGGATGGCCCCCCTCTCGGCGTGAACCCCGGCAGCGCAGGTGGCGCGCAGGCACGGGAACGCCGACCTCTGGCCAGTTCTCCCGGTGGGGGCCGGCACAGCCCGCCGCAGGCGGGCGGCGGGACGAACCCCGATCTCCCGGATGGCCTCCCTCTCGGCGTGAACCCCGGCAGCGCAGGTGGCGCGCAGGCACGGGAACGCCGACCTCCGGCGGCGCGGCGGGCGCCGCGGACGGCGTGGACGCCGAGTGGCGTCGCGGTGCCCATCGCGGCCATGGCTCCCTCAGGCGTAGTGGTGTTCCCCCCGGACACGTGCCATGAGTTGTTGTTCGCTCGGCAAGACGCCGATCGTGGCTTTCCGCCGAGGGAGAAAAAGTGCGGTGCAAGGGGAGCGCGGGCCAGTTCTCGCGGTTGCGGGCCTACAGACCGGCATCGCCTCCCGGATGCGAGCGAAACCGCGCACCACTGTTGTCCCTGACGGCACGCGTACGCACTCCCCTCGGCTACGCTGTCGCAATGCCGGGCGAGGGCGGAAACACCCCGGGAGCGACGCCGGAGCGACGTACTCGGGAGACGGGCGAAGTGCGGGCGCCGGGCTCGGTTGACGAACGGCAGTTGGCGCGCCGCGCCGGCTCCGTGAGCCTCGGGGTTGTTTTCTCCCGCCTCACCGGCCTGGTCCGGGAACAAACCCTCGCCTTCCTGTTCCCGACCCGGTTGCTCGACGCCTTCTACGCGGCGTACACCTTCCCGAACACCCTTCGGGAGATGCTCGCCGAGGGGGCTCTCTCGAAAGCGTTCGTTGCGACGTTCGCCGGCGTGGACCAGGGGGAAGGAAGAGAGGCCGCCCATCGGCTCTTCGGGCGGGTCTTCCGGGTGCTGCTGCCGGTCAGCCTCCTGGTCACCGTTGTCGGTATGGTGTTCGCTCCCCAACTGGTGGATTTCGTGTTCTCGCGGGGAGCGTTCGACGAACCGCTTCCCGAGTCCCTGCGGTTCGGTCTCGAAACACCGAGGGAGTTGGCCGTCTGGCTCACCCGCGTGATGTTCCCGTTCATCGCCTGCGCGTCGGTCGCCTCACTCTTCATGGGGGGGCTGCAGGCGCGGAACTCGTTTTTCCTCCCGGCGGTGGCTTCCTCGTTCTTCAACGTCACTACCATCGTCTTCGCCGCGCTGGGATTCCTTTCGGCTCCCCGCTGGGGACTTCACCCGATGGCGGGGCTCGCGATTGGGGTGCCGGTCGGAGGACTCGTCCAACTGCTGGTGCAGTGGCGATGGTTTCGCCGGGATGGCTATCGGCCGGTGGCCACGGGGGGAATGCGAGCCACGGTCTCCGATCCGGCCTTTCGCCGGGTGTGCCGTCTCTTTGCGCCCGCAGCGGGCGCTGCCGGGACGCTGCAGATCAACGTCATCATTTCGAGGCACTTCGCTTCCGCCGGAACCTCCTGGCTCGCCTGGTTCACGATGGCCTACCGCCTCGTACAGCTTCCCTCCGGGCTCATCGGAGTCGCCCTGTCGAGCGCCACCCTGCCGGCGCTTACCCGCGCCGCCGGCCGCGGTGACCAAGACGCTTTCGGTCGGATACTCGGGCAATCCGGCCGCCTCATGCTGGTGTTGACGCTGGTTGCCGCCGCCGGCCTCGTCGGGATCGCCACGCCGTTCGTCGCGGTCATCTACCAGCGCGGAGCCTTCAGCGCCGGGGATGCCCAGCAGGTCGCCCGGGTGCTTTCGATCTTTGCGCTGGGCCTCCCCGCTTTTGGCGCGACCAAACTGCTGTCCGACGCGTTCTTCGCGCTCGGAAGCACGCGGCCGCCGTTCCTGGTCGCCGGTGTCGGCACCGTGGTCACCTGGATCGCGACTCGGAGTTTCGTGGTTGCCGCGGGTTTCGGTCATCTGGGCCTGCCGCTCGCGACCGTTTCGGTGGCCTGGTTCTCGGCCGGATTGCTGGCCGTTCTGCTCATTCCCAGGCTCGGCGCGGATCCATCGGGCCGGTCCCGGGCAAGAGCGTTGTTTTCGGAAGTGGCGAGAGCCGGCCTTCGCGCCCTGCCGGTCGCGGCCGCCACTGGCGGCACCGCATGGCTGCTCGCGCGGTTTGCCGGCGGCCGTTTCGGAAGCGGCGGTTGGGGCGATGCCGCCACGACGCTGCTCGCCACCGCTGCCGGAGGCCTCGTCTTCTGGTTCTCCATACGGCTTTTCGCGCCGCGGGAATGGGAACCGATCTGGGACGCGCTCCGGGCGCTCGGCGAACGGTTCGGTTTCGGCGGCGGAGGGCGTGGGGGAAGCCATCCGTGAGTTGCGGGGCGGGGAAACGGCGTCCGGCGCCTATGGGCGCGGAAGAACGATCCGCACGGAATCGGGCTTCGCCCGCGGCGAATCGGGCTTCGCCGGCGGCGGGTCGGGCTTCGCCGGCGGCGGGTCGGGCTTCGCCGGCGGCGGGTCGGGCTTCGCCGGCGGCGGGGGACCCGCAGGCGGAGGAGTTTCTGAACCACCTCCGGGTGGAGCGCCGGCTTTCGGAAAACACGCTCGACGCTTACCGCCGCGATCTCGGGAAGCTGAACGAGTTCGGCGCCGGCCGTGCGCTTGCCGAATTCGACACCAGGGACCTGCAACGCTTTCTCACCCATCTGCACCGCCGCGGCCTCTCCTTCCGGTCAATACAGCGGATCACCTCCGCGATCCGCGGCGCGTACGGGTTCCTGATGGCCGGCGGAGCCATCGAGAAGGATCCCACCGAGGGAATTACCGTAGCGCGGGCCCTGCCGGGGCTCCCCCGCTATCTGTCACCCGACGAAGTGGAGCGACTGCTCGCTGCGCCCGATGACTCCCCGCTGGGTCTGCGCGACCGGGCCATGCTCGAGATGCTCTACGCGACCGGTCTTCGGGTGTCGGAACTCGTAGGCCTACGGGTGAAGGATGCGGTTTCCGCGCGCGACGAGGGGCCGGGCTACGTCACCGTGATCGGCAAAGGGGACAAGGCGCGCATCGTTCCCTACGGAGACGTCGCCGCCGCGAGCCTGGAATCGTGGATACGCGAGGGGCGGCCTCGCGTGCTGGGGAAGCGGGGCCGGGAGACCGGGTCGCCCTGGCTCTTCGTGACGGCCCGCGGCGGGCCGATGACCCGTCAGCGGTTCTGGCAGATCGTCAGGACTCGCGGCGAACAGGCGGGGATCCCGCGCCGCTTCTCACCTCACGTGCTGCGCCACTCGTTTGCGACGCATCTGCTCGAGCGCGGGGCCGACCTGCGGAGCCTGCAACAGATGCTTGGCCACGCCTCGATCACCACCACCCAGATCTACACCCACGTCACCGAGGAGCGCCTGCGGCGGGTGTACGACGAGCACCATCCGCGCGCCCGGCGCGGCGATTCCTAGGCCCTTTCCGATGCCCTTCGACGCTGGCGGAAAGAGGCAGTTCCCGGTGGGGCGTTTGTCGGAAGTGGAGGCGAAGGCGGTCGACCGGATGGCCGCGGATCTGCGCTCCGGCGCCGTGGTGGCCTTCCCCACCGAAACCTTCTATGCACTGGGCGCCGATCCACGCTCCGCTGCAGCGGTGTCCGAGGTATTCCGCCTCAAGGGTCGCCCGGGAGACCGCCGGCTACCCTGGATCGCCGCGAGCCGGGCGCAGGTAGAAGGCGTCTGCCAGTTGTCCGAAGCGGCGGCCGCCTTCGCGGATCGCTACTGGCCCGGTCCCGTCACCCTGGTACTGCCGCTCCGTAGCCCTGGTGGGGAAGGGGTGGCGGTCCGGGTGAGTTCGCATCCGCTGGCGCGGGCGCTGGCTGAAGCCCTCGGCCATCCGGTGGTTTCGACGAGCGCCAATCCGAGCGGCCGGCCGCCGGCGGCTACTGCCTCCGAGGTCCGGGAGGCGTTTGCGGGCCGGAACGCGCAGAACCTCCGGATCCTGGATGGAGGACGGACCCCGGGCGGGGAACCCTCCGTCATCGTCGATCTGACGGGTGGGTCGCCCAGGATCCTGAGAGGAAGGCTTTAACAGCCTGTGGCAAAACCCACGCGGCGTTCGACGAGCGATGCATCCCGCCTGAACCGCCCCGCTTCGCGGGGCTCTGCGTTGCGCTTCGGTCGAAATACACCCGGGCCAGTTCTCCCGGTGGGGGCTCCTCCCTCGCGCGCCTTGTCAGCCGGGCGCCTCGCCCGTCTCGGCGCTCACGCGGGTTTCACCACCGGCTGTTAACCCCGGCGCCAGGGCGAATCATTCTCCTGAGGAGTCCTCGCTGGCTCCAAAGCGCCGGACGAAGTCCTTCTGTTCCGGCGTCAGATCCTTGGGGACCGCGATCTGGACGCGGACCACCAGATCGCCGTGTCCGCCGCCGGTGCGAGGCATTCCCCGGCCGGGAACCCGCAGTGCGCCACCGCCGGACACTCCGGCTGGAATGCGAATCCGCACCGGTTCGCCGAGCGTGGGAACCTCGATTTCTCCACCGAGCGCGGCTTCGGCAAAACGAACCGGGATTTCGACTTCGAGGTTGTCGCCTTCGCGCCGGAACCGTGAGTGATCCGCTACGCGAACCACCAGTATCGAGTCGCCGTCGGGAGTCCGGACTCTCAGCCGCGCCCCGTCCCGGACTCCGGGCGGGATGCGGACCCGGTATGACCCGTTCCTGCCGGGGCGGAGCTGCCGGAGCGCGCCGCGGTAGGCCTCCTCGAGGCTGATCTCGACGACCCCCGGCCGGCCGGCCGGATCGGGCGCCGGGCCCGGCGGCCGATACCGGGAAGCAGGCGGCCAACCCGGAGACCGGCGCGCTCTGCCGTCGATCGGGCCGAAGGGGGAATCCGGGCCGAAGAGATGGACAAAAAAGCTCGAGAAGTCGTCAAGTCCGGCCGGACCGGGCCGCGGTCCGCCCGCAGTTCCCGCTGCCCGGGCCCGGGCGTTTCGCCCCTGCTGGGCCCAGTCAGGTCCCAACTGGTCGTACCGCCGCCGCCGGTCCGGATCGGAGAGCACCGCATAGGCCTCACCGATTTCCTTGAAGCGCTCGGAGGCCTCGCGGTCACCGGGATTCAGGTCGGGATGGTGTTTTCGCGCGAGTCGCCGGTAGGCCTGTTTGATTTGGGACTCGTCGGCCTGTTTCCCAACTCCCAAAACGGCGTAGTAGTCGCGGTACTTCAACGGAGATGGGTCCGGCGAACGGACGTTGTCGCCGGGAGGAGGCGTTACTGCATCAGCATCTGGTCGGGTGTCGTCCCGGCGGCGATCGAGGGGCCAGGGATCGTCGGGGCAGGGGCGAGGTTCGGGAAGATGATCGGGATGGTCTCCTCCAGGTTCGAAACCAGGTGGATCTGAAGCGCATCCCGGATTTCATCCGGCACATCCTCGAGAAAGGACCCCTCGTTCAACCGGGGCAGAATGACTTCCCGGATTCCGTAGCGGTGGGCGGCCAGTAGTTTTTCCTTGATCCCTCCGACCGGGAGGACGTGGCCGGTGAGGGTGATTTCACCGGTCATCGCGAGCTCGGGCCGGCACACCGTTCCGGTCAGGACCGAGATGAGCGCCGCGACCAGCGTGATCCCCGCGGAGGGGCCGTCTTTCGGGGTGGAGCCTTCCGGCACATGGAAGTGGATGTCCGACTTCCGGTAGAACCCGGTCTGGATCCCGTAGGTTGCGCCGTGTTGCCTGACCCAGGAAAGCGCGGCGGTAGCCGACTCCTTCATCACGTCGCCGAGCTGGCCGGTGAGGGTCAGGCGCGTGTTTCCCTTCATGCGGGACGCTTCGGCGAAGAGGATATCTCCTCCCACCGGCGTCCAGGCGAGCCCAACGGCCACCCCCGGCACGCTGACCCGCTCCACGAGTTCTCGCGAGAGCGAGGTGGGCGCACCGAGCAGCTCGCTCACGACCTCCGGAGAGACCTGGAGCGGCCCCGCTTCTCCCTCGGCGAGCTTCCGAACCGCCTTGCGGCAGATCTTCGCGATCGACCGCTCCATGTTCCGGAGACCTGCCTCGCGCGTGTAATCCCGGATGATGAGCGCAAGAGATTCCCGGCCGAAGACCGGCTGGTCCTCTTCTTCCTCGAGTCCGTGGTTTTCGAGCTGGCGCGGAAGGATGTGGCGGACCGCGATCTGGATCTTCTCTTCCTCGGTGTACCCCTGGAGGCCGAGGATTTCCATCCGGTCCCTGAGCGCCGGCGGAACCGGATCCATCATGTTCGCGGTCGCGATGAAGAGAACATCCGACAGATCGAACGCCAGATCCAGGTAGTGGTCGCGGAAGGTGTCGTTTTGTTCGGGATCCAGAACCTCGAGCAGGGCCGAACTGGGGTCGCCCCGGAAGTCCATGCCCAGCTTGTCTACCTCGTCCAGCATGAAGACGGGGTTTCGGGTGCCCGCCCGCACGAGGCCTTGAACGATCTGCCCGGGCAGCGCCCCGATGTAGGTGCGTCGATGTCCGCGAATCTCGGCCTCATCGCGGATGCCTCCGAGACTGAGCCGCACAAACTCCCGCCCGACCGCCTTCGCGATCGACCTGCCCAGGCTCGTCTTGCCCACGCCCGGCGGTCCCGCAAAGCAGAGGATGGGCCCCTTCTGGTCCGGCTTTCGCTCCCGAACCGCCAGAAACTCGAGGATTCGGTCCTTGACCTTCTCGAGGTCGTAGTGATCCGCTTCCAGGATGTCCTTGGCGCGTGGAATGTCGTACTTGTCCTCGGTCCGCTTGTCCCACGGAACCCGGACCAGCCAGTCGAGGTACGTCCGCCCCACGGTGTACTCGGCGGAAGCGGGAGGAATCCGCCCAAGGCGCCGGAATTCCCGTAGCGCTTCCTTCTCGGCCTCCTCGGGCATCCCGGCTTTCTCGATCTTCTCGCGGAGCTCGTCCATCTCCTTGGTGGAATCGTCGCCTTCGCCGAGTTCCTTCTGGATCGCCTTCATCTGCTCGCGGAGGAAGAACTCCCGCTGGGTGCGGCCGACTTCGCTCTTGACCTTGGACTCGATGCTGCGCCCGAGATCGCGCACCTGCTTCTCGCGCAGAATCGCCGCGTACGCCAGCCCCAGCCGGTCCTCGATGGACAGGGTCTGAAGGATCTCCTGCCGCATCTCGGTGTTGAGGCTCGGAAGCTGTTCGGCGACGAAATCAGCCAACTGACCGGCGCTTCCCACGCGGGCGAGTTGGGTCTTCATGACCTCCCGGGCGCGAGGGAAGAGATCCGTCTTGATCATCTCCTGCAGTTCCTCGCGGATCTTCCGGGTCAGAGCTTCGAACTCCACGGTCTTGTTGGCTCCCACCGTGCCATCCAGAACCCGGATGTCGGCGCGCACGTAGGGCTCGGTCTGCACGATCCGTTCGACACGGAACCGGAAGCTGCCTCGGATCACGATCCGCACGGTGCCTTCCCGCATCCGCACCTGCTTTTCGAGGCGGGCGGCGGTACCCACGCGGTAGAGGTCGTCCTCGCCCGGATTGTCCACCGAATCGTCCTTTTGGGTGAGGACGGCGAGCATCACCTTGCCGCTTCCGGACGGGTCGGCTTCGGCAGCCTCGCGGGTGGCGTCCCGCAGCATCTGGACCGTGCTCTTGCGGCCGACGGAGAGCGGCAGGAAGGAGTGCGGGAACACCACGATGTCCCGGAGCGGCAGCACGGGCACCATACGGTGCACTTGGCCCTGTGGCGAACCTGCGTCGGTTACGGAGCCTTTCACCGGATCGGACATCGGAGCTTGCCTCCCTCGAATGCGTTCGGTATCCGGCCGGAGCCGAAACCCGGAGAGTACGTTCCGGTGTCCACCGGAACGCCCCATGATCCTAACACGTAGCACTCATTGTTGCGTGATACGTTATCAAGATCGAACCAAGTCATTGACAACACGGCGACTAAATCAGGCGGCATTATCATTTAAATATGAGTAGGGTTATATCAGATTGTAATCAACCGAACGTTACTTCGTCGGGAAGCTCGTTCACATCGTCGGGTTGGATCGGAAAATGCCGCGCCAGAAAGCCTCCGATGCGATGGACTCCGTGTTCGAGGCCGTCTCCAATGCCGTGTTCGCGGATGTGGCTCGTGATTTCAACTGCGATCTCGTTCCAGGCCTCTTCGCCGACTTGCTCGTTGATCGCCCGGTCGGCCACGATTTCGAACCGGCCGGATCGAACCGCCAGGAACAGCAGGACGCCGGAACCGTCCTTCGTGCGGTCCACCCCCAGCCGGAAGAACTCGCGGATGGCGCGCCGGCGGGCGTTCTCGAGCGGCAGCAGCCGCGGGACGACGTGAACCCGTAACTCGCCCGACGTCTCGCGCTCGGCCGCTGCAATGGCGCCGGCGATGCGGTCGAGGTCCTCCTCGGACAAATGGGCGCGGAGACGTTTGGGAACGCGCATGGTGGGCTACTTCTCCGTCACCAGCTCCCGCTGGCTCCGCCTCCGCCGAAACCGCCGCCTCCACCTGCGAAGCCGCCGAAACCACCCCCGAGACCACCCCGGAATCCAGCAGAGCCAAACATGACGCCCCTGCCCCCCGACATTCCCCCGTAGCCCCAGGCGCCGCCTCGGCCTGCGGTCGCGCGCGTGAAGGCCGTGGCTCCGAAGCCGGAAAGCAGACCGAGCGGCACCAGCCAGAACAGGGAACCCACGCCGATCAGCAAAAACCCGAGCAGCGCCGCGATCCCGCCCCCGGCGGCGGCTGCCCCGGCCGGATGGAAGGCGTTCCCGATGTAGCCGAGGAGCTGCATCCCGAGCAGAATCCCCACGAGGACCAGCGTTGAGATCCCGCGTCGGGAGGTACGCCGGGCACCGGGATTCGCTCCGCTGCCGGCTCCTTGGTATTCGCCGGCGGCGGCCTGAGCGACCGCCATCGAGACTGCGGCGAAGCCGCCTGCAAAGTCACCCGTCGCGAACCGGGGGGCGAGTTCGTCGCGAATGATGCGCCCGGCCAGCCCGTCGGGAATCACCGCCTCCAGCCCGTAGCCGACTTCAATGCGCGCCTGGCGGTCGTCGCGGGAGACGACCACCAGGGCGCCGTTGTCGGTTTCGGACTGCCCGATGCCCCAGGCCTCGGCGAGGCGGGGGCTGAAGTCTTCTATTGCTCCGTCGATCCGTGGAACGGTGACCAGGACGAGTTGGACCGAGGTTTCGGTTTCCAGGCGGGCGAGAAACTCTTCGAGCTGCGTCTCCTCCGCCGGGGAGAGGAGCTCCGCCTCGTCCACGACCCGGCCGGTCAGCGCGGGGAGCGGCGTTTCCTGGGCGGCCACCCCCGCCGGGACACCGAGGCAGAACCCGGCGATGACCGGGAGGACCAGAATGACCGGGAGGACCGGGATGACCGGGAGGCGGTGGAAGAAAGGCACTCGGAGTGGGTGGCGAGAGTCGGACCAACCCGTGGGAAGACCACCCCGCGAGCGAACGGATTCCGAAGCTGGGGGTGTTTCGCGCGGGCGTGCCGGGCGGGGTGCTTTTTCCACGGGCGGTTACCGGCTGAAGTCCACCTCGGGTGCGGTGTCGGCTCCCTCGTCGGCCTCGAAGTAGGCGGCTTCGTCAAAACCGGACCAATCCGCGATCATCCGGGTGAAGAAACCGCGCCGCCGCGTGTTGTATGCCTGGGCGGATTCGTTGAAACGCCGGCGTTCGACGGCGATCCGGTTCTCGGTCCCCGCCAACTCATCCTGCAGGCTCAGGAAGTTCTGGTTGGCCTTGATGTCCGGATAGCGCTCGACGACGACCATGAGGCGGGAGAGCGCACCCGAGAGTGCCCCCTGCGCCGCCTCGAAACGGGCGAGGGCCTGGGGGTTTTGGAGGTCGTTTGCCGAAACCTGGATGCTGGTGGCTCGGGACCTGGCCGCAATGACGGCTTCGAGCGTTTCTCGCTCGAAATCGGCCGCCCCCTGGACCGTGGCCACCAGGTTCGGCACGAGGTCGGCGCGCCGCTGGTACACGTTTTCCACCTGCGACCACCCGGCTTTCACCCCCTCGTCGAGCGTGACCAGACCGTTGTATGTCGAGCGAAATGCAAAGAAGAGGACGACGGCCCCGAGCAAGAGTGCGGCGAGCACGCCGCCGCAGCCGAGGAGAACGAGTTTTTTCTTCATTGAGCGTTTGGATCGGAGTTGAAAAAGGCGTCCGAAAAATAGTCGCCCACACCCGGAAGCATAGGAGAGGGGAAGTGGAGGTGCGTGGGTCCGGCCGGGGCCGGCCCGGGCCGGTGGCCCAATCTGCTAGCGATCGTAGCCAGCGACGGGTTCCGTACCCGGAAGGAAGGCTTCCATGATCGTGTTGGGCCCCCCCTCGGACGGCTGGCCGCTTTCGAGATCCACCGGAACGAGCGCCACCGTGGGTGGCGCCCGGAAGCCGTGCCGTGGCGGGTCGGGGCGCCCGGTTTCCATGAAACGGACCCAGGCAGGCAGTGCTACCCGGGCTCCGCTTTCGCGTTCTCCCAGCGTCTCGTTTCCGTCGTTGCCGATCCAGACAGCCGCGGCGATCTCGGGGTCGAAGCCGATGAACCAGGCATCGGTGAACTCGTTCGTGGTGCCGGTCTTGCCGGCGACCGGCCGGCCGAGCCGGCGTGCTCCTGCGGCGGTGCCGCGCGCCACCACCCCCTCGAGCAGGTGAGTGATGACGTACGCAAGATCCGCGGGAATGACCGACGCGGTCTCCGGATAGAAGCGCTCCAATTCCCGCCCGTCGCGGTCCGTGATTCGCGCGACGAAGAACGGCTCCATCCGGACGCCCTGATTGGGAAACGCGCTGTACGCGGAAACCATCTCCAGGAGAGTGACGCCGCTCGAGCCGAGGGTGATCGAGAGCACCGGGAGGAGTTCCCCGCGGATCCCCAGCCGGCGCGCCAGCGCGACGACGTTTTCAGGGCCGATGTCGTGAACCATCCGAACCGCTGGCACGTTGCGCGAACCCTCGAAGGCCTTCCGCATCGTGATCCAGCCGAGGTGTTGGCCGTCGTAGTTTTGGGGTTCGTAGGGCTCGTCGCTCACCGGATCGATCCAGGTGAAGGGCTCGTCCAGCAGGAGTGAAGTGGGAGCGAGCCGCCCGGTAGCGAGGGCCGCACCGTAGGCGAACGGCTTGAACGACGACCCTGGCTGCCGGCGCGCCTGGATCGCCCGGTTGAACTCGCTGCGCTCGAAGTCAAACCCGCCGACCACGGCCCGGATGGCTCCGGTCTCAATGTCCAGGGCCAGGAAGGCCCCGTCGGCCAGCGGCTCCTGTTCGAGCCGGACGACGAGGGGCTTTTCCAGGTTGAGGCGCCCCTTCGTGGACGCTTCGGGGGTCTCCTCCTCCCCGGTCTCCTCCTCCCCTGGTTTGGGTTCGTTGGCCAGAATGCGGAAATCGCCGACATCGCCTACCCGGAAGAGCGCTTCGGCGGTCTCGAAGGTCCACAGGAGTGACTCGGCGTCCACCCGCGCCCGGTAGTCGGCGATCCGGATCTCCGGCTCCGGCCCGGCTGCGGTCACCACCCCCCGCACCACCGATCCCATGGCGAGCGGGGCGCTCCAGGAGTCGTCCTCGTATTCCGTGGGCTCGACTCCCTCGTCGACGACGTTCCTGGCGAACCCCCTAAATCCCTGCCGCTTGTCGTGGGCGCGCAGCGACAGCTCCACCGACTCGTTGGCCTCCCGCTGCATTCGGCTGTCGAGTGTCGTGTAAACCCGAAGTCCCCCCCGGTAGGTCCTCGAGTCTCCGTAGTGGTCCCGCAGATAGCCGCGCACCATCTCCATGAAGTGAGGGGCGAAGCGGTCCCTGCCGCGCGAGCGGAGCCGGATGGGTTGTTCCCGGGCTGTCTGCGCCTCGTCCGAAGAAAGGAAGTCCTCGGCGACCATTCGTTCCAGCACGATGTCCCGCCGCTGTTCGGCCGCCTCGAGACTCCGGAACGGGTGAAGCGGGCGGGGTTGGGAGCGATGCCGACCAGCATGGCCGCCTCTCCGACGGAGAGGTCCGGACTGCTCTTGCCCAGATAGAACTGGGCCGCCGCCTCGACGCCATGGTTTCCGTAACCGAGGAACACCTGGTTGGCGTAGAAGGTGAGGATCTCCTCCTTGCGGTATGCCCGTTCGATCCGGAAGGCCGTGATCGCTTCCTTGATCTTTCGCTCGAGCGTTTCTTCCCGGTTCAGGAACAGCTCGCGCGCCACCTGCTGCGTGATCGTGCTCGCCCCGGAGACGATGCGGCCGGTCCGGGAGTTGTCCCACAGCGCCCTCGCGATGCCGATGGGATCGAAACCGAAGTGACGCCAGAAACGCTGATCCTCGGACGCCACCAGGGCGTCCCGAAGGTGCTGGGGCAGTTCCTCGAAATCCAACTCGATGCGGCGCTCGACGGCGAACTGCCCGATTTCGACTCCGCTCTCGTCATACACGATGGTGGTTGCGCTGGCTTCGTACCCCTCGAGCTCTTCGATCAGGGGGATGTCGCTCTGATACGCAGCCAACAGCCCGAGCATGGCGCCCGCGATCGCGGTTGCGGTGAACAAGAGTCCCACCACGACGATGCGGGCGAACTGGCGGCCCGCCGCCGGACGGCGTAGCGCTGACGGGGAACGGGGCATTTCAGGAACCGACAATCAGGAACCGACAATCAGGAACCGACCAGGTCGGTCAACGCCGGCCCGATCGAGGGATGTCCGAACTGGAAGCCGGCAGCGAGCAGACGCCCGGGCACCGCTCGCTGGCCGGAGAGCAGCAGCGCGTCGGCCATCTCTCCGAAGGCGAGTCGCATCGCCAGTCCCGGAGCCGGAAGGATGGTCGGTCGCCGGAGGGCCTTCCCCAGCGCCTTGGTGAAGGCGGCATTCGTGACCGGGTTGGGAGACGTGAGGTTGTACGTCGATTCGAGAGACCCGGCAGGCGCCTCGAGGAGGTGGGCGATCGCGGCTGTCACGTCGGCAAGGTGGATCCACGCCGTCCACTGGCGTCCGCTCCCGAGCCGGCCGCCCACTCCCAGCCGGAACGGAGGAAGCATGGTGGCCAGGGCGCCGCCCTTCGGGGAGAGCACGACCCCGATCCGGAGGGAGGCCGTCTCGATTCCGCAGTCCCGGGCGGCGCCGGCGGCGGCCTCCCACTCCCGGCACACTTCGGCCAGGAAGTCGTGTCCGGAGGCGGCGTCTTCGGCAAGCTCTTCGTCGCCGCGCGCCCCGTAGTAGCCGACGGCGGAGGCGGCGAGCAGTCGCGAGGGCCGATTCCGGGCGGCGCCGAGGGCCGCGACCAGGGCTTTCGTGCCTTCCACCCGGCTCTCGCGAATGGCGCGCTTGCGGGCGGTCGTCCAGCGTTTCCCGACCGGCTCTCCGGCAAGGTGGACCAGGGCGTCGAGCCCTTCCAGCACACCGGCCGGGTCGGCGTTCGCCCCGTCACCGCGAGGGTTCCAGCGGGCGGACCGGACTCCGGGCGGGAACCCCGTGAGCGCGCCTTCGCGCCGGGTGAGCGCCACCACTTCGTGGCCCCTCTCGGCAAGTTCCGAAGCGAGCGCGCGGCCGATCAGGCCCGTCGCTCCCGTGATTCCAGTCCGCATCCGAAGGCTAATTGCTCGGGGGCGATTCTAGCCTGCGGCCTCCCGGCCCCCCGACGTTTGAAGGCGGGTCGCAAACGAGGGGACAATGAATGGGACAATGGTCTGTCCGGGAGGCCTGTGATGCTCCGTTTTCGTTTTCTCTTCGCTCTTTCCCTCGCCCTGTTGGTGGCTTCCGTCGTCACCGCGCAGGACAAACGGCCCATGACGATCGTCGAACTGATCGACGTTCCGTCGGTGGGGAGCCCCCGCCTGTCTTCCGACGGGAGCCAGATCCTCTACACCCGGACCGGTACCGACTGGAAGAAGAACGGCCGCACGACCCACATCCATCGGATCAACGCCGACGGTAGCGGGGAGGTCCAGCTCACGAACGGTGAGGAAGGGGAGTCCAGCCCCCGCTGGTCGCCCGACGGGATGCGGGTCGCGTTTCTCGCAAAGCGCGGCGAGGATTCCGAAACGCAGATCCACATGATGCGCAACCGCGGCGGCGAGGCGTCCCCGCTGACCGAGCACGGCAGTTCGGTGCGGTCGTTCCAGTTCTCGCCCGACGGCCGGCATATCTACTTCACCGCCCCGAACGCCAAGACGCCGGAGGAAAAGAAGAAGGACAAGCTCGCGGACGACGTGTTCGCGTTCGACGAGGACTACAAGCAGCAGCATCTCTTCCGGGTGGCCGCCGACGGCGACGGGCCGCAGAAGGCAGACCGGATCACCGAAGGCGACTATTCGGTGATCGGGTTCCGGCTCTCGGACGACGGCATGCGTATCGCCCACCACCGGTCCCTCAGCCCGCTGGTTGACAACCGGGACGAGGGCGAGGTCTGGATCATGGACGCGGACGGCGGAAACGCGGCGCAGCTAACAGACAACACGGTGAGCGAGTTCGGCGCCCAGCTTTCTCCGGACGGCGCCCACGTGATGTTCCTTTCCGATTCGAGCGCCGATTTCGAGACCTACTTCAACGACAACATCTTCGTGATGCCGGCTGCCGGGGGAGCGCACCGGGTGCTCTACGAGGACATGACCCACGAGGTCAACAGCGCCCGCTGGGCGCCCGACGGCTCGATCTATTTCACCGCCAACACCGGGGTGCGGACCGAGCTGTTCCACGGCACGCTGGACGATGGCACGCCGACCGCGCTCACCGCCGGCGACCACTCGCTCTCGGGATGGAACTTCCAGGCCTCAGCCGGACAGCACGTCTTCGGGATCAGCAACCGCGAAAACAACGGCGACCTCCACCTCCTGCCGGCGAACGGCGGGGATCCGGTGAAGGTCACGAGCGTCTTCGACTATCTGGCCGAGACCTTCGAGCTGCCGGTGCAGGAGGCGATCCGCTGGAAGGGCGAGGACGGGGCGGAAGTCGAAGGACTCCTCTACTACCCGCTCGACTATCAGGAAGGGCAGCGCTATCCGCTGATCGTCCAGACCCACGGCGGGCCGGCGGCCTCCGACAAGTTCTCGTTCGGCCGCTGGAGCAGCTATGTCCAGGTGGCGACGGCTCGTGGTTGGGCGGTCTTCAAGCCCAACTACCGGGGAAGCACCGGTTACGGCGACGACGTCCTCCGGGACATGGTGGGCCATTACTTCAACCAGTCCCACCTCGACGTGATGACCGGGGTGGATCACCTGATCGAGCTCGGGATCGCCGACGGGGACCGGATGGCCAAGATGGGCTGGAGCGGCGGCGGTCACATGACCAACAAGATCATCACCCACACCGACCGCTTCAAGGCGGCCGCGTCAGGCGCCGGAGCGGTGAACTGGATCTCGATGTACGGGACGAGTGACGTGCGGATCTACCGGACCCCGTGGTTCGGCGGTACCCCCTGGCAGGAGGACGCGCCGATCGACACCTATTGGGGACATTCGCCGCTGAAGGACATCTACAAGGTGACCACTCCCACGATCGTGCTCGTCGGCGAGAACGACGTCCGGGTGCCGCCGAACCAGTCGGTGGAGCTCTATCGGGCGCTCAGGACGAACGGAGTGGACACGCACCTCTACATCGCGCCGCGGGAGCCGCATGGCTGGCAGGAGCTCCGCCACGAGCTCTTCAAGGTGAACGTCGAGCTCGACTGGTTCGAGCGTCACGTGCGAGGCATCGAGTACGAGTGGGAGACGGCCCCCGGCGACGACGAAGAGGAGATGACCACCACGGACGGCGAGAACCCCTAGCAGCCGGTGACGAAACCCACGCGGCCCGGTTCTCCCGGTGGGGGCTCGGCCGGCGATCCATCCCGGCCCGTTGCTGTGAAAATCCAGCCCCGCGCTGGAGCCCCAACAGTCCAGATGGCGCCGGCCGCAAGGGAACGCCGACCTCCGGTCGGCACGCGCGGGAGCGCGAAACCTGCTCCTATGACGTCGCGCCCCGCCGACGTGAGTGCTGCACCACCTTTTCAGGCCGGTGGGGTGAACGGGCGGACCCGATCATGGGCGTTTCTCCCGGTGGGGGCCGGCACGCGCGGGAGCGCGAAACCTGCGCCGGTGATGACGACGAGCCGGAGACGGCCGCCACCACGGACGGCGAAAACCCGTAGCCCAGCGAGCGCTTGCCGCAGGAGAACCTTCATGACTTATTCCCATTCGCTTCGTTGGTGCATTCTCGCTGCCGGGTTGGCGGCGATGCCCGCCGCGCTACCCGACGCATCGGCTCAGGGAAAGCGGCCGATGACGATCGTCGACTTGATCGATCTCCCGCAGGTGGGCAGTCCGCGACTGTCCCCCGACGGGACCGAACTTCTCTACACCCGCTCCGACACCGACTGGAAGAAGAACGGCCGGACCACCCACATCCACCGGGTGGGGGCTGACGGCAGTGGGGGCATCCAGCTCACGAACGGCGAGCACGGCGAATCAAGCCCTCGCTGGTCGCCTGATGGAGCCTCGATCGTCTTCCTGGCCCGGCGGGGGGAGAGTCCATTCACGCAGATCCACCGGATGTCCAACCGCGGAGGAGAAGCGACACCGCTCACCGAGCACGAAAGCTCGGTGCAGTCGTACGCCTTCTCACCGGACGGCAAGCACATCTACTTCATCGCTCCCGACCCCAAGACGCCCGAGGAAAAGGAGAAGGACGACCTCCGGGACGACGTGTTCGCCTTCGACGAGGACTATAAACAGCGGCACCTGTTCCGCGTTCCCACTTCCGGGGAAGGCCCCCGGGATGCGGAACGAATCACCTCGGGCGACTTCTCGGTGTTGCAATTCCGGCTCTCCGATGACGGGTCGCGGATCGCCCATTCGCGGGCGCCGACCCCGCTTCTCGACAACCGCGACGAGGGCGAGGTCTGGGTCATGGACACAGGTGGCGGAAACGCCCTGCAGTTGACCGACAACACGGTGACCGAGAGCGGCGCCCAGCTTTCCCCCGACGGTTCCCAGGTCCTCTTCGTGTCGGGGTCCAGCGCCGACTTCGAGACCTACTTCAACCGGAACGTCTTCCTGATTCCGGCGGCCGGCGGCCCGCACCGGGTCCTGTACGAGGACTGGCTGCACGAGGCGAACGGAGCCACCTGGGCCCCGGACGGTTCGATCTACTTCATCGGCAACACCGGCGTGCGCAGCCAGCTCTTCCACGCCGCGGTGGATGACAACGCGCCGCGGGCTCTCACCGACGGTGACCACTCGCTCTCGGGATGGAACTTTGCGGCCGCCGCCGGTCAGCACGTCTTCGGGATCAGCAACCGCGAGAACAACGGGGACATCCATCTGCTCCCCGCCGCGGGAGGCGACCCGGTGAAGGTCACGAGCGTCTTCGACACCCTGGACGAGACGTTCGAGTTGCCCGTCCAGGAAGCGGTCCGCTGGAAGGGCGAGGACGGAGTCGAGGTGGAGGGGCTCCTCTTCTACCCGCTCGACTACCGGCAGGGACAGCGGTATCCGCTCGTGGTCCAGACTCATGGCGGTCCGAGATCGTCCGACAAGTTCTCGTTCGGCCGCTGGAGCAACTACGTCCAGGTTCTCACCTCCCGCGGCTACGCGGTCTTCAAGCCCAACTACCGGGGCAGCACCGGCTACGGCGACGACTTCCTCCGGGACATGGTGGGGCACTACTTCAACCAGGCGCACCTCGACGTCATGGCCGGTGTGGACTACTTGATCGAGCGCGGAATCGCCGACGGCGACCGGATGGCCAAAATGGGTTGGAGCGCCGGCGGGCACATGACGAACAAGATCATCACCCACACCGGTCGCTTCAAGGCTGCATCCTCGGGTGCCGGAGCGGTGAACTGGATCTCGATGTACGGACAGAGCGATGTGCGCCACCCCCGGACGCCCTGGTTCGGCGGCACGCCGTGGGAGGAGGACGCTCCGATCGACGCCTATTGGGGGAACTCGCCGCTCAAGGACATCTACAAGGTTACGACGCCCACCCTGGTGATCGTCGGAGAGAACGACGTGCGCGTGCCGATGCCGCAGTCGGTGGAGCTCTACCGGGCGCTCCGGACGAACGGGGTGGACACTCACCTGTACGTCGCGCCACGGGAGCCGCACGGCTTACGGGAACTCCGCCACCAACTCTTCAAGGTCAACGTCGAGATCGACTGGTTCGAGCGACACGTCCGCGGGATGGAGTACGAGTGGGAGACGGCCCCCGGCGAGGACGAGAAGAAAAAGGCGGCCACCACCGACGAGGAGAGTCCATAGTCCAGGAGGCCGCGGAGCGGGGGTCGTCTGAGCGATGTGCGGGCGCTTTACCCAGTCCTCGTCCTGGGAGGAGACCGCCGAACTCTTCGACCTTGAGGAAATCCCGGAGGATCTGCCCCCCCGTTACAACGTGGCGCCGACCCGGCTTGCGGCGGTGGTGCGGAACGAGGGTGTCCGCCGCCTCCGGATGCTCCGCTGGGGGCTGGTTCCGAGCGGAGCCCGGGATCCGTCGATCGGGAATCGGCTCATCAACGCCCGCGCCGAGACGGCCGGTGTTCGGCCGTCCTTCCGGGACGCGTTCCGCGAGAGGAGGTGCCTTGTCCCGGTGGACGGTTTCTTCGAGTGGGAGCGTCTCGGGCGGCGCCGGCAGCCCTGGCTCTTCCGCATGCGCGAAGGCGGCGCGTTCGCGCTCGCCGGTCTCTTCGAGCGGTGGCGCGCGCCGCCGGGAATCCTCGCCGGCCAAACGTCCGGGATCGGTCGGCCGGAACTTCTGGAGACCTTCACCATCCTCACGACGGACGCGAACGAGGTCGTGGGCCCAATCCACGATCGGATGCCCGTCATCCTGCACCCCGACACCTTTGATCGGTGGCTCACAGGCGGCGAGGTGCCTCTCGGGCCCTATCCGTCCGCCGCGATGGCGGCCTTCCGGGTCAGTTCCCTGGTGAACAATCCCGCGCACGACGACCCGCGTTGTATCGAGCCGCTCGAGGCGCGAGCTGAGAGCGGAACGGGCCGCTCCGGGGGCAACTCGCCGCCCAGCCGCTTCGGCGGCCCAACAACCCGCTGATCCCAGCGGCGTCGCGCCCACGCCACCCGGCGAGACGACGAGGATCCCCTACCTCAGATCTCGCTGCTCGCCACCGACTGCTCTCCCGCCTGCCCCACTCTCCTTGCGAGAGCTCGAAAATCACGGTAGCAACCCTGGACGGCGTACGTGTGGCCGCCGAGCGCGCCATCGGCGGCCTTGAGGAGGAACATAGGCTTGCGCGCTTCCTGGGCAAGGGGCATGAGGCTCCTGAAGTGCTTCAAAGTGCCGAGACAGTTGACGTCATCAGCCACCGACGGTGCGCGCTGGGTGGGCTCTTCCAACACCAACTCCCGGTAGGCCCTCGGGATACGGTCCATCCACCGCTCGTAAGCCTTGACCGGACGATCCAGCCTCACGGCGTGTTGAAGAACCACATAGCCGATAGGCTGCATTTCCCCACTCGGCAAGTCCAAATCCGGCACCTCGTTATGCTGCCTACGAGTGGCCCATTGCTGTCTCCAGCGGCGCAGCGTCGGGCCCAGATTCCGCAGCCCCTGGATGGAGTACAGGTCCGGCGCAAGCGGTACGACTACGCAATCTGCGGCGATCAACGCCGCTCGATTCAGCGCGCCGAGGTTAGGGCCGACATCCACCAGAATCAGGTCCGCTGCAACTTGTTCGGCGGCGCCGCGTATGGCTCGGGAAAGCGCTGACAGGACCCGAAAGGCACGTGGCTTCCCGTCCATACAGTCTGGCCATTGACTCGACAGTTCGTCCTCTGCCCCGGACAGTTGCATGTCGCCCGCGACCAAGCCAATCCCCGGCGCTGGCCGGATCACCGAAGGAGTCGTTACGTCGCCGAGCCCTTCCAACAAAGGCTGTAGGGCCGAATAGATTGTGCTTCCTCCGTTTCCCTTCCAGAGCCTTTCGACTGCATCATCTTCCAAGAACATGCTGGTGAGGTTCGCCTGTGGGTCGAGATCGGCGACCAGAACGTTCTTTTGGAGTTCCGCGTACATCCACGCCAAGTGGTAGACGAGAGAAGTCTTCCCGACGCCACCCTTGTTGTTGAAGACGGCGATGCTCTTCATGACGCCTTTCTCACGGTGGCAGCGACAAGCGAAGACTGAAACTCAAATTCGGGCTGCGGATTCCCGTTCTGGGCCAGACCTTCCCGCGCCAAGCGCAGGCCGAGACCGAAACGCTGGGCGAAACCAAGGTTGTGCATGATTTCCGCGACAAGAGGATTGCGATAGTCCGTGTCTCCGCTACCGAAGTTTTCGGGCGTCATGCGACCGTAGAGCCCGCCGGGGCTAACGATTTCAACCCGGTCTGCATACCAGCGAATCCGCACCGGCGTGGTGGTTGCCTCGTAACTCCGGTGCATGATTGCATTCCGCACGAGTTGTCGAAGGGCATCCGCGGGGTAGTCCGGCTGTCGCTGTTCACGCTGTACCCCTGCCACGCGCGTGCGCACCTGAATGTTGAGTTCGATCAGTTCGTCGAGGCGCCGAAGCACATCGTCGAGTGATCCAGTGATCTGTTTCTGATCCTGTATCGGATCCGTGACATCACCTCCGGCTATGCGCAGAAACTGCACATATGCTCCCGGAAGCCAGGCTTGAGGATCCCGTCCGAACGCTAGGAGCGCACCCCAAGTGGGTCGGCCTCGGCGCATTAGGCGCAATGATCGAAGCTGAAGTTCCATGGACCGAGTGTTTGCTTCCAAGACATCGGGTGAGATGGCGGCCGGCATGTAACCGCGCCGCAAGGAGTCAAGATCCAGGTCCTCCGTATCGGCGCCTCCTGCCGGTCTCATGTCAAAAGGAAGATCGGCGGCACGCCGGCGCTCAGTAAGCAGACGTTCATCCTCCGCGGAGGCTTGTCGAACTGAAGGGCCCACCCGCACCCAGACACGCCCGCGGTAGCGGACAGGCGTCGCTGCAGAAGGAGCTACGGTCACAACAGCGACTTCACAGTCGCCTAGCGTTCGCCGTTGGACCGTAATCGAAGGGAGAGGCAGAATCGAGCCTTCTCCGTGGATGTTGGACAAGCGGGTCATTAGTTCGTCCGTGATCGGCAGTGATGCACAAGATCCGTCGTCTCGCACGCCGATAAACAGTACTCCGGGCCGCTGACTTCCCGGCAGATCGTTGGCGAAAGCACAGACATTCTGCCGGATCTTTTGGTCTTCGGCTGCGGATTCCTTCCGTTCCACTCGGTCAGACTCCAGGTCCGACATAAGCGCCGTAAGTTCGGTATCGGAGTAGGGGGTCATACGCCTTCAAGGCCTGAGGAGCGGCAAGAGCATAGTCCGCGCAGCCGCACAGCCCGCCTTACAACGCTGCAAGACCGGAGCGCGTGTCCTGAAGTTGCTCTTGGGTACGGACCCGCCCTGGAACGCTGCTTCTACGGCTGCCCGGGGTGTTCCAACGCCGCGTCGGCGAGGCGCCGGGCGGTTTCGGCGAGACCTCCGGCGCTCTGGACGTTCGAGAACACGGCGACTGCCACTCCCCGTTCGGGAAGGCGGAGCAGACGCGTGGAGCCGCCGGTAGCTCCTCCCGAGTGGGCGATCCAGGTGCCCATCTCATCGGTGGAGATCCGCCAGCCCAGCGCGTACTCGCTCATGGTCCCATCGGCGAGCTGATACGGCGTCGTCATCCGGGCGTGGATGTCGGCCGGGAGGATCGTCTCGGCATCGAGCGCGAGCGCGAAGCGGACGAGATCGGGGGCCGCGGCGATCATTCCGCCGCCGGCCCACTTGATGGAGAGATCCGCGAACGGAGCGTTCAGAACGCCGGCGGCGTCCTCACGTTTCACGTACTGGCGCACCCGGTTCGGGACGATGTCACCCTGGTGCTCCAGGTAGGTGACCTCCATCCCGGACGGTCCCCAGACGTTTTGCTGCAGGTAGTCGTCGAAGGTCTGTCCCGACACGTTCTCGACGATGCCGGCCACGATGTTCCAGGCGTAGGAGGAATAGCTGTATTGCGTCCCGGGCTCGAAGAGGAGCGGGTCGTCCTTGAAGATCTCGATGGCGGCCTCGATCGTGTCGAAATGGTCCTTCATGTCCATCTCGCCCGGGTTGTAGTGGCGGATGCCCGAGGTGTGCGTCATCAGATGGCGCACCGTGATGGGAAACTCCTTCTCGGGGAAGGTCGGGAAGTAGGTCTGAATCTCGGCGTCGAGGTCGATGGCGCCCTGGTCCACAAGCTGCATCAGCGCGGTACCGGCGACGGGCTTCGAGATGGAAGCGATGCGATACACGCTGTCCCCGGTCGCCGGAACCCCGTTTTCGACGTCGGCGAGTCCCGACGCGCCGCTCCAGATCAACTCTCCGTTCACTGCCACCGCGGCGGAGAGGCCGGGGCTGCCGGCGGTGTCCCGGGCTTCCGCCACGATCGCCATGAACGTCTCATCGAGCGTCGGCGGCGGTTCGGATCCGGCGCAGCCGGCAAGCAGCGCGAGGAGCAGCAGCCCGGGGAGAAAGCGCCCCGCACGAATACCGGAACGCCCCGCGCACCGAATCTGGCGGTTTGTCTGCGTGCGGGGCGCTTTCCCCCCGGGTTGGTGGAGTGAATCGCTCCGCGATTCACTCCACCGGCTTTCGTGGGGAGGGGAAACCCCTCCCCACACCCCACCCCCGCGGCGCTGCGCGCCGCGAGTGGATGCCTTCAGGGTTTCACCATCGGCTGACAGAACAGCCGGAAACGTCCGGAAATTCGAGGAATTCATCGCTCTTGCTCCCTATGGATCATCGGCGGTCAGGTGGGCGGTGACTTCCTCCCACACCCGCTCGAAGTTGGCGCCGAGGATCCCCTCGACTTCATCACTGTCGAAACCGGCCTCGGCGAGCGCCTCGGCAATCGCTTCGAAGTTGGCTTCCTCACCGAATCCTTCGCTGTAGGCGGACATCCCCCGCAGATCGCTCCCGATTCCCGCTGCGCCCATCCCGCCGAGGTCCGTGACGTGGCGGAGGTGGCGGGCCATGTCGGCGACGGTCGGGAGGCGACTCCCGTTCGGCCAGATCCCGATCACGCCTCCCGCCGCGGCGATCGCACGGATTTCGGGATCGCGCAGGTTGCGGTCGGCCTCGCCGAGGGCAAACGCTCCGGTATGGCTGAAAACGACCGGAACCCGGGACAGCTCCAGAGTGTCCCGGATGGTTTCGGGATTTGCATGGGCGAGGTCAATGACGATGCCGAGCCGATTGCACTCGCGAACCACCTCGCGCCCGAACTCGGTAAGCCCGCCGGGGGTGTAGGGCCAGGTCTGGATGTGGCCCAGCCCGTTCGGCCGGAAATGCACGAGCTGCACCAGGGCGAGCCCCATCTCGTGGAGCTGGTGGAGCCGCCCGATCTTTCCCTCGAGCGAGTCCGCCCCTTCGAGCGCCGGAAGAATGCCGAGCACTCCCTCGGCGCGCGCCTTTCGGGCCTCGGCCGGGGTTCGGACGAAGACCGCGCGGCCCTCCGCCGCCGTGCGCGTCAACCGTTCGAAGCGGTCGAGGGTGTATTCCCAGGGTTCCGCGGGATCCGGCCGCCGGTTACCGCTTTCGATCCGGGTCCCGTCGCGCAGCACATAGCCGCCGCGGTAGGGGGTGTCGGTGCTGATGGTGGCCACCACCGCGTCCATGCCGCGATCCAGATAGCGGGCGATTTCCTCGTCGCTGATCCGCGGGACGTTGGCGCGGTGGAAACGGGAGGGATGGGAATGGAGATCGATCCGGAGCGTTTCTTCGCTCTGCCGGAGCGTTTCTTCACTCTGCCGGACTGTTTCTTCACTCTGCCGGACTGGGCCGCTCGCCCCCGGAGAGGTGGCGGCCGGTTCGGGTAGAGCTGTCCCAAAAGCGATTCCCGGCGTCAGGGAGACCAGGAAGCAGACGGCCGGCGGAAGCGAGCGCTTCATCCGGCCGCGCCCGGACTCAGCCGTCCCGTAGCTACTGCTGTTCGTCGGTTGTCTCCGGTGGCAGTACCACCCGGGCGACGCCGTCGCGGATCTCGAACTGCGTCCCGTAGGGTTCCGAGAGACGTACCAGATCCTGGAGGATCTTGTCGGCGAGGGGGCCCTCCGCCATCATCGGCCGGCCGCGGACATGGCGCGGCTGTCCGTATCCGAGGCTGATCGGGTGGAGCGTCAACTCGACCAGTTGCTGTCCGCTCCACTCGGGCACCGCGATGACCGCCTCCCAGATCTCGGGGATGGTGGGGAACCCGGTGGTGTCGTTGTTGTAGCGGGCCTCGTTGAAGTCGGCGAGGCCGTCGCTCTCGTTCAGTCCGACCCCGTGGTAGTTCTCGTACGGCAGCCGCTGGAGGGTCTCGTTCTGGAAAACGAAGTCCCCGAGGCTGTAGAGGATCGGCACCCCCTTGTACATCTCGATGGCGCGTAGCGCGTGGGGTCCGTGCCCCACGAAGATGGAGGCTCCGGCGTCCACCATCGCCCTGGCGAAGGTCTCGAGGAACTGGGCGGGAACCATGCGGCTGTCGGGGCCCGGCGCACCCTCGTGGGCGTGGATCGTCACCATCACGTGGTCGGCCTGGCGCCTCGCGTTGCTGACGATCATGGCGATCTCCGCCATGTCCTCGGGGTGCGGCTCGGTCCGGACCCCGGGCGCATCCGCGAGTTCGAACCGGTTGCGCAGGAAGTTCAGGCTCGTTCCCTCCGCGGGCGGGTTCATCTTGAGGTCGCGCATGGTGGCGCGGACGCCCTCGAGCTGGTCCTTCGTGACCTCGTAGGTCCGGATGTGGCGTAGCGGATTCAATCCCGGCCGTGGCGGGATGTCGTCACGCGACTTGCCCGCCATCGAGTGGTTGGGGAAGGTCGAGGCGAGCGAAATCAGCGCCACCCGGCCGTCCTTGGTCTCGATGAACTTGGCCTCGCGGGCCTCGGCCAGGCTGCGCCCGACTCCTGCGGCGACCATGCCGGCCTCCCGGACGTACTTCTCGGTGAGTAGCATGGCCGGTGGGCCGTAGTCCCCGGAGTGGTTGTTAGCCAGCGATCCCATATCAATCCCGGCCCACACGAACTCCTGCACGAGTTCCGGCTGGGCCCGCATGTAGGTGCCGCCGCTCGAACTCATCGGGTAGGACTCCCAGTCGTGGAAGAGGATCTCCAGGTTGGTGAACGCCAGGTCGGCGCCGCGCAGGAGGTCGATCATCCGCAGGAACTCCGGCTCCTCGTAGACACTCAGCTTGCGGGTGATGATCGAATCACCCGTTAGAGCCATGGTGAGACGATCCTGCGCGACGGTCTCGGCCGCGAGTCCGGCGGTCAGCGCGCCGGCGACGACAACGGCAAGAAACCGGGACTTTTTTGTTCTGTTGACCATGGACAGGGTCCTCCGCGGGGAATAGCGAGTGTATGGCACCCGGGAACAACGGGCCAGGAGCGCCGGTCTTCAGACCGGCATCGCCCCGCGCAGCGGGGCGAAACTCACGGTGTTGTTCGGGGTGATGACGCCACCGGCCAAGGAAAGCTGACCTCCCGGTCGCCGTTGGTCAGCGCCGGTAATCGAGCGGCGGCGGCCGGTCGCCCAGCAGCGGCTCGTACACGAAATCCGGTCCCCGCGCGGCGTTCAACTCGGCGAGCGCCGCGGTCAGGTAGGACGGATCCTCGAAGAGGTTGGCGCCCGTGCGTGCGAGCACCTGTGCAGCCAGATGCATTCCCTTCAGCCCAATGCTCGTGCCGCCGCAGGCGACCGCCTGCCAACTGTGCGCGGGGGTCCCGGGCACCCAGGTTGCGGTTCGGAACTGCGCGGTCGGAACCACCCAACTCACGTCGGCCACGTCGGTGGAGCCGCCCGCCGGGGTCCTCGCCCAATCCATGACTTCCTCCTGGGACCCGATGGGACGCGGCTGTTGCAGGTGCTTCTGGATTTCCTCGGCGAAGGCCCGCTCCTCGTCGGTGTAGGCGAAGCCTCCGATCGCCTTCATGTTCTCGAAGAGGAGCCGCCCGAGGTGCTCGTTCGGAAGGATGTTGTAGATCCCGTGGATCATCTCGTGCTCGACTCGGGTCCCGGTGCCGAGCGCCGCCGCGTCGGCGGTCTTCAGAATGCGCTCCCAGTTGGCGCGGGCCGTTTCCACCGAGGGATGGCGGTTGTAGTAATAGACCTCGGCGAAGTTGGGGACCACATTCGGGGCCTCGCCCCCCCGGGTGATCACGTAGTGGATCCGGCTGCGCTCATGGACGTGCTCGCGCATCATGTTCACCATGAAGTTCATGGCCTCCACCGCGTCGAGCGCCGAGCGGCCCTGGTCCGGAGCTCCCGCCGCATGGGCGGAGACGCCCCGGAACCGGAACTTGGCCGACAGGTTGGCGAGCGAATCGCCCGGGCTCGCGTCGTTCCGGTCCCCGGGATGCCAGGCAAGCACGGCGTCGACGTCGGCAAAAAAACCCTCCCGGACCATGTACACCTTGCCGGCGCCGCCCTCTTCGGCGGGGGTGCCGTAGACGCGGATCCTTCCGGGCGTTCCCGACCGTTCGAGCCAGTCCCGGATTGCGAGTCCAGCGGCCACCGAGGCCGTCCCGAACAGGTGGTGACCGCAGGCATGTCCCGCGCCCACGCCTTCGCGCTCCATGGGCTCGGGGACGGCTGCCTGGCTCACGCCCGGCAGGGCGTCGAACTCGGCGAGGATGCCGATCACCGGGCCTCCCGATCCCCACTCGGCGACGAACCCGGTCGGCATTCCGGCCACTCCGGCGTCCACCGCGAAACCGCCGGCGGTGAGCTGCTCCTGGAGGAGCGTTGAACTCTGCTCCTCCTGGTAGCCCACTTCCGCCCAGTCCCAGATGCGAAGCGCCACCTCCTCGAAGTCGGTGCGCTGGGCGTTCAGGAACCGGGAGACGACGGCGGCGGCGTCCCCGTCCTGTGCGGCAGACAGCACCGGCAGGGAAAACACGGAAAGCAGGACCAGGTGCAGCACCCGGGCAACTCGCATTAGAACTCGCATCGGGGGGCCTCCTCGGTCGGCGGGTGGGGTCTCGGAGCGGGTTTCGAGTGTACCCGGCGGCGGCGGCATTCCCGTCCTGTCGTACCAGCGGAGCGGCGCGTTACAGTGGGCGCATGACGATTGGAAAGACCCGATCAGCCTTGACGGCGGTTCTCATGCTGCTGTTCGCCGCCGTAGGGCAGGGTGATGACGCTCGTGCGAAGAACGGCACGCCGGCCGACGCAGAAGAGGCGAAGGAGGACATCAGGAAGCAACTTTCCGATTCCCTGGCGACGGACGCGACGACCGGACTGCAGGGCGCGCTGGGGTTCTCCGGGGCTCCCGCGCAGAGCTACTCCGGATCGTCGGGGATGCGGATCGAACTGTTCGGCCGCGTGGGTCTGCCGCTGCTGAACGTTTCGGCGGAGGACTCGATCCAATTGATGGGTGTCCCTCCTCCTGGCGCGGAGGGCGGCGGAGACTCCATTTCGGCATCCAGGCTCACCTCGGAATTCGGCTGGGGCGTGGGAGCTCGCCTCATGTCGGGGAACTGGGGAATCGAGGGGAGCTACAACATCTTCGAGAGTCTGGATCTCACTCCGTCCTGGCTCGTCGCGGATTCGAACGGAGCGACAGCGGAAGAAGCCGCACTGTTTGGCCAGCCGCTGGTGCCATCCCAGGCCAGACTGGTCCTCGGGCAGGCCATTCGGGTCTTTCAGCTTGGGGGCGGCGCGGAGCTGTCCCTGGGGATCGGCGCAGGGTGGCTCCAGGCGACCGATTCGGGAACGGATATGCTGCTTTCCGGTGCGGGTTTGGAGGGGCTCGATCAAATCCCTGCCGAGATTCCACCGTCCTTTATTCCGGAAGTCTCCTTCGAAGCGGATCGGACATCCGTGGTCTATGCCGGCTCGCTGGGAGTCGCATTCCGTTTCGGCCGAATCATGCTTCGTCCCCGGGTTGATGTGGTGGTGTCCCGAGCCCTGACCACCGACCTGACGATTGGGTTCCCGGACCTCGGCGAGTTGGGACCGGAGGAGTTGGGTGAGATCGGGCTCCACTACGGCACGAGCGTGAGGCCGACCATTTACCTCTTTTCGCTGGACATCGGCCTCGGGAACTGATCGGGGCGGCAGGGTCACGGTTCGCCGCCCGAGCCTGCTGTGTGAGTGCGGGGATCCGGTCGGGGCGCGGGCGTGGGAACTTTCTGGTGAGGACACCCGACATGCGGCCCTTCCCCGTCCCGCAGTGGCCGGCCCGAGCGATATACTGAAACACAACGAGACAGCGACACCGGATATGGCTTACACGTTGGACACTCACGCGACGGTCAGGGAGTTGACCGCTGCGGGGCTGGACCAGCCGGTCGCCGAAGCCATCACGGCGGTTATCGCCAGATCTGAGAGCGAATTGGTGACAAAGAGCTTTTTCAGCACCGAACTCAAGGCTGAGATCGCAGCCCTTGAGAAGCGACTGATGCTCTATGGCCTCGGGCTGGCCGGACTGCTGTTCGCCGCTCTCCGCTTGACCGGATCCGGTTGATCCGGGAATCCCCCCGAGCCGGCGGGGGATCGGGGCGGCTGACGCCGACCCTGCCGACGGATGTCCGCTGGCCGCCCGTCGCTCCGCCACCACCGGAGAGGATTAACCCGGAAATCTCGGCACATCACGCTGATATTTCCGGGTAGGGACCTGCCCGCCCTCGGCGAGCCCTCCCGGCCGAGCGGAGGGCTTAGGTCCGTTACGGCACGAGCGTGACCCCGATAGTCTTTCTCCTCTCGGTGGACATCGGCCTCACCAACGGACCGGGACGGGGGTCGAGCCAAGGACCGCTGGCCTCCAGGCCGGCATTGGGGGAACCGTGCTTCGTCTGGCGATCCTGACCATGGTCCTGGGGTCCATCCAGGCTGCTCCCGCCGCCGGTACCGAGGAGCCGGAACGACGCCTGCCTGGTGACCAGTCGGGGGAACCCACAGAGCCGTCGCATCCATCGGATGAGGATGCGTCCTGGGAGTTTCAGTTCGCGGGGCACGGTGGTCTCGCCGGGCTTGTCTCGCGGGGAGAGGTCAGACTGGCACTGGCGAGCGCCCTGAGCCCGATCGACGAAACCGTGGGTTACTCCCGTGAAGGAAGCTGGGGCGCGGGTCTGCGGGTGGTTCGGGGCCGCTGGGGCGTCGAAGTCCAGCACCACCGCGTGGCGGGACGGGGCTTCACGCCAGCGGCGATGATGCGTGAAACCAGATGGTTCGGGGCACAGGACCTGACAATCAGGGATTCAGCGGACGACCTCCTGAGCGCGTTTGCCGTCCGGGTGTTCCCGCTGGCGAATGGACGGGCCAGGTTCCATCTGGCGGCGGGCGGTGGCTATCTGCTGATGGGAGGGGATTCCGGCCGGCTTGAGCTGGACGACGTCCCTCCCGGTATCTCCAGAATCGCAAGCCTCGGCGACGCGTCCCACGAAGCCACCATTGAGATGACGGAGGGTAACTTCCGAGCGGATCGCGGTGCCCTCGTCCTGGGTGGTTCGCTCGGCTTCACTCTGAGGATGGGACGCATGTTTTTGCGCCCGCGGTTTGACGCCTTCCTCGGCCGGGCACGGACCACTCAGGAGAGCTGGGACATGAACATCCACTTCGCCGAAGTGCAGGATCAGACCGTGTCCACGATGACCCTCGACACGACCGTTCGACCGAGATTTTTCTTGTTCAGCGTGGACGTCGGCTGGTCGTCCCGGCCATAGAGGGTCGCGCTCGCCAGAGCCGGCCGACCGGAGCGACGCACCCCCAACCACTGTGGCGGCGCGCGACGCAGGTCGCTACAGGTCGGCCCAGCGGTGGACCGCGAACCCCTGAAACATGTACGAAGCGTCCCCGCCGTAAGCCAGCGCTCCTGCCGCCTCCGGATCGCCGGTCCGTTCCCTCCAATAGCGCAGGCCCTTGAAGAAGTCACCGGCGACCGTCTGTCCCGACTTGACCTCCATGGCCAGGCGCGGCTCGCCATTCCCGATCACGAAGTCCACCTCGTGTCCGGCCGTGTCGCGCCAGAACCAGATGTCGGCCTCCCGGCGGGAATGGTGACGCGCCTTCACCAGTTCGGATAACACGAATGCCTCGAAGACGCTTCCCCGCGCATAGTGCCTCCACAGCTCGTCCGGGGAGCGGAGCCCGAGAAGGAAGCAGAGCAAGCCGGTATCGAGGAAGTAGAGCTTCGGTGACTTGACGAGGCGTTTGCCGAAGTTCCGGAAGTGGGGGCGAAGCAACGTCACCACATAGCTGGACTGGAGCACGGACAGCCAGCGGCGGGCGGTGGTATGAGTGATCCCGGCGTCGGCGGCCAGCCCCACGACGTCCAGCAACCGGCCATTCCGGCCGGCGCATAGGCGCACGAAAACGCCGAAGGTCTCGAGATCGCCGACATTCAGCGTCAGACGGACATCGCGCCCGAGATACAGCTCGAAGTAGTCGGCAAGCCAGCGGGTCGGGTCCAGGTTTTCGGCATGGATTCGGGGATAGAACCCCCTGAAGAGCGTCTCCATGAGGTTGGGCTGCGCGCCGCCGCGGGTCGGCGCCACGGCGCCGAGACGGTCCGGCTCGAGCGGCTCGCGTCCGCGGAGCTCGGTGAGTGACAGGGGCAGCAGGCGGAGCACCGCAGCCCGGCCGGCGAGGGATTGGCTCGTGCGCTCCATCAGCAGAAAATCCTGGGAGCCGCTGAGCACGAACTGACCGGGCAGGCCGGTCTCGTCCACGATCCCCTGGATGTAGGAGAACAGATCGGGCGCGCGCTGCGCCTCGTCAATGATGGCCGGCCGACGCAACCGACCGAGGAGCCCGCGCGGGTCGCCCAGTGCTTCGCCGCGGGTATCGGGATCTTCGAGGGATATTTAGCCGGCGGACCGTCCGATTTGTCTTCGCAGGATCTCCCCATTCCGCCTGCCTTCGTTCCCGAGGTCGAATTCACCGCCGACCGGAAGTCCGTGGTCTATGCCGGCTCGCTCGGAGTCGCGTTCCGTTTCGGCCGCATCATGCTTCGTCCCCGGGTTGACGTGGTGGTCTCCCGAGCCCTGACCACCGACCTGACGGTTGGGTTCCCGGACCTCGGGGAGCTGGGAGCGGAAGAGTTGGGTGAAGTCGGACTCCACTACGGCACGAGCGTGACGCCGACCATCTTCTTCTTCTCACTGGACATCGGCCTCGGGAACTGATCGCGACGGAGGACGGGCCAAGGGACAGCCGGCCGGTTTCCGGGTAAAGAGCGCCAGACCGGCATCGGCGCCCCGAACACCAGGATATGCCGTCTGAGACGGCCCCCAGGGAGCTTGGCGCGGTCAGCCGTCCCGAGAATGGCGGTCCGCCGGCGGAACTCCACTCGTCCCCGCCAATGGTTGCGGGAGTGGACTGCCCGCGCGATCCTCCATCGAGTCATGACCGTTTTTTTGTTTCATCGTTCGTTGTTTGTGATCGTGGCAATTGTCGCGCTGTTCCCGTTCGCCACCGCTGCCCCGACGCTGACAAGAGTCGCGGCTCCAAAGTGCCTTCGGCCCAGGCGGAGCCGTCCGCGCCCGACGACGAGAGCGCGTCGTGGGAGGTACAAGTGTTCGTCCGCGGAGCCCTCGCCGGGCTGCGGTCCCATGGGGAGTTCGCCACGGGATTCCGCGGAGAGTCCGACGGAACTTTCACGGACACACCACGGCAAGACCGCGCCTGCTGCTGTTCACCGTGGACGTCGGCTGGTCGTTTCGCCCCTAACCCCCGGCTAAGCCGGGTTTCATGGTTCAGCCCGTGAGGGCAAATCAGGCTCCGAACTGGATCGCGAACTGCGCCCGCGAGCAACGAAGAAAGGGGTTTCGGTCCAATGAGAGCATCTGACAATCCGGTCAGCAGACCCAGCTGCACGTCCGCACCCACCAGCACCGCTGGACACGTTCGCCGTGGCTGTCACACTCAAAGCGGCATCTCACGCTCCACCCGCAACTGAAACCACACTCATCTTCCCTGCATTCATTGACATCCAAATCGCAGTATTCGCCGCTGGCGCAATCGCTGTCGTCGTCACATTCGTCAACCGCGGTCGTGAGCACCAAGGAAGCGGGCACGCTGAGTGCTCCCGAGTCCAGCCCCACGGAAGACGTGAAACCCGTTTCAGTGCACACGCCAAAGTCCGCATCGTCTCCGATTGAGAAGTAGGAGACGGTCCCCGGAGGCAGTGGCGGAGCTTCAGTTTCGGAAGCTAGCTGGAGCCACTCCTGATCCTGAAACAACGGCGACGCCTGTAGAGGCGAGAATCGCAAATACTAGGCGGATGATTCTCATTGGTCAGATCCGGTTCTGCCCCGTGGGTTGGGTCTGGGGAGTTGTGCCACGGTGGCGGCGAAGCTCAATCGCCGCAGTCGATCCAGCAGTCCCATTCCCACCAGCACTTCCATTTCCTTTCGATACATGGGTCATTGTCGTTACCGTAGCAAATCCAATCGCAAACCTTCTCCCACCCACATACTTGATTACAGGGGTTTGGCTCAACGCATTCATTGGTATCGAAGTCGCATTCTTCGCCGCTCGCGCAGTCGCTGTTGCTCTCACAGTAGCTGGCGGCGGTCGTGAGTACCAAGGAAGCGGGCAAGGTGTTTGTGCCCGATTCCAGTCCCACGGAAAACGGCGGAGCTGTGTCCATGCACACCCCCGGGTCCGTTCCGTCTGCGATGGGGAAGTAGGAAACCGTGGCGGAGGGCAATGGAGCAGCTTCGGAAGCTGGAGTCTCTCCTGACCCCGAAACGGCGGCGGCACCTGCGGTAGCGAGAACTGCAAGCACTAGGGCGACGATTCTCATTGTTTCGATCCTCCTCAAGATATTGGGTTGCAACTGAAGTGGCTTGGCGTGGAAGTGCCCCGTTCGCTGTCCAGTGCATCCCACACCGAGTGCCATCACTCTCTTAAGATTAAGCGTGTGCTTGACCGCATGTCAACCCGAACCCTGGTGGAAAGTGGGCGACGACATGGCTAGGCGGCGGCGCGGGTTGTGTTTCGGCGGCTTGGATGCTGCCGGTGACTGGACGCCCTCGATGACCCGGGGCAATGGCTCGTAACCGTTGAGGCGGGCGCCAGCTTTCGCGGGCGGCCATGCCAGCTTGAACACCAACGCCAGCGCCGTCGGGTGAGAGAGGCATCCCTTGCTCAGAACGGTGCGATGCCAAGCGGTGGCGAACACGCTTTCGATGGGGTTGGTGGTCCGGATGTGCTGCCAGTGCTCGGCCGGGAAGTGGTAGAACGCGAATAGCGCTTCCCGGTCCCTGGTCAGACAGTTCACCTCTCTCCTCATCCCTGGCATCGTTCTTGGCGGCGAAGGTGTCCATCGCGTTCTCGGCCTCCTTGTGGTTCTATGCGATCCAGATCCCGTGCAGGTCCTGCTTCGCGTTCCGCCGTCGGGATTGGGCAACGCGTCGAGCAGCCTCGGCGCCTCAGACACTTCGTCGCCACTATGGACGGCACTCTCAACACGTCGGTGTCCCCCATCCCGGCGCGGAGAATGGCGCCCGACCGCCCCAACCAGTTCTGGGCCGCTGGTATCACAACGTCGCGGAAAAACCGGACACTATCCCGAATACGACCGATCGCCCAACGCGCCCAGGTGACGGCGCTCCGGCTCGACCAAGCCCGCGGAACTTACCTACAGGGTTCCCCGCGGGTTCTGGTCGAGGCGCGGGGGTGTGGTCACCCGGCGGGTCAGAAACTTGCGGAAGCCTCGGGATCCGGCTAAAGATAGGGGTGTCGCGGTCGCGAGGATTGGATTCGGGCTAGAACCCCTGTCGCGGTACATCGGATCGGTCCTCCTGGCCGCGGGAATCAGGGTTCCAGCATGGCGGACGCGAGCCGAATCAAAAGGTCCCGCGATGGATCCTGCGAGGCGGGGGTGCCGGGGGCGGAGTTGGAGGCTCTCGCCATTGAGGAAGCGGGAGACGTTCGGTGGGACGATCCGGAAACGCCGAACGGCCAGTTCGACGCCCTGACTCTTTACCCGCGGGACGTTCAGCGCCGCCGCCGGATCTCGGCGGACGACACCAGGCGCTGTTGTCGCGCGATGCGCGACGCCGACGCTGCGGGGGCGAACGGCCATGCTCGCAAGGACAACGTCTTGGTTTTCCGTGCGAAACGGCGCGAGACGATTGAAGGAAACTTTGCGTTGGTCGTGTCTATCGCACGGAGGTACCGGCCTTTCGGGCTTCCGATGGAGGATCTCATCCAGGAAGGAAACCTCGGGCTCCTGGCGGCGGTACGCCGATTCGACCCGGAACTCGGCGTAAACTTCTCGATGTATGCTGCGGGCTGGATTCGGCAGGCGATCTGCCGTGCGATCTCAATCAAGAGCCGAACGATCCGAATTCCGCTCGATGTACTCGGTCTGCGTCGCCGGGCGGCCCGCGTTATGGTCGAGTTGGAACAGGAGGCGCACAATCAGAGTTGCCGCTCTGGGCAGTACGAGGCGCCGACGTGGGAGGATTGTGCCGATGAACTTGGGATCTCTGCAGACGGCCTGCGGACCACGGTACAGCGGGTGCCGAATTTGGTTTCGCTCGATGCGCCAGCCGTTCCGGGGGGCGAGCCGGTCGGTTCGTCCGTCGCGGACTCCGGGCAGCGGGACCCGCTCGAGTGCGCATCGGCCGACGAGCAACGATCGCTACTTCACGCCGCTGTTTCCGCGCTGCCGCGCCGCCTCCGACGCGTGATGCTTCGCCACTGTGGCCTGTCCGATGAAGGACCGGCGAGTTTTTCGGAAATCGGCCGCGAACTTCATGTGTCGCGAGAGCGGGTTTGTCAGTTGCACAATCAAGGGCTCGCACTGCTGCGGAGCGGTCCCCGCCCACGCTCCTCGGCGAACTTAATGTGACCCCTCGGTAGGTTGTTCATGCGGGCCCCCTGCCCGAAGCCAATGGGTATCCGCATCCGTTCAGCCTTGGAGGAACGTGCATGAACATCCACAAGTACGCTTGACTCCCCCACCAAACGCCGGGAGTGGTTCGCCGCATCGTGGAGGAAGGTGTTTCGGGTTGGCGAGGGGCCCACGCCACGGGGATGAGTCAGCGCACAGCCGCGACGCCCTCTACGAGGCCTGCCCCCCGGAAACGGCCAAAGGCTCCGTGGGACCGCTTCGAGTTCGTCTAAACCCCAATGCACGGCACTTGGCTCATTGTCGCCGAGGTCGAACTCAATGTCCTGACCCGCCAGTGCCTCAACCGTCGCCTCGACTCCATTGAGATCCTACGTTCAGAGGTGGCAGCTTGGCAGGCGTCCCGAGACCGGATCCAGGCCCAGGTCAACTGGCACTTCACCACTGCCGACGCCCGCGTCAAGCTGAAACAGCTCTATCCGACACTGGATGAGTGACGAGACTCTAGCCCGGACTTCTCATACTGCCCCCTGATCGGGGGCCGATGAGCCGTCCGGGGGTTCAGGAACGGGCGTAGAGCGGATCGGGCAAGTCCGGAGGCGGCGGGAACCGGGCTACGGCCTCCGGTGCGCGCCCGGCGGCATTCGAAGGTGTTCCGGGCAGCCCTTTCCCGCGGCTCCGGGACTCGGCTGGGCAGCGAGGGCGTCAGGTGGCGCCCAGACGTTCCCAGGCGAGGCGGAACAGGTCTTGATCGGGACACGCCGACGACATGGCGATGTGGATGCGTCGCACCGACATCCGGACCAGCGCCCCGATCTTCAACAGGCGTAGCCGGATCCGGTCCGCGCTGGCCACCGCCAACCGGGTGCCATGCAGGGCCTCCCGCAGCCCCCGGAACAGGATCATCGCGAAGGTCGACAGGTAGAACCGCAGCGTGTTGGCACCGAACAGGTTCGACGAACACCGCGCCGAGAACAGGCCCCGCTTGTGCTCCTTCACCCGGTTCTCCGCTTCGCCCCGCGCGCAGTAGAGGTACTCGTAGAGAACCCGGGCGGGGTGGGTCTCGGCAGGCAGCGAGGTCACGACGAACCGGGGGTTCTCCTTGGCCTCGCCGCCCCCCTCCGGCGGGGGCAGCGCTTCCGCCTTCCCGACGCTCCCGAGACCAGGACTTGAGGGTGGAGTAGCAAAACTCCCGAAACTGCCGCGCCGCCTGCCCCTTCGCCCCCGCCTCGATCACCGCCGCGGCCATTTCGATCTCGATCTCCTTCTCCAGCCGGCTGTTCTTCGCCAACCCCAGCACATAGTCCACCCCCTCTCGGCGCTCGCAGGTGGCCATGATCTTCTCCCGGCACAACCCGGAGTCGGTCCGCAGGATGATCCGCGTCGTAGGCCACGCCGTCCGGAGACGGTCCAGCAGCCAGTCCAGGTCCTCCACCCCCGCCGCCGCATCCCGCGCCGCGCTCCGCATCCGCACCAGCACCGGCTGTTGCCCGATCAGGAACAGCAGCGGCATGTAGCAGTACTCGCGGTAATACCCGTGGAAGAAGCGCTCCTCCTGATCCCCGTGGAGCGGAATGTCGGTGGCGTCCAGATCCAGTACCACCTCCGCCGGCGCGGACCGGAAGCTCTCCACGCACAGGGCCACCAGCAGCCGGTCCAGGCGCTTGGTGTCCACCACGATCTTGCGGGCCTTGGGGTCGTTGCGCCCCGCCGCCGCCAGTTCCAGCCGGTTCAGGGTGCTCTTGCCGGCCAGCGGGGCGCAGTCTCTCCGGCGCGGGGTCGTGCGTCCCGCCACCGCTTGAAGGGCGTGGTCCCAGCGCAGGTCTTCGTGGTCGTTCAGGTCCTCCTGGGCGAGGGCGAGGCCGTAGAGGCGCTGCAGAACCAGCGTCTCGACATCGTGAACCACCAATTCGGGCCGGCGATGATCGGTGAAGCAGGCGGCGACGCGCCGGGTGAGATCCAGGCGCTCGTGGCGCGTCGCAGCAGGGGGACACCGCCGTTGGAGGTGATGATGCCGCCGGAGAAGTCGGTCTCGATGGTCGGCTGAGGAAGGCCTTCGGGAGCTGGGTGCCGCATACCCGGCTTGACACACCGTGTAACCCGCCGGGGAGGTCGCTGGATGGGCATAAGTCGGTATGTATCAATGACTTAGAAAGTACAAGCACCCTCCTTGACACCCGAGTATGAGATATTCGGGCTAGGTCTTCCGGCACCCAGCAGACCAGCCGCACCCGGACATCAAGAGACTCGGGCGTTTCGTGCGTCCCGGCCCGGGGCGCTCCCGGAAGCAAACAAAAGGCGCCGGCCCGCGAGGGCCGGCGCCTTGTTAAGTTGCTCAACAGCCTGTGGTGAAAGTGGCGTCCACTGCGGTTTCGTCAGGAAGAGGCGGCATGTTGCGCGTCAATCAGGGTGAGAGTTCCGCGTCAATCAAGGTGAGAGTCGGGGACCGCGCGGGGGGGATGGTGTTGGGTGGAGAGGAGGATTGCAAGCGGGGATAGCTGGTGCTGGGGATGTGCGGGGTCGGGCGGGTTCGGCTGGGGTATTCAGCCGGGAGAGTTGGTCGGGCTGTGGGGATTGGCGGCGGGTCGCTGTTTTCGCCGGAGTGCGGCGCGTCGGCGGTAGCTTTCGACGTTCATTTCGAGGATGGTGGCGTGGTGGACGAGGCGGTCCACGGCGGCGACGGCGGTGGTTTCGTCGGGGAAGATGCGGGTCCAGGCTTCGAAGGGCTGGTTGGCGGTGATGAGGAGGGAGCGGTGTTCGTAGCGGGCGGCGATGAGTTCGAAGAGGACACTGGTTTCCGCCTGATCCTTGGGGACGTAGGCGAGGTCGTCGAGGATGAGGAGGTGGTATCGGTCGAGGCGGTGGATGAGGTTGGCGAGCGTCAGGTCGCGGCGGGCGCGTTGCATCTGCTGCACCAGGTCGGTGGTTCGGGAGAGGAGCACCCGATAGCCGTGTTCCACGAGCGCCCGTCCGATGGCGGAGGCGAGATGGCTTTTCCCGCAGCCGGGGGGGCCGAAGAGGAGGAGGTTGGCGCCCTGGCCGAGCCAGAGGTCCCCCGCCGCGAGGGCCATCACCTGGGCCTTGGAGATCATGGGGACGGCGGGGAACTCGAAGTTGGCGAGGCTCTTGCCGGGCAGAAGGCGGGCGTCGCGCAGATGGCGTTCGACCCGCCGGCGGGCGCGCTCGGCGAGTTCGTGCTCGGCCAGCGCCGCGAGGAAGCGCGCGGCGGGCCAGCCCTCCGCATCCGCCCGCTCGCTGAACTTCTCCCACAGATCCTTCATGGTCGGCAGGCGCAGTTCGCCCAGCATCAGCCCCAGTTGGATCCTGTCCACCCGCACCGTTTCGGCGGGCGCCTCGGGAGTGTGTCGCGTCATGAGGCCCCTCCGGCCAGCCCGGCGTAGCCGCTCAACTCCGCCGGGGCGACGCCGACCGCCGGCATGGTCCCGCAGCGTGGTGCGAACCGGTCTTCCAACGGCTTCGCATCGGGGAGTTTGCCGGCCCGGAGGTCCTCTTCGATGGCCTGCGCCAGTTCCGCCTCGCAGTTCGCTTCGTGGGCCAGCGCCAACAAGCGCACCGCCCGCCGGCAGGCCGCCCGTTCGTCGCCCCGTTCCAACGCCCGTTCGAAGCAGCGTCGGTAGGCCTCGCGGGGGAACAACTCGTCGCGATACACCGAACGCAGCAGCGCCATCGGCTTGCGCTTCAAGCTGTGGATCACATGCCGGTAGTTCACCACATATCCGGCGCGGGAGGCGGAGCGGCGGCGCCCGCGCGGCAGGGTGAGATGGGGTTGGTCGCCAAGGAACAGTTCCAGCCGGTCGTCAAAGACGCGCACCCCGAGGCGGTGGCCGATCAGCCGGGACGGCACGGTGTAGAAGACCTTTCGCAGGACGAAGCCGCCGGAGGAGGTGACCCGCACGCTGGTCTCGTCGTAGTCGGTCGCGCGGCGCGGCGGCAGCGGACGCAGCACCCGGCGCTCGGCTTCGATCCGACCGGCGCGGCGTGCGTTGGCCGCCTCGATCACCCGGCTGACGAAGGCCCGGTAGGCGTCGAGGTCCCCGAAGTCCTTCGACCCCCGCAGGGCCAGCGCGTCGGCGAGTTCGCGCTTGAGGTGTCCGTGCGGGCTCTCGATCGCGCCATTCTCATGGGCCACCCCGCGATTGTTGCGGGTAGGCGTCATCCCGTAGTGCCGGCACACCTCCCGATAGCGTGCGGTCAGATCCTCGGCGTCCGCCTTCGAGAGATTGCGGAAGGCCGCCGACAGGCTGTCCGTGCGGTTCTCGCGCGGCGCCCCCCCGAGTCTCCCGAGCGCGTTCTGCAACCCCTCGGACAGCGCGGAGAAGCTCTCCCCGCCGAGAACCACCCGCGCGTGCGCGAAGCCCGACCAGGGCAGTCGGAAGTGGTAGAGCCGATGATCCAGCGGCGCGCCCGCCACCAGCACCCCCAGGCCCTTCATGTCCGTGAAGTCCGACACCCCGAGGTGACCGGCTTCCTGGGTCTGACGGAAGATCACTTCCTTCTCCGGGCCATGCGCGGCGCGCCAGACCCGGATCCGGCGCTCCAGGGTGCGCCGAACCCCGGGACCGAGCTGCGGACAGCGCCGCATCAACTCCCGGAACACCCCCACCGGGCGCAGCCCCGGGCTCTGTTCCAGCAGCGGAACCACCTCGGTCTCGAACACCTCCGCCAACGGGTCAGCACGCCGACGGCCCCGCGACTGCCTCCTGTCCGGCGGCGGCGTCGGATCCCGTGCGATCCGGTAACCGGAGGCCGGGCTGAAGCCAGCCTTCGCTGCCGCCACCTCCGTCGAATCCGTCTGTCTGGTTCTCATGAACAGCCCCCTCTGGGAATCGGTGATGTGTCGGCCCGGCATCGCGCCCTCCTGTCCAAAAACAAGAAGGCTCAACCCGACCCGCCGCGATCTCCAGAGGAACTCCGCCAAACGGAACCCCAACGGGCAACCGGACACTCCCGCGCCCACCGGGCTCCGCCCGACAGGCACTCAAGCGCCGGTCGCCCCGACTCTCACCTTGATTGACGCGGAACTCTCATCCTGATTGACGCGCAACAGGCGGCAAGCGTTACCCGGGATGGCGATACCGCGAAGAGTGGGGGTGCGGTCGAAAAGACGAGGAACGCGGCCGGGCAACGGCGCCAAAGGCTCAGGATGTTGCGCAGGAGGGCCCCATCGAGCTGCAAGAGACGCCGTATCCCCTCCATATCCCGGTTCTGCAGGCTCTTTGGTTTTCCGATCCCGGTCAGTTGCCGCATGAGCAGCGACAGATTGCAGGCGGAGGTATGGATCAGCAGACGTTTTCGAATGTTCCCGCTTCCCCGCAACCACACCCGGCGCATCCCCCCGGTCTCGTAGCAGTGCGCGAAGGAGCGCTCCGTCAGTTCGTGGTGCCGTCTCCGCAGCCGAGTGCCGCGATTCCCGCGAACCCGCCGACGGTTGCCGTAGATCGCGCGACGCAGCGATTCCCGACCCCCCCAGCGCCGACGCCCGCGCTTCGGCTCCGCGATGTACGAACGGTACCCGCGCTCCCGGGTTTGTGCGATCACCGCATCGCTGTGATACCCCTTGTCACACATCCCAGGGACCGAGGCTTCGTCCCCTTCTGGCAACCCTCGGACCGGGCCGACTCCCCGGCCTCCGCATCACCGCTCCCCAGATGCCGCTCCGCTTCGTCCAGTGTCTCAGGCAGCGTCTTGGTGTCCCCCCGGCTCCCTGGCTGGACCGTGACCGCCGCGATCGCGCCACTCGCCAGATCCACCGCGTGCTCCGCCTTGTACGCCATCCGCGTCCGGCCATCCTTCAGGCGACCGATGCGAGCCTCGGAGTCCACCGGATGCGCCCACTCGTCGTTCGACAGCTTCTTCCGCCGTTTGCGGTCGTAGCGCGCCACCTCTTCCACGGTCGGAGCCGCGATCCCCGACTCTTTGACCAACCTCCTCACATACTCCCGGTAACCCTCGCCGCTGTCCCGCCGCACGATCTTCCGCAGCGACGCATTCGCCATCAGCGTCGTCGTATCCACGCCAAGCGCATCCCCTCGCAGAAGACCCGCTTTCTTCACCCGCTCCACTACCCAACCGAAAACCTCCGCGTGCGTCTCCTCACTCACCCGACGACGCGTCCGCGAAATCGTCGAGTGGTCCGGCCCGCGGTCCGCCGGCCCATAGCCCAAAAACCGCAGAAGGCTGCGCGAGTCATCCACCCGCCACGCAATCAACCGTTCCGAGTCCAGACCCTCGAAATACCCGATCAACTCTCCACGAAATCGTCAAAGCCGTCTCCTCCAAGGATCTTGTTCAGACGCTCGTAGAACGGATCCCCTTTGCTCCGCGGCAACGCCTCGGTAGCGATCCACAACGGTTGCTGCCGCGTGCCGCGGCGTCCCATAGCCATAACGAAATTCTACGGACTCCCCCGTACCCATCCAACTCCGCCCGACGGAGTTTCACCACAGGCTGTTAACGGCCGGTGGTGGAACCCGGGTGAGCGCCGAGGTCGGCGGAGCGCCCGGCTGACAAGGCGCGTGAGGGAGGAGCGCCACCGGGAGAACTGGGCCGCGTGTATTTCGACCGAAGCGCAACGCAGAGCGCCGCACGGCGGCGCGGTTCAGGCGGGATGCATCGCCGCTCGAGCCCCCACCGGGAGAACTGGGCCGCGTGGGTTTCACCACAGGCTGTTAAGGGACCGACATCGCGTCGACGGACGACTGTCGGCAAATCGCAACCCCGATCCGCAATCGGGACCGAGGCGGCCCGCGCGCCCCGATGCCCGGTGGGTATCAGGGCAAGGGACGATTTCGTCTAGGCGTCGGGTTTCGCCACGATGTTGAAGTGGGCCGCGTACTGCGAACTGTCGATTTGCCAGAGTTCGATCTCCACCCCGAAGAACCGGATGTTGGTGCTCGAAATCGCATTGAGCCAGATCAAGGAGGCTCGGTGTTCGTCGGTGAATCGTCTTGCGATCCAGACCACCGAGACGGCGTGAACGCTGGCCGCATAGGTCAGAATTTGGCCCACATGCCGGTGGTCCGCAGTACCCAACTGGTTTTCGATGACGACCGGATCCCCGGTCGCCATGTTTCGGGCCAGGATATCCGCCGAGAATCCTCCGACGGGCTCTTCCGTGCCGATCAACTCGAGCGGGATTCCGAGAGCTTCTCCGAGCAGCCCGAGGTTGTCCTCCTCCGCGAGCCACGGCGTGAAGGCCATGGCCTCATCCGGCCAGATATCGTCGAAGTCCAACCGCTTGAGACGGGATAGTTTTTTGGCGGTGTTCAGCAAACCAACTTCCTCCAAAGGGCTTCCGGGCGTTGGCCCGCTAGGATTTTTGCCAAGTAGGTCGCGGGAGTCTATGCGGCTTTGGGTTGAGTTCCCAAGGGGTCGCCCCAATCCAACTCTGGGGAGGAAGCGTTGAATAACGCCGTTTTGCGCGCTGACCGACGGGCAATTCCGGCCGTGGTACAGTGATCGGCTACCGTTCGGCCGGTCGCAGTTCTCGTCTCTCCCATGCTCCAGTCGTTGCGGCGCCTTTCCGGCCGCCTCGTGTTCGTACTCCTTGCTGTTCTGGTTGGGGGGCTGTCTGCTCCCGTTTCCGCAGGGCAGGGGGATGAGGATGAGTCGCGGTTCCTGAGCCGGATCCGGCGGCTGACCGTTGAGGGGAAGCGTGCCGGCGAGGGGTACTTCTCGCCGGACGGGAGGGAGATGGTCTTCCAGTCGGAGCGGGAGCCGAGGAATCCGTTCTTCCAGATCTACCTGCTCTCCATGGAGACCGGCGACGTGCGGCGGATCTCCCCCGGGCAGGGGAAAACCACCTGCGCCTTCATCTCCGGGAAGAACGGCGACATCCTCTTCGCTTCGACGCATCTCGATCCGCGTTCGGTCGAGTTGCAGCAGGAGGAGATCGCGTTCCGGGAGAGCGGCCAGGAACGCCGTTACGCGTGGGACTACGACCCCTTCATGGACATCTTCGTCGAGCGGCGTTTTGATGGAGAAATGGTGCGTCTCACGGACGCCTCGGGATACGACGCCGAGGGAAGCTGGTCGCCGGACGGCGAATGGATCGTCTTCACCGCGATGCGGGACATGTTCGAGCGCGAGCTTTCCGAGCGGGAAGCGCGTCTCGCCGAGATCGATCCCTCGTACTTCGCCGAGATCTACGTGATGCGGGCGGACGGGAGTGAGCAGCGGCGGCTCACCGATGTTCCGGGATACGACGGCGGCCCGTTCTTCTTTCCCGATGGTTCCCGGATCATCTGGCGCCGCTTTTCGGAGGACGGATTGATCGCGGACGTCTGGTCGATGCGGCCGGATGGAAGCGACCAGCGTCAGCTGACCGATTTCGGGGCCATGAGTTGGGCCCCCTACGTCCACCCCTCGGGCGAGTACGTGCTGTTCGCCTCGAACAAGCTCGGGTTCAGCAACTTCGAGGTGTACATGGTGGATGTCGCCGGGAAGAAGGAACCGGTCCGAATCACCACCACCGACGGGTTCGATGGCCTGCCGGTCCCGACCCCGGAGGGAACGGGACTCGCCTGGACGTCCAGCCGCCACGGGGGGGCCGGGGGCCAGATCTACCTTGCCGACTGGAACCACGAAGAAGCGCTGGCTGCCCTCCGCGAGGCCCCGGCTCGCGGCGGCGGCGGGGAGACACCACAATGATCAGCCGTCCCATCGCACACCGGCCTACCCGGGAATGGGGCGGCGCGATTCCACCTGGTCTGGCAGCCGCCGGCCTCCTGTCCGGACTGCTGCTCGCGGCGCTGGCGCCTGCTCCGGCGTCCGGCCAGACCCCGGAAGACCAGACCCCGGAAGATCTACGGACCGACGTAGCCGCGCTGACCGGGCCGGGCACCGAGGGTCGCGCGGTGGGGACCCCCGGAGCGGCGGCCGCCCGCCGCTACCTCATGTCCGAACTGGGCGCCGCCGGGGCCCGGCCGCTGCCGGGACAGGAGCAGCTCGGGGTTTCGTTCCGCTTCATTTCCGGCGTGGAGGACCTCGGATCCTCGCTGCGCGCGGGGGGACACAAGCGGTTCGGGAGCGACCAGGTTCGCGCCTTCGCGTTCTCCGAGACGGGCGAGGCCCGGGGAGCGCTGTTCTTCGCCGGTTACGGCATCAGCCTGCCCGAGAACGCGGGCCATGAGTACGACAGCTACGCCGGCCACGACGTACGCGACAAGGTGGTGGTGGTCCTCCGCTACTTCCCCGACGATGTGGAGGACGAGGCGCGGGCGATTCTGAACCGCCACGCCAACTTCCGGTCGAAAGCGACGGCGGCCCGCGACCGGGGCGCCGCCGGGATGGTGGTGATCACCGGTCCCGAGTCCGAGGGGGCCGGGGAGTTCGCGCCCGACGGCTTCGACATTTCCGCTCCGGGCAGTCAGGGCATCCTCGCCGTCTCCGTTGACGGGGCGGCCGGCGACCGGCTCTTCGCGGGCAGCGGGGTCACGCTCTCCGAGGTCCAGCAGGCGCTCGACCGGGGTGAGGTGGATGCCGGCTCTTTTCCCCTCACCGGGATCGCCACCCTGTCGGTGAACCTCCAAAGAACGCCAGGCAGCGGGGCCAACGTCATCGGCATCCTGCCGGCGGCGGACGGGAGCGTCACCCCGCCTTATGTCGCCGTTGGCGCGCACTACGACCACCTGGGTATGGGCGGGAGCGGCTCGCTGAATCCGCACGGTCCGGCGGCCGTCCATCCGGGCGCCGACGACAACGCCTCGGGGACCGCGGCGGTGCTGGCGCTGGCCCGGAGCCTCTCCGAGGCCCCGCTCGCCCGGCCGGTGCTGATCGGCTTCTGGTCCGGCGAAGAAACCGGGCTGCTCGGATCGCGGGCATTCCTCCGGAGCGAGATCCGACCGGAGCAGCTTCTTGCCTACCTCAACCTGGACATGGTGGGCCGCCTTGACGAGAACCGGCTCACGGTGCAGGCGATGGGTTCCTCGACCGTCTGGCCGGGTATCGTGGAGCGGGCCAACATCCCGGGCGGCTTCGACCTGGCCCTCTCGGACGATCCCTATCTGCCCACTGACTCCTCGGCGTTCAACAGTGAGAGTGTCCCCACCCTCAACCTGTTCACCGGAACCCACAGCGACTACCACAAGCCCTCGGATACCGCTGAAAAGCTGAACTACGAAGGGCTCGCGCGGATCGTCCGCTTCACCGGGCTCATCGCCCGGCGGGTAGCCGAGAGTGATCCGGTCCCCGAATTCGTCCAGGTGGAACGCGCTCCGGAGACCGCCGCCTCACGCGCCTCGATGCGGGCCTACACCGGCACCATCCCGGAGTACGCCACCGAGACCCTGGGGTTGATGCTCGGCGGGGTCATGGCCGGCGGGCCGGCGGAGAAGGCGGGTCTCCAGAAGGGAGACGTGATCGTCGAGTTCGCAGGCGCTCCGGTCCTCAACATCTACGACTACATGAACGCGCTGGAGGCCGCCCGGATCGGCGAGCCGCTCACCGTGGTGTTCCTCCGCGACGGGGAACGGCGCACCGTAACGCTGGTCCCCACCGCGCGCCCTTGAGTCGGCCGAGCGGCCCGCCGGCCATCAAGCGGGTCCGCAACTTCTGCATCATCGCCCATGTGGACCACGGGAAGTCCACGCTCGCCGACCGGCTCATCCAGCGCTGCGGAGGGGTCAGTGACCGCGACTTCCGGGATCAGTTGCTGGATTCGATGGACCTCGAGCGCGAACGGGGCATCACCATCAAGTCGAACAGCGTCTCGCTGCGCCACCAGGCAAGCGACGGGGAGTGGTACCACCTCAACCTGATCGACACCCCGGGACACGTGGATTTCTCCCACGAAGTGCGGCGTTCGCTCATGTCCTGCGAGGGGGCTCTGCTGCTGGTGGACGCGGCGCAGGGGGTGGAGGCGCAGACCGTCGCCAACCACTTCGTGGCGATGGAATACGACCTGTCCGTGGTGCCCGTGATCAACAAGATCGACCTGCCGGCCGCGGACCCGGAGCGGGTGCGGGAGGAGATTGACGAGGAACTCGGACTCGATCCCTTCGAGGTGGTGCTCATCTCGGCGAAGAAAGGCGAGGGCATCGAGGAGGTCCTGGACGCGATCGTGAAGCGAATCCCGCCTCCCGGCGGCGACCCCGAGGATCCACTCCGGGCGCTCATCTTCGACGCCCAGTACGACACCTTCCGGGGAGTGGTGCTGCTGGTGCGGGTGGTGGACGGTGAGATCCGTCGCGGCGACCGGGTGCGCCTGATGCGCGGGGATCGCGAGTACCGGGTGGAAGAGGTGGGACTCCTGCGGCTTCGCCGGGAACCGGTGGACGTTCTTTCCGCGGGGGCGGTGGGATACGCCATCTGCGGGATCAAGCGGATCCAGGACATCGCGATCGGCGACACGGTGATCGAGGCGGCGCGCCCCGCGGAAGCGGCGCTCCCGGGGTACCGCGAACCCCGGCCGGTGGTATTCAGCTCGGTGTACCCGATGTCAACCGACGACTACGGCGAACTCGAAAACGCCCTCGGGAAGCTGGCGCTCAACGATCCGTCCCTGACGTACGAGCGCGAGTCCTCCACGGCCCTCGGATTCGGGTTCCGCTGCGGATTCCTGGGACTCCTGCACCTCGACGTGGTGCAGGAGCGGCTGCAGCGGGAACACGGGCTGTCGCTGCTCCTTTCCGCTCCCAGCGTGCGTTACCGGATCACCACCCGGGACGGGGAACTGCACGAGGTCGAAAACCCGGCCTACTACCCGGACCCCTCGATCATCGGCGGCGGGGAGGAGCCCTACATCCGGGCTTCCATTCTCATACCCGAGCGTTCCGTGGGGGCGGTGATGGAGCTGTTGACCGAACGGCGCCTCGCGACCAGCCGGATGCACTTCCTTTCTTCGCGCCGGGTGGAGATTCAGGCGGAGTTGCCGCTCGCGGAGATCCTCTTCGATTTTCACGACCGTCTGAAGACGGTGACCCACGGCTACGGCAGCTACGACTACGAACTGCTCGACTACCGGCCCACGAAGCTCGTCAAGGTGGACATCCTGGTGAACGGCGAGCGGGTGGATGCGCTCAGTCAACTGGTCCACGAGGAAAAATCGCGTTCCCGGGCGCTCGGTTACTGCGAACGCCTCGCCGAAGCAATTCCCAGGCATAACTTCAAGATCGCGATCCAGGGGGCGATCGGCGGGACGATCATCGCCCGCACGAACATCCGGGCGTTCAGGAAGGACGTAACCGCAAAGTGCTACGGCGGCGACGTCACCCGGAAGCGCAAGCTGCTCGAACGCCAGAAGCAAGGCAAGAAGCGCATGAAGCAGGTGGGGAACGTGCAGATCCCCCAGGCGGCCTTCGTCGCCGTCCTGAAATCGAGTCCGGCCGCGTGAGCGAACGTCCGGACCCGATGTCCCGGACGATCGAACCGCCTTCCGAAGCTCCGGAATCGATGCCGCCGGGGCTTTATGTTCACGTTCCCTTCTGTTCGCGGATCTGTCCGTATTGCGACTTCGCGGTGACGCCGCTCGGCCGGTCGGGATCCCGGCGCCTCGAGCGCTACCGGCGGGCCCTCCTCACCGAGTTGGAACTCCGGGCAGAACTCGGGGATGGGCCGCTCGGAGCGGACACCGTGTATTTCGGGGGCGGCACCCCGTCGCTGGCACCCGCCGGGTTCTTCGGGGAGATGGTCGGCGCGGCCGTCGAGCGAGGCCTCGCCGCTCCGTCGCCGCTCGTATTCGTCGAGGCGAACCCCGAAGATCTGGTCCGCGACCCGGGTCTCGCCCGCCGGTGGGCGGCCGACGACGTTTGTGGCGTCAGCCTCGGGGCGCAGGCGCTCGACGACTCCCGCCTGCGGTTCCTCGGCCGCGTGCACACCGCGTCGGATGTCACGGTCGCGGTCTCCCGGCTTGCCGAGGCCGGGATCCCCTGGATCTCGATCGACCTCATTTTCGGGACCGCCGGACAGACGGCGGATTCCCTGCGGGCGGAACTGAGGGCCGCAGCGGTGCTGCCCGGGGTGAGGCACCTCTCCGCGTACGAGTTGACGATCGAACCGGGAACACCCTTCAGTCGCCGCCAGGCCCGAGGGGAGGACCTCACCGCTCGTTCCGAAGACGGGAGCGCGCTCTTCCGGGTGGTTCACGAGACCCTCGCGGACGCCGGTCTGGCGGCCTACGAGGCGTGCAATTTCGCCGCGGCCCCCGCGTTTCGATCCCGCCACAACCAGAAGTACTGGACCGGGGTGGAGTACCTCGGCGTCGGGCCATCCGCCCATTCCTTCGCGCCGGAGCGGGCGGAACGGTTCTGGAACCGGCGGGACTTCGAAGACTGGGAGGAGGCAGTCCTCCGCGGAGACACCCCCACCGCCGGGCGGGAGGCGCTCGGTCCGGGCGAGCGTGCGCTCGAAGAACTGTTTCTGCGCCTCCGCACGGTGGACGGCCTCTCCCTCGGGGATTTCGCCTCCCGCTATGGAGAGACGGTTCTTTCGGCAAATCGGGCGCTCTTCCGGGATTGGGGGACCCGCGGCCTCGTGCGGTTTGAGGACACGGAAGGCGGTCGGTTGCGGCCCACCCTCGAGGGGTTGGCCGTCGCCGACGCACTGGCGCGCGAGGTCGATCTCGACGCGCTTGGAGATCGGAACGCGGCGTGACGCCCACCTTCGGCAAGACCCCAGTCGCGGCGCCGCCCCAAGCGCCACTCACCACCAGCCGGATCTTCTGGGTTTGGCTGCCGATGGCCGCCACCTGGATCATGATGTCCGTCGAGGGGCTGCTCGTGGCCGCGGTGGTTGCGCGACTTCCCGACGCCGTCGTGAACCTCGCCGCCTACGGGGTCGCCTTCGCTTTCGCGCTGATCATCGAGGCGCCGATCATCATGATCCTGAGCGCCTCCACGGCGCTGTGCAAGGATCGGGAGGCATTCCGTTCGCTCCGCCGTTTCGGTGCGACGTTGAACCTCGGGCTCACGCTCCTGATGCTCGCGTGGGCCCTCTCGCCGCTCTATCCGCTGCTCGCGGAGAGCGTGATGGGCCTCGGTCCGGAGATTTCGGAGTTGAGCCGGCAGGCCCTTCTCATCCTCCTTCCCTGGCCGGCGGCCATCGGCTTCCGCCGCTTCTACCAGGGGCTGCTCATCCGGCACGGCCACACCCGCCGGATCGCCTACGGCACGACCATCCGCGTGTCGGGCATGGGCGTGACCGCATGGCTGCTCTTCGATGCCCCGATCTCCGGAGCCCTCATCGGGGCCGCGGCGCTCTCGGTGGCGGTGGTCGTCGAAGCGATCGCGACCCGTTTCATGGTGGCGGACTGCGTGCGCGAGGTGCTCGCCACTCCCAGGAGCGGCGAACCGCTCACCTTTCCCAAGATCCTCCACTTCTACATCCCGCTGCTGGTGAGTTCGGTGATCGCGCTCGCGATCCATCCGCTGGTGAATCTGTTCCTCGGGCACTCGCGCCTCGCGCTCGAGTCTCTCGCCACCTATCCGGTGGTGGCCGCCCTTTCCTTCGTGTTCCGGAGCATGGGTCTGTCCTTCCAGGAGGTGGCGATCGCCTTCATGGACGGGACCAGGCAGCGATTCCGGGCGCTGCTCCGATTCGCCGTCGGTCTCGGGGTGGTGGCCTGCGTGCTGCAGGGCATCATGGCCTTCACCCCGCTCTCCGGCCTCTGGTTCGGGGGGGTTTCGGCACTCACGCCGAGTCTCGTGGACCTCTCGGTGCCCGCCCTTCAGATCCTGGTCGCGATGCCGCTGTGCTCGGTTCTGCTCGCCTTCTATCGGGCCTTCCTCGTCTGGAGCGGCGAGACCCGAGCCATCACCTGGGCCGGCTTGATTGAAACCGTTGCGGTCCTGTTCGTCCTCTGGGCGCTGATTCGGCCGGTCAACATGGTCGGGGTGTACGCGGCGTCCTGGGCGACGCTCGTCGCGCGCGGAGTGGACCTCGTGGCGCTCTACTTCTGGTGCGTACCCGTCGTCCGCAGGCTTAGATAAGCTCCGTCGCGGTGTGAGGGCACTGCGGAACGCTGCGGTCGCGGCGGCGCTGATGAGCGGGAGCCTGGCGGTTGGCGTCCGCGCTCAGGAGGTCGAAGCGACCGGAAGCTTCCGGGACGGCGAGCGCCACGGACCCTGGACCATTTGGCTGGCCAGCGGCAAGGTCGAACAAGGAACCTACCTGGATGGGGAGCGGTACGGGCGCTGGGTGTTCCGCTGGCCGGACGGGCAGGTCGACGAAGGGGTTCTTGAGTACGGCGAACGGGTGGGGCCCTGGATCCACCGCTTCCCGAACGGACAGGAAGAGGAGGGGGCCTATGTGGATGGCGAGCGGGAAGGCCACTGGGTCCTCCGCTGGCCGGACGGTAGGGTGGAAGAAGGGCCCTTTGCGCATGGGGATCGCCACGGGCACTGGATCCATCGCAGTGCTGACGGGCAGGTCGAGGAAGGCTCGTACGTGGACGGTGAGCAGGAGGGCCAGTGGACCTTTCGGTTTCTGGACGGGGCGATCGAGGAGGGCCCGCTGGTGGCTGGCCGGCGGCACGGCAGGTGGTCCCTTCGCGACGCCGCCGGTGGCGAGCAGGAAGGACCTTTCGTGCAGGGCGCGCGGCATGGCCAGTGGGTTTCCCGCGAGGCGGACGGGGACGTGGCCGAGGGCCCCTACGTGGACGGAGTGGCGGAAGGACCCTGGGTCTTCACCTACATGAGCGGCAGCATCGAAGAGGGTCCCATGGTGGCGGGAAAGAGACAGGGACCGTTCGTCCATCGCTTCCCCGGACTCGGGGTGGCCCGCGGGAACTACCTCGAGGGGAAGAGGGAGGGCCGCTGGCTCGTCCACCTGAAGAACGGAGGGGTGCGGGAGGAGTTCTATCGGAACGACAAACGGGTCCAGCGGTAGAAGCGCCGCCCGCGTTCCAGGTTCAGCCGGCGGAAGTGCGGTGGCCCTCCCGCCTGCGGAAGACCCAGTAGGCCGCGAGGCCCAGGAGCAGGAATCCGAGCGAGAACCAGACTCCGCTGGGCGGCCCGGTGAAGAAGAGCGCGATCCAGAGGACGAGCGACAGCAGCGCCGGAATTGGGTAGAGCCACATCCGGAAAGGCTGGGGGATGTCCGGCCGGTAGCGGGCGATCAGCAGCACCGCGACGCACTGCCAGGTGAAGCGCAGGAGGATCTGGACCTGCATGAGCCAGTTCACGAGCTGGCCGAGGCTGAAGAAGCAGAACGGGATCGAGACCGCGATGAGCCAGATCAGGGAAACGTGGGGGAAGCCCCGGGTGGGATGGACCTTGCCGAAGATACGGAAGAACTGTCCGTCGCGGGCGGCGGCGTACGGCATCCGCGAATAGCCGAGCGCAAAGGCGAACACGGACGCGACCGCCACGAAGAGGATGAGCGCGGTGATGACCGACCCGGCGAGTTGCGCGAGCCCGGGATCCTCGACCGTCCGGGCGATGAAGATGGAAGCCAGGGTGCGGCTCGCCTCCGCTTCCTGCCACGGGATGAGCTCGAGCATCACGGTGGTCATGGCGATGTAGATCACGGCTACTACCGCGATGGAGAGCAGGATGGAGCGCGGGATGTTGCGCTCCGGGTCCTTCACCTCTCCGGCGATGTTGCAGACCTGGTTGTAGCCGCCGAAGCTGTACATCGCGATCACCGCCCCGGCTCCGAGCGCCGGCCAGAAGCTGGCGTCGAACCCCTGCGGCGGGACGAACGAGGGGAGTCCCGGACTCTCGATGAGGCCGGCCACGATCACCCAGCCGGTGGTGGCGAGCACGAGCGCCAGCATCGCCTTCGAAAGCCGCTCGACCGAGTCGATGTTCCGGTAGAGAAGGAAGAGGACGAGCACACAGACCCCGGCGGCGGCGAGGTGGTGGGGCACCCCGCTCCACTCCGGCAGGTAGAAGCCGACGTAGTCAGCGAAACCCACCGCGCCGCCGGCGAGCGAGAGGGGCGCCACCAGCAGGATGTGGAAGAGGAACAGGAAGGCCATGAGCCGCCCGAGTCCGAACGGACGAAACGCCTCCCGCAGATAGATGTACGGTCCGCCGCTCCCCGGGAGCGCAGCCCCGAGCTGGGCGTACACGAGTCCGTCGGCAAGCGAGAGCAGCGCTCCGACCAGCCACGCCCAGATGATGTGCGGCCCGCCCATCGCGTACACCATGAGCGGGATGGTCAGGAAGGGACCGATCCCGACCATCCCGATGATGTTGGTGGAGGTGGCCCCGAGGAGCCCCATCCGCCGCTGCAGGCCCTCGCCCGATCCAGCCTTGCTCATGGGAATAAGCGTGTCACAGGCTGCTGGCGGTGTGGGGCTATCGTTCTCCCGAGTGCTGACGAACGCTCGGCGCTCTTAGAGCCTCAGGAGGGGACCACATGGCTATCCGCATCGGCGACATCGCGCCCGATTTCACTGCCTCGACGACCGAGGGCACGATCAGCTTCCACGACTGGGTCGGCGACGGCTGGGCGATTCTCTTCTCGCATCCAAAGGACTTCACCCCGGTGTGCACCACCGAGCTCGGCTACATGGCGGGGCTCCAGGGCGAGTTCGCGCAACGGAATTGCAAGATCATGGGGCTGAGCGTGGACCCGGTCGAGGACCACCAGCGCTGGAAGGCCGACATCGAGGAGACCCAGGGTCACGCCGTGGACTACCCCATGATCGGTGACGACGACCTCGCGGTGGCCAAGCTCTACGACATGATCCATCCCAATGCCCTCGGCGCGAAGGGCCGGACGGCGATGGACAACATGACCGTGCGCTCGGTGTTCGTCGTCGGACCCGACAAGCGGGTCAAGCTGATCCTGACCTACCCGATGACCACCGGGCGCAACTTCGACGAGGTTCTCCGGGTGCTCGACTCCATGCAGTTGACGGCGTCCCACCAGGTGGCCACCCCGGTCAACTGGAAGGACGGGGACGACGTGATCATTGTCCCGGCGGTCTCCGACGAAGCGGCCCGGGCGAAGTATCCGGACGGCTGGCGGGCTCCGAAGCCCTACCTGCGCCTGGTTTCGCAGCCGGGGAAGTAAGGGAGCGCCGGCCAGTTCTCCCGGTGGGGGCCTTCAGACCGGCATCGCCAGCCGAAGGCTGGCGAGATTCGAGACGCAGTTCCCGGGACGACCGAGTCGCGACAAACGGATGTGCCGCCGGCCCCGGGTACTGGGGCTCTCCGCGTGGTTCAGAGTGTTATCATTTTGATAGCACTCAAAGGGGCGACGAATGGCGACGATCAATGTTCGACGGCTCGACGACGTAGTAGTCGAGCGCCTCAAGCAGCGCGCCGCTGAGAACAAGCGTTCGCTGGAGGGTGAGGTTCGCCACCTCCTGGAAGTGGCCGCCAGAGACGATATGGAGGCGCGGCGCGCTGCTTTCCGCGTTCTGTCCGCCGAATTCCGCCGACAAACGGCGGGCAGGCCCCAGACCCCGTCGGAGATGCTGATCCGCGAAGATCGCGACTCCGGACATCGTTTCTAAAAGCAGGACGGGAGTTTCTTCCCACGGGTTGCTGAATGGACTTGGTGGTGGACGCTAGTGTCGCCGTCAAGTGGTTCGTCGAGGAGGAGGACTCGAGATCGGCGTCCCGGTTACTGAGCGGGGACGACCAACTGCACTGTCCGCGCCTTCTCGCCTCAGAAGTAGCAAGCGCGCTCCGGCGCAAGGTGCTACGGGGAGAGTTGGAACTGGGCTTCGCGAGAGCCCGGTTGGAGTCCCTCGTGCAGATGCCGGTCTCCTGGCATCCGGACGAGTCATTCGCCAGCGACGCGCTGCGGCTGGCGCTTGCCTATGACCGCACGGTGTATGACTGCCTGTATCTCGCGCTGGCGTACCGACTCCAGGCGCGCCTCGTCACTGCCGATCTGCGTTTTGCGAACGCTTTGGCCACCATGGAGACAGGCGGCACGGTGGTAACGCTCAGGGACTATGCGGAGAGACGCTCGGGATCCGGCCGCGGGTGACGCGAGTATCGGAGGCGGGCTCGCTCAGGCAAAGGCCAGACTCGGAGAGGAGCCAGCCCGAGGTCGATTCCTGGCCAGTGCACGGCCCGGCCACAGGGCCCGTGGATGCTGTTACTCCACCCTCAGTGGAGACGATCTTCGCCATGAACGATCTCCGGCGCCGCGTTCTCTTAGCGCACGCGCAGAATCTCGGCCTTGTGTCCGGTCGGTTCAACCAGGATTCGATACTCCTGCCCATCCAGGGTGAAGGCTTCGCCCGGTCTGACGCCGGCGGGCAGTGGCTCACCCCACTTAGTGTGCTCGTAGCCGCACTCGTCCAGAACTCCGTTACGATTCATATCGATGCAAACAAAGTCTTCCGCCCATCCGGCCTTCGCGGAATCAAACGTACCGTCCCAGTCCCAATCAACAACGGCTACCAGAACGGGTTCCCCGGAAGTGTTCTTGAGATGGCCCATCCAGACACTGGCGCTCCGGTAGCTGACACCCCTCTCGATATCGCTGGTGCTCCAGAGCGCGATGCCGTACGGCAAGGTTTCGCCCGACGCGTAGGACACCCGCAACACCGTGCCAGCCGCCTTTCTACTGCTCATGTCGTTGCGGTGCCGCGCCTGTAGCAGCGGCGGGCCGTCGTCGGTCAAATCTCCATTCTGATTGGTGTCGACATAGATCTTGTCCACATAGTGCTCGAAGTAAGCGAAGGGAGAGGGCGGATCTTCGCAAAGCTCGGGTAGGAGAACCGCGCGACACGGTTCTCTCCGTTCGAATCTGTCGATCATGATCTCGAATCGCGGATTGGGTCCGTTACCCAGGTTCACATATTGATAGGACTGCCGGTCGCCCATCGCCCGGGGGTACCGGACCGCCGCAGGCTTGCTGACATGAACGACTGCACGCAAGCTCCTGAAGGGATTGTCCCAACCAACCCAGCCCGCACCTGGGTTGTAAGTATTCAGCAGTATGGGATGAAAGGCTAGACGATCCGTAGGGGATCCTTCCAGCGGCGTGCTGTCCGTCCGATCGGGGAATCCATCGTTGTCATCGTCGCTGTCGAGGTTGTTGCCTATGCCGTCTCCGTCCGTGTCCAGCCATTCGCGCGGGTCTGACGCGAACAGATCCTCCGCGTTGTCTACGCTGTCGCCATCGGCATCGCGATCTTCGAAGTCCCCGATTCCGTCCTGATCCGTGTCGCGGTAGCCACGAGGATCCAGAGGCAGCGCGTCAATCGAGTCCCAAGCGCCGTCGTTGTCGTCGTCCATGTCCACGGCGTTGATGATCCCGTCTCCGTCGATATCGTCGTCCGATCCTATCGGCGCCGGATCACCGTCGCCGCCGCGAGAAAGCCATTCCCAGATCTCTCTCCGGGAAGTGGAACTTCGGGCGCAGTGGCCTCCGGGATCGTCCAGGTCGGACCGGGTTTCGAGTCCAAGAACATCCTGGTAGTAGTGCGTCATGGCGACGGCGTCCTCGTACAGAAAATCGCCGGTCGTCATTTCTACGAACACCCGGAGTCTCTCTCTCACTGAGGAAGCTGAGAATGGAGACCACGGGAAGGTTGGTGTCCACAGCCCGTCATGCCGTTTCCAGCCCCCTCCTTTGTTCCAAAATGGGCCACACCAGGCATGGAATCCACCCCCGTAGATTCCCGCGTACCGTTCGAAAAACTGGGCCACGAAGCCTGTGGATTGTGAACCGCCTCGCAACACGATCCGGTTGTAGTCGATGGCCAGGTGGCCATCGAATCCGCTCTGCAACAGCTCGTGTACGAGGCGATTATCCGATTCTTTCCACTCGCGCGTTCCTCCTCTTCCCGTTAAACCCCCGAGCAGGAAGCGCGGGTGGCCTTCTGGAAAGGACACGGGCGAGCCGACGTAGGCAATGGCCAGGCCCAGTTCGAAGCTGATTGCATTCTGCGACTCGGACCAGTCGTTTGAGAACCGGTGCTGCTCCCCCTGGCTTTGTCCGTGGAAGGAAATCACGATGCCCCGCGGCTCGCTCCGGTCCCATTCCTCCCGCGCGTGCAGCCCGTAAGTAATCGTTCGACCCTGGGAATCCGTGAACTCCCCGAAGTTTGGCCACTGGGGCGGATCCGGCGGGGGTGGCGGGGTGGGCGGAGCCGGCGCGGGAGTTGGCGTAGCGGGCGTACCCGCGGAATCCCCTCCATTGCAGGACGCGATCATCAAGGCCGCGATGAGACATAGCGGGAACAGCCGGTAGAGCATCACGAGTCCTCTCCGTTGGGACAGCGGGGTCCGGAGAAGACATCCGTCCTGGTCAGGTGATCGCACTCCGACCTACTCCACCCTGAGCGGTCGTCCTTCCTTGTAGCTCTGCCAGGCGAACCAGTAGGCAACGTGTCCCGGGAGCCGGACGAGGCTCTCGCCCCCGGGTCCGGTCAGCGCGTCTTCCGTGACGTTCCACCCCGCTCCGTCGCTTTCGACGCGCGCCGGATCACCCTCCACCGCGGTGAAGGTCCGCCCGCCCGATTCGTAGGCGCGCACGGTTTCGGTCTCGCCGTTGCCGATGAGGACGACATCCAGCGACCCCACCCGGTCGTGGAGAATGGCGCCGCTCCCGAAGACCGATATGGCCCACGCCATCTCGTGGTCCCCGTCCCGGAGGACGAAGATGCGGTCCTTCGGGTCGAGCCGGCGGTCGCGGACCACCGCCGGGAACATGAGCTCGGGGCTCGCGAAATAGGCCCCGTAGGGTTGTCCGGGCTGGTAGTCCCGCTCGAAACCGGTGTCGAGGGAGAGCACCGTGGTGTCCGGATGCGCGGCGAGCCAGTCCTTCCAGCTCGTGATCACCACTGGCAGGATCTTGAGTTCGATCCCGGACCCGGTGAGTTCGCCCACGACCGGGCGGCCGGTGAACTGGTTCCAGAGGGATTCGGTCTCGGTGTCGTACATCAGCTTGTTCGACCGGTAGAGGAGGCCGGAGGAGCCGAAGACGAACGGCTTTCGGCGCCCGGGGACGCGGGTATCGAACAGGATGCCGGAGCCGCAGAGGGTGCAGTAGGCAAGCGATACCGGAACTCCGCCGATGACGTCGTTGAACATCTCGTGCCAGTCCAGGATGCGGAGCGGATAGGCGCGTGAATCGCCGTTGATGCTCACCCCGAAGACCAACTCCCGGTCCGTCGGGTAGGTCGCTTCCGCGGCCGGGATTTGCTCGGCATTGACGAGCGCCGGGATGCCGTCCTTCTTGACGCCCCCCCAGACGATCTCTTCGATGCGGATCTCGTGCCGCACCCCCCGGTGGACGAAGTCGCGGAAGTTGGGATCGATTCCGGCGAGGATGTCGGCCTTGAAGGAGACGAACCCGCGGTAGGGACGGATCTCCGTGTGCTCTTCCTGCCACTCGGTCCACGCCTTCCAGTCGCGCGGGATGTTCGCCCGGGCGAGCTGCTGGAGCGCGTCGAGGAGCCGTCCGTCCTCGTCGGGCAGGAGCCGCAGGACCGCGATGAACGCCGGGATCACGTCCTTCTGGTCGCGTTCGACCAGAAAGCGGAGCGCCCGGTTCCGCTGCGCGCCGCCTCTCGCGAAGAACGCGGACCGGACCATGGCGTCGACGTCGGCGTCCGGCTCCTCGAAACGGTTTCCGAAGGGGTCCTCTCCGAAGGGATCTCCGGGGAGGGTGGGAGGCTGCGGCGGAGGTTCGGCGGCGAGCTGCCCGACCGTCCCGAAGAGCAGCATTCCGGCAAGCACCGCCGCGATTCGGATCATGGGGAGCATCATGGGGAGCATCATGGAATCCCTCTCGTTCCGAGGCCCCGAGTCCAGGATGCAAGGGCCTCCAAAGGTCCGCCGCCATCGTAGCAGTCCGCGAGCGGATGGAACCGGGAGGGATGGAGCTTGGGCGTCCTGCTCTGGGTCTACGCGGTGTTAACAGCCTGTGGTGGAAAGGGCTCCGGGGGCTTCTCTGGCATGGAGAAGCGGCGGCCGTTTCCACGTGTGGCGACACGGCCAGGACCGTGGGTGCGCTCGAAAGACGAGTAACGCCGGCGAACAACGGTCCCACATGCCCAGGATGGCGTCCAGGAAGGCCCCGCCGGGCCGCAAGAGACGCCGCACCCCATCCATATCCCGGTTCTGCAGGCTCTTTGGCTTTCCGATCCCCGTCAGTTGCCGCATGAGCAGCGACAGATTGAAGGCAGAGATATGGATCAGCAAGCGTTTTCGAATGTTCCCGCTTCCCCGCAACCACACCCTGCGCATCCCCCCGGTCTCGTAGCAGTGCGCGAACGAACGCTCCGTCAGTTCGTGGCGCCGTCTCCGCAACCGGGCGCCGCGATTCCCGCGAACCCGCCGACGGTTCCCGTAGACGGCGCGTCGCAGGGACTCCCGACCCCGCCAGCGCCGGCGCCCGCGCGTGGGCTCCGCGATGTACGAACGGTAGCCGCGCTCCCGCGCTTGCTCGATTACCGCATCGCTGTGATACCCCTTGTCACACACCAGCGACCGAGGCTTCTCCCCCTTCCGGCGACCCTCCGTCGGCGCCGGCTCCCGGGCCCCCGCGTCACCGCTCCCGAGATGGCGCTCCGCTTCGTCCAGTGTCTGCGGCAGCGTCTCCGTGTCCCCCCGGCTCCCTGGTTGGACCGTGACCGCCGCTATCGCTCCGCTCTCCAGATCCACCGCGTGCTCCGCCTTGTACGCCATCCGCGTCCGACCATCCTTCAGCCGACCGATGCAAGCCTCCGCATCAACCGGATGCGCCCACTCGCGGTTCGACAGCTTCTTCCGGCGTTTGCGGTCGTAGCGCGCCACCTCTTCAACTGTCGGAGCCTCGATCCCCGACTCCTTCATCAACGTCCTCACATACTCCCGGTATCCCTCGCCGCTGTCCCGACGGACGATCTTCCGCATCGAAGCGTTCGCCATCAGGGTCGTCGTGTCCACGCCAAGCGCTTCCCCTCGCAAAAGGCCCGCTCCTCTCACCCGTTCCACAACCCAGCCGAACACCTCCGCGTGCGTCTCCTCACTCACCCGACGACGCGTCCGCGAAATCGTCGAATGATCCGGACCGCTGTCCGCCGGCCCGTATCCCAAAAACCGCAGCAGGCTGCGCGAGTCATTCACCCGCCACGCAATCAACCGTTCCGAGTCCAGACCCTCGAAATACCCGACCAACAGACAACGGAAATACCTCCCCGGCGCAAGCCCAGGACGACCGTCCCGCGCGTAGTGACGCTCGCAACGCTTCTCCACGAACTCGTCAAAACCGCCCCCTCCCAAAATCTCGTTCAAACGCTCGTAGAACGGATCCCCCTTGCTCCGCGGCAACGCCTCGGTAGCGATCCACAACGCTTGCTGCCGCGTGCCGCGGCGTCCCATAGCCATGCGGAAATTCTACGAAGTCCCGCGGTTCGACTCAATTCCGCCCGACAGAGTTTCACCACAGGCTGTTAACAGCCTGTGGCAAAACCCACGCGGCGTTCGGCCGGCGATGCATCCCGACCGAACCACTCCGCTTCGCTCCGTTCTTCGTTGCGTTTCGGTCGAAATACACTCGGTATTCCTCCCTCACGCGCCTCGTCGGACGGGCGCCTCACCGACCTCGGCGCTCACGTGAGTTTCACCACAGGCTGTTAACAGCCTGTGGCAAAACCCACGCGGCCCAGTTCTCCCGGTGGGGGCTCGACCGGCGATGCATCCCGGCTGAACCGCGCCGCTTCGCGGCGCTCTGCGTTGCGTTTCGGTCGAAATACACCCGGGCCAGTTCTCCCGGTGGGGGCTCCTCCCTCACGCGCCTTGTCAGCCGGGCGCCTCGCCCCCACCGGGAGAACTGGCCGCTCTCGGCGCTCACGCGGGTTTCACCACAGGCTGTTAGCGCGTCGCTGCGATCGGGTGAGGTCGGCTCGGAATGGGCTCGGAATCCTCCGATTCGTGCCGTTCCCTGGCGGGAAACCGGATCGTCCCGGCGGCTGCCCTTGCCGGTTGCTCACCTCGCTTCGGCGGAGGTGGCGCCAGCGGCTTTCGGGGCCGAGACCGGCTGCCTGAACGGTTTGCTGGAGGAACCCGCCTGCAGAAAGCGGTGCGGGCGCCGGCGTTTCGGCCGTCCCTCTATTCAGGAGCCTGCCATGGAAGGGGACTTTCGTCTTCCGCGTCTTCGGGTCGATCCCGTGCGAACCAGGCGGCCGCCATTTTCAGCATTTCTCGGAGAATGGCCCGCTCTTCGCGCAAGCGGCGGATCTCCTCCCCGGCGTCCTTGATCTGCATCTGTAGCGCCGCGAATGTCTCGGGAGTGCGCCCTTGTTCGCGATCTGCGCGGGCTACCCAGTTCCGGATTGCCTGCGCGCTCGGCTCGAACTCCCGTGAGAGCTCTTCCGGTCTTTTCCCTTGTCGGACAAGGTCGATCATCTGCTGGCGGAACTCCGGCGAATATCGGCGTCCTGTGCCGCTCATCTGGCCGTCCTCCCGAATCCGACCCGACGGCCCCGTTCCGCCGGGCGCCTGGCCAGCAACTCCATATAGTCGCGACGCTGGCTAACACCCTGCGGGTCGGAACTGCAAAACACGGGATCCACTAAGAAAGGCTTTACCTTTAAGAAAGACTTTACCTTACGCTGTGAAGTAGCAACTGTACAGACTCCGGGGATTCGGCGCTCGGGGTTGTCGGGTCAAGGATCGCGGGCGCTGCCGCGGGCCGTAGGACAGACTCTCGTAGCCCCTTCCAGCACGATCAGCCGCTGCCCACCGGATCGCCCTCCGCCGGTTGATCCCAGGCTTCCGGCTGATCGCCGCCTTGCTCATCCCCCGTCAACAAGGTGCCGATCAGCACCCGCTTCGATACCTCGTGCATCGCTTCTCCCCGCTTTGGGAGCAGCGCGTCGCGTTGGACCCGATCCGCCGATCAGTCCAGGGGGACACCCCGGACGATCTCCGCCCCGCCCGCCCTTCGAAAGCCGAGTGGGACATTTGGCCGTCCACGAGTGCGACGTTTTCAAAGCCCGCCAACGGCAAGCCCGTACCGCGACAGCGCGAGCGCACACACGACCAAAACGCCGGTGTGCCCTCCGGCGGACTCCTGGCCGCTTCGGGATCGGCGAGGACTCATCCAGCGCCACCCCCGGCCCGGAGTCCAACCAATTGTGTCGCGCCGGCTTTGGTTTGATTCCCCAGTGGGGCGCACCTTGTTATTCAACATTTTCCAAAATATGTCAAGAATCACGGTTGTGCACCATAGGATCGGCGGGGCCAAACGCTCCCTGCGCGCACCTTTCTCCACTCGGGCACGAATCAATCTCGCGGTTGTCCGGGCGGTACCACGGCCTTCAGGGCGTCCGGCAGCCGAATGCGCCACGAGGTCCGCCTCTCGCGCGCTGCGTGTATGGAGATGCCTTCGATCCAGTGCCAAGCAACTCTCGATGAGAGAGAAGACACGGACTAAAGGCGATGAAACAATGACTTAAGGGAAGCATCGAGGCGTGGGCGAGGTCCCGCGGACGGATGTCGAGGCCGGCCGTGCCAGGCGCTGCCTGCGTTGCGACGCGGGGGGGTTGACAAAAAGCACGCGTCCACCCCTACACTTGCCGTGTGTCCAGCCAACTGAAGCTTCGTCCGACTTGGCGTCGCATTCGGAACCCGTACCGAAGTTGGGTTTCGGCCGACGTTCGTCTTGCGAATCAAGTAGCAAAATATGTGGACCGCATTGGGAACCTATGGGGTCGGTGTCCTGACCTCAGTTCTTGAGTTGTTCATGGAAGGAGAGATTGTCGTGAAATCACAGACATTGGCGCATCCAGCGAAAGCCCGGTCATCCCGAGCATGTGGTTCTGACCGTCGAGACGGGTTGGCCGCGGCTTGGGACTCGCCGGCCGTCGCTTCTTCCGACGGTCCGAGCGCCGCCGGGACGGGCGGACGACGGGAGTCGGGCTACCGATCGGGCGGTTGGGAGATTCCTGCGAAGGACTCCAAACAGCACGGATCCGGCGAACCCTGGGGCCGTTCGGACCGCGCGGAGGTAGCGGCGGAATGGCGGTATGGGCTGCCGGAGCCGGCTTTGTATCGGATCGGGGCCTACCGTTTCATGATGGCGCGCCGGACACGCTGGACCGTAGCGGCAATGGCCCGGGCGCTCGGGGTATCGCGACAGGGTTACTACGCGTGGAGGAAGGGGCTTACGGCCGCGGAGGTTCAGGCTGCGGGAGTCGCGCCGGCGATCGGCAGTGCGTTGCTGGACATCGGCGCGGTGGCGAGCGCCGCGGAGATCGAGCGGAACTTGCGACGGCGGGGTTTGAAAATCGGGAGAGCGCAGGTCGCAAGCGCGATGCAACGCGTGGAGATTTCCCCCGTGCTGGATGACGGCTGGAGGAGCAGTAACGGACGTGTGGGCCGGGTACCGGAGGTAGACCGGCGGAAGATCGTTGCCGCCGCCGGTTCGGGTGGCCCCAAGCGGCGCTGGTAGGCCCAGTCGAAATCTGCGAGCCGGCTAAGGACCCCGGAGCGGGGCGCCAGCACCGCGTAGAACCCGGAGCGGAAGGGACGGGGGACGGGATCATCCGACCCCCATCCCTTCTGGCTCGGGAACGCCGTGTGGGTTTCACCACAGGCTGCTAGCCGGCGGAACTGTCTTCAGCCTTCCCGGCCGCCGTTCGGAGCCGACCGAAGATGCTCGCCGCCACCGGACCGCCCGCGGGGTGCTCGCGAAGAGCTTCCGCGGCGATCCGGGAATCCCCGGCTACGGCCGCCCTGACGAACTCGCGCTCGGCCGCCTTCACGCGCCGAAGCAACTTGCCGGCAGGCACCGGCAGGGGAGGTTGCGCAATCGCTTGAATGCCGTTCTTCCCGACCTCGGCCGTCACCTCGACGATGTCGCCTTCGGGCAGTTCCGGGACCGCCGGGCCGCCGGACGGGGTGCGGTTTCGGGTGTTCACCACCATCCTGACCGGTTCTCGCTCAGTCAGCGCCTTCATGAGCAAGAGGCCGATGCGGTCGTAACCGGTAGGTCCCCTCTCGACCGGCGCGCGCCCGGCTTGCCGGACATCTCCTCGGGCCTCGATCTGGAAGTACGAGGCGCTGCGGGCGTTGATGAACTCCCAATAGCGCGTGAGCGCGCGCCTGCGGTTCCCCGTTGCCGCTTCCAGCGCGGCGAAGAGCTTCCCTTCAAGGTCGAGTATGACAGCGCCGCGGGTCATCCCGGCCGCGCGGGTGCGAAGGACGGCCCGCTGGGAATGGAGATGCAGGTAGACGTACTCCGAAGGGACCGCGCGGGCCATTTCGGAGGCTTCGAAGAGGCGGGGTAGATGCACCCTTGCCAGGCGGTCCGGGTCGCGGAACAAGTCTTCGAGATGGTTCTCCGGCGGAAGTGGGCCGGCGGGCTCCGTCCCGTAGAGCCCGGTGAGCCACCCCAAGTGGTTGATCCCGGACCAGCCCGCGGAGCACGCGGCACGGTCGAGGTAGAGAAGCCCTGCAACCCGGTCGATGAGTTCGGCGGGTGAATCGCAGATTCCGACGACTTCGACGGAGGTGTCGTCGCGGAGGGCTTCGGTCACCATTCCCGCCGGGTTCGAATAGTTGATCAGGGTCGCGTCGGGCGCTACGCGCTCGATGACCCGAGCGAAGTAGAGCATCGCCGGGATGTTTCGCATGGCGAGCGCCGCGCCTGCGGCTCCCACGGTTTCCTGTCCGAGTACTCCAGCCTCCAGACACACCTGCTCGTCCTGGGTGCGTGCCTCCTGCCCCCCGGCCCGAATGGCTGCGATTACGAACCGGCACCCACGCACCGCCGCCGCCACGTCGTGAGTCACGCGCACCCGGATCGCTGGAGCAATGGCCCGCACGACCGGAGCGATCGCTGCCAGGCGCTCCCGATTCGTGTCGTAGAGCGCTAGCTCCTGAACGCCGAGACCACTTCCGGCCAGGGCGCTCGCCAGCAGGGGGCTGCGCAGGCCGCCCCCGCCCAGGAGCCCGACCTTCAAGCTCTTGGCGCCCAGGGCCGCGCCGGCAGCCCGCCAAGGTGCTGGACAGAGCGGGCGCCACAGACGTTTCCGGCGGCGAGTTGCTCCTCAACCGATCCCCCGCGGAGCCGCCGGGCGAGGAAGCCGGCAGCGAAGGCATCGCCGGCTCCCGTGGTGTCTCGGACGCCGTGAAGAGGAATCGGCGCGGGAACCCGGGTCTTGGGCTTCCCGTACAGTTCGGCGCCGTCACGGCCCCGCTTCACGACCACGACCGTTCCGCCTTTGGCCGCCCGGTCGAGCAACTCGTCGGGGCCGTTGTACAGCGCGGCTTCCTGGGCGTTTACGAAGATTCCGGCGGCGTTTGCGAGGATGTCGCCGAATCCTTCGCGCGCCGGGAGTTCTTCGTCGTAGCCGAAATCCCAAAACACCTCGGTGCGGTTCTTCATCCTGCGCATCGCCTCCGCCCACGCCGTACAAACGTAAGGCGGCATGTCCAGCAAAACCGCGGAGAAGGGGGCGGTCGAGTTGTGTCGCCGCAGAGTGAGATAGAGCCGCTCTTCGAGTACCGCATTCACACCCGTAAAGGTGGCGAAGCTCCGTTCCGCACCACACGACAGGGAGGCAGTGACCGCGTGCGGTTCCCTCGTCCGGCGGAGGTCCCGCCATCCGATACCTTCGCGCGTCAGGATTGACCCGACCCGCGGCGGGAGCGCCGACAGCACATCCACGTCGAGACCCTCGGTCCGCGCCCAGGCAGCCGCGATCAGCGCCCCCCCACCGAAGGTGCGACGAAACAGATTCGTGCGGACCTCCTCGCCGGGATAAGGAAGACGGGGCAACCCGGCGAAGATGAGATCTTCGAAGGTCTCCCCGGCGACCAGCAGTCGCGGCACTTCCGAAGCCATGAGATGAAGGCTATCCCGTTCCGCTCCGGGCCGATACTCTCTCCCTCGATGTTGCGTTTCGGGAGCCGCACGTTCTGGATGGGGATGCTTTTCCTGGCTCTGCCCGGGCCTTCCCTCAGCGCCCAGACGTGGCCACCGGACGCGACCTTCCACGACGCGCATTACCACCCCACCGACTACATCCAGCGCGAGACGGCGCTCCCGGAGCTTCTCGGGTTGATGGGCGACGGGGTCGGCCGCGCGGCGCTGATGGGCATTCCCCTCCAGCAGAAGTGGGACTGGTTCGAGTCGGGCGACCGCGCCCCCGACTACTACCTGCGTTCGGACGCGGCGCTCTACTACTACCCGTTCGTGGATGCGATGGTGGCGGAGGCGGTGCTTGCACTGCCCCCGGAGCAGCGGGCGCGCTTTGATCCCATGATCACCGGGTTCAATCCGACCGACATGTACGCGACGGACCACATCCGCCGGGTGCTCCGCCTGTATCCGGGCGTGTTTTCGGGAATCGGGGAGTTTTCCATCCACAAGGAGGTGGTGTCTCCCAAGACGGTGGGGCACGTGGCGAGCCTTCGCAATCCGGCACTCGACCGGATCCTCGAGTTCGCCGGGGAGGTCGGGCTCCTGACCCTGATGCACAACGACGTGGACGTGATCCTGCCGCGCGAAGGAGCGCGGCCGACGCATCTCGACGCCTTCGTGGAGGTGGTCCGGCGGCATCCCGGGACGACGATCGTCTGGGCCCACGCCGGCATCGGCCGCTTCGTCGAGCCGACCCCGGACTACGTGGAGTTGCTGGAGGAGATCCTGCGCGACGACGGGCTCGACCACCTCTACCTCGATCTGTCCTGGGATGTGGTGGCCGAGCAGATCGTTGGGGCGGAGGAAACGCGCGCGGCCTGGGTCGCCCTCGTGAACGCCTGGCCGGACCGGTTCATCATCGGTTCGGATTCCGTGGTGGCGAAGGACGCTTCCGCCTATCTCGGCGCCCTCGAGGCCTGGAAGCCGCTTCTCGACCGCCTCGATCCGGACGCGAGCCATCGGGTCCGCCTCGGCAACTACGAACGGCTCTTCGACGCCGCCCGCCGCCGCGTCCGCGCCTGGGAAACCGCCCAGCGCTGAGATCAGATCGGGCAGGGACTCCGACCGGGAGACTGGCGCCGGCCTCCAGGTCGGCACCGTCGCGCGCAGGCATGGGAGCGCCAGACCTCTGGTCTGCATCGTCCGCTGGAGGCGGGCGAAAGGTGCAGCGCAGCTCTGTGACCTCTACCTGGTCGCCCGTCGTCGGCGGGCCGTCGAGGATCGCGCCCGGCACCTCCCTTGGTGGCGGGATCTCTGGTCGAGCTGCCAGCCATCAGAACTTGGCAACGATCTTCTCCAAGGTGTTCCAGTTGCGCGCCGTGGCGGTGACGCCGAACCGCTTTTCGAGGTACACATACGAGAGGGTCATCGCCTTGACGCCATCCGGAGTCCAGACGTATGCCTCGGTACCTTCGATCGCGATGGTCTCGGGGCTATGGTCCTCCTCCAGCAGTGCCCGCACCATCTCGGGATCGGGTTCCTGCGAGAGGAAATTCACCAGGTAGCGCGATGGGTCAGAGACGACCTCACGCAATGGGTTGCGCTCAAGTACCCTGCGAACCTGATTCGCACTTCGGACGACACAGGGAACGTTGACGTCAAACTCGTCGCTGAGCAACCGTTGCACGGCGCCGCCGACCCGGTCGGAACGAGTCGATTCAGTGGAAACGATCACGTTTCCGCTCTGCAGAACGGTGGCCACATCGGAGTAGCCCTCGTCGGCCAACTTCGACCTGAGTTCCGCCATTGGCACCCGATTGCGGGTTCCGACGTTGATCCCCCGCGGCATCACGAGATAGCGCTTGGTCATCGATGTTCGTATTTAACAGCCTGTGGTGGAACCCGGGTGAGCGCCGAGAGCGGTGAGGCGCCCGGCTGACAAGGCGCGTGAGGGAGGAATACCGAGTGTATTTCGACCGAAACGCAACGCAGAGCGCCGCAAAGCGGCGCGGTTCAGGCGGGATGGATCGCCGCTCGAACGCCGCGTGGGTTTCACCACAGGCTGTTAAGGACGTAGAAGTGCTTTCCCTCGTTGAGCTTGATGCCGTCCTGCTCCAAGAATGGAGGCTCGGCCTCGATGGTGACGTCGAGAGGTCCGCGAGCGATAGGCATGAATAGTCTCCTCAGGTTGGTTGTCGGCACCAGTGGAGGCGCCGCCCCTGGTAGCTCGAAATCACTCCATTCCTGCGAGCAACAGCGCCTGGCGGGTCGGGTGGTCGTAAGAACGGTACTGCGTTTGTGCCTTTGTGGATGTGCCGGTACGGGGAGGGATTTCCAGAAGCGCCCTCGCACGGAATGCTCGGCGTGGCCTGGGCCGGCTTGGAGGTCCTACGTCGCGGCCGCCTCTGACGGAAAACCCCGCGTTCGTTCCCTACACTTCCACCCATGTGGCGGTCTCGTTTTCTAAGCAGCCTCGGGACGGGTTGTCTCTTCCTCATCGTCGCCGGTGTGGCGGCTGCCCAGCCGACCGGGCCGGGGCAGGGACGGGCGGCGATGGCCTGGCACTGGATCCAGAAACTCCAGACCACCGGGTCGGTGCTGCATGTCACCGCGCATCCCGACGACGAGAACGGGGCGCTCCTCGCTCTCCTGAGCCGGGGCCACGGGGTGCGGACCGCGCTCCTCAGCATCACCCGGGGCGAGGCGGGGGCGAACGCGATCGGGCCGGAGCTGTTCGACGGGCTCGGGCTGATCCGGGCCGCGGAACTCGAGGCGGCCGGGAACTGGTACGGCCTCGACCGGATCTACCACACCCCCCTGGCCGACTACGGCTACTCGAAGAACCTCGACGAAGCGCTCCGCTCGTGGGACGAGGAATCGGCGGTGGCGGACGTCGTGGAAGTCATCCGCCGGGAGCGGCCGATGGTCATCCTGGCGCGCTTCACCGGGGACCCGCGCGACGGGCACGGCCAGCACCAGTTCGCCGGCCGCATGGCGGCGCGGGGTTTCGACGGCGCCCCGGACATGGGCGCGTTTCCGACCCGGGAGGGCCGGAGGCCGCATCTGCCGATCGCCTTCTTTCACCGGGGACGTGATGAGGACGGGGCTCTCGAGGTTGATGTCTCGGGGTCGCGGCCCTGGCTTTCGCATTCGTTTGCCGAGCTGAACGCGGTGGGGCTTTCCTACCAGCGTTCCCAGACCCGCGGCGTGGTCCGGCCCGTCACCGGGCGAGGCACCGCCCGCCTCATCCGGGCCGACGGAGATTCCGGCGGCGATCCCGATCTCCTCGCCATGCTCAGCCCGGAGCGGGCTGCGCTTTCCGCCCGGTTCGGTCCGGTGGTACCAGGGCGGCTCGCCGAGGTGCTGGAGCGGCTGGACGCGCACTTCCGGGCGGTGGCCGCCGAGTTCGATTGGAGCGCCCCGGAAGCGAGCCTGCCGCGGCTCGGCCAGGCGCTCGTCGAAGCGAGAGGGTTGCTCGCCGAGCGCTCGCCGTCCGGGTTCTTCGACGTGCGGCACGAGCTCGAGCGGAAGGAGGAGCAACTCCTCGCCGCGATCCGCTACGCGGCCGGAACCCGGCTGGATGCGGTGGCCCGCGGGCCGGCCGCCGAGACCGGCGATTCCCCGTTCACCCCGCCTCCCGCCTTCGGTCCCGTCGTTCCCGGGCAGCGGTTCGAGGTCCAAGTGGAGGTCCAAGTCGGCGCCGAAGCCCTCGCTGCGGTGCGGATCACCGGCGTTTCGGTCGAAGCTCCCGGCGAAGTCGAGGCCCTTCGGGGTTCTGACGCCGACGGGGGAGCGCACCGATTTGTCGTGACCCTCGCCGCGGACGCTCCCGTGCTGCGTCCGCACGTCGAGCGGTCCGGGCTCGGCGAGAGCCGCTACCGCACCCACGGCGACTGGACGCGCGGCGCCCCGCCCCCGGGGGTCACCGCGACGCTGGAATTGGAGGTTCCCGCGGGCGACCGCGGCGAGACCGTTCCGGTGGCGCTGACCGTTCCCGTGGCGCGTTTCGAGTCCAATCTCCCCTACGGCTACGAGCGGCGGGAACTGGAGATCCTGCCGCCGGTCTCGGCTTCTTTCGGGCCCGGGTTTTCCGTCTTCCCCTCCGGCGAAAGCGATGCCTCCTTTGCCGCGAATCTGGTCGTCACGGGACACCAGGCGGGAGAGTTCCGGATCGGGCTCGACCTGCCGGACGGCTTCCGGGCGGAACCTGCCGGCGCCACCGTAGCCTTCGACCGGGCCGGGGAGGAGGCAGGCGTTCGCTTCACCGTCTATCCGGGAGGCGCACCGGCGGGCGCCTACGCGATCGCGGCGACGGTGGCCGCGGGTTCGGGCGAGCCGGAGCCGGCGATCGGCTACACCCGCGTCGCCCACCGGGACCTGCCGCTGGGCTACCTGGTCCGCCCGGCGTCGCTGCGCGTTGCGGGTGTCGAGCTGGCGGTTCCTGCCGGTCTCCGGGTGGGCTACGTGGTGGGGGCCGGGGACGAGGTCCCCGCCGGCATCGAGGCTCTCGGAGCCGAGGTAACCCTGCTGGACGAAGCGGCGCTTCTGAACTCGGACCTGAGCGGCTACGACGCGGTGATGACCGGGACGCGCGCCTACGCGGTCCGGCCCGATCTCCACCGGGCCAATCGGCGGCTCCTCGACTACGCCCGCGCCGGAGGCCACCTCGTGGTGCTCTACAACACGAACGAACTGGTGCCGAACCAGCACGCCCCCTACCCGGGCCTGTTGCCGCAGCGCTCCGAGGAGGTCTCGGAAGAGGACAGCCCGCTGACCATCCTCGCGCCGGAGCATCCGCTGCTGAGCTGGCCCCATCGGATCGGCCCCGCCGACTTCGAAGGCTGGGTGGAGCAGCGGGGCTCCAAGTTCTGGAGCGCGTGGGACGGCGCCTACACCCCGCTCTTCGAGACGCAGGACACCGGCCAGGACCCCCAGCGGGGCGGGGCGCTCACCGCGGAGGTGGGCGCGGGGCGTTACACCTACTTCGCCTACGCGCTGCACCGGCAGCTTCCCGAGGGGGTGCCGGGAGCGTTCCGGCTGCTCGGCAACCTGATCGCGGCGTCGCGCGCCCCGCGTTAACAAGCGTTCGCGGCGTTGCACACTCTGAATCACGCTATAATACGTGAATCTGAGTGTCATTCTGGAGGTTCGGATGCAGATTCAGGAGTTCGTCCAGGACGATCTTTTCTCTCCCGCCCTCATCGCGCGGGAGCTTCGGACCACGCAGGCGGAGATTGCCGACACCCTCGGTCTGCCGCGCGAGGCCCTTTCCCGGAAGACCCGGGTAGGGGCGGCGAAGACCCAGCTCCGGCTCCGCCAAATGCTGGAGATCCTCCGCCGGGTCTCGGAATACAGCGGCTCGGCTCTGTACGCCTACGCGTGGTACCGCTCGGAGCCACTGCCGGGCTTCGGCGGCATGACGCCCGTGGAACTCGTCCGGGAAGGCCACGCTGACTGGGTCCACAACTACCTCAGTGAGATGATGGACGGCGGGTACGCCTGAGATCTCGCAACGTTGACGCCGGGCCCATGCGATTCCGGGGTGTGGTGTACCGCGCCCATCTTCCCGAGCGGGCTCTCCGGGATCCGCTGTCTGGACAGGGGGCGGCCCTCTACGGCGGAAGGTTCAACCGAAAGGGAATCCCGGCGTTCTACACCTCTTTGTCGCTTGCCGGCGCCGTCCGGGAGGTCAGTCGAGCCGGATTTCCGATCCAGCCGGTTCTGCTCTGCGCCTACGAAGTCGATTCCAGTCCGATCTTCGACGCCGCAGAGCCGGAACTGCTGGCACAGGAGGGGATTCGTCCCGAGGACCTTGATCCACCCGACTGGAGGCGCGACCGGGACCGGGGAAGAATCCCCGCCTGCTGGGCCGTCTCCGACGGTCTGATTGCCCGCGGCTACGCTGGAATGCTGGTCCCCGCCTTCTTCCGCGGTGCCGGCCCGGACGACCGGAACCTCGTCCTGTGGAAATGGGGCGATTCGCTCCCGAGCCGGGTCCGGCTCGTTGACGACGAAGGACGTCTCACGCCCGAATGAATGCTGAAGCAGGTGTCCCGCTGGTGCGCCGTCTCCGCCGTCCCGACTGGCCGGAGGGGCGCGAGGTGGTGCTGGTGGGAACGGCCCATATCTCTCCGGACTCCGTGCGCCTCGTGCGGGAGACCATCGAGCGCGAGCAGCCCGACGGGGTGTGCATCGAGCTGGACGGCGACCGCTACCAGGCGCTGATGGACCCGGGGGCCATCGAGCGGCTCGACCTGAAGCAGGTCGTCCGGGAGCGGAAGCTCCTGCCGCTGCTCGCCGGGGTGGCGCTCGGCGCCTGGCAGGCGCGGATGGGGCTCCGGCTCGGCGTCGAGCCGGGCGCCGAACTCCGGGAAGCGGCGAAGACCGCCGAGGATGTGGGCGCGAAGGTCCATCTGGTGGACCGCCAGGTCCGAATCACCCTCCTGCGGGTGTGGCGGCGGGCCGGTTTCTGGCAGAAGGTCAAGCTGCTCGCCGGGGGTCTCGAATCGGGGAACGCCGACGAGCCGACGAAGGAAGACATCGAAGAGCTGCTCTCCGGGGACGTGGTGTCACGGCTCGTGAGCGAACTGGGGGAAGCGTTTCCCACCCTCAAGGAAGTGGTCATCGACGAACGCGACACCTGGATCGGCGAGGCGGTGAAGGCGGTTCCGGGGGGCCGACTGGTGGTGGTCGTCGGGGCGGGGCATCTCGACGGCGTTGAGCGCACGTTGCTCCGTTCGGAAGAGGTCTCCACCGCGCCGCTGGCCCGGGTTCCGCCGCCGGGGAAGGCCGGCCGGATCGTCGGGTTCGCCATTCCGATCGTCATCTTGGGGACGCTGGGCTGGACCTGGGCGGTGCGGGGGGCGGACGCCGCCTCCGACGGTGCGCTCTTCTGGATTGCGGTGAATTCGATCCCGGCGGCGATCGGGGCCGTACTGGCGCTTGCGCACCCGCTGACGGTACTGGCGGCTTTCCTGTGCGCCCCGTTCACGAGCCTTACCCCGGTCATGGGGGCCGGCTACGTCACCGCGTTCGTCCAGGCCTGGGTCCGGCCGCCGCGGGTGTTCGAACTGCGGGAACTGAAGACCGATGCGCTGGTTCCCCGCCGCTGGTTCCGGAACCGGGCGCTGAAGATCGCGCTCGCGTTCATCCTGCCGACGATCGGCAGCGTCATCGGGACGTTTGTGGGTGGGTCGCGGCTGATCAGCGGAGCGTTCGGTTAGGAACGCCGTATCCGCGAGCCGGTGTCACGGCAGACGGGAAAGGAAGAGCTGACTGGGAATCCTGGATGAAGACAAGACTCACACCGCACTACATCTCCCTGGTATACGAGGCGTGCCTCAAGTCGTTCTGGCGACGCAAGGCTCTGGCCAACTTCCTGAGACAGTGTGGTGTAGCGCACCGGTTTCTCCAGAGCTGGACTACCGGTGAGTCAAAACGTGATGTGCTTGACAGGCTCTTTCATGAGCTTCCGAGGAGCGATCGTGGGCGTTCGGCCTTGGTGAGGATGGCCGGCTTTCTGATGGAGCAGGAATCCTTTCCAGACCTTGAGAACTGGGAGGATTCGGATGCCAAGCTCAAGAAGGCTCATGATGCCGTCTCGCAACTACGGCGCTATCACTCGACGCAGCAGGCGGAGATTCAATCGGAGAAGGACAACGTCGAGGCGCGGAAGAGGTTCGCCGAGCGACAGCTTCAGGCGACCCAGTCCCAGCAGACTCTTCGTAGCCTCAACGACAGACTGAGCGCTCTTGCCCGGTCACTGGGCGAACAAAAAGCCGGCTACGACTTTCAGGAGTGGTTCTACGACTTGCTGGACTTCTCCGAAATCTCGAAGCGGAAGCCGTACGTCCACAAGGGCCGCCAGATCGACGGGTCGCTGACAGTGTCGGGAACGACCTACCTCGTGGAACTGAAGTTCACGACGGGACCGGCTGATGCAACCGACATCGATTCGTTCTACAAGAAGATCACAACCAAAGCCGACAACACGATGGGGGTGATGGTCTCGATCTCCGGCTACTCATCAGTGGCTAAGCAGGAAGCTTCCGGCGCTCGTACACCGATGTTGCTGCTGGATCACAGTCATTTGTACATGGTTCTGGGCGGCATCATGGGACTTGGGGACCTTGTTGACCGGGTTCGTCGACACGCGTCCCAAACGGGAGAGGCGTATCTGGCTGCCGATGACTTTGGTGGCTGACGACTCCACAGGAAAACCAGCGTCCCCAGACTTCGCCCGCCTCCACCGGGAGGACTGACCGGAGACCGGCGTTCCCGTGCGGGCGGCGCCGTCTGCACGAGGAGGTGGGAGAGTTTCGCTGCGCTGCGCGCAGCGATGCCGGTGTGAACACCGGCGCTCCTTTGCCGCACAATCCCCGGGTTCGTGCCGCTCTCCACAACTGATCTGCTGACCTTCGTCCTCTTCCTCGGGGCCGTGGTCTTCGTTTCGCTGCGGGCGTCGCGCGGACGGCGAACGGCGGAGGGGTACTTCCTCGCCGGCCGGAACCTCGGTGGTTGGGCCATCGGGATGTCGCTCGTGGCGACCAACATCTCGACCGAGCACTTCGTCGGGATGTCCGGGTCGGCGGCCACCGACATCGGCCTTGCGATCGCCAGCTACGAGTGGACGGCGGCGGCGGCCCTCATCGTCATCGGGTGGTTTCTGCTGCCCCGCTACCTGAAGAGCGGCGTGTTCACCATGCCGGAGTTCCTGGAGCGGCGCTACGACCGGGGCGCCCGGACCATTCTCGCCGCCCTCCTCACGGCCGCCACCGTGTTCGTCGCGATGGCGACGGTGCTCTACGCCGGGGCGGTGGCGCTGAACGCCATCTTCCTGCTGCCCGAGATCCTCGGGAAGGTGTTGGGGCTTTCCCCCGCTGCCGCGGAGTTGGCGGCCACCTTGCTGGGGGTGTGGGGTATCGGTCTGCTGGCCAGCGTCTACACGATCTACGGCGGACTGAGGGCGGTCGTCTGGTCCGACTTCATCCAGGGGATCGCGATCCTCGCCGGCGGGGCGATGGTGCTCTGGCTCGGCTTCTCGGAACTCGGCGGAGACGACGGTGTATTGGCCGGCGCCGCGCGATTTCTTGCGGAGAACGAGGACCGGCTGCACACGATCCTGCCCGCCGACCATCCGGAGGTTCCCTGGACTGCGGTGTTCATCGGCGGGCTCTGGATCGCGCAGTTCTTCTACTGGGGAGTGAACCAATTCATCATCCAGCGCACGCTCGCCGCCAGGAGCCTCGCCGAGGGCCAGCGGGGGATCATCTTCGCCGCCTGGCTCAAGATCCTGGTGCCGTTCCTGATCTGCTTCCCCGGCATCCTCGCGATGCAGCTCTACGGCGACCAGATCGTCCATCCCGATCAGGCGTATCCGGTGCTGGTTCGGGAACTTGTTCCGCCAGCGCTCCGTGGGGTGCTGCTCGCCGCGCTCGCGGGGGCGATCATGAGTTCCTTCAACTCGATGCTGAACTCGGCTTCCACGATGTACGCGCTGGACGTGCACCACCGGCTCTTCCGCCGGAGCCGGCGCCCGGAGGCCGACGAGGGCGTCTCCTCGGTTCGGATCGCCCGCGTCGCCTCCACCGTCTTCGTGATCGCCGCCTGCCTCTGGGCGCCCCTGATCGGTGGCTTCCCCGGCGTGTTCCGGTACATCCAGACGGTCTGGGGCTTCGTCACCCCCGGGATCGTCGCGGTCTTCTTCGCCGGAGTGGTGTCGACCCGGATCCCGGCGTTCGCCGCGCGGGCCGGGCTGCTGGGGGGGATTCCGATCTATGCCGCCCTGCGGCTCGCCTGGCCCGAGACCGCCTTCCTCCACCACATGGGGATCAGTTTCCTGATTCTGGTGGCGGGACTCGCGCTCGCCGCGTGGCGCTGGCCCCGCGCGGACGTCTACGAACCGCCGGCCCCGGTCACCGGGGTGGACCTGACGCCGCTCCCGGGAGTCTTCTGGAAGGGCGGGCTCGCGCTGGTGGTGATCGCAGCGATTTATCTGGTCTTCCCGTAGGGGCTGGTCTTCCCGTAGGGGCTGGTCTCCCGTAGGGGCTCATCTTCCCGTAGGGACGGGTCTTTCCCTGACCGGGACGCCTACCAGAGCGTCCGGACATGCCCGTACTCACGGAGCTTCGCATCCCGGGTAACCAGTACGGCGCCCTGCGCTCGCGCCGTCGCCACAATGATCTGATCGGACGGGTCGCCGGGCAGCACATCGGGCAAGCGACAGCTCTCCACGAGGATCGAACGGTGTAGCGGGACGGGTCGCACGCCGGCGGGGTCCAGGGCGAGGTCGAGCCAATCGTCCAGTGCGCGGTCCAACGTGAGTTGCCCCTTCTCGACCTTCTTCGCGACTTCCCAGATCGAGATGGAAGAAAGCCAAAGGGTTCCGTCCGCGCGGCTCGTCTCGATCGCTCTCCGCGCCGTTTCAGAAAGACGGTCGTCCTCGGTCACCCACCAGATCCACGCGTGGGTATCAAGGACGATTGGCATCCCACGTTTCTCCGGTCCCGTAGGGATCGCCCGTTTCCTTGAGCACGCTCCGGGCGAGGCTCTGCTGGCGCCCAGGCGGGAGATAGGGCATGAGCTGAGCAACCGGCCGCCCGCGCTTGGTGATGACCACCGGAGATCGCGTGCGCGCGACCTCATCGAGCAGCTTCAGGCAAACGTCCTTGAATTTTCCGGCCGCGATCTCGGTCATGCGCCTATTATAGCCATGGCAATATGGCTATGTCCAAGTCGCGGCGCAGATCCTTGGCCGTCAGGGCGGCTCCTTCAGGATCCAGCCGTCGCCGTGGCTTCCCTGCATCCGCACCCGGAGGGGCGCGCGGAGACGCAAGTGGCGGACGGGGCCGCTCTCCCAGAGCGCGGGCTGGCTCCCCAGCCAGTCCCAATCGAGGACGCCGTCACCGCGCTCGGGGTTCACGGTGAAGTAGCCGATCCCGTTCGAGACCAGGTTGTCGAAGAAGTGGGTCCCCTGCGAAGGCGTGACGATGAGATCCCGGAACCCGGCTTCCACGATGACCCGGGCGCCGCTCACCTGCTCCCAGGTAACCGGAATCCCGAGGAAGCGGTCCCGTGATCCCCAGCGCCCCACGCCGATGAGCGCATAGGGACGATTCTCGCGCTGGAGGCGGCTGTTGAGCTGGGCGATATCGCGGGCCACCTCCCGGCTCTTCAGCCGGTCGAAGGTATCCCGATGGACGACGACGAGGTCGTGGATGCCTTCGATCTGCCCGTGACCAAGCACCTGGGAACTCCGGCAGAGGACGCCCTCCCCGCTCGCGACGGCGGTTTCCTCCGCCGGCGGTGGTTCCCGGGTCCGCTGGAGGCGCCGCAACTGGACGAATCCGAATTCGCGGGGGCTTCCCCGCGGCACCGAAAGGTTGGCCGCAAACTCCAGCTCCACCGGAGCGCGGCAGGCCTCTTCCCCCAGCTCGAGGAGCTCCGTGAGGATGTCGGCGAGTGGGAAGACATCGGGCATCCTGAGCAGCGGAGCGAGGGTCAGCAGCCGGCTCCCCGGTCGCGAGATGCCGTCGTGCAGCGTGCCCGAGTCCTTGGACCAGGTGGAAGCGAGCAGCCCCAGCACTCCGTCGGCCTCCGCGTCGGCGAGCGAGCCCGCCAGGAGCGGCGGCGCTCCCTCGATTCCGGCCGAAGGCCCGGCGTCGAGGTCCACCGCGAGGAACTCGCTCTGCGAATTGCGCCAGGCATCTTCGGCGCTCCCGCGGCCCAGGCGGTGTTGGGGATGGCGCGGAGAAAAACGGACCGCCGCTCCGCCGCTCGTGATCTGCTCGCCGAGTCCGAGTCCGACGGTCGCAATGCCGTCCCCGGCACGCAGCGGAGGGGTGGGATAGAAGTTCTGTGATCTGGCGGTGCCGGCGATGTCCGGGTAAAAGCGCCGCCCGTGGGGCAGGCCCACGACCCGCTGGAGAATGACCGCCATCTTTTCTTCTTCCTGGCGGTAGGGAGTGGTGTCGAGGAAACTGCGGACCCGCGGCAGGAACAGCGAGGCATACACCTGCTTGATGGCCCTCGCCAGGGCGTCCAGACGTCCTCGCGCGGTTTCCTCCTGGTTCGCCACCAGGACGGTCTCGTACACCCCCGAGAAAGGCTGGTAGGGCGAATCTTCGAGCAGGCTCGACGACCGGACCGCGAGCGGGTACCGCACCTGCTCCTGGAATCGGCGGAGATCCCGCCAAGCCTCCTCGGGGAAGTGCGCCTGGTCGAAGCGCTCCCGTAGTTTGGCCTCGCTCGTGACCTCGAGCGCAAAGGAAAGGAGGTCGTTCTCCTCCATGAAGCTGTCGAAGATCCCGGTCGCCAGCACGACCGTCTGGGGCACGGCGATGACCGTGTCGGGATGGCGTTCCTGGATTCCGGACCGGGCGAGTACCGAGTTGGTGAACGCGAGGCCGCGCGCCTTGCCGCCCACGGAACCGCTCCCGATGCGGAGGAAGGGGGCGCCCGGGTCGAAACCCTCGCGAGGGAAGTCCGCCACTACCGAGCGGGTCCGCTCCTGCCTGCGCTTTTGAAGCCGTCGGGCCACATCGCGTCCCATGTGGTCGCCCGGGCCGTAGTCGCTGATGCGCACTTCGCGGAGCCGGCGAGCCAGCTCCAATTCCCCCCGCGCCATCAGCCAGTGGGAGATCTCGTTGTTCCGGGCGTGCTGGACCAGTACCTCGTGCGGCACGGAGCCGATCACCCGTTCGAACGAATCCAGATCGGCGGCGCGCGCGACTTCCTTCCCGTCGGGCCCCCGGAACACGAAGTCGCCGAAATGGAACCGGTCGCGCATCAGGCCCCGGATCCGGCGAAGGAGGTCCCGCGAGCCCTTCAGCAGAAAGTCGGCGCCTACCTCCCGGGCGAGCGCTTCATTTTCCGGACGCCGGGAGTGCAGGATGGCTGGGATGTCCGGGCGCATCCGCCGCATGGCGGCGACGAACCGTTCTCCGGCCTGCGGGTCCGGACGGCCCTCGCGGGGGAATTCGACGTCCGAGATCACTCCGAGGATCTGGTCCGGGAAGGCCGTGAAGGAATCCCACGCCTCCTCGTAGTCGTCACAGAGCAGGATCTTCGGCCGGCGGCGAATCCGGTCGAACTTCTCCGTGAGGCTCAGCCCTTCGGGGATGAGTTTCTGGGTCTGTTCGAAGACCGCCTGGTACACGACCGGAAGAAAAGAGGAGTAGTAGCGGATGCTGTCCTCGATCAGCAGGATGGCGGGAACCCCGAGTTTGCCCGTGTCCTGAGGTGCGTTCCGGCGGTCCTCGATCTGTTTCACGATCGCCAGGAAGATCCCGACGTCACCCTGCCATACGAAGGGTTTTTCGAGGTCGCGGCCATGGTGGCGCGCCAGGTACTCGCGCACCGTGCGCGTGTCGTACCCGAAGAGCGTGACCGGCGTATCCCTTCCGGCGTGGCGGAGCCGATGCGCGAACGTCCCGATGTCCATGTCACCGAGATCCGGCGAGCCGATCACCAGTTGGAAACGGTCCGGCGCCCGGGCGAGGCGATCGAGGGCCTCGGTCCCCGACTCCACCTGCGTCACGCTCGGCAGGGTCCTCAGGTTCAAATCGAGGAACCCGGAAAGAACCCGGTCGTCGAGCTGGCCGTCCTCGGCGAGGATGAACGAGTCGTAGTGACTCAGCACGAAGAGAACTTCGCGGATCTGGAACCCGACCAGATCGGCGAACGCCGGGGAGAGGGCGCCATGGAGCGGCATGGAATTCCTAGTGTGTCACTCTCCGGCGGCCTTCTCGCCGGAGCGCGAGGGCGGCCATTCGCGAAGATCGCGGTACCGGAGAGCCTTCCGCACCCTACAATCCGCGCCCAAATTGGCCGGAGGGTCCATGAACTACATTGAATCCGTACTGAATCAGGTCGCGGCCCGAAACCCGGCCGAGCCCGAGTTCAACCAGGCGGTCCGCGAAGTCGTCGAATCCGTCGCCGTCGTCATCGAACGCCATCCCGAGTACCGCGCCGCCCGCGTCCTCGACCGGATGGTGGAGCCCGAGCGGTTGGTGATGTTCCGGGTCCCCTGGGTGGACGACGCCGGCGAGGTCCAGGTGAACCGCGGTTTCCGGATCGAGATGAGCAGCGCGATCGGGCCCTACAAGGGAGGGCTCCGTTTCCATCCTTCGGTCAACGCTTCGATTCTCAAGTTCCTCGCTTTTGAGCAGATGTTCAAGAACTCCCTCACCACGCTGCCGCTGGGCGGCGGCAAGGGAGGCTCGGATTTCGATCCGAAAGGCAAGAGCGACCTGGAGGTCATGCGCTTTTGCCAGTCTTTCATGACGGAGTTGCAGCGCCACATCGGCCCCTACACGGACGTTCCGGCGGGGGACATCGGGGTCGGCGGACGCGAGATCGGCTTCCTCTTCGGCCAGTACAAACGCCTTGCCAACGAGTTCACCGGGACGCTCACCGGCAAGGGGCCGGGCTGGGGCGGATCGCTGATCCGGCCGGAGGCCACCGGCTACGGGGCGGTGTATTTCGCCCAGGAGATGCTCGCCACCCGGAACGACGGCCTCCACGGGAAGACCTGCCTGGTCTCCGGCAGCGGGAACGTCGCCCAGTACACGGTCGAAAAACTGAACGACCTCAAGGCGAAGGCGGTGACGCTTTCCGATTCGAGCGGCTTCGTCCACGACCCGGACGGCATCGACGCCGAAAAACTGGCGTGGGTGATGGAGCTCAAGAACGTCCGGCGCGGCCGGATTCGGGAATACGGCGAGAAGTTCCCGGGCGCGAGTTACTACGCGTCCGATCCGGGGGCGGATCACAACCCGCTCTGGGCCATTCCCGCCGAGTGCGCCTTCCCGAGCGCGACGGAGAACGAGGTCAGCAGCAAGGACGCTGCGAGTCTGCTCGCGAACGGCTGCTTCCTGGTCTCGGAGGGCGCCAATATGCCTTCGGTCCCGGACGCGGTGGACCAGTTCGTCGCCGCCAGGATCCTCTATGGGCCCGGGAAGGCCGCCAACGCCGGCGGCGTCGCCGTGTCGGGTCTCGAGATGGCGCAGAACATCGGGATGATCCAGTGGAAGCGCGAGGTGGTGGACCACCGGCTGAGCGACATCATGTTCGAGATCCACGACGCCTGCATCAAGGCGTCGGAGCGATTCGACGCGGTCGGCAACTACGTGGTCGGCGCCAACATCGCCGGGTTCTTCAAGGTCGCCGACGCCATGATGGACCAGGGCGTCGTCTGAGCGGCGCGCCAAGAAAGGCTTCCCAGAAAGGCTTCCCCCAGAAAGGCTTCCCAATCGCCCGCGCTCAGGCGGAGCCTTCGGCGGTCGGTTCCGGAGGCGAGGGGGGCTCCCGAGGGGGCTCCCCGTCCAACTGGTCCTTTTGCCACTCGGGGACGACCACTCCGAGCGAGATGACCATCTGGAGGGCCTGCTGCCGGCTCATGGAAAGCTCGATCACGTCTTCGCGGGGGAGCGTGATCACGAAGCCCGAGGTTGGATTCGGGGTGGTGGGGACGAAGACCGCCATGACTTCCCGCGGTCCGGTATCGGCGTTCCCGGGTTCGGTCGAGGCATCGCTACCGTTTTGCTCCGCGATCCGCTGGCGGACCCGGTGCTGCACTTCGGCAAGCTCACCCGCCATCTGGAACGCGATGCTGTAGACGCCGCGCCGCGGGTACTCGATGAGGACGACCTTCCCGAACGCGTCGCCTGAGGTGAACAGCGCCTCCACCAACTGGCGCACTCCCGAATAGATCCAGCGCGCTACCGGAATCCGGCTGAGCGGGCGTTCCACCACCGCCCGCAGGACGATCCGGGCAACCCCGAACTGCGAGACTCCCCAACCGGTCAACACGAGCACCACGATCACCACGCCCAGCGCGGTGAGCCGAGGCTCCCAGGGGAGGGAGGGAAAGAACCAGGACTGGATGATCGAGTAGATCAGCCGGCCCACCAGAAACACTGCCGCCAGTGGGATCCAGAACAGGAAACCGCGGAGCAGGTAACGGCGGACGTTTTCCCAGACGGTCAGCTTCGGGGCCGTGGCCATTCGCGGTGAGTCTATGACGGGACAAACCGTAAGGAGCCGGTCCCGGTAATCGCACGGCATTCGACCGGCGATCCATCCCGGCTGAACCGCTTCGCTCTGCGTTCCGAATCAAGCGGAATACACGTGGTATTCCGCCCGCTTCGCGCCTTGTCAGCCGGGCGCCTCGCCGCCCTCGGTGCTCGTGCGATTACCGGGACAGACTCCTGCGCGGGCGATTACCATCCCCGCCCACTATGGATCTGCCCGTAATCTGTCTGCCCGGGGACGGCATCGGCCCCGACGTGGTGGCTGAAGCCGAACGCGTGCTGGAACGGGTGGCCGAACGCTTCGGCCACCGCCTGCTCGTGGAGCACCACGACTTCGCGGGAGCGGCCTGGGACCGAACGGGGACCGGATTCCCCGACGAGACCCGGACCGCCTGCGCCGGAGCCCGGGCAATCCTGCTGGGAGCGGTCGGCCATCCGCGCCACGACGTGCTGCCCGCCGCCGACCGTCCGGAGCGCGCGCTGCTCGAGCTGCGCCGGATGCTCGGCGCCTACGCGAACCTCCGTCCGATCAAGGTGATTCGCGTCCTCGACAGCTCACCCTTCCGCCCGGAGGCGATCGAGGGGACGGATCTGCTCATCGTGCGGGAGCTCACCGGCGGCATCTACTACGGTGAGCCGCGCGGAATCCGCGAGGAGGGCGGCCAGCGGGTCGGCGTCAACACTCTCCGCTACGAAGCGCGCGAGATCGAGCGGATCGCGCGGGTGGCCTTCGAGGCAGCCGGCCGGCGCCGCGGGCTCTTGCTGTCGGTGGACAAGGCGAACGTGCTGGAGTCGTCGCAGCTTTGGCGCGAGGTGGTCGCCGGGCTTGCCTCGGAATACCCGGCGGTGCGCCTCGACCACATGTACGTGGACCGCGCGGCCATGGAGATCATCCGGGATCCGAGCCAGTTCGACGTGATCCTCACCGGCAACATGTTCGGAGACATCCTCAGCGACGAGGCTTCGGTGCTGGCCGGGTCGCTGGGCCTGCTGCCTTCGGCGAGCGTGGGAGAGGGCGGCGGCCTCTACGAGCCGGTGCACGGCTCGGCGCCGGACATCGCGGGGCAGGGGATCGCGAATCCGCTGGGCGCCATCTCCTCGGCCGCCATGATGCTCGAGTTGTCCTTTGGACTGAAACAGGAGGCAGCGGCCATCGAGGCGGCGGTTACCGCTTGCCTGCTGGGTTGTGTCCTGCCGCGCGACCTGGGCGGCGCCGCCGGCACCACCGACATCACCGACATCGTCCTGGCAGCGCTGTAGCGCGCCGGCGGCGGGGGACCGCCGACCCATGTGAAACGCGGGAGACAGCGGAACGCCCACCGGGGGAACTGGGCCGGCCTCCGGCCGGCATGGGTGGCGCGGAGGCAGGATCAGGCATCAGACTGCGCCTCCTGGTGACGATGCGGGAGAGAGGTAGGAGAGTCAGGTGTGTGTGAGAGGCGGAGGCTGTGGGTATGGGGGGTGGGGTATTGGTCGGGGGGTTGGTAGAGATATTTGATTTCGGCACCGTAGGGGAGTGCCCGAAGAAGGTCAAGGCGGCGTTGTCTGCGGATGGACTCGGGGGAGGTTCGGAGTCGGGCGGCGATTTCGGTGGAGGAGAGCCAGCCTTGGGCACGGAGGCGGAGGAAGCGGGTTTGGAGTTGGTGACGGCGGCAGAGGTTGGCGACGCGGCGAGCGTTGAAGGGGAGTCCGGTGCCGGAGGTTCGGCCGCGTTGGTTGAGGATGGAGGCGGTCTGGGCTTCGGAGTGGTGTTGGAGGAGTTGGTCGATTTCGGCGAGGAGTTTGGCGGGGGTTCGGCGTTGTTCCCAGGCGGGGAGATCGGGTTGGACGGAGAGGGTTCGTGCGGCGCCGCCGCGGAGTCGGACGCCGAGGGAGAGATCGCCGTTTCGGGTGATGGTGACGTCCTGGATGAGGAGGCGTGCCATGCGGGTGCGCTCGCGGTGGGGAGTTTGGGGGTCGTTCCAGAGTTTCGGGAAGTCGGTGGCGAGGGCGAGGATGGTTTGGCGCTGGGAGGGGTCGAGTTGGGTCTGGTCGGCGGCGCGTCGTCGTTCGAGGTCGTGGAGAGCATTCTGTTGCTCGGCGAGCCTGGCGTTCCAGTCGGCTTCGAGTTGCGCGGCGACGAGGCGATTGTCAGGGTCGACGCGGAGGAAGCGTCGGCGGGCGAGTTCGGCCTCTTGGGTGGCGCGTTGGGCGTGGCGTTGTCGGAGCGCGTGGGTTTCGTCGGCGCGGGCGGCGAGTTCGTCCTGGACGCGGAGGGCGGTTTCGAGGCTGAGCGGGGAGACGAGTTCGACGAGGAGTCGGCCGACGGCCTGATCGATGCGGGTTCCGGGGATGGACTGACAGGGAGGGGCGGCGGTTTCGGGGCGGCGGCAGAGGTAGCGGGGGAGGCGCTGGTCGCCGCGGGTGTGGTAAGCGACGGTCATGCGGCGGCCGCACCGGCCACACAAGACGAGCCCCTGGAGGAGTGCGGGCCCCTCGCGCGGGGGGCCTGGGCGGCCGGAGCGGAAGGCGGCGTTGGCCTCCGCAAGTCGTCGCTGGTTGGCTTCGAACTGCTTCCAGGAGAGGAAGCCGGGGTGGGCGTCGTGGAGCAGGACCTCCCAGTCGTCGCGGGGCAGTTGGCGGGAGGCGACCCTTCCGTCGGGGAGGCGGCGGCGGCGGGTGCGGCCGAAGCTGAAAGCGCCGGCGTAGCGGGGGTTTTTGAGGGCGCGGAGGACGCGGGAGCGCTGGAGGGGTTCCCAGAGCACCTCGCCGCGGCGCGGCCCGTGCTGGGGGCGGCGGGGGAAGAGCAGGTTCTGGTCGCGGAAGAAGCGGAGCACGGCGCCGGCGGAGCCCGAACGCTGGTAGGCATCAAACAGCGCCTGGACCGTCTCCCGGACCTGGGCGTCGGGGTCGAGCACGACGCGGTCCTGGGGGTCGTAGACGAGTCCGATGGGGAGCGCGATCCGCAGCTCGCCGCGGCGCGCCCGGCTCCGGATGCCGCCGCGCAGCCGGGCGCGCAGCAGATGGAGTTCGGCCTCACTCATGGTGCCCTTGAGGCCGAGGAGGAGCCGGTCGTTGAAGTCGGCGGGGTTGTAGACGCCGTCCTCGTCGAGGATCAGGGTGTCGGTGAGGGCGCACAACTCGAGCAGCCGGTGCCAGTCGGTGTTGTTGCGGGCGAGCCGGGAGACTTCGAGACCGAGGACGATGCCGGCGGCGCCCATGCCGACTTCGGCGACGAGGCGGCGGAAGCCCTCCCGGTCGGCGGAGGCGCCGGACCGGCCGAGGTCGGTGTCGATGACGACGATCTGGCCGGGAGGCCAGCCGAGGGCGAGCGCCCGCTCGCGGAGCGCGTACTGGCGGCGGGTGCTCTCCTGGTTTTGGAGCACCTGGCGGAGGGTGGACTGGCGCACATACACGAACGCGGTGCGGCGCCGGTGGTCGGCGGTGACCTTGGAGTGGAGGGTGCTCACGCGGCGGCCTCCGGCAGATGCGCCCGGATCATGTCGAGGAGCACGGCGACGGCGGGGGCCGGGACCTCCGGCGCACGGGGCGTCCGGGACCGGACGACGGGCCACCCCGGCTCCCGTTCGAGGGGTGTGGTGAGCCAGGCGGCGAAGCCGCGCAGCACCAGGGCGGCCGGCCCCTGCCAGACACCGGACGCGGCCAGCGCCTGTTCGCGCAGCCGCTCGTAGGCGGCGGCGTACGGGCCCGGCGGGCCGCTGACCGCGACGCGCGGCCCCGGGGCGATCACGGCCGTTTTTTTTCCACCCGCGCCAGGGCGCGTGCGATGCTGCGGCGGTGCACCGCCAGCCCGAAGCGTTCCCGGACCAGGCCGGTCAACTCCTGAGCGTTCAGGGCCGGGTTCTCGGTCCGCGCCGCGCGCAACGCCGCCACCACCTCGGCGGTGAGCTTGTGAGGCCCGTGCGGCCCCGGCCGCTGGGGCAACAGCGCCGCCACGCCCCCTTCCTCCCAGGCGCGCCGCGCCTTGTAGAAGGACACCCGGGAGAGCCCGAAGCGGGCCGCGGTGGCGCTGACCTGGTCGCCCTCGGCGCGCGTCCGGCGCAGCATCTCGTATTTGACCTGGGTGAGATCGCGGGGGTCGAAGAAGGGGTTTTGGAGGAAGAGTTCGTCGCGGACCCGGTCCGGGTGGGGGTGGAGACAGCCGTTCTTGCGGAGGGCGGCTTCCTTGGGGTCGGGGGGGAGCTGGGGCATCGGGGGTTCTCCATGTAAGTCCCATTATGCCCATCCACACATCCGAAGTCAAAGCGTCCCGCTCGGAATATGCGGGCAAATCAATACGTATCCACCCGATGCGCTCACAGAACCACCCGCCAACATGGCTCCCGAAGCCAAAATCCCGCTTACTCATGAGACGAAATCCCCTTTACAGCCAACCCCCCGCGCACGCCCCCCGCCACGCCCCCCGCTCCCCCCGAGCGTTCCCCCTCCACACCCCGCACAACCTCCACCAACTCCAGCAGGTCCTCCACCCGAAAGGCCGACCGCCCCGCCGACATCACCCGGAACGCATCTTCCTCGCCCGCGCTCGTCCACGACGCCGGAAGCGAACGCACCTCTCCCCTCTCGTCCTCCCACATCACCCGCTCCGCACCCCAATACCGCCCCCGCTCCAACAACACATACTCACGCCCATACAGCGGATGAAAACGATGCGTCACCCGGAACTTGCGCCCCGCATCGTCACCAAGAGGCGCAGTTACAAGCCTTCTCCCACGGGAACGCCGACCTCCCGGCAGTTCTTCCAGTGGAGCCCGGCCCCGCCGCGCGCAGCGCAAAACCGGCACCGCCGCGCGCAGCGCGAAACCAGCCCCACCGCGCGCAGCGCGAAACCAGCCCCGCCGCGCGCAGCGCGAAACCAGCCCCGCCGCGCGCAGCGCGAAACCAGCCCCGATGGCGCTGCGCCTCCCTCGGTCAGGGATCCAGCAGCGACTTTCCGTCCAGCTCCCACTCGGGTTCGATGGCGAGTCCGAGATGGGTGAGCGCCGTCACCGCCACGTCCACGATCCCGACACCATTCGGGATGGGGGCGGTCGCCGACCCGGCGCCGCTCGCGATCACGAAGATCGTCATTTCCTCCGGGCTGTCTCCGCCATGCCCGCCGTCGGCTCGGCGGCCGTGGTCGGTGCTGCACAGGATCAGCCAATCCTCGCTTGCGAATGACGCGCGGGCTCGCACCGCCGCGACGATCTCGCCCACCTGCCGGTCGGCAAGCGCAATCGCCGCGCGGTATTCCTCACCGATCGAGTCGTGCTCATGACTCGCCTCGTCGGCGTGGCCGAGGTAAACGAAGAGCGCATCCGGGTCGGACCGGGTGAGCAGCTCGACCGCGAGCGCTGCCGCTCGGCCGTCCGCCTCGGCCCATCCGAGCTGGTAGCCGTCGAGTGCGTGCTTCACGTCAACGGCGTCGCTGATGGTGGCGCTTCCCTCTTCGGCCCGGACCAGCGGCATCCAATCCGCGATGGCCACCGTCGCCAGTTCGGGGCGCACCTGCTCGATACGCGTCAGGAAATCGGGAAACTCGTCATATCGCTTCCCGGTGAACTCGTTGTCCGTGACGCCGTGCTTGTCGGGCCAGACGCCGGTCAGCATGGACGACCAGGCCGGCCCGCTCACCGAGGGGGTCGTCGTCTGCGCGTCGGTGATGAATCGGCCCCCTCCGGCGAGAGCGTCGAGATTTGGAGTCGGCACCTCGGCCATCACGTCGGGCCGCACCCCATCAATTCCGATCAGTAGCACCTTCGACCTTGCCGGTTCGGCCTGGGCGGGCTCGGAGCCCGACGGCTCGTAGGCGCAGCCCGCGACCAGTACCCCCACCAGCAGAGCGAGGAAGCGGCGGACGGACGAAACCCCGACGCGAACCGGCACTCGAAGCCTGCCGCCGGTCGTCCGCACCTTCGCGCGCCTCACGCCGAGGGACCAGGGTTTGCCGAACACGAAGCAGCATTGTTCCGGCGCCGGCGCCTCCCGTCAATCAGAAGCGCGAATGCCCGACTTCCCAGCCGCGGGCCGTCCTGACCCAGGCGCCACGCGGCTCTTCCCGTAGGGTTCGGGAGGCTGGCAGGTCACACCTCCCGGAACTTCCGGCGAACCCCGGATGGCGCGACCGCTCCTACCGGCGAGAATAGTCCGGCCGGCCGGTCGGCCGCCAAGGAGTTCCCCATGTCCCCTGCCCGCGTGATCGTCGCCACTGCGTTCCTCTTCTCCCTCGTGGCCCCGCTTGCCTTCGCCCAACCCCCCGAGCCCCAGCGCCAGGTCGTGGACCGGCGCCAATTCCTGAACGACATCCAGACCTCGGACGACCCGCGTCGGGTTCCGGCGCCACCAGGTGGGCGAGGCCCCGAGGGGACGACCGTCCTCTACGGCGGCTTTGTTTTCGATGGCACGGGCGCCGACTCCCGGGTGGGCACGCTCGTCATCGAGCGGAACCGGATCGCCGCCGTCCTGGCGGAGGGGGAAACCGGCTGGCCGGAGGACGCCATGGTGCTCGACGTTACCGGCCACACCGTCCTGCCGGGCCTGATCGATCTCCACACTCATCTCACCTACACCGAGCCGGGAATACCGCAGCCGCTGGCGATTGATCCGGCCCACCAGACGCTCCGGGCGATGGAGCGGCTGCATGTCTTCATCGGCTCGGGGATCACCTCGATCCGCGACACCGGCTCCGCGGGGACTGTGCCCTTCATCGTCAAGGACTGGGTGAACGCGAACCGCCTGCCCGGGCCCCGGGTCTTCGCGGCCGGATCGCTCATCACCGGGACCGGCGGTCACGGCGCCGAGGGGTATTCGATCCATCATGCGCTCTACGGCGGGATCGTCGAAGCCTCCGGGCCCGACGAATTCCGCGACGCCGTCCGCCAGCAGTTCAAGCTGGGCGCCGACCTCATCAAGATCGCGAGCCACTTCAGCCAGGAAGAGATCGCGGCCGCGGTGGACGAGGCCCACGCGCTCGGCCTCAAGGTCACGGTGGACTCGGAGACGTTCTACACCGGTTGGGCCGTCGAGGCGGGCGCCGACACCATCGAGCACCCGCTGCCGCGCACCGACGAGGTGGTCCAGATGATGGCCCGGCGCGGCACGGCGTCGGTGCCCACGATCATCACCTACGACTACATCTTCAACGAGCGCGGCAGTTACCACAGCTCGACGTCGAGGCGCTTCGAGTTGGACGGAGCGATCAGCCGGGCGATGCTGCGCGAGTTGAAGGACGCCGGCGTCCTGATCGGGGTGGGAACCGACCTGATCGTGGAGAACTTCCGGGATCTGCCCTACGCCTACATCTGGGAGCTGGAGGCGTACGTGGAGAGCGGGTTCACCCCGGCGGAGGCGCTCGTCGCCGCCACCCGGGACAGCGCGAAGGTGCTCGGGATGGACGACAAGCTGGGCACCCTCGAGGTGGGGAAACTGGCGGACATCCTGATCGTGGAAGGGGATCCGCTCACCGACCTGGGCGCACTTGCAAACATCGCGGAAGTTTTCCGGGACGGCTACTGGGTGGTCCGGAACGGGACGGTCCAGCCGACTCCTCCCGAAACCCGCGTCCGCCCGGGGCCGGGACAGGAGGACTGAGCGCCCGGCGCCCGCCAGCCTGGCAGTTCCGGCTGGTGTCCCTTTCGGGGCCGGCTGGCCGGAGCTAGCGTCAATTCCGGGGTCTGCCGAGCCGGGCATGCGTCAATTCCGGGATCGCTCGGTCCCAGCATGCGTCTATTTCGGAGCCGTCCGACCCAGGCATGCGTCTATTTCGGGGTCGGATGAGTCAAGCATGCGTCAATTCCAGCGCCGGTTGCCCCGAGCATGCGTCTATTTCAGGGTCTGCCGGCTCAAGCATGCGTCTATTTCGGAGCCGTCCGACCCAGGCATGCGTCTATTTCGGGGTCGGATGAGTCAAGCATGCGTCAATTCCAGCGCCGGTTGCCCCGAGCATGCGTCTATTTCAGGGTCTGCCGGCTCAAGCATGCGTCTATTTCGGAGCCGTCCGACCCAGGCATGCGTCTATTTCGGGGTCGGATGAGTCAAGCATGCGTCAATTCCAGCGCCTGTCGCCCCGAGCATGCGTCTATTTCAGGGTCTGCCGGCTCAAGCATGCGTCTATTTCGGAGCCGTCCGACCCAGGCATGCGTCTATTTCGGACTCGGTCGGCCCGGGCATGCGTCAATTCCGGGTCTGCAGGACTGTCAGAAAATCCGTGTGTAAGCCGGTGACTGTAGAAACTGCGTTTGGTTGGCTTCCCGGAATTGAATGACCCGGCCGATGGGGATTTGGCTGGCGCGCCAGAGTCGGCCGAACCGCGGCGACGAGCGCTTTAGTCGGTGACGACCGGTAGCTTCGGGAAGGTCTTCCACCCGCTCCGGGTGAAGTCCGGGAAGTCCATCGGCCGGCTGCGGTCCGCCACCGAGCGTTCGCTGAGGTCAATGACCGCGGAGAGCGCGGCGGCGTCGTAGACGTTCATCTCGGTCGGCAACCCTTCCTGCAGGCACCGCACGAGCCGGTAGTCCTCGAGGTAGTCCATCTGGCCGTGCCCGAGGTCCTCACCGGGGCCTGCGACGTTCTTCCAGAGCGGGTGCTCGTACTCCTCGCGCCATTTCTCGGCGTCGTCCCAGCGGTGCGGCTCGCTCCGTCCCTCGACGTAGACCCGGTTCGGGTAGCCCGCGAAGAGGCCCCGGGTCCCCTGGACCAGATTGATGCGGCTGTACGGGCGCGGCAGGTTCGTGTCGTGGACCACGGTGATGGTGCGGCCGCGGGCGGTCTTGATCAGGCTCAGGTTCACGTCCCCGAGCACGAACTCTTCCGCCCGCTGCGGCGCCCCCTCGGGGAAGTGCTCCCGCGCGTAGTCCTGAAGCCCCCGCGACGGCCCGCTCATCGAGACCAGGTAGTCGAAGCGGTCGCCGCGGCCGATGTCCAAGCAGTTCGCCACCGGGCCCAGGCCGTGGGTCGGGTAGAGGTTCGCGTCCCGGGTGCGCGAATGGGCGCGCCGCCACAATCCCTCCCCCCGGTCCGAGAACTTCACCTCGCGGAGGTCGTGGAGGTAGCCGCCTTCGGCATGGAGGATCTCGCCGAAGATCCCCAGTCGGACCAGGTGGAAGACCATCATTTCCCAGCGGCCGTAGTTGCAGTTCTCCATCATCACGCAGTGCCGGCCGGTGCGTTCGGCGGCCTCCACGAGCGCCCAGCACTCCTCGATGGTGGTCGCGGCCGGCACCTCGGTGGCGGCGTGCTTGCCGTTCTCCATGGCGGCGAGGCACACCGGGACGTGGAAGCGCCAGGGGGTCGCGGTGAAGACGAGGTCGAGGTCCTCTTCGGCGCACATCCGTTCGAAGTCCCTTTCCCCGCGGGTGTAGAGCGTGGGTTGTCGCCCTCCCGCCTCGCGGATGAAGTCGCGCGCCCGCTCGGCGTGTTCCGCACGGATGTCGCAGACCGCCCGGATCTCCACTCCGGGCGACGCCTTGCCCACCGCGAGGAGATTCTGGACGTGCACGGTTCCCATCCCGCCCACTCCCACGAACCCGATGCGGACGTTCGGGATCTTGGCAGCCGCCAGCGGGGAGGCCGGAGCGGACTGGGCGGCGGCGAGTGCCGGAACGGCGGCCGCTCCGGCTCCGGCAGCCAGCAGTTGCCGCCGGGTCAGCGCCAGGCGGTTTGATTCCGGTTTCTTCGTTGTCATGTTCTCTGCTCCTCGCGCGGAACCGGATCCCAGAAGGGGTCGGTCAGGCCTGCTCGGGCGAAGATAGCGCGAGCCTCCTCGGGCGTGGGCCGGGGGGCGTTCGGATCCAGCCGGCTTCCGTACCAGACCTTTGAGAGGTTCCAGAGCCGGGACACCGGAACCGCCGGCCCCGGTTCGCGCCCGCGCTCGCCGCACCAGGCGTGAAGGTCGTCTTCCGACCGGAAGAACAGCATGTTGGCTCAGGTAAAGACGATGTCGTCCCACCAGTGGGCCGCCGGCACCAGCGAATGGAAGAGCCAGTCGCATGGTTCCGGGCCGTCGCCGGTGACTTCGAGGCGCAGGGCCTCTCCGGAGTTCGCACAGCTCGACCGGACGGTCCCGCCTCTCCCGAGCGCGGCGGGGATCCCCAGGGCGTCCCAGGCGCAGTTCGCGTAGTAGCGGATTCCCGCCGCTTCGAAGGTGTGCCCCGTGGGAATCCCCGAGAACGGGTTTGCCATCAGGATGGAGACCCCGTCCTCACCGGTGACGATTGCTCGGCCTTCGCGGAGCCGGCCCCAGGCCGCGAGAACCGGCTCGACGGTGGATCCCAGTACCGCCGCGACCTCCGGCGGCGTCGGAGCGGTCCCGGTCCGCGCGAACCGTTCGAAAATCGAAGCCCGGACGCAGGCTGCGAGATCCAACGACTTCAGTCCCCGCCCGCTACTTGGTACGGGCCTCGTAGTCGCGCGCGGCCGGCTCAGCTAGAGCCGGAGAGTCCTTGCGCCATTCGACGCGCCTTGTTTTCCCCGCCAGCCGTGGTGCCGCGTAGACATACCGCCGGTCGTATTCGTTGTACATGCGGCCGAATGCTTGCTCAAAATGTAGTGGGCTTGTCGCCGGTGGCCATTCCTTGATGATTGAAGGTGGACGCGGTTGCACGAGCCCTAACCCGACCGATTCGTAGCGCGTGAGGTCGTTTCGGATCCCGCTGCGACCGGTAAGGCCCGAGAGGGAGGCCTGGTATCGCTGGATTCCCTCCGCGACGGTTTGGTCCTTGCGAATGGCGATATCTGGAGTCTTGATCGTTCCGTCAGTCTCGGCCACCAGAAAAGCGGCTTCCTCGGGCTGTACCGGCCCCTCCTGGTTTGCTCTCAAGACGTGGAGGAAGGCGTACACGAGGTTCGGGTAGGCGATGTGCAGGTTTGTGCAGTCACCGATCGCCTCCTCCATCCGATTCGTCAAATTCCGGAATGACTTGAGCGTTCCCTTGATCGAGACGGCGAGACAGGGACCAATTCCCGGCTTCGCGACCGTTACGTCGATGACCTTGGTCTTCAACCCGCCGAGAACCGTCTGCTCTCCGGTCCCTCCGCGCTCCGGTACATGGTGCAGGGTCCACCCACCATGGCCTCGTTTAGCTTCGAACGGGGGTCTTGGTGTGATCTCTTCCGGCAGAAACCCGCCTTCCACGACGAGCCGACAGGCGACAAACCAGTGCAGCGGTCTGATGTGACCCTGGCTTTCGGTTTTCTCCGTTCGAAGGACAAAGGCAGAGAGAGCCTCGCCCAACGTGACCCAACGGCAAGCCTTCGCGGCCTTAGCCACGATGTCGCCACGCTCCCATGATGTCGGCGCCCTCGCGGAGGAGCGCGGTGGTGTCCGAGGTCAGTGCCTCACCACCTATGGCAACCCTGAGGGCCTCGCGAGGTTCCAGCTTGAGGACCCCTCCTCCGAGTGGATGTCCCTCGATTTCGCAACTGAGGGCGGTAAGCGCGGAGTTCCAGCGGCGGCGAAGCGCACTCGGGGACACTCCCTCCCGGAGCTGTACGGCGTGCACAGCATTCGTACACGCGCATCCGGCCCTGTTCTCGACGAGCGCCGGGGCACCGCTGCTCATGTAGGACAGGAAAAGATCCGGTGCTGTCACATTCGGGACGGAGTACCACGGTTTGCGAACCCGGCACTTGTATCGGAGGCGGGCTTTCTTCCCGGCCTCGGAATCGAGATGTCGGCGGACACCGGAGGATGCGGGCGGGCGAGAGTCGAGCCGCAACAGGAAGTTTGGAGTGTCGCTGCGGTGCCATTCCGAGACCGTCTCGGTCGTAATCGGCCCGTTCTGCAGGTCCCGGCCGCGGCGTACGGTTGGCTTGAGGCAGGACTCGGGGATGCCCAGATCACGGGCTCCTGAGGGGCGGAGATGGAAGAAATCATTGTCGCCCGAGACATATCCGATTCCCACCCGGCCGAAATCTCCGAGAGTGGCGGTCCCCTCCAACGCAACGAGACGCCGGTACTCGCTGCGTACGCGGTCCGGAAGTAGGAACGGCCGGAGCCGACAGCGCCACCGATGCCACTCGTCCAGCGAGATCCGGGTTCCAACGGGCACAGTGGCGCATTCGTCGAATCGATCCATGACGGCCAGCTCCAGCGCCTCCGTAGAGCCGCCGAACCCGTCGGCGAAGAGGAGCCATACGTCCTCCGAGAGCTCGCGGAACACCTTCTCCCGAATTGCCACGACCCGCACGGTTTCGAAATGACCCGCCAACCAGGAGAGGAGTGGCCCGGCGTAAGGCGCGTGACCGATCTCCGCGGGGACTACGAAGGCCAGGCGTCCCCCTTTCCGAAGCAGGGATCCGGTGGCGATGAGGTAGGGCACCCAGGACGAGGTGAGCCGGGAGACCCTTGCTCCCACTGAGCCGCAGAGACGCAGCGCGGTCTCTCTCGTGCTGCCGTTGAAACGCTGGTACCGGATGAACGGAGGATTTCCGGCGGCGCACTCGAAACGATCTCGGGTCGAATACGCCCATTCAAAAAAGTTGGCCGCGTGGAGGAGGCTGTGTGGAGCGGCTTCGCTGGCTGCGGAAATCGCGGTTTCGTCGCAGTCCACCCCGGTGCTATTCCGGTGGAGGGCGAGAAAACGCCCGTCCCCACAAGCCGGGTCGAGCATGCGATCCTCCGACCGCCGAACTGCCCAGCGAACGAGTGTCGCCGCCACCTCCGGTGGCGTGTAGTAGGCGCCGAGGGATTTGCGGTGAGTTCTCGTCATTCGGCTCGGTGAGAGTCCTGACGGTACCGCAAGGGGAGGTCAGGAACTGCCACCCCACGATACACCGATCCGGTTAGTCCGAGCCGCATCTGCAACGCGCTTGAGGCGGTGCCGCGACGTGCGGGTTCGCCCACCTCCGGCGGGCGATGCCGACCTGGAGGTCGGCGGTCCCTTGCCGCCGGCGTCGTCCGGGCGCGCGGCGCTGTACCGAGTCAGTCCGCGGCGAGGATCTCCGCCACCGCGCGGTGCGCCTCGCGGATCGCCGCGTCGGTGTGCGGACTGCCGGCGGAGTCGGTGCCCGCGATTGCGATCCGTCCGAAGGGTTGCCGGGCGGAGACATGCGGCCGCCCGTCTCCCGCCTCGAAGGACCATTCCGGGGGATCGAAGAGCGGGTTGTAGGAGTAGGTGTACCCGTGCGGCCAACGGTTGACGGTGATCGCCGCGACGTCGCGCTGATCGTCGAAGCCGCTCCGGCCAAGCATCCGGTTGAGCTGGTCGCGGATGTTCGCCTCCACCGTTTCGAAGGTGGCGTGGAGCAACTCCATCCTGCCGATCTGGTGCTGCTCCCGGCGGGAGAGCCCGGGCTCGCAGGGGTAGCGGTTCATCCGCACCACCAGCGGCTCGTCCGGCGAGGTCGAGGTGCGGTAGTCGCCCAACGCGAGTTGCGGGGCGAGTCCGACCGAGGTGTGGTACCCCCCGGGCGCCGAAATCGAAGAGACGCCCGCCTCGGTGAACGCCCGCCAGTTGCGGAGCAGCACGCTGGTGTACTGGAGCGGCGACTTGACCGGCCAGGAGAGCGCATCCCGCTGGGCCTTCGGCATTTCGGGGACGAGGTAGGGAATGATGTTGTGCCAGCAGGCGAGGATCACCCGCCCGGCGGTCACCGTGTGCCCCTGGTCGCCATGCACGTAGGTGATCCGGGCCGGTCCGGCTTCGCCGGGTTCGACGCGAATGACCGTCGAGGAGAGTCGGATCCGCGCGCGGTTGCCCGGTTGGTCCAGCATCCCGTAGTCCAGCGGCGCCATCACCACGTCCTCCATGGTCGAACCCGGAATGGCGTTCGGAATGAGCCCCCGCACGAGGAGCCGGGTGATCGTCGCGTTCCCGTCCGGGAAGTAGAGGTCGGGATCGCCCGAATCGGCTCGCGCCTGGTTTTCGCGCCCGTGTTGGCCGCCCGGCTCGTCGGCGAGGTTGTCCGGGGGAGTCTCGGGAATCTCCATCCCCGAGAATCCCGGCAAACCCTCCTCCCAGGCGTAGCGCGCCGGGTAGGCGTCGATGCCGGTGCAGAAGAGGCCCTTGGGCCGGTGGTCGAAGAACCAGACGACCCCCGGGTCGCACTTCGCGTACTCGAGCAGGAAGTCCTTGTAGCTGATGGTGGCCAGGAACGCCTTTTTCTCGGCAGGCGAGAGGTCCGGCAGGTAGTCCGGCTGCCCGTCGGCGTGAAGCCGGATCAGGTCGTTCCGCACTGCCTCCGGCATCGGCGAGTCGGCGAGGAACTCGGAGAGCGGACGCCTCCCGATACCCGCGACCAACTGGTCCGTGCCGAAAGTCTCACGGTCGAAGAACATGGCCCGCTGGAGACCCAGATTCCCGTAGGTGTCCGAGACGGCGCTGACGCTCTCGTAGTAGCGCTTCCGGTCGATCCCGATCTCCTTGAGCAGCCCGCCGGCGATATCCCCGTACTGCGAGGGCGCTTCCACGTTGAGGGTTCCGCCGTTCATCAGGTAGGTTCGCCCGTCGAGGTGGAACTCGTTGCGTTTGGCATGCCCGCCGAAATCGTCGTGGTTGTCGAGAAGCAGAATGTGGGCGTCGGGGCCGGCCTCCTTCGCGAAGTAGTGGGCGGCGGAAAGCCCTGAAATCCCGGCGCCCACCACCACGAGGTCGTACGCCTCGCCGGTGTCCGGGGCTTCCCAACTCCGGCCCTCGTGGGCCATCTGGTGCCCGACTTCGAAGGAGCCCGCGTGGGATCCACGCATCCCGGTGCGAAGCGGCGGATAGGCCGCCGAGCCCTCGCGCTCGATTTCGGATTGGAACGCCGGAACTTCCTGGCAGGCGAGCGCCGTCCCGGTCAGGGCCACGGGAATCCCGGAAAGGAAATCGCGGCGGCTGACGCCGTCTCCAAAGGGGCGGTACGTCTTCTGGGGCGGGGTCATGGTCGGGTCTCCGTGCGGCGTGAGGTGCCGCGCCCTCCGCAGGATAGGATCGGATAGCTGCTCCGGCCGGCGGAAGGGACGGCTACCGCTTGTACCACACTTGCTGTCAGGCGGCTCTCCACGGAGGCAGCCGGGCCGATCCTCGTGATGCCGCTTCTCCCACCGGACCCTTTCCTCCCTTCCGGGAGTGAAGGCAAGTTCCGGCGGGTCCACGCGGTCGTCCGGAGGGTTCCCGCGGGCCGGGTGACCACCTATGGCCGGGTGGCGCGGGTGGTCACCGCGGCCGGGTATCCGCTGTCGGCGCGGGCGGCGGGTTGGGCGCTCAGGAACTGCCCGCAGGGCGTGCCGTGGCACCGGGTCGTGAATGCCCAGGGGTTGCTCTCCGCCGAACTGAGCGGCAACTGCGAACCCGGCCGGCAACGGGCGCTTCTCGCAGGTGAAGGGGTGAGGTTCGACCGTTCCGGCCGCGTGCTTCTTGACCGCTTTCTCTTCGAGCCGTCGGACACGGACGCGTTCCTCTTCCCGGACGGGGAACCCTCGCGGTGACGCCCGGGCACGGGGCAGGGCGCGCGCTGCCCGAATCCTCGGGAGCCTGGTTCCGGCCCGGCTGGGTGGACGCCGCCGGATTCGGCTGCGCTGCCCTCTACGGCGGACTTGCGATGCTCGCCCGGAGCCCCGGCGGTCCCGGCGTGGGAGCGTTCCTGCTGATCTCGGTCGCCATCGCGGCACTGACGTTCGGGCTCTTCGCCTGGTCGGGGAAGGAACCGGGGCGCATTTCCGTGGGGCGGCTCGTTCTCTGGGCGGTGGTCTTCCGCGCGATCGGCCTTTTCGGCGGTCCGCTCTTCGAAGACGACTTCTTCCGTTACCTCTGGGACGGCTACCGCTTCGCGCAGGACGGCACCCCCTACGGAATCGCTCCCGAAGCGTTTTTCGCCGATCCCGCCGTTCCGACGCTCTTTCGGGGGATCCTGGACCAGATCAATTTCCCGGAACTGCCGACCATCTACGGACCGGTTACGCAGTTCGCCTTCCTGCTCGGCTATTGCGTTGCGCCGGGCAGTGTGGCGGCGCTGCAGGCGATCTTCATCGTTTTCGACCTGCTCACCATCGGTCTGCTGCTGCGCCTCGCGCCACCGCGCGCGGTCCTGCTCTACGCGTGGTGCCCGCTGGTGGTGAAGGAGGTGGCATTCACTGCCCACCCGGACGGCTTTGCCGTCTTCTTGCTGCTTGCCGCCGTACTTCTCACGAAGCGGGAGCGATTCCACGCCGCGGCGGCCTGCCTCGCGCTCGCCACCGGCGCCAAAGTGCTCGCCCTCGTGCTGGTTCCGTTCGTGCTCCGTCCGTCCCGTCCGGCGCACTGGTTGACGTTTGGCGGCGTGCTGGGATTCCTCTACCTGCCGTTCGCCTGGCAGGGCGGCAGCGATCTACCGACGCTTTTCGTTTTCGCCCGCGAATGGGAGTTCAACTCGGCGATCTTCGCGTTGCTGGCGCCGCTCGTTTCCAATGCGGCCGCCCGGGTGGTTTGCGGCTTGCTCTTCCTCTCGGGCGCGGGGTGGCTCTACTTTCGGGAGCGGAAATCCGATGGGAGCGTCCCGCCGGGAGACCAGCTCTACGGCCTGCTCCTCCTCCTGGCGCCGGTGGTGAATCCCTGGTATCTCCTCTGGGTGTTGCCCTTCGCGGTGATCCGTCCGAGCCCCTGGGCGTGGACGGCGTCGGTGGCGGTGTTGCTTTCGTACGCCACCGGACTCAATCTGCAGGACATGAATCTGCACCCCTTCGGACATCCGTGGTGGGTGCGGCCGGTGGAGTACGGGGCGATCGCGCTCGCGGTTGCGATCGGGATGCTCTCCCGCCGCGAGCAGTCCGACGCCCCGGGGGAGGGGACGGCGTGTACTGCGGGCTGAGAGTCGGCGTCATCGTCCCCGCGCGGGACGAGGCGCGAAACATCGGTCCGGTCGTGGGGGATCTGCTCGCACTCACCGACGAGGCGGGCCGGAGGGTGATCGACGACTTCGTCGTTTGCGACAACGGATCGCGCGACGGGACGGCGCAGCGGGCACAGGAGGCGGGCGCCCGCGTAGTCCGCGAGGAGCAGCCGGGCTATGGGATCGCGTGCCTCGCCGCCCTGTCGGCGCTCGCTCCGGTGGACGTGGTGCTCTTTACCGATGGAGACCGATCCTTCGTGGCGGGCCAGTGCGATCGCCTGCTTTCGGCAATTGCGGAGGGAGCGGATCTCGCCATCGGGTCCCGGGTGCTCGGGCGCGCCGAGCCCGGAGCGCTGTCGCGTCCTCAGGTTGCGGGTAACCGGGTGGCGACGCTTCTGATCCGAATCCTGTGGGGCCGCGTCATCACGGATCTTGGTCCGTACCGCGCCGTTCGGTCCGAAGCGCTCCGGCGGATCGAGATGAAGGACAAGGCGTACGGATGGACTGTCGAGATGCAGGTGAGAGCGATCCAGTGCGGGCTGCAGGTGGTCGAGGTTCCGGTGGACACGCTGCGCCGGCGCCACGGAAAATCCAAGGTCGGCGGCACGATCCGTGGAGTTGCCGGGGCGAGCGCCGGCATCCTGACGATGATCGCTAGGCTATTCGGCAGACAGAAACTCAGTGCCCTCCGGCCGGGCCGGAGGAAGGAGGCACGTCGCTCATGAAGCGTGAAGAAATGAATCGAAACACCCTTCGAGGTCCCGTATTCCTGGGCTTGACGGTCCTTCTAACCATGGGCTGGCTGACCGCAAGCGGCTGCACCGCGAAGGGCCCGGAACCCACTGTGTCCTGGGCGGAGCACGACGACACGAACACCGACACGATCGATCACGGCGAGTGGCAGGCCGTTTTGGACGGTTACCTCCGCACCGGCGATCCTTCGGGCATCCACCTGTTCGACTACGGCGGACTCAAGGCGAACGTGGCTGACCGCGGACTCCTCCAGGGCTATCTCGCGCACCTGGAGGCGGTGGATCCGCGCCTCTACTCCCGGGACGAGCAGATGGCGTACTGGATCAACTTCTACAACGCGCTCACGGTCGAGACGGTGGTTGAGGGGTATCCGGTGGGCTCCATCAAGAACATCCACCAGGGCATCGTGCCCCTTTCGGGTCCGTGGGGCGACAAGCGCGCCGCCGTCGCCGGGCAGCGGCTGAGCCTCGACAACATGGAGCACGACATCCTGCGCGCGCTCTGGCGGGATCCCCGGATCCACTATGCGGTGAACTGCGCGAGTCTCGGCTGTCCGAACCTGGCGCCCCAGGTCTTCGCCGCGGCGAGGCTCGAGGAGATGCTGGATGCGGTCGCCCGGGGCTACGTCAACCACATTCGCGGAGTCGAGCTCATGGACGAGTCGTTCGGGGTCGTCTCCAGCATCTACACTTGGTTCCAGGAAGACTTCGGCGGGAGCGAAGCCGGCGTCGTCGAGCATCTGCTCCGCCACGCCGAGCCCGAACTCGCGGAGCAGCTACGGAGTTTCGAGGGCGGCTTCGACTACGAGTACGACTGGGATCTCAACGACGCCCCGTAAGCCGCAACCCACTCCGGACGGGAACGCGGTTCCCGTCCGGAGTCCGACCCCTCAGGGTCAGTTCGTGACGAAGCTGTAGGTGATGCCGAGTCCGATGATCCCTGATGCCGCGGTGTTCCGTCCCCCGATGATCTGGCCGTAGAACCCGCTCACGCTGATGGAGTCGTTGATGGCGGCCAGCACGCGGCCGCCGAGGAGCTGCGCATCCTCCTGAAGCTCGGGGAAGCGGTCCGGAGAGAAACCGGGACCACCGATATCGAGTCCTGAATCGCTGCCGTTGACCATCCGGTAGTCGGCCGCGACCGTGATCCGGTCGTTCACGGGAAAGAAGCCGGCCAGGTTGATGAACGTGTCCGAGGGGATGTTGTTCGAGCGGGTCCGGTAACCGATCTCTCCAGAGACCCCGAAACGGTCTCCGAACTTGCCGACCAGCACCGAAGTCTCGAACCCGTTCCCGCCGTCTCCCAGCGAGTTGATGTAGCCGGTGTCGTAGCCGCCGGCGGCGATCACGCCGGCGCGGATCGCGACGCTCGGGGCGCCGTTCATGACGAGCTCATCCACCACGCGCCACGTAACAGACACGTTCGTGTCCACGAGGCCGCTGAAGCTCTCCTCCGGGGTGGGTCCGACCGGCCCGGGGATGTGGCTGCGGCCGAGGCCGGACCGCAGATCCACCGCAATCGCGTCGGTGATCGCGTAGTTGAAGTCAATCCAGCCGGTGGTTTGCGAGAGGTTGGCCCCATCGCCGGGCGTCGGGCCCTTCACGTCGGCCCGGTAGAACTCGGTGGCGGCCTGGTGGCCGTAGGTGATGGTGATGGAGCCCGTCCGTGGTTCGGCGATCCAGGGAGAGCCCTGGGCGAAGGCGGACGAGGCCGCGAGGGGCAGGACTACCGCCGCGAAGGCGGCCCGCGGAAGGAAGCGAAGCGGAAGTTTCATCACAGCGCCTCCCTACAGCCGGTACCGGCGGCTGAGGAAGTAGTGCACCGTCTCCATCCGGAGCTTGCAGTCCTCGACGCCCTCGCCGCAGAGTGCCTGGACGGCGTCGTCGTCGGGAGTCCCGGCCTTTTCGCCGTCGTAGGCGGCTTCGAGGCTCCGGGTGAGGCTCATCGCCCGCTCCTTGTCCAGCTCGTTCTTCTGGAGCGGGCAGCCGTCGCAGACCAGCTCCTTGAAGGCGAGCGCCTTGCCCTGGGCATAGGCAGCCCGTGGGCTCAGCTTGCCGGCGCCGACCCCGATCGATCCGGACGCCGCTTCGGAGAGAGAAACGGTCCCCAAGCCGGCGACGAGCAGTGCGCCCGCGAGAATTGTTCGAATCATGGGTCTGGGACCTCCTTGGGCCGGTTGGGGTGCCGGGCAACTCCAGCGCGGCAATTCAGCGCGGGATTCTCCGCGAACTCACCCCGTGTGGACAAGTCCCGAAAACATAGCACCGCGGCCCGACGCCCCACCACCGCGACTTGTATGGTTCAACAAGGCAGCAACGCACCCTTGTCCGCGTCCACCAACCCGGCCGCCGCGCCCCATTCATGGGACGTTTCCCCGCGCGCGGCAGCAGCTATTCAGCGGGAACTCGCGGAGCGGGTCGAACGGGAGACTCCGGCGGGCTTCGATCCCGCGGTCGTGGCGGGATTGGATGCCGCTTTCCCGAAAGGAGGCGAGGAGTGCGTCGCCGCGGCAGTGGCATGGTCCGTGGGCGAACGCCGGGTCCTCGAGGAGCGGGTCGTCCGCCGCCCGCTCACCTTCCCCTACGTTCCGGGCCTGCTGTCCTTCCGTGAAGCCCCGGCGGTGCTCGCGGCGCTTTCGGAACTGACGACTCCGGTGGACGCGTTGCTCTGCGATGGCCACGGGCTGGCCCATCCGCGGCGCTTCGGTCTTGCCTGCCATCTGGGCGTCCTGACCGGGATTCCCGCGATCGGCTGCGCGAAGAGCATCCTGGTCGGTGGGCATTCCGAGATCGGTCCGGACCGGGGCTCGAAAGCCCCGCTCGTGCATCGGAGAGAGCGGGTTGGAACGGTCCTCCGGACCCGTGACCGTGTTCGCCCGGTCTTCGTGAGCATCGGTCACCGCGTGGATCTGCAGGCTGCCGAGGCGCTCGTACTCGCCTGCGCCTTAGGATTTCGTCTTCCGGAGCCCGTCCGCCGCGCCGATTGGCTGGTGAGTCAGGCCCGGAAACTCTGACCGCGGAGGAAGGAGGAATGCGCGATGGTTCAAGACAACCCGAAACAGCGGTTCGCCGCATTGGCGCTCGTCGCCGGGTTGGTGGCCTCCTGCGGAGGCGGCGATCCGGTGCCTTCCGAGGACGCACCCCCCGTGGACTTGACGCCCCCGGCGCTTGACGAGAGCGGCGCGGCCGCGTTCGCAGCGCTCGCCCTCGAGTGTGTGCTCAAGGAGTATCCGTACAGCCTGCGCCTGCGCCTCGAGAGTGACGACGACCTGGCCCTACCCCGGGACCTGACGCCGGTCTTCTACGGCTGCTACGACTGGCATTCCGCGGTGCACGGACACTGGCTGCTCGCTCGCTTGACCCGCAAGTTCCCCGGCGCCGACTTCGCTTCCGGCGCCCGAGCGGCGCTCGATCAGAACCTCACCGAGGAGCGGGTCGCCGGAGAACTGGTCTTCGTTTCGAAGAAGGGCCGGCGCGGTTTCGAGCGTCCCTACGGCCTTGCCTGGCTGCTCCAGCTCGACGCCGAGCTTCACGAATGGAGTTCCGATGCGGCTGCCGCGGAGGACGACCGCGGCCGGGCTGCCCGTTGGCGCGAGACGCTCGCTCCGCTGATCGCCAACGCGGTGGAGCGGCTCAGCGAGTTCCTGGAGAAACTGGAACATCCCGTTCGCGTCGGAGAGCACAAGCAGACCGCGTTCTCGGTCGGCCTGATCCACGACTGGGCGGTGTCCGTGGGAGATCAACCCATGCAGGACCTCCTGGCCGCCCGGGCGCGGGTCTGGTACGGCGACGACCGCGACTGTCCGGTGGACTACGAACCGTCAGGACAGGACTTCCTCTCGCCATGCCTGGCGGAGGCGGACTTCTTACGGCGGGTGCTTCCCGCGGAAGAGTTCGTCGCCTGGTTGGCAGCCTTCCTGCCCGGTCCGCTCCCGATCACGCTGGAACCGGTGAACGTCCCCGAGGACGAGGAAGACGCTTTCGGGCACCTCCACGGCCTCCACCTGAGCCGCGCCTGGATGCTGCAAGGGATCACGAGCGCGCTTCCGGAGAGCGACCGCAGAAGGGGAGAGATGGCCGCGCTCGCTGCCCGGAACGCTGCGGCCGGTTTCGCCGGCGTGGACCCGAGCAACTACATCGGGGGCCACTGGCTCGGCAGCTTCGCGACGTATCTGGCCACGAACCGCGGCGTCGGGCAATAGGGAGTTCCAAACCGCCAATCGAGAAGAAGCGCGGGGACGGCGGAGCGCCGGTCTCCGACCGGCATCGCGCGGGAGCGCGAAACCAGCGCCGATGACGCTGCGCCCTGCCAACGTGAGTGCTGCACCACCCCCCAACCGGGGTGGCGCGGCCGGAAAGGGAACGCCGGTGTTCACACCGGCATCGCCCGCCGGAGGCGGGCGAAACGGATAGCGCCTGGTGTTTGCCGTCGCGTCGTCGAGGGCCGCGCTCCTAATCCTCTCGTTGTGAACGTCCCGTCCGGTCGCGGAACATTTGGATTGCGCCCGCTGTACCCAGTCCAAGAGTGGCCACGGCCGGTAGCGCCGTCGGTATCGCCGTAACAAGCCCGACGAGTAATCCCTTTCCGGCGGCCAGACCAAGATCATCTTGCGGTGACCCCCGATGTTGAATGAGCGTTACGGCGATTGCGAGGACGATCCCGACCGGGATAGACACCAGCAACACCACGCCCAAGGTCCCAACCAACGCCCCAAAGAGCATCCAATCGATGGCAAGGACGCCCGCGGCCGCAGCCGGATGAATGCCGATCAAGCTCAGCAGCGAAATGCCGCCAGCGCGTCTTGTCATCCGGGCTCCTCCTTTCGCGTCCCTCCAGGGCGGCGACCAAGCGGGTCGCGCCCGATAGTCAGGGGTACAGGAGGAAACTCTCCCGCACCGGCTCGAAGCCGTCCCCCTCGGCGTCTCCGGCGCCCGCGATCTCCGCTGTCGTCCGCCCGGCTTCGATCCCCTCCCGGAGGCAGGGACTGCCCGCCAGGATGTCTATGGGCAGGCGCACCAGCTCGTACTCGTAGGGTGGGGTCCGCCAGGCGAACTCTCCCGGCCAGAGACGCCGGGTCTGGTTGAGGATGGCGATGCCGGTGCGCCAGGGCAGGTAGGTATCCCGATCCGTGACGTGCTGCATGACCCCGCCGCACTCCTCGTTCGCGAACTTGTGGAAGGTGGGCCGGAACCGCACCGGGCGGAAGTGAACTCCGGGGAGTTCCTCCTCGGCCAGCGCCTCTGAAAGGCGGAAACCATCCACCCACGGAGCCCCGCAAAGTTCGAACGGCCGGGTGGTTCCCCGGCCCTCGGAGAGGGTCGTCCCCTCGATCAGGCACGCCCCGGGGTATACCGTCGCCGTATCCAGGGTCGGCATGTTCGGAGACGGCGGGATGAAAGGGAGCCCGGTTTCGTCGAGCCACTGCTCCCGGCGCCAACCCCGGCAGCCGACGATCACGAGATCGGCCCCGATCCCGTGCCGGCGGTTAAGCAATCCCGCGATCTCGCCAGCGGTCATTCCGTGGCGGTTGGGAAGCGGGTAGAGGCCTACGAAGGAGAGGTGATCGTCCCGGATCAGGTTGCCCTCCACCGCGCCGCCGATGGGGTTCGGGCGATCGAACACGAAGATGCGTTTCTTGTGCTCGGCCGCCGACTCCATCGCGTGGGCCATCGTCCAAACGTAGGTGTAGTAGCGCGAGCCGATGTCCTGAACGTCGAAGACGAGGGCGTCGAGTCCCTCGACCATCTCCGCCGTCGGACGCCGCGTCGGCCCGTAGAGGCTGTGAACCGGAATCGGCCCGCCGCCGTCGGCGATCTCGATGAGGTCCTGCTCGACGGCATCGCAGCCGTGTTCGGGTGCAAAGAGCGCCGCGAGTGTCACCCCGGGCAGTCCGGCCACCACCTCCCGCGCATGGCGGAAGAAGGAATCCACCGAGGACGGGTTCGCGATCAGCCCCACCCGGAGTCCCCGGAGTAAATCCCCCATCTCCGGCAGGCGGTCCAGCCCGGTCTGCACCGCGTTCGCATTCATCAGGCGAAGACTACGCAATCAGGATCCGTGACGTCTTCACTACGTGGTCGGAGCTATGGGTGCAGCGTCCTTCGGCGACTTCGATGCGGCGGCGTCGCTGCGATCCCCCAGTTTGGGAGAATCGAGCCCCCGTGCGCGAGATCCTTTCTGTAACCGAAGCCCGGCAGCTGCTCGCCCAGATCACCCGGCACATCCAGTCGACGGGAGATCGGGTCGTGCTTGAAGAACACGGAAGGCCCGTCGCCGCGGTGGTGTCGGCATCGGATATCGAGACGCTCGAAGCGCTGGAAGATCGGCTCGATTTGCTGGATGCTCTGGATGCGCTCGCGGATTACCGCTCAAGTGGCGGCGTGTCTCTGGAAGAAGTCAAGGCCAACCTTGGCCGGTGAGGCGCACACTGCGCGGGCGTCACGCCGACGCGGCCTCTTTGCGCAAGACGAGTCAGACCCGACGCGGCACAGAAAGGCCGAGCCGTCCGGACGAACGTCTCATACGCTGTCCGCGACCCGCACGTTCCCGGTGGCGAGCATCGGGCCGCCGGGAACCAGTCTCTGGTTCCGGGGGTCCACGCTGAGACCCAGGCCCTCGAGTGTTCGGGCTCCGAGCAACTGCTGATCGTCTGGCCGGGCGAAGACGACCTCGTCGATCGTGAAGGCCCGATCCACGCGGAGAATTGCGAAGCCGACGGGGCGTGTCAGGACCCGGCCGTTCGCCATCGAGAACCGGCATTCCTTGGCTTCTTTTTCCACGCCGATGGATTCGAGAGTGTCTTCGCGAATCCAGCTCAGCTCGCTCCCGGTGTCCACCAGGATGCCCGGGACCTGCGTCGACCGGGTGCGGTCCTGATGGTTCTCGATGCGGCAGCGCACGCGGACACATCCCATGTCGTCGAGCATAGCCAAACCGGTGCTTAGACAGGCCTATGGTCCGGCCGTGACCCGCGCCCCACGCACGGTGCCATACTTGGGGATTCGGCAGCCATCGGGATGGGCGGCGCTGCCGGAGGAGGCAGATGCCGTGATCCTTCGTGCTTTCGTCGCTCTCGTTCTCTTGGCGCTGACCGCGCCGTTCGCCGCGTTCGCCGCTGAAGAGGACCGCTGGACCCCGGCGCTTTCCATGCAGTACCACCGGGTCTCCTCGGTGGCGATTTCTCCTGACGGGTCTCTGGTGGCCTTCACGGTCACGGTGCCGCTCATGGACGGCGAGCAGTCCGAGTACCGGACCCAGATTCACGTGGTCCCGGCGGCGGGGGGCGAGGCGGTCGCCTACACCACCGGCGAGAACTCCGCGAACTCACCCTCCTTCTCCCCGGACGGCCGCACCCTCGGCTTCCTCCGGCAGGGTTCGGACAAACAGCAGGTCTGGGCCCTGCCGCTCGGCGGGGGTGAGGCCTTCCAGCTCACCCACGCGGAGAACGGCGCGCGGTCCTTCCGCTTTTCGCCGGACGGCCGGAGCGTCGGCTACGTGATGAGCGATCCGGAAACCGAGGAGGAGAAGACCCGGAAGAAGGAGAAGCGGGACGTTGAACTGGTGGATCGGAACTTCAAGTACGGCCACCTCTACGTGACTTTGACAACGGATGGCTACGACCCGGACGGCGAGGATCGGCGCCTCACCTGGGGCGACTTTCATGTCTCCGGGTGGGACTGGTCGAGCAGCGACCGGATCGTCTTCGCCCACCAGGACGATCCCCGCATCAACACGAACCGCCGCTCCGGCGATCTGTCGGTTGTCCACCTGGGGGACGGCAACGTGAGCCTGCTCCACGGGGGCGACGGCATCGAAAGCTCGCCGCGGGTCTCTCCCGACGGCCAGACAGTCGCCTTCCGCTCTACGGGTGACCGTCCGGAGCCGATCGGGCTCGGCGACGTATACGTAATGCCGGTGATGGGCGGCGAACGGGTCCGCCTCGCCGAGACCCGGGACCGGAGCCCGGGGATTCGCGGCTGGTCCCGCGACGGGTCCCTCGTGTACGTGACCGAGGCCCACCGCACGTCGCGTCGCCTCTTCGGGCTTCCCGCCGACGGGGGAGATCTCGTGGAACTGACTCCCGGGAGCGGGGTCTACGGTGCTCCGGCGATCGCCGCGGCCGCGGACGTGATGGCCTTCACTCACGAGACTCCGGAGACGCCCTGGGACGTCTTCGCCGCCGACCTCGGGGCAGGGGGCGGAGCCGCCTCCGCCTTCGAACCCCGCCGCCTCACCGACCTCCACCAGGACGTGGCCCGTCCCGAGATGGGGAAGACCTCGGTACTCACCTGGACCTCGCCCGACGGCACCCCGGTGGAAGGGCTACTGACCCTCCCGATCGGATACCGCGAGGGTCAGCGCTACCCGCTGATCCTGAACGTCCATGGCGGGCCGGCGGGCGCCTACTCCGAATCCTTCACCGGCGCGCCTTCCATCTACATGCTCCAGTACTTCGCCCAGGAAGGGTTTGCCGTCCTGCGGCCCAACCCGCGCGGCTCCACCGGCTACGGGAAGGAATTCCGCTACGCCAACGTCAAGGACTGGGGCTTCGGCGACATGGACGACCTGATGGCGGGGGTGGACCTGGTGATCGAGCAGGGGGTGGCCGAACCCAGCCAGCTCTACATCATGGGATGGAGCTACGGCGGCTACATGACCTCCTTCGCGGTCACCCGCACCGACCGCTTCGTGGCCGCCAGCATGGGAGCCGGGCTCCCGAACCTGGTGAGCATGGTGACCACCACGGATATCCAGGACTATCTGGCGGGGCACATGGGTGGCGACTTCTGGGAGGACTACGAGGTGTACGAAGCCCACTCGGCGATCTACCGGATCGCCGAGGTGTCCACCCCCACGCAGGTGATTCACGGCGCCGAGGATCTCCGGGTGCCGTTCACGCAGGGGCAGGAGTTTTACCGGGCGCTCGACCGGCGCGGAGTGCCGACCGAGATGGTCGTCTATCCGCGGACTCCGCACGGCCCGAGAGAGCCGAAGTTCCTCATGGATGTTTCGGAGCGCATCCTGACGTGGTTCCGGGCGCACACGCCGGAAGGGGAGACCGACGACTCCGCGAACGGCCGCTGATCATCTACGGCCGGCCGGCAACCGACCATTCGTCGGCGCCAACCTGCGGCCGGAGATCTAGAGATCCAGGACCAAGCGAAGGCCGTTATCAACCTGCGCCATAAGTCGGCCCGGGAGCACGCCGGCCTGGTGGTCCAGGAAATCCTCGTCCACGCTCGCCAGTTGGGTCAGGTTGGCGACGGAATCCTTCGGAAGGCCGGTTGACTCCCGGGGCAGAAGCACGTTTCCGGGCTGGTTTGCAAGGTGCAAGTTGGCGGTCAGTGACACGGCAAGAACGGTCCGGAGCTGGCTCAGATTGAACGCATCCGACTGGATCACGAGGACGGGACGCCGAAACCCGGGTTCGGGATTCCGGAGGGCCGACAGGCCGGCCCACCACACCTCCCCCCGGGCTACCACTCTTCGCGTCCGATGCTCGCCGCCTGGATCTGTGCCAGGACCGGGTCCAGACGGTTGGGCTCCTGCGCGAGCACCTCGTTCAGCTTTGCGGTGATTCGCTCACGGCGGTGTTTGGCCAGGTAGTCGGCAACCGCATCGCTGTACAGCTTGCTCCGTGTCATGCCCTTTCGCTTCGCGAAGTCGTCCGCCTGTCGGAAGAGATCATCAGGAACCGAGATCGCCGTTTTCATGAGCTCTTCATACCATAGTTATACCAACGGGCGTGTGTTCCGGACCGCTACACTTTGTGCCTTCCGGTCCCGCATGGGCGGGACCCTGAGTCCATTCGCGGTTCCGCTCCGCCAGCACTCCAGCGGCCGAGCCCGCGCATCTCACCTTGTGAGGAGAGCCCCTTGATTCGCAGACAGGATGCCCTCGACTACCACATGGCCGGCCGGCCCGGAAAGATCGAGGTTCGGCCCACGAAACCGACGCAGACCCAGCGGGATCTGTCGCTGGCCTACAGCCCGGGGGTCGCCGAGCCCTGCCGCGAAATCCACCAGAACCCCGAGAAGGTGTTCGACTACACCGCCCGCGGGAATCTGGTCGCGGTGGTTTCGAACGGGACCGCCGTGCTCGGCCTCGGCAACATCGGTCCACTCGCCGCGAAACCGGTGATGGAGGGGAAGGGCGTCCTCTTCAAGCGCTTTGCCGACATCGATGTCTTCGACATCGAACTGAACGTCACCGACCCCGAAGAAGTAGTCCGGGTGGTGAAGGCCCTCGAGCCCACCTTCGGCGGCATCAACCTCGAGGACATCAAGGCTCCGGACTGCTTTTACATCGAGTCCCAGCTCCGCGAGCAGATGGACATTCCCGTCTTCCACGACGATCAGCACGGCACCGCGATCATCTCCGGAGCGGCCTTCCTGAGCTGGCTGGAACTGACCGGGAAGGACCCCGCGGAGGTGCGGCTGGTCATCAACGGCGCCGGCGCGGCCGGTATTGCCTGCGCCGAGCTTGCCGAGAGCCTGGGCGTCCGTCACGACAACGTCGTGATGTGCGATTCGCGCGGCGTCATCCACGCCGGCCGCGATGCGGGGATGAACGAGTTCAAGGAGCGCTACGCCGTCGACACTCCGATGCGGACCCTCGACGACGCCATGCGCGGCGCCGACGTTTTCATGGGCCTGTCGGTGAAGGGAGCCGTTTCGAAGGAGATGGTCGTCTCGATGAACGAGCAGCCGCTCGTGCTGGCGATGGCCAATCCGGACCCGGAGATCACCTGGGAAGAGGCGATGGACGCCCGCGGTGACGTCTTCATGGCTACCGGGCGTTCCGACTATCCGAACCAGGTCAACAACGTCCTCGGGTTCCCGTTCATCTTCCGCGGCGCGCTCGACGTGCGGGCTCGCACGATCAATATGGAGATGAAGCTGGCGGCGGCCCGGGCCCTTGCCGCCCTGACCAGAGAAGACGTCCCCGATTCCGTGATGCGCGCGCACGGCAAGGAGCGGATGTCGTTCGGTCCGGAATACCTCATCCCGTCACCGTTCGACTCCCGGGTTCTCCTTTGGGAGGCTCCCGCGGTCGCCAAGGCCGCGATGGAGAGCGGCGTCGCCCGCATCCAGATCGACCTGGACCAATACGGTGTCCGGCTCGAAGCCCGGCTCGGCCTCGAGCGGGAGGTGATGCGCCAGGTGATCGGCCGCGCGAAGCGCGCCCCCCGCTCGGTGGTCTTCCCCGAGGGCGAGGAACCGAAGATCTTGCGAGCCGCGCAGCGCCTGATCGACGAGGGCATCGCCGAGCCCATCCTGCTCGGACGTCCACCGGTCATCCGGGATGCCTGCGAGACCCTCGGCATCGAAGTCCATGGCGCCCAGGTGGTGGACATCACCGATTCCGAGCGGTGCGACGAATACGCCCGGCGCCTCGTGGAAATCCGGCAGCGGCGCGGCGTCGGTCCCGCCAAGGCGCGCGAGCTCATGAAGAACCCGAGCGTCTACGGGGCCATGATGGTGAACCTGGGGCACGCGGACACGATGGTGGCGGGGGTCACCCAGCACTACCCGGAAACCATCCGGCCCGCGCTGCAGATCGTTCGCATGCGGGATGACGTCCGGCGGGTCGCCGGGGTCTATCTCATGGTGTTTCCCAACGAGATCAAGTTCTTCGCCGACGCGACCGTCAACATCGATCCGAGCGCCGAGGACCTCGCCGACATCGCGATTCAGACCGCCGAGGTGGCGCGGCGCTTCAACGTCGAACCCCGGGTGGCGATGCTGTCGTTCTCCAACTTCGGGAGCGCGCCTCACGAGCGGTCCAACAAGGTGCGCGAGGCCGTGGAGATCCTGCGCGAGCGGGCCCCCGACCTGATGGCGGACGGAGAAATGCAGGCGGACACCGCCGTGGTGGACAGCCTGCTGCGGGAGACCTATCCGTTCTCGCGGCTGGACCGGGCCGCCAACGTGCTGATCTTCCCGAGCCTGGAAGCCGGCAACGTGGCCTACAAGCTGCTCCAGCGGCTGGGAGGAGCGGAAGCCATCGGCCCCATCGTGACCGGTCTCCGCCGTCCGGTCCACGTCCTCCAGCGCGGCGCCGAAGTGGAAGAGATCGTCAACGTGGTGGCGATTGCGGTGGTCGAGTCACAGGAGACCGTGGGACCGCCGGATCTCTTCGGCCAGTCCTGACCGCGAGACGGATCGCGCGCGCCGCCGCGTCCGGCGGCGGCCGTCGTTAACAGCGGGTCTCTGTCAGCGGAGCACCGTGAATGCGGCCCGCCGCCCTCTGCCGTACCGGAACACGGCGAAGCCGCTGTCGAAGGACATCACTCTCGAGATGCCGAGCCTGAGCATGAGTGCGAAAGAAGTGCGGTCAACCAGCGAGAAATCCTGATCGGGAAAGACTTCTCCGATTTCCCAAGCAGCCTGGAGATCCGCCTCGGTGGTCATTTCGATCATGGCGACGCCGCTGCGCAGACCTTCCCAGAATCGTTCCGCGGCTCCTGGCGAGACGAAGTGGTGGAGCAGCCGCCAGGTTTCCGCGAGGATGTGGTCGCTGGTTACGAGTGACTCGTCCGTGGCCAACAGAGCTTTCGCACGGCGGTTGTTCCGGTCGCTCCGGCAGGCGGCCGCGAACCAGGCGGACGTGTCCACGAAGGCGCTCACGGATCGAGCGGGTTGCGGTCGCGCTTGAACGATGCGGCGATCGCTTCCGCCGTCATCCGATCCTTGCCCGCCGCGATATCGGTCGGGCTTCCGCCGCCGAGGTCGAAAACGACGGAGCGGTCCACCACCCTGGGTGACCGGCCGACATCCCGATCGACAAGCTGCCGCATGTACTCGGCGAGCGAAACGCCAAGTTCTGCAGCACGAGCCCGCGCCTGCGCGTGGCGTTCGGCATCAAGCGAGATCTGGGTGCGAATCATCATTATGGTGCCACAATAATACCGCTTACGGAATCCCGCCGTCCTCCCCGCCCGGGAAGGGCAAGTCGCTAAAGGGAACGCCGACCTCCGGTCGGCACCGCCCGCCGGAGGCGGGCGGAGTCGCGTATCGCCAAACACCGGGATGGTTCCCGTCTCGGCACTGTCCCCATCCCAGGAGGTGGCATTCCCGTGCCCGGCCGCGCTTCTGCTCAAACAGCATCGCGCCGCCCGCCCCGCTTCGCGGGGCTGTGCCGGCCCCCACCGGGAGAACTGGCCGGAGGTCGGCCCAGTTCTCCCGGTGGGGGCTCCCTTGCCTGCGCGTTGCTCCGCCTGGTGGCTTGGGCGCCATGCGCCATGTTCAGCGTCCGCGTGGCGCCTTCTGCGACTCGGCGAGCGCTCCCGAATATGAGAAATGCGGCCTGACTGCACCCCAGCCGTTACTCCACGGGCGCCAGGGCGCCGTCTTCCGCCCGCGGCAACCCCCATCCCCGCCAGATGAAGTAGATCGCGGGAAACACCACCAGCGCCACCAGCGCCGCGGTGACCACCCCGCCCACCATCGGGGCGGCGATCCGCTTCATCACGTCGGATCCGGCGCCGGTGCTCCACATGATTGGCAGGAGGCCGAGCGCGGTGGTGGCGGTCAGCATGGCGACCGGCCGCACCCGGCGGACGGCTCCATCGAAGACCGCCGCGCTCAGTTCGGCGCGGTTGGTCAGTCGCCCCTCGGTGCTGGCCTCTTCGCAGGCCCGGTCCAGGTACAGCAGCATCACGACCCCGGTCTCGGCGCTGAGGCCGGCGAGCGCGATCGTCCCGACCCCGACGGCAATGCTCAGGTTGTAATCGAGCGCGTAGAGGAGCCAGAACGTGCCGATCAGCGAGAGCGGCACCGCCGAAAGCACGATCAGGGTCCGCGGCAACGAGCGGGTGCTCATCTGGATGGTCAGCAGGATCAGCAGGAGGGTCAGCGGGATCATGATCTCCATGCGTTCGCGGGCGCGCAGCATGAACTCGTATTGCCCGCTCCAGCCCAGGCTGTAGCCGGTGGGAATGTCCACGCCGGCGGCGACCGCCGCCTGGGCGTTGTCGACGTAGGTCCCGATGTCCACGTCCTCGATGTCCACATAGATCCAGGCATTCGGGCGCGACTGTTCGCTCTTGACGACGGGCGGCCCCTTGACGAACGACATGTCCGCCAGAAACGCAAGCGGAATCTGCTGTTTCGTCGGCGTCTGGACCAGGATGTCTCCGAAATCGGCAGGGCTGTCGCGCAGGTCGCGGCGGTAGCGGAGGTTCACGGGGTAGCGCTCGAGCCCCTCCACGGTGGTCGTGATGTTCATTCCGCCGATCGCCGACTGGATGACTTCCTGGACGTCCGCGACCGTCAGCCCGTAGCGGGCGATGGCGTCCCGCCGGATCTTGAAGTTCAGGTAGTTGCCGCCCATGGCGCGCTCCGAATAGGCCGACCGGGTTCCGGGTACGTCGCGTACCACGGCTTCGACCCGGCTGCCGAGCTCTTCGAGGACCGCGAGGTCGGGGCCGGAGAGCTTGATCCCCACCGGGGTCTTGATGCCGGTGGACAACATGTCGATCCGGGTCTTGATGGGCATGGTCCACGCATTCGTCAGGCCCGGAAAGCGGATGGCGTCGTCCATTTCCGCGACCAGCCGGTCCGGGGTCATCCCGGGCCGCCACTCGTCCTCCGGCTTCAGCAGGATCGTCGTTTCGATCATGCTCAGGGGCGCCGGATCGGTCGCGGTCTCGGCCCGGCCCACCTTGCCGAAGACCAGCTCCACTTCGGGGAAGGTCGTGAGAATCTGGTCCGTCTCCTGGAGGATCTCGCGGGCCTTGGTGATGGAAACCCCGGGCAGGGTGGTCGGCATGTAGAGCAGGTCGCCTTCCCAGAGCGGCGGCATGAACTCCGAGCCGAGTCGCAACGCGGGAACCGCCGTAGCGCCGGCCGCCGCGATGGTCAGCGCGAGCACGGCCCAGCGCCACGCCAGGACCCGCCGGAGCAGGGGCCGGTAGAGCGCCATGAGGGCGCGGGTGATCGGATTGTCGCGAGCCGGCCGGATGCGCCCGCGGATCCAGTACCCGGCGAGGACCGGCACCACGGTCACGGAGAGCAGCGCCGCGGCGGCCATCGCGTACGTCTTGGTGAACGCGAGCGGCCGGAAGAGCCGGCCCTCCTGTGCTTCCAGCGCGAAGATGGGCGCGAAGGAGATCGTGATCACCAGCAGCGCGAAGAACAGCGTCGGCCCCACCTCGGTGGACGCGCGGGCGATGATCCGCCAGTGGGGAATCCGGCCCCGGTCGCGCTCGAGGTGGCGGTGGGCGTTCTCGACGATCACGATCGCCGCGTCGACCATGGCGCCGATGGCGATCGCGATGCCGCCGAGCGACATGATGTTGGCGCCGACTCCCTGCACGTACATCACGATGAAGGCCATGAGCACCGCGAGCGGCAAGGTGAGGACCGCGACCAGTGCGGAGCGCAGGTGCAGCAAGAACACCGCGCACACCAGCGCGACGATCGCCATTTCTTCGAGCAGCTTCCGCTGGAGGGTGGCGACGGAATTCTCGATCAGGACCGTCCGGTCATAGACCGGGACGATCTCGACTCCTGCCGGGAGCCCGGCCCGGAGTTCGTCGAGCCGCGCCTTGACCCGGGTGACCACCTCGTGCACGTTTTCGCCGGACCGCACGACCACGATGGCGCCGACCACTTCCCCCTCGCCGTTCAGCTCGGCAAGGCCGCGCCGGATCTCCGGGCCGAACTGCACGGTCGCAACGTCCTGCACCGTGACCGGGGTACCGGATGCGTCCACCCCGAGTGCGATGCTGCGGACGTCGTCGAGCCCCGTGATGTACCCCTCCCCCCGCACCATGAACTCGGTCTCCGCCGTCTCGAACACCCGTCCACCCACGTCGCTGTTACTGCGCCGGACGGCGTCGCGAATTCGCGAGAGGGATATGTTGTAGGCGCGTAGCCGGTTCGGGTCCACGGTGATCTGGTACTGCCGCACGAACCCGCCGAGGCTCGCCACCTCGGAGACCCCCGGCACCGCGGTGAGCTCGTACTTGAGGAACCAGTCCTGGAGCGACCGCAGTTCGGCGAGGTCCTTGTCCTCGGAGCGCAGCGCGTACATGTACGCCCACCCGACGCCGCTGGCGTCGGGACCGAGCGTCGGAGCGACTCCCTCAGGCAGCTTCCCGCTGACGTAGTTGAGGTACTCGAGAACTCGGCTCCGCGCCCAGTAGAGGTCGGTGCCGTCCTCGAAAATCACATAGACGAACGAAAACCCGAAGAACGAATAGCCGCGCACCACCTGGGCGGAGGGAACCGCGAGCATCTGGGTGGTGATCGGGTAGGTGACCTGGTCCTCGACCACCTGCGGCGCCTGCCCCGGATAGTCGGTGAAGATGATCACCTGGACATCCGACAGATCGGGCAATGCGTCGAGGGGCGTTGCGCGGAGCGCCTGGAATCCGCCCACCGCGAGGAAGATGGTGGCCACGAGGACGAACATGCGGTTCCGAAGTGACCATTCGATGGTTCTTGCGAGCATCGGTTGCTTCGCGTCCGGTTGGCGCGGTTCTCGCCCGTCCAGCGCCGGCGGCGCGCCGCGGGGTGTTTCTTCCATGAGCGGTCAGTGGTGCTGATGCGAAATGTCGCGGGTTGGCGCTTCGGGTTCCGGCGCTTCGGATTCCCGCGGTTCGGGTTCCGGCGCTTCGGATTCCCGCGCTTCGGATTCGCGGGTAAGAGCTCTGATCGCCTGGGTGAGGTTGCTCTCGGAATCGATCAGGAACTGCGCCGAGACCACGATTTCGTCTCCCTCCGAGATTCCCTCGCGCACCTCCCGGAACCCGTCGGCTCCCGCTCCGAGCGTGACCTCCGCTACCCGAAACAGGCCCGGTGAAAGCTCGAGGACGACGAGGTTCCGGGTGCCGCTTCGGATCACCGCTTCTTCGGGCACGGCGAGGGCGTTCCCGGCCACCGGGACATCGAAGGTGACGTTCGCGTACATCCCCGCGCGCAAGGTCAGGTCCGGATTCGCGAGCTCGATGGACACCGTCATCGTGCGGGTTTCCTGGTTGAAATGCGGGTAGAGGTAGCGGACGAATCCCGTGTAGGGCCGTCCCGGCACGTAGGGCAGCTCCACCTCGGCCCGCTGGCCGATCCGCATGGCTTCCACCTGGTGCTCAAAGATCTCGACGTCCACCCAGATGGTGGTCAGGTCCGCCAGCTTGTAGAGATTCATTCCCGGCCGGACGTACATGCCGTCGAGCGCCGCGTCCATCTTTTGGACGACCACCCCGGCTACCGGGGAGACCACCGAGAGCGTGCGCCGCGGCGTCTCCTCCCGCTCGAGCGTTTCAATCTGTTCGTCTGTGATGTCCCAGTGGCGGAGCCGGGCGCGCGCCGATTCGACCAGCGACTGCGCCCTGGCGGCGACGTCGGGGTACTGCGAGGCGTCGAGCCGCTTGGCATAGCGCACAGCGTTGAGGTAGTCGGTCTGGGTGGTGACCAGTTGCGGGCTGTAGATGTCAAAGAGAACCTGGCCCTTCTCGACCGTCTCCCCGAGATAGTTCACCGCAACGTTCTCGATCCAGCCGTCGATCTTGGTGTTCACCCAGGCGATCTGCTTGTCGTTGTGGGCAATGGTGCCGACGGTGTGGATGGTCTGCGCGATGTCGCGACGCTCGACGGCCGCCGTCCGGACCCCGATTCGTTGCACGAAGGTCGGGTCGATGCGCACCGTGCCCTCCGGCTGGTTCTCGCCTTCGTCGGCGTACACCGGGACGAGATCCATGCCCATGGGGGATTTGCCCGGCCGGTCCGAGGTGAAGTTCGGGTCCATGGGGGCCCTCCAATAAAGGATTTCCCGTTCAGCCTTTGCGAGCGGGTCGTCCGATCCGGCACCTTCGGCCGCGTCCTGAACCGCCAGGAAGGGGGGCGGCCACTCCCACCCGCCAAGCCCGAACACCAAAAGAGCGGCGATCCCTACCCCGGCGAGGAAGCTGCCGGCGCCGATTGCGAGAGCACGATTCATGATGTTCTCCGGTCGCGGAGAGGAACGCGGGTGCCGATGCCCCTTTCGAGATCTGCCAGCGCGATGAGGAAATCGGAGAGGTAACGCGCGCGCATCTTCAGGACGTCGAGCTGGACCCGCTCGCTGTCGAGCAGATCCAACACGCCGACCTGGACTGTCTCGTAGGCGGTCTCCGTCGCGCGAAGCGCCTCTTCGCTCTGGGGAATCAGCACGGTGTCCAGCAGCTCGATCTGTTCGTCGAGCGTTTCGATGCGGATCAGCGTCTCGTGCACGGTGTTCGCCATGCTCTGTTGCGCATCCTCGAGACGGCGCCGATTCGCCGTGAGCTGGTACCGGGCCTCTTCAAATGCGGCGCGGTAGCTGTCCTTCCAGACCGGCAGCGACACGCCCAGGGAAACGCTGACCGAGTTCTTGCCCTCGTCCGGAGGAAGCGGCCCGAAACCTCCGAGGGGATCACGCCCGGCCACGTTCATGACCGCCAAGCTCGCGGTGAAGCGGGGCCGGAAGCTCATCCCGGCCAACTCCACGGCTTCTTCGCCGGCTTCGATGAGGGCCGCCGCCGCGAGGAGTTCCTGCCGGTACCGCTCTCCCAGATCCAGGAGTTGCCCCCGGTCCAGGGTCGCCGGGGGCCTCTCGAGCGAAGGGACGGGAGGTACCGGGGTGTCCGGGGGCCGGCCACACAGCGTGTTCAGGTTCACGGCGAGGGTCCGGCGCTGCCGCTCGAGTTGCCACTGGCGGTCGCTGACCCGCGTCAGCTCCGCCTGCAGCCGGATGACCGCGTGCTGGAGACCCTGGCCGTTCGAATAGCGCGCACTCGCCAGCGTTTCGTAGTGTTCGAGCAGCAACTGCTCCTCGTCCGAGAGCCGGAGAACGGCGTCCAGGTACGCGATGTCATAAAACGTCCGTTTGACGCGGGCGATGACCTCGCGCTCCTCGGCCTGGTGGAGGCGGTACTGGGCGTCCGCCTCCGAGACCGCGACCCGGCCGCGGAGATCGCGAGTGCCGAACCAGGGAAGCGCCTGGGTCAGGGTGATCCCGCCCGTCTGGGACCCGACGCGCGTTTCCACGCTACGGAGCGCCTGGCTGACGTTGAGCGTCGGGTCCGGCAGCGCAGTTACCTGGGGAACGCGCTGCCGTGCGGCCTGGTACCTGGCTTGGGAAGCCAGCAGGGCGGGGTTGTGCTCGATGGCGCTGTCCAGGCAGCTTTGGAGGTCCGGTTCCGCGGCGTACGCATCGGGCCGGGAATCCGGCTGGACTCCTTCGGCGGCTGCCAGGCGCGCCGCCAGCACAGCGGCTACGGCGAGGGATCGTGATAAAGGCACGGTGATGAGTGGGGTATCGCCGGAAGAGGGCGCGTCAGATCGGGCCTTTCGGCATCGAGTTCTGACGGGTCGCCGGGCTTGCGATGCGCCCGGAGAACCGCCCCGCGTTTACTTTTTCAACGCGGAGGCCGCCGATCGTCAGGAGAACTGGCCGGGGCCGCGCGGTACGGGGCGCCGCGCGATGCGCGAGCCCGTTCCGGCGACGCTCGGCTCAGCGGGGCCGAACGTTCGGACGACGGGAACTCAGATCAGCAGTGCGGCGTGCTGGACGAAGAGAGGCGGCTTCAGCTTCCGGAAGGGAAGGGGACCATCCGATGGGTGGTTCCACCTCGGAATGTCCGGAGCGGCCTCGAAGGAGGCAGGCAGGGCCGCCACCAGTCCCGGGCCGGGCGCAAGCAGCTTGGGAACCGTGACCGAAGAACAACACACGCTGGCGCGTTCTTCGCCCGGAGCCGGCTCCGAACTGCTGTGGCACCCCTGGTCTGCCGGAACTCCGGGCGCCGCCATCAGCGGGCAAACGACCGCGAACGCCAGTACCACGGCGAGTACCGCGGCGGCGAGCGGTTTCCGGTGCATCGACCCGAGTTGCCTCATGTCTTCAGCCAGTATAGACACGCCGAACCCGCCGCTGCGAACGGCAGCCGGCGTCCGGCGCGATTCACGAATCCGGTCTTGTTCGACGGGGACTCCCGTTCCGCGAGCCCCGTTGGAGCGGGTAATACACCCGTGCGATCCACTCGGGAGGAACTCCGATCAGCCACCCAACCAGCGTCAGGTAGTCGAGGAGCGCGGTCAACACCGGACCCAGCCGCTGCCAGTGCTCGGGTCCGGTGGTCACGGCGGATGCCGCCGGTTCGAGGCGGCCGACGCCCTGCAGCCGGCGCGCGAGGCCGGCGTCCTCCATGATCGGGTCCTCGGGAAATCCCCCGACCTGCTGGAAGACGTCCCGCCGGGTGAAGATCGCCTGGTCCCCGTACGGAAGCTGAAGCCAGCGGGCGCGCCCGTTCGACCCACGGGCTCCCATCCGGAGCAGAGTTCCAGCGGCCTCGATCCGCTGCGGAAACCAGCCGCCGACAACCCCGGGGCGGGCCAGCACGCTCCGGATCTGTCCGGCGCCGTCCTCCGGTAGCCGGCAGTCGGCGTGGAGGAACACCAAGACGTCCCCGCCGGCGGCGCGGGCTCCGGCATTCATCTGGGTGGCACGGCCCCGCGAGGAGACCATGACCCGCGCTCCGGCGCGCTCCGCCTCTCCCGCGGTGTCGTCGCGGCTGCCCCCGTCCACCACGATCACCTCCGCGCGCGGGGGAGCCGATCGGATGGCGGCGCCCACCGTTGTTGCGGAGTCGAGTGTCGGGATTACGATCGAGATCACGGGGGCAGGCGAGGGCGGGACGGCAGGTTTGTCGGGAAGTGTCTTCCCGAACGTTTGGTCTTTACCTACCGTCGGGCCGCCCGCTAGAATTCTGTCCGTTCCGCGGCCCGGGTTGCCGAGGCGGCGGTTTCTTCAAATTTCGATGGGCGAATACCTGGGACCACTGGTTGCGATCGTAGTTGGCGTGCTCTTCGTAGTCGTCACCCTCTTCGCCTCGTCGCTGGTCCGCCCCTCGCTGCCGCTCGCCAGCAAGTCGCAGCCCTACGAGTGCGGCGAGAATCCGGTGGGGACTCCCTGGGGCGTCCAGTTCAACATCCGGTTCTATGTCTTCGCCCTGGTGTTTCTCATTTTCGACGTGGAAGCGGTCATGCTGCTTCCCTGGGCGCTGGTCTATCTCGACCTCGGCCCCGGAGCCCTGATCGCGGGTCTCATCTTCATCGGCATGCTCGTCCTCGGGCTCGCGGACGTATGGGCGAAGGGCGATCTCGAATGGGTTCGGGAAGAGGATCGGCGCGCTCTCAAGGCCCGTCCCACGGCGGAGACAGCTTCCTCTTCGGAAGCAGCTGCCTGAAGGTTCACGCGTTGATCGGCGGGGCGCTCCCAGGGAACCGGATGTCACCTCGCGGATCGGGTGGCTTCCGAGGCTTTGCAGTGGCCCGCACCGGGAGTTGATGTGGATCTGATCGGTGCCCTCGGCAAGAGCCTGGGCAGGGACAACATCGCGCTCACCACGGTGAGCGCCGTCGTCAACTGGGCGCGGCTCTCGGCGATCTGGCCGATGACCTTCGGTCTCGCCTGTTGCGCCATCGAGATGATGGCGACCGGAGCGAGCCGGTTCGACTGGGACCGCCTCGGATTGATCCCGCGGGCGACTCCCCGGCAGTCCGACTGCATGATCGTCGCCGGCACCGTCACCCACAAGATGGCGATCCGCATCAAGACGCTCTACGACCAGATGCCGGAGCCCAAGTACGTGATCTCGATGGGCAGTTGCGCCAACAACGGCGGGCCCTACTGGCAGTACGGCTATCACGTGGTGAAGGGCGTGGACCAGATCATCCCGGTGGACGTCTACGTGCCGGGTTGTCCACCCCGGCCGGAAGCCCTGCTCTACGGGATCATGGCGCTCCAGGACCGGATCCGGGAGCGGTCGATCCTCGATGACCCGCGCGAGGGTCGAGTCCGACCCGCTTCGGCCGAAGTCGCGTCCGGGCGCAAGCCCGCGGAGCCCAGAGTCATGGAGACTACCGGGTGAGCGGCGCCGGGATCATCGAGCGCCTCGTCGCTCAGCTTGGCCTCGTGGAGGGCTCGTTCGAGTCCGACGCCGAAGCGAAGGATCCGTGGATCCGCCTTTCCGGCGACAAGCTGGTGGCGGCCGCGGAGTTTCTCAAGGGCGATGGGGAACTCGAGTTCGACACGCTCCACTGCGTTTCGGGCGTGGACTGGCCGGGTGACGATCCGCCGGCGATCGAGGTGGTCTATCACCTCACCTCGCTGACGAAAAAGCACTGGATCGTCCTGAAGGTCCGGGTGGAACGCGCGGGAGCGAGTCTCCCCACGCTGGAGACGGTGTGGAAGGCCGCGAACTGGCATGAGCGGGAGACATACGACCTTTTCGGTGTCCGCTTCGATGGACACAGCGACCTGCGGCGCATCCTGCTGCCGGCCGACTGGCCCGGGCACCCGTTGCTCCGCGACTGGGAGTGGCCCGAGACCTGGCACAAGATCCCGGTGAAGCCGGGACGGCAGATGACCGACCGCGCCGAGGGTGGTCAGATGACGGGCGTGGGCCCCTTTGACTGAGGTGGCGCAGGCGCAATGAGCGAAGCAGGAACGCCCGAGGCCGGCAGCGCTGCCCGACCGGGCAGCGAAACTCCCGAAGCGGGTTCCGTGATGGCAGAGCATCGTTCTCCCTTCGACGGGGCCCCGCTCGTCACGCTCTACGACCAGGAACTGCCGCCGGACAACTCCTACGCCTTCTCCCCCGAGGACCTCGAAGAGGACGAAATGATCCTCAACATGGGGCCGCAACACCCCTCGACGCACGGCGTGCTGCGCGTGGAACTGAAGACCGACGGCGAGATCGTCAAGGACGCGCGGCCGCACATCGGCTACCTGCACCGCAACTTCGAAAAGCACGCCGAGAACATCGACTATCAGGGCGTCATCCCCTTCACCGACCGGATGGACTACGTCGGTTCGATGACGAACAGCCTGGCCTACGCGCTCACCGTGGAGAAGCTGCTCGGCACCTCCGTAGGGGAGCGGGTCGCCGGGATCCGGGTGATCACCGCCGAACTGCAGCGGATCGCGAGCCATCTGCTGGCGATGGGCACCTACGGGATGGACATCGGCGCCTACACGCCCTTCCTGCTCTGCTTCCAGCAACGCGAGCGGATCCTCGATCTTTTCGAATGGCTCTGCGGCGCCCGGCTGCTCTACAACTACAACTGGGTTGGCGGCGTTTCCCACGATCTGCCCGAGGGCTGGATCGACAAGAGCCGGCGCTTCCTCGATGAGTTCGTCCCGGTGCTCGACGAGGTGGACAGCCTCCTCAGCCACAACAAGATCTTCATTCGCCGCACCGCCGATGTCGGCATCATCACGCCGGAGATGGCGAGGGACTACGCCCTCTCGGGGCCGAACCTCCGGGGTTCGGGGATCTCCTGGGACCTCCGGCGGGACGACCCCTATCTGGGGTACGAGGCATACGACTTCGACGTCATCACCGCAGCCGGCCAGCACGGACCCATCGGTTCCTGCTGGGACCGGTACTTCGTGCGGGTCCGGGAGATGTACGAGAGCGTGAAGATCGTGCGCCAGGCCCTCGACCGGCTGCCTGCGGAGGGCGACGTCCACGAGAACGTGCCGCGGTTCATCCGGCCGGCGGCCGGGGAGGCCTACTGCCGCAGCGAGGCGCCCCGGGGCGAACTCGCGTTCTACATCGTTGCCGAAAACAAGAAGCCCATCCCCTACCGGGTGAAGGGCCGCTCCCCCTGCTTCGTCGCGATGGGGCTCTTCCACGAGATCACCCGCGGCGAGATGATCGCCGACATCATCGCGATCATCGGCAGCCTGGACATCGTCCTCGGAGAGATCGACCGGTGATCACCCGGTTCCGCCAGATCGAGATGCGGCTCATGGGGCCGCTCACGCTGATCCCGATCGTGCTGGTGTTCGTGGTGCTCGGCACGATTGCGGCGCTTCCCATGCTGGCCGCGATGGTTTCGGAACTGGTCGGGGATTTCGTGCCGGCCGGTCTGCAGCACCTCGTCGTCGTGCTTCTCGGCACCGCGGGTTTCGTGGGCATCCTGGCGCTCAACCCCATCTATTCGATCTGGCTCGAGCGGAAGGTTGCGGCCCACATCCAGGATCGGCTCGGTCCCATGCGGGTGGGGTGGCACGGGCTGCTTCAGAGCTTCGCCGACGGTTTGAAGCTGCTCTTCAAGGAGGACCTCGTTCCCCGCGACGCCGACCGGGTCCTCTTCGGGCTGGCTCCGGTTCTCGCGGTGGCGAGCGCGTTCGCGGCCTTCACGATCGTTCCCTGGGGGGTGCGCGAAGACGGGGTGGTGCTCGCGGTATCGAACCTCAACATCGGGGTCCTCTACTTCATCGCGATTACCTCGCTGGGCGCTCTCGCGGTGCTGATGGCCGGCTGGGGCTCGAACAACAAGTACGCGCTCTACGGAGGCATGCGGGCCGCGGCCCAGATGGTCAGCTACGAGATCCCGACCGCGATCCTGGTTCTGGTGGTCGTAGCCCAGGTCGGTAGCCTCCACCTCCCCGACATCGTGGCCGCCCAGGCGGGAGGCTTCCTCGGCGTCGGCCACTGGCTGATCTTCCAGCTCTTCCCGCTGAACCTGATCGCCTTCGTGCTGTTTTTCATCTGCGGACTCGCCGAGACGAACCGCACGCCCTTCGACATCCCGGAAGCGGAATCGGAGCTGGTGGCCGGATTCCATACCGAGTACAGCGGGATGCGTTTTGCGTTCTTCTTCCTCGCCGAATACGGAAACATGCTGCTGGTTTCGATGCTGGCGGCGCTGCTCTTTCTCGGCGGTTGGATCGGCCCGTTCGGCTCCAACCCACTGCTGTTCTTCCTCAAGGGATTCGGGCTGGTGGTGGTTCAGATGTGGCTCCGCTGGACCTTGCCTCGCCTCCGCGTGGATCAGTTGATGGGGATCTGCTGGAAGTACGTGATCCCGATTTCTTTCTTTCTGCTGGTCGTGACGGCTGTCGTCAAGGGCCTGTCGTGAGGAACGCCCCCGAGGGAAGAAGGACCCCGGAGGGAAAAAGGACCCCGGAGGGAAAAAGGACCCCGGAGGGAAAAAGGATATGAAGCGCTATTTCGTGGACCTATGGGAATCGGTCAGCACCGTTGTGATCGGCATGGCCGTGACCTTTCGGCACCTGTTCACGCGTTCCGTGACCCAGCAGTACACCGCCGACGAGCTTCCCGAAGAGCGCTGGCGGTCTCCGCTCGACATTCCCAAGGAGTCGTTGATGGAGCGGTCGCGGATGAAGCTCCATGTGAAGATCGAGGACTGCATCGGCTGCAAGCAGTGCGAACGCGCCTGCCCGGTGGACTGCATCCACATCGACAACGAGAAGCGGGCGCGGGACGCACCGAAGATCTTCGCGGCCGACGGAACGGCCATCAAGCAGACGGTGGTGAAGTTCGACATCGACATGTCGCTCTGCTGCTACTGCCAGCTCTGCGTCTTCCCGTGCCCGACGGACTGCATCCTGATGACGCCGAACTACGAGTTCGGCGGCAAGACCAAGGGCGATCTGCTCTACCGGTTCGCGAAAGAGCCGAGGACGATCGAGCCCGCCACTCCACCGGCAGGAGCCGTTCGCCCCTGAGCGAGCCGGAAGACGATGGAATCCATGGCGGTGGCGGCGATCTTCTACGGGGTCGCTGCGCTCGTGCTCGGGTCCGCGCTCTACGTGGTCCTCGGGAAGAACCTCGTGCATTCCGCGTTCGCGCTGGTGGCGGCGTTTTTCGGGGTGGCCGTCTTCTACGTCTATCTCGGCGCTGACTTCCTTGCCGGCGCGCAGGTGCTCATCTACGTCGGCGGCATCCTCACCCTGTTGCTGTTCGGGGTGATGCTGACGAACCGGATCTACAACCTGAACGTCAGTTCCGGAGCGATTCAGATCGTTCCGGGGGCGCTGTCCGCGGGGCTCGTCTTCGCGCTGCTGGTGTGGATCATCAATTCGGTGGACTGGGGCGCCCCAGGCGTAGCCGGAATTGTGGCGGGCGATCTCGGACCGACGAGCGAGTCCATCGGAAGGCTGCTGGTGGGGGACTACCTGCTCCCCTTCGAAATCGCGTCGGTCCTGTTACTCATCGCGCTCATGGGCGCGGCGATGCTGGTCCGCCGCCGGAGTGGTTCGTCAAGGTAAACGGCCCGTGATCCCTCTCGAGCATTACCTCTACATCTCGGCGGCGCTCTTCTCGCTCGGCGTCTTCGGGGTCCTCACCCGGCGAAACGCCGTCAACGTCTTGATGTCCATCGAGTTGATCTTCAACTCCGCGAACATCAATCTGGTCGCTTTCTCGCGGTTTGTCGAGGGGGCGCTCGGTGGTCAGGTCTTCGCGCTGCTGGTGATCGTCATTGCCGCCTGCGAAGCGGCGGTCGCGCTGGCGATCGTGATGTCGCTCTACCGGGTCGTGAAGCACGTGAACCTTGACGACGCCGCGGAGCTGAAGGGATAGGAGCAGCCCATGAATGAAGTGACGCGGCTCAGTTCTCCCGGTGGGGGCTCGACCGGCGAACCATCCCGGCTGAACCGCCCCCCCACCGGGAGAACTGGCGCTTCGCTCCGCTCATCGTTGCGCTTCGGTCGAAATACGCCAGGGCCAGTTCTCCCGGTGGGGGCTCCTCCCTCGCGCGCCTTGTCAACCGGGCGTCTCGCCGCCAGTTCTCCCGGTGGGGGCCTCGGCGCTCACGCCACCTCATCCAAGGACTGCTAAGTGGAAAACGCGGTTCAGAGCCTCTCCCGGTTCGTTCCCGAACTGATCCTGATGGGAGCGCTCGCGCTCGTGATCGTGGCGGACCTGGTCACCCAACGTCGCCCGATCCAGGAGGGGCGAAATCTCCTCACCGGCATCACGCTGGTGGGTCTCGGCGCCGCCCTCGTGGCGTCATGGGCCGCCCTCGGGGCGGGGGAGAGCCAGTCGCTCTTCGCGTCGATGATCGCCGACGATGGCCTGCTCGGGGTGCTCCGGGTGGTGTTCGTTCTCGCCTCCATCATCGTACTGCTGCTGAGCGTTCGGTCCCGCGAACTCGAGGGAGTTCGGATGGGCGAGATGGTCGCGCTGCTGCTCACCGTCACCGCGGCGCTCATGTGGATGGCCGGGTCGGTCAACCTCGTGATGATCTACCTCTCGCTCGAGACGGTCTCCGTGGCCTCCTACCTCATGGTGGGCTACCTGAGTTCGGACCGGCTCTCGAACGAGGCTTCGCTCAAATACATCCTGTTCGGAGCGGTCTCGACGGGGACCATGCTGTTCGGCCTCTCGCTCCTCTACGGCATGACCGGCACCCTCGATCTCTACGAGGTGCGCGCCGCACTCGCCGAAGGCGTTTTCGGGCCGGGACTCATGCTCGTGGTGATCCTGGTCGCCGCCGGGATCGGCTTCAAGATCGCTGCCGCGCCGTTCCACTTCTGGTGTCCCGACGTCTATACCGGGGCCCCCACGCCCGTTACCGCCTTCCTGTCCGTCGGCCCGAAGGCCGCCGGCTTCGCGGTCCTCATTCGCTTCTTCTATCTCGGGATGGGCGAACCGGCCGGTGGGGGAGCGATTGCCCCGGTGGGCGGCGCCGACTGGCAGTTGCTGCTGATGATCCTCGCGGTCATCACCATGACCCTCGGTAACGTTGCGGCTCTCCTCCAGACGAACGTGAAACGGCTGCTCGCCTATTCGTCGATCGCCCACGCGGGCACCATGTTGATGGCGGCGTGCGTGCTGTCGGTGGAAGGGGTGCAGGCCATCGTGGCCTACCTCGCGATCTACCTGTTCATGAATCTCGGAGCCTTCCTGGTGGTCATCCTTGCCCACCGGGTGACCGGAAGCTTCGAGATCAGCAGCCTTGCCGGCTTCTGGAAGCGCTCCCCGCTCCTGACCGTCGCCATGGGAATCTTCCTGTTCTCGCTGATGGGCATCCCTCCCTTCGCGGGCTTCCTGGCCAAGTGGTACGTGTTCGCGGCGGTGATCAACGCCGGTCTTGGCTGGCTCGCGGTCATCGGGGTGTTGAACAGCGCGGTGGGCGCCTTTTACTACGTGAAGGTCCTTCGGACCATGGTGATCGATCCGGAATCCGGACCGACACCGCCGCTGGTCTTCAGCCGGCTCGATCTCGGCCTGCTCGTGGTGCTGGTGGTGCCGAACCTTCTTGGACTACTATTCTGGGGTTCCCTGGATCGGGTCACCGAGTACTCGCAGAGACTGCTCGAGCTTGGCTGATCCCGGGGCCGGCACTCCCAAAACACTCTTCTCGCGCCTGTCTGAGGAGGCAGCTTCCTACGATGTCTTACTGGATCGCTGAGCCCTGTATCGGGACCAAAGATACCGCCTGCGTGGATGTTTGTCCGGTGGATTGCATCCACCCCACAAGTGATGAGGACGGCTTCGAGGAGGCCACCCAGCTCTACATCGACCCCGACACCTGCATCGACTGCGGCGCCTGCGAGCCCGCCTGCCCGGTGACGGCCATCTTCCCCGACGAAGAGCTTCCGGATGAGTGGGCCGAGTACCGCGACATCAACACGAACTACTACCTCTGACCGGCGTTTCCGGTCTCCGCCGCGGTGCGGGAATCGTGTCCCGCGCCCCTGAGTCGTTTCGCCCCTCTCGGTCGCTTTTTTGGGATTTGCGTGATTCGGAACTCCGTTCCCGGCTCCCGCGTCCGTTCGGTTCTCGGGTTTTTCGGTAGCCTCGCTGCCGCAGGTTGTGCGGCAACGCCGGCGCCCATCGCCATGCCGCCGGACGCGGCGGCGATTCATGCCGCCGAGCGCGCCCGCGGTGCATTCGAGGGTCATCGGCCGCTCGTTCGGGACTCTGAGCTCGGCGCCCGCATTTCCGAGATCGGTCTCGAGGCCATAGCGGAGGCCCCGCTCCTGGCCGCCGGTGCCCGGGAGGAGACGACCCTCCACGATGGCTGGCGCTTTCTCGTCCTCGATGATGCGAAGCCGGAGGCCTTCCTCTTCGCCGACCGGACGATCTTCGTTACCCGGGGGGCGCTTGCCGCCTTGCCGGGCGAGCCGGCGCTCGTCGAACTGTTCGGGTCGGCCGCCGCAACCTTTGCGAGCGGCGGCTTCCGGTCCCCATCAGCGGGGAACCTGGTCGAGCAGCCGCTCCTCCTGGTGTTGCCGCTGGAGCCCGATCCGGAACGCCCAACGGACGAAGCTGCCGCCCCGGATACGAGTCGGGACCGCTGGTTCGATCTTCTCGATGGGTTGCTCTTCGGGGAGCCCGCCGAGTTCGGGGTTGCGGACGGGTTGGGCCTGCTCCTGCCGCAGGCGGATTTCCGGCTCTCGCTGCCTGACGAGAGCTCGTTCGAGCCGGTGGGGCGCGGGGTTTTTCGCGCGAGCCGCAAGGGAGAACCTCTGCGGCTGACCGTGCGGGAGATTCCGGTAGTCCAGGGCCTCACCCAGCCGAGCGCGACAGGATTTGATGCTGCCGCCGGCGGGTTTGATGCCGCCGGGGTGGCTGCCCACCGGGCCCAGCTCGCGGTCCTGGCGGCCCATCTCCGGAGGACGGCGGATTGCCACGGCGCGGAGGCGACGTTCGTCGAGGCGTTTCGGGTCCGCGGGTTCACCGCCGTCCGGAGCCGGATCCAGCCGCTGGCGAACGAGGGGCCGAGGGAACGGGCCGGGGAGAATCCGGCGGCTGCCGCGGGTTCGTGCGGGGGGGCGCCGAGCCTCCCGGCGGGTTCGGCCTCCGGGACTCTCGCGGGAGAGCCCGCCGGCCTCCTCGCGCTGTTTCGATCGAGAGCGTCGCTTGTCGAAGTGAGTCTCGATTGTGCTCGCCGCGGCTTCGACGCCTGCGAGGCTCTTTTTCTGGAGGTGCTCGGGAGCGCCGACCGCTTGTGGGATACCCCGGTACCGGGGCCGCTCCGGATCACCGCGCTGGCCGTGGGCGGGAGCGGACCGGTCCGCGACGCCCTGGAGCGTCTCGCCGCGGAGGGAAGAATCGACGGCCCGCCGGGCGCGGTGGAATTCCTCAATCGGGGCTGGCTCGATGACCAACTCGGTCCGGGAGACCGGTTGCTCATCCTGTCGCGTTCCGGCCAGGAAGCGGCGCCCGAAGCCGGGGGCAGGGACCCGTGACCGGACCGCGACCGCAAAGAGCCCGCCGGCCCTGGCTGCCCTTTCCGGTGCGGATCCACTCTTCCTGGTTGCTGACCGCGAGCGTCGTATCGGCGCTCTTCGCGGTTCTCTATTTCCGGGGTGTTCCCGGAGTCTCGGCGGCGGGCGCCGCCGCACTGGGAGTGGTGACCAGCGTGCTGCTGCTCGGGTCCGTCCTGTTCCACGAGCTGGCCCACGCCGCCGTCGCAGCGCGAACGGGGATGAAGGTGTCCGGGATCACTCTCAAGGTGTTCGGCGGGGCTACCGAACTGGAAGGGCATCCGGGCGGCGCGGGGGCCGAACTTCGGATCGCCGTTGCGGGTCCCCTCGCGACGCTGGTTCTGCTGGTGGTGTTTCTCGCGATCGGTCAACTGGGCGCAGCGGCGCCGGTTTCGGTTGTCGCCGTGGCGGACAACCTGGCGCTGATCAACGGCCTGCTGCTGGCCTTCAACCTGATTCCGGCCGTTCCCCTGGATGGCGGCCGGATCCTGCGAGCCGCGCTTTGGGCTGTCTGGGACCGGCCCCTGGCCGCTACCCGGGCCGTTGCGGCTACCGGCGGCACTTTCGGACTTTTGATGGTCGCATTCGGGGTGCTGGCGCTCTTTGGCGGCAGCGGGCCGGCGGGGGGCGCCGTGCGTCTGGTGCTCGGCGGCTGGTTTGTCTTGATCGGGCTCCATTTGCGGCGGACGTCACGCGAGGTGACACGCCAGGTCTGGCTCGCCAAGATGCTGGAAGGGGTAACCGCGGCCCACCTGCTCGACTACCGGATCCTCGCCGTCCCGAGGCATGTTTCCGGCATCGAACTGGTAGCGCTCGCAACCGCGCACACCGAGATACCGGTGCTCGACGAGGCGGACCTCGTAGGTGCGGTCCGCGTCGAGGATCTGCGCCGCCGGTCGTCCGACGAATTGCAGGAGCTCACTGCGGGCGACCTCATGCGCACCGATATTCTGGCCACTACGCTGGCCCCGGAGGACGCGGCCATCCGGGCGGTGAATCTCTTTGCCGGGGGCCGGCGTTCCCTGGCAGTCCTCGACGCCCGTCGTTTCGTTGGCGTCGTCACCATGGAGACGCTGCGGAGCAGGCTTGCCCTGCGCGGCGACGTCTAGAACCCGGTGGATGAAGTGGCGTGAACGCCGGGGCCTCCTCCGAGAGGACTGGGCCGCCTGACTTTGTCCACCGGCGGTTCGAGGGAGAAAGAATGAGTTCCGACATCCGGGTGACGCCCCGCAGCCGCGTCCAGCGGCTGCCCGTTCGGGGTTCGCACGATCGGGCGGTCATCGACGCCATCCTCGACGAGGGAATCGTGGCGCACGTGGGGTTCGTCCACGAGGGCTCTCCTTTCGTGATTCCCATGGGCTATGCGCGGGACGGAGATCGCGTGTTGCTCCACGGATCGTCGGCGAGCCGGCTGATGCGTCTTCTGGCCGCGGGTGTCGAGGCGGCCGTCACCGTGACCCTCCTGGACGCTCTCGTCCTCGCACGGTCCTACTTCCACCACTCCATGAACTACCGCTCGGTAGTGGTGCTCGGGCGGACCGCGGAGGTGGCCGGGGAAAGCGAGAAACGGCGCGCCCTCGACGTATTGCTCAGTCGACTGGTCCCCGGACGTCACGGGGATGCCCGGCCGACGAACGACCTCGAACTCAAGGCGACCCTGATCGCTTCGATACCCATCGAGGAGGCCACCGCGAAGCTTCGGACCGGGCCTCCCATGGATGACGACGAGGACCTCGCACTCCCCTATTGGGCCGGGCTGGTTCCCGTGAACACGACTTTCGGGCCGCCGGAGCCGGCGCCGGATCTCAGACAAGGGGTCGAGGCGCCCCCCTACGCCCTGGGTTATGGACGGCATTTGAAGGATGGATAAACTCCCGGCTTCCATGGCTGGCACCCACGCAACGGACGCCGTTCGCCTCGGGCTGGCGTTTGCCGCCGCCTGCTTCGGGGCGATCGTTTCGGGCGTACTGCTCCTTCGGCATCACGGGCTCGACGCGGGCGCGCTCGCGGCGGCGGCCTGCGACCCCACGAGTTCGGGCTGCGAGGAAGTAGCGGCGAGCACCTGGTCCACGGCGGCCGGTGTCCCGCTGGCCGCAGTGGGGCTCGCGTTCTTCGTATCCCTTGGATTTTTGTTGGCGCTCGCGCTGCTCGGGAAGGCTCCGCTCTCCAGTCGGCCCGGCCGGCTGGCGCTGGGCCTCGTGAGCCTGGCGCTCGTGGTGGATCTCTTCCTGTTCGGCGTCCAGGCGTTCGCGATCGGAAGCTTCTGTTCGCTCTGCATCTGGACATACGGGGCGAACGGCGCGGCCTTCTGGTTCCTGTTGCCGGCCCGGCGGCGGGCGCCGGGGGAGCCGGCGCGTCCGGCCGAGCGCGACCCGCAGTTCGCGGTCGAGCGATTCGCCGTCCGGGCGTTCTGGCTCGCCGCCGGACTCGTCGCCGCCGCAGTACTGGTGATCAACGACGGTCTCAGCGACCGGGCCGCGACCTCGGTGGACCTCTCGATTCTGGGCGTCCGTTCGGCGGCTTCGGAAGAGCTGCCCACCGAGTTGTCCGCCGAGCTGCCCGCCGAGCGAAAGGACATCGCCCGGGCCTCCCGGCTGTCCCTCCAGGGCGCCGGATTCCTGCCGCAATGGGCGAATCCCTCGTTCCGTCAGCAGCGGGTGCAGGAGGTGTCTCTCGACGGGGTCCCGGTGAAGGGTGACCCCGCGGCGCCGGTCAAGATAGTCACGTTTTCGGACTTCCTCTGCCCGTCCTGCCGGCGTTTCGCGCTGGCCTTCGATCAGTACGCCGAGGGCCCGACCGGTGCTCACGTCGCGCTCTACTACCGGAGCTATCCGCTCGATTCGACCTGCGCCGCGCATCTCCCGGGGGTGATGCACCCCGGCGCCTGCAACGTGGCGCGGGGCGGAACGTGCGCCAATCTGCTGGGCGGCTTCTGGGAGTATCACGACGCCGTCTATCGGGCGCCGCCCGCCGGCCCCGAGGTCGACGACGTGGTCAGGATTGCGGTGGGCGCCGGACTCGACGAAGCTGTCTTCCGGGCCTGCATGGCCGAGCCTCAGGCCGAAGCGGCGCTTCAGTCGGACATCGCCGAGGCCCTGCGGCTCGGCATCACCGGTACTCCGACGCTCTTCATCAATGGGCGGAAGTTGCCAACGCTCGACGAATTCGCCGATGCGGTGCTCTGGGAACTCGAAAAGGCAGGGATCAGCGTTCCCGGCGCCGATTCGGACAACGGGCGATCCCGATAGGGGCCCCGAAGGGAATCAAGAACCATGCACGTGCCGGATCTCAACTACCTGGCCATTCTGGTTGCGGGCATCGTGCCGATGATCGTGGGCGCCCTCTGGTACGGCCCGATCTTCGGGAAGCGCTGGTTGGTGCTCATGGAAACCACCGAAGAGGCCATTGCCGCGGGCTTCAATCCCCTGAAGACCTACGGCGTCTCGTTCCTGTTTGCCATCGCCTCCGCCTTCGGACTCGCGGTGCTGCTCGACGGGTTCAGCGGTCCGCTCCACGGAGTGCATGCCGCGCTCGTGGCGGTGATCGCCTTCGTAATTCCGGTGACGCACCAATCGGTGGCGTTTGAACAGCGGAAGACCGGCCTCGCGGCTCTGAGCGTCGGCTACAACCTCCTCGCGCTGCTGGGGCAGGCGATCCTGCTGTCCGTCTGGAAGTAAAGGGAAAGGAGCGCCGGCCAGTTCTCCCGGTGGGGGCCTTCAGACCGGCATCGTGGCCGTAGGCCGCGAAACTCCCGTACTCATTCGCCCTCACCTCCCGGACCCAGCCGGGGACCGCGGACCTACGTTCCGCGCGCTCCGCTGTCTGCGAGGGAGATGCGCTCGACCCCGCTGACGAAGAGCACGTCGTTGGTGGACTCGTAACGCCGTAGCGCCTCCCCCGCTGCCGAGGCCGGCATCGCGCGGCCGCAGGCCGCGAAACCCCCGCACCCACCCGCCCGCTCACTGCTCCTACCCAGCCGGGGACCGCGGACCTACGTTCCGCGCGCTCCGCTGTCTGCGAGGGGGATGCGCTCGACCCCGCTGACGAAGAGCACGTCGTTGGTGGACTCGTAACGCCGTAGCGCCTCCTCCGCCGCATCGCTTCGCAGAGTCGCGGCCGGGATACCGGCGATCACCAGGTCGGCTCTCGAGGACCTCTTCGCCACCTCGCGTTCGAAGTCCTCGCCGCTCCGGTAGCCGATCGTCGTGCGATTCTGCGCCGAGATGGGCAGGCGCTCCTGCGAGAGCAGTCGCGAGAGGTCGTGGGTCTGATGCTCGGTGGAACTGAGGTCGCAGCAGTCGAAGAGCTGGATCTCCGCCCGCTTCCATTCCGGGTGTCCCACGATGATGTAGGCGAGCAGCAGCATCAGCGGCGCGTTGTCGAAGTTGTCCTCGGTCAGCCAGAGATGGATGGACGAGCGGTAGCCGAAGCGGTGTCTCGTGGAACGCAGGATGAGGGCGTTGAACCCGGTGTCTACCGCGATTCGGGCTCCCTCGACGGTTTCGGCGACCTCTTCCCGCCGCAGCTTGTCGAGCTCCAGAAGCAGGCAGTTGTTCGGGAGGCCCGATATCCCCGGCATCTGGAGCGTCTGGGTAAGCGCGAGCGGGAACGACGGGCTGATCAACGAGTCCACGTAGATGCCGGCGCCGCTGGTCTCCGTCTGTCCGATCAAGGTGCGCACCTCGGCCCGCGCCCGCTGCGCCGTGGCGAGCGAAAAGTCTCCCTCGAAGTACTGGATGAAGTGCCCGAATCCGTGCCGGTGGCTGATCCAGCGCAGCAGGTCGAAATGGCCGAGCCGTTCGCCGTAGCGGGTGACCGCGACCACCGACGGCCGCCAACCGCCGGCCGATCGCTCCACCAGGTTTTTCTGGAGGGTGAGACGGAGCCGCCTCATCAACTGGAAGATGGTCCCCTGGAAGATGGCCGCGAAGTCCCGTTCTCCCCTGCGGGAGCGGCTGAGCCCCGCGTACAAGATGCCCATGACGAGGAAGGCGACGAGCGAGTACACGACGTCCGTGCGCAGCATCAGCATCACGCACATCACCGCGCCCAGCAGCGAGATGTACCAACGAGTGCGGAAGGTTGGCCGGTACGAAGGATTCCCCGCGAAGTACTCCAGGAAGGACACCGTGCAGAGCGCGCCGTAGGTCACGAGGAAGAACATCGTGAGGATCTGGGCGATGAAGTCCACGTCGCCGATCACCACGAAGAAGATCGCGATCACTCCGGAGAGCGCGGCTGCCCAGCGCGGTTCGCCGGCGGTTCCGAATCCCTTCGCTACGGCCTGGTTCAGCCCCGGGAAGGGCAAGACCTTGTCCTGGCCGAGCGCCTGCAGGGTTCGGGGCGCGACCAGGATCGAGCCGAGGGCGGAGGAGAGCGCGGCGGCGCCGAGTCCAACATAGATCGCCGGGCCCCAGAGAGCGATTTTCGCCATGACGAACTGGTCGGCGTGCAGTTCTTCCGGGGTCACGCTTACCGCCAGCTTGATGGCGACCACGACATAGATGACCATGCCGGCGAGGGTCGCGGCGATCGTCCCGAGGGGGATGCTCCGGTGCGGGTTCTTCAGGTCGCCCGAGAGCCCGAGGCCGGCGATCATTCCGGTGAAGGCGGGGAAGATGATGGCGAAGACGACCGCGAAGCTATGGGGATTGGCGCGGGTTGCGGTCAGGCTGAAGGTTTCCGGACGCATCCCCTCGGGAGCCGAGCCCAGCAGGAAGGCCGCGATGGAGCCGACGATGATTACGGAAACCACCCACAGCACCCGGACTCCCAGCTCCGCGCCCTTCGTCAGGACCAGCGCGAGGAGCCCGAGGGTCGCCGGAACGCTCACGAACCGCGGGTCCACGACCACGTTCCAGTTGGCCTCGATCCAGTCGAACACCGGTCCGAACGCCTCGCCGAAAGCCACCACGTAGAACGCGACGGAGATGGCTTGCGAAAGATAGAGGGTGATCCCGATGACCCCGCCGATGCGGGTGCCGAAGGAGCGGCTGATGATGTAGTAGGCGCCCCCACCGGCCACCCGGCGGTTCGTCGCGATCTCGGATACCGCGAGGACCGTCGGGATGGTGATCAGATGGGCGATCGCGATGATCCCGAGGGTGCCGAGGAGACCGACATCCGCGACGGCGTAACCGAAACGGAGGAAGAGGATCGCCCCCAGGATGGTGCTGATCGACGCCAGGAAGACCGGGGCGGTGCCGAAGCCGTGTCCTGATGACGCCCCGCCGGGCGTCGGGTCCTGACCGTCGGTCATCGGATGGGAGTTATCTGTAGCACATCGGGCCGCGTGCGGGGCAACGCCCGGTGTTCCGGGTCCTGGTTCCGTGGCGGCTGGGCGCCCGTCTCACCGCGGCGTGGACGGGCGGCCCCCGGCGTCAGCTCGATCCTCCGCCCTTCTCGGCTTCGTAGTACTCCTGCGTCTTCTTGGCGACCATACCGCCGAGGAACAGCAGCCCGATCAGGTTGGGAAAGGCCATGAACCCGTTGAGCAGGGTCCCAATGTCCCAGACTGTCTGGACGGTGACCAGACCGCCGACGAGAAGGAGGGCGACGTAGATCACTCGGTAGGCGAGAAGGCCCTTCTGGCCGAACATGTATTCCCAGCAGGTCTCCCCGTAGTAGTACCAGCCGATGATCGTCGAGAAACCAAACAGGAACGACGAGATTGCGACAACCACCGGAGCGAACGGGATAGAAAGGGAGAACGCGGCGGCCGTGAGGTCGCCACTCGCCACCGGTTCTCCCAATTCGTTGTAGTAGCGCTGTGCCGTCCAAAGGCCCGACGAAATGATCGCGAACGCAGTCATGCTGCAGACCACGATGGTGTCGATGAAGACCTCGAAGACTCCCACGAGACCCTGATCGGTCGGGTGCTTCACCTGCGCGATTCCGTGGGCGATCGGCGCGCTCCCGAGGCCGGCCTCGTTTGACAGCACGCCGCGGCTGATCCCGGCGGCGATTGCTTGTCTGACTGCGGCTCCCATGAAACCACCGGCTGCCGCGTGTGGGGAGAGCGCGTGCTCGAAGATCGTGGCGAAGACCCCCGGCAGCGCGGTGAAGTTCATGAACAGGTAGGTGAGTGACATCCCCAGATAGATGACCAGCATGGTGGGGACGAGCTTCTCGGCGACCGAGGCAATCCGGTGAATACCGCCGAGCAGCACTGTCCCGACGGCGACCGTGATGAGGATCCCGGGGACCCAAGGCGACACTTCCCAACCCAAGCCTCGGGCCGCTTCCACGAAAGTCTTCACGATCGTGTTCGACTGGGCCATATTGCCGGTACCGAGGAGCGCGGTAGCCGCCCCGAAGACGCAAAACATGATCGCGAGGAACTTGGCCAAACCCTTCCATCGAATACCGGCGAGGATGTAGTACATGGGGCCGCTGGCGAAGGCGCCCGATTCCTTCTTGATCCGGTAGGTGACGCCGAGCACCGCTTCGGAGTACTTCGTGGCCATGCCGACTAGGGCGGTGATCCACATCCAGAAAATCGCGCCCGGACCCCCAATCAGGATGGCCGTCGCGACGCCACCGATGTTGCCGTTCCCCACCGTGGACGCCAAGGCGGTCGACAGCGCCTGGAAAGGCGTGATCTCACCCTCGGCGCCGTGCTGGTCGTGCGATATCCCGCGGACTACCCGCTTGACTCCGCCGACGAATCCGCGGATCTGGACGAACCCGGTGCGGATTGTCAGATAAAGCCCACAAAGAACGAGTAAGGATGGCAACAGATACCACTCATACAGAGTTTCCGAAGCCCAATGGATGAATTCAGAGATTTCGGTCATAGAGTTTCCACAATTTCTTGGCTAGCCGACGAAGCGGAAGACGATCAGCAGGAAGATGGCCGCGGGCGAGACGAAGCGGATCAAAAAGCCCCAAAGCGCCGGGCTCGGGAATCCGGGACCGTCGCGCCGGAGCTCGTCACCGGCGAACCGGGAGCCCCACTTCCAGCCGATGAAGAGGCTGATCAGCATCCCGCCGATCGGAAGCGCCCCTTCGTTCCACACGTTCACCATCAGGTCGAAGAAGGTGCCGCCGACAACGGGAAGATCCGAAAAGAACCCCGAACCGCTGAAAGAGAGTACCGAGGGGATGGAAAAGGCGAAGGTGAAGACGCTGACTGCCAGCACGGCCTTGCGGCGTGGCCAGCGCCACTGGTCGATAGCGTGTGCGACCGGTACCTCGAGCAGCGAGATCGTTGAGGTGAAGGCGGCCACCGAGAGGAGCAGGAAGAACGCGGCCCCGAACAGCAGCCCCCCCGGCAGGGTCGCGAAGAGCTGGGGCAGGACCTCGAAGATGAGTCCGGGCCCGCCGGCGGTGGGGTCGAAGCCGGCGATGGAAAAGCCGGCGGGGAAGATGATGAATCCGGCCAGCAGGGCGATCGTGGTATCGATGGCGACGATGGCCATCGAAGCCGACCGCACCTGGTGCGAGCGGTGCAGGTAGCTGCCGTAGGTGATGAGGGCTCCCATCCCGAGGCTCAGCGAGAAGAACGCCTGCCCCACCGCTGCTCCGACGATTTCGGGGTTCAGCGCCTGGGACAGGTCCGGGCGCAGGTAGTAGGCGAGCCCTTCGGCAGCCCCCGGCAGGGTCACGGCGCGGATGGCGAGGACCACCAGCAGAATGAACAGCAGGGGCATCATCAGGCGCGACGCCGCCTCGATGCCGCGGCGGACGCCGCGGTTCACGCACCAGGCGGTGACGGCGATGAACAGCCCGGTGAAGAGGATGTTCCGTGTGGAGTCAGCGGCGAGCGCCGTGAAGAGGGCCCCCGATCCTTCGGCGCCGGCGGCGAGGCCATCCCTTACCGCCAGCCAGAGGTACTGCACGGTCCAGCCGGCGATGACCGCGTAGAACGAGAGGATGAAGGTCCCGGCGGCGACCGCCAGCAGCCCGATGACCCACCAGGGACCGCTCGGAGAGATCCGCCGGACGGCCCCGGCCGGGCCCAACTGGGCGTAGCGCCCGATCAGGATCTCCCCGAGCAGAATCGGCGCGCAGATGAAGACGACCGCAATCAGGTAGACCAGAACGAAGGCCGCGCCGCCGCCCTGGCCCACCTGGGTCGGGAATCCCCAGATGTTGCCCAGCCCCACCGCGGAACCGGTGGCGGCAAGGATGAAACCGGGGCGAGATCCCCAGCTTCCGCGCTCGTCAGACATGTTGCATTCCTTTGCGGCGGAGCGTTACTCGCCCAGCGGGCGAATCTGTCCGCCTCCGGAGATTCGAAAGATGGTCCGCGCGTGGGCATCGGCCACCAGCAGATCGCCGTCCTCGCCGAGCGCGATGCCCTGGGGACTTGCGAGCGGTTCGCCCTTGGCGTGTACCGAGACCCGCCCGTCCGGGCTGACCTTCCAGATGCAGCGGGCGTAGCCGTCGGTCACGAAGAATCCGCCGTCCGGGGCCCGCACGAAGTCGTGGGGGAATTCGAACGGCGGCGACTGCACGAGCGGGTGCGCGTCGCCGTCCTCTATTCGCAGCACGTTGCGATCGGTGAGCACGTGCAGGGAGCCGTCGCTTTCGGCGAGGATGGCCCGTGGCGCCCGGATCGTGGCGAGATCCTCGATGGAGTCGCTTCCCACCCGGCGGAGGCGCTGGGTCACGCGGTCCACCACGAGGATGCCGCCGGAGGGATCGACCGCGATTCCCCAGGGCGTCACGAATCCCGCGTCGTCGGGGATGGCCGTGATCTCGCCGGCGGCGGTGATCCGGTAAAGCGCCATGGTGGCGGGATCACTGGCCAGGACCGTTCCGTCGCCCTCCGGAACGATGTGCCGGATTCCGAAGAGCGGCGTCCTGGGCAGCCCTTCGCCTTGCGCGACCACCTCAAACCCGGCGCCGCTCCAGCGGAGAAGGGCTGCGGCCTCGATATCGGCGACGTAAATCTCGCCTCCGGGCCCGACCGCCACGTCAACCGGATAGCGGAGTTCTTCGGCGGAAGCGGAGACACCCAACAGGAGGCCGAGAGCCAAGGGGCCGGCGAGGTTGCGGATCGGGATCCGGACACCGCGAGGGAGTTGCAAGGAGAGAGTTCTGGCCGCGCGCCGGCGGGCGAGTCTACCAGTGCGGTGGGAAAAGCACCCCGCTTTGTCCAGGGGACGCCAGTGAGCGACAGCCTCGGGATTCGGCGCCAAGCGGGGTGCTTTGCCCACCGGTGGTGGCGTGAATCGCTTTAGCGATTCGCGCCACCATCCTTCTGTGGGGAGGGGACACCCCTCCCCGGCGGCGCTTCGCGCCGCGGGAAATTCGAAGGGGGCTTTCTCCACACCGAACTCCGCGGCCGTGGCGAAAGTGCCCCGTGTGTCCCGGCGGCAGAGACATGTCTCCAGTCCGGACAGGAGGGGAAACCCCTCCCCGCGTCTCTCCCCGGGGGCGCTTGGCGCCGCGAGATTTTGGTGGGCGGTTCTGCGCGGCCTGGGGTCGTGCGCTTTGGTAGAATTGCGGCCTTCCGGCACTGTGGGAAAGCGGGTTCGGAGGGGGCTTTCCGGCCCCATCGCGAGGATTTGTCGCGAGGATTTGTCGCGAGGATGTGTCGCGAGGAGTTCTCGCCTGTCCTTCCGCCTTGTTTCCGGCGGTCCTGCAAGCCAGCCGCTCTGGCCGTAACGCTCTGGAGCAGCGCCCGCGCGCGGCGCCCGCCTCAGGCTGGGCCCCGGGTACCGGGCAAGAAGCCGGGAACCGGCCCTTTCACCAACTGGAGATCCTGCCCCGTGGACATGTTCCTCTACCTGACTCCCGCGTTCGGCGCGGTGGCGCTGCTCTTCGCCCTGAACCGGGCGCGGTTCGTCGGCCGGCAGGATGCCGGTACCGAGCGGATGGTCGAGATTGCGGCCGCCATTCGCGAGGGGGCGATGGCCTTCCTCCGGCGCGAGTACTCGGTGCTCGCCGTATTTGCCGTTGTGGTGGCGGTAGTGCTCTACGTGACCAACCTGGGAGGTGGGACGGAACTCATCGGCCTTTCCTTCCTGATTGGAGCAATCTGTTCCGCCGTTGCCGGCTGGTTCGGGATGCGGGTCGCCACCGCCGCCAACGTCCGCACCGCGAACGCCGCCCGAACCTCCATCGCGCCGGCGCTCGGGATCGCCTTCGCCGGAGGCTCGGTGATGGGTATGTCCGTAGTGGGGCTGGGCGTACTCGGCCTCTCCGGGTTGTTCCTGTTCTACACGGATCTCTTCGGGGTGACTGCCGAAGCGCTTCAGGGCCAGGTGCTTCAGGTCCTCTCGGGTTTCAGCCTGGGGGCCTCGTCGATCGCCCTCTTCGCCCGGGTTGGGGGAGGCATTTACACCAAGTCCGCCGATGTAGGGGCGGATCTGGTGGGCAAGGTCGAAGCGGGGATCCCCGAGGACGACCCGCGGAACCCGGCGGTGATCGCGGACAACGTGGGTGACAACGTTGGCGACGTCTGCGGGATGGGCGCCGACCTGTTCGAGTCCTTCGTGGGGGCCATCATCGGCGGCATGGTCCTCGGCGTGACGTTCGCGGCGGCCATTCCCGGCGCCGACCCGCTGCGCTACGTGATGCTCCCGATGGTCCTTGCCGGATTCGGGATCGTCGCCAGCATCCTCGGGACCTTCGTGGTCCGGACCCGCGAGGGAGGGAACCCGCAGGCGGCGCTCACCATGGGCACGCTCGGCGCCGCAGTGCTCATGCTGGTCATCGCCTGGCCGGTGATCGGCATTCTGACGCCGGAGGCGCAGGGAGCCCTCTACGGGTGCCTCGTGACCGGACTGGCGGTGGGAGCGGCCATCGGGCTGATCACCGAGTACTACACCTCGGACGCCCGGAAGCCGGCGCAGGCGGTCGCGCACGCATCGAACACCGGTGCGGCGACCAACATCATTGCCGGGCTGGCGCTCGGCATGCGGTCCACCGCGCTCCCGCTGCTGCTCATCGCGGCGGCCATCATCATCGGCTACGAACTGGCCGGTCTCTACGGGATCGCGCTCGCCGGGCTCGGGATGCTGGCCACCGTCGGAATCCAGTTGGCCGTCGATGCCTATGGACCCATCGCCGACAACGCCGGCGGGATCGCCGAGATGAGCGAACTGCCCGCCGAGGTGCGCCAGCGCACCGACAAGCTGGATGCGGTGGGGAACACCACCGCGGCCATCGGCAAGGGGTTCGCGATCGGGTCGGCGGCGCTCGCCGCGATGGCGCTGATGTCGGCCTTCCAGCAGCAGGCGGGGGTCGGCGCGCTCGGTCTCTCGCTCGGCAACCCGGTCGTGCTCGCGGGGCTGCTCATCGGCGGGATGGTGCCCTTCCTTTTCTCCTCGATGGCCATGCAGGCGGTGGGAGAGGCCGCGTTCGACATGATCAAGGAAGTCCGGCGGCAGTTCCGCGAGATTCCGGGGCTCCTCGAGGGGGCGCCCGGGGTCAAGGCCGACCATGCCCGCTGCGTGGACATCGCCACCGCGGCGGCACTGAAGCGGATGGTCGCTCCCGGCCTGATGGCGGTGCTGGTTCCGGTGGTCGCCGGATTCATCGACAAGCACTTCCTGGCGGCCCTGCTTGCCGGGGCCCTGGTATCCGGCGTGCTGCTGGCCATCTTCATGGCCAACGCGGGCGGCGCCTGGGACAACGCCAAGAAGTACATCGAGGCCGGCCAGCACGGCGGCAAGGGCAGCGACGCCCACAAGGCCGCGGTCGTCGGCGACACCGTGGGCGATCCCTTCAAGGACACCGCCGGCCCGGCCATCAACATCCTGATCAAGCTGATGTCGGTGGTCGCCCTCGTGATTGCCCCGCTGATCCGCTGAGCGGTCCGGGAGCGGGGCGCCCCGACTTCGCGACCAGAGCGGCGCTGTTCTTCGGTAGAGGAGGCGCCCCGCTCCCGAACCGCCCGGCGCTTCGCGCCGCGAATCGCAACTCCCTTGCGCGCCTTTGGCGCGGCGGCGAGTTCCGATTCGTCGTTACTGTTTTGTGAAAGGCGGTAACCCCCTTTCACACTTTCCCCCGAAATCGCCGGCAGCGAACCCGAGGTTCGCTGCCAGTTGTTTCTTGCTCGCTCGGTAGTACGCCGCTCTTCCCAGAGTGCGGCGCGCGGGGCAAGATCGCGGCCGGAAAGGGCCGCGAAACGCGGTTCGCTGATCCGCTTGGAGGGCGCCCGGGCCAAGGAGCGCCGGTGTTCACACCGGCATCGCGGCCGAAGGCCGCGAAACTCCCCTACGCAGATCAGTGTGGAGGGCGGCCGGGTAAGGGAACGCCGGCCAGTTCTCCCGGGGGGCCTTCAGACCGGCACCGCGGCCCGAGAGGGCCGCGAAGCGCGTACTACCGACCAGCGAAGAAGCGCGGGGACGGCTTGGAGCCCCCACCGGGAGAACTGGGCCGACCTCCGGTCGGCACCGCCCGCCGGAGGCGGGCGAAACGCACACTGTTGGACAGCGTTGAGCGCGCGATTCCGAACCCCCTTACGCGGCGCGCCGCGCTTCTTGGATGGTCTGGTAGGCCTTCTGGATTTGCTGCGTGCGCCGGGTGGCTTCTCCCTTCATTTCCTCGGGGAGGCCCTGGGCGGCCAACCGGTCGGGATGGTGCTGCCGCATGAGCCGGCGATAGGTGGAGCGGATCTCGTCGTCGGTGGCGGAACGCTCCGCGCCCAGTACCCCGTAGGACTCCTTGAGCTTCTCCTCCGGGCTGGCCCGCCGGGGCGCCATGCCGGCCGTCGCGACCCGTTCCATCTGCGCCATCTCGGCGCGGGAGAAACCGAGGAGCGCCCCGATGTGGTCCAGGATGCGCCGTTCCTCGGGGTGGACGCTGCCGTCGGCCCAGGCGGCCTTGAACTGAATCTCCACGAAGGCGCGGAGCAGGTTGCGGCGCCGGCCGGCCACCTGGACGAGCTGCGTGAGGGCGCCGTCGAGCGCGAAGCGCGGTGACTTCCCTTCGTTGAAGAGCCGGCCCGCGAGGTTCCGGTCCTGGGCATCGAGCCCGAGTCCGGTCATGACGTCGCGGGCGAGTTGAGCTTCTTCTTCGCTCACATGGCCGTCCGCGTTGGCGATGTGGCCCATCACCCCGAAGGTGGCGACAAAGAACGCCACCCGGCGCTGTTCGGCGCTGCCCGCGTGCGGAGGCGCCGGCGGAGGCATGCCCGGCCGGCCGCCGGACCAGGCCTCGGTGCGTGCCCCGCCCGACAGGTTCGACCCGATCGCGGCGCCCAGCATCGCCCCGAGCGGCCCGCCGAAGGTCCACCCGAGCGTGCCTCCGATCAGCGTGCCCCAAAAACCCATCAGTGCTCCTGGCGGTGGACTGTCCCGATTGCCGCCCGGGTCGCGTGCCGCCCTCTCACGTTGGGAATCGTACTCGGCAGCGTCCAATCCCCGCATCGCGAACACCGTGCCGAAGTCCGGGCAGCGTAGTGGACAAGAAGTGTGCTACATTGTGCGTCAATGTCAGATGCTCCGGCGGCGACGACCAGGGTCGGCGTCCGCGAACTTCGCCAGAACCTGAGCGTCTATTTGCGTCGCATCGACCGGGGGGAGCGTTTCGAAGTGACGGACCGCGGGACTCCGGTGGCCCTGCTGTTGCCGCTGCCCGGCTCCCTTTCGCCGCTGGAGCGGCTGGTTGCCGAAGGCCGCGCGCGCGCCCCGCAGGGCAACCCGCTGGACCTTCCGGCGCCAGTCGGCAAGCCGAGCACGGCGCTCAGTGAGGCCCTGCTCGGGGATCGCGCCGACCGGCTCTGAGCGACGCCAGCGAGCACAACCCATGGTCTATCTGGACGCTTCGGCGATCGTCAAGCTGGTGGTCCCGGAGCCCGAATCGGCGGCGCTCCGCCGCGAGTTGGCGGACGATCCGGAATGGGTGTCGAGCGCGCTGGCGCGCGTCGAAGTCCTGAGGGCGCTCCGGCGGACGGGCGCGACAGCCGACGCGGTGCGCTACGCCGAGGAACTCATGGACCGGATCGCACTGGTCGCGGTGGACGAACCGATCCTGCAAGCCGCGGCGACCGCGGAGCCGGTCGGATTGCGGAGCCTCGACTCTCTTCATCTCGCGACGGCGCTTTCGGTTACGGGGCTCGATGCTTTTTGCGCCTACGACCAGCGGCTCCTCGCCGCGGCGGCCGCGGCCGGCTTTTTGGTCCTGTCTCCCCAGTAGGTTTGCGTCTGGAGGTTCGGTCGGGAGGGTCGGCGTTCAGAGATCCAGCAGTCGCTCAATTCCCGCCGCGCCGACGCTGGCGCCGGTGAGGATGGACACGCTCAGACCGCGCTCGCCGGCCGGCACCATCCGGGCCCCAGCGGTCGCCAGCGCGCCGGAGGGTTCCGTCAGGATCTTCTGGCTGAGAAGGAGGTCCCGTGAGGTGGCGAGGGTCTCCTCGTCCGGCACCAGCACGGTCCGGTCGACGAGGCTCGCGAGGGCGGGGTAGAGCTCCTCGGTGAGGTAGGGGACCGCCGCCCCGTCGCACACCGTTTCGCAAGGCGCCGCCACCGCGCGGCCGGCCTCCAGGCTGTGATGGAGGGCGGCGCAGCCGGCGGGTTCGACCGCGAAGATGCGGATCTCAGACTACGAGAGCGACTGCTGAAGCGTCGACGCCTTCGCGGGTCAACAGCCCCGGGACATCCTCGTCACCCGTCAACCCCATGAGCTGCAGTTCGTTGCGGCCAAGGTCGAATGCAGTCTGTACGCTTTTGCCATACGCGAGGCCTTGATAGAGAGCCGCTGCGAAGGCCTCCGCTACTACGATTGAAATGTGCTTCTGGGTGTTAGCCTTGAAGTTGTCGCAGGTTACGCATGAAGACGCGCACGACGTCGTCGAGATCGTGGTAGATCGTTGTCGTATCAAAGTGGCTTTCGATGTCTTCGAGGATCTGCTGTTTCGGACGGGCGTCGGGCATGTCGGGGTCGCGATGCGCCCAAGCGCGTCCGGGGTGCAGAGTGTCCCAAGGCGAACGCTGGTTGGCCCGCGTTTTGGGAGCGTCACCGTGCTTCCCGAACCCGTAGCAGATGCCAGTTTCTTTATTCCACACCGGCCGAAAGAGCCCGATCAGAAACTCCTCCGCCGCTGACTGCCACCCAGTCTGAATCACGAGGGACCGCTGCTGGAAATCGTCAAGCGACAAGGTTCCGCCCCGCTCGGCGGCGCGGAGCGTTCGGATGTGGTCCCGGACCCGCCTCGACAGGCGATCCCCTTGATCCCGTGGCGACTCGGCGTTCGGATCCTGCGGATCTGCCTTTCCCACGTAGATCGGCGTCTCCGATCCACGGATTCGGGAGTAGCACGGGAACGGCCCGCTGTAGTAGAGCGCATAGATTCCCGACCCGTAGGATGACGTGGTCTCGGTCAGAGGGGTTCGGGGTTGCGCCAAGAGAACCAGGGCGATCAGGCGGGCAACGACACTTGGCTTCGTCGGATCGAGAACCAACTCCGGGTAGGAGGTGGGGTCGAGTTGCTTCCGTAGGTCCTCGGCGCGGGAGATGAGCGCGGCGAGTCCTTTGTCCGCAGACTTTCGGGCCTTCTGGCTGGCACCCCTTTGCGTTACGTCGTTGAGGGCGGAGAGTTCAAGCTCGAGTCGGGTGAGGACATCAGAGAGCGTGTCCTTGGGGGTAGGTCTTCTCGACATACCGGAAAGAGCCTACGCCCTCGGGTGAACAGAACAGCGAGACGTCAAGGCTTTTTCAGTTCCACGACGGCTTCGTAGAGCCGGTTTCGTTTGTCGGCCGCTCCAACCCGCACCTCGGAGTTGATGATGCTGTTCCCGACTCGCTTGCTGCGCGGAATGTGGATGTCGACAGTGTCGAGACCTGCCACTTTGGCGATACGGGCCAGGAATTGATCCGTGGGGATGGGGACCCCCTGCAGAATGCTGTTCCCGATAACCACGAGCGCTGAGGCTCCGGGCCTCAGGCACCAGTGGGCCCCGCGGGCGAAACGCAGGCAGTCGTTGAAGTAGGTCGTGGCGTAGTTGGCCCAACCCCGCCCGCCGTATGTGCCCTTCTCCGGAGTCTTGGAGCGCAATTCCTCAAGGGTGTCGATGATCTCTGGATCGGCGATGTCCGGATCAAGCTCCACGTTGGGCTGCTCGCGGACGGTCTGCCAGAATTTTCCGAAGTTTCGCTGCTCGATTTCCTTCAGCTCTCGAGTGGACTCCACCAGCCCCAGCCAGTAGAGCTGGGGTCTCGTATTGCGGTTGTAGTGATAGTTGTTCAGGTAGGGGGGCGACGTGACGATGAGGTCCACCGACTCCTCGGACACTCGGCGATATGCGCTGAAGAACGAATCCAGCACGACGCGCCTTCGGGGGCGTCGATTCCCCTGTCGTTCACGAAACCAGCAGATGTCGGCCGACATTTCCACAAGCCGGCTTGCGATGGCCTGATCGACGGGGAATTCAGTGGCTGCAACTCTGCCGACCGCCGCCTTCCGTCCGAGGCTGGGCTCGTAGGAGTAGTTCGAGTAAGAGACCATGGTGGCGGCGAAGGCGAGTCGGCAAAGATCCCGGGCCTGTGAATCCGCGATCTCCTCAATGAAGTCCAGAGATAACAGGACCTTGTGGAGGATCTTGGGGTTGTAAAACGCTTCCCGGGTTCGGAAGCCGGCAGGAGGCGTGGATTTTGGAGTCCGATGCTGATTCTGCTCATGGAATCTCACAAACTGGTTGGCCAGATCTCTGAGGCACTTCGGGTCGGCTGTGAAGGCCTCTAGTTTTGTCCGGCAAGCGAATGCGGCGTAGGGGTTGATCTCGAAGCCCACGGCGTCGTGACCGGCCAAAACGGCTTCAAGCAAGGTTGTCCCGACTCCGGAAAACGGATCGAGCACCCGGCCTTTGGTGGGTAGGAAGCGGTCTAACGTATCCGCCACAAACTGTTTCGAGAATCCCGCGATCCACGGAACCCAGCGATGTACCGGCTGGGTCTTGTTGGAGGCGAAGGCCGGATCGAGAAACCCCGATCCGGGTCGAGATTGTGAGGGGAGGCGGGTCTCCCCGAACAGCGTGCGTTGGCCGGGCTGCCTGACCCCGGTGGGTCGCCGGATCCCTGGACTGAGCGCTGTCGCCGGCACCGAGGCACTCACCATAGAGCCCGGGTGCGAACGGGCTGAGGTGGGCAGAGATCCGTGCGGTACGGAGGGGGGGTAGGGATCCGGCTGGCGGGCTTCGGGGCTCTTGGGCATGGTTCCCGAAGCTTGGCGCGCGGATACGACGGAAACGGTCACTGCCTCCCTCGGCGGCGTATTCCCCTCGCCGGTTCGTTCGACCAGTCCTGCCGGGGGGGCTTGTGGCCTAGCTCGCACGGTCACGCCGAGAACCCTGGCCGGTGGGGTGGGGTGCGGTCACCTGCTGCGGAATCTAACAGGGGCCCGCCCACCGGAGAACCATTTGATCGAGCGGGAATCTCTGAGCTGAAGCGAATCGGTGACGGCAGCGTGCCGTCCGGTCGGGAAGTAGTGCAGGAGGGCGATCTGCGTTTCGCTGCCCTGGCGGGCAGCGATGCCGGTCTGGAGACCGGCGCTCCCGTTGTCGCGCGCCGCCGCACGGGTCGGCTAAGCGCTGTTTCGCCCGCCTCCGGCGGGCGGTGCCGACCGGAGGTCGGCGTTCCCTGGCCGGCGGTGTCATGCGGCTGGCTGACGGCACCGTGTCCCAGTCACTTAGGGCCTGAACGGCGTTCAGAGATCCAGCAGCCGCTGGATCCCCGCCGCGCCGACGCTGGCGCCGGTGAGGATGGCCACGCTCAGACCGCGCTCTCCGGCTGGAACCATCCGGGCGCCGGCGGTCGCGAGCGCGCCGGAGGGTTCGGTCAGGATCTTCTGGCTGAGAAGGAGGTCCCGTGAGGTGGCGAGGGTGTCTGCGTCCGGCACCAGCACCGTCCGGTCCACGAGGCTCGCGAGGGCGGGGTAGAGCTCCTCGGTGAGGTAGGGGACCGCCGCTCCGTCGCAGACTGTTTCGCAAGGCGCCGCCACCGCGCGGCCGGCCTCCAGGCTGTGATGGAGGGCGGCGCAGCCGGCGGGTTCGACGGCGAATACGCGGATGTCCGGACGGCGGTCCTTGAGTGCGCCGGCGACACCGGTCAGGAGTCCCCCGCCGCCCACGGGTACGAACACCGATTCGATCTCCGGGGCCGCTTCCAACAACTCCACGGCGAGGCTCGCGTGGCCGCGGTGCACCGCGGGTTCGATCCACGGGTGGACGAAGGCGTAGGGCTCCCGTTCCCACCGCCTCTCCTTCAGGAATCGAAACAGTTCGGGCACCGGGACGAGGCGCGGTTCGCCCCCGGCGGCGCGGAACGCTTCGACTTTCGCCGTGGGCACCGTCTCGGGCAGCAGCGAGCGGGCGGTGACCCCCCGCCGGCGCGCCGCCCAGGCGAGTGCGAGCGCGGTGTTCCCGGCGCTCACGGTGGAGAGTCCGGGCGCCACCGCCTCCGGGCTCAGTTGCGATACCGCGTCCCAGATCCCGCGCACCTTGAACGATCCCGTGGGCAGGAGCGTGTCCGCCTTGAGCAGGAGCTCTGCCGCCAGGTCCGGGGTGGCGCGGAGCAGCGGACTCGCCGGAAACACCCGCCGGAGCCGCTCCGCGGCCGCCTCCGCGTCCGGCCAGCGGGGCGGCTGGATCGTCACTGCCGGCTTCCTCTTGGCTCCCGGACGCCATCGTCCCTATCGCCAAGCGTGGAAGGGGCGACCATGAGCGCCGTTATTATGCGGCTCGGTTCACCCCAAGGAGACTTCATGAGGAACGCCTCGCCTGCGCCCCTTCCACTCCGCTCCCCAAGTCTTGCGGTTCTTGCGGTTCTTGCCGCCCTGTGCCTCGTGGCTTCCGGCGCCGCCGCCCAGCAGGGCGGCCGCACCGACGATTCGGGTTGGGACACCACGCTCGCCCGTGGCGACGCCTACGACCTCGTCTTCGAGACCTCGGAGGGCACCTTCATGTCCCTCGACGTGTCGCCGGACGGCAGCGCCCTCGTTTTCGACCTGCTCGGCCACATCTACCGGATGCCCATCTCCGGCGGGCAGGCCGAGAGTCTGACCCAGGACAGCGGGGTGGCAATGAACTACCACCCGCGCTGGTCGCCCGACGGCGAGACGATCGCCTTCGTCTCCGACCGGGGCGGACAGTCAAACCTCTGGCTCATGGATGCGGACGGCGGCAACCCGCGGGCGGTCCACCAGGATCCGAACTCGAGGGTCGCCACCCCGGCCTGGTTGCCGAACGGGCAGGGGATCGTGGCCCGGAGTTTCACGCTCAGCCAGCCGCGCCGTTCCGGGCTCTATCTGTTCCACCCCGAAGGCGGGAGCGGCGTCGAACTCGTCGGGAATGACTACCCCCGCGCCGGCTGGCCCGCGCCGTCGGCGCACGGGAGCCTCTACTTCCACTTCGCCCCGTCTTCCGAGCGCGATCTGGTCCGGGGGGCGATGCAGATCCGGGAACTCGACCTGGAGACCGGCAAGGTCTACGACGTAACCGAGGGCCAATCCCAGCAGCAGTACCAGGGATCGAGCGGGGGCGCCATCGCCCCGGAGCCCTCTCCGGACGGCCGCTGGCTCGCCTTCGCCCGCCGGATCCCCGGCGGCACGATCTCCTTCAAGGGCCACCGGTTCGGGCCGCGTACGGCGCTCTTTCTCCGGGATCTCCATACCGGCGCCGAGCGCCTGCTCGCCGACCCCATCGAGACGGACGCCGCCGAGGGCATGAAGACCGAACGCGTCCTCCCCGGCTATTCCTGGACTCCTGACAGTGCGGCGCTCTACGTGCTGCGCGGCGGCCGGATCGTCCGGGTGGATGCCGCCAGCGGGGACACCGAGGAAGTGCCGTTCGTCGCTGAAGTGCGCCGCCGGGTCTCCGAACAGGCCCGCGCGAAGTTCGATATCTCGGGCGACACCTTCCGGGCGCGGATGATCCGCTGGCCGGCCGTTTCCCCGGACGGCTCGGTAGCGGTTTTCCACGCCGCCGGCCGGCTCTACCGGATGGCGCTTCCGGACGGAACCCCCGAGCGTTTGGTGGAAGGCGATGACCCGGCCTACGAGCTGTCGCCGGCGTTTTCCCCCGACGGGGCGTTCGTCGCCTACACCTCCTGGGACGACACGGAGGGACACCTCCTGAAGGTTCCCGTGGGAGGCGGCGCTCCCACCCGCCTCACCGACACTTCCTCCGAGTACATCCATCCGGTCTGGACGCCGGACGGGAGCGCGATCGTCGCGGCGCGCGGCACCGGCGCTCCCGCCCGCGGCCGGTCCTGGTCGCAGAACCTCCGCTACGACCTCGTCAGCATTCCCGCCGAGGGCGGCGCGGCCACCGTCGTCACGAAGACGCTCCGCCCGTTCAACGGGGGTCGGCCCCTGATGCCGCGCCGGCAGATCGTGGCGCCGTCCTTCGGCCCTGACGGGCGCCTTTTCTTCCCCGAGCAGGACAGTTGGGAACGCGACGGGCGACGCCAGGACGTCACCCGGCTGGTCTCGGTGAAGCCCGACGGAACCGACCGCCGGGTCCACCTCACCTTCCCCTTCGCCGACGAGGCGGCCCCCTCCCCGGACGGCCGCTGGGTCGCCTTCGCCGAGGGGGACAACGTGTACCTGACCGCGCTCCCCTGGCCGGGCGCCGGCGCGGAGGCTCCCCACATCGAGCGCCGGAAGGCATCGCTGCCGATCCGGACGGTGACCCGGGACGGGGGCATGTTCCCCCGCTGGACCCCGGATGGACTGCTCTATCTGGGCAGCGGTCCGCGGATCACCACCTACGACCCCGACGCCGACGAGACGACGCACCACGAGGTGAGCCTCGAGCTACCGCGCCAGCGCGCGAAGGGAGCCGCCGTCCTGACCGGGGCCCGCATCGTCACCCTTGGTGATGCCGGAACCCTCGAAGAGGGCGTCGTCCGGATCTCGGACGGCCGGATCGTCTGCGTCGGGGACTGCGTCTGGAGCGAGCAGGACCGGGTGGTGAACGTCTCGGGCAAGACGATCATCCCGGGGTTCGTCGACATGCACGCCCACCACCACCGGGATCACACCGGGGTGCTCCCCCGCCGCAACTGGGAAGCGGCGGTGTACCTCGCCTACGGGGTGACCACCACGCTCGACAACTCGCAGTGGTCCCAGAACGTCTTTTCGGCGGCCGAACTCGTGGAGGCCGGCGAGATGGTCGGGCCGCGGATGTTCAGCACCGGCGATCCCATGTACAACGGCGACGGTTCCCGCCAGAACGACATCCAGAGCTACGAGGACGCCGAGAACAACGTCGAGCGGCTCACTTCCTGGGGCGCCACCGCGATCAAGTCCTACATGCAGCCCCGGCGCGACCAGCGCCAGTGGGTTGCCGAGATCGCGCGCGAGCGGAACCTCATGGTCACCGGCGAGGGCGGCAGCCTCATCTACAACGTGGGCCTCATCCTGGACGGCCAGACCGGCTGGGAACACCCGCTCACCTACGTGCCGCTCTACGAGGACGCCGCGAAGTTCTTCGGGCGCACGAAGACCGTCTATTCGATCACCTTCGTGGTGGGCGGCCCGTCCGCCTGGAACGAGGAGTACTTCTGGCAGGAGTCGGCAAACTGGCAGGATCCCAAGCAGCAGCGCTGGCTTCCCTGGCGGATGTTGATCCCGCACACCCGGCGCCGTCCGCTGCGCCCCGAGACCGACTACAGCTTCCCGCTGCTCGCCCAGGGGCTCGCCGACATCATCGCCGAGGGCGGCTCGGGGGCCATCGGCGCCCACGGCCAGCACCACGGCATCGGCTCGCACTGGGAGATCTGGATGGCCGAGGCGGCGATGGGACCGCTCGGCGCCCTGGATCTTGCGACCCGGCAGGGGGCGGCCTACCTCGGGCTCGAACACGAACTGGGGACCGTGGAGGACGGCAAGCTCGCCGATCTGGTGGTGCTCGACGAGAACCCGCTCGAGGACATCCGCGCCACCACCGGCATCCATCTGGTGATCAAGGACGGCCGGATCTACGACGGGAACACCCTCGACGAGATGTGGCCCGACGCCCGGCCCTACGGGGAATACCCCTGGCTGAACGAGGACATGTACCGCACCGACGACCGGCCGATTCGCCCGAACTGACGCCCCATGACGAAAGCAAGACGACATTCGACCGCTGATCCATCCCGGCTAAACCGCTGCGCTCGTCGTTGCGCTTCAGTCGAAATACCTCTGGTATTCCTTCCCTCGCGCGCCTTGTCAGCCGGGCGCCTCAGCGGTCTCGGTGTTCGCCTCGCTTCCGCCATGGGACGTCTCGGTGGGCCGCGATGAAGGGATTTCCGCTAGCCGCCTGGGTGCTGCTTGTCGCGGCGGTGGTTCCCGGCATCGTGCTCGCCGCCTGGAACGCCGCCCAGGGCCGGCGCGCTTCCCGCGAGTCCGACTAACGTTGAGCGAGACGCGGCGTGGCTGAAAACTGGCCCCTCTGGGCCGTCCTCATCGGCTATCTCTCGATCCTCTTCGGGCTCGCCATCTGGAGTTCCCGGAGCACCGGTAGTCTCGAGGGCTATTACCTCGCGGGGCGCCGTCTCCCGGCGGCGGTAGTCGGCTTTTCGGCGGCGAGCACCGGCGAGAGCGCCTGGCTCCTGCTCGGTCTCACCGGCATGGGGTACCTGCTCGGGGTCAACGCGCTCTGGATCGTCTTCGGCGAGGTGCTCGCCACCGCGGTCGCGTGGACCTTCATCGGCCCCCGCTTCAAGGCGCTTTCCGACCGTTACCGCGCCATCACGGTGGCGGACTGGCTGGAGAAGCGTTTCAGCGACCGGCGGCAGATCCTGCGGATCCTCGGGTCCGTGGTGATCATGGTGATGGCCGGGACCTACATGGCGGCCCAGCTCACCGGCTCCGGAAAGACGTTCGAGTCGTTCCTCGGAATCCCCTACGAGGTCGGAGTGATCCTCGGGGCGGTGGTGATCCTGTTCTATACGAGCTTCGGCGGTCTGAAGGCGGTCGCCTGGAGCGACCTCATCCAGGCGACCTTGATGGCCGCGGCGCTGGTAGCGCTGCCGATCGTCGCGATCAACGAGATCGGCGGCCTTTCCGTCCTCGCCGAGCGGCTCGCGAGCGCCGACCCCGGCCTCCTGCGGCCGCTCGGGGGTTCGGGAATGTCCGGCCAGGGAATCGCCGACGTGGTCAGCCACCTGGGGATCGGCCTCGCTTTCCTGGGAGCGCCGCAGCTCCTCGTGCGGTTCATGGCCTCGAAGGATCGGCGCACGCTCTCGGACGGCGGGTTCATGGCCGCTTTCGTGATCGTGCTGTTCGATCTCGGGGCCGTCCTCACCGGGATGGCGGGGCGGGTGCTCTACCCCCAGATCGCCGATCCCGAGGGCATCCTGCCGCTCCTGGCCTCGGACCTCATGCCCCCGGTGGTCACCGGGCTCTTCCTGACCGCGGTGCTGGCGGCGATCATGTCCACGGCGGATTCGGTCCTGCTGCTCGCCTCGTCGTCGGTCGTGCGGGACTTCTTCGAAAAGATTCTCGGATCCCGCTATCGGGACCCGGCGGCGCCGGGACTTCGCGGAACGATCGCCCGGCTGACCCGCGACGAGGCGCGCCTCGCCCGCTTCGGCAAGGTGGTCACGGTGGTGCTCGGAGTGGTCGGCATCGGAGTGGCGCTCCCCGAGGTGCGGGTGATCTTCTTTTTCGTCCTGTTCTCGTGGTCGGGCCTCGGCTGCGCCTTTGCGCCGGTCGCGATTCTCGGGATCTTCTGGCGCCGGATGACGCTTCCGGGGGCGGTCGCGGGAATGGTGGTCGGCTTCCTGACGTCGGTCGGGTGGTTCCTGTGGGGCAAGCCGGCGTTCTTCGAGCTCTACGAGATGGTCGTCGGGTTTGCCGCGGGGTTTGCCGCGGCCATCGTGGTGAGCCTCCTCACCCGGCCGGATCCCGAAGGCGCGAGGCAGGTGGACGAGGCGGCGCGCTGGGCGCGGCAGCGGTGAGCAACGGGGCCGCCGGCTCGGTCGCGGTCGTCGCGGCGGCGCTTCTGCTCATCGCGCTTTCGGCGTGCGAGGAGGGCGATGGGGCCCCCACGAGCCCGGAGCCGGGTGATCGGGCGAGTGCGCTGATCGACCGGGTGGAGATCGTCTCGGAGCCGGCGGCGAACGGGACGTATCTCGACGGCGAGGAACTGGTCTTCGTAGTCCTGATCACCAGCGGCGAGGAGGTGGAGACGACCGGCGAGGTCTTCCTGATCTTCGATCTCGGGCTCGCGAGCGAGCCGGCGGCGCTTGCCGCCAGCGAGGCCGGCCGGCTGGAATTCCGCTACGCGATTCGGCGGGGCGACTACGACGGGGACGGAGTGAGCGTGCCGGCGGGCGAGTTGATGTTCTCGGCGGGCGCCACCCTCCAGGTTGGCGGCGCGGATCTCGACGCGAGCGTTCCCGAATTGCCGGCGGACGGCGACCACCGGGTGTTCGCGCGCTACTCCCCCGGCGAATCGCTGGTGTTCGACACCACCCTGGACCGGTTCCCCGTTGAATCGCTCGGCCTTGCCGGAGCCGTAGGCTGCGCCTCGACCGACGACATCGTCCCGCTTGCCGAAGCCGTTCTTGAGGGGAACCTCCCCGGTGCCGCCGCCCTCTTTCAAGTGGCGTGGCAGACCGGGCGCTGTGCCACGCTCACCGAGGGGGCGCCCGCCATCTTCCTCTCGGCGGCAGTGCTCGAACACCGCGGCGAGATCTACGACCTCGTCCTGGCCTACGGGCCCGGCGGCGCCCCCGGCGGCCAGGAGGTCACCGCGAACTGGTGGACCCTCGGCGACTTCCTGGCGGAGCCACCGTAGGGGCAGGGAGCGCCGGTCTCCGACCGGCATCGCTCCCCGGAGGGGAGCGAAACCGCGCGATGTCGACCCGCGTCAAGCGCGCGCGGCAGGGAGCGCCGGTCTCCGACCGGCATCGCTCCCCGCAGGGGAGCGAGATGTGTACGGCTGGATGGCGATACGGCGCCTTCCCACCCCACTAACCTAACTCCATGAAACAAAACGAATGTCGGAAGCTCTCCCCGGTGGAATGCGCCGCCCAACTCCCCGACGACCGCTACTTCGTGGCCCTCACCCGCGGCCAGCTTGAAGTGGGGCTCTACGCCCCGGTCGGCACCGACCCCCAACAACCCCACGACCGGGACGAGTGCTACGTGATCCTCGAGGGCGAGGGCCGGTTCCGCATGGGAGACGACACCGTTCCCTTTCGGCCCGGAGATTTCCTCTTCGTCCCCGCCGGAGTTCCCCACCGGTTCCTCGACTTCGGGGACTCGTTCAAGGCCTGGGTCATCTTCTACGGCCCGGACGGAGGGGAAGTGATCGGATAGACGAATCGGTCTCGCCGGATTAGCCGGCGAGCGCTACCAAGCCCGCGGATGGCGCCAGCTTCGGATCGCTGGTGGCGTCGGCGAGCCGCCTGAGCGACCCGATGACCCGGTCCAGCCCGACCTGGCGCCGCGCCCAGTGCATCGGCCCCCCGCGCTCTTTCGGAAACCCGTAGCCGAGGGTCCAGACCACGTCCACATCGCCCTCCCGTTCGGCGATCCCCTCAGTGAGGATCCGGGCGCCCTCGTTCACGAGCGCGAAGAGGCAGCGCTCGAGGATCTCGTCGGTCTCCACCTCCCGGCGCTCGATCCCCAGCGCGGTGGACTCCCGATGTGCGATTTCGGCCACCTCCGGATCGGGGCGGGGAGTCCGGTCGCCGTGCTCGTAGCGGTAAAACCCCCGGCCGGTCTTCTGGCCCAACCAGCCTCGCTCGCAGAGACGGTCCGCCACGTTCGGCGGGGGAGGCGGCTGGCCGTGGGATTCGGCTTCCCGGGCCAGCCGGAGACGCACCGCCCGGCCGATGTCGAGTCCGGCCAGATCGGCGACCGCGAAGGGCCCCATCCGGAACCCGAAATCGCAGAGCGCCCGATCGATCTGCTCCGGCAACGCCCCCTCGAGCAGCAACCGGTCGGCCTGCCGGCGGTAGGCGTAGAGCATCCGGTTCCCGACGAAGCCGTCGCAGACGCCGACCGGCACCGGTGCCTTGCCGAGCCGCAGACCGAGTTCCATCGCCGTGGCGAGCGTCGCTGCTGAAGTCGCCTCGCCCACCACCACTTCAAGGAGACGCATCACATGCGCCGGGCTGAAGAAATGCGTTCCCACGACCGCCTCCGGTCTCCCGGTAGCGGCGGCGATGGCGTTCACGTCGAGCGAAGAGGTGTTCGTCGCGAGCACCGCTTCCGATTTCGCGACCTTGTCGAGGCGAACGAAGACATCCCGCTTGACCGCCATCTCCTCGAACACCGCTTCCACGACGAAGTCGGCCCGGCCCAGGTCCCCGAATTCCGCGGCCCGGCGAATCCGCTCCATCCGGCGTTCCGCCTCCGCCGGTTGGATCTTCCCCCGGCCGACCGCGCGCGCGAGGCTGCCGGCGACCGCCGCCTCGCCGCGCTTCCAGGCGTCGTCCGATGCTTCGAAGACCGTCACCGGGATTCCCGCCGCCGCGAAGGACATCGCGATTCCGCGTCCCATCGTGCCGAAACCAACGATCCCGGCACTCGCAACCTCGGCTCCGCTCACACCCTCGGGAATTCGCCGCGACCGAGCTGCCTCCCGCTCCGCCCGCCGGAGGTGTTCGGCGGCCGCCTGCCGCTCCTCCGGAGTCGGCTTTCGGCCCAGGGATTCCGCAACCGGGGCTGGGGAGCTCATGGCGGAAACAGAATAGCCGCCGTCAGGCAGACTGCTAACGTCATCTCCGCCTGGGAGGCCCGTCATGCGCACCATCCTGAAGATCGCGATGCTCGTATCTATTCTCGCTCTCGCCTGGGGCGCCGGCTGGCTCGCTTCGGGGATCGGCGTGGGACGGGTCGCCCCGGAGGCGACGCTCGAAGAGCGCGAGCAGGCCTTTGAGGAAAGCATGCGCGAGGTCGTCCTCGACGGCAGCTTCACCGTGGCTTGGCCGGAACCTCGGGAGGGTGTCTACACCGACCGCTACGAGATCGCGGGGGTGACGAAACTGGACGGCGACCGGTGGCGGTTCGATGCCCGGATCACCTACGGGGACGTGGACGTCACCCTGCCGGTGGTGGTTCCGATCCTCTGGGCGGGGGACGTGCCGATGATTCGGCTGGTGGACGTCGAAATCCCGGGTCTCGGCAGCGAGTTCGGGGCGACCGTCGTCTTCGATGGCGACCGCTACGGCGGCACCTGGGACCACGGCGAGGTCGGGGGGTTCATGTTCGGGCGGGTGGTGAAGGAGTAGATCTCGCCCGCCTTCGTCGAGCGATTCCAGTGCGAGAGCCCCCACCGGGTAGCGCAGAGTCATACGCGCTGGTTTCGCGCTCCCGCGCGATGCCGGTCTGGAGACCGGCGGTCCCTTCGGTCTTCGCCTCCTTGACCCTTGAGCGATGCGACTATCCCTCGGTCCGTCACGCCTCCAACTGACGCCGGAGTTCGACCAGGTCGCCGAGCACCCAGAGATCGGTGATCTGTCCGTCCTCGCACTTGAAGAACGCGGCGCCGGACCACGTGATTTGCCGGCCGGTAGCGGGCACTCCCTGGAAAACGTCCTGGTGGCGCCCGGTAAAGCGCATGCGCGCCGCGACCCGGCTGTCCGCCGTGACGAGGTCGTCGATGATGCAACGGTAGTTGCCGAGCGCGCGATGGACCTCCCGCAGGTAGGCGATGAATCCGTCGGGTCCGACCCGTTCGGCGCCGAGTGATCCCCGGAAGCGGAAGGAGTCGTGCAGGATCTCCCGGGCCCGGTCCTCGTCGGCCCGGTTCCAGACCTCGAAGTAGAAGGCTTCCACCAGTTCCCGGGCGCTCATCGCTCAAAACTCCCTCCCCGGGTCTCGTTGCGGCCGGATCCGTGAACTGGACATGGCGTCGCCGCGGCTGCCGATCAGATTCCCTCGCTACAGGCCCGCTCCAGGCCCACGGCTTCCACCCGCTCGTGCAGCGGGAAACGCGCGTCTCCCGGGTAGATCACGAACAATCGGTCGAGCCTCAGATCACCGAGCGCCGAGTGCATGGACCGGGTCATGCCCGGCGAACTCGTTCGCTTGAACTCGAACCCGATGCGGCGCGTCCCGTCAAAAACCAAGAGATCCAGTTCGGCACCGCCGTGAGTGGCCCAGTAGTAGCAGTCCTCCCACGAATACCCCAAGCGGTGCACGATTTCGTGAACTGCAAACCCCTCCCAGGACAGACCGGACTTTGGGTGTCCCAGCAGCGCGGATTCGGAATCTACGCGCAGGAGCGCGTGAAGCAGGCCGGAATCCGCGACGTACGCCTTGGGCGCCTTTATCTGCCGTTTCCGGAGGTTTTCGTACCAAGGTGAAATCCGCCGCACGATGAGCGCGTCAACCAGGGTGTCCAGGTACGTCCGGATTGTCGGCGCCGTGACACTGAGGGCGCGGGCAAGCTCCGCGTCGTGCCAGACGTTGCCGTGGTAGTGCGCCACCATGGTCCAGAAGCGACGCATGGTCGCGGCGGGCACGGTCACTCCCAGTTGAGGGAGGTCGCGTTCCAGAAAGGTACGCACGAACCGTGACCGCCAGTCGAAGCTTCGGCGGTCGTCCTTCGCGAGGAAGGACCGTGGAAACCCGCCACGCAGCCAGAGCTTCCCGGTGGTCTCCGCGGTGGCGCCGACTTCCTCCATGCGAAACGGAGGCAGTTCGTGATACGCAATCCGGCCGGCCAGACTCTCCGAGGACTGCCGCAACAGGGCGGGGCTGGCGCTTCCAAGAACCAGGAATCGAGCCGGGTTCCCGGGCCGATCCACCAGCACGCGCAGAACGGGAAACAACTCCTCGCAGCGCTGGACTTCGTCGATGACGACCAGGCCGCGCAGGGATTCGAGAGCGAGCTTGGGGTCGGCAAGCTGTCGCTCGTGGGTGGGATCCTCAAGATCGAAGACGGTAACCGGACAACCGGCATCCTCGACGAGAAGGCGGGCCAGCGTAGTCTTTCCCACCTGGCGCGCGCCCACGATCGCCACCACGGGAAAGTCATCGAGCAAGGCCCGCAGGGTGGTTTCGTGCCTGGTTCGATCAATCATTCGTGCCATGATGCTTGAAAAACAATAATACAACTATTGATTTTCAAGTATCTAAGGGTTTCTTCCGGCGCCGAAGTTCCTCCTGTGTCCCACTGTCGGCACCGTCCCGATGCGCGCCATCCGACGCATCGTGCCGTACGCCCGTCTTCAACTTAGAATCGCCGCCTTCCGATGGCTGATTTCGAAACGGTGGTGCGCGGCGGGACCGTGGTGACCGCCGACGGCGTCCGGTCCGCGGACGTCGGGATCTCGGGGGGGGTGGTGCGGGCCGTCGCGCCGGGACTCGGCGCGGGGGAGGAGGAGATCTCCGCGAAGGGCCGGCTGGTCATTCCCGGCGGGGTGGACGCGCACACCCACATCGAGCAGAAGTCCTCGATGGGATTGATGTGCGCCGACGACTACCACTCGGGGACGGTCTCGGCGGTCTGCGGGGGGACGACGACGGTGCTCTCCTTCGCGGTGCAGGGACGGGGAGCGTCGCCGCGGGAAGTGGTGGCCGCCTACCACGAGGCAGCGGGACCGAAGGCGGTTTCCGACTACGGGTTCCACCTGATCGTCTCCGATCCCACGCCGGAGGCGCTCGAGACAGAGATCCCGCAGCTCGTGGACGAGGGCGTGGTCTCCTTCAAGATCTACATGACCTACGACCTGGTGCGTCTCGACGACCGCCAGTTCCTCGACGTATTGGCAGCGGCGCGGCGCATGGGCGCGCTCACCATGGTCCACGCCGAAAACCACGACATGATCGGCTGGCTCTCGGAGCGCCTCGTCGGAGAAGGCCACAAGGCGCCGAAGTTCCACGCCGCCGGCCACCCGAAGCTCGCCGAGAGCGAAGCCACCGGACGCGCCATCGAGCTGTCCGAACTCGTGGACGCGCCCCTCTACGTCGTCCACGTCTCATCGAAAGAAGCCGCCGACGAAATCGCGGCCGCCCGCCGGCGCGGGCTCAAGGTGTTCGCCGAGACCTGTCCCCAGTACCTCCTGCTCACCGCGGAGGACCTCGACAAGCCGGGTATGGAGGGCGCCAAGTTCTGCTGTAGCCCGGCGCCCCGGGACGAGGAGTGCCAGGAGGCGCTGTGGGAGGGGATTGCCGACGGGACCTTCGACGTGGTGAGTTCGGACCACGCGCCCTACAGCTTCGACGATCAGGGGAAGCTGGCGGCCGGTCCCGAACCGCCCTTCCCGAAGATCTGCAACGGGGTGCCAGGGGTCGAACTGCGGATGCCGCTCCTCTTCTCGGAAGGCGTGGGCAAGGCCCGGATCAGCCTCCAGCGTTTCGTCGCCGTCTGTTGCGAAGCGCCGGCGCGGCTTTTCGGCCTCTATCCCCGAAAAGGAACGATCCAGCCTGGAAGCGACGCGGACCTGGCGATCTGGAACCCTGATCAGGTGGTGGACATCCGCTGGGCGGACCTCCACGACCACGTCGGCTACTCGCCCTACGAGGGCCGCCAGATCAAGGGGTTTCCGGAGACCGTGCTCCGGCGCGGCGAGGTCGTGGTCCGGGACGGTCAGCCGCGAGCGCAGCCGGGAAGCGGCCGGTTCATCGTCCGGGACCGGCCCGGATCCGCCGCTCCGCTGGGGCGTCCTTCCTGGTCGGTGGCGCTGGCCCGCCGGTTCGGGGCGAAGGACTTCCTGAAGTAGGACCCGGGATCCGTCAGAAGCCGTCTCCTGCTTCCCCGGAGGTGGTCGGTCCGGGAACATTTGGCCGGTGAGCGCGACGTTGACACTCCGTGGTGCGGTGACGGCGTTCTAACCTGCGTTTCTCACACTCACGGCTGAGTGGAGCGACGGCCCATGCCCGGCATGGCGGCCGAAGGCCGCGAAATTCCCATTGCTGACCGCGAATTGACGCGGGGACGGCGCGGCACTCACTCTGACAGAGCGCACCATCATCGGCGCTGGTTTCGCGCTCCCGCGCGATGCCGGTCGGAGACCGGCGCTCCAAGCCGTCCCCGCGTTTTGCTCAGTTGGGGGTACGCGGTTTCGACCGCCTCCCGGCGGTCGATGCCGGTCGGAGGCCGGCGTTCCAAGCCGTCCCCGCGCTTTTGCTCAGTTGGGGGTACGCGGTTTCGACCGCCTCCCGGCGGTCGATGCCGGTCGGAGACCGGCGCTCCGCCGTCCGCGCGCTTTTGCTCAGTTGGGGGCACGCGGTTTCGACCGCCTCTCGGCGGTCGATGCCGGTCGGAGACCGGCGCTCCGCCGTCCCCGCGCTTTTGCTCAGTTGGGGGCACGCGGTTTCGACCGCCTCCCGGCGGTCGATGCCGGTCGGAGACCGGCGCTCCGCCGTCCGCGCGTTTTGCTCAGTTGGGGTACGCGGTTTCGATCGCCTCTCGGCGGTCGATGCCGGTCGGAGACGGGCGCTCCAAGCCGTCCGGGCGCTTTTGCTCAGTTGGGGTACGCGGTTTCGACCGCCTCCCGGCGGTCGATGCCGGTCGGAGACCGGCGCTCCGCCGTCCGCGTGCTTGTTCGCGCTCGACGATGCGCGATCTCGATGCGCGTCGCGCAGTGAGAAATCCGGGCTTAGGAGTCAGTCTCCTGAGACTTCGCCTTTGCGTAACTCCTCGTCAAGGGTCGGCTCAAAGAAGCTATCCGGGATTTCCATCCCACTGTCGATTCCAACGGGCCGCTGTTTTACAGGGGTCGGCGGTAGCGGGCGAATCTCAACAATCTCGACGTTTCTCCGGCACAGCACGACACGTTCTCCGCGCAAGGCCGCGTCAACGATCTGGGAAAGGTGCGCCCTCGCCTCCCCAAGGTTCACTCTGATCATCGTCGTGCTCGCTCAGCGCTGCGGCACCGGAGGGCCGAAGGCCCGGTCCTCCTCCACCACGATGACTCCGTTCTCCTCCACGTAGTCGTCCCACGCGGCGAGGAGCTCCGTGAGCACCTCCGGGCGCTCGCCGGCGAGGTCCGTCAACTCGCCCGGGTCCTCGTCCAGGTTGTAGAGCGTCCAGTCACTCGTCCCGAGCGGCGGGGCCAGCCAGGCGGCCTTCCACGAACCCTTGCGGATCGCGCGGCGGCCGAAGATCTCCCAGCCGGCCGTGGGTTCGAGGTGGACCGTCTCCACTTCGCCGCGCAGCAGGGGAAGGATGGACTGCCCGACCGGCAGGATCTTGTCCTCCGCGGCCGGCGTTTCCGCTCCCGCGAGGTCGAGGAAGGTGGGAAACAGGTCGGTCACATGGAGATAGGCGCCGGTCGTGGCTCCCGGAAGCTGCTCGGCGAGCGCCGGAGGCACGACCGCGAAGCCGGGCACCCGGATGCCGCCCTCGTGGACGAACTGCTTGAAGTAGCGGTAGGGGCCGCTCGCCGCGCTGGCCCACTCGGGGCCGTAGTAGACGAACGAGTTCATACGGCCCATGGTCTCGTAGGAGAGATCGAAGCGCTCGGGCAGGAAGGTCTGGTTGTCGGCGAGCCGGCTGACGTCCTCGCCGGCCGCGCCGTTATCGGAGAAGAAGAGGATCACGGTGTTGTCGAACTCCCCGAGTTCGCGGAGCGCCGCGATCAGCCGGCCCACGTGGTGGTCGAGCCGTTCGACCATGGCGGCGTAAAGCTCCATCTTCCGGGCCTCGACCCGGCGCTCCTGGTCGCTCAGTTCGTCCCAGCGCCGGGAATAGTTGGGCAGCGGCGGGAGGACCGCGTCTTCCGGAATCACGCCGGCCCGCTTCGCCCCGGCGACGCGCCGTCCGGCCAGTTCCTCCCAGCCGCCGTCGTAGGCGCCGGCGTAGAGGTCGAGGAACTCGTCGGGAACCTGGAGCGGCCAGTGCGGCGCGGTGTAGGTCCCGAGCGCGAAGAACGGTTTTCCCGCTTCCTTCGCCTCCCGGAGGTAGCCGATCAGTTCGTCGGTGTAGGCGCGGGTCGAATAGAAGCCCTCCGGAAGCGCGGGAACGATCTCTCCGTCGCGCCGGTAGTGGATGTCGTCGAGGGTGTCCACGGGCGCGGCGTCCTCGAAATGGCTGGCCGCCCCCGTGAGGAGGACGAAGGAGCGGTCGAATCCGCGGGTCGGGGGACTCTGGTCCGCCGCCTGGCCGAGGTGCCACTTCCCGGCGATCGAAGTGTGGTACCCCGCGTCCCGCAGCACCGCCGGCAGGTGGAGGACGTGCTCGTTCAGATACCCCTCGTAGCCGATCCGGCCCTGGAGGTCGTCCCCCATCAGGCTCGCCATGCCCCCGAGCCCGGCCCGGTGGTGGTCCACCCCGGATAGCAGCATCGCGCGGGTCGGAGAGCAGGTGGCGGCGGTGTAGAAGCTCGTGAACCGCAGCCCCGACGCGGCCAGCGTGTCCAGGTTCGGGGTCCGGATCTCGCCGCCGAAGGCCCCGATGTCGGTGTAGCCCAGGTCGTCGGCCATGAGGACCAGGATGTTGGGGCGGGCGGGCGGCGGCTCGGGCTCCGGCGCGGTGCAGGCCGCTAGGGCGAGAAGGGAGGCGAGAGCAGTGAGGCGCACGAGGCGATTATGGCGAATGGGACTATGAGGGGACTATGAGGAGACTATGATGCGGATTGTCATGTTGCGCTTTCCGCTTCTAAGTGCATTTGTCCTCGTTCTGTCCGTTGGTGCTGCATCGGCGCAGCAGTCGGCGCGTTCGTGGGAGTTCCAGCTCTCCGGGTACGGGGGGCTGGGCGTTGTTGGCTCGCGGGGAGACGTGGATCTCGAGGGTGGGCCCCCCGGCGAGAGATCGGTGGCGATGACCGGCCGCGAGGCGAGCTGGGGGGCAGGACTGCGGGCGCTCCGCGGGCGATGGGGCTTCGATGCCCGCTACCAGCGTCTGGACGCCGGCTTGGCCACCCCCACGGCGCTGATGCGGGAAGCCGGCTTACTCAGGCCGGACCTGTTTGCGGTTCCGGACGCGCCGTCCGACCTGGTGAGTGCGCTCGTCGTCCTGGAGATCCCCTATCGCGACAGCGACTTTGCGTATTTCGTCGGTGTGGGGGCGGGATACCTGTTGTTCGGAGGCAGCGGTTCCCATCGCATGCAGTTCAGTGGCGCGCCGCCCTGGATTACCGGGCCGGACGATCTCCCGCCAGGGTATGAGCCGGGTCCGAACACTGGCGATCCCATCGGACTCGACGGAGGGAGTGTCGAGGCCGGTCGGGGGGCGATACTGGTCGGCGGTTCGTTCGGCGCGACGCTCAGGTTGGGACGATTCGTGCTCCGCCCGCGGATGGATCTCCTGGTGGCGGGGTCGCGCACGGTTGAGGAAACCTGGGACGTCGTGTACGACTTTCCCGCGAGTCCCGATCCGGTCACCCTACCGGAGACAGTTGTCACCCGTTCGCGCCCCGTGCTGGTGCTGTTCAGCGTGGAAGCGGGCTGGTCCTCCCGGCGGTAGCGAGGGTGACCGGTGGCGCGGCAGCTCCGCCAGACCGGGGCATGTCCGACTCACCTCGAGGTCAAGCCGGAAACCGGCCCGGGGTCTCGCGGCCCCGCTCAGTTCGTCCCAGCGCCGGGAATAGTTGGGCAGCGGCGGGAGGACCGCGTCTTCCGGAATCACGCCGGCCCGCTTCGCCCCGGCGACGCGCCGTCCGGCCAGTTCCTCCCAGCCGCCGTCGTAGGCGCCGGCGTAGAGGTCGAGGAACTCGTCGGGAACCTGGAGCGGCCAGTGCGGCGCGGTGTAGGTCCCGAGCGCGAAGAACGGTTTCCCCGCTTCCTTCGCCTCCCGGAGGTAGCCGATGAGTTCGTCGGTGTAGGCGCGGGTCGAATAGAAGCCCTCCGGAAGCGCGGGAACGATCTCTCCGTCGCGCCGGTAGTGAATGTCGTCGAGGGTGTCCACGGGCGCGGCGTCCTCGAAGTGGCTGGCCGCCCCCGTGAGGAGGACGAAGGAGCGGTCGAATCCGCGGGTCGGGGGGCTCTGGTCCGCCGCCTGGCCGAGGTGCCACTTCCCGGCGATCGAAGTGTGGTACCCCGCGTCCCGCAGCACCGCCGGGAGGAAGGTAAGAATTTTGCCAGTAAGACTTTGCAAAGTCATACTACCGGCATGAAGATCACGACCAAGGGCCAGGTGACCATTCCCCAGCGGCTGCGACGCCGGCTGGGCCTGCTTCCCGGGACGGAGGTCCGCTTCGAGGAGACCGACGGAGCGGCCGTAATCCGCCCCTTGCTGAGCAAGCGCGAACTCATCGAGGAACGAATTCGGAGAGCCACCGGGATAGCGGGCCCAGGGCTTTCTACCGACGAGGTGATGCGCCTTACCCGCGGGGAAGACTGAGTGTTTCTCGCTGACTCGAATGTTCTGCTCGACATCTTTGGTGGAGACCCCTCGTGGGGTCGCTGGTCGAAACAGGCCCTTCGCGATGCACTTGTCATCGGCGCGGTGGGAATCAATCCAGTCATCTACGCGGAGATTTCGGTCAGATTCGGGGACCACGCTTCCCTGGACGCCGGCCTGAACGAACTCACGCTGGAGCGGTTGCAGCTCCCCTACGAGGCGGCGTTCGTGGCCGGACGCGCCTTTCGCCGCTACCGGCGAGCCGGCGGGGTTCGATCCTCTCCCCTCCCCGATTTCTTCATCGGCGCGCATGCTGAAGTGGCGGACATCACCGTCCTCACTCGCGATGTGTCCCGGTTCCGAACCTACTTTCCCACGGTTCGCCTGATAGCGCCGACCGAACACTGAGGGGACCGTCTCCCGGGTTCGACTTCGGGCTGGCGGGTCCGCGCGCCGGCGGCTCCTACAATCCGGGCCATGCGCAATTTGAGGGTCGCCGCCGCGCAGATCGGCGGGATCCAGCCGGAAGAGACGAGGACCGAGGTGGTCGGGCGGCTGCTCGACCTGCTGGAACGGGCTGCCGGCGCCGGGTGCCGGCTGGTGGTCTTTCCGGAGCTCACCCTGACGACGTTCTTCCCGCGCTACTTCTTCGAGGACGCGTCCGCTGCGGACGGGTACTTCGAAACCGCGATGCCCGGGCCGGAGACGCGCCCGCTCTTCGATGCCTCGCGGCGGCTCGGAGTCGGGTTCCATCTCGGGTACGCCGAACTCGTGCGCGCAGCGGACCAGGTCCGGCATTTCAATACCGCGATCCTGGTGGACCGGGGCGAGATCCTCGCGAAGTACCGGAAGGTCCACCTCCCGGGACATTCGGAACACCTGCCCGAGGCTCCCTTCCAGCATCTCGAGAAGCGCTACTTCGAGGTCGGCGACCTCGGATTCCCCGTGTGGCGCGCCTTCGGCGGGGTGTTCGGGATGTGCATCTGCAACGACCGCCGCTGGCCGGAGACCTACCGGGTGCTCGGGCTCCAGGGCGTGGAGATGATCCTGCTCGGCTACAACACCCCGGAGGTGAACATCCACCACCGGGAGCCGGCGCACCTCCGGATGTTCCACCACCGGCTTTCGCTCCAGGCGGGCGCCTACCAGAACGCCACCTGGGTGGTGGCCGCTGCGAAGTGCGGCGTCGAGGACGGCAGCCGCCTGATCGCCGGCTCGGCGATCGTCTCGCCGAATGGCGAGATCGTCGCCGAATCGGTGGGGGAAGGGGATGAGTTGATCGTCGCCGACTGCGACCTCGAAATGGGTGCGGACCTGAAGCGCCACGTCTTCGATTTCGCCCGCCACCGGCGGACCGAGCACTACGGGCTGATCACGGAGCGCACCGCGCCGCTGCCGCCGGACTGAGGCTCGGCGTACCGTTTGCGCCGCGCCGGTGGCAAACTCCGCGCGCCCGAACGGGCCGACCTGATGCCGCACCCGAGAACTGCCTCGTCCACCTCCGGATGGGCGGCCCTGGTTCTCCTGCTGTCGGCTCCGGCCGCCTGGCTTGTCGCGGGCTGCGCGGGTGACGGCGCTCCGGCGTCCGCTCCCTCGGTTCCCAGCCAACCGGCGCCAGTTCCACCGCCCCCGCCTCCCGAACCGGACCCGCCCGCCGGTTCACCGCTGGATGGAAGCTTCACGAACTCCGAGGGTCGTACCGCCCGCTTCCGGCTGCACTTCGACGAAAGCTGGGATCTGAATGAGCCGCGCGGCGTGCTGATCTTTCTGCACGGCCTCGCGACGGGCACCACCGAGAGGCTGGTGGGCTTCATCCCTGCCGATTCGGAGCCCATCGCCTCGGCGCACGAACTGGGCCTCATAGCGGCCCTGGTGGCCTCGCCGCAATCCACCCCGCGCGGGCATCCGGTCGAGTTGTTCGACCAGGAGTTCGAAGGGGGAGGCCGGCGCGCCTGGGAGCACCGGGACCTGCGGCTCCTCCATGAACTTCTGCAGAGCGGGTTCGGCGCCTCGGTCGCGGTCAACCAAGACCGGATCGTATTCCTGGGCGCGTCCCAGGGGACCTGTTTCCTCGCCCGGTTCTTCGAGCGGTACGCGGGGATTTACGGGGGCGGCTTTCACGCCTGGTGCGGCTGTTTGTGGGATCCGGACTCCGGCCGGCGCCCGCCCCGCGCCGCGCCCGAGTGGAGCCCCTCCTTTCCCTGGAACCCGTCTTCCGCGGCCTTCGTGGGGGCGCGCTTCCGTGTTTTCGTGCAAGCCACCACCGGGGACTTCCTGCACGACGAGTCCGTTGCTCTGGCCCACTACTACGACGAGATCCTGGGGCTCGACACCCGCTGGGACCTCGCCGCGCCCGGCGGACACTGCGCGCCGGGAGTCACTCCCTGGCCGGAGATATGGGAATGGCTCTCGGCCGGCGGACTCCAGGCAAGGGGCGCTCCGCCGATGGACGAGGATCCGGACGGCGACGGAATTCCCAACCCCCGGGATCCGGACGATGATGATGACGGCGCGCTGGATTTCCTCGACGCCCTCCCCACGGATCGGCGCGAATACCTCGACACGGACCGCGACGGCATCGGCAACTTCGAGGATCGAGACGCCGACGGTGACGGGGTTGAGAACGCTGCCGACCCGTTCCCCCTGGACCCGGCAGAATGGAGGGATACGGACGGGGACGGAATCGGGGACAACCTCGACGATGATGACGATGGCGACGGGATGCCGGACCGGCTGGACTCCGTCCTGGACCCGGACGCCCCAAGCGAGCAACTGGCATTCCGCACGAACGTGGAGGGCGTTTCGCCCGTCACGAACGCGGAATACCCCGTAGCCCGGACGCTCGCCGGGCGGAACGCGTCCGTCGTCTTTCCGGAACCGGAGGGGGACGAGCAGTCCTACCACGTCTTCGAACTGGGGGACGGAACCCGTGAGTTCCACGTCATGGTCGACCGGTTCCACCGGGCCGAAGCGTGCGAAACCGCTCTCTTTCCCGAGCTGTGCGAGGACCCGCCCGACCCCCTCGCCTACTTCGAGCACTTCGTGGACCGCATCCATGTGGATCGCAACCAGAACCGCGATCTGACCGATGACGGACCTCCCCTGCTGCTGGCGCGCAATCGGGAGGACCCGTGGCGCGAACCCGGCGTCCACACGGTGCTGCATGTCTCCTACGCCTCGGGCGAAACGCTTCCCTACGCAATCCGGTTGTGGACCGGGCGCGATCTTTCCCAGGGGCTGGGCGTGATGGGGGGGAGCACCTGGGTTGGCGAAGTCCATCCGCCTGTCGGCGAACCCGTCCTGGTAGGTGTGATTGATGCGAATGTGGACGGTCTCTTCAACACCGGCGGCCCGCGTCGGTTCGTCGGGAACTCCGACACCGTGGTCGTCGCCTCGCTCGAGGATTTCGTTTGTATCGACACGAACCGCAACGGGACTCTCGATGAGTGCTCCCGAGACGAGGACGGGAACCGGCCGGGAGCCGTCGGAGTCGGCGGAACGTTTCTGTTGGACGGACTTTCGCTCCGGGTCGAGGTGGCGCCGACGGGACATCGGGTCCGGTTCGTGGATATGGAGTGAGTTGCTCCGGAATGGGCGCTGGTGGACCAGGGTTTCTCGTACCGCCGCCGCCGTTCCACCCGGGTGGGCCGACGGGCGCCCCGAACGAACGCTGCGCGCGCTGACCACACCCCCGCGTTCGGGCGCCCGGGGGAGCTACCGGTACGCCTCGCTCCGGTGCAGGACGGTCACGACTTGGGCGATTCGACCGTCGGCGTCGTAACGGAAGATGACGCGCTAATCGCCTACCCGGAGCCGCCAGCGGTCGGCACATCCCTTGAGTTTCCGGACCTCGCCCCCGTCTTCAGCGAAACTCCGTATGGCGCGCTCAATCCGACCCCTCGTCGGTGGATCGAGATGCCGCAGGTCCCGCCGAGCGCGCGTGGACCAGGAAACCGAACGCGTCAGAGCCCGAATTCCCGTTCGATCTCTTCTGTGCTGTGGACCCTGCCGGCATCAATGTCTGCGTCTCCCTCCCGTATGGCCTGTCGTGCCCCATCGGTCAACTCTTCGTCTTCCTCGGGGGCGGCGAGCAGGTTCGCCAGGAACGGATCACGCTGGATGGCCAGTTCGGTTACGGCGCGGAGCGCAGCCGGCACGATGGGCTCCGGTAACCGGGCAACGAGGCGCTGGAGCGCCTCGCGCGGGTTGGCATCCATGAGTTTCACCTTAGCACGCCCCCAAACCTGAGACGGCCGCCCGACTAGGCCGGCAGCACCGCGCGGCCGCCCAGCCGCCGGACCAGCCGGACCAGCGGCCAGAGGATCGCGAGATACAGGATCGCGGCGAGGATCAGCGGCGACGGGTTGAAGTGGACTCCCTGCGCCACCCGCGCCATCCGCAGGAGATCCGGGAGCGCCACCACACTCGCCAGCGAGGTCAGCTTCACGGCTTCCAGGGTGTTCCCGGCGAGGTCGGGGAGCACGTTCCGGATCCCCTGGGGAAGCACCACGTAGCGGAGGGTGGCGGCGGTTCCGAGGCCGGTGGAGCGCGCCGCCTCCCACTGGGTCGGCTCGATGCTCCCGATGCCGGCCCGCAGGATCTCTCCGTAGTAGGTCGAGGTGTTGATGGTGAGCGCGATCCCGACGCCGAGGAGCGGCGGTGGTTCGATCCCCAGGAAGGGCAGGCCGTGGACGACCAGCACCAGCAGCACCAGCGGCGGGAAGGCGCGCACGAGATCCACTCCCCAGGAGAGGACCCGGGTCGCTGACGCGGGGGCGAGCGTGTGGGCGAGGGCGAGCGCCGCCCCGAAGAAGAGCCCCCCGGGGACCACGATGAGACACGCCTCCAGGGTCACGACGAGTCCGCGCAGCAGGAGCCCGGAGCTCTCCGCCATGACCTCGAGGTTCAGGAAGGTCTGGAAGAACTCGGACATGTCGGCTCAGCGGGTGGGGAAGCGGGTCTCCAGCCAGCGACCCACACGGACCAGGGGCAGGAAGAGGGCCACATAAACCCCGGCGGCGAGCAGGAGCGGCGCCGGACTCGCGGTCTGCGCCTGGATGCTCGCGGCCTGGTTCAGCACCTCGGGCACCGCCACCACCGAAGCGAGTGCGGTGTTCTTGCCGGTGGCGATCGCCCGGTTGGTGAGCGGGGGGATGGTGAGCCGGAGCGCCTGCGGCAGGACCACCTCGCGGAGCGCGGTGCCGCGGCTCAGGCCGGTGGAGAGCGCGGCCTCCCACTGGCCCCGGTTCACCGAGGTGATCCCGGCCCAGAAGATCTCTTCGGCGGAAGCGCCGAGCACGAGCCCGAGCGCCACGAAGGACGCCATGAACCCACTCAGTTCGACCCCGGCGAACGGCGCGGCGAAGTAGAGGACCACCAGCAGGACGAGCGGCGGCATGGCCCGGAAGACGTCGGCGTAGGCTGCGATCAGGCCGCCGACGGGGCGGAGCGCCGCCCCCCGGAGGAGGGCCCGCGCCGTCGCGAGCAGCAGCCCGAGCGCGACTCCGGCAGCGATCGAGGAGAGCGCGAGCCCGAGCGTTACCCCGAGTCCCGAACGGATGCCCGGCCAGGCGGCGGCGAGGACCTCCGGGTCGAAGAAGATCCGCATCGCTGGAAGCGCCTAACAGCCTGTGGTGGAACTCGCGTGAGCGCCGAGAGCGGGGAGGCGCCCGGCTGACAAGGCGCGTGAGGGAGGAATACCGGGTGTATTTCGACCGAAACGCAACGCAGAACGGAGCGAAGCGGAGTGGTTCAGCCGGGATGCATCGCCGCTCGAACGCCGCGTGAGTTCCACCACAGGCTGTTAAAGCCGGGTCAGGAAGCTCTGGAGCCGTTCGGTCTTCGGCTGGTCGAGGATTTCCTCCGGCGGGCCGATCTCGAGGATCCGCCCCTCGGCGAGGAAGGCGATCCGGTCGGCGGCCTCCCGGGCGAAGCCGATCTCGTGGGTGGCGATCATCATCGCGACCCCGTCCTCCTTGAGCGACCGGATCACCCGGAGCACGCTGCCCACGAGCTCGGGGTCGAGAGCGCTCGTGGGCTCGTCGAGCAGGAGGATGTGAGGCCGGAGCGCGAGCGCCCGCGCGATGGCCACCCGCTGCTGCTGGCCGCCCGAGAGTTCGTCGGGCATCGCGTCCGTCCGGTCCCCGAGCCCCACGCGTTCGAGCGCCTCCCGGGCGGCCGCCTCGGCGTCGCTCTGGGTGAGCCCTGCCGCGCGGCGCGGAGCGAGCGCGGCGTTTTGGAGCGCGGTCAGGTGCGGGTAGAGGTTGAACGCCTGGAAGACCATGCCCATGCGCCTTCGCACGGACGCGAGGTCGCTGCCCGCCGCCGGGACCGGACGGCCTTCGAAGAAGACCTCGCCGGCGTCGGGCTCGGCGAGCCGGTTGCAGCAGCGGAGCAGGGTGCTCTTCCCCGAACCCGAGGGCCCGATGAGCGCCACGAGTTCCGAGTCGCCGACCGCGAGGTGGATGTCCCGGAGGGCAGGGATCCCGGCGAAGGTCTTGCCGACCCCCCGCAGTTCGAGAACCGCGTTCACCCGCAGGGCTTCCGGCCCGGCGTTTCCATGAATCCGGGGAGCCCCGGCGGCCCGAAGCCGGGATACGGAGTCACCGCGGCCGAACCCGGCGCCGGATCGGTCCCCAGCCATTCGCGGTGGAACCGCGCGATGGTCCCGTCCGCCTTCATGCACTCGAGAATGGTCTCGACCTCGTTGCGGAACGCGATGTCGTCGTTCCGGAACGCGGCGGCGAAGGCGGTTTCGGCCCGAATGCGGTAGTCGGCCCGTACGCCCGCGTTCTGGCGGATGGCCCACATGGCGACCGACTCGCCCACCAGGTTGGCGAACGCCCTCCCCGAAAGCACTGCCTGCACCGCGTCGGCGTTCTTGCCGTAGCGGAGCACCTCGAACCCGAGCGCTTCGTGGTTGTCGGTCACCCAGAGGTCGTAGGCCGAGCCGTTGTTCACGGCGATCGCCTGTCCCCGGAGCTGGGCGAGGTCGGTCAGTTCGGGGTCATCGCTGCGCCGGAGAAAGACCGGGTCGGTGTCCAGATAGCCCTCGGTGAGCAGGACGCGCTCGGCCCGCCCCTCGGTGATCGTGGTGGGGGCGATGACGAACTCGAACTTCTTGGCGTAGAGCCCCGAGAAGATCGACGACCACTCGGAGTCGACGATCTCGAAGCCGGGCCGGCCGAGCCGGGCCGCGATCTCCCGCGCGAGATCCACGTTGAAGCCTTCCAGTTCGCCGTTCGGCGCCATCATGGCGTGCGGGGCGAAACCCACGTCGGCTGCCACCACCAGGGGACCCGGACCTTCGGACTCCGGCGCGTCGCCGCAACCGGAGAGCATCGGGAGAGCGAGCGCGGCTAGCCCGGCGCCCACACGCAGGCCGCCTCGGGACATCGGGTTCATGGTACCGCTCGCTACCGGCGGGTGAACATCCCCGACGCCACTCCGGACGAAAAGCTCATCAGCGCGCTGCCGGCGATGAGCCCCCCGGCCAGCAGGTAGCGCTGGGAGTCGAACCAGTCTCCGGTCCGCCAGCTCACGAGGCGCCGGACGAAGAGCGCGGCGAGGGCAGCCCAGCCGGCCACCGGGTTCACGATCAGGAGGCCGGTCGCGAAGAGGACCCCCATCTGCCGGTTCGGTCCGCCGAGGAACTGCAGGATCGCGCCGGGAACCATCCAGAGCGCAAGCTGCCCCGCGAGGTCGGGGTTCTGGCCGGCGGCGATGGTCGCCACCGCCACCCGGTCGTAGGGCGGGAAGAGGCCCGCCTCGAAGTAGGCGGTGTAGGTCATCAGGACGAGTCCGGAAGCGACCAGCAGCCCGAACACCTCCGCGCTTCGCTGGGCCCGCCGCCCGGCCCGTTCGTAGTCCGGATCCTTGCCTTCGCCCCGCAGGATCCAGCCGGCCTTCAGGTCGTAGCCCATGTCGGCGAACGCGGGTCCGGTCGCCGAAGCGAACCCGGCGAGCATGACCAGGGCGAGCGGCGGGAACCCGAGCAGCATTCCGAGCAGCAGGAAGATGAGCGAGGTGGCGAACGCCGGGAACCAGCCCGAGTGCATCGCTGAAACGCCCACCAGCAGTTCCGAGATGAGGGCGGCGGCCGCCGCGAAGGCGCTGAAGGCGAGGATGCCGAGGGCGCCCATCCCGGTGGCGAGCCCGGCGAGGAGGGCCACGATCGCGGCGGCGCCCGCGAAGGCCGCGTAGCCGGTGAGGAAGGTCGAGAGACCGGCCCTCGGCGGCTGGTTCGGCGCCGCCGGGTCGGAGGTTTTGGCTCCCCGCACCGCGCGCGCCATCTGCCAGAGCGCGACCGCGCCGGCGCCGATCATCACCCCGTGGGGCGCGTGGATCGCGGCGAGGTCCACGCCGAGGAATTCGGGGGCATAGCCGCGCGCGAGGAGTCCGAGCCCGAACATCAGGAGCGCCACCTGGTTTCCGATCCAGCAGACCCCCACGATGTCGGTCGGTATTCCGGCGAGGTGTCCGAGCGCTCCGAGCGCGCCCCCGACGCCGAGGAGCGCCGCCCGCTTGCCGCCCTCGTCTCCCGCCCGGAGGCATTCCGCGGTGGCGATGCCCGACGGCCAGAGGCCCTCCGCGGGAAACACCTGGCTGCCGAAGAGCCGGTAGAGCATGGCGATGTCGAGGAGCGCGCCCAGTACCGCCCCGAAGATCATCGCGGGCACCAGATCCGGCCGGCCGAAGAGCCACACCATCCCCGCCGGCAGGAGAACGGCGTTCGCGCCTCCGAAGGTGGCGGCCGAGATGACCGTCTGCAGCAGGTTCTGGCGCGCGGTGCTCCGGAACCGGCGGGTGATCGCGAGCGGCAGCCGCCCCACCGCGATGGCGATGACGGCGGCGATGATCGAGCTGTTCGGGGTGATCCCGACCCGGGTCAGCAGCTCCATGCCGATCACCGCGCCGAGCAGCGCGAGGGCCGCGCCGAACAGCAGCGTCGCCGGCTCGAACAGGCTCGGATGCCGCTTCATCTCAGCCATGCGCCGCCAAGTATGGGGGAGGCCAAGGAGCGCCGGTCTTCAGGCCCCCACCGGGAGAACTGGCCGGCATCGCGCCCCGGAGGGGTGCGAAACTCCCTCCGCTGCTCGCGCAGAGGCGCGGGGACGGCTAGAAGTGCGCCGCGCTCACTCGCTGGTGGGATCGACCGCTTCCCCCCAGATGTGGCGGGCGAACCACTCCCAGTTGTGCACCATCGCGGCGAGCCGCTCGCGCGGCTTCGTGATCCCGTGGCCGAAGCCCTTGTAGATGATGAGCTGGGTTTCGGCCCCGACGTCCTGGAGTCCCTGGTACAGCTCGTAGGCGTTGGGAGTCGGGACGCGGGCGTCGAACTCGCCATGCTGGATCAACGTCGGGGTGCTGGCCTGCTGGATGTAGGTCATGGGTGAGGTCTTGGCGTAGATCTCGGGGTCGTCCCAGGGGGTCGCCTTCAGGTACTCGCGGGTGAAGGCGTGGATGTCGGTGTTCACGTAGTAGGTCATCCAATTGGAAATGCCGGCGCCCACCGAGATCGCGCGGAAGCGGTCGCTGCTGGTGGTGAGGAAGGCGGAGATGTAGCCGCCCTGGCTCCAGCCCATCGCCGCGACGCGGGTCGGATCCGCGACGCCCCGCTCTACCAGCGCCTCGACCCCGGAGAGAACGTCCCACGCGTCGCCGACGCCGAGGTTGCGCACGTTGAGCGCGCGGAACTCGGCGCCGTAGCCGGCCGAGCCGCGGTAGTTGGGCATCATCACCACGGCGCCCTTCTTCAGCCATTCGAGGACGGGGTAGACGTAGCCGCCGACCAGTTGCGGCCGGGAGGTGCCGGTCGGCCCTCCGTGGATGACCACCATGAGCGGGTAGGTGCGGCCGGGGTCATAGCCGGGAGGCTTCATGAGCACCCCCTCGATCTCGGCGCCGTCCTCGCTCGCCCACCGCACCACTTCGCGGTTGCCCAGATCACCCCAGTCGGCGATCTGGGCAGTCATGTCGGTGACCCGTTCCGGCGCGCCGGCGCCGCGCGGCTTGCGGTAGATCTCGGCGACGGTGGTGCGGTCCTCGCCCTGGATCGCCAGCGTCGAGCCGTCGGCCGAGATGTCCGCCGCCATGATCATCTCGGGGGTGTCCAACTCGAGGGTCACTTCGCCCGACTCGGGATCCAGCAGGAACAGTTGGCGCGCGGTGCGCTGCGAAGCGACGAAGAAGACGCCGGCGTCGTTCCACGCCAGCGGGGACGGGTTTTCGTCGAAACCGGCGGTCAGAATGCGGGATTCGCCGCCGGCTGCCGGGATCACCGCGAGTTCGGTGTTTCCGTAGTAAGGGCTCGCGTCCGCCGAGGTGGTGAAGAGGATGCGCGCACCGTCCGGCGACCACATCGGTCCGCGTTCGCGGGCGGGATCCACGACCAGCGTCCGGACCGTTCCCGTGGCCACCTCGACGACCGAGATGTCCGCGTCTCGAGATGAGTTGACCTGGGGCGTGGGCGTGTGGTCGAAGGCGATCTCGCGACCGTCCGGCGACCAATCGAACGACCCGACCGTGAAGCCGTCTCCCCCGGTCAGGCGGCGTGGCGCGGTTCCCGCTCGCACCGGGGTCACCCAGAGGTGGGACATGCGGAAGTCCGCGTCTTCGACGGCGTAATCGCCGTAGCTTTCCTCGCGCCCCTCGAAGTCGTCGGGAGCGGGGTCGGTGGCCGCGAACGCGATCCGGCCACCGTCGGGCGAAAAGCGGAACGACCGGATGCCGCCGTCGTGGGAAGTGAGCCGCACGGCCTCGCCGCCCCCGGGGGGGATGAGGTAGATCTGCTCGCCGTCACCGCGGTCCGCGAGGAAGCCGAGGCGGGACCCGTCCGGAGACCAGCGGTGCCCGGTGCTGCTCCCGGACTGGGTGCGGGTGAGCTGAATGGGCTCGCCGCCGGCGGCAACCAGCCAGATCTCCCGGTCGAACCGGTTGGCCTCCCATTCCGTCGTGGTCACCGAATACGCGATCAAGCGGCCGTCGGGCGAGATTCGGGGGCCGCTTGCCGACTTCAGCGCGATCTGGGCCCGGAAGGACTCGAGCACCGCGGGCTGTCCCGCGGCGGGGGCGGCCGCGGCGCTGGTGAGCAGGGCGGCGGCCAGCGCGGAGGTGAACGGGTGGCGGCGAGCGAGACGCATGACTTTTTTCCCTCGTGAGTGGCGGGGTGGCGGTGGGCTTCGCATGGTATCCGTGAAGGGGGACCGGCTCGGCCGGCAGCACCCGGGAGGGCGGGCGAAATCGCGTACGACTGCTCAGCCGCATGGCGCGCGACACCGGAGCGCCGGTCTCCGACCGGCATCGCGCGGGAGCGCGAAATCAGCGCCGATGGCGCTGCGCTATGCCAACGTGAGGGCCGCACCAGCTTTGAGTCCCGGGAGGGCGCGACCGCTCGCTGCTCCCGCTACCCCGGGCTGGACGAACGGTCGCCGGACTCCGGTGAACTGCGGACGACCAGGTCGGACGGATCCGCGGCCTCCATGCCGGCCTCCTTGAGACGGGCCACCGCGCGCCGATCGAAACTCGCCAGGATGGTTCCACCGAGGCTCCCGCCCTGGTGGGCGATGACCCCATCGGCGAAGTCGCCCCCGGCGCGTAGCAGGCGGAGTCCCGCCTCTACCGCCGGGAAGTCCGTCGAGACCGTGCGGCTGCGGAGAATTGCCTCAATCGCCGCGGCGGCCTCGCTGGAGCTACGGCCGTACGTCCGCTTCAGCACCCACACGAATTCGCAGAGCACCGGCGCGGGAACGGAGACGACAGTCGCCTGACTCAGCAGGGCCTCCGCGACGCGGGCCTGCGCCGGGTCGTCCCGCACGGTCGCGCGCAGCAGGAGGTTGGTATCGGCAGTGATCTTCACTCCTCACCCGCCCATCCCGCGGCCGCAGCCTCGTTCAGTTCCTCAACGGAGCGTCGGCGCGTTCCCGGTTCCGCCAGCATGCCGAAGACGCTGGAGATCGGCTCTCCGGGCTTCGCGCGGAGCAGGATCTGGCCGTCCGGCAGCAGGTCCACATCAACCTTGTCGCCCTGCCTGGCTCCCAAGTGTTCGCGCACTTCCTTGCGCAGGGTGATCTGTCCCTTGGCGGTAACGGTCAACGTGATGGCCATTGCGGGGTCTCGATACGGAAGTAAGGCATTATAGCCTTCCCACGGGAATCCAGGCCGCACGGCCTGTGCTGTTACTAGTAGCAGTCCGGCAGACGGCGCTCCAGCTACTAGTTACAGTCGAGAGACCGTGCTCCAGCTACTAGTTACAGTCGAGAGACCGCGCTCCAGCTACTAGTTCACGCCGTCCGACGGCGCTATAGCTACTAGTTACAGTCGAGAAATCGCGCTCCAGCTACTAGTTCACGCCGTCCGACGGCGCTACAGCTACTAGTTACAGTCGAGAAATCGCGCTCCAGCTACTAGTTCACGCCGTCCGACGGCGCTATAGCTACTAGTTACAGTCGAGAAATCGCGCTCCAGCTACTAGTTCACGCCGTCCGACGGCGCTACAGCTACTAGTTACGGTTGGCAGAGGGCGCCACAGCTACTAGTTACAGTCAAACCGCGCTACAGCTACTGGTTCACGGCATCCGACCGCGCTATCGCTACTGGTAGCCATCCGGGAGGCCGCCGCGCGAATTCGTCAGCGGCCCGCCGCCAACCGGCCCACCGCCTCCGCCAGCGCCCGCCGGGCGAGGATCACCGGTTTGCCGGTGGCGCGTCGCAGGGCGTCCTCCAGCGGACCGTTGTAGCCCAGGCAGTTCAACCCGATGACGTCCACCTTACGGAACTCCTCAGCGAGGCGTGCTTCCACCCCGTCGTCCGAATAGGGCGACGCCACGCCGATCACGCACCGGGACCCATCCGGCACCCGCCGGCGGGCATCTTCTTCCTGTCGCGGCTCTGGAATCAGCATCCCCACGGTGGCCCCCGGAGGCGTGGCGCCCCGGAGCGTCTCGTCGAAGATCGGCCCCGCCTTCATAAGCCCCGGCCGCTCGGCAATCCCGCGGAAGGGGCCGGTGCAGAGGATGGCTGCGGCATCGCCCGGCGGGAGCTGGTTGAGGAGCGCCGCCATCCGCTCCTCGACGAAGTCTTCGCCGATCACCACCTCTTCGCCGCTCCGAAGCCGGGACACGAGCGGCATCTCCCCGTCACGCGGCGCGCCCGCCCGCACGTCCTCTCGCGACAACCCATCGAGCGCGCCAGCCTCCACGGCCTCGATCCCGCTCGCTGCGTCGCCCAGCATCCCCAAAATCTCCGGCACCACGTCCGGCCGCGGCGACTGTCCGATCGTCAGGAAATGAACGGTCCGCACGAAAGGGCTGCCAAATCTTCCCAGCACGAGCCGCCTCAGGCCAGCATCGGGCGTTCGCCCTTCGGCTCCGGGATGGGGTCGCCGAACTCCTCGGCAGTAGCGATCCAGAGAGCAATCGCCTCGTTGATGTTGCGGATGGCGCCTTCCTGCGCGTCGCCGTGGGCCATGCATCCGGGAAGCTCGGGGGCTTCAGCCACGAAGAGCCCGTCCACGCCGCTCCAGGAAACCACGATTTCGTATTTGCTGTTCATTCGCTCACCGCAGATTGTGAACGGCGCTTATGGTCCCGGCTCCGGTCAGTGCGCCAGCACGGCGTTCAGGCGCTGCTGCCATTCCTCTTCGTCCACGATTTCATAGCGCAGTACCCGGTTGTGCATCGCCGGAACGAATGCGGCCCAATCCGTTTTCTGCGCGTGCTCGGAGTAGAGATCGAAGACCGAGCGCTTGTAGGCGGTGTCCGCAGCCTCCCGGAGATGGGGCCCCTTCGTCTCCAAGACAAAGACCTGGTGATAGGGATCGTCTTGCTCCGGCTCGTCGGCCCGCTGCGGGTCAGGGACCGGACAGGGGGCCGTGATGGGTCTGGAGAACCGTCTCGACGCGCGTCATCCGTCCAGAGAGGCTGTCCACGCGTTCGGAGAGGTTGTCCACGCGTTCGGTGAGGTTGTCCACGCGTTCGGTGAGGTGGTCCACGCGTTCGGAGAGGTTGTCCACGCGGCCGGAGAGATTGTCCACACGACCGGATAGCCGGGTGATCTCCTCACGCGTCTCCGTACGGAGATCACCGACCTGCCTCTGGAGCCCCAGGAGCTGACCGCCGATCGCGACGAATCCGACGATAGTGCTACCGAGCAACGCCGCCAGCATCGTGACGACGACCCGATCAGCTCGGCCGAGCGGTTCGCGGGAACGCTCCCGAGCGTCGGGGACACGCGTCGCCTCGGCGCCGGTCATCGGTAGTTCCCCCCGCCCGTCATCGCGGGCAGTATAGGGATGGTCGCTTCGTCCCGGCAACGGCGGATTGGCCTCCGAAGACTGGTTGGCTGGTTCGTTCACGGCGGAGTCCTCCATGAGGTACAGACGAAGACCGAGCCCATTTCTTCCCGCGTGGGGGCTTCCTTATGGAAAAGTCGTGGCCAAAAAACCCGACGTGGAGCTTTCGGGCGGCTACGGCCGCGAAACGGACCGTGACGGAGGCGCGGTGCAGGTTTCGCCGCGCTTTGCGCGGCGATGCCGACCGGAGGTCGGCGGTCCCTCGCCGGCACCGTCTGCCGAACCGGCGAATCGCTTAGGATCGCCCGCCGCATGACCGAGGGCGTCAGAGAACTCACTCCCACCGAGATCGAGGACCTCGCCGCCGGCGCCTGGATCCTGGGGGCAGGGGGCGGCGGGAATCCGTACCACTCGCTCCTGACCCTGCGGGCGGAGGCGTCACGCGGATTCCGCCCGGTCCTAATCCCGGCCCAATCTCTTGCCGATGACGATCTGGTCGCGGTGGTCTCCACGATGGGAGCTCCCCTCGTCGGTGAGGAACGTCTCCCCGATCCCGACGTCGCGGCGCGGCCCGTCCAGGTGCTGGCCGAGCGTCTGGGCCGGCCCTTCGTCGCCGTGATGTCGCTCGAGATCGGGGGCGCGAACTCGCTCCAGAGCTTCATGGTGGCGGCGCGGACCGGGCTTCCGGTGGTGGACGCCGACTGCATGGGTCGGGCGTTCCCCGAGGCCCAGATGACGACGTTCGCGATCGCCGGACTCCGGAACTATCCCTTCTGTCTCGCCGACATCCGCGACAACGTCGTGATCGTCGAGCGCGCCGCGAGCTGGCAGTGGCAGGAGCGGCTGGGCCGGGTGGTGGTGACCGAGGTCGGCTCGATCGCCGCCACCGCCAAGGCGCCGCGGACCGGGCGCGAGATCAAGGACTATGCAATCCTGGGTTCGGTCACCCGGGCGATGCGGATTGGCGCCGCGCTTCGCCACGCGCGGGAGCGCGGTGAAGACCCGGTGGATGCCGTCCTGGCCTCGGAAGGGGGGATCGTGCTCTTCACGGGGAAGGTGTCCGACATGGAACGCCGCACGACGCGCGGGTTCCTGCGCGGGGTGGCGACGGTCGCGGGACTTGGCGAGGACCGCGGTTCCACCATGGAACTCCACTTCCAGAATGAGTTTGCCGTCGCCTTCCGGGACGGCGAGCCCGCCGGGATGACCCCGGACATCCTCACCGTAGTGGATTCATCGACCGGTGAAGCCCTCGGGACCGAGGTGATCGCCTACGGGCAGCGGGTTCGGGTCATCGCGCTTGCATCGCCGGCGGCGCTGCAGACCGAGGCCGCGCTCGAACTGGTGGGACCGCGTGCCTTCGGGTTCGACCTCGATTTCAAGCCGCTCTTCGCGTGAGCGATTCCGGCCCGGTTCAGGAATCAGGTCGCCCTCCGATCCAACTGTTGTCTGGACGGCGCGGCCTTGCAGACTTCTGCTCACGCCCCACCGAGTGCTCAACCTGGCTGAGAATCACGCGTAGTCAGAAAGTAGCACCCCTCCGACAAAAACAGGCGCTCTCGATGGGAACGTCGGCGCGGGCCTTCGCGAACTCCAGCCGCTGGCGGAGAAACCGAAGTTCCTTGGCATCCCCCGCCTGTTCCAGGCACTCAACAAGCCCTTGCAGTGCCCAGACGTTGTCGGGGTGCTGACAGCAACGCGGAAGACTCCGGTCGTAGCCGAGGTCTGCGCGATATACCGCTTCGGCCTCCCGGAACATTCCCTGTTCCGCCAGGAGCGCGCCTAGCGCGTGGCGCGGTGGATGCATCCACGCCCACGGTTCGGTGTAGTTCAGCGCGTCATCACAGGAGACTGCCCGGCGCAGACTGGCGAACGCACGATCGTAGTTTTTGTTCCGATACTCCAACTCGCCATCCAGCATGGCCGCGCCGACGCCGAGAGTGTCCCGAACGGTATTGCTGAGGAAAATTGCGTCCTCGGGAACTGCGGTGGTGGCCTCAGCGAAAGCGCACTGAGCGGCCTCCGCCTCTTCCAGATGGCCGAGTGCGGCGTGTGCCACGGCTTGCCCGTAGGCATCCATTGCAACGCCGATCGGCGGGCGCGAATCCTGGTCCGGGGCACGCAATCCGATCAGCTCGTGCCAGCGGCCAAAGCGAACCGGGACGTGCGTGCACATGGCGGAGTAACCGTCCAGGATGGAGGCCATGAAGGGCGCACTTTTCGAAATCAGTTCCGGCGTTGCCATCGCGCGGATTCGGTCGGCGGCATACGTGGCTTTGGCGTATTGGCCGAGGAACATGGCGGCGTACATGAACATGTGAAGATCGTGACATCGCGACGTGGTGTAGAAGTTCCGGTCACCGGCATACGCAAGATACCTGTCGTCCGCGCGGACGGCGCGTTCGCTTTGCGACAGAGACCGCGCATAGTCGCCGCAAAGCACATAGATATGCGCCGGCATGTGCTCCAGGTGACCGGCGTCGGGCGCTAACCCGCACAACATGTCAGCAGCCCGTAGAGCGCGCTGGGGCGTCGACGACAATTCCAGCGTATGGAGAACCATGTGGAGAATTCCTGGATGAACAGGACGACCACGCTCAATCCTGTCCATCCAGCGCTCCAATACCGACATGACCTCGCTCGTGCGGGCATGCGGGTTGGGTTCTCCGGATTTCAGGTTCCAGAGCTGACGCGGAGTGCAGGTAATCGCGGCCTCGACATAGAGGGCGGCGATGTCGCCGTCATCCTCATGTGTCCTGCAAGCGTCACGCATCGCGTCGGCATAGGCAGAGTGCCAGGCGTCCAGGATTTCCGGATCGCGTTCGTGGCCATTCTCGTAGCGTCTGGCCAGACATCGAATGAGGGCTTGCTCGGCCGGTCTCGCCTTGACGGCAAGCGAACCTGCGGTCCTCACGGCGTCACGGCAAATCGGCAGCGCGTCCGTAATCTCGGTATCCGAGTAGCTGGTCCATGCTCGGTTGTAGAAGGGTCCTGTCGCATACGCGATTCCCCACCAGGCCATGGCGCAGGTCGGGTCTTCGCGCGCCGCTCGCCGGAAGCAGGCAACCGCCTCCTCGTGGTTGAAGGCGTAGGCCCAATTCAGGCCGCGATCGAACCAATGCTGGGCAGGGTCCGAATTCGTTGAAATCTTGCGCGACCAAGGTCCAAGATCGAATTCGTAGCTCAACAGATGTTCTCCTCGGAACAACGCGGTGGATCACACCGGCACAAGATAACCTGCTGAACGGGCATGATGGATTTCCCTGATCGGGCTCGCGTCGGCGTGGACGTCGGCGGCACCCACACCGACGCCGTGCTGATGCGCGGCGGGGAGGTTCTCGCCGAGATCAAGGCCCGGACTACGGAAGACGTGACCTCCGGCGTAGTCAAGGCGCTTCACGCGGTTCTCGGCGCCGGAGCGACCGCTTCGAGTGTTGCCCGGGTGGTGATTGGAACCACCCACTTCACGAACGCCGTCCTTACTCGCGTCGGCCTCGCCCGAGTGGCCGCGGTCCGGGTAGGCCTGCCGGCCAGTGCTTCCCTGCCACCGTTTTGCGACTGGCCGGAGCGGCTCTCCGAAATCGTCCGGGGATCCGTCTTCATGGTCGAGGGAGGCCACGAGTGCGACGGGCGCCCCATCGTGCCGCTCGATGAGCAGGCCGTGGCTGCCGCGGGAAGGGAGATCCGGAAGGCCGGTTTCCGCGAGATCGCGCTCAGTGCGGTATTCGCGCCGCTCGACGGGAGCGCCGAGGCGCGCGCCGCCGAAATCCTCCAGGACGTTCATCCGGACGCCTCGGTCACCCAGTCCCGGAGGCTCGGGCGGATCGGACTGCTGGGACGCGAGAACGCCGGGCTGCTGAACGCCTCGCTGCGGCCGCTCGCCGCGCGGGTTACGAAGGCGTTCGCCGATGCCGTCGCCGCCATCGGCACGGATGCGCCCCTGTTCATCGCCCGGAATGACGGCACCATCGCCAGCGCGGCGGCGGCCGCCGAGTTCCCGGTGCTGAGCCTTTCTTCGGGGCCCACGAACAGCATGACGGGGGCCGCTTTCCTCTCGGGGGCGTCGGAGGGGGTGGTGGTGGACGTCGGAGGCACGACCACCGATGTGGGCTATCTGCGCGCCGGGTTCCCCCGCGAAGCGCCGCGGGAGGTGGAGGTGGGAGGCGTCCGCACTCTGTTCCGGATGCCGGATCTGCTCTCGATCGCGCTCGGGGGAGGGAGCTTGGTTTCGGAAGACGGCGCGGTGGTGGGTCCGGCGAGCGTCGGATTCCGGCTGGCTGAAGAAGGGCTCGTGTTCGGGGGGCGCACGCCGACCTCCACGGATTTCGGCGTGGCGGCCGGCTGGGCCGCGATCGGCGATTCCGCCCGGGTCAGGGGGCTCTCCCGACGGAGCGTGGGCCGATTTGCGGAAGTCGTCGAGGACGTCGTCGCCGAAGCGGTCGACCGGATGAAGCCCGACGCCCGGGAGTGTCCGCTGCTCGCGGTGGGCGGCGGGGCCTTTCTGGTTCCCGCGCGGCTCGAAGGGATTTCCGAGACGGTTACCGTGCCCCACGCGGGGGTCGCGAACGCAGTGGGTGCGGCCATCGCCCGGATCGGTGGCGAGGTGGACAAGGTGTTCCACAACGTGGGGCGGGACGAAGCGTTCCGCCTGGCGGCTGAGGAGGCCGAGGCCCGCGCCGTCTCCGCGGGAGCCGATCCGGACGGGCTGGAGACGGTCGAACGCGAGGATTTGCCGCTGGCTTACTTGCCTGGGGATGCGCGGCGGGTTCGGGTCCGGGTGGTAGGGGAGGCGCGGTAGGGGGGGAGGTGTTTCTGGCGTCACGCGCTTGACGCGGGTTGGAGGTATGCGGTTTCGCTGCGCTGTCGCGCAGCGATGCCGGTCGGAGACCGGCGCTCCACTGTCGCGCGTCATCTGGGCAAGACGGCTCTACGCGCTTCCGCCCGCCTGCGGCGGGCTGTGCCGGGCCCCACCGGGAGAACTGCCCAGAGGTCGGCGTTCCCTTGCCTGCCGGGCCGTTGTTGCTAGCGGGGTACGCGCCGAGAGTGGGCCGCTCAGGCGCTGGAGGTTCTTCCCGTTCGCGGCGCTGCGCGCCGCGGTGCCGACCGGAGGTCGGCGTTCCCTTGCCTCCGCGCTGTGATGCGGGTCGGGGACCGGTCCTCCCTACGAGGCGTTGCGGAGGAGGTAGTCCATCAGGAGGTTGGACATTACGCGCATTCCGATCGCCACCGAGGCGTTGTCGGCCCGGAAGAAGGGGGAGTGGTGGGGACCCGTCTGGGTGCCTTCCTTGTGGATCCCGAGCCGGTAGAAGAACCCGGGGACCTCGTTTGCGAAGTAGGCAAAGTCCTCGCCGCCCATCGTCGGGTCGAGTTCCTGGGTGTTCTCACCGCCCACGATTTGCATCACCGTGAGGATGCTCTCGGCGGTGAGTTCGCGGTCGTTGATCGTCGCCGGAGTGCCACGGTCGTAGGCGAGCGAATACGAGCCGCCGCCGGACGCGGTGATTCCCCCGAGGACCTCGTTCATCCGGGCTTCGACCAGATCCCGCACCTCGGGGTCGTAGGTCCGGACCGTGCCCTCGATGTCCACCGTCTCCGGAATGATGTTGAAGCGCTGGCCGCCGTGGACCATGCCGACCGTCACCACCACCGGCTGGAGGGGGTGGACGTTGCGCGAGGCGATGGTTTGGAGCGAAAGGATGACCTGGGAGGCCATGACCACCGGGTCCACCCCGGCCTGCGGCTGGGCGCCGTGGGTCTGGACTCCGGTGATCGTGGCCTTGAAGTGATCCACCGCGGCGAGCGCGGGCCCGGGCGTGAAACCGATCACGCCCAGCGGCAGCCCGGACAGCGTGTGGAGGCCGAAGATCGCCTGCGGCCGGGGATCGTTGAAGACGCCCTCGCGAACCATGAGGTCCGCGCCGCCCTCCTCACCCGGGGGAGGTCCCTCCTCGGCGGGCTGGAAGATGAAGAGGATGGTGCCCGGGATGTCCTCGCGCATTCCGGCGAGCACCGAAGCAACGCCGTACTGGACGGCGGTGTGGACATCGTGCCCGCAGGCGTGCATCACCCCGACTTCCTGGGCGTTGTAGGTGGCGCGCACCTTGGACGCGAACGGGAGATCGGTGTCCTCGGTGACCGGCAGCGCGTCCATGTCGGCGCGCACCGCCACCACCGCTCCGGGCTTTCCGCCCTTCAGGATGCCGACGACGCCCGTGTGGGCGATCCCTTCCCGAACCTCATCGAATCCGAGCTCGCGGAGGTGTTCCGCCACCATGCGGGCGGTCTCGAACTCGCGGTTCCCGAGTTCCGGGTTCTCATGGAGGTGCTCGCGGAAGGCGACGGTCTCCCCTTCGAGGCCGGACACCGCTTCCTGGATGCGGTCGTCCCAGACCCCGAGTTCCTGGGCGGCAGCGGGCGCCGCGAGGGCGAGGAGCGTGGCAAACGTCGAGAGCCGGTAGAGCATGGAAACCTCCGTCAGAGGGCGCCGAGTGTACCGGCGGATCGAGCTGATCCGCCCCGGGGGCGGAGCGCGGCTACCCCGGCCGGCGGCTCAGGAATCCCCGGAGTCCGAATCGCCGGTGGCGCCGCCGAACTCGAGGAGGAACGCCCACTCCCCGGGGGTCACCCGCTGGACGGAGAGGCGCTGGCCGCGCTTCAGGAGCGACATGCCAACGATCTCCGGGAGGGTGCGCAGGAGGGGCAGGGGGATCTCTTTGGGAAAACGCGAGACGAACTCGATGTCGACCATGTACCACCACGGCTTTTCCTTGGTGGCGCGGGGGTCGTGGTAGTGGGAATCCGGATCGAACTGGGTGAAGTCCGGGTAGGCGGTGCGGCAGACCCGGGCCACCCCGGCGATGCCGGGCGGCTTGGCGTTCGAGTGATAGAAGAGGACGCCGTCCCCGATTTCCATCTCCTTCATGTAGTTCCGGGCCTTGAAGTTCCGGACCCCGTCCCAGTGGGTCCAGCCGTCCCGTTCGAGATCGTCGATGCCGTAGACCTCGGGCTCGCTCTTCATGAGCCAGAAGTGGCGCGGCCGGTCGGTCATGGTGTCAGAGCAGCCGGAATTCCACTTCGATCTCCGCCAGCACGTCCACCGCCTCGCCGCGGTAGCGCCCGGGCAGGAAGGTCCACTCCCGCACGGCGGCGACCGCCTGGGCGTCGAGTCCGGCGTCGAGACTGCGGATGATCCGAGCGGGACCGACCCGCCCGTTCTTCAGGATGATCACTTCGAGGATGACGATGCCCTCGATCTTCCGCGCCAGGGCGTCGTCGGTGTACTCGGGGGTGACCCGGCGGCGAAGCTGCGGCGGTTCGACGCCGCTGCCGATCCGGTAGGCGCCCCCACCGAAGCCGCCGCCGGTTCCCTCGCCGATTCCGTCGCCTTCGCCTTCGCCCCGTCCGCCGCCCTGGCCGGTGCCCGCGCCGCGGTTACGACCGGGGCCGGAGTAGCGCAGGAGATTCGAGGTGTCGCGGATCAAACTGGCGAGTGCATCGGGGTCGGGCAGGTTGGAGGCGAAGGGCGCGTTGACCGCGTCCTCCAGGAGCTCTTCCGCGACGGCCTCAGGATCCTGCAGGAAGAGTTCGTCGGGTTCGGGAGCGTTCTGAACGGCGAGCTCCAGGCTTTCCGTCGGTGCTTCCGGGGTCTCGTCGCCGCCCCCACCGCCACCGCCGCCGGGTCCTTCCTGAACGAGGAACACGAGGCCCGGGAGGTCGAATCCGGAGTCTTCGAGCTCTTCCGCCGCGAACACCCCGAAGACGATCATCGCCAGGATGGCGCCATGGGCGGTGACCGCGGAGGCGAATCCGCGACGTCCGGCCCGCGCGTCGAGGTGGACCAGCGGGCGTCCGGTAATGGGGCTGACCTCCGGCTCGGGCGGCTCCCTGAACGCCCGGACGGCGTCCAGCAGCCGACCGGCGGCCGATCGGTGAGGGGGATCTTGGGATGCCACGCGAAGGGGTTACGGCTACAGATTGTCGCGCCCGCATTGTAGCCAACGGCCGTTCAGGGCGTGGTACCCTCCGCGCCGCTTGGAGCGCCTGCGCGGCGCCACCTTCCGGGTCGGATCCGGCGTCGGGGCCCGGCTTTTCGGACCGGCCCCGAAAGCGCGGTTTCCTCGGGTCTTTGTCCTCATCCCGCGGGCGTTCGCGGTGTCCCCGAACGGGTCGGGCCTGGATGAAGATCGCAGGTGACGGTGGCGGCCCGGCCTCGCCACGCACCAATCCTCAACAGGCCGTTATTCGCCCCCGACTCCCATGATCCATCCGTTCGGCGGTCATACGCCGCTCGTTCCCGCCAGCGCCTTTGTGGCTCCCGGCGCCTCGCTCATCGGGGACGTGGTGCTTGGCGAGGACGTCTCCATCTGGTTTTGCGCGGTTCTCCGCGGTGACGTGAACTTCATCCGGGTCGGAGCGCGCTCCAATCTGCAGGATGGGGTGGTGGTGCACGTGAACGCCGGGGCCGAGTCCACCATTGTTGAAGAAGAGGTGACCGTCGGCCACCAGGCGATCCTGCACGGATGCCACCTGGGACGGCGCAGCCTGATCGGCATGGGGTCGGTGGTTCTCGACGGCGTCTCGGTGGGCGAAGAAGCCATGGTGGCGGCCGGCGCGGTCGTGCCGCCCGGTCTCCAGGTTCCGCCGCGGGTTCTGGTCCGCGGCGTCCCGGGAAGGGTCGTGCGACCGCTCACGGACGCCGAAATCGCCCATCTCGCCGACTCCGCGGCGCGTTACGTCGAACTGAAGGACCTCTATCTCAGCGGGCAGGGAGAGGCGGACCCCGCCTGAGTTGATGCCGGAGTCCCATCCCGTGAGCGTTCCCACCCGTCCCACCCACCACTGCGCGGCGCTCGATCTCGAGCAGGCGGGCAACCGCGTCGTCCTGATGGGCTGGGTGGAGCGCATCCGGGATCTCGGAGGGCTGCTCTTCCTCGACCTCCGCGACTACCGCGGCGTGACCCAGATCGTGGTCCGCCCCGAGTCCGGTCCGGCGGCGGAGGCGAAGCGTCTCGGAGCCTGGTGGGTCATCGCTGTCGAGGGGGTGGTGCTCGCCCGGGAAGCGGAAACGGTCAACCCGGGAATTCAGACCGGCAAGATCGAGGTCGAGGCCGAGCGCATCCACGTTCTCAGCGAGGCCCGGACTCCGCCGTTCGCGCCGACCGATTCCGAGGGGGTCGCGGAGGAACTGCGTCTCCGCTACCGCTATCTGGACCTCAGGAACCCGAGGCTGCAACGGAACCTGCGGCTCCGCGGCCGGCTGGCCGCCGAGGTCCGCGGCCACCTCGACGATCACGGTTTTCTCGAAGTCGAGACCCCGTTTCTGACCCGGTCCACCCCGGAAGGCGCCCGCGACTACCTGGTGCCCTCCCGGGTCCACCGCAGCCGCTTCTACGCGCTCCCGCAGTCGCCGCAGCTCTTCAAGCAGTTGCTGATGATCGGGGGGACGGACCGCTACTACCAGATCGTCCGCTGCTTCCGGGACGAGGATCTTCGTGCCGACCGCCAGCCGGAGTTCACCCAGGTGGACATGGAGATGTCCTTCGCCGATCCGGAACAGATCATCGAGATCACCGAAGGCCTCTTCGAGCGGGCGCTCGGCGCGGTGGGGATCGAGGTCAAGCCCCCTTTCCCCCGTTTCACCTACCAGCAGGCGATGGACCGCTACGGGGTGGATCGCCCCGACCTCCGCTACGGCGCCGAGATCACCGATCTCACCGAACTGGCCCGCGGCTCGGGCCATCCCCTGCTGGACCGGGTGATCGGCGCCGGCGGCTCGGTCCGCGGGATCGCCGCGCCCGGATGCGCCGGATTTTCGCGGAAGCGGCTCGACGGCCTGCAGGCGGCGGCGGTCGCGGCGGGTGCCGGCGGCCTCCTCTGGGCGGCCTTCCGCGACGGCGAGGTCCGCTCTCCGCTCCTGAAGACCCTCGGGGCCGATCGTCTCCGGACGCTGCTGGAAGCGGCGGGCGGAGGCTCTTCGGACCTCCTCCTGATGGTCGCCGGCGAGGCGAAGGCCGCCTGCCGGGCGCTCGGCGCGCTGCGGCGCTCGCTCGCGGCAAGCGAGGGCTGGACTTCCCCCGGACAGTTCGCGATGGCCTGGGTCACCGAGTTTCCCCTCTTCGACTATTCGGAGGCGGAGGGACGGCTCACCTCGGTCCACCATCCCTTCACGAGCCCGCATCCGGAGGACGTGGACCGCCTCGCGAACGATCCCCTCAGCGTCCGCTCGCTTGCCTACGACGTCATCGCGAACGGCTACGAACTCGGCGGGGGCAGCATCCGGATCCACAACCGCGCCATGCAGGAGCGTGTCTTCGACGCGCTGGCGATCCCGCCCGCCGAAGCCGCCGAGCGCTTCGGTTTCTTCCTCGAGGCTCTGGAGTACGGGACTCCGCCGCACGGTGGCATCGCGCTCGGGTTCGACCGCATCGCCATGCTGGCTTCCGGCAGCACGAGCCTGCGCGACGTGATCGCCTTCCCGAAGACCACCTCGGCGACGGATCTCATGACCGGATCGCCCGCGGGGGTGGACCCCTCGCAACTGAACGAGGTGGGGATGCTCCTGGCGGCGAAGCCCCCGCCCGACGAGAGCTGACCCAGGAGCGCCGGTCTTCAGACCGGCATCGCGGCCAAAGGCCGCGAAACACCCGCTGTTACGTTCGCCCATTGCCCGGACCTATCCGGGGACGGCGCGAGGCCACCCGGACGGGTGGGTGGCGTCGTGCCATCTCCATTGCCCGCGGGGACAGGAGCGCCGGTCTTCAGACCGGCATCGCGGCCGAAGGCCGTGAAACTCCCGCTGCTACGTTCGCTCATCGCCCGGACCTATCCGGGGACGGCGAAATGCCGTGCTGACGCGTGGGTGGCGTTGCACCATCCCTGTTATCTGCTGCGCCATGCAGGGACTGGTGACGGGAGTTTCGTCCCCCTGCGGGGGACGATGCCGGTCTGAAGACCGGCGCTCCTATGCGTGGTTGGCGTTGCACCATCCCTGTTATCTGCTGCGCCATGCAGGGACTGGTGACGGGAGTTTCGTCCCCCTGCGGGGGACGATGCCGGTCTGAAGACCGGCGCTCCTATGCGTGGTTGGCGTTGCACCATCCCTGTTATCTGCTGCGCCATGCAGGGACTGGTGACGGGAGTTTCGTCCCCCTGCGGGGGACGATGCCGGTCTGAAGACCGGCGCTCCTATGCGTGGTTGGCTTTGCACCATCCTTGTTGCCTGCTGTGCCATGCAGGGACTGGTGACGGGAGTTTCGTCCCCCTGCGGGGGACGATGCCGGTCTGAAGACCGGCGCTCCTATGCGTGGTTGGCGTTGCACCATCCCTGTTATCTGCTGCGCCATGCAGGGACTGGTGACGGGAGTTTCGTCCCCCTGCGGGGGACGATGCCGGTCTGAAGACCGGCGCTCCTATGCGTGGTTGGCGTTGCACCATCCCTGTTATCTGCTGCGCCATGCAGGGACTGGTGACGGGAGTTTCGTCCCCCTGCGGGGGACGATGCCGGTCTGAAGACCGGCGCTCCTATGCGTGGTTGGCTTTGCACCATCCTTGTTGCCTGCTGTGCCATGCAGGGACTGGTGACGGGAGTTTCGTCCCCCTGCGGGGGACGATGCCGGTCTGAAGACCGGCGCTCCTATGCGTGGGTGGCGTTGCACCATCCCTGTTATCTGCTGCGCCATGCAGGGACTGGTGACGGGAGTTTCGTCCCCCTGCGGGGGACGATGCCGGTCTGAAGACCGGCGCTCCTATGCGTGGGTGGGGTTGCGCCATCCCGGTTGCCTGCTGTGCCATGCAGGGACTGGTGACGGGAGTTTCGTCCCCCTGCGGGGGACGATGCCGGTCTGAAGACCGGCGCTCCTATGCGTGGGTGGGGTTGCGCCATCCCGGTTGCCTGCTGTGCCATGCAGGGACTGGTGACGGGAGTTTCGTCCCCCTGCGGGGGACGATGCCGGTCTGAAGACCGGCGCTCCTATGCGTGGGTGGGGTTGCGCCATCCCGGTTGCCTGCTGTGCCATGCAGGGACTGGTGACGGGAGTTTCGTCCCCCTGCGGGGGACGATGCCGGTCTGAAGACCGGCGCTCCTATGCGTGGTTGGCTTTGCACCATCCTTGTTGCCTGCTGTGCCATGCAGGGACTGGTGACGGGAGTTTCGTCCCCCTGCGGGGGACGATGCCGGTCTGAAGACCGGCGCTCCTATGCGTGGGTGAGGTTGCGCCATCCCGGTTGCCTGCTGTGCCATGCAGGGACTGGTGACGGGAGTTTCGTCCCCCTGCGGGGGACGATGCCGGTCTGAAGACCGGCGCTCCTATGCGTGGTTGGCTTTGCACCATCCTCGTTGTCTGCTGTGCCATGAGGGGACTGGCGATGGGAGTTTCGTCCCCCTGTGGGGAGCGATGCCGGTCTGAAGACCGGCGCTCCTTCCCGCGCGGCGTGAGTTGCCGTCGCGCGGAGGCTGTGTTAGCGTCAATGCGTCCATGAAGCGCGTGGCGGACGACGTTTCTCGCCCCTGCGTTCGCTGTATTCCGTGCTGAGCCGACCACCCGCGGCCCGCCGGTTGGATGGTCCGCTCACCGCCGGATCTGCCCCCGAGAATTCCGCCGTTTTGCCGGATTCCTCTACCCCCCCGGCGGAAGCGGAAGACGAAACCCCCTCTGCCGTTCCCGCCCGAAACGATTCCATGACCCGAATTCCCATCCCCGGCGAAGGAGGACTCTCCTTCTTCGGTATCCGCGACCGGAACCTTCGCACCCTCGAACAGGACCTCGGCCTCACGCTCGCGAGCCGGGGAGACATCCTGCTCGCGGAAGGACCGGAGGACCGGATCGCCCTGCTCGGCACCGCCCTCGAGGGGCTCGCGACGCTCCACCGCGATCTCGGCCAGCGCTACCGGTTCGGGGACTTGCGCGCGGCCATCCGCATCCTGGGCCAGGATCCGGGCGCTTCGCTTCGCGAGTACTTCGTGGAAACCGTCGTCACGCCCACGCCGGGCAAGATCGTGCGGCCTCGGAGCCTTCGCCAGTTGGAGTACATCCGGGCTCTTCGCGCCAAGGAACTCGTCCTCGGGGTCGGACCGGCCGGAACGGGCAAGACCTGGCTTGCGATGGCGGTGGCGGTGGAGGCCCTCCGGAATCAGCAGGTGCGGCGCATTGTGCTCACCCGGCCGGCGGTGGAGGCCGGCGAGAAGCTGGGCTTCCTTCCCGGCGACGTCATCGACAAGGTGGACCCGTATCTTCGTCCCCTCTACGACGCGCTCCACGACATGATGGACGCCGAGAAGGCGCAGCGGCTCCGGGAGCGGGGGGTGATCGAGATCGCCCCGATCGCCTTCATGCGGGGGCGGACGCTCAACGACGCTTTCATCATTCTCGACGAGGCCCAAAACACCACCTCGGAACAGATGAAGATGTTCCTGACCCGCATGGGCAGCGGGACGCGCGCCGTGGTGACCGGAGACATCACCCAGAACGACCTCCCGCCGGGCCGGGTGAGCGGGCTCGTCGAGTCCCTCGGGGTGATCAGAAACGTCGACGGAGTGGGCCTGGTCCGGCTCGACGACAGCGACGTGGTGCGCCACCGGCTCGTGCAGGCGATCGTCCGCGCCTACGCCCGGAGCGAGCAGGCCCGGAAGCGGTCGCGGCGCAGCGAGGAATTCGAGCCCGCGCCGGTCTTCGCCGAACCGCGTTGAATCTGGAAGGATTGGACTTGTGAGCAGGAAGACGACGATGAAAAGGGGGCGCTTCGCGAGGTTCTCGCTGCGCAGCTTCCTGCTCCGGCAGCGGGATCGACTGTTCGCCCGTACCCGCGTGGTGTCCGCCCTCCTCGCGGTGGCGCTCGGGCTTCTCATCTGGCCCGGACTTGGGCTGCGGACCCCCCTCTATGAGGTGGGGGAGATCGCGCCGCGCACCGTGCGAGCCACCGAGGACTTCACCTACGAGGACGCCGCCACCACGGAGGAACGCCGGCGCGAAGCGGTCGAGCAGGTACGCGAGGTCTATGACTTCGATTCCCAGGCCCGTGATGAGGCGCGCGCCCGGATCGCGCGCGGTTTCGATTTCGGGCGGGCGGCCGTCGAATCCGACATTGCGGGAGAACCCGACTTCCCCGAAACGGTCGCCCGCATGCTCGGCATCGAAGTCGCGGCGGACCAGCTCCAGCTCCTGGTGGAGTTGGAGTTCGCCGAGGAGATGGAGCAAAACCTCGCCGACACGGTGGCGAGCGTGCTGGCGCGGGACATCCTCGCGGAGAAGGGAGCGGTCGCCGCGCTCGGCCGGTCCATCCTGCGCCGCGATCCCCAAGGCGGCGAAACCGAGCCGCTGGCCGACTTCACGAACGTGCTCTCGGTGGAGGAAGCCCAGCGAGCGGTCGAACTGCAAATCCTCGCGCTCTCCGAATTGAATCGGACGCGCCGCCGGACGCTCGCCGAGCTGGCGGCGAGATTCATGCGTCCCACGCTGGAGCAGAATACAGTGGAGACCACCCACCTCCGAACCGAGGCGGAGCAGTCGGTGAATCCGGTGTTCATCCAGGTGCGCCGCGGTCGGACCTTGGTACGCGCCGGCGACGAGGTAACGGAACTCGCCCGCTACCAGATGGAGCGGATGCGCCCGCCGCGGGTGGGAGCTTTCGGATGGGCCGGCGTCGGCGCCATCGCCTTCGCGCTCACAGTCGTCGTGCTGCTTGGGATGCTGCTGGTTCCGGCCCGCCGGGACGAGATCTGGGGACGTCAGGCATTCGCCATGTGCGGTTTTCTCATCGTCTTGCACCTGACCCTGACGCGCGTTCTCGCTTTCGTCGGGCGCGGAGCCGCGGCCCAGTTGGCGAGTGAACCCTTCTCCGACCCCTCGGTGTACCTGTGGGGCGTTCCGTTCGCCGCGCTGGCGCTGCTGGTGGTGATTCTGGAGACGCAGCAGTCGGCGGTGATCACCCAGGGGCTCTTTGCCGCGACGCTGGCCCTCATGACGGGCAACCTGAAGCTGGGGCTCTTCGCCCTGCTGACCGGATTTGGGGCGATCTTCATCTATCAGGTTGCGGAACATCGCTCGCAACTGCTGCGCGTCGGGACCCTGGTCGGGCTCCTCGGAGTCGGACCGGTCGTCGCGATGGAACTCGTGACGGGCGACTTCGGCGGCCTGACCCGGTTGTCCCTCGAAGCGGTCAGCGCCTTTGCCGGCGGCCTCCTCTGCGGGCCTCTCGTGATCCTGCTGCTGCCCGTGCTGGAGACCGTCTTCGAGCGCACCAGCGAGATACGGCTTGTGGAGTTGTCGCAGCGCGACAGCCCGCTCCTCCGCCAGTTGGCGCTCACCGCGCCCGGCACCTACCAGCACAGCGTGACCGTGGGGGTGCTCTCCGAGTCCGCCGCCGACGCCATCGGGGCCAACTCGACCTTCTGTGCGACGGCCGCCCTCTACCACGACATCGGCAAGCTGAACCGGGCGGGGTACTTCATCGAGAACATACGCGGTGAATCTCCCCACGATCTCCTTCCCCCGGAAAAGAGCGCGGACATCATCCGCAGGCACGTGAGCGAGGGAATCGAGGCCGCCGAGCGCCTGAACCTCCCGAAGGACATCGTGGACGTGATCCCGCAACACCACGGGACCCGCCTCATCCGTGTCTTCTACGAGAAAGCCCGGACCCTGGCCGCACAAAACGGTTCCGAACCCGACGAGAGCCTCTTCCGCTACGCCGGCCCCCGCCCGCAGACCCGCGAGACAGCGATCATCATGATGGCAGACAGCATCGAGGCCGCCGCCCGCAGCCTGAGGAACCCGACCGGGGCCGAATTCGAGGAGGTGATCGATCGCATCATGAGCGCCATCGTCGAGGACGATCAACTGGTCGAATGCGATCTGACGCTCGGCGATATGGCCCGCATCCGCGAGAGCTTCCTTTCGAGCCTGCAGGGGATCCATCACGAGCGGGTGCCCTACCCGGGGTTCGACTTCGGGAGACGGCAGCGTGCGGGAACTCCGGCCCCCGGTTCGGCATTGCCCGCTGCCGGCGGAGGGCCCCGGTCCGGCGCATCGCTCTCATGACGTCCTGCCCGGCCGCCGCGTTTCCAGCTTCGTCGCCCACCACCGTACGGAACCCGTGAACCCTCCCGCGCGGTTCGCCGTGCAGAACCGCCAGCGCCGTTTCGCCGTGGACCCGCGGGAGCTTTCCGCCTTCCTCGAACGAATCGCCGCGGACGTGGCGCCGGGGGACCATCGCACGGCCACCCTCCGGATCGTCTCGGACCGGAAGATCCGGGAACTGAATCGCCGCTTCCGCGACCAGGATCGCCCGACGGACGTGCTCGCCTTTCCGGCGGATCCCGTGCCTTCGGAGTTCCTGCCCGAGGAAGAGGCGGAGTACCTCGGGGACCTGGTGGTCTCCGCGGACACCGCCGCGCGTCAGGCGCAGGAAGCGGGCGTCGGACTCGGCGACGAAATCCGCGTCCTCGCGGTTCACGGCTACCTGCACCTCCTCGGATACGACCACGAGCAGGACCGCGGCGAGATGGAGAGACTCGAGCGCGTGCTTCGATTACGGCACGGACTGCTCCGTAATTAGCAGCCTGTGAACAAAGTGACGCGGCCCGGTTCTCCCGGTGGGGGCTCGAGCGGCGATCCATCCCGGCTGAACCGCCCTCCCACCGGGAGAACCGGCGCCCTCGGCGCTCACGCCACCCTGTCCACCGGCTGCTGACCCATGGTCCTCTGGTTCGCGCTCCTGCTGGTCGCCGGCCTCCTCGTCGTTCTCTTCGCCCTTTTCGAGATCGCGTTCTTCGCGTCGAGCCCCATCGCGGTCCGGGCTCTCGGCGAAAGCGTCGAAGAAGCGCGCACGCTGCGGGAACGCTTGGCGGACCCGCTGGTGGTGCTCATCCCGGCTCGTTTCGGTCTCCTGACGGCCGGCGCGCTCCTCGGCTTCGTGCTCGATCGAATGGGTTTCGGCGCCACCGGCCTCCTGTGGACCTTCGGTGTCTTCGTCCCGGCGTGGTTCATCCTCCGGGAACTGGTTCCTGCCGCCATCCTGCTGCGCGACCCGGAAGACGTGCTGCTTCCGCTCCTGCCCTGGTTCGGCCGCTGGGAACGGCTCGTCCGCCCCTTCGCCGAGCCGTTCCGCAACCTCCTGCGCCGCGGTTTCCCGCTCCCCTCGGAGCCGGACGACGAAGCTTCGGACGAGGAGGTGGAGGCCTTTCTCGAAACCGGCGAGGAAGAGGGGATCCTCGAAGAAGAAGAGGCGGCGATGGTGCGCGGCGTTCTCGAGCTGGACGAAATGCTGGTGCGCGAGGTGATGACGCCGCGGCCGAACGTCGTCTCGGTGTCCGACGAGGCCTCGCGGCAGGAGGTCGAGCGTCTCATCGCCGACAGCCGGCACCACCGGATTCCGGTCTTCGGCGCCGCCGACCAGGTGGTGGGGGTGGTGGATGCGGTGGACCTGATCGGCGTGCCCGGAGACCGCCAGGGACTCGCTCCGCTGCTGCGGGACGTGCCCGTGGTGCCGGAGACCAAACGGGTGGACGAAATGCTGCGCGAGTTCAAGCTCTCCAAGCAGACGTTCGCGGTGGTTGTGGACGAACACGCCAGCGTTTCCGGCATCGTGACACTTCGTGACATCTCGGAGGAGATCGTGGGTGAGGTCCACGAGGAGGACGAGCCGCTGGAAGAGGATCTGGTGCGCGAGGCGGAAGGCGTCTACCGGGTTCGCGGCGGGGCGGAACTCGATGAGATTTCACGGGTGACGGGGCTGCTGCTCCCCGACTCCCTGAATGGCGCCGCCTTCGACACCATCTCGGGTTTCGCGCTCGCGGCCTTCCGGAAGATTCCGGCGCCCGGCGAAGCGATCGAGCACGACGGCCTCCGCATCGAGATCCTCGAGGCCGACGAGCGGCGGATCCACCGCGTCCGCCTGGCGCGCGTGGGGGAGATTAGATGACCTCCGTACAGTCTGAACCGGGCCCGCTGGAAAACCCCGAACACCGCGCCGGCTTCGTGGCGGTGGTCGGGCTGCCGGGCGCCGGGAAATCAACCATCCTGAACCGTCTGGTCGGGGAACGGCTGGCGGCGGTCCACAAGAAGCCCCAGACCACCCGGCGCCGCATCCTCGGCGTCGCCCGCCGCCCGGGGTTGGAACTGATCCTGCTAGACACCCCGGGAATCCACCGGCCCCGGACCGGCCTCGGCCGGGCGATGATGCGGACGGTGACCCAGAGTCTCGGGGGAGCGGACGTGGCGCTCGCGGTCGTGGATGGAACGCGGGGTCTCTCCGACGCCGACCGGGATCTCCTTCGCCGGCTGGAGAGCTTTCCCGGTCCCCGGGTGATCGGCATCAACAAGATCGACGCGGCGCCCCGTCTCCGGCGCGGGGAACTCGAAGCGTTCTACCGGGAGCAACAGTTGGGTCCGGTGGTGGCGTTCTCGGCGCGCACCGGAACGAACGTGGAAGACCCCGAAGACCGGGGGCAGGGGGACAGCGCGGCCGACTCGCTGGTCGGAACGCTTACGGCGCATCTTCCCTTCAGTCCTCCCCTCTATCCCGACGGCCAGATCACCGATCTTCCGGAAGCTTTCTTCGCGTCGGAGATCGTCCGCGAGCGGATGCTCGAGAACCTCCATCAGGAGGTCCCGCACGCCGCCGCGGTCCGGATCGAGGAGTACGACGATTCCGGCCCCCTGGTCCGCATCGCGGCCTCGCTGCTCCTGGATCGGGACTCCCAGAAGGGGATCGTGATCGGCCGGGGAGGCCAGATGCTGAAGCGAATTGGCACCGAGGCGCGCGGGCGTATCGAAAAGCGGCTCGGCCGTCAGGTTTTTCTCGATCTGCAGGTGAAAGTCCGGGCGAAATGGCGGGACAATCCTGGAATTCTGCGTGATCTGGGTATCTGAATAACCTTGACTGGAAGGTGGGTTCGGCCTACGCTTCCGGCCTTCGGACCAGCCGTCGGCGGCGGCTTTTTCCAGAATCGAGGCTCTTCTCCGTGTTGAACATCAGGCTTGCCCGCACCGGTCGGAAGCGCGACGCCCATTTCCGGGTGGTCGTGTCGGATTCGGTGCATGGACGGGTCGGTCGCATTGTCGAGATGCTTGGCCACTACCACCCGCGCATGCCCAACGATGCGGAAGGCCGGCTGCTCATCAAGGCCGACCGCGCCCGCTACTGGCTTGGGCACGGGGCGCAGCCGAGTCTCACGGTCAAGAGCTTTTTGAAGAAGGTGCTCGCCGAGCCCGCCCCATCCGAAGAAAACCCAGCCAAAGAAGACCCAGCCAAAGAAGACCCAGCCAAGGAAAACCCAGCCGAAGAAGACCAAACCGAAGGAAGCGGGTCCGGAGAGTCCGGATCCAACGGAACCGAATAACCGTTCCGCGGCCGGAAGCGGCGCCTGCGGCCGGCAGCCCTGAATCCTTCCGGGATTCAGACTGACGGCTTCGGTAGTGCCGTTCCCCGTGCGGGGTCCTTCGCCGCCCGCAGATCACCAAAATACAAATCACAGGCAGCCCCGCACGACTCAATCCGAAAAGGCGAGCGTGACCAGGACACATTTGCGATCATGGCTTCCGGCACATCGTCATCCGAGCCCGAGCCCGAGGTGCGGGCAGCTATCCCGGATTCCCGGGAGGGCGGAATCCGGGATGCAGGAGATGACGCCACCACCGACGTTGTAGTCGGGCAGGTCGTCCGGCCGTTCGGCCGGCGCGGGGAAGTCTTCGTCCAGCCGCTGACCGACGATCCCGGCCGTTTCCTCGAAATCGCAAACGCCGAAGTCGGTCCCTCGGGACGGCCGGGAACCCGGCGGTCCCTCGATTCGGTGCGCATCCACAAGGGACGTCCGGTGATCCTGTTCGAAGGGATGAGCGACATCTCCTCCGCCGAAACTCTCCGGGGGATGGAAGTCCGCATCCCTGATGCCGAGCGGGCGCCCCTCCCGGAGGGCCGCTACTACTCCGACCAGCTCGTCGGCTGCAAAGCCGAAAGCGAGGAAGGAGTCCACCTCGGCGAGATCGTGGACACCCTCGACACCGCCGGCCCCACCCTCCTCGTCCTGCGCGGCCCCGACGGTTCGGAAGACCTCATCCCCTTCGTCGGAGCCCTCTGCGTCCTGGTCGAACCGCCCACCGGAAAAACAACCGGGCGGGTGGTTCTCAACATCCCTCAGGGACTCTTGGGGCTCAACAACCCGACCGACAGCAATGCGCGTTGACATCCTGAGCCTGCTGCCCGGCATGTTCCGGGAGGTCTTCGACCACGGGATCGTGCGGCGGGCGCGGCAGGCCGGTCTCCTGCACATCGAAACCCACGCGCTGACGAACTGGACCGAGGGCCGCTTCCAGCGGGCCGACGATGCCCCCTACGGTGGCGGGCCGGGAATGGTGATGCGCGTCGAACCGCTCGTCGAGGCGGTGGAAGCGATCGGCGCGCTCGCCTCGGAAGAGCCCCGGGTCATCCTGTTCTCGCCGCGCGGCCGAAGGCTCGACCAGGACCTGGTGGCCGACCTCGCACGGGAGCCGCGGCTGCTGCTGGTCGCCGGGCGGTACGAAGGCGTGGACGAACGCTTTGCCGCGCTGACCGAAGCGGAGGAGGTCTCGGTTGGAGACTACGTCCTCTCGGGCGGGGAGATTCCGGCAATGGTCGTCGTGGACGCCGTGGCCCGCCTGATCCCCGGGGCCGTGGGCGACTCCGAATCCGTTGTCGACGAGTCGTTCGTCACGGGTTTGCTGGAACACGCCCATTACACCCGTCCCCCGGTCTTCCGGGGCAGGGAAGTGCCTCCGGTGCTCCTTTCGGGGAACCACGAGGCGGTTCGCCAGTTCCGCCGCGAACAGTCCGTAGAGCTGACCAGAAGCCGCCGCCCCGACCTGTTCCGGGCGTTTGCCGGAGAAAGAGACGCGGCCCGGAAGTCGAATCCAGATACGAAGGAGAAACCATCATGAGTGTGAGCGAGCAACCGACCGCGGACGGACCCGAAGAGAGCGCCCTGGCGGTCTCCGCGGAAGATCAGCCCTCCCGGGTCAAACCGGCATCCGAAGTCATCCGGGAACTGGAGGCCGCCGATCTGAAGGCGGACCGGCCGGACCTCCATCCGGGAGATGCGGTTCGGGTCCACGCGACGATCCGTGAAGGGGACCGGGAGCGGATCCAGATTTTCGAGGGAATCCTGATCGCGATGAAGCACGGTGGAAACCGCCGCACGATCACGGTCCGCAAGACCTCCTTCGGGGTCGCCGTCGAGCGGATCTTCCCGCTCCATTCGCCCCTGGTGGCGAAGGTGGAGGTCCTCCGTTCGCACCATGTGCGGCGCGCCAAGCTCTATTTCCTGCGCGAGCGCAAGGGAAAGGCAGCCCGGCTGCGGGAGAAACGGCGTTAGCAGCCTGTGGTGAAACCCGGAAGGCATCCATTCGCGGCGCGCAGCGCCGCGGGGGTGGGGTGTGGGGAGGGGTTTCCCCTCCCCACGAAAGACGGTGGTGCGAATCGCGCAGCACCAGTTCTCCCGGTGGGGGGTCGCACCATCAACCCGTGGGGAAAGCGCCCCGCACGCACACAAACCGACGGATTCGCCGCGCGCGACCTCCTGGGGCTCGTGCGGGGTGCTTTCACCACGGGCTGTTAGCAGCCAGTGGTGAAACCCACGTGAGCGCCGAGCCCGGCCAGTTCTCCCGGTGGGGGCGAGGCGCCCGGCTGACAAGGCGCGTGAAGGAGGCGCCCCCACCGGGAGAACTGGCCCGCGTGGGTTTCGCCACCGGCGGTTAGGCGACTTTCTTGGGGCGCTCCATCGTCGGCGCGATGCTCGGATCGCCCGAACGCCCCGTCTACTGCGCGATCTCCGCGGTTCGCGGCCTCGCCGTGGAACACCTCGGGGAGCTTCAGCGACTCGGGGTGGATTTTTTTCAGTTGCGCGACCGGGAGATCTCCGATCGCGAGTTCGAGAGATTTCTCGAAAACGTCGCGTCGCAGGCGCCGGAAGTCCTGTCGCGGGTCATCGTGAACGATCGGCTGGCGCTCGCGGCGGTGTTCCCGGTAGCCGGTGTCCACCTGCCGGAGGCCGGCCTCCCCGTTGCCGTTGTCCGTTCCCGCTTTCCGCGCGGCCGGCTGCTGATTGGCCGTTCGGTTCACGCACTTGACACGGCGGTTGCCGCGGAACGGGACGGGGCCGACTACGTGATTCTGGGGCCGCTGGCACCCACCGACGGGAAACGCCCCTTGCCGCTGGAAGTCTTCCGGGAGACCTGCCGCCGGCTCCGGATTCCCGTCTGGGTCGTCGGGGGGCTGACGCCGGAGAGCATCGATCGGCTCCGCGGCGTCGGCGCTTCCGGGTTGGCGGCGATCGGTTCCTTCCGTGACACGCGACAGGCAACCGCGTTCGTTGCCGCGGGTTCGCGCCAAGTAAACTGACAGTTTCCCCTTCATGACCACTCGCGTGGCACGGCTCTCGGCTCTGATCGGGCTTGCGGTTGCGTCTCCGCTTTCCGCCCAACCGGAAGCCGAAGCCCAGCTCGAACGCGCCGCCGAACGACGGTTCCGCAGTGCGGAGCAGTTCTATGCGGGAGGGCGCTACGGGCAGGCGCTCCGCGATTTCGAAGCCATCCTGGACACCATGCCCGGGAGTCAGCTCGCCGATGACGCGGCCCTGCGGATCGCCCGGCACCGTTTCGAGGTCGAGGGGGACCCGGTGGCCGCGGAGGAGATGGTGGATCGTCTCTTTCGCGCGTATCCGGCGGGCGACTCGATCCCCGGAGCCCACCTGCTGCTCGGACGGATTGCGATCAGGAGCCTTCCGCCGCATCCCGAAAACGCGCTGGCCGAGTTCGAGCGGGTCTTGACCGCGGCGGGATCTTCGGGCTCTCCCTGGTCCTTCGAGGCGCTCACCGGGATCGCCGCGATCGCTTCCGACTTCATGGACGACCGGACGGTGGCGGGGGCCTTGCTCTCCGCGCTCCACGAGACTCGGGCCGCTCCGGCATCCGAAGCCGAGCGATTCCGCGCCCGCTTGTTGCTTGCCCGCGCCCTCGCGCGGCTCGGCGAAGCGGATGCGGCCTTCAGCGAGGTGGCGGAGCTCCGCGCGGATCTACTGCGCGTGATCCGGGACGATCCGTCGGGCGAGGCGAGTGGGGACTTCTCCGCCCGCGGTCTCGCCGAAGAGGCCTCGGCACTCGCGACGCTCGTCTCCCGCTACCGGTCGCCGGGCGGCCCTTCCTGGCGTTTCACCGGTGCGATCCGGCCGCCGCAGCGGCTCGACCGGCCGCGCCGGGTGCGGATCGCGGGCGGTCGGATCCACGTTCTCGACCGGGATACCGATGAATTGCAGACGTTTTCGCGCGCCGGGGAGTTCGAAGGTGCGATCGGAGTCGAAGACCCCTGGGATCTGGCCTTCGCGGAGGGCGGGGTGGGGGACGGCGGTTCGCCGATTCCGGTGGTGGCGGCGGAAGAAGCCTTGGTGGTGGGTGGAAATCTGATGACTCTGCGGCTCGTGAACGATCCCGAGCGGCTCCGGCGGATTCGCGCGATTGCGGTCACCCCCGAGGGGTACTGGATCTGGGATGACCGGGAGAAGACGGTGTTCCGGTTCGCCCGTTCCGGCCTCCATCTCGGACGGGTGCAGCATCCCCGTCTTGACGAGGTGCATCGCATCGAGCGGCACCCCGCCGGACATCTGGTCGTCGTCGAGGACCGTCAGGGAGTTCTCGCTTTCGATGAGGAAGGCCGGCGGATCTTCCACCTGACCCGGGAGTCCGGTTTTCCGGAACCCGTGGACGTGGCCTTCGACGGGCTGGGGAACCTCTTCGTTCTGGATCGCGATGGTCCGGCGCTCGCCGTCTTCGACCGGGATTTCGCTCCGCTCGTCACGCTCAAGGGAGGAGAGTGGTCGGGCGGTGCGGTCCGCCGACCGGTATCCCTCGACGTGGGGCCCGATGGAGGGCTCTACGTCCTGGACGAATCCACGCACGCGGTGGCGGTGCTCCGGTGAACTCACGGTGAGATCTTTCAAGAACCCCGTGTCGGCGGGAATCATCGCGGTCCTGCTGGCGGGGGCGCTGGACGGCTTCGGGATCCCGGCGGGCGCCGCGCCGCAGACGATGGCCTCTCAGGATCCGGTCGCCGTGGCCGCCGAACTGCGTGCCCTGCGTCCGCAGACCTCAGATCCCGACCTGGCCGTGGAGGCCGTCCTCGCTCTGACCGTGATCCTCGACGAACTCGATGCGGCTCGCGACGCGCAGGGGCGCCTGCCGGAGGTCGAGACGGAGCTCTTCCTGAGGGCGCTCGAGTACCGGGCCCGAGCCCACCTGACTCGGGAATCCCGGGAACAGGCCGCGGACGACCTGCATCTGCTCATCCTGGCCGATCCGACCTGGCGCCTCGACCTGCCCGGACTTTCTCCGGCGGCGGTGGATCTGTTCGAACAGCAGCGGGGTGAGCTGCTCGCCTATCTGAGCGTCCTTACCGAGCCGGCGGGCGTAACCGTGTTCATCGAAGATGAAGCGGTCGGCGTCACGCCCCTCACCGGCCGGCCGGTATTCGCCGGACTCGTCACGATTCGGCTGCAGCGGCCCGGATACGCCGTGTACACCGAACCGCGCCGGGAAGTGCTGGCGGGCGAAATGATCTCGATCGAGCACGAGCTGGAGCGCAGCCGTCCGGTGCTTTCCGTGGTCACCTCGCCGGCGGGCGTCACCGTGCGCGTCGGAGGCCGCGTGGCGGGAGTGACTGGCGGCAGTCTTCCGGAGGATCTCCGTCCGCTGCTCCCGCCGCGCTTCGCCCGCGACGAATTCTCCGCGCCGCTTCAACTCGGAAACCTGGAAACGGGGGCCAACGAAATCACCCTGGAGGCGCCTTGCCGGACTCCTTCGCGGTTCACGTTTCACGCCGACGAAGCCCGCGACTATCTGCCCCGCTTCCTGAGGCTCCGGCCGTCCACGGGCGGGCTCAGGATCGAGAGCGAACCGAGTGGCGGAACGGTCGTGCTTGACGGCGAGGAACAAGGGGTGACGCCGGTCTCATTTTCGGCGATGTGCTCCGGAGAGCACGAGGTCGAGATCTACCATCCCGCCGGCCGCTGCGCCCGCTCCTTCACCGTCTCGCGCGGTTCCCGGACGGCAATATCGTGCGAGGTGCTTCCGGTTCTCGCGCTGACCCCGAGCGGGCCGGACGGAGCGTCGGAAGCGGACCGGGAGGTCGGCCGCGTCCTGCGGGCGAGGGAGGGCTACTTCGTCGTGGACGAGCTGGATGAACACGAGGTCCAGGCGCGGGTCCGGATCCGGCTCCCCGAACCCGGCAGCGGGCCAGCCCGGGTCGAGTTCCTCGCCGCGGGTTCCCGGGTGCCGGACGTGGTCCCGTTCGATCGCTTCTCCCCCGCGAGCGTGGGCGCCGCCACGGAGCGGCTCCTGACGCCACCCAGTCGGCGGCGGTCCTGGCTCGGGCTGACCGCGGTGGCGCTCGCGAGTTCCGGCGAAGAGGGAGGGGCCAGGGGGCTCCAGGTCGCGAGCGTGCATCCGGCGGGACCCGCCGTGCTCGCCGGGATGGAACGGGGAGACGAGCTTCGCGAAATCGAGGGCCGTCTCCTGTCCGACGAGCTCGCGCTCGCGGAGCTCGTCGCCATGGAGCCGCCGGACACGACGATCGACCTCGTCGTGCGGCGCGAGGGAGCCGAGCGGCAGCTGCGCCTGGTGCTCTCCGAGACACCGGTTCTGCCGTCGCTTTCCGCGGGGCAATGCAATCGGCGCCTGGTGGAACTCGAGGCCGATTTTGCGCGAGGCCGGGGCGATGCGACGCGGCAGCTCGAAGCCGGAATCTGCTGGATCCTGCTCGGGGATCCCGAGAGGGCGCTGGTCAGGTATCTCAATGAGGTGCGGGCTCCCACCGGCCCGGGTATCGGCGACGGAACGGTCCTCTACTACCGGGCGCTCGCCCTCGAGGCGCTCGGGGAACGCGCGCGGGCCGCACAGATGTTCGCGGCCGCCGCCGAAGTGACCGGGGCCACGCTCGTGACCCACGACGGACCGCTGCTCGCGCCCCTCGCTCTCCGGCGGCTGGCAATGGTGCAGTGACCCCTGACTCGGGCTCGACCCCCGCGCTCTACGAACTCGTGGTGGAGAACGTCCGGTCCGGCGACTCCCCCGGAGACCGCCAGCCGCCGCCGGCCCGCTACGAGATTCAGAACCGCGAAACCACCATCGGCCGATCTCCCGGGTGCACCATCCGGCTCGACGACATGTTCGTGAGCCGAAGACACGCGCGGCTCGTGCTCCGCGACCTCGAACTGCATCTCGAAGATCTGGAGAGCACCAACCAGAGCCGCGTCAACGGCGCCCCCGTCCCCACTCGGGTGCGCGTCCATCCCGGTGACGTCCTGTTCTTTGGCGGCGCCCGCTGCCGCATCGAATCGTTCGGCGAGACCGGTGCGACGGAGGGGACGGGCGCGCGCTCCGGAGCGGAGCCAACCGCGGACGCCCTGGGGGAGGCGATGGCTCGAGGCGCCGCCGAGGGGGAGGAACCGGCCGGCCACGAGACCGAGCCGTGGCCCCCCGCCCAGACGCCGAGGCTCCATGTCGCCGGACCGCTTCCGGGAGAGCCGCGGCGTACGCGGTTGCGGGTTCTTCTCGTGGTCCTCGTTTCGCTGGCCGTCCTGGCCGCCGGCTCCCTGCTCCTTCGCTGATGGCATTCCGGCCCCCCGCGGTCCATCCCGGTGCGACGGTGGGGATCCTGGCGCCGGCCAGTCCGGTGCAGCTCCCCTGGCTCGAAGCGGGCGAAGCGGAACTCCGGCGCGTCGGACTCGTCCCGCGCCGCGCACGACATCTGCTCAACCGGCGGGAATACACCGCCGGGTCCGCTGCCGAGCGCACCGAGGACTTCCTCGAGCTTCTGGAAGATGACGGAGTCACCGCGCTCTTCGGCGCTCGTGGGGGATACGGCAGCCTCGACCTGCTTCCCCGCATCCCGGTGGATCGGCTGCGGCGGAATCCGAAGGCGATTCTCGGGGGGAGCGATCTGACGGCGCTATTGGCGCTTGCCTCGGGGGCGGACGTCGCATCGTTTCACGGCCCCATGGTGGCGCAGCAGATTGCCCGGGGCCCCTCCCGCTGGGACCCGGAGGAGACGCTCGGCCTGCTGCGCGCCCGGGAACCCGGTTTCCACTTGCCCTGGCGGGGCGCGGAAAGCCTCCATCCAGGCCGTGCGGAGGGCGTTCTCCGGGGAGGCTGTCTCTCGATGCTCGCGGCGCTGGCGGGCACCCGTTTCGCAACTTCATTCCGCGGCGCCATCGCCGTTGTCGAGGACATTTCCGTCAAGCCGTACCAGATCGAGCGGATGCTGACCCAGTTGTCGTTCGCCGGACTGCTGGACGGGGTGCGGGGCATCGTCTTCGGCCAGATGCCCGGCTGCCTCCAGCACCCGGACCAGGGGTACACGACGGCACAACTCCTGGCTCGCCTCAGCGAGCCTTTCGGGGTGCCCACCGTCTTCGGTTTTGCCACCGGACACACGGATGGGGATCCGTGCCGCACCGTCCCGCTTGAAGTCCGCGCCCGCATGGACGCCGACGGACTGACGCTTCTGGAAGGCGCCGTGACGTGATCCAGGGGCTGCGGGCGGGCGACTCGCTCCACGTCCTCGGAGTGGCGGGAACCGCGATGGCCTCCCTCGCGGGACTCCTCACCCGGCTCGGCTATCTGGTGACCGGATCGGATCAGGGGGCCTATCCCCCGATGTCCACGGTCCTCGCAAAGGAGGGAATTGCGGTTCGAACGCCGTTTGGGCCGGAGAATCTCCCTGACGCTTGTCGTGCGGTGATCGTGGGAAACGCGATCTCGCGCGGGAATCCCGAGCTGGAGGCGGCGCTCGATCGCCGCCTGCCGCTCGTGTCCTTCCCGGAAACGCTCCGGGAACTTGTCCTCCGTCCAAGGGTGCCGGTGGTCGTTGCCGGGACCCACGGGAAGACGACCACCACCTCGCTGCTCGCCTGGATCCTGCGGGCCGCGGGACGGGATGCCGGTTTCCTCGTCGGAGGCGTAGCGAGCGATCTCGGAGGGAGTTTCGAGTTGGGGGCGCCCGGTGAGCCCTTCGTCGTCGAGGGCGACGAATACGACACGGCGTATTGGGACAAGGGGCCCAAATTCCTCCACTACCTGCCGGAGGTGGCCATCATCGGCAACGTGGAGTTCGACCACGCGGACATCTATTCCGATTTCGCGGCGGTCCGGCGGCAGTTTTCCTTTCTGGCCCGGCTGCCTCCGCGCCGCGGCCTCCTGCTGCTGGGCGCCGATTCGGCGGCCGCTGCCGAACTCGCCCCGGCGGCCCACACCACGGTGCAGACGTTTTCCGTACCCGGCGGGGGTGGCGCCCGGGCGGACTGGACCGCGGCCATCGAGGCGAGCGGCGCTTCCGGAAGCCGCCTCCTGCCGGCGTTTCGCGGGGTGGCGCGGCCGCCCCTCGAGGGCCGGTTCTGGGGTCGGGCTTCGGCGCGGAACGTCCTGGCGGCGGCGGCCGCCGCCGAGTGGCTCGGTGTCGAGTGGGAAGCGATCCGCGACGCGGTCCGCGGGTTTTCAGGGGTGGAGCGGCGGCTCGAGCGTCTTGGTGCGAGTCCGGATGGGCGGGTGTTGGTGGTCCGGGACTTCGCCCATCACCCGACCGCCGTCGAGGCGGTCCTGGAGGCGGCGTCCCATCGCTGGCCGGAGGCGCGGCTTCTCCCGGTCTTCGAGCCCCGCTCCTTCACCGCGCGCAGCGCGGTGTTCCAGGACCGGTTCGCGGAGGCGTTCCGGCCGGCGGACCGGGTTGTGTTGGCCTCCCCGGCCGGCGAGGGCCGCGGCCGCCGACTGCCGGGAACTGCGTCCCTCGATCTCGACCGGCTGGCTCTCGACCTGGAGTCGGGAGGCGTGCCGGCGGAGGTGCTGAGCGATCACCCCGCGCTTCTCCGGCGGGTCGTCCAGCTTGCGGCCGGGGAGGAACCGACGGTCTTCCTGTTCCTCTCGAACGGTCATTTCGGCGGCGTCCCGGAAGCCGCCGCGGCCCAACTCACCCGGTAGGCACCCGCCCAGGAGCGCCGGTCTTCAGACCGGCATCGCGGCCGAAGGCCGCGAAACTCACGCCCCATTCACTCCTATTGCATAGACCTAGTCGGGGACGGCGAAACGCACCGCTGGCCACCCCCGCAGGGCCGCGAGAGCTCCGCCATCCACTCTCATGGCCCAGCCCGTGCCATTCGCGGCGGTGGCAGCTTGGCACTCTTGTGGTGCCGACTCTGGCACGACGAAAGGCTCTGGGTGTGAGAAATACGGAGTGGAAGCGGATGAGCAGGAAAAGAAATGGCGGCGGACCCGGAGGGTGCGCCGCCAGCGAGATCAGGGGGAAAGTGTGAAAGGGGGAACTCTCCCTTTCACAAGACGACAACGACGAATCGGAACTCGCCGCCGCGCGCTCGCGGATACCGCTCTGGAACCCGGCTACGGGAAATGGGGAGTTTCGCCCGCTACGCGGGCGATGCCGGTCTGAAGACCGGCGCTCCTGGGAGCGAGACTCCCGTCGCCAGTCCCCCGTCAGCGCCGGATGATGTGGGGCAGCAGGGTCTCCCGGTCGAGATCGGCGCGCCGCACGATCCTCGGGGTGATGGTCAGGATGATGTCGGACTCCGTCAAGTTGTCGGAGTTCTGGCCGAACAACCGCCCGATCACCGGTATGTCGGCGATGCCGGGAAGCCCGCTCAGGCTGCTCCGCTCTTCCTGACGGATCAGGCCGGCGATCATGCTGGTCTCGCCGTTCCTGAGGCGAAGCGTCGTCTCCACGTTCCGGTTCCCGAAGGTCGGCAGCCCGGAGTAGCCGGTGCCCGACACGTTGTCGAGGCGGACCTTGATTTCCAGCGTCACGCTGTCGTCGTGGTGGATCCGGGGAAGCACCTCGATACTGACCCCGACGTTTTCGTACTCGAACGTCGTCGTGGGCTGCTGGGCGAGTCCTCCGGCCGCGAACGGAGCGAAGGTGGTCACCGGAACCGGTACCCGTTCGCCGAAGTCGGCGAGCGCGGGCTTGCCGTCGGACGCCCGGAGCTGCGGGTTGGCGAGCACGTGGGTGTCGCTATCCGAGCGGACCAGGTTCAGGATCGCGCCGGGGAGCCCCGTGATCTGCAGGTTGCTGCGCTCGTAGGGATTCTGGAGCACGGTGTCCAGCCGGGGGGTGAGAGCTGCGGAGATGCCCTCGGCGCCGGCGGACAGCAGGGGAATGCCGTACTGCTCCAGGTGGGTCCGATTCACCTCCATGAGTTCCACGTCCACGACCACCTCACCGGGACTCCGGTCGAGCGCCTCGATGATGCGCTGCGCGGAACGGACCTGCTCCCAGGTGTCCACCATCGTGATGGAGTTGGTCCCCGCGTGTTGGGCGATCTGGCGAATTCCCAGGACGATGCGGAGCGTGTCCGCCGTCTCGACGAGATCCGCCGACGACAGGTAGAAGGTCTGCGCCACCTGCCGCTCGTACTGGAGCTGCTTGTTCTGGGTGTCCGGAACGACGGTGATCAGGTGGGGTGACTCGACGCGGAAGAAGTGGCCGGTGGTTTCGGTCAGGCTGCGGATCACGTCCTCGAAAGAGGAATCCTCCGCCTCGATCGAGACCGTCTGATCCACGAAGTCTTCGTCGAAGGCGACGTTGACGCCGGCGATCTCGCCGATGGTCAACAGGACATAGCGAAGGCTCGCATCGCGGAACACGAAGCTCGCCGGCGCCCGGGCGTCTTCCGGCATATCGAGCCCCAGCGGCCGGGTCAGGGCCTCTTTCTTCAACTCCGCGAGGGTCAGCGCCCGGGTTTCCTCGGCCTGTCCCTCGACCGCCTCCTGGATGATGGCCAACCGTTCCTGGTACGACGTCTCGCTCGGCGCCAGGATGATCGCCGCCCGGAGGGCGTCCTCCGCCCCGGGGTAGTCCTGCTGCGCCGCGAGGCGCTCCGCCTCCCTCGCGTGCCCCTCGGCGGCGCGCAGCTTCGCGCGCGTCAGGGACAGCGCGGCGGCCGAATCGGAGGGGTCTTCCGCGACCGCCCGGGCGTAGTGCGCCACGGCGTCGTCGTAGCGGCCCAGGCGTTCCGCGGTCTCTCCAGCCGTGAAGTGACGGCTGGTCGCGCAGCCGGCGACGCCGGCCGCGAGCAGGAGCAGCGGAATGAGGAACCCTTGCGGGCTCCGGCCGAGGATTCTCACGGGCGGAGGTCTGCTGCCGTCACCACGTCGGTTCCCGGGGGAATGGTAAAGGTGAACAGCGAGTCCTCGGGGGTGGCACCGAAGCGGAAATCGGTGAACCGAAAGACGGTCCGGTTCCCTTCAAGGTCTTCGGTCTCGATCCCCCGGATCCGGCCGCTTTCGGCGTCCACCGTGAGCGCCAGCGAGGTGACATCTCCATTCGGTTGCCGTGGAACCAGCGAGACCGTCCGCAGGCCGGGATCGGGCTCACTTCCGAGCAGCGCGTCGAAGTGATCCAGGATCGTCGCGTCCCCGGTCAGGAATTCGAGAGGATTCAGACCGCCGGCTTCGCCCTCGGTCTCCTCGCCGGTGCTCCCGAAGGCGCCCACGACTACCTGCTGGTCGGCGGGAACGTGGAACCAGGTATTGGTTCCGTCACTGACGAAGACCTTCGGTTCGGGCGATTCGTAGTCCCAGCGCATCCGGGCGGGACGTTTGACCGTGAGCCGGCCGGTTTCGATTCGGTCGCGTCCGAAAATGCGCGGGGAAAAGCGCTGCTCGAAGCGCGCCTCGAAGTGGGGCAGGGACTGGTGGTACGCCTCGACGCGCTCGATGAGCGCAACCGCCGCGGGGTCGGGAGCGGATGCCGAAGGCGGCGGTTCCGCGGTTGCGGCGGGGGCCGAAGTGGCCAAGCCGAGCAGGGCTGCAGAACCGAGGATCCGCAACCAGACGCCTCGTTGCATGTTGGAATCTCCTTCCGCTGGTGGACGGCACGGGGATCGAACCCGTGACCTCGGCATTGCGAACGCCGCGCTCTCCCTGCTGAGCTAGCCGCCCTCTGCGGATCGGATTTTCTTCAAGTATAACTTGCACTTTCTTGCGAAAGGGGCAGGGTGGCGCGATGCCGCCGCGGATCGGTAGCGTTATGCTACCGATATGAATTCGGTGCACATCCGTGACGTCGCGCCGGACACCGTGGACGCCCTGAAGCGTCTGGCTCGCAGTCATCATCGCTCGCTCCAGGGCGAATTGCGGGCCATTCTTCAGCGGGCTGCGCGAATGGCGCCGCCGGACGAGAGCGCCCGCGAGCTCAATTTGGTCACGGTCAGGGTCGGCGGTTCGACTTCGTGGCGGAGGGAAGAGATCTATGGCGCCGACGGCCGGTGAGATCCTGTTCATCGACACCAATGTGCTCCTGACCGCGACGGATGAACTGCGTTCACAGCACCGCGAGGCGCAGCGGCTCATCACCGAATCCGGACCGCACGGTCTGCACCTGGCGGCGAGCGGGCAGATCCTGCGGGAGTATCTGGTCGTGGCGACGCGGCCCCGGGAGGCCAACGGTCTCGGCCTGAAGGTGGGGGATGCGGTCGCAAACGTGAACGAATTTCTGCGCCATCTCCACCTCTACGAGGAAAACGAGGAGGTGTCCCGGCGGCTGCGGGGGCTCGCCCTCGTCCACGGTCTGCACGGCCGGCGGCTCCACGATGCCAACATCGTGGCCACGATGTCGGCGCACGGTATCCGCGTGGTCGTCACCCAAAACGGCGCCGATTTCGCTCCCTTCGACGGGATCGAGACGGTGACGCTGGCTCCGGCGGCCTAGTAGTAGCGCGCGAACACGGCGGACCGGGTCGAGGCGGCCTGCTGTTCGACCTCTCCTCCTGCTCGGCGGTCTCCGCGGTGCTCGCGCACCGCTCAAGAAGCACGGCGCGAAGCCCCGGGCGGTCCGGAAGGGGGTTTTGCGGTGACCCTCCCGGCTCTCGACGGGGCTCCGCTCAGGAGCCCTCCTCCGGACCGCTTAACAGCCTGTGGTGGAAAGGGCTCCGGGGGCTTCTCTGGCATGGAGAAGCGGCGGCCGTTTCCACGTGTGGCGACACGGCCAGGACCGTGGGTGCGCTCGAAAGACGAGTAACGCCGCCGAACAACGGTCCCACATGCCCAGGATGGCGTCCAGGAAGGCCCCGCCGGGCCGCAAGAGACGCCGCACCCCATCCATATCCCGGTTCTGCAGGCTCTTTGGCTTTCCGATCCCCGTCAGTTGCCGCATGAGCAGCGACAGATTGAAGGCAGAGATATGGATCAGCAAGCGTTTTCGAATGTTCCCGCTTCCCCGCAACCACACCCTGCGCATCCCCCCGGTCTCGTAGCAGTGCGCGAACGAACGCTCCGTCAGTTCGTGGCGCCGTCTCCGCAACCGGGCGCCGCGATTCCCGCGAACCCGCCGACGGTTCCCGTAGACGGCGCGTCGCAGGGACTCCCGACCCCGCCAGCGCCGGCGCCCGCGCGTGGGCTCCGCGATGTACGAACGGTAGCCGCGCTCCCGCGCTTGCTCGATTACCGCATCGCTGTGATACCCCTTGTCACACACCAGCGACCGAGGCTTCTCCCCCTTCCGGCGACCCTCCGTCGGCGCCGGCTCCCGGGCCCCCGCGTCACCGCTCCCGAGATGGCGCTCCGCTTCGTCCAGTGTCTGCGGCAGCGTCTCCGTGTCCCCCCGGCTCCCTGGTTGGACCGTGACCGCCGCTATCGCTCCGCTCTCCAGATCCACCGCGTGCTCCGCCTTGTACGCCATCCGCGTCCGACCATCCTTCAGCCGACCGATGCAAGCCTCCGCATCAACCGGATGCGCCCACTCGCGGTTCGACAGCTTCTTCCGGCGTTTGCGGTCGTAGCGCGCCACCTCTTCAACTGTCGGAGCCTCGATCCCCGACTCCTTCATCAACGTCCTCACATACTCCCGGTATCCCTCGCCGCTGTCCCGACGGACGATCTTCCGCATCGAAGCGTTCGCCATCAGGGTCGTCGTGTCCACGCCAAGCGCTTCCCCTCGCAAAAGGCCCGCTCCTCTCACCCGTTCCACAACCCAGCCGAACACCTCCGCGTGCGTCTCCTCACTCACCCGACGACGCGTCCGCGAAATCGTCGAATGATCCGGACCGCTGTCCGCCGGCCCGTATCCCAAAAACCGCAGCAGGCTGCGCGAGTCATTCACCCGCCACGCAATCAACCGTTCCGAGTCCAGACCCTCGAAATACCCGACCAACAGACAACGGAAATACCTCCCCGGCGCAAGCCCAGGACGACCGTCCCGCGCGTAGTGACGCTCGCAACGCTTCTCCACGAACTCGTCAAAACCGCCCCCTCCCAAAATCTCGTTCAAACGCTCGTAGAACGGATCCCCCTTGCTCCGCGGCAACGCCTCGGTAGCGATCCACAACGCTTGCTGCCGCGTGCCGCGGCGTCCCATAGCCATGCGGAAATTCTACGAAGTCCCGCGGTTCGACTCAATTCCGCCCGACAGAGTTTCACCACAGGCTGTTAACAGCCTGTGGTGAAACCCAGCCGGCCCAGTTCTCCCGGTGGGGGCTCGGCCGGCGATGCATCCCGGCCAAACAGCCGGTGATGGAACCCAGGCGGCGTTCGGCCGGCGATCCACCACCGGCTGTTCACCGCGTCGCTGCGCGCCGCTCATCGTTGCGTTTCGGTCGAAATACACCAGGTATTCCTCCCTCACGCGCCTTGTCAGCCAGGCGCCTCGCCGGCCTCGGCGCTCACCTGGGTTCCACCACCGGCTGTTAACGCCTGCTGCCGCAATGTGTGATCCGCCAGTACCAGGCAGGCCATGGCCTCCACGATGGGCACCGCCCGCGGGAGGACGCACGGATCGTGGCGGCCGCGGGCCGCGAGCGTGACCTCCTTCCCCTCGGAGTCCACCGTCTGCTGGGGCAGGCCGATCGTCGAGGTGGGTTTGAACGCCACCCGGAAGACGATGGGCATTCCGGTCGAGATGCCGCCCAGCACGCCGCCGGCGTTGTTCGTCTCGGTCGCCATCCGGCCGTCCTTCATCACGAAGCGGTCGTTGTGTTCGCTGCCGCGGAGCCGGGTGCCGGCGAAACCGGAGCCGATTTCGAATCCCTTGCTGGCGTTGATCGCCAGCATGGCCTTCGCGAGATCGCTCTCCAATTTGTCGAAGACCGGTTCGCCGAGCCCCGCCGGAACGCCGCGCACCGCACACTCGACGACGCCACCTACGGAATCGCGGGCCCTCCTGATCCGGTCGATCAGTTCCACCATGCGAACGGCGGCTTCCGGGTCCGGACAACGCACCGGAGTCCGCTCCACCTCGGCGCGGGTCACCCGCTCGGGATCGACCGCGGCCTCGACGTCCTGGGTGCGTTTCACGTAGGCGACGCACTCGACGCCGAACCGTTCGGCGAGGAATACCCGCGCCACCGCTCCGGCGGCGACGTGGCCCACCGTTACCCGCGCCGAGGAGCGCCCTCCGCCGCTCTTGTCCCGGATCCCGTATTTGGCCTCGAAGGTGTAGTCGGCGTGGCTGGGCCGGTAAACGGTCTTGAGCGCCTCGTAGTCGGCGGGTCGGGCGTCGCGGTTTTGGACCACCATCGCGATGGGATGTCCGGTCGTCTGCCCGGCGATGACCCCTGACTGGATCGCCACGCGGTCCGCCTCGCGGCGGGGCGAGGTGAGGGCGCTCTGACCTGGACGCCGGCGATCGAGTTCTTGCTGGATGTCGGCCTCGCTGAGCGGCAGCCGGGGCGGACAGCCGTCCACCACCACGCCGATGGCCGGGCCGTGTGACTCGCCCCAGGTCGTCACCCGGAACGCCTGGCCAATGGAGTTACCGGGCACTTCGAGCCTTTCGGGCGGCGTCCGCCATGACCTCGATCGGGGCAGGGCGGCCGATCCAGCGTTCGAACGCGGCGGCCGCTTGCAGGATGAGCATCCGGAGCCCGGGGACCGTCCGCTTGCCGAGCCCGGCCGCCTGCCGGAGGAGCCGCGTTTCTTCGGGATGGAACACCAGGTCGAAGACCACTTCGTGAGCGGCGATCGCGGCGTCGGGGGCGGGACATCCCTCGCGATCGGGCGCCATCCCGACCGGAGTGGTGTTCACCAGAATGTCCCCCTGGGCCCGATCCAGTGATGCCCACGGGGCGTGGCGGACCCCCATTTCGTCGGCAAGCGCTGCCGCCTTCCGGTCGTTGCGCGAGATCACCACCGGTTCGGCGCCGGCGCGGGTCAGCCCGTACAGGACGGCTCGCGCGGAGCCGCCCGCTCCCAGCACGGTGGCGCGGCGGCCTGCGAGCGGCACGACTTCCTCGAGTGACCGGACCGCGCCGATCCAGTCGGTGTTGGCTCCCCCGAATCCGCCGTTCATCGGGATGATGGTATTCACCGCCCCGATCCGGCGCGCATCGTCGTCCAGCTCATCGAGCAATGGAAGAGCGGCGCGCTTCAGCGGAATCGTCAGATTCAGGCCGCCCACGCCGCTCAGCCGGGCGGCGACGAGAAAGTCGGCGAGTTCCCGAAGCGGAACGGCAAACGGCAGGTACGCCGCTTCGATGCCGAGGCGGCGGAAGGCCGCTTCGTGCATTGGTGGACTGAGGCTCTGGCCGATCGGGCTGCCCACGACCCCGTACACCGGGACCAGGGCATGGAGGCGCCGCCCCCACCGACGGTGCCGGGAGCGGATGTCCTTCGCGTTGAGCTGCCCGGCGGCGACCGCCGGCAGCCCTTCGGGAGGAGCGTAGGTGGAAAGCGCCGCGCCGGCCGAGCCGGCGATCACCCGCAGCGCGGCGCCCGCCTCGCCCATGGCGATCCCGATGAACGGGGTCTTCGGGAACGCCTTCCGGGACGCCTCCTGGGACGCCTTCTGGGACGCCTTCGGGGACGCCTGGGCCCGAACCAGCGCATGCACCCGTTGCACGTCGCTCCACCCGGCAGCCTGAACCGCGACCTTGGTGAGGGCCGGCTGCATGGCCGCCATCCGTTCCGGAAGCGCTTCGAGGGAAGCGGGGACGCTCCGCAGGTCGTGGAAGGAGGCCACCAGCCGCGCCGCGGGGGCGGCCTGCCGGAGCCGGCGGGCGTGTTCCCCACCGCTCTCCCGGTCCGCTTCGAACTCGAGATCCAGGTACGCCGCGCCCAACCGGCCGGCCTCGGCAAGAAGCCGGATTCGGTCCTCTTCGCTTCCCCGAAACCGGCCGCCTTCGGTGCCGCGGCGAACCGTTGCGATCAAGCGCGCCAGCAGCGGCTCCGGCAGGTCCCCGAGAACCGCTCCCACGTCGGCCAAACCCGGCGTTTCGAGGGTGTCGAGCCGCAACTCGATCAGATCGAGCGGCCCGGCCTCGGCAGCGGCGGTGTCGAGGCCGGCGCCGAGGTCCGCCACCGTCCTCCCGGCGACGGTGAGCGCGAGACGCGGTCCGAAATGCGCGGTCAGCAGGGTTTCGACCGCTTCCTCCTTGTCGGCGCCGCTCGCAGCCGTACTCCAGAGATCGGCAACGGCGGCTTCCCGGTAGAGCGGAGTGCGCCGCTCGAGGACCATCACCGCCTCGTCCTCCGGAGGGATGCCCGGCAGGGGGGGCCGGCCGGCGCGGTGCTTGCGCCGCGCGAGCCGCTGCTTCAGGAAGGCCACCGGCGCCCGCGCCCAGTAGACGGTCCCCAGTTCCCTCAGCCTGGAAATGTTCTGCGGGGTCTCGACGATCCCGCCGCCGCAGTCCACCACCAGCCGCTCCCCGGAAATCCCCTGGAGTACCGCGCTTTCTTCTTTTCGGAACCGTTCCCAGCCGAACCGCTCGACGAACGCGGCGATCGGACCGAAGCGCGCCTCCAGCAGCTCGTCGGTGCTGATCCGCGTCCAGCCGACCCTCGCCGCGAGCTTCCGGGAGGCTCGGCTCTTCCCCGAAGCCCGGGCGCCGATCAGAACGACATTCGGGAAAGCGGCGTCACCACCGGCGGGAGTTCCGCCGGAGCCGGACTCGGCCACTACCCGTCCTCCCGGCGGGCCACCCGCGCACCCAGTTGCGACAGCGCGTCCCAAAACCCCGGAAACGACTTGGCAACCACTTCCGGATTCCCGATTCGTACTCCTGGAACCCGGAGTCCGGTAAGCGCCAGTGCCATCGCGATCCGGTGATCGCCGTGCGGATCCATCGTCCCCGGGACGAGCGCCGCTGTCCCCTCCGGTGGCTCGATTGCCAGCGCGTCGTCCTGGGTGGCCACCCGGGCCCCAAGGCGGCGGAGCCCCTCGGCCAGGGCGGCGATCCGGTCGCTTTCCTTGTGCCGCAGGTGCCCGATTCCGCCGATCCGGGTGGGGCCCTCCGCGAACGGCGCGACCGCTGCCAGCGTCGGCGCGGCGTCGGGCAGCGAGCCCATGTCCACGGTGACTCCGCGGAGGCGCCGGGCGCCCGTGACCGTTACGCGGACGCCGTCGCCGGCGGGTTCTTCCGTCACCTCGCAGCCCATCCGGCGCAGGATCTCAGAGAAGCCGCGTTCCCCCTGGGGCGACTCCGGATCGAGTCCGTCCACCGTGACGCGGCCGGGCGCGATGGCGGCGGCCGCGAAGAAGTAGCTCGCCGTGGTCCAGTCCCCCGAGATCCGGTGCTCGCCGGGCCGGTACCGCGCGCCGGCGGCGACCCGGAACCGCCGCGGTCCGGGTCGCTCCACGGCTACCCCGCAGCGGGCCATCACGCTGACCGTCAGGTCGAGGTAGGACGCCGACACCGGGTCGCTCTCCAACTCGATGGCAATCCCGCGGGCGGCGCGGGGAGCGGCGAGGAGCAGCGCGCTGGCGAACTGGCTGCTTTCCCGCGCGGCCACCCGCACCTTCCCGCCCTCGAAGCGGCCTGGGCGCACGGTAAGCGGTGCGTAACCCTTGCTGGTCTCGACATCGGCGCCGAGCGCTTCGAGCGCCGCCACCAGGCCCGCGACCGGCCGTTCCCGAATCCGGCCGCTTCCGGTGATGGTGATGGGTCCCGGCGCGGTAGCTGCCGCTGCCGTCAGAAAGCGGAGCAGCGTCCCCGACTCGCCTACCGAGACCATGGTGGCGTCCCCGGAGCCGGTGGCAGTGCCGGTGAGACCCTGATGGTCCGGTAGCCCGCGCACTTCGAGATGGTCCCCGCTGCCGTTCGTCCGGGCGCCGAGCGCTCCCACCGCCGAGATCGCGGCCCGGATGTCGTCCCCCTCCGGGACGCCGGTGAGACGGGTTCTCCCGTCGGTGAGGGCGGCGGCGATCAGGAACCGGTTCGCCTCGTATTTGCTGCCGGGAACCCGGACCGAAGCGCAGAGGGCGTCCGGCCCCGGGGCAACTTCGATCAAAGCCCGATCGCCGCGAGTCCCGAGTCCACGACGCCGGCGGGCAGGGGGAAGGAATACGCCGCCCGGCCCCGGCCGTCCCGGTTCCGCACGCGGCCAATGGCTTCCAGCATCACGAAACGCGGTTCGCCGCCACGCGCCTTCTTGTCGCCGCCGAGCGCCGCCAGCACGCGGCCGCGTTCCACCTCGTCCGGCGGCCGGATCGGCAGGCCGACGGCATCGATCAGGGTGTGCAGTCGATCCTCGGCTTCGCGCTCCAAAAACCCCGCCGCGCGCGCCATCCGGCTCTCCGCGATCATGCCGATGGCGACCGCGGCCCCGTGCGCCAGCCGGTAGTCGGTGGCGTGCTCGAGGCCGTGGCCGATGGTGTGGCCGAAGTTGAGGACCTCGCGCAACCCGCTTTCCCGCTCGTCGGCGGCCACCACGGCGGCCTTGATCCGGACCGCGGCCGCGATGAACCGGGTCAGGGTGGCGGTCTCGCGGTCTCGAAGCGTGCCGATGCCCCGCTCGATGTCGGCGAAGAGCTCACGGTCGCTGGTGGCCGCCATCTTGAGAGCTTCGGCGACTCCATTCAGGAACTCCGGCTCGGGCAGGGTCCGGAGGAAGCCGGTATCGGCGAAGACGGCAGCCGGTTGGCGAAAGACTCCAACCAGGTTCTTCCCGTGCGCGGTGTTGATCCCGGTCTTGCCTCCCACCGAAGCGTCCACCGCCGCGAGCAGCGTGGTCGGGACCGCGATGAACGGCACCCCGCGGAGATAGGTCGCGGCCACGAACCCCGCGAGGTCGGTGACCACGCCGCCGCCGAACCCGACGATCACCGTGTCGCGGCCCAGGCGGCGGGAAAGGAGTTCGTCCTCCAGGCGCGCCTTTTCCGCGCGCGATTTCGAGTCCTCGCCCGAAGGAACCTCGAGGACGAGGGTTCCCTCCGGCAGCACGGCTGAGAGCCGATCTCCGTGGCGCCGCAGCGCCTCGGCGTCGCCGATGGCGGCGATCCGCCGTTCCGGATAGCGCTCGCCGAGGAATGCGGGAAGCCCGTCGAGCGCCGCTGCTCCGACGACGATGTCGTAGGACGCGTCCTGTCCCGGTGTCTCCACCGGAACCCGGACCTGAGCGGCCCGTGGACAAGATGACGTGGCGTTCGAGCGGCGATCCATCCCGGCTGAACCGCTCCGCTCTGCTTCGCTCATCGTTGCGCTTCGGTCGGAATACGCACGGTATTGCTTCCTCGCGCGCCTCGTCAGCCGGGCGCCTCCCCGCTCTCGGCGCTCACGCCACCCTATCCACGGGCCGCTCGATCCGCCGCCCTGCCGTTCTCCGCTGGCGGCGACGCCACGCTTGCCCTGCTCCCGGACAGGAGACGCCGGCCGACCGCCTTCCCGACCTTGCGCAGGTCGCCCATCAGATTCATGAACTGGTGCGGATAGAGCGACTGATCCCCGTCGCTGAGCGCCACCGAGGGGTCGGGATGCACTTCGATGAGGAGTCCGTCGGCCCCGGCCGCGACCGCGGCCAGCGAGAGGGCCGGCACCAGCGTCTTGTTTCCCGCGCTGTGACTGGGGTCCGCGATTACCGGCAGGTGCGTTTCCTGCTTCAGTACGGCGATCGCCCCCACGTCCAGCGTATTGCGGTAGGCCGTCTCGAAGGACCGTATCCCTCGTTCACAGAGGATCACGTTGGGGTTCCCCTGCAGGATGTATTCGGTCGCGAGCAGGAATTCCCGGATGGTGTTCGCCATGCCCCGTTTGAGGATGACCGGGGTCTGGACCAGGCCCGCCTCCTTGAGAAGGTCGAAGTTCTGCATGTTGCGGGCGCCGATTCTGATCACGTCCACGAGTTCCGCGGCGGTCTCTACGTCGCGCACGTCCATGACCTCGGTCTCGACCAGCACGCCGGTCCGCTCCCGAATGCGCTTCAGGATGTGGAGGCCGTCCACTCCGAGTCCCTGGAAGGAATAGGGCGAAGAGCGCGGCTTGAAGGCCGAAGCCCGCATGATCTCGAGGCCCAGGTCCCGCAGCATGAGGGCAGAGGCCAAGCCCTGCTCCTCGCTCTCGAGCGCGCACGGCCCTCCGAAGATCACCAGGTCCTCGCTGCCGAGCTGTTGGCTTCCGATCGGAATTTGGGTGTTCGACTTGCGGTGGGTCTTGTTCGCGAGCTTGTAGGGTTTGGCGAGCCCGTAGACCTGCTGGACGCCGGGCTGGGTTCGCCAGAAGGCTTCGGTCTCCTGGGTGAGATCCCCCAGCACGTGGATCTGGTTCCGGACTTCGCCCGGATGGAGCGCCCATTCGAGGGCCTTCTCCTCGATCAGGCGCGTCAGGTGGTCCATGTCCTGCTGCGTCGCCCATTGATTCAGGATGAGCACCATGGTGGCGAAGTCGGGCGGGCGTGTCGTCATGTCAGGTCGAGAAAGTTCCGGAGTAGCTGTCGTCCCGCGGGAGTGAGAATGGATTCGGGGTGGAACTGGACACCCCAGAGCGGTGCGCTCCGGTGCCGAAGTCCCATGACTTCCTGGTCGTCGGAGCGGGCGGTTACTTCAAGCTCTCTCGGCAGCGGCTCGTCGGCGGCCAGCGAGTGATAGCGGGTGGCCTCGAAGGGGTTCTCCAGCCCGGCGAACAGTTCCTCGCCATTATGGCGCACCGGGGAGGTCTTACCGTGGACCAGACGGCGGGCGCGGCGGATCCTGCCGCCCAGAGCCTGGACTACGGACTGGTGGCCGAGGCACACCCCGAGAATGGGAATCTCCCCGGCGAGCGTCCGGACCAGGTCCACCGAAATGCCCGCCTTCTCGGGCGAACAGGGACCCGGAGAGATCACGATCCGCTCGGGTCGAAGGTCGCGGACCTGGGCCGGAGTCAGCGCATCGTTCCGGATCACCTCCGGCCGGGCGCCCAACTCCCCAAGCAACTGCACCAGGTTGAACGTGAACGAGTCGTAGTTGTCGAGGACCAGCGTCATTACGGATCGTCCGGCAGCCTAACGGCGGTGGCGGAAATCTCCCCGCGCCCGTTCGCGGCGCGTAGCGCCGCGGGGGTGGGGTGTGGGGAGGGGTATCCCCTCCCCGCCGGAAACGATGTGCGCGGCGCGGAGCGCTGCGCACCATCAGCCCGTGGGGAATGCGCCCCGCACCCAGAACAGATGGTTAGCGTCGGTGCGGATATGGCCCTGGGCACGGTGCGGGGTGCTTTCCCCGCGGGCTGACCGAAGGAGTCGTAGTTGTCGAGGACGAGGGTCACTGCGGATCGTCCGGCAGCCTAACGGCGGTGGCGGAAATCTCCCCGCGCCCGTTCGCGGCGCGTAGCGCCGCGGGGGTGGGGTGTGGGGAGGGGTTCCGCATGGGGTGCTAGTCGAGGCCTTGGTGGGCCATGCGGAGGGCGGCGAGCACCGCATCCGCTTTCCGGCAGCTTTCGTCGTATTCGGAGGCCGGATCGGACTCCGCTACCACGCCGCCCCCAGCCTGGAAATAGCCGACGCCGTCCTTGGCCACGAGTGTGCGGATCGCGATGGCGGTGTCGGAGGCGCCGCTGTAGGAGAAGTAGCCGACCGCGCCTCCATAGACCCCCCGGCGCTCGGTTTCCAGTTCATCGATGATCTCCATGGCGCGGATCTTGGGGGCGCCGGACAGCGTTCCGGCGGGGAAGGTCGCGCGGAGGGCATCGAACGCGTCCGTGTCGGGGCGGAGTTCTCCCCGCACCCGGGACACGATGTGCATCACGTGCGAGTACCGCTCGATGCTCATGAAGTCCTCGACCTGGACCCGGCCGTAGCTGGCGACCCGGCCGATATCGTTTCGGGCCAGATCCACGAGCATCACGTGCTCCGCGCGTTCCTTCTCGTCGGCGAGGAGTTCAGCGGCCAGGGCTACATCTTCTTCGGGAGTGCGCCCGCGAGGCCGGGTGCCGGCGATCGGGCGGGTCTCGATCGTGCCGCCCTCGGTACGGGTCATCATCTCCGGGGACGCTCCCGCGATCACCAGCCCGTTGAAGTCGAGGTAGTACATGTAAGGCGACGGGTTCACGACCCGGAGCGCCCGGTAGAAGTCGAAGGGGTGGACGGTGAGCGGCGTCTCGAAGCGTTGGGAAGGGACGACCTGGATGATGTCCCCGGCGGCCACGTAGTCCTTGGCCTGGCGCACCATCTCGAGATACCGCTCCCGGCTGGTATTGGACACCGGCTCGGGAAACGGCCGGCCTCCCGAACCGCCCCCCGGAAGGCCCAGTCGGTAGGGGAGCGGCGCGCGGATTTCGCTGACGGTTGCCTCGATCTGTGCCTCGGCGGCGTCGTAGGCCTGGTCGGCGAGGCTCGCGTCGGGAACGCTTGCGTTTACCACCACCTGGATCACGTTGCGGGCGCGGTCGAAGACCAACACGCTGTCGGCCAGCAGGAACATCGCATCGGGAAGACCCAGCGAGTCCTCGACGCTTTCCGGGAGACGCTCGAAGCGACGTACCGCGTCGTAGGCCAGATAGCCGACGAAACCGCCGTGGAAGGGGGGCAGACCCTCGATGTTCGCGGGGACCACGTCCTGAAGTACGTCCCGGAGCGCCGACAGGGGATCCGCGCTCTCGGTGGTTTCGGTCCGGCCGTCGCGCAGATAGCGGCGCTTGACCTCGTTTCCCCGGCTCTCGACAATGACTCGCGGCCTCGATCCCAGAAACGAATAGCGGGCGACGCTCTCGCCGCCTTCGACCGATTCCATCAGGAACGCCGGGCCGCGGTTCCCTACCCGGAGGAAGGTGGACACCGGGGTGTCGCAGTCGGCGAGGATTTCCCGCCGGACCGGAATCAGGTTCGCCTGTTTCGCGAGTGCGCGGAAGTCGGAACGGGAAGGGAGGTACAAGGGGCCACCACGGAGGGCGGGGGCATCTTAGTCGGGCTGCCAACTCCAGGAGCGCCGGTCTTCAGACCGGCATCGCGGCCGTAAGCCGCGAAACTCACGCTCTCGTCCACGCTTGTTGCGTGGACCTGGGCGGGGACGGCGAAACACCCTCCCGGGCCAACGCAAACAACCCAGGAGCGCATGGAGCGCCGGTCTTCAGACCGGCATCGCTGCCCGGAGGGCCGCGAAACTCCAGGAGCGCCGGTCTTCAGACCGGCATCGCGGCCGTAGGCCGCGAAACTCACGCTCTCGTCCACGCTTGTTGCGTGGACCTGGGCGGGGACGGCGAAACACCCTCCCGGGCCAACGCAAACAACCCAGGAGCGCATGGAGCGCCGGTCTTCAGACCGGCATCGCTGCCCGGAGGGCCGCGAAACTCCAGGAGCGCCGGTCTTCAGACCGGCATCGCGGCCGTAGGCCGCGAAACTCACGCTCTCGTCCACGTTTATTGCGTGGACCTGAGCGGGGACGGCGCTGCACTCGCTCCGAGTCCCAGCCCCCTCCCCCTGCGGCGGCAGCGCACCGGCGACGGGCACTGCCGGAGCAGCCGGAGCGGCAACTCCTCTTCGCTTGGTGTTGCCGCTCCTTCTGCCGTAGTCCGCCGGTCCAGGAGCCCTAACATTCAACCCATGGATCTCGAGGCTCTGAGGGCCGCACTCGAAGCGGTGGATCAGGAAATCCTGGACGCCTGGGCGCGGCGCGACGCCATCACTGCGGCGATTGGCCGGCTCAAACAGGCTGCCGGCCGGCCGATCCACGACGCCGCGCAGGAAGAGCGGGTCCTGGAGCGCGCGCGATCTCACGCGGCGGAAAGGGGCATCCCGGGAGACCTGGCGGCGGATCTGGCCGCGTTGCTCATGCGTTCCTCGCTCGGCCGGCAGGAAGACATCCGCGTCCGGGCGCAGGGACGGGGGGCCGGCCGCCCGGCGCTCGTCATCGGTGGCGGCGGCCGCATGGGCCGGTGGTTCTGCCGCTTGCTCGCTGCCCAGGGATACGACGTGCGGGTGGCCGATCCGGTTGGCGGACCGCCCGGGGTTCCTACCGCTACCGATTGGCGGGACACTCCGGATGACTTCGCCCTGACCGTGGTTGCGGCGCCGCTCGAGAGCAGCGTCGAGGTGCTCGAGGGAATCGGCGCAAAAAAGAGAAAGGGCCTCATCTTCGACATCGCGTCCGTCAAGTCGCCCATGGCGCGGGCGCTCTCGGCGGCGGCGGAAAACGGCTGCCGGATCGCTTCGGTGCACCCCATGTTCGGGCCCGACGCCCACGTCCTGCACGGCTGTCACGTCCTGGTCATGGATGTCGGCCACCCCGAAGCCGCCGAAGAAGCGGCCGGCGTGTTCGCCGGCACGATGGCCGAGATTCTGCGAATGCCGCTGGCCGAACACGACCCGCTGATCGCCTACGTCCTCGGGCTTTCCCACGCGCTGAATCTGGCGTTCCTGACCGCGCTGCAGGACAGCGGGGAGCAGGCGCCCCGTCTCGCCCGCCTGTCGAGCGTGACGTTCGATCGCCAGCTAAAGGTGGCGGCGGCGGTAGCGCGGGAGAACCCCCACCTCTATTACGAGATCCAGCAGCGGAACCCGCACGGGCCGGCAGCCATCCACAATCTCGCGGGCGCCGTTTCGCGTCTCGCGGCAGTCATCCACGACGACGACGAAGAGGCCTTCGTCAGGCTGATGAAGGCCGGCCGGGAATACGTCGCCGGCCGGAGTTGATTCCGAGCGGAGGTCTAGCAGCCTGTGGTGAAACTCACGTGAGCGCCGAGACCGGCGAGGCGCCCGGCTGACAAGGCGCGTGAGGGAGGAGCCCCCACCGGGAGAACTGGCCCGAGTGTATTTCGACCGAAACGCAACGCCGAGCGCCGCAAAGCGGCGCGGTTCAGGCGGGATGCATCGCCGGTCGAGCCCCCACCGGGAGAACTGGGCCGCGTGGGTTTTGCCACCGGCTGTTAAGACCTTCCGAGCAGATCCCGGAGCGTGTGGACGGCGCGCACGGCTTCCGCTCCGGTGGCGAAAGCGCGCGGCCGGAACATCCCCTCGTCCGAAACCCTCAGCAGCCCGAGCTTCGCAGCGATGGTTGCGGCCTCACGATAGCGGTGGCCGGCGGACACGTCGTTCAGTTCCAGCCGGGAAGAATCGTCCAGCGCCCGGCGTCGGGCCTCCGGGTCGAACCGTCCGAACGCGGCCGCCAGCGACTCCGCGAGTTCGGCGCGCGTCACGAGGCCGCGGGGCTTGAAGGTGTGGTCGGGGTAGAGGCGGAGGTAGCCGGCACCGACCGCCGTCTGGATCAGGCTGGCGGCCCAGGTCCGCTCGAGATCGATCGCGATGACCGGGTCCGCGGAGCGGGAGCCGTCGCCTTCGGGTTCACCGATCTCGGCCGCCAGCAGCGCGGCGAGTTGTTCGCGGGTGACCCGTTCCGCTTCGCGAATCCTCGCGTAGCGCTCTGAAAGCCTCGCCACCTCGAGGCGACGCTCCAGATCTGCGGCGCGGTCCAGCAGATCGGTGAAGCCGCGCACGGCGGGATCCCCGAGGATCTGGTCGAGACGGGTCATGCTCTCCGTGAACCGCCGCTCATCAACCAGCAACTCGGCGGCGGTCAACCCCGCGACCAGTGCCTGACGCTTGCTCGCTGAGGGATTTGCGGCGACGGCCTCGAACCACTCGCGCGCGCTTTGGCCGTCTCCGGTCGCGGCGGCGGCCTCGGCGGCTTCCAGGAACAGGTCGGCGGAGTCCGGCATCGCCTCCAGCGCCGCCCGGTAGGCCTCGACGACCGGCGGACCCTGCGCGTCAGAACGCGCAAGTTCGCGGGCGCGCGCGAGACGGTTTTCCGCTACTTCCAGGGCCAGTCCCGGCAGTCGCTCCGAGACCACGGAGGCGTCGGGGTCCAGTTCCGACAGCCGCTGCAGTCGGGTGAAGAGCAGTTCCGGATCCTCTGTGTCGAGAACCAGGAGGACGCGCCCGAGTACGGCGAGGCTGTCCCCAGGCGATGCCGCGAGCGCCTGCTGAAAGAGTTCGCCCGCTCCCGAGGGGTTCCCGCTTCGGAGGGCAAGAAACCCGGCGGCCGAAGCAACGCCCGGGTCCTCGGGGGCCAGGGCCCGGAGCGGCGTGAGTTGCAGATCGGCCTCGCCCAGCCTCCCCGCCACGATCAGGGCCCAGCTCTCCCCCAGTTCGCGCGCCGCCGCTTCGGAGAGTCCGGGTCCGGGAACGGGCGCCCGGCCCTCCACGTACGCCCAGCCATCCAGCGGAACCACGGGGATCTCGGGCACGGGCCGGGAGGCGCAACCGGCGGCGGACCACAAACCGGCCAACAACATGGCGGCCCATCCGTGGGCGTGCCGTCGGGTCTTCGCGGCGGGATGTTTCGATGCTCCGAACACCCTTTCGAGTCTAGCAACCTGTGGCAAAACCCACGCGGCGTTCGACGGGCGATGCATCCCGCCTGAACCGCCCCGCTTCGCGGGGCTCTGCGTTGCGCTTCGGTCGAAATACACCAGGTATTCCTCCCTCGCGCGCCTTGTCAGCCGGGCGCCTCGCCCGTCTCGGCGCTCACGTGGGTTTCACCACCGGCTGCTAACCCCGACGACAACGTTCGGCCGGCAAAACTAGAATGCGCCGATGCGGACTCTCGCCCTTTCCCTGACCCTCGCCCTCGCGGTTCCGGCTTTCGCCACCGCGCAGAGCAGCGATGCGGAGCGCCGCATCCTCGAACATGTGCGCGACACGATGCAGCCCGGAGAACGTCTCCTCCTTTCGGCGCTCGTCGAGCGCTTCCAGGCGCCCGACGAACAGCGGGCGCTCGACCGGCTGAACGACGTGTTCTTCCGGACGCCGCTCTTCATTCTCGAGTTCGAGGGACGCGAAGGGAGGCTTCCGACGCTGACCGAGATTGCCGGCCAGTTTTCGCTCTACGGCGACGAAGCGGCCGACATCGTGCTCCGGATCATGGAGTCCGACCCACGGGTTCCGAAGTTCCTGGTCCGCGGCGCGGACGGCAACCTCGCCTCCATCGACGAGGAAATGATCCGGGCCGACGAGAGGTTCGCGCGTGCGGTGACCCGGAGCCTCACGGGCTGGGAAGGCCGCACCCTTCCCGAGGTTGCCGGGGAAAGCTTCGGCGGCGCAGCGACCGCGGTTGGCGACTTGATGAACGACGCGACGCTCGTGTACGTGTGGTTCACCAACTGTCCTCCCTGTGTCCAGATCGCCCCGGTGCTCCAGGCGCTTCATCAGGATCTTGCGGACGAGGGACTCACCATCGTCGGGCTGAATGCCGACCGGGTGCTCAAGCTGCCCTACACCGATGACGATCGGGCGGCGCACCAGGAGAAGGGTGGCGTCACGTTCGAGAACCTCCATCTGACGGCGGAGAACCGCGCCGCCCTCGGAAACGTGAACATCTTTCCGACCCTGTTCCTGGCTGACCGCGAGGGAACGATCGTGCGCCATTTCGTGAACTTCCAGGAGCGGGAGACGCTCGAGCCGGCCATCCGGCAACTGTTCCGCTAGGGCTTGGCGTCGCGCGGAGGGGGCTTTGCCGGCTCCGCGCGGCGAACGGGGCGGGGTCGGGCCGGAGCCGAACGGCGAAGCTATCCCGGCGCCCCAAGGGACAACAGCCGTAGCCGTAGTTGAGACGGTTGGCAGGTGTCCCGGACCGGATGCGCGGTATCGGGGGAAGGGCTGGAACCGCCCGGCAGCGGACCGGCGGCATCCTGCAACGGCTGGTGGCGGCAGGCTCCCATCCCGGACCTCTTCGTAGGCGTTGTGAGGCATCCGAGGTATCGGGGCAACGCCAGTTCGAGTGTTCGGATTTCAACCGTTATGAGTTTGTCGATCCTTGAAGTTACAGAATCATTCGTCAGTCATTACGGTTCTTTGTGTTGACATATGAGGCTGGGTTTCCAAGATATGTTGCCTGATGATGCCCGGGTACTCTGAGGGTTCCTTCCGATCGGCCGCGGACGACGCCATCGGAGCGTCGCTGCCCCGACCCCGCGACGGGCGGCTCGAGATCGTCGGGCGGGCAACCCTGCCCGACGGTGAGATCGGGCCCAGGTGTTCGGGTTCCATCGGTGGTCGCTTGTGACTTGCAACTGGGGCGGGCGGATTTCCGCGACACCTGAGATCCGATTCCTCCGGAGACGTCGAGCCGACGGGACGTCCCGGCACCTGGAACGGCCGTTCTGCCGGAGAGTCGGCGCCGTCGCTGGCGTGGTGTTCGCCCTGGCCGGGTTGTCGCCGAATCAGGCGCAGGGCTACAAGCTGAATGAAGGATGGTCCTCGGAAGCCTGGGCGGCGGGGGAGACCATCGAGGTCGCTGTCGTGGACTCGCCGGAATTGCGCGCCCGAGGGATCGCGCTGACCCGCCGCCTCCTGCAAAGAGCACTTGAGGCGTGGGCGACGATTCCCAGCGCGGACATTCGGTGGACGTTGGGTCCCACCGTTTCCGAAGCGGAGGCGAGAGACCGGTTTCCGATGAGCATTCGGGTTTCGCCGGGCCGGCCCTACGTGGTGAAGGCCTTCGGCGGACAGGCAGGTTTCGTACGGTGCACCGCGTATGTCAGCGACCAGTCGGAGTTCCTTGCCAGCTCCGCTGTCCACGAACTCGGGCACTGCCTGGGACTGGGTCACGCTGAGGATCTGGTGTTGCGTGACAACCAGACGAGATCGGACGACTATCCGATCTATTGGCGCTATGACCCGAGGATGTCTTACGGGGCGTATGAGGATCCTTTCCACTTGACCGCGGACGACACCATCGGAGCTTCGCTGCTGCGGCCCCGGGAGGGATGGCTGGAAACCGTCGGGAGCATCGTCGGGCGGGTAACCCTGCCGGACGACGAAGCGGTGCCTAACGCCTACGTGCAGGCGACGCTACTGGAGCCCGCCAGCCAGGCGTTCAGCGTCGGCGTCTACACTGCCGACTTCGGCGCCTACGCTTCGCACACCGGGAGTTTCGAGATCCGCGGCCTGATCCCGGGGTCCTACCAGTTGCTGGTTCGATCCTCAACGGGATGGCCTTTTTCGCCGCGGATCCCGCTACGGCTCGAGGCCGAGGGGCCGTTGGTCCTGCGCCAGACCCTGCGGGTGGGCGCGGTGGTGGTCCGGGCGGGCGAAGAGACCGGGCTTGTGCCGCTTGCCGTGCGGCGGCGCGAGGAGTCCTTCCGGTGACCGGCGCCGATTTGGGTCAACGTCTGCTCTCGGCGGCGCTGTGGCTGGGCGCCGCGCTCGGCGCCGGCGTTGGCTGCGATGCGCCGGCATCCCCCTCGTTCCCCGCCGGGCCGCCGCCGGTTGCGCCGGACCCGTTCCCGGTGGTGTCGCGGTGCGAATCCTCGACGATTCGGGCCGGCGCGCCGCGACCGGTTCCCAACCCCATATTCGAGCGGAGCACCTGCTCGGAGGCATATGAGGTGGATTTCATCGTCGAAGCCCGGCCCGCGGACGCGATGCTGCTGGACATGTTCCAGTCGCACCCTCTCTGGAACTGGCGCGTGGAAGCGAGCGGCGATACGGTCCGGCACGAGTTCTCGCTGAGGATCGTGCCGTTTTGGGACGGGGGGACTGCCCGGCGGCGTGGTGTCTGGCCAGCCGACCCGATCGTATTGCAGCGCTGCCCGGCAGGGGAGGGGGACGGGGAGGTGCTGGCCTGCACCACGACGCGGTGCGGCATCTACGACGACGTGAGCCAGGTGCCGCCCCTGGATCCTGCGAAACTGCAGGTCGCGATATCCGCTCCTGTAGACGGGTGGTCTCCGAGGCACATTCGGGAGGGCGAGACGGTGGAGGTCCCGATCACCCTCCAGATCTTCAACCCGATGGCGGTCGACTTCCGCGTCCGTTTCGAACTCGCCCTGGATCCCGTTTCGGCGAAGTTCGCGGACGTTGAAATCGCGCCCGCGGAGATCCGCCTGCCGGCGGGGTCGTTCCGGACGCGGACGGTGCCTCTCCGGGTGACGTTGACGCGCTATGACTACCACGCGCACGTGCGAGAGGAGCCGACCGTCGCGAACAACCCCCCGGAGTTCTCTTTGTGGGTCGTCGGGGATACCCGGGGCGTGTGCAGTCTGAACTCCCTTTCCCGCATCGGCTTCCGACTTCTCCCCCCGGGCTGACCGGCCGGACGCGGGCGCTCGGGGCGGTCTGTTTCGGGCAGTTCCACGCCCGGTCTGAGTTACCGGGGCGCCCAATCGTGTCGGGGCCTTTCCAGCGCCGGCTGCTGACCCCACTGATCTCCAGCGCCCGCATCAGCCGGGCACTCCGCGTCCGGCTCGCCTCAGACTCGCGGGCCGATTCCTCCCCGCCCGCACCAGACCCACCAGCCGCCTCCGATATTCCGCCGGATACCGGCGTCCGATGTTGCCATCCCGGACCTCCCGGTGGGCACTATTGGTCGTCCGCGGTATCGGGGTAAGACCAGTTCAGGTGTTCGGATTCCAACCGTTATGGATGCGGAGAGCCTTGAAGGTACGGGATCATTCATCGGTCGCTACGGGACTCGGCGTTGACATCTGGTGCTGGGTTCCCAAGATATTGCGGTGATGGTCCCGAAGTGTCCTGCGAATTCCTTCCGACTGACCGCAGAGGACGCCCTCGGAGCGTCGCGGCCCCGGCCCCGCGGCGGAAGGATCCAGATCGTCGGGCGGGCAACCGTGCCCGACGGTGAGACCGGGCCCAGGTGTTCGGGTTCCATGGGTGGTCGCCGGACCGCTGAGGCAGTCGTCCCGCTGGTGCGGGGCGGGGGCGCGGCGCGCCGGGGGTCGGCGTTTTGGCCGTGCCGACCGTGATGCGATTCCTTCACGGACCGCGACCTGGCGAGGGCGCCCGCCCGGCGGGATTGCGATTCCGCCGTCGGGCGGGCGCTCTCGTCGGGCTGATCGCCATTCTGGGCGCTGTTTCGGCGAACCGAGCCCAAGGTTATGCTATTCTGGGCACGAATCCTGGCTGGGACCCGGCGATCTGGCCGCCGGGTGAGACCTTGACGGTCGCGTTGGTGATTGCGCCTCCGCCGGGCGTACCGGAGTGGGACCAGGCGAAGTTGCGGTTCGTGCTGGAAAAGGCGCTCGCGCTGTGGGCGAGCATTCCAACCGCGGATATCCGTTGGGAACTGGGTCCGATTATCTCCGAAACGGAAGCGGCAGAAAGGCCATTCGGCGCGTGGCCGCTTGTGATCCATGTTGGAACGTACAGCCTCGCCACGCTCAAAACACGGTTCGGGACGTATGCGTGCGAGGCGCAGGTGAGGCATCCGAGGGGCAGCGGCTACATCGAGGAGGACAGACTCCTGGAGACGGCGGCCCATGAGTTGGGGCACTGCCTGGGGTTGTCTCATCCGGAACCCTTTTTCCCGCGCCCTCTGGAGGTCGAGTCCAGCACCGGGGCGTTCAGGCCGAATTGGGTGCCCGGTGGGGCTCCGGTCCCCGACTACTGGCGATTCGATCCCTTGATGGCGTACGGCGTTCGGGCGCGGGCGCCAGCTCGACTCGTGGCCGACGACGCCATCGGAGCGTCGGTGATCCGGCCGCGGGAGGGGTGGATCGAGAGCACCGGGAGCATCGCCGGGCGGGTAACGCTGCCGGACGGCGCCGGCGCTTCGCTCGCCTACGTGCTCGCCACTCGGCTGGAGCCCGAAGATGGCGCCTACAGCGTGGGGGTCTTGGCCGCGCGACCGGGAGATTCGCGGGGACTCGAACCGGGCGAGTTCCGGATCGAGGGTCTCGCCCCCGGCGACTACCAGTTGCTCGTCCGGGCGCCGACCGGACTCGGCAACGATCGCGTTTACTCGTATGCCGCGGAGGCCGTGCTCGACCTGCGGCAGACCTTCCGGGGGAGGGCCGTTCGGGTCCGGGCGGGCGAAGAGGCCAGACTGGCGCCGCTCGGCGTGCGGCGGCGCGGGGAAGCCTTCCGGTGACCGCGCGGATGCTCGGGATTCGCGTTTCCGCCGGCGCGTGCTGGCTGAGCGTCGCGTTCGCCGGCTCCGGCTGCCACGGCGTGGGGTCGCCCAGCGCTTCCGCCCCCCCCCCGGAACTGGCGGAGGATCCGCTTCCCATGGTGTCGCGGTGCGAGGGCGGGATCGTCCGCGCCGGGGCGCCCCGGCGGATCGACGACGGCTCGGATCGCTGCAGCGAGGAGTATGAAGTGGACTTCACGGTGGAAGGTGCGCCCGGCGACGGGATGCTGCTGGACATGTTCCAGTCGCACATGCCGTTCAACTGGCGGGTCGAGGAACGCGGCGAGATGGTGCGGCACGAATTCACCCTGAGGTTGCGTCCGGCTGGCGTGGGGCCGGGCCCCGGTGCCCTCGAGGGCCTGCCCGGCGTCTTTTCACACGAACCGATCGTCATCGAGGCGTGCCCGGAGGGGGACGCGGCGCGGCAGGTGCTGGCTTGCACCACGACGGGGTGCGGCATCTACGACGGGTTGCGTGAGGTGCCGGCACTGGCTCCGTCGGATCTGGGGTTGGCGATTACCGTCCCGGTGGAGTTTCGTCGGACCGGAATTCGGATCCGGGAGGGCGAAACGCTGGAGATCCCGGTGACCTTTCACATCTTCCGACCGTACGCCGGCGCCGCGACGCTCAGACCGTATGTCAACATTCCAACCCGAGTCCGGGACTTCGTTGATCTGCAGTTTGCGCCGGCGGTCATCCGGGTACCCACGTCGGCGCGCGGCACAAGAACCCGGATCCTGTCGGTAATGGTGAAACGCTTCGACCACGAGGGCTATCGCGACCAACACCCGGGCGCTTCCGGATGGAACAGTCGTACGGTTCAGGTCGTTTGGAACCCCGCCGGGTTTGGCGGCGGATGCTTCACCCGACCATACTTCGCCGTCAAATTGCTCCTCGCGGACCCCTGAGAGCCTGGGCGGCCAGCCGGGCTCTTCACGGATTCGCCTGGCGCTGTTTCCGGGAGGACACCCCGGTCGAGCGCACCAGCCGGTAGCGGTGCGTTTTGCCTTGACAAGAAGGCACTCACATCTTATATTTCAGCCTAACTAAGGACTTGGCGTTCCGGTCCCGGGTCCCCTTCTTTTCAGGAGTTCTGAACACGTATGAGCAAGATCATCGGCATTGATCTGGGGACTACCAACTCGGTGGTCGCCGTGATGGAGGGTGGCCAGCCCGCCATCATCCCGAACGCCGAAGGTGGCCGCACCACCGCCTCGGTAGTAGGCGTCTCGAAATCCGGCGAGCGCTTGGTGGGCGAAGTCGCAAAGCGGCAGTCGATCACCAACGCCGCGCAAACGGTGTTTTCCATCAAGCGGTTCATGGGCCGCCGTTTTGATGAGTCTGCCGACGAACGTGATTCCGCCTCGTATCAGGTGGAGCGGAAGGACGACGGCGGCATCGAGGTGCTCCTCGGGGGCAAGAAGTACACGCCGCCGCAAATCTCGGCGATGGTGCTGCAGAAGATGAAAGCCTCCGCCGAGGCTTACCTCGGCGAAACCGTAGAGCGGGCCGTGATCACGGTCCCTGCCTACTTCAACGACGCCCAGCGCCAGGCTACCAAGGACGCCGGCGAGATCGCCGGGCTGGAGGTCGTGCGCATCGTCAACGAGCCCACCGCCGCCGCTCTCGCCTACGGACTCGAAAAGCAGAAGAGCGAGAAGATCGCGGTGTACGACTTCGGCGGCGGAACCTTCGACATTTCCATTCTCGAAGTCGGCGAGGGAGTGGTCGAGGTCCGCTCCACCAACGGGGACACGTACCTCGGCGGCGATGACCTCGACAAGCGGGTGATGGACTGGATCGTCTCGGAGTTCAAGAAGTCCGATGGAATTGATCTCGGCAACGATCGGATGGCGCTCCAGCGGCTCAAGGACGCAGCGGAAAAGGCCAAGATCGAACTCTCGACCACCCACGAGACCGAGATCAACCTCCCCTTCATCACGGCCGACGCTTCGGGGCCGAAGCACCTCGCGCTCACCCTGTCGCGCGCCCGGCTCGAGGCCCTGATCGGGGACCTCCTGGAGCGGACCCGGAAACCCAGTCTGCAGGCGCTCGAAGATGCGGGCCTTTCGGGAGGATCGATCGACGAAGTAGTGCTGGTCGGGGGCTCCACCCGGATTCCCCGGGTTCAGGAACTCGCCAAGGAGATCTTCGGGGCCGAGCCGCACCAGGGGGTGAACCCGGACGAGGTGGTCGCATTGGGCGCCGCGATCCAGGCGGGAGTGCTCGCCGGCGATGTCAAGGATCTGCTGCTGCTGGACGTGACGCCGCTTTCCCTCGGGATCGAGACCCTGGGCGGCGTCTTCACCTCCCTGATCAAGCGCAACACCACGATCCCGCACCGGGCGAGCGACGTTTTCTCCACGGCGAGCGACAACCAGACCCAGGTCGAGGTCCACGTCCTTCAGGGCGAACGCGCCATGGCGGCCGACAACCGCACGCTCGGGAAATTCAATCTGGTCGGCATTCCGCCGGCTCCCCGCGGGGTGCCCCAGATCGAGGTGTCGTTCGACATCGACGCGAACGGCATCGTGAACGTTTCGGCCAAGGACCGGGCCACGGGCAGGGAACAGGCCATCACGATCACGGCCTCGAGCGGTCTCTCGAAGGACGAGATCGAAACCATGAAGACGGAAGCGTCCTCCAACGAGGAGACCGACAAGCAGCGTCGCGAAGAGGTCGAGTTCCGCAACGGAACCGATTCCCTCGCCCATCAGGTCGAGAAGATGCTGAACGAGAATCGCGACAAGATCGGAAGTTCGGACGCCGAGGAGATCGAAAAAGCCTTGGCGACGGTCCGCGCCGCGCTCGCTGACGGCGACATGGACCGAATCCGGACCGCGCGCGGCGAGGTGGAGAAGGCGAGCCACCGGCTGGCGGAACTGATGTACCAGAAGACTGCCGATTCCGGCGACGCTGCGGCGGACCCCGCCGCCCCGCCGCCGCCCCCTCCACCGGGAGGAGAAAAACGCAAGGGCAACGGGGCCGCGGATGACATCATTGATGCGGAGGTAGTGGGCGAGAACTGATCGCCAACCGTCTCCTCAACAACTCGGCGCCCATGCCCCCGCCTGCCGACTACTACGCGGTACTGGGGGTTGGGCGCGAGGCCGATCCGGTGCGTATCCGCCAGGCGTACCGGCGGCTCGCCCGGCGCCTGCACCCCGATCTGAACCCCAACGACCGCGTCGTCGAGGAGCGTTTCGGACAGATCCAGCGGGCCTTCGAGGTGCTGGGGGATACCGAGCGCCGCGCCGAATACGACCGCCGTGGCGGCGCGGAGCCGACCCCCGTGCAGGTCCAGCGCGTTCACTACGGTTTCGCCGGGTTCGACTTCGGCGAGGAGCCCGCGAAGGAAGAGTGGGCCCTCCACGAGATTCTCGGCAGTTCCGAGCGGGCCGAATCCGGATCCGCCGAAACCGATCCCGACATCCATGCCCGGGTGCGGGTTTCCTTCGTCGAATCGCTGGAGGGGAAGCAGATCCGGCTCCTGATCAGTCGGCGCGAGACGTGCGGCGCGTGCGGAGGCCGGGGTGAGCGTCCGGTCGGGGAAGCCACTCCTCAGGGGATCGAATGCAGCGCCTGTCGCGGCGCCGGCCGGCGGCTCCGGCGCTACGGCCACATGGTGTTCGCCCGTCCGTGCCGCCGCTGCGGCGGGCAGGGGCTGTTGTTTCATACCGCCTGCTCTACCTGCACCGGGCGCGGGAGCCGGATCCGTGCGGTCCGGGTCGTCGCCCGGGTTCCGGCCGGCGCGGCCGATGGAGCGACCGTGGTTGTGGAAGGACAGGGGCACGAGCGGCTACCCGGCGAACCACCGGGAGATCTTCGGTTGCACGTTGAGGTAGCCGCCCATCCGGTTCTCGAACGCCGCGGCGACAATCTCATCTGCCCGCTGCCGCTGACCCTCGCGGAGGCCTCACTCGGAGGACGCATCGAGGTGCCGACGCTCTCCGGCAACGTGATCGTCCGGCTGCCGCCGGGAGTCCAGCCCGGCACCCGATTGCGCCTCGCCGGACGCGGGGTTCCTTCCATCCGCGGTGACGGCCGCGGCGACCTCTTCCTTGAGGTTCGGATTCACATCCCCGAGATCCGCGACGATCGGTCCCGGGATCTCGTTCGGGAGCTGGAGCAGCGCTATCCGGAGTCGCCTCGCGAGGCGCTCCGTGAGAAGCTTCGCCTCTAGGAGTCTGTCCCGGTAATCTCATGGCATTCCCGAGCCACAAGGAGCGGAGGTCGGATAGCTCCGTCCTCCGCACCTTCCGCTCCGGGGTCTACGCGGGGCTCTCGCCCCGCTCCGGAAGCGACAGCCGATACATCCCGGCTGAACCGCTTCGCTCTTCGTTGCGCTTCGGTCGAAAGAGCGCTGCGCCAGTTCTCCCGGTGGGGGCTCCTCCCTCGCGCGCCTTGTCAGCCGGGCGCCTCGACCGTCTCGGTGCTCACGACATTACCGGGACAGACTCCCAGCAATCCCCATGAGCGCCGAGCGACGCAAGGGCGTCTACATGATCAGCGCGGTCGCCGAACTGTTCGAGATTCATCCGCAGACCCTTCGCCTCTATGAGCGCGAGGGCCTCCTCCGCCCGTCGCGCACCGAGGGGAACACCCGCGTCTATACCGATGACGATCTGGAACAGCTCCAGACCATCCTCAACCTGCGGGAACTCGGAGTGAATCTGGCCGGGGTGGACATCATTCTCAACATGCGGGGGAAGATGCAGCGCATGCAGGAAGAGATCACCCAGTTCACCGAGTTCATTCATCGGGAGCTCTCGCGGGAGGACAACGCGCTGAGTGAACGGGCCAAGAACGCCTTGGTGCGCCTGCCGCGCAGAGACATGGTTCCGGCCGGTTCCCGGCCGCCAAGTTCGAACTCCCCCGGTTCGAACTCGCCCGGTTCGAATTCCGATGCCGGGTCCGCTCCCGGCGTCTCCCCGTCCCGTTCCCGAAGTTCGTAGGAAACGACTCCAATGGTGCGGCCGGCCGGGTTCGATCTTTTCCGATCGTCGTAGGGGAAGCGTTGTTGCCAGCAGCCCCGACCTGTCCCGATTGCGGGGACACCGGGTGGAAGCCGACCTCCCGGGCGGACGGGTCCCCCGCGGTGTTGGCGTGCGGCTGCAAGAACGCGACGTGGGTGCCGCGGCGGCTCGAAGACATCGGCGTGCCGGCGCGTTACGCCGCAGCGAAGCGCTTCGATACTTTCGACGAGATTTCCGGTTCGCCGCAGCGCACCAAGGAGATCGTCCGCAAGTGGGCCGATTCCTATCCCGACGTCAAGGCGGGGCTGCTGCTCAGCGGTCCGGCCGGGATCGGCAAGACCCACCTTGCGGTAGCCGCCCTCCACCACATCCTCTTCGAGCGGCAGATCGCCGTCCGCGCGCGCTTCGAGGATTTGCCGCGGTTGCTGAGCGAGTTGCAGGGCACGTGGAAGGACCCTTCGCTGACCGAGGAAGCCCGGCTCACCCCGGTGACGCGCGCGGAGATCGTGGTGCTCGATCAACTTGGCGGCGGAATGGGGAACCCGCGGTTGGAAGAGAGGCTCCTCTACATCCTGAACCGGTGTTTCCACACCGGTGGTTTCCTGATCTGCACCACGGCGTTCCCCATTCGGGCCGCGAGGCTCGAGAAAGGTCTGGCCGAGCAGATCACGGTCCGCGGCGTTTCTCTGTTGCGAGAGGCCTGCCGCTTCGTCGAGATGCGGGGAGAGGACTATCGCGATAAGGTCATCACTCCGGGGCGGAGCCTCTGAGGGCTCGACACTCCAATACCCGAAGGAGATTTCAGGTCATGCGCACCCTTCTCACCACCCTCGTCCTTTCCGTGGGCCTGCCGATTCTTGGATTCGCCCAGAGTCCGGAGCCCGACAAGCCGCGCCCGATTCCGATCCGGGACAGCGTCTTCATTGAGGATCTCACCTGGATGGAAGTCCGCGACCTGATCGCGGACGGCAAGGACACCGCCATCGTCGCGAGCGGCGGGATCGAGCAGAACGGCCCGTATCTGGTCACTGGCAAGCACAACGTGCTGCTGCGCGGCACAACCGAAGCGATCGCCCGGGATCTCGGGAACGCGCTGGTGGCCCCGATTCTCAAGCTGGTGCCCGAAGGCGACTTCGATCCTCCCACCGAGATGATGCGTTTTCCCGGCACCGTCGGGCTCAGCCAGGAGACTTTCCGGGCCGTGTTGCGGGACGTTGCCCGCAGTCTCAGGGCGAGCGGCTTTCAGCACATCATCTTCCTCGGCGACAGCGGCGGAAACCAGGCCGGGATGACGGCGGTCGCGGAGGAAATGCACGCCGAGTGGAGCGGGTCTCCCGGTGTCCATTTCATTCCCGAGTTCTACGATGTGAGGGGCCTGCGGACCTGGCTCTCCGATAACGGCATCAAGGAGGAGCCGGAGGGCCTTCACGACGAATTCGCGATGGCCGCGATGATGGCGGCGGTGGATCCGGACTCCATCCGGACCTCGGAGCGCCGGCAGGCCGGTCTCTTCCGGATCAACGGGGTGGAGCTGGACCCGCTGGACGAAACCCGCGCCTGGGGCATGCGCCTCTTCCGCTACCGCTCGGAAGTGACGGTGAAGGCCATCCGCGAAGCGATCGCCTCCCACACGACGAACTAGCGAACGCCGGTCTTCAGGCCCCCCCACCGGGGGTGAACTGGCCAGCATTGCGGCCGAAGGCCGCGATGCTCACGCGCCCATCGCGTCCACTACCCGGACCTGACCAAGGAGCGCCGGTCTTCAGGCCCTCTATAGGATCAGGGGCGTTCCGTAGGAGGCGGTCTCGCCTTTTACACCATCAACTTCGGTTGGCCGATCCGCCGGGAGTATCAAGATGCCCCGGGGCCGCAAGCACCTGTGGTGGACCAGTACCCCGACGGATGGCCGTGATGGAACACCCTGTGGAGAGTTGCGCCAATCGAGCGCCAAACAGCTCCACCCGGAGTTGATCGAGCGGCTGCGGGAGCGGACGAAGACGACGGACCGTCTGCTGCCGGAGCAGCTTCGGCAGTGCCAGCGGATCCGGAATGCACTGGTGGACGACTTCCCGCAGATTCGATTTCTCCTTCAATCCGGATTTCGCCACCGTCGAAGGCGACGTGGAGCAGGTCAACCTCACCCGATACGAGCTGTCGTATCCGGAGAAGCGTCCCTTCTTCCTGGAAGGAACACAGAGCCATTCCACCCGCAGGCGTTGTTGTCGTCATCGAAGGTGTCGAGGACGAGTGCTACGGCGTCATCCTCCCACACCTCACCGTCGCGCCTGGTGACCGTCCGGGAGATGGCGTCGGGGTCCAGGTCGCGGCTGTCGATCCCGCAATACACCATCCGCTCGACGTAGAGGATCCGAACTACGGTCCGCTGGCGCGCCGGCGACCGGCTGGAACTGGGTGAATGCCTCGATGGAGGCCGCCCGGTCCACTCGGCGTCGTCCAGTACGCCGTCAACTTCGACGGGTTCCGATGTCTTCGCCGCTCGTAAACCGTCCGTTACACTTTACGATAAGAGAATGGCCGCGCGACACTTGGACTCAGCCGGAGCGCGCGATGCGCAGGCCGAGTCCGAGAGTACCGTCAGTCGCAGATGGAGGCCGCGTTCGTGAAGAAAGCGGCTGCTTGCCTACCGCAGCGGCGCTCCGCTCCGGACTCTGTCGCCCATCCACCTCAAAGAACAGTTCGGGGCACGCGCTTGAATCGGCGCCGGTCGAGCCGGACGGTCTGGTTTGTCCACCTCGGGAGCGGCGTAATTCGCGCGGACTTCCTGGATTCCCCCGACGTTTCGGATGGCCCGTCTGCATTGGGGTTCTACCCGGGATGACGGGGACCGCGACCCGGTCGCCGATCGGTCCGAACTGGCTGCTGCAGGCGAAGGTGGTTCCGCCCGCGCTACCCGCCGGGTACCTGCATCGAGCCTCCTTGTACGCGAAGGTGGACGGAGTCTCCAAGCGGCGGGTCACGATGCTCCGGGCGCCGGGCGGGTTCGGCAAGACCACGACGCTTGCCTATGTATGCGGGTCGATGAAAAAAGCAGGCGTGCCGGTGGGTTGGCTCTCCCTGGACGAAGGCGACTCTCCGGAGGTGTTCGGCTACTACCTGGCCCGCGCTTTCCAGCATGCCGGGCTGGACTTCACGGCGTTGGATCAAGACGCGTGGTCCACGTCCGGGATTCCTGAGCAGTTCGGGATGTTGGTCCGCGCCATCGAGTCCCATGTCGGGCCTTGCCTGCTGGCCCTCGACGAGGTGGAGCGCCTGCCCTCAGCCACGGTGGAACGCCTCGACCGGTTCCTGCAACGAAGTCCGGTGAACCTCCATTTCGTCGTCGCGTGCCGGTTCAATCCGGGGCTGGACTTGCTTCAGCTCCTGCTGGACAACTCCGCCCTCGTCGTCGAAGTGGAAAAGTTCCGCTTTTCGAGTTTCGAGATTGGTCGGTTTTACGGCCGTCCCGTATCACGCGGCGAAATGAAGAAGATCGAGGAGCGCACCGCCGGATGGCCGGTTGCGGTGATGATCGATCGCAATACTCGCGCGGACAAGGCGTCGTCTCCCGCATCCAAGCCGACGAGTTTCACTGAGAACTTTGTTGGCGTGCGTCTGATGCGCGGGCTCTCTTCCGAAGAGCGTGCGTGCCTGTACGACTTGTCCGTGTTCGATTGGATCGGGACGGATCTTGTGGACGAGGTGCTTGGAACGAGCGCGGCCTTCCTCCGCGTCTCGTCGATGCCTTGTCTCAAGGGCCTTCTCCTTCCCATCGACGACGATCCGGACGTACTGCGCCTTCACCCGCTGGTCAGAGATTACTGCGCCCGCCAGCTCGCAGTGGACGACCCGGACCGCAAGCGGTTCCTGCACCGCCGGATTGCGGCGGCGCTTGCCCGCCGGGGCTATTTCCGGCAGGCGTGGCGCCACGCTACCCACGCGGGGGACAAGCGACTCCTCGCCGAACTCATCGAGGAGCGCGGAGTCTTCGGACTGTGGGCGAAGGACGGGGCCACCGCGCTTGCCTCGGCGAGCCGTTTGCTGACTCCCGAGATCCTGGCGGAATATCCCCGGCTCGCGCTTCTGCGCTCCGTCTATCTTCAGTTCTCGATGGAATCCACTGAGGCGGCAGAGCTATACCGGATCACCGAGCGGGAGACCCAGGGTTTTTCCCGCGATCGCGACGGCGGGGATACGGATTCGCTCACCGTGGATAGGGCATTCACCGAGGCCTTGCTGGCTGGCTGCTGGTCCGAATCCGCCGAAAACGCAATCGACCGGTTAATGCCCACCATGGAGTCGGGACGGCATCTGCGGGAGCGCGATCGGGTGATCGGAGGCGCCTGGCACCTCCTGCAATGTGCATACTGGTACCAGATCGCTGATTTCGACCAAAGCCGCTACCACGGGTCTCAAGCCCAAAATCATTTGGCCGGGAGCATGCGGTATGGAGAGATCTTCGCGATTGTCCTCCTGGGGCTGGGCGCCATGGTACAAGGGCGCGTTCGGGAGGCCGCGGACAAATACCGATTGGCGCGGCGGCAGGTCAGGACGTGCTTCCCCTCGGATCAACGCCTTGTGGCGGGCATCGAGCTTCTACTCATGGAGCTCAATCTCGAGCGAGACCGAGGCAAGGGGTTGCGCTTGCGAACGCTGCAGGGGCTGTCGGAACTGCGCCCGGTGTGGCACGAATTCTTTCTGGCGGTGGTCAGTGTGCGAGTTGAACTCAAGTACCGGCAGTACGAGGGCGAAGCCGTCATTCACGACCTGACCCGTACGATGCAGATCGCGCGGAACGCCAGAGATTCGCATGTGACGACGTGTGTGGCGCTGTTGCTGGTCTTCTATCTGGCCAAGATGGGCCGGGTTTCGGAAGCCGAGCTGGTCTGGGACGACAACGCGCTTCCGACCGAAGTGTCGCAGCTCCCGGCCATGGGCCGACGGTCTTGGCGCCTGATGGAGGCGCTGTGGACGGCACGCGGCTCCCTCCTGTTGGAACAGGGCGACTTCGACGCCGCCGGGGAGGTGGCGGACACCGGTTGGCGCGCGGCGTCGGAGTGCGGAGCTCTCCGGGTGGCGCTCCGGTGTCTGGGGCTGTCCATGGCTGCGGCGCACTTGGCCGGCGATGACGGTCGCGCGCTCGACCGCTTGGCCGAAATCTTACGGCTCACCCGCTCCGCAGACTACTACCGGGGTCTGGTGAGCCACGGCGACATCAGCCGCATCCTCCTGGCGAAGTTGCTTGCGCGGGAGGACTACTCGGAACTGCACGGGCCGGCCGAGGCGGTGCGGGAGCATCTCTCTCAACAACTGGTGCCCACGCCGCAATTCTCGGCGCGCGAACTCAACGTGTTGGCGGAGGTTCGGCAGGGTCTCCGGAACAAGGAAATCGCGACCTTCCTAGGGATCACGGAAGAAGGTGTGCGCTACCACTTGCGAAACATCTTCCGCAAGGCGGGAGTGTCCAGACGGCTTGAGGCCGTCCGCTATGCGGAGATGAAGGGCCTACTGAGTTGATCGCTGGGTGCTGTCCCGGCCGAGATCCCTGCCTGACTGGACCGGCGGTCGGGTCGGGCGAAGCGGAGGACGCGTCTTGGGTACGCGTCACCCTCTTGGCCGAACAGGCGCTGCGGGGAATCGTCCGACGCGGGTAGGAGAGGTGAACTCACATTTCGATGAGGCTTCCAAGCACTCCCTGGTAGTTAGCCACCTAGTACCGTCGAGCAGACCGCGTCGTGGCGGCGGTCGCACGCTGTCAAGCGAACAGATAGGACTGGGCCACCGGCGACATCTAAAACTGGGCCACCTCGAAGGGTCCGGGACGTGCCTGACATACGCCGGCGACTGCGGCACGACGGGATTCGGCCTTGTTTCGCTTCCGCGCCTTCGCTACTAACCTCTTTCGAATAGTCGGCGACTTGCCAAAGTCGGCGGGTAGTTCGATATTCGAAACTGGACCACCCGATATGTTAGGGAACCAAGCGCGGTAGCACACATCGCATCCAGGCGGAACTTCACCTGCCCAAATGCGCGGAAGCCGCCTGGTTTGCTAGGGATAGTGGAGATCAAGCTGTCAGCGTACTGGCAACAAACTTGTGGGGGTCTACATTGAGGAGGTTGAAGGCGGTTTGCTGAAGGGGGGTGGGTTGAGCGAGTAGTGGGAAAGCGGCGTCGGGTTGGCCTGGAAGAGTGACCTCGTTGAGAGTGAGGGTTGCGAGATCGCTGAGCAGGGATCGGAAGGCGTGGATGGGGTCGCCGTCGGGCGTGCGACGGGTGTCGGCCCTGGCCTTTGCGCTTGGGGAGATCGGTGCGGGTTCTACGGGGGAGTTGCGTTGTGCGCGAGCGGCGAGGCGGTCGTGGTCTTCAAAGAGGAGGGGAGCGAGTCGGCGGCGCATGTGCCACTGGAGGTAGTAGGCGAGCATGCAGAGGAAGACATGGGCGCGGACGTGCTCCGGGGTATAGACGAAGACGGGGCGTACCTTGATGAGGCTTTTGATGGAGCGGAAGGCATGCTCGACGCGGGCGAGGCTTTTGTAGGCGGCGACGGCGGCGTGGCTGGTGATGGCGGCTTTGTCGAGGCTGGTGCGGACGACGTAGATGCCGTCGAGCTGGGCTTCGGCGGCGATGCGGTGGAGGCGCCGGGTCCAGGTGAGTTCCTGGTCGGTGACGGTGATATCGAAGTGCTTTTGGACCTTCTTGCGGTTGGCGTCCCGTCCGACGCGGCGGTTGATGGCGTCTTTCCCGCGGAGGCGGCCGGTTCGGATGGCGGCGGCGATGTTTTGGAGGAGTTGTTCGGTGTCGCGGAGGAGGGCTTCGCGTTTTCGGGCGCGCTCCTCGCGGAGTCTGGGGTTGAGACAGACGAGGAGGCGCTCGCCGGGGAAGTCGGGGCTGGTGACCTCGGCGACGGCGTCGGGGAGGAATTCTCCGGGGCGCAGGGGTGGGGCTTGGTCGGGTTCCGCCTTGAGGAGCTTGCGGATCCCCTGGGTGTTCAGGGCGGAGATCCAGTCGAGGCTGGCGGGCTGGAGATCCTCGCGGATCCGGGCGGTGGTGAGCATGCCGCGGTCGCCGACGAGGGCCACCTGTTCGATGCGGAACCGGCGGCGGATCGTTCGGACCTGTGCGGCGACGGTGGTGGGGTCGGCGGTGTTGCCGGGGAAGACCTGGACCGCCACCGGACAGCCGTCGGGAGTACAGAGGAGGCCGAAGACCAGTTGCTGGCGGTCCTTCTTGCCGTCGCGGCTGTAGCCGAAGCGGGCGAGGGGGCGGTCACGGCCTTCGAGATAGCTGGAGGTGACGTCGTAGAGGACCATGGCGCCGCCTTGGAGGTGGCGGTTGGCGAGGCTCTTCTCGATCCAGGGCTGGCGGCTCAGGAGCCAGTCGAGCATGGCGAGGACTTCGTTGCCGTGGACGTTGCCGAGGCCGAGGAGGGGGCCGAGGCTGGAGTCGGCGGTGTCGGGGGAGAGGCGGCGGGCGGTGGCGAGTTTGGAATCGGGTGCGTGGAGACGGGCGGCGATGGCGGCGAGGGCGAGGTCCCGCATGCGGCTGGGGTTGCGGTGGAGGATGCGCGGGAGGCCGAGCTGTTGGCAGGTGCCGAGGATGGCGGCGATGTGCCCGTGGGGGAGGGAGCGGCGGAGTGCGACGGCGCGTTCGAGGCTCTCGAAGGCCACCCCGCCGCGGACGACGGTGCGGATGCCGTCGATGAGAGCGGGGGGCAGTTTGGAGAGGTTGGCAAGGGTGCGCCGTCGGATGCGCTTTCCCTCGCGCCAGGCTTGTCGGAGGAGGATGGCGGGGGGGCTTTGACGGTTAGGGATGGTGTCGACGTGGAAGGACATTAAGGGCTCAGCGATACATGGAAACATACTATCTCACGTAATGCTTGGACACAATCGTTATCCGTGCATTCGGATGCATCCTCTACATGGCAACTCAAATCCCGCCCTCTACCGGAGCTTTGCGTGGACAAGCCACGCCCTCTCAACGACCTGTGGACCCTTCCCCTTCAAAAAACAGGGTGAAGTTCCGTCCAGGGATAGTGCGGTGTGTTATGCACGACTACCCCTGTTTATTGAGACTCTGATGGACGATAGGGGGAACAATTGCAGTAGATAGATCGTCCTGTCGTTCGGCTATCGGAAATTGGCGTGGTCCTCCTCTTTCGAAGCTGTAATGTTTTTGTCACGCTTGTGTCACTCGCTACACAGCGCGAAAGGCTCGGAGTCGGGTTACGCAGCGTTGGTAGCAAGGGTGGCAAGGAACAAAACAGCATTGCCACAGACACGGGTTTCCGCGCCGTCGCTTGGGGGTGAGGACCCAGCGCACTATCCGCCGCCCTCCGATCCCCTCTTGCCGGTGTCCCACCCGTTCCCCGACGGGGACGCTCTGCGGGTTTCTCCGGGTCGCCGCTCATCGGCTGAGCGGGCGTCCGAGCGCCTCTCCGCGGGCCGGAATGACGAGACGCCAACGCTTCTCCGGCCCCGGAAGCGGCTGACTGCGCGTCGGACGACCCCGGCGCGGCAACCCGGTGGGTTCCGCCGCGCCAGCGAAATTGCGCCGCCACTGACAGCTACCTCGAACACAGCCCTATGACGGACCCCGCACAACTCTCGCGGGAGACCGTCAACCCGGCGGTTCCCGCCTCCGCGATTGGTCCCAGTTGGCTCCTTCGGGCCAAGGTGATCGCGCCGGCGCCCCCGCGCGGATACCTGTTCCGCTCCTCACTGGAACAGAGCATCGGCTCAGTGCTCGAACGGCGGCTCACGGTTCTCGAGGCGCCGGCTGGTTTCGGCAAGACCACGGTACTCGCGGACATGTTCCACCGGAAGAGTATGGACGGTGTGGCAGTCGGATGGCTCTGTGTGGATGAAGACGACCGGCCTGATGTGTTCGGCGACTATGTCGCCCGCGCGATCCAACATGCGGGGGTGGATCTCGCGGGGTTGAATGACGGCGACATCTGGTCCTCGTCTCATTTCACGCGACAGTTCGGGATGCTCGCTGGAGCGATCGAGGCTCATTCCGGTCCGTGTCTCCTCGCCCTTGACGAAGTGGAGCGGCTCCCGCCCTCCACGGTCGAACTTCTCGACCGCATCCTCACAAGAAGTCCGAGCAATCTGCATTTCGCTCTCGCATGCCGGGTCAATCCCGGACTGGATCTGATGGCGTACATGCTCGAGGGTTCGGCGGTGGTGATCGGTGCGGAAGAGTTCCGCTTTTCAAAATCAGAGATCGGGCGACTTTATGGGGGGGAGCTTTCGAGGCGCGAATTGGAGGCAGTTCGCGAGCGCACCGCCGGGTGGCCGGTGGCTCTAATGATCGACCGCAATATGCGCGCTCGAACCGGAGAGGGAATAAACGGTGAAGTGCCGCTGTTTTCCGCGGATTTCGTCGGAGTTCGCCTGATGCGCGGGATGACCCCGGAGGAGCGTGCGCAACTCTTCGAGCTTGCCGTCTTCGATTGGGTCAGCGCCGATGTCGTTGACGAGGTACTGGGATCCAGCGATGCCCGACTGAGGATTACTTCTCTTGCCTCCCTCGCCGGCCTGTTCCAGGCCAGCGAGGAGGACCGCAATGTGCGGCGTCTCCACCCGCTGGTCAAGGAGTATTGCGTCAATCGGCTCGCCACCGAAGACCCGGGCCGCAAGCGTTTGCTGCACTCCAGGATTGCGGCGGTCCTTGCCCGACGCGGCCATCATCGGCTGGCGTGGCGCCACGCCACTGCTGCGGACGATGGGCGCCTCACCGGTGACCTGATCGAAAGGTGCGGCGTCCTCGAATTGTGGCTCCGGGAGGGGGCGAGCGGCCTGGAGGCGGCCGACGAACTCCTCACCCCCGAGATCATGGCTCGGTATCCGCGCTTGGGGCTCCTACGCTGCGTTCAGCTTCACCTCGCCTCGAAGTTTGCCGAAGCGGTGGCGCTCTACGACGCCGTCGACAAGCAGACCGAGGGATTTGTCCGCGATCGGGAAGACGGGGATGCGTATCTGCTCGCCGTGGACCGCGCCTTCGCGGAAGCGGTCCTGAGTGGTGGTTGGCGCTCTTCCCGCGAAAGCCCGTTCGAAGCGCTGCTGCCGTCCGAGGAATGGCCGGAGCCCGCTTCGTGGCGCGAACGCATGATCATGGGAGCGCACCATCTCTTGCGCTGCATTTTTGAGTGCCAGTTCGCCAATTTCGAAAAGAGCGAACGCCACGGACGGCGCGCGCTGGCACTTTTCCCTGACGGCATGCCGCAGGGGAAGGTCTTTGCGACCCTACACCTCGGGATAGCTGCCATGGCGCAGGGGCGGGTTCCGGAGGCGCTCGATTCGTACCAGCAGGCTCGCCGGCTGGCGAGGAAGTTCTTTCCCTCCGATTGGCGGCTCGTGTCCAGCGTCGATGTGATGGCGATGGAGTTGGATCTCGAGCGGAACCGCGAAAAGGCGATCCGGCAGCGCACTCTCAAGGATCTGACGTCTCTTCGAGGGCTATGGAATGAGGGCTTCGCGGCGGCCTTCTGTGTCCGGGCCGAACTCACGTTCAAACAGTACGAGGGCGACGCCGTGATTCAGTACCTGACGGTCACGAAAGAGGCCGTCCGCGGAGCCAGCTTCCGGTCTCTGAGCAGCTTCGTGTCGCTGTTGTTGGCCTTTTATCTGGCTAAGACGGGGAGAGGCGAAGAAGCTGCAAGGATTTGGAACGAAAGCGCACAGCCCGGTGAGCTTGAAGACCTGCTCTGTGTGGATGAGCGTTCTTGGCGCCGAATGGAGGCTCTTTGGTGCACGCGCGCTGAGATCCTGATCGCGCAGCATCATTTCGACGCCGCCGCGGAACTGGCGGACGCCGGGAACCGAATAGCAACGGAGCACGGGTTGACCCGGGTGGCGCTGCGGTGTCTCGGTCAATCCATGGCTGCGGCTTGCCATGCCGGAGATGAGGACCGCGCGCTCGCGCGGTTGGGGGACTTTTTGCGGGTGACGAGAGACGTTGACTACTACCGCGCGCTCGCGAGCGAACGAGAGATGAGTTGCGATCTGCTGCGCAAGCTGCTTGCGAAGAACGGCGATGCGGATCTTCGGGAACCCGCCGAGGCCGCACTCGCACACCTCGGTCAGTGGTCCGCCCCCACCCGGGCATTCACTGCGCGGGAACTCGATGTCCTCTCCGAAGTCAGGCAGGGACTCCGGAACAGGGAGATCGCGGCCTTCTTGGGGATCACGGAGGAAGGCGTGCGCTTCCATCTGAGGAACATCTATCGCAAGGCGGGGGCATCTGACCGCATGGAAGCGGCCCGCTACGCTGAGGCCGAGGGCCTTCTGCCCTGATCGCGGCGAATCGACCCGTGCCAAGATCGTTGGCTGGGACGCCGCGGCGCGCGGTGCTGAGCCTCCGGACGGTGCTCGTTCGCCAAGCGCAAGCCGTCGTCGGGCGGGTTCTCGGATGTCCGGGGCGCTCGGATCTGACTCCGGCGTCTCCGCCAGCCCAAATCATCCTGCGCGACCACCGGCTCCATCAGGCCGGTCGACGGAGCCATGAGTCGCGCAGCGATCTGACCGCGTAGTTCGGCGACTCTGCTCTAACCCTGTTCTAACCCGGACTTCTCATTCTGCCCGAGGCTGGGCGGCAGACGAGGCGGCGGGAGGTGCGGGAAGGGGTAGAACGCATCTGGCCGGTCCGGAGGCAGGCGGAAGCGGGCGTTCGGCACCAGGAACGGGCCAGGAGCGGCACGCCGAGCACCGTGGGGCGTGTTTTCCGGGCACACCTCTGCCGGATCTCGGGGGCTCGGCCGTGCGGCCGGGACGTCAGATGGCGCCCAGACGCTCCCGGGCGAGGCGGACAGGTCCTGATCGGGGCACGCCGAGGACATGGCGATGTGGACGCGCCGCACCGACATCCGGCCCAGCGCCCCGATCTTGAGCAGGCGTAACCGGAGCCGGTCCGCGCTGGCCACCGCCCGCCTGGTCCCGCGCAGGGCCTCCCGCAGCCGCCCGAACAGGATCATGGCGAAGCTGGACAGGTAGAACCGCAGCGTGTTGGCGCCGAATTCGATGTTGCGGGAGGATGACTTCCGGAGTTCCTCGCCGTTTCGGTGGCAACTGGGGTGCCGAACCGAAAGATTGCCACTCTCCTCGGTATCACCCAGGGGGTGCACTTACCACTTGCGCCCCGACCGTAGCGAAACCCCGTAGCCCGATGCCGGGCACGGTGGGATTCGGGTACGGCGTGCGCCCGGGCGCCGAAGCGGGCACGCGCGCCGGTATTGACAAAAAGCGCCGGATCCCTATCCGTTCTGATGGGGCCGTAGATGTGTTCGCCGACACCCTGTAGAGAGCGTTCCACATCCCGGCTACCCAAAATGCACTTGATTCCTCCCCGGTAGTCGACGGACGTCGGACGGTGTAGTGCCGCATTCTGGCGCACTACCCTGTTTGGTTACAGGTAGGTATCGGTCCTTGTTTGTAAATCGCCGCTAGTTTCTTCCTGACTATTGGGCTACCCGAAATCCTCGCTTTCCTCTCTGTCGAGACGGAATTTGGCCGGGCATTTTACGCGGCATGTTCCTTTGTTCACCTCTGGAGCGATCCGTATGGCGAACGCCCCTGCCGTCTGCGCTTGCTGATCGAAACGCATTCGATGTTCGCCCGAGCCTCGGCCATTTCCGACCGGTTGACGTCGCAGACATTCGTACGCAATTCACGAACGATTCGCAACAGCGAAACGTCCCGACCATACGTCGGGCTTCAGTTAGTCGAACGCCCGGCTTGGGGCGAATCTTCGGGGTGGCCGCGCTTGTCGCCGTGTGTATCTCCTTGCCTTCGGGCGCAAGCGCACGCGGCGCTCAGGATGTCGATACGTTCGAATTGTCCTTGACGAGTCCGGCCTCGGTGAATGAGGGCGAGACGGCGGAGTTTGCATTGACGCTGGATCGGGCGCACTCGGCGCAGATCTATGTGAGGTACGCCGTGGGCGGGCTGGCGATCGCTGGTGTGGATTACATCGCGCCGAGCGGCAACGTGTTGATTCCAGCGGATACGACGTTGGCGATGATCGAGATTCCGACATTGACCAGAGACGGGTTGGCCCTGGACCGCACAATCGAGTTGGCGATCGTGTCGACGCTAACCCCGGGGGCGACGGTCAATTTCAGTCCGACACCGGTGACGATGGCTATTGTCGATACGACGGCGACGGTGACGCTGACGGCGAGCCCGGTCACGGTGGACGAGGACGCGGGAGCGACGACGGTGACGGTGGCGGCGGAGCTGGACGGAGACACCTTCCCCGACGCCAAGGAGGTGACGGTTTCGGTGGGCGCCGGCGGTGACTCGGCGGAGGCGGGGACGGACTACGGGTCGGTGTCCGACTTCACGGTGACGATCTTGGCGGGTTCGACGAGCGGTTCGGAGAGCTTCGAGCTGACGCCGGTGAACGACGCGGTGGCGGAAGGCGCGGAGGAGCTCTCGATCGAGGGGAGCGCTTCGCGCCTGGACGTGATCGGCGCCGCGGTGACGATCGCGGACGACGAGGGTCCGGTGACGGTGACGGTGGAATCGGACGGGTCGGTTGAAGAGGGCGAGGTGGCGACGTTCACGGTGGAGCTCTCGGCGGAGCTTCCGGATCGGTTGCGGATGACAGTGAGCAGCCGAGCGGGCACGGCGGTTTCGCCGCAGGACTATGCGACGTTGTCGGAAATACTGGTGTTCCCTCGTGGAACGACGGAGCAGAAGGTTTCGGTGCAGACGGCGCAGGACGAGCTGGTTGAGGGCGAGGAGCGGTTTTCGGTGGTGGTTGAGCGTTTTCCGGGAGGTTCGATTCCGACGAGTGCGGTAAGTGCGGAAGGAGTGATCGTGGACACAACGGTCCGGGAGATCGAGTTGAGTCCGTCGTACCTGGAACTGCCGGAAGGCACGCAGGGGTTCGTTGGGCTCCGACTGTCAGCAAGGCCGTTGGAGGCCGTCGAGGTCACGAGCAATGACCCGAACGCGCCGGTGATGGCGACCTTCGACACCACAAACTGGTCGGAATGGCAGTACGGCTACGAAGTGTTTGCCGAGATTGATGGTGGTGTTGACGACACGGATCAATTCATCGTCTTCAGCGCGGCTGGTGGTGGCTACGACGGAGTGACGGCGACGCTGCAACTCAGAAGCGTTCATCATGACGGACCGACAGTGTCCTTGACGGGTCCGGCCTTGGTGGATGAGGGCGAGACGGCGGAGTTTACATTGACGCTGGATCGGGCGGCGGCGGCGGGAGTCCATGTGGGGTACGTCGTGGGCGGGCTGGCGATCGCTGGTGTGGATTACATCGCGCCGAGCGGCGAGGTGTTGATTCCAGCGGGTATGACGTCGGCGATCATCGAGATCGCGACATTGACCGATAACCGGTTGGACCCGGACCACACAATCGAGTTGGCGATCGTCGCGACAACAAGCGTGTTGGAGTTGGTCAAGTTCAGTCCGACACCGGTGACGACGGATATTGTCGATACGACCGTCGCCGGGATCGAACTGAAACCTTCTCCTCTTGAGATTCCAGAGGGAAGAGCTGCATCAGTCAGGGTGCGTTTGTCAGCCCGACCGACGGGCGTCGTGACGGTAAGAAGCCAGTCGCTCAGCCCAGGCGTAACGTTCCACTTCAATGAGTCGAATTGGTCGTCTTGGAGTGTACCCGTGCCGATCGTTCGTGGACACGATCCCGATGCAACTGATGACTCTTTCAACATCGGTTTCAGGGCGTCCGGAGGTGGGTTCGACGGTGTCCGCGTCAATCTGACGGTGAGGATTATCGATGACGACGTCGGCCGAGTGACGGTGTCACCCACCGCGCTGACCATAAGAGAGGAAGACGTCCAGGGCGCGGGGTACGAGATCCAGGCTGAAACGAAGATCGTCGGATCGCACGTGGCAACGGTCACGATCTCGAGCTCGTCTCCCTCGATTTTGATCAACGGTTCCGCCGGCAGCGCCACGGTGATGTTCACCAAGGACACCTGGAGAGTTCCCCAGACGGTAACCGTGACCGCCGGGCCGGACGCGGACCGGTTCGACGAGACGGCGATTCTTACCCACACGGTGGACGGCGCCGGCTACGAGGGACCGATCGACGACGTCGAGCTTCTCATCCAGGATGACGACGGGCCGACGGTCTCGGTGCGTGACGCAACCGCTGACGAGGGGAACCCTCTCGGTTTCGAAGTGGAACTGTCGTACGCGATCGACGTCGATGTCTCAATACCGTGGACCGTATCTGCGGGAACGGCGATCGCGGGGCAGGACTACCACGGCGAATCCGGGTCGATCGTGATTTCGGCGGAGACTACGACGGCGATTGTAGAGGTGGGCACGGTGGACGACGGTTTGGCGGAGAACACCGAGACACTGTCCATCGCGGTGGAACCGCCGGCCGGCTTGAACGCCGGGAGGTTGACCGCGGATGGGAGGATCGACGACAGCGACACGTTTTCGACGGTGGTGACGCTGACGGCGAGCCCGGTGACGGTGGACGAGGACGCGGGGGCGGTGACGGTGACGGTGACGGCGGAGCTGGACGAAGACGCCTTCCCCGCCGCCACGGAGGTGACGGTTTCGGTGGGCGCGAACGGTGACTCGGCGGCGGCGGGGACGGACTACGGGTCGGTGGCCGACTTCACGGTGACGATCCCGGCGGGTGCGACGAGCGAGACGGGGAGCTTCACGCTGACGCCGGTGAACGACGCGGTCGACGAAGAGGACGAGACGGTGACGGTGGGCGGCTCGGCGACGGGTCTGACGGTGACCGGCACGGCGGTGGCGATCACGGACGACGACACGCGAGGGGTGGAGGTGAGTCCGACGGCGGTGACGGTTCCGGAAGGAGGGAGCGAGAGCTACACGGTGGTGTTGCGGTCGTCCCCGACGGGGCCGGTGACGGTGACGCCGGAGATCCGCGGTAGCGGGGACGTGACGGTGACGCCGTCGAGTCTGGAGTTCAGTTCGTCGGACTGGGATACGGCGCAGAGGGTGACGGTGTCGGCATCGGAGGACGACGACGGCGCGGTGGACGAGGCGACGGTGGAGCACACGGTGTCGGGCGGCGACTACGGCTCGGAGACGGCGCCGGATGTCGCGGTGACGGTGGCGGAGAACGAGACGGCGTCGGCGGGGGTGACGCTGACGGCGGAGCCGGGCTCGGTGGACGAGGACGCGGGGGCGACGCCGGTGATGGTGACGGCGGAGCTGGATGCGGCGCCGCGCGCGGTGGCCACGGTGGTGACGGTCTCGGTGGGCGCCGGCGGTGACTCGGCGGTGGCGGGGACGGACTACGGGCCGGTGGCGGACTTCACGGTGACGATCCCGGCGGGCTCGACGAGCGGTTCGGAGACGTTCGAGCTGACGCCGGTGAACGACGCGGTCGACGAAGAGGACGAGACGGTGACGGTGGGCGGCTCGGCGACGGGTCTGACGGTGACCGGCACGGCGGTGGCGATCGGGGACGACGACACGCGAGGGGTGGAGGTGAGTCCGACGGCGGTGACGGTTCCGGAAGGCGGGAGCGCGGACTACACGGTGGTGTTGCGGTCGTCCCCGACGGGGCCGGTGACGGTGACGCCGGAGATCCGCGGTAGCGGGGACGTGACGGTGACGCCGTCGAGTCTGGAGTTCAGTTCGTCGGACTGGGATACGGCGCAGAGCGTGACGGTGCGGGCATCGGAGGACGACGACGGCGCGGTGGACGAGGCGACGGTGGAGCACACGGTGTCGGGCGGCGACTACGGCTCGGAGACGGCGCCGGATGTCGCGGTGACGGTGCGGGAGAACGAGACGGCGTCGGCGGGGGTGACGCTGACGGCGGAGCCGGGCTCGGTGGACGAGGACGCGGGGGCGACGCCGGTGATGGTGACGGCGGAGCTGGATGCGGCGCCGCGCGCGGTGGCCACGGTGGTGACGGTCTCGGTGGGCGCCGGCGGTGACTCGGCGGTGGCGGGGACGGACTACGGGTCGGTGGCGGACTTCACGGTGACGATCCCGGCGGGCTCGACGAGCGGTTCGGAGACGTTCACGCTGACGCCGGTGAACGACGCGGTCGACGAAGACGCCGAGACGGTGACGGTGGGCGGCTCGGCGACGGGTCTGACGGTGACCGGCACGGCGGTGGCGATCGGGGACGACGACACGCGAGGGGTGGAGGTGAGTCCGACGGCGGTGACGGTTCCGGAAGGAGGGAGCGAGAGCTACACGGTGGTGTTGCGGTCGTCCCCGACGGGGCCGGTGACGGTGACGCTGGATGTGACGGGTAGCGGGGACGTGACGGTGACGCCGTCGAGTCTGGAGTTCAGTTCGTCGGACTGGGATACGGCGCAGAGCGTGACGGTGCGGGCATCGGAGGACGACGACGGCGCGGTGGACGAGGCGACGGTGGAGCACACGGTGTCGGGCGGCGACTACGGCTCGGAGACGGCGCCGGATGTCGCGGTGACGGTGGCGGAGAACGAGACGGCGTCGGCGGGGGTGACGCTGACGGCGGAGCCGGGCTCGGTGGACGAGGACGCGGGGGCGACGCCGGTGATGGTGACGGCGGAGCTGGATGCGGCGCCGCGCGCGGTGGCCACGGTGGTGACGGTCTCGGTAGGCGCGAACGGTGACTCGGCGGTGGCGGGGACGGACTACGGGCCGGTGGCGGACTTCACGGTGAGGATCCCGGCGGGCTCGACGAGCGGTTCGGAGACGTTCGAGCTGACGCCGGTGGACGACGCGGTCGACGAAGACGCCGAGACGGTGACGGTGGGCGGCTCGGCGACGGGTCTGACGGTGACCGGCACGGCGGTGGCGATCACGGACGACGACACGCGAGGGGTGGAGGTGAGTCCGACGGCGGTGACGGTTCCGGAAGGAGGGAGCGAGAGCTACACGGTGGTGTTGCGGTCGTCCCCGACGGGGCCGGTGACGGTGACGCTGGATGTGACGGGTAGCGGGGACGTGACGGTGACGCCGTCGAGTCTGGAGTTCAGTTCGTCGGACTGGGATACGGCGCAGAGCGTGACGGTGCGGGCATCGGAGGACGACGACGGCGCGGTGGACGAGGCGACGGTGGAGCACACGGTGTCGGGCGGCGACTACGGCTCGGAGACGGCGCCGGATGTCGCGGTGACGGTGCGGGAGAACGAGACGGCGTCGGCGGGGGTGACGCTGACGGCGGAGCCGGGCTCGGTGGACGAGGACGCGGGGGCGACGCCGGTGATGGTGACGGCGGAGCTGGATGCGGCGCCGCGCGCGGTGGCCACGGTGGTGACGGTCTCGGTAGGCGCGAACGGTGACTCGGCGGTGGAGGGGACGGACTACGGGTCGGTGGCGGACTTCACGGTGAGGATCCCGGCGGGCTCGACGAGCGGTTCGGAGACGTTCGAGCTGACGCCGGTGGACGACGCGGTCGACGAAGAGGACGAGACGGTGACGGTGGGCGGCTCGGCGACGGGTCTGACGGTGACCGGCACGGCGGTGGCGATCGGGGACGACGACACGCGAGGGGTGGAGGTGAGTCCGACGGCGGTGACGGTTCCGGAAGGAGGGAGCGAGAGCTACACGGTGGTGTTGCGGTCGTCCCCGACGGGGCCGGTGACGGTGACGCTGGATGTGACGGGTAGCGGGGACGTGACGGTGACGCCGTCGAGTCTGGAGTTCAGTTCGTCGGACTGGGATACGGCGCAGAGCGTGACGGTGCGGGCATCGGAGGACGACGACGGCGCGGTGGACGAGGCGACGGTGGAGCACACGGTGTCGGGCGGCGACTACGGCTCGGAGACGGCGCCGGATGTCGCGGTGACGGTGCGGGAGAACGAGACGGCGTCGGCGGGGGTGACGCTGACGGCGGAGCCGGGCTCGGTGGACGAGGACGCGGGGGCGACGCCGGTGATGGTGACGGCGGAGCTGGATGCGGCGCCGCGCGCGGTGGCCACGGTGGTGACGGTCTCGGTAGGCGCCGGCGGTGACTCGGCGGTGGCGGGGACGGACTACGGGCCGGTGGCGGACTTCACGGTGAGGATCCCGGCGGGCTCGACGAGCGGTTCGGAGACGTTCGAGCTGACGCCGGTGGACGACGCGGTCGACGAAGACGCCGAGACGGTGACGGTGGGCGGCTCGGCGACGGGTCTGACGGTGACCGGCACGGCGGTGGCGATCGGGGACGACGACACGCGAGGGGTGGAGGTGAGTCCGACGGCGGTGACGGTTCCGGAAGGAGGGAGCGAGAGCTACACGGTGGTGTTGCGGTCGTCCCCGACGGGGCCGGTGACGGTGACGCTGGATGTGACGGGTAGCGGGGACGTGACGGTGACGCCGTCGAGTCTGGAGTTCAGTTCGTCGGACTGGGATACGGCGCAGAGCGTGACGGTGCGGGCATCGGAGGACGACGACGGCGCGGTGGACGAGGCGACGGTGGAGCACACGGTGTCGGGCGGCGACTACGGCTCGGAGACGGCGCCGGATGTCGCGGTGACGGTGCGGGAGAACGAGACGGCGTCGGCGGGGGTGACGCTGACGGCGGAGCCGGGCTCGGTGGACGAGGACGCGGGGGCGACGCCGGTGATGGTGACGGCGGAGCTGGATGCGGCGCCGCGCGCGGTGGCCACGGTGGTGACGGTCTCGGTAGGCGCGAACGGTGACTCGGCGGTGGCGGGGACGGACTACGGGCCGGTGGCGGACTTCACGGTGAGGATCCCGGCGGGCTCGACGAGCGGTTCGGAGACGTTCGAGCTGACGCCGGTGGACGACGCGGTCGACGAAGACGCCGAGACGGTGACGGTGGGCGGCTCGGCGACGGGTCTGACGGTGACCGGCACGGCGGTGGCGATCGGGGACGACGACACGCGAGGGGTGGAGGTGAGTCCGACGGCGGTGACGGTTCCGGAAGGCGGGAGCGCGGACTACACGGTGGTGTTGCGGTCGTCCCCGACGGGGCCGGTGACGGTGACGCTGGATGTGACGGGTAGCGGGGACGTGACGGTGACGCCGTCGAGTCTGGAGTTCAGTTCGTCGGACTGGGATACGGCGCAGAGCGTGACGGTGCGGGCATCGGAGGACGACGACGGCGCGGTGGACGAGGCGACGGTGGAGCACACGGTGTCGGGCGGCGACTACGGCTCGGAGACGGCGCCGGATGTCGCGGTGACGGTGCGGGAGAACGAGACGGCGTCGGCGGGGGTGACGCTGACGGCGGAGCCGGGCTCGGTGGACGAGGACGCGGGGGCGACGCCGGTGATGGTGACGGCGGAGCTGGATGCGGCGCCGCGCGCGGTGGACACGGTGGTGACGGTTTCGGTGGGCGCCGGCGGTGACTCGGCGGTGGCGGGGACGGACTACGGGCCGGTGGCGGACTTCACGGTGAGGATCCCGGCGGGCTCGACGAGCGGTTCGGAGACGTTCGAGCTGACGCCGGTGGACGACGCGGTCGACGAAGAGGACGAGACGGTGACGGTGGGCGGCTCGGTGACGGGTCTGACGGTGACCGGCACGGCGGTGGCGATCACGGACGACGACACGCGAGGGGTGGAGGTGAGTCCGACGGCGGTGACGGTTCCGGAAGGAGGGAGCGAGAGCTACACGGTGGTGTTGCGGTCGTCCCCGACGGGGCCGGTGACGGTGACGCTGGATGTGACGGGTAGCGGGGACGTGACGGTGACGCCGTCGAGTCTGGAGTTCAGTTCGTCGGACTGGGATACGGCGCAGAGCGTGACGGTGCGGGCATCGGAGGACGACGACGGCGCGGTGGACGAGGCGACGGTGGAGCACACGGTGTCGGGCGGCGACTACGGCTCGGAGACGGCGCCGGATGTCGCGGTGACGGTGCGGGAGAACGAGACGGCGTCGGCGGGGGTGACGCTGACGGCGGAGCCGGGCTCGGTGGACGAGGACGCGGGGGCGACGCCGGTGATGGTGACGGCGGAGCTGGATGCGGCGCCGCGCGCGGTGGCCACGGTGGTGACGGTCTCGGTAGGCGCCGGCGGTGACTCGGCGGTGGCGGGGACGGACTACGGGCCGGTGGCGGACTTCACGGTGAGGATCCCGGCGGGCTCGACGAGCGGTTCGGAGACGTTCGAGCTGACGCCGGTGGACGACGCGGTCGACGAAGACGCCGAGACGGTGACGGTGGGCGGCTCGGCGACGGGTCTGACGGTGACCGGCACGGCGGTGGCGATCGGGGACGACGACACGCGAGGGGTGGAGGTGAGTCCGACGGCGGTGACGGTTCCGGAAGGAGGGAGCGAGAGCTACACGGTGGTGTTGCGGTCGTCCCCGACGGGGCCGGTGACGGTGACGCTGGATGTGACGGGTAGCGGGGACGTGACGGTGACGCCGTCGAGTCTGGAGTTCAGTTCGTCGGACTGGGATACGGCGCAGAGCGTGACGGTGCGGGCATCGGAGGACGACGACGGCGCGGTGGACGAGGCGACGGTGGAGCACACGGTGTCGGGCGGCGACTACGGCTCGGAGACGGCGCCGGATGTCGCGGTGACGGTGGCGGAGAACGAGACGGCGTCGGCGGGGGTGACGCTGACGGCGGAGCCGGGCTCGGTGGACGAGGACGCGGGGGCGACGCCGGTGATGGTGACGGCGGAGCTGGATGCGGCGCCGCGCGCGGTGGCCACGGTGGTGACGGTCTCGGTGGGCGCCGGCGGTGACTCGGCGGTGGCGGGGACGGACTACGGGCCGGTGGCGGACTTCACGGTGAGGATCCCGGCGGGCTCGACGAGCGGTTCGGAGACGTTCGAGCTGACGCCGGTGGACGACGCGGTCGACGAAGACGCCGAGACGGTGACGGTGGGCGGCTCGGCGACGGGTCTGACGGTGACCGGCACGGCGGTGGCGATCGGGGACGACGACACGCGAGGGGTGGAGGTGAGTCCGACGGCGGTGACGGTTCCGGAAGGCGGGAGCGCGGACTACACGGTGGTGTTGCGGTCGTCCCCGACGGGGCCGGTGACGGTGACGCTGGATGTGACGGGTAGCGGGGACGTGACGGTGACGCCGTCGAGTCTGGAGTTCAGTTCGTCGGACTGGGATACGGCGCAGAGCGTGACGGTGCGGGCATCGGAGGACGACGACGGCGCGGTGGACGAGGCGACGGTGGAGCACACGGTGTCGGGCGGCGACTACGGCTCGGAGACGGCGCCGGATGTCGCGGTGACGGTGGCGGAGAACGAGACGGCGTCGGCGGGGGTGACGCTGACGGCGGAGCCGGGCTCGGTGGACGAGGACGCGGGGGCGACGCCGGTGATGGTGACGGCGGAGCTGGATGCGGCGCCGCGCGCGGTGGCCACGGTGGTGACGGTCTCGGTAGGCGCCGGCGGTGACTCGGCGGTGGCGGGGACGGACTACGGGCCGGTGGCGGACTTCACGGTGAGGATCCCGGCGGGCTCGACGAGCGGTTCGGAGACGTTCGAGCTGACGCCGGTGGACGACGCGGTCGACGAAGACGCCGAGACGGTGACGGTGGGCGGCTCGGCGACGGGTCTGACGGTGACCGGCACGGCGGTGGCGATCGGGGACGACGACACGCGAGGGGTGGAGGTGAGTCCGACGGCGGTGACGGTTCCGGAAGGAGGGAGCGAGAGCTACACGGTGGTGTTGCGGTCGTCCCCGACGGGGCCGGTGACGGTGACGCTGGATGTGACGGGTAGCGGGGACGTGACGGTGACGCCGTCGAGTCTGGAGTTCAGTTCGTCGGACTGGGATACGGCGCAGAGCGTGACGGTGCGGGCATCGGAGGACGACGACGGCGCGGTGGACGAGGCGACGGTGGAGCACACGGTGTCGGGCGGCGACTACGGCTCGGAGACGGCGCCGGATGTCGCGGTGACGGTGCGGGAGAACGAGACGGCGTCGGCGGGGGTGACGCTGACGGCGGAGCCGGGCTCGGTGGACGAGGACGCGGGGGCGACGCCGGTGATGGTGACGGCGGAGCTGGATGCGGCGCCGCGCGCGGTGGCCACGGTGGTGACGGTCTCGGTAGGCGCGAACGGTGACTCGGCGGTGGCGGGGACGGACTACGGGCCGGTGGCGGACTTCACGGTGAGGATCCCGGCGGGCTCGACGAGCGGTTCGGAGACGTTCGAGCTGACGCCGGTGGACGACGCGGTCGACGAAGACGCCGAGACGGTGACGGTGGGCGGCTCGGCGACGGGTCTGACGGTGACCGGCACGGCGGTGGCGATCGGGGACGACGACACGCGAGGGGTGGAGGTGAGTCCGACGGCGGTGACGGTTCCGGAAGGCGGGAGCGCGGACTACACGGTGGTGTTGCGGTCGTCCCCGACGGGGCCGGTGACGGTGACGCTGGATGTGACGGGTAGCGGGGACGTGACGGTGACGCCGTCGAGTCTGGAGTTCAGTTCGTCGGACTGGGATACGGCGCAGAGCGTGACGGTGCGGGCATCGGAGGACGACGACGGCGCGGTGGACGAGGCGACGGTGGAGCACACGGTGTCGGGCGGCGACTACGGCTCGGAGACGGCGCCGGATGTCGCGGTGACGGTGCGGGAGAACGAGACGGCGTCGGCGGGGGTGACGCTGACGGCGGAGCCGGGCTCGGTGGACGAGGACGCGGGGGCGACGCCGGTGATGGTGACGGCGGAGCTGGATGCGGCGCCGCGCGCGGTGGACACGGTGGTGACGGTTTCGGTGGGCGCCGGCGGTGACTCGGCGGTGGCGGGGACGGACTACGGGCCGGTGGCGGACTTCACGGTGAGGATCCCGGCGGGCTCGACGAGCGGTTCGGAGACGTTCGAGCTGACGCCGGTGGACGACGCGGTCGACGAAGACGCCGAGACGGTGACGGTGGGCGGCTCGGCGACGGGTCTGACGGTGACCGGCACGGCGGTGGCGATCGGGGACGACGACACGCGAGGGGTGGAGGTGAGTCCGACGGCGGTGACGGTTCCGGAAGGCGGGAGCGCGGACTACACGGTGGTGTTGCGGTCGTCCCCGACGGGGCCGGTGACGGTGACGCTGGATGTGACGGGTAGCGGGGACGTGACGGTGACGCCGTCGAGTCTGGAGTTCAGTTCGTCGGACTGGGATACGGCGCAGAGCGTGACGGTGCGGGCATCGGAGGACGACGACGGCGCGGTGGACGAGGCGACGGTGGAGCACACGGTGTCGGGCGGCGACTACGGCTCGGAGACGGCGCCGGATGTCGCGGTGACGGTGCGGGAGAACGAGACGGCGTCGGCGGGGGTGACGCTGACGGCGGAGCCGGGCTCGGTGGACGAGGACGCGGGGGCGACGCCGGTGATGGTGACGGCGGAGCTGGATGCGGCGCCGCGCGCGGTGGACACGGTGGTGACGGTTTCGGTGGGCGCCGGCGGTGACTCGGCGGTGGCGGGGACGGACTACGGGCCGGTGGCGGACTTCACGGTGAGGATCCCGGCGGGCTCGACGAGCGGTTCGGAGACGTTCGAGCTGACGCCGGTGGACGACGCGGTCGACGAAGACGCCGAGACGGTGACGGTGGGCGGCTCGTCGACGGGTCTGACGGTGACCGGCACGGCGGTGGCGATCGGGGACGACGACACGCGAGGGGTGGAGGTGAGTCCGACGGCGGTGACGGTTCCGGAAGGCGGGAGCGAGAGCTACACGGTGGTGTTGCGGTCGTCCCCGACGGGGCCGGTGACGGTGACGCTGGATGTGACGGGTAGCGGGGACGTGACGGTGACGCCGTCGAGTCTGGAGTTCAGTTCGTCGGACTGGGATACGGCGCAGAGCGTGACGGTGCGGGCATCGGAGGACGACGACGGCGCGGTGGACGAGGCGACGGTGGAGCACACGGTGTCGGGCGGCGACTACGGCTCGGAGACGGCGCCGGATGTCGCGGTGACGGTGCGGGAGAACGACACGGCGTCGGCGGGGGTGACGCTGACGGCGGAGCCGGGCTCGGTGGACGAGGACGCGGGGGCGACGCCGGTGATGGTGACGGCGGAGCTGGATGCGGCGCCGCGCGCGGTGGCCACGGTGGTGACGGTTTCGGTGGGCGCCGGCGGTGACTCGGCGGTGGCGGGGACGGACTACGGGTCGGTGGCGGACTTCACGGTGAGGATCCCGGCGGGCTCGACGAGCGGTTCGGAGACGTTCGAGCTGACGCCGGTGGACGACGCGGTCGACGAAGACGCCGAGACGGTGACGGTGGGCGGCTCGGCGACGGGTCTGACGGTGACCGGCACGGCGGTGGCGATCGGGGACGACGACACGCGAGGGGTGGAGGTGAGTCCGACGGCGGTGACGGTTCCGGAAGGAGGGAGCGAGAGCTACACGGTGGTGTTGCGGTCGTCCCCGACGGGGCCGGTGACGGTGACGCTGGATGTGACGGGTAGCGGGGACGTGACGGTGACGCCGTCGAGTCTGGAGTTCAGTTCGTCGGACTGGGATACGGCGCAGAGCGTGACGGTGCGGGCATCGGAGGACGACGACGGCGCGGTGGACGAGGCGACGGTGGAGCACACGGTGTCGGGCGGCGACTACGGCTCGGAGACGGCGCCGGATGTCGCGGTGACGGTGCGGGAGAACGAGACGGCGTCGGCGGGGGTGACGCTGACGGCGGAGCCGGGCTCGGTGGACGAGGACGCGGGGGCGACGCCGGTGATGGTGACGGCGGAGCTGGATGCGGCGCCGCGCGCGGTGGCCACGGTGGTGACGGTCTCGGTAGGCGCCGGCGGTGACTCGGCGGTGGCGGGGACGGACTACGGGTCGGTGGCGGACTTCACGGTGACGATCCCGGCGGGCTCGACGAGCGGTTCGGAGACGTTCACGCTGACGCCGGTGAACGACGCGGTCGACGAAGACGCCGAGACGGTGACGGTGGGCGGCTCGGCGACGGGTCTGACGGTGACCGGCACGGCGGTGGCGATCGGGGACGACGACACGCGAGGGGTGGAGGTGAGTCCGACGGCGGTGACGGTTCCGGAAGGCGGGAGCGCGGACTACACGGTGGTGTTGCGGTCGTCCCCGACGGGGCCGGTGACGGTGACGCTGGATGTGACGGGTAGCGGGGACGTGACGGTGACGCCGTCGAGTCTGGAGTTCAGTTCGTCGGACTGGGATACGGCGCAGAGCGTGACGGTGCGGGCATCGGAGGACGACGACGGCGCGGTGGACGAGGCGACGGTGGAGCACACGGTGTCGGGCGGCGACTACGGCTCGGAGACGGCGTCGGACGTCGCGGTGACGGTGGCGGAGAACGAGACGGCGTCGATGGGGGTGACGCTGAGGGCGAGCCCGTTGACGGTGGACGAGGACGCGGGGGCGACGATGGTGACGGTGACGGCGGAGCTGGATGCGGCGCCGCGCGCGGTGGCCACGGTGGTGACGGTTTCGGTGGGGGCCGGCGGTGACTCGGCGGCGGCGGGGACGGACTACGGGCCGGTGGCGGACTTCACGGTGAGGATCCCGGCGGGCTCGACGAGCGGTTCGGAGACGTTCACGCTGATGCCGGTGGACGACGCGGTCGACGAAGAGGACGAGACGGTGACGGTGGGCGGCTCGGTGACGGGTCTGACGGTGACCGGCACGGCGGTGGCGATCACGGACGACGACACGCGAGGGGTGGAGGTGAGTCCGACGGCGGTGACGGTTCCGGAAGGAGGGAGCGAGAGCTACACGGTGGTGTTGCGGTCGTCCCCGACGGGGCCGGTGACGGTGACGCTGGATGTGACGGGTAGCGGGGACGTGACGGTGACGCCGTCGAGTCTGGAGTTCAGTTCGTCGGACTGGGATACGGCGCAGAGCGTGACGGTGCGGGCATCGGAGGACGACGACGGCGCGGTGGACGAGGCGACGGTGGAGCACACGGTGTCGGGCGGCGACTACGGCTCGGAGACGGCGCCGGATGTCGCGGTGACGGTGCGGGAGAACGAGACGGCGTCGGCGGGGGTGACGCTGACGGCGGAGCCGGGCTCGGTGGACGAGGACGCGGGGGCGACGCCGGTGATGGTGACGGCGGAGCTGGATGCGGCGCCGCGCGCGGTGGCCACGGTGGTGACGGTCTCGGTAGGCGCCGGCGGTGACTCGGCGGTGGAGGGGACGGACTACGGGTCGGTGTCCGACTTCACGGTGACGATCCCGGCGGGTGCGGCGAGCGAGACGGGGAGCTTCGAGCTGACGCCGGTGGACGACGCGGTCGACGAAGACGCCGAGACGGTGACGGTGGGCGGCTCGGCGACGGGGCTGACGGTGACCGGCGGGGAGCTGACGATCACGGACGACGACACGCGAGGGATGGAGGTGAGTCCGACGGCGGTGACGGTTCCGGAAGGCGGGAGCGCGGACTACACGGTGGTGTTGCGGTCGTCCCCGACGGGGCCGGTGACGGTGACGCTGGAGATCCGCGGGAGTGGGGACGTGACGGTATTGCCGTCGAGTCTGGAGTTCACCTCGACGAACTGGGACACGGCGCAGACGGTGACGGTGCGGGCATCGGAGGACGACGACGGCGCGGTGGACGAGGCGACGGTGGAACACACGGTGTCGGGCGGCGACTACGGCTCGGAGACGGCGTCGGATGTCGCAGTGACGGTGCGGGAGAACGACACGGCGTCGACGACGGTGACGCTGACGGCGAGCCCGGTCACGGTGGCCGAGGACGCGGGGGCGACGCCGGTGATGGTGACGGCGGAGCTGGACGCCTCGGCGCGCGCGGTGGACACGGTGGTGACGGTGTCGGTGGGGGCCGGCGGTGACTCGGCGGTGGCGGGGACGGACTACGGGCCGGTGGCGGACTTCACGGTGACGATCCCGGCGGGTTCGACGAGCGGTTCGGAGAGCTTCGAGCTGACGCCGGTGGACGACGCGGTCGACGAAGAGGACGAGACGGTGACGGTGGGCGGCTCGGTGACGGGTCTGACGGTGACCGGTGCGGAGCTGGCGATCGGGGACGACGACACGCGAGGGGTGGAGGTGAGCCCGACGACGGTGAGGGTTCCGGAAGGCGGGAGCGAGAGCTACACGGTGGTGTTGCGGTCGTCCCCGACGGGGCCGGTGACGGTGACGCTGGATGTGACGGGTAGCGGGGACGTGACGGTGACGCCGTCGAGTCTGGACTTCACCTCATCGAACTGGGATACGGCGCAGAGGGTGACGGTGTCGGCCTCGGAGGACGACGATGGGGCGGTGGACGAGGCGACGGTGGAACACACGGTGTCGGGCGGCGACTACGGCTCGGAGACGGCGTCGGATGTCGCGGTGACGGTGCGGGAGAACGACACGGCGTCGACGACGGTGACGTTGACGGCGAACCCGGACTCGGTGGACGAGGACGCGGGGGCGACGACGGTGACGGTGACGGCGGAGCTGGACGCCTCGGCGCGCGCGGTGGACACGGTGGTGACGGTGTCGGTGGGGGCCGGCGGTGACTCGGCGGTGGCGGGGACGGACTACGGGCCGGTGGCGGACTTCACGGTGACGATCCCGGCGGGTTCGACGAGCGGTTCGGAGAGCTTCGAGCTGACGCCGGTGAACGACGGGTTGGCGGAAGGCGACGAGCAGCTCTCGATCGAGGGGAGCGTTCCGGGCCTGGAGGTGATCGGTGCGGAGCTGATGATCACGGATGGCAGCACGTCCGAAAACGCCGTGAAGCTGTCCGTGACTCCCAGCAGTGTGAGTGAGGGCGCGGGGCCGACGACGGTGACGGTGACGGCGGAGCTGGACGCATCGCCGCGCGCGATGGCCACGGTGGTGACGGTTTCGGTGGGCGCGAACGGTGACTCAGCGGTGGCGGGGACGGACTACGGGCCGGTGGCGGACTTCACGGTGACGATCCCGCCGGGCTCGACGAGCGGTTCGGAGACGTTCACGCTGACGCCGGTGAACGACGCGGTCGACGAAGAGGACGAGACGGTGACGGTGGGCGGCTCGGGGACGAACGGCTACTTTGCGGTGACGGGGACGGCGCTCCGCATCCGAGACGACGACGCGCCGGGCGTGCGGTACTACACCTTCCGGCTGGCGGAGAACCGGAGCGGCCGCGGGCGGCCGATCTTCCTCGGGAGCATCAGGCCGCGCGACACGAGCGGCGGTCCCATGCGCTACGCGCTGGTTCGCGGCGGCGGGCGCTTCGCGGTGGGGGATGCGAGCGGGAGCGTGACGTATGTCGGGCCGGGCGAGGACTTTGAATCGCGCCCGTCCGAGTATGAGCTGGTCGTTGAAATGCGCGACGCTGAGGGCGTCCTGCGGGATCGGGCGTGGGTGACGGTGATCGTGATCGACGTGCCGGAGGCGCCGGTGGCCGAGGAGGATCTGATCGAGACTCCCGAAGACACGCCGGTAACCATCGACGTGCTCTCCAACGATCGCGACCCGGATGGGGACACCCTGCGGGTGACGTCGTTCGACAACCCCGAGCACGGCGAACTGAGCGCGGGCTCCGGCGGCTTGCGCTACGTGCCGGAGTTGAACTGGTACGGCACGGATGGGTTCAGCTATACGGTTTCCGACCCTGGGGGCCTGACGGCGACCGCGGCGGTGGAGATCACGGTGACGCCGGTGAACGATCCACCCGAGGCGAAGGACGATTGGGTGGAAACGCTGGAGGACCAGCCGACGTGGGTTGCCGTTTTGGAGAACGACACGGATGTTGACGGTGACCGGCTGCGGGTGGTTTCGGTTGGGAGCGCGGCGCATGGGGAGACGGTGATTTTGGAAGGCGGCGCCGGGGTGGCCTATTCGCCGGAGCCGAACTGGCACGGCACGGATGGGTTCACCTACACCGTGGCCGATCCGGAGGGTTTGACGTCGGGAGCCGCAGTGACGGTGGTCGTGCTGTCGGTCAACGATGCTCCGGAGGCGGTCGGGAGGATCCCGGCTCAACGCCTGGAGGAGGGGGGCGATTCCCTGGATGTGGAGTTGGCGCCCTACTTCAGCGACGTGGATGGGGACCGTCTGACCTACACCGCCGTTTCCTCGAACGAGCAGGTGGCGACGGTCGGGGTGTCCGGCGCGACGCTGACGCTCACGCCGGTGGTCACGGGGGCCGCGTCGGTGACGGTGACGGCGGCCGACCCCGGAGGTCTCACGGCGCCCCAGACGTTTGGCGTCGGGGTGGGCGACCGGCTGGCGCGCGAGGTGATGACGGACATGTTCGCGGCGATGGGCCGGGGGTATCTGTCGAGCGCGCGGCTGACGCTCGGCCGCCGTCTGGAGCGCGGCGCGGCGGGCGCGACGCGGGTCATGGTGGCGGGTCAGCAGATGTCGCCGGGCGCCTGGGAGCGGCTGGGTTCGGCAAGCCTCGAGCAATCGCAGGAGTTGCTCTTCGGCGCGATGACGCTTCGGCAGTCGGGCCCGCAGACGAACGTTGTGGGAACATCGGCGGATCCACGCTTGCTGCGGCCGGAGAGCCGGAGCAACCTGGGCGGCGGGTTCGGCGGCGCCGGCGGCGGCCGCGACCGGCTGCTGCTGAGCACGGATGTGTTGGTGTCGTTCGGGGGAGACGAGCCGCAGGGAGGCCGGTCCTGGACCCTGTGGGGCCGTGGCGACCTGCAGTCGTTCCGGGGCGTTCCGGGGGCGCGTTCCCGCTACGACGGGGATCTGACCACGGGGTATCTGGGTGTGGATGCGCGGCTGAGCGAGCGGTGGCTGGTGGGCCTGGCGCTCGCCCGGAGCGCCGGCGCGGGGAACTGGCAGGTCGGTTCGTCCAGCGGCAAGCTCACGACCGGGCTGACGATGGTGCATCCGTATGCCCGCTGGAGCGGGGACAAGACCGCGGTTTGGGCGCTGGCCGGTTTGGGTCGGGGCTCGTCGGAGAACGTCCGAGCCCTCACCGGGCAGCGGGGGACGAGTCCGCTGCATCTCGGGCTAGGCCTCGTGGAAGCGCGGCGGCGGATGGCGACGCTGGTCAGCGGGATCGCGCTGGACCTGCGGGCGGAGGCCTCCTGGGCGCGGTTGCAGACGGGCGGCGGCGCGGAGACGGTCGACGGGCTGCAGGCGGATGTCCGGCGCTTGCGGACGGGGCTGGAGGCGACGCGGCCGACGCCAGTGCGTTGGGGCCTGACGCTGGCGCCGTTCGGGGCGGTGAGCACCCGGTATGACGGGGGCGCCGGCCAGACGGGAACGGGTCTGGAGTTTGCCGGGGGGTTGCGGCTCACCGGCGGGAAAGTCCGGATCGAGGCGCAGGGCCGCTCGCTGGCGCTGCACAGCGCGGCGGAGTACCGGGAACGGGGCCTGAGCCTGCTGGCGAGCCTGGGGGCGGGGCGGCATCAGCCGGGCCTGTCGGCGTCGCTGCGGCCGAGCTGGGGCGCGCCGGGAGCGCGCGCCGACACCCTGTGGCGGGACCGGGTCGGCAGCTATGCGGCCGGACCGCGATCGGAACAGGGCGCGATGGACGCCCAACTGGGCTACGGCTTCCGGCTGCCGGGCGGACGACTGCTGTCGGCGTTCGGCGGCTACGGGCAGACGCCGAGCGGGCGCCGCCTACAGGTGGGGGCGTACCTCGGAACCCTCGGCGCGTTTCGCGGCGGATTCGCCAGCCCGCTGCAAATTGAGTTCCGGGGCGAACGCTTCGACCAGCCGGGCGGCGGTACCGACCACCGGTTCACGCTCTTCGGAATCGTCAACTTCCGGGGGCACACTTCCCGCCGTTGTCCGGTGGCCTCCCCGTCCTGTGGCGCCGCGGCGTCGAGTGCGTCTGGAAAGTCGCCGCCGCCCAAGGCGGCAGGGGTCGTCAAGCCGGCCAACTGAGCAACCGTCACAACCACCGCCTCGCGAGGGCAATCGCGAACCGTGAGGCGGACGTGCCAGGCATACGCCACCGAAACGGCGAGAATCGCCGCGGCAACGGCCGGGATCGAGAAAAAGCGCACCGGGACGAGATCGAGGACTTCGTAGAGCCACTCGATCAGAGCTCGGGTGGCCAACAGGGCGCCGAAGACAGCCGCGGTGCCGAGGACGATCTTGGTCAGCGGGAACCGGACGACGCGATCAAGCCACATGGGGAGCGTTATGAGGCCGGGGTCACCAAGCTGCGCATCCTCACGGAAATGCCGGTGGAAACCGGAGCAAACCTATCAGCCGCAGCGAGGGATCGGGCGACGCGGTTCGCCAGCCTGCGGGGAGCGATCCCGGTCGGAGGCCCCCTATAGGATCAGGGGCGTTCCGCCCGGGAGAACTGGCCGGCGCTCCTCCGAGTCTTCTTCATTCAGCACCACCGTGGCCGACCCCGGTGGTCCTGCTACCCGCGCTTGCGTTTCGTACTTGCCAGGATGGCTTGCCGCTTCGTCCGGATGCTGGCAGAGGAACTATCGCGATAAGGTCATCACTCCGGGGCTGAGCGTCCGAGGACGCGGCCCTCGCAATATCCGAAGGAGATTTCAGGTCATGCGCACCCTTCTCACCGCACTCGTCCTTTCCGTGGGAATGCCGATTCTGGGATTCGCCCAGAGTCCGGCGCCCGACAAACCGCGTCCGATCCCGATCCGGGACAGCGTCTTCATCGAGGATCTCACCTGGATGGAAGTGCGCGACCTGATCGCGGATGGGAAGGACACCGCCATCGTCGCGAGCGGCGGCGTCGAGCAGAACGGACCCTATCTGGTCACCGGCAAGCACAACGTGCTGCTCCGCGGTGTCACCGAAGCGATCGCCCGGGACCTCGGGAACGCACTCGTGGCCCCGATTCTGAAATTGGTGCCGGAAGGCGACTTTGACCCCCCCACGGGTCACATGCGCTATCCGGGGACCATAGGTCTCAGCCAAGAGACGTTCCAGGCCGTGGTGCGGGATGTTGCCCGCAGTCTCAAGACCAGCGGTTTCCAGCACATCGTCCTGATCGGGGACAGCGGCGGCAACCAGGCCGGCATGAAGGCGGTTGCCGAAGAGCTCACTGCCGAGTGGAACAACAGTCCGGGCGTCCATTTCATCCCCGAGTACTACGACTACCAGGGGCTCCAGACCTGGCTTTCCGAGCGCGGCGTGGAACAGACGCCCGAGGGAATTCACGACGACTACGCGATCACCTCGATGATGGCGACCGTGGATCAGAACTCGGTCCGCACTTCCGAGCGCCGTCAGGCCGGTCTCTTCTCCATCAACGGCGTGGACATCGACCCCTTGGACCAGACCAAGGCGTGGGGACGCCAACTCTTCCGCTACCGCTCGGAAGTGACGGTGAAGGCGATCCGGGCTGCGATCGCTTCGCACGCGACGAACTAGGCGGTACGGAGCGCCGGTCTTCAGACCGGCATCGCGGCATCCCCGTTGCGCGCAGCGGCATGCGGGGAATGGAGTAGGGGAGTTTCGCCCGCTGCGCGGGCGATGCCGGTCTGAAGACCGGCGCTCCTGGGCCGCGAAACTCCCGCCGCCATGCTCGCTGATCCACCGGGCCTGACCGGGGACGGCGAAACGCCATGGGGGACGCGTGGGTGGCGTCGCGCCATCCCCGTTGCGCGCAGTGCCATGCGGGGAATAGCGACGGGAATTTCGCCCCGCTGCGCGAGGCGATGCCGGTGTGAACACCGGCGCTCCTGAAGCGAATGGCGGCGGGCCATCCCCGTTGCGCGCAGCGACATCCGGGGAATGGAGTAGGGGAGTTTCGCCCGCTGCGCGGGCGATGCCGGTCTGAAGACCGGCGCTCCTGCGATCGCGAGACTCACGCAGCCCGTTCCCTCCGTCCCGTCTCACCCCCTCACCGGGTGACAAAGTTCGTGTCGTTTTGACGAGGAGCGGGTGGCGTCGCGCCATCCCCGTTGCGCGCAGCGACATGCGGGGAATGGAGTAGGGGAGTTTCGCCCGCTGCGCGGGCGATGCCGGTCTGAAGACCGGCGCTCCTGCCCCTGTGGTCCCGCTTACCCGCGCTTCTGCTTCGGACCTTTCTTCAGGATCGCCGCGCGCCGCGCCTTGGATTCCTCGGAGAACCAGGTGTCCAGGAACTGCTCCCGCTTGGGCGCGCGCTCCCGCGCCGCCCGGTCGGCGAACTCGGCGCGAAGTTCGCGTTTCGTGTGCGCGTAGGCCTCTCGCGGCAGCGCGCCCAACTCCTCGGCCCGCTCCACCGCCCGCTCCAGGAGGGCCTCCGCGGACCCGAGTTCGTGCAGGAACCCGTTCGTGACGGCGTCCTCGGGGCCGGTGAGCCGGCCGCGCAGCAGGACTTCGGCGGTCCGCGCCGCTGGGATGGCCGCGCGAAGCACTTCGAAGGCGGTTGCCGGGAAGATGACCCCGAGCTGTACCTCCGAGACTCCGACGCGGTAGCTGCCGACGGCTCCTATCCGAACATCGCAGGCAGCCGCCAGGATGGCGCCTCCCGCCACCGCGTGACCGTTCACCGCGGCGACCGTAGGGCAGGGGAAAAGGAAGAGCCGCCGCATCAGGTCGTCGAACGCGTCGACGAACCCGCCCATCTCCTCCCTTTCCCTGGGGAGCCCCGCGAGGTCGAGCCCGGCCGAAAAGAAACGGCCGTTGCCGGTCAGCACCAGCGGCCGCCCGCTCCGTTCCGCTTCATCCAGACTCGCGCCCAGACTCGCAACCAGCGCCGGATCGAGAGCGTTGGCGGGGCCGTGTCTCATGGCGACCACCAGGGCCGCGGGCGCAGTCGTCACGGCGCGGCTAACAGCTCGTGGTGAAAGCACCCCGCACGAGCCCCAGGAGGTCGCGCGCGCCGAATCCGTCGGTTTGTGTGCGTGCGGGGCGCTTTCCCCACGGGCTGGTGGTGCGAATCGCTGCGCGATTCGCACCACCATCTTTCGCGGGGAGGGGAAACCCCTCCCCACACCCCGCCCCCGCGGCGCTACGCGCCGCGAATGGATGCCTTCCGGGTTTCACCAGGCTGCTAAGCGGGTGTGCGGGCGGGTTTGCGGATGACTCGCTACTCGAGTCCGGCCAGGACTTCCATCAGCGGCTCGTAGTCGTCACGGATCTGGTAGTCGTAGTTGGCGTAGCGGAGAACGCCCTCGCGATCGATCACGAAGGTCGCGCGGGAGGCGTAGGTCGCCCCGTTGATCTCAAGCGGCTTCACTCCGTAGGCCCCCACCACTTCCGACTGACGATCGGAGAGCAGGACCAACCCCGGCAGCTCGTCCGGCGCGGCCGGCTCTACCTGCATGCCGGAGTCCTTGCCGACGCTTTGCAGCCAATTCCACTGGGAGTACGGCGTATCGACGCTGATTCCGAAGACCTGGGTTTCTGCATCCAGAAACTTCTGGATGTCGTCCTTGTAGGACGAAAACTGAAGCGTTCAACCACCCGTCCAATCGGCCACGTAGAACGCCAGGACGATGTTCTTCTTTCCCAGTGCGGCCTGCAGATCGAGCTTCACCGCGCCGGCCGATTCGCCCGCGGTCGAGGGCAGCGGATTCGGGAACATGGGAGCCTTGTCTCCCACCCTGAGTGAGACGTCCTGCGCCACGGCCTCAGGCGTTCCCGCGACCGTTGCCAACCCCGCGCCGAGCCCGAGGGCCAGAGCTCCGGACAGCCACCGTGACAACCGCCAATTCGAGTGGCGGCTGGAAATGTGTCGCATGGGGAACCTCCCTCGGCTGCACCATTGATTTCGGAGTGGGGATCATGCCCGCTGGCCATGCCCGCCGCAAGAGCGGCGGCTCGCCCGGAGGCCCCGGACTCCTTCCGGCGGCCCTCCGCCGCACGAACGGGGTGCCGACGGTGCTATTCTGAGTCGGTTTGGTTCCGTTCCAGAAAGGCTTTCACCAACAGTGACTCTTGCGTTCCGCGTCCGCATTGAGGCCGAAGTGCGGGCACTCGAGCAAGAACTGCATCTGCACCTTCCCAAACAGATCAAGGAAGCTCGCGAGCACGGCGACCTTTCCGAAAACGCGGAGTACGAAGCCGCGAAGGACCGCCAAGCCTTCGTGGCCGTCCGTCTCGCGCAACTCAAGCGACGTCTCGCGGATCTGTCCATGGTGAGCCTGGACAACATTCCGGCGGATCGCGTGTCGCTCGGCAGTGAGGTCGTGGTGGTGGACCTGGACACCCAAGCGGAGTCCCGGTACGAACTGGTGGTCAGCGAGGAAGCGGACGCCTCGGTCGGCAAGGTTTCCACCGGATCTCCGATCGGCAGGGCGCTCATGGGAGCCCGGGTGGGAGATGAGGTGAACGTCCACACGCCGGCGGGAGAGCGGGAGTTCGCGATCCGCGAACTCCGCACCATTCACGAGCGGAAAGCCTCCTGAGAGTGCGGTCGTCCGAGACCTCCGTCCTTTCGCTGGTCGGGGTGTGCCTTGCCGTCTGCGCCGCGCCGTCGGCTTCGGGGGCGGCTCCGGACGTCCATCAGGTGGACGTGGTGGACATCATCCATTCGGTATCGGCGGGTCAGGTGGTCGCCACCATTTCCGCAGCCGAAGAAGCGGGCGCCGGGCTCGTACTGATCCGGCTCGACACCCCCGGCGGCCTCGACACCGCGATGCGGGAGATCATCGAGGCGATCCTGAACAGCGAGGTGCCGGTGGCCGTCTTCGTCGGTCCCGCCGGCTCCCGGGCCGCATCCGCCGGATACCTGATCACCCTGGCCGCCGACATCTCGGGGATGGCGCCGGGCACCAACATGGGAGCGGCCACCCCGATTTCCGGGACCGGCGGCGAGATGCCCGAGACCCTGAGCCGGAAGGTCGAGTCCGATGCCGCCGCCTACCTCCGGTCGATCGCCGAGCGCCGTGGACGCGACGTCGCGCTTGCCGAGCAGGGGGTGACCGAGGCTCGAAGCTGGACGGCGTCCGAGGCGCTGGAGGCCGGTCTGATCGACCTCATGGCTGGCGACACCGAGGAGTTTCTGGCTGCGATCCACGGCCGGACGGTTACCCGGATCGATGGCTCCGAGGTAATGCTCGATACCGCCGACGCGATCGTCGTGCTGACCGAAATGAGCTTCCGCGATCGGGCTTTGTCGGTGATCGCCAACCCGAATCTGGCCGTGCTGCTGGGAATGATCGGCCTGCTCGGCCTCTACCTCGAATTTTCGAACCCCGGCCTGCTTATCCCGGGGATTCTGGGGGGCATCGCGCTGCTGCTGGCGGCTTTCGGACTCAACTTCCTGCCGGTCAGTCTCCTCGGGGTGCTCTTGCTCCTCGCTGGCATCGGTCTGCTCACCGCCGAGGCACTCACTCCGTCATTCGGCATAATGGGGTTGTCGGGAGCGGTCGCCCTCATGATTGGACTCCTCTTTTTCTTCGAAGAGCAATCCCTTCCGACACCCGCACTGAACTTGACTTGGGGCCTCGTCATTCCGTCCGTCCTGGTCTTCGTGGGCCTGGTGTTCTTCCTGGGCCAGTTGGTGGTCCGCGCCCAGCAGAGCCCCGCGGTAAGCGGCCGGGAGGGCATGATCGGTTTGCTGGCCACCGCCTACACCGACATCAGCCCCGGCGGCGCCGGCAAGGTATTCGTCCACGGCGAGTTCTGGGATGCCACCTCCGCCGGCGCGGTCAGCGAGGGTGAGCGCGTGCGGGTCCTCGCTCTCCTGGAGGGGTTGACCCTCCAAGTAGGCTCCGCCGCCGCACCGGGCTCGGACGGCGCCCGTGACGAGTAATCTCTCCGCCTAATCTCTCCGCCGTCTTCGAAACAAGGAGCTGAATCATGTTCGGACTTTCCCTGGGAGCTCTGGTCGCCGTCGCATTCGCGGCCATCTTCATCCTCAACTGGATCAAGGTCCTGAACGAGTACGAGCGCGCCGTTGTCTTCCGGTTCGGCAAGCTCCTTCCGGCCACCAAGGGGCCGGGCCTCGTTCTGGTCTTCTCCCCCATCGATCGGATGGTGCGGGTAACCCTCCGTCTGGTGGCCTTCGATGTGCCGCCGCAGGACATCATCACCCGCGACAACGTCTCGGTGAAGGTGAACGCCGTGCTGTTCTTCCGGGTGGTGGACCCCACCCGGGCGATCATCGAAGTCGAGGACTACCTGTATGCCACCTCGCAGCTCGCGCAGACCACGCTCCGCAGCGTGCTCGGCCAGGTGGAACTGGACGATCTCCTCTCGCAGCGCGAACAGCTCAACATCCGGTTGCAGGAGATCCTCGACAAGAGCACCGACCCCTGGGGCATCAAAGTGGCCTCGGTTGAGGTCAAGCATGTGGACCTGCCCACCGACATGACCCGGGCGCTTGCCCGGCAGGCCGAAGCGGAGCGGGAGAAGCGGGCCAAGGTCATCCACGCGGAAGGCGAATTCCAGGCCTCGGCGCAGCTCGCCAAGGCCGCCGCAATCGTGGGCCAGCACCCCTTGGGCGCCCAGCTCCGCTATCTCCAGACGCTCACCGAAATCGCCTCGGAGAAGAACTCGACGATCATCTTTCCCCTCCCGCTCGATCTGATAAGACCCTTCCTCGAGCCGCCCACGCTCACGCCCACGGGTAGCGGGGATTCCTCCAAGGACTGACACGCCGCAGCTGTGCGGCTCCGCCGCCGGCGGAGCCGCACCGTGAGCAGCCGGTGGCGAAACCCACGCGGCGTTCGACCGGCGATCCATCCCGGCTGAACCACTCCGCTTCGCTGTGTTCTGCGTTGCGTTTCGGTCGGAATACACCGGGGCCAGTTCTCCCGGTGGGGGCTCCTCCCTCACGCGCCTTGTCAGCCGGGCGCCTCGCCCCCACCGGGAGAACTGGCCGGCCTCGGCGCTCACGTGGGTTTCACCACAGGCTGCTAAAACCTCAAGTATCGCTTTAGAAAATCCCCGTAACTTCTGCTAGGGTGACGGCATGGGGTGCGGGGAGGCGCCGTTCCGGTGCCTGGGCGCCCCACCCAACCGGAGGGATTTCTGATGCACGGCCAACACGACAGCGATCACTACGACGTCCAGTTCACGACGCGGCAACTGGTGTTGATGTTCGGCCTGCTCATCGTGATCGTAGTGGGCGTTTTCGTGGGGGGGATCGTCATTGGACGCGGGATGGCGCCCGGTGCGGCGGACGCGGTGATGGCCCGTCGCACAAACCCGGTTCCGGTGCCCGCGCCGGCGCAGACTCCCGCCGTCGCCGTCGCCGAGGCACCCGCGGAAGACGCGCTTCGCCTCCCCATCCGGTCCGAGCCGCAACCCGCCGCCGGGACGCCGGAGCGCGCTCCGGTTCGGCAGGCGGCTTCGCCGGCCGCCTCGGCCTCACCGGCGGCCTCGACTTCACCGGCGCCCCGGCCGGCCGACGCTCAGCGGCCTCCGGCCCGCACGGCTTCCACCAGTCCGGAACAGCTCTCGGGCCGGACCCTCGCGGCCCGACGGCAGCGTGCCGCTGCCGCCTCGCCGTCGCCGCGTACTGCCGCCGCCACCCCGGCGCCGGCACGCACCTCCGACCGGCCAGCGCGACCCGGCAGTGGGAAGTTCACCATTCAGGTTGCGGCCTTCCGTGACCGGGGGGCCGCCGAGCGGATGTTGCAGCAGCTCGCGGCGCGGGGAATCGAGGGGTACCTCGAAGGCACTCCGGCCGGGATCTTCCGGGTCCGGGTCGGGCAGTTCGAGAGCCGCGAAGCGGCTCGGGCCCTTGCCGCCCGGCTGGAGAGCGAGAGTTTCGCCACCCTCGTGACCAGCCGTCCCGACTAACAGCCGGTGGTGGAACCCGGGCCCCCACCGGGAGGACTGGCCCCACCGGGAGAACTGGGCCCATCGGGAGAACTGGCCCCACCGGGAGAACTGGGCCTCGCCGGCCTGGGCGCTCACGCGGGTTCCACCACCGGCCGCTAGAATTCCGGGGTTCCCGCCTGCCGGGACCACCCCCGGAGAATCGCCATGAGTCAGGAACTGCTCGACCGGTACGAAGCCCTATGCGGCCGGACGGCCGTGGCTCGGGGGTTCCTTTGACACCGTCGGTCTGAAAGCGGAGATCGCCCAGCTCGACGAGCGGCTGAGCGACCCGGCCGTGTGGTCGCCATCGGGCGATGGGGAGGCGCTTTCGCGGCGCCGGGCAAGCGTGTTCGGGGGATTGGAGCGGAGCGCGGCCTTTGCGCGGGCGGTAGACGAGGTCGAGACGCTGGCTGAATGGATCCGGGAGGGCGAAGACGTTATCGACGACTTCCGCGAACATCTGGACCGTCTGGAAGGCCAGCTCGACGAGTTCGACCTGCAGCGGCTCTTCGCCGGGGAACACGATTCCGAGAATGCGATCGTTACCATCAATCCCGGAGCCGGGGGGACCGATGCCCAGGACTGGGCGGAGATGCTGCTCGGGATGTACATCCGCTGGGCCAAGGGTCGGGGGTTCGACATCGAGCTTCTTGACCGCCAGCCCGCCGAGGAAGCGGGCATCAAGGGAGCGACGTTCGAAGTCCGGGGAGACCACGCCTATGGCCGGCTGCGGGTGGAATCGGGAGTCCACCGGCTGGTGCGCATTTCCCCCTTCGACGCCCAGCACCGTCGCCACACGTCCTTCGCCTCGGTGGCCGCCTTCCCCGATCTCGACAACCGCATCGAGATCGAGGTGGAGGAAAACGACCTCCGCATCGACACCTTCCGGGCGAGCGGCAAGGGCGGCCAGCATGTCAACGTCACCGACTCGGCGGTCCGCATCACCCACTTGCCCACGGGGCTCGTGGTCTCCTGCCAGAACGAGCGCTCTCAGCACCGGAACCGGGACAGCGCCATGAAGGTCCTGCGGGCGCGTCTCTACGACCGGGCGGTTCGGGAACGCAAAGCCCAGGAGGAGGCCCAGAAGGAGAGTCTGGGCGACAACACCTGGGGCAACCAGATCCGTTCCTACGTCTTCCAGCCCTACCGGATGGTGAAGGACCACCGCACGAACCACCAGATGGGGGATGTGGACCGGGTGATGAACGGCGACCTCGACGGCTTCATCAAGGCGGGACTCAACCTGGCCGCGAAGGGCGGCACCGCGGTCTAGGTCGGCCCAACGGTCAAGGCCGGCCCAACGGTCAAGGCTGGCACCGAGTCCTGAACCTGGACCCGGGGACGCAACGTTCTCGGGCGTGATCGCGTCCGTTCATTCGTTTCGGGGCGGCGGCGAACTTACAATGCGCCCATGCGCGTTCTTCTCGGCTCCGGTCTCCTGCTGTCCCTCACTCTCCTGGGGACCGGGTGTACGGGCGAGGGTTCGCCTCCCTTCGACGAAGCAGCCTGGCGGGCAGGCGAGGAGGCCTACCGGCAACGGGTGGAGGAGACGCTCACCTCCGACAGAAGTTGGCTGACCGTAGCCGGGCTCCACTTCCTGACGGTCGGTGAACACACCGTCGGGAGCGGCGAGGATGCCGATCTTCGCGTTCCGGACCGGTTCCCCGAGCTGGCGGTCACTGTTTCCTGGTCGGCGGACGGCAAGGCGTTCGCCCGGGTTGCCGAAGGAATGGGCGCCACGGTGGGCGGCGAACCCTTCGCCGAGGGCGAACTCGAACTGGGCGAGGACGGTGCCTTGCACCTCGACGAGCGAACGGGGTTCTGGCTGCACTCGAGCGGCGAACGCCGGGCGCTCCGCCTGCGCGACCTCGACAACCCGCTCCGCACGAATTTCACCGGCCGCAAGTGGTTCCCCCTGGACCCGAAGTTCCGGGTGGCCGCCGCTTTCGAGCCATATCCGGAGAGGAAACACGTCGAAGCGATCAACATCCGCGGAGACATCGAGAACTACGAGTCGGACGGCGACGTGGTCTTCGACTGGGATGGCGAAGAGATCCGGATGCAGGCGTTCAACAGGCGAAACGGGGTTTTGTTCTTTGTCCTCTCGGACGGGACGAGCGGCATGGAGACCTATCGCTCCGCGCGTTTTCTGGAAGTCCCTCCGGCAGAGAACGGCCGGGTAGTCGTGGACTTCAACCGCGCCGTGAACCCGCCCTGCGGCTTCAACGAGTTCACTACCTGTCCGACCCCGCCGCCGCAAAACCGACTCGCGATCCGTGTCGAGGCCGGCGAGCTGCGCTATCAGCCCGGGTCCGCGCCCACCGACTGACTGGCGCGTTAACCCCTTGGGCGTAGGCATAGCGGTCTCCCTCGACCGCGAGGTCGAAGGTGTGGCCCCCGAGGACTTCGAGGGCTACGCCCTCAATCAGGCGCGCTGGGAACTGTCGGAGGCCGCCGAAGCGGCCGATCTCCAGCCCCTCGACGAGTTCGTCAGCATGAGTCCCGAAGAGTCCGAGATCCTTGCTGCGGACCTCAATTTCGACACCGACGTGGACGCACTCACCCCGGCGGGATGGTTCGACTCCCGGATCGGGCTCCGACTGGTGCAAACGCTGCTGGGGACGGTCACGGAGGATCCCGAGGCTTTTCCGGGAGAGCACACGTTGATCGCGGAGCTCACCGAACTGGAGACGGTCCTTTCGGCCGCCGTCCGCGCCGGAGCGCGCTTCCGGCTGTCGGTGGCCTACTGACAGCCAGTCAGGCCCAGCCAGTCAGGCCCAGTTCTCGCGTTCGATCAGCCTTTCGACGTGGGCGAGGTGGTGCCGCCCGTGCCAGGTGTAGACCCCGACCGTGCGGGCCAGAGTGTTCTCGCCCGAATCCGGGTTCAAGAATGTCCGCTGGAGCTGCTCCCAGCTCAGGCTCCGCACCAGTTCCGCCCAGCGCACGTGCAGTGCCTGCAGAAGGTCCAGCGAACTGTCGATCGGTGCGGTCAGGTAGTCGGGTAGCTCCGCCACCAGCGCTTCGTCGTACGGCTTGATCACCGGCCGGTCCTCGGTCAGAGCCCAGCGGAATCGGAGGAAGCAATTGAGGTGGCTGTCGGGGAGGTGATGGACGACCTGCCGAACGGTCCAGCCGCCGGGACGGTAAGGAATGTCCAGTTGAGGGTCGCTCAGCGGGGTCACCGTTCGGCGTAGGTCGCCGGGCAGCGCCACCAGGTCGGCGAGCCAGGCGCCGACCTGATCCTCGGTGATCGCACCCGAGACGGTGAACGTGCCGATGGGATAGCGCAGATCCGGGGTTGCGGAAGTCACAGGCTGTTAAGCGGTCCGGGCGGTGAACTTCGCGGTGAGCCAGGTGATGAGGCCGCCGAGGAGCGTCGTCCAGATCACGACCCAGAAGACGACCTGGGGGACAACGCCGCCCCAAAACCACTGACCCATGAGGCCCATCGTCGCTTCCATGTCCGGCGGATAGGCGTCGTAGTGGGTGCCCCAGTCGCCGAGGGTGGCGAAGAGCATGATGAGGATGACCGGGATCCGGGCCCCGATTCCGTAGACGAAGTTCGTCTTGAGCGCCGTAACGAATCCGGTGTTTCCGGAGCGGGCGTGTTGCCGCCCGAACCAGAACGCGAAGATCGGAGCCAGCCAGACGATCCCGATGATGGCGCCGGTACCGCCGGCCGCCCGGTTCACGAGGAAATCCGGCAGGCCGCCGAGGGCGCCCAGCAGGCGGAGAGCCGTGACCGCGAGCGTGATCAGGACCGCCGTGCGAACCAGCGCCCAGGTGGAGGAAGGGGAAGTCGGCATCGAGAGGCTCCTGTTTCCGGAGGAACCTCCGGACCGATGAAAATCCGCTCGGCTGCGCGGACCTCAGACAAAGACGGGAGTCTGGCAGACTTTGTTCCCTTCCCGAGGAGAACCTTCGATGCTTCGTTCCCTGTTTTCGGTGGTTTCCGCCGCCGTCCTCACGGCAGTCCTGCCGTTCGCCGGCTGCGGCGAGCCCGGGCCGCGCTTCGCCGAGGACGGTCTCCTGGCGCACATCTCCACCCTGGCTTCCGACGAGTTCGGCGGGCGGGGACCGGCTTCTCCCGGAGAGGAGAAGACCGTTGCCTACCTGAGCGGGGTGTTCGAGCAACTGGGACTCGAGCCCGGGAATCCGGACGGGACCTGGGTGCAGGCAGTACCCCTCGTGGGCTCCACCGCCATCACCATGGCGGCCTCCTCGGATCCGGGTGGTGACTGGGAAGCCGGCGTGGACTTCGTGGCCTGGACAAAGCGGGTGGTCCCCGAGGTGGGCGCGTCCGGCGAGTTGCTCTTCGTCGGCTACGGCGTCGAGGCGCCGGAGTACGGCTGGGACGACTTTGGAGATGCCGATCTCACGGGCAAGATTCTGGTGGTGCTGGTGAACGACCCGCCGGGAGAACACCACTTCGGCGGCGACGCCATGACCTACTACGGCCGCTGGACCTACAAGTTCGAGAAGGCCGCCGCGCTGGGAGCGCTCGGAGCGCTGATCGTCCATGAGACGGGTCCCGCCGGATATCCGTGGGAAGTGGTGAGCGGCTCGTGGACCGGGGAGCAGTTCGACCTGCGCACCCCCGGCGGGAACATGGACCGCCTCGAGGTCGAGGGATGGATCTCCCGGGAGCAGGCGGTCGCGCTTTTCAGCGCCGCAGGGATGGACTTCGAGGAGGCTCGCGGGGCGGCCACTGCCGCGGAATTCACGCCGATGCCGCTCGGCATCACCGCCAGCTTCGCGCTCGAGACCTCGCATCGCGAGATCGACTCGAACAACGTGGTGGCGCGCCTCCCCGGAACCGAAGCGCCCGGCGAGACGGTCATCTACACCGCGCACTGGGATCACCTCGGCACTGCGGTGGGGATGGAGGGCGACAACATCTTCAACGGGGCCTTCGACAACGCGACCGGGACGGCCGGCCTGCTGGGGCTTGCCGAGGCGTTTGCGGCCGAGGGGGCCCCTCGCCGCAGCGTGTTGTTCCTGGCCGTTACTGCGGAGGAGCAGGGACTGCTCGGCTCGCGCCACTATGCCCAAAACCCGCTCTATCCGGCGGCCGAGACGGTGGCAGCGCTCAACATGGACGGCCTGAACGTGTGGGGACAGACGACCGACATCACCGTCGTGGGCCTCGGCCAGTCCGAACTCGATGACATCGCCGGGGCGGCCGCCGCCGAGCTCGGCCGCGAGCTGCGCCCGGACCCGGAACCCGAAAACGGCTACTACTACCGTTCCGACCACTTCGAATTCGCGAAGGTCGGCATCCCCGCGTTCTATCCCGACGGCGGGGTCGACTTCATCGGCAAGCCCGAAGGGTTCGGCATGGAGGTCCGCGCCACCTACGTCGCCGAGGCGTACCACAAACCCGCCGACGAGGTGGAGGATTGGTACGACCTCTCGGGAATGGTGGATGACCTGGAGTTCCTCTACCGGATGGGCCGCGGCCTCGCCGACTCGGACGGGTGGCCCGAATGGAGCGAGACCAGCGAGTTCCGCGCCGCCCGGGAAGCCAGTCGGTAGGGGTCTTCAAAACCGGTATCGCACATCGCCGCTCGCTTTCACGGCACGCAGGGCAGGGAACGCCGACCTCTGGCCAGTTCTCCCGGTGGGGGCCGGCACCGCTGCGCGCAGCGCAGCGAGATGGCGTGTACCACGCAGCCGTCCGGATGACGCTGAACGCCGGGGTCCCGGCCGAGAAGGGACCACCTCGGAACTGGGGGTCCTTCCCGCCGCCCGCCTTCGGCGGGCTGTGCCGACCGGAGGTCGGCGTTCCCTTGGGAGAAGGCTTGTAACTGCGCCTCTTGGTGACGATGCGGGGCGCAAGTTCCGGGTGACGCATCGTTTTCATCCGCTGTATGGGCGTGAGTATGTGTTGTTGGAGCGGGGGCGGTATTGGGGTGCGGAGCGGGTGATGTGGGAGGACGAGAGGGGAGAGGTGCGTTCGCTTCCGGCGTCGTGGACGAGCGCGGGCGAGGAAGATGCGTTCCGGGTGATGTCGGCGGGGCGGTCGGCCTTTCGGGTGGAGGACCTGCTGGAGTTGGTGGAGGTTGTGCGGGGTGTGGAGGGGGAACGCTCGGGGGGAGCGGGGGGCGTGGCGGGGGGCGTGCGCGGGGGGTTGGCTGTAAAGGGGATTTCGTCTCATGAGTAAGCGGGATTTTGGCTTCGGGAGCCATGTTGGCGGGTGGTTCTGTGAGCGCATCGGGTGGATACGTATTGATTTGCCCGCATATTCCGAGCGGGACGCTTTGACTTCGGATGTGTGGATGGGCATAATGGGACTTACATGGAGAACCCCCGATGCCCCAGCTCCCCCCCGACCCCAAGGAAGCCGCCCTCCGCAAGAACGGCTGTCTCCACCCCCACCCGGACCGGGTCCGCGACGAACTCTTCCTCCAAAACCCCTTCTTCGACCCCCGCGATCTCACCCAGGTCAAATACGAGATGCTGCGCCGGACGCGCGCCGAGGGCGACCAGGTCAGCGCCACCGCGGCCCGCTTCGGGCTCTCCCGGGTGTCCTTCTACAAGGCGCGGCGCGCCTGGGAGGAAGGGGGCGTGGCGGCGCTGTTGCCCCAGCGGCCGGGGCCGCACGGGCCTCACAAGCTCACCGCCGAGGTGGTGGCGGCGTTGCGCGCGGCGCGGACCGAGAACCCGGCCCTGAACGCTCAGGAGTTGACCGGCCTGGTCCGGGAACGCTTCGGGCTGGCGGTGCACCGCCGCAGCATCGCACGCGCCCTGGCGCGGGTGGAAAAAAAACGGCCGTGATCGCCCCGGGGCCGCGCGTCGCGGTCAGCGGCCCGCCGGGCCCGTACGCCGCCGCCTACGAGCGGCTGCGCGAACAGGCGCTGGCCGCGTCCGGTGTCTGGCAGGGGCCGGCCGCCCTGGTGCTGCGCGGCTTCGCCGCCTGGCTCACCACACCCCTCGAACGGGAGCCGGGGTGGCCCGTCGTCCGGTCCCGGACGCCCCGTGCGCCGGAGGTCCCGGCCCCCGCCGTCGCCGTGCTCCTCGACATGATCCGGGCGCATCTGCCGGAGGCCGCCGCGTGAGCACCCTCCACTCCAAGGTCACCGCCGACCACCGGCGCCGCACCGCGTTCGTGTATGTGCGCCAGTCCACCCTCCGCCAGGTGCTCCAAAACCAGGAGAGCACCCGCCGCCAGTACGCGCTCCGCGAGCGGGCGCTCGCCCTCGGCTGGCCTCCCGGCCAGATCGTCGTCATCGACACCGACCTCGGCCGGTCCGGCGCCTCCGCCGACCGGGAGGGCTTCCGCCGCCTCGTCGCCGAAGTCGGCATGGGCGCCGCCGGCATCGTCCTCGGTCTCGAAGTCTCCCGGCTCGCCCGCAACAACACCGACTGGCACCGGCTGCTCGAGTTGTGCGCCCTCACCGACACCCTGATCCTCGACGAGGACGGCGTCTACAACCCCGCCGACTTCAACGACCGGCTCCTCCTCGGCCTCAAGGGCACCATGAGTGAGGCCGAACTCCATCTGCTGCGCGCCCGGCTGCGCGGCGGCATCCGGAGCCGGGCGCGCCGCGGCGAGCTGCGGATCGCGCTCCCCATCGGACTCGTCTACGACCCCCAGGACCGCGTCGTGCTCGACCCCGACGCCCAGGTCCGGGAGACGGTCCAGGCGCTGTTTGATGCCTACCAGCGTTCGGGCTCCGCCGGCGCCGTGCTCCGCTTCTTCCGCGACCAGAACCTGCTCTTCCCCCGCCGCCCCCAGCACGGGCCGCGCCGCGGCGAGGTGCTCTGGGAACCCCTCCAGCGCTCCCGCGTCCTCCGCGCCCTCAAAAACCCCCGCTACGCCGGCGCTTTCAGCTTCGGCCGCACCCGCCGCCGCCGCCTCCCCGACGGAAGGGTCGCCTCCCGCCAACTGCCCCGCGACGACTGGGAGGTCCTGCTCCACGACGCCCACCCCGGCTTCCTCTCCTGGAAGCAGTTCGAAGCCAACCAGCGACGACTTGCGGAGGCCAACGCCGCCTTCCGCTCCGGCCGCCCAGGCCCCCCGCGCGAGGGGCCCGCACTCCTCCAGGGGCTCGTCTTGTGTGGCCGGTGCGGCCGCCGCATGACCGTCGCTTACCACACCCGCGGCGACCAGCGCCTCCCCCGCTACCTCTGCCGCCGCCCCGAAACCGCCGCCCCTCCCTGTCAGTCCATCCCCGGAACCCGCATCGATCAGGCCGTCGGCCGACTCCTCGTCGAACTCGTCTCCCCGCTCAGCCTCGAAACCGCCCTCCGCGTCCAGGACGAACTCGCCGCCCGCGCCGACGAAACCCACGCGCTCCGACAACGCCACGCCCAACGCGCCACCCAAGAGGCCGAACTCGCCCGCCGACGCTTCCTCCGCGTCGACCCTGACAATCGCCTCGTCGCCGCGCAACTCGAAGCCGACTGGAACGCCAGGCTCGCCGAGCAACAGAATGCTCTCCACGACCTCGAACGACGACGCGCCGCCGACCAGACCCAACTCGACCCCTCCCAGCGCCAAACCATCCTCGCCCTCGCCACCGACTTCCCGAAACTCTGGAACGACCCCCAAACTCCCCACCGCGAGCGCACCCGCATGGCACGCCTCCTCATCCAGGACGTCACCATCACCCGAAACGGCGATCTCTCCCTCGGCGTCCGACTCCGCGGCGGCGCCGCACGAACCCTCTCCGTCCAACCCGATCTCCCCGCCTGGGAACAACGCCGAACCCCCGCCAAACTCCTCGCCGAAATCGACCAACTCCTCCAACACCACTCCGAAGCCCAGACCGCCTCCATCCTCAACCAACGCGGCCGAACCTCCGGCACCGGACTCCCCTTCAACGCTCGCCGCGTCGCCAACCTCTGCCGCCGTCACCAACTCCAAACCCGCTTCCTCCGCCTCCGTGCCCAAGGCTGGCTCTCCTCCACCGAAATCGCCGCCCGACTCCGAACCTCCCCCGAGTCCATCCGCAGACAACGCCGCCTTGACCTTCTTCGGGCACTCCCCTACGGTGCCGAAATCAAATATCTCTACCAACCCCCCGACCAATACCCCACCCCCCATACCCACAGCCTCCGCCTCTCACACACACCTGACTCTCCTACCTCTCTCCCGCATCGTCACCAGGAGGCGCAGTCTGATGCCTGATCCTGCCTGCGCGTCGCACCGCTTTGTTGGGGTTCTCGCGCGGGGCTGCATTTACACAGCAACTGGGACATGGAGCGCCGGTCTCCGACCGGCATCGCGCGGGAGCGCGAAACCCGCACCGACGACGCCGCGCCACGCCAATCTCACGGCGGAGCGCCGGTCTCCGACCGGCATCGCGCGGGAGCGCGAAACCCGCGCCGATGACACCGCGCCCCGCCAATCTCACGGCTGGAGCGCCGGTCTCCGACCGGCATCGCGCGGGAGCGCGAAACCCGCACCGACGACGCTGGCCATGCCAATCTCACGGCCAGGAGCGCCGGTCTCCGGCCGGCATCGCGCGGGAGCGCGAAACCAGCGCCGATAACACCGCGCCATGCCAACGTGAGTGCCGCATCCCTTCCCAGCATCGGATGCCGCGATTGCTCACCGCTCCCCTACCCGCGGCTGTGCCTCTCTTGACCGCTCCAGCCAAGACTCCAGCCAACAATGGCTCCGACCGGCGCGACCCTCCGACGGCACGGGCAAGCGAGCCGCCACTTCACCTTGAAGGTGAGCGACAGCGGGGAGTGGGCTTCTGCCAGGGTAGAAGTCTATAGTTCCTTTCTACCTATTCCGGAGGCGCCATGAGCCTGAACATCAAAAAGGAAGAAACCTGCCGACTAGCCGAGGAGCTTGCTGCGCTCACCGGTGAGACCAAGACCGAGGCGATTACCGTTGCACTCAGGGAGCGTCTTGGTCGGAGGAGGCGCGAACTCAATGTTGATGAGCGTCTCAGGGAGCTCCGCGCGATCGCAGAGCGGTGCGCCAAGCTGATGGGATCCGGCCCATCTGCCGTGGAGCACGGCGATCTGCTCTACGACGAGCGGGGTTTGCCCAAGTGATCGTGGACAGCTCCGCCGTGCTGGCAGTCCTGAACCGGAAACCGGATGCTGAACGCTACGAAGCCAGGATGCTCACCGCCTCGAGCTGTCGGATGTCGGCAGCGAACATGCTTGAAGTGACCATGGTGGTGGAGAGCAGGGGCGGTCCGGCGGCGGGATTGGAATTGGACCGGTTTCTGGAGCGGCTGGGCGTTGAGGTAGTGCCGGTTACCCTCGAGCAACTTGCGTCGGCGCGGTACGCGTGGCGACGCTTCGGCAGGGGGAATCACCCCGCTGCTCTCAACTTCGGAGACTGTTTCGCCTACGCCCTCGCCGAGGTCTCGCGGGAACCGCTCCTCTTCAAAGGCGACGACTTCGCCCGGACCGACATCGCCGCTGCCTGACGCTCGGGCTCCCGACCGGAAGCGCCCCCTCAGACGGCCGCGCCCCGTTTCCTCCACCACTCGCTCACCAGGAAGGGGGATAGAACCACGAAGAACATGGCGAGTCCGGCCACCGCCAGGATCGGCAGATACCACGGCCAGGGTGCCATGAAGAAGGGCGACACGGTGTCCGGGGGAGCTCCGGACAGCCACATGAAGTTCGAGCCCAGCAGGAGGTTTACCGCGCCCACGAACGCGGCGAAAACGGCCAGATAGCCGAACGCCCGGAGCATTCCCCGGAGTGTCGGACGCATCCCGAGACCCCAGGTGGCGAACAGCACCCCCACCACGATGCCCGAATGGGCGATGAAGTACTGAAAGAAGCGGTACTCGGGGAAGTCCACCGCGAGCCCGCCGGGGGTGATGACAGCGTTCGCCGAGCCCACGAGACCCCAGAAGTAGACGATCTCGTAGGTCTTCGGGCTGCGGAAGAGGAGCGTTGCCGACGTCAGCAGTACCGCCACCCCGCAGACGTGCAGCGGCATATGGTTCCGCACCCAGCCATCGAGCCCGATCGCCCCGATCCGGATCGACCAGTAGGTGAACTCGTTCGCGAGCAGCATCCCGGCAAGGAGCCAGGCGATGACCGTCGGCGCCGCCCCGGAGAGCCGCCGCGCGACAACCGCCAGCAACGCCGGAAGCGCCAACGTGAGCGCCATCGCCACCAGATGCGGCGTCCCGAAGGTCTGGAAGGCGGTTGAACCCATTACCCGGCGGCCCACGGCAGGGAGTACCGCCGGCGCGTAACGGCTTCTCGGCGCCGCCTCATCCGGCGACTTCGAGTTCCGTGTGGCGCGCCAGGACGTCGAAGTCGCCGTCGCGATGGAGCACGGATACCCCGGAGCGGATCGCGACGGCGGCAATCAGGCAATCAATCAGTCGGCGCACCGTCTCTCCTTCCCGGCGGCAGCGACGAAACAGGGCAGCCGCCTCCTCGAAGTGCGCGGCGTCCGTGGGGAGAACGGTCGCCCGCGCGAGGAGACGCCGCAGCGCTTCGAGGTGGAGTTCGTCGCGCGCGCCGGCGAGCACCTCCATGCGGATCGGGTCGCACACCGCGATTTCGCCGTCCAGCAATTCGTCAACGCGCCCGCATACGGTCGAGCCCGTGTCGCGGAGGAACTCGACCCACGCGGACGTATCAATCAGGACCACGTGTCGCGACGACGGCGCATCTCTTCCAGATCGCCCACCCAGCCCGACCCGCGAAGACGCCGGGCCTCGTCAAGGCGGAGGGGTTCGGCGGCGAGCAGGCGCAATGCCAGGTTGACGGCTTCGCGCTTGGAAGCCAGCCGATAGCGGCGCATGACGGCGGCGCAGGCCTCGTCGTTGATGTCTACATTGGTGCGTGACATACACCTACGATACACCATAGGTCGTTCGGGATCGGCAGCGCCAGGTGCGTCGCGGATTCCTCGATCCAGGTACGGACGCGCCTCGTCCTACTCGGAGCGGAGCGCTTCCCAGGGCTCGCGGCGCGCGGCGACCACCGCCGGATAGATCCCGAAGACCACGCCCACCGAGACCGAGAACGCGAACGCCACTCCGAAGGCGAGGAGCGGCGGCGGGCCGACCGGGAGTGCGGGCCAAAACGCCGGAGCGAGCAGCCGGAGACCGGCCCCGACACCGGCGCCGAGGAAGCCGCCGGCAAGGGACAGCAGCACCGCCTCGATGAGGAATTGGGCGACGACCTGGGAGTGGCCGGCGCCGATCGCCTTGCGGATACCGATCTCCCGCCCCCGTTCGCGAACCACGACCAGCATCACGTTCATCACGCCGACTCCTCCGGCGAGGAGGCTGATCGCGGCGAGCGCGATGCCCACCGCCACCACGCCGAACAGGATGCCGCGGAACGAACTCAGGAGCGCGTCGAGCGAGAGGATCTGGAAGTCGTCCTCGGCATTGTCCGGCAGGTCGCGAGCCCGCCGGAGAGCCTCGCGGATCTGCTCCTCGGCAAGCTCGACCTCCGCGAGCGAGCGGGCGCGGAAGCCGAGCTGCAGCGGGGAGGCCGGACCCTGCGCGAAGCGGTACTGGGCGGTGGTTACCGGGATCAGCAGCATCTGGTTCGGGTCTCCGGACGAGAGAACACCCCGCTCTTTCGCTTCGAGCACTCCCACGATGGTGAACAGGACTCCATCCACCAGCAGCCGCTCGCCGATCGGGTCGCTGTTCCCGCCGAAACCGCCCCCGAGTTCCCGTGCGAGCTCACTCCAGACCTCGGCGCCCACGACCGCGGCGCGAGTCTGCCGCTGCATGTCCTCCTCGGTCAGGAAACGGCCGCGCGCAAGCGTCTTCCCGGCGACCTCGAGGTGCAGCGGGCCGACGCCCTTCGCGTCGAGTCCCATCGCTTCGTCGTAAAGACGCACCTCCGGGCGGAACGAGAGCACCGGGTCGAAGGCATCAACGGCGGGGGATTCGCGAAACGCCGCTTCGCCGTCGGCGAGCGACAAGAACGCCCGGCGCCGCACGATGTCGTCGCGCGGCGCAGACCAGAACACGGCGATGTACCCGCCGCCCACGTCCCCGAACTCGGCGGTGACGGTCTGGGTGAGCCCGTCCGCGACCGAGGCCACCGCGACCACCGAAGCGATACCGATGGCGACGCCGAGGGTGCTGAGCGTCGAGCGCAGCGGATTGCGGCGGATGGAGGAAACCCCCATCCGCAGGTTTTCGCGGATCACCGATCCGGGTCGGGGTCGCCGTCCTCGGCCTCGACGATCACCTCGTCGCCGTCCGACAATTCGCGCAGGATCAAGGGCGGTCCCACCACCACCACATCTCCGGCGGTGAGACCGGCGGTGATTTCGACCTCGAGCAGGTCGGAGAGGCCGGTCGTGACCCGCCGTTCGGCCACCCGGTCGTCCTCGATCACGAAGGCCACCTGCCAGCCAGGCGCGCGGGACGTCGTCTGGCCGGAGACATTGGCGCCTTCCCCGCCGCTGAGCGACACGGAGAGACTCCCGCTGCCGGCGCCCTCCGGAAAGCGCCGCATTAGCGCCCCGATCGGGACCGCGAGCGCGTCGGCGCGCCGTTCGGTCTCGATCCGGACCTGGGCGCTCATCGAGGGGCGGACGGCCGGCGGCGGATCATGGACGCGGATCTTGGCGAGGAACTCGGCCCCCTGGCCGGCGGCGCCGAGCCGGGCGGTCTCATCCCGCTGACCCACCCGCTGGATCTCGATCACCTCACCGGAGAGCGTTGTCCCGCGGAGAGCGCTGAGCGTGATCTCCACCGGCTGCCCCAACTCGACGCTCACCACATCCACCTCGGGGATGTCGGCCTCGACGATCAGCTCGGCGTCGGTCCCGAGGGTCATGATCCGCGAGCCGGGCAGGTTCTGGCTACTCGCCACCACCAGTTCGCCCTCCTCCAGTTCGACCTCCAGGACGATGCCCTGCATGGGCGAGCGGACCACGGTCTTCGCCAGATTCTCCTCGGTGCGGCGGAGCGCGGAGCGGGCGCGCTCGATGTTCTGACGGGCTCGGTCGGCGGCGATGCCGGAGCGGTCCAGCGCGACCTGCGCTTCCTCGACCGCCCGGGCGCTGACCACTCCCTCGGCGTGGAGCGAGCCGGCGCGTTCGCGCTCCCGCCGAGCGTCCTGCTCGGCCACCTCGGCGTCGGCGAGGGTGGCCTCGGCCTCCCCCAGTCCGGCCCGCTGCTCTTCCACGATGGGACGCTGGATGGCGTCGTCAATGAGCGCGACGATCTGTCCGGGAGCGACCGGATCGCCCGGACGCACGCGGATCGCCAGCAGCCGGCCGACCACCTCGGCCGAGATGTCCACGCTCTCCTCGGGGCGAACCACCCCGGAGGCTTCGACGGTGGCGAGGAAGTCCCGCGGGGAGACGGTTTGCGCCTCGACCCGGATCCGGGTGTCGGGGGATTCCACGCTCAGCAGGACCACCGTGAGCGCGCCGGCCGCGAGAGCGAGGGCGACAACAACTTTCTTCATGGGACCTTCTTCAAGGGAAGCTCTTCAGGAGGCGCTGACGGTGAACGACATGGCGCCCACCGCGAGCGCGATCCCGACGACGGCGGCGGTGGTGAGCGCCCAGAGCGCGAGGACGACCGCGAACGAACGGCCGCGGGTCACACCGAGAACGATGGCGAGGCCGAGGCCGGTGAGGACGACCTCCCAGGCGAGGAAGAGGTCCACCCGCGAAGCCACCGCCTGAGCGGCGCCGTCGAGCCCGCCGAGGACCGACGCCAGATTGCTCCGCAGGGGGGCTTCCGCCCGCTCCGGCGTCAACGGGTAGGAGACCCAGGCCACCAGGCCGGTCAGGAGAGAACTGGTGGCAACCGCTGGCCAGCCGGCGTGGATCACCGTCGCCAGGATGAGGCGGTAGCTGCCCTGGGCGCCGAGGAGGCCGAACACCAGCAGGAAGACCGCGGCGGCGACGAGCGGAGAGATCAGCGCGCCGGCCGCGCCGAGGACCGGCGCGAAGTTGCGGGTCAGTCGCAGCGCGTCCCGCGAACCCTCGAACATCTCGCGCTGGTCGGCCTCGGACATGTTGCGGGTGAAGGTCCCCGGCATGCTCTCCATCTGCTGTTCGAAGGCGTGGCGGGCCAGGGCGTCGAGGTCGGTTGCGCGGCTCACCGCGGTTGCCGCGAAGGCGCCGGCCAGCGCGGTGGCGATCAGCGCTGCCGCGATCGTTGGCGACCGGGCAAGTTCGGCGAACGTACGGCCCGGCGCGTGGAAGACGGAAACGAGTCGGCCCAGGGCTCCCGGATCGCGCTGCTTTCCGTCGACTCGGCGATCGGCGCTCGGACCCTTTCCCGGAGAGGCATCGGGCCCTTCGTGGGGGAAGGAGTCGAGGCCCGACGATGGGGATGGTGCGTTCATGCGGGATTCCTTGTGGGACGCCGGGTCGGGTGCGCAGACAGGCACCTGAGGTGAGGATATCGGAAGGAGCGAACCACATTGCGGCGGTTCGCGTCCGGCACGTCAACGAGTTAGATGCCGGAACGGGAGTCGTCCAGCCGTTGCCCCGGGCCTAGCAGCCTGTGGTGGAACTCACGCGGCCCAGTTCTCCCGGTGGGGGCTCCTCCCTCACGCGCCTTGTCAGCCGGGCCCCCACCGGGAGAACTGGCCCCACCGGGAGAACTGGGCCTCCCCGCTCTCGGCGCTTACGCGAGTTCCACCACCGGCTGCTACGGCCGGTCGCGGGACATGAGGTAGGCGTGCACCTGCCAGATCTCCTCGGCTGACAGCAACTCCCCGAAGGCAGGCATGAGGTTCGCTTCGGATCCCTGCGCCACGACTTCGAAGAACCGGTTGGGAGTCAGCCGGCTGCGGAACACGTTCTCACCCGCGCCGCTGCCGCTCCGGTGGCAGCCCACGCAACGCGAGCGGTAGATGCGCTCGCCGGCAGCTACGGCTTCTTCGTCTCCGAGAAGCGGGTTGGCGCGCTCTCCTTCGGACGCCGGCGCCGGCGCGGCAGGGGTGTTCGTAGCGAGCGGTTCGCTGCCTTCCGTTGGCGGGAATCCGTAGCCCGGCAGCACGCGGCCACCCAGGGTGGCGCCCGGTTCGCCTACCCGCGGGAGGCCGCCCGGGAGGGTGACGAGATTCGTCCCCGCCTGTTCGCGCACCGGGCGGGCGCCGTCCAGCGCGAACACCCACAGGTTCCCGGCCTTCGGCTCGGTGTAATAGAACGTCATGTCGCCGCCGATTCCCCCGGAGGGAACGGCCACGTACTGGATGCCGTCGAGTTCGTAGGTGATCGGGCTGCCGATGATTCCCGAGCCGGTCTGGAACTGCCAGAGCACCTCGCCGCGCTCGGCGTCGATCGCCATGAAGTAGCCGCGCATGTCCCCGGTGAACACCAGTCCGCTGGAAGTGGCCACCGCGCCCGCCCAGAAGGGCGCCGGGCTCACCACCCGCCACAGCACCTTGCGGTTCACCACGTCGAAGCCGACGAAGTTCCCCGGGTTCTCGCTCGTCAGGTACTGCTGGTAGTCCGCGCCGAGGTACCACTCGCCGAGCGTCGGCGGCTCGAACTGGTCCTCCTCCCAGAACCGGTAGCCCATCGCCCACTGGTTCGACATGAAATAGAGGGCCTGGCGATTCGGGTTGTAGGCCAGCGGCTGCCAGTCGATCGCGCCTTCGAGGCTCGGGATGATGGGTCCCACCTCGGGGCCGCCCGACTCCGCCACCATCTCGAGATTTACGTCGGGTCGGCCGGTCTCGGGGTCGAGCCCGTGGGCCCAGTTGATCCCCGGGACGATCGGGTCACCGTAGAGGAAGCGCCCGTCGGTTCGGTCGAGCGCGTAGAAGAAGCCGTTCTTGTCGTGATGGAAGAGCGCCTTGACCGGGCCGTGACCGGGGAGCGTCACGTCGGCGAGCACCGGCGTGCTGACCGCGTCGTAGTCCCAGCAGTCCCAGGGGGTGTACTGGAATCCCCACCGGATGCTGCCGTCGTCAGGGTCGATGGCGATGGTTGCGGCGGTCCACTGGTTGTCGCCCTTCCGCACGTGGCAGTTCCAGGGGGCGGCGTTGCCGGTGTTCCAGTAGACGAGGTTCAGTTCCGGATCGAAGACGCCGGTGGTCCAGGTCGGGCCGCCGCCGTTTTTCCAGGTGTCGCCCGGCCAGGTCTCGTTGCCGGGTTCGCCGGGTCCGGGGATGGTGTAGGTCGTCCAGCGGTGCTCGCCGCTGGCGGCGTCGTAGGCCTTCACGAACCCGCGGACCCCGTATTCGCCCCCGGCCATTCCGGTGAGCACCAATCCGTTCACCACCAGCGGCGCGCCGGTGATGCTGTAGCCGTGCTCCCAGTCGGCGACCTCGACCTCCCAGACTGGTTCGCCGGTGTCCTTGTCGAGCGCGATCAGCCGGGCGTCCATGGTGCCGACGTACACGAGGTCCCCGTAGAGCGCCACGCCGCGGTTGATGGATCCGCAGCAGAAGACCCGTTCCACGTCGGAGCCGATCTCGGGGTCGTAGCCCCACTTCTTGCCACCGGTGCGCGCATCGATCGCAAAGACGCGCGATTCGTCCGCTGAGAGGTAGATCACTCCCTCGTGCAGCAGCGGGGTGGCTTCGAGACCCCGGTTCGCTCCGCCGGCCGCGAACACCCACACCGGGTCCAGTCGTTCCACGTTGTCCGGGGTGATCTGGTCGAGCTCCACGTAGCGCTGGCCGAGGTAGTCGCGGCCGTACATGAGCCACTCGGAGTTGTTCCCGGCGGCGGTTTCGAGGTCGGCGGTGGTCACTTCCTGTCCCCGCCCGAGCGCCGGCCAGGCGAGCCCGGCCGCGAGCAGCAGGAGGGTGAGCGTCTTGCGAATCGTGCGGTTTGTCAGTGTGTGCATTGCTTCACGTGATTGTCTCAATACCCGGTAGTTGGCAGTGTCACCGATCCGCCGGAGTCCTCAGAAAAAGAGCAGGAGCCGCACCAGGGGTAGCGAGTGGAAGCCAAACCATCCCCCGAACACGACGGCGAAAGACATCCAGCGCGCGACCGGCTGGGCGATTGCGAAGCCCAGGGCGGTCAACACCAGCCTGCCGATCTCGAGCGGGTTGAGCACCCGGGCCAGATCGCGTGCAGTGCGCTCATCCACCCCGGCGGAGGAGACGAGAAGCTCCCGGACTTCCAGCGGGGGCTCACCCGAAACGAGCCGCCAGAGCAGCGCCGACACCGCGCCGAACACAAGGACCCCCCACATCGCGTGGAGCGTCACCGAGAGGATCACCCGGTACTGCGCTTCGGCGTCGAAGAGGTCGAACACGAACCGGTACAGCGCCGACACGACGAAGGGCCACCCGATTGCCACGAGCGGTAGCAGCAGGAAGAGCGCTGCTTCGCGAATGCCCAGGGTCGGAGGCTCGGCGGCGACGATCCTGGTGGCCGAGGCAACCACCAGGAACGGCACCATCGCCACGACTACCACCGCGACGCTCGGCGTGTCGCCGATCTCGGCGAAGGTGCGCTTGGGACTGTGGAAGATCGCCAGGAGCCGACCCAGGTCCCGGCGCCAGTTTTTCACCGCGTGACCAGCCTGTGCGGTCGGAGGCTTGTTGCTCCCGGCGAAGATCGGTCCAACCCGCCCGTTGCACTCTCCAAGGGAACAGGATCCACGGTCTCGTCACTCGTAGTGGTAGCGAGCCTGCACGATCTGAATCGCGTCATCCCGGACCAGGTACACCACTCGGTGCTCCCGGTCCAGCCGACGCGACCATAGTCCCGCCAGTTCATGCCGGAGCGGTTCCGGATGGCCAATCCCTTCGAATGGAGATCGGACGATGTCCTTGATCAGCCGGTTCACACGCTGGAGGCGAGCCCGATCGGTGGCCTGCCAATGCAGATAGTCCTCCCAGGCTCTTTCGGAGAAAACGAGCTTCACTCCACGAGAGTCCGCTCGGTTCCGCCTCCGGCGGCAAGTTCCGCGATCGCTTCCCGAATGCGTCGGGCGTTTTCCGGACTCCGCAGTAGATAGGCCGTCTCGTCGAACTGGTGGTAGTCGTCGAGCGACATCATCACGACGGGTTTCGCGTTTCTCCGCGTGATGACGACCGGAGTGCGGTCGTCACACACCCGCTCCATCGTTTTCGCCAGGTTGGCGCGCGCGTCCGAATAGGTGATTGTGTCCATCGGTCCGGGCTCTTGTTTACTCGTACAGGTTACTGTACCAGTTCGTTCCAAGAGACAGACACTTTGCGAGGGCCGCGGTCCTCGCGCTTCTTTCTCAACGGCTCGCGGCGATCCTCGCTTCACCGCTTTCGGCGGCCATGCCTGCCTGGGGGCCGGCGGCCCCTGCCGCCGCGCGCATCATGTAGGGCTCGATCCGTTCCGGCGGCGGCGGGTCGGTGCGGAGCGAAACGAAGACCATGACCGCCACGTTCGCGAGCGCCCCGTAGATCCCCGGATGGATCCCGAGGAGCGCGAGGTCGGGCCAGACGTTGAGCGCCAGGGTCACTGCGCAGCCGGTGAGGAGTCCGTAGATGGCGCCCTCGCGGCTCGCCCGCCGCCAGAACATGGCGGCGATCATCAGTGGGAAGAACTGCGCGATCGCGCCGTAGGACATGAGGAGGAGGCTGACGAGGGACGCCTCCGACCCCACCGCGAGGTAGTAGGCGAGCGAGCCCATCCCGAGCGCGGTCCAGCGGATGAGCCGCGTCTCGGCGGCGGGCGTCCGGCGGACGCCGCGAAGCGGCATTTCGAGGTCCTTGACCAGCACCGAGGCCCCGGCGTGGAGGATCGCGTCTCCCGAGCTCATCGAAGCCGCGAGCGCCCCGGCGCAGAAGAGGCCCACGGTGATCGCCGGCAGATCCAGATCCATGAGGATCGTGGGCAGGATGGTGTCGGCCTGCTCCACCCCGGGGTAGGTCATGATGCCCGCGAAGCCGATAAAGAGCACCGGGATCAGGAAGATCTGGAAGGTCGGGTAGAAGATCACCATCCGTTTGAGCGTCCGGACGCTCCGGGCCGCGTAGATCTTCATGAAGTAGTGCGGCCACACCGAGAAGCCGAGCACCGAGATCACCACCGCGCTCGAGTAGGCCCCGAAACCCCACGGTTCTCCGGCGGCGTCGAGGCCGGGGGCGACGAGCATCTCCGGCGCCGTCGCGGCCAGTTCTCGGAACATCGGGCCGATGCCGCCATGAAGCTTCCAGGGGAGGTAGAGCCCGAGCCCCCAGGCGAGGCCGAGCATCAGGATGCCCTGGAAGGTGTTCGTCCAGCCGACCCCCATGACCCCGCTGCGGGCCACGTAGATGAGCACCACGCCGTAGGCCAGCGCGGCGCCCGCCCACTCGGGCATCCGACCCTCGGTCACCACCGAGAAGACGTAGCCCGCTCCCTTCATCTGGATGACGAGGTAGGGGACGAGCGCCGCCGCGCTCATGATCGCCATGATCGCGGGAATCGCCTTGGGGCTATCGAACCGGTACGCGAAGAACTCCGCCTGGGTCACGAACCCGAACCGGCGTCCGAGCATCGCGATCCGGGGTCCGAGGAAATACCAGGGCAGGAGCCCCACCGTCCCGTAGGAGATGATGTAGAACGCCGCCGCGCCCCGCGAGTAGGCCCAGCCCGGCGCCCCCAGGAAGGCGAAGGCGCTGTAGATGGACGCCCCCATGATGAAGTAGAGGAGGAGGAAGCCCAGGCTCCGGTCGCCGGCGACGTACCCTTCGGGAGTGTTCGAGACGTTCCGGCCGGACACCAGCCCGATCGCCAGCGTGATGAGCAGGTAGGCGAGCGTCGTCAGGAAGACGATGACCCAGGCGTCCATGGGGTTAGTCGCGGTACTCCCGGTCGAGGGCGTCGTCGTCTTCCCGGTCCTTGGTGAAGATCGTGAGGAAGGTGAAAAACACCGTCGCGATCATCAGGACCAGCCAGAACATCGAAAACGGCATCCCGAGCACCAGCGGCTCGACGCCCGCCACCCACGGATAGAGCGGCCAGATGCTCAGCAGGAGGACCGCGAGCGCGACCCGGAAACCGATCCGGTGCCGCTTCTGGAAGCTCACGCTTACTTCTCGATCAGCTCGATTTCGAAGAGTGTCGGCCACTTCTTCCCGGTGACGAAGACCCGGCCGCTTTCCGGGTCCCAGGCGATGCCGTTCAGGACGTCAATTTCCGGATACCGCACCCGAGAGGCACGCGGAAGGATGCCGGCCAGATCCACGAAGGCGGCGACCTCCCCGGTGTCGGGATGGATGCGGGCGAGCCGGTCTTCCGTCCAGATGTTGGCCCAGATCTCTCCGTCGATCCATTCCAGCTCGTTCAGTTGCGGGAGGGGTTCTCCGTCGGCGGTCACCTTGAGCGTCCGCACTTCGCGCATGGTGTCCGGATCCAGAAAGCGCAGCGAATCCGAACCGTCGCTCATCACCAGGTGTTCCCCGTCGAACGTCAGCCCCCAGCCCTCGCCGGAATAGCGGAACTCGCGCACCAGACGGAACTGGTCGAGGGTGTAGACGAATCCGATGCCCGCCTCCCAGGTGAGCTGGACGATGAAATCTCCGGCGAGCGCCGCGCCTTCTCCGAAGAACTGGGGAAGCAGCCGGCGTTCCTCCAGCACTTCGCCGGTCTCGAGATCCACCCGCCGCAGGGTGGACTCCCCCCGGAGTCCCGTGCTCTCGTAGAGGAATCCCTCGTGGAAGAAGAGCCCCTGGGTGAACGCCCGCGGGTCGTGCGGGAATTCCTGGACCACCCGGTAACCGAAGACCGCGGGTGCGGCGGGTTCCGCCGGGGGAGGGGGCTCCGGAGCCGGGGCAGGGGCCGGCGCGGGTTCGGCCGCCGACGCCGGGCTCCCCGCGGACCCTCCGCAAGCGGCGAGCAGCAGGAGCAGAGGCCAGAGGGGCCAGAGCAGCGGGCCGACCGCGCGCCGTCCAGGGGCCATGCGGGGAATCATGGCATGACCACCGGCCCTCGGATGCGTATCCTCCGCGCACCATGTCCGACGCTCTTGCCAGCTCTTTTCGCGAACACCTTGGAATACGCCTCGAAGGAATCGCCCAGGATCTCCAGAAAACCGGGCACTCGGCTCTGGTCCTGGTTTCCGGCGGGCAGTACTTCTACTTCCGCGACGATCAGCCCGCCCCCTACCGGGCGAACGCCCACTTCCTCCATTTCTGTCCCCTCGAGGGCCCCGGCCACCTGCTCCTGCTCCGCCCGGAGAAGAAGCCGTTGCTGGCAACCTTTTCCCCCGACGACTTCTGGTACGAGCCCAGCGGATCGGCGACGCCTTCTGGACCGAAGGTTTCAAGATCGTCGAGTGCAGCAGCCGGAAACGTCAGATCTCCGAGATCGCGAAGCGGCTTCCGAAGGGGCGCGCCGCCGCCATCGGCGAGAGCGGGGCGGTGGCCGAAGCTCTCGGTCTGGCGCAGAACCCACCGGCTCTCCTCACCCGGCTGGATTGGAGGCGCGCCATCAAGACCGCGTACGAGGTCGAATGCATCAGCGAGGCGAACCGCTTGGGGGCCGCGGGACACGTCGCGGCGGAAGCCGCTTTCCAGGACGGTGGCAGCGAGTTGGACATCCACCGCGCTTTCCTCGCGGCGATCGGCGGCCTCGAGGCCGACCTTCCGTACCCCACGATCGTCGGTCTGAACGAAAAGGGCGCGGTCCTCCACTACGAGGGTAAGCGAGCGGACGTCCGGAACGGAAAGAGCCTGCTCATCGATGCGGGAGCCCGGGTCCGCGGTTACGCCTCGGACATCACCCGAACCTTCGCCGGGGGGGCGGCCGACGGGCGCTTTTGTTCCCTGATCACCGCGATGGAGGGCGCCCAGCAGGCGCTCTGCGAAGGCGTGACGGCGGGTCGCCCCTGGGCTGAACTGCATCACGAGGCCCATCTGTCCCTGTCCGGCGTCCTGAAGGACGAAAACGTCATCAACCTGTCGCCGGAAGATGCCGTCGCGAGCGGTCTCAGTAGGGTGTTCTTCCCTCATGGCCTCGGCCACTTCCTGGGCATCCAGGTGCACGACGTGGGGGGCCACCTCGCCGACCCCGACGGCCGCCGGGCCCCGCCCCCGAAGGCGCACCCCATGCTGAGGAGCACCCGGACCCTGGAGCCGGGTCACGTCCTGACCGTGGAGCCCGGTGTCTATTTCATCGAGATGCTCCTCGCCGGGTGGCGGAACGGGACGGAGTCGAGGCGCGACGCCATCAACTGGGACGCAGTCGACGCTTTGGCTCCCTACGGCGGGGTCCGCATCGAGGACAACGTCCTGGTCACCGACACCGGCCCCCGCAACCTCACAAGAGAACATCTCCCCTAGGGAAGGGACCGCCGACTTTAGGGCGCTATGGTGGCGCGCAGGGAAGGGAACGCCGGTCTTCAGACCGGCACCGCGGGCCGAAGGCCCGCGAGACGCGCAAAGTGGATCCGCGCGGAGACGGCTAGGAGCGCCGGTCTTCAGACCGGCATCGCGGCCCGCAGGGCCACCGTGGTTGTCCCATAAGTTGATGATATTCCTATCTCTTATACACGCTGCCCGATAGTGGACATCACATCGGGCGGCACATCCTGAACAGCCGGAAACCCCGAGTCGAACGGGGTAGCAGCAGGAACACATGTGGTAAGCGTTCGGTCGTGGGTGTATGGAGCAGACGCCCGTGTCACTCTCCCGTCGGCAGAGGCCGATGTTCCTGGTCCGGCGTTCGGCGGCCTCGTCAGGGCGGGGCAGCGGTGTGTTCCTGTGGAAAGAGCGCGCCGAGAACGCCGCACTGCGCCAGCGTTTACACGACAGCGCGCAGATCAAGGACGACACGAGGATCGTGGGCAACCGGCACGGCGAGATCGCCTTGTTGTTCGACGGCGTCGCCCTCGCTCTTGGGATGCGCCGCAGCGGTGCGAAGCAGGGAGGGACCGCCACATACACCCACGACCGAACGCTTACCTACAATGTTCCATGTGGGAGCGACCGAAGCCCGCGCGTTCCCGCCGATTTTATGATATCTAATTGGTAGCTGCAGGAATCAAGAACCCGCCCCAGGAACCAAAAACACATAATGGAACGACCCTACCGACTCTCCGCCCGCTTCGTCGCCACGGTCCAGCAGCCCGGACGCTACGGCGACGGACGCGGCTCCGGCGGCCTCTCCCTGCTCGTCAAGCATACGGCCCGCGGCCAGCTGGCGAAATCCTGGGCACGGCGCATCAGCGTGGACGTGCTGTTGCTTGGGCAGCCTATGAGGAGAGCCAAAAGGAAGGCGGGGTATTTGACCGCGGGGAATAGAAGGAAAGGACGCTCAAACAATTTGCCCAATACGGAGGGGGAACAGCCCTTGTGACCGTCCTGAGCATTTACGGAAGTTGTTTTCTCGAATTCGGAGAGGCCCGAGCCAAAATCGCCAACCTCGAAGGGGAAACGACAGAACTCAAGGAGGAAATCCGGCTTGATATTCGGGAGTTCCGAAGCTCGATTGACACTCAGATAAGCACTGTAGACGAAGATCTCGAAAACCTGGGGAGTGAGATGAAGGACCGCTTCGTGGGAATGGAAGGGCGCTTGCAGCACATCGAGACGAGGATGGATGCAAGATTCACTTCGCTCGATAATCTGATAATTCGGCTAATCACAAGGGACCATCGCGCGGCCGTCCACGTACAAACACTCCCGCTCTTCTCCGCTCCGCCACCTCATAACCCAACGGCCGTGCCTTTCGCCATTCACATACGGCCCTTGCTCCGTGTACCCGCTGTGGCGTTCCTCCCAGATCCATTGGCCGTGCCTCTTGCCATTCACATACGGCCCGTGCTCGTACCGGAGCCTCTGAAGGCTAATGTCCCAGCGCCCCTCTCTTCTGCCCAGCCGCATCGTGCCGCCTTGTTCCTGGCGGTTGTTGTCGCTCGGCCCCCATTCCCATATCAAGATCAGCGTTCCCGGCCCATGTGCAAGCCCTGAAGTACATGTGCCTGTCCACTCGGGCACATGTGGCGGTACCGTCGCGCCCTCCTCCCACCAGAAACGGCATCCGGACTGATTCGAAAGCTCCACCCAGCACGGTCTCTCCCCGGCGTCGCAATCCGGCCCATCTCGCCGCTCTAGGAGGCGGTCGACATTTTCCAGTAGCGTGAGGGCTCCCTCGTACGACTCACTATGTCTCGATACCACCGTCAGATAGGCAATAACGAATTCTCTTGCGAGGTCCAGTCTCCCGGCAAAACGAGCCGCTTCCGCCAGTCGGAAACGGGACTGCAGCGGCAACTCTATCTCATGTTCTTGCTGAAGGGTGATGATCTCTTCGATGGTTTCGATAACCCTTTGGTCGTCTTCGTCCTGAACGAAGCCTTCGGTACGCAGTACCAACTGATCCAGCAGGACCTCCGGTGGTAGCTGACTGCCGTAAGCCGAAACTACCAGGAGCGAGCCGAGGACAAGTGAGGCAATTGTCATGAAGACGACTTGAACTACGTCGAAGCCGCCAATCCGGGGGGATAAAGCGTCACGCCCCAGGGTCACGGCAGAGGAACGAATCGAAACCATCCAGCGGCCAGCCTCCCGGCGCGACCGGACAAGTATACGGCCTATTGAATTCCAAACTTGATCACTACCCAAATCCGCCTTCCCGACCGTCGGGTAACCTAGCGCTATAGCTCGCTTGCGGCCGTCGGCATAGGCGGGGGAGCCCCTCCTATGCGGCGGATTTCAGTTGCATTCAACCCGGAATCAATCCCGCTCAGCCTCCCGTCGACTCCGGCGAGCCGACCATCGATAGCGGCCAGACGTTCATTCGATATATGGCAGCGTTGCTGCAGGAGGGGATGGTAGCGGAGGCGGCGCAGCGGTTCGACGTGCATCCGGCACGGATTGAGGACCGGAAGAGGCGGTTCCTGGAAGCGGGGATGGCGGGTTTTTCGGGGTCGCGGCAGGCTCCGGCCCCGGCACCCTAAGACGATCCGATGCGGCTGCGGGAGGAGATCGGCGAGCTCACCATGGATAGGGGTTTTTTGTTGAGGACGCTCGCTCCCAGTGACGGGTCAGCGCTCGCGCGTCTCGGTGCCCCCGAGGCCAAGCAGGTAGTCGGTGAAGCTCGGGATGCCCATTTCCCATCCCGCCGGAGTACGCCATAACACGCCGAGATCGGAAAGCGTGTCGAGCAGCCAGGTTTCATCACCCGGATGTGAACTTTGGGGCGCAAGGCACCCAAGAAGCGACGCGACATCCAGTTCCCCGAGTCGTCCGTCGCGGTCGCGCAGTGCGGCGGCCAGCGGAACGAGTACACCCGCGACCTTGCGCCTGCGCGCCTCGTTGAATCTGCTGGCGTAGAAGCGCTCGATCCGCGGGCGAGTCACTGTGATCGCCTTCCGGGCAGACCGTTCTCCGATCTCAACAGCCCCCCCATCGTTCGCGGCCTTCCAGGCGGCGCTACCGAGCACCTGGATGAAGTAGGGATAGTCCTGGGACTCGGCGGCGAGAAGGTCGGCGGCATCGTCCGTGAGCGGCAATCCCGAGTCGCTTGCGGGCCCGGAGAGCGCACGGGTGGTGGCCTCACGCGCGAGCCTGCCGATCGGGATGTGCTCGAACATTCGCTCCGTGAAGGTGCCGGCATCGCGGATGCGGCGGGGTGCGTCCGGAGTTCCGGCCACGAGCAGCCAGAAGGGGAGCGCCCGCGAGGTGGCTTCCTGCACTGCGTCGAAAAAGACTCGGCCCGTAGCCGCGTCGATCGTGTGGACTTCGTCGAGAAGGATCAACAGAGGATTCGGTTCGGCCTCGATCCAGCGTGCGAGGAGTTTCGCCACGCTCGTCGTTGCGGCGCCTGGCTCGACCGAGACGCCGAAGCCCGCGGCCTGCAATCCGGTCACCCGCGCCTCAGTCAGGCTCGTCTTGTCCTGAAGTTCGTTGGCCAAGGACCGGTGATCCGGGAACGCCGCAGCGGATAGCCTCTCGGCCCGCATTCGCCGGCGACGGGCCTCGTCCGCGATTCGGGTGAGCAGGACGGTCTTGCCGTTCCCGCGCGGGCCGTAGAACAAGAGCCCCTGCGAGGGTCGTCTTCGCCGTTCGAGCGAAACGAGCGACTCCTCGGCGAGCGCCAGTTCCCAGTCCCGGCCGGCCAAGAGGGGTGGCTGAGCGCCGGCGCCCGGTTGGAACGGGTTCTCGCGCACCGCTGGAACCATTCGCGGAGCCTATCGCAGGACTTCGGTCGGGATTCGGGCGAAGCGAGCGGACCGGCCCCAGAATTCGCCAACTCTTTCGCAGCCAGACGGTACCGGCCAACGCTCGTACATCCTCGCGGAACGTCACACGTGAAGACGGGCGGCGGTCCCGTCCGCCTGGCGGCCAGGGACTGGTCGCAGAAGAGTTCCGGGACCTCCTGGATCGGCTGGCCAGTGATCACTGCCGACCCCGTTTTGGCCAGGACTCCGGTCGCTTCGCTCCGTGCGTCCCGTCCGAAACCCCCTGTCGGCACCACGGGCGCGATTTCCCCTCTCGAGGGCTCTCTCTAATAGCGTCCACTATTGGAGACTCGCCGACATCGCGCGGCCCTGTGCGGTTTCGAATTCCGGAAGCGATCTGTTGACGGGCTCGCGGGTGCGCGTGAACCGGTCGTCCGTTTTCCTCACGGCACCTGAGGGCAAGGACGGGCAGCGCCATGAATGAACAGCGCAGAGCTAGATGGATCAGCGTGATTCGGAAGTCGCGCCGAGGAGAACGTGTGTCGCCGCAGGAGCACGATGCCCTGCTCTGCGAAGGTCTCTTCAGGGGACTGGGCGAAGTTGACGCTCAGGAGGAGGCCCGCTACGTCGTGCGTTACTTGCTGTCCGGGGAGGACCTTTCGGATATCCCCCCACGGGGTCCGCGGGAGGCCCGGAACTGGTTCGCGATGCGTGAAGAGTGGGGTGCGGGGCGCCAGACGGAAAAGCTTCGCAACATGATCGCCGCCAGCCAGCACGACATCGACTACTGGACGGCCCTGAATGAAATCGCGATCCGGATTCAGGAAGAACGCCGGCGGTGGCCCGCCATGCTCGCGGACTGGGACATCGCGGTTCGCCAGGGAACACGGTCCAGGCCGGCTCGAGTGCGCGGCAACAAGGGGCAGCCGTACTACGCGAAAGACGCCCGGAATTTGTGGATCGCGTATGCCTTCAGCGTCCTCCTGCATCTGGGGCTGGGGAGGACAGAGTCGTACTACGTAATAGCCGACGAACTCGACAAGAGCGAGCGCACCGTGATCTATGCGATCCAGTCGGCGAGAACGCGGTACCGGCGACTCCCGGCTCCATGGGAGTGCTGGCCACCGAAGAGGCGATCGGGCGTTCATTTGCAGCCTATCGCCGGATAGGCTGCAAACGCTCACCGGGAAACACGCCGCATGGTTCGGCACCCCAACAGCGGAGGTGTCCGACATGACCACACAACAGCGCTTGCTTCGTCGCGTAGAGGTGGAGCGGTACTGCCAGATCGGCCGCTCGACGATCTATCGGCTGATGCGCGCGGGGCTGTTTCCCGTGCCGATCCGGGTTGGGCCGCGCGCGGTCCGCTGGCCGGAACATGAACTGACGGCCTGGCTGGCCCGCCGTCCGCGGGCGACCGGCGAGAGCGGAAGGTCCGCCGACACCACTCACGGCTCGCAGCCGTCGGGTGCCGGCTCCCGCGCGGCGCCAATTGCCTGAAGGGAGCCGCGTGTCGATCCCAGAGAAGCAAATCGACGGCGAGCTGGTGCGGTCCGTCGACCGGGCAAGCGATTTTCGGTCGGGCCCTTGAACACGACCTGCCCGTCGAGGCTCCGGCCGACATTGGCGCGCTATTCGGCCTCCCTGTCGCCAGCCGCGAAAACGCAGATGAACTCCGGGCGGTTGGCGCGATTTTCCCAACCTCGGGGCGGCCCCGCGACTGATCCGCCCCGGCCGCTTGGTTTTGGTGTTGGCGATGGCACGCGCGTTGTGCCACCAGACGCCGCCGCCAGATTCCCAAAATGTCCGCCCCCACCCCCTCGTAAGGTAAATGCCGCAGCGGACTACCTCAACACCCTCTACCAGCCCGACGACCGCCTGGCCATCGTCGCGGTCGGCCGACACGGGCCAGACCCGAAGGTAGAGCAGCGCGTCGTGACGGCGCGCACGGCCACGCGTCCCGCCTACCAACGGTTCCTACGCCATCTCAATGCGACTGGGCACGACATCTTCGTGTCGATGAACCCCATCCAGCCGGCCACCCAATCCCGTCAGAAGGCCGACGTGCTCGAAGTCCGCCGCCTTCAACTCGACCTGGACAAGAACGGCCCGGACTCCCTCCGGCAGGTCCTCGCCGACGTGAATGCCGGGCACCTGCCGTCACCGGCCGCCGTCATCCGCTCTTCTCGCCAGAACTACCAGGTTATCTGGCACACCAGCCCGATCACCTGGACGCCCGAGACCGCCGAGGACACCATGCGCCGCCTCGCCAGCCGCTATGGCGGCGATTCCTCAGTCGCCGACGTGGCGCGCGTGATGCGGCTCCCCGGCTTCCGCAACAAGAAGCCCGAGCGCGACGACGACCCGGTCGTCTGGACCCCGCACGACGGCGGCCCGGTCCGACCGGAACTGTTCGCTCACTTGCCGCCACCGGAACAAGCCGCGCCCGTCCGCCGCCAGACGGACAAGCCCCGGCGCGAACCCTCCCAATCCGACCTGGATTGGGCCTACGTCAAAGACGAACTCCGTCGCGGGACCCCTCCCCGGCGTCTTGTCGCTCACCTCGAAAAGACACGCCAGGACAAACACAACCCCCCCGACTACGCCGAGCGCACCGTCCGCAAAGCACGCGCCGCCCTCGGCCTCATCCAAACGCACGCCGTCCCGGCGCGCTGACCGGAGGCCCTTCATGGCTATCACCGAAATCACCACCGAAGACGGCGAACGCGCCCTCTCCGTCGATACGGAAGAGGAATTCGCGCGCGCCCTGGACCGGGGCCTCCCGATCGTCGCCCCCGAGGAAGTCGCGGCCGCCTTCGGCTTCCCCGCCCACCAAGACGGCCAGGAATCCAGCGACGAATTCCCGGCCGAATCCGACGACCAGTCCCCGCGCGACGCCGCCTAACCAGGCAGCGACCGGCCTTCCTTCCACCCGGAGAAACCAACATGGCTCAAGCCAAGACCGACACTCCCCGCCGGGACCACGTAGGCGAATACCACCGCCAATTCGCCGACTCCATCATCAAACAGATCGAGGCCGGAACCGCCCCATGGCAGAAGCCCTGGAAACCCGGCGAGCGCTTCATGCCCGAAAACGCCTTCAGTGGGAAGCCGTACACGGGCGGCAACGCTCTCTACCTTGCGCTCGCCGGCCAGGAGCGCGGTTACAGCGACAACCGATGGGCCACCTACCGCCAGATCGCCCAGGCCGGCGGACACGTCAAGAAGGGCGAGCACGGCGAAAAGATCCTCTACTTCGACACCAAGAAACTGTCGCCGAAGAAGGACGACCAGGGCCGCCAGGTCCTCGACAACGACGGGCGGACGGTTTATGAGCGGCACGAGAAAGGCCGTGCCTTCGTCCGCACCTACACCGTGTTCAATGTGGACCAGACGCGCGGCCTGGACCTCCCCGCGCGCGAAGCGCCCACCGCCGACTGGCAGGCCCACAAGTCCGCCGAGGCCGTGATCGACGCCGCCAACGTCACCATCAAACACGCACCCGGCGACCGGGCCTACTACGCCCCGAAGCCCGACCAGATCGTGCTTCCGGAACGGGGCCAATTCCCGAGCGCCGAGCACTACTACGCCACCGCCCTCCACGAGCTGTCCCACGCATCCGGCCACGAAAGCCGGCTCGACCGCGAGACGTTCCAGAAGGGCGTAAAGGCCGGCTTCGGCAGCCCCGCCTACGCCCGCGAAGAACTCCGCGCCGAGATCAGCGCCATGATGACCGGCGAACGCATCGGAATCGGCCACACCCCCCAGGACGGCCACGGCAACGGCGCCGCCTACGTCAAGAGTTGGATCAAGGCGCTCGAGAACGATCCGCGCGAGATACACCGCGCCGCCAGCGAAGCCGACCGTATCTCCCGCTACCTCACCAACCCCGCGCGCGAACGCCTGGACGCGATCGCCAAGGAACCCCAGGCCGTAGCCGCCATGGCAACGCCCGAGCGCCAGCCCCCTTCACCGGTCCCGGCCGCGCCGACGCGCGACGCGCCGGCCCTCTCGCCGGGCCGCTGACTCTCCGTCCCGCAAGGCCCACCAACCCAAGGGAAACCGACATGGCAGAAGCCCAGACCAACACGCCCCGACGCGGCGCCGAGGTGGCCACCGGCATCGCCTCCCCGACCCGGTACCACGACAAATTCGCGGCTACGGTCATCCAACAGATCCAGGCCGGCAACGCCCCGTGGCAACGTGAAGCCAAGGCCGGCGAACCCGTCCTCCCGCGCAATGCCATCAGCGGCCGGCGGTACACGGGGGGCAACGCCCTCTACCTCGCCGTCCGCGCCCAGGACCGCGGCTTCACCGACAACCGCTGGATCTCGGCGAAGCAACTCCGCGAGAACGACGGAAAACTCGCTCGCGGCGCGGTCGGCGAACGGATCCTCTACCGCGACGACGCCGGCAAGAAACCTGTCTGGCGTACGGCCACGGTCTACAACGTCGAACAGACCCGCAGCCTGAAACTCGACCGCCCGCCACAGCGCGCCGAATGGCACGCCCACCGCGCGGCGGACGCCGTGATCGCCAGCTCCGCGGTCCCCATCAAAGAGTCCCCTGGCGACCTCGGCTACTACGCCAAGGACCAGGACCGCATCGTCGTGCCCGAGCGCGGCCGCTTCCCGAGCGCGGATGCGTACTACAACACCGCGATCCGCCACATGGCGCACGCATCCGGCCACGAAGACCGGATGAACCGGGACACCTTCAAGCAGGCCCACTCCGAAGGGGTCGACGGCGAAGCCCACGGCCGCGAACAACTCCGCGTCGAACTCGCGACCATGACCACCACCCAACGCGTTGGGGTCGGCTACCAGCCCGCGAAATCCGAAGAGTACAAGGAACTTTGGGTCAAAGCCTCGAAGGCCGACCCCCGCGAAATCCATCGGGCGTCCGCCGAGGCCGACCGTATCTCCAAGAACCTGCTCCGGCCCGCGCGCGAGCAACTCCGGGACCTGGCGAGGGAGGCCCGAACTCCCAACACCCAGGCCGGTCCGGAGCGCGCCCCGGCTGCGCCTCCACGGCCCGCGCCGCAACGCGCCGCGCCGAGCATGACCCCCGGACGGTGATTCCTTCCTCGTGAGCACCCGGACGCCCGACACCCGCCACCAGATTCCGGAGGTCGTTGTACGGCTCGACGCGCGCCGCCGCTCCGGTCATCGCCGGGAAACCAGCGAGCGGGACGACTCCCGCTCCGCTCGCACCCGAAGGGAAGCCGCGCTGGTGGACATCAGCATCCACCGCACGGTCGCCTACAAGGACATGGCCGCCGCCCACTTCGACGGCCACCCCTACGCCACCCGCCGCGCGATCGACAAACTCATCGCGGACGGGATCATCGAGGAGCGGACGGCAACCGCGCCTGGTGGCGGCTCCTTCAAGACCCTTTCCGCCACGAAGGAAGGCGCGCGCAAGGCACGCGCCGCCGCCCGGCGTCACGGTTTCGACGCCACCCAACACTTCTGCGCCGGATGGGGCAAGCCCCAGGACGCCGCGCACGACGTGGCGATCTACCGCGCCGTCCGCGCTGCCCGCGAGGAACTCGCGGCCCAGGGCGCCACACCGCAGCGAATCCGCCTCGACGGCGAACTCCGCGGGATCGTCGCCCGCCGCAGCGAAGCCGCCCGCGTACGTGCCGGCAAGGCGGCCGCCGACGCGGAACGCCGGCGCGCCGCCACCGAATACCAACTCCCTGTCGGCCCGGACGGAAAGGTCGCCTTCCCCGACGCCCAGGTGGAATACACCCTCACCGACGAGACAGGCCGCGACACCTTTGGGCGCGTCAACATCGAAGTCACCTCCCCGCACTACCGCGACGGCGCCGTAGCCGCCAAGGCCGCCGCCGGCTTCGCGCTCTACGGCTCCAACGGCAAAGCCGCCCGGAACATCGTCAAGCACGTCCTCCGCGCCGGCAAGGCCGCCACTGGTCCGGACACCAACGCCCGCGGTGGATCCGGCCGGCCGCCGTCCGACCTCTTCGAAATCTGACGATGTTCGACGGCCTCTTTCCCCTCGCGCCCGGCCGCGCTCCCTGGCTCACGGGCTGCTCCGGCCTCTGGTACCTCTCCACTGCCTGCCGGCGCGCAGCTGCGGCCAGCCGCCCACTCGCACGCACGCGGGCCCGACACGCAGCCCCCAACCCGCGCCGACCGCGCGCTCCCAGGACCTCATGCACCCCTGGAAAGTAAGTCTCGGCCTCACCATCGCCGTCGTCGCCTGCCTCGTATTCGTGGCCGCGTCGCGGTTCGACTACCTCTCCCCCTACCGCCAACTCATCCTCACCGAGTACTGGTGGCCCGTCGCCCTCTACACCGGCTCCGCGGTCCTCACCATCGTCGTCGCCCTGGCCGGCATCCTCCGGAATCTCGGCCTCTACGACGTGGGCCGCAAGGTGGACCTCGTGGAGCGATCCGTCCGGCGCGGTGACGGCGATCCCGAACTCGCCCGCCGCCTCCACGCTCAAGAGCACGGTGACTTCGCCGACTAGCCCGCGCGGCCTCGGCCACATCCACATCGACCCTCACAGGAGCACCCCAATGACCCTCACCACGCGCCGACTCACCATCGCTTCGGCTGCCGCGGCCGTCGCCATCTTCCTGCCGGCCATCGCTCTCGCCCAGGGCGTCAGCCCCTGGCTCGACGCCGTTCAGGTCCTCCAAGACGCCTTCACCGGCCCCATCGCTCGCGGCCTATCCCTCATCGCAATCGTGATCGGCGGCCTGATGTTCGCGTTCGGCGAAGGGGGATCCAAGAAGGCGCTCGCCGGGATCATCTTCGGACTCGGAATGGCGATGGGAGCCGCCAACTTCCTCTCCTGGCTCTTCACCTAACGCGCCTTGACCGGATCCAAACCCTGGCACGGCCACCCGGCCCTCAGCCGCCCGCTCACCATCCTCGGGGTCGAACGCCGATGGTTCCTGCTGTCGCTCACCCTCGGGCTGGCGATGTGGAACGCCCTGAACTCCATCGTCACCGGGGCAATCATCTTCTCGACCCTCTACACGGCTGGCTGGTGGGCCTGGCGGAAGGACCCGCAAATGCTCTCCATCGTCGCCGCCAGCGCCGCGAGTCGCGTCCGCTACGACCCGGGCAAACCAAGCGCCTGGCACGTTGACATTCTCGAATGAATCTCAAGGTCGAACAGCAGGACTTCCAGGCGGCCGGCGCGCTCGCCGACGAACTGCCGTACTGGGGCTGGCTCAAAGAGCACCCCTTCTGTCTCACGCGGGCAGGCGAACTCTTCTGCGTCGCCCGCATGGCTCCGGCCGTCATCGACGGCCGGACCCCGGACCAGCTCGACCAGATCCTCGGCCGGTGGCAGCGCGTCCTCTCCCAACTCGACCCCCGCACCCGCCTCTACTTCTACCTTCTCCGCCGCCCTGCCTCGCTACTCGCACCCTCCGGCCTCGAAGGCGTCGCGCAACTCTCCCAGGAGAACCGCCGCGCGTTCCTCCTGCCGCGCATCCAGGACCTCCAGACGTACGTCGTCTGGTCCACCAACCCCGGCCTCGAACAGGCCGCCGCCCACGGCCCCAACGGGGGCCCGTGGCTCGTGGACTACGGCCGGAATTGGCTGCGCGCCCGCCGCAACCCCCACGAAAGCGCCTACCTCGCGGCCGAACTCCGGCAAGCGGCCATCCGCTTCCGCCAACTCGTGGACGCCAGCGCCGCGCTCGCGGACGACGTGACGCCGCTCACCATCCTGCCCGCTGCGGAAGCCACCGCTTTTCTCTCCGAACTGGTGAACCGCCCAGGACTCGCCTGGCAGGGGGACGGCGCGGCCAGCGGCCTCAACTGGCGGCTCGCCCTCTCGGAACTCGAAGCCGAACGCCAACACCTCCGGCTCGACGGCGAGCCCGTCATCCTCTACTCCCTCAACTCGCCCCCGGTCACCGCCAAAGCCAACCTGCTGGAAGAACTCAACCGCCTCGAAGCCCAACTCACCATCACCCTCGAATGGCGGCCTCAGTCGCTCGCAGCAGCGCGGCGAAAAATCCGCAGCGCGCAGCGCCACTACTTCCAGAAGCGCTACTCCATGATGGCGCACGTTCAAGACGCCGAAGGCTCCGCGAACGCGATGGTGGACACCGCCGCCGAGGCTGAGTCTTCCCGCCTCGGATCCGCGCTCGTAGAACTCGAAGCGGACGGCATCGCCTACGGCGATCTTGCGCTCACCGTCGCCCTCCACGGCGAACTCACCCAAACCGAACGCCTCGACGCGGAACTCCGGCGCATCTTCGCCGGCTGCGACGCCAAGGTGATCCGCGAAGGCTACGGCCAACTCCCCACCTGGTTCGCCCGCATGCCGGCCATGCCGCGCAAGCGCCAGATCCGGAGCGTCTTCGCCAGCGCCGGCGTCGCCGCCTGCCTCGCGCCAATCTTCGGCCCGCCGAAGGGCCAACCCATCAGCGGCCATCTTTCCAAGCCTGTCCTCGCCACCTTCGAAACCCGGTGGCGCACCCCCTTCTTCTACGACCTCTTCGCCGGAGACGTGGGCCACACCCTCATCCTCGGAGCCACCGGCGCAGGCAAGAGTTTCCTGCTCAACTACCTGCTGGTCCAAAGCCTCCAGTACGCCCCCCGCGTCCTGATCCTGGACCTTGGCGGCTCCTACCGCTGGCTCACCCAGTTCCTCGGGGGCGGCTACCTCCAGCTCGCGCCCGACCGCGCCGATGGCGCGCTCGCGCTCAAGCCGTTCACCCTGCCTGCCGGCGAACGCACTCACCAGTTCCTCACCGGCTGGATCACCCGCCTGCTCAAGATCGGCGGCTACCAGCCCTCCGGCGCCGACCCATCCGAGATCCGTGCCCGGATCGAGGACCTCTACGCCTTCGAATCGGACGCCCGCTCGCTCTCTGCCTTCGTCAAGTCGCTCCCGAAACGAATGTGGCCGGCCATGAGCCGCTGGTACGGCGAAGGCGCGTGGGCCGTCTACTTCGACAACCCCGACGCCGAGGAAATCCAACTCGCCGACTGGCAGGTGATCGACCTCGCCGGCGCGGCCGAACACGAGGACCTCTGCGAAGCGGCGCTCTTCTACCTCCTGGAGCGGATGCGCCTCGCCCTGGACAACCCGGCCGAGGCCGCCCGCGTCAAGCTCATGGTGGTAGACGAAGCCTGGCGCTACCTCAATGACCCCTCGGTCCTCGCCTACCTGGCCGAGGCTGCGAAGACCTGGCGCAAGCGCAACGCGGCCCTCATCCTCGCCACGCAGTCCGCGGTTGACGTGACGGCCTCCACGGCCGCACAGGGTTTGCTCGAATCCATCCCGACCAAGCTCTTCCTCGCCAACCCCGACCTCCCCGCAGCCGTCGCCGACCTCTTCCAACTGAACCCGACGGAGATGGCGACGATCCGCCAGCTCATCCCGAAACAGGAGCTCTACCTACGCCGCGCCCAATCGGCCGGCGTCGTCCGACTCAACGTCGATCCCGAGAGTTACTGGCTCTACACGTCCTCCCCGGTGGACGCCGAGCGCCGGGCCAAGGCCATCGCGGCCCACGGCCTCCGGCGCGGCCTCGCCCACCTCGCCGAACCACGGAGTTAGTCCCATGATCCCCTCGTTCCCGACTCTCCCGCTGCGCCTCGTCGCCGCCCTCGTTCTCTTCCTGGCGTGCCACCTGGCGGCCGCATCCGCCGCCGCCCAGGACTCCCACATCCTCCGGCTGGACGACACCCCGGAGGACACCGTATGGCGGCTCCAGGCCCGCGTCCGCCACACCACCGTCATCACGCTTCCGGCCCGCGAAACGATCCTCGATTACGTCGTCGGTGACGCCGAGTACTGGCATCTCACCGGCAGCGCCAACGTCGCCTTCCTCAAGCCAATCTCGGCCGACGTGGAAACCAACATCGCCCTCGTCTGCGAATCCGGACGCATCTACACCTTCCTCGTCGCCGAGTCCGCCGACCTCGAACCGCACCTCGTCGTGCGCTTCCACGACTCCGGCGCTGGTGACGGGACCACCGACCTCTCCGGCCCCGCCCCACGCGGCGCTCACCAACCCGCCTTCGTCGCGCGGTCCCGGATCCAGTCGTACCAAACGATGGCCACCCAGGCCCGCGCCGACCTTCAAGCGACGCGTGCCGCTGCCGACGAACAGATCACCGCCGCCCGGGAAGCGGCCGCGGAAGAAATCGACGACTTCCGCGCACGCTACCCGCTCCGGATCGAGTTTCCCTACACCCTCGACAAGAAAGCCCGCGAGTGGCCCTTTCTCGTTGAAGCAATGTGGCACGACGGCCAGTTCACCTACCTCCGCAGCCGCGCCCAGGAATCCCCGGCGCTTTACGAACGCAAAGACGGCGAACCCTCACTCGTCCCCTACGACCTCACCGAAAGCGGCCTCTTCATCGTGCGCCGAATCATCGGCGAAGGTTGGCTCCAAATCGGCAAAGAACGCGCCCGCTGGCGCTTCACGCCCCCGGACCCCCTGCCGTGATCGCTAACCGCTCCCAGGGCGCTCCGGTGCTGACTCGCGTGAACCACCACCACGACCACCCCTCCGCGGGGGCTCCCTTGCCGGCTGCGCCGGCGCGTCCGGAGAACCGCCAACCCCCGCCTTCCCCGGCGCACCCACACGCGCGAAGCGAGAGAGGCTGCCCCGATGCCTGACTGGAAATCCATCACCACCAGGCCCGCGGGCGCGCTGCCCGCGAACTTGACCACCAAGGCCGCCGTCATCCTGCTCGGCATCTTGATCGTGGCCCTGGTGCTCAGCACCTTGCTCACCAGCGACGACCCCGAGGACGCCGCCCCCGATCCCGAGACGGACCCGACCAAACAGCCGATCATCGGCGCCGGCGTAACAAGGCGGCTCCAAACCGAGATCGAGCAACAGCAACGGCTCGACGCCGCACAGCGCCGCGCCGGCGACCGCGAAGAAGCGCGCCAGCGCATCCGCGACGCGATCCGTGGACCGCTTGACGATCCCGACGCCCCGCCTCCGGACCCCGTGATGGACCCCGACACCGGCGAAGAACTCTCCCCGGCCGAGGCCGAACTACGCCAGAACCTCCGGCTCGAAGAAGTCGAACGCCGGCTCCGTTCGCTTCGGGCGCAACCGGTGGCGCACACCTACCGCGACAACCCGCCACCTGGCCGCACGCGGCAGCCAGCGCCGAACATGCCCGCGCCCTCCCTTGCGGACGCCCAGAGCCTCCCGGACCTGTCCCTTCACCCGCTCGTATCCAGCGCCGCACAGTCGGCGGACGCGCTACTTGACGCGCTCAACCAACCCGGAACGGCCAGCGATGGCTCCGGCTACGCCCCGACGCCTGGCGAACTCGATGTACCACTCCCCGACTCCCGCCAGCTCCCCGACTACGACAACCCTCCGCGCTTCACGCTCCCTCCGGATCCGCCCGGTTGGGAACGGATCTACGAAGGCTCGCTCGTGGAAGCCATCCTCGTCAACGAACTCTCCGGCGACTTCCCCTCCCCGGTCCTGGCCCTCGTCGCCGTCCCCTTCTACTCGACCGACCGGCAGCGCGTCCTCATCCCCCGGGGGAGCCGTTTCGTAGGCACCGCGCAACCCGTCCGCGGCCAAGACCAAGACAGCCTCGCGGTCGGCTTCCACCGCGTCATCCTGCCGGACGGCCGCCACATCCCGCTCCGCTTCCAGGCCCTCAACCAGATCGGCGAAGGCGCTCTCCGCGACCAGGTAGACCGCCACTACTTCTCCACCTTCCTCGCGGCCGGCGCAGTCGGCGTCATGAGCGGCCTGGCCGCCATCGGCGGCAGCCCTTACGCCGGCGGGTTCCCCGGCTTCCAATCTGGTGTCAGCCAGGGAACCGCTGCCGGCGGCCAACAGATCATGCGCCGCTTCCTCAACCGCCTCCCCGAAGTCACGATCCGGGCCGGCCACCGGCTCCGGATCTGGTTCACCAGCGACGCCCTCTTTCCCACCACCTAACCAGGAGGACCACCATGCTCCACACCACCATCCGCCGCGGCCTCGTGGCCGTTCTCGTGCCGATGATGTTCTTTGTCGGCACCGCACCCACCCAAGCCTTGATCGGCGACTTCGCCATCATCGCCAACCAGATCACGCAGATCGGCCAAGCCGTGACCATGATCTCCCACCTTCGCAGCAGTTCTACCCGCCTGTCCGAGCAACTCGCACAACTCCGGCAAGAAGCCCTCGGCCAAATCGGGCACCTCACACAGACCATCCAGCAACTCGCTGGCGATCCCGCCAAGCTCATCGACGGGTCCGTTCCGTGGACTGGTGACTTCCTGAACCCCGAAACGATCCAACTCGCCAACGTCCTCACCGAACTCAAGGACGCCGGTGCAAACACCCTCACGACTCACTGGCGGACCGCTCTGGCGAACGCCGACCAGATCGGCGAGACCGACATCTTCGCGCTCTTCCCCGAGCACCCCGAAAACGGCCAAGCGGCCGCCGAGGCGCTCGAACTCCAGCGCGACCGGATCGAAAAGCAGATGGCCGCGGACTACGCGGCCTTCGACGCTGCCGAAACGCTCACCGAACTCATCGCCGACGCTCAAACCAACCTCGAAGACCTCCGCGGCCAGACGAACCTCTCCGGAACCGCGCTCCAACAGGCGCAGATGGCCGGCCAACTGACCAACTCTGAAATCCAGGTCGCCGTCGCTCAACTGGTCGGCTACAACACCGTCCGCGACACCCTGCACCGGCAACAGCGCGAAGTCGAACGCCGCCAGTTCCTCACCCGCTGGACGGACGCCGAGCTCGACGTAACCACGCGCCTCGCGGCCCACACCGCAACGCTCACCGCGAATGCCGCCGACCTCGAAAACGGCCTGCTCCTGCCGAGCCGTCATGGAGGCGAGTAACCGCCCACAGCCGACCTGCAGGACCGTATGACACTCCGGATCCGGAGCGGATAACGCACGCGATCGCCAACGTATGACAGCCCTCAAGGACCGTATGACACCGGACATCGCAACCACTCTCAGCCGCGCCCGCGCGCGCCTGGTGTGGCCGATCCCGCGCTCCTTCCGCGTCAGCTGGCTCGCGGCCGCCTTCTCGGCGGCCGCGGCCGCCGCCGCTTCGGCTCAACAAATCGACCCGAACGTACCCGTCAACATCCCGGAAGAGGAACTCACCAACACCATCGGGATCCTCGACCGCGTCCTCGTTGACCTGCTCACCCCAGGCACGCCGCCGATGCTGGCCGCCGGCCTGGACCTCTGGCGCGGCCTCGCCATCGTTCTCGTCGTCTGGACCGGACTCCGGATCGCCTACAGCGGCACCGGCTGGCGCGCTTGGGACATCGTCTCGCTCGTCCTGACCCTCTGGATCCCCTGGCTCCTGCTCTCCACCTACGACACCGACATACCGGGAATCGGGATGCCCTTCCCGATGATCCTGCCCCGCGGCGCGAACGAAATCGCGACCCATTTCGCCGGCAACACCGTTGCCACCATGACCGAGGAACTCAGCAACCTCGGCCACCAAATCTCCCTCCAGATCACCACCGCCTGGAACGAGTTGAGCCTTTGGGAACTGGTGAACGCCGGCCACTCCCTGCTCATCAGTCTCGTCGCTGGCGTGATCGCCAGCGCCTTCTTCTTCGCGCTCTTCCTGCTCATCTTCGGGATCGGAGTCGCCCAGGTCCTCTTCGCCAAAGTCGCTATTGCCATCTTCATCTTCCTCGGCCCCGTGATGATCCCCTTCTACGTATTCCAGCCCCTCCAATTTCTCTTTTGGGGCTGGTTCAAGGGCCTTCTCACGTTCAGCCTCTACAGCGTGATCGCCGCCTGCCTGCTCCGCGTCTGGTCCGGGATCGCCGTCGGGTACATCACCAGCATGACCAATTTCAGTTTCGACTACACCACCATCGGCACCCATCTTCTGTGGTCCATCGCCATCATCCCCCTCTGTATCGCCGCGGTCCTCAGCACCCTCAAAGTCGGCGATATAGCCACCGCGCTCGTCACTGGCGGCGGCGCGGGCGGATCCGGCGCGATGGGCCTCGCGGGCGCCGGAACCATGATGATCCGCGGCGCGAGCATCGCCGCCGCCCCGGTGAAGGGAGCCTAGCTGTCCATGCCGCGCCGCAAGACACCGGACCCCGGCAAAGAGTTTGCCGAGATATGGGGCGAACAGGTCGCCTCCAACCGCTTCCTCCGGACCTTCCTCTTCGGCCTCGCCGGCCTCGGGCTGCTCCTGCTCATCATCATCGTCCGGCTCTCCGACGTAGAGGCCCCCAAACCCATCGTCATTCGCGTTGACGAAGTGGGCCGCGCCGAGGCCCTGGCCTACGAAGCGGTCGAAGCGAACGCCGACCCGCTGGACCCCACCACCAAATACTTCCTCAACCAGTTCCTCTCCGACTTCTACAGCCGCCGCATCGCCACCGTGGAAGTGTCATGGGGGCGCTCCCTCCGCTTCCTCACTTCGGACCTGGCCAACGCCGCCTTCCGCACCGACAGCGCCGGCGTCGCCGAAGTTGCCGCGGGCCTCGCCTCTGAAGAACGGCAGGTCGAGAACGTCGTGCTCCGGATCAACCCGAATCCGGAACCCCCGCACGCAGCCACCGCCGACTTCGACCTGGTGACGCTCCAACGGGGAAACGAACTCGACCGCGAACGATGGAGCGTCAGCCTCCAATTCCTCTTCCTCGACCAGGTTCCCGGCGCACTCCTGCCGTTCAATCCCATGGGCCTGCTCATCACCTACCTCCAGGCGGATCGCGCCATCGGCTTCGAATGACGTACTGCCCTCACTGCCGGCGCACCGATCCCCTGCTCACCACGCTCGAACTCTGCCTCCTGCTCTTCCTCGGGGCCGCCGTCTTTGCTATGGCCACTTACCACGCCGGTTTCCAGGCGGGCGCGGCCTCCGCGACGGCCGCCCTCGACGCCTACACCCCGTGAGAACAGCAACCACCCGTCGCTTCGAATCCTACGCTGCTGTGGTCGTCCTCATCGTCATCCCGGTCGCCGCATGGACCGTCGCGCTGGTCGTCATCTTCGCCGACCGGCTCCGGCCGCTTCTCACGGCTCTGCCCTGACCATGACTGCCACCACCGCGCCGGCCTCCGCGTCCCGCACTCTCGCGGAGCGGGCCGCGATCCTTCGCGGCCGCGGCTGGGCTCCGCGCCAAGCGGAATGGCTCGCCCTCGTCTGCCTCCACTCCGGCGTTTTTACTCGCAGCCAATACCAGGCGCGGTACGGCGTCAGCCAACCGGTCGCGAGTCGATTCGTCACCGCGATCCTCGAAGCCGGGATCGCGCGCGAAGAACCCATGCCGGATCGCCGGTGCCCGCAAACCGTCTGCCACATCTACAACCGCACCCTCTATCGCGTCCTCGGAATCGAGAACAACCGTCATCGCCGCAGCGGCTCCCCGGAACTCATCATGCGCCGGCTGCTCTCCCTCGACTACGTGCTCGAACACCACGACCTGGCCTGGCTCCCCACGGAGCCGGAGAAGGTGGCCTACTTCCAGCGCCTGGGAATGTCCGTTGCCATCCTCCCGCAGCGCCAGTATCGGGGCCCCTTCTCCGCTCGCTCTACCCGTCGCTACTTCGCCTTCAAACTCCCTGTCGCCGGGAATGGCACGACCACCACATTCGTCTTCGCGGACACCGGCGGCCGCCATCGCGTCCAATCCGACCGGATCCGCTCCTGGGCGGCCGCCCACGCGGCGCTTTGGGAAGCCCTTCGTCACCGTCGTTGCGTCGTTCACATCGTCGCCGTCACCCGCACCGACGACGCCGCCGCCGCGAACGCGGCGATCCTCGAAACCTGGCGCGGGGTACCCGCGCCCGCCGCTTCTCGCTCCGAAGCGGACCAGCAACTCCTTGACGAAGTCGAACTCGCCAACTCCACCGGCGACCTCTCTCCACTCGACAAGTACGGCGGCTGGCTCGAAGCGGGCAAAGCCGCGCTGCGCATCAAGCAGCGCGCGAAGGACGCCCACGCCGCCGCGAGTTGCATCGACGCTTACTCCACCCACGTCGCCGAGCGTCTCGCTCCCGATGTGCTCGCTCTCTAACCCACCAGGAGGCTTCTCCCGTGACTGACACCCCCGACAAAAACCCCCCGACGAAAGAAGTCCGCGTCGGATCCTGCAAGGCCGCCATCTGGGAAAACGAATCCGATGGCCGAACCTTCTTCTCCGTCACCTTCTCGCGCCTCTACCGCACCGACGACGGCTGGCGCAGCACCGGAAGTTTCGGCCTGAACGACCTCCCGCACCTGGCGATGCTCGCCCAGCGGACGCACCAGGCAGTTGACGAACTGACCCCCGACTCCCGTGAGTAACTTGCCCTCGCCGGGGTCAACCTCGGGGCCACGTTCGTACGAATGAAGGACACCCCCCCCTTTATTCGCTGCTTTATTCGTACATCCCATCCGTGATCGTTCACGAAACCTATTGGCACCACTACGGTTCGCTCGCATACTCCCGAACCGGACTCTCCGCCTTTGGGCGGAGAGTCGGGCTGGGAGCGACCCCCCTCCGATCTACGGATCTACAGCCCCGAAACCCGCCGCTTCATTCGCCGGTTTATTCGTGGTTCGGGGTCGCTCCCAGCCCGCGCCTACGGCGCGATTGATCCCTGCGGGAAGGCTACTCCGGGCTGATGGCACCACCCGCGCTCCTGTCCTCGTGGAGTACCTCGAGGACCCGGACGGCGCGCCTCATCATCCCCATCACCACGGCCCTCGCCACGCTCTCCCTCACGCTTCGCTACGGCGCGTTCCCCGGGCCTGGTGACGTTCCGATCCTCGATCTCATCGCCCTCGAAGATCCTCACACCCACACGGCGCTCCGCGCCTGGTACTTCGCGGCCCCGGCCCTCGCCACCCTGTCCCTCGGCTGCCTCATCGTCCGCTTCGCTGCGCCCCTCCGGCGTGCGGCCGGCCGGGCGGCCGCCTTTGCCGTGGACCACTCCGCCGGCGCAGCCGAAACGGCCAGCCGCCTTCTGAGCTGGCGGCTCGTCATCGCCATCCTTCTCGCGCTCATCGCACTGGCGTGGTCCATCAAAACCCGGCCCTTCCCCGCGTCTGGTGACGATCCCCTTCTCGACCTCGTAGAACTCAAAGACCCCACCTTCTACTCGGTCATCCGCGCCTGGCATCTTCTGGTCCCGTCCGTCCTTGCCTTCGGCGGCCTGCTGGTCCTCACCAGTTCGTATCGCCTCTGGCTCGGCTCCCTCACGCGGGACGGCCGCCCCGGCCGCGGCACCTTGCCTCCCTGGCCGACCTCTCCGCAAGACGACTCGCCCTCTCTCGTGGTCGGGGAAATCCACCATCCGACCGAGCCGCGCGAAATCACGCGGCCCTCCTGGCTCACGCTCCCCGAGCGGGGCCTGTATACCGGGGTCGCCATCTTCGGCGCCGTCGGAACCGGAAAAACCTCGGCCTGTATGCGCCCGTTCGCCCGCCAATTGCTCTCGTGGCAATCTGCGGACCCGCAGAAGCGGGCCGCCGCTCTCGTCCTCGAAGTGAAAGGAGACTTCTGCCACGACATTCGCGCGGACCTCGAGGACGCCGGCCGGGGAGACGACTACATCGAACTCGCCCTCGGCGGCCGCTGGCAATGGAACCCCCTGGCGACCGCCATGGATAGTTACTCGCTCGCCTACACCGTCGCCTCCCTGCTCAACCAACTCTTCGGCAAGAGCAAGGAACCCTTCTGGCAACAGGCTTACACCAACCTCATTCGCTGGCTGATCGAACTCCACCGCGCGCTGCCCGACCAATGGGTGACCTTCCGCGACCTCTACCTCTGCGCCATCGACTCCGACCGCATCGGCAAGAAGATCGAACAGGCACACGCGCTTGCCGGGCCGACAGGCACCTCCTACATCGTCGCTCCGCGCCTGGACGTATCCCGCCACAGCGACGCAGGATTGCTCAACTACCGTTGGGAGCCTGCTGGCGGCGAAGGCCCTACGCAGCGCGACCGGACCCCCTACGATCAAGGACTACTCGACAACCTCGCTTCTCTCGGGATCCCGGCCACCATCGAAAACAACCACCGGCCCCCGAGCGAGCACGCACAGCGCGTCGCCGCCATCGAACGCTGGTACCGCTACGACTGGCTCCAACTCGACACCAAACTCCGGACCTCCATCGTCGAAGGCGTGAGCGTCTTCCTCTCCATGTTCGACCTGCCGGACGTGGCCCGCGTGTTCTGCCCGCCAGCGCCGCAACCTGCGCCGCCGGTCTCCGAGGACCTGCCGCCGCCGCCACCTGGTGCGACGCCCACCGTGGCCAGCGGCCTCCTGGAACGCCTCCCGCCTCTCGAACACCTGATCGAGTCGGGCAAGGTCATCGCCCTCAACATGCCGGCCGGCGCAAATCCGGCCCTGGCCCGCACCGTCGGCGTCCTCTTGAAGAACGCCTGGCTGCAAACCCTTCTCAGTCGCCCGGCGCAGATCAAGACCAACCCCAACCGCTACTTCCGCCCTGCCGTGTTCCTTTGCGACGAGTACCACAGTTTCGCGTCCGTGGGGGAGGACGATCCCTCCGGCGACGAAAAAGCCTTCGCCCTCACCCGCCAGTCGCGCGTCATTCCCATCGTCGCCACGCAATCCATCAGTTCGCTCAAAAGCGTGCTCCCCGGCCAGGACGCCTGGCGCACGCTTCTCCAAACCCTCCGGACCAAAGTCTTCCTCTCCCTCAGCGACGAGAGCAGCGCGGAATTGGCCTCCAATATGTGCGGCAAGATCCTTCGGCTCTCCCCGTCCTACTCCTTCACCGAGTCCGCCAAGCCCGGCTTCTCCGTCATCACCGCCCGCGCCGGCGGCGCGAAAGGCACCCTCGGGACCTCGAAGTCGTACCGCGAGCAGCGCGAGCCGCTCTTCCACCCCCGCGCCTTCTCCCTCCTGGAAAACTGTCAGGCGATCATCCTCCCCTACGACGGAACCAACGCGCAGGCCGCCACCCGCGTCTACCTCAAGCCTCACTACCTCCCCCGCGAGCGCCCGTACTGGCGCGCGCGTGATGCCGGCCAGATATGAGCATCCGCATCACCCACCTCAAGCGGTTCCTCCCTGGCCTCGACGACCTGTTCGACGACGCCTCCGTTACCGAACTCATGGTCAACGGGCCCCAGAATGTATGGGTCGAACGCGCCGGCGCGGGCCTCGAACCGTTCCCCGCGCCGAACCTCACCGCCGACGTGCTCCACCGCGCCGCCATCCAGATCGCGCGCCCCCTCGGCCTCGACCCCGACTCGCAACCCACCCTCGACGCCCGCCTGGATGACGGCTCCCGCGTGGCTATCTGCGTCCCGCCCGCCTCGCCGCACGTTGCCATCACCATCCGCCGCTTCGGCAAACGCGGCTTCACCCCCAAGGACCTCGTGACGGCCGGTTCGCTCCCGCAAGTCGTCCTGGACGCCGCCCGGACGACTCTTGCCGAGCGCCGGAACATCCTCGTGGCCGGTGGCACCGGATCCGGCAAGACGACGATGCTGAACGCCCTCATCTCCCTCTTGCCCCCGGCCGAGCGCATTGTCTCCATCGAAGACACGCTCGAACTCCGGATCCACCAACCAAACCTCGTCCGCTTTGAAGCCCGCGAACTCGGGCAATCCGCCACCACCATCCGCGACCTGGTGAAACACTCGCTCCGCCACCGCCCCGACCACATCGTGGTCGGCGAGATCCGGGGCGCGGAGGCCGCGGACCTGCTTCAAGCCCTCAACACCGGCCACGGCGGCAGCCTCACGACCATCCACGCGAACAACGCCACGTCCGCCCTCGACCGCCTCGCCAGCTGCGCAATGCAGGCCCACGACCTCCCATGGGACGCCATCTGCCGCAACATCGTGAACGGAATCTCCCTCGTGCTCCACATGAGCCGGGTCGAAGGCCGGCGCGCCGTCGAAGAAGCCCGCTATCTGACGGGCTGGCGCAGCGACGACAACACTTGGGTCACCACCCCCGCATACCTCCCCGCTGCCCTTGAAGCACAACCCGTCCCGGTCCCCTGATCCCGGCCATCCACGCGCGCTTTTCCTGGAACATCCCGCCGCCGCCCGTCATCAACAGCCGGTAGTCGGCGGTCGCTTCATACCAGGCCACCGCCCACCACGCGGCTTCCACGGCCTCCCCGGCCCTCAACTCGACCGTCACCCCGGAGCTATGCGCACACAGGAACGCGACGCCCTCGCCCCTCAGCCGGATCATCGCCAACGTGGTCCGGGACCCCGCCTCTCGGATCCGCCTCACCAGGGCCACGTCGGCCTGAATCCCCGCCTCAACAGCCACCAGGCTCTCGGCCTGGCAAACCACCTCAGCCACGCCGGGCCGCAACTCCACCGCCGACACTGCGCCGGGACTCGCCGGCGCGAACCCCACCTCCCCGGCTCCCTCATACCGGCTCATCCGCGCTGCCATCCCCGCCGCCTGGCGCTGCGCACGATTCAGCCACTTCCCGACCACCCCACGGCCGCTCGCGGCGCGTGACCAATCCACTTCCCCGCGCCGATACACCAGCCGGCCACTCTCGGCCATCACCGCGCCTCCGGGCTCCAACTCAATGACGACTTCCCCGGTACCCACAATCCGGTACCGCAACCCGGATGCCGCCCGCCGCCAGTCCATCGCTGCGCGCCAGTCTATCCCCGCCAACGGCTTATGCCGCTGGGTTCGTGTTCACCCGCTGGTTGGCAGCACGTCTACCTGCATTTCAGCAAATCGCCCCTGAGGATGGCGGCGAATTGCCACACTCGGTGCACAGTGTCCAGCCCCAGCCCGAAACATGGAGACGATCCTGAGAATCTTGCAAAGCGGAGTCGCCGCCAAACCCGAGCTATGGCCGAAAGTGGGTGACGACATGATCAGGCGGCGGCGCGGGTTTCGGTTTCGTCGGCCGGAATGCCGTCGGTGAATTTGACGCCCTGGACGACCCGGGGCAACTTTTCATAGCCGTTGAGGCGGCGCCAGGTCTTGCTGGCTGCGGTCACCAGCTTGAAGACCATCGCGAGCGCCGTCTGGTGGGAGAGGCAGCCCTTGCTGCGAACGGTGCGATGCCGGACCGTGGCGAACACGCTCTCGATGGGGTTGGTGGTCCGGATGTGCTGCCAGTGCTCCGCCGGGAAGTCGTAGAACGCGAGCAGCGCCTCCCGGTCCTTGGTCAGGCAGGTGACCGCCTTCGGATACTTGGCCTAGTATTTGGCGGCGAGCCGGGCCAAAGTCACCTATTGCCGGATCGGCTCCGCCGAGATCACGATGTCGTCGAAGTAGATGTACTCGTCCTTGCTCGCGTTCCAGTCGTCGGTGCCGCCGCCGAAGAAAGTCACAAGATAGAACCCGTCGATCGCGAAGGTGTCCACGTCGCGGAAGCGCAGCCCTTCTAGCAGCACGGCTTCGGCTCCGTCGAACCAGGTCTCCAACGTCCCGTCACGAAACCCGGGCGTGTTCATGGTGAAGCGCATTTCGACCGTGTGCCAGACGCCTGGCACGAAGCGGCGGTCCCAGTAGAAGTACTCCCCGAACATCCCGGGCTGGTCGGGGTGGTAGAGGTATTGGGTGGCCGCTCCCTCCTCACGCCACATCATGCGGCCGCTCCACCCGTCGGTCCCGTCCGGGACATCCCCGCCGACATTGCCCTCGCCGCCGAACAGGCCGGGCAGCTTGCCCCCCATGACGAAGTCGAAACCTTCTCCGAAGCGCAGGCGGTAGCTGACGTAGAGCTCCTCGTAGGAGCCACCCAGTGGGACCCGGGCCTGGACACTATGGCCGTGGACCCGCGCGCCACCGATGAACTTATGGCGCAGCGAACGGCCCGAGAAGGCGGACGAGCCTTCGATGATCTCTGTCCGGTCGTGCTCGAGCGTGATCCACTCGCTGCCCGGCCAGTCCACTTCGAGGACTTCCCGCGTGTAGGGGCCGAGCGGTGCCGTGTCGAAATCCACCGCCAGAACAACAGGCCCCTCCGGCCTGTCGGGCTCGGGTGGAGCAGGAGCCGGGGGCGCAGGCGCGGCCGGAGCGGGAGATCCCGGATTGCTGCCGGATCCGCAGCCAGCCGCCAGGAGCGCCACGAGAACCGCCTTGGTCGTGCTGGATCTCATTTGGTTCCCTCTCCCCGCTACGGACGCGTCCCACGACGCTATCACCCTGCGAAAGCGCTCACGGCGCTTTCCGTGCTCACCGCTCCCCCTGCGGCCCCCGGACGACCGTCCATTGGCAGGCTATCTCTCGATAGCTTCTAACGGTCGTCGCCGGACTCGCGTCACCCTTCAGGGCCTCAGCGGAGGCGCCCGAGATGACCACCAGAGCACCAGAGCCGGCAGGTCACTTAAGCGCAAGCTAGACTACACAGTCCCTCCGCCCGCCCGACAAGCAGTCCGGGACTGGACGTCGGATTGGTCCGACGCCCCGCGCGAGGTATGCAAGCTGGCGCTGGCGCAAGTGAACACGAACAACATCGAGGCGGCCTACCGGCGCACGGACCTGGTCAAGCGGCGGCGGGTGCTCATGGAGCAGTGGGCCGCGTTCCTGGTCGGGACCGAGAGCGCGGGGGCGGGGCTCGTCGGATAGGCTGGCGAAGGATCGTGCTGCGGTTCCCAGTCCGGGGTTGGCACACGCTCGTGCGGAACCTCCGGTATCGTCGCGCACGGCGCGACGATACCCGCGCACCGACTGGTTCCCTTCTCGCTCACGGTCTTGGGGAACCGGTCGGGTTCCCTCGAACACCCGAACCGAAGCTGACATACCGGCTGTTCGTGCGGCACGTTGTCAGTCGGCCCGACTCGCAGCCGCAACGTGTGCGACGTTATCGAACAAGAGAACGCCGCATAGAGCCGCAGCGTTCCGGTAGCCGCGCATGGGTCGATCCCGCTGGTGCTTTCCTCGGTCCCTCTACGCTCGCCCAGGCAGTCGATTTCCAAAAGCGCAACCCAGAAGCATCCCGTTCCACAGGCCTATGCCCCCGATGCCCGCGCTGATTCCGGCGACCGAAGATCCCATGTCCCAAAACGCCGCATGGATCACAAGCGCGCACAGCGGTCCCAACCCCAATCCAAGAAGGATCCAGGGTGTCGTTCGCGTCGTTAACGAGTGTTTGAGCCAGCGCATCATCAGGCATCCGACCAGGAAACCGGTGGCGGTTCCCACCATGATTCCCCATCCCAGAAGGCCCGTCGCCGGCCAGTCCGTTTTGCCCCCTTCGATCACCTTGTTCGCCAGCGCCAGTCCGGCGCCGAAGCCGAACGCGACACCAACTCCGACCCGAACGGTAAGCACCGTCCCATTCACCGCACTGCTCACTTCGGCGTACACGTCCGGACGCAATCCCGGTGCGCGTCGTAGCAGGCGCTTTTTTCTGCCCGCCAAGCGTCCTTGCAACGTCGCCGACATCCACCGTCGAATGCACCGCAACCGAAAAGACAATCGACGAAATTGTCCAAGGCATCATCGAGGCAACGCGTGAGGTGGTCCGAACATTCAGTGCAGGGGGCCGAACTTGTTGTTGAAGAATTCACGGCCCCGGGACGGACCGAGATGTACGCGTCGTCTGTGAGAGTGACCAAGCGTCCGACAATCCCCAAGACGCCGGGGACGAGGCTCGCACTTACGCTGGCTTTGGATTGCCCGGCGTTCATTGCTTGTTCAATCACGACCGGAAGGTCGTCCAGCAGCTCGTCAAGAGCTCCATCGAATGCTTGAAAGATTGACAACGGGGGCTGTGGGGCGGCGAAGTTGGCAACCCGTGATGCTCTCTGAGCGACGTCGGGAACTGCGGAGGATGCCGCCACGGATCGCGCATCCGGGGCCGTTGCTGACGAAGCCGCAGCAAGAGGACGCTGCGGCTCGGACATGGCTTCGGGAGTGGCGGGCGCTGTTGGGGAGAGTCGGAACTCGTCGTTGCCGCACGAGGCAACCAGCGCGCCAAGGAAGAACAGCAGTGTAACCACGACCGTCTTGATGCCTGTGGGAGTTCTGGGCATGGTCTTGATACCTCCTGCGACCCGCCGAGGTCGCGTCCCGTGTATTTAGCCGGGCCAGCCGCCGCTGCCAAGGGCCCCACGCTGGTCCCGACTCGTACCGTTACCACAGCCCGCGCTTGCCCGTCCTGTGGACTGCCAGCGATCCGGAGCGGTCCGACTTGCGGTACGCGCCGGATGCGGCTAAAAGAAGGGCGTTGCGGCCGCGCGCTGAACTGACTCGGGCGTGATCCCTCTTGCGCCGGGCCGGTCGTGCGGGCCACGAGGACAGGGGGAGTGGATGCCATGACGAGCGACACCAAAACCGACGACTTCCACGAGGAGCAGCAGGCCGGAGCGTGCCCGGGCGACACCGCTCGGCCGCCCGGCGCGGCGGCCGCCAGAGCCGATCCGTCGGCCGAAGCGGGAGCTGGAGATCACAGCGCATTGGCCATCTATCTTCGAGAAGTCCGCCGGCGCCGACGGATCTCAGCAGACCGTGCGAGACGCTGTTGTCGGGCGATGCACGACGCGGAGGATGCGGAAACCCGGAAGGGTGCGCGCGACGGCAGGGCGGAAGAGGCGTTCCGGGCGAGCCGCAACGAGATGGTGGAGGGGAATCTCGCCCTCGTGGTGCGGATTGCGAAGCACTACGAGCGTTGCGGCTTCCCGCTTGATGACCTCATCCAGGAGGGGAATCTGGGACTCCTGGCGGCGGTCCGCCAGTTTGACCCCGAGCGGGGAGTCCCGTTCTCGACCTACGCGACTGGCTGGATCCGGCAGGCGATCTGCCGTTGGATCTCGATCAAGAGCCGGACGATTCGGATTCCCCTGGAAGTGCTGGGCCTCCGGCGACGGGCTGCGAGCGTGCTGTCCGACCTGGAGCAGGAGGCCCACAATCAGTCCTGCCGCTCCGGCCATTACGAGGCGCCGACCGTGGAGGATTGCGCCCGTGAACTCGGTGTTTCGACGGAACGTGTGCGGATCACGATACGGCGGGTCCCGGACGTGGATTCCCTTGATGCACCCGCTGGTCCGCGAGGCAGGCCGCTGCTCTCGTCCGTCGCGGACTCGCAGCAGCCGGATCCCTTGGACTGCGCTTCGGCCGCCGAGCACCGATCATTCCTCAATACTGCTATTTCCGAGCTGCCACAACGTCTGCGACACGTGATGGAGCGCCATTACGGCCTCCCTGGGGACGGACCGGCGAGCTTCACGGCCATCGGCCGCGAACTCCATCTGTCACGGGAGCGTGTTCGTCAGTTGCACAATCAAGGGCTCGCGTTACTCCGCCACGATCCCCGGCTGGGCATACCTGCCCACTGATTCCGCGCGTTTCCCGGAGCTGCACGACACTCCACCGGCGCGGAGTTCAGCGTTGAGCGCGTGTCCCGGAGTCGTCGAAACGGCATCGAAGGCTCGCGCTTCCGCCGACTCCGCACGTTCACGCGCCTCCCAATACCACCGTCGCCAGTCCGGCGGCACCGAAACCCACGTCGCCGCGGCAACCGCCGGAACCGCGGCGACTCCCGGCTCGCCATCCGCCATGGCCCCGACCATAGCCAATATCGAGCCGCGTTACCAGTCCCAACCCCCCCCTCATACACCCACGACCGAACGCTTACACGAACGGTAACCGTTTGGTCGTGCCGGTAAGAAGGCTACGAGCATCGCGAGGCGGGACGCACATGCTTGTGCGAGCCAAGCACGGCTTTGTTCGCCCGTTGCGCAGCTTTCGGGGTCAGCATTTTGCGGCAAAAGGACAACACCCACCTTTTGCCGCTCCTTTTGCCGTTTCTCGCACACCCCGTGCTTCTCGAAAGCCCTTGTCCCCGTTGCCCTTCGGGCACCTCATCCTCTCCCCCATTCTCCGCGTTTGCGCGGAGAATGGGGCTGGGAGCGACCCCCCTCCATCCTCCGGATGGCCTGTCAATGGGCTTCGAAAATGTCCCACTTCTGGGCTTCGAAAATGTCCCACTTTTTCGGGGTGATTGGGTGCCGGCGGAGGGGTGGGTTGACGGGATCTGGAGGGGTTGCGGTCGGATAGGTGGCGGGGGATGAGTTCCGGGATGGGCGCGTCGGGCGCGGACGGAGGGAGCGGAGCGACCGGAGATCCGCGCCCGACGCCCCTCCCAGCGGGAGCACCAGACCCATTCGGCCGACATGGTATGGACCAGCGTGTCCCGGACTGAACCGAAGCTGCTCCCGAGGTCCCGCCGGAACTCGTCCGGGCTCAGCCGGTCGACCGCATCCAGCAGGCGGTCGCGGGCCCAGTAGTGATAGTCGAGCAGGACGGTCAGTTCCTCGTGCATCATGCCGGCAGCGTACCGCCGGGCACGCCCGGCCTCTGCGCGCGGCCCGCGATACCGTAGGCCGCCATGACGCTGGCGCAGCTCCTCGCCTTCAATGTCGCCCTGCTGGTTGCGATGTTCAGTCCCGGACCGGCGCTCCTCGTGGCGGTCCAGACCAACCTGAGCGCAGGCCGCCGATCCGGGATGGCGGTGGCGGATCCTGCTCAGCCGCTGACCGGTAGTCACCGTGTTCCGGTACCTGGTGGCTTCAGATCCGGTGGAGATCTATGCGCCGATCGAACGGGTCTGGGAGATCCTCGTCGACTTCGAGCGCTACAGAGAGTGGAACCCCTTCACCACGCGTGTCGAGGCAAACCTCGAAATCGGCTCGCCGGTCATGCTGCACTTCACGCTCGGGCGCCTGAAGCGAAAGCAGCCCGAGCGGATCGAAACCGTCGAGCCACCGCAGCTCCTGGCCTGGGGCGTGACGATGGGCGCGCGTTTCCTGCTCGTCGCCCGCCGGGAGCAGCGGCGGGCCCAACGCGCTGCCGCTACTTCACCACGGACGCCACGACCGGACTGCTGACACCCCTGGTGGCGCTGCTCTTCGGCAGGGTCATTCGCCAAGGCTTCAACGACATGGCGGCAGCCCTGAAGGCCCGCGCCGAAAGCCCGCGTGGCGCGTAGGCTTGGAGCACAGCCCGCCGAAGGCGGGCGGCGGTGTGACGCTGCCCGCGCTCACGGTGCCGCAAACACCATCCTCCACGTTAGCAACGAAGACTTACATCTGACTTGTCGACAGGTCGTTGCTATCGCCCGCAACAACATGCGGCCGTCGGGTGACCCCCGCCTACTCCACACGGCGGGATTCCTGCCCCGCGACGAACACCGTGGTCGCCGCGCCCGAGCCGTTCACCACGAAACGCACCTTTTCCCCGTCGGCGCTGGATCCGTCGCTCTCCAGCCGGAAGACGTGAGCTGAATCCGCCGGTCTCAGCACGCCAGCCGCACCGTTCTGCTGCTGAGACAGCGGCAATAAGACCAACAACCGGTTCTCGTGGCGGAGGATGGTGGTGTCGCCCCAGGCACCTCGATAGGTCCCGAGGTAAACGTCCCAGTCGGACGACCACGTCGGGGCCTCGCCATTCTCGGCACCGGATACGCCGGAGGGAGCCGCGGGATCGTCTATGTACAGTTGGACAGCCCACTCGCAGGAGCCATCACATTCCACCATTTCCACGGAGAGGGTCGTGAATCCGCAGGCAGTCGGAGTGAAATGGACGATGGGCACGTCGTCAGGCAGAACATCAGAGTCCATGACCTCAGCCGTCGCGTTGTAGGCGGTCAGGTCCAGGTCACTGCAACCGAGGCCACACATCCCGATTGCCCTGTACTCCATACCGGAACACGTATGGACTTGTACACTCTCGGATTCGCCAGCGTTCAAGGTGCCCGTCAGCACACGATGGGATGGCACGCGGCCCCGCTCAGCCGTCCTCCGAATATCCGATTCGAGCATTTCCGCAACCACTCGGTCCCGAGGTTGGCCGGACGCCCAAACAGGGGTCATGGTCATGATCGAGGTTCCGATCAAGGATATTGCTGCGCTACGACCGCAGGTGCGTAACAGACGACTCACCGCACTTTGAGTTTCCCCGCTCGCCACGGGACGAATCCCGGGGTGAGTATATGCTGGCGAATCGCGGCACCGCATTTGTGCAGAGGCTCTTCCAGCCGCGAAACTGCGTAACACCATCTTCAACTCCTTCCGGTCACGGGCCGCGGGACCGCTTTGCATTCCAGTGTGGCGTGGGAAATTGGACTCCCATCGATACGGTCCCAACCCTATCGAAAGCGGGCTCGATCACGCCCGCGCATCTCTTTGAGCTGCTCCACGACCACCCGATCCTCACCGTGGCGGGCGCAATGGACCGCATCAGGGCCACCAAGCCGACGGCGACCCGGGCCATCGAGACCCTCATGGCCGCCGAAGTCCTCGTGGCAATCACCGGACAGAACGCGACGGCCGCTCTGCCTACGACGGTTATATCTCCGACTGCCGCGCGTCGGTACCGAACCATCCGCCGTCTGGAACGGGTCTAACCCGTCGGCGCCGCACGAACTCAAGGGGACTTCACGCCCATGATCCGCTCTGCCGCCCTTGCAAAGAACCTGGGACTGTAACTGGCAGCGAAACTAAACGCTGATATGAGCCCTGCCAGCCGCACATAAGCATCGGCGCTTGGATTGGCAACGGGGTCCAACGTAACGAGGATTACGCCAGAGATCAAGACAAGATACACGGCGAATCCTCTAACGAGCGCCGAGAGAAGCGGATAACTCCGATCCTTGTCCCTCTCATCACCTGAATCTGGCCCTAGATGAACCAAATTGCCAACTCCCCCCAACATCCCGGACAAGACGCTCAAGAAGGCAATGTTAGTCGGCGTGTAAAACAGAAAGACAACCAACGCACTTCGCAACAGGGGACACAGGTCGCATCCGTGGGGTGACGCGATAGCCGCCAATGAACCGCGATGTGGCCCCGTATCTATCAGAATTCCGCCGAGGAAAAAGCCTACCCACACTATTACCAAGCATGCCGCAAATATCCAGAGAGTGCCTTCTCGATGATTACTGGACCTATTCTCGGACTTCAAGTGGTGTACTCCTCGGAACTGGTGCCTCGCCTACGGTGCCACGTGTCTGTATCGTCAGCAACCGAGGATCTCTCAGCGCTCGTTCTGCCCAGGCTTGGCATCCATGTCGTCTAGACGCTTAGTGATCCCATGAAGCATGCCAGCGGCATTTGTGAGCCTCACTCGAACACATTCTATAGACTCAATGATTGTCGTGTGGCTCGTCTGGTTTGCCTTCGTTGTGTCATTGGCGATTTGCTGCAATTCTAGAATGTCACTCTTCATTCTCTCCTCAAACGCCTGGATCTTCCCATCAAACACTTGGGAAATTGCCTTAACGTCCTTTTCGCTGAGCGTGGCGTGTCTAGGTGGATCCTGGTTCGCATCCAGTATCTTCTCATCGATCTGGATTCCGGCGACGGCACCTCCAGTGGTCAGGAGGACACCAACAACGGTTTCGATCCAATGCTGCAGAACCCATGTGGCAACCGCGTTGAGTTTCCCAAACATCCACGAGGAGATGCGCGCAAACAGATTTAGGACCGCTAGGATCGGTTTGAATGGTGACATAGGATTTTGTCCTGTACGGTTTGATGAAGTTCGAGTTCAGCCATTAGTCTTTTGGTCTTCGTTCAAGATCGGCGGCACTGCTTAAGACTCTTGATACGCAGTCGGCCACGGACGAGGGAGACTTGCGGCGGACCAGGGTGCCGTTCCTAGGTCTTCATCGGTGAGCCTCCGCGTCCCACTCGGTCTTCGCTGGGCAGCGAGGGAACGCCGCTTCGGATGAGACGTGTAGGTTGTTGACAAGGGTATGGGGCTGAGGACCGCGCGCATCGTCGACGGCGCGTGTCGCTCGCAATGGATTCTCGACCACCCTTTATTTGCCATCGAGGAGCATCCATCACTGAAATGCCGAAACGAACTATTGAACGAGAGTGACACGCATCACATCCGCGATGTGGGCGGGCGCGTGTTCGGCCGGGTTTGCCCAAGGCCCCGGAACCCTGACCTGAACCCATACTGAGGGCACACAGGAACACGACGCGGATCGGCGGTTCGGCCAGCCGCATGGCAATTCCGTGATCCGGGGCGGTACGGGTTGGGTCAACGAGGGGCCGTACCGGTTCGGGAAGGCGCACGGCCAGTGGATCCTACGGTCCTCCACCGGCGCCGTTTCTGAGGGGCCGTACGTGGACGGGAAGAGAGAAGGCCACTGGGTCATCAGGGAAGCCGATGGAGGCGTCCACGAAGGGCTGTATGCAAACGGCGAGAAGAATGGCCACTGGGTCGAGCGATTCGCGAACGGGAATGTCGCGGAGGGGCCATACGTGGACAACGAAGAGAGCGGCCGTTGGGTGATCGAACTGCCGGATGGAGGTAAACAGGAAGGCCTATACGAGGACGGCGAGAAAACCGGCCACTAGGTCCTGCGGTTTGCGAGCGGTGGTGTTCAGCAAGGCCCGTACATGGGCGGCAAGCGGCACGGCCACTGGGTCTTGAGGTTCACGGACGCACGGGGTACGCAGGAAGGGCCGTACCTGGACGGGGAAATGCACGGCCACTGGGTGCAGCGATTCGCGAGCGGGAATGTCGGAGAAGGCCCCTACGTGGACGGGAAACGAAACGGCCGATGGATTTGGACCTATCCGGACGGGCGGGTCGAGAGCGGCCCGTACGTGGACGACGAGCAGCATGGCCGTTGGCGGATCGCTTTCCCGGATGGTGAAGTCACCTACGTGGAGTTCGTGCGCGGGATACGGCAGGAACCCTGATCCTCGGCGGCGATTCGCATCGCGCAACGACCGTAAGCAGCGCCACGGACCCTCATCCAGGTCGCTCCTCGCCGCGCCCATGTGTCCCACAGATGGGATGCCGTAGACCCAACAGGGCAAGTCACATTACGATTTGTAATTCTCAGTAACTTACGGTCCAATCTCTAGAGCCGCAATCCGGCACCAGGGGGGATGTGGTTGGGCACGATTCTGAATTTGCGAGGCCAGAGGTCGGGACGACACCCTGCATCGAGACCCGGGAGATCGTCCCCGGTCAGGAACGGCCTCTTGGTGCCGGCCCTTTGCTTCGGCCTGTTCTGGTCCGCAGCCGCGCCAGGGGCTGGCCACCAGCTCCCGCCTCAGGTCCTGTTGGATCAGCTTCTGCTGCGGACTGAGCGGCTGATCGAAGCCGACGAACTTGACGCGGCGGTGGAGGCCATGGACGAGGCATCCGCCCTCGCGGAGGAACACAAGCTGGAGTTGCCGGCGGACTTCCGTTTCGAGCAAGGGCGGACGGAGTTCGCGGTGGGGCTGCTGGGGACGGCGAAGGAATCGGTCACCGAGTACCTGGCGGTTGTGAACCGGGAGGCGGAGTCGTACCTCGATGCCGTCGGGCTGCTGGAAGACGTGGACCGGATCCTGGAGCGGCGCGATGCACCCGAGTGCTCGCCCCTGCCGGAGGGTCCGGCATGCTGGATGGAACTCACCAGCCATCCCGGGTGTTTCGTGTGGAATCGCGTCCCGCAGGCGACGGAGACCGCGACCTGGACGGGCGAGTGCTCGGCTGGTTTCGCACAAGGCCCCGGGGCGGTGACCTGGACGTATCGTGATGGTGAGCAGGAAGAGGAAGGAAACCTCCGATACGGCCGGTCGCATGGCGAGTGCGTGATCCGGGACACTGCGGGTTGGGTTTCCGAGGGGCCGTACCGGTTCGGGAAGGAACGCGGGCACTGGGTCGTGCGATTTGTGGACGGAGGGGTTCAGGAAGGGCCGTACGTGGACGGTGAGCGGCACGGCCACTGGGTCCTTCGGTTTGCGAGCGGTGCCGTTCATGAAGGACCGATGATGAACGGCGAGCGGAACGGGCACTGGGTCACCAAGGATGCCGATGGAGATGTAGGTGAAGGCCCGTACGAGGACGGCGAGAAGAACGGTCACTGGGTAGAGCGCTTCGCGGGTGGGAATGTCGCAGAAGGGCGTTACGTGGACGGCAAGCGGCAAGGCGATTGGGTCTGGAACTACCCGGACGGGCAGGTCGAGAGCGGCCCGTATGTGGACGGGAAGCAGCACGGCCGGTGGAGGGTCGCTTTCCCGGATGGCGAAGTGACCTACGTGGAGTTCGTGCGCGGGGTCCGTCAGGAGCCCTGACCGCCGGCGGAAACGGGCGTCGCGAAACGATGGTGAGCACCGCCGCTCCGCCCAACGCGAAAACCGAGCCGCAGCCGATCGAGCCCGACATTCGGGTCGGCTTCGTCCTGTTGCCGCAGTTCACCATGCTGTCCTTCGCGGGGTTCCTGGACGTGCTCCGCCACGCGTCCTACCCGGCGGACGGCGCCGGCCGGACCCACTGCGCCTGGGAGATCGTCGCGCCGACGCTGGAGCCGGTGCTGGCGAGCGGCGGCGTCGCGGTGACCCCGCAGTCGCTGCTGGGGGATCCGACCCGTTTCGATTGCGTCGTCGTCGTGGGCGGTCCGTTGCCGTCGTCGCGGCGGCACCCTCCCGAGACCCTCGCGTTCCTCCGGCGGGCGGACGAGGCGGGACTGCTCATCGCGGGACTCTGCACCGGGTGTTTCGCGCTGGCGGCCGCGGGCCTGCTGGACCACTGCCGCTGTTCCGTGCACTTCCGCCACGCCGAGGAGTTCCGGGCCCGGTTCCCGCGGGCGGAGGTCGCCGTCCACGAGGTCTATGCGTTCGACCACAACATCGCGACCTGCCCCGGCGGGACCGCGTCGATCGATCTTGCGGTGGACATCGTCTCCCGCTTCACCAGCCGGACGCGGGCGACGAAGGGCCTCGCCGATCTCCTCGTGGACGAGCACCGCTCCGCGTTCCATGCCCCGGACCAACCCTTCCGCGACCTCGAATCCTGCGGCGACAAGCGGGTGGAGGCGGCTATCCGGCTGATGCGCCAGGACCTGTCGGGGCATTCCTCAGTCAGGGACATCGCCCGCGCCCTGCACCTGACCGTGGGCCAGCTCAACCGCGCCTTCAAGGCGCATACGGAACTCACTCCGACGGAGGTGTTGCGCGCGATGCGCCTGCAGCACGCGCGCTGGCGGCTCTTCAACTCCAGCCACTCGGTGGGCCAGATCGCCTTCGACTGCGGTTTCTCGGACGGCCCGCACTTCATCCGGTGGTTCCGGCGCGTCTATGGCCAGACCCCGCACGCGGCCCGCAAAGAACGCGCCGCGGTCCGCGAACACGACGAGGGCGTGCGGGGCGATGCGCAGGCGTTCCGGCGGGGGGCGCCTCGCAGGGCGAAGCGGGTGCGGGGCGCACCGGGCGGCGTGGCATGATCGCTACGCCGCCGGGAGGAAAGCCGCGATGACCAACGGTGCGCGTGGCCTGTTATTGATCGCGCTCCTGGCGAGCGAACCGGTAGGCGGCGCCCAACTCCCGCCCGAGATCCTGGCGGATCAACTGCTGCTGCGCGCCGAGCTACTAATCGAGGCAGAGGAGACCGAAGAGGCCCTCGAGGCCCTGCAAGAGATCCTGACCCTGCAAGCGGAGCACGGAATCGAACTCCCGACGGAGTTCCACTTTCGACGCGCCCAGGCGACGTTCGCCGCCGGGACGCTGGAGCCCGCCCGGGAATCCGTCACCGGCTATCTGACGGCCGCCGGGAGGGATGGCGAGTTCTACGAGGCCGCCCTCGCGCTTCTGGAGGATGTGGAGCGGATCCTGGAGCGGCGGGACGCGCCGGACTGCATCGGACAGCCGGAGGGAACCGAGTGCTGGACGGAGCTTGCGAACCAGCCGGGGTGTCACGTCTGGAACGAGGGCCTTCAGCTCGAAGCCGTGGCCGAGTGGACCGGCGCGTGTTCTTCGGGGTTCGCCACCGGCCCGGGGACCCTGACGTGGGAGTGGCTACCCGACAATCGCCAGGAGATGGAGGGATCCTACCGATTCGGCAGAAAGCACGGTCACTCGGTTGAGCGATTTGAGGACGGGGACGTCGGCGAGGGACCGTACTTGAACGGGAAGCGGAACGGCCATTGGGTCTGGATTTACGCGGACGGCGGGAGAGCCGAAGGGCCGAACGTAGACGGCAAGAGGAACGGTCATTGGGTACAGGAATACGCCAACGGGAATGTCGCGGAAGGACCCTACCTCGATGACAAGCGGAACGGCGACTGGGTCTGGAAGTTCCCCGACGGACAGGTCGAGAGCGGCCCTTACGTGGACGGCGAGCAGCACGGGCGATGGATTCTCGAACCGCCGGAAGGAGGAAGACTGGAAGGCCCGTACGAGGACGGCGAGAAGAACGGTCACTGGGTAGAGCGCTTCGCGAGTGGGCATGTCGCGGAAGGGCGTTACGTGGACGGCAAGCGGCAAGGCGATTGGGTCTGGACCTACCCGGATGGGCAGGTCGAGGAGGGTCCGTACGTGGATGACGAGCAGCACGGCCGCTGGGTGGTACATCCGCCGGACGGCGACACGTTCTACGTCACATTCGTGCGGGGCGTACGTCAGGAGCGATAGTCCCGCCGGCTTCGCCCACCCGACTCACGTAGTCCCCCCGCCGGGCACGACAGGAAGTGTTCGGCGACGAGGTCCGGGCCCGGACTGATCCGTGTGGGCGACAGCTTGGCGGCGCAGTCTGATTGAACGCTCAAAACAAATGACTGAACGTACGCAACTCCGGTGGCATCTCCGTCGATTCCCGTGCCGAATCCCGGAGAGACTCCGTTGAACGGCGTGGTGGTGACCCGGTCCGGCCATCTCCGCGCGGATCTGTTCCCAAGTCATAGGGGCGGTGGTGGATGTCAGTAGTGGCTCAACTCGCATCGTCGGACGCGCACATGGACCTTCGCCATAACGCACCGGCCGTCAACCGGGCGTTTCGTTCGTGCTTGCCAAACCCACCGGATCGCCGCCGAATCGGTCTGACGGGACTTCCGACACGCACATTCGTCAAGTCCGGAGCCACACGGCGCGCGCCTCCACGAATTCCGCCAATCCCGCCACCTCAGCGGATAACCCGCACCGCGGATACCCAAACCTCCCGCCCGGTCCCCCTGCCTTCCGGCCCACGGAGCCCCTCCGAACCCTGATGCCAGACAAGAGCCAAACGTCCAACCCCAAATGCCCTCCGCCCCGCATCGGACTCGCTCTCTCGGGCGGAGGTTTCCGGGCCGCACTGTTCCACCTCGGTGTGATTCGTCGTCTCGAAGAACTGGGGGTCATGAAGCACGTTCAAACGATCTCCGCAGTATCCGGGGGGGCCATCATCGCTGCCTACTACGCGGTCGAAATGGAAAAACGCCTGCGGAAGCGCGCCGATGCCCTAACTGATTCGGCGAGCATCGATGCCGCGCGTTTGGGGATCTTCGAGGAGATTGCGAAGTGCTTCTTCCGGGGCCTTGATCACAACATGCGGTCACGGGCTCTGGTCTTCATGCCGTTCTACCACCCTCTACTGTTCATCAAGGCCCTGTTTCGTCGCGATTTCTCGCGGTCCGACATCATGCAACGAGAGTACGACGAGTGGTTCTACCAAAAGGCGACCCTGGATCATCTTCCTTCAGTTACGTGGTCAACACCGAAGGAAATGAGCGATGCACATCCTCGGACCGGGCCCAAAGTCATCTTGCATACAACGTCCCTCCTGGATGGTGAAAGGCGCTCATTCGCACGTGAGCCGGTTGTGGGTTTGCGTGAGCTCCATAGAGTGAATCGCAATGTGATCCCTATCTCGAAGGTCGTTGGCGCGTCGTCCGGGGTCCCTGGGGTGTTCCCCCCGACCGTGGTGTACGGGGACCGGCTCGTGGACGGCGGCGTTTCCGACAATCAGGGCACCGATGCTCTGATCGAGGAGTTCACCTGTCAGGACCGCAATCAGGCGGAGAACAGGCAAGACTGTCACGCCGATGTCCTGCTGGTAAGTGACGCTTCCGGACAGATGGAGCCGGTCCACCGAGTGAGAAGCCGCATCCTCCCCGTTCTCTCTAGAACTGCCTCCATTCTCCAGTTCCAGTTGCGAAAGAAGACAGTTGGGCACCTTCAGGCTTGGGAGGACAAGGACACCGCGAGCAAACGCGAATTTGCGTTCGTCCATCTCCTCTTGAACCTGAAGGACCGCGAAAAGGCGTCGCAAGACGGCCAAGAGACACAGGGTCGCACCAACGGATCGGGCCACAACGGTCCGGTCCCACGCGTCCCCACCGAGTACATCGTTCCGCTTTCCAAAATACGCACAGACCTGGATCAGTTCAATCCCATCGAGCGCGAATGTCTGATGTACCACGGGTATACCCTCATGGACGCGCAGATTCGCAAGCACTGCTGCAAATTGAGGAAGTGGATTAAGTGCAATTCGGGAAAAGGCGGTTGGCCGGCGTATCGGAGGCCGGCGCTGTTTCGTGAAGGGCCACAAGACCGGAAGGAAGTCGAACCATGTGCGGGCGAGGGCCGCCGAAGACGGCGCGTTCAGGAGGTGCTGAGACTTGGGCGAAAATCGTTCTTCTTGGTCCGGAGCGTCAAGAGACACTGGAATGAAGTGTGGACGTGTCGCGCCGTGACGACATGCCTGCTGCTGGCCGTCACTATCGTGGTCGCTGCGTACGCGCTGTACCGAGCCATTACCAATCAGTTGTGCGAGATCACTAGTTGGTGTGACGGCATTGGCGCGATGCCGATCTGGATAGATGTTGGCATGCTCATTCGCGGGCTGGTCGGCGCTGGAGTGTTGGTGCTCGTGTCGTACTTCGTCCTTTGGGTTACGTTCGAGGACCTTAGGCGGTTGGCGAAGCGATGGGATGCCCGCGACTACCACGACTTGACCTCCAAGGACCCTTGTGTGCACTGGTGTTCCGATCTTCCCCTTGAGGAGGGCGATGGAAGCTGACGGCCGCCTGTACTGCGGAGGGCCTGCGGTCCGCCGAAGTGCGCGTGGAAGCCACCGCACGGACCCGCAACCAGCTCCTCGCGTACAACGGGATATCGCGGCCTGTCGGGTCGGGACGCCAAAGCTGAGATGGCGGTAGCTCAGCAGCCCAGCGGAAGGTCTCGCCCCGTTCCCGGATCCGATGGGCGGGACGTGCCGGATTCGGAGTGACCGTGTCTGACCTCCTGCCCGGCCAGCTTGTGGAGGGGGAGGACTACGAGCGGGCAGATGGAGAGTTCCGTTTGCTCAAGAAGAAGACGATCGACGCTCCCGTCCCTATCCCAAGGGAACTCGTACCCAGCGAAGGAACTTGCTCGTGGGAGGCGGAAGAGAAGCACGATAAGACAGGCGAACCGCTGACCTGCCGCCTCGAATACTCATCGACCGAGGGATGGACGCTGTACCTTCCCTGCCGTTACAACTGGGACGGAAGCTCCGCCCCGTGGGCGGTGAGGAAGATCCTCCGCATTGGGCGCAACAATAAGAAGACACTCCGGGCGACCCTCCACCATGACGGCATGTACGAGGGAATGCGGGCTCGAGCCATACCGCCCGATCCCCCCGAGTGGACGGACGAGCGTCGAAGCTTGACTCGGGAATGGGCGGACCAAGCTATGCGCCAAATCCTGAGGGATGACGGTTACTCCAGGTTGAAGGCGATGGTGATCTACGGAATCCTGCGTCTATTCGGATCTTCTTCTTCCAAACGGAGCGAGTGATTTGCGGACCAATCGCCCAACGCTGCCCGCTAGCGGTTCCCCACTTTCTCAGGCAGACGAATGCGAGACTGGCCCGCCGACTCGGGATTCCGGTAGTGCCACCGCCATCGGCGCTACCGCCCAGATCTGCGCACGCAAATCAGCGTGCTGTGTCACCAACCACTCGGTCCGCCAATCGCCTGCGATTGCAAGTTCTCGGGCGGCCCGCACTCCATACGGCGGTTCCGGCGGGTCTATGGCCAGACCCAGCACGCGGCGCGTCGGGAACGCGCCGTGACCCGGGAGCCGGACCAGGGCTGCGGGGCCATGCACAGGCATCGGGGAATGGGTGAGCGTTCTCGAGACCTCGGGGCAGATCACGCTTCTCCAGCCGTGGTACGCGAACTTCGGGAAACGGTTGGTGAAGACGCCCAAGGCCTATTTCCGTGACACCGGTCTGCTCTGCTTCCTGCTCAACCTGGATGAGACGACGCCGCTTGCCTCCCCCATGCTCGGAGCAATCTGGGAGACCTTCGTGCTCGCCGAGATGCGCAAGCTCAACGAGATCGGCGGCCGGCCGATCGGGCTCTGGTAATACCGTGACCTCCAGGGGCGTGAGGTTGATTTCGTACTGGAGTCCGGCGGCAAGCTGAGCTTCGCGGAGTGCAAATGGGAAGAGCACCCAGGCTCGCGGGAAGCGCGGAACCTCTCGCGGGTGAACGCCGAACTGGAGGCCGCCGGGGGCAACTGGGGACCCGGCGAGCACTACCTGCTGGGCCGTCCGGTGGCCGCTTCTACTCTGGCGCCGGGAATCACCGTCGCCGGTGTGACCCACCTGCCGGCCATTGCCGGCGGGCGTTCTCCCCTCAGGGGCTGAATTCGGATCGGGCCTGGCGCGCCCCGCCGCCACGACCGCTCACCGCGGGCTATTGGGCGACTCAACGAGCCCGCAAGCTGTACGCGCCCGTTTCGCCCGCTTCGTAACTCGTGGCGAGGACCAGGTAGTCCCCGGCATCAGGCGCCCGGAAATCCACCCGGGCGTTTGTTCCGGACCCGCCATCGTCGTCGGTCGCGATCTCCGTCCCGTCGTTTGCCAGCACCCTCAAGAAGGCGTCCACATCGTCCGAGTCCATTTCTATCGCCACCCGCTGTCCCGCCGCCAGCACGGTCATATTCCATGTCTCGTAGTGCCCACCGTCGTCCCAGACCAAGTCGGACGGGTTCAGGCTGCCGTCGACGGTTTGTCCGGGCACCAACACTCCCTCCGGAACGACGAGACGCCAGTACGCCGCGCTGCCGCGAATATCCCACGCGAGATCCACGGGCCGGTTGCCATCATCGTTTCGCTCCCGCACGTCGGCGCCCGCGTTGCGCAGACTTTCAATGATGGCGACATCGTGGGTCCGGTTTGCCGCGATGTGCAGAGGCGTGTCGCCATCCATGTCCCGGGCCGTCGGATCGGCACCCGCACCTAGCAACGCCTGAATCGCTGGCGGCGTCACTGCCGGATTCAGCAAGGCTCGATGCAACGGGGTGAGGCCGAAGTCGTCCATGCTCCGCTCCGATGAGCGTGGATCGGCGCCCGCCCGAAGCAGGGAGGTGATCACCGGCAACAGGGCTTCCCCTTGGTGTCGAGCCGCGTAGTGCAATGGGGTCCACCCCCACTCATCGCTCGCATTGGGGTCCGATCCCGCACTGAGTAGTGCCGAGACAAGCGGTTCCGGCGCCTGGGACGCCGCCAAGTGAAGGGCCGTTGCCCCACTGACCGTCCGCGCCTCCGGATCCACCCCCGCGGCCAGTAGTTCCCGCACCACCTCCAGCCCAGCCAACGGAACCGCGAAGTGCAGCGGACGCCAGCCGTAGCGATCCGTTTCATTTGGATCGGCGCCATCGGCAAGCAGGCGCAGCGCGGCCATCGTGTCCCCTTGGAGCGCCGCGAGTTGTAAAGGCGAAAGATGTTCGCGGGCGCCCGCTTGGAGCATCGCCGACACCACGCCCCGATCCGCCCGGTAGCTCAGCGCCGAATGGAGCGGCGTGCGGCCATCATTGCTCTCGGCGAGGGGATCGGCGCCCCGATCCAGCAGCACCTTGATGACGCGGCCATTGCCGCTCAGCGCAGCGGCGTGGTGGAGGGCTGTGTAGCCCTCATTCTCCCTGGCGTTCAAGTCCGCGCCAGCGTCCAGAATGTGCGACACGACCATCGGATTGCTGTTCCGAGCCCCAGTATGGAGCGGCGTCAGCCCACCGTCGTTGAGAGCGTTCGGGTCGGCGCCGGCCTGCAATAGGAGCCGCACGATCGTCGGGTTGGAGGTGAACTGCGCCGTTTGGTGGAGCACCCACGGAGTCCAGGCATCAAGCCCTTGCTCCTCGATGCATCGCCGGAACCGCTGGATGTCATCCCAGCCGTCTCTGGCAATCGAGCAGTCCTGGGCCACGGCGGTCTGGGCGGCCAAGCCGGCCGACAGGAACGCGAGCGCGGTGAGAGCCGACCGCACCAGGCTCGGGCGGGGAGTGGTACACAAGCTAGAGAGCGCTATCACTTCGCGGCGTCCGGCTCATCGTACTCCGGTGCCACGAGTTCGCCACTCCAGAAGCCCCGGGTTGACGGAGCGATCACCCGTCCCGCAGCAACGCCGCCACCTCCCGGAGGCTGATCGCCTCCACTCCATCGCCCATCGGGAACCGGTGGCTGCCGCCGTACACCACGAAGGCCCGCTCGGCATCGAGGTCGGCGCGGGCGATGTTGAACCCCGGAGAGACCTTCGGGACGGATCCGCGCTTGATCTCGATGGCCCACGGACGGCTGCGGCCGGGCAGGTCGAGCACCAGGTCCACCTCCGCGCCGTTCGAAATCCGGTAGTAGGACGGTAGCGCCAGCCACGGCGTCGCAGCCAGCAGGTTCTCGATGACGAACCCCTCCCAACTCGCCCCGACCACCGGGTGGGCCGTCAGCGCGTGGAAATCGCGGAGCCCGAACGCGTGGAGACGGGAACCACCTCGGAACCGGGGGTCCTTCCCGCCGCCCGCCTGCGGCGGGCTGTGCCGACCTCCTGGTCGGCACAGCCCGCCGAAGGCTGGCGGCGGCGTAACGCTGCCCGCGCTCACGGTGCCGCAAACACCATCCTGCGCGTTAGCAACGAAGACTTACATCTGACTTGTCGACAGGTCGTTGCTATCGCCCGCAACAAACATGCGGCCGTCGGGTGACCCCCGCCTACTCCACGCGGCGGGATTCCTGCCCCGCGACGAGCACCGCGGTCACCGCGCCCGAGCTGTTCACCACGAAACGCACCTTTTCCCCGTCGACGCTGGATCCGTCGCTTACCAGTCGGAAGAGATGTGATGAGTCCGTCGACCTCAGGACGATCACCGAACCGTCCCGGTCGTGGGAGAACGGAAGGATCACCACCAGTTGGTTTTCGTGGCGGAGGATGGTGGTGTCGCCGTGGGCACCTCGGTAGGCCCCGAGGTAGAGATCCCAGTCGGACGACCATGTCGTGGCATCGCCATTCCCAAGGCTGGATACGCCATCTGTAGCCGTGGGGTCGTCGATATACAGTTGGACACCCCAATCGCAGGAGCCTTCACACGACACCATCTCTACGGAAATAGTGGTGAAGCCGCATGCAGCCGGAGTGAAATCCAGGATGGGCACATCGTCAGGCAGGACATCAGCGTCTAAGGACTCGCCCAAAGAGTCCCGAGCGTACAAGTCGAAGTCGTCGCAGTCATGGTCACAGACTCCGACCGCTCGATATTCGATATCAGCACAGGTGTGGACTTGCACATCCTCCGTTTCGCCAGCGCGCAAGGTGCCCGTCAGGACGGCGTGTGAGGGAACCTTGCCCCCCTCGGCCTCCAGCTCATTACTGAAGTCGATGAGTTCCGCAACCACTCGGTCCCGAGGCTGGCCGGACGCCGGGATGGACGTCGCAGTGATGATCGAGCCGCAGATCAGGAAGATCGCCGGGAGACGCTCGGAGCTGCGTACCGGACGGCTCACCGCACTCTGAATTTTGCCGCCGGCGGCGGGGCGAAGTTCTGGGTTTGTGTGCAGCGGGGAACGGTGTGACACGTTGGTGACCTCCTGACGGAAGAGGATCAAGAATAGAACCCGACCTCTGGCGCGGCGCACCGAACTGGCCGTCCCCTCCATTCCCCCTTGCGCCGCACCGCAGGAGGACCGCTACCTGCTGGGCCATCCGGCGGCCACTTTGTCGCTGGCGCCCGGGATTGGTGCGGTCGGGATGAACGACCTGCCAGTCCTTGTCGACGGGCGGTCACCCTCCGTGGGGTAGGCGTGCCTTCCGTTGAGGCAAGCACCGATCGACGGTTCTGACATCGGATCTGTCAACCGGTCCTTGTCATCGCCCGCAACAACATGCGGCCGACGGGTGACCCCCGCCTACTCCACGCGGCGGGACTCCTGCCCCGCGACGAACACCGCGGTCGCCGCGCCCGAGCTACTCGCCACGAAACGCACCTTTTCCCCGTCGACGCTGGATCCATCGCTCTCCACCTGGATCTTTCGGCGTTTTACGCGCCGTATGAGGGGGACGGTCGTCGGAACGCGCTGTATTCGCCGCGGATGATGGTGAAGGTGTTGATCTACGGGTATGCGACGGGGGTGTTTTCGTCGCGGGGGATCGCGCGGAAGCTGGAGGAGGACGTGGCGTTACGGATGCTGGGGGCGGGGAACTTTCCCAAGCATCGGACGATCTGTGAGTTCCGGCGGCGTCATCTGGCGGACTTTCAGGCGTTGTTCCTGGAGGTGGTGCGGAAATCGGTAACGGACTCCTTCGCCGTCCCGAGCAGCTCCACGGCGAACGTCACCCGCGCGTGCTGGAAACGGAAGTCGGACGGCAGTTCCAGGTCGTGTTCCTCGCTGAACGCGACAGCGTCCGCCATCGTCTGCAGCGCCGCATCGAGATCGTCGGCCTCGACCAGTCGCTCGGCCCGCAGCAGAAGCTGGTCCAACCGGGCCTCCGGCGGAAGCTGTACTGCTCTCGCCGTGGCGGGCAGGAGAAGCGCCGCACCCAAGGCGGCTCAATCCCCACCAAACTTCGGCGTGAAGGAAATCAGAAAAAACAGCGAGTAAGCGGACTTGATCTGCAAGCCGGGCTCTATGGGTTTTCCCTCCGCGCCCAGCGGGGTTAACTCACCCGCGACAAAGCCCGGCGCGAGCTGCTTGGCATCCCGATCCAGCGCGATGCCAAGACCGACATTTAGAAAGCCCTTTCCTTGCAGCAAGTCACGGAAGCCGAACATCAATCCAGCGCCAAAGCTGTCGACTTTCGTTAGATCATCCGGTATCGAGGAGAGCATTGCGAAGGCTCCGAAACCGAAACTGCCCTCACGAAAATACCAAGGGAACCGATGGTACTCAAAGACAACAGCGCCTCGATTTGTGGTATCCCGATCAACGAGGGCTCTGCCGTGTTCGAGACGTGCGGACTCAACCCGAGGCTCTCCAAGGCCGTGACCGGCAAGCAAGCCGATCCCGAATTTGCCTTTGACAAAGCCGACCAGATCCTTAGCTTCGGTAAGCCTGCGATTTGTCGCCTTCTTCGCCTCCGTCGCATTCGCCGCCGTCTGCGTCGCTTTCGTCAACAACGATTGCAGCTCGGTCGTCATCGCGTTCGCGAAATCAGCGCTTGCAGTGCGATCCCCACTATCCGGCTGCAGCTCGGTCAAGGCCTTATGCGACGCGTCCTGGAGGGCGAGAGCCACCTCTTGGGTGGCGAGAGCCGCTGACTCGGCCTCTTCGAGACAAGCGAGGCGCGCTTCCAATTGGCGGACCAAGATGAAGGCATTAGTGGAATCGGCACAGGGACACCCGTGTCGAAGCTCCTTGTTCTCGCACACGTCGGGTGGTGTGTCTTGACCTGCGCCCACCACGGGATCGGCCAGACACCATACGGTCATGACCAACAACACCCTCTTGCGGATCAAGCGCCTCGTGGATCGCCTCGGGTGGACGGGCGCCGTGCGGCCCACCGCCGTCATCGCGTCCTCACCCGGCGAAAGCCGGAACGCTCTGAGCGATAGCCTGGTGGCGTGATCACGCGCATTGGTGCCCTGATGTTCCAGGTGTTGCCTCCCCAATTCCCGCCCCGCACGGCTCCCCACTCGTACTCGCCCGGCTCCTCGCCGCGAGGATCCGTCACAGTCCCGCCCGGGTACTCCCGGTGCCTGTCGCTCGCCCACTCACTTACCTTCCCGAGCATGTCGTGAAGCCCAAACCCGTTCGGCGCCTTCTGTCCGACCGGATGCGTGCGGTCCCCGCTGTTCTCCGACCACCAGGCGATGTCGTCTGTGTTCCCGCCGTAGGCATCCCCGGTCGTCCCTCCGCGCGCCGCGTACTCCCACTCCGCCTCCGTCGGAAGCCGGTAGAGATCCGTGCCCGCTTCCGCGTTCAGCCGGGTGATGAACTCCTGGACGTCCATCCAGGACACGCTCTCGACGGGACATCGGGCGCAGTCGTCAAAAAGGGACGGATTCGATCCCATGACGGCTTCCCACTCCTCCTGTGCCACCTCGTACTTCCCCAGCCAGAACCCCTCGGTGAGACGAACGTGCGTCACCGGCAGCTCAGCCTCAAAGAGGTCATTACTCGAGTAAGTCGTGGAAGCCATCTGGAACTCCCCCGGCGGAATCCAGATGAACTCCATCCGGGTCGGCGGGACTAGGTCCGTGTCGGGTGGCAAGACGCTTGGAGCCGCGCAATACACGGCCCGTAACGCTCCTGACCTTCCTGCGGACAATGGGTCGGACATGGAGGCGAGTGCGCGCCGCAAGTCCGCGGCACCAAGGATCGCTCGTCATTGGCACGGAGTCCCTGCGTTTATCTCGCAAGCACAAAGTCAGGGAACTGAAATTTGGAAGCGAACCATTGAACAAGGGTCACGATGATCGCCTCGTGGGCCGTTCGCTCCCATCAAATCTCGGGGAGAATCCGTGGAACGTGACGAGGCACGGACCGACGCAACTCCACTCAGGCGAACGCGAACGCGCTTGCGGCGCCAGACCCGGACCCCTCGCCGTTCCTGCCCCGGGATCTACTCTTGGCCGATTTCAGCGATTGGCGCTTGCACCCCACCCTCTCCCGTACGCAACACAGACACCGGAGCACGGTGAACCATGATGAAAATCACACGGGCGCTATTGCTCCTCTCGCTGCTGATCTCCCGCCCGGCGGACGCTGCGCAACTTCCACCGGAGATTCGGCTGGACCAACTGCTCCTGCGGACCGAGCGGCTGATCGAAGCCGACGACCTTGACGCGGCGGTGCAGGCCATGGAGGAGGCATCCGCCCTCGCCGCGGAACACGAGCTGGAGCTACCGCCGGACTTCCGTTTCGAGCATGCCCGGATGGCATTTGCCGTCGGCCTTTTGGGCGCAGCGAGAGAGTCCGTCACCGAGTATCTGACGGTCTCGGGCCGGGAGGCGGAGTCGTACCTCGAGGCCGTGGGGTTGCTGGAAGACGTGGACCGGATTCTGGAGCGACGGGATGCACCCGAGTGCACACCGGAACGCGAGGGCTCGGAGTGCTGGATGGAACTGGCGAGCCATCCCGGGTGCTACGTCTGGAATTTCGACCCGCGGCCCGACGAGACCGCGACCTGGACGGGCGAGTGTTCGTCCGGCTTCGCGCAAGGCCCCGGAACGCTGATCTGGACCTACCGTGAGGGCTCACAGGAACACCAGGCGAGCCGGCGATTCGGGCGACCGCACGGCGAGTCCGTAATCCAGTACCGCGAGGGTGGGGTTAGCGAGGGGCCGTCCCGGTTCGGAAAGCGACACGGGCGGTGGGTCCTGCGGTTTGCGAGCGGCCAGGTAGAGGAAGGGCCGTACATGGACGGCGAGAAAACCGGCCACTGGATCTTGAGGTTCACGGACACACGGGGTACGCAGGAAGGGCCGTACGTGGACGGGACGATGCACGGCCACTGGATCCTCAAGTTCACGGACGACAGGGGTATTCAAGAAGGGCAGTACCAGGACGGGAAGATGCACGGCCAGTGGGTCCTGCGGTTTGCTGACGGCCAGGTTGAGAGCGGGCCGTACGCGGACGGAGAAAGACACGGCCGCTGGCGGGTGCGTTTCCCGGATGGCGAGGTGACCTCCGTGGAGTTCGTGCACGGGGTCCGTCAGGAGCCCTGATCCCCGCGGGGATTCGCCAACGACGGTAAGCGGCGCCACGGACCCTCAAACCCGATGACACGGCCGGGAGGCGGTCCCAATGCGGGAGTCCCAATGGACACCCCAGCGACGCCTGAATAGTCTGTCACGCTGACGAGCATTGCGCCCGTTACAGGAGCGGAACTGCGCGTCCCTCACCGATGTGCCCGGTGCGAGGAGAATGAGCGTGATCAAGAACGTGGGCGGCTGGTGCTTGCTCACGCTCTTGGGGAGCGCTTTGGCGCACAGCGCCCAGCTCCCGCCCGAGGTCCTGTTGGACCAGCTTCTGCTGCGAACCGAGCGGCTGATCGAGGCCGACGATCTCGACGCGGCGGTGGAGGCCATGGAGGAGGCCTTCGCCCTCGCGGCGCAACACGAGCTGGAGTTGCCGGCGGACTTCCGTTTCGAGCAAGCGCAGACGGAGTTCGCGGTGGGGCTGCTAGGAGTCTGCGCCGCAGAAAGCTGTTCGCAGTCAGATGTGGATTGTCGGTAGGAGGTGCGTTTGTTGGTCGGGTGGGGGATGTGATTTTGGTGTAAGTCTTTGATATAGTATGTCGTTATCAGCGGTTCCGTTGTGAGGAGCCGAGAGTGGGAGATGGGCATGCCGACGAGATTTCGAGCCTATCAGCCGGATCAGATTCTGTTGATGCCGGTGAGGCTGAAGGACTGGGTTCCGGAGGGGCACCTGGCGCACCAGGTGAGCGATGTGGTGGATGATCTGGACCTTTCGGCGTTTTACGCGCCGTTTCAGGGTGACGGGCGGCGGAACGCGCCGTATTCACCGGCGATGCTGGTGAAGGTGTTGATCTACGGGTATGCGACGGGGGTGTTTTCGTCGCGTGGGATCGCGCGGAAGCTGGAGGAGGATGTGGCGTTTCGAATGCTGGCGGCGGGGAATTTCCCGAAGCATCGGACGATCTGTGAGTTCCGGCGGCGTCATCTGCGGCAGTTTCAGGCGTTGTTCCTGGAGGTGGTTCGGATGTCGCGAGAGATGGGGCTGGTTCGGTTGGGAACGCTTTCGATCGACGGGACGAAGGTGCGGGCGAACGCGAGCAAGCGGAAGGCGATGAGTTACGACCGGATGGTTCGGGAGGAGGCGCGGCTAAAGGAGGAGATCGAGGCGTTGACAACGCGGGCGGCGCGGACGGATGAGGAGGAGGATCGGCGCTTTGGGAAGGAGGTCTGCGGGGACGAGTTGCCGGCGGAGTTGCGGCGGCGGGAGGATCGGCTGGCGGCGATCAAGGCGGCGAAGGAGCGGTTGGAGGCGGCGCAGCGGCGGGCGGACGACGGGCGGGGCCGGAAGCCGGGGCAGGATCGCCCCACTCGGGGTGGTCGGCCCTACAAGCGGGAGTATGGGGAGCCGGAGCCGAAGGCGCAGAGCAACTTCACGGACCCCCAGAGCCGGATCATGAAGACGAGCACGGAGGGGTTCCAGCAGAGTTACAACGCGCAGACGGCGGTGGATGACGCGCACCAGATCGTGGTGGGGGCGAGCGTGGGAGCACAGGCCAACGATGTGGAGCAGTTGCTTCCCATGCTGGACGCGGTGGCGGAGAGCCTGGGAGCGCCGCCGGCGGAGGTTCTGGCGGATGCGGGATATGCCAGCGAGGCGAACCTTCAGGAGTTGGAGGAGCGCGGCATTGCGGGATATGTGGCGCTGGGGCGGGAGGGGAAGAAGCAGGCGACGGTGGACGCGACGAAACTTCCGGCGACGGATCGGATGAAGAAGAAGCTGGAGACGGAGGCGGGCCGCGCCCGCTACGCCCGCCGGAAGTGGCTGTCCGAAGCGCCGAACGGCTGGATCAAGGAGGTGCTGGGCTTCCGCCGCTTCAGCTTCCGGGGTCTGGCGAAAGTGCAGGCCGAGTGGAACCTGGTGTGCCTGGCCGTGAACATCAAGCGGATCGGAGCGCTCACAACCGCCTGATGGGACACCCCGAGACCGCTTGCCGCGGGTTCCGAACCGAAATACGCCGCGTTGACGCCGTTTCGGCCACTCCTGAGCAGTCGCTCTCCCCGAAATCACGCCCCAACCCGAATATTCGGCGGGCACGGAACGCATCCACTCCCGATCCGCAAGACTCCTGCGGCGCAGACTCCTAGGGGCGGCGAAGGAATCGGTCACCGCCTACCTGGCGGGTGCGAGCCGGGAGGCGGAGTCGTACTTCGACGCGGTGGGCCTGCTGGAGGACGTGGACCGGATTTTGGAGCGGCGCGATGCGCCGGAGTGCACACCGGAACGCGAGGGCTCGAAGTGTTGGATGGAACTGGCGAGCCATCCCGGGTGCTACGTCTGGAATTTCGACCCGCAGCCCGACGAGACCGCGACCTGGACGGGCGAGTGTTCGTCCGGCTTCGCGCAAGGCCCCGGAACGCTGATCTGGACCTACCCTGAGGGCTCACAGGAACACCAGGCGAGCCGTCGATTCGGGCAGCCGCACGGCGAGTCCGTAATCCGGTACCGCGAGGGTGGGGTTAGCGAGGGGCCGTCCCGGTTCGGAAAGCGACACGGCCACTGGGTCCTGCGGTTTGCGAGCGGTGCTGTTCACGAAGGGCCGATGATGAACGGCGAGCGGAACGGGCACTGGGTCACCAAGGATGCCGATGGAGATGTAGGGGAAGGCCCGTACGTAGCCAGCGAACGCAACGGGCACTGGGTCCAACGGTTTACGGACGGCAACACCGCTGAGGGACCGTTCGTGGATGGGAAGCGAAACGGTCCGTGGGTCTGGACCTACCCGGACGGGCAGGTCGAGAGCGGCCCGTACGTGGACGGAGAAAGACACGGCCGGTGGCGGATCGCTTTCCCGGATGGTGAAGTCACCTACGTGGAGTTCGTGCGCGGGGTACGGCAAGAACCCTGATCCTCGTCGGCGATTCGCATCGCGCAACGGCCGTAAGTAGCGCTACCGACCCTCATCCCGGTCGCTCCTCGCGGCGCGGACATGCCACCGAGAAGGGGCGCCGAACCCAACAGTGCAAGTTGCGTAACGATTTGTAATTCTCAGTAACTTACGGTCCAATCTCTAGAGTCGCAATGCGGCACAAGTGGGGATGTGGTGGGCACGATTCTGAATTTGCGGAGCCAGGGGTCGGGACGACGCCCTGAATCGAGGCCCGGAAGGCCGTCCCCGGTCAGGAACGGCCTCTTGGTGGCGTCCCTTTGCTTCGGCCTGTTCTGGTCCGCAGCCGCGTCCGGGGCTGGCCTCCAGCTCCCGCCCCAGGTCCTGCTGGACCAGCTTCTGCTGCGTACCGAGCGACTGATCGAAGCGGACGACCTTGACGCGGCGGTGGAGGCCATGGACGAGACATCCGCCCTCGCGGCGGAACACAAGCTGGAGTTGCCGGCGGACTTCCGTTTCGAGCAAGGGCGGACGGAGTTCGCGGTGGGGCTGCTGGGGACGGCGAAGGAATCGGTCACCGAGTACCTGGCGGTTGTGAACCGGGAGGCGGAGTCGTACCTCGATGCCGTCGGGCTGCTGGAAGACGTGGACCGGATCCTGGAGCGGCGCGATGCACCCGAGTGCTCGCCCCTGCCGGAGGGTCCGGCATGCTGGATGGAACTCACCAGCCATCCCGGGTGTTTCGTGTGGAATCGCGTCCCGCAGGCGACGGAGACCGCGACCTGGACGGGCGAGTGCCCGGCCGGCTTCGCGCACGGCCCCGGGACACTCAGTTGGACGTATCGTGATGGTGAGCAGGAAGAGGAAGGAAACCTCCGATACGGCCGGTCGCATGGCGAGTGCGTGATCCGGGACACTGCGGGTTGGGTTTCCGAGGGGCCGTACCGGTTCGGGAAGGAACGCGGGCACTGGGTCGTGCGATTTGTGGACGGAGGGGTTCAGGAAGGGCCGTACGTGGACGGTGAGCGGCACGGCCACTGGGTCCTTCGGTTTGCGAGCGGTGCCGTTCATGAAGGACCGATGATGAACGGCGAGCGGAACGGGCACTGGGTCACCAAGGATGCCGATGGAGATGTAGGGGAAGGCCCGTACGTAGCCAGCGAACGCAACGGGCACTGGGTCCAACGGTTTACGGACGGCAACACCGCTGAGGGACCGTTCGTGGATGGGAAGCGAAACGGTCCGTGGGTCTGGACCTACCCGGACGGGCAGGTCGAGAGCGGCCCGTACGTGGACGGAGAACAACACGGCCGGTGGCGGATCGCTTTCCCGGATGGCGAAGTCACCTACGTGGAGTTCGTGCGCGGGGTACGGCAAGAACCCTGATCCTCGTCGGCGACTCTTATCGCGCAACGGCCGTAAGTAGCGCTACGGACCCTCATCCCGGTCGCTCCTCGCGGCGCGGACATGCCACCGAGAAGGGGCGCCGAACCCAACAGTGCAAGTTGCATAACGATTTGTAATTCTCAGTAACTTACGGTCCAATCCCTAGAGTCGCAATGCGGCACAAGTGGGGATGTGGTGGGCACGATTCTGAATTTGCGGAGCCAGGGGTCGGGACGACGCCCTGAATCGAGGCCCGGAAGGCCGTCCCCGGTCAGGAACGGCCTCTTGGTGGCGTCCCTTTGCTTCGGCCTGTTCTGGTCCGCAGCCGCGTCCGGGGCTGGCCTCCAGCTCCCGCCCCAGGTCCTGCTGGACCAGCTTCTGCTGCGTACCGAGCGACTGATCGAAGCGGACGACCTTGACGCGGCGGTGGAGGCCATGGACGAGACATCCGCCCTCGCGGCGGAGCACGAGCTGGAGTTGCCGGCGGACTTCCGTTTCGAGCAAGCGCGAACGGAGTTCGCGGTGGGGCTACTGGGGGCGGCGAAGGAATCGGTCACCGCGTACCTGGCGGTTGCGAGCCGGGAGGCGGAGTCGTACCTCGAGGCGGTCGCGTTGCTGGAAGACATGGGCCGGATCCTGGAGCGACGCGATGCGCCGGAGTGCTCACCACAGCCGGGGGGTTCGGGGTGCTGGATGGAAATGGCGAGCCATCCCGGGTGCTACGTCTGGAATTCCAACCCGCAGCCCGACGAGACCGCGACGTGGACGGGCGAGTGTTCGGCCGGTTTCGCGCAAGGCCCCGGGACACTGACCTGGAACCACCCTGAGAACTCACAGGAACACGAGGCGAGCCGTCGATTCGGACAGCCGCACGGCCCGTCCGTAGTCCGGGTCAGCGAGGGTTGGGTTGACGAGGGGTCCCACCGGTTCGGGAAGCGACACGGAGCTTGGATCGAGAGAACCGCGGACGGAGCTGTTCTGGAAGGGCCGTACGTGGACGGTGAAGAGAACGGCCACTGGATCCTGCGGTTTGCGAGCGGTGCCGTTCATGAAGGGCCGTTTGTGGATGGCGAGCGGCACGGCCACTGGGTTCTGCGGTTTGCGGGTGGCCAGGTTGAGAGCGGGCTGTACGCGGACGGCGAGAAAAACGGCCACTGGATCCTTCGGTTTGCGAGCGGTGCAGTTCATGAAGGACCGATGGTGAATGGCGAGCGGAACGGGCACTGGATCCTTCGGTTTGCGAGCGGTGCAGTTCATGAAGGACCGATGGTGAATGGCGAGCGGAACGGGCACTGGGTCACCAAGGATGCCGATGGAGATGTAGGTGAAGGCCCGTACGTAGCCGGCGAACGGAACGGGCACTGGGTCCAGCGCTTTACGGACGGCAACACCGCTGAGGGACCGTTCGTGGATGGGGAACGAAACGGTCGGTGGATCTGGAAGTATCCGGACGGGCAGGTCGAGAGCGGCCCGTATGTGGACGGGAAGCAGCACGGCCGCTGGCGGATCGCCTCCCCGGACGGCGAAGTGACCTACGTGGAGTTCGTGCACGGGGTCCGTCAGGAGCCCTGACCGCCGGCGGAGACCTGCGTCGCGAAACGACGATGACCACCGCCGCTCCGCCCGACGCGCAAACCGAGCCGACACCGGCCGGGCCCGACATTCGGGTCGGCTTCGTCCTGCTGCCGCAATTCACCATGCTGTCCTTCGCGGGGTTCCTGGACGTGCTCCGCCACGCGTCCTACCCGGCGGACAGCGCCGGCCGGACCCACTGCGCCTGGGAGATCGTCGCGCCGACGCTGGATCCGGTGGTTGCGAGCGGCGGCGTCGCAGTGACCCCCCAGTCGCTGCTGGGGGATCCGACCCGCTTCGATTGCGTAGTCGTCGTGGGCGGTCCGTTGCCGTCGTCGCGGCGGCACCCTCCCGAGACCCTCGCGTTCCTCCGGCGGGCGGACGAGGCGGGACTGCTCATCGCGGGACTCTGCACCGGGTGTTTCGCGCTGGCGGCCGCGGGCCTGCTGGACCACTGCCGCTGTTCCGTGCACTTCCGCCACGCCGAGGAGTTCCGGGCCCGGTTCCCGCGGGCGGAGGTCGCCGTCCACGAGGTCTATGCGTTCGACCACAACATCGCGACCTGCCCCGGCGGGACCGCGTCGATCGATCTTGCGGTGGACATCGTCTCCCGCTTCACCAGCCGGACGCGGGCGACGAAGGGCCTCGCCGATCTCCTCGTGGACGAGCACCGCTCCGCGTTCCACGCCCCGGACCAACCCTTCCGCGACCTCGAATCCTGCGGCGACAAGCGGGTGGAGGCGGCTATCCGGCTGATGCGCCAGGACCTGTCGGGGCATTCCTTGGTCAGGGACATCGCCGGCACCCTGCACGTGACCGTGGGTCAGCTCAACCGCGCCTTCAAGGCCCATACGGAACTCACTCCGACGGAGGTGTTGCGCGCGATGCGCCTGCAGCACGCGCGCTGGCGGCTGTTCAACTCCAGCCACTCGGTGGGCCAGATCGCCTTCGACTGCGGTTTCTCGGACGGCCCGCACTTCATCCGGTGGTTCCGGCGCGTCTATGGCCAGACCCCGCACGCGGCGCGCCGGGAACGCGCCGCGGTCCGCGAACACGACGAGGGCGTGCGGGGCGATGCGCAGGCGTTCCGGCGGGGGGCGCCTCGCAGGACGAAACCGGCGCGGGGCGCCCCGGAAGGCGTGGCATGATCGTCACGCCGCCGGGCGGAAAGCCGCGATGACCAAGAGTGCACATGGCCTGCTATTGATCGCGCTCCTGGGGAGCGACCCGGTAGGCGGCGCCCAGCTCCCGCCCCAGGTCCTGCTGGATCAACTGCTGCTGCGCACCGAGCGACTGCTCGAGGCCGACGACCTTGACGGCGCGGTGGAGGCCATGGAGGAGGCATCTGCCCTCGCGGTGGAACACGAGCTGGCGTTGCCGCCGGACTTCCGTTTCGAGCAAGCCCAGACGGAGTTCGCGGTGGGGCTGCTCCGGGCGGCGAAGGCATCGGTCGCCGCGTACCTGGCGGTTGCGAGCCGGGCGGCGGAGTCGTACCTCGATGCGGTGGGCCTGCTGGAGGACGTGGACCGGATCCTGGAGCGACGCGATGCACCCGAGTGCGCACCGGAGCCGGACGGTTCCGCGTGCTGGATGGAACTCACCAGCCATCCCGGGTGCTACACCTGGAATTTCGACCCGCAACCCGACGAGACCGCGACATGGACCGGCGAGTGCTCGGCCGGTTTCGCCCAAGGCCCCGGGACACTGACCTGGACCTACAGTGAGGGCTCACGGGAACACGAGGCGAGCCGTCGATTTGGGCAGCCGCACGGCCCGTCCGTAGTCCGGGACAGCGAGGGTTGGGTTGACGAGGGATCCCACCGGTTTGGGAAGCGACACGGAGCTTGGATCGAGAGGGCCACAGACGGAGCTGTCCTGGAAGGGCCGTACGTGGACGGTGAAGAGAACGGCCACTGGATCCTGCGATTCGCGAGCGGTTCCGTTCATGAAGGGCCGTTTGTGGACGGTGAGCGGAATGGACGCTGGGTCCTGCGGTTTGCGAGCGGCCAGATAGAGGAAGGGCCGTACGAGGACGGCGAGAAGAATGGCCACTGGGTTATGCGGTTTCCCAGCGGTGCCGTTCATGAAGGACCGATGGTGAATGGCCAGCGACACGGAGCTTGGATCGAGAGAACCGCAGACGGAGGTGTTCTTGAAGGGCCGTACGTGGACGGCAAAGAGAACGGCCACTGGGTCTTGAGGTTCACGGACGCACGAGGTAGGCAAGAAGGGCCGTACATGGACGGGAAAATGCACGGCCACTGGGTCTTGAGGTTCACGGACGCACGGGGTACACAAGAAGGGCCGTACATGGACGGGAAGATGCACGGCCACTGGGTCCAAAGATTCGCGAGCGGAAATGTCGGAGAGGGCGAGTATGTGGCTGACGAACGGCACGGGCACTGGATCTGGACCTACCCGGACGGGCAGGTCGAGAGCGGCCCGTACGTGGACGGAGAAAGACACGGCCGGTGGCGGATCGCTTTCCCGGACGGTGAAGTCACCTACGTGGAGTTCGTGCGCGGGGTACGGCAAGAACCCTGATCCCCGTCGGCGATTCGCATCGCGCAACGGCCGTAAGTAGCGCTACCGACCCTCATCCCGGTCGCTCCTCGCGGCGCGGACATGCCACCGAGAAGGGGCGCCGAACCCAACAGTGCAAGTCGCATTACGATTTGTAATTCTCAGTAACTTACGGTCCAATCTCTAGAGTCGCAATGCGGCATCAGTGGGGATGTGGTTGGGCACGATTCTGAATTTGCGAGGCCAGAGGTCGGGACGACGCCCTGAATCGAGACCCGGAAGGCCGTCCCCGGTCAGGGACGGCCTCTTGGGGGCGGCCCTTTGCTTCGGCCTGTCCTGGTCCGCAGCCGCGCCCGGGGCTGGCCTCCAGCTCCCGCCCCAGGTCCTGCTGGACCAGCTTCTGCTGCGCACCGAGCGACTGATCGAAGCCGACGACCTGGACGCGGCGGTGGAGGCCATGGAAGAGGCTTTCGCCCTCGCGGCGGAGCACGAGCTGGAGTTGCCGCCGGACTTCCGTTTCGAGCAAGGACGGACGGAGTTCGCGGTGGGGCTACTGGGGGCGGCGAAGGAATCGGTCACCGCGTATCTGGCGGTTGCGAGCCGGGAGGCGGAGTCGTACCTCGAGGCGGTCGCGTTGCTGGAAGACGTGGGCCGGATCCTGGAGCGACGCGATGCGCCGGAGTGCATGACCCTGCCGGAGGGCTCCGCGTGCTGGATGGAACTCACCAGTCATCCCGGGTGTTTCGTGTGGAATCGCGTCCCGCAGGCGACGGAGACCGCGACCTGGACGGGCGAGTGCTCGGCTGGTTTCGCACAAGGCCCCGGGGCGGTGACCTGGACGTATCGTGATGGTGAGCAGGAAGGGGAAGGAAACCTCCGATACGGCCGGTCGCATGGCGAGTGCGTGATCCGGGACACTGCGGGTTGGGTTTCCGAGGGGCCGTACCGGTTCGGGAAGGAACGCGGGCACTGGGTCGTGCGATTTGTGGACGGAGGGGTTCAGGAAGGGCCGTACGTGGACGGTGAGCGGCACGGCCACTGGGTCCTTCGGTTTGCGAGCGGTGCCGTTCATGAAGGACCGATGATGAACGGCGAGCGGAACGGGCACTGGGTCACCAAGGATGCCGATGGAGATGTAGGTGAAGGCCCGTACGAGGACGGCGAGAAGAACGGTCACTGGGTAGAGCGCTTCGCGGGTGGGAATGTCGCAGAAGGGCGTTACGTGGACGGCAAGCGGCAAGGCGATTGGGTCTGGAACTACCCGGACGGGCAGGTCGAGAGCGGCCCGTATGTGGACGGGAAGCAGCACGGCCGGTGGAGGGTCGCTTTCCCGGATGGCGAAGTGACCTACGTGGAGTTCGTGCGCGGGGTCCGTCAGGAGCCCTGACCGCCGGCGGAAACGGGCGTCGCGAAACGATGGTGAGCACCGCCGCTCCGCCCAACGCGAAAACCGAGCCGCAGCCGATCGAGCCCGACATTCGGGTCGGCTTCGTCCTGTTGCCGCAGTTCACCATGCTGTCCTTCGCGGGGTTCCTGGACGTGCTCCGCCACGCGTCCTACCCGGCGGACGGCGCCGGCCGGACCCACTGCGCCTGGGAGATCGTCGCGCCGACGCTGGAGCCGGTGCTGGCGAGCGGCGGCGTCGCGGTGACCCCGCAGTCGCTGCTGGGGGATCCGACCCGTTTCGATTGCGTCGTCGTCGTGGGCGGTCCGTTGCCGTCGTCGCGGCGGCACCCTCCCGAGACCCTCGCGTTCCTCCGGCGGGCGGACGAGGCGGGACTGCTCATCGCGGGACTCTGCACCGGGTGTTTCGCGCTGGCGGCCGCGGGCCTGCTGGACCACTGCCGCTGTTCCGTGCACTTCCGCCATGCCGAGGAGTTTCGGGCCCGGTTCCCGCGGGCGGAGGTCGCCGTCCACGAGGTCTATGCGTTCGACCACAACATCGCGACCTGCCCCGGCGGGACCGCGTCGATCGATCTTGCGGTGGACATCGTCTCCCGCTTCACCAGCCGGACGCGGGCGACGAAGGGCCTCGCCGATCTCCTCGTGGACGAGCACCGCTCCGCGTTCCATGCCCCGGACCAACCCTTCCGCGACCTCGAATCCTGCGGCGACAAGCGGGTGGAGGCGGCTATCCGGCTGATGCGCCAGGACCTGTCGGGGCATTCCTCAGTCAGGGACATCGCCCGCGCCCTGCACCTGACCGTGGGCCAGCTCAACCGCGCCTTCAAGGCGCATTCGGAACTCACTCCGACGGAGGTGTTGCGCGCGATGCGCCTGCAGCACGCGCGCTGGCGGCTCTTCAACTCCAGCCACTCGGTGGGCCAGATCGCCTTCGACTGCGGTTTCTCGGACGGCCCGCACTTCATCCGGTGGTTCCGGCGCGTCTATGGCCAGACCCCGCACGCGGCCCGCAAAGAACGCGCCGCGGTCCGCGAACACGACGAGGGCGTGCGGGGCGATGCGCAGGCGTTCCGGCGGGGGGCGCCTCGCAGGGCGAAACCGGCGCGGGGCGCCCCGGAAGGCGTGGCATGATCGTCACGCCGCCGGGCGGAAAGCCGCGATGACCAAGAGTGCACATGGCCTGCTATTGATCGCGCTCCTGGGGAGCGGCCCGGTAGGCGGCGCCCAGCTTCCGCCCGAGATCCTGCTGGATCAACTGCTGCTGCGCACCGAGCGACTGCTTGAGGCCGACGACCTTGACGGCGCGGTGGAGGCCATGGAGGAGGCATCTGCCCTCGCGGCGGAGCACGAGCTGGAGTTGCCGGCGGACTTCCGTTTGGAGCAAGCGCGAACGGAGTTCGCGGTGGGGCTGCTGGGGACGGCGAAGGAATCGGTCACCGAGTACCTGGCGGTTGTGAACCGGGAGGCGGAGTCGTACCTCGAGGCGGTCGCGTTGCTGGAAGACGTGGATCGGATCCTGGAGCGACGCGATGCGCCGGAGTGCTCACCACAGCCGGGGGGTTCGGGGTGCTGGATGGAAATGGCGAGCCATCCCGGGTGCTACGTCTGGAATTCCAACCCGCAGCCCGACGAGACCGCGACGTGGACGGGCGAGTGTTCGGCCGGTTTCGCGCAAGGCCCCGGGACACTGACCTGGAACCACCCTGAGGGCTCACAGGAACACGAGGCGAGCCGTCGATTTGGGCAGCCGCACGGCCCGTCCGTAGTCCGGGACAGCGAGGGTTGGGTTGACGAGGGATCCCACCGGTTTGGGAAGCGACACGGAGCTTGGATCGAGAGGGCCGCAGACGGAGCCGTCCTGGAAGGGCCGTACGTGGACGGTGAAGAGAACGGCCACTGGATCCTGCGGTTTGCGAGCGGTGCCGTTCATGAAGGGCCGTTTGTGGACGGTGAGCGGAATGGACGCTGGGTCCTGCGGTTTGCGAGCGGCCAGATAGAGGAAGGGCCGTACGAGGACGGCGAGAAGAACGGCCACTGGGTTATGCGGTTTCCCAGCGGTGCCGTTCATGAAGGACCGATGGTGAATGGCCAGCGACACGGAGCTTGGATCGAGAGAACCGCGGACGGTGCTGTTCTTGAAGGGCCGTATGTGGACGGCGAAGAGAACGGCCACTGGGTCCTGAGGTTTGCGAGCGGTGCTGTTCACGAAGGGCCGATGATGAACGGCGAGCGGAACGGGCACTGGGTCACCAAGGATGCCGATGGAGATGTAGGGGAAGGCCCGTACGTAGCCAGCGAACGCAACGGGCATTGGGTCCAACGGTTTACGGACGGCAACACCGCTGAGGGACCGTTCGTGGATGGGAAGCGAAACGGTCCGTGGGTCTGGACCTACCCGGACGGGCAGGTCGAGAGCGGCCCGTACGTGGACGGAGAAAGACACGGCCGGTGGCGGATCGCTTTCCCGGACGGTGAAGTCACCTACGTGGAGTTCGTGCGCGGGGTACGGCAAGAACCCTGATCCTCGTCGGCGATTCGCATCGCGCAACGGCCGTAAGTAGCGCTACCGACCCTCATCCCGGTCGCTCCTCGCGGCGCGGACATGCCACCGAGAAGGGGCGCCGAACCCGACAGTGCAAGTCGCACTACGATTTGTAATTCTCAGTAACTTACGGTCCAATCTCTAGAGTCGCAATGCGGCACCAGTGGGGATGTGGTTGGGCACGATTCTGAATTTGCGGGGCCAGAGGTCGGGACGACACCCTGCATCGAGACCCGGAAGGCCGTCCCCGGTCAGGGACGGCCTCTTGGGGGCGGCCCTTTGCTTCGGCCTGTCCTGGTCCGCAGCCGCGCCCGGGGCTGGCCTCCAGCTCCCACACCACGTCCTGCTGGACCAGCTTCTGCTGCGAACCGAGCGGCTCATCGAAGCCGACGACCTGGACGCGGCGGTGGAGGCCATGGAAGAGGCTTTCGCCCTCGCGGCGGAGCACGAGCTGGAGTTGCCGCCGGACTTCCGTTTCGAGCAAGGACGGACGGAGTTCGCGGTGGGGCTACTGGGGGCGGCGAAGGAATCGGTCACCGCGTATCTGGCGGTTGCGAGCCGGGAGGCGGAGTCGTACCTCGAGGCGGTCGCGTTGCTGGAAGACGTGGGCCGCGACCACGTCACGCTCAACCCCATCGCGGGCGGGGAAGACAGCTTGAGTTTCGTCTTCCCCGATCCCGGCCACGGGACCAACCGGGCGCTCTACTACTGGGCCTCCGACCACCTGTTCCTCTGGGAGGCGCTGCGCCGCGAAGGCGTCGAGGTCGAAGTCATCGTGGCGGTCCGTGACGACGCCGCGAAGGGTCTCTACGAGGAGACCCTGTTCCGCTGGACGCCAGCCGGCGCTGGGTTGAACGAGGACGAACGCTCGTTCCTGCAGGCGATCCAGGCGGCGCGGCGGCATCCGGACCCGGACGAGATCGGGAAATGGCTCGGCTGGGAGGAGGCGCACGAAATCGACACACGGCTCCGCTCTCGGCTCCATCGGCCCCCGGCCAGGATTGACCGGTACACCATCCACTTCGCAGACCGCCTGGACGACTCTGACATCGGCCTGTGACGCTTCGACCTCAACGGGGCCACTCCCGGAGCCACGTTCGTACGCAAGTAAGCGGACCCCCCTTATGTTCGTACTTATGTGCGTACCCCTCACTCGTGACCGTTCTCGAAACCCGTTGGCACCGTTGCGATTCGCTCGCGGGCTCCCGAACCGGAGTCTCCGCTTTTGGGCGGAGAGTGGGGCTGGGAGCGACCCCCCTCCGATCGTACGATCTACAGCCCCGGAATCCGAACTTATGTTCGGACTTATTTCCGTGGTCCGGGGTCGCTCCCAGCCCGCGCCTGCGGCGCGAATGATCCCTGCGGGAAGGCTTCGAACCCGCCTGCGGCAGGTGCAGGCGGCGGCCGGTGACGGCTTCGGCCGCCGCATGGTCCTCGATGCGGACGAAGGCATCGAGGCACCGCTCACCGAGGTCGTTTTCGACCTCGGTGACCAGCTCCCCGATGTTGGGGAGCCGGAGGGCCTCCGCCGGGCCGGGGGCGGCCTGGTCCGCCCGCTTGACGCGGGCGGGAACCACAACGGTGCGCCGCTCTGTCAGGAGCGCACCGGTGCGGGGGTCCGGGGGCGGCGCCCCCGGTCCGCCACCTGCTCCGGCAGCGGCGCGAGAGGCCGGGGGTTCAGAAGGGGGGCATCGCCCCCCTCGCCAGCTCCAGTGTTTAACACTGGGTATGCTGGCCTAGCCTCAAGTAGCCTCCCGGCTCGGGCGCTCTTACCGGCCGCAGTGGCCTTGGTGACCACCGTCACCAGGGCACACGGAGGCACTGCTGTGGTCATGCCGCGAGCCCCGGTTCCGCACCTTCGGTCCCGGCCAGGAACGCGGCCCACTGCTCCATGAGCGCACGCCGCCGCTCGAACAGGTCCGTCCGCCGGTACGCCGCCTCGATGGCGTTCGTGTTCACGTGCGCCAGCGCCAGCTCGCACACTTCACGCGGAGCATCCGAGCACTCCGCCGCCCAGTCACGGAAGCTCGAACGGAACCCGTGCGGCACCGCACCGATCTGCAGGTCCCGGGCCAGCTTCGAAATCGCCACCTCGGAGAGCGGCCCGCCCCGCGCCGAAGGGAACACCATCCCGGAGCCGTCTGCGAGCGCTCGCGCCTCCTGGAGCACCGCCAGCGCACCCCTGGACAGCGGAACCCGGTGCTCCCGTCCCGTCTTCATCCGCTCGGGGGGAATGCGCCATTCCCGTCCCGCAAGGTCCATCTCCTTCCACAGCGCGCCGCGAACCTCCCCGCTCCGGCACGCCGTCAACACCAGGAACTCGAACGCCAGCGCGGTCGCGGGATACGCCCCCGATGCTCGAACGGTCTCGATCGCGCCGCCGACCTTCGCATAGGGGAGCGCCGGGTGATGCCGGGGCCGGACTCCGTTGTGGGGCAGCGCCGCCCCGATGGCCTCCCCGGCCGGGTTGTCTTCCCGGTAGCCCTGGGCCACCGCCCACCGCATCACCGCCGAGATCCGACGCCGAACCCGCTTCGCTGTCTCCCGCTTCTCGTTCCAGATCGGCAGCAGCACCGCCATCACGTCCGACGTGTGGATCCGGTTCACCGGCCTCTCCCCGAGCTTCGGCATCGCGTAGTCCCGCAGGCTCGAGCGCCACAGCTTCTCCTGCCGCCCGCCGTCCTTCCAGCCGGCCGCATGGACCGCGATGACCTTCTCGACGGCTTCGGCGAAGCTCGGGACGGTCTGCCGGCGGCCGGTGACCAGCTCGCCGCGCTGGCGCGCCAGGACGTTGAGGATGCACTTCTGGCGGGCCTCGGCGAGGCTGACGTGGGGCCAGGTGCCGAGTCCGAGGTTGCGGGGACGCCCTTCCACGCTGATGCGCTGTCCCCAGGACTTGGCGAGGTGCCCGCGGGCGGTACGCTTGACGCGGAGGGAGAGTCCGCCGGAGCCGCGGCCGTCACCGTAGGTTCCGGGTTCCCGTATGGTCTCGACAAAGCGCGCGGAGAGCCGGTAGGGTCGTTCGGTCATGGTTGAGGGTGCCTGCGGGCAGTAGGTGGCCAGCACAAAATGGGCGGGAACGGGGGAGTCTGTGGCGTTCCGGGAAGGAACAGTATAGCACTGTAACTCATTGAATAATGGTCCTATTAGAGGAACCTCATGGCACCCTTCGGAACACGCTGGAACCGGCAGACTGCGGCCCGCAGGGCCGCGAAACTCCCATCGCCAGTCAGCGCAGAGCCGCGTGAACTGACTCCGCTCAGCCGGATCCCTTTGCTCTCACCCGCTTTGTCGCCGCGCCCAACCGCGCCCGCCGCCGTCCCCCGGTCCTGCTCGTGTAGTGCCCCGACGGCAACGGCGGAATTCTCTCGATGACGTCCGCCTCGCCGCACCCCGCCACCCGAACCAGCTTCCGGTGGTGTGACGTGCCGGAAATGATCTCGATCGCATCCCGCGGCACCCGCAGCAGCTTCGCGAGGAGAGCGATGAGGCGGCCGTTCGCCTTGCCCCGCTCGGGGGGTGGAGAGACGTAGGCGCGGATCTGCCCGCCCGCAAGCCGTCCGATCCGCTCCGGGGAGGAGCGGGGAGTGGCCCAGACCCGCAGCACCACGCCCTCGAGCGAACCCGTGTCCGTCACGGCGGAATCTTAGAGCGGCGCAGGGCGTCCACGGCGAACGCGGGCGGCGCAAGTGCCGGACTTTGGGCCAGGTAACGCACGACTTTTCCACAGCGGCGCGGGAAGTGGGACGAAACGGCCCTGAATTTCGTCCGTATGTTTCAGGGGGCCCCCGCGTGTTGCGGGCGCCAGATCCCCGACGGAGGAAATCCCATGTCCGACATCACTGACGATCAGCCGAAGCCCGCCGTGACGGAGTCTGAGCCACCGCACCAAGCGTCATTACCGGCCCCCCCGTCTGACGAGGCCGGCGACACGCCCCCTCTGTCGCCGGCGGCCGCGTTCTTTCGGGCACTCGTGAGGGCCGGCTGCGACGCGGAACTTGCCTATGCCGCGGTGGAAGAGGCGAAGGTGATGGCCGGCGAGAACGCAGACGCGGCCCTCACCAAGCTTGAGCGGCTCGTCGCGGAGCACGGGAGAAACTCGCCGAACGCGACTTGAAACCCGATCTCCCCGCCGCCGGGACGGACTCGCCGAGGGCGGAAATGAGGCTGATGTGGGGCGCCCGCGGCACTCTGGTGACGGTTCTGGGCTTGGTCTTCACCCTCCTGTTCTCTCGCTGAACGCTCGACACACTGGAAGTCGGCGTTCCGCGATCAACCCCCTGGCACAGCCCGGTACAACACCCATTGGCGAGACACGCGAGGCCTCGTTCAGGGCAATTGATGTAGTGGTGCATGAGCCGTATGCTTGTGCATCATGCGCACCACCATCACCGTTGACAGCCAAGTCATGGAGCAACTCAAAGAGCGGGCAGCCCAGTCTGGCGGGTCCGTCAGCCGGCTGATCGAACACGCCGTCCGCCTCTTCCTGCGGGCACCCACGGCGGGCACCCCCGAGGAACCCTTCGAACTGGTCACCTTCGGTGCCGGAGGTCGCTTCTCGGAACACAACCTCGACAAGGCTTCGGCGCTCCTCGAGGCCGAGGACGCGGAGCGCTACCGGGATCGGAGATAGCCGGTGCTGCTCCCCGATGTCAACATCCTGATCTACGCGCACCGCGAGGACGGCCCGGAACACGAGCGATACGCCGGCTGGCTGCGCGCACTGACCGCTTCGTCCGCTCCGTTCGCGCTGTCCGAAGTCGTGCTCGCCGGCTTTTTGCGGATCGTGACGAACCGGAGAATCTTCGATCCCCCGACCCCGATGGACACCGCCATCCGGTTCTGTCAGCAGCTGGTGACGCGGCCTCGTGCGGTCATGATCGCTCCCGGCCGGCGGCATTGGGACATTTTCGTCGGGTTGTGCCGGAAGATTGAGGGGCCGCTCGTGACGGACGCATACTTGGCGGCGCTGGCCATCGAACATGGGTGCGAGTTGGTCTCTACCGACAGCGATTTCGCTCGTTTTCCGGAGCTTCGGTGGCGACATCCACTCGCGCCATCCGGCTGAGAAACGGTGCCGAGCTCGGTGGTCTTCGGCGTTCCCTGCTCTCTTGGTCGGGAGTCCAGGTGGCTCGGGCTAGAACGGCGTGTGTTGGGTGACGCAGGTTCATCGGCGCTGGTTTCGCGCTCCCGCGCGATGCCGGTCGGAGACCGGCGGCCAGTTCTCCCGGTGGGGGCCCGCTGTCGCGCGCCATCCTGCTCTTGACGGGTACGCGCCGAGAAGGGAGTCATCCCGACGGTTGGGGTCTGCGCCGCCGCGGCCCTGCGGGCCGCTGTGCCGACCGGAGGTCGGCGTTCCCTTGTGGCCGGCGCCATCTGAACGGATGGGGTTCCCGCGCGGGGCTGCATTTTCACAGCCAGTGCGCGGCGGTCCCTTGCCTGCGCGCCATGCCGCGGGGCGGCGCCGGGCCATCCGCTCCGGCAGCGCTACGCGGCTTCGCCCGCCGGGGGCGGGCGAAGCCAGGTCAGGCTACTGACCTTCTTCCGTTTCCTCTTCCTCCTCGTCCTCCACCTCGGGTGGGCGCGGCCGATCCAGCTTGATCGACACCCCGCCGAAGAATTCACTGGAGTCCCGGTTCACCTTGTGATCTCCGTCCAGCATGAACTGCAGGATCGCCGTGTCCCAGGCGAGGCCCGCTGACGCCACGATCTTCATCCAGTCGCCGCGCGCCGGCTCGTCGGGGGCCTCGGTGCCGCCCGCCCAGACGGTGATCTTGGGGTCGTAGCCGCGGCCTCCACGCCCCGGGGCACTCGCGCGGCGGCCCTTGATCGGCATCCCGATATTGACCCCGTTGTGGAGGTTCATCCGGAACACTTCGGGATCGAACTGCATCCCGTAGCGGCGGTAGCGGTCGTAGTTGCGCTGGTTCATCGCGGCCACCGGTCCGGTTTCCTGGATGGCGTTCGTGATGTAGCCGCGGAGCTTGATCGCCATGTCCTTGTGCCGCGGCAGTTCGGGGTCGTCCACGACGTCGAAGCCGGGCATGAACCAGCCCTTGTTGAAGCCCCAGTTCCGCTCGGTCCGCCGTCCGGCGCGCACCAGGCCGCTGAACTCGCTGAAAAGCTGCACAAGCTGGTGCCCCGGATAGCCGTGGGGGTTCAGGTAGATGTCCGGGAGCCACATCCGCCAGATCCTCGGCCGGACCTCCGCCTCCGGATAGATCGGCATCGGGTCGTCGCTGTCCGAGGTGGAGTCGATCCCGAGCGATCCCCAGTATCCGGCGTGCAGGATGTGCTCGGGGTTGTACTGGTGCATGTCCCAGGCGAGCTGGGCGCCGTCCGCGTTCTGGATCGGGTGGAAGACGAGGTTCACCTTGTCGAGGTTCTTCTTCTGCTCCGGATCGGTGAGGATCATTTCCGCCAGCCGTAGCGTGTGCGACGTCGAGGAAACCTCGTTCGCGTGCTGGCGGGCGCTGTAGACGATGGTGGGTTTCAGCAGGCTGGCCTTCTTCTGGGCCCAGTGCGTCGCCTCCATCGGTGGCATCAGGTCCATCGACCAGATGGATTGGCCGAGGTAGCTCTCGCCGACCCGGTAGACGGTGGCCTCCGGGAACTCGGACATCCGGGCCAGGATCCCGTAGGCCTCGGGGGGTGAGATCGGCGCGTCCCACTGGACGAGCTGTTCGTCGCTGCCCGTCTCGTCCCGGAAGGTCATCACGTCGGGCAAGGGAGGCGGCTCGCCGTTCGCCGCGAGCGTGGTCGCCCGTTCGGTGTCCGCCTCGTAGTCCCACGTCCACGACGCGGCAAGTTCCAGATCCCCAAGCCCGGAGAACGCGAGCTCGTCGGAATAGAGCCCGGCGCCCCGCAAATCCCCGAGCAGATCCAGCACCCGGGTCGCCTGCGCCGCCGAGAGGATCCGCTCGTCCGCGGCGTCCTCGCCGTGCCGCTCCACGTAGTCATCCCGTTCATCCGCGTCGGTGTCCACCTTCACCCGCAGCCGCAGTCCATCCAGCCCGGAAGTGCCGGCGCTGACCCGCGCCGCCATCGCCCGGGGCCGCTCCACTTCGACCTTGGCGATGTTCCGCCGTACCGTGCCGGTCATCCCGTCCGCGGTGGTGTAGTCCACGACGATCGCCGGGCGGCCGGTCTTGAACCCGGTGAAGAGGATGTGCGCGGTTCCCGGGGTGCCGTCGGTCTTCCCGCGCATCTCGGGGATGACCCGGCCGCCGTACGTCAGCTCGGTCCCCAGCGAGTTGCGCCCGATGTGCCGCAGGAAGCTGTGGGTGACGAAGTAGATGTCCTCGTGGAGCGCGTCGTGGGTGGACTCGATCTCCTGCTCGACGCCGAGCAACCGCTCGGGCTCGGAGAGCGACAGCACCACCTTCAACTGGCCGAAGTAGGGCGCATCCACCGGGCCCCGCGGCTTCCCGTCGTGGAGTTCCATGAGGTAGTCGTAGACCCTCGCGAGCGTGTCCGACTGGTAGTGGTCCCAAAAGGCCTCGGCGTCCATGCGGATCCGTTCGTCCACCACCGTCTCGCCGTCCACCTCGGCGGTGATGCCGCCCGTCGTCACCTGGATGAACTCGTAGTCCGGATACCGATCCATGAATGGCCGGGAAACGAGCCGCGGCTCGAACGTCTCATTCAGCAGGACTTCGCCGTTCGCGTCCTCGGCCACGAGCTGAAAGGCGGGCGCGTCCTGTTCGCTGCGCAGTTCGTATCCCACGTCGCCGAGATCGAGCGACAACGCCTCGGCGAGGATCTCGTCCGCGGGGAACATCGCGTGCTGCCAGCGGAGCGGGGTGTGCATCGCCTGCTGCGGCCAGTCCGCGGGCGGCCGGTGCTCGCGGAACAGGAGCCGCACCCGCGCCGGCGGAGTCCCGCCTTCCCGGAGCGCGAGCAGTTGCGGCAGGACAAACTCCTCGATCCACCCGTAGCCCTGCCGGTAGGCGGAAAGGATCGCCACGTCGCCGGCGGACACCGTGGCCCCCCGGCCCCGCAGCTCGGCGACCAGCTCGTCCTCGAGCGAAGCCCGGACCTCCGGGGGTTCGCTCAACTGGACCATGACCCGGACCCGGTCGCCACGTCCGACGGCCGGAAGCAACTGGTCCCGCACGATGCCCCGGAATTCCTCGATCTCGGAGGGCACCTCGAACTCCTCCTCGTGGAGGACCGCGGCGTTATCCACGTTCCGGTCGTCGAGTTCGACGCTCGCTTCGCCGAGGCCGAGCCGTTCGGCGGCCGCTGACACGAAGTCGTCAAGCCCCGGCGCCGGATCCTTGATCGACACCAGAATCTTCGAGCTCTGGATCCCCAGGTGGGAGATCTCGGCGGCAATCCGCTCCAGCTTGTAGAGCGCCGCGGCGGCCTGGCCGCCAGGGCTCCGGGACGACAGGAACTTCCAGGTGGCGAATTCGACGCCGTCCACCGTCGGGTGGTCCTTCTTGCGGTTGTGCGAGTCCAGGTGCGGGAAGCCGATCGCGGCCTGGTGGAGCGCGCGCTCCAGTCCTGCCTGATCGCCACCGGTGATTGCGAGCGCGTGCTTCTTGCCGAACGCTTCCGGGACCACCCCCACGAAACCCTCGCCGGCGCCGAGGTCGGGGACGGTCAGATCCGCGAGCACCGGGTTCTCGCCGGCGGTACCGATCACCACCAGGGTCGGATGTTCCTTGGGTTCATCGACGTCCCCGGCGGCCGCGGCCACCGGAAAGGTCATCCCGGAGGACTCGAGGCCGAGCCGGGCGGCGAGCGCCAGCGTTCCGGCCGGGTCCTCGGCGGTGACCACCAGGCGCGAGTCGAGCCGGTCCGGGATGCGGTCGCTGTTGGAATCTCCCAGCAGGCCGTCCGGCTCATAGAGGACGGCGAGCCCGAGGTCCTTCTTGGGCCCGGACCCTGGCCGCCCGGGGACCGGACCGGCCTCCGGCGCGGGCGGGTCGTGGCTGATCGAGGCCGCCGATTCGCCGTCAGCGTGCGCTGCTACCACCCGCAGGGAGGCCAGGCTGTCGAAGCGCAGGTCGTCGCCGGCGCCTTCGACGGCAGCGGCCACCGCGGCGGCCGCGGCGGAGTCGGCCACCCCGACCCGGACCTCGGCCGACGCCAGGGAACCAGCGCCGGCTTCCATCTCCACCCGCATGGTGTGAGCGCCCATCGCTGCGTCGCCCGCGGCGCTCATCACCGCCGCCTCGACATCGGCGAGGGACTCATCGCCCGCGCGGAAGACGTGAGGCGCCCGGGAAGCCAGCCACATCGCGGCCGCCGAAAGACCCGCCGCGTCACCGCCGCGGATGCCGACGATCACCGAGTCCCCGCCGGTGTGGAGTTCGACGGCGCCCCGGCCGGCGGCCAGAGCGGAGAGGCCGGAGAGGCCGGAGATTCCCAATCCGGCGAGCGCTTCGTCACCCACTGCGATCGCGACTTCCGACGCCGCGGGCAGGGGAAGGTCGAGAGCCATCGTCTCGAAGCCGAGCCGGGCGGCGATGTCCGCGGCGGCCGCGACCTCGGCGGCCGAAGGGGAATCGCCGAGCACGACCCGGGCGCGCAGCCGGTCGGCGACGCCGTCACCGTTCGTGTCGGCGACGGCCCCTCCCAGTTCGTAGAGGGTGGCGAGCGACTCCGGCTGGGCGGCCGCCGGACCGGCGACGCCCAGGAGGACGGCAAAACTCAGAACAACGGCAGAAGTACGCACTTCACAGCCTCCCTTCCCAAACGGACAACCGGGGAATCGCCCATTGTAGGGGGTCGGTTGCGCACCCGCGCGAAGGGGTTGTTGCCCGGGTCGGCCGGGTCGAGCATGCGTCCATTCCGGCTCGGACGGCCGAGGCATGCGTCCATTCCGGCTCGGACGGCCGAGGCATGCGTCTATTTCCGGATCGGCGGGCCGGGGCATGCGTCTATAACCGGTTCGGATGGCTGGAGCATGCGTCTATAACCGGTTCGGATGGCTGGAGCATGCGTCTATAACCGGTTCGGACGGCCGGAGCATGCGTCTATATCGGGATCGGACGGCCGGAGCATGCGTCTATATCGGGATCGGACGGCCGGAGCATGCGTCTATATCGGGATCGGACGGCCGGAGCATGCGTCTATATCGGGATCGGACGGCCGGAGCATGCGTCTATATCGGGATCGGACGGCCGGAGCATGCGTCTATATCGGGATCGGACGGCCGGAGCATGCGTCTATATCGGGATCGGAAGACCGGGGCATGCGTCTATATCGGGATCGGCTGGCCGGAGCATGCGTCTATATCGGGATCGGCTGGCCGGAGCATGCGTCTATATCGGGATCGGCTGGCCGGAGCATGCGTCTATATCGGGATCGGACGGCCGGAGCATGCGTCTATATCGGGATCGGATAGCCGGAGCATGCGTCTATATCGGGATCGGCTGGCCGGAGCATGCGTCTATTGTCAAGAGACACCAACTTTTGCGCACGTGGGAGACACCAACTTTTGCGCACTGATGGTGCTCCAGGGGACGGCGGCTTCGGGTGTTTCCGAAGGGGCGGGTTTTGGGAAGAGAGGCGTTTCGGCTCGGGGTGCGGCCAGGCGGAGGGAGCGGAGCGACCGGAGCGCGGCCGCACCCCGAGCCGAAACGAGCGCTCGGGCGGGGAGGCGTGTGACCACCCGCGTGGTGCCCGGGATCCCGCGCCGCCCGATGCATCCCTCTCACCCCTTCCCCTGGGTGGGGCGCTCCTCCGCTGCCGGGACGCGAAGGAGGTCGCCGAGTTCCTTCAGCCGGTAACTCCGGCCGCTGATCTGGACCACATGGACGTGGTGCAGAAGACGATCCAGGATCGCCGTGGTCAACACCTCGTCCCCCGCGAAAACCTCCGGCCAGGCCCCCACATGCTTGTTCGAGGTCAGGATCAGCGAGCCCCGCTCGTAGCGCCGGCTCACCAGCCGGAAGAACAGGTTCGCCTCCTCTCGGTTCAGCGGCCGGAACCCCACCTCGTCGATGATCAGAACGGAACTGATCCGGTAGCGCCGCGGCCGGCGGCGATACGGGGTCGTCTCCTCCGCTTGCAGCATCCGGATCAGCTCGTCGAGCACGTAGTGATGGACCCGGAACCCGTTCTTGATCGCCTTCACCCCCAGGCCGGTCGCCAGGTGGCTCTTTCCCACCCCCGGCGGCCCCAGAAACAGGATGTTCTCCGCCCGCCGTGCGAAGGCGCAGGTCGCCAGTTCCTCCACCTTCGCCCGGTCCGCCCGAGGCTGGAAACTCCAGTCGAAACAGTCCAGCGTCTTCCCCGGCGGCAGCCCGCTCATCCGCAGCCACATCTCAATCCGACGCTCCTCCTTCCTCTCATACTCCCGCTCCACCAACCGCTCCAGGAATCTCACCGGCGTCAGATCCTCCCGGCTCGCTTCCTCCAAGAGCTCCGGCAACTGCTCCGCCGTCTGCTGCAGCCCCAGCTCCCGGCAGCGCTCCGCCACCACGTCCAGGTCCACCCGACCCGCCCTCATCCCAGCAACTCCACCAAGCGCGCATACTCGGATAACGGCCGCTCCAACCCATCCCGCGCCTTCAACTCCTTAGCCACCGGCTCCCAGCTCTCCGACAGACCCGCCACTTGGAGCCGGCCCCGCCGACCCAGGGGCGTCGGGCGCACCACCCGATCCGTCGAAGCCCCCTCGTAGTGCGCCTCTTTCAGCAACAAGAGGGCCCGGGTCCCCCGCCGGTGCCGCGCAATCTCCTGACCCCCGCCGCGCACCACCACATCCCGCGCCGTCCCCCGAACATCCACCCACTGACCCGCCCACGCGAACGGAACCGAATACCGCCGCCCCTCGAACGACACCAGGCAATCCCGGCTCACCCGACGCGCCACCTCCACATCAAACAGTTCCGCGCTCGACGGCAACGGCTGCAATACCTGCCGCTCCTCCTCCAGGGCCTCCCGCACCGTGCCCCCCGTCACCGGACACCGCAGCCGATCCAGCAAGTGCTCGGATCGCACGTCCAGCAACCGGTCCAGTTCCTCAATGCTCCCCGCCCCGCGCCGGAGAACCTCCCCAAAGGACTCCCGCAGCGTCCGAACCGCCCGCTCCACCTTCCCCTTGTCCGACCCCTTCCCCGCCCGGCAGGCGTCCACCCCGAAACGACACATCCGCGCATACGCCGCATACGACCGGTTCAACACCGCCGTCGGCCCCGCTCCACGCGTTACCGCCGTCTTCGGGTTGTCGATCCGAACCCACAGCGGAACGCCCTCATACCGCTCGAACAACGCGTGATGCCCCGTGTGCCACGACAACTGCGTCTGGTCCTCGCTCGGCCAGCAGAACTTCGCCCGGCTATACGACAACGCCCCCAGCAACAACGCCAACTTCGGCCGCTTCGCCCCGATCGGAATCCGATCCTCGAACCAGTCGTGCTGCGCCTGAACCCCCGCCGGCGTCTCCACCCGACGGATCGCCCGCAGCCGCGGCTTCCCGTGCTTCCGCCGCACATGACGCACCACCGATTGGTAGCTCCCCGCATACCCGTAGTCCCGAACCAGCGCCTCGTAAATCAGGCGAACCTGGCACGGCGGCAGACCCTCCCCAAGAAGACGTCCGTCTCCCAGACGATCCTGGATCGCCTCCACCACCTCCTCATACCCATCCAGCGCCGTCGCTTTGCCGCCGCGACCATCCGGCCTGACTCCCTCCCCCAGACGCTTCAGCCGATACCGAACCGCGTTCTCCGTCACCCCCAGATCCTTCGCCAGACGCCTCACCGACGCCCCCCTCTCATGCATCCTGCTCGCCACCAGAATCTCGTCCAACGTCAACTTCATGCGCCCGTCCTCCAGCGCATGAATGGTCTCCCCGACCTCCCTCCCTCCCTCTCCAGCCTCCCTTCCCGCTGCGCAAAAGTTGGTGTCTCCCAACTGCGACTCTACGGCCGTCTCCTACATCTATTTCCGGATCGGACGGCTGGGGCATGCGTCTATTCCCGATTCGGATGGCCAAGGCATGCGTCTATTTCCGGATCGGACGGCTGGAGCATGCGTCTATAACCGGTTCGGATGGCTGGAGCATGCGTCTATAACCGGTTCGGATGGCTGGAGCATGCGTCTATAACCGGTTCGGATGGCTGGAGCATGCGTCTATAACCGGTTCGGATGGCTGGAGCATGCGTCTATAACCGGTTCGGATGGCTGGAGCATGCGTCTATAACCGGTTCGGATGGCTGGAGCATGCGTCCATATCGGGATCGGATGGCCGGAGCATGCGTCTATATCGGGATCGGCTGGCCGGAGCATGCGTCTATATCGGGATCGGCTGGCCGGAGCATGCGTCTATATCGGGATCGGATAGCCGGAGCATGCGTCTATATCGGGATCGGCTGGCCGAAGCATGCGTCTATATCGGTGTAGGAGACGGCCGTAGAGTCGCAGTTGGGAGACACCAACTTTTGCGCAGCGGGAAGGGAGGCTGGAGAGGGAGGGAGGGAGGTCGGGGAGACCATTCATGCGCTGGAGGACGGGCGCATGAAGTTGACGTTGGACGAGATTCTGGTGGCGAGCAGGATGCATGAGAGGGGGGCGTCGGTGAGGCGTCTGGCGAAGGATCTGGGGGTGACGGAGAACGCGGTTCGGTATCGGCTGAAGCGTCTGGGGGAGGGAGTCAGGCCGGATGGTCGCGGCGGCAAAGCGACGGCGCTGGATGGGTATGAGGAGGTGGTGGAGGCGATCCAGGATCGTCTGGGAGACGGACGTCTTCTTGGGGAGGGTCTGCCGCCGTGCCAGGTTCGCCTGATTTACGAGGCGCTGGTTCGGGACTACGGGTATGCGGGGAGCTACCAATCGGTGGTGCGTCATGTGCGGCGGAAGCACGGGAAGCCGCGGCTGCGGGCGATCCGTCGGGTGGAGACGCCGGCGGGGGTTCAGGCGCAGCACGACTGGTTCGAGGATCGGATTCCGATCGGGGCGAAGCGGCCGAAGTTGGCGTTGTTGCTGGGGGCGTTGTCGTATAGCCGGGCGAAGTTCTGCTGGCCGAGCGAGGACCAGACGCAGTTGTCGTGGCACACGGGGCATCACGCGTTGTTCGAGCGGTATGAGGGCGTTCCGCTGTGGGTTCGGATCGACAACCCGAAGACGGCGGTAACGCGTGGAGCGGGGCCGACGGCGGTGTTGAACCGGTCGTATGCGGCGTATGCGCGGATGTGTCGTTTCGGGGTGGACGCCTGCCGGGCGGGGAAGGGGTCGGACAAGGGGAAGGTGGAGCGGGCGGTTCGGACGCTGCGGGAGTCCTTTGGGGAGGTTCTCCGGCGCGGGGCGGGGAGCATTGAGGAACTGGACCGGTTGCTGGACGTGCGATCCGAGCACTTGCTGGATCGGCTGCGGTGTCCGGTGACGGGGGGCACGGTGCGGGAGGCCCTGGAGGAGGAGCGGCAGGTATTGCAGCCGTTGCCGTCGAGCGCGGAACTGTTTGATGTGGAGGTGGCGCGTCGGGTGAGCCGGGATTGCCTGGTGTCGTTCGAGGGGCGGCGGTATTCGGTTCCGTTCGCGTGGGCGGGTCAGTGGGTGGATGTTCGGGGGACGGCGCGGGATGTGGTGGTGCGCGGCGGGGGTCAGGAGATTGCGCGGCACCGGCGGGGGACCCGGGCCCTCTTGTTGCTGAAAGAGGCGCACTACGAGGGGGCTTCGACGGATCGGGTGGTGCGCCCGACGCCCCTGGGTCGGCGGGGCCGGCTCCAAGTGGCGGGTCTGTCGGAGAGCTGGGAGCCGGTGGCTAAGGAGTTGAAGGCGCGGGATGGGTTGGAGCGGCCGTTATCCGAGTATGCGCGCTTGGTGGAGTTGCTGGGATGAGGGCGGGTCGGGTGGACCTGGACGTGGTGGCGGAGCGCTGCCGGGAGCTGGGGCTGCAGCAGACGGCGGAGCAGTTGCCGGAGCTCTTGGAGGAAGCGAGCCGGGAGGATCTGACGCCGGTGAGATTCCTGGAGCGGTTGGTGGAGCGGGAGTATGAGAGGAAGGAGGAGCGTCGGATTGAGATGTGGCTGCGGATGAGCGGGCTGCCGCCGGGGAAGACGCTGGACTGTTTCGACTGGAGTTTCCAGCCTCGGGCGGACCGGGCGAAGGTGGAGGAACTGGCGACCTGCGCCTTCGCACGGCGGGCGGAGAACATCCTGTTTCTGGGGCCGCCGGGGGTGGGAAAGAGCCACCTGGCGACCGGCCTGGGGGTGAAGGCGATCAAGAACGGGTTCCGGGTCCATCACTACGTGCTCGACGAGCTGATCCGGATGCTGCAAGCGGAGGAGACGACCCCGTATCGCCGCCGGCCGCGGCGCTACCGGATCAGTTCCGTTCTGATCATCGACGAGGTGGGGTTCCGGCCGCTGAACCGAGAGGAGGCGAACCTGTTCTTCCGGCTGGTGAGCCGGCGCTACGAGCGGGGCTCGCTGATCCTGACCTCGAACAAGCATGTGGGGGCCTGGCCGGAGGTTTTCGCGGGGGACGAGGTGTTGACCACGGCGATCCTGGATCGTCTTCTGCACCACGTCCATGTGGTCCAGATCAGCGGCCGGAGTTACCGGCTGAAGGAACTCGGCGACCTCCTTCGCGTCCCGGCAGCGGAGGAGCGCCCCACCCAGGGGAAGGGGTGAGAGGGATGCATCGGGCGGCGCGGGATCCCGGGCACCACGCGGGTGGTCACACGCCTCCCCGCCCGAGCGCTCGTTTCGGCTCGGGGTGCGGCCGCGCTCCGGTCGCTCCGCTCCCTCCGCCTGGCCGCACCCCGAGCCGAAACGCCTCTCTTCCCAAAACCCGCCCCTTCGGAAACACCCGAAGCCGCCGTCCCCTGGAGCACCATCAGTGCGCAAAAGTTGGTGTCTCCCACGTGCGCAAAAGTTGGTGTCTCTTGACAATCGGGTTCGGATAGCCGGGGCATGCGTCTATATCGGGATCGGATAGCCGGGGCATGCGTCTATATCCGGTTCGGATGACCGGGGCATGCGTCTATATCGGGTTCGGATGACCGGGGCATGCGTCTATATCGGGATCGGATAGCCGGAGCATGCGTCTATATCGGGATCGGATAGCCGGGGCATGCGTCTATATCGGGTTCGGATGCCGGAGGTCGGCGGTCCCGCTATCCTCGGGGCGATGCGGCGGAATCGGGTCCCGGTGGCACTGGGACTCGTCGCGATCCTCGCGGGGTCCTCCTGCCGCGGCTCCGCCTGGCCGGGGCCGGAGGCGACGCGGGAGGCGCTGATCGCTCTCCACGCCGAGGTGCGGGGCAGGGTGCTGGCCGGCGATTTCGCGCGGGCCGACGGTTTTGCGTACGCGGTGGACGTCGGGGAATTGCTCCGGGTGGCGGCCCGGCTGGAAGACCGGGAGATGTATGCGGCGCTTCGCGAGTTTGCGCTGCGGCGGCTGATCGTGGACGAGCCGGACGATCCCTACACCCGCGGTTTCGTGCTCTGGCGCCGGTCGCCGGTCCCGGAGGATTCCGAGGACGCCCCGGACGCCTCCGGGACCACCGAGGCCCTGCGGGTCTCCGAGGGGCTCTGGGAGGGCGCTGACGCCTTCGGCGCCGGCGAAGATCGCGAACTGGCGCTGCTGATCCTCGACGGCTACCGGCGGCACGCGAGCGAGGCCGCCGGCCTGTTGCTCATCCGCAACTACTTCAACTTCGGCAGCCGGGACTTCGCGACGAACTCCTTCCTGGTGGACTACGCCCCCGACTACCTGGCGCGGGTTGCCCGCGACACCGGCCGGCGGGACCTCGCGGACCTGGCGGCGAGAAGCTACGAGGTGATCCGGGCCGCCCGCACCCCCGCCGGGCTTCTCTACGACGTGTTCCAGCCGGAGATGGCCACCCTCTTCGACGATCGCCGGACGCTGCTGTTTTCTCCGAACGACATCGTCCAGACCTCGAACGCCGCCGCGATCGCCGCGACGGCCCTCGAAGGAGCGCCCGAAGTGGCCTCGCGGGTGCTCGGCTTTTGCCGCGAGCGGATGCCGGGCCTGAAGCTCGCCTACTACGGCCGCACCGGGGAACCCGCGCGGCAAAAGCGTCCCGGCGTCGAGATCTGGGGCACGTTGACCGAGATGAGCGTGCGGCGGCGGGACGACACCGGAATCCGGGCGTTCGCCCCGTTCCTGGTCTCGAACGCCGCGAGTGACCGGATTCCGGACGACGCCTTCCTCTACGTCGGCGCCCACCTCCTTCTCGGCCTGGAGGCGCTCGACCGCTACTACCGGCCCGAGCGGCCGCTTGCGGGATCGCCGTGAACCGGACGCCTGCCGAAGCGGGCCGGGGCGGCTGGCTGCCGGCGCTGCCGGCACTCGTCTGGCTGAACCTGCTGCTCACCCTCTCCGCTTCTCCCGAACCGCCCTGGGTGCGCGCGGTCGCCGCCGTTTCGCCGGATGTGCTCGTCCTCCTGATTCTGGGCGTCCTCCTCTCCCGCCGCTTGCCGGCGCTTCCGCGGTGGTTCCGGGGAGTGCTGGTGTCTGGGGTCTCTGTCGCCGCTTCCGCGCGGATCGGGGACCTGATCGCCCGCGAGCTGCTCGGCCGCCCGCTCGACCCGGCCGGGGACCTGCCGCACCTCGGCAACGTGGCCGAGATGCTCGGCACGGTGGTGTCTCCCCGGACCCTCGGGTTCGCGGTTCCACTGGCCGCGCTGCTGCTCGCGGCTCTGGTGGCGATCAACTGGTGGGCGATAGCCATGCTGGCCGCTCGGGTCGGGCGCCTGACCGGGCGCGTCCGCGTGGGAACCGCGCTGGCCGCCGGCGCCTTGCTGCTCCTTCCAAACCTGTCGCCGCCCGGGGGATCGGCTGCCTTCTCAGCCCTCCGGATCGTCTCCGCTCCGGTCCTCGACCGGGCCCTCACCCTGACCGAGCCTCCGCTTCCCGGGGCGCCCGACCTCGGAGGGGCCGACTTCTACGTGATCTTCGTGGAGTCCTACGGGGTGGCGGCCTTCGAGGACGCCGAGCGGGGATCGCGCCTCCGGGAGGCGGCGGCTCGCTGGGCCGCCGACGCGGAGGCCGCGGGCTTCGATTTCCGGTCCGCCCAGATCCAGAGCCCCACCTTCGGGGGCGGATCCTGGCGGGCCCATGCCGCTCTCCTCTCCGGGCTCTGGGTGGATCGGGAGGCGCGCTACGAAGCGCTCGTCAACTCGGACCGGGTCAGCCTGGCGCGGCACTTCGCGCGAGCCGGCTACCGGACGGTGGCGTTCGAGCCGGGAATCCAGGGAGCGTGGCCCGAGGGTGACTGGTACGGCTTCGATCACATCTACGACCGCGCGGGAATCGGCTACCGCGGGCCGGCGATGGGCTGGTGGGAGGTTCCGGACCAGTTCACGCTGTATGCGCTCCACGAGAAGGAGATCCGAACCGCTACCCAGCCGCTGTTCGCCAAGGTCTCGCTCATCATGAGCCACATCCCCTACTGGCCGGTGCCGCCGTATGTCACCCCGTGGAGCCGGTTCGACGCCGGAACCGCCTACGAGGGGCCGCTGCGCTCGGTGGCCCACGACGACTACCGGGATCTCGCCGAACTCTCCGAGCGTTACGTCACCGCCCTCGAGTACCAGTTTCGGATCCTCGGCGGCTTCCTCCGCGAGTTCGCGCCGCGCCGGGCGCTGGTGGCCGTGATCGGGGACCACCAGCCGCCGAAGCTCTCGCTGCACGACAGCGACACCTGGGCGACCCCCATCCATCTCTTTTCCCGGGACCCGGAACTCCTTGGTCCCTGGGAAGCGCTCGGCTTCACCCGCACGCTCGTGCCCGTTACGGGCACCTCGTGGCGAATGAGCGATTTCCCCCGCGACCTTTCGGCGCTCTTTCCCGACCGGGCGCCTGCCACCGGCGTGGCGCGTTGATATGTTGGTACCGTTGATGAAGACGATCTCTCTGACCCTCGCGGGCGCCGTGGCGATCCTGGCGCTCACTGCCAACGGGCTTGCGCAACCCAAACCGCTCGAACGACTTCCCCTCGAGCGACTTCCTGCCGAGCGGTTCGACGCCACGGCGCCTTCGGCAGGGGTCGCCGGTCCGCCGGGACGAATGAGCGTCCGGTCGAGCGCTTGCCGCGACCTCTCACCCGGGGAAACGCGGCGGCGAATCGTGGACGTTGCCGTCCAGGAGTGGGGCTTTTTCGGGTTTTCGATCGTCGATCAGACCGTCGAGGAACGTCGCAGCTCTCAAAGCCGGTATCGATGGTGGCGGCGGCGGGGCGACCCCATCGAGGGGGCCCGCGTAGCGTCGACCATCGCCGGCTACTGGGCAGCGACGCCGCGGGGACCCTGGATGGTCGATCGTCAGAACGGGAGGTGGAACGGTCCGGATGGCGTGGCCTCGCGCTGGCGTGATCCCTGGTCCGCGGCGTTCGTCTCCTGGGTGATGTGCGAGGGCGGACTCGGCGGCTCGGATCGGTTCCGACGCTCGATCGCCCACCACGTCTACGTCGATCAAGCCATCCGCGCCCGCGATGCGGAGCCTTCACCGGCTGCGTTCACCGCCTACGACGTCGGCGACACCGCCGTCGAGCCGGGCGATCTGCTGTGCAGCAGCCGGCGGCGAAGCTACACGTCCATCGCCCAGCGGCGGCGTCATCTCGGAGTCGGCGCCCGCATGCATTGCGACATCGTCGTCAAGGTGGAGCCGGATCGGGAACGCATTCTGGCCATCGGCGGCAACGTGCGGGGGACGGTCAGTTTGAAACTGCTGCCCGCCGCCCCTCGCGGCGGACATCTCGCTCCCACCCGGGGGACTTTCGCCCACCTGAAACTGCGGGCCGACGCCATCGAAGACGACGCGCTGAACGCCACCCCGACCTTCCACGCCCTCGAGTGCACGCCGGGGATTCAACCCCCGGCCGAACTGGCCGCGCTGACGACTTCGGCCACCCGATCCACCAGCGGATGCTGAGCCGGGATGGTGCACGTCTCGGCGCCCAAGCTACCGGGCGGAGCGACGCGCAGGCAAGGGAACGCCGACCTCTGGTCAGTTCTCCCGGTGGGGGCCGGCACAGCCGCGCGGTAGCGCGGCGGGCGAGGGGGACCTCACACAGCGGCATGGCTCCCGTCTCGGCGTATCCCCAGTAGGCACGATGACGCGCAGGCACGGGAACGCCGACCTCCGGTCGGCACAGCCGCGCGGTAGCGCGGCGGGCGAGACGAACCTCAAATAGCGGCATGGTCCGTACAGCAACGCGTACTTCAGCAGGAGCGGCAGTGCAGGTGCAGGACATCCCGCCAGTCGGCAGTACGCGGTTCGCCCGCCTCCGGCGGGCGGTGCCGACCCCCACCGGGAGAAACCCTCATGATCGGGTCCTCCTGCACACCCCGCCCGTCATGAAAAAGGTGTGGCACTCACGTTGGCGTGGCGCAGCGTCGTCGGCGTTGGTTTCGCGCTCCCGCGCGATGCCGGTCGGAGACCGGCGCTCCGCTGTCGCGTTTCATCTGCGCGGGGGGTGGTACGCGAGTTTCGCGGACCGGAGGTCGGCGTTCCAGGCCGTCCCCGCGATTTGGCGCGTTGGGGGATGCGTGGTTCGCTGCCCTCCGGCCACCGTGCCGACCGGAGGTCGGCACCCTCTACGAGGCGGAGACGAAGTGGCAGTTGCGGCGCCGGCTGCGAAACAGCGCCGCTTCACGCTGAGCTTCGGGTACCGGTTCTGACCCTGGGCGACCTTCCGGGCGGGCTGGCCGCCAGCGCCGGCCTGATCGGTCTGGCGCTGTTCGTTCTGGTGATGCGCGCCGTCCGGTTCGGGCGGAACGGCGCTCCGCCGCCGGGCCGGCTGGGGACCGCGAACGCAATCACCCTCGCCCGGCTGGTCACCTTCGCCGGACTCGGCGGCTTTGTGGCGGTGTCGCTCGCTTTCGTCCCGGAGACCGGCCACGCTCTCGGCCACGCTCTCGGTTGGGCTCCGGCGCTGGCATACGGTCTGGCCGCGCTCGCCGATGGGCTCGACGGGTTCGTCGCCCGGCGCACCGGCACCGAGAGCGCTTTCGGCGCCCGGCTGGATGCAGAAACGGACGCCCTCGGAATGGCGGCGGCGAGCGGGATTGCGGTCCCGCTCGCGGGAGTGCTGCCGCTTTGGTACCTGCTGGCCGGCTTCGGCCGCTATCTCTTCGGCGCGGCGCTCTTCGTCGAGCGGCGGCTCGGCCGCCAACTGGCCGACCTGCCCCCGAGCCCGTTCCGGCGCCGCCTCGCCGGATTCCAGATGGGTTTGCTTGCCGTGTGCCTCGTGCCGGGTATCGAACCCGAGTGGGCGCTGCCTTCGACGCTCGCGCTCGGGATCCCGTTTCTCGCCGGCTTTGCTCGCGACTACCTGCTGGCGAGCGGCCGGCTGGATCCGCGAGGCGCCGGTTCGCGTCGCCTGGTCGCCCGACTGCGGGGACTTCGGTTCCCCGTAGGTTGGATGTCGGCTCTCCTCGCCGCCATCCTCGGCGTACTGAAAATGGCGGGGTTGTCGACCGGGGCCTGGGGGCTCGCGGCCTTTTTTTTCGGCTGGCTGATTTTTGCGGGAAGACGGCCGTTGTCCCCCCGCTAGCACGTCAAGAACTGTAATTCCGGTTTGGTATTCTGCCGGCCCGCCCCGGCGGGTCCGAGCATTACCACCCCGTGTTCAGGAAAGACTTCCTTGAGAAGGCTCTGGCCAGCAAGGACCAGCGCCAGCAGCTCGACCACCTGCTCCGGGTGACGGCGCCGCACGAGCGCCTCCTGCTGGCTTCTCGCGGGATGCGGTTTCTCTCTTCGAGGGCGCCGGCAAGCACGCGTGGATTCCCGAGGCCGTCGCGGAGCGCCTGGCGGAGGCTGCCACCAGGTGGCGGAACCTCCAGGGAATCCTGCGGCTCGTCGCGGACGATGGATTTACCGCGGAATCCGCGCCGCCGAAGGTCCGGGCGGTGATCGCCGCGGCTGGCGGCGCGGACGATTTCGAGGCGCTCTGCCGAGAGATCCCCGAAATGGCGTCCCGCGCCGCTGCCGACATCGGAGCGATCGAAGGCATGACTCCGCCGAGCCAGTTCTCTTCGGGCACGGAAGGAAAAAGCCCCGGGGCAGCCTCCCATGCCTGAGTGGGCGCGCTGCCGGTGAGTGGAAGCGCGCCGCGCGGGCTGCTGAAGAAGATCACCGCCGCCGACGGCGGCCTGGTGGAGAGGCCGGCACTGACGCCGCACCTGGAGTTTCGGCCGATTGGCGGCGGACAGGTGCTGCTGGTTTCCGAGGCGTTCAACACCCTGCTCACGGGGCAGATCCACTGCGATCTTCTGCCGCTCGTCGACGGCCGCCGTTCCAGCGAGGACCTGGTCCGTGCCCTTGCGGGCGCCCATGCGGGGGCCCATGCGGGAGCCCATGCGGGAGCCCATGCGGAAGCCCATGCGGGAGCCCATGCGGAAGCCCATGCGGAATCCCATGCGGAAGCCCATGAAGCTTCCGACGTACGCACGGCGCTCGTCGCCCTCGCGGACCGGGGGTATCTCGTCTCGGGCGAGCATGCGATGGCGCGGGGCCCCGCCGCCTTCTGGTCGTCGCTGGGCGCTTCGCCCCGCTGGGCGGAGCAGCGCCTCTCGGCGGCCGGGGTGAGGGTCTCGGGCGATGAGGGCGAACTCGCGCGGCGCCTCACGCGGATGGGGGTGGCGCCGGTCTCGGATGAGGCAGCCCTGCTCGTGGTGGTTTGCTCTGACTATCTGGACGAACGGCACGACGCGGTCAATCGGCGGCGCCTCGATTCCGGCGCGCCCTGGATGCTCGTCCGGCCGGGCGGCATGGTTCCTCTCTTCGGCCCCATCTTCCGGCCCCGGGAGCAAGGACCCTGCTGGAGCTGTCTCGCGTATCGCCTCCGCGGCCACCAGGAGGTGCACAACTTCCTGCGCAATCTCGGACCGGCGGCCGTCTTCCGGCCGGTGGCGGCGGAGCCGACCACCCTCGACTCGGTGCTCGGGTTCGCTGCTGGCGAGATCGCCAAATGGCTCGTGTTCGAAGAGTTGGCGCCCATCCACGAGTCCGCCATCTCGCTCGAGCTCGGCCGGCTGAAGAGCGAACGCCACCGGGTCACGCGCCGCCCGCAGTGCTTTGCCTGCGGCGACGAGGCGCTCCATCGCCCCGACCGGCCGGCGGTTCCGGTGCGGCTCGCGTCCAGCCCGAAGGCCGTCGCCAACAGCGGCGGGGTGCGCGCCGTCGCCCCGGAAGAGACCCTCGCCCGCTACCGGCACCTGGTGAGCCCCGTCAGCGGGGTCGTCAGTTGGCTGCGACGCACCACGGCCGACACCGACCCCTGGCTTCACGTGTACGGGGCGGGGAGCAACTTCGCCCTTAGAACCAGGACGCTCAGTTCGCTGACCCGCAGCCTGCGCAGCAAGAGCGCCGGCAAGGGGAGCACGCCCGGCCAGTCCGAGACGAGCGCGCTTTGCGAGGCGCTCGAGCGCTACTCCTCCGCCTTCCACGGAGACGAGATCCGCCAGCGGCGATGTTTTGGCGATTTCGTGAGGACCGGAGAGTCCACCGGAGAGTCCACCGGGGAGTCCACCGGGGAGTCCACCGGGGAGTCCGAGGCGATCCACCCCAACGAGGTCCAGCTCTTCAGCGACCGGCAACTGGACCAGCGGGAGCGCCTGAACGCCCGCGGGCATCCCTACAACGTCGTCCCCGGCCGGCTGGATCCGAACCGGGCAATCGAATGGTCACCGGTGTGGTCGTTTACCGGGAACCGGGATCGATATCTGCCGACCTCCATGCTCTACGGGATGCCGGCCGAGGAGCGCGGGAGTCTGGATCTGGCGGCGGATTCCAACGGCTGCGCGGCCGGCAACACGCTGGAAGAGGCGATTCTGCAGGGATTTCTGGAACTCGTGGAACGCGACGCCTTCGCGATCTGGTGGTACAACCGGCTGCGGGTTCCGGGAGTGGATCTGGGAAGTTTCGACGACGATTACCTCGATGCCGCGCCGGAGTACTACCGCCGACTGGGGCGCGAACTGTGGCTGCTGGATGTCACCGCCGACTTGGGCATTCCGGTATTCGTCGCCGTCTCGCGCCGGACCGATCGGGATTCGGAAGACATCCTCTACGGAGCCGGGGCTCATCCGGACCCGCAGATTGCCGCTCTGCGCGCTCTTTGCGAATTGAACCAGGGCGTGAACTGGATCCAGGGAGCGGAGGGGGCCGGCGGCCGTGACACGATGGATCCGCTGTCCCGCGGGTGGCTCCGGGAGGCGAAGATCGAGCAGCACCAGTACCTCGCCCCGGCCCCCGGCGACCGGCGGGGAAAGGCCGACTATCCGGTGCCCGAAACACAAGATCTCAAGGAAGACGTGGAGCGCTGCCGGGCGCTCGTCGAAGCCCGCGGCATGGAGTTCCTGGTGCTCGATCAAACCCGTCCCGACATCGGATTGCCGGTGGTCCGGGTCATCGTTCCCGGGATGCGCCATTTCTGGGAACGCTTCGCGCCCGGGCGCCTCTACGACGTGCCGGTCGCGATGGGCTGGCGCGACGCTCCGCTGAGCGAGGCGGATCTCAACCCGGCTCCGGTCATCGCCTGAGCGCCGGTCATCGCCTGAGCGCCTGTCATGCAGAACCTGGAAGACTGGTCCGCGACCGAAGAGAGCCTCCTTCGGGAAGCTGATTCCGTCGAGCAACTGCTGGCACCGTTCAAGGGGCGCATCTCTCCCGTGCTGATCGCCGACCGGGAGTGGGAGCGAATCTGGGAGCGCGTCCGGGGACTCCCGGTGACGCTGGCGGCGTTTCCCTTCGGGTTCGAGTTGCCGCTTCACGATCCCGCGCCGCGAGCGGATTTCGGGTTTTCCCTCGTGGGCGGAAGCCGGTCGGAGCAGTTCTTCCTGACGCAGCCGGATTCCGCCGATGTGGATTCAGCTGACGTGGATCCAGCAGGCGTGGATCCATCCGCGGCCGGCATCGGCTGGCTGTTCGACGAGATGCGCCGGGAGAGTTCTCCGCTTCGCCGCGTGGCCGGCAGAAAAGCGCTGCTCGAGTACGACATCGCTCCCGCCGGCAGCGGGCCGCATCCGGAGCCGGGGATATTCCTCTACCCGGCGGAGGGGGTGCTGAAGGGCGACCAGTCCGAGGCGCGGTTTCGTGACCTCGCGGTGCTGGTGGACGGGGTGGTCTCCGCCGCCGGGTGGGAGCCCGATGCGGCCGAACGCGAGCAGGTCGAGCGGCTGTATCGGGTGACGAATCCGAATCTCGGGGTGCGTGCGGTCGGCGCCTTTCCGTCGCGAGCGAGAGGGCTCCGCGTTGCTGTCACCGGGTTCCGGAAGACGGCCGAACTGACGGCGTTTCTGGAATGCGCCGGGTGGCCCGGGCGGTATGAGCGCCTCGCCGCTACCGTCTCGCGCCTGGAGGAGCGCGGCGCTTACGGGTACCTGGGACTCCACTTCGACGTGCGGAGGGACGGGCTGGGGTCGAAGCTCGGGCTCAGCTTCTTTCACCAGCAAGGAGAGTGGTTGAGGGACTTCCGACCCTGGGAAATCCTCGTCGAGGAGCTGCGCGAGCAGTCCCTCGCGGTCCCGGAGAAACTAGCGGCGCTCGCCAAGAGTTGTTGCGGAGCCGAAGCGCTCTTCGGCAAATCCGGGATGTTCGTCCTGCTGCGAGGAATTCACCACCTGAAGCTGGTGATCACCGAGGACACCATCGAGGAAGCCAAGGCCTACATCTTCTGGCTGATGCGCTACGTGCCGTCCCGGCGCGGGGCCCCCGCGAATAGCCTCCGCGGCGACGCCGCACCGTAACGAGGCCGGCATCCTCCCGGCACCCTCGTAGTCCGGGGATTCGGGAGATCGGCTCTCCGCCGCCCGGGTAGCGGAAAAGGTAAGCGCGTGCCGGCTGGTCTCGCGGAAACGCCGCGAGCCCGCCAGGAAGTCCGGACGGGAGCCCGGCTAAGGCGCTACGCCATCAACTTCAAGGAACCTTCGGGGATCGGGTGACCGATCCCCGAAGGGAAACAGTCCAATCAGAGACAGCAGCAGAGGCCGCCGGCGATCTGCTCGAGCTGCTTCTCGGTCAACTGCGGCGAAGCCGGCAGGGCCAGATGCAGGGTCTCCGGATTGGATTCGTGCACCTCGATGTTCAGATCGTCCGGAACGACGATGCCGAACTCCTGTTCGATGGCGCCCTTGGGATCCGAGATCAACTGTTGCCGGAACTCCATATCCTCGCTCGCCTTCGCGGTGAGTTGGCGGCGCATGTCCTCCGCGGCGGTCATGGCAGTCTGTGCGAGTGGGTTCATGAGTTTCCTCCTTGAGTTTCGTGTCCTTTACGGCACGTTACAGATAGTGGATGTTCGTAACACGCGCCATTTGGACTGTCAAAAAGTTTGAATTCCGCTCAAATGTCGGGCTCTGGAGTCTCCCTGCCGACAACGTGGGACGCCGCCCCCGATTGGGGGCGGGATTTCGGTTCCGGCCCCGCGCCGAGACAGGCCTATCGAGGCGCGAGGACCCCTTCTGCCGTGGCTGAGCTCTGCCCCCAGGTGGGATGCGTACGGTGACGTGCGGAGGCGCGCAGCCCCATGGTGGCCAGGCGGCCGCGATCCGCCGCGAGCAGACGTAAACACTCGGCGACGCGCTCTGCGGCGCCCTTGCCGCCCGGGGCGCCCTTGCCGCCCGGGGCGCCCTTGCCGTCCGGGGAGCGAATCAGCCAGCCGGTTTCGCCTTCGCTCACGATTTCCGGGGCGCCGCCGGAGGCGGCGGCAAGCGCCGGGAGGCCGAACGCGAACCCCTCCAGATACACGATCCCGAATCCCTCGTGGGTCGAGGGGACTACCAGCAGGCAGCTCTTCCGGAGGAGCGCGGCGAGCGCCTCGGGTCCGAGCACTCCCTCGAAGGTCACGCGCCCGCGGAGGTCGGCGGCGGCGGCTCGCCGGCGCGCCCGGTCGGTATAGCCGGGGTCGACATCCTCACGTCCCGCGACCGAAAGCGACCACTCCGGAACGGTGGCCACCGCTTCCAGCACCTCGAGCAGCCGTTTCCGGGGGATGAGGTTCGCGACGAAGGCCGCCGTGAGCGGTCCGGAAGCGCGGGCCGAGATCTCGCCGGGGCCGGGGAGCGGAGGTAGCGCCGCTCCCGCGAACCGGTCCCGTCCCGGAGCCGCCACCGCGGCCGGAAGCGGTCTTCCGGAGAGCTGGCGGGCCGCTTCCGCGCTGGCCCGGCTCGGCGCAAGGATCCCGTCCACGGTCTGCAGGTACGCGCGCTCCTCCTGCCGGAGCCGCCCAAGTTCCGCTTCGCCCCGCTCGGGTTCGGAACTCTGCGGGTGGTGCACCAGCGCCACGACGCGCGGCCGGGGCCCCTTCCAGGAGAGGTTTTCGCGGAGGAACGTCCGGTGCAGCAGTCCGTCCTGCAACACCACGTCGGGCGTCTGGCGCGGATCTTGGGCGTTCCCGCTCCGGGCGTTCCCGCTCCGGCCGTCGAATTCGCGAATCGTCACGTCGTGGCCGCGTGCCCGAAGCCCCTCGGCGAGCAACCGGTCGTAGATGTTCCCGCCGGTCACGGGCCCAAGGGGTGGCCCCCACAACTCGATCCGCAGCGTCACTACAACTTCGTCCTCCGGCGGTTAGTTTCCCACTCCGCCGTCCGGCCCGGCGCCGCCGCTCCATAATCCCCGTCCGCACCGGATGTTTCCGGGGAGGCGCCGATGATCCGAACGAAACGTGATGCGAGGTCCCGGAGCCTCCCCGTCCTGACACTCTCGCTTCTGCTCGCGAACCTTGCCGGTGCGCTGGGGGCCTGCACGCCGGAACCGACCGTGCCCGGTGCGGATCTCGCGATCGTTTCGGCGACGGTCCTCCCGCTGGACAGCGAACGGGTGTTGGCAGACCACACGGTGTTGGTGGAGAACGGCCGCATCGCGGCGGTGCTGCCGGCCGCGGAGGTCACGCTCGGGGCCGAGACCGCCGTGGTGTCCGGAGAAGGCCGCTTCCTGATTCCCGGACTCGTCGAGATGCACGGCCATCTTCCCGGAGCGAACAGCCCTCCTGCGCTCACCGAAGACGTGCTGATGCTCTACGTGGCCAATGGGGTGACCACCGTCCGCGGGATGCAGGGGCACGCGAGCCAGCTCGAACTCCGCGACGGGATCGAGGCAGGCGAACTGATCGGACCTCGGCTGATCGTCGGCAGTCCCTCGATGAGCGGCCGCATCGAAACGCCGGACGAGGCGGTCCGGTTGGTGCGGGCGTACCACGAGGCGGGCTTCGATCTGCTCAAGGTCCACGAAGGGCTCGCTCCCGAGACCTACGCCGCGCTCGCGGAGACCGCGAGGGAGGTCGGGATTCCCTTCGCCGGGCACGTCTCGGATGAGGTTGGTCTCCTTGCCGCGCTCGCAGCCGGCCAGGACACCGTGGACCACCTCGACAACTTCGTCGAGGCGCTGATCCCGGAGGAGGCTCGGGGAGAGATGGAGGCGCTGAGGGGGATCGCCGGGCTCTCGGAGCTGGTGGACCGGGACCGGCTGCCCGCCGTGATCGAGGCGCTCCAAGCCAGCGGGTCGGGGGTGGTGCCCACGATCGTCCTCTGGGAGTCGGGGATCCTGCCGACGCGGCCGTCCGACGAGCTGAAAGCGGAACGCCCGGAGATCCGCTACCTGCCCGCCGAAACGGTCGCCCGCTGGAGCGAGGCGGTGGATTCCGGCCTCAAGCGTTACGGAGCCCAAAACACCGAGCGGATCGCCGCTCTCCGCCGGGAAATCCTCGGCGCATTGGATGAGGCCGGCGCGCGCATCCTCCTCGGCACCGATTCGCCCCAGATCTTCAGCGTCCCCGGGTTTTCGATCCACCGGGAGGCGGTTTCCTACGTCGAGGCGGGCATGACTCCTTACGAGGTGTTGGCATCCGGAACCCGGATCGTCGCCGAACACGTTGCCCGCGGTGGACGGATCGCGGCCGATTTCGGGGTTATCGCGCCCGGAAACCGGGCCGACCTCGTGCTCCTCGAATCGAACCCTCTGGACGACATCGGGGCGACCCGCCAGATCGCTGGAGTCGTCGCGGGAGGCCGCTACCTGAGCGCCGCCGACATCGCCGAGGCCCTTGAGGCCATCGCCGCCCGTCGCGCCGCCGGCGAATAATGGACAGCGCCGCACCGCCGGCGGGAGGCGTGGACCTGATGATCGGACCGGGATGATCTCGACCGGTTCGCAGGTGATTTCGAAGGGCTCGTCGAGGAAGGCCGCTTCGATCATCTGCGGGTCCAGACCCGGATCCACGAACAGGAGATCATCCTGAGCGGCGGTGCCGAGTACGACGAGGTCCACGACGAAGGAAGGGCCCTCGAAGGGTTGGGATACGACGAGATCGCAGCCGTCAACGACACGGCCGACGTCGGACGCGCCGCCATGTGGCCGAAATGGGGATTTCCGCGGCGGAACCATCACCCGTGGCGGGACTGGTTCCTGCCCTGGGATACCCTCCGGGCATTGACCGTCCAGCCTTGGCTGGACCCGGGCGGGATGCCGCGCGCACCCTTCAGTTGGATGGGCTTTTACCCGATCCGGGCGGGGGCGATCGACGCCCCGCTCTTCATGCATCCAAGCGGCGAACGCATGATTTCGTATTCGATCCTTGCGGTGCTGAGCCGATACGAGCGGGCAAGCGACCTGGCACGCCGGCTGAAGGAAGTCGACCGAACGCTGGTGGAACTCGGAGGGAAAAGCTATCTGTCAGGCAGCGTCGGTTACGGGCCCAGGGAATGGGAGGAACACTACGGGGAGGCGCTTCAGACGGGCATCCGGTGGAAGCGGGAGTTCGATCCGAAGCACGTGTTCCGCGGAGAAGGCATGCCCTTCGGAGAAAACCCCCGGCTTTCAGGGAAGTAGAGGCGGAGTCCTCCATGGCGGATCGCGACCGGAACGCGCCAGGGAACGCGCCAGGGAACGCGCCAGGGGGGGCGCCCGAGTGGGAGACCTCGGTTCCCGAGCACTACGCCGCGCTGACGGACCAGATGCTGAACTTCGGCGGGGACCTGCTGGCGACTCACTTCGGCCTGTGGGGCCCGGACACGACGAACGACCGGGAAGCGCTGCTGCGCGCCAACCACACTCTGGTGGAGGGATGCGACCTCGGCCCGGGACGCCGGGTACTCGATGCCGGCTGTGGGGTGGGCGGGACGGCGATCACGCTGGCCGAGGCGTATGGGGTCCACGTCACCGGGCTGACAATCTGCGACCCCACACTCTCGTTGGCATGACACCGCGTCCTCGACGCTGGTTTCGCGCTCCCGCGCGTGCCGGGCCCCACCGGGAGGACTGCCCAGAGGTCGGCGTTCCCGTGCGGACGGCACCATCTGGACCGTTGGGGTTCCCGCGCGGGGCTGCATTTTCAGAGCAACTGGGCCGACCTCCGCGCAGCGCCCGCGGACGGCGTAGACCCCCCTCGCTTGCACGGCAGGCAGGCCAGGGAACGCCGACCTCCGGTCGGCAATCAGGGTCGAGCGGTCCCCGGACGGGGCCATGATCCGGAATAGCTTTCGGTCGTAGTTCTGGTTGGAGTTGGGGCCCCGTCCGGGGACCGCCCGGCGCTTCGCGCCGGCAATCGAAACTCCCTTGCGCGCCTTCGGCGCGCGGCGGCGAGTTCCGATTGGTCATTGTTGATTTGTGAAAGGGGGAGTTCCCCCTTTCATCCCCAGTGGTCTGCTCCTGCATGTGCCCAAGAAGTCACATACAGGCTTGTTGTGTAAGAATGCCAACAGATTCAGACTCGATCCCGGTTCCCTTGCCGCCCGCTCCTGTCTTGCCGAGGCCCTACACTTCCCGCGTGGCAGCATGTGGAAGCGGCGGAGCGGCTGGGGCGGGTACCCTACGCGGACTTTCTGCTGCGACTCTAGGCAGCGCATCCGCGGCCGCGCTGACCTCAAGAGGTAACCCGAGGAGGTAGACAAGGTGCGCCTGACGACGTGGAACTGCGAGAAGGGCAAGGGCAAGGACGTCGACCAGTGCCTGTCGCAGATCGAACCTCTCGATGCCGATCTGGTGGCCCTGCAGGAATGCAGGCGGTCCTCGCGGAACGATCCCTCGGTCGTCTGGCGCGGCCGCAACAACCCCAAACTGGGCACGGCAGTGATCAGCCGGCGCGCGGAGCTGAAGCTGGAGCCGCTCGCTATCCCGTCACCCCATCCCTCCGTGATTCCCGTGGTGGTCCAGGGACCGGCCCCGTTCCTCTTCGTGGGCGTCTGGACACAAAAGCCCTACATCGAGGCGGCGCAAGCCGCCATGAAGGCCTGCGCAGATGTCCCCCACGGCCTGCCGATCGTAGCGGCCGGCGATTTTAGTATCTCGCCAGCTGTGAGCGGCAAGCGGCAAAAGTCGCTGCGGTTCCTGGACTGGATGCGGGACGAACTCGGGCTGGTCAGCGCCTATCACGAGTTTTCGGGTGAGACGCCGGGCGAAGAGACGCAGCCCACCTACTACCACCGTCCAGCCAACTCGAAACCGTTCCACATCGACTACTGCTTCCTGCCGGAATCGTGGAGTTCCCGGATCTCCAGCGTGGACGTCGGGACCTATGCCGACTGGCAGACGAGCGATCACCGCCCGCTGACGGTGAACTTGCGGGATCCCGCATAGGCGCCGGGGCCCGCGCCCAAGGAGCGGGGCGTCGGCCGAGAGGCTGTACGCAGACAGATTAGCTCGGGCCGAGCGAGCAGCGTGATGCTGAACACCTCCGAGCGGATCGCCGGGGGCTGGCTTAGCCTCAGGTGGCCAGGCTGGCGCGGGCGCTCTCACTGGCTGTGGTGGCCTTGGTGACCCACTGTCACCAGGGCACACGGAGGCACCGCTGTGGTCATGCCGAAGCGCCTCGGGATCCGATTAGCGCCCCTTCGGCCTAGGGGCTGAACCCGAGTCCACGGATTAGGTCCTCGCGCTGGCCCATATTGTCCAGGGCGTCGAAGGCGCCTATCGGCGGACCGACCTGTTCGACGAACGAAGGCCGGTGATGAACGCATGGGGGGAGTACGTCGGGGCGTAGGGCCGATTCTCGGCGATGGGCGATCGCGTAGAACTTCCGGGAGGACAGCCCCGTCGGGGCCACCCTCGGGGCCGCTTTCGTACGAACAAAGGACAGACCCCCCTTTTGTTCGTACTTATGCGCGTACCCCTCACTCGCGACCGATCTCGAAACCCGTTGGCCCCGGCGCGTTTCGGTCGTATGCTCGCGAATCCACTCTCCGCCTTTTGGGCGCAGAGTGGGGCTGGGAGCGACCCCCCTCCGATTGACGGATCTACAGCCCCGAAACCCGCCGCTTCATTCGCCGGTTTATTCGTGGTTCGGGGTCGCTCCCAGCCCGCGCCTGCGGCGCGATGGATCCCTGCGGGAAGGCCACGAACCCGCCCCCGGCGGGTGGAGGCGGCGTCCGGTGACGTCGATGGCCGCCGCGTGGTCCTCGATGCGATCTTGTCGGCCCCCCCTTGTGTCGTTCCCAGAACTCACGATAATCGAACCATGTCGATTCTAGAAAGCGAGTTCACCCTGAAGGACGGAGTCCTCAGGTTCAATGAGGAGGCGAACTCAATCTCCAAATGGGTGAAGGGTCCCATCATCAAATTCACCAGTCCCCAGTCGGAAAAGCTCCGGAAGTGGATGGTGAGATTGGCACGCGCCGTCAAAGCCAAGCGTGGCGGAGATTGGTGCTCTGATTGCCTACACACGGTCACACTCGAGTTCCGTTTCTGTCCGCCTCCGAAGGAGAAACGTGATGTGGACAACTACGTCAAACCGGTCCTGGACGGACTGGCCGCTGGACTCTTCCTGCCGGAGAACACAGACCCTAGTGAAGTCGAGCGCTATGACATCGATCACGGCGTTGACGACTCGAACTTCCGGATTCTCTTGATTCACCGTCTCCCCAACGCTGAAACCCCGGAAGAAGAAGGGGTGCGTCTGTTCGTATCGACTACCGGAAACGCTCCGCCCGGATGATCACAGGGCAGCCCGCTCCATCCACTTCGAGAAACGACCGATGACCATCAGGACGCCCCCCGACACCCTCGACCGCCGCGACTTCTTCAAGCTCGGCGCGGCGACCAGTGCCGGCGCGGTGCTTCCCACGCGGAACGCCGAGGCGTATCCCGAGTTTCGGCGCCGGCTCCGCGAAAGCGACTGCCAGCGCTGCGCGCTGGCTGCGGGAAGGCGGCACATCGTGGTGGACCGCGGGAATCCGGACGCCCCGATCATCGCCATCGGCGAAGCTCCCGGCCTCCAGGAGGACGCCCGAGGCATCGCATTCTGCGGCCGCGCCGGGCGGATGCTGGACGAACTGTTCGCGGCGGAGGGCCTCTCCACCGACAAGCACCTGCTTCTCGTGAACGTAGTGAAGTGTCGGCCACCCGGCAACCGAGCGCCACAGCCGGAGGAAGTGGCCAGCTGCCGGCCATTCCTCGAGCGGCAGCTCGCGTTCTCTCCGGCGAGGTTCATTGTGCTGATGGGGTCCACGGCGCTAAAGCACTTCGCCCCCGAGCGGACTCCGGTCAGCGCACACATGGGTCAGTTCTTCCGTTTGCCGGAGTGGCCGGGACGGGAGTTCCTCACGCTGCACCACCCGGCGCTCCTTCTCCACAACCGGTCGCTGGAGCCGGTGGCGCGGGAGCACGTCCGGGAGCTGGCGGCGCGGGTCGTAATGTAGTCTGGAACGAGCGCCGAGCCAGCGCTCCGCGCCACCGCCGCGCGACATCGTCGGCCCGCGCGACGTGGGCGGCGACCACAACGGTGCGCCGCTGCGCCAGGCGCGCAACCGGTGCGGGGGTCCGGGGGCTGCGCCCCCGTCCGTCCGTTGCTCCCGCAGCGGCGCGAGAGGCCGGGGGTTCGAAGGGGGGCGCAGCATCCCTCGCCAGAGCCCAGTGTTTAACACTGGGTATGCTGGCTTAGCCTCAAGTGGCAAGCCAGCTCTGGCGCTGCTGTGGTCGTGCCAGCCACCCCGAACGATAGGGGTTTACGTAGGTGACCGCGAAGGCGGTAGCCGACAGTGCGAGCAGAGTTTCTCGTCCTTGCCGAACCCCAACCTGAGGTTCTTCCGCTTGATCTGGGTTCCCCAGAAACACGCCGGATCGGTGTGGTAAGCCTCACTGCCCATGGCGCGATAGGCCCCACAGTTCTTGATGCAGTGCTCGAGCTCACGCGGAGTTGCGAAGCGATCCTCGTCCGACATTCGCTCGGAGTTCCACTCGCGTGGACCGGGATTGGCCGCGACGGTCGCCGCACCATTAGGGGAGTGGCTTCCCGGACCGCGCACCGAAGCACGATCCTGCCGCCATCTCCGGACGGACACGGAAACGCGCACGCCCTCCCTGTCCTTGTCCTTCGGGTTAGCGGCGCGATGAATCAATAGAGTCCTGAAATTCGAATCGGGGAAGGCCCATGTTTTAATTTCACTGGGATCCTTCTCCTCCTCAAGGAACAGTCCGGCGGCAACCGCATCGACCACGGGCTTGACATAGTTTTCGACGTCCAGCTCTTGGTTCTGATGATTGCTTGGATGAAAGCGGAACTCGAGGGTCACCGCATAGAGGTCACGAGGATCCCACGGCAAGCCATCTCGCACTCTCGTGATGGTGGACGCCACCGTCCTCTTCCAGACCTGCTGCCGTGGCCCTCCCGTGAAGGTGTTGACGATGATGCCGCGGACCCATGTGGAGGGCAGCTTTTTAGCCGGTTCCTTGAACTCCAGAACCCCGTCCTTCAGCGCGAACTCACAGTCTGCATTCCGCATGAGTCCATTCTCTCTTTTCCCGAGACCGTTGTGGGCACGGCGGGCGGGCTTGGCGGAGCTGTCGTACGCGGCGCTGCTGAAGCGGGTTCGCAAGAGCGGAGAGTGGCTTCGGCGGCTGTGCGTGGAGTTGTTCCGGGAGGGGGAGCGGGGGGGAACTGCCGGGATCGGTCTTCGAGGCGCGGATGATGGATGCGACGCTGGTGAAGGAGCCGGAGCGGTCGAGCTCGTTGTGGCGGATTCACTACAGCGTGTGTTTGCCTTCGCTATCGTGTGACTTCATCCGTTCACCACTCCGGTCGCCCGCGTCAAGTTACACTGGATTTATCCGACACTCTGCGGATGACGTGACACTCGACACTCTTCTCGGACCGGACTGTTCCCAGGACTGTTCCCCCTTTAGTCCCCTACGAAAAAGGTCGGTGGCGGACGGCCCGATCGCGGCTTCGGACGAACGGGATCCGAGGATTCTCGATGCGATTCGGATTCAACAGCGTCAGGTTCCAGCCCAGCGAGTCGCTTCGCCTCGACCTCCTCGACTCCCGCCTCCCTGAGTTCTCGGAATGCTCGGGCTCGCTCCACCAAGGTAGCCGGGGGCGGCGCTGACGCGACCTCCGGCGCGGGTGCTGCAGAAGCAGTGCCTTCATCGTCCGCGTCCTCGTCATTTTGGGGGGCAGCTTTTTGGACGATCAGGAGTAGAACAACAATAGCCACCCCGAACCCCAGGATGGTCAATTGCACCGGCAAGAGACCCCATAGGTTCCAGAGTCCATCGGGTGCCGGGGCTACCCAATAATGACCGGTCGCCGGGTCTCTCACGCCGACCTGAGACTGAGTCAGGTAGGGAATGGGGCCGGGGCATCCGCGCGCCATGATGCCGCTGCGCTGCAACGCGTCTTCTTCGCATTCGGTGTAGTAGCGGTACCCACAGCCCGCAGAGGAAAGCAGCAGGCACAGGAACGCGACAACGACGGCATTCCTTGAGATGTTGCGCCGAAGGATCATTCGGTGGTCTCCTTTCGTCGGCAGTCCCCACGTCTTTCCCCCAGCAACGGGATCGGCGTGGAAGCGATGATCGCCCGCTGATTCCACTCCTATCTTACGCTCCGAATGCGGACTCATGACGTTTCTCAATCATCCCAAGTTCCCGGATCATCTTCGCGATTCGCCACCTGCATCGTTCGGTCCAGCGTGGCTACCGATGCCTTTCAGGACTAGGGCGTGGATTTGCCTAAGGTCGAGTTCGGTGATTGGCGCGTCGGAACCGGATGCCAACGCCTCGAGCAAGCACACCGGTTGCGGAGCCGGAAGGGGTGCGACCTGGTGTTCCCCGGACGTTCGGGGGATCGGGAGTTGAAAGACATGGCGCTGACGAACGCGGTATGGGCGGCGGGCGTGGGCGAGCGCGCGACGGTTCACGGGTTCCGCTCGACGTTCAGCGACTGGAGCGCCGAGCAGGGGAACGCGTCGATGCTGGCAGAGGCGGCGCTGGCCCATGCCGTCCAGGGCGTCGAAGGCGCCTATCGGCGGACCGACCTGTTCGACGAGCGAAGGCCGGTGATGGACGCATGGGGGGAGTACGTCGGAGCGTAAACACCGCCCCGGAGGCTACGGGGACCACCGGCTACCACTGTCCACAGCCGCGCTCGCGGTGCTCCGCGAGCCGAGACCGTTCGCCACCGGCTCGGAGACGGTGTTCTCGCTCGGCGCGGACCGGCCCGCTGTTCGAGGGGGCGATCCCGAAGCTGATCCGTCAGCTGGAGATCGGTGAGGTACCGTGTCGAGTTGCCAGCATCTCGGACCGACCGTCCTGGCTTCTCGGTGCGGAGCTGTCGAGGCCCGGGAATGGTCCCCATTCACCCATGCGCACTCCCGGTGGGGCCTCGGTGCTCGCCCTATTCCGGGACAACACATCAGGGTTCGGCTCCGCTGTCACCGTCGGGGTTCACCGTCGCCTCTCCGGACCGGAGAACGTTCCATCCGCCATATGATCTCGGTTCCGAGGGCTGGCCTGCCCATCGGCCGACTGGCGTGGCTCGTCCGGGCCTCACGGCGAGAACCCGATCCATGATCCCGAGGCAGTTAGAGCGGGCACACGTCGCGGAAGCCATCGGCCGCATCCTCCGCGGCGGCGTGCCGAGACAGCGGAGGAGCCGGGGGCACTGCATGGTGGCGGAGAGAGTTCACTTGCCGCCGAAGTACGTAGTTTCGGTGGCCCACGAGGTCGCCACCGGGGCGCCGCTGCCGTGGAACTGCTTCCACGGGGGCAGGATGTCCAACGCGTTTGTCGAGCAACGCGGCTTCGAGGTGATCCCCTGTAAGTGCGGCGGCACCGGCCGCCCCGACGGCGCCTTAGCCGCCCCGCGCTCTCCATTGACGAGAACGCCGCTTCCTGTCTCCCCACCGTCCGGCCGCCACCGCCCGAAACAGGAACGGCTCGCGGACACCCGGTGTTTTTACGAGCTGCTCGACCGCCTCGAACGGCGGATCGGCGGACCACGGTGCCTGAGGGAGTGCGACGGCCGGATGGAGTGGCCCGAACGGGGAATCTACTTCTTCTTCGAATCGGGCGAAGCGCGCTCGGGCTCGGGAGCGGGACCGCGCGTCGTGCGCGTCGGAGCCCACGCCGTGACCGCCGGATCGGGAACCACCCTCTGGGGCCGGCTGAAGCAGCATCGGGGCAACGCGCGCACCTTGGACGGGAGGCATCGCTCCTCCATCTTTCGCGGCCTCGTCGGCGAGGCGCTGGCGCGCCGGGACGACGGCGCTCCGCCGGCGTCCTGGAAACGTCCCGGCGTCTCGAAATCGCTCGGCAAGTCTCGGCTCCGGATTCCGGCAGTGGCGGAGGCGGAACTGGTGCTCGAACAGCGGGTCAGCCGGTACATCGGGGCCATGCCGTTTCTGTAGCTCGGCGTCGGCGACGCACCGAGCCCGGAGAGCGCCCGGTCTCTGCTCGAAAGCAATGCGATCGCGCTGTTGAGCGGTGCCGTCGAACCGCAGCCCGATCCGCCTTCCGCCACCTGGCTCGGCTACGCGGTAGATCGGCCCGGGCATCGAGTCCCCCGGTCGGGACTCTGGAACCAGCAATACACCGAGACGGGCTACGACTCCTCCTTCCTTGAGACCATGGAGGAGTGGGTCCTCCGGATGCGGGGCGCTTGATACCACCTCGGTTCCCATCTGCGGAATCCCCGGGGGTTGGCTCAGCTGCTAAGGCAGTCAAGAGCATACCCAGTGTGTACACACTGGGGCTGGCGAGGGGAGACTGCGCCCCCCTTTGAACCCCCGGCCTCTTGCGCCGCTGCCGGAAGCACCGGGCGGACGGGGGCGCAGCCCCCGGACCCCCGCACCCGTGCGCGCACGGCGCAGCGGCGCTCGGGGATCGCTAGGTGCCGAGAGCGTGGGACAAGCAACGGGAGTTGTCCCTGTCCCGTCCAAGAGCGACCCCGAAAGTGACCCCGCAGAAGGAGCATTCCTCGTGCCTGCGGCTCCGCACTGGTTTGAGTTCCAAGACGAGGAAGTGTGCGAACATGGCTGGATGTCGCGCGCATCGATTCGGGCGGAGGCCGCTCCGTGAGCTTCCCCGACAAACTGCGGCACCGGACGTGGACACCCGCGCGCGGTCGGAATGCTTGGCTGGAATGGCGGGACGCCACGCGCGCCGCCATCCTCCGCGAGTGCGCGCGTGCCGACCGCTATGAACCCGCCAGTGATGAAATCCGGCCCGGCGGCAAGTTCACTTTCCAAGGCATCGTGCGGCGCGAACTTCTGCGGGTCGTTCATGACACGGCAACGGTGTCCAGCAACCCGACCAGTGTGCTCCGGCAGTGTGTTCAGAAACTGGAGGCGACCGGGGAGATTCGGCGGGTAGGGGACGGCGCCTACCGCCTCACGCCCAGATTCCGCCTTCCCCGCCATTGGACGACATAAGAGCCATCAGTGGCTACCAACCGCGGCTCGACCGGCAGCGGATCGTCCGAGGCGAGTGCGCGGCGGGCCGGTCGCGCGCGCGACTGTGGCTCGCGGCGGCATTATTCGTGACGGCGTGCGGTGGAGGGGATGGCGGGCCTGCGCCCCCTGCTTCGCCCGTTACTCCGGCCCCGGCCCCGCCCCCGGAGCCAACCCCGGAGAAACACCCCGCCCCTACCGGCCTTCGCTATTCCGCCGCTTATGTAGGGGGAGGTGCCTGGCAGGCAACAGTGACGTTCTCATGGGATGCGGTTCCGGATGTTGACGGCTACGCAATCCAAATAAGCCACGATGGCATCTTCCCCGAGGAAGTTGATCCCGTCTATGACCTGCGCCCCTGGAGTAGCTCCGCTCCGACAACATGGGGTCCTTACCGATTCCGGCCGGACGAGTCGCAGTATTTTCGGGTTGCCGCATACTTCAGGCCCGATCCGAACTCGTTGATTCTCAGTGAGTGGGCCGGTCCGGTTCTTGCGATTCCGGAGTTGGATCCGGCGACACCACCGGCCCCGACCGGACTTCGGGTTTCGGCCGTCACGGAAACGACGGTCACCTGGTCCTGGGACGCGGTCGCAGGCGCTGATGGCTACAGATTCCAGGTTCGATGGGGAGATAGGGGAGCCGGTAGCGTCGTCACTGCGGCGGCTCGCGCCTTTGGCGATCCTCCCTCTTGGGAGGACGACCTACCGGCGCCGAACCTGTCCGGCGAGGTGACTGTTGCCGCCTACTTCGGCGACGATCCCGAATCGGCGACCTGGACCGCGCCTGCGCCACCGGTCAGGTCTGATTCGCTGTATTCGGAGCCGTTCCCCACTGTTGACGTAGAGGAATTGGTCATCCGGGAACGCGCGTCTTCTGACCGGCCGGATGACTTTTCGGGGGATCAAGTCCATTTCGTCTATGCGGTTGCGAGCGACGGGGTGGACTACGGGCTAGACACCTCCGGAGTGCTCGCCCGGCTGGTGGGAAACGTCCAAGTGTTTCTCCGCCGGAAGCTGGACCGGCAACTCCGGATTGATACCTACGGGGGCCGGCCGGACATTACTTTCGTCCGGTACTCCGACTGGAACGAGGAAGAGTTGCGGAGCGGGAACGGTTTCGTGTCCTGGCGTTTTCGCGACGGACTCGCTAAGGAATTGGGTTTCCGTTCGCGCAAGGTATACGCGCTCATTTACACCCACGGGGCTGTCCTACAGGGGCTGCGGATTGGCGGAGAAGCGGCGGAGGGCATCGCGGCGGCGTATTGGAGTCCGGTGGAACGGGAGAACTACGTTCGGGACACGCTTCGCCACCGGCAAGAGGCAACTGTGATTCACGAGGTTTTCCACCTGATGGGCGCGGTTCCCCGGTGCGCACCGAACAGCGACGGGGGAGGCCATGTCTATGGCGCGCGGGCGGGCGCTTCCCGATACGACATCATGCAGCAGGGAGGAACCCCCAGCAGCAACCCCGCCCGGACCGAGATAGATGCCGGGCGCGACGATTACTACGGGCACGGCCGGCCGGATTGCACCGACATTGCGCGGAGCCCACTCTGGGAGCCTCCGCGGTGATCGCACCGCAGGGCAGAAGCTTGAGGTGCGGCCCGACCACGCTGAGGTTTCCATGTGCCTTGGTGGCTCTGGTCACCAAGGCCACTTCGGTCCCCTTCTGAACCCCCCGTCTTCTCGCGCCGCTGCCGGAGCATCGGGCGGACGGGGGCGCAGCCCCCGCACCCGTGCGCGCGCGGCGCAGCGGCGCAGCGTTGTGGTCGCCGCCCGCCTCGCGCGGGCGGACCACGTCACCTTCGACCAGCCGGCGGAGGCCCTGCCGCTCCCCAACGCCCGGGAGCGGGCCTGCGAGGCCGTGAGCGGCGTCCGCGAGCTGTCGCCCGACCTCCCCCGCGTCCGCATCGAGGACCGCGCCGCCTACGGAGGCTCCGCCGGCCGCCGCCTGGACCCGCCGCAGGCGGGGCCGGAAGCCTTCCCGCAGGGATCAGTCGCGCCGTAGGCGCGGGCTGGGAGCGACCCCCGGCACGGGAGGAGAGTGCGACAAGCACTCCATCACGGGGCAGTTTTTCGACAAGAAAAGGGGGGTTGCTCCCAGCCCCGACCCTGACCCCGACATACACCGTTCGCCGAGCACAATCGCGACGGAGAGAACGGGGATCGTGCTCACGGGTACGAGCATAAGTACGAACAAAGGGGGGGTCCGCTTACTTGCGTAGGAAAGTGGCTCCGGGAGTGGCCCCGCTGAGGTCGAAGCCTTAGAGGCCGATGTCAGAGTCGTCCAGGCGGTCCGCGAAGTGGAGGGTGTACCGGTCGATCCTGGCCGGGGGCCGATGGAGCCGAGGGCGGAGCCGTGCCTCGATTTCGTGCGCCTCCTCCCAGCCGAGCCATTTCCCGATCTCGTCCGGGTCCGGATGCCGCCGCGCCGCCTGGATCGCCTGCAGGAACGAGCGTTCGTCCTCGTTCAAGCCAGCGCCGGCCGGCGTCCAGCGGAACAGGGTCTCCTCGTAGAGACCCTTCGCGGCGTCGTCACGGACCGCCACGATGACTTCGACCTCGACGCCTTCGCGGCGCAGCGCCTCCCAGAGGTACAGGTGGTCGGAGGCCCAGTAGTAGAGCGCCCGGTTGGTCCCGTGGCCGGGATCGGGGAAGACGAAACTCAGTCTGTCTTCCCCGCCCGCGATGGGGCTGAGGGTGACGTCGTCGAAGGCGCGGTCGCCGAGGCGGCGCTGCGGCAACTCCTCTTCGTCGTATCCGCGTTCGAAGAAGTACTGCAGCTTCTCCGCACCGGTGGCGAGCCAGTTCGCGTCGGGATAGGCGAGCAGGCAGTCCAGGGTGAGCAGGCGCCGCCAGAGCAGGGCCGTCGATCCGAGACGGCGCTGGTGGGCGTTCTCGATGCCGACGGCGCGGTAGAGGGTTCGCCCGAAGACATGGCAGAAGCGCCGCGGCGTTCGCCGGTCCGGAAGGGGGTGTTCCCGGGCGACGCCGGCAGCGGTGAGGCGCCGCACGAAGCGGCTCGCGGCGTACTGGTTCCGGTGATGCCAGTCCCGGTATTGGAGGCGCGTGAAGACGCCGGAGTAGAGGCAGACCAGGGCAAGCCAGTGGGCGTCGGCCGGTGCCCATCCGAGGGCCTGTACGGCGGGCGTCCGATGTTCCAGGTGAGGCATCGGCCACGGGCCGGGTATCCGTGGCTCGAACGGCCTCGTCACGGGATGGCCTCCGCCCGGCTGACGCGGGCGGCGACCACGACGGTATGGGGCTCAGCCATGAGCGTACCGGTCCGGGGGTTCAGGGGGCGGCACCCCGTCCGCGTGCTGCGCCGGCAGCGGCGCGGAACGAGGGGGGTTCGAAGGGGGGCACAGCATCCCCTCGCCAGAGCGCGGTGTGGACACACTGTGGAGGCGGGCTCTCGTGCCTTAGTGGTCATAGGGAAGGCACGAAGCCTGCCCTGAGTCCCGCGACAGAATCTCTTGCAGGCCCGCCTTCAACGGGCTATGCCCCGGTCTCGTTCTCGCTTCAACTCGACCTCAAGCTCTCGTTCGAGCGTCGGGATCTCGCTTGTCGGGATACGGTTGTTTTGTCCGAGCCATTCGAGTCCCTCTCGGATTGATCGGACCTGGATCAATACGGCCCTGCGTCCGGATTCGAGGTGCTCCTCGGTCAAGTCGAACCTCTGGGAACCCTTTTCCTCGAACGTGACGCGACTCGGTGGCGGTTCGATGACGCCGGCTGCGGCCATTTGCAGTGACGCCAGCACCCCCTTGTGTGCCTCAAGCTTCGGCCATCGCTCCTGCGGGTTCTGTTGAAGCCGTTCTCCGAGCCGTTCCAAGCTCTGCCGGTCCACCTGGGCTATTACGTTTCGGGCTGCCGCCCCGATGTCTGCCCCCTCTCGCACGAGTGCTTCGAGATCCTCTCCGTCACGCGGACTGTCCCGCTCGATCATCGCCGCCAGTTTCCGAGCCACGAGGTCGCACGGCGCTGCTATGTGCAACCCATTGTCCGCTCACAGGGGCGGCGCCGTCATCTTCCAAGGGTCCGTTCCGTGGACTTCGACCTTCGGACTCGTCTCCGTTGCGAAGAACTTGATGACGATACCCGTCCGCCGTTGCAGCACCTTGTGCTTGCCGAGCTCGCTTCGGATCGTGCGAGGATGTTCGGCCGCCCCCTGGCAGCTGAGGTCCACGTCTACGGATTGGCGATGGTTGCAGTACAGCGCGATCGCGGTTCCGCCAATCAGCGTGTACTGCGGCCCGATTCTGCCCAGGTCTTCCCAGATGCGGCGGATTCTCGGGTCGAGCCGCCCCGTGTGCGTCGGCTGTAGGCCTGTCTTCACGGCTTTCCGACCCACACCTCCTGATCCTCATCGAGCTGGATGTAGCAGCGCCCGTCCATCGTTTCCTCGGTGGTCCTCTCCCACTGGAACGGCTCGTGGAATGGAACGCTGCTTGAGTCTGCCGTCGTTGGCTCCTGGCCCGCCCGTCGGGTCCAGTACGCCCATGTTTGCCGCGTCAGCCGTCCCTGTCTGGCTACGGCGTCCCGCGCGCGAAGGATCCCGTCTGCCCCGAGCGCCTCGTGGATATTCGCCACGTCGCTGTGCTGCGGGTGGTCGGGGTCTCCGATTTCGGTCAGCACCACGGCGAGCTGCTCGTCCTCGCTTAGCAGCTCGGGCGCTTGCCATAGTGCGGCGTCGCGCAGCCAGTGCCACACTCCGCATCGGTCGAGTTTCTCGATCGCCGCTGCGATTTCCCGGTCCTTTGTCCTAGGTTCCGTCCGTTGGCCGTTCAGGCAGGCGTGAATGCTGAGCGCCACGGGTCCTCTTGGCCCCTGTGTTCTGATCATCAATCGCTCGCTCGCTCGTGTCCGCCAATCGTAGTCGCTCTCGGCGCGCTTCGCCGCTGACGACCTCATTGGCCCGCTCCCCGACGCTGGGGCCCCGGAGGGCGTCCGCCTCGCCGAAGGCGACCTGGTCCGCCGGCGTGAGTTGGGCGGCGACCACAACGGTGCGCCGCTACGCCAGGAGCGCACCGGGGCGGGGGTCCGGGGGCTGCGCCCCCGTCCGTCCGTTGCTCCTGCAGCGGCGCGAGACGCCGGGGGTTCGAAGGGGGGCGCAGCCTCCCCTCGCCAGAGCCCAGTGTTCAACACTGGGTCGGCTGGCCTATCAGCCAAAGTGGCGCCACTGTCAGTTCGAAAACTGGTCCCGGACCGAAGCAAAGTCAAGCTGGAGCCACTCGACAGCCTCGACTTTCTCGAAGAGCAGCCACTCGTAGCGTGCCATGTTGGGGCCGCTCCCGATACCGCTCCTCTTCTGCGTAGAGTCGGCCTTCGCCAGGATGTTGCGCAACTCCCCTAGTCTCTTGTAAGAGAGGTCTGGCGTCCGATGGTGGAGCGAAGTGTCCAAGATCGCCAAAAGCCAAAAGAACTCGTTTTGCTGCTGCTCCGGTTCCGCCAACATGCGCGCATAGGTGTCATGAAAGAGATCCCGCAGGTAGGCAATCTGCTCCCTCTGCCTCCACTTCGACCTCACCCAGCCGAAGAAAGCGACGACTGCGACGATAGTAAGGCCGCTGGCGATTCCTTCCCCCAGCCAGGACAGGTCGGGCGGCGCTGAACTAGAACGGTCAATCATCCCGCGAGCCTAGAGCACGCCGCGCGCTAGACACGTCTCGGACAACAGAAGTCGTCCCTCTCGGGGAGGGGAACGTTCCCGGGCGACGCCGCCAGCGGTGAGGCGCTGCGCAAAGCGGCTCGCGGAGTACACACGGCGGCGCTGCTGTGGTCATGTCGCGAGCCCCGGTTCCGCGCCTGCGGTCCCGGTCAGGGGCCCACTGCTCCATGAGCGCCCGCCGCCATCGAGACGACCACCGCCACGAGGAGGACGTGCTGGCCTTCCACGACGATCACCGCGCGGCAGCCGATCCGGAAGCGGAGCACAGCTGGCGAGCATCGGCGGGCCTCCGGGCGTCCCGGACTAAGCGCGACACAACCCGAGTCCCGTGAACACACACACGCTTTGTCCAAGAACGACGGTCGCGCGACTCCGACTCTCGGCCGACGCCGGGCGCCGAACGCTATCGGGCAGGATCACTAGATTCCACAGGCTTCATACCACTCATCGAATCGAGCGTCATAAATCGCGATAAGTTCCAGCCGTCGCGGGTTGCGCTGCGCGAAAGTCATGCCTCGCGCTCTCGCCGTTCTGTTCCACTCCAGGATATCCTGCTGCGCCTCCTCCATCGCTTGCGCCGCCGCATCACAATCGAGCGCCGCCGGGGCCTCTATTGGCGCTGGCGCGTCCTTGGGGAAGTGGAAGAGATCGGCCACGATGTGGTAGCAGTCGAGCGGGTCCGCATCCGTATCCGCAATCGAGCGGGCGCAGATCGCCTCCCAAAGAGCCAGCGGCGGGAGCGCATCCGTCGGGCGCGCATTCATGAAGAACCAGCCGGGAGTTTGCCGAACGACTTGTTCCCCGGTGGTGAAGGTCCGGCAAACGCCATCCGCAACTCCGCGCGCGAAGATCAGTTGGGCGCGGCCGTTATTGCCATCCATCAGCGCGGCATAGCCGTCCTCGAAGAGCCTCATCCCTGACGGTTCACTGCTGCGGCAACCGACCGAATCAACGAGCGCCGTTCCTACCGCGCCGTCAGGCGGCCAATCAATGAAGCGCGCTCCCTGTACCAGGGCGAGAGCGATACCGATCCAAAATGTCATGCGATCCTCCATCCGCGCGCCGTTTCCGCCGCGCGCCGATCTGACGCGCGGAGCCGGCCGCGCTGCCGGCCGCCGAGACTACATCCAATCCGGCCCGAGTACTTGCGCTTGTCGAGATTTGCCCTCCCCGGGGTCGGTTTCGGAGTAGCGGAAGTCAACACCCCCTTCCGCTACCCCGTTCTCGCCACCGTGCATGTCGAAACCCGTTGGCCCCGTTGCGTTTCGCTCGCATGCTGGCGAATCCACTCTCCGATTTTGGGCGAAGAGTGGGGCTGGGGGCGACCTGCCTCCGATCTACCGATCTACGGCCCCGAAAACCGAACTTATGTTCGTACTTATGCGCGGGGACACGGGTCGCTCCCAGCCCGCGCCTGCGGCGCGATTCATCCCTGCGGGAAGGCTACAAACCCGCCTGCGCGGCGGGTGAAGGAGGCGGCCGGCGACGGCTCCGGCCGCGTGGTCCTCGATGCTGACACAGGCATCAAGCCACCGCTCACCGAGGCCGCTCACGGCCTTGTGGCCCGGCTCCAGGGCATTCTCGCCTTCCAATCCGCGATTGCCAGGTCGAGCATCTCGATGCGGAAGAACCCGATGATGCGACTCGGGCTGTCGCATGCGGCGATCCGGCGCGACGGTGCGGGCAACCCGGCGCTCGACAAGCGAAAACAGCGGTCCCGGATTGACGTACTATCGGCCGCGGTGATCGCGGGGGGGCTGCGAGCGTCCGATCGGCGGGCGTCGGGATCGTCGCGCGCCTGGAGGATCGCATGAGCGAGAGACCCAAGATGGCCCGCGCGCAGCTCGGTTGCTTGGTTGCGCTCGCGCTTGTTGCCGGTTGCGTCGGATTCGTGATCACTCGGGAGCCGAGCGGCAACGCGCCGGCCGAGTCCTCGAGGTGTGACGTGGCCTCTCTCGCGTCGGATATGGAGTTCGACGCCTTGCAGCTGGAACGGCTTGAGGCGGATGTCGGGATGACCTTGAACGCCGCGACGGGCGCGTCAGAGGACGGTCGAGAGGTTCCGCCGATGCTCCGCTACGCCTACCGGGATTGGCGCGCCTCCTACAACCGTTGGGCGGCGTGCGCGGGCCTTCCCGAGTTGGAATAGCGGTCCGCTCTAGCTGCTTCTGGACCACAACGGTGCGCCGCTCCGCCAGGAGCGCACCGGGGCGGGGGTCCGGGGGCGGCGCCCCCGTTCGTCCGTTGCTACCGCAGCGGCGCGAGAGGCCGGGGGTTCGAAGGGGGGCGCAGCTGTGGTCATGCCAGCCATCCCGAACGATAGAGGACTACGTAGGTGACGAAGAAGACGGTGGCCAACAGAACCGGCAGAGTTCGCGGTCGTTGCCGAACCCACACTGGAGGTTCTTCCGCTTGATCTTGGGTCCGAAGATACACGCCGGATCGGTGTGGTAAGCCTGACTGTTCTTGACGCGATAGGCCCCATAGTTCTTGATGCATTGCTTGAGTTCATCTGGGGTTACGAAGTGATCCCCGTCTGCCATTCGCTGAGAGCTCCACCCGCGCGGAACGGGAGTAGCCTTGATCCTCCGCCCGAGCGCGCGCCGCAGGCGGTTCCACCCGCCCGGAACGGGAGTGGCCGCGCCAGTCGCCGCGTCAATCGGGGAGCGGCTTTCCGGACCGGGCACCGAAGGAGGATTCTGCCGCCATCTCCTGGCTGATACGGAAACGTGCACGCCCTCCCCGTACCTGTCCTTCGGGTCAGCGGCGCGATGAATCAATAGAGTCCTGAAATTCGAATCGGGGAAGTCCCACTTTTCAATTTCACTGGGATCTTTCTCCTCCTCCTGGAAGAGTCCGGCGGCAACCGCATCGACCACGGGCTTGACATAGTTCTCGACGTCCAGCTCTTGGTTCTGATGATTGGCTGGATGAAAACGGAACCTGACGGTGACCGCATAGAGGTCACCAGGATCCCACGGCGAGCCATCTCGTGCTCCTTTGATGGCGGACGCCACCTTACTCTTCCAGGCCTGCTGCGGTGGCCCTCCCGTGAAGGAGTTGACGATGGTGCCTCGGACCCATATGGAGGGCAGCTTTCTCGCCGGTTCCTTGAACGCCAGAGCCCCGTCTTTCAGCGCGAACTCACAATCTGCATTCGGCATGAGTCGATTCTCGCTTATCCCGACACCAGCCATGCAGGGTTCACTGCGGCCTCGTTTAGTGCGTCAGTGTTCCTCCGCAGGCTGAAGACTGCCTGTAAGACGCCATCCGCGCGGGGGGCCGCGCCGGGGGCCAGCGCAGCGGATCGATCCCCGGAAACGCAAGAGAGTCAACGGGTTACGCGTGCGACGGTGGCGGACCCCCTTTCACACTTTCCCCCCGGTCACGCAGGCAGCGAACAGAGTTCGCTGCCATTGTTTTTTGCGCTCGGCAGTACGCCACCACGCGCAAGATCGCGCAGACGGCTTGGAACGCCGACCTCCGGTCGGCACAGCGGCGCGTAGCGCCGCGGACGGCGCAGCCCCCCCTTCGTCGTCACGACAGGCAGGCCAGGGAACGCCGACCTCCGGTCGGCACAGCGGCGCGTAGCGCCGCGGACGGCGCAGACCCCCCTCGCCGTCACGACAGGCAGGCCAGGGAACGCCGACCTCCGGCCAGTTCTGTCGGTGGGGACGGGCATCGTCCGCCGGACGCGGACGAAACGTGCACCGCCGCAAATGCCCGGCTCGGGTTCCGCGTCGTTGTGACGCCTGACATTCTTCCGGGCAATGAGAACCACAATCGAACTGGACGGCGAACTCTTCCGCAGGGCTACGCGCAAAGCGGCGGAAGCGGGCACAACCCTGTCCGTTCTCGTGGAGCGGGCGCTCGAGGCCCATCTGGACTCTCGTGCGGAGATTGGCGGGAGGCCGGATTCAGACGTACAGGCGACACTCGCGGCCACGTTCGGTACTGCTCCCGAGGCGGCCTTTCCAAACCGCGACGAGTGGGACCGTTCCTGACTGTTGGAGTTCCGAGTTCTCCCGCTACCGCTCCCAGAGTTCGCGCACTCCCACCGAGTGGATGCGCGGATCTCCGAGCCGCCAGACTCCCTCCCCAGTACAAATCACGATCCCGCCACGGAAGTCGTTGCCGCAGGCGGCGGCCAGGCGGGTCAGGCCGCGCGTGTCACGCGGTTCCACTCCCATCGCGGCCTTGACCTCCACGCCCCACGTCTCCCGCCCGCGAGTAATGACGAGATCCACCTCGTTCCCGTCCCGGTCCCGGTAGTGCCAGAACCTCAGATCCGGATCCGTCCAGGCCGCCTGGGCGACGAGTTGTTGAACGACGAACGATTCGAGAAGACCGCCCATTGCGGCCCGGTCGCGAAGCCAGTCGGCGCTCGTCCGTTGCGCAAGAGTCGCGGCCAGTCCGGTATCCGTGAGATGAACCTTGGGCGCCCTCACGAATCGTTTGCTGGCGGTCCGGTTCCAGGACAGCAGGCGCCGGATGAGGAACATGCGCTCCAGCACTTCCAGGTAGTGCGACACCGTTTCCCTACTGATGGCGAGAGCGTTTGCCAGGCCATTCACATTGAGGAGCGTGGCGGTTCGCGCGGCCAGCAGTTCCAGCAGCCGAGCCAGGTCGGCAGTGCGGCGGACGCGACTCACCTCCCGGACGTCCCGTTGCAGGATGTGATTCAGGTAGTCGCGATGCCACTGCCGGATCCGAGCCTGCGGGCGGGTGAGCGGTTCCGGATAGCCGCCCTGGAGGAGGCGCTCGACGAGCGGACGGGAATCCGATGACGCAATCTGATTCCGCCCCCCAAGTTCGCCGGCCAGCAGCGCCGCCAGGAACCGTCCTGGTCTCCGCTCCTTCTCTGCCTCGGTCAGAGGATGAAGGACCACGATCTCCATTCGCCCGGCGAGCGACTCGCTGACCGTCGGGACGAGAAGAACGTTGGCCGAGCCGGTCAGCAGGAAACGTCCGTACCGGCGGTCCCGGTCCACGGATAGCTTGATCGCCCGCAGCAGGTCCGGGGCGCGCTGGACCTCGTCGAGCGTGACGAACTCCGGAAGTCCAGCTACGAAACCGTCCGGATCAAGCTGAGCGGTCCGGTAGAAGCGCGCGTCGTCAAGGCTGAAGAGGGGCCGTTCCGGCTCCAGTTGGCGGGCCAGCGTGGTCTTGCCGCTCTGTCGCGCGCCGGCGATGCAGACAACCGGGGTGTCGGCCAAGGCCTGCTGAATTGCCGGCGTGAGTAAGCGGGGGAACAACTCCGGATGCGCGGCCATTTGCAGATTAGAGTAGCCATATATTGTAAGATTGACAACCGCCAGATTGCCTATTGGATGGCCCGTAGATCGTCTATTAGACCGACCGCAGATTGACGATCAGGCTGCGGATCACCGGCGGAGGGCTTGCTATGGCGCGGCTCCCGATCACGGAGACCGCCAGCCGGTGACAAGCGGGTATTGCTCGATTCCGCTAAAGCGCCGGCGTCAATGTGACTCCCCGCGGTGGGGCGGAGTGTTCACCCGGCAGGCGGACAAGCTTTTCGACGAGGAGGAGAAGCGTCAACTGGTCAACGCGTTGGCGGAAAATCCGCGCGCCGGTGTCCTGATTCCCGGTGGTGGCGGTGTGCGAAAACTGCGCTTTGCGGCCTCTGGCCGCGGCAAGCGGGGTGGGGCGCGCGTGATCTACTACTTTGTTGATGAAGACATGCCGGTCTACGCGTTGCTGGTCTACCCCAAGGGGACGAAGACGGACTTGACTCCGGAAGAGAAACAAACGGTCCGGGCGCTTGCCGCGGAACTCAGGGGTGCGAGGCGACAGCAGCAATGAGCACATTCGGAGACGACCTGATTCGATCCCTCAGCGAGGCCGTTGCCCATGCGAAAGGAGAGGGCCCGGCCGTGGTTCATACGCCGGTGGCTCCGCGCGAGGTGCGGGAGCGGGCGCACCTCACCCAGGCGCAGATGGCGCCGCTCATGGGGATGAGTCTGTCCGGGTATCGGAAATGGGAACAGGGGACGCGTGGCATCAGCGGACCCGCCGCAAACCTCCTTCGCATCATCGAGAAGGAACCGGAGGCGGTCAAGCGGGCACTGGCGCTGGGCGGATAACGCGGACGGCGCTTTCGGCGATACCCATCCGGTAATTCGGGCGCAGCGTCATCCGTGCTGGTTTCGCGCTCCCGCGCGATGCCGACCTGGAGGTCGGCGGTCCCTTGCGATTGTCCCGCTACCGCGGGATGCGGCGGCCCGGGGTCCAGGGGACCCCGGCGGCGTCCGCCTGGGCCTCGAGACCGGCGAGCTGCACCTCCACCAGGTTGACGAGCTCCGCATTCGCCGGACCGAACTGCTTCCGCACGATCTCGACCTGACGCCGGTGCGTGGTCGTCGGATCCGACATGGACCAGAAGGCGTCGACCACCCGCTGGATGCGCTGGCGGATGCCCGGCAGCACGGCCTCGCTGCGCTAACGGCGGTGTCGTCGGCGAGGAAGCGGACGCACAGTTCCAGAAGGCCGGGTCGGATCGCTGATGCCTGCGAGCGAAGGTCGCCCTCCGCTCCCGATTCGTCGATCGCCTCCGCGAGCGCTTCCACCCGCTCGATGGAGGCGCCGCCTTCCGTCATCCGCTTTGAGTAGAGAACGCTGTATATTGTGCTGTATGTCTGCCACCAGAACCCAGGTCTACTTGACCGAGGAACAGCGCCAACGAATTGACACCCTGACGCAAGCCGAGGGAATCACCCTGGCCGAAGTCGTCCGACGAGCGCTCGACGACTACTTCAAGCGGCAGTCGTCCGATGTGGAAGCAGCGCTCTCGGTTACGTTCGGGGCAGTGCCGGATGCGTCGGCGCCCAGCCGGGACGAGTGGGACCGTGGTTGACGTCCTGGTGGACACCGACGTGTTCATCGATCACCTGCGCGGCGCCAGGGCGCTCAGGAGGGATGGCCGTCGGCTGCACTACTCGGTGATCACCCGGGCGGAACTGTTCTCAGGTAGCCGTGGGGTCGATGCTGTTGGCGCGTTGCTCGCTCCGCTGGGCGAAATCCCCGTGGATCGAGCCATCGCGGAGCGGGCCGGGCGGATCCGCCGGGACACCGGCATCCGGCTCCCCGATGCGCTGATCGCAGCGACCGCCCTGACTCGGTCGATGATGCTCGCGACCCGGAACCGGAGGGACTTCGATCGCGTTGCGGGGCTCACGGTAACGGCCGAGGCCTGAGGGGGCGACAGAACCAGCCAACCCGCCCGAAACGCCCGCGACGGGTCCGACGAGGTCCGGAGCCGCTGACTTCGGCCTGCGGCGAACTCAGGTCGGCCTCGACGGCAGGACGGTATAGGCCGCCTTCACGGTTTCCGGCCCGTATTTCCTCTCCAGTCTTCTGACCGTGAAATGGCCGCCTGCCATGTCCTGGAAATGGTCGATGAAGATGAGATTGATTGAGGCGGCGCCCACGGCGCCGATGATCGGCACGGCCTGCGCCACGGCCTTTTCAGTGACCTGAACCGAGAATCTCTCCGCTACCCGCACGATCAGTTTCACAAGTGCGGGGGCCTCCTTGCCAGCAATGGCCGCGCCCCCTTTGCCGAGATAAGTGACCGCCTCCGCAACGGCTCGCGCCATCGCGCCGCGCACCATGTAGTAGCCGGTCTCCGTGCCGTCATCTGATGTGCTGGGACCACCGAGCGCGAAGACCTCGAGGCAGGCCATCTGTGACGCAGGAGAGGAGATGTCTTCTCCGTGTTCGCGGGCGATGGTCGCGATCGCCCGCATCATGATGGTCGTCGAAACGGGCAACTCAACGGCGAGCCCGGCGATGCCGAAGAAACCGCCCGCCCCGCCCGTTGCCATGGCGCCGATCTTGTTCGTGAGGTTGGAGGACTTCCAGCCGGGAGAGTTCCCGACGGTCGAGAGCGCCACCCTCAACGAACCGAGCAGTGCCTTGTTGGTGAGTCCCGTGATTTCGCTTTGGACTCGACCCGGCAGGAGCTTGAGTCCTTTTTCGATGGGTGTTCCCAAGAGATTGACGAGGCGCGCCGCCAAACCAGGATTCTCGAGGATCGCCTTCGCTTGCTGGAGCGCGTGTCGATCGCTCGCATCCATGGGCGCGCTTGCGGCTCTCCCTCGTAGCCCAACTCCCATCGTCGTTCCAGCCGGCGGATTCCGCGTCAGCGTGGAATCCGCCTTCCCGGTGTCCACGGCACGCCCGCGGCGTCGGCCTGAGCTTCGAGGCCGGCGAGCTGGGTCTCCACCAGGTTGACCAGCTCGGCGTTCGCTGGGCCGAACTGCTCCTTCACGATCTCCGCCTGCCGGCGATGCGTCGTCGTCGGGTCGGAGGTGGACCAGAACGCGCCGACCACTCGCTGGATGCGCTGGCGGATGCCCGGAAGCACCGCTTCGCTGCGGGATCGGACGGTGTCGTCGCTGAGGAAGCGGACGCGCAATTCGAGGAGCCCCGCGCGGATCGTGGACGCCTGAGCGCGGAGATCGCCTTCCGCTCCCGATGCGTCGATCGCCTTCGCGAGCGACTCCACCCGCTCGATGGACGCCGCGAGCGCGGCTACCGCGCTGAACACCTGTCGCTGGAGCCCGGCGACCTCCATCTGGAAGGCGTGGCGCGCTTCGTGATCCGACTCGGGTGTCCCCGCGGCGACCAGCACTTTCGGGGTGAAGGCCTGTGGCTCGCCGAGCCGGGTCACGCCGTCACCGTCGCGCCGGACGAGTTCGGCGGTATAGGCCCCCGGCATCGCGAGCGGTCCGCCGCGCCCGCCGCCCGCGGCGTCGGGATACCTCAGGTCCCACGCCACCCGGTGGATCCCGGAGGTCTTCGGCGCCGCGATGCGGCGGACGACGGCCCCCTCCGAATCCCGGATGACCAGGAAAAGCGCCGGATCCTCCGCCCGGTCCTCGGCCCGCAGCTCGTCCCAGGTGGGATACGGCAGCGGTTCCCCCGCCGCCGCCTGCGCGCGCTCCCGCTTCCGCCGCTGCTCCCTCAGCGAAAGCACGCCCTCCTTCAGGTGGTAGGTCACCACCGCCCCGAACGGCGGGTTGGGCGCCGTGTAGAAGGCGTCGCCGCGCTGCGACTTCTCGCCGCCGCCGAGCGGGTTCGCCTCGATGTACATCCAGGGGTCCTTCACCGGGAACACCGTGCCGCCGGCCGCCAGGATCTCCGCCGAGAGATGCCGTAGCGGCGTGTAGTCGTCGAGGATGAAGAAGCTGCGGCCGAAGGACGCCGCGACCAGATCGTTTTCCCGTGTCTGGATCTCGAGATCCCGGATCGCGATGGTCGGCAGGCCGCCCTTCAGTCGCACCCAGTGCCCACCGTCGTCGAGCGTCACGAAGAGCCCGAACTCGGTGCCGAGGAACAGCAGACCCTCCTGCACCGGATCCTCGACGACGGTCCAGGCGAGCTGGTCGTCCGGCAGGTCGCCGGAGATGTCTTCCCAGGTGACGCCGCGATCGTCGCTCCGCACTACGTAGGGGGCGAAGTCGCCCTGCTTGTGGTTGTTGAAGACCGCGTAGACGGTGTTCTCCCGGTGGCGCGAGGCGTGGAGGTCCGCCACGTAGGTGAGTGGCGGGACGCCGGGGACGGCATCCACCGCCCGCCATTCGAGCCCCCCGTCACCGGAAATCTGGATGCGCCCGTCGTCCATCCCGGTGTAGAGCAGGCCTTCGACGAGGGGCGACTCGTCGAGCGCCACCATGTTCCCGTAGGTGGAGGTGGCGCGATTGCGCCAGATCGCGTCCACGCTCCAGGTCCGGCCCATCACCAGGCGTTCGGATCGGTCGATTCCCCGGGTGAGGTCTTCGCCGAGCGGGGTCCAGGTGTTCGCCCCGTCGTCGCTCCGGTAGAGGCGGTTGGCGCCGAAGTAGATGCGTTTGTTGTTGTGTGGAGAGATGATCAGCGGGGAATCCCAGTTCCACTTCAGCGGCGGGTCGTCGGGTTCCGGCTGCGGCTGGATGTCCACCCGTTCCCCGGTGCGGTGATCGAAGCGGACGATCCCGGCGTACTGGGACTGGGCGTAGACGATGTTGGGGTCTTCGGGGTCCACCCGCGCCTGGAAGCCGTCGCCGCCCCGTACGTCCACCCAGTCGCTGTTGAGGATGCCGTGCACGTTGATGGTGCGCGAGGGGCCGGCCATGGTGGCGTTGTCCTGGGTGCCGCCATAGACCCGGTAGAACGGGAAGTCGTTGTCGATCCCGACCCGGTAGAACTGGGTGAGCGCCTGGTTGGCGTGGTATTTCCAGTGCTCGCCGAGGTCCCAGCTCTCGTAGAGGCCGCCGTCGGTGCTCATCATCAGGTAGTTCGGGTCGTCGGGGTCGAACTCCAGATCGTGGTGGTCCACGTGCTTCCACTGGGTGTTCAGCCGCCGCCAGGTCCTGCCGTCGTCATCGGAGACGCGGGTGTAGGTGTCCATGGAGTAGAGCCGCCCCGGCCGGTGCGGATCGGCAAAGATCTCCATGTAGTACTGCGGATCGGTGACGAAGTAGTCGCTGCGCTTCTCCCAGCTCTCGCCGCGGTCGGTGGAGGCGTAGAACCCGTAGCCGCCGTCGGAGGCCGCGATCTGGGCGTAGACGACGTCGGGATCGTGCGGCGAGATCGCGAGCCCGATGCGGCCGATGTCCTGCCGGTCCGGGGAGGGGAGCCCGCGGCTGAGCCGCCGCCAGGTGGCGCCGCCGTCCTCGGACTTGTGGATCCCCCCTTCGGGGCCGCCCGCGATCTGGAGCCCGGTGTGCCGTCGCCGCTGCCAGGCCGAGGCATAGACGATGTCAGGATTCCTCGGGTCGAGGACCACGTCGCTGACGCCGGTGTCGTCCGAAATGCGGAGGACATGCTCCCAGTTGGCGCCGCCGTCCGTCGTCTTGTAGAGGCCCCGGTCGCCGCCAGCCCGCCACAGCGGTCCCTGCGCGGCGACGTACACGGTCTGGCTGTCGCGCGGGTCGAGGACGATCTTCCCGATGTGTTCCGACTCGTCGAGCCCCATATGCTCGAACGAAGCCCCGGCGTCCCGGCTCCGCCAGACGCCGTTCCCGTAGGGCACCGACCGCTGCCCGTTGTTCTCGCCGGTGCCCAGCCAGATCACGTTGGAATTCGTCGGATCCACCACCACCGTCGAGGTGGAATAGACCGGGTAGTTCTCGAAGATGGGCTCCCAGGTGGTGCCGCGATTCGTGGTCTTGAAGGCGTTCCCGGAGGCGACCGCCATGTACCAGGTGGAGCTGTCGTTCGGATCCATGGCCACGTCGGCGATCCGCCCGGAACGCGACGCGGGCCCGATGCCGCGGAGCTTCAGGCCCGAGAGGAGGTCCTCGGTGATGGCCGGCCCCTCGGCTTCCTGGGGGCTCGCCACAACGGGCAGCAGCAGGACGGCGAGAAGGCCAAGCGAGGTGTGGATGGATCGGTTCATGGCGCCCCTCCGTAGGTGAGGTGCTTTTGTGCGCGGTGGCGGGCGTGCGGTGTCGTTCTATTACCGGGGGATTCGCCGGCCAGGGGTCCAGGGCACTCCCGCGGCGTCCGCCTGGGCCTCGAGGCCCGCGAGTTGTGTTTCCACGAGGTTGACGAGCTCGGAATTCGCTGGGCCGAACTGCTCCGTCACGATTTCCGCCTGCCGGCGGTGGGTCGTAGTGGGATCGGAGGTGGACCAGAAAGCGCCCACCACTCGCTGGATGCGCTGGCGGATGCCCGGCAGCACGGCTTCGGCGCGGGAGCGAACGGTGTCGTCGCCGAGGAAGCGGACGCGCAGCTCGAGGAGCCCGGCCCGGATCGCCGACGCCTGGGCGCGGAGATCGCCTTCCGCCCCCGATTCGTCGATCGCTTCCGCGAGGGCTTCCACCCGTTCGATGGAGGCTCCGAGCGCCGACACCGCCCCGAACACCTTCCGCTGGAGCGCTGCGACCTCGCGCTGGAAGGCATGGCGGGCCTCTGCGTCCACCGGCGGCACGCCGGCCGCGGCCAGGACCTTCGGGGTGAAGGACTGCGGCTCGCCGATTCGCGTCGCGCCGCTTTCGTCGCGCCGGATGAGTTCAGCGGTGTAGGCCCCCGGCATCGCGAGCGGCCCGGCGCGCCGCGACCACGGTCCCACTGGTCCCCGCTCGGGGTCCGGATACCGCAGGTCCCACGCCACCCGGTGGATCCCGGCAGTCCCGGGTGCCGAGATGCGGCGCACGACCTCGCCTCCCGAGTCCCGGATCACCACGAAGACCGCCGGGTCCTCGGCCCGGTCTTCCCCCCGCAGTTCGTCCCAGGTGGGGTAGGGAAGCGGTTCGCCGGCCGCGGCCTGGGCCCGCTCCCGCTTCCGCCGCTGGTCGCGCAGGCTCAGGACGTCGTCCTTCAGGTGATAGCTGACCACCGCCCCGAACGGCGGGTTCGGCGCGGTGAAGAAGGCGTCTCCCCGCTGCGCCTTCTCGCCGCCGCCGAGGGGGTTCGCCTCCACGTACATCCAGGGGTCCTTCACCGGGAACACTGTGCCGTCGCCGTCGAGCGTCTCCGCTGATAGATGGCGTAGCGGCGTGTAGTCGTCCAGGATGAAGAATCCGCGGCCGAAGGACGCGGCGACGAGGTCGTTCTCGCGCGCCTGGATCTCCAGGTCCCTGATCGCGATGGTGGGCATTCCGGCCTTGAGCCGCGCCCAGTGGTCACCGCCGTCGAGAGTGACGAAGAGTCCGAACTCGGTGCCCAGGAAGAGCAGCCCTTCCTGCCCCGGGTCCTCAACCAGTGTCCACGCCAGCTGATCGTCCGGCAGGTCGCCGGTGATGTCCTCCCAGGTGACGCCGCGGTCGTCGCTCCGCATCAGGTAGGGGGCGAAATCGCCCTGCTTGTGGTTGTTGAAGACCGCGTACACCGTGTTCTCCCGGTGCCGGGAGGCATGGAGGTCCGCCACGTAGGTGAGCGGCGGCACGCCGGGAACGGAATCCACCGCCCGCCATTCGATCCCGCCGTCGCCGCTGATCTGGATGCGGCCGTCGTCCATCCCGGTGTAGAGAAGCCCCTCGACGAGCGGCGACTCGTCGAGCGCCACCATGTTCCCGTAGGTCGAGGTGAAGACGTTGCGCCACACCGCGTCCGTACTCCAGGTCCGCCCCATCACGGGCCGTTCGGCGCGGTTGATGCCGCGGGTCAGGTTCTCGCTGATCGGGGTCCAGGTGTTCGCGCGGTCGTCGCTCCGGTAGAGGCGGTTCGCGCCGAAGTAGAGGCGCTGGCCGTTATGGGGAGAGATGATGAGCGGCGCGTCCCAGTTCCACTTGAGCGGCGGGTCGTCGGGTTCCGGTTGCGGCTGGATGTCCACCCGCTCGCCGGTGCGCCTGTCGAAGCGGGCGATTCCCGCGTACTGGAACTGCGCGTAGATGATGTTCGGGTCCTCGGGATCCACCCGCGCCTGGAAACCGTCGCCGCCGATGACGTTCAGCCAGTCGCTGTTCCGGATGCCGTGCACGTTGATGGTGCGGGAGGGACCGCCCATGGTGGCGTTGTCCTGGGTGCCGCCATAGACGTTGTAGAACGGGAAGTCGTTGTCGATCCCGACCCGGTAGAACTGCATGAGGGACTGGTTGGCGTGGAACTTCCAGCGCTCGCCGAGATCCCAGCTCTCGTAGATGCCGCCGTCGGAGCTCACCATCAGGTAGTCCGGGTCGCTCGGATCGAACTCCAGGTCGTGGTTGTCCACGTGCTTCCAGCGGCTGTTGAGGTCGCGCCAGGTCTTTCCGTCGTCGTCGGTGATCTGCACCCACACGTCCATGGAGTAGATCCGGCCCGGCCGGTGCGGGTCCGGAAAGATCTCCATGTAGTACTGCGGGTCCACACAGATGTAGTCGCTGCGTTTTTCCCAGCTCTCGCCGCGGTCGGTGGAGCGATAGAAACCGCTTGCGTCGTCCGAGGCCGCGATCAGCGCGTAGACGATGTCCGGGTTTTGGGGCGCGAGGGCGAGCCCGATGCGGCCGATGTCGTGGCGGTCCCCCGAGGGGAGGCCGCGGGAGAGCTTCCGCCAGGTCGCACCGCCGTCTTCCGATTTGTGGATCCCGCCTTCGGGTCCACCGGCGACGAGCAGACCCGTGTGGCGGCGCCGCTGCCACGACGAGGCGTACACGATGTCCGGGTTCCGCGGGTCGAGGACCACGTCGCTGATCCCGGTGTCCTCCGAGATGTGGAGGACCCGCTCCCAGGTGCCGCCCCCGTCGGTGGTCTTGTAGAGGCCCCGATCCCCGCCGGCCCGCCAGAGCGGTCCCTGCGCCGCGACCCAGACCGTCTGGCCGTCGCGGGGGTCGAGGACGATCTTTCCGATGTGTTCCGATTCGTCGAGCCCGGTATGTTCGAACGAAGCCCCCGCGTCGCGGCTCCGCCAGACACCGTTTCCGTAGCCCGCCGAGCGCTGCCCGTTGTTCTCGCCGGTTCCGAGCCATAAAACGCTGGAATTCGCCGGATCCACCACGATCGTCGAGGTGGAATAGACCGGGTAGTTCTCGAAGATGGGCTCCCAGGTGGTGCCCCGGTTCGTGGTCTTGAAGGCGTTTCCGGACGCCACCGCGACGTACCAGGTCGCCCGGTCGTTCGGATCGAACGTCACGTCGGCCACCCGGCCGGAGCGGGCGGCGGGGCCGATCCCCCGGAGCTTGAGACCCGAAAGGAGGTCTTCGTTGATGGTTGCTTCTTCCTGAGCGTTCGCCGCGGGGGCGAGCAGCAATCCGGCAACGAGGACGGCCAGGACGGGGAGGACGGGGAGAAGGAACGCGCTGCGCTTCATGGCAGAAGTCTCAGTCGGTGAGGGTGGCTACGTGGGTGGCGGCGGCGCGGGCCTGTCCGTCCACGTTGTAGCCGCCCTCGAGCAGCGAGACGAGCCGGCCGCCGCAATAGTGGTCGGCGACGTCCATGAGGGTGCGCGTCATCCGGGCAAACGCGTCGTCCGTGACCTCGAAGGAGCCGAGCAGATCTTCTTTGCGGCTGTCGAATCCGGCGGAGATGATCACGAAGTCGGGCTGGAACTTCTCGACCGCGGGAAGGAGCGTCCGGTCCCAGGCGGCCAGCATGTCCCGATCGGTGGAGCCCGGCCCGAGGTGGACGTTCAGGTTCGTCCCGTTGCCGCTCCGCGCACCGCCGAGGGCGGGGTCTCCGGTGCCCGGGTAGTCGTACCAGTTGTGCGTCGAGAAGAAGAGGACGGAAGGATCCTCGTAGAAGGCGTTTTGGGTGGCGTTGCCGTGGTGATAGTCCCAGTCCACGACCAGCACCTTCCGGTGTCCGCAATCATTCTGTGCGTAGCGGGTGGCGACCGCGGCGTTCGAGAAGAAACAAAAGCCCTCCTCCGCGCCGGTGTTGTTCGCGTGGTGTCCCGGCGGCCGGATGGCGCAGAAGGCGTTTTTGAGCCGTCCCGCGGAAACTTCCCTGACGGCGGCGAGCGCTCCGGCGACGGCGAGTTCGGCGACCTCGCCGGTGGTGGGGATGCGCCGGATGCGGTCCACGTGTTCCGGCGTGTGGTGGCCCATGATCGAGGGCAGGGGATCCGGCCAGTTCTCGACCGGGACCAGCACCGGAAGGAGCCCGGTGGCGTCGAGCGCCTCGCGGATCTTCACCAGCCGGGTCGGCGACTCGGGGTGGCCGCGGCGGATGTTGTGGCGGAGGAAGGACTCGCGGTAGACGAGCCCGGTGGCGGACGAGCGGGGCTGGGTCATGGGCCAAAGATACCGGAGCGTTCACGGGTGTTCACGGACAGTCCGCTGGTACCGTCTGGCAACCGTGCCTCACCACCATGGCCACCACGCCCGTCGAGGGAAACACCCGTGGTGGAAAAGCTTCCGGACGACGGCCGCGATCGGTTATTCGATCCGCCACTACAGGGGCGCCTGGAACCGGATGGTCGTCGAATGCGCGGGAATCCGCGCCGGCGACCGGATTGTGGACATCGGCTGCGGCCCCGGCGAATCGGCGGCGCTGGCCGCTGTCTCCGCTCCCGGAGTTCAGGTCGTCGCGGTCGATCCGGCCTGGCCGCAATGCGTAACCGCGGCGCTGCGCTCGGTGCCACTCGGGCGATCCGTCCGCGTGCGGCGGGCCACCGCGGAGCGGCTGCCGGTCCCGGACGGTTGGGCCACGCTGGTCTTCTCCATCAACGCGTTCCACCATTGGGAGGATCCGCGGCGGGGGCTCGGCGAAGTGCGCCGGGTGCTCGGTCCGGGAGGCCGGCTGGTGCTCGTGGACGAGGACTTTCCGGAGGACCACCAACACACGCGATTCCACCGGGAGGCGCATGAGGTGGCGCCGGTTGACGCCGGGAATCCGGAGGTCCGGGAATGGCTCACGGCGCTCGGGTTCGGCGAGCTGACGCTCGAGCGAGTCGAGGACGCGGACGGCACGCCGCACCATCTGCTCCGGGCGGTGCTCGGTTCCTGATCGCCAGGGCCGGTGGCTCTGACCAAACCACGACGTGTCGTGGAATGGTCGTGACCATTCCACGATTCCCGCCCGGGATCGGGGAGAGGGACTGGCACCCGGTTTGGCAGAGCGCAGCGTCATCGGCGCTGGTTTCGCGCTCCCGCGCGATGCCGGTCGGAGACCGGCGCTCCGCTGTCGCGCGCCCTCCGGGTGGTCTGGGTCCTCGCCGAGAGGGGAGTCATCCGGGGGGGGGGTGGGGGTCCTTCCCGCCCGCCCGCCTGCGGCGGGCTGTGCCGACCGGAGGTCGGCGTTCCCGTGGGAGAAGGCTTGTAACTGCGCCTCTTGGTGACGATGCGGGGCGCAAGTTCCGGGTGACCCATCGTTTTCATCCGCTGTATGGGCGTGAGTATGAGTTGTTGGAGCGGGGGCGGTATTGGGGTGCGGAGCGGGTGATGTGGGAGGACGAGAGGGGAGAGGTGCGTTCGCTGCCGGCGTCGTGGACGAGCGCGGGGGAGGAAGATGCGTTCCGGGTGATGTCGGCGGGGCGGTCGGCCTTTCGGGTGGAGGACCTGCTGGAGTTGGTGGAGGTTGTGCGGGGTGTGGAGGGGGAACGCTCGGGGGGAGCGGGGGGCGTGCGCGGGGGGTTTGGTGTAAAGAGGATTTCGTCTCATGAGTAAGCGGGATTTTGGCTTCGGGAGCCATGTTGGCGGATGGTTCTGTGGGCGCATCGGGTGGATACGTATTGATTTGCCCGCATATTCCGAGCGGGACGCTTTGACCCCGGGTGTGTGGGTAGGCATAATGGGACTTACATGGAGAATCCCCGATGTCCCAGCTCCCCCCCGACCCCAAGGAAGCCGCCCTCCGCAAGAACGGCTGTCTCCACCCCCACCCGGACCGGGTCCGCGACGAACTCTTCCGCGAAAACCCCTTCTTCGACCCCCGCGATCTCACCCAGGTCAAATACGAGATGCTGCGCCGGACGCGCGCCGAGGGCGACCAGGTCAGCGCCACCGCGGCCCGCTTCGGGCTCTCCCGGGTGTCCTTCTACAAGGCGCGGCGCGCCTGGGAGGAAGGGGGCCTGCCGGCGCTGTTGCCCCAGCGGCCGGGGCCGCACGGGCCTCACAAGCTCACCGCCGAGGTGGTGGCGGCGTTGCGCGCGGCGCGGACCGAGAACCCGGCCCTGAACGCTCAGCAGTTGACCGGCCTGGTCCGGGAACGCTTCGGGCTGGCGGTGCACCGCCGCAGCATCGCTCGCGCCCTGGCGCGGGTGGAAAAAAAACGGCCGTGATCGCCCCGGGGCCGCGCGTCGCGGTCAGCGGCCCGCCGGGCCCGTACGCCGCCGCCTACGAGCGGCTGCGCGAACAGGCGCTGGCCGCGTCCGGTGTCTGGCAGGGGCCGGCCGCCCTGGTGCTGCGCGGCCTCGCCGCCTGGCTCACCACGCCCCTCGAACGGGCACCGGGGTGGCCCGTCGTCCGGCCCCGGACGCCCCGTGCGCCGGAGCTCCCGGCCCCCGCCGTCGCCGTGCTCCTCGACATGATCCGGGCGCATCTGCCGGAGGCTGCCGCGTGAGCACCCTCCACTCCAAGGTCACCGCCGACCACCGGCGCCGCACCGCGTTCCTGTATGTGCGCCAGTCCACCCTCCGCCAGGTGGTCCAAAACCAGGAGAGCACCCGCCGCCAGTACGCGCTCCGCGAGCGGGCGCTCGCCCTCGGCTGGCCTCCCGGCCAGATCGTCGTCATCGACACCGACCTCGGCCGGTCCGGCGCCTCCGCCGACCGGGAGGGCTTCCGCCGCCTCGTCGCCGAAGTCGGCATGGGCGCCGCCGGCATCGTCCTCGGTCTCGAAGTCTCCCGGCTCGCCCGCAACAACACCGACTGGCACCGGCTGCTCGAGTTGTGCGCCCTCACCGACACCCTGATCCTCGACGAGGACGGCGTCTACAACCCCGCCGACTTCAACGACCGGCTCCTCCTCGGCCTCAAGGGCACCATGAGTGAGGCCGAACTCCATCTGCTGCGCGCCCGGCTGCGCGGCGGCATCCGGAGCCGGGCGCGCCGCGGCGAGCTGCGGGTCGCGCTCCCCATCGGACTCGTCTACGACCCCCAGGACCGCGTCGTGCTCGACCCCGACGCCCAAGTTCGGGAGACGGTCCAGGCGCTGTTCGATGCCTACCAGCGTTCGGGCTCCGCCGGCGCCGTGCTCCGCTTCTTCCGCGACCAGAACCTGCTCTTCCCCCGCCGCCCCCAGCACGGGCCGCGCCGCGGCGAGGTGCTCTGGGAACCCCTCCAGCGCTCCCGCGTCCTCCGCGCCCTCAAAAACCCCCGCTACGCCGGCGCTTTCAGCTTCGGCCGCACCCGCCGCCGCCGCCTCCCCGACGGAAGGGTCGCCTCCCGCCAACTGCCCCGCGACGACTGGGAGGTCCTGCTCCACGACGCCCACCCCGGCTTCCTCTCCTGGAAGCAGTTCGAAGTCAACCAGCGACGACTTGCGGAGGCCGCCGCCGCCTTCCGCTCCGGCCGCCCAGGCCCCCCGCGCGAGGGGCCCGCACTCCTCCAGGGGCTCGTCTTGTGTGGCCTCTGCGGCCGCCGCATGACCGTCGCTTACCACACCCGCGGCGACCAGCGCCTCCCCCGCTACCTCTGCCGCCGCCCCGAAACCGCCGCCCCTCCCTGTCAGTCCATCCCCGGATCCCCCATCGATCAGGCCGTCGGCCGACTCCTCGTCGAACTCGTCTCCCCCCTCGGCCTCGAAACCGCCCTCCGCGTCCAGGACGAACTCGCCGCCCGCGCCGACGAAACCCACGCGCTCCGCGAACGCCACGCCCAACGCGCCGCCCAGGAGGCCGAACTCGCCCGCCGACGCTTCCTCCGCGTCGATCCCGACAACCGCCTCGTCGCCGCGCAACTCGAAGCCGACTGGAACGCCAGGCTCGCCGAGCAACAGAATGCTCTCCACGACCTCGAACGACGACGCGCCGCCGACCAGGCACAACTCGACCCCTCCCAGCGCCAAACCATCCTCGCCCTCGCCACCGACTTCCCGAAACTCTGGAACGACCCCCAAACTCCCCACCGCGAGCGCACCCGCATGGCACGCCTCCTCATCCAGGACGTCACCATCACCCGAAACGGCAATCTCTCCCTCGGCGTCCGACTCCGCGGCGGCGCCGCACGAACCCTCTCCGTACAACCCGATCCCCCCGCCTGGGAACAACGCCGAACCCCCGCCAAACTCCTCGCCGAAATCGACCAACTCCTCCAACACCACTCCGAAGCCCAGACCGCCTCCATCCTCAACCAACGCGGCCGAACCTCCGGCACCGGACTCCCCTTCAACGCGCGCCGCGTCGCCAACCTCTGCCGACGACACCGACTGCAATCCCGCTTCCAGCGACTCCGTGCCCAAGGCTGGCTCTCCTCCACCGAAATCGCCGCCCGACTCCGGACCTCCCCCGAGGCCATCCGCAGCCAACGCCGCCTTGACCTACTTCATGCTCTCCCCTACGGTGCCGAAATCAAATACCTCTACCAACCCCCCGACCAATACCCCACCCCCGATACCCACACCACCAGCCTCTCACCCACAACTCACTCTCCTACCTCTCTCCCGCATCGTCACCATGAGGCGCAGTCTGATGCCTGATCCTGCCTGCACGCCGTGATGCCGATCGGAGGTCGGCCCGGTTCTTCTGGTGGGCGTTCCCTGGCCTGTGTGCCGTGAGAGCGAGTGACGCTTGGCCGAGCGCGCAAAAAACAATGGCAGCGAACCTTTGGTTCGCTGCCCGCGTGACCGGGGGGAAAGCGTGAAAGGGGGCACTCCCCCTTTCACAAAAACAAAACCAGGAATCGGAACTCGCCGCCGCGCGCCGGAGGCGCGCAAGGGAGTTTCGATTCTCGGCGCGCAGCGCCGAGCGGCGTGGAAACGGGGCGCACCCTCACCGCGTTCATGTCCTCGCCTTCCCCGTGCTTCACACGCGCCCCGTTTCCACGCCGCCCGACCTGGTGCCGAAGGGGGGACTCGAACCCCCACGGGATCACTCCCATACGCCCCTCAAGCGCACGTGTCTACCATTCCACCACTTCGGCAGCGGTGAGGACCGGCAGAACTTTCGACTGCCGGACGCGGAATTATAGGGGCGGGGCCGAAGCCCCGTCGGGACGGAATCACAAGCCCGTCGGGACGGAATCACAAGCCCGCCGGGACGGAATCAGGAGCCCGAGGGTGCCCCGGGATCGCGCTCGCCGCCTTATTCGCCGGATTCGGGTGACTCCGGATTCTCGGGTTCTGCACCCGCTTCGGAGCCGGCGGGTTCCGCCTCCTCCGTCCATGCGGGAGTCGCGGGCGCCGGGGTCGGAGTCATGACTCCTGGCGCGTTCACCACGCTCTCGGATTCCGGATCACCCTGTACATACCCGAGCAGCAGCGAAGTGACCATGAAGAGGCCCGCGACGACGGCGGTAATTTTGGTCAGGAGGGTGGCGGTGCCCCGGGCCCCGAAGGCCGCCTGGCTGCCGGCGCCGCCGAAGGCGCTCGCGAGATCCTGACCCTTGCCCTGCTGGGTGAGCACGATGAGGACGAGGAACAGACAGACCAGGATGTGGAGGATGGTGAGCAGGATGGTCATTGCAATGGATTCCGGGGCGGGGCTCTGGTTCGAGAACGGCGCGGTCGCCCGGAGACGGCCTCGGCCGCTTAGCCGGCGGCGTGGCAGATGCTCAGGAACGAGTCGGCGCGGAGACTGGCTCCGCCCACCAGCAGGCCATCCACGTTGGCCCCGGCCAGGATGGCGCTGGCATTATCGCCCTTCACCGACCCTCCGTAAAGCAGCGGCGCCCCTCCGGCGGCCCGAGGCCCGGAAATAGCCTCCAATCCGGCGCGGATGGCCCGGTGCATCGCTTCCGCGGTTTCCGGGGTGGCGGTCCGGCCCGTCCCAATGGCCCAGACCGGCTCATAGGCGACGGCGAGGGAAGTGAGCTGGGTGTCCGACAGGCCGGCGATTGCCGCCTGGAGTTGCCCCCGGACCACGTTTACGGCCTGTCCGGCATCCCTTTGTTCCGCAGTCTCCCCGACGCACACGACGGGGCGCATTCCAGCGTCGAGAACCGCGAGCGTCTTTCTGCGGACGTCAGCGTCGTTGTCCCCGAAGACGTGACGCCGCTCCGAGTGACCGACCAGCACGATGGAGCATCCGGCGGCCGCGAGCATGGGAGCCGACACCGCCCCCGTGAAAGCGCCCTCCCGCTCGTAGAAGACGTCCTGGGCGGCGAGTTCCACGGCGCTGCCCCGGATCGCGGCGGCCACCGGGGCGAGAGCGGTGAACGGCGGCGCAACCGCGACCTCCGCCCGTTTCGGATCGAGGCCGGACGGGAGGCCGGCGGCGATCTCGGCGGCGAGGGTGGCCCCGGCGGCGCCGGTCAGGTGCATTTTCCAATTCCCGATGACGAGGGGGCGGCGGGTCGGAGTTTGATCAGGCATCGGCGAGGGCCTCCACCCCCGGGAGCGGTATTCCGGCGAGGAAGGCGAGGGACGCCCCGCCGCCGGTAGAGAGGTAGCTGATGCGGCCCGACACCCCGGCGCGCCGCACGGCGGCGAGCGAGTCCCCGCCGCCGACGATGCTCGTCGCTCCCCGATCGGTCGCCTCGGCCACCGCGAGCGCCACGGCGGTCGTGCCTTCGGCGAAGCGCGGGTTCTCGAAGAGCCCCAGCGGTCCGTTCCAGACGATCGTTGCCGCCGCGGCGATGTGGGAAGCGAAAGCGGCGCGCGACGCCGGGCCGATGTCGAGCCCCATCCAGTTGGCAGAAACTTCGCCGATCGGAAGTTCCCGGATGGAATTTCCGTCCATGGAGGGTGCGGTGCAGTGGTCCACGGGGAGCACCAGCCGGTCTGCGTGGGCGTCGAGCAGCGCCGCGGCCTCGGCGATCCGGTCCGGTTCGACGAGCGACCGGCCGGTCGGCAGCCCTTGAGCCGCGGCGAAGGTGTATGCCATCGCTCCGCCGATCAGGACACGATCGGCGCGGCTGAGGAGCGACCGGATGACCGGGAGTTTGCCGGAGACCTTGGCGCCGCCGAGGATGGCCACGAAGGGGCGGGGGGGATTTGCGAGCGCCATGCCGAGCGCTGCGAGTTCGGCTTCCATCAGGGGGCCGGCTGCCGCTCGTGGAAAGCGCCGCGCGCAGGCCTCTACCGAAGCGTGGGCCCGGTGGGCGGCGCCGAAGGCGTCGTTCACGTACTCGTCGCCGTAAACCGCGAGGCGAGCGGCGAACTCGGGGGAGTTCCCGGTCTCGCCCGGATGAAAGCGCAGGTTCTCGAGAACCACGACGTCGCCGGCACGGAGCCTCGGCGTCTCGCCGTCCTCACGGCCGACCACGCCGGGCCGAAAGCGGACGGTCTCGCCGAGGAGTTCCTGAAGCCGCGCCGCGACCGGCCGCAGGCTGAGCGCGGGATCGGGCTCGCCGCGGGGCCGGCCCAGATGAGAGGTGACGACCACCGCGGCGCCCTGCTCGCGAGCCGTGCGGATGGCGGGGAGGGCGGCCCGGAGGCGACTGTCGTCGGCCACTCGTCCATCCCCGAGAGGAACGTTCAGATCGGCGCGCAGCAGGAGCCGCCGGCCGCGCAGATCGAGGTCTCGGAGGGTCAGCTTTCGGGCTTTCACAGGCACGGCGGGGCAAAACATACCTTTGCCGGGCCCGGTGGTAAGGTCGGCGGCCCCACACGCGGCTTCAGGTTTTCGGTCGGGCGGCTCGCCGCCTGGCCGGACGAAGAGAGAACCGGGTGCCATTCCCGGACGGCCCACGCCACTGTGATCGGAACGCCCAACCTAAGGCAGCCTGTGGACAAGTCACGCGGCGTTCGACCGGCGATGCATCCCGGCTGACCACTTCGTTCGGCGTTCCGATTCGGTCGGAATACACTCGGTATTCCTCCCAAATCGCGCCTTGTCAGCCGGGCGCCTCACCGGCCTCGGCGCTCACGTGACCTGTCCACAGACTGCCGGCTACCCCGCTTCGGCGGGGCGGCAACCACTCCCGGCAACAGCCGGGGGGAAGGTGGGAAGGGTGGACGCCCCGAGTCGAAAGGCTCGAAGCGTCCGGTCCGTAAGTCAGGAGACCTGCCGGGAGCCCCGAACCTCACAACACCTCTTCGCTGGGAAGGGACTGGTTCTTGAGACTCACCCGCCGCCACTTCGACTCCCGAGTTCGGGACGAACGGTGGCCGGCAGCGTCTTTCAGCACTGAAGTCGGCCCCCGAGGAGCGCTTACCGCACCTCAAGGAGGGCCGGCTCATGCGTTTTCTCTTTCAACCCCATTGGGTTAGCAGCCGGTGGTGGAACCCGGGTGAGCGCCGAGAGCGGCGAGGCGCCCGGCTGACAAGGCGCGTGAGGGAGGAGCCCCCACCGGGAGAACTGGCCCGAGTGTATTTCGACCGAAACGCAACGCAGAGCGCCGCAAAGCGGCGCGGTTCAGCCGGGATGGATCGCCGCTCGAGCCCCCACCGGGAGAACTGGGCCACTTGGGTTTCACCACCGGCTGCTAGGAGCCTGCGTCGCAGGAGTTGTGCGGATGGGGCGTAGATACGTTCGGAACGAGCGCGGAATTCGGATTTTGGCGTGACCTCGGGGCCAGCGACCGGTTGGGAGTGGCCGAAACGGCGCCAACGCGGCGTATTCCCGGTTGGGACCCGCGGCGAGCGGTTTCGGGGAGTCCCATCAGGCGGTTGTGAGCGCTCCGATCCGCTTGATGTTCACGGCCAGGCACACCAGGTTCCACTCGGCCTGCACTTTCGCGAGACCCCGGAAGCTGAAGCGGCGAAAACCAAGCACCTCCTTGATCCAGCCGTTCGGCGCTTCGGACAGCCACTTCCGGCGGGCGTAGCGGGCGCGGCCCGCCTCCGTCTCCAGCTTCTTCTTCATCCGATCCGTCGCCGGGCGTTTCGCCGGGTCCACCGCCGCCCGCTTCTTCCCCTCCCGACCGAGCGCCACATACCCCGCGATGCCGCGCTCCTCCAACTCCCGAAGGTTCGCCTCGCTGGCGTATCCCGCATCCGCCAGAACCTCCGCCGGCGGCGCGCCCAGGGTCTCCTCCACCGCGTCCAGCATGGGAAGCAACTGCTCCACATCGTTGGCCCCCGCTCCCACGTTCGCCCCCACCACGATCTGGTGCGCGTCATCCACCGCCGTCTGCGCGTTGTAGCTCTGCTGGAAGCCCTCCGTGCTCGTCTTCATGATCCGACTCTGAGGGTCCGTGAAGTTGCTCTGCGCCTTCGGTTCCGGCTCGCCGTACTGGCGCTTGTAGGGGCTCCCGCCTTTCGCCGGGCGATCCTGCCCCGGCTGCCGCCCCCGCTCATCGTCCGCCCGACGCTGCGCCGCCTCCAGTCGCTCCCGCGCCGCCTCGATCGCCTGCAGCCGATCCTCCCGCCGACGCAACTCCTCCGGCAACTCGTCGCCTCGCACCTCCTTCCCCAAGCGTGCGTCCTCCTCCCCGTCCACCCGCGCCGCCGTCGACGTCAAACCCGCGATCTCCTCCCGAAGCCGCGCCTCCTCCTGAACCAGCCGGTCGTAACTCATCGCCTTCCGCTTGCTCGCGTTCGCCCGAACCTTCGTCCCGTCGATCGATAGCGTCCCGAAGCGAACCAACCCCATCTCACGCGACACCCGAACCACCTCACAAAACAACTTCCGGAAATCCTTCAGATGACGCCACCGAAACTCGCAGACCGTCCGATGCTTCGGAAAGTTCCCCGCCCCCAGCATCCGAAACGCCACATCCTCCTCCAACTTCCGCGCGATCCCCCGCGACGAAAACACCCCCGTCGCATACCCGTAGATCAACACCTTCACCATCATCGCCGGCGAATACGGCGCGTTCCGACGGCCGTCCCCCTCATACGGAGCGTAAAACGCCGAAAGATCCAGCTTGTCCACCACGTCGCTCACCTGGTGCGCCAAGTGCCCCTCGGGAACCCAGTCCTTCAGCTTCGGCGGCAGCAGCAGGATCTGATCCGGCTGATACGCTCGAAATCTCGTCGGCATGCCTTGCTCCTCCAACTCGACCCAGCTCATCCGAGCCAGCATAAAACACACTATATCAAAGACTTATATGAACATCACCACCCCATCACAAACGCGCCGCCACGTCAAATCCGCCAGTGAAACGACTTCCTGCGGCGCAGACTCCTAGGAGGGCACTGGCCCTCACGTTCGCCACCTCGATCGGTTGGGCTTCGGCCGCCTTCGGGGCCGAAGGGATCCAGGTCCTGGTCCTGGACCCCGACGGTCACCCGGCGCCCGGCGCGCTGGTCGTGGCCGAGGCACTCGCCGGCGAGAGCCGCGTCTCCGGGCTCACCGGGGACGACGGCCGGACGGGGTTCGAGGGGCTTTTCGACGGGCACTACCTCGTCTCCGCGCATTCGACCGACCTGTCGTCCGCTCCGTCTGAGGTCACCCTGCGCGACGGGACGTCGGACGCCCTCGAACTGCGGCTCCGGTTTGCCGCCGTTCGGGAATCGGTCGTGGTATCCGCAGCGCTCGGCGCGCGGCGGGAAGCAGAGTCCGGCGCCTTCGTGGATGTCCTCTCCGCCGAATCGCTTCGCGAGCGGGACGAGTGGTTCCTGCTCGAAGGACTCCGGGGGGCCCCCGGCGTGCTGGTGTACCAGACGGGTAGCCAGGGGCAGCAAGTCGCCCTCCGCTTCCGCGGGCTACCCGCCCAGGCCACCCTGGTAGCGGTGGACGGGGTGCCGCTCCGGGATACCGCGGCGCCCCAGTCCGACGCGGCCGCGCTCCTGCCCTCGCTCTCGGCGCTCGGGGTGGACCGGGTGGAAATCCGGCGCGGCGGCGGGTCCAGCATCTACGGCTCGCACGGGATGGGGGGCGTTTTGCACATCGTCACCCGTTCGGAGACCGCTCCCGCCGCGCTCCGTTTTTCCGCGGGGCTCGGTGAGTACGGCCATTCGGCGGTGAGCGCGGAAGCCGGCGCCGGCGGCCCTCGGGGCGGTGTTTTTGCCGGCTTCAGCCGGCTCGCGGTGAGCGAGGGCGCGGACGGGGACGATCCGTTCACGAATCACACGGCGTTGGCGCGGGCCGGATTCCGGCCGACGGACTCGATACAGGTGACCGCGCGTTCGCTGTTTTCGGCGGCCACCGTGGGCCTCAACGAGAGCCCGTTCCCGCTGGGACCGGTGGTTCCCGGTGTCACGAGCGCGGACCCGGTCCCGGAAGCCGCCATCCACGGGTTCGAGGCGGGAACCGCGCTCCGTGAGCTTGATCTTGGGGGCGGCAACTTCATGCCGTCCAGCAACGACCCGGACAACAGCCAGGAGACCCGGTTCCTTTCCACGTTGGTCGCGATCCGTGGGTCGGCCGGGGCGGATGTTGCCTGGAATCTCCGGCTCCACGACCTGCGGACCCGGCGCGAGAACGAGGACGGACCCGGCGGCATCAACCCCTTCGATCCGCCTTCGCTTCAGGCGCTGACGCACGAGGGTTGGGTCCGGAGCGGCGCGGCGAGGGTCGAGGTCACGACCGGGCGGACTCGCCTGCTCGCCGGCGGCGAGTTCGAAGCCGAGCGGGCGGCGACGACCGATCCGGGCTTCGAAACGCAGCTCCGTCAGACGAGCGGGGCGGCCTTCTTGCAGGCCGAGACCGGAACCGCGGACGGGCGGGCCACGCTGCGCGGCGCCGTCCGGGCCCAGCGCTTCAGGACCAGTCCGCCCGATCTGACGCCGGTGGAGGGGAGTCCCTGGAGGGATACCGCGCCCCCGCCCGAGGCCGGAGCCGTGACCGGCGAGGCGTCCGGATCGTTCGCGATCGCCCCCGGTTTCCGGCTCCGGGCTTCCGCGGGACGGGGATTCCGGGCCCCGTCCCTCTACGAGCGGTTCGGGACCTGGTACTCCGCGTTCGGATACTCGGTGTTCGGGGACCCGCGCCTCCGGCCGGAATACACAAGGACGGCGGACGCCGGCTTCTCCGCGGAGTCCCGGGACGGACGGCACGAGGCACGGGGAGCCTTCTTCTGGTCGGACCGGAGCCAGATCATCGCCTTCGGCTCGCTGGATTTCGCGGCCGATTCCTTCGGGCGTTTCGCCGGCTACGAAAACAGCGCGGGGGGAATCGCCCGCGGCGTGGAGTCGGCCTACCGGGTGACCCTCCCCGGCCGTACCCGGGTGCAACTGCGTTACACCTTCACGGACGCCGACCCTCCGGCGAACGCTCCGGACGAACTCGAATCCGACTGGCTGGTGCCGCGGCATCAGGGGGGCGCCCTGTTCTCAGGTGCCCTGCTCTCGGGGGCCCTGGGGGAGCGGCTCCGCTGGAGCGCCGACCTTCTGCTGACCTCAGCTATCCACGCCCCGCTCTTCGACCGCGACACCTTCGCCTCCCGGGTATTCCGGTTCTCCGGGATGCGTCGCCTCGATGTGGCGCTGTCGTTCGAGGTGGCGCGTGATCTGACCGTGCGCGCGCTGGTCCAGGACGCCTTCGACGATGCGGCCTATCAGAGCGGCGGCTTCCGGCCGCTCGGCCGGGTGGCGCGGACCAACCTGGAGTGGAGTCCGCGCTAGCCCGCGCTAGCCCTCCTGGGTGCCGAGGTAGCGGATCAGGTCGCGAACCCGGCAGGAGAAGCCCCACTCGTTGTCGTACCAGGCGAGGATCTTGACGGCGTCGCCGTCCACGACCTTGGTGAACGGCGCGTCCACGATGGACGAGTGAGGGTTTCCCTGGAAGTCAATGGAAACCAGCGGTTCGGTTGAGACCTGAAGGACGCCGCGGAGGGGCCCCTCGGCGGCAGCGGTGAGTGCTGCGTTCACTTCTTCCGCGCTTGCCGGCCGCTCGAGGAAGGCCGTCAGATCGGTGAGGGAGACGTTCGGCGTCGGAACCCGAACCGCGATCCCGTCGAGCCTTCCTTCGAGCTCGGGGAGGACTTTGGTGACCGCCTTGGCGGCGCCGGTGGAGGTCGGGATCATGTTCAGGCCCGCGGCCCGGGCCCTCCTCAGGTCCGAGTGGGGGAGGTCGAGCAGGCGCTGATCGTTCGTGTAGGAGTGGACCGTGGTCATCACTCCCTTTTTCAGGCCGAACGTCTCGTGGAGGACCTTGACCACTGGCGCGAGACAGTTCGTGGTGCAGGAAGCGTTCGAAAGGATGTGATGGGTTTCCGGGTCGTAGCGGTCTTCGTTTACGCCCATCACGACGGTCAGGTCCTCACCCTTGGCAGGCGCCGAGATGATGACCTTCCGGGCGCCGGCGGCGAGGTGCTTCGAGGCGTCCTCGCGCTTGGTGAAGATCCCGGTGGACTCGACGACGATCTCCACTCCGAGACGGCCCCAGGGAAGGGCGGCCGGATCGCGTTCGCTGAGGACTTCGAGCCGGGTTTCGTGTCCGTCCGGCGAGACAACGACGATCTCGTTCCCCTCGGCGCGCACGGTGCCCGGCAGTGCGCCGGAGACCGAATCATGTTTCAGCAGGTGAGCCAGGGTGGCGGGGTCCGTGAGGTCGTTGACAGCGACGATCTCGATGTCCTGATCGTCCTGGACTGCGCGGAAGATGTTCCGGCCGATCCTGCCGAATCCGTTGATGCCGATGCGCACGATGTTCCCCTTTGCGTTTGGTCCCCCGCGAATTGGTCCGAGGACGACCGGGCCTTCCCGGTAAAGCTCCCGCTTCCGCGATGGCCGGGATGATAGGGACAGCCGCCCGAGGGGTCAACGAGTCGGCGGTTTTGTTCTGTATATGAGTTGATACCACTCAACTAATCGGATGTTGATCACTTGATATTTTCTTCATATTTCGTTACATTCCTCCCGTCAGCCGAGAAAACTCGTCTGGCGGGCGTAGGGAGCGGCCCGATCCGGCTCCTAACCGGAAGTTTCGAGCGATGCGCTGAGTAACTGTCGTGATTTGAGGGGGTTAGTGGATTATGTGATGTTGCTTACTGGCTACAAGAGGAGTGAGACGCGGAGGAGTTCGCTCGAGCGTTTCTGAACGGGGGTAGGTTCGGGGTGTTGGATGAAGGTGTTTTGTGTTCCGGGGATGCGCATGGTGTTGGCGGTGAAGGTGCTGAGTTCGGTGAGCAGGGATCGGAAGCTGTGGACGGGGAGGTCGTCCTGGGTGCGTTTGCGGGCGGCCTTGTTGCGGGCGGCGGGTGAGCGTTGGGCGGGTTGGACCACGGAGGAGCGGCACCGCTCCGCGGCCTCGGGATCATGGTCGTCGAACAGGAGGGGGGCGAGTTCTTTTCGCATGTGCCACTCGACGTAGTAGGCGAGCATGCAGAGGAGGATGTGGGCGCGGACGCGATCCGCTCTGTGGTGGTGGATGGGTCGGACCTTGAGGTCCACGGATTTGAGGCAGCGGAAGGCGCGCTCGACGCGGGAGAGGCTCTTGTAGGCGCGGACGGTGTGGTCGGCGTCGAGGCGTTCGGGGTCGACGTTGGAGCGGATGATGTAGATGCCGTCGAGTTGCTCTTCGGCTTCGATCTGGTCCTGGAGGCGTGCGAAGGTGAAGGAGTCGTCGGTGATGCGGGTTTTGAAGTGCTTGGCGACCTTGTAGCGGTCGATGACCTTGCCGATGCGGATGCCGATCTCGTCCTTGCCGCGGAGGGGGCGCCGCTCCCGACGGGTGGCGGCTGCGATGGGTTCGAGGAGTTTTTCGGTGGCGGCGAGCAACTCTTGCCGCTTGCGGCGGCGCTCGACGGCGAGGCGCGGATTGCGGCAGACGATGAGCCGTTCGCCGGGGAAGTCGTCGCTTTGGACTTCGGCGAGGTCCCGCTGGTCGAACAGGGAGGGGTGCACCGTTTTGTCGGCGATGAGTTTCCTGATGGCGGGGGCGCGCAGGGAGGTGATCCAGCGCAGGCCCTCGACTCCGGCGAGATCCTCCCGGATGCGGGCTGAGGTGAGCATGCCCCGATCTCCCACCAGGACCACGCGGGCGAGGCCGAAGCGGAAGCGGAGCTTGTCCACCTGGCAGGCCACCGTCTTCGGGTCGCTGGTGTTGCCTTCGAAGACTTCGACGGCGACAGGACACCCTTCGGGGGAGCAGAGCAGCCCGAAGACGATCTGGAGCTTGTTCTTCTTGCCGTCGCGGCTGTAGCCGCGGCGGGCGAGGGGGCAGTGGGTTCCTTCCACGTAGGTGGAGGTGAGGTCGTAGAGGACGAGGGTGTTCTCGTGGAGGTGTCGGCGTGCGAGGCGCTGCTCGATGCCGGGCTGGCGGCGGAGCAGCCAGTCCATGGCGTCGTAGAGCTCGTGCTGATCGACATCGCCGAGGCGGAGGAGTTCTCCCAGGGTGGAGACGGCGGTTTCGGAGGTCAGGGCGCGTGCGGTGGCGAGTTTGGAGCGGGCGTCGATGACGCGGGCGACGATGAGGGCGATGGTGAGATCGCGGTGCCGGCTGGGGGCGCGGGCGATGAGGGAGTGGAGGCCGAGTCGTCGGAGGGTTCCGAGGACGGCGGCGACGTGCCCGTGGGGGAGGCTGCGGCGGCAGGGGAAGGTTTCGTTGGGGGAGACGAGGGTTTCGCCTTTGAGGACGCGGCGGAGTGTTTCGACGGCGTGATCGGGGAGTTTGGAGAGGTTGGCGAGGGTTCGCTTTTTTACCTTGCGTCCGTCGCGGAAGGACTCCCGGAGGAGGACGGCGGGGGGCGAGTTCCGGTTGGGCACGCGTTCGACATACATGACTACTGAGTATAGCGTTTGATCCCGTGATATTCACCCTTATTATCTCACTATGTGCGCTTGCTACATGGCTACACATCCTGACGCAGGACCGCCCAAACCACGAGCCAAGTCCTTCTTTTCCCGGGAACTACGCCCGTTCAGAGCCCAAAATAGCCCTGAAACTTCGGCCTAACCAGACAAATACTGGACAAATACTGGAAAAAACAACATGACCCATCTGACCCTCTTCAACCCTTCGTTTCAGCGTCTCTTCGCCAATCCGTTCTTCGATCTTCCGGCTCGGTTTGCCCCGGCCCAGTTGGACGAGGCCCGGTTAGACCAAGCCCAGTTTGGCGAGCCTGCCGGCGGAAGAACGAACGGGGCGACGCTCTGGAGGCCGCCGGTCGACGTCCGCGAATCCGATACGGAGGTCGTGGTCGAGGCAGAGCTTCCCGGCATCGCCCGCGAGGACATCGCGGTCCGCTATCACGACGGCCGACTGATCCTCGAGGGCCAGCGGAAGGACGTCCGCGAGGCCGGTCCCGAGGCTGGTCCCGAGGCCGGTGACGCGAACGGCGCGGCGGCCTGGCTCCGGCGCGAACGGATGGCCGGCAGGTTCCACCGCTCCTTCGATCTGCCCGAGAGCGTGGACAGTTCCGCCATCCGGGCGGAGACCAAGGACGGCGTGCTGAGGGTCGTCCTGCCGAAGCTCGAGAAGGCGCAGCCGCGCCAGATCGAGGTCAGCGTCAACTGAGGGGACGCGCACCCGAGTGAGGGGACGCGCACCCGAGGGGCCGGCGCCAGCCGGCCCCTCAACCCGCGTACGGGGCCGTTCGGCTTGGGAACCCGTCTCTCACAACGGGCGCAGACCGTCAACCGATTCTGGCCAGCAACTCCTCCACGACGGCGGCGCAATGCCGCTGGCGCAGCGTTCGGGCCTCGCGGATCTGGGCTGCTTCGCCGAGTTCGAACTTGGATACTGCTACCGGACCGTCCTTGAGATACCCCTCGGTGTCCTCGTCGGAAGCGAAGCGTCTCCGGAGGATCCCGAGTGCGGCCTCCACTACGTCGCCGTGCTTGCCGGCCGGCGCTTCGCGAAAGGACTTCGCCACGGCGTCGAGTCCTCCGGGTGCATGCTCGATGCAGTAGATGAGGTCGTGGGAATCCTTTCGTTCGCCGCGCTGGTCGAAGGCGAACGCCTTGAGACAGGTGAAACTCAAGATGTCGGCGTGGCGGATGGTCTCAGTGGCGATCCCGTTTCCGCCCAGTAGTTCAGCCCGGATCTCCTTGACCCGGTGGTGATCGAAGACGATGGACGAGTGTGGAATGTGCAGGGCGGAGATCGCACCGACAGCGGGCAGTGCCTGAACCTGGCCCCCTGTCTTCTCGGGGGCGTCGGTCAGCAACTCCAGCACGATGTCGACGCCGCCCTGGGTGCGAACCTGCCAGCGCCACGAGGGTCCTCTGCTCCCGTCACCACCGATTGGCATGAACCCCATCCTCCGGAGGTTCTCTTCGAGCGAGTGATATGCCCGGGTGTTGACCAGGATCTGGAGGTCAATCACGACGTCAACATCGAGGGTGCCCGCGTGCGGCGGTGCATCTGCTGTCGCCAGGTACCTCGGGGTGAGGCCGCCGACGAGGTAGACCGACTCTTTCCAGGGGCCTAGCCCGCGGAGCAGAGTCACGAGGACACGCTCGCAGACCACCGTGTGCACGGGGCCATAGCCGCGGCGCGTCTGAGGCTTCGCCATCAGAACCCGATCATTTCGGAGCGTAGGTGGTCCGCCAGCTTCTTGGCGCGGCCCTCGCCGCGCAGCAGGTCGAGATAGACCTGGATCGGACTGGCGAACCAGATCCCGTTCGCAAGTTCGCGGAACGGCGACTCACGCGGCAGGCGGGATTCGATAACGACCAGGTTGGTTCCTTCGTCCACATCGCGCGCCCCCAAGTTGCCGAGAACATCCTCAAGAGCCGGACCCATCGGGACCCTGCAGTGCACCCGGGATAGGTGCGACAAAAACGGCGCATAGTGCTGCCCGGCGGCCTCGCCGGTAATCGCGTACCCGACCCCGTGCGCCGGGAGGATGTCGGCGATCTTCTCGACCAGCTCATCAGCTTGGATCAGGGGGACGTAGTAGCGGTGCATCGCCGGAGGACGCATCTTGGCGAGCTGTTCCACCCAGGCATCCAGCAGAGCCGAGGGTTCTTCCAGGCGGCGCTGTTTGTGCGGACCCCGGCCGCGCGCCACGACCCATTCGAGACGCTCCAGCTCGATCAAACCTTGGGAGGCGGTGGACGGCGAGACATCGGCCAGTCCGGCAAGGTCATGGACCCGAAACCAAGCTTCGTGGTTCAGGAGCAGGGCGTGTAGTACCTGCGCTCGACGTCCGGAGAACAGGGACCGTACGGTCCTCGAGAACGTCTTGGGTGGTGGCTTGTCCACATAGACGTAGATGTTCGGGGCCGGGAGGAAAAGGCTCCCCCCAACGTCGTAGTAGCCCACGCGCTCCTTCCTCAACAGCTCCTTGGCTCCCGGAGAAATGGCTTCGGCGACCACGACGAGGACCCATTCCGGTGCGTTCGATTTGGATTTCGTGGTGCCGACGAGCCCCCGTCGGTGCCAAAGGAACTCGCGAACGTCGCGAGGGTAGAAGGTCTTCTTCGTCTCAACGAAAAGATGGACGGACTTGCCTGCCGCCCGGAGGTCAATCTCGGCGTCGGGTGGCCATCCCTGCACAACCGTAGCCTCAGGCCGCCACTCGGCGCGCACCTCCGGTACAGCGTGAAGGGCTGTCAGGAATTGATCTATCAACTCGTGCTCTGAGGTGGGGTGCGTGATCGACATTGGGGGTTATTCGCTGAGCAGCGAATAACTCGACACTAGCGTATGTACGACTGGATAGCAATATTTGCTGTTCAGCGTATCTGTGTTCTTGACCAGATATTGCCGCGGCGGGCCACCTCGGCGTCGGCAGGATAGTCCTCTGGGCGGGCGACCCAAGGAATGGCGACGCGCGTTTCCCGTCCCTGCGGGCCGCGCTGCCGGCCGGTTCTCCCGGTGGGGGCCTGAAGGCCGGCGTTGCCAGCGTTATTCCAGAGCGCGTTCCTGGCCGGGGATCACCCGCCGGCTCTTGATCATCTCCTCGTCGTAGTAACGGCGATAGAGGATGTCCCAGGTCTCGGTGCCCTGTTGCACGGTCCGGCTCTGGCTATCGATCTTGCGGCGCACGATCTGGTCGATGCGCTCGTCGTCTTCGAGTTCGGCGTTGATGATCCGCATGATCATGCGGCGGATCTCGTTGTCCGCGGCAAAAAACTCGACCGACTCATCGTTGCGGAGCAGATCCATGATCTGGTTCGCGAGGTGATTGATTTTTCCGTTGGTCAGGCGCATGGCTGGGTCTTCGGCAGCTCGATTTTCACTTGGGCGGGCGTCCGCGGCATCCCTAGAGGATCATCCCCTGCTCGCGGGCGAGCCGTTTCTTGACCAGCTTGAACATTTCTCGGTACTCGACGCCGCCGGTGCGGATCTCTTCGCCGTAACCGTCGAGAAGTTTGCGAACCTCTTCGTTGAGATCGTCTTCGTGGTGCAGATCTTCGGTAATGAGTTCCACGATCGCATCCATCAGGGCGTTCGGATCTTCCGGATCGATATAGCCGGCGACCTGAAGGTCGTCGGTAATCCGGTAGCCCAGGAATTGGACTTGGCTCTTGGTCAATCGCATGGCGCGCGACCCGTAAGAATACCATAGAGCCCGGCCCCGGAGCGAACGGGATTCCCGCAGGCGGGCGCGGTCTGTTCCCGGCGGCCGGGAGATTGCTAGCAGCCTGTGGGCAGGGTGAGGCGAGCATCGAGAGCGGGGAGGCCCAGTTCTCCCGGTGGGGCCAGTTCTCCCGGTGGGCGCCCGGCTGACAAGGCGCGATTCGGGAGGCATCCCGGGGGTATTCCGACCGGATCGCAACGCCGAACGGAGCGGTCAGCCGGGTGGATCTCCGCTCGCTTCCGGAGCGGGGGGATAACACCGCGGAGACCCCGGAGCAGGAGGGAAGGGGGCGGGAGACCCCCGACCCGCGTCTCTCCTGGCTCGGGAATGCCGGCTCACCCTGTCTCCGGGCTGCTAATATCCCCGCCCTTGCGAGAGATGGGGTCGTAGTTCAGTTGGTCCAGAACGCCGGCCTGTCACGCCGGAGGTCGCGGGTTCGAGTCCCGTCGGCCCCGCCATCATCGCTTCCCTCCCACCCTGTCGGATGTTGCGTTCCGGCGCCTTTCCCGCGGAGTTTTGAGCCCCTCATGAAGATCTCGATCAAATACTGCGTCGTTTGAAACTACCTCCCTAGCGCCTCCAGTCTGGCGGCGGCAATCCGGGAGGCTCGGGGCATCGAGCCCGAACTCATCGAAGGCGGCAAGGGCATCTTCGACGTGAAGGTGGACGGCGAGCTGGTTTATTCCAAGTACGACACCGGCCGTTTTCCCGAAAACGCCGAGATTCTCGACAAGATTCCCGCGAACTGACCCCGCGAGCCGACGCGGTCCGGCTGACTCTGCGGGGATACGTTCGGGCGCGGGGTCGCGGCGCGCGTCTGCTCCTCCAACTGCGCGCCAGCTAGCAGCCTGTGGACAAAGTCACGCGGCCCAGTTCTCCCGGTGGGGGCTCGAGCGGCGATCCATCCCGGCTGAAACACTCCGCTTCGCGTCGTTCATCGTTGCGCTTCGGCCGAAATACACCAGGTATTCCTCCCTCGCGCGCCTTGTCAGCCGGGCGCCTCGCCGCTCTCGGCGCTCACGCCACTTTATCCACCGGCTGCTAGGAGCCTGCGTCGCAGGAGTTGTGCGGATGGGGCGTAGATACGTTCGGAACGAGCGCGGAATTCGGATTTTGGCGTGACCTCGGGGCCAGCGACCGGTTGGGAGTGGCCGAAACGGCGCCAACGCGGCGTATTCCCGGTTGGGACCCGCGGCGAGCGGTTTCGGGGAGTCCCATCAGGCGGTTGTGAGCGCTCCGATCCGCTTGATGTTCACGGCCAGGCACACCAGGTTCCACTCGGCCTGCACTTTCGCGAGACCCCGGAAGCTGAAGCGGCGAAAACCAAGCACCTCCTTGATCCAGCCGTTCGGCGCTTCGGACAGCCACTTCCGGCGGGCGTAGCGGGCGCGGCCCGCCTCCGTCTCCAGCTTCTTCTTCATCCGATCCGTCGCCGGGCGTTTCGCCGGGTCCACCGCCGCCCGCTTCTTCCCCTCCCGACCGAGCGCCACATACCCCGCGATGCCGCGCTCCTCCAACTCCCGAAGGTTCGCCTCGCTGGCGTATCCCGCATCCGCCAGAACCTCCGCCGGCGGCGCGCCCAGGGTCTCCTCCACCGCGTCCAGCATGGGAAGCAACTGCTCCACATCGTTGGCCCCCGCTCCCACGTTCGCCCCCACCACGATCTGGTGCGCGTCATCCACCGCCGTCTGCGCGTTGTAGCTCTGCTGGAAGCCCTCCGTGCTCGTCTTCATGATCCGACTCTGAGGGTCCGTGAAGTTGCTCTGCGCCTTCGGTTCCGGCTCGCCGTACTGGCGCTTGTAGGGGCTCCCGCCTTTCGCCGGGCGATCCTGCCCCGGCTGCCGCCCCCGCTCATCGTCCGCCCGACGCTGCGCCGCCTCCAGTCGCTCCCGCGCCGCCTCGATCGCCTGCAGCCGATCCTCCCGCCGACGCAACTCCTCCGGCAACTCGTCGCCTCGCACCTCCTTCCCCAAGCGTGCGTCCTCCTCCCCGTCCACCCGCGCCGCCGTCGACGTCAAACCCGCGATCTCCTCCCGAAGCCGCGCCTCCTCCTGAACCAGCCGGTCGTAACTCATCGCCTTCCGCTTGCTCGCGTTCGCCCGAACCTTCGTCCCGTCGATCGATAGCGTCCCGAAGCGAACCAACCCCATCTCACGCGACACCCGAACCACCTCACAAAACAACTTCCGGAAATCCTTCAGATGACGCCACCGAAACTCGCAGACCGTCCGATGCTTCGGAAAGTTCCCCGCCCCCAGCATCCGAAACGCCACATCCTCCTCCAACTTCCGCGCGATCCCCCGCGACGAAAACACCCCCGTCGCATACCCGTAGATCAACACCTTCACCATCATCGCCGGCGAATACGGCGCGTTCCGACGGCCGTCCCCCTCATACGGAGCGTAAAACGCCGAAAGATCCAGCTTGTCCACCACGTCGCTCACCTGGTGCGCCAAGTGCCCCTCGGGAACCCAGTCCTTCAGCTTCGGCGGCAGCAGCAGGATCTGATCCGGCTGATACGCTCGAAATCTCGTCGGCATGCCTTGCTCCTCCAACTCGACCCAGCTCATCCGAGCCAGCATAAAACACACTATATCAAAGACTTATATGAACATCACCACCCCATCACAAACGCGCCGCCACGTCAAATCCGCCAGTGAAACGACTTCCTGCGGCGCAGACTCCTAGGGCACGCCCGCCGGGAACCGGATGGCTATGATCTAGTTGCCGGTGCGGGAGGCGTGCGGGATGGGCAGGACCAAGTGGACGCGATGGTGTCTCCTTCTTTGCGGCGCCGGCTTTCTCCTCTCGGTACCCGCCTTCGCGCAGCGGTATCTGACCCTCGAGGAATACCGCGGGTTGATCGAGGAGGCACAGCGTGGACCGCTCGGGGCCAAGGGGCGGGAACTCGCCCGGTATCGCCCGGAGTCTTTGGGACTCGTGGTCACGGATTTTCTCCGGGAACCCCCGCCGGCCGCTGCAATCAAGCGCGCTGCGCTTGTCCACACCGAGGCGGCTCTCGGACTCGGCGGCGGCGGGGAGGCGCATCTGGCGCTCGCGACGAAACTCAACCTCGCGATACCCGATCCAGCTTCCCGCGAGATCTGGCTGCGCCGCTGGTCGCTGGCCGTTGCCCACTCCTACCATCACGCGATCAACCCGCTGGCCGCGGAAAGGTTCCTGGACTCAGCTCTCGAACTACTGCCGGGTGATCGTGATCTGCGGGTGGCTCTCGCCCGGGTGCTCCAGATGGGAGGGCGGCTGCGAGGGGAGCAGCGCCTGACCGCGCGCGCCGGGGATGTGCTTCGCGATGTCCTGCGCGAGACGCCAGACGACGCGGAACTTCGGGTTCGGCTGGCGAGTATTCTCGTGCGCCTCGGTCGCGAGGAGGAAGCGGCGGCCGAGTTCGCGCGGCTGGAGGGAGCGCGCATGGGGCCGCTGCTTCGCGCCGTGGCGCATCTGGTGCGTGGCGAAACTGCCCTGAACAACGGCGACTATGTGGCCGCCGAACACGAGTTCGTCGGCGCGCTGCGGCGCGCCCGCACCTCGCCGGCGGCGGCCTCCGGCCTCATTGCCGCGCGCATGGCGCTTCGCGACCATGTCGGTGCTGCGGAGGCCGCGAAAACCCTTCTCGACCGCCGCGCGGTGGGCTGGGAGCCCGAGTGGCAGTTCTGGCTCGGTCCGGCGCGCGATTTGGACGAGACCTTCGAATCCCTCAGGGCGGAAGCTCAGGGGCAGTCGACTGAAGGGGAGCCACCTTGAGGCGCTCCGGACGCTCGATCGCGCTCGGCGCCGTACTCCTGGCGATCCCGATAGCGGTCGGAGCGCAGGAGGTGTTCGGGGGCGGGGACGAAGTGAGGATCGAGGTCTACGCACATCGGGACGGCGAGGTCATGTCGCTTCACGATCCGCGGCCGCTCCGACTCCTGGTGGACGGCGAGTCGGCGTCCTTCGAGTGGTCCCCCGACGAGCCGCTCGCGGTTGCGGCCGTGCTTGATCTCAGCAGTTCCGTCTCGGGCGACCGGCTGGAGGCTGTCATCACCGGGTTCCAGGAGTTCCTTTCGGGGCTCGGTGACAAGGACCGCTGCGCGGTGATCGCCTTCACGAGAACCGTCATTCAGCATGCGGGGTGGAACACAACCTGCGCCGAGGCGGCGGACGCGGTCTCCAAACTCGTGAGCGGCGGCCCGGCCGCTCGCAACAATGGTGTGATGCTCGCCCTGGGCCTCCTTGCAGATGCGCCAGGACGTCCCGTGCTCGCCATGTTTACCGATGGGGACGATGGTGCGAGTTGGACTCCTGAACTGTGGCCGATGATCGCGATCCGCGGGATCGCTCCCATGGTGCTCGCCGTCACGGCTCCGGCGGCGGTGCGCGGTGGAGGCACGGTGCGCGGCGCCTACAACCGGGTGAATGAAGAGGAAGACATGGCGGTCTATTGGCGCTACGAGGGACGTTTCGTGCAGATCGAGAAAAGAGATCTCGACGGCATGCGGGATGTGGATCCCTTCGCGTCCCTTACCGCCCTCGGAAGAGCGACCGGAGGCGGAGTCATATCCACCAGCGGCGCCCCCGACACGATCCGGCAGGCGATCGCCTCGCTTCGTCGGGCGATCGATGCGCGCGTTTCCCTTCGTTTCCGGCCACCTCCGAATTTCGCGTCGGGGAGGCACACCATAGTCGTCGAATCTGATGTAGGGGAAGCGGTTCACCGGACCGAAGTGCTGTGGCCCGGAAGGCGGAGATGACTTCGCCTAGAAATCGAAGAGGCGCGTGTACTTGATGATGAGCGACCGGCCCAGCACGTTGGGCACCAGGAACCCGGTCTCGTCGTCGAAGCGGTCGAGGTTGGCGGTGTTCCGCAGGTCGTTGTAGACGAGGAAGAGTCCGGTTCCGCTCCGGTTCAGCATTACGAGCCGGATGTTCGAGGAGACCGAGGCAGTCTGGCTGTTGTACTGGATCAACGCTTCCAACCGGCGTAGCGGAGTGAACGAGTAGTTCACCCGGATCGGGATCAGGTTGGTGGTGAATTTGCCTCCGGGGAGGTCCACCTCGTCGCGATTCAAGCCGACGCTCGCCTGGAAGGTGGCCCCGATGCGTCCGTTCAGGGTGGCGCTGTAGCCCCGGTAGGTCCCGTCGTAGAAGCCGCCGTTGCGGAGATAGAAGGTCGGATACAGGCGGGCGCTGGCGTTTCCGAGGTAGTTCACGCTCACCTGCGTCCAGTTGTAGAGCCCCGGCGCGATCACCACCCGGTTCCCGTCCACTCCCGAGTACACCGTGAAGTCGCGAAGCGGCCGGTCCCGGTGCCGATCGATGAACAGCCCGAAGCGGCCCCCCACATTCGGCTGGAACTCGATCGGATGCCAGTGGCCGCGTCCCGACTCGACCTCGCCGTCGAAACCGTAGTAGGCGTTCCAGGTCACGTGCGGCGAAAAGCGGCGAACCCAGGAAAGGGCGGAGATCTGGGTGGGCTGCCAGTCGAAGAAGTAGCGCGCCTGGTACTTACGGAAAGCGCGGCGCGGAACGAAACCGACCTCGGGATTGAAGTCCTCTCCCACCTGGGTGAAGCCGACGTGGCCCTGATGGAGCCGATGGGCATAGTTGAGGAAGACCCTGCCCGCCATCGTTCGGCCGGCGCTGCCGTCCGTCTCCCCGTTCGCGGAAGCGGTCTTGGCCAGGAAGGTGAAGAACCGGGCGCGCTCCCCGATCTGGATCGCCGCGTCGGCGCCGAAGGCACGGTTGTGGTCGCCCTGCTCCGCCCACTCGCCGGTGGCCTGCCGGTTGACCAGGATGGCGCCGATGTTGGACCGTCCGAACTCGCGCTGGACCCGCGCCACCATGACGTTGTTGGCCGCGAGCGCCAGGGCGCCGGTCTCGCGATTGAAGGCCGCGTCGGTCTGCATGTTCATGAGGCCGATGTTCGTCGAACCCACCTTCCCGGAGAGCCGGGCGCCGCCGACGATCCCCACCGGCTGTCCGGCGTTCAGGCCGATCCGGCGGCTGAAGAAGAGGTCCACCTCCTGGGGCGCCCCGAACTGGAAGGTGGAGGCGTTTTCGAGGAAGAAGGGCCGCTTTTCGGGGAAGAAGAGCGGGAAGCGGGTCAGGTTGACCTGCTGGTCGTCCGCCTCCACCTGGGCGAAGTCGGTGTTCGCGGTCAGGTCCACGGTGAGGTTCGGGGTGACGCCCCACTTCACGTCGAGCCCGATGTCGATGCCTTCGGTTTCGCGGTTCTCGGAGCGGACCGCGAGCGGGTTCCGGCTCGCTTCGCCGAGCGCGAACGGGGTGACCTTGATGTCCCGCCGTGACGGCAGGTTGAGCCCGGTGACCTTCTGCGCCAGTGAGACCCGGTAGATGTTGTAGCCGCGGGGGATGGGGGCGAGGAACGCCTGCTCGTTCTTGCGGCGGATGTTCCGCATCACGTTCAGGCCCCACGTCTGGTCCCGCCCGGGCTGGTAGCGGAGCGTCCGGAGCGGAATCGCGAACTCGCTCTCCCAGCCGCGGTCGCTCCGCTGCGAGCGCACCGTCCAGTCGCCGTCCCAGTTGGCGTTGAATCCGGTGATGCCGCCGCGCTGGGAGCCCCGCCGGCCGGGGGTGGGGTTGTAACCGCCGGTTGCGCCCTCGCCGGCGATCTGGCCGTCGTACTCGATCCCTTCCGGATTCGTGCCGAAGAGGAAGGCGTTCTGGCTGTCGTTGAAGGTGTCGAGGACGATCTGGACGGAGTCGGACTCGTTGAGGTCGCCGTCCCGGCGGCTCTCCGAGACGAGCACCCGTTCGGGCTCGCTGTCGAAGGCGACGATTCCCACGTAGAGCGTGGTCTCGGAGAGGAGCAGGCGGACTTCCGTCCGCTCGGTGGCCGGAGCCCCGTTGTCCGGTTCCTGCTGGATGAAGTTGGTAAAGGGTTCGACCGAAGACCACTGTTCGTCGGTCACCAGCCCGTCCACCACCGGGCCTTCCATGCCCTCGGCGAGCGCCTGGACCGCTCCTTCATTCGGCGGGGTGGGGGTTCCCGCAGCCAAGGGCGCGAGGAGCAGGCAGCCGGGCAGGAGCGCCAGACGAAAACGCCTAAAGCCTCCGGAATTCACAGGGAAACACACCATCTGTCGCGCGCGTATCCTACGCGCGAACGAACATGGCCGAAACCGCGACCCTTCCCAACTTTATCGGCGGTAGCTATCTCACGCCGTTCGCCTCCGCGACCCTGCCGGTTTTCAACCCCGCGACCGGGGAGCTCCTGTTCCGGATTCCGCTGTCCGGACCCGAGGACGTGGGCCGCGCGGTGGCGAGCGCCCGGGACGCGCTTCGCGAGTGGCGGGAGACGCCGCCCGGCGACCGGGTGCAGCCGCTTTTCCGGCTGAAGGCGCTCCTCGAGCGAGATTTCGAGGAAATCTCGAGAGTCGTGACCACCGAGTGCGGCAAGACGCTGGCCGAGTCCCGCGGCGAGTTGCGGCGGGCCATTGAAAACGTGGAGGTGGCCTGCGGGATCCCCTCGCTGATGCAGGGCCGGGTGCTGGAGGACATCGCCCGCGGGATCGACGAGTTCATGATTCGCCAGCCGGTCGGGGTAGTGGCGGTGATCGCGCCCTTCAACTTCCCCGCGATGATCCCGTTCTGGTTTCTGCCCTACGCGCTCGCCTGCGGCAACACGGTGGTCATGAAGCCTTCCGAGAAGACGCCGCTCACGATGCAGCGGGTGACGCAGCTCCTCACGGAGGCGGGATTCCCCCCGGGGGTGGTGCAGGTCATCCACGGCGGGCGGGAGGCGGTCTCCGCGCTGCTGGAGCATCCGGACGTCGCCGCGGTGAGTTTCGTCGGCTCTTCTCCGGTGGCCCGGGCCGTCTACGCGCAGGCCGCCGGCAACGGGAAACGCGTCCAGTGCCAGGGCGGGGCCAAGAACCCGGTGGTGGTGCTCGAAGACGCCGACATCGAGGCGGCGGTCGGGACGGTCGCCGAGAGCGCCTTCGGGTGCGCGGGTCAACGGTGTCTGGCCGCGTCTTTGGCGATCACCGTGGGCGGCGCCCATGAACCCTTCCGGGACCTGGTGAGCGCCGCCGCCGAGAGCCGGGTGGTGGGTTCCGGGCTCGACGAGGCGGTGGACATGGGTCCGGTGATCCGGGACGAGAGCCGCGAGCGCATCGAAGAGCTGATCGGTCAGGCCGTGGACCGGGAGGACGCCCGGGCGGTGGTGGACGGCCGGGGAGCCCGGGTCCCGGGTCTCGAGGACGGCTTCTTCGTGCGTCCGACGGTGCTGGACGGGCTGCCTGCCGAGGGAGAGATCGCCCGCACCGAGATCTTCGGGCCGGTGCTCGGCATCATCCGGGTGGACTCCATCGAGGACGCGGTCGCCTTCGTGAACGGCGGCGAGTTCGGCAACATGGCGTGCCTCTTCACGAACGACGGCCGCGCCGCCCGCCGCTTCCGCCACGAGGTTCTCACCGGGAACGTGGGGATCAACGTCGGCGTGGCCGCCCCGATGGCATATTTCCCCTTCAGCGGCTGGCGCGGCAGCTTTTTCGGAGACCTGCACGCGCAGGGCGCGCACGCGATCGAGTTCTACACCCAGACGAAAGTCGTCGTGGAGCGCTGGCCCCGGGACGCCTCGAAGCGCTTTTGACGGCCGGCCCCCACTCGGGAAACGCAGATTCCGGGGGAAAAGGGGTCCGAGGACTGGTTCGGCGCTTCTGGCAGCCGGCGCTGTGGATCCTGTTCGTTCTGAACGTCCTGCTGCTGCCGCTGCTCTTCGGCGGGGCCGGGGACGAGCCGTTCCTGCCGCCGGAGTGGATCCCGACGAGTCCGGTGGCGCTGGTTCTCGTGCACGCGCTCCTGGTCGCGTTCGCGCTGCCAAACACGGTCTTTTGTCTCGCCGCCGGGTTCTTGTTCGGTCTGGGGCCGGGGATGGTCTATGCCACCCTCGGGACGTTCCTCGGTTCGCTCGCCGCCTTCGCGGTCGGGAGGCTGTTTCTCCGGCGGTGGCTTGCGCCCTGGCTCGGACGGTTCCGCTCGGTGAGCCGGATCCTCGCCGCGCTCGGCGACGCCGGTGTCCGCACGGTGTGCCTCACCCGGCTCTCGCCGCTTTTTCCCTTCGCTTTCCAGAACTTCGGCTGGGCGACGACCCCGGTGCGCTTCCGGAACTACGCGCTTGGTTCCCTCCTCGCGGCCCCGGTGGGAGCCTGCTTCTTTGCCCATTTGGGGGCCGCGGCCCGGGCCGGCGCAACCCTCGCGACGGAGAGTTTTTCCTGGTCCGCCGCGCTCACCATCCTCGGACTCCTCGCCACCTTCTACCTGATCCGCCGTGTCACCCGCATCGCGAACGCCGCCCTGAAGGACGAACTCCCCACGGACTGACGGCTAGCAGCGCCGGTCTCCGACCGGCATCGCGGCCCGAGAGGGCCGCGAAACCCGCACGGCCCTACTGGACGGTGCGATCTAGCATTCTCTGATGACCAATCACTCCCCTGATCCACACGCCGGCCGGTGCCGGACGGCCCGATCCACGATGACCGCCCTCGCGGTAGTTCTGGTCATGAGCCTGCCCGGCTGCGGAGATGGTCCGACCGTCCCCGAGGAGCAGAGTCAGCCGGAGTCCGGGACCGAGGCCGCGTCCGGGACCGAGCCCGCGTCCGGGACCGAATCAGGAACGGGGAGCGAGCCCGGGGAGTCGGGCACTCAGTACGAGTTGACGCAGACGGCGCGGCAGAGCCGAAGTGGTGTCAATCTGGTCATTGGCTACGACGCTGCGGCGCAGAGTTTCACCGGCACCGTGACCAACACGACGACCGCGGTGGTCTCCCTGGTTCGTGTTGAAATCCACCTGTCGAACGGAATCGAACTCGGCCCAACCCCCAGCCTGAATCTGACGCCGGCCCAGACGAGCCCCGTCGCCCTCAGCGCGGACGGACAACAGTTCACCACCTGGAGCGTTCACGTCGAGATCGGCGAGGACGAACACTAACGGGACCGCGCTGGCGGGACCCTGGAAGAGGCCGCCGACCTTCACACCGGCACGCGCTGGCCTGCGGCCAGCGCACGGCGCATCGCTCAGTGGCGGTGTGGATCCCCCCCTCGGCACGCACCCCACCGGGCGCAGCGGCCGGCGGGCAAGGGACCGCCGACCTCTGGCCAGTTCTCCCGGTGGGGGCCGGCACCGCGGCGTGCAGGCACGGGAACGCCGACCTCCGGTCGGCACGCGCGGGAGCGCGAAACCTGCGCCGATGACGCCGGGCCCCGCCAACGTGAGTGCCGCACCACCTTTTCATGCGGGCGGGGTGAACAGGCCGACCCGATCATGAGGGTTTCTCCCGGTGGGGCCGGCACAGCCCGCCGCAGGCGGGCGGAGTTGCGTATCGCCAAACCCCGGGATGGTTCCCGTCTCGGCACTGTCCTCATCCCGGGAGGTGACGCGCCGGTAAGGAAATCCGGCCATCCCAGATGGCCGGGACGGAGTTACAATCCCCGTTAACAGGTGCTGTATACAGCCCTGTTCCCAGACCTGTGAGAGTGCCATGACCACCAGATTCTCCGAGGACGTGATTCCCCTGACCGACCTCAAGGCCAACCCGGCCCGGGTCGTTCGTCACGCTACCGAAGCCGGAAGGCCCGTGCTCCTGACTCGCCGCGGGCGCGGGGTGGCCGTGGTGCAGTCCGTCGCGGACTTCGACGCGGCCGCCGAGGAACGGGACTTCATGCGAGCGGTCGTCGCGGGGCTTGCCGATCTGGAGGCCGGACGCGACCTGTCGCTTGCCGAGGCCACGAAACGACTCGGCATCGAGTAAATCCGTGCCGAAAGGTTTCATTCGCCTTGCGGAGTCGGCCGTTCGCGACCTGGAAGAACTGAGACTCTGGTACGCGGAACAGGGTGCGGTGGCTGCCGGCGAACGGACTCTCAGGCGGATGCTCGACAGCATCCGACTCCTCGAGGATTCGCCGGATCTGGGACGCATCGTCCCGGAGTTCGGCCAGAGTTCGCTACGGGAACTGATCCGGCCGCCCTTTCGGATCGTCTATCGCCGCGAGGCGCGGGGCGTGTCGATCGTGCGGATCTGGCGTAGCGAACGCCTTCTCGCGGTTCCCGAGGACGAGACGAGGGGATAGCGCTGATCTGCGGAGAGCGCGGCCGTGGAGGGAACGCCGGCCAGTTCTCCCGGGTGGGGCCTTCATTCAGACCGGCACCGCGGCCTCCAGGGCCGCGAGACGCGTGTCGCTGCTGGGCCTTGCGCGATGGAGACCAGGGAACGCGACGTGCGGAAAGGCTGTTAACGAAGTGACCCCCGAATCCGCGGAGTAATTCACCTTCCGCGGGGTCGCCTTCGGGCCACTTTCGCAGTAGCGGAAGACAACACCCCCTTCCGCTACGACTTCCGCTACCCCGTTCGCGCCACGGTGTTTCCCGAGACCCGTTGGCCCCGTTGCGTTTCGGTCGCGTACTCCCGAATCCACACTCTGCTCTGGGACGGAGAATGGGGCTGGAAGCGACCCGCCTCCGATCGTTCGATCTACAGCCCCGCAATCCGGACTTATGCAAGCCCTTCTGCTACCTGTCGGGGGTCGCTCCCAACCCGTGTCTGCGGCGCGATTCATCCCTGCGGAAAGGCCACAAACCCGCCTGGGCGGCGGACTTCCTGTTACGACTTCAGGCCGCACTTCCCAAGCCGCGTTGGCCCTATGATCCGCCACGCGATGCGCCTGACGACCTGGAACTGCACGCGGGGCAAAGACATCGAAACATGCCTGTCGCTGACGGAACCTCTCGATGCCGATCTGATGGCCCTGCAGGAGTGCAGGCGGCCCTCGGGGAACGATCCCGCGGTCATCTGGCGCGGCACCGACCCCAACCAGGGCACGGCGGTGATCAGCCGGCGTCCGGAGTTGACGATGGAGGCACTCGACATCCCGTCACTCCATCGGACTGTGGTGCCCGCGGTGGTCCACGGACCGGCCCCGTTCCTCTTCGTGGGCGTCTGGACACACCCGCCCTACAACGAGGTGGCGCAAGCTTCCCTGACCGCCTGTGCGGCCGCCGCGGGCGGCGTGCCAATCGTCGCGGTCGGGGATTTCAATAGTTCACCGGCCGTGAATGGACAGCGGCGAGAATCGCTGCGGTTCCTTGATTGGATGCGGAGCGAGCTCGGGCTCATCAGCGCCTACCACCAGTTTTGGGGCGAGACGCCTGGGGAGGAGACGCACGCCACCTACTACCACCATTGGGCGGAATCGAAAGCGTTCCATATCGACTACTGCTTCTTGCCGGAATCGTGGAGTTCCCGGATCTCCTGCGTGAAGATCGGGAGCTATGCCGAACGGCGGGAGAGCGATCACCGCCCGCTGACGGTAGAGCTACGGGAGTCGCCGGCAGTCTGAGCATGAGCGGCGTGACCGCCGAGGCCGCTCACGTCCTTGTGGCCCGGTTCCAGGGCCTTCTGGAGCCGGAGGGTCTCCGCTTTGCCGAAGGCGGCCTGGTCCGCCAATGTGAGGTGGGCGGCGACCACAACGGTGCGCCGCTGCGCCAGGCGCGCACCGGTGCGGGGGTCCGGGGCGGCGCCCCCGTCCGTCCGTTGCTCCGGCAGCGGCGCGAGAGGCCCGGGGGTTCGAAGGGGGGCGCAGCATCCCCTCGCCAGAGCCCAGTGTTTAACACTGGGTATGCTGGCTCTCGTGCCTTGGCACGTGAGCCGGCCTCCGGTGATTGGAGCCATCCCACGGGACGCAGGCCCGCACAAAGCCCTACGGAACCGGCAGACTGCGGAGCGCAGCGCCGCGGGCGACGCATCGCTGCGCTCCTTCAAGGACAGAACCAAACACGACAGGAAATGTCCCATTACCTCCCTATCCTCCGCCTCTTGCACAGGAGTGGAAGAAAGGAGCAGTGCCATGAAGCGGTACCACGCCGTAGCAACCTGGACCAGGGAGGACTACGAGGGATGGGAGATCGAGTTCCTCAATGCACCCGACGGCCACACGCACGTCACCTGCACTGGCGACGGCCAAAACACCAAGCAAGATGCGGAGTTCATGGTGCGTGACCTGGTGACGTGTTGGTTCGACCGCAAGATCCGGGGGGAAGACGTGAAGCTCACGATCCAATGGAAGAACGAGCGCCAGTACCAGCGATGGCACGAGCGGAGGTTCGGGATGAGAGATTGGTCCCGGTAGGCCCATCGGCCTCGCGCGCGGCAGCCCATGGGCGCAATGCTGACCATCGCCCGATCGGGGAAGCCGGGTCGCGGGAGCGATCCGAAGCGGGTTACAGCCGCTCGGTTCCCTCCACCCGTGCCAGCCGCCGGTCGAACGTCCCGACCGGACGGTGCCCCGCTTTGCGGGCGGTTTCGACAATGAGGCAGTCGGAGAATCCAGCCGTGCGCTCGCCGAAGGTCTCGTGGGCTCGGCGAACCACATCTTCGTCCTGGAGCGTGAGCCGGTCGTGGTCCAGAAGCATGCCCACGACGGTGGCGACGCGCTCGCGGTCCAGCTCGTACGCGGACTGCAGCACCCATACCGCCTCAGCCAGCACGATCAGGAAACCCAGGCCCCGGACTCTACGAACGCCTCGGCGCGGGCCACCTGGTGCGGGTCATCCCGCACGATCAGCCAGACCAGGACGTTCGTGTCAAGCGCGCGCATGCCGGCGCCGCAGACGGGTCCGAATCCCCGCGTCCATCTCTTCGACGGTTCTCGGCTCTGGCGGTGACGGGAAGACTGCTCGGTGAATGTCCAGCGACGAGAATCTTGTCGCCCGGCGTACGACTACTTCGGGCCCCCGCTCGCACCACTCGATCGTCGAGCCCGCCGTCAGGCCCAGCTTGCGGCGGATTCGCACCGGGATGGATACCTGACCCTGAGAGGTGATCCTGGATTGACTGTTCTCCATGTGCCGGACTGCGACGTTGCGCTCCGCGTCACTGTGACTCTCACTACCCCGGTAAGCCAAGGGCGTTCGGCCGGCCGGGCGGCGGGATTTGCTGGCCGTCGGCCTCAGCCCGCGGTGGCGCAGGGAGGGGTCGCTCGTCCGCACGGCGCGAGGCACATTCCTGCCAGCGGGGAGCGTCCCCAGCGCTGACCCCCGGTACGATACGCCGCCACATGCGCCTCTCCTGGAACGAGATCCGCGTTCGCGCCGCGTCCTTCGCTAGGAAGTGGGCGGACGCCGGTTACGAGAAGGGCGAGACCCAGAGCTTCTACAACGACTTCTTCCGCATCTTCGGGAAGCGCCGGGAGTCCGTCGCCCGCTACGAGGAGCGGGTGAAGCGGCTCGACGACACCAGCGGGTTCATCGACCTCTTCTGGCCCGGGGTCCTGATCGTCGAGCAGAAGAGCGCCGGCCGCGATCTGGAAAAGGCCTACGAGCAGGCCGGGGGCTACTTCGATGCGCTCCCGGAGCACGACAAGCCCCGCCACATCCTGACCAGCGACTTCCAGCGCTTCGAACTCCACGACCTGCTGCAGCGGGACGTCGTCGCCTTCCGGCTCGACCAGTTGCCGGAGCACATCGAGAAGTTCGGCTTCATCCTCGGGGTCGCGAGCCGGAAGTTCCGCGATCAGGACCCCGCGAACATCGAGGCGGCGGAGCTGGTCGGGAAGCTCCACGACTCGCTTCGGGACGCCGGCTATCCCCGGCACGACCTCGAACGCTTTCTGGTCCGGATCGTGTTCTGCCTCTTCGCGGACGACACCGGAGTGTTCGAGCCGCGGGACATCCTGCTCGACTTCCTGGAAGAGCGAACCCGCGAGGACGGGACCGACCTCGGGCCGCTGATCGCGCGCATCTTCCAGGTGCTGAACACCCCGGAAGGGCAGCGCGCCGCCACCCTCGACGAGGACCTCGCCGCCTTCCCCTACGTGAACGGCGATCTGTTCGCCGACATGATCTGGATTCCCGACTTCAATGCGGAAATGCGGGAGCAGTTGCTGACCGCCTGCCGTTTCAACTGGTCGAGCATCTCGCCGGCCATCTTCGGGTCGCTTTTCCAGTCGGTGATGGCCCCCGCGGAACGGCGGGCGCAGGGGGCGCACTACACCACCGAGCAGAACATCCTCAAGGTCATCGAGCCGCTGTTTCTCGATGATCTCTGGGAGGAGTTCACCCGAATCAAGGCGCTCCGGCGCGGGCGCAAGGTTCGCCTGCGGGAGTTCCAGGAGCGGCTCGGGGCACTGAAGTTCTTCGATCCGGCCTGCGGCTGCGGAAACTTCCTGGTGATCGCCTACCGCGAGCTGCGCCGGTTGGAACTCCAGGTAATCCGGGAACACGAACGCGATGAGACCGGCGCCGTCGCCGGCCGCCTGGACGTGGGGTCGCTGTCCCGACTCGATGTGAACCAGTTCTACGGGATCGAGATCGGTGAATTCCCGGCGCGGATCGCCGAGGTGGCCCTCTGGATGATGGATCACCTGATGAACAACGAGCTCAGCCTGGAGTTCGGCCAGTCCTACGCGCGCATCCCGCTCAAGCAGTCGCCGCACATCCGCTGCGCCGACGCGCTGGAGATGGACTGGGAGGACCTGTTGCCAGCGGAGGACTGTTCTTTCGTGTTCGGGAATCCCCCGTTCGGGGGCGCCAAGTTCCAGTCACCCGAGCAGCGGGCGCAGGTGCGGCGGATCGCAGCGCTCGGCGGGAGCGGCGGGACGCTCGATTACGTGACCGCCTGGTTCATCACCGCGGGCGAGTACATCCGGAAGAGCGGTCCGTCGGGGGAATGCGCGCGGATCGGCTTCGTCGCGACCAACTCGATCACCCAGGGCGAGCAGGTGGCGCAACTCTGGCCGATCCTGTTCGGCCGGTGCGGGCTCGAGATCGCCTATGCGCATCGGACGTTCGCGTGGGGTTCCGACGCGAGGGGCATGGCGCACGTGCACGTCGTCATCATCGGGCTTGATGACCGGGGGCGGGTGCCGGCGGTGCGGCGGCTGTTTTCCTACGACGACGCGAAAGGGGATCCGCACGAGAGCGCGCATGAGGTGCTGTCGCCGTACCTGTTCGACGCGGGGGGTGGGCTGGCCGATCCGCATCTGGTGGTGCGGGAGGAGAGCCGACCGATCAACGGGTTGACGCCGCTCTTGAGCGGATCACAGCCCATAGATGGTGGAAACACAATCTTCAACTCCGCCGAAGCGAAGGCATTCCTGGCCGACGAACCGGCAGTGGCTCCGTACTTGCGGCCCTATGTGGGCGCGCGTGAGCATCTCCAGGGTGGTGACCGATTCATCCTCGCTCTTCACGGTGTCTCGCCCCATGTGCTGGGGCAACTGCCGTTTGTGCGTGCGCGTCTCCAAGCAGTGCGGAAGTATCGCGAAAAGAGCAGACGCAGCTCCACGCTCCAACTGGCGGACACACCGACTCTGTGGCAGGTCAACGTGATTCCGTCAGCGCCGTTTCTCGTCGTCCCAGAAACAAGCTCTGAGCGGCGCGAGTATGCCCCGATAGCTTGGATCGAGCCGCCCGTCGTTCCCAGCAACGCGCTGAAGGTTCTGCTTCGTGCTACAGGGCCAATCTTCGCTCTACTGACCTCCGCTATGCACATGTCTTGGCTGCGGTATATCGGCGGACGGTTGAAGAGCGATTATCGGTACTCGATCGGCCTGGTCTACAACACCTTCCCTCTGCCCCCGACTGATGCGGATCTCTCGTCGCTCGACCCGCTCGCCCGGGCCGTCCTCGACGCCCGCGCCGCCCACCCCGACGCCAGTCTCGCGGACCTCTACGATCGGGACCTCATGCCGGTGAACCTCCGCCGCGCGCACCAAGCGCTCGACCGCGCGGTGGACCGCCTCTACCGGCCCCGTGCATTCTCCTCCGAGCGGGAGCGGGTCGAGCACCTCTTCATGCTCTACGAGCGGATGCGCGCCCCACTCGTCGCCAGCGGCAAGAAGAAGACCAGACGCCGGCGGGCTCCGCGCGTCCGCCCTTCCTGAACATGGACCGCGAGACCCGAATCGCGCCGGCTTCGGGCGCCGAACCGCCGGACGCCCGGACAGTGGCTTAGAGCCTCGCCATGACAGGAAGCCGCCCGGGCTGCCGCCAGGCCCGCCCGGGCTGCCGTCGCGCCCGCCCGGACGGCCGATGCCGCCCGGATTTGATGCAATCCGCGACTTCACCGACCACCCCTGGATCCAGGGTGTGTGGGGATTGCTACTCCTGATCGGCCGCGCCATCTGGACAGCCTGTAAGTGGCTTTACAAGAACGCCGGTCCCATCGCCCGGGGCATCGAAAAGGCGGGCAACACGGCCGCTCGAGTCTCCCGCGGCGCAGTGAAAGTCGGGCATGCCGCGGGAGAGATCGGCGGCAAGCTCAATGAATGGGCAGGGGTCGCCGTGACGCCGGCGGTGCGAGGCTCCGGCGAATGGGCCAGGGTCTGCGCCATTTCGGGAGCCGCGCCACCCGGATCGGAACCCAGGCCGAAGACCTCGCCGAAGACGTGGAAGACCTCGGCGAAGAACTGGTCTCGATCACCGATGAGGACAACACGGAGAGCCGCCGGGTTCGGGGGCCCGAAACCAGGGATCGCCGGTCTTCACCCAACTTCGCCAAAACGTGACGTTCGGCATCCGTAAGCCAAAGACAATACGGCCGTTACAAAACAGGGTGCCAGCAGACTGGCACTACGTTTGTGTGTTTGGGTCCGTTTTCCGGCGGGTGCGCCGGCGGTGATGGTGGGGCTCGACGCCCACCGCCCGCGCGATCTGGGCCACCTGTGCCGGGGGGCGGACGTCCTGCCGATTCACGATCAGCCGTCCGTTCGACTCCCGGATCGTGGTGGTCATCCGCACCCACGGCTGCAGCCGGGTGCGGATCCCGTCCCACGACAGGGGAATGTCGCGCGCCTTCAGCCGCGTGCGGATCAGGTGCACCGCGTGATAGGCGAGCACCGCCAGGAAGAGGTGCGCCGCGATCCGGCTGTGCTTCACGTGCCAGATCGGTCGCAGTCCCAGCTCCGTCTTGAGCGACCGGAACGTCGCCTCGATCTCCGTCAGCCGCCAGTAGGTCCGCACGATCTGCTCCGTGCCCCAGCCCGTCTGGCTGGACCGCAGCAGATACGAACCCGCCCCCGCGTCCCGCGCCCCATACCGCTTCGTCCGGCTCCACACCACCGCCGTCGCGTTCGGGCCCGCACCCTTCTCCACCTCCACCTCATACTGCGCCGACACCTGCCGATACCGCTCCCGGAGCCGGCCCACCGTGTCCATCACCTTCTCATACTGCTTCCGGCGGTGCGGGATCGTCAGCCCCTCATGGAGGTGCCGCAGCGCCGTCTCATACCGCTCCCGGTACCGCCCCAGCATCGCCTCCTCGCTGGCCCGCTTCCCCTCGCTCACCGCAACCAGCCGCACCTCCTCCTCGTCCCCCTCCAGCCTCCACGCCAGAACCTCCTGCTTCGCGCTGGTGGTCAACGTGATGTCCGCCTCCCCCTCCGGCGGCGTCGGCCGCACCTCCCGGCTCACGCAGATCCAGCCGTAGCCCCGCTCCCGAAGCCAACCGATGTTCTCCTCCGTCGCGATCCCCGCGTCCAGGATCACCGTCGGCTTCGCCCCGCCTCCCCCGCCCAACTCCGCCTCGAACCGCTCCATCGCCGCCTGAAGCGTCGCCGGCTCCGACACATCCCCCGCCAGAACCTCGCACCCCCGCGGGAACCCCGCACCATCCAGCGACAACGCCAGCGTCACCAGCGGGTGCTTCCGCCCCTCCTTCGAGCGCCCGAAACGCAACAGCTCCTGGTCCGAACGGCCCGTATACCAGGTGTTCGTCAGATCGTAGAAAACGATCGTGTCCGGCAACTCCAACAGCTCCCGCTCCCGACGGAACAGCCCCGCCTGCAACGCTCGCCGCAGCCGCCACAGCACGTCCCCCGTCCGGTAGAGCTTCTGGAGCGACACCGTCTTGCCACGATCCAGATCCAAGAGCTCCAGCGCGGCGCTGTCCTCCCGCAACCACCGCAACGCCTCCCGCTCGCTGCTCGGATGCAGCATCTTCGCCACCACCAGCGCGGTGGCGATCCGCGCATCCCGGCCCCGCACCCCCTGCGCGTGCAGCAAGTCCCGAAAGCCCAGCTCCTCCAGCCCTGCCAGGCAAACGCGCTCCCCTCCTGCCGAGCGAGAGTCGTCATGCTCCAGCGTATCCAGGTCCACCGTCGCCACCGCTCGCTCCCGGCCCCTCCTCTCCCGCTCCTGCGGCCCCAGGCCCACCGCGCGCAGCCGGCGCACCAGGTCCTCGGCCGCCACCTGAATATCCGAGGGCACCGGCAACATCGGCCGTTGGCCCGCCAACAGCAGCTCGGTCACCAGAGCCACATCCCGCCACTGCTGCTTCGGAACCGGATAGTCCACGCCCAGGTTCAACAGGGTCTCCTGGCGGACCTTGTCGCCGATCCGTACCGAGCGGGACAGGCGGTAACTCTTCGCGGTCTTGCCGTCCCTGGTGTGGGTCTTGGTGGCGCGGATGTACATGGCGGAGCGGCGAGAGAGGCTGGGAGGGATGCTGGCGGACGGCGGGATCAGAGTCAAGACCAAAAACGCCCTCCACAAAAGAAACTGGCACTACACGCCTCTCCCGCCCCTTCGAACCGCCGTCCGCCCACCGAGAGCCCGTTTTTGGCCCGTTTCGGACCTCTAATGGCCACTTTGGGCCGATTTTGGAGGCCGATTCGAACTTCCCTCAGCTCTGGATGCCGGCCCGACCCTCAAAAGTGGCGAAGTTGGGTTCAGACCGGCATCGCGGCCCGGCCGGGCCGCGAAACCCGCGTGTAGCCGACTCGGGGAAAGCGCGCACCTTGCCCCCTCGCGCGGACTCGCCATCTTCGCCCGTCGAGTCCACGTCCGAAGCAGCGGCGTTGCTGGCGGGCGATCCGAACGGCGAACTCCCCGAGGTGTTCCACAACCGCATCCGAGCGCTCGGAAAGCGCCGCCGCTCGAAGCCCCTCCGCCAGCTCGTCCTCGACATCTGCAGCTTCCGGGAGTGGACCACGGTGGGCGATCTTGCGGACTGGTTCGGCATGGACGCGAGCAATCTCCAAAAGCGCCACCTGCGGCCGATGCTCAAGTCCGGCCAACTCCGGCTTCGGTATCCGGAAAACAGGAGCCACCCGGAGCAGGCATACCGCGCGGCCAGCGCCTGATTCGCCGTTGTTGCCGCAACCGGATTCCGGCCTTCCTGGGTAATGGTCGAATTCCGGGAGGATGCTCAAAACGATCACCGAACCGCTTCGGAGGTCTTGCCCGGTTGGGGCGAAATCACTTTCTTGCCGACCAACACCTATTGAACTCGGCCTGGAGTCGACAAGTCCAATCCGTGGCGGTTCAACTGAGCATGGGTGTGGTGGGAGGTAGCGGCTCGATCAACATATCGTGGCATCGTTGATGCCGTACGACCGTGTAGCACGGAGGATCGTGTTCTCAGCGAATTTCAAGATCATTGCCGCATTCGTATCGAACCACTTCCTGTCAACCTCGCGCAGAACAAGCATCTCAGGATTGGAGATCCCTTGGGCCGGCTCCTCGATCCACCCTGCGCACTTGAGCTTGTTGAGGAGTTCGTGACTGCTCTGCTTTGGAAGGAAGAGAGCAAACTCTCTACCCGAGGATATGTGGCAATGCGCCAGTTGATTGCGTATGAGGATGATCATTTCCGCTGCAAGTTCCACGTCCTCCGTAGTTTGATCCAAGAACTTACGCTTGAACCTCTCCCATACAAAGGACATCTCTTTCTTCATGAGACAGTTCCGTCTCTCGAAGTATTTGTCATCAGGAGTAGTGATGCTGCCTACTGTCGTGCTCTCCACGTCCTTCATCGCGATTGCTGACGCCATGATGCTCTGCGACCAAACGGTGAGCATGAAGATATGTCCCCAATCGCGCAGTGATTGAACGAATCGCCGTTCGCGTGCCGGCGCTGCCGTGTTCTTCAATGCGTTTTCACCTTCAACGTCGTCCTGAATCTCGCGGCGCTGGTGTCGCGCTCCGACAATGCGGCGCCGCAGTGTGCAATTCCTTGCGACTTCAGTCCCATCGTACCGGGGATCAGTCGGTATGCGTTCATGGTCAATACCCCACCTTTCCGGGAGCCATGGTCAAACGAGCGAGCTATGGTCAAAGGGCGAGTCTGCCGAAAGGCCATGGTCAAGTGCGGTTTCGAGGCCATTTCTTGGCGAGTCGAGACTCTTTGCGGATTCCGGTGTGGGACTCGCCCGAGACCGGCCTAGTTCGGCTGGAATCGGCCCGGGTCCGGTAATTCCGACCGGTTTCGCGCGGGTGCCGGTTTCCAACCGGTGGCGGGGAATCACGGAAGACCGGCCGGCGACAACCCCGGTCAACTGCAGGGAGATCGAACCCGAGCCATAGTGGATTCACCCGAAAGCCCTGGTCAATTCAACCCGAGCCATGGTCAATGTCGGCGGGAGACGCCATCGCCGTGTTGCCACAGGTCACCGCACGCGGGCTCACGCTCCGGCCCGGACCTAGAACGGAGCCGCGGCGGGTAGGACCAGGCGGACTTCGCTGTCGTCCACCAGCGAATACTCGGGATAGCGTCCCGTGAGTTCCTTTGTGTCCCCGAGGATCCGCGGGACGCCGTCGCCGCGTTGCTCCATGAGTCGCTGCTTCCCGAACCCCGGGGACGTTGGACACCGCGCCAACAGAGAAACAATCAGTGGATTGCGACTCGCCTGCCGGAGGTGGATCGAACCAACGGTGAGCGTGTTCGCAAGAGCCCCAGGAACTGATAGTTCAATACGGTCGGAGAACATGTGGAGCTGTATCCGGCTCATGCCCATCGAGTAGTCTCGGTGGGCCACTGCGTTGACGAGCGCCTCGAAGATGGCCCTTTCGCTGAATTGCGGAACATCCTCGCGCGCGACCGGCTTCACGGCGCCGATCCGCATGTTGCGGTGGACGAAGTGGAGGGCCTCCCGGACCTGGGCGTCCAGTGGTCCTCCAATGTCTTTGGCGTCCCGCTGATAAAACTCCTCCACTCGGTCCCCTGCGTAGTGCACTGCTTGAACGTATGCCGCTCGCAGCCATTGCTCCGGCTTGGGAGTGCACAAAAGGACCCCTGCCACCGAAAGTCGCGCTGCTCCTTCGCCGTCGTCGACGATCAGACGTAGTTTCCGCACGGCGAGCGCGAAGTCCGCCTCCTCGCTCACAAAGCGTTCCGCGAGGTCGGCGTCCAAGTCGGCGGGCGCTGTACCCGGAACCGGCAGTTCGTCAAATGAAGTGATGCCCGTTTGCGCCCGCAGCATCATCAGGCGCTGCAGCGCCATGGGTGCGATCCTGCGCTTCGAGCTGCCGATGCGGTGAAGATAGCCGCCGGGACTTTCGTGTACGAACAGACCGCGTGGCGCCTCGATCGTAATCACTGGCCGCAAGTCCGAGAGATCCTCCGTTCCTGACGGAGACCCGGCCGGCAGTTCCCGCCGGCGAATTCCGGCGGCCAGCGGAGGCTTGATGGAGTCGTTGCACACCTCCCGGACACGGGCCTCCACGGCATCGAGTCGTTCGAGAGGAATCCCGATCACATCGCGGGTCTCGTCACTCACTCCCAGAATGACCACGCCACCTTGGGAATTGGCGAACGCGGCCAGTTCATCCGCGAGTTCATCGCGTTTGGGACCGTCGATCGCGTTCCCCTTGAAGCGAACCTCCTTGAGTTCCAGACCTCCATCCTCGCCGAGGCGGATGCGGCGGATCAGTTCTCGTTCGTTCATGTTGCCCCTCAGTGCGCGGCTCGCTGCTCAAGTTCCGCGAAGCGGGCATCCTGTGGAACCGTCGGATCGACCGCCCTCAAACCGGCGAGGATGTCCTTGAGCGATGACCTCGCCCACGGGTCAACGCCGCTGGATGGGACAATCCGATGGAGAAGCGCAAGGGTTGCTCGCGGGTGCGACTTCCAGATCCCCTTGTGGTACCACACGGTGCCGATCTGTTGGTCGTTCAGTGCCGTGACATAGCCGTTTGCCCACTCCACCGCATCGGGGAAGCCGTCGCCGGTTTCCATGATGACGTCGACAAGGGCGGTGGAGCTGTGTGCCGTGTTGAGCGCCCTTTCCCTTGGCCAGTATTTTTCGAGCCAGGGGTGGACCACCTGTCTCCAGGTGGCGTCAGCAGGACCGGGATCCCTCTTCAGGACTTCCCGGAGCGCTACGCCCACCTGCCGCGGCTCGTCTCTCACGGCGATACGCGCGAGCTCGCGGCTGTGGTCCTCATCGATGAGGTCGGACCGACCCGAAATGCTCACGAGAATGAAGAAACGAACGAGATTCTCACCGTGCCCAAGTTCCTGGTGACGCCGAACCGCTGTCCACAGATCGTTACCGAGCGCCCGGACCAGATCGGGGGACAGCGATCCCCGTACGGCCGTCACCTCCCACAGAGCACGGACCCGCTCGGCGCTTGCGTCGGTAGTTGAGCCGTCCTCCCATCGCATTCGAGAGAGGATTCTCTGCTCCGTCCACTCGGGAGCGTGCTCGTACAACCAGTTCAGACGGAACACCAGAATCAAGAGACCGGATGATCCGGATTCATCACCAGCGATTCGGTTCAGAATGCGCAAGTGACCTTCGGAAACCGGGGTCTGCTTAGTGGCTGTCTGAACTCGTTTCAACGCAGCGCCAGCGTATTTGCCCGCTGCGGTGTTCATGGCACGGGTCAGGATCTCGCTCCGCCCGACGAAGTCCAAGTCATGAGAGCGGTGGCCCCAGCCACGCGTCCAGAGACGCCAGAAGGCCGTGTCGTCGTCCCCCGACCAATGCTCTGCCAGTGCATCCGCCAGCCAGGCAATCTCATGCTCGAGTTCTCCGAATAAGTCATCCGGAATGCCAAGAAGGAACTCGACGAGACGGGCGCCGTACCGAGAGACCGCTTCCGGCTCCTTCACCTTCGCCTGGACTATGTCTAACGCCCTCTTCCAAAGTGCAACCGGCCAGTTCCCGGCTTCTCCGAGTACCTTCAAGGCCAGCAGGGTCGCGACGGGCCGCTCCTGAGCGAATTTCGCGAACGATTCGCGATCAACGGGCCCCTCTTGTAGCGCCTGGGCCACCTCGTGAATGCGCCCGGTAAGCGCCGGCCTCACTTGCGACTCGCGCTGGCGGGAGCGGTCTCGACGTTCCTTGAACGCAGCCAGAATCCTCGCGGCCTCCGGGGACAGCGGCGCGCCGCCGCTGTCAAGGGCTTCCAGGCGGTATCCGACCGGTGCCAGCATGGAAGTGTCCGTGTCGGTCGCCGCGTCGGCTCCGGTCCTTTGACACACGGCGTCCACCAGCGCCGCCTGTAGCTGGGAGGATCCACGGGTTCCCGCCTTTCGAAGGACGGAAGCCACTTCCCGTGCGCAATCGTCATCCCAGAGCGCGCCGTGCGGCGAGCGAAGGAGGAGGAGGCCGATCAGATCGAAGTCGGCTTGGTCATCCTCCGCAATGGCTTCGAGGGCGAGGCGCCAGAGCATCTTCTCGTCGCCGGTGATCCAGGATCGAAGCAAGTCATCCCGCCGGGTATCGCCCTGTGGAAAGGCGCGATAACTCTCTCGCACCCAATCGATCAAGAGTGTCCAGCCCCCTACGAGGTCGTGGAGCCGCCTCCTGCGTCCGCCCCCCTCGGCGGACTCGGCATCCGCAAGTTCAAGATGAATGAACCGCGCATACGGTCGGTCACTCCGGCTCAGGAGAACGAAGACGGTCTTCAGATACTCCGCGAGCGTGATGGCGTGCCGCACGAGAAAGCCCTTGAATCGAGTTGGCTCGATCTCCGTCAGGATGTTCCATCGGTGACTCTGATCCCGGCACCCGAGGATGACGTCGGTGTGGCCGCAATCAAGGAGGGCCGCTTCTGCCGGGTCGGGGGCGATCGTCCGATACGGAGCAGGTCCAGGAAACACGCCGAGCCGTGGACGTAGCAAACGCGACAGAATGTCGTCCGTAGCGTCAGGATCAAGGGGAGAGACTTTTTTGAGGATACGGTCTAACCGCCACAGGAACTCCGTGTCTTCGGGAGGCTCGGCGAGAAGGAGGGTCCAGAGGCGAACAAGCCGCGGCGGGATGTCGGGAAGATCCTCTTCGCGACCGGTGAGGCGATCCCAGAGCCGGCGACGCAGTTCGAAATGGAGGTTGCGCCCGTGCTTGATCACCCACTTGAAGACCTCGGGCGCGTGGGCATGGGTTTCGATCCAGAGCGTCGCCGCTTGGGCGACAGAGTCGGTTTGCAGTATCTGCTGCTCGGCGCGACCGGTGATCATCGGTCCGGCGGGGCCCCGCTCGTGGGGCTCGGGACTCACCGTTCCACCCAATAGACCGCCTGAAGCGAATTGGTCCAACCACGCTGCCGCCTGAGGCCCGGGCACAGGCTTCGGCCGGATCTGGTTAAACGCCGGCCATGCGGCGGCCGGGTCCAAGAGCGCCCAGACCACCCGATCTGGATCCGATCCGTGCGTCTTCCTGTTGGGCATCTTGGAGAGTCCTGATGCTGCGAGGCGGACTCGATAGCCGTGTGGATCTTGAGCAAGCTTGGCCCATTCCTCGACACTGCGTACGAGCAGTTCGTGTGTGTCTCGGGAGTCATAGAGGATCGCCTGGATGCGATGGTCCTGCCATTGGGACGCCCGCTGTTCACGCTGGGTCTGATTCGCATAGCCCACCAGGGAGTAGATCCGGTGCTTGGCGCGTCTGCCACTGACGGCCTTTGTGAGATATCGGACGACCACGTCAGCCATGCTGTAGCCGACGAAGACGACCGTGTAGCGGTCCATCAGATGCAACACGAAGTCGGCGGCCCATCTGGTGCGGAGGTACGCCTCTCCGAAGTCGGTGTCCGTCAAGACCAATGGCGGGATTGCGCTTCCTGAGGCCCACGCGTGAATGCGGCCGTGCAAGTGAACGACCGAGTTCCAGTTGTCGAGATCCTTCGGCACGTTGGGACCGACGTCGTATTGAAGTTCGTCCGTGTCATCGGCGTGGGCAAAGTTGTCGTCGTAGTTCGTCGTCACCAAATGCACGCCGGAGGCAGTGCGGGCCACGCCGAGGAGGGCGCGATGAAGCCGCAAAGATCCGGGGTTTGGTGCTACGGACAGGAGTTGGGCGACCTCTTCCCGAAGGGCTCCCGGATGGAACCGCTCTTCCAGTGAATCGAGAGCGGTGTCGAATTCGGAGCGGCTTAGGGCTCGTTCTTCGGAGGGTGTCGGAGACGTGTTCAGTCTCGAATAGAGCTGCTGGACGAGCCCGGGGAAGCTCGGTAGCCCGGTGGGCACGGAGATCCCAGCACCACAGAAGAAGACCATTTCGCCGGCTTCCTGCTTCTGGATGAGTTCGGGCGGGACATCGGGGCCGCCGGGAACGAGTCTGGGCATCGGAGGACTTGGGACCTAGAGTGGGAGTGCCTGGAAGACGCGGGTCATCGGCGGGAAACGCACCAAACGACGGACCCAACTGGGCGGGAGTCGTCGCCGGCACATTCTAGGCGGCATCCAAACCCCGACCGCGCGACCACGGGCTCGGATCTTGTGAATGTCGTGTGCTTCGGCGTCCAGTCGCGGCCTGTGCGGTCCGGAGGTCGGTAGGTTCGGGGTCAGCGCTGCTCGTCCCCAGCCGCCTTGACGCTGGATCGGTTCGACCGCGGGCGGTGGGTGAAGCCATGGTCAAACGCGCCAGAAGCCATGGTCAACCCGCCGTGTGGGCCTATACGCGGCCGTCCTGTCGAAGCCGTGCTTCGGCTTCCTCGGCGACCTCCGGGATGGTTCGTTCGCTCACGCCGCTTTCGACCCCCTCCCGAACGGCGGCCCGGAGAACGTGGAAGTACGTGTTCCGATCGCGGTCGCGCCGGATCAGGTCGCGGATGTACTTGCTGTCGCTCGTGAAACGGCTGGCAGCGATCTGTGCCTTGATCCACTGATCCTGCTGGCTGGTGAGGATGATGGTCTTGCGCACGATCGTCATGGAAAACACCCTTGGGTCCCCGCCGTTGAACCGGGGCACGATCGTGCGGATCGTTGGGTATTCCATGTCTGAGGTACACGCGATGCTCTCGGCTAACCGCCGGGCGAACCATGGTCAAGACACGCCGGGAGCCATGGTCAACCGCGGGCCGGGTGATGGCCCGTCCGGGCGGTGTCTTCTCCTGTAATGTGACGAAGTGAACTTTCGAAACCTGACGCACGACGACGCCGGCAACGACGTGACGCCCCGGACGCGCGAAGACTGGAACGAGTGGGTCTCCGCCACCAAGCTCCGCGGGTATCTGTTGAAGAACACCCTCGGCGACTGGCTGGATCTCTACGGCACCGCAAACGCGTTCGTAAGGGACGATCGGCGGGAGAGTTACGACGAGCGACTCGATTTCTTCCGCTTTGTCGCGGACCGGGGGGTCGCGTTCGAAGACGCGGCGGCCGCCTATCTTGCCAACGGTAGCGATCTGATCCGAATCGGAGCTTCCGGGCTCGACAGCCAGGACCTCAACAAGGCGAAGGAAACGCTTGAAGCGCTGGCGGACGGGCGCGAGATCGTCCACCAAGCGATCCTCTGGAACCCGGCAAACGGCACCTACGGAGCGCCCGATTTCCTGATCCGGTCAGACGTGTTCGAACGGCTCTTCCCCGATCATCTGGAGCCGGGGGAGGCCGAACGGCAGGCGCCGGAGCTGGATCGGCCCTGGCACTACCTCGTCCTGGACGCCAAGTTCACGAAGCTCCACTTGGGGAAAGGTCGCAAGAACGTGCTCACCCATGGCACTTCGACGCCCGCCTACAAGGGACAGCTCTTCGTCTACAACGCGGCGCTCGGTCGCCTCCAGGGCTATACCCCTCCCGGAGCCTTCCTTATCGGGCGCGGTTACGAACACACGTACACCCGCAAGAAGCAGAAGTTCGAGATCCGCAGTGACGTTGCCATGGAGCGGCTCGGTCAGGTTCCCATGGACGACGATCTCCGAAAGACGACGACCGAGGCCGCCGAATGGATCCGCAGGCTTCGCCGCGAGGGAGGGGGCTGGAGTCCGCTGCCCGAGCCGTCGGTGCCGGAACTTGAGCCTCCGGGGAATGCGCCAGCGCCGTGGAGCGATGCCATCAGGTCCATCGCCCGCCAGCGTCGGGGGGCGATCCACCCAGACCCGCCGGGGCCTGCGGTGCTGCCCGAGAGGGTCACGGTCGAAGAGGGACACTGGCGCGAGAGGCCGCCGCTCGAGTTCTTCGTGGACTTCGAGTTCGTCAACGACCTCAATGACGACTTCAGCGCCTTCCCGCAGGCGGGCGGTCAGGCGATGATCTCCATGATCGGCTGCGGACACGTCGAGGACGGCGCCTGGCAGTTCCGATGCTTTGTCGCGGAGCGGCTCGACGCCGCCAGCGAGGCACGGATCGTCGAAGCCTGGCTCGACCACATGGACGAGTTGGGTCGGCGTTTCCGTGTTGAGCACCCGAGAATCTTCCACTGGGCCGACGCGGAACGCGCCTGGTATGAATCAGCCCGGAAACGTCATCCGGATGAGGGATGGCGCGATCTGAACTTGTTCGACCTCCTCAAGAGGGTCTTCAGGGTACAGCCGGTCTTCGTCTGCGGCGCGCACGATCTGGGGCTCAAGACTGTCGCCAAGGCCCTCCATGCACGCGGACTCATCGAAACCTCCTGGGGCGACTCGAAGGTGGACGGGCAGGGGGCGATGGTCGGCGCTTGGCGGTGCGACGCGGAGGCCCGGCGGAAGGGGATCCGGCTGGCCGATACCGAGTTGATGGAGGAGATTCAGGAATACAACGAGGTGGATTGCCGGGTGATGCAGGAGATCCTCGACTACCTGCGCGACCACCACTGAGTTCGCCGGACCGGGAGAGCCGTATGGCGGTAGCTTGATTGTCCGACTGGGCCAAGGTCGCCACTGCGCTACCTAACTCGCTGTTCGAACGGTCCTCCCCGTCGGTCTGAGAACTGCCCGCCACCCCAAACGACCGGTGCCGCCACACCCTTAACAGCCTGTGGTGGAAAGGGCTCCGGGGGCTTCTCTGGCATGGAGAAGCGGCGGCCGTTTCCACGTGTGGCGACACGGCCGGGACCGTGGGTGCGCTCGAAAGACGAGTAACGCCGCCGAACAACGGTCCCACATGCCCAGGATGGCGTCCAGGAAGGCCCCGCCGGGCCGCAAGAGACGCCGCACCCCATCCATATCCCGGTTCTGCAGGCTCTTTGGCTTTCCGATCCCCGTCAGTTGCCGCATGAGCAGCGACAGATTGAAGGCAGAGATATGGATCAGCAAGCGTTTTCGAATGTTCCCGCTTCCCCGCAACCACACCCTGCGCATCCCCCCGGTCTCGTAGCAGTGCGCGAACGAACGCTCCGTCAGTTCGTGGCGCCGTCTCCGCAACCGGGCGCCGCGATTCCCGCGAACCCGCCGACGGTTCCCGTAGACGGCGCGTCGCAGGGACTCCCGACCCCGCCAGCGCCGGCGCCCGCGCGTGGGCTCCGCGATGTACGAACGGTAGCCGCGCTCCCGCGCTTGCTCGATTACCGCATCGCTGTGATACCCCTTGTCACACACCAGCGACCGAGGCTTCTCCCCCTTCCGGCGACCCTCCGTCGGCGCCGGCTCCCGGGCCCCCGCGTCACCGCTCCCGAGATGGCGCTCCGCTTCGTCCAGTGTCTGCGGCAGCGTCTCCGTGTCCCCCCGGCTCCCTGGTTGGACCGTGACCGCCGCTATCGCTCCGCTCTCCAGATCCACCGCGTGCTCCGCCTTGTACGCCATCCGCGTCCGACCATCCTTCAGCCGACCGATGCAAGCCTCCGCATCAACCGGATGCGCCCACTCGCGGTTCGACAGCTTCTTCCGGCGTTTGCGGTCGTAGCGCGCCACCTCTTCAACTGTCGGAGCCTCGATCCCCGACTCCTTCATCAACGTCCTCACATACTCCCGGTATCCCTCGCCGCTGTCCCGACGGACGATCTTCCGCATCGAAGCGTTCGCCATCAGGGTCGTCGTGTCCACGCCAAGCGCTTCCCCTCGCAAAAGGCCCGCTCCTCTCACCCGTTCCACAACCCAGCCGAACACCTCCGCGTGCGTCTCCTCACTCACCCGACGACGCGTCCGCGAAATCGTCGAATGATCCGGACCGCTGTCCGCCGGCCCGTATCCCAAAAACCGCAGCAGGCTGCGCGAGTCATTCACCCGCCACGCAATCAACCGTTCCGAGTCCAGACCCTCGAAATACCCGACCAACAGACAACGGAAATACCTCCCCGGCGCAAGCCCAGGACGACCGTCCCGCGCGTAGTGACGCTCGCAACGCTTCTCCACGAACTCGTCAAAACCGCCCCCTCCCAAAATCTCGTTCAAACGCTCGTAGAACGGATCCCCCTTGCTCCGCGGCAACGCCTCGGTAGCGATCCACAACGCTTGCTGCCGCGTGCCGCGGCGTCCCATAGCCATGCGGAAATTCTACGAAGTCCCGCGGTTCGACTCAATTCCGCCCGACAGAGTTTCACCACAGGCTGTTAAAGCACCTTTCGTGGCCTCCGCGGAGGCCGTTCGGTTGTGGACCCGAGCAGTCCCGGCCGGGTCGGCACCCCCAACTGGTTGTGGTGCTCCGAGTTGCACACCACAATATATTGTGGCTAAACTGTGTTTGGCCGTCAGGAGGACCTGCGCGTCGGCACTGGCCGCGCGCCATTTCACGATGGGTTGGGTTGGTCCTCGCTCCGACGGCCGAAGAGGCTGTTTGATCGGCCGCTCAGCCATAGCGCTTACGAGAAAGTCTCAGGAGGACGTATCACATGGGCTTCAAGCTTCCAAAACGTGGACTGGTCTTTTGGCCGGTCGGGAACGGCGACAGCACCACGGTCGTCATCGATTCCAAGACTCACCTTCAGGTCGATCTGAACCACCTCGCAAAGTCCGAGGACGATGATGACGAGACGTGGCCTGTGGTCGATCAGTTGGTTGAGCGGCTACCGAGGAAGAACGGTCGCCCCTATCTGTCGGCGTTCGCTCTCACGCATCCCGATCAGGACCATTGCCGTGGTTTCGAGAAACTGCTTGATGAAGTGGACATTGGAGAGCTCTGGTTCACACCGCGTGTCTTTCTTGAGTACACGAAAGACCTCTGCGACGACGCCAAGGCGTTTCAGAAAGAAGCGAAGCGCCGCGTCAAGCAGACGGCTAAGGCCAAAGGTGACCCAGGCACAGGCAATCGGGTAAGGATCTTCGGTTACTCGGAGCTCCTGGAGGAGGGAGAGTTCAAGGACTTTCCGGACGATCGACTGACCGTTCCGGGCAATGATCTGAGCACCATCGACGAGACTGACGTCTCCGACAAGTTCCGTGCCTTTGTGCACGCCCCGTTCAAGGACGATGAGGCGGGAGACAGGAACGACACGAGCCTCGGCATGCAGGTGACGCTGTTCGATGGAGACGAGCGGCTCCGAGCGCTGCTCTTCGGAGATCTCTCATACCCCGTGGTCAAGCGAATTTTCGAGGTCAGTAATTCGGAAGACCTCTCCTGGAATGTGCTGCTTGCACCCCACCATTGCTCGAAAGCTGTCATGTACTGGAAGGATGAAGGAGACGAGGAGGCGGTCCTCAAGGAGCACATTGTCAACGAAATGGAAGAGGCTTCCGAGGAGGCCAACCGGATTGTCTCCAGTTCCAATCAGGTCCCCTCCTCCAACAAGCAGGGTGACAATCCACCCCACGCGAAGGCCAAGGAACAGTACGAGACGATTACAGAGTCATTCCTGTGTACGGCGGACAACGACGATCCTGTCGTTGCCAAGATCGATGGCGAGGGCATCGCTTTCGTTGGGGGGCCGGCTGCCTCCACGTCCGCATCAGAGGCAGCCAGTAAGGCGCGCGGGGCAAACGTGACCCCCGATGCCGTTACCTATGGGCGCGGTTGGCGGTGATGGGCAGTGGACTTGCCGAAGAACAGCTGCGAGAAATTGAGGAGGCATCGGCCGGTACCGTCCAGATCGTCAGGAAGAAGGAACTCTCGTTTGGCTATCTTCGGGTGGAGGTCAGTATCCGTTTCGATGGTTTGGAGAGGTTGCATGGCGGCCTTAGAGTGCACGCTCGGGAGGTATTTCATCTATTTGTTCCGCCTGCCTTCCCATACGACTTCCCGCTTGTAGAAGTACCGCACTCGCGCTTCGCCGGGTTTGGGCACGTTCAGTGGGCCCGCCAGCTCTGCTTGTACGGGAACTCCGCAGAGTGGAACCCAGTCGACGGGATGTATGGATTCATCGCCCGGTTAGACAGCTGGGTTCGTGACGCTGCGCGAGATGCCTTAGATCCTGAGGACGCGCCGCTCCATCCACCAGTGGCATATCCGATCGTGGGGCGCCTTGTAGTGCCGACTGCGGATACGCCTCGAGTAGTGGCGTCCCCCTGGATGGGATTCGCGGAGCTCTGCCAGCGTCGCCACCGGACAGAAATCATCGGCTGGACAGAAACTGTTTCCGGTATACCGGCGGAGCGCTTTGCACCGGCGGTCCTGCTCCATGAGCCGTTCCCCTTTGAATATCCGGCCACGGTCAAGGCTTTGCTGCGCGAGTTGGAAGCTCACGGCATTGATTGGTCGGAGTTTTTGATCCGGCTCGCCGCGCACGCGGAGAAAATGCAGGCGGGTGCGCCGCTCGTTGTCGTATTCGGCACTCCAATGCGCCGCGTTGAAGCTAGTACTCGCGTCCTGCAGCATCTGGCCGCGTGGGAGATCTCCGGAGAGGACGCGGATGGGCTTCGGAAGATCTGTATGGCCAATGAGCGTGATGCACGCAAGCCGGCCATCGTAGCGGTCCTAAAGTGGGCAGACGAGGCCAACGTTGGTTGGTGTCGCGTCAGTGAGAATCGCCCCGAAGTGACAAGAAGACGGGATCAGCGATCTCCGATGGAGTGGTTTCGTGGCAAGCGGGTCGCCATCTGGGGTTGCGGGGCGATCGGAACGCGCGTTGCTGAGTCCATTGTTCGAGCCGGGGCTGGCTACGTTGAACTCGTCGACAATGGAAGAGTCGGGCCGGGCCTCCTGGTAAGGCAAGTTTTTGAGGACTCGGACATCGGCCGGCTGAAGGCCACAGCCTTGGGCGAACGCCTCAAGCGAATCGTGCCCGGCGTCGAAGTTAGTGTCGGCACGGCCGATCTTGTTCAGCGCCTCGGGGGACCTCAGCCGATTCCTGAGGTCGACCTCTTGATTGATTGCACAGCTTCGTCGGTCGTTAGGATGAAGCTCGAACAGACGCTACGCGATCTCGACCGGCGCCCTCCAATCAGCTGCATGGGCGTTGGCCACGATGCTGCGGCTGGAATCGCGACCCTTGCGACCGGGGAGCACAGCGGGGGACCGTTGGACCTCATCAGGCGGCTCAAGCTTGAGGCCTGTCGAAAACCCCGGCTCTTCACGCTGCGACAGGAGTTCTGGCCGGCCGAACCAAGAGGGGAGCGCTTCCAACCCGAGCCGGGATGCTCGGAACCGACGTTTGTTGGTTCCGACGCTGACCTTGCCGGACTCTCGGCGCGGATGCTTAACGCTATTGCGCGGGCTCTTCGGACCTCGGATTCAGAACGCACCGGATTCGGGTGGCTCTTTGAGGAACAGGGGCCGCTCCATATGTTTGCTTGGAGGCCGGACCTAGTCCTCAAAGAGAAAGGCCGGGGAAATTCGGTCCGAGTAGCGCCCGAAGCCCTAAGGGAAATGCGAGCTTGGGCGCGCCGCTCCGGTCGTGCGGCCGGCCCACAGGTCGAGACCGGTGGACTCGCCTTCGGCGAACTGAACCAAGCCGTGGGTGTTCTCTGGGTGACCGAGGTCGAAGGACCGCCGCCGGACAGCGAAGCTGCTGAGGACCACTTCACGTGTGGGACTGCGGGGATGCAAGAGGCGGCCGAGGACAAAAAGGAGCGATACCGCGGCTCAGTCAACTGCGTGGGGAGCTGGCATACGCACCCGACATCCACGGCTCATCCGAGCGGCGTCGACTTCGAAGCCGTCGCCCAGATTCTTGCCGCTCCTGAGTCGACTCGGCGCGATGTCGTCTTACTGATTCTTTCGGGAAGTCCTGACGATCCAACCTTGGGTGCTCATGCATTTCGGACGAAGTCGGCCGGGCGCCGTTCAGTCCAGATCGAGGAGACCGCGGCCGCGGTGATTCAGGTCGGGCGGGAGATCCCAAGAAAGCGAGATGTTGGTCTTGCGCTTTCCGGCGGGGGTGCTAGGGCAATTGCATTCCATCTCGGCTGTTTCCGCGCTCTCAACGATCTTGGTCTCTTGGACAGGCTGCAGGTAATTTCAAGTGTGTCGGGTGGCTCCGTCATCGCGGCTCTGTACGCCTACTCGAATGAGTCGTTTCAGGAGTTCGAGGCGCGCGTGGTCGCGCTCCTGCGGCGGGGACTCTCGGGCAGCATCCTAAGGCGCGTGTTGCGACCGACCTCGCTGGCAAAATCCATCAGAGCCCTGTTGACCGCTGGCGGTGCATTGGCCATTCGGCTCTCGCTTCGGGTCGTTCGGAGGTTCCGTAGGCCCGGTCGCCCGCGTGCAGCGGAGCCACCGCCGATTCGGGGGTTCAGTCGGAGCGAAGCCTTCCGAGATGTTCTCGCATCGCTGTTCCGGGACGCGTTGATGCGAGATATCAAGAGAGAGTCGCTGGATGTCGTCGTGAACGCTACCGAGCTCCGCACGGGTTCAGCGTTCCGGTTCGGGAGCAGGCAAAGCGGCTGCTGGAGATTCGGACAAATTGCCCCGGAAGATGCGCGGCTAGCCGATGCCGTTGCTGCCTCGGCTGCATACCCGGCGCTGCTCCCAGCGCTGGACCGGCACTATCGGTTTACGAAGAAAGGCGCCACCTCCGGCCCGACCCGCGTTCTCCTCACGGACGGCGGAGTCTTTGAGAATCTTGGCGCCGGTCCAATGGAACCTGGACGAAACCCGCGGATCAGCACCAACGTTTACGACCCGGCCTATCTCATCTGCTGTGATGCGGGAGCTGGCCTATTTGACGGTGACAGCTACCCAATATGGTGGCCCAGTCGAATGCACCAATCTTTCCTGACGGTTTTCCGGAAGGTGCAGGATGCGACCCGAAGGCGACTGCACCGGCTCGACGAGTCAGGGGCCATATCGGGTTTCGTCCTGTCCTACCTCGGGCAGAACGATGACAGCCTGCCCTGGATTTCTCCCGAACTGCCGAAGCGCGAAGAGGTCCGCGTGTATCCGACGAACTTCTCATCTATGGCCCCAGAGGACATTGATCGCCTGGCGCTTCGTGGCGAACTACTTACGAGGTTCTTGGTTAGCTACTACCTGCCCGATCTCTAGCGAGCGATGAGGCCGGGCGTCGTCGACCAACACTCGACCAGCCAAGCAGTACTGCGTCGGTGCGACACCGAGCGCCGTTAGTGAGACCGCCATCCGCGTGCGGCAACGCAGACTACGAAACTCGCGACCGTCGATTTCCATCGTTGTTCCGATGGATCGTCACCACCGCGACTGGCGGGTTGCCGCCAGGGCCCCGCTGTGCTCTGCCGCGCTCCTCGCCGGGGTCGTTCTCGTGGGTCTTTCGGGGTGCGGGGTAGAAGCTGATGTCTCGGAGGAACGTAGCCGGTCAGAAGTGGATCACCGCCGGAGGAGATAGCCGGTCGCGAGTCCGAACCGCAGCCGCTACCCGCGACCGATGCGATGGAAGCAGTCGAATCTGGGGATGAACACGAGGGGGAGCACGAATCCGAGGGAGAGCACAGAGGGGAACACGGGTCCGAGCGAGCGCACGGGGAGGAGTCGGGCGAATCCGGCATTCAGTACGGGGTCACAGAAACCGCCCAGGAAGCGGGTAGCGGCGTCCGTCTCGAGCTTCGTTTCGACGCTGCCGCCGAAACCTTTACCGGGACCGTGGTCAACACGACGGCCGAGCCGATCTCGCGGGTTCGGGTCGAGGTGCACCTGTCGAACGTGGTCGAACTCGGTCCGACGCCGAGGATCAGCCTCGCGCCTGGGAAACGAGTCGGTCCGGCTGGAAGCCGAAGGCCAACACTTTGAAACCTGGACGACGCATGCGGAGATTGGTGAGGGGGAACACGGGGAACGGCATCGCTGAGCGGGCGACGTGCGATTGCGGCCCTCCGGGCCGCGGTGCCGACCAGAGGTCGGCGGTCCCTCGCCTGCGCGCCGCGATGCCGCCTGCAGGTCGGTGTCCGGCTACCGGTCGATCCAGGCGCGGAAAAGCTCGTCCATCTCGTCGAGGTTGTCGCTCCACCAGCGCCAATCGCTGGGAAGGGCGTACTCCATGTTTTCCGGCGCGGTTGGCAGGTGAGGCTGCAGGTCCACTCCTGACTCCACGTGGGTCGTGACCAGAGGAAACGCAGATTCCCGCGACGGACTGTAGGCCGTACCGCGGGCGAGCGTCGCAATGGCCTCGGTAGAAGAGGCGAGGCGGATGAACCGGAAAGCCTGCGAGAGCCTCGGCGTTCCGCGAACGATCCCCAACTGGCCAATCTGGAGGACCTGTCCGTGCCAGACGATCCGGAACGGGTGTCCGTCCACGAACCGGGCATGAAACATTCGGCCGTTGAATGAGGTCGTCATGGCGACGTCGCCATCGGCGAGCATCTCGACCGCAACACGCGGCTCTACCCACCACCGGATGTGGTCCCGCAGGCTGTCCAGCTTGCGAAACGCCCTCTCCCGCCCGGCTGGCGTGCGGAGCAATGCGTAGACCTCCGCCGGCGGCACGCCGTCGGCCATCAGCGCAAACTCCAGATTGACCTGCGGAGAACGCCGCATTCCGCGGCGCCCCGGGAAGCGCTCATAGTCGAAGAAGTCCGCGATCGTGGTGGGTTTTGCGTCGGGGAAGCGATTCTCGTCGTAGGCATAGACCATCGAGTACACCGAGGCGCCGATGCCGCACTCCGTTGTCGTGTCCTCCAGGAAGTCGTCCTGGGCAAGGGTCCCGTCTGGAGCCGGCGCCAGCATGACCCATGGGATCGGCTCCAGGAGGCCTTCCTCGCAGCCGCGCACCGCGTCAAAGATCTCCAGGTCCACGACATCCCACTCGATGTCGCCGGAAGCCACCTGTTCCCGGATTTCCTCGAGGCCGCCGCTGTACCGCACCTGCCGAACCGAGAAACCGGTGCTCTCCTCGAAGGGCCGGTAGTACGCATGCACGCTGGCCTCCGTGTAAAAACCGCCCCAGGAGACCGCGGTCAACTCTTTTGGATCCCCGTCAGAGATCCAGCATCCGGCGGAGCCGAGAAGAACGGCGGCTGCGAAACTGATGGCACAACGCCGCATCCCCGCTCGGCCTTTCGCGTGTGCGATGCGCGTCATCGTTAGTGCGGGAAAGACTACAACCGGTGCTCTCGGCGGCTTCCGTCGCGGTCGCCCGACGAAGCGGGGCTACCATCACCTGTCTGATGAGAACCGGTGATTCCGGGTGGCGGGTTCCATCCAGGGTTCTGTTCGGTGCCGCGGTCTTGGCTGCGCTCTCTCTCGTGAGTCTTCCCGGTTGTGGGAGTGGCGCCGAGGTTTCGGAAGAGCATGGCGACCCCGAGTCGTCGGCGGAGCATGAGGCGGAACAGCTAACGAGTCGCGAGTCCGAACCTGAACCGGCGCCGCGGCAGGAGAGCGACGAGGGGGAAGGACACGACTCGGGTGACGAACACGGTTCCGAGGGCGAGCACGGAGAAGAGTCGGGGGAGTCCGGGATTCGGTACGGGGTAGCGGAAACCGCTCAGGAGACGCGTAGCGGCGTCCGTCTTGAGCTTCGTTTTGACGCTGCGACCGCGACCTTCACCGGGACCGTGGTCAACACGGCGGCCGAGCCCGTTTCGCAGGTTCGGGTCGAGGTGCACCTGTCGAACGGGGTCGAACTCGGTCCGACGCCCAGAATCAGCCTGGCCCCCGGGGAAACGAGTTCGGTCCGGCTGGCAGCCGCCGGCCAACGCTTCGAGACCTGGACGACGCACGTGGAGATTGGTGAGGGCGAGCCCGGGGAGCGCCATCGCTGACGCGGACGAAGCGCCATCCGCGGCCCTGCGGGTCGCGATGCCGGTGTGAACACCGGCGTTCCCCCTCGCCTACGGGGCCATGCGGTTGACGGACGTTGCGCGTTTCGCTGCGCTGACGCGCAGCGGTGCCGACCGGAGGTCGGCGTTCCAAGCCGTCCCCGCGCTTCTTCGCGATCGGCGGCACGCGGTTTCGCCCGCCGCCGGCGCCCGTTACGCGGGCAGCAGCACGGCCACGCTGCCGCCGGTGTTCTGCATGGGAGGGCGGCGCAGCTTCATCCGGGACTCGGGGCACGCGCCGGGAGGCCGGTCGCGAACGCGAAGACGGTCAGCGGCGCGAACGCCAGCCGCCGCAGCCGGCTACCTTCCGGCCTTCACGTCGTAGGCGAGCAGCACTTCCTGGTCCCGGAGGTAGAGGAGGCCGTTCGCGACCACCGGATGGCTCCAGGTGTTTTCCCCGGACCGGTCCTGCCGGCGGAACTCGAAGCGGCCGCGTTCCTCGTACCCGGCGCGCGACGGTTCCACGAGAGCGACGTCTCCACGCTCGCTGAACACGTAGAGACGGTTGTCGGCGAAGGTAAGCGAGCCCTTCCGGATGGACCGGTCGCGCCAGAAGAGGGCCCCGGTCTCGATGTCGAGCGCGCTGAAGATAGACCCGGAGAAACCGTAGAGCACGCCGTCGTGGAGTACCGGCGTGGCGTGGTGGACCCGCATGTTCCGAGTGAAGTACTTCTCCTCGGCGGTCACGCCGCCGGCGCCGTCGGAGCGGAGTGCGAGCAACGCGCCGCCGGTGCCGTAGTCGGAAGAGAGGAAGACCTCCGCTGCGCCCCCGCGGTTCGACACCAGGATCGGGGTGGCGATGTTCGCGGTCCGGTTCGAGGCGCGGCGGTAGCTCCACAGCAGCGCGCCGTCGTCGGCCCGGATACCCGCCGCGCGTTCGCCGCTGAAATACACGATGTGCGGCGCACCGGCGAGATCCACCGGCAGCGGCGATGCGTAACCCGCCTCGTCACCCCCGGCACTCCAGAGCAACTCTCCGGTGTCCCGATCGAAAGCGGCAAACCCGGCGCTGCGCCCACCCGGTGAGACGAGGACTCGATCTCCGAGCACGAGCGGCGACTCGCTGATCCCCCAACTGATATTCCGGCCGCCCGCCTCGCGGAGGAGATCCAGGGTCCAGACGATCTGCCCGCTGGCGGCGTCGAGCGCCGAGAGTTGTCCCCGGGCTCCGAGGGCATAGACGCGGCCGCCGATCACTGTGGGTACGGAACGCGGACCGTCGCGGTAGCCCTCGCCGTGCGGCGTCGCCCAGAGTTGCGCGCCGGTTTCGGCGTCGAGGGTGATCACCCACTCGCGGCCCGAAAGCATCCCGAGCGTGTGGATCCGTCCCTCTGCGACGGACACCGTGGAATAGCCCGCCCCGAGGCCGTCGGCTCGGAAGACGAGGCGAGGACCGCCCTCCGGCCAGCTCTGCAGGAGCCCGGTTTCCCGGGAGATGCCGTCCCGGTTGGGGCCGCGCCATTGCGGCCAGTCCTCGCCGGCGGGGGCGGCAAGCGGGATCAGTGAGAGGGCGGCGGCGAGCGCCAGGAATCTCACTCGGGAGCCACCCCGGTGGCGAGCCAGCCCCTCGCCACCGGCAACGCGGCTGCGCGGAGCGCTTCGAGGTGTTCCTGGAGCCGGCGTCCGGCATCGCCGGAATCGAGATCGCCCGGCGCGACGCTCTCGGGTCCGGGAACCTGGGCCATGAAGACATAAACGAGTTGCCGGCCCCTGGGTTCCCCAGGTTCCCAGTATCCCGAAAGCACCCGGGTGATGGGGTTGGAGTTCAGCGAGCCGCCCTTGTAGAAGTGACGACCGGCGTCCGTTTCCTCCAGGAAGAGGATGTCCCGCATCGCCTGGTGCGTCTCGGCGGAGAGTCCCGGAACGTCGCCGCGCGCGATGGCGGAAAGCACGGCGGCGAGGGAGGCTGCGGTGGCTTCGTTGTCTCCCGTTACGTCCCGCGCCGCGAGCATGTAACGCCGGGAAGCGATGCCGGCGAAATCCGGGTGGCGGGCGTGGATCCGGCCGGTCAACTCGGACGGTCCGCCGAGGAAGGCGGTCACCAGATTGGCGGCCGCGTTGTACACCGCGTTCGAGACGCCGGTCCCCCGGATCATGTGGTGCCCCACGGTTCTCGCGTTTGCGGTTTCCAGGTGCTCCCGGATCTCGGCCTGGGTTTCGGGATCGAAGTGCGTGATCGCGGGGTGCTCGGGATCGCCCACTACCTGGGCGGCCCCCGGGACGGGTTCGTCGAGAATCTCGGCGCGGTCGGCGAAGAACTCCACCAGATAGGCGGCCTTGATGGAACTGGCCGCGGGGCGGGGGACGCCGGCGGATTCCTCGTAGAGTGCGGCTCCGTCCGCGGGGCCCATCCAGACACTCAGACCGAGGTCGGCGAAAGCGTCCGCGGGGACAGCAGCGAGAGCGTCGGCGATCCGGGCGGATGCATTGGGAAGCGGCTCCGGTCCGGACGACGCGCAACCCGAGAGAAAGAGCGCAGCGGCAAGCGCCAGCGGGATGCTACGAGCGAGGCGTTCCATCGGGTAACGCAGTCTAAATCCAAACCAAAGGAGCCGTCGCAGACCGGGAGGCGCCGACGCCGAGGGCGGCTCCCGGGTCAGACCCCGTGGCCCGACGAGGCCGCCCTCGACTGAGGATGATCGGGCCGAGCCCGATGGCGTTGGGCACGACGCGACGACCACGCAGCCAATGCGGCGTTGGCAGAGGAACGGGTGGCGTCAGCCCGGATTGCGGCCGGATGGCGAGAGGTATCCGTCTCGCGATCAACCTCCGCCGGCGACGTTTGGCCGCCGTCGTCGCCGGTGGCGAGAGTGAGGCCCAGGGCGCCGCGGCGCCGAGCGAAGCCCTCGTGGACCATCCTCTCCACCGCGACGCGTGCGATTCCCAAGTCAGGCCGAGCGATCCCCACCGCAGCCAATTGAAACGCCTCTATGTGGGTGCTACGGTCACGCTATAAATAAGATTCATCGTCGCCTTCCGTGACAGTTCATTGTGGACTACGCAAGCTGACGTGTTTCGCTGCTCAATCTGCGAATGTTCAAAACACGGTATGAGACGCTGCCCGCAATTGGGGTCTTGAGTTGAATCAACAAGGCAGCTCCAGGGAGATTGTGAAGTGGTCCGCTCGATGGGTCTGACCGCCGGGACGAGCCGCTGGCGGGTGGTTGGGCGCCGGCCTCGTCAGATCGCACCTCGTCAGATCGCAGCGGTCTTGGCCATTGGGACGGCGGTCATTGGAGGAGCGCCGGGGGCGCCGGCCCAGAGCGAGAGCGTGTGCGACCGCACGGTTCAGGTCAGGAACGCGATCGAAGCTGCCAGTGGCGCCGTCGCCTGCGCCGGGCTCACGCTGCACCACCTGCGCGAGATCACGACGCTCGATCTCCGGGAGCAGGGCATTTCCGGCCTCCGCGCCAGCGATTTCGACGGGCTCGTGCGGCTTGACACCCTTGACCTCTCCGGCAACGCGCTCACCTCGCTGCCGTCCGGCGTGTTCGACGAGCTCTACCTCCTGAAGACGCTCCGGCTCGACGGCAATTTGCTGGAAACGCTACCCGACGGCATCTTCGATGAGCTGTTCCTACTCGAGGAACTGACGCTCCACGAGAACCGCTTCACCTCGCTGCCGGACGGGCTGTTCGAGGAGTTCTCCCGCTTTGACGGGATGCAGGCGGACGGGAGCCAGCCCGACAACTCGGGGCCCTATCCGCGGATCCAACGCTTTCTGGACAGGCATGAAGTAAGCAGCCCGGAAGAGTTCATCGCCGCGTTGCCCCCGCCCTACCTTCAGCGCTTCGTCCTCATGTACCGGTCGGAGTCGCCGGCGGCGCCCCATGTGTCGGGCGACTATCCGCGGGTGATCTCCTTCGGCGGCGACGGGGCGATGACCTTTGCCTGGACCACCGACCCCTCCGCTCCGGCACCGTTCAAGCAGTCGGTGGAGTTCCTGCGCCAGAACGACACCGACTGGACCGCCGGGGTGATCGACTACTCCGGTGCGAGCACCCAGATCATCGAGCCCGCCTCGTGCCAGAGCTGCCACGGCTCGTTCAACAAGCCCATGTGGGGCATGTGGAATGAGTGGTCGGGAAGCGAGACCGTGACTTCGTGGGACGACAATGCCGCCCTTAGATCTGCGGAGGCGGCTATGGATAGGGCGCTGGCGTCGAGTGATCCGCGGATCGAGCCGCTGGACTTCTCTATCTCATCATTCGAGACCGGCACCAGAGCCCAGCGGTTCTTCTGGCGGGGACCGCCGCCCTCTACGGTGGTCGCTGAGGAGGCTGGCGCTGTGTGGGCGTGGCGCCATGCCGAGGTGCTGTACCGCATCCTCAGGGGGCGCTATCCGGACTTTCGGTCATTCAGCGACGGGGTGGTGTGTGCGACGCACGACGATCTTGCCTCTTTTGCGGTAGCGCTCAATGAGTTCTCGCAACCGGAGCAAAACCTCTTCGCGTCGGACGCGGACCCGCGGTTCCCCGATCAGCCGGGCTACGTGATCAGCCCTGCTCCCGACCTATTGACCTACACGTACTACTACCACACCGGCGGGAGCGTGGCCGATTCGATGGTGTTCCTGCTGGTTGCTGACGTCTTGCGCGACGAGCCCATCATGAGGCGGCTATACCGTAGCGTCTTCAACAGCGACGCCGTCGTGCCTCGGGTGACCGACCGCGAGAAGTCGGCGATGCTGTACTACGGCCCCGGTTCGGCGACCGCGGAGGACGAGCTGATCCAGAAGCTGCGCCTGCACTTCGGGCAGGGCACCGCGGCGTCGCTGGACGCCCGCGAGGTTCAAAGTGGCAGGTACTACCTAGGAGGCGTCCTCAGCGCCAGCTTTCGAGACGGACTGACCACGGTCATGCGGCCCCGCATGTGCAGCGCCCTCACCGGCAGCGTGCCGGGCGGCCTCCGCGCCTCCCAGGCCCGGGACGACGTGGAACTGAGCTGGGAGGCCCCCAGATACGATCCAGATGGGCTCACCGGCTACCGAATTCTGCGGTCGGTTGATGGGACTGACGCAGAGGTGTTAGTCGCGGACACTGGTTCGACGGGGACGACCTGGACGGACCAGGATCCCGCGCCCGGTGTACCCGGTGTATACGTCTACACGGTCCAGGCACTCTACGACGGCCTCTACGCGAGCCGTTCGTCGGAGGAGGCGCGGGCCGTCGTCGGCGACACTGCCGGGACCGCGGCGCCCTCCGTGGACGAGCCGAGGACGCATACGGTTCTCGAGGGAGAGACGGCCATCGCCACTCTTGCGGCCACGGATGAGGACACCTCGGCGTCGGCGTTCACCTGGTCCATTCGTGGGGGCGCGGACAGCGGCGCGCTCGCGATCACGACGGAAGGAGCGCTGTCCTTTCTCGCCGCGAAGGACTACGAGTCGCCGGACGACGTTGGCGGGGACGGGACCTACGCGCTGACCGTTCAGGTGAGCGACGGGAAGCAGAGCGGCACGGCGGACCTCAGCGTGACGCTGTCGAATCGGAACGAGGCGCCGGCGGCGAATGCAGGCGCGGACCAGGACGGGATCGAAGGAGGCGCGACGGTCAGCCTGAGCGGGACGGGGACCGATCCCGACGCCGATGACACCCTGAGCTACGGTTGGACGCAGACGGCGGGCACGACGGTGGCCTTGTCGGCGGCGGATGCGGTGGCTGCCAGCTTCACGGCGCCCTCGGACCTGTCGGCGGACGAGACGCTGCGGTTCAGGCTGCGGGTGACGGATGCGGGCGGTCTGTATGCGGAGGACGAGGTGGCGGTGGCGGTCGAAGCGGCGGCCACGGCGGCGCCGGCGGTTGCGGGCGCGACGACGTTCACGGTGATGGAGGGCGAGACGGCGGTGGGAAGCCTGACCGCGACGGACGAGGACACGTCGGCGGGCGGGCTGACGTGGTCCATTTCAGGAGGGGCGGACCAGGGAAGCTTCGCGTTGGGTTCGGCGGGGGCGCTGGCGTTCGCGTCGGCGAAGGACTACGAATCTCCGGACGACGCCGACAGCGACGGGACCTACGAGGTGACGGTTCAGGTGAGCGATGGCGGCCAGAGCGGGACGGCGGACGTCCGCGTGACGCTGTCGAACCGGAACGAGGCGCCGACGGCGAACGCGGGGGCGGACCAGGACGGCATCGAGGGAGGTGCGACGGTCAACCTGCGCGGCTCCGGGACGGACCCCGACGCCGATGACAGCCTGAGCTACGCGTGGACGCAGACGACGGGAACGACGGCGACGCTGTCCTCGGCGGCCGCGGCCGCGGCCAGCTTCACGGCGCCCTCGGACCTGTCGGCGGACGAGACGCTGCGGTTCAGGCTGCGGGTGACGGATGCGGGCGGTCTGTACGCGGAGGACGACGTAGTCGTGACGGTCGAGACGGCGGCCACCGCGCCATTGACGGTGCGGGTCGCGGGGTTACCGGACCGGCACGACGGAAGCAGCGGCTTCACTTTCGAGCTTCACTTCAGCGAAGAGGTGAGTCTCGGCTACGCGACGCTCCGGGACTCGGCTTTCGAGGTGACCGCCGGCACGGTGGTGAACGCGCGGCGTCAGTCCCCTCCGTCGAACCGGAGCTGGCACGTCGAGGTGGAGCCGAGTTCGGACGCCGGCGTGGAACTGGTGCTGCCGGCGGGACGCGCCTGTGACGTCACGGGCGCCGTCTGCACGGCGGACGGCAGACGCCTTTCAAACGGGCTGAATTTGACGGTGGCGGGCCCTCAGTCATCAGCCCCGTTGACAGCCTGGGCCGAGCGGGTGCCGGACAGCCATGACGGGACGGCGTTCCGGTTCCGGCTCCGCTTCAGCGCGGAGATCGACATCGGGTATGTGACGCTGCGCGACAACTCGTTCGATGTCACGGGAGGCTCGATCACATACGTGCAGCGCCTGGCCCGCCCTTCGAACCGCGATTGGGAGATCACGGTAGCGCCCGACTCGAACGCGAACGTCGCCCTGGTGCTTGCGGCGGACCGGGCCTGCGATACCGCTGGCGCGATCTGCACCTCGGGAGGCGGGCGGCTTTCGAATCGCCTGGAGATCGCCGTCCCCGCGCAGCCGTAGTTTCCGGATTCCCGCCGTTCGACGGCGGGCGGCGGACGATCGGCGGTAGTGGCGCGGCCCCAACCAGGGTCGCGAGACCCGTGAAGTGATCCGCGGGGACCGTCGCGAGGGTGGCGGCGATCTGTTCGGTGGCGTCGGATGGCGACTCCTGCCCCGAGCATGCGCCGCCGGCGACGAAGAGGGTGGCGGCGAACGCGAGACCGCGCGGGAGGCTCCTCATTAGGCGTCCCGTGGCGTAACGCAGTCCGAGGGAGGAGCGGTCGCGGACCTCGAGAGCGCGAGGCCGAAGCCCGTTCCCGGATCAGCCCCGGGCCCGACGGTGGCGTTTCCGATCCGTAGACCTCCGGCCCGCCGAGCCTGTTGGCGCCGGGCCTGACCCCGGTCACGACATGGGCGAGACGGCGATCAAAGCCGGTCGGCGGTCCCGGGTCGGTGAGGGGACACCCGCCCCGCCCCGCGCTGGTGCACCGCGCGGGGAAACATGCGGGTGGAGTCAACGGCCGTCACTCGGCGGTGTGGACCGAATTGGGCTGACGGCTCCCGCGGAGGCCTCCAGGAGCATTCCCAATCACAAGTTATGGTCCCAATAGTTAGCCAAGAAACGTAACTCTGCCGGCCCGGTTCGTCGAGGCGGGTGCCGATCCGGTTCCGTGCGACACCTAAGAGCAACATTAAACGCCGATTACTCTGCATCTTTCGGTAGCCTTGATCCGGCTTCCAGTTCGTCGGAAGCATATCGAAGGCTTTTTGGATTCCCCAGACTTCGTCTTGCTTAGTTGGTGGAGTTGGGTTTATTATTATGGAAACAAATCTTCGGCAACGAAAACCCAGTTCCGACAACAAACCAAGGAGGCCGAAATGTCCACCATCAACACCTGTCTGCGTCTGCTTTGCCGGCTCGCCGGCGAAGTCCCCGCCAATCGTCTTCCGAGGCTTCTTCGTCCCGCCGTCCGGCACGGTGCGAGCCGCCCGTTCGCGCTACGGTCGCAAGGCGGTCGGGATCCCGGTACCGGCCCAGGGCGCCGCCGCCGGTGGGGATTTGCCGGCCCTGAGTTTCCTGTGGCCCTCCTGCTGGCCGCGGGCATGACGGTGACCGGCGGGTCGCGGGAGGCGTCGGCCCAGGGCGCCGCGGTGTGCAGCCGAACCGTTCAGGTCAGAAACGCGATCGAAGTCGCAGGTGGCGAGCGCTGCGCCCGAATAACCTCCCACCATCTGGGCGAAATCACGTCGCTGGATCTCTCGGGGCAGGGCATTTCCGGGCTCCGCGCCGGTGACTTCGACGGGCTGGTACGGCTCGACTCGCTCGATCTCTCCGGAAACCTGCTCGCCGCCCTCCCGTCCGGGGTGTTCGACGAGCTCTACCTGCTGAAGACTCTCCGGCTCGACGGCAACGAACTCGCTTCGTTGCCGGACGGCATCTTCGACGAACTGTTCCTGCTGGAAGAACTGATCCTCCACGGGAATCGCTTCACTTCGCTCCCCGACGGCCCCTTCGAGGACTTCTCCCGCTTCGACGGGATGGGAGCGGACGGGACCGCAGCCGACAACTCGGGGGCCTATCCGCGGATCCAGCGCTTTCTGGACCGGCACCAGGTCACGAGCGCCGAGGAGTTCATCGCCGCGCTACCCCCGCTGTACCTCAAACGCTTCGCCATGATGTTCCGTTCGGGGTCGCCCGCCCAGTCCCACGTATCGGGCGAGCACCCCAGAGTGATTTCCTGGGGTGCGGACGGGGAGTTCATCTTTTCGTGGAACACCGACCAGGCCGCGCCCGCAATGTTCCGCGAGTCGGTCGAGTTCCTGCGGGCGAACGAAACGGACTGGAGCGTCGGGGTCATTGACTTCTCCGGGGCGACGCCCGAGATCACCGAACCGGCTTCCTGCCAGAGCTGCCACGGCGCGCTTGGCAAGCCGCTCTGGGGGGAGTGGAACGCATGGGGAGGCAGCGAGTACGTGCATGCCAACAGCCCCGAGTTCGACCCCAACGCGGCTGGGTACATGCGCGGGGCCGTTGCGTCGAACGATCCGCGGATCGAGCCGCTGGATTTCGCCGCGTCAAGCTTCGAGGGCACCGACAATTTCCGGATCCTCAACCTTCCGGGCCAGGTCCCTCACCTGTACGCGGTGGTCGAGGCCGGCGCGGTCTGGTCGTGGCGGCATGCGGAAGTCCTGCTCAACGTGCTGGAACAACGCGGGTCGGACTTCCCGGGAATGGGCGAGGCCTTCATGTGCAGTCGTTTCCCTGAGCTTCCCGCTCTCCGACTCTTCAACCACGGCGAACACAATCTGGCCATTTCGGCAGATCTGGAGTTGGCCGTGGACGGAACTGGCGCGATTTCCTCTCCCGGGTATTCCCATCTGGTTCGGTTCGGCTATTACTACCACCTGCCGGAGAGCATTCCGCAAGCGGTCAACTTCCTGATCTTCGCGGACCTCTGGGAACACAACGCGATGGTCCGGCACCTGTATCGGAAGACCCCCAACCACCAAACGGTCAGCTCCGGGGAGTCCTTCGCGTCCGCGATTCTCCATTATCCAAGCGGGTCCGCCACCGCGGAAGACGAGTTCATCCAGAAACTGCGCCTCCACTTCGGAAGTGGCGGCCTGCCGGGCCTCGAAACCCGCGGCCGGCAGAACCAACGGATCAGCAAGGGGGGGACGTTCAGCGCGGACTTCTGGGATGGTCACCTGTCCAACATGAAGTCGCGGGTGTGCAGCGCGATTCGGGACAGCCGGCCTCGCGACCTGCGCGCTACCACGGTCGGAGACGACGTGGGCCTGAGCTGGGGAGCGCCGTCGTACGATCCGGGCGGGCTCACCGGCTACCGGATCCTGCGCGCTGCAGGCGGTGGTGACACGGAAGTGCTCGTCGCGGACACCGGTTCGACCGGGACGACCTGGACCGATGGGAACCCCGGGCCGGGGGTTTACCGCTACGCCGTGCAAGCCCTCTACAACGACATCTATGCGAGCGGCGAGTCCGGGAAGGCGCGAGCCACCCTGGCTGGCGACGGCGGCACCGCCGCGCCCTCGGTGCGCGGGCCGACGACGCACGCGGTGCTTGAGGGCGAGACCGCCGTCGCCACTCTCGCGGCGACGGACGCGGACAGCCCGGCATCCGCGTTGGGGTGGTCCATAACCGGGGGCTCCGACCGCGGGGCGTTCGCTATTACGAGGGTTGGGGCGCTGTCGTTTCGGGCCGCGAAGGACTACGAGTCGCCTGACGACACCGGCGGCGACGGCATCTACGAGGTGACGGTTCAGGTAAGCGACGGCCACAACAGTGGCTCCGCGGACCTCAGCGTGACGCTTGCGAACCGGAACGAGGCGCCGGCGGCGGATGCGGGGGCGGACCAGGACGAGATCGCGGTGGGGGCGACGGTGAGCCTGAACGGGGCAGGGACCGATCCCGATGCCGGCGACACCCTCAGCTACGCCTGGACGCAGACCTCGGGCGCCACCGTGACCCTTTCCGCGACGGACATCGCTTCCATCAGCTTCACCGCACCTCTGGATCTCTCGGCGGCGGAGACCCTGCGGTTCACGCTGCGGGTGACGGATGCGGACGGTCTGTATGCGGAGGACGAGGTAGCGGCGACCGTCGAAGCGGCGGCCACCGCGGCGCCTGCGGTTACGGGCGCGACGACGTTCGCAGTGATGGAGGGAGAAACGGCGGTTGCGGTTCTGACCGCGGTGAACGAGGACACGACCGCCGACGACCTGACGTGGTCGCTCTCGGGGGGCGCGGACCAGGCTCGCTTCACCCTGAGTTCGGCTGGGGTGTTGGCGTTCGCGTCGCCAAAGGACTACGAGTCGCCGGACGATGTTGGCGGCGACGGGACCTACGCGTTGACCGTTCAGGTGAGCGACGGCAATCAGAGCGGCACGGCGGACCTCAGCGTGACGCTTGCGAACCGGAACGAGGCGCCGGCGGCGAACGCGGGCGCGGACCAGGATGGGATCGCGGGCGGCGCGACCGTCAACCTGAGCGGGACGGGGACCGATCCCGATGCCGATGACACCTTGAGCTACGGTTGGACGCAGACGGCGGGCACCACGGTGACCCTGTCCGCGACCGATGCGGTGTCCACGAGCTTCACGGCGCCTTCGGATCTCTCGGCGTCGGAGACCTTGCGGTTCCGGCTGCGGGTGACGGACGCGGGCGGCCTGTCCGCAGAGGACGAGGCGGCGGTCACGGTCGCGCCGGCGGGGGCGCCGCTGACGGCCCGAGCCGAGCAGGTGCCGGCGACCCACGACGGAACGGCGTTCCGTTTCCGGCTCTTCTTCAGTGAAGAGCTCGATCTGAGTTACCTGACGCTGCGCGATGATTCGTTCGCGGTGACCGGCGGCACGGTGACCCAGGCGCGGCGCCTGGTCCGCCGTTCGAACGTCGGATGGGAGATCACGGTGGCGCCGGAGTCGAACGCGAGCGTCCGCCTGGTGCTCGCGGCGGACCGTCCCTGCGATAGCGCCGGCGCGATCTGCACGAGGGGCGGCGAGCGGCTCTCGAATCGCTTGGAGATTGCGGTTCCCGCGGAGAGGCAGTAACTCCGGGTTGGTCCGCCGGGGCGCCACCGGCCGGTCGGCTTTGGCGGCGCGGCCCCGAATGGGGTCGCGCCGTCCGGCGCCGGCGCGGCCTTGCGGACGGTGGGCTTCGCTGCCTCGCCGCGCCGGCGGGTACGCTTCCGGGTCGTGCGCGATGGGGGTATCCGCGATGGGGGTATCCGCTACGGGGGTATCCGCGACGGGGGTATCCGCGACGGGCATCCGGTCGGTTCGGGTAGCCGCTGGCCGAGGTGCACGCCATGCGCCTGACCCTGCCGCTGGCGCGAGGCTTCGATCCGGGTCAGGTCAAGGATCCGGAGCGCTCAGGAGCGATGGACTGGGCGCTCTTCAACGCCAATTTCGAGAAGTTCCTGAACACCCCCTGGCGGGAGATCAACCGGGGGTATCGCGGGCCGGTGTGGATACGGGTCCTGCGCCTCCTGCTCGCCCAGGCGCAGCAGCGAAGGGATGCGATCCACGACTTCGTGGGGAAGGCGGCGGCGCTCGCGCGGCTGTCGGTCCCACCCAACCCGAGCATCGTGTTCTTCGGCGCCGAGGCGGGATGGGAAGCCGCAATCCTGCAGGCGCTCTTCGGGGCGGGCGGCGAGGTGGTTCTGATCGACGAGGATCCGGCCGCCTACGAGCGCTTTCTGAACGCGCCGCGGAAGGTGCCGGTCCGGGCGCCGAGGGGATGGGGAGAGCGATGGATCGATGTGGAGCGCGATCTCGAGGGCTGGAGTTACCTGCGGAAGAACTTCTTCGACGCCGCCGCTCCCGGCCGATTCGATGTTGGCCTCGACTGGGGGCTCGTCGAGCATTTCGACGACCCTGGGAAGCGGAGACTCATCGCCCATTTCCGGCGCTTCCTGAAGCCCGGCGGGCTCCAGATATGCAGTTGCCCCCGGGACCGGTTGGCGGTGCGACTCTTCTACCGGGCGTTCGCCGACGAACTGAACGTGGGGTACCGGGAGCTGATGACGCTTTCCGAGTTGGCGGAACGGATCGAGGGCGCCGGCGGGGTCATCGAGAGCCGCCTCACCCTGCCGGCGCACAACATCGTGGGGTATCGGAACGGGGGGGAGCGCCTGCGCGAAACGGGTTGATCGAGTCGTGCAGTTTCGTCGTGCAGGTTTCGCGGCCCTGCGGGCCGCGGTGCCGGTGTAAACACCGGCGTTCCCGGTACCGGCCGCGCTCAATCTGGCGCAGCAGTAGGCGCTGTTGTTGTCGCGGGCCAGGTGCGCGCGGGGCGTACGCGGTTTCGCTGTCCTGCGGGCGGCGATGGGGGTCAGATCAGCGGGTGAACAGGAAGCCGAAGACGGCGATCAGGACCGTTGTCAGGATACCCAGAGCACCCCACATCAGGCGCATTTCGGTCTTCAGCGCGTCCATCCGGGCGGCCAATACATCCAGTCTCTTGTCGTGGTCGGCTACGTGTGCCGTGAGCGCGTCCAGCTTCTGTTCCACCACGGTGAACCTCTCGTCCATCCGTCTCGCGAGCTGGCGGATTTCCAAGAGCACCGGGTGAATCTGCGCCGCTGCGCTTTCCGAAGCCATGGACTCTGCGCCTTCCGCAGCAGTATAGGCGGCCATGGCGTCGGCACCCGCTTCCACGAGCGCACGAAAGAGTGCTTCCTTCGCGGCCGGTTTCATGGACGCATTTTCTATCGCGCCGGGTGGAGGGGCCGGTGGCGCCGACTGCGGGGAGGATTCGGATTGGGCCTTGGTCGGGTTGTGCGCGATCTGCGGCATCGGGAACTCCTCCGTGCGGATGCCGTAGTCGGAAGACGGTTTGTCCTCGTCTACTGACATAGACGGATTTCCCGTCTGTTTCTTCCCACGACCGGCGGGCGCTGTGGAAAAGTCAGCGCGGAGGAGCGGCTTGTCGCCGCCCGTCAACACCGAGTCGCGGGTCGAGCGTTTCCGCGCCCGCATCCCGTGAAGCGACACGGCGATGCGGCACGCGCTGGACTCCGGCCAGCGCGTGCCGGCCCCGACCGGGAGGACTGGCCAGAGGTCGGCGGACCGTTGCGGGTCGAGGCCTTCGTGACTGTCCGGAAACAGGGCGATGGACGCGGGATTCGGCATCCTGTGCAGGCTGCGGTGGAGGTTGTCGAGTCGGACAGTTAGCGGCACTTGGGCAACTTCTCTTCAAATCTCTTCCTCCTTCTCCCGGTAAAGCGCGAACTCAAGGGGGCCCTGTCCCAGAACGGCAGACCCTCAAAATTGATCATCACGCGGGTGAGTGAACCAGTGCTGAGGCCAGCCTCGGAACGCGCCACTTCGTGGGGGGCGGACTTTCACCGGATCGGCCGAACCCGACCCGAACGCGCTACCGGTCTGCCGATTGCGTATACCGGACGCATGGATCGAACAACCAACCAACTGCCCCGGGTCCCCTTTGGTTGGCCTTGGGCCGCCGGCGTCCTGGTGGGCGCGGTGCTGCTCGCGGCCGGCGATGACGCGGTGGCGCAGCGCCTCTACATCGGGTTCGAAGACGGTGGTCCCCGCGCCCAGACGGCGAAGTCCTCCCAGACGTTCCTGAACCACCCGACGCGGTGCGACACGCTCCTCTATCCCGAGGGGCTGACGCCTCCGAAAGATGCCGCTTGCGACGCCCGCGGGGCGACCACCGCGCTCACGAACTCCTTCGACGTCGGTACCGGATTCGGCCTTGGCTCGACGGTCGGCCTCACCTACGGCGCATTTCGCTTCGAGCTGGATTTCCGGTACCGGAGTCACGGACGGGACACCCGGCCCATCAAGGTGGCCGACGGCAATGAAGCCCTGACTGGCAAGAAAGTCGAATGGGCGGTGGCCCCGGTGGAGACGCTCTCCGATGTCCGGGCCGAGGAGGCCTTCCTGAACCTCTACTACGACTTCGAGAACCGTACGCGGTGGACGCCCTATGCGGGGGCCGGGATCGGGTTCGCGCAAATCGAGGCCCACTATGCGGCGAGCTTCGTCCGCAAACCGCAGCAGGAGTACCTGGCTATCGGGTTCGTTCCCGACTGGCCGGAGGGAGCGAAGAGCGCGGCTGCGGGAACCGTCAACCTACTCGATGCCGAGATCAGCGGCTGGGTCCCGGGGTACCAGTTCATCGTCGGGCTCGACATGAACCTGGGAGAGGCGTTGGTCGGGGTCAAGGTTCGCTGGGGCCGCTTCGGGGAGCTGACCACCACCACCGAGTACGACCTGATCCGAAGCCACGCGCCGGTTCAGGCCGACGGGGTGAGCCCGTTCGGGGTGGACATCGGCCTCGGCGGCCTCGGATACCGGGAAGTCGCGCTGGTTTTCAAGCACTACTTCTGACAACCCTCCCATGGGGAGGATGCTTGGCCCGGCGGGGCACATCACGTCCCAGCCGCTCTTGCGGGATCCGGAGGCATCATGGCGAACAGTTGGCCGCGTTCCAGGCCGGGACCGAGGACAAGGGAGCGCGGCTCTCTGGATAGACATCGTAGGGCGGCGCGGAAAGGCGGCGACTCGAAGCGAGTTGGCCGACAGTCAGGGCTGCGTGGCCGGAGAACCGCGACGATTCGTCTTACCGCCTGGTATGGCCATACGATGAAGGGTATGGCTGTCATGATGATCAAGTCGACATATTCCCTCGACGTTGGCACCGTCCGCACGCTGGAAGGGTTGGCGCGTCGCTGGAACGTCTCGAAGTCCGAGGCGCTTCGAAGAGCGATCCGTAGCGAAGCCGAGCGGCAGCCATCACCGGCGGATGCGAGGTTGAGCCAGTGGTGGTCAGCACCATCGCTTGGGCCGAATTCTTGTGCGGCCGGATCGAACCGGCGGAGACAGAACTCGCTCTGCAAGTCGTGGACGGCCATCGCGACCTCACTTTCGAACACGCGGGAATCGCCGCTCGTCTCTCTAACGATTCGGGCCGTCGCCGCCGCTCACTCTCCGACTGCCTGATCGCGGCTGCAGCAATCCATGATGGGGCGCGCCTCGCGACAGCGAATCTCGCCGACTTTCGTCGCTTCGAAACCGCCGGACTGAAACTGGTTTGAAATAAGCCGGCCCCAGGGCGTAACAGCCTGTGGTGAAACCCACGTGAGCGCCGAGGCTGGCCAGTCCTCCCGGTGGGGGCGAGGCGCCCGGCTGACAAGGCGCGTGAGGGAGGAATACCTGGTGTATTTCGACCGAAACGCAACGCAGAACGGAGCGAAGCGGAGTGGTTCAGCCGGGATGGATCGCCGGTCGAACGCCGCGTGGGTTTTGCCACAGGCTGTTAGGGCCCGCACCACGGCGGCGGCCCACAACACGCCGCCGCTCTGGCCCGCTGGCGCGCCGCGCCCGCCGGCCGCAACCCATCACCCATGACGAGGCAGCCGGCGGTGTGCGGTGTGCAGGTTTCGCGGCCCTGTGGGCCGCGGTGCCGGTGTGAAGCCCCCACCGGGAGAGACTCCCATGATCGAGTCGGCCCGTTCACCCCGCCCGCATGAAAGGTGTTGCGGTAGTCACGTTGGCAGAGCCCGACATTATTGGCGCAGGTTTCGCGCTCCCGCGCGTGCCGGCCCCCACCGGGAGAACTGGCCGGAGGTCGGCGTTCCCTTGCGGCCGGCGCCATCTGGACCGCCGGGGTTCCCGCGCGGGGTTGCATCCTCACAGCAACTGGCCGGAGGTCGGCGTTCCCGTGCCTCCGCGCCATCCGCCCTGTTGGCGTCCCCGCGCGGAGCCGCATTTTCACAGCAACTGGCGGGCGTTCCCTTCCCGGCGGCGCCATGCAACCCGGGACCAGGGCTCCAAACAAAGATGGGCGCCGGCGCGTTAGCGCCGACGCCCAGGGTGAGAGGGAGAGCGGACTAGTAGTCCATACCGCCCATTCCGCCGCCCATGCCGGGGGGACCCCCGCCACCACCCTTGTCGTCCTTCTCCGGAATCTCGGAGACGAGCGCCTCGGTGGTGAGCAGCAAGCCCGCGATGGAAGCCGCGTTCTGCAGCCCGTAGCGGACCACCTTCGTCGGGTCGATGACACCGGCCTCGACGAGGTTGGTGTACTCGTTGGTCGCCGCGTTGAAGCCGTGGGCTCCCGCGGTCTCCTTGACCTTGTTCACGACGATCGAGCCTTCGTGGCCGGCGTTCTGCGCGATCCAGCGGAGAGGCTCCTCGATGGCGCGGGCGATGATCCGCACGCCGACCTGCTCGTCGTGCGAGAGGTCCTTGCTGCTCCCCAGCTCCTCAAGGACGGCGCTGGCGCGGATCAGGGCGATGCCGCCGCCGGGGACGATGCCCTCTTCGGCCGCTGCCTTGGTCGCGTGCATGGCGTCCTCGACGCGGGCCTTCTTCTCCTTCATCTCGGTCTCGGTGGCCGCGCCGACCTTGATAAGGGCCACGCCGCCAACCAGCTTCGCGAGCCGTTCCTGGAGCTTCTCGCGGTCGTAGTCCGAGGTGGTGTCCTCGATCTGGGTCCGGATCTGCTGGATGCGGCCCGCGATGGCGTCGTGCGTCCCGGCGCCTTCGACGATCGTGGTGTCTTCCTTGGAGATGATGATCTTCTTGGCCCGGCCGAGGTCGCCCATCTCGATGTTTTCGAGCTTGATGCCGAGATCCTCGAAGATGGCCGTCCCGCCGGTCAGGATGGCGATGTCTTCCATCATCGCCTTCCGCCGGTCACCGAAGCCCGGAGCCTTCACTGCGGCCGCCTTCAGGGTGCCGCGGAGCTTGTTGACCACCAGGGTCGCGAGGGCTTCGCCCTCCACGTCCTCGGCGATCACCACGACCGGGCGGCTCGCCTGGGCGACTTTCTCGAGCACCGGGAGCATGTCCTTCATGCTGGAGATCTTCTTCTCGTGGACGAGCACCAGGCAGTCCTCGAGCACGACCTCCATCCGGTCGGAGTCGGTCACGAAGTAAGGGGAGAGGTAGCCCCGGTCGAACTGCATTCCCTCGACGATTTCGAGTTCGGTGTCGAGCGTGCGGCTCTCTTCGACCTGGATCACGCCGTCCTTGCCGACCTTCTCCATCGCATTCGCGATGATCTCGCCGATCTCCCGGTCGCCGTTGGCCGAGATGGTGCCGACCTGGGCGATCATGCTGCCGGTCACCGTCTTGGACTCGCCCTGGATCTTCCCGACCACGGCGGCCACGGCCTTGTCGATGCCGCGCTTCAGTTCCATCGGGTTGGAGCCGGCGGTGACGTTCCGAAGGCCCTCCCGAAAGATGGACTGGGCGAGCACGGTCGCGGTGGTGGTGCCGTCACCGGCTACGTCCGAAGTCTTGGAAGCGACTTCCCGGACCATCTTGGCGCCGAGGTTCTCCAGCGGATCCTCGAGATCCACTTCCTTGGCGACGGTCACTCCGTCCTTGGTGACGACGGGGGAGCCGAACTTCTTCTCGAGGACGACGTTTCGTCCCTTGGGGCCGAGGGTGACCCGGACGGCGGCCGCCAATTTGTTGATGCCGCGCATCAGGGCCTGCCGGGCTTCCTCGTTGTAAACGATGTTCTTGGCCATTTGTGTTGCTGCTCCTTCTTGCAGTGGGGCCGTCTACGCGACGATGCCCAGGATCTCGTCCTCGCGGACGATGATGAAGTCTTCGCCGTCAAGCTTGACTTCGGAGCCGGAGTACTTCCCGATCAGGATGTGCTGGCCCGGCTTCACCTCGGGAGCCTGACGAGTGCCGTCCTTCAGGACCTTGCCGGCGCCTACCGCGACCACTTCCGCGGTCATCGGTTTTTCCTTGGCGGTATCGGGGACGATGATGGAGCCGATCTTTTCTTCGGCCGACTCAAGACGGCGAAGCAGAACGTTCTCCCTCAGAGGCTGGAACTTCATCGGAATAGTCTCCTCTTGCTGGATGGGCGCCACGCGGCGTCCATGCTTGGGGTTGCGATGCGTCCGGTCGGCCGGGCCTCAGGGCCTCGGGCCGGTTTCTCGCCGGCCTGCCGGTTAGCTGGCCAGCGGCGCTGGTCAAGGGCGCCGGACAGCCGGAACGATACGTGCGGACGCGGGGCTTGTCAAGTACTTTTTAGCCGTGGCTTGCCAAATAAATCTGAGCGAAAACGACTCCGATTCTGAGTCAGGAGTCTTGCCGGGCGCGCAGCACGATCTCGAAGCCCGCCACCGAGGCCGGTATGCGGAGCGCTCCGGAATCGGCGCCGGCGTCCACCGGGGTGCCGGCCGCCTCAAGCGCCCGGAGGTCGGCTTCCGGGTCGGCGCTCTCGAGCACGAGGGCCTGAAGCCCGGGCCCTCCGGGTTCGAAGCGCAGCCGGCACTCGTTCGGAAACCCGACGCTCGCCCCGCTCCCGTTTCCGCTCTCGAACGCGACCCCGAACAGCTCTTCGAAGCGTCGGCTCGCGGCGTCCGGATCCGGCGCCCCCGCCACCACTTCGGCGAGCCGGCGGACGGAAAGGAGCGGGCTGACCCGCTCGGGCGGCGGGTCGGGCCAGTTCCAGCTCGAGGCGTGCGGCTGGATCAACTCCACCGTGAACCCGCAGGCGTCCGCGGGGTAGACGAACGCTTCGAAGCCGTCCGCGGCGTGAAAGATCCGGTCCTCGAAGATGGGCGCCGATTCCTTGACGCGGGCGACCGCCCCCTCGATGTCGTCGGTCTCGATGGCGATATGTTCCAGCCCCTCGCCGCGGCTCCGGACGTACCGGCACACCCGCGCCTCGGGGTTCCAGTTGTGGACCACGTGGAGCCAGCATTCGTTGCCGAGCAGCTTCCGCGAGTCGAGCTGGAAGCCGCGGCCCTGGTCGGTGCGCAGTTCGGCGGGTTCGAGCCCGACCTGGCGGAGGCGTTCGGCTGCCGAGGCGTGGCTAAGGTGGGCGGTGCCGATGTGCTGGAGGCGGAGAATCATGGGACGCCCCTGCTCAATTCACGCCCAGGTGGTGCAGGACGAACGCCCAGCGGTCGGCCTCGAGCTCCACTCGCATCGAGACCGGCATGCCGCCGCCGTGTCCGGCGCTCTTCTGGATCCGGATGAATACGGGGTTCGGGCCGTCCCCGTGGACCTGCTGGATCCGCGCCGCGTACTTGAAGGAATGGCCGGGCGCCACCCGATCGTCGTGGTCGGCGGTAGTCACCAGCGTCGGCGGAAAGTCCTCGCTCGGCGCGACGTTGTGGTACGGCGAGTACGCGCGCAGGACCTCGAACATCTCCGGGTCATCCGGACTGCCATAGTCGGAGGTCCATGCCCAACCGATCGTGAACTTGTGGAAGCGGAGCATGTCCATCACGCCCACCGCCGGGAGCGCCGCCCCGAAGAGCTCGGGGCGCTGGTTCAGGACCGCCCCGACGAGCAGGCCGCCGTTCGATCCCCCGGCGATCGCGAGCCGCGCGGGCTGGGTGACCGAGTCGTGGATCAGGAACTCGGCGGCCGCGATGAAGTCGTCGAAGACGTTTTGCTTGTTTTCGAGCATGCCGCCCCGGTGCCAGCTCTCGCCGTACTCGCCTCCGCCCCGGAGATTCACCTGCGCGTACACCCCGCCGCGCTCCAGGAAGACGAGGTTCGACGGGTTGAAGCCGGGCCGCAGGCTGATGTTGAAGCCGCCGTAGCCGTACAGGAGAGTCGGGTTGTTGCCGTCCCGGCTCATGCCCTTCTCGTGGGTCAGGAACATGGGGATCCCGGTGCCGTCCGCCGAGGAGAAGAAGACCTGCTCGGTCTCGTACTGCTCGAAGTCGAAGGGGACCTCGGGCGCCCAGTGGGGCTCGGTTTCGCCGGCCGCGAGGTCGTACCGGTACACCGACGGCGGGAAGAGGAATGAGGAAAAGACGAAGTGGAGGACGTCGTCGTTCCGGGTGCCGCTCAACTGCGAGACCGAGCCGATCCCGGGTAGGGACACGTCCCGTTCGAAGCCGCCGTCCATCGTGTGGACCGCGAGCCGGCTCTTCGCGTCGTCGAGATAGCCGAGGACGAAGCGGTCGCCGACGATACGGGCGACCTCCAGCGTGTCCTCGCTCTCGGGCACGAGTTCCAGCCAATTCGCGGGATCCGGCCGCTGGATGTTGATCGCCACCACCCGGTAGCGGGGCGCGCCGTTGTCGGTCAGGAAATAGAACCGCGGTCCGTCATTCCCGAGGAACTCGTAGGAGGAATCGAACTCGTCGAGGACCGGCACGATTGCAGCGTCGAAGGCAGGCGCGCTGGAGCGCCCCAGGTCCAGAACGTGGATGCGGTTCCGTTCGTCCGTGCCCTCGCCGATCGAGAACACCACGTAGCGGCCGTCGTCGGACACCTGCGCCCCCACGCCGCGGTCCGGGAACTCCGGGTTCGCGTAGATCAACCGGTCGGAATCCTGCGCCGTACCGAGCGCGTGGTACCAGACGGTCTGGTTCTGGTTGATGCCTCCCTGGGCGGCGTCGGGATCCGGTTCGAGATAGCGGCTGTAGAAGAAGCCGGCGTTGTCGTGGGTCCAGGAGGCGCCCGAGAACTTGATCCAGCGCAGGTGATCCTGGCGCTTCTCGCCGGTCGCCACCTCCATCACGTGGAACTCCCGCCAGTCGGAACCCGCCTCGCCGAGCCCATAGGCGAGGAGCGCGCCGTCTTCGGTGAACGCGGTAACCCCCAGGCTGGTCGTGCCGTCTTCGGAGAGTTCGTTCGGGTCGAGCAGGACCTCCCAGCCGGTGGGATCTTCACCGGGCGAGGAGATCCGGTAGAGGACGTCCTGGTCCTGGAGCCCGTCGTTCGCGCGGACAAGCCACTGTTCGCCGAAACGGAAGGGAGCACTTTGTCGGGCGTGGTCCTGAAGCTCGAGCAGGCGGGTCCGGAGCGCCTCGCGCGCCGGCAGCCCCCGCAGATGGGCGAAGGTGACCTCGTTCTGGGCGTCCACCCAATCGAGAACCTCGGGCGCCTGGTCGTCTTCGAGCCAGCGGTAGGGATCCTCGACCATCGTCCCGTGAAGCTCCTCCGCGACGTCGTCCCTCCGGGTGTCCGGGTAGTCGTTGCCGCCGCCGCAGGTGATAAGGGCAGGGAGCAGAGCGGCGGCGGGCAGCGCCCGAAGCAGCGGGATCCCTCGGGCGTGGGTGGTGCTCAGTTCGGAGTGATTCATGGCGCGTTCCGATGCTCCTTCGTTCGCAAGACTACTTTGGAGCGGCCGGGAATCACTTCCGGTGCGACCCGCCGTCACCGGTACGCCTGGCTCCGGTGTACGACCGCCTCCACCCGAAGCACGCCTTCGTCGCGACGGTACTGGAGCAGGACGCGCCAGTCACCGGTGCGGAGGCGCCACTGCCGTTCCAACCCCTTCAAACGGAGAACGTCCCCAACCCCTGTTTCCGCGAGTTGATCCAACGCCGTCAGCACTCGGGTCTGCGTCGGCGGGTCGAGCCGCCTCAGGTCCCGCCGCGCCCGGCCCGAAAACTCGAGCGTCCAGGTCAGGCGCCGAACTCCCGCTCGATCTCTTCCCGAGTGAAAGTGCGGCCCGCCGCGAAGTCTTCGATCCCTTCCTGCAGCGCCCGAAGTCCGTCAGCGCTCAACTCTTCCTCTTCCTCCGGGAGGTCGAGCAGTCGTTCGTAGGCGGCCTGCCGTTCCGCCCCGCGCCGGCCCTTCGTGCGCTTGCTATCGCGCGAATCCGGCGTTTCGGACGCTCTGACGGTCGCTTCCGCGAGAGGCGTCTTTCCGATCATGCCCCGATGGTACTACGGCCATCTGAGACTTCCGGTCGCGGCGGCCCCCGCGCCGAATCCGCTCCGGAGGAACACGGCCTGCTCGGTGAGCGCAGCCATGCCCGCGCCCGTCGCCTGGCGGCTACCGGGTCCTGGCGGCTACCGGGTCCCGGTGCCTGCCGGCGGGTTGTCGCCGATCCAGAACCGCTCGGGCGCCGGACGCTCCACCGGCCAGATCTGGGCCATGGTGGCGGCGTCGAAGAGCTCCCCGTTCCGCATCACGAAGCGGACCGAGTTGGTGTTCCGGATGTCTTCGAGTGGGTTGGCGTCCAGGATCTGGATGTCGGCCAGCTTGCCGGCCTCGAGCGTCCCCAGGTCCTGGGCGTACCCGATCGCCTCCGCCCCGAAGGAGGTGGCGGCGATCAGGGTCTCGTGCTCGGTGAGTCCGCCCGACTGGAGTGCCCAGATCTCCCAGTGGGCGCCGAGCCCCTGGAGCTGGCCGTGGCTGCCGAGCGCGCAGCGCCCGCCGGCGCGGATCACCTTGGTGCAGCCTTCCGAGATCCCGGAGTGCACGTATTCCTCGGGAAGGAACCACTGGCCGCGCCGGCGGACCATGTTGTCGAGGATGGCGGCCGGAATGAAGCGGGCGAGTTTTTCGTCGCTCACCACGTCGGTGTTCTGGAAGAAGTAGTTCTCGCTCCAGGGGCCACCGTAGGCCACCAGGATTGTCGGGGTGTAGTAGGTCTGGGTGCGCGCCACGTACTGGGCGACGTCGTCGTAGATGGGGACGATGGGCAGGCTGTGCTCGTTGCCCGAGAAGCCGTCCGCCATCTGCGTCAGGTCCAGCTTCAGGTCGAGCGCGCCTTCGGTGGTGGGGATGAGTTTGTGCTTCATCGCGGCCATCGCGACCCACTGGCGGACAATCCGGTCGCCGACCACGTACTGCTTGATGGTGACCGAGTCGTAGGACTCGGCGTAGCGCTTCAGGAAATCGTCGGCGGCCTCCGCGTCGTACACCCCCGAGCGCGAGAAGATCCCGGGTCCGGTGGCGTAGATCCGGGGAGCCAGAATCCGCCCGATCTCCTGGAGGTCGCGGTAGGCGAAGACGTCGGCGGTCGAGGTCTGCGGATCCCGGGTCGCGGTCACCCCGTACGCGAGGTTTGCGAGGTGCTGGAAGACCTGCCGCTGGTGCACGCCGCGCGGCGCCCACATGTGGGCGTGGGCGTCCACGTAGCCCGGCATGACCGTCTTCCCCGAGACGTCGAACACCCGGGCGCCCTCCGGGGCGTCCAGGCCGGCGCCCACCGCCACGATCCGGTTGTCCTCGACGAGGACGTCGCCGCCCTCGATGAGTTCCTCGCCGTCCATCGTGAGAACCCGCGCGGCATCCTTCAGCAGGATCCGGCCGCTCGGGCGGGCCCGCGGTTCGGTCACCACCGCGTCGAAGGTGTCCGGGGAGAGGTCCTCCTCTCCGCCGATCGCGGCGGCGTCCTGCCGGTAGATGCGGTTTCCGAGCGACCAGACCACCGCGTCCCCGGAAGCGGACCAGGCGAGATGGTCGCCGCCTTCCGGCGCCACCTCGCGCACCGGCACCGGCGTCTCGCCGCCGCCCACCTTGACATCGAGCGTCTGCTTCCCGAAGCTCGGGATCTCGACCAGGTAGTGGCGGTTTTGCAGCTCGAAGAACGCGCGGTCCCCGGCTCGGGACAGCATGATCTGGCCGGCGGCCGGCGGGTTCTGGCCCGCGCCGCGCCCGGACACCTTGAGATGGGTGCGGCGGTCGGTTCCGTCGAGCCTCAGCGAGGTGAGCCCGGCGCTCGAATCGGTCAGATAGACCCGGTCCGGGTCCTCGGTGAAGTGGGGGAAGCGGCCGCCCTCGGCGGGGCCGATCACGCTCAGGTCACCTCCCGCGGCCGGCACCAGCAGCAATTCGCTGAGTTCGGCCGCCCGCATGCCGCCGATCTCGTCCCCAGCGGAAGGGAGGTCCGAATAGAGGTCGGTCCTGCCCCAACCAGCGCGGAGGAAAGAGTAGAGGTGCTCCTTGACCGGGGCCCGGCGGATGACGAGGGCGTCTCCGGCGGGGTTCCAGGCGGGCTCGGCGTAGAACGCGGGGTCGGAAGTCAGCGCGGTTCCGGAACCGCCGGCGGCGGGGACCGTCTTGAGGTGCCCGCCCGCGCTCGACCAGGTGACGTAGGCGATCCGGCTCCCGTCCGGTGACCAGGCGGGCATGAACTCGTCCTCGTCGGAGTCCGTGAGCCGGGTGGGCGTCCCGCCCGGGAGTTCCATCCGGTAGAGCCGGCTGAAGGCCGAAAAAACGACGGCGCTGCCGTCCGGAGCGAGGCGCGGCCAGCGAATGATCCGGGCGTTGACCGTCGGCCCGTCATCCACCCGGCGGGGGAAGTGGAGGCGGGGGGCCACCTCGGCCTCCACCTGGGCCTCGAAGGGGATGGCGGTCATCGCCCCGCTCTGGAAGTCGATCCGCCGGAAACCGCCGTCCACGGTGGCGATCAGCGCCGAACCGTCGGGGGTGAAGGCGTAGCCGGGCATGGTGTCGCGGCTCGCCCGGGATTCCTGGTCGTCCCGGGTCACGCCGTTCACGAGCCAGCGCTCCTCGCCGGTTCCGAGATCGCGCACCCGCAGCGCGGTCTGGGTGCGGTGGCGGGTGGCGTACACCAACTGGTGTCCGTCCGGGCTCAGCAGCGGACGCATCGCGCTGCCGGGGGCGCTGGTGATCGTCGTCTCGTCGCCGGTCTCGCGGTCGAAGCGGACCACCTGCCAGATGGGGAACTGCGCGTTGTAGTTGAAGGTCCCGCGCCGCTCGGAGAAATAGACGTAGCGGCCGTCGGGGGAGGCGACCGCACCGAGCCGGTTCGGCGGTTGCGCGCCGGGGACGCCGGGAGTGGGCTCCGGGGGCTTTTCGCCGAGACGGACGCCGCTGCCGCCGTCGCGATGAATCAGGAAGACCGCGGCGGTGCGCTCCGGAGGCCGCGACCTCGAAACGAGGAGGTAGTCCCCGTCGGCCGTCCAGCTCGGCGAGACCATGAGCTGCGGCCGGTCACGGGTCGGTCCGTCCTTGGTGACCGCCCGCGGTTCGCTCCCGTCGGCGTTCGCGATCCACAGGTTTTCGACCCCGCTCCGGTCGCTCAGAAAGGCGATCTCGCTGCCGTCGGGCGAGAAGACCGGCTGGCTTTCGAAGGAGAGCCCCCCGATGATCCGGGTGGCCTGGCCGCCGGAAATGGGCAGGGTGTAAAGGTCGCCGAGGAGCTCGAAGACCATCGTCTGGCCGTCAGGCGAGACGTCGAGGGACATCCAGGTCCCCTCGGTGACCGTGAAGGAGAGTGTGTCGCTCGCAGCTAGCGGGAGCACCTCGTCCTTCTTCTCGGAATCGTCCTCGTCCTGGGTGACGGCCCGGGCGGGGAGGAGCAGACCTCCTCCGAGGACCAACAGGGAAAGCAACTGGGAAAGCAACCGGAAACGCATGTGCACTACCTCCGAACGGGCTGTAACCCGCCGATTCTATGGGGGCGGCGGGCCACCTACTCGTCGCCGCCGGCCAGGGAATGCCGACCTCTGGTCGGCACCGCACGCCAGAGGCGGACGGAACACTCCTACCCGTTCTCTGTGTTCGTACCTACGGCGATGTCCGCGACGCTGTCCATATGCACGATGACCTCATCCGACTTGGCTTCCGAGCTCATGTCTTCGCCTGGGTCAGTGACATAGATGGGGGCGGTAACGGAAAGGAATCTCTCCACGGGATCGGTGGGATAGGAGCCGACCCACCCCTCGATGATTCGTGCGTCCTTCATCGTGATCGCAACGAATTTCGTTTCTTTGCCAGTATCGCCGCCCAGGGCCTCGTGAAGCACTGTGCTACCAGGAGCGATGACCGGTTTCTTGCGATGAATCCAATCCGCAAGAAACCCGGCTCCCAGCGTCGCCAGCAGGGGCTCTGCCAACACGACAAGAGCCACGCCGACGGGACTCTGGACCAGGTCAGCCCGAAGAGCGCCTGGACGAGATATCCATTCCGGGAAATAGAAAGGCCAGTCGAGCCAGGATCCCATGGCGAACAGCACGAACGAAGTGATCAAAGTCGCCGCCGCGCCGATTCCTGACGCCTCCGCGACGGCCAGCGCTCCCGGACGCGCGGTACGAGGAATTCTCCGTTCGGAAACCCAGAGCCACACCAAGCCTGGGAGCAGGACGGCCCCGACAAGAAGCGTGCTCGCCAGAGCCGCCGAAGACACGGATGTCTAGTTCTGCGGCGGCGTCGTGGGCGGTGGCGGTGGTGAAGGTCGGGACGGCGGCTTGGACCGCGTCGCTGGCGATGGCGGGGGTGGCGTGTTCCGGGGTACGCGAGGCAGGGTTACCACCCCTTCCTTGATGCCGACTCTGCTTTCGACTCGAGAGCGAAGGCGATCCAGAGCCTCAAACAGCCCGGTTCGCCGGGCTGGCTGGCCTTGATCGCTCATTTCGTTGGTCTCCGTTGAGTCAGAAGTGCAAGTCCAATGGAGAATAGCATCGGCCCCAATGGGTGAGCGCCACGAGCCCGCGGCCCAGGGTTACGAGTCTGGCTGCCCGGTCGGGCAGCGTGGCCGACCTGGAGGTCGGCGGTCCCTTGCCAGCGCACCCTCGGTTCAGGATCGGCGGTGCAACCCGCGCCAGACCGTCAGCCTGCCGTTGTCACCGCGCCGCTGGGCGGCCCCCGCCCGGATGGAGCCGGCGCAGAACAAGCGCCCGGATGGCGCGAACCGGAGAACTTCGTTCGTTGGAACCTGCGAGCCGTCGCCGTCCGGACCTCCCGTACGGCGCCCGCCCCGGGAACCCCGGGTGCTCTGTCAGGAACCCGACCGGCGAGAGCGGTCGGCTGCGGCCTCAGAGCAGGCGGACCCGATCATGGGTGTTTCGGTGTTTCGTCGCCCTGTCGGGCGACGGCGCCGACCGGAGGTCCGGCGTTCCCATGGCGGCGGCGCCATCTCGATGGTTGGCGTTCCGGCGGAATTGCACCTGCATAGCAACCGGACGGCGTGTCTTCGTCTGCCGGCTGTTGGGGAGGAGCTGGCTCAGAAGGCCCGCGAGGCCCATTGCGCGAGGCCGCGCGCGTTGCTGGTTATCGGGTCCCGCACCATGACGGCGTCCGGATACAGGTGAACGAGGTACTCGCGCAGCACGCGCGAGCCCCCGCCGGCGAGCAGGAGGTGGCGGAACTGTCGGCCGTTACCCCAGGAGCGTTCGATGAAGGTGCAGACGGACGACGCGGTGGTGTCAAGCGCTTGGCGGACCATGGTGGTCACATCCGTCGAGCCGCCGCTTTGGGCGACGACCACCGGCTCACCCGAACTGGCGCGGACGACCATGTCGTCGGCCTGGTGCAAGGAAAGGTCGACGCCGAGCTCTTCGCGCACCGTGTTCGCCACGATCTCCGCGGAGCGGCGCATCCCCAAGGTGTTTCCGCTGGTGAAACGGCTGACGGTTTCGCCCCCTTCGACGCCGATCAAATCGATCGTGTTGAAACCGATGTCCGCGATCCCCACGCTGGCGTCCGCGTCGGCGAGCGGACTGGAGTCTTCCGCGAGACACGCGTAATAGGTACCCATGACCTGCGGGACCACCTGGACCTTATCCACCGTCAACTGCACGGGTTCGCCGTTGATCTCAAACGAGTGTTCGGCGAGCAGCCAGGACCGCAGCCTGTTCTCCGTTTCCTCCGCCTGCCGCCCATCGAGGAGCACTTGAATGGGCAGCCCGACGATCAGGGACGCCCGTTGGGAACCCGCGCCGAGAATTGGCCACAGCGCCGCATAGAGGAGCGAGCGCAACTCGGATCCCTCCGACAGCCGCTGGAAGTCGAGGCGCTCCACGGGCCGCCCATAGCGGTGGATGTTGGCGCCGACCAGGTACTCGATCCCGTCGTAACGGACGCTGCGCGGCCGCGCCGACGGGGCGGGCGAGTCGAGCGTCGGGAGATTGAGGCCGAGCACGCCTCTCCGGCTCACGCCGACCACAGCGGGAGTCACCTCGATGCGTACTCCCTCGGCCCCGAGTTCGCCGACTTTGAAACCGCCGAAACCGGGATCCAGCCCGATCCGACGAAGCCTGGGGGACGCCGTCTTTCGTCCCTCCTTTGCCTGGTCCGAATCCTTCGCCTTGGCTGGGGCGGGATCCTCGTACGGTGGGACGCCGAGGCTTCTGAGTTCCTCTTCCCACCGGGGCGGTTTCGTCGGTTCCATACTTCTTCTCCCCGCGAGGTTCCGCGCTTCCGGGCCGCTCTGGTGGCCCGCGAGACTCCAGCGCACCGCGAGCGGGACAAGGGAGGGTACCAGATTCCCGTGGCTGCCGCATCCGGTCAAAGCGTCGTCACCGCGCCGCTGCTCGCGGAAGAAACGGTGCGCGCGTACTTGGCGAGGGCGCCGGTGGCGAATTCGGAAACGGGGGCGGCCGCTTCGCGGGAGGCGCCGTCCGGCATCTCCACGTCGAGGGTCCGCGATTCCAGGTCGATGGTGATCCGGTCGCCGTCCTGGACGAGTCCGATGGGACCGCCAGCCGCCGCCTCCGGGGCCACGTGCCCGACCATGAAGCCGTGGGTGGCGCCGCTGAAGCGTCCGTCGGTGATGAGCGCGACGCTGTCGCCGAGCCCGCGCCCGATGACCGCCGCGGTGACCCCGAGCATCTCGCGCATGCCGGGGCCTCCCTGGGGGCCTTCGTAGCGGATGACGATCACGTCGCCCGGTTGGATCCGGCCCTCCTGGACCGCGGCGAAGGCGGCTTCCTCCGAATCGAAGACGCGCGCGGGGCCTTCGTGGCAGGTCCGGGTGTGGCCGGCCAGCTTCAGGACACATCCCTCGGGAGCCAGGCTGCCGGTGAGGATGGCGAGTCCTCCCCGCGCCTTGACCGGGCGCTCGGCGGGTCGGATGACCTCCTGGCCGGGACGCTCTTCAGCCCTTCCGGCGAGTTCGAACAGAGTCTCGCCGGAGACCGTCGGGGTGTCCGTGAGCAGTCCGCGCTCGCGGAGACGGCTGGCCAGCAGCCGCATGCCTCCCGATGCCTCCATGTCGGGCGCGGTGAACCGGCCCCCCGGTTTCAGATCCGCGAGGACCGGAGTTACGGCTCCGATCTCGTCGAGGTCTTCGAGCGTCAAGTCGCTTCCGGCTTCGTGGGCGATCGCGAGCAGGTGAAGTACCGCGTTCGTGGAGCCGGCGGTCGCCGAAACCGAGGTGTAGGCGTTCCGGAGGGCGTCCCGGGAGAGGAACTCCCGAGCGGTCCGGCCTTCGCGGAGCAACTCCATGACCCGCTTGCCGGCCGACCGCGCCGCCGCCGGTTTCCGCCGATCGGTCGCCGGAATCTCATTTCCCACCATGGGCGAAATTCCGAGGAACCCGGTGGCGACCGACATGGTGTTCGCGGTGAACTGCCCCCCGCAGGCGCCCGCCCCGGGGCAGGCGACGCCTTCGAGTTCTCGAAGCTCGTCGTCGCTCATCGTGCCGGCGGCGTGGGCGCCCACCGCTTCGAACACGTCCTGGATCGTCACGTCCCGGCCCCGGTAACGCCCCGGCGCGATGGAGCCGCCGTAGAGCATGAGCGAGGGCAGATTCAGCCGGGCGAGCGCCATGACGGTGCCCGGAATCGTCTTGTCGCATCCCGAAATCGCCACCACCCCGTCGAGCAAATGTCCGCGCACCACGAGTTCGATGGAATCCGCTACCACTTCGCGGGAGACGAGCGACGCGCGCATCCCGGACGAACCCATCGCGATGCCGTCGGTGACCACGATGGTGTTGAACTCGAGCGGCGTCCCGCCGGCTTCGCGGACGCCGATCTTGACCTGTTCTGCGAGCGCGCGCAGATGGCTGTTGCAGGGTGTGATCTCGGTCCAGGTGTTCGCAATGCCGATGAGCGGCCGGGAGATGGCCTCGTCCGTAAGCCCGACGGCCTTCCACATGGCCCGGGCCGGGGCGCGGCTCGGGCCGCTCTTGATCTCGTCGCTTCGCATGGGGCTCTCCTGGCAGCCGGCGCCGGAATCCGGCCGAAAGGACGGCCGAACGGCGGGGGCCGCTACTCTCTCACGAACCGGTCCCCATGCCGCCCTCCGAACCCGCGCGCTTTCTTGTTTTCGGCGCCGGAGCGGTCGGGAGCGTCTTTGCGGCGCGACTCGCCGTCCGGCATCCGGTCGCGGTGGTTGCCCGGGGCGAGCGTCTCGCTCAGATCCTCCGGGAGGGCATCCGGGTTGACGGGGCGACCGAGGGGAACATCCGCCCGCCCGCCGGCCCCGCCGCGGGCGAACTCGCCGGCTTCCGCCCGGATTTCGTCCTCGTCACCGTGAAGGCGCATGCGACGGCCACGGCGGCGCGCGCCCTCGCTCCGCTCGGGACCGTACCGATCCGGGTTTCCCTGCAGAACGGGCTTGGGAACGAAGAGGCGCTCGCCGCCGGCGGTTACCCGGTGATCGGCGCGGTGTCGAACAACGGAGCGACCCTGTTGGAATCGGGGCGCGTGTTCCATGCCGGCCTGGGTGAGGTGATCCTGAGCGGTTTCCAGCAGGTCGGCGAGGAAGCAGTCGCGGCGCTCGCCGAGCACCTGTCCGAAGCCGGGTTCCCGGTGCTCCAGATGCCGGACATTCGCAAGTCACTTTGGGACAAGGCGGCCCTGAACGCGGCGTTGAACCCGGTGTCCGCGCTTCTCGGGCTCCGGACCGGACAGTTGCTCCGGGATCCGGGGAGCGAACACCTCCTCCGGCTGTTGGTGCGCGAAGCCGTCGCGGTCGCGCGGGCCGAGGGGGTGTCCACCTCGGAGGCGGAGGTCTGGAAGACCGTCGAGCGAATTGTCGCCCGCACCGCGGGGAACAAGACCAGCATGCTGCAGGATCTGGAGCGGGGGGTGCGCACCGAGGTCGAGGCAATGAACGGGGTGATCGTCGCCCGCGGGGCGAAGCACGGCGTCGAGACTCCGTGGAACCGGCTCATGCTCCGGTTGATCCGCGGCCGCGAACGGCGGTAGCCGGCGGTTAACCGCCCGTGGAAAAAGTGGCGTGAGCGCCCAGAGTGGCGAGGAGCCCCACCGGGAGAGCTGGGCCGCGAGACCTTGTCCACCGGCTGTTGGGGATCGCTCAGCTTTCGGGAGTGGCGCCCCGACTGCGCGGCCCGTGCCAGGCCACTCGGCCGAGCAGGTGATCGCCTCCCGAGAGCGGCCGGTCGGGATGGGCCGCACTGTCGGCCGTCAGGATCCAGCCATCCTGGAAGCGAAGGCGCCGCACCACCACACCGCCCTCGCTCGCCACGGCGAAGAGGTGGTTGTCCAATGGCTTCGTATGTCCGCAGTCCACGGCAACGAGGTCGCCGTCGCCGATCGTCCCCGCCATGGCATCGTCGGTTGCGCGAATACCCACCAGGCGATCCGCACGCGCCCACTCGGGGAGAGCGTCCGGCGCGAGCCCCAAGGTCACCTCCGGCGACGGCTCGAAAACCGGCTCCGGGAAGTCCGGGCCTACCCGGACACCGGACGCGAGCGGGATCATCACCGGCGAACCCGTGCACGGCGCACCCTCCGCATGGACCACGACCTGTGCCTCCTGCGCCGGATCCCAGCCGGAGACCAGGTGCAGCAACGACTGCGCTGCCGCCGCCACCCGATCCGCCAGGTCCTTCACCCTGCCGGCGCCGTCGCGTAGTTGCGTTGCGATCGGGCCGCGGCCGCTCTCCGGGGGCCTCGCCGCGTCCGGCCCGGAGCCGGCCTGCTCGCGATGAGCGCCGGCGCCGAGGGCTTCCCCGGCCAGACCCGGGCCGATGGTGAGATTCACCCCCAGGACCTGCGTCATCAACTCGAGAGTTGTGACGCGGACCGCCCGCCCGTCGATCAGGCTTCGGATTTGACCGACCGGGATGCCGGTCCGCGCGGCAAGAGGCCTGAGGCCTTCAGCATCAACCAACGCTCGAAATGCGTTTCTAAGTCTTTCGATTCCGTTTAGTGTCACACCGTCAGATTACCTCAAATATCTGCTTCATGTCGGGTCGCGCCGCGCTCCCGGTGGGGGCGCGGGGAGCACCGGGAACGCGGCCCGCTGCCGGAGATGTGGTCGCAGGAATCCGGACCCCAAAGCGGACCCGTGACCGTCCCGTCCCGCACCGGGCGGGCCGGCCGCGGGGCCGTCCGGAGGTTCGAGTCGGTAGGCTTTTGGGCGTGAATGGGGCTCCACGGCCGATCGTCTCCGCCGCCTGGCTCCGCGAGCGCCTCGCGACCGGGGACCAAGGTCCCGTCGTGGTGGACGTGCGCTGCAACCTCATGGACCCGTCCTGGGGACGAGCCCGGTATCTCGAAGGCCACCTTCCCGGCGCCGTCTTCGCAGATACCGACCGGGATCTCTCAGTTGGGAAGACCGGGGCCAACGGGCGCCATCCGCTGCCGTCGGTCGCGCGGATCACCGAAGTCTTCGGCGGACTCGGCATCGGACCCGACAGCGCGGTGGTCGCCTACGACCATGCCTCGGGAATGTTCGCCGCGCGGCTTTGGTGGATGCTGCGCTACCTCGGACACACCCGGGCCGCCGTCCTGGACGGGGGGCTCGCGGCCTGGATCGAAGCGGGAGGCGCCCTCCACGCCGGCGAGGCGACGCGGCCAGCCTGCCAATTCGTTGCCAGGCCCGTAACCGGAATGGCGGTCGGGGTGGCCGAGGTGGAAGCAGGACTGGCGCGACATGCGCATCTCCTGGTGGATGCCCGCGAAGCGGTCCGCTGGCGCGGCGAGCGGGAACCCATCGATCCGGTGGCCGGGCGCATTCCCGGCGCGAAGAACCACCTCTGGAAGAAAAACCTGGCGGCAGACGGCCGGTTCGAGGCGCCGGAGCGTCTTCGTGGGAAGTTCGCCGGTCTCACCGCGACCCGGGAGGGGCGCCGCATCGTGTGCTACTGCGGCTCCGGCCTGACTGCGGCGCACAATGCCCTGGCCCTTGAACTCGCGGGCGTCGAAGAGGTGGCGGTCTATTCGGGATCCTGGTCCGAGTGGTGCTCCGACCCGGCCCGACCCGTGGAGCGCGGCCCGGGATAGGCGTTCGCGGTTACCGGACGCCTACGGATCGGTCCCACCAGCAGATCCGGTCCAGCAGATCCGGTCCAGCGGATCCGGTCGTTCAGCGGTCCGCTGGCGCCCGGTGGGTGGCGACGCCCCCGAGCCACGTTGAAACCACCCGCAGATCGAGGATCGAGCGGTCGGGCGGATCCGGGACCGGGCCGCTGAGAACGACGAAGTCCGCCCACTTTCCCACCTCGATCGAGCCGATCTCATCCTCCCAACCGGAGGCCGCCGCCGGCGCCAACGTGTAGGCCGTGAGCGCCTCACGCCAGGAAACCCGCTGCTCCGGATGCCACCCGCCCGGCGGTCCGCCGGACGGCTTTTCCCTCACGGTCGCCGCGTAGAGTTGGCGCAGGGGATCGAGGGGAGCGGTGGCCCAGTCGCTGCCGAACACCAGCGTGGCTCCCGCGTCCCGTGCCGCTCCCCACGCGAAGGACCAGGCAGCCCGCCCCTCGCCGAGCCGCGCGGTGTTGTAGACGTCGATCCCCGTGATGCAGTGGTGGGGATTGAAGGAGGCGAGCACTCCGATCTCTTCGAACCGGGGCGCGTCTTCCGGATCCAGCACCTCGATGTGTTCGATCCGGTCGGCGAGTTCCGGCCGCGCCCCGCGATCGGCGGCCGTCTCGAAGGCGTCCAGCGAGGCGCGAACCGCCAAGTCCCCGATCGCATGGATCGCGACCGGGAAGCCGGCTTCGTGGATCCGGGTCACCGAGTCGGCCAGATCCTCGAACTCCGTCACCATGAACCCGGATTCGTCGGGAGCGTCGGCGTAGGGGGCAAGGAGGGCGGCCGTGCGCGCGGACAGCACCCCGTCCGCCATCAGCTTCGCATAGCCGACCTCGAAGACCGGTCCGCGTTCGGCGGTGGGGGCGGCAACGGCGGCAAGGGCGGCCCGCGCGTCGTCGCGGGCGGCGGCGAGTTCTCGGACTCGATCCGCGGCCCCGGTGGCGCCGAACCAGACGCGGAGCGGCAACTCGCCGGCCGCCGCGAACGCGACGTACCGCGGGATCCGCTCCAGTCCCGCCATGGTGTGGACTCCGGTGAGTCCGAGTCTCGCGGCAGTCGCGAAGGTCTGGCGCATGGCCTCCCGCTCCTCGTCTCCGCTGAGCGGCACAACGTGGTCCCTCACCAGACCACCCGCGGTTTCCAGCAGGATCCCGGTGGGTTCCCCCGAGGCGTAGCGGAGGATTCGGCCGCCCGGCGGATCGGGGGTTGCCGCCGCGACGCCGGCGATCTCGAGCGCGAGACTGTTGACCCAGGTGGTGTGTCCGTCGATGTCGGAAAGCGCTACGGGGTTGTCGGGAGTCACCGGGTCGAGGTCTTCCACGGACACAAACTCGCCCCCGGACAGCGTGTGGTCCCATCGTCCGCCCACGATCCAGGCTCCGGGCCCGAGTTCGGCGGCCCGCGCGGCGATGCGCCGGGTCCATTCGCCGCGATCGGCAATTCCGGTGAGGTCCACGCCGCGGACGAGGGAGAGGCCCGATTCCAGATGGAGGTGGCCGTCAATCAGGCCCGGGATCGCGGCCCGGCCGTCGAGCTCGATGACCTCGGTCGCTTCTCCGATCCAGCTTTCGATGCCACTCGAATCCCCTACAAACACGAACCGGCCGCCCTGCACCGCAAAGGCTTCCGCGACCGGCCGCGTCGCGTCGCTCGTGTGGATCACCCCCCCGCGGGCGACGAGATCCGCCGGACCTCCCTCGGGCGGCCCTCCACAGGCTGCGCTGAGCGCAAACGAGGCAAGGGCGAGGGCTCCGCGATGTGGAAGGGACGAAATCATGGCCCCTATTGTGGAGGCCAATCCGCATGTCCGGTGGGGCGCAGGTCCGCGACGCGCGCCCGGCGGCGGTCAGTCGAACGGCCGGTCCGTTCCGGAAGCGCCGAGCGATCTGCCCAACTCGGGGGAGTTGCCGATGATTTCGCCCAGTTCGGTCATCGCGCTTTCGATGGCCACCTCAACGGCGAGGCCGAGTGCTTCCGCCCCGCCGCGGCAGGTCATCCCGGCCGCGTCCCGGACTCCGCTCCCATAGACGATTTCCCTGAGCAGCAGTCCGTCGCTGGTAAAGGCCGAAACCGAGAGGGTCAGCTCGGCGCTACCTTTGAAGCCCGCAAAGGGATCGCCGGCCACGCTTGCGTCGAAGGTGTCAGCACGAACGACGATCACGGAGTCGAAACCCCTGGCTTCCATGGTTTCCCGGTCCATCGGCGCTGCCGTTGGGCGTACCTCGCGCATCACCTGCTCAAGGGTGCCGATGACGGACAGCTCGAGTGCTTGTCCCGCGTCCACGGGGTATCCCGAGTCGGCGCACCACCCGTAGCCGCCGGTTTCTTCGGGAGTGATGCGTATTTCCCGCCGGAGCTGGTCGGCGTCCACGAAGACCGCGGCGGCTGCCGGAAGCGGTGCTTCGAAAAGGAGGAGGTCGTAGGACGGGGCGGGACGTATCACGATCGCGTGCGTGCAGCCGGCCGCGCCCAGGCACCACGTTGCGAGCACAACTCGAAGGGAGTTGTTGGTCATGGTCTGGCCCGGGGTTGCGATCCCGAGCGGAACGGTTCCCGGGTTTCGGAGTCTATGGCCAAGAGACGTTCCCGGGCCTCGATCGCCCCGACAATTCCGGTGGGGAACGGCGAGGTCTGCGCCGATCGCCGGACCGGTGCGGCGTGCGTTGTTTACCGGCTACCGGGACCACCCAGGGAGCTGCGCAATGCCGGGGAGTTGGCGATCAGTTCGCCGAGCTCGGTCATGGCGTTCTCGATGGCGATTTCGACCGCGGCGCCGAGCGCGTCGGCGCCGTTGCGGCAGGTGATCCCGCTCTGGTTCTGGACCGCGTTGCCGAACACCACTTCTCGCAACTGCAGGCCGTCGCCGGTGAACACCGAGACCGACAGCGTGAGTTCGGCGCCCGCCTCGAAGCTCAGGAACGCGCCGCTGCTGAGACCCACGTTGAAGGTGTCCGCGCGAACGACGATGACGGCGTCGAGGCCACGCGCCTCCATCGCCTGCCGGTCCAGCGGGGCCGCGGTCGGCGTGACGTTGCGCACCAGCCGCTCCAGCGTGCCGATTACCGACAGTTCCAGCGCTTCGCGCGCGTCCACCGGATAGCTGACGTCCTCGCACAACGAGTCTCCGTCCAGGTCGGGCGTCATCCGGACCTGCCGGAAGAGCTGGTCGGCGTCCACGAAGACGGCCGCCGCCGCCGGGAGGGGCGCTTCGAAGGCGAACGCCTCGGCGGAGGGCGCCGGCCGCACCAGCACGGTTTGCGAGCAGGAGAGTGCAGTCAGGGCGAGTCCGGCGACCGCGATAGCGGTGAGCCGGGGTGCGAGGGTTCTCTTCCTCTTCACGGTGTTCCTCCTGGTTGCTGGCAGCGCGGTGGCTCCACGACCAGGCTATGCAAAGTGTGGTCCGGCGGTGGACAAAGCTCGGGAGTGTTGGCGACCCATTCCGCGAGTTGCCTCATCGTGATTTGGATCGCGCGCTCTGCCGCTCGGATCGCCGGCAGGGCGCCTCGCCCGCAACCGTGGAAGCCCCAGCGATCCATCGCGGTCCAGGTGGCCGCGCCGTGCAGCGCCGTGCGGAGTTCGGGTCCAATGCCGGTGGTGGCGACCACCGAGAGTTCGATGCGGGAATCCGCCTCGAAGCTGGCGCCCGTTACGGTCCTGCTCGGGGACAGGTTGATCTCGAACTTCTCCACCTCGATCACCAAGGTTGCGTCGAGGTCGTTCTCCCGAAGACTCCAGCGGTGCACCGGAATGTCGAGGAGACGGACCTCGCGCGCTACCGCGCCGATCGCTTCGACCACCGACTGCTCGACCGCCTCGCGGGCGGTGAGCGGATAGCGCATGAAACCGCACACCGGGCTATCGAAAGAGTCGTGAACCATGACCTCATCTGGCACACCGGCGGCGTCGACAAAGAGGCCGAAAGTAGCCGCCAACGGAGCGGGGGGCGGTGGGACGGCGTGCGCGGGCAGGTCCTCGACGACGACGGGATAGCTACACGCCGTCCCCGCGACAGTGACGAAACCGAGGGCGGCGAGTGGCCTCATCTCACTCCCGGCGGCGAGCGGCGAGCCGCGCGATCCGGTCGCAGAGCGCCGGGAAGCTGATCCCCATCACCGCCGCCGATTGGGGCAGCAGGCTGCGGGTCGTCATCCCGGGCAGGGTGTTCGCCTCGAGCACGAAAGGTTCCCCCTCTGCGTCCAAACGGAAATCCACCCGCGAAAAGTCCCTCAGGCCGAGCGCCCGGTGAGTTTCCACGGTCAGATCGCGGAGCTTAGCCGCGAGGTGCTCCGAAATGTCCGCGGGGAAGATCTCCTCCGCAATTCCCGGGGTGTATTTGGCGTGGTAGTCGAAGAGACCGGAGCCCGTCACGATTTCCCCCACGCCCAGCGGTTCGAGGCCGACCCCGTCCGGTTCCCCGACCACTCCGACGGTGAATTCGCGGCCCGGAAGCATCTCTTCCACGAGAACGCAGCGATCATGCCGGCGCGCCTCCGCCACCCCCGAGCGGACCTCGTCGAAGCCGTTCGCGATGCAGAGCCCGACCGACGATCCGACTCGCGAAGGTTTGACGACGACGGGGAACCCGAGCGACTCGATGTCGCGCCGCCGGTCGTCGGGCGTCTGGAACTCCAGCATCTCGAAGCGGGGCGTGGGGATCCCCGCTCCCTGCAGCACCTGCTTCGCCGACGCCTTCTCCATGGCCAGCGCGCTCGCGAGCACCCCACTGCCCGTGAAAGGCAATCGGCCGAGTTCGAGGACTGCTTGCAACAGCCCGCCCTCGCCATCGAGTCCGTGGAGGACCAGGAATGCCAGCTGCGCGTCGCTCACCGCCTTCAGCCGAAGCAGGCCGGGGACGTCCTCGCGCTCGCGCGCCGTCGCCAGATCCCGATCCGACGGCGGTTTGCGGCCCACCCGGAGCGCGAGGAACTCCCCCTCACGCTCGGGGCCCAGTTCGCCGTGCACGGTGTCCACCGCCCTGACTTCATGTCCCGCGACCCGCAGCGCGCGGAGAACTTCGCCGGCGCCCGCGAGCGCCACGTCGCGTTCCGGCGTGGAGCCTCCGGTAATCAGCGCGATGCGCAAGCTCGTGTTCGTCGTGCCGGTCACAGCGTCATCGCAAGGCGCACGGATTCCGGCAGCGGCGCCCGCCGGGAAAGAAGGCTCGTCACCACGAGCGTCCCGAACCCGGCAGCCATCGCGGGCACCGCGGACGGGACTGCGAGCCCCGGCGCCAGGCTCTCGAGGACGAACAGCGAACCGAGTCCCGCCGCCATCGAAAGGGTCGCGGCCCGCGCGGTCACCCGGGTCCAGCACAGGCCGAGCAGCAGGGTAGGGGCCAGGGCGGCGGCGAATGCCCCAAACCCGAGTGTCCCGAGCCGAACGATCAGCCCGTTTTCGGAGAGGTGCCAGGCGGCTACCCCCAGCGCCGCGAGCCCCACGAGCAGACCCGCGATGCGGGCCGCGGCGAGGCCGGATAATCCGTTGTGGCCGAAAGCGCGGGGGAGATCCCGGCAAAGAGCGGCCGCTCCCAGGTTCAAAAAAGCGTCGCTGGTGGACATGATGGCGGCGAGCACCGCCGCGGCGACCAGGCCGGCCAGGAGTTCGGGAGTCCCGGGCAGGTTCAGGACGGTAAGGGCTGCCTCGTCCGGGTGTCCGGCGGCGCTCGCCGGAACGCCGCCCAGCAGGACCATCGCCCCCGTCCCGAGGCCGATCCAGACGAGGATGCTGAGGCTCTGGGCGCCGCCGATCACTGCGGGCAGATAGCGCAGCGCCTCCGGGCTCTTGAGCATCAGGAACTTGTGGAGCATATGGGGTTGCCCGAGGGTTCCGACCGAGAACAGCAGCAGGAAACCGAACCCGGTCGCCGGCTCCAGCACGCCCAGCGGTTCGAGGAATTTGCTGCCGCCGGGCCCCCTGGCATTCAGGGTTTCCCCGACGCCGGCGGGCCCGCCGACCTGGCTCATGATCCAGCAGAAGGTCGCCGTTGCGGCTACCGCCATCACGATTCCCTGCAGCACGTCGGTGTTCACCGAGGCGACCATTCCGCCGGCCAGCGAGTAGGCGAGCACAATGGCCAAACCGACCGCGAGACAGGTTCCGAGCGCCACCTCGGGGAAGACGAACCGGGCGGCGCGGGCGAGCGCCGAGAGTTGAACCCCGAGATAGATGATGCTGCCGACCAGGATCGCGACCGCGGCCAGCGCCGCCGGAGCCCGGGCGCCGAACCGGAACGCGATGGACTCCGGCAGCGTCTGGGCGCCGCTCGCCGCGGCGATCAGCGCAAGCCGCCGCCCCGCCGTGCGGCAGAGAAGCGCCGCAGTGAATCCGGCCGGCGCCACGATGAACAGGGAACCGAGTCCGACCTGACCGGTCAGCCCCGGCCCGCCGAGAAAGACGAAGCCGCTGAACGCCGACGCGGCCACCGCCAATCCGGCGCGGAACGCGCCCAGGCGACGTCCCGCGACGAAGAAATCCGCCGTGTTACGGGTCTTTCGGATCGCAACCAGACCCACCACCAAGGTGGCGAGCAACAAGAGGCCGGGAATCAACTTCACTCCCGGGCTCCGGATCGCAGGCGTTTTAGGCCGGCCGGGTCGGGGGGCTCGAAGGCGGCCGCGAAACCGAGGCTCGTCAGCACCAGCGGTATCAGCCACACTCCGAGCAGCAGTCCCCAAAGTGACCGCGGCAGACCGAAGAGCGAAGGGCCATCGGCAACACCCGCCGCCAGGAGACACCCGGCGCCGAGCGAAACGGCGAGTCCCGCGCCGGTCGCGCGGTCGAGACGGGAACCGACCTTCCGAGTCGGATTCCGAGGCCCCGCCGAACCGGTGCTCCAGACCGCCAGCACGGCGGCGGTCACTCCCGCGGCGGCGAGAACTTCCGCGATTTCACCGGGCGCCAGGAACGTCGCGGCAGCGGCCACGATCAGGGACGCCGCGAGAACTCGGGACATCCGGCCCACTCCTCTCGCTGGGTAACATTTCCTGCACAGGCAGGATTTCTTGATGGTAGCCCGATTTTCCCCCGTTGCCGGCGTCGCCGCCGTCCTGTTGGCCGCGTCCTGCGGCGCTCCCCCCGAGCCTCCACCACCGCCGGGTCCCGAAGTCGGCCCCGAGGCCGTCGCCGGGTGGCGCATGGTGGATCTCAGTCATGGTTACGGCGAGAACACGCTCTACTGGCCGACCGACACCAAGGGGTTCCAGCTCGACACGCTGGCCGAGGGAATGACCCCGGCCGGTTTCTTTTATGCCATGAAGGAGTTCGCCACCGCCGAACACGGGGGGACGCATCTCGACGCGCCGTACCACTTCTTCGAGGGCGCCGATCTGGTCGGCGAGATCCCGCTTGGCCGGCTGATCGCTCCCGGGGTGGTCGTGGACGTGAGCGGGCGGGCCGCCGCCGACCCCGACTACCGGGCGAGCGCCGGCGATGTCCGGGACTGGGAGGCGGAACACGGTGAGATCCCGTCGGGAACCGCCGTGCTCTTCCGCACCGGGTGGGCGAGCCGTTGGCCGGACGCCCTCGCCTATCTGGGCGACGACGAACCCGGAACCGCCGACAACCTGCATTTCCCGGGGCTCGCCGAAGACGCGATGCGGCTGCTGGTCGAGCGGGACATCGGGCTCGTTGGAATCGACACCGCGAGTGTGGACTACGGGCCCTCCACGGATTTCATCGTCCACCAGATCGGGGGCGCCGCCGGAATTCCCAATCTCGAAAATGTGGGGGATCTCTCCGGGATTCCGTCTGACGGTTTCCTGCTGATCGCGCTGCCGATGAAGATCGAAGCCGGCACCGGCGCCCCGGTACGGATCGTGGCGCTGATCCCGCCCGGCTGACAGTCCGTGGCTTCGCGCCGCGAACGGACGCCGGCGGACTCTCGCCACCGCCTCCTGACCGCGGAATCCTTCGTGTGCCCCGCCTGCGGCGCTGGTTCCCGGACTGACGGCGGTAGCTGACCGCCGCCGCCCTGCTCCATGCCCCAGGGATCCCGCACGCGGCGCCTGCTCGCGCTGCTGGGCGAATCGCTCCGGGGTTCGGACCGCGATCTGACCTCCGGGCCGCTGACGCCCGTCGTGTTCGTGCTTGCGGTGCCGATGGCGCTCGAAATGGTGGGAGAGTCGATCTTCGCAGTCGTGGACGCCCTGTTCATCTCGCGTTTGGGGTCGCCGGCGCTCGCCTCCGCCGGGATCACCGAGACTGCCCTCGATCTGGTGTACGCGATTGCGATCGGGTTCTCCTTTGCGGTGACCGCGTTGGTCTCCCGCCGCTACGGGGAGGGGGACCGGCGGGGAGCGGCGCGCGCCGGCGTCCAGGCGATCGGCCTTGGAATCGCCGTGTCTTTGGCGCTCGGGATCGTCGGAGTGATCTTCGCGCCCCGGGTGCTCGCCTTGATGGGCGCGGACGCCGAAACGGTCGCCGTCGGAACGACCCACGCCCGGATCATGTACGCCGGGATGGCCACCATCATCCTGCTGTTCCTGAACAACGCGATCCTGCGGGGCGCCGGGGACGCCCAGGCGGCGATGCGGTCACTCTGGCTCGCCAACGGAATCAATATCGTCCTGGATCCGTGTCTGATCTTCGGGCTGGGGCCGTTCCCCGAGCTGGGTCTTCCGGGGGCGGCGGTCGCGACCACCATCGGCCGTGGTACCGGCGTGCTCTACCAGTTCTGGGTGCTCTCGCGGGGCTCCCGGATACGCATCCGGCGGGAAGACATCCGGACGCAGTGGGCGGTCATGAGGAATCTCTGCCGGGTGTCGGTCGGCGGGATCGGACAGATGCTCGCCGACATGCTGCCCTGGATCCTGCTGATCCGCATCATCGCGAGTTTCGGAACCATGGCGGTCGCGGGCTGGGTTATCGCCATCCGGGTCGCGCTCTTCGTCATCCTGCCCTGCTGGGGGCTTTCGAACGCCGCTTCGACGCTGGTGGGCCAGAACCTGGGAGCAGGAAAGCCCGACCGGGCCGAGCGTGCGGTGTGGATCACCGGCGGCTGGAACATGCTGTTCATGGCGCTGGTGACCGGGGTCTTCGTGGTCTTTGCGCCGGACATCGCGGCGCTCTTCACGGACGAGCCCGAGGTGCTCCGCACGGCGGCTACGGCGCTGCGCATAGTGAGCTACGGATACGTCTTCTACGCCTTGGGAATGGTTACCCGGCAGGCCTTCAACGGAGCCGGAGACACCCGCACTCCGACCTGGATTGACCTCGTCTGCTTCTGGCTGTTCGAGATCCCACTAGCCTGGCTGCTCTCCCGAACCGCCCTCGGCGTGGACGGCGTATTCTGGGCCGTGGCCATCGCCTACTCCCTCTCCGCCGCCGTCAGCACCCTGGTCTTCCGCCGCGGTGGCTGGAAGACGACCACCGTCTGAACCCGTCGGGACGGCGGCAGCGCGGATGGCGCGCTGGTCAGGGAACGCTGGCCAGTTCTCCCGGTGGGGGCGTTCACACCGGCACCGCCCCGCGCAGCGGGGCGAGAGGGTGTAACACCAACCGCGACGAAGCGCGGGGACGGCGTTCCCTTGCCTGCGCGTCGCTCCGCTTAGTGGCTTGGGCACCGAGGCGTGCACCATCCCGGAACTGCACTTTTCATGACGGGCGGGGTGTGCAGGAGGACCCGATCATGAGGGTTTCTCCCGGTGGGGGCCTCGGTGCTCACGTCACTTTGTTCACAGGCTGTCAGGAAAAATCGCTATTGAAGATCAAAGGGGTTTTCTAACCGGGATTCCACGTCGAAAACCGTTTCGCAACGGCTTAGCGTTCTCGTCAAGAGAAATTGTTTTTCAATGTCACAGGTGTTTTTTAACCGGTATTCCATGTCGACGCGGAGATCGCCGCTATGGAGCAGGCCGTCGCCAGCGCCCGCGAGGAAGAAACCGGAACGGTTGCGCTCCTCCCGCCGGTAGACGGCGACTGACTCAGCCGGAGCTTCCCGTAGCGCTGAGCCCGATCAAAAACGCGTAGATCTCGGCGATTTCCTCAAGTCCGCGGTACCTCCCGGAGCGGCCTCCGTGTCCCGCGTCCATGTTGGTACGCAGCAGGATCAGCCGATCGGGATGGGTGTTGCGCGCCCGGAGACGCTGGACCCATTTCGTGGGCTCCCAGAACTGCACCTGGGAATCGTGGAGCCCGCTGGTGACCAGCAGGTGGGGCAGGGGGGCCGCCGGGACGTTGTCGTAGGGTGCGTAGCTCGCGAGCAGTTTGAAGAACTCTTCCTGGTTGGGATCGCCCCACTCGTCGTATTCCGCGGTGGTGAGCGGGATGTCCGCGTCGAGCATGGTGTTGAGCACGTCCACGAACGGGACCATCGCCACCACTCCGGCGAAGAGTTCGGGCTCTTCGTTCACGACTGCGCCCATCAGGAGCCCGCCGGCGCTCCCTCCCATTGCGTAGAGGCGCTCCGGGTCGCACAGCCGGCGGTCTCGCAGGTGGCGGGCAGCGGCGATGAAGTCGTGGAAGGTGTTGGTCTTTTGTTCCTGGCGGCCTGCCTCGTACCACGCGCGACCGAGCTCTTGCCCGCCCCGGATGTGGGCGATCGCGAACGAGAAACCACGGTCCAGCAGGCTGAAGCGCGCCTTGGAGAAGGCGGGGTCCATACAGATTCCGTAGGCCCCATAGCCGTAGAGCAGGAGAGGGGACGCCGCTCCCGGCGGATGATCCCGGTGATGGACCAGCGAAATCGGAATCCGCGCCCCATCCCGCGCCCGGGCCGCGAGACGGCGTACCCGGTAGTCCGCCGAGCGGAAACCGGGCACCTCTTCCCGCTTCAGTGTGCGGCGCCGGCCGGTCGCGAGTGAAACGGCGAGCGTGGTGGTGGGCGTCTTCGGCGTGCTCACCAGGACGCGCACCTCGCCGGCCCCGGGTTCCGGATTGTGCTCCTCGTCCAGCGCCCGCACCAGTCCCGGAAGCGGCACCTGCCGGGTGTCGCCGGTTTCCCAGTCCAGCAGGCGAAGTTCCTGGCGGCCGGCGCGCCGTTCGAAGAGCGCGAGATGTGTCTCGAAGAGCTCGAAGCCCTCGAGCTGGATGCCTTCCCGCGCCGGGACCAGATCTTCCCAGGCCGTTTCCGCTCCCGGATCGGTTTCGCTGGCGGTGACCAGCCGGAAGTCGGGGGCGCCGCGGTTCGTGCGGATCAGGAAACGGCCCCGGAAATGGTCCAGCTCGAACTCGTGTGGCCCGCCCCTCGGAAGGAGCCGCCGGGGAGCGGCGTCCGGCTCGCCGCTCGGAATGGCCCAGGCTTCGGCGCGGTCGGTCTGCTCGCAGGTGAGGAGCACGAACTCCCGCGACCGGCTCTCGTGGGCCGCCACCCAGAAGGTCTCGTCGGTTTCTTCGTACACCAGCCGGTCCCGCTCCGGCGGATCGCCGAGCCGGTGCAGCAGTACGCGGTCCCAGCGCAGCGTTTCCGGGTCGATGCTCGTGTAGAACACAGCGTCGCCCGCGCGGGCCCATACGAGATTCGGCGCGGCGCCCTCGATCCGGTCCGGAAGCACTTTGCCGGTCCGGGTGTCCAGAAAACGGAACTCGTAGATTCGCCTTCCCACCGTATCGGTAGCGAAGGCCAGGATCTCGTGGTTTGGCGAGATCTCCAGCGCGCCGAGCGAGAAATAGCCGTCCGCGGCGTCCCCGTGTGCTTCGCGCGCCAATTGGTTCCCATCGAGCAGGAGTTCTTCCCGGCCGGATCGACGACCTCCCCCTCCGGCCGGGCGGCGGCAGAAAACCGGGTATTCCTCGCCGCGCCGATACCGGGAGAGATAGACGAAGGGTCCGTGGCGCACCGGCGGGGACGCGGTATCCGGGACGATCCGGGCCTTCATCTCGTCGAGCACGGTGTCCCGCAGTCCCGACCAGCGCGCGAGGCTCCGCTCGGTCCAGGCGTTCTCCGCCTCCAGGTGGCGAATTACTTCGGGATCCTCACGGTCCCGCAGCCAGGCCCAGGGGTCCGTCCAGCGACGGCCGAACTTCTCGTAGGAGGTCGGGCGCGGAGCGGCAACCGGCGGCCCGGGAAGAGGATCGCCGGCGTCCGTCATGAAGAGGGAAGGCTAGCCGGGGGTGCCGGGCGAAGCGCGGCACGAGGAAATCGGCGCTCTGCGTTTCACTCCCCGCCGGAACCGAGACCACCCTGAAGGTCAGCCCGGTTCTCCCGGTGGGGACTCACCGGCCTGCGGCGGGCGATGCCCGCCGCAGGCCGGCGCGGTGCTACGGGTTCAACTGCAGGCGGTGTTCGGTGACCGACTCCACCCTTCCCCGGGTATAGGCGAGCGGGAAGTACTGGTGGCGGACCCAGAGTTCGAAGAGGTCGCGGTAGTGGGGGTTCATCGGGTCGCCGGACTGTCCGGGAGCGCTCGTGGCGATCGAGTTGTCCCAGTTCGACGGGTCCAGGATCACCCGGAAACTGCCCCCCGAGCCCTGGTTGTCGTTGCCGCTGGTGTTGTGCACGGTGGATTCGTAGCCGCCGCGCGGATAGGGGCCGACTTCGAGCAATCGGCGGGTCTCCTCGTTCACCGCCTGGGCCATGTAGTTCGTGATGTGGACGTACTTCATTGCGTTCTGGCCGTATTGCCAGTCCGCCATGTCGGCGCCGAGCCGCTCGGTCACGTCCTGGACCCCGTCGGCGAATGCCTCGAGCAGCAACTCGTCCCGGGTGTCGATCGGGTTCTCCCCGAAACGGCCGTCGGGGGCCATCAGGTGGTCGAACATCCGCTTCTTGTTGACGCCCCGGAGCAGGCCGCGGGCCGCTTCGGGGATGATGAGTTCCCGCATCGCTCCCGAGACACGGCGTTCGAAGTGCAGGTAGATCGTCGCCGCCACCGACGCCTTGTCCATCACGAAGTCCCAATCGGCCAGCGCGGCCTTCGCCGGGCTCTCCGGCGGCTCGGCGAGCATCAGCAGCGGGACGAGGTTTCGCGCCACCACGCTGAGCTCGTCGTGCTGGTAGGCCATCATGTCCTGGACGGTGTGGCGCTGGCCGTTCCGCATCAGCTCATCCACCCGGAGGCCCCGCATCTCGTCGCCCCAGGTGAAGTGGAGCGCTTCCGGATGCGGATAGTGGGAGGCCACCGCGGGGGCCATGAGGTTGTTCGCGGTGCCCCAGAAGCCCTTTTCGGGGTTTTTGACCGAGGGGAGCGCCTTGATCGGGAGGTACCCCGACCACTCGTAGCGTCCGTCGCCGGGTACCGGGACCAGACCGCTCCACTTGGCGCTCCGGATCGGGGAGATGCCCACCGCCTGGTAGCCGATGTTCCCGTCCACGTCGCCCCAGATCATGTTTTCGGCCGGAATGCCGCTGTAATTGTTGGCCTCGACGAATTCCTCCCAGGTCTGGGCCTGGTCCATCCGCAGGCTGGCCAGGTAGGGCGAGTTCCCGATTTCGAGCCAGGCGGCGCGCAGCGCGTAGGCCTTGTTGTTCTCCGCGTCTTCGTACAGCACCGGGCCGTGGCGGGTGTATTTCAGCGTCGCTTCGTGGTCGGCCGCTCCCTTGACCTCGATGGTCTCGGTGCGGACGGTCATGGATTCCCATTCCCCGAGGTATCGGTACTGGTTCGGGTCGCTCGGGTTCGTGTCGTAGACCATGAGGTCCTCGTTGTCCTGCCCGAAGACCGTCAGGCCCCAGCCGCCCTTCTCGTTGTGCCCGATGGAAAGGCCCGGAAGGACCGGTTCGCCGCCGCCGATCACGCTCCAACCCGGCGCCTCCAGATGGACGAAATAGCGGAGCGAGGGCGCGACGATGGTGCGGTGCGGATCGTTCACGATGAGCGGAAGCCCGGTCCAGGTCCGCTCGCCGTGCGCCACCCAGTTGTTCGAGCCGATGTGTTCGCCGAGGTCCACCAGGCTCAGTTCGGAAGGGATTTCCTGAAGAAGCGCCAGCCGTTCGGTGTCCTGGTTCCGGTACTCGGCGGCGATCTGCTCCGGCTTGAAGATCACCGGGCCTCGGAAGGCGCGATAGATGTCGAGGATCTCGGGCTTCAGCAGCGACCCGTCAATCGCCGGGTCGAGTTCGAGTTGGGGCACGCCGGGACGGAACCAATTGATGTCCATCAGCGCCTCGGCCCCCACCGCGGCGACCGCCATCCCGTAGTTCAGCTCCTGGGTGACGTTCGAGAGGAGCCCCTGGTGACGGGAGATCACCACTTCCTCGGTCCAGGGCTCGGGGAGGATGCCCAGCAGGCGGAATTCGAGGGGCAGGGAATCGGGGTTCTGCCGGGCGCGTTCCACCGCGGCGTTGATGCCTTGGACGAACGCCGGGATGATCTTGTCCCCGTGCGGGTGGTACCAGCGCATCTCCTCCCCCATGTCCTTCCGGAACATGTGGAGTCGGATTCCGATGTCCCGCTGGAGTTCCGAAGGCCCGAGAATGGCCGCGACCGTTCCCGTGGCCTGCCGCCGCCACATCTCGAACTGGAACAGGCGGTTCTCGGCGGCGCGGTAGCCCTGAACGAAGAACAGGTCTTCCTCACTGTCGGCGTAGATGTGGTCGAGCCCCCAGCGGTCGGTCAGGACCTCGACCGGGCCGCTCAGGCCGCCCACCTGGCGGGTTTCGTCCTGGGCCGCAGCGGTGGCGGCGAGGAGGCTGCCGACGGCCAGCAACAGGGGAACCAGCAGGGGAATGCGAAGGGAACGAAGACTCATGGACGGACTCCTTGGGTTGGCGACCCGCGAGGCGCGGTGGCGCGGACCCGATGATACGGGAGCGCACCGAGTTTCCCCGCCGAATCGACAGTATCCGCTGATACCGTGCGGTCCATGACCGCCGCGCGCCGCCGCCTCCCGTCGCTCGGCAACCTGATGCTGATCGGCATGGGCGTCGGCGTCGTCGCCGGAACGATCTTCGGCGAGAGCGCCACCCGCTTCGCTTTCCTCGGCGACATCTTCATTCGTCTGCTGACGCTCGTTGCCGTCCCCCTCGTCTTCTTCAACGTCATCGCGGCGCTGGCGTCTTCGGGAGCGTCCGGACGGGTGAGTCGGCTCTTGCTGCGGATCGGGACCTTCTTTCTCGCGACGACGGTGGCGGCCCAACTCATTTCACTGGCGGTGGTGGGCCTCCTGCGTCCCGGTGCGGGCCTTGCCCGTCCGGCAGCGACCGGCGGCGAAGCCGGGCCGGCGGCCGTGCCCGGTTTCGAGGACTTCCTGTTCGCGCTCGTTCCCGACAACGCCCTCGGAATCTTTGTGGACGACCGGGTGACCGCCGTGGTGGTGCTCGGTCTGATGGTCGGTTTCGCGGCCTGGGGTCTCGACGGAGAACGGCGGGCGGACGTCGCGCGGTTCTTCGCCTCCGGCACCGCACTCCTTCGCCAACTGGTCGCCGGGGTGCTCTGGGTCGGCCCCCTTGGAGTGGCGGCGCTCGCCGCCGCCAGCGTCGGCGAATACGGAAGCTCGATCTTCGGCCCGCTCGGCGTATATATTGCCGCCATCTGGCTTGCGGACGTGGCGCTTTTCGCGCTCTATTTCGCCGCCCTGCGTCTTCTGGCCGGGACCTCCCCGCTGTCGTTCCTGCGGCGGACGGCGACCGTGTGGACGACCACGATGTCCACCTGCAGCAGTCTGGCGAGCCTCGGCGCTTCGCTGAATGCCGCCGAAAAGATGGGGTTGCCCCGCTCGGCCTATGCTCTCACCCTGCCGCTCGGCGCCCAGTTCAACAAGAACGGCAGCGGGGTGCTGCTGGCCGGGATCGTGCTGTTCACTGCCCAGACGATCGGGGTGTCCTTCAGCGTGGGGGAGATCGTGATCCTGATCGCCCTCGGCGGGCTGCTCTCCGCCGCCGCTCCGGGCGTTCCGAACGGCGGGATCGTGAACCAGTTTCTGCTTCTTAGCGCCTTCGGCCTGCCGCTGGAAATCGGCGTGCTGGTGGCCGGAATCTATCGGCTCGTGGATATGCCCACCACGACCGCCAACATCATGGGTGACCTCGTGGGGACGATGGTCGTGACCCGACGAGAAAGGGAGGCAAATTCCGGTGTCTCATCCTGAACCCGATTCCATCCAGGCCGCGCGGGCCCTCTATCCGGGCGCTCCGCTTCGCTCCTACCTGAATGTGGCGGTGCGCAGCCTGCTCGCCCGCCCGGTCCGCGAGGTCTGTGACCGGTACCTCGATGGCGCCATGGAGGGGGGTCCCGACAAGGAGGAACTGTTCAGGACGGTCGAACGCGGCCGGGCCCGGTTCGCGCGCTGGATTGGGGCGGAGCCGGACGAGGTGGCCTGGACCCGCAACGTGACCGACGGCATAAACCTCTTCCTGGGAGCGATCGAGTGGCGGGATGGTGACGAGGTGGTCTATTGCCCGGACCTCGAGCATCCGGCGAACGTGCTGCCCTGGCGGAACCTGGCGCTCCGCCGGGGAGTGCGGCTCAAGGCGGTGCCGGCGGAGGGGGGACGGCTGCCAGCGGTCCGGATGGCGGAGGCGGTTGGCCCCCGCACGCGGGTGATCGCGGCGGCGACGGTGTCGTATTCGCCGGGATTCATTGCCGACCTCGCTCCCCTCAAGGAGGCGCGGGACGCGCACGGAGCCTTCCTGGTGGTGGACGCCGCCCAGTCGGCCGGGGTGCTCCGGACCGATGTGGACAAGATGGGCGCCGATGCGCTCGCGGTGGCTACCCAGAAGGCGCTGTCCGCGTGCTACGGGGCGGGGTTCCTCTATTGCCGGCGCGGGGTCGCGGAGGCGTTGACGCCGGCGGCGCTGGGCCGCCACGGAGTGCTGTTCGACCCGGGGAAGGCGTCCGAGACCTCGCTTCCCGATGCCGATATCCCCTATGCCCCGGGCGCCCGCCGTTTCGATCTCGGCAACTACAACTATCTCGGTGCGGTGGCCATTGATGCCGCGCTCGCCATGCTCGAGGAGTTCGGCGCCGCCGCGATCGAGCGGCGCTCCCTGGAGCTTTCGCAACGGCTCGCCCGCGGGCTGCACGAGTTGGGGTTGCCGCTGACCAGCGGTTCTCCGGTGCCCGAGATTTCGCACATCGTGACGGTGGGGACCCTTGGTCGCCAGGGTGAGCGAAAGGTGAGCGATCCGGCCCTCGAAGCGCTGCGGGCACGCCTGGTGGCCGCCGGGGTGGTCTTCTCGGTGCGGCGCGCGGTACTTCGCTTCAGTTGCTTCATCCACAACAACGAGGCGGATGTGGACCAGGTCATTGAGGTCGCACGGGAGTGGCGCCGGGACTTCCCCCGCGCCGCCTGAGCGACAGGACCGGTAGCTACGCCCCGGGAGGCTCCCGGTGGGGCCTGCTCCCGGCAGACGCCGTGCCCTAGAATGTCGGCTCCACATCCGGGCCGCATCGGCGACCCGTTTTCCCATATTGGAGAAGAGGATCATGATCCGTATCGCTTCCTGGACGCTTGCTGCCCTCGCCGTTTCTGCGTTGGCCTTCGCCCATCCCCATTTCAACAAGACCGTGTCCACCACCATTGGCGAGGTGGAGGTGTCGGTGGCCTACAACTCCACCGACGCCAACATGGACCACGTGACGGCCATCGAGGCAGGCACTTTCGTCAGCCCCCGGGGCCCTCGCTTGAACGTTTCCGCCGATGTCATGGCGGGCGACATGACGATCGCCGCCGGCGAATACACCATCGGGGTTCTCATGGGCGACGACGGTTCCTGGACGATGGCGCTCCACGAGGGCCGGATCCCCCGGGGCGAGATGCCCGACATGAGCAAGGTCATGAAGCTGGATTCCCGCTTCTCCGACCAGATGGGGACCGCCGACCACATGTTGATCGACATCACCGCCGGGAGCGGGGACTTCGTCGGGAAGCCGGTCCTGACGATCCACTTCGGCAAAATGCACCTCCAAGCGGCGATCGGCTAGCGCAGGCGCGCCGGCCGGGTAGCCACCCGCCGCCCGGTCGGCGACCTGTTCCGGGATGGGATTCCCCGACCGGGGTCTGCCCCTAGCTCCTCGGTGCGCCTTGGGACTCGGCCGGTTCGCCGGAAGGTGTGTGCCATGGCGTCAGCCTTCGGGTGTGAGATCAACTTCCGGTCTGCTGTCGCCGGGGATGATTCGGGATCCTGGATCCCACGAACCGAAGTTGATCGCAGGGTGAGCCGTCGCTGTCCGCTCGCGACTGAGCCGCCTCCGGACTGCGCACTGAGGGCGTTGCCGGACGCCGTCCTGCTTGACACGGGAAGGCCCTGGCGGAGTGTCATGGTGATCCACGGTGTCGCCACTCATGTCCAGTCCAGGAGTATGTCCCCAATGTGGGTTCAAGTATCACTTGAACACTGGATAACTGCTGTGGTAGGTTGGCTGTATGAAGGCCATACAGGTCACCTTCGAGGAAGACCTGCTCAACGATCTGGACGCCGACGACACGGTGAAAGTGATCGGCCGTTCGGCGCTGCTGCGCCAGTTGGCGCGTGAATATCTCCGCCGCGAGCGGGAGCGCCGGATTGACGAGCAGTACGCCCGGGCCTACGGCGACAGCGGCGGTGCCGATCCCGCGTCGACGGATTGGGAAGAGGACGGTGACTGGCCGCCCGAGCCGCCCGAGGGCAGGAAGTAGTGCGACGTATCCGCCGCGGAGACGTTCGCTCCTACCCGGCGGATGCCGGGGATGAGCGGCGACTGGTCGTGGTGCTGGCGCGGAACGGAGCGATTCCCTTCCTGCGGGGCATCATGGTCGCGCCGGTCACGATCGTCATCCGGGGATTGCCCTCGGAGGTGGCGCTCGGCAAGGATTTCGGGCTTGAAGCGCCGGCCGCGGTGAACCTGGACGCCGTGATGACCGTTTCGCGCTTCCGGCTGGGCGAGGCCGTCGGCCGTCTTGGGGACGAGGAGTTTGAGAAGGTCTGCGCGGCGCTGCAGGTCGCCATCGGCTGCGATACCCGAGATTGCGGCAGAGAGCGGACTTCCTGATGCGCACGAGCCGTCCGGCGAAGCGGATCCTCGCCTTCGCCGCCGTCCTGCTGCTGCCGGGCGTCGCGGCGCCGCTGGCCCGGGCCCAGGAAAGCGAATGGTTGGAAGTTTGCGCGGTAGCGGTAACGGGGACCGCACCGTGCCCGCAGGTTTCGGGATCGGTGTCCATCCGGGCCGAGGAGTCCGGCCGCTACTACATCCGACTGAAGAAGGTGCCGCTGCAGCTGGACAGGGACGGAAACTTTGTGGACGCAAACGGAGATGTCACGGACACCCCTATACCAACACCGTCCGATGACCCGTGGTGGGTCAGGGTGCGCGCCGACGGCGTGGTGCGGCACGGGGAATACGATGTCGACGAAGACCCAACAACAGGAAACGCGGACGGATACGACATAACGTGGTTGCCCTCGCTCGGTCGACGGTTCCACGAGGGCAACTGGAACGTTTGGGTAGACATCAACATAAAAGTCCACGTTGATGTAGTTCGCCCCGTCGTCTTTTCTCACGAGGTGTGGTCCAACGACACCTACTGTCCGGAACACGGCGTGGGATCCGTGACCGTGTCGATTAGCGACCAGGGCGACCCGGCGGTCAGTGTGTCGCCTACTACGATGACGATAGACGAGGGCAGCAGCGACCCCTACCAGGTGGTGCTCCTCAGCGAGCCGACCGGGAACGTGCGGATCAGCGTTTCGGGGCAGTCGGGGGACGTCACCGTTAACAATCGCAGCCTGACCTTCACGACCCAGAACTGGAACGAAGCGCAGTCGGTAACGGTGGAGGCCGGTGAAGATTCGGACGCCGACCCGGATGACCCGGTAACCCTGACCCACAGCGCGAGTGGCGGGGGGTACAACGGGGTAACGATTGACGACGTTGTCGTCACCATCCGGGAGACCGACAAAGAGTCCACGGCGGTCAACCTTTCCATTGATCCCGACTCGGTCCGTGAGGGTGCTGGGCGGCAGCGCTTGACCGTCACCGGGGAACTCAACGACGCGGTGCTTGACACGGCGACGACGGTCACGCTCACCGTTACGGACGGGACTGCGACGAGCCCGGGCGACTACTCCGCGACCGGCGCCACCCTGACCATTCCGGCGGGCCGCACCAGTGCCACCGCGAACGTCTACATCACTCCGGTGAACGACACGCTGGACGAGGATCCGGACGAAACGGTCACGGTGCGCGCAACGACGACTTCGGGCCTCGATCTCTCCGGCCTGGATCTCTTGGCTGACGATTCGTTCACGGTCACGATCGAAGACGACGACGGTCCGCCGACCGGGATCGATCTCAGGGTTTCCCCGACGCGAGTCAGCGAGAACGCGGGTCCCGTATCGGTGGACGTGACGGCCAGGTTTACAGGTGGTGGAGCCCGAATCGACAGCGACACCACCGTGGCTCTGTCGGTAGTCGGTGACACGGCGACGGCGATCGACGACTACACCGTTCCGGCGACCTTGCCCACACTGACGATTCCCGCCAACTCGCTCGAAGGTACCGAGACGTTCACCCTGACCGTCGTGGACGATGAAGAGCCGGAGCCCCCGGAGCGGCTGCAGGTCCAGGGCAGCTCGGACCTGCCGGTGGATCCTGCCGCCATCACCATCGAGGCCAACGACGGCTGGACCGGCGGCGGTCGTGGTGGCCGTAGCGGTGGTGGTGGTGGCGGGGGAGACGAAAGCACCACCAGTCCGCTAGACGACCTGTGGCTGACTCCCAGTGACGCCCGGGCTGTGGAAAACGCCGGCCGGATGGTCTTCACCGTCGAAGTGTCTGACGTCAGTGACGCGCCCGTGAGTGTGCGTTGGCAGACCGCTGATCGCACCGCGACCGCCGGGTCCGATTACACCGCGGCCAATGGCACCCTGACGATTCCGGCCGGCGCCCAGTCCGGCAAGTTTGAGATCGCGATCCGGAACGACCGCCTGGACGAGCACGAAGAAACCTTCGTCATCGGGTTCGATCAGCCCCAGGGAGCGCAGCTCGTCGCAACCGAGGTGGTCGGAACCATCGAGGACGATGACGATGAACCGGTCCTGTTGATCGAGGACGCCAGTGCCCCGGAGGGTGACGGACGCATTGGCTTCCTGGTCTTCCTGGCCTCCGACAGCGGAAGGACGGTCAGCGTGGAGTACGCGACGCGGGGCGTTTCCGCTACGAAGGACATTGACTACGCGCCGGCAACGGGAACGCTGACGATCCCACCGGGGAGCGACGGGGAGACGCTTTGGGTGACAATCCTCGACGACTCGCTTCACGAGGATCACGAGGTCGTCGAAATGGTGCTGAGCCGACCCCGCTACGCGGTAGCGGGGGATTTGCTCGCGATCGGAATGATCGAGGACGACGACGCCGAGCCCCGGGCGACGGTGCCGGACGTCACGGTGGCCGAGCGGTCCGGCGGCATGGAGTTCGTGGTGACGCTCGACACCATTGCGGGGAAGCGGATCACCTGGGACTACCGGACGGTGGACGGCACGGCGACGGCAGGTTCGGACTACGGCGGACAGACTGGAACCCTGACCTTCGAGCCCGGTGATACCCGCCAAACGGTCCCGATCGAGATCGTGAACGACACCATGGATGAGTTGGACGAGGATTTCCGGCTCAGCCTCAAGAACCCACGCGAACCCACCTGGCCGGCCGTGGAGGCGACGGCTGTCATCGTGGACGACGACGACAACGCCATCGTGGCCGACGCCTGGATCTCCCGCTTCGGCCGCACGGTGGCGAGCCAGGTCGTGGATGCCGTGGGGGACCGCTTCGCGAACATGGATGGTCCGGGTTCCCACTTCCTCCTGGGATCCGATCCCATGCGTTCGAGTCTCGCGTTCGGCGGTGCGGAGCGCTACCGCCGGGGGATGCCCGACTGGATGGAGGCGTCTCCCGGCCGCCCTGAGCACGCGTCCCTCGGGTTCGACGCGGGACAGATCCTCTCCGGGGCGTCGTTCGTGTACCAGAGCGACGAAGAGCAACCGCCAGACGGTGGTTTCACTGGACGCTGGACCGCCTGGGGCCGGGGTTCGTATATGCAGTTCGACGGCCTCAATCCGGGAGTGGGCCTGAGCGGTGAGGTGTTCAATGTCACGACCGGATTCGATGTCCAGACCGGCGCGCTGACTGCCGGACTTGCGCTTGCCGGAAGCGTTGGAACCGGCGACTTCCACGTTGCCGGCACGCAGGTCCAGTCGGAGCGGATGGGGAAGATCTGGAGCGTTCTGGGCAGCGCCCATCCCTACCTGCACGTTTCGCTGGCCGAGTGGCTCCGGGTCTGGGGCCTTGGAGGCATCGGCTCGGGCACCCTCCGCATCTCGGGGAGCGAACAGGATGCAGACCTCCACATGCGGATGTGGGCCGTCGGGGGACGCAGCGATCTGCCGGTTCTCTTTCCCGGGCTCGGCCTGGCGGTGAAGTCCGACATCTTCTGGGTCGAACTGGAGTCCGACCCAACGGATGTCCGCCGGGGTTCCATCGCCGAAGCCCAGAGAACGCGGCTGATGGTGGAAGGTTCATTCCGGCTCGCCTCCATCTGGGGCGGCGAGCTCTCCCCGCTGGTCGAGGCGGGCTTCCGCCAGGACGACGGCGACGCCGAATCCGGACGGGGTCTCGAAGTCGCGTCCGGGCTCCGGTACCGCAACCGCGACCGCGGGTTGTTCATGGAGGTGACGGGCCGGTCCCTGGTGGCCCACGAGGACGAGCGCTATCGGGAGTGGGGGCTCGGCGGTTCCGTTCGCCTCGACCCGGGGCCCGACTACCTGGGCCTGGCAGTTCAGGTGAACTCCGCGCACGGCGCCGCCGCGAGCACCGTCCAGCGTCTCTGGTCCGATACCGGGGCCGTGAACTATTTCCCGGGCGCGGTCAGCGGCCGCCACGAGGCGGAAATTGGTTATGGCTTCGAAACTCTGAGGGGCGGGGCGATGGTGATTCCGTTTAGTCCGAAGTTTCAGGGCTATTTTGGGCTCTGAACGGGCGTAGTTCCCGGGAAAAGAAGGACTTGGCTCGTGGTTTGGGCGGTCCTGCGTCAGGATGTGTAGCCATGTAGCAAGCGCACATAGTGAGATAATAAGGGTGAATATCACGGGATCAAACGCTATACTCAGTAGTCATGTATGTCGAACGCGTGCCCAACCGGAACTCGCCCCCCGCCGTCCTCCTCCGGGAGTCCTTCCGCGACGGACGCAAGGTAAAAAAGCGAACCCTCGCCAACCTCTCCAAACTCCCCGATCACGCCGTCGAAACACTCCGCCGCGTCCTCAAAGGCGAAACCCTCGTCTCCCCCAACGAAACCTTCCCCTGCCGCCGCAGCCTCCCCCACGGGCACGTCGCCGCCGTCCTCGGAACCCTCCGACGACTCGGCCTCCACTCCCTCATCGCCCGCGCCCCCAGCCGGCACCGCGATCTCACCATCGCCCTCATCGTCGCCCGCGTCATCGACGCCCGCTCCAAACTCGCCACCGCACGCGCCCTGACCTCCGAAACCGCCGTCTCCACCCTGGGAGAACTCCTCCGCCTCGGCGATGTCGATCAGCACGAGCTCTACGACGCCATGGACTGGCTGCTCCGCCGCCAGCCCGGCATCGAGCAGCGCCTCGCACGCCGACACCTCCACGAGAACACCCTCGTCCTCTACGACCTCACCTCCACCTACGTGGAAGGAACCCACTGCCCCCTCGCCCGCCGCGGCTACAGCCGCGACGGCAAGAAGAACAAGCTCCAGATCGTCTTCGGGCTGCTCTGCTCCCCCGAAGGGTGTCCTGTCGCCGTCGAAGTCTTCGAAGGCAACACCAGCGACCCGAAGACGGTGGCCTGCCAGGTGGACAAGCTCCGCTTCCGCTTCGGCCTCGCCCGCGTGGTCCTGGTGGGAGATCGGGGCATGCTCACCTCAGCCCGCATCCGGGAGGATCTCGCCGGAGTCGAGGGCCTGCGCTGGATCACCTCCCTGCGCGCCCCCGCCATCAGGAAACTCATCGCCGACAAAACGGTGCACCCCTCCCTGTTCGACCAGCGGGACCTCGCCGAAGTCCAAAGCGACGACTTCCCCGGCGAACGGCTCATCGTCTGCCGCAATCCGCGCCTCGCCGTCGAGCGCCGCCGCAAGCGGCAAGAGTTGCTCGCCGCCACCGAAAAACTCCTCGAACCCATCGCAGCCGCCACCCGTCGGGAGCGGCGCCCCCTCCGCGGCAAGGACGAGATCGGCATCCGCATCGGCAAGGTCATCGACCGCTACAAGGTCGCCAAGCACTTCAAAACCCGCATCACCGACGACTCCTTCACCTTCGCACGCCTCCAGGACCAGATCGAAGCCGAAGAGCAACTCGACGGCATCTACATCATCCGCTCCAACGTCGACCCCGAACGCCTCGACGCCGACCACACCGTCCGCGCCTACAAGAGCCTCTCCCGCGTCGAGCGCGCCTTCCGCTGCCTCAAATCCGTGGACCTCAAGGTCCGACCCATCCACCACCACAGAGCGGATCGCGTCCGCGCCCACATCCTCCTCTGCATGCTCGCCTACTACGTCGAGTGGCACATGCGAAAAGAACTCGCCCCCCTCCTGTTCGACGACCATGATCCCGAGGCCGCGGAGCGGTGCCGCTCCTCCGTGGTCCAACCCGCCCAACGCTCACCCGCCGCCCGCAACAAGGCCGCCCGCAAACGCACCCAGGACGACCTCCCCGTCCACAGCTTCCGATCCCTGCTCACCGAACTCAGCACCTTCACCGCCAACACCATGCGCATCCCCGGAACACAAAACACCTTCATCCAACACCCCGAACCTACCCCCGTTCAGAAACGCTCGAGCGAACTCCTCCGCGTCTCACTCCTCTTGTAGCCAGTAAGCAACATCACATAATCCACTAACCCCCTCAAATCACGACAGTTACTCAGCGCATCGCTCGAAACTTCCGTTTAGTGGGTTCGCCTATTCCCCCTCCGGGACGAAGAGCTTCCGTCTGGGCAGCCGGATGAAGGTCGGCTCGCGCTGGATGCTGAGCCTCCAGGCCGACCGCAGCAGTTACGCATTCCACGGGCCTTCGTACGGGCTGTTCCTGCGTGGGCACCTGTTTCCGGAGCGGCCGGTGCGGCTGGCGCCGGAGGCGGAAGGGCGCTAGCGGGGATTTCTCGTACCCTGGGGGTCGCGCCATTTCGCGGCCCTCTTGGGCCGGGATGCCGACCTGGCGAGGGCGCCATCCCCGGGTGAATTCGGGCAATCGGCGCGCCTAACGGTGTGAGTTTCGCGGCTTGCTGCCGCGATGCCGGTCTGAAGACCGGCGTTCCTAAGGTTCGAGACGACGGAGCAGGTTGGCGGCTTCCTGGGCGAACGGGTCTTCGGCGGGAACCGCGCGCAGCAGTTCCCGGGCCTCCGGGAAACGCTGCTGGGAGAGACGGGTGACCGCCATGAAGAAGCGGATCCCCGGCTGTTCGGGGTTGAGGTTGTAGCTCTGCTCGAACGCGCGTCCGGCCGCCGCGGGATTCCCGTCGAGAACGTGAAGCCTCCCGAGGTTGAGCTGCTGGGGAGCGTCGTCCGCGAAGAAGTTGCCCCGGACCGCGTGGAGGCGCTTCGCCAGCTCGAAGCTGTTCTCCGCCTCGTCCGGCAGCGTCTGGATCCCGAGGTTGAGGAGCGAAATCGCGGCGTTCATCCGTACCGACCGGCGCTCGTCCTGAACGCGGGCCACCAGGGTGTCGCGGATCTCAAGTGATCCGGTGTTTTCGGTTTCGCCGAGCTTCAGGGACGCGACCGCGCGCACCAGGGGATGGGAATCCCCGGAGGCGGCGAGCAGCGCCTGAGTGGCGGGATCGCGGGTCTCCGGATCCGCCAGATAGCGGCCCAGATGACCGGCGGCGTTCGCCCGGTTCACCGGGCCCTCTCCTTCGTCCGTGGAGATCGCGAGCAACTGATCAAGTGCCTCGCGGCTGAGTTCGCGCGCCCCGGAGTACGCCTCGGCGCGCCGTTCGATCTTCCGGCGGCGCGGCGTTTCGCCCCACCACTCGTCCATCCTGGCGGTCGCCCACTCGGGGCTCTCGGCGGCGTGGCACTCGTTGCAAGCGTTTGGGACCCCGAACCGGGCGGTGTTGCGCGGCGATGGGATCGAGATGCTGTGGTCGCGCATCTTGGCCCGGATGCTCGTCACGCTGCGCGGCATGTGGCACTCGACGCAGGAACTGCCCTCGCTCGCCGCCGGGTGGAAGGTGTGCGCCGTCAGATCGGCGCCGATGGCCTCGTGGCACCCGGTGCAGAGGCCGTTGTTCGTCGGGAGGAGCTGTTCGTTCCGCTCGATGTCCGGCCGGTGCGGATCGAGGTGGCATCCGGTACACGTCGCTCCGCCCTCGACGAAGCATTCACTCTGCCAGATCCCGAGCGAGTTCGTGGAAAAGCGCCGCGTCTTCCCGTCCGGATACCAGGTGGGATCCTCCGAGGGTTCCTGGGTGTACTCCAGCAGCGGGAAGAAGAAGTCGAAATAGTTGTCCCCCGCCGCGAATCCGAAGGCCATCTGGTCGCGGAAGGAGTGGCACTGGGCGCAGACCATCGAGTTCGTCTGATGGTCCAGCCGGGTCTGCAGCACGATGTGGAGTTCGGGGTCGTCGCCGTAGGCGTCGAGGTTCGTGTACTTGTCCACGTGCCGGCTGCCCGGCCCGTGGCAGCGCTCGCAGGTGGTGCCGAAGTCCAGCCAGGTGGTGTCGTAGCGGTTTTCGCCCGGCCGGAAGCCCTTTACCTGGTCGCTGACGTGGCAGCCGAAGCAGTTCTTGTTCCAGAGCTGCACCGGGACGATCCCCTCGCGCTGGTCCGGGGCCGCGATCTCGAGGTTATGGAACCACTCGCGCCGGAGGATGTCCCAGGTCGGGGGCAGCACGATGACTCGGCCGTCCTCAAGCGTCGTCAGGTAGTGCTGGATGCGCCGGTTCCCCAGGGTGTAGTCCACCTGGTGCTCCACCGGTTCGCCGGTGAAGAAGGGCTCGGTGATGAAGTACCTGGACCCGACCCTCCGGATCCGGTAGTCCTCGCCGCGGAGGGTGAGTCGCTCCTGAGAGAAGTCGCCCCGTACTTGGCCAGGGCGGGCCGGCTGCACCATCTTCGAGTGGCGGGAGGAGATCCAGTCCTCGTGCGACTGTTCATGACAGAGGACGCACTGACCGGACCCGACCATCATCGCCGGCTGCTCGGACAAGGGCGGCCGCACGGGCTGTTCCACCTGGGCCGCGGCAGCCGCACTCGGCGGGGCGCCCGCGGCGGTGGCGAAGAATCCGAGCGCGGCCAGCGCGGCGGCCGCCGCACACGAAAGGGTGAACCTCATGACGGAGGTTCCTCCACGAGGAGCACCTGCCGAATCTCCGGCGCCTCGATTTCGCTCCGGGCGCCCGAAGGCCAGACCACGCGCGCGGAGACGCCGCGCCCTACCGGTCCCAGGCCGAAGACCGCTGCGAGTTGGTTCTGGGAGGCGTAGCCGGTGGCGCTCTTCACGACGCGGGTCTCGGTGCGGGTCATTCCGCCATCTTCGATGACGAGCGTGATCTTCGCACCGATTCCGTCCCGGTTCGAATTTTCTCCCCGAAGCCGGAAGCCAATCCAGCCGTTCCGCTCCCCGCCGTCGTTGCGGAAGAGGCGCGCGGAGCCGCCGTTCTCGCTCAGGACTAGATCGGGGTCGCCGTCGCCGTCGATGTCGCCGAATGCCGCTCCGCGGGCCACCATCGGGCGCGCGAGATCCGGGGAGCCGGCGGTCACCTCGTCGAAACCGCCGTCTCCCCGGTTGCGGAACAGATGGGGAGGCTGGCGGTAGGCGACCCTTTGCTGGACATCGGCGATGTCGTTCTCGACGTGTCCGTTGGCGACGAAGATGTCCTGGCGGCCGTCGAGGTCGTAGTCGAAGAAGAAGGCCCCAAAAGCCAGGGTGAGCAGGCTGTTCCGCCCGATCTCCGACACCGGCGCCTGGTCGATGAAGAAGCCGACTCCTTCGTTGTGGTAGAGCGCGACCATCTCGTTCGAGAAGTTGCCGATGACGAGGTCGGTTAGGCCGTCGCCGTCGTAGTCGGAAGCGTCGATGCCCATGGCCCCGCGGGCGGCGCCGTTTTCGGCGAAGGCGATCCCGGCGAGCACCCCGGCGTCCTCGAACCGGCCGTCTCCGAGGTTGTGGTAGAGGTAGTTGGGCTGGGTGTCGTTCGCCACCGCCAGGTCGGGGAACCCGTCGTCGTCGAAGTCGAGGACCGCCACCCCGAGGCCCTTGCCACGCGGGTTGAAGAGGCCGGCCGCCTGGGTGACGTCGGTGAAACCTTCGCTTCCGTCGTTTCGGTAGAGCACGGCGCTTGCTCCGTTATAGGACTCCGGAGTGCAGTAGCTCTTGCTGACGCCGTCGAGGGCGCAGAAGATGTCCTCCTCGATGGACCACTCCACGTAGTTGAGTAGGAAGAGGTCGAGGTCCCCGTCGCCGTCGGCGTCGAACCAGGTGGCGCCGCTCGAGAAGCCGGGGTGGGCGACCGACGCCGCCTGCGGGGCGTCCCGAAAAACCCCGTCGCCGGTGTTTTCCAGCAGGCGGTTCGGCCCGAGCGCCGTCAGATAAATGTCCTGGTCCCCGTCGGCGTCGTAGTCGGCGACGGCCGCCCCGATGCCGTAGAGCGGGGTGTCGAGTCCCGATCCGGCCGTCGCGTCCTCGAAGGTTCCGTCGCCGCGGTTGAGGTAGAGCGCCGCGGTGGGTTCGGGAGCGCTGCGGTGTCCGGGCCAGCGCCGGCTGTTCACGAAGAGGAGGTCCTGGTCGGCGTCGCCGTCGGCGTCGAAGAAAGCCACCCCGCTGCCCATCGTCTCCGGGAGGTACTTCTCGCCGAAGGCTCCGTTCTCGTGGACGAAGCGGATCCCGGCCGCCTCCGTCACCTCGACAAAGTGCGGCTCCTGCGCCCCCGCGGCGCCGGCGAGCGGGCAGAGCGTCGCAATCAGCGTTACCGAGCGCACGAGAGGTAGGGGTCGGACGACTTCAGCGGCCCCAGACGGCAGCATGCGCCGGCGTTCACGCCAACCGTCCACCGGATCAAAGGTCACGCCAGGCGATCTCGTCTTCCTTCGAATTCCACTCGTGCATCGTGTCCTCGAGAGCGCGCAGATACTCGTCGGGGTCTTCGACTCGGGCAATCTCTACGGACATGACGACAAATCCTAGCCCGGACCTCTGATCTCCCTCGGCCCGGACGACGACGTGCCTGCGCGCCACCACGCCAACCAGAGGTCGGCGCTTCCCCTACCTGCCGCGCCGCTATTCGCGCCCGGGCACCTGGTCCAACCCGTCTCGGTGTTCGTGGATGGGGAGGCGCTCGTTGTTGTCTTCCGGGTGCGTCCGGCGGTACTCCCCGGTCACGAACTGGGAGGCCTCGTCGGCCTTGAAGCGCAGGTAGAGCTCGCGGTGACGGGCCGCGCGCTCGGCGTCCCGAAGTCCCTGCGAGGCGAGCATCAGGTTGTAGTGGGCCTCGAGATCCTCGGGATCAATGGCCAGCGTCTCCTCGAGCACGGAGACTGCCTCGGCGTACTCGCGCTTCAGGAAGAGCAGCCGGCCGACCTGGTTGTTCACCACCCGGTCCCGGGGATACGTCTCCTGCACCGCCCCGAGGTCGGCGAGCGCCTCGTCGTAGCGGCCGAGCGCCTTCAGCGCCATCGCCCGGAAGAAGACGGCGCGGGGAAGCCCGGGGGCGAGCCCTAGTGCCGTTTCGAGCGCTTCGAGGGCCCCTTCGGGATCCCCCTCCCGGAGGCGTACCCGGGCGAGGTTCACCGGTGCGTCCGCGTATTCGGGGGCGAGTCGGGCCACCGTGGAAAAGGCCGCTTCGGCGGCCCGGAGATCGCCCTGGAGCAGCATCCCGATGCCGTAGTCGTTGAAGCGAAGCGCCCGGGCGAGATCGCCCGGGGCGGCTTCGGGTGCGGGGGAGGGTTCGGCAGCCACGGGGAGCCGTAGCGAGGCCACCGCCATCTCGACGATCGGGACATCCGGGACCGGGACTGCCTCGTCGAAGTGGACCGCCCGGTCGTCGTAGGCGGACGCGACCTCGCCGCCTTCGTCGAGTTCGCCCCGGAAGGTCCACTGGGTGTGCCACCAGTCGAACTTCCGGTAGTTGAGCCGGGCGGTGAGGGTCACCGGCCCCTCGACTTCTTCGGGAACCCGCAGCCGGTAGCGCACGGTGTGGGCGGCGCCCGGAGGAATCGGGGAGACGTAGAGCACGCTCCGCGCCGACCAGGCGTTGCGTTTGTTGATCGGGTTCCCGTGGGCGTCGAGCAGCAGCGAACGGAAGAAGTGGGCGGAACCGTCCACCGGGGCATCCGCCGCCTCGCCACTCTCACCGGTGAACCCGCTCCAGAAGAAGGGTCGCCCGGCCGCGTCTTCGGCGCGGAATTCGAGCCAGACCTCCTGGGCATCGATGGTGCCGCTCGGGAAGAAGTGCCCGACGCCGCGGGTGCGCACCACCACGTCCACCCGCACCGTCTCGCCCGGGACGAGCGCCGGGAGCGCCTCGTCGAGCGGGGCGCTCAACTCGCCGAGCGGGCCCGAAGGGGCGTAGCGCCCGGTGGGGGAGGCGGATTCTTCGCCGACCGCGAAGGTGGAGGCGAGCACCAGGGGGTCGGCGCGTCCCGGCAGCGTGTCGGACCCCACCGCTTCCCCCTCGTCCTCACGCACGAGGCCGAAGATGTCCACCGTCACCTGTCCGGCGCGCAGGAAATCCCGCACCGCCTGGAGCTGCTCGTCGAGTCCGAAGTGGGTCGGGAGTGCGGTGTTCGCGGTGGCGAACCGGTGGGAGCGGAGCAGCCCGTTCCGCGCCGCCGGGTCCTCCCCGGCGACCGGCGGCATGTGGCAGTCGGCGCAGGTCATGGGGGACTCCGGGTAGTAGAACGAGCGGGCGCCCTCTCCCGAGACGCCGCTCGCCTGCCAGTTGTCGTAGCTGTTGAAGCCGCGGAGCCAGCGGTAGTCGTTCACCGGCTGATCGAGGTGCACCTTGTGGCAGGTGGAGCAAAACGCCGAGCTGTCGCCGGTGTGGAGCGGTTTCAGGAAGGCTTGGCGATGGGGTTCGGGATCGAGATGGATTACCAGGTCGTGGAGCGTCCGGATCAGCGGGTCCTCGGAGGCCGCGAGGTCGTGCATCTCGGGGTACTCGATCACGAAGCCGGCGTTCCCCATGGTGTCCTTCACCCGGGTGATCGCGTGGCAGGAGACGCAGCCGAGTCCGGCGCTCGCGGAGGGCCGGTCCACGATCTCGGCGACCGGCCGATCCATCTGGCCGCTGAAGAGCACCGCGTGGTCATGGCAGCCGGCGCACCACTTGGAAGGAGTCACCCCCACCACGCTTTGCATGTACTCGATGGAGCGCCGGTACCAGGGGTTGTTGAAGGAGGCGAAGCGGTGGGCGGACTCGCTCCACTGGTGGGTGATGTCGCCGTGGCAGCGGCCGCACTTGTCGCTCTCGAGGAAGAACTCCTCGGGGATGAGCCCGCCGTGCTCCGTTTCCGCCGACGAGGGGAAGAACGGCCCGTCCGTGCCGCCCATCGCTTCGCCGGCCATGGTTGCAGGGGGCAGGCCGGCGTTCAGCACCGGTCCGCGATCGGGTAGCACCGGCCGGAGGAGCGCCCCGACGGGAATCGCCGCTGCCAGCAGGAGCGGGGCGAGAAGCACGCGCCGCGAGACGAGCAGAACCGTGAACCCGGCGGCGCTGGCCAGGTGCGCGTAGAGCAGGAGCCGGGTCGCGGGTGCGGATCCGAAGATGAAGAGCCCGGCACCGGTAAGTGCCAAGAGGCTCCCGGAGATCCAGAACCAGCTGCGGAGCGGATCGCGGCGGAGCGCCGGGCCGATGCTCTTCCAGGCCCAGAGCATCAGCTTCAGCGCCGTGACGCCGAGCACCGGGTGCAGCAGGATCTGCGCCGCGTGGAAGAGATTCGCCCCTTGGGCGGCGATGAGGTACCCCGAATTGACGACAAGAACCGCCGCGGTCGCGAGAAGCAGGCGGTTCCGGAGGGTCATGTCCTCAGGATTTGTCGGCCCCCACCCCGGCTTCCCGAAGCGCCCGCCGGGCGGTCCGGGTGATCAGGATCGTGACCACCACGAAGGCGGCCAGTCCGAGCCCCCGGAACAGCAGTTCCAGGGGGTCCGATTCGCCGGAGACGGTGCGGGCGACGCTGCTCCCGAGATAGATGTAGAGCAGGGTTCCGGGAAGAATCCCGATCGCCGACGCGATCAGGTAGCCGACAAAACCTACCCCGGTCAGCCCGTAGGCGTAGTTCAGGACGGTGAAGGGGAAGACCGGGGTGAGGCGGGTGAGGAAGACGATCTTCCAGCCCTCGGCAGCCACCGCCCGGTCCACGACGGCGAAGGACGGTTTGGTCGAGAGCCACTGGGCGACCCGGTCCCGGGCCAGTCGCCGGGCGACGAGAAAGGCCAGCGCGAGTCCCGCCGTGGCGCCGAACCAGACCGCGACCGTCCCGGAGGCGACGCCGAAGGCGCCTCCGGCGATCAGGGTCAGCGCCGATCCCGGGACCGCGAACACCGTCGCGACCGCGTAGAGCGCCGCGAACACCACGAGGCCCAGAGTGCCCTGTCCCTGGGCCCATTCGGCGCCCGCCTGGATCCACTCGCCGATCGGGAAGATCACCACGAGGGCCACGATCAGGACGAGGATCGCGCCCAACTTCAACGGTCCTCGGACAAAGGGGCGTGAGCGCCGAGACTGGTGAGGCGCCCGGCTGACAAGGCGCGCGAGGGAGGAATACCGGGTGTCTTTCGACCGAAGCGCAACGATGAGTTCCGCGAAGCGGAACGGTTCAGCCGGGATGCATCGCCGGTCGAACGCCGCGCCGCTTTGTTCGGGGGCCGTTAAGGTTTTGCTCATCGCCGCCTCCGGTAGAGCCACTTGAAGATCGCTTTCGCGCGGGGAGTGAGCCGCGTTCGCTGGTAGGCGTCCGCCACCCGCTGAGCGGCCTGTGCCCAGGTGGGATAGCCGTGGATCGTCGAGGAGAGCGCTGCGAGGCCCACCCCGTGCTTCGCGGCGACCATGATCTCGTGGAGGATTTCACCTCCCCGGGGCCCGCAGACGGTGGCGCCGAGGATTTCGTCCTTCCCCTTCCGAGTCAGGACCTTCACGAAGCCCCGCGTCGCCGATTCGGTGATCGCGCGATCAAGATCGTCGTTCTGGTGCCGGTGGACATCCACCGCGATGCCCTGCGAGTCGGCGTCCTCCTCGCGGAGGCCGAAGTGAGCGACCTCGGGGTCCACGTAGGTGACCCAGGGGACATAGCGGTAGTCGGCCTTCGCCCGGGGCAGGGGAGCGGGGAGGAGGATGTTCCGCACGACGAGGCGCGCCTGGTAGTCGGCGGTGTGGGTGAAACGGTATGGACCGGTCACGTCGCCGCAGGCGTAGATGTGGCCGACGTTCGTGCGCAGCGAAGCGTCCGCCGGAACGCCGCCGCGGGCGTCGTAGCGCACTCCGGCGGCCTCGAGCCCGAGGTTCGCCACGTTCGGCGAGCGGCCGGTGGCGACCAGCACCCGGGATGCGGTGACGGTCCGCGGCCCGCAGTCGCCGTCCATCTCCGCGGTGATCGCGCCGCTCGCCTCCTGCCGGAAGGAGCTCACCCGGCACCCGGTGACGATTTCGATGCCTTCGTCGGTGAAGGCGTCGTGTATCACCGCGGAGGCCTCGTGGTCGTCGCGGGGGAGAAGGCGGCGGACGTCGGTGAGGATGGTCACCCGGACTCCGAGCCGGTTCATCACCTGACCCATCTCGCAACCGATGGGTCCGCCGCCGAGCACGATCAGCGATTCGGGCGCATTCTCCTGCTCGTCGAAAAAGGTCTCGTTGGTGAGGAAGGGGACGCCTTTGAGGCCCGCGATGGGCGGCACGAAGGGCTTCGTGCCCGTGGCGATCACGAAATGGGCGCCTTCGAGGCGGGTTCCGTCGTCGAGTTCTACTTCGTGCGGGCTCGCGAACCGGGCGCGCGCCTCAAAGACGTCCACCCCGAGCCCGGTAAACCGCTCCACGGAATCGTTGGGAGCGATCTGGGCGCGGCGTTCGCGCATGTGCTCGAAGACCCGTTCGAACCGGAAACGAGGCTCCATGGCGTCGAGCCCGTGGGCTTCGGCGTTGCGGATGCCCTGGATCAGTTTCGAGGTGGAAACGAGCGCCTTGGAAGGCACGCACCCGTAATTGAGACAATCGCCACCCATTTTGGCGGCCTCCACCAGAGCAACCCGTCCTCCGAGTCCCGCGGTGCCCGCGGCGGTCACGAGACCGGCCGTGCCCGCCCCGATGATGACAACGTTATAGCGGCCCCTGCCGCGCTGATTCTTGATGCGCTGATCTTTCATGTTACGAATGGAACTCTATTCCGGCCGGCCGGTCCTTGAGACCGCAAGAATCCACTCGGGGATATCCCGCTTCGCAGTTCATGCCTCCTGACTCGCCGCCCGCCGCGCGGGATCGCTGGGTGCTGGGCCTCGACGAGGCGGGGCGGGGCGCGGCGCTCGGACCGATGGTGGTGGCGGGCGTCGCGCTCGATCCGCTGAAGGCCGGAGCCCTCACTCGGCTGGGGGTCCGCGACTCCAAACAGTTCGGAGCGGGAGACGCCGCCCGCACTCATCGACGCGCGCTGACCTCGCACATCGAGCGGCTCGCCGAGTGCATCGTCGTCCGGGTGCAGGATGCCGCCGAGGTCGACCGCTACGCCGAGGCCGGGGACCTCAACGTCCTCGAACGGCGGGCCGCCGATGAAATCCTGAGAGAAGCCGGTCCGGTCCGCCGCGTGGTAGCCGACGGCCGCCGGCTCTTCGAAGCGCTTCGCCAGCGCTATCCCCACCTGGAGGCGATGGACGACGGCGAGTCGCACCACGTGGCGGTTGCTGCCGCGAGCGTGATCGCGAAGGATCGCCGGGATGCGCTGCTCCAGACCATCATGGAGAACTACCTCGCCGAGTACGGAGAAGTAAGGGGAGGCGGCTACGTCAACGCGGCCACCGAGCGCTTTCTCCGTTCCTACCACCACCGGACCGGCAGGCTGCCGGCCGAAACCCGCCTGAGCTGGAACTGGGACGTCATCCGCGAACTCCGCGGCCAGCCCACATTGTTCCGGGGGTAGGGACCGCCGTCTTCACACCGGCACCGCTCGCCGGAGGCGGGCGGGCTACCGGTCGGATGTCGTGCGGGTGTTGCCTGTCCCCGGGTCGGACCAATCCTCGCAGTCCAGGCCGTCAACCCGTAGGAATTCCCGCATGTTGGCTGTTATGAGCACCAACCCTCTGGCGCGGGCCTGGCCGGCGATGAGGACGTCGTACGGACCGATCGGGCGTCCAGAGCGTTCCAGTCCGGCCCGGACGGCTCCCGCCGATCGGGCGTCGGCTGCATCGAAGGGGACGATTTCCAGCCCGACGCTGTCGAGCCGCGCGAGGTTCTCGTCCGGGCGGCCACTCTTGAAAGCGCCGTAGTACAGCTCGTACGCCACCGGGGCGGGCAGACCGATGTCCGCCACCCGTTGGCGGCGAACGCGCGCTTCCAGACCGGGATCGCTTCGGTTCAGCAGGGCGATGCAGGCGTTGGTGTCGAGTAGGTACCGCATCAGTTAACCGCCTGTGGTGGAACCCGGGTGAGCGCCGAGAGCGGCGAGGCGCCCGGCTGACAAGGCGCGTGAGGGAGGAGCCCCCACCGGGAGAACTGGGCCGCCTGGGTTTCACCACCGGCTGTTAAACAGGGTGTCCAGAGCGGGTCGTTCCTGTTCGTCAGGTTGCTGTCGTCCCTCAGCGAAAAAATCGTCGGAGAAGGCGCCGCCGATGGCGTCAAGCCACGCCCAGTCTTCTGCGATCGGCTCGAGGATCACCGTGCGGCCTTGACGCCGGATCCGCACTTCGCTCCCTTCCATCCGGAACGACTTCGGCAGGCGCACCGCTTGCGAACGCCCGGACCAGAACAGCTTCGCAGTTTGTGCCATGACCCTCTCGCAGAAAGTATATCTCATTGAGATATATCATCGAGCACACCTCATCCCGGGCCGGCAGCGTGACCAGGAACATCCGCGAGCGGAGTTAACAGCCTGTGGTGAAACTCACGTGAGCGCCGAGGTCGGCCAGTTCTCCCGGTGGGGGCGAGGCGCCCGTCCGACGAGGCGCGTGAGGGAGGAGCCCCCACCGGGAGAACTGGCCCGGGTGTATTTCGACCGAAACGCAACGAAGAACGCCAGTTCTCCCGGTGGCGGGCGAAGCGGAGTGGTTCGGGCGGGATGCATCGCCGGCCGAGCCCCCACCGGGAGAACTGGGCCGCGTGGGTTTTGCCACAGGCTGTTAGGGATCCGGGCCATCATCCGGGCCATCAGCGGCCGATGCGGGCCGCCAGCGCGCGGACATGCTCCCGCGCACGCGCCTCCAGGGACCGGTTGTACAGGATCGCGGCCGGGTGGTAGAGCGTGACGAAATCGTGCTCAGGCCAGGTTGGGAGGCGGAAGAAACGGCCCACCTGAGCGCTGAGCGGCCCCTTCGCGCGTTCCGGGGCGAAATGGCGCAGCGCGGTGGCCCCCATGAGCGCGACGATTCGAGCCGGTGAGAGGGCGAGTTGCCGTTCCAGAAATGGCCGGCAGCGGGCGGCTTCGTCGGCGTGCGGCGCTCGGTTCCCGGGCGGTCGGCACTTGACCACATTCACGATGAGCAGGTGTTCGTCGGTGGAGAGGCCGGCGCTTCGGAAGAGTTCGTCCAGCATCGTCCCGGCGCGCCCGCAAAACGCGATGCCTCGGGCGTCCTCGGAAGCCCCGGGCGCTTCTCCGACCGCGAGGATGGCGGCCTCCGGGTTCCCGCGGTCCACCACGATATGGGTTCTGCCTGCCGCGAGCCCGCAGCGCGTGCAGCCGCTACCGCGGAGCCGTTCCCGAAAATCGGAGTACCGCCCGGCGGCCAGGATCTCGCCGAAAGAGGGCGCCACCGGTTCGGGCACCGGATCAGTTGCCCCGGTGCTCGCCGAAGACGGCCCTCAGCGCGTCGCTGATCTCCCCGACGGTGGCCATCGCCAAAACCGCGGCCACAATGGCGGGCATCAGGTTGCCTCCTCCGGCGGCCACCTGGCGGACCTCCCGAAGCGTGCGGTCCACCTCCGTGGCCTCTCGCTGGGCGCGCACCTGCCGCACCCGCTCGACCTGGGAGGTTTCCGTTTCCGCATCCAGTTCGAACGGTTCGACGCGGCTGCGCTCTCCCTCCTGGCGGAATCGGTTGACCCCCACGACGGTCTCGTCGCCGGCTTCCACGTCCTGCTGGTAGGCGTAGGCCGCTTCCTGGATGCGCGCCTGAACGAAACCCGCCCTGATGGCCGCAACCGCGCCGCCCAGCCGGTCCACCTGCTCGATCCAGTCGAGCGCCTCGGACTCGATCCGGTCGGTCAGCGCCTCGATGGCCCACGAGCCGCCGAGCGGATCGGCCGTCGCCGCCACCCCGCTCTCGAAGGCGATCACCTGCTGGGTGCGGAGCGCGAGTTCGGCCGTTTCCTCGGTCGGAAGCCCCAGTGCCTCGTCGAGCGCGTTGGTATGGAGTGATTGCGTCCCGCCGAGCACCGCGGCGAGAGCTTCCAGGGTGGTGCGGACCACATTCACCTGGGGTTCGAGGGCCGTCAGCGTGGACCCCGCGGTCTGGGCGTGGAACCGCAGCATCCGGGCCCTCGGGCTCTCGGAGCCGAAACGCTCTTGCAGCAGCCGCGCCCAGAGGCGGCGGGCCGCGCGGAACTTGGCGACCTCCTCCAGAAAGTCCCGGTGGGCGTTGAAAAAGAAGGAAACGCGGGTTGCCACCTCGTCCACCGACAGGCCCCGTTTCACGGTCCACTGGACGTACGCGAGGCCGTTGGCCAGTGTGAAACCCACCTCCTGCGCTGCGGTGCAGCCGGCTTCCCGCATGTGATATCCGCTCACGCTCACCGGCTGGAAGCGTGGCAACTCCCGGCGGCTCCACTCGATGAGGTCGGTGGCGAGCCGCATGGACGGCTCGGGCGGATAGATCCAGGTGCCCCGCGCCGCGTACTCCTTGAGGATGTCGTTCTGGACGGTTCCGGCGATCTTCGAAAGCGGCACTCCCTGGCGCCGGGCCGCCGCCACGTAGAGCGCCACCAGAATGGGAGCCGTCGCGTTGATCGTCATCGAGGTCGAAACACCGTCGAGAGCGATGCCTCGGAAGAGCGTTTCCATGTCATCGAGGGAATCGATGGCGACCCCGACGCGGCCCACTTCACCCGCCGCCAGCGGGTGGTCGGAGTCGTAGCCGATCTGGGTGGGCAGATCGAAGGCCACCGACAGGCCCGTCTGTCCGCTTTCGAGCAGGTAGCGGTATCGGCGGTTGGATTCGGCGGCGGTGGCGTAGCCCGCGTACTGGCGCATGGTCCACAGCCGGTCGCGGTACCCACCGCTGCGGATGCCGCGGGTGAAGGGTGGGGCGCCCGGGACGCCGGTGCGCTCTTCGCCTCCCGGCGCGTCTTCCGGCCGGTAGAGCGGCCGCAGGGTGCGGCGGGACCGCCCGGACCGCACCGTCACCGCTCCGGATCTGATTCCGGGGCGCAGGCGAACTCGCAGACCAGCACCTGGTTGCCCCAGATTTCCGAACGGGACTGGTCGAGCGGGCAGAGCTGGATGAGCTCCTCCTCGAAGAAGAGGGGACATTCCTCGGTGACGGTGGGGCGGAGGTCCTCGGGCCGGGCGATCGTCATTTCCAGGCGGCGGTTCACCGGGCTCCAGCCTTCCGCTTCGCCCACCGCTTTCAGGTCGCGCAGGAGCTGTTCGATCTGTCGACGGGCCACCGATAGAGGAACCTCGCGTTCCTGGACTCCGGCGAGGATTTCTCGAGCCCGATCCCGCAGCTCTCCCACCGAGAGGAGTTCGGCGCTCGGTTCCGCTTGTGGGGCGGGCGGGACACCGCCCATCGAAGTCAGGGCGAACGCCGAACCGAGGGCGATGGCGGCCAGCGCCCCCCGAGCCCCGATCACTCCCGGGGCCCCAGTTCCTGCTGTGGCTGGGAGGAAGGAGGTTGCCAGAGCCCCTCTTCGCCCACCCGGGCGGCAAGCCAGGATCGAAGCGGCACGTCTTCGGGTTGCGGTTGGTACCACCCCACTTCCGTAAGGCCGTCTCCAAGGAGCTGCCGGAGGACCGGATCGCAGCGCTCAAGCAGCGGCTCCGGCATTGCCGAGTAGTCGAGCGCCCGGAGCCACCGGTAGCTGTACCCGAAGAAAAGGGCCTTGCGCACCACCTCGGAGGTGTTCCTGCCGTGACGGTGCCAGAGCCGGCGGTCGAAGATGACCGCGTCGCCGGGGGACGCCTCCAGCAGGAACCGGCCATCCCATTCCGGATCGTCGCACTCGGGTGGCGGCGCGTCGAGCCGGTGGCTCCCCGGAATCACCTCCATGGCGCCGCGGCCTCCGCCGTGCGTGTCGGTGAGCCAATAGGCAACCTTCACCGAGAGCCGGGGAGCGGGGCGCTCCAACTCCAGGACCGGACGGCCACTGTCCTGGTGCCAGACAGGCGCCCGGCACTGTCGGCCGCCCCAGGTTTCCGGCGGGTACACCACCAGATGCGAGATGTAGAGTTGGATGTTCCAGCCGAGGATGCCCCACACCTTGGGAAACGTCCGAACCCAACTGACGAGTTCGAGGAACGCCGGGTCGAAGCGAATGACCGAGAAGCGGGACATCATGTCGCCCGGAGCGAGTTCCAGGCGCCCGCGCTCCCGTTCATCGAGGCGGTCCACTGCCTCGAGGAGACGGGCCAACTCACCCTTGTCGAGCGCGTTCGGAATGACGAGGTAGCCATCCCGCTGGAAGCCCGCCAACGCACGGGGCGAAATAGCGTGTTGCAGATGGGCTTCGCCAAGTCCGCCGAAGACGCCTCCGTCCAGGGCGAAATGGATGGAGGACTCGGCCGATTCGACCGGAGGAGCGACGAGTTTTCCCACTGTTTCCCGGGGCCCCGAATCCGGGGCGGCTGTTTCGGGAACCCGAGGTATTCCCGGCCGTTAGTATTGTCCAAGTGAGCCGCCGGCGTCTTTACCTGCTTCTTGGCTGGGCGGTTTTTCTCGGCCTCGGCGCCAGCATCTATCTGGGCCCCTACTTCGCGGCCTGGCGCATCCGCGAGGCGGTCGCCCTCGGAGATGCGGACACTCTCCACGACTTCGTGGACTTCGAAGCGGTTCGAGAGAATCTCAAGAGCGAGTTGCGCCGCACGGTCGGAGCCTCCCAACGGGCCGAGAGCCGGCGAAGCGCCGAGTCGGAAGACGGAGGATCCGAAACCCCCGAGCCGGCGCCTGATCTGGGGGGACAACTCGCGGTCGCCGTGGGCGAGGCGATGATTGACCGTTTCGCGACGCCCGAGGGGGTGGACAGGGCGCTCCGCGAGGGCCCCTCCGCCGCGAAAGGATGGTCGGGCTTCCTCGATCTCGGCGGGGAAGCGCAGGAGGAGTCCGACGAGGTGGACGGGGTATCGGTGAGCGCCGGCTACGACGGGTGGAACGACTTCGCCGTTCGGCTGGGAGTTCAGAACGATCCCCCCGACGAGGATCCGCTCTGGGCTGACATCCTGTTTCAGCGACGCGGGATCTGGGCCTGGCGGGTAACCGGCGCGCGGGTGAGTCCGGACGCCATTCCGCTGCTCACGCGATAGCCCGGCTCAGCCACCCGCGAGGGTGACACGGGTGCGTCTTCTCTGGCGCGCCTCACGCATGTCGGCAGCGCGCCCTCTCGCCCGCCTTTCGGCGGGCGGTGCCGACCTGGAGGTCGGCGTTCCCACGCCACCCAGTTGCTCACGCGCTGATCCGGGCGGTTGCTTCGTCGAGGGTGGGGATTCCCTCGGTTCCCGGCGACTCGACGCTGATCGCCGCCGCGGCGGCCGCGAGTTGGGCGGCTTGGTGGACTGGCTTCTTGTTCCACAGCCCGATCAGCAGCGCCGCAGCGAACACGTCACCCGCCCCCGTGGGGTCCACCTCGACGGCGGAGACCGCGGGAACCTCCGTGGCCGGGCGTCCCGGACGACAAAGCACCGTTCCGCGGCGGCCCCGGGTCACGGCCACGATGGGGAGCGGGAGGTCGGTTCCTTCCCGAAACTCCGTCTCGGAGACGGACACGAAGTCGAGACTCAAGAGCCTCCCGACGATTTCCGGCGACCAACGGATAAAGACTTGTCCTTGGTTGTCCCAGTGACGCAGCAAACCCTGGAGAGCGGCTCCGGCGAGGGCGCGCGGTCCGGGCGGGCGGGGCAGGGGGCCGGCACCCTCGAGTTCGTCGGCAACCGGGCCATAGAAGACTGCCGATCCGGGAGGAAGTTCTCCCACGGCGCGGCGGATTTGTGTTTCCGGGATGACCGCCGCCCGGCTCAGGATCGTCTGTTCCCGCTCGCCGGTGTCCCGGTAGCGATTTTCGAACCGGGTCCGGTCCTGGGAGGGCACGCGGTGCACCGCGATTCCGGCGAATGCGTCGAGATAGGGGAATGCCGCGTCGGTTGCGGTCAGGATCGTGACCCGGGCGCCGAACCGGTGAGCCAGCAACCCGGCGAAGGCGGCGGCGCCCCCGAGTCGCGGTCCTCGAGGAGTCAGATCCTCGGTCAGGTGTCCCACGACGAGGACGCGGGGCCTAGAATCGGGTGCGCCGTCCACCCTCCGCTCATCCGCCTGCACAGGCGGATCTTCCCCGGAGGCTGACGGCCGGACATGCTCGTCTGGACTTCCCTCATTGCCCGCGACAAGCGGCGTTCGCTGCTCTCGCTTTCCGGGACCGTCCTCGGAGCGCTCTTCTTTGTCCACCTTGCGACGTTTTATGGCTGGACGCTGCCCTGGCTGCTCGGCGGCCTCCTGGTGGCTTTCTTCGTCATTCGCTCAGTGGGTGCGACGGTTTGGTTCCTTGGGCGGCACCCGTTTTCGGTTTGCGATCTTGGTCTCAGTGAGGCCGCCATGCCAGGTGGAGCGATCCGCTGCGCGGTTCGGATCGTGACAAGGCGGCCGGTCGAGATCAAGGAGCTCCGGATCACGCTGACGGCCGACCAACGTGGTGCGGACGGGAAGAACCGGAAGGTGCTGTCGCTGGATCATGAACTCTGCCGTGGCGAGTCGCTCCCGGCTGGGGGCCGGTGGGAAATCACCTCGGAGGTTCCGGTCCCCGAGGACGCCCGGTTTTCTTATCGGTCCTTCGAGGGCCGCTTTCGCTGGTTGGTCCGGGCCCGACTCGAAACCACCGACTCCAGTGTCGCCGAAGAGGAAATCGAAGTACTCATCGCCCCGGGGGCCTAGTCCGGATTTCTCATACTCGGGAGCGCTTGCCGAGTCGCAGAAGGCGCCACGCGGACGCTGAACATGGCGCATGGCGCCTATCCCACCAAGTGGAGCGACGCGCAGGCAAGGGAACGCCGGCACCATCTGGATGGTGGCGTACCTGTGAGACCTGCTCTTTCGCAGCAACGCGCTGGAAGTCGGCGTTCCCTATCCGACACGCCGTCAGGTGGGTCGGGATCCGTGCTTCACATGGAACCGTCTTCCTCGTCAACAGGTTGCGGTTCCCCGGGGTGTGCTTCGGGCCGTGAGTATGAGAAATGCGGCCTAGCAGCCTGTGGTGGAACCCGGGTGAGTGCCGAGAGCGGCGAGGCGCCCGGCTGACAATGCGCGTGAGGGAGGAGCCCCCACCGGGAGAACTGGCCCGGGTGTATTTCGACCGAAACGCAACGCAGAACGGAGCGAAGCGGAATGGTTCAGCCGGGATGGATCGCCGCTCGAACGCCGCCTGGGTTTCACCACAGGCTGCTAGCAGCCCAGGGGCCCCAGGGGCCGGCCGCTCAGGGCCCTGCTACCGGATCAGAGCTGGCGGATCAGAGCTGGCGGATCAGAGCTGGCGGATCAGAGCGGGCGGATCAGAGCTGGACCTGGACCACGAGGGCGTCATAGCCGTGGCCCTTGAGCGCGCGTGCGGTCAGTTCGGCGTCCGACCGCTTCATGAAGCGTCCCACCCGAACCCGGTGAACCCCGTCTCCGGGAGTTATCTCGACTCCCGAATACCCATCCGCCCTGAGCTTTTCGGAGAACCTCTCGGCGGCCTGCCGTCGGCCAAAAGCGGCAACCTGTACGGTGAAGGGTGTTCGGGGGGGGATATGCGCAACGGTCAACCGCACTTGGGCCACACCTTTTTGCAGGATGCCCAGGCGGCGGGCCGCCTCGTGGGACAGGTCGATCACCCGGGAGCGAACGAAGGGACCTCGGTCATTGATCCGCACCTGGATGGCGGCGCCGGTCTCGACGTTCGTGACTTCCACGATCGTGCCGAACGGCAGGGTGCGATGGGCGGCGGTCAGCGCGCCGGGGTCCATCGCCTCTCCGCTGGCGGTCGGCCGACCGCGCTCCTCGATGCCGTACCACGAAGCCTCACCGACCTCGGCAAGGTCCGGAGGCGTCGCCGCCGGCCGGTTCGTGCCGGCGCAACCGCCGGCAAGGAGAACGAGGGCGGCCAGGATCGGGGGAAGCGCGCGGCGGACCGCGACGGGAGTGTTCAGGTCCGGAAATCTCATTTCTTGTACTGCCTCCGGAAGTCGGGGCTCGCTCCGCGTGGAATGGAAAGCGAACTCCATTCCCGAGTGGTCGAGCGGGCCAGCAGAACAATCTGGCCGGTGTGGTAGGCAAGGTGGACAACCTGCCGCTGAATGGCCTCCTGAACGCGAAGCGCCTCGCCACGGATGTGGACGGTTCGCCGGAGATCCGCGGGCTGGAGTGCGGACAGCACCTCCTCCGGGAGCGCGAACGCCTGGTTCCACTCGGCGAGGAGATCCTCCCTGCTCAGATGGTCGCAGGGGTCGAATTCAGAGTCGCGGTTTCGATCCGGTTTTTCGCCGTCGGTGGTCAGAAAGTCCGTCCAGCGGGACCGAAGGTTGCCGGCCAGATGACGAATCAGGATTCCGATCGAGTTGGTGTCCTTCGACAGTCGGTGATGAAGCGCCGCATCGTCCGGCACCTGCACGATCGCTGCTTCGGCCAGGCGGCGTAGCCGTCCGAACTCGAAGCGCGCATTCTCCAGGTACAACTCCCCCGCCGGTTTGCCGCCTGCGAAGGCGTGGCCGTTCGGCTGGGTAGGCATGAGAAGAGGCGTTTTTCAACTGTCGGAAAAAGGGATGTGGGGGCGGAGCAAGGTCCACCGGAGAAGAGATTCCCGGGAAAGGAAGGTTTTGTCAGCTTCCCGGCTTGCGGCGTGGTTTTTGCCGGAGCGCCAACGTGTTCCGGCAACGTGTTCCGGCAACGTGTTCCGGCATGGCGGTGTTCCGGATCAAGCAAAAACGGACCAGATCGAGCGGCCCTGCCGAAGCCGCCGGATTGTGGGGGCGGCTCCGACTGGAACCGAAACTGGATGGAACACCCCGCGCGCATCGCGAAACGAACCGCAAACGAGTCTAGCGCGCGCGGCAATTCGACAACGCGAACGGGCGAGCGAACGCACAGGATGGCATCGGGATGGGTGCCCGCGAGTGCTTCCGGTCGGATAGCATTTCCCGGCCATGAAACCTGTCCATCTCCTGTCGAGACGGCGGTTCCTCGGGTCGGTCCCGGTGGCTGCCGGCGCGAGCGCCCTGGCCCTGGAGGGCGCTGCCGCCCAGACCGCGGGCACGGTCTTCGGGAAGAGCGGCCTTCGGATTCTGAGCGAGCGGCCGGTGAACGCCGAGACCCTGGTCGCCGACCTCGATCCGCGTCACACGCCCAACGACAAACACTTCGTACGAAACAACGGAAGCTTGCCGGAGCGGGCGCTCTCCGGAAGCCTGGAGGGTTGGTCGCTCCGGATCGATGGCGAGGTCGGAAACGCGTTGGAACTCTCGCTTGACGACCTGCGATCGAGATTCGAAAACGTAACCCGGGCTCTCGTTCTCGAGTGCGCGGGCAACGGGAGAGCGGCCTTTCAGCCGGGAGCGTCGGGAAACCAATGGTGGCTCGGCGCCGTGGGTTGTGCGCGCTATACCGGCGTGCGTCTCCGCGATGTGCTGGGCGCTGCCGGGGTGCTCGACACCGCCGTCTACGTCGCCTACTACGGGGAGGATCCCCACCTGAGCGGAAATCCCGATGAGATTCCGATTTCGCGGGGGGTCCCGGTATCCAAGGCGATGGACGACTCCACCCTGCTGGCTTGGGAAATGAACGGCGAACCGCTGCCGCCCCACCACGGATTCCCGCTCCGCGTGGTCGCTCCGGGCTTCCCCGCCTCGGCGAGCGGCAAGTGGCTGCGGCGACTCTGGGTCCGCGATCAGGTGCACGACGGACCCAAGATGACGGGATTTTCCTACCGCGTGCCCCGCTATCCGGTGTCCCCGGGGACCGAGGTGCCCGAGGAGGACATGGAAATCATCGGTCCGATGCCGGTCAAGTCCATCATCACCCGTCCCGAAACCGGGGTGCGGCATTCCGCCGCGAGCCCGCTCGCGGTACGCGGCTGGGCGTGGGCGGGCGACGGCGCGGTAAACGCCATGCATCTGAGCGCCGATTTCGGAGCGACCTGGCTGGAGTGTCAGCTCGAGGAACCCGAAAACGCATTCGCGTGGCAGCGTTTCGAAGGCTCGGTGGCCTTCGACATCCCGGGTCACTACGAGATCTGGGCGCGCGCCACGGATCACCGGGGACGCCAGCAACCCATGGTCGTCCCCGGCTGGAACCCGCGAGGTTATTTGAACAACGCAATGCACCGAATTGCGGTCACGGCGATCTGAGATGCGGCCGTTCCTGCTGGCCATATCGGTCGCGCTGCTGCCTTTTGCCGCTAACGCGTCCCCGGATGGCGGGACCGCCGGTGTTCAGCAGAATGAGGGCCGGGCTCTCATCGACGAGAACTGCCTTTATTGCCACGACGTCAGTTACATCACTTCCTTGAACCTCCCCCGGGCGCAGTGGGAAGAGGTTCTTGAGTTGATGACCGGGATGGGCATGCCGCCGCTCGAGCCCGACGTGCAGGAAAAGGTGCTGGACTACCTCGAAGAGGAGCACGGACCCCGGGGAGGGCCAAGGGCGACCGGAGACACTCCGGCCTCCGGAGCATCAACCATTTCGGAAGCGCAGGACCTTCCCTGGGCGTTTCCGCGCTACCGCCCGAATCCCCTGTACTGGCGCGAGCGTTAGTCGGAGGCCGGGAAGATAGCCGGAGGCCGGGAGTCTCCGGGTCTCCCGGCGGTTCGCGCTACCTCAGCGGGATATCGGTGAACTCGTGCTCGTAGATCGCTTCGCGGATTTCGTCGGGACTCGCTCCGTCTTCGTGCATCTGCTGGGCCAGGAGGACCTCCTGGAGACAGGTGCTTCAAGTGGCCGCGTGGTTGTCCACGTAGCAGTCGAGCAGGCTTCCGTGATCCTCCGAAGCACCGTGACAACCGCAAAGACACGGCAACTGGACCAGCACTTCGGGAATCTCCTTGGCGATCGCGTAGGTCGTCTGCAGCGTTTCGTTGGTGTATGTGTTGGGTGGAAGCGTCACCGGAAAGGGGCGCGCCTCCTCGACCGAGTCGAAGTAGGGAAACGGCTTGGCTACCTGACCTCCCAAATCATGGGCCAGGTCGTAGGCGGCGGCGGACAGGTCCGAGGCCGGCCGCAGTTCGCTCTCCACGGTGGTGTCCTCGAAGGCCGCGACGAAGAACACCGCGGCGCCCACTACGAGCAAACCGATCGCGAGGTACGGCGCGGCGCCCCAGCCCTTTTTGGCGGTCGCCGGACCGGTAGCCGGCGGCGGAGCCGCTGCCTTTACGGTTCCGGAAGGCCCTTGCGGAGAATGCGGTCGGCGTTTCTTCATGATGGCCGCTTATCGTAGCAATCCCCCCCGCCTTTCGTGAGCAGAATCTGGATCTCCGGCACCGCGGTCTTCCTGGGCGCGCTGCTGCTCTTCGTCGTGCAGCCGCTGGCAGCGCGGAGCCTGCTTCCCTGGTACGGGGGGGCGCCCATGGTCTGGGCCGTGGCGCTGTTCTTCTTCCAGGCAGTCCTGCTGGGCGGATATCTCTACGCGCATCTGCTGGTTACCCGGTTCCCTCCGCGGATTCAGGTGGCGGTCCACGCACTCGTTCTGGGTCTGGCCGCCCTGTTCTGTCTTCCGCCGATTCCCGGACCCGACTGGGCTCCCGCGGGCGGGGAGGCTCCGGCGGGCTGGATCCTCCTCACGCTCCTCGTCACCCTGGGGCCCGCCTTCTTCGCGCTCGCCGCAACCACTCCGCTGGTCTCGGCATGGCTGGCGCGCGCCGGCGGTCCGGGAGTGGGCGAAGCGCCGGCGCCCGACGTGTACCGGTTCTATGCGCTCTCGAACGCGGGCTCCCTCATCGGTCTCGCCAGCTACCCGCTGCTGCTCGAACCGCTTGTCGGACTCGTCGGACAGGCGGAGTTGTGGTCGGGGGGATTCCTTCTGCTCGCCCTGGTAACGACTCTCGCCGGTTTCTTCTCCGCGCGGAGCCCGGCGGGCGCCTCACGGCCGGAGCTTCACGGAGCCCAGGGATTTCACGTTTCGGTGTTCCTGCTGGCCGCGGTCGGCTCGCTGGCGCTGGTGGCCGTCACTACCCACCTGACCCGGGACGTGGCGGCGGTCCCGTTCCTCTGGATCGCTCCGCTCGCCATCTATCTGCTCACCTTCATCCTGGCGTTCCGCGGCGGAAACCCGTACCCCCGCCGCGTCCTCCCTCCGTTGTTGCTCGTTTCGGTGGCGGCGTGCCTCTTCGTGTGGTTTCAGGACATCACCTACGGCCTCGACAGCGCCCTGATCGCGCACGCCGCTGCGGCGCTCTCCTTCCTGTTCATCGGTTGCTGGATCGTCCACGGGGAGATCGCGCGGAGGAAGCCCGTTGTGTCCCGGCTCACGGGCTTTTATCTCTCGATGACGGCGGGCGGAGCTCTCGGGGGGCTCGCGGCGTCGCTCGGGAGTCCGTTGCTGTTCCCGAACGTCTGGGAGTATCCGCTCGCCCTCGTCCTCGCGGTGGGGGTTGCCTTCCTTGTCGGCAGGCCGTCCGACGAAAGAGCCCGGGCTCTCAAGTGGAAGCTGGTCCCGGCGGCAACTCTCGGCATCGTCATCGCGATCAGCGCGCTCGAGCACCGGCGTCCGCTCTCCGCCACCAGGAACTTCTTCGGGGTCGTTCGGGTGATGGAGGCCTATCCCGGCACCCTCGAGTGGCGCCGCGACATGTGGCACGGCGGGATCGCGCACGGTTCCCAGTGGTTCGCTCCCGGCCGCCGTATGGAGCCCACCCTCTACTACTACGAGGGCACCGGCATCGAGGCGGTGCTGAACCGGCACCCGAAGCGGCGGCTGGTCCAGCCCCTCCGCGTGGCGGTGCTCGGGCTGGGAACCGGGTCGATACTCGTTCACGGGCGCAGGGGCGACCTGTTCCGCTTCTACGAGATCGACCCTCAAGTGGTGAGCGCGGCGCGCGACTTCTTCACCTTCCTCACCGATTCGCCGGTGGATGTGGAGGTAGTGCTCGGCGACGGCCGACTGAGTCTGCTGAGGGAACAGCAGGAGGGGGAGCCGGCGTTCGACGTGATCGTGCTCGACGCCTTTGCCGGGGACGCCATCCCGGTCCATCTGCTGACGGCCGAGGCTTTCGAGCTGTACCAGAGCCGCCTTGCCCCGGGCGGCACGATTGCCGTCCACATCTCGAACCGGCACGTGGACCTCGCTCCCGTGATCCGGGCTCAGTCGCTCCGGCTCGACTTCCTGTCGCTGTTGATGGTCAGTGACCCGGAACCGGAACGTTTCCGCTACACCGCGACCTGGGTCCTGCTCACCCTGAACACCGACTTCATCACCGATCCGAGCGTGCTGGGACGGGCGGAACCGTGGACGGGGGACGCTGCCGAACCCGAAGAGCGCTATCTGTGGACGGACGATCATTCGAATCTGCTGGACGTTCTGCGCTAGCCGATGGAACGCTCCAACGTCCGCGGACGTAGCAGGTGGGCACCCGTGGTTTTCGGGGGGTCTGGGCGCTGATTTGGTCCCCTTGCAGGCGACCGTGCCGGCCAGAGTCCACCGTTCCCCATTGTTCGGCCTCGCTTCGGCGATGCCAACCGGCCGTGGAAAGCCTTACGATTAGCCGCTTCCCAAATCACTGGAGGTTCCAGATGACCCGAATGAGCCCTCTTTCTGCGCCTTGGAAAAGCGCGGCGCAGATCGCCGGCAGCCTGGCGGTCGCGCTGCTGCTGGCGGCGCCCCTCGTGGCGCAGAACCGCGACATGCCCGAAGGGGAATGGCGCTACCAGAGCGGAGACGCCTGGGGCACTCGCTCCTCGCCGCTTGACGACATCAATGCGGACAACTTCGCCGATCTGGAAGTCGCCTGGATGTGGCGGGGCGACAACTACGGGCCGAAGCCGAGCTACCTTTCGAAGGCCACCCCGAGCTACATCAACGGGAAGCTCTTCTCGGTCGTAGGTTATCGGCGAACCGTCGTGTCGATGGATCCGGCGACGGGAGAGACGCTGTGGACCTATAGCGAGCCGGATACGCGGCGCTTTCAGGAATCCATGCGTTCGAGCTACGGGAAGGGGGTCGCCTACGCGGAGATGGACGGGCGGCTGGTGATCTACGTGATCTCGCCCGCGTTCTTCCTGCATGCGTTCGACGCGCAGACCGGCGAGCATCTCGAAGGCTTCGGGAAGCCGGTTCCGATTCCGGGGTTCCCGAAGACGGGCGTGGTGGATCTGGTCGCCGACCTGATCGCCGACCGCGGTCTCAACTACGACCCGTCCGAGGGACTTCCTCCTACCATCGGCTACATCACGAGTTCCTCACCGCCGATTGTGGTGAATGGCACCATCGTCATCGGGAACTCGCACGCGCAGGGCTACCACCAGACCCGGATCGAGAACATCCCCGGCGACATCCTCGCCTACGACGTGAAGACCGGCGCCTTCAAGTGGAAGTTCAACGTCATCCCGCAGTCGGAAGACGCCTTCGGGATGGACACCTGGGAGAGCGAAGCCTGGAAGTGGACGGGCGATGTCTCGTCCTGGGCTCCCCTGTCGGCCGACCTCGACCGCAACATCGTCTACATCCCGACGAACGCGCCCACGATTGATTTCTACGGCGGCTTCCGCCCCGGCAACAACCTCTTCGGAACCAGCGTCATCGCGCTGAACACCGAGACCGGGGAACGGGTCTGGCACTTCCAGACCACCCACCACCCGATCTGGAACTACGACCTCCCGAATGTTCCGATCCTGGCGGACGTGACGGTGAACGGCGAGAAGGTCCCGATGGCCATCCAGACCACCAAGCAGGGTTACACCTTCGCTTTCAACCGGGAGACCGGCGAGCCGGTGTGGCCGATCGAGGAGCAGGAGGTTCCGCAGTCCATGGTGCCGGGCGAAAAGCTCTCGCCCACCCAGCCGGTCCCGACGCTGCCGGCGCCGCTCGAGCCGCTGGATCTCAGCGAGGACAACCTCATCGACTACACCCCGGAACTCCGGCAGCAGGCCATGGAGATCGTTTCCGAGTATCGGGTCGGCGGTCCCTACATGCCCCCGATCCCGAAGGGATTCGAGGAGAACAAGGGCTGGGTCGCCTGCGGCAGCACCGCCGGAGTGAACATCACCCATCCGGCAGCGCTCGATGCCGCCACCGGGATCCTCTACCAGTCGTCCGGGCCGTCCTGCTCGGGGCGGATGGTGCAGCCGGGGGTGGACGCCGACCAGCCGGTTCACGACTGCACCTCCCCGAGCGGCGAGTGCACGACGATCGGCGAGACGGTGTCCGACTGGGTCAACTACCGGACGATCGGGGTACCGGGACCGGACGGGCTCCCCATTTACAAGCCGCCCTACAGCCGGGTCACCGCGATCGACATGAACACCGGGGAACACCTCTGGTGGATCCCGATCGGCGAGCCGAACGACCGGATCAAGAACCATCCGGCGCTTGAGGGGAAGGATCTCTCCAAGGTCGGCGGGATGGGGAAGTCGATCCTCATGGTGAGCGGCGACCTGCTGCTCACGACCGAGGGCATGGCCGGTCCCCGGGTCCTGAATGCCCACGACAAGCGGACTGGCGAGAAGGTCGGCAGCCTCGAGCTTCCCGCGATCGGGATGTACGGGATGATGACCTACAAGCACGCGGGCCGGCAGTACATCGTGGTGCAGACGGGTCAGCGCGGCCGGGTGCCCGAGTCCTACGTGGCTCTGGCATTGCCGGAGGAAAAGGGGAACTGACCCCCTGACCCCCCTTCCGGAGGCGCGGGAATCCCCGCCTCCGGGGCGGGAATTCCGACCACGCAGCCGGCGGCCCCGATCAAGAGTCGAGAGCCTCATGCGTGATCCCGCCTCGCTGGCCCCGCCCGGGGCGATTTCCACCGCCGAAGCGAAGCTGGAGGGCGGCGTTGCGGTGCCGGTCCGCCGATACGGGAATCCCGATGGCGCCCGGCTGCTGATGAGCCACGGCAACGGGCTCGCTATCGACCTCTACTACCCGTTCTGGTCGCTTCTGCTGGACGAGTTCGACGTCATTGTGTTCGACCTTCGGAATCATGGGGCGAACCCGTCGGGAGATCTGGCGCGGCACAGCCTTCCGACCTTCTGCCGTGATCTGGAGGCCGTCGGCCAGGTAGTAGACCGTGCTTTCGGAGTCCGGCCGAGAGCCGGCATCTACCACTCCATTTCCTGTCTGGCAGCCGCCTTGGCACCTTCCCTCGGCGCCTCGTATGCGGCGCTGGTTCTTTTTGACCCGCCCTTGTTCCAGGCGGGAGTCGGACAGCGAGTTTTCGAACTTGCCTGTCACCAGGCGGCAGCGCGAACCCGGATCCGTGCGTCCCGGTTCCGGAACCAGCAGGAATTCATCGACCTGATGAACGCTCAGCCGGCACTCGCCCGTGTCGTCCCCGATGTGCCCCGGTTGATGGCCCGGACGACGCTCCGGTCCGCGGCGGACGGCTGTGAGCTTCGGTGTCCGCCCGAGTACGAAGCGAAGATCCTGGCGTCGATATCTGGCTTCTCCCGTATGGTGGACCCGGATTCCCTACCGTTGCCGGTGAAGGTGATCGGAGCGGACCCGTCTCTCAAACACTACTTTCTTCCGGCTTGCGATCTGAGCCGTTCGAAGTCCGTCGACTACGAGTTCCTTCCCGGGACCACCCATCTCGCGCAACTCGAGAAGCCGGAGGAATGCGCCAGGCTGACGGTGGATTTCCTCCGCCGGACCGGTTTCAGCTCGCGCTGAAACCGCTCGGTATAACGTCGGGCGCCGGCAACCGGTAGGCGCGCGCGGCTGCGAACCGGGGTTCTCCCAGGTCCTCCAGCCAGAAGGAATCGGACGGCCTGTGCGGGAAGCGGAACTCGCCGGACCGCCCGCCCTCGAGCATCGGGCGGGGCACCTCGAAGCGGGACGGATTCAGAGAAAACCCGGTGCCGAGGGCCTTGATCAAAGCCTCCTTCAAGCTCCACAGCCTGTAGAACAGATCCGCCTTCTCGCGTCCGGCGGCCGCTGAGAGGGCGCGCCGTTCGGCCGGACCGTAAACGCTGGTCGCGATGCCGTCGAAATTCCTGCCGGGAGCGCGTTCTTCCAGGTCGACTCCGAGATCATCGTGCTCCGCGAAGGCGATCAGGCCGTGCATGCCACTGTGGCTCACGTTGAAACTGATGGGCGAGGGCGCCCCGTTCACTTTGGCGAACGGCTTGCCGTGTTCGAGATAGCCGAAGGAGAGTTCACGGTTCCGGCACCCCAGCCGCTCGCACAGATTGATCCGAAGGGCCGCCCGGCATAGAGAGTACTGGCGCCCGGCGCGTTGCACCACGAATTGGTCCCATCGCCGCCGTTCTTCGTCCTCGAGCAGACCCAGAGCCCGCGCCTCCCTTCCCTGATCAGGCCGGAGGTCCACATGCAGGATGAGCGAGCCCTCGGCCTCGCGCCAGGGCCTCCACCACGGATCGTCCACGACTGTCATCGGGGAGCGGGACTTCGAGACGCCAGGGTCACCTCGCGCAGATAGGCGCCGACCCCCCGCGCTTGGTCCCACTGGTTTGGATAGCCGAGCGATACCTCCTGAAAGGGCACCCCGTCCAGCCAATGAATTCCCCGGATATGCAGGTGCCCGTACACCACCGCGCAGGCGTTGAAGCGCCGGTGCCAACCGTGCGTCCGCTGTGTTCCGCACCAGGGGGTAAAGCGGGGAACGCGCGGGAGCACGGCGTGTTCCTCTTCGAGGGGGAAGTGATTGATCAGCACTTTCGGGATCTCCGCCGGACATGCGGCGAGCCGTGCGAAGGTGGATTCGCAGCGCGCGGCGCACCAGGAGTCCCGATCCGGGAAGGGGTCGGGATGCAGCACGTATTCATCCGTGCAGACGGCGCCGGTCTCGTGGGCCCAGCGAACGACCTGATGGCGCGGAACGTGCCGCGGCCGAAAGCTGTAGTCGTAGAGCAGGAACAGCGGCGCGATCACGATCCTCCCGTCGCGGTGCTCGACAATCGGGTAGGGGTCTTCGGGGGTAAGCGCGCCGTGCGCGTGGGTTATCTCGACGAGCCGCTCATAGAGAGCGACGCCCCGTAGTGGAGGGGCAATGTCCGGAAGAGTCCAGAGTTCGTGGTTTCCGGGGGCCCAGACGATCTGACGAAACTTTGGGGTGAGGTGCCCCAGCAGCCAGTCGAGGTGCCGGGCCCCATCCGTGATGTCCCCCGCCAGGATGAGCCAGTCTTCCGGATGCGCCGGAAAACTCTCGAGCGCTTCCCGGTTCGCCGGATGGGATACGTGCAGGTCCGACAGCGCCCACAAACGCAAAGGACTCATTCTCCGGGGTGGTACTGGGAAGACATCGGTGGCTGATTTGGACGGAATGGACGGAATGGTAGACCGGCGGTCGTCCGGTTCCGTCCGCGCGTGCGCACCGCAGCCAGCCCGCGTCCCCATGAACCGATCGGCGGCTTCCGCTTGGCAATACACCCTGCTTCCGTCATAGGGGCAGCCAGCGGCCTGATTCGCATGGTCTGGGGAGCGGTCGCGCGGATGGGGTCCCAATGAGGTCGCGCTGATGCTTCGACGCTTTCTCTTCGTTCCGATTCTGCTGCTGTCCGTTGCGACCGTCGCGATCCTGGTAGCTCTCGGGCCGGAGCCGGAGGCGCAGGAGATCGAGACGCCCCTGACCGAGGTCCACGTGCAAACGGTGGAGCTGGGGGCGCATCGGGTCGTGGTCAGCGCCGACGGCACCGCCCGCCCGGCGAGGCGGACCACCGTCTCCGCCCAGACGGCCGGAGAGGTGATCTGGGCGGCGGACGCTCTCCGAATCGGGGCGCAGGTTGCCGCCGAAGCTCCCCTGTTCCGGATCCGGCGCGCTCCCTACGAGCAGGCTCTCGCGCAGGCGCGGAGCGCCGTTGCCGAGGCGGAACTGCGGGTGCTGAGGGAGCGGGCAGGTGCGGACCTGGCTCGGTCGGAATGGGACGGGGCGGGGATGGCCCCCGATCCCCTGGCGCTTCGGCTCCCGCAACTGGCGGCGGCCGAAGAGGCAGCCAGCGCCGCCCGGGCGGCGCTCGAACGAGCCGAGGAGGATCTGAAGAACACGGAGATCCTGGCTCCGCATGCCGGCCTGATTGCCTCTCGGAACGCCGAGGTTGGAGAATGGGTCACCCCCGGCGCGCCGCTTCTGGAGTTGCTTTCTCTGGACGTGTCCGAGGTGCGCGTTTCGCTGCCGGACGCGGCCCTTCCCCTTGTGGATCTGCCGTTTCGGGGAGCGGTTGGACCGGGGCCTGCGGCGCGCGTGACGGCGACCCTCGGCCCACCGACGGCGGCTGAACGGTGGAACTGGGAAGGGCGCTCATTCCGATGGCGGTGTCGCTGGCTTTCGGGGTCGCTTTCGCCACCCTGGTCACGCTGTTCCTCGTTCCGGTCCTTTACAGCTTCGCGAGCGACGTGGCTGGCAAACTGGGAGCGCGCAGTTCGGCTCCCTGACCGCTTAACAGCCTGTGGCGAAACCCACGTGAGGGAGGAGCCCCCACCGGGAGAACTGGCCCGCGTGTATTCCGACCGAAACGCAACGATGAGCGGCGCGGCGCGGCGCGGTTCAGCCGGGATGGATCGCCGGCCGAGCCCCCACCGGGAGAACTGGGCCGCGTGGGTTTCACTACCGGCTGTTTGGCCGGGATGGATCCTCGGTCGAGCCCCCACCGGGAGAACTGGGCCGCGTGGGTTTTGCCACAGGCTGTTAGGCCAGCAGCAGGGCCGCCGGTCCGGAGGGGGTGGCGTCGAGCAGGTGGGTCCCCCGGGGGTCTGGGGTTCCGCGAGGGCGGTAGTAGCGCTCGGTCAACTGTGCCTGGATGGCCGCCTCCCGGTCGGGCGACGCGAGGATCACCACCGAGCCTCCCAGCCCGGCGCCGGTGAGACGGGCGCCGAGCGCGCCTGCGCCGCGCGCCGTTTCGACGAGGGCATCGAGTTCCGGGGTGCTCACCTCGTAGTCGTGCCGGAGGCTTTCGTGGGAGGCGTCGAGCAGCGCGCCGAGCGCGGTGGGGTCGCCGCTCTCAAGGGTCTTTACGGCGGCGGCGGTGCGCCTGGCCTCGGAAACCACATGGCGGAACCGCCCCGCCAGCGGGGCGGGCAGCCGGCCGGCGGCCGAGAGGAGTTCCTGGCGGGTGCGGTTTGCGATCAGCTCCGGATAGCTCTCCGCCGGCGGAAGCAGATCCCGGGCGAGGCCGAGCGCCTCCCGCGCCTGCCGGACCCTTTCGTCGAAAACGGCGCCGGCGGCGCCTCCCTTGTCGGCGCGCCGGCCGCTGTAGGCGACGAGCAGGCGGAACCGGGACGGGTCCACGGGGACCGGAGTCCAGCCGGGCGGTTGGAACGCGAGGTGGAGGGCATGTCCGGGGACGGCGGCGAGGCAGATGGACTGGTCCATGGCGCCGCCCTGGATGGCGACTCCGTGCTCCGCGGCGGCGAGATCGAGGGCGAGGCGCATCGTTTCCGCTTGCGATAGCCGGGCCCCGGGACGGAGGCGGCCCCGAACCGTGAGCAGGGCGAGGGCGCCCGCGACCACCACCGCCGACGAGGAGGAGAGCCCGGCCGCGACCGGAAGGTCGGAAGCCAGTGCGCCGTCGAAGCCGGTGTGGGACGCCGGGGTCCAGTCGCCCGCATCGAGTCCGGCGGCGCTGGCGCTCAGATAGCGCCCGAATCCGGTGGGCGGCGGGTCCCCCGGCGCGAAATCGGTCTCGCCGAAGCCCGGTTCAGTCGAAAGGCAGCGCACCCTGCCGTCAGGGCGCGCGGCAAAGGCGAGTGCGACCCCGCGGGAGAGGGCCGCCGGCAGAACGGGAAGCCCGCAGTAGTCCACGTGCTCCCCGATGAGGTTCACCCGCCCGGGAGCGAACGCGACGCCTTCCGGCGAACGGCCGAAGCGTTTCCGGAATGCCAGGCTCGCCGCGGCGACCAGAGGCGCTTCGGCTACCCCTCCCGGCGTCTGGCGGCGTGGACTCCGCGATTCACGTCCGCGACCGCGATGCGCCGCCTCCGTCATGAGGCCCCTACCGAAGCCCGCCCCTCAGGGCTCAGTCATCCGCCTCGAACAGGCGCCGAAAGGCCGCCTCGGCCTGAAGCAAGCCGGACTCTGTCAACACCACCGACTTGGCCTTGCTGACCGGATCCGAAATCAGACCCTTCCGGTGAAGCCGATTCATCGCGTCCCAGTCGAACGTCTTCCAGGTGCGGGCTTCGGTCGCGTCGCGCTCGTGAATGCCGAGGCAGAGGAGCGCCAGGACCGCCTCATCAATCCGGTCATCTTTCGGTTTCCGGCTCATTGAGGCAGGTTACCAGTCCGCTCAGCAGCGGGCGCGGGAGGCGAAACCAGAATCGCTGCATCAAAAGGAAATCCTCTCCAGATCCCGGACGACGTCGAAGTGCGTATCGCGGCTGAGTACCGGCAATGCATGCTGGCGCGCCAGCGCGGCGATCCAGAGATCGTTTGCCGGAATGGGATGGCCGGCGGCCTTTAGCTCAAGACGGATCGTCGCGTAGGAATCGGCAGTGCCTGAATCACTGTTGGCGATCCGCACCAGCGGCAGAGTGCGCCGGAGCCAGGCCTCATAGCGGGAGCGATGCCGCGATTGGCGAATCCCGAAGAGGTACTCGCCCAGCACGACGACGGGGACCGCGGGCCGGTCCGCCAACATGGCGGACGCCTCGACGGCGGGGTCTCCGTCCGCCCAGGCCGACAGGGCGTTCGTGTCGAGGATCACTCCAGGTCTGGACAGCCTGTGGTGGAACTGGCGTGAGCACCGAGACGCCCGCTGGACCTCGCTGACGAGGCGCGCGAGGGAGGAATACCTGGTGTATTTCGACCGAAGCGCAACGATGAGCGAGCCGAAGGCGAGCGGTTCAGCGGGGATTCAGCGGGCGTCGAATGCCGCGTGAGTTTCACTACAGGCTGTCAGGTTCCAGGCGCTCGAACTCGTCTTCGATGATGCGTTCGATACGCCGGGTCTCCTCGGACAGGTCCGATAGTTCTCCAAAGGTCGCCATCCACGGCGGGCGGTTCCCGGAATCTCCGGTCCTTGCCGTGGTGGCCCGAATCTTCTCCTCCAGCGCCTCGGTGAACAGTTGCTTCAGCGTCGTCCCGCGGGCGGCGGCCAGCACGCGCGCCTGGCGGAGAATCGGGTCTGGAAGTTCGATCGTTGTCTTCACAGGACCCATATTACCGTATCTACGGCTTGTCCGGCAGGTGCGGAAAGTTCGCATCGTCGGCGAATCGTTGCTCCGAGCCGGAAGGGCCGGGCGGTGCGCTCGGGGTGTAGTCCGGGTGGATGGGGCCCCTGCCCGCCGGGGTCAGGGCGCCCCCTTGCAGCACCAGGTTTTCCGACGAGGTGACGGGAACGCGCGGGCCGGGAATCAGGATCCCGGACAGGTTGAGCGGATCGGCGGCGCCGATGATCAGCCTCGCCCCCGGCTCGCCCCCGTCCCGACCCGCGCGGCGCAGCGGGGCGACGGCCTCGGGCACGGCGAACTGCTCGCCGGCGAAGGTCGTGACGAACCGCCCGCCGACCACCTCGCCCCGCATCTCCAGCCGCCGCAGGACGAGTTGGAGATCGCGCCAGCGCGGTTCGATCCGCTCGCGCTTCAGCAGGTCGCGGCATACCACCCCCCAGCGCCGGAGGAGTTGGCGGGCGACCGCTTCGTGATCGGTCGGTTCTCCCCCCTCGTCAGCAGGGCCCCCACCGGGAGAACTGGCCGCCAGGAGCGCCCAGCGGCCCGGCGAGTAGCGCGCCTTCCGCCTTCGGTAACGCCCGTAGGCGCTTCGCCGCCGCGGGTCCATGAGCGCGCGCAGGTTGTCGAAACCGTCCGCGGTTACCCGCCCGCCGGCGGTCAGTTCCCAGAGCGCGTCCTCGAGGGCCGCGGGCAATAACCCGGAGCGCGCCTGGAGTTCGGCGAAGAACTGCGCTCCGCCCTCTTCGAGGAGTTTCAGGACCTTGCCCGCCGCCGAAGAGCGGTCCGCGCGGTCCTCCTCCCGGCGTTGCAGCCAACGGCCGAGTTCACTTCGGAGGAGCAGTCCGATCGGGGCCGCTCGGGTCGGCCGGGTTGGGAGCCGGGCGGGGAGCCGAGCCGCCGCGCTCCCGTTCGGGGACGTTTCCGGAAGGGAGGTCCGTCCCCACACCACCTCGCCCGAAAGGCAGTTCTCGTCCAGCCAGTTGCGGCGATAGCCGGCGATCCGCAGCGGCAGGATCTGGGACTCCCAGGCCGCCGCCGGCGCTTCGAGCCCCTGCAACTGGGCGATCACCTCCCGGACCCCGCGCGGTCCGTGGAGGCGGGTTTCGGCCGTCGCGTGCTGCCACCCGGTGAGAAAGTCGAGGAAGGCGGCGGCGCTGACCGGGGCCGACTCGCGGCGGAGCCGCGCGAGGGTGAGGCGGTGGACGCGGGCCAGCACCCGCCGGTGGCACCACTCCACCGGTCCCGTTTCCGCCGGGGAGGGTGAAAAACGCCCCTGAAGCACCAGTCCCTCGGCCTCCAGAAGCTGGAGCGCTGCCTCGACCGTCGTCTCGGGGATCGCCAGCTGTCCGGCGAGCCCCGCCGCGGTCATGGGTCCCGAGCAGTCCATCACGCCGCGCACGACCGCGGCGGCCGCAGCGGCCCGGGTGTCCGGGACCTCGAAAGATTCCGTCCGTCCGGCCTCGGGCAGGAGGGCATCCGGCCAGACCGCGCGGGCGATACCCAGCCGCTCGACGGCCACCCAGAGCCGAACTCCGTTTGCCGAAAACGCGGTAGCGCGGCGGCCGGCTTCGAGCTCGGCGAACCATCCGGCCCATTCCGGGGTCTCCCGCATCGCTCCCAGGGTGAGGAGCGCGTCGTGGAGTTCGTCCGCGTCCCGGACCAGCGGCGCCGCTTCCGCCGCTGCCTGCTCGATCGCCTCGGGGTCGAGGACCGCCTCGGAATCGAGCTCGGGCGGGAGCGAACGCCGCATCCGGACGGCCCGGGCGCGGCGCTCCTCCAGCGGCGCCGGATCGAGGAAAGCGAACGGATTGGCGTTCAGAATCTCGGCCGCGAAGGGCGATGCTTCCGGGGTGTCCACCGCCACCGTGCGCACCCGTCCGCCCCGGATGTCTTCGAGGAGCTTTCGCAGGCCCTCGAGGTCCAACGCTTCGTGGAGGCAGTCGGCGATCGCCTCGTCCACCAGCGGGTGTTTCGGAATCCGCACCTCACCGGTGAGGTTTTCGGCGCAGGCGGCCTGGTCCGGGAAGACCGCGGCCAGCAGGTCGTCGGTGAGCATCCGCTGGATGGGGGGAGGCACCCGCTTGCCGGACCGCCGGCGGGGCACCGCGAGCGCCCGGGATGCGGCCCACCGCCAGCGCACGAAGAACAGGGGTACTCCCAGAACCGCCTGGGTCAGCACCGGCTCGAGGGTTGCCGGCTTGAGGAACGAGAACACCGACTCCAGCGGGAAGGAGTGCAGGTCGGTCAGGGAAATGACGATGCCGTCATCGGTCGCCGCCGCCTGGAGTTCCAGGTTGAAGGATCGGCAGAAGCGCTTCCGGAGCGCGAGCCCCCAGGCCCGGTTGATCCGGCTTCCGAAGGGAGCGTGGATCACGAGCTGCATCCCGCCCGACTCGTCGAAGAACCGCTCGATAACCACGGTGCGCTGGCTCGGCATGGCGCCCAGCGCGGCCCGGCCGGCGGCAAGATAGCGGATGAGCTGGTCGGCGGCGCCGGGCTCGAGACGCGCAGCGGCGCTCAACTCGGCGCGAGCTGTCTCCGGCGGGCCTTCGTCCACCCGTTCGCGGAGTTCCGCCACCCGCACGCTCAGTTCGGGGGTCCGGCCCGGCGCCTCTCCCCTCCAGAAGGGAATCGTCGGCGCCGCGCCCTGGGCGTCTTCGACCCGGACCTGTCCTTCGGCGATCCGCCGGATCCGCCAGGCGGTGGTCCCGAGCAGGAAGACGTCGCCCCGGTAGCTCTCGATGGCGAAGTCCTCGTCGAGTTGGCCGACGATCCGGTCCTCGGGTTCGGCGACCACCTGATATTGCGCCGTCTCCGGGATCGCTCCGCCGCTCTGGATGGCTGCCAGCCGGGCGCCCCGCCGGGCCCGCACCGTGCCGGACACGGTGTCCCGGTGCAGGTAGGCGCCGCGCCGGCCGCGCGCGGTCGCGATGCCTTCCGAGAGCATGGCGACGAGGTCGTCGAACACCGTCCGCTCGAGTCGCCGGTAGGGGTAGGCGCCGCGCACGAAATCGAACAACTGGTCCAGATCGTGCCGCTGCTCGGGCGTGGCTCCCGTTTCCGCCACGAGCTGCTGGGCGAGGATGTCGAGGGGCGCCTGGGGGATTCGGATGCGGTCGAGATCGCCGGAGTTCACGGCGGCCATCAGCGCGGCGCACTCGACCAGGTCGTCGCGGGTCGTCGGAAAGAACCGCCCTTTCGGGGTGGCGCCGAGCCAGTGGCCGGAGCGGCCGACCCGTTGCAGGGCGACCGCGATGGAACGGGGCGAGCCGAGCTGGCAGACCAGGTTCACCGAACCGATGTCGATCCCGAGTTCGAGGGAGGCTGTCGCGACGATGGCCCGGACCTCCCCGGTCTGGAGCCGGCGCTCGGCCTCGAGCCGCACCTCCCGGGCGAGGCTGCCGTGATGGGCGAGTACGGCCCCCGCGGGAAGCCGTTCGCCCAGATCGTGGGTCAGCCGCTCCGCCATTCGGCGGGTATTCACGAACACGAGGGTGGTGTCGTGTTCCTCGATGAGGGTGGCGATCCGGTCCCGGATGTCCTCCATGATCTCGTGGCTCGCCACCGCACCCAGTTCGCTGCCCGGAATCTCCACCGCGAGGTCGAGTTCCCGGCGGTGGCCGACATCAATGACGGTCGGTCCCCCCGGCGTGCGCGGGCTCAGGAAGCCGGCCACGTCGGATATCGGCCGGACCGTGGCGGAGAGGCCGATGCGCTGCAGGCGGCGCCCCGCGATCCGGTCGAGGCGTTCGAGCGAGAGCGCGAGGTGGCTTCCGCGCTTGTCGCGCGCGAGCGCGTGGATCTCGTCCACGATTACAGTGTCCGCGGTCGAGAGCAGCTCACGGCCGCGGGCGGCGGTGAGCAGCAGGTAGAGCGATTCCGGCGTCGTGACCAGGATGTGGGGCGGCTTCCGGGTCATCCGGGCCCGCTGAGCGGCAGGCGTGTCTCCGGTGCGGAGTTCGGCGCGGAGCGCGGGAAGGGGATCGCCCGCCGCCGCGGCTCGCGCGGCGATTCCGGCGAGCGGGATTTCGAGGTTCCGGCGGATGTCGGCGCTCAGCGCCTTGAGCGGCGAGACATAGACCACGCGGGTTTCGTCCGCCAGCGGTCCGGCGCGCGCCTCCCGGGTGAGCCGGTCCAGCGCGAACAGGAACGCGGCGAGCGTCTTGCCCGAGCCGGTAGGCGCGGTGATGAGGACGTCTTCTCCCCGCGCGATGACGGGCCAGCCCTTTGCCTGGGGTTCGGTGGGCGCCTCGAAACGCTCTCGGAACCAGCCGGCAACCGCGGGGTCGAAGCGGGAAAGCGGGGAGGTCAGTGGCGGTTCCTCGAACGTGGGTTCTTGTTTGCGCAATGTAGTGCGAGATGGCCGTTGTCGCGGAATAATCCCTTCATGGATCGGAACCGGGGGTTTGGCGACCGCTTTATCGCCCCGGGCCGCCCCGCCGGAGACGGCGCCCGATGATCGGCGAGATGATCGGCGAGGTGATCGGCGACGTTGGGGACGGTTCGCGGCCGCTCACCCGGGACGATCTGCTGGAACGGGACCGAAGCGACCCGCTGGCTGGGTTTCGCGAGCGGTTCAGGCTGCCGGACGGCGTTGTCTACCTGGATGGGAACTCGCTCGGGCCCCCCTCGAGGGCCATGCTCGACCGGGTTTTCGGGGTGATTGCCGGCGAGTGGGAAAAGGACCTGATCGCTTCCTGGAACCGCCACGACTGGTTCCGCCTGCCCGAGCGGGTGGGGGCCAGGATCGCTCCGCTGCTCGGCGCCGGGGAGGACGAGGTGATCGCCGCCGATTCGGTCTCGTTGAATCTTTTCAAGTTGCTTGGCGCTCTGCTCCGCCGTCCGGGGCCGCGGCGGGTGGTGCTGGCCGAGCAGAGCAACTTCCCGACGGACCTCTACGTGGCGGAGGGACTCACGAATCTGCTCAGCGACAGCGGCGCGCGGCTGCGGCTCGTCCCGCCCGATGACTTCGAGGCGGCCCTGGGACCGGAGGTGGCGGTCGCGACCCTGACCCAGGTGGACTTCCGGATCGGCCGAAAGCGCGACCTGCGCGGGCTCACCGAGGCCGGCCGGACGGCGGGCGTTCCGCTGGTCTGGGATCTCAGCCACAGCGCGGGAGCCTTCCCTCTTCGCCTGAACGAGGACGGCGTGGAGTTTGCCGTCGGATGCGGGTACAAGTATCTGAACGGCGGTCCCGGAGCTCCCGGGTTTCTCTATGTGGCAAGGGAGTTCCAGCAGACGCTCGACACGCCGCTCTGCGGCTGGATGGGGCACCGCAGTCCGTTCGCGTTCGAGACGCGCTACCGGCCGGCGTCCGGGATGCGCCGTTTCGTGACCGGAACTCCCGGGATCCTCTCGATGACCGCGCTCGATGAGGGGCTCCGGACCTTCGAAGGCGTGGATATGGACGCGTTGCATCGCAAGAGCGAGGCGCTCGGGGATCTCTTCCTCCGCCTGGCCGACGAACGGCTCGGGGAGTTCGGGGTGACATCGGTGAGCCCCCGGGACGCCGGGGAGCGGGGGAGTCAGGTTTCGCTCCGCCATCCCGATGCCTATCCGGTCATGCAGGCGCTGATCGCGCGGGGGGTGGTAGGCGACTTCCGGGAACCCGACCTGCTTCGTTTCGGGTTTGCGCCGCTCTACGTTCGTTACCGGGACGTTTGGGACGCCGTCGAAGCGCTTCGGGAGGTGTTGGCAGGGGAGGAGTACCAAGGTCCCCGCTTCCAGCGCCGAAACCCGGTGACCTGACTTACGGCGCTTCCGACCTACCCGAGCGACTCCAGAACCCGTTCCACGCAGCGCTCCGGTGATTCGGTGCTGGTATCCAGCCGGAGGTCCGGGCGTTCGGGGGGTTCGTAGGGGCGGCTGGTCCCGGTGAAGTTCTTCACCTCGCCCTTCCTCGCGCGGGCGTAGAGGCCCTTTGGATCCCGCTCTTCACAGATGGCGAGCGGCGCGTCTACGAGATCTCCCGGAATTCACCCGGTCCGAACAGGGCTCGGGCCGGCTCTCGTTCCGAGCGGAAAGGACTGATGAAAGCGACGATCACGATCAGGCCGGCGTCCACCATGAGCCGGGCCACCTCGGCGACCCTCCGGATGTTTTCCACGCGGTCGGCCTCGGTGAAACCCAGGTCCCGGTTCAGTCCGTGGCGGACGTTGTCCCCATCCAGCACATGCCCTGGAGTCTCCTCTGAGTCAACCTATTGGAGTCCCTTCACTCGCTGTTCCGGCCTCCTTCGGATCTGTTTACGCCAAAACCGTCAGCAGTCGGCGCCGCAGTGGGCGGCGACGAGGCGGGCGAGGATCCCCATGTAGTCGTCCCACGACGTGCGGACGTCCCGCACCGTCTTGTGGGCGACGACCATGTCGAGCGACGGGATGATCGTGATGAACTGGCCGTAGGCTCCGCGTCCGGTGTAGGCGCCCGCGAACCCCTCCGGCACCGCCGGGCCGTCCCACACCCACCACATGGTGCCGTAGCCGAACTCGCCTCCACGCCGGCTCTCCGGATTCATCTCCTCCGACGGCGTGACCACGCTCGAAATCCGCTCGGCCCATCCCTGCGGAAGCACACGCTCCTCCCTCCAAATGCCGCCCCGAAGCATCAGGTATCCGATCCGGGCCATGTCGCGGGTCGAGAGCGTCATGTGGTAGGCGAGGTTGTGCGACCTGGTCGCGTCTCCCGACTTGCGGTGGATCCACCGGTGCCAGTCCTCGAATCCGAGAGGAAGCGCGAGGTCGGTCCCGAGCGCGTCGTAGATGTTGCGCCCCGTGAGTTGTTCGAAAACTGCACCCGCCGCGTTGAAGTCCCAGTTGCTGTACAGGTAGTACGTGCCCGGCTCCTGCGAGCCGCGGGGCGGGGCGTCCGCGAGGTTGTCCCCCGCGTTCGAGGCCGGGTGATAGACCCCGGAGCGCGCGGTGACGAGATCCAGCACCCGCGCCCGTTTCTCGATCGGGAGGAGGCCCTGGACATCGTCCATGCCCAGATCCTCGAGCGTGAGTTCGAGATCGATCGTCCCGTCCTCCACATAGCGGCCGTACAGCATGGCGAGGATGCTCTTCCGGACCGAGGCGAGATAGCTGAGCGAATCCACGGGCCCGTGTTCGAAGAGGACGCGCCCCCCGACCACGACCATCACGGCGGAGGTGTTGATCCCGTCCACGTACGGGTGGATCGCGTCCAGCGCCTCGGCCGAAAAGCCTGTGGAGGCGGGATCCGCGATCCGGTCCCACGAGGCGCCCGGATAGACGGCCTCCGCCGCCGTCTCGACCGCCGGTCGCGAGCAACCGAACCCCGCGGCGAGGGCGAAAACCAGCGCCGGCAGCAACGCAGTGCGTACTCTTGAGATAGAACCTGTCGCGGTTTTCTGGTTCACTTTGGTCTCCTCTCCAGCGATCCCCAGGGACGAACTCCGGCTTGGAGATACGACTCCCCGCATCGCCGCACGCCTTCGATACTAACCACCGGGATTTCGAAAGCCGGCTTCCGTGGGCCAATGGTGTCCCGACATCGGGCGGCCGTCTCCCGTAAACTCGCCCGGTGGCGCCCGGACAGGCGGCGCCATACCAGCGGAGGTGTCCGAATGCGGATTCAGGGAATGAAAGTTTGGTGCTTTGGCGGGACGCTCGCAGCCGTCCTGCTCGTTCTGGGCGGAACGGCGCTCGCCCAGGACGGGTTGCGGCCGCTCGAACTGGCCGACCACCTCTCCTGGGAAGACGTGCGGAGCCCGCAGATCTCCCCGGATGGGGAGAGCGTGGTGTACGAGCGGCGCTTCGTGGACGCCATGAAGGATCGGTGGAAGACCGAGCTCTGGCAGATTGGGGCCGACGGCTCCCGGAACCGTTTCCTCACCGAGGGCGGCGGTCCGCGCTGGTCGCCGGACGGCACCCGGATCGCCTTCCTGCGGGACGGCCAGGTCTTCGTGCGCTGGATGGACGCCGAGGGAGCGGAGAGCCAGGTGACCCGGCTCGACAGCCCGCCCTCGCAGATCGTCTGGGCGCCCGACAGCGGCTCCCTCGCGTTCCGGGCCGTCGTGGACCCGGGCCCGGACCCGGCGTGGTCGATCGAGATGCCGAAGGCGCCCGAAGGCGCCGAGTGGACCAAGCCGCCACGGATTGTCACCCGGCTTAACTACCGGCGCGATGGACAGGGGTACTTCCCGGCCGGTTTCCGGCACATCTTCGTCGTGAGCGCTGACGGAGGAACGCCGCGCCAGTTGACGAACGGCGACTACCACCACGACGGGCCGCGCTTCGTGGGTGACGGTTCGTCGATCGTTTTCACCTCGCTCCGGACGGCGGACGCCGAACACGCCTGGCGGGAATCCGAGGTCTACCGGGTCGAGGTGGCGACCGGCCGAATCACGGCGCTCACGACCCGCACCGGGCCGGATTCGGGGCCGGTGCCTTCACCCGACGGCAGTCTGATCGCCTACACCGGTATGGACCACACGACGGACACCTACCGGGAGGAAGGCCTCTACGTCATGGACGCGGACGGAGGAAACCCGCGGGTCATCGCGACCGAAATGGGTCGCCGTCCGGGAATTGTCGGTTGGGCAGCTGACGGCAGCGGCGTCTATTTCGGCGCCCAGCTCCGGGGCACGAACAACCTCTACCTGGCGCCAATCGAGGGCGAGGTCCGGCCGGTGAGTTCCGGGAACCACATGCTGTCGGTGTCCACCGTGAGCGAAGACGGCACGGCGGTGGGCGTCGTCAGCTCGTACCACACGCCCGGCAATCTGGTCGCATTCTCGGTGGATTCACCCGATGAGATGACGACCCTGCACGTCACGAACGCTTCGGTGCTCGCCGAGGTCAGTCTCGGGGAGGTCGAGGAGATTTGGTACAAGTCTCCGGACGGGCTCGATATCCAGGGCTGGATCCTGAAGCCGCCCGACTTCGATCCGACCCGCAAGTACCCGCTCATTCTCCGCATCCACGGCGGACCGCACGCCATGTACAACAGCGGGTTCGACTTCAAGAATCAGGATCACGCGGCGAACGGGTACGTGGTGCTCTACACGAACCCGCGCGGCAGCAGCGGCTACGGTAGCTCCTTCGGCAACGAGATCAAGAACGCCTATCCGGGGAAGGACCTCGACGACCTGATGGCCGGCGTGGACGAGGTCGTCTCGCGCGGCTACATCGACGACCGCAACCTGTTCGTGTACGGCGGCAGCGGCGGAGGCGTGCTGACCTCGTGGATCGTGGGAAACACCGACCGCTTCACCGCGGCGGTGTCGAAGGCGCCGGTGACGAACTGGTTCAGCTTCGTCGGGACCACCGACGGGTCGAGTTGGTACCGGAACTTCGCCAAGATGCCGTGGGACGACCCCGAGGAGCACCTTCGCCGCTCGACGTTGATGTACGTCGGAAACGTCACCACCCCGACCATGCTCATGACCGGGGAGAAGGACCTCCGCACCCCGATGGAGCAGACGGAGCAGTACTACCGGGCACTCAAGATGCGGAAGATCCCGACGGCCATGGTGCGGCTGACCGACAGTTGGCACAGCCGCAGCCTGCCGCCGACGAACTTCATGCGGGTACAGCTCCTGCTGCGGAACTGGTTCGAGCGGTTCGCCGTCACGGACGCAATGACCACCGACGCACCGCCGAACTAGGGGGAAGGGACCGCCCGTCTTCACCCAACTTCGCCACTTTTGAGGGTCGGGGCGGCATCCAGAGCTGAGGGAAGTTCGAATCGGCCTCCAAAATCGGCCCAAAGTGGCCATTAGAGGTCCGAAACGGGCCAAAAACGGGCTCTCGGTGGGCGGACGGCGGTTCGAAGGGGCGGGAGAGGCGTGTAGTGCCAGTTTCTTTTGTGGAGGGCGTTTTTGGCCTTGACTCCGGCCCCGCCGTCCGCCAGCATCCCTCCCAGCCTCTCTCGCCGCTCCGCCATGTACCTCCGCGCCACCAAGACCCACACCAGGGACGGCAAGACCGCGAAGAGTTACCGCCTGTCCCGCTCGGTACGGATCGGCGACAAGGTCCGCCAGGAGACCCTGTTGAACCTGGGCGTGGACTATCCGGTTCCGAAGCAGCAGTGGCGGGATGTGGCTCTGGTGACCGAGCTGCTGTTGGCGGGCCAACGGCCGATGTTGCCGGTGCCCTCGGATATTCAGGTGGCGGCCGAGGACCTGGTGCGCCGGCTGCGCGCGGTGGGCCTGGGGCCGCAGGAGCCGGAGAGGAGGGGCCGGGAGCGAGCGGTGGCGACGGTGGACCTGGATACGCTGGAGCATGACGACTCTCGCTCGGCAGGAGGGGAGCGCGTTTGCCTGGCAGGGCTGGAGGAGCTGGGCTTTCGGGACTTGCTGCACGCGCAGGGGGTGCGGGGCCGGGATGCGCGGATCGCCACCGCACTGGTGGTGGCGAAGATGCTGCATCCGAGCAGCGAGCGGGAGGCGTTGCGGTGGTTGCGGGAGGACAGCGCCGCGCTGGAGCTTTTGGATCTGGATCGTGGCAAGACGGTGTCGCTCCAGAAGCTCTACCGGACGGGGGACGTGCTGTGGCGGCTGCGGCGAGCGTTGCAGGCGGGGCTGTTCCGTCGGGAGCGGGAGCTGTTGGAGTTGCCGGACACGATCGTTTTCTACGATCTGACGAACACCTGGTATACGGGCCGTTCGGACCAGGAGCTGTTGCGTTTCGGGCGCTCGAAGGAGGGGCGGAAGCACCCGCTGGTGACGCTGGCGTTGTCGCTGGATGGTGCGGGGTTCCCGCGGGGGTGCGAGGTTCTGGCGGGGGATGTGTCGGAGCCGGCGACGCTTCAGGCGGCGATGGAGCGGTTCGAGGCGGAGTTGGGCGGGGGAGGCGGGGCGAAGCCGACGGTGATCCTGGACGCGGGGATCGCGACGGAGGAGAACATCGGTTGGCTTCGGGAGCGGGGCTACGGCTGGATCTGCGTGAGCCGGGAGGTGCGGCCGACGCCGCCGGAGGGGGAGGCGGACATCACGTTGACCACCAGCGCGAAGCAGGAGGTTCTGGCGTGGAGGCTGGAGGGGGACGAGGAGGAGGTGCGGCTGGTTGCGGTGAGCGAGGGGAAGCGGGCCAGCGAGGAGGCGATGCTGGGGCGGCACCGGGAGCGGTATGAGACGGCGCTACGGCACCTCCATGAGGGGCTGACGATCCCGCACCGCCGGAAGCAGTATGAGAAGGTGATGGACACGGTGGGCCGGCTCCGGGAGCGGTATCGGCAGGTGTCGGCGCAGTATGAGGTGGAGGTGGAGAAGGGTGCGGGCCCGAACGCGACGGCGGTGGTGTGGAGCCGGACGAAGCGGTATGGGGCGCGGGACGCGGGGGCGGGTTCGTATCTGCTGCGGTCCAGCCAGACGGGCTGGGGCACGGAGCAGATCGTGCGGACCTACTGGCGGCTGACGGAGATCGAGGCGACGTTCCGGTCGCTCAAGACGGAGCTGGGATTGCGACCGATCTGGCACGTGAAGCACAGCCGGATCGCGGCGCACCTCTTCCTGGCGGTGCTCGCCTATCACGCGGTGCACCTGATCCGCACGCGGCTGAAGGCGCGCGACATTCCCCTGTCGTGGGACGGGATCCGCACCCGGCTGCAGCCGTGGGTGCGGATGACCACCACGATCCGGGAGACGAACGGAGGGCTGATCGTGAATCGGCAGGATGTCCGTCCCCCGGCCCAGGTGGCCCAGATCGCGCGGGCGGTGGGCGTCGAGCCCCACCATCACCGCCGGCGCACCCGCCGGAAAACGGACCCAAACACACAAACGTAGTGCCAGTCTGCTGGCACCCTGTTTTGTAACGGCCGTATTGTCTTTGGCTTACGGATACCGAACGTCACGTTTTGGCGAAGTTGGGTTCAGACCGGCACAGCGGCGCGCAGCGCCGCGGCCGGTGTAGTCGCTGTTTGCGTAGAACGGCGGGGACGGCTTGGAACGCCGACCTCCGGTCGGCACGCGCTGGCCGTCGGCCAGCGCACGGTGCATCGCTGCTTGCCCTGACGGGATGCAGCTACGGAAATGCTGCCCTTCGCCCCTACTTCCCGAAGAGCCCGCAGGCGAAAAGGCCGGGTGTTTCGAACGGCAGGGGTCCCAGTTCCTCCGCGTAGCGCTCCGCCAGATCCATCATCGTGATTCCTTCGATGGTCCGGAGCCCCGCGCCAGCAAGCAGTTCGCTCATCGCCGCGAGGCTGTATTCGCTCTTCATTGGCTCGCCGCGTTTGGCCACGTAGTCCTCAAGCTGATCCCGCATCCTGCGGTGTTCGGGCCACGCCGACGCTTCGTCGAGCATGTAGTCAAGGACGAGGCGCGAGCCGGGGACGACGCCGGCCGCAATCGACCGGGCCAACTCGGCGAGCGTTTCCGGAGTCAGGTAGTAGGTCACCCCGAGAAAGGACAGGATCACCGGGCTCTCTCGATCGAATGACGAGTCCGCCAGGGCATCCATCACCGAAACCCGCTCCAGATCGGCGGGGACGAAGTGGAGCCCCGAGGGCAGGGGAATCCCGGCGTTGCGAATACGCTCCCGCTTCACCTCCTGCATCGTGGGGCGGTCGATCTCGAACACCCGGAGCGGCGGGACGAGGTCGGTGCGACGCAGCGCGAAGGAATCCAATCCGGCACCGACAATCACGTACTGGCGGATGCCTTCCCGGAGGGCGGCCTCGACCGCCTGTTCCGCGTAACGGGCCCGGATGAACAAACCCAGGATCACGGGTTTCAGGCTCCGCAGCGCCCAGTTCGCCATGAACCAGGCGGCCGGCCGAAAGCGAAGGACCCGCTGCAGCGAAGGACTGGTAAGGGAGAAAGCGTACGGATCCTCAAGCAGCCGAACCCGGTCGCGCTGGTGCCGCGCACGCGCGGCGGCGGCAAGATCCGCCGTCGAGGCCCGCTTTCTTTGTACGCTGTCCATGACGGTCGTAATTGACAATCGTCCCACGACGAAGTCCGCTGCAGTTCCATCGGTGCTCTATAGCCCAGGAGATGTCCTCATGGTGGGCGATAGGGAGCGTTTCTATCGCCCATGCCTTCAAGCGTGGAGTGCCGGGAACTACCAGCGAATTGCAGGAGCCGCGGCATCATCGGCGACGCGTGACCTCGCCGACCTCGTGCACAAGGGTGCGCTCCGAAAGACCGGGGTGCGTCGCCACACTCGGTACCGGCTGGATTTGCCGTCGTTTTCCGCGCCCGGCTCGACGCCGCCCTGATTCACAAACGATCACCGTTGCCTCCCCGGACCGGGAGCCGCACAATCCCCTCCATGAAGCGTATTCCCCTTGCTGTCCGGGCACTGCCCGTCTCGTTCTGCGTGTTGGCGGCCCTGGCCGTCGCCACCACCGCCGTCGCCCAGCCCCAAAAGCCCGTTCTCCACGGAAAACACTGGATGGCGATCACCGGCAAACCGCTGGGAGCGACAGCGGGGGCCATGATCTTCGGCCAGGGCGGAAACGCGGTGGACGCCGCCTGCGCCATGCTGGGCGCCACTGCGACCATGTTCGACGCCCTGAGCTGGGGTGGCGAGACTCAGGCGCTGATCTGGCATCCCGAGCTGAAGAAGGTCATCGGGATCAATGCCCTCGGAGTGGCTCCGACGGGCGCGACACCGGAGTTCTTCCGGGGGCAGGGGATGGAGTACCCGCCCTCGCTCGGCCCGCTCGCCGCGGTAACTCCGGGGACTCCCGGCGGCCTCCTGACGATGCTCGCCGAGTACGGAACGATGTCGCTTGCCCAAGTGCTCGCGCCGGCGATCCAGATGGCGGACGGCTATCCCATCGAGGCGTCCGCCGCGCGCGCGATCCAGCGGGGAGCCGACCGAATTGCGGAGTGGCCATACTCGGCGCGGACCCTGCTGCCCCACCGGGACGAGCGCGCCGCGGCGTCCGGCCCCCAGGACGAGACCGGGAACTACTGGGACCGCGAGGACTCCTCGACCCGCGACTTCGACGCCGGGGGACCGCTGCCGGGGGAGAACTTCCGTCAGCCCGAGCTGGCCGCCACCCTCCGGAAGCTGGTGGACGCCGAAGCCGAAGCGCTCGCCGCCGGCAAGAGCCGGGACGAGGCGATTTACGCCGCCTACGACCGCTTCTACAAGGGGGACATCGCCGAGGAGTTCGCCCGGGGCGTTCAGGAACAGGGCGGCTTGATCACCACCGAGGACCTCGCCAACTGGAAGGTCCACATCGAGGAGCCGGTGTCCACGAACTACAAGGGGATCGAGGTATACAAGCTGACCCACTGGGTGCAGAGCCCGGTGCTGCTCCAGACGCTCAACATCGTGGAACCCCTGGATCTCAAGGGGATGGGCTACAACAGCACCCGCTACATCCACACCCTCTACCAGGCGATCAGCCTCGCCTTCGCCGATCGCGACTTCTACTACGGCGATCCCTACTTCCCGCCCGAGGAGCCGATCCAGGGCCTCCTCTCCAAGGAGTACGCCCGGCACCGCGGGGAGTTGATCCGGAGCGACCGGAACGATCCATCGATCGGCCCCGGGGATCCATATCCCTTCCAGGGCGGCGAGAACCCGTTCCTGGAGTACCTCGACCGCTTTTCGGGGACGTCGGGAACCCCGACCACCGAAGAGGAGCGCCAGGAGTTCCTTGACGGGTTCCTGGCCGGCACCACCTCGATCCAGGCGGCGGACGCTTCCGGTTGGGTGGTATCCGTGACCCCGAGCGGCGGTTGGCTGCCGGCGGTACTGGCGGGCGAAACCGGGATTGGTCTCAGCCAGCGTATGCAGAGCTTCGTCCTCGACCCGGCCATGAACCCGTACAACGTGCTCGAACCCGGGAAGCGGCCGCGCGCCACCCTGACGCCGAGCCTCGCCGTCAAGGACGGGGCGCCCTTCCTTTCCTTCGCGGTCCAGGGCGGCGACAGCCAGGACCAGAACCTCCTGCAGTTCTTCCTGAACGTCGTCGAATTCGGCATGAACGTGCAAGAAGCCGCCGAGGCCGCGAACTTCAACAGCTACCAGCCGAGGAGTTCCTTCGGCGCCCACGAGTCGGAGCCGGGCTCCTTGTTGCTGAACCAGAAGGTCCCCGAGTGGATCCGCAACGAGCTGGTCGGGATGGGATATTCGTTGCGCTTCGCGCCGCGCACCTCGGGGCCCATCAACGCGATCTGGTTCGACCGCGAGCACGGCACCTTCTGGGGCGGCTCGAGCCAGCACGGCGACGACTACGGAGTCGCTTGGTGATGTTCGCGACCTCTTTTCGACGCGCGGCGGCCGTTCTTGCCGCGGTCCTGATCGTTCCCGCGGGCGCGTTCGCGCAGGCGGAAGTCGAGGCCGACGGGCCGAAGCCCGCTTCGCTTACCGTCTCGCCCGAGGAGATCACCCTGACCGCCGGTGAGACGGCGCAGATCGAGGCCACCGTGCTCGATGCGGAGGGCAACGAGGTCGAGGCCGAACTCCTCTATCTGCCCCTCTACGGTCAGTTCTGGAACCTGGAGAAGCGCACCTGGGGGTTCAACATCTTCAAGGTGTCGCGCGAGGGCGAGATTTCGACCCGCCGTCCGGGTGAATACGCGGTGATGGTGCGGGTGGTGGGCTCCGGTCCCGACCCGTCGGCGCGGGACTCGGACGCCGACGGCTACGTGGAGCAGCGCATCCCGCTCACGATCCTGCCGCGCCCGGTGGCGTCGCTCGCGGTGACCGCTGAGGGGCCGCTCTACGCGGGCACCGAGGTGACCGTCCGCGCGGAGCCACTCGACGACACGGGGACGCTCGTGGAAGGGCTCGAAGTCGGCTGGGCCTCTTCCGATGAGTCGGTGGCGATGCCGGTCGGCCGGCCGGCGACCATCGAACGGACCCGCACCCGGGGGGTGCTGGCGCTGGGCGCGCCGGGGCCGGTGGCGGTCACCGCGACCGCCGGCGCCGCTACTGCCGAAATGACACTCGAAGTGGCGCCGAATCCGGTTGCGGACATGAAACTCACTCCGGACCGGAGCGCCGTCCGCACCGGCGACGTGACGCACCTCAAGGTGACGATGACCGACGCCGATGGCCGCGCCCTCGATGACGTCCCGGTCGGATTCAGCGTCGCCGCGATTACCGACGCGATGGGCATGGGTGGTCCCTCCTCGGGGCTGATCACCCAGGACGGGCGGTTCGTGGCCGATCTCCCCGGCGTCTATACGGTTGTTGCCCGCACCGGCGGAGTCTCGGCCTCAACCGTGGTGCGGGTCGCCGAACGCGGCGCCCGCCGGCCCATCGAGCTGGTCGGCCACGGCCGGGTAAAGGACCGGGCGACTTCGGATCTGTGGGTCTGGGAGGCGCCGAACGGGCGCGACTACGCGATGACCGGCACGCACAGCGCCGCCGGCCATGCCTACATCTGGGACGTTACCGATCCCGAGAACCTGGAGATCGTGGACGTGGTGCGGGTGGACGCCCGCACCGTGAACGACGTCAAGATCTCCGAGGACGGAGCGACGGCGGTGATCTCCCGCGAGGGAGCCTCCAACCGGCGAAACGGTCTCGTCATCCTTGACGTCTCCGACCCGGCCAAGGGAGTGCAGAAGCTCGCCGAGTACGACGATCAACTCACCGGCGGCGTCCACAACACCTTCATCCATGAAGGGCACGTCTACGCCCTCTCCGGCGGCCGGCGCTTCGACATCATCAACATCGAGGATCCTTCGGTCCCCCACCGGGTAGGGAGCTTCGCCCTCGACAGCCCGGCGCGCTCGATCCACGACATCTGGGTCGTTGAGGGAATCGCCTACTCCGCCAACTGGAGCGACGGGGTGGCGGTGATCGATGTGGGGGGCGCCGGCAAGGGCGGCACGCCGCAGAGCCCGAAGCTCGTCGGGCAGTTCCCGTTCCCGACCGGCTGGAACCACGCCGTCTATCCCTACCGGAGCGCTTCGACCGGGAAGTTCTACATCTTCGCCGGTGACGAGGCGGCGCGGAGCGGCCGCTACAGCCCACTCTCGGAGATCGGAACGGGCACCCCGGGGTACGACGACGAGCCCACTCGCTGGCGTGGCTGGATCCACATCCTGGAATGGGACGAGAACTTCGAGGCGCCGCCGCGCCTCGTCGGCCGCTACGAGGTTCCCGAGGCGGGAAGCCACAACATCTGGATCGAGGACGACGTGATGTACGTGGCGTTCTACAACGGCGGCCTCCGGGTGGTGGACGTCTCGGGCGAGCTGCTCGGGAACCTTTACCGCCAGGGCCGGGAGATCGCCCGCTTCCTGCCACTCGACCCCGAGGGGTTCCTGCCGAACGCGCCGCAGGTCTGGGGCGCCCAGCCCCACAAGGGCGTCATCTTCTTCTCGGACCGCAACTCGGGCCTCTGGGCGGTCCGCCTCGGGGAGGCGCCGGAGGAAACAACCACGGACGAGCAGCAGTAGGGTCGCGGCCTACGGCGCAGGGAACACCGGCTCAAACCGGATTTCTCCTACCTGGGAGCGTTCGCCGCGAAACAGGAGGCGACGCGACGGCGCTCAACGTCGCGCATCTCGCCCGCCTTCGGCGGGCGGTGCCGACCTGGAGGTCGGTGTTCCCGTACCGGCACGCCGTCAGCACGGCCGGGGTCCGCGCCTCACGCGTAACCGTCAACATCGTCAACAGGTTGCGGTTCCCTGCGGTGCGCTTCGGGTCGTGAGTATGAGAAATCCGGGCTAACCGGGGACGGCGAAAGCCGCGCGGACGCGTGGGTGGCGTTGCGCCATCCTCGTTGCCTGCTGCGCCATGCAGGGATTGGGGAAGGGAGTTTCGCCCGCTGCGCGGTCGATGCCGGTCTGAAGACCGGCGTTCCCAGCCTTCGCGCCACACTGCCAGTCGGAAGCCCGCACCGGCGTTTCCTGGGCTCTACAGTTCCGCGTGGGCGGCGGCGCCGCCGGGGCCGAGGAAGGCTTCCACGTACTTCGCGCCGGTGCCGGTGTTGAAGATGACGACGGTGTCGTCCTTCGATACGTCACCCGTAGCGCGGAGGTGACGCAGCGCGCTCAGGCAGGCGCCCCCCTCGGGTGCGGCGAAGATGCCCTCGGCGGCGCCGATCCGGCGCGCATCCCGCATGAGTTCCTCATCGGAGACCGCGATGGCCGAGCCACCGCTCGCCCGGACGGCCGCCAGGATGAGGAAGTCGCCGAGCGCCTTCGGCACCCGGAGGCCCGACGCCACGGTGTGGGCGCCTTTCCACATCGGTGCGTCTTCGGTGCCTTCGGCGAAAGCGCGCGGTATCGGGGCGCACCCCTCGGCCTGCACCGAGATCATCCGCGGACGCTCGGAGCCGATCCAGCCGAGGCGCTCCATCTCGGCGAAGGCCTTCCACATGCCGATCAGCCCGGTGCCGCCACCGGTCGGGTAGATCATCACCTCGGGCAGGCGTCCGAGCTGTTCGAACACCTCGTAGGCCAGGGTCTTCTTTCCCTCGATGCGGTAGGGCTCCTTCAGGGTGGCCACCTCGAAAAGGCCGCGCCCGGGCGCCATCTCCGCGATCATCCGGCCGGCGTCGGAGATCAGGCCGTCGATCGAATGAACTTCCGCTCCGTAGACCGAAGCCTCGATCCGGTTCACCTCGGGACAGTCCTGGGGGACCGCGACCACGCACGGCATTCCGGCGCGGGCGGCATAGGCAGCGGCGGACCCGCCGGCGTTCCCGGCCGAGGGGAGGGCAATGCCGGGAGCGCCGAACTGGTAGGCGGCCGAGACTGCGAGGCAGAGTCCCCGATCCTTGAAGCTCCCGGTGGGGTTCATCCCCTCGTTCTTGATGAACAGCTCCCGGATACCGAGTTCGGCGCCCAGGGTAGGGGCGGGGGTGAGCGGCGTTCCGCCTTCGCCGAGCTTCAGGCAGTGGCGCTCTTGTTGGATGGGCAGCACTTCGTGGTACCGCCAGAGATCGAAGGGCCGGTCCGCGATCGCCGCCGGAGTGAAGGTCTCCGCGGCGGCGTCGAGGTCGTAGCAGGCGAGGAGCGGGTGCTTCTCGTTCGACAGGTTCTGCGGTGTGAAGGCGTCGTGGTGATGCCCGGTCTTCGAACACTCCAGATGGGTCAGAAAAGAGTAGGGCGTGGCCACGGTTCCCCCCGCGAGCATCAGATGGAAAGGATGCTCGATTCCTTGCGAGACGCGACGTCAGCGATGCGTTTCGCGTACGCATCGGTCGCCTCTTGCACGTCCGCTTCGAGGTCGTGCTCCAGGTCCTCGGAAAGTTCCTTGTTCTTCACCAGCTTCTTGAGGCGTTGATTGGCGTCGCGGCGGACTTGCCGGAGGGCGTTTTTGTGTTCCTCGGCCATCCGGTTGATGCTCTTGGCGAGCTGTTTGCGCCGCTCCTGGCTCAGCGGCGGAATCGGAATGCGGAGCATCGTCCCGTCGGAATTGGGGTTCAGGTCAAGATCGGCGGCGCGGATGGCGCGGTCCACGGCGGGCAACAGGTTGCGCTCCCAGGGCTGAACGGTGATGGTGCTGGCGTCCGGGGTCTTGAGGGTGGCTACTTGATGCAGCGGCAGGAGTTGTCCGTAGTAGTCCACCCGAACCGAATCCAGCAGGGCCACCGAGGCCCGGCCGGTTCGAACCGAAGCGAGGTCGTGCTCGAACACCTCGACCGTCTTGTCCATTCGGCGGTTCAGGTCATCCAGAATCTCGTGAGCCATCGTTTCCGCTCCCCCGCGACCCTACTCGTGGCGGGTCGCCTTCTCGACCCGGGTGCCGACGTCGGCGCCCCGGGCGGCTTCTTGAATGTCGTCCTGGTGGCACACCACGATCGGAAGATCGTTCTCCATGCACAGGGAGATCGCAGTGGTGTCCATGAAGCGAAGCTCCTGACGGATCGCTTCAAGATAGGTTAACCGGCGGATCGGCCGTGCCTCCGGGTCCTTCTCCGGGTCTGAGGTGAATACCCCCGGAACCCGGGTGGCCTTGATGAGCACATCCGCGCGGATCTCGTTGGCGCGCAGCGCGGCGGCGGTGTCGGTCGAGAAGTAGGGGTTGCCGGTACCCGCCGCGAAGAGCGTGATCCGTCCCTTCTCGAGATGCCGCAGGGCTCTGCGACGAATGAAGGGTTCGGCGACCTGACGGACGGTGATGGCCGACATCACCCGGGTCTGGCAACCGAGCTTTTCGAGCGCCTCCTGGATCGCCAGGGCGTTGATCAGGGTGGCGAGCATCCCCATCGAATCCGCGGTGACCCGGTCCATCCCCCGCGTCTCGGCCCCCAGGCCGCGGAAGATGTTGCCGCCCCCGATCACACACGCGGTCTCGATTCCGTCGCCATGGACCGCGGCGATCAGCCGGGCCATCCGCTCGACCTCCGCGGTGGAGATTCCGGCCTGCTCTTCGCCCTTGAGCGCTTGGCCGGACAGCTTGAGCAGAACCCGTCTTGGTCCGGTCATCTGATGCCCGTCATGGGATCGCAAGGGTGCGGCGACCACGGCCGCGGCGAGAGGGAACCTGTGCCCCGCGCGTCCCTGGTCGGTGCCCGAGTGGTGCCATGGTACCCGGACGGACGCGGCGTGGGCCGCTAAACGCGTTCGCCGCGTTCGAACCGGACGAAGCGTCGGACCTGGATGTTTTCCTTGATCGCCTGCGCCGCTTCCAGAACCCGGTCCTGAACGCGGATCTTCTTGGAGTCGTCGAGGGCGTACATCTGCTCGAGGAGTACCCGCTCGGAGAGGAACCGGTCGAGCTTCCCGGCGACGATGCGCTCGACAATCGCTTCCGGCTTCCTGGCGTTGTTTGGATCCTGCGCCAATTGCGCGCGGATGAGGTCGGTTTCGTCGCGGATCACCTCTTCGGGCACGTCCTCGCGCCGAACCCAGCGGGCCGGGGCGGGGTACGCGCAGGCGATGTGGATCGCCACATCGTTTGCGAGGTCCCGGAACGTCTGATTCCGCGCGACGAAATCGGTTTCGCAGGACATCTCGACCATCACGCCGATCCGGTGGTCGTGGATGTACGAGTGGATGAGTCCCTCGCTGGCCATCCTTCCCGCGCGGCGTTCCGCTGCCGCGGCGCCCTTCTCGCGCAACAACCGGACGGCCTTGTCAAAATCTCCGTCGGCGTCCACGAGCGCTTTCTTGCAATCGGCGAAACCCGCTCCGGTGTGGTCCCGGAGCTTCTTGACGTCCTGGGCGCTGATGGCGGCCATTGCGGAATCTCCTGTTCCAGCCGTCGGTACGGCTGATGCGGCGTTGGTAAACGAGGGTGTCCGGTCAGCCGGTGCGGGCCGGTGCCGGATTCTCGGATTTTGAACTTGCGGCGGCGCCCGCGGCCTCGGGCGTTTCCGGCGTCGGGGCGGCGGATTCACGCCCCGCGGAGACTCTCCCGGATGCTTTCGGGCCGGATGTTCCAGCACGCGCTGAATCCGCGACGCTCCCTGCGGAACCCGAAGCGGCATCCGCTCCGTCGCTGTCCGCTGCGCCGTCCGAATCGGCTGCGAAGGCGGAGAGGCCGCGAAGCTGCCGGCCGTCCTCGAACGCACTCGCGATACGCTGGGCAAACAGGCGAATCGCCCGGAGGGCGTCGTCGTTCCCGGGGATCACGTAGTCGATGAGGTCGGGATCGCAGTCGGTGTCCACGATCGCCACGATCGGGATCCCGAGCTTTTTCGCCTCCTGGACGGCGATCATCTCGTTCTTCGGATCGACGATGCAGACGGCGTCGGGCAGCCGATCCATCTTCTCGATGCCAAGCAGCGTCTTTTCCATCCGGCGCCGACGCTTGTCGAGGCGGGACCACGCCTTGTTCGAGAAGCCACCTTGATCGGTGTTTTCGGTGATCTCCCGGAGTTCCTGGAACTTGGCGATGCTCTTGCGAATGGTCTGGAAGTTGGTGAGCAGCCCGCCGAGCCACCGGTGGTTCACGTAGAACGCCTCCACCCGTGCCGCTTCGGAGGCGACGACCTCCTGCGCCTGGCGCTTGGTGCCGACGAAGAGGATGGTCTTGCCTTCGGCTCCGAGCCGGGAAATGAAATTGAGAGCGTCCCGGAAGAGCGGCAGGGTCTGGTTGAGATCCACGATGTGGATCCCACTCCGCGACCCGTAGATGTACGGCCGCATGCGCGGGTTCCACCACTTGGTTTCGTGGCCGAAATGGAGACCTGCTTCCAGCAGGTCCCGCATCGTTACCGTCGTGGCCATCGAATCAACTACTGGGCGATCAACTACTGGGCGATCAACTGCCGGCGGATGACCGCCAGAGGAGGCGCGGAAGCAGAAGACGAGCCATCGTCAGCGCTTGGAGTACTGGAAGCGTTTCCGGGCTCCGGGTTGCCCGTATTTCTTACGCTCCTTGCGCCGCGCGTCCCGGGTGAGGAAACCCCGGCGCTTGAGTTCGGGACGGAGCCGTCCGTCGTTGTCGCTCAGTGCGCGCGCAATACCGAGGCGAACCGCAGCCGCCTGTCCTGACAATCCTCCGCCCTTGACCCGGGCATCCACGTCGACAGCCGTGCCCTGATCGGTGGCGAGCAGCGGCTGGGTGACCCAGTTCTGGTAGGTCTCTCGCGGGAAGTAGTCCGAGAGGGGCCGCTCATTGACGAGGATCTGGCCGGAACCGTTCCGCAGGTACACCCGCGCGATGGAGCACTTCCGCTTGCCGGTCCCGTAGGCGAGGGGTTCTGACATCAGGATGACGGGCCGAGTCGGGCCGGGAGGGGTTCGGGCTGTTGGGCCGTGTGCGGATGTTCGCCGCCGGAGTACACCTTGAGCTTCAGGAACTGCGAACGCCCGAGACTCCCCTTGGGCAGCATTCCCCGCACCGCGCTCTCAAAGAGACGCTCGGGGTGCGTTTCGCGGATCTGTCCGGCGGTTCTGGACTTGAGACCGCCGGGCCGTCCGCTCGTCCGGTGGTACATCTTCTGCTCTTCCTTGCGGCCGGTGAGCCGGACCCGGGCGGCGTTGAGCACGATCACGTGGTCGCCGCAATCCAGAAACGGGGTCCAGGAAGGCTTGTGTTTGCCCCTCAGCACCAGCGCTATCCGGCTGGCGAGACGGCCGAGAGGCTGGTCTCCGGCGTCCACCACGAACCAGCGCCGCCTGATTTCACTGGCGCGTGCGAAGGTCGTGCCTGCCGAACGGGACAAGATGCTGAGGACGGAGATCGAATCGGGGTAGGGCGGCAGGGGGTTCGACGGGGGGTTCGACGGGGGGTTCGACGGGGGTTCGACGGGGGGTTCGACGGGGGGTTCGACGGGGGGTCGGGGCGTTCCAGAGTAAAAAAAATTCGGGCGGATCGCTTCTTGGCAGGTCCCGGTCCGAATGCCGCCGGAACGTGTGGAGATCGCGGAGTCGCCCGAAGGGGGCAGTATAAGCAGCACGCAGATCATGGTCAAGGTAACCAAGTCGGGATCTGTCCTTGGCCCGGCGAGCCAAAGTCCCGGTAGAGTCCCGTCGACGGAGGGCTGCCATGCGTGAAGGAACGCCGCAGGGAACGCCGCAGGGAACGCCGCAGGGAACGCCGCAGGGAACGCCGCCCCCCGGGGCGTTGACAGACCGGGACGGTCTTCCGGTTTCTGACGAGCGAAAGCCCGGAAGCAGCGTCGGCCCCTGGTCGGAGCCGGCGGCGCTCCGGGCTGCCTGTCGTGAGGGGCGCTTCACCGAGACGACCTCCGGAGTTTGCCCGGGTTTCGCGCAGGCGAATCTGATCGTGCTGCCACGGTCGCTTGCCGGCGATTTTCGATCGTTTTGCGAGTGGAACCCGCGCCCGTGTCCGCTCCTCGCAGTGAGCGAGCAACCGGTGCTCCGCTCGCTCGCCCCGGGCGCCGACCTGCGCACTGATCTACCCCGGTACCGGGTCACCAGGCGCGGGGCGCCGGACCGCGAGTTGAGGGACGTGCGGACAGTGTGGGAACCGGATCTCACCGCTTTCCTTCTCGGCTGCAGTTTCGGGTTCGAGGCGGGCCTGGTGGAGGCCGGAATACGGCTTTGGCATCAGGACGAGGATCGCGTCGTACCCATGTACATCACCGACCGCGACTGCGAACCCGCAGGCCCTTTCCGTGGGCGACTCGTGGTCACCATGAGGCCGATTCCTGCATCGCGGGTGGACGATGCCGTCCGGATCAGCGGCGAGCAGCCGCTCGCGCACGGCGCCCCGGTGCACATCGGTGACCCGGCCGCGCTCGGGATTCACGATCTGGCCGGTCCCGACTGGGGGGAGGACGGGGGGCTTCGCCCGGGAGAGGTGCCGGTCTTTTGGGCTTGCGGCGTGACCTCGCAGGTCGTTTGTCGAAACGCCGGCCCGGAGCTCATGATTTCCCACGCTCCGGGCTTCATGTTCGTCACCGATGTCCCGGTGACCGAGCAGAAGCGCCGCTCGCATGCTGCGTGATCCACACCGCCGAGGTGATCCGATGAGACTGGCCGCCCTTTCCGCGCTTCTCGCGCTTCTCGTTCCGGGGGTGGTTTCCGCCCAATGGACGAACCGTTATCCGAAGCTCGCGGGCTACTCGCATCACGTGTATGTCGAGGGTTTCGAACTGCCGCTGCTGGTCGCGGGACCCACCGACCCCGCCCCGTCACCGGATGGACGGACCATCGCGATTTCCGCCCGCGGCTGGATCTGGCTGCTGGACACGGAGACCGGGGTCGCTCGCCGGGCGACCAGCGGCCGTGAAACCGACAGCAGGCCCGCGTGGCATCCGGATGGCAGCCGGCTCGCGTTCCTGCGCGACGACACCGAGCGGCTCACGATCTGGTCGCTTGACGTCGCGACCGGTGAGGAAACGCTGCTCTTCGAAGATGAATCCATCGTTCTCGACCCGGCGTGGGCGCCCGACGGAGAGACCCTCTACTTCAGTGCCGCCACCGAGGGCGATCTCGACATCTGGCGACTGTCGGTCGAGACCGGCGAACCCGCGCGCGTCACGGAGCATCGCGGTCTGGAGGTGCGGCCGCAGCCGCTCCCCGATGGATCCCTCGCCTATCTGTCCAAGGGGCGGTCCTCTCCGGACGCGGTGATCGTGCGGAGCGCGGACGGCGCCGAGACCTCGCTCCGGGCGGAATCCATCGCGTCTCAGGCCCGGCCCGGCGCCGCGCCCGGGCAGGCCGTCCTGGCGCTGAACTGGCCCGCGGGCGATGGGGGCGACGGCTACCGCCTGATGCTGCTGGATCCGGAAAAAGCGGACCCGATGGAACTGGTGGCGGCCCGCGGGCTCCCGCTCACGCCGGCGTTTACCGCCGACGGCGGGCACGTGATCTATTCCGAAGCCGACGCAGCGGAACGATTCCGCCTCCGGAAGATCAGCACCCGGGGCGGGCCGGTTGCGGACATCCCCATTCGCGGCTGGGATTTCGGCGCCCCGCTGGCCCGCGTCCGGATCACCACGCGCAAGGCCGGAGAAGGGGCAACGGTTCCGGCGCGGCTCGAGGTGCTGGATCCCGTCGGGCATCCGGCGGTTGTCCCGGGCGTCTTTCCGCGGTTCGACGGAACCCACGGACGGATCTACTTCTATTCACCGGGCGTGGTCGAGGTCGAAGTTCCGGTGGCCGCGCCGGGAGAGGTGCAGATCACCGCCACCCACGGCTTCGGGAGTCTTCCGGCAACGATGTCCGTTGCGGTGTCGCCCGGGGAAACCGCCGAGGTTGATCTGGTCTTCGAACCGCTCTGGGACGCGCGGGCTCATGGTTACCGTTCCGCCGACCACCATTTCCATCTCAACTACGGGGGCGTCACGCGACTCTCACCCGACGATCTGGAGTTGCTCCTCGCCGGCGAGGACATGGACCTCGGCACCCCGCTGATGGCGAACCTGCACCACCGGCGAAACGACACCGAGTTCTTCGCGGACCGCCGGGTGGACGGCGTTCCCGCCATCCTGTTCGGCCAGGAAATCCGGTCCCATTTCCTGGGCCACCTCGGCCTTGTCGGTACCGAGAGCGCGTTCTGGCCCTGGTTCTGGGGACCCGGCTATCCGATCTATGAGGCCGACGACCGCCCAAACCTCGAAGCGCTGGCACATTCCCGGCGCCAGGGCGGCGTGAGCGCCTATATGCATCCCGTGTCCATTCCGGATCCCTTCGGGAGCGAGGCCGGCCTGGGCGCGATCCCGATCATGGTGATTCCGGACGCCCTGCTCGGCGATCTCGACACCCTGGAGGTGGCGTGTCTGTGGACGAACGAGTTCGGCACCGCGGACCTCTGGCACCGGTTCCTGAATCTGGGGGTGCCGCTCGCCGCCTCCGCCGGGACCGACGTGATGCTCGACTACCACCGGACCATGGCGGTGGGCACCACCCGGATCTACGTACACGTCCCGGGTTCCTTCCGGCTGGGGCCGTATCTGGAGGCGCTGCGCGCGGGACGGAGCTTTGTGAGCACCGGACCGCTCCTGGACTTCCGGGTGGAAGGGCACCGCCCGGGCGGGGCGATCGAACAGGGTGGAGAGGTTTCGTGGACTCTGACCCTGGCTTCCACCGGAGCGGTGGGACAGGTGGATCTCCTGGTGAACGGGGAGGTGGTGGATACCACTTCGGGGCTCGATGGACCGGGAGTCCGCGAACTGAGCGGAACCCTCAGCCTTCCGGCCGCGGGGTGGGTCGCGGCCCGCGCCCATGGCGGGGAGGAGAGCTGGCCCGGGATGAACGGTTCGGTCTTCGCGCAGACCTCCCCGGTCTGGATCGGAGAAGTGGGCAGCTACGACCCGGGAGCGGCCGAGTCCGCGGCGCGCGATCTGCTCCGCGCTCTCGATTTCTCCGAAGCCGAGGTTCGCGAAACGTACGGCGAGCTGCCGGTACCCCGCATTCTGGAACGCTTCACCCTGGCGCGGGAACGCCTGCGGGAGTTTCTCCGCTAGCGCGCCGAGCCGGGACCGCCGGTGTTCACACCGGCATCGCCCCGCCCAGCGGGGCGAAACGCGGGGACAGAGATCAACGTCGAGCGCAGGCGATTCGACAGGATGCTCTGGTAGTGGTCGATCCGGCGTTTCCCGACAGCGAACGCCGGCATTCACACTTTCAGCCCGCTTAGCGGGGCCAACGACGCGCTGCGATTTAGCGTTAGGGCGTCATGTCCGGCGGGAACCAGCCACCCGTCCGCAGATTGCTCGAACACCGGCGGCACTAGGCCCACGGCGATCTGTGTCTACCGTGATGACGAACGCCTCGTCGAGGAGGCAAACTCAGGTGGTGCCATTATCCCTGCAGGGATGGCCGAATGCCGATGCGGTTGGTACGATTCACTAGCGGCGTCACGGACCGCGGCATATCCGCAAACATCCAAGGACATCACGATGGAAATCTTGGTTCTCGGTTTTGTCGCCCTTGTCATTTTTTTCGTCGTAGCGATCGTTCGAGGCACGGAAATCGGCAAGTTCACGCTAGGGCTGGAGAAAGAGTTTCCGGGGGCCAAGGTCTATGTCAGCCATCACGACACATCGTTTCTAGTTGTTGACTTCAAGCACACCCGAATAGTTGTTGGCCTTCAAAAGCGTCGCGGTAGCGTCTTGGCAGAAGACGAGCCATATCGGGCGGCCATTCCGTTCACAGGGATCGTCAAGATCGAAGTCTTGAGCGATAACACTCAAGTGGCTTCAACGAACCGTGGCAGTCAGGCGCTTGGTGCAGCCGCTGGTGCATTGGCTCTGGGTGGAATCGGAGCGGTGATTGGCGGGCTCTCTGGATCATCAACTACATCGAGCGGGATCAAGCGCATGTCACTGAGGATAACTGTCGAAGATACGAAAAAACCGGTCCACGAGGTGACTTTCTACGAGACGCCGAGCAAGAAAGGTGGAAGACGAGGTGAGATGTTTTTTGACCAAGCTGTAAAGCAGATTGCAGAGTTTGGTGCTCATCTTGATGTCGCCATTCGACAAACCCAACACGCAACATCGGCCCCGGCTCAAGAGTCGACTTCCCCTCCGTCATCGCAGGGGATGCTCTCAAAAGAAATTGGAGAACTTTGGAAACTAAAGGAGTTAGGAGCCCTCACCGAAGAGGAGTTCAAAGCTCAGAAAGTCCGCCTAATCGGAGGCTGAGGTTCATCTGGCAGAAAGAGGTGAACGCTAATCCTGGCCTTACTTACGCGCTCCAAGATATTTGCCTTGCTCTTCGCGTTAGCTTGGGCGGTTCGTCGTGCTGCCTAGATGGATCGAAGGACTCGTGAATGGAGGATCGATCCGACGATCCCGTAGAACCGGCTCACCTCAGGCACTAGCACCATGCCGCAGGCTCGGGAACACCTGCTCCGGGGTCTTCCCGGTCAACCGGAGATAGAGCGCGTGACGGCAGAGGTCAATCTCGTTCCGCCATGCGATTTCTCCTCCCTCGGCGATCCACACGTCTCGGAAGAACTTCCTCTCCAACCACGCGGCGAAGACCCCTTTGCCGGCCAAGTCAGAGAGGTCTACTTCGCCTTCCGTACCGTTCGCGTACCGCAGCCAGATGCGGTAGCCATCGCGGGGCTCCACCGCTACGGGCCGCAGAGGATCAGATACGGCGTTTGAAGTCATCGCGCAAGGCCATGGTAGCGAAACGCGGCGCTGACTGAAGCGCTGGAGCGGCTGAAAGGCTCGCATATTCCCCCGCCCATCCGAAATCCGCCCCTGCCGCAATTCCTGGCCCGTACCTCGCTGGGTATGCCCATAGCGGCGAAGGACCGTGCCGCCCAAGCCGTCCCTGCTCCGACTGGATCGCGCTTCTCAGGGCACCGGCACCTCCCCCGCGTCGAAGCGCGTCAGCAGATCCGAGAACCCCGCCAGCGGCACCACCTCGGCGGCGCGCCGTTCTTCTCGTGCGGTCCCGCCGTAAACCACTGCCCCCGCGGCAACGTCGGAGACGATCTCCGACACCTTGTTGAGGCCAGAAAACCAGTCCGAAGCGATCGTCGCACCGGATTTCGCCTCCACGGCCAGCAAGCGCTCTCCCGATCGGTAGAGCAGATCGCACTCAAGCCCCCGACGGTCTCGAAAGAACGAGACGAGAGGCCGCCGGCCGCGGTTGTAGCTGTGTTTCATGGCCTCGACCACCACCGCGTTCTCGAACAAGGCGCCGCGCAGGGGGTGCGTGCGCAACTGTCCGACGTTCTCGATATCCAGCAGCCAAGTCGCGAGGCCTACGTCGTAGAAATACAGCTTCGGCGACCGGACCAGCCTCTTCCGGACGTTCGCATGGAAGGGCTCGAGCCGAAACAGGATGTAACTGGCTTCCAGGAGCGAGAGCCAGCCCCGGGCGGTCGAGTGGGTGACTCCAGCATCGGCGCCGAGGGCGGAATAGTCGAGCAACTGCCCCACTCTCCCGGCGCACAGTCGGACAAACCTCCGGAACGCAGAAAGGTTCCGGATCTCGCCGATCCGGCGGATGTCGCGCTCCAGATAGGTCTCGACGTAGTCGCCGAGGGCCGTCGTCGGGTCCAGGTCCTGGTCATGAATTCGCGGGAGGAACCCGGTCAAGAGCATCTCGTCGAGTCCGGTGCTCGTTCCGCCGGCGCGGAGTTCTCCGATGGACAGCGGGAGCAGCCGGAGCAGCGCGGTGCGTCCCGCCAGGGATTGGTCGACCTTATCGAAGAGAAGGAACTGGCCGCTCCCGGTGAGGACAAAGAGCCCGTTGCTCCGACGCTCGTCGGCAAGAACCTGGAGCCAGGACAAGAGCTCGGGCGCTCGCTGGACCTCGTCCAGAATGGCGCCCTCGGGGTAGCCGGCGAGAAAGCGTTCCGGATCCTCTTGAGCGAAGCGGCGTGACCTCGGAGATTCCAGATTCACGTAAGCGAGATCGGGGAAGGCAGCCCGGCAGAGCGTGGTTTTCCCCGATTGCCTCGGTCCGGTAACGGTTACGAAGGGGTACTGGCGAAAGAGCTTCTGGAGGTGGGGGGTGATGGTGCGCGGGATCATCGGTGGTTGGGATGACGTGGATTGGGCAATAATGAAGATACTATCTTCATATTGTCCACATCGCGACCGTGATCAGCGGACTGGAAACCCATCGGCGTGGCAGAGCGCCTGGCGGCTTTGCTCAGACGAACGGGAAGAGGGTGGCGAAGAGCAGCACCTGCAATACCCCAAAGACCCCGACTGCGGCGGCGACCGCGGTCCAGGTGCGGAACGTCTCACCCTCGCTGAATCCGGACATCCGGCCCACCACCCAGAAACCGCTGTTGTTCATCCAGGACGCCGCCATCGAGCCGAATCCCACCGCCGCGAAGAGATAACCGGGGTGGAGGGCGAGGGCGTCCAGCTCCGGCACCAGGGAAGCCACGATCGCCGATCCGGTGAGGATGGCGACGGTCCCCGATCCCTGCGCCAGCTTGAGCAACGAGGCGATGCCGGCGGCGAGCAACAGGAGGACGATGCCGTCCGCGGCGGATGACATCCGGGCGAGATCCTCCGTGACCCCGCCAGCCGCGAGCGCCCGCCCGAAGGCCCCGCCGACGGGCGGCTCCACGCAGGTCAGTCGAGCGGTGCGATCTTCCCGGGTTCTGATGACGCTGAGTCCAGTCCCATGCGTCGGACAACCCGGTTGACCGACATAGGCGGGTGGCTCACCCCCCCAGGTCCACCACCCGGATGTTCCGCCAGCGCACCCTGATCCCGCCCCCGTCGTGGATCTGGAGTGCGATCGAACCCTCTCCCGCCCCGATCGCCTCGTCCTCGAAGTCCACCATGCGGGTTCCGTTCAGCCAGGTGGTCACCCGGTCGCCCACCGCCCGGACGCGTAAGGCGTTCCAGTCGCCCATGCGGAGCGCCGCGTCCAGCGCCGGATCGGGTTGCACCAGCCAGCCGCGGCCGTACGACTCGTAGATGCCGCCGGTGAACAGCCCGGGCGGCGCGACCTCGGCCTGCCAGCCGCTTACGGCCGTCCCCTCGACGCTGGCGCGGAAGAACACCCCGCTGTTGCCGTCGGCCTCCTGCTTGAAGTCGAGCGTCAGGTCAAAATCGCGAAACGTCTGCGCCGTGGACAGATAGCCGTACTCCGCGTCGGGGCCGCTTTCGCACACCAGTTCCCCGTTCTCGACGTACCAGCGCTCGGTGCCGTGTACCTGCCAGCCGTCGAGATTCTCGCCGTTGAACAGGGAGACCGGTTCGAGCGGCAGGATCTTGATATTCCGGTACCAGACGTTGCGGCCGTGGTCCTGGAGGCCAATGGGACCCGACATTGCGCGGCCGTAACGGTGATGGGGCGCGAACTTGCTGGCCGCGACCAACTGCTCCCATTCCGCCGAGCCGAGCTCGTACTCCACCGTCTTCGTCCCGTTCAGCCAGTGCTCCACCTGGTTGTTCAGGACGCGGATGCGGCCCTGGTTCCACTCGCCCGGTCCGTGCAGCGTCCTCTCGCTCGCCGCGTGCAGGTCGTAGTTGTCGCCGGTGAGATGCGTGTTCATATCCATCGTGCCCATCTCGATGTACGCGGCGTCGTCCAGCACCTGGTACTCCGGCGCGTTGAACCAGATCTCGGCGCCCTCCTCCTCGATCACCCGGTAGAGGACGCCACTGTTGGCCACCTCGGAGAGCCTGAACTCGAACCTGAGGTCGAAGTCGGCGAAGGATTCGGTGGTGACCAGATCCCCGCCCACCGGGATGTCCGGATCCACGGCGGTTGCGCCCACGACCAGCATGCCATCGATCACCGCCCATCCGGCGTCCGGAAACTCATCGCGGTTGTAGCCGCGCCATCCCTCGGTCGTCTCGCCGTCGAAGAGGAGGCGCCAACCCGCGGCGCGTTCGGCTTCGGTGAGGGTGTTAGCAGCCTGTGGCGAAACCCCGGCGGCGTTCGAGCGGCGATGCATCCCGCCTGAACCGCGCCGCTTCGCGGCGCTCTGCGTTGCGTTTCGGTTGAAATACACTGGGTATTCCTCCCTCACGCGCCTTGTCAGCCGGGCGCCTCCCCGCTCTCGGCGCTCACCCGGGTTCCACCACAGGCTGCTAGGGGGGCCGAACGCTTCCCCGGCGGGGGTGACCATTTCGGAGTCGGCTTCGGAGTCGGCGCTCCCGCCGCGCGGAGACTCGCCGCCGCAGGCCGCGGCGAGAACCATCGCGAGCAGCACTTTGTGCATTTTGTTTGCTTCACTCATCAGTTTTTTCACTTGTCAGTTTTTTCACTTGTCAGGTTTTTCACTTATCAGGCGAGCCTCATGCCTTCGGGGTCCCAGTGGACGATTCGGTCCTGGAAGTAGCTCATGTTGCAGGCCAGTGCCGGAGCGGCAGCCCGCAGGCCAAAGGCCGCGTCCTCCAGCACCGGCGGCCCGCCGCGGACCGCCTGGAAGAAGTTGAAGAAGTGGTCCGTGTGGGCGCCGCGATAGCCGGGCTCGACCTCGTACCGGACCTCGACGGGCGGCTGCATGCGAACCCGGGCGGGCAGTCCTTCCTCGTTCCTCGCCGCCTCGGCCATCTTCTCCTGGAAGAAGGCGCCCATCGGGTCGACCGCGACGTTCTTGCGCAGCACCACGTCGGTCCAGGTCACGTCCATCGCCCCCTCGCTCCCCACCAGCCGCAAGAAGGTGCTGCCGGAAGTTCCATCCACGAAATTGACGCGCAGCGACAGGTTGAACCCCGGGTGCGTGTCGGTCTCGGGATAGTCGAACATGCCGAGGAGCACGTCCGGCACTTCGCGACCGTCCTTCCAGTAGCGCAGCCCGCCCGCCGCCTGGATGCGCGTCGGACCCCGCGAACTCACGACGAAGTGCAGACTCGAAAAAAGATGGACGAAGAGGTCCCCGGCGACCCCGGTGCCGTAGTCGCGGTAGTTGCGCCAGCGGAAGACGCGGAGCGGGTCGTACGAAAGCTCGGGCGAAAGCTCGGGCGAAAGCTCGGGGGCGGGGCCCAGGAAGCGCTTCCAATCGACGGTCTCCTCGGACGCGCCGGCCGGGATCGGATACTGCCAGGCGCCGATCGGATCGTTGCGCGCCCAGAAGCCCTCGGCGTAGTTGAGCTCGCCGATGGCGCCTTCTTCGTACAGCTCCTTTGCCTTCTCGTTGCCGAGTGAACTCATGCCCTGGCTGCCCACCTGGAAGACGCTTCCGGATTCCTCCTGGGCCTGGATCAGGCCGTGGCCCTCGGCGATGTTGTGGACCATCGGCTTTTCGCAGTAGACGGCCTTCCCCGCCCGCAAGGCGTCGACCGAGATCGGTTGGTGCCAGTGGTCGGGTGTCCCCACGATGACCGCATCCACATCGTCGCGCGCGAGCACCTCCTGGTAGTCGCGGGTGGTGAAGATGTCGCCGTGTCGCTCGCGGGCGGCGTCCAGGCGGCCATCGAAGATGTCGCACGCGGCCACGAGTTCGATCCCGGGGATGCGGAGCGCCGTGGACAAGTCCGCCATGCCCATCCCGCCGGCACCGATCACGGCCAGGCCCAAGCGGTCGGAGGGGGCGACTTGGCCGGCAGGAGACTCCCCGGACTGCCCGGGAAGTTCCCGGCGGGCCATCGTCCGGCGTTCGCCCGCAAGCGCTGACGGAAGACCCGCGGCCAGCGCCGATCCGGCCGCGACGGATTTGACGAACTCCCGCCGGCTGCGGGCGAGCGGCTGGGGGTTGGGTTTCGGTGTTTCACTCATGGGGCAAGTCCTTGGTGGAAGTCGGCGCGAGGGCGAGAGTCTCCGAGGGATTGGTCCAAAAGCGTAAGCGCCTGCGGCCGTCAGACAAGCGGGAAGAGGGTGGCCAGCACCAGCACCTGGATCAGGCCGAAGATTCCGACCGCGGCGGCGACCGCCGTCCAGGTGCGGAAGGTCTCACCCGCGTTGAATCCGGACATCCGGCCCACCACCCAGAACCCGCTGTCATTCATCCAGGACGCCGCCATCGAGCCGAATCCCACCGCCGCGAAGAGATAGCCGGGGTGGAACGGGAGGGCGTCCAGCTCCGGTACCAGGGAAGCCACGATCGCCGACCCGGTCAGGATGGCGACCGTCCCCGAACCCTGCGCCAGCTTGAGCAGGGAAGCGATGCCGGCCGCCAGCAGCAAGAGCACGGTTCCATCGGCGGCGGATGAGATCCGGGCCAGCGCCTCTACGACATCCGTTCCGGCCAGGGCGCGCCCGAATGCCCCACCGGCGGCGGTGATCAGGATGATGGGACCGGCTTCGCCGATCGCTCCGCCGAAGGATCCAAGCAGCCGCCTCACCGGAAGGCGACGCGTTCTCCACAGCACGAAGGCGGCGGCAAACGCGGCCAGGAAAAGCGCCGCGTTCCGGTGTCCGAGGACCGCCAGCCAGGCAGCGCCCGGAATCGCCCCTTCGGCGCCGGCAGAGACCGCCGAGGCTCCGCTCATGAGAACCACCGGCAGCGCGATAGGAAACACGGAGGCAAACAGACCGGGGCCGGCTCCGCGCTTTTCCGGTGGATCGGAATTGGGGATTTCTTCGCGCTCCGGTTCGACGTTCATCCCCCGCACGAAGCGCGGCGCGGTCAGGAGCGCCGCGGTGACCGGCAGGATCCCGAGCAGCAGTCCGAACCCGATGGCGGTCCCCAGGTCGAGTTGGAGGTTGTCCGCCATTCCCAGTGGGCCCGGGGTCGGCGGTACGAGCGAGTGGGTCGCGATGGCGCCGGCGCAGATCGCCATCACGAACATGGGATAGCGGCCGGGAGCGCGGCGGGCCAGGGCCCGGGCCAGGGGGATGAGCAGGAAGAACACGGTGTCGAAGAACACCGGGATCGAAAGCACGTAGGCGGCGGCGGCGAGCGCCCAGACGGCCCGGCGTTCCCCGAAGACGCCGAGCAGTGCGCCCGCAATCCGGTCGGCGGCCCCGCTCCGGAGGAGGCAGTCCCCGATAACCGCTGCGAGCGCGATGGCGATCCCGATGGCTCCGACCAGGTCGCCGAACGCCCCGCCGGTCGCTTCCAGCGCCGCATAGACCCGCTCCGGGCCGGACGCTTCCGAGGGGCCGAGCGACCCCGCCAGGATCGCCCCGAGCGTCAGCGCGAGGAAGGGATGCAGGCGAAGGACGCCGATCGAAACCGCTACGAAGAGGGTGCCGAGGAGAACGGCGGTCATGGGGCGGCAAGGATGTCACGGCGCCGTGCGGCCACCTGCAGCCCCTTTTGCAGTCGGGTGAGAATTTTTCCGCCCGGTTTCCGTCTATGTAGGTAGGAACCCCGTTCGCGTCCCGGTAGTGGACGCGGCCAATCCGCGCCGGACGTGTCGCGCGGTGTCATCGGCGCTGGTTTCGCGCTCCCGCGCGATGCCGGTCGGAGGCCCCCAAACGGGAGAACTGGCCGGCGCTCCGCTGTCGCGCGCCCTCCTGCCCTCGAAGGTACGCGCCGAGAAGGGAGCCATCCTGACAGTTGGGGTCTCTGCCGCCGCGGCCCTGCGGGCCGCTGTGCCGGGCCCCACGGGGAGAACTGCCCGGAGGTCGGCGTTCCAAGCCGTCCGCGCCGCCCTGCCGACCTGGACCTGCCGACCTGGAGGTCGGTGGTCCCTGACCGGCGCGGCCGCCTTTCGTGATGGGTGTCCCCTAGCGCGGGCGGGGAATCAGCAGCAGGCGTTCCATCCGGGGATCGATGTAGGTCGTGGTCTCGCCGTCGAAGATGGCGTCCTCCTCGAGGGCGATCCGGACTTCCTGGCCGTCCCACTCCGGCACCGCGACCCGGGCGTTCAACTCGATGGAATGCGCGGTCATCGGAAAGAGGGAGTAGTCGCCCTTCCCTGGCACACCTTCCTGGCGATCCCACAGCCCGATCGTGGGCCCGGCCGCGTGGCCGTGGAAGCCGATCGGGTGGGTGTAGATCGAGGCCTTGATGCCCTCGGTCTTCGCCTGGGCGAGCGCGGCCGCGAGGATTTCGTTCCCCGTCCGGCCGCTGACGAATTCGTCGGTGAGGATGTCCTGAAGCCGGTTTCCGGTGGATAGCGCTTCACTGAGTCCCGCCGGGGCCGCTGTTTCGCCGTGGCGGAGCACGTAGGCATGCATCTGGGTGTCGGTGTTGAGCCGGAGATAGGTAATCCCGAAGTCCACGTGCAGGAGGTCGCCGGGCATGATGGTGTCCGGAGGGGGTCGGGAGGAGAAATCACCCTGCTCCCCGGAGTCCCCGCCGAACATCGCGCCCTCGCGGCGCTGCACGGAAACTCCCGGCTGGAACCAGGTCTGGAGTTTCAACTCCCGGATCCGCTCGCGGTACCACCAGGAGAGATCCTGGGTGGTGGTGACGCCCGGCTGGATCGCCTTTCCCGACAGGCCTTCGGAGAGGATGGAGCGGGCGAGGCGGACGACGGCGGGATAGACGGCCATCTCCTCCGGAGTCCGGGTTTCGAGCCAGGCGATGGCGAGCGTCTCGGCGCTCGTTACCCGCTGTGACAACTCAGGCCCGAGCGCCTCCCCGAGCGCCTCGTACTCGGTGGCGGTGATCCCGTCAGCCAGCCCGAAATCCGACGAACGGTTCACCGCAATCACGTTGGGATTCCGCTCGAGGACCAGTTCGGCGACCCGGGCCCACTGATCGGGTTCGGTTTCGGGGTTCCAGGCCCCCGGGATGCCTCCGATGTCGTAGCGGGCGACCGCCAGCCGCTCGACGCCCTCCTCCGGACCGCGGTCGAAGAAAAGGAGCACGGTGCGGCGCCGGGCCGCGAGCCAGGTGTACGGAAGCATCGTCCGGATGACCGGGTCCTCGTTGTATTCCCTCGCCGCGACGATCCACATGTCCACGCCGTCGCGCCGCATGATCTCCGGGAGCACGGTCTCGAACCGCACCTCGAGCCAGCGGTCCACGAGCGCCGCCCGCTCCCGCATGGGGAGGACGGTGGGCGCCGACTGCCCGGCCGCGATCACCGGCAGGACGAGGGCCGCCAACAGGGCAGGAATCGTTGAATTCCGGGTCCAGCGCATGCGAGTTCTCCTTGCCGGTCCCCGCCTGCGCCTCTGGTGGCGGCGCGGGACCGAAGCGGGCAGCATACCGATAGACTCGGTGGCCGCCCGTTCCCGAGACCCACCTCCCATGGAACGGCCTCCGGAGGAAGACCGATGGCCCGACGCGCGATGCGACTCCTGTTTTTTCTGACCGCGGCTCTGGCCGCCGGCTGCGGGGAGCCCTACGACGTGGTGCTTGCCGGCGGCGAGGTACACGACGGCCGGGGCGGGGCGCCTCAGGTGGCCGACGTCGGGATCCGGGGCGACCGGGTGGCGACGGTGGGTGATCTTTCCGGAGCCCGCGCCGAGACGAGAGTGGACGTGTCGGGACTCGCGGTGGTGCCCGGTTTCGTGGACCTCCACAGCCACGCGGTTCGAGGGGTGCTCCGCCATCCCCTCGCCGAGAACTACCTCCGCCAGGGGGTGACCACGGCCATGGGCGGGCCGGATGGGGGCTCGCCGCTGCCGATCGGCGAGTGGCTCGCGGAATTCGAAGCCGAGGGCTCGGCGATCAACATGGGGCTGATGGTCGGACACGGCACGATCCGCCGCGAAGTGATCGGCCTCGAAGACCGTGCGCCCACCGATGCGGAACTCGACGAGATGCGCGCGCTGGTGGACCAGGCGATGCAGGAAGGCGCCTACGGACTCTCCACCGGCCTCAAGTACCCACCGGGGACCTTCGCCGAGACCGAGGAGGTCATCGAGTTGGCCAAGGTCGCGGCCCGCTACGGCGGCATTCACGTCAGCCACATGCGGGAAGAGGGGCTCACGTTGATGGATTCGGTGCGCGAGACGATCCGCATCGGAGAAGAAGGAGGGCTCCCGACCCAGGTCACCCACCACAAGGTGGTCGGCGCCCCGATGTGGGGTCAGAGCACCGAGAGCCTGCGCCTCGTGGACGAGGCGGTCGCGCGCGGCGTGGACGTGACGATCGACCAGTACCCCTACACGGCATCGTCCACCGGACTGACCATCCTGTTCCCCGGATGGAGCCTCGCCGGCGGGAACGAGGCGCTCCTGGAGCGGCTCCAGGATCCGGAGCAGCGGGAGCGGATCCGCCAGGCGATCAAGAACAATCTGGAAGTGGACCGGGGGGGCGGGAGCCCCGACAACGTGCAGATCGCCCGTTGTGAATGGGACCCCTCGCTCGAGGGCAAGAGCATGGGCGACATCCTGCGGGAGCGGGGCCTTGAGTCGAACACCGACAACGGAGCGACCCTGGCGCTGGAGCTGCAGGAAAAGGGCGGTTTCGGCGGTGTCTTCCACGCCATGCACGAGGAGGACGTGCGCCGGATCATGGCCCATCCCCGCACGATGATCTCCTCCGACGGGGGCGTGGTGGCGCCCGGGGAGGGGGTGCCCCACCCGCGCAACTACGCCACCTTCTCGCGGGTGCTGAGCCTCTACGTGCGCGAGGCGGGCCTTTTGTCTCTCGAGGAAGCGATCCGCAAGATGTCGTCGTTTCCAGCCGAACGGCTCAGTCTCGACGGGCGGGGTGTCATCGAGGAAGGGTTCATCGCCGACATCGCCGTCCTCGACCCCGCGGCCGTGGAGGAACACGCCGAATTCGGCAATCCGCACCACTACTCCAGCGGTACGCAGCATGTGTTGGTGTCGGGAGTCTTCGTGCTCCAGGACGGGGAAGTGACGGGGGCGCGGCCCGGACGCACGTTGCGGCTGAATATTCCTTGACCGCCTCGGCGGCCGGGGGGTTGCGGCCTCGGGTGGTGGCCGCGATCGACCAGGGCACCACCAGCAGCCGCTGTCTCCTCTTCGCACGCGATGGCGGCGTCGTGGGCTCGGCGCAGCGGGAGCACCGGCAGATCACCCCGCGTCCGGGTTGGGTGGAACACGATCCGGTTGAGATATGGGACCGGACCGCCGAGGTGGTCGCCGGAGCACTCAACAACGGTGGGCTCGAAGGGAGCGACGTCGCGGCGGTAGGAATCACGAACCAACGGGAGACCACCGTGGTGTGGGATCCGGCAACGGGCGAGCCCCTCGCTCCGGCGATCGTCTGGCAGGACACCCGTACCGCCGAACTTGCGGCGGACCTCGAACGCACGATCGGCGCCGGGCGCCTTCGCGAACTGACGGGACTTCCCGCGGCCACCTACTTTTCGGGTCCGAAGCTCCGCTGGCTTCTCGACAATCAGGAAGGCCTCCGGGAGCGCGCGAACGCGGGACGCGCCGTCTTCGGCACCGTGGAATCCTGGCTCGTCTGGAAGCTCACCGGGGGCGCGGTGCACCGCACCGATGCGACCAACGCCAGCCGGACCCTGATGATGGATCTCGGGAACCTGCGCTGGAGCGACGAGTTGCTCGATGCACTCGGGGTGCCTCGCCGGATGCTCCCGGAAATCGCTCCCTCTTCCCACCCGGAAGCGTGGGGCCATACCAGCCCCGGCGGCCCATTCGGCGCCCGGGTGCCGATCACCGGGGTGATCGGAGATCAGCAGGCCGCCCTCCTTGGTCAGTTGCGGCGGCGGTCCGGCGAGGCCAAATGCACCTACGGCACCGGCGCTTTCTTGTTGATGCACACCGGGGGGAAAGCGATCCAGTCGAAGGCCGGTCTGCTGACCACGGTCGCCTACAGCGACTCGGAAAGGGTGGACTACGCCCTGGAGGGTTCGGTCGCGGTAGCCGGCTCGCTCGTCCAGTGGCTCCGGGACCAGTTGGGTTTCGGGGAGACCGCGGCCGAGGTGGAGGCGCTCGCGCTCGAGGTGGAGGATTCCGGGGGCGCCGTCATCGTGCCCGCGTTCTCCGGGCTCTTCGCCCCCTGGTGGCGTTCCGACGCCCGGGGTGTGATCTGCGGATTGACCCGCCACACCGACCGCCGTCATCTGGCGCGCGCCGCGATCGAGGCGTCCGCATTCCAGGTGTACGAGGTGCTGGCGGCGATGCACGCCGACGCCGGGCAGACGCCGCGGGAACTCCGGGTGGACGGCGGCATGACCGTCAGCGCTCTCCTGCTGGCGTTCCAGGCGGACATTCTGGGGATACCGGTGGTGCGTCCCCGGTGCGTGGAAACCACGGCTCTGGGAGCGGCCGTTGCCGCGGGTCTCGCCACCGGGTTTTGGGATTCCGAGACCGAGCTGGCGGGAGCGCTGGAGGAGGATGTGCGCTTCGAACCCAACATGTCCGACGCGGATCGGGCAGGGCGGCTCGCCACCTGGAGGAAGGCCGTCGAGCGGAGTTTCGACTGGATCGGGTAGGGCCGCCGTTAGCCGTGAGGGCAGGTGACGAGGCCTCGCTGCCCTGCGGGCAGCGGTCGCCCGCCTGCGGCGGGCGGTGCCGGCCCCCACCGGGAGAAACCGACATGATCGGGTCCGCTTGCACACCCCGCCCGTCATGAAAAGTGCAGCTCCGGGGCTCCGGGATGGTGCACGTCTCGGTGCCCAAGCCACCAGGCGGAGCGACGCGCAGGCAAGGGAGCCCCCACCGGGAGAACTGGGCCGACCTCTGGTCGGCACAGCCCGCCGCAGGCGGGCGGCAGGGAAGGACCCCGAATTCGAGGGGGGGTCACCTCGTCCACGTTCCCTTGCGGCCGGCACCATCTGGACGGTTGGGGTTCCCGCGCGGAGCTGCATTTGGGGTCTCTGCCGCCGCGGCCCTGCGGGCCGCTGTGCCGGCCCCCACCGGGAGAACTGGCCAGAGGTCGGCGTTCCCGTGCCCGGGCGGAGGCGCTACGGGATCAGGAGGCGGGTGTCGGCGACCGGCCAGTAGATGCGGACCCGGTCTCCTTCGCGGGAGAGACTCTCGAACAGGGTGTTTCCGCGCGCCAGCAACCGGTGCCCACCCGCAAGTTCGAGTTCGATCTCCAGACGGTCTCCGAGGAAGGAGATCCGCCGGACAGTGGCGCCGGTCCGGTTGAAGCCGGGCGCCGCCGGAGGGTGACCGATCTGGACCACCTCCGGCCGCATTGCCAGAAGGGGCCGGGCGCCCGCACCGGCGGAATCCCTGGATACCGGCCCGGGGGATGCAGGCCCGGGGGATGCCGGCCCGGGCAGGGCGTCCCGCGCCACGCGCACGACCGGTCCGTCTCGAAGCCGGAAGGCATCCCCGCCGCCGGCCTCCGGAGTGGCGGGAAGCAGGTTCATCTTGCCGACGAAGCTGGCGACGAAAGTGTTTGCCGGCCGGGTGTGGAGTTCGAGAGGCGTGCCGACCTGCTGGAGACGGCCCCGGTCCAGCACCGCCACCCGGTCGGCGACGGTCAGGGCTTCTTCCTGATCGTGGGTGACCCAGACCGTCGTCGCGCCGAACGACTGCTGCAGTCTCCGTAACAGCGACCGCAGTTCGCGCCGGAGCGTCTGATCGAGGCTCGAAAGCGGCTCGTCCAGCAGCAGGACTTCCGGTCGGATTGCGAGCGCTCGGGCGACGGCCACCCGCTGCTGCTCGCCGCCCGAGATCTGGCGGGGGTAGCGATCCCCGAGTTCCAGGAGACCTACCCGGTCCAGCATTTCGTCCGCGAGTTCCGCCGCTTCGCTCCGGGATGCGCCGCGCCGTTCGGGTCCGAAGGCGACATTGCGGCGCACGTTCAGATGCGGAAAAAGGGCATAGCTCTGGAACACCATCCCCACGTTGCGCTTCTCGGGGGGCGCCTGGTCCATGCGTTCACCGCCGATCCAGACCTCCCCCGCGTCCGGTTCCAGGTGCCCGGCGATACAGCGAAGGATGGTGGACTTGCCGGCTCCGCTTGAGCCGAGGAGCGCCATGAGTTCCCCGGGCCCTACCCGCAGCGTGACATCCGACACCGATTCCGTGTCTCCGAAGCGCTTGCCAAGTCCTTCGAGGGCGAGCCCCGCCTTGCGCGGATTCACGGTTACCCGAAGAGCTTGTTGGTCCCGGCCGTGGACTTCTTGTCCGTCGCGTCAGATTCGGCGAGCTCGACTGACGGAAGTACCGTCGGTGCGGGCATCGTCACCGATGAGGTGGCTGGCGCCTTGGGAAAGAGCCTCCCTACCGGCGTCGAGTCGGGGAACCGATGCGGGTCTTGCACCGTGGTCCCTCGGGTCAGATTGGCGAAGCGATCGCGGATGGCTCCCGGTGGCGGGGGCGCGAAGGGAGGTCCGGATGAGGCGGTCAGATCCGGGCCGGCCTTGGGCCGGATCGTGACCTTGGCCCAACGGACACGCCGACTCGGGGGAGCCCCCGTTTCACCAAATTCGTGCGATCGCACGATCACCCGTTCCGCGAGCGCAATGGTTCCCGGGTCGCGGAATTTCGGGTAGAGGACTGCCTCAAAGGGAATCCGCTGGCCGCGGGCCGCGATCATCAAAGCGACTGCCGTCGGGATGTGGCTCTGCATGGCGATCGGTCCCGTGTCCGGGCGGGACCAGCCGGATACCGTTGCCGAGAAGGGGTAGGTCTCGACCGTGATGGATTCGACCGCATCCGTTTCAATTCGCGGCAGTTTTTCGATGGTCGCCAGAACGGACTGGACCGCCCGCGACCCGGGGTACTCCTTGAGTGAAATCCCGTGAATTGCCCTGGTCGCCGCGCGCGGGTCGAAGGGAGCCACCCCCGGCTGTCGGGACCGGCGCGAGAGCGACGGAGCGGGCAGGAGGCCGATCGGATTCTTGATGCTGAGGGCTGCCGCTGCTCCCAGCAGTTGGCCAAAGGCGCCAAAAAACAGTTTGGCGCTCGTCCCTTCGGTCGATGCCCGGTAGGGGTGCATGGGGGTGAGCGCACTGGCGCGCCGGATGCTCTGTGCGAGATTTCGGGCGCCTATACCCTCGAGGCGTCCGACCGCGGCGGCCGTCGCCACGGGAGCGAGCGCTCCCGGGGTGTGGATGCCGGCCTCCTCCATGGCTGCGCCGACAGCATCTCGGTGCCAATTTCCCACGCCGCAGCCCACCGTAATGGCGTCCAGGAGTTCTCCCAGCGTACGGTCGCGTGCTTCGGCCACGGCTACCGCGGCGGCGACGCATTCCGGCCCCGCATGGAGTTCCTGAGGATCCCCCACGAGGCGATTCCAGAGAATCGCGGACCAGAGTCCGGCCGACTCACGGCCGTTCACAGGTCGCCAGAGCGTGATGGAGGGGGCGGACGCCGCGGGGAAAGAGTCCAGGATGGCGTCCGCTTCCTCGCCGGAAAGGAAAGCGGGCAGGGGCGCTGCGGCGCCGATGGCCAGTACGTCGGTGAGCAGGCTCATTGCCGCGCGCCGCTCGGTGCTGAGAAAGCGCGTGTTCGTCGCCCACTCCGCTGCTTCGCGAATGTCGTCCAGATGTGTTGCCTGCACGAGATTCACGGTGTCGGGGGCCACGTCGGCCGGATTCGGCGGCCCTTCGACGCCTTCCGGCGCCGGCTGCGTCGGACCGGTGATCCCGGCCCGGACCCATCCGGCGGCCAATTGCGCCAGCCAACTCCGAAAGCCGGCGGCCCGGGAGCCCAGGGAAGCCGGATTGGGCATCAGGGCGTCGGTGAGCGCTTCCACGCTTTCGGGGGAAACGGGCGGGCCTTCGGGGTTACTCATCGGGGGTTACTCGTTAGGGAATCATCTCGCGACGGAAACGGGCTGCCCACGATGGACGCAGGTCACCCAGAGCCACCATATCGAGCCGCATCAGCGAGTCGGGTGGGGGCATGCCGGGAGGAATCTCCGTATCGCTGCGCGAGGGGACCAACTGGAGTTGGCGCGCCGCCACCTGCTGCGCTTCGAGCGAGAACATGTAGTCCGCAAACGCCCGGGCAAGTTCCGGCCGGCGGGTCCCGGTCACAATCTGGACCCCCTGCGGCAGGGCGATCGCGCCCTCGGCCGGGGCCGCCCATCCGACCGGCGCGCCCTCGCGGGCGAGGTGCTGCGCCTGGGATGGAAGCCCGAGAGTGAGCCAGGCCTCGCCCTGCGCCACCAGCTGGTTGTTCGCCGGTCCGCTGGTTCCGTAAAGGAGGACGTTGGTCTGGAGCCGGGCAAGCCGGGCGAAGCCGGCATCCGCGTCGGTTTCGTTCCCGGTCTCGATGCGGGCCAGAGCGGCGACGGTGAGTGGACCAAGCGTGCTCCCGAAGCCGAACAGGGCGAGCCGGCCTCGGAGGGCAGGGTCTTCGAGCGCCGCCCAGGAGGCGGGATGCGAGGCGAACGCGTCCGTGTTGTACAGAAATCCGATGGGCGAAGCGAAGGTTGCGGGGAGTGCCCCCTCGGTGAACCAAGCCTCCGGTTGCGCCCACGCGACATTGGGAATCCGCAACCCGCTGTCAGCGGAACCCGCCGGTCCGAAAGGTGTTTCGATGAGTCCCTCGCGGGCGAGCAGCGCCGCCTCACCGGCGTCGATCCAGAGAACGTCAAGGGACGGATTGCCGCGTTCGACCCTTACCCGGGCTGCCTGATCGGCCGAACGCAGTCCGATCGGGATGATGTTCGCGCCCGTCGCGGCCTCGAAGGGTCCCGCAAAATGCGCCTCGAGGTCGGCGATGCGGCCGGGCGGGACCGCAATGACCAGATCCTCGGCCGCGCGTCCGCTACAGCCGATCGGCAGCCCGCCCGCCAGAATGAGAGCGAGGCGGAGGCGCTTAACAGCCTGTAGTGAAACCCAGCCGGCCCAGTTCTCCCGGTGGGGGCTCGAGCGGCGATACATCCCGGCTGAACCGCGCCGCTGCGCGCCGCTCTGCGTTGCGTTTCGGTCGAAATACACTCGGGCCAGTTCTCCCGGTGGGGGCTCCTCCCTCACGCGCCTTGTCAGCCGGGCCCCCACCGGGAGAACTGGCCCCACCGGGAGAACTGGGCCTCGCCGCTCTCGGCGCTCACCCGGGTTCCACCACAGGCTGTTGAGACCCCGTCGCCGCAGGCGGTTCATCGAGCGTGTTCGAGCCCGCCCGGGCTCGTCCCCCCGGTGTTCCGGGAGGAGACGTTCCGAGCCTTGAGCGGCCCCGACAACCGATCCGTGAGGAGGGCCGCACCGACCGCGGCCGCGATGGTGAGCGTGCTCACGGCGGCAACCGTCGGGTCCTGATAGCGGTCCATGGTTTCGTAGATGGCTACCGGGAGGGTGACGGTCCGGCCGCTGGCCAGGAGCAGGGAAAGCGCGAAGTTGCCGAAGGAGATTACGAAGGCCGACACCGCGCCGGCAACGATACCCGCCCGGGCGCTGGGCAGGGTTACGAGGAAGAGGGTGGCGAACGGACCGGCTCCCAGGCTGCGCGCCTGATCCTCAAGCGCCGGGTCGGCGGACTCCAAGGAGGCGGCCACGCTGCGGACGACCCACGGGATGGTGATGAGGAGGTGGGCGGCGACGAGCGGCAGCAGCGTTCCCGCGGCCTGAATCCCGGTGGCGTTCGCGAACACCGCGGCGCTGGTCAGCACCCCGAGCCCGAGCACCAGGCCGGGGAGGCTGAGGGGCGAGAGAAGGACCGCGAGGAAGGCCTCCCGGCCCGGAAGCGAACCGCGGGTGAGGGACAGGGCTGCGGGAATGCCGGTGATCAGGGCCGCCCCCGTGGAGATCGCTCCCAGCAGCAGGCTCGTAGCGAGCCCGGAAATGAGGCGCGGCTGATCGGCGAGGCCCGCGTACCAACGCAGGCTGAAGCCGGAAGGCGGGATCTCGAGCGCCGCCCCCGGACTCACGGAATAGACGATCACCGCGAGCGGAGCGAGCAGCAACACCGCGTAGGCGACCGCCGCGATGGCTCCGAGCGTTAACCGCATTCTCGCGAACGGTCCTCTCAGGTGCCGAAGGCGCGCGCCGAGCGACGGCGACTCAGGAGCGCCGCTCCGCCGAGCAGCGCCGAGGCGAACAGGAGCAGCGCGATGGAGGCGGCGGCCGCGGTGGGCCAGTCGAAGTTGATGGTGACCAGTTCGTAGATCTCCATCACGAAGGTGCGGGAGGCCGATCCGCCGAGCAATGCGGGTATGGCGTAGGCAGAGAGGCTGCCGACCATCACGAAGCTCGCTCCGGCGAGAAAACCGGGTAGCGTGAGGGGCGCCACGACGGCAAAGAAGGTGCGCGCTGAAGAAGCCCCCAGTCCCCGCGCCGCTGCCAGGAGGTCCGGATCGATCCGATCGAGGCTCGCCGCCAGCGCCAGAATCATGAACGGAAGGAAGGATTCGGTCAGCGCGAGCAGAACCGCGGCCTCCGTGTGGAGGAGGCCGGCGCGGGGGAGTGACAGCGCGGCGAGCGTCTCACCGACGAATCCCTGCCTCCCGAGAATCAACATCCACCCGTAAGCCCGAACGACCACCGACATGAGTAGCGGGGAGACGATCAGCAGCGTCTGAACCCGTCGGGAGAGCCCCCGCGAGCGGGAGAGGAAGAGGGCCACGGGAAAACCCAGGAGCGTCACCAAAACGGTGGTCAGCACCGACAGGCGCAGCGTGCGCAGCGCCACGGACGGATACGGAGCGCTCAGCAATCCGGCGAAGGAATCCAGTTCCGGACCGCCGCTCAGTGGAGCTACCGGGCCGGGCGGATAGAGCGCCACCCGGAACAGCAACCCGATGGGCACCGCGGCCACCAGAACCACGACCAGCAGGGCCGGCAGGAGCAACAGGCCGGCGACCCGTCGCCCACTCCGATCCATGTTCGCGGCATTTTAGTAGCCTGTGGACAAAGTGGTGTGAGCGCCGAGAGCGGCGAGGCGCCCGGCTGACAAGGCGCGCGAGGGAGGAGCCCCCACCGGGAGAACTGGCCCTGGTGTATTTCGACCGAAGCGCAACGATGAGGGAATCGGTTCAGCCGGGATGCATCGCTGCTCGAGCCCCCACCGGGAGAACTGGGCCGCGCCACTTTGTTCACCGGCTGCTGGGGTCGGGAAGGGAACAGCGAACCGCGAAGGCATGGCGGCGCCGACTATTGTGGGGACCATTCCCCGCTGCCAGGGTCCGGGGGCCGCAGGGGACCCTGTTCCCCCTTTAGACTCCGGTCGCGCGCGATAGACCGCAGGGGGACAGCGCATGGGCAAACCAATCGATTTTCGAAGGCTCGCGGGCCGCCTTCTCGTGCTCGCGGCAATGGTGGCGTTCGCCGCGACGTTCTTTCTGAATGTCTGCCACCTGATCTACGACTGCGGCTGCGTTTCGTTGTGGAACGGCGGCGCTCAGTTTTGCAACATCCAGACGGCGGGGCCGCCCGATTGCCCCTTCTGCGCGCAGCCGGACATCGCCTACGGCGCGCTCTACGCAACGTTCCTCGTCCAGGGAGCGGCCGTGTTTGTCCCGGGATCCCTGAGCCTCGGGGTGCGGACCCTCCTCGGATTTGCCCTGTTCCCGCTGGTGGTCGGGGCTACGGGAATCGTGCTGGGGCTCCAGGTGGGTTACTGGAATTAACAGCCCGTGGGGGAAGCGCCCCGCACTCTCTCCGGGACGGCGCGCGCGCTTAATCTGGCGATTTGTGCGCGTGCGGGGCGCTAACAGCCTGTGGTGAAACTCACGTGAGCGCCGAGCCCGGAGAGGCGCCCGGCTGGCAAGGCGCGTGAGGGAGGAATACCGGGTGTATTTCGACCGAAACGCAACGCAGAACGGAGCGAAGCGGAGTGGTTCAGCCGGGATGGATCGCCGGGCGAACGCCGCGTGGGTTTTGCCACAGGCTGTTAACCCCACGGGGTGATGGCGCGCATCGCTTCGCGATCCGCGCCATCGTCTTTCGTGGGGAGGGGAAACCCCTCCCCACACCCCTCCCCGGCGGCGCTCCGCGCCGCCAGATCTCTGCATTGAGTCCGCGCCGGGAGGGAATCTCCCCGAGGGGAAAGCACCCCGCATCGCGCCACCCGGCAAAAAGCACACCTGCTCCCTGCATGCTTCGGATGCGGGGCGCTAACAGCCTTTGGTGGAACCCGGGTGAGCGCCGAGAGCGGCCAGTTCTCCCGGTGGGGGCGAGGCGCCCGGCTGACAAGGCGCGTGAGGGAGGAGCCCCCACCGGGAGAACTGGCCCGGGTGTATTCCGACCGAAACGCAACGATGAGCGGCGCGTAGCGACGCGGTTCAGCCGGGATGGATCGCCGGCCGAGCCCCCACCGGGAGAACTGGGCCGCGTGGGTTTCACTACCGGTTGTTTGGGCGGGATGGATCGCCGCTCGAGCCCCCACCGGGAGAACTGGGTCGCGTGGGTTCACCACAGGCTGTTAACCCCACGGGGTGATGGCGCGCATCGCTTCGCGATCCGCGCCATCGTCTTTTGTGGGAGTGGAAACGCCTCCCCACGCCCCTCCCCCGCGGCGCTCGGCGCCGCGAACGGATCGCGCCAGAGTCTCGCCACCGACCGTGGGCAGCCTTCGGAGCGTCGGCGCCGGGTATCATCGGAGCCCGCCCAAGGTGGGGCGGGAAGGGAGCGCTGCGTGACAGCCAGAGATCAAGTTCGTCACATCCGTTGGGAATCGATGGACAAGGAGCGCCTGAACGATCGGCTTACCCGCCGGATCATCACTGGGGAACGCGCCATGCTCACCCACGTCTATCTGGACAAGGGTGCGGTGGTACCGATGCACTCGCACGAGAATGAACAGATCACCTACGTGATCAGCGGGGTGCTCCGCTTCTGGATCGAGGACGAGGATTCGGAACCGATCGACGTGGGAGCGGGGGAGGTTCTGGTGCTTCCCTCCTGGGTGCCCCACAAGGCGATCGCCCTTGAAGACACCCTCGACGTCGACATATTCACCCCGCCCAGACAGGACTGGCTGGACGGAACCGACGCTTACCTGCGCGGGGGAGATGACTAGCAGCCTGTGGATAAAGTGGCGTGAGCGCCGAGAGCGGCGAGGCGCGTGGCTGACAAGGCGCGCGAGGGAGGAGCCCCCACCGGGAGAACTGGCCCGAGCGTATTTCGACCGAAGCGCAACGCAGAGCGCCACGAAGTGGCGCGGTTCAGCCGGGATGCATCGCCGGCCGAGCCCCCACCGGGAGAACTGGGCAGCGTGACTTTGTCCACCGGCTGCTGGACACCCAAGGCACCCGAACGAGCCTTTTGAACAGCATGCCGAGCCGAGATTACTCCCCGATCGTCCGGCGCTATCTGTTGGCCGGCGCGGCCTCCAGCGCCCTCGCCGTGGTCGTCCTCCACGCTCTGGCGGCGGTTTCGTTCGGGGCCATTCCCGGCTGGCTGCTGGCGGCGCTCGCCGGGCTCGTGGCGGGGGCGGTGTCCCTGGTGGTCTTCGTCGCGCTGAGCCGGATCGCCGAGCGTTTCGTATGGTGGCTTTCCACCGACGCCTTCTTGCTGCTCCTGGCGGCGGGAGCGAGCCTGTGGTTGCTCCGGAGCACGATGTTCCGTTGGCCGGATGCGCTTCTGGGTGGACTTCTGGTGGTCGTCTTCGGCGGACCGTTTCTCGTTGGGTGCGGTCTCGCGATGGTGTTCCGCCCGCACCGGCCGGCGTATCGGCGGGGCGGTCTGGTTCTTGTCGGAGCGGGGATCGCAGTCATTGTCGCGGGGGGGATGTGGTTCTTCGCGCCCGGGCAGGATCCCTATGTGCGGCGACCGCAGCCCCAGCCGGATCCGCCCGCGCCGCTGGCGGAAGATCCCGCGGCTCGCGGTCGCTACCCGGTCCGCCTCCTGACGTACGGCAGCGGACGCGACTCGCGAAGACCCGAATACGGCGACGACGTGAACATCCGGGCGCCTTCCGTGGACCTCAGTCAGCTTCTCCCCGAATGGCGCGGGTTTCGCGCGGCCCACCGCGAGTGGTGGTGGGGCTTCGGCCTGGACGATGCTCCCCGCAACGGTCGCCTCCACTTGCCCGATACGGAGCCCGGAGATCGGCGCCCGGTGGCGCTGATCGTTCACGGCAATCACCGGATGGATGACTTTTCCGACGCCGGCTACGACTACTTGGGAAGCCTGCTGGCGAGCCACGGCATCGCGGCGGTTTCCGTCGACGCAAATTTCCTGAACGGAAGCTGGTCCGGTGATTTCGGCGGACGCGAGATGCCGGCCCGCGGGATACTGCTGCTGGAGCACCTCAGACTCTTCCGAACCTGGAACCGGGACCCGCGCTCTCCCCTCTACAACCGCCTCGATCTGGATCGGGTGGCGCTGATCGGGCATTCGCGAGGCGGCGAAGCCGCCGCCATCGCGGCGGCGTTCAACCATCTCCCGTACTTCCCGGATAACGCGGACTACCTGTTCGACTATGAATTCGGAATCCAGTCCGTGGTCGCGATTGCGCAGATCGACCACCGCTATTCGCGGCGGATCGTGCTTGACGACATCAACTTCCTGGCGCTCCAGGGTTCATACGACACCGATGAGCCGAGCTTTCACGGACTCCGCCAATTCCACCGGACGAGACTGGACGGAGCCGCAGAGCGTTCCGGGGAGGCCCTCGGGTTCCGCCTCAAGGCGGGGCTGGTGGCGCACCGCGGCAACCACGGGCAGTTCAACACCACCTGGGGTATGGACTCGGGCCTTTGGGGCATGTTCTGGCTGAACCGCGCACCGCTCCTCGCCCCGGCCGATCAGCAGCGGGTCGCCGAGGTGTATGTCTCCGCGTTCCTGCGTGCCACGCTGCTCGGGGAGGAGCGGTTCGTCCGGTTGTTGCAGGACTACCGCGCCGGCGCCGCGTTTCTTCCCGAGACCCGCTACCAGAGCCAGTATGCGGACTCGCGCACCCGCATCGTCGCCGGTTTCGAGGAGGATCTCCATCTCGGAACCGCCACCGCCGAGGGCGCGACGATCGAGGCCCGCGGGTTTTCCGGTTGGAGTGAGGAGGAAGTCCTGTTCCGGGATGGATCCAAGCAGGCCACGTCGGCTGTGCGGCTCGAGATCTCCGCGGGCGAGGATGGCGACGAGGAGGTCGCCTATGAGATCCGCCTTGCCGAACCAATCGCGGTGACCGGAGAGGACGATTTCGTGTTGTCCGTGGTCTGGAATCCTGCTCCCCCCGAGGAGGCAGCGGATCCTCCGCCCGCCGCTCCGCCGATCGCGATGACGGTGCAACTGCTCTTTCCGGAAGGGGTGGAGGGGCCGGCCATCGGAATCGTGGACACCCTCTCTCCGGAGCCTCCGTTCGAGGTGCAGTTCCTGAAGTCCCGGCGGATGAATCGCGCGCGCTATCGCCGCATCGTCGAAGAGATTCCTCAGACGGTAGCCATCAAGGGCGCCGACCTGTTGCCGGCGGCGCCGGAGCCACCGCCTGCGCCGGTCGGCACGCCGGACGCCGCGTTCGTTGCCCCGCCGCCTCCCCCGGTGGTTGGAGTGCGGTTCCGGTTTGATGCGGAGGTCGCCGGCAGCGTCCTGCTGGATGACGTGGGATTTCGGAGCGCCCCCCCAGAACCGGCGGAGGTCACGAACACAGCGGCTCGCGGCGCCTCGTGACGCGGTCCGCCGCCGCCGCGGGACCGCTCGCGGTGGGCCTCGAAGGTCTGGTTGCCCAGTTGACGTCGTCCGACGCGGCGTCGGTGGGGCGCCGGCCCCGGGTTACGGTCAGCTACGCCCAGAGCCTCGACGGTTCCATCGCCGCGCGGCCCGGTGAGCCGCTCAGATTGAGCGGGTCGCGGTCGCTCGAACTCACGCACCGGTTGCGTGCCGGGCATGACGCGATTCTCGTGGGAATCGGCACCGTCCTGGCTGATGATCCGCGGCTCAATGTAAGGCTTGCGGCGGGGGAGAACCCGATACCGGTGATCCTCGATGGCCGGCTTCGCCTCCCGCTCACTGCCCGGCTGCTCCGGGAGCGCCGGACATCCGGGACGGCCCCCCCACCGCTCGTTGCGACGAGCTTTGAGGCGCCGCCGGAGCAGGCCGCCCGGCTCCGTGAGCACGGCGTGACCGTGCTCAGGTTTCGGCAGTCGGGAGGACGGGTACCGCTTCGTTCCGTGATGCGCGCCCTGCACCGGCGCGGTGTGCGGCGGTTGCTGGTGGAGGGCGGAGGCCGCGTACTGACTTCGATGTTCGCCGAGCGACTTGCAGACTGGGTCGTGATTACCGTCGCACCGCGGCTCGTTGGCGGCGAGCCGGCGCTGGCCCGGGTTCCGGTGCCGGCGGATCTCTCGGGCCTCGCGTGGGCGCGTCTCGATGACGACCTGGTATTCGCCGGACGTCCACGGTTCGGCGCTTCCGGACGCTCCCGTCCCCCTGATCGTTAACTCCGTGACCGGGTCGAAAGCTGCCGGAGAACGGCTATCGGTGTGGTTCGAGGGGCCACGCCGGGTGAACGTGCGGAGGGAAGCGGTTTCCGCGCCCGCGGCCGGCGAGGTGCTGGTACGGACCCGCGTCTCGGCCATCAGCACCGGGTCCGAATTGGCTGCTTACCGCGGACAGCTCGATCCCCGCCTGCCGCGGGACGAAACTCTGGGCGCGCACCGCGAGGGATCGTTCACCTTTCCGTTTCCCTATGGCTACGCCTCGGTGGGTCGGGTGGAAGCCCTCGGAGCGGAACCGCCGGAGGGCGCGCCGGGGATCGGGGCTCGCGTCTTCGCTTTCGTGCCCCACCAGAGCGTCTTTTGCGCTCCGGGCGAGGAATTGCTCCGGGTTCCGGACACCGTCTCCGACGACCGTGCCGCTCTCTTCCCGTATCTCGAGACCGCTGTGAATGTGCTTCTTGACGGCGCGCCCCGGATCGGGGAACGGGTGGTTGTGGTGGGTCAGGGGATGCTCGGTCTGGCGCTTACCGCGCTCCTCGCCCGCTATCCGCTCGGAGGGCTGATTGCGGTCGAACCCAGGCCGGAACGGCGGCGCCTGTCGCTCGAGTTCGGGGCACACGGAGCGGTCGCGCCGGAAGAGGCTGAAGAGAGGGTGCGTGGCACATTTCACGGGGGAGCCGAGCTCATCCTGGAAGTGTCGGGGAGCCGGTCGGCCTTGGATCTGGCGATCCGGCTCGCGGCCCGGGAGGGACGGGTGATTGCGGGTTCGTGGTTGGCCGGCGCTCCGACGGCGCTCGATCTCGGCGGTTGGTTCCACCGCGGACGAATCCGGGTGGTGTCGAGCCAGGTGAGTCACCTGCCCCCGCTGGGGCCGTCCTGGACGGTCGAGCGCCGCCGCCAGCTAACGTGGGCGCTGCTTGAAGGCGTCGCTCTCGAGACGCTGGTAACCCACCGGATCCCGCTGGCGGAAGCGGGAGCGGCCTACGCCCGGCTCGACGCCGGCGAGGCGCTGGCGGCGCTGTTGGTCAGCAGCGACGCCGGCGCCTCCGCCTGAGCGGTTTCGCGCTCCGGTGGGGGGCGTTTCTCCGTCGAGGCCTCCGTCGAGGCCTCCGTCGAGGAAGAAGACGGTTCGCTGGCCGCTTTCCGTTGGAGTTGGGCGTTTTCGCTGTCGGCCTGATCCGCCAGCCAGCGATAGATGGACTCCTGAGCGCGCCGCCTCGGCGTTCCCGACGGAACCCGCTTGTTCCGGCCCGCCGAGTCGTGGACTCTGGCCTTGCAGTTGTCGGCCCACTGCAGATCGAGGTAGTGGCGCAGCTGAGCCTTGATACCCGAGTCATAGACCGGGAAGGCGGCTTCGATGCGTCGATCGAAGTTGCGCGGCATCCAGTCGGCGGAGGTGCAGTAGTACAGCGGATCGCCACCATTTCCGAAGACGAGGATGCGCGAATGCTCCAGGTAGCGGCCCAGAATGGAGATCGCCTTGAAATCTGCCGTTGCCGGGAGATTCTCGGTGGGGACCGAGAAGGTTCCCCGCACGATCAGCCGGATCTTGACGCCAGCCTCGGCGGCTTCCTCCAAAACGGCAATGACCTCCGGGTGGGTCAGGTGGTTCAGCTTCGCTTCGATGGACGCTGGCTCACCTCTCTGGGCACGCTCGATTTCCGCGTGGATGAGACGGTCCACCGTTGTCCGCAGAGTCCAGGGAGAAACGAGCAGATGCTCCATTTCGCGGGCCTCGTAAGGCTGGCGAATGACCCGGAAGAGCCGGCCCAGATCCCGGCAGATCCCCTCGTGCGTGGTCAGGAGGAAGTGGTCGGCGTAGAGGGTCGCGGTGTCCTCGTTCAGGTTTCCGGTGCCGATGAATCCGTAGAGGGCCCGGTTGCTGCGCTCCCGGCGTTCGATCAGTCCCATCTTGGCGTGGATCTTGAGGCCCTCGGGGCCGAAGACCACCCGCACGCCTTCCCGAGCGAGCACGTCGGTGAACTCGATGTTCGAGGTCTCGTCGAAGCGCGCCGTGAGTTCCACCACGGCGGTGACCTTCTTCCCGTTGCGCGCGGCGTTGACGAGGGCGTTCACCACTCCGGAGTTGTTGGCGACCCGGTACATGGTGACCGCGATGCGCGTGACCTTGGGGTCGATCGCCGCCTCCCGGAGCAGGTCGATCAGATAGGAGAAGCGCTGATAGGGGGTCTGGATCAGGATGTCGCGGCGCCGCATGGCCCGCATGATGGAGCGCTCGCGATCGATGGCGGGGAGTCCGAGGGTAGGCCAGGGTTCGTAGCGAAGCCCGCTCTTCAACCGGGGAAAGCGGATGAAGTCCTTGAAGTTGTGGTACCGCCCACCCGGGACGAGCACGCTCCGGTCTTTGATCTCGAGGCTCCGGCAAAGCGCTTCCAGCAGGTCGCTCGGCATGGTCTCGTCGAAAACGAAACGTACGAGCGAGGCGGTGAGTCGCCGCTTCACGCTCTTTTCTACCCGGCGCAGGTAGCTGTCCTTCGGGCTGCCTTCGAGATCGAGGCCTGAATCGCGGGTGATCTTGACCACGTAGCCCTCCGCCGCCTCCACCTGGAAGATCGAGAAGATCTCCGGAAGGCGATACCGGATCACGTCTTCGAGGAGGATGACGTCGGTCCGGCCCGGCGCCGAAGGCACCCGAACGAAACGCCCCGTGGCCCGGGTGGGGATGTCCACGATGGCGTACATCGGCCGTCGCCGGCCGGAGCGCAGTACCCGGACGCCCAGGTAGATGTCCCGTTCGTCGAGATTGAGCGTCTCCCCGCTTCGTCCCAGCATGATCGGGGTCAGGTGCGGGCGGACCTTGCGGACGAAGTAGTCCTGGACATACTCGCCCTGTTCGGGGTTCAGGTCGGCTTCGGTAATGATGCGAATGCCGCGCCCCTCCAGTTCGCGAACCAGCGCGTCGTAGGTCCTCAGAAATATGGACTGGTCGCGGAGGATCTGGCGCTGGATGTCGGCGAGCAGGACGGATGGGTCCCAGTCGAGAGACCCTTTTCGATTCGCGCCGATTTTCTGGATGCGCTGCAGCGCGGCTACCCGGACCCGGTAGTACTCGTCCTGATTACTCGAGAAAATTCCCAGGAAACGAAGTCGCTCGAGCAACGGGACGGTCTCGTCCCGCGCCTCCTGAAGGACCCGGCCGTTGAAAGCGACCTGCGACAGTTCACGCGGGATGATCTTGCTGGGGCGGTGTCGGTGGTCGCGGACCATGAAACAAGCGACGCCCGGAAACGGATTCCGGGCGGTTATCCTGAATAGCCTACGCCAATGACGACTTCCGGGTGGGCCCTGATCACGGGAGGTTCGAGCGGCATCGGTCGTGAGCTCGCGTCCCTGTGCGCCGCCGACGGCCGCGACGTGGTGCTCGTGGCCAGAAACGCGGGGCGTCTCGAGCAGGCCGCCGGAGAGGTCCGTGCCGCTTACGGGGTGCGCGCGGTGGCGCTGCCGATGGATCTCGCGGAATCGGGGGCACCCGAACGTCTCCATGCCGAAACCGAGGAGCGCGGCCTGACCGTGGACTTCCTCATCAACAACGCCGGCTTCGGAATGAGCGGACGCTTCCTCGACGTTCCCCTCCGGGTTCAGCGGGCGATGATCGGGCTGAATCTGGCGGCGCTCGCCGATCTTTGCCACCTCTACCTTCCCGGCATGCTGGAACGGGGCAGGGGAAGGATCCTGAACGTAGGATCGGGCGCCGGTTATGTCCCGGGCCTCGGCTTCACCACCTACGCTTCCACCAAGGCCTTCGTTCTGCACCTGACCGAAGGGTTGGCCGGCGAGCTCGCCGGGACCGGAGTGACGGTCAGTGTGCTCTGTCCCGGACCGGTGGACACGCCGTTTTTGGGAACGGCGGGAATCGAGGGTTTCTCGGGGATCCGCCGCCTTGCTCTCGCCGATCCGCGGGGAGTGGCTCGGGCCGGCTACCGGGGGGCCTTGCGCGGGAAGGTGGTGATCAATCCCGGTCTCCTCCCGCGGCTGGTCCCGCTCGTGCCGCGGTTGTTGCCCCGGTTCGTGGTGCGTTGGCTCGGGAGCGCGGTGGGTGGCCAGATGACCCGGACGCCCCGATGACCGGGGGGAGCCTGCCGGCGCACCGGCACCTCGATGCGCTCGGAATCGCCTGGGAGCGGCGCACCTTCCCGGCATCGACCCCGAAGGGCGCGGCCTCCGTCGCCCACGCTCTCGGTTTCCGCGAGAGCCAGATGGTCAAGACCCTGATTTTCGAATCCGGGACCGGCGAGCGCGCGCTCATCGCGGTAGGCGGCGACAAGAACGTCATTTCCGGCAAACTAAAAAAGGCGATGGGCAACCGCAACATCCGGTTGGCGAGCCTGGAGGCGGTCATCGAGTTCACCGGCTACCGGATCGGCTCGATTCCGCCGTTCTCGTGGCAGCAGGAGGGGACGCGCACCTTCCTCGATGAAGCGCTGATGGAAGAGCCGGTCCTCGGGGTGGGCGCCGGCGTCTGGGGCGAGGAGATCCTCATCGCCCCTGCGGATCTCGTCCTCGCCGCGAACGGAATCGTGGTAAATCTCACCCGCCGGGACGGGTAGCTGGGAGCGCCGGTCTTCAGACCGGCACAGCGGCGCGTAGCGCCGCGGGCGGCGCAGACGCCGCCTGCGAAGAAGCGCGGGGACGGCTTGGAACGCCGACCTCCGGTCGGCACAGCGGCGCGCAGCGCCGCGGGCGGCGCAGACGCCGTCTGCGAAAAAGCGTGGGGACGGTTCGGAACGCCGACCTCCGGCCAGTTGCTGCGAAAACGCAGTCGCTCCAGGACGCCAAACCCGGATGGCCCGCGACAGCGGAGCGCCGGATCAGCCATTACGGGATTCTGTGTTGACATTTGGTGCTGGAGTTCTTCGTGCGGGTCAGCAGGGTGGATCGCGGCCGGGGCGGGTGCAGCATGATCACCTTTGGCCGCATCGGCTTCCGGCTTCTCCCGCCGGACTGATTAGCCGGGCGCTTGCGCTCCGCGCGGTCCGTTTCGGGCCGTTCCGCGCCCGACCTGAAATACGGGGCGCCCAATCGCGTCGGGGCCTTTCCAGCGCCGGCTGCTGACCCCACCGATCTCCAGCGCCCGCATCAGCCGGGCAATCCGCTTCCGGCTCGCCTCAGACTCCCGGGCCAACTCCTCCCCGCCCGCGCCAAGACCCCTCAGCCGCTTCCGATATTCCGCCGGATACCGGCGTCCGATGTTGCCATCCCGGACCTCGTCGTGGGCACTACTAGTCGTCCGCGCTATCGGGCCAACTCCAGTTCGAGTATTCGAATTTCAACCGTTATGAGTCTGGCGCTCCTTGAAGTTACAGGATCATTCATCAGTCATTACGGTTCCTTGTGTTGACAAATGAGGCTGGGTTTCCAAGATATGTTGCCTGATGATGCCGAGGTACTCTGAGGTTTCCTTCCGACCGGCCGCGGACGACGCCCTCGGAGCGTCGCTGCCCCGGCCCCGCGACGGGCGGCTCGAGATCGTCGGGCGGGCAACCGTGCCCGGCGGTGAGATCGGGCTCGTGTGTTCGGGTTCCATGGGTGGTCGCCTGTGACTTGCCATTGGGGCGGGCGGATTTCCACGACACCTGAGATCCGATTCCTCCGGAGAGGTCGGACCGACGGGACGTCCGGGCACCTGGAACGGCCGTTCTGCCGGAGAGTCGGCGCTGTCGCTGGCGTGGTGTTCGCCCTGGCGGGGTTGTCGCCGAATCAGGCGCAGGGCTACAAGCTGGATTACACATGGTCCCGGGAAGCCTGGGCGCCGGGCGAGACCATCGAGGTCGCTGTCGTGGACTCGCCGGAATTGCGCGCCAGAGGTGTCGCGCAGATCCGCCGCATCCTCCAAAGAGCGCTTGAGGCGTGGGCGACGATTCCCGGCGCGGACATTCGGTGGAAGTTGGGTCCCACCGTTTCCGCAGCGGAGGCGAGAGACCGGTTTCCGATCAGCATTGATCTTTCGGGCCGGCCCCGCGCACAGCAGACCTTCAGCGGAAGGCTAGTTCTCTCACGGTGCATCGCGCATGTCGGCGACCGTTTGGAGTTCTTGGCCGCTACTGCTGTCCACGAACTCGGGCACTGCCTGGGACTGGGTCACGCCGAGAAACTGGTCCCGCGTGGCGGCCTGACGAGATCGGACGACTATCCGATCTATTGGCGCTATGACGCGGCGATGTCTTACGGGGCGTATCATGAGGATCCTTTCTACTTGACTGCGGACGACGCCATCGGAGCGTCGCTGCTGCGGCCCCGGGAGGGATGGCCCGAGACCGTCGGGAGCATCGTCGGGCGGGTCACCCTGCCGGACGGCGAAGCGGTGCCCCACGCCTACGTGCAGGCGACGCTGCTGGAGCCCGCGAGCCAGGCGCACAGCGTTGGCGTCTTCACTGCGGACATCGGGCGTTTCGGGTTCGTCGGCGACTTCGAGATCGGCGGCCTGGTCCCGGGTTCCTACCAGTTGCTGGTTCGATCCTCATTGGGATCGCCTTTCTCGCCGCGGATCCCGCTGCAGCTCGAGGCCGAGGGGCCGCTGGTCCTGCGCCAGACCCTGCGGGGGGGAGCGGTGGTGGTTCGGGCGGGCGAAGAAACGGGGCCCGTGCCGCTTGCCGTGCGGCAGCGCGAGGAGCCCTTCCGGTGACCGGCGCCAAACGTCTCTTCGCGGCGACGCTGTGGCTGGGCGCCGCGCTGGCCGCTGGCGCGAGTTGCGACGCGCCGGGGGCTCCCACCACCGCCGGGCGGCCGCTGTTTGTGCCGGACCCTTTGCCGGTGGTGTCGCAGTGCGAATCCTCGACGATTCGGGCCGGCGCGCCGCGACCGGTTCGCGACCCCCGATTCGAGGAGAACACCTGCGCGGAGGCATATGAGGTGGACTTCATCGTCGAAGCCCGGCCCGCGGACACGATGGTGCTGGACATGTTCCAGTCGCGCCCTCTCTGGAACTGGCGCGTGGAAGCGAGCGGCGATACGGTCCGGCATGAGTTCTCGCTGAGGATCGTGCCGTTCTGGAATGGGACGAGCAACTCACCCCGTGGTATCCGGCCGGCCGAACCGATCGTGTTGCAGCGCTGCCCGGAAGGGGAGGGGGACGGGGAGGTGCTGGCCTGCACCACGACGCGGTGCGGCATCTACGACGATGTGAGCCAGGTGCCGCCCCTGGAGCCTTCGAAACTGCAGTTGGCGATATCCGCTCCGGTAGACCAGTGGTATCGGAGGCACATTCGGGAGGGCGAGACGGTCGAGGTCCCGATCACCTTCCAGATCTTCAACCCACTGGCCGACGATTTCCGCATCGGTTTCTCTCTCGCCCTGAATCTGGATCTGGCGGAGTTCGCGGACATGGACCTCTCGCCCTTGGAGATCCGGCTGCCGGCGGGGTCGTTCCGGACGCGGACGGCGCCTCTCCGCGTGACGTTGACGCGCTATGACTACGAGGCGCACGTGCGAGAGAAGCCGAGCGTCCCGAACAACCCCCCGGAGTTCTTCGTGCGGGTCAGCAGGGTGGATCGCGGCCGGGGCGGGTGCAGCATGATCACCTTTGGCCGCATCGGCTTCCGGCTTCTCCCGCCGGACTGATTAGCCGGGCGCTGGCGCTCGGCGCGGTCCGTTTCGGGCCGTTCCGCGCGCGCCCTGAATTACCGGGCGCCCAATCGCGTCGCGGCCTTTCCAGCGCCGGCTGCTGACCCCACTGATCTCCAGCGCCCGCATCAGCCGGGCAATCCGCTTCCGGCTCGCCTCAGACTCCCGGGCCAACTCCTCTCCGCCCGCACCAGACCCACCAGCCGCATCCGATATTCCGCCGGACAATGGCGTCCGATGTTTGCTGTCCCGGATCTCCTCGTGGGCACTATTGGTAGTCCGCGGTATCGGGTCAACTCCAGATCGAGTAGTCGGATTTCAACCGTTATGAGGCTGGTGATCCTTGAAGTTACAGAATCATTCATCAGTCATTACGGTTCTTTGTGTTGACAAATGAGGCTGGGTTTCCAAGATATGTTGCCTGATGATGCCGGGGTACTCTGAGGGTTCCTTCCGATCGGCCGCGGACGACGCCATCGGAGCGTCGCTGCCCCGACCCCGCGACGGGCGGCTCGAGATCGTCGGGCGGGCAACCCTGCCCGACGGTGAGATCGGGCCCAGGTGTTCGGGTTCCATGGGTGGTCGCCTGTGATTTGCCACTGGGGCGGGCGGATTTCCGCGACACCTGAGATCCGATTCCTCCGGAGAGTTCGGACCGACGGGACGTCCCGGCACCTGGAACGGCCGTTCTGCCGGAGAGTCGGCGGTATCGCTGGCGTGGTGTTCGCCCTGGCCGGGTTGTCGCCGAATCAGGCGCAGGGCTACAAGCTGGAATACCGATGGGCTTCCGCGGCCTGGGCGCCGGGGGAGACTATCCAGGTGGCGGTCGTGGACTCGCCGGAACTGCGCGCCAGAGGTGTCGCGGAGAGCCGGCGCATCCTCGAGCGGGCGCTTGACGCCTGGGCGACGATTCCCGGCGCGGACATACGGTGGGAGTTGGGTCCCACCGTTTCCGAAGCGGAGGCGAGAGACCGGTTTTCGATCAGCATTCGGGTTTCGCCGGGCCGAGGCTACGCAGCCCAGATCTTCAAAGGAACGCCAACTCTCGCAGGGTGCACCGCGCATGTCAGCGACCTGTCGGAGCGCGTGGCCAGGTCCGCGGTCCACGAACTCGGGCACTGCCTGGGACTGGGTCACGCCGAGGAACTGGTCCCGTCTGACGGCCTGCCGAGATCGGACGACTACCCGATCTATTGGCGCTATGACGCGAAGATGTCTTACGGGAGGTATCATGAGGATCCCTTCCACTTGACTGCGGACGACACCATCGGAGCGTCGCTGCTGCGGCCCCGGGAGGGATGGCTCGAGACCGTCGGGAGCATCGTCGGGCGGGTCACCCTCCCGGACGGCGAAGCGGTGCCCCACACCTACGTGCAGGCAACGCTGCTGGAGCCCGCGAGCCAGGCGTACAGCGTTGGCGTCTTCACTGCGGACTTCGGCGCCTACGCTTCGAACACCGGGAGTTTCGAGATCGGCGGCCTGATCCCGGGTTCCTACCAGTTGCTGGTTCGATCCTCAGCGGGAGCGCCTTTCTCGCCGCGGATCCCACTGCGGATCGAGGCCGAGGGGCCGTTGGTCCTGCGCCAGACCCTGCGGGCGGGCGGGGTGTTGGTCCGGGCAGGCGAGGAGACCGGGCCGGTGCCGCTTGCCGTGCGGCGGCGCGAGGAGCCCTCCCGGTGACCGGCGCCGACTTGGGTAAACGTCTTCTTTCGGCGACGCTTTGGCTGGGCGCCGCGCTCGGCGCCGGCATTGGCTGCGATGCGCCAGCGTCCCCCATGTCCACCGCCGGGCGGCCACTGTTTGTGCCGGACCCGTCCCCGGTGGTGTCGCAGTGCGAATCCTCGACGATTCTTGCCGGCGCGCCGCGACCGGTCGCCGACCCCGCATGGGAGGGCTACCAGTGCACGGAGGCATATGAGGTGGATTTCATCGTGGAAGCCCGGCCCGCGGACACGATGGTGCTGGACATGTTCCAGTCGCGCCCTCTCTGGAACTGGCGCGTGGAAGCGAGCGGCGATACGGTCCGGCACGAGTTCTCGCTGAGGATCGTGCCGCGTTGGAATGGTGGGACTAGCTGGTGGCGTGGTGTCCGGCCGGCCGAACCGATCGTGTTGCAGCGCTGCCCGGAAGGGGAGGGGGACGGGGAGGTGCTGGCCTGTACCACGACGCGGTGCGGCATCTACGACGACGTGAGCCAGGTGCCGCCCCTGGAGCCTGCGAAACTGGAGGTGGCGATATCCGCTCCGGTAGACCAGTGGTATCGGCGGCACATTCGGGAGGGCGAGACGGTCGAGGTCCCGATCACCGTCCAGATGTTCAACCCGCTGGCGGGCGACATCCGCGTCGTTTTCGAACTCTCCATGGATCCTGTTTCGGCGGAGTTCGCGGACGTGGACATCTCGCCCCCGGAGATCCGCCTGCCGGCGGGGTCGTTCCGGACGCGGACGGTGCCTCTCCGGGTGACGTTGACGCGCTATGACTACCATGCGCACCGGCGCGAGGAGCCGACCGTCCCAAACAACCCCCCGGAGTTCTTCTTGTGGGTCATACGTGATTCGGACCGGAGCGCGTGCAGCATGATCACTGTGAGACGCATTGGCTTCCGGCTTCTCCCGCCGGGCTGACCGGGCGGACGCGGGCGCTCGGTGCGGGCCGTTCCGCGCCCGACCTGAAATACGGGGCGCCCAATCGTGTCGGGGCCTTCCAGCGCCGGCTGCGGACCCCACCGATCTTCAGCGCCCGCATCAGCCGGGCAATCCGCTTCCGGCTCGCCTCAGACTCCCGGGCCAACTCCTCCCCGCCCGCACCAGACCCACCAGCCGCATCCGATATTCCGCCGGATACCGGCGTCCGATGTTGCCATCCCGGACCTCCTCGTGGGCACTATTGGTCGTCCGAGGTATCGGGCCAACTCCAGTTCGAGTAGTCGGATTTCAACCGTTATGAGTCTGGCGATACTTGAAGTTCCGGGATTATTCATCAGTCATTACGGTTCTTTGTGTTGACATATGATGCTGGGTTTCCAAGATATGTTGCCTGATGATGCCGAGGTACTCTGAGGTTTCCTTCCGACCGGCCGCGGACGACGCCATCGGAGCGTCGCTGCCCCGGCCCCGCGACGGATGGCTCGAGATCGTCGGGCGGGCAACCGTGCCCGGCGGTGAGATCGGGCTCATGTGTTTGGGTTCCATGGGTGGTCGCCGATGACTTGCCATTGGGGCGGGCGGATTTCCGCGACACCTGAGATCCGATTCCTCCGGAGAGTTCGGACCGACGGGACGTCCCGGCACCTGGAACGGCCGTTCTGCCGGAGAGTCGGCGGTATCGTTGGCGTGGTGTTCGCCCTGGCCGGGTTGTCGCCGAATCAGGCGCAGGGCTACAAGCTGGATGAACGATGGTCCTCGGAAGCCTGGGCGCCGGGGGAGACCATCGAGGTCGCTGTCGTGGACTCGCCGGAATTGCGCGCCAGAGGTATCGCGCCGACCCGCCGCCTCCTGCAAAGAGCGCTGGACGTCTGGGCGGCGATTCCCGGCGCGGACATTCGGTGGGAGTTGGGTCCCACCGTTTCCGCAGCGGAGGCGAGAGACCGGTTTCCGATCAGTATTGATGTTTCGCCGGGCCGACCCCACGCGGTGCAGACCTTCATCGGACCGGCAGTTTTCGTACGGTGCGTCGCGTATGTCACCGACAGTTCGGAGTTCTTGGCCTCTTTTGCTGTCCACGAACTCGGGCACTGCCTGGGGTTGGGCCACGCCGAGGAACTAGTCCCGCGTGACGGCCTGACGAGATCGGACGACTATCCGGTCTACTGGCGCTATGACCCGACAATGTCCTATGGGACCTACCATGAGGATCCCTTCTACGTGACTGCGGACGACACCATCGGAGCGTCGCTGCTGCGGCCCCGGGAGGGATGGCTCGAGACCGTCGGGAGCATCGTCGGGCGGGTCACCCTCCCGGACGGCGAAGCGGTGCCCCACGCCTACGTGCAGGCAACGCTGCTGGAGCCGGCGAGCCAGGCATACAGCGTTGGCGTCTTCACTGCGGACTTCGGCGCCTACGCTTCGAACACCGGGAGTTTCGAGATCGGCGGCCTGATCCCGGGTTCCTACCAGTTGCTGGTTCGATCCTCAGCGGGAGCGCCTTTCTCGCCGCGGATCCCACTGCGGATCGAGGCTGAGGGGCCGTTGGTCCTGCGCCAGGCCCTGCGGGCGGGCGGGGTGTTGGTCCGGGCAGGCGAGGAGACCGGGCCGGTGCCGCTTGCCGTGCGGCGGCGCGAGGAGCCCTCCCGGTGACCGGCGCCGACTTGGGTAAACGTCTTCTTTCGGCGACGCTTTGGCTGGGCGCCGCGCTCGGCGCCGGCATTGGCTGCGATGCGCCAGCGTCCCCCATGTCCACCGCCGGGCGGCCACTGTTTGTGCCGGACCCGTCCCCGGTGGTGTCGCAGTGCGAATCCTCGACGATTCTTGCCGGCGCGCCGCGACCGGTCGCCGACCCCGCATGGGAGGGCTACCAGTGCACGGAGGCATATGAGGTGGATTTCATCGTGGAAGCCCGGCCCGCGGACACGATGGTGCTGGACATGTTCCAGTCGCGCCCTCTCTGGAACTGGCGCGTGGAAGCGAGCGGCGATACGGTCCGGCACGAGTTCTCGCTGAGGATCGTGCCGCGTTGGAATGGGGGGACTAGCTGGCGGCGTGGTGTCCGGCCGGCCGAACCGATCGTGTTGCAGCGCTGCCCGGAAGGGGAGGGGGACGGGGAGGTGCTGGCCTGCACGACAACGCGGTGCGGCATCTACGACGACGTGAGCCAGGTGCCGCCCCTGGAGCCTGCGAAACTGCAGGTGGCGATATCCGCTCCGGTAGACCAGTGGTATCGGCGGCACATTCGGGAGGGCGAGACGGTCGAGGTTCCTTTCACCGTCCAGATGTTCAACCCGCTGGCGGGCGAGATCCGCGTCGTTTTCGAACTCTCCATGGATCCTGTTTCGGCGGAGTTCGCGGACGTGGACATCTCGCCCCCGGAGATCCGCTTGCCGGCGGGGTCGTTCCGGACGCGGACGGTGCCTCTCCGGGTGACGTTGACGCGCTATGACTACCATGCGCACCGGCGCGAGGAGCCGACCGTCCCAAACAACCCCCCGGAGTTCTTCTTGTGGGTCATACGTGATTCGGACCGGAGCGCGTGCAGCATGATCACTGTGAGACGCATTGGCTTCCGGCTTCTCCCGCCGGGCTGACCGGGCGGACGCGGGCGCTCGGTGCGGTTCGTTCCGCGCCCGACCTGAAAGACGGGCCGCCCAATCGTGTCGGGGCCTTCCAGCGCCGGCTGCGGACCCCACCGATCTTCAGCGCCCGCATCAGCCGGGCAATCCGCTTCCCGCTTCCGACTCGTCTCAGACGCGGGCCAACTCCTCCCCGCCGGCGCCAGACCGACCAGCCGCTTGGGACATTCCGCCGGATGCCGGCGTCCGATGTTGCCATTCCGGGCATCGTCGGGGCAGCATCAGGTGTCCGATGGCTCGGAACAACTCCAGATCGAGCATTCGAAGTTCAACCGTTATATGTGTGTTAATCCTTGAAGTTACGGAATTATTCATCACTCATTACGGTCTTTAGTGTTGACATTTGATTCTGGGTTCCCAAGATCTGTCGGTTTCTTGTCCGCGAACCGCGCGCTGGCGTTTGCGCACCGGATTCCGGACGACTGGAGACCCTTTCGATGCCCCGCCTGCCGCTGAGACTGCGCCAAACCGGATTCCTGTTGGGATTGATCGTCGCCTGTTCGGACGGGCCGCACACGCCCGCGCCCACCCCCACGACCCCGGCGGCGGCGCGGACCGACGAGCCGGCTCCCCGGGCCCCGGAACCGGCCCCCCAGGCGGCCCACTCGGCGGCGCCGGCGCCCTCACCGGCGAACAGTGGGGAGAGCGCGGCGGAAGGCAGGCCCCCGGAATCCGGAGAGATCGGGAGCCCATCTCTGCAGATGGGCGAGGTCCGGGCCGTCGCGGCGCCTCCGGCGCCGTCGGCGGGAGGCAACGAAGAGACGGCGCCGCCGGAGGGTTCCGAGGAAGAGGAGGAGGAAGAAGAGGGAGCAGGGGAAGGCGCCGACCCGGAGGGGCGCCCGCCAGGGGGTGCGTGATGAATCCAAACACACCCCGTGGCGGTTGGGAGTGGCGGCGGCAGGGAGCGCCAGGAGCGCCGGTCTTCAGACCGGCATCGCGGCCGCAGGCCGCGAAACTCCCACCGCTCTGTTAGCCCATAGCCGGGACCCAACCGGGGACCGCGAAACGCCGCTTGGGCGGCCGGGTTGCGTCGCGCCATCGTTAGTGTGCGCAGCGACATGCAGGCAATGACGTACGGGAGTTTCGCTCCCCTCCGGGGAGCGATGCCGGTGTGAACACCGGCGCTCCTATGCCCAGCGACATGCGGGGAATGGCTGGTGGGAGTCTCGTCCCCCTCTGGAGGACGATGCCGGTCTGAAGACCGGCGCTCCTGCTCCTGCTCGGCCCACTCCCCACACCCTGCTAATTTCCCCGGCATGAGTGTCCGGATGGGTCTCCTGGCTGCCTTGACCCTGGCGCTCCTGTTTGGGTCCGCCTCCGCTGGTGCTTTTGCGGCTCAGACCGGAGCGTCTGGCCCCGACGACGCCTACACCGTGTGGCTCTGCCCGATGCACCGGGACCACCAGGCGCACGATGAGGGCCGCTGCCCGCTTTGCGGGATGGCGCTCGTCCGCCGAACCCTGGTGACCCGCTACGTCTGCCTCGGGCAGGAGGAAGGGATCGTCGAAGCGGGCCCGGGAATTTGTCCCGGCACCGGAGAACCCCTCGTCCCCGCGACCCGCGAAGTGGTCTGGTTCTGCCCGTCCGATCCGGAGCGGGTCTTCGTCGAGTCCGGTGTCTGTGAGGGCGATATTCCCCGGGATATGACGACCCGGGTCTCCGAGCACGGGGATCACAACCCGCGCCACGGAGGAGTCCTGTTCATGGCGCCGAACGGGACGCATCACCTGGAGGGCACGCTGGAGGACGGAGCGTTCCGCCTCTACTTCTACGACTCCTTCACCCGCCCGATCGAACCTGCCACGTTCGAAGCGAGCCTGGTCGCGGCGGATCAGAATGGCGCGCCCCTCGGCGATCCGGTGGCGCTCTCCGGGGCCGCGGACGCCCTCGAGACCGATGTTGCCGCGAACGCCGGGGAGCGGGCGGCGTTCACCGCCTTCGTGCGATTCCCCGAGCGCGACGAGGAGGACCGCTTCGACTTCATCTTCCTCTCCGACGCCGAGTTGGCGGCGCTCGCCGCGGACGCCGCGCCGACCGACTTGCCGGAACTCCGCGTGCCCGAAACGGCGCAAGAGATTCTGGAAGCCATCCGGGCTCGCGACCGCCGGGTTCAGGCGCTGATCGACCAGGGCCGCTGGGCCGACCTCTTCATTCCGGCTCTCGAAGCGAAGGAACTGGCACTCGCCTACAGCGAGCGGGCGGGGGACCGGCCGTGGGTGGCGCTCAAGCGGATCGTGCGGGGAGCGTGGCTCCTCGATCTCTACGGGGACCAGGGCGACCGGACCCGCGTCGGCGAGGCCTATGAGATCTTTGCCGAAGGGATGCGGGGGCTTCCGGAGCGCGCCCCGGAGTGAGCGGGAGCGTCGGATGAAGATGTCGCAACGCCTCGCCACGATCTCGGTCGGCCTCGCCGCCGGGATCGCCGCCCTCCTGCTGGCGACGCCGGGTTGGTTCGGCACGGCGGCCGCCCACGAACCGGAACTCTCCCGCTACGGCTATTGGCGCGACATTCGCCCCGTCATCGAGCAGCACTGCGCCTCCTGCCACTCGGGAAGCGGTCCCGCCCCGGTGAACCTGATGCGATACCTGGAAGCGCTGCCGTGGGCGAACTCCATCGCCCGTCAGGTACTCGAGCGGCGGATGCCGCCGTGGTTGCCCGACGATGGCGCCGGCGAGTTCGCCCATGGCCGGACGCTCGACGAACGCGAGACCGACCTGCTGGTGGACTGGGCGATCGGTCTTGCGCCGGAAGGCCCGGCGCCGGCGGAAACGCCGCCGGCGCCGGCTGGTGAGACCGACCTGCCCGCTTCCCGGCTGACGCTCGCCGCGCCGGTCCGGATCGGCGAGATGGAGTCCGAAGCCGCGGTTTGCGCGCCACTGGTTCGGGGCGAGGGGGTAGGCGACGCCGCCGCCGGGTTCGCGCTGGTGCCGGGTGAGGCGGTTTCGATCCTGCGCCGCGCGGTGCTCTACACCGGCGACGATTGCGCGGGCGGAGCGCCGATCTTCACCTGGGTGGTGGGGCAGGGGCCGCGCCTGCGGCCGGAGGGCTTCGTCGACCGCCTGCCCGGGAGCCTGTTCCTGCAGCTCACCTACCGCAAGGGGTTCGATACCGAGGGGCTATCATTCGAGGATGACCCGCAAGTCGTTGTCTTTGCGCCCGATTCGGACGGGGGCCGGGCCGTTGAGATGCTGGCGGTCGAGCCGGGATCCACGCCGGTGGGCCCGGCGACGCTGCTCTCCGTACTGCCGCCCGAGGGGCTCGACCCCGGCCCGGACGGGTTCGCGGTGGAGGCGGTGGGGAGCGACGGAACGGTGACTCCCCTGCTGCATATCCGCCGCTTCGATTCCGATTGGGCGGAGAAGTTCGCCTTCCGGGAACCCGTGCAGTTGGCAGCGGGCGCCGCCATCCGGGTGTCGCACCCCGGCGCGATTCTGGACCTGGTCCGCGCACCGATGACGGGCCCCGCGGAGGAGCCCTAGGGGCGAAAGCTCCCCGCCGCCGTGAGCGCGCTCTCCGGACGGAGACCGTTCGGGGAGCGGGGAATTGGGCGGCGCGCCCTACTTACGCTGCGCGTCCCCCGGGGGTTGGCGCAGCGGGGTGAGGTGAAACGCTCGCAGTACGCGAGCTGGATTGCACAATACCGGCGCGGCAGGCTGCAGGAGGTGGCTGCCGCGGTCCGGAGGCGGGGAACGAGGCAGCTCCGCTCGGCCCAACGGGATTATCTGGAGGCGCTGGGCGATCCGGACACCGTCCGCGGCCTCCAGGCGAGGCTCACCACGGCTTTGTTCCACGCCGAGGTGGTGGCCCACTTCGGGGAGGAATCGGAAGCGCGGCTTCATCTCGTCGGGGAGCCGCTCGGTGCCATCCCGGCCAGATGGCCGCGCGGCATGCCGAGCGATCAGCGCGAATCAGCGCGAGAGACATGGGGCGAGCGGCCGTCCGACAACCTGCGAGCCCTGCTGCGTCGCGAAGTGTTTCTGATGGCCGCCAGGTCCCGCCTCGTGCACCTCGACATCAGGACCGCCCGTCGCGTGCTGAGCTACGCGGTTCAGTACCGAGATCCGGCCGCGGAGTGGCAGCTCGCGACTACCAGCGCGTTCCAGGCCCGCTATCTTCGTGACGACCATCTTTGGCCCGACGCGCGGGGCGGGCTCCACGACGCCGTGGCGCGTTGGGCGGGCCGCCTGCCGGACCAGGGCGCGTCCCCGCGCGCCATCGTGCAGGCGATGGCAGATCCGGACGATCTGCATCTGCGGTTCGCGCTGGTGGCCCTCGGGCGGGGCTACCGGCGCGCCGCGGCCCGGGATCTCCAGGAGGTTCGCGGGGAGGTTGCGCCGCGACTCCGCTTGCCGCGGCTCCTGCTGGAAGCCGAGTTGGATCTCGCGGAGGGCCGTGTCCGGCCAGCCATCGAGGGCCTCCAGGCGGCCGCCCGAACCGAACCGACCTCGCCCGCGGCAGTGGCGGCGCTCGTCGCCGCGCTGCAAGCCGCCGGACGCTGGGACGAGGCTGCAGAGCTGGCGTCCGATTTCCTCTCGGTTCCGGAGAAGGCGCGTCCGTGGCTCGCGTTCCTCACGACCTGGGCGGAATTCGGAGAAGGGCTTCCCTGGCTACGCCAGGTTGCGGGGATCGCGTGAAGCGCTTCTTCGGGAGGCGAGGCGGGAGCGGTCTCCGTTTCCGTCTTGTCATGCTGGCCGGGCTGAGTCTGGCCGGCTCGCCGGCCGGCGCGCAGTTCCGCATCGAGACCAGAGCGGTCCTCGTGGACGTTTTCGTCTCTGACGGCGGACCGGTCCCGGGTCTCAGCCACGCGGACTTCGAGCTGTACGAAGAGGGGGAGCGGGTGAGCTTCCGTCTCCTCGATCCGGGGTCGCTGCCGGTGACGGTCCTCTTTGCCATGGACGTCAGCGCCAGCACGGTGGGAGAGCGGCAGCGGCACCTCGGGGAAGGGGCGGCCCTTTTTGCCGGGGGTCTCACGGATCGCGATTCCTGTGCGGTGGCCGCGTTTGCGATGGAACCCTTCTGGATCCGCGAATTCGCTCCCTGCGGCCCCGCGGTAGGGAACGATGTCCAGACGACTCTGCCCGGCGGCGCGACGGCGGTGCGAGACAGCCTGATCATCTCTCTGGCCGCGCTCCACGGAGAGGAAGGCCGCGGCGTGCTCCTTTTGTTCACTGACGCCTTCGACAACCAGAGCTGGACTTCGGACGATCTCGTGATGACCGCCGTCCGGGGTTCGGAGGCGCTTGTCTATTCCATCGTCGCCCGTCCGCCTCGCGCGATTCGCTTCTTCGGCCCCACCGACGATGGCTACCGACTCGTCCGCGAGGTTTCCGAGGCGAGCGGCGGGCGCCTGCTCGCAGTGTCTTCGGACGACGCGCTCGCGGGCGCCTACCAGGAAGTGCTGGAGGAACTGCGGACGCGCTACTTGCTCTCCTTCACGCCGAACCCGCGCTTCGAGGGTTTCGTCCCGATCGAGGTTCGGGTGAAACGGCCGGGAGTCCAAGTGCGCTCCCGCCCGGGGTACGTAGCGCGACCGTGAGGGAGCAGCAGGGCCCGCCGGCTAATTGCTGAGGAAAGACCGCTCCGCCGGCAAGGGACCGCCGACCTCCGGTCGGCATCGCGCGGGAGCGCGAAACCAGCGCCGACGGTGCCGCGCCGTGCGAATGTGAGTGCCGCGCTGCCTCCCAATCCCGGGTAGTGCCACTTTTCAGCGCTTCCTCCGCGGGAGCCCCACCGCGCGAGGCGGCGCCGGCCCGCCCCCTCCGCGCAGACTCGAAGGGGGCGTTTGATTGCTTACCCCGCCTCCGTCTCCTGGCAAGGCACGTGTCATGATGCAACGCATCCGAGAGCAAGGATGCTCGAATCCACCATTACATCCCGAGGCCGGACCACCGTACCAAGAGCCGTGCGCAAGGCTCTGGGACTGCGGGCCGGCGACCGCATCCGTTACACGATCGAGGAAGGCTTGGTGTGTATCCGGCCGGCGCGACCGATTCACCGGCTGCGGGGGATCGTCAAACACGAAGGCCCGGCGGTGACTCTCGGGGAGATGGACCGCGCCATCGCTGAGGGCGCCTGCGATACGACCTGAATCTAGAGCAAGTTTGAGACCGGAAGCCGCTGGCGAGGTCGCCGGCGTCGGGGCCGGTCAGCCGGAACGGCGGTGTTGCACCCGCCGTACACAAAACGAGGGCGGCGCGGATGCGCCGCCCCCGTCCGTTGGGTTTTTGGAGAGTTACTGCTGCTGGTCGGTGGTCGCCATCGCGTGGCTCCGGACTTCGTCGAGGAAGGCGACATCGCTATCGGCTTCGGTCAGGAAGGTCTGGAGGGTGGCGTAGGCGCGGTTTGCGGTGGCCGTGTCGCCGAGTTCGGTGGCGGCGCGGGCCAGGCCGAGCAGCGAGGCGGTCCGGTTCGGGGTCCGGATCAGGCTCGTTTCGAACTGGGCGCGTGCCTTCTCCGCCTTGCCGGCGGCAAGCAGGAGTTCGCCGCGAAGCTCGTTTGACGGCTTCATCGGATAGGTCGGACCGGAGGGCGGACCCTGGTTCTCCTCGATGGAGGTGGCGGCCGCGGCATGCTTCAGAGCGCTTTCCGTATTGCCCTCGAGCTGGGCGGCGAGCGCTTCGACTTCGTGCTGCATGATGCGGACGGAGTCGGCCTGGTAGGCCTCACCGGCCTCGACACGCTTGTCGGCGAGCGCCCGGAGCTGTGTCGCCGCTTCGTTCGCGGCGGCGGCGTCCTTCTCGGCAAACGCCTTCATTCCCACTGCGAGCAGCAGGTTTGCAGTCGAGTTGTAGCGGCTCGTGTCCACGTCGCCCATCGGGAGGGAGATGGCGTCATACCGCCCGGTCTCGATGGCGTGGCGGGCCACGATGGAGGCGGAAATCCGCCGGAGCCGATTGTCGTCGGTCTCGGCCACCGCGTCGTCAACGATGGCGACCGCGCCGAGGACCGCGCCGTACGCACCGCGCTGCAGATCCGCGTACGCCTTCCACTCGAGGCTGTGGTAGTCCCGCTTGGTGATGGAGAGGTTCTTGGCCTCCACCCACTTGGCGGAAGCGTTGTAGGAGACAGTGTTCGACGCAGAGACCCGGTTCCACATGCCGTGCTGCACGAAGATGTGGGAGGGCATGTGCTGCGCGTGGTGCGCCTCGGGCGCGATCTCGGCGTAGCGGTTCGCGGCCTCGAGAGCGAGGGGGGCGTGCTCGGGATCGTCGAACGAATGGATCACGTAGTGCGCCGCGCCCGGATGGTTTGGCTGCTCCTGGAAGAGCTCGATCGCGATCGCGCCCGCCTTCATCTGCCGGTGGAAGCCGGGCTCTCCGCGGCGGACCAGGCCGAGATAGGAAAGCGCGTAGAAGGCCTTGGCCTCGTTGTCTTCCGGGTGCGCCTCGGAGAGCCGCCGCATCGCCTGGTGGTACAGCTCGTCGCGTTCGTACTTGTCACCGGGGCCATAGAGGATCTCCACGGTGTCCAGATACAGACGCTCACGCTCCGTGGGGGTCTTGGCGCGGCGCTCGGAACGGGTCGCCCCAAAGCGCTTCAGGACGTCCCGGGCGGCGCTGATGTCCTGCTCGGCCCACAGCGGGTGGTTGTGGCTGATCGCCTCGCCCCAGTAGGCGAGGGCGAAGTCGGGGTCGATTTCCTGGGCGTTCTTGAACGCTTCCCCGGCCTCCTCGAACCAGAAGCTGTGGAGCGCGGCTACCCCGCGCTGGAAGGCGTCCTGCGCGGCTTCGGAACCGGAGTTCGGGAAGTCCACTTTGCCGAGGTCGGACTCTTCGGCGAAGGTGGGCACCGCGATCAGCGCGAGCGCGGCGAAAGCGAGCAAAAGGCGTCCGGGGACGCGGAGTTTTTTGGACATGGAACCCTCCGTGGCAGGCGCGATTTGCGTCTGGAAGCGTGGATTTTAGCGGAGTCCAAGCTCCGGGCGCGAACTTCAGGGGGGCTTGTCGCGGGGAGGGGTGTCATGCGGGGTAAGGGGTTCGGCGCTTCGCGAAATCAAGGGTGGCTGTTACTCAACTATCCGGGTGACGCCTCGCGCCGGGGTTCCCGCCGAGAGGGGGACCATCTCCGAACCGGGGGTCCTTCCCGGTGTTCCTGGCGCCCGCCTTCGGCGGGCTGTGCCGACCGAAGGTCGCGTTCCCTTGCCCGTGCGCCATGCAGACGGATAGCGGCGGGAGTTTCACGGCCTGCGGCCGCGATGCCGGTCTGAAGACCGGCGCTCCTGGTGTTCCTGCGTGGGTGGCGTTGCGCCATCCTCGTTGCCTGCTGCGCCATGCAGACGGATAGCGATGGGAGTTTCGCGGCCTGCGGCCGCGATGCCGGTCTGAAGACCGGCGCTCCTGGCACTCCTCGGCTGCGCCATGCGGGGGGTGGCGATGGGAGTTTCGCCCCGCTTCGCGGGTCGATGCCGGTCTGAAGACCGGCGCTCCTCGGCGTAACATTCCGGGAACGGTCAAGCAGTTCCGGGAGTTTCAATCCACATGCCAGGCGCCACCGAAACCAGCCAAGTTGCCCCCAAGGTGCAGGAGGTCCGCGCGGCCTTTGCGGACCGTTTGACTGCCGAACTCGGCCGGGTCGTGGTCGGGCAACGGGACATCGTGGAGCGAGTTCTCATCGGGCTGCTGACCCGCGGCCACCTGCTCATCGAGGGGGTGCCCGGAATCGCGAAGACCCTGCTCGCCAAGAGCGTTGCGCAGAGTGTGCGGGCCAACTTTTCCCGGGTTCAGTTCACCCCCGACCTGCTGCCGGCGGATCTGGTCGGCACCCTGATCTACGACCAGCGGAACCAGACCTTCGTCCCGCGGAAGGGCCCGGTATTCACGAACTTCCTGCTCGCCGACGAGATCAACCGGGCTCCCGCGAAGGTGCAGAGTGCGCTCCTCGAGGCGATGCAGGAGCGCCAGGTCACGATCGGCGACGAGACCTGGAAGCTCGACGAGCCGTTCGTGGTGCTCGCGACCCAAAACCCCATCGAGCAGGAGGGCACCTACCCGCTCCCCGAGGCGCAGGTGGACCGCTTCATGATGAAGCTGAGGATGGGGTTCCCGGCACTTGACGAAGAACGGGTCATCCTGAAGCGGATGGCGAACTTCGCCGTTCCGCAGGTGGAACCGGTGGTGGGTCCGGAAGAGATCACCGCCGCCCGGGACGCCGTCGAGGCGGTGTACGTGGACGACCGGATTCGCGACTACATCCTCTCGCTGGTTCGGGCGACCCGCGATCCCGCGGCTTTCGGAGTGGACATCGCGGGGCTCGTGGAACACGGGGCCTCGCCCCGGGCCAGCCTCGACCTCTACCGGGCGGCACGCGCCCGCGCGTTCCTGGAGGACCGCGATTTCACCGCTCCCGAGGACGTGAAACATCTGGCGCCCGACGTGCTGCGCCACCGGCTCATCCTCTCCTACGAAGCGGAGGCGGAAGAAGTGGACGGCGACGAAATCGTGCGGCGTGTCCTCGACGCCGTGGAGGTTCCCTGAGGACCGGTCCTCTCCGGATCCTTCCCGTTTCCCATCTCGCCGTGCCCCGCACCGGAGCCACCACCGAGGATCGGCGCGAACGGCTGCGCGGCGGGTTTTGGAGTTCGCTGCGCGCGCCCTGGCGAAACCCGCCCGGGAAGGAGGAACGCGGGAAGGAGGAACGCGAGAAGGAGGAACGGCGGTCCGCGCCGGTGTCCACCGCCGAACTTCTCGCGCGGGTGCGGCACATCGAGATCCGCACCCGGAAACTCGTGACCGAGGCGCTGGCGGGCGCCTATCTCAGCACCTTCAAGGGGCAGGGAATGGAGTTCTCCGAGGTGCGTGAGTACGCCCCGGGCGACGACATCCGGTCGGTGGACTGGAACGTGACCTCGAAGACCGGGGATCTCCACGTCAAGAAGTTCGTCGAAGAACGCGAGCAGACGGTGCTGTTCCTGCTCGACGTCTCACGCTCGTTCGCCTTCGGCAGCCGCCGCGACTTCAAGCGCTCGACCGCAGCCGAGGCCTCGGCCGCCCTCGCCTTCTCGGCGATCCGTTCCGGGGATCGGGTGGGAGCGCTGCTCTTCACCGACCGCGCCGAGATCCGGCTACCGGCCCGGAAGGGGCGCCGGCATGGACTCCGGGTACTTCGCGACCTGCTCTACTTCGAGCCCGAGGGCGCCGGGACCGACATCGCGGAAGCCCTCGGCGTGCTGAACCGGGCGGTCCGCCGCCGGGCCACGGTCTTTCTGGTCAGCGATTTCCGCGGAGATCCTCCCGAGCGCTGGCTGCGTCCACTCCGGGTGGCGGCGCGGCGACATGACCTGATCGCGGTCCGCGTCACGGACGCGAGGGAACACGAGATACCGGACGTCGGCCTCGTGGAACTGGAGGATGCGGAGTCCGGAACTCGCGTAAGGCTCGACACCTCGGACCGCCGGGTCCGGGAGGCCTACCGCGAGCGTGCGCAGCGGACCCACGCGGCGGCCTCCCGGGCGCTTCGCGAGACCGGAGTGGACATGGTCGAGGTCACGGCGGGTCAACCCTACGACGCCCCGCTCCGGAAGTTCTTCCGCATGCGGGAGAGGCGGCGGCGATGAGAACTGCATCGCTGACCGCTGCCGCGCTCTTCGGGCTCGCGGCCGCCGCGTTCGGCAGCAGCGGAACCGGCCAGAGCGGCCCGGCGCCGGTTGCCGGCGCCCTGGCCGAAGTGGTGTCCGAGCCGGTGGAGGTGGGCGCGGTCTTCGAGTTGGAGATCGTTGTGGAGCATCCCGAAGGTGCGGAGGCTGCCCCGATGGTCGAGGAAAACCTCGGCGACTTCCGGGTGATGGGTGCGGCCCCGCTCGAAGGGGACGACGACCGGCCGGGGGAGAGCCGGTTCCGGCTCCAGCTCGGCGCGTTCGTGCTCCCCGGCGACCATGAGATCCCCGGGGTTCCCGTCGGAATCCGGACGACGGAGGGCGAGCTTTTGCTCATCGAGACGCCGCCGGCGCCGGTGCGGGTGGTTTCGTCGCTGCCTCCCGACGCGGAGGAGGCCGGGGGAGACATCCATGACATCCGGGGGCCTTTCGAGCTGGGCGTGCCTCCGCGCTGGGGGCAGATCGGCCTCCTGGCGCTCGGGCTGGCGATCCTGCTCGCCGCCGCCTACTGGCTCTGGCGCCGGCGGGGCGCCCGCGAGGCGCCGGTCGTGCCGCTTCCAGCGCCGGCAGCGGAGGCCGAAGCGGCCCTCGCCGGGCTGGCGCGCGCCGGACTGCTCGAATCGGGCGAGGTGGTCGCCTACTACGACCGGCTCGCCGGGATCATGAAGCGGTATGCAGGCCGGCGGTTCGATGCCCCATGGAGCGAACGGACAACCGGCGAGATTCTGCGGGACCTGACGGCCCGTACCCGGTCGCACCACCGGGAGGCGCTGGCGCTGCTGGCGGCGATTCTGGGTGAGGCCGATCTCGCCAAGTTCAGCGAGCGGTCCTTCCGACCCGCTGCCGCGGAGACGCGATTCCGGGAGGCCGGGATGTTCCTGGACCGGACCCGGCCTTCCCTGACCACTGAAGCCCTGACCACTGAAGCCCTGACCACTGAAGCCCTGACCGCCGAAGACGATGCGGGCGAGGGCCCAACCGAAACGCCCGCACTGCCCGCCGGAAGCGCTCCGGGTTCGCCCCCCGAGGCTCCCCGGATGGAGGCTGGCTGATGCGGCTGCTCTGGCCGGGGGCGCTCCTGCTGCTGCTCCTGATTCCGCTCTTTGTTGTGCGGGCGCGGCGGTTCGCCGCTCCGGCGCTCCGGTTCCCGGAAGCCGCCGGGCTCCGGGATCTGCCCCGGTCGCTTCGTTCGCGGCTGGCGTTTCTGCCCGGGGCGCTCGCGCTCGCCGCGCTCGCGCTCGCCGCGGTCGCGCTCGCCCGTCCCCAGACCGGGATCACCGAGGAGACCGGCACCAGCCTCGGGGTGGACATCGTGCTCGCCCTCGACATTTCTTCGAGCATGCGGGCGGAGGACTTCGCCCCCGCCAACCGCCTCACCGCGGCCAAGGAGGTGCTCGAGGACTTCGTCGGCCGGCGGACGGACGATCGGTTGGGCGCGGTGGCGTTCGCGCGGAATGCGGTGACGCTCAGCCCCCTGACCCTCGATCACGGCGTGCTCACCGACCGCCTGCGTGAGGTGAATATTGGCGACATTCCCGACGGCACCGCGATCGGCAACGCCATCGCCGCCTCGGTCAACCGGCTGGACGGCTCCGAGGCGGAGAGCCGGGTGATCGTCCTGCTCACCGACGGCGTCTCGAACGCCGGAGAGATCCATCCGCTCACCGCCGCCGGGCTGGCCAAGACCCGGGGGATCCGGGTCTATACGGTGGGAGCCGGGAGCCAGCAGGGCGGGCGGATGGTCACGCGGCGTCCCGACGGCTCCCTCGATGTCCGGCAGGCGCCGGGGATCGACGAGGAGATGCTCACCCAGGTCGCGAACGCGACCGGCGGCCGCTACTTCCGGGCCCGCGACAGCGAGGGCCTGAGGGCGGTCTACGAAGAGATCGACGCGCTCGAACGGACCGAAATCCAGGCGCCGATCTGGACGAGCTGGTCGGACGACGGACCCCTCCTCGCCGGTTGGGCGGCGATGCTCCTGTTTTCAGGGCTCGCGCTCGGCGCCACCGTGTTGCGGACCGCGCCATGACGGTGTCCGGACGCACCCCGCTCCCCGGAACACACCTGCTGGAGGGGGTTCGCTGAGATGCGTTTCGGGGCGCCAGCGGCGCTGTTTCTGCTGCTCCTCTTCCCGGTGGGGGCGGCGCTCGTCTTCTGGGCCGCACGCCGCGGCCGGGCGGTTCTGGATCGCTTCGGAACCCGGACCCCGGCGCTCATCGAGGGGGACAACCGGACGCGGCGCCGGTTCCGCGATTTCCTGTTGCTGGGCGCGGTCTTGCTGCTGGCGACGGCTGCCGCCCGTCCCCAGTGGGGGAGGCAGGAGCAGGAAGTGACGCTGGTGGGGGTGGACGTCGTGCTGGCGATGGACACTTCCTTCAGCATGGACGCCCGCGACGTGGCGCCTTCGCGGATGGAGCGCGCCCGCTACATCGCCGGGGAGCTGCTCGACCGGATGGTCGGGAACCGGGTGGGAATCGTGGCGTTTTCCGGGACGGCCTTTACCCAGTGCCCGCTCACCCATGACCTCGGCGCGGTCCGGACCCTGCTTTCCGGGATCGCCACCGGCGCGGTGGAAAGCCCCGGAACGAACCTCGCGGCGATGATCGAGGAGGCGGCGCGGGCCTTCGAGCGGCAGGAAAGCCGGCACCGGGTGGTGGTGCTGCTCACCGACGGGCAGCAGGACGACCTGCGGGTCACCGAGATCTCCGAGGTGGCCCGGATCGCGAACGAGCACGACATCGCGGTGCTTTCCGTCGGAGTGGGGACGCCCGGCGGCGCCACCATTCCGGCGGCCTCCGAGTCGGGCCCGACCCTGATGCGCGACGCCGCCGGCTCTCCCATCGTGAGCCGGTTGGACCGGGCGGCGCTCTCCGAACTGGCCGCGCTCACGGAGGGCGTTTTCTTCGAGGTCTCCCCCGACGACCGGGAGATCGAGGGACTCAGGGCCCGGATCGCCGGGATCGAAGGCGGGGAACTCGGAGAGCAGATATCCCGGCGCTATCGTGAGCGGTTCTGGATTCCGGCCGGACTGGCGGTCGGCGCCATCGCCGGGGCCGCGTTCGCCGGTCCGTCCCGCCGGCGCCGCCGTCGGCTGGCAGGTCAGGGAGGGGTCTCGTGATCCGCACCGCGTTCGTGCTGCTGATGGCCATGCAGTTGTTCGGCGGCGGCGAAAAGAACACCCGGGAAGGAGCGGAACACTTCGAAGCGGGCCGGCTGGAGGAGGCGCTGAGGGCCTTTTCGCAAGCCGAGGGCGCCTTTCCGGACGCCCCCGAGAACGATCTCAACATCGCCGGGGTCCACTACCGCCTGGGAGAAGCGGAGGGTGGTCCGGTCTCCGGCGAAGAGGGCCCGCTTGCCGAAGCGCTGCGCGGTTATCAGGCGGCGCTCGGGGGCGGCGCGGACGGAGAGGTCCGGCGCGACGCTTTCTACAACCTGGCGAACACCCTCTTCCGCGCCGGCGCGTTTCGGGAAGCGGCGGCCGCTTACGGGGAGGCCATCGCTCTGGATCCCGAGGACCGCGAAGCGCGCCAGAATCTGGAGAGGGCGCTCCGGGCGGCCGACGATCAGGAACAGCAGGACGAACAGCAGGACGGGGGGCAGGGCGGGGACCAGCAGGACCAGGAGCAGGAGCAGCAGGACCGGGAACAACAAGACCAGCAGGACCAGCAGGACCAGGAGAGCCAGGGACAGCAGAACCCGCAGGACCGGGGACAGGAGGGCCAGGACCCCCCTCCTTCCGGTGATCAGGACCAGGAATCCGGCGAGGGGCAGCAGTCTCCTCCCCAAGAACCTCGGGAAGGGCAGGATCAGCCGCCCGCCGACGACCCGAGCGGCAATCCGCCCCCGGACGGGGAGCCGGGCGCGGACAATCCGGACTCCGTGCCCGGCGAAGTTCCCGAAATCAGCCCCGAGCAGGCCGAGCGGATCCTCGCCGCGCTCGCCGACGTCGAGCGGGCCTTCCAGGAGGACCGTCTCGAAAAGCGCCGGGCCCGTGCGCTGCGGAGGGGCCGGCACTGATGAAGCGACTTCTGCCGGCCGTCCTGTTCGCGGTATTTCTTGCCTCGCCGGTCCACGCTCAGGAGGCCGCCGAGGCGAGCGTGGACGCCGACCACATCGGAATCGAAGACACGCTGACCCTGACGGTTTCGGTACCCGAGGAGCGCGGCGGAGAGCCGGCGATCCCCGACCTCGCCGGGTTCGCGGTGCTGAGCAGCCAGCGGGTCTCGCAGACCTCGATCGTCAACATGCAGATGACCCGGACGACCGAATGGGTGTACCAACTGCAGCCGCTCACGGTCGGGGAGCTGGTGATTCCGGAGATTGCGGTTCCCGGGTACGCGCCCGCTTCTCCGATCCGGGTGCGCGTCGAAGCGGGGAGCCTGCGTCCCCGCTCCCCCGATCCGTTTGCCTCACCATTTTCGTCGCCGTTTTCGTCGCCGTTCGGCCGGATGGATCCGTTCAACCGGCGGCAGCGGGAGCAGAGGGGCCCGGAGGTTCGGGAGGAGGACATCTTCATCCGTGCGGAAGCGCCGGGCGCCGCGGTCCAGGTGGGCGAGCAGGTCCTCGTGCTCTACCGGCTCTGGTCGCGGCTCCCGGTGTACGCGGCGGGCCCGGTCGAGGTGGCGCAGCCGGAGGGTTTTTGGACCGAGGAGGTGGAACTTCCCGATGTCCCCTGGCAGGAGCGCGGCCGGAGCGACAGCGAAATACGGGAGCGCCGGAGCCGCCCGGGACCCCGCCGCGAGCGCCGCGCCCTGAACGGGGTGGAGTACGAGACCTACCCGCTGCTCATGCGGGCGGTCTTTCCGACCGGCGCGGGCGAACGCCAGCTCTCCGGCCCGCGTTTCGAAATCGGGATCCAGGGCGAACGGCGGTCCTTCTTCGGACCGGAGCGGGCGGTGGTCGTGCGGGAAGCGCCCCCCGTCACGATTCGGGCGGAGCCCCTCCCCGAGGCGGGGCGGCCTCCCGGATTCACCGGCGCCGTGGGGGACTACCGGTTGAGCGCGGAGATCACGCGCGACGACGCTCCGCTTGGCGACCGGGTGGCGGCGGCCGGCGAGCCGCTCGTCCTGCGGGTCGAACTCGAGGGCAGCGGCAATCTGCGCGCGGCGGGGAATCCGGCGCTCCCCGACGGCCCGGAGGTTCAGAGGGCCTTCCGTTTCTTCGATCCGGATACCTCCGCGGAGACCGGTCTCCGGGACGAGGGAGACGGGGTTATGTTCGGCGGCCGCCAGATCTGGGAATTCCCGCTGGTGCCCGAAGCGGGGGGCGTGCGGAACATCGGTGCGGTCACGCTCGACGTGTTCAATCCGCGGACCGGCGCCTACGAACGGCTGGCCTCCGACCCCCTCCAGATCCGCATCGAGGGGTCCACCGCGACCGCCCCCGGAGTTGACGGGCCGGTTGCGGTCGAGCGTCTCGCGGAGGACATCCGCTACCTGAAGCCCGTCGGGCAGGGAGCGGGCCGCCCGGCCGGCCCCTGGCGGCCCGGGACCTTCTTCCTCTTGAGCCTCGGCCTGCCGGTGCTGTGGAATCTCGGGCTGCTCGCCGCCCGGCGCCGCCGCGCCTGGCGGGATGCGAATCCGGCCGCGTACCGCCGCCGGGGAGCGGCCCGTAACGCGCAGCGGGCGCTCGCGCGGGCCGCCGGCAGCGGGCTCGATGTCGCCGGCAGCGGGCCCGAGGCCGCCGCCCGGGTGGGCGATGCGCTCACCGAATACGCGGCGGCGCGGCTCGGAGGCTCCCGCCACGGTTTTACTCCCGAGGGTGCGGCCCGCCGTCTCGTGGAGGCGGGCGCGGAACCCGAGGCGGCACGCCGCTTCCGGGCGCTGCTCTCCCGCTCGGAGGGTGCGCGCTTCGCCGCCTCCGGAGGTGGCGATGCGGCGCACTCCGATGCGGCGGAGGCCGCCGAACTCATACGCCAGCTCGAAGATCAGCTCGGGCGGGGCGGGGAAGCCGGATGAAGCGCCGCCTCGTGCCGGGCTGGCTGCTGGTGGCGGTTGGTCTGGGATGCTTCCAGCCGGGGATCGCCCGTGCTCAGGGGAGTCCGGGGGTGGACGCGGCGGCCGCCGCCCGGAGCTATGACGAGGGGGACTACGAGGCCGCGGGAGTTCGCTATCGCCGCCTGCTGGAAGAGGCCGACGAGGGGGTCGATCGGGCGGCGCTCCACTACAACCTCGGAAACGCCGAATACCGGGCCGGCCGGCTCGGCTACGCGATGCTCCACTGGGAGCGGTCGCTCGCCCTCCACCCCGGCGACGATGATGCCCGGGCGAACCTCGGGCTCGCCCATGACTTGCTCGATCGTCGGCTGACCGAAGCCGCGGCGTCGGGAGCTTCGGACACCTTCTCGCTCGAGCTGCTCCGCTCGATGCAGGGCTTCGGGGCCTGGCTGCGCCGCAGCTCCCCAGGCCGCTTGGCGTGGGTGCTCAGCGCGTCCGCCCTCCTCGCGGGCGCGCTCTGGACCCTCCTGATGCTTGGCCGCGGCCGGCGGCGCCTGGTGGTGGCGGGCCTCGGGCTCGTTCTGTTGGCGGCGGCCGCGTCGGGAGCGCTGCTGCGGCTCCGGGTCACCGCACCGCCGGTCGCGGTGGTGGTGCAACCCGGCGCCGCGCTTCGGAGCGGCCCCGGACATTCCTTCCCGCAGCTTGCGGCCCTTCCCGAGGGCTTCTATCTGGAGCTGGATGACGAGAACTCCGCCTCCCAGGATGGCTTCCGGCGGGTGATCGCCGCCGGAATCGTCGGGTATGCCGACGGCGAAACGGTCATGCCGGTGGACGACCGCTGAAAATCGGTAGCGTCCCTGCGGTGCTATCCGGGACGTCTACCCCGAGTCCGTGTCCAGCCGCCGGAGCGACTCCACCAGGACCCGCGCGCCGTTCGTGATGTCGGCCACGCTCGTGAACTCACGGGGGGAATGACTGATTCCGTCGCGGCTCGGGACGAAGATCATGCCGATGGGCGCGAGTACGGCGATGGATTGGGCGTCGTGCCCCGCGCCGGAGGGCAGGCGAAGGCGTGAGAATCCGAGACTCTCTGCGGATGCCTCGACGACGTCCATGAAGGCCGGATCGCAGGGCGCCGCCCGGCTCAGGTAGTAGGGCTCGAACGCGATGCTCGTCTGGTTTCGCGCTGCCAGTTCGTTGCCGAGTTCCTGGAAGCGCTGGTAGAGCGCCTCGATCGTCTCCATCCGGAGGTCCCGGATCTCGAGGCTCAACTCGACTTCTCCCGGAATCACGTTCGGGGCGCCGGGGTGCGCTTCGATGCGGCCCACCGTGGCTACCTGACGCCCCGGCCAGGACTGGGTCTCCTCGTGGACCGCCACCAGGAAGCGGCCGGCGGTGACGAGCGCGTCCCTGCGGATGCCCATGGCGGTGGTGCCGGCGTGGTTGGCAAATCCGGACACCCTGACGCGGAAGCGGCGGATTCCGACGATGCCCTGGACCACCCCGATCTCGATCCCCTCGCTGGCGAGGGTGGGGCCCTGCTCGATGTGCAGTTCGACGAAACCGGCAAAGTGGCCGGGTTCGAGCGCCGCCTCGGTGATCCGCTCCGGCGACCCCCCTACCCGGGCGAGCGCCTCGCCGAGGGTGAGTCCTCCGTACACCGGTTGGTCCATTTCCTCCGGCGTGACTTCACCGGCCAGGGCCCGGCTGCCGGTCTTCCCGTTTTCTTCGTTGAAGAACACCGCCAGTTCGAGGGGATGGCGGAGCGGGGCGCCGGAAGCGGCGATCACGGTCGCAGCCTCAAGGGCGCCGACCGAACCCACCATGCCGTCGAAGTTGCCGCCTTCGGGGACCGAATCGAGGTGGGAACCCGTGAGGAGGGGAGGAAGCGAAGGATCGGTTCCGGGAAGGTGTCCGATGAGGTTGCCCGCGAGGTCGGTGCGCACCTCGAGCCCGGCTTCCAGGAGCCAGCCGCGGAAGCGGTCCCGGGTTGCGAGGTCGGCGTCGCTCCCCGCGGTGCGGGAGGCACCCCCTTCCGGGGTCGCGCCGAACCGGGAAACGGCTTCCATACGGCTCGCGATGCGTTCGCTCTGCACCCCGTCCGGAAGGGCTTGGGAAGTGCGAGCCCGCAGGAGAGCGGGCCAGAGGGCAGCGGCGGGAGCCGTGCGGGCAAGGAAATCGCGGCGGGTCGGAAGAAGCATCCGTGCAATTGTGTGCGCTTCGGTCTCGGTGGGCGTGGTGCTGCCTGGTGATGCCACCCTACTCACGGCATAACGGTTGCACGCGGTACTCTTGCGGATGGAGTTCGGGACCCGGAACGCATGACCCCACTGGTGCGCCGGATGAGCCGCCGGGCGTTCTTCTCGCCGGTGCGCGCCACCCAGGTCGAGGTGGAGGAGATCACTCCCGAGGGCTACGGGGAGCTCGTCGGTTTCTACCGCGCGGGCCGGTTCGTCGAGATCGCCCGCCGCGCCGGGAGCCGGGGCGTGATGGAACTCCGGGAGGCGCAGCGCCGTTTCATCGACACGCTGCCCCCGTCGGACGAACTCGAGGGCTTCCGGGGACGGCTGGCCGCGGCGCTCATGCATTCCGAAGCGGTGGCCCATTTCGGCTGGACCCCGAACTCGGAGCACCGGCTGTTTCGCGAGCCCGTGGATCAGCTTCCGCGGGAGTGGGTTCGCGGCATTCCGGATTCCCTCCGGGAGGAAGCGCTGACGGCGTGGGGGGAGGAGGGAGCGTCCGACTTCCGCAAACTGGTGTGGAGGGAGGTGGTGCTCTCGACGGCCCGGCTTCGGCTGGCGCGGATGGATCTGCTGGCCGCGAGCCGCGTCCTGGAAGAAGCCAATCAGCGGGACCCGGCTCTCGCTTGGCAACTCGCCGCCGTGTGGGCGGTGCGCGCCCGCTACGTACGGGAAAAGGAACTCTGGCCGGATGTCCGGAACCTGTTTCGGGAGGCGGATTCGAGGCAGTTCGTGACGCCCGAGATCGCTTTGAACTCGTCGCGCACGGTGGCCCGGGCGATGGGCGACCCGGACGATCTGAATCTCCGCCTGGCGCTGGTGGCGCTCGGGCAGGGCCGCGAAGGGCGGGCGCACGATCGGCTCCGTGAGGTCAGCGACGAACCTGCGTCCCTGCTCCGGGTGCCACGCCTGATGCTGCTCGGCGAGACATCGTTTGCCCGGGATCGGCTGCCGCAGGCGGTCGCGAACTTCCGCGAAGCGGCGGACCTGGCCCCGGATTCGCACGCCGTGGTAGCGGCGCTGGTGGCCGCCCTCGAGGCCCGCGGACAGTGGGACGAAGCAGCGGCGCTGGCCAGCGAACAACTCGGCCGTCGCGATGGAACTCGCCCCTGGTCCGATTTCCTGATCACCTGGGCCCAGCCCCGCGAGCCCGAGCAGTTCTGGCTCCGGAAGCTGGTCGCGGTTTGAACGTCCGACGCGGGAACGGTCTGGTGGGGGCCCGGTGGTCCCGACCGGCCGGCGTCTGTCTGTTCGGCTCCCTCTTCCTGTTCGGCGCCGGGTCCGCAGCCTTTGGGCAATTCCGGGTGGAGACCCGCGTCGTGCTGGTGGATGTTTCCGTGAGCCGGGACGGTCCGGTACGCGGTCTTCGGAAAGCGGACTTCCAGCTGCGGGTCGCCGGCGAGGAGACGGAGTTCCGTTTGCTGGATCCGGAGTCCCTGACGCTCGCGGTCCTCTTCGCCATGGACGTGAGCGCGAGCACCGCCGGCGAGCGCCGCCGCCGCCTCGCGGCCGGGGCGCGGCAGTTCGCCGAGGCGCTCGACGAGCGTGACGACTGCGCGGTGGTGTCCTTCTCCACCCGCGCGCGCTGGGTCCGCGAGTTCGGCCCCTGCGGCCCCGACGTGGGCGAAGGACTCCTGCAGGCCGGCGGCGGGGGAGCCACGGCGCTCTGGGACGGGGTCGCGCTTTCGCTGGCGGCGCTCCACCGGGGGAGCGGCCGTCCGGTGCTGCTCCTCTTCTCCGACGCCCTCGACAACCTGAGCTGGGCCCGCGAGACTCACATCCGCCGCGCCGTCCGGGCATCCGATGTCCTGCTGTATTCGATTCTGGCGCCGGCGCCCCGGCCGTCCCGGGTCCTCCGTACGGACCGCGAGGGAGTCGATCTGCTGGAGGACCTGGTCGGGATGACCGGTGGACGCACGGTCACCATTCGGTCCGACGACGATCTCCAGGGAGCCTTCGAGGAGATCCTGCGGGATCTCCGCGTGCGTTACGTGCTCGCCTTCACTCCCAGCTCCGAGCGGCACGGATTCGTGCCGATCGAGGTTCGGGTGAACCGGCCCCGGGTCCGGGTGCGCGCCCGGGAGGGGTACACGACCAGGCCCTGAGCCATGCCCCAGTTCACCCGTCGCCGAGCGGTCTTCGGAGGTGTCCTTCTGTCGCTGTCGCTCGTGGTGGGGTTCGCCGCCCTCAGGCTCGCGGCGATCCCATCGCCGTCCGCGGGCCCGGTCGAGGAGGCGGCGACCTCCCCGGATTCCGGGCCGAATCCTGGGCCGAATCCCGGGGCCGCGCCGACTTCCGAAACTGCGGAGTCCGGGACTGGGTCGGGCGCCGGGGCCGCGCCGGCGGGGGTTTCCGGTGGGTTTCCGATAGCGGCCGCGGCGGAGGACACCAGTCCGGCGGGGCTGCTGGTGGCGGCAGCGCGCGCGGGCGACGCTCATTGCGTGCGGGAGCTGCTGGCTGGCGGAGTGGCGGCGGACTCCGAGAGCGCGGGGTACTTCGCCATTCACCGGGCGGCCGCCAGCGGCTCGGTCGCGGCGCTCCACTTCCTGGTGGCCGCCGGTGCGCACCTCGAGGCGGTGGACCAGTTCGGCAACACGGCGCTCACCCGCGCCGCGTTCTTCGGCAATGCGGAAGCGGTGGCGTTCCTGGTGAGCGCCGGCGCCGACCCGAACGCCTACGCGGAACCGAACAACATGACACCGCTGATGGCGATCCTGAGCGGCTGGACGCTGAGCCTCTCGCGCTTCCCTTTCCCGGGGCTCGCTCCGAAGGAAGAGGAACGGTTCAAGGCGGCGTGGGCGCTCATCGAGGCCGGGGCCGATCCGCACCTCGGTCCCGGGGACCACCCGCCGCCGGTCGTGCTGGCGAAGGGCATCGGCGGGGAAATCGGGCGGTTGTACGCTGGGGATCCGACCGGCCCGGAGCAGAGCCCGCGCTGAGGAGGATCCGGTGCGCCCCCGAACCATATTTGTCGCCGCGCTTGCGGCCCTGGTCGTCGTGGTGGTGTTCGCGGCCATCCGGCTCGGGACGGTGTCGCCCCCGTCCTCGGGCGGCGTCGAAAGCCTGGTTGCCGACGCGCCGGGCGCCGCCCCCGGGCCACCCGGCGTCGTGGTGCGCGCGGCGCCGGGAACGCCGGCCGGGGGCGCAGCGGGGGCGAACGGGGCTCTGGCGGACCCGCCGGACGACAGCCCGGCCGGGCGGCTGGTGGCGGCGGCGAGGGAGGGTGATGCCGCCCTGGTGCGCGAACTGCTCGCCGAAGGCGTTCCGGCCGACGCCGAGAGCGGGGGGTACGTCGCGCTGCACCACGCCGCGGCGAACGGTTCCGTTGCCGTGCTGGAGGTGCTGCTCGCCGCCGGAGCCAATGTCGAAGCCGTGGATCGGGTGGGAAACACGCCGTTGAACCGGGCCGCGATCTTCGGCCGCGCGGACGCCGTCTCGCTCCTGCTCGAAGCCGGCGCCAACCCCAACGCGCACGCGGAGCCGAACAACCAGACCGCGCTCCTGGCACTGCTGTTCGGCTGGTCGGTGGGCCGGTCTCCGAATCCTCTCGAGATCGAGGCGCGGGACGAAGAACGGTTGGCCGCCGCGCGGGCGCTGCTCGCGGCCGGGGCCGACCCCCACCTCGCTCCGGGGCCCCTCTCGCCGGCGATGCTGGCGCAGGGAATCGGGGGCGAGATCATGGCCCTGCTGGCCGACGGGGAGCAGAGCCCCGGCGAGCGGCCGCGCTGAGGAACCCGTGCGAACCGCAACCGCCTTCGTTGCCGCCTGGCGCTCGTTGGCCCTCGCGCCCGCGAACACGCTCGCGGTCGTCATGGCGCTGGTCTTTGCGGTCGGGGCGTGGCACGCGGTGGGCGCCGTGTGGGATTCCACGGTCGGCCTCGCGCTTCCCTATCGCGCTCCCGAGGAACTGGTGGCCGTGAACGGCGCGGAGTCCGCAACCCCCTTCGGGCGCTTCCTCAACGATCGAGAGGCGGCCCTGCTGCGGGAACGGGCGGAATCCTTCGCCTGGGTGGGACACCTGTGGGGGGCTTCGATGACCTTGGGCGACCCCGCCGCGCGCTCGCTGTCGGTGGAGGCGCTGGAGCCGGGGTTCCTCGAGATCCTCGGCGTCTCCGTTTGTCTCGGGAGGCCTTTCCTGCCGGAGGACCACGAAGGACCGGCGCCGAGTGAATCCTTTTCGCCCGGGACGCTCGATCGGGGTCAGGCAGTCGTCCTCCTCAGCCACGGACTATGGAGGACGGCCTTCGGCGGCTCGCCCGACGCGGTCGGCAGCGACATCGTGTTGAACGGCGAACCGATGCGGGTCATCGGGGTGATGCCGGAGGGCTTTGTCACCCCGACGCTGCGGAGCGAAGCGTGGCTGCCCGCCCGGCGCCGCCAGGTGGGCGCCGCACCGGGAGGATCGTCGCGTTCGGCAAATGCGTTCGGACGGCTCCGGCCGGGCGTCTCGTCCGCGGCGGCCGTTGCCGAAGCCTCCGCCTTGCTCATCGAAGCCGGATTCCGCCAGGAGGACGAACGGGTCCAGGTGATCCCGCTGTCCAGGGCGCTGACGGCCTCGGTACGCCCCGTGCTCGAGATCCTGCGCGCCGGGGCGCTCCTGCTGGTGCTGGCCGCCGCGGTCAGCGTCTCCGGGCTGCGGCTCGCGCGCTCCGTCGCGGGACGCCGCGCAGCCGCGATCCGGAGGGCGCTTGGCGGTTCCGTCCGCGATGAATTCCTGGCGGCGGTCTTCCGGGTGAGCCTGCTGGCGGCGGCGGTGACCGCGGGCAGCGCGCTGCTGGCGGCGTTGGCCCTGCCGCTGTTTCGTCGTTACGGGGCGGAACTCCCGTTCGCCGAGGGCTGGACCGCCGGCTGGGGCGCCGCCGGAGGGGCGTTCATCGTCGCCTTGCTCGCCGTCGCGCTGGCCGAGGCCGCCCCGCTGCTGGACACCCTGCGGACGCGGCGACAGGCGGTGGGGATGGCGCGCTTCGCCGTCCCGCACCGGATGCGCACCGTCCCGCCCACCCTGACGCTCGGAGTGGCGGCGGCGACGGTGATCCTGGTCGCCACCGCCGTGCTGGGGGGGAGCGCCTGGCGGCTCTTCGCCGGCCTGGGCGGCTATGCGGACCGGGGGCTCGCCCAGCTCACGGTGGACTTCGGCGGACATTCCGGGGGGGCATCGTTGCCGCACAGCGAGCAGGTGGTCCTGCTCGACCGACTGGTCGAACGGATCGAGGCGATCCCGGCGGTCACCGCGGCGGCCTACGCGGACGCGCTGCCGGACGAAACCGGGGGGATGTTGACCTTCAGCGGCGCCGGGCCCGGCAGTCGCCCGGATCCGAGTTCCGGACGGGCGACGCGATCGGTCAGTCCGGGACTCTTCGGCGTGCTCGGAATCCCTCTCGTCGCCGGCCGAGGCATCGGGGAAGCGGATGGGCCCGGAGCGGAGAGAATCGCGGTTTTGGACCAGTCCTACGCGCGGGCTTCGGAACTTCCCGCACCGGTGGTGGGAAAGACGATGCATTTGGGATTTGCGGAGACGCGGGTGGTTGGCGTCGCGCCGGACCTGCGCGTCTTCCCGGACACGTCGTTCTATCCCACGGCGTACGTGCCGTTCGCGGTCCCTCCGCATAGGGGGAGTCACTACAAGGTCGAGGTGGTGGCCCGGTTCCGGGAGGGCCCGACGGCCGAGCAGTTGGCGGCGCTCAGCCGCCTTCCGTCCGAGGTGGACGCTTCGATGCGCGCGACCGCGACGGCATCGGTAAGGGAGCGCCGGATCCGTCAACTCGGCGCTCCGCTGCTGGCGGCGGTCGCGCTGGGGATCTTCGCCGTCGCCGGGCTACTGCTGGCGGTGGTCGGGGGCATCGGCCACATCGCCGACTTCGTGGTCCGGGAAGCCCACGCGACGGCGGTGCGGATGGCGCTGGGCGCCGATCCCGACCTGCTGGTGTGGGGGGCGTTTCGTTCCACGGCGCTGGCGGCGGCGGCCGGCGTGTCGCTCGGGACGCTGCTCGGTTGGTTCGTGTCGCGGGCGGTGGCCGCCCGCGTGCCCTGGATCGAGACCGGGGATCCGCTGTTCTACCTGGGGCCGGCGGCGCTGCTGTTGCTCATCATGCTGATCGCTTCGGCGGCCGCCGGGTTCCGGACGCTGCGCGGCGATCCGTGGGCGGCGCTGAGGTCGCTGTAGTTCCGGCGCGCCGGTCCGGCAGCGCTCTCAGGCGGCCTCGCCGTCCGCGGCGATGCGGGCGGACCAGGAGGTTTCGGTGTCCTTCGCGAGGCTGTGGAGGACGCTGCAGTACTTGGCGAACGAGAGCTCGATGGATTGCTCGAGGCGGTCCTGGACCACGGCGCCGCCTGAGGCGGTGAACTCCAGCCGCATCCGGACGAAACGGCGCGGATGGTCGTCGGCGCGCTCTCCCGAGACGCGGGCGGTGAGTTTTTCCGGAGCGCGGCGCATGCGTTTCAGGATGTGCACCACGTCGATCGCCATGCAGCCGGCGACCGCGGCGAGCAAGGCCTGCATGGGTGAGGGCCCGTCCTGCGCGTCGCTATCGAGAGTGACTGAGGCCCCGGAGGGGGTGGTCACGTGGTAACCGGTAGCTCCGTTCCATTCGAGATCGACGTGCATGGGTTTTTCCGGCGGGGGTGAGGGCATGGGGGAATACGGTAGCGCCGGGGGGTGGGGAGGTTGCGCGGTGTCCGGAGTCAGGAGAGCGTGCGGCACGTCCCTTGGCCGAGCGGAGCGTCATCGGCGCTGGTTTCGCGCTCCCGCGCGATGCCGGTCGGAGACCGGCGCTCCAAGCCGTCCCCGCGCTTCCTCGTGGTTGGGGATGGGAGTTTCGCGGCCTGCGGCCGCGATGCCGGTCTGAAGACCGGCGCTCCTGGCCGTCCCCGCGCTTGAAGCGCGGTGGCGTACTGCCGAGCCCGCAAAAACAATGGCAGCGAACTCTGTTCGCTGCCCGCGTGACCGGGGGGAAAGTGTGAAAGGGGGGCTACCGCCCCCCTTTCACAAAAAGGTAACGACCAATCGGAACTCGCCGCCGCGCGCCGAAGGCGCGCAAGGGAGTTTCGATTGCCGGCGCGGAGCGCCGGGCGGTTCGGAAGGGGGGCGCGCCCACCAAAAGAACTAACCGTCGGTCGTCGTTCCGGTCAGGCGCCCCCCTTCCGGACCGCTCGGCCTCAGCGTTCGCGGCGGAGGACGAGCGAGATGTTCGTGCCGCCGAAGCCGAAGGAGTTCGAGAGGGCCCATTCGGCGTCGGTGCCGGTGGGGCGGAGCACGGGGGGGTAGTTCTCCAGTTCGGGATCGAGCGGTTCCGCGTTCAGCGAGGGCGACAGCCAACCCTCCCGGAGCATCAGGAGAGTGAAGGCGGCCTCCAGTGCACCGGCGGCGGACACCGTGTGGCCGGTGTACCCCTTCGTCGAGCCGTAGGGGACGAGGGCGTCGTCGAAGACGCGGCGAATCGCCCGGACCTCGGAGATGTCCCCGAGGGGAGTCGAAGTGCCGTGGGTGTTGATGTAGCCGATCGCCTCCCGGGGCACGCCGCTGTGGCGGAGCGCCCGTCGAATGGCGAGTTCCGCTCCCTCGCTGTCCGGGGCCACCATCTCTCCGCTCCCGTCGGAGGACATTCCGAACCCGCGGAGGGAGCCGAGGATTTCCACGCCCCGCCGCTCGGCGGATTCTCGTGACTCGAGGGCCAGGATGCCGGCGCCCTCGCCGAAGATGAAACCGGCGCGATCGGCGGCATAGGGCCTCGAAGCCCACTCCGGACGGTGGTTGTCCACCCGGGTGTAGGCGCGCATGGAGTCGAAGCCGAGATGGAAGTGCACGTCCTCCGCTTCGACTCCGCCCGCGAGGGCGTGGTCCACGATGCCTTCCCGGATCCAGGAGGCGGCGATGGCGAGGTTGTAAGCGCCTCCGGCGCAGGCCGCGGTCACCGACAGCGAAGGACCCCGCGTCCTCAGCACGGTGGCCAGGTTGGCCGAGACCGTAGAGGCCATGATGCGCGGGATGGTGGTCGGCAGGACCCGGACGCGCCCGCCGCGGTCCACCCGGCGCACCACTTCACGGTGCGTCGCGATCTCGCCGGTGCCGGATCCGACCACCACCGCCAGATCCCGGGTCGGGAGTCCCGACTGTTCGAGCGCGAGCCGCGCGGCGCGCACCGCGAGCAGCGACATGCGGCCCATGAAGCGCGCTTCCGAGCGGTCGAGCCCGAGGTCGCCGGGGTCGAGCGGTTCCCGGTAGGCGCCTACCAGTTGGCAGCCGGTCTGGCAGGTCACGCCTGGTTCGTAGACCGAAAAGGGGACCTGAGTCCCGGGCTTGAGGGCGTCTCGATGTTCGGAGACTCCGGTGCCGACCTGGGAAAGCAGTCCCATTCCGGTTACGACCGGGTCGCGAGGCGTGGGGTGGGGGAGGGGAGTCGCTGACACGGGGCGTTCCTTCGATGCGGCGGGTTCTTTTTTACGTTACATCGCCCGCTTCGATACGGGAACGCCGCCGCCGGCAAGCGCCCGCCAAGCGTCGCCGTGGCACGCATCCTGCTACATTCCGGATCGTAGCCCTCGATGCGTTCTTTGTCTGTAGCCGTTGCTTTTGCGCTGGCGGCAATGGTCGGTTCCTCCAGTCCCTCCCCGGCGCAGGGCCGGATCGACGGCGACGGCTACCAGGAACTGCTGAACGAGGTGCGCGGCGGACTCTTCATCAGTTCGGGCCGGGTGCTCGCCGGTTTCGCTCCGGATTCCGTCGAGCGGGTGGTCCGCGACTTCATCGCGTCGGGGCCTACGGTTTTGGAACTCAAGGCTGCGGCTCTCCTCCATACGGAGGCGGTCGGCCGGGGGCAATCCGAGACCCATCTGCAGATGGCGCGGAACCTGCTGAAGGCGATTCCGGACCCGGAGGAGCGCAGCGACTGGACCCGCCGGTGGTGGCTGGCGCTTTGCTATTCCTACCAGGTGCAGCTTGCGGTCGGCCCCGCGGTGGCAGCCTTCGAGACGGCGCTCGAAGACCTTCCGGATGACCGTGCGTTGCGCGCCGCCTTCGCTTCGACACTGTGGATGTTCGGCCGGCAGCGTGAAGAACCCGCGTATCTGGTCCGAGCCCACCAGTTGCTCACGGCTCTCCTCGAGGAGACTCCGGATGAGGCCGCGCTTCGAGTGCAGCTCGCGGGGGTGCTGCTTGACTACGGCCTGCCCGAGGACGCTCTCGACGAACTCGATCGGCTCGAAGGGGTGCGCCTGGGAGGGTCTCCGCGCCTCGCGTCCCTGATGCTCCGGGGGGAGGCGGCGCTTTCGAGTGGCGATTTCGAAGCCGCCGAAGCCGCATTCGCCCAGGCGGTCCGTCGAGCCCGGCGATCTCCCGCGGCCGTCGCCGGACTGGTGGCGGCGAGGCTCAGCCTGGGGGATCGAGCGGGTGCGGCCGAGGCCGCGCAGACCCTGCTGACACGGCCGCCCGCGGGCTGGGAGCCGGAATGGCGGTACTGGCTCGGCCCGGCGCTCGAATACCAGGAGATGTTCCAGGCGATGAAGGACGAGGTGCGGGCGCCCGCGGCGGGCGGAGGCGGAGAATGAGATCGTTCCCGGGCGTTGCGCTGACGATCCTGCTTCCGGTCGCCTTCCTGGCGGGCGGAGTTGCCGACTCCGCCAGCGGGGAAAACACCCGGAGCCCAGTTGGAGCGCCAGTTGCGGCGCCAGTTGCGGCGCCAGTTGCGAAGTCGGTCGCCGCGGTTGCGGCCCAGGCCCATCCTCGCGCGGGGGCGGCTCCCGGGGTCGGAGGCGCGGGTCTGGAACTGCTGCGGCGCCGGGGAGACGACCTGCCCCGGCCGGTGTGGACCGGGGAGGAACCCTTGTCGCTGGTCGTCGTGTTCGACCTGAGTTCCAGCGTTTCCGGAGCGCGGCTGCAGGCCGCCGTCGCCGGGCTCCGCGCCCTCTTCGCTTCGCTCGACGCGGAGGATCGCTGCGCACTCCTCGGGTTCACCCGCTCGGTGGAGCTTCACGCCGGCTGGGACGGGACCTGTGCCGATGCGGCGGCTGCGGTCGAGGAGCTGCGCAGCGGCGGTCCGGCGGCGCTCAACAACGCGCTCACCCTTGCGTTCGGGCTCGTCGCGGATTCCCCGGGGCGTCCGGTTGTGGTTGTTTTCACGGACGGCGTGGACGGAGCCAGTTGGGCCCGCGATTCGTGGCCGCTCTTCGCCGCGGGAGCGGTGCCTCCCACCGTACTCGCGGTAACCGCCCCCCCGACGGTGAGCAGATCGGGCCGGGTCGGCGGGACCTACGGGAGCATCGGCGCCGACGATCTGGCGAACCAGATCGTGTTCGAGGGCCGCAATCTGCAGGATTCCGGACGCGACCTGCGCGGTCTGAGGAATGTGGATCCCTTCTGGGTGCTGACCCACCTGGCCGAAATCAGCGGCGGGCAGTTGGTCCGTACCTCGGGTGACGCCGGGGAGATCGAGGCCGCCCTCGCAGAGCTGCTCGACGCCCTCCTGCCGGATTAACAGCCTGTGGATCCCGGAGGCCGGGGGAAGCCCCTCCGGGGCCGGGGGGCCCTGTCCAACCCCGCCGGGCGCTTCGAGCGATTTCGCGAGGAGGCGTTCGACGACGGGTGGGATTCGCGCGATCCCCCGCCCGAGCGCGTTCCGACGGAAGTCATCATCGACCGGACGAAGACGATCATCGCCCGGAACGACTCGCCGGACATCCCGTTCGACCGGTCCATCAACCCCTATCGCGGCTGCGAGCACGGCTGCATCTACTGCTTCGCGCGGCCGAGCCACGAGTACCTGGGTTTCTCGTCCGGTCTCGACTTCGAGACGAAGATCGTGGCCAAGCCGGAGGCGGCGAACCTCTTGCGCCGCGAACTCCGGAAGCCCGGCTACCGGGTCGGTCCGCTGGCGCTCGGCTCGAACACCGATCCATATCAGCCGGTCGAGCGTGACCTCCGCATCACCCGGCAGATCCTCGAGGTGCTTCGCGAGGCGCGCCACCCCACCGGCATCGTCACGAAGTCGGCGCTGATCCTGCGCGATCTCGACATCATCGTTCCGATGGCCGAAGAGGGCCTCGCGCGGGTGATGGTCTCGGTGACCACTCTCCGGCGCGACCTCGCGAGGGCCATGGAACCCCGCGCGGCGGCTCCCGCGCGGCGGCTGGGCACCATCGCCGCGCTCCGGGAGGCGGGGGTCCCGGTGGGGGTGCTCGCGTCGCCGATGATTCCGGCGCTCAACGACTCCGAACTCGAGGCCATCCTGGAGGCCGCGGCGGAGGCGGGTGCGAGTTCGGCCGGGTTCATCCTGGTCCGGCTGCCGCACTCACTCAAGGAGCTCTTCTCGGAGTGGCTGGAGACGCACGTTCCGACCCGCGCGGCCCACGTCGAAAGCCTGATCCGGGATACGCGTGGCGGAGAGCTCTACGAGGCGAAGTTCGGCGAGCGGATGCGGGGACAGGGACCCTATGCGGAGTTGCTGGCCAACCGGTTCCGGGTGGCTTCCCGGCGGCTCGGGTACGACCGGCAACATCCGCCGTTCCGAATGGATCTCTTCCGCCCGCCGCGGGCGCCCGGCGCTCCCCGTTCGTTGTTTGACAAGCTTCCCCCCTCGCAGGAGGAAGCCCCATGAACACCCGCAGAAACGCTTCGCAGCGACTCAGCGCCGCTCTTGCCGCCGTTGCCGTAGGGCTGGTCGGGTGGGCGGCTGCCGCGTCCGGCCAGGATTCGCCCCGAGCCCGCGATCTCGGAGTGCCATTCGAAGGCACTCCGGGGCCGCTGAACGCCATCACCGACGTGGCCGGGATCGAGGTGGGACACCACACCATCATCCGCGGGGAAGGGGAACTCGTGGTTGGCGAGGGGCCGGTCCGGACGGGGGTCACGGCGGTGCTGCCCCGCGGCCGTGCGAGCCGCGGGCGGGTTTTCGCGGCCTGGTTCACGCTGAACGGAAACGGCGAAATGACGGGCACCACCTGGATGCGCGACCGGGGCATTCTCGAGGGCGCGGTGATGATCACGAACACGCACAGCGTGGGCGCCGTCCATGAGGCCACCATCGCCTGGGCGCAGGCGAACCTCGACGCGCCGGACTGGAGCCTGCCCGTCGTTGCCGAGACCTGGGACGGTTTCCTGAACGACATCAACGGCTTTCACGTCCGGCAGGAGCACGTCTTCGCCGCGCTCGACTCGGCGCGGAGCGGTCCGGTCGCGGAAGGCTCGGTGGGAGGCGGCACCGGGATGCGCACGTTCGGCTTCAAGGCGGGGATCGGGACCTCTTCCCGGATCGTGGAGGCCGGGGGCAACGAGTACGTCGTCGGCGTGCTCGTGCAGTCGAATTTCGGCAGCCGGAACCTCATGACCATCGCCGGGGTGCCGGTGGGACGGGAGATCCCGGACCTCACCCCGGAGCTCGGGCCGTTCGATGCTCCCCGTGATGACGACGAAGGGGGCGCGGACGACGCCGAGGGCCGCGATGGCTCGATCATCATCGTCGCGGCGACCGATGCGCCGCTGCTGCCGCACCAGCTCAACCGGTTCATCCGCCGGACCTCGCTCGCCCTCGGCCGGGTCGGAAGCATTTCCTCGAACGGCTCCGGAGACATCTTCGTCGCTTTCTCCACCGCGAACCAGGAGGCCGCGCACAACGAGAGCGGCATCGCTCCGCTTGAGAACCTCGCCAACAACAACATCAACTCCCTGTTCGAGGGGGTGGTGCAGGCGACCGAAGAGGCCATCATCAATGCGTTGGTGGCGGGACGCGACATCGTCGGGGTGAACGGCCGAAAAATCTACGGGTTACCGCACGACCGGCTCCGTGACATCCTCCGGAAGTACAACCGGCTGAGGGAGCCGGAGTAGGCCACCGCCGGGACTCCCGGGGGAGGGAGTTCCATGGCAACCGAGAGCACGATCGCCGAAAGCTTCTCTCCCGGGGCTCGATCGTGGAAGCGGGTCGCGCTGCGCTGGTGGCTCTGGGGCGCCGTTTCCGTGCCGCCCGCGGCGCTCCTGCACGAACTCGGTCATTTCCTGGTCTTTTGGTCTCTGGGTCTTCCTGGCGCGGCGCTCCACTACGGCTCGGCGGGCTTTCGCGGGAGCGGCGGTTTCTTCAACGCGGTGATGAAGGGCGACCTGGCCGCGGCGGCAGAGATCGCTCCGGTGTGGGGGGTGGCGACGGCCCTTTCGATGGGACTCGTCGCGACGTATGCCGTCGTTTTCGCCTGTTGCGCTCTGTGTGCGAAGTGGAAAGCACACCCGCTGCTCGTGGCCATGGGCTATCTCTCCAACCTTCGCATTTTCGCTGCCCTGATCGCTGTCGCGCTTACCCTCAGCGGGGCGCGGGTGAACGCTGTCTGTGACGAATGCTGGCTGGAGAGGATTACGGGGATCCCCCTGGCCGTTCTCGCCCTGCCGGGCGTCATTTCCCTGGTGGGAGCCGCCATTTGGCTATGGAGGTACTTCCCGCGCGACCATCGCCGGGTCGCCGTGGGGGCGATGTGTCTCGGCATCGCGATGGGGTTGGCTTTCTACGCCGGCTTCCTGGGGCCCCTGGTCCTTCCTTAGAAGCGCGGCCGTTCGCAGGCGGCATCCAGAGGCTGACGTGGGCCTGGGGTGCGCAGAAGGAGGTCACCCCTTGGCAGTGCGGCAGAGGCGCGCGTCCACCGATGTTCTGCCTCACGATGGCCGGATGTACGCCGGGCTGTTAGGGTTCCGGTAAGCGAAAAAAACGACGCTTGGCTGCGTCGTTGATTGAAGTTGGGTCGTGACTGCGGTTGTGACTCACACGTGGTCAGGCGTCAACATGAGTGAGCCCTGGGTGCCGAGGATCCGCGGATAGGACGGACGCTCGGGCCAGCGTGGCACGCGGCGTTCGGCTGGCGATCCAGGTGTCGGTTTCCGGGCGCGGCTGCGCTCTTACGGCAACTGGGCCTCCCCGGCGTCGGCGCTGACCCGGGTTCCACCACAGGCGGTCAATAACCGAATCGCCGCATGATCGGCACGGTGGGTCTTCGCCCCCGTCGCCACCTCCAACTCAGCGCCGCTTCTCCGGCGCCCCGTAGGGGTAGAACTCACTGAGATCCACGTTCTCGTAGGGCAGCGCGTCGAGGAAGGTCGTCCCCACGAAGGGCTCGGGGGCCTCCACGATCTGGATGGTGCGCGCGTAGCCAGTCTCGTCGAAGCCGCGCCGGAAGTGCACGCGTGACTTGACCACGAAAACGTCGTAGTCGTCGGGGTTGATCGTCCCGATGCGGAACGCCTCCGGGTAGAGCACCTGCTCATAGGCGGGAACCAGGACGACGAGGTTGCCGTCACCGAAGGAGACGGCGGCGATCCGGTCGTAGCCGAAGCCCTCGTCGAAGTACTCGAGCGTCCCGGTGATCCGCCGGGGTGAGCCGCCGGAAGGGGTGAAGCCCCCGATTTCGTGATCAAAGGGGTCGCCCGGCTGGGCGTCGGTGGCCGCCAGCGTGTCCAGGGTGGCCGGCGACGAGATCGTGCCGTACAGGGTCTTGCCGATCCCCGCCGCCAAGAAGGCGTTCAGGATGTGCGTCGCGTCGCCGGGGCGGTCGCTGTGGTCGCCGACTGCGACGGGCGTCTCGCCGCCTGCGACGGCTGCCGCGACGATCCGCGCGGCCTCCTCGGGGCCGGGGTAGCTACCAAGCGCGAAGTCCTCGCGGACACGCCATAAGAAGTCATCCATGTCGTCGGCGATCCGGTCCGCGAGTTCCTGGTCGCCGTTGGTCATGACGTGGATGGTGGCGCCCACGTCGGGGACGTCCGACCAGGGATAGCCGTAGAAGACGCTCACGTAGGCGTCGTCCTCGCGCGCCTCCCAGCGCCGCGCCCGCTCCATGACGTCCATCGAGGGGGACTGGCCGGTCCACTGCAGCACGGTGGCGGTGATGATCCCGGGCTTTCGGGTCGCGCTGGTGGGTTCGTATTCGCCCCGCGCGGTGAGCCGCAGGGCGCGCGCCGCCCGCTCGCCCTGGAGGTAGGCGTCGTAGTGGGGGTAACGCTTGGTCACGAAGGCGAAGTCCGCGTGCTCGAGGAATTCGGCGTCCTCGTTGCCGTGCAGGTCGAAGGTGCCGGCGATGGGAACGTCCGGGCCGACGACTTCACGGAAGCGGCGCGCGATCTCGGCTTCGGGACGCGGGACGTCCCTCACGGCCATTGCCCCGTGCAGGGCGAGATAGACCCCGTCCACCGGCAGTCGTTCCTCCAGTTCGGCGAGCATGACGTCCAGGAAGTGGTCGAAGGTCTCCTTCGTGTTCCAACTGCGCGACGAGCCGCCGAACACTCCGACCGGCGAGGTCAGGGGCACGAGTTCGACGTCGCCGAACTCGCGGGCCCGCTGGACGAAGCCGCCCACGTAGCCGCCGCCACCGAGCAGCGCGTCGCCGGAAACGGGCTCGCTCTGGCGTAGCCAGTCTTCGACTTCGGTGTCGCCGCCGGGGCAGAAGGTGCAGGTCTCGTGCTGGAACCTCGCGACGGCGAAGCGGAGGTCGGTCTCGGCCGGCGGCGCGCCGCAGGCGGAGAGAACCGCGGTGGCGACGGCTAGCAATAGAGGAGTCGACCGCCGGAGTCTCCGGCCAGCGACGGGGTCATTCGCATACATGTTCTGCATCATTTCTTGTCCTCGGGAGTGGGTGGATGGGGCCGTGCCGTCCGGAAGAACAGCCCGTAGGTAAGCCCTCGCCCTTCATGAAAAGACGCGGCCCTACCTTGGCGGGGTGCGGCGCCATCGGCGCTGGTTTCGCGCTGCCGCGCGATGCCGGTCTGGAGACCGGCGCTCCTGGTTGGGCGCTTTGGCATTGGGGGGACTGGCGCTGGTTTCGCGCTGCCGCGCGATGCCGGTTTGGAGACCGGCGCTCCTGGTTGGGCGCTTTGGCATTGGGGGGACTGGCGCTGGTTTCGCGCTGCCGCGCGATGCCGGTCTGGAGACCGGCGCTCCTGGTTGGGCGCTGCGCCATGTGGGGAGCTGCTAGGGCTGCGGCGTCCGCGCCCGTTTCGCGAGCATCAGCTCGCTGAGCTTCTGGCCCCGCCCGGGTTCCGACCAGGGGCAGACCTCGATGCAGATGCCGCAGCCGAAGGTCTTCGTGAAGTAGGGGACGCACTTGTCGAAGTCCACGTACCAGCGCTGTTCGCCCCGCACCCACTGCTTGTCCTCGTGGATCGCGTCGGGAGGACAATCGATGACGCAACGGCGGCAGTGGGTGCAGACGTCGTCCACCCCGATGTCCTGCGGTGCATCCAGGGCGAGCGGCATGTCCGTCAACACCGCGGCAAGCCGGAAGTTGGAGCCGTGTTCGCGGCTGATCAGGGAGCCGTGCTTCCCGAGCTGGCCGAGTCCGGCGCGGGTCGCGAGCGGGATATGGAGGATGTCGGTGGCGTTCGGATCCCCGTACGCCTTCGCGGGGAAACCCCGGCCCCGGATCGCTTTCCCGAGGCTCATCGCGATGAGGCCGATCTGGCGATAGGCCCGCATCACTTCGGCGGCCCCCCGGGGGCGCGCGGCGTAGGCCATCTCCTCCCGCTGCATCGGGAAGCCCAGGCAGATGGCGTAGCGGTGCGGCGCTCGGCGGCCCTCGAAGACGTCGTTCTCCTGTACCTCGGCGACTCCGACGAGGGTGGCGCCGGCTTCGGTGGCGGCCGCCTTCACGAATTCAGCGTTCTTCTCGGGACCCTCGTCCATGACCCGGCGGGCCACCGGTCCCCGTTCCTTTCGCAGCTCGAATTTGTTGATCAGCCGGTGCCGGACCACCTGCCACGGGTTCACGCACATGAAGAAGTCGTCGAGCCCCTGCCAGGCGATGGGCTTGGTCCCGTCGGCGTTATGGAACACCTGGGTGGCTGGGCGCCGGTCGCGCTCCCCGTGGCCGTTGATCTCGTTCCCCGAGCGCGGGGGAACCTGGTAGCCGAAGGCGTACTCGGCGGGAGGAACGTCGCGGATCTTCACCGGGGAACTCTCATTTCAGCGGCCGCCGCCCTGTTCGGGCTCGTGGGCGAAGGGGCCCTGATCAAGCCAGATCTTCTCTCCGCGCCGTTCGGCCTCGGCGTAACGGCGCCGGACCGCACGCGCCTTGGTGAGAAACAGCAAGATGAAGCGGAGAGTGTTGACCAGGAACCGGAGCGTCTGGAGCCGGCGGGCGAGGAAGCCTCCGAGGCCGCGGGCGGTTTCGTCCATGGGCATCCTGCTTCTCAGTTACTGCCGGCGCCCGAATCCATGTCCTTCAGCCGGACAGCCCAGAGACCGCTGTTGAAGTCGGCCAGGAAGATCGTCCCCTTGTGCGGCTGCGGGCCCCAGGTGAAGGCGGCGTTGGCGAGGAAGCCCTCGTTGTCCTCGGGGTAGAAGCGGGCGATCTGCCGGCCCTGGCGGTAGAGATCGCCGAGCAGGTCGCCGGAGACGTCGACCACGCGGAGGCCGGCGTCGTAGTACCCGACGTACATGATCTCCTCCTCCCAGTCGATCCAGAGGTTATGCGGACCGGAGTCGGCGAGCTCGAAGCGCGCCACCTCCTCGGGGTTGTCCGGGTCGGTGAAGTCCACGAAGTGCAGCCAGCCCTTGGCGCGCGACGGAATCTCCTCTTCCCAGAGGATGCCCCCCGCTTCCGGGCGGCGCGGGTTCAGGTAGAACGCCTCGTCGCCGCCGATGACGTAGAGCTTCCCGGTCGAGGGGCTGCGGAAGGGCCACACCGCGTGGTTCCAGCCGGTGATCTGGGGGTAGCGCCCCATCTCGACCGGCGTGTTGGGGCTGCCGCCGAGGCCGCCTCCCCCGACGTCCACCATGATCAGGCCGTCGGTCCGCCCGCCCTGGTAGGCGATGCCGTCGCGGATCCAGACGTCGTGCACCGATCGGCCGGGGCTCTGGGTCTCGAAGCGCGAGACGCGGAAGGGATTGCGGGGATCCTCGACGTTCACCACGTCCCAGCGGCGGCCGTTGTTGACCGCATAGACATGGTTCTGGTCGAGGAACACGTTGTGGACGCCGCCGGTGAGGCCCTGGTCGAAGGAACTCAGGATCTCGACCTCGCGCGGGTTCGTGCAATCGAGCATCACGATCCCGTTCCGGCGGTTCGAGGCGCCCTCCCGGCTGATGACGCAAAGCGTTCCGTCCTCGGACACCTTCACGTCGTTGACGGTGCGGGCGTCCACCTGCACGGTGTCGATGAGCTCCATGTTCCGGGGATCGGTCACGTCGTAGAAGTAGGCGTGCCCCTCGGCGTTCCAGGTGCCGTGGACCGCGTAGTCGCGCCCGTCCACCCCTTCCCAGACCCAGAGATCGCCGGTCACCCGGTCGGAGACGCGGGCGTGGCCGAGGAACTCGATGTCCTGCTGCACGTTGCGGGGGACGGTGCGGACCGTGCGCCGCGCCACCCGGTCGCCGCTCATGGCGATCACCGTGTACACGCCGGGCTGCTCGGCCACGAAGCGGCCGTCGGCGGTGATCTGCGCCGGCGCGCCCGCACCGAGCGATTCGGGCCGGTGGGCGTCCGGACGCGACTCCAGCGCGAACCGGATCGGCAGGTCGGGGAGCGCCGCCCCGCTTGTGTCCTGCGCCTCGGCGCGGAAGGTGATCACGTCCCCGGTACGCACCTCGGTTCGGTCCGGAGCTTCCAGGACCACCCGGGCGGTCGGGTTGGTCAGGACCTGGACTTCGTGGTAGATCGTCATTTCACCATGCATGGCGGCGACCTGGACCGACCCCGTGGTCAGGAAGGACACCATCCCGAGTTCGTCCACCACGGCGATGCTGGCGTCGCTCGTGGCGTAGCCCGCCTCGATTCCGTGACGAACCTCCCCCGCCGCGTCGCGACCCGCGAGCCGGAACCGCACGTCGGTGCCCTCCCACACGCGCGGCGGCGCGTCTTCAAAGAAGATGCCGGCCAACCCGGGAACCGCCACGCTCACCCGGATGGAGGCGCGGAGCCCCGGATCGCGCGAGCTGTAGTAGTCCCAGTTGCCGTCGAACGACTGATCCGGGAGCAGCACGGTGACCTGGTGCTCGCCGGGACGATTCGCCGAGACGTGCCCCCCCGGGGTCACGGTGAGCGCGAGCCGGTTTCCGGAGAAGAAGACGACCTGCGCATCCGGCACCGGGTTGCCGGCGGCGTCCATTACGGCGGCGGTTACCTGCGCCGTCTCGCCCACCTCAAGATTCAGGGACGCGGGTTCGATCACGATGGAGGCGGCCTGTCCGGCCGCTTGTCCGGCCGGTTGCCCCGCCTGCCGGGCGGAAGCCGCGCCGAAGGCGAGGCCGGAAAGCGCGGCGGCCCCGAGGGCGGCGCGGCGAAGCCGGCGGAGGGTGATGGACGAACGAGGCATGGCGGGACTCCTTGCATTGGCGGCCGGGCGTGGCGCGGGTCGGGTCGTCGAAATTAGTCGCAAACGCGCACAGACTTGAAGAAATGGCACTGGAAAGCAACCGTAGTCCATTCGGGCTCCCGGCGTCATGCCGGGCCGCGGGTATCCGGCTGGGAGGTGGTTTCGGCCGCTTGGGATGCAGGGGGAAGCGCTCGTTCGGCCCGCGCGCATAGAATTCCGCATTCCGCGCCCGCAATTCATGATTTTTGAAGCCCTCTGGCCGCTCCTGTTGCTGCCGCTCCTCGGCGTGATGGTGGTGGTGGCGCTCAAGTCGAACCTCCGCTGGCCGAAGCTCAGGCTGCGCGCCTCGCTCGTCCTTCGCCTGCTCGCGGCAGCGTTCCTGCTGCTCGCGCTCTGCCGTCCGGTGATGCGCGCCGGTTCACGGGACGTCGCGGTGGCGTTCGTGGTGGATGTGTCCCGCAGCGTGGCGTCGGGGTCGATGCAGGAGGCGGTCGCCTGGGCCCGGGAGGCGAGCCGGGCGCTCGCCAGCGAGGACGCGCACTTCGTGGCCTTCGCGGATCGTGCGGTGTCGGTGCCGAGTGCGGACGCCCTGCTCGAAGTTCAGGTCTTTGACGGCGGGGCCGCCGCGGGGCGCCCCCCGCCGGGAGCCTTGGATCAGGGCCGGACCAACATCGAAGCAGCCCTCCGCCACGCGGCAGCCCGGCTGCCCCCGGACCGGCTCAAGCGGGTGGTGCTGTTCAGCGACGGACGCGAGACCGAGGGCGATACCGCTGCGGCGATGGCGTTCCTCAAGGAAGCCGGGGTGCGGGTCTTCCCCGCGCCGTCCGGAGTGAGAAGCGACGGCGGCGGTTTCGTGAATGCGATCCACCTGCCGCCCGCCGTCCGGGCCGGAGAGATGACGGGGGTTGAGGTGGAGGTGTTCTCCGCTGCCGGAGGGCCGGCGGAGATCCGGATCCTGGCCGACGGCGAGACGCTCGCGGCCATCGAGGTCGAGCTTCCACCCGGCGCCTCGACGGTCCCGGTTCCGGTGCGGATCGAAGAATCGGGGATGACGGTCCTCGAAGCCGAGATCCGGGTGGCCGGGGACCGGCTTGAAGTCAACGACCGCCGCGCCGTGGAAGTACCGGTGGGAGACGAGACGAACGTGCTCTATGTCGAGGGACAACCGGAGAGCGTCCGCTACCTCCGCAGCGCCCTGGAATCGCAGGGCGTCAAGGTGAACACGGCGCCGGCGTCGGCGCTTCCCCGCCTCGATCTGAACACCTGGGACGCAGTCGTGTTGAGCGACGTGGCGCCCGACCGTCTTCCCGAGCCGGTGATGCACCAGATCGCCAGCTACGTCCGCGACGAGGGCGGGGGACTCGTCTTCGCCGCCGGGGAGTCGAGCTACGGAGAGGACGGGTATTCGGAATCGGTGCTCGAAGAGGCGTTGCCGGTGGACTTCCAGATCGAGGAAAAGTGGAAGGACCTGTCGCTGGTGATCGTGCTCGACAAGTCCTACAGCATGTACGGGCGGAAGATCGCGCTGGCCAAGGAAGCCACCAAGGCGGCGCTCGATTTGCTCGAAGACACCCACCGCTTCGGCGTCGTGACCTTCGACTGGAATCCCTACACCACGATCCCGCTCCAGCTGGTGGCCGACCGCGAGTGGATCAAGGAGGGCATCAGCCGGATTCAGGCGAGCGCCCAGACGAACATCTACCCCGCGCTCGATCGCGCCTACGAGCAGCTCACCGACAGCCCCTCCAAGGTCAAGCACGTGATCCTGCTCTCCGACGGCAAGACCTATCCCGACGACTACGAGGAACTCGCGACCCGAATGAAGGAGGACGAGATCACCATCTCCACGGTCGCGGTGGGGGAAGAGGCCGACCGGGAACTGCTCTCGGACATCGCGGAGTGGGGCGACGGACGCAGCTACTTCATCCGGGACGCGGCGCGGGTCCAGCAGATCTTCATCGAGGAGACCCAGATCGCTCTCGACGCGACGCTGGTCGAGGAGCCCTTCCGCCCGGTGGTCCGGCAGGCGGCCCGCGTTCTCGAGGGTCTGGACTTCGAGACCGCGCCCGAACTGAAGGGCTTCGTGGCGACCATGGCGAAGGACACCGCCGAGGTGCTTCTCGAAGGCCCCGATGAAGAGCCGCTGCTCGCCCGTTGGCAGTACGGGCTTGGCCGGGCCTCGATGTTCACTTCCGACTGCAAGAATCGCTGGGCTGCCAACTGGATGGAATGGGACGGCTACGGCAAGTTCTGGGCCCAGGTGGTTCGGGACGCGATGCGCCGGGGGGAAGGGGCCGACCTGGACTTCGAGGTGTCGCGCCGCGGGAACGCCGCCGTCGTGAGCCTGTCGCTGATCCGCGAGGACGGGAGTTATCCCGAAGACGTGGTTCCCGAGCTCGAGATTTCGTATGGCGGACTCGTGGGCCGCACCATCATCCGGCAGACCGGCCCGGGGCGGTTCGAGACCGAGGTGCCTCTCGATCTCAGTCCCGGCGACACGGCGCGCTTCCGCATCGTCGGCGAATCCCTTCCGGCCGATCTCGCCGCCGGAGCCGACCTGGAGCGGGCCATCCACCTGAGCTATCCCGACGAGTACCGCTTCCTGCCGGCGGACGACGCCGCCCTCAGGGCGCTGGCCGCGGAGACGGGCGGCGTCGTCGGTCCCACTCCGGCGCAGGTGCTTTCCGCGAATGGAGATCGGGTGGTGCGGTCGCGCGCCCTCTGGCCGATCCTCGCGCTACTGGGCCTGATCGCCTATCTCCTCGACCTGTCGGTTCGGCGCGTCCCCTGGTTGTGGACCCGAATCGGCCGGCAACTGCGCCCCGCCTGAACCGCGGCGCCCTGCCGCGGAGCATCTCCAAGCCGGCCCGGCGGTTTGCGCGGGCGCCCCGGTGGCGGAGGCCTCAGGTGCCCCGATCCGGATACCCCGATCCGGATCGAGCCCCTGCGGTCCCGTCGGCGAAACTGCGCCGGCGCTTCGCCTGCTGTCTACGGCCGCGGCGGGCCGGCGAACCCGGGGGAACCCGGGCGCGTGTCTTAACAGCCTGTGGTGAAACCCAGGCGGCGTTCGCCCGGCGATGCATCCCGGCTGAACCACTCCGCTTCGCTCCGTTCTGCGTTGCGTTTCGGTCGAAATACACTCGGTATTCCTCCCTCACGCGCCTTGTCAGCCGGGCGCCTCGCCCCCACCGGGAGAACTGGCCGCTCTCGGCGCTCACCCGGGTTCCACCACAGGCTGTTAACCGACCTGGGTCAGCCTCTTTCTGCTGCGGCGTGATCCGCCCGAGAGACCGTCGATGCCGAGTTCCCGCATCAGCCGGGCAACGCGCTTTCGGCTGACCCTCCAGCCTTGGCGTTGCAGCTCGCCGTGGATTCGGGGAGCGCCGTAGGTGCCGTGGTGACAGGCATGCACACTGCGGATTTCCTTCTTGAGTACCTCGTCCGTCCGGGCTCGGCAGCTCAGCGGCCGGGTCTTCCAAGCGTAGTAGCCGCTCCGCGAGACGCCGAGAATCCCCGCCATCGTGGCGATTCGATGCTCGGACTTGTAAGCGTCGATGAACCGATAGATCACGTCGTGATCGACGCTGCAGATGGGGCTGGCGGAACTCGGAAGGGACGAGGCCGCCCCGCTCCGGATCGGGCCGTTTCCCTCGCTGGACACTTCGTCCGGCTCAGACCGCGGACTCGCCCCGGAAGGATCGTGCGAGCGGCTCGTGCCGGCGCCGTTTTGGTCTTCCACCGGAGTCAGCGCGCGGAGTCAGCGCGTCTCCCCAAAGGCGCCCGGAAGGCGTTTCGCCTGCCCGTTCCCCCGCCCAGTCGAAGATCGCGGATCCGCCGAGGGTCCGTCAGGCGGCATTTCTGTTCTCTGTTTCAGGGCACGGTCCCGGCGCAGGATTCCAATGAACTTCCCTCCCCAAAACACCCAAGCGGCACTAGCGTTACCGCGCGAATACCCGAGTAGTGTACACAACTTCCGTTTCACAAATGACACGATCCCGCACCAACGTGCGAAAAAGAATCACCTCCGGGTCCGCAATTCGGTCGCTGCGGGTCCCGAACCCCGCTGGATTCGAACCGGGGACTGCACTGGCGGCGCACCCGCGGCGCCTGTGCGGCGCACCCGCAGCGCACCCGCAGCGCACTCGAGGCGTATGCGCGGCGTATGCGCGGCGCCTGCGCGGCGCACTTGCGGCGCCCCCGGGGCGCGAATCGGGAGAAAGGCGTGCGCCGGTCCGGAAGTCCAAGGAGACAGGCCGGCTTCGGAAGCCGATGGGTAGCCGTCCGGACGACGGACGCTCGCGTCAGAAGTCGCTTTCTCGAGCGCGGCCGGTAGCGAAATCCGCAGCTCCGAATTCACCGCGGTCCGGCTGATCGAGCTCTCGCGGCGCGGACAACGGCCGGCGCTCCGGAGGGTCGAGGTGTCCCGACCTCCTCCCAATGCGAGGCCGCACTGCTCGTTGTGGGTGGGCCCGGCAAATCGGTGCGCCCAAGCCAATTGACTGGCCACACAAACGGGGTAAGATAGATCTGTTGACGATGAAACCCTGTCTCGCACCGCGTTTGGCCGCCGCTCCGGTTTCGTCTTGGACACCCCCCATCGTCAAGGGGTTCGGAGGCGCGTCCGGCTCGGCCGCCGGGTGTCTTGACCTGAGTGCCGGATGGTCCGGACGGGGAGCGAAAGGGGACAGGCGGCTCCACATGATCCGGAAATCCGGGTCGAGATCAGCGAAGGCAACTTCGTTCCCGTCCGAAAACCCCGGCGTCACGGCGTCGGATCCAGGAGAGCACCAACAATGAACAAGAAACCCCGCCGCTACACGGAAGAGTTTCGGCGTCAAATGATCGATCTGGTACGGACGGGTCGGACACCGGAAGAGCTATCGCGCGAGTTCGAGCCCAGCGCGCAGGCAATCCGGAACTGGGTGGCGGCATCCGAGGCCGATGACGGGACGTCGGAAGACTGGAGCGAGAGCGAGCGCCGTGAACTTCGGGAGGCGAAACAGGAGATTCGCCGCCTCCAGGAGGAACGCGACATTCTCAAGAAGGCGGCGGTGTGGTTCGCCCAGGAGGCCGGGCGGGCGCAGCAGGGCTGATTCGGGACCGGTTTCAACGTCCGGGTCGGTGCTGCACCCGGCTTCCTCCAATGGATTTGGTCTGCCTCTTGGGTTGCTTGGCGGCGTTGGGCCGCAGAACGATCCATACCAGATGGTTGGGGTAGGGCGCAGGATCCACCGCCCGAAGTCGGGTAGAGCGGCGGGAAAGCGTCGCTTGCGGGAACACCGACTTCCAGCTCGCTGCTGTGAAAGAGCAGGTCTCACCGGTACGCCACCATCTACACGGTGCCGCCGGTCGGCGTTCCCTTGGCTGCGCGTCACTCCGCCTGGTGGCATGGGCGCCATGCGCCACGCTCAGCGTCCGCGTGGCGCCTGCTGCGACTCGGCGAGCGCTCCCGAGGTTGAGAATGCGGGCTAGTGAAGTCGGTGGCTCGCGAGCAGTTCGCCGCGGGCGTGAATGGTGATGCGCCGGGTTCCGCGATGCCGCGGGGAGGGCACGTTCCAGAACCAGGAACTGTGGGGCGGTCCATCGCCGAGCACCGCGACCAGTCCCGGTTCGGCGGCCCCCTCCAGCCGGACCTCGATCGTGTCCCCGGGAGATCCGCCCGCCACCAGGAGGCCGATGCCGAGCGCCCGGTCGGGCGAGATCCGGTCCGCGTTCGGCGGCGGGTCCTTCAACTCGGCGTCACCAGCGATCGCGCCGTCCTTCACCACGTAGTCCATCAGAGTGAGTGAGGGATCGTAGGGCGGGGGATCGTGCCACAACTGCCGCTGGAACGGGTCCAGCACCGCGCCGCGGGGGCCCCGCACTTCGAAGTGGAGATGCGGCGCGGTCGAACAGCCGGAACTTCCGACGGCGGCGAGGGGTTCGCCGGCCGCTACGGCTTGTCCGGCAGCGACCCGCACCGATCCCCGGCGGAGGTGAAGGTAGCGGGACCGCGACCCGTCCGGGTGGGTTATCTCTACCAGGTTCGGTTGCGCCAGCGCTCCCAGGAATCCGCAGGCGACGTTCCGATCGAACTCGCCGTCGTGTACTGCCGTGACGCGTCCGCCGGCGGCCGCGAGAACGGGGAATCCGCGATCCATCCAGCGGAAGTTGGGCACGTCCAGGTCCGTACCCTGATGCCGGTCGTAGGTTTTGCGGCCGCCGCGATAGTCGCGGACTCCGGGCCCGGGCTTGAGGTCCACGTAGTTGTTGACGACCCAGTCCCGCCCCGGAGCGCCCCCGAGCGGCTGCGCGAAACGGACCGAGAGGAGGGGAGCTGCCTCGGAATGCCCCTGGCTGCGGCACCCTGGCAGCGCCGCGAGGCAGAGGAGGGCGGCCGTGACGGCGCCGCGGCGGCACCCCGCGAGCACCAGGAACGAAGCCCCGGCCGCGTCAGGGATCCGCGTCAGGGATCCACGTCAGGGATCCACCGCCGCTCGGCCCTGGCGGATCGAGTAAAGGCGGGTCTGGGTACGGATCAGCAAGCGATCCCCGACGATGGCCGGGGACGCCAGCGTCCAATCCTCGAGATCGTTCACTCGAACCAGCCGGTACTCGTCGCCCGCCTCGATGACGAAGGTGTCGCCCTCTTCTCCCATCGCGAAGATGTATCCGCCGTAGGCCCAGGGGGAGGTGGTGAACGCCGCCGCCCCCTCCGCGATGCGGGACCGGTAGATGCGCTCTCCGGTATCCACGTCGTAGCGGGCGAAGATGCCGCGCGAATACAGCACGTAGAGGGCGCCGTCGTAGATCACCGGCGTCGGCAGATAGGTCCCGCCGCCGAGGCGGTCATACCAGAGCACGTGGTCGCTGCGGTTGCTGCCCTCCAGTGGGGTGATGTCTCCCGATCCTCCCGGACGGATCGCGGCGAGCGGCCGGTACTGGCCGCCCGAGCCCGCGGAGACGAAGAGCCGCCCTTCCCACGCGAACGGGCTCTGGATCGGGTTTCCCGCCGTGCGCCCCATCCGCCAGAGCGGATCGCCGTCGAGGTCGTAGCTGATCACGATGCCGGGCCCGACGGTCACGATCTCGCTGCGGATCTCGTTGTCCCACACGAACGGGGTGGACCAGCCGGTCTTTCTTCGCTCCGCGATCTCCCGCGGCGTGCGCCAGAGCTCCTTCCCGCTGCGCTTGTCGAAGGCGGCGAGAAAGCCGGATTCCTCGTTGTCGTTGAGCACGTAGAGGCGCTCCCCGTGAAGCGCGGGAGAAGCTCCGGTGCCGAAGTCGCGCACCGTGGGATGAGAAGCGAGCGGCGTCTCCCAGACCGGGTTTCCTTCCATGTCGAAGGCGAACAGCCCGTGGTGGGTGAAGTAGACGTAGACGTTTTCGCCGTCGGTCACCGGCGTTTCCGAGGCGTAGCTGTTCTTCCGGTGGCGGCCTCCGAGCGGATGGCCGCGATAGAGCTCCCGCTCCCAGAGCGTTTCCCCGGTCTCGAGATCGAGACAAAAGAGCTGGAGGCCGATCTCGACCTCTTCGGGCAGCTCGCGGTCACGGGCGTAGAGCCGCCGGTTGACTTCTTCGGGGGGCAACCCCTGGGCCTGCAGTTCGGCGATGTAGTCGTTGCTGAAATCCGTGCCGAGCGACGGGCCCTTCATTTCGCTGGGACTGGTGGCCGCGGTCAGGAAGATCCGGTTCCCCCAGACGATGGGGGAGGACCAGCCCACCCCCGGGACCTCGGCCGCCCATTCGACGTTTTCGGTCGTGGACCAGGTGGTCGGAAGGTTCGGGTGGGTTCCCACCGGATTGGCGTCGGGACCGCGGAAACGAGCCCAGTTGGCCGCGGGGTCGGTGCTGGACGGCTGCCCCTCGACAACTGCCGGAAGGGCGGCGAAAACGGCGAACGCCGCGAACAGCAGGACTCTCATTCCGGGATCATCGACGGCGGCATGCCCGTCCGCCGGCTTCCGGCGTCCTTCCAGGCGTCGTAGCGGAGCCGGAGGGTGATCACCGGGTTGGCGTTCTCGTCCGGCTGGATGTCCTCGTCCGTCGCGCTGAGGTAGGCGTAGTAGTCGCCGTCGTTGTGCGACCGGCCGGCCGCGTCGTCCCGGTTGGCGACGGCGATGTAGGCGACGTGCGAGGTCTTCCCGTCGCAGGGCGCCGCGGGCTTCGGCTCCTCCTCGCAGGTGCACCGCTTGTCGCCGCCCGCCGCGTCGGCCCCTTCCATGGCGGCCATCACCCGGTCGGCGAGGGTGCCCTTCGCCCGCATGAAGGCGAGCACCGCGTCTTCGGCGACATCGCCGTCGAAGAGGATGTTCCCCTGCACCTGGACGAAGATGTCGTCGCCGACCTGGCCCGACACGTAGAGGGAAGCCGCGCTGTTCCCCTCGCCGTTGAAGCCGGCGCTCCGTCCCTGGAGGTCGAGGATGCCGAACTGGCGCCGCTCCATCTGCGGTTCGTCCTTCCCGTTTTCCTGCTCCCGGAGGAGTTCGATGATGCGCTCGGGCTCGGTTCCCTTCCGGATTTCCTCGTAGACCAGCATCTGGTTGGCGCGGGTGTTGTCCACGCCGGCCTGGCAGGCGGCGACCCCCACGCCGGGCACGATCACCGCCTGGACGTCCATCAGGTCCCGCGCCGGCCGCGAAGGAAACCGCGACTGCCGAACGCAGGTGGCCGAGGCGATGATCACCTGACCCGAATTCCGGTCCACGGCGATCACCGACCAGGTGGCGAGGGCGGCCGTGGGCGCGAGCAGCAGCAACGCAAGCGCCAGTCCGAGCAATCCGATGCGTCTCATGGGAGCCTCCTTCGGGGGAGAGGGCTATGGTGTCAGATCAGGACGGTAGGGCGGGGGTCTCAGAAGGCCAGAGCGGCGGGACGGATAGGGACCGCCGGTCTTCAGACCGGCATCGCGGCCTAGAGGGCCGCGAAACCGCGTGCCGCCGATTGTGAAGAAGCGCGGGGACGGCTTGAAGCGCCGGCCCCCGGCCGGCATTGCGCGGGAGCGCGAAACCAGCGCCGATGACACCGCGTCATGGGAACGTGAGCGCCGCACCCTTTCCCTCCGTGATCGAACGTCTCTCGGCGTGCGCGGTCGCGCAGCGCGACCACCTGTTCCTCGGCGAACCGGACCTGTATTGGCACCGTGACATCACGACAGCGCATGCCGTCAGGCGCTGACAGATGTGGGAAGCACCGGCTCCTGCGGGCGACACCGCGCAACGCCGTTCGTGATCCGGGCGCCGCATAGAATGGGGGAATGCGTGGAGTGGCGGTCACGGAACGGAGCCCCCGGACGCCGGTGTCCGAGTTGGAGTTTGTCGGCTGCCTGCCGGTTCGCGTGAGGCGGGACGAGATCGAGGGGCCCGACTGGGAGGGGCGGAGAGTGGAGCACTGGCACGCGGCGACGGAGACCGCGTGGATCGCGCGGGAGCCGGCCAGCCCGTACCACGAACGGCCGTCGCGCCGGCTGGCGGCGCTGGTGGAGCGGATCTGTCTGGCGCGCGGCTCGGACGCGGCGTGTTTTGGCGGAATGGACCTCCGCGTCCGGCAGGAGGATGGGACGCTTGGCGATTTCATGCAGGCGGACGAGACGGTCTATCTGCGCCCCTCCCGGTCGAAACTGCCCCAGGGCGTCGCCCTGATGGTCGGCGAAGACGCCTATCCCGACGTGGTGCTGGAGGTGGACAACACGACGGACGTGCGCCGCGGGAAACTGGTCGCCTACGCGGAGTGGGGTTTTCCGGAGGTGTGGGTCGAAGTGCCGGACCGCGCTTCGCCGGGCCGGCCGCGCGGGCTGCATCCGGGACTGGTGATCCACCTGCTGGAGGACGGGCGGTATGTGGAGGCGGCGGAGAGCCGCGCGTTTCCGGGGTGGCGGGCGGTGGAGATCCACCGGGCGCTGAACGAGCCCGCGATTTCGGAGGAGACGGCGGCGGTCCTGTGGCGCGTGGGCCGGACGCTCGGCGAGCGGGAGGGGACAGGACCGGAAGATGACGCCCTGCTTGGCGATTTCGGCCGGCGGGAGCGCGCGCTCGGCATCGCAGAAGGACATGCCCGGGGCCTTGCCGGAATGGCCGCCGCAATCCTTCGCCGTCGCGGCATTGCCGTCTCCGAGGGGTTCGCGGCGGAGTTCGCCGCGCGGTGGGGGCCATCACCGGATGCCGTTCTCGAAGCGGCTTCCGCGGCGGAAGACGAAACGGACTTCCTCGCGCGCCTGGGCTGACGGCAGGGCCGGTTCGCAAAGTGGTTCGCGCTGCTTCTGCTCGTTTCCCTGACCGTCTGGTGGACCGGGGGACTGGTCTTTCCGGTCGTCGTCGGCCCGCTCGCCGCGTTCATCGTGTGGCGTGACGCCGGCTGGGCCGTGGGCGCGTTAGTCGCCCTCGTGTGCATCGCGTCGCTTGCCGGCTGGCTCGACCGGGTGCATCAGTGGTTCGTCGAGCGCGTGGACCGCGTCGCCGCCGACTGAACAGAGCGGGCGCCGGGCCCCAAGAGAGCGGATGGTGCGCAGGCCCGGGACCACGGCGTCTAGGTGCATCAGCCCGTCCTGATCGCGCACGCCAAGAAGAAGGGGGTCGTCCATCGCGGCGGGGGCCGCAACTTCCGACCGATGCAGAACGACATCGTTCGTTTCCTTAAACAGGAGTCGGACCGTGACGTCTTCTTCACGTCCATGGCGGATCTCTACGCTCTCCCGACGGACTTCCCCGGAACCACCGCTGGGGAAGCCATGCGGGACGTTCCTCACCGGCGGGTCGAAACGATCGAAGCGGCATGGGCGGAGGAGACAGGAGATCCACGCTTCATTCCACACGTGCAGCTCCACGAGTTCGAGGCCTACCTGTTTGCCGACATCGCACAACTCGGTGGGTTCTTCGAGAATCGTTCGGCGATCCGCGCTCTCCAGAAAATAGCGGACGCGCACGACTCACCGGAGCTGATCGACGACGGCCAGCACACCGCGCCGTCGAAACGGATCGAGACTCACATCCGTTCGTACAAGCGAATGAAACCGGTGGCGGGGCCACAGACGGCGAAGAGAATCGGTCTCCCCAGAATCCGGGCCGTGTGCCCGCATTTCGGGCGCTGGCTCACCCGACTCGAACAACTGGGCGCCGGCGCCAAGTAGAAGGAACCGCCGACCCCCAGGTCGGCATCGCGGTCCCGCGGAACATGTCAGCACGTCAGAGGACGCGAGCCCTGCGCTGAATGACCTCGAACGGACGGCCAAGCGTCTCCACCCGTGGAGTCACCTTGCGCACTGGCCCGAGGTCGAGAAACAGCACGCTGTCCTGATCCTTGCGGATCACTTCTTCCAGATGCGTGGCCATTTCGATTCGGCGACGGGTGCTCAGGCGAGGTGGCGCCGCCGCCGCGTAGAATCGCGGCCATGCGTGAGTCAGCGGTCGCTGAGCGGCGGCGGACGCGGGTCGCCGAGCTGGAGTTCACGGGCTGCGAGCCGGTGCGGGTGAGCGAGACGGAGATTTTGGGTCCGGAGTGGGAGGGGCGGAAACTGGAGTACTGGCACGCCGCCACCGAGACCGCCTGGATGGTGGGAGAGCCGGCGAGTCGGTGGCACGAGCGGCCCGCTCGCCGGCTGGCAAGGCTCCTCGAGCGGATCGTCGAGGCGCGAGGCTCGGACGTGGAGTGTCTGGGTTCGACGGACCTCCGGATCCGCGAACCGGACGGAGCCCTCACGGATCTGATGCAGGCGGACGAAACGGTATATCTCCACCCGGGCGGTGCGAATCTGCCGCTGGGCTCGCAACTGATCGTGGGGGAAGACGCCTATCCGGACGTTGTCCTGGAGGTGGACAACACGACGGACGTGCGGCGGGGGAAACTGGTCGCCTACGCGGAGTGGGGTTTTCCGGAGGTGTGGGTGGAGGTTCCGAAGATGGCATCGCCGAGCCGGCCGGCGGGCCTCAGTCCGGGGCTGACGATCCACTTACTGGAGGAGGGCCGCTATCGGGAGTCGTCGGAGAGTCGGGCGTTTCCGGGCTGGGGGGCGGAGGAGATCCACCGGGCGCTGAACGAACCCGTGATGTCCGAGGATACGAAGAAAGATCTGAGGCGGGTGGGACGCGCGCTCGGGGAGCGGGAGGGGACGGTCCCGGAGGATGACCCGCTCCGGTCCCGGATGGAGCGCCGGGCCCGCGCGGCGGAGTTGGCCGAAGTGATCCGCACCATCCTTCGCCGACGGGGGCTCGTCGTGTCCGACGGGTTTCCCGCGAAGCCGGAGTCCTTGCTACAGCCGTCGCGCGAGACCGTCCTCGATGCGGCGTTTACGGCTGACGACGAAGCGGATTTCCTGTTGCGACTGGGGACCGCCGCCTGCCCGGACGGCGAGGCGTAGGAAGGGACCGCCGACCTCCGGTCGGCATCGCGCGGGAGCGCGAAACCTGGGCCGATGATGTCGGGCCCTGCCAACGTGAGTTCCGCACCATTCTTGTGCTGCCGGGGTGAACGGGCCGACCCGATCAGGTGGGTTTCTGCCGACGGGGCGCGGTGTCGCCCGCCGGAGGCGAGCGAAACGCGTGAGGCGTGCATGGACCTCGCACCCGCTGTTGGGGTTATTTCGTTGCGGGGCCCGCGCCAACTCGCGGGAACGTCCCGAACCCTGGTGCGTGAATTCGGCGTCGAGCGCGAGCGCGTCGCGGATTCCGTGGCGGCGCATCAACTCGAAACTCGACGTGCACCAGCTCCTGAGCTTGCCGGGGAGCGATACGCATAGCTCAGCGCGCCATCTCAGGCTTCCGGCCGTCACGCCGGCATCTGCACGGAGCAAGGCACCGGCATGCGGGGAAGGGGCCGCTTCCCGGTTTTTCGCCCGGGGGTCCCCCAGCGAGCGCCAGGCTCGCCACGTAGAAGCCGCCGGGGACCACGGCGGCCGCCAGCAGGGCCAGAAGGAGTGCGAGAGTCGTCATAAAGGGCATATTGGCCGGCGACTGCGCCAAAACTCGTCACTCACACACGACGTACCCATGGAACAAACCGGGGTCTGCATTTCCCCGCGCCGCGCGCTTCGGCGCCGGCCGGAGGTCCGGCGGTCCCTGGCGGGCGGCGCCATGCGGGTGAACAGCGGCCTGCCGAGTCCCGGGTCTCGCGCCCGGTGGCGGGTCCCGGCGGCGGGTCGGCGGTCCGGTCCGGCGCTGAGGGTAGACTCTGATGCACGCGGGGCGCCTCCCGCGGAGACCTTGAGGATGTGTTCGCTCCCCAGGGGTTTTTCCATGGGCAATCAACTCTCCGACGGCGAAAAGGTCGTCGTTACGGTCTTCGTGACTTTGCTCGCGGGCGGAGTCGGTGGTCTGTTCTTCTTCGGCGGCGCGATCCTCGACATGAAGGACGCGCTCACCGAGGTGAAAGTGTCTGTTGCGGGCCTCGACGAGAGGATGTCCGGCATGCAGGAGGACGTCACCGGCATGCAGGAGGACATCACCGGCATGCAGGAAGACATCACCGGCATGCAGGAAGACATCACGGACTTGCAGGAGGAGGTCGCCACCTTCCGGGCCGAGGTCTCCGACCGCTTCGACGCGCTTGAAGGACGGCTGTCCGTAATCGAGACCGTGCTGGAAACGCACCACGGACCGCTTCCGCGGCCCGCGAACTGACGCGGGCGGCGTCGCCGCACCGACCTCCCGTGCGGGAGATTGCGGGGTCCGCCGTCTAGAGCAGTTCCCGCCCGGTGGCCACGTCCACGTGATCTCCGAAGAGCCTGCGGGGCGCCACCTCCACGGGCTTCGGCAGCTTGTCCTCCGGGGTCTCCTCGGGCTGGCCTCCCAGCTCGCGGAGTTTCCGGAGGTGCGGGGTGAGGCGGGACTCGGCCGAGCCCGCGGCGTTGTTGTAGACCGCGGTCGTCTTGGCGAGCTGGCTTCCGACGTCGGCGAAGTGGCCGAGGAAGATTCCGAGACGCTCTTCAAGTTTCAGCCCCGCTTTCCGCATCTCCTCGGCGTTGCGGGTGCTGGTTTCGTTCCTCCACATCGCGGCGACGCTCCAGAGCAGGCCGAGGAGCGTGTGCGGGGTGGCGAGGACCACCCTGCGATCGGCGGCGAACTGCAGGAGATCGGGCTCGTGCCGGATGGCCTCCGAGAGCAGGGACTCGATGGGCAGGAACATCACGGTGAACGGCGGGCCGTCCCCGACCTTCGCCGGGTAGTCGCGCTTGCCGAGCGTGTCCGCATGAGCCTTCACCGCCTTCGCGTGTTTCCGGAGGGCGATGGTCTGTTCGTCCACCGCGGACATCTCGGTCGCGGCGAGGTAGTCGTCCAGGGGGACCTTGGAATCCACCGGGAGGAAGGATCCGTTCGGGAGGCGAAGGACCAGATCGGGCCGCGAGCCGTTCCACCCCGTCTGCGTTTCGAAATCGCAGTGCGGCGTGAGCCCGACCGATTTGACGAGGTTCTCGAGCTGGATCTCGCCCCAACGGCCGCGGGCCTGGCGGTCCCCCTTCAGCGCGTCGCGGAGTGAACGGCTGCTGTCCTGGACGGTTTCCACCTGGCTGGACAGGCGCTCGGTGAGTTGGTGCAACGCGCCGTGATCCGCGGCCCGCTTGTTCTCCAGGTCGCGGGCGAGTTCCGCCACGCTGCGGAGCGACTCGCGGATCGGGGCCGCCGTTTTCGCGAACTGTTCCTGACCGAGCTCGCGGTCGGAGCGGACGGCGGCCTCCAGGTGCTTCACGGCCTGACCGGTGGCGTGTTCGTAGGCCTCCCGCGCCTGCTGATTGCTTTCGGCGGCGGCGGCGCGGGCGATGGCGTCGAGGTCCGCGCGCGTCTGTTCGCGGCCGAGCCGCTCGCCCGCCCGGACTCCCACGAAGTAGAAGGTCGCGGCGACCAGGCCGGCCCCGAGCAGGGAGAGAAGAAGGGTCGTGATGATCATGAGGCGCATTCTCCGAGCCCGGCACGCCAGAACCTGCCACCCCCGTTGGTCTGAAATCGGGCGGGCGCGGCGAGGTTCATTCCGGGGGTCTCGGGGCGGGCCGGGTGTGCGGGGGCTGCCGGAAGAGGGGGCCCCGGCGGAAGATGTAGGCCGCTACCGCGTCCCGGACCACCCAGGCGAGCGAGACGCGCTTTTCGGCGGCGATCCTGACGAGTTCGTCGTAGTCAGCGGGTTCGAAGGACACCGAGACGCGCGGTTTGGGCGCCGGCGGAGGTGTCGCCGCCGCGCCGGCGGGGCGGCCTTTTTGCACCATGATGCACCATTATGGTGCGCAGCGCCGACCGAATCAAACGTGACGGGCCCGCCGTTCGCGTTCGGCGGAGCGTGAACTCCACGCTGTAGCGGCGCGACTCCACGCTGTAGCGGGGTCTGTTGGCGCTGACAGGCGGTGGCCACCACGTCGTCACCAAAGACCCGAGCATGCGTCAATTCCGGGATCGGTTGGCCCGAGCATGCGTCTATTTCGGGGTCTGCTGGCCCGAGCATGCGTCAATTCCGGGATCGGTTGACCCGAGCATGCGTCAATTCCGGGGTCTGCTGGCCGGAGCATGCGTCAATTCCGGGATCGGTCGGCCCGAGCATGCGTCAATTCCGGGGTCGGTTGACCCGAGCATGCGTCAATTCCGGGATCGGTCGGCCCGAGCATGCGTCAATTCCGGGGTCGGTTGACCCGAGCATGCGTCAATTCCGGGATCGGTCGGCCCGGGCATGCGTCAATTCCGCGATCGGTCGGTCTGAGCATGCGTCATTTCCGGGATCGATCGGCCCGAGCATGCGTCTATTTCGGGGTTTGCTGGCCCGAGCATGCATCAATTCCGGGATCGGACGGCCGAAGCATGCGTCTATTTCGGGGTCGGCTGGCCCGAGCATGCGTCAATTCCGGGGTCGGTTGACCCGAGCATGCGTCAATTCCGCGATCGGTTGACCCGAGCATGCGTCAATTCCGGGATCGGTCGGCCCAGGCATGCGTCAATTCCGGGATCGGTTGACCCGAGCATGCGTCAATTCCGGGGTCGGTTGACCCGAGCATGCGTCAATTTCGGGATCGGTCGGCCCGAGCATGTGTCAATTCCGCGATCGGTTGGTCTGAGCATGCGTCAATTCCGGGATCGGTCGGCCCGAGCATGCGTCAATTCCGGGGTCTGCTGGCCCGAGCATGCGTCAATTCCGGGATCGGTTGACCCGAGCATGCGTCAATTCCGGGGTCTGCTGGCCGGAGCATGCGTCAATTTCGGGGTCTGCTGGCCCTGTCAAGCGACAGATAGAACTGGGCCACCGGCGACAGATAAATCTGGGCCACCCCGAAGGGTCCGGGACGTTCATGGCGTTTCCTTTGGCTGGTTCCCCGTTGTGCGCTTGGCGGAGGAGAAGAGGATGCTGGAGGAGCCCCGGAAGAGGCCGCTGCGACGCTTCTCGCGGAGCCGGTAGCTTTTCCCACGGATGGTGATCACGTGGCTGTGATGGAGCAGCCGATCGTGGTTGGCGATGGGCGGTGCGGCCCTCGCACTGGGAGGGCGCAGCGTTGTCGGCGCTGGTTTCGCGCTGCCGCGCGATGCCGGTCGGAGATCGGCGCTCTAGGCGCCGCGCTTGTTCGCGGTTGGCGATGGGCGATGCCGCAGTCACGTTGGCATGGCGCAGTGTCGTCGGCGCTGGTTTCGCGCTGCCGCGCGATGCCGGTCGGAGACCGGCGCTCCAGGCGCCGCGCTTGTTCGCGGTTGGCGATGCGCGATGCGGCAGTCACGTTGGCATGGCGCAGTGTCGTCGGCGCTGGTTTCGCGCTGTCGCGCGATGCCGGTCGGAGACCGGCGCTCCAGCCCTGCGCTTGTTCGCGGTTGGCGATGTGCGATGCGGCAGTCACGTTGGCAGGGCGCAGCGTCATCGGCGCTGGTTTCGCGCTGTCGCGCGATGCCGGTCGGAGACCGGCGCTCCAGGCCCCGCGCTTGTTCGCGGTTGGCGATGTGCGATGCGGCAGTCACGTTGGCAGGGCGCAGCGTTGTCGGCGCTGGTTTCGCCCTGCCGCGCGATGCCGGTCGGAGACCGGCGCTCCAGGCCCCGCGCTTGTTCGCGGTTGGCGATGCGCGATGCGGCAGTCACGTTGGCAGGGCGCAGCGTCGTCGGCGCTGGTTTCGCGCTGCCGCGCGATGCCGGTCGGAGACCGGCGCTCCAGGCCCCGCGCTTGTTCGCGGTTGGCGATGTGCGATGCGGCAGTCACGTTGGCAGGGCGCAGCGTCATCGGCGCTGGTTTCGCGCTGTCGCGCGATGCCGGTCGGAGACCGGCGCTCCAAGCCCCGCGCTTGTTTGCGGTTGGCGATGCGCGATGCGGCAGTCACGTTGGCATGGCGCAGCGTTGTCGGCGCTGGTTTCGCGCTGCCGCGCGATGCCGGTCGGAGACCGGCGCTCCAGGCCCCGCGCTCGACCGTGGTTGGCGATGGGCGGTGCGGCACTCGCGCTGGGAGGGCGCAGCGTTGTCAGCGCTGGTTTCGCGCTCCCGCGCGATGCCGGTCGGAGACCGGCGCTCCAGGCCCCGCGCTTGTTCGCGGTTGGCGCAGCGCGATGCGGCGTTGTCTCAGATTTCGGCGACGCGGGCGGCGAGTCCGGATGGGACCTCGACCGAGGTCCCGGGGAGAATGCCGGCGGAGACGACCGCCAGGGCGACGGCGGCCGGGCCGGCCCAGCCGTCCGGCCGGTGGACAGCGCTTGTGATCCGCCCGCCGGCGACGCCCTCCACGAGGACCTGCGCGCCGATTTCCGGGACTACGCTGCCACCGAAGTCCAGGCGGCGGAGGAGCCGCGGGATGCGGCCGCGATGCGCCTGGCGCGCCACGTATTCCTGGCCGATGTAACAGCCCCGGCCGAGGCGGACGTGGGAGGTCAGGCCGCTCTGGAGGGGCAGGGAACGCTCATCCAGTTCCGCCTCCCAGCGCGGCTCGCCGGCGAGGATCCGGAGATACTCCTGTTCTTCGGGGCTCGCCTCGATCGCCTCGCCGTCGTCGAGAATCTGGTCCCGGAACGAGCCGCGGTCCCCGGTCCGGATGCCGGTGTGAAAGATGGTGGTGGCCGACCACGGCCGGAAATCCTGGCGCAGGAATCCGACGGCGGTTTCGAGGACCCATCCCGGGGGGGCGAGATCCGGTTTCTCCGGCGCCTCCGCGGCCTCGGTGCACACGATCTCGAAGTCGCTGCGGTCCGCGAGTGAGATGTCCACGTCGTCGCTAATCCGGTACCGGTCGAGCGCGACCAGCAGCGCGTCTTCCCGGCCCGCTTCGCACTCGAGCAGCACCGCTTCCGTGGTCACCGTCGCCACCGCGGCGGCGATGAGGTTGCCCTTCGGGCCCAGCAGCGCGGTGCGAGCCGCACCGGGGGCGGGGGGAAGCTGGCCCGCCATGATGCGGGTGAGGAACGCGATCCGGTCGCCCCCGGTGACGCGCACGACGCCGCGACTCCCGGTCCGGACCGAGAGCACGGCCCGGGCGCCGGGAAACTCGGGGAACTGTGGCATCGGATCTCCCGTAAATCGCTCTCGGCGCGTATCCTAAGCGGAGTCCCGCAGCCGTCACCGGGAGAACTCGTTTCCGCCCATGCATCTACCTCTCTCCGTCGTCGCCGAATCGTTCATCCCGCCGGGGGGCGGCCGCCTCGATTTCGACACCGTGGGGGCGCCTCGCACCCTGCGGCCGCGGCCGGTGGGCGCCGATGGGTCGGCGGAAGCGAACCTGCGGTCCGACCTGGCGTGGTTTTGGAACTCGAACGCGGACTGGGCGGAAGATCAGATCGCCGTCGGCGAGACCTACGCGACGCTGGTGCGGCGGCTGGTTGCGAGCGTCGGACTGCGGGACGGTGACAAGGTCGTGCTCTCCGCCTCCGAGCCGGACGATCGCCGGGAGGTCTGGCGAAGCGCGCTCCCGGACGGCGTCGAGGCGTCCGACTGGCGGCCGCGCCGCCTCGGGCGGGTTCTGGTTCGCGACCTCGAGGCGCTGCTCGACGATCGGACCCGGCTCGTGCTGCTCACCAAGGCGTGTCCGGTCACCGGCTCGCTCAACGAGGTCATCCCGGTAGCGCAATTTCTCGAGGGGACGGATGCGGTGCTCGTCACCGAGGCGAGCCACTTCGTGGCCCACGGTTCGCTCGACATCCGCAATCTCCGCTGCGACGCGGTCATCGCGAACGGCGACGAACTGTTCGGCGCCCGCGGCGCGACGCTCTGGGCCCGCCAGCGCGGTTCGGTGGTCGAGAAATCCACGAACGGCGCCGTTTCGCCGAACACCCTGGCGGGGCTGGCGCGGGCCGTGTCCTACGCGGAGCGGCTCGGCGACGCGCCGAACGCCCTCGTGGTCCCTCCCTCCGAGCGCTTCGGACGGCGGGAACCGATGCGGAAGGGAATGCAGAGCATTCGCCAGGAAGAGCGCATCCTCAGCCGTCTCATGCTCCGGGGCCTGTCGCGCATCGAGGGGATTTCGCTGCTCGGCGAGGACGACCCGCGGCGGGCGGCCTACCGGGTCCCCACCTTCAGCTTCACCGTGGACGGCGGCGGCGCCCGGGAACTGGGTTCCGCGATCCGGGACGCCGGAGTCCAGGTGGGCGCCGGAGATCTCGGCTCGGCGGCCACCCTCGAGGCGCTCGGGGTGAACCCGGAAGACGGCGTGGTGCGGGCGTCGATCGGCCACTACCACAACCGTGTGGACATCGAGCGCTTCCTGCGCCTGCTGTCCTCGCTCCGCTAGTCGCCCTCCGTTTTCCGGCGGGCGTTTTCCGGGGGTCGGTCGGGCGCGTACGATCGCGGGTTCAACCGCCCGGTGAGGGCCGGCGCTCGCGCCCAACTTGTCCACACCCGGTTGGGAGGCCTGCCATGAACGCTCCGTCCGCCCCGTCATCCACGTTTTCTGCCCCGCGGCCGCTGCTCGTCCTGACAGCGGTCTTGACAGCCGGCCTGCTCGGCGGGTGCGGAGCCGAGCCGGCGCCGCCTCCGGCGGGAGAGCCCGGCACCCACGACGACCTGATCGCACTCTTCGGGGAGTGGCGGGACTTCGAAGCGCCGGAGTTTCGGGACGGCGTCCCGGACTACGGCGCGGAGGCCATGGCCGGCCAACATGCCGAACTGTCCGCCTGGCGCGCCCGGCTGGATGCGCTCGCGCCCGGGAGCTGGCCGGTTTCCGAACAGATCGACTGGCATCTGATGCGCGCCGAGATGAACGGGCTCGACTTCGATCACCGGGTTCGGCAGCCGTGGGCCCGGGACCCGGGTTTCTACGTGCAGATCTTCGCGGCCCAGAGCGACGTCCCGGCCCACGAGGGGGCGGTGAACCACGGATTCATCGATCTGTGGACCTACGACTACCCGCTCTCCCCGACCGACGCCGGGGAACTGGCGGCGCGGATCGGGGCCGTCCCCGGCCTCCTGGCGCAGGCGAAGGAGAACCTCGCGGCGTCGAACGCCCGGGATCTCTGGCTGGCCGGATTCCGCTATTTCCGGAACCAGGCCGCGGATCTGACCGCCTTCGGTGAGCGGGTCGCCGGGACGAGCGCCGAGCTGGATGCGGCGGTGGAGGCCGCTCACGCTGCGACGGAGGACTTTCGGGAGTTCCTCGAGGCCGAGGCTGACGGCAAGACCGGCCCCTCGGGAATCGGCGCGGACAACTACACCTGGCTGATGCGCCACGTGCACCTGGTGCCGTGGTCCTGGGAGGAAATCGTGACCCTCATCGAGCGGGAATTGGCCCGCTCGCACTCCTCGATGCGGCTCGAAGAAAACCGCAATCGGGCGCTCCCCGAACTCGAACGGATCGCCTTTCCCGAGGAGTTCGACCGGCGCCTCAACGAATCGGTCGACAACTACCTGGCGTTTCTGGAGCGGGAGGAGGTCCAGAGCACCGAGGACTTCATGGATCCGGCGCTGAGGGCGGTGAACGGAACCTTCCAGCCGCTCGAGAACCCGGGCGACCTCCGGAACTTCTTCAGCGAGGTGAGCTACCGCGACCCGGACGCCTTCCGCCCGCACATGCACCACTGGATCGAGCTGGCGGCGATGCGGGACGCGCCCCACCTGAGCCCCATCCGGGCGGTCCCGTCGCTCTCCAACATCTTCGCGATCCGCTCGGAGGGACTCGCCACCGGGGTCGAGGAGATGTTCATGCACCTTGGCCTCCTCGAGGGTTCGCCGCGGTCGCGCGAACTCACCTGGATCATGCTGGCCCAGCGCGCCGCGCGCGCCATCAGCGGACTGCACCTGCACGGCGGGGACTTCGACATGGAGGAGGCGGTGGCCTTCGCGATGCGCTGGACGCCCCGCGGCTGGCTGACCGAGGGGGCCCTGGTGCGCGGCGAGCAGAGTCTGTACCTGCGCCAGCCCGGCTACGGGACCAGCTACGTGGTCGGGAAGATCCAGATCGAGGAACTGCTCGCGGAGGTGGCCGTGATGGAGGGCGACGCCTTCACCGTGAAGGACTTCTTCGACCGCTTCTACGCCGCGGGGGTGATCCCGATCACCCTGGCGCGCTGGGAGCTGACGGGCGCGAAGGATCCGGTGCTGGATCTCAGGCCCTGAGGCGCGGAGCGTTCTCGGGGGGGACTGGTCTCGGGGAGATTGGGGAGCGGCTTCGGCGCCTACTGCATCGAAAGGACGAACAGCCCGTTGTAGATGTCGCTGACGATGATCGTCCCCGACGGCAGATACGGATACACGCTCCAGGCGCCGGCGAACCCGGCGCCGTCGCCTTGGGGATACGTGTCGAAAAAGGCGATCTCCTGCAACTCCCGGTTTGCCGGATCGCCCAGCTCCAGCACTCTCAATCCCGAGGTGTAGTTGGCCTGGAACACGCGGTCGCCCAGCACGTACAGATTGTGATCGGTCGAGCGGGTGTCCGATTCGTGCACGTAGAGGTATACCGGGGCATCCAGGTCCGATACGTCGAACACGTGCGTGCGCGTGCGCACGCCGAAGCTGAGCTCGTCCCCTTCATCCCCCAGGAGGAAGAACCGGTGGTCCTCGGTCAGCCACCCCTGATGGACGAAACCAAACATCTGATACGTGGTTGAGGACAGGATCAGCGGAGCGGACTTGTCGGTGACGTCCACCACTTCGAGATGATCTTCGTTGGAGCTGACGCATATCTCCCGATCGAGATGCTCGGCGTCGGGCCCCCGGTAGACGACGCACTGGGTGTCGTGCGTCGGGGCCGCGTCGTGACAGGCCCGGAATTGCGGATCGTCGGGCGTTTGGATGTCGATGATGTGCAGACCCCTTTCGCAGGTATCGGACCCCATGGCGTAGGCGAAGCCCGTCTCCTCGTTGATCGCCAGGTTGTGCGCATTCCCGAATTCGGTGTAGACGACGTCGGCGTCGAATGTCCGGGCCGCCGAGAGGCCCCTCAGGCGCGTCAGATCGAACACCTGCATGCCGTGGGCGCCGGCGTTGTCCGCGACGATGTACGCATGGTCCCGATAGACCTTGACGTCCCGCCAGAAGGACTCCTCGGTCTGGGTAGGCAGCCGCCCGAGGAAGACCGGATTCTCCGGGTCGGACACATCGACGAAGGCAGTGCCGTTGTTCATACCCATCAGGGCGACCTCCTGGCCGGTCTCAGCATCGGACCAGCCCCAGATGTCGTTGCCGGTGTTTCCGCCCATGACGTCGAGCGCCACCCGGCGGTGGAGCGCGATGCCGTCACAACGGAAGTCGCCGGCGCGGCCGTTCGTGCACATCTCGGCATCGGTGCCGAGCGGCCGTGGAGGCGGTGACGGATCCATCGAGGCGGACAGCGGGCTGCCTCCTCCGTCCCCGCACCCGGAGAGGATCGCGGTGCACACCGTCGCGGCGGCGACCGCACGGGTGGTTGTCCCGATCGTCATGGATCCCGAGCTCCCGGTGTCCCGTCCCGCACCGCTCCGCCACCCCTTCTCTCGATTGATTCTGCCACCAAGCTGCCTTCGTTTCGGCAGCGGAGCCTATCGAAAGTTCGTGCATTGGTTCGTGCATGGCGCCACCGTCGTGCGTTCCAGCGCGGCTGAAGACCGGCGTTTCCTCTGGCATACTCCGGCGCCGTGATCAGAAGCTCGGTCCTTGCGCTCGCCGCCGCCGTGCTGCTGGCCGCTCCGGCCGCCGCTTCGGTCGAGCCGTTCCGGCTCGGGACCTTCGAAGACCGGGGAGAGTCCTTTCTGGGGATCGTCCTCCGCGACGCCTACGCGGTGGACCTCGCCGGGGCCAATGCCTCCCTCGAGCGGCATAACCGGATGTGGGTGCGGCTTCCGATGCCCGAGGACATGAAGGAACTGGCGGGCCGCTGGGCGATCGGCATGCGGGACCGGGTGCACGCCATCGTGGACCGGGTGGTCCCGCTGCTCGACGGCCCCGCGGACGAGCGGCCGCGGTGGCTCCACGACCTCGAGGGGCTCCATGTCTTTCCTCCGGTGCGCCCCGGGCTCATCCTCGCCACCGCGCTGAACTACCCGGCGCACGGAGTGGAGATGACCACCGGCGCGCCCGCCGGCATGTCGGACGCCTCGGCGCTCGACGAGACCCAGGTCTCGATGGACCATTTCTGGGAGCGCGAGGAAGGGGACCGGCGCCAGAACCCCTACCTGTTCATGAAGCCGGGCAGCATCGCCATCGGCCACGGCGAGCCGATCCTGATGAAGCCCGAGCGGGAGATGGTGGACTGGGAATGCGAGCTGGCGGTGGTGATCGGCCAGCCCGCGAGCGACGTGGAGGCCGGGGACGCCGGCGCCCACATCTTCGGCTACACCATGATGAACGACGTGGGCGACCGCGAAGGGCGGGGGGACGACCGTTACGGCTCCGACTGGCTGGTGTGGAAGTCCACCGAGACCTTCGCTCCCCTCGGCCCCTTCATCACTCCGGCCGAGTTCGTCGCGGACCCCCACGTCCTGGACATCCGCTTCACGCTCTCCGGCGAGATCATGCAAGACGCCAACACCCGCCTGATGGAGCACCAGATCCCGGAACTGATCCAGTTCGCCTCCCACAACCTGATCCTCCGGCCGGGCGACGTGATCGCCACCGGGACCCCGGACGGGGTGGGCTACGCCCGCACTCCGCCCATCTTCATGAAACCCGGCGACACCGCCGCCTGCTGGGCCGAGGGCATCGGGACGCTCGTGAACCCGGTGCGCGAGTGGACGGAATGGGCCCGCTGAACTTGGGCCCGCTGGATTTGGGCCCGCTGGATTTGGGCCCGCTGAGCGGGACAGCCGGGCGCTGACCGCGGGAAAGGGCCCCCACCGGGAGAACTGGCCGCCGTGATCCAGGATCCTTTCGGGATTTTCCTGGCGCTCGCCGCCGCGGTGTTCCTCGCGGTCTGGCTCGAAGGGCGCTACCGCTTCTTCCGGGCCATGAGCGCCGGGCTCATGTGCCTCGTCTTCGGCATGGTGCTCTCGAATTCGGGGCTCCTCCCCGGGGACGCCGAGGCCTACTACCAGCTCGGCAACATCTGGGTGAACGCCGCGATCGTGCTGGTCCTGCTGAACGTGGACCTGCGGACGATTCGGGACGCGGGGAAGAGCATGCTCGGGGCTTTCGGGCTCGGAGCGCTCGGCACCATGCTGGGAACGCTGGTGGCGTTTTTGCTGCTCTCCGACGCGGTGGGCGGTGAGGCCTGGAAGCTGACCGGCCAGTTCACCGGGACCTATATCGGCGGCGGAGCCAACTTCTACGCGCTCGCGGGCGCCTTCGGCACCGACCCGAACGTCATGTCGGCGGCGGTGGCCGCGGACGTGATCGTCACCGTCGCCTGGCTCGCGACCTGCCTCATCGTCCCCGCGCTGCTCTACGGGGGGCAGGGGCTCGATCCGGTCCGGCGCGGCGACGCGCCAATGACGCTCGAGCAGCGGCTCAAGGAGAGCGGCGAGAGCCTCCGGATGATGGACTTCTTCGGGCTCGCCGCGATCACCCTGGGGGCGATGGTGACCGCGCGGCTCGCCGAAGCGGCGGTGCCGGTGGTTCCGGCGGTGCTCTGGCTGACCACCATCGCGCTCGTCCTCGGCCACACCGCGCCCGTCCGGAAACTCCGGGGCGCGCCGGTGCTCGGCAACTCGCTCCTCTACCTGTTCCTCGCCGGGAACGGGGCGCAGTCGCTGGTCTCCGAGATGCTTGCCGCGGGGCCGGCGCTCTTCCTGTTCGCCCTCACCACGGTGACGATCCACGGCCTCGTGATCTTCGGCGTGGGGCGGTTGCTCAAGTTCGACGCCGGCACGCTGGTGGTGGCTTCCCAGGCCAACATCGGAGGCGCCGCCTCGGCGGTGGCGATCGCCTCCGCCCGCGGCTACGGGGACAAGCTGCTCCCCGGGATCGCAGTGGCGCTCGGGGGCTATGCGTTCGGGAACTACCTCGGGTTCGGGATGGGAACGCTGGCGCGGACGATGCTCGGGGGATGAGGGGCGGGATGACCGCCGAAGCGAGGAATGACCCCGGAGGACCGGGTGGCGCGAACGGAGCGCCGGTCTCCGACCGGCATCGACCGCCGAGAGGCGGTCGAAATCGCGTACCCCCAACTACACAAAAGCGCGCGAACGGAGCGCCGGTCTCCGACCGGCATCGACCGCCGAGAGGCGGTCGAAACTCGCGTACCCCCAACTGCGCAAAAGCGCGCGAACGGAGCGCCGGTCTCCGACCGGCATCGACCGCCGAGAGGCGGTCGAAACTCGCGTACCCCCAACTGCGCAAAAGCGCGCGGACGGAGCGCCGGTCTCCGACCGGCATCGACCGCCGAGAGGCGGTCGAAACTCGCGTACCGCCGACTGAGCAAAAGCGCGCGGACGGCCCGGGCACGCCAACCTCCGGCCGGCATCGCGCGCCGAGAGGCGGTCGAAACGCGCTAAGCCGGCGGTGGCGGTGGCGCTAGCCGCTTGAGAAAAAGCCCCGCGTCACGCAGCACGTCCTCCAAGTTTCCCATCTCCTGACACGTTTCGAGGAAGAGGCTGACGGCTTCGCGGAGGTTCTCTTCGGCTTCCCGTCGTGTGTCACCCTGGGTGCTCACATCGAGATCAGGACACCACCCGATCCACTGCTTGCGTTCCCGATGGAACTTCGCCCTCAGTGTGATCTCTTGCAATTGTTTTCGGCCCCGGAGGGCTGGCGTAGTGTCATGTCACATATGATGTGTCGTATTGTGTGGTAGTTTTCTTGTCCGTCCGACGAGGACGAGGAGGCCACCATGAAGCGTTACGTGGTGACACTGGAGATGCAGGAGCGGGAAGCACTTGAGGCGATTACCCGCAAGGGCTCGCATCAGTCGCAGAAGGTGATCAACGCCCTGGTCCTGCTCAACTGCGACGAGGGGGAGCACAACCGGCAGCGGGCGCGTGGGGAAGCAATCGCCGAGGTCCTGCGCATCAGCGCGCGGAAAGTGGACCGCGTGAAGCGGCGCTTCGTCGAGGAGGGCATGGAGGCGGCCCTGGGCGGCCGGCAGGGTCGGCGTCCGAGCTATGAGCGCAAGGCGGACGGCGCGTTCGAGGCGCACTTGGTGGCGCTGAGTTGCAGCGAGCCGCCGGAGGGGCACGCGCAATGGTCGCTGCGGCTCCTGGCGGACCGCGTCGTGGAACTCGGCTATATCGACAGCGTCTCGCACGAGACGGTGCGGCGCGTCCTAAAAAAAACGTCCTCAAGCCGTGGCGACGCGTCGGCTGGGTGATTCCCCCACAGCACAACGCGGACTTCGCGGCGGCGATGGAGCGCGTGCTGGATGTCTATCGGCGTCCCTACGATCCGTCCTTTCCGGTGGTGTGCATGGACGAGACGCCCCGTCAGCTGATCGGCGAGACCCGGATGCCGATCCCGGCGGCTCCGGGGCGGGCGCGGCGCCGGGACTACAAGTATCGACGCTTGGGAACGTGCAACGTGTTCATGGCGAGCGAGCCTTTGGCGGGGTGGCGCAGGACCAAGGTCACGGCCCGGCGGACCAAGACCGACTGGGCGCACTTCCTCCACGACATCGCCGAGCGCTATCCCGATGCGAAGCGGATCACGCTGGTGATGGACAACCTCAGCACACACCGCCCTGGCGCCCTCTACGAGGCCTTCCCCCCGGCCGAAGCCAAGGATCTGTGGGACCGCTTCGAGTTCGTCTACACCCCCAAGCACGGCAGTTGGCTCAACGTTGCCGAGGTCGAACTCAATGTCCTGACCCGCCAGTGCCTCAACCGTCGTCTCGACTCGATCGACGTCCTACGGGACGAAGTTGCCGCCTGGCAGGCTTCACGGGACCGGATCCGGGCAAAGGTCAACTGGCGGTTCACCACTCCCGACGCCCGTATCAAGCTGAAACGGCTCTATCCGACACTGGATGAGTGACGAGACACTAGAGCGACATGTTCGGCTCCAGCCGACCCCGCTAGAGCGACATGTTCCCCGGCAGATCCGGCTAGTGCGACATGTTCGGCTCCAGCCGACCCCGCTAGAGCGACATGTTCCCTCGGCAGAACTGGTTAGAGCGACATGTTGGGCTCCAGCCGACCCCGCTAGAGCGACATGTTCCCGGGCAGATCCGGTTAGTGCGACATGTTGGGCTCCAGCCGATCCCGCTAGAGCGACATGTTCCCGGGCCGATCCCGCTAGTGCGACATGTTGGGCTCCAGCCGATCCCGCTAGAGCGACATGTTCCCCGGCAGATCCCGCTAGAGCGACATGTTCGGCTCCAGCTGTCAAGAGACACCAACTTTTGCGCACGTGGGAGACACCAACTTTTGCGCACTGATGGTGCTCCAGGGGACGGCGGCTTCGGGTGTTTCCGAAGGGGCGGGTTTTGGGAAGAGAGGCGTTTCGGCTCGGGGTGCGGCCAGGCGGAGGGAGCGGAGCGACCGGAGCGCGGCCGCACCCCGAGCCGAAACGAGCGCTCGGGCGGGGAGGCGTGTGACCACCCGCGTGGTGCCCGGGATCCCGCGCCGCCCGATGCATCCCTCTCACCCCTTCCCCTGGGTGGGGCGCTCCTCCGCTGCCGGGACGCGAAGGAGGTCGCCGAGTTCCTTCAGCCGGTAACTCCGGCCGCTGATCTGGACCACATGGACGTGGTGCAGAAGACGATCCAGGATCGCCGTGGTCAACACCTCGTCCCCCGCGAAAACCTCCGGCCAGGCCCCCACATGCTTGTTCGAGGTCAGGATCAGCGAGCCCCGCTCGTAGCGCCGGCTCACCAGCCGGAAGAACAGGTTCGCCTCCTCTCGGTTCAGCGGCCGGAACCCCACCTCGTCGATGATCAGAACGGAACTGATCCGGTAGCGCCGCGGCCGGCGGCGATACGGGGTCGTCTCCTCCGCTTGCAGCATCCGGATCAGCTCGTCGAGCACGTAGTGATGGACCCGGAACCCGTTCTTGATCGCCTTCACCCCCAGGCCGGTCGCCAGGTGGCTCTTTCCCACCCCCGGCGGCCCCAGAAACAGGATGTTCTCCGCCCGCCGTGCGAAGGCGCAGGTCGCCAGTTCCTCCACCTTCGCCCGGTCCGCCCGAGGCTGGAAACTCCAGTCGAAACAGTCCAGCGTCTTCCCCGGCGGCAGCCCGCTCATCCGCAGCCACATCTCAATCCGACGCTCCTCCTTCCTCTCATACTCCCGCTCCACCAACCGCTCCAGGAATCTCACCGGCGTCAGATCCTCCCGGCTCGCTTCCTCCAAGAGCTCCGGCAACTGCTCCGCCGTCTGCTGCAGCCCCAGCTCCCGGCAGCGCTCCGCCACCACGTCCAGGTCCACCCGACCCGCCCTCATCCCAGCAACTCCACCAAGCGCGCATACTCGGATAACGGCCGCTCCAACCCATCCCGCGCCTTCAACTCCTTAGCCACCGGCTCCCAGCTCTCCGACAGACCCGCCACTTGGAGCCGGCCCCGCCGACCCAGGGGCGTCGGGCGCACCACCCGATCCGTCGAAGCCCCCTCGTAGTGCGCCTCTTTCAGCAACAAGAGGGCCCGGGTCCCCCGCCGGTGCCGCGCAATCTCCTGACCCCCGCCGCGCACCACCACATCCCGCGCCGTCCCCCGAACATCCACCCACTGACCCGCCCACGCGAACGGAACCGAATACCGCCGCCCCTCGAACGACACCAGGCAATCCCGGCTCACCCGACGCGCCACCTCCACATCAAACAGTTCCGCGCTCGACGGCAACGGCTGCAATACCTGCCGCTCCTCCTCCAGGGCCTCCCGCACCGTGCCCCCCGTCACCGGACACCGCAGCCGATCCAGCAAGTGCTCGGATCGCACGTCCAGCAACCGGTCCAGTTCCTCAATGCTCCCCGCCCCGCGCCGGAGAACCTCCCCAAAGGACTCCCGCAGCGTCCGAACCGCCCGCTCCACCTTCCCCTTGTCCGACCCCTTCCCCGCCCGGCAGGCGTCCACCCCGAAACGACACATCCGCGCATACGCCGCATACGACCGGTTCAACACCGCCGTCGGCCCCGCTCCACGCGTTACCGCCGTCTTCGGGTTGTCGATCCGAACCCACAGCGGAACGCCCTCATACCGCTCGAACAACGCGTGATGCCCCGTGTGCCACGACAACTGCGTCTGGTCCTCGCTCGGCCAGCAGAACTTCGCCCGGCTATACGACAACGCCCCCAGCAACAACGCCAACTTCGGCCGCTTCGCCCCGATCGGAATCCGATCCTCGAACCAGTCGTGCTGCGCCTGAACCCCCGCCGGCGTCTCCACCCGACGGATCGCCCGCAGCCGCGGCTTCCCGTGCTTCCGCCGCACATGACGCACCACCGATTGGTAGCTCCCCGCATACCCGTAGTCCCGAACCAGCGCCTCGTAAATCAGGCGAACCTGGCACGGCGGCAGACCCTCCCCAAGAAGACGTCCGTCTCCCAGACGATCCTGGATCGCCTCCACCACCTCCTCATACCCATCCAGCGCCGTCGCTTTGCCGCCGCGACCATCCGGCCTGACTCCCTCCCCCAGACGCTTCAGCCGATACCGAACCGCGTTCTCCGTCACCCCCAGATCCTTCGCCAGACGCCTCACCGACGCCCCCCTCTCATGCATCCTGCTCGCCACCAGAATCTCGTCCAACGTCAACTTCATGCGCCCGTCCTCCAGCGCATGAATGGTCTCCCCGACCTCCCTCCCTCCCTCTCCAGCCTCCCTTCCCGCTGCGCAAAAGTTGGTGTCTCCCAACTGCGACTCTACGGCCGTCTCCTACACCAGCCGACCCCGCTAGAGCGACATGTTCCCGGGCAGATCCCGCTAGAGCGACATGTTGGGCTCCAGCCGACCCCGCTAGAGCGACATGTTCCCGGGCAGATTCCGCTAGAGCGACATGTTGGGTTCCAGCCGACCCCGCTAGAGCGACATGTTCCTCAGCCGATCCGGCTAGTGCGACATGTTGGGCTCCAGCCGATCCCGCTAGAGCGACATGTTCCTCAGCCGATCCGGCTAGTGCGACATGTTGGGCTCCAGCCGATCCCGCTAGAGCGACATGTTCCCCGGCAGATCCGGCTAGTGCGACATGTTGGGCTCCAGCCGATCCCGCTAGAGCGACATGTTCCCCGGCAGATCCGGCTAGTGCGACATGTTGGGCTCCAGCCGATCCCGCTAGAGCGACATGTTCCCCGGCAGATCCGGCTAGTGCGACATGTTCGGCTCCAGCCGATCCCGCTAGAGCGACATGTTCCCCGGCAGATCCCGCTAGAGCGACATGTTCGGCTCCAGCCGATCCCGCTAGAGCGACATGTTCCCCCGGCAGAACCGGTTAGTCCGACATGTTCGGCTCCAGCCGACCCCGCTAGAGCGACATGTTCCCCGGGCAGATCCGGCTAGTGCGACATGTTCGGCTCCAGCCGACCCCGCTAGAGCGACATGTTCCCGGGCAGATCCCGCTAGAGCGACATGTTCGGCTCCAGCCGACCCCGCTAGAGCGACATGTTCCCGGGCAGATCCCGCTAGAGCGACATGTTCGGCTCCAGCCGACCCCGCTAGAGCGACATGTTCCCGGGCCGATCCCGCTAGAGCGACATGTTGGGCTCCAGCCGACCCCGCTAGAGCGACATGTTCCCGGGCAGATCCCGCTAGTGCGACATGTTGGGCTCCAGCCGATCCCGCTAGAGCGACATGTTCCCGGGCCGATCCCGCTAGTGCGACATGTTGGGCTCCAGCCGATCCCGCTAGAGCGACATGTTCCCCGGGCAGATCCGGTTAGTGCGACATGTTGGGCTCCAGCCGATCCCGCTAGAGCGACATGTTCCTCAGCCGATCCGGCTAGTGCGACATGTTCGGCTCCAGCCGATCCCGCTAGAGCGACATGTTCCCCGGCAGATCCGGCTAGTGCGACATGTTCGGCTCCAGCCGATCCCGCTACTGCGACATGTTCCCCGGGCAGATCCGGCTAGTGCGACATGTTCGGCTCCAGCCGACCCCGCTAGAGCGACATGTTCCCGGGCAGATCCCGCTAGAGCGACATGTTCGGCTCCAGCCGACCCCGCTAGAGCGACATGTTCCCCCCGCAGATCCGGCTACTGCGACATGTCAGGCGTCCCGAGACCGCATCCAGGCCAAGGTCAACTGGCAGTTCACCACGGACGATGCCCGCGTCAAGCTGAAACGCCCCTACCCGACACTTGATGAATGACAGGACACTAGTCCAATTCAGGCAACTACTTGGTGGGCCGCCTGCCCACCGCGACCACCATTGGCCCGTCGCTCCACACCGAGGCCACCTCGAAGCCGGCGGCGCGCATCGCCGCGGCCTCCTATCCCTCGCCGCGAACCGAACACGCTCGCTGGTCTCCGAGATGTTGGCCGCGGGGCCAACGCTCTTCCTGTTCGCGTTCATCTCGGTGGCGGTGCACGGGCTCGTGATCTTCGGCGTGGGGCGGCTGCTCCGGTTCAACGCCGGGCCCTTGTCCGTCGCGTCCCAGGCGAACATCGGAGGCGCGGCCTCCGCGGTGGCGATCGCCTCCGCCCGCGGCTACGCGGACAAACTGCTGCCCGGGATCGCGGTGGCGCTGGCCGGCTACGCGGTGGGGAACTACTTCGGGTTCGGGATGGGAGTGCTGGCGCGGACGCTGCTGGGAGGGTGAGGAGGCGATGGCGTCTCGACGCCGGACCAAACTCGAAGACCGGAGCATGCCTCGCGGGCGCCTTGCCGGACCGGCCTCGCTTTCACCTGGGTCCCTGTCTCGTTGGCAGCAAAGTGGCTCTAATAGCTATTATGGCCATATGAAAGAGATCGCGGCCCGTGATGCCAAGAACCGATTCGGACAACTGCTGGATGCTTCCCAGCGGGCGCCGGTCCTGTTGACCCGGAAGGGCCGCGGGGTCAGCGTCGTGATGTCCATGGAGCAGTACGAGCGCCTTCGGGGTGCGGCTTGGGAGCGTCTCGCAGCGACGATGGATGCCCTCGGCGAGGAAGCCTCCGCGAACGCGCTTACGCCGGCCGTTTTGAGCGAACTCCTCGCAGATGAGAGCTGAGCGGGTCGTTCTCGATACCAATGTACTGATCAGCGCTGCGTTCTGGCCGCAAGGTCCGCCGCGGGCCGCGGTGGATGCGGTCGCTCGCGGGAGCGGGGTTTTGTTGTTTTCGGACGAGACGTTTGACGAACTTCGGACCCGTTTGCTGAGGACGAAGTTCGATCCTTACGCAAGCCGGATGACGAGAGGCGCCTTTCTGGCGCGGCTGCGGGCGGTGTCGGAATGGATCTGGATCGCTGGGTCTCGGATGGGATGCCGCGACCCCGACGACGACAAGCTGCTTGAGACGGCGAAAATGGGGAAGGCGGACGTCCTCGTAAGCGGCGATCAGGATCTTCTGGCTATGGCCGGGTTCGCCGGGATTCCGATCCTCAGTCCGGCGGCTTTTGTACGGAGCCTCGACAACCCCCCGCCGCCCCTCACCGCACGATGATGTCGTCGAGGTAGATCCAGGCCGTCTCTCCCTCGCGCCGCGCGCCGTCGGAACCCGTGGGCCAGGGGGCGGGGGCCTCGCTGCTCTATCTGTTCCTCGCCGCGAACGGAGCGCGCTCGCTGTTCTCCGAGGCCGCGTACCCCCGAACCGCGTGGAGCGCGCGCGACAGGAGCGCCGGTCTCCGACCGGCATCGACCGCCGAGAGGCGGTCGAAACGCGCTAAGCCGCCGGTGGCGGTGGCGCTAGCCGCTTGAGAAAAAGCCCCGCGTCACGCAGCACGTCCTCCAAGTTTCCCATCTCCTGACACGTTTCGAGGAAGAGGCTGACGGCTTGGCGGAGGTTCTCTTCGGCTTCCCGTCGTGTGTCACCCTGGGTGCTCACATCGAGATCAGGACACCACCCGATCCACTGATCGCGTTCCCGATGGAACTTCGCCCGCAGTGTGATCTCTTGCACTTGTTTTCGGCCCCGGAGGGCCAGCGCAGTCCAATTCAGGCAACTACTTGGTGGGCCGCCTGCCCACCGCGACCACCATTGGCCCGTCGCTCCAAACTGAGGCCATCTCGAAGCCGGCGGCGCGCATCGCTGCGGCCTCCTCGGCGGGCGGAAAGTAGGTGTCCTCCTCCTGCCATTCGGCGAAGTGCCGGTAGGCGCGCTCCTCCGAAATCCCGCAGGACACGAGATGAGCGGTCCAGGCGCGCCAGGTGGCCTCGCGGGGCCCGGGATCCGCTGGCATCGTGGCGTCGGCGTTCACGAAGACGCCCCCCGGGCGGAGGCAGTCGTGAATCCGAACGAAGAGCCGCCGCTTCGCGTCCATCGTGGGGACGTGATGGAGTGCCAGCGAAGCGGCGACGGCGTCTGCCTCCCGGAGGGGATCGTCGAAAGACGCCTCGCGAAAGCGCGCCCGGGCGCCGAAACGGGCAAGGCGTTCCCGTGCCGTCGCGAGCATGTCGCCATCCAGGTCGATCAACTCGACCACGGCATGCGGCGCCGCGAGGAGGATTGCCTCCGAGAGGGCGCCGGTGCCGCCGCCGAGGTCAAGGACGCGTTCCGGCTCCACGCGCGCGATCTCGGCGGCGGCAACGTCGAGCATCGCCTCATAGCCCGGGATGAAACGCCGAATCGCCTCGTCGTAGGCGTCGACCTCAACACTGAGGTGGCGCCGAACTGAATGACGGCTCACTGGTCCATTGTTCCACCCTGACACGTCGTATCGCCCGGCTGCGAGCGGTTGCTGGTCGCGTGGTTGTGAACGACCCTCGGGTTCGGGATGGGGATGCTGGCACGGACGCTGCTGGGGAGTCAGGGAGCGCGACCGCCGCGACCGCCGGCCTTCAGGCCGGCATCGCCCACAGGCTGCTAACGGAGTGCGTATCCGAGGTCGGCCGCGATTTTCTTCAGGACCGGAAGAAGCGCCGGATCCTCCAAGGTGCGGTGGAAGGCGGGCCGAGGCGGCAGGAAGCCGCTCGCCCGGGCGCGCTCGTTGAACACGAACTGCCTTCGGTTGGCGTACATCCCCGAGGGATAACACAGGCCCGCGAGGTCCGGCCAGGCTTCGTAGAACGCCCGCGCCCAGTTCCGGGCGACCGGCCGCGGGCCGGTCATCAGACCCATTGAGGCGCCCGCTCGCGTCGGGAAGCCTCCGGTCAGGTCCAGCAGCCGCACGGCGGCGGCCGTTTCGAATGCGACCAGCGAGGGCGCCGCATGCCGGCGGCCGATCACCCGCGTTCGCTGGAAGACTTCGGCGAAGCAGGTGGTCGGATCCTCTGCCGCATAGAGGACAGCGCGGTCCTGCCCGGTGGGCGCTTTGCCCTCGTGGTGATCGAAGCGGGCGCTCGCGGCCGGGCCAACGTGGCGGAAGTCGTTCCACCGAGTCGGATAGCGGCCGGCGCGGAAGTAGAGCCGCCAGACGAGAGCCCCCGATGCGAGCGTTGCAGCGGCGGGGACGAGCGTGCCGAGGATGGCGGCGGACGGCAGGCGGGGAACCTTCGCCACCGCCGGCAACTCACAGTTCGCGGGCGGCGGCGATCACGGGTGTCGGGTCGCGGCCTGCCTTCAGCCATTCCAGTGGACTGAGGGTCCGCTCGTCCGGCGCCCGCAGGTCCGGATCGGGCGTCGTGTACCAGCGCTGCAGCGAGACCGCGTCGATGGTTCCGGGCGCCGCGCCATTCACGGCGCCGATGTTGGGTACCAGCCCGTCGGGTGTGAACTGGAAGAGGGGAACGCGCCATCGTCCGCCGACGCGGACCGCGAACAGAGTGCCTGACTGAATCGTCTGCCGGACGCGCGCCGGAGAAACACCGAGCCGGCCGGCGGCGTCGGCCGGGGACAGCGAAGTGGAAAGGATCGCCGCGAACTCCACGGCGTAGTCCGCCAGCGGGTCCGGCGTGCCGGGATATTCCGCCACTGCGATTCCGCCCCGCCGCAGGACCGCGAGTTCCGGATCCGTCAGTTCGTTGTCCGAAGCGGGATAGAGCAGGCCTCGCAGGGCGCCGATCGCATCCCGAAGCGCCTGGTTGAGCGTCGCTGGGGCCTCGGCGGACAGCCCGTGCCACTGGAAGTAGCGGGCGTCGGCCGAATCGGACGGTTCCGGAAGTTCGTGGGTCACTTGCGTCATATTACGTCAGAAGAAAACGAAAGCACAAGCGACGCGGAGGGGACTGACCGCGGCGCCGCGTGGCACCGTGGGAATCGGGCCATGCCCCAGCGCACGGGTGGGGTCCACCTCTCCCCACCAGGCGGAGCGGCACACCGGCCAGGGAACGCCGGACCTCCGGCCAGTTCTCCCGGTGGGGGCCAGCACCGCACGCCGGAGGCGGGCGAAACGCGCTAGACCGTCGGCGGCGGTGGCGCTAGCCGCTTGAGAAAAAGCCCCGCGGCACGCAACACGCCGTCCAAGGTCCCCATCTCCTGGCACGTTTCGAGGAAGAGGCTGACGGCTTCGCGGAGGTTCTCTTCGGCTTCCCGTCGTGTGTCACCCTGGGTGCTCACATCGAGATCAGGACACCACCCGATCCACTGCTTGCGTTCCCGATGGAACTTCGCCCTCAGTGTGATCTCTTGCAATTGTCTTCGGCCCCGGAGGGCCAGCCTAGTCCAATTCAGGCAACTACTTGGTGGGCCGCCTGCCCACCGCGACCACCATTGGCCCGTCGCTCCACACCGAGGCCATCTCGAAGCCGGCGGCGCGCATCGCCGCGGCCTCCTCTGCGGGCGGAAAGTAGGTGTCCTCCTCCTGCCATTCGGCGAAGTGCCGGTAGGCGCGCTCCTCCGAAATCCCGCAGGACACGAGATGAGCGGTCCAGGCGCGCCAGGTGGCCTCGCGGGGCCCGGGATCCGCTGGCATCGTGGCGTCGGCGTTCACGAAGACGCCCCCCGGGCGGAGGCAGTCGTGAATCCGAGCGAAGAGCCGCCGCTTCGCGTCCATCGTGGGGACGTGATGGAGTGCCAGCGAAGCGGCGACGGCGTCTGCCTCCCGGAGGGGATCGTCGAAAGACGCCTCGCGAAAGCGCGCCCGGGCGCCGAAGCGGGCAAGGCGTTCCCGTGCCCTCGCGAGCATGTCGCCATCCAGGTCGATCAACTCGACCACGGCATGCGGCGCCGCGAGGAGGATTGCCTCCGAGAGGGCGCCGGTGCCGCCGCCGAGGTCAAGAACGCGTCCCGGCTCCACGCGCGCGATCTCGGCGGCGGCGGACTCGAGCATCGCCTCGTAGCCCGGGATGAAACGCCGGATGGCCTCATCGTAGGCGTCGACCTCAACACGGAGGTGGCGCCGAACTGAATGGCGGCTCATGCGGCCGATTGTCCCATCGGGACAGGGCGGTTCGGCTTCCGGCGGGTCGGCAGCGATGCGGTCCTCAGCGAACTCGTTCGGCTTCGAGTCGCGTGTCGCCTTGGATGGTCACATCGAGGTCAGGACACCATCCGATCCACTGATCGCGTTCCCCCGCCTGCGTCCTGTGAAAGCCGGCAGCGATGAACCGGCCGCGGCGCTCCGCGCCGCGGTGCCGGCCCCCACCGGGAGAACTGGCCAGAGGTCGGCGTTCCAAGCCGTCCCCGCGCTTTTTCGCGAGCGGCGTCTCCGTCGTGCGCCGGCCTCCGGCCAGCGCGTGCCGGTGTGAACACCGGCGCTCCCAGCGGTCCCGGCTCCGTTACCGGACGATGATCTCGTCGAGGTAGATCCAGGCCGTCTCTCCCTCCCGCCGGGCGCCGTCGGGACCCGTCGGCCAGGGGGCGGGCACCTCGCCGAGGCCGGTGATCTGGACCCGCACAAAGCGCGCCTCGTCGCCCGCGAGCGGGACGATGACCCGCCGCCGTCCGCCCGCCGGAACGTCCACTCCGGCACCCGCCGGAACGTCCTCCGCGGCGCCCGCCGGCACCTCCGCTCCACCACCCGCCGGATCCGCCAGCTCGCGCGCCACCGGCGCGGACCACTGCTGCCCGTCGAGGCTCGTCGCGACCTCCACCCGCCGGGGGAAGTAGACCCCGGAGCCCGGGTGCTGGAGGAAGGACAGCTTCACCGACCAGACCGGCTGCGCCGGCCCGAGGTCCAGCCGGGCCGTGACCTCGTCGGCCCGGTAGCCCTGCCAGTGCCCGCCGCGGCGGTCCACCGAACCCCGGATGCCGTCGGTGAGCCCGGCGTCGCCGGCCGCCGAGTAGGGGGACGACTGGGGCGGATCGACCTGCGCAGTCGCCCCGCGGGCGAGATGCGCCGCCAGGTTCCGCTCGGCGAAGTCGTGGAGATCGAGGGAGCGGGCGTACACCTCCGCCTCGGCGGCTTCGTCGGGGAGGACGAGCCGCGCCAGCACCCCCGGATCGTCGCCGGGGCCGAGCGGGCGCATCAGGAACCGGTACTCCAGATTCTGCGGCCAGAGCGTGTATTCCCGGTGCGTGACCGCGCCCCAGGAATCGTCGCCGCCGACTCCGGCCTGGCGGAAGTCCACCGCGAGCGTGATCTCGCCCCGGGGCTCGACTTCGGCCCAGTGGGTCCGGCTCTTCGTCTCGCCGCCGTCGAGGTCGGAGATCCGGTAGGGCAGCGCGGAAAACGACAGGTGGGGCAACCCGATGACCAGGAGTCCCGTCCCGGAGTCGTCGGTGAGCGCCGCCCAGCGCACGTCGGTGCGCGTGCCCGTCTCCTGCGGGCGGACGTAGGGGTGGGCGAGTTCGGACACCGCCGCCCGGTAGCGGCCGACCGCGGCCCCCGTCCGGCGGTCCCAGTAGTTCTCGTGGGGGCCGCGTCCGTACCACTCCGCCTGGCTCAGCGACCCGGGCAGCGTGAGCAGGGTCCCGAACCGCGGCATCTCGGGCAGGTCCTCGCTCACGCCGGAAAGCCGCGCGGAGACCGCCACCGTGCCGTCCCCGAAGACCTCGTGCAGCAGCGTGTAGAAGGCATCGACCGAACGGAGCGAGAACCGGCTCTCCACCTCGACCCGGCGCCGGTCGGCGTCCTCGCGCACCAGGACGGCCTCGAGCATGCGCGCCGGCGGGCTCCCCGCCGCCTTCCAGACCCCGGAACGCGCCGGAAAGCCGTTCCCGTAGTCGTTGTCGGTGGGCGCCCGCCAGAAGTTGGGGACCGGCCCGGAACTCACCAGTTCCCGCCCGCCCGCCCGGAAGGAACTGAGGGTGCCGAGCTCCCGGTCGAACGCGACCGTGAACCCCCGGCCGTTGATCGTGACCGCGTCCTCCGACTCCCGCACCCTCATCGGCTCGATCGGGGGCGGCTCCGGGGGCGGGGGTTCTTGCTCCTCGGGCTCCGCTTCCGGATCTTCCTCCTCGCCTTCCGCCGGGTCTTCCTCCTCGCCTTCCTCTTCCTCTTCTTCCTCCTCGATGTCGTCGGGATGCACCACGTCCACGAAAAACTGCTCCCAGGCCACCTCGTGGCCGGCCGGGATCAGCGGCGCGTCTTCCCGGGTCCGGAAGCGGACGGTGAGCAGCCGCTCCATCAGGGGTTCGATTTCGGTCTCCGGAATGTCGAAGGTGACGGCCTCCGCGGCGCCCGGCGGGATCTCGAGCGGCGGCACGGTCCCCTCGGCGAGCACGACTCCGTCCGCCGTCAACTCCCAGCTTCCCGCGAGGTCGGAGAGATTCGTGAAGGCGCGCCGGTTCTCGACCTCGATCAGCCCCGAGCGGGCGTGGAGCGCCCGAATCCGGACCGGCTGATAGACCTTCTTCACCTCGAAGGCGTGCGGGTGGGGCTTGCGGTCGGCGGAAACCAGGCCGTTCACCAGGAAGTTGCCGTCGGTCGGGATCCCCGCCGGCCCGATGTCGCCTCCGTAGGCCCAAAACGGGCGCCCGGATTCGTCTTCCCGCAGGATCGCCTGGTCCACCCAGTCCCAGATGAAGCCGCCCACCAACTTCGGGTCGCTGTCGATCACCTCCCAGTAGTCGGCCAGGTTCCCGACGCTGTTCCCCATGGCGTGGGCGTATTCGACCAGCAGGAAGGGCTTTTCCGACCCCGACGCCGCGTAGTGCTCGAGCCAGTAGGGACGGACGTACATGGGCGCCACGATGTCCACGATGTCGCGTTCGCCCGCCGGCTCGTAGAGGATCGGACGCCAGGGGTCGAACTCGCGGATCCACTCGGAGGTGGCGTCGAAGTTCTCCCCGTCGCCGGCCTCGTTGCCGAGCGACCAGACGATCACCGATGGATGGTTCCGGTCGCGGATCACCATCCGCTCGGTGCGGTCGAGATGGGCGTCCCGCCACTCGGGACGCCCCGCGAGCGTCACCTCGGGCAAGTAGCCCATGCCGTGCGACTCGATGTTCGGTTCGTCCACCACGTAGAGCCCGTGCTCGTCGGCCAGCTCGTAGAAGCGGGGCAGATTCGGGTAGTGGGCCGTCCGCACCGCGTTGATGTTCAGGAGCTTCATGAGCCGGATGTCTTCCAGCATCGAGTCCTCGTCCACCACGTGTCCCCGCTCGGGGTCGTGCTCGTGCCGGTTCACTCCCCGGAGCACGATGGGCCGTCCGTTCAGCAGCAGCTCGCCGTCCGCCGTCTCGATCCGCCGGAACCCGATCCGGACCGCCGTCGCTTCGGCCACCCGTCCGTCCGCGCCGACGAGGGACAGCACCAGCCGGTAGAGATTCGGGGTCTCGGCGGACCAGGCGCGGACATCGGGGATCGTCTCGGTGGCTCCCATGGAAGCCTCGCCCCCGGACGGCACGTCGAGCCGCAACTCCCGGGAGCCGCCCCAGACGGGGCCCCCGTCCGGATCGAACAGCTCGTAGCGGACTTCGTACGCCCCCGCCTCACCGAGCCCCCGGTTCGCGACGCTCGCGCTCAAGTCCACGATGCCGTCGCGATATCCCGTGACGAGATCGGCGTTCGCCGAGAAGTCCCGGAGGAAGGTCGGCGGCCGGGCGAGGAGGGAAACCTCGCGGTCGATGCCGCTGATCCGCCAGAAATCCTGGCTCTCCAGATAGCTGCCGTCGCTCCAGCGAATGACCTGCACCGCGAGCGTGTTCGTTCCGGTCGTGACCTGTTCGGTGATCCGGAACTCGGCCGGCGTCCGGCTTCCCTCGCTGTAGCCGACGAAGGCGCCGTTCACCCAGACGTAGAACGCGGAGTAGACCCCGTCGAAGCGAAGGAAGATCTCGTTGCCCTCCCACCGCTCGGGGACCCCGAAGGCGCGCCGGTAGGAACCCACCGGGTTGTCGTCTTCCGGTACGAAGGGCGGGTTCGCCGGGAACGAATAGGACTCGTCCCGATACACGGGATAGCCGTAACCGAGCAGTTCCCAGTTCGAGGGCACCGGCATTTCGTCCCAGGAGGAGTCGTCGAAGCCCGGCTCGAAGAACCCCTCCGGCCGGTCGGCGGGGCGGGGGACGAAGTGGAACTTCCAGTCGCCGTTCAAAGAGATCCGGCGGGGCGAGTCCTCGGGGCGGCCGGCAACCGCCAACTCGGCGGCCGGAAACGGCGTGAAGGAGGCCCGGGGCGGCTCGCGGCCGATCTGGAAGACCGCTGGATCCTGCCAGGGCGGTGGATCCTGCCAGGGCGGGGGACCCTCGGGCGGCTGGGCGGCCACCGGGAGCGCCGGCAACACCGAGAGGAAGGCGGCGCCCAGCCGGCGGCGGATTCGGAGAGACACGGGGTGCGCGGACATTGTTTTCCGTCCCAGGGTTATCCGTCCCAGGGTCATCCGTCCCAGGGTTATCCGTCCCATTGTTATCCGTCCCAGGTGTAGCGCACCCGGGCGTAGAGGAACACTCCGTTGAAGCCCCAGGGGGTGTACTCGCTGTAGCGCTCGCCCACGTCGCGGGCGTTCGGGCTCTCGGCGGAGAAGGTGTTGAAGACGTTCTGCGCGCCGAGCGCGAGCGCGGTGCGGCCGGAAACCGGCAGGCTGATTTCGACATCCGCCACCGGCTTGCCGCCGAAGAGCGTCTGGGCGCTGTCCCAGTCGAACCACGCCCCGTAGTAGCCCACCCGTCCGAGGATTTCGGCGAACCCGACGCGGCTCGTGACGCTTACGTTCCAGCGGTTCCGCGGCAGGGAGGACTCGAACTCGCGCACCCGGCGTTCGGGCTCGAGCATCTGCGGATCGAAGCGGGTCACGACGGTGGAGGTGTGGTTCAGCGCCGCGCTGATCCGGGTGCCGTCCCCCAGCGCCCGCGGCGTCCAGGTCGAGACGATGTCCACACCCTGGGTGCGGGTGGCGACGCCGTTCGTGAAGAAGCGGAAGCTCGCCAATCCCCGCGCGTTGTCGACGCCCGCGGCGAGGAGCTGTTCCACTTCCTCCGGGCGGAGGGTGAAGTCGCTGGTGACCGCGAGCCGGTCTTCGAGATCAACCCGGAAGACATCGGCGGTCAGCGTGAGACGGCCGTGCTCGACCACCGCCCCCGCCGAAGTGTGCTTCGACGTTTCCGGGGCGAGCGGTCCGCCGCCGCGGAGCTCGGCGACCGGGGAGGTGGACGGGATCGTCCCGCGTTCGGTGAGGTCCCGGAGCACCGGGTCGAATTTCGTGGAGACGTTGAAGGAGTTCTGCTGGCCGGGGGTCGGCGCCCGGAACCCGGTACCCACGCTGGCGCGGAGCGAGAGTCCGCGGCTCACCCGGGTGCGTCCCGCCAGCTTGCCGTTGACCGTGTTCCCGAAGCCCTCGAAGCCCTGGAAGCGCTCCGCGCGGAGCGCCCCGCCGAGGAGCCAACGCCCGTCTTCGCCGGTCAACTCGATGTCGCCGTAGGCGGCCGCGCTGTCTCGCCGCCAGTTCCCGGCGGCGATCGGGCCGTAGCCGCCGTAGCCGTTGGAGCCCGCGCCGAACCCCTGGGCGGCGTAGGGGCCGACCTCCCACGAATCCGGCTCGCCTTCTTCGATCCCGTACTGCTCCCGCCGCCATTCGAGGCCGCCCGCGAGGTGGACCCGCTCGCCGAGCGGGCGGGTGGCGTCCACGTTCAGGGCGATCTCCCGCTGCCGGTTGGCGCCGAGATCGAAGTCGGTCGGGGTCGCCGGACCGAGGGAGGCGTTGACGGTGTCCTCGAGGAAGAAGGCGGCGCGGTGGGCGCCGATGCTCACGCTCGCGTCCCAGGTGACGCCTCCGGGGTTCAGGCGGCGTACGCCGGCCACCACCGCCGCGTCGGTCGCGGAGCCGCCGAAGGTGGGAGTGAAGCCCCCCGGAAACCGCTCCTGGAACGAGAAACACCGCTCGTCGGCGAAGACCCGCGCGAGGGCGTCGGGGTCGGGGACGTGGTCCACGACGCGCACCACCGGACAGTTCGCCGAACCGGCTCCCTCGGCCGCCAGCGTGTCGCCCACCAGCAGCGTCTGTCCGCCGTCGGCGCTGAAGACGCCCCCGCGGGTGTTCGGGTTGCGGAAGAAGAAGCTGCCGCTCACCGTGCGGCTCGCGTACCCCGCGTGGCCGTAGAGCTGCACGCCGCCGTGGAAGAGGTGGCCGAAGTTCCCGAACAGCTTGAGATCGCCGTCCACGTCGGGCGACCCCCAGACCTGCGCCGGGTCCTGGACGTTCCGGTTGCCCGCCGCGATCAGATCCGCCACGTCGCTGCGCTGCACGCCGCGGTCGGTGGGTGCGGCGCCCCCGTACTCCAGGCTCAGGTTTCCGAAGCCGGCGGCCCCGAGCGGGAGCCCGACGTTTCCGGCGAAGTTCCAGGTCTCGCCGTCCCACGCCTCTCCGTGGACTCCGCTCAGGAATTCGACGCTGCCCCCGGAGCGGTCGTCACGCAGCAGGAAGTTCATGACCCCGGCGATGGCGTCCGAGCCGTACTGGGCCGTCGCGCCGTCGCGCAGCACCTCGACCCGGCGGAGCGCGATGGACGGAATTGCCGCGAGATCCGGCCCCTGCGAGCCGAACGAGACGCCGTTTCCCCCGTTCCAGTCAACGACCGCCGAGCGGTGCCGGCGTTTGCCGTTGATGAGGACGAGCGTGTGGTCGGGCGCCAGGTTGCGCAGCATCGCCGGCCGCACGAGCGTGGAGGCGTCGCTGATCGGTTGGATGTTGACGGCGAACGACGGGACGACCGCGCGGAGCCGCTCGTAGATGGAGGGCGGCCCCTGGTTCAGGAGGTCCTCGGGGCGGATGGCGTCGATCGGCGCCGCCGACTCGACCACCGAGCGGGGCGTGGCGCGGGTGCCGACGACGACGACCTCTTCGGTAAAGCGCGGAGGCGCCGCCTCCGCTTCGGACTCGGGCGGGTCGCCGGGTTCTTGCTGTTCCGCCGGCGGCTGCGGATCTGCCCGCCGCTCTTCCGGCGGCTGGGTTTGCTGGCCGGCGGCCGCGGCCCCCGGGTGCGGAGCGAACCACGCCAGCGCGACCAGGGCGGCCGCGATCCCGGGGGCGCCGTGGCGGTGCGTCATCGCATGTCGCGTCATCGCCTGCCGCGTCATCGCATGCCGGGGAGCGGGGCTTCGGGGGAGCTGAGGTGGCCGGACTCGATGAACGCCATGATCCCGAAGAGCGCGCCCCACGAGTGGAAGGGATCGCTCGAAAGGCGCTCGTCGTCCCCCGTCCCCGTGATCGAGGAGATGTTTTCGCTCACGTAACCCTTCCGCCGCCACTCGCGGAGAAACATATCGAGAGAACGCGCCGAAAGCTCGGCCGCGGTCGCCCGGTCGCCGGCGCGCCGGAGCCCCAGGTAGGTGAGGAAGTTGAGCGGCGGCCAGATCGCGCCCTTCCAGTAGCGCTGGCGGGGGAAGGAGGGGTCGTCGCGCGTCGTGGACGGGAGCACGAACTCGCCCCAGAATTCCTCCGGATTTCGCAGGTGCTCCCGGATGAGGCGGCCGGCGCGCGCCTCCGACGCGACCCCGGCGAGGAGCGGGTAGAAGAGGGTGGGGGAGCGGCGCTCGGAGGGCCGACCCAGGTCGGTGCGGTAGTTGAGGTAGTAGCCCCGCTCTTCGACCCAGAGGGTGTCGAGCGCAGCGCTGAAGGCGGCCGCCCGGGCTTCGAGCTCGTCCGCCTCGGCCGCCCGCCCGAGGAGGCGCGCCATCTCGGAAAGCGCCCGGCAGTCGGCGATATAGAGGCTGGTCAGCCCGACGTCCTGGAGCTCGAAGACGTTCTGCTCCCGGTTGAAGGGGACGTCCTCGTACATCGGCGAGTCGTCCATCCCGGACTCGTAGCCGGCGGCGGTCTTCGTCCGCGCCACCGGCTCGGCGAAGGGGTTCGGCGCCTGGTGGGATCCGTAGGAGAGGAGGCCGCCGTTGCCGCGGGCCTCCGGCCACCAGCGGTTCCAGGCGAGGAGCGGTTCGAAAACCGCTTCCAGGAACCAGCGCTCGGGGAAGCGGCGGTACACCTCGCGCACCATGAGCCCGCCCACCGGCGGCTGGGACCGGTCCCAGGACTTGCTGCCGTTTCCCCGGTTGTCGTTCGGCAAGAACCCCTCGGCGGTGTGGCCGCGCAGGTGTTCGACGATGGCGGCGAGCGCCAGTTCGCGACTCTCGAGCGAGGCGAGGTAGCCGAGGAAGAAGTTGTCCCAGCCGAAGAGCGCGACGCCGCCGTACTCCTGGTTCCAGAGACGGCCGACGGTGGGGACCACCCGCCGGTGGCGGGGCTCGTACACCGTGTTCCAGGCGAACCCGGAAGTCACCGCGAGCCACGCCTCCGCGAGTTCGCCGAATTCCGCGGCGCGGCCTTCGAGTTCTTGGCGCCGGGCATCGAGCGTCCGGCGGATGTCGGAGGTCGTCTTCGCCGGCTCCCCCCGCCGGCCGGTGAACACCCCAACCGGCCCGCCGAGCCGCACCACCCGGTGCGGCGTCAGGCCGCCGGCGTAGGGGTCGTCCTCCAGGATTCCCGCAACCCGGATCGCCTTCTCGCCGTCCGGCAACCGGGCCATGAGTACGTTGGGGAGCCCGTTCGGCGCCGATTCCACCGAGCCGGGGCGATTCCAGGCCATCCCCGCGCTCACCACCAGCTCGAAGGGGGCGTCGGAGGCGGGTTCCGGAGTCACCAGAACTACCAACTCGCCGCTGTCGTCGTGCCCCGCCTCCACCACCGCCGAGAGGCCCCGCCAGGCGATTTCGAGCCGCTGATACGACCCGTCGGCGGCGCGGATCCCGGGACGCACCGTCTCGGCGCCTGCCTCCCGCCGCCCGATGAGCGCTTCGCCGAGATGGTCCTCCTCGAGGAACGCGTGCCGCTTGAGGCCGAGGTTCACGGCGAGCCCCTCGGGGAGCAGCACGTAGCGCAGCACGCTGCGACTGTCCCAGGTGTTCCAGCCGGTGGCGAGGCGCCCCTGGATCGCCCGGTACTCCGGAACGTCCCCAAGGCCCGTGTCGTACTCGGCGTAGCGGTCCGGCCAGTCGGGTGCGCTTTTTTCAGCTTCGGCGGGTGCGCTCTCCGGGGTCCCGCAGCCGGCGGCGACCGCCCAGGCGAACCCGCAGAGGAGGGCGCGCAGGATCCGCCCCGCAGTCCTCGCGCCGCGCGCCGCGCGGCAGATCACGGCGGCGGGCGCCGCCGCTACTCCATCTTCCAAAAGGCGATGCCCGAGGCCTGTTTCCCGACTTCGACGACCGCCTCCCGTTCCAGGGACTCGAGGTTGTAGAACTCGACCCGCCCGGGCTCACCCCCGATTTCCTCCACGGTGACGATGGCGAAGCGGCTGTCGGGCGTGATGGCCACCCCGTGGGTGATGCGGGCGGAGGCCGGTACCGAGGCCCGCTCGGTTCCGCTCTCGAGGTCCCAGAAGCCGACGGAATGGTTCGTCTTCTCGGTGACCACCAGGTGCTTGCCGTCCGCCGAGACGTCGATGTTGTACGGGCCCTTTTGGGTGTGGAAGCGGCGCTTGGGCGCCCAGGCCTCCAGATCCACCTCGAGCACCTGGTTCAGTCCCTGGAGCGCCACGTAGGCGTGTTTGCCGTCCGGGGCGGGCTGGACCCAGGTGGGGCTCGCGCCGGGGCCGGCGCTCATGCCGCCCATTTCGTGTCCCGCGTGCGGATCGTTCTCCATCACCGCCACCGTGGTCTCGTTGTCGCCGGTCAGGCGCAGCCGCCGGCTGGGGCGGAGCGTCATCGTGTCCATCTCGAACAGCTCGGCGCTCATCATGGCGACCGAGTAGGCCAGCATTCCGTCGGTCCCGAGCCGCGATCCGTGGGGCATCACCCCCTGTTCGATCTGCGCGATCTCGGTCATGGAAACGGTGTCGATCACCGAGACGCTCGAAGGGACGTGGTCCCCGTGAAGGTTGAAGTTCACGACGAAGAGGAAGCCGGTCGCCGGAGAGATGTCCATGGTGGCCGGGAAGAGGCCGGCGGTGGTGTCGGCGACTTCGAGGTCGGTGCCGGTCTCGAACTTGTGGACGCTGCCGTAGGGCATGCCGTGGGCGATGGAGACGTACCAGTGCCGGCCGTCGGGGGACACCCGCACGCCGTGGGGCCCCTCGATCTCGGTCGGCAGGATGCCCACCGGGATGCGGCGGACGAGTTCACCCCCGTCGGGGCCGAAGCGGACCAGATCCACGGTGTCGTCGGATTCGGCGGCGATGTAGACGAAGTAGCTCCGCTCGGCGCTCGTCTGACCGGCGGCAGCCCCAGCCGGGAAGGCAATCGGGAAGGCAATCGGGAAGGCGATCGGGAAGGCGATCAGCAGCGCGGACAACATCCCTCCGAGGCGAGAGGGCAGGGGGTTCCATTTCATGGCAGGCGGTCTCTCCCGCGAAGGGGAAGCCCAATGGTACCGGCCCCGGAGGCCCAGCCGGCACCGCCGGGCAGTTGTCGTGAAAGAGACGCCATGGGCTCGGATCGCAAGGAGCGCCGGTCTTCAGACCGGCATCGCGGCCGGAGGCCGCGAAACTCCTATCGCTACCTGCGAAGAAGCGCGGGGACGGCTTGGAACGCCGACCTCCGGTCGGCACGCGCTGGCCTCCGGCCAGCGCACGGCGCATCGCTACTCGGTGGCACCCCGCTCAGAGGAGCGAAATCTCAAACCGTGAGGTAGTCCCTCACTTGGCGAACGGTTCGGATGGTCACCAGCTTGCGGCCAGTGGAACCCTTCCGGCGACCGCCAGGATGAGAAATCCGGTTAGCGGCCCCGGGCCTCCACCCACTCCTCCATCCGCTCGTAGAGCGTTGGCAGGACGATGAGCGTCAGCAGCGTGGAAGTGACGATGCCCCCGATCACCACCGTCGCCAGCGGGCGCTGCACCTCGGCGCCGGCGCCCTGCGAGAGCGCCATCGGCAGGAAGCCGATCGAGGCGACGGTGGCGGTCATCAGGACGGGCTTCAGCCGCGACCCGGCGCCCGTGACAATCGCTTCCCGCAAGCCCAACCCCTCGTCCTCCCGGAGCGCCCGGATCGCCGCCAACATCACGATGCCGTTCAGGACCGCGATCCCGAAGAGCGCGATCAGTCCGACCGAGGCCGAGAGGTTGAGCGTGAGGCCGCGGATCCAGAGCGCCGCGATCCCGCCCACCGCGGCGAACGGGACGTTCATGAGGATCAGCAAGGCCCAGCGCACCCGCCGGAAAGTGACGTACAGCAGCCCGAAGATGATCGCGATGGACAGCGGCACTACCAGTGCGAGCCGGGACATCGCCCGCGCCTGGTTCTCGAACTGCCCGCCCCAGGTCAGGTAGTACCCCGACGGCAGCGTCACCCGCTCCCCGATCCGGCGCTCGGCCTCGGAAACGAAGCTGCCGATGTCGCGCCCCCGCACGTTGTTCTGTACCACCAGCCGGCGCTCTCCGTTCTCGTGGTTGATGGCTTCCGCCGTCGGCGTGGCGACGATCGCTGCGACCCGGCCCAGCGGAACCCGCTCGCCGCCCGGACCGACGATGGGAAGCGACGCCAACGCGGCCGCGTCGGTGCGGCTTTCGGGCGGGAAGCGCAGCACCACCGGAAAGCGGCGGGCGCCGTCGAGCAGTTCGGTGGCCTGACGGCCGGCGACCGCCGTCTCCACCAGTTCCTGCACATCACCCACGTGCAGCCCGTAGCGGGCGAGGGCGTCCCGATCGATCCGGACCTCGAGCTGCGCCGCTCCCGAGAGCACCTCCACCTGGGCGTCGGCGGCCCCCGGCACCTCCTCGATGACCCGGAGCACCTCGACGCCCAGACGCTCGAGCACTGCGGCGTCCGGCCCGAAGATCTTCACCGCCACGTCCGCCTTGATGCCGGAAACGACCTCGTCGAGCCGCATCGCCATCGGCTGGGTGAAGTTCACCGACAGGCCGGGAATCTCCGAGAGCGATGCCGCCAGGGCGTCGATGAGTTCCTCCTTGGAGCGCCCGCTCTCCCACTCGTCCTCGGGGTGGAGCAGCACGTAGGCGTCCCCCTGGTAGATGCCCATGGCCTCGGTGGCGAGATCCGGCCGGCCCATCTTGGTGACGATCTCCGAGATCTCGGCGAACTCGGCGAGCAGCTTCCGTTCGACCCGCGTCGAGATGTCGACCGACTCCTCGAGCGACACCGACGGCAGTTTCCGGGTCTCGATGAGGATGGACCCCTCGTCGAGCCGCGGCATGAACTCGGTGCCGAGGAAGGGAATGGACCCCACGGCGGTCAGGATGATGACCGTCGCGACCCCGATCGTCGCGGCCTTCCGGGCCATGGCGACTTGCAGCACCGACAGATACCGCTCGCGGAGGCGCAGGAACCACGACGCCTCCCGGTGGGCCCCGCCGAACTTCAGCAAGAAGGTGGAGACGACGGGCACGCCGGTGAGCGAGAGGAGGAGCGACCCGAAGAGCGCCGAGCAGACCGTGATGGCCATCGGCCGGAACATCTTTCCCTCGAGGCCTTCGAGGGTGAGGATCGGCAGATAGACCGCGATGATGATCAGCACCCCGAAGAGGACCGGACGGGCGACCTCCATCGCCGCGGCGCGGATCAGTGCGATGCGCCCCTCGCGGGTCGGTTCGTCCGCCCCGCCGGCGGCGCGGCGGCGCACGAAACTCTCCATCATCACCACCGCGCCGTCCACGATGAGGCCGAAGTCGATGGCCCCGAGCGACATCAGGTTCGCCGAGATGCCGAACACCCGCATTCCCATGAAGCCGACGAGCATGGAGAGCGGAATGACCGCGGCGACGATGAGCGCCGCCCGCACGTCGCGCAGGAAGATGAACAGGACCAGGATGACCAGCAGGCAGCCTTCGATGAGGTTCCGGCGAACGGTCGCGGAGGTGCGGTCGATGACTTCGCTCTGGTCGTAGAACGGCTCGATGCCCATCCCCGGCGGCAGCCCGGGCAGGATCTCTTCCATCCGCGCCTTGACCAGGTCGGATACTTCGAGGGCGTTTTCGCCCTTCAGCATCACCACCATGCCGCTCGTGACCTCGCCCTCGCCGTTTCGGGTCACCGCGCCGCTGCGCTGCATCGCCGCCACCTCGACCTCGCCGACGTCGGCGAGTAACACCGGGACGCCGCCGTCGGCCCGCAGCACCACCCGCTCGAGGTCACGAACCCCGGTGAGCAGGCCGACGCCGCGCACCGTGAAGCGCTCGTCGCGGTGCTCGATGAACCCGCCGCTGAACGACTGGTTGTTGTCGCCGATGGCATGGAAGATCTCGCGCAGGCTGAGGTCGTACTCCTCGAGCGCTTCCGGCCGCACGACCACCTGGAACTGTTTGGTTAGGCCGCCCCACGAGTTGATCTCGCTCACGCCCGGGACCGAGCGGAGCCGGTTGCGGACGTCCCAGTCATGCGTCGTCTTGTTCGCCATCGGGTCGTCGCCGGTAACGACGTACTGGTAGATCTCGCCGAACGCGGTGGCGGGGGGCCCGAGGGTGGGTTCGAGCCCGGCGGGCATGCGCCCGCGGACATCGGTCAGCCGCTCGGTCACGAGTTGCCGGGCGAGGTACATCGGCACCCGGTCGTCGAAGACGACGGTGACCAGCGACAGCCCGAACTTGGAGACCGACCGGACTTCCTCCGCGTCGGGCACCCCCATCAGGGCCGTTTCGATGGGGTAGGACACCCGTTGCTCGACCTCGGGAGCCGCGAGGCCCGGCGCTTCGGTGATGACGACGACCTGGTTGTTGGTGAGGTCGGGAAACGCTTCGACCGGCAGATTCCAGAGCGCGGCCACCCCGGTGATCGCGAGTGCGACGACGAACGCCAGCACCAGCGCCCGCCGCCCGGTGGCGGCGCCGACGAACCGTTCGGCCAGGCCCACCGCTATTCCTCTTCCGGGAGGCCGATCAGCGCCGACTTGAGCAGGAACGCGCCGCCGGTAGCGACCATTTCACCCGCCGAGAGGCCCTCGCGGATCTCGATGTCGCCGTCGAAGCCGGCTCCGGGGGTTACTGCCCGGCGCCGGAACTCGCCGGGACCGGCCTCGACGAACACGACGCTCTCCCCGGCGAGCGTTTGCACCGCGGCCGCGGGGACGACGAGCAGCTCCCGCGGGGTTCCGGACGCGACCCTCAGGGTCGCGAACATCTCGGGTTTGAGGCGGCCGTCCGCGTTGTCCGCCTCGGCGCGGATCATGATCCGGCGGGTAGCCGGATTAATGACGTCGCCGATGGTGGTGAGCGTGGCGGAGAAGACCTCGTCGGGCCAGGCCGTCACCCGGAACTCGACGGGCTCGGGGACCGACAGGCGGTGCAGGTCGGCCTCGCCGACCTCGGCGGTGATCCAGACGCGTGACAGATCCGAAACGACCACCAGCGGTTCGCCGAGGGTGACCGCCGCTCCCGGTGAAGCCTGCCGTTCGATCACCGCGCCCGCGAAGGGCGCGCGGATCGGAATGTGCTCGTTCTCGTTCGGATCGGCGTCCGGGCTGGGGGTGAGGCCGTAGTGCCGGAGATCCTGCTCGGTCCGCCGGACATCGGCCCGGGCAGAAGCCAATTCCTCCTCGGCCGCGCTCAACTCGGCCCGGACCCGTTCGAGTTCCTGCGCCGCGAGCGCCTTGTCGGCCACCAGGCGCTCGGCGCGCGCCGCCGCCGTCCGCGCGTAGTTCACTTCGGCCTCGGCGTGCTGCTGGCGGGCTCCGGCCATGAAGTACTCGGCCCAGACGTCGTGCACCGCGTGGCTGAGGATGAGCACAAGGACCGCGCCGGCCTCCACCCGGTCCCCCGGCTGCACCGGGACCTCGGCGACGACGCCGTCCACCACGGCGCCGAGGCGCGCGGTGCGACGCTCGTCGAGGCTCACCACCCCGACCGCCTCGAGCGCCTCGGTCCGGGTCACTTCCCGCACCGGAGCGGTGGTGATTCCGGCGGCCTCCCTGCCGGCTGGGGTCATCGTGACGATCCCGGTCGAGGGATCCGCGGTGGCGGCGGACGAGGGAGCGTCTTCGGGTTGATTCCGGCAGGCGAGGCCGCCGAGCAGGATCAGCGCAAGGATGGCGGCACGGGTTATGGCAGGGGTCATGGCAGGGGCGCCTCCCCCAGGGCGAGCCGCGCCGCGATGGCAGCGGCGACGGCTTCGATCTGGATGTCGTTCTCGAGCAGGCGGGCGTCGGCGTAGGCGCGCTCCCTGTCCACGACGAGGAGGAGGTCCGCCGCGCCAAGGTTGAACGCCGACCGCATCGCGGTGCGCGCGATCGTCGCCGGCTCAACCAGTTGCGAGGCCGCGCCGGCGGCGGCCTCGGCCAGCCGGTGCGCGGTCAGGAGCGCGGCGATGGCGTCCGCGGCGGCAAGCCGGGTGACCGCATCCCGTTCGAGTTCGGCGGCCCGGACCTCTCCGCGCGCCAGGGTGGTGGCCACCTGGCGCCGGTCGAACAGCGGCAGGCTCACTCCCAGCGCGAAAACGCCGGTGTTCGTCTCGAGCGTCCGCTTCAGGCCGGTGTTCACCGTCAGGTCGGGAATCCGGAGGGAGTTCTCCAGGCGGAGCTCCCGTTGTGCGGTCTCGACCCGGGCGGCGGCCGCGCGGACATCGGGGCGCGCGGCCGCGGCGCCGCTCGCAAGCGCCTCCGGATCTCCCGTGGGCACCGGGATCGGCTCGGGCCGGACGAGGGCCTCCGCCGTTATCCCGCCCGGAAGGGCGACGAGCGCCTGGAGTTCCAAAAAAGCCCGGTCGGCCGCCGCTGCGGTCCGGGTCACCGCGATGGCGACGGTGGTCCGCTCGGCTGCGAGGCGGGCGCGTTCGGCGTCGGGCGCCAGACCTTCGGCCACCCGGCGTTCGAGGATGCGGACCAGTTCGTCGAGGGCGTCGCGCTGGCCGGCCAGGATGCCCGTCCGATCCCGCAGGCGGACCGCGCCGAGGTAGCGGGAGGCGATCTCGCGTTCGATCGTCCGCGTCGTCGCGAACGTCTCGGCGCGGGCGTCCTCCGCCTCGGCCTCGGCGATCCCCCGCCGGGCGCCCCGTTTGCCGCCGAGTTCCAGCGTCTGGGTGAGGGTGGCGAAGCTGTCCTTCCGCAGGCCTCCGGGCACGCCGGCGCCCCAGTTCTCGCTCCGCAACTCGATTGCGGGATTGCGCCAGCGTCCGGCCACACCGGCCGCAGCGTCAGCCGCATCTTCACGGGAGCGGGCCGCGGCGATCGCTGGCGACTCCGCTCGTCCGGCCGCGAGCACCTGGGCCAACGTGATGGGTTCCGGTGCCGGGCTGGCCTGCCCGGCCCACGCCCCCGGAGCCGGGGTCAGGAACCAGGCCGCCAGGACAACGATGCCGCTACGCATGTCGGCCTCCTTCGATCGGGCGAGGTTGAGACGGCGATGGATGGGCCGCCGGGGTGAGGTTAGTCCCTCACTTCGCGAGCTTCTTGTACAGCTCGTCGTATGTGCCGAGACTCCCCTGATAGGCCGTCAGGACGTGCGGCCGGGGCCGCGCCTGCCTTCGCTTCTCCACCAGGTCTGCCAGCGCTTCATCCACCAGCGCCTGCAGGCCAACACCCTCTTCCGCCGCGATTTCCCGAACCCGGGCAAGGGTCTCGCTGTTGACCGAGGTGGAGAACTTCTGGCGGCTCGGGGGCATCGGCTGCTTCCCCTGAGCGGGAAGCAATGTCACGATAGATCATGATGCCTCAGGACGCAGCAAGACCGGCCCGTTCACCGCAACGGCGAAGCCTGAGCGCTCCGTCGGGACTCACTGTGGGGGCCGTGCTGGGTTGGATCGGCCTTGCCCTCGCCGGCTGCGGCGGCCCCTCCGACCCGGCGGAACCGGGCGCGCCGGTGCCCCTCACCCTCGAAAACATCTTCCGCGACGCCCGCGGCGGCGTCTCCCAGGCAGCCATCTCCCCGGACGGGCGCTGGGTCGCGGCGGTCGCCGAAAGCGCCGACGGCCGCGGGATCCACCTCCTGCATCTCACCGAGGAGCCGCCGGTGCTGCGTTTCTGGCTCACCGGAGCTTCACCGGCCTGGGCTCCGGACAGCGGGCGGATCGCCTTCCTGCGGGACGGAAACCTCTTCGCCGCTCCGGTTGGAGATCCGGATGCCGCCCCGCTGACCGACGGGCTCGAGGGAGTCCGCGCTCCCGCCTGGTCTCCCGATGGAGCGACCGTCGCCGTCATGGCGAGCGCGAGTGGTAGCCCAAACGTCTGGCAGGATGTCTGGCTGGTGCCCGCCGGGGGCGGCGAACCCCGTCAACTCACCTCGGGCGCGATGACCGCCGACGAGGTGCGCTTTGGTGTCTCCTGGTCGCCCGACGGGGAAACCGTCGCCTACGTTGCGAACAAGGCGGACTATTGGTCCGACGACGTCTGGCTGGCGGAGGTGGCGACCGGAACCGAGCGTCAGTTGACCTCTTCCCTGCGCGCCATCTCCACGGCCCCGGCGTGGTCCCCCGACGGGAGCCGCATCGCGGTGCTGGCGGTGAAGAAGGAGCAGTACTGGTACCTGGACATCGCCGATCTCTATCTCCTCGACCCGGCGGGCGGGCCCGAAGAACCCGTCCCGATGTCGTCCTTCGCCACCGCCTACCGCTTCCGGCCGTTCTGGTCCGGGGACGGCTCGCGGCTCTTCTTCGCGCATCAGGAGCGCGGCGAGCACCACCTCTGGTCCGTGCCAGCCGCCGGGGGCGCCGCCACCCGGGTGACGAACCTCGGCGGGGTGTTCGGGAGCCTCTCGGCGAGCGCCGGAGCGGAACGCTTCGCCTTCGTCCGCTCATCCTCCACCGAAGGCGCCGAGCTCTACACGGTCTCGGCGGCGGGAGGCCCGGCGGTGCGGCGGACCAAGCTGTCCCCGGTCTGGGAAGGGGTGCGGCCCCCGCGCGAGATCTCCTACCGAACCTTCGACGGCCACTACGTCCAGGGCTTCCTCTACCTCCCGGAGGCGGTGGAGGAGGGCGCCGTCTGCCCGGCCCTCGTCCAGGTCCACGGCGGCGGCACGAACTCCTACCTCGCGGGTCCGAACCTGACCGAGCAGTACCTCGCGTCGCGGGGATTCGTGGTGCTCGCGGTGAACTACCGGGGCGGTTCCGGCTTCGGGCGGGAGTTCCAGGACCTCGGCGACGAGGACTGGCTGAACGAACAGGCGCTCGATCCCGGAGCGGCGGCCGACTGGCTGCGGGGAGAGGCCACCGTGAGCGGCAGGGTGGGGATCTACGGCTACAGCTACGGGGGCATGCAGAGCATGGCGGCCATCACCCGCACCCCGGACAAGTTCGACGCCGCGGCGCCGATGGCCGGGATCTACTCCCAGCGGCAGACCTTCGAGCACCAGGACCGGCTCGGGAGGGTCTTCACGGTGGACGGCCACGGCGGTCTTCCCGACGAGCGGCCCGAGATCTACGACAAGACGGAGACCCTGGCCCGCATCGGGAACATCACCGCGCCGGTCCTCATCCAGCACGGCGACCGCGATGTCCGGGCGCCCTTCCTCAACTTCGAGCTGGCGGTGGCGGCGTTCGAAGAGCACGGGATCGAATACGAGGCGCACACCTACCCCGAGGGCCACGGCTTCCGCGACCCCGACAACCGGATCGCCCTCTACCAGCGCGTCGAGGAGTTCTTCGCGCGCCACCTCGGCGTCTGCCGCTGAGAGCGCCCGGAAACCCCATCCCGTCTCGGCGCGGCGCCCCCTCGGGGCGCTCAGGCCGTCCGCCGATTCCTTCCGACCCTGACCGCGCTAGCGTCGTCGGGCGGGAATCGGCCGCGGGGCCGGGGAACACCATGAAAGCAATCGTCCAACGCGAATACGGCTCGCCCGATGTACTTCAGGTTGCCGAGATCGACCGGCCGCGCGCGGGTGCGGGCGAGGTGTTGCTACGCGTGCACGCGGCGGGCCTCGATGCCGGCGTCTGGTACCTCATGACGGGCCGGCCGTACCTGGTGCGCCTCATGGGATACGGGCTGCGCAGGCCGAAACACGCGACGCCGGGACAGGACGTTGCGGGTACGGTTGCGGCGGTCGGCGCTGGGGTGACTCGATTCCAGCGGGGTGACGCGGTGTTTGGCGCCTGCCGCGGCGCCTTCGCCGAGTACGCCTGCGCGCGCGAAACGGCGCTCGCTCCGAAGCCGGCAAGCCTCACCTTCGAGCAGGCGGCCACCGTTCCGACGTCGGGCGTCACCGCCCTCCAGGCGCTCCGCGACGTAGCTCGGTTACGGCCTGGCCAGCAGGTGCTGATCATCGGCGCGGGAGGAGGGGTGGGGACATTCGCGGTACAGCTCGCCCGGGCGTTTGGGGCGGAGGTCACGGGCGTCTGCAGCGCGGCGAAGATGGATCTGGTGCGCGCGATCGGGGCCCAGGAGGCGATCGACTATGCCCGGGAGGATTTCGCCGATGGCCGGCGGCGTTACGACATCATTCTCGACACCGCGGGCAATCGTTCGCTGGGACACCTCCGGCGCGCCCTCAACCCGGCGGGCACCCTCGTGATCATCGGCGGAGAAGGGGGCGGACGCTGGCTCGGCGGCACGGATCGCCTGCTCCGGGCGCTCCTCCTCTCACCGCTCGTGCGCCACCGGCTCCGCTCGCTGATTGCAACCACGCGTTCCGAGGACCTGCAGCTCCTGGGGGAGCTCATCGACGCCGGAAAGGTCGCGCCGGTCCTCGACCGGACCTATCCGCTGAGCGGGGTCCCCGACGCGATCCGCCGCTGGGAAGCGGGGCACGCGCTCGGAAAAACCGGTATCGCCGTGCAGCCCGGGCCGGCGGCTTCGTCAGCCATCCCCTGAGCGTTCCGACCCGGCCGCCGGGCGCCTGATGACCTGTCGGCGATTCGCGTCGCGTCGCGTCGCCCCGCCTCCGGCCGGACGCCTCAGCCGACGGCCCAGGGGTTCACGGTCCGGGCGCCGGTGTTCCGGAAGTCGCGGGTGTTGCGGGTGACGATCGTCAGGTTCCGCCGGACCGCAGCGGCCGCCAGGAAAGCGTCGGCGAGTTGCCCGTCGAGCGATTCACCGCCTCGGCGCCTTTCCTCCATGATCCGGGCGCAGGTCCGGGCGTCCTCGAGCGTCCAGTCCACGATGCGATCCCGAAACAGGCGTTCGCAGAATCCATGAAATCGCTCCGTCAGTTCGGGGCGCCGCTCAACAGGGCGACCGAATGGACGAGCATGCCATCCCGGCTGAGCCTCGACCGGTACGGGATCACCCCCGGCTCGATCTCGGCGATCTCCGTCATCGAGACGGTGTCGATCACCGAGACGCTGGACTGCACGTGGTGCCAGTGGACGTTGAAGTTCAGGAGGAAGAGGAACCGGTCGCGGGGCTGAGGTCCATGGTGGCCTGGAAGAGGCCGGCGGTCGTTGTCCCCTGGCTCCGGGTCCGCGTGCGGCCCCTCCATCTCCCGCGGCGCGATCCCCACCGGGATACGCCCGAGCGGGGTGCTACGGGATCAGTTCGCAGCCATCCGAGCTGCACCCCGCCTGCGGCTCCCCGGCGCACGGACCCCCGGAGAAGGCGAACAACAGGCTCGGCTCATTTGGCGTAACCGGCTTCTCCGACGGCCAGAGGAGGTCGAAATCGTGCCGCAGCGCCTCGCCGCCGGCCTCCGCTCGCCAGTTCCGAAAGACGACCGCCGGAACCGGCTGGCCCCAGAACCAGTTGTCGTACGGCTCCACCAGGGAGATCTCCGTCCCGGCAGCAGCAGCGGAGCGCTCGATCGTCACCCTGCTCTCCAGGAGCGGAAAACGGTTTTGGATTTCGCGAGGGAATCCGGCCAGAATCCGGACCCCCGGGCAGGGAAACGCTCCGCTGTCGCGGATCGAAACCTGCAGCTCCCCGCCGAGTGTGGCGCTCTGGTCCGGATCGGGGACGAAGCGGATCGAAGCCCGCTCGTTCTCCTCGGCGAAGGTCGAATCCGTTCGGGCGGTCAGGACAATCGGTAGCTCTCCGCTTATGTCCTCTCCCGCCGGGATCTCCACAGTGTCGGCGCTCAACTCGAACTCGTCTTCGCCGGCCGTGTCGCCGAGCACCGAGAGCCCCAGTTTCCACGGCGCGGAAAGCTCCCGGACCTGATACCGAACCGCAACCTCGGCGCTTTCCCCCTCGAACAGTGCGACGGCTTCCGGAAAAAACGAAACCGTGACCGGCGAGTCGGAAATCGGCTGCGGCGGAGCCACCGGCTGCGGTGGAGCCACGGGCGTCGGCGCCGGGGCGATCGAGCCTCCATCTCCGCCGCAGGCGGCGAATGCCAGCGCTGCGGCGAACGCCGTGAGTTGTCGAAATCGCCTGAGGAACACCGCGTTCACCGATCTTTGGGCTGCCAATCCCGGCCCTGCCGTCCCCGCGGCAGATCCAACCGGATACCCGCGGTTTCCTGCCCCGCCCGCACGGTAACCGGATCCAACAGGATCTTGTCGCGGGCGTCGAGAATCGCTCCCATGGGCACCCAATGGGCGTGGGCGTCCGGTCGGTTCATGGAACTGGCTCGCAGGAAGTAGACCCCCGGCACGAGTCCCTCGATATGGAAATCGCCGTCCGCCTCGGTCATCGCCGACACACTCTCCTCCACTCCGTGACTCGTCATCCGGGCGGCGAAGACCATTACATGGGTCGCCTTCCTTCCTTCGACGGTGATTCGGCCCGAGATGGCGCCGGTAGTGCTCAGCCAGCCGGGGGCGGGACGCAGCAGGGACGCGGCGATCGTGTCATCGAGCGTAGGTTCGGGGAACGATCGAAAGGCATAGGCCATCTGCGGCGGGTGCCCGCGGGAATCGGGAAAGACGTTAAGAGTTCTCGGGATGTCTCCGAAGGCGGCCGAATGCTGGAGGGGCAGACAGTGCCCGAACTCATGGACCAGCGTGCCCAGATGGAAAATGTCTTCCGCGAGAATGTCCTCCACCACCAGGGGGGACATTCGGACGTCGCACTCTTCCACCATCCACTCGCCATTCACCTGTCGAAACCATGGTCTCCCCTGGCCGAGAATCCCGGGGTTGATCTGCACCGTAACCGTATTGCGTCCGTCGCGAACATAGCCCGCAACGTCCTCCACTCCGGTAACTTCCCAGCGCATATCGGCGGTTTCGAGGTTCGACCAGGCGGCGAGCCCCCAGGCAACGAGAGGGAGCGCCTCCTCGGGGGTCTCGAATGGCGCCGGTCCCTCCCGGTCCCAGTCCTCTTCCACCCAGGCCGAAGTCCAGCCCGGCTCGGCGGCGATGACCCATTCGAGCGTCTCGCCGGGTCCCCATACAGCCGGGTTCCAGCGCACGGCGAACTGGGCCGACCAATCGGTTGGCCTGTCGTGGCTGACGAGCAGGTAGCTGTCGGCTCCACCGCTGGAGAAAAGGACAGCGGCGAGCACGAGGGGAGGAATGACCCGCGAAGGCCGCCGACCGTCCTGCATACCCACCGAGAGTACCGGGCGGACGCTGCGGTTTCAAAGTGCGCCGCCGCCGGTGAGGTTGCCCCATTTTGTCGGACCAATGAAAATGGCCGAAACGCCGGTTTGTGCCTGCCCCGGAGTTGCTGTGCATCGAGCGTGACATCGAGCCGCACACCCCGCTCCTTGCAGGCAAAACCAAGGAGAAGTTGCCGGCCGAGACCTCGCTCGAGTGCAAAGTCAACTCCGGCTGAGCGCTGTCGTCCAGAACCTGAAGCGCCTGGTCACCTTCAGCGCCCGAACGACCCGGGATCGGGCCGTAGCGTCCACATAACCGTCTATATACCAACATCATGGGTTTCCATTGGCTCCGATTCGCCTGCGTCTTGCTCACTCCTGGACCGGGATTCGCTCCATCGTCACACGGACCTTCTCCGCACCACTTTTCCGTCTGCCCCGCCATCAGCCGCTCCCGCGCCCAACGCCGTTGAATCATTCGTTTTTCAACAGCCTTATGGCAGGTTCCACGGCATTCGATTACGGTTCGATTGTCAATCGGATCTGGATCCGACGCTGTCTTCCGCAAGGAACAAGGAGGAGCACTCATGTCCATCGCGCGCCGCACGTTCCTGAAGAAGCTCGCTGCCGCCAGTGGAACCGCGATCGTTACGCCGGCCCTGGCGGGGCTGGCGGCCTGTAACGATGCCGGCGGTCCCGGCGATTCGGCCGTCCCCGCTGCCCCCACTGTCCCGCCTGTTCCTCCTCCCGTTCCCCCTGTCCCGGAGCTCTTCGAGAGCCGGTTCATCCGGCCGTACGGCGAACTGGTCAGAAGCATGGACTGCCCCGAGTTCGAGATTCCGGAAGGCTTCCGCTGCATCCGCCTCGGTTCGGGAGGCGTCGCGTCATCCGTCAGAGACGGTTTGCTCGTCCCCAATGCATCCGACGGCATGTGCGCCTTTCCGCTGCCCAATGGCAACGTCCGCCTGATCCGCAATCACGAGATGAACGACCCCGCCACCGAGGGGATTGCCATCGGGGATCCGCACTATGACAGCCGGGCGAGCGGTGGAACCACATCGCTGGAGATCAGGATTTCGGAACAGGATGGAGAGCTGGCCGTGGAACTCGTGGACGAGTTCGTGTCGCTGGCGGGCACGTTGAGAAACTGCGCCGGCGGTCCCACCCCATGGGGCAGTTGGCTGTCGTGCGAGGAGACGAACGCCGGTCCCGAGCACGGTTTCGACAGACCCCACGGGTACGTCTTCGAGGTTCCGGCGGACGCGACGGGTCCGGTGGACCCGGTTCCGCTGCGCGCGATGGGACGCTTCTCGCACGAGGCGGCAGCCGTGGATCCGGCGACGGGGATCGTCTACCAGACCGAGGACACGGGGGGCCCGGTGGGTTTCTATCGCTTCATCCCGGACACCCCCGAAGTGCTCGCCGACGGCGGCAGGCTTCAGATCCTGGCGGTGACGGGCCAGCCGGGATACGACACCCGGCACGGCCAGACGCCAGGGACAGTGTTGCCCGTGCACTGGGTCGACATTGCCGATCCCGAGCGGGCGGCCTTCCATCTGGGTTTGGGTTTGGCGGCGGGCGCGGCACGATTCAGCTCACTCGAAGGCATCACTCCCGGGGACAGCGGAATGTATTTCGTCTCGTCGGGCGGAGGAGATGCGCAGTTGGGGCAGGTGTTCCACTACCTGCCCACCTCGGCGGCGGCTGGAGAGCTGAGGCTGGTCTTCGAGTCACCCTCGCCAGACATCCTGGATCGGCCCGACAACATGACCATGACCCCGGAAGGGGGAGTGTTGTTGTGCGAAGACGGGTCCGGCGAGCAGCTCATCCGAGAGCTCGACGGGGAGGGACGGCTCGTGAACCTGGTCCGGAGTATAGGTACCGCTCCCGAGTTTGCGGGCCCGTGCTTCAGCTCGGACGACCGCGTGCTGTTCTTCAACGTGCAGGGTTCCTGGAACCAGGAAGGAACCCGTCCGAGCGGGACCTATGCGCTCTGGTGACTGCTCGAAGGCGCGAAACTGCGCCAGCAGACCATGCGCATTTTCCGGGGCCCCAGCGCGGTCGACCGTATCTTGAGTTCCTGCTGCAACCACGTTCGCTTCGGGGCCGCCGGCCCATTCTGGATGTGATGCCAGAAGTAATGTCCGCTGTCGAGGACACGTATAACATAGTGACAATTCAATGACTTAAGAGGACACGGTAGCGGCCCGCAGGGCCGCAGAGCGCGTAAAGCCGATCTGAAGCCGTCGAGGCCGGCGCGGTCTGCCCGGCGCTCGTCCAGGTCCATGGGGGTGGCACGAACTCCTACCTCACGGGTCCGAACCTCACCGAGCAGTACCTCGCGTCCCGGGGATTCGTGGTGCTCGCGGTCAACTACCGGGGCGGCTCCGGCTTCGGGCGCGAGTTCCAGGATCTCGGGGACCAGGACTGGCTGAACACACAGGCCCTCGATCCCGGCGCCGCCGCCGACTGGCTGCGTGCCCAACCGTACACAAGCGGCCGGGTCGGCATCTACGGCTACAGCTACGGCGGGATGCAGAGCATGGCCGCCATCACCCGCACGCCGGACAAGTTCGATGCGGCGGCGCCGATGGCCGGGATCTACTCCGAGCGCCAGACGTTCGAGCATCAGGACCGGCTCGGCAGGGTGTTCACGGTGGACGGCCACGGGGGGCTCCCCGAGGAACGTCCGGAGATCTACGACAAGACGGAAACTCTCGCCCGTATCGGGAACATCACCGCGCCGGTCCTGATCCAGCACGGCGACCGCGATGTCCGGGCGCCCTTTCTCAACTTCGAACTCGCGGTCGCCGACGACTGTTTCTCGCGCCACCTCGGCGCTTGCCGCTGAGCCGCGACCTCCGGGTCAGCCGACGGCCCAGGGGTTCACGGTCCGGGCGCCGGTGTTCCGGAAGTCCCGGGTGTTCCGGGTGATGATCGTCAGGTTCCGCCGGACCGCGGCGGCGGCGAGGAAAGCGTCGGCCAGTTGAGAATCGAGCGGTTCTCCACGCCTGCGCTTGTCCTCCATGAGGTGGGCACAGATCCGGGAGTCCCCAAACGTCCAGTCGACGATGCGATCCTGGAAGAGGCGTTCGCAGAACCCGTGGAACTGTTCGGTGAGTTCGGAGCGCCGCCTGCCGGGGGACATCTTCCCGAGGCCGTTCAGGATCTCCCATGCGGTGACGGACGCGATGCCGAGCCCATCAGGGCCGATCTGATTGAGGAACGCCAGGACGGTGGGGTTCGGCACTGGCCTCATCAACTCCGAGACGACGTTCGCGTCGACCAGGCAGTAGGATTTCAAGGTCAGGTCTCGTCATCCGCGGGGAACTCGTCCTCGGGAAATTCGAGTGGCCGGTAGCCGTACTTTCCCCGCGGCGGCAACTCCACCCCGCGCTCCGGGCCGAAGTAGCGGAGACAGATGTCCGACACGCTCTCGGTGGCCGTGCTCTGCTCCCGCTGCTTGCGGATCATCCGGCGGACGAACTCCTCCATGGAGATCCCCGCAACCTTGGCTTCCGCCTGCAGCCAGGACTTTTCGCTCTCGTCGAGACCGCGAACCGTGATGGCGTGACTCATGGAAACCTCCCCGGGATGGTCGTCCGGATGCTAGCACTCTCTGCTAGCACTCCGACGGCTGGGCCGCCCGACCTTCCCGGAGTCACCGCCACGGTACGATTCCGGGCGCCGCAACCGGACCGTGACAGGAGGTGCAGATGACGGAGTCAAATACCAGGATCGAGAGGGACACCCTCGGCGAGGTGGCCGTTCCCGCCGAGCGGCTCTACGGGGCGCAGACCGAGCGTTCCCGGCAGAACTTCCGCATCTCCGGCGAACGGATGCCCCGCGAAATCGTCGCGGCGCTCGCGCTCGTCAAGAAGGCGGCGGCGCTCGTCAACCGGGATCTCGGCCGGCTCTCCGAGGAGAAGGCGGACGCCATCGCGGCCGCCGCCGACGAGGTCCTCGCGGGAGACCACGAGCGCGAGTTCCCGCTCCTCGTCTGGCAGACCGGCAGCGGCACCCAGTCCAACATGAACCTGAACGAGGTGCTCGCGAACCGGGCCAGCGAAATCCTCGGCGGGCCGCGCGGCGAAGAACGACTCATCCACCCGAACGACGATGTGAACCGGGGGCAGTCGTCGAACGACGTGTTCCCGACCGCGATGCACGTGGCGGCGGTCCTGGCCCTCGAGGAGCGGGTGCTTCCCGCGGTCCGGGCGCTCGGCGCGGCGCTCGCCGAACGCGCGGAGGCCTTCCGCTCGGTGGTCAAGATCGGACGCACCCACCTCCAGGACGCCACTCCGCTCACCCTCGGGCAGGAGTTTTCGGGCTACGCCGCCCAACTCGACCACGGCGCCGCGCGGATCGAGGCGTCGCTCCCCCATCTCCGCCAGTTGGCGCTCGGGGGCACCGCGGTGGGGACGGGCCTGAATGCCCATCCCGAGATGGGGGCGCGGGCCGCGACCTGCCTCACCCGGCTCACCGGGTGCGAGTTCGTGACCGCCCCCAACAAGTTCGAGGCGCTGGCCTCGAAGGACGCGCTGGTGGCCGCCCACGGGGCGCTGAAGACGGTGGCGGTGTCGCTCCACAAGATCGCCAACGACATCCGCTGGCTGGCCTCCGGCCCCCGTTCCGGAATCGGGGAGATCCGGATCCCGGCGAACGAGCCGGGAAGTTCGATCATGCCGGGCAAGGTGAACCCGACCCAGTCGGAGGCCCTCCTCATGGCGACGGCCCAAGTGCTCGGGAACGACGTGGCGATCGGGGTCGGCGGCGCGGGGGGCAATTTCGAGCTGAACGTGATGAAGCCACTCATCGCCCACAATTTCCTGCAAAGCGCCCGGCTCATCGAGGGCGGCTGCGACTCCTTCCGCGAGCGCTGCGTGGTGGGCATCGAGCCGAACTTGGACCGCCTGCGCGAAAACCTCGAGCGTTCGCTCATGCTGGTCACCGCGCTGAACCCGCACCTCGGCTACGACAACGCGGCGAAGATCGCCAAGAAGGCCTATAACGACGGGACTTCGCTCAAGGAAGCGGCGCTGGCCCTGGGCCTCCTGACGGCCGAACAGTTCGACGCCTGGGTCCTCCCGGAAGCGATGGTGAAGCCGACCGCCTGACCCAGGCGACCGTCTGACGCGGGCGGGAGGGCTGACGCGCGCGGGAGGGCTGACCCGGGCCGGCGGGCCGACCCGAGCGGGCCAGCGCACCGCGGCCCGCTATCCGTGGCGCAGCGCGTCGGTCGGTTGGAGGCCGGCGGCGCGGCGGGCGGGGAGCACGCAGGCGAGCGCCGCGGCGGCGAGGACGATCCCGAAGGCCGCCGCAAAGGACACGGGGTCGGTGGCGCTCACCCCGAAGAGCAGGCTCTGGAGCAGCCGGCCCGCCGCCCACGCGGCGGCCGCGCCGACCCCGAGCCCGAGCGCGGCGAGCCGCATCCCCTGGCCGAGCACCAGGCGTAACACGCCTCCCCGGGTGGCGCCGAGCGCCATCCGCACTCCCAGCTCGGGGGTACGCTCGGCGGCGAGCGCCGCGACCACGCTTCCTGCCCCCACGGCGGCGAGCGCGACCGCGAGCCCCGCGAACACGACGAGCAGCAGGGCGAGGAACCGCGGCCCGGCGACCGAATCGGAAAGCACCGTCTCCATGCTCCGGAAGCCGTCCACCGGGAGCGCTGGGTCGAGCGCGTGGGTGGCCTCCCGGACCGCCGGCGCGAGGACCTCGGGCGAAAGCGGTGCGCGGGTGACCAGGTTCACCGTCCGCGGCGCGAAACCCACCCCCGCCGCCGTCTGGGGATAGTGGAAATAGACCTCGGTGCCGGTTTCCACCTCGAGGCCGCCCTGTTTCACGTCCTCGGCCACCCCGACGACCGTGAACCACGGGACGCTCGGCCCGGGCGGCCGCAGCCGGCGTCCGACCGGGTCCTGGCCCGGCCAGAAGAGCTCCGCCGCCGTCCGGTTCACGACCGCCACCGGGGTCGCCCCGCCGTCGTCGGACGGGGTGAATCCCCGGCCCGCCAGCAGCGAAATCCCCATGGTCTCGAAATACCCGGGTCCGGCGAACTGCCAGTAGTCCATGTTCTGGGTCGGGAACCCTTCGCCTTCGGGCATGCCTTCGATATCCGTATCGTTGGCGTTCAGCCTCCGCCGGGGCGGCAGTCCGCTCATGTAGGTGACCGAGGTGACACCGGGCACGGCGGCGAGCCGGGCGCGCAGCCGCTCCAGGAAGGCGAGCTGGTCGGCAGCCTCCGGGTAGTCGGTATCCGGAAGGAAGGTCTGGTAGGTGGCGAGGTTTTCCGGCGTGAATCCGGGGTCGGTCGCCCGGATGGCGGCGAGGCTGCGCACGAGCAACAGGCAGGCGACCAGCAGTACGGCCGACAGGCCGATCTCGACGGCGACCAGCGCCTGCCGCGCGAGGCGGCGGCGCGGCGTCGTCCGCACCCCGCCGGCAGAGAGTTCCCGCAGCAGGTGCGCCTGCCGGCGTCCGGTGGCGAGGTGGGTCGCGGGCGCCAGGCCGAAGACCGCGCCGGTGATCGCGATCGAGGCGAGGGCGAAGGCCAGCACCGGGCCCGAGATCCCGATCTCGACGACCCGGGGGATCCCGCTCGAGTAGGCGGCGAGCAGCGCCCCGACCCCGGCCCGCGCCAGCAGGACGCCCGCGGCGCCGCCGAGCCCGGCGAGGATCAACCCTTCGGCGACGAACGGCCGCACGGCCTCGGCGCGGCGGGCGCCGAGCGCGGTGCGTAGCGCGAAGTCGCCGCGCCGCGCCTCGGCGCGCCCCAGGATGAGGTTCGCGAGGTTGGCGCACGCGGCGAGCAGCAGGAGCCCGGAGAGCGCGAAGAGCGCGAGCAACCGGTCCCGGTGATCGCCGGCGACGTCCTCGTGGAGGTCGAACAGGACCACCGGGTGGAACTCGGGATCGGGCGCGTGGGTGTCTTGGGACTCCGATCGCCAGCGTTCGAGCAGCGCGGGCAACTCGGCGCGGGCCGCGTCGAGCGCGACGCCGTCCGCGAGCCGGGCGACCATCGTGTAGTTGTGGGAGGCGCGGCCGGGGAGGTCGGCGAGGTCGAGGGCGAGCGGGATCCAGAACTCGATCCGGAGGTCGAGGAGATCCACCCCGGGCGGCAATACCCCCACCACCGTCCGCCGGATCCCGTCCACCGAGATCCGGGCGCCGAGGATCTCGGGGTCGGCGCCGAAGGAGCGCCGCCAGATCCCGTCCGAGAGGACGACGACCGGCTCCGTGCCGGGTCGGTCTTCCGCGCCCGTGAAGACCCGCCCCCGGGAAGCGGAGATCCCCAGGGTGCGAAAGAGGCTCGCGGTAACCGAAGCGACCTGGCCGCGAAACGGCGCCCCGCCGGCCTGTACCGAAGACGTTCCCGCGTTGAAGACCCCGGACTCGGCGAACGACGCGCTCCACTCGCGGTATTCGAGGTATTCCGGAGCGGAGATCCAGAACCGGTCGAAACCCATGCTGGGGAACTGGGTCGCCACCCGCACCAGCTCGTCCGGGGCGCGGTAGGGCAGGGGCGCGAACAGGGACCCGTGGACCACGGTGAAAACCGCCGTGTTCACTCCGACCCCGAGCGCGACCACCAAAAACGCGGGCGCCGCGTACCCGGGATTCTGCAGGAGGGAGCGGAGAGCGCTTCGCATCTTGGGAAGAGGCCGTGTCCGGCGGCGGAAGGAGCGGCGCCGCCGCCCTTCACTCGGTCCGGTATAACGAACGGAGCCAGCCGGAAGTTCTGGAGCGCCGGTCTCCGACCGGCATCGCGCGGAAGCGCGAAACCCGCACCAACAACCCCGCCCCCCGCCAATCTCACGACCAGGAGCGCCGGTCTCCGACCGGCATCGCGCGGCAGCGCGAAACCCGCACCAACGACCCCACCCCCCACCAATTTCACGCCTACAAACCCACGCATCACCAACCACACAGAATCACGGGGACATGGAGCGCTGGCCAGTTCTCCCGGTGGGGGCCTCCGACCGGCATCGCGCGGGAGCGCGAAACCCGCCCCAACAACGCTGGCCCCGCCAATCTCACGACCAGGAGCGCCGGTCTCCGACCGGCATCGCGCGGGAGCGCGAAACCCGCACCGACGACCCTGCGCCACGCCAATCTCACGGCTAGGAGCGCCGGTCTCCAGACCGGCATCGCGGCCGCAGGCCGCGAAACTCCCGTCGCCAATCCCCCCGTGGCGCAGCAGCGCCCCTGACTAACCGCGCGTCCGTTCCGGGTTCCGGACCGCCTCGGTGAGCGCCGGAATGACCTCCAGGGCGTCGCCGACGATGCCCACATCGGCCGCGCTGAAGATCGGAGCGTCGGGATCCTTGTTGATAGCCACCACGAAGCGGGAGCCGCGCATACCGACGAGATGCTGGATGGCGCCCGAGATCGCGCAAGCGACGTAGAGCTTCGGCGACACGGTCACGCCGCTCGAACCGACCTGCAACTCGTGCGGCAACCAGCCGGCGTCGGTCACCGCCCGGGAAGCGCCCACCACGCCCCCGAGCGCCGCCGCCAGCTCCCGCACGATTTCCAGGTTTTCGGGGCCGCCGAGGCCCCGTCCGGCGGCGACCACCACCTCCGCCGCGGTCAGATCCACTCCGCCGCCGCCGGCGTCCCGCACTTCCACGAGACGCGAGCGCAGATCGTCCGGACCGATGGGGGAGGGGAGGATGCGGACAGAGGACGCCGGACCCGCCTTCCGGGCCGGGAAGGCGCCGCGCTCGACCGTCGCCACCGCGGGAAGGCCCGGCGCCAGCACCTCCTGGACGAACTTGCCGAGAAACGCCGGCCGTTTTGCGACCAGGCCGTCCTCGCTCCAGGAAAGCGCCGACACCGCGGTGGCGACCGCGGTCCCGAGCTGCGCGGCAACGAGCGGCGCGACGTCCCAGCCGACCGGGTTGTGGGACAGCAGGACGCAGTCCGCCCCGCTGGCCTCCCGCGCATGCAGGACGGCGGCGGCGTAGCCGTCCGCGGTCGGAGCCGCGAGGGCCGGCCCCTCGACGAGCAGGAGTTCGCCGGCGGGAAGGGCGCCGGTCAGTTCGTCGGCGTCGCTGGCGTCACCGATGGGAAGGACGACGCTCACCTCCTCCGAACTGCCGGCCAGGCGGGAGGCGGCCTCGATCAGCTCGTAGCTGGAGTCGATGATGCCGGTTTCGCCCCGCTCCGCGAGGATCAGGACCCGGCGGCTCATGCGGAGTCTCCGGGAAAGGAAATCCCGGCGCCGGTGCGGATCCGGGGAACGAGCGCCGCCGCCACCTCCGCGGGAGAACCCTGGAGAATCTCGGCGCCGGCGCCGCGTTCGGGCTTTTGGAGCGTCAGCCGCCGGAGTCCGCCCCGAAGCCCGCGACTGTCGTCCGGCGGCGCGAGGTCGGTGCGCTCGACCGGCTTGCGCCGCGACGCCATGATTCCGCGCAGGCTCGCGTAGCGCGGAGTATTGATGCCGGTCTGGACGGCCACCACCGCCGGCAGGCGCAGTGCGACGACGGCGATCCGGCCGCCTTCGAGTTCCCGGTGCACCTCGAGCGATCCGTCCCGGAAGTGCATCTCGGTTACCGCGGACGCGAACGAGTACCCCAGCAGGCCGGCCACCAGTCCCCCCACCTGTCCGTGGCCGCTGTCCTCGGCGAGGAGACCGGCAGTCACGACGCCGGGCTCCAGCTTCGCCACCGCAGCCGCGAGCGCCCGCGCCACGAAGAAGGGGTCCGCGAGGTGGGAGCGGTCGGTCACCAGGTGGACACCGCGGTCCACTCCCATGGCGAGACAACTCCTCAGCACCTGGCCCGCGTCCGCCGGACCCGCGGTTACCGCGATCGTTTCCGCCGCGTGCCCCGCCTCTTTCAGGGCCAGGACCGCTTCCACCGCGTAACGGTCGTAGTCGTTGATGCCGTAGCCGAGACTGGATTCGTCAATCCAGTCACCCGCCGGACGAAACGCCGAGTTCCGGTCGGGAACCTGCTTCACGAGGGCGACGGCGTTCATGGATTCCGGTGCTTATGATCGCCGCGCTAGCGTTCGGGGGCAAGGTGAGAAGCGGTCTGCCGAGAGGCTTTTTTGTGGTGGCGGCAATCCTCGCGCTGGGGAGCGGCCTCACCCTCCTCGCGGTCGCCGGCAAGCCCACCGTGATCCGTAAGCCCGACCCGGTCAGCCGTCCGGTGCTGCTGATCCCGGACTTCGACAACCGCACCGGCCGGGGAGAGTTCACCTCGTTAGCCCGGCAGTTCACGGAAGCGGTCCGCACGCGCCTCGATGAGGATGCGGCCGGCATCTTCGAGCTCTCGCCGCGCCGGCTGCGTCCCGCGTTCGGTCCCCAGGAGCGCGAGGAAGGCCTGGTCGCAATCGCGGCCCGGCTCGGGGCCGACTACGTCCTGGCCGGCAGCATCGAATCGGGTCCCGGCAGCCCGCTCGGCCCGGGGTCCTCGTGGGCGGCACCTCGATCGGCAGAAACCGGCGGCGAGGAGATTCGCCTGGACATCCTGCTGGTGCGGGACTCCGACCCGCCCCACGTATTCGCCGAGCGATTCCCGCTCGGGTTGCCGGAGCCCGGTGAGCGAGCAGGCGCAGAACTCGCAGACTGGGTGGCCGACCGCATCGCGCTCTCCCTCACCCGGCCCTGACTGCGGAGCGGTCCGGGGACAGGGGCACTTCTCCCGACAAGTCCCAGCAAACAGGTTGGGGTGGGCAGGTTGGGGTGGGTGAGCCCCCGTCCCCGAACCGCCCGGCGCTGCGCGCCGGCCATCGAAACTCCCTTGCGCGCAAGGAGCGCCGGTCTTCAGACCGGCATCGCGGCCGAAGGCCGCGAAACTCCCACCACTATGCTCGCCGATTCACCGGGCCTAACCGAGGCCTAACCGGGGACGGCGAAACGCCGTGGGGACGCGTGAGTGACGTTGCGCCATCCCCGTTGCCGCCTGCGCCATGCAGGGATTGGCGACGGGAGTTTCGCTCCCCTGCGGGGAGCGATGCCGGTCTGAAGACCGGCGCTCCTAGTCTGGGTGGCGTAGCGCCATCCTCGTTGCCCGCTGCGCCATGCAGGGATTGGCGACGGGAGTTTCGCTCCCCTGTGGGGAGCGATGCCGGTTTGATCAGACCGGCACAGCCCGCCGCCGGCGGGCGGCAGCGAAGGCCCCGAAGTTCGGAAGTCCCGTTCCCGGTTTCCTTCTTGTGGATCAAGTGAGGATTCCCCCGCAGTAGTCCACCACCGGCCGGAGGGTCATTGGGGAATATGGCGAAATCTCTACCCGGATCCTTCCCATGGCCGCCGCCGCGAGGGCGGCAGGGCTTTACCCCCGATAAGTGGGCGCCCCGGGCCGCTCCGCCGGCATGCCGGGTGGAATTTGACCCGGGTACCATCGGCCCCTATCCGCGGCGCCCCGATGACGATTCGACCGACCTCCGGTGTCCGTGGCTCCGCGGTTCGGACCGGGCGCTCCCGAAGGAATCTGCGCCGACCGCTTCGTCGCCCGGGATGGTGCTCCGTCGTGCGGCGCCGGCATCCGACCGCTGTCTTCACCCTGCTGGCCGGCGCGGGAGCAATGGCGCTTCCTCTCTCCGCCGGGTGCGGCGCGCCGCCGAGGCCAGCCGCAACCGGGCAAGCCGCAACCGGGCACGCCGCGACCGGGCAGCCCGCGACAGGGCAAGCCGCAACTGGGCAGCCCGCCGGGGAGAGCCCGGCGCGCGTCACGAAGTCCGTCTTCGGTGTCCTTCCCGGCGGGGCCGAAGTCGCTGGCGCCACGCTCCGCAACCGGAAGGGACTCGAAGTCGAGATCATCGCCTACGGGGCGATCATCCGCGCCTTGCGAGTGCCCGACCGCTCCGGGTCCCCCGGCGACATCACCCTCGGCTTCGCCGACCTCGACGGCTATCTGGGGGACAGCCCCTACTTCGGCGCGGTCGTCGGCCGCTACGCCAACCGCATCGCCGGCGGCCGCTTCGAACTCGACGGCGTGCGCTACGAACTGGCCCGGAACAACGGCGACAACCACCTGCACGGAGGGATCCGCGGCTTCGACAAGGTGCTCTGGACACTCGAAACCGAGGCCCGCGAGGATCGCGCCAGCGCTCGTCTCGGATACGAGAGCGCGGCGGGGGAAGAGGGATACCCGGGGCGCCTGTCGGCGCGGGTGACCTATACGCTCACCGACGACGACGAACTGCTGATCGACTATCGGGCGGTCGCCGACGCGCCCACCCCGGTAAACCTGTCGCAACATACGTACTTCGACCTGTCGGCGGGCGTGAGCGCCGATGTCCTCGAACACGAGCTGCTGCTTCACGCCGATTTCATGACCCCGGTGGACGAAACCCTGATTCCGACGGGCGAGATCGTCCCGGTGGCGGGCACGCCGTTCGACTTCACCGCCCCGCGGCGGATCGGAGAGCGCATCGGCGAACCCCACCTGCAACTGCTCCGGGGCGGCGGCTACGACCACAACTTCGTCCTGGGCGGGGAGTCCGCCCCGCCGCCCGGCGGCGGCAGCGACACCGGCGCCGAAACCGAGGGCCTGGCGCGCGCCGCGCGGGTCCGCGATCCGGCGAGCGGCCGGGTGCTCGACATCTTCACCAGCGAACCGGGGATCCAGTTTTATTCGGGCAACTTCCTCGACGGGAGCGTCGTCGGCAAGGGCGGCCGCGCCTACCGCCACCGGTCCGGCTTCTGTCTCGAAACCCAGCACTACCCGGACTCGCCGAACCAGCCCCGTTTCCCCGACACCGTCCTTCGTCCGGGCGAGGAGTACCGCTCCCGCACGGTCTGGCGCTTCTCGGTGGATCCCCCGGGGGCGGAGCCCTGACCGACCCTGATTGACCACTGCCGGCTGATCCCGGCGGACCCGGAGCCGGCGGCCCCGAGCCGGCCGCCCGAATGCGCCGCCGGGCGGCAACGTCCCCCGGCCTTCTTCCTTACGATGCGGCGGCCGGACAACGGCGAGCGCGCCTGCCAGCAGCCGGTTGCCGGACCGGTGCAGGGCGCTCTAACGCCGCCCTACCGCAAACGGATCGCGTCCCAGGTGTCCCAGGCGGAGGTGTCCGAGAGGATGATCTCGTCGCCCTCGGCGAGACCGCCGAGCACCTCGATGCGGTTCACCGAGCCCCTTCCGAGTTCGACCGGAACCCGCACCGCGGTCTGGCCGTCGGGCGCAATCCGGAAGAGTCCGACCGTACTCCCCGGCTGGCCGTAGGCCGGCCGGCCGACGTGGAGCGTGTCCGGGATCCGGTCCAGTTCGATGGTGCCGTCCACCGAAAGGTCCGGACGGGCGCCGCGGGGGAGCGCGCCTGCAAGCCGGATGTCCACCGCCACCGTCCCGTCGCGCACCGCGGGATCCACCCGGGAAACGACGCCCTCGATGACACCGTTCCTGGTGTCCACGAGCGCCGATTGGCCGGGCTCGATGTCGCGCGCCTGCGTCTCGGCGATCCGCAGCACCGCCTTCAGTTCCTGGGGATCGGCAACCCGCGCGAGGTTTTGCCCGGGGGTCACCTCCTGGCCGACTTCGACGGGAGCCTCCAGCAGGATTCCGACCCGTCCGGCCCGCACCGTGAGGGCCGCGAGCTGACGCCGGCGGAGCGCCAGCACCGCCCGAAAGCGCGCCACCGTCGCTTCCTTGGAGGTGAGCTGCGCCTTGCTCGAATCGGAAAGGATGAAGAGACGCTCCTCTTCGAGTGCGTGGCGGGTCTTGAGTTCTTCCGCGCTGACCTGGCTGCGCCGGTGGATCAGCTCCCCGACGAATCCCGCCTCGAAGAGTTTCTGGTTGGCGTCGGCGAGCCGCCGGGCCTTCGTCGAGGAGGAGGCCAACTGGCCGGCGGCGTTTTGCTGCTCCAGCAGATCGGATCGGGTCTGATCCAGTAGCCGGCGGAGTTCCGCCTCCTGGGCGCGGAGCTGGAGTTCGGCGTCCCGGGTCTGCTGCGCCAGCTCCGGATTGGAGAGCACGAGCAGCACGGTGTCCGCCTCGACCGGCGTCCCCGGCAGCACGCGCCGCTCTTCAACCCGTCCGCGGGTCTCCGCGGCCAGCCAGCGGATCTGTTCGGGAGGAACCTGCAGGCTGCCGGGGCCGCGCACCTGCCGCACGAACTCGCCCCGCTCGACAACGCCGGTCCAGACGACGGAGCGGTTCACCTCGGGCGCCCCGGGGCCGATCCTGCCGAGCAGGATCAGGAGCGCCGCCAGCGCGGCCGCCCCTCCGCCGGCGAAGATCAGCCGCCGGGTACGGCGTTTCCGGTGCCGGTCGGCGATCTGGAAATCCACTCGGTGCCCTCAGGCAGTCCCCTTTCAGGCTAGTCGAAAACCAGCCCCGGCAACGCGAGCGTGAGATACGGGATGTAGGTCACGAGCAGCACCGCGCCGGCTCGTATCAGCAAGAAGGGGACGGCCGCGCGATAGACCTCGCCGAGGGGCCTTTTGAACCGGTAGGAGGCGAGGAAGAGGTTCATGCCCACCGGCGGGGTGAGATAGCCCAGTTCCAGGTTCGTCAGGAAGATGATGCCGAGGTGGACCGGGTCCACTCCATAGGCGAGCCCGAGGGGAACGATCAGGGGGACGACGACCACGATCGCCGAATAGATGTCCATGAGACACCCGACCACCAGCAGGAAGACGTTCAGGAGCAGCAGGAAGAACAGCGGGGAGGCCACGAACGATTGGACCCAGTCGACCGCGGTGCCCGGGATGTCGGCGAAAATCAGGTAGTTGGTGAGCCCGAGCGCGGTGCCCAGGATGAGCAGCACGCCGCCGATCAGGGTGACCGCATTCCCACCGGTGCGGACGAGGTCGGAAAGCGTTTTCCCCTCCCGGTGCACCACGAACTCGATGAAGAGCGCGTAAAGGACCGTAATGGCGGCTGCCTCCACGAGGGTCGCGAACCCGCCGAGGATGACCCCCAGAACCACGATGGGGATGGCCGCTTCCCACTTGGCGATCCAGAGCGCCCGCGCCGCCTCGCGCACCTGGAAGGGGGACGTCTTGCCGGCGAAGCGCCGGGTCACGAGAATGGTGAAACCCGCCACCAGCCCGATCTGGATCACCGTCGGGACGATCCCGGCCACGAACAGCCGCTCGATGTCCACCTCGGCGATGAGCGCGTAGAGGATGACCGCCAGCGAGGGGGGCAGCAGAAGCCCCAGCGAGCCCGCGGCGGTCAGGAGACCGGTCGCAAACTTCGGACGGTGCCCTTCGGTGAGCATCATGGGGTACATCAGGCCCCCCATCGCGAGGATCGTCACCCCACTTCCCCCGGTGAAAGAGGTGAAAAACGCCGACACCACGAGGGCGACCACCGCGATCCCGCCCGGCATCCAGCCGAAGAGCCCGCGGAAGAGGATCACGAGCCGTTTCGGAGCGCCGCCCTCGGCGAGGATGTAGCCCGCGAGGGTGAAGAGCGGGATGGTCGGCAGCGTCGGCTTGCTGACCATGCTGTAGGCCTCCGCGGGAATCGCGGCGACCGGGTCCCAGTTGCTCCACAGGAGCACGGCGGCGGCGCCGCCGAGCGCGACGAAGATCGGGGCTCCGAACGCCGCGGCAATCAGGATCAGGGCGAGCAGCGGCCATTCGATCCCGTTCCCGGTGAGGGCGAACCCGGTGAGTCCCTCGTGCAGCAGGAGCGGGATGGCGAGGCCGAGGATGGCCGCCCAGCGGCCCCAGCGGGTCGGGATCCGGCGGAAGAGCCGCCAGGCGATCAGCAAGAAGCCCACCGGCATCACGCCTTCGGCAACCCAGACCGGAACTCCGAACGCGAGTTCGCGCCCACCCGACCACTCCGCGCGGATCAGCACCACGCTCGCGTAGGCGAGCACGACCGACACCACGACGCCGACGGCCCCGGAGAGCGAAAGGAGTCGCGGTCGCCAGACATCGGACGCCATGCTCGGGCCGGCGCTGAGCGAGAGCAGTTCCCCCCGGCGGGCCGCAACCGCCGCTCCCAGGAAACCCACCCAGAGCGTGAGGTGTTGCACCCACATCGTCGAACCGGGAATCCCGGTCGGATACACCGGCCGGATGAGCGCCTCCCCGATCGGGATCGCCGCCATCAGGACCAGGGCGCCCACGGAGAGGGCGTCCTCGAACCCCGCGAGGCGTCCGGGCGACGGGGCGGCTCCGGAGGTCTCTTCGGCGGCGGCCTCGCTCATGGGGCGGCAGGTCCCCTGTTCATTCCCTACTTATTTCCTACTTATGGGCCGCCCGGAACTCGTCGCGGAGCCGGATCACCCGGTCGAACACCGGGGCAGGGACCAGGCGTTCCCGGATCATCGGGAACATCACCTCGGCCGCCTCGATCCAGTCGGCTTCGAATTCCGCGGAGGCTTCGATCACCTGAAGTCCGCGGGACTTCATCGCTTCCAGCGACTTCCGCTCCTGCTCGCGGTTTGTCGCGCGGAATTCCAGCGCCGCTTCCCGGCTCCGGCGGACGACCACCTCCTGCTGGGAGGCGTCCAGCCGGTCCCATCCCTGATCGTGGATGATGATGGCGCCCTGCATCGGCGCCCAGGGCAGGTCGTTCATGAATTCGGCCGAACGGTAGAGCTGGGATCCCTCGGCCAGGATGACCGGCAGGGGCGCCGCCTCGACGAGTCCCGTCTGGAAGCCGCTGACGAGCTCGACCGTGTTGATCTGGACCGGGTCGAAACCCGCCCAGCGCAGGAGATCGAGCACCGTCGGGTCACTCGCGGCGCCCGCGAGTTTCAGGTTCTTCAGGTCGTCGAGTGAATTGACGGGTTTGCTCGCGAAGAAGTGAAGCCACCCCACGTCGGCCCAGGCGAGAGTCCGGAACCCGTGTCCCCGGAGCGCCTCCTCGATGCTCGGATTCATGGCTTCCCGGACATGGTCCCATTCAGCATAGTTACGGAACACCATGGGAATGGAAAGCGTCCAGGCGCTCGAGTCCAGCTCCGCGAGGCCCACATTGGAGACCGCGGCGATCTGGACCTGACCGAGCCGCATCTTGCGGATCATGTCGCTCTCGTCGCCGGCGGCGCCCCCGGCGATGATGCGGATGTGCACTTCGCCCCCGGTGTCCCGGCCGATGGCGGCCACCATCTTGTCGAGGATGAGGTACCAGGCAGATCCCTTTGGCGCCACCGTGGCGAGACGCAGGTTGACCTGCGCCTCGGCCGCGGCCGCCGGCAGGAGGAGGGCGAGACCGGCGGCCGCCAACAGGACGCCGCGCCGGGCGGAGAAAAGCTCCTTGAGTCTGTTCATGACGGGATCCTCAGCGGTGGTCCTGCATTTCGTCGAAGAAATAGTCGTCCACGTTGGCGAGCAGCCAGGCCGCCCGTTTCTGCGCGACCCGATTCAACAGGCGGCCTTCCGGTTCGCTGTCGATGTCGAAATCGAGCGTCTGCTGCAGGAGGGTTTCGAACTCCTCCCGGTCGCCGCCGGCGACTGCCCCGGTTTCCGCCCAGGTGGACCAGAGCACCGGCCGCCGATCCGGCCCGAGCTCGAGGGCGTGTTCGTAGTACTCGCGGGCCTCGTCGAGGGAGCCCCCGATCCGGGCCGTCTCGTAGATGCTCAGATAGTCGTACACCACTCCGGCGTCCACGCCGTCGTCGAGTTCCCGCGACCGGTAGAGCAGCGCTCCCATGACCGACAGATCCGCAGTGGCCTCGGGATTGTCGGTCTCCATCCCGATCCGGGCGCCGATCGCGGTTCCGGTCCACAGCGCGAGCCCGGCATCCTCCACCTCGAGTTCCATCACCGCCGCTTCGGGATCGCGCCGGAGCCGCTCGCTGATCCCCGGGTAGTCCACCTCGAGCCCGCGCAGTCCGTAGTCGGTGGCGCGCCGGTAGAGCCGCGCGGCCCGCCTCCGCACCGCCTGCCTTTCCTCGAACTGGGTGAAGTCCAGTTCGAAGAGGTCCGGCTCCACGAACCCGTAGGCGTAGAGCAGGAAACCCTTGGTAGCGCTCAGGAGGACCTCCCGGTTTTCCGGGTTGGTTTCGAGGAGAGTCTCCATCAGCTTCAGGTTGTTGGCGAGGGCCCCTTCGACGAGGCCGAGGTCATCGTCCGAGCGGAAGACGGCCTCGCCTTCAGCGAGCACCCCGGCGAGGGAATTCACCGCCATGTTCGTGATGAACGAAGAGCACGCCGGCAGGAGGAGCAGGCAGGCCGCAAGGCTTCCGGCGACGCCGTAACGCGCCGCTCGCCCCCTGATTCTCATGGGCACGGAAGGTTACTCCGCGGGACCTGGAGCGCTGGCCAGTTGGAGCGCCGGTCTCCGACCGGCATCGCGCGGGAGCGCGAAACCAGCACCGACAACACTGCGCCCAGCCAACGCGAATGCCGCACCCTCTTGGAGCGCTGGCCAGTTCTCCCGGCGGGGGCCTCCGACCGGCATCGCGCGGGAGCGCGAAACCAGCACCGACAACACCGCGCCCTGCCAACGCGCGTGCCCTGCCGACGCGCGCGCCCAGCCAACGCGCGCGCCCAGCCGACGCGCGCGCCCAGCCAACGCGCGCGCCCAGCCGACGCGCGCGCCCAGCCAACGTGAGTGCCGCACCCTCTCCTGGAGCGCTGGCCAGTTCTCCCGGTGGGGGTCTCCGACCGGCATCGCGCGGGAGCGCGAAACCAGCACCGACAACACTGCGCCCAGCCAACGCGAGTGCCCCACCCTCTTGGAGCGCCGGTCTCCGACCGGCATCGCGCGGGAGCGCGAAACCAGCACCGACAACACCGCGCCCTGCCGACGCGAATGCCGCACCTCTCCTGGAGCGCCGGCCAGTTCTCCTGGAGCGCCGGTCTCCGACCGGCATCGCGCGGGAGCGCGAAACCAGCCCCGACAACACTGCGCCCAGCCAACGCGAATGCCCCACCCTCTCTCGGCACCGCGGACGGGGTAGCCTCTCTTTCGTATGCCGTCCCATCCTCCTCCTTCGGTCGCCCGGCCCGCCACCGCTTCCGTGCTGGCGATCAGCCTCCTGGCGCTCGCCGCCTGCGGCTCGCCGGGCGAGTCGCCGGCCGCCAATTCGGACACCCCGACGGTCGCGGCCCCGGCGGATCCCATCGTGGGTTCCTGGCGTCCCCGGGCATACCGCCTGGGGGGCGGCGAGGAACTGCCGGTGGACGGCCGGATCGTCTTTCTGGCGAGCCGGGAACACAGGGCGAGCGGCGAGTGGTTCGTGAACTTCTTCGTGACCGGAGAGGAGGGCGCTGCGGTCCGGGGATCGGCCGAGGGCGGCGAGTGGTCGCGCGACGGGAGGTCCCTCCTCCTCACCCATCAGTTCCACCTGTCGGCGGGTGAGGCCGTCGGATCCCTGCCTGCCGCTCCGCTGGCGATGGCGCTCCGCTCGCCCGCCGAAGCCGCCGACAACCACCGCGAGCCCTGCGAGGTCACGGTGGAAGGAAACCTCCTGACCCTGTTCTTCCCGAGCGGGAACTCGATGACCTTCGAGAGGGTCGAGGACCTTCGCTAGCAGCGGACCCGGACCGTCAGCGTCAGCGGCGCGCCTCGAGCGCGGCCGTGAGTTCGGGGAAGGCTCGGAGGGGGAGGGGTTGGGGCCAGGAGCGCCGGTGTTCACGCCCCCACCGGGAGGACTGGCCGGCATCGCCCCGCATAGCGGGGCGAAACTCCCGTGGCCACTCCCCGCATGGCGCTGCGCGGAATGGGGATGGCGCGATGGGAACCCAAGGGACGCTTCGCCGTCGTCGTGGTGGGCCCGGGCTATGAGCGAGGGTAGCGGCGGGAGTTTCGCGGCCTGCGGCCGCGATGCCGGTCTGAAGACCGGCGCTCCTAACCTGCGAGATGGATAGGGTAGAGCGTAGAATCGGATCGGTGCCGGTCCATCTCAATCTTCTTGATCGAGGGACTTGGCGGGGTTCGCAGGCTCTGAGCGAGTGGAGCCATGAAGCGGCCGGCTGCGGCACCGAGGATCTTCCGCGCGGAGGGGGGAACCACCGATGAGAGAGACCACGCTCAGGGTCAACGGCGAGACCCATACGCTCGACGTCGATCCGTCGACGCCGCTCCTGTACGTCCTGCGGAACGATCTCGGGCTGCGGGGACCGCGCTTCGGCTGCGGCCTTGCCCAGTGCGGGACGTGCACGGTGCTGATGGACGGGCGCGCGATCCGCTCGTGCATCCTGCCGGTTTCGCGTAGCAACGGCGAGATCACGACCCTGGAGGGACTGCCCGAGGACGGGCAACTGCATCCCGTCCAGCAGGCCTGGATCGATGAGCAGGTGCCGCAATGCGGGTTCTGCCAGAACGGGCAGATCCTCACGGCCGCGGCACTGCTAAGCACCACCCCGAACCCGACCGACGACGAGATCCGGGAGGGCATGAACCCGATTCTCTGCCGCTGCATGACCTACTTCCGGATCCAGTCCGCGGTGAAACGCGCAGCGGTTGCGATGGCCCAGACGGAGGCAGACCGATGAGCGGGCGCGACGCGCGAAGAGGGCGGGAGCTGGCCAGCGGCGAACCCGATGCCCCCGTGGGCAAGGGGCCCGCGACCGGCGACGGTCAGGTCGCGAACTCGATCGACCGCGCTCTCGGGCGCTGGGGCGGGACCACTTCCCGGCGCGACTTCCTCAAGACTTCGGGACTGTTCGTCTTCGGGCTGAGCGGAGTGAGCGCGGCTGGGGAGCCGATTGGGGCGGCCCGCCAGGGCGTTGGGTCCCAGCCTTCGGAGCCCGGTGCCTATCCGGATCCCGACTTCCTCCAACTCGACTCGTGGCTGGTCGTGCACGAGGATGGCAGCGCGACCTTCTCTATCGGCAAGACCGATGGCGGCCAGGGGACCGGGACCGCCACCCAGCAGATGATGTGCGACGAGCTCGACATCGCCTTCGAGCGGGCCACGGTTGTCATGGGACGCACCGACCTGACGGTGGACCAGGGCGGCTCGGGCGGCTCGGACGCGATCGAGCGCGACGCCATGGTCGGACGCCGGATCGCGGCGGAGGCCAGGCGGGTGCTGCTGGAGATGGCGTCGGAGCGCTTCGGCGTGCCCGTGGAGGAGCTCGCGGTGAGCGAAGGCGTGATCTCGCTGCTTGACGATCCCTCGCGGACGGTCACCTACGGCGAGCTGATCGGCGGGCGGCGCTTCGATGTCGCGCTGGCGGGCGCCAACATCAACTCGACCACCGGCGTCGCGAGCATCAAGCCGGTGCAGGACCTGAAGCTTGTCGGCCAGTCGATTCCGCGCTACGACATCCCCGCCAAAGTCGACGCATCGTTCGAGTGGGCCGTCGACGTCAACCTCCCGGGGATGGTTCACGCCCGGAACGTGCGCCCGCCCTTCGCGGGCGCGACGCTGAAGGGCATCGACGAGTCATCGGTGCGCGATGTGCCCGGCCTCATCCGGGTCGTCAGCAAGGGCAACTACGTCGCGGTCGTGTGCGAGCGCGAGGAGCAGGCGATCGAGGCTGCGAAACGTCTTGACGTCACGTGGGAGAAGCCCGCCACGGCGCCCTTCCCGGCATCGGAAGACCTCTTCGCCTACCTGCGGAGCGCGGAGGGAGTGCCGGGCTCGGGTGGACGGGGGGCGGCAGAGGTGCAGGGAGACCCCGATGGGGCGCTGGCGAACGCCGCGACCGTCGTCGAAGCCGCGTACGACATCCCCTTCCACGGACACACCGCGATCGGGCCCGCCCACGCCCTGGCCGATCCCTCGAACGGCCAAATGACGATCTACACCAACGACATGAAGCCGTACAGCCACCGGACCGGGATCGCCGAGTTCCTGGGCATGCCGCCGGAGCAGGTGCGGGTGATCTGGATGGAGGGGCCGCAGCTTTACGGGCGCACGGCGGCGGACGACGCGGGCTTTGAGGCCGCGTACCTGGCCAAGGAGCTGGGCCGCCCCGTTCGCATGCAGTGGATGAGGCACGAAGAGACGGCGTGGGACACCAAGGGTCCCGCCTTCGCGATCGACCTCCGGGGAGGGCTCGACGCGGACGGTAACCTGGTCGCGCTGGACTATCAGGGCCGGATCGCCAACTACGCGCACCTCGGATACAACCAGGCCCGGACCGTGCTCATCGCGCAACTGATGGGGCTCCGGCCCGAGCGGCCGTCGCCTGGGGGTGCCCGCGGGCCGGACGACATGTATCACATCCCGAACCGGCGCCAGGAGACGCGGGCGATCCGCTTCCCGCTGGCCTTCGAGACGCCGCTCCGCACCGGGAACCTGCGCGATCCCAACGGCCCGCAGACGACGTTCGCCGGGGAGTCGTTCGTGGACGAGCTGGCCGCGGCCGCGGACGCGGATCCGGTCGAGTTCCGGCTGCGCCTCCTGCGGGGCGCAACCGATGACGACGAGGCTCTCCGCCGGGCTCGGTCGATCGCGGTGGTCGAAGCGGCCGCCAAGGCGTACGGATGGGACGCGCGGCCGTCACCCGGGACGGTAGGCAGCGGGCGCTTGCTCACCGGGCGGGGCATCGCGTACGCCTACCGCGCCCGCACCACGATCGCCGTGATCGCCGAAGTCGAGGTCGACCGCGAAACCGGGCGGGTGCGGGTCCCGCGGATGGTGTGCGCCCACGACTGCGGCCTGGTGATCAACCCGAACAGTCTGGAGAGCACCATCCAGGGGAACCTCCTGCACGGGATCAGCCGGACGCTGTACGAGGAGGTCCGGTTCGACGGCGAGAAGGTCACCAGCGTTGACTGGCGCACGCACCCGACCCTCACGCACATGGACGCGCCCGAGCGCATCGATGTCGTGATGGTGAACGGCGACCCGAACCCCGACCGCCCGGACCTCAGCCCCTACGGAGCGGGTGAGCCCTCGCACCGGCCGGTTCCCGCGGCCGTCGCGAACGCAATCCATGACGCGACGGGAGTGCGGTTGCGAAGGCTGCCGCTGCGGCCGGAGCGCGTGCTGGAGGAGTTGGCAGCGGCGGGGGTGTAGGTCGCGAGCCGAATCGCGCGCTGCGCCGAATGGGCCAGGAGCGCCGGTGTTCACACCGGCATCGCCCCGCGTAGCGGGGCGAAACTCCCTTGGCTATTCCCCGGATGGCGCTGCGCCGAATGGGGATGGCGCGATGGGAACCCAAGGGGCGCTTCGCCGTCGTCGCGGTGGGTCCGGGCTATGAGCGAGGGTAGCGGCGGGGGTTTCGCGGCCTGCGGCCGCGACGGCGGTCTGAAGGCCCCCACCGGGAGGACTGGCCGGCGCTCCTAGCCACGAGCGTCGGACCGTCAGCGGTAGCCGCGCGCCTCGAGCGCGGCGGCGAGGTCCGGCGAAAGCTGGGGCGCGGGCCCGGCCCGTTCGTTCTCCTGTTGCCAGGCGACGGTCTGAATCCTCCGGGTCTCCAGTTGCGCCTTGAAGGGTTCCATCGAGGAGTTCGCCTGCGCATAGGCGTTTTCGGCTTCGTTCGGATCCCGAACCAGGTTGAACAGCGCGAACAGGGGCGCCTGCTGGTCCGGAACCGATATCCGGAGCATCCGCAGCCGCCCGTTGAAGATGCCGAAGAGCCCGCCCTCGGACTGCGCGTAGAGCCGCCGATGGGGGCGCGGCTCGTCCCCCTGAAGCGCCCGAACGAGCGACTTGCCGATGGTGCCCAGCGGCAGCGTCTCGGGGAGCGGGACCCCGATCAGTTCGAGTGCAGTCGGGCCGACGTCGCCGATGCCTACTGCCGAACCGAAGCGGGTTTCCGCCGGGAACCGTGACCCGTCGCTGCCGGGCCAGCCGAGCAGCAACGGAACCTGGAGCGTCTCCCGGAACAGGGCCCGCGGTGTTTCAAAGGGGGGACCGTGTTCGCCGAGAGATTCGCCGTGGAGCCCAGCCACCACGACCAGCGCCTTCCCGGCGAGCGGACCGGAGGCGAGGCTCGACAGCACTGCGCCCACGGCGCGGTCCACCGACCGGATGGACGCATCGTAGCGATCCGCCATCTCCCCGTAGCCGGCTCCCCCGGTCACGGCGGCGGTCGGTTGCGGCCCGATTCGAAAACGCGGGCCGGCCGGGGTCATCTCATCGGTCCGCACCGCATCCAGATCCTCCGCCGGAGGGTCATGCGGCCGAGAGGGCGCGGAGAAATGAAGCCAGACAAAGACGGGAGACTCGCCGGTCGCGGCACGAAGCGCCTCGACCCCGAAGTCGCGGACGGCGTCGGCGCCTCCCGCGGCATCGGCCCCCCAGTGCTCCCGAAACTCGTCGAAACCGCGGGCGAAGCCGAGTTCCGCGGCAAGGGCCGGATGATTCACCGCGCCGAGGGTTCGGTAGCCGTGCGCCCGCAGCATGGAGGCGAGCGTGCCTTCTTCGAGGAGCCGGGCCGGTTCGCCCCGGGTGCTCCGGCTCGGATCCACTCCGGTGAGGAGCGCTGCCGCTCCGCGCCCGGTTTCGGGCCAGGGAGTCAGCGCCTCCAGCAACACCGCCCCGGCAGCGCCGAAGAGGTCGAGGTTCGGACTGATGTTCCGCGGATACCCGTAGATTCCGAGGTGGTCCGCGCGAAGCGAGGAGACGGTGACCAGAACCAGGCTCGACCGTTCGCCGGGAGGCGGCAGCCGCGGATTCCCACAGGCGGCTCCCGCCAGCGCTGCCGCCAGCGCCGCAACTGCAATCCGGCCATTCCCGCGGAGCGACGCCGGCCGGGTGGGGCGGGGCGGACGGCCGTTCATCGTTCGTCGCTCCCCGCCGCGATCTCGATCCGCCGGGTCCCGTTCCGCTCGCGAAGCAGGCGCACCCGAATCGCGTCGGTACGGCAGTAGTCTCCGAGCCGTTCCGGCCATTCGACGATCACGATCGCGTCTTCCTCCTCCATTTCCTCGATGCCGAGCTCCCGGAGTTCCTCCGGGCGCTCGATCCGGTACAGGTCCAGGTGGTACAGCGGGCGGCTTCCCTCGCCGTAGCGCGCCACCAGGGCGAACGTCGGACTGGTGACCTGATTGGGATCCACTCCGTAGTGCCGCGCCAATCCCTTGGCGAAAACGGTCTTTCCGGCGCCCAGGTCCCCTTCGAGATAGAAGGCGCGGCAGTCGGGTTCGCGGGCGGCGAGGCGCGCCCCGGCCTCGAGGGTCTCCTCCGGGCTGCGGCTGGCCACCCGGTCGGCCCTCGGCGTCGCCGGCGCGGCGGTCACCGGGGAATCTCCGCTCGCAGACGGTGGATCGCCCTCCCGAGGTGGGCGGCCACGCCGGACGCCGTCACGGCGTCCTCCCCGCGGTGCTTCCGCGCTTCGCTGCCCGCGAGTCCGTGCAGGAACACGCCCGCCGAGAGTGCTTCCAGCGGACCCAGGCGTCGGGCGAGCAGCGCTCCCACCACTCCGGTCAGGACATCCCCGGATCCCCCGGCGGCCAGTTCGGGCCCCCCCGAGCGATTCACGAAGACGGCGCCCCAGGGATCGGCGATCAGCGTCCCGGGTCCCTTGAGGGCTACCGCTCCCTCCGTTTCCCGGGCCAGGCGGCGCGCCACCTGCAATCGGTCGTCCTGGACCTCGGCGTTCGTCAGGTTGAGCAGCCGCGCGGCTTCGCCAGGGTGCGGCGTCAGCGCCAGCTTCGATCTCCGGGCGAGGTGCGAGGCTCGTCCGGCCCAGGCGTTCAGCCCGTCGGCGTCGAGGACCAGCGGCGCCGAAGTCGTCAGGACGATTCTTCGCACCGCCTCCTTCGTTTCCTCGCGGCTGCCGAGCCCGGGACCGAGTGCGATCGCGTCAGCGGCGAAGGCGGAGACCTCCGGTACCCCGTCGAGGGAGATCTCCCCCGCCTCGGTGGAGGGCAGGGGCAGCCGCATCGCCTCCGGCGGCAGTTCCGTGAGGCCGTCGGGGGGACCCGCCACCGTCAGCAGCCCGACCCCCGCCGACAGCGCGCCCTGCGCCGCGAGCGCCGCGGCTCCGGGCATCCGCCGCGAACCCGCGATCAGCAGGAGCCGGCCGAGCTGTCCCTTGTGGACGCCGGGCTCGCGAGCCGGGAAGAACGGGGCGACGCGGCGGGCGTCGTTGGTTCGGACCCCGGTGGTGCCGGCATTGAGCCAGACCCGCGGAATTCCGATCTCCGCGACCCGGATCTCCCCGCAAGCGGCGCTCGCCGGAAAAACGAAGTGACAGATCTTCGGGGCGGCGAGCGCCACGGTGAGATCGGCGCGGAAAGCGAGGTCCGGGGCGCTGCCCGTATCCGCCGAGAGGCCGGTCGGAATATCGATGGCGACGCGGCGAGCGTCCCGGAATCGTCCGACGTGGTCGAGGTCGGCGATCACCCGGGCGGCAAGCCCCCGCAGCGTCCCGGAACCTCCCGTTCCGAGGATCGCGTCAACGATCACCCCCGGGCGGGGCCCGGCGAGCCCGTCCGGGCCGGCCTGGCGCAGCGCCGTCTCCCAGGCGGCTTCGTCGGGGACCGGAACGACGTGGAGCGCGAGTTGCATCGCGGTTTCGAAGTTTGCCTTGGTGGCCCCGGTGAGCCGCTCCGGATCGGTCAGCAGGACGGCGGTGGCCCGCAGCCCGCGCGCCGCGAGCGCCCGCAGCGCCACGAGTCCGTCGCCCCCGTTGCCGCCCCGCCCGCACAGGATGAGAATTCGTCGCCCGCTACTTGCTGCCTCGGCAGCAACGATCTCTGCGACGGCCCGGCCGGCGTTCTCCATCAGGACGCGCGCCGGGACCCCCGCCTCGTCGATGGTGTGGCGATCCGCCTCGCGCATCTGCTGAGCGGTGAGCACGTCCATGCCCGGGATTGTAGGAAAGGGGAGCCTGCCCGTTCGCGATCCCGCTCTCGGTACCCTTATTCCGGTGACCCTGTACTTCCCGGAGACGCTCGTGCGCGAGGTCCTTCCCATGCGGGACGCGGTGCCTGCAATCGAGGATGTATTCCGGGAGCTCGGCACGGGCGGAGCCCAGAATCGGCCCCGGCAGCGGGTCCGGGTACCGGGCCGGATGCTCCACACGATGAGCGCCTCGAGCGCGGCGCTTGGCTATCTCGGGCTGAAGACCTATCTGACGGGCCGGGACGGTGCGCGCTTCGTGCTCCTGCTCTTCGACCAGGCCAGCGGGTCACTGGCCGCCGTGATGGAAGCCGACGCGCTCGGGCAGATCCGGACCGGCGCCGCCACCGGGGTCGCAGCGGACTACCTGGCCCATCCGGCGGCCGCGAGCGTGGGGATCGTGGGTTGTGGCTACCAGGCGGAGGCGCAGCTCGAGGCGCTCGCGGTGGTGCGGCCGCTCACCCGGGTCGCGGCGTTTTGCCGAAGCCCGGAGCGGCGGGAGCGGTTCGCCGCGGCGATGTCCGTCCGGCTTGGAGTCGAGGTGGTTCCGGCGCCGAGCGCCGAGGCGGCGGTGCGCGGCAAGCCCATCGTGGTGGCGGTCACGAGTGCTCGGGAGCCGGTCGTCCGCGGAGAATGGCTCGCCCCGGGGGCGTTCGTGGCGGCCGCCGGAGGGAATTCGCTGAAACGCCGCGAACTCGACCGCGCTGCGGTGCGGCATGCCCAGCGCGTGGTGGTGGACGACCGGGAGCAGGCGCGGATCGAGTGCGGGGATCTCGCGCCCCTCGTGGCCGCCGGCGAACTGTGCTGGGAGGAGTTGGAAACGCTTGGCGAGGTGGTGGCGGCCGGAAAACGGAGTGCCGGGGCAGGGTCTTCGCTGTTCGAATCTCAGGGAATCGCCGCTGAAGACATCGCGGTCGCGGCGCTTGTCTACGAGCGCGGGAGGACAGAGGCAGTCCCGTTCCCGAGCGGGTAGAATCGCGTCATGACTTCCTTCCTGTGGGTTCCGGTTCTGCTGGTCGGCCCCTTTGGCGCGACCGAACTCCTGATCATCCTGGGAATCGTCATCCTCATCTTCGGCGGTTCACGGCTGCCCCAGTTGGGGAAAGGCCTCGGCGCGGGCATCAAGAATTTTCGGAACTCCATGAAGAGCGTCACGAACCCGGAGAACGGTTCGGATGACGCCGACGCGCCCAAGGACGACGACTGAGTTCGACGACTGAGTTCGACGACTGAGTTCGTTGCCGCGGTGGGCGGCGCCGCCCGGGGGCGCTTCCACGCCCCACCGTGCCTCGTTTGCCGATGAATCCCGGCTAAATAATCACGCGCAGTCCGTCGTGGGCGCGCTCGAACGCCAAATCGGTGGCGCCCAGCACGTCTTCGCCGGTGTGCACCAGGAGCACCCGGCGGGCCGTGATGCGGGGCGCGGCCGCCCGGAGTTCCCAGTGGGACGTGTGGCCGGGAAGGGTTTCGAGCGAGGTGCACTCGTGGATCAGGAGATCGGCCTCCGCGGATTCCGAGATCAGCCGATCGCTGAAACCGGTGTCTCCCGAGTAGACGATGGTCCGGCCCCCGACCTGGAGCTTCCACGAAAAAGCCCATGCTTCCGGTTGATGGCGGGCGGCGAAGGCTCGCGCCGAACCGCCTCCCACGCTCTCCGGCAAACCGGCCACCTCGCCGGGCAGCGTTTCCGTGATCGCTTCGGCAAAGCGGATGGGGAGCTTGGGGTAGAGGCATTCCCGGAGCGCTTCGATGCGTTCCCGCGCCCCCGGCGGGGCCAGGACCAGGAGCGGAACCGTGCGGCCGCTGCGCATCGCGTCGAGTTCGAGGAAGGGAAATCCCCCGTAGTGATCTCCGTGGAAGTGGCTGAGGACCACCGCCCCGAGATCGTCGCTTGACAGGCCTTCCGCGCGGAGGGCGGCGTGGCAGCCCGGCCCCGCGTCGAGCAGCACCCCGAGCGGGCTGCCGATCGCGCGCAAGAAAATCGCCGCCTGTCGCTTCCCCCCGGATCCGAAGGCGTCGCCGGTGCCGAGAAACCGCGCCTCGACGCCTGTCCCTTCGCCGCGCTGATCGCCCGTCGGGGAAGTCGGGGAAGTCCGGGAAGTCGGGGAAGTCGGGGAAGTCGGGGAAGTCCGGGAAATCCGGGAAGTCCGGGACGCAGCCGCCTGGCAGTCCGCGCAGATGAACGGGCGTCGGCCCTCCCCCTCCGCCGCGGGATCGAGCGCCCGGTCACAGCGCCGGCAACACTCCAGCCGGGGGGCCGGGAGCGCGCCCGCGTGCCGTTCGAGCATCTCGGCGACGAACGCCACGATGCGTTCCCGGTCGCCGGCGGCGAAGAGCCGGGAGTCTTCGAGCGGATCCTCGTCCGGCCGCGGCCGGACGGTGAGCCGGACCTCGACGGTGCGTCCGGTCGCGTCCTCCTCGTCGGGGTCGGCAAGGATGCGGATTTCGAACAACGCCGGGGCCGGTCAGGGGCGCTAGCAGCCTGTGGTGGAGCCCACGTGAGCGCCGAGGTTGGCGAGGCGCCCGTCTGACAAGGCGCATGAAGGAGGAGCCCCCACCGGGAGAACTGGCCCTGGTGTATGGCGACTGAAATGCAACGAAGAACGCCAGTTCTCCCGGTGGGGGGGCGAAGCGGAGTGGTTCAGACGGGATGCATCGCCGACAGAACGCCGCGTGGGTTTCACTACAGGCTGCTAGCCGGCGCTGGCGGCCGGCAGAAAGGCCAGATCGCGGCCTGGATCGAACGGCGCCGCGAGTCCCGCCGGTTGGTAACCGCGGAGGTCGACCGCCACCCGGCGATACCCGAGTCCCTGGAGACGGCCCGCCAGCCGGTCGCCGACCTCCGGGCTGAGCGCGCGGGCGATCTGGGCGGCGGGCAGCTCGATACGGGCCAGGTCCCCGTGGTGCCGGACCCGGAAAGCGGAGAACCCGAGTTCGCGGAGCGCTTCCTCGCCGGCCTCGACCTGTCCCAGGATCCCGGCGCTGATTTGAATGCGCTGAGGCACCCGGGAGGCGAGGCAGGCGGAGGCCGGTTCGTCCGCTACCGGCAGCCCGAGCGACCGGGCCAGCGCGCGGACGGTTTCCTTGGAGATCCCGGCCTCGAGCCACGGCGAGCGGACCCCAAGCAGCGTCGCCGCGCGCCGCCCGGGCCGGACGTCACCGGCGTCGTCGGCGTTCGTGCCGTCGAGGACCGCGGCGAAGCCGCGCTCGTCGGCGAGCTGCCGAAGCCGGCGGTAGAGCTCGTTCTTGCAGTGAAAGCAGCGGTCCGGCCCGTTTTGCCGGTACTCCTCCGACGCCATTTCGTCGGTTGCCAGCCATTCGTGCGGCATGGGATGGGCTCCGAGGACCCTCTCCACGAGCGACTGCTGGTGTCCGGAAAGGCTGGCGCTGACCCCGGTGACCGCCAGGCTGCGCTCTTTGAGCGCAAGGTGGGAGAAAACGGCCAGCGTTGCGCTGTCCACCCCGCCGCTCAGCGCGACCACCGCGGAACCGCACTCTTCAAGGATCGCTTTAAGAGCGTTCCGGTTGGTGATCAGGTCGCCCGTTTCGTCCGCGCGTCGGAGCGCGGTCCCGCTTCGGTCTTCAGGCATCCTCCGCTCCTCAGACATCCTCCGCTCTCCAGGAGCCGCTCGCGCCGCCGCTTTTTTCGAGGAGGCGGACCGGGCCGATCACCATGCCCCGATCCGCGGCCTTCAGCATGTCGTAGACGGTGAGCGCGGCAACCGAGGCGGCGGTCAATGCCTCCATCTCGGCGCCCGTGGAGGCCCGGCAGCGGATCCGGGCGACGATCCGGATCCCCGTCTCCTCGAAGGCGGCACACACCTCGGCGTGATCGAGGGGCAGGGGATGGCAGAGCGGGATCAGGGTCGCGCACGCTTTCGCGGCCTGGATGCCGGCGAGGCGGGCAGTGTCCAGCACGCTGCCCTTGGGAGCGTTTCCTTGCCGCGCCAGCTCCAGCGCCGGCCGCGAGACCGTCACGAAGGCCTCCGCGGCGGCGGCTCGCTCGGTGACGGGTTTGGCCCCCACGTCCACCATCCGGGCGCTTCCCCCCGAATCCAGGTGGCTGAGGGTGGCCGCCGCCGGCCTCGGGCGATCAGGGCGATCAGGCCTGGCGGAACTCATCGGCGGGGATCATGCCACCCGGGTCCGGCGTCAGGAAAGCCCGGAAGCGGGTGCGCCGCGACGCTCTCCCCGGCCGGAATGGTCCCGGCGTTCTCGGGCACGATCACGAAGGCGTTGGCAAGCGCTACCGCCGCGATGTCGCCCGAACCCTGGGAACGGATCGGCTGGGCCGTCAGCTCGCCGTTTTCGGAGATTCCCACCCGGGCCGGGAGGAAGGCTCGGCGCGGTCCGTGCTGGGTTACGGGAGCGAGCAGGCGGACGGAGGGCCGCGGTGAGCGCGGCTCGGGGATCCCTTCCATCTTTTCGAGCGCCGGACGCGCCAGGACTTCGAAGGTAGTGAGCGCCGAGACCGGGTTTCCCGGAAGCCCGAACACCAGAATTGGCCGGGATTCCCCGGTGATTCCAAAAACAAAGGGCTTGCCGGGGCGGATCGCGACGGCGGTGACGAGGAGCCGGACCCCGGCCGCCTCGAGCACCGGTTCGACGTAGTCGTAGCGTCCCATGGACACCCCGCCGGAGATGAAGAGCACATCGGATTGGAGTCCCGAAGCGATCGTCTCGGCGAGCTTTTGCGGATCATCCGGTGCAAAACCGAGCCGCCGGGTCGGAAGCCCCAGGCCGCGGCAACGCGCGGCGATCATGTGACTGTTGGCGTCGCGGATTTGCGCCGGGCGCGGGGTGGCGGTGCGCGGATGCCGTAGCTCGTCCCCGGTGGAGAAGACCGCGACGCGCGGCCGCCGGCCGACCGCGACCTCCACCTTGCCGACGGTAGCGAGCAGGCCGAGCGCGGCCGCCGACACGCGGCCTCCGGCTTCGAGCAGTTTGGTTCCGGCCCGCACTTCGGCGCCCCGGGCGGTAATGCGGTCTCCGGCCCTGACCGGGGGAGGGTTTCGGTCCGGGGGAGGGTTTCGGTCCGGAGAAGGGTTTCGGACTGGGGGAGGGTTTCGGTCCGGCGCCGGCCAGCGAACGAAATCTCCGTCGCGGACGGTGTCCTCCACCATGATCGCGGCGTCCGCACCCTCCGGAATCGGGGCCCCGGTCATGACGGCCGCCGCTTCCCCGGGGCCCACCGGGATCCGCGGCATGGTGCCCGCGGGGATCTGATCCACGACCCGCAGTCGGCCGCCGCCGGCAAGGCAGGCGGCCCGGACGGCGTAACCGTCCACCGCTGACCGGTCGAAGGGAGGCAGATCGCGATCCGCGAACACCGCTTCCCGCAGCACCCGCCCGCGAGCCGCTGCGAGCCCCACCATCTCGGCGGGCAACTGCGGCGTCCGCTCCAGGATTCGGCGGAGCGTTTCCTCGACAAGAATCAAGGCGACCTCTCCGCGGATCGCCGAATCCGCTCCGACAGGGGGGTCCGACAGGGGGTCCGACAGGGGGTCCGACAGGGGGTCCGACAGGGGGTCCGACAGGGGGGTCCGACAGGGGGGTCCGACAGGGGGGCGGACTCTTCAGGCGTCCGGGCCGAAGCTGGCGATGGCCTCGTCTTCGGTTTCGAACACCTCGAAGAGCGGGAGCACCCGCGCAATGTTCATCACGTGCACGACCCTTTCCTGCGGGTGAAGGGCCTTGAGGGCCCCTCCGGCCCGCGCGACGCGGCGGGCGGAGGCTACGAGTTCGCCGAGGCCGGCGCTGTCGATTGCGCTCACCCCGCTGAGGTCCACGACGATGCGCACCCGGCCGGAATCAAGGAGAACGTTCACCGCCTCGCGAAGTTCCTGGTCCCCATGACCGTCCACCAGGCGGCCGCCCAGTTGGAGCAGCGACACGCCGGATCGTTCCTTGAGGTCAAGTTGCATGGCCGGCCCCCTTCACCCGATCAGGGCATTGAGCGCCTGCCGATCGATGCGGATGTTGTAGCGCTCGGCGGCGCCACTGACGAAAGCCGCCCAGACGCGCTGCTTTTTTTCTTCCATCATCTGCGCCCGGAAGGGCTCCTTCTGTTCCTCGAAGGTGGTTTCGGCAAACCCCTCCTTTCCGTTGATCCGGACGATGGCATAGCCCTGCTCCGCTTCGAGGGGGCCAACGACATCTCCGATTTCCGCACCGAAGACCGTCTCTTCAGCGCCGGGAAGCGCGCCGGCGGCGCCGAGCATGCTGCCTCGGAACCAGCGCTCCAGGGGAGTCGGATCGGTATCGACGGTCTGCTCGCCGGCAACCCGGTCACGAAGGATCTGGCCCGCTTCCCTCGCGAGCGAGTGCGCCCCCTCTTCCTCGAGTTCCGCGATCGCCTGCTCGCGGATCTCCTCGAACTCGGGGACGTGCGGCGGTCGTTCCTCGAGCACCTCCAGGAATGCGTAACCGGTCGCGAGCCGCACCGGGCCGCCCACCGCGCCGATCTCAAGGTTGAAGGCCAGCGCGGAAAGTTCCAGCGAACCGAATCCGGCGACGGAGTCGCCAGCTGAGAAGAAATCCGACTCCTGGGGAATCAGCAGCGGGTAGTCGCCCACCAGGTCGCTCAGCGAGTCGGCGCCTTCGACCTGCTCTCCAAGTTCGAGAACCCGTTCGGCAAGAAGAGCGACGGCCTTTTCCTGCCGCAGCCGGCTCTCGATCTCCCCCTCGACCTCGCTCAGTTCGCGGGTTTCGGCGGCCTGGCGGCTGTCGAGCCGCACTACGTGGTAACCGTAATCGGTGCGAACGGGGTCGCTGATCTCGCCGGGCATCATGCTGAAGACGGCTTCGGAGAATTCGGGGACCATTTCTGCCGGCCCGAAGATTCCGAGCGCTCCCCCAGCCTCCCGCGTCCCCTCGTCCGCGGAGTAGGTCCGGGCGAGTTCCGCGAAGTCTTCGCCGGCGCGCGCGCGTTCGGCGAGGCGGGCCGCCAGGGTGCGGGTCGCGCCCTCGTCGGCCTCCGATTCGGCCTGCAGGAGGATGTGGCTGGCTTCCGCCTGTTCCCCCTCCTGGTACTGGAAGAGGTTGCGGTTGTAGTAGCGCTGAATTTCGCGCCGCCTTACGGAGACTTCCTCGGCGAGGGTCTGCTCGGAGACCGTGAGGTAACGGATTCGCCGTTGCTCCGGGACCTCGAACGCCTCGGGGGCAGCCTCATAGCGCGCCCGCGCGGACGCCTCCGTGACCTCGACCTCTCCGCGCCGGCTGTCGGTGCTCAGGAACCAGAGATCCAGCGACGCGTTCTCGTTGCGGCGCCGATACTCCTCCCGGACTTCGAGATCGGAGACGTGCGGGGATTCGGTAATCAGCAGTTGCAGCTTCTCGGTCAGCAGGTCCGACCGGACGGAATCCTCGAAGTCTCTGGGGTTCAGCCGGGATGCCCGCAGCATGCTGAGGTAGGCATCCCGCCCGATGAACGCCCCGCTCTCCTGAAAGGTGGGGGAGGTCGCGATGCTGGTTCCCACTTCGGCGTTCGTGACCTGGAGCCCGAGCCGTTCGGCTTCGAGCACGAGCACCCGGCTGCGCACCAGCTCTCCCACGACCTGGTCGGGGATGCCGAGCTGGCGGGCCAGCGCGGGGGAGAAGTCCCCGCCACTTTGTTCCTGGTACAGGCGGGCGACGTTTCGGTACCGATCGAGAAAGGCCGAGGCCGCGATCGGTTTTCCGTCCACCCAGGCGACGCCCCGGCGCATCGCTGCCGTCGCGGGGTCGCCCATGAAGTCCGGGAAATACAGAGCGACGAACGCCAGAATGACGAGGGCGAGCAGCCCGGCGCCGAAGAACCAGCCGACGGAACGACGGTTGCGAAAGTACTCGAGAATCATGGCAACCGGCCATGGTACCGCCAGGCACCGCCGAGCGGCAAACCGGCATGCGCGAGCGCTGGATTTGACTCTGTCGCGCCAGCCGCTCGGCTGGTAATCTTTACCATGGCGGCGCCCCCGCCGTATTCCCCGTCTTGGGCCGTTCGGTCTCCCGCGATCTGCCCCGCTCTCCCGCTTTGCTTGATGCTCAAATACTTACTCAGTCTCTTCTCCGTTGATCTGGCGGTAGACCTCGGGACCGCCAACACCCTGATCTACACCCAGGAGTCGGGAATCATTCTGCGCGAGCCTTCGGTGGTGGCGATGAACACGGTCACGAAACGGGTGGAAGCGGTCGGGGCCGAGGCGTACGACATGGTCGGCAAGACCCCCGGCCACATCAAGGCCATCCGCCCCATGCAGGACGGGGTGATCGCCGATTTCGAGGCTGCCGAGCGGATGATCAGCCACTTCGTGCAAAAGGCGCTGGGCCGGCGCCGGTGGGCCGCCCCCCGCATGGTGGTCGGCGTGCCTCTCCGAATCACGCCGGTGGAACGGCGGGCGGTGCGGGACAGCGTGCTCCGGGCGAGGGCCAGCGAGGTATTCCTCGTGCAGCAGCCGATCGCCGCCGCCATCGGCGCCGGACTGGACGTCACGACCCCCATCGGGTGTTGCGTCGTGGACATCGGCGGCGGAACGACCGACATCGCGGTGATTTCCCTTTCGGGGATCGCTGCCGGCACTTCGGTGCGTGCCGCCGGCGACATGTTCACCCAGGGAATCATCGAACACCTGCGCCGGTCCCATGGCCTGCTCGTGGGAGAGCGGACGGGAGAGCGAATCAAGATGGCGCTCGGCAGCGCCCGACCGGGCACGCAGGCGCGCAGCATGGAGATCCGCGGGCGGGATCTTTCCCGGCTTTCCCCGGCCACGCTGACGGTGACCGACCAGGACATCCGGGCGGGTTTGAGCGGCCCGCTGCAGCAGCTCCTTACCGCGGTGGCGAACGTGCTCGAGAAAGTCGAACCCGAACTCTCGGCCGACCTGGTGGAGAACGGAATCCTCCTGACGGGTGGGGGTGCGCTGCTCGAGGGACTTCCCGAGCTGCTCGCCGATGAGACGAACCTGGCGGTCAAGGTGGCCGAACACCCGCTCGATTGCGTCGTGAACGGCGCCGGGGTCATGCTGGAGCGCATGGACCTGCTCCAGCAGGTTTCGAGGCATGAGGGGTAGGACGCCCGGATCCCCGCCCGGATCGATGCTCGGATCCCCGCCCGGATCGATGCTCGGATCCCCGCCCGGATCGATGCCCGGATCCCTGCCCGGATCCCTGCCCGGATCCCTGCCCGGATCCCTGCTCGGATCCCTGCCCGGATCGATTCACGGATCCATGCCCGCAGGAAAGCAGCCGTAGGAGCGGGGAAGTCAGCCGGTGTCCGGGAAACGCGGCCATGGAGTCATCCTGGGGATCGTGTTGGCCGCGAACTTCCTCGGACTGACCTTCCAGGTGCGCACGGGGACCAACTTTCCGGTCCGGGATGGGCTCGCCGCAGTATTCGGAGGCGGCCAAAGCCTGGTGGTGAGTTCCACCAAAGCGGTTTCGTCGTGGGCGGCGACGGTTCGCGACGCCCACGGGATGCAGATCGCTCGCGACGAGTTGGAGGAAAGGGTGGCCCGGCTGGAATGGGAACTGACGGTCCAGCGGGGGATGCTCGAACGCGCCCGAGGGTTCACGAGCCTCGATGCCGAAGCGATGGGGCTGGGCGAGCCCGTTTCGGGAGAAATCGTCGGGGTCAGCGCATCTCTGCTCGATCGGACCGTCACTGTGAACCGGGGAAGTCGAGATGGAATCGGGCGCGACGCGCCGGTGATGGCGGCTAGCGGGCTCGTCGGGCGGGTAGTGGCGGTAGGGCCGGGGATCAGCCAGGTCGAGCTGCTGTCGTCCTCCACCGCCGCCGTCGCGGTGATCACTTCGTCCAGCCGGACTCGCGGGGTCGTTCGGGCCGCTGCCGGCGACGAGGGGACGAACGGCTACCGGCTTGACTTTGTCCCGGTGGGGCAGCAGGTCGGGGTGGGGGAAGAGGTGATATCGAGCGGGCTCGACGGTTTGTATCCGAAGGGACTTCTGGTCGGTAGGGTGTCCCGGGTCCACGAGGGAGCCGGACTGCTGCTCGAGATCGCGATCGAGCCGGCCGTGGACTTCGACACTCTTGAACGGGTCTTCGTCCTGGAGCGGCGGAACGACGGGGGCCTCGCGCCGGAACCCGCGGGCGGAACGCTGACGCGGGGGCCATGAGCTATCTGCGAGCCGCTGGCGCGGTCGTCGTGGCTTTCTTGCTCCAGACAGCGGTCCTGCCGCTGGTAGTCCCCGAAGGAGTGACGCCGGACTTCCTGCTCGCGACCGCCGCTGCCGTAGCGCTGCTTGCCGGGCCGGGCCCGGCGATCGGAGTCGGTTTGGTCTCGGGGCTCTTGCAGGACTCCTTTTCCGGAGGTCTGCTGGGGATGAACGGCTTTTCCAAGCCGCTCGTCGTTTTTGCGGTGGCGCGCGCCCGCGAGCGCCCGCCGCTGGACGGGTCTCTCGGAGTGCCGGTGCTGCTCCTGTTCGCCGCGGCCGCCGATCTGCTGATTTTGTGGGCACTCGGTGAAGTGGCCGGATTCACCGTGATTCCCCGCCAGGAGCTGGGCGCGGCGGGATTCGGGATCCCGCTCACCGTAATCTACGGGGCTCTCGTTCTCCGTTTCCTCCGGCCGAAGTCGACGGGCTACGGAGTGCCATGAGGAACTTCCCCCGGCGGAGCCGAAACCTTTCGTGATCCAGGCCGAGTACTTCTCCCGCATCCGCAGGCGACTGGCCATCGCGCGGTATCCGCTGTGGTTTTTCGTCATTTTGCTGACTGTCCGCTTCTGGCAGCTCCAGATCGTCCGGGGTGAGGAATTCAGCGACCTGGCGCGGAACAACTACCTCCAGACCGAGCGCCGGCGCGCCCCCCGGGGGCTGGTAGTGGATCGGCACGGCGCGGTCCTGGCCCGAAGCGAGCCGTCGTTCACTCTGCTCGCCGACGAATCGGGGCTCGGCCAGTTGGAAGAGATCGGACTCCTGTTGGTTGATGAGGAGGACCGCGCCGATCTCGAAGCGCGGGCGGCACGCGGCCCGGCGGTAGTCCGCTCCGGGATCCCCTTCTCCGAAGCCGCTTTCTTCGAAGCCCGCCGGCGTGAGCTGCCGGGCGTCCGCGTGGAGTTCGTGCCGGCGCGGGACTACCCCCTCGGCGAGGCTACGGCGCATCTCCTCGGCTACGTGGGGGAGGTCACTGCGGCCCAACTCCTCCTTGAGGAGTTTGTGACCGCGGCTTCCGGTGATCTCGTGGGCCAGGACGGGATCGAACGGGTCTACAACGGGATCCTGGTCGGTTCCGACGGGTATCTGGATCGGGTGGTCGACAGCCGTCAGCGCGTGTTGGTATCCGGCGGGCTGAGGAGAACCGAGCCCGTCCGGGGCGACACGCTGCAGATCAGCGCGATCGGGGCGATTCAGGAGGCGGCCCACCGTGCTTTCGCCGACCACCGGGGAGCGTTTGTGGCGCTGGATGTCAGGACGGGGGAAGTCCTGGGCCTCGGCAGCTATCCGGCTGAGAGTTCCGAAGAGTTCCGCAGCGATGTAGGGAAGTTCCGCGAAATGCTCGCCGACAGCGCGACTCCGCTCCTGAACCGGGCGGTCCAGGGCACATATCCCCCCGGGTCGTCCTTCAAGCTGGTCACCGCCATCGCGGCGCTTGCGGAGGGCGTGGTGGGCCCGGAAACCCGGTATCGGTGTAACGGAAGGGCCCGCATTGCGGGTCGGACCTTCCGGTGTCACCGCGCACAGGGGCATGGCGCGCTGACGCTTCGCGAGGCGATCTCCAAGTCATGCAACGTGTTCTTCTATCGGTTGACGGAAGCACTCGATGTGGATGTGATCGCATCCTACGCTCGCGCTTTCGGTCTCGGGGAGCCCACCGGGGTGGACCTCAGGAATGAGTCGAGCGGACTCGTTCCGACCCGCGAATGGAAGCGCCGCGTTACGGGGGAGCGCTGGTACGCCAGTGAGACAGCGTCGGTCGCCGTAGGTCAGGGGGCGGTTTCGGTGACCCCGATCCAGATGGCGCGGCTGGCGGCGGCGTTCGCCTCGTTCGGAAGGGTTCCGACCCCGAGGCTGGTGGGGAGCGCACCCGCCGGCCAGATGGACGGAGTGATGCGGGAGCACTTCGAGCTGATCCGCGACGGAATGCGCGACGCCGTGGTGTCGGGGACGGCTTGGCGGGCTCGAATCCCGAGTGCTCCGGTGGCCGGAAAAACCGGGACCGCCCAGGTGGCGAGTGCGAACGTGGTGGCGGCCAACAACGAGGATCGCCCGTACGAGTTGCGCACCCACGCGTGGTTTGTCGGGTTCGCACCGTTCGATGACCCGCAGATTGCGGTGGCGGTAGTCGTGGAGCACGGCGGAGCCGGCGGGGCCGCGGCAGCCCCTATCGGGGGTGAAATCCTGCGGACTTTCTTTGATGGCTCTCCCGAGGTGCGGGTAGTCGGCGGCCCCGGAGGGGACCAGTGAGTCTTGCGAGGAGGCGCGGCCGGCTCCCGCTGCCGGGGGGCGTGGAGCGGCGCTCCGGATCCGGCAGGTACGGGTCGTCCAGGCATGGGTCCGGGAAATACCGGCCCGGGAAGTGGCGACGATGGATCTGAGAAGCCGCGAGGGTGCGGACCGCGTGCTGCTCGTCTGTGTGGGGCTCCTGGTCCTGATTGCAGTGCTGGTCCTTGAGAGCGCGCTGCGGGGCGCCGGGTCTGGAGCGAGCCTTGGGGCGCACCTCATCCGGCTGGGAATCGCCCTGGGTGTCGGGGTGGCTGCGTACCACATGGATCATCGCCGGCTGGCCCGACTGTCGCCGGGGTTATTCCTTCTGGCCCTGGCTCTCAGCGCCATCGCGACCACCTCCGGGGCTCTGCGTGCGGGGACCCGCCGATGGCTCGAAATCGGAACGCTGACCGTCCAACCCGGTGAGCTCGCCAAGATCTCGCTGGTGCTCCTGTTCGCCCATCTGGTGGCCCGGTCGGGACATGAGCCACTCAGCCGGCGGGCGACCGTCGGCTGGGTCGCGGCGTCCGGCGCCCTCGTGCTGGCGGTAGCGGCGCAGCCCGACCTGGGCAGCGCGGCGATCCTCGTTGGAATCGGGGTCGGGATGGGCTTCTTCAGCGGCCTGTCGATCTTGCGCAGGTGGATGCTGGCCGGCAGTGGATTCGCCGCCCTGGCGTTGCCGCTGCTCTGGGCCTTCGGCCTGCGCGACTACCAGCGGCTACGCGTTCTCTCTTTCCTGAATCCGGAGAGCGACCCGTTGGGGGCGGGGTATCAGACCCTGCAGGCATCCATTGCGGTCGGCTCCGGAGGCCTCTTCGGTACCGGCTGGTTGCAGGGTCCGCAGACCGGCCTCCAGTTTCTCCCCGCCCCCCATACCGACTTCGTGTTCGCAGTGCTCGCGGAGGAATTCGGGTTCCTGGGGGTGGTCGTCGTCCTCGCGCTGTACCTGATCCTCGGGCTGCGTCTGCTGCAGATTGCGGTGGAAGCGGCGGAGAACAAGGACCCTGCCGGGGCGCTCCTCGTGGGCGGTTTCTTTCTGATGTTGCACCTCCAGGCGTTTTACAACATCGCGATGGTCGCGGGGATCGTTCCCATCAAGGGGTTCCCATTGCCGTTCATGAGCTACGGAGGCAACTCCTTGCTGATTGCGGCGGCGGCCATCGGGCTGGCTGCCTCCGTCAGGCGCCGGAACTTCCTGACTTAGCAACCTGTGGCGAAACCCAGGCGGCGTTCGCCCGGCGATCCATCCCGGCTGAACCGCGTCGCTGCGCGCCGCTCATCGTTGCGTTTCGCTCGAAATACACCCGGTATTCCTCCCTCACGCGCCTTGTCAGCCGGGCGCCTCGCCCCCACCGGGAGACTGGCCAGCCTCGGCGCTCACCCGGGTTCCACCACCGGCTGCTAGCAAGTGTCCGGCGCCTTCCGGACCGGTCCGATCCTTCCCGTGCTACGGTTTCGGCGAACCTCTTCTCACGCTTATTTGATCTTCCTGTGTATCGAGAACTGATCGTCACCAGTCTTCCGGGGGAGACCCGAATGGCGCTCCTCGAGGATGGGGTGGTGGTGGAACTCGGTGTCGAGCACCGTTCCGAGCAGAGCGTCCTGCACGGGATTTACCGCGGCCGGGTACAGCGCGTCGTGCCGAGTACCCAGGCATCCTTCCTGGACATTGGGCTGCACCGCAACGCCTTCTTGCAGGTGGACCAGATTTCCCAAGGTGCGCTCGACGCCTGGCGGGATGAGGGGCGGGTGCCGGATGCCGGAAAGGGTGGGGGAGGGAGCGGAGCCGATGCCGGGAGTTCCGGTCTTCGTCTCGAGAACCTTCTGCGGCCCGGGCAGTCCGTGTTGGTACAGGTGGTCCGGGAACCCTTGGGGCCGAAGGGCTACAAGGTCAGTTGCGATCTCAATCTCCAGGGGCGTTTCTTCGATTTTCGGCCCCTCGCCCCCACGAATGTAATCACCTCACGGGCGACGGCGGGACCCCGCGAACAGCTTCGTATCGCAGCGCTGGTCGAACGCCTGACCACCCTGAAAGGGGAATGGGTAGCGCGCCCTACCGCGGAACAGCGCGACGAAGAGACCCTCGCTGCCGACATAACGCGGCTGGAGGCCGACTGGGTACAGATCCGGAAGGAGAGTCTCTCCGGTCCACCGGCCTGCCTCCGGGCCGAGGTCCCGATGGTGTTCCGGTATATCCGGGATGTGCTCTCCTCGGGTTTCAGCGTGATCCGGGTCGACAACGAAACGCTGTACGGACGGATGGTGAACTTCATCCGCCAATTCCTCCCGGGGATGGAGCACAACGTTCGGCTCTACTCGCGGAACTATCCGATCTTCGAGGAGTATGGAGTCGAGGCCGCCTTCGAGCAGGCCGCCCGCCGGCGGGTTCGCCTGCCCTCGGGGGGCTCGATCGTCATCGATCAGACGGAAGCGCTGGTAGCCGTGGACGTCAATACCGGAAGCTTCAGCGGAGACACCGCGGAGCGCGACGAAACGAACACGATCACGAATCTCGAAGCCGCGCTGGAGACCGCGCGACAGCTCCGGTTGCGCGGACTCGGTGGAATCATCGTGATCGATTTCATCGATATGAAGGACGGGCGGAATCGGGATCGCGTCTTCCGCAGCCTGCAAGGCGAGTTGCGCCGCGACCCCGCTTTCACCCGCGTGGCTCCACCGGAATCGCGCGCCGGGCTCGTCATCATCACCCGGAAGCGCGAGCGCCCCTCGCTTGAGTCCGCGCTGCTGGCCGCCTGTCCGGCCTGCAAGGGATCCGGCCGGGTCCGGTCGCTCGGCGCGGTCTGCCAGGACGTGCTGGTCCGCGCACAAAAGAAGTCGGCGGAGTTCGCTTCCGGACTCCTGGTCCGCGCCGCTCCGTTGGTGGCTTCGGCGCTTCGCCGGTCCGCGGTCCTCGCGGAGATTCGGACGGTGGTGGCCGGCCGGGTGGCGATCGAAGATGCACCGGCGCTGCCGGAGCCGCAGTTCGAGCTTCTTCCGGAAACCGTCGGGGGTGCATCCGATGCCGAGGCCGGTGCCGCTCACGAGTTACTGGCTGACCCGGCAGTTCCGGAGCCGAGCCTGGAGTCGGCGTGAGCCCCGAAGAGCGGCAGATAACGGTTCGACTCGACGTCGAAACCCGAATCGAGTGGGTTGAGGTGGTGCTCGGCGTCTTTGAACGCCACTGCGCCCAGTGCGGCTACGAGGCGGATGCCACGCACTGGATGGGGGCGGCGGTTCGGGAAGCGGTCACGAACGGAATGCGGCACGGGAACCGGATGGATCCGCAAAAGCGCCTCACGGTTCAGATCGAGACCCGCGACGGCAAAGGCGGCGGCCCCGCGGTCGAAATAGCGGTGGAGGACGAGGGCGAGGGCTTCGACACGGCGGAAGTCCCGGATCCGCTCCGTGAAGACAACCTGCTCAAGGACAGTGGACGCGGCATCTTCTTCATGCGCCAGTTCATGGACGGCGTAACCTGGACGCGCACCGACCGTGGCGGTACCCGGGTGGTGCTCGTCCAGCGACACGTGCCCAAAGCGTCGTGAAGAGCGCGGCCGGGCGGGCCTGCGTCGAAGCGGCCGAAGTCGGGGCCGAGGTAATCCGTCAGGCGCATCGGGAGCGGCCGGAGCGCGGTTTTGAGGTGAACCTCAAGGGGCCGATCGACCTCGTCACTGCCGTCGACCAAGCGGCGGAAACCGCGATTGTCGAATGCCTGCAGCGCCTTCACCCGTCGGTGCCGATCCTGGCCGAGGAGAGCGGCGCGATCGGGGGGACCAAGACCGGTTGTCGTTTCATCGTGGATCCGCTCGACGGAACGACCAACTTCGCCCACGGATTTCCGGTCTTCGCCGTTTCCATCGCCTACGAGGAAGGAACCGAAGTCGTCGCCGGCGCGGTTCTCGACCCGGTCCGGGAAGAACTGTTCACCGCGGAGGCGAAAGCGGGGGCGTACCTGAATGGCGACCCCATTCGGGTCTCCGTGACGAGCGACATGCAAAGCGCGCTGCTCGCGACCGGCTTCCCGTATTCCCGGGAGGCAATGGATCGGGCGCTGGAGCTGTTTGTCCGGATCATGCGGCGCGCTCGCGCGGTACGCCGAGCCGGCTCGGCCGCGCTGGACCTTTGTTCGGTCGCCGCGGGGCGGCTTGATGCGTTCTGGGAGGAGACGCTCCGGGCGTGGGACACTGCCGCCGGTGAAGTCATTGTCCGGGAAGCGGGCGGTCAGGTCACGGATTTTGACGGTAACCCCTTCAGAAACGGCGGCCCGCATCTCGCCGTTTCGAATGGTCGGCTGCACCCGGCCCTGCTTGAGATCCTGCGCGAGGCGCGGGAAGATCGAGCGGTCCGGGAGGGGGGGCACATCGTTGGATAAGTTCGGATTGTCGGGTCTGAGGGAATAGAGCCCCCCCTCCCGAACCGCCCGGCGCTTCGCGCCGGAATCGAAACTCCCTTGCGCGCCTGCGGCGCGCTTCGGCGAGTTCCGATTGGTCGTTACTGTTTTGTGAAAGGGGAGAATCCCCCCTTTCACACATTCCCCCGAAAACGTGGGCAGCGAACGGAGTTCGCTGCCATTAGGTTTTTTCGCGCATGGCTAACCGCCGCCCACACAAGGTGGCGCGTAGGCAAGGCAACCCCTCCTACCGGCACGGCGACGCGCAGGCAAGGGAACGCCGACCTCCGGCCAGTTCTCCCGGTGGGGGCCGGCACCAGGGTCGAGCGGTCCGGGAGGGGGGCACATCGTTGGATAAGTTCGGATTGTCGGGTCTGAGGGAATAGAGCCCCCCTTCCCGAACCGCCCGGCGCTTCGCGCCGGAATCGAAACTCCCTCGCGCGCTGGCGCGCACTTCGGCGAGTTCCGATTCAAGATTGCCTTTTTGTGAAAGGGGGAGTGCCCCCTTTCACACATTCCCCCCGGACACGCAGGCGGCGAACCTCCGGTTCGCCGCCATTTCTTTGGCGCGGTCAACTACGCGCCGCCTGCGAGGCGCGTACTGCCGAACCGCGTGGAACGCGCGCGACAGCGGAAACCGCACCCCGCCGCCCGAGAAGAAACGGGGGGACGGCTTGGAACGCCGACCTCTGGCCAGTTCTCCCGGTGGGGGCTCGGCCGGCGATCCATCCCAGCCAAACAGCCGGTGATGAAACCCACGCGGCCCAGTTCTCCCGGTGGGGGCTCGGCCGGCGATCCATCCCGGCCAAACAGCCGGTGATGAAACCCACGCGGCCCAGTTCTCCCGGTGGGGGCTCGGCCGGCGATCCATCCCGGCTGAATCGCGTCGCTTCGCGCCGCTCATCGTTGCGTTTCGGTCGAAATACACCCGGGGCCAGTTCTCCCGGTGGGGGCTCCTCCCTCACGCGCCTTGTCAGCCGGGCCCCCACCGGGAGGACTGGCCCCACCGGGAGAACTGGGCCTCGCCGTCCTCGGCGCTCACCCGGGTTCCACCACCGGCTGCTAGAACCGGATCCGGAGTCCGAGGAGCCCGCCCGTTCGTCCGATGGTCAGATCGCCGAAGCCGTCGAAGCCATCCTCGTGTTCACCCTTGCCCCGGGCATAGCGAAACTCACCGAAGAGGTCGATTCGCCGTCCGTACGGCAACCGGACGAGTGCGTAGTCGAGCCCGGCGCCGGCGAAGAACCCGAAGAGCGCTTGGCGCTCCTCGAACTCGTCATAGAAAATGTCCGCCGTATCGAAGTCCACGAATTCGCCCGTTTCGGAGTAGCGGTAGGAAGCCAGCGAAACCCCGACCGCCAAGTACGGACTTACCCGGCCTCCCGGAAGCGGCCGGACACGTGCTCCGAACGTGTACTCGGTCATCTCCAGCCGCGCCGAGTGTTCGATCTCGGAACCGTCTTCGTACACCAGGTCCAGATAGTTGCCGGAGGTTTCCGACCCACCGGTGTCGAAACCGACCATGATTTCCACCATGGGCAGCAGCGCGAAGTCGACTTCGAATCCAATGCGGCCAGACCGGAAATCGCCCTCAGTGATGCCGAAATCCACATCGTTGCTATCGAAGAGCTGGCTTTCGATCTGCAAGGCGCGGAACCCGCCAAACGCGGAAAACCCATAGCGGGGCCGGGAGCCGGCGGTCTGCGAACTGTCCGGGTACCGGGTGCCGCGGGGGGGTTGGCTCGTGCCCTCGGCGGCGGCCCCGGTTCCGGGATCGAAGGTCGCGAAACAGGCAGTCACAAGCAGTGTCGGCAGGAGTTGGCCGGGACGAATCATGGTCAGGATCCTTGGGGAAGCGCCGGTCCCACCGGCAAACACGACAACCTCGGTTGCGCAATGCCTGTGCCAGCGGCAAGAGCGCGGCCGCCGCCAGGTTGCTACCACCGGACGCGAAAGCCGAACAGGCCGCCGGAACGGTCCAGCCTGAGCTCGCCGAAGCCATCGAATCCTTCCGTGTGTTCCCCTTGGGCGCGGGCGTAGCGAAACTCGCCGAACAGTTCGACGCGGCCGCCGTCGGGCAGGCGCACGACGGCGACATCGGCTCCGGCGCCGGCAAAGAATCCGGGCAGGAACGACTTCTCCGCGAACTCGTCGTAGTAGATGTCCGCGGTTTCGAAGTCCACGAAATCCCCGATTTCGTTGTACCGGTAGTAGGCGCCGGTCGCGCCGGCCATCAGATAGGGGCGCACTCGCGCGGAACCGCCGATCAGCCGAACGCGCACCCCGAGGCTCAACTCGGTCATGCTCAGCCGCGCCGAGTGTTCGATCTCTCCGCCGTCTTCGTACACGAGGTCGAGGTAGGAACCGGACGTTTCTGCATCTCCAGTGTCGAAACCGATCGAGATGTCCACCCGCGGCAGGACGGCGAAGTCGAACTCGAAACCGTAGCCGCTGGTCCGGAAGTCGTCGTCGGTGATCCCGAAGTCAAGCTCGTTAGCGGCAAAGAGTTCGCTCGTGACCTCCAGCACCCGAAAGCCGCCATACGTCGAGAAGGCGTAACGCGTTTCGGGCACGCTGCGCTGCGAGGCGTCCGGATACGGGCCCCGCCGGGGAGGCTGCCCATCATCCTCCGCCGCCGTGGTGGTCGCGAAGGCGAGCGTCGCGAGCAGGGCCAGCAGGACGTGTCGGGTTCGGGTCATGGTGAACTCCTTGAGAGGGCGCCTGGTGGCGCCGGACCGGATTTGCGCAATGCCTGTGCCAGCCGGGTGGGGGAGCCGTCAGGCGGCGGCTCCCCCATCGCTGGCGCTCCGGGTCCCGGCGTGATTCGGGTGGGCCAACTCGCGGGAACGCGGGGCCCCTGCTCGGGGAGCCAGGTGCGTCGCTCGTCGGGCGCCGGGTGACTTCGCTGGGGTGCGCCGAGACTCCAGCGGGCTCCGCTGAGGAACCGGATCGATCGGCGCGCGTTATATTCGCTTCCAGCCTGTCCCGACGAAGGAGGCTCCTGTCCATGTTCCGATTCCTGCCGGTTGCACTCGCCCTTGGGGTGCTGATTGCCGCCCCTGGGTGTCTGCCCGAGGACACCGAGTTCGCCGCCCTGACGGCGTCCGCCACGGGCCGGCAGGGCCAGGAGGCTGCGGACCAGGAACGCGTGCGCCAGCGGCCGGGGCATCAACGGACGGCGGACATACCCGCGCCCGATTCCGTGCCGGATGCCGCCCGGACCCAAGCGGCGTGGACGCTTGCCGACGCGTTCGCTGAAGTGGCGCGGGTGGCCACTCCGGCGGTGGTCAGCCTCACCGTCCAACACGAATCGGCCGGGTCGGACGAGGAAACGTTCGAACGATTCTTCGGGCTGCCGCAAAGCCCGCAACTGCCGCAGCCCAGGCTGCGCGAGGGGCGGGGATCCGGGGCCATCGTGGATCCGGCCGGTCTGGTCATCACCAACAACCACGTCGTGGAGGGAGCCTCCCGCATCGAGGTGACGTTCTCCGATGACCGGAAACTCGAGGCGGTGGTGGTGGGGCGCGATCCGCCAACCGATCTGGCGGTGATCCGCATCGAAGCCGACGGCGAGGTGTTTCCCCACCTCGCGCTCGGAAATTCGGACGAAGTCCGGGTCGGGGAGTGGGTGCTCGCCATCGGGAATCCGCTCGGAAACAGTCACTCGGTGACGGCGGGCATCGTGAGCGCCAAGGGCCGGGTGCTCGGCGGCGACTATCAGGACTTCATCCAGACCGACGCCGCGATCAATCCGGGGAACTCCGGCGGTCCGCTGGTCAGCCTCGACGGCAGTCTGGTGGGGGTGAACACCATGATTCAGGTGGCCGGGGCTCCGGGAAATATCGGCCTCGGCTTCGCCATTCCTTCCAACCTGGTGCGCCGGGTGTATGACGAGCTGGCCTCCGAGGGCCAGGTGATCCGAGGTTGGCTCGGGGTGGCGGTTCAGCCGATGGACGCCGAGACGGCGAAGGCGTTCGATCTGGACGAGAGCGTCCGGGGCGCGATCATCACCGACTACTCGGGAGAGGATTCGCCGGCGGCGATGGCGGGCCTCAAGTACGCCGATGTCATCGTGCGGTTCAACGGCCGGCCCATCGAGAACAGCACGGACTTGCAGTTCGCGGTGGCCGATGCCCGTCCTGACGAACCCGCGACCGTCGAGATCCTGAGAGACGGTGCTCTCAGGTCGGTGGAGGTGACCCTGGGCCAGCGGGACTTCGAGGAAGCCGCACCACTGCTCGCCGAGGCGGCTCCGCCTGCCCCGCCGGATCCGCCGGAACCCGCCGGACGGTTGGGGATCGTCGGAGACACCCTCGAAGGCGAGCTGGCCGACCAGTTGCGCGCTGATTTTCCGGGCGTGGTGGTCCGGCGGGTGATCCCGGGCGGAATCGCCCACCAGGCCGGGATTCAACCCGGTTTCGTAATCACCGACGTGGCGGGCCGTCCCATCGAGAATGTCGGCGATCTCCGGGAAGCGCTCTCCGGCATCGAGGCGGGAGACACGTTCCCGATCTGGATGGCGCGCGCAGCAAGTCCGGGCGAATGGCAGCGGACCTTCGTCATCGTGGAAGCGCCGGAATAGCCGGTGGTGGAACCCGCGCGGCCCAGTTCTCCCGGTGGTGGTTCGGCCGGCGATCCATCCCGGCCAAACAACCGGTGATGAAACCCACGCGGCGTTCGGCCGGCGATCCATCCCGGCTGAACCGCGTCGCTGCGCGCCGCTCATCGTTGCGTTTCGGTCGCAATACACCCGGTATTCCTCCCTCACGCGCCTTGTCAGCCGGGCCCCCACCGGGAGAACTGGCCCCACCGGGAGAACTGGCCCCACCGGGAGAACTGGGCCTCGCCGGCCTCGGCGCTCCCGCGGGTTCCACCACAGGCTGTTAACCGCGTCGCTGCGCGCCGCTCGTCGTTGCGTTTCGGTCGAAATACACTAGGTATTCCTCCCTCACGCTCCTTGTCAGCCGGGCGCCTCGCCGCTCTCGGCGCTCACGCCACTCTGTCCACAGGCTGTTAACAGCCTGTGGTGAAACCCAGGCGGCGTTCGCCCGGCGATCCATCCCGGCTGAACCACTCCGCTTCGCTCCGTTCTGCGTTGCGTTTCGGTCGAAATACACCCGGGCCAGTTCTCCCGGTGGGGGCTCCTCCCTCACGCGCCTTGTCAGCCGGGCGCCTCGCCCCCACCGGGAGAACTGGCCAGCCTCGGCGCTCACCCGGGTTCCACCACAGGCTGTTAACGCTCGGGGTCGCGGGCACGCGGATTTTCGAAGCCGTAACGTTGCGCAAATCTGGGTTCACATTGAATTCATTTTGAGTCCCTGAATATTCACTCGATCGTGAACTTTGTTTCACGAATGGTTCAAGGACCCGTCATGCGGGAGAAACAACATGGCGCCTCATGTTGGAGGCACATACGCGGTTCGAGCGCGGCCGCTCCGACAACTCCTCTTCACCCGCCTTCCCAGTCTTCCGGCGTCGGTCGTTCTTCCCTTCGGTCTTCCTGTCGCTGACGCTCTGATCCGTGGCCGGACTCGGTATAGACCGCGCGCGGGAGCCGGGGATGTCGAGCAGCGAATCCGGTAGGAGCGTGTCCGGCCGGGTCTCCCGATTCCGCCAGGTCTCCCGATTCGTCGGCCTGATTCTGCTCTTCATCCTCTTTCTGGGAGCGATTGACGGCCTCGGGGCCGGTTTCGAGGGCCTCGGGTCCGGGCTCCTCGACAGCTTTTTTCGGGCCTCGGCGAACCCCCTCGTCGGCCTCCTCATCGGAATTCTGGCCACTACCCTGGTGCAGAGTTCCTCGGTGACCAGTTCCCTCATCGTCGGTTTGGTGGCTGCTCCCGGGTCCCCGTTGCCGTTCGAGAGCGCCATCCCCATGGTGATGGGCGCCAACGTCGGGACCACGGTCACGAACACGATCGCCGCCCTCGGGCACCTGAGAGCCGGCCAGGAACTGCGGCGGGCCTTTGCCGTGGCGACCTGCCACGACTTGTTCAATCTGATGGCGGTGGGCATCCTGCTGCCGCTCGAGATTGCCACCGGTTTCCTGGCGCGCCTGTCCGGGGTGGTGGCGGGGATCTTCGGAGGGGCACTGGGCAGCGGAATCGACTACGAGAGCCCGCTCAAGGGTGTCATTCAACTGGTTCCGAGGCCGATCGAGTGGTTCGCCGGCGTCGTCACCGGTTCGGATCAGGCGGCTGCCGCCATCCTGGCCATCGTCTCGGTGGTGCTCCTGGTGGTGGCCCTCGGATTGCTGGTTCGCACCCTGAAGAGCCTTTCCGCGGGTCGGGGCGAGGCCGTCATTCACCGGGTGCTCGGCAGTCACGCGCTTGCGGCCATGGGTGTGGGAGCGATCGTCACGATTCTGGTCCAATCCAGTTCGGTAACCACCTCGATGCTGGTCCCCCTCGCCGGGGCGGGGCTCTTGCTCCTTGATGACGCTTTCCCGGTCACCCTGGGCGCCAACGTCGGAACGACACTCACCGCCTTCCTGGCAGCTCTCGCGGTTTCCGGCCCCAATGCCCACTGGGGGTTCCAGTTGGCGGTGGTGCACCTCCTCTTCAACCTGGCCGGGATTCTGCTCATCTACCCGGTTCCCAGGATCCGGCAAATCCCGCTGGCGGGCGCGCGCCGCCTCGCGGAGATCGCGGTGGCGAACAAGGCCGCGGCGGTCGGTTACGTGATCGTTGCGTTCTACGGGATCCCGGCGCTGCTCCTCGTGATCAGCCGCGCCCTGGGCTACTGAGCGCTCGTCGCCCCTGCGGTCCGCCGCGGCCCCACGCGGCGGCGCCGCGGCCGAGCGCGGGATTTGACCCACGCCGGTCACCCGGATCACCTCCGCGACCGTAGTGTCGCCTTCGAGGAGTCGACCCACCGCTGCCTGGCGCAAATCCGGGATGCCCCGCCGGCGGGCGGAGCGCGCCAGGTCCTCGGCCGTGCAGCCGCCAAGGATGTCGGCCGCGGCTTCGGAGTCGATGGTGAGGATCTCGAAGATTCCCCTGCGACCCCGGTAGCCGGTGTCCCGGCAGCGCGCGCAGCCGCGTCCCTGCCGAACGAGCCGCCCCTGGATTTCCCGAACCAGGAGGGTGCGGGCTTCCTCGGCCGACACCCGCGTCTCGCGAGTACAGCCACTGCAAATGGTGCGCACGAGACGCTGGGCTACCACGCCCACCAGGGTGGTCCCGATCAGAAACCGTGGCACTCCGAGATCGGCGAGCCGGGTGATCGCTCCGGGAGCGTCGTTGGTGTGTAGCGTGGAGAGAACCAGATGCCCGGTCAGGGCCGCCTGCACTGCCATCTCGGCGGTCTCCCGGTCCCGAATCTCGCCCACCATCACGATGTCGGGATCCTGCCGGAGCACGCTGCGGATGGTGGCCGCGAAGGTGAGGCGGATGCGCGGATTCACCTGAACCTGGCTGAGCGGCGGATAGATCAGTTCCACCGGATCCTCGATGGTGACGACGTTGACTTCGGGAGTCGCGAGGTGACGGAGCACCGAGTAGAGCGTTGTGGTTTTGCCGCTCCCGGTGGGACCGGTGACCAGCACCAGACCCTCGCGGCGGCCCAGCATTTGCCGCAGCCGGGTTTCGTCGTCTTCGGTCAGTCTCAACTGCTCCAGGGAGGAAACGAGCGCCGCCGGGTCGAACACCCGGAGTACCGCCTTCTCGCCGAAGATGGTGGGGAGTGTCGAGACCCGCAGCTCGATCTCCTTGTCGGGTTCGATCCGCTTGAAGCGGCCATCCTGAGGCCGGCGCTTTTCGGCGATGTCGAGTCCGCTGAGCATCTTGAGACGACTCACCACCGCCTGATAGACGATGCGAGGGAAGGTGTGCATCGTGCGCAGGACGCCGTCCACCCGAAACCGCACGACTGCCCGGTCGCGCTTCGGCTCGAGGTGAATGTCCGAAGCGCGCTGCTCGAACGCCTGGCGGAGGATGTTGTCGAGCGCCGCCACGACCGGCCGGGTGGTTGGCTCCAGGTCTCCGGCGTCCACGGATTCCGAAGCGAACTCCTGCGTCCCCAGTTGGGAATCCGCGCCGTCTTCGTGGGTCAACTCGGTTTCGGCAGCCCGGAGCGAGGTGCGAAGGTTGTAGAGACTGCCGTTGATTCCCTCTATGTCGGAGCGGGTGGCCACCACCACGTTGACACTTACTCCCAGATACCGGCGGAGATCCGCGATCGCGCCGCGGTCGAAGGGGTTGGCGACTGCGACGGTCAGCGTGTTGCCTTCCTTCGAGAGGGCGCAGATCGTGTTCCGGCGCGCGAAAGGAGCGGGCAGGGCGCCGGTGACCACCTCCGGGTTGAGGTCCAGGGCGTTGATCACCTGGAAAGGGAGCCCGGCATCCTGGGCGACTGCTTTGGCTATGTCCTCTTCGGAGACGATCTCGTCGGCGAGCAGGGCCGCCTCCTGCCGCGCGGAAGACAGTCTTTCGATGGCGGCGGTGCGCTCCGCCATGGACGCCGGGATCCGTCCCTGTCGGCGGAGAAGCGGCAGCAGGCCGGGGATCGGATTCCGCACCGGGTGCGGATCCGGGCGGGATGCAGATGTCGGGGACACTCTGTAATGAGTAGACGGAAATTCGGCCGCTGCTTTCCCACCTCAGGACCGGAATGTGGAAAAGTCGTTCTTGGGTGGGTGGGAATCGTTCGTTACCGCGTATTTCTCAACGTCACGGCCGAAAGCGCAACGACGAGAGACGCGAAGCGAATCGTTCCAGCCGGAATGCATCGCCGGCCGGGTCCCCAGCGGGAGAACTGGGCCGCGTGATCTGGTGCGCAGGCTGCTAAATTTCTGCTCCCGGGCAGGCGCGTAGCTCAGGGGGAGAGCGCTACCTTGACACGGTAGAAGTCGGCGGTTCAAATCCGCCCGCGCCTACCATTCCTCCTTCTCCGGGGTACCCAAGACCCGCGGAGAATCCGGTCCGGTTCTTCGCCGTGAGCCGGTCGCGGTTCCTGCGAAACCACGACGGGCAACGACCGTCGGGCCTTGTGCGGCGTCCCGCGCCGGGATAAAAAGACACAGTGCCTTCTCCTTCCATCCGAATCCGCCTGACCGAAGGCGGCGAGGTGTCTCTCCCGACTGGGGATCCCCTTGCCGGCGTTGCTCCCGCTGGCGCCGTCGCCGCCATCCTGGATGGGCGGGAAGTGGATCTCGCCTACTGTCCCGAGTCCGACGCTGACGTGCGGTTCCTTACGCCAGCAGATGCCGGCGGGCTCCATGTGTTTCGCCACAGTTCGGCGCACCTTCTCGCCGCTGCGGTAAAGGATCTGTTTCCCGAGGCGCGCTATGGAATCGGCCCGCCGATAGAGGGCGGGTTCTACTACGACTTCCGGGTCGAAGAACCTTTCTCCCGCGAGGACCTCGACCGCATCGAAGTGCGAATGCGCGAGTTGGTCAAACAGCGCATCCCGTTTGAGCGCGAGATCCTCGACAAGGACGACGCCATTCGCGTCTTCGAGGAACAGGGGGAATTCTTCAAGGTAGAGCTCGTCCGCGAAAAGGGAGATGCGCGGGTTTCGTGCTATCGGGTCGGGGATTTCTTTGACTTTTGCGAGGGGCCGCATGTGCCGCACACCGGGGTGATTCGAGCCCTGAAGGTGCTATCGAGTTCGAACGCCTACTGGAAAGGGGACTCGAGCGGGATTCCGATGCAGCGGATCTACGCCACGAGCTTCACCGACAGGAAGGAGATGGCGGCCCACCTTGCCCGCCTGGAGGAGGCGAAACGCCGCGACCACCGCCGGATCGGTCGCGATCAGCGCCTCTTCCTGATTCTCCCGGAGGCTCCCGGTCAGGTGTTTTGGCTCCCCGCGGGGATGGGAGTGGTCAACCGGTTGCTCGATTCCATGCGCGAAAAGCTGGAGCGGCGTTCCTACCAGGAGATCCGCACTCCGTTGATCCTGAATGAGTCGGTCTGGGCCCGCAGCGGCCATCTCGATCACTATCGGGACAACATGTTCTTCATCGAGTCGGACGAGAACCGTTTCGGAATCAAGCCGATGAACTGTCCGGGTGCGGCGCTCGTCTACCGCTCCGACATCCGTTCGTACCGCGATCTGCCGCTCCGTCTTTCGGAGTTCGGCCACTGCCATCGTTTCGAACCCTCGGGCGTTCTTTCGGGCCTCACCCGGGTGCGCGCCTTCACCCAGGACGACGCCCACGTCTACTGCCGGCTCGACCAGGTAAGGGCGGAGGTCGTGGCCCTGGTGGATCTCGTGAAGGAGGTCTACGGCGAGTTCGGCTTTGAGGACATCCAGATCGAGGTGTCGACCCGACCCGAAAAGTCGGTCGGTACCACCGAGAGCTGGGAACAGGCGGAAGTGGCGCTGGTGGAAGCCCTCACCGAGTCCGGAGATGCGTGGTCGGTGAATTCGGGAGATGGCGCGTTCTACGGCCCCAAGATCGACTTCCATGTCCGTGACGCCCTGCGCCGCAGCCACCAGTGCGCCACCATCCAGCTCGATTTTTCCCAGGCTCCGGCTTTCGATCTGTACTACGCGACCGAAGACGGCGGGCGCGAGCGCCCGGTGGTGATTCATCGGGCCATCCTGGGTTCGGTGGAACGCTTTTTCGCGCTCCTCCTCGAGCACACCGCGGGAGCCCTGCCGGTCTGGATCGCGCCGGTCCAGGCAATGCTGATTCCCATTGCCGATCGGCATCAGGCGGCGGCGGCGGAAGTAGCCGACGCGCTCCGGGCTGAGGGGTTCCGAATCGCCGTTGACGACCGCCGGGAGAAGATGGGCTACAAGATCCGCGAAGCGGAAGTGGCGCGGGTTCCGTTCATGGTGGTGCTCGGCGACCGCGAAGTGGAAGAAGACACCCTGGCGGTGCGCACCCGGGGTAAACGGGGCCAGGAAATCCTGACGACCGCCGCCCTTGCCGACCGGCTAGGGGAACTCACAAAGAACAGGTCGCTCACTCCGTGACCGGCCGAGCAGCCGGTGGTGGAACCCACGCGGCCCAGTTCTCCCGGTGGGAGCTCGGCCGGCGATTCGTCCCGGCCAAACAGCCTGTGATGAAACCCGCGCGGCGTTCGGCCGGCGATCCATCCCGGCTGACCGCGTCGCTTCGCGCCGCTCATCGTTGCGTTTCGGTCGGAATACACCCGGTATTCCTCCCTCACGCGCCTCGTCAGCCGGGCGCCTCGCCGGCCTCGGCGCTCACGCGGGTTCCACCACCGGCTGTTCACCGCGTCGTTTCGCGCCGCTCATCCTTGCGTTTCGGTCGGAATACACCCGGGCCAGTTCTCCCGGTGGGGGCTCCTCCCTCACGCGCCTTGTCAGCCGGGCGCCTCGCCAGCCTCCGCGCTCACGTGGGTCCACCACCGGCTGTTCACCACGTCGCTTCGCGCCGCTCATCGTTGCGTTTCGGTCGAAATACACCCGGTATTCCTCCCTCGCGCGCCTTGTCAGCCGGGCGTCTCACCGGCCTCGGCGCTCCCCCGGGTTCCACCGCCGGCCACTGGCGACCCGGCACGCGGCGGGCTGCCGCTGGCGAACCGGGCCCGAAGTGGCGATAATCCGCCGACCCGCATGCGGTGCGGAGGTGTTCCATCGATAGTTCTCTCAGGGTAAATGACCGAATACGAGCTCCCATCGTCCTGGTGATCGGCGAGGACGGCGAAAAACTGGGCGATTTGGCCCTGACGGATGCCCGGCGCCTGGCCGCCGACCGGGGACTCGATCTCGTCGAGATCGTGGCGAACCGGAACCCTCCGGTCTGCAAGATCATGAACTATGGCCGGTTCGTGTATCAGCAGAGCAAGAAATCCCAAGATTCCAAGAAACACCAGAAACAGAACCAGGTCAAGGAGGTCAAATTCCGCATCATCATCGGACAGCACGACCGCGCGACGAAGATGAAGCAGATTGAGCGATTCCTCCATGAAGGTCACAAGGTCAAGGCCACGATCTGGTTCAAGCGGGCGCGCGAGCGGAGTCGTCGGGAATTGGGAGATCGCATCCTCGATGACGTCACGGCGCGGCTTGCCGAGATCGCAACCGTCGAGTCCAGATCGAGCATCGTCGGAAACCAGATGAGCATGATCCTCGCTCCAACCCGCCGTCTGCTCGAGGCACTGCGCATCGAGCGCGCCGAAAAAGCCGAGACGGAGGAAGATCCCCACGTGGCCCGGACGCGGCGTGCCTTGCGCGTCGCGGCCGGTTGAGCCGCAAACAAATTCCCGGAGCCCATCCATGAAACTCAAAATGAAAACCCATCGCGGGGCCGCCAAGCGGTTTAAGAAGACTGCCAGCGGCCGAGTGCGCCGCCGGTGTGCGTACCACGGCCACATCCTCACCAAGAAGTCAGCGAAGCGTCGCCGCCGGCTCCGTAGCGGCGCTTGGGTGTTCGCGGGTGAGGCGAAGATGATCTCCCGGATCATCGGCTGATGGCGGGAGTTCCTTCCACCACAGGCTGTAAGCAGCCTGTGGTAGAACCCACGCGGCGTTCAAGCGGCGATGCATCCCGGCTGAACCACTCCGCTTCGCCCCCCCACCGGGAGAACTGGCGTTCTGCGTTGCGTTTCGGTCGAAATACACTAGGTATTCCTCCCTCACGCGCCTTGTCAGCCGGGCGCCTCGCCGCTCTCGGCGCTCACGCGGGTTCCACCACAGGCTGCCAGGAGCTGGAGAAGACACGATGTCCCGAGTAAAACGGGGGACCCACCGGCGGGATCGCCGCCGGCGGGTTCTCAAACTGACCCGAGGCTACCGCGGGATGCGCGGCAAGCTCTATCGGCACGCGATGCAGGCCCTGGATCGCGCCCTGTCGTACGCCTACCGCGACCGGCGCACCCGCAAGCGTGATTTTCGCCGCCTCTGGATAACGCGCATCAGCGCGGCATCGCGCGAGCGCGGGCTTCCGTACGCCCAGTTCGCCCACGGGCTGAACCTGGCGCAGGTGGGGGTCAACCGGAAACAACTGGCGGAGCTGGCCGTGCACGACCCGGGGGCCTTCGAATGCCTGGTGGACCGGGCTCGGGGCGCCCTACAGGCTGGGGCGAGCCCCGGGTAGCGAGAGGTACCGAGACCCAACCGGAAACCGTCCATGTCCGATCCCGCAGCCGCCGTCCGGGGGTTGCTGGCGGACATCGAGCGGGCGGCGTCCGCTTTCGAGACGGTTTGCGGAGAAATTCGCGGAGAAATTGCGCAGCAAGCGGAGCAAACCGATGCGCGCGTCCGCGAGGCCCAGCGGGACCGGGATGCGGTTCGGGAGGCGGAGCAGGGAGCCAGGACCCGGGCGAAGCAGGCCGAGCAGGCGACCGCGATCCTGCGTGAGGAACGCGAGGTGATCCGCCAAGCCCTTCGTGCGGTCACCGGGGCAGGGGATTCCTCCGAAAATGGTTCTCGCTGAGGTCGGTCTGCGATGAGCGCGATCGTCGAAGTCGAGGTTGCGGGCCGCTCCTATCGCTTGCGCTCGGACGAGGGGGGCGCCGACCTGGAGGCGGTCGCCCGGCTGGTGAACGGGCGCATCGGAGACATCGTGCGGGCGGCGCCGAAGCTTGAAAAGGAGAAGGTCGCGATTCTCGCGGCGCTCAACATGGGGGATGAGTTGCTGCGCCAGCGGGCGGCGAACGACGCCAGGTCGGACGAAGTCGAGCGGGCGGTGGAGGCCGTGCGGGGCCGGCTCGCTGATTTCGTGAAGCGCATGGAGCAAGCGGCCCCCCGGAAGGACTGACCGCCGTCGGTCGCGGCCCCGGATCCAACAGGCGGTGGCGAAACACTGGTGCGGTCCATTCGCGGCGCGGAGCGCCGCGGGGGAGGGGTGTGGGGAGGGGTTTCCCCTCCCCACGGAAGACGATGGCGCGGATCGCGGAGCGATGCGCGGTATCCCCCTGTGGGGGAAGCGCCGCGCACGCGCACAAGTCGCCGGAATCGCTGCCCGTACCGTTCCAGGAATCGTGCGGGGTGCTTTCCCCACGGGGGCTAGCTAGTTGCGCGGTTCCTCCGGCGGGGAAGACGGTCCCTCGGGATCGCGGGCGGCCGGGTCTCCCCCGCCGCGGTCCGGGTCCGGAGAGGATCGGTTGCTCCGGCGTATTCTGGCCGCCCTTCCGGCGCATCTCCGGGAGGACACGGACGCCGTGCCCCGGATGATGCTGGGACCGGGGGATGATGCTGCGGCATTTCGTTGGCCCGGGGGCGGCACGCTGCTCCTGACAACGGATGCGTCCGAGGAGGGCGTTCACTTCGATCCCCGCCTTCATCCACCGCGGGCCATTGGACGCCGGGCGGTGGCGGCGGCGGTAAGCGATGTGGCCGCGATGGGCGGTCGTCCGGTGGCGACCCTGATCTCCCTGGTTGCTCCGCCGGCCCGGGAGGAGGAGGCGGCAGCGATCGCCGAAGCGGCGGCGCACCGCGCCTCGGAGTTGGGCGCCCCCCTCGCGGGGGGCAACATCACGTCCGGGGAGCGCCTCGGGCTTCACGTCACGGTCGCCGGGGCCGCCGCCCCGGGCGCTCCGATACTGCGCCGAACGGGAGCGCTGCCCGGTGACGGCCTCTTTGTGACCGGGGAGCTGGGAGGCGCCGCGCTGGGTCTTTGCCTGCTGCGCCGCCGCGCGGGTGCCGAAGGGTCTCCTTTCGGCCCGGACGAAGAGCGGTTGGTGGCCCGCCAGCTCGATCCCATCCCGCGGCTGGCGGCCGGGTTGGCCCTGGCCGGCGCCGCCCGGGCCGCCATGGACATCTCGGACGGATTGGCGCTCGACCTCCATCGCCTGGCCGAAGCGAGTCGGGTCGGAGCGCTCATCGAGGAGGCCCGGCTACCCCTCGCCGGGGAGGGCGCGGCGGGTCTGGAGGCCGCACTCTTCGGCGGCGAGGACTACGAGCTGCTGGTCGCCGGGCCGAAGGAGCGGATACTGGCCGCCGCCGCGGCGGCGGCCATCCCGGTGACGCTGGTGGGGTGGGTCACCGGGGTCGGGGAAGGAGTGCGCCTCGGTCGTTCCGGCGGGCTCACCGAACCCCTGCCGCCCCGGGGCTGGGACTCCTGGACCGCCGGGCCGCGGCGCTCGGGATCGCGCTGAACGCGGCGGCCGCGGAGAAGAGCGCGGCCTCGTTCCAGGGAGGGGCCATCAGTTCGACTCCGAACGGGAGGCCGCTCCGCTCGCCCGCCGGGACAGCGATCGCCGGCACTCCCGCGAGGGCGGCGAGAATCGTGAACCGGTCTCCATCGTAGTCGGCGGTGGCGGGCACCGGATCGGCGAGATGGCGAGGGGGGACCTTCGTGATCGGGAGCAGGAGCAGTGCCCCGTGGTCGAAGGCGGAGAGCACGCGCGCGGTGATCTGTCGGCGCGCTTCGGTCGCCGCTCCGTAGATGGCGTCCCGGTAGCCTCGGGACAAGACGGTGGTCCCGAGCAGGATGCGCCGGCGCACCTCGGTCCCGAAACCCTGGGTGCGGCTCTCCCGAAACGTGGTCGGCAGGGATTGCTGGCCTGCTCTGCGGTGGCCGTAGCGGATGCCGTCGAACCGTGACAGATTGGAACTCGCTTCGGCGCAGGCCAGGAGGTAGTAGGCGGCGACGCTGCTCTCGGGGTTGGGCAACCCGATGCGCCGGATCTCGCAGCCGGCCTCCTCGAATCGGCCCACCGCCGCGTGAAACGCCCTCTGCGAGGGAGCGTCGAGCACCTCGAGGTCGGCATCGCCCACCGTGACGATCCGGCGGGGCAGTTCGGGTCGGGCCGCGGCGGCCGCGAAGTCGGGAACCTTCCGGGACACGCTCGTCGCGTCTCGGGGATCGCCGCCGGCGATTTGGGAAAGGACGTGTCCCAAGACGCGCAAATCGGTGGCGAGGCAGCCGACCTGGTCGAACGACGAGGCGTACGCGGTGATGCCGTAGCGGGAAACTCGGCCGTAGGTGGGACGGATGGCGAAGATGCCGCAATGCGCGGCCGGCTGGCGCACGGAGCCGCCGGTATCGGTTCCGAGCGCCGCCGGGACCGCACCCGCGGCGACCGCCGCTGCCGGGCCGCCGGACGAACCGCCGGTGATCCGGGTGGGATCTACCGGATTCCGCGTGGGGCCCCGGAAGCCCCTGGTGGTCGAGGAGCCCATTCCGAACTCGTCGAGGTTCGCGGTGCCGAGGATGATCGCGCCCGCCTGCCGGAGGCGCGTGACGACGGTGGCATCGTAGGGCGCGCGGTAGTCGCGAAGCAGGGCGGAACCGGAAGTCGAAGGCAGTCCCCGGACGGCGATGTTGTCCTTCACCGCCACCGGAAGTCCGAACAGCGGGCCCCGGCAATCCGGCGACTGCCGATCGAGCGCCCTGGCGGTGGCGAGCGCGCCCTCGCGGTCGAGATGCAGGAACGCCTGGACTCGGCGGTTGATTGCCGCCGCGCGTTCGAGTGCGTCCTCCGTTCTCGCGGCCAGGCTCGGTTCTCCGCGCGCTCCCGAGGCTGCGGGCGGCCCGTTATCGGAAGTCGCCACTCCGATCCTCAGAGTACCCGGGGAACCTGAATCAGACGCTCTCCGGTTTCGGGGGCGATTTCGAAGGCGGCGCCTTCCGGGAGGCCGCCCTTTGGGTCGTCGGGACGGAGCGGACATGGCGCCTGGCCCGCCCTCGCGCTTCCGGACGGAGTTCGGGTGGCCTCGGACATTCGGGTGACGCGGCGGGAAAAGGCCCGGAGCACGGTGCGCGCTTTCGAGAAGGCTTCCCGATCTTTGGGATCGTGAGGCGCCGCGAGGGCGGCCAGTTCGGCGATCCCCAGGAACTCGTTCTCGTCCATGTCTCGTTCAGGTCGTCTCGTGCGGAGTGGTCTCCGAGACCCGTCAGAGGCGGCTTCGGAACGCGACCGGCGCAGTATAGTCGGGGCGATGTGGTGTTCGGTCAGGGGCCGCGCGGCATGTCTGCTGGCGCTCGGACTCTGGTCGTGCGGGGGAGCGCCGAATGGCGAACCGGTGACGGGGCCGCCCAGCGAGGCGTTCGTCTTTCCCGCGGAGTTCGAGCTCCACCGGGCTCTCTGGATGGCGTGGCCGACCTACGAGAACAAGCGCGGGTTGCCGACCGAACCGTTGCTTATCGAGATCATCCGCGCGGCCGAGGGTCGGGTGGCGATCGAACTGCTCGCCCAGGACGACGTGGAAGGCGGCGCCATCCGCGACCGTTTCCGGCGGGAGGGGGTTCCCGATCGTCACGTGACCATTCACAGCGTGCCCCACGGCGATGTCTGGATGCGGGACATGGGGCCCATTTTCCTGCGCGGCGATCGAGGTGGGCTCCGGATCGCCGACTTCGGCTTCAACATGTGGGGTTACGAGTCGCCGGAGACCGCCAATTCCAGACTCGAAGAGGCGGTTGACCGGCGCATCGCGGAACTGCTCGATCTCGAGGTCGACAAGTCAGCGCTCATCAGCGAAGGAGGCTCCCGGGAGTTCAACGGCCGGGGCGTGATGATTGCGGTGGAGGCGGTGGAGCTTCAGCGCAATCCAGGGTCAAGGCTCGAAGCCATGGAGGAGGAGTTCCACCGGGTCCTGGGGGCCTCCAAAGTCATCTGGCTTGCCGAAGGAATGGCGGAGGACGAACTCACCTTCCGCGGCCGGCTCCCCGGGGACGTCTACACCGTCATCACCACCGGCGGTCACGTGGACGAGTTCGCGCGCTTTGCGGACCCCCAAACCATCCTCCTCGCCGAGATCACGGAAGAGGAACGGCGGACGGATCCCATCGCCGCCATCAGCCATGAGCGCCTGGAGGAGAGCTTCCGGAGACTCCGCGCCGCGACCGATCAGGACGGCAACCCCTTCCGGATCGTGCGGATGCCGGTTCCGGATTCCCTTTTCGACACGATGCGGAAAGGAGACGGGGTGTTCGACTACATTCAGCCGCTCGACTACGAAGACGGATCCCGGATCGATCCCGACGACGAGATCCGGGTCATCGCGGCCGCGAGCTATCTCAACTTCCAGATCACGAACGGGCTCGTCCTGGCCCAGAAATACTGGAAGCCGGGAATGCCCGAGACCGTGCGCGCCAAGGATGAACGGGCACTCGCCATCCTGGCCGATGTGTTTCCCGGCCGGGAAGTGCTCCCCCTCGACGCGATGGCAGTCAACCTGGGTGGCGGCGGGATTCACTGCATCCTCCAACAGGAGCCTGAGCCTCGCGCGGTCCGGTAACGGGGTGCGACGGGTGATCTGGTCGCTTGATGGGGAGATCTCGGGGGCGACCAGGCGTCGCACCCCGTTACCGAACCAAAAGGTTCGCCGCCATCAGTTTTTGCGCGCAGAGCGATGCGCCGACCCACCGGGAGGGCAGCGCCTCCGGGAACGCCGGGATTCAAACCGGCATCGCCCGCCCGGGGCGGCCGACACCAGCACCATCTGCCTCACATGACACGCGGTAACCGAACCGCTTCCGAGGTTCGACCGAAGTGAGCGGAGCGGAGGGGTGGGGGGCCCTCAGCCTCATCCCGAGCCTTGCGGTGCTGGGCCTGGCGGTCCTGACCCGCCGCCCTCTCGAGGCGCTGATCTTCGGATCGCTGGTCGGCCACCTGATGCTCTCCCGAGGCGGCTTCCTCCGCGCCTTCCTCGAGAACGTCCAGTCGGTGATGGCCGAACCGGCGAGCGTTTGGGTGGTGTTGGTCGTGATGCTCTTCGGCGCCCTCATCGGGATCCTCGCCCGCGCGGGCGGGTCGCGCGCTTTCGGCGAGGCGCTGTCCCGGAGACTCCGGACCCGCCGCGCGGTGCTACTCGGCGCGTTCGGACTCGGCATCGTTACCTTCGTGGACGACTACCTGAACGCCCTGGCGGTGGGAGCAGCCTTCCGGGGGGCGGCGGATCGGATCGGAATCTCCCGCGCTCGCCTCGCCTACGTGGTGGACAGCACGGCGGCCCCGATCTGCGTCCTGATCCCGGCTTCGACCTGGACGGTTTTCATTGCCGGGCTCTTCGAGCAGAACGGGCTCGCGGCTCCGGGCGGCGGGATCGGTCTCTACGCAACCATCATTCCCTACCTCCTTTACCCGTGGTTCGCGGTATTGCTGGTGCTGGCCGTCATCCTGGGGGTGGTACGCGATTTCGGGCCGATGGCGGACTCCGAGCGGGCCGTCCGCTCCGGGAAAGTCCCGCAGGCCGCCGCGCTCGACGAAGGCCTGGAGCCGCCGCCTACCGCGGGCCCGCCCGCTCGGCCCGGGCTCCGTACCCCGGCATTTGTGCTCCCCATCCTGACTCTGCCGGCGGCCACCCTGGCGCTTGGTGGGGACGCGCTGTTCGGCGTTGTGGCGGCGCTGGGAGTGGCGCTGCTGCTGACTGGTCTGGTCCGTCCGGCGGGTGGTCTCGGCCCCGTCGCCGACGGCGCCTTCCTCGGGATGGAGAAGATGGTCTATCCCCTCGGGATTGTGCTCGTTTCTTTCGTCCTCCGCGATGTGAACGCTTCGCTCGGATTGACCGAGTTCGTGATCGGTAGCGTGCAGCCGATTGCGAGCGCCTGGATGCTCCCGGCGCTGGTATTTGTGACGCTGTCCGGAGTGGCATTCGCCACCGGGTCGTTCTGGGGGGCCTACACGGTCAGCATGCCCGTAGTCGTTGGCCTGGCCAGCGAACTGGGGGCTCCGCTGCCGCTTACCCTGGGAGCCTTGGTCTCGGCGGGCGCCTTCGGTTCCCACGCCTGCTTCTACGGCGATGCCACGGTGCTCGCGGCGCGCAGCGCCGGATGCTCCCTGGTGGAACACGTCAGGACGCAGTTGCCGTACGCCCTGATCGGGGCCGCCGCTGCGCTCGTCGGATTCGTTCTCCTCGGTCTGATCTCGGGCTAGCCCGGATTTCTCATACTCACGGCCCGAAGAGCACTCCGGTGAACCGCAACCTGTTGACGAGGAAGACGGTTACACGTGAAGCGAGGGTCCTGACCTATCTGACGGCGTGTCGGATAGGGAACACGGACTTCCAGCTCGTTGCTGTGAAAGAGCAGGTCTCACAGGTACGCCACCATCCAGATGATGCCGTCGGTCAGGGAACGCCGACCTCCGGCCAGTTCTCCCGGTGGGGGCCGGCACAGCCCGCCGGAGGCGGGCGGAGTCGCGTATCGCCACACACCGGGATGGTTCCTGTCTCGGCGCTGTCCCCATCCCAGGAGGTGGCGTTTCCGTGCCCGGCCGCGCTTCCGCTCAGTCAGGATTGCGCCGCTCGCCCCGCTTCGCGGGGCGGTGCCGACCGGAGGTCGGCCCAGTTCTCCCGGTGGGGGCTCCCTTGCCTGCGCGTCGCTCCGCCTGGTGGCATGAGCGCCAGGCGCCATGTTCAGCGTCCGCGTGGTGCCTTCTGCGACTCGGCGAGCGCTCCCGAGTATGAGAAATGCGGGTTAGCACTTTTTCTGTGCCCGGAGCCCGGTCACGACAGCATCAGTCGCGACAGAATTACCCGATGAATCCCGAAGTGAAATCCGGAGGACAGCCCCGGCTTGCCCTGATCCAGCGCGCGATTGAATCTGACCGCGACGCCGCGCACGCGGGAGCCGTGAGTGCCATTCGCAAGGCGGCGGCCGGCGGGGCTCGCATCGTCTGCCTCCCCGAGTTGTACGACCTGCCCTACTTTCCGCGGCTGGTCGCGGTCGAGTCCTGGCGGTACGCCGAGCGGCAACCCTCGGAACGGGTTGGGGAACTGGGCCGGCTGGCCGGCGAACTGGGAGTCGTGCTGGTGGTGCCGGTCTTCGAGGAGGCTGCCCCCGGCGTGCTGTTCAACACGGCCGTCGTCTATGACGCCGACGGCAGGTGTCTCGGTTCCTACCGGAAGAATCACATCCCGGACGGACCCGGCTATCACGAAAAGTACTACTTCACGCCGGGAGACCGCGGGTATCCGGTATGGGAGACGGCCTTCGGGCGGATCGGAGTGGGTGTCTGCTGGGATTCGTGGTTTCCCGAGACGGCCCGGCTGCTCGCCCTTGGCGGCGCCGACCTCCTCCTGTTCCCTACCGCGATCGGTAGCGAGCCGGATCGGCCGGGCTACTCCTCGGAAGACGCCTGGCGGACGGTCATGCGTGGGCACGCGATCACGAACGGCGTCTTCGTCGGGGCTCCGAACCGGGTTGGTGTCGAAGGCACGATGACCTACTACGGCGGAAGTTTCGTCTGCGATCCCTTCGGCGAGGTGGTGGCTCATGCCGGTGACGATCCCGAAATCGTGTTTGCGGATCTCGACTACGGGAAGAATCGGGAACTGCGCGAACTGTTCCAGTTCTTTCGGGATCGGCGGGTCGACACCTATGGCGCCTTGCTGCGGGTATCACCCGACCTCGGGTCGTCCGAGTAGCGGATCGTGCAAAACCCGCGCGTCAGGGAACAGGCATTTCTGACCCTCGCCGCGGTCTTCATCGCGGCGCTCATCGCCTGCAATCTGATCTTCCGCAAGTTCTTCGTCTGGGAGATCCCCGCTCTCGGCCTTCTCGGCCTGAACCCCCAGATGGAACTCTCGGTCGGGATCCTGGCGTATCCGGTCACTTTCATTTGTACCGACGTCCTGTCGGAGTTCTATGGCCGCCGCCGGGTGAGCCAACTGGTGACCGCCGGGTTCTTCGCGAGCATCTTCGTGGTGGGGCTGGTGGCGCTCTCCAATGTGATGCCCGCCGCCGGTTGGAGCGCGGTGGACGACGCGACGTTCGACTTGGTGTTCGGGATCCAGTCGGTCGCGGTCACCGCCTCCATGTGCGCGTACCTGGGCGCCCAGTATCTGGACGTCCGCCTGTTCCACTACTGGAAGCGACGAACCGGCGGGCGCCATCTGTGGCTTCGCAACAACGCCTCGACGTTTACCTCGCAACTCGTGGACACCATCCTGATCACCACTGTCCTCGCGCTGCTCGGCGCCGAGGAGATCACCATCGAACGGGTGCCGATCCTGATCGCCAACGGGGTGATCTTCAAGTGGTTCGTCGCCATCGTCGACACCCCGCTCGTTTATGGAGCGGTGTGGTTCATGCGCAACCGGCTGGGCATCGAGGAAACCCCGGAAGAGGGAACGGGCGCGCGCCCCGGACCGGTTCCCCCGGACCGGTTCTCTGACGCGTAGCGGCTTGTCGGGCCGGCGCCCGGCCGGTGCCCCCCCGGCGGGACCCCGGCGTTTTGGGGTCAGTTCGCGAAGGTGTCCCGGATGGCCTGTCGGATGTGCTCGTTGAAAGCGGGCAGGCCGCCGGGATCGGGACCGCCCCCCTCGGCGCGATCCGCCCGTCCTCCGCCGCGGCCGCCGATCAGTGTCGCGGCCTTCCCGAGAAGCCGGTTGGCGGGAAGGCGTTCGGCAATTTTCTCAGAGACTCCCAGAATCACGGCGGCTCGCCCGTCCCGGACCGAGGCTGAAACCGCGACCCACGGCTTGCCGTCCTGCCGGTCGCGAAACGCGTCCATCAGCCGACGGTGTTCGTTCTTCGAGACGCCGTCGAGAGGTGCGGGCATCCACACCAGGATCCCGGCGATGGTCTCGGTGTCGGACAAAGAATCGGGTCCGGTAGCCGGTCCGGTACTCCCGCGGAGCGCGAGGCGGTCCTGAAGGCGCTCCACCTCGCGTTCCATCCGCCTGAGGTCGGACCGCATTTTCTCCACCTTGCGGGCCACTTCCTCGGGACGGGTATTGGCCGCCCGTCCGATGTCGCCCAGCAGGCGCCGGCCCCGGATCACGTGCTCGATCGCCGGCCGGCCGGTGAGTGCCTCGACCCGGCGGACCCCGGCCGATACCGACTCCTCGGAAACGATGACGAACACCCCGGCCTGACCCGTCGCGCCGAGGTGGGTGCCGCCGCAGAGTTCAACGCTGAACTCGGGCACCTCGATCACTCGCACCTCGGTGCCGTACTTGTCCCCAAAGAACGCGAGTGCGCCCCGGGCGAGGGCCATGTCGAGAGGCATCACACTCGCCAGAACCTCCCGGTCGGCCCGGATCTGCTCGTTCACCCTTCCTTCGATGGTCCCGATTTCGCTGGGCGTGAGCGCCGCGTAGTGGGTGAAGTCGAACCGCAGGCGTTCGGGAGCAACGAGAGACCCCGCCTGCTTCACGTGCGGCCCCAGGGTGTCGCGGAGCGCCGCATGGAGGAGGTGGGTCATGGTGTGGTGTTCCGCAGCCCCCCGGCGCCGTGTCCGGTCCACGAAGGCTTCGACGCGCTCCCCGGCGCCGATGGCCCCCTCCCGCATGCGGACCGTGTGCACCACGAGGCCGTCGCGGCTCTGCGAGTCGACGACTTCCGCGATTCCGCCCGCTGAGCGGAGGAGCCCGCGATCTCCGACCTGTCCGCCTCCCTCGGGGTAGAAGGGGGTTCGATCCAGGATCAACTCCCCGGTGGCCCCCGCCAAAAGCGCTGGAGCCGGAACCGGAGACCCGCTTTCCTCGGCGGCGAGCGCCGCGAGCACTCGGCAGCCGTCCGCCTCGGTGCCGTCGTAGCCCAGGAAGCGGGTGGGCTGGCCTTCGGCGATGTCCCGGTAGGCCGTGGAGGCGGCGGCGGGTTTCCCCTTCCAGGATTGTCGGGCGCGTTCCCGCTGCTCGCGCATCCGGGACTCGAACGCTTCGTGGTCCACCGACATCCCGTGCTCGCGCGCCACCTCTTCCACCAGATCGAGGGGCAGGCCGAACGTGTCGTAGAGGCGGAAGGCGTCTTCCCCCGGGACTTCCGCCGCGTCCTGCACCGAGCCCCGTGCCAACACGCGGTCGAGCTGGCCCATCGCGGTGGCGAGCGTCCCGGAGAAACGCTCCTCCTCGAAGGCTGCGACCCGCAGAATCAGATCGCGGGAAAGACCGAGTTCCGGCCACGCGTCCGCCATTCCGGAGATCGCCAGATCGGTCATTTCGGGCAGAAACGGCTCCGGCACTCCCGCCTTGCGACCGAAACGAAGGGCCCTCCGGAGGATCTTGCGAAGCACGTATCCCCGGCCCTCGTTTGCCGGAAGCACCCCGTCCGCGATCAGGAACGCCGTGGCTCGCGCGTGGTCGGCGATCACCCGGGCCGCCGTTCGCACCGCTCCGGGATCGAGGTCGCGAGCGGCGCGTCCCTCCACGGCCGTGACCAGGCCGGCGAAGAGATCCGTGTCGTAGTTCGAACGGACCCCCTGCACCACGGCGGCGAGGCGCTCGAGTCCCATGCCGGTGTCCACCGAGGGGGCGGGGAGTGGTGTGAGGGTGCCGGCGTCGTCGCGATCGAACTGCATGAACACCAGGTTCCAGATCTCGAGATACCGGTCGTCGTCCGGGTAGGCGGGACCCTGGTCGTAGTGAATTTCGGAGCACGGACCACAGGGTCCGGTGTCACCCATCGACCAGAAGTTCTCGGCGGCGGGGAGCGCGGAGATCCGCTCCTCGGGCAGGTAGGACTTCCAGATCGCGCGCGCCTCTTCGTCCGGGGGGGTGGTCCGGTCACCGGCAAAGACCGAGGCCGAAAGCCGGTCCGGATCAAGCCCCAGATCCCGGGTGAGGAACTCCCAGGCCAGTGCGATGGCGTCTTCCTTGAAGTAGTCGCCGAAGGAGAAGTTGCCCAGCATCTCGAAGAAGGTGTGATGCCGCGGCGTAAAGCCCACGTTATCCAGGTCGTTGTGTTTGCCCCCGGCGCGCACGCATTTCTGCACGCTGACCGCGCGGGGCTTTTTTGGGGTCGCGTACCCCAGAAAATAGTCCTTGAACTGGTTCATCCCGGCATTTGCAAAGAGCAGCGTCGGGTCGCCGTGGGGAACGAGCGACGAACTCTTGACCACCAGGTGGTCCCGGGCGGCGAAGAAGTCGAGAAACGCCCGGCGCAGCTCGGCGCCGCCGGTCGGGGGTGATGTCATCTCTCGATCTCCCGCTCACCCTCCTCGCTGGAGGCGTTGATGTTGGACGAAAGGGCGTGCCGGGCCGCTGCCCACGAGTAGCCCCGGGCAACCAGGCGCCGGAAGAGACGGCCTGCCTCCTTCCGGTTCCGGGTGTCCGGTTCCGCTGCCGCCGAGTCCCCCTCCGCGTCTCCGCCGGCGGCGCGACGCCACATCGTTTGGAGCGCGATCGCCGCGCGCTCGTTTTCGGCCCCGTCGGGGAACTCCGCCCGGATGGCTTCCTGCGCCAGTTCTTCGGGAATCTGCCGCCGCTGCAAGTACGCCTTCACCTTGAGCGGACCCTGATGCTTCGTCCGCACCTGAGCCCGCACCACCGCGAACGCGAGCGAGCGGTCGTCGAGGTAGCGGCGTTTCAGCAGTCGGGAAAGGGTCTCTTCGACCTCATCTTCCGCGAACTCCCGCGCGAGGAGCTTCGTCCGCACTTCTCCCTCGCTCAGATCCCGCCGGGCCAGCATGCCGATGGCGACGGCCCACGCCGTCCGGGGGGGCCGGGAAGGCGGGTCCGGAGCGCGGGACATGGGCGGGAGACTAACGCGAAGGCTGGCCGCCTCTGGGGCGAATTCAGCTCCGCTAGCTACGACCTCCCGGCCCCTCGCCGGAGTGGTTTCACGCCCCGCAGTGGGCGCACTGAGAGGCGTCCGGATGGCGCCGTCGTCCGCAGTTCCAACAGCTGCGAGGCCGCCGTTCGGCTTCCCGGATCCGGCTCAGGACGGCGTTGCGCTCTTCCGGTTCCGGGCCGAAGGAAGCCAGCTCCCGGAGATCGCTGAGCACGGCCTCCGCGGTGGCGTAGCGCTCGGAAACCTGGGGCGCCAGCGCCTTCGCGACTACGGCGTCGAGGTCTTGCGACACCGCCGGGTTGTGTTTTCGGGGATGGTTGTTGCCCCCGGTTTCAACCAGCACTCGTTGGCGTTGTGGGTCGGCGTCCCGATAGGGGAGCGCGCCGGTGAGCATCTGGTAAAGGACGACCCCGACCGCATAGACATCGGACGCGAATACTGCTTCGGCCTGGAACTGCTCCGGCGCCAGGTAGTAGGGATTCCCGATCTGGAGCGCGTCATGCTCGGCAACGTGGACGGTGCGGGCCATTCCGAAGTCCGTGATCTTGGCCACGTCGCCGGAGAGCAGGATGTTGTCGGCGCTGATGTCGCCGTGAAGCAGGTTCCGCTCATGGGCATGGGCCAAACCGGCAAGTACCTGCCGGGCAATCCGGATGGCGACGGCTGTGGAGATCGCCGTCTCGTTCTCCAGGCGGCGCGCCAGTGAGGCGCCCTCCACCCATTCCATGACCACGAACAGCGTGTCCTCGTGCTCGTCGCAGGCCGTCAGACGGACGATGTTGGGGTGTTCCAGGGTGGCCAGCAGCCGGGATTCACGCAGGATCGCTTCGCGCCCTGCTGGGGTTTGGTCGTGGGGAACCTTGACGGCCCGTAGCCGGTCGAGGAAGACGTCCCGGACGAGATAGACGGCTCCGAACGTACCGCGGCCGATGCTTCGCTGGATCTCGTAGTTTCCGATCCGCTGTCCGAGGAGGAACATCGAGTCCGATGCTAGCAACCTGTGGTGGAACCCGGGTGAGCGCCGAGGCCGGCGAGGCGCCCGGCTGACAAGGCGCGTGAGGGAGGAGCCCCCACCGGGAGAACTGGCCCGAGTGTATTCCGACCGAAACTCAACGATGAGCGGCGCGAAGCGACGCGGTTCAGCCGGGATGGATCGCCGGCCGAGCCCCCACCGGGAGAACTGGGCCGCCTGGGTTTCACCACAGGCTGCTAACCCGCACTCCGCGTTGCGGCGGGTTCGCAAAGCGCCTGGGCCGTCAGTGCCAACCGTGCGATCGCACCAGCGCGGCCGCCGCCACGACCGCGGCGGTCCCGGTGCGCAGGATGCGTTCTCCGAGGTCGAGGCGCCGGAACCCGTGCCGGCAGGCGTCCTCGAGTTCCCCGGCTGAGAAGCCCCCCTCGGGGCCGATGGCGAGCACCCGGTCCCTTGCCGGTGCGGGATTCGGAACGGCGGAGGAAGTCTCGACTGCGGAAGGCGGCGAGGCGATCCAGCGCTCTTCGGGCAGCGGACCCCGGATCCAGTTTTCGAACGGAGCCGGTGCGCTGACTGCGGGAACGGTCGCCCGACCGGACTGGCGGGTCCCCGCGAGGGCGGCTGCGCGCCAACGCTCGACCCGGGCAGGGAAGGCGCTCCCTTCCGAACGGTCGGTCTCGAGCGGGGTGATCGAGGCTGCTCCGATCTCCGCGAGCTGCCGCACGATCCCGGTCAGGCCGTCCCCTTTGGGAACAGCAACGCCCACGGCGAGGCGGATGACGGGTTCCCTGGTGGCCAGCGCCTCACCGCGCCGGAGGAGGCAGCGGCCTTCCTGATCGGCTCGGAGGAATTGCGCCGCGAAGGCGCTGCCAACCCCGTCGAAGACTTCCACCGCCGCGCCCGGGGGCAAGCGGAGAACGCGCAGCAGGTGGTGCGATTCCGAGGCGGCGAGCCGGAGTTCGGAACTGCCGGCCGCTTCGGGAGCGAGGAAGCGGCGCGCGGCGGCCATGCTAGAAGTCTGTGGCGGCGGCCTGGTCGTCCGGCGCACAACGTCCGCTCTCTCGGCGCTCCAGCACCGCCGCGACCCAGGTGTCGGTTTCGGGGTGTTCGGGTAGTTCCATTCGGATCTCCGCCAACCTGACCGATTGTCCGGGGAAGGCGCCCAATACGCGGGACGCCTCTTCACGGAGGAATCCCGAGATGAGAATCCGGCCTCGCGACCGCAGATGGGGCGCGGCGAAACTCCAAAAATCCGTCAGGGGTTTGGCCGACAGGTTGGCGAGGATTACATCGAAGCCGCAAGGAGCCAGCGGGTGTAGATCGGCCGCCAGGTCCGGATCCCGATAGTCTCCGGTACGGAACTCGATCCTGCCAACCAGGCTGTTCGCTACCGCGGCTTCTTCCGCAGAGCGAATCGCCGTGGGGTCCTGGTCGAGGCCCACAACCGTCCTGGCTCCGAGCAGCGCGGCCGCGACGGCAAGAATTCCCGACCCGGTCCCGATGTCGAGAACGCGCGCCGGCGACCGGCGGGCGCCGAGGTGTTCTTCGAGCGATTCCAGAACCATTCGGGTCGTGGCGTGGACTCCGGTGCCGAAGGCCAGTCCGGGTGTGAGAAGGAGAGACCGGAATCCGGACACCGCCGGAATGTGGGGTGGGTGAATGAAGAATCCAGCCGCCCGCACCCCGGAAAAAAGCTCGCGATATCGTGCCGTCCAGTCGCGTGCCGGTTCGGGAGGCGCATGCCGGACGGTGACGCCGGGCAGCGGGAATCCGGATTCTCGCGCGGCGGCGGCTGGCCTTTTGGACTCGACCAGCGCGTCGAGACGAGCCGCCAGCCGTCGCCGGGCGCCCGCCGAGCCGAACCAGAGCCGCACCCGATCGCCCGTTGCCGACGTTTCCGCGGCGCCGAGGAACTCGCTCTCGTCCACGACGAGCCCTTCCCAGCCGGTAAGCGGGCCGGGCCCGTGCAGATCGAGCGGGTACGTCGGCCGTCTTCCGACGCCATTTTCTGCCGGTCGATGCCGCCGGGCTGCGGTCCGCCCCGGGTCGGTGGCTGAAAGGCCAGGACGAGCAGCCGGTGGACGAAGTCTCGCGGCCCGGTTCTCCCGGTGGGGGCGCGAGCCGCGATCCCCAGTTCTCCCGGTGGGGGCCCCGGCTGAAACACTCCGCTGCGCGTCGTTCATCGTTGCGCTTCGGTCGAAATACACCCGGGCTAGTTCTCCCGGCGGGGGCTCGTCCCTCGCGCGCCTTGTCAGCCGGGCCCCCACCGGGAGAACTGGCCCCACCGGGAGAACTGGGCCTCGCCCCCACCGGGAGAATTGGCGCTCTCGGCGCTCACGCCACTTTATCCACAGGCTGCCAGCCGTAGAACCCCGTCACGAAAAGATCCGGTCGAAGAATGACGAGCGGGACTTTCCTGAACTATCGGCGGAGCGGTCGCCAGTCGCTCCGGCCCCCCGCTCGCGGCCAGCCTCGCCGGGGCGACGCGAATTCGCGTCGCGGTCGCCGGAGGAACGCACGGAGGACGCGTCGAACTCCTCGGACAGGGTGACCACCGCGCCCCGCGCCCGGCCGCTCAGCTTCCTTGGCACTTCCACCAGAACGCGGACCAGGTGATTGCCACGGCTTCGACCCCGGAGTGCGGGGAAACCCTTGCTTCGCAAGCGGAGGATCGTGTGCGGCTGCGTGCCGGGTGGGATCCGAAGGGTTTCCTCTCCCCAGATGGTCGCGATCGAGATTTCGGTGCCGAGCACCGCCTGGGGAAAAGTGATCGTCGCCTCGCTGAGAACGTCGTCGTCCTCCCGCCGCATGCCGCGAGCGGGCCGGACGTGGACGCGAACGTAGAGATCTCCGGGTGGTCCACCGTGGGCTCCCGGTTCTCCTTCGCCCGAGACGCGAAGCTGGTTTCCGTCAGCAATCCCCGCGGGGAGCGGCACGGTGATCTCCCGCTCCCGCGGAGTTCTTCCGGCGCCCGCGCACTCCCCGCAGGGGTCGCGCACGATCTTTCCCGTTCCACCACAGCCGGAACAGGTCCGGCTCATCACCATGAAGCCGCGGGAAAAGGTTTCCTGCCCGCGCCCGCCGCACCGTCCACAGAGGATTGGCTGCTTGCCTGCTGCGACTCCGCTCCCGCGACAGGAATCGCAGGGCTCCGAGCGGGAAACGAGGATTCGCTTGCGGCTCTCTTGCTTGGGTTCGCTGAAGTCGATGTTCAGTTCGTACTGGATGTCGCGCCCGCGCGCGGGACCTCGCGGGTTCCCGCCGCCGAACATCTCGCCGAACAGGTCGAAGACGCTGCCCCGGAATAGATCCTGGAAGTCCGCAAAAACCTCGCTGTTCACCGTCTGTCCGACGCCGCCGACGCCGGCATGGCCGAAACGGTCGTAGCGGGACCTTTTCTCGGCATCGCCCAGGACGCCGTACGCCTCGGATGCCTGCTTGAACTGCTCCTCGGCGGATTTGTCGTCCGGGTTGCGGTCGGGGTGATGACGGATCGCGAGCTTGCGATAGGCCTTCTTGATCTCCTCCGGATTCGCGTCCCGCGTCACGCCGAGAACTTCGTAGTAATCGCGCTGGGCGGTGGCTGGCATGGAGTCGTTCAGGCGGGCTGTGGTTCGGTCGCGGATCCCTGCGGCGCCGGTTCTGTCGCCGACCCGCCGTCGTCTCCGTCTGCGCCTTCGTCCGCTTCTTCGGGGTCGTCCGGTCGCTCAGCGGATGCCGCGGCGACGATCACGGTGACCGGGCGGATCACCCGGCCGTCAAGGAGGTAGCCCCGGCGGAGCACCTCAGCCACCTCGCCCTCGCGCTGTCCCGGCCCGGCAGGGATCTCCTGAACGGCCTCGTGGAGCCGCGGATCGAACGACGCGCCCCGCGCTTCAATCTCAAGCAATCCCTGGCGTTTCAGAGTGTCCTGGAACCGGCGCAGAACCAACCGGATCCCTTGGTGCAGCCCCTTGACCACCGTCTCCGACGGATCGCCGCCGCCGTCCTCTTCCCAGCGTACGGTCGTTTTCTCCACTTCGGTGACGGCGCGGTGGAGATCGTCCAGCACTGGCAACAGGGCGGAGCAGATCTCTGCGGTAGCGCGGGACCGGAACTCGGCACGCTCGTTTTGGGAGCGCCGGCGGACGTTTGCGAGGTCGGCCTGCGCCCGGCGGGCGAGATCCTTGGCATCGGCCAGTTCCTGGTTCAGGGCGGTGACCCGGTCTCGCAGGTCGTCGATCTCGGTGGAACCGCCCCCTTCCGGAGACTCCGGCGGATCCGCGGGATTTTCGGGGGCGGCGCCATTCGCCCCGCGGGCTTCCGCAAGCGGCTCGGGTGGTTCTCCCTGCGAGGAATCGTTCATCAATTGCTCCTGAATACCGGTTGGAAACCAGCCAATCAGACTAGCACGGAGCCCCGAATTTTCGGCAGAATGATGCCTCGAGCGCGCTGGCCACCGCTCCCACGCGGGGCGGCGCGTCCGCTTGCCCGATAGCGGGGAGTTCACTCAGGCCGACCCCTCCGATAGGTGACTCGGGGGGAAGCCCTGCCAGGGCGTTGGTGAGGGCTCGGTCCACCGTCCAGGGAATCGAGCCGTGCTGCAAAAAGGCGCCCCGCCGCCACCGTTGGGCCCCGGCAACCAGCTTCCGTCCACAAGCGGTGATCTCGTGGCCGGTGGCAACGGCGTGGCATGGAAGCCTGGGGGCCGCAGATTCGCGGGGCAGGGAGCCGGGGGGCATCGGATCGAGCCGCGCGAAGCCGGCGAGCGCCTCGGCGATGGCCCCCATCACCCGAAAATAGGCGGCCCGGACCCCCGGCGCCAGGCCTCTGGGCGCCGCGAACGCGTAGGTGAGTTCGTCCGGCAGATGGAGGAGTGCCCGGCCGCCGGTCGGGCGGCGAACCCAGGGAATGTCCCGTCTGGCCAGCGCCGCCGGGTCCGTGGCGCTCTCGAGCGACTGCGCATGCCCCAGTGACAGGGTGGGTCGGGACCAACGATAGAGACGAAGAGTTGGAGGCGCCCCGCGCGCGGCCTCCTCCAGCAGCTCGTGATCGCGCCGCATGTTGGTCGCCCCATCGGCAGGGGTTTCCCAATCCGCAAACCGCCGCAGCCCGCCTCCTCTCTGGGAAGCGCCGGCTGTCACGCCCTTAACAGCCTGTGGCAAAACCCACACGGCGTTCGACCGGCGATGCATCCCGCCCGAACCACTCCGCTTCGCCCCCCCACCGGGAGAACTGGCGTTCTTCGTTGCGTTTCGGTCGAAATACACCCGGTATTCCTCCCTCACGCGCCTTGTCAGCCGGGCGCCTCGCCCCCACCGGGAGAACTGGCCGGTCTCGGCGCTCACCCGGGTTCCACCACAGGCTGTTAAAGCGCCCCGCACGCACACAAACCGCCAGATTCGGCGCGCGGGACGTCCTGGGGCTCCTGCGGGGTGCTTTCACCACGGGCTGCCGATCAGGCGATCAGTTCTTCGAGTGGCTGGTAGTCCCGACCCTGCGACTCCGCGACCGGGCGGCAGGTGAGGCGGCCGGCGTACGTGTTCACGCCAGGGCGAAGGCAACTGTCCCGGCGAACGGCCTCCTCGAAGCCGTAGTTGGCGATCGTGACGGCATACTCGAGGGTTACGTTGGTGAGCGCGTAGGTGGAGGTGCGGGGCATCGCGCCCGGCATGTTGGCGACGCAGTAGTGGACCACTCCATCCACCACATAGGTGGGTTTCGAATGTGTCGTAGGGCGGGTGGTCTCGCAGCAACCGCCCTGATCCACGGCGACGTCCACGATCACCCCCCCTTCGCGCATTCCGGCGACCATTTCGCGGGTGACGACACGGGGAGCGGCGGCGCCGGGAACGAGGACCGCCCCGACGACCAGATCTGCCTCGGCGATCGACGCGGCGAGGGTGACGGCGCTTGATTTGAGAGTCGTCACCCGGCTTCCGAAAATGTCGTCCAGATAGCGCATGCGGCCGGCGCTCTTTTCCAAAACGGTGACCTCAGCGCCGATCCCGACCGCGAGTTTCGCCGCGTTCAGCCCCACAACTCCACCGCCGACGATGACGGTCCGGCCGCGGGGCACTCCCGGAACCCCACCGAGGAGAATCCCCGAGCCGCCGCAGGACCGGTGCAGATGGTGGGCTCCTTCCTGAATCGCCATGCGGCCCGCAACCTCGCTCATCGGAGTCAGGAGCGGCAAGGTTCCGTCGAGGGCCGTGATGGTCTCGTAGGCGACCGCGGTGACTCCCCGGGAAAGAAGCCCCTCGGTCAGCTCGGGGAGCGGCGCCAGGTGGAGATAGGTGTAGAGAATCTGGCCTTCTCGAAGGAGTTCCACTTCCTCGGGCTGGACTTCCTTCACCTTGATCAACAGATCGCAGGTGCCGAAAACCTCTTCGCGGGTTTCGACGATGCGCGCGCCCGCGGCGGCAAACTCCTCGTCGGAGATCAAACTGCCACGGCCGGCTCCCGATTCGACGAGGACCTCGTGACCGGCGGCCGCCAGGGTGTCGACTCCTCCCGGGACCAGGCCGACGCGGTTCTCGCTGTCCTTGATCTCCCGGACGGTGCCGATCCTCACGGAGCCTCCTCGTTTGTCACGGGGTTCGTCTCGGGAGCTGTCTCCGACTTCGTCTCGGTCTTGGCGCGAGTCCGGACGGTTCCCTCGAAGGTGGCCCCCGCCTGCACGACCACCGTCGCAGCCAGGATCGCTCCCGTGAGGACACCCGACGCGCCGATTTCCGCCTTTTCGATCGCTTCTACGTTGCCCGAGACCCGGCCAAGGATGGCCACGTTCCGGGCCACGATGTCGGCCTCTACCTGACCACCCTCCGGAATCAGCACCGAGGCGGTGCTTTCCACGGTGCCCTTGAGACGTCCCTGGATACAGATGTCCTCCCGGGTCGTGATCTTGCCCTCGACGAAGGTGTCCGGGCCGATCCAGGTCGAGCGGGCGCCCCGTTCGGGAGGAGAAGGAGGCACTTCGGTCAGAAAAGTCTCGCTTTCATTGTTGCGACGGAAAATGGCCATAGGACGAAGCGGAACCGAAAAATAAAATGGAGCGGGCGACGGGGCTCGAACCCGCGACGCCGAGCTTGGGAAGCTCGTACTCTGCCAACTGAGATACGCCCGCCCGGGGGCCGGTGATTCTACTCGGCGAATGCCCCTTCCGGAGAAGTGGGACTTGCCGCTGCTCGTTCCCGGGCCTCGTCCAGCAGGGACAGGAGTTCATCCCGGCGCCGTTCGGCAAGTCCCGCGCGGTAGGCCTCCAGGGTCAGCCTCATTACGGGTTCCGTGTTGGAGGGCCGCAGAGTGAATCGCCAGTCGGAAAAGTCCATCGTGAGTCCATCCAGCCGGTTCACCTTGCCGCCCGGAAAGGCTTCCCGCACCATGTCGAAGGCCATCGCCTGGTCGGGCACCACCCGGCTCTCTTCGTCGACGGTGAAATAGCGGCGTCGCAGTTCGCTCGCCAGACTCGAGAGAGACCTGCCCGAGTCCCGGATCCGTTCGATCATGAGCAGGATGGGCAGGAGGGCATTGTCGGCATACCCGGCGGCCCGGAAGAAGAAATGACCGCTCAGCTCGCCCCCGAATCTGGCGTCCTCCTGCCGCATGCGTCGCTTCAGATAGGCATGTCCCACCCGGCCCGCGCAGGGGATTCCGCCGGCCTGGGTCACGGTATCCGGCACCGCGCGCGATGACCGCAGGTCGAACACGATTCTGGCGCCGGGTTCCTTGGTGATCTCGGCCGTGGCCAGCAGCGCCGTCGCGAAGTCACCCGGAATGTGAAATCCCTGATCGTCGACGAACACGCAGCGGTCGGCATCGCCGTCCCAGAGGACCCCGAAGTCGGCGCCTTCCTCGAGGACGCGGCGCACGAGGGGTTGTCGGTTCTCGGGGTCGAGAGGGTTGGCGCCCCGGTTCGGGAAGGAGCCGTCGGGCCGGAACTGCACCGCCAGGAACTGTCCGGGGACTCTCGAGAACACCTCGGCCGCCATCAGTCCTCCCATGCCGTTGCCGGCGTCGAGCACCACGCGGAGCGCCGGCAGGGAGCGAAAGCTGACGACGCTGTTCAAAAACGCCCGATAGTCGGATGCGATCTCAAGGGGAGGGCGGTCCATGGTCGAAGGCGGCGGGCCGGGCGGGAAATCGATCGGCGGATCGGAGAATTCGCCGGCCAGGCGGCGCACTTCCGGCAAGCCGTTCTCGTGGAAGACAGGTGCGGCGTCGCGTTCGACGAGTTTGATCCCGTTGTCGCCGGGAGGGTTATGGGAGGCGGTGATCACCGCACCCCCGTCGAGGCCGTCGCGGCGGACAGCGAACCACATCGCGTCGGTCGGCAACATCCCGTAGTCGAGGATCTCGACGCCCGGCATCTGAAGACCCGCGGCGAACGCCCGGGCCAGCGCCGGACTCGTGAGTCGCGCGTCCCGGGCCATGCCGATCCGTCCCCCCCCGAGCCAGGTAGCGAACGCCCGGCCGACGCGCCACGCCAGCGCGGGAGAGAGCGGCGCCGGGGCCGCCCCCCGGACATCGTAGGCCTTGAAGAGGCCCGCTTCCTCCGCAGTCAGTCCGTGGGCCATGGCACGGTGCTGTGGGCAGCGATGGTGCTCTTGTCGCCGAGGACCGCGCCCGACAGGCGCACTCCCGGGCCTACGAAACTGCTGACGCCCAATATGGATCCCGAAACGTCGGCTTCTTCACTGATGCGGGTGTCGGCCCAGAGGATCGAATCCATTACGCGGGCGTTCGCCTCGACCCTCACCCGGCGTCCGAGTACCGCGTAGGGACCAATCTCGGCGTCTTCGCGCACCTGGGCCTCGGGGCCCACGAGCGCCGGCCCGAGCAGGCGAGCGCGGGGATGGACCGAAGCAGTCCCGTCCACGATGACCCCTCCCGGGTTGGGGCGTCCCACCCCCGGGATTCGAATCTTGCCGTCAAGGGCGTCGTGGTGCGCTTGGCGGTAACGGTCGAGCACTCCGATATCGGTGAAATATCCCCCGTGTCGGTGCGCGGCAACCCGGCGGCCCGCGGCTACCACGGCCGGGAAGACCTCGTGCTCCAGCGAGCAGCGCCCCTGGTCCGGCAAGAACTCGAAGATCTCCGGATCCATCACGTAGGCGCCGACACTGATCTCGCCCGGCGCGGCAACGCCCGGCTTTTCGATGAAGTCGACAACCCGGGGCGGCTCGCCGTCCTCGCCGCCTGCGGTCCGGACCACACCGTATTGAGACGCGTCCGCTACCGGGCTGAGGGCAAGGGTGAGCGTGGCACGCGCCGATTCATGGGTCCGGATCAGAGAAGCTATGTCGAGGTCGGTAAGCGCGTCGCCGTTGAGACAGACGAATGGTTCGGCAAGCAAGGACCGTACGTTTCCGACAGCTCCTCCGGTGCCGAGCGGCTTCGGCTCTACCGAGTAGCGGAGCGAGATCCCGAACGCATTTCCGTCACCGAAGGTGGCCTCGATCCGCCGGGGCAGCGAGGCGAGGCACAGGACGACATCGGTGACACCCGCCTGGCGGAGCAACTCGAACTGCGTGACGAGGAAAGGCCGCGTGAGGAGAGGGACAATGGCCTTCGGACGGCCGAAAGTAAGGGGGCGGAGCCGCAGCGCCTTTCCCCCAATCAGAATGACCGCCTTCATCGAACAGCCGGACAGGGTACTCGCTGGCAGTCGTCACCGGCGTCTGGATGGCGGGTCCCCCGGCCGCGGCTGATAGCATCCGTGCACCGCGCCACGGGCGCGGAGAGCATCTTCGAACGTGTGCCCGAGGTGAGCGTGGCGAACCGTCTTACGTTGCTGCGGATGCTGCTGACGCCGTTCGTGGCAGTGGCGCTCCTCGCCTCCTTTCCGGGCTGGCAACTCGTCAGCGCAACCCTGGTGGCTGGCGCGGCTCTTACCGATCTGCTCGACGGGCACATCGCCCGCCGCCGGAACCAGATCACTGCGCTCGGGACCCTCCTCGATCCGATCGCCGACAAGTTCTTCATTTCCACGATCTTCATTTGCCTGGTGGATCGGGGGCTGTGTCCGGCATGGGTGGCGATCGTGATCGTGGGCCGCGAATTCGCGGTGACGGCGTTACGCATGGTGGCACTCCAACGGGGCGCAAGCGTGCCGGTCAGCCTTCTCGGAAAAATCAAGATGCACGCGCAGGTGTACGCCGCACTGCTGGTTCTGCTGGGGGCGCTCTATCCTGCTCTGGCGCCCTTCGGGGTCGCAGGTCTCTGGGCCGCGGCCGTGCTGACGGCATGGTCCGGTTTCTCCTACTTCCTCGGAGCGAGGAGAGTCGCGCTCTCTGGCTGACCAACCGGTTGGCGCGCGGCGGACCGCGGCCCGCCGTCTGGTTCGCGCCTTGCCGGACGTTTTTGTCGGAGCCGACGCGGCCGCGACGCTTGATGGACGGCGCGGATTCCTCTACGGCGAGAAGCGGCACCGGCAAGTCGACATCGTGGGGTTCGAACCGGCAGTAGACCGTACGTCCGGGACCGTGACGCTCGAGACGCTCGTGGAACGGCGGTTGGACCGGTCGGCGATTAGCGGATGGCGCATCGTGGGGGTGGCGGTATGCCCGGCGGACCTCGAAATTGGGCAGGAGGCGTTGCTTGCGGGTCTCGTTGCCGGCGACATCGTGCTCGCTGCGCAGCGCGCGCCGGAAGCCGCTTGCCGCGAAACAGCCCGCTCCCGGAAGGGAGGAATGAGGATACTGGTCCACCGGGGGGATTCCCTGGCGGACATCAAGGCCACGCCGCCGTGCGGTTTCTGAACGCCGCTGCGCCTTTCGAAAGAACTGGGGATCGCGATTTATTGGGAGGTCCGGTTATTGGGAGGTTTTGGCGAGGATCTCGCGAATCCGCTCTCGGGCCACTTCTGTGTATGGGCTGTCCGCGTGTTCTTCCACGATTTTCTGGTAGTGGACCAGAGCCTCCTGCTCCCGACCGCACTCGGTGAGCGCCTGCCCCAACCGGTGGCGGACCTCTGCGAGGCGGCCGAAGTTGGGGTAGTTCGCCAGAATCTCTTCGAGTCGGGGGATGGCGCCCCGGCACCAACCGCGCTGGTCCTGGTAGAACTCGGCCTTCAGAAGTACGGAGGTGGCCAGGTCGTTGTGGCAATCGGTGAGATGGACGCGCGCTTCCTCGGCGTATCGGGAGTTGGGATACAGCTCGAGCAGCTTCTCGAACTCGGTTGACGCGAGGCGGGTGTCTTCCTGATCCCGATCGGCGCTGCGCCGCCGCCTGAAGTGCCCAAAAGCGATCTGGAACTGGGCGTAGTCGGCTCTCGGGTGGTTCGGGAAGAACGTCAGATAGTCCCGGTACTCGGTAGCGGCAAGCAAGGCGTTTTGGGCCCCGCGCTGGTTGTTATAGGTGTCCGCGATTCCCAGTCTGGCGTCCCCGGCGAACTGACTGCGAGGATAACTGTCGAGCAATTGACGGAACCACGTACGGGCCGTCTCCCAATTGCGGTCCTCAAGACTTTGCTGACCCAGCGCGAGGAGCCGTCGATCAGCCTGCGCTCCGGTAGGCACTTCCGCCGTCGAGCGGGAACTACAGGCGAGGCCGAACACTACGGCGGCTAGCGCCAAAGCGAGGCCCAGAAGGCGTCGATTTGCGAGGACGGCGGCGTCGGGGGGCATGCAGGGGAGCGGCGGATGCCGCGGCTCACGAAATGCTAGCGTCTGGCTGGCGCCTATTCACAGGTTGGGAGCAGCCGGTGGCTGAAGTGGGGTGACCGCCGAGAGCGGAGCCCCTCCGGGAGAAGTGGGCCGCGTCACTGTGTTCATGGGCTGGAGAGCGCTCCGCGGACCGATTGGGGCAGGCGGCGCGCCCGCCCGGCCGTCCCAACCGTCGCATGCCGCGTTTCGGCAGTGGCGACCAGCGTCCCATCGGAAGGGCGCAGGATTCGATAGGCAAAGCCGATACCCGACCGACGGTAGGGGAACGCCTGGGCCTCCACGATCAGCTCGTCGTCGTAGCGGACCGGCCGCAGGTAGCGGCACCGCACTTCGATCACCGGAAAGTGAAAGCCGCTCGCCTCCAGCTCGCGGTAGGGCAGCGCGTGTTTCCGCAACCAACTGGTCCGCGCTACCTCAAGCCAGGGGAGGTAGGCGCCGTGGTAGCCCACCCTCATCTGATCGGTCTCGGCATAGCGGACGCGGATCGAAACCTGAGTGGCGTCGGCGGGAGGAGAGGTCACGGCTGCCAGAGCCGGCGAATCGTCCGGAGAGGTCAAGTCTGGAGATGTTAAGGGCGATGGCCCGTCGGCCCGGCGAAGACTCCGGCGCCTCGGCCGGTTGCCGAAAGATCGGGCCGCACGGGGGTTCCGGCGCTGGCGAGCCGAAGCATCACGCGGCGAGCATCTCCCGGACGGCCGCCGCCGGGTCGGCGGCGCCGAACACGGCCGATCCCGCCACCACCACGTCCGCTCCGGCGTCGCGCGCCGCCGCGATCCGGGAAGCGTTGATGCCTCCGTCGATCACGATCTCGAGCGACGGGTTCGTCCGCTCGGCGATTTTGCGAACCTGGCGGACGCGGTCCATGCTTCCCTCGATGAAGCGCTGGCCTCCCCAGCCGGGATTGACCGACATGACGATCGCGTAGTCCACCGCGGCGAGCGCTTCTTCAAGGGACGCGAGCGGCGAAAGGGGATTGATCGCCAGTCCGGGCCGAACTGCGAGGGCTCGGAGATCGGCAATCGTCTTGTGGAGATGCGGCACGGCTTCCGGGTGCACCGCGATCGCGTCTGCGCCCGCTTCCGCGTAGGCCCTGATGTGTTCCGGGGCGTTTCCGATCATGAGGTGAGCGTCAAGCGGCAGATCTGTGCAGCGCCTCACCGCCGCCACCACGATGGGCCCGAACGTCAGGTTGGGTACGTAGTGCCCGTCCATGACGTCGAGATGCAGCCCGTGTGCTCCAGCCTCCTCGACTGTCCGCACCTCCTCCGCGAGACGCGTGAAGTCAGCGGAGAGAAGCGAGGGCGTGAGCCGCATCCGGTTGAACCTATCGACTGAGGGTGAGGACGATCCGATCGGTGCGACTTACCTTTGCGCCGGCCGCGGGTACCTGATCGACGACGATCCCGGCCGGAACACCCCGGTACGGGACGCTCCGCACATCGCGTACCCGGACCGCGCCTCGGCTCAGGTCATCCGCGATGTCTCCGTACCGCCGTCCGATGAAATCCGGCATTACGAACGATTCGGGTTCCGACCCCGCCGAGAGCAGCACCGACACCGAGGTCTCGGGGACGGTTTCAGTGTAGGCCACGGGAGACTGGGCAATGACCCGACCGGCGAGATAGGTGTCGCTTTCCACCTCGGCGACCCGCCCCACAGTTAGCTCGGCGGCTTCGATCTGGCGCCGGGCCTCGGTCAGGGTGCTGCCCTCAAGCCGCGGAACCACCCGGCGGGTCGGCCCGAGGCTGCGGAATACCTGGACGGAACGCCCACGTTTGAAGAAAGAACCGGGCGGCGGTTCCTGGAAGACGATGCGGCCTTCGGGAATCTGATCGTCGAACCGCGCCTGCCCCACCGCGAGGCGAAGGCCCACTCCGCCGAGCAAGGCTTCGGCGGCCTCGAGTTCGAGGCTCGTGAGATCCGGAACGGCCGGATCTGCGGCTGAGGAGGCGATCAGGAAGGTGGCGGTGGCCGCAAAAGCGAACGTTGCCCCCAACAGGGCCGCGGTCACCAGGTAGTAGAGGCCCCGCGAAAGTCGTGATGCCGAACGCCCGCCTCGCCGGTTCCAGCGAATTCGAAAGGTGCCCATGGGCCAAATACGTGTCCGGAAGTGTAGTGCCGGGTGGGGTCTCAGGAGAGTCGATTGCTACGGTCTGGCGCGCCGGCAAAACATCGCTCGCGGATGTCGACCTGACAGCCTATGGCAAAACCCACGCGGCAATCAGGGTCGAGCGGTCCCCGGACGGGGCCTTGATCCCGAATAGCTTTCGGTCGTAGTCCTGCTTGGAGTTGGGGCCCCGTCCGGGGACCGCCCGGCGCTTCGCGCCGGCAATCGAAACTCCCTTGCGCGCCTGCGGCGCGCGGCGGCGAGTTCCGATTGGTCATTGTTGATTTGTGAAAGGGGGGGTGCCCTCCTTTCACACTTTCCCCCCGGTCACGTCGGCAGCGAACAGAGTTCGCTGCCATTGGTTTTTGCGCGCTCGGCAGTACGCCACCACACGTGAAGCGCGGGGCCCGGTTGGAACGCCGGTCGAGCGGTCCCCGGACGGGGCCTTGATCTCGAATAGCTTTCGGTCGTAGTCCTGCTTGGAGTTGGGGCCCCGTCCGGGGACCGCCCGGCGCTTCGCGCCGGCCTTCCGAAGTGCGGCGAGAGCCGCACGGAGACCCCGGAGCGCCGATGGAGAAGGCCGGGAAACCAGGCCTCCCTCCATCGGTAGCTCGGGAATCGAAACTCCCTTGCGCGCCTGCGGCGCGCGGCGGCGAGTTCCGATTGGTCATTGTTGATTTGTGAAAGGGGGGGGTGCCCCCCTTTCACATTTTGCCCCCGGTCACGCGGGCAGCGAACAAAGTTCGCTGCCATTGTTTTTGCGCGCTCGGCAGTACTCCACCGCGCTTCAAGCGCGGGGACGGCTTGGAACGCCGACCTCTGGGCAGTTCTCCCGGTGGAGGCCGGCACCGCTGCGCAAAGCGCAGCGAAAGGCGTGTTCCACGCAACCGTCCGGATGACGCTGAACGCCGGGCTCCCGGCCGGAAAGGCCCCCCCGCACCGGGGGTCCTTCCCGCCGCCCGCCTTGTCAGCCGGGCGCCTCGCCCCCACCGGGAGCACTGGCCGACCCCGGCGGCGTTCGAGCGGCGATCCATCCCGGCTGAATCACTCCGCTTCGCTCCGTTCTGCGTTGCGTTTCGGTCGAAATACACCCGGTATTCCTCCCTCACGCGCCTTGTCAGCCGGACCCCCACCGGGAGAACTGGGCCTCGCCGCTCTCGGCGCTCACCCGGGTTCCACCACCGGCGGTTAAATGCTCGAGCGCTGGAGGAGCGCCGCGAAATAGCCGTCGGTCCCATGATCTTCGGGCGCCAGGCGAAGCGCCCCATCGTCGCCGACGAGCGGCTCGAGCGCCTCCGGCAGGCGATCCCTGAGAGGGATCGCTCGGAGGCCGGGGGTTTCGGCCAGCAGGTCCCGCACCGGTTCGCTCGTCTCCTCGGGCTCCAGCGAACAGGTGGCATACAGGAGCATTCCGCCGGGGGTGAGCAGGCTGGCCGCCGCCCGGGCCATCTGGAGCGCGCTCTTCCCGAGGCGCTGGAGGCGGTTCGGAGAGGCGGTCCACTTGATGTCGGGATTGCGCGACAGCGTGCCGAGGCCACTGCAGGGAACGTCCAGCAGCACCCGGTCGAAGGACCGAGCCGCGAAGGGGGGACGGGAAGCGTCGGCCACCAGGGGAAGGAGGTTGGGGGCCGAGAGCCGCCGCGCGGTATTCCGGAGGAGCTCGATGCGTGACGTTCGTACATCAGCGGCAATGAGCGGGCGGGGCCCGATGCGCTCGGCAAGGATAGTGGCCTTGCCGCCCGGCGCCGCACAGGCGTCGAAATACCGCCGGGCTCCCTCCGCGGGAAGCAACCAGGCGATGAGCTGTGACCCCGCATCCTGGATGTGAAATTCGCCTTCCTGGTGCAGTGCGGAATCCTGCGGATTTCCCTCGGTGACCTTCAGGCAGCGCGGCGCGAGTGGAAAGCGTTCGGTCCGAATGCCGTCCGCCTCCAACTGCCGCCGGACGTTGTCGAAGTCTCCCCTGAGACCTACCCGCAAGAACACGGACGGGGACCGGTTGTTGGCTTCCAGACGCCGCTTGGCGCCGTCGTTCCCGAGCTGTTTCACATAGCGGTCCACGAGCCAATCCGGGTGGGACAAGCCTGTTCGCAGGTAGAGATCGCGATCACCCCCGCGGTGCGGCCAGGGATGGTCCGCGCGCAGGTAGGCGCGGAGCACGGCATTCACGAGTCCGGCGGCGCCCGGCCGTGCGAAGGCGGCGGCGAGCGACACCGACTCGTGGACGGCCGCGCTCGCGGGCACCCGGTCGAGATACCGGAGTTGGTAGAGCCCGAGGCGGAGAGCTATCCGCACCGGAAGATCGAGTCTGCTGACCGGACGCCGCGAATACGTGTCCAGGGCGTAGTCAAGTGCTCGTCTCCAGCGCAAGACGCCGAAGACCAGTTCCCGCGCCAGTGCCCGGTCCCGATCGCTCGGAGGCCGCCCCTCGGCGTCTTCGAGGCGTGCGATCAGGGCGTCCGGGCGCGGTGGAATGGGCCGATCGGTCGTCGGTTCCAGCCGGCGGAGAACGGCAAAGGCGGCGCGGCGCGCCGGGGAAGCGGGCCGCGGCGAACCGGGAGGCGGTGTCCGGTTGCGCGTATCGGCGGTTTTGGGTGGGGATCGGGACACTTCAGCGTCGACCCGCGAGTACGCCGGAGAGGGTGGCAGGATCATCCGTGAGGATGCCGTGCACACCGAGAGCGAGCAGGCGTTCCATGTCCTCGGGCCGGTTCACCGTCCAGACGAGCACGGGAAGCCCCGCCCGGCGGGCAGCGCGCAGGAAGCGGGGGGTGACCACCCGCAACGGCCCGCTGGTTTCGCTGACCAGGAGTGCATCTGCCGCGCTGTCATGGAGACCGGCCAAGCCGCCATAGGCGAGAGCGAGGAAGGTAACGACTTCCGGAAAACCCGCGCCGGTCGCCACTTCGGGACACGCCGCGCGGAAACGCTCGAGCGATTCGCGGTCGAAAGCAGCCACCAGGGTCCGGAGTTCCCGTCCCTCTTCCCGGATCGCGGCGCATAGCGGCTCCGCGGTATCGGGCGTCTTCATTTCGACGACGAAGCGGAGGTCCGGATGGGCCTCCTGAACCTCCGCGAAGGTAGGCACCGGGAGGGGGTCCTCGCGGTAAGGGAATGCCCCGCCCGGCGTTCGGAAATGGTGCCCGGCGTTCAGGCGGCGCAGTTCGTCGAGACGAAGCGAGGCGACCGGACCGCTGCCGTCGGTGGTCCGGTCCACGAGCGCGTCATGGATGACCACCAGCGCGCCGTCGGCGGTGCGCCGGACGTCCATCTCGAGGACGTCCGCCCCGGCTGCCGACGCGGCTCGAAACGCCGCCAGGGTCGCCTCGGGAGCAAGCTTGCCGCCCCCCCGGTGGGCGACGTTGCGCGCCGGCGTTCGGAAGAAGACGTGGGGTGTTTCCGGCGGACGAGAGTTGGACACGAAAAGAAGCAGTCCGTAGCCGATTCCCAGCAGGGCCAATAGCCCCAGCAGCGCCAGCGCAACGCGCCTGCAACCCATCTATTGCGCCTCCGCCAGGCGCGCCGCCTGCGCGGCTCCGAGAAAACGGCCGACGGGTGTCCCCTGCTCTCCGATCGGTGCCGCGAGGACTCTGCCGCGGAGGAAATCCTCGATGGGCATGCGCCGTCGGCCTGCCGCCTGCACGTCCAGGGGCCACAGGGTGCTGCCTTCGCCACAGGTGACCGCCAGGCGGGGAGCGCGCCGGGAACCCGCGATCCGGAAAGAGCCCGGGGTAAACCCGTTCGCCGGGGGCGTACCGATGTCGGCCGCCGCTCGGTGAATCCGGAGGAGCTCGCCCTTCCCCTCCTCCGCGTCTCCGGCAAGCGCGGTAAAGGCCACCGGGGCCGGAGAGAAGGCGCGGATACGGTTCGCCAGCGCGGGAGCTGCGAGCTCCCAATCGAGAGCTGCGTCGGCCTTTTGCACCCGCGGAGCGAAGGTCGCGTGGCCATCGTCCTGACGACGGGGGGAAAGGCGCCCGGCTGCCAGACCGGCGAGGGTCTCGATCAGGAGTTCGGCGCCCATGGGTGCAAGGCGAGCGAGGAGTTCGCCCCCGGTCTCGGATTCTCCGATTGCGGTTTCCCGCCGGAGCAGTATCGGCCCGGTATCGAGGCCCGCGTCCATGAGCATGGTGGTGACCCCGGTTCGGGGGAGACCGCGGGCCACGGCCCAGATGGCCGGAGCGGCGCCGCGCAGTTCGGGGAGCAGCGAGGCGTGAACGTTGACGGCGCCGAGGTGCGGGATCGCGAGCAACCGGGCGGGAAGGATCTGGCCGTAGTCAGCGACCACGATGCCATCGGGCGTGAGGCCTGCGACGGGTTCCCATGCGCTCCGGCGGCGGATTCGTTCCGGCTGCTGGACCGGTATTCCGAGCTCCAGCGCCAACCGCTTGATCCGGCTGAGGCGCGGGCGGTGATGCCGGCCCGCGGGGCGGTCCGGCTGGGTAAACGCCGCCACGACCACATGGTGCGCGTGAAGAGCGCGCAGCACCGGTTCCGCAAAGGCGGAGGTGCCCAGGAAGACGATGCGGAGGCGTTCCACGTCTGTTCCCCCGCGCCGCCGCGGGTTACCAGTCGCCGCGACGCATGCGGCGACGCAGCTTACGAACGATGAGATCTCGTTTCAGGAGTCCGAGCCGATCCAGAAAGAGACGGCCGTTCAGGTGGTCCACTTCGTGGGCGAAGGCCCGCGCCAGCAATCCGTCGCCCTCCATCTCGTAGAACGAACCGTCGAGACGCTGCCCGCGCACTCGCACCCAACCCGGCCGCCGGGTCACGCCGGAGTACTCCGGAACCGAGAGGCAGCCCTCCTCTTCGGATTGGCTGCCCCGCGATTCGAGGATCTCCGGATTGGCCATCACGATCAGTTCGCCGTCCTTTTCCCCGACGGTGATGTCAATCACCACCAGACGCACGCCCACTCCGATCTGGGGTGCGGCGAGGCCGACACCGGGAGCCGCGTACATGGTTGCGATCATGTCGTCCGCGAGACCCTGCCAGTTCTGGTCGAAGTCCGCGATCGGTTCGGCCGGGGTAGTCAGGGGGGAAGCCCCGTAACGCAGGATCGAGCGGACAGGCAAGCGGCTGGCGATTGTAGCCCTGGAGCGCGAGGAGCGCCGGTCTTCAGACCGGCATCGCTTCCCGCAGGGAAGCGAAACTCCCTTCATCAAATCCCGCATAGCGCTGCGTCAACGAGGATGGCGCTCACACTCGTTCTTATACTCCGGGAATCGATATGGATCGGCATTCCGAAGCGCCGTCACCGCCGCCGGCGCTGGTACCGAAAACCAGGTTGGAGGCGCGGGTTGTCGGGATGCATTGCGCCGGTTGCGTGGCCAGCATCGAAAAGGCGGTGGTCAGCCTCCCCGGGGTCGAAAGCGCGGAGGTGAGCCTGCTCACGGGGGATATCGCCGTCCGGCTGTTGGGAGCCGATGCACAGGGCGCCGCGTTCGCCGCTGATGTCGCCGGGGCCGTGGAATCGGCCGGTCCCTACCGGCTGGAACCGGCCGAAGAAGCCGGCCCCGAGCAACCGGAGCGGGCAGGGAACACCGGTGGACGCTTGGGCTGGCGCGACGGACTTTTCCCCGTCGCTCTGGCCCTCGCGCTCTCCGCGGCCGCCATGGGGGTCGCGATGAGCGGCTTCGGCGGGACCACTCCGGGCCGGTGGTCGCAGTTTCTGCTCGCGACTCCGGTGTGTGTGTTGCTCGGTCGCGATTTCCTGATGGCGTTCGGGAAGGCTCTGCGACACCGGGCGTTCGGGATGGATAGCCTGATCGGGCTCGGTGCCGGAACTGCTTACGTGTCCTCCGTGGTGGCCCTGGTGGGAGCCTCGGGGAGCCCCCTGTTCTTCGATACCGCTGCGATCATCGTCGCGATCGTCCGCCTCGGACGCTGGCTCGAGGCCCGGGCCCGGGGCCGAGCCGCCGATGCGTTGGGCGAGTTGCTCGCCTTCGCCCCGGACCAGGCTCGAGTGGTGCGCCGGGGTGTCGAGCGGATGGTGCCGGTAGCCCGAATCCAACTTGGCGAACTTGTTCGGGTGCGACCCGGAGAAAGGGTGCCGCTCGATGGTCGCATCGTTCAGGGCGGGGCCGCGATGGATGAGTCGCTCGTAAGCGGCGAGAGCGTTCCCGTCGAACGGACGGCGCCCGATCCGGTGATCGCGGGAGCGATGAATCTCACGGGCGCCGTCGAGGTTGAGGTCACCCGGGTGGCTTCCGAAAGCACCATCTCGAGGATCGCCGCGTCGGTCCGGAAGGCGCAGACGGAAAAGATTCCGATGCAGCGGATCGCCGACCGGGTGGCGGGCGTGTTCGTCCCGATCGTGATGGTGGCGGCGGCCATCACGGTGGGCGGCTGGCTCTTTGCCGGGGGCGCCATGGATTTCGCCCTGGCTCGAGGCGTGGCGGTGCTGGTGGTGGCCTGTCCCTGCGCGGTAGGCCTTGCGGCGCCCATCGCGGTACTGGTGGCGACTGGCCGCAGCGCGCGGCGGGGCATTCTGTTTCGCTCCGGGGGAGCGCTCGAGGCGCTGGCTTCCGTACGGGTGGTGGGGCTCGACAAAACGGGGACGGTCACTACCGGTGCACCGGTGGTTGTCGCGGTGGAGCCGGCGCCCGGCGGAAGCGCCGAGAACCTCCTTCGACTCGCGGCCTCCGCCGAACAGGGATCCGAGCATCCCCTTGGGGTCGCGCTGGTCACCCATGCGCGCCAGGCAGGATTGGCGCTCGAGACCCCCGAGCGTTTCGAGGCTCTCCCGGGCCGCGGAGTCAGCGCGAGCTTTGGCGGCGGAACCACGGTGTGGGTCGGCAGCGATCGTTTGGTCCGGGAGCGTGGACTGCCCCTTCCGCCTGCCCCGAACGATGCGGGCGCGTCGGGCCGGCTTCGGGTGCTTCGTGAATCGGCGGGGCGCCTCGAATTCGTCGGGAGCATCGGTTTTCGGGACCGGCCGCGCTCCGAGGCGGCGGAACTTGTCCGGAGACTTGAGGCTGACGGACTGGCCGTTTCGCTGGTTTCGGGCGACGAGCCGGCCGCGGTGGCGGCGACCGGCGCCGAGATCGGCGTCCGGGATATCGAGGGGGGGCTCCTACCGGATCAGAAGCTCTTCGCCCTGGATCGCCTGAGAGATCGCTACGGCCCGGTCGCGATGGTCGGAGACGGGATCAATGACGCTCCCGCGCTTGCTCGCGCCGATGTGGGGATCGCCTTTGCCGAGGGGACCGAGATCGCCCGGGAGGCGGCGGGAGTGACTCTGATGCGCCCGGATTTGCGTCTCGTGAGTGTCGCGCTCCGGATTGCGCGCCGCGCGCTCAGAACCATCCGGCAGAACCTTTTCTGGGCCTTCTTCTACAACGTGGCCGCCGTTCCCCTCGCCGCCGGAGTTCTGTATCCGGCGACGGGACTGCTCTTGCCCCCGGAAGCGGCTGCTGCCGCAATGGCGCTCTCCTCGCTAACGGTGGTGGGAAACGCGCTGCGCCTCAAAACGGGAAATTGAGCGCCTTGCCGGGCGCGCCGGCGGATTCCCTCGAACGACGCATCACCGATGCATCACCGATGTATCACCGACGCATCAGCGGCGGACTCCCGGCTTCCAGCCCGGACCGGGAGCCAAAGCCGCCAGCAGCGAAGGTGAGGGCTGACGATCGAGCGACGTTGGCGCCGAGGCTGATGGGACTCGCTGCTTCTTGCGGTGGGCGGGGAAGGAGTCTCCGCCAGGGGGGATGATCTTGCAGGCCGCTAGCCCTGCTGGCTAGGGCCTCGGTGGGCGTCGCCCGCGAGGGCGAGGGCGCCCGCGACGCTCGCGGTCCGGTGGCTGCTCTTCGGCTGATGGCGCCCGGGCAATGACCTTCCGGGCCAGCCCTTCGATCTGCCTTACGGTTTCCACCGTGGGGTCGGCGAGCGCCGGACCCGCGGCGCGGGCTCGTTCCAGAATCTGGGTCGCCGCCCGTCCATCTTCCCGAAGGACGGCGCCGCGGTCCGCCGCCCGTCCCGCCTGCAGAGTGCGTTGCAGGTGCTCCACAATGCCGACGACTCCGGCGTCCGACGGCGCGGAGGCGCGAGGTGCCGCCAGCGCCTCGATCGCTTCCAGCAAGCCTGCCAGCCGCGCGGCGAGTTGCTCCTGATCCAGGCGGGTGCCGGCGAAGGTCTCGGGATCCTCTTCGAAGGTCTCCCGAAGAACGTCGAGCAGTGCGCGGTCGGTTTCCCGGGCCAACCGGTCGGTGGACCGGGTAATCCGCCGATAGTCATCCCAAAGCGAAATCGCGGCGTCGCGCCGCTCTCCGGCCGGTTGGGCGGCCAGTTCCGCGATGCGCGTGCGGAGGTCGGCTTCCGCTTCACTCGGCGGAGAGTGTTCCTGGGCGCCGCTGGGGCCCGAGTGGGTGTTTTCCGGTTTCTCCCGGAGGCGATCCCGCGCGGTATCGCAGGCGCTTCGGAATTCGTCCCAGAGGCGCTCGCTTTCCTTGCGCGGGACGGGCGGCGACTCCTTCCACTCCCGCATCAGGTCACGCACCGCATCGCGCACCGCGGCGGCGTCCGTTTGCTCGAAGAGCGCCCGGGCGCGGCCGATCAGTTCCTCCCGGACCGGAATGTTCGCGGCGAACTCTTCGTACCGTTTCTTCCCCAGTACCTTGAGTTCGGTGAAATATCGGTCGTTGGCAGCGCGAAACCGCTTCCACAAGCGTTCGGAGCGTTTTCCGAGTCCCCGGGCGTGCTCTCGCCAGGCGGGCATCAGCGCGCGCATCTCGGCGGCTTGGCGCGGATCCTTGCCGTCGGCGATTTCCTCCGCCTTTTCCGCGAGCGTCCGGAGCCCCTCCAACTGCTGGGCCAGTTCGCGCTCGGCGGCTTCGCGCAACGGGCCGACGCGCTCGAGCAGCGTTGCGCGGATCTTCCCCCATTCTTCCCAGAGTTCCTGACCCCGGTCGCGTCCCGTGTGCCGGGCCTGGTGCCACGCGCGTTCGAGAGCCGTGAGTTCCCGCTCCACGCGCTGGAGGTCGTCGTCTTCCCGGAGCGCCTGGGCTCGGCGAATGAGGGCCGACTGCTCTTCAAGATTCGACCAGTGACGCCATTCCCGAATCTCCCGCGCCTCCCGCAGCCTCGGGATGAGTGCGGCCTGGGAGCGCTGAAAACGTGCCTGCCGCTCGGGCCCGGCCTGCCGCCAGAGAGACGCGTTGCCGCGGAGGCCGCCGAGTTCGCGAAGCACCGCCTCACCTTCCTCGAGTGGGAAAGATTCGGATGACTCCAGCGCCCCGAGTCGCTCCTCGAGGGCGGCAATCCGCTCGTCCGACTGTCGGAGCTGGTCCTTTCGTTTCGCGTCGGCGCCGCTGAGCGCGGTCTCTACGTCGCGGGCAGCGTTGCGGAACCGCTCGGTGTCCGGTGTCTCCGCTGGTTCCAGACGCTCGAACCGGCGCACGAGACGCGTCAGTTCGCGGCGAGCCTGCACGAGTTCCGCGCCGGAACGGGGGTTCTCGAGTGACTTCGCCAGCAGTGCGGCGTGGTCCGCCAGTTCGACCGTCTCGAATTCCCGAATTCGGGCTTTCTTTCGCTTGAGCGCCCGTTCCCGGGCGCCGTCCGCCGCCGCTCGGAGCCGGGAGCGAGCGGCGCCGGCGCGCGTAATCCCTTCGAGCAGGCGGTGGCATTCCCGCTCGGCAGAGTCCACGTCGTCCAGGCTCAGGCCGGCCCCCGGATCTTCCAACCGGGTGAGGATTTCCTCGATCTCCGGCGAGAGGTCCGGAGGTGGTTGGGTGTCTCCGGGGAGCGCCGACTGACTGGATTCCGGAAGGGTTGCTTCATCCGGGATCAATAGACGCGCGGCGCGCCGGTGAGGGGCGTCCCCGCCCTGAACGGTGTCGCGCAGTGCTGCCAGCCGGGTGATGAGTTCCGGGGCGACGGGACCCGAGGCGGCGGCCGCGTCCGCTTCGGCGAGAAGGCTCTCATTCTGACCCGCATTGGCCGGGTCGGCCTCCGCCAGGCGTTCCAACAGGCCATCAAGGGCCTTCTCGCGCGACCGCACCCGCTCGGGATGATCTGGTGGCAACCGTTCGTCGGCTCGACGCCGGGCGAGCCGGCGGACCCCCTTGAAACCGGCGTTGCTTGCCGCGGCGAGCAGCAGATCGGGATCTTCCAACCGCCGGACCGCCGCTTGGGCACTTTCGCGATCTTCGGCCGAAATCGCCACCTGAAGCAGGCCGGCCGGACTGCCGATCGCCTCGAGAGCCTGACTCCGAAGGGCAGGGTCGGCGGCCTTCCCGGCCACCGTGGCGAGCGCACCGTCACGTTCCGCGCCCGCAGCCGGTCCGGTGGTCAGGCGCGCGAGTGCTTCGGAACGAACCGCCTCGAAGCGCGCCCGGCACGCCACTTCGGCCACCGCGCGCGGCGGGGCAAGGAGTCCGAGAGCGCGCTGCGATTCCTCGAGATCCCGATCGTCGGCAGCGATCTTGACGAGTAGCGATTCTGCGCGCGATCGGGCGAGACGCCGGGTGGCGTCATCGCCGGCGCTGTCCGTGAGTTCCAGCAGTACGCGCGGCGCCTCGATGCGGCGCACTGCCTCCTTGCGGACCCGCGCATCAGGATCGGAACGGGCGAGCTCCGCCAGCGCTGCGGTGTCCTCCGGGGGATGTTTCTGAACAGCCTTGACGCGGACGGCGGCGTCGCGGCTTCGCAGCGGAGAGGCGAATCGCTCGAGTACGGACATGTACGTGGGGGCGCGAGAATATAGAGGCTTGGAATCGACGCAACCCCTCAAATTCAGTTTTCGTCCGCTGCGCCACGATTTGATCGGCGGCGTGCGGCCGCCGGGTGGGATGGATTCAGGGCGGATGGACGGCCCGGGGAGAGCCGCGTCCCCCGGTTCGTGGCAAAGGCCCCGGTGCCCCGGAAGGTAGCCTTCCCGAGTTCCTTCGTCGTTGACTACCCGTCCCGAGAGTTCCTCGTTCGTCTGGCCCGGTGTGGTCTTGGGCAGCGTCATTGCTCTCGGGCTGCTCGACCAGCAGGTGCTGACCCCGCTGATCGCCGCGCTCGCCGAAGGGCTCGAAGTCGGCGTTCCGGATGTGGGGCTCGCTATTTCGGTCTATGCCTTTGCGGCGGCGTTTGCCGGGCTGGTCATCGGCCCGCTCTCCGACTCCCGTGGCCGCCGTCCCTATCTGCTCCTGGCGGCGTTGCTGATGCTGGGCTCGGCGGCCCTGATTGCCCTGTCTCCGCGCTACGGGTATTTCATGTTGGCCCGGATCGCCGCCGGGTTCGCGGGGGGCACGATCGCGGCGCTCGCCTTGGCGTGGATCGCCGACCTGGTGCCGTACCAGCGCCGGGGAAAGATCATGGCCCTCCTGATGGGCGGGGCGATGGGGGCGGCGGTGTTTTCGCAGGTCGGCGCGGCCTTTGCGGCAGCGCGTTTCGGACATCGATGGGTCTATGCCGCGATCGCGCTCTTCGCGGTTGCGGCGCTGGCAATGCTGGCTGCATTGCCGGAATGCCGGACGGCGGGCGAAAAGCCGGGATCCCTCGGGCAGAGTCTGGCCGGACATCTCGAATTCCTTCGGAGTCCGGCGCACCGGAACGCGGCGTTCGCCGCCTTTTGCATGTCCGGGAGCCTGGTGGGGGTGTCCGCCTACGCTTCCGGGTGGCTCCAGGAAGTACGCGGTTTCCCGCTGGAGCAGGTGGGCCTGCTCTACGGGGGTCTGGGCGCCGCGATCATGCTGGCTCAGGTGCTTTCCGGCCCGCTCTCGGACCGCTTCGGCAAGCGCCGCTTCACGCTGGTGGTATCGGTGGCGGTCGCCGCCCTCACTCCGGTGCTCCCCGCGTTGCCCACCGTGCCGCTGGTCGCCGCGCTGCTCCTCTTCGGATGTCTCGGAGTGGCGCGCATCGCCGCATTCGCCGCTCTTCGGAGTGAGCTCGTACCGAAAGCCCGCCGCGCGGCGTTCATCGGGTTTTCGAACGTGTTCTCCCAACTCGGTATTGCCTCCGCCGCCGCCGCGGGCGGATTGATCTATCCCTACGGTTTCGAAGCCGTTTGCTGGATGATGGCTGGTCTCGGCGGACTGGCGGCGCTCCTGATCCTGCGGGTTCCGGAACCGGGGCCGGCTGGCGGACAGCTCCCTCCGAGGGCATGAGCGTCACGGGGAAACGCCGCCGCCGCGCGATCCGGATTCTTCTGTTTGGCGCGGGAATCCTGCTTCTGGTCGCCCTCTCGCTGCCGGTGGCGGTGGGTGTGCTGCTCGCAAGTTTCGCGGGGACGCGGCCCCAGGACCGGGAGGATCGTGCGACGCCGGGGGATTTCGGCAACTCCTATCGAACCGTCTTCCTGGAGAGCGAGGACGGGGTGCGTCTCTCGTCATGGCTCATTCGGGCTCCGGAGCCGGCGGGGTGTTCCGTAGTGCTGGCGCATGGCCTCTTCCGGTCACGCCGCGAAGTGCTCGACCGGGCCGCATATCTGGTCCGCCGCGGATGCCACGCGCTGGCTCTGGATCTCAGACGCCATGGGGAGAGCGCCGGCGACCGCACGAGCCTGGGCTACTTCGAGTCCCTTGACGTGGTGGCGGGGGCCCGCTTCCTCCGTCGCGAGTACCCTCGGGACCGTCTCTATCTTCTCGGCGTGTCGATGGGAGGAGCGGCGGCGGCACGAGCCGGGGCTGTCATCGTCGACGACATCGCGGGAGTAGTGCTCGACAGCACCTTCCGAAACGCTCCCGAAGTGGTGGACCGCTACGCGGAACTCCTGCTGGGTCTGCCTCCCTTTCCGGCCGGGGACCTGACCCTGATCGGACTCAGCCTGACTGCGGGTTTCGATCCGGGGGAGATGGACGTGGAGAAATTCTCGGCGCGTCTAGGCGAAGGGGACGTCCCGATACTCGTCATCGCCGGCGATGAGGACCGGCGGGCTCCGCTTGACGTTCAGACTGCTCTGTTCCGAGCGAGCGGTCACCCGGCGAGCCGGATGATCGTCGTCGAGGGGGCGAGGCACGGGCGCCCGTGCGTCGTGAATCCGCGGGTATGCGAGGCGGCGCTCGTGAAATTCCTTGGTCTCTCGGCAACGGAGGCCGGAAAGTCGGAGCCACTGCTCTACGATGAGGGCGTATGACAACAAACGGTGCGGCCAAGGATCTCAATCTCGAGCGAAGCGTTCACGGGCTCGTCCACGAGGCGGCGCGGGCGATCGAGCTTCCGGAGGGTCTGCTCAATCAGATCTGCATTACGGACTCGATTTACTACACCCGGTTCCCGGTCAAGTTCGGCAACCGCGTCGAGGTCTTTTCCGGCTGGCGGGCGGAGCACAGCCACCACCGCCATCCGCTGAAGGGCGGTATTCGCTACAGCCCGCTGGTGAATCAACAGGAAATCAGTGCGCTCTCGGCGCTGATGACCTACAAGTGCGCCATCGTCAACGTACCCTTTGGAGGTTCGAAGGGCGGCATCGCCTTCGACCCGCGTCGCTACAGCCCGGAACAGTTGGAGCGCATCACCCGGCGTTACACCGCGGAGCTGATCCGCAAGAACTTCATCGGTCCCGGCGTAAACGTTCCGGCGCCCGATCTTGGGACGGGACCTCGCGAGATGGCCTGGATCGCGGACACCTACGACGCGCTGCATCCCGGCGGCATCGACAATTTCGCGTGCGTCACCGGCAAACCCGTTACCCAGGGCGGAATCCGGGGACGTGAGGACGCCACCGGGCGCGGCGTCGTGCTGGGTCTCGCGCGGGGACTCGACTTTGTCGAGGACTTTCCCGGAACCGGACTGACCCGCGGCCTGCCGGGCAAGGAAGTCGCCATTCAGGGTTTCGGCAACGTCGGCTTCCACACCGCTGACATCCTCGTTCGCCGCGGCGCGAAGGTCGTCGCCATCGGCGAGTGGGACGGCACGGTCGTCGTCCGCTCCGGCGGGGGGATCTCGATACCGGATCTTCTGGAGTGGCGCTCGGAACACGGCACGATCAAGGGCTTTCCCGATGCCGAGGAAGAACTGCCGCCGGAAGCGATCCTGGAAGTGGAATGCGACGTGCTGGTCCCGGCGGCCATCGAGAACGTGATCCACGGCGGGACCGCTCCGCTGGTGCGCGCGAAGCTCGTTGCCGAGGCCGCGAACGGTCCGACGACTCCGGAGGGTGACCGCATCCTCGGGGAGCGCGGCATCCCGGTCATTCCGGATGTCTATCTGAATGCGGGCGGGGTGGTGGTGTCCTACTTCGAATGGGCGCGCAATCTGTCTCACATGCGTTTCGGCCTCCTCGAGAAGCGGCTCGAAATCGCCAACACGAATGCCTTGCTGAACGCGGCGGAAACGCTCTCCGGCCGGCGCCTGAGTCCGGAAATGCGGCAGAACTTGGTCACCCAGTCCGACGAGAAGGAACTCGTGGTCAGCGGCCTGGAAGAAAAGATGACGCGCGCCTACGACGAAATCCGGGAGGCCAGGGTGCGGCTCCCGGAGTGCGGGACGCTCAGAAACGCCGCCTACGTCGTGGCCCTCGAGAAGATCCGGCTTTCGTACGAGGAACTCGGGATCTTCCCCTGATCTGAGCAGCCTGTGGACAAAGTGACGCGGCCCAGTTCTCCCGGTGGGGGCTTGGCCGGCGATGCATCCCTGCTGAACCGCCCCCCCACCGGGAGAACTGGCGCTTCGCGTCGCTCATCGTTGCGCTTCGGTCGAAATACGCTCGGGCCAGTTCTCCCGGTGGGGGCTCCTCCCTCGCGCGCCTTGTCAGCCGGGCGCCTCACCGTCCTCGGCGCTCACGTCACTTCGTCCACCGACTGCTCGCAACCTGTGGACAAAGTGACGCGGCCCAGTTCTCCCGGTGGGGGCTCCTCCCTCGCGCGCCTTGTCAGCCGGGCGCCTCACCTCTCTTCTCGGCGCTCACGTCGCTTTGTCCAAAGGTTGCCAGGAACCATCGGGGCGCCCTGGGGATGACGCTCGCCAATCAGCTCACCGTTCTTCGGTTGCTGCTGGCCCCCGTCGTGGTCATCTGCATCCTCTACGGCCGCTTCGGGCTCGCTCTTTCCGCGCTCCTGGTGGCCGGCCTGACCGACATGATCGACGGGCCTCTCGCGCGCCGGCTCGGCGAGAACAGCGACCTCGGCGCCCTCCTCGACCCGCTCGCCGACAAGGTCCTCATCGTTTCCGCGGTGGTGACTCTTGCCGCCCCCATCGAGGCGGTGTCGGTCCGTATCCCGGCCTGGGTGGCGATCCTGGTCCTGTCCCGGGACGCGACGATTCTCTTCGTGGCGGGGGCCTACAACGTGGCGGTTCAACGGCGGAAGTTCACTCCCAGCCGGCTGGGGAAGGCCGCGACGGTGATCAACGTCGTGGGGATTCTCTGGTTCCTCGTCGCGAACCTGTTCCAACTGGACAGCGTCGTTACTCCGCTGCTGCTGGCGGCGATGGTGACCCTGACGGCGATTACCTCACTCCAGTACCTCTGGCGCGTCCGCATGCTCTAGCAGCCGGTGGTGGAACCCAGGCGGCCCAGTTCTCCCGGTGGGGGCTCGAGCGGCGATGCATCCCGGCCAAACAGCCGGTAGTGAAACCCGCGCGGCCCAGTTCTCCCGGTGGGGGCTCGGCCGGCGATCCATCCCGGCTGACCGCGTCGCTGCGCGCCGCTCATCGTTGCGTTTCGGTCGAAATACACCAGGTATTCCTCCCTCACGCGCCTTGTCAGCCGGACCCCCACCGGGAGAACTGGGCCTCGCCGGGCTCGGCGCTCACCCGGGTTCCACCACAGGCTGCTAGCTCGAGCGGTTCCCGGACGGGGCCTTGATCTGGAATAGCTTTCGGTCGTAGTCCTGCTTGGAGTTGGGGCCCCGTCCGGGGACCGCCCGGCGCTTCGCGCCGGCCTTCCGAAGTGCGGCGAGAGCCGCACGGAGACCCCGGAGCAGGAGGGGCTGGGGCCGGAGAATCCGGCGCCCAGCCGTTCGTAGCTCGGGCTTCCGGAGTGCGGCGGGAGCCGCACGGAGACCCCGGAGCAGGAGGGGCTGGGGCCGGAGAATCCGGCGCCCCTCCGTTCGTAGCTCGGGCTTCCGGAGTGCGGCGAGAGCCGCACGGAGACCCCGGAGCAGGAGGGGCTGGGGCCGGAGAATCCGGCGCCCCTCCGTTCGTAGCTCGGGCTTCCGGAGTGCGGCGAGAGCCGCACGGAGACCCCGGAGCAGGAGGGGCTGGGGCCGGAGAATCCGGCGCCCAGCCGCTCCTGGCTCGGGAATCGAAACTCCCTTGCGCGCCTGCGGCGCGCGGCTTTCGCCGCGCTCCGGAATGTGCAAGGGGGGCGGCAGCCCCCCTTGCACACTTTCCCCCCGGTCACGCAGGCAGCGAACAAAGTTCGCTGCCGTTGTTTTTTGCGCGCTTGGCGGTACCCCACCACGCTTCAAGCGCGGGGACCGCTTGGAACGCCGACCTCCGGTCGGCACCGCCCGCCGGAGGCGGGCGAACCGCGTACTTCCGATCTGCGGGATGTCCCGCATCCGCACCGCTGCTCCTGTTGAAGTACCCGTTGCTGTACCGACCATGCCGCTGTGTGAGGTCCCTCTCGCCCGCCGCGCTACCGCGCGGCTGTGCCGACCAAAGGTCCGGCGTTCCCCTGCCTGCGCGTCGCTATGCATGGTGGCGTGGGGCCGAGACATTGTTTTTTGCGCTCGTCAGGACGCCACCACGCGCCAAAATCGCGGGGACCGCTTGGACCGCCGACCTCCGGTCGGCACAGCGGCCCGCAGGGCCGCGGCGGCGCAGACCCCAACCAGTCGGGATGGCTTCCTTCCCGCCGCCCGCCTGCGGCGGGCTGTGCCGGCCCCCACCGGGAGAACTGGCCAGAGGTCGGCGTTGTCTTGCCTGCGCGTCGCTCCACTTAGTGGTTGGGCGCCCTTCCCTTCACCATGTGCAACTCCCTGGTGCGCCTGCGGCCCACGGGGGCGAGTTCCGATTGGTCGTTGTCAAATTGCCGAGTCAAGGAGCGCTTGGGATCCGGGTAACCCCGAACCCAGCCGCTCCCGCTCCGGCGTCTACGCGCGGCTTTCGCCGCGCTCCGGAAAGTGAAAGGGGGTGAGCCCCCCTTTCACACGTTCCCCGCGTCATGTCAGGCCCCTCGGAGTCCGCAACTGCGGGATGAACCCGAGACCCGCGAGACCCGCTCCGGCCAGCCGAAGCAGGGGATCCGGAAAGATGAGGAGAATTACCGCTGCGCCAAGAACGAGCCGCTGCGATGGCGAAGCGGGACGGAGTCCGTGGCCGTACAGCGCGACGGCGGCGGCTGCCATGGCGACGAGGCCTCCGAGGAATGCGATCCCCTGAGCGAGGCCGATCGGGTCGCCGGCCGCCGGGAGGAGCGGGGTGTAGGCCATGAGCAGCGGCACCAGGAAGAGCCCCGCAGCGAGCCGCACCGCCTGGAACGCGGTAGCCATCGGACGCCCCCCGGCGACGCCCGCGCCCGCGAAGGCGGCGAGGGCGATGGGAGGTGTCACGTTGGACGTTTGAGAGAGCCAGAAGAGGATGAGATGGGCGGTCAGCAGCGGCAGTCCCAGTCCGGTCAGGGCGGGCGCCGCGACCACCGCTACGACGATGTAGGCGGCGGTCACCGGGAGACCCATGCCGAGCACCAGCGCGACCAGTGCGGACAGGCCCAGGGCGGGAAGGAGCGCGCCCTGCGAGGCGCCCAGGAGCAGTTCGGCGAACTGGAGTCCGACTCCCGTCTGACCGATGACCCCCACGACGATGCCCGCGGCGGCGCACGCGAGCGACACCGGGACCGCGGTGACGGCGCCCCGCGCCAGCCCCTCGATCAACTGTTTCGGTCCCACTCGCGTCCGCCGCCGCAGTGCGCCGCTGACAACGACCGCGAGACACCCTGCGGCGCCCACCAGCGGGGGTGAATAGTTCATGAGGAGCAGCGCGACGACGACCGCGACGGCGGCAAGGAAATGGGCCCCTTCGGCAAGTGTCGCGAGGATTCGCGGGCGCGTGGGCATGGCCTCGATGCCGCGTCGGACTGCGAGCCCGTGTACGAAAAAGAGGGTGCCGGCGAAGAACAAGACCGCCGGCAGCAGGGAGATGATTACGATCTGCGGATAGGGGGTATTGGTGAGTTCCGCCATCAGGAAAGCGCCCGCCCCCATGATGGGCGGCATCAACTGGCCCCCGGTGGAGGCGGCTGCTTCGATTCCGCCGGCTTCTTCGCGTGAGAAGCCCAGGCGCTTCATCATCGGGATGGTGAGAGCACCCGTGGTTACGGTGTTGGCGATGGCGGAGCCGGACACGGAGCCGAGTGCCGCCGAAGCGACGACCGCGGCTTTCGCGGGTCCACCGCGCGACTTCCCGGCGGCGGCGAACGCGAGATCGATGAAGAAACGGCCTCCACCGGTGCACTCGAGTAGCGCGCCGAAGAGTACGAACACGAAGACCGTGCTGCTCGCCACCCCGATCGGGAGGCCGAAGAGCCCCGCCCCGGTGAAGACTTCAAAGCGGACGATCCGCTCGAGTTCGAAGCCGCGGTGCGCCAGGATGCCGGGAAGGGACGCACCGAAGGCGTTGTAGGCCAGGAATACGACAACTACCGAGGTCAACACCGCACCCACCCTCCGGCGGGTGGCTTCGAGCAGGAGGGCAATCAGGGTGATTCCCGCGGTCAGGTCGATGGCGTTCAGGCCATAGAGAATGTGGTCAATGCCCTGCCGGTCGAAGCGGATGACCATGACTCCCGCGGCGACGGAAAGCACGACCAGGACGAGATCGACGGCGCGGGCCCGACGTGGGCGGCCGGCGGCGGCCGCGAGAAAACCGAGCGCCAGAATCCAGGTGAGATGGATCGGTCGGAGCCAGGTGGCTCCGAGAGTGCCAAAAACGGCCTGCCAGAGCTGAAAGAGCGAGAGGGAGGCGCCGGTCAGCAGAACCGGCAAAGAAAGCGCGGTCTTTGTCTCCTCCGGAAAGGACACCGTTCCGGCGGGGTCTGGGCTGACTTTCAGGGCAGGCTCCCGGGCGTCCCGCCGGTGCGCCTACGCTCTTCTGCATAGAACGCTCTGGCGCCTGGGTGGAGTGGCAGATTCCCCACCTCCCCGAGGCTGTCAACCTGAATGAACTCGGCGTTTCGGGTCACGGAACGGAACTCCTCGCGCCCGGTGAGGAGCGAGGCGGCCAGGCGCCTGGCGATATCGGCGGGGAGGTCGCGATGTACGAAGATCATGTTCCAAAGCGAGGGGGTGAGCGTCGGAACGTCCACTCCGCGATAGACGCCCGGCGGCACCTCGATTCCCTGGTACGCGGCGTTTGCCGTCTCGACCGCAACGATCTCTTCGGGAGTGAAGGGGACAAGCACCAGGTCCCGGGTAAGACCCAATTCGACCACCGACGATACGCCCAGTCCGGCGGCGAGAAAAACGGCGTCGACGGTGCCGTCCTTGAGGCCGTTGATGCTCTGGTTGTAGTTCATCTGGCGTACCCGGAAATCCTCTTCGGCGATTCCCACCGCGCGGAGCACATTTCTCGCGGTCACCTCATTCCCGGATCCGGGAGGCCCGAGGGACACTCGCTTCCCTCTAAGGTCGCCTACCGAGTGCACGCCGCGGCCTTCGACACTCAATAGATGCACGATGTTGGGATAGATGCGGCCGAGAACCGCGAGGGGCAGGGGTTCAGGAAAGCGCCCGGTCCCGCGAAACGCGTCCGCCACCGCATCTGCTTGTCCAAAGCCGATGTCACTTTCCCCCTTGGCGACCTGGATGAGATTCGTCACCGAGCCGGCGCTGACCTCCGCCTTGACCACGACGCCGGGGAGGTCGCGTGTCCAACGGCTCGCCATCGCCCCGCCCAGCGGGTAGTAGACGCCCGCGGTGGTGCCGGTTGCGAGCGCCATGGGCCGCCCCCGTTCGTCACCGCAGGCGGGAAGCACGACCATCCCCGCCGCTATGGCGATGAGAATCATCCGGCAGCGCCAGCTCGTCAGCAAGTTAACGCCCGTGGATGAAGTGGGGTGGGCACCGAGGCCCGCACCGGGAGAACTGGGCCACATGACTCTGTCCACAGGCTGTTAACAGGCGGGAGTGTATGGCTGCGCCTGGGGCCCCGGGGCGCTTCCCGGGAGGCCGGACGATGGGCAGCGATCAGGATTCCTCTTCTTCGACCGGCTTCGAAGTGGAGCGCCCGCTTGCTCCAGGTCCCGACGGGTCGAGTTGCCGCCGCAGTCGGTAGAGGAGTTCGAGCGCGTCCCGAGGGCTGAGACTGTCGGGATCGCATGCCCTCAGTGCCTCGGCCACTTGGTTTTCGGCGGGTTCCAGCAGGGAGTAGGGCCCCCCTGGTTCGGGTGCGGGCAGACGGGCTCCGCGTCCGTCGAGTCCGCCGGTGAGCCCCTCAAGAACCTCATGAGCCCGATGCACCACTGCCTGCGGTACCCCCGCCAGCCGTGCCACCTGGATGCCGTAGCTTCGGTTGGTCCCTCCAGGCGCGACGCGGTGCAGAAACACGATTTCATTCCGATGTTCCCGCGCTTCGACATGGAAGTTGACGACGCCGTCCTCGGCGCTCGCCAGCGCGGTCAACTCGTGGTAGTGGGTTGCGAAGAGCGTCTTCATGCGCAATCCCGGATCGCGCGCGATGTGCTCGACGATGGCCCAGGCAAGCGAAAGGCCGTCGTAGGTCGCGGTTCCCCGACCCACTTCGTCAAGCAAGACGAGGCTTCGACGCGTCGCGTGATGGAGGATGTGCGCGGTTTCCTCCATTTCCGTGAGGAACGTGGACCGTCCGCGGGAGAGGTCGTCGGATGCTCCGACGCGGGCGAAGACACGATCCACCACCGGCAGCCGCGCCGACTCCGCCGGGACGAACGAGCCCATCTGGGACATCACGGCGTGCAGCGCGGTCTGGCGCAGGAAGGTGGACTTGCCTCCCATGTTGGGGCCGGTGAGGATCATCAGGAAGCGGGAGTCGCCGAGACTGAGATCGTTGGGCACGAACTCTTCGCCGGACAGTGCCTCGACCACCGGATGCCTTCCGCCGCGCACTTCGATCTCGAATCCGTCGTGAACCTCCGGCTTCACGTAACGATGCGTAATCGCCGTTTGAGCAAGTCCGGCGGCAACATCCGCCTCGGCGATCGCGCCGGCGGTCGCCAGGATTTCGCGTGCGGCGTCGCCGACTTCGTCCTCGAGACTACGCAACAGTTCACCCTCCAACTCGCGGATCTCCTCGTCGGCGCGCGCCACCCGTGCCTCGAACTCCTTCAACTCCTCCGTGACGTAGCGCTCCGCCCCCACCAGGGTCTGCCGGCGAACGTAATCCTGGGGAACCCGGCCCGTTTGACCCTTGGGGACCTCGATCGTGTAGCCGAAGACCTGGTTGTGGCGGATACGCAGCGACGTGATTCCGGTGCGTTGCTTCTCGTTCGTCTCCATGTTGCGGATGCACTCGCGGCCGTGGAAGCGGAGACGCCGGATCTCGTCGAGCTCGGGGGAGAAACCTTCCCGGATCACGCCGCCTTCACGGGCGAGGACCGGCGCTTCGGGTGCGATCGCATCCTCGATGCGCCGAAGTACTTCGGGCAATTCCCCGATACGTTCGGCGACCTCCTGGAGAGGCTCCGCACGGGCTGCTCGGAGAGTGGCGCGGATCGCCGACGCCGCACGCAGCCCGTCCGCGAGCCTGAGGTATTCCCGGGGGCCCGCGATCCGAAGCGCCACCCTCGAAGCGAGTCGCTCGAGGTCGGGGCAGCCTCGAAGTCCGCCGGTGATCTCCCGCCGGAGGTTCCGGTCGCGGGTGAACGCCTCCACCGCGAGATGCCGCCCGTGGATTCGCTGAGGATCCAGCAGGGGGTGAGCCAGGCGCCGCCGCAGCAAGCGGGCCCCCATCGCGGTGGCGGTCCGGTCGAGGGTCTCGACCAGGGTTGCGCCGGACGGGGCTCCCAGGTCTACGGAGAGCGACCGGAACAACTCCAGATTTCGCTGGGTGAGGTGGTCGATCTGCATGCGCCCCGACGTGTCCAAACGCTTGAGGCTGCCGATGTGGTGGAGCCCACCGCGCTGGGTCTCCGCCAGGTAGCTGATCGCGGCCCCCGCCGCGCAGATGGCGGAGGGCATTCCCTCGACGCCGAAAGACTCGAGCGAAAGGGTTCCGAAGTGGCGGCGCAACGTGTCACGCGCATGTTCGAACTGGAACCAGAGCTCGGGGCGCGCCGTCAACAGCGGCGAATCTCCCAGCACCGGAAGCAGGTCCTTCGGTGGCGCCCCCTCGGCAACCAACAGTTCCCGCGGACGGAAACCGGCCATGGCTTCGGCGCATTCCCTCAGGCGGTTCTCCGAGGAGAATTCGGCAGCGGTGAAATCCCCCGTGGAAAGATCCACCCACGCCGCGCCGAGACGGGGCTGCGCCCGCGTTCCGGCCTCGGCCACGGCCATCAGGTAGGCGGCTTCGGACCCCGCAAGATAGGCCGGATCGAGATAGGTCGATGGGGTTGCGACCCGCACGATCTCCCGGCGCACCGGCCCTTTGGAGAGACCGGGAGGTTCCACCTGTTCGCAGACCGCGACCCGGAGACCGGCCCGCACCAGGCGCGCGATGTATCCCTCGGCGGCGTGGTACGGGACGCCCGCCATGGGAATCGCTTTCCCGTCGGCATCGTTCTGCCGCGACGTGACTGCGATGCCCAGCAGCTTGCCGGCCCGCTTGGCGTCCTCGAAGAACATCTCGTAGAAGTCGCCCATCCGGAAGAACAGGATGGCGTCCCCGGCCTCCCGCTTCAGCTCCGCATATTGCTGCATCACCGGCGAGCTGCCGCGTCCTTTTCCCGGTGGGCGGGGCGGGCGGCCGGGAGGCCCGGCGGGCGCCAGTTGGACATCCGGGAAGAGCCGCGGGGCCGTCGTCACGCGGCGATTGTCTCTCAGGGTCGAGCGGTTCGGGAGGGGGGCACATCGCTGAATCAGTTCGGATTGTCGAGTGGGAGGGAATTGAGCCCCCCTCCCGAACCGCCCGGCGCTTCGCGCCGGCAATCGAAACTTCCTTGTCCGCCTTCGGCGGGCTGCGGCAAGTTCCGATTGGTCATTACTGATTGTGAAAGGGGGGCGAGCCCCCTTTCACACATTCCCCCCGGTCACGCTGGCGGCGAACCTCCGGTTCGCCGCCATTTCTTTGGCCCGGTCAGCTATGCGCCGTCTGTACGGGAGCGCCGGTCTCTGAGCTTGCCCCGGTTTATCGGACGAGCAGGAATGGCCGAAACGACACCCCGCCGACCGAGAAGAAGCGCGGGGACGGCTTGGAGCGCCGGTCTCTGAGCTTGCCCCGGTTTATCGGACGAGCAGGAATGGTCGAAACGACACCCCGCCGACCGAGAGGAAGCGCGGGGACGGCTTGGAGCGCCGGTCTCTGAGCTTGCCCCGGGTTGGCGGACCAGTAGGAACGGTCGAAACGGCACCCCACCGACCGAGAGGAAGCGCGGGGACGGCTTGGAGCGCCGGTCTCTGGCCCCGCGGACCAGTAGGAATGGCCGAAACGACACCCCGCCGACCGAGAAGAAGCGCGGGGATGGCTTGGAGCGCCGGTCTCTGAGCTTGCCCCGGTTTATCGGACGAGCAGGAATGGTCGAAACGACACCCCACCGACCGAGAAGAAGCGCGGGGACGGCTTGGAGCGCCGGTCTCTGAGCTTGCCCCGGTTTATCGGACGAGCAGGAATGGTCGAAACGACACCCCACCGACCGAGAAGAAGCGCGGGGACGGCTTGGAGCGCCGGACCTCCGGGCAGTTCTCCCGGTGGGGCCCGGCACCGCTGCGCGAAGCGCAGCGAACCTCGCACTGCCGAACCGCGGGGAGGGCGCATCTCGAACGCCGGAAGTAGGATTGCCGGAGCCTTGCGAGAGTCGGAACCCGAGCGCGTGCGCGGAGAGCAGATCTCCGGCCCGGTGCTGGCCTTCGATACGACCGGTACGCTCGGCAGTGTCGCCCTCGGGTTCGTAGGTGTTGCGTCAGTCGTGGCGAGAGAGGTCGTTCAGATCTTCGAACCCTCGAATCGGCACTCTCGCAGTTTGCTCCCCGCGATCCGCGGGGCCCTGGAGCAGGCGAAGCTGGAAAGCGGCGACCTCGCAATGCTGGTTGCGACGCGAGGCCCCGGCTCGTTCACGGGTCTCCGGATCGGCCTTGCTACCGCACAGGGGTTCGCGCTGGCGGCGGGGATTCGGGCTGTCGGGGTCTCGAGCCTGGACGCGGCGGCGTACACAGACGCGGCTACGAACGGCGCATCACTGCGCCGGCTGGTGGTCGTGGATGCCCTGCGGGGCGAGTTGTTTGCCGCCATGTACGACGGAATCGGCCCGGAAGGTCTGGTGCAGGGCCCCCTCCGGCTATTGCCGCAAGACACCGTGCGGTGGGCTGCGAAGCACCGCGTGCGGCGCATTTGCGGGCCGGCTGTCGCCCGCTACCGGGAAATCATCGCGGAGGCAGCTTCGGACGTAGAGGTAGTGGCTGAGCAGCGAGCCTTGGCGCCGGCCGCGCTTCGGTTGGGGCTTGAGGCGGCGCGACGCGGAGAGTTCACGCTGGAACCGCTCTATCTTCGAGATCCTGACATCCATGGCCTGGCCAACCATTCCGATACCCTTTAGCAGCCAGTGGACAAAGTCATCCGGTGTTCGGCCAGCGAACCATCCCGGCTGGCCCAATCCGCCTCGCGTCGCTCATCGTCGCGCTTCGGTCGAAATACACCAGGGCCAGTTCTCCAGGTGGGGTTCCTCCCTCGTGCGTCTTGTCAGCCGAGCCCCCACCGGGAGGGCTGGCCACACCGGGAGAACTGGGCCTCACCGGCCTCAGCACTCACGTCACTTTGTCCAAAGGCTGTTACGGACTAACTGCCGTGTTTTCCCGAAGCGGCTTCCGATGCGGAGGGGCTTCGGAATTCTGGAGGTATTCATGAAACAAGAAGAACAGATCGAAACCGACACCGTGGCGGCGGCCAGCGCGATCCCGACGGCCTCATCCGTGGAGATGCCCGATCTCGAGGAATTGATCCGGCGACACCGGGAACTCGACGAGCAACTGCACGAACTGACGAAGGACGGGCACCTCTCGCCCCTCCAGCAGCACGAGGCGGCGGTGATGAAGAAGCGCAAACTGGCCCTCAAGGACCAAATTGCCGCGCTTGCGACATCCTCGTGAGCGCCTGTTAAGCCGACTCTCTACGCGGCAGACTGCCGGACAGGCGCGTGAGACTGCCGATCGTTCCGGAGGGCCGGGTCTTCGTGGTGGCCCCGCTCGCCGGCGCCGCCGCCTTTTTCGCTGTGGCTCGCGTAGCCGGCGCCGACGTCTTTTCGTGGGCCGGCTGGGTGTTGTTGGTTGGCGCCGGTTTCTGCGCCTTTTTCTTCCGGGATCCGGAGAGGCGTACCCCGAGTGACGCCCATGCACTCCTCGCTCCTGCCGACGGCAGGGTCACCGAGGTGGGCCCCGCTGGCGAGGGAGACGCGGAGACGCAGCGGGTGAGCATTTTTCTCTCGATCTTCGACGTGCACATCAACCGCGCTCCGACGGCGGGCCAAGTGCTCGCGGTGCGCTACCGTGAAGGGGCGTTCAGGGCGGCGTTTCGGAAAGACGCGGCCGAACGGAACGAACGGAACGAATTGGAGATGACGACCGAGCGGGGCACGGTCCGGGTTCGCCAGATTGCCGGTGTGGTCGCCCGGCGCATCGTTTGCCGCGCGCGCGTTGGAGACCGCCTGGGGATGGGTGAACGCTTCGGGCTCATTCGTTTCGGGTCACGGACCGATCTGTTGCTACCTGCCGGCGCCCGCCTCACGGTACGTCCGGGAGACCGGGTGCGCGCCGGAGTGAGCGTCATCGGACAGTGGGAATGAAGCGCCAGCGCCTCCGGACGCGCAGGGGGGTGTTCCTGCTCCCGGCCGTGTTTACGGTGGCCAACATCTTCTTGGGGTTCTTCTCCATCGTCCAGACTCTTCGCGGGGACTTCGGCAGTGCCGGGATCATCATCGGCTTCGCCATCCTTGCGGATCTGGTGGACGGCCGGGTGGCGCGGTTCGCGGGCGCCACCAGCGATTTTGGCCGCGAACTGGATTCGCTCGCGGACATGGTCTCCTTCGGCGTGGCGCCTTCGGTCCTGGCGTATGCCTGGGTTCTGCATCGCTGGCCCCAGACCGGTTGGCTGGTTGCGGCGCTGTTCACGATTTGTGCGGCCGTCCGCCTCGCGCGTTTCAACGTGGGACGGTTGAGTGCCGATCCCCGCTACTACACCGGGATGTCGTCGCCGGCGGCGGCCGCCGTGGTAGCCGCAGTGACCTACTGGCATCCGGCCCCCCCCGACCATCCCGTGGCCGCCGCCGCCTGCCTCTTCGGAATGCTCGGGCTCGCACTCCTGATGAGCAGTCCGGTGCGCTATCCGAGCTTCAAGAGCCAGACCGGGCGGCGACCGCAGTCCCATCGGATGCTGGTCGTGTTGGCCATCTTCATCGTCGCGACGATTGCGGAGCCGGTGGCGATGTTCCTGGTCCTCGCCACCGGCTACGCGGCCTCACCGCTGCTGGGTGGTTTGCGCGGGCTCGGCAAGCGGCTCGCTCGCTCTTCCACTGACTCCGAGGATCCAAATCCGGTAGCAATGCGCGGCCCTCGGTCTCCGGGGACCGGCGAAGGACGGGCGGACGGCCGCTGACCGGTCGAGACTGGAGATCGGCCGGCTCACCTCACCGTGTCTCCGGCCGTTTTCAGGTAGCGCCGGCTACCGTGTCCAGGCGGTGAACTCGCGGATCACCCAGCGGTGCACCGAGTCTTCGTTTGGCGTAACGGGTACCCGTTCGATTCCGATTTGCAGCGCCTCGACGACGTGTCGGTCGGTCCCGGAAGTCATGCTGGTCCATTCGGGTACGAACAGGACATACCCGCCGTCCGCTGAACGGCGAATGGAACGCGGCCGCTCCTCGTAGCTGATCGGCGTCCGGGCCCGGAAGAGCCGCTCCAGCCCGCGTCGCAATTCGTCGCCGGTGGCACTGCGGCGGGTTTCCCCGGCGAACGCCACGAGGGCCCAGCCTGAGGGATAGAGGCCCTCCAGGTGGCCCGCGTCCGCCTCTTCGAATGCCCGCCGGAAACGCCCCAGGATCTCCTCGAGATCATCCGGCGGCGGTGCCGGAGCGCAGAGCGCAAACGCCAGGATCGCTCCGGACAGGCCTCGAGCGACCCAAAGGGCGCGGGCTGAACTCGGCACGACCGTTAACAGCCTGTGGTGAAACCCGCGTGAGCGCCGAGACCGGTGAGGCGCCCGGCTGACAAGGCGCGTGAGGGAGGAATACCGAGTGTATTTCGACCGAAACGCAACGCAGAACGGAGCGAAGCGGAGTGGTTCAGCCGGGATGCATCGCCGGTCGAACGCCGCGTGGGTTTTGCCACAGGCTGTTAAACCTGTTCCCTATCCCGCGGCCCGTCCACCGGAAGTTCCACAACGAGCAACAGTCCCGAGCGGTTGTCCGCGCGCGGGCCGGCGCTGACTCTTCCGCCGTGGGCCTCGGCGAAACGACGAGCGTTCGCGAGTCCGAGTCCCGATCCACGCGTCCTGGTCGAGAACGCGGCATCGAAAATCCGTTCGCGAAGATCGGTCCGGACACCCGGCCCGTTGTCTTCGACTTCGATGCGGATCCGCGCTTCACGCTCGACCGGGAACACTCTGACGGAGACTTCCGCCCCCTCGTCCCCCAGGTTCGGAGAGTCCTGGGTGGCCTCCAGCGCGTTCTGCATGAGGTTTTCAACGATCCGCGCCACGATCTCGGGATCGACGCGCGCCACCGGAGTCGGCGTCCCCGAGAAAGAGATCCGGGGTCCGGCGTGCGAGCGGAGATACGGGGCCATCGTGTCGCGGACCAGCTTCGTTACGTCAGCGGTCTCCAGCCGGAGAGGTGCCCCCAGCGCGGAAAACTCGGAAGAAATCCTCCGGAGGCGGTCCACCTGGCCGAGAATTTCGGAGACGCCCTCGTCGACCGCCTGCTGCGGATCGCGGCCTCGCGGATCGCGCAGTACCCGGCGAATGTAGTCCGCCGCCAGTCCAATCGGCGCGAGGGCGTTCTTGATGTCGTGCGCTACCCGTCGGGCGAGGTCAGCGGCCGCCTCCTCGCGCATTTGTCTCCGGACATCCGGGATGCGTCGAACCAGTCGTTCCACGCTTGCCGCGAGCAGCCTCAGCTCCGTCAGGGTCCCGTGGAGTGGCACCCGCGCCTCCAAGTCGCCGTCAGCGATCTGCCCCGTGGCATGCGCGAGCGCGCGGACCGGCGCGGCCAAACGGCGCGCCAGCAGGCCGGGCACCACGATGGCGAAGACCAGGGCGAGCGAGCCGCTCCCCAGCAACAGGGTTCTCTGGATTGCGCGGACACCCTCCAGGCGGGCGGCCTCGTCGGCAGGCAGCGGGACGGCCAGGAGCAGGGGACCGTGCAACCGGGCAGGGGTGTCGAGACGAATCCAGACGATGCGATAGCGCAGCGAACCGGCCTCCTGGATACTCAGGAAGGGATCGGCAGACGCACGGGCCGGCAGGACCGCTGCCGGTGGCGGCCGCGGCGGGAGGAGTCCGGTCTGGGCGAGTTCCGGGCGGCTCACCGCCACGAGTTCTCCGCCGTTGTAAAGCGCCGCATCGGTATCCAATTGGTCGGCTGCCTGCGCCAGGCGCAAGGCGAGTTCCTCCGGCGGAACCAACGGATCGAGGGCAGCGAGTTCCTGCGCCACTCGCTCGACCGAGAATGACCGCGAAATGGCCTCCCGGTCGCTGGCGGACTGCAGCAGAGCTTCGAGCCTTTGCTGCGCGAACACCGCGACTCCGAGAATCGCGACGAGGACGGCCGCCGCCAGCGTTTCCGTCAATTGCATCTGGAAACTGCGCCGCCGGAACCGGCCTCCCCGGCCCGGAAAGAGGATTCGGACTCGGGAGGCGACGGCGATCAGCAGCGCGACCAGTGCCGCCAGAAATCCCCAACCGAGGAGCGCCGCGGCGTGGTCGCCGGCCCCGGTACGTCGCCAGGAGATGACGAAGGGCTCGCCATGCACGAGGACGTCGATTTCGGCCCGATTGGCGGGTCGCTCTTCCTGAGCACCTGGCCCGCGGCGGCTGAGGCGCAGATCTCGTCCGTAGAAGACGGCGGGAGCGGCATCTCCCCGAAGCAGGAAATGGTCGGCGATGCCGGCCGCCCGGGGCAGGAACGGAATCTCCGATGCACGGTCCGCCACCCGCAGCGTGACGCTCAGTCCCGAGGGAAACTGCCGCTCGGTTTCGAGGACTGCATCGCTCCCGGAGGCAAGCTGGCACCCTGGAATGGGATTCCAGCGGGCCGGCGACGGAGCGGAAGAGGAGGGATCAGGTCGCCGCGGGAGGCCCACTCCGAATCGTGATCGCTGTCCGGCCGGACCGCGTACTTCGAGGGCGCTGGCCACCGTCAGGCGGGGCAATCCCGTCGCGAGCCAGAGCCGGTAGGCGGTATCCGGGCGTAGCCGCACCAGTGCGGACGCTTCGCTGTCGAGCGTCCGAGTGGCCTCCTCAAGCGCGTGACAGACGGCAAAGCGGTGCCGCGAGGTCTGGACCGGAGCGGCGTCCAGGGCATAGCGCTGCCGGACGTTGTCTTCGTGCCAGACCATGGCGGGATAGAGAAGAACGGAAGGGACGGCGAAGAGCAGAAAGGCGACTACGAACGCAAAACCGGGTTCGTACGAGAGCAATGGCTGCCTCAGGTGCCGGAGGGACACCCGTCCGCGACGCCAAAGTGACAATCCGGCGGCGGCGGCCAGCGGGAGTCCGGCAAACAGAAAGGAACCCTCGGGGAGCAACGCCACCGAGCCGGTGACTACCCCGGCGGCGGTGAGCAGAACCAGCCGACTCGGCCGCACCAGGCTCTGGAGCACGAGCAAGAGCCCGGCAAGGCTGAGGAGGAGCGCGGTCCAACCGAGCACTTCCGGCCATCCGGTGTCCACGGCCCAGGTCGGGGCGAGCGGCGCCCCGCCCGAGAAGCCGGCGTTGCGGACGAGAGCGGCAGCCGCTACCGCAGCGGCGCCGGCGCCGAGACCTCGGGCCACGTTCAGCGGATCGCTGGTTGGATTCCGCGCGGAACCGGGCTGAAGTTGGGCTCCGACAATGCGGGCGGACAGGAAAAGCGCCACCGCCGTCACAACCGCCATGACGGGCGAATCGGCGAGAAGTGGGAGAAGCGGCGGGCCGGCCAAGGTAGCCGAAAGAGGTCCGCCGGGTTGGGCGGGTAGGGTGGCGAGCAGCTCGGAGAGGCTGAACCTCAATGTCCAGATGGCCGCCAGTGCACCGAGGCTCCCGAACCGCCACAGGCAAGGGAGCGCGATGAGCGCTCCTCCCAGCAGCGCGAGGGTCGCGAACAACGCGGCCTCGGTCTCGCGTTCCGCGCGGCGCGCCGCGGCCGGCGCCACCGAGGTGCTGGCGGCTCCCAGAAGCTGACCGTCGTAGGCCCTCAGGGCGAAGTAGTAGCGCTCGGAATCTGCCGCGCCGTCCAGAAACCGGTCCCCGCGCCGCTCGAAGAGCTGGGCCAGAGCCTGGAGATCTTCAGCGCCGTCCAGAAACTGGGTTTCGAGCCCGCGACCGGCGGCGGCTTCCAATGCGGAGACCGGCGCCGCGCCGGAAGACGGCGGAGACGCCTCCCGGATGGGGATTTCCACCGTCACGACCCCGAGAAGATTCCGGGTGCATTCCGCCGCGGCGAGGTAGCTGCGTCGCCCGCCCTCGCTATATACGAAGAGCGGGAAGGCGGGATCCGGGCAGTTCTCCGCACGAACTCCCTCGGGAAAGGCCTCGCCGAGAGCGTCCTCGAAGTCCGGGTTTCCCCCGGACCAGGCGACCGGCCGCAGTTGCCGGTCGTAGAGCGTCGCCCCGCCTTGCCCGATCATGGTGTCAGGGAGCGCCCAGGCAGCGAGCGCCCGGAACGCCTGGGCTTCTCTGTCGCCGGCGTCGGAGCCCTCGAGCGCGGCACCTACGGGAGCGGTTCTGGCGACCAGATAGGCCGCGTCGCCGACTTCCCTGGTGAGGTCGGCGAGAAAGGCATCGACGCGGTCCGCAGCCCGCGAAGCGGATTCGGGCCCGGCGGTAATGGTTCGACTCAGGGGGATCCGGCAACCAAGAGCCACCAGCGCTGCCCCGGAGAGCGCTGCCACGATCCACCGCCCGTCGGGCGTGAGGAGATCGCGCCGGATGAGGACGGCAAGCAACACCAGGCCGGACCCCACGGTCAGGGTGGCATGCACCGCGCTCGGCAACATGCCGAAACGGTGCGCCACGTCGTACAGCGCGGCCGCGAAGAACAGGAAAGCCCCCACGGCGACCACGAGCGGCGGCAGACGACGCATTCGCGGGACTCTGTTCACGAACTGCTAGGGTAAAGGCTCGCCCGGTTCCTCCGGGATGGCGCTCCCGCGCTGGCCGCCGGGACCAGGTCACGCGAGCGTTCAGACAGGGCGAGAGAGTCCCCGTCGAAACCCCGTGGCAACCCGAACTCTTCTTGGGGCGGCCGGCCTGCTGACGTGTCTCTTGCTGGTGATCCCGACTGCCGCCCGCTCGGCTGCGGGGCCTCTCCCTGGAGACGAGATCCCGGAGGATCCCGCCCAACCGCCAGAGGGCCCGCCCGCCCAACCGCCGGAGGGCCCGCCCGAGCAGCCGCCCGGTGAGGAAGAAGCGACGGGCGAGGTGACGCAGCCTCCGGCCGAAGAGCCTCCACTCATGGACGAAACCGCCGCGACCGGCCCAGCCGGCGAGGAAGCCACCGGTGAAGCATCAGAGGGCGCGGATGAAGAAACGGAGGGCGAGAGCGAGGAATCAGAGGGTCGTGCGCCGGAGATAGCCACCGCGCCCGTGGGAATTCTCCCCGGTGGACTGCTGGCTGCTCCGGCTCCCGTTCCCGGAACCGCCATCGTCGGGATGGTCTTCGCAGACGACGGATTCCTCCTCCACATGGCTGGCGGTGAGGTCATTGCCTACGAGCGGGACGGAGAGGCGACCCGCTGGGGCTTGCCGGGGGCGGACGCGGCGTTCGTGGCTCAGGATTCGGGAAGCGTGGTGCTCCTCGACGAGCGCGGTGACGTGACGCTGCGCCGGTTCGCGGACGGTGTCCGGGTGGGAGGATTCTCGACGGGGCTCAAACCGGACGCCGGAATGGTTACCGGGGCGGGGCCCAGGGTGCGGACCGGGGCGGGGCCCAGGGCGGGGAGAGGTCCGGCGGCGGCGACGCTGTCTGGCGGGGTGCTCTATTGGGTTTCGGCGGGGACTCTCCACGGATATCGGGTTCCCGCGGGGAACGCCGTTGTCGAGGTCGCGCTACCGGACGGAGAAGCCGCCAGCGTGGTGGCGGCAGCGTCGACTACGGTGGAATCCGCGGGAGACGTCCCGCCGCTCTTGTTGGTTTCCCTCGGGAGCGGCGGAGTCGCCGCGGTGTCCCCCTCGGGAGGAACGACCTCGGGCGCCCTCCGCTGGCATGCCGAGGGTGCGGGTCCGGTGACTGGGCCGGTGCTCGCGCTTGCTGAGGAGAGGCTCGCGATTTTCGGAGATGAAGGCGGCGATCTCACCGCGGTGGATCTGGAAACGGGCAAACCGCGTTGGCGCTGGCGGCTGGCCGAGGGCCTCCATCATCCGCCGCTGCTGAGCCGCGGGCGCCTGTACGCGGCCACCAAGGCGAATAGCCTCTACTGTTTCGACGCCAAACGCGGCGGAGAGCGATGGCGCGCTGCGCTGCCGGGCCGGCCGGCGGCGCCGCCGCTCCGAATCGCCGGCGCCGTCCTGGTCGTGACCCAGGACGGGCTGCTCGTGGAGTTGAATGCGGAGACCGGCGCGCGGATCGGCAGCCCGCATGACCTGGGCGCCGAAGTCCTGGGAGTGGTACGTCGGCTGGGAGACGGAGCCAGGGAAGACGGATGGCGTGACCGGCGCCTGTTTATGGGCCTCCGCGACGGTCGCCTCGCGGTCTTCGGTCCCCGGGCGAGTCGCGGAGGGCCCTGATCGGACGCGAAGCGCGCCAGCTCACGGACCCCCGGGAAGGGGCTCCCCCGCAGGCGCGGGCCCGAACGCGGCAGGCGCCGGCAAAGGGGCGCAATCCCGCTAAACCGCCGCGGCGAAGCGAGCGCGCACGCTTACAATTCGAGTGGATGGTGCGTCCCTTGGGAACGCCGGTCTTCACACCGGCATTGCCCGCTGAAAGCGGGCGAAACGCGCGCGCCGCCGATCGCCGTCGAGCGTGCGCTGGACAAGGAATCCCGGCCGGGACCGATCTTCTGTGATGGACCCGGCTGAATCCCTCCTCGTCCTTGATTTCGGCTCGCAGTACACGCAGCTGATCGCTCGGCGGCTCCGCGAAATGGGGGTGTACTGCGAGATCCTTCCCTGTACGACCCCCGACCGCGATGTCTGGGAGCGGAATCCGATAGGAGTGATCCTTTCCGGGGGGCCGGAGAGCGTCTACGGCGATGGCGCGCCAGCCGCCCCCCGCGGTGTTCTCGCCCCACCGGTTCCCGTGCTTGGGGTCTGCTACGGGATGCAACTCCTCGCGCGGGAAAGTGGCGGAGACGTCCGGCCGGCACCCCGCCGCTCGTACGGTCCCGCGGAGGTTGGGCACGATGGGAGCGGGCGTCTTTTCGCCGGGGTACCCGAACGTTTTCGAGCCTGGGCCAGTCACGGAGACCTCGTCCACGCGTTACCGGCCGGCTTCCGTCGCACCGCGGGAACCGGGCAGGCGCGTATTGCCGCCTTCGAGAGCCCCCACCGTCGGCTCTACGGGGTGCAGTTCCATCCCGAAGTCGTGCACACCGAGCACGGCACCGCGATTCTCAGGAATTTCGCGTTCGAGGTGTGTGGGGCGCGGGGTGGGTGGTCGCCCCGGTCCCACGCGGAGCGAACGGTGGCCGCGATCCGGGCTCAGGTGGGAGACGCTCAGGTGGTCTGCGGAACTTCGGGCGGGGTGGACTCCACGGTCACCGCCATGCTTGTCCACCGGGCGATCGGAGACCGGCTCCACTGCATCTTCGTGGACAACGGGGTACTCCGGAAAGGGGAGGCCGGAAGGGTCCAATCGGACTTCGAGGAAGGGCTCGGGATCCCGCTCCGGGTCGTGGACGCCTCGGAGCGTTTTCTCGCGCGGCTGAAGGGAGTGCGCGATCCGGAGCGCAAACGGAAGATCATCGGGCGCGAGTTCATTCGGGTGTTCGAGGAGGCATCCCGGGACATCCCGGAGGTGCGCTTTCTGGCGCAGGGGACGCTCTACCCGGATGTCATCGAGAGCGTTTCGGTGAAGGGTCCCTCGGCGGTGATCAAGAGCCACCACAATGTAGGCGGCCTGCCGAAGCGGATGCGGCTCCGGTTGATCGAACCCCTACGCGAACTCTTCAAGGACGAAGTCCGGGTGCTGGGGCGCGAGTTGGGGGCGCCGGAAGGACTTGTGAACCGTCATCCGTTCCCGGGTCCCGGACTGGCCGTTCGAATGCTGGGATCGGTCGAGGAGTCCGGTCTGGACGTCCTGCGCGAAGCGGACGCCATTCTCGAGGAGGAAATCCGGGCTGCGGGTTACTACGACCGGATTTGGCAGGCGTTCGCGGTCCTGCTGCCGCTGCGAACGGTGGGCGTCATGGGAGACGCGCGCACCTATGAGCGGGTGGCAGTCATCCGCGTGGTGGAGAGTCGGGATGGAATGACCGCCGACTGGGCGGCGCTGCCTCACGAGTTGCTGGTCCGGATCTCCAACCGAATTACCGGTGAGGTGCGGGGTGTGAACCGGGTAGTGCTTGACATCACTTCCAAGCCGCCCGGCACCATCGAGTGGGAATGAAGCTCCTTTGAGCGACGCCCTCGCGGGGGGCAGGGGACAGCGTCGTCCCTTCGTGCACCTCCACACGCACACCGAATATTCGCTGCTTGACGGCATGAGCCGGCTTTCCGAGGTCACCCGGATGGCGAAGCAGGACGGGATGCCGGCGGTGGCGATCACCGACCACGGCAATCTCTTTGGGGCTCTCAAGTTTCACCAGGCGGCCCGCGACGCGGGAGTCAAACCCATCCTGGGCTGCGAGGCTTACGTCGCCCCGGGAGATCGGCGCGAACGAAACCCCGATTCCGAGAATCAGCACCTGGTCCTGCTGGCGAAGAACCGGACGGGCTTCCGGAACCTCATGCGGCTCAGTTCGATGGCGCACCACGAGGGCTACTACTTCAAGCCGCGGATGGATTTCGATCTCCTTGAGCAGCATCACGGGGGGCTGATCGCACTTTCGGCCTGTCCCAAGGGAATCGTGCCGCGGGAGGTGATCACGGGGGGAGATCCCGTGGAGTGGGCCGGCCGCTACCAGGAGGTTTTCGGCAAGGGCAACTACTACCTCGAGGTCATGGACCACACCCCGCCGGGGAGGGCGGCGCCCGAGGGGACACGTCTCTCCGACCTGGAGCGGCGAATACGCAACGGAGTGATCGAGGTTTCGAAGAAGACCGGAATTCCTTTGGTGGGCACGAACGATTCCCACTACTCGTCACCGGAGGACGCCTCAGCGCACGACATGCGGCTGTGCATCAGCGTGAACCGTCCGGTAAGCGACCCGCGACGGCTCAAGTTCGATTCCGACCAGTTCTTCTTCAAGACGTCGGAACAGATGGAAGCCGTTTTCGAAGGCTGCCCCGAGGCTTACCGGAGCACCCTTGAAATCGCCGAGCAGGTCGAAGCTTTCGACGTTGTCGACAAAGGAGACCTGCTCCCGCGCTTCGAAGTGCCCGAGGGAAGGAAGCTGGACGAATACCTGGAGGAGAGTGCGCGCCGGGGGCTGTCTTGGCGCCTCGAATCGCCGGAGGTCCACGGGATTCGCCCCGCCCGGTCTGACTATGACGACCGGCTCACGATGGAACTGGAGGTGATCCGGCGGACCGGCTATTCCGCCTACTTCCTCATCGTGCAGGACTTCGTCACCTATTCCCGGGATCGCGATATTCCGGTGGGACCGGGCCGGGGATCGGCCGCGGGCAGCCTGGTCGCTTACGCGCTGGGCATCACCGATATCGATCCCCTCGCCCACGGCCTCCTGTTTGAGCGCTTCCTGAATCCGGAGCGGGTCAGCCCGCCGGACATCGATGTCGACTTCTGCGAATTTCGGCGCGAGGAGGTGCTCGACTATGTGACCGAGACGTACGGCAACGACCGGGTGGCGCAGATCATGACCCTTGGGACGATGCAGGCCAAGCTGGTGGTCCGCGATGTGGGCCGGATGCTGGAGTTGCCGCCGCCCCGGGTGGACCGCCTCGCAAAGCTGATCCCCGAGGGCATGGGCCTCGCGCAGGCCGTGGAGACCGTTCCGGAACTCCGTGAAGCGACGCAGGCGCCGGAGACCGCCCGTCTCTTCGAGCTGGCGGAACGGCTTGAGGGTTTGCCACGGAACATCGGGACCCATGCCGCCGGGGTGGTCATCGCCCCGGGACCGCTCGAGGAGATCTTGCCCCTCTACCGTGACGTGGAGACCAAGGGCCCGGGATCCGGCCGGAAGGGAACCGATTCAGGCAAGGAGGTGACCGTTCGCCGCCGCACGCAGTGGGACATGAACGACTGCGCGGAAGCGGGGCTCTTCAAGATGGATTTTCTGGGACTGCGAAGTCTCACGCAGATCGATGACTGCGCGCGGCGCGTGCAGGACGACGACAACACTGCCCGCACGCCCGAGGAAGCGACGGCGCTCGAACACATTCGCGCGGGCCGGTTCGAAAAGGTGCCGCGGGATCGCGACACCTTCTTGCTGTTTGGGCGGGCGGACACCGACGGCATCTTCCAGTTCGAAAGCCGCGGGATGCGCGAGCTGCTCTCCGGCTACAAACCGGAAACCCTGGACGACCTCGCGGCGCTCAACGCGTTGTACCGACCCGGCCCCCTCGAGAGCGGCATGGCGCATGACTTTGTTGCGGCCAAGAAGAAGGGCGGGTTGTCGGGCAAGCTGGATCCGCGAGTGCGTGCTCTTTTCCCGGAAACCCGGGGGCTGATCGTGTACCAGGAACAGGTCATGCTGGTGGCGCAGCGGTTGGCCGGGTATTCGCTCGGTAAGGCCGACCTTCTGCGGAAGGCGATGGGCAAGAAGGATCCGGAAGCGATGCGCAAAGAGAAAGGAGGCTTCGTCGAGGGAGCCGTGGCGGGCGGTCTGGCCCGCGGGGTCGCCGAGGAGACGTTCCAGCAGATCGCGAAGTTCGCCGGCTACGGGTTCAACCGTTCCCACGCCGTGGGATATGCGCTCGTGGCATACGTGGGGGGCTGGCTGAAGACCCACTTCCCACTGCACTTCCTCGCTTCGCTGCTCACCGCGCAACACCGGTCGGGAGACAAGGACGAGAGGATCGCCCGGATCCGGAATGGCGCCGGGGCGGCCGGGATTGCCGTGCTTCCACCCAGCGTTCAGCACAGCGGTGCGGAGGCGCTCGTGGAGGGGCAGGGGGTCCGCTGGGGCCTGGAGGCGGTCAAGCAGGTTGGCAGTCGAGCGGCGCGGGAAATCGAACGCGCGCGGCGCGAATGCGGCGAATTCGAGTCGCTGCACCATCTTCTCGAGGTGGTGACGCCGAAAGCTCTCAACCGGGGAGTCGTAGAGGCGCTGTGTTGCGCCGGCGCACTCGATTTTCTCAAGGTTCCGCGCTCGCGGATCCTCCCGGCGATCCCGGGGGTCATGGAAGCGGCCAATCGCGCTCGCGGCCGGAAGGACGCCGGGGTGCAGTTGCTCTTCGGGAGCGCGAAGCAAACCTCCGTTGACGTCTTTCCTGACGCCCCGCCGTGGAGCGATGCGGAGCGGCTGCGGCATGAACGCGAGGCGCTCGGCTTCTACTGGGAAGGACATCCGGCAACCGAATACCGTGCCGAACTGAAAGCCGTGGTCACCGGTCCGGTGGAGGCGGCGCTGAAGGCTGGAGACAAGGCGCAGGTCGGGGTCGTCGGACTCGTGCGCGACCTGCGGAAGCGGACCACCAGGGCCGGCCGCCCGATGGGGAACTTCACCCTTGAAGACGAAACGGGGGCGATCGGGGTGGTGGTGTTCCCGGACCTGTGGGAGACGTGTCCCCCTCTGGAGAGCGAGCCGGTGGTCGTCGTAAGAGGGCGGCTCAAGGGCGAGGGCGGATCTGGAGGGAGCGGCCGCGGCCCCGAGCGGGGCGAGTTGGTTGCTTCCGAAGTCCTGCTCGCCCAGGAGGAGCCGTTCCGACTCGCCCGCCGGGTGGAATTGTCGGTGACCGAGCCGGAGAACACGGAGGCTCCGTTGCAGGATCTGCTCGCGCATCATCCCGGCAAGAAACCTCTGGTGCTCAGGCTGCGCGTTCCCGGCGTCGAATTCATCCTGGAGACGGCGACTCCGGTTCACGCCTGCAGCAGTCTGGCGCGAGCCGCTACCGAGCTCCTGGGGCCGGACAGTGTGCGCCTCGATGGAAAGTTGCCGCCTTCTTTCGCCCGCTAACAGCCTGAGGTGAAACTCTGCTGCGATCCATTCGCGGCGCTCAGCGCCGCGGGGGAGGGTGTGGGGAGGGGTTTCCCCTCCCCATGAAAGACGATGGCGTGGATCGTGGAGCGATGCGCGCCAACACCCCGTGGGGAAAGCGCCCCGCTCGTGCACAAACCGCCAGATTCGGCGCGCGTGCCGTCCCGGGGACTGCGCGGGGTGCTTTCCCCGCGGGCGGCTAACGGGCCGGACTTCGGGCCGTTACGTCCCAAACCCCCGTAAAACCCCCGCCACGGTGGTACGGGATTTGCCTGAGCGGGGCTCGCTAGACTTCACATCGTGCAGCGCGAGTTTCTCGACTTCGAAGCTGACATTCAGGCAATTGTTCAGCGCATCGAAGCACTCACCGGATACCCCGACAGTCACCGGGCGGAGATCGCCGGGCTCGAACGCGAACTGCTGCGGCGGCGCCAGCGGATCTACGCCGGACTGACGCCCTGGCAGCGGGTTCTGGTGGCCCGGCATCCGGAGCGGCCCTACACGCTTGACTACGTGCGGCGCCTCTTCACCGGGTTCACGGAGATTCACGGAGACCGGCGGTACGCGGACGATCCGGCCGTCGTAGGAGGTCCGGCATGGCTTTCGGGAAAACCGGTAATGGTGATCGGACAGCAAAAGGGACGGGACACGGCGGAGCGGATTCATCGCAACTACGCAATGCCGCGCCCCGAGGGATATCGCAAGGCGCTGCGGCTCATGAAAATGGCCGAGAAGTTCGGTAGACCGATCATTTCGCTGGTGGATACCCCGGGAGCGTTTCCGGGCATCGAAGCGGAAGAGCGCGGGCAGGCTGAAGCCATTGCGCGGAATCTGCGCGAGATGTCTCGTCTCAAGGTGCCGGTCGTGGTGGCGATCATCGGCGAGGGAGGCAGCGGAGGGGCGCTCGGCATCGCGGTCGGGGACCGGATTCTGATGATGGAAAACGCCATCTATTCGGTGATTTCTCCCGAAGGATGTGCGGCCATTCTGTGGAAAGACCCGGAAACGGCGTACGCGGCTACGGAGGAGGCGGCCGCGCGGATGCGCATCACGGCGCCCGAGCACCTTCGGAACGGACTGATCGACGAGATCGTGCCGGAACCGCCGGGAGGAGCGCACGCTGATCACGACGCGGCGGCGGCGATTCTGGGTGCGAGGTTGCGCCTTGCCGTCCGTGCTCTCGAGGAAGTGGCTCCGGCCGACCGCCGGCAGGCGCGCTATCGGAAGTTTCGAACTATGGGAAATGTGGGACTGGAGGAAGCGCCTTCCCAGCCGCCCGCAGCGGTCTCGTCCCCGGCGGGCAAGGGGGCCGGTGCGGGGGACGCCGCCGGCTACGGACCGGCGGGCACGGGCTGACCCCAGTGCCCACCCTGCCTCGCGCCGGGCCCGGCGCTCTCCGGCGGGGCGCCTCGCGCTCTTCGAGGTGGATCGGCACGGCAGTTACCGTGCTCTTGTTCGCCGGTTTCACGGTGTTCTTGGTCCTTCGTCTCCAGGAGGGTTTCGAGAGGCGGGCCACGGAGTGGTTCGAGTCCGCCGATGAGATCCCCGAAGAACGGGAGGAAGTGGTTTCCGAAGCGCCTGAGTTCACGTGGTTCGACGAGCAGGGCCGTCCGCTCCTGCAGGGCCGGGCGGAACAAGCGCTCGGGCGCAGCGATGGTCAGCAGCGCTTTTTGGAAGTCGAGCTGCGTCTCATTGGGGTGTATGCCGGCGAAGACGCAGTGATTACCGCCGACGAACTCCTCCTCGATCCGCAGACGCTGGCGGTCGAGTTCCTGGGCAACGCTCTTCTCCGCGTCGAAGGCCTCGAACTTTCGGGGCCCCACCTGCACTTCCGGCGCGCGCCGGACCGTCTCTGGTCGCGCGACCCGGTGCAGTTTCTGAGTGAGGACTTCGTCGGAATCGCCGCTTCGATGCAGTTCGAAATCGAAGCTGGAGACGTGTCTTTGCACGGCGTCGTTGCCGGGCCGGTGGAAGAAGACGGCTTTTCCGTGGTCGCCGAGCGGGTTCGCTTCGATCGGGAAACAGCCGACACCACGCTGTTCGGGGAGGTGGAAATTGACTCGGACCAGATCGAGCTCTTTTCCAAGGAGTCAGTGATTGCCCGCCGGGATCGGGAGCGGGACCGGATGCGTTCGATCGAGGCGGGGTTTGGAACGGTACTGACTCTTGTCGGCGCCGCCGGCGAGGGCGGTGCGACTCCCCTGGAGGAAATGAATGGAGACGTCGCGAGCCTTCGCGGGGACGAACTCGAAATCGTGCTGGAGGACGGACGGATCCCCCGCTTGGTGCGGGTGACGGAAAACCCGTCGTTCTCCGGGGGCTCCGGAGCCGAACTTCGGGGAGACGAGGGAAGCTTGGCGCTGGATCCCGAGGGAACCCCGGAGCGGCTCAACATGACCGGCGCGGTGACTTCCCGTCTCCCCGCGGGAGATGAGCGGCGCCAGCTGATTTCCGTGGACTCGTCGCAACTGGAGGTCAGCTTCGATCCGCAGGGAAACATCGAGACGGCCGTCTTCGCAGACGGAGTCAGGGCCCGTTACGGCCGGGCGTCGGCGACCGCCGAGAGCGCCCACTGGAACGGCTCCGACACCTTGGTGCTCGAAGGCAATCCACGGGTGGTGGATTCGTCGCTCCTGGAACTGGAGGGTCGCGATCTACGGCTGGTGATCGCGGAACCCAGCCGCGTCGAGGCTGCTGGGGCGGTAACTGCCCGCTTCCTGCCGTCCCGCCTGGACTGGCTGCCGGGCCGGTTCGAAGGGGTAGTTCTGACCGGGAACTCCGGGGTCATCGAGACCGGGCGCGGTCAGGGGGTCTTCACAGGTGGGGTACGGCTGCTCTTCGGCAGGAACCGGCTCCTCTCGGACGAAGTGAAAGTGGATGCTGAAGGCAGAGTCATCGAGGCCACGGGTGGCGTCGCTACCTCGCTGGAACTCGACATGCCGGTCCCCAATCTGACCGGATCGGCCGGGACGGCATCCGGCTCGACCGGCACGCCGGCCGAGGCAGGGGACGGGATGCCGGTCGCGGAGGGGGTGGGTGGTCCGGTCGGTGACGCCTCGCCGGCGCCTCCATTTGTCTTCCGTGCGCAAGCGGAGCGCTTCCGCTATGCGGCCGACGAGGGACAGCTTTCCTATGGCGGCGCCCCTCGTCTCGAACGCCAGGAGCCATCCGGCGAGGTCAGCAGGCTCCTCGCGGGTCGCATCGAAGCGGACCTCGCGGCGGACGGATCCCTGGGCGCGGTGCGGGGCATCCAGGGCGCCCGGTTCGAGCGGGGGGGGAGTGTGGTGCGCGGATCGCGGATCCGCTATGAACCCGGCGCCGATCTCCTCGTCGCCTGGGGCTCCCCGGCGGTGGTGGAAGTGGACGGAAGGAGCTCGGAGGGAGGCCTGCTGGAACTGGCCCTCACGGACAATCGGACCGAAATTCACCCAACCAGGATCAGACGGGCCGTTACCCGGAGCCGTATTGCGAACCGGGGGGCCGGGGCCCGCCGGTGAGTACGTCGTGAACGTCTCCTCCTCCGGCGCCGATGGTTCGTCCGGAAACGCCGTGGCGGAGAGGGAGGATCGACTGCCAGGGCGCCTCCTGACCGCGAACGGGCAACCGGCGAAGAAAGATCCAGGTGCTGCCGGGGGTCACGTGCTCGCCTGCCACGACCTGGTCAAGAGCTACGGACAGCGCCGAGTGGTGGATCAGGTGACAGTCCAGGTCGGGAGCGGCGAAGTGGTGGGTCTGCTTGGACCGAACGGCGCGGGCAAAACGACCACGTTTCGCATGATCGTTGGATTGATCCGGCCCGATCAGGGCGCGGTATCCCTTGATCATCGAGATCTCACCGGCCTTGCCATGCACAAGCGGGCGCGTTCCGGCATCGGGTACCTCGCGCAGGAACCGTCCATCTTCCGGGGCCTCACCGTTGAGGAGAACGTGCTGGCGATTCTCGAGCAGGTCCCCCGATTGGGCCGGCGCGAGCGGCGCGAACGCGCGGAGGCGCTCCTGGCCGAGTTTGGGCTTACACAACGCCGGCGCAACCTGGGGCACTCTCTTTCCGGCGGAGAGCGGCGGCGTGCGGAGATTGCCCGCGCGCTCGCTCCGGATCCGCAATTCCTGTTGCTCGACGAGCCTTTCGCCGCCATCGACCCGATCGCGGTATCCGAACTGCAGAGGATCGTCGGCCGGCTGCGCGACCGTGGCCTCGGAGTCCTCGTGACGGACCATAGCGTCCGCGAGACGCTCCGGGTGACCGATCGCGCCTACATCATCGAGGACGGTCGAATCCTCTTTGAAGGTACACCGGCGGAGTTGGTGAGCAGTGCGGAAGTGCGGCGGGCGTATCTCGGGGAGGACTTCGAGTGGCAGTGAGCCCGAGGTCCGGACCCAGGACGGAGCTTCGGGTCGGCGTTCGCCAGCAGCAGCGGCTGACTTTGACGCCGCAGGTGCGGCAGACGATCGAGATGCTGGTGCTGCCCGTCACCGAACTGCGGGTCCGGGTCCAGCAGGAACTGCTCCAGAATCCGGCGCTCGAAGAGGTGATGGAAGAAGAAGAGGAAGAAGAAGACTCCGAACTCAGCGAGGCCGCGCCGGAGCAGTCGGAGGGGAGCGAAGGTGACGACAGGGGCTCGGACGACGAGCGCGATCCGATGACGGAAATCGAGCCGGAGGATTTCTTCTTCGAGAATCAGGAGAACACCGGAGGACTGGCTCTCGGAGAGGAGCCCCCCGCCCTCGAGCGAACGCTCGCGGCGGGGCGTACGCTGGCCGAGCATCTCATCGAACAGCTCGGTCCGTCCATCGATACGGAACTCGAGCGAACGATAGGCCTGCAGATCATCGGCAATCTGGACGAACGCGGGTACCTGGACGGCTCGGTAGCCGAGATTGCAGCCTCGGTCGGGGTGACGGAAGAAGACGTGGAGTCGGTCAGGAGGCGGATCCTGCGTTTCGACCCGACCGGAGTGGCCTGCCTGGACGTTGCCGAATGTTTGCTCGTCCAGTTGGAAGCGGCGAACCAGGCCGCGGGTCCACTGGCGACAATCGTGCGGGAGCACCTGGATCTCGTCATCCGGGAGCGGTTCCGGGAGCTGGCTCGTGCGATGTCCACCGACGTGACCCTCGTCATGCGCTGGGTGCGCCGGATCGGGGAGCTGGACTTTCGCCCGGGGAGCCGGTTTTCACCGGGTCTCGACCAGATTGCCGTGCCGGATGCCCGGGTTTACCGCTTCAATGGGGAATGGCGCGTCGAGATGAGCGATGGGATCCCGCGGCTTCGCACCAGCCCGGCGTACCGGGAGGTGATCAGGACTCCCAGCCGGCACACGTCCGAGGAACAGGCGTTCGCGCGGGATGCATGGGTCCGCGCGAAGGGATTCCAGCGGTCGGTTCAGCAGCGCCAGGAAACCGTTCGTCTCGTCGCTGAAGACATTGTGCGCAAACAGGCCGATTTTCTGACTGGCGGAATTGCCCACATCCGTCCGCTGGTCCTGAATGATGTAGCGCAGAACATCGGGCGTGCGGAATCCACCGTCTCGCGAGTCGTCAGCAACAAGTACTTGGAAACACCTCGCGGCGTCATCGCTTTCCGCCGGTTCTTTCACAGCGCGCTGTCGCTGCGGGATGGGCGTCAGGTGTCTTCGGAGGCGGTCCGGGCGCGGATCCGGAAGATTGTGGAACGCGAGGATCCGCACTACCCGTTGGCCGATGATCAGATCGTGCAGCTTCTCGACCGGGAAGGGGTCATGATTGCACGCCGGACGGTGGCCAAGTATCGGAAAGCGCTTCGCATTCCGTCTTCCAACGAGCGGCGGGCCCGCTACCGCAACCGGCCCCCCGCGTCTTCCGGGAGTTGATCGGCAGCGGCGGCTCCCGGATACTCGCTTCCGATGATTGGGATTGTGGTGGTTACGCACGGCCAGCTGGCGCGGGAGCTGGTAGCCGCTGCGGAGATGATTACGGGGGAGGACATTCCGAACGCCACCAGCGTTTCCATCGGTTGGCATGATTCCCCGGAGGATGCGCAACGGGCCATCGTGACCGCGGTAAGCCGGGTTGCCGGAGACGAAGGGTCGGTAATCCTGACGGACATGTTCGGGGGGACGCCCTCCAATCTGGCACTCAGCCTACTTGAGGAAGGCCGGGTGGAAGTGGTGACGGGGGTGAACCTTCCCATGCTCATTCGCCTCGTTTCGATCCGTGAGGAAGAACAGGTGGGCCCGGCGGAGGCGGCGCAGGCGGCCCTTTATCAGGGCAAGGAGAACATCTACCTCGCTTCCGAATTGCTCGGCGGCGGGGTCGGCCCCGCGCCCGCGGGCGAAAAACCACCCGCGGGCGAAAAACCACCCGCGGGCGAAAAACCACCCGCGGGCGAAAAACCAAAGGAAGCGGCCGAAGGGGACCCGCAGGATCAGCCCGGCTCGACCCAGGACTGATTCCCTGGGGAATCTTCGGGGAGGGACTGTGCCGGAGCGGGTGGTCCTGGTCACGAACCCGCTCGGCATACACGCGCGCGCGGCGGCCCGCTTTGTGAAGACGGCGACGCGCTACGACGCCGTGGTGACCGTAACCCGGGGCGAGACCACCATCGATGGGAAGAGCATCCTGGGTCTCCTGTTTCTTGCTGCCGCGAAGGGGAGCCGGCTGCGGATTCACACTTCCGGGCGTGAAGCAACGGCGGCGCTCGAAGCCTTGACGCGACTGGTCAGAGGCGGAATCGGGGATCCTCCGCACCCCGAATCACACGGGCTCCGGCTGGGTGATGCGCCATGATGGCGCCCCCGTCCCGAACCGATTCGGTGCGGACATCTGCGGGAGAGACCGTGCTGCGCGGGGAACCCGCCGCGCCCGGCATTTGCGTAGCGCCGACGATCGTGTTCGAGCGACGCGCCGTTCCGGTGTTCCGGGTGGAAATCAGCCAAAGGGAGATCGGCAGCGAGATTCGCCGCTTCCGAGAGGCGCGTGATCGCGCGGCGGAGCAGCTCCGCGAAATCCGCGAATCCACCCGCCGCGCCCTGGGGCAGGACCCGGCGTATCTTTTCGAAGCGCAGCGCCTGATGCTCGCCGATCCGATGCTGGTCGGACGGGTGGAGGAGGTGATCCGGGCAGAGCGGGTGAATGCGGAATGGGCGGTGCGTACCGTGTTGAAGGAGCTCGAGGAGGTGTTCGACGGGCTGGCCGACGAGTACCTGCGTCAGCGGAAGGGAGACATCGTGGACGTAGGCGGGCGGGTGCTCCAAAACCTTGGTGGGGCCACGAGGCCCGGCCTGGAGCGCTGGGAACGCCGGCACGTAGTCGCGGCCGACGACCTTCGCCCGTCGGATACCGCAGAACTGGACTGGAGCACGATCCTGGGCATCGTCATGGAGGCTGGTGGGCCGACGTACCACACGGCCATCCTGGCAAGGACACACGATGTTCCGTGCGTCACCGGGATACCCGGACTTCTCGACCACCTTCACACCGACCTGCCGGTCGTCGTCGACGGTTTCGAGGGCCTCGTGGTGGTGAATCCCGCGCCGAAAACCGTTGTCGAATACCGGAAGAAGCGGGGGAGGGAGCGTGAGCGCCGCCGTCGTCTGCTGGCCGCCACCGCGGATCTGGCCCGAACCGCAAACGGCGAGCGCGTAGTCCTGATGGCGAATATGGACGAACCGGGGGAGATCGAGCTCGTCCGCCGCAATGGCGCCGAGGGAGTCGGCCTCTTCCGCACTGAACGGATGGCGGTCCAGGAGATCCCGTCCGAGGAGGAACAGTTCCGCATCTACCGGGATCTCACCCAGGCTCTCGATCCGCATCCTTTGGTGATCCGGGCCTTCGATTTGAGCGCGACGGACATCGGTCGCGCCCCGGAACTCAATCCGGCGCTCGGCCTGCGCGGTATCCGGCTGCTCGTGCTGGCGTCGGGGATCTTCGAGACTCAGATCCGGGCCGTACTGCGTGCCGCCGTCCACGGAAAGATCCAGTTGATGTTCCCGATGGTGGGCGGACTCGAGGAATTCAGGGCCGCGAAGACCCATGTCCGAGCGGCGATCCGGACGCTCCGGCACCGGGATGTTCCGTTCCGCGAAGTGCCGGTGGGAGCCATGCTGGAAGTGCCCTCGGCGGCAGCGACCGCGGATCTGCTGGGGCAGGAGGCGGAATTCCTCAGCATCGGAACGAACGACCTGATGCAGTATCTGTTTGGCGTGGACCGGGCAAACGAACGGGTAGCGCACTTCAGTGACCCGCTCCATCCGGCGCTCCTGCGCACAGTCCGCTTCGTGACCCGGGTCTGCCGCCGCAGCGGCCTGCCGCTCGCTGTCTGCGGCGAGGTGGCCGCCGAGCCGCTCATGATTCCCCTGCTGCTTGGCTTCGGAGTGCGGACGTTCTCGATGAGCCCGAACGCGATTCCCGAGATGAAGCGCCTGATCGCCATTCAGGACACTCGGAGGGCCGAGGAAATAGCGCAACAGAGCGTCCGGCTGACGACTTCGCGCCGGGTCCGGGCCCGGGTGCTCCGGGCGGTCCGGGAGGGGAGCGATACCGGGGACTAGCCCGGGGGTTAGCAGCCTGTGGCAAAACCCACGCGGCCCAGTTCTCCCGGTGGGGGCTCGGCCGGCGATCCATCCCGGCTGAACCGCGTCGCTTCGCGCCGCTCATCGTTGCGTTTCGGTCGAAATACACCCGGGCCAGTTCTCCCGGTGGGGGCTCCTCCCTCACGCGCCTTGTCAGCCGGGCGCCTCGCCCCCACCGGGAGAACTGGCCGGCCTCGTCGCTCACCCGGGTTCCACCACAGGCTGTTAGCCGCGTTCCCGCTGCAAAATCCCTCCGGTTCAATGGAAATCGCGGCTCGGAACCTCCGGCGGTTTCGGCATCCTTGAAATCCGAGGCCGGAAGAGTTGGTCCACCACGATGTGGGTGGCGCCCTGCTCCGCCTGAATCCGTCCGGCGGCTCCGAGGAACGACAGGGTCTGAGCCAGGTGGCGATGCTCTTCGAAGACGTCCGGCCAGAGGATGAGATTCACGAATCCGGTTTCGTCCTCCAGGGTCATGAACACCACCCCGGAAGCGGTTCCCGGCCGTTGGCGGCAGATCACAATCCCCGCGTAACGCGCTCGCGTTCCGTTGCGAAGCTTCGTTACTCCGAGGGCCGTGGGCAGTCCGGCGGCGGTCAGCTGGCTTCGTAGCGGCAGCAGGGGATGCCCTCTGGTGCTGCTGCCCGTTGTCCGGTGGTCCCAGACGATGGATTCGAAAGTGTCCAGCGAGGCAAAGTCGGGAACGGTTTCCCGCAGGAGGGGCGGGTCTTCCGGTGTCGCGGCAAGCGCCTGCCAAATCGCATCGCGGCGGTTTTTCGGTCCGAGGTTTTGGAGTGCATCCGCCTCGGCAAGCGCAACCATCACCTTTTTCCCAAGATCGGTACGGCGGGCCAAGGCGGCGATGGAAGCGAAGGGCGACTCCCGGCGAGCCGCCACGATCTTCTCTCCATCGACGGACCCGAGCCCCTTTACGTAGCGGAGGCCGATGCGGACATCCGGTCTCCCGGCTTCCCGGGAGGATGTGGAGCCAGTAACCAGCGAACAGTCCCAGCTACTCGCAGTCACATCCACCGGAAGAAAGCGCACTCCCCGTCGTTTGGCGTCCTCGATGATTGTTGCCGGAGCATAAAAACCCATCGGCTGCGCGTTCAGCAGCGCGCATGCGAACTCCGCCGGGTAGTGACGGAGCAGAAAAGCGCCGGCATAGCTGATGAGAGCGAAACTGGCGGCGTGGCTTTCGGGAAAGCCGTACTCGCCAAATCCCTGAATCTGCTCGAATACGCGTTTCGCGAACTCGGGAGCGATCCCCTTGGCGCACATCCGGGAAAGCAGGCGGCTCCGATGTCGTTCCATCCGGCCGGTGCGCCGCCAGGCAGCCATGTCGCGGCGGAGTTGATCGGCCTCGCCGGCGGTGTAGTCGGCGGCGACCACCGCGAGCCGCATCACCTGTTCCTGAAACAGCGGTATCCCAAGGGTCTTTTCCAGAACGGGCCGGAGGGACGGGTGAGGGTATTCCACCGCTTCTTCCCCCCGGCGGCGGCGGAGGTAGGGATGCACCATCCCTCCGGCGATGGGCCCGGGCCGAACGATGCTCACTTCAATCACCAGGTCGTAGTAGTTCCGGGGCTGAAGTCGCGGCAGCATGGCCATTTGGGCTCGGCTTTCGATCTGGAAAACACCGATGGTTGCGGCTTTCCGGATCATCGCGAAAGTTTCCGGATCGTCGGCGGGGACGCTGGCCATGGAGATATCGAGCCCCCGTGAGTTCCGGAGCATCCGGAAACAGAGATCCAGTTGGGTCAGCGCTCCGAGTCCCAGCAGATCCACCTTGAAAAGGCCCAGTTCCTCGATGTCGTCCTTGTTCCACTGGATGACCGTTCTTCCCTCCATCGCGGCGTTTTCGACGGGCACGATGTGAGAGACCGGCTCCTCTCCGAGAAGGAATCCGCCGGGATGAATCGAGAGGTGTCGCGGAAACCCCTGGATCTCGTTTGCGAGACGGAGGAGATGGTGGGCTGCTGGTCCCTCCGAAGACCAGCCGGCAGCGGACAACCGGTCACTCGAGAGTGGTTCGTGATGAGAAAAAGCGCGGGCCAGGCGATCCACGGATCGCTCGGAAAATCCAAGCGCCTTGCCCACCTCCCGGATTGCCGACCGGGTCCGATAACAGACGGTGTTGGCCACCATGGCGGCGCGTCCCTCACCGTACTTGCGGTACAGGAACTGGATGACCTCTTCTCGCCGCGAATGCATGATGTCCAGGTCAATATCGGGTGGCTCGGCGCGCTCGCGGGAGAGGAATCGCTCAAATAGAAGTCCCATTCGCACCGGGTCCACCGCAGTGATGCCGAGGCAGTAGCAGACGGCCGAGTTTGCTGCCGAGCCCCGTCCCTGGCAGAGGATTTCCTGTTCACGACAAAAACGCACGATCTCGACCATGGTGAGGAAGTAACCGCCGTAGTCGAGCTCACGGATCAGCGCCAGTTCCTTTTCCAGTTGCCGTCTGACCGCCGGTGGAATGCCGCTGGGATAACGCTCGGCTGCGCCTTCGAACGTCAGTTCCCGGAGTCGCGCTGAAGAATTCATGCCCCCGGGAAGATCCTCGGCGGGGTAGCGGTAACGGAGTTCGTCGAGCGAGAAGCGACAGGTCTCGGTGATTTCCAGGGTTCGGGCGACCGCGACCGGATCGTCGGCGAAGAGTTCGGCGAACAGGGCAGGGGAAAGCAGGTAGTGCTCCGCGTTCGAACGAAGACGTCGTCCGGCACCCTGAAGTGGCACGCCGTGACGGATGGCGGTGAGCACATCCTGCAGCTCCCGGCGTCCCGGGCGGTGGTAGAGCACCTCGGTAGCGGCGGCTATCGGGATCCGGTACTGCTTCGCCCGCTCGCGAAGCAGAGCCTCTGCTGGAACGTCGTTGTCAGCCCGGTGCCGGGTAATGAGGACATGGATGTTTTCCCCGAAAGCCTCCCGGAGCAGGTGCGCCGGCTTCTCGGGAGGGGTTTCCTGCTTGAGGGCGGAGACGCCTCCTCCCCAGAGTGCGTGAAGCCCTTCGGCATGAGAAGCGATCTCTTCCCAGGAAACGCCGGCGGTTCCCTTACGGGATGGTGGTCCGTCCGTTCCGGATTGGATGCCCAGGGAATTCCCCTTCGGGTCTTTGTCAGAGACGGCGCCGGGGCCTCGTAACAGCCCCCGGGTCAGGAGCCGGCACAGATTCCGGTAACCGGTCCGGTTCCGGGCGAGCAGGAGGATGCTTCCCTGTTCGCTTGGCCTGCCTCCTCCGGTTGCGGCCGCCGCCACCGATGTTTCAGCGCCGAGTACCAACCGGATACCCCGCTCCCGTGCCGCGACATGAGCCTTGACGGCTCCGTACAGGCCGTTGCGGTCGGTGAGTGCAATCCCGGGAAGACCGAGGGCGTGGGCCTCCTCGATCAGTTCTTCAGGATGACTCGCCCCTTCCAGGAAGGAAGCGTTGCTCTTGCAGAAAAGAGGAAAATACAAAGCCCGGGCTATCCATCCGTTGTCTTTTCACGTGTCATTCCACGCGGCCTTCAAGGAACCATGAGCGTCGCTCCCGGTCGAAGAAAACCCAGCAGATGTCGCCGCGCTTCAGGCGGACAAAAAAGTAGTCGCGAGAGATCGGCCGTCCCGAAAGGAGGCGCCACCAGCCTCCGGAGATGCGATAGGGCCCGGTGTAACTCTGGACGGGGCCGTGTTCGATTCCCCGAAGCAGCCAGCCGTCCGGTTCTTCCGAACCCCGATGGGGAAGGATGAGCGGCTGGTCATAAATGCGGCGAATCAGGCGAGGCGCTCGGGTCTCGAAAAATTCCTTCGGGAAGCTTTTGCTTGAGCAACTGCAAGAGACGGCTTTTTCCGGAGAGACCGGCCGGCAGCGATAGCGCCCCCGGGGAAGATGTGCATCCCGGGTTTCCAATCGGACCAGGGAGTCCTCGCCGAATTCGGCCTGAATCTGGGCCAGCGCTTCCGACGCTTTTTTCGGACCCCGAGAAAGAGTCTTGCCGGAGTTTTGGTACAGGCCGAGCTGTTCGGAGACGTAAAGGCCGCCGCGAGCACGGAGAACGAGGGCGAGGATCCTTCTTCCGGGTTCACCTTCCTGCCCCCTGGCGATTGCCCTGTTTTCCGGAGAGATGGTTCTGAGCCGCAGGCGGAGCAGGGAAAGAAGCTTCACGCCGTCTTCGGTGGGAAGGGCGGGGCGGACCGATCCGGAAATTGGCGGGGCGTCCTCGCATTCCACTTCGTAGGCGAGCTCGACAAGCGCGAGCCCCTGTTTGGCGAGATCGGCGAGGATCTGATCAAGGAGGCGCTTCGCGTGGAAGATGAGCCGTTCGATGCCGAGCTCGGGCGGCTCGAAGGAAATCCGTTGTTCGATCGGCGTTTCCGGGCGGAAGACGTCGCAAACGGGCGCGGGATTCTCCCCGGATGCAAGACGATGGAGTTCCAGAACTTCTTTCCCAAAGCGGCTCGTCAGTCCTTTCCCGGACAGTCCATTCCTAGCCGGGCCATTCCCGGCCAAGCGCAGCAAGTCTCGAAGAGATGAGATGCCGAGCTTTTCCAGACTGGCGAGGGTCTTCTCCGACAGTCCGAAGCGAACTAGCGGCGCCCTGAGGGCGGCGGTTTTCTCCTCGGTGGGACTTTCAAAGATCTGCAGCCCGAAGATGGCCCGCGCCGCCGCAAAGGTTCCGAACCGGTTGAAACCCACTGCGATCGAGACATGAAAACCGTCTTCCACGAGATCCTTGTGGAGTGCGTCGGTCCAATCTGAAAGCGGACCAAACAATCCGGCCAGACCGGATGCCCGAAGCCAGAAAGTTCCGGCAGCACCGAATCCGGCAAATTGCGGACCAAGGGATGAAGCCGATTCGACCTGAGGACTCCAGCGATGGAGCCGCTCTGCCAGTCGGCGGACTTCCTGTTCTACTTCCGAAGAGCGGACATGGTCGACCCGGAGCGCGGGACAGCAGGCGACTGCAGCCACTTGCCACATGCCCGGACGCACCCCGAGAGTGACTGCCCGGCGGTTTGCCCAGCGGACCCGCGCCTGCGTTTTGTCCTCGGTGACCACCGCCACCGGTTCCTGCCGCCATTCGGGATGACGCCGGAGCAAGATCTGTAGCGGCAGCGCTGGAACGTCAACACATGCCAGCCGGCTCACGGTGTTTCCTTTCGAAACGGAACCCGGGGAAAAGGCGATCCCTGCCGCGGAGCGGCGGAAATTCCGGAGAGGAAGAACCTCCGCTTCCCTTGTCCTTGAGAACGGTGATGACGATGTCGTTATCCCTGCGGCTCGCGTCGAAACGCTTCCCCACCCGGGGGTCGATCGATGGGGCGGCCGGCGGCTTGTCGGTCAGCAGAACGACAGCGGTTCGGTATTTGTGCGCGAGTCCGGCAAGCCGTGACAGGGGAGGAACCCCGAGGGGGGTGTTCGGACGGGACATCAGATTCCGGGTTTCCAATCTTTGGGTTCTTGGGCTCTGAAGTCGCGGGAATGTCACGATGGATTCCGGGATCGGCTTCCGGGCCGGGCTCTGCGGCTGAACCGAATCGGCAAGGTCCACGATCACCAGCCCAAAAGCTCCCGAGTGGACAATCCGGGTAGCGGCGCGGATCTGCGCCGCCGGTGTTTCCAGTCGAAGAAGAACCAATCGCTCCAGGGCGATCCCGGACTCCAACGCGTCCGGAGGGAAGAAGAGGCTGTGAGTTGTCGCCACCCAGGCGACCAGAGCAGGACCTGCAGCAGGATCCGGATGCGAACCGGGATGCAGGCCGTGACGCTTTTTGTGGTGTCGGGCCTGATGATGCTGGGCCTCGGCAACCAGCGCCAGCGCTGAGGACAAGACTCCGGAATCAGCCGTTCCAGAGATTTCCACCAGACTGCCGACAAGCCGGGCAAGCCCCCATTTCAGAAGTCCTGAGTCAGGGGTCGACAGGGAGGTCGACAGGGAGGTCGACAGGGAGGTCGACAGGGAGGTCGACAGGGAGGTCGACAGGGGAGCCGACAGGGGAGGGTGGGCCCCCCGAGGGTCTGGGGGTTTACGGGGAAGTTTGCGGGAGGCAGGTAACCGGCCGAATTGGGGAAGGCCGAATTGGGGAGAGGGTGTCTGTTGTTGGTGCCGGGCAGGGGCGAGGGTTTGCTGCATCAGGGTTCTCTTTCGGAGGGCATCGGGTATTCAGCGAACATTGGAATTCAGCGGAGTTGGCGGCGCAATTCCACGACTCTCCCGAGAATCCGACAGGATCCGGGAGGTGGACGGAGCGTTTTGAAGGCGGGATTCTCCGGACGCAGTTCCATCCCGTCTTGCCCCAGGTAGAGCCGCTTCACCGTGGCTTCCTCTTCGAGGAGCGCCACCACGATCTGACCGGAAACTGGCGCCCCTTGGCGTTCGACGATGACGGTGTCGCCGGGCAGGATGCCGGCCCCGGACATGCTTTCCCCTCGCACCCGGAGTGCGAAATAGTCCGAGAGGTCCCGGGAATCGGGGATCTCTACCGGGAGATTTCCCTCCGGGTTCTCGATGGCCTCTTCGAAACCGCCGGCGGCGACTTCGCCCAGAAGGGGGACCGGCTGAAGGCGGTTGGGAGACCAGTTCGATGTTTGGCTCGACGCCGAAGGCAACCGATAACCGCGGGACCGACCTGATTCCTTGACCAGGCGTCCTTCTCCCACGAGAGCGGTGAGATGGGCCCGGACGGTCTCGACGGCCCGAAAACCGAAATGCCGCTGTACCTCCCGAAGGGAAGGGGAGTCGCCCTGAAGCAGGCGGTCGCGGACGAAGTGAAAGATCCGGTTCCGGGTCTGTCCCGGCGGCGTTTTGGGCATGCAGGCAGAATAGCAGACATTTGTCTGGTATGCCAGATTGAAGAGGGTGAGTTTTCCTGGGAACCACACCGTCAGGTGGCGACGATCGAGGATGGATAGCGAGGCTTCGCGGTCCTGCGGGCCGCGGTGCCGGCCCCCACCGGGAGAACTGGCCGGAGGTCGGCGTTCCAAACCGTCCCCGCGCTTTTTCGCGGTTGGCGTTACGCCCTCTCGCCGCCGCACGCCGAAGGCGTGCAAGGGAGTTGCGATCCCGGCGCGGAGCGCACTACTCCGTCCCCTTGGTCGTTGTTCCGTCCTTATCTTCCAGCGCCCCACACCAGGGTGGCGCTTGGTTAGGTGAGCAAAAACTGATGGCAGCGAACTATGTTCGCTGCCCGCGTGACCGGGGGGAAAGTGTGAAAGGGGGGCATCCCCCCTTTCACAAAAGACGACGTCGAATCGGAACTCGCCGCCGCACGCCGAAGGCGTGCAAGGGAGTTGCGATCCCGGCGCGGAGCGCCGGGCGGTTCGGGGACGGGGGCTCGTCGCCGAGAAGGAGTGTGATTCGGACCAGTCCGAAAAAGTGCCCCCGTCCCCGGACCGCTCGCGGTCAGAACGGGATGTCGTCCACGTCGTCCTTGGTATCGACTCCGCTGGGTCCCCAGGCGTCCTGCCGGGCCCCGGCGTCTGGCGCGCTTCTCTCGGTGGCGGAACGCCCCGGAGATTGATAACCGTCGCGCTGCGTGTTCCCGCTTCCGAATACCGAGTGAGCCTGAGTTTCGGTGCTCCGGCGTTCCCGGCCACTCCGGTCGGTGTACTTCCGGGTCTGCACTCGGCCTTCCACGAGGACCCGCTGCCCCTTCTCGAGCTGGCCCTCCAGACGCTGGGCAGCCTCTCCGAACACCGCGACCTGGTGCCATTCGGTCTCTTCGTTCGTTTCCCCGCCCCGTCGGGTCCAGCTTTCGCTGGTGGCTACCGCGAGGTTCATCACCATGAAGGAATCGAACTTTCGGAGCTCCGGTGTCCGGCCCAGGTTCCCCAGGACGATCGAACGGTTGACATGAGGTTCGGCGCTCTCGGTCGTGCGCACGATGTCGGCCCGAACTTCCGTGAAGTACACGTCTTCACCCTGCTTGTTCTGGTATTTGCGGGTCCGGAGTTGTCCTTCCACGTAGATCGGACTATCCGGCGCCACCCGCTCCGCAACCTCCACGTTCCGCTCGCCGCGCACGACGACCTGGTGCCAGGCTGGGCGTTCCCGCATCGCCCCCGCTTCGTCGTTCTCGATGGTCACCGTCTTGACATTCAGGTTGACCAGTTTTTTTCCGTCGTCGAAGACCTTCGTTCGCGGGGCGTCGGAAATCACACCGCGCAGCACGACCTTGTTCACATCTCGCATCACATCTACTCCTTCCGGCCGCGTGGTGCGGCCGGCTCTCAACAGCCGGGATCCCTCGGGGGCATGGCGTCCAGCTCTCTTTGCGCCAGACGCGCCGCCGGGGTGCCGGCAAAAACATTCAAGATGGACTCAAAGATTTCGCGTGCGTCGGACTCATGGCCCATCCGCCCGAGAATGAGACCCTTTTTGTACCAGGCTTCACCCTCCATTCTGCGGTCCGGAGAATCCCGGATCACAATCTCGAATTGTTCCAGTGCTGGGTCCAGGTGGTCCTGCGCCAGCAGGCATTCTCCCATGAGGTAGCGGGCGTTGTCCGCCAGTTCGCCCCCCAGGCTTGCGACCTGTTCCAAACCGGTCAGAGCCAAGTCGTACCGCCCCTGATCGTAGTCGGCCCGGGCCGCCAGATAGATTTCGGACACGCTCGGTTCGTCCAGCACCGTCGCTCCCTCGTCCTCCTCCGCAGGAGTTTCCTCCCCGCCGGCAGCTTCCTCCGCGGCGACATCTTCTTCCTCGGAGGGTTCCGTATCGTCCGCCGTTTCCGGGGGGGCTCCGAGAAGCGCCGCCCGGCGTTGCCCCTCCCGCACCGACTCCACTTCCACCATGAGGGCCGAAAGGCGCTCGCCCACCTCCCGAAACCTCTCGCTCAGGGTGGCGACACTCCGCTCCATCCGGTCCAGCTTGTTCAAAGTTTCGGCACGGCTGCGGCGATCGGCGGTCAGTTGTTCCTCCCGATCCTCGAGAATGCGTTCTACTGCCTGAGACAGAGCCGTCTGCGTCTCGACCAGGGTGGCCAGTTGCACCTGAAGCTGCCGAATTTCGGACACGACGCGATTCTGATCCCGCTGGGTGACAGTGCGTGCTTCCGGAACGGCCGGGACCAGAGAAAAGGAAACAAAGAGGATCCCGACGAAAAGCGACACGGACGGGAATGCGGTTCGGGAAGATTTCACTTGGCGATGATCTCCAGATGGGCGCGGCGGTTCCGCCGCCAGGCAGCGTCATTGTGAGCCGGATCGAGCGGGAATTCCTTGCCGTAGCTGATGATCCGCATCCGGCCGGACCCGACGCCGAGGTCCCGCAGGTAATCGCGGACAGCCCGGGCACGTCCTTCGCCGAGGGCCAGGTTGTATTCCACGGTGCCGCGTTCATCGCAGTGCCCTTCGACCAGAATTCGGACCGAGGGATAGCGGGACAACCAATCGGCGTTTTTCTCCAGACTGGCCCGCATCGTGGCACTGAGTTCGGCGCTGTCGTACTCGAAAAGCACGTCCTTGAGGTGCTCCTCGGCATTCAAGTCCTCAAGGCTCTTCGGTCCGATGTCCAGCAGGTCGGTTTCTCCTCCGACCTCCGGCGGGATCGCGAGGATCTCGTCTTCGGTCAGCCCGCCGGAACTCGCAGGCTCCGGCTCGGATTCCGGCTCCGGGTCTGCCCCGGAATCCGCAGGCTGAGTGGGAGCGGCCACGGGCGCTGCCACCGGATCGCCTCCGGTCGCCGGGCTGCGAGCGACGGAGGAACAGGAGGCTCCCACCAGCAACAGCGCGAGCAGAGCGGCCGGGAGGGTGACGAAGAAAAGGCCGTGGGCTGTTAACAGCCTGTGGTGAAACCCACGTGAGCGCCGAGATCGGCCAGTCTCCCGGTGGGGGCGAGGCGCCCGGCTGACAAGGCGCGTGAGGGAGGAGCCCCCACCGGGAGAACTGGCCCGGGTGTATTTCGACCGAAACGCAACGATGAGCGGCGCGAAGCGACGCGGTTCAGCCGGGATGGATCGCCGGTCGAACGCCGCGTGGGTTTTGCCACCGGCTGTTAAAGGCCGGCGGGCCGAATGGAATCTCATCAACGCGACCTCATTGCGGTTCCTCAGGGGGGTTGCCCCAACGTGGGGTGGTATTGCTCCCTTCTCGGGTGAGCTGCTTCAGGTTGGAGCCGTCCCGGTGCATGGTGAACACCTGGTCGTTACCGGCCCGATTGGATGTGAACGCAATATGCAGGCCGTTCGGCGCCCATGAGGGACTCTCGTTGCTGCCGCGCCCCGTTGTGAGTTGCCGGGTCTGCCGGGTCTCGAAATCATGTACCACGATGTCGAAGGGGCGGCGTTCGATCCGCGAGGCATAGGCGATCTCGCTGTATTGCCGCGAGGGAGACCACGCCGGCGAATCGTTGTACGAGCCCTCGAAGGAAACCCGCCTCAAATTCAATCCGTCGCGGTCCATGGTGTAGATCTGCGGGGCTCCGGTGCGGTCGGAAGTAAAGGCGATCGCGCGCCCATTCGGGGACCAGGTGGGTGCGACGTCAATGGCGCGATTGTCGGTGAGCCGTCGCAACTCGCTGCCGTCCACCGCTGCCAGGTAGATCTCGGACTGGCCGTCACGATTCGAAGTGAACGCGATCCATTGCCCATCCGGAGACCAGGCGGGAGTGAATGACTGGAAATCGCCCACGAGTTTTTCCCCGCGCCCCTGATAGAGGAAGGCGAGATACAGGGAAGGTGCGCCTTCGCGGTAGGAGATATAGCTGAGCGCTCGTCCATCCGGCGACCAGCTCGGGGTGAGGTTCAACGAACCGTTGGCAGTCACCGGGCGCTGCCCGTGTCCGTCGTAGTCCATCAGGTAGATCTCTTTGCTGCGCGGCTGCGATCGGCTGGTGGAGAAAGCGATCCGGGTTCGGGCGACTCCCTGGAAGTTCCCGGCATGCTGCAGGATGTCGTCGGCGATCCGGTGGGCCAGCGTCCGGGCGGCCCCGCGCGCGGCCGTGTACCGTCGCCCGAAGACGTTTTCCTGCGCTCGTACGGCGTGCATGCGCACCTCGGCGAGGAGCAAGTCCCCCTCGATCCAGAGCTTCCCATCGATCACGATGTCGGCTCCGATGGACTCCCACTGGTAGTAGTCCACAACTCCTTCGGCCGACCCGGCTTCCGCGATCCGATAAAAACGCTTGGGAAGCATCCGGTACACCCCGGCGTACTCGATGTCATCCCACAACACGGCGCTGGTCACGGACGCAGCCTCCGTCGCCTCTCCACCCAGCGTGTCCCCGTCGACGGCGGGAAACTCCCCGGCACCGGATTCGGATCCCGAGCCGCTCGGAAGCACCTCGAAATCGGGAATGGCCATCCTGACCGGAGCACCCGGACGTGTCATGTCGAGGTACCAATCGCCGGCTTCTTGAGGGAGTGCCGTGGGCGCCCCGGCCGCGCGGGAGTCCGTTGTCCCAGACTCCGGGAAAAGCCTTGCAACGCCGACGGACACCGGGTGTCCCGCGGCTCCCGAGCGGAAAACGCCGGAAATGGGGACGAAACCCGCCGCGGCTCCGGTGGCGAGCACGGCGCCGAAGAGGGCAAGTGCTGGACCGAAGCGGGGCAGGGGAAGATGCTTCATGGAGCTTCGGCTGGAGGTCCTTCCGGGTTGCCGCCCGCGTCCTGCGAATACGTGAAAAGAAGGTGTACTCCGACCTGGTCTCTTGGATAGCTGTCGGGAAGTCGCGGCAGGGGCTCCGCCAGAACGACGGCCCGGAGCGCCGCACGATCAAGGAGCGACTGTCCGCTTGAAGTCTCCACTTCGGCGCCGCTGACGGCGCCGTCGCGGGAAATGGTGAACCGGATCACCACGGTGGCCCGCCCGCGAACGGGGATCTGTTGCCAGTTTGCCTGGATCCGGGAGATCATCTGGCGCTGATAGAAGGCGTACTCGAAATCCTGATCGAAGCGGGTGCCCCCCGGTCTTCCTCCGAGGCCGATCCCGGTGTTCCCGGCAGCCCCGTTGGAGGCGTCGGCCGCCGCGCTTCTGCTGGGGCGCGCTTTCGTATCGACAGGGCGTCGGGTTTCGAGTCGTGCGGAGTCAGCCCAGGCCGCATCGCGGCCTCTGAGCCCCGACTCCGGACGCTGGGGCCGGGCGGCCCGCCGGCGTTCCCGGGCGTCGGGAACCGGCATCCGGTCGCGGTTTTCCGCTGTCGGCCGAACTACGTCCGGACGGGACTCCGGAGCTTCGGGGGTAGCGGGCTCAGGCTCCGGAGGCTCGGGAGCGGGCGGTTCCGGTTCGGGCTCGGGTTCCGGAGGCGGCGGACTCGGTGATGCGGCGCTGCCCAGATTGGGGGTCGGGTTCGGACCGGACATCCCGAGTTCGATGAAGGCCGCCGAGGGGGGAGGGAGAGCAGCACCCTGATCCAGTTCCAGCCCCAAGGCCGCGCCCCCCAGCAAGACGAGATGCGCCGTCGCCGACCACATCAGATTGCGCCGAAACGCATCCTCGCTCCGACTTGATCGGAAGGTTGCCGCCGGTGAATGCGAAGCCGACGGACTCCGGGATGGATCCGGCACGGGCTTACCTCCTTACCTCCGCCGTTGTTCGCCCGGGTAGGCATACACGAGGCCGACACGGTCAAAACCCGCTCGTTTCATCGTGTCGATCACTTCGATGACCTGTCCGTATTCTAGCGAGACATCTCCTTGCAAATAGCCTTCGCGAGCTCCCTCGATATCGACGATTTCACGCAACCGCTCCTCCAACAGCAACGGATTCACGGCCCGTTCGCCAACGAATGTCCGGCCCTCGGCGTCGACGGTAACGATGACGCGCTCGGTTGCCTCGGCGGAACGCATCCGGGCGGTGGGCAGGTTCACCTCCAGCGATCGCACGAGGAGCGGAGCGGTCACCATGAAGATGATCAGCAGCACGAGCACGACGTCCACAAAGGGGGTGACGTTGATTTCGGAGAGGGCGCTCCCCGCGGGGGCTCTCCGGCGAGCGCTGAGCTGGGCTAGCGCAGAACCGGAACCCGAACCTGCATCCCTGGCCGAGCCGCCGGCGGTCCCCATCGCCATGTCGTCAGCGGGCCAGGTGCCGTTCCAGCATGGCCACGTACTCCATCGAGAAATCGTCCATGGTGTTTGTGATGCGGCGGATCTGGGCGAGGAAAGCGTTGTAGGCGATGACGGCCGGAATCGCCGCTCCCAGACCGGCGGCGGTTGCGATGAGCGCTTCCGATACGCCCGGGGCGACGACGCTGATGTTCGCGGCCTGTGTCAGGGCTATGTCCTGAAACGCGCTCATGATGCCCCAGACGGTCCCGAAGAGACCGATGAAAGGAGTGGCGCTGCCGGTCGTGGCGAGAAAGATCATCCGGTGCTCGAGTGCGGCCGTTTCGGTCGAGGATGCACGAAGCAAGGATCGCGCCACGGCTTCCATGTTGGATACCTGAAGCCGCATGGATTCCTCGTCTTCCTGCCGGGATTGATAGCGGACCTCCTGATAGCCGGCGTTGAACAACCGGGCCAACGGGCTGTCCGGGTTTTTCCGGGCCCAGGTCACGAGTTCGGCGAACCGCTTGGCGGACCGGAAGTGATTCAGGAAGGCGGCCGAGTCCCGCTCTGCCTGCCGGAGCCGTCGTGATTTGTTCAGGATGATGGCCCAGGAAACGAGGCTGAAGAAGAGCAACGTCGCCAGCACGAGCCAGGAGACCGGCCCCGCCTCCAACACCAGCGCCAGGAAACCACCCTCTTCGAAGAATCCTCCGGAGGACGCGATGTCAACCGCGGTTACCGTCTCACGGGCGGCCTCTGGCTCGGGTGGCTCCTGTCCTGCCCACGCAGCTTGGGCCACCAGCAGCGAGACTCCGGCCCGAAGAACAGCGTTGCACGAAGCCGTGAACCGGGCGAACACGTAGAAGCGGCGGGGAACCAGGATACCCAACATATAGTAGCCTAACCCATGCTCAACCACTACCCGTTGGGGTTCTCGTCCATTTCGGGGTGTGCACCCCCCGGGGTGCGCTTCCCAGGTGGCGGCAGGGCCGAAGCCGCCAGTACATCGTTGTAGCGCACTCGAACCTCGTACTGGCCACGATGCTTCACTGGCTGCGGGCGCGAAACGTCGCCCTCCTCAAGGACGTCTCTCTCGAGTTCGGGGAAGGCCTGAACGTCGTTACCGGCGAAACCGGCGTTGGAAAGAGCATCCTCCTGGAGGCATTGAGCCTCATCCTCGGCGGCCGCGGCCGTTCCCAACTCATAGGACCTGCCGGAGATCGCGCTGTTGTCGAGGCGGGATTCACCCTGTCGGACGGGGCGTCAGCAGCCGGAGAGCGGTTGCTGGCCCTATGTGAAGAGGCTGGCGTTTCGACCGGAGACGGTGAACTCGTGGTACGGCGGGAATTGCGTTTCGGACCAGGGCGGCGCTCGGTTGCCAATCGGATTGCCCTGAACGGTGCGGCGATTCCGGTGGCCGGGCTCCGGGCGGTGGGAATGCTGCTCGCCGAGGTGTACAGCCAGGGAGAGTATCTGGCGCTGCTCCAGCCCGGGGCTGCCCGGGAATGCGTGGATGCCGTGGGCGGACATGCCACCTTGCGGCGGCAGGTGGCGGCGGCCCTCCGGGTGCTCCGGGCCGCCGAGGACGAGCGTGACGCTCTGGAAGACCGGCTCCGCCAGGCGGAGCTTCAGCGCGCCGCGATGGAACGCGCTCTTGAGGAGATCGAGCGCGCCGCGCCGGAACCGGGCGAGACGGAATCCCTGCTGGCCGAGCGGCGTGCACTCGGGCATGCGGATCAACTCGCCGGCTATCTCGAGAGTGCATATCAGGCGCTCTACGGGTCAGAAACGGCGGCGGGTGCGCAATTGGCGGTCGCGCTCCGTGCGCTTGACGGCGCGGCTGCCTTGGACCCGGAGACCGCCCGACTACTCGACGGACGTCCGGATCTGCTCGTCGAAGTGGAGGATCTGGCTGCCGGTGTGCGGGATCGGCGGGACCGCGTCCGGGCGGCGCCCGAGCGGCTCGCGGAGATCGAAGACCGCCTCGTCGTACTGCGCGGTCTCGAGCGCCGCCACGCGGGTGGAACGGGCGGAGCCGACGGCCTGCTCGAGCGTGCGAAAGAGATCCGGGTCGCACTCTCCGAGCTCACCGATCAGGCCCAGGAGCGCCGAAGGGCGGTGACGGTCGCCGAGGCTGGGACCACCCGCTATCGGGACCTGGCCGCATCGCTCCACGCTGCCCGCAAGGCCGCCGGGGAGGTACTCGCGCTCAAGGTACAGCACGAACTCGTTGGGCTCGGTATTCCACGCGCGCGCTTCTCGATCGGGATTGAGGCTCTCCGAGGACGATCGGAACGCGAAGTCGAAGCGGGCACGGAGCACTTCACGGAGCACGGGTTGGACCGCGTCCATTTTCTCTTCAGCGCGAGTCCCGAGATGGCGCCCGCGCCTATCGGCGAGGTCGCATCGGGTGGCGAGTCCTCGCGTTTTTTCCTGGCGCTCAAGGCGGCTGGAGCGGGGGAGGGAGGCGCGGACACCCTGATCTTCGACGAAGCGGACACCGGCACGTCCGGGCGCATTGCGGATGCGGTCGGGCGGCGCCTTCGTCGTCTTGCTATCTCGCGCCAGGTCGTCTCGGTCACGCATCTTCCCCAGGTGGCCGCCCTCGGCCGAGCCCATCTGGTCGTCGAGAAACTAGAATCCGGCGATGCGGTTCGCGTTCGCTGCCTCGACGACAGTGCCCGGATCGAAGAAATCGCCCGTATGCTCGCTGGTCCCCAGATTACCGACAGCGCCCGGGAGCACGCGTCGCAATTGCTCGCCGGCGCGAATACCGAGTCTTCCGGCGGCGACAGCGCCGGGTTTCCGGGGGCGTTTGCGGGTTCCTGAATGACCGTCCGGAGAAGCGACCCCCGGGCCGGTCCAGCCACCCTTCCCGGTTCCGTCAGCGACCTGCCCGGCCGGGGGTCGCGCGCTCCTTTCCGATTCCGGATCGAAACCTGGGGTTGCCAAATGAACGTCCACGACTCGGAGAAGATGGCGGCCGCGCTCGGAACGCTGGGCTGCCGTCCGGCGGGAGGCGAACCTGCGGAGGTCGTCGTCCTGAACACCTGTTCGGTTCGCGAAAAGGCGCAGGAAAAGGTCTTTACCCGCGTGGAGCAGCTCGTCGGTCGGGGCCGGGAGCGCCCCCAACTGATCGGCGTGGCAGGATGCGTGGCCCAGCAGGAAGGAGCAGCCATCTTCGGCCGGGCGCCCGCGGTGGACTTCGTCCTCGGTACCCAGAGCCTCGTGTGTCTTCCGGATGTCGTGCGCCGGCTACTCGATGGCGAGTCCCGGATCGTCGAAATCGGGCGGCACCCGGACAACCTCGACATCCCGCCGGAGCAGATTGATCGGATTCCCGGGGTCAAGGCGTACATCACCATCATGGAGGGCTGCGACAACTTCTGCTCTTTCTGTGTCGTGCCCTTCACCAGGGGACGGGAGCGATGCCGGACCGTAGCGTCGATCGTGCGGGAAGCCGAATCCCTCGCAGCGTCGGGGTTCGCGGAGATCCAGCTACTCGGCCAGAACGTGAATTCCTATCGGGATCCGGAGGATGGACGTGGCTTTGCCGAGTTGACCGATGCGGTAGGGGCAGTCCCGGGAATCCGCCGGATCCGCTTTACGAGTCCTCATCCCAAGGATTTCAGCGAGGAACTCATGGACCGTTTTGCGGCCGGGGGACCGTTGATGCCACACATGCATCTGCCTGCGCAATCCGGCTCGACGAGTGTGCTGGAGCGCATGCGTCGTGGCTATAGCCGCGAGGGATTCCTGGAACTCGTCCGCCGGGCACGCGAGCGGGCTCCCGACCTTGCGCTCTCCACGGACCTCATCGTCGGGTTCTGCGGTGAAACCGCGAACGAGTTCGAAGACACGTTGACCCTCCTCGACGAGGTGCGCTTTTCATCGGTGTATTCCTTCAAGTACTCCGAGCGTCCCCATACACTCGCGTCGAAACGTCTGCCGGACGATGTTCCGGATACCCAAAAAACCGAACGGCTAATTGAATTGCAGACGAGACAACGGGAGATCCAGTTGTCTCTTCACCGGGATCTAGTGGGCCGCAAGGTCGAAGTCCTGATCGAAGGGCCCAGCCGAAAGGGCAATCAACTTGCGGGACGAGGCCCCGACAACCGGATCGTGAATTTCGACGGTCCGGTGGAGGCCATCGGAGGCTTCGGCGAGGTCATGATTACCGGGTTCAGTCCGAACAGTCTGATAGGAAAGCTCGTGAGTTCGCGGGAGCCACGACGGACCGCCCTTGAATCCCCGGCTCCCGCGGCGGATCCCGACGCGTGGACATCCGAAATCCCTCTTCCGGTAGTACCGGCGGTTCCCGGCAGCAATGTCCGCGAGCAGCTACTGCCCGGATGAAGAAGCAACGAGGAGCTGACCGTGGAGATTGAGGTAAGCATCAAGGCGATCCTGATGGTGCCGCGGACCAGCGCCGCAGTGGTCATGCTCAAGGAGGAATCCGGCGATCGGGAAGTTCCCATCTGGGTGGGACCCATGGAGGTGCGCGCGATCGGCCTTCAGATCGAGAACTACGAACCCCCGCGCCCGTTCACCCACGACCTGATCCGGGAACTCCTCAGGGAGTTGGACGCGCGGGTGATCAAGGTGGTGATCCATGATGTTCAGGACAACACCTTCTATGCGCATGTTCATCTGGAGCGGAAACGGCAGCGGCTCGCGGTGGACGCCCGCCCGAGCGACGCGATAGCGCTGGCGCTAAGGACCCGGGCGCCCATCTTCGTCCACTCGCGTGTCATCGAGCGCGGGGCGCGGCGGGCCGAAGAGCTCATGGCAGAGGACGTGGAACCGCCGGAGGACAGCGAGGCGCTCGGCGACTGGCTGGAAGCCCTCGACGAGGACGATCTCGGCGACGCGCACTGAGCACTAAGCACATGTGCGCCACCATCACCGTCGCCAATCAAAAGGGCGGGGTGGCCAAGACCACGACCGCGGTCAACCTGGCGGCGGCGTTCGCGGACGCCGGACACCGCACACTGCTCGTTGATGTGGACCCGCAGGCAAACGCCTCGGTAAGTGTCACCGACCCGGACCCATCCCGAGCCTCGATGCTCGAGGCTCTGACCGGTGAGGTGCGGTTCGCGGACATCATCAGGCCCACATCGGTGGAACGCCTGTCGGTGGCTGAGGCGCGCATCTCGCTTGCCAAATTGGAGCGACAACTTCTTGGCGACATCGACGCCCATTACCGGCTCCGGGATCGGATCCAGCATATCCGGGAGCAGTTCGATTTCGTGGTGATCGATACCCCTCCCACCCTGGGGCTCATCACGGTGAATGCGCTGGTTGCCAGTGACTATCTGTTGTTGCCGCTGCCGCCGACGTACTACGCCCTGGAAGGGGCTGACGATCTCCTCGACACGCTCGAGCAGGTCCGCCGGCGCCCCAATCCGGATCTGTCCATCCTCGGGGTGGTGATCACCATGGCCGATCAGCGGACGCGGATTGCCCGGGACGCGATCCGCAAGATCCGCAAGCATTTCGGGAAAGCGGTATTCCGAACGCTGATCAGCCGCAACGTCCGACTCGAGGAGAGTCCTGCGTACAAGGAGTCCATCTTCGCGTTCGCCCCCAACTCTCGAGGTGCTGAGGACTACCGAAATCTGTCTCAGGAGGTGCTTGCCCGTGTCCAAGCGAACCGGTCTTCCTGAAAAAGTCAGCTTGAAACCGCGTGACAGCCACTATGTGGCGGGGCTGACCCCCGATGAGCCGGGCGCCCGTCAACGGATGATCCCAACCGCTCAGATCCACCCCAATCCCGATCAGCCGCGCCAACGCATCGGAGCGCTGGAACCGCTCGCAACCTCGATCCGGGACCAGGGAATCCTGCAACCGATCCTGGTGCGCCGACTGGGTTCGAAGGACTTTCAGATCATCGCCGGCGAACGGCGCTACCGGGCGGCGGTGCTGGCCGGATTGCGCGAAGTGCCCTGCATCGAGAGGGAGGCGGGGGCAGGGGACGCCCTCGAGCTGGCTCTGGTGGAGAACTTGCTCCGCGACGACCTGTCTCCCTTTGAGGAGGCCACCGCGTACGAGGGGCTCATCAGGGAGCATGGACACACTCACGACTCTCTCGCCCGCCGGGTGGGCAAAGGACGCACCTCGATCACGGAGACGCTTGCCCTGCTCAGCATTCCGGACGAGATCCGCGAGGTCTGCCGGGCGTCGGGGATCGTGTCTCGTCGACAGTTGCTGCGAGTGGCCCGCGAGCCGAATGTCGAGGCCATGCTGGCGTCCGTCCAACGCCTCGCCCAGGGGCTGAATGAACCGGTCCCGAAGCGCAGAAAGTCCAAGGGAGAACGAGCGCGACCGTTTGTCTTCCGATTCGCCCCCAAGGGCGGCCCCTTTCGCCTCCAGTTGACCTTCCGGCGCAGTGAGGTCGAGGAGGCGGAAGTGGTGGAGGCACTCCGCACGTTGTTACGGCAGCTTGAAGAACAGCGTGAGGATGTCGGCACGCCGACATCGGACATAAGCGAAGGTGAATCAACAGGATAGACAGATCGACAGGGTCCCCGAGGGTGAACGCCGGCGGCCAATGCTGGTGGGGCGGCCCGTTATGCGCCGCAATTTCGTGGTTAGCCGCTGATCGACCAGGAATCCCGTCGGAGACGGATCGTTCCTTTCGGCCTTGGCCGTCGCTTTGGCATCGAAACAACCGGGCTAAAATGGCCCGCATGTCTCGACTTCCTGTCTCTGCATTGCTGGCTGTCGGCTTGGCCACGGGCCTCGCCCCTTCCAGCGGATCCGCGCAGGACACCGACACCCCGACGGTGAAGGTTGGTGATCGCGCACCCGATTTCGAACTGAAGGACGCCCACGGCGCCTCCTACCGACTCTCCGAATTCGTGAAGCGAGGGCCGGTCGTTCTTGAGTTCTTCCGCAGTGGCGGTTGGTGACCATTCTGCATTGCGCAACTCGGCGAGTTGCAAGAGTCCCTGGATCAGTTCGAGGCGCAAGGCGCCACGGTACTCGGCATTTCCAAATACGGGGTAGGGGACACCCTGATGTGGCTTTCGAAGAATGACTGGTCGTTCCCGATCATGGTGGACGGAGGTTCGGTCATCAGCGAATACGGCATCCCCAATCCGGAGCACGCCGGCACGGAGCGGGAAGGCATTCCCCATCCGGCAACCATCATCGTGGATGGTGACGGCGTAGTTCAATTCGTCAACGTGTGGGTGAACTACCGCGACCGGACCTCCCCCAAGGAGATCCTTGCCGAGCTCTCCCGTCTCGCCGGATCCTGATCGCGAGCCCAATCCCAAGGAGTTTCGTCCCATGAAACACCCTCTCCTGCTGTCCGGCTTCGTCCTGACCGTGTCCGGCGGCCTTGCCGCCGCCCTTGCCGCCCAGGCGCCAATGACTGCCCCGATGATTCCCGATTGGGAGAACGCGGCGCATTTCGAGTTGGTGGCCTCCCAGTCCCCGGTGCGTCCCGGCGACAGCTTTGAAGTCGCGGTAGTCGCAGAACTCGAAGAGGGATACCACCTCTACGGGCCCGAAGAGGCATTCCCCACCGCCACGGTCGTGGAACTGGCCCAGGGTGGAGCTTTCGAAAGCGGACAGCCGTTCTATCCGGAGCCGATCCGGCGGGATCTTTCCGGTCTTGGTGAATACGATCTCTACGAAGGGACGGTGGCGATCCGCATTCCCGTTACTTCCGTCCTCAAGAGCGGACGTTCGGCGGATGCGGAAGTGCTGGTTCGCTACCAGCTCTGTACGGACAACGCGTGCAGTGCTCCTACCAGCACCACGCTGGAACTGTCGCTGCCGACGGCGAAGGCCGGAGCCCCGGTGAAGACGCTCCATTCCGAGATCTTCGTAGAGTCGCGATGAGCAAGGTTGTCCATACCTGCCACGCCCGGGTCATCAAGCAGGCTGGTCCCGTCCGGCAGGCATTCCTTGAGGACTTCGAGCAGCCGGTCCGCTTCGGCGTCCACAGCGGAATCGCTGCCTTCTATGGGGTAACGCCGGCGGAAGAGTTGCCGGCGACCCTTGACTACGTGGTGGCCGCCACCGGTGGTTGAATGGTGGGGACGTTCGGGCGGGCGCTCGAAGTACGCGGCATCCCGAGCCAGCCGGATCGGCTCTCGGCAGAAATCGAAGGCGACATCGTGGACGAGGGCGGCGTCATGGCGTTGCGCGCCATCCGGATCCGGTATCAAGTGGCGTTGCCGGCCGGCAAACGCGAAGAAGCGGAACGGGCCCTCCGTTTCCATGAGCGCGGCTGCCCTCTCGCAAACACCCTGAAGGGCGCCGTGGACGTCAGCTATACAGCCGATTTCGAGGAACTGGACGAGACGCGGTCGTAGCTGGATGAGCGATGCGGCCTCGGCGATTCGTGCGCTGATGCGCCGCGCCCCGCAACTTGTGACCGTTGTGACCGCGAGCGGCCCGGAGGGGCCGAGAGGGATCACCGTCAGTTCCTTCATCCCGGTGAGTCTCGAACCGCCGTTGGTGCTCGTCTCCATCATGAACGCCGCCCGGGCGCATGCCGCGATCGCCGCCGGTGGGTTTCGAGTGCACCTTCTCGCTGCTGATCAGGCTGATGTCTCGGGCCACTTCGCGAAGCCGGGATTCGACTCGGCCGATCAGTTCGGCGGGTCGTTTTCCGCAGCGTTGGCGGCTGGCGGGGCTGAGAATCCGCCGCGGCTGTCCGGCTGTGTCGGTTGGCTCGCGTGCAGCACGGTCGGCGCCCACCGGGAGGGCGATCACACGCTGTTCATTGGCCGGGTGACCGAGGGCAGGGTAGAGCGAGAGGACGCCGCACCGCTTCTCTACTACGACCGGGATTACCGTGAGATGGAAGGCTCCGTGAATGATTCGTCTCGCTGAATGGGCGCGCATTCTCTTCGGGTCACTGGCCCTGCTGGCGGCGGTCGGCGTCCTGGCAGGATGCGGGGGAGGCGAGGAGCCTGCGGCCCCGGAGGAAGAAGCCGCACCGGCCGACGAGACGCCGGTCAAGGCGCCTGAACCAGAGCGAGCGCCACCGCCGCCACCGCCGGCGCCGCCCACCACGGGTACCCTGCAGATCGAGGGCACCGATGGCGCCAGTGTCATTCTGGACGGCCGGGTGCTTGGCACGGTTCCGGGCGCCTGGGAAGACCTGGATGCCGGTGAGTATCCGGTTCGCGTGGAGAAGGAGGGCTTCCATTCCCTGGAAGTCAGCGTCACCATCCGCGGCGGTCGCACCCGCTCGTTGGCGGCGACCCTCGCCGAAATGCTCGGGTCCATCGTCGTGGAGAGTGATATCGCCGGAGCGAACGTCTTTATCGACCGGAACTTCAAGGGAAACACCCCGGTCACGATCGCGGATCTTCAGCCCGGGGAGTACAACCTGACGGTGTCTACCGAGGGGCACGACATCGTTTCCCGTCGGGTGGCGGTCGAAAGGAGAGCCGTGCCGGTGCGAGTGGTGTTCGGCGACTTGGTGGCGTCACTCGAGGTCAAGGTGGCCGTGGTGCACAAACATCGGTTCGGATCCTGCGAAGGGACGCTCGTTGCGACTCCCGAGGGATTCGACTACCAGACGGATCACAAGGATGCTTTCCAGTTGCCGTTCGCACAGGCGGAACGCTTCGAGTTGGACTACCTGAACAACAACCTGCGCGTGAAGGTGCTTGGCGGGCGAACCTACAACTTCGAATCGCCGTCGGAGGACATGGATTCGCTATTCGTCTTCCATCGCGACGTGTTGGCGTTTCGCGAGCAGGGGTGATGTCCGCTGTTCTCCGGGACGAGGCGGCTCACGATCGTCGCTATTTAACATAAGCACCCTTATCGGAAGTCACGAAGGCGACTTTCGATAAGGACTCGGCCACTATCTGAGAGCGCAACAGGTATCCCGCTGTTGCCCGTGCGCGCCGCGCTCTCCGCTAACATCAGGCTCTGGGGCGTCGGCAGATGCCCCGGCATTCTCCAATGACCCCTGATCCATCTGTTTTGTTGCGGCCCGAACCGCGCCCTAGGAAAGACCCGCTGTCGGTTGACGCCGACTCGCTCCAACCAACGGCCGAAGACCTCGAACCTGAAGAACTCACCGCTCCGGACGTCCCAATTACGGATCCGTTCAATCCCGAAGACATCAAAATCAGTGGCAGACGGTTGCTTGTTGAGCAGTTGGTCCGGCGACTCTCGGAGTCTGAGGTCAACCTCGCGCCGGACTTCCAGCGGAATCTCATCTGGAAGCCCACCCAGAAGAGCCGTTTGATCGAGTCTCTGCTCCTAAAGATTCCCCTACCCGTCTTCTATGTCGCGTCGGACCCCAAGGACGACTGGGATGTCGTTGATGGCATTCAGCGGATGTCCACGATCCACGACTACGTCGGAGGGAGATTCGCGCTGCGCGATCTCGAGTATCTCTCGTCGCTGGACGATCTGACCTTCGATGCACTTCCCCGACGGCTGCAGCGCCGGATCCTGGAGACCGAACTGCTGGTGAATGTGATTGAACACGGCACTCCGGAAGAGGTGATGTTCAACGTGTTCACGCGCATCAATACCAGTGGGACACCGCTAAACGCTCAGGAAATCCGTCACGCCCTGCATCGGGGGCCGGCGCGCCAGTTCCTCAAGGAGCTGGCCGCACGCCCGGAATTCCAGGAGGCCACCGACGGATCTGTTCCTGGCGGACGCATGCAAGACCGGGAGTGCGTACTGCGCTTTCTCGCGTTCTACCTGGATCCGTGGGAAGGCTACGGCATTGGGAGCAACTTGGATTCACACCTTCGCGAGGCCATGAAAACGGTCAGCGCCATGCCAGAAACCGGACGGCAACGGACAGCCACCGACTTCAAGAGAGCCATGCGCGCGGCCCGCCAGATCTTTGATAACCGTGCGTTCCGGAAGGTCCGCGATGGAGACGAGTGGCGTCGGCCCATCAACAGGGCGTTATTCGAGACTTGGAGCGTCGAGCTGGCGCTCTGTTCAGAGGAGGTGCTCGACATCCTCTGCGCTCGGCGTGGCGCACTCGTCAATGCGTTCGTTTCCAAGTTGGCCGATGATGCCGAATTCGAGCGGTCAATCTCCGTCGGCACCGGTGACTGGAGGCGTGTCCGAAAACGCTTCCAGACGGTACGGAGCCTCGTTGAGGCTTTTTCCTGTTGATCAAGACCGTCTCGCTGAAGAACTTCAAGTGCTTCCAGGGCCTTGATTTGCCCTGTTCCGGTCTGACTCTGCTGTGCGGCCTCAATGGAGCGGGGAAGAGCAGTATCCTCCAAGCCCTTCTACTGCTCCGGCAGTCCTTCGAGTCGGGCGACCTGGAAGTCGGGCGCCTGCTTCTGGGTGGACCGCATGTAGATATTGGTACGGGCAGAGACGTCTTGAGCGAGGATGCGGTGCTGGATGCAGACAGCGTTGGAATCGGGTTTCAGACGGACACACCGTCCTTGGGCTTTGCCAGCTCATTTGGCTATGCCCGAGCCAGCAATGCGCTCGACGCGCGGGACAGACTGACGATTCCTTCGGCTCTCTGTGAGATCCCTCCCTTGGGGGGCACACTGGTTTATGTGAGTGCCGAGCGAGTCGGCCCTCGAAAGTCCTATCCGTACTCGGAATCCCAGGCGCGCCGCGGTGAGCTAGGAGAGAACGCGGAGTACGCCTGGAATCTGCTGAGCGGATGGGAACATCAGCTCCCTGCAAACGATCCCCGTTGCACCGAAGCAGCGGGCGGGCGCGTCCGCGCGATAGTGAACCACTGGCTACAGGTGGTAAGTCCGGGGGCGCGCTTGGACTTTGAAGTCATCGAAGATGCAGATGCGATCGTGGCCGGTTTCGTCTTTGATCGGCACGGTGATGTGTCTACCCGCCGCTACCGGACAACGAACGTCGGATTTGGCCTGTCGTACGTGTTGCCGGTGATCATTGGGCTGCTGGCGCCCCCGGGAGCGCTTTGCCTACTCGAGAATCCAGAAGCGCACCTCCATCCTCGTGGACAGACGAAGCTTGCGGAGCTTTGCGTGAGGGCGGCCCTCTCGGGAGTTCAGGTCATCGTGGAAACGCATAGCGACCACTTCATGGACGGTGTTCGGATCGCCGTCCGCGACGGGCTGATTGCGACCTCGATGACACGGTTTCATTACTTCGCGCGCTCCGGGGCCGTGGCCTCGGTGACATCGCCGGAAATAGATTTAGACGGGCGCCTTTCCGAATGGCCCGACGGATTCTTCGATCAGCACGAAGAAAACCTGGCCCGGTTGCTGGCCCCGAAATCCTGAGATGAGGGAGCTGGTCCTCAATAAGGCTAGCTTTCCATCCACCGAGAGAATCAGCCAAATGACGGCGGCCGGCTGGCTCAAAGGAGTGGTGCAGGGAGTCGCCGATCTCGTGGACGGGCGGGTTGTCACGAAGAGCTTGCGGACCCGGGTTCCCTTCTCGCAAATCCCGCTGGGTGCCGGAGTTTCGCTTCAGGATCGGATGTATCAGATGCTCGCCGTGGGGTATCGGGAAGAAGCCCTCTTCTTAATGCGCCTAGGCGCGAGGTACCCGCTCCTTGATGACCTGAGTGACGAGGCGGTGGATCGTTTTCTCGGATGCGAGATCCTGGGTCTGGAAGCGGATGACGGAGAACCTCTCGTACTGTGTGCTCACCTGGACTGGATTGCCGTCGGCGTGCCGTCAACAGAAGCTTGGGATCGGGATCGGCTGACAGTCCGATTCAAGGAGATGCTTCCGGATGGGACGATGCGAGCAGTGGCGGAACGCATTGATCATCTGGCGCGCCCTGGGCATGCGGTGTTGATTCGCGGTCGGCATCTGGAGCAGATGCAAAAGGGATTGGATGTCCAGACCTTTTGGGGGGCGCACCACAACGCATTCCCGCACTTGGCATTCGGCCCCGATGTCGAGAGGCAGATTTCCGCGTTGGCCAGAGTGTTTCCCACAGTGGCACGAAGGCTGGCGGAGCTCGACGTCGCTGCTGCCGAGTGGTCGGAACGCGGAGGGCCGGCGCCGCGCTGGCAGTCCGAGGTCAGTCCAGAGTCCCCAAGCGTGATGAAGAACCCTCGGCTACGCAGAGAGCGCATCTTTCGCTCCGTCCAGGGCGGTACAGCACTTTTTGAGTGGCACGCGCGATTCGGGAATGTGGGGAGGATTCATCTTCGCTTTACGGCATCGTCCCGAGAAGTCGAGATCGGCTACATCGGACCACACCTTCCCCTGTAGCACCGCCTGTTCTTTGAACGAAGGTCGCGGGCTAGGGTGCTCCCGGCTACCGGACTCGTGGCCGGCGTGCCGACATAGGAGCGGCAGGGCTGTCGGCTCAAGACCTTAGTCGTCCGGAGGTCCGAATCGTTCCCTGAGCCGAGCGCTGCGATACCGAAAGATGCGCCGCACATCCGGGGCAACGAGCAAGCGGTTCAGCAGCGCGCCACCGGGAGCGTGATACCGGACCTCATCCGAAGCGATCACCACCGGGTCCCTGCCCGGCCGCTCGCGGGCCTCGAACGCGTGTTCATGAATCCAGCGCCGGTAGGGACCAGCTATCTGTTCGTCCACAAAGCGATGCGGCGGCTCCCACGCGGTGATCTCGCTACGCCACCGGAGTGGCACCCCGCGAAGCCGCAGCCGATAGTCGATCTGCGCGCCCCGGAACATCCGCACGTCTCCTTCGGTGACCACCCGGAACCGGAGCCAGGGCGGGGTGAGGACTTCCAGGTTTCTGGCATCCGAAAAGAACCGGAAGACGGCATCGAGCGGAGCGGCCAAGACTACGGAACGTCCAAAGGTCTGCATCGTTTCTCTGATGCTAACCTTCACCGGTTACTCCCTTTTCGACGCGCTGAGCGGGCGGAGCCAGACAGGTGGCCGTCTTACCCGCCGTCCCTCGAGACGAAGTCCTGGCCAAGAGCGGCGGGCACGAGGCAAGATTCGGCATGGCGGACAACGTAGCGGCTCCCGAGGCGCGGATTCCCGGCATCGACCAGGAGCCGGAGCAGCCCGGTCAGGAAAAGGGCCAAAAGCAGAATGGCTCGGCAGCGACGTCGTATTCGATGCTCGAGCCGCGGATGAAGGCCATCTACGGTCAGTTCTACAAAGAGACCTATTTTTCGGAGAACAAACATCTCGATCCGAAGATTCAGGAGCTGATCGCGCTCGCCTGCTCGCTGATCGCCAAGTGCGAGGGATGCCTCGACGGTCATGTGAAGAAGGCCCTCAAACTCGGGGCCACCAAGGAAGAGATCAGCGAAGCCATCGTCATCGCGATCGGCATCAACGCCGCCGCGATCGTGGACCAGACGGACCGTACCGCGACGCGCCTCGGGCTGAACCATTTCCCGGCCAAGATTCGGCTCTAAGCCGGCGGGCAAGAGCCTTCGGGTTAGAAAGCTAGGGGGCGAAGACCCCCTCCCCCGCCCCGGCGGGATCGGGTCGCGCAGACCGGTGCGAGGAGAGCGCTTCGCGCTCGGCAACCTCGACTTCCGCCGCTACCTGTGCCTCGATGCTCTTCAGGTCGGATTCGGCTACTGGCTCGCCTCCGAGCCCGCCCTTCCGCAGAAAAGCTCGATAGGTGCGGACCGGATCGCGGCGCCCGTATTGATCGAATAGTTCGGCGGGCAGGATTCGCCGGCTCTCTCCCTCGTCGTGGGTTGCGTGTCCGCCCATCCGGAAGGTGTCGGCAAGCACGAACACGGGTCGGGAATGCCTCAGGGCCTCCTTCCGGGCCAGTGCGGTGGCCGCGAAGACATCCAGCACGTTGTTGCCATCCGCTCGCAACGTGGAAATCCCGTATCCGCCCCCGAGGCGTGCGAAGCGTTCGTCGGCTTCATCGTCCAGCGGAGTGCCCAGGGCGATCCGGTTGTTCTGAATCACCACGATCAGTGGAGTCTTCAGCGCGACCGCCGAAACCATGCCTTCGTGGAACGCCGCGGTTCCGGTGGTGCCGTCGCCTGCCCAGGTCAGCGCGACCCGTGACTCGCCCCGGAGCCGGAATGCGAGAGCCATGCCGGCGCAGACCGGAACCAGCGAACCGACCATGCTGATCGGTGCGACGATGCCGCGCGCGAGGTCTCCAAAATGGAGATCCCTGCCCCGTGCGGGTCCGTCCCCGGTTCCGAGCGCTCCCCGGAACATGGAGGCAAGACTCATCCCCCGCTCGTGACAGGCGCCGATGTTGCGGATCATCGGCCCGACCACATCCCCGGGTTCCAGCGCGTGGCAGGTCCCCACGGTCACGGCTTCTTCGCCAGTCCCGAGCCATGCCTTGGAGAGCACCCCGGAACGGACCCACCGCTTCAACTGAAGGTCGTGGAGGCGGTTCCTGACCAGACCTTCGTAGAGGCGAAGCCTTGCCGGCTCGCCGAGACCCTGAACGATCTGAGCGCGCGCGGAGTCGTTCAGGGGCGCCGCCGCGAACTCACGGAGGAGTTCGGGATCCTCGCTCCAGTCGACGTATTCCGGGGGATCGAGTCCGGGGACGCCCCTCACCGCTCTCCCGGCTGCTAGGCGGACACGCCGTTCCAACGAACGAGTTCGGCGGCGATCAGGTTTTCGACCGCGTCGCCATTCCAGGAGTTGCGGATGCCGTTCGTCATCACCGAAAACCCGAGCGCCCGGTTCTCGGCGGCCAGCGGGAAGGCTACCCCCGAGAGCGAACTGACGCCGCTCAGCGTTCCCGTCTTGGCCATCACCCTGCCGAGGGTTTCTTCCCCCCAGAGACGGCGGGCGAGGGTGCCGTCCACTCCGGAAACGGCGAGTGAGCACAGGAAATCGGTCCGGAGCTCCGGCTGGCTATACAGGTCGCGGACAACTCCGACGAGGAGGCGGGCGCTCACGCGATTCTTTCTCGAGAGCCCCGAACCGTCGTCCACCGAGAAAGTGTCAGCGGGGAAACCGAGACCCACGAGGTACTCCTCGGTGGCTCGAACCCCCTTCTCACCGGTTCCGGGCGGCCCCCATCGATGGGCCCCGACGGCGAAGAGCAATTGCTCGGCGGACCAGTTGTTGCTGTATTTGCCGAGCGCCTCCAGAACCTGGGTCAGCGGGGCGGATTCGTTTCGGTAGAGAAGGAGTTTGTCCCCCGGCGCCGGAATCGCACCACGCCGTGGTTCCCCGGCTACCAGGACTCCGCGCTCGACGAGTTTGCCCTTGAGGGCGTACCCGAAATAGAGGGCCGGTTCGGTAGCGGTGAAACGCGCGACGCGCTCATTGCCGTTCCTGAGGATTCGTCCCTGCAGACGGATCCGGCGCGTTCCCCGGCGCTGGGCCAGGATGTAGGGCCGCCCGGAATTGCGGAGCACCATCTGGTTCTGGACGGTGTAATAGCCATAGCCCTCGTCGCGTACGTCGGGTCGGTTGCCCGAGCCCGGGACGCCTGCGACCTCGACCTGGTTCCAGTGGTAGCCGAGGGCGCTCTGAATTGGCTCCTTGTAACGGAGCCGGCGTTTCACCAGGGCTTGATCGGTCTCCTGGGCTTCGAAGAACGAGTCGTCGAGAATGATGTCGCCACGGACCTCGGCAATCCCGAACGCCGCCAGGGAGTCCGCGATGAAGTCCATGTCGTGCCGATTCAGGCTGGGGTCGCCGGACCCGACAACGTAGACCGGACCTTCGATGACTCCGGCCTCTGTGGGTGGGGCATCCACCAGGAGACGCGTTGGAAAGCGGTAGCTCGGTCCCAGATAGTGGAGGCAGGCCGCCATGATGGGCAGCTTCATCCCGGAGGCCGGCACGTAGGTTCGGTCCGCGTTGTGGCTGAAGAGCGGTGCGCCGGTCTCGAGATCTTCGACGTGAATACCGATGGCGCGGCGCAGGCCGAATCGCCTCCGTACCGCATGGAGCCGCCGGCCGAGATCGGCAAGCGAGTCCTCGGAGAACGGTGGGGCCTTCTCTCGTCCAAAGGCGGGAGCCCCGAAAGCGAGTCCCGCCCCTCCGGAGAGAACGCGAAGCGCGCCGCGGCGGTCCATCCGCCAATCGGCTCCGGGATACCGGCGACGATGAATGCTCACGATCCCGGATCCTGATTCGAATTCCCGATTCCGCCCACCTCAGCGATTGCGGAGAGGAACGCTTCCTCTCCTCGCGCGCCCAGCACCGACGTCCCCTGCCCGACCAACCCGGCGCCGTCTTCCAGCGGTTCGACCACGGTCAGCGGCACCGAAGCCACCGCGTAGGTCCGCGCCAGATCCGGAAATTCCTGAACCATGACGATGTCGGTGGTCACCTCGGGACTAGTGACAGCGAACTGGACGGCCAGACTGGCCGCCGGCGCACACCACGGTCACGTAGGGGTGGTGAAGACCTTGACGTGGAGGGGGCGACGAAGCATCGACAACTGGTCCGTGGTTTCTTTGGAAATGGTCAGAGGTGCTCCGGAAACCCAGGTTGCCGCGGTGATCAACGACCCGAACTCATGGCCGTCGGGAAGCCCCAGGAATCGAACTCTCCCCTTCGCTACGCCGGTGAGCTCGATCGCCGGCAGGCGGGCGATCCCGGCAGCGCGCGCCGCATCCGGAACCTCATCTACATCGCGCACCTCGACAGTGAGCTTTTCCGAGAGTTCTCCCACCTCCCGAAGCAGAGCTTCGGTAGTTCCGCAGGTCGGACAGGGCGTCCGGTCGGGGAGCACCAGCGGGCTGTCGTGTCTGGAATAGAGAGTGGCGGAAACGGGGCCGGCGAGGTCCTCGAAGTGTTTCCGGACCGCCGTGCGATCCGCTTCCCGAAGCAGCACGGGGAATAAGGATACCCCGTCCGGCGGATGGATCGAGGAGCCGGTGGTGGAACCCGCGTGAGCGCCGAGGCCGGGAAGGCGCCCGGCTGACAAGGCGCGTGAGGGAGGAGCCGCCACCGGGAGAACTGGCCCGGGTGTATTCCGACCGAAACGCAACGATGAGCGGCGCGAAGCGACGCGGTTAACAGCTGGTGGTGGAACCCACGTGAGCGCCGAGGCCGGTGAGGCGCCCGGCTGACAAGGCGCGTGAGGGAGGAGCCCCCACCGGGAGAACTGGCCCGGGTGTATTTCAACCGAAACGCAACGATGAGCGGCGCGAAGCGACGTGGTTCAGCCGGGATGGATCGCCGGCCGAGCCGCCACCGGGAGAACTGGCCCGCGTGGGTTTCACTGGAGGCTCCCAGCGGACTCGCGTGGGAGCCAGCCCCGATAGAATGCGAAGGAGGTTCCCGCCAACGGAGGTCCGTTATGACCAAACGCGATCCGAAACCCATAACCCGTAGGCGGCTGCTGGGTGGCGCCGCGGCGGCCCCCTTGGCGGCGCCCCTGGTCCTGGCCGGATGCGGGGCGGGCCCGAAAACGGGCGAGGGCGCCACCGTCGCGGCGCTCGAATACGCGAACAACCTGCTCGATCATCCCCTGCCCGTCGACCGTCTCTCGACGATCCTCCCGGCGGTGCGAATGAACCATGCGTTCTTCCAGGCGGTCCGGGATCTCGAAATCCCGGACCTGGTGGAGCCATCCGTGACGTTCGTAGCGCGCGGTCCGGAGAAAGGATGATCCCTGAACTCTGCCAGCTCAGCGCCCGCTCGCTCTCGGAGCGCATTCGCCGTCAGGAGCTTTCACCGGTCGAAGTGGTGAACGCCCATCTTGCCCACATCGAGGCCACGGATCCCGCAATCAACGCCTTCATCACCGTGACCGGCGACCACGCACGCGAGCGAGCCCGGGAAGCGGAAGCGGAAATCGCCGCGGGCGGGTGGCGGGGCCCCTTGCACGGGATCCCGTATGCCCCGAAGGACATCCTCGCGACCGCCGGCATCCTGACCACGAACGGCTCCAGGGCCACCGCAGATTGGGTCCCGGACTACGAGTCCACGATCACTGCGAGATTGAATGACGCTGGGGCCATTCTGGTCGGCAAGCTGAACCTCCTCGAGTTTGCCATGGGGAGCGGGGTGCTCTCCGGATTCGGTCCGGCTCGGAACCCCTGGGCTACCGACTACACACCCTCCGGATCCTCCTCAGGCTCCGGAGCCGCGCTTGCCGCGCGTCTCGTGCCGCTTTCGATCGGCACCGACACCGGGGGATCCATCCGCGGTCCGGCCGCCGCCTGCGGCATCGTCGGGCTCAAACAGACCTACGGGCGCATCAGCCGGTTCGGAGTCACCACCCTCAGTTGGACGCTCGACCACGCTGGCCCGATGACCCGGACCGCCTGGGACGCTGCGGCCATGCTGGGCGCGATCGCCGGCGCCGATCCTCGGGATCTCACCGTGGCCGACCAGCCGGTGCCTGACTACCTCGCGGGACTCACACCCGACGTGTCCGGCCTCCGGATCGGAGTTCCGGGGTCGGGTTTCTTCGATGCCGCGACGCCCGAAGTCCAGGAGGCCGTCCACACCGCAATTGCGTTGTTGACGGCGGATGGCGCGGAAATCGTCGAGGTCGACGTGCCGCACGCGCACCTCGCGGGGAGCGCGGGCTGGATCGTCGCGATGGCGGAGGCGGCCACCTTCCACGAAAAGCGGCTCGCCGAACAGCCCGAAGACCTCGACCCGTTGGTGCGCGAACGGCTGGAAGTGGCCAAGTTCTATACCGCCACCGACTACATCAAGGCTCTCCGGGTCCGAACCATCCTCCAGCAGGAAATGGCCGAGGTCTTCCGGAATTGCGACGTAATGATCGTGCCCAGTTCCTTCTCACCTGCTGATCCCCTGCGATCGGAGGAAGTAGCGCGGAGCGATGTTCGGGCCGGAACCGATCCGGATGAACTGACGACTCGCCCCGGGAACACCTTCATCGGCAACATGACCGGATACCCCGGCCTCACCATGGGTTGCGGGTTCTCCGCCGAGGCCCCCAAACGGCCGCTCGCTCTCCAGATCTACGGACCGCCGTTCTCCGAGGCGCGCCTCCTTCAGGTCGCCCATGCCTATCAAGAGCGCACCGCCTGGCACGAGGAACTCCCCCCGGTCTAGCAGCCTGTGGTGAAACCCAAGCGGCGTTCACCCGGCGATGCATCCCGGCTGAACCACTCCGCTTTGCTCCGTTCTGCGTTGCGTTTCGGTCGAAATACACCCGGGCCAGTTCTCCCGGTGGGGGCTCCTCCCCCACCGGGAGAACCGGGCCGCCTGGGTTTCACCACCGGCTAACAGGTAGCGCTGGCCCCGATCCGCCCCTACGGAATGATTTCGCAGCCTGCGCTGGTGCAGGATGCGACCGGCTCGCCGGAACAGGCGCCGCCCGCAAAGCCCAGTTCCAGGCGCGCTTCCGCTTCTTCCTCGAACCAATTCTCCCCAGACCAACTGACGTCGAGTTCGTGGACGAGGGCGCCCGGCTGGGAACTCAGGCCCCACCGATTGATGCCGAACGCCGACACGGACTCCGCGATCCGGCCGGACGTGCCGAGGTCGAAGTAAGGACCCACGAGGTCCACCCGCGTTCCGGCGCTGCCGGGCCGGAGCTCGATGCTCAGGGTGGTGGCGAGCATGTTCGGCACATCCTCGTCGGCCGACTCCTCCTCGCTCCACGGCAGCCCAATCAGCATCACCCCCGGACAGGGTGACGCGCCGGCCTCGATGATTGCGATCTCGACCGGATCGCCGAGAACGGCCTGACCGGCCGGCGGGAGGAAACTGAGCGGCAATGTTTCGGCGCCTTCCGTGAAGAAGAGATCGCCGAGGGCGGTGAGTTCAATGACCGTGTCCCCCGCAAGGTCCTGCCCTGCGGGAACCCAGACGCTGTCTGCCAAGAGTTCGTAGTCGGCTTCCGAGGCGCTGTCGTGAGCGGCGCTGAGCCGCACCTGCACCGGAGCGGTGAGTTCCCGGACCTCGTAGAGCACCTTGACGGCGAGGGTCTCTCCTTCACGGACCTCGAGATCGTTCTCCGCGAAAGAAACGGCGAATGCGGGAGGCGGGGGCGGAGCGGGCGCTGGTGGTGCAGTGGGACCAGCGCTGTCGTCCCCACCGCACGCGAACAATCCGGGCGCGACCGCCGCGGCGGTGGCGAGCAACACCCGCCGGGTCATTCGCTTTTCCAAGGGGATGCCTCCCGCCCTTCGCGCAGCCGGATCGGTGGAACGCTGGTTTCCGCTCCGGGGGCCACCCGCACCGGATCCAGCAAGTACTGATCGGTCGAACCGAGAGTGGCGCCCCGATCCACGAGCGAGGTATTTCCGCTGATGTCACCCATCGTGCCGGCCGCCAGCAGGTAGTCGCCGGGCGGCAACCCTTCAATCGCGAAGGACCCCTCGCCGTTCGTGAACGCTCCCGCGGAGGCGACGAGCTCTTCGCCCAAAATCTGCATCGCGAAAACCGGAACGTAGCGGGCGGCTCGGCCGGCCATGGTGACGCGACCGGTGATGCTCCCCACCCGATCCAGCCAGCCGCGGGACGGCCGCAGCAATGAAGCCCCCGCAACATCGTCCGCGGTCAAGCCCGGCTCGGGCAGGTATCCGTAGGACATGACGGGATCCGTGTCCCAAAGAGCTGGTTGGAAACCGTACCGGTAGGGCCAGGTGTCCCAGGTCGGGAACATCGCCGAATGCGCGAGGCCGATGCAGTGCCCCAACTCGTGGATGAGCACTTCGAGGCCGGTTCCGTCCGGATCCTCGGTGTGCGCCGGAGTCAGAGACACGTCGCACTCCACGATCTCGCCGCTCACCTCCCAGACGTCGACATAGGACGCGCGAAGGCCCAGCGGGTGCATGCGGATGGCGTTGACGTGATCGCGTTCCGCGTGGTGTTCCCCACCCAGCCCGGCAACCGACCATTCGATGTCGGTGCTCGTGAGCGAAGACCAGGCGTCGAGCGCCTTCTGAACGAAGGGGACCACCGCCTCTCGGCTCGTGAACGGGGGCCTTTGGGTTTCTCCGCGAGACTCCCACGGCTCCGTCCAACCCGGCGAATCGGCGATGACCCACCGGAGTGTTCTCTCCGGACCCCAGATTGCCGGGTCCCAGCGCAATCCTTCGGCCGCGACCGGGACGGCGGGATCGTCCGCGGTCCGCCAGAAAAACCGGTAACCGAGTGCGTCCCCACCGGGGATGAGTACTCCGGCCAGCCCCAGCGCGATCACCAGGGAGGCGGCTGCCGGCCTGCGGGCGGGGCGGCTACCGTCACGAGTTGCGCGGGTGACGAGGACTTCGGACTGCATGACGAACGGTCGGCCACCGGAATTCTGCCACCTTTTCGCTCGGTGGGGGCGGCCCACCGGAAGTCCGAATCCCAATCGCCGGCATCTCTGCTGGCGCGCTCCGGGAACGTGTGGATATGCTTCGAGGATGCGTGGAGTCCTGAAACGTGATGCGCGGGCCGGCAAGGTCGCGATCCTCGCCTTGCTGGCGGCCGGCGGCCTCCTGGCCTCGGGGGTTTCCTTTTCGGCGCAGCGCGGTCAGCCCGGTGAGCGCGAAACGTTTCGGAACCCTTACGCGTGGCCGTTGCTGTCGGAATTGGTGGAGCGGTCGGACACCATCATCGCCGGTGAAGTTCTGGACATGCGTTCCGCCTGGACCACCGACCGTCGCGAAATCTTCACCACCGTGACGCTTCGGACCGAACGCAATTTCAAGGGCGCGGCCCGGAACCTGGTCCGCTTCCGCATTCCTGGCGGAACGGTCGGTGACACGCGAATGATCGCGACCCATTCCGCCCAGTTCATGATGGGCGAACGCGCGCTTGTCTTCCTGAGCGGAGAGAGCGGGCGTCTCCCCCGGGTGACGGCGGGAGAGGCTGGTAAGAGGCATCTCCGGACCGATGACGACGGCACGGAACGGATCCTTCCGGGGTTCGCCCTTTCGGAATCCGTGGTCGCGCCCGGAGGGTTCGACACTCTGGATGACCTGGCGGAGGCACTGTCCGGCCCTCTGGCTGCCCTGTCGCGATAGTCGATACCCAGTCCAGTGCGTTCCCGCTACCTCGGCGCGGGCATTCTCCGTGCCCTGGTCCCGTGTTGTCTCCCGCTGCTGGTTCTGCACGGGTGCGGGAACGGTGGGGACGCCCCACCGCGGTTCCTGAGTCTGGGCACGGCGCCGCCGGGCGGTGCGTTCTTCGTCGTGGGCGGGGCGCTCGCCGAGGTCCTCGGAGAGTCCGGTCTCCGCGTCACCGCGGAAGCGACCAAGGGTTCGGGCGAAAACATCCGCCGGCTGGCTTCGGGGGAACTGGATATCGCGATCTCGAACGCGGCCGTCACCTACTTTGCGGCGCGCGGCGAGGACGGCTGGGGCCGGGCCTATCCGGTGCAGGCGGTCATGACCCTGGCGCCCAACGTGGCAACCTTCGTTTCGCCCCGCCGGCACGAGATCAACCGCATTCAGGATCTAGCGGGAAACAGGGTCGTGGTCGGGGTGGCGGGCGCCGGCTTCGAGCACTTCATTCGACCGATCGTGGAAGCGCACGGTGTCACCTACGAAGACTTCATCCCGCTCTACAACACCCAGGCGGGCGCCGTGGACATGCTGAGCGACGACTCCGCGGCGGCGGCTTTCCTGGGAGGTGCGATTCCCACCGCATCCATCGTGCAGGCGACCGCGGGAATGGAATCGCTGCTCGTCCCGCTGGATCCGGAGATCCGCAGCGAGCTTTCCGAGCAGTATCCGTTCTACCGGGAGGCGGTGATTCCGGCGGGGACCTACCGGGGGCAGGACGAGGACTATCTGGGCCTCGACGTCGGCTCCATGCACGTCATTACCCGGGCGGATGCCGATGAAGAAATCATTTATCAGGTGACGCGGACGCTGTGGGAACGGCGCGAATCGGTGGTCGAAAAACACCCCGCCGGACGGGCCATCAACGAGAACAACGCTCCCCGGAACACCGGCGTCCCGTTCCATCCCGGCGCCGTGCGCTTTTATCGGGAAGTGGGCATCTGGCCGGATTCGAGTCCCGAGCCCTGATCAGACTTCGGACGGCGACCCGCGGTGACTGAATCGGGTCCGCGGGCGTCGGCGAGCGTTCGCAGCGCCGTGATCGGGATCCTGACGCTACTGCTCACCGCCTTTGTGCTGGTCGAGGTGAATCGGCCGGTGCTGACCCCTCAGGCTCAGTTGGCCGCGTTCGCGCTGTTCGGGTTGCCGCTCTGCTTTCTCCTTCGAATGAAAGCGGATGATCCCTGGTGGCGACGCGGGGTTGATGTTTGTGGCCTGGTAGCGGCGGTTGCCGGGTGCGCCTTCGTTCTCTACTGGAGCGGCTTCGGCCCCACGACGCTCGGAGATCGTGCCGGCGGCGAGAGTTCGCTCGACATCGCGGTGGGCCTTGTGGGCCTCGCCGGCGTGCTTGCCGCCACCTGGCGGGTGATCGGTCCGGCCCTGCCCATTCTCACCGGCCTTTTTCTGCTCCACGCAGTCCTTGGCCCCTATCTCCCAGAATTCCTCTTCCCCCATCGCGGCTATTCCCTCGCCCGCATCGCATCCCAGGGCTTCTTGCAGAGCCAAGGCGTCTTCGGGATCGCGATGAAGGTGATGTTCGCCTATGTGTTCCTGTTCGTCGTTTTTGGCGCGGCGCTGCAGCAGACGGGAGCCATCCGCTTCATCACCACTTCGGCGCGCCGGGTGTTTCGCGGGACGGTGGGCGGAGCGGCCAAGGTTTCGGTGGTCGCGAACGCCATGATGGGTTCGCTTTCCGGGAGCGCGGTGGCGGGCGCCGCCACCACCGGGACGCTGACCATCCCATTGATGCAGAGCACCGGGTTCAGCGCGCGGGCCGCCGCCGCGATCACCGCGGCGGCCAGTTCCGGTGCGGCGCTGGTCCCGCCGGTAATGGGCGCCGGCGCCTACATGATGCTGGAGCTCGTAGATCCTCCGGTCAGTTACCTGCAGGTCGTGCGGGCGGCCATCCTGCCGGCGCTCCTCTATTACGCGGCGCTGATCGCCATGGTCCATCTTTATGCCCGCCGCTATCTGGGCCGGGCTCATGGCGAAGCGCCGCTGCGGGAAGAAAGCGGCTCCGTCCCGATTCAGGCGGGAATCGTCTTCTGTGTCGGTCTCATAGCCCTCATCGCCGCACTGGTGGCAGGCCGGACGGTGTTCCGGGCGGTCAGCATCGCCCTCGCAATCGTCGTGGCGACCTCCGTTTGGCACCCCGCTACTCGTCCGGATCTCAAGAAGCTCTGGGAAGGGCTGGGCCGCATCGCGGCGGGTGCGGCGCCCCTGGTGGCAGCCGCCGGCTCGGTTGGAATCATCCTCGGGATGGTCACCCTGACCGGGCTCGGCACCCGCTTTCCAGCGACGGTGCTCTCCGTTGCCGGTGAGGGCCTGCTGCCCGCTCTTATCCTCATCATGATCGGGTCCGTAGTCTTGGGGATGGGACTGCCCTCGGCCGTCTGTTACCTCTTGATGGCGATCCTGATCGGCCCGGTGATCGGCCAACTCGGTATCCCTCCCCTTTCGGTCCATTTCTTCATCTTCTACTTCGGGATGATGTCCATGGTCACGCCGCCGGTGGCGCTCGCGGCCTACACCACCGCCGGCATCGCGAACACCCCGATCATGCCCGTGGCGCTTACCGCTTTCCGATTCGCGCTCGCGGGGTTTGCGCTGCCCTATTTCTTCGTCTTCCGGCCCGAGCTGCTCCTGATTCTGGACGGCGGACGAGGCATTCCCGGGGCCGTGGTGGCGTTCCTGTTGGGAGGTGCGGTGGTCTTGCTGTTGTCCGCCGGGATCGTCGGATGGCTCTTGGGTCCCCTGGGGGCCGGCCTCCGGGCGGTTGCGCTGGCTTCCGCTGTCCTGCTTCTCTGGCCCCCCGCGGCCGAACAGTTGCTGGCCATACCGAACGTGTTGGGTCTGGGAGCGTCCGTTGGTCTTCTCCTTCTTTGCCGGGCCCGACGCCCGGCGCCCACGCCCTGAAGGGCAGGAGGAGCGCCGCCGCCTCGGCGCCGATGCCCCGAAGTCGTCGGGCCGATCGGTCAGATTGGGGCGCTCGCTGGGGTCACTTGGAAGAACACTTCCGCTCTCCACGGGCCAAAGGTGGCGGTCACCTTGGCCGTCCCGACGCCAACGCCGGTCACCACCCCGTTGTGGTCCACCGCCAACACCGCGGTGTCCGTGGACCCCCACGTCACCTTGACCGTTGCCGAGGGCCCGTCGTCGTAAGTGCCGCGGGCCACCAGCGGACCGACCGACTGCCCCACCCGGATCGACGTCTGCGTCGCGACCACCGATAGGCCGGTCAGTCGTTGCGTACGGAGCGAGGGCGCCGGCGCCGTCAGGTTGCCGGCGCCCTCGCCGCTACACGAAGCAAGCAGCAGGGTGCTGGCGAGCGCGAATCGAATCAGTGCGTTTGGGGTCCCTGTCGTTCGTGGCCAGGAATTCGAAATCGGCCGGTTGTCCCGGCGGATATCGGCTTGGCGCCACAACCGGAGCTAACTCCGCCAATCTACTGCCCGATGCAGTAGAGCGCTTCCGCGGTGCGCAGGAAGATCTGCCCGTTCGACATCGCCATCGAACTGAGCGTGTAGGCGCCCATGTCGTTCGTGGCCAGAATCTCGAGTTCGTCGTCACCGAGCCCTACGACGGAGGCCATCCCGTCCTCATTGATGATGTAGATCCGGCCCTCGGCCAGCACGGGTGAAGCGCTGTAGGTTCCGGACGGCAGCCGCGTCGGGCCGAGGAGAATCTCCCCGGTCTTGGCATCCAGCGCGTACATCACTCCGTTGTCGGTGACCACGTAGAAGCGCTCCCCGTCGGTCACCGGGCTCGGAACATCGGGGCCGCGGTCGAACGACCAGATACGGTGCGAATCGGTGATGTCCCCTTCCCCGCCGGCGCGTAGCGCGAGGAGCGGTTTCACCCGGGTCGGCGCGTAAATGATCCCGTCCTTCACGACCGGAGAGGCAATGATGCGGTAGGCGCCGTTGTTCTGCGGGTTCAAACCGCGGGAGCGCCACCGCTCCCGGCCGGTATCGAGATCGTGCCCGGTCACGACGTCGCCGCCGGTGATCACGAGTTCGAAGCGCCCCCCTACTTCGTGCACGAACGGAGTCGTATAGGAATCGGGAGATTCCCGGATTGCCTCCGTGGGCCGCTCCATCCGCCAAACGGTTTCGCCCGAGGCGGGGTCAATCCGAAGAACGTAGGACGGATCGTCGGTCTTCATTCCGTGGAGCACCTGCACGTAGATGCCGTCCTCGAACAGGAGCGGGCTGCTCGCGTAGCCCCAGTTGAGGCCGAAGTCGCCGTAGTCCGCCGGGATGTTGCGGGACCAGAGTTCCGCTCCGTCGAAGTCGAAGGCCTTGAGGATCCCGGTGCCGGTGAGGACGAAGACGTGCTCCCCGTCGGTGACCGGAGAGGGCGAGGACATGTTCTGCTTCCGCCCGCGCATGTCCCGGTCGCTCAGGTGACGGATCCAGCGGACCGAACCGTCGTTCCGATCGAGCGCCCAAAGCTCGATGTGCCCCGAGTAGGCGACGTTTCCGCGGCCCGAGACGGCCCCTCCGCCGCGCCGCCGGCCGTAACCCTCAGAAGGGTTCGCCGGAACGCCGGATGGGTCGGCGGGGACGGAGACGTTCAAAAAGATGGTGTCCCCGGAAATGATCGGGGTCGCCCCGCTCCAGGCGGGCAGCTCGATCTTCCAGACGACACTATTTTCGGTGTCCCATTCGACCGGGAGTCCGACCTCGTCGCTGACGCCGTCGTGCGTCGGACCACGCCAGTGCGGCCAGTCCTCGCCGTGAACGATCCCCGCCGGCAGCAGGCCGACAGGCAACAGGCCGACAGTCAATAGGACCGGGAAAAAGTGAGAAGACGGGCAGCGCACGGCGGTACCTCCGAGGGGCCCGAACATTGTAGAAGGCGAAGAAGCAGCGCGCCGCTTCCGGGGGCCGCTAGCGGACGATCCCGTAGAGCCGGTCGATCGCCCGAATCACCAGCACGCCGCCACTCGCCGCCGGAGAGGCCATCACGATCCGGTCCACGCTATTGCGCGCGAGGAGTTCGTAGTCACGCCCGGCGCGCACCACGAAGGTTTCGCCTTCTTCCGAAGTGAAGTAGAGCCGGCCGTCCGCCGCGATCGGCGAAGACGCGTACGAACCTCCTACCCCTCCGATCCGGGCGCGGTAGAGGCGCTCTCCGGTCTCTGAGTCGTAGGCGGAGAGACGGCCGTTGTTGGCGTTCAGGTAGAGGACCCCGCGATAGAAGAGCGGCGAGGGAATGTACACCCCGCCCCGGTTCTGGCTCCAGGCGATCGCCTCGCTCGAGTCCTCGCCCGGCGCGAGGCTCAGATCTCCTTCCGACCCGGGACGGATCGCGTAGATGGGCCGAATGGGCGGATAACCGGCCTGGACGAACAACAGCCCGTCGCCAAGCAGCGGAACGCCGATAGGGATCTCCGAGTTGGGTCCGAGTCGCCAGCGCTCCGCGCCGGTCGCCGCGTCGTACCCGCGGATCACCGTGCCGTTCACGACGACTTCGGTACCGCCGGGAATCTCGTGAACGAGCGGGGTCGAGAAGGTGGAGACCTCGTCCCGGGGCGCCCGCCATCGCGGCTCGCCCGTGTCGAGCTCAAAGGCGCCGAGGAAAGCTTCGCCGTGAACATCGGCAAGCACAATCACCGCACCGTCGTGGATCACGGGCGAGGAGGCGTGCCCCCACTGATAGTCGGGGTCGTAGAACCAGCCGCTGTTCAGGACGCCCACCTCCCGTTCCCAGAGCAGGTTCCCTTCGAGGTCGTGACACATGAGCACGCCCATGCTGCCGATCAGGGTGACGATCCGTTCGCCGTCGGTTACCGGGGTCGCGTTCGCCTGGCTCGACTTCGTATGGCGACGCGTCTTGGGCACGCCGCGGCGGAGTTCCCTGGTCCAGACTGGCTCACCGGTCGAGACGTCGTAAGCCCGGAGTTCCCAGCGGTGGTCGCTGTCGTTTTGTACCGGAGCGACGTCGCCGTAGAGGCCGATTCGGAACTCCGAGTCCTCCGTGAGGCTCGCCGCCACGACTACGAACACGCGGTCGCCCCACACGATCGGACTCGAGACGCCGAGCCCCGGCAGGGGCGCCTCCCAAGCGATCCCGGTGCCCTCGGAGGCGTTCCAACGGAGCGGTACCCCCTGCTCGTCCGCGATTCCGGAGCCGCCGGGGCCCCGGAACTGCGGCCACGGGCGCGCCCGTATCGGCGCCAGATCCCCGGGGGCCAAGCCCGCTTCGACCGGGGCTTCCGCGGCCTCCCTCGCTGCAGCGCGGCCCTCCGTCTCCCCCTCCGGCGGGTAGGTGACAGTCTCGCCTCCCCGTTCCACGATCAAGCTCTCGACCATCCCGCCGCGGCCCTGAAACCCGTAGCGATCCTCCCCCTCGTCGGTCACGAACGAACGAGCCCCCCCGCGTGGGGTGAGCACCACCGCCGGCGCGGCGAAGCGGTCATTCCCGGAATCAGCATCCCGCACGAAGTGCCGCGCCCGCAGCATTCCATCCTCGGCGGTGACCAGGACCCCCTGCTCGATGGTCTCGTTCCAGTAGCTGCCGGCGAGTCGCCGTCGGGTCTCCTCGGTCAGCTCCGGTGCGGCGACCGCGCGTGCGGTCCGCCCCCGGAGCAGCGCCAACACATCGTCCGAGGCCGCTGCTTCCCGGGCGGCAGACAGTGCGTCCTCGTCGAAGTTGCCGTTCTCGAGGACCGCGCGCAGCAGTTCCTCGTCACCCCCGCGCACCGCCTGGAGGAGGACCGACCCCGCACCCGCCGCGCCCCTTCCCAGGAGAAAAAGCACCACCTCGCGATGTCCGGAACCAGCCGCCCGGCTGAGCGCGGTCATCTGGTAGAACCGATCGGAGAGGTCAAGACCGGCCCCGGCGTCGGTGAGGCGCCTGACGACGTCCAGATGTCCCCGGTCGGCGGCGAAGAAGAGCGCAGTCGCTCCGTAGCGGTTCGGGGCATCAACCGGTGCGCCGCCGGCGAGCAACTCTTCGATCCGTCCCAGGTCGCCCTCCCGGGCGGCGCCGCGGAGGGCCTCTCCCTGGTCTTCCTGGGCGTTCGCCGAGGGTGCGAGAAGCAGCATCGCCGCCGCCAAGAGGACTGAGAGAGATTTCACGCCGGATCCTCCGCTTGAATCCTGCCGCTGCGAGAACCGAACAGTTCACCGCAGTAGCGACAGTCCATTGGTTGTTCCATGGTCATTATCCCGCCCGCGCCCGACTATGCTCGTTCGACCTTGGCCCAGTACGACGCGATCGCCGCCGCCTACCGGGATTCGAAGCAGCTCCCCTTCCGGAAAACCATCGAGCGTTACACGCTGTTCGAGGCGCTGGGAGACGTTCGCGGCCGGACCGTGCTGGACCTCGCCTGCGGGGAGGGTTTCTACACCCGTCTCCTGAAGATCGCCGGCGCTCGGGAGATCACCGGAGTGGACATCTCGGCGGAGATGATCCGGCTGGCCGAGCAGCAGGAACGGAACAACCCGCTGGGATGCCGCTACGTCTGTTCCGACGCGGCAGACCACCGCCCGGCCGGACCCGTGGACCTGGTGGTGGGGATGTACCTGCTGCACTACGCCCGCAGCGCGGAAAAACTCCGCCGCTTCGTGAGCGTCTGTCACGGGGCGCTCCGGCCCGGCGGGCGCCTCGTCGGGTTCAACGACAACGTGCTGAAGCCCCCACGGGGCACAGTTTCCCTGCAGAAGTACGGCATCGAGAGGACGGGACCTCCCGTCCTTCGCGAGGGGGCTCCCGTCCGCTACCGGTTCACGAACCAGGACGGCCGGCAATTCGGGTTCGAAAACTACTTCCTGAGGCCGGAGACCTATTCCGAAGCGTTCGCAGAGGCCGGATTCCACGACTTCCGCTGGCTCGGCGTCTCTCTCGACCCGAGCGAACGGGACAATCCCTTCTGGGACGACTTCCTCAACAACCCTCCGGTGATCGCTTACACCGCAACGAAGTAAGGAAGGGACCGCCGGTGTTCACACCGGCACCGTCGCGCGGAGCGCGACGTAGTCGCGTATTGCCAATCGCGACGAAGTGCGGGGACGGCTGGGACCGCCGGCCTCCGGCCGGCATCGCGCGGGAGCGCGAAACCAGGAGCGATGACGCGGCGCCCTGCCAGCGGGCGTGCCGCACATGCTCCGCTTCGGAACAGGAACGCCTCAGCTTGCCGCGAACTGACCACCGGCCCGGCAAATGACCATGGCTCCCCCGGTTTGACCAGAGCTTTGGCGGAAATGACCATGGCTCGCAGGCCCCTGAAGGGTCTTCCGACTGGGGTTCCGCGAGGCCGGACTCCGGTTTTGCCGAGAGCCGATTTCGGACTCCGAATCCGGGGGAAATGACCGGAAAAGCCAAATCCAGGCCGACTACCGCCGGGTTTTACCGGCGTGAGCCGTTTCCAGGGAAAACCGGAAGAGTGGGTGATTTCGAGGCAAGAAGGCCGAAATTCCGCGATTGACCATGGCTTTTTCGCTCATTTCGGGCTTTGACCATGGCTCCCGACGGTTTGACCATGGCTCCCGAGATCCTGTCCCGGTTGGACTCCGGACGGTGGGACGGAGGTCTTTGGGCCAGAAGGCGCTACCCCGGCCGAATCAGCGACTGTCGCTTCCCGGATCCGTGTCCCCTGCGTAGGCCGCCGCGATGAGGTCCAGCTTCTCCTGGATCTCCGGGTCGAGGTCCTCGTCCGGGATGTGGGCCGCGAGCTCGTGGAACCGGTTCTTCCGCATTCGGTTCGTCTCGTTCAACTCCCGGAAGAAGGCGCGGAACACTGCGTCCAGGTATTCGTCGCTTACCTTCGCGTCAGGCCCTGCCGGATCGAATCCGGGATGGAGCGTCTCGGCGGCAGCCCGAACCTGTTCAACGGCGGTGGTCATCGCCTTCCTTCGGCGCTCAGCGTTGCCCCAAAGGAACAGGCTCGCCGCCGGAGGTGGCCTTACGGCCCAGGCGAGCAGCGTTCCGTCAGAAGCGAGGTAGTTCTCGATCTCCCGACGCCGCCACGTTCCGGCCGGAATCCGCCGCGCATCTGGAAGATCCCGCTCGAGCCGGTCGAAGAGGGCGCATCCCCGCAGCGTAGGGAACGCCTCACGGAGACCGTTGAAGTGCTCCAGCGCTTTCATCGGCCGGTTCCCGACGGGGCGGACGAAGGCGGCGTCGAGTGCCTTGAGTGCGTCCGCATGACCGAGCCGCCGGGCGAATGCCCTCAGCACATCAAGGTCGGTGGCCCCTTCGATGTAGAGCACGAAGCCCGCTGCGCGCGCCTGCTCGTAGTCTGCGTAGCCAATTTCGCGGAGGGCCTTTAGTACCTGGCTGCCCCGGTCGGCGATCCGATGCGGCTGCCCGACGAAAGCGACGATTGCGTCGCGGCCGCCCGCGCTCTGCAGGAGCACCTCTGAGTGACTGGCCGCGATGATCTGGCTGCCGGCATCCGTCGCCGCGTCCCTGAGCATCTCGTATATCTGCCGTTGCCGGATCACTTCCAGGTGAGCGTCCGGTTCATCCAGGATCAAGACCGCCCCCGGATGAAGCGTGAGATGCGCGAGCAGGAGGATCGTCTGCTGCATCCCCCTTCCGGTCGCGGTGACATCCAGCCGCACGCCGCCCTCGCTGTAGGACATGGCGATCTCGCCGCGCTCGGCGATGTATCTCGGTGGATCGAGGCAGGCACCGAAGGAGTCCTCGATTCTTTCCACCAGCCGCTCCCATTCCTTCGGCCTTTCGGCGCTGATTCGAAAGCACAGGTTCCGTAGGACCTCGGCCGTCCTGCCTTCGCCAATACGTACGGCGACGCCCCCCGGCTCGAGCCGCAGTTCGTTGGCTGCGAGTCCCGACATCGGCGGGAGGTAGGCGACTCGCACGGCGCCGGCCTCCGCCGGCACCGGTATGCGTTCGCTCCCGTCCGGCCTGACGCGAAGCGGCCGGCAATAGAACACCTCTTCGTTGGCGTAGTCGAACTCCAACCCCGCCTTCCAATCCCGTCCGCCCGAAGTCCCCTCGACCACGATCTCGATGCAGATGTTGTCGGTCCGCTGGCGTCCTTCCACCCGGCGCACGTCGCGAACCCGCAGGTTTCTCCAGATGTGCCTCGCGTTCAGGATCGGAACCGCCAGGAGATCCCGACGGTTCACGGTTACGCCGGGCCGTTTGGCCGGAGCCTCACTGCCCGCCCTCTTCTCGTTCCAGCGCCGCATCCCGAGGTCCCACAGCGCGAGCGCCTGGAGCGCCGTGGTCTTACCCGAGTTGTTGGGGCCGATGAACAGCACCGGACTGTCGAGATCGATAACGACCTCCTCAAACCTCTTGAAGTTCCGAACAGTCAGGCGAGTGAGCATGCGAAGCAAATCCGGGACGGGAGATTATGGCCCCGAAGCGCGTTCGAGGCCGAAGCCCCCGGAACTACTCGGGGCCGAAGGCGTAAAGCGCCTCGACCGTCCGGATGTAGAGGCGCGAGGGGGCGATGGCGGGGGTGGCGTATACCGATTCCCCCAGCGGATTCACCCGGACGACAACGAGTTCGGGCGACTTCTCACCGGGGTCGAGCGGGCGCACCACGGCCGCGAGTCCCAACTCGCTCACGAAATAGATCTTGTCGTCGGCAGCCACCGGAGAGGCGTAGTAGGCATCCACCGCCCCGGAGAGACGGCCCTGCGACAGCATCTCGCCGGTATTCGGATCCAGCGCGGTGACGATGCCTCCGTCATTCACCATGTAGAGGACCCCGCCGTAGAGGAGGGGCGAAGGAAGCTGCGGAACGCTCCGGCGGTAACTCCAGACCGTGTTTTGCTCCGTGAGGTCGCCGGCTGCTCCCGGGCCGCCGGGACGGATCGCCAGGATGCCGTTCTGCGAGGAGAGCACCGCTTCGTAGTAGGCCCACTCGCTGGCTTCCAGCAATCCGTCGCTGCTCAGATCGATCACTCCGAACCAGAAATCCGAGTGACCCTCGGCCTCCTCGCGCGCGATCATCCCGTCGCCATTCTGGTCGGAAGCCTCGAGGGTCTCGGCGAAGCTCGGCGGCGTGATCTGGTTCCCCGGCTGGTTGAGCGGTGCCCCGTAGCCGTTCACGTAGACCAGATCTCCCTCGAGCAGCGGAGTGGACTTCATTTCCCAAGGCAGACCCCTCACCCACCAGCGGGCTTTTCCGTCGTCTACGCCGTACGCGGTGAGCAGGAAGCTGCCTGGGGCCAGGATTTCGAGCCCCTGCCCCGTTTCGCGAAGAACCGGGGTGGAATGACCGCTCGTGGCTTCCGGGCGCACGGTGCGCCAGAGGATCTCTCCGCTCTTCCGGTCGAACGCGATGATCTCCGAGTTCAGGTTCTGGTCGAGCACCAGGACCACGGTGTCTCCGGCGAGGATCGGCGAAGCTCCCATCCCGTAGAAGTTGTCGAACGGTCCGAGCCGCTGCCGCCACTGCTCCCTGCCTTCCTCGTCGTAGCCGATCAGGCCGAGATCCGGGAAGAACGCGTACACCCCGTCCTGGGTAGCTGCGACGCTCGGCGACGCGGCGTTGTTCCGGGAGTCCACCTCGGTGACACGTTCGCGCTTCGCTGTCGCCCGCCAAAGCTCCTTGCCGGTCTCCGGATCGAGCGCGATGGTGAAGAACTCGGTGTCGGAGTAGCCGGTGACGTGAACGCGGCCGCTGGACAGAATCGGCGAGGAATGTCCCGGCGGCAGCGGCACCCGGAAGATGGGTCCATGCTCGGGTCCGAAAACCACCGGAAGTTCACCGTCCGGACCGATCCCGGTGCCGTTCGGGCCCCGGAAGCGGTCCCATTCGGAGGCCGCGGCTGCCGTGCTCAGGCAGGCGGTCGCAAGGAGGATGGTTACGCGCTTCATTGAAGTTCAACTGTACGGCCCGGGAGCGTCACAAGGAAGGAGAACACCTCGCGGGCCGCGCCCTCCGGCACTCCCAGGTGGTGCGGCACTCACGCTGACAGGGTGCCGCGTCATTGGCGCTGGTTTCGCGCTCCCGCGCGATGCCGGCCGGAGGCCGGCGTTCCAAGCCGTCCCCGCGATTCTTCGCGGTTGGCAGGACGCGGTTTTGCTGCGCTTCGCGCAGCGTGCCGACCGGAGGTCGGCGGTCCCTTGCCGTCCCCGCGATTCTTCTCGGTTAGCGATGGGAGTTTCGCGGCCTGCGGCCGCGATGCCGGTCTGAAGGCCCCCACCGGGAGAACTGGCCGGCGCTCCCAAGCGTTCCCTACCGCAGGTGGGTTTCCAAAAAGCCCAGGATGCGGTCGGCGCTCACGATGCGGTTGTCCCGGTTCCGGAAGCCGTGTCCCTCGTCCGGAAAGATCACGTACTCCACCGGCACTCCGTTCTGGCGCACCGCCTCCACGATCTCGTCGCTTTCGACCTGAAGGACGCGCGGGTCGTTCGCGCCCTGCACCACGAAGAGCGGCCGCGCGATGTTCTCGGCGTGGAAGAGCGGAGAGATCGCGGTAAGCCGTTCCAGTTCGGTCTCCGGATCGCCCAGCTCGGCGTAGAGCGAATCGCGCGCCGCCCCCCACCAGGGCGGGATGCTGGACAGCGTCCGCACCCAGTTCATGACCCCGAAAATATTCACGCCCACGTCGAAGACTTCGGGCTCGAAGGCAAGTGCGGCTCCCACCATGTAGCCGCCGTAGCTGCCGCCAATGATGCCGATGCGGTCCCCGTCCACCCAGTCGAGCGATTCGAGGTGGGTCCGGGCCTCGACGCAGTCCTTCAGATCCACGTCCCCGTGGCGCTTGTCGTCGAGGTGGAAGAATGTCTTGCCGTATCCGGACGAGCCCCGGTTGTTCACGGCGAGCACCGCGTAGCCGTTGTTCACGAGATGCTGGATCTGCGCCCGGTATCCCTTGCGGCTCTGGCCGCCCGGGCCGCCGTGGACCCAGACCAGCGCGGGGGCCGGAGAATCGGCGGTCGCTTGCTGGGGACGGTAGAGGATTGCCGGTATCTCAAGGCCGTCAAAGCTCGGGTAACGGATCACCTCGCCAGTCACCAACTGCTCTTCGTCGATCGCCGGGTTCAGCGTGTCGGTAAGGCGGACGGTCTCGCCGCTTCCGAGATCCCAGACGTAGAGATTCGATGGCGAGGTGTCGCTGTTCACGTAAAACGCCATCTTCGCCTCGCTGGGGGAGAAGGACACCCCGGAGACGTCTCCGCCGGGAACGTCGGGAAACTCCAGCGTTTCACCGCTCCGGGTGTCCACGACCGTGACCTCGGTGGAGGCATCCACATTCACCGCACTCACCCGGTAGGTCCCCTGCTTCGAGAAGTACACGGTGAAGATGTCCCAGTCGGCCTCCAGAACCGGCCGATGTTCGCCGCTCTCCAGGCCGTAGGCCCACACCTCGACGAACTCCCCGTGCGCGTCGGTCCGATAAAACAGCTCGCTGCCGTCCGGGGTGAAAGTCACTGCACCGTGGGATGCATCCCCTTCGTGCGGAGTGATGTGCCGAGGATCCTGCTCCGGACTCTCCAGGTCCACCAGATAGACGTCGCTGTCCGCGTTGTTCTTCGCCTTCGAGACAGCGAGGAAGCGGCCGTCCCCGCTGACCGGACCCGGCTGGAAGCCGCCGGGGTTTTCGAACACCAGTCGCCGGCTCAGGTCTTCCGCCTGGTACTCGTAGAGGTCGAACGCCTGCGGATTCCGCTCGTTCGACGTCACGAAGAAGCGCTCCCCGTCCTCGGTGAAGCCGCTGAAGCCGGCCTTCAGGTTCTCGCCCGGCGTGATGTCCTGGGCGGGTCCGCCGGGTGCCAGCACGTAGAGGTGGTTCAGCTCGTTTCCGCCCTGATCGGCCGTGAACAAAATCCGGTCGTCTCCCGGGAAAAACGCCATTCCCAGGTTGGCGTCGGTGTCCGAACTCGTGAGCGCCTCGCGTTCGCCTCCCGAAATGGGCTGCGCATAGACGTTCATGACTCCGGTCCGGTCCGAAGTCATCAGGATCCGGGTTTCGTCCGCCGAGAAGGACGCTCCGAAGACCTGTTCCGTGTCGTAGAAGGCCCGGGCGTCGTACCTCGGGACCTCGGGCGCGTCGGGTGCGCAGGCGGCCGCCCACGCGAAGGCCGTGGCGATCGCGAAGGCCGAGCCTGACGTCAGAAGCAGTTTTCCCCTCGCGGGGATGAGTTTCATCATGGCGTTGTCTTCTCCGTTTCCGGCAGCGTGGGTTTACGGGCGATGGCCGGCGTCCTCACCTACGAAGGACGCCCGGCAACGGTTTCCTAGGCGAAACCCGGGCTGGCATCAAGGTTTTTCCGAAGTCGCCGGAGGGAGTTCGGTGATCGCGTAGAGGTGTTCGGTACTTCTCAGGTAGAGCGTGCCGTCCACGATCGCCGGCGACGCCATCACGGGCTCATCCACACTGTTCGTGGCGAGGATCTCGAAACGGGGTCCGCTCCGGATCACGTGGGTGTCTCCGTCTTCGCTGGTCAGGTAGATGCGTTCCTCGGACACGACCGGCGACGAAAAAAATCGCGACGGTAGCGGGACGCGGCCCCCCTCGTAGACGATTTCGCCATTTCGGCCGTCGAGCGCCGTGAAGATACCGCCGTCGCTCACCAGATAGAGCACGCCGCGATGAAACACGGGCGAGGGGACATACCCCTGCCCCTTCGCATAGCTCCAGAGCACCGAGCCGTCCTTCGCGTCCAGCGCGAGGATTTTCTTGCGCGGATATCCAGTGGTCGCGAAGACCACGCCGTCGCCCGACACTACCGGGCTGGGCACGGCATTGCCGGACAGCCCCTCGATCCGCCATCGCTCCGTCCCGGTGGCGCCTTCGTAGGCAACGATCTCCCCGGTGCCCATCGCGACGAGCTGGGGGTCCCCGGAGCCGGCTCCCACGATCACCGGCGTCGCCCAGCTCGCGGGCTGCTTCCGCTCTTTCCGCCAGCGGATTTCGCCGGTTGCGCCGTCCAGCGCCGCGAGAAAGGAGCCGTCGCCGCCTTCCACATCGTTCTGGACGAAGACCAACCCGAGCTCGGCGACGAGCACAGGAGATGTCGCCACTCCCATTCCCATCGTGCCGACGCCACCGAAGCCCTCGGACCAGATGAAGTCGCCGTCGAGGCTGAAGGCATGAAGACCCTGGGTTCCGAACCAGGCGATGACGCGTTCGCCATCGCTGACGGGCGTCGGGTTGGCGTACGAGCCGATCCGGTGGCGATTGTCGTAGGGGAGAGCCCCCGCGCGCACCACCCGGCGCCAGCGGAGTTCGCCGGTGTGGCGGTCGAGAGCGAGGAGCAGCACGTCCACACGCTGGTCGGCGCCCAGGCTGTCCGGGTGCAGAAACTCGTCGCTCCCCATGAAATGGATCACGGCTTTGGCTCCCGGCACTTTGTCGCCCGAAATGGCGCTGGTGAGGAAAATCAGATCGCCCACCACGATCGGCGACGAATGGCCGCGCCCCTCGATCGGCGCTCTCCAAAGGACATTCTCTTCCACTCCCCAGCGCAGCGGGGCCGCCGATTCCGCGTGCGCCTGACCGCCCGGTCCCCGCCACTGCGGCCACGCGACCCGGTGATCCTGTCCGGTCCCGTCGGACGCAGCCGCGAGGCACGAAACCGCGAGGGCCAGCGTCCGTCTGGCCCGGCTGGAAACGAGCGTCACTCGGGAGGAGTCGTTCCGCCCGTGCCGGGCGACCCGAACGCGTAGAGATGCTCCGCCGTGCGCAGGAAGATCGTCTTGTCGGAGACCGCAGGCGAGGCCCAGATCGCCGCCGGGACCGAGCTCTCGGCCACGATCTCGAACTCTTCGGCGGCCCGGAAGACAGTCAGGTCGCCCTCCAGGCTGCCGATCAGAACCTGTCCTTCGTAGCCGATCGGCGAAGAGTGGTAGCGGCCCGGGTTCGTGGGGCGCGCCTGGAAATGGAGCGAACCGTCCTCCGGGTCGAGCGCGGTGACGACGCCGCCATCCGACAGGAAAAACAGGATGCCCCGGTAGAGGAGTGCCGAGGGGATGTATCCGGTCCCCCGCTCGTAGGTCCAGCGAACGCGGGGTTCGATCCCCGGCAGCACTTCCAGGGCCCGCATTTCCTTGCCGGGATAGCCGGTCGAGACGAAGACGAGGCGGCCGTCTCCGAGGGGTTGGTGGACCGGGGTATGGACCGGGGCCGAATCCTCGAAGGGCGCGGTCCGCCACAGCTCGACGCCGCTTCCGGCGTCGTAGGCAGCGAGGAAGTGGTAGCCCGGCACGAAGAGCTGGGTGACGCCCCCCACCGGCAGCAGCGCCGGAGTCGCCCAGCCCTTTCGCGCTCGCCGCTCGGTGTTCCAGACGATCTTTCCGCTGCGGCGGTCCACTCCGAAGATGCGCGAGCCCTCGCCATCGTCGTTGTCGCAGACGAGGATCAAGACCTCGCCGTGTAGCACCGGGTTGATGCCGTGACCCAACCCCCAGACGCCGAAGTCACCCACGTCCGTCCGCCAGACCGGCTCGCCGTTGAGCGAGAAGGCGAAAAGGCCCTGATTGCCGAAGGAGAAATAGACGCGCTCACCGTCGGTCACCGGAGTCAGCGAGGCGTAGGTGTTGCTCCGGTACTTGTTGTCGTACACGGCTCCGTCGTGGACCGTTCGCCGCCAGACTTCCGCTCCGGTCCGCGCGTCGTAGGCGAGCGCCAACAGGGTGTGGCGCAAATCCCCATCCGCGCTCCCGGGGTGGAGATACACCTCGCCGTCCCGGATGTGAACCGGGGATGCGTGCCCCGGGACCGGATCGCCGGCGATGGCCGCGGAAAGGAACACGAGTCCGTCCGAGACGACTGGTGAGGAGTGCCCCTCGCCGGGGGTCTTCGTCTTCCAGAGGGAGTTCCGGTCCGGGTCGAAGTGGACCGGGAGCCCGGTTTCGGTAGAGACGCCGTTCGCGGTCGGCCCCCGCCACGCCGGCCAGTCGGAGGAGCCGGGATCGGCGCGCGGTGGCTGCGCACCGATGGGCGCGGCGGAAAGCCCCAGGACCAGAGCGAAGGCGATGGGGCGGATCTGCACGGACACCGGGGCGTATTGTGCCGTTTGGCGGTTGCGATTGCACGGACGGCCGGTGTTGCGTCGGCGGTTTCGGGTTTTGGCCCCTATCCGGCGGCGGCTAGACTCCCGTCCCGCTATGGGTTCCGGAACCGCTCGTCGCGGTCCGGCGGTAATTGCCGTCGGAGTCGCTGCATACCTGTTTACCGTTTCCGCCCTCGCGTCGGATTGGCCCGAGATCCGGGGGCCGGGACGCGACGGACGGTCCACCGAGACCGGGCTCGCCGAATCCTGGTCGCCGGACGGCGAGAACCTGCTGTTCAAGGCCCCTTACGGCGGTCGTTCCACGCCGGTAATCCTGGGAGACCGGCTCTTCCTGCAGCGCGGTGTCGGTGACCGGGAGACCCGCCAGGAACAGTTGGTAGCGCTCGATGCCGGAACCGGGGAGCTGCTCTGGGAGGCACGGCGGAACATCTACCACTCCGATGCACCGCCGCGGCGTGTCGGCTGGGCATCACCGGCGGTTGACGCCGAGACCGGAACGGTCTACTTCTACACCCTGGGCGGCGGGTTGAGCGCCTTGGACGCCGCGGACGGGAGTCTCCGCTGGGAGCGCTCCTTGCCCGAGGAGATCGGACTCGTCACCACCCATGGGGGTCGCACGGCTTCGCCGCTGATCCTGGATGAGCTGGTCATCCTGAGCGGCCTCACTTCTTCGTGGGGGGAGCACGCCCGCGGCAGCCAGCGGTTTTTCGCGTTCGACAAGCGGACCGGGAAGATGGTCTGGCTATCCGCACCCGGTGGCCGTCCCTACGACACGACGTTCTCGCCGGCTTCCGTACGGAGCATCGGCGGTCAGCGGCTGCTGCTCGTCGGCGGAGGTGACGGCGCCTTTCACGCGATCCAGCCGGCGACGGGGGCCTCGGTCTGGAACTTCCCGATGAGCAAGCGGGGAGTGAACAGCGCTGCGGTGGTCTTCGGAGACGTGGCCGTGGTGAGCCACGGCGAAGAGAACCTGAACTCTTCGGTGATGGGTCTGGTCGCCGCTCTCGATGCTACTTCGGCCGGCGAAATTGGTGAAGAAGCGCCGCTGTGGCAGGTGCCGGGATTTTTGGGAGGGTATTCCTCGGGGGTCGCGGACGGAAATCTCCTCTATCAGCTCGACAACAGCGCCAACCTGGCGGCCTTCTCGACCGCGGACGGGGCGCGCCTCTGGACCCACAACCTGGGCACCATCCAGCGCGCCTCCCCGGTGCTCGCCGACGGCAAGCTCTACGTGGGAACCGGCAACGGGCGGTTCTTCATCCTGCGCCCGTCCCGCGAAGGCGTGGAAGTACTCGACGAGGATGTCCTCGGTTCCGAAGAAATTGCGGAGGAGGTCATCGCTTCGGCAGCGGTCAGTGACGGCGTGGTGTACGTCGTCTCCAGCGGCGCGCTCTACGCAATCGGTGAACGACGGCCGGCCCCCGACGCTCCGGCCCCTCCGCCCCCGGCGACCTCGGGCGCCGCGCCCGCCCGGCTGGTGCTCTCACCGACTGAGGAGATTGTGGCGCCCGGCGACGAGATCGCGCTGACCGTGAGCGCCTTCGATGCGCTCGGAAACCCTACCGAGACCCCGGGGGATCTGAACTGGTCCGTGGCCGGCTTTGCGGGGGCTGTCGAAGAGAACACGCTCCGGGTGGCGGCCGACGCGCCGGCGGGCGCCGGAAACGTGACCGCGAGCGCCGGTGACCTGGGAGGATCGGCGCGGTTCCGGGTCGTACCTCCCCTGCCCTGGAGTTGGGACTTCGATGCCGAGGACGCCCGCGTTCCGCCGGCATGGGTCAACTCCACCGGGAAATACGAGACGCGCACGCTCGAAGACGGAGAGCGGGTGCTCGTCAAGCGAGCGGACAACCCCTTCCTGCGCCGTGCCCGCGTCTATATGGGTCCCCCGACGCTCGCGGGATACACGGTGTCGGCGGACGTCCTGGCGAAGACGCGCCGGCGCCAGATGGGAAATGCCGGCCTCGTCGCCCAGCGCTACCAGTTCGTGCTCATGGGGACGCATCAGCGGCTTGAAATCCAGTCCTGGCAGGCAACTCCGGGTCGAACGACGGCGATGCCCTTCGCGTGGGAGCCGGACACCTGGTACTCGATGAAGTTCCAGGTTGTGGAGGACGAAGGCGGAGTCGTGGCCCGCGGCAAGGTGTGGCCCCGCGGCGATGACGAGCCCGCCGACTGGACGCTCGAGTGGCGCGAAGAATTGCCGCACCGCGAAGGCACCCCGGGCGTCTTTGCCGACGCGGTGTCCGCCGAGGTCTTCTTCGACAACATCGCCGTGGAACCCGGCGAGTAACTGGGAGAACACCGACTGGGAGAACACCGCATGTTCCGACCGAACTCACAGCGCCGCGCGGCAACAGCGGCGCTGCCCCTGTCCGCGCTCCTGCTGAGCGCCGCCGGCAGTGCAACGGCCCAGGACTGGCCGATGTGGGGAGGCACGCCCGACCGGAACATGGTTTCCGACAGCACTGCCCGGCTTCCGGCCGAATGGGACGTGGACAGTGGAACCAACGTCCGCTGGGTGGCCGCCCTCGGGTCGCAGACGTACGGCAACCCCATCGTTGCCGGAGGAAGGGTATTCGTCGGCACGAACAACGAGGCCCTCTACGACAAGGAAATCATCGGAGACAAGGGCATCCTGATCGCGTTCGACGCCGCCACCGGCGAGTTCTTGTGGCAGATGGTCTCTGACAAGCTCGCCGCCGGCCGGGTCAACGATTGGCCCTACCAGGGAATCTGCTCCTCGCCGCTGGTGGACGGCGACCGTCTCTACTACGTGACGAACCGGGGCGAACTGCTGGCGCTCGACGTGCACGGGATGGCGAACGGCAACGACGGCCCCGTAACCGACGAAGCGCTCCGGTCCCCGACCGATGGGGACATCATCTGGAGACTGGACATGATGGAGGAGCTCGGCTCCTTTCCCCACAACATGTCGAACGCCAGCCCCGTTGTGTACGGGAACCTGCTCTTCGTGAACACTTCGAACGGCCACGACGAAACCCACGCCAACATCCCGTCGCCGCTATCGCCCGCGATCATCGCGGTGGACAAGGAGACCGGGGAACTCGTCTGGGAGCAGAACCACGTCGGGGAGAACATCCTGCACGGCCAGTGGTCTTCCGCGGGCGTCGCGGAGGTTGGCGGAATCACCCAGGTCATCATGGGCGAAGGGGACGGCTGGGTCCGGGGCTACGTGGCGGACACCGGGGAGACCCTCTGGTCGTTCAACACGAACCCGGATGACTCCGTCTGGCCGCGGACCCGGAACAACGTGATCTCCACCCCGGTGATCCTGAACGATCGCCTCTTCATCGCCAACGGGCAAGATCCGGAACACGGCGAGGGAGTCGGCCACCTCTACGCGATCGACGCCACCAAGCGCGGCGACATCACCGAGACCGGCCGCCTCTGGCACTACGACACCATCCGGCGCACCATCGCCACGGGTGCGGTGAAGGACGGCATCCTCTACCTCCCCGATTTTTCCGGCTTCCTGCACGCCCTCGACGTCAATACCGGAGAGCCTCTTTGGGTCCACGACACCTTCGCGGCAGTCTGGGCCTCCCCGCTCATCGCGGACGGCAAGCTGTACCTCGGCGACGAGGACGGCGATGTCGTGGTGCTCCGGCCAGGGCCGGCCGAGGAAGTCATCGCCGAGATGAACATGGGGAGTTCCGTCTATTCGACTGCCGTCCCCGCAAACGGCGTCCTCTACATCGCGAGCCGCAACCAGCTCTTCGCCATCGAGGACCAGGACACGACCACCGAAGGACGCTGACCCGACCGGCGTTCGGACGGAGCACGTCCATGCCCCAATCCTGGCGGCTCCCGAGCGGCCCCTCCCCGCTCGTCCATTCCGGAGGGGGGGCGCTCGCGTCACTCGGGGAGGTCGCCGCGCAGTTGGGTTTCCGCCGGACTCTCGTTACCTCCGACCCGGGAATCGTGGACGCGGGGATCACCGGCCGGGCGGTGGCGAGGCTCAGGGCCGCAGGTGTGCACGCCGAGTCCTTCTCCGATTTCGGCGAAAATCCCACCGAATCCGACGTGGCCCGGGCCGCCGAAGCCGCCCGCCGGATGGACGCCGACTCCCTCGCCGGGGTCGGGGGCGGCAGTTCGCTGGATGTTGCGAAAGGAGCGGGCTTCCTCCTGGCTGGCGGCGGCCGGATGGAGGACTATCGAGGCTACGGCAAGTGCCCCCGTCCCTTGCCTCCGCTATTGGGCGTTCCGACGACCGCCGGAACCGGAAGCGAAGCCCAGTCCTATGCCCTCATCACGCGGGACCGGGACCATCAAAAACTCGCCTGTGGGGCTCCTACCGCGATGTTCCGGGCCGTGATCCTGGATCCGCGGCTTCTGCCCTCGGCGCCGGCGGAGGTGATCGCCGCCGCCGGGTTCGATGCCGTGGCCCACGCAGTGGAAACGGCGGTGACCTCCGGGCACACCGAAGAATCACTCGTCCTGAGTCACCGAGCTTTCGCACTCCTGAGCCGCACTTTTCCGTATGCCGTCGCGGGCGAGGCGGACGCCGCCGAATGGGAAGACATGCAACTCGGCGCCTTTCTTGCCGGCGCCGCGATCGAGCGGTCCATGCTCGGCGCCGCCCACGCCTGCGCGAACCCGCTGACCCGGCGCTTCGACGTGGCGCACGGCCGGGCCCTGGCCATCACCCTGCCGCGGGTCGTCCGGTGGAACGCGCCTGCGGCGGACGCCGCCTATCGGGAACTTCTGGAGGCAGCGGAGATCCCTCCCGGCGGCAATGCGGCGGAAACACTCGCCGGGCATCTTGAAGAGTGGGTCGTCCTGGCCGAACTACCCGACAACCTCGACCAAGCGCGCGTGCGGCCGGACGACCTTCCCGCCCTCGCCGAGGAAGCGTCCCGCGAATGGACCGGCCGTTTCAACCCGCGCCCCTTCGATGCCGCCGGCGCGCTGGCCGTTTATCGTTCCTGCGTCTGATGCGTCGCGTCGCTCTCCAATCCGCCCTCCTGCTCGCGCTTGCACCCGGCGCAATTGCCCAGAACAGCGCCGACTGGCCCCAGTTCCGACGGGACGCGGGGCTCACTGGGATCGCGGCTTCCTCCCTCCCCGACCAACTCGAGTTGAAGTGGAGCGTGCCGCTCGGCTTCTCGGTGGAATCCTCACCGGCTGTCTCCGGAGGATTCGTCTACGCCACCTCCCTCCCGGGAGTCTTGGTGAAACTGAATCTGGAAGATGGCGCCGAGATATGGCGCTACCGCCCCGGCGCGACCGAAGCCGAAGCGGGAGAGTTCGAGGAGGATCGCTTCGGGGAATCGTCGCCGGCGGTTGCGGGCGGCTCCGTGTTCGTTGGAGATCTGCTCGGGATCCTGCACGCGGTGGACGTGGAATCCGGCGAGGTTCGGTGGCGCTTCCCGACCGGCGCCGAGATCAAGTCCTCCCCGGTGGTGGCGGACGATCTGGTGCTCATCGGGAGCTACGACGAGTATTTCTACGCCGTCGACCGGACCACCGGCAAGCTCCGCTGGAAGTTGCAGACCGAGGGGCCGGTGCACGCCACCCCGGGCCGGGCGAACGGGCTTGCCTGGGTCACGGGATGCGACGCCGTCCTGCGTGGAGTCCGGATCACGGACGGAACCGAGATGCTCCGCTTCGACTCGGGCGCCTACACCGCCGCCTCCCCGGCGATCCTCGACGACACGCTCTACTACGGCACCTTCAACAACGAGGTGCTGGCGGTAGATGTCGGGGCCGGAGGACTGCGTTGGCGCTACGAACACCCCGAACGGCACTTCCCCTTCTACGCCTCGGCGGCGGTCGCGGGGGACACCGTGATCGTCGCCGGCCGGGACAAGCTGGTCCACGCGCTCGATCGGGAGACCGGAGAAGCCCGCTGGACCTTCCGCGCCCGCGCCCGTTTCGACGCTTCCCCGGCGGTGGCGGGAAACCGGGTGTACGTCGGCAACGCCGACGGCCGGCTCTACGTGCTGGATCTCGAAACCGGGGAGAAGGTCTTCGAATTCCACGCCGGTGCGGCCATCATGGGCTCGCCCGCCATTGCCGGCGGGCGTATCGTCTTCGGCACCCAGGACGGGACGCTCTTCGTCCTCGGGCCGGCGTCCGATTGACCGCAATCACCGCGGGGCGCCGGCCCGAGGTTGCGGTAGCTTCCTGGCGAATGTTTGCGCGGTCCTTCCGAGGCGCCTGCGTCCCACTCCGGGCGGCCCCCGTGCTCTTGGTCCTCGCTTGTGGCGCCGAGGCGCCGACCGTCGCTCCCGCACCCCCGCCAAGCCCCGCGCCGGTGGCGCCCCCCGTCCCAACCCCGCAGCCGATGCCCACCCCGGAACCGATGCCTACCCCGGCGCCCGACTGTCCGGCATCGGCGAAGTACGGTGTGACCTTCCGGGCGGTTTGGGACGCGGCCTCGCACGGCGACCGCCCACCCTTCCCATCCGGGGCACATTTCTCCCGCGTGGTCGGGGCCACCCACCTGCCGGAGGTCTCGTTCTGGAACCCCGGCGGGATCGCGACGCCGGGCATCGAGAGCATGGCGGAGACCGGCAGCGTGTCCAGACTTTGCCGGGAGATCCAGGCGGAAGCCGACCGCGGGCGGAGCGGCCTCTGCCTGAACGGCGCCGAGTCGTCGTTTCGGTCGCCCGGGTCGGTCTCGTTCGCCTTCGACGCCGACGCCGAGCGGCCGCTGGTGACTCTGGTCTCGATGATCGCTCCCAGCCCGGACTGGTTCGTCGGGGTGAACGGGGTGCCCCTGATGGAGGACGAAGGCTGCTGGCGGGAGCGGATCGAGTTGGAACTCGTTGGCTACGACGCCGGAACCGACAGCGGGGCGACTTTCACGGCCTCGAACGCCGACGTGACCCCGCACGCGCCGATCGGTCCCATCCGCGAACTGCCCTCGGGCATCCGGGAAAGGCCGTTCGCTACGCTGATCCTCGTGCGGATGAACGATCCGGAGTAACCCGGGCCGCGTGACCCCGGCCCCTCAGAGCTGCGTCATCTGTTCCAGTAACGGCCAGAACCCGAGCTGCTCCACCGCGTGGCTGCGATAGATCCCCAGCCCATCCATCCCGGCGCCGCGCGCGATGCGGGCCGCCTCCATCATGGTTGCCGCATCCTGGATGCTTCCTGGGTGGTAGCACGAGAACTCGGCCACCGCCGGCATGCGGCCGGCCACCGTGTCCACGAAGTGGCGGCAGTGCCGTTCGATGGTCGGAAGGTCGGTGGTGGACCGGAACCAGAGATGCATCTCGTCGCAAAGCCCCTGCTCCACCCAGGCCGGCCAGTCCTGGATCCGCGGGACGTAGCCGTCCGCGTCGCGGTTGATGACGGTGATGGTGAAGACGGCGTCGGACCGAACCGCTTTGACCGCATCCCGGATCGCCCGGACCATGTCGGTCCAGCGGTCGGCGCGGAACTGCACCCACTGGGGATCGCCGTTCGGTAGCTCGAACGGATCGCGGCCGGTGGCCTCCCGGAAGGCGCCGGCGATCGAGTCCTCGTAGCCGTCCGTGGTGACCCCGTTCTCATCCTCGTTGATGGAGACGAACTCCGCCTGGATGCCGCGCCCGCCGCTGCGGGAGAGGAGATCCGAGAAGGCTCGGGCTTCCTCGGCCCGGCCTCCGGGAAGTCCCGGGCTGAGGAACACCCGCTCGTAGGGCTTCAACTCGTCAGTCAGTTGCCGATTCCGGTGGCGATGTTCGGGGTTCTCGCGAAGGAAATCGCTCAGGCTCTCGATCCGCTGCGGGTGGCTCCAGATCGGCCGATGGGCGTTCAGGATCTCCCGTCCCTCCTCGGTCCCGAAGCGGGGCACCATGAAGTTGGACGACCACGCGGGATACATCCGGATGCCGCCGTGCGAAGCGACCCCCTTGTAGGGGTGGACCTCGACCCCCACCGTGGCGCCCGCCTCGACGAGTTCGGCGGAGGCTCCGGGCGCAAAGACGCGAGAAACCCCATGGTCCGCGCACTTTCGGACATAGAGCTCGACCTCGGTCTGGCTCCCATCGCCGCGATACATCTCGCCGAGACCGAGATCCTGACCCCAGAGGGCGACGCCCGAGGGAGGGCCGGACCCGGTGGAAGGCTGCGCCTCGGGTGGCGGCTCTCCCCCGGAGCCGCTCCCGCAGGCGGCGGCTGCCGGGAGCGCCGCGATGGCCCCCTTCAAGAATTCCCGGCGGCGCACGCCGTCCCCGGAACTCACGCGGACACGCCGTTTCGGGCCGCGTCTTCGATTGCGGAGGCGAAGAGGTCCACCTCCTCGAGGGTGGAGAAGACACTCGGCGAGATGCGGATGCAGTCGAATTCGCCCTGCACGAAGCGCGGCCGCACGTGGATCCGGTACTTCCTCTCCAGAAAATCGGTCAACTCGCCCGAGTCCACTCCCTCGATGCGCATCGCGCCGATCCCGCAGGCTTGCTTGATGTCCGGCGGGTTCAACACCCGGACGCCGCGCAGTTCCTTGACCCGCTCGGCCCAGCGCCGCCGCAGGTACACGAGCCGCTCCGCCTTCCGCTCGGCCCCGATCCCCTCGTGGAAGGTCACTGCCTCGGTGATCGGGCCACGGACGGCGATCGGGTTCGTCCCGATCTGTTCGAACTTGCGGATGTCGTCGTCCTGACTCGCCGGCGCGCTCATGAGTGGCCAGACCTTCGGGATCTTCTCTTTGCGCACGTAGAGGAACCCGGTACCGACGGGTGCGAAGAGCCATTTGTGGAGGCTCGTCCCGTAGTAGTCGCAGTCGAGTTCGTCCCGCGTGAAAGGGAAGTGCGCGAAACCGTGGGCGCCGTCCACCAGCGTCTCGATGCCATGCCGCCGCGCCATCCGGCAGATCTCCCCCACCGGGAAGATCTGCCCGGTGGTGAAGGTGGTGTGGCAAATCAGGAGTAGCTTGGTCCTTGGAGTGATCGCCCGCTCCAGGATCCCGGTCAATTCGGAGAGATCCTCCGGCGGCGTCGGATACGGCACCGTTCGGAGGACGATCCCGTCGCGACGCTCGCGCTGCCGGAAGGTCATGAGCATGCGCGGGTAGTCCTGGGTGGTGGTGAGCACTTCGTCGCCCGTGTTCAGCGGTAGCCCGAACTGGACGATCTCCATCGCCTCGCTGGCGTTCCGGGTGAACGCCAACTCGTCGGTCCCGCAGCCGAAGGTCTCGGCCAGCCGGCGCCGCGCCACCTCGACGCGGGGCCCGAGCAGTTCGTCCACGTAGAGCGAGGGACCCATGTTCGTGATGTCCCAGTACTGTTTCATCGCGCGTTGGACGGACACCGGCGCCGGGCTCACGCTGCCCGAGTTGAAGTTGATGTGGTTGCGGTCGATGGTGAACGCGTCGCGTACCCGGAACCAGAAATCTTCGTCCTGCGCCGCCTCGGCCGCGTTTTGGGCGCCAAGCCGCGCGACTGCCCTGCCGATGCGCTCCTCAGCATCCGCGTGCAGCGCCGTCAGGGCACCGCCCGCAACTCCCAGGAAGGCCCTTCGATGCATGGTCTTCTCCTTCGCCCGCGTGGCGTCGCGAACATACCATCGGGTTCCGGAGGAACTTCCCCATGACAACACGGTTTTCCACAACACGGTTTTCCCACGCGGCCCTGGCCGCATCCGCGGTCCTCGCTGCCGGTAGCGCCTTCGCGCAACCGACGGTCCCCTACCTCCCCGGCGAGGACGCCGTCCTGCCGCAACCCCACGTCGCGCTCGTGAACACCCACGTGGTGAACGTCGTGGACGGCACCGTCCTGGAGGACGCCGTGGTGGTGGTCCGCGACGGCCTCATCGAGTCCGTCAGCACCGATCCTCCTCCCGAGGGGACCCACGTGCTGGACCTGGGAGGCCGGCATCTGATGCCCGGCCTCTTCGACGCCCACTGGCACGGACGCACGCTGGATGGTCTCTACCGGGCCCTGGAGTCGGGCGTCACCACCATGAAGAGCGCCGCGGTAGGCAGCTATCTCGACGTCCGGATGAATGACATGGTCGAGAAGGGATATATCGCCGGTCCCGAGATCTTCGCCGCCGGCGTCTACGTGCTCCCCAACCTGGGCGAGTCGGCACTCGCCGATCCGCGGCTCTACAAGTACCTCCACAAAGAGGTCAAGGGCGCCGAGGCGATCCGCGAGGTGGTCCGGGTGGACGTGGATCGAGGCGCCCGCTGGATCAAGACCCGCTCCGGAGGCACCACCTCGGGCCCGAACGGGCCCGATCCCAAGATGATGGTCTACAGCGTCGAGGAACTCACCGCCATGGTGGAAGAGGCGGACGCGCTCGGGGTGAAGGTGGCCTGCCATTCCCACGGCAAGGAAGTCGTGAGGAACGCCATCATCGCCGGCTGCGCGACCATCGAGCACGGTTCCTACGTGGACGAGGAGGGACTCCAGTTGATGCTGGAAATGGGCACTGCCTGGGTTCCGACCTACACCTCGGTGGTGGGCTTTTTGCTACCCCACGACGACTACGAGTCCTCGGCGAGCTTCCAGCGCGGCACCCACCTGCTCCACTACCTGGAGAAGGGCTTCCGGCGGGCGCTCGAACTCGGAGTCACCATCATCACCGCGACCGACACCCAATACGGCCCCCGCACCAACGTCCGGATCTACCGGGAGATGACCCACTTCGTGGAGATGGGGATGACCCCGCTGCAGGCGCTCCAGTCGGCGACGATCCGCTCTGCCGAGGTCTACGGGATCCGGGACCGCACCGGGGCGATCGAGGTCGGTCTGGAGGCCGATCTGGTGTCGGTGGACGGCAACCCGCTGGAGGACATCTACGCGACCCACGAGCCCATGTTCGTCATGAGCAACGGCCGCATCGTCTATCACCGGACGGTGGACCCCGACCACTACATCCCCCGCCGAATCGGCGTGACCGGCTTCGGGACCGGCGGTCCGCGGCCCTAGTGTGGCGTCCCGCAAATACGAGTTGCTAGTCGTTCCAGCTTCTCCAGGATGGATTGTGCGGTGGCGACCCAAACGAAGGGGGTGGAGTTGTGGTTGTATTGGTCGGTGAAAGCCATGATCGTCTGCTTCAACTGGGTGACGCTTTGGAAACTGCCGCGCTTGATGGCCTGCTGGCTGATGAGTCCGAACCAGCGCTCCACCTGGTTGAGCCAGGAGGCATAGGTCGGGGTGAAGTGGAGGTGGAAACGAGGTCGGCGGGCCAGCCAGGCGCGGACCTTGGGGTGTTTGTGGGTGGCGTAGTTGTCGACCACCAGGTGGAGGTCAAGATCTCCCGGAGTTTCGCGGTCAATGAGACGCAGGAAGTCGAGGAACTCCTGATGGCGGTGCCGCTGGCGGCAGCGAGCGATGACCTTTCCGGTGGCGGCATCCAGGGCGGCGAAGAGGGTGGTGGTGCCGTGGCGGAGGTAGTCGTGGGTGTAGCCCTCGACATAGCCCAGGCCCAGGGGCAAGGCTCGCTGGGTGCGGTTCAAGGCCTGGATCTGGGACTTTTCGTCCACGCAGAGGACCATGGCGTTGTCCGGTGGATGGAGGTAGAGCCCCACGATGTCCCGGACTTTCTCGATGAAGAAGGGGTCGGTAGAGAGCTTGAAGGTCCGGGTCAGGTGCGGCTTGACGCCGAACAGGGTGAACCAGCGCTGCACCGTGCTCTTGGAGACTCCCTGCGCGTCCGCCATGGAGCGCACGCTCCAATGGGTGGCATTGTCGGGCTCTTCCTGGAGGGCATGGTTGATGAGCGTCGCCACTTTCTCGTCGCTGTAGGTGCGCGGCCGTCCCGGGCGGAGTTCGTCGTGGAGGCCGGTGACCCCGGCCTCCCGGAAGCGGCGTCGCCACTTCCCCACGACGTTGGGCGTGAGGCCGACGCGTTCCGCCACCGCCTGGTTGGAGAGGCCTTCGGCGCTCGCGAGAATCAGCCGCGCCCGCTGCACCAGTCCGTGGGGCATGGAGGTGGATCGGGACAGGGCCATCAGTTGGCCTCGCTGTTCCTCATCGAGGACGAGTGGCGACAGGGGGCGTCCTTTCGGCATGGGGACCTCCTGGGAGGACCCCATATTATCATCGCTATTTGCGGGACACCACACTAGCAGCCTGTGGTGAAACCCGCGTGAGCGCCGAGAGCGGTGAGGCGCCCGGCTGACAAGGCGCGTGAGGGAGGAATACCGGGTGTATTTCGACCGAAACGCAACGCAGAGCGCCGCGAAGCGGCGCGGTTCAGCCGGGATGCATCGCCGGTCGAACGCCGCGTGGGTTTTGCCACAGGCTGCTAACAGCGCCCCGGCGTTGCGGAAGGGAGAACTGCGTCAGTTTCGCCACCGCCGCGGCTTACAGCCTGTGGATAAAGTGGCGTGAGCGCCGAGAGCGGCGAGGTGCCCGGCTGACAAGGCGCGTGAGGGAGGAGCCCCCACCGGGAGAACTGGCCCGAGTGTATTCCGACCGAAACGCAACGCAGAGCGCCGCGAAGCGGCGCGGTTCAGCCGGGATGCATCGCCGGTCGAACGCCGCGTGGGTTTTGCCACAGGCTGCTAACAGCGCCCCGGCGTTGCGGAAGGGAGAACTGCGTCAGTTTCGCCACCGCCGCGGCTTACAGCCTGTGGATAAAGTGGCGTGAGCACCGAGAGCGGCGAGGCGCCCGGCTGACAAGGCGCGTGAGGGAGGAGCCCCCACCGGGAGAACTGGCCCGAGTGTATTCCGACCGAAACGCAACGATGAGGGCCGCGAAGCGGCACGTTTCAGCCGGGATGCATCGCCGTTCGACTGCCGCGTAACTTTGTCCACAGGCTGTTGACCCTCGGACGAGGCGGCGGGACGGTGGCGGGTAGGCTTCACCGCCCCGGAGACTGGGAACGGACAAAGCAGACGATGCGATCGCCCCCCTTCTGGACCGGACTGGCTCTGGCGGCGCTGGTCTCGGCAGCCGCCACGTTTTCCGCGCGATGGATTGCGGAATCGCTGCTCGGACTCTCGGGCAGTCCGATCAGCCCGATCGTGCTGGCCATCGTCCTCGGCATGGTCGTTTCCAATGTGTCCGATTGGGCGCGGGCCGGAACGCCGGGACTACGATTCTGCTCGACCACGATCCTGCGCCTCGGCATCGTGCTGCTCGGCTTTCGCCTGAGCCTCCTCGCTGCCGGCAGATTCACCCTGGCGGCCCTGCCCTTCGTCGTGATGGCAATCGTCGCTGGCGTCGGCGTGGTCCGGCTCCTGGGACCGCGCCTCGGGCTCTCGCGGACCCTGGCCGGGCTGATTGCAGTCGGGACGAGTATCTGTGGGGCCACCGCGATCGTCGCTACCGCGCCGTTGATTCGAGCCAAACAGGCCGAGGTCGGCTACGCCGTTTCCTGCATCACGGTGTTCGGGATCGCCGCGATGTTCGGGTACCCGATCCTCGCGAACGCAGTCTTTGCCGGCCGGCCGGAACTTGCCGGACTTTTTCTCGGGGTGTCCATCCACGAAACCGCCCAGGTTGCGGGGGCTGGCGTGATGTACCAGGCCCAGTACGGCGCTCCGGTGGCGCTCGATGTCGCCACCGTCACCAAACTGGTGAGGAACCTTTCGATGCTGGCGTTGATCCCGCTGGCCGGCATTCTCTTCGGCGAAACGCGGTCGGTCGGATCTCCGGGCGCCCGCGCCTGGCTGCGCATGATTCCCTGGTTCGTGGTCGCGTTCGCGGCGTGCTCCGCCCTCCGCACGCTCGGTGACCACGGGGATCAGCCATTCGGTTTTCTCGATCCGGACGTTTGGGGGCAGACGGTTGTGTTCTTCCGCCATGCAGCCGAAATTTGTTTACTCATGGCCATGGCGGGGGTGGGGCTGCAGTCGAGCTTCGCCGGCCTGCGCCGCATCGGCCTCCGTCCGTTTCTCTTCGGGCTCTTCGCCGCCGCGGTGGTGGGAGCCGTCAGTCTGCTGCTGATTGCGGGATTCGGATCACCGGCCCTCGACTTCGTGGGCTACTGATCCGGGAGGGTCACGGCCGCAGGTTCTGCCGTCAGACGGTGGATTTCGATCACTACTTCCCCGCCGGGTCGGCGTGACCGGCTGCGGGACCGGTGGGCCGCGGCCCTGAAATCGCCCGTCAGAACCGCACGCGGAACCCCACGGTGGGGACCAACGGAAACCCGAAGGCGGGGATCTCTTCGACCGTCGGAAGCTCCGCACCGGGGTTCGCCGTCACCCGCTGGTCGATGTCCACCCCGTTGTCGCGATTCAGCGCGTTGATGACTTCCGCGTAGGCCGACCAGCGGCCCCCAGGGCCACCGTGGCGGTAGGTGAGCCGCAGATCGAGCCGCGCGTAGAGCGGAAGCCGGGCGCGATGCAGGTTGTCGAGCCCCCCGAGATCCACCGCGTAGGCGAGGTTCCCCTCGTCGTCGGTCTCCGGCACGAGCCGATCGCGTTCATCGCGGATCGCCGCCACCCGGACCCCGACCGCTGGCGTATAGGGAAACCCGCTCGCCGCCCGGGCGGTGGCGGCCAGGCTCAGGCGATCGGTGATACCGAGTCTCCCCACGAGATTCAGCGCGTGGGGCCGGTCGTACTCAAAGGGATAGCGCAGGCCGTACGTTTCCCGCTCCGACTTCCCGTACGCGTAGGAAATCCACCCGGCCACCCGGGCTGCGGGGTCAAGTCTCTCCAGATAGAGGTCGATTCCGCGGGCGATGCCCCGGCCCCCGTTCACGGGGTTGATGGTGATCTGGGCGGCGGTCGGCACGCTCGGCGCCAGTTCCTTGGGAAAGTCAACTTCGGCGAGTCGGGCAAGCCGTTCGGCGTCGGTCTCGAGCCGGCCGACGAGCAGGTCCTCGAAGCGCTTCCAGTAGCCCTCCACGCGGAGCCGGGTCCCGTTGGGGAAGGTTTTTTCGAGGCCCAGCACCGCGTGGTGCGCGCGTTCGTGAGCGAGGTCTTCGATCGCGTTGAGGTCCAGGAAGTAGTCCGAGGAGATCAGCTTCTCCCAGCCCGGGCTCTGGGTGTACACGCCCCCGGCCGCGCGGGCCTGGATGCCGCTTCCGAAATCCCACGCCGCCGCGAACCGCGGAGAGAGCGTCGCCCGGCCGTTCAGCGTGCTCCACTCGAGTCGGAGCCCCGGCTCCACCGTGAAGCGTTCCGAGAGCCGGAAGGCGTCCTGAATCCAGGCGCCTCCGCGTGACCCGGAAAGGTTCGACTCCAGAAGATCGGGGAGCGCCGAACCACCCTGGATACTGCTGGGATTCGCCTCCGACTCGTTCCTGGGGCCCCGGACGTTCTGGTACAGCGAGGAGTCGATCCCGTGGAATTCGAACCCGGTCTCGACGAAGTGGCGGTCCCCGAACTGGATCCCGAGTTCTTGGCGGAGCGCGAGATCGCGCACCGCCCGCTCCCGGTCGAAGGCGATCGTGGTGAGCAGATCCTGTTCGTCGGGTTCCTCAACGTTCACGACCCGGTTCTCGGTGTAGATGTCGGCCTCGAAGTCGAGGAACTCGGTGTTCCGGTACCAGGAGAGGACGGTCGCCGCCGTCACCCGCTCCGAGAGGAGGGCGTCCAGGCGCACGGCACCCAGGTCGTTCGCGACATCGCCCAGGAAGTCCACGCGTCCTTCGTCTTCCCCGTCCTCGGCTTCAAAGGAGAAATCAGTGTCCTCCCCGCTGCGGATGCCCAGGAACGACAGGCGATGCCCCGGACCGAACTCCCAGTCCGCCTTGATCTGAAAGTCCGCGAACGACGGAAAATCCTGATCCAGGACGCGGCCGACCACCACGTCGTAGTAGGTCCGGCGGGCCGTCGCGAGCCAGGAGCCGCCACCGGGAAGCGGTCCTTCGAAAACGAGGTTTCCATCCGTCACGCTCAGCGAAGAGGTGCCCTGGAAATCGCGGCGCCCGGGGCGGTTGCGAACCACCAGCAGCGAAGAGAGCCGGTCGCCGTACTTGGCTCCGAACCCGCCGGCCACCAGCGAGAAATCGGTGATCGTCTCCGGGTTGAAGGCGCTGACCAGTCCAAAGAGCCGGTAGGGGTTGTGGATCTCAACTCCGTCCATGAGGGTCAGGTTCTGGTCGGGAGTGCCACCTCGCACTGAAAGGAAGCTTCCGAAGTCCGAGGTGGGCGCTACCCCGGGAAGGGTGGCCAGCGCGCGGAAGATGTTGTCCACCGTGCCCGCAGTCTGGAGAACCTCCGCGGGCGCTACCCGGGTCGCTGCCGGACGGTCCAGCACCGGCGCCTCGGCCGTCACCTCCACGGACTCTTCTTCGAAGGTCCGTGGCAGGAGTTCGATCACCGTTTCCCCGGTTTCACTTGCGAGCACCGTGGCCTCGAAGTAGTCGTCCGCCAGCACCTGGAGCACCCGCGCACCATCACCGGCCGGTAGCCGGAAACTCCCATCGGGGCTGGTCGAGACAGTCTTGGCACCTAAGCTGACAGTCGCGCCGGTGACCGGCTCGCCGGTCACGCGATCGATGACGCGTCCGGCGACCTCCCGAACCTGCGCTTCTTGCCGCGATTCGGCCGCGGCTGCGGTGGCGGTGAGGGCCGCGAGCATCATCCACGCCACCATCCGGCGTTTCGTCATCATCAAAGGTATTTGTTGCGAAATTCGGACCGTACGTTCGCGCAAGCGGAGCTCCCAGTCAACGTTACGAGGACCTCGATAGGGCGTTCCCCTCCCCGCGTACTGTCCGCCGGGCCGCCGGAGGCGGCGGTGTCATTTGTCGCATATGGCCCCTGCTTTGCTTGCCGTTATGCTTCTATAGGAGGTTCGTCATGCCGCTTCACCGGTTGCTGTTTGTGGTTGCCTTCACTGCGCCGGTTCTGTTCGGGTCACCGGGGTTTGGCCAGGATCTGCAAGGGGAAGTGCGAAAGGGCTGGAAGCTCGCTTCGAATCAGGCCGCGGCACTCGAACACCAACTTGGCGGGAATCCGGAAGACTTGGCGGTCCGCGCCCAACTCCTCGGCTACTACTGGCGCCAGCGAGGGACGGGACGCGCAAAACACACCGAGCACGTCCTCTGGTTCATCGAGAACGAACCGGGGTCCGAGGTGCTGGCCGGACCAGCGGCTTCCATTTTCCCCATGGTGGATCCTGACGGTTACTTGAAGGCGAAGGAAGCGTGGCTCCGGCGGATCGAAGACGAGCCGAGGAACGCCGTATTTCTGAAACATGCGGCGGGCTTTTTTACCCTTACTGAAGAGGAACTTTCGGTCGATCTGTTGAAACGGGCGGAGGTGCTCGAACCTTCGAATCCGCACTGGGCACGAGAGCTCGGCCAACTGCGCTGGATGAAAGCCCGCAATCCGTTTGAGGGATCGGACCGCGAGGGCGCCAGCCTCGCGTCTGCCGATTTCGAGCGCGCCTACGAACTGTCCGATAGCGCCGACCGCGCCGAATTGATGCCGGATCTCGCTGTGACAGCTCTTGTGGCGGGAGATATCGACAAGGCTCGCGGCTACGCCGAATCCATGCTGAAATCAGTGCCGAGCGACCTCAACAAGGGCAGGTTCATTCACTTCGGCAACCTCGTCCTGGGCAGGATCGCGCTGACGGAGGGGAATCTGGAAGAGGCTGGTTCGCGCCTCCTCGCCGCGGCACGGACCGAGGGTTCTCCGGTCCTCAGGTCGTTCGGGCCGGACATGGCGCTCGCCAAGGCGCTTCTCGAGCGCGGTCGGCGACAGGAGGTCTTACGCTATATGGAGTCGTGTCTGGAATTCTGGGACAACGGCCAAGATACGTTGCGAGACTGGATTGCCCTCATCGAGGCGGGCCGGACGCCGGACTTCCGCCGCAACCTGCGTTTCTGACGCTCGGCCGGTGTTCAAGATGAGCCAGGGACCGACAGTGCGAGCCCGTCTTTCTTTCAGGAACCTTGCCCCGTCGCCTCGATGGCGATTCATTCCCGGCGTGCTGATGATCTCGACGCTGATCGGGGTGCCGGCGCTGGCTCAGGACCTTCGTGAGGAACAGTTGAAGGGCTCGGATCTCACGGCCGTGGAGGCCGTAGCTCTTGAGCAGCAGCTTGCCGAGAACCCGCAGAACCTGGTAGCCCGCGCTCGGCTTGTCGGCTACTACGACGCACAACCACGTTCAGCCAGCAAGGAGCACTCGCGGCACGTTCTCTGGTTCATCAGGAACATTCCCGAATCGGAGGTGCTTCAAGGCGCTCGGATCGCGCCCTTCTTCGATCCCGAGGGATACGCAGCGGGGAAACAGGCGTGGATTCGACTGATGGATGACGAACCGGACAACGTGTCCCTGCTGCGGAACGCGTCCCGCTTTTTCACAGTTAGCGATGATGACTTGGCAGCCGAGGTCTTGGCTCGTGCCGAGAGGCTCGAGCCGTCCAATCCTTACTGGGCCCAGCAACTGGGCCGCAATCGCTGGCGCGAGGCCCACAATCCCTATCAGGGCACGGATGCCGCGACCGCGGCTCAAGCGCTCGCCGCCTTCGAGCGCGCCTACGAGCTGTTAGACGCGAAGGCGTGCGCAGACCTGCTGCCGGATCTCGCAGTAACCGCCTTTGCCGCCGGGGCTCTCGAGAAGGCCCGCGGGTATGCGGACGCCATGCTGGCGGCGACTACGGGCGACCGAAACAAGGGGGACTACATCCATTACGGGAACCTCGTGCTGGGCCGCATTGCGTTGAGTGAAGGCGACCTGGAAGAGGCACGCGCTCGCCTCCTCGCTGCGGGGCGAACCGAGGGCGCTCCGCTGCGGACGTTTCGCGGACCGGACATGGCGCTCGCGAAGGCCCTGTTGGAGCGGGGAGAGCCGCAGGTGGTGCTGCGCTACCTGGAGCTGTGCCTAGATCTTTGGGAGCGCGGTGAGGACGATCTTCGGGATTGGATTGTCCTCATCGAGGCGGGCCGCATCCCGGATTTCGACCACAATTTTCTCTTCTGATCCAGCGCGCATCCGGCGCTAGCGGAAGCCGGGCCGACGCGGGCGCCGGGCGGCGTCCGCCGTGTGCAGCGGTCCCCGAGGTGGTGGTTAGGCCGGGCCCCGAAGGCCGACCGCGATGGTCGCCCGAAGCCGCGCCTCGTTCCACTGCAAGAGCGCCACGGGCATCACGATCAAGGCGAGCGCGAGCCACATCCGGGGCGAAAGTTCCTCGCTCAGAATCAGCCATCCCAGCAGGACGGCGATCAGCGGGTTGACGAAGGCGTAGGTGGTGGCCAGCGCGGGTTCAACGTGGGAAAGGAGCCAGGTGTAGGCGACAAACGCCACGATGGAGCCGAACACGACGAGGTAGAGCAAGGCACCTAGAGCGGGCACGCCGACCTCCGCTAGCGAGAGCGCCTGCCAGTTCCCGGCGGCGGTCCCCACCAAAAGCAGGGCGGCCCCGCCAACAAGCATCTGCGCACCTGCCGAGAGCGGGAGGCAGCGGGGCATGGTGGCTCGACGCGACCAAAGACTCGCCGTCGCCCAGGCAATTGGGGCCGCCAGCATCGCAATGACTCCCGCCCGATCGAGCACCGCCTCCGAACGCCAGGGTGCGACCAGCACCACCACCCCGCAAAAACCGGCCAGAATGCAGAGCACGGGAATTGCCTTGGGTAGGCGGCGAGTAACGAACGCGGCGTCGAGTCCGGTGATCCAGAAGACCACCGTCGCCACCAGCACCGCTGCGACGCCCGACGGAATGCGAACCTGGGCCCAGTGGCCGAGGCCGTGTGCCGAGGTGAAGAAGAGGAGCCCGGCGAGCCCCGCTTCCGCCCATTCCCGCCGCGTGAGGGGCGCTTCTCCGCGCCTCGCGAAGAGAAAAAGAATCGCTCCGGCCATCAGGAATCGGACCCCGGCCATCAGGAAGGGCGGCACGTCCCGGACCCCGACGCCGATCGCGAGGTAGGTAGATCCCCAGATCAGATAGACGGCGGCGAACGCCAGGAACTTTCGCATTCGACGCAGGGATCAGCCGAAGACGGCGTCACTTCGGGCCGCCCGGGATCAACGGGCGGCCCAGGCGGATCGGAAGCAGCGATCCCGCTTCAGCGAAGATCCGCGACGATCCGTTCTGCTGCGCGGACCTGTTCGGTGAGAGACGAAAGGGCCTCCCCCACCACCCGCACGTAGAAGCGGGCGGCTTCCCATTCCTCCTCCTCGATGCCTTCGCGGACACCAGGGATCGTCTTCACCCCGTAGCCGGTGTAGAAGCCGGGCGCATAGACCTGATGACGAAACCACTCCCGGTTGGGTAGACCCTCGTCGGAGCCGAGGCGGCGTTCGGAGGTGTAGAGGAGCTGGTTGAGTTCGGAAACGCGGGCGTTGCCCAGCACCGCTTCCGCCGGAGCATCGCTGAGTCCGGCGAGCGCCTCCTCATACCCCTGCCCCGCCTCTTCGAGAGCATCGAGCGCACTCTCCAGAGCGTCGAAATCGATCTCCTCGGGCGACTCCATCGCCGCGTGCGTCTCGCGGATCTCCTTCACGTAGGTCCGCATCGCATCGGCGAGGTCGGTGAACCCGAACGGCAGAATCGCGGAGTTCGCGAGCCGCAGGATGGCGGTCCCGATCAACTGGGAGAGGGCCCGCCCGAACACGAAATCACCGTCCGAGTAGTTCAGGTACCAGTGGAAGGAGTCGTAGTTCGAGTGGTAGACCCCGCCCGGGCTGTCACCACCGAACCCGAGGTTCAGCGACGCCATGGTCAGGTGATCGATGAACACCGTGTAGTCGGAGCCCGATCCGAGGGCCGCCAACCGGAGGTCATCGCTCTGCTCGATCTCCTGCCGGAGCTCGGGATTCGCGGCGGTCTCAAGCTGGCGGGCTCGCGCGGCCTCGAACACGCTCATGCCCCGCTCCGGGTCCTCGATGTCGCGCGCCACCTCGTTCAGGAAGCGCTGCAGGGTGTGGCTTCCCGCCATGCCGAGCCAGCCCTTCCCGGTGCTGTCGGAGTTGATGTACACGACGCCCTTTTCTCCGAGTTCGTCCCGGTGCGTCTCGGCCCATTCGGTGGATCCGAGCAGACCCCACTCTTCGGCGTCCCAGAGCGCGAAGACGACGGTGCGGCGGGGGCGGATCCCGGCCTTCAGGAGTTCACCGAAGCCGCGGGCGGTCTCCATGAGCTGGACCGCGCCGCTGATCGGATCGGTGGCCCCGACGCACCAGCCGTCGTGGTGGTTGCCGTGGACGATCCACTCATCGGGATACGTCGAGCCTTCGATCCGCGCGATCACGTTGTAAATGGGACGCACCTGCCAGTCGTAGGCGGTGCGCATCCGGAGTGTCGTGGGACCCGGACCGATGTGGTACGGAATCGGGAGCGCGCCCTTCCAGTCGTCGTTCGGGGCCGCGGTACCGCGGAGCTGCTCCAGAATGGGGAGGGCGTCACCCCAGGAGATCGGAAGCACCGGAATCCGCACCAGAGTCCGGGCGGTCTCCCGAGTCAACTTCTCGCGGTCCTCCGTCGCGCCCCAGCCCGGGGTCAACGGATCGCCCGGGTGCACCGGCATATCCATGATGGAGCCGCGCTGCACCCCCCACTTGGGCCGGTAGGGGCCCTCGGGATAGGTGAGTCCCTGGTAGTAGCCGTCTTCCTCGGGATCGGAGTAGATGAGCGCCCCGATCGCCCCGTTGTCCTGCGCCAGTTTGGCCTTGATGCCACGCCAGCTCCGGCCGTAGCGGGCGAGCACGATCTTCCCTTCGACCGAGATTCCGAGTTCCGCGAGCTTTTCGTAGTCTTCGGGGATTCCGTAGTTCACATAGACCACTTCCCCGGTGACGTCTCCGTCGGCGGCGTACGCGTTGTAGGTCGGCAGCCGCCCCTCGTCGGAGGAGTCCTTGTCCTCGGGGACCCCGGGCTCGGCCAGCCGCAGCGTGTAGGGCTCGGGGCCGATCACCTCGACGTGCCGGTCGATCGGGAGCGGCATGAGCGCCTCGGTGACTTCGATCTCCGCGTCGAGGCCGAAGGACCGGAATTTCTCGAGCGCGTATTCGGCTACCCGCTTGCTGCCATGACCGAGCCCGGCGACGTGCGGCTCTTCGGTCATGAACTCCATGTACTCCCGGAGCCGGGCCGGATCGGGAATTGCCCGGAAGCGTTCTTCCAGTTCCCGCTGTTCGTCCCACTGCCCACCGAGGAATCCTCGGGGCGGATCGCTGGACTGAGCTGATGCGGCCGCCGCAAACGCGACGGCAGAAATCAAGAAAAGAACGGAAAGACGGAAGCGGCTCATGGCGGGAAATCCTATCCGCCCCGGCCGGCACTTCCCGCGGTGACCCCGCCTCCGGGACCCCGGATAGACTCGCCGCGCCCCTCGGGAGGGATCACGATGCGAATTCATCCCCGTTGCAGCGCCCTGGTCGCGCTCCAGATCCTCGTCGCTCCGCTCGTCTGGGGCCAGGCCGAGCGCCCGCCGGCGCCGGAGGTGGATTCGATCACCGCTGCCGACCTCCGCGCCGACCTTTTCTTCCTCGCTTCGGACGGCATGCAGGGACGACTTAGCGAGACGCCGGAAAACCACCTCGCCGCCGAGTTCGTCGCGAGCCGCTTCGAGCGGGCCGGCCTCGAGCCTCCGGGCGGTTCGTTCTTCCAGCGATACCGTCTCGCGCACAGCACGCTCGGCAGCGGGAACCGGCTGGAAATCCTGGGAGACGTCACCCAGGCGGTGCAACTCGGGGAGGGCTTCTACCCGCAGCGCTTTTCGCCCGCTGCGAGTGCGGAGGGCGCCCTGGCGTTCGCCGGCTTCGGGATCCGGGCGCCCGACTTCGGCTGGGACGACTGGAAAGGCGCCGGGCTGGAGGGTCGCGTTGCCCTCATCTTCGACCACGAGCCCGGGGAGACGGACCCGGCGAGCCTCTTCGACGGGCTCGTCACCTCGGAGGTCTCCCGTCCTTTCCGGAAGGCGGTCGCCGCCGCTCAGGCCGGGGCGGCGGCGGTCCTCTTCGTGCGCGATGTCCACCAACACCCCGGGGACTTCGATTTCGCGGCCGGCGCGCAGGGCGCCTGGCCGGACCCACCGCGCCGGGTTCCCCGCATCACGTTGGCCGACTGGGTGGAATCCGTTGAGATTCCCGCGGCGGTGATCTCGCCCCGGGTGGCGGAAACGCTGCTCGCCGGCAGCGGGCACTCGCTGGCCGAGCTGGGAGCGATGGCCGAGCGCGGGATGAGCGCACCATTGCTTCTGGATACCCGCGTCCAGCTCACCACCTCGGTCGAGCGCACCACCACCCCTGACCGGAACGTGGTCGGTCTCCTGCGCGGAGCGGAGGCCCCCGACGAGTGGGTCGTCATCTGCGCCCACTATGACCACGACGGCGCCGACGGCGACCTGATCTGGGCGGGCGCCGACGATGACGGCTCCGGAACGGTGGGCCTGATCGAGATCGCCGAGGCGCTCGGGCGCGCCGCCGCCGCCGGCCATCGACCCCGGCGTTCCATCCTGATCGCGGCCTGGAACTCGGAGGAGCGGGGATTGCTCGGAGCCTGGGCCTACACGCTGAACCCCCTCCATCCCCTCGAGGCGACGGTTGCGGTCCTCAACATGGACATGATCGGGAGGAACGAGGAGGTCCGGCGTGGCGGCGGGCGGCGCTTTCGGGGGCTCGAACCCCAGACCGCCGAATCGAACGCCAACGCCATCAACATCCTGGGCCATAGCTACAGCCGGACCATGACCGAGATGGTGCGCTCGGCGAACCGGGAATCCGAGCTCGATCTCAAGATGGGCTACGACAACAACGTTTCCAACCTGCTCCGCCGCAGCGATCAGTGGCCGTTCCTCCAGACCGGAGTCCCCGCCCTCTTCTTCCACACCGGCCTCCACCCCGATTACCACACGATCTACGACCGGCCGGAGAAGATCGAGTACGAGAAGATGGAGCGGATCGTCCGGCTCGTCTACCAGATGGCCTGGGATCTCGCGGATTCGGACGTCCAGCCGGACTTTACTGGCCCGAACCGGGGGATGCGCACCGGTTCGGGCGCCGCCGGACCGGGCCGCTGAGGAGACATCGCCAATGCGAAGAAACGGACAACTCCGGCCGGGGCCCGGTTGGATCCTGATCGCGGTGGTTGCCGCCGGTTGCGCCCCTCCCGAGGCCGTAACCGACGGGGTCGAAGCGAGTACGACCTCGGCCACGGCGCCGGAGGCGGACCACTTCGTGGCGTCGTCACCGGAGAACACAAACTGGGGCTGGTTTCCGATCGACAAGGAACCCGTGCTCCGGGTCCGCCCCGGGGAGACCGTACGGATGGACACCCTCACCCACAACGGCGCGGTCCAGGATGAGGAGCCGGTCGCCTGGCTCACCGCGCTCGGCGTGCCGCGCGAGGAGATCCACCAGGATGTTCTCGACTTCTGGGCCTCGCGCGACGGCCGGCCCCGCGAGGGCCGGAGCGGCCACGTCATCACCGGCCCGGTGTACATCGAGGGCGCAGAGCCCGGGGACATGCTGGAGATCGAGATCCTCTCGGTCGAGACCCGGGTGCCGTGGGGGGTCAACAACACCTCCGCCCGCGGCGGAGTCTTTTCCGAGAGCTACCCGGGCGCCCGCCCGGACGACCCGGCGTTCGAGATCCCGCCCGGGACCCGCCATCTCATCCGGACGGGATGGGTGGACGGCCGCGAAGTCGCCTTCCTCTCGGACGACATCCACGTCCCCCTGGCGCCCTTCATGGGCGTCTTGGCGGTGGCCCCGGATCCAGTGGTGGGAGAGCCGGGCGTGACCGTTCCCGGGGTTCAGGGCTCGCGTCCGCCGGGGCCCTTCGGCGGCAACCTCGACGTGAAGGACCTCAAGGCGGGGACCACCCTGTATCTCCCGGTGTTTCATCCCGGAGCCCTCTTCTATGCCGGGGATCCGCACGGGGCCCAGGGGGACGGCGAGGTGAGCGGCACCGCGATCGAGCAGTCGCTGAGTGGTGTTTTCCGGTTCGCCGTCCACAAGGGCCGCGCCCCGTCTTCGCCCTGGGCGGAAGACGATGATTTCTACATGATCATGGGGATCGACCTCGACCTGGACCGGGCCACCCGGGCGGCGACCTGGGAGGTCGTGGAGTTCCTCGGCGACGAAAAGGGCCTCTCCCCCGCCAAGGCGCTCTCACTCGCAAGCATCGCGGTGGACTTCCGCGTCAGCGAGGTCGTGGACCTCACGCAGGTCGTCACCGGATACATCCCGAAGAGCATCTTCGTGCCTTAGAGGTGCGTTAGAGGAAAGTCCCAGAGGAAAATCGATGCCTGCCTACGTTGTCTCGATGATGACCATTCACGATGCTGAAACGTACCGGAGGTACACGGACCAGACGCCTTCGATCGTGAAGAGACACGGCGGCCGCTTCCTGACCCGCGGCGAACCCATCGCCAGTATCGAAGGCGAGAACTACGGCGGGCGGATGGTCCTGCTGGAATTCCGCGACCAGGCCTCGGTCGAGGCATGGTTTGCCGATCCCGACTATTGCGAGGCGAAGGCGTTCCGCCACGCGGCCTCGACCACGCACATGATCTTGCTGCAGGAAGGCGGGACCAACACGGAAAACCCCGAGCCGAAACTCTGATCCGCGGCGACGATGGCGTCCGTCAGCCGGCTGGGGCCGCTTCGCCGAACGTCAGCCGGCCCTGAGTGACTCCAGGATCGGCCGGTTCGCGGCGGCGCGGGCGGCGAGGGCTCCGGCCGCCAGCCCGAACCCGAGAACTCCGATCAGCAGCACTGCGAGAAGCGGGAGGCTGGCGCCGGCGTCGCGGTCTCCGAGCACCGGGAGGATCGCGATGAACGCGGCGATGCTCCCGGCGGCGAGTCCGGCGGTGAGCAGCAGCGCGTTCTCCCAAAAGCCCAACGTGGTGAAATCGCGGCGGCGGTAGCCGGCGGCGGCCAGCAGGGCCCACTCCTGTCGGCGTTCGTCCGCATTCCGGAGCAACACCGCTCCGAGGCCGAAGGTGCCGAGCAGGAGCCCGAGGCCGCCGAGCGCCTGAAAGGTTGAGAGATAGGTGTTCTCCACCCGGTGGAACTCGCCAAGGCGGGCCCGGGTGGACGTCGAAACCGCCCCGTAATCGGCAAGTGCGCCAGTCACCATATTGCCGGCGAACGCTTCCGCGGCGGCAAGCGCTTCTTCGCCCCGGGGGATCTCCTCCGGTTCGGTGAGAAAGAGCCGATAGCCGTCGGGAGCGGGGAGCGCCGCGAGCAGGTCCTCCTCGGCCATCAGCAACTCGCCCTGGAAAATACTGTCCCAGAGAGTGCCGACGAGCCGCAGGCGGACCGGGGCGCCCGCCGCCCCGATCGGAAAGGCCCGTTCCTCCCCCACCGGCCACTTGAGCACGTAGGTCATGGAGTTCTGGTCGCCGATGACCGGAATCGCCTCTCCGGGCTCGCGGTCTTGCCACAGCAGGCGCCAGGGGTTTTCGATTTCCTCGGGGCTCTCGCCGAGGTGGGCGCCGAACGGAAAGCGGTTTTCTTCCGCGAGCGCCCGCGGGATGCCGATCACCCGGGGCCGCGAGGGGCGATAGAGGTTCAGGCAACTCGCGTCCTCGTCGCCGGCGAGCCGGAGCGGCTGGATGCGGAATCCGGAGAGATCCGGCGGCAGCAGCAGATAGAGCGCCTCGTTGCTTTCGGGGTCGCGCGGATCCCAGGGAGAACCGAAGACGGTTTCGGTAATGGACACGAAACCCCCGGCCCCCGCCGGAAGGGTTCCGGGATCGGACCGTTTTCGGAACGCTTCGACCGCCACCAGGGTGAACGCGGCGAAGGCGACGAGGATCATCGCCGCCAGGCTCCGTCCCGGCCGGAAGGTGGTGGCGCGGAACGCGAGCCCGCGGAGGCCGGAACCGGGCGGGGGTGCGGCACGGTGCACCGGGTCGGCAAGGCCCTTGAGACGTGCCCACGCAACGAGGAACGCGGTCGCGAGGAACGCCGCGCCCGCCCCGAAGAAACCGGCCGCTTCCGGGATGGTCCCGGTGACCGCCAAGCCGAGCAGCAGGAGGCCGGAGGCTCCGGTAACGACCGCGAAGCGCCGAGAGCCCGCGCCGGGGGAACCGGCCGGCGCGACCAGTGGCCAACTCCCGAGGTCCTCAGTGGGATTCCCGGCGAGAAGTCCCCGCGGGGAACACCGGACGAGCTTCCTCAGTGTCCACCAGGCGGCTCCCATGGCCATCACGACGCCCGAAAAGGCGCCCGCGAGGACCGAGGACCACCGAACCGACACCCCGAGCGCAGCGCCCGCACTGCCGCCTTCCGCGTTCGCGGAGAGTGTCCCGGCCACCGCGCCCTCCCACACTCCGGAGAGCAGGCCGATCATGCCGGTTGCGTAGCCAAGACCGGCGAACGCACCGGCCACCGCACCGCCCGACGCCACCACTGCGGCCTCGGACAGCAGGCTGCGGGAAACCCGGCGCGGGGACCAGCCGCACGCAAGCAACAGCCCGATCTCCCGAAGCCGGCGTTCCACTCCCAACCGGTAGAGGAGCGCCAGCAGCACGAACGCCGACACCAACAGGAAATAGGAAAAGTAGAGGAAATACACGCCGAAATCCGTCGCGCCCCGCGACGCTTCGAGCCCCTGCTGGCGGACCGCGAGCGGCACGAGCCCGAAGTCCTCGGGCGGCAACGCGGCGAGCAGTGCTTCGTGGAGATCGCCGCCCGGGCCTCCAGCGCCGCTGGCCCCGAATCGAACCGAGGTGGCGCTCCCTTGGCGCATCTTCCACAGACGCCTTGCGGTGCTGAGCGGCACGAACGCCTTGGGGAGCGCCCGGTGCACTTCCCAGTATTCCTCGTCGCGCTCGCGAATCCGGCTCAGATCCACCGGAAAGGGCGGATCCCAGTCACCCATCCGGGTCGAATCGCTCACTCCCGGGAACTCCGGAGCAAGCGTTTCATCCAGGAAGAGGCCGTCGCCGGGGACCGTTGCTCCCACCACCAACGATGCCGATTCCGTGTGGAAGCGCCCTTCCTCCTCCCAGACGAGGAATGAAAGTTCGAGCGGGTCGCCCGGGCGGAGTGCAAGGTCCTCGGCCAGCCACGGCCCCGGATAGAGCACGTCTTCCTCGTCTTCCCGCGCGTCGCCGCCGGGGAGGAGCCCCGCCGGTATCCCGCTGACGAGCGAATATGGGGTTTCGCGACCGGCTGCCCGGATGCCCGTGGCCAGATAGGTCAGTACCGGCGCCGCGTCGGCGCCCCGTTGGCCGGCCGCCGCCAGCGCTCCCTCAACGACGCGGTCGTCCAGCACCAGACTCCGGCTCTCCAGCACGCTCCCTCCCGACGCGCCGTCGCTCAGCGTCAGCCCGCGGTCATCGAGAGAACTCACCTCGGCGAGTACGTCCTCGAGCGCCGCGGCGTCGCCAGCAGTTGCTGCGTCCCGCGCGGTGTTCCGGATGAGCAGGGCGTTGGCCCGGAGGGGGGCCTCGTCGTCCTCGCGACCCCTGCCCTCCAGCTCGACGAACCGCCTCAGGTCGTCGAGCGGCAAGAAGACCGCCCGGGTGGCCCCCTGCCCGGGGAAGAGGGCGAAGTCGCCGGACGCCACTCCCGGAGTCAGAGCCGGCCAGCCGGCGACTTCGCGCCGGAGCATGATCCCCGTGTTCTCCTTTTCTCCGAACAGTGACGCCGCCGCGATGTCCTCGTGCCCGCCGACCTGTATCAGGAGCGCGTCTCCGGGAGCGATGCCGCGCCGCCGGACGCCACTACTGACGCGCACCGTGCCCGGGTCGATGACGTCTTCAAGCCCGTGGAACGCGAAAAAACGCCCATCCACCCCGAGCACGGTCACGGGGACCGTCCCGCCGTCCGGGGCGACCACGGTGCCCGGGAGCCGGTAGATCGGAACGGCCGGTTCGAACCGCGCGCGGTACTCGTCTCGTGCCGCCAGCCGCGCCGCCAGTCCGGAGTCCGGGTCGTCCGCGAACGCGTGCGTCGGGAGGATCGCGTAGTCGGTGTCGCCGAGGCGTTCGGTGAAGGCCGCCCTCAGGCTGCCCCGAACCGAATCGCCCACCACCAGCGCGCCGACCAGCACGGCCACGGCCACCGCGGTGGCGGCGGCGACCAGCAGGTGCTCGCGGCGGTAGTAACGAAGCCCCCGCCGCGTCAGGTGGGCAGCCCCGAAGCCGGTGGCCATCGCGTCCTCAGATGCCTCAGATGCCGGTAATGCGCCCCCGGCTCATCCGGAAACGCTTCGGGAAACGCCCTCCCAGCTCCGCGTCGTGGGTGACCAGGACGACGATCCGGCCCTCGTCGAGCGCACTCGCCTCCAGGAGCAGGGCCGCCACCTCGTCGGCAGATTCCCCGTCCAGGTTGCCGGTCGGCTCGTCGCACAGGAGGAGCCGGGGCGCCCGCACGAGGGCGCGGGCGATCGCCACCCGCTGTTTCTCGCCGCCGGAAAGCTCCGCCGGGAGGTGTCGCAGCCGGCCGGAGAGCCCCACCCGGTCGAGCAGGGCGGCGGCGCGCTCGGCGTCGTTCGGACGCGGATCCGGAAGGGTCGGCGCCAGCACGTTCTCGAGCGCCGTGCACTGCGGCAGGAGGCAGTGATCCTGGAACACGAAACCCACCTGGTCGCGCCGGAAGCCGGCCTGGTCGTCCGGGTCGAGTTCGTGGGGATCCACTCCGTCGAGCCGAACTTCTCCGGCGGAGGGGGTCTCGATCGCGCCGAGCACGAAGAGGAGGGTGCTCTTGCCGCAGCCCGAGGCGCCCATCACGGAGGCGGCTTCGCCGGGCCGCAGCGCGAGGTCCACGCCGTCCAGGACTCGGAGCAGTCCCGAGGGTGCCGGGTAATCCTTGACGAGCCCCGACACTTCGAGGCCCGCGGTCATGGACCCCGCGAGCCCTTCGCCGGTATCCACGCCTCTCAGGCGCTCTGGAACGCCCGGGCCCGGTAAAGCACGTCCAGGATGTTCCCCTCGTGCGGCTGGAGCCAGTTGAGCCGGGTTGTCGGGATCGGTCCGAAATTCAGGCGATCGATCGAGTTCGTCTCCAGGAGATCCGTCTGAAAGCTCGCGTCGTCGGTGATTGCGGTGGCCACCAGGGTGTCTCCGATCCGTCCGATCATTTCTTCCTGCGGACAGCGGACTACCGAGACGAAGGGAAACATGTATTCGACGTTCGCGGCAGGCGCTTCGGGGCTCTCGCAATGCAGGACCGTCGGGAGCAACCACGAAGCCCGTCCCTCCTGCGCGAGGCGCGGGCCGCCCCGTAGCGGGGCGGTGAGCTCGGTAGCCCCGCCACCGGCCAGACGTTCCTCGATGTCCCGGTCAATCGCTTCGGCCATTCCGGGAACCGTGAAGGCGGCGAGCGTGCTCTCGGGGTCGTCGGGCGGGCGCGGCCGGAACGAGGCGAGCCGCTCCGCGAGCGCCGCGGCGATCGCCTCGGTATGCCGGGAGGCCCAGATTCCGGAACAGGAGATGCAACTGCGCCCGCTGTTCAGAAAAACGCTCTCGAAGAGCACGTCCAGATGCTCTTCCCAGCGATCCACCACGTCGTCACCGAGCAGAATCTTCGAGAACCCGGGGCCGTGGACGCGGACCGACGGATTGCTCCGGTAGCGCTCCACCGTCGCCCGGCTGCCGAAGATCAGCGTTCGCGGCGCCGCTTCGACCACCGCCGCCCCCACCTCGGCGCCACCGGGATAGACGGCGATCGCTTCCCGGGGAATCCCGGCGGCGAAGAACGCCTCGGCCATCCGATACGGGGTCCAGGGCTCTTCGGGACCCGGCTTGAGCACGAGACCGATTTGCAGGGGAATCACTGGAAGCCAGAGCGTGTGAACGCCCGGCGAGTTGGACGGCAGGACACAGGCGAGCACCGGGGTCTGCGCCTGGTAGGACACCGGGACGCCCCGCTCCTCCATCCCGTGTCCGGTCGAAAGGATGTCGACCTCCAGGCCGCGGGTCAGGGCGTCGAGTACCTGGTCCATCCGCTCGAGCACGAAGCGGTTCTTTTCCATGTTGGCGCGGCACATGGATTCCGGGAGGCCAGTGGTCGCCGACTGGGAGCGGACGAACTCCTGCGGGCTCTGGGTGGCGTCGCCGAGCGGCAGTTCTGCCTCCATGTAGAGGCGAGCGGCCTCCTTTACGCGGGCCAGCAGATCGCGGATCGGGAAATCCCGGAGCGCCGCGCGCGCCTTTCCAGCCTGCCTCAGGTCGCGCTTCACGATTCCGGGCGTGACCTGATCCACCTCGGCAACCGGCTCGCCGGTGAGGAAGTGGGAAACGGTCGTCGTCTCCAGGCTGCGGTAGGGCTTTCCCCAGCGGAGGACCGGAACGCGGATCACGGGCGACGGAGTGTAGCGGGCAACATGACAACGTCGGCCTTCATACCGGCATCGCCCCCGGGAGAGGATGAAATCGCAAAGCGCCAGCTACCGGAATGGCGCCTCACCGTCCGCGCTGATAAGTTGGAGAGCCGTCCCCCCACTCCCAATCGAGGAGCCGTCAGATGCCCAGGATCACACAAATGAAGGAAACCTTCGTCACCCCGGCTGGCGCTCTCGCCTTCGCCGCGGCGCTGGCTCTCGCCAGTTTCCCCGCCGGTGCCGCGACCCAGACGAACGCCGAGCCGTCCCGGTTCGAGCCGATGGACGTCTTCCAGCTCGAGATGGGGATGGATCCGCAGATTGCGCCGGATGGACAGCGGGTCGTCTACGTCCGCACGTCAATGGACATCATGCACGACCGCCAGCGCACGGAGTTGTGGATCGTGAACAGCGACGGTACGGGTCACCGCCGCCTGGCCGCCGGCGACTCGCCGCGCTGGTCACCGGACGGAACCCGGATCGCCTACATCGCGGACGGCCAGATCCAGCTTCGCTGGATGGACACCGGCGAGACTGCCACCCTCACCCAGCTCCTTGAGTCGCCCAGCGGGATTCGCTGGTCGCCCGACGGTGGTCACATCGCCTTCAACATGCTGGTGCCATATCCGCCGCCGCAACTTGTCGCCCCGCCGAAACCACCCCCGGGTGCGGAGTGGGCCGACCCGCCGATCATGGAGGACCGCTTCAAGAGCCGCCAGGACGGAGTCGGTTATCTCGATTTCGGGTTCAATCACCTCTTCGTCCTCTCCGCGGACGGCGGAACGCCGGTCCAGGTGACTTCGGGCGATTTCCAGCACTCGAGCCCAGCCGCCTGGACGGCGGACGGCGAGCACCTCGTCTTCTCCTCGAACCGCGATCCGGACTGGGTGCGCGACTACCGGAACTCGGAGCTCTACATCGCGCCGGTTGCAGGTGGGGAGATCCGGGTGCTGACCGACCGGAGCGGGCCGGACCACAGCCCCGCCGTGTCTCCCGACGGTGGGCAGATCGCGTTCGTGGGCTACGAGGACCGGATACGGACTTATCAGCTCAGCCGGCTTTACGTGATGAACGTGGATGGGAGCGACCAGCGCGTCGTCACCGCCGCGCTCGATCGCAGCGTGTCGAATCCGATATGGGCTGCGGACGGGAGCGGTCTCCACTTCCAGTACGCCGACCAGGGCAACGCGAAGGTCGGTTTCGCGACGCTGGACGGCGATGTCGAGACGCTGGCGGGGGACCTCGGCGCCTCCCACCGCGGTCCGTCCGGGCGCGGTTCATTCTCGGTGGCGACGGACGGCTCCTTTGCGCTCAACCAGACACTTCCGGACACCCCGGGCGACATCGCCGTGGGCACGCGCGGGGGTGAGGTGCGGCGGATCACCTCGCTCAACGAGGACCTGCTGGCCGGCAAGACCCTCGGCGCAGTCGAGGAGATCTGGTGGGATTCGTCTTTTGACGGCGCCCCGATTCAGGGATGGATTGTCAAGCCGCCTGGGTTCGATCCCGGCCGCCGGTATCCGTTCATCCTCGTGATCCACGGCGGGCCGATCTCGCACTACGGGGACCGCTTCTCGGCGGAGATCCAGTTGCTCGTGGCGGCCGAATACGTCGTCCTCTACGCCAACCCCCGTGGCAGCACGAGCTACGGCGAGGAGTTCGGCGACCTGCTCTACCACAACTTCCCGGGCGAGGACTACGACGACCTCATGTCCGGCGTCGATGCGGTGGTTGCCCGGGGCTACCTCGACGAGGACAACCTCTTCGTGACTGGCGGCAGCGCCGGCGGGGCCATGACAGCGTGGGTCGTCGGGAAGACGGACCGCTTCCGCGCCGCCGTTTCCGAGAAACCCGTCATCAACTGGATCAGCAAGACGCTCACCGCGGACAACTGGTACAACTACTACAACAACCGCTACGAGGGCCTTCCCTGGGAGGATCCGGATCCGTACTGGGAGTTCTCGCCGATTTCCCTGGTCGGAAACGTGAAGACGCCGACGCTGGTCCTCACCGGGGCGGCAGACCTGCGGACGCCGCTGTCGGAGTCGTACCAGTTCTATCACGCGCTCAAGTTCCGCGGCATCGACACGGCGGTGATCCGGGTGCCTGGCGCGTTCCACAACATTGGCCGCCGGCCCAGCCAGTTGATCGCCAAGGTCACCAACATACTGGCCTGGTTCGAAAAGTACCGGGTGGAGCCCGGCAACTGATCCCTCAGCGTCGCCGTGCGGCGTTTGCCGCAGCCGGCCTCTGGTAAGTTGCGGAATCTGTCGCGTCCACCGAACCCGGGAGTTGAAGCATGCCCAGAATCACCCGAACGAATCTGATTTCCCTCGCCCCGGCGGCCGCCCTCGCGCTCACCGCGGCGCTGGCGGTCAACACCTTCCCGGTTCACGCCGAGGCCCAGACGGCCGGTCCGTCCCCCTTACAGCCGATGGACGTCTTCCAGCTCGAGTTCGCGGTGGATCCCCAGATCTCCCCGGACGGTGACCGCGTCGTCTATGTCCGGACCTCAATGGACATCATGCACGATCGCCAGCGCACCGAGTTGTGGATCGTGAACGGCGACGGGTCCGGTCATCGCCGGCTGGCCGCCGGCGACTCGCCGCGCTGGTCGCCGGACGGCACTCGGGTCGCCTACGTCGCGGATGGCCAGATCCGCCTGCGTTGGATGGACACCGGCGAGACCGCCACCCTCACCCAACTCCTCGACTCGCCCAGCGCGATCCGCTGGTCGCCCGACGGCCGTCACCTCGCCTTCAACAAACTGGTCCCCTATCCGCCTCCGCGCCTGGTTGCCCCTCCGAAACCACCCCCCGGTGCGGATTGGGCCGATCCTCCGATCATGGAGGACCGCTTCAAGAGCAAGCAGGACGGGGTCGGCTATCTGGACTTCGGCTTCAACCATATCTTCGTCGTCCCCGTCGAAGGCGGCACGCCGGTCCAGGTGACCTCGGGCGACTTCCAGCACGCGAGTCCCGCTGCCTGGACACCGGACGGCGCTCACCTCGTCTTCTCCTCGAACCGCAAACCGGACTGGGAGCACGACTACCGCAACTCCGAGATCTATCTCGCCCCGGTCGGTGGCGGAGAGATTCGGATGCTGACCAGCCGGAACGGCCCCGACCACAGCCCCGCCGTGTCTCCCGACGGACAGCGGGTCGCATTCGTGGGTTACGAGGACCGGGTGCGGACCTACCAGGTCAGCCGCCTCCAGGTGGTGAACCTGGACGGGAGCGGCCAGCGGGTCGTCACGACCGACCTGGACCGAAGCGTCTCGAATCCGGTGTGGGCGGCGGATGGGCACCGGATCTACTTCCAGTACGACGACGAGGGGAACAGGAAGGTCGCCTTCACGACCCTGGACGGCGAGATCGAGGTTCTCGGGGAGGGTGTCGGCGGGCCCTCCTACGGGCTTCCCTACAGCAGCGGCTCGTTCTCGGTCGCAAACAGCGGCGCCTTCGCGCTCAACCAGACCCGTCCGGACCTGCCTGGGGAGGTCGCGGTGGGCGCGCCCGGCGAAACGGTGCGGCGAATCACCTCGCTCAACGAGGACCTTCTCAGCCAGCGGACTCTTGGCGAAGTCGAGGAGATCTGGTGGGATTCGTCCTTCGACGGCCACCCCGTCCAGGGCTGGATCGTCAAACCGCCGAGCTTCGATCCGACCCGCCGGTACCCCTTCATCCTCGAAATCCACGGCGGACCGATCGCCCACTACGGCGACCGCTTCTCGGCGGAGATGCAGTTGTTCGCCGCCGCCGGATACGTCGTGCTGTACGCCAACCCCCGCGGCAGCACCAGTTACGGGCAGGATTTCGGGGATCTGCTCTACCACAACTACCCGGGCAACGACTACGACGACCTCATGTCCGGGGTGGACGCGGTGATCGCCCGCGGCTACGTGGACGAGGACAACCTGTTCGTGACCGGCGGCAGCGCCGGCGGGATCATGACCGCCTGGATCGTCGGGAAGACGGATCGCTTCCGCGCCGCCGTGTCCGAAAAGCCCGTCATCAACTGGATCAGCAAGACGCTCACCGCGGACAACTGGTTCAACTACTTTGGTAGCCGCTACGAGGGCCTCCCCTGGGAGGACCCGGAGCCCTACTGGAAGTTCTCGCCGCTCTCGCTGGTCGGCAACGTGACGACGCCGACGATGATCATCACGGGGTCAGCGGACCTGCGGACGCCGCTGTCGGAGTCCTACCAACTGTTCCACGCCCTCAAGTTCCGCGGCATCGACACCGCGGTGGTCCGGGTGCCCGGAGCGTTCCACAACATGAGCCGCCGGCCGAGCCAGTTGATCGCGAAGGTCGCCAACCAGGTGGCCTGGTTCGAGAAGTACCGGACGTCGTCCGAAGAGTGATCCCTCGAGAATGCAACCGGCCGGCTTTGGTACTTTGCCGAGTTCCTCCCTTTACCCCGAACCCAAGAGTCGAAAGATGCCCGGAATAACCCGAACCAACCTCCTCTTCGCCGCCGCCCTCATCCTCATGACGGTCCCTGTCCCTGGCGAGGCCCAAACCTCGTCCCGGTTCGAGCCGATGGACGTCTTTCAGCTCGAGTTCGCGGCCGACCCGCAGATCTCGCCGGATGGCAGCCAGGTCGTCTATGTCCGCACCTCTATGGACATCATGCGCGACCGGCAGCGGCCCGAACTGTGGATCGTGAACGCCGACGGCACCGGGCACCGCCGCCTGAGCGCCGGCCGGTCGCCGCGCTGGTCCCCCGACGGCACCCGAATCGCCTACTCCGCGGACGGCCAGATCCAGCTTCGCTGGATGGATACCGGGGAGACGGCCACCCTCACCCAGCTTCTCGAATCGCCCAGCGGGGTCCGCTGGTCGCCCGACGGCCAATGGCTCGCGTTCAACAAACTGGTGCCGTATCCGCCGCCGCAACTCGCCGTGCCCCCGAAACCGCCTCCCGGCGCCGAGTGGGCCGATCCCCCCATCATGGAGGATCGCTTCAAGAACCGGCAGGACGGGGTGGGCTATCTCGACTTCGGCTACCACCACATCTTCGTTCTTCCGGTCGAAGGCGGGACGCCGGTCCAGGTCACCTCGGGGGATTTCCAACACACCAGTCCGGCTGCCTGGACGCCGGATGGAGAGCACCTCGTCTTCTCCTCAAACCGCAACCCCGACTGGGTACACGACTACCGCAACTCCGAGCTCTACATCGCGCCGGTTGCCGGCGGGGAGATCCGGGCGCTGACCGACCGCAAGGGACCCGACCACAGCCCTGCGGTATCTCCCGACGGACAGCAGATCGCGTTCGTGGGTAACGAAGACCGGGTACGCACCTACCAGGTCAGCCGCCTCCAGGTCATGAATCTGGACGGGAGCGGCCAGCGTGTCGTCACGACCGGACTGGACCGGAGCGTCTCGAACCCGGTGTGGGCCGCGGACGGCCACCGTCTCTACTTCCAGTACGACGACGAAGGGAACTCGAAGGTCGCCTTCGTGACGCTCGACGGCGAAGTCGAGGTTCTCGGGGAGAGCCTCGGCGGTACCTCCTACGGCCGTCCCTACAGCGGCGGTTCGTTCTCGGTCGCGAACGACGGCTCCTTCGCGTTCAACCAGAGCCGCCCGGACATGCCGGGCGAAGCGGCGGTGGGCCGGCACCGGGAAGCGGTGCGGCAGCTCACCTCGCTGAACGAGGACCTGCTCGCCGGCAAGACCCTCGGCGAAGTCGAGGAGATCCGGTGGGATTCATCCTTCGACGGCCGGCCCGTTCAGGGCTGGATCGTCAAGCCGCCGGACTTCGATCCGGGCCGCCGGTACCCGCTGATTCTCGAGATCCACGGCGGGCCGGTAACGAACTACGGCGACCGGTTCTCGGCGGAAATGCAGTTGCTCGCCGCCGCCGGATACGTGGTCCTCTACGCCAATCCTCGCGGCAGCACCAGCTACGGCGAAGAGTTCGGAGATCTGCTGTATCGCAACTACCCGGGCAACGACTACGACGACCTCATGTCCGGGGTAGATGCGGTGATCGCCCGGGGCTACGTGGACGAGGACAACCTCTTCGTGACCGGCGGCAGCGCGGGCGGAATCATGACCGCCTGGATCATCGGGAAGACCGATCGGTTCCGCGCCGCAGTGTCGCAAAAGCCAGTCGTCAACTGGATCAGCAAGACGCTCACCGCGGACAACTGGTACGGCTACTACTTCAGCCGCTACGAGGGCCTTCCCTGGGAGAACCCGGAGCCCTACTGGAAGTTCTCGCCGATTTCACTGGTCGGGAACGTGACGACACCGACCCTGGTCGTCACGGGGGAAGTGGATCTCCGGACACCCTTGTCCGAGTCATACCAGTTGTTCCACGCCCTCAAGTTCCGCGGCATCGACACGGCAGTCGTCCGGCTCCCCGGCGCATCCCACGACATGAGCCGCCGGCCGAGCCAGTTGATGGCGAAGATCGCCAACATCGTGGCCTGGTTCGACAAGTACCGGACGCACCCCGCCACGAACTGACCCCCGGACCGCCGGCCGGCTCCGCGAATCGCTGACCGAGAAAAAGCGCGGGGACGGCTTGGAACGCCGACCTCCGGTCGGCACCGCTGGGCGAAGCCCAGCGAGAGCGCGTAGAGCTACGCGTCGGGATGACGCAGTCGGCCTGGACCGCCGACCTCTGGTCGGCATCGCGCGGGAGCGCGAAACCAGCGGCGATGACGTCGGTCTCATGTCAACGCAAGAGCCGCAGCCTTCCTGACCCCGACTGGCGCCCAGCCTTCAGCCTGCCCCTCCGACAACCTTCGGTACCTGCTGACAACATTTGGCGCCCCGGGTGTGTACCTTTGGCGCCCGGCGGAAACAATCCAATGAGAATCGCTACATTGATGATAAACGGGTGCCGCAAAGGCTCTGACCATTTGCGGAATCTCCTTGGCTGGCTCGACAAGGAGCGGCCCGGTGTAATAGCGCTCCAGAAGACCCTCGTGCGGGAGGACGACTTCCCGGAAGAGGAACTCGGAAATCATGGTTACCGAGTTGTGTCCTTTGGCACCGGGGAGAGATGGGACTGGGGCGTCGCGATACTAATCCGGGACGACCTCCCTCCGGCGAGAGGGGTCGTCAAGGGGCTGCACTGTCCCGGTGTGACCGGTTCCCGGTTCCTGGCTCTCGACATCGGCAGCCTCCGAGTCGCGTCAATCTATGCCCCCTACGGGCCGATAACGGGAATACCGATGCGAAGGATCGAGTGGCTGCAACGCCTCCGCGAACATCTCTACGAGAAAGGCTATGCCGGTCGGGACAGCCTCCTTTGCGGCGACTTCAACGTGAAACTGGATAAGAGACTGGGGAAAACGGGCGGCTACACCTGCTTCGAACAGAAGGAGCTCAGAGCGCTTGTGGGTCGCGACGGGGACTTTGTTGATCTGTATCGCCGAGCGCATTGCGATCGCCGCAAGAAGCCAGGTTTCACCTTCGGCTTTGGTGACAAAAAGCCCGAACGCGGTTCCCGGCTCCATCTGGCTATCGCCAGCAAGAGTTTGGCGGAAAGGCTGGTCTGCGCCAGCGTCGACACGGAGGCCAAGATTCGAGAACAGACCCGTCCTCTCCTTGTGAAGTTTGCCGATCCAAGCAAGTAGGAGAGACTCGAACGCCTCTCCCAACAACGAGCGACGCCCGCATATCGGTGCGCATATCGCGGGCTCGGTGGCCAGCGCAGTGCCGACCGGAGGTCGGCGGTCCCTCGCTGTGCGCGACCAGTGCCCGCGCTGTTACCGCCGCCTGCCGCCAGGTGTCAGAGGCCGGGCGGCAGCGGAGCGGTGGGAGCCGAACCTTCCCGAGCCTGCAGCAGGGTTTCCACGCGGGTCAGCCGCTCGGAAAGACCACCGATCTCGTCGTGCATTTCCACGCGAAGCTCTCCGATCTGCCGCTGGAGGCCGAGAAGCTGACCGCCAATCGCCACGAATCCAACGAGCGTGCTGCCGAGCAAGGCGGCAAGCATGGTGATGACGAACCGGTCTGCGCGGCTTAGGGCCTCTCCGGAACGGACTCCGCGGCCGGGAAGAGGCGAAGGCGCCGTCCCGGTCATCCGTCCCTGCTCCGCATGTGGCCGAGTATAGAGATGCTCGCGTTGATCCGGCAAACCGGGCTCGGTTCCTGTGGGGTGCGGCGTTGATTCATTCATCGGCAAGTCCTCCACCATAGACAGACGAAAGACCAGACTGTTTCTTCTCGCGCCGTGCCTCGGTGTGGAAAAGTTGCGGTGAAGCCGATCGAGACGGGGACCCGCTACGCATGAGGGGCGCTGAGCCATTCCGGTGTCCTTACCCGCCGCGGTGCCGACCGGAGGTCGGCGGTCCCTTGCCTACCCGCTACCGGTACTCATACCGGGATGCGTTTTCGCACCCCTCTGGGGTGCGGTGCCGGTGTGAACACCGGCGGTCCCGGCTGCCGTCCTCTGGACACCCCGACCGCGGCGCCGCTCGCGGGCTTACGGAGGACCGCCCACCTCTAACCTCCCGTCCACGAACACCCACCCCGGCACCACCCGGTAGTCGAACGGATGCCCTTCCAGAATGACGAAATCCGCGTCCTTGCCCGGTTCGATGCTTCCGATCCGATCGCCCGAGTCGAGCAGCTCGGCGGCATGCAGCGTCGCCATCCTCAGCGCGTCCACCTCCGGGACGCCGTTGCGGAAGGCCCACGCCGCGTTGAGGATCGGTTCACCGCCCAGCCGCCCGATGGGCGAAGCGCGCCGCGAGGCGCCCGGACCGAAAAACGCCACCTTGACGCCGGCCCGGTTCAGGATGGCGGGCCCCTCCACGCTCCAGCCCTCACCACCCCCGCGGATGTCCGACGCGTAGCTCCCGGAGTTGCCCAGAATGACTCCCGCGCCGGCCGCCGCGAGCCGGTCGGCCAGTCGGTGCGCCGACACCCCGCCGGTGATCACGAGCCTCAGGCCGTAGTCCTCCGCGAGGCTCAGCGCCTCTTCAATCTCGGCAACGCGGTTCGCATGAACCATCGCCGGCACCTCTCGCCGGAGTAGCGGCAGGAGCGCTTCGAGGCGCGCGTCGTACTCCTGGGGCTCCTCCGCATCCGCGTACCTCCGGGCGGCGTCCAGCGTCTTTCGGACCATCGCCGAGCCGCTTTCGACCGTCAGCGGCGCCCCCGCCTCGTCCGTCCACTCCCTGAGCGCCGAGGCAGTGAGGGCGAACACCATGCTGGCCGGCTCGCGGCGCACCATCTTCTCGAAGTCGAGGCCAGGCGTTTTCACCACGACGCCGCTGCCGCCCACCAGATTGCGCGTGCCGGGGGTGACGTGGATCGCGGTCACTCCGATGGTCGTGTTCACCCGGTACGACGGAAACCAGGGGTCCACGGCGTACAGGGCGTTCATCTCCGGCACCACCGGCGCGGTGGTCTCGTCGTTTTGCACCTGCCACTTGAGGTCGCCGATCCAGTCGTTGGGAAAAGCGCGCGCGATCACCGTTCCCGGCATGACCACCCTGCCCCCTACGTCCATGACCGCCATCCCGGCGGGCGGAGCGGCGTCCGCCTCCACCCGGGTGAACCGGCCGTCCTCGACTACCAGGGTGGCGTTTTGTATTGCGCCGCTGCTCACGGTGAACACCTGCGCGCCGGTGATGGCGAAGGCCTCGTCGTCCGGGGTGATCGCCCCGGTCACCGGGGTAAACGGCCCCACGGCGCGGGGCCTCACGGGCTGGAGCACGCGGTCGCGTTCGTATTCGAGCCGCCCGTCCACGAACACGCGCTCCACCCGGTCGGCGGTCAGATCGAGGAAATGCCCGTCGAGCAGCACCAGGTCCGCGTCCTTCCCGACTTCGATGCTGCCCACCCGGTGGTCGAGCATCATCGCGCGCGCTCCGTTGATCGTCATTACCTCGAGCGCCTGTTCGTCCGTGAGGCCGTGGCGCGCCAGAAACGCCCCGTACTCGCGGAAGTCCTTGAAGTGCTGGTTCGACATGTCGGTCTGGATGCTGGCGTGCACGCCGGCGTCCAGAAGTTCCTTCAGCAGATTCAGGGGCTTGGGATCGTTGAAATACTGGACGATCATCATCGGACCGATTACCGGGACGATGTTGGTTCCGGCGAGCAGCTCGGTGAGCGGGAAGATCTCCTCCGCGTGCGCGAGGGCCAAGCGGTCGAAGAAGTCGTACTTGCGCGCGAGGCGCAGCACCATCATCACCTCGCTCGGATAGTGCGCGTGCGCGTGGACCATGACCTCCCCCCGGATCACGGCCGCGAAGGCCTCCAGGCGCTCGTCGCGCCCCGGCGCCGGTCCGGCTCCGGCTGTGTGGGCTTCCTGCTCCCGCACATAGGCTTCGGCGCGGCGGAAGTATTCGTCGGCGGCGGCGTACCACCCCATCACCGTCTGCGGCGTCTCGCCGGGCCGCAGGTTGATCAACGGGCGCACGGCCATCTTCAGGTCCACATAGGGCTTGAGGATCATCTCCGGACCGGGAATGCGCTTCAGCTTGAGCGCGACCGACTGCCCACTGGAAATGACACCGCTGCCCGGGCGCGTGACCAGCGACGTCACGCCTCCGGAGAGCGCCACCTGGATCATGGGATCCGACAGCTCCAGGTGCTCCACGGCTTTCCATTCGGCGGTCACCGGGCCGGGGATGCGCGAGCGGCCGGAACGGTCCAGGGCGAGGTGCGCGTGCGCGTCGATCAGGCCCGGGATCACCACCCGGGCTTCGTACACGCGGGCGTCGGCGGGAACATCCACGGACGAGCCGACCGCCTCGATGATCCCGTTCCGGATCAGGATCTCGCCCTCGTGGAGGGTTCCGCTGGTGACGGTGTGGATCGTCCGCGCGCGAATGAGGACGGTTTCGGACTGGGCGCTCGCCGCGCTGGCCCCGGCGGTCGCGACGGCCGCCGCCAGGATCCTTGTTAACCATCCGCGCCCGCCGTTCCGGATCCAGGTTCGCCTGGTCATCTTCTTCTCCTCCTCGGGAAGTCGTCGCCTCCCGGCAAAATCGCGGCCCGTAGCGCCCGGTGGATGTACGCCGGATCGGACGTCAGTACACCCCCACCGTGGTGCCGCCGGGGATTTTTCCGAAGGGGCGGACGCCGCTGACCCCGTCCCAGGCGTAAGGGCCCCAGGGCGGCTCGCGTTCGCCCTCGTCGCGTTCGAGGAAACCGGGGACGAAGAACTCCCGCGTCAGGGTGGTGAGACGCACCCGCCCAGTTTCGCCATAGTCCACCACCTCGCCGGTCTTGGGGTCCACGACCTCCAGCGCGGCGCGCGGCATGGGCGGGTAGTAGGCGATCTTGTATCCGTCCTCGGGAGTCGGCGGGCGCGCCGGGGCGAGCCCCATCAGCGTGTTGCCGTAGGTGGGTTGCAGGAACACGCCGTCCAGCAACTCCTCCATCGCAAATCGCGTCCACTGCGGGGTGAACTCCGTGCCCCCCGAGAAGATGCCTCGGATCCCCGTCTCGGCGAGGGTCTTCCCTTCGTCCTCAAGCCGCAAACAGAGCGCTTCGAGCAGCTTCGGCGTCGTGAAGAGGCAGCGGATGTCGTGGCCGGCCGACAGCACGGTCAGCGCCTGGTCAATGACGTGCGCCTGATACGCCAACAGGTGTTCCGTCCAGCCCTTCCGGATCAGCTTGATGACCCAGCGTGGGTCCAGGTCCACGCAGAAAGCGATCCCGCCCCGGAATTGGGCCAGGTGCTCCACCGCGAGTCGTAGCCGGCGCGGCCCCGAGGGTCCCAGCATCAGCCAGTTGGACCCGGTCGGAAAGTCCTCCTCGGACAGCACCGCGCTGAAAAGCTCGTAGTCGATGCGGAAATCGTCCACCGACGTGCGGCTCTTGGGGATTCCCGTGGTTCCCCCGGTCTCGAAGACGAAGAGCGGCCGGTCCTGGTACGGCGCGGGGATCCAGCGGCGCACCGGCCCGCCCCGGAGCCATTCGTCTTCGAACGGGGGGAACTTCTTCAGGTCGTCAAAGCCCTGAACCGCCGCGATGGGGTCGAAATGCAACCGCTTCCGGAAATCAAGCCAGAACGGGCACCCAGTCTCCTCCGAGAAATGCCAGCGCACCATGTCTCGCACGTGCTGGTCAAGGTCCTGGCGCGCCGCGACGGCGGCTTCGGAGTCGTGAAGATCGGTTTCCATGGTTTTCCTCCCGGGCTGCTGACTCCCGTCAGGCGGCGACCACCCGCGAGAACGCCGCCTCGGCCTCTTCGGCCATCCGGTCGGCCGAGTATTCCTCCCGGACGCGCTCGAAGCCGCGCGCGCCGACCCTCGCTCTCCGCTCCGGATGAAACAAGAGTTGCGAAAGCGCCGCGGCGAAGTCGTCCGCCTCGCTGGAGCGGGCGAGAACACCTCCCTCGGTTCGATCGAGCAGTTCGGGATACGCCCCTTCCTGCGGAACCACCACGGGAGTGCCCGCCATCATCGCTTCAATCGCCGGAAGTCCCTTCGGCTCGGGGAAGACCGCAGGTATCGCCACCACATCGGCCGCCCGCAGAAACGCGATCTTCCCGTTCCGGTCCAATTCGCCGAGGTACTCGAAGGAAACCCGCTCCCGGCCGGGGCCGAACAGCGCCCGAACCTCGTCCAGATAGCCCTGCCCGGCGCGGCTCATCCAGCCGGCCGCCCGCACCCGGAGAGGCGGTGCCTCCGGTTGCGCGGCCAATTGGAGCACCGCGCGGGCCAGGCGATCCAGCCCTTTCTCCGGAGCGATCCGCGAGAAGAATCCGATGGTCACCGGCTCGAGCACCCCCCCCGTGGCGACCGCCGGCGGAGCCTTGGGATCCTTCGGGAATCCTGCGGGATCCACGCCCAGGCGAACAAAGGACACCCGATCCTCGGGGATTCCCAGGGTGTTCGCCATCCCCCGCGCGTGATGCTCGGTAACCCCTACGAAGTGGTCCGCGGTGTCCACCGCCTCCCGCATGAGCCCGAGGGCCCGCTCACGGTCTGCGGGGGGCAACTGCGAGAGGAAGAGGTCTTCTCCTGAAAAGGTGACGACAACCGGTGCCCCCGTCGCCGCAGCAAGCGGCGCCGCGAGACCGAGCAGGAGCGAATTGGGGAGCACCACCACGTCGGGGCGGGTGTCCCCTGGTTCAGGGCGGACGGATTCCGCGAGGGCCTTGACCGCGCGCCGGGCCGAGCCCCGCTCACCCTCGAGCGTGGTTACGGTGAGCGGTCCGAGCCTGGTCGGGTCCGTGGTCGAGGAAAACCTCTCGGCGAACCCGAGCAGCGCCGCGGAGTCCAGCACGCGGGCGAGTCCGGGTACCGCCCCGAAGAGCGGGGCGGCATGCTGCAGGAAGACCGAGATCCCGCCGAAGCGGACCCGCTTCTCGGAGAGGCTCCTTTCGTCACTCCGGCTCCGCTGGTAGAGCGGGACGAGACGGACATCGTGTCCCCGGGTCGCCAGCGCCCGGGCAAGCGCGTTGTCGCGGATACAACTCCCGCAGAGCATCTCTCCCGCTCCGGCGGTGAAGCTCAGGATCCGCACGCGTTCGCGGCCGTTCGAGGTCTCAGCGCTTCGAGAGGACGGTCAGAAGTCCGGCCAACCGGTCGTCGGGTTTCGCCAGATGCTGTAGTTCATGCCACCGGCGTAGAGGTGAGGCGGCCAGTTCTCGGGCCCGGTCTGCTGCGACGGGTAGAGGTGGTAGCGCATCCCGAGGGCGCCCCAGATGCGGCGCCAGCGGTCCTGAAACTTCCGCGCCGGGGGATGGAGGTTTTCGGGATCCCTCACTTCGTAGTCGATGAAATCGAAGATGGTCGGTGGACGGGGTTGGTCCTCGGCGCCTTTCGCCGGATCCTGGGCGCGGGCCACGGCCGGGAGGCCCAATGCCAAGGCGAGCGCCGGCAGGACGGCAGATCTCCGCCATCGGCCCCGGCCACCCTTCGCCAGCACCGTCCGAGCGGTCCTCAGTCCGAAGGGTTCCCCTCGAGGAAGGGTTCCATGGGAAGCGACTCGGGGCCGTTCTCGGTGCAGACCGCGTAAGTCGAGCGGGCGCTGGCGTACATCGAGACTCCGGCGTATTCGCCGGCCTTGTTCATCACGTAGAACGACAGGCCGAAGTTCGGAAGTCCCCGGCTGTTGAGCAGCCGCTTTTCGACGGTGTTGTCCTTGACGCGGGAAAGTGCGGTCATCGCGGCATCCTTGGGATGGGCGCCGCGCCGCATCTCTTCGACAATGAGGAACGAGCAGAGGCCGTAGATGTTTGCCTCGCCGCGGCCGGTCGATCCCGCCGCTCCCACCGCGTTGTCCACGTAAAGACCCGCCCCCAGGATTGGGGAATCGCCGACGCGCCCGGGAATTTTCCAGGCCAGGCCGCTCGTGGTGGTTACGCCGGCCAGGTCGCCGTTCGCGTTCAGACCGTCACAGTTGATGGTCCCGTAGTAGTCCTCCTCGTCCATCAGCCCGTCGCGGACCATGGAGAGCCCGGCGGCGTGCGCGGCGTCCGCGCGCTTCTTGGGGTCGAGGTAGTGCCCGGGATCGATGCGGCGCTTCCACTCGAGCCACATTTCCCGAGAGCGCGGCGTGTTCAAATCGTCCTCGATCTCGAAGCCCATGTTGCGGGCGAAGGCCTGGGCGCCCTTCCCAACCAGCAGGTGATGGTCGGTGACCTGGAGGACCTGGTGGGCGACGTTGGCGGGAGTCCGCACTCCCTCGATCCCCGCAACCCCGCCGGCACGCCGGTTCGGTCCGTGCATGCAGCACGAGTCCAGTTGAACCACCCCGTCCGCGTTCGGGCGGCCGCCGTAACCGACGCTCGCGTCCTCGGGGTCGAGTTCGACGATGTTCACTCCGGCAATCAGGCTCTCGAGAATGTCCTTGCCCTCGGTCATCATGCGGAAAGCGCGTTCCACGACGACCTCGTCCCCGCCGTTTTTGTAGCGGTTCCCGTTCCCCGAGGAAATCACCACCGGGTTCGGGCCTGACGATTGGACGGCGGGCGCTCCTGACGCCGCCGCGCCGAGTGCGGCCGCGCCGGCGGCGCCGACCTGGACGAACTGCCGGCGGCTGATATTGCGGCCGGTCCACGGTGCCTTTTCTTTCATCGGATGTTCCTCACCCGCCCCTCGCGGCCCGGCCCTTCCGGCGGCGCGGGAACTGCTGTCGAAGCGGGAGCCGAAGTGTATTCGACAGTCGAGACCCCGGACCCGCGCCTTACCATCCCCGGCGTGCCGTCAGAACCGTCCCCGCAAGGGATCGAAGCCGCCCGGACCGCCATTCCCCCAGAGTTCCGGGACACGCCGATGTTTGCTTCGGACCTGCTGGGCGCGGCCACCGGCTGCCGGGTCACCGTAAAGGTGGAATGCGTCAACCCCATCCGGAGCTTCAAGGCGCGTGGCGCCTGCTGGTTCGGCGCCCGCCGGGGACCGGAGGCCGCGGCCCGGCTGCGCGGCCTGCCCCCCGGCAGCCCCGGTTGGGTCACCGGATCGGCGGGCAACTTCGGACAAGGGCTCGCCTGGGCCGCGCGGCGGGCGGGAATCCCGCTCACGGTGTTCTCGTCCCTCCACGCGAATCCCGACAAGGTCAGAGCCATGCGCAGCCTGGGCGCCGACGTCCGCCTCGTCGGCGAGGACTTCGACGCCGCGAAGGAGGCAGCCGTTCGCTACGCGGAAGAAACCGGCGCCGGGTTCGTGGAGGACGGCCGGGAGCCGGAGATCACCGAGGGAGCCGGCACCATCGCGCTCGAGTGTCTGGAGGCGGGGGTCTTGGCCGACACCGCCGTGATTCCGATCGGAAACGGGGCGCTCATCGGCGGGATGGGGCTCTGGATCGGTCACGCCGCTCGGGAGACGACCGTGGTCGGCGTGGTGGCGCGCGAAGCGCCTGTCATGCGGCATGCCTTCCTGTCGGGGGACCCGTCCCCCGCGGAGGTCGCACCGGCGACCATCGCGGACGGAATCGCGGTCCGCGTTCCGGTTCCGGAGGCGGTTCCCCTCATGCGTCAGGTGGTTGACGAGGTCGTCGAGGTCAGCGAGGAAGCCCTTCGTGACGCGGTGCGCCTGCTCCATCGGACCCTCGGACTCGTGGTGGAGCCCGCCGGCGCCGCGGGGATCGCGGCGCTCCTCGAACATCCCGATCGGTTCCGGGGCCGCGACATCCTCACTCCCCTCTGTGGCGGGAACGCGGACCCGTCGTTACTCGCCGACTGAAGTGGGATGACCACCTCGCTGATCGAACAGGTCCCCCTGCCCGGCCGCTCCCGGGTGGCCGGCAACCGCGGCGCGGTAACTGCGATGACCTCGGGCGCCGCCCGTGCCGGTGGCGAGATTCTCGCGGCGGGCGGGAACGCCGCGGATGCCGCGGTGGCCGCCGGACTCGCCGCCGGGGTCGTCGAGCCGGCGATGAACGGCCTCGGCGGCACCGCCTACGCGGTCGTTTTCGACCCGGCGAACACTTCGACGGTCGCGCTGGACGGCAGCCCGCGTTGTCCGGCCCATACCCGCGAGGACATGTTCGATCCGCTGCCGGGTGTGGGTGGGGGCCTCTACGGGTTTCCCCCGACGCGAGGGGACCAGGCGGAGACCGGGCCGCTCAGCGTGCTGGTCCCGACGGCTCCCGCGGTTCTTTTCGAATTGCACCGCCGCTTCGGAAGGCTCTCCTTCGAGGCGGTAACCGAACCGGCGATCCGCCTCGCCGAAGAGGGATTCGTTCCCGACTGGGTCTTCGCAGTGCACGCGGCGGCCGGTTACCGCCGGCTGAAACGGTGCCCGGCGGCGTTCGCGCTCTATACGCGCGAGGATGGGAGTCCGTTCGTGCCCTTCGGCGAGGAGGATCGCCTGCGAAATCCCGACCTCGCTGGGTCGCTGCGGCTTCTTGCTGTCGAAGGCCCCGAACCTTTCTACCTGGGATCCGTGGCGCGGCGGCTCGCCGAAGCAGTGAGCGTGGCCGGTGGGATTCTCCAGGAATCCGACTTCGGGCTGATTCCGGTCCGCGAAGTCTCGCCCCTCCGGTTCGGCTATCGGGACTCCGAGGTGGCCACCTTGCCGGCGAATTCCGGGGGCCCCACCCTCGCCGCCGCTCTCTCCCATCTGGACGCCTTCCCTCCCGCGGGACCTCCGACCGGCTCCGTCGAACCAGAGATCGCGTTCTTCCATCTGGCGGCGGAGTCGCTTCGGTTGGCGTTTCTGGATCGCTTCGCCTACCTGGGCGATCCGGAGAGTGCTCCGGTGCCCCTTCCCGGTCTGCTGAGTCCTGACTACCTCCGCGCGCGGCGGCAGGGAATGTCTCCGGACGGCCCCCGGATCCGGACGCCCGCAGCACCCGTTCCACCGATGGGTGAAGCGTTCCCGAATCCTCCCCCCTCGGGGGGACCCTCGTCGGACTGCACGACCCAGGTGAACGCCATGGATGCCGACGGGATGGCGATCTCGCTCACGGCAACGCTCGGCGGGCGGTTCGGGTCCGCTTTCGCGGCGCCCGGGCTCGGGTATCCCCTGAACAACGGGATGATGTGGTTCGATCCGCGCCCGGGCCGGAGGATCTCGCCGGCCCCCGGACGCCGGGCGCTCCACGCGGCGGCGCCGGCGATCCTGTTTCGGGACGGCTCGCCGTGGGCGGTGGTGGGATCACCCGGCGGCCGACGGCTCATTTCGGCGGTCACGGTCGGCGTCGCCCGGCTGGTGGACCGTGCAGCGTCCGTCCAGGAGGCCATGGGTGGCCCCGGCTTTCACGCCGATGAGGGGCCCGTCACGCTGGACATCCGCACCCCCGACTACCGGCGGGTGGCTGCCGGACTGGAAAAGCGCGGCCACGAGGTGTTGGTGCGACAGGAGACCGCCCTCACCGGACACTTCGGGCGGGCCAGCGGGATCCTCCGGAAGCAGGGGAGCGATGGAATTTCCTTCGTGCCCGGAGTGGATCCCGTCCGTGCGGGCACCGGAGTCGCGGTGGACGCCGGCCAGTTCTCCCGGTGGGGGCCTTCCGACCGGCACCGCACGCCGTAGGCGGGCGAGATCCCTGGCCTGGGCAGCTCGGTCTCGGAAACTGGAGAGTGCGCTGATGTTGAAACTCGGTTTCAACATATAGAATCTTCGCCGATCGACGCTCCGAGCGTCTTCTCTTGCGCTGGCCCCCCGGCCCCTCCCCCCCCTTGGAGCGTTCCGCCCTCATGCACCCTCTTCCTCCTGGAACCGCCGCCCCTCGGTTTGCAGCTCTCCTCTTGGTGGCGGCCTTCGCCGCCTCCCTGGCCGGCTGTGGCGGCGACAGTTCCAGCCCGGCGGCTCCGGCTCCCGCTCCCACGCCAGCTCCGCCACCGCCTCCGGAATCCGCCGAACCCGAAACTCAGTCCTACACATTTGTCCTGCCGGATGTCCGAATCAGCCCCCGGATCCCCGGCACTCTCCCCGAGGGCGTCGACTTCTATCCGGACCTCGTGCTGGTGGCCCACGCCCGCGGCGAGGCGCCCTGGGCACTCGATGCCATCGCTTCGGATGGCATGAAGGTGTTGGCCGAGGTGGGCACCTCGGAGGACTTTGCCCAGGAGGCCGAAGCCGCCGAAATGGTGGTGCACGCCCGGACCTTCGCCGAACTGCTCCAGGTGTTCCTGAGCCCGGACCCCTCGATCGAGTTGGATTCCGACCGCCCCTGCCTGAGCTACGCCCAGATGATCGCTCCAAGCCCGGATTGGTTCATCGGTTTCACGAACATCTGCGCGACGGATGACGAAGGGAACTGGCTCCCGGAGATCTCCGCCGAGCTCATCGCCTACGACGCGGGAACCGCCGAAGGCGAGGACTTTCAGTACAAGTCAGGGGACACGGATCCTCGCGAACCCATCGCGCTCCTCGATGCCGCGCCCTACTTCGTGTCGCCCGCGGTCGTGCAGGTGTTGAGCGCCACCCGCAAGGCCGAGTAGTTCCGGGCCCCAGGCGGGGCAGCCAGCACTCCGGCGGCCGGGGAACACCCGGTCCATGCATTACGATTGGTTACGGGTCGCCACCCTCCCCGGGATTTGGGGCTGGGCCTGTGCGTCGCCATCAGGAGGTACCCCCGTGAAGACGGACGTTTCGCAAACACTTCGGTCGGCCCTCGCGGCGTTTGCCGTTGCCTTGCTGCTCGTATCTTGCGGCGGTGATTCGGGCTCAACGCCGGCGGCCCCGGCGCCCGCTCCGGCCCCGGCGCCGGCCCCCACCCCTCCGCCCCCGACGCCGGAACCGGAAGAGGCGGAGATGGCCACCTACGGCATCTCATTCAAACCGAACTATTCCACCAATCCCCTCTTCATCATCCTCGGCGCTAAGTTGTACCCGGAGGGGGCGATGGCCGACGACAGGATTGCTTTTGTCGCTCACCCACGGGACACCATGCTGTGGGAGGAGGGCGGCATGGCTAAGGAGGGATTGAAGATGCTGGCCGAGACGGGCGACTCCGCTGGGTTGGTAGCCGAGGCGGAGGCCATGGACTTCACGGTGCTGGCCAGCACCTTCGACGAGATCATCGCGGTGCTCGGAGTCCAGGAAATCACCCTGAGCGAGGATACCCCCTGTCTCAGCTACGCTCAGGCGCTCAAGCCGAGCGCGGACTGGTTCATCAGCTTTGCCAACCTGTGCGCCGTGGACGAAGACGGCAACTGGGTGGACACGCTCGACATCAGAGCCGAGGTGTACGACGCCGGGACCGCCGAGGGCGAGCCCTATATGGAGGCCACCGGCCCGACGGATCCCCAAGCACCCATCGCGAGGGTGATGACGCCGCCTTGGGACACGGTCGCGGTATCCGAAATCACGGGCACACGAAAGCCGGAGTAGTTTTCCTCGCACGAGTTCGCCTGAGGCTGGACGGGGTTTCTCCGTCCGGTTTCTTGCCCCGGCCCACCGGTTACGGGGCGTGAGTCCGGGCCGGCTCCGGGCTCCGCGCCGCCATGCCTGAACGCCTCCCCGACGCCACTTCGGAGCGCGAAGCCCCGCCGCCGCACGACCTCCCCCGAGTCGTCATCGTCGGAGCCGGCCAGACCGGACGCGAACTCGCGCGTCAGCTCGCCGACGAGCGGCGGGTGGTGGTGCTGGACACCGACCCGACGAAGCTCGAACGCCTCCGCTCGGAGGCGCCCGATCAGACGTTCGAGACCTTGCTTCGCGACGGCACCAGCGCGCTGGCCCTGCGCGCCGCGGCCGGCGACGGAGCGGAGTGGGTGATCGCCACCGCCGATCAGGATACGGTCAACATCGAGGTCTGCCGGGTGGCGGCGGAGTTGGATCCGCGCCCCTCCACCATCGGGACCGTGCGCGAATCGCACCGCGCCGGCCTGCTGCGGGCGACGGGCGCCGAAAGCATCGCGCGTCCGGGAGTGATCGCGAGCCAGATCCGGAACCGGGTCGAGCGCTCCCACCAGGTAGCTACCTCGCTCGGTCTCGGCCGCGGCGAGATCCGTGAGATCCAGGTACTGCCGACCTCCCCCGCCGTGAACGTGAAGCTGCGGGACCTGGGCGCCCGGAAATGGCTCGTCGCCGGGATCTACCGAGGGGACCGTTTTGTCGTTCCCGACGGGGACGCGGTGATCGAGGCGGGAGACCGCCTCCTCATCACCGGAGAACCGGAGGTCGCGCCGGGCGCCGCCGAATTCCTCCGGGAGGGAAAGTCGCTCTTTCCGCTCCAATTCGGCAGCCACATCGTGGTCTTCGCCGAGCGACCCCTGCCCGAGGTGGCTTGGCGGGAAGCCGAATACCTGTTCCGCACCTCTCGGGCGCGCCGGCTGCGGATCGTGGCCCCCGAGGGTGTCGAGCCCCCGGCCGATTTCGACGTCCCGGCTGACCAGGTCACCCGCATTCCCCCCGGGGATGACCCTTTCGCTGCCGCCCGTCCGGACGCCGGCTGCGTGGTGATCGATCACGGAGAACCGTCCTTTGCCGCCCGTATTGGTCTGAACGCGGCGAGCTTCCTTTCGACCATGGCGCGCTTCTCCTGCCCGGTGCTGATTCCGGGCGGCAGTTTTCCGTGGGAGCGGCTCGTCATCCCGGTCACCGACGTGGAGGCCACTCTGCGCGCCGCGGATACCGCCATCGGACTGGCCCGGCAATTCAGCATCCCGCTCGCCGCCGTGCTGGTGACGCCGCCCTCCTTCATCGGCCGGGGTCTTGAAGATGGCGGTGACGTCACCTCGGTCTTATCAGCGATCGAGCGAATGGCGGATCTCTACCGGGTCCGGGTTCCCATCATCCGCGCCGAAGGGAATCCTCCTCGTCAACTGGCCCGACTGACCGGCCCGCGGGATCTCCTGATCCTCGGATACGACCAGGGACACGCCGGCTCCTTCTTTCGGCCGGACCCGGCCGTGCACATCATGATTCGGGCGCGCGCTTCGGTACTCGCTCTTCCCATTCCGACCCACCACCACTAGCAGCCTGTGGATAAAGTGGCGTGAGCGCCGAGAGCGGTGAGGCGCCCGGCTGACAAGGCGCGTGAGGGAGGAATACCGGGTGTATTCCGACCGAAACGCAACGATGAGCGACGCGAAGCGCGCGGTTCAGCCGGGATGCATCGCCGCTCGAACCCCCACCGGGAGAACTGGGCCGCGTGACTTTGTCCACAGGCTGCTAGGGGCGGCGGAGCGTCGGCCCCGCCGCCCTGGGGCGGATCAGCGGCCCGGGATACGGCGTGTTCCGGACGCGCTGGCGCCCCCGATGGGCGATCCCGGCGGCAGCGCCGGGCGGCTGGCGTTCGGATCCAGGCTCTCGTCGCGGTCGGCGAAGCGACGAATGTCGGCCATCGCGAGCGCCTCGTGGGGAGTCCCGTCATCCATGCCGGCGAGCGTCCCGCCGAGCGCCATCAGGCGATCTTCGAGGACCGCCCGCACCCGCGCCGGGTTGTCGGGGTTCATCGCCTCCCGCATCATCCCGTTCAGCACGCTCCGCTCGGCGGCGTCCTGCACCGCGCGGCGGTAGCCGTCCCCCGGCTCGGCGGCGCCCCAGGTCTTGTCGACCAACTGGTCGAGAACGTACTCGAGTCCGGGCTGTTCGGGGTCCAGGGCGTGGTTGTTCACGAGGCGGGCCATGCGTTCCGGATGGAGCAGGAGTTCCACGGTGTAGTCCGCCGAGGTATCGGCCGCGGCGAGCGGGTCAAAGACGAGGCCGGTGTTTCCGCCGAAATCCTCGCCCCCCGTTTCGCGGTAAGCCGGCGGCGGGATGAGCTCCACGATCCGTTCCGGCAGCGCCAGGAAGTCCGTGTCGAGAGTACGGAGGACGATTTCCAGCGCCTCCCGCTGGCGGTCGCCCGGAATGGGCGCCACCGGGCGCTGTCCGTCGCCACGGACCGCGTAGTAGTACTCCTGGCCGCCGACGGTGTTCAGCGCCGCCTTCATCTGGAAGCGGTGGTGCAGATAGAGCGGCACCAGTACCGGCTCCAGCAGCGACATGGGCTCGCCGGGCCGGATGACGTTTTCTCCGAAGGCGTCGAGACCCGCCTGTCGGATGTCGATCTCGCGCGCGAGATGCCGGACGAGGTCTCCGCCGTTGTCCCAAACCGAGGCGAGTGGGTGGGCGCCGGCGCCGATGTAGTTGTCGGTGTGGGCCATGAAGCGGGTCTCCGACATCAGCCCTTCCTGCATGATGGCGTCGAGCGCGGCGGCGGTTTCTTCCGGCGGGAAGTGGCCGTAGGCCCAGCGGACCGAGAGGATGTCGTAGGAACCGACCCCGACCCCGTAGGCGTCATCCAGCTTGACCACGCCGTCCTCGAGGACGGCGAGCGGCGCCGGGTAGTCCATGACGCTCGCTCGGCCGCCATAGGTCGAAGCCATGTAGTTGTGCGGGAAACCGAGGGTGTGGCCGACCTCGTGCGCGGAGAGCTGCGCGACGCGCGCGAGGGCGAGGTCCACCGGTGAGGCTCCCACCCCCACCTGCGCAAGGTAGGAGAAGCCGGGCGCCGCCGAGAGACCGCAGGAGTGCGGCCCGTCGGGATCCGGCGGCAGGCCCATGTCGAGCAGGCCGTTGGGAGCCATCCCGGACGCTCCGGTATAGGGCGCCACCAGACCTACGCCGTGGAGGTGATCCTGGCGGAGCCGCAGGCTGCCGAGGTTCACGTTGCCCTTGATGATTTCTCCGGTCCGCGGATCCTGGACACCCCCGCCGTAGGACCAGCCGCGCGTGCGGCGATGCGTCCAGTGGATCATGTTGTAGCGGATGTCCTGGGCGTCCGCACCTTCCGGCAGCAGCTCGACCTGGAACGCGTTGATGAATCCTGCCGCCTCGTACGCCTCGTTCCACCACCGCGCGCCTTCGAGCAGCGCGGTGCGGACCGGTTCCGGAGCTCCCCGGTCGAGGTAGTAGACGATGGGTTCCACCGGTTCCGACCGTTCGGCCGAGGGATCCCGCTTCTCCAGGCGGTGGCGGGCCGCGAGCCGGACGGTCATCCGCTGGTCAATGGGAGTCGCGTAGTCCATGTAGGTCGGGCCGTTCGCGCCGATGCGCGGGTCCGCCACCCGGATCTCGAAGCCGGGTCCCGGCAGCCGGACCAGCGAATGGTGGTGCCGGAGCGTCACCGCGTCGCCGCTGGCGGCGACGCCGGAGACCAGGCGGCCGGGTTGATCGGTGGTGAAGGTCAGCATGGTCTCCAGTTCGGTGTTGTCGGGGAAACCCTTGGTGTTCGGCAGGTAGAAAACGCTGCGGTCCCGATCCAGCCGGTAGGTCCCCTGTCCGGCGCGCTGGATCCGCGCCGCGGAACCGTGGGCATCGCGCAGTAGGAAATCCGTCATGTCCACCAGGACACGCTCTCCGGTCTCGGCAGCCACCTGGAACCCCCAGTGCACCGAGGGGGCGAAGGCGTCCTGCACCGCGCGAACCTCGTCGGGGTTGTCGCTGACGGCCCGAAAGCGGTAGTTCGGCTCCATGAGCAGGATGCGCGGCCCAACGCGAATCGGCTTCAGCACGGCGCGCCGGCTGATCTGCCCCCGGTCCAGCCCGATCGGGTTGCTGCCGAGGCCGGAAGCCGCCGAAACTGAATACAGGAACTCTTCGTCCATCTCGGCGAACTCGGCATACAGCTTGCCGGTGGCGTCATCCCAGTAGATCGGGACGAAGCCGGAAATGGCAGTCATCCCGGAGGTCTTATCCTCGATGGTGGGCGTTCCATCCTGGGAGAAGGCCGGCGCGCTCAGTAGCGCGGCGGCAAGCAACAAAACACCCGGCCAGAAACGGGTGCGGGATGGGAACGGCGTCGTCTTGGACATGGGGTCAACCTTTGGGGGAAAGAAATCCGCGCCTCCGAATCATGCCGGAACTACCGGGGCGCAGCAACGCGAAAGAGATGAGGCCCGGGATTCCGGCCGGCAAAGCACGAGCCGGCCGGAAACGAATTTCTGAGCGTCAGGGAGTCGAGGACATGGGAGTCGAGGACATGGGAGTCGAGGACATGGCTCGCCCCCGACCGCGCGTTCCCAGGAGGCCTCGGAACGCGCGGCGGCCTCGCCTGACCTCAGCGGGACCGGCGGAGGAAATCGAGGAATTCGCTGTCGCTCCCAATGACGAGGGTGACTCCTTCGTCGAGGGCGGTGCGATAGGTCTCGAGGGATTTCATGAACCGGTAGAAGTCGGCATCGCGCTGGTAGGCGCCCGCGTAGATGGCGGAAGCCGCGGCATCGGCCCGGCCGCGAATCTCCTCAGCCTGGCGGAAAGCCTCCGACTCGATGGTCTTGAGTTCGCGCTCCCGCTGGCCGCGAACCTCGGCGGCCCGTCCCTGACCCTCTGAACGGCTGCGTTCGGCGATCCGCTGGCGCTCCGAGATCATCCGGTCATACACCTTGGCCCGGACTTCCTCCACGTAGTTCACCCGCTTGATGCGGACATCCACGAGTTCGATGCCGAAGCTCGGGGTGACTTCCGAGGCCTTCTCCAGGATGCTGCGGGTGATCCCGTTCCTCCCGAGCTCGATCTCCCGCACGGCCTCCTCGTTGACGAAGGAAACGAGGTCTTCGGTGATTTCGAAATCCCGGTTCGTGATCCGGACGATCTCGATCAAGTCGTAGCTCGCCACCGCGTTTCGGGTTTCGCCGTCGATGATGTCGTCGAGGCGGCTCTGGGCGCCGCGCTCGTCGCGAACCGACTGGAAGAACAGCAGCGGATCGGCGATTCGCCAGCGCGCGTAGGTGTCCACCCAGATGAACTTCTTGTCGCGGGTCGTGATCTGGTTGGCGTCCCCGTCCCAGGGCAGCCAGCGCTGGTCGAAACGGGTTACGCGATGAATGAAGGGAAGCTTGAAGTGGAGGCCCGGTTCCGCAATCGCACCGCCCACCGGATCGCCGAACAGGGTAATGATCGCCTGTTCCGTTTCACGGATGGTGTAGGTCGATGAGGAAAGGAGCATAAGTCCCACCAGAGTCCCGAGGATCGGCAGCGTGCGCTTCATCTTGATTCCTCCCGTTCGGGCTGCTGGCCCGAGCCCGGTCCACCCGGATCGGGTGGTAGCCGCTGTGCACCGTTCAAGTTGAGGAGCGGCAGGATGTTCGCGCCGCTCTCACCGAGGATCACCTTGTGCCCAAGTTTCGGCATGACTTCGGACAGGGTCTCCAGATACATCCTGACCCTGGTCACCCGCGGCGCGTTCCGGTACTCGGTATAGATGGCCTCAAAGCGGGCCGCCTCACCCCGAGCCCGGTTCACCCGCTCCGCTGCGTAGCCCTCGGCCTCCTGGATGACCCGCTCGGCATCACCGCGAGCCCGAGGGATCGCCTGGTTGTATTCGGCAAGCGCTTCGTTGGTAAGCCGCTCCTTCTCCTGAATCGCCTCGTTCACCTCGTTGAATGACGGCTTCACCGAATCCGGCGGGTTCACGTCCTGGAGGACGAGCTGCTGGACGCTGATGCCGGTTTCGTAGTGATCGTTCATTTCCTGAAGAAGATCCTTCGCCCGGGAGGCGACTTGTTCCCGGCCTACGGTCAGAACCTCATCCACGCTGTGATCCCCGACCGCATCCCGCATCGCGGCCTCGCTCATGTCGCGGAATGTCGAGCGGATCTCACGGACATTGAACAGGTACGCCCGGGGATCCTGCACCTTGAACTGGACGATCCACTCGACCACCGCGACGTTCAGGTCGCCGGTGAGCATGAGGGACTCATCGAGAAACAGCCGGTCGTCGTAGGTGGTCCGAGTTCCCGCCTCGACCGTCCGGAACCCAAACTCCTCCTTGAGTTGGCGCTCTACCGGGACCTTGGTCACCGACTCGAGGAAGGGCACGACGAAGTGGAGCCCCGGATCGGTCACTCGCGCATAGCGGCCGAACCGGGTGACGATCCCCGCTTCGTCCGGTTGGATCTGGTAGACCGAGGTGAAAAACAGGATCACCACCGCGACCCCGATCGCGACCCGCACGCCCGTTCGCCGGGCGTTTCCGCCGAAACGCTTCAAAAAGCCCTCCAGATCGGGCATGCGCGGGCCTTCCCCGCCGAGTCCCGACCAGGGCCCGTTGCCCCCGGGATTGTCATAAAACGCCATTAGCGCTCGCCTCCTGGCTAGCAGCCGGTGAAAAAGACGGCGCGAACGCCGAGAACGGTCAGGCGCCCGGCTGACAAGGCGCGATTTGGGAGAAATACCCGTTGTATTCTGACCGAATTGCAACGCAGAGCGGAGCGATTCAGCCGGAATGCATCACCGTTCGAACGCCGTGCGGGTTTTTTCGCAGGCTGCTCAGGTCCATCGTAGCGCGCCCCGGTCGCTACCATGCTCAGGATGCGGAACCATGTGATCTCCCTTGGGCTCTCGATTCTCCTCGCCGGGGCCTGCGGGGCCTGCGCCCCCCCGCCCGCTTCCGGTGATTCCGACGATGCCGCTCCGGAAGAGCGTCACGCGGTAGCGCCGGAGGAGACGGCCGCGATCGAGGCCGACATCCGCGCGCTCATGGAACGGCAATCCGGCGCCTGGAACGAGGGGGACCTCGTCACTTTCGTTGGGGACTATCTCGACTCCCCGCGCATGCGGTTCGTTTCGGGCGGAAGCGTCCGCTACGGCACGGACGACGTGCTCGACCGCTACCGCCGGACATATCCCGACCGGGCAGCCATGGGAGTGCTGACCTTTACCGACCTCGACGTTCGGGTTCTCTCCGACGAGTACGTGTTCGTGTTCGGCCGCTACCACCTCGAGCGGGAAAACGACGCCCCCACCGGCCTCTTCACTCTCCTCTTCGAGCGCACCCAGGAAGGGTGGAAGATCTCGCACGACCACACCTCGTCCGGCTGACGGCGGGAAGGGCTCCCTTCACCTGCACGGCGGAAGGCCCGGAGGTGATACAACCAGACGCATGTCACTACGCGTTCTTCCGTTCGTTCCGCTCTTGCTGTCCCTGACCCAGCCGGCGGCAGCGCTCGTCCAGTCCGGTGAACCCCCAGCCCGGGATCCCCGGATGTACGACCTCATCGAGGCCGTTTCCGCGGACCGGATCGAAGCCGACATCCGCACGCTGGTGGGGTTCGGAACGCGGCACACACTTTCCGATACCGAGAGCGAGATCCGCGGTATCGGCGCCGCGCGGCGCTGGATTCACGCGGAACTCACCCAGATCTCCGATGCGTGCGGGGGTTGCATCGAGGTCTCCTACCAGAGCACCGTGATCCTTGGAGAAGCGGGATCACGTATTCCGGTGGACACCGAAGTCGTGAACGTGCTGGCGACCCTGCGGGGAGCGACCGAACCGAACCGGTACGTGATCATGTCCGGCGACATCGACAGCCGCATCTCGGACTCGAACAACTTCACGGACGATTCTCCCGGGGCCAACGACAACGCCAGCGGGATGGCCGGCGTGATCGAGGCCGCCCGGGTGCTGAGCCAACACGCCGGCTCTTTTGCCGCCACCATCATCCTGACCGGTCTCTCCGGAGAGGAGCAGGGGCTCTATGGCGGCCGGTATATGGCCAGCGTCGCCCGCGAGCAGGGCTGGAACATCGAAGCCGTCCTGAACAACGACATGATCGGGAACATCGAGGGGGTGGACGGAGTGATCCGCAACGATGTTTTCCGGGTGTTTTCGGAGCCGACCCCGGTTACCGAGAGCGACGAGTCCCGGCGGCGGCGGCGCGTCACCGGGGGCGAGGTCGACGGGGTATCCCGGCAGCTCGCGCGCTACGTCGCCCGGATGACCGACCTCTACATCCCGAATCTCGAGGCGAAGATGATCTACCGGCTCGATCGCTTCGGACGCGGCGGCCACCATCGTCCCTTCAACGACGCCGGCTTCCCCGGCGTCCGCATCATGGAAACGCACGAGAACTACCGGCGCCAACACCAGGACATCCGGGTCGAGGACGGAATCGAGTACGGGGATGTGATCGAAGGAGTGAACTTCGACTACGCCGCGAAGCTGACCGGAGTCAACGTGATCACCCTTGCCGGGCTCGCCTGGGCCCCGGGGCCACCGGCGAACGTCGGCATTGCCGGGGCGGTCCGAGCGTCCGCCGTCCTGTCGTGGGATCCGGCGCCGTCGGAGAATCTTGCGGGTTACCGCGTCTATTGGCGAGACACCACCGCGCCCCAATGGACGGATTCGAGGTTCGTGGGGGACGTAACGGAGTTCACGTTCGAGAACCTCGTCATTGACAACTACCTGTTCGGAGTTGCGTCGGTGGGCGCGGACGGAAACGAGAGCGTCGTGGTTTTTCCGACGGCGCGGCGGTAGGGCCGCCAGCCAGGGACGCCAGTCTGCGTCTCGCCCCGCTCCGCGGGGCACGGGGCAGTGCCGACCAAAGGTCGACGTTCCAAGCCGTCCCCGCGCTTCTACTCCATCAGCGAACCGCGGTTTCGCTGCGCTGTCGCGCAGCGGGGCCGACCAAAGGTCGGCGTTCCAAGCCGTCCCCGCGCTTCTACTCCATCAGCAAACCGCGGTTTCGCTGCGCTGTCGCGCAGCGGGGCCGACCAAAGGTCGGCGTTCCAAGCCGTCCCCGCGCTTCTACTCCATCAGCAAACCGCGGTTTCGCTGCGCTGTCGCGCAGCGGGGCCGACCAAAGGTCGGCGTTCCAAGCCGTCCCCGCGCTTCTACTCCATCAGCGAACCGCGGTTTCGCTGCGCTGTCGCGCAGCGGGGCCGACCAAAGGTCGACGTTCCAAGCCGTCCCCGCGCTTCTACTCCATCAGCGAACCGCGGTTTCGCTGCGCTGTCGCGCAGCGGGGCCGACCAAAGGTCGGCGTTCCAAGCCGTCCCCGCGCTTCTACTCCATCAGCGAACCGCGGTTTCGCTGCGCTGTCGCGCAGCGGGGCCGACCAAAGGTCGGCGTTCCAAGCCGTCCCCGCGCTTCTACTCCATCAGCGAACCGCGGTTTCGCTGCGCTGTCGCGCAGCGGGGCCGACCAAAGGTCGGCGTTCCAAGCCGTCCCCGCGCTTCTACTCCATCAGCGAACCGCGGTTTCGCTGCGCTGTCGCGCAGCGGGGCCGACCAGAGGTCGGCGTTCCAAGCCGTCCCCGCGCTTCTACTCCATCAGCGAACCGCGGTTTCGCTGCGCTGTCGCGCAGCGGGGCCGATCAGAGGTCGGCGTTCCAAGCCGTCCCCGCGCTTCTACCCCGTCAGCGATACGCGGTTTCGCTGCGCTGTCGCGGAGCGGTGCCGGTGCGAACACCGGCGTCGCGGTTATTCCGGTTGGCGGCTGAGAGCCCGGAAGTACTCCTCGACCATCTCGCGGTACCCCTCGGGGGCGCGGTCGCCCGAGCCGGTAAGGACATCCGCTCCCGAACCTCCCGCAAGCGCGCGGCGCAGTTCGAACTCGAGCTGACGGAGAGTGTCCAGCACTTCCGCCTCCAGGATTTCCATCCCTCGAGGATCCCCCGTCAACCGTTCGGGGTTCAGGCCGCGGAGCGCCGAAACCACCTGCCCGAGACGTTCGGCCCCGCCGTTGCCGCTCGGCCCGATGCCGGTCAACTCCCGGCGCAGAGCTTCCGCGTCCTGCGTCCGGCGTTCGAGCTCGCGCTGGAGCTGGCGGGCCTCCCGCCCCCCGGCAGTGCCCCCGCGGCCTCCCTGCCCCTCTCGGGATCCCTCCTGCCCGGAACCCGAACCTGATTCCGATGGGGACTCGGACTGGGATTCCGATTGGGATTCCGACTGTTCCCCGCGGTCCGCGAGGCGGTTCCGCATCGCCTCAAGGCCCCGGACGAGACTCGCCGCCCGGTCGAGCACATCGTCCCGGCCCGCCCGATCCGATCCCTCCGCCGCTTCGCGGGCGGCCGAGAGGTCCTGCTCCAGCGCTTCCAGATCGCCGGCGATCATCGATTCGAATTGATCCGCGTACTCCGGCGACCGCTGCGCGGCGACCCCGCGGGAGTAATGGATCTTCTCCTTCAGCTTGCGGTTCCGGATGCCGTCCGCGGCTTCACCCACGGCCCGCGACGCTTCCGGCTCATCCCGGCTCCAGTCGCGACTGACCTCGTCGAGTCGCTGTTCCAATCGCTGGACGCGCTCGGCCAACTCCTGCTTCTGGCCCGAAACACTGGCTATGGCCTCTCGGGACCGCTCCTCTTCGAGATCCTGGACGGCGGAGCGGATCCGGTCCTGGGCGGTCCGGAGCCGTCTCGTCTCGTCAAGCGCGGCGTCGACATCGCGCCCGAGACGAGCGCGCCGCTGTCCGTCGAGGTCGCGCCGCGCGCCGCGCAGGGCGTTCGCGGCGGACAGGCCGCTCTCGAGCCCCTCGCCACCGTTTCCCCCGCTGGCGGACCGCATGTCCTGCGCCGCATCCCGCAGCCTGCGCGAGACCGCCGCGAGGTCAGGACGGGAACGCTCGCGAGCCAGACGCTCGAGCCGCCGGGCCAGATCTTCGGTTTCGGCGGTCAGTTGGTTCTGGGCCGAGCCGGCCCCGCCGCCGGATGAGCGGACGCCGCGGCGAATCCGTTCGTTCTCCTGCTCCTGGCGGCGCGCCAACTCCGCCAGCCGCTGCATTACTTCATCGACTTCGTTGTCCGCGGAGGAGCGCTGTTGCTGTTCCACCGTCTCGTACTGGTTTCGAAGTTTGTCCATCTCCAGTTCGAAGAGGTTCGCCAGATCCTCCGCTTGTACCGGTGGAGCGCCGCCACCACCACCGCCGCCGCCCTGTCCAAAGGCGATCTGGACATCGCGGAAGACGGCGTCCGCGCGCTGCAAGTGGGTCAGCGCCTTCTGTTCGCGGGGAAGGGCGTCTTCGGCCTCGCCGGACACCAGCAGCTCTTCGGCGGCCGTCATCTCGACGAGACCCATATCGAGGTGGTCCACGATCTCGGCAAACTCCGGGCTCGCTCCGATTCCGCGGTTCCGCAGGCGCCGGGTGAGCGTCTCGACCTGTTCCCGCAGGCGCCCCTGGGCCAGCCCGATGGTGGCGACGGTTTCGGTAACCGCGCTGGCGGGCATTCCCTCGCGGTCCCGGAGAACCTTGAAGGTGGCCACCACGACCTGCTTCTGGCGCATGCTCAGAGTGCCGTCGAGCCCATCCCCGGCGCCTCCGCCTCCGCCGGGCATGGCGTCCCCCTGCCGGAAGGTTCGGTCAAACGGCCTGACCGCGATGAAGAACATGTCGCTCGAGGCTTCGGCACCGGCCCCGTCCCGCGCTACCGCGTAGTAGGAGACGAGGTCTCCCGGAACGAGGTCGTGTTCCTCGAGAAACAACGTGTGTCCCGACTGGATCTCGTCCCGGGCTCCTCCGGCCGCCAACACCTCGCGGGTCTCTTCCCCTCCGTTGACGGAAACCCGCATCTCGAGCCGCCGGACCGCATAGTCGTCTTCGGCGAGCACTTCGATGAACACCTCTTCTACCGGATTCGCCTGGCTGTCCCTTCCCGGCCGCAGGAATCGCACGATGGGCGGCAAGTCCTCGAGAACTTCGATCAGGTAGTCGCGGGACGCGGTTCGCAGGTTTTTGTCCGGCCCGGCGAGCGAGACCCGGTAAGACCCCGTCTCGGCGAGCGTGAGGGTCGCGGTCAACACCTCCGCGCCCGCTCCGGATGGCGATTCCTCCGGTGTTCGGGCCTCGAGGGCGATTTCCACCGGTCCCGGCTCCAGCCGCAGGACACCGGCCGCCGCCGGAACGGTGGGGAACACTTCCAGTTCCACCACGGTGCCGGCCACGGCGGCGATGTCCCCTCCGTCCTGGACTTCCCGAGGGCTGAGACCGGTGTGGTCCGGATAGCGGTAGGTAAGCCCGATCTGCTCCACGTAGGGGACGTCTTCCACCTCGATCCGAAAGGTCGGAGAGAGCACCCCGTCCGCGTCGACGAAATAGTCCGTCGCCTCCGGAATCCCGAGCAGGAGATGCCGGAAGGCGCCGTCCTCGGAATCGGGCAGCATCGGGATCGATTCCCAAACCGCCGTTTCCTCGACGCGGGTCCGGAGGTCCACCCGGGCGGCGGTGAACCCTTCGAGCCGGGCCTCGATCCAGCGATCCGAGTCGCGCGCGACCGCCGCATCCCCCGGCTCCACGTGTATCCGGTACGGGTTCGCGTCGGTGATGTCGGCCCAGGGCGTGAGGAGCAGGGCGGCTCCGCGAAGCAGCGCCGAAGGAGCGAGAAGCGAAGCCACAATCGCCACCCCACCGACGGTGGCCAGCGCGCCCCCTGCCCGCCGGAGCCCGGAGGTCTCGACGAGGCGACCCTCATTCAGCGTCTCCAACCGGCGTATCGCCTCCACCACCACCAACCGGGTGAGGTCGGTGGAAATCCCGTCGCCGCCGGCACCTGCCGCTGGGCTTCGCCGGCCGAGTTCCACGCCACTGATCACCGCCTCGCGGAGCGTGGGGTCGTGCTCCTCGACATAGAGCGCCACCTGTTGATCGGTGACCCGGAAACGGAGCGGCCGGACCACGAAACGCCAGACGGCCACCCCGAAAGCAAGCCATGCCGCCGCCTGCAGGCCCCTCACTACCCACGGGGCGTAACGCAGCGCGTCCATCGCGGCCGAGGAGACACCGACGACGAGCACCGCCGCGACACCCACCATGGTGACGCCGAGGATCAGACGCCGGGTCCGCCACCGGGTCCGCACGCGCCGGATGACCCGCAGGAGATCCTCGTAGGACGACTGCGGTGACGAATGCAACCCGAGGGGTGTCATGGAAAGGGGGCTCGCGATGGAAAGGGGGCTTGCGCAGTATAGGCACCGCCGTCGGGCGCGCTCGGGAGCCGTCTCATTCGGGCAGGCTCATTCGGGCAGGCTCATTCGGGAAGGGCCGGAGCCACGCTGCGGTTCGCAGCCCAGGCTTCGCTCGCCAGCAGAAGCACGAGCCCGCCAAGCAGCAGCCACCAGACGGCGCGCTCCGGCAACTGCGGGGTGGCCTGGGTAGCGGCGACTTCGCTCTCCGGCTCCGGTCGAGCCGCTGCCGCCATCCGCACCTCGGTGGGATCGAGGGCGCGAAGGTCGGACTCCACGAGAGGCGGATTCACCCCGATCTGCCGAAACGCCGCCGCTCCCGGGCGTCTGGCGCGGTAGAGCCCCGGCTCTTCCAGACGGAGGGCGCCGGTGCCGGTCAGGATCGTGCGCTCCCCGGAAGGGGAGTCGGTGAGTATCTCGTCAGCCTCGCCGGAAGCGCCTGGGGAAAGGCGGAAAGCGCTTTCCGGATCCACGCTTTCCCCGACCCGGTATCCGATCGGAATCCGCTCATAACCGGCCGCCACCTCCACCATCCGGTGCAGGAACGGCACGAACGCGGGTCGGCGCGGGAGATCGGTCCATTCCGCATCGAGCGAGGACGCGAAGAGAAGGATCCGTCCCTCGCCCCGGACCGACTCGATGATTGCCGGTTTCCCGTCGTCAAAGCGCGCCAGGATTCCGGCGTCCGGGGAGACCCCGGAAAAGCTCCGATAGCGGAAGAAGGCGAGGCTGCCGAGCCCCGCGGGGCCTCGCTCCCCAAAGGGCTCGAAGACCGGATGTCGGGCGGCGAAATCCCCGAGTCGCCCGGCTGGATCGCGGTCCACGAATTGTCCCGGCACCGCCGGCGCAAACGCCTCGAGTTCGGTGACTGCGGCCCGCGAGAGACGGCGCGGTCCCATCGCCATCACCAGGCCTCCCCCCTGCTCCACGAAGTCTCTGACCGCGCGCACGGCGCCCGCGTCGAGGCGCCCGGGATCACGGACGAGCGCGACCCGGCTTCCTTCCAGCGCGCCCCGCACCGCCCCTTCTCCGCTTACGGGAGCTCGGGAGAGAAGAAAACCGGGAGCAACGCCGACTCCCAGCGCTTCCCGGACGTACACCGAAGGCGGACTCCCTCCGAGATCGGCGACCCGAATGGCGGCCCCCGGATGGATCAGGAAGTGGAAACGGTCATCACCCGCGAGGGCGTCCTCCGGAAGCCGCACCTCGGCCGCGAGGGGTTCGCTCGGACGCAGGATCGGCGAAAACCGTGCGGTAGCCAACCGATCGGCCGCGACCGTCAGACGCTGCCGGTCCACCGTCCGGCCCGCCAGCAGGAGTTCCACTTCGCCGTCCCATTCCGGCTGCCGGTCGGATGGAGCGAAGCGCATCTCGGCGGACACCACGAGTTGATCCCGCCCGGCGGGCGCCACCGTCACCTCGGAGATCCAGGCATTCGCCGGCGGTGTCCCGCCCACCTGTCGAACCCGGAGTTCGACGCCGGGCGGCAGGCTGGGCTGCGGCCGGCCATCTTCGAAACCGCTCCGCTGGAGATCGGAGATCAGCACCACTTCCCGGCGCCGTCCCGAGGTCGCCGGCAGGAGCCGGCCCGCGAGGCCGAGCGCGGACACGAAACTCGTCCCTCCGCCTCCGGCTGAGAGTCCAGCCACCGCCTGCCGCAGGATCCCCGTATCCCCCGTGAGTGCGGTGTACGCCGTGGCTCGCCCGTCAAACCCGAGCACGATCGCCCGGTCGTCCCGGCCCAAACCACCCACTTCCTCAGCGGCGGCCTCGCGCGCCGCCTCCACGCGATCTCCCACCGTCATGCTGAGCGAGCGGTCCACGAGGACCGCCAAATCCAGCGGCGTCCCTCCGGTGGCGGCGAGCGCCCCCCCGCGCAGCACCGGCTCGGCAAACGCGGCCGCGAGCAGCAGCAGCGCTAGGCAGCGGAGGATCAACAGCGGAATGTTCCGAAAGCGGCGCCGTTTGAAGCGCGCGGTCGCGCTCGTCATCTGGAGCAGCAGGAACGAAGGAAAGAGCACCGGCTCGCGTCTTCGGCGGGTCAGGTGCAGGACAACCGGGATTGCGACAAGCAGCCCTCCGAGCAGAAAAAGCGGCGCCAGGAAACTCATGGGCTGCTTCTAGCGCCGCCGGCGGCGGCCTTCCCGCTCGCTCAGGTAGCGGAACAACGCGAAATCCAGGGGGGTCTTCGTATCGGTCAGGACGTAGTCCACGTCGCGGCGAGCGAAACCCAGGCGGAGTGCGCGGATGTGTTCGGACATCGCATTCCGGTAACGGTCGCGAGCGCGGCTGGGGGAGAGGTCGAGTACGGCCCCTGACTCGAGATCGCGAAACCTGGTCCCGGACTCCTCGAAGCCGGGGGCTCCCTCAAGATCAAGGTCCAGTTCCGCCGGGTCGAGGACATGGAACGCCATGATGTCGTGCCCGGCGACGCGGAGCCGGTCGAACGCCGCGAGCACCTGTTCGGGGGGTTCGTAGAAGTCCGAGATCACGGCAACGAGCCCCCGCCGTCCGAGCGCCGCTCCCAGGCGGGCCAGCGGGGGTCCGAGATCGGACGCGGCCACCTTTCTTTTTCGAGCGTCCGGTTCCGGCGGCGGAGCGGCCCGGGCGAGGTGCTGGAGCACCGTTTCCAGATGCTTCGCCGAGGGAGGGACGAACTCGCGGAGTTCGTGATCGAAGATGGCCAGCCCCACCCGGTCCCGCTGGGACCTGGAGAACGCAGTCAGGCTGCCGGCCAGGAAACGGGCGTAATCCAGCTTCCGGATGCCTCGCCAGCCAAAGTCCATGGAGCGTGAGATATCGACGGCGACGACGAAGTTGGCGTTTGTATCGGCCTCGAACTCCTTGACGTGAAAACGGTCGGAACGGGCGAAGAGTCGCCAGTCGAGCCGCCGGATGTCGTCTCCGGGCATGTAGGGCCGGTGTTCGGCGAAGTCGATGGAACGGCCCAGGAACGTGGAACGATGGAGACCGCTGATGAATCCCTGGACCACCATCTTCGCAACGAGCGACAGGTTCTGGATCCGGGCGAGGGCCACGGGATCAATGAAGCGCGAGCTGGCGGGCGGCATGGCTGGAGTTGATGGAAGTGCCGGGAGAGGTACTTACATCCGGGACGCCGGCACCGGTACTTCTTGGATCAGGCGCCGGACGATGGCCTCCGAGTCCACCCTTTCCGACTGCGCGTGAAAGTTCGGCAATACCCGGTGCCGGAAGATCGGCGGCGCCAGCGCCTGCACGTCTTCGATCGCCACGTGGTGCCGGCCGTGCATGAGCGCGCGCGCCTTGCCACCGAGCACCGAGTACTGCGCGGCGCGAACGCTGGCGCCGTACTGGACCTGCTCGTTCACGAAGTCCGGAGCTCCGGCTTCTCCGGGGCGGCTGCGCCGCGCCAGGTCCACGGCATAAGCGAGCACCGGCTCCGAAACCGGGACCCGGCGGACGAGTCGCTGGAACTCGAGGAGCTCCTCTCCCGAAAGGACGTTCTCCAGCTCTGCGGTGCGGTCCGAGGTCGTTAAGCGAACGACCTCGCGCTCCTGATCGACGGGCAGATAGTCGATGATGATGTTGAAGAGGAAGCGGTCGAGCTGCGCCTCCGGAAGCGGATAGGTGCCCTCCAGTTCGATGGGGTTCTGAGTCGCGAACACGAAATAGGGCTCGGGTAACGGATAGGTACGGCCCTGGACGGTCACCTGATGCTCCTGCATGGCCTCCAGCAGGGCGGACTGGGTCTTGGGCGAGGTCCGGTTGATTTCGTCCGCGAGCACGATGTTGGCGAACACCGGGCCGGGCACGAAGACCAGGTTGCGCCTCCCGGTCTCCGGGTTCTCCTGAATGATGTCGGTTCCGGTGATGTCCGACGGCATCAGGTCGGGCGTGAACTGGATCCGCTGGAAGCGAAGGGCGAGGACTTCGGAGAGGGTCTGGACGATCATGGTCTTGGCGAGCCCGGGAACGCCGGTGATGATGCTGTTGCCGCCGACGAAGAGGCTGATCAGTACCTCCTCGACCGCCTGCTCCTGTCCGATGATCCGCTTCCGGATCTCGGCGGTGACGCGGTCGGCCGCCTCCCGCATCCGTTCGGCGAGTTCGCCGTCGGAAACGGCGGGCGGCTCCGCCACCGCGGTGGCGAAGCCACCCGGGTTCAGGTCCTGATTTGACAAGAGGTCCTCCGTTTCAACCGCGTGCCGCGGTCAGTGAATCATTCCGTAAATGACGTAGTTCACGCCCAGCTTGAACGCCTCGTTGGTGAGTGCGACCGGCCAGTATTCATTGCCCGACCACTCCCAGTAGTCGCCGATGTCGTGGTTGTAGTTGGCGATCACCATCAGGCGCTGGTCGGGGTCGTTGTTCTCGAAGAATCCGTAGTACACGGGGACGAGATCCGGACGGATGTCATGCTCGAACTCCAGTGTCTCGATGTGGAAAAAGGAGTCGAAGATCGGGTGTGAGACGTCGAGCTCCACCGCGTCGTAGTTGGGGAGCACGCGCTGCATCTGGTCCAGGAAGTTGCCCAGTTGGCGAGCCTGCACGAAGTCATCCACAACCAGGAATCCGCCCTTGAGCAACCAGGCGCGCAGATTCTCCGCTTCCTGGTCGCTCGGTGTCCAGAACCCGACTTCGCACAGATACGCGAACGGACGCCGGAAGAGGCCTGCCTCATTCAGCGAATAGATGTCCCCTCCGCCCTCGTTGAGAGCGAGCGAGGTGTATTCCCCGAGAATCCGGGTGAAGTTCTGCTCACCCCACGGGTAGTCGTGGTTCCACTTCAGATCGAGCCCCCAATAGAAACCGCCCCGGCGGTAGCGCGGGGGCTCGAAACGGACCCGCGCAAAGGTAAAACGGTCGCTATAGGGAAAGTTGTCGTAGTCGAGCGGGAGTTCCACCGCGTTCGGGTCGGGACGGAAGGTCGCGGTGAGCTCCAACCCATCCCCCGCCCCGGGGGTGTTCCCCGGCGTATTCACCGGCACGCTCCAGCGGCGGCCCGCCGCGAAGAGACCCGCGCCCAGCGCGCTCAACAGGATCACGGCGGCGGCGATCCGCCCGGCCGCTCTCCAGCTTCCGCCCGTCGAAAAGGACACTCAGCCTTCGCTCCTCAGATCCAGCAGCAGCCGGAGGGCAGAATCGAAGGTGGGAGCAATCTCCAGCGCCTCGAGCACCCGGCGCCGGGCCGCGACCCGATTACCGGCCCGGAAGTGGGCGAGCGCCAGCGAATAGAGCGCACCGGCACGGTCCGGCGAGCCGCTCGCCAGGGCCGCTTGGCGCTCCCGAACTTCGAGATCGCTCAGTCCCTGGGCCGCCGCGGCTTCCGCGAGACGTTCGTGGGGTTCGGGAAGCATGGGATAGGCCTCGATGGCGGACCTCAGGGCTGCGCCGGCTTCTCCCGGTTCCTCGGTTGCGGAATACATGGCTGCCAGTCGGAGCCAGTCATCGTACGCCGCCGGGACCCGTTCGAGGTGCCGCTTGAGCGAGCGCCGGGCCTGTTCGGGGCGATTCGCCTGCGCGTGCAGCAGGGAGAGGTAGCGATGGGGCCCGTCGGCGCCGCCGTATTCGGAGGCGATTTCGGCGGCGCGTTCGAAGCGCACGGCGGCCTCTTCACCGCGCCCGGCCTCCTGGAGCGCAATCCCGGCCCGGATCTGGAGTGCGAAGTTCGCCGGCGCGGCATCGGCGCGGGCCTTCAGCTCCTCGACCAGCTCCCCGACCCCGTCATCTCCCTCCGGCGGCGGCACATCCGGGGGCCCGGGCGCTTCGGCGCCCGATTCCGAGAGTCCCCGGGCGGTCGCACCGAAACGGGCGTCGATCAGCGCGTCCACCGCTTCGTCGAGCGACTGAGGGCTGACCCCGAGGGTCTGCTCGATGACCTCGACGGTGCTCATCCCCTGCCGGTAGCCCTTGAGCATCGCCAGGATGGCGTCAAACCCGTATTCGCGCTCGATGTGTTCGAGCACCAGGGAGGCATGAAAGTACGAGACCGCGACCTGTCCTGGCCAGGTTGGCCGGATGAAGCCATCGTTCAGGTGGGGAACGTCGAGGAGCCGCCCGTCGCGCAGAGCAGCAAAAAAGGCCAGCCCGGCACCATCGCCGAAACGCCAACGCTCCTCCAGCAGGCTCAGTCCTTCGGTGAACCAGCGGGGAACCCGATTGTCGGTAAGACCCATGGACGCGGCGTGCGCCAGTTCGTGCCACAGCGTCGAGGCCCAGTGGTAGGAACCGATCTCCCGCGCCGACGGGGACTCCATCGCGATCACGTTCCCGAAGCAGACGCCGTGGGCGCCGATCCCCGTGATTCCCACCGTGCGTACCGAAAAGTCCGCAGAACGATCGTAGATCTCGATCCGGAGCGTTCCCGGCGGCTCGTACCCGTAGCGGCGCCGGAAGGATTCCACCGCCTCCCGCGACACCTCCTCGATGTAGGGGCGGAGAATTTTCGCCTCCCCCGCCGGCAAGACGAACTCGAAGGGTGCTGAAGTCACGGTCTCAAAGCCATCGAGTTCATCCAGCAGGTCTAACGTGTTTTTGACAAGAGCGTCGAACGGGTCCCGCGAAAACGCCTCCTCCAGCGCCTCCCGCCCCTTACCGGTTTCTCCGAGCCGGAGCAGGTTCAAACCGAGAAGCCGAAACGCGACTGGCGAGTCTGGCCGTCGCGCGAGCGCGGCCCGGCTCCGGCGGGCGGCATCCCGATACCAGCGACGCCGCTCGGCGGCGGATGCCAAGGCCAGATCGAGGAGCGGGTCACCCGCCCAGTGGTCCTGGTAGCGGGCCTCCAACTCCGCAAGCGCCACGTCGTCGCCGGCAAGGAAGCGGACTGCGGCCAGGGCAGCGACGATCTCGGGGGACTCCGGCAACTCCTCAAAGGCGGCCACCGCCCGGCTCTCGGCCTCGTTGTGGCGTTCCTGCTCGAGCAGCCGCTGGACGTCGAGGGCCCGCGCCGGCGGAAAGTTCGGATTGACGGCAAGCGCCTCGGTGAGCGCGTCCACCTGCCCGCCTTCTGCGCCCAGGACGACGCCCTGACGTTCCTGGATCCGGGCCATCAGCAAGAGCGCCTGCGGATGCCTGGGGTTTTCCCGCAGTACCTCCGCGATGCTCTCGCCGGCGTCCGCGGTATTGAACTTGTCGAGCAGAAGTTCCCCGGCCAGCAGACGCGGAAGCGGGTCACCGGCATCGAGCGCGGCCGCCTCGTCGAAGACCCGGAGCGCGTCGCGAAACAGCCCCGGGTTCTGAAAGCCGAGCGCGGCGGCGGCTCTCCCGACCGCGGTGAGTTCGCGGGCGCTGAAGGGAACTCCCCCGGATCCGTTGTAGATGTCAATTACCCGATCGAGCCGGGCGAGACCTGCCTCACGCTTCCCGCGCCGAAGTTCGAGCAGCGCGAGCAGGGTTTCCGCCTCGAGCCGTAGATCCGCATCGGAAGACTGTCCCGCTTCCAGTAGCTGGCGCAGGAGGATCTCGGCCTGTTCACCCTCGCCCATTTCGGCGTGGAGTTCCGCCCGCGCCAGGAGTTCCGCAGCAACCGGCGGGTTGTCCGCGACTCGCGGTTTCAGAACTTCAAGGGCCTCCCGGTACCTGCCGGTGAGGCGTAGGGTCTCCGCGAGCCCGAGGCGGGCGCCGGCTGCGCTCAGCGACGCCCGGTAGGCCGTTTCGGCTTCCGCGTAGCGGCCGGAACTAAGAGCCGCAGCCCCTGACTCGGGGCCGGGAGGCCACCCACGGCGGTCGGAGTCCGGCTCCGTCTGACCTCCACCAACCGGTGAAGGTCCGCCGGCGGCGGGAAAAGAGACGAGGAGTAGCAGGAATGCGGCCGCAGCCGCGTGCCGCGCGGTTCTTCGCTGAGACCGGCGGTTCACTCCGGCTCCTCCCGGAGCGCCCCGATGCGTTCCGCGAGTTCGGCGATCTGGAGGAGCAGCCCTTCGAGTTCGGATAGGTACGTCTCCTCGTCCATGCCGTCCCTCAGCTCGCGGAGGGCGTCCACCCGTGCCGCGAGCGCGTCGCGCTCGACGACGAGTCGCTGAATCTCGGGACTGTCCGCCCCACTCTCCGCAACCGCCTCCGCGGTCCGGAACAGCAGCGGACGCCGGGCGGCCAGCACGCCGTCCGACCCCGCGGCCATCTCGGGTTCGAGGCTCCCGACGCCGTCTCCGTTGTCATCGAGGAGCGCGTGTTCGGTCCGGAGCAGACCTTCGCGTTCGTATTCGCGTTCCACTCCGAGGCGGGCGAAGTTGAAGGCCTCCAATGCGGAGAGACGCCCGTCTCGGTTCCGGTCGGCGTCGTCCCCGGAAAAAGAGGCGATGAAGTGCCGGGCGAAACGCGTTTCGTTCGTCTCGTGGGCGCGCGACGCCGTGAGCAGCACCCGCCCCGGACCGGAGAGGGGCGGAACGAACGCTCCGGCGGCGCTTCCGAGGTGCGCGATGGTCACCGGCCCGGCCCCGATGCTCTCCAGCATTTCCCCCAGGCGCTCCGGAGAAAGATCGGGCCCCGGGAGTTGGAAGCGCGGATTCGGACCCCCGCTTCCGTGCCCGATCAGGACCAGCACGAGTCCGGCGCTACCTCCGTTTGCCCCGCTCGCCGACGCGATTTCCCGGGCGAGTTCCTCCTGGGTGCTCCTTCCGGCAGGCGCACAGTGCCCGGCGTCCTCCGCCTCGGGCAACCGCTCCACCAGGACTCGCACCCGGCCCGGAGCCGGCCCCGCCATTACGGCGGCGCAAAGATCCCGCGCCCACCCCGAAAAACGTTCCCGATGCTCGGGGGTCCCGCCCACCCCCGCCACGATCAGCATCGCGGGCGCACCCTCACGGCCCGCCGCCGCCGCCGTCTCCGCCGCGGCTCCGGTCAACAACAAGACGCCAAGGAAGACGCCAAGGAAGACGCCAAGGAACGTCACGCCCCAGCGTCGCCGGACCTCGGAAACCGTCGCAATCCCTCGTCGCTGAAAGCGGCGGGGGGGTTCCTCGCTCACGGAAGGCCCCGGGCGTGCCGGACGCCCCATTCGGTGGCGAGCAGCCCGAACAACATCAAAAACACCGCCGGAACATTCCACAGCTCCCGGCGGTCGACGACCGTGGTTCCCGAATCCGCGAGACTGAGGTCCAGCACCAATTGTTCGGCCTCCGCTGCCTGGAACACCCGGCCGCCGGTCGCGTCCGCGATCCGGGAGAGCAGGTTCGGATCCGCCTCCGCGTCAAAGAACTCGTCGTCCACGTTCCCGGCTTCGAACAGGGTTCCAGCTCGAGGCGACTCGGAATCCTGCCCGAGACCGGCCCCGTCCGCGCGTACTTGCACTTCATGCGTTCCGGCTCCCTCAGTGACAAAGACGCCGGAATACTCGCCGTCCCCCTGCCCGGTCCAGCGCAGCGGTACCGCGGTAATAACACCGTCCGGTCCCGTGACTTCCGCCTCCACGACGGCATCGTTCACCGCGAGGAACCGTTCGTCCTCAACGCGGGCTCGCAGGGTGACCCGTTCGCCGACCAGCGAGCTGGCCGGGGACGCGGACACCTCCAACCGCCGCGGAGAATCCGCGGCCAGCCAACGGAGCAGGCGTCGCGACAGCACTTCGTGTGTCTGGTCATCGACGGGGATTGCCGCGTCCATCTGCCACACCCACAGATCCTGCACCGTCAAGCTCGCCGAGCGGCCACGACCGAATCGCTGGATCAGCAGCACCGGCTCGGCTTCCTCACCGGGACCCAAACCCTCGAGCAATACCGCCGCCCCGGGTTTGGGCTCCTCGAACCGATTGACGCTCGAGAGCGGAGGAAGGTTCCGGTAGAGGTCCTCATTGGCCAGGGGGTCGGGATCGAGCCGCACGACCGGGTGAAGGGAACCGGCCCGCGTCGGGAGAACGCGCAACTCGCGGAAGGCCGCCGGGACAGGTGGGGCCGTCGGGTTCGGGGAAGAGGCCGGCGTCTCGGGGAGCGTCAGGGGCAGGATCTCCGCGAGTGGGGTATCCCGGTATCCCCCTTCGCCGTAGGCCATCGTTCCCCCCAGCGTCAGGAGACCACCACCTCGCTGGCTGACAAAATCCCGAAGCATGTTGAGCTGGTCCTGGCTGAAAAAGCTCGCCTCCACGCTGCCGAGGATCACTCCCGCGTAGCCGAAGAGTTCCTCGCGGGTATCCGGGAATCCTCCCGCCAGTTCTTCGGCGCTCGTGACGTCCACCCGGTAGAACTTTCCCTCGGCCGTGCGTACCAGGCAGGACACGTGAAGTTCGGGATCGCCTGCGACCGCCCGCCGCAGGAATTTCAGTTCCCAACGCGGCTGTCCTTCAAAATAGAGCAGTTTGAGCGGCCGATCGTCCACCTCGACCAGCACGCTCTGCTCGTTGTTTCGAGTCAGCGCTTCGCCGGGGAACGGGGCTACGCGAAAGCGCAACCGCCGCGCGCCCGCTTCCTCGGCGGGCGCCAGGATCGTCACCGTCGTTTCCACCGTGTCGCTCGCAAAACGGACCGTCTCGGTGGCGATGATCCGACCTTCGTCGAGAGCTTCCACCCGCGCCGTGCGCCCTCGGAGTCCGCGCGCCCGCAGTGGAACCCGGATTTCCAGCAGCGAGCCACGAAGGACCCTCGAGGGGACGTCGGGCGCGCCGAGTTCCAGATCGGTCTCGAACTCGGGACGACCGAGGACCACCGGGTAGACGCGGATCCCCCGCGTCCGCAGGTCGAGCAGGGTTTGGTCGAGCTCGTCCTCCGCGCCTCCGACGACCGTGTCCGCACCGTCGCTGACCAGCACGACCCCCGCGACCGGCAACGAAGCGAGTTCATCGGCTACCCGGGCGAGACTCCCGAGCACGTCGCTCCGCGCTCCGGCGAATCGGAGTTCCGAAGCCCTCTCGACCCGTTCGGTGGTCTCGGAAAAGCGAAAGAGCCGGGTGACGAATTTCTCCCGCAGGAGGAAACCGAGAGCCGTCCGGTCCTCGTTCTCACTCCCGGCGTCGGGAAATGCCGCCAGCAGGGCTTCGCTCCGCTGGAGCCCTGCTTCGGCGTCGGCGATCTGCATGCTCCGCGAATCGTCCAGCAAGACACCCACGACGTTTTCCTGCGGCACCACCAGCGACAACACGAGTTGCGGCCGGAGCAGGCAGAGGAGAACGAGTGCGATGGCGGCGGCGCGCGCTGCCCCAAGCAGGAGGCGGCCCCTTGGCCCGAGCCGTCTTCCCAGGCGCTGATAGCCGAGCAGGAAGAAAACGAGCACCCCGACCAGTCCGGCGGCGATCCAGAAAACCCCCCACGGAACGAGCAGTTCCACCTGCCCGCGCTCGAAGGCGACCGGGGGGCTGCCCAGCAGCCACTCGAATACCGCGAGGAACACTGGGGATTTGTAAACGGAAGTCAGTGAGTCATCGCGTAGATGATGAAGTTGATTCCCATTTCGTAGGCATAGGTGGAGAAGTGCAGCGGGTAGTAGGGGTTCTCGGCCCACTCCCAGGCGTCCCCGAGGTCGGTGTTCCAGTTCACGAGCACCATCAGCCGCCGCTGGTCATCAAAGATGCCCCGCACCACCGGCTGGTAGCCATCTCGCTCCCACGTCGGTCCGCCGCGTATCCCCTGGCCCACATTCGGCACCTGGACGATTTCGTCGACCTCGTAAAAGGAGCGAAACACGGGATGGTCGAGGGGAATGTCCTCGATCGGCCGGCCGGGCAGGACCCGCCCCATTTCGTGCGCGAAATTCACCCACTCGGCGGTGCCCCAGAAGTCGTCCACAACGAGGAAGCCCCCTTGGAACAAATAGCGCCGTAGCGCCAGGACCTCTGCCTCCGTCATCGCCATGTATCCGACTTCGACCGTGTACAGGAAGGGGTACTTCCCGAGCTCCGGATCCGTCAGCAGGACCCCGTTCTCATTCTCATAGGAGTTGAGGTTAGTGAGTCGCCGGAGCCCGATCAGGAACTGCCGGTCCGCCTTCGGGTAGTCCACCTGCCATCCGCGCCAGCCGTAGCTCGTGTAGGCGGCGCGGGTGAAATAGAAATCGTGGACCGGCGGTTTCCCGAAGACGGGGCGTCCGAGATCGTCCCCGACCGCATCCGCCAGCATCTCGCGGAGCTGCCTGGGTGTCGGTTGCGTTACCGCGGGCGGACTCCGGATCAGGAGGGTGCCCCCGAGCGCGGCCGCCGCCACGACAACCAAAGCAGCGGCGAGAACCCCTTGGCGAGACACGTCGCCGGAGCCTATCGCGTCTTAGCCGCCGGTGGTGAAACCCGCCTGAGCGCCAAGGTTGGGGAGGCGCCCGGCCGACAAGGCGCGTGAGGGAGGAGTGCCGGGTGTGTTTCGACCGAAACGCAACGATGAGCGGCGCGCACCGACATCGCCGGCAGCGAACAGGGTTCGCTGCCATCGGTTTTTGCCCGCTTGGAAGTGGACCCCAGGCGATGCCGGCCGCTGGCCGGCCTCGCCTCCTGCGGAGAGGCGACCCTTCCCTTGCGGTCCGGGAGCGAGCGAGCGCGCCAGCCGGTAATGCCGACCGCTGCTTTCGCCTGGAAGCCCTGTGGCGGCGCCCTCCCGCGGGCGTTCTCCGGCGCGTCCCGGGCAGCCTCGACTGGTAGCATTCGGAGCTTCCCGAGTCCACGTTTCCGAAGCGGGGTACTGCAATGCGGCTCTTGTCACTTCTCACCGTTCTCATGGCGATCGCTGCCGCCCTCGCCTGCACCCCGGCGGCTGAGGAGCCTGCCGAGGAGGCTGCCCCTCCTCCCTTCGTTCCCGGCCCGCCGGCGGATTTCGAGAGCCCCGTAATCCCCGCCGACAATCCCCAGACGCCGGAAAAAGTCGCCCTCGGGAAGCAGCTCTACTTCGACACCCGCCTCTCGGCGGATGGGAGCCGGTCCTGCTATAGCTGTCACCTCGTCGAGAACGGCCTCACCGACGGAAAAGCGGTCGCGGAAGGAGCCCTCGGCCGGGTCCTGACTCGTTCCAGTCCGACGCTGTGGAACATCGCGTACCACACCCAGTTCTACTGGGACGGCCGCAGCGGTTCGCTCGAAGCGCAGGCCCGCGCCGCCTGGACCGGCGGGAACATGGGCGCCGATGCCGATGCCGTAGTTGCCGAGTTGAACGCGATCTCCGGCTATGCGGAACAGTTCGAGGCCGTCTTCGGCGGCCCGGCCACTCCCGACAACGTCGTGCAGGCAATCTCCGCCTTCGAGCGCGAAGCGCTCTACTGCGGGGACAGCGCGTATGACGATTGGCGGCGGGGCGACGCCTCGGCCGTGTCGGAGCAAGCGATGCGCGGGGCGGAACTCTTCACCGCGGGCGCCGGTTGCGCGACCTGCCACAGCGGGGTGCTGTTCACCGACATGAAGTACCACAACGTGGGCATCGGCATGGACGCCGAGGAACCCGATCTCGGCCGGGGCCGGGTAACCGAGGAGGACGCCTGCAGCACCAACGAAGACCAACCCTGCCAGGGAGCCTTCAAGACCCCCACTCTCCGCGACATCTCGAAGAGCGCCCCGTATTTCCACAACGGGAGCGTGGCGACCCTCGAGGAAGCCGTGCGCCTGATGGCGAGCGGCGGATTGGCCAATCCCTATCTGGACACCGACGAACTCACGGACCGCGAGCTGGGGGACGAGCAGATCGCAGACCTGGTGGCGTTCCTCGAGTCCCTCGACTGCCGGAGCGGCCCCCAGATCTTCGAACCACCCGCTCTTCCCTAGAGCAGCCGGTGAACAAAGTCACGCGGCCCAGTTCTCCCGGTGGGGGCTCCTCCCTCACGCGCCTTGTCAGCCGGGCGTCTCGCCCCCACCGGGAGGACTGGCCAGCCTCGGCGCTCACGCCACTTTGCCCACCGGTTGCTAATACAATTCCACCCCATGCAGGTCAGCTTTGAAGGCCGCGGCGCCCGCTGGGCGGGCGCCGTGGAAATCGCCGAACGCGCCGAAACCGACAAGCACCAGCCGTGGTCGGTGAAGGCCGTCTCCGGGAGCGAAGCCGTCGAAGGCACGATGCTCGTCACCGATCTCGCCTCGAGCGCCGCCGAAGAGCACGCGAAGAGCACCGGCGAGGACGTGAACGCCATCCTGGGGCGGGCCTTCTCCCGCTCGCTGGTCGCCGAACTCGGCCTTCGTCCGCTGGCTTCGGGTTTCAGCTTCGTCGTAGACCATCGCTGGGTGGCCGGCTACTGACCCGTGGGGAGAGCGCCCCGCACGGTTCCCGCGACGGCAGACGCGTCGGATCACACAGAGTTTGTGCGTGCGGGACGCTCTCCCCGCGGGTTGACGCCGCGAATCGCTCCGCGATCCGCGCCATCGTCTTTCGTGGGGCGGGGAAACCCCTCCCCACACCCCTCCCCCGCGGCGCTCCGCGCCGCGCGCCGATGCCGCCCGGCTCTCGCCACGGACTACGTTCGACCCGAAGGAAGCGGAAACCCCTCGGCCGGGGGGACGCGCCGTCGAACTCTCGCAGCCTCCTGCTGAGCCAAACAGCCTGTGGCAAAACCCACGCGGCCCAGTTCTCCCGGTGGGGGCTCGACGGGCGATGCATCCCGGCTGAACCGCCCCGCTTCTTGGGGCTCTGCGTTGCGCTTCGGTCGAAATACACCCGGGCCAGTTCTCCCGGTGGGGGCTCCTCCCTCGCGCGCCTTGTCAGCCGGGCCCCCACCGGGAGAACTGGCCCCACCGGGAGAACTGGGCCTCGCCCGTCTCGGCGCTCACCCGGGTTTCACCACCGGCGGTTAACCCTGCCGGTGGCGAACACCGCGAGTTGGAGCGGTTCATGCGGCGTTCCGAACTAACCGCTTTCTTGCGGGAACGGCCCCGGGTCGGCGACGGCGCGATCGGGACGGCGCTCTATACCGGCGGGGTCACGGCGAGGCGGTCGTTCGACGATCTCAATCGCTCCGATCCGGACCGGGTTCGGGCGATCCACGCCGCCCACCTCGGAGCCGGCGCCGAGGTCGTTACTACCAACACCTTCGGGGCAAACCGCTGGAAGCTCGGCCGGCACGGCCTCGCCTCCGACCTTGCGGCCATCAACGCCGCCGGAGTTGCCGTGGCGCGCCGCGCGGTCCAGCCCGGAGTGCTGGTGCTCGGGTCCGTGGGGCCGAGCGGCGAAGTGGTGGGTCCGCTCGACGAGGAGAAGACTCCGGAGTTCGCCGCGGGATTCCGGGAACAGATCAGCGCACTCGTCGAGAGCGGGGTGGACGCCGTCCTGATCGAGACCTTCACCAGCCTTGCCGAGGCCCGTCTTGCGCTTTGTGCCGCGCGAGAGCTGGCGCCCGACATCGGGGTCATCGTGCTGATGACGTTTTCCGAACACGCGACGACTCTCTTTGGCGTTTCGGCGGACCAGGCGGCGAAGGCGCTTGCCCGGGAAGGCGCCGACGCTGTCGGCTCCAACTGCGGGGTGGGGCCGGACACCACGCTCACGGCCCTCGAGCGCATGCGGGACGCGGTGAGTCTCCCGCTCGTCGCCCAACCGAACGCCGGTATTCCGGAACGGGTCGAGGGGCGTTTCCTCTATCCGTCGTCTCCCGACTACGTGGCCCACTATGCGAAGCGGTATCTCCGGCTCGGGGTGTCGCTGATCGGCGGATGTTGCGGCACGGGCGCCGAACATATCGGCGCCGTTGCCGGCGTGGTCCGGGCGGCGTCCGCCGCCTCCCGGGCGGCGCGCGTCAAGGCGCCGATGCCGGCCGCCGCCGGAGTCTCGGAGGAAACGGAACCTGCCGGGGTTGCGGCGGTCGAGGTGGCCGACCGTTCGAGCCTCGCGCGCCACCTGCTGGACGGCGAATTCGCCGTCTCGGTGGAGATGGATCCCCCGCGCGGCGCCGATCCCGGCAAGTTCCTCGACAAGGTGCGGGCACTCGCCGATGCCGGCATCCGCTTCGTGAACGTGGCGGACGGACCGCGGGCCACCGCCCGCATGAGCGCCATCGCGTTCGCGGCGCTTCTCGAGCGGAGCGGTCAGGTGGAGACGATCCTCCACTACCAGTGCCGGGACCGCAACCTGATCGGAATCCAGTCGGACCTGCTGGGGGCTCACGCTCTCGGCATCCGGAATCTGCTCGCCGTCACCGGCGACCCGCCGAAGCTCGGGGACTACCCGCACGCGACGCCGGTCTTCGACGTGGACTCGGTAGGCCTCGTCCGCATCCTCGGCGGCCTGAACCGCGGCCTCGATCTGGCGGGAAACCCTCTCGGCGCCGCCCTTCCCTTCTACATCGGGGTCGGTGCGAACCCGGCCGCCGCCGACCTGGACACCGAGATGCGCAAGTTCGAGAAGAAGGTGGAGGCCGGGGCTCAGTACTGCCTCACCCAGCCGGTGTACGAGTCCGGCCTGCTCGAGAGATTCCTGGCCGATGTACGCCCCTTCGGACTTCCCGTTCTCGTGGGGGTCCTTCCGCTGGTGAGTTCCAGAAACGCCGAATTCCTCCACAACGAGGTTCCGGGAATGAGCGTCCCGCAATCGGTCCGGGAGCGACTGGCGGCGGCGCCGACGCGGCAACGAGCCCGGGAGGTGGGTGTCTCTGTCGCCCGGGACATGGTCGCCGCGGCGCGGGAGAGCGCCGCCGGCGTCTACGTGATGCCGCCTTTCAACCGCTTTGACCTTGCCATTCGGAGCGTGGCGGGACTCATCTGACAGCCTGTGGTGAAAGCACCCCGCACGGGCCCCGGGACGTCCCGCGCGCCAAATCTGGGGGTTTGTGTGCGTGCGGGGCGCTTTCACCACAGGTTGGTGGGGCGACCCCCCACCGGGAGAACTGGTGCTGCGCGATTCACTCCACCGTCTTTCGTGGGGAGGGGAAACCCCTCCCCACACCCCTCCCCCGCGGCGCTACGCGCCGCGAATGGATGCCTTCAGAGTTTCACCACAGGCTGCTAACGACCCTTGGGGAAACCCCTCCTCACCCCCTCCCCCCGCAGCGCTCCGCGCCGCGGACTGATGCCGGCTGCCTTTTGCGACCGCCCGCCAGGGGCGGCGCTCGCGCCGTCTCGGCACCGAGTGGGAGAATCCGGCGCATGATCCGGATGCCTCTCGCCGGCGCGGGACTGGCGCTCTTCGCCTCCGCCGCGCCTGCCCAGGAACCGGAGATCTTCCGGTTCGAAGCGGGGGTGGATCTCGTCTCGGTACCGGTGGCGGTCACCACGGACGATGGAGAGTTCATCACGGGGCTCGGCACCCAGAACTTCCGCGTCCTCGAGGACGGCGTGGAGCAGGAAATCCTCGTCTTCGGCGCCGGACTCGAGGAATCGTGGGTAGACCTCCCGCCGGACCAGAAGGAGGAGCTTTCGCAAAAACAGGTAATCGGCCTGCTTCTTGATTCATCGGGCAGCATGGAGGAGGACTTGTCGCTCCTGCACGAGGCGGCCATCAAATTCCTCACCAACATCCCGAGGACCGAAAATCTGTTCGTCATCAGCTTCGACGAGAACATCTGGCTTTCCGAGTACTCAAGCGACGACCAGCGCACCATCTCGAACCGGATCTACGAGATCGAAGCCGAGGGGTGGACGGCGCTCTACGACGCGGTCGCCACGTTCCTCGACCGCGTGTACGACTACGACGGCAGGAAGACGCTGGCGGTGTTCAGCGACGGTGCCGACTCCCGCTCCACCCTCATGTTCTCGGAAGCGCTGGACCTCGTAAAGCTCGGGGAAACGACGATTCATTCGATCCAGTTCGGAGATCGCGCGAGGCAGGCCGAGGTATTCCAAAACGCCCGCTTCCTGCGCGCGATCGCCGAGATCAGCGGCGGTTCCTACGCGCTCGCGTCCTCTCTCGAGAAGCTCGACGAACTCTACGACCGCATCCTGGACGAGCTCTACAGCCAGTACACGATCGGTTATGTCTCCTCGAACATCCGGCGAGAGGGCCGCTACCGGCGCATCGAAGTGGAAGTCACCGCACCGGGGCATGACGAGGTCGAAATCCGAGCCCGACAAGGCTATTACGGACCATACGAACCATCGAACGGTCCTGAAGGCCGCCGGTAACGTCCGCCGGCGCGACGCCGGGCACGAACAACCGGTGGTGGAACCCGGGTGAGCATCGAGCCCGGCCGGGGTTTCACCATAGGTTGTTAGATCGAGGCCGGCCCGGTCCAGCCACTAGACTCCGCGCCGATGTTCGCCGCGCTTGAGGAAGTCATCCGCGAAACCGCCGCCAACGCGGGAGCGCCGGACTTCCCGGTGGTGTCCGAGATTCCCCCGTCACCGGATCAGGGGGACCTCGCGTTCCCCGCCGCGTTCGGATTGGCGCGCCACCTGCGGCGTCCCCCCCGGGAGATCGCGGAGACCCTCGCGGAGGCGCTCTCGGAGCGGCCCGAGGTCCGGAGGGTGGAAGTGGCCGGTCGCGGGTACGTCAATGTCTTTCTGAACCGGGAAATGTGGATCCGGCACACCCTTGCCGGAGCAGGCGCCCAGGCCCCCCCAGGGGTCCACGTCGTCGAACACACCAGCATCAACCCGAACAAGGCGGCCCACATCGGCCATCTGAGAAACGCCACCCTCGGTGACGCCTTTGCCCGCATCCTCAGGTATCTGGGGCACCGGATCGAGGTTCAGACCTACATCGACGACACCGGAGTACAGGTCGCGGATGTAGTCCTCGGATTCCTTCGACTTCGGGGGTTGGATGCGGAGGAGGTGCGACGCCTCGTAGCAAAACCACGCTTCGACTATCTGTGCTGGGATCTCTACACCCAGGTTTCCCGCTGGGTCGAGGAGGATCCGAAAGGGCGCGCCGCTCGCCAGGAGGCGCTCCACGGCCTCGAGCACGGCGAAGAGCCCTGGGCGGAGATGGGCGCCATCGTGGCGGAAGCCATCGCGCACCGGCACCTCGAAACCATGGAACGGATCGGGGTCCACTACGACCTCTTGCCGTGTGAGAAATCGATCCTTCACCTCCACTTCTGGGAACGCGCCTTCGAGTTGCTGCGGGACCGGGGCGCCATCCGCCGGAGCGAGTCCGGCAAGAACCTCGGCTGTTGGGTGATGGACACCGATCTGGCCCAGGACGGCGAAAAGGTCATCGTTCGCTCCAACGCCACCGTGACGTACGTGGGGAAGGACATCGCCTACCAGCTGTGGCAGCTCGGTCTCCTGGATCGCGACTTCCGCTGGCGCCGGTTCTACGAGTATCCCGACGGCCGGCGCGCCTGGATCAGCACCAACGAGCCCGGCGATCCCGACGCTCCGAGCTTCGCCTCGGCGGCGCTCGTCCATCACGTGATCGACACCCGACAGTCCTACCCCCAACAGGTCGTCCAGGAAGCCGTGGCCCGGCTGACCTCCGAAGTCGACCGGGCCCGAACCCGCCATTTGTCGTACGAAATGGTGGCGCTGACGCCGGCCACGGTGGAGGCGCTCGGTCTGGTGGCCGCCCCGGGAGCCGGTGCGGTGGAGGTTTCCGGCCGCAAGGGCGTCGGGGTCAAGGCCGATGACTTCCTCGACGCGCTCATCGAACGGGCGACCGAAGAAGTCGCAGCGCGGAATCCTGACGTTCCTGCGAAAGAGCAAAGGTCCGTGGCGCTGGCGATCGCGGTCGGCGCGCTGCGCTACCGGATGGTGCGGGTAACCAAGAATCAGCTCATCGTCTTTGATCTCAAGGAGGCCCTCAGCCTGGAAGGGGCCACCGGGCCGTACCTGCAGTACGCGGCGGTGCGGGCCGCGAAAATCCTCGCGCGGCTCGAGCGGGCCGCGCCGGAAGGGTGTCCCCTGCCGCCGGAGGGGTTCAACGAACGCCTCGCCGAACTGGACCCCGAAGAAGCAGCCGACCTCTGGATCCTTCTCCGGGGGGCGCTCGAACTCCGGGAGGCGGCCGCGGCGGCCGCGGCCGGCGAAGACCCGCAGGTCCTCGCCCGCTGGGCCTTCGAAGGAGCGCAGCGTTTCAATGGCTTCTACGAGCGCTACCGCATCGCCGGTGAGCCGGATCCCACCAAACGGTTGCTGCGAACCTACGCAGTGGAGACATTTCTGACCCAGCATCGACAGGGGCTCACGCTCCTTGGCATTCCCGTTCCCGAACGGATGTGACCGGGATGTCAGAGGCTTCCGGAATCGCGCCGAAGGGGAACCTCCGGCCGCGGTGGCGGTTTCTCCGTACCGCGGTGATCGCCGGCGCCACGGCCTGGGTCTTCCTGGCGTACGGTGCGCAGGTGTACCGCATCCAGGGGTCGAGCATGGCGCCTACGCTCCGCTCCGGGGAGCGGGTGCTGGTGAACAAGCTGGGCGTCCACCTCTCTTCCATCGCTCGTGACGATGTCGTCCTCTTTCATGATCCATCCGACGAAGACACCGTGATGGTGAAGCGGGTGATCGGGGTGCCGGGAGATACGGTGCGGTTTTCGGGCAATCATGTTCAGGTGTTTCCGGGATCCGACGCGGCGAGCGCGCTCCGGGAGGCCATGACCCCGGTGGCGAACGCCTCCGGGGTCGAGGCCCCGCGTGCGGTGGATGGCCCGGAAGCGGTATCGGTGGCACTCGAAACTGGGGATTACTTCGTGCTCGGCGACAACCGGAGTGGGAGCAGCGACAGCCGCCATTGGGGAACGGTGTCCAGGGACGCCATCATCGGCGAAGCCGTTTTCCGGGTCTTCCCCTGGCGCCGGATCGGGTGGGTAACTCCATGAACGCTCCCGGAACCCTTTTCAAGGGGAGCACGCCGACCGTTCCCGGTAACGCCGCCGGCCCGCTGCGCACGCTTCGGGTCCGCCCCGGCACCTTCTTCGACGCCTGGACCCGCGACCCGCGGCGTTTTGGGGAGCTTCTTCCCGATCCCTTCACGCCAGACGCGTTCGCGCGGGCCGGAATCGCGCGACCTGCCGACCCCACCCGGACCCGCGCCGCCGAGGTAATCGGCGCCACCAACCGGGCCTGGGGCGCCGACGCCGTCGCACTCGCTTCCGCGGAGCGGCTCGCCAGGCCCGAAACCCTCGCAGTCGTCACCGGCCAGCAACCTGGACTGTTCGGCGGTCCCCTCTATTCGCTCATCAAGGCCATGTCCACAGTCGCGGCCGCGCGTGAACTGGAAGCTCAGACCGCTCAACCGGCCGTCCCCGTCTTCTGGATCGAGGGCGACGACCACGACTTCGAAGAGATTCGGGGCGCCTGGGTACTGGACGCCGCCGGGGTCCCGCACAGTTTCCGCTACCAGCCCGAAGACGAACACCTCGGCTTACCCGCCTTCCGCCGCATCCTCGACGGCACCGTTGTCGACCTGCACCGAGAACTCCGGCAGATCCTGCCCGAAACGGAATACTCGGCCGACCTCTATGCCGCCGTTGAGAATAGCTACGCGCCGGGCCGCTCCCTCCCCGAAGCGTTCGGGCGCCTGCTGCTGCATCTCTCCCGGGGATCGGGGCTCGTCGTGATGGACCCGACGGCGCCGGACCTGAAGCGGCTCGCCTTTCCGGTGTTCGAGGCCGCGGTCCGGCACGAAGCCGAGGGCCGCCGCCAGATCGAGGCCCGAACCCGCGAGATCGAGGAGATCGGGTTTCACGGACAGGCCGCGGCGGAGGGCTACGGGGTCTTTTGCACCGGGGCTACCGGGGTGCGGGCCCGGGTCCGCACGGACTCCGCCGGGGGCCGCCCGGAAGCGGTTCTCGGAGGCTGCGTGGAACGTCTGAGCGCGGCCGTGTTACTGCGGCCGCTGGTCCAGGATTTCCTGCTGCCGACAGCGATGTATGTGGGCGGACCCTCGGAAATCGCCTATCACGCGCAGATGGGCGACCTCTACGCCCTCCACCGGATCCCGCGACCCCTGATCATCCCTCGCCATCAGGTCGCGATCCTGACGCAGTCGCAACTGCGGGTGCTGGATCGGGACGGCATCGGTTTCGATGAGCTTTCGGCCAGCGACGAAGCTGCGCTCAACCGGCGCGCTGCCGACCCGGCTGCGGTCGCGGCCTTCGCCGACGCCAAGGACGCTTTCGTTTCGTCGTTCGAAGACATCGAGCGGACCGTCGGGGCGGTGGACCAGAGTCTGACCGCGGCGGCCCGGCGTGCCCGAGGGAAGGTGCTCGCGATCGTCACGGATCTGGAAGCCAAGAGCGTCCGTGCCGCAAAGCGCCGGGACGAAGAACGCCGGCAGCGCTTCCTGCGCGCCCGAAACGTTCTCTTTCCCGGGGGCACGCCGCAGGAGCGAAGGCTCAGCCCGCTCGTATTTGCGAACCGCTACGGACCGGACTTCAGCGGGTGGCTCCTGTCCGCGCTCGAGAGTCCGGCGGCGGACCGCCGCGCCCGGAACCTGCTCGTGCGCTGAGCCGGGCGCGGAGCCCGCTCAGCGCCGCATTTCCCTTTCAGGGAAGAAGCACACCACCGGCGCGGCGGCAGGCATCCCGGCCACGGCGGTCCCGCCGATCACGAATCCGGCCGGATCCACGTCCACATCCACGTTGCCCGCCGGCCGCGAGTAGAGCACCTGGGCGTGGAAGATGTCCCACTCGGTGAAGTGGGGCGGCTCCAGGTGTCCCGAGTACCACATGTGGGACGGCCGCAGGCCGTCCAGCGGGTGGTAGAGGCCCATGACGTGGCCGATCTCGTGGTGGACGGCCCAGGTTTCGTCGAGGTGCCGGAACACCACCACGTTTTCCGACCCCCCGACGCGGTAGGCGAAAGCGTGCGCGTTGTCGGCGAACTCGGCCACCTCCGCCGCGTTCCAGCGCAGGACCACCGTTCCCGGGGCCATGTCGGCAGGCGGCTCCGGTGTCGCCTCGATTCGTTCTCCCCGGTAGCGCCCACCGCTCAGCAGCGGAACCGTGGCCCGGATGGCTTCCTTCACAAACTCGATGGTTTGTTGAGGAATCTCGGCGCCGGTAGTCGGTTCCGGGCGTGTGTCGATGAAGAAAGTCGGTTCGGCACTCCACGGCATCAGCGGTTCCAGATCCCCGCCCCCGGATCCGTTCCGGGCGAGTTCCCGGTAGAAATCGAGCTCCCAGGTTCCTCCCATTGGAATCGCATCGAGTTCCACGGCGTCCTCGGGAGCGCGGATCGTGGTCATGCGTTCGACGATTCCGGGTCCGGACACCGTCAGTCGATGATCCCCCTCCGGTAGGTCGAGTGCGAACGAGCCATCCGGTCCCGAACGCGCGGTGATGCCTCCGGCGCTCAGCGTGGCGCCGACGACGGGGCCGCCTGCCACGGTCTTCGTAAGGATCCCCCGTACGCTGGCGGAAGCCGGAGGCGTGGGAGGCACCGCGGGCGGGGCGGTCGGGGGGCCGTCGCCCCCGCCGCAGGAACCGAGAACCAGACCGAAGGCACCCAGCCAGCTGGCTTTCATTGACAGCCTGTGGTGGAACCCGGGTGAGCGCCGAGGCCGGCCAGTTCTCCCGGTGGGGGCGAGGCGCCCGGCTGACAAGGCGCGTGAGGGAGGAGCCCCCACCGGGAGAACTGGCCCGGGTGTATTTCGACCGAAACGCAACGATGAGCGGCGCGAAGCGGCGCGGTGAACAGCCGGTGGTGGAACCCGCGTGAGCGCCGAGGCCGGCGAGGCGCCCGGCTGACAAGGCGCGTGAGGGAGGAATACCCCGTGTATTTCGACCGAAACGCAACGATGAGCGGCGCGCAGCGACGCGGTCAGCCGGGATGGATCGCCGGCCGAACGCCGCGCGGGTTTCATCACCGGCTGTTTGGCCGGGATGGATCGCCGGCCGAGCCCCCACCGGGAGAACTGGGCCGCCTGGGTTTCACCACAGGCTGTTAATCCTGCTTCGCCCCCCGGACGGCGATTTCCCCGCTGGTGGCGCCCGTGAAGATCGCGTTCGAGATCTGACCGATCAGGTTGCCACTCGTTCGGAGATGGTCGAGCGGACGCTCGACCGCCAGCACCAGCGCCGCCAGCGTCACCGGAAGGCCCAGCGCTCCCAGCAGGATGGTGAGATTCACGAAGCTGGCGGCGGGGACCGCGGAGGTCGCGAGCGAACTCAGAATCGCCGTTACCCACAGGACCCCCAGTTCGCCCGCGTCGAGCGGACGGCCCACGAGTTGGGCGATCGCGACGACCGACACCACTTGATAGATCCCGCTGGAATCCCTGCCGGCCGCGGCGCCGAAAGGCAGCACAAACCCCGCCACCTTCTCGGAGATTCCCGTCTCGCGGGGCACCGCCACCATGGAGACCGGAAGCGCCGCGGCGGTCGAGACGGACGCGAAGGCGATGGGCAGCGGCTCGCGCAACGCCCGCAAAAGCTTCCGGAGCGGCTGGCGGGCCCAAAGCCGGATCAGCATGGCGTGCACTCCGCCCACGTGCACCAGCGTGGCGATGAGGCAGACGGTGACATACCAGGCGAGCGTCCCCAGAATGTTGAGCCCGGCCTGGCCCACCACTGCCGCCAGAATCGCAAACACCCCGGCCGGCGCCAGCAGGACGACCCAGTGGACGACCCGGTAGAGGACATCGTTCACTGCCTGCAGCACGTCGATGAGCGGCTTCACGCGTTCGCTGCCGAGCGCGTTTACGGCTACCCCGAACAGGATTGCCAGGAAGAGGACCTGCAGGACCTCGGCTTCGGCGAAAGCTCCCACGACATTCGTCGGAACGATGCCGACCAGAATGTCCACGATGGACCGGGCCGCTCCGGCAGTTGGGCCCGTGGCCTGGTCGGCGCCTCCGAGGGCCGAAATGTCCACCCCCCGTCCCGGCCCGAGCCAAACGGCGATGCCGATGCCGATCGCCAGCGCGACGGCCAGCGTGCTCAGGTTGTAGGCGATCGCGCGGACGCCGATCTTGCCGGCGCCCCGGCCTCCGGTCCGCGTCAGCGCGAGCGCCAGGGTGACGAAGATCAGCGGAGCGACGATCATCCGCAGGAGCCGGACGAACAGGTCCGCAAGCGGTTGGAGGACCGCGGCCTGCTCTCCGAACAGGATCCCGACGAGGACTCCGGCCGCGGCCCCTATGACGACCTGGACATGAAGCGGCATATGCGGACCCTCCGATTGATCTGGGCGCGTGATGGTACCCGGGAGACGATGCCCCGGAGTTGCCCGCCCGCACCTCGGCAATCCACCCGCGACGCGCTCCCGGGAGCGCGAGGATGAAGTCAAGTGACCGCCGAGGGCTCCACCGGGAGAACCGGGCCGCGTGACTTGTCTGCCGGCTCCTAGACTTCCGCTTCGTCATGCACGCGTCGACGCCGGCATCGTGGCTGGGCCGGGCCGGGTTTCTGCGGGCGATTTCCGAGCGCATCCTGGTGTTCGATGGCGCTATCGGGACGATGCTCCAGGCCGAACGGTTGGACGAATCCGGCTTTCGCGGCGATTCGCTCCGCGACCATCCGAAACCTCTCCAGGGGCTGCACGACGTGCTCTCCCTGACCCGGCCCGCGCTGGTGGCGAAGGTGCACCGGCAGTACCTCGACGCCGGAGCGGACGCCCTCACCACCAACACCTTCAACGCAAACGCCGTTTCGCTCCTGGACTACGGACTTGAAGGCCGCGCCTTCGAGATCAACCGCGCGGGCGCTGAAGCGGCGCGCCGCGCCGCTGACGGCGCCGGACGGCCATGTTTCGTGCTCGGCTCCATGGGACCGACCAACCGGACCCTGAGCGTTTCTCCCAACGTCTCGGACCCGGCCTTCCGCGCCATCTCCTGGGCCGAACTCAGGGCGGCGTACCGCGACCAGGCGGCCGGACTGCTGGCTGGAGGCGCCGACCTGCTCCTCGTCGAAACCTGCTTCGACACCCTGAACGCCAAGGCGGCCCTCGACGCCGCCCGGGAGGCCATTGCCGAGGCGCCCGGAGAGCCGGGGCTCCTCGTTTCCTTCACTTCGGTGGACCGGGGAGGACGCAACCTGACGGGTCAGGACTCCGAAGCCTTCTGGGTATCGGTTGCCCACGCGGAGGTCACCGCCGCCGGGGTCAACTGCTCGATCGGCGCCGAAGCGATGCGTCCCATCGTCGAAACCCTCTCCCGCCTCGCTCCGGTTCCGGTGGGCGCCGTTCCGAACGCCGGCCTTCCGAACGAACTCGGGGGCTACGACGAGGCGCCGGAAATCACCGCCGCGGCCCTTGGCGCCCTTGCCGCGGACGGGCTTGTCAACTTCGTCGGCGGGTGCTGCGGCACGACTCCGGAGCACATCCGCTCGGTTTGCCGGACCGTCAGGGGCGCCCGGCCCCGAGAGCTCCCGGACGCTCCCCCGAGAATCCGTTTGGCCGGCACCGAGCCCCTGGTCCGCCCGGAGTCTGCGTTCCTGGTGGTGGGTGAGCGTACGAACGTGACCGGCTCCCGTCGCTTCGCACGCCTGATCCGCGAGGATCGGTTCGAGGCCGCGGTCTCCGTCGCCCGCGACCAGGTCGAGGGCGGCGCGAACCTGCTCGACGTCAACATGGATGAGGGCCTCCTCGATTCGGAGGCGGCGATGGGCCGGTTCGTGCGGCTGATCGCCATGGAACCCGACATCGCCCGACTCCCCATCATCGTGGACAGTTCCCGCATCGAGGTGATCGAAGCCGGGCTGCGCTGCCTTCCCGGGAAGGGCGTGGTCAACTCGTTGTCACTCAAGGACGGGGAGGAGGCTTTTTTGGCTACCGCGCGGCGGATCCGCCGCTTCGGAGCCGCCGTCATCGTGATGGCCTTCGACGAGGAGGGCCAGGCGGTCGATGCGGCGCGCAAGACCGCCATCTGCTCCCGGGCCTATCGGCTGCTGACCGAGAAGGGCGGCTTTCCGCCCGAGGACATCGTCTTCGACCCGAACGTCCTCGCGGTGGCCACGGGGATGGCCGAACACGATCGCTACGCCGTCGAGTTCATCGAAGCGATTCCACGCATCCGGGCGGCCTGCCCGGGATCCCTGGTTTCCGGGGGCATCTCCAATCTGTCGTTCGCCTTTCGCGGCAACGAAGGCGTGCGGCAGGCGATGAACGCCGTCTTCCTGCACCACGCAATCGCCGCCGGGCTCGACATGGGGATCGTGAATGCCGGCCGGCTGCCGGTCTATGACGAGATCGAGGAAACGCTCCGCGAGCGGGTTGAAGACGTAGTCCTGGCGCGCCGGGAGGATGCGACCGAGAGGCTCCTCGCGATTGCCGACGAAGCCCGGGCGGGACGGAAGACCTCCGCCGCCGATGACTCCTGGCGCGAAAAGTCCGTCGGGGAGCGGCTCGCCCACGCGGTGGTGAACGGTGTTCTCGACTTCATCGAACGGGACGCCGATGAGGCCCGCCGCCACCTGTCCTCGGCGCTCGCGGTAATCGAAGGGCCCCTCATGGACGGGATGCGGGTGGTGGGCGACCGCTTCGGCGACGGAAGGATGTTCCTGCCGCAGGTCGTCAAGAGCGCACGGGTAATGAAGAGAGCCGTTTCTGTCCTTGAGCCGTACATGGATGCAGAGGAGACCAGCCGACCACGAGAGCGCATCGTGCTGGCCACCGTGAAGGGGGACGTCCACGACATCGGCAAGAGCATCGTCGGTATCGTCCTCGCCTGCAACGGCTACCGGGTGGAGGACCTGGGGGTCATGGTGCCCGCCGACCGGATTCTCGACACGGCCCGGGAGCAGGGCGCCGATCTGATCGGCCTGTCCGGTCTTATCACCCCATCCCTGGACGAGATGGAACGCTTCGCCGCCGAGATGGAGCGGCAGGGGGTTTCCCTGCCGTTGCTGATCGGGGGCGCCACCACTTCACCTCGCCACACCGCTCTCCGGATCGCCCCCGCGCGTTCGGGCCCCGTCATTCACGTGGCTGACGCCTCGCGCACCTCGGGGGTGGTTCGGGCACTGCTCGGGGCGGAGTCGGCCGCCTTCGTAGACGAAAACCGGCGGCGGCAGGAGTACGAACGGAGCCGCCCGATGCGCCGTGGGCCGGGGCTCCTCGATCTCGCCGTCGCCCGCCGCCGCGCCCCCGACTTTCGCCGGACGGAACCGATCGAACCGGTGTTTTGGGGCCGGCGGGTCCTTCCCGACGTTCCGATCTCCGACCTGATTCCGTATGTGGACTGGACCCCGTTCTTCCATGCCTGGGAGTTCCGCGGCACGTTTCCCGCGATCGTGGAGGGTGGAAGCACCGGAGTCGAAGCCCGCGAGCTCCACGAAAACGCCCTCCGCCGGCTGGAGGAGCTGGCCAGCCAGGAAGCACTGAGGGGTGAGGCCGTCTATGGGTTCTTCCCGGCGGGGAGTGAGGGCGACGACATCCTGATCTGGCGTCCCGGACGGCTGGACGAACCGCCGGTTGCCCGGATCCCGACCCTGCGCCAGCAGGAGGATCGTCCCGGGGCGCGGCTCGCGGCCGCCGACTTTCTCGACGCCGCGGTAGCCGGCCGGCCTCCCGCCGCCGGTCCGGACGTACTCGGAGCCTTTGCCGTCACCGCCGGTGGCGGTCTCGAGCAACTGGTGGCGGAGGCCGAACGGCGTGGCGACGACTACGACGCACTCCTGCTGCGATCGCTCGGCGACCGTCTCGCCGAGGCTCTCGCGGAGTGGCTTCACCGCCGTGCCCGCTGCGATCTGGGATACGGACAATCCGAAGACCTGACGCCCCAGGACCTGATCCGGGGCCGCTACCGCGGAATCCGCCCTGCCCCCGGATACCCGGCCACCCCGGATCTCGGCATTTTGGGCGAGATCTTCCGCCTGCTGCGTGCCGAAGACGCCATCGGCGTCGGACTCACCGAGAACTTCGCCATCCGGCCCGGCGCCTCGGTGGCTGGCCTCTATTTCGGGAGCCCGGAGTCCCGCTACTTCTCGGTCGGCACGATCGGCCGGGATCAACTCACGGACTACGCCGCGCGGCGCGGAATTCCCACGGCAGAAGCCGAACGTCTCCTGCGCCGCCACCTGGGGTAATCGCGGAGGTCCCTGAAGGCGGGTCGCGGGGTCGTCACATCATAACGTCATGCTATCATTCGGTCATGAAGCGGCTGCAGATTCAGTTGGACGAAGCTCTCTACGATGCACTGCGGCGACGTGCCTTCGAAGAGCAAGCTTCCATGGCATCCGTCGTCCGTGATGCCCTTGCAGGGTCTTTCGGGACACCCCAACCTTCTCCGCGCACCCTCGATGACTTCGGATTCATCGGTGCGGGAAGCAGCGAACCGCCCCTCGAGGGCCCGGTGTCCGTGCGGCACGATGAGTTTCTGGACGAAGCGATCAGCGCGCGGTTCCGGAAGCCATGATCTTCCTGGACACCTCTCTCATCTACGCACTCGCCGACCGTCGCGACGAATTCCATGGCGTCGCCCGCCACCGGTTCGACCTAGCCCTCCAGAGCCGCCGCCCGCTCGTTACCCACAGCTACGTACTGGTGGAATCCATGGCACTGCTGCAACGGCGGCTTAGCCTCCAGGCGGCTCTTGAGTTCTCCCGGGATGCGGCGGGTCTTGAAATCGAATGGGTGGGGGCAAGTCTCCATCGAGAGGCGCTAGGGGCGCTCTCAGGCGGTGCGAAGACCAGCTTTGTGGACCAGGTGAGCTTCGCCGTCATGCGGCACCGCGGCATCACCGAGGCCCTCGCGCTCGACCGGGATTTCGCGGCCGCCGGATTTCGCTTGTTGGGCGAAGCGAAAACGCCGACGCGAGCCTGAGGGAGGCGCCCGCTCACGCCCGCTCAACTGTTCGGGATGCGGTATCTCTCCACCGGGGTTCCCCCGATCAGATGCCCCTGGATGACCTCTTCGAGTGCTTCGGGAGTCATCCCGGAGTACCACACACCCTCCGGATAGACCACGGCGATGGGGCCTTCGGCGCATACGCGGAGGCAGTTGGCCTTGCTGCGCGCGATCCGGCCGCCCGTCGGACCATTGGCGAGGCCGAGTTCATCGAGACGACGCTTGAGGTAGAGCCAGCTTTCACAGCCGACCGGCAGCTCACAGCACTTGGGCTTGTCCGCGTCGGCGCACAAGAAGATATGGCGCTCCACCTGCCCCAGACCGAGCGTCGCCGCTTTTTCGGCTGCGGATTTGGGACCGGTGTCGGCCACCTTGGTCTCAGGCCGAGAGGGCGGTCGGACAGGCCACTCCGGTGCCCCCGATGCCGCAATAGCCGCTCGGGTTCTTCGCCAGGTACTGCTGGTGGTAGTCCTCGGCGTAGTAGAAAACCGGGGCGTCCGAGATCTCCGTGGTGACGGAACCGTATCCCGCCGCTTGCAGCCGCTCGGCATAGCCGTCCCGGGTCTCGAGCGCCGCGCCACGCTGATTGCCTCGAGCCGCGTAGATCGCCGACCGGTACTGCGTCCCGACATCGTTCCCCTGCCGCATTCCCTGCGTCGGGTCATGGTTTTGCCAAAAGATCTGAAGGAGCGCGCCGTACGACACGTGCTCGGGGTCGAAGACCACGCGGACGACTTCCGCATGTCCGGTTCGACCGGTGCAGACCTCGCGGTAGTTGGGATTGGGCGTCAGCCCGCCGGAGTAGCCGACGGCGGTCGTGTAGACCCCGGCCGCCGTCCAGAAGAGTCGCTCGGCACCCCAGAAACACCCCATCCCGAAGAATGCCTCTTCCATTCCTTCCGGCCAGGGCGGCGTGAGTGGGGTCTTCAGTACGAAGTGCTTCCCGGGAACCGGTACCGGCTCGATCCGACCGGAGAGCGCGTTGTCCGGAGACGGAAGCGAGGGTTCCAGGAAGCGCATGGCGGGGGGGGAAAACGGTGTCTGGAAGTCTACCCGGCGCGGGGCATGCGGAGGATTTGACAGGCGCCGATCGCGCCCGAGGCTTCACGCCTTCCAAACGCCTCGGCTCCGTATACTCGCGGCGCGTGAACCAAGACGTGCGAGAGCCCCTGGAGCGGGCCCGACGGCTCGTGGAGTCGGGTGAGACCAGACCCGGGACGTTCCGACGCGCGGCGCTCGGGAAGCTGGCGGGGGTCCTGCGGGAGCACCAGCACGGCTGGGAAGACGCGCTCCGGGAGGATCTCGGGGCGCCGGCGTTTGAGACCTGGGCCACCCAGACCGGTCTGGTGCTCGCGGAAATCCGCTACGCAAGGCGTCATTTGCGGCGCTGGATGCGACCGCGCCGGGTAGCGACGCCGCTCGCGGTCATGCCGGCACTCAGCCGTATTGAACCGGCTCCGCTCGGCGTCGTCCTCGTCATCGCGCCCTGGAACTACCCGCTGCAACTGACCCTGGCGCCCGCGGTGGCGGCCATCGCGGCCGGGAATGCCGTGGTGATCAAGCCGTCCGAGCACGCCCCGGCGACTGCCCGGAAGCTGGCCGAGCTGGTGCCTGCCGCACTGCCGCGCGGGCTCGTGGAAGTGGTCGAGGGAGGGCCGGAAGCTGCCCAGGCTCTCCTCAGCCACGATTTCGACCACATCCTGTTCACCGGGAGCCGCCGGGCCGGGGCGCAGGTCGCCGAAGCGGCGGGGCGGTCGCTCACTCCCGTCACCCTCGAGCTGGGCGGGAAGTGTCCGGCAATCATCGACCGGAGCGCCAACCTCCGCCTCGCGGCGCGCCGCCTCGCGTGGGCGAAGTTTCTGAACGCGGGACAAACGTGTGTAGCACCTGACTTCGTTCTCGTTCCGGAAGAGCGCTTCGACGCCTTTGTCCGGATGCTCGGCGAAAACCTCGACCGCTTCTACGGCGGGGCGCCTGCCGAGAGTCCCGACTACGGCCGGATCGTGCACCGCCATCACTTCCGGCGCCTCGAGGAGTTCCTGACCGGACTTCCCCTCCTGAAGGGTGGGGACCGCGACGCCGAGCGACTCTATTTCGGCCCCACGGTTACCGGACCATGGCCCGAGGGCCACGCGGCCCAGCGGGAGGAAATCTTCGGGCCAATCCTCCCGCTTCTGCCCTACAAGGATCTCGAAGAGGCGCTCCGCGAGATCAAGGCGCATCCCGACCCGCTGGCGCTCTACGTGTTTTCCCGCCGGCAAGCGCCGATTCGGCGCGCGGCCGCCGCGCTTCGTTCCGGGGCCCTCGTCACCAACGACGCAGTGGTCCATTGTGCGAACCCCGCTCTTCCCTTCGGAGGCGTCGGAAGAAGCGGGCACGGCCGGTATCACGGCCGCCACGGCTTCGAACTTCTATCCCAGCCGCGGGCGGTGCTGAACGCCGCGACCTGGCTGGATCCGCCGGTGCGCTATCCGCCCTACCGGGGCAAGCTGGGACTGCTCCGGCTCCTGCTCCGCTGATGCCGAAAACCGTACCCGACGGCCAGCTACCCTTCCCCATCGATCCGCTGGCCGCCCGCCCTCAAGCAGACGCCGAGCAGGCCGCGGCAGTCGCGAGCGAACTCTGGGGAATCAAGACCCGGGCCACCCCGCTCCCCGGAGAGCGGGACCGCAATTTCCTGCTGCAGGACAGCATCGGCGCGCGTTTCGTTCTCAAGATCTCCGGCGGGGCCGAGGATCGACGCCGGCTCGATCTGCAAGAGCGCCTTATCGCGTACGCCCGCGAGCGCGATGCGAACCTGCGCCTGCCGGAGGCGCTCGCCGACCCCGCCGGCCGCTATCTGACGACGTACCCCTTCGAAAGCGGCGATCATCCGGTTCGCCTCTTCCGGTACGCCGAGGGCGTGCCTCTCTCGACTTTCCGTCGCCGTCCCCACGCACTCCTCGAGTCTGTCGGCCGGCTGCTGGGCCGCCTGCAATCCGCCCTGAAAGGCTTCGATCACCCCGGGCTCGACCTCCAGAACATTCCCTGGGCGCCGGTCCACGCCGCGAGCGTCATCGCATCAGCCTCGAAAGTACTGGGCGAACGCGGCCCGGGCCGACTCTACCGGCGAGTCGCCGACTCGGTGCTGGGAGACCTGCCCCGACTCCTGGCCCTTCCAGCCGCGGCGCTCCACAACGACGCAAACGATGACAACCTGCTCTTGATTGCGGGCGAGGCCGAGTCGGCCGAGCCGGAGCACTTCGCGCTGCTCGACTTCGGAGACGCCCTCCGCGGACCGCCCATCATCGAGGCAGCGACCGGCGCGCTGTATGTGGCAGCCGCAACGGCCGAGCCGCTCCCGGCCGCCGCCCGGGTCCTGGCCGGATTCGCCAGGGAACGTGCGGTCAGTGAGGAGGAAGCCGGCCTCTTCCGCACCGCCATCGCGACGCGGGCGCTGGTGAGCGCCGGAGTGGCGGCGCTCCGCCGCGCGCACGTGCCGGAGGCCGCCGCCGAGGCGTATCTCCTGGTCAGCGAGACCGGTGTCCGGGCGTTCCTCGAGGCACTCGACGACGAGGCGCCGGACGTCACCGTTGGACGCTTCCGGATGGCCGCCGGTCACGCCCCCCTGCCCCGCGCGGCGAAGAAGGCCGCTGCCGTTCGACGCGCCGCCGAGAGCGCCGCACCCCCAGTTGCTCCGGCACCCCACGTCTGCATTCTGGACCTCTCCCCCGAATGCCCGACGCTTGATCCGGCCGCCGCGTTCGAGACCCTGAAGCAGACGGTCTCGGCCGCGACCGATGGGGGAAAGACGGCGATCGGTCGGCATCTCGAACCACGATTCCCCGAAATCGCGCCCGCCGAACGTCCCGGGCGCCGGAAGGACGAACCGGCCACGCTTTCGCTCGGAATCGAGGTGTTCGCCGACCCGGGAACGCCCGTCAGAGCCGTGCTGGATGGAGAAGTCGCCTGGACCACCGACAACTGCGGCTCGTTCGGAGGGGGGCTCACGCTCGGTCTGAAACACGAAGCCGGGAAAGAAACCTTCTGGACCTCCTACCGGCACCTCGACCGAGGCTCGCTTTCGCACCTCGGCCCGGGAGACTCCGTCCGCCGAGGAGCGATGTTGGGCGCGCTGGCGAATGGACCGAACGAGGGCTGGCCGCCCCATCTGCATTTCCAGGTACTCCTCTCCGACCTCGGTGGCGACCCGCCCAGGATGAGCACCGGCCGCGATCTTGCGGTGCTGTCCGCCCTCAGCCCCGATCCATCGCCCTTCCTGGGCCTGGATCCCTCCGCGGCCGTTGCCGCCGGGACGCTCGAAAACACCGAAGGTCGCCTCCTGGAAGCGCGCACCAGGCGGTTCAGCCACACGCTCAGCATCGCCTACGACACGCCGATCCAGGTGGTGCGCGGCCGCGGTGCCCGGCTCTACGACCAGGCGGGCCGGGACTTCCTCGACATGGTCAACAACGTCTGTCACGTGGGACACGCGCACCCCCGGGTAGTCGAGGCAATCCGGAGCCAGGCACAGCTCCTGAACACGAACACCCGCTACCTCTATCGCCAACTCACGGACTATGCGGAACGCCTCGCCGCCACCCTGCCCGCACCTCTCGAGGTGGTATTCCTCACGAATTCGGGAAGCGAGGCCAACGACCTGGCGCTCCGCATCGCCCGGACCCACCTGGGACGGCGGGAAACCCTCGTCTTCGACGGTGGATACCACGGCAACCTCACCTCCCTCATCGAGGTGAGCCCCTACAAACTCGATGGCAGGGGTGGGCGGACCGGACCCTCCTGGCTCCACCGGCTGCCCATGCCCGACGGCTTCCGCGGCCGCTTCCGGGACCAGGAGCCCCGCTTCGCGGCGGCCCTGATCGCCGATGCGGAATCGCGGGTCCGCCACGCCGGACCCGCCACCCTGATCGGGGAGGCCATCCTGAGTTGTGGTGGCCAGATCGTGCCGCCGCCCGGCTACCTGAAGGCCCTCTACCGGGCGGTGCGCAACACCGGCGGAGTCATCGTAGCGGACGAGGTCCAGACCGGGTTCGGGCGAGTGGGACCGGCCTTTTGGGCGTTCGTCGCGGTTCAGGACGGAGAGGAATCCGTCTGTCCGGACATCGTCACCCTCGGAAAACCGGCCGGGAACGGGCATCCCCTCGGGGCGGTGGTCACCACTCGCGAACTCGCCCGTTCCTTCGAGAACGGAATGGAATACTTCAACACCTTCGGTGGAAATCCGGTCTCCTGCGCCGCGGGTCTCGCAGTGCTCGACGTGATCCGGGATGAACGACTGGCCGAGCACGCCGACACGGTCGGCGGACAACTTCTTGAAGGGCTGAAAGGACTCCAGAACCGCTACCCTATTCTCGGCCAGGTTCGGGGGCGCGGGCTGTTTCTGGGATTCGAAATGGTGCGGGATCCGGCGAGTCGCGAACCCGCTCCGCGGGAGGCGCGACGGCTCGTGAACCGCCTCCGCGAGTTCCGAATCCTCAACAGTACCGACGGCCCGGATGCCAACGTCGTCAAGCTCAAACCACCACTCGCCTTCTCTTCGGACGACACCGCCCACTATCTGGACACGCTCGAAACCGTGCTGGAGGAACAGTTCTGACCCCTGCCCCGGAGAGCCGACCCGGCCAGGAGACCGGCGCCGGCCTCCCGAAAACGGCGGAACCGCCATGGAGCGTCGTGGAGGTAGCGCCCGCCGGCGCGCATCGGACCACCATCATCTGGCTGCACGGGCTCGGCGCCGACGGGCACGATTTCGAGCCCATCGTTCCGGCCCTTCGCCTCCCGGAGTCGCTCGGGGTCCGCTTCCTGTTTCCCGAAGCTCCCTTCCGTCCGGTAACCATCAACGGCGGCGCCTCGATGCGGGCCTGGTTCGACATCGAATCGTTGACGCGGGAGGGCCGCGCGAACCGGCAGCACCTCGCTGAATCCGTGGCCGGAGTCAGAGCGCTCCTCGAACGGGAACGCGAGCGGGGCATCCCGCCGGAACGCCTCCTGCTGGCAGGTTTCTCGCAGGGCGGGGCCGTGGTCCTCCACGCGACGGTCTGCCCCGGCCCCGGAGGTGAACCGCCCGTCGCAGTGGCCGGGGTGGTGGCGCTTTCCACCTACGTCCCCGACTTCGAGGCGGTGGTCGCGCCCCGGGACCCGCCCGTCCCCATCTTTCAGGCCCACGGCTCTTTCGATCCGATGATTCCGCTCCATTTCGCCGCGGAGAGCCGCCGGGTGTTGACGAACGCCGGTTGGCCGGTGGAGTTCCACGACTACCCGATGGCGCACCAGGTGTCGGAGGCGGAGATTCACGACCTCGGGTTCTTTCTGCGACGGGTGCTCGAGGATCAACCCGGCACCGGAGGTTCTGCAAAGTGAGCGACGGGCGGGTTCCGGTCACCCTGATCACCGGGGCTGCGGGAGAGATCGGCAACGCCCTCCTCTCCCGTCTGCTCGCGGGCCACCCCGAACGCGTTGTAACGGCCGATCTCCGGCCGCTGCCTGCCATGGGCACAGGCGACTGCCCCGACGAGCATTTCCAGGGAGACATCCTCGATCCCGCGCTCTGGAAAGCGTTGCTGGCGCGCTACCGCCCCACCTTGATCTTCCATCTCGCGGCCATCCTCTCGACCCGCGCCGAATCGGTACCGCTCCTCGCGCATCGGGTGAACGCCGAGGGAACCGCCCGCCTCATTGCCATGGCCTCGGACGTTGCGACTCCGGAGAATCCGGTCCGGTTCGTGTTCCCCAGCTCGATCGCGGTCTACGGACTCGCATCCCAGGAAGCCAAGGACGCCGCCGCGCCGGTCCGCGAAGACGACCACCTCGACCCCAGCACCCTCTACGGGGCCCAAAAACTCTATGTCGAGCGGCTGGGGGCTAGCGTGGAACGTCTGGGCGGCGGTCTGGACTTTCGAGCGGTTCGGCTCCCCGGGCTCATTTCTTCGAACACCCTGCCGCAAGGTGGGACGAGCGACTGGGCTCCGGAACTCATCCACGCCGCCGCGCGGGGCGAGCCGTACGCGTGCTTCGTCGAGCCCGACGCGCGCCTGCCCTTTTGCGCCATGCCCGACGCGGTGGAAGGAATCTTGCGCCTCGCCGGCCAGGAGAAGGGGGCGCTGACCAGAACCGCCTATAACCTCGGGGGCGCGAGCCTCTCGGCGGCGGAAATCATCGCGCGGGTCGCCCAGGATTTTCCGGAACTCGAGGTCGTGTTCGAACTCGACGAAACTCGCGCCGGCATCGTCGCGAGCTGGCCAGCGGCCGTGGACGATGCAGCCGCTCGCCGGGATTTCCACTTCGATCCCGCCCATGACGCGGAGACACTTTTTTCCCGCTATCTCATCCCCGGCATCCGGCGCCGCTACCTTGGCGAAGGCCTCACCCAGCGTCTCGCAAGCGGCGGCTAGGACGCGCGCCGTCAGCTTGGCCGAGGTCTGGGCCTCACGCCCAATCCATAAATTGTCAACAAGTTGCGGTGACCAGTGTCTCTCGTGAGGTCGTCTGTTGGAGAAACCGGGGTTAGGCTTGTTCGATGACCGGCTCCCGTTCTCCCTTCTGGCCCGGCGTCCTCTCGCCCCTCCTCTCGGCGGTCTTTGGCGCCGGTGCGTATCTGGGGCTCACCCGGCTGAGCTCGAATCCGGATGAGGACTACCTGTTTCGGCTCACAGCGGTGGCGCTCGTCATGCTGCTTCCCCCCGCGTTCGCGCTCCGGCGGGCGGTTCACAGCTACCGGGCCGGGGGACTGCGGGGAAGCGGATGGGTAGGAGCGTCGGTAGCCTTCCTTTCGCTGGGCCTCCTCATTGCACCGATCGGTGGGGCCGTGCGGCGCGCCCGGCAGGCGGCTAACCTGGCGCTCTCCGGGGTGTCGGCGCCCGAGTTCGTCGCTCAGGATCTGGACGGCCAGATCCACCGGCTCTCGGATCATCGCGGATCGGTGGTACTCGTGAACATTTGGGCGACCTGGTGTCCGCCGTGCCGCGCCGAAATGCCCGAACTGGACCGGTTGGCCCGCGAACGCGCGGGGGACGGCCTCCTGGTATACGGAATCTCGACCGAGGAGGAAGCCATCCAACAGGGCTTTCGCAGCGACGTCCTGTCGGTGGACTACCCGTTGCTGGTGCCGGAGGCGCTCGAGGACGGCATAGTGCCGGACATCTTCACCCAAACGGCGCGATATCCGGCGAACTTCCTGATCGACCGGGACGGACTCCTGCACCCGGCGCCCAGCACGGATCAGCCTTTCGCGGTGCTTGAGGCCGAGGTGGAGCGGGTCCTGTCCTTGCCTGCCGGGACGCCCTGAACCGCTGCGGCGGGCCCTACCCGAGCCCTACCGAAGTTAGCCTCGTCCGGATGAAATGAGGTGCGAGCCGAGGCCGCAACGGGGAGAAACGCCCCGTACACCTCACCCCTTAGCTAACTGTTGGCGGGCGGGTGCTGCGCACGCCAAGCACCCCGAAGGGTGTCCGGCGCCTGCGGTTCCGCGGCCACCGCGAATTTCGCGGCGCGCATTTCACGGCGCGCATTTCACGGCGCGCAGCGATAGCGCTGCTAGCAGGCTGTCAGGTCCGACTAGCGCTCCGCGCCGAAGTTGCCGAGCGCCATGATGGACGGGACGGCCACTCCGTTCAGTTTGGCGGGGCTGTAGCGCCCCCGGACCAGGGACATCATCGCCTGGTGGACCCGACTCGAACTCTCGGGAGCGAAGTGCGCAGACTTGACCCGGCCGCGATGATCGATGAGCACCATGATGCCGTCTCTTTCCGAGGAGCGCCGCGAACCCCCGGAACCGCCCAGGGGAACCGGAGTGCTGCGCAGCATCGGAGGCTCATAGAGGATCTCCGGATTGTTGGAACGCTCCCGAACCGCCATCAGGAACGGCGCGAGATCGTGCATCAGGTAGTCGAAGTCCGTCTCGAACGCGACCTCAAACGCCGCTTCGGCGCCCACATCGTCGGCACGCAAGGCGTAGAGGTAACCGAGCTGCAAGTGGGCTTCCGCATCGCGTGGCCGAATATCGAGTAGAGCCCGGTAGAGGCTCTCGGTGTCTTCGAGGTCTCCGTTGAGCGAGTGCGAACGGGCGAGCAACCGCAGCGCCCTGCGGTTCGTCGGCTCCTGCAGCAATACCGCGCCGAGTTCCTCGATGGCGAGGTCCATATTCCTGGCTCCCAAGTGGGATTCTCCGATCAACAGCCGAACATCGTTCCGCTGCGCGTCGGAAACCGGCATGAAGGTCGAGAGCCAGTTGATCGCCTGTTCGAACTTGCCGTCCTCGATGTAGCGGCGCGCCTGCCGGATGGGATCCTCCATCCCCACGATCAAATCGAGTGGAGGTTCCGGCTTGGTGGGGCGGAGCATGAAGTGCCGCTGGGGAACCACCGCTCGCTCGCTCAGGCTTATCGCGAGCGCCGGATAGGCAACCGCGAGCCGCTCCATTGCCACATCGAAGTCGTCCAGAACCCGGAGCTTTTGCCCCTCGTAGACCATCCCCTGGCGCTCAGCGCCAGCGCGGATGGTCCCGATATAGACCGGGCGGTCCGCCGGTACCGAGATCAAGGTCTCCCCGCGCTCGTGCTCTCTGGGGGACACCGTGAAACGTTGCCGGATCGGGCGGAACTTCCGGACGTTCAGCGGACGGATGTTGGGGAAGTAGACCGCCTCGATGGCCTCCACGTCATAGACCCCCGGCGGCACGAGTTCACTGATCAGGCCAAGTCCATCGTCAACCGACAGGGTTTCGTTCCGTCCCGTGTCGCGATGCCGCAGAACGATCCGGCGCGAACGGAAGTCGGGACTCTCGAACTTTCCGACGAAACGGCCAATCACGAGAGACTTGCCGTCGCGTTGGACCTCCGGCCAAACGGATCTCCGCGACGGGAGTTCCGCTCCGGCAAGCTGGAGGAACGGCCCCGCGCCGCTCGCGCCAACGAGCAACAGTCCGGTCAGGAAGGAGCGCCGCACCCGTGAATCCGACGCGACGCGGGAAAACAAACCGCTACGCACGTTCGGGATCGTCTCACCCTTCCGCCCGTTGTTCAAGCGGGTGAAGACCGTGGTGCGCGGTGTTCGGCCGCTGGCGCCTCCGCTCGCGCTTGGCGTCACTCTGCTCTACCGACCGTTTCCCGACTCGGACAGGTGCCTCACGGCGAGACGCGCGCGGTCCGCCACCTCCGAATCCGGATCCTCAGTGGTCGCCCGCAGCGAAGGAATGGCGCTGTCGTCCCCGAGTTGTTCCAACAGAGAAATGAGTTCCAGCCGTACCTGCCGATCCGGATCCTCCAGATAACGGAGTATGTCGGGAAGGAAGTCCCGGCCGAGTTCCAGCGCGTACTGGCTGGCCACTTCTCCCACTCTCGAATCGGAAAGCGAAAGGATGATGCGGTCCACAAACGGCGGCTGCCCCATCCGGACAAGCGCGAAACAGAACGCAAGCTGCACCCGCCGGTCCTCTTCTCGCAGGAAGTCCCGGATCATTCCGTCCACCAGCGCGGGATCGCCGATCCGGCCAATCCCCTCGGCGGCGAACTCGCGCCGCCGGGCGTCATCGCTCCCCAGCTCATGGTAGAAGGTGCCGCGCGCCTCCTCGGCGCCGATCCGCGCCAGCCCTTCAAGGGCGTCCCGGGCCACATCGCTTTCGGGATCCGCGTCGTACACCCCGATCAGGGCGGTGACTGACGGCCGGTAGGCAAAGCGGCCCAGCGCGCGCACCACCTGCTCGCGAAGCTCCGGTTCTTCCACCATGGAGAGCAGTCGTTCCCCCGCTTCGTCGGTGCCGATCGCACCGAGAGCGCGAATCGCTTCCCGTCGCACGTCATCCTCGAGGTCTTCCGACGCGGCGGCGGCCAGAGCTCCCACCGCGGTAGCCGCCCTCAGGGCGCCCAGGGCCTCGGCGGCCAGTTCGCGGTTGTCTTCCTCGTCGTCGGTGAGCCGTCCACTCAAGGCCTCGACGATACGCGGTTCCACCGGTCGCAGCGGATCGAGAACGAACGCCTGCTCCCGACGGAGCAACCAATCCATCGCCCGTTCTCTCCGGCCGGGCGGCGCCTCCCGGTTGTGAATGTCCACGAGGCCACCGATCGCGTCCCGGCGATTTTCCGAACGCTCGTCCTCCAGGAACGCGATCAGTCCCGGCGCCGCATCGGGGCGCCTCACCGACAACAGGGAATCAAGCACGGCACGTCGAACGTTGCCGTCGATGTCGCGGACTGCCTCGTTCAGAACGGAGATCGCTTCTGACGATCCATCTTCTCCGAGCTCTCGCGCCGCGTCGCGTCGAGTCCTCGCATCGCTGCTCTCTAGCCGAGCCGCCAGTTCCTCGACGCTCGACTGCGCGAATCCCAGCGTCGCCGCGCCGACGAGGAGCCACAGGAGGCCGACTCCAGCCCCCCAGGCAACCCCCCACGGGCGCCGAGGAATCACTCAGCGGCCCTCCCCGCCGGTGGCGCCGGCGAGGTAGGCCTCGGGGTCATTCAGGAGCAGAGCCGCCTGCGGCATCGCTTGCAGTGCCGCCGCGATTTGTCGGTCGCGATCCATGGTCGCCTCGCGCGAGGCCGCCGGGCCCCAAAGGAGACTGAAAATCGCTCCTTCTATTCGCAGCGCCACCGCATCGCGGTGCTCGTCCAGGCCCTCCCGCTGGTGCGGAATCCGCTCCTCGGACAGGAACTGTAAAAACTCCTCAACAGTTGTCTCGTCGACACGGAAGCTCTGATCCACCGCCCGGATCAGGTCGCCCCGTGCTTCCAACTCGTCCGGCCGCGTGCCCGCGCCGTCCACGGAGCCCCGGCCATCGGCCGGAACGAAGCGGGTGGCGAACCGGAAGAAGGCTCCATGTTGCTCGACTTCCACCACCACCTCGGGAAGTTCCGGGGCGGGCACTTCAATGTCCGGTGCGACGCCACCCCCGCCCCGGATCTCCCGACCGAGCTCGGTCAGCACGATCGTCCCCGCCTCGTCGTTGGAGTCGTGCTCTCCCCGTCCCTGGAAGTACTCGAGGAAATCTCCCGATTCGTAGTCTCGCTGGAGACGCCGGCCGCTCGGCGTGAAGTACTCCGCCGAGGTAAGTCCGAGCGCGTAGCCGAACTTCAACTGAAACACCGACTGGACAAGCCCCTTGCCGTAGGTGTTCTCGCCGAGGATGAGGCCGCGGTCGTGGTCCTGGATCGCACCCGCCACGATTTCAGAAGCCGACGCGCTCTCTCGCGAAACCAGCACGATCACCGGCAGATCACTGTAGGGACTGGGATCCTCCGCGTGGAAAACCTGGTCGTTCTCGGAATGACGGCCCCGGATGGAAACAACTTCCTGATGCTGTTTCAAGAAAACGTTGGAGACCGCGACCGCCTGGTTGAGGAGTCCGCCCGGATTGTGACGAAGGTCCACGAGCAGCCGCGTCGCTCCGCCAAGGCGCAGCTCCACGATGGCGTCCCGCAACTCGCTGTCGGTGTTCTCGTTGAAATCCGAGATCCGGACATACCCCGTCTTCTCCGAGCCAGTGGGCTCATCGAGGACGAAGTAGTAGGGCACGCTCTTGAGCGGAATTCGGTCCCGAATCACGGTGAAGTCGAGCGGGGCGTCGTAACCCGGACGGGTAACGGTGATGCTGACCGGCGTCCCCCGGGGGCCCCGGAGCAGGGTCACCGCCTCGTCCATCGTGTATTGCGTGGCATCCACGCCCTCGATTCGGGAGATCACGTCTCCGGCGCGAATCCCCAACCGGTATGCGGGAGTCCCCTCAAAGGGGGACACGACGGTCAGTAACCCGTTCTGGTGCTGCACCCGGATCCCGAGTCCCACATACCCCCCCTGTTGCCGCTCCCGCATCTGGCGGTAGTTGCGGGGGACGAACAGGTTGGAGTGGGGGTCGAGCCGGACAAGCATCCCCGAAACCGTCGCGCGGGTAAGGGTTTCGGGATCCAGTTCGCGCACGTACTTCGTTTCAATTTCCCGGATGACGTTCGCGTGGCGTTGGAGCAGTGTCCGCAGCCCGTCCGACGGCGGGACTCCACGCGCCGGCTGGACACCCAGGATGGTGGCCGAAATCGCCGCGCCCACGAGGAGCGGCATCAACAGGGGAATGACCCGCGCCCGGAGCCTCATGGTGTCATCCTAGCAGCCTGATGGAGGGTGACCCACGGGTTTCGCCGGAATCCGGCCTACTCCTCGGACTTCCTTCGGCGGTGCATGCGATTTCCAATCCAGGCGATCCCGATAGACAGCGTGTAGAGCACGATCATGGGCCCGGCCAGGATGATCTGCGTGGTGGGATCGGGCGGGGTGAGAAGCGCCGCCATCACGAAACTCATCAGCACGGCGTACTTGAAATACCTCCACAGGAAGCTCGGCGAAATCAGCCCGAGACGGGATAGCAGCAGCGCCAGCGTGGGAATCTGGAACACCACGGCGGTTGCCAGCACGAGGCGCGCGTAGAAACTGAACACCTCGGAGACGCGATACCGGATCTCGATGTCCTCTCCGCCACCTCCGAACGTCCCGAGGAACTGTGTAGCGGCGGGGAACAGCACATAGTGGCAAAAAGCCGCCCCGGAAATGAAGAAGGCGGAACCCACCAGGATGAAGGGGAAGGCGACATGGCGTTCGTGGCGGTAGAGGCCAGGAGCGACGAAACCCCAGACCTGCCCGAGCCACGCCGGGGTTGAAACCACGATGGCGACCAGGAAGCTCATCTTGATCCCGAGGAGGAAGATCTCGGGTGGAGTGGTGGCGATGAGCTCTCCCCCCAGCGGCTCGATGACTTGTCGCAGCGGCCGCATCAGGAAATCGAAAATCTGCTCGTAGAAGAAGAAACATCCCACGAACGCGACCAGGATCGCGATCGCGGCCCGAATCAAACGGCGCCGCAGCTCGTCCAGGTGTTCAAGGAACGTCATCCGGTCGGCCGGCCCATCGGGGCGGTCCGTCCGGTCAGAGTCGCTCACGAACTTCCGAGGGGTCGAGGAAACAGCGCCGTCTCGTCACTTGCCAGAGTCGTCTGTCGACTCCCGTTCCGAACTTCCGGCTTCGCTCGCCCCTTCCGCGACGCCTTCGGGATCCTCCGCAACTCCCGTCTCGGGGCCGGAGGCCGAGGAGTCGCCCGTTCCGTTTTGCGTTTCCTTCTCCCGGGTGGCAGAGGGTTCTCCGGAATCGCCGGCGTCACCCTCGTCGCTCTCCGGCGGCTTTGCGGCGGAATCACCGGCGCCACCTCCGTCGCTCTCCGGCGGCTTTGCGGCGGACGGACCGGAGCCGGCGTCCGGGTCGAGCCCGCGCCCGAGGTCCGCCACCTCCTTTCCGAGACCGGAGACCTCGCTACGCGCCGTCCGGAACTCTTCCATCTGCACTTCCCGCTCCAGGGTGCTGCGGAGCTCGGTGCTCGTTCGCCGAAACTCAGCAATGCTCTTTCCCAGCGTCTTGCCGATCTGTGGCAGTTTCCGGGGACCGAAGACGATCAGCGCCACCACCAGGATGATCAGCATCTCCTGCATGCCGAGCGGGCCGATCATGAGCGGGCGAAAAAAGAGCGGGGGCACCAAGGCGAACATTATCGTCTGCCAGCCGACATACAGTCCGGGTCTGGTGGCCTGTGGATAAAGTGACGTCAGCGCCGAGGTTGGTGCGGCGCCCGGCTGACGAGGCGCGTGAGGGAGGAACAGCGAGTGTATTCGGACCGAAACGCAACGAAGAGCGCCTTCGAGAGGCGCGGTTCAGCCGGGATGCATCGCCAGCCGAGCCCCCACCGGGAGAACTGGGCCGCGTGACTTTGTGCACAGGCTGCTCGACTGAATCATGGGTCCAAACGAACGCTCCCCCGCGGCCAGACGCCCGCCGCCCGGCGCGATCCGGAGCACGGGAACGCCGGTTCAGGCCTCCGGTGGGAGGCTGGCCGGCATCGCCAGGCTCACTATTGAGTGATGGTGCAGCGTAACCAGAGCCCCGAGGTCGGGAGAGTGAGTCCCGGGGCAATGCGGCGGTACGGGAACGCCGCCAGTTCTCCCGGTGAGGGCCTTCAGACCGGCACCGCCAGCCCCAATTCCGGATGATGGCGCGGCGTAACCAGAGTCCCGCCGTCCGGAGAGAGACTCCCGGGGCGATTCGGCGGATGTTTGAATCCGTTGCGCCCGAGTACGACCGGATGAACCGGATCCTCAGCGTGGGACTGGACCAGGGTTGGCGGCGAGCCGCTCTCCGGGAACTCGATTGTGAACCCGGCTCCCGGGTTCTCGATCTCTGCTGCGGAACCGGCGATCTCGCGTTGCTGCTGCCGCGGGAACTACGCCCCGTAGGCTGTGACCTGACACCCGCCATGCTGGAGATCGCGGACGCCAAGGCCGCCCGCTCGGGAACCACTCTCCCGATGGCTGCCGGAGACGCCATGAGACTGCCCTTCGCATCCGGGGTCTTCGAGGCAGCCGTCGTCGGGTTCGGGATCCGCAATCTCCCGAACCTGAAAACAGGGCTCACCGAGATTCACCGGGTGCTGGCGCCGAACGCGAAGCTCGTCATTCTGGAATTTTCCCGGCCCGAGCGAAGCCTGGTTCGGCTGGGGCATGGGGCGTGGCTCCGGCTCGCAGTACCCGGCCTGGCGCGCCTGGCGGTTTCGGGAGCGGAACCCTACGGCTACCTCCGGGATTCGATCCTGGGCTTTCGCGACGCGGGAGGCCTGGCTGCCAGCCTGCGGGAGGCCGGCTTCACGGGCGTTTCCTACCGTCACCTGGCCTTGGGGACGGTTGCGATTCATTCCGGGCGGCGAGCTGTCCAGCGTCTGGGGGAGGTGACGTAGGGGGGCGCTACCCAAGGCCGTTCCCGTCACCACGGTAACGGAAGAAAACGCAGCGGACCGATCCTCGGAATCTCGGTGGGCAGCGAGTTCAACTGCATGAGCTCCTCCCACGCGCGACGCTCCACGCCCGCGGCCGTCACCCGCAGCGCCACCCGGCGCCGGTACGTCCGGCTCAGACCGCCATCCTCAGCCGCCGCCCCCGCACCCTGATTGGCCGATCGGGCCGCGGGACGACTCCCGATGGATCGAACCCGGACCGAAATATCCACCGCACGCACGACGTGATCGCGAAGGCGGGCAGCCGACGCCATATCTCCGACAAAGCGTGGCGGCGTGTCGAGCGGTACGTCACCGTTTTGGCCCGTGACGTAACGGACCTGCAGGTCCTCGACGAACCCGACGGGCTGCGGCGCGTTCTCATCCACTCGCCGCATCAGCACCCGCCGCCTGTCGGCCGCGTTCGTCTCCGGCGTCCGAACCCAGTAGCGAATCCGCGTAACCGGGACGAGCCCGGGCTGTCCGAGGCCGAAGAGTCCATACCCCTCGCTTTCCTCGCCGCCAATGGGGGTTCCTGGCGGCAAGCCTTGCTTCTCAAGCAACTGCTGGAGCATCGTTCCCACCACCTGTTCGGTCAGGCTCGCGAGTGCGCCTCCACCAATGCCGGGAACCGCCGCTTCGATCGCGCCGCCGAGCACACTCTGCAAACCGCGCTCGAGGAGACCGCCCCCGCTTCCCGGCTGGAAGGTGTCCGCATCCACGCTGGGCCGGAAGTGCCAGTGCCAAGGATCCTCCAGGGGCGCGATTCGCACCGCGGCGCCCGCGGGAGGCGCCGCGCCATCCGGCATCTCCGCGATCCGCGACCCCGCCGCTCGCAGCACCCCGCCGAGGCTTCCCGCGCCCGGTCCGCTCCGGACCGAGACGACCCGCCCGAAGGCCCAGCGGGGTGTCATTTCGTCGTCGTTGAACACCAACGCGAAGGGCCCGTCCGAAGCTGCCCCGCCCCGGTCCAGTCGGGACTCCGATTGGCCCAGCGTCACTTCGACCCCATCGAATCCGATCACGGGTTCGAACGAGGCATCGGCGAAACGTTCCGGAGCCGTCAGGAAGTCCAGTCCGTCCGGATTCTGGTCACCGGCCCGGTCAAGATCGGCAAACACCGGGATTTCTGCCGGAAGCCCGGACCCTGCCCGCATCAGGTCCGCCCCGATACGATCCAGAACCGCGCTGCCGTCCTGGCGCATGGCAGCGAGTTCCGGCTGCAGGTCGAAAGACATGCGCGCCTGGCGGAAAAGCATTGCGAAGCTCGCACTGACCATCAGCGTGAGACCGAGCGCCACCACGGCTTCGGTGATGGTGAACCCCCGAGAACCCGCGTCCCCTTTCCTCAGGCGCCGTCGAGGTACCAGGTCCGCGGAAACCCCCACGACCAACCGGCGTCGATCTCTCGGCGGGTTTCCGGTCCCGGCGCCGTACTGTACGGAAGTGGACCCCATCGTCTCTGCCCTCCTAGCGGATCCAGAACGGGGAACGGCGGAAACCCTCGACGAAGAGGGTCACGTTTTCGAACGCGCTGTCGCGTACCCGGAACTCGAAATCACCGATGACGGTGTCCACGACCTTTCCGCCCACGCCGCTCACACTGAAAGCCATGTTCCCGGAGGACGACAGGCTGATTCCCCGAATGCGGCCTCGGCCAAACGCCGCCAGGGATGAGTCCGCGTCCACCACCCCCACCATCGCTGCGCCTGTCAGACCGTTGAACGCACGAAGCCGCGCTACCCCGTCCCCGGTGGTGGTTACGTTGCAGGAAAGTTCGTCACGCTGAACCGAACGGGTGGCCAGCAGGATTTCGATCTCCGAACCGTTCATCAGGACCGCTGGCTTTCCCTGAGGCACTTCCCCGTCGGAGAGCGTCGTGCGCCAAACCTCCTGGAGGTTGATCCCCGTATCCCGGAGGAGAACGATGTCGGACGGGATATCCCGAACGCGACGATCTCCGCCGGTCACGACCAGCAGATGCGGCTCCGCCCGGCCCGGAAACGGGAACGCCACCGGCGGGGTCAGGATCGGGTGTTCCCCTCCCAAACGGTGCGCCACCCCCCATTGCCAGTTGTCGGGGTCCAGAAGCCGCAGGCGGTGTATCTGACCGTGCAGATCGGCGAGATACACCTGGGTAACCACGTCGGGAGCGCCGGAAACCGCCCACGCCGGTTGCCAGGCCGCCGCCGAGGTGACGGCGCCGTTCTTTCGGATCCGCGGAGAGGGCGCGGGCTCGATAGAGTGGCGTGAACGGACCCGGCCGTCCTCGGTCGCGAGCACCAGCAACCACTCCCCGGAACCGCTGTCCGGGGTCCCCCTTCCTGCCGGAAGGAACGTGAGCCAAGTGGTCCCGGAAGTCGCCGCCACTTCGACCATCAGCGGTTCCGGAGTCTCGCCGAGTTCGTCAACGGTGCCGCCGGGTTTCCCGCCCGACTCCCGATGTTGAAGAGCAACCGGGGCAGCCCCGAACCACCAATAGAAGGCCTCGGAGGATGGTGGCCGCCCGCCCAACCGTCTCCTACATTCGAGACATCGATTGCCGTCACGAACCGACCCCCGGCAGAGCGGCCGAGGGCCAACACCGTACGCCACTCCTGGGAGCCTTCCAGGAAAACGTCGCGGACGACCGGCGAACCGGCAAGCGCGAAGCGGTGGACGAGTCCCCGTTGCAGGCCGGCCGCGCCTCGGACTCCCGCCAGGGCCAGATCCCGGAGGAAGGCGCGCGCTGCGGTATCTTCGACAGGGGACGCGGGCCCCAGAACGTCATCCGGGATGTATGCGAAGACCTCCTCTCCGCTGTCGCCGGCGAATGCGTGGACCATGCCCCCGCTGGTCGGGAGATACACCATGGTGCGCCGGTTGACGTGCCTCAGAAAGAAGTCCCGGTAGCCCTCGCCTTGCCGTGAAACCCGATCGGGGTGACGGGGCGGACTCGTCACCACCACCGGGGAAGCCAAACCCTCGCGGAGTTTCCAGGTACCGCGCCCACCGGTGAAGTGAAGGTCCCCGTCCGGGCCGTAAATCGTCCCCGTATCAGGGTGGACGGCAAGTGCCTCACCGCGAACCAGCCGGACCACGATGCGAACGGCGTCCTCCGCGGTGCGAGCCCCGGCACCGTCCAGTTCGTTCAGATAGCCCGCGTGCACGCCGAGATCCCGCGGAGTCACCTCGCCGATCCGGAAGGGCAGTAACTCGCGGCTACCAGGCCGGTTGAACAGCACCAGACGATCGTCCGGGTCCCGGTGAGCCAGGCGCGATCCTGCGTCCCAGACCGGTGTCGTATCCAGAGCTCCTCCACCCCCTGGCCGAACGGGAAGCGCGCGGAGTCCCCCTTTGAACGACGATAGTTCCGCGCTCGTCGACAACAGGATGTTGTCCGGGTAGGCGCCCCGAAGCCGGATTACTTCTTCGAGACGCTCCCCACGGGTAGCGGGAGCCACCAGGGCGTCCCGCGGGAGCGCCGGATCGCTGCCGGGAAAGGTGGCGGTCGGAGAGCCTGCAACGAGTTCCTTGACCGTCGCGAGTCGCGGCGCCGACAGTTTCACCTCGCCCGCCGGGAGCGTGATCTCGCCGAGCACCTGAGCGAGGGCCTGCCGAAGAGTCTCGGGCCGGTCGGCATGGATTGCCGGGCGCCGACCGTACGAAGCCATCCAGGCCAGATGATTCGTATAGCCGCGCGTCTTTTCGTCCGACATCGCGACTCCGACGACGTGGATGTCTCCAACGCCCGCATTCGGATTCCCGCCGTTCAGCGCCAGGTACGCAGCCTTGGCCTTGAGGCCGGCGTTCCAGGCGACAAACGCCTCCGCGGAAGGATCCGGGTAGCGGCGCGCTTCGGAAGTCGCATGGCCGGCTCGGAGCCACACCGCGTCGTCCCCGTCACGGCCGGCCGGCCCCTCGTTGAAATCGAGCCAGGGATGAAATATGCACTCGCAGGTATCGAGTCCGTCGGTGATCAGCACGATGACGTTCTGTTGGCCGGCCTCCAGATCGTGCATCGCGGTCGCGGCAATATGGGTTGCGAGTTGGTACAGCGCGATTCCATTGGGTGTCCGATTCGTGTTGACGTCATCGGGAAGCTCCCGCAACAGCTTTCGACGTGCCGCTTCGGTGTCGCATCCGGAGGGGTCGCTGAGAATCCGGACTCCACCGCAACGGACCGGACTCATCGGCGGCCCGGGCCCCGATCCGCTCGGCAGTCCGGCGCCCATCGTGGGATCGGCGCAGGTCTGCTGCCGGGAAGTGCCATCTTCCGATTGCTGGAACTGCTGGAACGCCGCGAGCCGCCAGTGAACCAGCGGTTCACCCGATTCCGACTCAAGATTGCGGACCGCCCACCGCACTACTTCCTGAGCGGCGGCGAACCGCGTTCCGTTGCCCATCGACAGGCCCATGGACTTGGAGGTGTCGAACAGAATCCAGACCCGGGGGCGGGTGCTCGTGCGAAGGGTCCCCAGCGGATCCCACCCCCCTTCATCCAGCGAGTCGAAGGCCCCGTCACGCGAAAACCGGGCTTGTGTGACGGCGGGCGGTTCGGCGCCGGCGGACGGGATTGCGGCAAACATCAGACCGAACGCGAGCCCCAGCCGAAAAAGGCGGCGTGGCCGTTGTTTCGATTCCTTCTTCGATTCCTTCATGGATCTCCCCCTTTCGAGAACATTTCCGACTCCTTGTCAGCGAGACGTTGCTCCACGGCCTACCGGGATCTGTCGACTGGCCCAGTTCGTCAATCCGTCGCTGTAATCGCTGTCTCCGGCTTCTTGCCGCTCCGGGCGCCGGGCGAGCCGCACGGTCAGTTCCAGTCGACTCACGGCGTGTGGCTCCTCCGGGCTCTGCGGCGGCGGATGACGCGCTTCGGCCGTGAGCACCGCCCGGTCGTGCGGAGCGCCGGCGTCGGAGGCGCCCACCACGGGACGGCGGATCCAGACCGTGACCCCGGCGAGATCCGGTGTCCCGTCGCCGTCCAGATCCGGAGCCCAACCGGCATTCGGGACTCGCGGATCGAACTGAAGCGCCCGGCCCCGAACATCCCGCAAGACCCGGCCCACATAGACGCGCGCGCCCGCTCCGGCCATCGGCGAATCCCGGAAGACCTCATAGTCGCGGCAACCAGCAACCTCCGGAACGTCACAGGCGGCGCTGTCGAGCGGGAGCGCCGTCCCCCACCGGTCTCCCTGCCGGGCCCGAATCGAGGGACGAACCGGTGGCAGGGCCGATTCGAAGCTGTCGTGCTCCTCAACGTGCGCTGCCAGCACCGCCTTGGCGAACTCGAGCCCTGCTTCGGCCTGAGCCGCAGCAGCCTCCGCCCAGGCTTCGTTGCGCGCCACCGCGCCGTCGGATCCGACCGAAACCAGCACCACGGCCCCGATGCCGGCCAGTGCGAGCACGAGCAGCAGCGCGATCACCAGCGCCATACCCCGTTCACCGGAGCGCGGCAGAGCCGCGCCCCTCTCGGGCCCGAGCCTATTCACGGTTTGCCACCCGAACCGATTCCAACCGCGCCACCGGACCGCGCCCGCCGGAGGCCGGCAGCGCCACCACTTCAAAGCGGAGACTCGCGAGTTGGCCCTGGCCCGGCGGGGTCAACTCCCGGATCCTCCACCGCACCTCATAGAGTGCGGAGCGCCGCTCGCTCGCTTGACCGTCTTCGCCGAAGTATTCGAAATACCCCGGAGAGCCCCCGCCGCTGATCGCGACGCTCCCGCCCGGAGCAACGGCCGGGTGATATCCCGACCACGGCCACCCGCGCGAAAAGGGCGCTGCGAGGAATTCTTCCATCTTGCCCCGGGCGATCCGAGTCGCGAGGCCGCTGTAGGCAGCGCTCTGTCGGGCCTGGGATGCCTGGGCGAGCGCCCGGACGAGTCCCCCGCCCGCGACGACGAGGAGGAGGACGGCAAACAGCGTCTCGACGAGGGAAAAGCCCGCCTCGCCTGCCCGGCAAAAGGTCCGGCGAGGTTCATCCGGTCTGCCCATGTCTCTTCCCTATGAAGAGAAGGACGGGAATCGCTTTGTCTTTTTCCCGCGCAAGGACCGAATGTGGAAAAGTCGAAGCGAAGACCGCAGAACTCCGACGGGGCCCGTCCGCCTTCCCTGCCGCCGTTCGTGCCGGGGCGGGCGTCAGCCGCCGGTCGAAACGCCAAAGGCTACGGCCGCACCAAGAGCCAGGAGCGTGCCGAACGGTAGCGGGGTGTCGCGCCGGATCTTCCCGAGGAGCAGAAGCGGCCCCGCCGCCGCCACTCCGGTTGCCGCCGCGAGGGCGATCGCTCCCAGTGTCGGAACCGGGCCCAGAAAGGCCCCGATCATCAGGAGAAACTTGACGTCTCCGAGGCCAACCGCTTCAACGCCCCGAAACCGCAACCAGAGAGCGCGCAGCGAGAAGAGCAGCCCACCGCCCAGGGCGGCCCCGAGGCAGGAGGTCACGAGGTCCAGGTCGGACCGTGGTCCCGCGAGCAGCAGGCCGAGCGCAGCACCGGAAAGGGTGAGAGTGTCCGGCAGCACCATGCGCTCCCAATCGGTCAGCGCCAGGATGAGCAACAAACTCCCGAAAACGAACCGGGACGCGGCAATCGCCGGATCGCCGGCTCCAAGAGCGAAGACGATCAGGAGCCCGGTCAGGAGCTCGACCACCGGGTACCGGATGGAGATCGGGATCCGGCAATCCCGGCACCGGCCGCGCAACCAGAGCCAGGAGATCACCGGCAGGTTGTCCCGGACCCGAATCGGCGCGGCGCACGAGGGGCACCTCGATCCGGAAAACAGCAGCGACTCCCCGATGGGAAGGCGGTGGATCGCCACGTTGAAGAAACTCCCGAGGATGAGTCCAAGGGCGAACAGCAGCACCGGGCTGAGGGCGCCGGGGAAACCGGCTTCCAGTCCTGCCACCGGGTCAGCGGCCGGGGACGCCGGCCAGCGGCGAGGTGCGGGCTATTCGCGGCATTCCGTCGCGGTCCAGAACGAAGGGAGCGCCTGCCGGGTCCACCGGCCGGCCCGGCAACAATCCCGCCGCAATCAACTCGTTCCAGTCAACCGGGCTTCGTCCCGAGCGGCGCTCGTACTCCTCTACCGCCGCAACGAGTCGATCGCGCTGGTCGAGAGCGTCCAGCTGTAGCAGGTGCGTCGAAGCGTTGGACCTCGTGCGACCGTCGTCTGCTCTCTCCAACAAGGCGCGCCAGAGCCCGCGCGCCGTTTTGCGATCTCCCGTCTCGGTCAGGGATCGGGCAGTGAGGGCCGTGAACCACGGGGGGGCGCCGTCCCGCGCGCTCGCAGCTTCGAGGATGCGGGCGGCCGCTTCCAGGTCCTTCAGATACCAGGAATGCAGGAGTCCCCGAACCAGCACTGCATCGAAATCCCCTGGATGCCGAGCCAGCCATTCCGCAAGGATCCGATCGGCGCGCTGCGGCTCGCCGGCGCCAAATGGTGGGGACTCCCCCAGGAGCAAGGCCCCCACCACCGCCGCGGGACGAAATCCCGGATCCAGGCGCAGCGTCCGGTCGATGAGTGCGCCGAGGCTCGGGAAATGGGCGGAGCCCTCAAGTCTCCGGCTCCCATAGTGCTGGATCGCGAGCAGCCACGAGGTGTCGGCCAGCACTCGCCGGATCGTCGCCGGGAGGACGGCGATCCCATCATCGCTGAGGTGAGCGCCCGACCACCAACGGGCCGACCCGGACGCCGGCAGCACCGCCGGCGGCACCAGTTCGGATGCCCCGAGGCACGCGATCGACAGCCCGGCGCTAGCGATGCGTCCCGCGGTGCGCCGGTGGAAAGCAACCTTGGGACTCAGACGCATCCGATGTTCAGGGAACTCTCGCCGACAACCGGCGCGCACGCCGCGGGAAAATGGCGATCGCTGCTGCAACCATCGCGGCCGCGTAGAGCGCCGCGTAGAGCGTGGGTCCAGCAAGCAGCACCGATACCGCGGCAAGCGCATCCGGCAAGCCTCCGAGCGGAGCGTCAAGGGCCGGAAAGTCCGGAAGAACGAAGGTCGCGAACGCCGACAACGGTCTCAGCGCGAGGGGGCTCGGAGCCGGCGAGAGACTCCCGAAGAACCAGCCCGCGACGCAAGCCGCGGCCGTCACGGGCAGCGCAACCGAAGGCCGCGCAAGCGCCAGCAGGAACGTGGCGACGGCGACGACCACAAGCAGCCGTAACCACAACAACCAACCCATCCCGAGCACCGGGGCCGGAGCAGTTCCCAACCAGCCGGACAGCCACGCGAGCAGGATCGCGCTCACCGCCGCCGCATAGAGGAAGAGGCCCGCCGCCAGGCCGAGAAACCGTCCCGCCAGCAGGAGATTCTCGGGAACCGGCCTGGCGAGGGCGAAGGAACCGAGCACACCCCGGTAACCGGCAAGCCCGGCTCCCTGGGTAAGAGCCAGGAACCAACCCAGTGCCTCCGCCGAAGCCCAGGCGATGTCGGCCTCGAATCGTCCCTCGTGACCAAGCGACGCATCGGCGAGAGCTGCCCCGATGCCCAGCGACACCACTACCAAGGCCAAACTGGCCACCAGGCTCCGCTCGGAGACAAAACCGCGCAGGACCACGATCGCGGTTGCCACCAGGCGAACGACGGACATCACCAGTCAGGGAATCTGCTTCTCGGAATCTGTTTCTCGCCACTCAACGCGGCGAGAAGCCAGTCGCCGCCCCCACCGGGAGCCGCAGTGGAACCGTGCCCATTTCCGATGAAGTCCCCAGGCGATCCGCAGGACGCGACGGTACCGGCCGCGAGCACAATCAGCCGGTCCGCCAGGGACTCGATGGCGGCGGCCTCGTGGAGGCTCAAAATCACGGCGGCTCCCCGTCCAGCCGCTCGGCGGACGGCGGCGATGGACCGGACCCGCGCCTCCGGATCGAGACCGGTGAACGGCTCGTCGAGCACGAGCGCCAGAGGCTGGCCGACAAGCGCCTGCGCGAGCGAAACCAGGCGCCGAACCCCGCGCGAGCAACGCATCCCGGGGAAGTCCAACCACTCCTCCAGTTCGGCCGCCTCCGCGGCGACTTCGGCTTCGCGGCGCGCCCGCGCGCCGTTATGTCCGGCGAGCACCGCGGCGTAGCGCAGGATCTCCCCCACCCGCAGACCTGGCGGGAATTCATCTTCTTCAGCAACGTACCCCAAGCGGCGACGGGCGTCGCTCCTGGCCGCCGGGATTCCACCGAGAAGCGCTTCGCCCGCGTCGGGAATCAGGAGTCCCGCGAGGAGTCGCAGCGTCGTGGACTTCCCCGATCCGTTCCTCCCACAAAGCGCCACCACCTCTCCCGGCGCCACCACCAAACTCAGATCCCGGACCGCAGTCCGCCGTCGAACCGACAATCCGAAACGCCCCGGGGCCGGATAGGAAGCGGTCAGCGAACGGGCTCGAATCTCCAAGCTAGCAGTCCGTGGACCGAGAGGGGTGAGCGCCGAGGGCCTCACCGGGAGAACTGGGCCGCGCGACCTTGTCCACCGGCTGCTCGCCCCGGCTCATTCGAGGAACGCGGTTGCGGCGGGAACGGGGCATTCGATCGCCGTTCCGGACGGATCGTTGTAAATCGCTCCGGAACTCGTCGCCGAGAAGGACCGGACGCCGGTGCGTCCGATGTCGGCGGGCTCCGCGTGGTAGCAGTAGTCGAGCAGGCTGTCGGGGTCACAGTGATCCGGGATGGCAGTCGGTGTCCCGTTTGGAGTCAGCGTCCGGGTATATCCAGCTTTCACGTATGGACTCGTCCGCCCCAGATCCCCACCAACGAATTCCGGGGCGACATCCGGATAGTCGGGAATTCCGATCGCCCCGCCACAATCGGCGCCGTTCCGGCAGAGGTTTGTAAGGTCGGCGAAGAATCCGCAGTTGGAGGCCGCATAGGTCTGCTGCGCGGCAATTACCGCCCGGGAGTCTCCGATCGCCTGCGCCTCGTTCGCGGACAAACGCGCGCGCAACAACTGCGGAATGGCAATTCCGGCAATCACCCCGATGATCGCAATGACGATCAGCAATTCGATAAGAGTGAAGCCGGCGGACGGAGGCGACTGGCAGGAGCACACCTCGAGCCTCTTCGTCCTCTGGACGATGGGCCCCGAATGTGGCTCTTTCATGTGGAAGTCCCGGACCGGAAAGACGGAGTCCGTGTGTTTCATAAGGATATGTCCTCCTTGGACGATTCGTGGATCGCGCCGGCGGAGACGAGGCCGCAGGCGAACGGCGCCCCACTCGCATCCGTCCCGGGGGGACGGCGAGGCTGAGAGACAGCGCAGGATTTCGTGGTTGCCCCGGCCGCCGGTAGCCGAGCGGATGGACGTCGAGCCCCGACCGGGAGAACTGGCCGACCTCGGCGCTCACGTGAGTTTCACCACCGGCTGTTAACCCAAACGGCCAACGAGCGTCCAGATCGGTAGATACATCGCGATCACGATCGCCCCGACCACCAGGCCCAGAATAAGGATCAACAGGGGCTCGATGAGAGGCAGGATGGTTGCGGTCGTTCGCCGCACCTCCTCCTCGTAGAACTCCGCCACTTTTTCCAGCGACATTTCGAGTTCCCCGGTACGCTCCCCCACCGCAACCATCTGGACCACCATGGGTGGGAACAGTCCGGTCTGCCGAAGTGGGATCGCGAGCGAGGCTCCGGCCTCCACTCTCGAACGAACACTCGATATCGCTCCTTCGAGATGCCGGTTGCCCACGGCACGGCGGGCGATGTCCAGTCCCTCCAGTACCGGAACCCCGGCCCCCGTCAGCACCGACAGGGTTCGGCAAAACCGCGAGATTCCCGCGTGCCGCAACAAGCCTCCGAGCATCGGGATGCGAAGGGCGAGACGGTCGCACAAGGCCCCTCCGCGCTCAGTCCGCCGAAGTCGAGTGACTCCCAAGGCAATGCCCACGACGGCAGTCGACGCTCCGAGCGCCCACGACCCGAACGATCGAGATGCGTCAACCACAACCCGGGTCAGGAGAGGCAACTCGGCATCGAGGCCCTCGTAGAGCTCGCTGAAGACAGGTACCACGCGCCACAGGATCACCGAAACCACAAGCGCTCCGATGGCGCCCACAACCAGGGGATAGGCGAACGCTCCACGGACATGCTGCGTCACCGCCGCCGCCTTTTCGAGTTCCGTTGCCAGCCGGAGAAGGCTCTGATCAAGTCGCCCGCCCGCCTCTCCGATGGAAGTCATAGCCACCGCGAGCCGGCCGAAGATCCGCGGATGGCGACTCATCGCCACGGCGAGTGAACTACCCGATTCGACATCGCGGGCAATCATCTCCACCGTGGTCCGCAGCCGCCCGTTCTCCTCCTGATGCTGGAGGACGGACAGACTCTCGGCAAGTGGCAGCCCGGCACCCACCATGACTCCCAGTTGCCGCACCGTGATCGCGATCTTCCGGCGGCTGACGGAGTTCAGGGAAATCCAGGCCGAAACCCCGCGAATGACCCCGGTCGCCGTTCTCGCGCGCCCTGCCGACCGGAAGATCACCGAAGTCTCTCCAACGGTCGCCTGCGGTACCCGGACTGTGTGGACAACGTGGTGTGAGCGCCGAGAATGGTGCGGGCCGGTTCTCCCGGTGGGGGGTGTTTGTGCCGGGATGCATCGCCGCTCGAGCCTCCGCCGGGAGGACCGGGCCGCGCGACCTTGTCCACAGGTTCCTAGCCTCGGCCGTTGGTGTTGGACCGGAGCGCGGCGGTCAAGCTCACCGGTTCGTTCGATGCGGCGAGGGCGTCGCTCCGGGTAACGATTCCCCGGCGGCACAACGAAGCCAGCGCCTCGTTGAGAGAGACCACCGTTCCCCGCCCGCGCCCGCATCCATGACGGCAAAGAGCTGGTGGAGCTTGTCCTCGCGGATCAGGTTGCGCGCCGCAGGCGTGGGCGCGAGTTGCTCGACGGCAAGCACGCGTCCACGTCCATCGGCGCGTGGAACAAGACGCTGGCAGTAGATCGTCTCCAGCGAGGCGGAGAGCCGGATGCGGGCTTGGCGATGTTGGGACGCCGGGAACATCTCCACGACGCGGGTGAGCGCGTGGAGCGCCGAGCGGGCGTGAATCGTGGCGAGCGCCAGGTGTCCGGTTTCACTCACCCGGAGCGCCGCGTCTACCGTCTCCCGATCCCGAACCTCCCCAATCATCACCACGTCCGGGTCGGAGCGCAGAATGGACCGCAAAGCGGTGTGAAAGGAGTTGGTATCGCTTCCGACCTGCCGCTGCGTAACCAGGGCGCGTCGATTCTGGTGGATGACTTCCACCGGATCCTCGACGGTGACGATATGGACCGCGCGCGTGCGGTTGATCCGGTCCAGGATGGCCGCCATGGTGGTGGACTTCCCCGAACCGACCGGACCGGAAGTGAGGACCAGACCGGAGCCGAGGGCGGCGAGCCCCGCCGCGCTTACCGGCAGCCCAAGCGCATCCAGTGATGGAACTTCGTCAGCAACCACCCGATATACCGCGGCAAGCGCCCCTCGGCAGCGAAAGACACTGCCGCGAAAGCGGGCGACCCCGGTCAGGGTGAAGGAGTAGTCAGCCTCACCACCCTGCTCGAGCAGCGCGCGGTGGCGCTGGGGGATTCCGGCAGCGACCATCGGCTCCACCACGCCCGCGGGAAGCGGTTCCCCCTCGACCTCGATGAGCCGGCCATCGATCCGCAGGCGAGGAACGGCTCCGGGTCTGAGATGAAGATCGCTCCCGCCGAGGCTCACGAGGTGCTTCAGGAGCCGGGCGAGTCCCTCCCGGGGGCCGGATGGATCTGAGGGCGGCGATACTGGCAGTCGGTCGGGCATCCCAAAACATCAGACGAGATTGCGAACGATTTCTTCTCAAAGTTCTGGCCGGACGAATAGGGGTCGGGTTCTGGTCCACCGATTGCTTTGGGCGCGCCGGCGGGACCACTACCGAACGACGGAGTACAGCGGGACAGCTCCGCACCCGACGCTCCCCCGCGCCCTTCCAGTGGAACGGTCGCTCCGGACGCCATCCGCCGGGAGAAGTGTTCGGGTACAATCACGTCCCGCATGGCGGGGGTTCGGGATCGGGAGTTAACAGCCTGTCGCGGAACCCGGGCGGCCCAGTTCTCCCGGTGGGGGCTCGCCCGGCGATCCATCCCGGCCCAACAGCCGGTGGCGGAATCCACGCGGCCCAGTTCTCCCGGTGGGGGCTCGGCCGTCGATCCATCCCGGCTGAACCGCGTCGCTCCGCGCCGCTCATCGTTACGTTTCGGTCGAAATAGACTCGCTATTCCTCCCTCACGCGCCTTGTCAGCGGGGCCCCCACCGGGAGGACTGGCCCCACCGGGAGAACTGGGCCTCGCCCCCACCGGGAGGACTGGCCGGGCTCGGCGCTCACCCGGGTTCCGCCAGAGGCTGCTAACAGCCTGTGGCAAAACCCACGCGGCGTTCGACCGGCGATGCATCCCGGCTGAACCGCGCCGCTTCGCGGCGCTCTGCGTTGCGTTTCGGTCGAAATACACCCGGTATTCCTCCCTCACGCGCCTTGTCAGCCGGGCGCCTCACCGCTCTCGGCGCTCACCCGGGTTTCACCACAGGCTGTTAACCCCTTGAGTCTCCCCCCCTTCCCCGAAAAGACGCGCTTTCTCTTCGTTACGGGTGGAGTGATCTCTTCGCTCGGCAAGGGAATCGCATCCGCGTCTGTCGGACGGCTGCTGAAATCTCAGGGGTACTCGGTCACTTTCCTCAAGTTCGACCCTTACCTGAACGTGGACCCGGGCACCATGAGCCCGTACCAGCACGGCGAGGTCTTCGTGACCCACGACGGCGCCGAAACGGATCTCGACGTAGGCCACTACGAACGCTTCACCGGAAACGCTTTCTCGGCGCTATCGAACGTCACGAGCGGCCAGATCTACGAGACCGTCATCGAACGCGAGCGGCAAGGCGGCTATTTGGGAGCCACCGTGCAGGTGATTCCCCACGTAACTGACGAAATCAAGCGCCGGGTGATTGCGGTCGCCGACGAGGGGGCCGACGTTGTCATCATCGAGATCGGTGGCACGGTGGGTGACATCGAAGGCCAACCCTTTCTGGAAGCCGCCCGCCAGTTCCGGCTGGACGCGGGTCCGAGTCGGGTCTGCTTTCTGCATCTGACTCTCGTCCCGATGATCGCGACGGCCGGCGAGTACAAGACCAAGCCCACCCAGCACAGTGTCCGCGAACTGCGGGCAATAGGGATCCAGCCCGATGTGCTCCTGTGCCGCGCCCAAGAGAGGCTGCCCACCGACGTAAAGGCGAAGATCGCTTTGCACACCTCGGTCGCGCGCGACGCCGTCTTTACCGCCGTGGACGCACGCTCCGTGTACGAAGTTCCCCTGAACCTGGCGGCCGAGGGGGTGGACAGTCGCATCCTCGAACATTTCCACCTCCCTTCGCGGACCCGGAATCTGACCGAGTGGAAGGATCTGGTGGAGCGTCTCCGGACGGGCACCCGAGATGTCCGCATCGGGGTGGTCGGCAAGTACGTCGAGCTCCAGGATTCTTACAAGAGCCTCAGCGAGGCCCTGGTGCACGGTGGGGTCCCACACGACGCTCGCGTGGAAATTCGCTGGTTGGAAGCCGAGAGCCTTCAGGACGGCGATCTTTCTTCGCTGGACGACTGCGACGGCATCCTCGTGCCCGGGGGATTCGGCTCTCGAGGAACCGAGGGGATGGCGGCGGCGGCCGGCAGAGCCCGAACCGGCCGGGTTCCGTTTCTCGGAATCTGTTACGGGTTCCAGTGGGCGGTGGTGGAGTTCGCGCGCTCCGAATGCGGTCTCGCCGGGGCCAGCACCCAGGAACTCGATCCGGACGCGGAGCATCAGATCTTCCAGTTGTTGCGCGGTCTCGAGGGCGTCGAGCCGATGGGCGGGACGATGCGGGTGGGCGCGGCAACCTGCATCCTGCGGGAGGGTTCGCTGGCGGCGCGGACCTATGGCGCAACCCGCATTCGTGAACGCCACCGCCACCGTTACGAATTCGAGCGCGGCTACACGGACCTCGTCGAATCCCGAGGGATGAAGTTCTCCGGCCTCACGGAGGACGGGTTCTACGAAATCGCCGAAATTCCCGACCATCCCTGGTTCCTCGCCGTTCAGTTCCATCCGGAGTTCCAGTCGAACCCGCTCCGTCCGCATCCGCTTTTCAGCGATTTCATCGAAGCCGCCCTGCGGAACCGGGAACAGCGGATCGCCAAAGAGCTGCCGGTAGCCGCGGCAGCCGCCGCCATCGGCTGACCGGCCGAGCTTCGGTGCCCCGAGCTCCAGTGCCCCGAGCTCCAGTGCCCCGAGCTCCAGTGCCCCGAGCTCCAGTGCCCAGGACGCACTCCGGCCGAACCGACCCCTCGCAGCCCGACGCCACGGCCAGCGCGCCTCCTGGAGACGATCCGGTGGCGCGCCGGGCGGCGGCCATTGAAGCGGTTCTGCTTGACGTGGACGGCGTGCTGACCGACGGGACCTTCGAGCCGGGCGACGAGGACGCCGGGGTTCCGGAGCGCAAGCGATTCCATTCCCGCGACGGGCTGGGGCTCGTGATGGCCAAGAAGAGCGGACTGCGTCTCGGTTTCGTGACCGGGCGCCGCTCCGGTGTCGTCAGGGGGCGCGCCGCCGAGCTGTCTCTGGATTTTCTCCGGGAAGGCTGCTTCGACAAGGGCCCGGCCTTTGAGGAAGCCTGTGTCGCTTTCGGCCTGGCGCCGGAGCAGGTTGCCTTTGTGGGTGATGACGTTCAGGATCTACCGGCCCTCCGCAAGGCCGGGTTTGCCGCCGCACCGGCCGACGCCCACCCGGCGGTGCTGGATTGCGTCCACTTCGTCGCTGACGCCCCGGGTGGCCGCGGCGCCGTTCGTCAGATCATCGAACGGATCCTCGACGCTCGGGGACTGCTCGACGACGCCCTGTTCCGCTTCTGGGGCTAACAGCCTGTGGTGAAACTCACGTGAGCGCCGAGGTCGGCCAGTTCTCCCGGTGGGGGCGCGGCCCAGTTCTCCCGGTGGTGAAACCCACGCGGCCCAGTTCTCCCGGTGGGGGCCCGTCCGACGAGGCGCGTGAGGGAGGAGCCCCCACCGGGAGAACTGGGCCGCGTGGGTTTCACCACCGGCTGCTAGCTCGCTCCGCGGGCGGTCACGCCCTCGCAGCGCGCGCGAGGAGTGCGTGAGCGAGCGCTTCGGCCGCTGCTTCGGTCTCCTCCAGGGTTCCGGACGCGTCCACCAGGTCATCGGCCTGCCGTGCTTTTGCTACCGGATCCATCTGGGCGGCGAGACGCAGACGAGCCTCTTCCCGGCTCATCCCGGAGCGGGCCGTGAGGCGCTCGAACTGCTGTTCCGGACGGCAGACGACAACGACGATCCGGTCGTAGTTCGCCGCGCTGCCGGTCTCCACCATGAGCGCGGCCTCGATGCCGGCGACCCCGCTTCCCCGCCGTTCGCACTCATCCAGAAAGGCGCCGATCCGCTGCCAGATCCGCGGATGCACCACGTTGTTCAGCCATTCCCGCTCCGCTGGGTCGGCAAAGACTCGAGCCCCCAGAATCTTTCTTTCGATGCCGCCCCCCGGGGCGATCACGTCGGGGCCAAAGTGACTCGCAATCTCTTCCACCAGTTCGCCGCCAGGGAGAAAGAACTCGTGCGTCAGCGCGTCCGCATCGAGCATGGGGATCCCGGTGCGCTCGAAAACCCGGCGTGCCGTCGTTTTCCCGGAGGCGATCCCGCCGGTGAGTCCGATCCGAAGCACCGGTTGTTAACAGCCTGTGGTGGAACCCGGGTGAGCGCCGAGCCCGGTGAGGCCCAGTTCTCCCGGTGGGGGCCCGGCTGACAAGGCGCGTGAGGGAGGAGCCCCCACCGGGAGAACTGGCCCGGGTGTATTTCGACCGAAACGCAACGCAGAACGCCAGTTCTCCCGGTGGGGGGGCGAAGCGGAGTGGTGAACAGCCGGTGGTGGAACCCACGTGAGCGCCGAGGCCGGTGAGGCGCCTGGCTGACAAGGCGCGTGAGGGAGGAATACCGGGTGTATTCCGACCGAAACGCAACGATGAGCGGCGCGTAGCGACGCGTTCAGCCGGGATGGATCGCCGGGCGAACGCCGCGTGGGTTTCACTACCGGTTGTTTGGCCGGGATAGATCGCCGGGCGAGCCCCCACCGGGAGAACTGGGCCGCCTGGGTTTCACCACCGGCTGTTAAGGGCAAGATGCCCGGCGGGCGACGGCAAGAGCGACGGTGTTTGCCAGCAGCATCGCGATGGTGAGTGGTCCGACTCCACCGGGAACCGGGGTGTAGGCGGAAGACCGTTCCCGCATCGCCACCGGATGGACATCACCGACCAGGGTGTACCCGTTCCTCCGGAAGCGGGCCAGCCGCTTGTCATCGTCTCCAAAGAAATCGCGCACCTCATCCTCGGTGGTGGCGCGGTTCATCCCCACGTCCACCACGACCGCACCTTGGCGGATGGCGTCCGCCCCGATCATCGCCGGCCGGCCAATCGCCGTGCAGAGGATGTCCGCCTCCCGGCACACCGCGGGGAGGTCCCGCGTCCGCGAGTGGCAAACCGTAACGGTGGCGTGTTGATGCAACAGCAGGAGCGCGAGGGGCTTGCCCACGATGTCGCTCCGCCCGACCACCACCGCCCGGGAGCCACGCACCTCGATCCCTTCGCGGCGGAACATCTCCATGATTCCCGCGGGGGTACAGGGGCTCGGGCCGGGGAGGTTGGCCACCAGCCGGCCCACGTTTTCGGGATGGAAACCGTCGACATCCTTGTCCGGACGAATCCGCGCCAGGAACTCCGACGCATCGAGTCCCCCCGGCAAAGGGAGTTGAAGCAGGATCGCGTCCACCGATTCGTTCTGGTTCAGCCGCTCCAGCAGTCCGGACAGTTCCGGCGCCTTCGTCGTCGCCAGCAGACGATGAGTCTCCGAGAAGATCCCCACCTCGCGCGACGCCTTGATCTTTCCCCGCACATAGATCGCGGAGGCGGGATCGTCTCCCACGAGCACGACCGCCAGCCCGGGGGGGCGACTGCCACGCGCGAACTCCTGAGCCGCCTCGGCGGCATCGGCGCGAATCGCGGCGCCGATTCTCTTTCCATCCAGGATTCTTCCCGACATCAATGCTCTCCTCGGCGGCTTGTGGACGAAGTCACGCGGCCCGTTTAGGCCGGCGGCGGCTGGCCCGCGGCCTCGGCCAGCAGCGCTCGCGCCCTACCGGCGATTTCCCCGGGAGAGGAACCGGACACGCCCGAGATCACCGCGGCCGCGTCGGCGCCCGCGGCAAGCACCGCGCGTATCCGGGACTGACTGATCCGGGACTGACTGATCCCGCCGATCGCAACCAGCGGTCCCTCGTAGAGGCGCCGTGCCTGCCGAACACCCTTCAGCGAAACCACGGGAGCCGAATCAGCTTTCGTCGGCGTTTCGAACACCGGTCCCACGGCAAGATAGTCGACGGGTTCGCGGCGGGCGGCACGCATTTCCTCACAAGTATGGGTGGAGAGGCCGATGACGGCACGGGCCCCCAGCAGCCTCCGGGCCGCCCTCGCGGAAAGATCGTGCTGCCCGAGGTGGACTCCGTCGGCGCCCGCCAACAGGGCGACATCGGCACGGTCGTTCACCAGCACCCGGACCCCACGCCCGGAAGCAGCGCGAACCCCGGCGCCTACCCAGGACACGAAGGCTCCGCTCGCCATCCCCTTGCCCCGAAGCTGAACCAGTCTGATCCCGGCGGCCCCGAGCGCCCGGAGAACCGGGCCAGGATCTCCGTCACCGAAGAGGCTCGCGTCCACGATGGGATAGACGGGGCTTGCCGCGAAGAAAGCCCGGGAACACCAGGACCCCGCCCTTGGGTTCGTCCCGCTCGCGCCCCGATCAGCGGAGACGCCCGATGAACCCGGTGTCGAAGCCACCGGCGAGAAACTCCTCGCTCTCCATGATGCGACGATGGAGTGGCAGGGTCGTGTGGATTCCCTCCACCTCCATCTCCGCGAGGGCCCGCCGCATCCTCGCCACGGCATGCGGCCGATCGTCGCCGTGCACGATGAGTTTGGCTACCAGAGAATCGTAGTAGGGCGGGATGACGGCCCCGGCGTACGCCGCCGTGTCCACCCGTACCCCGGGTCCGCCGGGACTATGGAAGGAAGTGATGGCCCCCGGGCTCGGGATGAACCGCTCCGAATCCTCGGCGTTGATGCGGCATTCGATCGAGGCCCCCGCAACCTGGACGGACTCCTGCGAGAAGGAAAGCGGTTCGCCGGCAGCCACCCGAATCTGCTCTCGCACGAGGTCCAGTCCGGTCACCATTTCGGTTACCGGGTGCTCTACCTGAATGCGCACATTCATTTCGCTGAAAAAGAAGTTCCCGTCAGGATCCATCAGGAACTCGACCGTTCCCGCGTTTCGATAACCCACCGCTTCCGCCGCCTTTACCGCGGCTTCCCCGAGCTTCTTCCGGGTGGTTTCGGTCAGGCCCGGCGCCGGAGCTTCCTCCAGGAGCTTCTGATGCCGGCGCTGCACGGAACAGTCCCGCTCGCCCAGATACACAGTGGCGCCGTGTGCGTCAGCGAAGACCTGGACCTCGACGTGGCGCACGCTCGGCAGGTACCGCTCGACGTACATCTCGGCGTCCCCAAACGCCGCCTGGGCCTCGCTGGCGGCGGACGCCAGCGCCGGCGCCAGCTCGGATTCGGCCGTGACGATCCGCATTCCCCGTCCGCCCCCGCCGAAGGAGGCCTTCAGCAGCACCGGATACCCGATCTCGGCGGCAATTCGCGCCGCTTCTTCCGCGCCCGACACCCCGGATTCGGTCCCGGGAAGAATCGGGATCCCGGCCTTCCGCATGACCCGCCGCGCCAGCGCCTTGTCGCCCATGGTGCGGATGGTCTCCGGTGGCGGACCGATGAAGGTCACCCGGCAGGCTTCGCAGACCTCGGCCAGGGCGTGGCTCTCGGCCAGGAATCCGTAGCCGGGATGGATGGCGTCGGCACCCGAGATTTCTGCGGCGGTCAGGATGCGCGGGACATCCAGATAGCTCTCACTCGGGGCGGCCGGGCCGATGCACACCCGTTCATCGGCGAGTCGCACCGGTAGCGAGTGGCGATCCGCGTCCGAGTAGGCCACCACCGTTCGCAGGCCGAGCTCCCGGCAGGCGGCGAGGATCCTGACCGCGATCTCGCCGCGGTTCGCAACGAGGACTTTGTCGAACACCCGTTCAGCCGGGCCGGATCACAAAGAGCCGGTCTCCGTACTGCACCGGTGAGGCATCTTCCGGGACGATCTCCACAACCTCGCCGCTGCCGTCAGCCTCGATGTTGTTCATCAGCTTCATGGCTTCGATGACGCACAGGACCTGGCCCTTCCGGACCCGATCTCCGACACTGACGAACGGCTCCGCGTCGGGCCGGGCACGACGGTAGAACGTCCCGACCATGGGAGCGATGACTGCCTCGAGTCCGGATGCCGCCGCGTCCGCCGCTCCCTCGTCGGCGCCCGCCGCCGGAGCCATGGGAACCGCAGCCGGTACCGCTCCGACGGCGGTTGTGGTCGGCCCCCGCGCGACGCGCAGGCGGGCGCCTCCGACGCGGAGATCCACCTCGTGGAATTCCGTTCCGGCAAGCTGATCCAAAGCCTCCAGAAGGTCGGCGAGGTTCGGCTCTTGGGACGAAGATGCGGGCACGAGTGGCAGCGGGGCTCGGCCCGCAACGGCCGGAACGCTACCACAAGGGGCGGGCGCAATTCCCCGAATCCGACCGGCCAGCGGGCCGCCAATTCACCGCTCAGACGGAGGGGCGGCGCCAGGCAAACGGGCACGCTCAAGGGACCGGATTCTCGGTGTGAGGAAGATGAGCAGTTCCTCATCGCGGTGGTTCTCCTCCCGCGATCGGAACAGGTGCCCCAGCAGCGGGATTCGGTGCAGCCCCGGTACCCGGCCCCGAGCCTGCGCCTCCTGCGTGGCGAAGACACCTCCGAGCACCGTCGTCTCTCCATCTACGACCCGGATCCGGGTCGTGGCGCTCTGGGTCAGGATGCTCGGAATTCCTCCGACAGCCTGGCCGAAATCGAGCGAGTCGTTGCTCACGGTGAGATCCAGGAGGACCGTGCCCCCGGGACTCACCTGTGGGGTTACCGTGAGTTCCAGGACCGCTTCCCGGAACTGCACGGTAACGGTGTTGTTGGCCACCACCTGAACCGGAAAAGTCACTCCCTGCTTGATCGTCGCGGGCCGGGCGTTCTGCGCGACGATCCTCGGCGCCGAAAGGATCCTCACTTCGCCTTTCCGCTCGGCGGCGGTCAGCGCCAGGTCGAGATGGGCCGCGCCCCCGAGCGCACCCAGCGCCAGGCCCAGCGCTCCGGTGGGGGCGCCACTGATGGGAAGATTCACGCCGTAGCCCGGGCGCCCGCCGTCGGCGTTCGCGGCGGGCAACACGCCACCGGCCGGGCTACCCGTGGAGAACGATGAGGTGGCTCCTCCGATCGCGTCCGCACCGATTCGAAAGGACTGGGGCAGTTTCTTGCCGGTCTGTTCGCGCAGGAGGCCCCCGCCCCACTGGATTCCGAGTCTTCTGGTAAGCGTCCGGGTCGCCAGGACGATGCGCGCTTCGATCTCCACCCCGGGAACCGGGATGTCGAGCACGTCCAGCACCGATTCGATCTCGCGAACCCGACTCTCCACGTCCGCCACCAGGACGGTCCCCGTGCGCTGGTCGGCGATGAGCGACCCTCTCTCGCTCAACCGGCTTTCGAGCAGTTCCTTGACCTCTTCCGGGCGCACGTACGCCAGGTTGCGAGTGAAGGTCATCAGCTCGCCGGCAAGCTCGCGCGCTTCCTCCTGCCGCCGCCGTTCCCCATGTTCGGCCGCAAGTTCGGCTGACGGGCCCACGCGCAGAACGCCCCCTTCAAGGACGTGTCCGAGGCGCTGCGAGCGGAGGATCAGCTCCAGCGCCCGGTCCCACGGAATCTCGGTCAGCCGGACCGAGACCCGGCCCGACACCCCGGGTTGCAGGACGAAATCGAGTCCGCTGACCTCGCTCAGCACGCGGAGCACGTCCCGGAGATCCGCGTCCCGAAAATCGAGACTGACCCGCGGTTCCGCGGCGCCCGCCACCCCGCGGGGGATCTCGCCATCGGCGCCGCCCTCCTCACTCTCCGAGGGCGGCGCAAGGCACGAAATCTCAAGGCCGCCTTCGAACAGCGAAGGGGCGCAGACAACCCCGGGAGCCGCCTCCACGGTGATGCCCTCCGTCTCGTCCGCGGATACCCGCACCTCAAGGATCTCGGGCGTTCCAATGCCCCAGGATCCAACCACTGCCGAAAGATCCACCCCCGGCATCAGCACCTGGAATCGGTCCTGCAACTGCGCTGCGGCAGGCGCATGCAACTTCCCGTTGGTGAGGAAGCGGAGACTGGTTTCGCCCGCCCCCGGATGAACCTGTAACCCGGTTACCGCCGGCTGGGATGCGGCGACCAGAACCTGCGTCGTTCGGGCGCCAGTTGCGGAAGCCGGGTGCGCGCCCGGGCCCACGAGGACCCAGAGCGCGAAACCGGACCGCAGCAGCGATCCCGAGCGCTTCGCCGGATATCTCATCGGACCTCCGGGGGATCCGCCCCCGGCGTTGCGAGGGGCCGATGAACGGGGCGGTGCGGATCGCCTTCAATCCAGAAAATGACTCCGCCGTCCACGATCTCGCCCAAAACTCCGTCCAGGAGACGATCTCCCGGCGCGGCAACGAATCCCGCTCCGGATCGTGACTCGAGAATCGCGCAGCCGGATGCTCCGGTCTCCTCTTCGCCGCCCGAGGGCTCCTGGTAGCGCACGATCCCCCGAACCACCGCTTCCATGATCCCGATGCCGGCAAGTCCGGGAGGGCGCGCCGTGTCGAGCCCCGCAGCCGGCTTTTGAAATGGATCGCGACCTCGCTCCTCGCGCGTTCTCCGGACCTGCGAGCGATTCGCCGGGCCTCCCTCACGACCCTCCGCGAACCCGGGAAGTCCGCAAAGCAAGAGGATCAGAGCTCCTCTCCGGAGCGATGCACCATTCAGCATCCGGACTCTCCGCGACCCAGGCCTGCCGCATCGGACCCGGTCGCGACCGGGGCTGATTCGTGCCGCGAGCCGAGCCCGGCTCCGGCGAGCCGGACGGTAACGGCCACGAAGCGGCAGCGAATGACGCCGCCCGGACCCAGCTCGAGCCCAGCGTCCTCGACCAGGACCAAGTGGGGCGAGAGAGAAACCCGTTCGAAGAAGTTCAGGACTTCGAAGAACGTCCCTTCGGCCACCACCGAAGCGGCGCGGGCAAGATATCCGTCCAATCGGTACTCGGGTTCCGGCGCAAAGCGCAGAAATCGCACTCCCGACTCCGCGGCGATGAAGCCGAGCGATTCCAGAACGGCTTCGGCTTCCCTCGGAGTCGCCAGGATTCCCGCCAGGGCCGTGACCCGCTCCTGGGTTCGAGCCAGCTCCTCGGCGACTTCGGCGGATCCCTCGGTGTCGGGATCCGAACCCTCCGCGCCGTCCGTAGCCACCCGGACCCTCAACTCCGCCACCTGATCCTCGACGCGTTGGAGTTCCGCAACCATCCCTGGCCGAACCGCGAACCGAAAGGCGCCATAGACGACGAGACCCGTCGTCACGAAAGGCCCAAGCGCCGCCCACCAGGAAGACATCCGACTCACCGATAACGCTCCCGGTCCCGCGGTGCGGCCTCAACCGTCTCGAACGGCTGAGGTTCCCGCGACAGGAAGCGAAGCGAGCCCGCGAGCGCGAATCGCTGCTCCTCCCCGCCGGCCGCTCCGTCCACCCGCTCGACCCAGAGCAACTCCAGATCGCCCACTCGCTCCATCCCGGAAAGGGCGTCCACCGCCTTGGCGACCACGGACGCCGAATCCCCGCGCCCGGTCACCCGGAAATCCGGGCCTTCCCGACGGACCTCTTCGAGAACGACCGCTCCCGGAACCGCGACCGAGAGCCCCCGCAGGAGTTCCGGCAGTAGAAACCGCTCTTCGTCCCAGCGCGCCAGGCGCCCTTCGGCCACGCGCAGTTGCCGAAGCCGTTCCCGATCCGCCACGAGACGCTCCTCCAACCCCTCCCGTTCGGCGATCAGGGCCCCCAGACGGTCCCGGTCGGAGCGGGCGCCGTGAAGGCGCGTACGCAGGACATTCACGTCGAACCCAATCATCGCCAGCGTCAGGGCGATGGCCAGCGTGCCCCAAAAAATCCGAACGCGACCGGAGGCACCGGCGCGCTTTCCGGACGTTCCATCTTGACGGGCTTCCGCCGGCAGGAGATTCATGAGCGACGTCCGTTTGCAGGTCCCGTCAGATCAAGAATCTGTTGATAAGCAAGACCCGCCGCGACCGAGAACGCCGGCTCTCTATCCCTTGAGCCCAGTTGCCCGAGCGGATCGAGGACCACGGGTTTGCCCAATTCGAGTTCCTCGAGCCGGGCGCGCATGCCGGGCAGACCCGCTCCGCCGCCGCTTACGCACAACCGAACCCCGCCGCGCGGGTCCGCCTCTCGGAGCGCCTCCCGTACCGTCGCCACGATGCGGTTCCAGAACACGTCGGCGTCGTCAGTAGGGCGTCCCGGCCAGCCCGTTTCCTGACGCTCGGAATGACCGGCGCGGCCAGCCGATTCCAATTGAGGGGCCGCATCCAACGGCGGCCGATCCACCTCCCGTGCCCCCGCTCCGGGTGCCGGGATGCTGGCCAGGAGGTCGGCAGGCGCGCCCGCACCCGCCCCGGGGTCCGGCGCGGAAGGGTTATCCCGGATCAGGCGAGGGGGAGGAGGAGAGCCCCCGAAGACATGCACCCCGGCCCGGGACGCGCCGATCTCCACGATGGCCAAGGCGCCGGGTTCCCGATCCGGAGAGGTGAGCGAAGTTGAAAAGCCCGCCGCTGCATAGAGCGCGTAGGGTTCGAGTTCGATCCGGGTCACCTGCCGGCCGGCCGTGGTCACGGCCCGACAGTGGTTGTCGACCGTCTCGCGCGGCGCGGCGCCAAACACGATGGCCCCGCGCTCCCTTCGAGCAGGCTCTCCGGGCGCCGGCTCCGCCAGTGCCGGCAGCGGCCCCTCGTAGTCGAACTCGAGGGATTCGAGATGGAACGGAACGTGTCGGGCCGCTTCCCGTGCAACCAGGTCGCGGAACCCGTCCCCTGGCTTGCCGGACCGGATCGCTTCGGCGGACTGGGCCGCTTCGGCGGGCGCCGGGAACCTCTTGACAAGGACCGAACTGCCGCCGATCGCAAGAGACACCAGACGACAACGAACCCCCAGTCGTGCGAGAAGGCGGCCAAGCGCCGCGCCGACGGCGTCGGGATCCCGGATCGCGCCGTCCTGGACAGCGCCCGGTTCGAGCGCCTCGCGTCCGGCTCCGAGGAGGGTCAGGCCGCTGCCGTCGCTGGAAAGTGCTACCGCCTTGACTCCCGAAGACCCGAAGTCCACCCCGAGCCCGGTCAAGGAGCGTCTCCATCTCAAAAGGCTGCGCACACTCCCTCAGACGGGAAAGGGACTGCGAAATTCCCGCCGAGGGCCGCTCTGTGGAAAACTCGAAGCGAAGACCGCGTCACCGGGCCGAGGAATCGGTTCCGGCTCGCCGGTCCAGCGCCGGTGGTCGAACCCGCGTGAGCGCCGAGGCCGGCCAGTCCTCCCGGCGACGCCGAGGCGCCCGGGAGCCGCCATCGCGTTCGGAGCCAGGAGGAGTCCGAATCAGAGTTCCCGCTTGGACGCTGCCCGTTCATGGATCCGAACGTTCCAACCGGCCTGCCGGAGCGCGATGGCTGCCGAAAGGCCTCCGATCCCCGCGCCGACGATGAGCGCAGTCCGGGGCATGACCGAACTCGAAGCGCCGGCGGGCGGGCAGCGCGACCGACGCGCCCCGGTCAATGCAGTTCGCAGCGGAGGGGCCAATCGGCAGCGGGAATATCTATGCGCTCGCTTCGGGGTGCGCGGAGCGCAGGGCGCCCGGGGCCCTCCAGCTCCCAGAAGCCGCTGTTCGCCGTATCGAGACAATCCGCGCGGCCGTGTCCGAAATAGTCGTCGCGCCCAAAATCGATGAGCGCTTCCTCACTGCGGGTACCGCGTTCGGCTCCCGCGTACATCAGGTCTTCGGGCGAGTCCTGAACATGGACGCTGGCTCCCCGGTTGGGTGCGCAGTCCGGCACCGCTCCGATGGCGTGCAGGATTTCGTGGACCATGACCGCTTCGTAAGTGGAGACCACTCCCGGTTTCGCGCCCGGAAGGGTGCTGCTGCAGCCTTCCCGGTGAACGTACACGGCGGCGTTCGGACCCGCGACGTTGGCAGTGCCGCATTGACCTGCGTTTCTCCCCGCGTAGTAGATCGCGTAGATCTTCTGCCCGGAATGCCCGATGGCGTCCCGGACCGCCTCATCGAGGGCATGGATCAGATCGGTGCTCGTGCCGTCGCCTTCCAGGGGGGTGAAGTGCAACCGGAGATAGGTCACGTCGAGTTCGCCATCGTGGGTGTCCAGACGGAGCCGGTACCCGATCTCTTCGCTCAACCAATCCTGCATCGCCTCGAAGGATCTGGCGATGTCCCCGTAGCGGTCCAGGTTTTCATCGTCAACATCACTCGGCAGCGCGTACACCGCGTGGATCTGCGGCCCATCGAAGTCGTCCGGCTGATCCCGGGTCGCCCGGGGGGTCGGCTCGTCCACCGCGAAGTCGAGCGCGTCGGTGAGGCCCTCGAAGGACGCGGAGACCTCGGCCACTCCCACGCTGATCCCGGCGACGGCCCCGTCCTCCGCCACTTCCACGACCCCCGGATGGGAAGAGGTCCAGGCGGCGCCCACGGTTCCGGTCGTGCCGTCGTCGTAGCGGCCGTAAGCCACCAGCGGCCCTAGAACCTCCCCCACCCGAACCGCCGTCCGTTCGGCCACGACCTCAAGGCCGGTCAGTTGACGCGGCGCGGGCCGCGGAATCGTGGGAGCAACCGCCGTGTTGCCGTTCTCCCCACCCCCGCAGGAGAGGGAGACCGCCACCGCGCCGAGCAGGAGCGAGGCCCAGCGCGGAGACCATCCGGCAAGCCGAACTCGAGGCGCTCCCACGCCCGGAAACCTAGCAGCCGGTGGTGGAACCCGGGTGTGCGCCGAGGCCGGCGAGGCCCAGTTCTCCCGGTGGGGCCAGTTCTCCCGGTGGGGGCCCGGCTGACAAGGCGCGTGAGGGAGGAGCCCCCACCGGGAGAACTGGCCCGGGTGTATTTCGACCGAAACGCAACGATGAGCGGCGCGAAGCGACGCGGTTCAGCCGGGATGGATCGCCGGCCGAGCCCCCACCGGGAGAACTGGGCCGCCTGGGTTCTACCAGCGGCTGCTAGTGTGGTGTCCCGCAAATAGCGATGATAATATGGGGTCCTCCCAGGAGGTCCCCATGCCGAAAGGACGCCCCCTGTCGCCACTCGTCCTCGATGAGGAACAGCGAGGCCAACTGATGGCCCTGTCCCGATCCACCTCCATGCCCCACGGACTGGTGCAGCGGGCGCGGCTGATTCTCGCGAGCGCCGAAGGCCTCTCCAACCAGGCGGTGGCGGAACGCGTCGGCCTCACGCCCAACGTCGTGGGGAAGTGGCGACGCCGCTTCCGGGAGGCCGGGGTCACCGGCCTCCACGACGAACTCCGCCCGGGACGGCCGCGCACCTACAGCGACGAGAAAGTGGCGACGCTCATCAACCATGCCCTCCAGGAAGAGCCCGACAATGCCACCCATTGGAGCGTGCGCTCCATGGCGGACGCGCAGGGAGTCTCCAAGAGCACGGTGCAGCGCTGGTTCACCCTGTTCGGCGTCAAGCCGCACCTGACCCGGACCTTCAAGCTCTCTACCGACCCCTTCTTCATCGAGAAAGTCCGGGACATCGTGGGGCTCTACCTCCATCCACCGGACAACGCCATGGTCCTCTGCGTGGACGAAAAGTCCCAGATCCAGGCCTTGAACCGCACCCAGCGAGCCTTGCCCCTGGGCCTGGGCTATGTCGAGGGCTACACCCACGACTACCTCCGCCACGGCACCACCACCCTCTTCGCCGCCCTGGATGCCGCCACCGGAAAGGTCATCGCTCGCTGCCGCCAGCGGCACCGCCATCAGGAGTTCCTCGACTTCCTGCGTCTCATTGACCGCGAAACTCCGGGAGATCTTGACCTCCACCTGGTGGTCGACAACTACGCCACCCACAAACACCCCAAGGTCCGCGCCTGGCTGGCCCGCCGACCTCGTTTCCACCTCCACTTCACCCCGACCTATGCCTCCTGGCTCAACCAGGTGGAGCGCTGGTTCGGACTCATCAGCCAGCAGGCCATCAAGCGCGGCAGTTTCCAAAGCGTCACCCAGTTGAAGCAGACGATCATGGCTTTCACCGACCAATACAACCACAACTCCACCCCCTTCGTTTGGGTCGCCACCGCACAATCCATCCTGGAGAAGCTGGAACGACTAGCAACTCGTATTTGCGGGACGCCACACTAGCAGCCTGTGGTGAAACCCACGTGAGCGCCGAGACGGGCGAGGCGCCCGGCTGACAAGGCGCGCGAGGGAGGAATACCTGGTGTATTTCGACCGAAGCGCAACGCAGAGCCCCGCGAAGCGGGGCGGTTCAGGCGGGATGCATCGCCGGTCGAACGCCGCGTGGGTTTTGCCACAGGCTGCTAGCCCTCCTGGACCTCCCCGTGTCGAAAACACGAGACGAGGTGGTCGTTCACGAGTCCGGTAGCCTGCATGTGAGCATGGAGGATCGTGCTCCCAATGAACCGGAACCCGCGCGCCTTCATGTCTTTCGCGAGAGCCGTGGATTCGTCCGAGGTCGCTGGCACCTGATCGTCCCGCTCCCAGCGGCCGACCCGGGGACAACCCCCGACGAAACCCCAGATGTAGGTGCTGAAGCTGCCGAACTCCTGCTGCACTTCCAGAAAACGCTTGGCTTTGTTCACCGCGGCCTCGACCTTCGCGCGGTTGCGGATGATTGCCGGGTTCTGGAGGAGTCCCTCGATGCGCGGCCTCCGGAAACGGGAAACCCGGTCCGGGTCGAAGCCGGCAAATGCTTTCCGGTAGCCCTCGCGGCGCTTCAGGATCGTCGCCCAGCTCAGACCGGCCTGGGCGGACTCGAGGACGAGGAACTCGAACTGGGTGCGGTCCTCGCGCACCGGCACGCCCCACTCCTCGTCGTGGTAACGCACGTAGGCAGGGAACGTGCCCTCGGCCCAGCCGCAGCGCCGCAGTCCGCTCAACGGGATGAGCCTGGGGCGCCGGGGTGTGCGATGCCTTCCTCGTAGCGCCCGATCGCGGGCTTTTGTTCGAGCAGGAAGTCCAAAGGCCCCAACCCGGTCAAAAGGCAACGGCGCGCGAACGGAGACAAAGGGAAGCCGGCCGTTCCACCGTCCGGAAGGGTCACGGTTCCCGCCGCCACGTCAATCACCAGGTCCGCTCCCGGATCGGCCCGGAGCTGAGCCACCAGCGCCGCGTGCGCCGCCGGTCCTATTTCCGCCGGCACGAGCCCGTTCCGGACCGCGTTCCCCTTGAAGATGTCCGCGATCGAGGGACTCACGACGGCGGCGAATCCGCGGTCGGTGAGCGCCCAGGGCGCGTGTTCGCGCGACGAACCGCACCCGAAGTTGGCCCCCGCGACCAGGATGCGGGCGCCTTCGGCCTCGGGACGGTTCAGCGGAAAATCCTGGCGCAACGCGCCTCCGGCGTCACGCCGCCAGTCGGCGAACAGCCCCGCCCCGAGCCCGTCCCGGCGGATCCCGGTCAGGAAGCGGGCGGGAATGATCCGATCGGTGTCCACGTTGTCGGCGTCGAGCAACACCGTGCGCGAAGCGATTCGAACCACTGGATCCATGCCGATTCCTCTCTTCCTCTTCAGCCGGCGAGGAAAGGTCTCGGGTCGGCAACCGCTCCGGCAAGCGCGGAAGCCGCCGCGGTCACCGGCGACGCGAGGACCGTCCGTCCCCCGGGCCCCTGCCGACCCTCGAAATTGCGATTCGAGGTGGAGACCGCGAGTTCGTGCGGCGACAGCCGGTCCCCGTTCATGGCAATGCACATGGAGCAGCCCGGCGCCCGCCACTCTGCTCCGGCGCTGCGGAATACCTCGTCGAGTCCTTCCGCCTCCGCCTGGCGCCGCACCTTGGCGGAACCGGGAACGACCAGCACCTGGGTCGCGGGGTTGGTGCGACGACCGCGGAGCACCCGGGCGGCGGCGCGCAGGTCGGAGATCCGGGCGTTCGTACAACTGCCGATGAAGACCACGTCCGCCGGGCGACCGAGCAGCGGACGCCCGGCTTCGATCCCCATGTAGTCGAGCGCCGCCCGCTCCTCGGCACTTTCGGGCTCGGGGATGGCTTCGGAGACCCCGCAGGACATCGCCGGGTTCGTACCCCAGGTGATCATGGGTTCGAGCGTGCCGGCGTCGAAGGAGAGCGAACGGTCGAACTCGGCTTCGTCATCGGTCGGCAGCCGCCGCCAGCCAGCCACCAGATCCCGAAACGCATCGCCGTCCGGAACGTGCTCCTTGCCCTCGAGATAGTCGAAGGTGGTCTCGTCCGGGGCGATCAGGCCGGCACGCGCGCCCGCCTCGATGGACATGTTGCAGACGGTCATGCGTCCTTCCATGTCGAGCGCCCGGATCGCCGCGCCGCAGTACTCGATCACGTGCCCCTTCCCGGCAGCGACTCCGAACCGCCGGATCAGACCCAGGATCAGGTCCTTCGCCGCGACGCCGGCGGCGAGCCGGCCGGAAATCTCGATTTCCAGGGTGCGGGGACGCTCCTGCAGGAGGCACTGGGTGGCGAGAACCTGCGCCACCTCGGTGGTCCCGATGCCGAAGGCCCAGGCGCCGAAGGCGCCGTGGGTGCTCGTGTGGCTGTCCCCGCACACGATCGTCTGTCCCGGCTGCGTGAGTCCGAGTTCGGGGCCGATGACATGGACGATTCCCTGACCCGGATCCCCCATTCGGAATAGCGGAATTCCGTGCTCCTCGCAGTTCTGCTCGAGCGTCGCGACCTGGTTTCGGGTGGCCCGATTCAGAAACGCCGGTTCTCCAGCGATGAAACGGGTCGGAATCGAGTGATCCACCGTGGCCCAGGTGCGATCCGACCGCCGGACCGCGAGCCCGCGATCCCGGAGCAGGGAAAACGCCTGCGGCGACGTCACCTCGTGGATCAGATGGGTATCTACATAGATCACTGCCGGATGATCGGAGCCGGCGGGAGTGACCTCGTGGGCGCCCCAGATCTTGTCGAAGAGGGTTTGCGGGCTCGTCATCCACCGGCTCCTCCGTCGGTCTTGCGATTGCGGCGGACGCGCGACCGGTTCTCCACCTCTTTCAGCCGCCAGCGCCGCTCCTGCTCCGAGGATACCGCGACCAGGACCAGTCCGTTCAGAAGCCCCATGCGCGGTACCTGGTCCCAGGCGCCCTCCGGATCCAGTTCCCCGAGACGCTCGGCGACCCGGCCCGGATCACGCTCCTGGCGCACCGCTTCAAGCGCTTCGTCGGAGAAGCCGGCAAGTGGCGAAGCGCCGCTCGACAGACCCAGAAGCCGGCTCCCGGCGCCGCGGAGCGCCGCCTGCTCGGTTTCCGAAAGCTGCGGCTCGCCCAGTCGGCGCGCACGCGCCTCCGCCCGCTCGGCGACGAGTTCGCGGGCGGCCTTCCGGAAGGCGGCGAAAGGATGCCGCTTCGCCACCAGCGGGCCAAGCACCGCCGGCAACTCGCCGGGATCTTCCAGGTGAGCGAGTCGTGACAGAACTTTCAGCGGACGTTTTTCGAGGGTGGCGCGGGGCCCCGGGGTCTTTACGGACAAGCGCCGGGGAGACTAACCGACTCCAGCCGTCCGTGGATGGCGTTTGCTGCCCTTGCGAGCTGCTTCAAGCCCCGTTTCAGTTTGGGGGAGGGGCGGCCGGACGGTCCGATCTGCCCACCGCTCGCTGCCCCATAAGGGCCGTAAGATCCGCATCGTCGACTTCGCGGATTCGGTCCGCAAGCCGCTTGAAGTCGCGGAAGATGGCGTCCATCTCGCTGTCCTGCGGCGCGAAGCCGAGTTCGCCCAGCCGTGCGCGGAGGGCATGCCGGCCGCTGTGTTTGCCGAGAACCAGGACGTTGCCGGCGACCCCCACGTCGTGCGGATGCATGATTTCGTAGGTGGCGCGATTCCGCATTACTCCGTGCTGATGGATGCCTGCCTCGTGGGCGAATGCGTTTTGCCCCACGATGGCCTTGTTGCGCTGCACCACCATTCCCGTAATCTCGGAGAGCAACCGGCTGGACGGAAAGATCTCGCGGGTGTCAATCCCGGTGGTGACGGTGAAGATGTCGCGCCGGGTGCGGAGGCTCATCACCACTTCCTCCAGGGAGGCGTTCCCTGCCCGCTCCCCGATCCCGTTCACCGTGCACTCGATCTGGCGGGCGCCGGCGCCGACCGCAGCGAGACTGTTCGCCACCGCCATCCCGAGATCGTTGTGGCAGTGCACACTGATCACCGCTTTGCCGATGTTCGGGACCGTCCGGCGCAGGTGAGAGATCAGGGCACTGAACTCGGCGGGCATCGAGTAGCCGACGGTGTCCGGGATGTTGACCGTCGAAGCGCCGGCCTCGATCGCCGTCTCCACCACTTCGGCCAGGAAGTCCGGCTCGGTGCGCGAGCCGTCCTCCGGGGAGAACTCCACATCCTCGGTGAGTTCCCGGGCGGCCGCGACCGACTCGGCGGTACGGCGCACGATTTCGCGCTTCGCCATCCGGAGCTTGAATTCGCGATGGAGGGCGCTCGTCGCGAGGAAGATGTGGAGCCGGGACCGCGGCGCATCGCGGAGCGCGTCCCAGGCCGCCTCGATGTCACCCGGCACGCAGCGGGCGAGCGCCGCGATGCGGGGCCCTTCGACCTCCCGCGCAATTGCCTGCACCGCTTCGTGGTCTCCCTCTGACACCGCTGGAAAACCCGCCTCCAGGATGTCCACCCTAAGTCGCGCGAGCTGCCGGGCCATCCGAAGCTTGCCTTCGAGACCCATACTGCAGCCCGGTGACTGTTCGCCGTCCCGGAGCGTCGTGTCGAATATCAGGACACGGTCGGATGCAGGGGTGGATGTCATGTTGGGTTGTCCCCGAGAAAGGCCGGACCCACCTGGGAGCGGCCTGAGGTGGCAGAAATCCGACGACCGGGTGGGACGCCGGGGAATACTTGTATTGCAAAGGTAGACCCCGGAAGGGTTCCTGTCAAAGTGTTCGCTTCGTCCGCGGAACGCCGCCGGTTTCCGGTAGCTCCGCGCGCAGGGAGTCAGGAGCCGAACAGCTCGCTCCAATCCATGACGACGGGTTCCGGAGTGAAGCACAGGACAAAGGTGGCAAGCCCCGCTCCGGCGAGAAGCTCGCGGCTCCGTCCCAGCGGCGCCGCGTCGTCTAGCGTCGGCGGGTGCGGCCGCCGAGCGCCGAGGACAAGACACAGGAGCCCCCAAACGAGCCACGTCGGGGACCAGAAGGCCAGCGGAAACATGAGCAGGTGGATGGTCCTCGAAAACCGGACCGCCCGGTTGCGCAGCAGCGCGTAGAGGGCGTGCCCGCCGTCGAGCTGGCCCATCGGCAGGAGATTTATCGCGGTCACCAGCAGGCCGAACCAGGCCGCGAGCCCCATCGGGCTCAGGTAGAGCACCTCGCCGTCGGGAACCGCCGGGCCGAATACCGAGGCAAAGAGCCGGAAGACGACCGGCTCGCCGAACTGCAGTCCTCCGGAGATCATGGGGCCCGCGCGCGAGGAGGCGACCCCCGCGGCCAGGAACGGGAGGCAGACCAGGAATCCGGCGATCGGTCCGGCGAGGCCCACATCCAGCAGGGCCCGGCGGTTGGGAAAGGGAGACCGGATCCGGATGAAGGCCCCGAGCGTTCCCACCATGGTGAACGGCATCGGCAGGAAGTAGGGAGGGCTGGCGTCCACCCGGTAGGCCCGGGCGGTGAGGTAATGCCCCATTTCGTGGCAGAGCAGGATCAGCAGCAGGGAGAACGAATACGGAATCCCGTGACGAATCCAGAGCAGCGTCCATTCGAGGCCGGACCGCGAGCCCGCCCCCTCCCTGAAGAGTTCCGGCGATTCGGCCGCGATCCCGATAGCTCCGCCCACCCACAGGGTGGTGGCGAGGGTGGCGAGGAAGAGGGCCACGGGAACCAGCAGGCGCGGCCGCCGGCCGGCTGGGGCGATGCCGGGAGCCGCGATCTCGCCGGGAACGGCTTGCTCCCGCGGCAACCGGCCGTCAGCCGTTTCGTTCATCGTTCGGGGTACAGGAGATGGCGGCTGCGCTCCGGCAGGAAGCGGCGCACCGCCTCATCCGCGTCGTCCATGAGGTTGGCCACCTGCTCTCCCCGCTCGATCCCGACGCGGATCCGGTCCGTTCCGAGCAGGAGATCCAGCCAGTAACGCTCGCCGCTGATCCGCCACGCGAACTCCTCCGGATGGGTCCTGCGGACCGCCTGGATCGCCTCCAGAGCGCTCCTCACCGGCCGAAACGCGGCCGGATCGATGATCTCGACGCGCAGCCCGGCGGCCTCTTCGCCGGCGAAACGCGGATTGGGAGCGGCGGCAAGCGGCCGGGGCGTGAACCGCACCTCGGAAAACCGGACGCCCGGAACTGCCAGCGGCCCCCCTAGTGCTGCGAGCCAGGCCCCCGGATCCACCCAGGGGGCCCCCACGACCTCAAAGGGGGTCGCGGTCCCCCGCCCCTCCGACAGCATCACTCCCTCGAACAACCCGAAACCGGGATAGACGCGAGCGCTCTCAAGCGTTGGAATGTTGGGGGAGGGCGCCCGCCAGGGTAGTCCGGTTTCCTCCCAACGCGTGGCGCGGCTCAGCTCCTTCACCGGGACCACCTGCACCGAAGCTCCCTCGCGCGCCGCGAAGAGCCGGGCCAGCTCGCCGACCGTCATCCCGTGGAGCAGCGGCAGCCGGTCCGTCCCCACAAAGGATTGGAACTCCGGCTCCAGCATCGGGCCCTCGACCCGGTCCCCGCCGTTCGGGTTGGGCCGGTCCAGCACCCAGAATTCGAGACCCACCCGGGAAGCGGCGACCAGCGCGTTCCGCAGGGTGGAAATGTAGGTGTAGAAGCGAACCCCGATGTCCTGAATGTCGAAAACGAGCGCATCCAGTCCGGCAAGCGACGCTTCGCTGGGGATCCGCTGCTCACCGTAGAGGCTCACCACCGGCAAACCGGTCTCCGGATCGCGGCCCGATGCGACGCCCTCACCGGCGGCGGCCGATCCCGAGACGCCGTGTTCCGGACCAAAGAGCACCTCAACCCGAACGCCCGCTTGCATGAGCGCGGTGGCCGCCGACCTTCCGTCGATGGTGCGGCCGGTGTGGTTCGTGATCAGCCCGACCCGTTTGCCGAGCAGGTCCCCGGGTCCCTCGGCAACCATCCGGTCAAGACCAGGTAGCACCGCCCCGGGCGCGAGAACGTCGTCGGGGGCGGGCCCGCAGGAGATCGCCGCAGCGAGCAGTAGCGCCGCGCCGCTGCGGGCGCCCCTCGGTCGCGTCAAGACGCCGGACTGCTAGAGCAGCCGGTGGTGGAACCCGGGTGAGCGCCGAGGCCGGCGAGGCCCAGTTGCTGTGAAAATGCAGCCCCGCCGGGCCTCCAACCGGCTAGCTGGCGCGTCGGCACGGGAACGCCGACCTCCGGTCGGCACGCGCGGGAGCGCGAAACCTGCGCCAAGGACGCCGGGCCCTGCCAACGTGAGTGCCGCACCACCTTTGCTGTGAAAATGCAGCCCCGCGCGGGAACCCCAACAGTCCCGATGGTGCCGTCCGCACGGGAATGCCGACCTCCGGCCAGTTCTCCCGGTGGGGGCCGGCACGCGCGGGAGCGCGAAACCTGCGCCGATGACGCTCCGCCATGCCAACGTGACTGCCGCACCACATTTTCATGCCGGCGTGGTGTGCAGGCGGACCCGACCATGGGCGTTTCTCCCGGTGGGGCCAGTTCTCCCGGTGGGGGCCCGGCTGACAAGGCGCGTGAGGGAGGAGCCCCCACCGGGAGAACTGGGCCGCTTGGGTTTCACCACAGGCTGCTAGAGCAGCCGGTCAACCCAGCCGTAGGGATCGGGGCGGCGCCCGAGACGGATCTCGGTCAGCAGATCCCGCAACGCGTCCTGTATCGGGGTTTCCTCCGGGAGGTTGACTTCCACGCCGCCGCCGGTCAGACGCGCAACCGGAGTCACCACCGCGGCGGTTCCCACCCCGAAGCATTCGCGGAGCGTCCCGGAGGCGTGCGCCTCGGCCACTTCGTCGATGGATACCAGCCGTTCCTCCACCGCGGTTCCCATTTGCTCCCGAAGGAGCCGGATCGCGCTGTCGCGGGTGACTCCCGGAAGAATCGTCCCTCCAAGCGGAGGCGTGACGACCGAGTCCCCGATCACGAACATCATGTTCATGGTCCCGCATTCCTCGACGAACCGGTGCTCCTTCGAGTCGAGCCAGAGCACGTTGTCGCAGCCGTGCTCCCGCGCTTCGGCCATCCCGTAGTAGCTGGCGGAGTAGTTCCCGGCCGCCTTCGCCTCGCCGATGCCGCCCTCGGCGGCGCGAATCCACTCCCGGGTCACGTAAAGGCTCACCGAGCCCTCGTAGTAGGCGCCTACCGGGGCGGTGAAGATGAAGAACCGGTACTCCCGCGAGGGGCTGACACCGATGTACGGGTCGGAAGCAAACAGGAAGGGGCGGATGTAGAGCGAGCCGAACTGGTTTCCCGGGATCCAGTCCCGGTCGAGCCGGACGAGTTCACGGACGCCACGGAGGAAAATGTCCTCCGGGACCTCGGCCATCACCATCCGGCGCGCCGAGCGGTTCAAGCGCCGCCAGTTTTCCTCGGGACGGAAGAGCACCGGAACGCCGTCGTCGGTCAGGTGCGCCTTCATCCCCTCGAAGATGGCCTGGGCGTAGTGGAACACCGCCGTCGCCGGATGGAGGGCAATTTCCCCGAAGGGAACGATCTCCGGCGCCTCCCACTCGCCGTCCCGGCAGACCGCGCTCAGCATGTGGTCGCTGTACACCCGCCCGAAGGCCACGTTCGTCAGATCTACCCCGGGCAGCCGGGAGTCAGCGACGCGCTCGATGCGGATCGGAGGGCTGGAAACAGTCACGGGATTCATCGGCGCCGGATGCTAGCAGCCTGTGGTGGAACCCGGGTGAACGGGAGCGCGCAGACGCTTGGGACCGTTCGCCTCCCGCCGGCATCGCCCGGCGCAGCCGGGCGAAACCCGCACATCGCTGGGGGAGCGCGCGACCTAACAGCCTGTGGTGAAACTCACGTGAGCGCCGAGACGGGCGAGGCGCCCGGCTGACAAGGCGCGTGAGGGAGGAATACCGGGTGTATTTCGACCGAAACGCAACGCGGAGCCCCGCGAAGCGGGGCGGTTCAGACGGGATGCATCGCCCGTCGAACGCCGCGTGGGTTTTGCCACAGGCTGTTAAGCCCCCCCGCAGCGGGCATCCATCATGGCCAGGATGATGGGCTCGGGGACACCCGCATTCGTCAGGGCAACCAGACCGTCTGCCGACGTATCGAAACGGCACGCGGAAGTCTGGATTTTCTTCACGACGATCGCCTCGGAAAGCCCCAACTCGACCAGCACGACGACGTCGCCATTGGACAGCGTGTTTGCCTCCGTGGCCTCCGCCCGCGTCTCCAGATCGGCACTCCGCTGCGCAGCCTCCGCCGCGGTGCTTTCCTCGTACTGCCGCAACTCCTCCTGTAGGCGCACCGCCGTTTCGGCGCTCGCAATCGCGTCGCGCACGATCCCCCCGTCGTCAAGCTCGGCCGCGCGGCGCAGGTAGCCCAGCGCCGCTTGGTTCTGGCCCACAACGGCGTGAGACATCCCGACGTTGTAGTACGCGCGGGCCAGCTTGTTGGTCTTGACGCCCGCCGTCGCCTGGCACGCGTCCAGGTTTGCGAGGGACAACTCGAGCGCTCTGTCGAACCGTGCCGACTCCAGCGCGCGATGCGCCTGCTTCAGGCCGCACTCGTCATCGTCGTAGAAGACGAGTTCCCTTCGTTCGGTCCAGCCAAGCAACCTCCTGCTGACGTCCTCATAGACCTGGCTGTACGCCATGTCAAGGACCGCGTACGCGCCCGGAAACTCGGGCTGACCCTCCCTCGAGCTGTTCACCAACTCCGGGGAGTGGTTGCTCCTGATGACCCCCACGATCCTGCCCGTGGCCATGTCCACGACCTGAACGCTCACGTTCACGAAGGCGGATGTCCTGGAAAAGAACTCGCGCTCGAGCACTTCGTACTCTTCAGCGGTATCGGGATCCTTCCTCTTGCGGACGTGGTCTCGATACGACGGCTGTTGTTCCGTGGCGCAGCGGCCCACATTCACCGCGATCAGGACGGATGGCCCCAGCAGCTCTCCGACTGCCGCGGCGCTTTCCGGAAGGACCCAGCCGCTCTCGCTCAGCTGATGTTCGCCGAGGATCAGATCTGCTTCCTGCCGGTTCACGACGTTGATCTCGTCAGCCAGCAGACTCGCGATCAGGCTCTGGATGATCTCGTCGGCACACTCCCCCGACACTGGCCCGAAGACCACGGTCTCCAGATCGAGACCGAAGGCGGGAGGATGGCGCATGTCCACGGTCACCCGGGGGTTGAGGATCCGGGCCCAGAACTGCGCGTGTGACATGGAAGGCAAACCGCAGAGGAGCGTGAAGCACACGGCCGCGGCGGACACGCTTTTTCTCATGGGGCTTCTCTGAAAGACCGGACGGATGTCCAGCCTGCTGGTCGGATCGTACCCCGCGAACCACGTAACTGAATTGATCGCGGCTCCCGCCCACCCACTCGTCAGTTCGGCCTGATTCGCATTCTCCGCCCCCTCCCGGCGAACCGGTCAGTCGGTGGAACTCACGGACGGAGGCTCACTCACTGCCGGACCAGCGGCAGGAATCCCTTCAAGACCCGGCCCGCCTCCTCGAAGGTGGTAGCAAACTTGACGATCCACCAATGACTCTCTTTGAAGCGACCTTTCCCGGTTTCGCGCTGACGGATGGCGAGGCCGGATTGTCCGGTAGCCTCGGCGCGCCAGACGAGTTGGCAAGGGCTCTGCCGGGCCTCGCCGCGAACGCGTCCCGGCAACAGCCGCGCATGGCGCTACCGCGTCCGCATTTCGGGCAGCGATGCGCGCCGGAGGTCCGTCTGCTCCCGTTGGTGCGCGCCGCCGGCGGCGGGTGGAACTACGCCGTTCGTCGCCCTCTCGGGCGACGATGCCGACCGGAGGTCGGCGTTCCCTGGCCTGCCGGTCGTGAGAGCGAGGGGGGGCCGCGCCGTCCGCGGCGCTCCGCGCCGCTGTGCCGACCAGAGGTCGGCGGTCCAAGCCGTCTGCGCGATCTTGCGCGTGGTGGCGTACTGCCGAGCGCAAAAAACAATGGCAGCGAACTCTGTTCGCTGCCTGCGTGACCGGGGGGAAAGTGTGAAAGGGGGAACTCCCCCTTTCACAAATCAACAATGACCAATCGGAACTCGCCGCCGCGCGCCGCAGGCGCGCAAGGGAGTTTCGATTGCCGGCGCGAAGCGCCGGGCGGTCCCCGGACGGGGCCCCAACTCCAAACAGAACTACGACCGAAAGCTATTCCGGATCATGGCCCCGTCCGGGGACCGCTCGACCCTGATTGCCGACCGGAGGTCGGCGTTCCCTTGACTGCGGCGCCATCCGGGTGAGGAGCGTTGCCCCGAACTCCAAGCCCGTTACCAGGCAACTGGCCGGGCGGTCCGCCGACCGGCACCGTATCGGTGAACGATGCTTTCACGGTCAATGCGCGGGTCTGCGACGTCGCATTATCACCAGAACCCAGCCGGCGGCGCCGGCGAGTGCAAGCGGCCATAACAGCCACGACCAGGACGGTAGCGCTCCTCCGGATATCGCCCAGGCACGGGTCAGCTCGGTGTACCGGGATTCGAGCAGGTGCCAAGCGGCGTGACCGCCGACCACCGAGAGCAGGGCCGTCACCGCGAACCGGGACCGCTCGCTGCCGCCCAGCAGATGGAGGATCGGAATGACCGCGAGGACCACCGCGGCCTGTCCGGCTTCCACTCCCAGGTTGAAGGAGAAGAGCGCGAGCGGCAGGTGGTCGCCGGCGAAGGCCAGCGATTCGCCGAGAGCGAAGGCGAAGCCGAAGCCGTGAAACAGCCCGAACCCGAACGCGAGCACCGCTCGCCGGACCACGCTTGCCGAAATCAGGTTTTCGATCGCCGTATAGAGGATCGACAGCGCCACGACGCCCTCGACGAGGGGGACGAACCACAGCGCGGTCGGAGCGTGGCCGAGCGCCGCCGCCACCAGGGTCACCGAGTGGGCCACGGTAAACCCGGTCACTATCAAGAGAAGGTGCCGGAGGCGCCCGAGCTGTCCGAAGGGAGCAATGAGGCAGATCAGGAAGAGCAGGTGGTCCCAACCGGTAAGGATGTGCTCGACCCCGGAGCGTCCGAAGGCGAAGAAGGCCTGGAAGGGCGAGGGGTTGAGCACCACCCGGCCCTCCCGGACACTGATGTGATACAGATTGCTCTTCCAGTCCTCCCCGCTTTCCTCCCGGCGTTCGTAGACCACATCCAGCGCCACCCGGTCGCCAAAGCCCGGAGCCACGTTGCTTTCGATGGAGACGCTTCCCTCTGTGGGGGCCGGATAGACCAGATAGAAGTCCAAAAAGCCCTGATTCCAGAAGACCTGGGTGTCCGCCGGCAGCGGGTCGGAAAGCACCGTCTCGCGCGCCGAATCGAACGAGGTGAAGGAGCGGTCCCACGGCAGGGCGACCCGGAAAGCGCGGAGCGTGGCGGGGAGCGCCGCGCCATCGGGATGGAAGAGGGGCGCCTCCGAAGCGAAGACCTCCCCTGCCCGGCGGAGCACGGGCTCCGCGCGCTCGAAATCAAGGAACCCGGCGCCCCACTTGGGCACGTTCAGCGACAGCAGCAGCAGTAGCGGAACCCGGGCGACCAGGTGCAGTTCGCCGTCGGTCTCCCGCAAAAAGACCGGAATCCGGACCTCGTCAGGGATGTCGTGCGAAACCCCCGGCCGGGGCGCCACGGATACCGCGAGGAGCGCGAGGGCGACCACCCACGCCAGTCCCCGCGGCCGTTTCATCACGACGTCGTCAGCCCTCCGGCGCGGCGAACGCGGCAGCGGGAGTAGGCATTCCCCGCCGGGGAGAGCGCCGGTTCGCGGCATCCCCGGCCGAAGTCGGGCTTTGTCGAGTCAGGAAGTCCCGAAACGGGCGATCAGTGGACGTGACCCGCGTGGCTCGCGACGAACTTCTGCGCCCGGCGTCCCTGGTTCACCTCGGCGGTGTAGAAGTTGCCCATCGAGTCCACCACGAGGTTGTGGACCCAATGGAACTGCCCCGCGTTGCGGCCGCGGCGTCCGAAGTAACCCTCGATCTCCATGGCGGCCCGATTGATGATGTGGATCCGCTGGTTCTGGCCGTCGGCGTTGTAGAGATCGATCTGATCGTCGTCCGGCGAGAGCTCGAGGTCCCAGGTGGAGCCGTTGCCGAGGCTGTTCCCCTCCACGACCAGCTCGCTCACGTAGGTCCCGTCCTTCTGGAACACCTGGATCCGGTTGTTCACCCGGTCGGCCACGTACACCATCCCGTCGTTCGCGATCCGGACGGCGTGGACCGGGGTCCGGAACTGCTGGATCGGGTCCGTGCCCGGCATGAAGCCTCCGGTGTCCTCGTCGGAGGGCTCGTGCCCGTAGGCGCCCCAGTGACGGCGGTATTCCCCGGTCTCGGCGTCGAAGACGATGATCCGCTTGTTCAGATAGCCATCGGCGATGTAGAGCTCGTTCGTCTCGGGATCCACCTCCATGTCCGCGGGACGGCCGAGAAACTCGGTGTTGTTGCTCCCCTCGGTGCGGCCCGCCTGCCCGATCTGCATCAGGAACGTCCCGTCCCCGCTGAACTTGAGAACCTGGTGGTCGTCGGGGCCGTTACCGGCGGTCCAGACGTTCCCCAGGTGGTCCACGAAGATGCCGTGCTCGCTCGCCGGCCACTCGTAGCCTTCGCCCTGATAGCCGCCCGCGTCGCCCCAACTGTCGAGCAGGTTCCCGTCGGTGTCGAACTTGAGCACCGGCGGGGCCGGGTTGCAGCACTGGGAAAGCGGCGGATCCTGCATCAGCCCCGCTTCGTCGGCGTTCAGGCTGCGGGGACGATGGATGAGCCAGATGTGGTCGTTCATGTCCACCGCGATCCCGGCGACTTCCCCGATCAACCAGTCGGCGGGCAGCATGGGCCAGTGCGGATCCACCTCGGGCATTTCAGCGTGTTCGGCTTGCGGGTCATCCATCGGTGCGCCGCTCGTCTGTTCGCCCGGAGCCTGACAGCCGACGGCGAAGGCCATCCCCAAAACCATCAGGAAAAGAGCCGGATTCTTGGTTTTCATTTGTTTACTCCCGGAGCCGCCGCCCCGATGGATACAGGTCACTGGCGCCGACAATGCGCCCAAACCCGGTGAGTGTACGGGAACCCCCGCCCGCGGCAAAACCGCACGGGACCGCAGACGTTCGCCAACAGCCTGTGGACAAAGTGCGTGAGCACCGAGAGCGGCGAGGCGCCCGGTTGACATGGCGCGCGAGGGAGGAACACGTGGTGTATTCCGACCGAAGCGCAACGATGAGCGAGGCGAAGCCGGAAGGCGCCGAGCCCGGTGGGTTTGGGTTTTCTTCCAGTCGGTTCTCTTCGAGACGGGAAATCCCGAACCCGGGCGGCGATCAGTGGGTGTGGCCCGAGTGGTCAAAGACGAACTTCTGCGCCCTCCGTCCCTGGTTCACCTCGGCGGTGTAGAAGTTGCCCATGGAGTCCACCGCAACGTTGTGGACCCAGTGGAACTGCCCGGCGTTGCGCCCGCGGCGCCCGAAGTGGCTTTCGATCTCCATGGCGGCGCGGTTGATGATGTGGATCCGCTGGTTGGTGCCGTCAGCATTGTAGAGATCGGCCTGCTCGTCGTCCGGCGAGAGTTCGAGGTCCCAGGTGGAGCCGGCCCCGAGAGTGTTGCCCTCCACGATCAGCTCGCTCACGTAGGTCCCGTCCTTTTCGAACACCTGGATCCGGTTGTTCACCCGGTCGGCCACGTAGACCATTCCGTCAGTGGCGATCCGCACCGCGTGCACCGGATTGCGGAACTGCTGGAGGGGCTCCATCCCGGGCTCGAAGGAGCCCGTGTCCTCGTCCGATGGCTCGTTCCCGTAGGCGCCCCAGTGCCGGCGGTATTCACCCGTCTCGGCGTCGAAGACGATGATCCGCTTGTTCCCGTACCCGTCGGCGATGTAGAGCTCGTTGGTCGCGGGATCCACCTCCATGTCCGCGGGCTGACCGAGGAACTCGGTGCTGTTGCTCCCCTCGGTGCGGCCCGCCTGCCCGATCTGCATCACGAACGTCCCGTCGCCGCTGAACTTGAGCACCTGGTGGTCATCGGGGCCGTTGCCCGCCAGCCAGACATAGCCCAGGTGGTCCACGAAGATGCCGTGCTCGGTCGCGGGCCACTCGTAGCCCTCGCCCTGATAGCCGTTCTCGTCTCCCCAACTGTCGAGCAGGTTCCCGTCGGAGTCGAACTTGAGCACCGGCGGCGCCGCGTTGCAGCACGCGGAAACGGGCGGATCCTGCATGAGTCCCGTTTCGTCGGCGTTCAGGCTGCGGGGGCGATGGACGAGCCAGATGTTGTCGTCCATGTCCACCGCGATGCCTCCGACTTCCCCGATCAGCCAGTCGTCGGGAAGCTTGGGCCACGTCGGGTCCGCCACCGGCGATTCGGAATCCTCGGCGTGTGTGTCAGGAGCCGGCGCGCCGCTCGTCCGCTCGCCGGGCGCCTGGCAGCCCAGGGCGAACGCGAAAGCCAGAAGCACCACAAAAGGAGCCAGCGTCTTGGTTGTCATTTCTTCCTCCCCGGAGTCGGTCCCGCGACCGATGTCAGTCACCGGCGCCGCCACGGCGCCGAACCCAGTGAGTTTATGGGAAATCCCGCCCGCGGCAAGATCGGACGGAACCGCCACGCCGCCGCGTCAGCGATCGTCCACGAGCGCCGCGCTCACCGCATCGTGAAACGCCGGACGCAGGCGGAGGATTCCCTGGTTTTCCCGCGTGGGATACACGCGATTGGTCAGCAGCACCGCAAAGAGTTCGCGTTCCGGATCCACCCAGATCGAGGTGCCGGTGAAACCCGTATGGCCGAAGGACGAAGCGGAGAAATGGTCGCCCGCGGAAGAAGGGCCTCCGGACGACGTCCGGGACGGGGTGTCCCAGCCGAGCGCCCGGCTGCTGCCCGGCGCGAGTTCCACGCGCCTGGTGAAGCGGGCGATGGTGTCCGCGCGCAGCAGCCGCCGGCCGTTCATCGAACCGCCGTTCAGCAGCATCTGGAGGAAGACACCCAGATCGCCGGTGGTGCTGAAGAGCCCGGCGTGCGCCGCGACCTCGCCGAGCACCACCGTGTTCTCGTCGTGCACCTGTCCGCGAACCACCGTGCCCCGCCAGGGGTTGTCCTCGGTCGGCGCGATGCGGTCGAGCCATTCCGCCGGCGGCCGGTAGCGCGTGTTCACCATTCCGAGAGGGACGAAGAGGCGTGCCTGAACGAGTGCATCCAGAGTCTTGCCGGAGACCCGCTCGATGATTTCTCCCACCAGGAGGACTCCGTTGTCGGAATACACCGTGTCGGTGCGTGGTTCGTAGTCGGACGCCGCACCCATGATCCGGTCGAAGACGAGCTTTCCGGCCTCGTCGAGCGGCAGACCGCGGGCCTCGGGGTCGAACTCCAGATAGAACTGGATCCATGCCGGAAGACCCGAGCAGTGGGCAAGCAGATCGGCGACGGTCACGGTGGACCGCCGGTTCCGCTCTTCCTCGGTGGGCGCCTGATCGAGGAACTCCGGCAGGTACGCGCTCACCGGAAGCGAAATGTCGAGCGCGCCCTCTTCGACCAGCATCATCACCAGGGTTGTCGTCCCGACGACCTTGGTGAGCGACGCCAGGTCGTACATCGTGTTCGGAGTCACCGCCGGCGCCTCCTCGTCGTAGGTCAGCCGGCCAAAGCCCTCCTGAAGCAGCACCCTGCCCCGGTGCACCACGAGAGCGCTCGCGCCCGGCGTCACGCCTTCGGCGATGCCGTCCTCGATCACCGCGCGGATGTTCGCTACGCCTTCGGGACTCATGCCGACCTCCCCGGGTTGGACCGCGCGGAGCCGTTGGCGCTCCGCCTGTTTTGGAACACCCGCACCCGCGGCCTGCCCCTCGAGCGGGATCGGGAGGCGTCCCGCCACCGCACTCTCGCCAAAGAGCGCGGCCGCCGCCGCTTCCTGGTTCTCGCGGGCGCCGTCCCAGGCGAGCAGGATTGCCGCCTCCGGCGGCGCGTTCCGGACACCGTGCGGATTGCCGAAGGAAACCACCAGCAACTTCTCGGCGAAGGGAGTTACCGCATTCAGCAACCCATCCGCCATTTCGAGACCGTCTCTCCGGAAATCGGCCACCACCACCGCAGCGGCCCGGTCGGCATCCCGAGCGAAGCGGGAAAGCGGCAGGGCGCCGTGACGGGTCGTCGGAATCCTCGACAACAGGGCGCCCCTCCGGCGAATGGCTTCCCGGAATGGCCGTCGATCCGGCTCGTAGGGACCTTCCTGATGGATCTCGACGAGCAGCAGGTCGGGCGTCAGGTCGGACGCTCCCGGCCTCTTCCCGGTGAGGCGGGTGGACCAGGGGAGCAGCCCCTCCGGATCGCGGACGAGCGTCAACCCGCGGGCAAAAAGCGCCTCCGCCCACTCGCGGGCGGCCGGATCCCCGAACGCCTCGGCGAGCGGCTCCGGCGGGGTGCGGTCGGCGAAGAGACCGAGGCGCGCCTTCGCCTCCAGCACGCGCAGCACCGCCTCATCGAGCCGTTCCGGATCGAGCCGGCCGGCGCGCACCGCGCGGACGAGCGCGGCGTGGGCCACCACCGGATCGCGCGGCACCAGGATGACGTCCACCCCGGCCCCGAGCGCGAGCGCCGCCACTTCACCGTCGAAGCGTCCGGCGCGCGCGCCCTCCATCTCCAGCGCGTCGCTCACCACCAACCCGTCGAACCCCATCTCCGAGCGAAGCACCCCCTCGAGCATTTCCGGGGACAGGATGGCCGGGCGATCGTCCCGGCCGTCGAGCGCCGGCACCGCCAGGTGTCCCGGCATCACCGCGGAAACCCCCGCCGCCACCGCCGCCCGGAAGGGAGCGAGATCCACCGCGTCGAGATGTTCCCGATCCGCGGGCACCAGAGCGAGCCCGTTGTGGGAGTCCGTGCCGGTTCCGCCGTGTCCGGGAAAGTGCTTCGCAGTGGCGAGCGCTCCACCCGCTTCGATCCCTCGCAGAAACGCGACGCCCAGATCCGCCACCACACCCGGGTCGGAACCGAATGAGCGGGTCCCGATCACCGCACTCGAAGCGCTCTGGAGGACGTCCAGCACCGGAGCGAGCACCAGATGGACCCCCACCGCCCGCGCCTCCCGCGCCACGATGCGGCCCTGGCGTTCGAGAGCCACGGGATCGGGCGCCGCCGCCGCCTGCATCGCCGGCGGAAAGCGGATGCCGCCGGCCGTCCGCATCGGGGTTCCCCACTCGTAGTCGGCGGCAACGAGCACCGGGAGCGGCGCCACGTTCTGCAGGGCCGCGGTGATTTCCCGCGTGCCTTCGGGGCTGCCGGCGAACACGACAACCCCTCCCAGCCGGCCGCTTTCCGCCAACTCGAGCAGTGCCCGGCGCTCGGGATCTCCCACGTTTCGGAATTCCGCGGGGGCTCGCGGCATCAGCACCTGGCCCACTCTCTCTTCGAGCGTCAGTCCGGCGAGGACCCGCCGGGCCGTTTCTCCGGGCTCCTCCGCACTCGCGGCTGACGCGCCGAGCAGTAGCGACCAGGCAGACAGGTTCCGGACCAGCGAACCTCCCCGGCGGCCCGTCATGCGCCTCTCCATGGGGTCAGGTCTTCCTCGGGCCAGGGCTTTCGAAGCAGCACGACGCGGTTCGTGTTCGTGCCCTTCCGCTGGTTGTCCACCCCCCAGCAGTTGGAGGTTTTGGTGAACTGCTGATCGTTCACCAGCACGAGCAGCGGTTCGAGACCGGCCTCCCTGGCCGCCGGCACAACGAGCGTCTCGAGCAGCAGGCGCCCGCTTCGCACCTCGCCAACTTCGAAGGCCACCAACCCGGACGGGACCAGGACCCGGGAGAGCTCCGAGAAGACCCGAGTCATGGCCGCCTGCCAATCCTCCGCGCGCTTCCAGTGCCACAGCGCCACCTTATCCGCATCCACTCCGTTGAACCAGCAACGGAGCCAGTTGTCCGCGCGGTAGTTCACCACGTCGAGGAAGGGCGGCGAGGTCACGACCAACCGGACCGACCCGTCCTCGATCTCCGGCGTGCGGTCCGCCGAAGCGGTCAGCAGGCGAGGGTCCGCCCGCGCCAACCGAACGCCGTCACCCGTATCGAAACCGCTCAGCAGGGACCCCGACTTTCTCAGGATGAGAGCCTTCACGTCCCGCTCCGGAGGAGCCTGCTGCCGGCGTTCGTTGATCCGGATCTGGGACCGGACCGAAGCCGCCTGGTTGGGGGGCAGCGTGTACACCGAGAAGAAGCCCGGGGAGTGTCCGGTGAGCCGGTTCGTCGCGACCATCTGGATCCAGGCGTCTACCCGGTCGAGGGTTCCTTCCACCCGGCGCCGGAGCAGTTCCCGGCGGAGATTGACCACGCGGCGGAGGGTGGCCGGGTGGTAGAAGGCGAGGAGTTCGTTGGGGTCATCGGAAGGGCGCTCGAGATCCAGCGACTCGAGGCGTGCGGCCACCTCGGCAATTTGCGGTGGATCCAGGCGGGGTCCCAGCAGCCGGGCGCTCAATGGATTCAGGTCCGATCCGACGGCTCGGCGCCCGAGTAACGCCGCTTCGAGCGGGGTGGTGCCCCGACCCATGAAGGGGTCGTACACCACGTCTCCGGGCCGCGTCAGCCGGGTGATGAAAAAGCGCGGCAACTGGGGCTTGAAGCAGGCGCGGTAGGAAATCTCGTGCAGCGAGTGCGCCGCGCGCTGCTTCGCGGTCCAGAACTCGTTGACGTATACCCGGAGTGGCGTTCGCGGGTCGGGGAACGGAATGACCCGCGTGCGCTTGCCGAACGCGTCGAACGCGCTCAGTTCGGCCTCGAACGCACCGATGTCCGGCGGCTCCGGAGGGGCCACCGTCCCAGCGGGCGGCGACGCCCGGCGCGTCGCGGGCGGGATTGCTTCCGCCGCGGGGCGAACCGCTTCCGCCGTGTTGCGCGCCAAGTCCAGGTTCCGTCAGGGCCCGAGCCGCTCATCCCGAAAGGCTCCGGTCGGGCGACGATGCTACCAACGGCGCGGCGTGAACCGGTCGCGTGCGTCCCGGCAAATCGCAGCGCGCCAGCGTGATCGCGATACGCGCCCCCGGGGTGGCGGGAAATGGCGCGTCCCCTCCGTATGATCCCGCGACTGATGAGTTCTTCCCTGCCGGAACCCGAGTCGCCGCGCCGGATCGAGATCCGGCGGTTCCCGAACTGGCGGGAACTCCGGGAATGGGTCGTTGGGGAAGCCTCGCCTACGGATCCCGGGCAGCGCTCCGGCCCGGCCAGCGAACGCCTCCAGATCGTCGTTCCCGGAACGGGGGCCGGCTGGGTGTTTGACCGGATGCTGCGCGCCCGGCTTCCCGAGGGGTCCCCCCTTCCCTGGGTCGGAGTGGCAGACCGCGCACTGCGGGATCTCGCCGGCGATCTCGAGCCCCCATTCCGGGTGGCGCCGCGGCTGACCCGCGAAATCCTGATCGAAGAGGCGCTGCTCGCGGGAGCCTCCGAGCCCGAAGCCCCTCCCGGGGATCCGGCGCAACTCGCCGACCCGCTGCTCGCCTTCCTGGACGAACAGGCGAAGGACGCCCACCTCCGGCCGGGCGGGTCGGCGTTCGAGGCGTTCGCCGAACGGACCGAAAGGCGTCTTGCCGAAGCGCAGGAAACGGACGAGGGGGCGCGGCGTCTCCTGACGCTCACCCGCTGGCTGCGGCGGACCCAGCGCCGTTACCAGGAAGCGCTCGAAGCGGTGGCGCGCGCCGATCCGGGTTCGCTCCGCGAACGCCTGTTCCGATTCGCGCCGGCGCTTCGTCAGGCGCTCGTCCGGACCCGGGTAATCGCCGTCGGGGAAGACGCGCTGCGCCTCGCGGATGCCGAGCTGTTCGCCACGCTGCTGCCGCCGGGTGGCCTCTGGTGGGCGCTTCCCGGCGCGGCGCCGCTCCCCATCCGCGGCAGCTTGCTGCCGCGGTGGCTGGAACTTCGGGAAGCCCCGGGCCCGGAGGCTCCTCCGGCTGCCGGCGCGTCGCCGGCGGCACGGCGGACGCAACCCACCCTCTTCTCCGCCCCGTTCCCGGCGCCTCCGGTGCCGGCACCTCCGTTGAATGCCGCCCCGCCAATGGCGCCCCCAACCCCGCCGGCGATCTACGTCCTCGAATCGGGTAGCGGCCTCGTCTGCCGCGTGACCGACCGGGAGGCGGAGGTCCGGATGGCGGCTTCGCTGATCCTGAGGTTCCGGGAGAACCGCGGAAAGGCGTTTCGAGGCTACGAACACTGCGCCCTCGTGGCGCAGGAGCCCTACCGGTACCTCGAGAGCGCCGAGACGTGCCTGTCGGGGCTGGGAATCCCCTTCGACACGCCTCTCGACTCCCGCCTGAGCGGCGAACCCTGGGCCGCCGCGGTTTCCGACGTCCTGGAGTTCGGGGCCCGGCCCGGCCGGATCTCCGTCGGCCTGAACCTGCTGCGGAACCCCTTCTTTCTCGCCTCCGAACTGCCCGCCGCCGCCGCGCGGGCGGCCGACATCCTCCAGAAGCAGGCGCTGGACGCGGGTATCCGGGACACGAACGATCCGGAGACCTTCCCCGCCCTCGCCACCATGCTCGAGCGGAAGGCGGAGGCCATCCGCCGTGACCTTCGAGACGGGGAGGCGGTAGCGGTGAACAGCCCGGCGATTTCCGAGCGAAGGCTTGCCCGGGCGGAGTCGCTCGAGACGGCCGGCGCCGCGCTCCGGACGCTCGCTTCGGCCGCCGCGAAGCTGCACCCGTTAAGCGATCCGGGCGTGGGATTCCAGACGGCGATCGAGGCGCTCCTCGACTTCCTGGACGGGTTCCTCGAACCTCCCCCGGACGGGGGCAGCGAGGTCAAGGAAGCCGTGCTCCAAACGCTCCGGCAGGCGGCCGACGCCGCGCCGCCGGGGGCGCTCGCCGGCGGACCCGGTCGTTTCCCGCGGCGCATCCGGCGGCTGCTGAACGGCCGCACGCTCGGACGGCGCCCGACGCCGGACGCCATTGGCGGGGGGGTGTCCCCGGGGGGGGTGTCCCTGATCGCCGCCTCCGATGCTCCTTTCGGCGACTACGACTTCCTGGTGCTCCTCGGGGTGGCGGACGCCGACTGGCCCGGGCCGCGCCCCCGCAACATCTTCTTTCCCAACCACCTGCTCGAAGAGGCCACCCGCTCGCGCCATTCGCGTGCCCGCCAGCGGGAGATCCGGCTCCTGCGAGCCATTCCCGGCCTTCCCAAAACCGCCGCTCTCTTCACCCGTCCCGAACTCGACGACGGGTTTCCGGTAGCCGTCTCCCCGTTCGAAGTCGAGTTGGCCGAAGCGGTCGGCGCCGCCGACCCGGCGCATTCCCGGATCGCGTTTCCCGAACCGGCCATCGCGGAGGTCCCGCCGGACCCGGCGGAATGCGATCCCCTGCCGAGCGAACCCCTGCCGACCACTCTCGATCGGCGCGCCCCTTCGGCCGCCGTGCTCGGGCGGCCGGTTTCTCCCACCGCGCTGGACACCTGCGCGGCCAGTCCCGCCCAGTTCTTCGCCCGCTACGTGCTGCGGCTCGATGAGGAGCGCCAGCTCGCCGATGTTTCACCGCCCACCGAACGCGGGGAGTTCCTCCATGAGTTCCTGCAGGAGAGCTACCGGGCGATGGGCGATTCGGGACTCGCGGTCCGGGAATCCGCGCTGGAGGAGCTGCTGGCTTTTTTCCGTGGGGAGTTTTGTCGCTTCGCCGGCGCCCGGGGAATGGACGCAACTGAGCGGCGTGGGGAGGAGCGGTGGCTTTTCGGCGGCGAGGCGACCCCCGGCGCGCTGGAGTGGTTCCTCCGGGAAGAAGCGGACCACGGACCGTCGCTCCCGGTGCAGTTCGAGGCGTGGATCGGCGGCGAGCCCGATCCGGCCGTTCCCGGAACACCCCGACTGCGGGTTGAAGGCCGGCTGGACCGCCTCGATCAACGGCCCGACGGAACGCGCCGGGTGGTCGAATACAAGTCCGGCCGCTTCTACCAAAAGCCCCTCCAGGCCCGGCTCTACGCGCGCATCCTGGAGGCCGCGGACGGAGTCCCTACCGATTTCGCCATTCCCTACTTCGGAAACCGGCGCTGGATCGGACCGGAGGACACCCCGAAGGACGCCGAACAGGACGCCCGGCTCGCGGAGATCCGCGACCAGCTCGCCACCGGGGCTTTTCCGCCCGCGCCCGGGGGCGACGGGAACTTCGCCTTCCACCTGGTCATCCGCCGGGATCTTCGCGAGCGGGCGCCGGAGCCCCCGCCAGAGCCCCCAACCGACTCCTGACCGCATGAACTCCGTCCGCGCTCCTTTCCCTCCCGATCTGGAGGCCCGGCGCGCCGCCGCCGACCCGCGGCGAAACGTCGTGCTGCGGGCGTCGGCCGGAACCGGGAAGACGACGGTGCTGACCGACCGCTACGTGGCGCTGGTCGAGGCGGGAACGCCGCCCCGGAACATCCTCGCCCTCACCTTCACGAGGAAAGCGGCGCAGGAGATGAAGGACCGGATCGTCGGTGAATTGGGGAAGGCGCACCGGCGCCACGCCCTCGCCGGCCGGACCGACATCGCCGAAGTGAACATCTCGACGCTCGACGCCTTCACCCTCGGGCTGATCCGCGAGTTCCCGCTGGATGCCGGGGTGAGCCCGGGAGTCGAGGTACTGGACGAACGGTCGATGCCGGTGGTGCGCGAGGAGGCCATCCGGCGGGTCCTCTCCGGAGTCACCGGCTTCGATCGGGAGGTGCTGAGTTCCCTGCCCCTGCTGCTCGGGCGCTCCCGCGGCGAAGTCGTAAAGGCGGTCCGCAACTACCTCGACCGGCGTCTCACCTGGCGGCGATATTTCGAGGAAAAAGCGGAGGAGGATCGGCGGGCTACTTCTCCACCGGATCTCCGCACCTTCTTCGCTGAGATCGCACCGGCATGCGAGCGCCTGCGGCAAGCGGCGCTCGACGGGCTTGTGGGATTGAAAATGCCGCTGGCGGTCCGCCTGGCCCTCCGGCTCGAGGAACAGGAGAGCAGCCGGGACGCGCTGGATCGGGAGGCGTTCGAGAGCTACTTCCCCATCAAACGCAAGAATCCGGCGCGCGGGTTTCCCGGCGAGTTGAAGGCGGACTACCTCGCCGTGGCGGGGCGGGTCAAGGCGTTCCGATCCCGTTGGCTCGACTTCCTGAACGAGCGGGCCTTCGATCCGGTCTGGCGACTCTTCCGGGCGGTCGAGGCGGAATACCAGCGGCTCAAGGAAGACCGGGGGGTCATGGACTTCGACGACCTGACGCTCGCCGCCACCCGCCTGCTCTCGGATCTTGGAGAGTTCTCGGCGAGCCGCTTCCGTCTCGAAGCCCGCTATCACCACCTGCTCCTCGACGAGTTCCACGACACGAGCGACCACCAGTGGGACCTGCTGCGGGCGGTCATCGCCCCCTGGGCCGCGGGAATGGGGCTTGCCGCCGAGGAAGTACAACGCGTCACGGCGGGCCGGCTCTCGCGGCCCACCATCTTCGTGGTGGGCGACCACAAGCAGTCCATCTACCGCTTCCGCGACGCCCGGGTGGAGATCCTGCAGCGGGCGGAGCGGGAGATCGGCTCCCTGCGGGCTCCGGACGACACGGCTTCGCCGCTGGTGGTGCTCCAGTGGAACTTCCGTTCCCACCACCTCCTGCGCCGCTTCGTGAACGGTGCGTCACGCCGGATCGCCGAGGGTTCGGAGGGCGATCGCGACGCCGACTGGGCCTTCCGTTACGACAAGAACGACCTCCTCCCCGAAACGCCGGGCCCGGAGGAGGAAAGGCGCTCGGAACGATCGGCGCTGGCGGTGGGGGTGGGCGGGAGCCACGAGGACGTCGCCGCCCTCCTCGCCCGGCGGATCGCGGCGCTCGTCCAGGAAGACGGGGTCGAACCCGAGGCCATCGCCCTGCTGGCGCGGGCCGGCACCCGGCTGCCGATCTACCGGACCGCGGTGGAAGAGTTGGGAATCCCCACCTACCTGCTCAAGGGCGCGGACTTCTTCGCGACCAGCGAAATCCGCGATCTGCGCGCGCTTTGCCGCTTTCTCGCGCGTCCCCACTCCGACCGGCGGGCCGTGGAACTGCTGCGCTCCCGATTCTTTGCGCTCCCCGGCGACGACTTCGCCCGCTTGCGCCGGGCGGGCGGATCCCCCACTCCGTTTTCGGACCTTCTCCGTTCCGAAGCGCCGGAGCTTCCGCCCTCACTGGGCCCGGACGCCTGCGAACGGCTGCAACGGGCGGGGAACCGGGTAGCGCCGTGGATCCGGCTCGCGCGCCGGCTGCCGCCTTCCCGCACGCTCGCCCGGATTCTCGAAGAGACGCAGTATGGGCGCCGCGCCGCGGCGGCCGCCCGGAACCGCTACGAAGCCCGCCAGCAGTCGGCGAACGTGGCGAAGGGCCTCCAGTTGGTTCGCAGCTTCGAGCGCGGCGGTTTCGCCAGTTTCGAGCGGGTCGCCGAGCGACTGGCCGAGGCGGCGGAGGGCGACGCGACCCAGGCCCCAGTCCAGGCGAAGGGGGCCGTCCAGGCCCTTTCGATCCACGCCGCCAAGGGTCTGGAGTTCGACCACGTCTTCGTCGTGGACTGTGGCGGACGCGGCGGCCGGGACACCAGGATTCCCCGGGTGGTTGAAAGCGAGTCCGGGGTGTGGAACATCGCCCTGGTGGCGGACGCCACCGCCTGGCTGATCAAGGACGGAGGACGCGCCGAATCGGAAGAGCGGCGGTGTATGTACGTCGCCATGACCCGGGCCCGCGAGACGCTGACGCTCTCGTGGAAGACGCGCTTCACGAAGGACAAGACGCCGGACGGACGCGACCGGCCACGGTATCTCCCTACGGGTTTCACGACGGCGGCCGCCCTCGCCGCGAAAGCGCGCCGGGCGAGCTTCCCGTGGGAGGAGCACGTCATCGAAGTTCTCCCTCCGGTAGCGGCGGACGCCGAGGCGACACCGGGCGCGTGAAGCAAGACGAACATCGTCCGGGTGGCCGGGACCGCACGGCGACCGCGGTGCGGGTGCTGGCCCACCGGCTTTTTCACCGCGCCGACCGGCTCGGCAGGAAGCCGGATCCCGACGCGGCGCTGCGACTTGCGGACGAGCGCCTCGTTCCTTCGCCGGCTGGGCGCCGGCAGGTAGCGGAGCGGGCGCACCAGCTTTGCCTCGCCGCGCTCGGCGAGCGAAAACCCGGGGGGCATCTCGAGGGCGAACTACGCCCGAACGTCCGCGTGGGACTCCGGCGGAAGGACGGAGGCAGCCGGGTCGTCCTGATCCCCAGTCTGATCTACCGGCGCGAGAGCGGCACCGTCACGGTCGTCGCAATGCAGGAGGGCGGCGCCGAAGCCGCCGAGACGCGCGTCCGGCGCTACCGGGCTGCCGCCCGCGTCCTGTTCCAGCGCCCGATCCGGGCGTTCATCGTCCGTCCGGACGGCACCCTGGCGCGGCCGCCGCGGGGAACTAACCGCCTGTAGTGGAACCCACGCGGCCCGGTTCTCCCGGTGGGGGCTCGGCCCTCACGCGCCTTGTCAGCCGGGCGCCTCCCCGGCCTCGGCGCTCACCCGGATTCCACCACCGGGTGTTAACAGCTTGTGGTGAAACCCGGAAGGCATCCATTCGCGGCGTGCAGCACCGCGGGGGTGGGGTGTGGGGAGGGGTTTCCCCTCCCCACGGGCTGTTAATCACAGCGAACCGCGCGGGGCGCCGAATCCAGACAGCGGATGTTCGCCGTCCGGCCATCCGCGATCCGGGCGCAGGCCCCGGTAACCGCCGCCCGAATCGCGTCGGCCTCCGTTGCTCCCCGGGCGGTCACGGTGGCCTGGCGACCCACCATTTCCATGGTCACTTCGCAGCGCGCCTCGCCCATGGTGAGCGTTGAAGTCACCAGGAAGACGACGAGCAGGGCGAAAAGGCCGAAAACGAGCCAGCCGATCCGGCGGATGCGGGTGTTCACGCCGCCTCCCGGACCAGCGGTCGGGTCAGGCAGGTGGGGCCTCCCGAGCCGTTCTGGCTGATCTCGCTGCCCTCGTAGGTCAACACCTCGAAACCCGCTTCCCGCAGCCGGTCGTTGGTCTTCCGATTGGCCGCGATCGCGACGAGGGTCCGTTCCCCGAGCGCCAGCACGTTCGCCGCCATCGTCCCCCGCTCTTCCTCCACGATGGGAATCAGTTCGAAGCCGCGCTCCTGAAGGAGCCGGAACGTGGGGACCGCGAGGAAGCGCGGGTCGGCAACCATGGTCCGCCGGTCCACAACGCTCAGCAGGGACATCAGGTGGAGGCAGCAGTCCGGCCCGTCCCCGTACGGGAGGGGCGCGGCGATGACTTCCACCCCACCGCCGGCGAGGAGGTCCCGGAGCTGCGCGATTCCGGCGGCGTTCGTGCGGTACCCCTCTCCCGCCAGGAGGGTGCGCTCATCGAGCCAGACGAGGTCCCCGCCTTCGGCAAGCCCCGGCGCCTCGATCGCACCGACCACCGGGATTCCGTGCGCCTCGTAGATCCGGGCGTGCGCCGCGGGCTCGCGCCACCGACTCGCCTTGCCCATCCGCATCAGGATCGTGCCGCGCGGTGCCGGCAGCGAGGCGTCGTGGCAGTACACCGCGTCGGGACTGAGTCCGGAAAGGACTCCTTCGGGCTCCACGAGTTCGACCTCGCGGGCAACCAGGTGCGCCCGGAGTTCCGCATGCTGCCGCGCCGCCGCTTCCGGATCCGGCGGATGGAGGTAGCCGAGGTCCCGCCACCGGGCCGAAGCCTTCCAGCCGGCGGTGCGCGGCCCAATCAGGAGCGCCCGACGGAGTTTTCCGCACATTCCGGGCGGCCCCAATTCGATCGGCGCGGAGACCATCGTCGCAGTCGTCATGGTCCGGGAACGCTAGCAGCCTGTGGTGAAACCCAGGCGGCGTTCGGCCGGCGATGCATCCCGGCTGAACCGCGTCGCTTCGCGCCGCTCATCGTTGCGTTTCGGTCGAAATACACCAGGTATTCCTCCCTCACGCGCCTTGTCAGCCAGGCGCCTCGCCGGCCTCGGCGCTCACCCGGGTTCCACCACAGGCTGCTAGCAGCGGCGACGCTTCCTGGCATCCCCGCAACAACGCGGGATACCGTTTAGTATCTTCGGGATGTAACCTCTGATACTATGCAATCTGGAGCCATGACACTGCGATCTGACGCCCCTGGATCAGGACGTTTCCTGCTTCGCATGTCTCCTGCGCTTCACGAAACGCTCCGCTCCGCCGCGCGGAGCGCGGAGCTGTCCCTCAACGAATACTGCGTGCGGCGACTCTTCACCGGGAGCATCGTCCACGACGATGCTGCAGCCCTCGTCTCTCGGGCGGCCGCGGTGGTGGGAGGCGGCCTCACCGCGCTACTCCTGCACGGGTCCTGGGTGCGCGGAGAGGCCGCCTCCGGGTCAGACGTGGACGCGCTCATCGTGGTGGATCGCGACCTGCCGCTCGGGCGTTCGCTCTACCGCCAGTGGGATCGCGAGCCGGTGACGTGGAGTGGCCGGCCGGTGGATCCGCATTTTGTGCGCCTGCCCTCGGAGACCACGATCAGTGGGCTATGGGCGGAAGTCGCGACCCATGGATTGACCGTTTTCGACCGCAACGGCGACCTCGGCGCCTACCTGGCCCGGGTTCGCAGCGCGGTCGCCGACGGGCGGCTCCGGCGCCGCACGGCGCACGGCCAGCCCTATTGGACTGAGCCACCGGTGGCCACGTAGTGCGGAACCGAACCCTCGCTGCGGACCATCTCCGCCGCGCCAGCGCCCGTCTCATCGCGCTCGACGCTCTGTATGACGCCGAGAGTTGGGCCGATGTCGTCCGGCAATCCCAAGAAGCCGTGGAACTGGCGCTCATGGGCCTGCTCCGCGCCTGCGGCGTGGATCCTCCACGCGTGCACGACATGGCTGGAGTTTTGGAGGCCGAACGTGACCGGCTCCCGCCATCGTTGGCTCCAGACCTGCCTCGCCTCGCTGCCGCCTCTCGCGCGCTTCGGCGTGACCGCGAACTCGCCTTCTACGGCGCCGAGGATCTGACGCCCTCCGAGTTCTACCGCCAAGGCGATGCAGACGAGGCCCGGAGCGCTGCCCGATTCGTCGTCGAGCGCGTCCGTCCTCACGTGCTGGGCGAGTAAGGCGCAGCGAGTCGTAGCGACCCACGGGCGCCCCCGGATATGCTCGGGGCTCCGGAGGTCCGATCGCCCGATGTCCACCCGTTCCTGCGTTTCGCAACTCTTCATTCCCGCTCTGGTCGGCCTGGTGCTGGCCGGCTGCGGTTCCGAGCCGCCGCCGCTCCCCGGCGTCACGGCATTCACCGGAGCCACCCTGTGGGACGGGACCGGGAGCGCCGCCGTGGAGAACGCGGTGCTCGTGGTGGATCACGGGCGCATCGCGGCGGCGGGAGCGGCCGGCGACGTGGAGATCCCGGCGGGGGCCCAGGTGGAAGACCTGTCCGGCAAGACCGTCGTTCCCGGATTCGTCAACGCCCACGCGCACGCGAGCGACGTCGTCGGACTCGAGACGGGCCACTACAGCCGGGAGAACCTGATCCGTCAACTCGGCCTCTACGCTCGCTACGGCATCACCAGCGTTGCTTCGCTGGGCGGGGACGGCCCCGAGGCGGCGCAACTGCGCGACGAGCAGGACGAGAATCTGGACCGCGCCCGGATCTGGATCGCCGGCGAGGTCATCGCCAGCGGAACGCCTGAGGAGGCCGCGGAATCGGTGGCCCGGAGCTTGGCGCTCCCCGCCGACTTCCTGAAGATGCGGGTGGACACCAACCTCGGCGCCAACGAGCGGGTCTCTTCCGAGACCATCGAGAGAGTGATGGAGCTGGGCCAGGAAGCCGGCAAGCGCGTCACCACCCACATCTTCTATCTGGACGACGCCAAGGAGGTACTGCGAGCGGGTTCCGGGCTCATCGCCCACAGCGTGCGGGACCAGCCGGTGGATGAGGAGTTCCTCGAGCTGATGAAGGAGAAGGACGTCTGTTACGTCCCCACCCTGGTCCGGGAGATCTCCACCTACGTCTATTCGGAGGTGCCCGAGTTCTTCGACGACCCGTTCTTCCTGAAGGACGCCGACCCGGCGGTGCTGGAACAACTGAAGGATCCCGAGCGGATGGCGCGGGTGGCGGAGAGCCCCTCGGCGCAGGGTTACCGGGAGCACTATCCCACCGCGATGGCCAATGCGAAGGCGGTCGCCGACGCCGGGGTGAAGATCGCCTTCGGCACCGACACGGGCCCGGCCGGGCGCTTTCAGGGGTACTTCGAGCACATCGAAACCGGTGAGATGTCGGAGGCCGGCCTCACCGCCGAGCAGATCCTGCTTTCCGCGACCGGAGATGCGGCTCGGTGTCTCGGCATCGAAGGCGTGGGCACCCTCACCGCCGGCAACTGGGCGGACTTCATCGTGCTGGACGAAGACCCGCTCGCGGACATCGCCGCCCTCAGGTCCATCGACCGGGTGGTGGTCGCGGGGAACACGGTTCCGGGCAGCGCCGGCGAATAGGGCTCGGCGGCCCCGCGGCTCCGTCGTCTTCACGGATTGATGCGTTGATGACATTTGGATGATGCTACGATGACTCCATGCGCACCACCGTCAACCTCCCGGACGACATCCTCCACGATCTCAAGGAACTCAGCCGCACCCGGAAGAAATCCCTGACCGCCACGGTGAGCGAGGTTCTGCGCGCCGGACTCGCGCAGATCGCGAAGCCACTCGCCACTCGCCGCTATCGGGAAAAGACCTACGACATGGGTCCGCCCAAGGTGGATCTGACGAAAGCGCTGAGGCTCGCTGGCGAGTTGGAGACCGAGGAGATTCTGCGGAAGATGGAGCAGGGCAAGTGAAGCTGGTGGACGCGAACGTCCTCCTCTACGCCACGAACCGCGCCGCCACGCAGCACCGTCGGGCCGTTGCCTGGTGGGAGTCCGCTCTCGCGGGCGATGAACCGGTGGGGCTCCCGTGGGTGTCCCTGCTCGCATTCTTGCGGGTGAGCACCCTGCCCGGCATTTTCCGAGAGCCACTCTCGGTTGCGGAGGCGGTTGCGAAGACGCGGCGCTGGCTGGCGCAGCCACCGGTACGGCTGGTGCGGGAAACCGACGACCACGCGGAGTGCCTGCTCGCTCTGCTCGCGGAGACGGGGACCGCCGGGAATCTCACGACGGATGCCCACATCGCGGCCCTCGCGTTCTGCCGCGGAGCGACGGTCGTTTCCTTCGACCGTGATTTCGGCCGCTTCCCCAACGTGCGCTGGATGATTCCTCCACCGCTCGCCTGACTGCCGCTCGCCTGACTGTTGCCGCCCCTCAGCGCGCGCGGCTCGCCGGGAGCGACCACCTCCCGCGTTTCACGCTGGCTCGTCCGTCCCGTTCCAGTTTCCGTAGGCCCGAGGTGAGCGCGACCTCCGCCAGCTTGCGGGCGGGACCCCAGCGGGGAATCTCTTCCGGCGGATAGACCCGGAGCCCGATGTCCCGAAGGCGGGCGGGCGCGGGTTCCAGCGCGGCGAGCAGACTGGCTTCGCGGGCTTCCCGGTGGCGGACCTGGCCGCTCAGCAGCTCAGCGCCGGCCACCACCGGTACCCCGTGCGCCGGGTAGACAATCCCCCGGCATTCGGCCGCCAGGCGGCGCAGTGAATTCAGGTACTGCCCGAGGTCCCCGTCTTCCGGGGAAATGAGGATGGAGGACAGCGAGGAGACCATGTCGCCCACCACCATCGCCCCGTAGCGGCTCTCCACGAAGGCAAGATGTCCCGGAGCGTGCCCGGGCACGAAGCGCACCCCGAGCGTCCAGCCCGACGACCCGTCGGGGGCGTTTCCGAGGTCGAGCGCGTCTCCCTCGCCGAGTTCGATGACGCCCCCGGGAGGCGCCGGGATCCGGGCGAGGGTCTCCGGATGGGCTCCGACCGGAACCCCATAGCGCGACGACGCCGCGGAGACCGACCCGATGTGGTCGCGGTGGTGATGGGTCACGAGAACCGCCTCGAGGCGGTCCCCCGGTCCAAGCTGCCGGTCGACCATTTCGAACAGCTCGCGCCGCTCCGCCCGGTCTTCCGCGGCAGGGTCCACCAGGTAGCGGCGCGAGGTTCCCATGAGGACGGCGTTCGTGTGAGTCGCGGGCGGCAGCGTGCGCGTCCGGCAGGGGATCACCGCGATGCCGGGCGAATAACGGACCGCCGGCCGCAGGCGTCCCGCCTCCCGGTTGCGAGCCCGGAAGACTCCGTCGTCGGGAGACCACCGCTCCAGGAGGCCAATAATGGGCGGCGCCAGCGCCATCTCTCCGCCGAGCCAACGCGCGAGCGCCGCCTCGGGACTGTGCACGGCCTGATCGACGATCTCCCCGGGCCACACCGACGGTTCGGCGCCGTCCGGCAGCGGGAGCCGGTAGAAGCGGGTGTCGAACCGGAAGGGGGCCGATTCCGGCGTCACGAGTTCTTCGACCGGGGCGAAGTGCGAGGCATCGATTTCCGCACCGAAGCCCTCGAGGATCTCATCGAGTCCAATCTCGCCGGCGAGGAGGCCCTTGCGGAGTTCGTCCCGATCGGACGGCGGCAGCGGCCGCCCGCCGGTCCCGAGAAAAACCCCTGTTTCCTCAAAAACCTCGCGCACCGCGGCCGCGATGCGGGCTCCCGTTTCGGCGTCGGGCGCGCTGTGGACCGGGATCTCCCAATCCCCTTCGGAAAGCGTCCCGCCGGGGAACGCCCACAGGTTCGCGAACGCCCTGAGGCGCGGCGACCGCCGAACCAGCAGTACTGCGTCGCCGCGGGTGAGCATCACGGACACGGCCGGGCGCGGCGGAACAGCCATCGTCCCGGGAGCTTAAATGCCGCGTGCTGCCAACATACCGGCGTGCACGAACCAACCGGAATCCCGTTTGGGGGTCTTATCGCGGCCGGCGCGGACGCCGAACATTCCTTCGTCTCCCTGCTCGGCGTCATGGATGCGACCCAGTCCACCTACCGCGATCGCTGCGCGGAAGCGCCGCCCGCGATCCGGGCCGCCTACGACGGCGCCTGCTACAACCCGGTCTCCGAGAGCGGCGTGGACTGCTCGGGAAGTGTCCTGGATCTAGGCAATCTGCGCCCCGATCCGGGAGGCTTTCGCAAAAGCGCCGCGCGCTATCGCGCCGCGGTAGCGGCGGAACTGGCGAGCGGGCGAACTCCCTTCATCCTCGGCGGCGACCACGCGATCACTCCCGCGCTGGTGGCCGCGTACGTAGGGCGAGGCCCGATCCAGGTGATCCAGTGGGACGCCCATCCCGACATGTATCCGGACTTCGAGGGCAACCCGGACTCCCACGCCTGCGTTGCCGCCCGCCTGCTGGAGATGCCGCACGTGGCGACCATCACCCAGATCGGAATTCGCACCGAGACTTCGGTGCAGCGCGGGATCCGGGAATCGTCCGGTGGCCGGGTCACGCAGATTCCGGCCTGGGAGGCGGAGAGGCGAACGGCGCTCCTGTCCCACCTCCCGGAGGGTGCCGCGATCTACCTGACGGTGGATATGGACGGGTTTGACCCGGCCTTCGCCCCGGCGGTGGCCCATCCGGTTCCGGGCGGGTTGTCTGCACGGGCGGGGCTCGAACTCGTCAAGGAAATCGCAACTTCGGGGCGCCGGCTCGTGGGGATGGATGTCGTGGAGGCTTGTCCGGACGACCGCGACCACCGGACGCTGATCCTCGCCGCGCGTCTCATCCACGAGGGCGTGGCTACCGTCCTCTCGCGGCGGTAGCCGCCACGAACGCGGCGATTCCCGGATCGGCGGACCGCTACCAATGTCCTGTCATTCATCAAGTGTCGGGTAGAGGCGTTTCAGCTTGACGCGGGCATCGTCCGTGGTGAACTGCCAGTTGACCTTGGCCTGGATGCGGTCTCGGGACGCCTGACATGTCGCAGTAGCCGGATCTGCCGGGGGAACATGTCGCTCTAGCGGGATCGGTTGGAGCCGAACATGTCGCACTAGCGGGATCTGCCGGGGAACATGTCGCTCTAGCGGGATCGGCTGGAGCCGAACATGTCGCACTAGCCGGATCGGCTGGGGAACATGTCGCTCTAGCGGGATCGGCTGGAGCCGAACATGTCGCACTAGCGGGATCTGCCGGGGAACATGTCGCTCTAGCGGGGTCGGCTGGAGCCGAACATGTCGCACTAGCCGGATCTGCCGGGGAACATGTCGCTCTAGCGGGATCGGCTGGAGCCGAACATGTCGCAGTAGCGGGATCTGCCGGGGAACATGTCGCTCTAGCGGGGTCGGCTGGAGCCGAACATGTCGCAGTAGCCGGATCTGCCGGGGAACATGTCGCTCTAGCGGGGTCGGCTGGAGCCGAACATGTCGCAGTAGCCGGATCTGCGGGGGGAACATGTCGCTCTAGCGGGATCGGCTGGAGCCGAACATGTCGCAGTAGCCGGATCTGCCCGGGAACATGTCGCTCTAGCGGGATCGGGTGGGGGAACATGTCGCTCTAGCGGGATCGGCTGGGGTCGAACATGTCGCAGTAGCGGGATCTGCCGGAGGAACATGTCGCACTAGCCGGATCTGCCGGGGAACATGTCGCTCTAGCGGGATCGGCTGGAGCCCAACATGTCGCTCTAGCCGGATCGGCTGAGGAACATGTCGCTCTAGCGGGATCGGCTGGAGCCCAACATGTCGCACTAGCCGGATCTGCCGGGGAACATGTCGCTCTAGCGGGATCGGCTGGAGCCCAACATGTCGCTCTAGCGGAATCTGCCCGGGAACATGTCGCTCTAGCGGGGTCGGCTGGAGCCCAACATGTCGCTCTAGCGGGATCTGCCCGGGAACATGTCGCTCTAGCGGGATCGGCTGGAGCCGAACATGTCGCACTAGCCGGTTCTGCCGGGGAACATGTCGCTCTAGCGGGATCGGCTGGAGGCGAACATGTCGCAGTAGCCGGATCTGCGGGGGAACATGTCGCTCTAGCGGGATCTGCTGGAGCCGAACATGTCGCACTAGCCGGTTCTGCCGGGGAACATGTCGCTCTAGCGGGGTCGGCTGGAGCCGAACATGTCGCAGTAGCCGGATCTGCGGGGGGAACATGTCGCTCTAGCGGGATCGGCTGGGGCCGAACATGTCGCACTAGCCGGATCTGCCGGGGAACATGTCGCTCTAGCGGGATCGGCTGGAGCCCAACATGTCGCTCTAGCCGGATCTGCCGGGGAACATGTCGCTCTAGCGGGGTCGGCTGGAGCCCAACATGTCGCACTAGCGGGATCTGCCCGGGAACATGTCGCTCTAGCGGGATCTGCTGGGGCCGAACATGTCGCACTAGCCGGATCTGCCGGGGAACATGTCGCTCTAGCGGGGTCGGCTGGAGCCCAACATGTCGCACTAGCGGGATCTGCCCGGGAACATGTCGCTCTAGCGGGATCGGCTGGAGCCGAACATGTCGCTCTAACCGGTTCTGCCGGGGGAACATGTCGCTCTAGCGGGGTCGGCTGGAGCCGAACATGTCGCTCTAGCGGGATCTGCCGGGGAACATGTCGCTCTAGCGGGATCGGCTGGAGCCGAACATGTCGCAGTAGCCGGATCTGCCGCGGGAACATGTCGCACTAGCGGGATCGGCTGGAGCCGAACATGTCGCTCTAACCGGTTCTGCCCGGGAACATGTCGCTCTAGCGGGATCGGGTGGGGGAACATGTCGCTCTAGCGGGATCGGCTGGGGTCGAACATGTCGCTCTAGCCGGATCTGCCGGGGAACATGTCGCTCTAGCGGGGTCGGCTGGAGCCCAACATGTTGTCAAGAGACACCAACTTTTGCGCACGTGGGAGACACCAACTTTTGCGCACTGATGGTGCTCCAGGGGACGGCGGCTTCGGGTGTTTCCGAAGGGGCGGGTTTTGGGAAGAGAGGCGTTTCGGCTCGGGGTGCGGCCAGGCGGAGGGAGCGGAGCGACCGGAGCGCGGCCGCACCCCGAGCCGAAACGAGCGCTCGGGCGGGGAGGCGTGTGACCACCCGCGTGGTGCCCGGGATCCCGCGCCGCCCGATGCATCCCTCTCACCCCTTCCCCTGGGTGGGGCGCTCCTCCGCTGCCGGGACGCGAAGGAGGTCGCCGAGTTCCTTCAGCCGGTAACTCCGGCCGCTGATCTGGACCACATGGACGTGGTGCAGAAGACGATCCAGGATCGCCGTGGTCAACACCTCGTCCCCCGCGAAAACCTCCGGCCAGGCCCCCACATGCTTGTTCGAGGTCAGGATCAGCGAGCCCCGCTCGTAGCGCCGGCTCACCAGCCGGAAGAACAGGTTCGCCTCCTCTCGGTTCAGCGGCCGGAACCCCACCTCGTCGATGATCAGAACGGAACTGATCCGGTAGCGCCGCGGCCGGCGGCGATACGGGGTCGTCTCCTCCGCTTGCAGCATCCGGATCAGCTCGTCGAGCACGTAGTGATGGACCCGGAACCCGTTCTTGATCGCCTTCACCCCCAGGCCGGTCGCCAGGTGGCTCTTTCCCACCCCCGGCGGCCCCAGAAACAGGATGTTCTCCGCCCGCCGTGCGAAGGCGCAGGTCGCCAGTTCCTCCACCTTCGCCCGGTCCGCCCGAGGCTGGAAACTCCAGTCGAAACAGTCCAGCGTCTTCCCCGGCGGCAGCCCGCTCATCCGCAGCCACATCTCAATCCGACGCTCCTCCTTCCTCTCATACTCCCGCTCCACCAACCGCTCCAGGAATCTCACCGGCGTCAGATCCTCCCGGCTCGCTTCCTCCAAGAGCTCCGGCAACTGCTCCGCCGTCTGCTGCAGCCCCAGCTCCCGGCAGCGCTCCGCCACCACGTCCAGGTCCACCCGACCCGCCCTCATCCCAGCAACTCCACCAAGCGCGCATACTCGGATAACGGCCGCTCCAACCCATCCCGCGCCTTCAACTCCTTAGCCACCGGCTCCCAGCTCTCCGACAGACCCGCCACTTGGAGCCGGCCCCGCCGACCCAGGGGCGTCGGGCGCACCACCCGATCCGTCGAAGCCCCCTCGTAGTGCGCCTCTTTCAGCAACAAGAGGGCCCGGGTCCCCCGCCGGTGCCGCGCAATCTCCTGACCCCCGCCGCGCACCACCACATCCCGCGCCGTCCCCCGAACATCCACCCACTGACCCGCCCACGCGAACGGAACCGAATACCGCCGCCCCTCGAACGACACCAGGCAATCCCGGCTCACCCGACGCGCCACCTCCACATCAAACAGTTCCGCGCTCGACGGCAACGGCTGCAATACCTGCCGCTCCTCCTCCAGGGCCTCCCGCACCGTGCCCCCCGTCACCGGACACCGCAGCCGATCCAGCAAGTGCTCGGATCGCACGTCCAGCAACCGGTCCAGTTCCTCAATGCTCCCCGCCCCGCGCCGGAGAACCTCCCCAAAGGACTCCCGCAGCGTCCGAACCGCCCGCTCCACCTTCCCCTTGTCCGACCCCTTCCCCGCCCGGCAGGCGTCCACCCCGAAACGACACATCCGCGCATACGCCGCATACGACCGGTTCAACACCGCCGTCGGCCCCGCTCCACGCGTTACCGCCGTCTTCGGGTTGTCGATCCGAACCCACAGCGGAACGCCCTCATACCGCTCGAACAACGCGTGATGCCCCGTGTGCCACGACAACTGCGTCTGGTCCTCGCTCGGCCAGCAGAACTTCGCCCGGCTATACGACAACGCCCCCAGCAACAACGCCAACTTCGGCCGCTTCGCCCCGATCGGAATCCGATCCTCGAACCAGTCGTGCTGCGCCTGAACCCCCGCCGGCGTCTCCACCCGACGGATCGCCCGCAGCCGCGGCTTCCCGTGCTTCCGCCGCACATGACGCACCACCGATTGGTAGCTCCCCGCATACCCGTAGTCCCGAACCAGCGCCTCGTAAATCAGGCGAACCTGGCACGGCGGCAGACCCTCCCCAAGAAGACGTCCGTCTCCCAGACGATCCTGGATCGCCTCCACCACCTCCTCATACCCATCCAGCGCCGTCGCTTTGCCGCCGCGACCATCCGGCCTGACTCCCTCCCCCAGACGCTTCAGCCGATACCGAACCGCGTTCTCCGTCACCCCCAGATCCTTCGCCAGACGCCTCACCGACGCCCCCCTCTCATGCATCCTGCTCGCCACCAGAATCTCGTCCAACGTCAACTTCATGCGCCCGTCCTCCAGCGCATGAATGGTCTCCCCGACCTCCCTCCCTCCCTCTCCAGCCTCCCTTCCCGCTGCGCAAAAGTTGGTGTCTCCCAACTGCGACTCTACGGCCGTCTCCTACACATGTCGCACTAGCGGGATCTGCCGGGGGAACATGTCGCTCTAGCGGGGTCGGCTGGAGCCGAACATGTCGCACAAGCCGGATCTGCCGGGGAACATGTCGCTCTAGCGGGATCGGCTGGAGCCGAACATGTCGCACTAACCGGATCTGCCCGGGGAACATGTCGCTCTAGCGGGGTCGGCTGGGGCCGAACATGTCGGCCGGACAAACCCGACGCGTCCCGTCAGGCGACGCGATCAGGGGGACGCGATCAGGGGGACGCGATCAGCGCCTCGATTTCGTCATCGGTCAATAGCCGGCGCGCGTCCTTGGCGGCACGGAAGATCCGGTGCTTCAACTCGTCGGTCGGCTCGTGCCCATGCTTTTGCAGCCAGTAGATGACGTTCGAAAGGCCGCTCATGGGGCCGACCTCGACCTGCTGGTGGAGGCCGTAGTCCCCGGCCGGGACGCCCGAATAGACGCGGTCCGCCAGCCAGTCGTCTCCCTTGGCCATCGCCTTGATGATGGCCGCGGCGTGCACGCCGGTCCCCGTCCGAAAGGCGTCCTTCCCGACCACCGGATAGCCGGGGGGAATCCGAGTCGAGGTGGCTTCGGCAACCGTTTGGCAATAGTCAGCCAGGTGGGTCAGGTCGTTGTCGATCCACCCGAGGAGGCGCAGGTTCACGAGCAACTGGTCCATCGGCGCGTTGCCGCAGCGTTCCCCGATGCCGATTGCCGTCCCATGGACGCAGTCGGCGCCGGCTTCGATCGCGGTGAGGCTGTTCGGGACGGACAGTCCCCGGTCCCGATGGCCGTGCCAGTCGAGTTGGATGTCCTCTCCGGTGTCATCGATCACCCCGCGAACGAAACGCAGCAGGCGCGTGACCCCGTCCGGGGTTGCGTGCCCCACGGTGTCGCAGACCACGACGCGCCGCGCCCCCGCCTCGATCGCCGCCGTGTAGAGCCGGCGGATACTCTCGGGACGCGCCCTGGTGGTGTCCTCGGTCACATACATCGGCGGCACGCCGTGGGCGACCGCCCACGACACCGCTTTTTCGGTGTGGCGGAGCAGCAGATCGAGGTTCCAATCCTCGGCGTACTGGCGGATGGGACTCGACCCGATGAACATCGCCACCTCGATCGGCATGCCGACCTTGTCGGCCACCCGCGCAATCGGCTCGATGTCGGAGATGACCGTGCGCGCCGCGCAGTTGGGACGAATCTTCATCCGGTTGTCCACGATCTCCCGCGCGAGGTGAAGAACCTGCTCCTCCACGTGCGGGCCGGCGGCCGGAAGCCCGATGTCGGCCGAGTGAATCCCCAGCGATTCCATCAGGTGGAGCACCTTCGCCTTCTTTTCGAGCGAGGGCGACACGACCGACGGGCTCTGGAGCCCGTCCCGGAGCGTCTCGTCGTTCAGCAGAACCGGTTTGGGCGGGAACCAGGCGCTCGCGGGATCCGGCCGATTCCAGTCATAAATCAGCGCCTTCGTGGTGGGAACGTTGCCGTTCCCCGTCGGAAATCGCGTCTCTCCCCGCTCTTCCGCGTTCCGGGTCGGATCGGCCATCGCCTTATGCCCTAGGCCCCGGCACCCAGTCCGGGAATCGTCGCGCCCAGCGCGTGAAATCCGCTGTCGACATGCAGCACTTCGCCGGTAATTCCCCGCGCGGCGTCGGACAGGAGGAACGCCGCCGCGTCTCCCACCTCCATCGGATCGGTGCCGGCGCGGAGCGGCGCGTATTCGCGGTAGTGCTCCACCATCTTTCCGATTCCGGAGACTCCCGAGGCGGCGAGCGTCTTTGCCGGGCCTGCCGAAATCGCGTTCACCCGAACGCCGCGTGGACCCAGGTCGCTGGCCAGGTAACGGACCGAGGACTCGAGCGCCGCCTTGGCCACCCCCATCACGTTGTAGTGGGGAACCGCTCGCTCACCTCCCAGGTAGCTGAGGGTTACGGCCGAACCGCCTCCGTCCGCCTCGAGCAGCGGCGCGAAGTGACGGACGAGCGCCGTCAACGAATACACCGAGACGTCGTGGGCCACCCGGAACCCCTCGCGGGAGGTGGATACGAAGTCGCCCTCGAGGTCCTCGCGCAACGCGTAGGCGACGGCGTGGACCAGGAAGTCAAGCCCGCCGAAGCGCTCCCGGACGGTCTCGACCGCGCTCTCCAACTGCTCTTCGCTCGAGACGTCGAGCGGCAAGGTGATGGTCCCCGGGAGCCCGGCCGCCAGCTTGTCCACGTTGCGCTGGAGCCGTTCGTTCTGGAAGCTGAGGGCGAGTTCGGCGCCCTCGCGCGCCGTAGACCGGGCGATGCCCCACGCAAAGGAGCGGTGGTTCGCGACCCCGACGATCAGCCCTCGTTTGTTTTCCAGTAGCACCTTGCTCCCCAATTTAGCGTCAGATAGGCGTTCCCGGCGACGGCGGGCGCGCCCGGATGGCCCCGCTCGTTTCCAACCACCCCGCCACCCGGATCGCCGTGACGTCCTGCCCGGGGCCGGCAACGAGCTGCGCCCCGAGCGGCATTCCCAGCGCATCGAATCCCGCCGGAACCTGAAGCGCGGGCAGGCCCGTGAAGTTGAAAGGGCCGACCAGTCGGATGAGTCCGGGACGGATCTCTTCCCCGGTGGCCAGCAGCGGGTCCCCCGCTTCCGGAGCCCCCGCGGGTGTGGTCGGAACCGCCAGGATGTCCACGGTGTCGAACAGCCGGGTGAAGGCGTCGGTGACGAGTCGCCGGCCCCGTAGCGCCGTGAGGAGGTCGCCGGCGGACAGCACGCCGCCGAGTTCCAGGAGCTGGCGCACGTCCTCGCTGAAACCGTCCGGCCGCGCGGCGAGCCGTTCCCGATGCACCGCCGCGGCCTCCGTGAATGCGAGCACGTTGCGGCACACACCGCCCAGTTCCACTTCCGGGATCCGCACCTTGATGCGTTCGGCGCCGAGCCCGACGAGGTCCGTCACGACGGCCTCCGCCGCCCGGCGAGCGTCCCGGCTCAGGTCGGTGTAGAAGAAATCGAGGGGAACTCCGACCCGCAAGCCCGCGAGCGGCTGCGAGTCGCCCCGCCCACCGCTCGGCGGCGGAACCGCCGGCACGCCGGCAAGTGCCTCGAACAGAGCGGCGATGTCGCCCGCGCTCCGGGCGATCGGCCCGACGTGGTCGAGGCTCCACGACAGCGGCGTAACCCCGGCCCGCGAGACGACGCCGTACGACGGCTTCAATCCGAAAACCCCGGTGAGCCCCGCCGGGATCCGGATGGAGCCTCCCGTGTCGCTCCCGACCGATCCGTAGCCGACGCCGGCGGCCACCGCCACCGCCGAACCCGAGGACGACCCACCCGGGATGCGCCCCGGATCGTGGGGGTTTCGCGTGCGGCCGAAGGTCGGGTTGTCGCCGCTGACCCCGAAGGCGAACTCCTGCAGGTTGTTCTTGCCGAGCAGAATGGCTCCGGCGTCGGCGAGCGCCTGCCAGGCCGGTGCACTCCGGGTCGCCTCGTGCGGGAACTTCGACCCCGAGGTGGTGGTCAGTCCGGCGACGTCAACGATGTCCTTGACGCTGAGCGGAATCCCGAGGAGCGGGCGGGCGCCGGCCTCGCCCCGCCCGACCGCTGCGAACGACTCGGTCGCGCGGCGCGCCTCGGCGAGCGCCTCCTCCTCCCGGAGGAGAAGAAACGTCCCGAGATCTGCGGACGCCCGCGCCCGTTCGAGCGCCTCCTCCACCAGGTCTACCGGCGAGATGCGGCCAGCAGCAAGCCCGGACCGCGCGGCGGCGATGGTCCCGGGAGCGGAATCCGCCGGCGGTGCGGGGATCTGCCGGGTCGGGATCTGCCGGGTCGGGATCTGCCGGATCGGGTTCCTCGCAACCGGAGCCAGGGCACGCGCGGCCAGCTCGCCGGAGGTGAGCGGCTCCGGAGGATCCGGCAGTCCGGCGAGCAGGCGCCTCACCGCCTCCAGTTCGACCCGGAGGGCTGCGGCGCGCTCCTCGGCGGCGGCCGCCCGGAGTTCGGACATCGAATCCTCCTCCGAGCTTTACCCGGGCCCGCCGAGCACTCGGGCCGGCAGGCGCAGCATCGCGCCGAGCAGCGAGAAAACCCCGTCTACGGCAACGCCCAGCAACCGGAAGGGAAGCAGCAGCAACCAGACGAGCGGGTAGAGAACGAGCGCCAGCAGCGCAAGCGGCCAACAGATGATCAAGAGCAGGAGCCAGAGGAGGAAGCCAGCCATACCCGGAGCTTACGTTTCCTCGGGCGCTTCGGTTTCCTGGGGCTTCCGGAGCGCCTCGAGGGTGATCTCCCCGGCTGCCAGCGCTCCGAGCTCCCCTTCCCCGGCGACCGGAACTCCGAGACCCCGGGCCTTGCCCAGCTTCGAACCGGCCCCCTCTCCGGCGACCAGGAGCGAGGTACGGCTACTGACGCTCGATACCACCCGTCCGCCGTGGCGCTCGATGAGCTCCCCCGCTTCCTCGCGGGTCAGCCCCGCGAGCGTTCCCGTGAGCACGATCCGCAGGCCGGAAAGCGTGGACTCCCCGGTCGCTTCCCAGACCGGCGCCACCCCCGAGCGCCCAAGATCCTCGAGTTCGCGCCGATTCGCTTCTTCAGCGAAGAACCCGGTGACCGCCCCGGCAACCTGCTCCCCCACCTCGTGCACCTCGAGGAGCTGTTCCCCGGTGGCGGAGCCGAGCGCTTCCAGCGAGCCGTAGCGCGCCGCCAGCACCCGCGCCACGTGCTGGCCGACATGCGGGATCCCGAGCGCGAAGAGAAACCGGTCGAGCCGCACCGTGCGGCTCTCATCCAGTTCGCGGAGCAGGTTCGCGGCCGATTTCTCGGCGAAGGGCCGCCGCATCCGCTCGGGCAGCCCGAGCAGGTCAGCCTCCGTCATTCGAAAGAGGTCCGCCGGGTGCCTCACCCTGCCGGTGCTCACCAAATCTTCCGCGACCGCTTCGCTCAGCCTCGGAAGGTCGAAGGCGTTCTTTCCCGCCATCCGCGCGATGGCGGCGGCGAGGGTGTCCTCCTCCCAGCGGAAGGACTCGTCCCGGTTCCGGCTCCCCGTCTCACGCCGCGTCCCGCTCTCGAAAACCCCGACCTCGAGGAGATCGGCAATCAGCGCGCGTTTCGCCGGCGAGGTGAGCGCTCTCAGCGCCTCGTCGGCGCGCGTCCCCGGTTCCGGGTCGGGGAGACGTTCGGAGTGCAGCACGAGCGCCGTCAGATCCTCGAACCCGTCGGCCATCTGCTCTGCCCGCGTCGGGCCGACTCCGGGAAGGCCCAGCGCCACGAGGACCCTCGCGAGCGGCGTGTTCCGAACCGCCCCGAGGCGGCGGACGAGCGCCTCGGCTCCCGCGCGATCGAAGGGGCGTCCGGCCGGCTGGGCCGGCACCGCGAGCAGCTTCTTCCGGGTCAGCCGATAGAGGTCGGACGGCGACTCCACGAGCCCGCCCTCGACGAGAAGTTCCACGAGTTCATCGCCAAGCGCCTCGATTTCCATCGCGCCCTTGCCGACGAAGTGGACGAGACGAGCCTTCCGCTGGGCCGGACAACTCCACCCTCCCGAACAGAAATGGTTCGCGCCCTCAGCCAGCACGGGTCTCCGGCACTCCGGGCATCCGGTCGGCATGGACCAGGGGACGCGCTCCGCTCCCGGGATGCGGGAGACGACTTCCACGACCTGCGGGATCACGTCGCCGGCGCGCTGGATTTTCACGCGGTCACCGGGTTGCGCATCGAGCGCCCGGAGCATTCCCTCGTTGTGCAAGGTGGCGCGGCTGACGGTGACGCCGGACACCAGAACCGGTTCCAGCCGCGCCACCGGGGTCAGCTTTCCGGTGCGTCCCACCTGCACGTCGATCGCGGCCAGCGTCGTTTCCGCCTGGCCCGGAGGGAACTTGAAGGCGACCGCCCAGCGCGGGTTTCGGGATCTTTCTCCCAACTCGCGCTGGTCGGCCAGCCGGTCCAGCTTCACCACCGCCCCGTCCAGTTCGACCTGAAACCGGTCGCGCCCCTCGATGAGGAGGCGGTGGTAGAAGAGCACCGGATCCGGCCCGCGCCCGATTTCCCACCAGACGGACCGTCGTCCCGTCCCCGGTGCACCCTCCGAAGCAGCCTCCGGCGCCACCCGGAATCCGAAATCGGCAAGGGTCCGGAGCGCCCCCGACTGGGTATCGGGCGCTGAGAGCCGGGCGTCCTCCCAAACCAGGATGTCGTAGGCGTAGAGCGCGAGGGGCCGGGAGGCCGCGATCCCCGGGTCCAACTGGCGGAGCGAGCCCGCGGCGGCATTCCTCGGGTTCTTGAAGGTGTCCTTCCCGGCGCGCTCCAGTCCCTCGTTCATCCGCTCGAAGTCGGCCACCGGCAGCACCGCTTCGCCGCGCACCGCAAGGCGCTGAGGCGTCCGCTTTCCCACCAGCCGGAGTGGCAACGATCGGATGGTCCGCAAGTTGGCGGTGATGTCCTCCCCGATCTCGCCGTTCCCCCGGGTCGCCCCCCGAACGAACGTTCCCCGCTCGTAGACGAGTTCCACCGACAGCCCGTCGTACTTGGGCTCGAGGCAGTATTCGAGGTCCTCCCGGCCGATCTCCCGTTCCATCCGGTCGGTGAATTCGCGAAGCTCGTCCTCGTCGCGGATGCTCTGGAGCGAGAGCATGGGCGCCTCGTGCCTGACCTCCGGGAATCCCTCGGCCACCGCCCCCCCGACGCGCTGGGTCGGGGAGTCCGGGGTCACGAGTTCCGGGTGGTCCCGCTCGAGTCCTTCCAGTTCCCGAAAGAGCGCGTCGTAGTCGCGGTCGTCGATTGCGGGTGAATCGAGGACGTAATACCGGTAGTCGTGATGACGGATCGTCTCCACGAGCTCCCGATGCCGCTCGTACGGGGTCCGCGGACGGGTCACGGGGCGTCCGGCCGGGCAGGCGCTCTCGATCCCCTGCGCCGGGCGGCGCGCTTGCGCACGAAGTTCGCGAGCCGCTGGGCAATCACCCGGGACCAGGGGAAGTCCCTTCCGAGCAGGGCCAGCCCCCCGAGGATCATCAACACCCCCTGCAGGATCGGCAAGAAGAGTCCGATGACCCCGAGCACCAACAACAACAATCCCGCCGCGACCCGAAGAACACGCAGCGGCCGCCAGCGCTTTCCCGATGCGGCGCCGGCCTTTCCGGTTTCCATTTCCGCGGGGTCGGCGGGCCCTTTCGGCCGACGGCGATAATCTGCGGTCGTTCCCCCGGCCATCGCCGTCAAAGGTACACCGGAGGAGCCATCACCCCATCGTGAAGAAGACTCCCGGCCTCGCAACGGTCCCGCAGGTACTCGCGACCTTCGTCGCGACCTTCGTCGCGATCATCGTCATCGGGGTCTTCATTGCGCAGACGGGGCTGCCCTTCGACCTGGCCATTCTCGCGACCCCGGGCGCCACGCTGCTCGTAGCCCTGGCGGCCGTCCGCCTGTTCCGGCTGAACCCGTATCGGGCGCTCCGGTTGCGACCCGCCAGGAACAGCCAACTCCTCCTTTCGATCCCGATAGCGCTTTCGCTGTTCGTGGTAAGCGATCAACTCGCCAACCTGAGCCGCGCGTTCCTGCCCATCGACGAAGAGCTCGTCCGGAGCGTCGCCGAACTGGTGCGCGCCGAGGGTCTCTTCTCCTGGCTGATCCGGCTGGCCGGCATCGGCTTCGGGGCGGCATTGTCCGAGGAACTGCTGTTTAGGGGAGTCATCCTGACCGGACTCCGCCCACTGGGGAGAGGCGGGGCCATCGTCGTCTCGGCGCTCCTCTTTACCGTGATGCACGGGCTGTTGCTCCCGAACTACTTCGTGGCGGGACTCGTTCTGGGACTGGCCGCGATGGCCACCCGAAGCATTCTGGTTCCGATTTCGATCCATCTCTTCCACAACATCGCGGCGCTCCTGCTCTTCAACCTGACCGATATCGAAACCCTGGGCGACCCGCTCTGGATCCCCTCGGGGATCCTCGTCCCGGCGGCCGGCATCCTGGCAATCGGGGTCTTCATCTACCTGCGCGACTTGAGGGAAGCGAGTGCGGCAAAACCCGCTGAATCCGTTCCGGACGCCCCACCGGAACCATGGATCCCTTCGCCTCCGCCCGGCGCGCTCAGCATCGGAGAAGACCTCCGGGAGGTGCCCCCGAGCTCGCGGCGCCTTGGATTCGTCTTCGTCGCGCTTTCGATGATTGCCGGGCTCTTCATTGCCGTCGGGCTGTTCGTGTACCTCGGCTACCTCACGAATCCGGGACCGCAACGCGCTGCCGCCATTGAGTCGCTTCGCCAGATCGCGCACGAATCGCTCGCGGAAGAGGCCGCCGCTCGCGAGGCGGAGATCGACGCGGCATTCGAAACCCTGACCGAGCTGAACCGGGAGGGACGGGTCGGATTTCGCCACATCTGGCGAGCGGCCCGGGTGGTGGCGGCGGCGACCGCCGACGGCGAATTCGGGAACCGCGACGTGGAATCCCTGCTGATGGCAGTTGGAGGAATCCACCAGGACGCCGGCGATCGGCGTCCGCCTGACGAGCCCCGCTCCCCGGAGGTTGCGGAACCGACCCGCGCCGGCCAGAGCGGCGAATAGCCGCCCGTCCGGGGCCTTCCGAGGGTTTCCCGACGGTTTCCCCGAGAGTCTTGTCGTCGGGCCCGGACTCTCGGTTCGCGGGCTACCGCGGGACCCCGGTGCGCCGGAAACCACCGAGGAACAGCGGAAGCCACATCGCCCCAACCCCGGCCACCATCAACAGCCCCCCGACGAGCGGTCTCCAGGAGAGCAGCACGAACCCGCCGGAGAGCAGATGGACCACCACGCTCATGTAGCCGGACAGCACGAGGACGCGCACCGGGGAATCCGAGGTCCGCATCGCAAAGAGCGGAAGCGCCTCGAGGGCCGCGGTCAGCATCGTGCTGCGGAACAGCAGCGACCACAGGTTGAGCGGTTCGCGGAACACCATGCCGACGATCGCGGAGAACAGGGACGCCGCAAGCGCCGACTGGTAGGGCCGCCGTCCGTCCAACCACCGGATCATCAACGCCTTCAGGGGCGTGAAGAGCGCCACGAGGCCGAGAGCGAGCAGGAAATCGGCCGGATCGTCCATCGTGGCGGCGACCCGGACCGCCGCCAGGATGGTCAGGAGCGCCAGCGCTCCGAGCAGCGCGAAACGCGGCGGCGGTGCCTTGTCGGCGCTCACCCCGGAATTCCCGCCAGTTGGGCGCCGAGTTCGCGGGCCGCAAGTTCCGCCGGCTTCTCAGCCGGCCGCGCCAGAAATGCGGAGCCATCCTGGATTACGACTTCCGCCGGTCGAGGGCGCAAGTTGTAGTTGGAGGCCATCGAATACCCGTAGGCCCCGGCATCCAGCACGGCGAGTAGATCTCCCGGCTCCGGAGGGGGCAGCGCGCGGTCTTCTCCGAACAGATCGCCGGACTCGCACACCCCGCCCACTACGTCGAAGACCCGTTGAAGACCCGGACGGGGGGTGAGCGGCACGACCCGATGCCAGGCGCCGTACAACGCCGGCCGGAGGAAGTCGTTCATCCCGCCGTCGACGACGCAGAACTCCCGGGTTCCGGTCTGCTTGGTGTGAAGAACCCGCACCACCAAGGCTCCCGCGGGCCCGAAAAGCGCCCGCCCCGGCTCGAACACGAGGGCGGGATCCGCATCGGGGAATTCGCTGGCCGAGACATCCCGGAGCGTTCGCAGCACCGCTTCCGCATAAGCGGCCAGCGGGATCTCGTCCTCTCCGTCGCGGTGCGGGATCCCGAGACCGCCACCGACATCCAGAATCCGAACGGGGATTCCGGAGCGGCGCAGGCGGGCGAAGACCTTGCCGAGCCGCTCGGCGCTCCGCGCCAGGGTCGCCACCTCGCGGACCTGGGATCCCGCGTGGGCGTGAACTCCAAGGATCTCCACCCCTTCCCAGTCGCGGGCCCGTTCGGCGACCTCGAGGAGGTCCGCCGCTGCCATCCCGAACTTGGCGGCGGGGGTTCCCGTGGCGATTTTGGGGTGTGTCGACACGTCCACTCCGGGATTCAGCCGCAGGAGCACCCGAGCCCGGAGACCACGTCGCAGCGCCAGCCGGTTCAGCAACTCGAGCTCCGCTCCCGATTCGACCGAAACAAAACGCACCTCGAGGTCCAGCGCGGTCTCGAGGTCCACCTCGGTCTTGCCGACACCGGACATGACCATTCGATGTCCGGGGAAACCGAGTCCGCGCGCCACCAGCAATTCCGCCGCCGAAACCGCCTCCACCCCGGCGCCGAGATCCCGGAGCGGGATCAGCAGCGCCGGCAGGGCGTTCGCCTTGAGCGCCACCGCAATCAGATGGTCGGTTCCCGCGAGGGCCCCCTGCAGGGCGCAAAACCGCTCGACAACCGCCCGCCCGCTGTACACGTAGGCGGGCGTCCCCGCCCCCGCAGCGGCCAGCGCGCGCTCCAGGCAAACCCCGTCGGCGGCGAGGTGGCCGCCCGGACCGGCACAAAAAACGGAATGCAATCTATTTCTGGGCGGCCGGTCCGCGCCACCGGCCCGGGAGGATTCCGGGTTTTGGGGGCGGCGGTGGGCGGGCCTTCGCGCGAGGCCGCGGGGGTTCCCGAATGTATCATCGCGAGCCGTCTCAAGATGTCCGGAGGACTCCCCGCCATGATCCAATGTATCCAAGGTATCCGATGGTTCCGATCTACCGGATTCATTGCGGCGCCCCTGCTGCTTCTTTTCGCGCTCGGCTGCGGCGGCACGGGAGAAGCACCTGAGGCTCCGGCCGACACCGGTGACGTCGGCCTGCCCTTCTCCGAATTCCGGGAAAGCGGCGACCTCGTCTATCTGGCGGGCGCCCTCGGCAACGTGCCCGGCACCCTCGATCTCGTTCCGGGGGGCATCGAGGCGCAGGTTCGCCAGACGATGGACAACATCGGCGCCACCCTCGAGGAGGTCGGACTCGATTTTTCCCGGGTGGCGGCGGTGAACGTCTATCTGTCGGACATCCGGCACTTCCAGGCGATGAACGGGGTGTATCGCGAGTACTTCCCCGAGGACCCTCCGACCCGCGCCACGGTGGAGGCCGGCATCGCGCTCCCGGGAGCTCTTGTCGAAATCTCGATGGTCGCGGTGAAGCAGGGAGTGGAGCGACGGGTTATCAACCCCGAGGCGATGAAGAGTCCCGAGCTTCCTTACTCCTGGGGAATCGAGGCGGGAGACACGCTGTTCGTCGCCGGCGCCACCGCGCGCGATCCGGACACCTACCAGCCGGTGGCGGGCGGCGTGACCGAGCAGATGCAGCGCATCATGGGGAACATCGGCCTCGTGCTCGAAGCGGGCGGGATGGACTACTCGAACGTCGCGAACTGCCGGGTGTTTCTGGACGACCCCCGCACCTTCGGTGAGATGAACGATGCGTATCGCCAGTTCTTCCCCGAGGATCCGCCGACCCGGGCCACCGTGGAGGCGCGGCTCGCGAACCCGCTCTTCACGGCGGAAGTCCAGTGCGTGGCCAGTCGCGCCGAACGCAGCGTGCTGGCTCCGGGCGGCCCCCGTTCGGGGAGCCCGCTCTCCCCGGGAATCTGGGCGGGCGACCGGCTCTATCTGTCCGGCATGGTCGCACCCGGAGCGGACCGCAGTGAGGACGCCGGCGACCAGACGCGCGCCGTCCTCGGACGGCTTGCCGAGGCGCTCGAAGCGGGAGGACTGACCTTCCGGGACGTGGATGACGCTGTCGTCTTCCTCGAGGACATGCGCGACTACGGCGCCATGAACGATGTGTACCGCGAGGTCGTCGGCGCGCCGTTTCCAGCGCGCGCCACGGTAGAGACCCAGATGATGGGCGCCGGCATCAAGGTCGAGATCATGATGACGGCGACCCGCTAGAGACAAGGAGCGCTGGCCCGTTCTCAGGAGCGCCGGTCTTCAGACCGGCATCGCTCCCGCAAGGGAGCGACACTCCCATCGCCAATCAGTCGCATGGCGCCCCAGGGAACGAGGATGGCGCAACGCCGCCGAGGCGTCCGTAAAGCTTTCCGCCGTCCCCGTTTGGGCCTGGTCCATCACCTGGCATGGCGGTGGGAGTTTCGCGGCCCTTGGCCGCGATGCCGGTCTGAAGACCGGCGCTCCCAACCCCACCCACGCGTCCTGCTACGTCTCGTACTACTCTCGACCGCCCTCCTCTGGGGTTCGCCGGGGCAGCTTTCGGCTGAGAACGGGAGCGTCCGGGCGGCGGTGGCCGCCAACTTCACGGCGGCGGCTCGCGAGATCGCGACCGCTTTCGAGGACGCGACCGGAGACACTGCGCTCCTCAGCTTCGGCTCCACCGGCCAGCTCTACGCCCAGATCGTTCAGGGCGCGCCCTTCGAGGTGTTCCTCGCGGCCGATCAGGAGCGCCCGGAGCGGGCGGAGCGCGACGGATTCGCAGTCCCCGGCAGCCGCCGCACCTACGCGGTGGGGAGACTCGTGCTCTTCAGCACGGAAGCGGAACGGATCAAGGGGCCCGGCGCCCTCCGGGATCCCGATCTCAGCCGTGTCGCGCTCGCAAATCCGGCGCTTGCCCCCTACGGCCGGGCGGCGTTGGAGGTCGTGCGGTCGCTCGGGCTCGAAGCCGTCCTGCGAGACCGGCAGGTCATCGGAACGAACGTCTCTCAGGCGCACCAATTCGTCCGCACCGGCAATGCGGAGGTGGGGTTCCTTGCCCTCTCGCAGGTCGCTTTGAGCGCGGGGGGGTCCCGCTGGCTGGTACCTGAAGACCTCCACGCTCCGATCCGGCAGCAGGCAGTGCTGCTCGAGGCCGGGCGGGACAATCCGGCTGCCGCCCGATTCCTCGATTTCCTCGGGTCGGAGACTTCCCGCGAGATTCTCCGCCGACACGGCTACCGCGCCGAGTGAGCCCCAACGGATCGTGAGCGCGGAAACCATCTGGCCGCCGATTCGGCTCACGCTCGAGCTGGCCGGGGTGACCACGGTCTTCCTCCTGCTGCTCGGAACCCCGATCGCGTGGTGGCTCGCGCGTACCCCCTTCCGGTTCAAGGAGGCGGTCGCCGCCCTCGTCGCTCTCCCCCTCGTTCTGCCCCCCACCGTCATTGGTTTCTACCTGCTGATCGCACTGGGGCCCGACGGGCCGGGTGGTTTCGTGGCCCGGCTGTTCGGCGAGCGTTCCCTGGCGTTCTCCTTTCCGGGGCTGGTCATCGGTTCCGTCATCTACTCGCTGCCGTTCACCGTCCAGCCCATCCGGAGCGCCTTCGAAGCGGTCGGCGATCGTCCGCTGGAGGCAGCGGCCACGCTGCGGGCGTCGCCCTGGGACGCCTTCTGGACCGTTGCGGTGCCGCTCGCCCGGCCCGGCCTGATCGCGGGCGGGGTGCTGGGCTTCGCCCACACCGTCGGGGAGTTCGGGGTCATCCTGATGATCGGCGGCAACATCCCCGGCGCCACCCGGGTGCTCTCGATCGCGATCTACGACCACGTGGAACTCATGGAATGGGGCACGGCCCACCTCCTCTCGGGCGGGCTGCTCGCGTTCTCCTTCGTGGTGGTGGCGCTGACCCTGAGCCTGCAGAAGCGGGCGGGAGGGAGAGCCCGGTGAACGCCCCCGCTCCGCGACCGGCCGGATCCATCGATCTGGCGCTCAGCGGCACGGTCGGGGCCTTCGACGTCGAGGCCGCATTTGCCGCACCGGCCGGCGAAGTGACCGCGATCTTCGGGCCGTCCGGCAGCGGCAAGACCACGGTCCTGCGGGCGGTGGCCGGCCTCACCCGGCTGCGAGGACGGCTGCGGGCGGGCGCATCGATCTGGCAGGACGACAGCCGCGGGGTCTTCCTGCCGCCGCATCGCCGGCGGGTCGGCTTTGCCTTTCAGGAACCGGCGCTCTTCGAGCACCTGTCGGTCGAAGGGAACCTCCGCTATGCCGAGCGGCGCGCCACCGCCGCGCAGCGGAACCGGCCCCTCGCGTTCTCCGAGGTCGTGGAACGACTCGGGCTCGCGACGCAACTGGAGCGGACCCCACGGGGACTGTCGGGGGGAGAACGCCAGCGTGTCTCGCTGGCGCGGACGCTCCTCTCCGACCCCCTCGTGCTCCTGCTCGATGAGCCCCTTTCCGCGCTCCACCGGAAGGCCCGCGACGCCGTGCTGCCGTGGCTCCGTTCCCTCGCCGAAGAAGCCGGGATGGCGGTGCTCTATGTCAGCCACGACCTCGGAGAGGTAATCGAAATTGCCCACCGGATCGCGCTCATGTCCGGGGGGCGGGTCGCCGCGGCGGCGCCCACCTCCGAGTCGCTCGAGCGGCTGGAGGCGGGAGACGCGCTCTCGCGCTTCGAGACCAGCGCCCTTTTGACCGCGCGGGTCCGCGCCCATCTCCCCGCGCTCGGATTGTCGGAGCTGGACCTCGACGGCCAGGTTCTCCGGGTGCCCGGGACTCGCTACCCGGTGGGCGCGGTGGCGCGCCTGCGCGTCCGCGCCCGCGACGTCGCGCTCGCCACCCGGTCACCCGAGTCGATCAGTATCCGGAACGTGCTGCGCGGCAGGATCGGCAGCGTCTCCGAGGACCCGGCGAGTCCGTTCGCCGAGATCCTCGTGGAGATCGGACGGCAGCGCCTGCGCGCCCGGATCACCCGGGACGCGGTCGCTGATCTCGGACTGCGCGCCGGAAGCGAGGTCTTCGCCCTGCTCAAATCCGTATCCCTCGACGCTCCCTGACAGCCGGTGACGAAACCCACGCGGCGTCGCCACCCGCCGCGCCGCCGGGGAGCAACGCGGGAAAACGGCGACCGGGCGCAAAGCCCCTGATCAGGGACGGCCGGCTGCTCGCGCGGCATCGCCCCCGGAGTAAGGGAAATGTCTCGCGAACTCTGCTCGACCACCCGGTCCGGTGCGGACGGCGCGGTGGCTGTCCCGCCGTTCAGCCGCCGAACCGCCAGGTCAGCGCCATCTTGATCCGGCGTCCCTTCGGGTCGTGGGTGAAGCCGTCGTAGGACTGTTCGATGTTGGCCCACGGGGGAACCCGTCCGGTCAGGTTCAGGGCGTACGCCGTGATGTTGATCCCGCGGGGCAGGCGCCACTGGAAGCTCACATCCCAGGTGAGGAACGGCTCGATGAGGGGCACGATCTCGTCGTCCCCTTGATCCTCGTAGGCCGAGATGTAGTTCACGTAGCTCGCCAGCCGATAGGTGTCCCAGCCGTAAGACGCCGACCAGCGGCTCTTCCAGCGGGGCAGCGGCACCGCGATCGGGTGCGCGAAGTTCAGATAGCCGGCGGCCTCTTCTTCCTCCTTGAGGATCAGATCGGTGCCCTCGAGCCGCAGCTCCTTCGTGTTGTAGCGGAGGGTATAGGTGGAGTCCCAACTGAGCGAGAGTTGCCCCGGCCCCGCGTCGGTGCGAGCCGCCAGGTGGGTATCAATCCCCGAGGTAGTGAGCCCCGGCCAGTTCACCAGATCGATCTGGATGCGCTGGAGGTTTTGCGCGTCGCAGCGGTCCGCCATCGCCAGCTCGGAGGCCCGGCCGCCGGGACAGATGATGAACGGCGCCACCGCGGCCCGGGTGGCCTCATCGCCGCTGGCGTAGAGGCTTGAGATCGAGTCGTAGGGCATGGACCCGATGACATTGTCGAAGTCGTACTTCCAGTAATCCACCGTCGCTTCCACGCCCCCGGCGAGGAACAACACGACGCCGGCGTTGTAGGTGAATGCCTTCTCCGGGAGCAGGTCGGTCCGCCCATAGCGATCCACCGCCTGGTAGGCGCCGGTCTCCGAGATCCACTCGAGGGTCGTCAGCGGACTGGTGTTCAGGTCGTCCAGCGAGGGAGTCCGGAAGGTGGTCTGCACCGAGCCGCGGAAGGACAGCGAGAAGTCCTGGTTCTCGGCTGCCTGGAAGCGCCAGCCGAACTTCGGATCGAAGCTGTTGACCCGGCGGCCGGCGACGTCGTAGAACTCGTAGTTGGCGGCCGTCTGGGTGTCGAGACGGGACCCGATCTTGAGAGCCAGCTCACCGAACAGCCGCTGCACCTGTTGGCTCGCGTCGTAGGGGCGGTGGACGTTCGTGAACAGGTAGGGCCCGAACCGCTTTCCCGGCGCGCAGCTCATGTCGCCCGCTACCTGACAGGGGTTGACAGTCACATCGCCGGGGTCGTTCGGATTGCCGTCGGCCTGCATTCGGCGGTACTGGTATCCGATCGCGAAGTCGGCCACATCCTCGACGAGGTTGCCGCTCAGCGTGAGATCGGCCACGAACATGTCCGAGGTGCTGAACAGGTCTACTTCCTCGTTGAGCCACAGCCGCAAATCCTCGGAATTCGCCAGGCCGGCCACGTAATCCGGGTTGGCCGTGTTCTCCAGGGCCGACCCCGGCTGATCGGAGAACTGGACGCCGTTGCTGAAGGGGTTGTAGTACATGCAGGGCCCCTGGCCCGCCACCGCGCCGCCCAGCGGCCCGAGCACCATGCCCGCGGGTGAAGTGTGGTCCGCCTGCACCCCGACACCGCAGTTGGCGCCGCCGAAGCCGCGGAAGGCGCGGAACATCCGGTCCGTATAGACCGCCGGCAGGTTCAGGTTGCCCCGCGCCCGCGAGTAGCTGACGCCGGCGTCCCAGTGGAGGTCCCGTTCGTCCAGCATGAATTCGCCGTGCAGGGAGGCCGCGGCGCGCTGCGTGCGCGACTCGCGGCGCAGCCGGCGCCCGGGCCCGGAGTTCCCGAACGGGCGGCCGTTGAGGTACCAGGGGGAGCCTTCCAGGCAGGCTCCGTTCGGATCGGCCTTCGGGTCGCCGCCGTAAACGGCGCAAAACGCCTGGCGGCCCGGATGGTCGGCCCCAACCTCCATGACCGTCGTACTCGTGAGCGGGAACGGTGGATAAGACGGCGTCGTGTACCAGTTCGGGATGACGGCGTCGGCCCACAGTCCCTCGATGTGGTAGCTGATCCCTTCGCTCAGGGGGCCGTTGATTTCGGCGAAGGCGCGCGTCTGCTGCTGCTCGTCAATCAGATTGTCGTACGGCGCGTAGCGGAACCGGCAGGTCCAGCCTTCGTCCAGACCGCCGAAATCGGTGCAGCGGGGGTCGAAGACATCGGCGGTCCACGGCGCCGGCGCGCCCACCGCGAAGGTTCCCGGGTTGCCCAGGCTCGACCAGCCCGCGCGGCTCCCCGGGGGGTAGGCGCTGAGGCGGTCGAGCGTCCACGGCCGCTCCACCATCTGCAACTCCTGGCGGCCCACGCGCTCCATGGAGAAGACGACGCTGGAGGAACCGATGTCGGCGCCCCAGATGCCGGCGACGGCGGTATCGCCTCCGCCGTCGAAGTAGTCGTGTGCGACATTGATCTCGAAGCCCCGGAAGTCGCTGCGCGTCACGAAGTTGGCGACGCCGCCGACCGCGTCCGAGCCGTAGGTCGCCGCCGCGCCTTCTTTCAGCACCTCCAGCCGGCCCACGGCTATCGAGGGGATCGTGTTCACATCCACGAAGCGCCCGCCGATCAGGCGCGCCGGTACCGGCACCTGGCGCCGGCCGTTGATGAGCACGAGCGTCCGCGAGGCGCCCAGCCCACGCAGGTTTACATTGGCCACGTTCTCGGTGAGGGTGGCCGGCTGGTTCGAGTTGTACCAACTGTTCCGTTCACCGACCACGCCGTGGCTGACCGTCAGGCTGCGAAAGAGATCGACGAGCTGCGTGCTTCCCTGCTGTTCCAGCATCTCGCGGCTGACGACGGTCACGGCGTGGGGCATGTTGATGGCGGGCGACTCGATGGCGGTGCCGGTCACGGACACGGTGACCTCTTCGAAGAGCCCTCCGAGCTGTAGCTCCGCGTCCACGGTGAGGGCGCCCCCCGCGGTCAGCTCGACCTCCCGCTCGAGCCGCTCGAATCCGGCCAGGGTGAAGGCGACGAGGTAGTTGCCGGGGGGTAACTCCATGAACGCGAAGCTCCCGCGACGGTCGGTCACCGCCACCTGCGGGCCGGCCAGCGTCGGGCCGGACACTTCGACACTCACCCCGGGCAGCGCCCCGCCGCCGAAGTCAGTCGCCGTGCCCGAAATGCCGCCATCCTGTGCGAACGCGAAGGACGGCACCATGAAGCTCCCCATCAGAAGCAGAACGAGACCCATGCGAAACATGGCACGCATCATTTCAAGCCTGTCACCAATTGTCATTCGCCCGCCGGACCCGGCGGGCATTCGCGCGGTTCCACCACCAGGCGGTAGCGAGCAGGAACGGTCTCGATCTCGTGCTCGCAGCCCGAGAGCCAGCGGACCCGGACCCGGAAGGGACCGTCTCCCGACCCCAGGCCGAAGAAGACCCGGGGATCGCTGGAGGCGAGGTAGCTGCCGGCGGACCGCGCATCGCGTACCTGCGAAACATCTGCCCCCTCGAGAACGAGCCGCGTTCCGATTCCGTCCCGCGGACTCGTCCGGCCCACGAGTCGAAACCCGGTCCACGCGGCCGCGGTCTCCGTATCGTTCCGGAAGAGCGCCGGCGGTCCGTTCATGACCGTCCCCAGGACATCGATGTCCCCGTCGTCGTCGTAGTCGGCAAACGCGGCCCCGCGATGGACGCGGGGCACTCCGAGCGCCGTCGGCGGGACTTCGGCGAAGACGCCTCCGGTGAGGTTTCGGAAGACAAGTCCCCGCTGGGCGTAGTCGCTCTCGGTGACTCCACCCTCGACTTCGGGATAGACGTGCCCGTTCACCACCACCAGGTCCAGCCAACCGTCCCGGTCGAGATCGCGGAATCCGGTTCCCCAACCGAGGTACGGATAACTCGGCTCCGCAACTCCGGCGGCGAACGATTCGTCGAGGAACCACCCGCTACCCGCCGCCCGGTAAATCGTGTTGTAGTCGTGGGAGAAGTTCGTGACCACGATGTCCAGTTGCCCGTCGTTGTCGTAGTCCCCGAGATCCACCCCCATCCCCGCCTGCGCCCGCCCGTCCTCGTTGTAGGCGAGGCCGGCCGCAAGACCGATCTCGGTGAACTCGAGTTCTCCGTCCCGGCTGTCGTTGCGGTAGAAGTTGTTCGGCGTCTGGTCGTTCGCCACATAGACGTCGAGGTCGCCGTCGTCATCCAGATCGCCGAACACCACCCCGAGGCCGAAGTACGGCTCGGCGCCGATCGCCCGTCCTTCGACTCGGAGGAAACGCCCGTCGGGAAGCCCGCGATAGAGGAGCGCCGGCGCCGGGGGCAGGCCCTTGGGACCGCACATGACCGGGATTCCGAGGAAGAAACAGAAGGGCTCCTCTCCCGGCCCCGGGGTGGCGTCCGGGTCGAAGTCCACATAGTTCACCACCACCAGGTCGGAGACGCCGTCACCGTCCAGGTCGCCGAACGCGGCCCCAGTGCCCCATTGACGATCGTCCAGACCCAACTCGGGCCCCACTTCCTCAAAGGTGCCGTCTCCCCGGTTTCGGTAGAAGAGGTTCCGCCCGTAGCGGGTGACGAAGAGATCGAGATCACCGTCGTTGTCGTGATCCACGACCCAGGCCCCCTGCCCCCACCCGTAGGACTCGAGGCCCGCTGGCCCGGTGACCTCCGTGAATCGTCCATCGCCCTCGTTCCGGAAGAGAGCGTTCGAGAGGCTCTGGCTTTCGTCGTACCCAATGCGGGATCCGTTGACCAGGAAGAGATCCAGATCCCCGTCGCCGTCATAGTCGAAAAAGGCCGCGCCGGTACCGGTCGTCTCGAGGATGAAGTCCTTGCTGCGGACCCCGCCGTACATGTTGATGAAGCGGATCCCGGACGCCTCCGCCACCTCGGTGAATTGGATTTCCGGCTGGGCGAATGCCGCCGCCGCGAAGAGCAAGACCCACGCGGTCACCGTCCCCGAGCCGGCCCTCATCGCTCCTCCCGGCTCGCGTCCTCCCGGGCGCCCACCTCGGAGCCGCCGATGCGCCCGGACCCCTCCTTGATGATGTGGACCCACCCCGCCGGCAGGGATCCGAGGAACTCCTCCCGCCCGGACCGCCACCGAATCGTGATGTCGCTGGCGCTGGCCGCTTGGCCGAGACCGAACCACATCACGGGATCGTGCTGAGCCAGGTAGCTGGCCCCTGCCCGCCGCTCCTCGCGCTGCACGAGGTCGCCGCTCGCGAGGCTCAGGAGCGCTCCGATCCCCTCCCGGTTTCCGCTGGTCCCGACCAGCAAGAAGCCCACCGAACGCCCCAATGCGTCCCCACCCCGGTTCTCGAGCAACTCGGCGGGGCCACGGTTGTTCGCCAGCACCAGATCCAGATCCCCGTCGAGGTCATAGTCGAGAGTGGCAAGAGCCCGCCCAACCCGCGGGCGGGCGAAGTCTCCCTCGCTTTCGGGACTGCGCGAGAAGCGCCCGCGGTCGTTCCTGAACACCTGCCCGGGCTGGGCGAACCGGAGGTTGGACTGGATCTTTGCGATGTTGTCGAGAATGTGGCCGTTCGCCACCACCAGGTCCAGCCAGCCGTCGTTGTCGAAATCGGCGAGGTCGCACCCGAAGGCGAGTTCGGTGAGGCTCTCGCTTCCGATTCCGAAGGCCGCGGTGGCGTCCAGGAAGAGCCCGCCGCCGAGGTTGCGGTAGAGGGTGTTCGTCTCGAAGTCGAAGTTCGTGACGACGAGGTCCATGCGCCCGTCGCGGTCCACGTCTCCCCAGTCGTTGCCCATTCCGGCTTCCGGGAGGCCCTCCTCGTTGTAGGCGACGCCGGATGCCAGCCCGTCCTCGACAAAGCGGACCCCCTCGGGCCCGGACTCCGTCCGGAACAGGAAGTTCGGGGTCGTGTCGTTCGCGACGTGCACGTCGGGCGCGCCGTCGTCTCCGAGGTCCGTAATGACCACTCCCAACCCCTTCCCTTCCTCCGAACCGGGAACGGGAACCGCCCGGAACGTCCCGTCGCCGCGATTCTCGAAGAAGGAATCGGCCGCTCCCGGGTATTCCTGCGGGTGGCAGTAGGCGAGAACTTCCTTGACCGGACTCACGCAGTCGCGGTGCCGTTCCAGCGCGTAGTCGAGGTAGTTCGCGGCGTAGACGTCCAGATCCCCGTCCCCGTCGGGATCGAAGAGCGCGGCGCTGGTCGTCCAGCGGGCATCGCTCGCACCGCCGGCGCCCGGGACTTCGCGAAAGGTGCCGTCTCCCTGATTCCGGAAGAGCCGTTCTTCGCCGAAATGGGTAACGAGCAGGTCCGGATCGCCGTCGCCGTCGAGGTCACCCGCGACGGCCCCCATGCCGTAGCGGAGGCCGTCCGGCGTATCCAGGAGTCCGGCCTCCTCGGTGCGGTCCCGGAAGGTCCCGTCCCCCCGGTTGCGAAAAAGACGGTTCCCAACCGTCCCCCCGCCTCGATCACCCGGCAGCGGGTGCCCGTTCACGAAAAAAAGATCCGGCCAACCGTCCCCGTCGTAGTCAAACACCGCGACGCCCCCGCCAACGATCTCGATCACGTAGCGCCGCCCGCTGCCGCCGTCCTCGTGGTGGAACCGGATTCCTGCCGCCTCCGTGCGGTCCACGAAGACGAAATCCTCTCCCGCCGCCGGCGCGGCGGCGAGTGACGCGGCGAGCGCGAAGGGGAGTTTCTGCATCAGCGAGAACGCGCCTTCGACCGGGTGCGCGAGAGCGAGCGCCCCGGGTCGTCCCCCGCAGCGGCAGCTTCGGCGAACCGGCGACGCACCGCTGCCGCCTCCTCCGTCCGACCGAGCAGGGCCAGTGCGGCGGCAAGGTTGTAAAGCGCCTGACGATTCTCGGGCGCGGCGCCCAGGGCAGCCTCGAAGGCGGCCACCGCGCTTTCCGGGCGGCCCCCGTGGAGTTCGAGCACCCCGAGCCCCACGAACGCCGCGGGAGATCCGGGGGCTACCGCCAGCGCCGCCCGGTATGCCTCCCGGGCCTCGCCCGGGCGTCCCAACTGGGAGAGAGTCCGGCCGAGCGCTACCCGCGCTTCGGGATTCCCCCGGTCCAGACGAACCGCTTCGCGAAAGGCTTCGGCCGCCGGCTCCAGCTCACCGAGCGCCGCCTCGGCAAGACCGAGGTAGAAGGGGGCGAGCGGATTCGCCGGGGCGATCTCGCGGGCCCGGAGCAGGACGCCGCGGGCCTTTTCGCCTTCGAGCCTCGTGTAGTGGATGTAACCGAGCTGGACGAGAATGGGAGCGGCGCGCGGGAAATGCGCGGCAGCCGCTTCGAGGACAAACACGGCCTCTTCGGAGGCTCCTGCTCGCAGGAGCGCCGTCCCGAGTGACAACGCGAGCGCCGGGTTGGGCGCCTCGGCGAGCGCCTCCGCCCGCCGGAGTGCATCCACCGCCTCTCCGGGCCGATCGTCCTGAAGGAGCGCGACGCCCAGGTAGTAGTGGGAGCGGGAGTCCGGAAGCGCCTGCGCGAGCCGGCGGAACGACTCCACCGCGGCGCCGGGGTTGCCGGCGTCGAGCCACCGCTGGCCGGCGCGGAGAAGTTCCTCCGGATCCTGGCTCCCCGCGGATGCCGGAACCGCGAGAAGCAGGAAAGCGGTAGCCGCGAACCGGCTCAGCAAGAGAGCGCTCCGTGGCCGCCTGCGCGCGGGAGATCCAGCTCTCAGGACTCCCCCGGGAAGAGCGCCGCCAGGAACTCGCCGTCAAGCCCGGGATGGCCGGTCCAGCCCAGGGTGGACTCCAACTGGCCGCGGAACAGCTCGTTCATCGACGCGGCCTTCCCGAGGACCTCGAGCGCCCGGTCCCGGTTGCCCAGCGAGTAGTTGAGCAGGCCAAGGTTCAGCCAGGTGTCGGAAGCGTCGGGCCAGAGTTCGGTCGCTCTCTCGGCGGCGGCGAGCGCCGCCGCGCCGTCTCCGGCCTCGTTCCGTTCCCGGCTTCGGGACATCGCGGTAATGGCGAGGTTGATGTTCAGCACCCGCCCCAGTTCCTGGATGGGCATCGGGTGGTCCTCGACCTGGAGCCTGGCCACCACGTCGTTATTGATGTTCCGGCCCATGCCCTTGCCGACCACCAGCATCGCCGACGACTGGCGGCCGCGGCTGTCTCCCCCGGCTTCCTGCCCGGCGACCATCGCGGCCTGCATCTTTTCGGCGAGGGTTCCCTCGGCGGCCTCGAAGGCGTCACCCATCGCCTCGACCACTTCCGGCCCGGTCAGGATGTTGCCCTGGGCGGAGTAGTGCTCGCCCACGCGGTGACCCGCCCAGAAAGTCGCGGTGGGCCCGGTGTGGACGGCAATCCCACCGTTCGCGTCCACCACGGCGAACTGCCGGCCCTCCACTCCGGGGAAGGTGTCCTCGGCGAGCAGCCGGTCCTTGACCTCTTCCGCGCTGAGTCCCTGCCGGAGCAGATCGAGCCCCTGGAGCCCATAGCCGGCGTTCACATTGGCCTGGGTGGCAACCACGCCGACTCCGGCTTCGCCCCACGGCACCACATGCCCCACCGAAAAATACTTTGACTGGACCGCGACCCCCATCTCGCCGGTGCCGGGGTCGTGGGCGACGATGGAGAACGTCGCCACCGGCGGATGGGTGGACTGCGCCAGACCCAGCGGGGCAGCGAACGCGATCAACAAAGTCGCGGCGGCGAGGATTCGTCTCGAACGCATCATGAAGCTCCTACCGCATTTCAACGGCAGGGCGATAGTACGCGCGCCCGACCACCGCCGGCGAACCGCCGGCAGCGACCCGAAGGGTTAGCAGCCTGTGGTGGAACCCGGGTGAGCGCCGAGGCTGGCCAGTCTCCCGGTGGGGGCGAGGCGCCCGGCTGACAAGGCGCGTGAGGGAGGAATACCTGGTGTATTTCGACCGAAACGCAACGCAGAACGCCAGTTCTCCCGGTGGGGGGGCGAAGCGGAGTGGTTCAGGCGGGATGCATCGCCGGGCGAGCCCCCACCGGGAGAACTGGGCCGCCTGGGTTTCACCACAGGCTGTTAGCCCCGCCTGCCGTACTCGTCGCGCTTCGAATCGGGGATCCCCAGTACGGGTTTTCGCTCGTCTTCGGCTTGGCGTTCGCGCGACCGCTTCAACCACCCGCCGATCAACATGCCGGCAGCCGTGGTGATGGCCACCCAGCCAGCCTTCCAGGGTCCGCCCTGTTCATAGGCGTAGCCAAGGAAGAAGAGCAGGCCAACGCCGACCAGAATCCATTCCCGTTTCGTCCCGATCCCCAGTATCTCCTTCCACCACGGCTGATCCCGGGCAGGCGCGTCCGGTGTTCGCCCCATCATGTTCCGCTGGACCCGTTCCCGCTCCGCCGCCATGCGGGAACGGTGGGCCTCGGAGCCGGATCTTCGAAAAAGCCTCAAACGCATCGACCATCCGTTCGCCGTTTGCCATCGGAATAGCTCACGGCGTCCCTCGCGGCGTCCCTTGCCGCCCCGGTGAAGCCGCGTCGCCCTGGCGACTGCAACTATTCGTCCTGCTCCCGCTTGAGCTCCTCAAAACGCTCGAGGGCAGCGGCCGCCCCCTCGGCATCGCCGAGCCGCCGCCGGGCGAAGGAGAGCTGGTAATAGGCGTCCGCATAGTCCGGGGCGTAGCGGATCGCGGTCTCCAGCAAACGCGCCGCATCCTCCGCGTCCCCGCGGCGCAGCGCGATCTTGCCAAGATTCAACCAGGCCTCCGGGAAATCGTCGCCCGCTTCCAGGGCGCGCCGGAATGCCGCCTCAGCTCGGTCCAATTCCTCACGGCGCAGCGCGGTCAGGCCCAGGAAGTGGTGAGCCCGCCGGAGACTCGGATCGAGAGCGATCGCCCGCTCGAGGAGTTCCTCGGAAGCCTCGTATTCATTGGTGCGCCAGTCGAGATACCCCAGTTGCAGGAGTGTCTCGGCGTCGTCCGGGGCCAACTCCAGGTGCCGCTCGTAGGCGGCCCGCGCCGCTTCCAGTCGTTCTTGACCCAGTAACACGGCGCCCAGGTCGGCGAAGATCGCCGGATCCTCACGGTAGCCGAGTTGTAGCGCCCGCTCAAGTTCGGCCTGCGCCTCCGGCCAATGCTCGATGCGTAGCAGCAGCCGCCCCAGGAACCGGCGCATACCGGCGTCGCGCGGCGCGAGTTCCACCGCCCGGGCGGCATTGTCAACCGCTTCGGAGAGACGTCCCGCCCGGTCGAGCACCGCGGCCGCCAGGTACGGCGCTTCGAAGCGGCTGGGGTCCGTCGTGGACGCGGCTTCCAGGTGGCTGAGGGCTTCTTCCACCTCCCCAAGCTGTCCGAGGGCCTGTCCGAGCGCCAGCCGAGCATCCACAAAGTCGGGCGCGCGCGCCACCGCGCCCTCAAGAGGCGGGATGGCGAGTTCAGGGTCCCCGGCGACCAGCCACATCGCGCCGACCTGATGAAACGCCGGGACATCCCAAGGCCGCCCGACCAGGAAATCGTTCAGGACGCGCACCGCCTCCTCCCGTTTTCCGACTTCGATCAGGGCGGCCGCTTCCGCGAATACGGGCTCGGGTGGCGGTTGCTCCTGCCCACCGACCAGCGCCGCCGGAAACATCCAGACGGCAAGCGCGAACCACAGGTTTCGCGGGGCGGTCGTCCGGATGAGACAGAATCGGCGCCTAACCGATGTCCTGGTTTCCTTGCCCACGCCGTTTCCCGCATTATGCCGCCCTGGCGATCCTGCTGGGCGGCGCCTGCGGCGAACGCCGCGAGGACGAGACCCCCATCGAGGAGAACCCGCCGGCCTCCGAAGCCAACCGGCCCGCGCTTCCCGCGGAGGAGGACATCGTTCCGGTCGGAGGCAATGTCCGCCGTCCGGAGAGGATCCGGTTCGAACCACCCGCTTACCCGGAGTCGGCACGCGAACGGGGCGAGGAAGCGCTGGTCATTCTGGAGTTGACCGTAGGCCGCGACGGGACGGTCGCCGAGGCCCGCGCCCTCCGCGGCCCCGAGGATCTCGGAGCGGCGGCGGCGGAAGCGGCCCGGCACTGGACGTACGAACCGACCCTCGTCGCCGGCGAGCCCACCGCCGTCCGGTTCGCGGACACGGTCCGCTTCGTGCTCCGCCCCGCGGGCGGCCAGGGCATGCGCTTGCCGGCGGATGCGGCGGCGACTCGAACAAGGGGCCCCGAATTCCCCGACTGGGAGATCACCGGTCATGCCTTCACCGCCTGCCCCTGCGACACCCCCTGCCCCTGCCGGTCGAACGGTCCTCCTTCGCATCCGCCCTGTCACGCCACCACCGCCACCCACATCACGGCCGGCCACTACGGCGGCCTCGATCTGACCGGCTCGCGGTTCGTGACGCTCGGGCCCGAAACCTGGGTGGCCCTCTATCTCGACGAGGAACTGAGCGAGTCGCGCCGGAGCGCCATCCTCGGCATTTTCCGCAGCCTGGCGCCGGGCGCTCCCCAACGTTACCGGGCCATTCGCCGCGTTCCGCTCTCGATCACGGAAGCGAGAAGCCCCGGAGAAGTCCTCCGCCGGGTGGTGATCCCCAAAATCCTGGAAATGGAAACCGTGCTGCCCGTGGAAGACGGTCTCCTTGCCGGCCGGATTCCGGGAATGGACGTCTGGTCCAACGAGATCGCCTACGGCAGGACCGGCATCTACCGCTTCCACGATCCGGCGATTCCCGCCGCCTGGGACCACAGCGGCCGTCAGTCGAACGCCAAGGAGTTCACCCTCGACCTCGGGATGTACCGCGAGGGGCGGATGCTGATCCAGCACGCGGACGGTTCCGGAGACTGGACGACGGCGCAGCAGGCGCTTTTTTCCTGCGCGCGAACCAGGTCGCCCTGAGCCTTGGTGATCGGTAAGACCTCCCGCTCGACGGCCCGCACGAGCGGTCGCCGACCCGGCCACCGAACCACGGTACAAGTCTTGCCCGAAGTCCTAGTGCAGCATGTGGTATAACGCCTTTTCGGCTTGGAAGGCCGATGGAGGAAATGGAGCCAGCATGCGTTCAAATCCGGGGGGTTCCGCGCTTTTTGCCCGGTCGGGACCTCCCGCCAGCGGTCGCATCTCCGGTTCTCCGAATCCACCAGAATGGACGACCGGCAGGACGCCGGCCCTAAACTCTCACCTTCGAGCGCGGCCCGCCCCCGGGACCATCGCTCGCTATCCCGACCTGGGCAGGCCCGCTGGACCTGCCTTCGCACTCGATCCCAACTCGGCCAATCCCCCACCAAACAGGAGGGTCCCATGAGGAAGTCAACCTCGCGAAGTCTTGTCTTCGCATTTTTCGCCGCCGCGCTTACCGCGGCGGTCGCAACCGGACAGACCCGTACCGGAACCGTCGAGGGCACGATCCTCGACGGCACCGGCCAGGTGCTGCCGGGCGTATCGGTCACGATGGCCGGCGCAGTCGGCGCCGGGAGCGAAGTCACCGTCTCCTCGGGCACCGGCACCTACCGGTTCCTGGCGGTACGGCCGGGGATCTACTCGCTACGCTTCGAACTCGGCGGGTTCCAGACCCGCATCAACGAGGGCGTCCGCGTGGACATCGGCCGCACCACCGGTCTCGACGTTTCGCTCGACCTTTCCACCCTCGAAGAGACCGTCACGGTGGTCGGCGAATCGCCGCTCCTCGACACCAAGAGCACCGTCATCGGGGCCACCTTCGACGCCAGCCTCCTCGAGGAGGTGCCGAGTGCCCGCGACGTCTGGTCGCTGCTTGAGCACCAGGCGCCCGGAGTAACCACGAACCGCCTCGACGTGGGCGGCAGCGAGACCGGCCTGCAGGCCGTCTTCTCGGCGCGCGGCACCTCCTGGGGGCAGAACAGCTACTACCTGAACGGCGTGAACGTGACCTGTCCCGCAGCCCTCGGAGCGAGTGGCTACTACTACGACTACGACAGCTTCGAGGAAGTCCAGGTCGAAACCGGATCCCATCCGGCGTCGGTGAACGCCCCCGGCGTCTACCTCAACATGGTCACGAAGAGCGGCGGCAACCAGTTCGCCGGCGCGGTCGGGCTGCACTATCAAAACGCCGCCACCCAGTCGGACAACTTCTCGAGCGACCTCGAGGCGCGCGGCGCCAGCCCATCACAGTTCGACTATCTCTCGGACGCGACCCTCCAGCTCGGCGGTCCGGTCGTCGAGGACAAGTCCACCTTCTTCTTCTCGTTCCGGGACGAGCGGGTCCACCGCTACGTCTCCGGTGTCGAGAACATCACCGAAGACACCGACATGTGGCAGTTCGTGCTGAAGAACGACACCGACATCAACGAAACGAACAAGATGAGCCTCGAATGGCACGAAATGTCCTACTGGAAGCCGCGTCGCGGGATGGGAGGAAACCGGCCTCCCGAGGCGAGTTGGATCGAGGACGACACCTTCCGGATCATCCAGGCCACCTGGACCTCGACGCTCAGCGACAGCGCACTGCTCGACACCCGCTTCTCACACCTCAACGTGTGGTTCCCGACCTACCACTCCGAGGAAGCCCAGGCGGCCGGTCTCCAGGCCGGTTTCGACGTGGGCACCGGCCAGTACCTCAACGCCCGGGACTTCAACGTGGAGCGGCGGCGGAAGCGGTACTCGATGAAGAGTTCGTTGACCTACTTCGCCGAGGAACTGGCGGGCGCGGACCACGAGTTCCACATGGGGATCGAGTATTCGCACAACCCCATCCGGAACCAGACCACCGCGATCGACGACGTCTACCTGCGTTTCAACAACGGCGTCCCATTCGAGGTGCAACTCCGCAACACCCCTCGGCATGACGGACAGACGCTCGACCAGAGTTCGGCCTACATTGACGACATCATTACCGTCGGCCGGCTGACGCTGAAACTCGGGCTGCGCTGGGACCGTTACCACGGCTGGCTGCCCGAGCAGAACAGCCCGGACGGCACCTACTGCACGGCGGCGAACGGCTGCCCCCGCGAATTCGCGGAGAACACCGGAATCCTCGACCTGGCCAGTTTCGCGCCCCGCCTCGGCCTCGTCATCGGGCTCGAGGAAAACGGGAAGAGCGCCCTGAAGACCTCCTGGGGCCGCTACTACCACCAGTTCTCGACCGGCTTCGCCAACTTCGTGAACCAGAACGGGAATCTGACAAATACCCACGAGTGGAGCGATGCGAACGGCGACGGACAGTTCCAAAACGGCGAACAGGGCACAATCCTCTCCGACCAGTTCGGCGCCCAGGCGGCCATCGCGACTGTCAGCTCCGACCTGAAACACGAGTACACCGACGAGTTCACCCTGGGGCTCGAACGTGAGTTCGAGGGAGACCTCTGGGTGCAGGCCACCTTCTCGATACGGAACAGCGCCAACAAGTCGGATAGGATCAACCTCGCCGCGCCCGACTCGGCCTACGACCCGATGCAGGTGCAGGATCCGGGGCCGGACGGCGCGATCGGCACCGGCGATGACGGAGCCATGATCACCGTGTTCAACCTCCGTCCGGAGTTCGTCGGGCTAAGCGACCGGCAGATCGCCACCATCGACAAATTCAAGACGAACTTCAAGGGCTTCGAGGTGATCGCCCAGAAACGGCTCTCGAACAACTGGCAGGCCCTCGTTTCCTATTCCTACGCCGACACCGACACCTGGACGCGCGGGGGGCAGTGGGAGAACACGAACCCCGGCATTTTCGGCAACCCGAACCAGCAGGTGAACGCCAGGGGCAAGTCCTTCTACGACCGTACGAACCAGTTGAAGATGATCGGCACCTGGCACGCCCCCTGGGGCGTCCGCACCTCCGGCGTGGTGCGCTACCAGACCGGTGCGCCGTTCGGCCGCACCTTCTTCGTGAGCGGCCTGAACCAGGGCGGAGCGTCGATCCTCGCGGTCCCCGTCGGAACCGAGCGGCTCCCGAACGTCACCACCTTCGACATCGCGTTCTTCAAGGACCTCAACGCCGGGCGCTACCGGATCTCCCCCGAGATGAACATCTTCAACATCACGAACGAGAACACCGACACGACCCTCAATACCTCGAGCGGGTCCAACTTCGGCAATCCGCTCAACTACCTCTCACCGCGAATTATCCGCTTCGCGGTCCGGGTCAGCTTCTGAGCGAAGCGGCCCGTTGAGGGAGCGCGCCGCCGCCGGTCCCCCCGGGGACTGGCGGCGGCTGTCGTCTCCGCCGGGACGGACCCGGCGTCTCGGTCCGTGAAGCGGCGCCACGCTCTCGCCGGGCTTGCTGCGGCCGTTCTGACGCCGCCGTTCCCGGCCCGCTCGCGAGGCGCGGGCCAGGCGAGCAGCGCCTTGCCCTGGGCCGACCTCGAACCCCTGCCCCCCGGCACCCGGGCGCGCTTCACCGACCTCACCCGCGTCACCGGCGAGGTGGTGCCGAACGACGAGTTCTTCGTCCTGCACCACGGGGAGATCCCGGAGGTTCCGGCGGCCCGCTTCCAACTGGCAATCGGCGTCCGGGGCGCTCCGTCTGCCAAAACGCTCACCCTGGACGAGCTGGCCGGAATGCCCCGGCAGGAGTCGGTCGCGCTGTTCGAATGCTGCGGCAACGGCGGCGTCGGGATGCACGGCCTCGTAGGAGCCGCCCGTTGGGGCGGAGTTCCGCTCGCTCCGCTACTCGACGATCTCGTCGGTCCGGACGCGCGGGAAGTGGTCTTCTTCGGAGCCGACGGGGCGGACGAGCGCCTCCGCGGGAACCGCTACCCGGGACGCTTCGCCCGCAGCCTGCCGGTGGCCGATGCGCTCTTACCCGATGTCCTGCTCGCCGACACCATGAACGGGGATCCCCTTCCCCGGGAGCACGGCGGTCCGCTCCGGCTGATCGTTCCCGGCTTCTACGGTGTCGCCCAGGTGAAGTGGGTCGAACGCATCGAGGTCTGGCCGTCCCGCTTCGCGGGTTGGTACCAAGCGAAGGACTACGTCACGGTTCGCGGGGTCGAAACCCCCTCCGGGATCCTCCACACCGCCAGCGTGATCGGCCGGATGCGGCTGAAATCCCTCGTCACCCGCGTCGACAAAGACCCGGACCCGGACCTCCGGATTCACGGGCTCGCCTGGAATGACAGCGCCTCGGAGATCTCCACGGTCGAGGTCAGCGTGGACGATGGCCCTTTCCAGCCGGCGGAACTCCTGCCCTCAGCTCACCGGTTCGGACTGCGTCGCTTTGTCATGGACTGGCCTGCCGCCGCTCCCGGAGAACACCAACTCGTTTCCCGGGCGCGGGATGCCGGCGGGGTCCAGCCCACCGAAGAGGACGCTTCGCGCTACCAGGCAACCCCCTGGGAAAACAACGGCCAGGTAGTGCGCCGCATCCGCCTCTGAGGGGGGCGGCGGCGCTACCAACTCTTGGGCGCCACGATCCCGAACTCGCGGAGCGTGCCCTCCAGAGTGGGCTTGGTCAGGCGAATCCGCTCGTCGTTCAGCAGGTACGAGAAGAGGTAGCCCCCGCCGAGCATCAGGATCCCGATGAGGAAGCAGTACATGACCGCCCGGTCGGGATACACGTCCTTCAGATAACCCACATACAAGGGGCCGGCGATTCCCGCCGCGGCCCAGGCGGTCAGGACCGCCCCGTACATGGCGGACATCTTCCGGGCGCCGAAGACGTCCAGAATGAAGGGCGGCATGGTGGCGAACCCGCCGCCGAAACAGAGCAGGACGTAGCAGATGAGGATCGAGAAAATCCAGGGGTTCGTCTCGGTCATCAGGACTCCGAACACGACCATCTGGGTGGCGAGCAGGATCCGGAAGACGTTTACCCGGCCGATCCGGTCCGACAAGAGTCCCCAGAACAAACGCCCCACGCCGTTGAACAACGAGCTCACCGCGATCAGGGTCGCTCCGTACTGGGCGAGCACCGCCGGTTCCAGCGACGGATCGGCCAAGGTCCAGACTTCCTGGAGCAACTCCGACTGGAAGCTGATGATCGAAATCCCCGCCGCAATGTTGAAGAAGAAGACAATCCAGAGAAGCAGGAACTGACCGGTCTTCAGGTAAGTCCTGACCGTTTCTTCCTCGGGAGCTCCGCGCCGCTCGCCTCCTGCAGAACCCGAGGCTTCCGGCGCCGGGGGCGGATTGCTGATCAGGAGGCTCGCGGGAATCAGGATGACCGCGAAGACCGCGCCGAGGCCGAAGAACACCAGCGGTAGATCGCCGGCCGCCTGAACCACCAGCACCGGCGCCAGACCCTTGCTCAGCAAGAGCGCGCCCACTCCGAAACCCATGACCACGATGCCGGTCGCCAGCCCCTTCTTGTCGGGAAACCACTTCGCGACGGTGGCGACCGGCGTCACGTAGCCCATCCCGATCCCGATTCCGCCGACCACGCCGTAACCGAGACAAAAGAGCGGCACGTGATCGAGTTGCAGAGCCACCCCGGCGATCACATATCCGCTGCAGAACAGAAAGCTTCCCGCCAGCGCGAGCTTTCTGGGCCCGATCCTCGGCAATACCTGCCCGGCCCACGCCGCCGAGACCCCAAGCGAGAAGATCGCGAGGCTGAAGGCCCACGCCGTTTCGGTGAAGGTCCAGCCGGACTGCCGCACGAGCAGCGTCTGGAAGAAACTCCAGGCATAGACCGTCCCGAAGCACAGTTGCAGCACCGTACAGACAGTGACTGCCAGGATCCGGGCGACGCGGGGCGAAGGCTGGATCACCCGACGCTCCCGGAGGGCCGACCGGCCATCACGATGCGGTCCCGGCCAACTCCTCTCTCGACCGTCACGCCGCCGGGCGCGCCTCCGGGGAGCCGGGCAGCGCCTCGGGCCCGGAGGGCGGCCGGGTCTCGGAGAGGTACAGGATCAGACGCGCCAACTGCCCGACCTCGTCGTCACGCGACAGCAATTCCTCTTTGGCAATCGCGTGGGCTCGTTGTTCCGGGGGGCGCCGGGCGGTTTCCACCGCATAGGCGAGGAGCTCGGCCAGGGGGCGCGCGACGAGGTTCACCAGCCAGATGGACGCCAGGATACCCAGCACCAGCAGGATGGAGATCAGATAGATCTGCTGCCCGATCGCCCGCTGGATCTTGAGCGCCACCAGATCCAGATCCATCCCCAGATGAACCGTCCCCGCCACCCCGGCCAGGATGGGACTGCCGACCTCGATGAAATCGCCCATGCCCGGCAGACTGCGCTCGACCGGCTCCGTCCGGAAGGGATCGCTTTCCAGGATCTGCTCCGGAATTCCGGGTACGAAAGTGTGCGCGAGGAACTCGCCCTGCTCGTCCGTAATGTAGATGTAGCGGATCCCCTGAACCTCGACGAACTGGTCGATCAGCGATTGCAGCGTCGCCAGGTTCCGGTTCAGGAGGATGTCCACGCTGGCATCGGCGATGGTCTTGGCGATGCTCTGGCTGTTGGCGGCGTATTCCGCGGAGAGTTCGGTATCCACTGTCCGGATGCAGAGCAGCGAGGTGGAAAGCACGATCAATCCGAACAGCGCGAAGATGCCGAACCGCATCCGCTGGAACAGCTTGTGGACTCTCATGTCAGGCGGGCAGCGCGTTCCAGTCGGTCAGCGGGACGAAACGGCCGTCCTCGACGACCGTGTAATAGACCCGCTGCAGCCCCTGCCGGCGGTCGGGCCCGAACGAGACCTGTTCGCCGATGCCGAGGTCGAAGTCGCGGATCGAAAAGACCGCGTCCTCCAGCCCGGCTCGGGTCGGCGTTCCCTCGAAGCGACGGAAGATCTCGCTCAGCAGCTTCGCATTCACGAATCCTTCCAGGCTGACGAAGCTCTGGGGCAGCGGGTCGTACGGGTCATCCGCGAACTGGTCCGGAATCTGGGGGTTGTAACGCGCCATCAGCTCGCGGTATTCCCGCACCGCCGGCACCGATTCGTCCTCGTAACTCGGCACCACCTGCGAGTTGACGAGCCACCGGGTGTAGGTCTCCGGGTCGTCGCGCCCCTCGCTGAGCAGGTTCACCAGGTTCTCGCTGCCGACGAACGAAAGGTTTGCAATGGGAACCCGAAGACCAAGGTCGATCGCGTCGCGCGCGAAGGCGGCGCAGGCGGCGTACGCCCCCACGCAGATCACGGCGTCCGGGGACGCCTTTTGCAGGATTTCGACCTGGGCCCGCATCGTGCCGGTGAAGCGCGCGCCGCGCCGGTAGGTCGCCTCGCCCGCGATCGTCTCGCCGTGGTTCTCGAGCGCGGCGCGGACCCCCGCCCAACCGCTCCGGCCATAGGCATCGGCCTGGTAGAAGACCGCGATGCGGCGGCGTCCGGTGGCGCGGAAGTTCTCCACGAGGCCGGCCGTCTCCTGGCGATAGGAGGCACGCAGATTGAAGGCGAAATCCCCGTAGGGCGGCTCCCGCTGCGGTTGGGCGCCGGTGAACGGAAAAAACATGTAGATCTGCTGTTGCTGGAACTTCTTCAGCATGGGGAGAACCCGGGTCACGGTAGGCGTCCCCACGTAGCCGAACAGCAGGAAGACCTGGTCTTCGAGCATCAGCTTCAGGGTGTTCTGAACGCATGGGTCGGGCTGATAGCCGTCGTCATACAGCTTCAGCGCTACCCGGCGCCCACCGACTCCGCCGCTCTCGTTGAGGTGGCTGAAGTAGGCCATGGCGCCCCGGTACAGCTCGTTACCGAGTCCACGCGAGGGGCCGGTGAAAGCAGCCGAAGTCCCGAGGACGATGTCATCGCCCGCGGTATCCAGCCCCGGGTCCTGGCCGCCGGAATCCGGCGCCGAACCCGCTCCGGACAATCCGCCTTCACCCGACCCAAGGGCCGCGTCCGCGAATCGAGCCCAGGGGGCCAGGAGTGCCGCCGCGCAGCTGGAGTGCATCAGAGACCTTCGACTCCAGAGCGGCCCGCCGTCTGAGCGCCGATTCTCACTCGCTGCCAAACGCATCGCCGTGTTCATGGGTTTTCCCCCCGCGTCCTCGGAACGCTCTCGTTCGCCGCCCGGTCGCGTCGCCGCCCGGCCGTCGATTCTCGATGATACCGTGCTGCCCCTTGCGCAACCCAAACGACCCCAACACAAACTCTCGCACCGGGGTTGCCCGTTTCCCGGCTCCTGGAGCGGGGCCGATCAGCAGCCCATCCTGCTCGTGGTAGCCCGCTCGCGGGCGGGTGACACAATGGCGGGCGTCTCCGGAGAGAACCGATGCGTGACCCGAACGACCTGACCCCGAATCGTCGCCGCTTCCTGCGCTATCTGGCCGGGAGTCCGTTGCTGTTTTCCTCGGGATGTTGGGAACCCCGCACCGCGGGCGGGCAGGAAACCCGGGCGCCGGATGCTGGCGGCATGGAACATTTCGGCTACAGCCAGTTCCCCCGGATGCCTGTCGGTTCCCCGGAAGAAGCTGTCGATGTGTTCGACTTCCGGGTGGTCGCGGAGCAGAACCTCCCTCCCGCGCACTATGGCTACATCGCCACCGGCGTGGACGGCGAGGGAACCCTCGCCGCCAACCGGCGGGCTCTCGAGAACGTCGGCATCCGGGCGCGCCGGCTCGTGGACGTATCGGACCCGGACATGTCGGTGGAACTCTTTGGCCGGCAATGGACCTCCCCCATCGGCATCGCGCCGTGCGGAAGCCAGAAGGCCTTTCACCCGGAGGGGGAGGTCGCGGTGGCGCGGGCCGCGCGGACGGTGGACCACCTCCAACTGCTCTCCACGGTGACTACCTCCGGCGTCGAAGAGGTGAACGAAGCGCGCGGTGAGCCCGTCTGGTACCAGCTCTATCCGACCACTTCCTTCGAGGTGACCAAGCAGCTCGTCGGTCGCGCCGAGGCGGCGGGTTGTCCCGCGGTGGTGCTGACGGTGGATCTCCCCGCCGGAAGCAACCGGATCACCACGGCGCTCTCGGCCCGGCTCGACCCGCGCGAATGCGAGATCTGCCATGTCCCGGGTTTCGCCAACTATGTCTCCCGGAAGAGCATGTTCGACAGGATCGAGGTGGAAGACGCGACCGGGCGAAGTCGTTTCGCCGGGCTCAACGACGCCTCGCTTACCTGGGATGTGGTCAAGCGGCTCCGCGACGCCACGAACATGAAGATCCTGCTCAAGGGAATCGTCACCGCGGAGGATGCCGAGCTGTGCCTGGAGCACGGCGTGGACGGGATCGTGGTTTCGAACCACGGGGGGCGCGCCGAGGAGAGCGGGATCGGCACCATCGACAGTCTGCCCGAGGTAGCGGGAGCGATTGCGGGTCGAATCCCGGTGATCATGGACAGCGGGATCCGTCGCGGGGTGGACATTTTCAAGGCGCTGGCGCTCGGCGCCGACGCCATCCTGATTGGTCGCGCTTACCTCTGGGGGCTCGCGGCCTTCGGGGAAGAGGGAGTCGAGGCCGTGCTTCGGATTCTGCGCGCCGAGCTGAAACTCGCCATGCAGCTCGCCGGGACCCCGAGCCTTGGGGATATCGGCCCGCGATCGGTACTGCGCCGCTGATCTTGCGGGTGGTCGCCGCGGGGGGCCTCGCGGTCGCCCTCGCGGCCGGCGCGTCGGGCGCGGGGCAGCCGCGCTTCACCGACGTAACCTCCGATTCGGGCGCCGAATTCATCCACCACCCCGGTAGAACCGGTGACGGCCGTCCAGGTTATTTCATGCCCGAAATCATGGGTTCGGGAGTCGCGCTCTTCGACCAGGACGGTGACGGCGATCTGGACCTCTATCTCGTCCAGGGTGAGGGCGAGGACCGGCTTTTCGAGAACCGCGGTCCGGGAATCCGGTTTGGCGACGCCCCGGGAATTCCGGCCACCCGCGCTTACGGCATGGGGGTCGCGGCCGGAGACGCCGACGGGGATGGAGATTTGGACCTCTTTCGCACCGGATTCGGGCGAGACGTCCTTCTGCTCAACTCCGGTCCGGATGGTTTCCAGGTGTCCGATGAAGGGACCTGGGATGACGGTTGGTCCGCGTCCGCGACCTTTTGCGACTACGACGCGGATGGGAGCCTCGACCTCTTCGTGACCCGCTACCTGGACTACGACCCGGGCTTCTCCTGCTTCGCGGCCACCGGTGAGCAGGACTACTGCAACCCGACCGATATATCCGGGTTAACGGATCTTCTCTACCGCAACCTTGGCGACGGCACGTTCGTGGAAGTCGGGAGCGAGACCGGGATCGCGGCGCTGCCGGCCAGGGGCCTGGGAGTCGTCTGCCAGGACTTCACGGGCGACGGGCGGCCGGACTTTTACGTGGCGAACGACACCGAGGCGAATCACCTGTGGGTGAACCAGGGAGACGGGACCTTCGCGGAAGAGGCGCTGCTGCTGGGCGCCGCGCTCAGCGGTTTCGGCCGCCCGGAGGCCGGGATGGGAGTGGAGATAGGGGATCTCAGCGGCGACGGCGTCCTCGACATCCTGCTCACGCACTTCGCCGAGGAGACGAACACCGTCTATCTGGCGGAACCGGGAATCGGCTTCGTGGACGGCTCGATCGACCTCGGACTGGGGACGCTTGGCCTCCGCATGACCGGGTTCGGAGTCGCCCTGGGAGATTTCGACCACGACGGGATCCTCGATGCGGTGATCGCCAACGGACGGGTCGCCCGTCCCCTCGGGGAATCTCCCCGGTCTCCGTTCTTTGAGCAATATGCGGAGCCTGCCCTGGTCCTCCGCGGCGACGGTGACCGCTTCCGCGACGCCGGGGCACTGTCGCCCGACCTCAGCCAGATCGCCGTTGTCGGCCGGGGCCTGGCCGCCGGGGATCTGGACGCCGACGGCGACCTCGACCTGGTGATTACCGCCGCGGACGGCCCCGCCCGGATTTTCGAGAACCGCTCTGCCGGGGAGGGGGCCTGGTTGGTGGTGGAACCCCGGCTGCCGGCGGGCACCCTCGACCACGGCGCCACCGTCGCCCTTCAGACCGCGGCGGGGGTCCGGATCGCGCGGGCGAACCCGGGCGTCTCGTATCTCTCTTCCGGCGATCCCCGAGCCCACTTCGGAATCCCGGACCAAGCGGTGCTCCAGAGCCTGAGCGTGCACTGGTCGGACGGCTCGCGGGAAGTGTTCCCGGTACCGGCCCTCGACCAGGCGGTGGTCGTGGTTCGCGGCGGGGGTAGCCCCGATGAATGAGACGCCGACCCCCAACGCCGCCGGCGGGGGTCGCTTCCTGGGGCCGCTGCTGGCGCTCCTGGCGGCCTGCGGGGGAGCCGAGATCCCCGAAGTCTCCCTGGACGGTATGGAGCCAGCCGTTATCGAGGCCGTCCGGCGCGCCCGGGCGGCGGTTGAGCGGGACCGGGAGGATTCTTCGGCTTGGGGCCGTTTCGGGATGGTCCTCCATGCCCATCGTCTCATCGGACCGGCGGCGGGTGCCTACGCCGAGGCGGAGCGCCTCGACGGTGACGACCACCGCTGGCCACACCTCCACGGCCGGCTCCTGGAGGGCGCCGACCCGGCTCGGGCCCTCGAACTCGCCGGCGAGGCGCTCCGCCGGAATCCCCGTTTTTCCCCGTCCCTTGCTCTCAGCGCGCGGACGCTGGAGGCGACGGGCCAGGACGAGGCGGCGGGAGTCGGCTGGGAGGCGCTACGGCAAAACGCCCCGAACTCCGCGGAGGCGTCTCTCGCCCTTGGACGACGTCGAATCGCGGAAGACGATTTGACGGGTGCCCGAGCCGCGCTCGAACTCGTCGTGGACCGCGTCCCGTCTTCCGCCGCTGGATGGTCCTTCCTTTCCCAGGTCCAAAGACGACTCGGGGACCCGGAAGCCGCCGCGAATGCCGCCGCCCGCGCCCGGGCCGCCTCCCGCTCGCTGTCCCTCGGGATCACCGCGGACCCGGACCCCCTTCTCGCCGCTGTCGAGGATCTGCGGGCCGACAGCCGGGGACAGGAGGCCCGCGCCCGGCGCGCGAGCGCCGCCGGCGATCATCAGACCGCCGAAGCCATCTATCGGCGCCTGCTCACCGAGAGTCCGGAGCGCGCGGAGCTGCACTACAACCATGGCAACTCTCTCGCCCGGCTCGGCCGCAACGACGACGCCGAAGCCGCCTACCGCGAGGCCCTTTCACGCGACCCGGATTCGAGCGCGGCGATGGCCAACCTGGCCAACCTGTTGGCGCGGAGCGGACGCGACCGGGAGGCCGACGATCTCTACCGTCGTTCGGTCGCCGCCGACTCTACTCACGTCCCGACGCTCCTCGGGGCCTCGAGCCTCCACTTCCAGCGCGGCGATCTTCGGCAGGCGGAACGCTACCTGCGCCTGGCGCTGGCCCAGGAACCCGATCACCCTGGAGCCCTGCAGGGTCTCGGCCAGTTGCTCGCAACCCTGGGCCGGCTCAGCGAGGCGGCGGAAACCCTGGACCGGGCACTGGCGGCCGCCGAGAAAGACGAGGCGGCCACCGGCCAACGCGCCGGCCTCCATTTCCTGCTTGCGGATGTCGCGCGCCAGCGCGGTCGTACCGCCGAGGCCCGGAACCACCTGGCCCAGGCGGAAACCCTCGGAATGGACGTTCCTCCCGCCTTCCGAGCCCTGCTGGAACCCGAGCGCTAGGAGCGCCCAGGAGCGCCAGGAGCGCCGGTCTTCAGACCGGCATCGCCCCGCGCAGCGGGGCGAAACTCCCATTTTCAACCACCCTCATTCCCCGGACCCAGCCAGGGACGGCGCACATTCCGACTGACATCGCCCCCCGCAGAGCGCAGCAACCCTCCCACCTTCAACCACTCTCATTCCCCGGACCCAGCCAGGGACGACGCACTCTCCGACCGGCATCGCGCGCCGCAGACGGGCAAGAGCCTCGCCCTCGACCGTTACGGCTAGCGGTAGCGAAAGCGGCCCTCCCATTGACCGTCACGTGGCCGGGCAGGCCACCGTGACCCGCCCTTCTCCAACCCCACCATCCCTGGCGGCAGCCTTCTGCCATGGCGACGGACCCTCGTCATCGAAGTTGCCGGTTCCGGGGGAGGCCGATACAGTGATTTGCGGCCGATGAGCCCGCAGAGTGAGGACGCCATGAACAACTTCCCCAGACGACGCTTCCTGCAGGCCGGATCCCTCGGACTCGGCGCGGGCCTCTTCGGACCCGCGGCGGCGGCGGGTGGCCCCGCCTCGCTGTCCGCCCTCGCTTCCGACTCGAGGCGGGTGCGCATGACCGGAGACGGGCTCGGTTTGACTCCCTCCGAACAGGGACGCCTCCTGGCGCGGATGGCGGACGAAGGCCGGATCCATCGCGATTCCTATTCCAATGGCGGCACGGTTCAGGCTCTGGAGGAGCAATTCGCGGCGATCCTGGGGAAGGAACGCGCGGTCTTCATGCCGACGGGGACGCTGGCCAATCATCTCGCGGTGCGCGCCCTCGCCGGAGCCGGCGGCGGGCGGGCGATCATCCAGGCCGAGGCTCACCTCTACAACGACTCCGGGGACTGCGTGCAGACGTTGAGTGCGATCCCGCTGATTCCGCTGGCCCCCGGAAAGGCAACCTTCACCCTCGAAGCGGTCGAGGAGATCGTGGACCGCACCCGTGGCGGGCGCGTCGCGAGACCGGTCTCGGTGATCTCGATCGAGACGCCGGTCCGGCGGCGCTCCGGGGAAACGTTCGACCAGCGGGAACTCGATCGGATCACCGCGTTCGCCCGCCGGGAAGAGATCCGGCTGCATCTGGACGGGGCGCGCATGTTCCTGCAAAGCGCCTATTCCGGGATGGACGTCGCCGAGCTGGCCCGGCCGTTCGACACCGTCTACGTGTCGCTCTACAAGTACTTCAACGCGGCGTCCGGGGCCATCCTGGCGGGCCCGGCTTCCCTCCTCGACGGCATGTTCCATACCCGCCGAATGTTCGGCAGCGGACTCCCCGCCGCGTGGCCCTTCGCGGCTGTCGCGCTCAATTTTCTCCCGGGATTCATCGACCGATTTACGAAAGCGGTCGCCGTCTCCGAGTCATTCATCGCCGAGGTGACCCGCCACGAAGCATTCCGCGTCGAGCGGATGGCCGGCGGCACCAACCTGTTCCGGCTGTGGGTAGCCGGCGCCGAAGCCGAGGCGTTCCGGCGCCGCCTCGGCGAGCAACAGGTGGATCTGGGAGGCGTCCGGCCGGACGGCGGCTTCATGGTCGGCGTCAACGAGACCTGGAACCGCAGCGAACCGGACGAACTGGCCCACCGTTTCCGCGCCGCGCTGGGCTGACGGGGCCGGCGCGGCGGCGCGTTCGGGCGGGCCACCCGCAACTGCTCTACCTCGAGCGGGGCCTGAGATTCTCGTCGAAGAAGCGCCGGACCCGGGTCCAGGCGTCCCGGAGCACGTGCTCGCGGTGGAAGTAGTGAAACTCCCCGGGATAGGTGACGAAGTCGAAATCCTTGCCGGCCCGCAGCAGCCGGTCGGCCAGGTTGACGGACTCGAAGTAATGCACGTTGACGTCCGATGTTCCGTGCAGCATCAGGAGCGGACGCTCGACGCGTTCCACGCGGTCGGCGGGGGCCGCCAGATCATGGCCCGCGGGGTTCTCCTCGAGAGTCCCCATGCGCCCCACCGCCCAGCGCCCTCGGTTGTCGCGGAATTGCCCGGGACCGGCGACGTTCACCCCGGCGGCAAAGAGCGTCGGGTCGAGCGTCAGCGCCTGCATCGTCATGAACCCGCCGTAGCTGAGTCCCCAGATGCCGATGCCGTCCGGATCCACGAACTCCAGGCCCTTCAGGTAGTCGGCCGCCGCGGCGTTGTCCTGGTAGTCCCCTCCCCCGACGTCGCGGTAGACCTCCTGCCGGAAATCGCGGCCGTAGCCGACGCTTCCGCGATAGTCGGGCATGAGCACGACGTACCCCTCCGAAACGAGGAGCTGGTGGAACGAGTGGTACACCCCGTAGTCGCGCCGGAGGTGCCAGCCGTCGTAGTTCTGGGCGATCCCGTCGCCGTGGACCCAGACGACGGCGGGATGCCGGACGGAACGGTCAAGCCCCTCGGCGACGAAGAGATAGCCGGGAACCTCGCCCCCGTCCCGGGCTGGAAAGCGGACGAACTCGCCCTCGGTGAAAAGCGCCGGGTCGAGCGTCTCGGGAAGCGAGTCTGTAAGCCGCACCGGTTCACCGGAGCCGCTGGTGTCCACCACAAAGAGATCCGGCGGGGCGCGCGGGCCCGTGTGTTGATACACGATGCGGCTGCCGTCGGGCGAGAAGCCACCGTGTTCGGACGATAGTTGGAACCCCGTCCTCCTCTTCGGTTGGACGTTCGTTCCCCGCGCCGCGGTCAACCGTCTGGGGGTGACGTCGGGCAAATCCCCGGTGTCCACCGCAAAGAGCTGGCGCTGCCCGGGATGATCCGGATTCGCGTCCCAAGCCAGGGACCGGCCGTCGGGGGACCACGCGTACCGCCGCACCTCCTCCCCTTCCCCGGTCAGCGCGTACGCCGAGCCGTCCGCCACCGAGACGACCAGCAATTGATCCCAACCCGAGGCGTCGTCCAGAAGAGCCACCCACTCGCCACCGGGAGACGGACGCGGCTCCGCCCCCAGGTAGCCGAGGCTCCACCACTTCTCGTCCTCCGTCGTGTGGAGGGTCCGGAGCGAACCGTCCCGGAGGTCCGCAAGCACCACCGAGCGGGTCCGGTAATCGGGGGAAACTTCCTGGAAGATCAGCCGGGCCGCGTCGAGCCAGCGGGGGCTCGAATGAGCGCCGGGACCGGCGGCGATCCGCCGCGCCACCCCGCCAGCGATGACGGGCACCGCCCAGACGTCCGGCGGCGAACCCCGGGACCGCCGAAAGACGAGTCTGGCGCCGGAAATCTCGGGGGTCTCGTCCAGCGTCTCGCGGCGTGAAACCGTGTAGGCGAGGAACCGCCCCTCCGGAGACCAGACGGCGCCGTCCTCCGAACGGTCGCCGGTGCGCGTCAACTGCATTTCCGCTCCGCCCGCAAGCTCCCGGACGTAGAGATCGCCGCCCCGGCTGAAGGCGAGGCGCCGGCGGTCTCCGGACGGCTGAAACCCGGATTCGCCGCCGGGTTCGTCGGGAAAGACCGTCTCAAGCGTCCCCGCGAGGTCCGGATTCATCTCATAGAGCCGCCCGTTGCGCACGAAATAGAGGAGCTCACCCTCCGCGCTCCAGAAAAGGTCGGAGATTTCCTCGTAGGAGTCGCCCCAGCGGGTGAGCTGCCGGGGCGGTTCGCCCGAGCCCGGCTCCACCGCGTAGAGATCCATCTGCTGGTTCAGATCCCAGACGAAGACGACCTGGCTCCCGTCCGGGCTCCACACGGGTTCGGTGGGGTGCCGGATGTCGAGGATGTCCTCGAGGGTCATGAGCGGCGCCTCCGCGGGTTCCTGGCAGCCGGCGAAGAGCCCCGCCACGAAGAGCCCCGCCGCGAGGAACGCCGGCCCCGCCGCGAACGCTGCTCCTCGAAGAAACGGCATGGGCCCGGATGACGGAGAACCGGAAACGTCAGTAAGGAGTTTCGACATCTGGGCGTCCTCCGGGGGCGTCACGCTTGCCCGCATTGCCACCGACACGCTGCTACGACCCGCCCAGGTGCTGGCCGAAGAAGCGCCGCACCCGGGTCCAAGCGTCCCGGAGCACGTGCTCACGGTGAAAGTAGTGGAACTCCCCGGGGTAGGTGACGAACTCGAAGTCCTTGCCGGCCCGCAGCAGGCGGTCGGCCAGGTTGATGGATTCGAAGTAAGGCACGTTCACGTCCGGCGTGCCATGGAGCATCAAGAGCGGACGCTCGATACGGTCCACCCGGTCGGCCGGCGCCCCAAGCTCATACACGGCGGGGTTCTCCTCCGGAGTTCCCATGCGGCCTTCCACCCAGCGTCCGCCCGGATCACGGAACCAGAGGCGAAAGTCCCCGACGCCGGCGACGTTCACTCCGCCGGCAAACAGGGTCGGATCGAGCGTCAGCGCCTGCATCGTCATGAAGCCTCCGTAGCTGAGGCCCCAGACGCCGATGCGATCCGGGTCCACGAACTCGAGGGTCTTCAGGTAATCCCCCGCCGCGGCGACATCCTGGTAGTCCCCTCCTCCCACGTCGCGGTACGACTCCTGCCGGAAGTCGCGGCCGTATCCGATGCTGCCGCGATAGTCGGGCATGAGCACGACGTACCCCTCGGAAACGAGGAGCTGGTGGAACGAGTGGTACACCCCGTAGTCGCGGCGGACATGCCAGCCGTCATAGTTCTGCGCGATCCCGTCGCCATGTACCCAGACGATGGCGGGATGCCGGACGGAACCGTCGAGCCCGTCAGGCACGAAGAGATAGCCCGGGACTTCTCCCCCGTCGCGGGCCGGGTAGCGGACGAACTCGCCCTCGGTGAAGAGCGCCGGGTCGAGCGTCTCGGGCAATGAGTTGGTGAGCCGCCCCGGTTCGCCGGAGCTGGCGGTGTCCACCACGAAGAGATCCGCCGGGGCGCGCGGACCGGTGTGCTGGTACACGACGTGGCTACCGTCCGGAGAGAACCCGCCGTGCTCCGAGGCCAGGAGGAACCCGCTCGTCGCGGGGGGCTGGACGTTCGTTCCCCGAGCCGAGGTCAATCGCCTCGGGGTCGCTTCCGGCAAACCCGCGGCGTCCACCGCGAAGAGCTGGCGTTGGCCGGGGTGATCCGGGTTCGCATCCCAGGCGAGGAACCGGCCGTCGGCCGACCAGGCGTAGCGCCGCGCCTCCTCTCCTTCGCCCGTCAGCGCGTGCGCCGAACCGTCCGCGACGGAAACCACTACCAGTTGATCCCAGCCTGAGGAGTCATCGAGCAGAGCCACCCACGCTCCGTCCGGCGAGGGTCGCGGCTCCGCCCCCAGGTAAGCGAGGCTCCACCACTTCTCGTCCTGTGTGCGGTGAAGGGTGCGCAGCGACCCGTCCCGGAGGTCGGCCAGCATCACCGAACGCGTGCGGTGGTCCGCGGACACCTCCTGGAAGATCAGGCGCGCCGCATCGAGCCAGCGGGGGCTCGATTCGGCGCCGGGGCCGGCGGCGATTCGCCGCGCCACCCCGCCCGCGATGACGGGGACCGCCCACAGGTCGGGCGGAGTCCCCGGAAAGCTCCGAAACACCAGTTTGTCGCCGGAGACCTCGTGGGTCTCGTCCAAGGTCTCGTTGGTCGAAACCGTGTAGGCGATGAAACGCGCGTCCGGCGACCAAACAGCCCCACCCTCCGAACGGTCGCCGGTGCGGGTCAACTGCATCTCGGCGCCGTCGGCAAGGTCCCGGACGTGGAGATCGCCACCCCGGGCAAAGGCCACCCGGCCGCCGTCCGGGGATGGAGCAAAGCCGGATTCTCCACCCGGTTCTTCCGGGAACACCGCCCTGAGGGTTCCCGCGAGGTCCGGATTCATCTGGTAGAGCCGGCCATTGCGCACAAAGTGGAGGACATCCCCGCCCGCGCCCCAGAAAAGACCCGAGATCTCCTCGTAGGAATTCCCCCAACGGGTCAACTGGCGCGGCGGCTCCCCGGACCCGGGCTCTACCGCGTAGAGGTCCATCTGCTGGTTCAGGTCCCAGACGAAGATGACTTCGGACCCGTCGGGGGTCCAGACCGGTTCGGTCGGGTGACGGATGTCGAGGATCTCCTCGAGCGTCATGCGCCGAGGCTCCGCCGGCTCGTCGCAGCCGATGAAGAACGCGGCCACGACGGCCGCCCCCACGAGAAACACCGGACGCCAAGGGCCCCGGCTCGAGGGTCGAGATGACGGCCGGTACGGATCAGGCAGGAGTTTCGGCATCTGAGCAGCCTCCGGCTGCCGGGGACGTCACCGCCCCGCTCCGCGTCTCAACCAGGCAAACTGATGGGCAAACTGATGGTTTCGGAGCGGTAGTCACAGAGCGAAATCCCGGAGTCCCGATGGTAGCGGGTTCGGGGTGGCCTCAACGCTCTGGAACGACGGGAGCAAGGCAATCTGCCGGGCTGGCCGCCGGGCTGGCCGCCGGGCAAGCGGCCGGGCCGGTTCTTCCGCCGGGACTCCCCGGCCAGCGAGCACTACCGACCGAGCGGTAGGCGATCCGGCAACCGGATACAGTTGCCTGCCCGACGCGGTTCCCGGACATCCCCCAAGGGGTGTCCCGTTCTGGCTCCTTTGAGGAAGGAAGGAGACGGATGGAGGTGGGCCCGGAAACCCGGACCCTTGGAGCCGCGCACGGGACGAGCGCACCCGTAACGCCGATTGCGGGAAACCGACTGGGCAACGGCAGATTAGCGCGCTCCGGTCGTCTGTCAAGGAATGACCTCGCCGGGGAAAACGGCGCGGAAACCGTCCTTCGGGATTGGTCCCGAAGCCGCCAGAATGGAGCACCCAGACCGGCGTTTCGGTCTGCCCGACATGCCCGACAAGCGATCCAAAACGATCACCGCTTACCTGACGAAGCGGGATTTCGGTCGCACGCCCGAACCCCCGCCGGAAGGCGCCCCGGGCACGGCCTTGCCGACGGGCCGCCGCTTTGTGGTCCACCGCCATGAGGCGCGCCGGCTCCACTACGACCTGAGGCTGGAAATTCACGGAGTCCTCCGGTCCTGGGCCGTGCCCCGGGGCTTTTGCTATGACCCCGAGGTCAAGAAGCTCGCCGTGCGGACCGAGGACCACCCGCTCGCGTACACCCATTTCGAAGGGGTGATTCCCGAGGGGGAGTACGGCGGCGGCACCATGGCGATATGGGACCGGGGCACCTATCGGATCACCGAGGGAGGCGAGGATCAGGGAGCCGCCGGGGTCGAGGCCGGGAAGCTGGTGGTGCACCTGTCCGGCCGCAAGCTGCGAGGTTCCTGGCACCTGGTGAAAACCAAGCGAGGGCAGGACGAGTGGCTCCTCTTCAAGGGGCGTGACCGCTACGTCCGCAGCGAATCGGATCGCCAGCCATTCTTCGAACTGCAAGGAGCCGCGCCGTGGACCGGAGAACCGCCTCCCACTCCGGTCCGCCCGCAGGGCGAGCGGGAACCATTCACCGATGGCGCCTGGATCTTCGAACCGGAACTCGACGGCATCCCCGTCTTTCTCGGGCGGAGCGAGGCACGGGTGTTTCTGGAAACGGGAGACGACCGGATCCGACTCGAGTTGCCGCAGATCCTGGCGGATGCCGAGTCGGTGCGCGCCGAAGAGTTCCTCGCGCACGGAACGCTCGTGAGCACCGACGAGACCGAACGGCCCTCCTGTGAACGCCTGGCGGTGTACCTGGCGGGAGATCGCTCAATTCCGATTTCGCTCTACCTGAACGACCTGCTCCGCTACGAGGAGTGGGACGTGCGGAACGTCCCCCTCCTCGAACGGAAGACCCTTCTCTCCACCCTGCTGCCGCCCGGCGACGCGCTGCTCTTCGGAGATCATGTGGCCGTCCGTGGACAAGAGTTCCATGCGACCTGCGAGGCCGCCGGGCTTCCCGGGACGATCGCGCGGCGAAGCGCCGGCGTATATCCGAGCGAGCCGGTTCTCACCGGGGACCCGAACCGCCTTGCCGACTGCCTGCGTATTCCCGCCGGGAGCGCCGGCACCGGGGATCGGTCCGATCACCTCCTCGCGGGCCTCTCCCGGCAGCGGGCGGCGCGCGCGTCGGCCAGGCCGCTCCGCTTCACGAATCTGGACAAGGTGTTCTGGCCGGACCAGGGCTACACGAAGGGAGACCTGATCCGCTACTACGACCGGGTGGCCGAACACCTCCTTCCCTACCTCCACGAGCGCCCGTCGCACCTGCTTCGATATCCCGATGGCGTCGGGGGCAAGGCCTTCTACCAGAAGGACCTCCCCGATCACACGCCGGAGTGGATCGTGAGCGAGGAGATCCCTTCGGGTCACCGGGGTGAAACGATCCGCTACCTCATCGTGAACGACGCGGCCGCGCTGCTCTTCGCCGCGAACCTGGGGAGCATCGATATCCACCCCTGGCTGTCGCGGAGAACGCACCGCGAAACACCGGACTGGGCAGTCTTCGATCTCGACCCGGGGGGAGGACCGTTCAGCGACGTGGTCCGCCTCGCCCGGGCCTTCGGCAAGGTGCTTCGCGGGATCGGGTTGCGCCCCTATCTGAAGACGTCCGGCGCGACGGGGCTTCACATCTACGTCCCGCTGGAACCGATCTATCCCTACGACGTGGTCCGTCAGTTCGCCGAGGCGGTTTCCACCCACGTTGCCGGCGAACACCGGGACATCGCCACCGTCGAACGGACCACCTCCCGGCGGCGGGGCCGGGTGTACCTCGACTTCCTCCAGAATCGGCGTGGGCAAACGGTGGTTCCTCCTTACGCGGCGCGTCCGGTGCCGGCCGCATCGGTCTCGGCTCCCCTGGACTGGGACGAACTCGACGGAGATCTCCGCCCCGACCGCTTCACGATCGCCACCCTGCCCGAACGTCTCGACCGGCTCGGTGACTTGTTCGCCGGCACCCTGCACGATCGCCAGCCGCTCCTCCCGGCGATCGAGAAGTTCCGGGAGCGCTACCTGCCGGGATCAGACTGAGGCGCCAAAGCTTCGAATGTCCACCCTTGCCCCCAGGGAGCGAAGTTTCTCCGGCAGGTCGGAATAACCCCGCTGCACGGTCTCGAGCGGGGTGATGCGGCTCTCGCCGGACGCGGCGAGCGCCGCCGCGATGAGCGCCATTCCCGATCGGATGTCGCGGGCGTCGAGGTCTCTCCCCCGAAGCTTGGTAGGCCCGGTGACGATCACCCGGTGTGGATCGCAGAGGAACATGTCCGCTCCCATCCCGATCAACTGTTCGAGGGAGAAGAGACGGAGTTCATACATCCAGTCGTGAACCAGGGTGGCGCCTTCGGCGGCCGTCGCCAACACCGTCGTGAGGCTCACCATGTCGCTCGGGAATCCCGGCCAGGGAGCGGTAGTGATGCGCCGCGCCGCGCGCAGCCGGGAGGGCTCGACAACCATCCGATCCTCCTCGAGCTCGATCGCGACTCCGAGACGGCTGAGCACCGCCACGATCGGCTCGAGATCCCGGGCGCGCGCTCCCCGGATTTCCACCGTTCCGCCGGTCAGGGCGGCGGCCGCCGCCCAACTCCCGGCCTCCACGAAGTCCCCGGCGAGCGTCCACGCAGCACCGGCCGGGCGCTCCCGACCGTGCACCCGCAGGGTCGGAGTACCAGCCCCTTCGATGCCGATTCCCATCTTCTCCAGGAACCCGCACAGTTCGACGACATGCGGCTCGCAGGCCGCGTGACGGATCTCCGAGACGCCCCCGGCTCCCGCCGCGGCCAGCAGCGCCGTTTCCGTTCCCGTAACCGACGCCTCCTCGAGGTAGATGGAGGCGGGCTGCAGGCCATCGGGAGCCTCGAGCACCCGGCCGGGCCCCTCGACCTCCCGGACCCCCATCGCCCGAAGGGCCGCCAGGTGAACGTCGAGGCTTCGACGCCCGGCGAAGTCGCCTCCCGGCTCCCCCATCTGCACCCTCCCCCGACGCGCGAGCAGCGGCGCCGCGAGCAGCACCGATCCGCGCAGCCGGCCCACCCCCGCGGGGTCCGGTTCGTCGCTGCGGATGTCGGCGGACCGGATCCGCACAAAACCCCCTGCCCCTCGCTCCACTTCGGCGCCGAGCCCCTGCAGGACTTCGGCCATCGTGGCGGCGTCGCGAATCGCCGGCATGTTCCGGAGTTCACACCACTCGTCGGTGAGAAGGCAGGCGGCGAGGAGCGGCAGCGCCGCGTTCTTGTTGCCCTCGACCTTCACCCGGCCTTCCAGTCGGGCGCCACCCTCGACGATCAGGGTGGTCGGGGCAGGAACATCCTGAATCAAGACGAAAACTCTCCCAGGAAGACGAGTTCGGGCACCAACTCGACCCCGAAGGCCGCCGACACCGCCTGCCGGCACACCCCGAGCAAACGATGCATGTCCGCCGCCGTCGCGCCGGGTCCGGCAGTCAGGAAGTTGGCGTGGACCTCGGACACCCTGGCCCCGCCGACCGCAACCCCTTTCATCCCGGCCCGGTCCAGCAGGGCGCCGGCGGCGCAGGGAACACCGGGAGGCAGGGAAACCCGGCTGGGGTCCGGATTCCGGAAAGCGCAGCCGGCGCTCGGGAGCCCGAGGGGTTGGGTGCGCTTCCGAAACGCCAGGGAGGCGCGGGCCCGCCGGCGAAGGACGGCCGGATCCCCGGGCTCAATGCCGAAGTCGGCGGACAGGACGATGCGCCCGTTCGGCGCGAGCGCGGCGCCGCCGGGCCCGAACTCCACGGCTTCCGCAGGGAGCGCCTGCACCTCCCCCTGGTCACCGGCGACCCGCAGCCCCGTCACCAACTCGCTCACGTTCCGGCCGCCGAAATGAGCGTTCCCGTGGATTGCCCCTCCCACCGTTCCCGGGGTGCCCGCCCACGCCTCGAGGCCCGCGAGACCTCGCTGGATGCTCCAGCGGACAAGCCCGTTCACCGTCATTCCGGCGAATGCCCGGACGGTCCGGCTGTCAAGGTGGTGTGCGGAGCCCCCGCGCACCCGGACCACCACCCCACGGACTCCCTCGTCAGACACCAGCACGTTGGATCCGCCACCAAGCAGGGTGACCGGGAGTCCGGCGCTCCGGGCGACGGAGAGAGCCTGGAGGAATTCTTCCTCGCCGCCCACCTCCACGAACCAGTCGGCCGGTCCCCCGAGCCCGAGCGTCGTCAGGGGCGCGAGCGGGGAATTCCGCCGGAAGTGTTTTCCAGTGGGTAGCGGGACAGGTACCCAACCCATCAGATCAACGCAATACGGTGTTGCGGGCGCTGCCCGATTCAGCGAAGCTCGCCGAGCCCTGCCAGACGGTCCCGAACCCCCTGCTGAGCGGGGTTCAGTGCCAGCGAACGCTCGAACATCTCGCGGGCTCGCTCTCCGTCACCCGATTGCTCGTGACAATCCCCCAGCGCGTTCAACAGCGAGGGATCCGCAGCGCGCAGACCGAGGGAATGCTCGAGCCGGGGTAGCGCTTCACCACACTCCTGCCGAATGTAGTACGCGAACCCGACCCCTTCCGTGACCTCGATCTCGTTCGGGTATTCCGCCTCGATAGGAAGTAGCAGATCCAACGCCTCGTCCGCTTTCCGGCTGAAGAGCAACGCACTGGCGAGCTTCCAGCGCGCCATCGGCAGATCCGGGTTTGCGGTCGCCTCCCGGTAGGCGACGGTGGCTTCAGGAATCCGGCCATGGGCCATGAACTGCTCGCCGAGAGCGAGGGCGAGAAGCCCCGGGATGTGGGCTGCAAAGGAACGACGCACGATGAACCCCGGCCGGTCCACGGCGGCGCGGGGCGAAACGAGGAGGGGTGCTTCCCTCGAGGCAACCACCTGACCCGCGCCGTCGAGCAGATCCGCGGTCACCAGGTAGCGTCCGGCGCCAAGATCGGCGAGCGGAAAGTCCTCGATCGGCGGTGAGCCGGTGCTGCCTGCGGCCACAATTCGCTCAACGAGCGGCCGGGAGGACACCGGCGTTTTCAAATCGGACGAGTCTGCGCGAAGGATGCGAAACCGCACCTGGTCCTCGGCGCCGGCGTTTACCGGTTGGGAGGCCACGCTCAGCGTGTCGCTCGCCGCAAACACCCCCCCGACGGAAGGCTCGAGGACGGCCGACCCGAACTGGAACGTCCCGAACTGCAGCCCCGACAACCCCGAACCTCTCTCAACGCGGTACGCGAGGATCAGGTCGGAAAGCCCGACCGAACCGGACCCGGTCGCGGGCACCTGGACCTCGCCGCTCGCCACCGTGTACTGCTGGGTGGCCCGGTTCCTGATGATGACGCTCACTTCGTATTCCCCGGGAATGACGGGGAGGTTGTCCCGGTAGGCGAACGGATAGCGGGCGGCCTGGAGCTGCTGGCTTTCGGTGAGCGTGATCTCGGGCTCGTTTCGCTGCATCGCCACCAGCTGCCCGTCGAGCGTCCTCAGCTCAAGATCCACGTTGAGAGTGGTCCGATACATGTACTCGCGATCGTCGAACTCCAACGTGAAGTCCTCTGGAGCGAGCTTCACGGTGTAGTGGATGAAGGGGGTGTTGCGGGGACCCACCAGGACCCGGAACTCCGCCTCGCTCCTCACGAACCGGAACGAGTACTCGGCGGTAACCCGGTTCCCGTAACGAAGGTATCCCTCGATCTCCTCCAGATCCACGATCTTGTAGGGCGACTCGGCGATGTCAACGAAGTTCTTGTCCACGCTCATCGAAGGCCGGACGGTGTCGAGCCGAGGGGCGATGGTGTTGGTGGCCGAAAGAAAATCGGCGTGCGGGTCGGTCAGATCCACCACCAGGCTGGCCCGGGCCAGATCCATGGAGACCATCTCCAGAATGTCCACCGCAGCGTGCTGGCGGTTGCGCAGCAGCTCACCGCGGCGAACGAGCGCGTCGGGTCCGTCCGCCCAGGGGTGGTACAGCTCGTATTCACCGACGTCCTGCTTCTTGAAGAACAGGAGATTGAAGCGGGGCGGCAGGCCCATTCTGGTGTCTCCCTGGTAGATCCAGAGATCGGTGCTCACCACCTCGTTGCGCCCGTCGAACTGCTCGCGCTGGCGCGGCTTGCCGAGGATGATCCAGTGGCGGCCGCGGTCGGTCGCCCATCCCGGCCGGGGGGCGTCCCGGCCCAGGAAACGGTTGGCGTAGTCAAGACGCTCGTAGTGCTCGATCTTGAACTCGTTCTCCTTCGTCGCCGGCGCCGGGTCTCGCCGCTGCCAGAACGCGTCGATGAAGTGTTCGTGCTCCTCGAACCCTTCGAGCTCGAGGAACACTTCCCGCTCTACCTCGGTGATGATGTAGACCACCTCTTCTTCCAGCCACACCCGATGTTCCTCGGGCAGGCGGTCAACGCGCTCGTCGGCTCCGGTCGGAGAAGCTGCCAGCAGGGAAGCTGCCAGCAGGGAAGCTGCCAGCAGGGCCAAACCGGCGACCGGGGCTCGAAACGGAGGTCGATGATGAGGGGCAGGCGGCATGGGAGGCCAATCCGGGGCCCCGCGCGCGCACGCAAACGACCGGGCCCCTTCCAAGTGAGCCTACCGCGCCATCCTCGAGCGCCGCAACGAAAAGTGCCTGGCCACCGGGCGGCCCGTTAGAATCGCGGCCGGAGGACCAACCCATGATCCACTTCCCCAAGAAAATGTTGATCTCGGCAGTCGCTCTTTCCGTCGGTCTGGCCGCGATCGCTCTGGCGCACAACCCGCGCGCCAAGGTGGAAGCCAGCTTCAACGGCAAGGCGGTCACCGTGGACTACGGCCGTCCCAGCCTGAACGGCCGTGACATGCTGGGCCAGGCGATCCCCGGAATGGTGTGGCGCCTCGGCTCCGAAGACGCCACCACGATCACCACCGCGGGTGACCTGATGATCGGCAGCGAGATGGTGCCCGCCGGCGCCTACAGCCTCTTCGCGCAGAAGACCGAGGACGGCTGGGACCTGCTGGTGAACGGCGAGACCGGGCAGTCGGGCCTTGCCCACAATCCGGAAAAGGACCTGTTCAATGCTCCCCTCAAGGTGGAAAAGGCCGACAGTTCCGCCGAGATGTTCACCATCACGCTGATGGCCGACGGAATGAACGGCACGCTCAAGATGCAGTGGGGAGAAACCGCGCTCGTCGCCGACCTCATGGTGCACTGAGCGGAACCCTCACGAGGGTTGCGGCGTATCCCGCCCAGCGGATATTCTCCGCCCCGGAAATTAGGTACGGAAAAGACAGAACAAACATGCCAGCCGTCACACCGCAGATGCTCACGACCACCGAGTCACGACTCGTTCAGGGAGAGACCCGATGAAGACCAACCGCCGCAGTTTCCTCAGTTTCGCGGGCGGCCGAACCGCCCTTGGCGCCGGCGCACTGCATGCCATCAGCGCCCGTGGCCGCGAGGCGTGGGAAGCCGAGAACGGCTTCCGCGGGGCTCCCGTTTTCGTCCCCCCGCCCGAGGCCGACGAGGTCCGGATCAGCAGCAACGAGAACCCCCTCGGGCCCGGCCCGGCGGCCGTGGCGGCGCTTCGGGGCGAATACGGCTCGATCATGCGCTACCCGATGAACGCGCGGATCAGCGGCGACGATCTCCGGAAACGGATCGGAGAGATGTACAGCGGTAAGGCCGACAACGTAGTGCTGGCGCCCGGCTCCTCGGAAATCCTCCGCAATGCGGTTCGTGTCTACACCGGCCCCGGCCGGGCGATGGTCACCGGAGAGTGCTCCTACGAGAACCCGGTGCGGACCGCCAAGTACGTCGGCGCGCCGGTCAAGTCCATCCCGATGATGGGAGATCTTGGACTCGACCTCGACAAGATGGCCGGAGCCTCGATCGGCGCCGGACTCGTCTTCCTCTGCAACCCGAACAACCCCACCGGCACCGTCCACTCGCTGGCCGACATCACGGACTTCGTGAGGTTCGTCAAGAAGGAATCGCCATACACGGCGATTCTTCTCGACGAGGCCTACTACGACTACGTCACCCATCCCGCCTTCGACACCGGCGCCCCGCTCGCGATGGAGTACCGCGACGTCTTCGTGGGCCGGACGTTCTCGAAGGCGTACGGAATGGCGGGTCTCCGGATTGGCTATGCCTTCGGGCAGGCCGACACGATCGCGAAGCTGGCTCCGTTGCGTCTCACCTTCGGGACCTCGATCCTTTCCATCGCGGCCGCGATGGGATCGCTGGAAGACCCGGACTACATCAAGAGGGAAGTGAAGCGGAACGAGGCGGCGCGCAAGTTCACCCTCGACTTCTTCTCAAGCAACGGCCTCGACCCGGTGCCCAGCGAGACGAACTTCGTCTTCGTGAACATCGGGCGTTCGGCGAAGGAGTTCCGTGAGGCCTGCGCGAAGCAGGGCATCATGGTGGGCCGGGACTTCCCTCCGTACGAAAACTCCCACGCCCGCATCTCGATCGGCACCCTTGAAGAGATGCAGCGCGCAACCGCGGTCTTCGCGGAAGTGCTCGGGCTCGCCACCGCCGACAACCAGCAGCAGTAGGCCGAATCACCCATCGTCCAGAACCGCAGAACCCCCCGCTAGCTACGAGGAGGTAGCCACCTCATGCTCTCCCGCCGCAATTTCCTGAGTCATGCCTCCGCCGGCGCCGCCGGCCTCTACGCCGCGACCTTCGTTCGCTCGCGCCTCCGCGAGCAGCTCGCCTTCGCCGCCGAAATGGGGATCGCCCCGGAAGAGGCGATCAACCTCGCCAACAACGAGAACTCGCTGGGCCCCGGTGAGGCGGTTATGGACGCCATTGACTCGGTCATCGGACCCGAGGGCGTGATTGCCGGGCGGTATCCGTTCCGTTTCCTGGGTCCCCTGGGGGAGGCCATCGCCGAGAAGTGGGGAGTGAAGCCGCAAAACGTCCTCGTGGGCGCCGGCTCGACGCAGATCCTGGTGGACTGCACCCACCAGTACGCGAGCAAGGAGAAGGCGCTCGTCGGGTCGCTGCCGACCTACGAAGAGTGCTTCGGCTACGCGAACCTCATGGGCTACCGGACCAAGGCGGTGCCGCTGACGTCCGAGTTCAAGATGGATCTCGACCAGACGCTACACGCCTGCAAGGGCAGCGGGATGCTGTTCTACTGCAACCCGAACAATCCGGTCGCCACCCTCGTGGATCCAGCGCAGAGCTCGGACTTCCTGATGCGGGCCCTCGACGCGGAGAAGAATCTCCGCATCCTGGTGGACGAGGCCTACATCGACTACGTGACCACTCCCGGTCACGAGACGATGATCCCGACGGCGATCGAGAACCCGCGGCTCATCGTGGCGCGCACCTTCTCGAAGGCCTACGGGATGGCCGGTCTCCGGGTCGGCTATGCGATTGCCCACGAAGACACCATCGCCGAACTGGGTGAGTTCCACATGGGAAACTCGGTCAGCTCGCCGGCGCTGGTCGCCGCCAACGCCGCCCTCCAGCGCGACAAGGCGGATCCAGACTACCTCCCGAACGAGAAGAAGCGGAACGCCGAGGCGCGGGACTTCATCATCAAGTTCTTCGCCGACCGGGGTCTGAGCGCCACCGACGCGCAGACGAACTTCATCTTCGTGGACGTCGGGATGCCGATCGAGCAGTTCCAGGCGGCCTGCGCCGCCGAGGGCGTCCGCGTCGGGCGGCCGTTCCCGCCGTTGTGGACCCGCTGCCGCATCTCCCTCGGCACGATGGACGAGATGCAGCGCGCCGCTACCAAGATCGCGACGGTCCTCGACTCTGCCCAGAAGATGGCGGCGTAACCGCCGCCATCCTCCCCGGCGGTCCGCCGGGAAGGGACCGCCGGTCTTCAGACCGGCATCGCCCGCCGGAGGTGGGCGAAACGCGCATCGTTCATTGCTGTAGTTGCGCCGATTTCTGTTCGGCGACGGAGCACCGTGAGGTGCAAGTCTGAGTTGGTGGCGTTAGCATGCCTCCATTATTTCCTCCATGGAGGACTTTCATGCCGTTGAACATCAAGGATTCCGAAACTCACGCCCTGGCGAAGGAGCTTGCCGGCATCACGGGCGAGAACCTGACCCAGGCCGTCCGCCGAGCCGTTCGCGAACGCCTTGCGCGCACCCGGGCAAGTCGCGACGGGACCTCGCTCACCGATGAACTGGACCGCATTGCGCTCCACTGCGCGAGTCTGCCGAAACGTGATGGGCGCAGCGCGGATGACATCATCGGATACGACGAGCGAGGGATTCCCGCGTGATTGTGGTGGACACATCGGTGCTGGTCGCCATCATGGGTGACGAGCCGGAGCGGCGCGCATTCAACGAGCGGATCGCAGAGGCAGCGGAGGCCCGCATCAGTGCGGCGAGCCTTCTCGAGGCGAGGATCGTCCTGTTCGCCCGTCACGGGGAGAACGCCGTGCGGGATCTGGACGCTTTTCTTCTCCGCAGCGGGATGATCGTCGTGGAGGTATCCCCACGAAACGCGGATCTGGCCTTTGATGCCTACCGGCGCTACGGTCGAGGGACGGGTCACCCGGCGAGGCTCAACTACGGCGATTGTTTCGCGTACGCACTGGCGAAACAATCCGGCGCCCCGCTGCTGTTCAAGGGGGACGACTTTTCGCGAACCGACATCCGGACCGCGGCGAACGCGCCATGATCGCTGCATTCTGGCGTGTGCTTCGACGTTCTATCAGAGCCCTCGGGTACGGACTGCTGTGGGGGCGCTGTTAACCTGGCAGCCTCGGTCGGGTGCGGAATCATGCTCAACCCGGAGCCTTGGAATTGCCTGGTCTTCCCGTGGGTGTTTCTGCCTCCCGAGATAATGTCGATCCTCTTCGTGATTGGTTTCGGGGCCGGGCTCTGGCACGGTTGAACTTGGCGCGCCCTTTGAATCCGGATCACGCGACGGCGTAGGCGCGCAATGCCGCTCGCTCGAAGTCGCACCGCCATGAACGGCGGTGTCCAGGCCGGCATCGCAGCCCGCCAGAGCTGCGAAACCCGATGTTGGTCGTCCGGACGGCGCCTACGCGGACGTTGTGAGTCCGTCCGTATGGGACGCGCTCGCCCTTTGAGCCCGGCAGGCCACAGAATAGGAAGGCGGCATGCGCCGTTCGCCCGGAGACGCCCGCCCGTGTCTCTCACCAGCCAGGAGGCAGACCATGATCGTTCGAACCCCAGCCGTCTTGATCCCGTTGGTGCTCGCGGCCAGCTTCGCAGGCGCCCAACCCGGGGTCCACACCTCGGCGAGTGGGGGCGAGGTTCTCCGCCTCCTCCGGCGAGAGAAGCTCGACCTGATCCTGCCGGGCGCCATGCGCGACAACAACGTGGACATGTGGATCCACGTCACGCGCCATGGCGATCCCGACCCAATGGCCTACTGGTTCGGAAACACCTACGGCTACCTCGTCTTCACCGACCTCGGTGACCGGATCGAGCGGGCCGCGTTCGGGAGTGGGGGATCCGTCCCGGACATTGACGTCCGGGGCTCCGACGTCTTCGCCCGGACCATCTCCAGCTACGGCCGCGGCTACCAGATGGCGTTCAACTACGGCGACGAGGTCTACGACGAGTTCACCGAGTTCGTCGCCGAACGGGACCCGCAAACGATCGCGGTGAACACGTCCGAGTGGCTCGCCGAGGCCGACGGGCTGTCCCACACTTCCTACCTGAAGCTGGTCAAGACTCTCGGACCCACGTACGCCGAGCGAATCGTCTCCGCCGAGAATCTCATCACCGACTTCCTGGTGAGGCGCACGGTCCGGGAAGTGGCCGAGCAGATCAACAACCTCGAGGCCGCCCGTCAGCTTCATCAGGCGGCCTTCGCCCGCATCGAGCCGGGGAGGACGACGATCCGGGAGATCACCACCTGGGCGCGGGAAGAGGCCTACAAGCGGCATCTCGCCGGATTCAGCACCTGGGGCCGCGGCGGCATCCGCCTGTACTACACCGCGGTTTCCGAGGACCCTCCCTATCCCCCGGACGCCCGCTACTGGATCTGGCACGGGGACTACGTCTTCCAGCGGGGCGACTTCTTCGCCTTCAACGTCGGCGTCAACTACCTGGGGTTCGGGACCGACACCAAGACCCACGCCTACATCCTGCGAGAAGGCGAGACCGCGCCTCCCGAGAGCATTCAGAAGCTGTTCGATTTCGCGGTCGCCGGGCAATGGATCATGCGGCCCCATATGAGGGTCGGCATGACGGCCAAGGAGTCCCTGGACGCCATGGTCGCAGCCATGGAAGCGGCGGGTTATCTGTACACGCCGTTCGTGAACTCGGGAATTCAGGGAATAGGACGGACGCCCGATGGCAACCGGAACCTCGACTACGTGATCATCCAGGAGGGGCTCGGCGACGGCGATCAGCCGGGATTCGCAATTGACAACCACGCTTTCGCCACCGTCGGCACGGGAACCGTCGGAGCGTCAATGACGAATTTCCGGGCCGACCGACATCACCTGGTGATCCAGGAGAATCACATCTTCGCGTTCGAGTACATGGTGCATATGAACATCCCGGAAAGACCGGGGTTCCCGCTGGCGATCAACATCTCGAACCCTCAAGTCGTGACGAGCAAGGGCGTCGAGTGGCTCCAACCGCCGAACGAAAAAATCTTCCTCATCCACTGATTCGAGCAACCGCGGACATCCGGCTATCGCTCGGAGCCATCGGACTTCGGCGTTCCCGAAGATCACCCCGTAGTGGCGAGTAGCCGGCGCCAGGCCTGCTCCTCGCGCTCGGGCGCGAACAGCGGCGCTCGCTTGGCGCCATGCCGGGCCAGGTCGTCGAGGAATCCGGGCTCGCTTTCGGCGCGCCACAGCCGGGCGCGGAGCGCATCAGTGTCTCCCGGAGGGTAGTAGCCCGGGTATTCCGAGCCGAGGAGACCGACGTTCCCCGGAATCCGGGAAGCGATCACCGGGAGCCCGGCGACGATCGCTTCCGACACCACGTTAGGCCCCCCTTCCATCACCGATGAGATCACCATGGCGTGCGTCCGTGCGTAGAGCCGGCGCACGCGCCACCCCGGAACTTCACCAAGCCACCGGTAGCGCCGGTTGCAGGCCATCTCCCGGCGCGCCGGCTCCGCCCAGTTCGCGTCGCGGGCGCCGCCGGCGTGGAGAACGCGCAACCGGGAGGCTTCGGGCATGGCCCGCGCCGCGTAGGCCGCTCTCATCGGATCCTTCTCGGAGCGCAGGTGCCCGACCACGCAAACATCGAAAAAGCGTCTGGAAGGACGGCGCGGCAGACCCGGGTTCGCTACCGACTGGTGAACGACACGCACCTTCGAAAGAAACTCCACGGGCAGCGCTTCCCCGACCAGATCGTGGAGCGCGACCAGGACATCGGCGTCTTCGAGCGACCGCCGGGTGGTCGCTTCATCGGAGTGCAGAAAGCGGTACACGTCCGTTCCGGTGAGCGCCACGATCAGCGGACGGGTCGAAAAACGCGATCGGTAGCGGGTAACCGATGCGGCGCTCCGCCAGGCATGGAGGGCGATCATCAGGTCCGCGGGAGTGCCGTCCCAGGTGGTCTGGACCGCGACGCGGTGGCCGAGCGACCGGAGGAACCGCGCCCAGCGGACCGCCGTGACGCGGTTCCCGCTGCGCGAACCCGCGCCCGCCGGGGTTACTAGAATGATTCGCACGGGCGACCCCTTAGCCTGTACGGAAACCATGAGCGAGCGCGTCCCGGCCGAGGACCTCGCAGCCATGATGGACGACGCCCACCGGCGAAGCCTGGCGCTGACGACCGGCCTCGACGAGGAGCAACTGATGGGAGCGCGGCTGACGATCGTCAACCCGCTGCGGTGGGAGATCGGGCACGTCGCCTGGTTCCACGAGAGGTTCATCCTGCGGGACCTCTACGGATACGCGCCGATCTTGCCCGAGGGAGACGACCTCTACGACTCGGCGGCCGTCCACCAGGAGGTTCGCTGGGATCTGCCCCTCCCGGGCATGGCCGAAACGATCCGCTACGCCGACACGGTCAAGGACCGCTGCCTGGAAAGGCTGGAGCCGGGGTTGGCGAGCGAGAGCCACAGTTTCATGTATCAGTTCGCCACCTTCCATGAGGACATGCACACCGAGGCGTACATCTATTCCCGGCAGACCCTCGGCTACCCCGCGCCGCGAATCGGCCCGGGTCGGACTCGGGAAATCGCGGGCGACGGCAGCCACCCGGGAGACACCAGCGTCCCCGGCGGCACGTTCCGGCTCGGCGCGGAGAGGGAGGCGCCGTTCTTCTTCGACAACGAAAAATGGGCGCACCCGCTCCGGGTTCCGCCGTTTTCGATCGCGAAGGCGCCGGTCAGCCAAGGGGAGTTCGCCGAATTCGTGGACGCCGGCGGGTACCAGCGGCGGGAGTTGTGGAGCGAAGCGGGCTGGGATTGGAGGGTAGAGGCCGGGGCAACCCATCCCGTTTACTGGATTCCCGACGGAGGGCAAGGATTCCAGGTGCGGCGGTTCGACCTCATCGAGCCGCTGCCCCTGAACGAACCTGTCATCCACGTCAATTGGTTCGAGGCCAATGCCTATTGCGCCTGGGCCGGACGGCGGCTCCCCACCGAGGTGGAGTGGGAGACCGCCGCCCTCGGCGAACCCGACGGAGAGCGCCTGGCGGCAACCAAAAGGACGTATCCCTGGGGCGAGGCGCCTCCAGACCCGCGGCGCGCGAACCTCGACGGCTGGTCGCTCGGATGTTCCGACGTCGGAGCGCTGCCCGCCGGAGACAGCGCCTTCGGTTGCCGGCAGATGCTCGGCAACGTCTGGGAGTGGACGGCGGACACCTTCCGGCCCTATCCCGGATTTCGTCCCGACGCCTACCGGGAATATTCCGAGGCCGGATTCCACGAGACGAAGGTGCTGCGCGGCGGCGCCTGGGCGACTCGCGGCCGGATGCTGACCGGCCGCTACCGCAACTTCTTCGACCCGGACCGCCGCGACGTGATGGCGGGATTCCGGACCGTTCAGATCTGACGCGTTTCGTCCGGATCAGTTACCCGAGGCTCCGGGATAGACCCGCTCTCCCTCGTAGCCTCTCAGGCCACAGAAACCGACGACTTCGTATCCGTTTGCTTGTAGTAGCTCCGCGGCACGCGCGGCTCTTCCGCCACCCTGTCAAGCGGTGAGGACGGGAACTCCGCTCGGGAGTTCTCCGATCCTCGCCTCCAGTTCGTCAATCGGAATGTGGAGGAAGCCATCGATCGTGCCGTGTTCGGCGAGCTCCTCATCGGTGCGAACGTCGAGGAGGAGCGCGCCGGCCGCGAGAGCCGCGTCGATTGCCTCAGCTTCGACCCGCGGGGCTGCTTCGGGGGCCGCGGGCTCCGGGGCCGCGGGCTCGGGCGCCGCGCTCTCCTCGGCCGGAGGCTCGCCGCCTCCGCAGCCCCAGGCGAGAGCCGCTGCCGCCAAGGCGACACCGGCAAGGGAAAGAGTCCGTTTCACAATGGACCTCCTTTAGGGAATCAATCGAGCGGCCGGTACTCCCGGACGCCGCTGTATTGCTTGAGGCCGCTGAAACCAATGACCTCGAAGCCTGCGTTTTCCAAAATGGCCGCGGCCCGCGCGGCGCGTGGCCCCACCATTCAAGTGGTGAGCACCGGACGGTCGCGGGGCAGTTCTTCCACCCGCTCCGCGAGTTCTCCGAGGTGAATATGGACCGCGCCGGGAATGGTCCCCGCCTCCGCGAGTTCCAGAGCGGTCCGGACGTCGAGCAGCAAAATGCGCCCGTCGCTCAGAACCTCGTCGATTTCGCTGGCCGCGACAAACGGCGCTTTCGTGCCGAAGGTGCGCCCCATCAGGCTCATATCGCGAGGGTATCAGGCGGGAACTAAAACCCCGAAGCGTCGCCGGGGAGATTCCGACCGGTCCGCTCCCTCATTCCCGGCCCAGCGCGCGGGCCTCGGCCAGGAATCCCTCGTAGATGGCGCGGGCCTCGTCGAACTGGGCGTAGACGTGCGCCTTCTCGGCGTCCGAGCGCCAGTACTCCCACTCCTCGGCCAACTGGCGTAGCCGGTCGATCCAGCGGATGGAGTATTCGGCGGCGGCGGCGCTGCGGACCGGCTGCTCCCCTCCCCTGACCCAGACCGGATTCGTGAACGCCTGCGCGTAGCTGCAGTCAAGCGGGCGCGCCTCCTCCGGGGAACCTTCCGCCCGGAGGATCAGCCAGCCGCTCCGGTCCATCGTTACCCGCCCGGTCGCCCGGGCGGAGCGCCGGTCCTCCGACAGCGGCACCTCGGCCACGTCCACGCCCCCCGAGACCACCCAGGCCCGCTGGAGCGGCGTCGAGGAGCGCACCCACGCGCTCCACTCCACTTCGCCTCCCGATTCGGGAAGCTGCACGTCGTCCCCGGGAATCCGCCCCTCCACCCGGAAATCGAGCACCGGGCCGCAACTCACGAAGGCCCTGCCCTCCCGGATCCCTTCGAGGAAAGCGTCGAGGTCCAGTCCCCGTTCTCCGGTGTTCACGTAGGTGCGGACCGAGCCGACCAGCTTGGACCGCTGCATGTTGCTGATCGAGTCCTCGCCGCCCACCGCGGTGACCCGGAGGCCGTTGTTCAGCGTGGCGTACCAGGGGAAGAACCCGGCCCGGGACGCAGAGGACCATTCGACCGCATCCGTGGTGCCGAGCGCGGCATCCACCATGTATCCCTTGGCGCCACCCAGGTTCCCGGGACTTCCGCCCGGGCCGACGAGCGGATCGTTCTCGCCGAAGAACGCGTGCACATAGCCGACGGTCGCACCCTGGGCTCTCGCCTTCCGGAACATGTCGGTGTTCGACGGATAGAGGCTCTCGATTCCGGTTCCCTCGTAGCCGGTGGTGTAGGGCGAAAGGAGGTGCTCCTCCATCCCGAAGAGGAAGACGTGGCCGTAGAAGGGTGGCCGGTATTCCTGTCCCACCACCAGCACCCGATCTTCGCTGGAAAGCGGATGCGCCCCGCCGCCGGGGATGAAGTGCTGGTAGTCCAGAATGCGGTTGTCCTTGTTGGCGACCTGTTCCAACACCACGTCCTGGTCCTCGGCATCCGACATGAACATCAGGTTCTCCAGCGTGTTGTGCAGGTTGCCGGCGTAGTTCATGTGGACATGGGTGGAGCCGCTCCACCATCCCTTGGCCGCCATGTCGGTGATCCGAACGAGCCGCAGGGTGAGCTCGGTGACGTCGCCGGCCGCGATCTCCACACTGGCGCTCAGGGGTTCGTACTCGAAGCCGCGCACCGCCTCGATCTCGAGGGGTCCCACCGGGACTTCCATCCGGAAAGTGCCTGCCTGGTGGAAGGAGTGTTCATCGGCGCCCCCGATCCGGGCGTAGGCGTCCGGCGGGGCGTAGAACCGGGTGTCGGAGGCCCGCAGGTGAATCCGGGCCGCGACCTCCTCGCCGGTCGCGTCATCCACGGTGCGCACCGAGAGCACCCCCATCGGCCGGCTCCAGTTGCGCCGGGTGATCTCCACGACGCGCCGCTTGCCGCCGTAGGTCTCGAGCAGCGCGAGCTGCGGGAGTCCCCCGGAGTTGTCCACATAGGCGATCCACTCGCCGTTCGGCGACCAGCGGGGGTGGAAGGCGTCGTGCTCGAAGAAGGTCAGCTTGTAGGGCGAACCACCGTCGGTCGGCTGGACGTAGAGGTTCGAGAACTGGTCCGCCGCGCCGGCGGTCGAGGAATAGATGAACCGCTTCCCGTCGATGGAGACATCCGGACGACTCCGGTAGAGCGACTGTTCCGCGAGCACCGTCACGCCCTCTTCGAAGCCGTCTGCCGCCATCGGAATCCGGATGACGTTCCCCGAGCCGAGCGGCACCTCGTGATTGGAGACCATCAGCAATTCCCGGGAGTCGGGCATCCAGGCCGGCGTGATGTGCATGTCCCAGGATCCGAAGTAGAGCCGCTCCTTGCCGTAGCTCTCGTCCCTGGTGAGCGCCATCTCTTCGGAGCCGAGTTCGCCGTTCGCGAACTCCCGGACATAGACGTTGAAGTAGCCCGATGGCTTCGTGGACACGTAGGCGAGCCGCGTCCCGTCCGGCGAGAACGCCGGATCGGTGTAAAGGAACTCATCGTCCGCGAGAGAACGGATTTCCCCGGTGGCCAGGTCCGTGATCGCGAGGCCGATGGTCTCGCCGTTTCGGTCCACCGTGAAGACGATGTGTCTCCCGTCGGGAGACCAGGTGGGGAGCGAGTGGTATCCGGGGCCGGACGTCAGTTCATCGGCAATCCCCGTTTCGGGATCCACGCGCCAGATGGAGCCGGACATCGCCACCGCGATCGACTTCCCGTCCGGTGACCAGGCGGGAGCCCAGGGAGTGCTGCTCGGCGCCGGCGGGAAGTAGTAGTTGTGCATGTAGTTCCCACCGTGGCGCGCCGGCGGATACGCCTCCGCAACCCCCTGGATGATGGGCGGCGGCGGCCAGCGCTGGGGCTGAGCGAAAAGCGGAGTGGCCGCCAGCAGCAGGAGGGCGAAGCTGAGACGCAGGTACATGGGCATTCCTCTCGGGGAGCCGATTCTACGGACGCCGGGCTTGGAGCGCCGGTCTTCAGACCGGCATCGCGGCCGAAGGACGCGAAACTCCCATCGTCAAGCACGCCGAGTGCCCAGACTCACCCGGGGACGGCCCCATCGCCACTTCCGACCGGCATCGCGGCCGAAGGCCGCGAAACTCCCGTCGCCAGCCGCGCAAATGGAGCCCGCCCCGGCAAAGCGGGTGATCTGCCCCGGGTGAGCCTGCGGTCACCCGAGCTCTTCGAGTTGGCGGGACGCCCCCGCCTCCTGACGAATGAATCTCGCCAGGGTCCCGATGTCCGCCGGCGTCAGTTCCCTCCCGGGCAGTGACATCACGAAGTCGATATGGCCTTGCTTGGGAATGAGCAGCTCGCGGGACTCGCCGGGGGAGCCCAGGAGAAGGACGCCGTAGCGCAGATACGGCGAGAAAGTCTTGTGGAGAAACGCTTTGTGAGGGTCACGGACCGCGTCCTGCGGGCTGATTCCGACCTTGATTTCCAGCGCCACTCGGGGGCGCCAAACCGCAGGGCTCACCGACTCGCCGACGAGCAGATCGATAACGAACGGTTCAAGAGTCTCGTCACCTCTCAATGAGAGCGGTTTCCCGCCCTCCGGCGGTTCGTAGTCCCGGACCTCACGGGTGTAGGACGAGGTCCGCCCTGCCTCTACGGTGAGGTCGGACAGTTCCTCCGCAAGCCGGGGCTGGATCTTTGCGACCCAATCGCGTTGTGTCATCGGACGAGCCACCTATGTTTCCCGGAGAGGCGATCCTGTCGGGACGCCGTCCGGAGCCCATTCTACGGAACCGTTTCGGGAACCGGCTCCTTATCCAGGCTGGGCCCGATATGGCCATGGCTATAATCGATCCATGCGTTCCATTTCCGCCGGAAAATTCAAGGACACCTGCCTCAGACTCCTTGACGAAGTCGCCGCCAACCGCACTCCCATAACCATCACCAAGTGGGGCCGTCCAGTCGCCCGCCTGCTACCGGTTGTCGCTCCACGTCACGCGGAAGCGACGGCGGAACGCAACGCAGCCGGTGTGGAGGAGGGAGTCCAGCCTTACGGCTCGGACACCCCCGGAAGTGTCACCGAGAACGCGACGCAGCGACTGAACCGGCTGGCGGAAGAACTCGGCCTGTCGCCGGACAGTCTGCTGCGCCAGGCCCTCGACGCCTACGCCGGAGACGCCGCGCTTGATGACCTGATCGAGCGCGCCAAGCAACCGGTCGGGGCGTTCCGCTCCGGGCGCACCGACATCGCCGAAAAACACGACGAGGCGTTCGCAGAGATTCTGGAGGAGGAGATGACAAGGTGGCGGTTGCCAGAGTGATGCCGCCCGTTTTCCTCGACACGTCGGCGCTCTTCGCCCTGCTCGACGCCGAGCAGCGGTTTCATGACGACGCGAAACGGACTTGGGATCGCCTGCTCGCCGGCGTTCGCAGCGGTCAGCAGCGCTTGCTCACTCATCACGCGATCATCGTGGAATCGACCGCGCTCACCGCCCGGCGACTGGGCATCCAAGCGGTTCGACAGCTCCACGACGGGTTGCTACCCATCGCCGAGGTCGTCTGGATCGACGAAAAACTCCACCGGCGCGCCACGGCGGCAATGTTCGCCGCTGCCCGGCGCAATGTCTCCCTGGTGGACTGGCTCTCCTTCGAGGTGATGCGGGACCGGCGGATCCGGCACGCGTTCACTTTTGACGCGCACTTCAAGGAGCAGGGATTCCTGCCCGCGTGACGGGGTTTGGGAAGCGGCGCCGCCACGCTTTTTCTCGATTGGCGGTGGGAGTTTCGCGGCCTTCGGCCGCGATGCCGGTGTGAACACCGGCGCTCCTTCCTTACAGGTTGCGGAAGGGGGCGCGGGCCGGGAGGACATCCCGGAGGCGCAGGCCCTCGTCCTTCAGGTAGGTGATCAAACCCTTCTTGTCAATCGTGCGAAGGGCGCTGGTCGTGAGGCGCAGCCTGACGGACCGCTCCAGTTCCGGAACCCACACGGATTTCCACTGCAGGTTGGGAAGCTGACGCCGCCTCGTCTTGTTGTGGGCATGGCTGATGGAGTTCCCCGACAGAGGACGCTTTCCGGTCAACTTGCAGATTCTGGCCATAGGAAGCGCGGATTCTAACGCCAGTTCGGCCTACCGCGCCCCGAGATCCTCCACGGTGGCGCCGTTCAGCGCATTCAGGAACAGCTTGTAGGTTCCGCGCGGCTGGCCCCGGAATTGGGGCCGGAAGCCGAAGAGGACGACCTCGCCCGCGCCCATCGGCACCCGGGCCATGGCGATCTTGCCGCCGATCGCGTCCTCCTCGCCGAGCGCCCAGCCGCTCATGAGGATGTCCTCCTCGGCGTAGTGAGCGATCGCTTCCACGTTGGCGGGGGGCGGCTCCATGGTGGTTTCTTCTCCCCCCTCGCGGGTCCGCGCCAGGCCCACGGTGTCGAAGGCCCGGCTGCTGACGAACTGGGTCGCCACTTCGTCGCGCATCCCGAAGGCCAGTGGGTGGGAGGTATCGACGGTGGCCCGGATGAGAGAGCCCGGGATGAAGAACCGGCGGTCGTCCAACCCGGCGGTGACGTTCTTCAGGGGCAGGCCGAACTGGGCGATCGCGAAATCGCTCGCGCCGTCGAGCGTCAGCAACATCCCGCCCTCCTCGACGAAGCGGCTGAGCGCCAGCGATCCCTCGAGGCCAATGCCCCCGGTGAACTCCTCGGGCATGGTGGCTGGGGCGTGTCCCTGCAGGATGGCTTCCGGGCTCTGGTGCGGCAGGACGATCACGTCCAGGCGCGAGAGGTCGCCGGTGCGCACGTCGTCGTCGGAAAGGCTGGTGAGGTCGTATTCGTAGTTCTCGAGCAGCCAGCGGGTCCAACCCTCGTCCATGCTCGCGACGTACGACTTGTATAGCCCCACCCGCACCGGTTCCAGCGGGAGGAGTTCCACTCCGGGCGCGTCGGCGAGCCCTCGAACGTCGAGGCTGAGTTCCAAGGCAATTCCTTCCATCGCGGCGTCGGCGGGATCCGATTTACGCACCACGAGGGTGCCCGCCGGGTAGTCGGTTCCCTGGTCGCGGAACCCCTCGGCAGCCCAGGAGACCTCGGCGCCCGCGGCGAGCAGCCGGTTCTGGGCAATTACCGCGGCGTTCGGCTGGTGCGAGATCGCATAGCCGAAGGAAGCGCCCGAGGAGACTTCTCCCGCGGGGGCGCGCACCGGACCGTCCACCGGCGCGGATGTGACCTCCGGAACCTCCGCAACGCGATCCACCCGCACTCCCATCTGCATGGGCAGGGTCCAGCCCGCCAGATCGTAAGGGGGATCAGGCGGCCCGTCGGCGGTGCGACGCCGGTCCGGGTACTCCTGCGGCTCGAGCAGGTCGTCGGCATAGGCGCGAAATGCCTGGGCTCCAGGGATGATGTAGGAGCCTTCGCCGTAGGTTTCTCCGTCGATTTCGAACGCTTCTTCCGCCCGCTCGATGGCGATGCCCCCGTCATGGAGCACGTTCACGAGGGCAGCGGCCTCCCCCGGATCCCACTGGTCGGCGGGCACGATCCAGCTCGCATCGCTCCCCTCGATCGCGTCGCGGCCCATCCGCCAGATGTCGAAGAGCCACTTCTCGCGAAGGTCGGCCGCCACCTCCAACACCGCCATCGAAGCGGTGAACGTGTAGCGGACCGGATCGGAGAAGTGCGATTCCCCGCCGGGCCAGGGATAGGGATAGAAAACATCCGTGCCGTTCGTGGGCGCTGCCTGCCCCCGGCGGGGATTCCCGACGAACTCCGGGCGTTCCTCGGGGTCGTACATCCTCGGACTCGCCGAGGCGTGCGAGGTCTCGGTCAACAGACCGATCATGTTGTGGAAGTAAGGGGCGGTGCGCATACCCCCGTTCCACCACATCGAGTAGATCATGTCGGAGACGGCGCCCGGCATCTTCTTCATCGCGAAGCGGTTCGCCATCGCCGAACCGATCAGGTTCACCGAAGTGGTGACTCCGGGATGGATCTTTGGATTCACCGGGTCCGCGAAGGGCGGCAGGAAGATCCGGGCCCAGGCCGGCCCCGTCTGATGATGGTTGTAGACGATCTGGGGGAACCACTCGTGGTAGAGGACCCGGCTCACCGCCGCCGTCTCGGGCATGTTGTTCATGAACCAGTCCCGGTTGTTGTCGTGCCCGACGTAGTGGTGGTAAAGCTCGGGCGGCCGGGTGGTCTCGAACGGGGTCTTGAGGTTCCGGCGGTACCAGGACGCGACGATGTCGAGTCCGTCGGGGTTCATGCAGGGCATGAGGATGAGAATCACCTCGTCGCGGATCTTCCGCATCTCCTCCGATTCCTCGGTGGCGACGCGGTAGGCGAGGAGCGGCATCATCTGCGCCGGCGCCACCTCGGTGGCATGCAGTCCGGCGTCGATCCAGACGACCGCCTTGCCTTCGCGGGACAGGCGGACCGCCTCGTCTTCCGGGATCTCGGCGTGGGCCAGCGCGCGGGCATTCGCCCGGTGCCGGTCCAGTTCCGCGAGGTTCTCCGGTGAGGAGATGAAGAGGATGAGAAGCGGCTTCCCGAGGACGGTTTCGCCGATCTGCCGGAGTTCGACCCGATCACTCGCTGCCGCGAGCTGCTCGTAGTAGGGGGTCAGTTCTCCCCACAGCGCGAGCTGGTAGTCGTCCCCGGGCTCGAAACCGAGGACGTCCGCCGGTGCAGGCGCCGGTGCAGGCGCCGGCGCCGGCGCCTGCGCCTCGGCCAAGCCTCCAGAAAGTCCCGGACCCAGGACCAACAGTGCACAAACCGTGACTCGCAGCATGAAGCGCCTCCCCGGACGAAACCGGAGATGTTACGGGGAAGCGGGGAGTGGGGACTCCGGAATCAGACGGACTCCTTGAGGGTGACCGCATCCAGGAAGGGCATCATGCGCCGCAGCTCGGCGCCGACCGTTTCGATCTGGTGCTCCTGTTCTTCCCGCCGGCGCGCCATGAAGTTGGGACGCCCGGCCCGATCTTCATCGATCCAGACCTTGGCATAGGCGCCGCTGCGCACGTCCTCGAGGATCTTTCGCATCGCTTCGCGCGTCTCCTCCGTGACGATCTGGCGGCCGCCGTGGTAGTCCCCGTGCTCGGCGGTGTCACTGACCGAGTAGCGCATGTAGTTGAGGCCGCCGCGGTACATCAGGTCCACGATCAGCTTGAGTTCATGGAGGCATTCGAAGTAGGCGATCTCCGGCTGGTATCCGGCGGACACCAGCGTGTCGAAGCCCGCCTTGACGAGTTCGCTGACTCCGCCGCAGAGGACGCTCTGCTCTCCGAAGAGGTCGGTCTCGGTCTCCTCCGCAAACGTGGTCTCGATCACTCCGGCGCGGGTGAGGCCGACCCCCCATGCATAGGAAAGGGCGAGCGCCATAGCGCTGCCGGAAGCGTCCTGCTCTACGGCCACCAGGGCCGGGGTGCCCCCGCCCTCCACAAACAACTCGCGGACCCGGTGGCCGGGCGACTTCGGAGCGATGAGCGAGACGTCCACGTCCGCCGGCGGCCGGATGGTGCCGAATCGGATGTTGAAGCCGTGGGCGAACATGAGCGTCTTGCCGGGCGCCAGATGCGGCGCCACCTGCTCCTCGTAGATCCCCGCCTGGGTGGTGTCCGGAGTCAGCAGGACGATGACGTCGGCCCAGGCCGCCGCTTCGCTTCCCGGGACCACGGTGAGTCCTTCGGCTTCCGCCCGGGCGCGGGAGCGGCTCCCCGCGTGGAGCGCAATCCGGACCTCGACGCCGCTGTCACGGAGGTTCAGCGCATGCGCGTGGCCCTGCGAGCCGTAGCCGAAGACCGCAACCTTGCGGCCCTTGATCAGGTCCGGGTTCGCGGAGTCGTCGTAGTAGATGGTGGCCATGGAAGAGATCCTCCGGGGGCGGCGAAGCGTCCATTTCGCCGGAAAACGTTGCGTCAAGGGCGCCCGCAAACCGCGGGCGTGACAAGAAAGGGAGAGTCTGCCTTCGCTGCTGAGAAAATCCTAACGGCCTGTGGTGGAACCCGGGTGAGCGCCGAGGCCGGGGAGGCCCAGTTCTCCCGGTGGGGCCAGTCCTCCCGGTGGGGGCCCGGCTGACAAGGCGCGTGAGGGAGGAGCCCCCACCGGGAGAACTGGCCCTGGTGTATTGCGACCGAAACGCAACGATGAGCGGCGCAAAGCGACGCGGTCAACAGCCGGTGGTGGAACCCGCGTGAGCGCCGAGGTCGGTGAGGCGCCCGGCTGACAAGGCGCGTGAGGGAGGAGCCCCCACCGGGAGAACTGGCCCGAGTGTATTTCGACCGAAGCGCAACGATGAGCGGCGCGCAGCGACGCGGTCAGCCGGGATGAATCGCCGGCCGAACGCCGCGTGGGTTTCATCACCGGCTGTTTGGCCGGGATGGATCGCCGGCCGAGCCCCCACCGGGAGAACTGGGCCGCCTGGGTTTCGCCACAGGCTGTTAAACGGACTGCGATCCGCCGTCGCCCTCGTCCCGCGCAATCCGGCGCTTCGGTGGATTCCGGGCATCCGGGTCGGTCATGACGCTCGCCGCGCCCCGCGCCATCCCGACCATTCCGGTGCGAACCTGTTCCAGGATCCCGTAGGGGCGCAGCACTTCGGCGAGCCCATCAATCTTTTGCGGCGAAGCGGTGGCCTCGATCACCACCGACCCTGGCGCGATATCCACCAGGCGGGCCCCGATGGCACCCGCCAAATGGATCACCTGAGAGCGTTCCTCGGGGGCGGCCGCAACCTTGAACATAGCCAACTCGTGGCGGATCGTGGGCTCGTTCGTAATTTCGTCGATGCGCAGCACGTTGACGAGACGGGAGAGCTGGACCAGCATCCGGCGCGCGGCCGTCGGGTCCGCCCGCAGCACGATCGTCATCCGGGACACCCCCGGGGCTCGGGCGGGTCCGACGGTGAGCGACTCGATGTTGAAGCCGCGGCGCCGGAAGAGCGAGGTGACGCGGTTCAGGACCCCGGGAAGGTCCTCCACCCAGACCGCGAGGATGTGCGGCCTCGGTCGCTCAACCGGATCGGAAGTCACCTGCTCACCATTCGACGGAGCCGCCGGAAGTCACCGGTTCGCCTTCCGGTTCCGGGTCGCCTTCCGAGTCGGGTCCCGGACGCCGGATCATGTCCTGGAGGCGGGCGCCCGTCGGCACCATGGGGTACACCGTGTCCTCCTTTTCGACCTTGAAGTCGAGGACCACGGTCCGCTCGTCCGCGCGGGCGCGCTCGACCGAGCTCTCGACTTCCTGGCGATTCCGGACGGTCTCGCCGCCGAGTCCGAAGGACCGGGCGAGGGCGGCGAAATCCGGGCTCAGGATCGGAGTGCCGGCGTAGCGGCGGTCGTAGAAAAACTCCTGCCATTGCCGCACCATGCCCAGGTACCCGTTATTGATGATGGCGATGTTGACCTTCAGCCGTTCCTGCGCGATCGTGGCCAGCTCGCACATGGTCATCTGGAAGCCGCCGTCTCCGGCGATGACCCACACCTCCTCGTCGGGGCGCGCCACCTTGGCGCCCACGGCCGCCGGGAGGGCGAATCCCATCGTGCCGAGCCCGCCGGACGTAATCAACGACCGGGGTTTGTTGTGCGGGTAGTACTGGGCTTCCCACATCTGGTGCTGGCCGACATCCGTCGCAACGATCGCGTTCCCGCCGGTCATGCGCCAGATGTCGTGGATGACGTGCGCGGCATACAGGCGCCCCATGTCGGGCAGGTCCTGGATGTCGCGGACCGACGTGTTCCCCTTGAAGCCGGAGATCTTCCCCAGCCATTCCGAGCGGTCCCGGGCCTCGACCTCGGGTGAGAGATGGGTGAGCACGGCAGCCAGATCGCCGGCGAGGGCCACGTCCACCCGGACGTTCTTGTTGAACTCGGCCGGATCGATGTCGACGTGGATCTTGGCGGCGTTCGGGGCGTAGGTCTTGAGGCTGCCGGTGACCCGGTCGTCGAACCGCATCCCGAGCGCGATGAGCAGGTCGGCCTCCTGGATAGCCTGGTTCACCCACGACTCGCCGTGCATCCCCATCATCCCCATGTTCAGGGAGTGGTTCGCCGGGATCGCGCCGATGCCGAGGAGCGTCATGGCGATCGGGATGCGGGCGCGCTCGGCCAGTTCCCGGACCTGCCCCATCGCACCCGATATCAGGATGCCGTGCCCGGCGAGGATGACCGGGCGGCTTGCCCGGTTGATGAGTTCCGCGGCCCTCCGCAACTCGGCATCCGGCGGCTTCGGCTCGGGACGGTAACCCGGCAGGTCCACCTTCCCGAGGCGCGGGCGCTGCTCGGTGAATGCCTGCTGGGCGTCTTTGGTGATGTCCACCAGCACCGGGCCCGGACGGCCGGAGCGGGCGACGTACAGGGCCTCGTGAATCGCCGGCGCGACGTCGTCCACGTCGGTCACCAGGTAGTTGTGCTTCGTGATCGGAAGGGTGACGCCGGTGACATCCGTCTCCTGGAAAGCGTCGGTGCCGATCAGCGCGCTGCCGACCTGGCCGGTGATGCACAGAATGGGCGAAGAATCCAGCATCGCCGTGGCGATTCCGGTCACCATGTTCGTCGCGCCGGGTCCGGAGGTCGCGACCGCCACCCCCACCTCCCCGCTCGCCCGGGAGTAGCCGTCGGCCATGTGGGTGGCGCCCTGTTCGTGCCGCACGAGGATGTGGCGGATCGAGTAGTCCAGCATGGCGTCGTACGCCGGCAGGATCGCTCCGCCCGGATACCCGAACACCGTGTGCACACCCTCCTCGAGGAGGGTCTCCCAGATGAGTTGTGCGCCGGTTCGCCGCCAGGGTTTGGTCATCATGCTCTATGCGGACGGCCACCCGGCGTCATGGCCAGGTGGCGCTGTCCTCCGAAATCAGGAACCGCGAGCCGCCACTTCATCAGCGAGGGCGTCGCGAATACCTGCCGAGATTCGCTCTCCTTGGGAGGCGCCGAGTGACCCCGGACGCCAGACCGTGTGAAGCCCCTGCCCCGGTGCGCTCCGGCGACCGTAGGTGGGGATGACATGGAAGTGTACGTGGGGAACGGCCTGCCCGGCGGGCTTTCCGTTGTTCAGGAGTATGTTGCAGTCCGGAGTGCCGGTGGCCTTCGCGACCGCCCGGCAAATCCGGGGCAACACCCTTCCGATGGCGGCGGAGGATTCGTCCGAGAGCTCACCGAGGGTTTCCCCGCTTTCCTTCGGAACCACCAGGAGATGCCCGGCGCTTTGCGGCTCGATGTCCAGGAACGCGTACACCAGGTCGTCCTCATAGACGCGGTAACTCGGCAGTTCGCCCTGGATGATCCGGTCGAAAAGCGTGCCCTCGGACATGCGGGCGAACACTAGCAGCCTGTGGCACGCACCTGCCGCCGGTTCGGGCGACCGGAGGGGCCTCAGATGAGTGTCCGCTCGGTACACTGCCGGGGTGAAGCGCTGGGTGTTCCATCGGTTTGGCGCCGAAAACCTCCGAATCGAGGAGTACCGCCCCGACGAGCCGGGTCCGGGCGAGGTTCTGGTCGGACTTTACGCCGCTTCGCTGAACTACCGGGACCTCCTGATCCTGAAAGGGCTCTACAACCCGCGGCTGCCGCTGCCCCAGGTTCCGGTGAGCGACGGCGCGGGCGTTGTCCTCGAAGTCTCCGAGGGAGTCACGGCCTTCTCGCCCGGAGATCGGGTCATCACCCATCCGGTGGTGGGCTGGGAAGACGGCCGCTTCCGGCGCGAGTACTCGCGGGCCACGCTTGGCGGACCCGGCCCGGGGATGGGCCAGGAACACGTCGTCCTCCCGGAGGCGGCGATTTGTCACGCACCTTCCGGGTGGAGCCACGAAGAAGCCGCCACGCTTCCCATCGCAGCCCTCACCGCGTGGAGCGCCCTCGTCACCGAGGGCCCGATTCAGGCCGGCCAGACGGTCCTCACCCTGGGGACCGGCGGGGTTTCCGTTTTCGCTCTCCAGATCGCCAAGGCCCTGGGAGCGCGGGTGATCATCACTTCCTCTTCTCACGAAAAACTGGAACGAGCCCGATCCCTCGGTGCCGACGTAGGAATTCACCGCACGGAAGTGGCGGATTGGGACCGGGCCGTGCGGGAGGCCACGAACGGCGAGGGTGCGGACCTGGTCGTCGAAAACGGCGGCGCCGGGACGCTTGGCCAGTCGCTCCGAGCCACCGCCGCCGGAGGAACGGTGGCGCTGCTCGGCGCCCTCACCGGACTCAAAGCCCCGGTGCAGTTCGCACCCGCGGTCATGCGCCGGATCCGGATCGCAGGCGTCATGACCGACTGCCGCCGGGCGCTCCGGGACCTGGTGCGCTTCCTCGCAGGAACGGACATTCGGCCCGTCCTCGATAGCCACTATCCGCTCGCCGAACTTCCCGCGGCGCTCGAGCGCATGGAGCGCGGCGCCCATTTCGGCAAGATCGTCCTCCAAATCGCCTGATAGCAAACCGGTCGAGAACCCATAGAGTGCCCCAATAGAGTGCGCGTGATGTCCAAGGTGCCTGCCGACCCGACGTTTCTGGTTCCGGGCGGAGCCGGCTTCATCGGAAGCCACTTCGTGGACCTCCTGCTCGCCCGCTACCCGGACTGCCGGGTCGTCACGGTGGACAAGTTGACCTACGCGGGGTCCCTCGACAACCTCGGCGCCGCGCTCGCGAATCCCCGTCACGAGTTCATCCACGGCGACATTTGCGACCAGGCAGTCAGCGAGCCGCTGGCCGCCCGGGCGGACTACGTGATCAATTTCGCTGCCGAGACCCACGTGGACCGCGCCATCCTCGATGGCGAGGCCTTCGCCCGCACCGACACCCTGGGTACCGCGGTCCTGCTCGAAGCTTTCCGCCGATCCGCCCGGAGAAGGCTGTTCCTCCAGGTCTCGACCGACGAGGTCTACGGGGAAATCCTGGAGGGAGACGTCGACGAAGAAGCGCCCCTGGCGCCCAAGAACCCGTACGCCGCCAGCAAGGCCGGCGCCGATCTGCTGGCCCTTGCCTACCGCGCCACCCACGGACTGGCGGTGATCATCAGTCGCGGCGCCAACACCTATGGCCCGCGCCAGCACCACGAGAAGATGACCCCGACCTTCTTCGCGAAGGCGCTGGCCGGCGAGGCGCTTCCGGTGTACGGGGACGGGCATCAGGTGCGCGACTGGCTCTTCGTCGCCGACCACTGCGCCGCGCTGGATCTGCTCCTGCGCGCCGGCGTTTCGGGCACGGTCTACAACGTCGGCAGCGGAGATCGCAGAACCAACCTGGAGATGGCGGGCCGCATTCTGGATCTTGCGGAGCGGGCCAGCGGCCGACGAGGCCGCGTCACCCACGTGGCCGACCGGCCCGGACACGATCGCCGCTACAGCATGGACACGGACCGGATTCGCAGCCTCGGCTGGACTCCCGAGACCCCTCTCGAGGAAGGCCTCGCCCTGACCTGCGACTGGATCCTTGAGAACCAGGACCGGATCGCAGTCGCCGCCGAACCCATCCCGGTGTAGCCGCAGGGACCGCCGGTGTTTACACCGGCACCGCCCGCCGGAGGCGGGCGAAAGCGCGTGCCGCCGATCAGCTAGAAGCGCGCGAACGGCTTGGAACGCCGACCTCCGGTCGGCATCGCGCGGGAGCGCGAAACCAGCGCCGATGACGATGCGCCCCGATGTGGGCGCCGTCGGGAGTCCAGGAGAGCCGGCTCCGGTGATGGAAGGGGCCGTTGGTGAGTTGGCGGGGCGAACCCCCCTCGGCGGGCACCACGAAGAGCTGGCTGTAGCCGTCCTCGAGATACCCCACGCCGTCGGCGCAGTAGATCATCTTGCGGATGACCTTGGCGGCCGGGGCCCAGCTCGCATTCTCCGGCTTGGCGGGGAACTCCACGTAGGGGGTTGACGGCTCGGGCACCAGCATGGAGAGTGCGGCGTCAAACCGCCATGCGCCCGTCCCCCGAGGTTGGCCGAGCCCACACCATAGACCCCGCGCGACGCTGGCGGAACATCCCCTTCTGAGCCGCCGGCCGTCAGTGCCTCAGCGGACACACAATCGTCGGCGGTTCGGGCATCAGCTCGTCGTCGTATTCGTCAGTGGAGAAGAAACCGCTCCGGTCGTCGACATAGGGCTGGCCCCGCCCGATCTCGTACGCGAGCCGGGCATGGAAAACCTCCCGGGGGGAGAACCAATCCACTGTTGCCCCCCCATAGAGGTGCATCAGGTCGGTACGCTCGGAGACGTGCCAGAAGCCCATTGCGTGCCCGATTTCATGGGCGACACTGGGCTCGAAGCGACAGCCTTCGAGAGCCCCGGACGGGATCATCTCGATCAGTCCGGCTGGATTTCCGAGGGACGCCGCCGCGCAATAGTCATTGAGGTGCGGAACCTGCCGGAACCTGACCCAACCTTCCCTGATGCTTCCGGGGGTGGGCCGCGCCCCTTCTCGGATTTCGCCGGTGTAGGGCATCCCCGTCAACGCTTCGACGGCCGGTGGGATGATCCGGCGCATCGCGGCGATCTCCGAGCCGGAGAAAGTGGGGGTGCCCGAGTCGTCATGCGTTTCGATATAGAAACTCGGGATGTACCGCAGGACCCGGAGACGCCTCTTGTCGAGGGGGCCCCCTCCGCATAGCACAATGCCACCCAGATCCGTGGGACATTCGTGGGTGTTGAACGCCAATTGCTGCCAGAAATCGCGGTCGAAGCGCGGGTCAAGAAAGAGGGGACTCGGCGTGAACCGCGGAGGCAGGGTCCACCCCGTAGTAGGACCCCACAGATCGCTAACGGCCCGACCAGCGGCGTTCTCCGCTACCGCACGCACGTCGATCCCCATGCGCTTGTTCGGGGGTAAACCTTCCCAGCGGTGGAACAGCTCCGGGTTATCGAGGTAAATGTACGGGTAGGATGGGGGGGTATCAGGGTCCCACCGCCTGACCTCGTAGCTGGTCGCACCTTCCACCGGCTCCCACGTCCACTCCAGGAAGTCAATGCCGACATCCGAGATAACGAGGCCGGTCGGATTTGCTGGTGGCTCTGGTGGCTCTATCAGCGGCCTCAAGACTTCCACGCTGACGCTCGCCTCCGCCCTCTCATACCCGGGAGCGGTCGCCGTCAGCCGTACGGTGTCCCCTCCCGCCGACTCACCGCGCAGGGTCACGCGGAGGACGCCCCCGCTCAGGCCGCTCTCGGTGACGCTCACGCGCGACCGCACAGATTCAACCGTGTAGTCCGCGTCGACAGCCGGCGTCAGTGTCATTTGGATTTCCTGGGTCTCGCCGACCTCCAGCTCCAGTTCGTCCGGAACATTGGTCCACGCAAGCGTCGCGGCGCCGGTCATGCCGGTCACATGGGTGGTCCACGGGCTCCGCACCACAACTTCGGCCGGCCCATCAACAGACCTCGTGGCCTGGACCCGGAGGTAGCGCGTCGTGAGCGGCGGGAGGCGCGACACCGTGTACGTCGGCTCCGGGACCAACACCCACAGGTCGTCCTCATCACCGAAGGCCTCGTTCGTGCTGAGTTGCACGAGGTAGCCCGTCGCAAGCCCCACGGCACGCCAAGTCCAGGTGATCGAATTCGCCGTGGTCTCAGAAACCCGCAGGCCCGTCGGCGTGTCAGGCGGCGGGGTGTCGGTCATGCCGGTCACCGGGGTGGTCCACGGGCTCTGTACCGCGATGTCCACCGCCGTCCCATAGGCCGCCGCGACCCGGACAGTGACCCTCTTGGACGAGCCGTACCGCCCCGTGAAGGTCGGCTCCAAGACGATGCGTACCGAGGTGTCATCACCAAACGTCCCGTCAAGAGTGACCTGCACGGCGTAGGTGTTCGCGCCCTCCACGGGATTCCAGGTCCAGGTGATCGACTCTTCCGTGGCCGCGGAAACCCTGAGGTTCGTCGGCGTGGCTAGCTGCTGCGGCACCGGGGACGGCCGGGGTGCCGGAGTGGTTAAGGGATCAGAACCGCACGATGCGGTTAGGGCCACAAACAGGACAAGGGTGCCAAACCGTCTCGGTGGATCGCTCCTCATTTGGGATTTGGGGGGATCTCTACGGTAGCAGACTACTCGAGTCGTCGGCAGTTCCCCGGTGGCACCCCGCCGCGCCGCGATTCAGCGCAGCCCTGGACCACGCGGAGCCGGATCCCGTAGCCGGCCAGAACCTCCACGAGTTCGGCCGGCGAGTGCATGACGTGGACCTGGTGGCCCGGCTTCCCGGAACTTCGGGAACAGCGCCTACCCGTTCTTCGATAGCGGCGTCTTCTTCCCGAAAAGCGGGCCCTTCGGGGTCGTCACCTCGAGCCAGACGGTGGTGCCCCGGGGCACCAGCACCACCAGGCCCTTCAATCCCGCCCGCGAGCCCAGGATCCTGCGAATGCGGCGGGCGGCGCTGTACCCGATGCAGATGTTGCCGCGGAAGTGGACCTCGACCTCGCTGGCGCGGGCGGGTTGGCGGGCAGGTTGGCGGCCGCAGGCGTGGCGGACACCCAACCGCGCGGGAAGGCATGATGCGGAAGTGGGGGGTCATTAGGGAAACCTACGGAACGTCTGGGCGATGAAGGCAAGGAGTCCCCGCCGTACTCGCTACCCGCTCGCCCGGCACCTCTCGGTCAAGACCGGAGAAACGTACCGGCGAATGGGTCTTTCCTGGAGATCTCCTACTCTCCCACCAGGGCGTTGAAGAAGAGCTTGTAGGTGCCGTGGGTCTGGGCGCGGTGCTGCGCGCGGAAGCCGATCATCACGACCTGACCCTCCCCGTGGTCAACCGACACCATGGCGGCCTTGCCGGCGATGGCGTCCTCGCCGAGCAGCCAGCCGCTTTGCAGGATGTCCCGGTCGACGTAGGTCAACACGCGCCGCACGTCGGCGCTGCGCGCGCCGGGGACCGTCTCGTAGACCTGCCCGCCGGCGACGTAGGCGGCGAGAGCATCGTCCGGCATCCCGTACGCAAACGGACTCGAGGTGTCCACCTTGACCTTGAGCGTCGAGCCCGGCGACCAGAACTCGTTCCCCCACCTGCCGGCAACCGCGTCGCGCACCGGAACATCGAACTCGTCGAGCACCAACTGTCCCGCCTGGGCGAAGGTCACGAGGGTGCCGCCGTTCTCGACGAATGCGTTGAGGGCCTTGACGCCCTCTTCTCCAAATCCGCTCTGGTAGTCGGGCGGCGTCTGCCCGGGATCCTCCCGCCCCAGCATCCCTTCCTTCGAGTCGGCGGGAAGGACGATCACATCCCAGCGCTCCTGCAGTTCGCCGGCGAGGATCTCGTCGTCGAAGAGGCTGGTGTACTCGAAACCGAAGTCCTCGAGGAGCCAGCGGGTCCAGCCCTCGTCCATGTTGCCGCCGTAGTAGCGCTGGTACATGCCGATGCGCTGCTGCGACAGCGGGTGTGAGGCGCCGGAAGCGTCGGAATCCAGAGCCGCGAAGCTGACTCCGGTTGCCTGGGCCACCTCACCGAGCGTCGCCGCGGCGACCCCCGGAGCGACGATGAAGTCCCCGCGCTTCGCCATGCCAGTGTCCTCGGTTACGCGGCTGAGCGACGCACCCGCATCGAACAGCAAGTTGACCGCCTTGAACGCGTCGTTCAACGCCCCGTCGATCAGGTAGCCGCCCGGCGCGGAGGACGCGACCGTCCCCGCGGGCAGCTTCCTCTCGGCGACCACTTCGAGCTCCGCCTCCACCGGCGTGCGCGCCTCGTCCACGCGCACTCCCATGAACTCGGCCAGCACGTCGCCGGACATGTCGTAGGGACGGATCGGATCGCCGCCGGCGGTGCGCGTGTAGGTGTTGTCCGGGTAGAGGGTGCGGCCCAGGAGCCAGCGGACGACGCCGCGCTTCGGCTGCGCGAGCGACACCACCCAGGTCCCCGGCCCGTACACCCGGCCCTCATGGGTGAAGCCCGTGGAGGAGCGCTCCATGGTGATCCCCTGGAGGAGCAGCTTGTCCACCATCTTGCCCATGGTCAGCGGGTCGTGCTGGCGCGCCGGCACGATGTACGCCTTGACCTCGTCCTCGGCGCCGCGCCGGATCTGACGGCTGGACTTGTTCCAGGCGTTCTTCAGGACGGTCTCCCGGTTCCGGGCCGCGATCTCCAGAGGAGAGAAGGTGGCCGCGATCTGTCGGTCCACGATGTCGCGCACCCGCCACCAGCCGCCGGGCCAGGGGTTCGGGAAGGTGGTCTGCGCTTCGTATTCCGGGAGTTGACGGGAACCACGGAGCTGGTCCGGATGCACGTACAACGGTGTAGCCAGCCGCGCGCTGGCGGACTCGGTGAGCATCCCCGCGATGTTGTGGAAGGGAGTGAGCCAGTGAAACCCGAAATGCCCCCAGCCGGAATAGATCGCGGCGTTCACCGACCCCTGGAAGCCCTGTTCCTCCATCCGGTACGCCATGTGCGCGCCGTACCAGGACATCTCCCGCCAGACGAGCGGATCGCCTCCGGGACGGATGGGCTCGGCATAGGGCGGCAGGTAGATGCGGGCCGTGTAGGGGCCCATCTGGTGGTGGTCGATGAACGCCTGCGGAATCCACTCGCGGAACATGATCTGGGCGCCGTATAGCGACTCCACGGTGTTCTGCATGAAGGCGTCGCGGTTGTTGTCGTGCCCGATGTAGTGGTGGTAGAGCCCCGGCGGTCCCGCCCCTTCGTATTCGGTGCCAACCCAGCGGTCGTACCACTCGTTCACGAGGTCCACCCCGTCGGGGTTGAAGGCGGGAATCAGGATCGAGATCGTGTTGTCGAGGATCTCGTGGATCCCGGGGTCGTCGCGGGTCGCAAAGGACCAGACGATCTCCGCCGCCGACTGGGCCGCCGCGACCTCCGTCGAGTGGAGCGCGTAGGACTGGACGAAGACGACCTTGCCCTCGGCGACGGCCTCGTCAATCTCCCCCTGCGAATGCCCGCGCGGGTCCTGTAAGACCCTGTTCATCCGCTGGTAGTCGTCGAGCCGCGCCAGGTTTTCCCGGGAGGAGATGAAGATCGAGAGGAAAGGCCGGCCGAGCGTCGAGGGACCCATGTTGACGACCTGGACCCGGTCGCTCTCCCCGCCGATGAGCTCGTAGTACTCGACGAGCCGGTCCCAGTGGGCGAGCTTCCGGTCCGCGCCCATGCGGTGTCCGAAGAACTCCTCGGGGGTAGGGATCTGGGCGGCGGCTTGGCTGGAAAAGCTGCCGAGGGCGAGGATGCCCGAAAGTGTGAGGGCGCGAAGGCTGCGGACGGTGCCGTGCCCCGCGGTCCGGAAAGCGGGTCTGGTGATCATGGTGGGTACGTTCGAGGCAGGCCCAATGATGGGGCTGGGAGGAGAAGGGCGGAGCCCAACGGCCCCAAGTGGTTCCAAGAATACCGCCGGACCGGGAGCTGCTCGCGCCCCACGCTCGCCATGGCGCGCAAGCGACGACGGCCCCGCAGAACGTGTCCGCAGGGCCGTCGGAAGGACAAGGGAGCGCCGGCGCGCTCCGTCAGGCGATGATCAGCGTCCGCGGATGCTGGTTGTGCTGCTCGAGGCGGGTCCGCTTGACCTCGAGCTCCTCGGCCGTCGGCTGCCGGTAGCCGCTCACGTCGGTGGCGCGCGAGGTGACGGTGTGCTCGCCCGGCGTCGCCCCGTGCCAGTCGTACGTGAAGAACTTCCACGAGTACTTCTCGGTCATGGTGGGGTCGAGGGTCGCGGCCTGCCACGGACCGTCGTCCACCCGCACCTCGACCGACTCGATGGGAGTGCCGTCGTGCATGATCACCCCGAAGACGCGGTGGTGGTCGCCCACCTTCGTCACCCGGGCGATGTACGACTTCAGCCGCATCTTCGTGATCGCGGTCTCGATCCACTTCATCTCGCCGTTGATCATCTCCCCCTTCAGGGTGCGGTAATGGCGCGCCTGGTACTTGCCGAGATAGGGGTCCTCCTGCACGTGGATCCCGGAGAGGAACTTGACGTTCGGCGCGCCGTACCAGCCGGGGACCAGCAGCCGGAGCGGACGGCCCTGGTGCGTGGTCAGCGGCTCGCCGTTCAGGGCGTAGGCCAGCAGCGGTTCGTCCGACAGCGCCTTGTCCCGCGGCAGGCTGCGGCCGTACTGCTGGTCGACGTTGAAGGTTTGGCCCCGGAACAACACCTCTTCCTCGCCGTGATCGGCCCCGAAGAAGACGATCTCGCGGGCGCGATCCTGCAGGCCCGCCCGCTCGAGGACCGTCCGCAGCGGGACGCCGGTCCAGCGCCCGTTGCTCGACAGCCCGTTCAACGGGCCCCGGTTGCCCGAGCACTCGAACCCGAACACCAGCTCCCGGCTGGGCATCGCCCGGAGGTCGGCCAGCGAGAGACTGAGCGTGTCGTTCACCATGCCCGACACCTTCAACTGGTAGGTGTCCGGATCGACCTCCGGATGGCCGTGGTGCTGGGTGGTGAACCACTGGTCGGCCGGCGTGATCGGCCCGTCGATATTCCGGACGTCGATGATGCGGCGGTCCGGCGGCCGCTCCAGCACGATCTCTGGCGGCAGGTCCGTGAACGCGACGCGCTCCTCACCCTGCGCGAGAGCGGGAAACGCCCATTCCGGCACGCCGAAGGCCCCGATCCCGGCCAGCGCGACACCGCCCCGGAGAACTTCGCGACGAGTAGTCTGTTTCGACATGAGTCTCTTCCCCTTCAAGACGGGGCCCGTCGCTTCGCGACGAAACCTCCGGGCACCTGATGCTTGCGACGGTCATGCTACCAGCATCCCGACCGCCGCGCTGCGGTCGTGGGCGGGGGATCACGTCGGCTGTTAACAGCCGGTGGTGAAACCCAGGTGAGCGCCGAGCCCGGTGAGGCGCCCGGTCAGTCCGCGGGGCGACCGGTCAGCGATTCTGCGCTTGTTTCGCCGCCCGGCGCCGCGCGAGCGATCCGTCCACGCTCCAGCGGTCCTCCTCGAAGAGCGCGAGCACCAGGACCAGTAAGAGTGTGCGCGGAATCACATGCGCGTTGAAGGCAAAGAGCGGCTCCGCCAGCAGATGCCCGAAGGTCACGAGGATCAGCACTCCCCCGAGTCCGAGCGCTGCCGGCCACCGCATCCACCCGGCCAGCATCAACCCCCCGGCGATGAGCTCCACGAACGGCACCGCTGTCCCGGCCGCCCAAAGCGACCACGCCGGCAGCCAGCTCTCCGCGTACGGCCCCACGAAGAGAGATCGTGCGTGTTCCAAGGCTCCCATCTCGAACACCTTCCACCAGCCCGCCATGAAGAACACGAGACCCAGCACACCCCGCGCAACGAACACGGCGAGCGCCCGCGGGGGGATCCGAAACACGATCCCTTACTCCCGAACGAACAGGAATCCCCGGGCTCGCCCCGCCGACAGTTCGAACCCCCGGGCGCGGTCTTCGCCGGGATCGGGATCCGGGAGGAAACGCACCGTACCGCCGTCCCAGGAATACACCGGCGAGGACCCCTCGGGGTCCACGAACACCGGCTCCAGAGCCCGCTCCTCGCCGGCGCCTGCCAGGGTGAGCCCCGGCCGCGCGTCGGGGCGCACCTCGTAGGTCACCCCCAGTTCCCGACAGCGGAAGGAACCCGTTAGCCCCACCATCTCGTCGAACGCGGGTTCCCCCTGCTCCCGCCCGTACGGTTCGACCCGGGCGTAGTGGAAGTCGCGCTGTCCCGGCTGCCGGAGAAGGAAACCGTCCCGCTGCGTTTCGAGGCGGAGCCGGGTATCCCCGGCGAACCCGGACAGCTCGCCCTCGACGACGGACAGCGCCGTTCGAGCGCCACCCCTGACCAGCACGAACCCGCCCCCGTCGCCGTCGTCCTTCCGCTCGATGGAGGCGAGCGATCGGGAGGCCGCCTCCCAGAACTTTCCGGGCAGCAGTCCCGGGTCCTCGGTAGCGACCGATTCCGAAGCCGCCCCCGGGGACACCATGTCATCCGCGAGAAAGAGGTCCGCGACCCGGCGGGCGAGCTCGCCGGGATCGGCACTCGCGGAGTTGCAGAGCACAAAGACCGCGAACTCCTGCTCGGGGAAACGAAGCGCATAGGTCCGAAAGCCAACAAATCCGCCGCCGTGGGAAACCGTCGCGAGCCCGCGGTACTCGCCGAGCCCGAGGCCGCCCGCGTAGTCCTGGACCGAGCCGTCGTTGAAACGCCCCGGAGCCACCAGGCGATGTAACAAGTCCGGCCCGAGCGCCGCGGGATCGAGAAACATCCGCTCCCAGTGGCGGAGTTCGTTCACCGAGGTGTAGAGGCCGCCGTCGCCCACCATCTCGAGCGTCGTCGCATCCACCTCGAAGCCGCCCCCCTCGGCCTCCGGACGGGGCCGGTAGCCGGTGGCCCTCCCCGGCACGATTTCCCGCTGCCGATCGTGGAAGTGGCTGGCGGTCATGCCGACCGGGCCGAGAAGGTGCTCCGCCGCGAATTCCCGGAGGGTTTTCCCCGAGGTCCGGTGGATCAGCCGGGCCAGCAGCCAGAAGCCGGAGTTGGAATAGAGGTACTCGCTGCCGGGTTCGAAGTTCAGCCGTTCGAGTTGGCGGAGCGCCGCCAGCACGTCGGCATCGGTGTAGTAGGCGTCGTCCCCCAGGCCGCGCAGCGCCATGACCACCAGGTAGTCGCGAATGCCGCTGGTGTGGTGGACCAGATGCCTGATCCGGACCGGATCGGCCCAGTCCGGGAGGTCGGGGAAATGTTTCCGCAGCGGATCTTCGAGCGACAGGAGCCCCTGATCCTCGGCGACCAGCACCGCCGCCACCGTGAACTGTTTGGAGACCGAGGCCATCCGGAAGATCGAATCCGGGGTGAGCGGGACCGCGTGATCGAGGTTCGCCATTCCATAGGCGTTTTGGAACACGAACTCCCCGCGCCGGAGCGCGCCGGCCGCGCAGCCGGGAGAATCGTCCCGGTCCCACTCTCTGAACACTTCGTCCAGGGCGGCCGTAGGCGGCTGGGCCGCCTCGGCGCGCCCGGCGCCGGGGGGGAATGACATGAGGCCCAGGGCAAGGGCGAACGCGACAAAACCAGCCGGTGCGCGAGAAGTCACGGGCGCAGCTCCCAACCGGGCGCTGTTCAGGAATCCGACACGGGCGTGGGTATCGGGGCGGGGAACAGACGGACCTGGCCGCGCTTCGTTTCCCCGGTGCTCGGGGTGATCCGGGCCTCCCCTTCCCGTTCCACCTGATCAATCCGGAGTACCGCGTGGAGCGGCACGAACGTTCGGGGCACCCCCTTGAACTCGTTCGCGATCCGCTCTCGCGAGGGATCGATGAGCTTCTTCGTTTCGTCCCGGAAGATCAGATCGGAGACCTCGACGAACCCGAAGATCCCGCCCTGACTGACCGAACGGGCATAGAGCTCGTACACCTCTCCCTGACTCAGGAATGTCACCCGGTAAACGGTGTTCGAGCCCACGTCCGCCAAAGTGTCTTGTCCGGCCCGGATTATGGCACCGGACGGCCGATAGAATCGGCGCCCTTGCCGCCCAGCGATTCCTCACCCCAGCGCAACTCCCCGGGCTTCGCCACCCGCGCGATTCATGCGGGCCAGCATCCCGACCCCGGAACCGGGGCCGTCGTCGTCCCCCTGGTCACGGCGGCGACCTTCATTCAGGAGTCCCCGGGCCGGCCGGGCAAGTACGAGTACTCGAGAACGGGTAACCCGACGCGCAACGCCCTCGAAACGAACATGGCGTCTCTCGAAGGAGGCGTGGGGGCGGTGGCGTGCGCTTCCGGAATGGCGGCGATCGTGATGGCCCTCGAGCTGGTGCCGAGCGGCGGCCGGGTCGTCGCCACCAACGACAGCTACGGCGGCACCTACCGGGTGTGCGAGAACGTGCTGCGCCCCCGGGGGCTCGATTTCACCTGGATGGACACGAGCGACACCGCCGGCACGATCCGCGAACTGGACGCCGGGGCCGCGATGCTGTTCCTCGAAACGCCCACGAACCCAATGCTGCGGATCGCGGATCTCGAGGCTCTCTCGGCGGCCGCTCGCTCCGTAGGCGCCGTGGTGGTGGTGGACAACACCTTCATGTCCCCCTATTTCCAGCGGCCCCTCGAGCTGGGGGCCGACATCGTGGTGCACTCCTCCACCAAGTACCTGAACGGACATAGCGATGGCGTCGGCGGGATCCTGGTGGCGCGCGACCCGGAGCACCTGTCCCGCTTCAAATACCTCCAAAACGCCGCGGGTGCGATTTTGTCGCCGTTCGATTCCTGGCTCCTCCTGCGGAGTTCCAAGACGCTCGCGCTGCGGATGGAGCGGCACGACACCAACGCTGGGGAGATCGCGCGGATGCTCGCCGGGCATTCGGAGGTCGCCGCCGTCTACTACCCCGGACTGCCCGGCCATCCGGGCCACGAACTGGCCTGCCGCCAAATGAGCGGGTTCGGCGGCATGCTCTCCTTCGACGTCGGGACCATGGCCCGCGCCCGGAAGGTCATGGAGGCGCTCGGCATCTTCCACATCGCCGAGAGCCTCGGCGGCGTCGAGAGCCTCGCGAACCATCCCGCCACCATGACCCACGCCTCCATTCCCGAACCGATGCGCCGCGCCATCGGCATCGGCGACGGGCTCGTGCGTCTCTCGGTGGGAGTCGAGGACATCGCCGACCTGCTGGGAGACCTCGAAGGCGCGTTGGAGACGCTTTCCTGAGCGCGGTGGGAGACCGGATCGCTCGACGCTACGTGGTTTCCGGGTTCGTGCAGGGGGTCGGCTTCCGGTGGGCCACGGCCCGTCTCGCCCGTTCGTTCGGGATCACCGGCACGGTCTGGAACCGCTCGGACGGGAGCGTGGGCATCGACGCCCATGGCGCTACGGAAGTCCTGGACGGTTTCGAACGCGCTCTTCAGACCGAGACGCCCGGACGGGTGGATTCCATGCTGCGGGACCCCGCTGAGGCGCCGGAACCGGCCAAGCGGCCACCAACCCCGAGACCGAATGACTTCCGGATCATCCGCTGAGGCCGCGCTCGCGGCGCGGCTGAGAGCCCGCATTCGCGACGTTCCCGATTTCCCGGAACCGGGGGTTGTCTTCCGGGACGTGGCGCCCCTGCTTGCGGACTCCGGGGCATTCCGGGAAGCCGTCGCGGCGATGTCCTCCCCATTCGAAGGATCCCGGTTGGATGCGGTCGCGGGGATCGAGAGCCGCGGTTTTGTCTTCGGGGCCGGAGTGGCGCTTGGCCTCGGGAGCGGTCTGATTCCGCTCCGCAAGCCGGGAAAGTTGCCCGCGGCCCGCCTTTCCGAGGACTACGAACTCGAATACGGCACGGCCTCCCTGGAGGTGCACTCGGACGCTCTCGTCCCGGGTCAGCGCGTTCTCATCGTGGACGACGTGCTCGCAACCGGCGGCACCGCGGCCGCCGCGTTCCGCCTCTGCCGGCGGCTCGGTGCGGAGGTGGCCGGCTTTTCGTTCCTGCTCGCCCTGCCCGCGCTTGGCGGCGTGCGCCGGCTGGAGGAACTCGGTCCGCCGCTACGTACCGTGCTGGACTATCCGTAGGAGTGATCGGTCCGGGAGAGAGGTTGCAGCGGGTCCTACGCGGTACGATTCTCCCCGGCGTCGTCCGGCACTTCGATGCGCCTGTAGCTCAGCGGATAGAGCGACGGATTCCTAATCCGTAGGTCGCAGGTTCGAGTCCTGCCAGGCGTACGCTGCTCCAACTTTCTCCATCCATGAGTCATTCCTCCCAGCGGACCGCGCTGCGCATCTTCGCCGTCCTCGCGCTTCTTCTCGGCGCCCCAGCCGCGAACCCCCCGGCCGCGAACGCCCAGGAGCCTGCGGCTTCCAGCGTCCCCGAGGACCTCCGAAGCCCTCGAACCACGCTCGACACCTTCCTCGGCGAACAGTTGAAGGCCGAGATCCCCTGGGACACGGTCGTGGCCACCGTCGATTTCGAGGAGGGGGTCGCCCCCGAGGAACGCCAGCTCGTCGCCGGCCAGCTCAAGTCCGTCCTCGACGGGCGGGGTCTTTTCGTCCGGATGAGCACGGTCCCAGCCGATCCGGGCTACCTCGACCCCGATTCCCGCCAGGCGGCCTTCACCCCCTTCCCGATCCGGCTCCCGGCCTTTCAGGTGCGCCGCGGCGAGGATCAGGCCTGGCGCATTTCCGCGAGCACCGTGCGCGCCGCCGAAAGCCTCTACGACGAGACCTTTTCCTGGTACGCGCGGTGGCTGCTGGATCTTCTCCCTCCGATCGTCGAACGGCCGCTCCTGGGATTCACGCTCTGGCAGTTCATTGGGCTCGCCATCCTGGCGGGACTCGCCTGGATACTGCAGGCGCTGCTCGGCATCTTCTTCCGGGGCTTCCTCGTCCGCTTCGCCGCCCGGCACGCCGGTTGGGTGGGCAAGGAACTCGAATCCGCCGCCCTTCCGGCGTCCTGGCTCGCCGCGGTCTGGATCTTCCACCGGTTCCTTGCCGACCTCCGGTTTCCGGTGCTGGTGAACCAGGTCCTCAATGTCCTGCTCGACCTCACGCTGGCTGGAATCACCGTGTGGTTCGCCTTCCGGGCGATCGACGCCGTCTGCACGAAGCTCGAAGCCCTCACGGCGAAGACCGCGACGACCGTGGACGATCACCTGGTCCCCCTGGCGCGCACCACGCTAAGGGTCGGTTCGCTGATCGCGGCGATCCTGCTGATCGCCCAGAGCCAGGGCTTCTCGGTCACCACTCTCGTCGCCGGACTGGGACTCGGCGGTCTCGCGGTCGCCCTCGCCGCCAAGGACACGCTGGCCAATGTACTCGGCTCGCTCGCCATCGTCAGCGATCGTCCTTTCCAGGTTGGTGACTGGGTGCTGGTGGACGGCCACGAAGGAACCGTGGAGCGGGTCGGGCTGCGCTCGACCCGGGTCCGCACCTTCTACGACTCGCTGGTCAGCGTCCCGAACAACACGGTCGTGAACTCGGTCGTGGACAACATGGGACAACGGAAGTACCGGCGCATGAAGCAGATGCTGGCACTCCGCTATGACACCGACCCCGACCGCATCCAGGCGTTCGTCGATGGTGTGGAGGGACTCATTCTGAAGAACCCCGCCATGCGCCACGACTACTTCGAGATCCACCTGAATCGTTTTGCCGACTCGTCGGTGGACGTGCTCGTCTACTGCTTCTTCCGCGTGCCCGACTGGCATGCCGAGTTGACCGAGCGGCACGGCTTCCTGCTGTCCATCCTCCGCCTCGCGAAGGACATCGGGGTCGAGTTCGCCTTCCCGACGCGGACGCTGAGCCTGGAACACACCGCGGATACCGACGTCTCTCCACGCGGGGAACCAGCCGGCCCCTAACGCACCGGCCGCCCCGTTCCCACCCGACGATCGCACCGGCCGCCACCACGGGCGCCATGATCGGCAAAAAGCGATTCCTCCGTCTGGCGCTCGCGGCGGCCCTTGGGTGGGTCGCCCTGACGATCGTGCTGGTGCTGCCGTGGCGCTGGATTCCGCCGCCGACCACTGCCTTCATGCTCCGGGAGCGCATCGTGGGCGAGGAGCCGGTTCGCTATCAGTGGGTGGCGTGGGACGGCATTTCGTCCCACCTGCCCATCGCGGCGGTGGCTGCCGAGGACCAGAAGTTCCCGGGGCACTTCGGTTTCGATCTCGAGGCGATCACCGACGCAATGGAACGCAACCGGCGCGGCGGACGCGTCCGGGGCGGGAGCACGATCTCCCAGCAGGTCGCCAAGAACCTCTACCTGTGGCCCGGCCAGAACCTCGTCCGGAAGGCCATGGAGGCGTACTTCACGCTCGCGGTCGAGCTCATGTGGCCCAAGCGCCGGATCCTGGAGGTGTATCTGAACGTCGCCGAGTTCGGCCCCGGCATCTACGGCGCGGCGGCGGCGAGCCGGCACGCCTTCGACCGGGAACCGGACGAGTTGACGCCGCGCGAAGCCGCGATGCTGATCGCCGTGCTGCCGAGCCCCAGGCGCATGTCGGCCGCGCGCCCCTCGGAATACGTGATCCGGCGCACCCGCGAGATCGAGGAGTTGGTAGCGCAGCTCGGCGGCGCCGGCTATCTCAGGGGCCTCTGAGCCCCCGCGGCGGCCCGAACGGGGATACCGGTCCGCGCAGGAAAGCCGCTCTGCGCCTTATGGGCCGTCCGGCTCCGCGCGGGAGGCACGCAGGGTCACCAGGTCGCGCTGGGGCGAATCCGCCTCCCCCGTGAGGGACCGCCCGTCAGCGGAACTCGGGGACGAAGGGAAGAATCGCCAGGCGGGTGCCGCGGAGCGCCGCATCGAGAAGCGGGAAACGTTCGCGCAGTCCCCCGGATCGGAACTCGGCTTCGATTGCCTCCGCGAGCGTCGGCGGTTCGGGGAGCGAGACGATTCGGGTGGCGGCGCCTTCCGGGAAACCGGCCTCCAACGCCGCGATGCGAATCGCATCCTCAAGGCCGCCCAACTCGTCGACGAGGCCCGCGGCCAGCGCCTGCCGGCCGGTGAAGACGCGCCCCTGGCCGATGGCGTCCACCTCGGCGGTGGACATCCCGCGGGCGGCCGCCACCCGCTCGAGGAAGACGCCGTAGATTTCCGCCGCGCCCTCCCTGAGCCGTTCCAACTCCTGCTCGTCGAGCGGGCGGGCGGAGCTGAGCCAGTTCGGCTTGCCGCCTAGAGAAACGACCTCAACCGCCAGCCCGACCTTGTCGAGCAGTTCCTCGATGCTGAACTTGCCCACGAAGACGCCGATCGATCCGGTAATGGTGAGGGGTTCCGCCACCACCCGGCGCGCCGCCGTGGAGACCCAGTAGCCGCCGGAGGCAGCGGTGTCGCCGAAAGAGGCCACCAGGGGCTTCACGGCCCGCACCCGCTCCGCCGCCCTCCAGATCGTGTCCGAGGCGGAATCGGCGCCGCCGGGACTCGAAACCCGCAGCACCACGGCGTCGACGGACTCCTCTTCCTCGGCCCAGGCGAGCGCTTCCGCCACCGTCTCGGCCCCGGCAACCCTGCCCGCCGTCAGATCCTCGCGACTCTTGCCCGGCAGGATCGCCCCGTCCACGTGAACTACCGCGATCAGCGCCTCGCCGCCCGTCGATTCCGGCCCCGACGATTCCGGCCCCGAGGAGGCCAGGTAGTCGGCAACGTCCAGCAGGGCCGCACCCCCGACATCCTCCCTGATCTCGTCGTGGAAGCTCAGGACATCCACGAGTCCCTGGTCCTCGGCCCGGGTCGCGGTGTAGGGGCCGTCAGACAGCAGCCCGTCCGCTTCCGGCGCGGTCATTCCGCGGGATGCCGCCACCGCTTCGGCCAATCCGGATCGGAACTCTTCTCCCAGGGATTCGAGTTGCTCGCGATGCTCGGCGCTCATCGTGGAGCCCGTGAAGACCTCGGGAGCCGTCTTGTACGGACCGATCGCTTCGAACTGGGCCGTGATTCCCAGCTTCTCGAAGAGTCCGGCGAAAAACGTCACTTCCATCGACACGCCGTAGAGCCCGAGTTGCCCTCGCGGATGCATGTGGACCCGGTCGGCGGCACTCGCCAGGTAGTAGTCCATGAGACCCGCGTACTCCAGGGAGGCGGTGACTCGTTTGCCGGCTTCGCGAAAGCGGAGCGCTGCATCACGCAGTTCACGCGCCCGCGCCCATCCGAGCCGGGTATCTCCGACCCGAAGGTGGAGCGCGTGGATGCGGGGATCCCCCGCCGCCCGCGATACCCCCCGGATCAACTCGCTGAAGCTCGGTCCCGCGTCGGCGAAGAGAAAGGCCGCATAGGGGAGCGTCTCGGGATAGGCACCCTCGGTGCCCACGACCAGCACGCTCCCCTCGGGCACCGGCGGGCCGCCACCCATGACGAACACGATGGCCAGTCCCAAGAAACCGAGGCCCGCGAAGACGGCAAGCACCAGCATGGCGCTGAGCAGGCATCCGGATCGCGCCCGGCGCTGGGCGCCCGGCGGAGGAGGTGGAGCGGGCACGCGGCCCGGAAACGCCTCAGACATCGCTGCCGGCGGGAACGGTTCCGGCTCCGTGGCCGGTTCTTGTTGCGGAACGGAGAGGGGCGTCAGCGGGACGGATCAGGAGATTGTTCCCTCCGGGGAGATTGTTCCCTCCGGGGAGATTGTTCCCTCCGGGGAAGCCGCTCCTTCCGGGCCTCCGCCAGGTCCCGAAAAGCGGAGGCGGGAAACTCCTCGACGATGCGTTCGTAGAGTTCCCCCGCCGACTCCGGCCGCCCCTGCTCCTCCTCGAGGACTCCCAGCTCGAACAGCACCGGATCGAGGGGGAGTTCGCCACCCCCATCGAGCAGGCTCCGGTATGCCAGCGCGGCCTCTTCGCCCTTGCCGGACGTCCGCTGAACGCTGGCAAGACTGAGGGTGGCCAGATCGCCCAGCAGATCGTTACGTCCCCGAGCCTGCTCGAAGCTTGCTGCGGCCTCTTCGTACTCGCCAAGTGCGCGCTGGCATATCCCGGCGTAGTAACGCGCCGTCCGGCCTTCGAAGGAATTGCCTTCACTCTCCGCAAGCCGTTCCAGTTCGGAGAGCGAGACCTCGCAGGGACCTCGCTGGCTCTCTTCCCCGCCCGTCGCTCGCTGAATCTCGGCCGTCAGGAAACCGAGTCGCGTTCTTGCGGCGTCCTTCCGATTCCCGCGGTTCACGAGGAAGCCGCCGACCAGCAACCCCAGCCCCACGGTGGCCGCCACGATGGTCACCAGACTGCGGCGGTTCGCCTGCGCCCAGTCCATGGTCCGCTCGACCCGCAGGATCAGGGCGTCAGTTTCGAGTTTGTGTCGTTCGTCGCCGCGCATGGGAGTGGGGAAGGGCGGATTCTAGCCGGGGTAACCATCCGTGGACCATGGGGGCTGACCTGTCGCCGCGGGGCGCCTGTCGGGCCGCTCGCGCCTGTCGGCCCGCGGCGCCCTATTCTCCGGCGCCTTTGTTCATTCGTCGTTCGATCCGGAGCAGAGCGTCCCGGATCTCGGTAAGCAGCTTTCCGGAGTCCACCCGCGCTTCGTCCGCCGCCGCGGCGGCAAGGGATGGTTCCGACGATGCCCCGCCCGATCCCGCGATTCGTTCACGCTGCGCCAACACGGCCGCGCGGAAGTCCTCGGCTCCCTCGATGCCGACCAGTTGGATCAGGCTCCCTTGTCCGGATTGGCCGGCTGTCTCCACCGACAACCCGCGCAGGCCCAAGTACCTCATGATCGGCCCATGGGACATCCCCAGGTCCGTGATCTTGTCCAGGGGAACCGTCTTTTCCTGCCGAATCAAGACGCCGCGCGCAACGTGAAGGTTCTTCTCGGTCAGTACGCAACCGAGACCTGCAAGGTAGCGGCCGGTGATGGCGTAGCCGAAGGGAAACCAGAGGATGAGCAGCGGGATCCCCACCAGGGTGGCTGTCAGGATCCACGCGCCCGACAACAACCAATACGTCCGCACCTTCGGGTTGAAGGTGGCTTCATGGAGGATCAGCTCGCCACCCGTGTGCAGCACCGGTGATCCGATGGGATGCCACGGCATCCCTCGTTTGCGACTCCGCGGTCATGGTTGCCTCCGGTCGTTCGTGGTTGCTGTCGGCACGCAGACTCCAGATTCTGGCAGGTTGGGGGCGTCGGATTTGGGTTACCGACGTTGGTCCTAACAGCCTGTGGTGGAACCCGGGTGAGCGCCGAGGCCGGCGAGGCCCAGTTCTCCCGGTGGGGCCAGTTCTCCCGGTGGGGGCCCGGCTGACAAGGCGCGTGAGGGAGGAATACCTGGTGTATTTCGACCGAAACGCAACGATGAGCGGCGCGAAGCGACGCGGTTCAGCCGGGATGGATCGCCGGCCAAACGCCGCCTGGGTTTCACCACGGGCTCCTAAACCCGCACCACGCCGCGGAGGCGGGCCCCGTCCGGGATGTTGGAAAGCCGGTCCGAACGGCCCAGCACGGTGACTTCTCCCTCGCACGCGACCTGTTTCCCGAACCGCACGTCACCCCGGACCTGCAACCGGTCGCAGGCAACGAGCGAAGGCGGCCCGTAGGGGAAGCGCGCTTCGAGATCGCTGATGAAACGGTACCGCTCACCGTCGAGCGCGACCGGCGGCGGCTCGCGCGCCGGTTCCACCAGGCCGTTCTCGTCGATCGCGTAGATGTCCGAGCGCAGGACCAGCAGGTTCTCAATCGTCTTTACCGGCGCGAACCGCCGTCTCGGAACCTCGACCGCCCGTGCCCCCTCGAGGGCCTCCAGCGCCGTCCCGGCAGCCTGTTCGAGGTGGAATACCGGATCGGAACCCGGATCTCGCGGATCAGCGGTCTTCGGGTTCGCGATCGTGGGGAGCGGGAGGAATCCCTCTCCCCGATCCAGCGCGTCGCGAAGCGCCTCGAGGCGCAACCACAGATTGTTGGCGTTGAAGTAGCGATGACGCTCGTGGTCGCGGAAGGCGGCCTGGTCCTCGGGCGCGCACTGCGCCGTCTCCCGCAGGATCAGCCGTCCGTCGGTTCGCCGGCGGGCCAGGTGGCCTCCTTTCCAATCCTCGGCCGTCCGCCGGACGACCTCCATGAGGAAGGGTGCGTCCGACCGGATGAAATAGGCAAGGAGCGACGGGTCGGGGCAACCCCCGACGTTATCCACATTCGAGAGGAAGGCGTAGCGGAACCCATCCGCGAGCAGATCCCCCAGTACTCCGCTGGTGCCGAGGGCCGTATAGAGATCCCCGTGCCCCGGAGGACACCACTCGAGATCCGGTCTCTCGGGAACGCGGACCGGAGCGAAGTCGCGCTGGCGAAGTTTGGGCGCTTCGTGCTGCAAGAAGCTGCGAACGTCCTTGTCCCCCAGGTTCTCGCGAACCGCGGCGTCGGTCGCGAAACTGTTCATGAGGACCGGGCGCACCCCTGCCGACTCGGCTTGTTTCAGCGCGATGTCCAGGAAAGTCATGCCCTCAGTGGCATAGAGGAGCGCCTTCGGAGCCCGCATTCCCATGGTGGTCCCGAGTCCGCCGTTGAGGGTGATGGAGACGGTGCGCGCCCGCTCTTCGGCGGGAGCTGCCTCGCCGAACCCCGGCAATACGGGGATGTCCGCAACGGGAACGATGGCCTCTTCCGGAATGTGGCAAGGCCCTCGGGAGGCCATCGCCACCGAGCGCAGGAAACCGCGACAAAAAGCCGCGGGCATCCCGCGGCGACGGAGCACCGCCTCGATCGAGGACGGGATCCCTGACGGGATCGAAGACGGGATCGAGGACGGGATCGAGGACGGCGGGTCAGCGGGCATACGTCAGGCTTGAACGGGTCGCCGCTGGCGCCAGACGATGGCAGCTATCGGCAAAAGGGTTGCGAGAACGGTCCATCCCAGGGGCTGGCGGAGAACCCCCGCGAGGATCGCCACCAGGAAACCGGCGCCCCAGACGAGCCGCCCCGGTCCGTACCAGCGCGCGTGACGGGTGGCGAGCAGCAGGTCGCTGGGCGGCAGTGCCAGCGCCAGGAGACTAGTCCGGAACTCGGGGAGCGGGCTCACGGCCAGCACGATCGTCGCGGAGATTCCCACGGCGGCCATCAGCACCGCCGCGGTTCCGACTCCCGCCCTCCGGAGTCCGGGGCGTCCCGGCTGCAGGATGAGCAGCGCGAGGAGCGCCGCAATGGCGAAGAGCCCCGGCAGATACGGACGGCTTCCCGGATCCGGCGGCAACAGATCCCCGTAGCTCCCGGTGTGAAGCCTTAGGGGCGGCGCATCGAAGGCCTGTTCCACCCCGTATCGCAGCGCGCCTGGCAGGAACATGGCGTCGAACGAGGAAACGGGCTGATCGGCCACCGAACCGACTCCGACCTCCGAGAGCCAGAGCAGGAAGCGGTCCCCGTAGAGACCGCGGCGAATGTCGCTCCTGAAGGTGGGTTCCCTCCCGGGGGTCCCGAAGGGTGGGGGCAGCGGGATCGGCTCCCGCAGCTTCCCGCCGGAAGCCTCATTCAGGTAGTCGCGAATGCGGCTGGTGCAGTTGTCCTCGAAGTGGTTGTAGACGTATTCGCCCTGCCCGGGCACCAGGTCCCGGGAAAGGCGTCCGATGAGCGCCGCCCGGCCCTCGGGGGAGAGTTCGAGATCCTGCCGGAAGACGCTCCGGTCGTCCCGCGAATAGACCCTCACCATCTCTTCGTAGTCCGATACCGCGACCCAGAAGATCGCTTCGCCGCGCAGGACCTCCTGGACCAGGCCTACCGGCCGCGAGAAATCGGTGACTCCGTAGTTCAGGCATTGATCGCCCACGCAGAGCGCGGCGTGCCCCCACTTGCGAAAGACCACGGAGTGGTCGGGACCCATCGTCAGGAGAAAGATGGGTGTCGGTTCCGCGCTTTCGGTTGGGGCCCCCGGCAACTGCCCCAGGACCGGGGTCGTTGCAGCCAAGGCCATCAACCCGGCCAGCAACAGCGAAGAGGAACGCCCCAAGACGGTCCGAAGTCTAGTGACCGCAGCCCCGTTTGAATCATCCGGACGGTGGAGCAGCCGGTGGTGGAGCCCGAGGGGACCCCTCCGCGGGTGCCCCTCTCTATACTCAAAACCGTGCGCATCCAGCCCGGGCGGAGGAAACCCGGCGTTCCGCTCCCTTCCCTGCCGAGCGGTCAGCGCGCCTCCGGCTCAGCGGCTCCGGTCACCGGAGAAGCCCTCATCTTCTGGGATCCGAAAAACCCCGGGCGAAAACGGGACGCCATCGATACCGACCAGATCACACCCTCCGCCTATTGCGTTTCCGAGAGCCTGGACGCGCTCGACGAGCGCTGGAAAGCCGGGGCGTTTCTCCACCTGATGCCCGATTTCGCCGCCCGCGTCCGGTTCGGCGCGAACTTCGTGGTCGCGGGCGAACGCTTCGGTATCGGGTCCTCGCGGGAGATGAGCCCGGCAGGACTCCTCGGCATCGCTCGGGAGGCGGGCACCACCCTCGTGCTGGTCCTCGGACCCGGGGTCGGCGACATCTTCCGCCGCAACGCCCTGAACCTCGGCCTCGAAGTTCTCGAGTGTCCCGCCGCGGCCGAGGACGCCCGGGATGGCCACCGCTTCCGCTTCGACCCGGCGACCCGGCGACTCACCAACGAATCGCTCGGCCGCACCTACGAGCCGAAGCCGCTCAACCGGCAAGAAGCCGAACTCCGGGCGAGCGGCGGCATCCTCACCGCCGGACGCCGGGAGTTCCTCGCCTCTCTCGCCAGCGAGCCGCGGATCGAATGGCCCGGCCCCGAAGAGCAGCGGCGGCTCACCGTGACCGAGCAGATCCTCTGGGCCCACCGGGTGGATCGCCGGGTTCCGGTCTCGGTGGGAGAAACCGTCCTGGTGGCGGCGGACCTCCTGCCCGCTTCCGACGGCACCGCGCCTTTTGCGATCCACACCTTCCGGGAAATCACCGGGGGCGCCATTTATCCGCGCCAGGCCGCCATCGCGAACGACCACTTCGTCTTCACCGGGCGCCGGGCCGACGACCGGCAGACCGCGATCAGCCGGGATTTCGCCGCTGCCGAGGAGCTTCGCCCTCCCTGGTTCGCGACTCCCGGCGACGGGATCTTCCACTTCTACTTCCCCGAGCAGGGACTCGTAGTGCCGGGCGCCGTGGTTCCGGGGGCCGACAGCCACAGCCGCGCCTACGGCGCTTACGGCGCGCTCGGCATCGGCATCGGATCGACCGCACTCGGCTTCGGCTGGGCCACCGGCAGCGTTTTTCTGACTCCGGCACCGGCCCGCCGGGTGGTGCTGAGCGGGGAACTCCCTCCGTGGTCCTCGGGCAAGGACATCGTGCTGGCGCTCATCTCGCGGTGGAACGGGGCCGCCGCCGGCGCCTCGGTGGAATTCGTCGATCCGGCGGGCGCCCTGCCGATCGCGTGGCGCAACACGATCTGCAACATGATGGCCGAAGCGGAGGCTTGGAACGGGATCTTCGCCTTCGACGAGGTGACTTCCGGCTTCTACGAAAGCCGCGGGATCCGGGACCTTCCCTACCCCCGCCTCGCGAGCGGCCCCTCCGCGCGATTCGCCGAGGAAGAAGTCTTCGACCTCGCAACCGTCGAACCGCTGGTGGCGCTCCCGGCGGCGCCCGGGAATGCGCACCCGGCGACCCGGGTGGCAGAGAGTCGCCTCGGCTTCGACCGCGCCTACATCGGCTCGTGCACGAACGGCAGTTACGAAGATCTGTTGTCCGCCGCCCAGGTGGTCCGCGCCGCTCGCGACCAGGGGCACGACCGGGCGAGGGAGAAGTTCGTCATCTTTCCGGGATCGGGAGGCGTTCGCAAGCAGATCGAGCAGGGCGAACCGCGGCTCGGTGGAGAACCGATCGCTTCCGTCCTGCGCTCGGTGGGCGGCGAAATCCGCGCCTCGTGGTGCGGCCCCTGCTTCGGACAGGGCGAGGACGCCCTCCAACCGGGTATGCGGGCGATCACCTCCTTCAACCGGAACTGGGAAAACCGCATGGGCCGCGGCGGCGAGGGATATCTCGCGAGCCCGGCGGTGGTTGCCGCTTCCGCGCTCCTCGGCTATATCGCGCCGCCTTCGGAACTCGGACTCCGCTGGGACCCAGAACGGTTCGGCGGATGAGGCAGGCAACGCGGTGGGCCGGCACCGGGCCGCCCCTACCGGACCAGCATCACCGCAGAAGCGAGTCGGCTACCGGCCAGCGACCGCGCCAACCGGCCATCGAACGTCACCAGCCGCCCGCCATGGCGAAGCGCGAGAGCGGCCAGATGGAAGTCGGTCACCTGCTTGTGTCCCCGGAGACGCTCGCCAAGGTCATCGTCCAGCGAACTCCGCGGCGGGAGGTCGTCAGGCCAGAAGACATGGCCTCCCGATCCGCACAGGCTCTCGAGGCGCTTCGATACCTCGGGTGGGGTAGCCCACGCGAGCGCCAGGGCGGGATTCGACAGCACCCGGACACACCCGAGTTCCGTTATCGAACATGTCGCCCAATCGGACCGGCAGTCTTCCTCGAACCACCGGTGCGCCGCGCCGTGGTTCACGTGCCAGCGGTCGAACAGGGCCACCAGAAAGTTGACGTCGAGCAGGTGGCTCACGGCTCCTCGTCGCGGAGTCGGTTGACCAATTCGAGCGTGGTGGCGGGACGCGCCTCAGCACCCGGAACACGTTCGTTGAAGATCGGCACTCCGTTCCTGACGCGCGGCGCCTCCTTTGGTTCGAGCGCCAGCAGGATCAGCTCCGAGGCGATGGCGCCCAGGGTCTGGGAACGCTGCTCGGCGAGCTGGCGCACCTTGGCCGCGGCTTCGGGAGCAAGGTTCAGGGTCGTCCTCATGGACGACAGCGTAGCAGGCAATGATGCGGCGCATCAGGCATCACTCCATCTATGTCGCCCGAATCATCGCCGTCGTCCAGGAGAGGACCCCGGCACCGGCGGATGAGCATCAACCTCCGCGAGACCCGGCCACCGCTTCCGGTGGACCGGCTGCTGGCCGACCGTGTTCCCGGCCCGGACGCCCTGCCCTTCGACGTGGCGATCGTGGGTGGTGGACCCGCCGGACTGGCCGCCGCGATCCGTTTGGCCCAGACGGCGAGGGCGGCCGGCGAGGAGTTCTCGATCTCGGTCTTCGAAAAAGCGGCGGAGCTCGGGGGGCACTGCCTTTCGGGGGCGGTGGTCAACCCGGTCGCGTTCCGGCAGCTCTTTCCCGCGATGGAGGATCAGGAGTTCCCGTTCCGGACGCGGGTGAACCGCGAGAGCGTTCATTTCCTTACCGCGCGAGGCGGGATCCGGGTACCGACTCCCCCCACCATGCGAAACCACGGCTTCTTCACGGCCTCGCTCTCGGAGATCGCCCGCTGGCTGGGGGAGCAGGCGGAGGATCTCGGGGTCGAGGTGTTTCCCGGTTTCGCGATCGGCTCGCTGCTCATGCGGGAAAACCGGGTACTCGGACTCGAAACGGTGCCCGCCGGATTGCGAAAGGACGGGTCTCCCGGGTCCGGCTTCGAACCTCCGACCGAAGTGGCGGCCCGGGTCGTCATCCTCGCCGAGGGAGCCCGCGGCCCGCTGGGTCAGGCCTGGCTCGCACGGCTCGGCATTTCGTCGCCCAACCCACCCATCTTCGCGCTGGGGGTGAAGGAGCTCTGGCGCTCGGAGAACCCGCCGGAACGGGTGATCCATACGATGGGTTATCCCCTGCCGCGGTCCGCGTTCGGAGGAGGCTTCCTCTATCCGATGGGCGAAGACCTCTCGGCGGTGGGGATGGTGGTCGGGCTCGATGCGCCCACGGAGGCGCTCGATGCGCATCGGGCGCTCCAACTGCTCAAGGCGCACCCCCGGATCGGGCGTCATCTGGAAGGCGGCGAATGCCTCGAGTGGGGCGCCCGGCTGATACCGGAAGGCGGAATCGGCTCGCTCCCGGAACGGCTCTCGGGCGATGGGCTCCTGCTCGTCGGAGACACCGCCGGATTCGTGGACGTGCCGTCGCTGAAGGGCATCCACTACGCAATGCTCTCGGGCATCCTGGCCGCCGACGCGACGATCGCGCATCTGCGGGCCGGCGTGCCGCTGTCGCTCTACGACGCTTCGCTGCAGGACAGCGAGATCCTCGCCGACCTGAACCGCAACCGGAACATGCGGCCGGCCTTCCAGCGCGGGTTCTACCGCGGAGCTTTCGTCTCCGTACTCGCGACGCTGACCGCGGGAGCGCTTCCCGCCGGCACTCTCACGGTGGAGGAAGATGTGGCGGCCCCCCGGGAGGCGCCCGAACCCGCCGCTCCCCTGCCCTTTTCGAAGCTCGACGGGGTCTTTCGTTCCGGAAACAACACGCGGGAAGACATCCCCTCGCATCTGGTGGTTCCGGACCGGGTGCCGCCCGAAACCGCGGCGCTTTGGGAACGGATCTGTCCGGCGGGGGTGTACGAGGCCCGTGACGACGGGCTGACGGTCAACCCCTCGAACTGCGTGGACTGCCGCGCGGCCGATGTCTTCGGACCCCGTTGGACTCCACGCGAGGGCGGCGTGGGTCCCCGCTGGCGGCGAATGTAGTCGCCGGGATCAACAGCCGGTGGTGAAGCCCGCGTGAGCGCCGAGAGCGGCCAGTTCTCCCGGTGGGGGCGAGGCGCCCGGCTGACAAGGCGCGTGAGGGAGGAGCCCCCACCGGGAGAACTGGCCCGAGTGTATTTCGACCGAAACGCAACGCCGAGCGCCGCAACGCGGCGCGGTTCAGGCGGGATGGATCGCCGCTCGAACGCCGCGTGGGTTTTGCCACCGGCTGTTAACAGCCGGTGGTGAAACCCATGTGAGCGCCGAGACGGGCGAGGCGCCCGGCTGACAAGGCGCGCGAGGGAGGAGCCCCCACCGGGAGAACTGGCCCGAGTGTATTTCGACCGAAGCGCAACGCAGAGCCCCGCGAAGCGGGGCGGTTCAGCCGGGATGCATCGCCCGTCGAACGCCGCGTGGGTTTTGCCACCGGCTGTTAACTCTCCCGCGAGAGGTAGTCGAGCAGATCGATCGGGGTGAGCAGCCCGACGGCCCGGCCTTCCTCGGTCACCACCGTGATCTTGCCCCCGGCGAAGATCTGCGCCAGCTCTTCGAGGGGGCTGTCCGCGTCCACCGACGCGATCTTGTCGGTCTTCATGAACGCGCGCACCTGATCCTCGCCCCGGGCGGCGCCGCCGAAGAAGAGGCCTTCGAGGAGCGAAGCCTCGGTGACGACGCCGACAAAACCGTCCTCGTCCCGGACCGGAAGCTGCGAAACGTCGTGCTTCCGCATCAGCGCCACGGCTTCGCGGACTCCCGCCGTTTGGGGAACGCTGAGGATCTCCTGTCCCCCCTTGGCGGCGAGAACGTCGCCGACCCTCGCGTCTTCGCGCGCGGGCTCGAGGAAGCCGTTCTGGCGCATCCAGTCGTCGCTGAAAATCTTGGAGAGGTACCGCCCGCCGGAATCGGGGGCGAGCACCACCACCAGCGCCCCGGGAGGAACGCGCGACGCCGCCTCGAGCGCCGCCACCACCGCCGTCCCCGCCGAGCCGCCCACGAAGAGCCCCTCCTCCCGGGCGAGCCGGCGCGTCATCAGGAAGGAGTCCCGGTCGGTGACCTGGATTACCTCGTCGATGACCGTGAAGTCGATGGTGGACGGGATGAAGTCCTCGCCGATTCCCTCCACCTTGTAGCTCCGGGCCTCACCCACGTTCCCGGTGCGGAAATATTCGTCGTAGAGCGAACCGATGGGGTCGGCGCCCACGACCCGGATCTTGGGGTTGTGTTCCTTCAGGTAGCGGCCGATGCCGCTGACGGTGCCGCCGGTCCCGAGGCCGCAGACCAGGGTGTGGATCTCGGCTCCCACCTGCCGCCAGAGCTCGGGCCCGGTCGTCCGGTAGTGGGTCTCCGGGTTCACGGGATTGTGGTACTGGTTCGCGTAGAGAGCTCCTTCGGTTTCTTCCACGAGGCGCTTCGCCACGCTGTAGTAGCTGCGCGGATCTTCGGGCTCCACCGCCGTCGGCGTCACCACCACCTCGGCGCCGAGCGCCCGGAGCGCCCGGATCTTCTCGTCGCTCATCTTGTCCGGCATCACGAAGATGGACTTGTAGCCCTTCACCGCCGCGACCAGCGCGAGACCCATGCCGGTGTTTCCCGAGGTGCCCTCGATGATCGTTCCTCCGGGTTTGAGCGCACCGCTGCGCTCCGCGTCCTCAACGATGGTGATGGCGATGCGGTCCTTGACGGATCCGCCGGGATTGAAGGACTCCATCTTCACCGCGACCCGCCCGGGGAGCCCCCGGCCAATCCGCCGCAGGCCGACGAGCGGGGTTTCTCCTACCGTTTCAAGAATCGTCTCGGCGATCGCGGATTCACGGTTCACGGGGTTCTCCTTCGTCGTCATTCGCTGTCCATCCAGTGAGGGGTCAGCACCTGTCCGGCCAGCGCTCCGGTTGCCTCGCCGTCCTCGATTGCGAAGACGCCCGCCACCAGTGCGTGCACGATCCCCTCGGCGAGCGCGTGGGGGTCTTCGTAGGTGGCAACGTCCCGAAACCGGTCCACGTCCACGACGAGCAGATCGGCAATCCGCCCCGGGGCAACCTGTCCCCGGTCGGGCATCCGGAACACCGTCGCCGGCAGACTCGTCATCCCGCGCACCGCTTCCGCGAGCGTGAGCACGCCCCGCTCCCGGACGTAACGGGCTATCCGCCGTGGAAACGCGCCGTAGTAGCGCGGGTGCGGCCGTCCCTCCCCCGCGGGAACGAGGCCGCCATCCGAGGAACCCATCGTCCACTCGCGGGTCATGATGTGGGCGATGTCCGCTTCCGACATGTTGAAGGACACCAGCCCCGCGCCGCCCGCGTCGAGCAGGCGAAGCGCCGCATCGATGGGTTCGAGGCCCCACTCCTCCGCGAGGTCGCTCAGATATCGCCCTTCCAGCGCGGTATCGGCCCGGTGGCGGGAGAGGAGCAGCGTGCCGGCGCCGCCCCGCCGCTCCAGGGCAACCAGCATCTCGGCCCTCAGGCGCGCGCGCTCCGGTGGACTCTTCAGCCGATTCTCGAGCGGAGAAGGCATCCCCGGCATCGTTTCGCCCGCGAGCGCCCAACGCGGAACGAGCGCTCCGACAATGCTGGTTCCGGACGCCTCGTAGGGGTACTGGTCGGCGAAGACCTCCACCCCGCGCGCCCGCGCGGCATCGATGGCGGCGGTCGCTTCGCGGCTGAGACCCCAGACGGGGGGACCGAGCGCCTTGAAGTGGGTCACCACGCCACGGATGCCGTGGGTCTCCGCGACCTCGATCACTTCCTCGACGGCGGCGACCAGACCGATGTTGTAGTCGCTCTCATCCCGGATGTGGCTGATGAAGGCGCCGAAGGGCGCGATCTCGGCGGCGAGCCGCACCACTTCGTCGTTCGCGGCATAGCTGCCCGGGGCGTAGTAGAGGCCTCCGGTCATCCCGAAGGCTCCGGCCTCCATTCCCGAACGCACGAGTTCGGCCATTCGCTCGAGTTCCTCCGCGGTCGGCGGCCGGTCCTCCATGCCGAGCACCTCGCGCCGTACCGACCCGTGGCCGATCATGAGCGCGACGTTGACCCCGATCCCGCCTTCGCGGAGACGGCGGCCCTGCTCCGCCAGATCCACCGCGCCGCCTCCGTCCGGATTCACCATGACCGTGGTGATCCCCTGCCGGATCACCGGTTCCCCGGCCCGCAGTTCCGGGGTGGCAAGCCCCGGGCCCGCGTGCGAGTGCGGATCGACGAAGCCGGGCATGATGGTGAGCCCGGCAGCCTCGACCTCGCGTGCGCCTGCCGGCACCTCTTCGCCGGGAATGACGCCGACGCGGGCGATGCGGTCACCCACCACCAGCACATCCCCCCGGTACCAGGGGTTTCCGGTCCCATCGAGGATCCGGCCGCCCCGGAAGAGGACAGCAGGTCCCGTTTCAGCCTCCGGTGGCGGGCCGTTCGAACAGGCGGCAGCAAGCGCCGCCGCCGCGAACAGGAGGATTAGGAAACGGATCGGCAGGTCGTTCACGGAGTCCATCCTACGGGAACCGGCCCGTATACTGCCCCGCGAACCAGACGGAGGAGCCATTGCGAACGGCGGCGATCATTCCCGCACCTGCCGGCGGGCCGGAACTTTCCCGCGTGCTGGCGGCGCTTTCCCACGGCCATCTCGAGCGGATCGTGGTCGTCGGGGGCCCGGGCGCCGACATCGTCGAGACCGCGCGCCAGCACGGAGCGACACCCGTGGAGGAACGACGCCCGGGATACGGGCGCGCCTGCCTCACGGGGATGGTCCACCTCGCCGCCGAGCCTCCCGATGTCGTCGTGTTCCTTCGGGGCGACGGCGCCGACGATGCCGAGGAACTTCCCGCCGTGCTGTCTCCGCTCCTGTCTCCGGGCGTGGACTTCGTGATGGGGTCCCGCAGCCGGGGTGAACCCGACCCCGGGGCCTACCCGAGCCTGGTTCGGGTCGGACACTGGATCGCGACCCGCCTCATCCTGCTCCTGTATGGATATCGCTTCACCGACCTTGGCCCCTTCCGGGCGGTTCGTTGGCAGGTGATTCCCCGATTGGGACTGTCGGACCCGGATTTTGGCTGGCTCGCCGAGATGCAGGTCAATGCCGCCCGAGCCCGAATCCCTTCGGTGGAAGTTCCGGTTTCCAGCCGGCGGGCGCGCGGAGGAAGCGGGCGGGGTGAAACGCTCACCGGCTCTTTGCTCGCGAGTGTGAAGGTCCTGCTGACGGTTCTGCAGCCGAGGCCGACGGGTTCATCGACCATCGGGGAACCCGGTTAGCCTCCATGTTTCGCCGAACGAAGATCATCGCCACCCTGGGTCCGGTAACGCGCTCCGCCGCCGCCGTGGAGGCGCTCGTCGACGCCGGAATGGACGCGGCCCGTCTCAACTGCGCACACGAGACCGCGGGGAGCCTGCAGAGCCGCGTGCGCACCGTGCGCCGCACCGCTCGCAAGGCTGGTCGCGCGGTGGCCACGCTCGCGGATCTCGCTGGTCCCAAAATGAGGACCGGCGAGGTGCCGGCAGGAGGAGTCGAACTGAAGCCGGGTGCCAGGTTCGTGATCACCTCCCAGGCCATCGAGGGAACTGCGGATACCGTTTCGACAACGTATCCCCAACTCGCCCGCGACGTGCGCCCGGGGGATTTCATCCTGATCGACGACGGCCTCCTCAAACTGCGGGTTCTCAAGGCAGCAGACGGGGACGTGCAGACCGAAGTGGTGGTGGGTGGCATCCTGTCTTCCCGGAAGGGCCTCAACTTGCCCGGGGTGCCCCTTTCCGGTCCCTCGTTCACCGTCAAGGACCGCGCCGACCTGCAGGCGGCGGTTGCCGCGGGAGTGGACTATCTCGCGGTGTCTTTCGTGCAACGCGCGCGGGACATCGAGACCGTCCGCGGGTTGCTCGCCCGGATGGATCGGGAGGACATACCGCTGATCGCCAAGATCGAGCGGCCCGAAGCTCTCGAGAACCTCGACGAGATTCTGAAGGTCTCGGATGGGGTGATGGTCGCTCGTGGTGACCTCGGAGTGGAAACCTCCTCGGAGCGGGTTCCCATCGTCCAGAAATGGATCATTCGCGAGGCGAATTCGCGGGGCAAGATCGCGATTACGGCCACCCAGATGCTGGACTCCATGATTTCGCATCCGATGCCTACCCGGGCCGAGGCCTCCGATGTAGCAAACGCGATCCTCGACGGAAGCGACGCCGTAATGCTCTCCGGCGAGACGTCCGTCGGGGAGTACCCCATCGAGGCCGTGCGCACGCTGGACCGCCTCGCCACCTATACCGAGCAGCACGCGGACTTTGGCGAACTGCCCCACTACCAGGCCCTGATCGACCGGAGCCGCGTAGAACACGCCATCGCCGCCGCGGCGCGCGAGGCCGCCGCAACGATCGACGCGGCCTACATCGTCGCCTTCACCGATTCCGGAGCCACCGTCCGCCAGGTCAGCCGGATGCGGCCGCGGTGCGGGATCTTCGGATTCACGACCTCCGAGCAGGTATATCGACGCCTGGCGCTGCGTTGGGGCGTCCGCCCGATGCGCAACCGGCGGTTCCGAACCACCGATCAAATGCTCAAAAAGGCCTTGGACCAGCTCCGCTCAGAACGCTATATCGCCTCCGGCGACCGCCTCGTACTCGTCTGCGGCACCCACCAACTGAGCGGCGCCACGAACATGATGAAGGTGGAGATCTTCTGACGTCGTGCCGAGACAGGCCCGTCAATCAAGGAAAACAGCACCGCCGGAGAGGGAACGCCGGCCAGTTCTCCCGGTGGGGGCCTTCAGACCGGCACCGCTGGCCGCAGGCCGGGAACGCCGGTCTTCAGACCGGCACCGCGGCCCGCCAGGGCCGCGAAACCGCGTACCGCCGACCCAGAAGAAGCACGAGGAAGGCAGGGACCGCCGACCTCCAGGTCGGCATCGCCCGCGGCACGCGGGCGTTCTGCGCTATTCCGACACGCATCGAGTGGGCGACAGCTTTTGACATAACGCTGGTTTACTTTCCTCCAAATGAGAATTGCAACCTGGAACATCAACGGCCTGAAGGCGCGGCGCGCCGAACTCGTGGGTTGGCTGCGCGAGAACCGGATCGACGTCGTGGGTCTGCAGGAGACCAGGACGAGCGACGAACGGTTCCTGGAGGATTTCCAGTGCCAACTCCGGCGGGAGGATTACTTCGGGAAGTTCTACGGGGAGCCGCAGTACAGAGGCGTCGCTGTCCTCAGCAAAGAGCCAATCGACGTGATTCAGAAAGGCCTGGCCACCCAGAAGGGTTCAGGCCCTCGCCTCCTGGCGGTGAGCACGGCTGGGCTGTCGTTCACGACCGTCTGCGTGCCCTATAAGGGAGGAAGAGATGGGCCGAAGCTCCCGTGGTTTGACTCACTCAGCGAGTATCTTCGCGAGCGGGAAGACGCCGCGCTGCGTGCCGTAGTTTGCGGTGACTTCAACATCGCCCCGGAGCCGATCGACAACGGGGTCTTCGACCCAGGCGGGCGGCGGAACACGAGCAGGCCCGGGTACCGGCGCGAAGAACACAGGCGTATTCAATCGCTGTGCGAAGACTGGTTCGACCTGGTGCGCGCGGCGAACCCCGGCCGCCGCATATTCAGCTACTGGAACTCCCCCGATCTCTACCGTCAGGACAAGGGCTTACGCATGGATCTGGTATTCGGGAATCGGGCCGTGTTCAAGGATCTCCGCGGTGCCAAGACGGACCGCCGTCCTCTAGACCAGCGCGACAACGCCGAGAAAAGGAAGGACCACGCGCCGGTGATCGTGGACCTCGCCTGAAGGCGGGGACCAGGATTCGTCGCGCCCCTACCAGAGCCGCTCGATGCCGTAGTCGTCCAGGACACTGTCTTGGCTGACCAGGGGAAGCCTCTCCACCAGCGACTGCGCGACCAGCAGCCTGTCGAACGGGTCTTTGTGGGCCGGATGATCGGGTAGGTCGTGCACCCCGAGCACATGATCCAGCTCGACCGGCAACACCTGGAAATCGTTGGCCTCGAGCTCAGCGGTGATGCGCGTCCGGAAATCGTCGGCAATCGTCAGCCTCCCGATTCTGGACTTGATTGCGAGTTCCCAGATAGCAACGGCGCTCACATACACGTCGCCGCCATCCAACACCGCCTGGTGCGCCCTCGCCGAAAGGCGCTCATGCGGCCCGATCCACCACAGGAAAGCGTGGGTGTCGAGCAGACAACTCATGACTCAAAGCGCTTCAGGATCTCCGGCGGCAGCGGATCGTCGAAATCCTCACGGATCGTGAGCAAATGCCGCGAAGTCCCCGGCACCCGTCGCACGGGCCGGCTGGCGGGAACGAGCCGGGCCACCGGCCGGCCTGCTTTCGCGATAACGATTTCCTCCCCGTTCTGGACACGGGCGATGAGCTTGGAGAACTGCGTCTTGGCGGCATGGATGTTGACTTGGTCCACCGGATGACTCCTGTGATCCGGTGATTCTGGAACGGCCCGGATCCTTTGACGGATTATGGACTTAGTCCTGGACTAAGTCAACTTGCCCGCCTTTTTCTGGAGCCCGTGCCGACCGGCCTCACGGCTGCGCATCCTTTGCCCGGGTTGACGGGAAAGGGGCGGATTGCTAGCGTCCCAGCCCTCGGCCGCCGGGGCGCGACGTCAGTCCGCATCGCCCCGGCAGCACCCGGGAACGGGCGATTAACTCAGCGGGAGAGTGCTACCTTCACACGGTAGAAGTCGCAGGTTCAAATCCTGCATCGCCCACCACCTGTCATGTCCGGCGCTCTTCCCGCGCGACTCCACGCTGGAGCGGGGTCTGTTGGCGCTGACTCCACGCTGTAGAAGCGCGACTCCACGCTGGAGCGGGGTCTGCAGGCGCTGACTCCACGCTGTAGCCGCGCGACACCACGCTGTAGCCCGGTCTGCTGGCGCTGACTCCACGCTGTAGAAGCGCGACTCCACGCTGTAGCGGGTCCTGCGGGTGCTGACTCCACGCTGTAGCCGCGCGACACCACGCTGTAGCGGCGCGACACCACGCTGTAGCGGGGTCTGTTGGTGCTGACTCCACGCTGTAGCCGCGCGACACCACGCTGTAGCGGGGTCTGTTGGTGCTGACTCCACGCTGTAGAAGCGCGACACCACGCTGTAGCGGGTTCTGTTGGCGCTGACTCCACGCTGTAGAAGCGCGACACCACGCTGTAGCGGGTCCTGTTGGCGCTGACTCCACGCTGTAGCCGGGTGACTCCACGCTGTAGCGGGGTCTGCTGGCGCTGACTCCACGCTGTAGAAGCGCAACACCACGCTGTAGCGGGGTCTGCTGGCGCTGACTCCACGCTGTAGCGGCGCGACACCACGCTGTAGCGGGGTCTGCTGGCCCTGACTCCACGCTGTAGCCGCCCGACTCCACGCTGAAGGGGGTGGATCTGCTGTCGAGGACTGTCAGGGAATTCCGGAGAAAGGACAGGACAGGACTGTCAGGAATCCCGCCGGTGGCACTAGCTGAGAAAGCCCGCGAGGAACCGGCCCCACATCGGGGCGAGCGCGACCTTGAGCACCACATCGGCGACCAGCAGCGCGCCGGCCAGGTAGAGCAGGCGGCGGCGTCCGGGTTGGAGCGGCGCCGTGACTTTGGCGAGTCGCCGGACGAGCGGTTCGGCGGTCACCACCCCGAGGATGACGAACGCGACCACCCGGCACAGCGCCCAGGGGAACCAGGCGAGCGCCGCCGGGACTCCGCTCGCGGCGGCCGCGTAGGACGCGACGAAAAAGTCCATGAAGTTCATCATCACCGCGCCCATCAGCAGCCCGAGCGCGCCGCCGCTCACCAGCGAGAGCGGGACGAAGAGGAGCAGCCGCTGCAGATGGAGGGGGAGGAACATCCGGATGTCTCCCTCCGCGCCCTCTCCCGTCGCGAGCCACGACATCATCTCTTCGCGGTATTCCGCACCCCGAAGGACCGACGCCTCGGCGGCCTCGGGCGCGATCGCCATCGCGATCGGTCCAAAGACGGCAAGCGCGAGCGCCCAGCCGAGCATCAGCCGGACTGCCTCCGAGCGCCGCCCTTCCCCGAGATAGCGCCAGAGTGCGTGGATCGCCGGGGCCGCGAGCAGGAGCGGCAGCAGCCAGCGGGCGAAGCCCACGCCCATGGAACCCAACCAGAGTCCCAGGGCGTAGGCGGCCGGGACGCCGCCCGCCAGCATCAGCAAGTCGCGGCGGAAAGAGAGAGCGGGTTTCATGACTCCGAAAGCCTATCCGGGTCCGGCGCGGAGACCCGGTGCGGAACCGCCGAACTCCGGGAAGCTGCGAACCACCCTGGAGGTCACGGATCGACCTGTTTCAGCTCCAGCAGCACACCCCCCGCACTCGCCGGGTGGATGAAGGCGACCAGATGGCCTCCGGCGCCGCGGCGCGGCTCCCGGTCCACCAGGCGAACGCCCCGTGATTCGAGGGCGGCCAGCGTCCGGTGGATGTCCTCGACCTCGAAGCAGACGTGATGGAGCCCTTCGCCTCGCCGGGACAGGAAACGGGCGACCGGGCTGTCCGGAGCCAGGGGCTCGAGGAGTTCCAAGAGACCGCCGGCGGCCGGGGTGGGCGGTCGCTCCGGCGCCAGGAAGAGCGCCAAAACGCCGAACTCTTCCAGCGGATAGCGGCCCGCTTCCCGAAGCCCCAGCAGCGTGCGCCAGAGCTCGGCGGCCGCTTCGCCGTCCCGAACCGCGATCCCCACATGGTGCAGACGGATCGCGGGGCTGGCTTCTTCCGGGCCGGTGCCGGCTTCTTCCGGGCCGGGGTCGGCTTCTTCCGGGCCGGGGCCGGCGTCACCACAAAAGCCGGGACGATCGAGCGGAGCGCGGGCCGCAAGGTCCGCCTCCAGGGCCGCCCGGAGTTCCTCCACGCCGGTTCCCTCAACTGCGGAGGTCAACAGCACCGGACCGGACCGGAGGGCGCGGAAGGCAGCCGCCAGCGCCTCCGCCCCGGAACGATCCGCCTGATTCACCACCACGAAGTCGGCCACCTCGAAGAGTCCGGCCTTCGCCGCCTGCACCGCGTCGCCAAGGCCGGGAGCCGTCACCGCCACCCCGAGATCAGCGAGTTCCAGGACCGAAACGTCCCCCTGCCCCACGCCCGCCGTCTCCAGCAGGATGCGCTCCGCGCCGCCCGCGGCCAGCAGCCGCAAGACCGCCGGCACCTCGGGAGCGAGGCCGGCTTCGCCGTCGCGAGCCGCCATGCTCCGGAAGAAAACCGCGTCCGGACTGCCGGTGAACCGCACCCGGTCGCCGAGGAGCGCCCCTCCGGTCCGGGGGCTGGAGGGATCCACCGCGAGCACCGCCACCGGGCGCCCTTCGGCGACAAACCCCGCGGCGAGGCGATGCGCCAGTTCGCTCTTCCCAACCCCCGGCGGACCGGTCAGGCCGATCACCCGGGCCCGGTCCGGCCAGTCGAGGGTTAGGGCCGCCCGGCGCACCCCCTCGGCGCCACCTTCCACCAGGGTGATGGCGCGGGCCAGGGCGCGGCGGTCGCCGGCCGCGACCTCGCGGAACAACCCGGCGCGAAACAACCCGGCGCCGGAGTCCGCGTCCGATTCCAAGGCAGGCTCCCAGTTTCTTCGGGTGATCAGCTACCGATCCGCCCGAGAATGGGCCGGGCGATGATCAGCCGCTGGATCTCCGAGGTTCCCTCCCCGATGGTCATGAGCTTCGCATCCCGAAGGTAGCGCTCGGCCGGATAATCCCGCGTGTAACCGTAGCCCCCGAGCACCTGGACCGCGCGGTTCGTCACCCGCACCGCCGTCTCGCTCGCGTAGAGCTTGGCCATTGCCGATTCGGAGGTCGTCGCGACTCCGGAGTCCTTGAGGGCGGCGGCGCGCTGGATGAGCAGATACGACGCCTCGATCTCCAGTTTGGAATCCGCGAGCGGGAACCGCACTCCCTGGAAGTCGCTGATCCGCCGGTCGAACTGACGCCGCTCCTTCGCGTAGGCGGCCGCGCACTCGAAGGCGGCGCGGGCGATGCCGAGGGAGAGCGCCGCGATACTGATCCGGCCACCGTCGAGCACCTTCATCGCGCCCATGAATCCGGTGCCGACCGGTCCGAGCAGGTTCGCGGCGGGCACCCGGCAGTCCTCGAAGACCATTTCGGAGGTATCCGATGCCCGGTGGCCGAGTTTCCGCTCTTTCCGGCCGGTGCGGAAACCCGGGGTCCCCCGCTCGACGATGAAGGCCGAGATCCCGTGGGTCTTGAGTTCCGGGTCGGTCGAAGCCATGCAGATGGCGATGTCCGCGTGGGAACCGTTGGTGGTGAACGTCTTGCTCCCGTTCAGGACCCACCCGTTCCCGTCGCGGACTGCGGTAGTGCGGGTTCCGCCGGCGTCGCTGCCGGCGCCCGGCTCGGTGAGGCTCCAGGCGCCGAGCGCTTCGCCGGAAGCCAGCGGAGCCAGGTACTTCGCCTTTTGCTCTTCGGTCCCCTGCTCGTAGATGTGGTTCGCCGCGAGCGACACGTGGGCGGCCACGGTGATCGCCACGGAAGCGTCGGCGCGGGCCAGCTCCTCGATCAGTACCGCGTACTCGCCGTAGTTGAAACCGGCGCCGCCGTACTCCTCCGGGAAGATGGGGCCCAGAAAACCGAGCTCGCCCAGTTTCCGGACCGTTTCCCCCGGGAAGGACTCCTCTTCGTCCCAGCGCGAAGCGTGGGGAAGAATCTCGGTGGCCGCGAACTCCCGGACGGCCCGCCGGATTTCAGCCTGGGTTTCGGTATCCCGGATGGGAATGGACGGCGGTGTCAAGGCGTCCGAATTCTACTTGCAGCAGGTGACGAAACTCCCTTCCGGGCGCTACCGGTCCAACAGATCCCGGGCGACTCCACCCAGCCGATCCTCCAGCCCCTCGAACGCCAAATCGTTCAGGAACTGACGGCGCCAGAGGAGTCGCCGGTCCGCGGGACCGAGCCGGGCCTCCGCAGAGACTTGGTCCCAGCGCTCCCGTATCGTGGTGATCTGGCGCTTCATGATCGCGACGGCCTCCTCGCCTCCCAGCCGAAATCTCGGGGCCGCCGCCAGACACAGCGAGAGCCGGCTCCTCCGCCCGCTGCCGTGAATCTGCATGGCTTGCGACGCCTCCCGTCCCGTTCGCAACTGCGGGCAGATGTCGTAGGCCGGAGTCAGCGTGTGCCAGGCGCCGTCCCAGAAGGCGGCGTGGTTTCGCGCGTGGTCGTCGGTGTTCCCCACGAGAATGTTGAAGGTCATCCGGGCGAAGAGTTCCCGCAGCGTCGGAAGGGGCGCCGTGAAGCGCGCCCGGACAATGTCGGCCAGCTCTTCGTAGGAGGCGTGGGCAGCCAGCCGCTCGTCGAGACCCAGCAGGGTCAGGCCGGAAACCATGGCGCGCCGTGTCCAGCCTCGCTCCGTGAGCTCTCGGTCGAAACGCCGAACGAGGAGCACATCCCGGCCCATCGCCTGCACGAGCAAGACCGGAGCAGCTTCGAGCCCGGCCAGATGCGCCAGACGCATGGCGATGAACTCGGCCTTGACCACATTGAAGGTGTCGTTCGAAGAGGAGAACTTGGCAACCAGTTGCTGGTCACTCTGCTTCAGGACCGCCTTTGGCCGCGCGCCCCCGATGGACGAGCCATGTTGGAGCGGTTCGGCCAACTCGGGCGGGATTGACTGACCCCGCTCCAGGCACTCCGCGGCCGTCAGGAGGTCATCGACGGTGGCAGTCGGAGACTCTCGGGGAACGTAGTCCTTGGGGGATGCCTGGAAGTCGAGAGCGCCGCTCCGGTTCGACCCTGACTCCAGCATGAACGTCAGTTCATCCACATCGGCATAGGCCGGGTTGTCGGAGCGGCTTGAGAGCCGATAGGCGATCACCCGCCGTCCCCAGGCGTCGGGCGACGCGTCGCGCAGGGCGTTTGCGACCGGTAGCGGCGGCTCGGGCTCGATGATGCCCCTCCGAAGCGGTAGTTCCGGCAAATGGACAGGAATCGCGTCGGCCCGCGCGAGATAGGAGCGTCCGTACGTGAAGACCAACCGATCGACTTCCGCCTGGAGCCGTCCAGCCACTACCGGCGCCGTCCGCCCGGGCAGCCAGATCCACACAAAGGCTTCGCGGGGCGGCGGGCCGTCAGAAGTCATCGTCCATCTCGCGCCGGGTCCTGCGCACCGAGCCCGGCATCAGGGCGAGCCGCTCCTCGGTCCGCCGAATCTCGGGCGCCAGCGAGGTCGCTTCCGGGACGAACAGATCCACCCCGGTAATGACCGCCGCTTCAAACACGCGGCCGATGGCGACCGCGGGGTCACCCCTCTCTATCCGCTGCAAGGTGCTCCGGGCGATGCCGATACGAGCCGCCAAATCCTTCTCGGACATCCGCCGTCCCTTGCGGGCGAGCTGGATCCGCTTGCCCAGCAGCTCGAGAGCTTGCCGGGAGAGACGGGAATTGATGCGTGGCGGGATCGACATGATGCTACGTAATGACCGATGGACAAGTCATATTACCATCGAATGACCTAGTTATCGGTCATTCCAGGAGCCCGACGCTGGCGCCCGCCCTACGGCTACTGGACTTCGAAGGGCAGCATGCCGATCACGCCGGCAAAGGAAGGGGACAGAGCGCGGAGACCTGACATACTGCGGAACACCTCGGCGTAGATCCAATAACGGTCCCCAATAAGGGTCCAATAACAGCCTCAGGCTATTAGCGCCGCACCGCCACACACGATGATCGCTCTCCTCCCCTTGCTGGCGTTCGGGGCCGGCGGCTTCGCGCTCGCCCCACCAGCACCCGACGATCCCGTGCGGGTCGTCATCGAAACCGAAATGGGCGCCTTCGAGCTGGAGGTCGATGTCGACCGGGCCCCCGTGACCGCGACCAACTTCCTCCGCTACCTGGACGGCGGGCACTACGACGGCGGCACCTTCTTCCGCACCGTCCACGAGGAAAACCAGCCCAACGACTCCATCCGGATCGCGGTCATCCAGGGCGGCCGAAATCCCGAGACGGCGGCGGACGCCTTCCCGGCGATCGCGCTCGAGCGGACCAGCGATACGGGGATCTTGCATGTTGACGGCGCGGTCTCGATGGGGCGTACCGGCCCGGACACGGCCACGGACAGCTTCTTCATCTGCATCGGCGATCAACCGTCGCTCGATTTCGGAGGCATGCGGAACCCTGACGGGCAGGGTTTTGCCGCGTTCGGCAGGGTGGTCGAGGGGATGGAGGTGGTGCGGGCGATTCACTTGGCGCCGTATGAAGCTCAGCAGTTGACGCCGCCGGTGCGGATCGAGAGGGCGTACCGAAAGGACTGAGTGGGGGCCTGCCGAAGCCAGGGGAGCGCGTACCTTCGCCTGGTGTCCTTCAGTCCCCTACTCGCGGTCCCCTGCTCGCGGTCCCCTGCTCGCGGTCCCCTGCTCGTAGGTGTGGCCCATGGATGTGGCTTGCCGCGCGCAACGCCTGGGCAGCCGCGGTGATCGCCACCGAGGCGTCGGCGCGCCCCGCTCCTCGATCAGAACCGCAGACTCGGGGTAGTTGAAACCGGCGCCGCCGGGCCCGCGGCTACTGGACTCCGAACGGCAGCCGGTTCACCGCCAAACGCCCGTTGGACACCACCGCCACCACGTCCTGGATCGCCGCGATGTGCTCGAGCGGATCCTCCACCACCACGATCAGGTCCGCTTCCTTCCCCGGCTCGATCGCCCCGGTGTCGTCGGCAATTCCGAGCAGTTCGGCGCTGTAGAGGGTGGCGCCCCGGATGGCTTCCATGGGGGGCAGGCCGACCTTCACGAAGTTCGCCACCTCGACGCCGATCCGGCTCACGCTCTCCGGGCCGTAGCTGGTATCGCCGCCGGCGATCAGCCGGACTCCGATCTCCTGGGCCATCCGCATCGTCCGCTCCATCCGCGGCACCATGAAGTCGGCGCGCAGCGTCAGGACCGGGTGCTCGTAATCCCCGCCCGGCTCGTCGAGGTCGATGAGGGTGGTGTAGGTGGGCACGAGCGCGGTACCGCGTTCCTTCATGAGCTCGAGCGTCTCCCGGCTGAGGAAGGTTCCGTGCTCGATGCTCGCCACCCCGGCGAGCACCGCCGCGCGCGCGCCCTCGTCGCCATGGGCATGGCAGAGCACGGGAATCCCGAGGGCGGTGGCCTCCTCGACGACCGCCCGCAACTGGGCTTCGGAGTACACCTGCTTCCTCGGATCGGTGTTGGGGAGCCCGGCCCGCTCGGTGGCCCGGGTCTTGACCGCCCGGACCCCGTTCTCGGCGTTCACCCGCACGAGCATCGTCAGGTCGGCTTCGCTGCGAATTTCGTCGGAGATCCCGAACAGGCTCTCGGAAGCGAGCCGGGCGTCCCCGATGTTCGTCGTGACGAAGATGCCCGAGCCCAGATAGTCGGGGCCCGCGAGGTGGCCGGCCGCGACCATCCGCCCGATGGCCACATCCCGGTAGGAGCCGACGCTCGCGCTCCGGAGGGTGGTGACGCCCGATTCCAGCGCCCGCCGAACCTGGGAGAGTTGGTCGGCGTGGGTATGGGCGTCGATGAACCCGGGCAGCACGAACTTCCCGCTGACGTCGAGCGTCTCGACCCCCGCCGGTGGGGCTTCGGGTCCCACCGACAGGATCCGCCCGTCCCCGATCAGGACGTTGGCGCGGGACATGGTCCCGGCGCGCACATCAAGCACCGAACCGCCGACGATTGCCAGGTCGGGCTCCTGAGCCGCTGCGGAAACCGCGATTCCGGCAAAGAGCAGGGACAGGGTGAGCAGGCGGTGTGTCATGGAGAACCTCCGGGGGAGAAAGTATCCCCCACGAGGCTTTCCCTTTCCGGCGGTAGCAGGCGGTGGCGGAGTTTGCCCGCGTCGGTTCGCGGCGCTACGCGCCGCGGGGGAGGGGTGTGGGGAGGGTTCTCCCTCCCCACGGAAGAACGATGGCCCGAATCGCTTTGCGATTCGGGCCATCACCCCGTGGGGAAAGCGCCCCGCACACGCCAATACCGGCAGATTTCGTGCGCGTGTCGTCCTGGGCGCAGTGCGGGGTGTTTTCCCCGCGGGCTGTCAATTGCCGTATCGTCGCCAGCCATGAGGCTCCGGCGCGATCCGCTGCGCCACCCGTGGCTCTTCGTGGTGATCGGCGCGCTCTACGCGTTTTCGATCCCCTGGTGGTTCGGGGACGGGAGACCGTCCACCCTTCTCGGGCTCCCTTCCTGGGCGGTGGTTTCCCTCCTTTGCACCTTCGGCGTGAGCTGCCTCGTGTCGTACGCGACGCTCCGGCTCTGGGACGGGCGCGGAGACGACCACGCGGCCGGCCAAGGAAACGGCCACGCGGGCGGCCACGGAGACAACCGGGAGAACTGATCCGTGGGTTTCGGATCGGCGGTGGTCGCCGCGCTCGCCGCCTACATCGCGGTGCTGGCCGTCCTCGGCATCCGGGCGCGCGCCGCCCGCGCCTCGGAATCGCTCGCCGATTTCTATCTCGCCGGACGCGGGCTCGGCGGCGTGGTGCTCCTCTTCACGCTCTACGCCACCCAGTACAGCGGGAACACCCTGGTCGGCTATCCCGGAGAGGCGTATCGGGTGGGGTTCCCGTGGGTAATGAGCGTCGGCTTCATGCTGGCCATCGTGGTCGTCTATCTGGTGGTCGCGCCCCGGCTCCGCGCCGCTTCCGAGCGCCACCGGTTCGTGACCCCGGCGGACTGGCTCGACCAGCGGTTCGGGAATCCGGCGCTGACCCGGGTCACGAACCTGCTGATGGCGGTGGCCATCGCCAACTACCTGCTCGCCCAGCTCATGGCGATGGGGCACGTGGTCGCGGGCCTTTCCGACGGTGCGATCCCCTACGCGGCCGGGGTCCTGGTGCTCACCGCCGCGATCCTCGGCTACGAACTCCTGGGCGGACTGCGGGCGGTCGCGTGGACCGACTGCCTGCAGGGAATCCTGCTCGCGATCGGGCTCTTCGGCCTGCTCGCCGCCACCATGTTCTCCGGCGAGGGCATCGGGGAGGCCACCGCCTGGGTTCTCGAGAACCAGCCCGCGAAGGGCTTGCGTCCCGACGCCACCACGCAGGCCACCTGGGCGAGCACCATCCTGCTGATCGGTTTTTCGGGCGCCGTGTATCCCCAGGCGATCCAGCGGATCTTCGCCGCCCGCAGCAGCACCTCGCTCCGGAAGGCGCTCTCGGTCCTGGCGTTCCTCCCCTTCCTCACCACCCTGCCGGTCTTCCTGGTCGGGATCCTGGCGCTCCCGCGGCTCAGCGGACTGACCGGGGTCGCGGCCGATCAGGTGCTCCCGGCGCTCCTGCGCGGCTGGGCGGCCGAGTCCGAGTGGATGTTCTGGATGTGCATCCTGACGGTGGTGGGGGTCGTCGCCGCCATCATGTCCACCGCCGATTCGGTGCTGCTGACCCTTTCCTCGATGCTGGCCAAGGACTTCGTGGCCCCGGTGCTGGGCCGGCGCCGGGGCGCCGCCGTCGAGGAGGCCCGCATCACCCGCATCGGGAAGGGCTTCTCGCTCGCCATCATGGGGGTGCTGGTGGCGATCGCCCTCACCCCGCGGATCAGCCTCTGGGGACTCCTCGAACTCAAGATGGAGCTGCTGGTGCAGGCGGCGCCCGTCTTCGTGCTGGGGCTGACCTGGCCACGGCTCTCGGCCCGCGCCGCGCTCGCCGGCGTCGTCTGCGGCACCCTCCTCGCCGCCGGGCTCACGCTCGCCGGCTACGGCAAGGTCGCCGGCATCCACGCCGGCCTGTTGGGCGCGCTGCTGAACGCCGCCGTCGCGGTCCTCGGTTCGCTCGCGGCCCGCCGCTAAGCAGATCGCGAACCTCGGCCCGGCGAGGACAGAACTACCTCACGGAGGGATGGTCCGGAAGAGCCGGGGTGCCCGAGACTGCGCCGGTCCTCCGGTGAAGACCTGACCCACCGCGGATCACGCGACGGGATACGCCGCGATCACGCGGCCGGCTGCGGCGTGCGTCCCGGCAACCACCGCGCCTCCGCGTTCAGCGTTCGGGCGAAGCGGCCGCGTTCGGCCTGGAGCCGTCCCCACTCCGCGGCGGTGTAGATGAGCAGGTCCACCGGAACCGGCAGCTTCTCCGTCCCCGAGTTACGGCCGCGTTCCATGAACGGCCGGGAGTCCGCCTTGACGATCATCACCAGGTCCAGATCGCTGCCGAAGCCGGCCTCACCGCGAGCGTAGGAACCGAAATAGCCGAGCGCGATCACGTCGTCTCGACGCCGGGCCAGGGCGGCGGCCCATATCTCGAGGGCGCCGATGACGGTCTCAGCGGTCGGCCAGCGCTTGACGGACGAAGTCGTGGATGTCACGGGCATGACGCAGCCCCAGTTCGCTCTGAACCTTACCGTAGTGTTCGAACGGCGCACCCTCGGCGTGACCGTTCGGATAGCGGGAGGGAACATAGTAGTTGTCGAGCACCTGACCGCTCCCGATCAGCTCGTCGGACACGGGGACCGGCAGGTCACTCAGCAGCCGGGCTACGACATGCCCCCAGGCTTCCTGCCCGTAGGCAAGGTGCAGGGCCTTCACCGCCTTTTCCGCCGCCTGGTGCGCGGCGAAACAGGCCCACTCGTGACTGTTGCCGTCACGGGCTGCCACCGCATGTTCCAGGTCTCGCTGCGCCTGGTTCCACCAGTCCTGCGATCGTTGCGGCATCGTGCGATCCTCGTCGCCAGTCTAGCGGCAGGTCGGTCAGGGTTTCGCCGTCGAGCTCGTCCCGACGGGGGCGCTGCAGGTGGTTGCCTGCGGCGGCCGTCGAACCCGAGGGCCTACCAGACGCCGCAGGCGGTGGTTGTTCGTCCGGCCTTGGGCCGGCGCGGGATGAACCGCCTGGACACGAAACTGGCGCGCGGGCGGGGTCCGTGAACCGCGCCCTCCGGCTCCATCGTGTGCTCAGCAGGCGGAAGCCCAGGTTGTTGTTGCGATTGCCGGGATCGTTGTTGTCGCGATTCGACGCGCGGGCGTTCCTCGCGTTGTTGTTCCAGCTGCCGCCCCGATTCACCCGGTTCGAGCCTGATCTGGCGGTCACCCCAGTTCCAGGGACGACGCAAACATTCGTTTGCGCGCCTGAAGTGAATTTACGTGCGCAATATGGCCGATCATGCTCTGGACGGATCGGGCGAGCACATCCTCATCCATCCCACCGGCACGACAGATCGCTTCCCGCCCCCGCACCCGGCGGCGCAGGCGCGCGAGCTTCCTTCCGTCGAGCCGCACCACCCTCGGGAACACCCGGAAGCCGAGGAACGGCGCACCCTGGGTTACCGGTGCGAGGAATGTCCTCGCCGCCGCGCTCGCCGGCGTCGTCTGCGGCACCCTCCTCGCCGCCGGGCTCACGCTCGCCGGCTACGGCAAGGTCGCCGGCATCCACGCCGGCCTGTTGGGCGCGCTGCTGAACGCCGCCGTCGCGGTCCTCGGTTCGCTCGCGGCCCGCCGGTCCGCGAGCTGAGTCGCCGCCGAGCGGGCGCCTGCCGGGTCGGCGCCTACCGGGCCGGCTGGACCGGAAGGATCAGTGCCGAGGGGTGATCCGCGGAGTGATGGATCACGTTGTCCGCCGGGACCATGCGGGTATGACGCCCGAGCGGCTCGCCGGTGTTGGGGTTCGGATCGAAACGCGGGAAGTTCGAGCTGGAGATCTCCAGCCGGACCCGGTGGCCGGCCTGGAACCGGTTGGCGGTCGGAAAGAGGGTGACCTCGAGTTCGTAGATTTCCCCGGGATTCATCGGCGATTCGAGCTCGCGGGAGTCGCGGTAACGAGCCCGCAGGATGCCGTCGGTGACGTTGAGATCGAAGCCTTCCGGATAGTCGTCGCTCGCGGGATACACGTCCACCAGCTTCGCGGTGAAGTCGGTGTCGGGGGCGCTCGAGGAGACCCACAGCCTCGCCGAGACCGGCCCGATCACTTCGAGGGCCTCCTCGAGCGGTTCGGTTTCGAACACGAGGACATCGCCGCGGTCGGCCGTCCGGCGGTCGTCCACCTCGGAACCGAAGAAACCGTTCTCGGACCCTCCGGAGAGCGACTGGAACGTCCGCTCCCGCTGGTCGTAACCGCCGCGCTTGAGCGCGCCCGAGAAGGCGCCGCCGATCGTGGGGACCGGGTGCTCCGGGTCGTAGGTGTAGGCCGAGGAACCTTCGTCCTCCTCCGGTGACTCGGGGGTCAACCCACCCCCGGCGCGCAGGTGGAAGGGAGTCATCCCGGTCCCCGCGAGGGGCCAGGAGGCAGCCGTCCGCCACTCGCCGCCGTGGAACAGGCGGCCGTTTTCGTCCCGGCGGCCGTCGCCCCCGCCCATCACGAAGAGGGTCACCGGGCCGGTTGACTCCCCCACGATCCGTTCGTCCCCGAACGGCGCGAAGGTCCCCTGCCCCTTCAGGCGCTCGTCGAACCAGCGCAGATGGAAGTCACGGGCGAAGTCTTCGATGGCGGCGTTCTCCCCGAACTCGATGTCGCCGGCGGTGGACCGGCTGTTGCCGCCGTGGGTCCACGGTCCCATGACGAGCATCATGGGGGAGGACTTGACGCGGGACAGCTCGACAAAGCTCTGGATGGTGCCCGGAGCGTAGGAGTCGTACCAGCCGCCGACGTGCAGCATGGGGACGTCTGAACTCTGCTCGTAGTACTCGGCCCAGTTGCGGCCGATGCCCCGGAAGTAGTCGTCGTAGTCACCGTGGTTTTGCATCTCGAGGTAGTAGTCCTCGAAATTGGGGGCGGCGGACAGCGGGTTCTCCCCTTTCTGGAATGGGGTGGCCGGGAACCAGTCGGCCGGACCCTCCGCCTCGAGCCGCGCCCGGACGCTCGGCTCGTCGGTCACCGCGGCGAGCTGGCTGTGCGCCCAGCCGAGCTGCTGGCCCAGCTCGAAGGCGCCGTGGTTGCGCACCTTGTGCGTCCAGCCGTCCGAAAGGCCGCCCATCGTCAGCACCAGGGTGTCGAGGCCGGGGGGACTCAGCTTCACCGCGTCGGCCTGGGTGTGGGCCCCATAGGAGGTGCCCCACATGCCCACCGACGCCAGGGTGTAGTCGAGGCCGACGGCCCACTCGATGGTGTCGAACCCGTCGGGGGCGTCGAACTCGTGGTACTTCTGGAAGACGCCCCCGGAGAAGTAGAGGCCCCGCATGTCCTGCACCACCACCACGTAGCCGTGGGAGGCGAACCAGCGCGCCTGCTCGGCGAGGCGTTCGCCGGCCTTGTTGTACGGGGTGCGGTGGAGCAGCACCGGAAACGACTCGTCCGCCGGCTCGCCGTCGCGGCCGGGGCGATAGACGTCGGTAGCGAGCCGCACGCCGTCGCGCATCGGGAGCATGAGGTGCTCTTCGACCTGCACCGCTTCGTAGGGAGGGGCGGTGCTCTCGGCCGGCGCAGGAGCCTCGGGGTCCGACCCACACGCCACGAGCGCGACGGGAACCAGCAGCAAGACGCGGAAGAACTTCATGCCGCCACCCCCGCCGCCGCCCCGGAGAGCGCGGCCGCCAGGTCCGCGACCCGGGGCGCCTCGTCCACCGCTTCGACCCGCGCGAGCGCTTCCTCGATCCGGTCGGGGGAGAGGGCGTCCACCGCGCAATCGCGGAACTTCTGCCGCAGTTCCTCGCGGGTCAGGGGCCGCTCGGGACCGCCCGGATAGATGTCCGCCTCGACCGTGAGCTGCGAACCGTCCTTCAGGAACACGTCCATGGCGCTCCGCATGCGGTCGTAGCCGCGCGCGTCGATCTCGGGATCGAACTGCACGGCGACCCGCCGCATCATGGCCACCACCTCGGGAGAACGCACGAAATCGTCCGCGAACTCGGGGATCCCCACCCGCCGCCGGAGCACGGCGCTCGAGAGCAGAAACGGGATGGAGAACTTGGCTTCGAGGGCGTTTTGCGGATCGAGATACCGGAGCGGATTCAGGATGTTGCGCCCCGCCCGGAAGGTGATCCGTTCCACATCCCCCGGCGCCAGGTCATGCGTCTGGATCAGTTCCAGCAGCGCGGCGAGGCTCGGGTGGCTGAGGCTGCCGCAGGGAAACATCTTCACCGAGACCCCCGGATCGAGCAGGGTGTAGGGACTCCCGAGGTTCAGCCGGTCCGGATCGAAGCCGCCTCCGAATACCCGGAAGAAACCCCACGTCGCTTCGAGTGCGTCCTGCCCCGAGGTGTAGCCGCGCGCCGCCAGCTCCACCGCCAGGATGCCGTTTTCGGCCGCCCGTCCGGCGTGGAGCGGCTTCGTCATCGTGCCGAAGCCGAGCCGGATGCCCGAGGCGAGGCTCGACGCGATTCCGAGCGCCATCGCCAGCTCGTCCCGGGTTAATCCGGCCAGCTTCGCGGCGGTCGCGGTGGCTCCCAGCGCCCCAACCGTCGCGGTGGAGTGGAAACCCTCCATGTAGTGGCGGGGATGGATGGCTTCCGAGATCTTGCATTCCACCTCGAAACCGACCAGGAACGCCTCCAGCAGGTCGGCGCCGCTCGCATCCACCCGCTCCGCCATCGCGAGTCCCGCGGCGAGCGGCGCCACCGTGGGGTGCGTCAGCAGCCCGAAGATCCGGTCGGGGGCGTTCGAGAGCTGCGTGTCGTCGAAGTCCGGCGCGTGGCCGGCGGTCCCGTTCGCACGGGCCGCGAGGGACGCCGGCGCCCGGAGCCCGGCCGGGCCGAGGATCGCCGCCTCGGGACGCCCGCCCTGGGCGGCAATCTGTTCCTGGACGATGCGCGAACAGGCATCGGTGGAGCCGGCGAGGATGACGCCAACTCCGTCGGTGACGCACCGGCGGCCCTCTTCGAGCAGCGTCTCGGGGAAATCCTCGATGGTCGTATCGAGGATGAAATCGGTGACGGCGGCAGTCGCGCTCACGGCAGTTCCTTTCTTCGGAGGTTGGAGGCGGCCGCGCAGCGCCCGCGCCAGCGGTAACAGCGCTTGACAGGATAGCAAACGAACGACGGATCCCGATTCGTGAGCTTGCCCCGGTTATCGGACCCGCGGGAAGGGCCGAGGGCCGGCTGATGCCGGCAAATGTCTTTTTCGAACCGGCAAATTGGTGGCGGATGTCAGATTGTTACTATAGTTTCTGACATAACGGCCAGCCAGACATGCTCAGCATCCCGAAGCGCATCATGGAGATCGCGGATGCCCTTCCCGAGGCAACCCCGATCTGTCCCAATGCACTGCTCCACCTGGGGAGCCGCGCGGCGGTGGACCAGGCGCTTTCGCGGCTGGCTCGGGAGGGACAGCTTGACCGCATTTGCCAAGGTATCTACATGCGCCCGATCGAGACCCCTTTCGGACTGCGTTCCCCGGATCTGGCGAAAGCGCTCTCCGCGCTGGCAAAGCTCTGGGGCGCGACTATCGTGCTGAACGGCGGGGCGGCGGCCAATGTGCTCGGGCTCATCACGCAGAACATGATCGTCCCGACGTTCCTGACCTCCGGCCCTGATCGGGACCTCGACATAGGGGGAACGGTGCGCCTGTTCCACGCCCCGCGGTGGCAACTGGTCCTGCCGCATCGGCACGCCGGTTCCGTAGTCCGGGCATTGAGCTTTCTCGGGAGAGAAACGGTTCGGGAGAACCTGGAGCGGATCAAACCCGAACTCTCATCCGAGGATCGCGCCGAGTTGCTGGCTGCGAGGCCGGTCCTGCCGATCTGGATGGCGGAACCGTTGGGCGCGGCGCTGGCCCATGGCTGACACGAGCTTCTGGTCGCTTTCGCCCGATGAACGGACGGATGCTCTCGAAGCAGCCGAACGCCTCGGGTCGTACCGGGCCTATCTGCTCGAAAAGGACATCTGGGTGGTGGGTGCCATCCGGGCTCTCTTCTCCGCTCCGTTCGCAGGCGATCTGGTCTTCAAGGGCGGAACCTCGCTCTCCAAGGCCTGGGGCGCGATCCGGCGCTTTTCCGAGGACGTGGACGTCACCCACGACATTCGCGCCATCGCTCGGGACCTGGTGGGGGACGCCGGCCCGGAAGCACTGCCGCCAACCCGCAGTCAGGAACAGCGGTGGACCAAGGCGATCCGGGCTCGATTGTCTTCATGGGTTCGCGACCAGGCAGCGCCCGCGCTGGCCGAAGGCCTCCGCCAGGCGGGTCTGGATGCTCAACCGCGGGTTGCGGGCGACCGAATTCATGTGGACTACGACCCGCTGTTCGATGGTTATGGCCCCGTCCTCCCGAGCGTCATCGTGGAGTTCGGGGCGCGCTCGACCGGCGAACCGCACAAGGTGTGCCCGGTCCGGTGCGATGCGGCAGCGTTTCTGCCGGAAATCTCGTTTCCTGAGGCCCGTCCGACAGTAATGCTCGCCGAGAGGACGTTCTGGGAGAAGGCGACCGCCATGCACGTCTTCTGCAGGCGCGAACGCGGGCGGGGCAACCGCCTGACTCGGCACTGGCATGACCTCGTCCGTCTGGACCGTACGGGCTTCGCGGAAAAAGCGCTGGCCGACGACGCCCTCGCCCTGAGCGTTGCCCGTCACAAGGCCATCTTCTTCCGCGAAAAGGACGTCGCGGGGAACTGGATCTCCTACCAGGACGCGGTGTCAGGCAGCCTGCAACTCGTGCCCTCCGGCGCCGGCCGGGAAACTCTGGCCGAGGACTACCGTTCCATGATTCGGTCCGGCATGCTCCCCGGCGACGCGGAGCCCTTCGAGGAGCTCATGGACGCCTGCGCGGACCTCGAACGGCGAGCCAACCGCCGCTGAGACATCCCGCCCTCAGAGGGCGCGGGAAGGTACGCTTCTTCGCCCGCTTCCGGCGGACGATGCCGGCCTGGAAGCCGGCGCCAGTTCTCCCGGTGGGGGCCGCTGACCGATCGCGTCGCCGCACGGGATGCACGTTCTCCGACGAGAGCAACCCTCAGCGCGGCCGGCTCCCGAGCCGAAACCGCCCGCGAAGGGCCGGGGCCGCGAAGCTGACCACCGCCAGCAGCAGCAGAACCAGGCTGATGGGACTCTCCAGAAAGACGGTGTGCGAGCCGGAAGACAGCGCCAGCGCCCGGCGGTAGTTCGTCTCCACCATCGGCCCCAGAATCAGGCCGAGCACGGCCGGAGCGAGCGGATATCCGCGCCGCAGCATCGCGAAACCGACGAGCCCGAAGAAGAGCGCGAACCAGGCGTCCGCCAGATTCCCCCGGAGCACGAAGGCGCCGATCAGGGAAATGGCAACGACGAGCGGCATGAGGATCTGCGGACGGATGCTCACCACCCTCACCCAGAGCGGGATTCCGAGCCTGCCGACAACCATCATGAACGCCACCGCCACGATGAATCCGGCATAGAGCGCGTAGACCAGGGGCGCCTGCTCCGTCATCAGGAGCGGCCCCGGGGCGACGCCCTGCACGGTCAGTCCGCCGAGGAGTACCGCGGCGCTCGCCGAACCGGGGATGCCGAGGGCGAGCAGGGGAATCATTGCCGCACCCACACAGGCGTTGTTGGCGGCCTCGGGGGCTGCGATACCGGCGGGCTCGCCAGTGCCAAACCGTTCCGGGGTCCGGGAGAGCCGGCGCTCCTCGTTCCAGGCAACGATGGAAGCGATCGTCGCCCCGGCCCCCGGAATGGCGCCGATGATTCCGCCGATCGCCGAGCCCCGGAGGATGGGCCGCCAAAGGCGAAGGAGTTCTCCCAGCTTCGGCAGCGCGCCCCTCATTCCGCTGGCGGCCTCGACTCGCGGACGGCGCCGGGCGATCGCGTTCAGCGCCTCGGCGATCGCGAAGAAACCGATCAGCATGGGCACCAACCCGAGACCGTCCATCAACGTTGTGGAGCCCAGGGTCAGGCGGGGAGCCCCGGTGAGTACATCGAGGCCGACGAGGAAGGCGATGAGGCCTAGTAGCGCGCTGATGACCCCCTTCAGCGGATCGCTGCCCACCAGGTTGGCGATGATCGCCAGACCGAACACCCCGAGACCGAAGTACTCGGGGGGCCCAAAGGCAATGGCGGCGCGGGACAGGGGGCCGAGCGCCACCACCAGCAACAGCGTTCCGAGAATTCCGCCGCTCATGGACGCAAAGAGCGAAATCCCGAAGGCGCGTCCGGCTTCTCCGCGGCGGGTCATCGCGTAGCCGTCGAAGGTCGTGGCCAGCGCCGGGGAACTCCCCGGAACCCCGATCGCGATCGCGGTGATCGACCCGCCGTACTCCGCCGCCATGTAGATGGAGATCATCATGAGGAGCGCCGGTACCGGCTCGAGAGCGAAGGTGACCGGAAGCACGAGCGCCAGACCGACGGTGGAACTGAGGCCGGGCACGGCGCCGGCGAAAACGCCGAGCACGCTGCCGCCGAGCAGGACCGCCAGGTTCTGCGGCTGCAGCGCGGTGAGGAGGCCTTCCAGAAACAAAGTCATCTCACGGGAGGCGCACGCCCAGGATCACGACGAACAGCAGGTGGACGAAGCCGGCAAAGGCCACCGGCACGGCAACCAGGATTCGCGGCGAGCGCTCTCCGAAGAGCCACAGGAGCCCCGCGACCAATGGAGGAAGCGCCAGGAGGTGCCCGAGGAGCGGCAGGGCGAGGAGGAAGCCGGCGACCCAGGCGGCGGCCCCGGCGAGCCGGAACGCCCCGCCACCCGGTGGAGCGGAGGTTTCGCGCCGTCGCGACGCCCGGACCGCCAGCCCCGCGGCGCACCCGATCAGGAGGACGGCGAGGAGGCGGGGGAAAAAGGCCGGACCCGGCGCCCCCTGGCCAAGCGCCGGCGGATAGCCGTGGGCGTCAAGGAGGACCCCTGCCCCGAGGAGGGCAAGCAGCCCGGCCTCCACCAAGGATCCCGAACGGCGGCTGACTTCACTCATTCATGAGGAGTCCCAGCCGCTCGAGCAGCGACCGGTTCGTCTCGACTTCCTCTCGAATCCAGTCCCCGAAGGCATCCGAGTCGTCCATGACCGCGTACTCCATGGCGGCCCGGGCCATGTACTCCTGAAAGCCGGCCGTCCGGATCGTCGCGAGCAGCCGGTCCCTGAGATCCGCCTGCACCTCGGGCGAGAGTCCCGGCGGCCCCACCACCCCCCGCCAATGAACCGGCGCCAGGTCGTAGCCTTCCTCCTGATAGGTCGGAACGTCCCTGAGCGCCGTCAGCGGCAGGGCCACGGCCAGCACCCGCATCGTCCCGGCGCGCACGTGCTCGCGGATGACGTTGTAGTTGTTGTGGGTAGCGTCGGTGTGGCCGCCGAGCGCCGCCACCGCCGCATCGCCGGAACCCTCGTAGGCGATCCAGCGCACATCCGGGTCGCCGGCAGCCGCCCGGAGGCGCTGGAAACCCAAAAAGTGCGCGGAAGCGGCCCCGAAGCCGGACACCGAAACCTCTCCCGGCCGAGCCCGCGCCGCGTCGAAGAGATCGTCGAGCGTCCGAAACGGGCTGTCCTCCCGTACCGCAAACAGGAACGGGTCCACCTGGATCCTGAGGATCGGAGTGAAATCAGCGGGCGTGAACGGGATCCGTCCCGTAGCCATGTTCACGGTGCCGCTCGCGGTGAACACCCCGAGCACGTGGGGATTCCCGGCACGGCTCTTGACGTACTGCATCCCGGCGGCCCCCGCCCCTCCCTGCCGGGTCAGCACGCTCACCCGCCGGCCACCGAAGTAGTCCGGCGCCGCCTGCGCCAGTGCTCGCGCCAGCAGATCGCTCGGACCGCCAACGGTTGCCCAGGAAACGATCTCGATAGGCCCGGTTGGGAATTCGGATTCCTCCGGGGTCGATCCACAGGCAATCAATCCCACCCCCGCCAGCAGCAGGCACCGGCGAACCCACTCTTTCGCCATGGTCGTGATGCCTCGCAATCGTCTCTGGCGTCCGGATCGAGGCCGTACCGCGACGGACGGCAACACCTTATCCGACACACCGAACTCTCACACGATCTCGTCCGCAACGCGCGGATGTGGAGTCCGCCGCACCCCTCCCCCGCGTGAAATCGGTTGCACCGCTCCCCGCACTCCCACGATCAGGGCCAGAGGCTGCCGGCGGCGACCCGCGCCGCAAAAGAGCGCGCCGGCCAGATCTCGATCCCGTCCGCCGAGCGGAACGATCGCTCACCCGTATAGACGAGGATCCGGCGGACGACCCCCGGTAGCGCGTCCAGGAGGCGGAGCCCTTTCAGGAGGCCGGTGTGGTACCGGTCGGTGGCCTTCACCTCGACGCCCAGCAGTTCGCCGTCGCGCTCCAGCAGGAAGTCCACCTCGGACTTCCGCTGATGCGCCGCCCAGAACGACAGCGAGTCATACGACTCCGCCTCCCCGGCGTAGGCGCGCAGGGTGGTAAGAACCCAGCTCTCGAGCAGGAATCCGCGTTCTTCGGCGGCCGGCCTCCCGAACTGGCGCTTTACCGCGCGCACGATCCCCGGGTCCACCCAGTACAACTTGGGAGCGCGACGCTCGCGCACCCGGAGCCGGGAGTCGTACGCCGGCAGCCGGTGCACCAGGAGCGTGTCCTCCAGAATGCCCAGATAGCCGTGCACCGTGGTACGGGCAACGCCGGCGTCCCGGGCGATTCCGGAAACATTGACCGTCTGCCCATTCAGCAGGGCGGCCACGGGCAGGAAACGAGCGAAACCGGGCAGGTTGCGGGCCGCCGCCTCGGCCCGAATCTCTTCCTGCAGGTAGAGCAACACCCACGCTTCCAGGACCTCCCGCGGCCTCGGGCTCGTCCAGACCAGCGGCAGCGACCCGTAGCGAAGAACCCTCTCGAGTTCGAAGTCGTCCCCCAGTTCGCTCGCCATGAGCGGGAACATGGTGCGCAGGAGTGCCCGTCCGGCCAGCAGATTCACCCCGGCCGCCCTCAGTTTGCGGGCACTCGAGCCGAGCAACGCGAAGCGCAGCCGGCGCGCCTCGATGAGCCGGTGGACTTCGTTCAGAAGCGCCGGGAGCCGTTGCACTTCGTCCACGAGAACCCAGCTTCCGGGCGGGAGATGTTGGATGGCCTGGGCGAAGAGCGACGGGTCGGCCAGCAGGTCCTGATAGAGCCGTTGGTCCAGCAGATCCACCCGGCTGGCCTGCGGAAACGCTTCCTGCGCCCAGGTGCTCTTCCCTACTCCCCGCAAGCCGAGCAGGAAGAAGCTCTGTTCGGGCGGCCGCAGGAAACGGGCGTATTTGGATATCACGTCGCCGATAATACAGGAAATATGACGACATACTAGTCACTACGGGTCACGACATCCCGGGGCGTCCGACAAGGCCGTCAGGGCCCGGTTGCAAACCAACCAGCGGGACGATCCAGTGCCGGACGCCTCAACAGCCTGTGGCAAAACCCACGCGGCCCAGTTCTCCCGGTGGGGGCTCGACCGGCGATCCCCAGTTCTCCCGGTGGGGGCCCCGGCTGAACCACTCCGCTTCGCTGCGTTCGGCGTTGCGTTTCGGTCGAAATACACCCGGGCCAGTTCTCCCGGTGGGGGCTCCTCCCTCACGCGCCTTGTCAGCCGGGCGCCTCGCCCCCACCGGGAGGACTGGCCGGCCTCGGCGCTCACGTGGGTTTCACCACAGGCTGTTAACACCACCTGCGGAAAGGAGCGGCAGGAGCGGAACGACCGCGACGAGATCGGGCGACAGGCCAGACCGACAGGCCGGGCCGACAGAGCAGACCGACAGGGCGGACCGGCAGACCGGGCGGCAGGCCGGGCCGACAGGCCAGACCGACAGACCGGACCGAAGCCGCCCTACCGGCCGGGCCGCTCCCCGTCTACATGCCCGAAACGCGGCCGGCGATCCGGTAGCAGTGGAAGATCACATGCCAGCCAATCGCCACGATCACCAGCCAGGCAACCCAGTAGTAGTCCCCCGGAATCCCGAAGTTCCCGCCGAAGAAGGGAGTGGCGTGCTCGTTGAGCATTGCCCACAAGAGCGGCAGGGACATGTAGGTGTTGTGCTTCGAACGCAGGCCGGCCAGCGCCGGGTCGGCAGCCGCCGGAGCGTCGCCGGCCTTGACCGCGGCGATGATGCGCTGTTGCGCCGGCCAGATGCGGAACCAGACGTTGAACGCCATCATGGTCCCGAACATGGCCCCGGTGTGGATGAGAACCGAGCGCGGATCGAAGCCGCCGATGGTCACGAACGCCCAGACGGAAACCGAGAGCAGCAGGAACGACACGATCGCGGCCGCCCGCACGTTGGACTTCAGCCCGCTGTTCCAGAGGGCGTCGTAGACGAAGACCGCGAGGAAGGTAACCGCCACCATCGCGATGGCGCCGCCGCTCCCGAGTTCGGTGAGGCCTCCGTGGTAGAAGACGAGCAGGAGCAGCACGACTCCCGTAATCCAGGTCCAGGCGGCGCCCCAGCGGAACCAGTAGAGGGCGCGCGGCATCAACTCCGGCACGACCTTCGCCTTCGTGGCCCCGTCGAGCTTGGCGGTCATCTGAGCGTTGACGAAGTTGAAGAAGTAGAGGTGGCCGATCCAGATGACCCCTACGAACACATGGAGCCATCGGAAAATGAACTGCAGGCCGTCCATCATGGTGTTTTCGCTCCCTTGCCGCGCACTGGGCGGAGTTCCGATTGTATCCGGGGCCAGCCCTCCGAACCCGACGTCTTCCCGGTACCCGGTGAGCTCCACGAAGCCCTGACCGAACGGGCCGCCGTTGGCCTCGATGCGTACCGCGCCCTCCCAATAGGGGATGTCCGGGCCGGATTGTCCTGAGGGCCGGCGGTTTTCCTGGGCCGCCAGCAGCGGGTACACCTCAAGATCGAGCCCTTCGCCGGGGAGGCGCAGGCGCCAGCCTGCCGGATAGGCGCGGGAGTGGCCCGGATTCGATTCGAGATCGGGCGGCATCCAGGTGCCGAGGACTTCGACCTCCGCACCCGTCAGCCGGCGGCCGGTATCGGGACCCGGACCGCGGAGCGTCCCGTCGAGGTACGACAACGACCCGTCGAGGTACGACAACGATCCGTCGCGACGCCGCAGCAAGTAGAGCATGAGGTCGCGGCCGTCCCCGAGGTTCAGACCGAACCAGTCCCATCCGGTCTGATCGGGGGCAAGCCACGCCGAGCCGAATTCCCGGTCCATCCAGGCGGTGCCGGTGACCTCTGCCATGTTTTCCCCGAGCCCGAGCGAGCCCGTCACTTCCAGCCGCGGGTGGCTGTAGTAGTAGCTGGCCGCCCCCCCTTCCGACTTGGGCGAGTGCCCGCCCTCGCCGTGAAGCAGGGGCTCCCGCGTCGGAACGGCGGCAAGTTCCAACCGGAGTCCCCGTTCGGCATCGGCGGCGCCGAACGCGAACGCACCGTCCCGGTAGGTCAGGAACCAGGGCGCAGGCGTTCCCGGAGGGCCGCGCATCCAGGCGATCTCCGGGTCCGGAAAGACCCCGAAGCGGGCGAGTCCGGGGGCCTCCCGGTGGACGGCCTGGGTGAAGACCCGCTCCCCGCTCCCGAGATCGACCACCGCCGCGTGCCCCATCGCTACGTGCCGGGCACGCCAGGGAGAGGGCGCGGCGGGGGGCGCCACCAGCGTCAACCCGGTCCGAAAGAGCGTGAACTGCCAGGCAAAGCGCTCAGACCCGTCCGGGCTCTCGGCGAAACCCACGAAGTACCACCACTCGGTCTGGTATCCGACGTGAGCCCAGTGGTCGTCGGGGAACTCCCAGGGATAACCCGGGGTCGCCGGCTGCCATTCCTGCGCCGCGATGGCGGCTGGCGCGAGGAGGGCCACGAGGAGCACCGTAAAAAGCGCCACCGACAACAATGGGTGGTCGACACGGGAATGCCCGGGCCGCGCACCACGGGGAGTGGCGGAGGGGAGTTTCGCTGCCCTCCGGGCAGCGATGCCGGTCTGAAGGCCCACACCGGGAGAAACGCTCATGATCGGGATCCGGTGCTGGGAGAGGGTCCGGCAATCACGTTCGCATGGCGCAGTGTCATCGGCGCTGGTTTCGCGCTCCCGCGCGATGCCGGCCGGAGCCCGGCGTTCCAAACCGTCACGGCGCCTCTTCTCGGTTAGAGATGGGAGTTTCGCGGCCCTTGGCCGCGATGCCGGTCTGAAGACCGGCGCTCCATGCCATCAGATCTCCTGGCGGAGCGCCGCCCCGTCCACCCGGGAAGCGAGACGGGCGGGGAGAATCGCCGCCAGCAGTCCCGCGATCAGCACCGCGGCTGACTGCGCCAGCAGAGCCCCCACCGGCCAGTGCAATTCAAGGGTCCAGCCGAACCACCCGGGATTCACCACGGTGACCAGCACCAGGGTGAGAAGCACGCCCGCGCCACCCCCGATCAGCAGGGCGAGTCCCACGATCACGAACGCCCGGCCGAGGAAGGCGTAGGCCACCTGGGCCGGGCTCGCTCCGAGCGCCCGGTTGAGCGCGATCTCGCTCAGCCGCTCCCGCACCAGCGTCCACAAGAAGAGCCCCATGCCAAGCGCCGCGATCACCAGCGCGAAGACGCGCAGCAGTCCGGTCACCGCCATCGTCTGGTCGAAGACCCGAAGCGCCCGGGCCCGGAGCGTGGCGTTGTCCGTGACATTCGCCCTCGGCCCGAGAGTGCGTTCCAGACGGGTGACCACCTCCGCGCGATCGGCCCCCTCCCGAAGGTAGAGCGCTGTCCCGTGGACCGGCGCATCCGTTCCCGGTTCCGGAGGGTAAAGGCGATTCATGAGGCCCCGGTCCAGAAAGAAAGCCCCCATCTCGTTCCCGTAATCCCGATAGACGCCGGCGACCCGCAACGAGTGTCCGGAACCATCGACGGCGGGAAGAAGCAGTTGGCTTCCCTCCTGGAGACGGAGGCGGCGCGCGAGCGGCTCGGACACCAGGACGTCTCCCGCCCGGAATCCGGCGAGGGCGGTCTCCCCATCACCCAGAATCGAGAACCGTTCCCCGGAGTCCGGGAGGGCGGCATCCACTCCCAGCACCGACACCGGACGTCCGGCGAGACGAATCCTGAGCGCACGCAGGCGATCCCGATCCCGGACGTCGGGGTCCGCGGCGGTAACCGACAACACTTCCGGGGACAAGGCCCGGCGTTCCGCCGCGATCCGCCCCGGGCCTCCCGCCCGCGACACGTAGATGTCGGCGGCCAGCGTCTCGCCGAGCCAGGCGTCGAGGGTGGCCCGGAAGCTCCCGATCAGGGAAGTCACCCCGACCAGCATCGCAACCGCCACCACCAGCGCCGCCGCCGGCGGTCCGGTGGAGCCCGGCTCCCGGAGGGCGGCGAGAACGCCGCGGCCGACCGCGGACCCCTGCGCGGAACCCTGCCCCGCCCGGAACCGCGCCGCCAGTCGAATGACCGAGTCCGGGAGCAGCGCGGCGCCCACCAGAAGCGCTCCGGCCGCCCCGAAACCGCTTCCCAGCCGGGCCGGCCAGCTTCCGGGGTCAAGGAGCGCCCACGCCGCCACCCCGATCAACGCCGTCCCGGCGACCGGCGGCCAAAGGCGCCACCACCGGCGCCGCGCCGGGGACGCGGACACCCGTCCGGGCGCGAGCAGCGCCACCGGCGGGCGTGACGCCTCTCGAAACACCTCCGGCGCCGCACCGAGGAGCGCGGCCAGCACCGCCACCAGCCCCGCGACGAACACCGCCCGCGGATCGATGGTGAGGCTCTCGATCCGCTCGAGCAGGTACAGGTTCGAGATCGTGGCGCTCACCCGATCCAGCGAAGCTCCCGCCGCCAGCGCTCCTACCGGGATGCCGAGGGCGGCGCCGGCCAGCGCCATGAGAAACACCTCGCCGAAGAGCAACGCCCCCACCCGCCGCGCCGAGGCCCCAAGCGCCCGGTAGAGCCCGATCTCCTGGCGGCGGGCGGCGAGTGCCGCGTGAACGCTCGCGTACACCAGGAACGCGGCCACCAGCAGGCTCACCGCGGAGAGCGCCAGCAGGTTCAGCCGGAAAGCCGAGAAGAGTTCCGCACCCTCGGCGCGCAGCGTCCCGCTCTCCTCGACCCGCACTCCCGGAATCCGGACGGACAGCGCGCTTCGGACGGCCTCGACGTCGAATCCCTCCGCCACCGACACCTCGATCCGGTCGAAGCCGGCTTTTCCCCTCAGCGCCTGGGCGTAGGCGAGGTCCAGGAACGCGGCGGCGCGCGCATCTTCCGCGGCGAAAGTCCCCGCCACCAGCGTTGGGCGCCGCCGCCCCTGATCCCGGCTTCCGCCGATCCAGACCGGATCGCCCACCCCGACGCCGAGCCGGTCGGCGACCGGCCCCGGCAAGACGATGCCGCCCGCGAAGAACACGCCCGGCGAAAGGCGCGTGCCCGCCTCCTGGGAGGCAGCAAACCCGAAGGATCCGGAAGCGATGTCCACGCCCCACGCGGGAACCGACGCCTCGCTCTCCCGGGTCCCTACCCGGAGTCCGGCCAGACGGAGCACCGGCGCGGCGCGCCGAACCCCTGGGGTCGCAAGGACGGCCGGCCACGCGTCGTCGGGGACGCTGCCGGCTTCCTCCAGGAGCCCGGCAACGACGAGGTCGGCGCTGCCGGAAAGGACCTCGAGACTGGCGTCGAGGCTCTCGAGCGCCGCGCGGTTCAGGAGCCCCACCGAGAGCACCGCACCGGCGCCGAGGGCGATCACCGCGATGGGAAGCGCGCCGAGCGCGGGCGCCGCCCGAAAACGCGCCGGCGCGGCGCGGAGGAGCAGCCGGATCACTCCGGTCCGGCGGGAGGCGCCGCCTCGCCCGAGGAAAGACGACCGCCGCGCAATCGGAGGCGGGTCTCCGCCCGGGCGGCGAGCTCGGGATCATGGGTCGCGAGCAGCAACGCCGCGCCGCGTTCGCGGACCATGCGGAAGAGCAGATCCGCCACCACCCGGGCGCCGCGGGCGTCGAGGTTGCCGGTCGGCTCGTCGGCCAGCAGGAGCGCCGGCCCGAGGAGCAGCGCGCGGGCGATCGCGGTGCGCTGCATCTCCCCGCCGGAGAGCCGCCGCGCCGGCTCGCGGGCGCGGTCTTCGAGTCCCACGGCGGCCAACAGGCGATCGGCGATCGCGCCAACGTCCCCGGCGACCCCTTCATCGCCCGGCAGGCTCCGGAGGCCGGCAATGCGCGCCGGTAGCAGGACGTTCTCCCGGACGGTCAGGTAGGGCACGAGATGGAAGAACTGGAACACCAGGCCCACAAAGCGGCCCCGGAGCCGGCTGCGCTCCGGGTCCCGAAGGCCGGCGAGGTCCTGTCCTCCCAGGCGCACCCTCCCTTCGCTCGGAGTTTCGATGCCGGCAGCGATATGGAGCAAGGTGCTCTTCCCGCTGCCCGAACGGCCGGCGACCGAAACGGTTTCGCCGGACTCGATCTTCAGGCTGACGGAATCGACGACCGTCAGTTCCGACCCGTCCGCCTGGGAGTAGCGCCTGACGATCCGGTCGAGTTCCAGGACCGGGCTCATCCGGCCCGAATGCCGCGCACCCCGTTCCGGGCGGCCACCACCTCGGCCATCACCGCGAGCGCGATCTGGTCCGGGGAGCGCGCGCCGATCGGCAACCCGATGGGCGCCGCAATCCGCGACAGGGCGGCTTCCGAAACGCCGCGCTCCCGCAGGCGGCCCAGCCGGCGTTCCTGGGTCTTCCGGCTGCCCAGCGCCCCCACGTAGAAGGCGGGGCTCTCGAGGGCCAGGGCGAGCGCCGGGTCGTCCAGTTTCGGGTCGTGCGTCAGCGTGGCGACGGCGGTGCTGGCGTCCAGCCCGATCCGCCGGAAACCCTCCTCGGGCCAGTCGTTCACGATCTCGACGCCCGGAAAGCGCTCGGCGGAGGCGAACACCGGGCGCGGATCGCAGATCACCGGACGGTAGCCAACGTGCTCCGCGAGACCGCACAGCGCCTGCGCGATGTGGACGCCCCCGACGATCACCAACGACTCGGAGGGGAGGATCACGTCGCAAAACACCGGGCCGCGACCGGTTTCGGTCGAGAGCGGCCGTCCCGAGGCGAGTGCCGTCTCGGCCGCCGCGACGAGTTCGGGAGACCCGGCGCCCGGCGAACCCGGAGCCAGGGCCAGGCTCTCCCCGAGATTCGCTCCCGAGGTGACCACCGCCAACGCCACCGGAAGCCGGCGCCGCATCCCCTCCCGCACCTGGGTGAGCAGCTCCCGGTCCCCGCGTTCCACGAACACCGAGAGCGCACCGCCGCAGGCAAGCCCGACGCCCCACGCCAGTTCGTCCGAAACTGCGAACCGGAGAAGCCTGGGCGTGCCGGTTTCGATCACCTCGCGCGCGGCCTGCACCACGCTCGACTCCACGCAGCCCCCGCTCACCGAGCCGGCGATCCGGCCTTCCCGATCGATGGTCATCCGGGCGCCCGGCCGGCGAGGTCCCGAACCCCAGGTATGGACCACGGTGGACAGCGCGAGCGGACCTTCTCCGGCGAGCCAGGAGTCGAGAACCGGAGCGATGTCGCGCATTGCGGGGCTACCGGATTATCGTGCGAAGGGGGCCGGAGCCGCGGAAGCGAGGGCCCGCCGCCAGGCAGCGAGACGGGGGGCGGTAGCGCGTCCCACGGGATCCAGTTTCCCCAGATGGTCGGCCAGCGAGCGGACGCTCGCGAGGTTGTTCACCGGGAGGAAGTCATGGATGTGGGGAAGCGCCGCCACCATGCCCCGGGTGAGCGGTTCATAACCCTCGTCCGAGAGCAACGGATTGAGCCAGACGATCCGCCAGGCGAGTCCCTGGAGCCGTTCCATTTCCTTGGCGACCAGCGCCGGATCGCCGCGGTCCCACCCGTCGCTCACGAGCAGCACTATCGCAGACGAGGTCGGGAGGCGCCGCGCCCATTCCAGATTGAACCTCAGGAGTGCTTCCCCGATGCGGGTTCCCCCGGACCAGTCACGCACCGCCTCCGAGGCCTCGCGGAGCGCGCGGTCCACGCGCCGGTCAGCCAGTTTCCTGGTGATCCGGGTGAGTCGGGTGGCGAAAACGAATGCCTCCACGCGGCCGGGCGAGCCATGGGAGAGTCCATAGAGGAAGTGGAGGAGAACCCGGGCCGTTTGTTCCATCGAACCGCTCACGTCGGCCAGCACAATGAGGGGCCGCGGTTTCTCCCGGCGCCGGCGGCGTTCGAGCCGCACCCACTCCCCGCCCGACCTCAGCCCCCGGCGGAGCGTCCGGCGGAGATCCAGATTGCGGTTGCCTCCCGGCCGAAAACGCACCACGCGGCGGCGGGCCGCCTGCCAGCCGGCATCCCGGATAAGGGCGCGCACCTCGCGCAGTTCGTCCTCGTCGAGGTCCGAGAAGTCCCGGTGCTCGAGAACCTCCCGGTCGCTCCAGGTGCGGCGGGCAAATGGCCGCGGCGGCGCCTCGCCGGAATCGCCGGAACCCCCGCTGGCGACCGGCCGGAAGGTCGCCTGGGTGGCCGGCGAACGCTGTCGCCGGAGCGTCATTCCCGGAAGCCGCGCCCGCGTCCACCGCTCGGGCGGCGTTTCCCAGAAGAGTGAAAACGCCGCATCGAAGAGTTCCAGATCCTCCCGCCGGTGGATCAGGAGGGCGCGGGCGGCCGCGTGGAATTCCTCCCGCCGGAACACCTCGATGAGCGGGAGCGCCTGCGCCAGGTCGAGCATCCGGGCCGTCGAGACCGGGAGTCCGATCCCCCGCAGAAGGCGCCCGAAGAGGGTGAGGTTTTGAAGGAGCGGCGGAAGCTGCGGCGAAGAGACGTCTTCCCGACCCGCGGCCGCGGCGCTCAAGGGGCGCCGGCGGCCATCCGGGTGAGGATGGCCCCCGCCCGTTCCCCGCGCACCATTTCCAGATCGTCGCGATACTTGAGCAGCGCCCCGAGCGTCCGATCCACCGCGGCCTCATCAAGCGCGGTCTGCCCCAGGGATGCGAGCGCCATGGTCCAATCAAGCGTTTCCGAGACCCCCGGACGCTTGAAGAGATCCAGCTCGCGAAGTTCCTGCGCGAACCGGGTGGCTTCGGAGGCCAGTTGGGCCGCCGCCTGTGGCACCCGCCCGCGCACGATCTCGAGCTCGCGCTCGTAGCTGGGATAGGGGATCCAGTGGTAAAGGCAGCGCCGCTTGAGCGCGTCGTGGACCTCTCGGGTCCGGTTCGAAGTGAGGACCACCACCGGCGGAGCGTCCGCCCGAATGGTTCCGATCTCGGGGATCGTGATCTGGAAGTCGGAAAGCACCTCGAGCAGGTACGCCTCGAACTCTTCGTCGCTGCGATCCACTTCGTCGATGAGCAGCACCGGCCGGCGGTCGGGCGACGACGTTTCGATGGCGTGCAGCAGCGGCCGCCGGAGCAGGAACTCCGGCCCGAAGAGGTCGTGTTGCTCCATGGCCGCCCCCCGGCTCTCCGCCAGCCGGATCGCCAGCATCTGCCGGGTGTAGTTCCACTCGTACGCCGCCTGGGCGATGTCCAGCCCTTCGTAGCACTGCAACCGGATCAGCGGGGCGTCAAGCACGGCGGCGGTTACCTTGGCAAGCTCGGTCTTGCCGACGCCGGCCTCGCCCTCCAGGAACAGCGGACGCTCGAGCCGGAGGGCCAAAAACAGCGCCGTCGCCAGCCCGGCGTCGGCGACGTACCCGTCCCCCGCGAGCGCCCCCGCGAGTTCGGGGACCGAGGAAAAAGTCGCCGTCCCGATCGCGGACAACCGGCTAGCCGGCCGCGCGCTCGGCGGCGATCGTCAGGGCCCGCTTCGTGTACACCCCGGCCAGGTGGATCCGGAACTCTCCGGAGGCATAGAGATCGCCGAGCGGCTCGTCGAAGGCGCCGGCGACCAGGGCTGCCGCCGCCGCAATCCGGTCGGCACTCGCCGGACCGCCGCAAAGCGCCTCCGCGGCGGCGTCCGCGAGGGCCGCCTTGCCGGCGACCCCATTGATGCCGATCGCGCAACTCGTGACCTGGCCGCCGCCGAGCGCGACTCGGGCAGCCACCCCGACCACGGCGTAGCTCGAGGCCGGATGGCGGTGCTTCAGATACGCCCCACCCGCGGCGCCGGGAACCCGAACCGAGGTGATGACCTCGGTTTCCGAAAGGGCCGTGGTGAGGATGTCCACAAAGAAATCGGACGCGGAGATCGTGCGTTCCCCTTCCTTTCCGACCGCGGTGATCTCCGCCCCGAGCGCGAGCATCGCCGCCGGATAGTCGGCGCCCGGATCCGCATGAGCCAGACTGCCTCCCAGCGTGCCCCGGTTCCGGACCTGGATGTCCCCGATCGCCGCCGCGGTCTCCGCCAGCATGGGACAAGCGTCCTCGACGGCCGCCGAGTCGGCCACCGCGGCATGCGTGGCAAGCGCGCCGATGACGAGGCTGTCACCGTCGGCGGTGATTCCGGACAAACCGGGAATCCGCCCAATGTCCACGACCGCAGCCGGCTGCGCGGCGCGCAGTTTCATCGCCGGGATGAGACTGTGCCCACCCGCGACCAGCTTGGCGTCCGGAAGCGAGGCGAGAAGGTCCACCGCCTCGGCGACCGAAGCGGCGCGGTGGTAATCGAACTGCTGCGGAAACATCGAAATCTCCTATTCGCTTCTCAGGCGGCGCCTTGGGCCGCCTGGACGGCCCGCCAGATTTTCTCCGGGGTGAGCGGCAACTCCATGTGGGTGACTCCCAGGGGAGCGAGCGCATCCATCACCGCGTTCGCGACCACCGGGGTGGCCGCGATGGTCCCCATCTCTCCGGCACCCTTGACCCCGAGCGGGTTGTGCGGGGACGGGGTCTCGATGCGGTCTACCTCGATTCCCGGCAGCAGGTCGGCCCGGGGCACGGCGTACTCGAGCAGCGTGCCGGAAAGAAGCTGGCCGTCGTCGGAGTAAACGCCAATCTCGGTGAGCGCCTGGCCAACACCCTGGACGACGCCGCCCTGGATCTGGCCCTCCACGATCATCGGGTTGATCACCTTGCCCACGTCGTCCACCGCCACGTAGCGGAGGATCGAGACCTCCCAGCTCTCGGGGCAGACCTCGACCTCGCAGATGTGCGAGCTCGCCGGGAAGGTGAAGTTCGCGGGGTCGTAGAAGCTCACGAAGTTGAGGCCCGGCTCCATGCCCTCGGGCAGGTTGTGGGCGGTGTAAGCGGCAAAGGCAAGTTCGCCGAACTCCTTTCCGCGGTCGGGTGAGCCCTTCACGTGGACCCGGCCGGCTTCTCGGTCGTACACCACGTCTTCTTCCGCCGCCTCGAGCAGATGGGCGCCGAGCTTGAGGACCTTGGCCCGCACTTTCTCGGCGCTCCGGACGAGTGCCGAGCCGCCCACGCAGGCGCTCCGGCTCCCGTAGGTTCCCATGCCGAAGTTCACGCGGCCGGTGTCTCCGTGGACAACCTCCACGCTCTCCATGGGCACCCCCAGCTCGTCCGCAGCCACCTGCGCGAAGGTGGTCTCATGCCCCTGGCCATGGGAGTGGGAGCCGCTGAAGACGCTGATCTGCCCGGTGGGATGGACGCGTATCTCACCGCTCTCCCAAAATCCCACTGCCGCACCGAGCGCCCCGGCCACCGCCGAGGGCGCCGGACCGCTGGCTTCGATGCAGCACACCACGCCAACCCCGCGCAGCTTGCCTTCGGCGCGCGCTTCAGCCTGCGCCTGCCGCATGCCGGCGTAGTCCGCCCGATCGGCGGCCGTCTGCATCAGCCGGTCGTAATCGCCGCTGTCGTACTGGAAGGCGACGGGGGTCTGGTAGGGGAAGTCCTCCTTGGGAATCGCGTTCTGCCGCCGGAGTTCCAGCGGATCCCGGCCCAAGCGAGCGGCCGCCAGATCCACCAGGCGCTCGACGAGGTAGGCGGCTTCCGGCCGCCCGGCGCCACGGTAGGCGTCCACCGGCACGGTGTGGGTCAGCGTGCCGTGCACCTTGCCGAACACCCCGGGCATCTTGTAGTTCCCCGAGAGCAGGGTGATGTAGAGCGCCGTCGGGATGAGGGGGGCGAAGGTGGAGAGGTAGGCCCCCTGGTTCGCCCAGGTCTCCACGTCGAGCCCGGTGAACGTGCCGTCGCTCTTCACGGCGAGCCGGGCGACCGTGACGTGGTCGCGCCCCTGGGAGTCGGTCATCTGGCTCTCGGTGCGGGTCGCGACCCAGCGGACGGGACGCCCGATCTCGCGCGCCACCCACGGCACGATGACCTCTTCGGGGTAGTGGAAGATCTTGCTGCCGAACCCGCCACCGACATCGGGGGAGATGACGCGCAGTTTGCTCTCCGGGATCCCGAGCGTGAAGGCGGAAAGCAACAGCCGGATCGGGTGCGGGTTCTGGCTGGTGGTCCAGAGCGTCATCTCTTCGGATGCCGCGTCCCACTGCGCCGCCGCCGCGCGGGGCTCCATGGCGGTAGGGATGAGCCGCTGGTTCACGAGCTCGAGGTCCACGATCTCGTCGGCCTCGGCAAATGCCTTGTCGCGCGCCTCCTGGTCCCCGAGTTCCCAGTGGTAGGAAACGTTGCCTTCGATCTCGTCATGGACGAGAGGCGCCCCCTCGTCCGTCGCGCCGCGGGCGTCCACCACGGTCGGGAGCGGGTCGTAGTCCACCTCGATCGCCTCGACCGCATCGGCGGCGACATAGGGATCCTCGGCGACCACCACCGCCACCGAATCGCCGACGTGGCAGACGCGGTCGATCACCACGATCGGCCGGTCGGGAACCTTGGTATCCGGCACCAGCCAACCGCACGGCAGGAAGCCGCAGCCCCCGTCCTTGAAATCCTGGCCGGTGAATACGGCCAACACTCCCTCCATGGCGCTCGCCGCCGAAGTGTCCATCCCGGTGATCCGGGCGTGGGCGTAGGGGCTGCGCTTGATGGCAACGTGCACCATGTCCCGAAGCTGGAGGTTGGCGACGTAGCGCCCCTGCCCCTGAATGAAGCGGGGATCTTCCCGCCGCTTTATGGAAGCTCCTACGTAACGGCCCATCGTTCTCCTCCCGATCCTCTGGTGAAAGGGTGTCGGCTCCGCCTAGCTCGATCCACGCGCGCCGGCCGCCACCACCGACTTGACGATGTTCTCGTAGCCGGTACAGCGGCAGATGTTGCCTTCGAGACCGTGGCGTACTTCGGCGCCCGTGGCCTCGGGATTCCGGTCCAGAATCTCGACCGCGGTCAGGATCATCCCCGGTGTGCAGAACCCGCACTGCAGGCCGTGGTTGTCCCAAAATGCCTGCTGAACGGGGTGGAGCCCGTCATCGCCGGCCAGACCCTCGATGGTCGTGACCTCGAACCCGTCGGCCTGGACGGCGAGCACCGTGCACGACTTGACAGCCTTGCCGTCCATCAGCACCGTGCAGGAACCGCACTGCGAGGTGTCACAGCCGATGTTCGTCCCGGTGAGACCCAGACGATCACGGAGCAGATGGCACAGCAGCAACCGGGCTTCGACGCTGTGTTCTTCGGCTTTTCCGTTGACGCTGATGCGCACGCGATGGCTCATGGGGAGGTTCCTCCTCGCGGGGATCGAATCATCCGGATCGCGAGAGTACCGGGAACGCCGGGGCACCGCAAGAGTACCGGGGCCTCGCATCCGGCGCGAGGCACCTCAGCGACCTACACTACGACCGTTCCCAACGTCATGCGAACCGTCCTGATTCCAACCGCCATTGTGACCCTGTTGGCGTTCGGGTCGATCGCGCCGGGACCGACCCCGACCCAACCCCCGACCCAGCCCCCGACCCAATCTCCGCCGCCGGCAGCGGCGCCGCGAAAGCCGGCCACGATCGAGCGTGAAACGATGCTCGGAGAGCGCTTCAGCTTCATGGTCCGCGTTCCGAGCGTCACCCTCGACGTGGTGGTCGCCGATGACCGGGGCCGTTTCGTCACTGGTCTCGCGGCCGACGATTTCGAGGTCCTCGAGGACGGCGTTCCCCAGGAGATCCGTTACTTCACGGCCGACCTGACTCCCGTGACCAGCCTGTTGCTGCTCGATTCATCCGCCTCCGTGCGCTCGAGTCTGTCGGCTATCCAGACCGCGGCCTATCTCTTCCTCCGCAACATGGCGACCGCCGATCAGGGACGGGTCGCCACCTTCAGTGAGGGTGTCCGATTCGGGCCTCCCTACGCATCGGACATCTGGGACCAGATCCCCATGATCCGCGCCATGCGGCCTTTCGGAAGAACGGCGCTCTATGACGCAATCCTGACGAGCCTCCAGGAACTCTCCCGGGTGGAAGAGCGGAAGGCGCTGATCCTGGTTTCGGACGGCGAGGATTCCGGGCCCGACGCCAAGGGAAGCGTCAGCACCCGGGAGCACGCACTCGAAGGCGCACGACTCTCTGAAGGCGCGATCTACACGGTGGGTTACACGGGATGGAGTCCCGAGGGCGGCGGGCGGCTCAACCGCGATTTTCTGGACGCGGTGGCGGAACAAAGCGGAGGACGTTCCTATTACCCCGACGAGATCGAAGACCTCTCGCGCCATTTCCGGCAGATCCAGCACGAATTGCACCGGCAATACCAGATCGCCTACCTCCCTTCCAAGGACCGCAAGGAAGGCGGTTGGCGGAGCATCGATGTCAAGATCAAGGGCCGCGATGACCTCCTGGCGAGGACTCGCAAGGGCTACTACGCGGCTCCCGATACGGAATCCAGCGAACCCCGATAACGAGCCCTGGTAACGGGCCCTGGTAACGGGCAACGTCGTCCTCGGGGGAACGCCGGTTTCACCCCGGCACTGCGCCCCGCAGGGCCGCGAAACCGCGTACCGCCGATTGTGAAGAGGCTTGGAGCGCCAGCCAGTTCTCCCGGTGGGGGCCTCCGACCGGCATCGCGCGGGAGCGCGAAACAAGCACCGATGACGTTGCGTCATGCCAACCGGATGCCGACAAGGTCAAACCAGCGACCTCTAACAGCCTGTGGTGAAACCCAGGCGGCCCAGTTCTCCCGGTGGGGGCTCGAGCGGCGATCCATCCCGGCTGAACCACTCCGCTTCGCCCCCCCACCGGGAGAACTGGCGTTCTGCGTTGCGTTTCGGTCGAAATACACCCGGGCCAGTTCTCCCGGTGGGGGCTCCTCCCTCACGCGCCTTGTCAGCCGGGCGCCTCGCCCCCACCGGGAGAACTGGCCGCTCTCGGCGCTCACCCGGGTTCCACCACAGGCTGTTAACGCCCGGGGGCCGGCCACAACACGGATAATCGGCTCCGCGCCTCCGCGCAAGGAGTTCCCCGATGAACCAGTCCGCCGTGAGAACCGTCGCCTACCTCGCTGGCCTCGCCTTCAGCGCCGCCTGCGGGTCGCCGGAACCCGCATCCCCGCCCGCACCCGAACCGGAACCAGCGCTGACGGCCGAATACACCCTCGCCGCGGACAACACCCACAACCGCTGGAGCGCGACGATCCCGCCGGTCCTGACCGTGCCCTCGGGCGCGGTCGTGGAGATCTTCACGAAGGAAGCGTCGGACGGCCAGATCACCCCGGAAACCACGGCCGCAGACCTCTTGCAGGTGGACTTCGGACTCATCCACGCGCTCACCGGACCCATCGCGGTCGAAGGGGCGGAACCGGGCGACCTGCTTGCAGTGACGATCCACGAAGCCGACGTGCAGGGCCCCGGCTGGGCCGGGATCTTTCCCGGGTTCGGCTTCCTCGCCGACGAATTCACCGAGCCCTGGATCCGGAGTTTCGACTTGGGACCCGGCGCCAGCGAGGCCCGCTTCAATGACCGGATCACCATTCCCCTTTCCCCTTTCCCGGGCGTTCTCGGCGTGGCTCCGGCAACCGACGAGATGCTCGTCACCATCCCGCCCCGCGAAAACGGCGGAAACATGGACAACCGCCACATGCGTGCCGGAACCACCGTGTACATCCCCATCCAGGTCCCCGGAGCGAACTTCTCGATCGGGGATACCCACGCGGTCCAGGCGGACGGCGAGGTTTCCGGGAGCGCCATCGAGGTCCCCATGCGGCTCGTGGTCACGCTCGAGGTGATGCCGAATCCGCGGGGAATCACCGAACCCGAGTACGAGACGGACGAGTACTACGCGGTCACCGGATTCGATCCTTCAATCGACGAAGCGGCGAAGAAGGCGACCCGCCACATGATCGCCTACCTGGTTGCAGAGCACGGGCTGACGCCCGAAGAGGCCTACGTGCTGTGCTCACTCGTGGGGGATCTCAAGATCTCGGAAACCGTGGACGTCCCCAACATGCTGGTGAGCATGCACCTGCCGAAGTCGATCTTCGGCGTGGACTGAAACAGGACACCGCGCCCGGCTCCGGTCCGCTCGCGCATCCGGTTGGCCAAAGTCGCTACTAGTGGCTACCATAGCGTTATGCGAGCCGTCGGGATCAAGGTGTTGAACAGCCGCCTTAGCGAGTACGTACGTCTTGCAGCCTCGGGCGAAACGGTGCTTATCACCGACCGAAGCCGCGTCGTCGCCGAGATGGGTCCTCCACGCGAGACCAGAAGCCCGCACATCGCGGATGCCCGCCTCGCCGAGATGGTGCGCCAGGGCGTGATCACCCCTCCCGCTCTGCCCTTGAAGGGCCGGCCACCTTCGGGAAAACGCGTCGCGACTCTCGCACAACTCCTCCGTGAGCTCGATGACGACCGGGCCGATCGTGATCTATCTTGACTCCTCGGTCGCGATAGCCGAGATCCTGGCTGAAGACCGGGTGCCGCCCGCAGCCCTCTGGAATGACGATCTCATTGCCAGCCGGCTTCTTGAGTACGAAGTCTGGGTCCGCCTCCACGCACGCGGGCTCACCGAGGTCAACGCTGAGCCCGCACGCCAACTCCTTGGCCGGATATCACTCGTGGACTTGTTGCCGACCGTGTTGGCCCGCGCCCTCGATCCGTTTCCCGCAACGTTGCGCACCCTCGATGCGCTGCACGTCGCTACCATCGTGTACCTGCGCGACAACGGCCAGAACGTCCGGCTCGCCAGTTACGACCGCCGCATGGTGGCGGTCGCTCAAGTGATGCGGATTCCGCTCTACGATCTCGGCACGTGAACCGCGTTGTTTTTCTTTCCTGACCAGACGGAGTCGAGGGTCCGCTGACGGAGGCTGACAGTCGGTGGACAAAGTCACGCGGCCCCGTTCTCGGTACTCACGTCACTTTCTCCACCGGCTGCGAACCCTTCGCTCCCGGAGAGGACCGCCACCGATGAACATCCCCGCCGTCGCAGTCCTGGCGGTGGCAGCGTTGACAGCACTCTCTGCTCGCACTGCCTCCTCCCAACAACACGAATACCCCGACCCCTTCCCGGGCGGCTACCCCTCCCTCGCGGGCGCCAGCAACGCGGGGCGGATGTACATGGAGAGCTATTTCCCGCCCCCCGTCACCGCCTCGCCCACCTACCCGGCCTGGTCGCCCGACGGCGAGTCCATCGCCTTCGCTTACCAGGGCCGCATCTGGGTCGTCCCCACCGAGGGCGGCACGGCCCACCAGGTCACCAGCGGCCCCGGCTACCACTCCCAGCCCAGTTGGTCGCCCGACGGCAGCCAAATCGCCTACGCCGCCGACATCGATCGCAACTTCGACATCTTCGTCACCGAGCTCGCGACAGGACAATCGCGCCGCCTCACCACCCACCCCTTCCTCGACCTGCGGCCGCGCTGGTCGCCGGACGGGTCCCGCATCCTCTTCACGACGGAGCGCGACGGCACCTTCGACCTCTGGGTCCACGGTATGGAAACCGGCATGGCCGAAGCCGTCATCGCCGACCGGGAGGCCAACGATATGGCCGGGGATTGGATCGGCGACACCGGCGACATCGTGTTCGTTTCCAGGCGGGGCGAGGCCGCGCTCGGCTCGGGTTCCCTCTGGCGGTATCGCGGCGCGACCGGAGCGGTGGAACTCCTCATTCGCGTCGAGACCAACTATCAGGCGGCACCGGTCGTCGCGCCGCATGGGGGCATCGTCGCCTACGTCACAGACTCCTCGGGCAACAACGACCTCTACACCGTCCCCAGCGAGAAGTCCCCCCGCGGAATCCAGCCCGTGCGCCTCACCCACAGCCGCACGGATGAGTATTTCCCCTCGTGGTCACCTGATGGCGAGCGCCTGGTGTACGCGAGAAACGGCGGCACCGCGGACCAGCCGCGCACCATCGACAACGGGATGGGGTTCGCGCTCTACACGGTTACGCGAGGGGGTGGCACGCCCAAACCCGTGCGAATCGACGGCTACGCATGGTCCGAGCCCACTGGCCGGCTCCGCGTTCGCATCAGTGATTCGGACGGCGAACTCCTGCCGTCGCGCATCTATCTGACCGGCTCCGACGGGCGCGCCTACTTCCCGCACAGCAGCTACCCCCGCGTCGTCAGCGTGACCGAGGACTACTACTTCCACACGGACGGCAGCTTCTCCGTGACCCTCCCCGCCGGCGAGGCCACCGTCGAGGCTTGGCGGGGTTTCGAATACGAACCTGTCTCGCGCACCGTCGAAGTCCGCGCCGGCGAGCACACCACCGTCGAACTCGGCCTGGACCGCTGGATCGACATGGCCGCGAGTGGCTGGTACTCCGGCGACAACCACATCCACCCCAACTACGGCGGTCACTATTTCGTCACCCCCGAGGACCTGCGGAACAAGGCCCACTCGGAGGACCTCAACGTCGCAAACGGCATGATCGCCAACTACTGGGGCAACAGCCGGGTCGAGGACCTCGAGCACTTTCTCGGGCACCCGCACCCGCACACCGGCCCGCGCACCATCGTCTACTACAACGAGGAGTACCGGCCCAGCTTCTTCGCGCACCTCTCGCTGCTCAACCTGACCGAGCTGATCACGCCCTTTTACATCGGCTCGGTGGGGACCGCGCACCAGGCCCTCTACCCTGACAACGCGTCGGTGCTTCGTCGTGCGCACGAGCAGGGCGGAATTGGCGGATACGTCCACCCCTTCGGGCTCCGGCATCGGGACCCCGACGCGGCGGGGGCGGGATCAGCGAGAGAGCTGCCCGTCGACGCGGTTCTCGGCCTCGCCGACTTTGTGGATGTGGCGTGTATCTGGAGCGACGAACTCGGGACGGCTGAGGTCTGGTACCGCCTCCTCAACACGGGTTCGCGCATCCCGGGGACCGCCGGAACGGACGTCATGTCCGACATTTGGCGGCATCCCGCGGTCGGGACGACGCGCACCTACGTTTACACCGGCGAGGACCACGTCCACTACGACGCCTGGGCCGACGCGATGGCGGCGGGTCGTGCGTTTGTGACCAGTGGGCCGATCATGACGCTGGACGTTTCCGGGCCCGGAGACGCTTCCGGGAAGGGAATGGGCGAGGAACTGGCGGTGTCTCGCGGCGAGGTGGTCACGGTGCGCGCGACGGCACGGTCGCTCTTCACGATGCACGGCCTGGAGATCGTGCACAACGGCCGCATCGTGCACCGGATCGACGCCACGGGCGACCTGAAGTCAATCGACGCCGAGCTGGAGATCCCGATCGAGGGGAGTGGGTGGATCGCGGCGCGAGTGCTCGGGCCGGCGCAGCACGGCGCGATGGACAGCTACCTGTTCGCCCACACGAATCCCGTCTTCGTGATCACCGGCCGCGAGCCGATCCGCTCGCTGGACGACGCGGCGTTCTTCGTCCGCTGGATCGACCAGGTGCTGGACGAACTGCGGGCGATGGACCGCTGGGATGATCCCGCGCACAAGGCGGAGGTGCTGGCGACATTCGAGGAGGCGCGGCGGTTGTACCAGGCGCAGGTGGATGCGCTGCGGGGCAGTCGGGGTGGCCGGTAGGACTTTCCCGAACCCGGAGGGCGGGATTCCGGCGTGCGCCCCCGGGGATAGCTACTTGAGCGCCGCCAGCACCTTCCCGATGAACTCGGACAAGGCGCCGCCCTGGATCCAGCGAACCACGACCACCAGGTCGTTCTCCCAGTCCACGTAGACGATGTTGCTGCCGGCGCCGCGGAAGGTGACGGCGGTATCCGGGGCGTCGGGGATGGACTTCACCATCTCCCCGTCCCGCTCGACCGGACCGTTCAGGAACCAGTTCATGTACCCGTAGGTCGGGTTCACTTCGCCCGGGGTGCGGGCCATCCCGATCCACTCCTCCGAGATGAGCTGATTGCCCTTCCAGTTCCCCATCCGCAGGAACAGGTAGCCGAAACGGGCGAGATCGCGGCCGCTGATGTGCATGCCGCCGCCCCAGTGGCCGCCGCCGCTGACCGACTGGACGTTGCGGCCGTCGATCATCACCCAGGAGTTCTCGTAGCCGTGCCAGCGCCAGCGATTCGAGGCGCCGATGGGATCCATGATCCCCTCGCGGAGCACCAGCGGAAGCGGATCGCGCACCACGTGGAGCGCCGCCAAGGCAAGCAGGTTCACCCGGACATCGTTGTACTTGTAGTGCGTTCCCGGCTCGTACATGGGGCGGTCCGGGTACTCGAAGGGGTGCTCGCCCACCGGGCGGTCGGCCCAGTCCGGCTTGTCGAACAGCGTGCCCTGCCAGTCGCTCGTCTGGCGGAGCAAGTGGTCCCAGGTGATGGAGTCGTTGTGTTCCGAGCCGAAGAGCTCGTCGTCCGGCATGTAGGGACCGGCAAGGTCGTCGACCGAGGCGATCAGCCCCGCGTCGTAGAGGAGGCCGACCGTTGTCGAAAGGAAGGTCTTCGACACGCTGAACGTCATGTCCACCTTCTTCGAGCGACCCCACTCGCGCACGATGTAGCCGTCCTTCACCACGATGCCGCTCAATGCTCCCCGCACAGTGGTGGGGCCGACACGACGGCCGTGGGGCTCGCTCGCGAAGGTCAACTCATGGTTGAGCGCCAGGTCACGGGGCGCGCCCGATTCCGAGGCCACCGCGAGCTCGACGGCTTCCTCGAGTAGCGCCGCATCGAATCCGGCCTCCTCGGGGGTCTTCGTCTGCCAGTCGTGGCGCTCCGGGAAGTAGGGAGACTGTCCCGCGGCGAAGCTCGCCGCAAGCAGTCCAAGGACGAATACGCCCGCCACCGGCGCAAGGCCGCTTCTACGTCTCATTTCGTTTCGTCTCCTGCTTGGCCCCTCTCCGGGGCGCTACCGGACCCTCAGGCCTCGATCTTGGATTTCATGTCGGCGAACATCTCACGCAACACTTTTTCGGTGACCGGCTTCAACAATCGGGAGGCGAGCGCCGCCAACGTTCCCCGCACCTGCACCGTGCCCTTCCAGTCGAGCGCGGTACCGGACCCCTCGTCTCGCAGCCGAAGCTCGGCGACGGCGTCGATGGTGGTACCCGGTCCCCTGCCCCGGATCTTCAGCTTGGCCTCTTCGAGTTCCACCAGATCGGTGAACTCGATGACGTTCTTCGCATTGAGCCCGACGGTGCCGAGCTTCACTCCTCCCACCACTTCGAACCGCTTGCCGGGCTCCAGGATCCGGACCGACTTCACCCCCGGGGTGCAGGAAGCCACCGACTCCGCGTCGGTGACGAACGCCCAGACCTTCTCACGGGAGGCGCTGATGATCTCGGTGCCTTCGATGTCCATCGCCGGATTCTACGGGAGCCCTGCCGATTCTCGGCGGCGCCGCCCCAACCCGACTAGCCGCGGACGAAATCCCGCGGGTCGATCCGATCCACGCCGGGCACTCCGTCGAAGTCCTGGTCCGCCGACAGGATGGTGCGGATACCCCGGTCCTCCATGGTGGCGACGTGGACAGCGTCGCGGGCCGACAGACGGTGGTGCTCAAGGAGAAGGGCAAGCGCGCGGGTCGTGTGATGCTCCGTTACCGGAATGATCTCGTCGCAGAGCGCCACCGCGGCACGGTGGACGGTTCGGGCGTCGCCCGGGCGGTGCTGCGAGAAGTACCGGTGCAGGATCTCCTGAAGGACTTCCGCACTCGTCACGACCCACACGTCGCGCTCCTGAAGGCGTTCCATTACGGCGTCGCAGGTCTCCCGCCACTCCGCGTCCATCCCCACCGCGTACATGAAGACGTTCGCGTCAAGAAAGATCACCGGACTCGCCGGCGACTCAGTCATGAGGGGTGGCGTCCGGAGGGGAATCGGTGCGCGGCCATTCGGCCTCGCGGAAGGCAGTCTTTAGCCGGCTGTACTCCCGCTTCCACTCCGACCACGAAGAAGGCACCGGCGAGGGCGGGAGCGCGCGGAGAGCATCGAGCGCCTCACGCTGCCGCCGGCGCCTGTCCGGCTTGACGCAATACTCCTGAATCGCTTCCCGGACGACGGCGGCGTGTTTCAGGCCCTCCGCTTCGGCCCGCCGCCGGATGGCGGCGTATTCGACCTCGTTCAGGGTGACCTGGACCTTGTGAGTGCGCGGCATGACGGAAGTCTCCCGGGGCGCCGTGATCATGTCAAACATGATGTGTCAGAACAAATATGTCGAAGGACGCAACACAAGTCCCGCCCGCCCCGGGGTGGGGGCCACCCGCGCGCTCTGCGGGGCCGCGCCCGTTGGCACGGATCCATCCCGCGCCCGCATTCCCCGCTCAGCCCGGCCGCAGCACCGCGAGCATTCCCCGCGCGAGTTCGGCGTTCGGCCCCTCCGGGTCCAGTTCCAGGACCCGCTCCAGGTGCGCGATCGCGTCCTCGTTGCGGCCGCGGTTCAGCGCGATCATCCCAAGCTGGTAGTGCGCGGCGGCGTCGTCCGCCACGATCTCCAGCAGTTCGCCGAACGCCCGTTCCGCCCCGTCGAGGTCGCCGGCGTTCATCAACGCACCGCCCAGCCGGAAGCGCAGATCCCGAGACGCCGAATCGAGGGTGAGAGCCCTCTCGAGCGCCGCCACCGTCGCCTCCCAGCGCTGAAGCCCCGCCTCCAGATCGGCGACCGCGGTCCACGCCGCTGCCGACGCCGGGTCCAGTTCGGTGGCCCGCTCGAGGGCCGCACGCGCCTCGTCCGCTTGCCCGAGACGCCGAAGGGCGATGCCGAGCAGGCGGTGCGCCTCCGCGCTCTCCGGCCGTTCAGCGGTCTCGGCCCGGAAGGCGGCGGCGGCGCTCTCGTAGTTTTCGCTCGCGAGCGCCTCCTGACCGGCCCGCAAGCTCTCGCGGCCCAAAGACGGCGCCGCCGCCACCGCGGTCGGAGTCTCCGGGTTCAACGTGATATCTCCGACGCGGGTCGGAGCCCCCGGCCGGATGCGGACGGTTTCCTCGTACGCCCCGAAGCCCTCCCGCTTCAGCTCCAGGCGGTACTCCCCGAGACGGACCCCCATGCGCACGAAGTTCCCCTGCTCATCCGATTCGAGGGAGACGGTCCGGTTCACTCCCCCAAGGAACGCGAGCGTGACCTCCACCCCGGCGAGCGGATTCCCCGCAGGATCGATCACCCGCCCGCGGATACCTCCGTTCTGCGCCGACACCGGGGCCGCCGCGAATCCGGCGATGAGCAGCAGCGAGGCGGTCCGGCCGGCGGAAGGGCGCCGGCCGAACCGGATTCCGGAAGGACTCAGAAGGTGAACCGGGCGCCGAGCTGGATCTCGCGCGGCGGGTGCGCGGCGCTTGGGATCAGGAAACTGCCCGAGGTGATGATGTCGCTTCCCATCTGGTTGAAGTTCGTGCGGTTCGTGACGTTGAAAAAGTCGGCGAGCAGCGTGGCCTCGAAACGGTCGCCGAAAGGCAGCGCGTACCGGAAGCTGATGTCGAGCTTGGCGAAGTCCGGCTCCTCGAGCCCGTTGATCTTGCCGTCGAAGTCGGTGCTGCGGGCGATGTCCGCGTCGCGGTTGGCGCTATACGACCCTGCCGGAGCGACCATCCGCTGGTTGTTGTCCTCGCGGTCGTTCGTCTCGAGGGTGTCACGGGAGCCCGACAGGTACCGGAAGATGCCGGTCAGGTAGAGCCCGGCGCTGTTCGACCGGGAAGTTCCCGGCACCAGCCAGCTCCACGAGGTGACGAAGTTGTGAGTGCGGAACCACGGAGAGGGGCGGTCGGTGTTGGCCGGATCGTCCACGTTGAGTTGGAGCGCCTCCCCGATGATTTCTTCGGTGTCGAAGTTGTAGCCAGTCCGGGTAGGCGCCTGGAAACGCGCCGTGGGCACTCCGCCGGCGTTCACGTTCCCCTGCTGGGAGGCGGCGGTATAGGAAGCGGTGAGGCTCATCCGCCCGATCGGGGAATCGCTGAAGCGGCGCCTGAGAGAGAACTGCAGCCCGCTGTAGTCGCTTTCGCCCGCGTTCAGGTAGGTGATAATCGAACCGAAATTCACCTGCTGTCCGTTCAGGATGGAGATGTTGGGCCGGCCGAGGCTTCTGGAGAACGGGTTCAGGTCGGCCCGCACGTTCACGTTGCGGTTGCGGGTGTGGATGAAGTCCATGCCGAACGAGGTGCCGGCGAGGATTTCGTGCTGGGCGCCGATACTCAGGGTGTCGGCGTAGGGAGTCACCCGGCCGGGATAGGGAACGGTGGGCTGAGAGTTCAGGCCGCCCGTGTTGTTGGCCTCGAGATCGCTTGCGACGAAGTCCCGGAGGCCGTTGAGCGAGGTAATCCCGTTGGCGTGCACGATGTCCCAGAACATCTGGGGATCGTTGCCCCCACCCGGCACCCGGGTGGTGAACCCGAAGGGGAGTTCCGCGGCGTCGAAGAAGTAGTCCTCATAGAAGCCGAGCTGGAACCGCTCGAAAAAGCGCCCAAAGCCCGCCTTGACCGCGGTCCGTCCCTCTCCGGTCGGATCCCAGGTGAGGCCGATCCGCGGACCGATGTTGTTGTTGTCGTCGGTCAGGTCTTCCTTGTCCCACCGGACGCCGAGGTTCAACGTCAGATTCTCGCCGGGCTGCCAGTCATCCTGGAAGAAAAGACCCCACACGTTGTTGTCGGGGACCGTGGCGTTCTCGCCCGAGGAGCCCCCGACGCGGACCGAAAACCAGTTCGGATAGGTGGCGAGATCCTCCCGATTCCAGGAAGTGTCGGTGTCGAAACCGAACTGGCCGTTCGCGGTGGAAGAGTTGTTGCGCGCCACCGACCGCCGCGAGAAGTTGAATCCCATGCGGATGTTGTGGTCGCCTCCCCAATCGGGCACGAAGATCGAAAAGGTGTCGTCCACCTGGTAGGACTGGTTGAGACGGTGAGAGGCCACGGTGCTCGCCCCCTCGACGACGGTGTCGCGCGAAAGGCTGACCGCGAGGGCGCGCTGGGCCTCGAAGGTCTGGCCGTTGTTGTTGAAGCCGGGGTTGGCGAACGCCACGTCCTCTTCGGTGAAGGACACCCGCAGGTTGTTGAAGCCGCGGTCGCCCACCACGCTGTCGAGGGAGGCGATCACGCTGGTATCGGTGTCCTGCTCTTCGCGGGACGCTTCCAGGGTCGTGGCGCCGCCGATGATCTGGTTGTACTGCGGGGAGTATTCCTGGAGGCCGCGGATGGCCGCCTTGTGGCTGTCGTTGATCTGGAAGTCGAACTTCAGCAGCAGGTTCCGGAGCAGGTTGTCCTCGGTGGTCACGAACGAGAGATCCGGGCGCGTCTCGAAGGTGCGGGCGATTCCCTCTTGCGGGGTCAGCCGTTCCACGCTGGTGAAGAAGTGGAACCGGTCCCGGATGATCGGTCCGCCGATCACGCCGCCGACGGATTGGAAGCTCAGGTCCGGCTGGTCCTGATTGTTGCGCTCGGTGAAGAAGTTCTTCGAGTTGAGGCCCGCGTTCTGCAGGTAGTAGAAAACGGTGCCGCGGACACTGTTCGTTCCGCTCTTCGTGACGGCGTTGATCACGCCGCCCTGGGTCCGTCCGAACTCGGCGTCGAACTGGGTGGTGAGGATCTGGAACTCCTGGACCGCCTCGATCGCGGTACGCGTCTGCGCTCCGGCGCTCCCGCCGATGACGTCGTCGTCGTTGTTCGCCCCGTCCACGTTGAACGAGTTGTTGTTGTTGTCCTGGCCGTTCACGAAGATGGAGTCGGCGGCGGTGGAGGCGGTGGCCACGTTGGGCACCACACCGGGGATCAGGCCGGCAAAGTCGATGAAGCTGCGGGACTGGGTCGGGAGCGACTCCATGGTTTCGGTAGTCACCGTGGCGCCAACCTCCTTCGAGGTCACGTCCACCACCGGCGCCTCGGCGGTGACCACCACCGTCTCCTCGATGCCCCCGAGTTCCAGGGTGACGTTGAGACTCGCCTCCTGACCCACCACGAGCTGGAGCCCGTCCTGACGGACCGGACGGAATGACGACAGATCGAAGCTCAGGTTGTAGGGGCCGGGAATCAGCCCGTTCAGGATGTAGCGCCCGTTGCCCGAGGTGGTGACCACCCGGGTGGCGCCGGTATCGGCGTTGGTCGCGGTGACCGTGACCCCGGGAAGCGCGAGCCCACTCCCGTCGGTAACCGTCCCGGCGAGACTGGCGCGCGCAAACTGGGCGTCGGCAGCCGGGACTCCGAGGAGCGTTCCGGCGGCAAGGGCGAGAGCGGTAAAGCCGGCGCCGTGCCGGATCCGTGGATTCGACATGCGAAAACCTCCTGAGGTAGAAGAAGAAAGAAGCAGTCCGACTGTATCAGTCGCCTTTTGTTAGCGGCGAGCTAACGTCAAGACGCCCCGGGTGCTTGCCGCGGCAGAACTCCGCGGAGCATTGGCCGGCGAGCAACCGTCTCGCCGTCGTTCGATGTCCAGGCGGATGGCACCCGACCGGCCGGAGCGGCGGGAAGCGCCGCAGGGTCGGAAGCTCTTTCCGGCGTTTTGCCAAGCCCTTTGGGGCAGCCGGCGTGGCGTAGTCTTCCGGGCCGAGGTTCCCGCCATGTTCCGCTTCGTCCTGCGCCGCAGTTCGCTCCGCGCCGCGCTCGCTGGCGTGCTCCTTCTCCCGGTCGCGCTTGAGGCCCGGGGCACGCCGGCCTCCGAAACCGGGTTCGCGGCCGCGAACGCCGAGATCGTTGGCGAGGTCACCGACCCGCAGGGCCTCCGCGTTCCCGGCGCCGACGTGATCCTCACCCTCGCGAGCGGTGAGATCCGGGAAACCACCAGCGATGCGGCGGGTTCTTTCCGCTTCGACACACTGCCGGAAGGCCTCCACCGGCTGACGGTGCTCGGCCGCGGGTTTGCCGACCGGACGATCGAGATCACCGTGGGGAGCGCGGGCGAGGTCCGCATCAGCATCCCCCTCGAGATGTCCTTTGCCGAGCGGGTGACAGTGACCGGACAGCAGCAGGAACGAAGCCTCCAGGAGGAGCCGACGAGCGTGGCGCTGGTGAGTGGAGCGCAACTCGACGCGGGCACCGACGCGGACCTCTACCAGTTGGTCGCGATGACGCCCAACGTCAGCTCGTCCTCAGGCATCCGCGGGTTCTCGATCCGGGGGATCAGCCAGCAGGGTTTCGGAGCCGAGGGCGGCCTCCTGCTGAGCGTCAAGGTGGACGGCGCCACCGTCCAGGGCTATCAGGGCACCTTCTTCGGCCCCTTCAGCACCTGGGACATGGACCGCGTCGAGATCTTCCGGGGGCCGCAGTCCACCCAGCAGGGAAGGAACGCGCTCGCGGGCGCCATCGTCATGAAGAGCGCCGACCCGGAATACCGGAGATCGTTTCGGGTGCGGGGCCGGCTCGGAAACCTGGGAGCAAACCAGGGCTCGGCGGTCCTGAACCTTCCCATCGTGGCCGGCAAGGCCGCGTTCCGCCTCGCCGTGGACAATCGCAAGAGCGACGGCTTCGTCGCGAACCCCACCCGCGGCGAGGATTCCTATGACTTCCGGGACTCACTGACGGTCCGGATGAAGCTGCGTTTCGACCCGACCGCGCGGTTACGGGGCATGTTCAGCTACCAGGCGACCGAGAGCCGGGGAGGCGACGGGGTCATCAACGTGGACCGATTCCCGGACGAGCGCGTGAACATCTCGGATCACGCCGCTGAGGATGGTTCAAAGCACCACGCGGTGACCCTGGACCTCGCCTACGACCTCAGCCACTCGCTGTCCCTCGAATCCATCTCGAGCATCTACCAGCACGACTACCGCCGCGCCGAGGATCTGGACCAGACCCCCGCCCCCGCCGGCGTCCTCGACTACACGACCGACGACGAGTGGATCACGCAGGAGCTCCTCCTCCGTTACTCGGGGCCGGGCCGGCGGCGCGGGGTGGTCGGCCTCTATTTCGCCGACCTGACCGATACCTTGCAGGCGGACGCCGCGGGCCCCGGGGAACTGGCCGGCCTTCCCCCGGGGTTCGTGCTGACCTCGTTCTTCAACACCGAAGAAGCGACGCGCAACGCGGCTCTCTTCGGCGAGTTCGACCTGGGGCTGGCCGAGGCCTGGACCCTCACGCTCGGCGCGCGCTACGACAACGAGAGCCGGGAAACCATCAACACCCAGGGAGTGGTTTCCGATCCGCCGCTGCCGCATTTCCCTCCCGGGGGAAGCCCTCCGCAGCAACTGGAGGCGTCCTATCGCGCCTTCCTTCCCAAGGCGACCCTCACCCGCGACTGGAGCGATGAACTCTCGACCTCGGTCGGTTGGCAGCGCGGCTACCGGGCGGGCGGACGCTCGATCGCGGTCCTCAGCCAACGGGTCAGCGATTTCGATCCGGCGTTCACGAGCAACGTCGAATTCGCGTTGCGCGCCGCGGCGCCCGACCGGCGCTGGTTTTTCAACGGGAACGCCTTCTACACCGACTGGACCAATCAGCAGGTGCGGGTCATGACCGACCTCGGCCTGCCGGTGGACACCGTCACCGTCAATGCCGGGGAGTCCACGGTCCGCGGGCTGGAAGCCCAGGCCGGCTACTGGGTGGATGCGCGGGTGCAGCTCTACGGATCCCTGGGACTGCTGAGCACCCGGTTTGACAACTTCCGCGACGGGGCGCAGGATTTCGCGGGGAACGAGTTTCCGCACGCGCCGGCGTGGTCCTGGCTCACCGGGCTTTCCGTGCGGCTGGACGATTCCTGGTCGGGAAACGCCGAGATCGCGGCCCAGGCCGATGCGTTCTCGGACCGCGACAACGACGCGCGCTTCCGCGCCGGGGGACGGACGCTCGTCAATGCCCGGTTCGGCTACCGGCGGGGATCCCTCGGAGTGTTCGCCTTCGGGCGGAATCTGCTCGACGAGGCCTATCTCCTCAGGGCCTGGCAATCGAGCGTTCCGCTCTTCAGCGCGTTTGGGCGCGCCGGCGAGCCGCGGACCATCGGGATCGAACTGGACGTCAGCTTCTGACGCTCGGGGAGGGGCCGCCTTTCGTTATCGCGGATCTTCGACTCGCATCCAGGGGCCGCAGTCGTCGTCGGTGGTAAAGCCGGCGTCGGAGTCCTCGATCGTGACCATGAGTTCGGCGCCCGCCTCCGACTCGACGAGGCCCTCCTCCAGGATGTCTTCCTGAATGGCCGCAAAGCCGGATAGCCGAGCCCAATAGCAGAGGAAGCCGGCGCCGGCGCGGTAGGTCCCAGGCGCGATCTGGTGGCCGACCAGCCACGTTCCCGGATGGATCCTGTCTTCCGTGGCGACCTCGGGAGGCTCCCGGCTCCAGGTCCCACACTCCGGTGTGGACCGAAACGCCGCGTCACCAAGGCTGATGTCCACGATCTCCTGCCGGGAATCGAAACGGAGTTCCCTGCCGGCGATGAAATCGAGATCCGGCTCGGTGTCGAACGGCAAGAGCGCAGCCGCGCCGGCCAGCGCTCCAACCGAGAACCCCGCACGCCGCTGCCAGAAGCACCCGGGGTCGGGATCGGTGAAGTACCTGCCGGGCAGGATTTCGTCACCGACGATCCACTGCCCGTGGCCGAACGCCTCCCGCGGGTCACCGCCGGCCAGCATGAAGTGGAGCCGCCCCGACTCCCTGGTTGCAAGCCCGGTCACTTCCTCGTAGCCGTCCTTCCGCGCCGCAACCGAGGTATCCCCCTCCAGCTCGTGCAGGGTGTACCAGCCGTCCCCAACGGTCACCGTCCCCCGGCCGGCCGCGGGTCCGTCCAGCGCGACGACCAGCACTCCCGCAACCGGGCGGCCGTTGTGGTTGACCACTTGCCCGCTCAGGTCGTAGATGTCCGGATTGGGCGGTGCGACCGCTACCCGCGCCTCCGTAGTGGCGGGCCCCAGGACGGCGGTGATGCGGGTCTCGCCCCCGGCGTGGGCAAACACGAAACCGTTCTGGTCCACGCTCGCCACCGCCGGGGTGCTCGAACTCCAGACCGGATCCACCTGCTGACTGGCGCCGTCGCTGAAGGTCGCCCAGGCGGTGAGCTGGACGACCGCTCCCACCTCGAACGGCTCCTCCGGCAGGCCGCGGATTTCAAGCACCGTGGGGTTCGGCCCCACGGGGGGACCCGTGGGTGAGGTCGAGTCGCCGCAGTTGACCAGTAGCGATGCACAGAGCAGCGCCTCGAGCACCACCTTGACGTTGTTGGTGTGGGCCGAAACAACTGCCGGCAGGAATCTGCGCTCCATCTGGTCGGCAAGCTAGCGCGCGTTTGCTGCGAAAACGCAGTTGCGCCGGAATGCCAGTCATCCAGATGGCGCCACCGGCGAGGGAACGCCGACCTCTGGCCAGTCCTCCCGGTGGGGGCCGGCACCGCTGCGCGGAGCGCAGCGAAAGATGTGTACCACGCAGCCGGCTGGATGACGCGGAACGCCGGGTACCAGCCGAAAGGCGAACCATTCCGGAACTCGGGGTCCTTACCTTCCGCCCGCCTGCGGCGGGCTGTGCCGACCGGAGGTCGGCGTTCCCTTGGGAGAAGGCTTGTAACTGCGCCTCTTGGTGACGATGCGGGGCGCAAGTTCCGGGTGACGCATCGTTTTCATCCGCTGTATGGGCGTGAGTATGTGTTGTTGGAGCGGGGGCGGTATTGGGGTGCGGAGCGGGTGATGTGGGAGGACGAGAGGGGAGAGGTGCGTTCGCTTCCGGCGTCGTGGACGAGCGCGGGCGAGGAAGATGCGTTCCGGGTGATGTCGGCGGGGCGGTCGGCCTTTCGGGTGGAGGACCTGCTGGAGTTGGTGGAGGTTGTGCGGGGTGTGGAGGGGGAACGCTCGGGGGGAGCGGGGGGCGTGGCGGGGGGCGTGCGCGGGGGGTTGGCTGTAAAGGGGATTTCGTCTCATGAGTAAGCGGGATTTTGGCTTCGGGAGCCATGTTGGCGGGTGGTTCTGTGAGCGCATCGGGTGGATACGTATTGATTTGCCCGCATATTCCGAGCGGGACGCTTTGACTTCGGATGTGTGGATGGGCATAATGGGACTTACATGGAGAACCCCCGATGCCCCAGCTCCCCCCCGACCCCAAGGAAGCCGCCCTCCGCAAGAACGGCTGTCTCCACCCCCACCCGGACCGGGTCCGCGACGAACTCTTCCTCCAAAACCCCTTCTTCGACCCCCGCGATCTCACCCAGGTCAAATACGAGATGCTGCGCCGGACGCGCGCCGAGGGCGACCAGGTCAGCGCCACCGCGGCCCGCTTCGGGCTCTCCCGGGTGTCCTTCTACAAGGCGCGGCGCGCCTGGGAGGAAGGGGGCGTGGCGGCGCTGTTGCCCCAGCGGCCGGGGCCGCACGGGCCTCACAAGCTCACCGCCGAGGTGGTGGCGGCGTTGCGCGCGGCGCGGACCGAGAACCCGGCCCTGAACGCTCAGGAGTTGACCGGCCTGGTCCGGGAACGCTTCGGGCTGGCGGTGCACCGCCGCAGCATCGCACGCGCCCTGGCGCGGGTGGAAAAAAAACGGCCGTGATCGCCCCGGGGCCGCGCGTCGCGGTCAGCGGCCCGCCGGGCCCGTACGCCGCCGCCTACGAGCGGCTGCGCGAACAGGCGCTGGCCGCGTCCGGTGTCTGGCAGGGGCCGGCCGCCCTGGTGCTGCGCGGCTTCGCCGCCTGGCTCACCACACCCCTCGAACGGGAGCCGGGGTGGCCCGTCGTCCGGTCCCGGACGCCCCGTGCGCCGGAGGTCCCGGCCCCCGCCGTCGCCGTGCTCCTCGACATGATCCGGGCGCATCTGCCGGAGGCCGCCGCGTGAGCACCCTCCACTCCAAGGTCACCGCCGACCACCGGCGCCGCACCGCGTTCGTGTATGTGCGCCAGTCCACCCTCCGCCAGGTGCTCCAAAACCAGGAGAGCACCCGCCGCCAGTACGCGCTCCGCGAGCGGGCGCTCGCCCTCGGCTGGCCTCCCGGCCAGATCGTCGTCATCGACACCGACCTCGGCCGGTCCGGCGCCTCCGCCGACCGGGAGGGCTTCCGCCGCCTCGTCGCCGAAGTCGGCATGGGCGCCGCCGGCATCGTCCTCGGTCTCGAAGTCTCCCGGCTCGCCCGCAACAACACCGACTGGCACCGGCTGCTCGAGTTGTGCGCCCTCACCGACACCCTGATCCTCGACGAGGACGGCGTCTACAACCCCGCCGACTTCAACGACCGGCTCCTCCTCGGCCTCAAGGGCACCATGAGTGAGGCCGAACTCCATCTGCTGCGCGCCCGGCTGCGCGGCGGCATCCGGAGCCGGGCGCGCCGCGGCGAGCTGCGGATCGCGCTCCCCATCGGACTCGTCTACGACCCCCAGGACCGCGTCGTGCTCGACCCCGACGCCCAGGTCCGGGAGACGGTCCAGGCGCTGTTTGATGCCTACCAGCGTTCGGGCTCCGCCGGCGCCGTGCTCCGCTTCTTCCGCGACCAGAACCTGCTCTTCCCCCGCCGCCCCCAGCACGGGCCGCGCCGCGGCGAGGTGCTCTGGGAACCCCTCCAGCGCTCCCGCGTCCTCCGCGCCCTCAAAAACCCCCGCTACGCCGGCGCTTTCAGCTTCGGCCGCACCCGCCGCCGCCGCCTCCCCGACGGAAGGGTCGCCTCCCGCCAACTGCCCCGCGACGACTGGGAGGTCCTGCTCCACGACGCCCACCCCGGCTTCCTCTCCTGGAAGCAGTTCGAAGCCAACCAGCGACGACTTGCGGAGGCCAACGCCGCCTTCCGCTCCGGCCGCCCAGGCCCCCCGCGCGAGGGGCCCGCACTCCTCCAGGGGCTCGTCTTGTGTGGCCGGTGCGGCCGCCGCATGACCGTCGCTTACCACACCCGCGGCGACCAGCGCCTCCCCCGCTACCTCTGCCGCCGCCCCGAAACCGCCGCCCCTCCCTGTCAGTCCATCCCCGGAACCCGCATCGATCAGGCCGTCGGCCGACTCCTCGTCGAACTCGTCTCCCCGCTCAGCCTCGAAACCGCCCTCCGCGTCCAGGACGAACTCGCCGCCCGCGCCGACGAAACCCACGCGCTCCGACAACGCCACGCCCAACGCGCCACCCAAGAGGCCGAACTCGCCCGCCGACGCTTCCTCCGCGTCGACCCTGACAATCGCCTCGTCGCCGCGCAACTCGAAGCCGACTGGAACGCCAGGCTCGCCGAGCAACAGAATGCTCTCCACGACCTCGAACGACGACGCGCCGCCGACCAGACCCAACTCGACCCCTCCCAGCGCCAAACCATCCTCGCCCTCGCCACCGACTTCCCGAAACTCTGGAACGACCCCCAAACTCCCCACCGCGAGCGCACCCGCATGGCACGCCTCCTCATCCAGGACGTCACCATCACCCGAAACGGCGATCTCTCCCTCGGCGTCCGACTCCGCGGCGGCGCCGCACGAACCCTCTCCGTCCAACCCGATCTCCCCGCCTGGGAACAACGCCGAACCCCCGCCAAACTCCTCGCCGAAATCGACCAACTCCTCCAACACCACTCCGAAGCCCAGACCGCCTCCATCCTCAACCAACGCGGCCGAACCTCCGGCACCGGACTCCCCTTCAACGCTCGCCGCGTCGCCAACCTCTGCCGCCGTCACCAACTCCAAACCCGCTTCCTCCGCCTCCGTGCCCAAGGCTGGCTCTCCTCCACCGAAATCGCCGCCCGACTCCGAACCTCCCCCGAGTCCATCCGCAGACAACGCCGCCTTGACCTTCTTCGGGCACTCCCCTACGGTGCCGAAATCAAATATCTCTACCAACCCCCCGACCAATACCCCACCCCCCATACCCACAGCCTCCGCCTCTCACACACACCTGACTCTCCTACCTCTCTCCCGCATCGTCACCAGGAGGCGCAGTCTGATGCCTGATCCTGCCCGCGCGTCGCTCTGCTGGGTGGCGTGGGCGCCGAGACTTACACCCTCCAGCAAACTGCACTTTCATGCGGGCGGGTGAACGGGCCAAACCGATCATTTGAGTTTCGCCTTCCTCCGAACGGCGATGCCGGTCTCAGGACCGGCGTTCCCTTATTCCGCTTGAGCGGCGAAAGTCTCGGCGCAGCCGGCGCAGCAGAACCAGTAGGTCGCTCCCGCGGACTCTGGTGGGGGAGTCCCGGGACACGGTCATTCCGCAGATCGGGGCCCCTGGCGGCGGGACGCGCCAGCGAAGCGTGGAGGATGGGTTCCCAGGTGGACCTAGGCTTAGGATCGTCTGGTTCTCGGCGGCTGCACCGCCGCTGACGGGACCGCAAAAGCGGTTTAGACTGGCCAACATGGATCGCCAGGCGTTGCTTGAGCACCTCCGCCATACGCGCTTCTCGTCGGAGGGCCGGGAACGCGCGCAGGCTGACGCCCAGCGCATCGCGTCCTTCCTTCGCAGCCAGGGAGCGCGGCGCGTCATCGGGTTCGGTTCCGCGTTCGCCCCGGATCGGCGGTTCACACCGCGGTCGGACCTCGACGTTGCCGTCGAAGGGCTCGCGCCGGACCGGCACTTCGCCGTGCTCGCCCGCGCCCAGGCGATGACCGAACTCGAACTCGATCTGTTTCCGCTGGAGTCCGCGCTCGAATACATACGCGACGCCGTTCGGAAGGAGGGCGTCCCGCTGTGAGTCCGGAAGAAGCCGTGGTGAGGCGACTCCGCCCCGAGATCGAGCAAGAGTTGGGGCGCCTGGTCTAATCCGGCCAGCGCGGCTCCGCCCGCCCCGGAAGCGCTCCGCGGTTTCGCTCCCCTGCGGGGAGCGATGCCGACCGGAGGTCGGCGTTCCAAGCCGTCCCCCGCGCTTCTGCTCGGTGGGCGGTACGCAGGTTTCGCGGCCCGGAGGGCAGCGATGCCGGTGTGACCCACCGGCGTTCCCTCAGATGCCGGTCAGCGACCGGCGCTCTGCGCGGCAAAGGTCTCGGCGCAACCGGCGCAGCAGAACCAGGTGGTCTGTCCCCCGGACTCCACGCGGTGGGGCGAGTCCCGGGACACGGTCATGCCGCAGATCGGGTCCACCGCGAAGTCGCTCGCCGCGGGTTCCAGTGAGATGCCGACCGCGGGGGCCGGGGCGTGCTCTTCCGGGGCCACTTGCGCCTCGTCAGCCGAGCGGCGGTCCTCGACGATCTGCGCGAGGATGCTGAGGGCGATTTCCCCCGGAGTCTCAGCGCCGATGTCGAGGCCGGCGGGAGACCGGAGTCGTGCGGCGTCCTCAGCGGAAACGCCCATTCCCATGAGGCGCTCGCGTACCGCCGCCGCCCGGCGGGGACTGGCCACGAGACCCACGTAGCGGGCGCGTCCACCAGCGAGTCCGGCCTTCAGCGCCTGCCATTCCCCTTCCCCGTGGCCGGCAACCACCACGAAGGCTCCCTCCGCGGCGGCGGCCAGGTCCTCGTCCGCTCCGGCCGTTCGCACGTCCATACCGAGCGTCTCACCGAGCGCCGCCAACGCTTCCACGATGGGCGAATTGCCCGCGAGCACGAGCCGGCGCGAAGGCAGGTAGGGCTCCAGATGGATGTCGAGCGCGCCCCCGCTCACGCAGGCCATGTGTTCCTCGAGTACCCCCTCCTCGGCTTCGGCGCCTTCCGGAGGGCTATCGGGCGAGATGCGCAGCAGCCGGGGAGTTCCGTCGGCGAGCGCCCGCAGGGATTCCCGGCGAACCGCCGGTTTGACGCATGTACCCCCGACGAAACCCTGAAACTGCCCGTCACCGGTGACAATCGCTTTCGCTCCCGGCCGCGCCGAAGTCGGTCGTTCCGCCCGGACCACGGTCGCCAGCACGAACGGCACACCGTCGCGATGAAGACGGGCTGCCGCGGCGAAGACATCCGTCGGCCCGCCGCTCACCCTGGCAGCCGCTGCGGGCGTCTACCGGGTCGCGGCGGCGCCGTGTTCGTTCAGAATGTTCCAGACGCGCGCCGGGGTCATGGGGATCTCGACGTGGCGCACCCCGAGATGCCAGAGGGCGTCCACCACCGCGTTCACGACGGCGGGGGGGGCGCCCACCGTGGCGGACTCACCGACTCCCTTGGCGCCGATGGGGTGGTGCGGCGACGGCGTCACCGTTTCGCCCAGTTCCCAGTGCGGGGTCTCCATCGCGGTGGGAACCAGGTACTCCATGAGGTTGCCCCCCGTGATGTTGCCGTCGGCGTCGTAGGAAATCTCCTCGAACAGCGCCGGCGCGATGCCCATCGTGAGCCCGCCGTGGATCTGTCCGTCCACGATCATCGGGTTGATCCGCACGCCGCAGTCGTCCACCGCCACGAAGCGGCGAATCTTGACCTGACCGGTCCCCCGGTCAATGTCCACGCAGCAGATGTAGGACCCGAACGGGAAGGTCAGGTTCGGCGGGTCGTAGTAGGAAACCGCTTCGAGCCCCGCTTCCATCCCCTGGGGGTGGTTCGTGTAGGCCGCGAAGGCGATGTCCTGGATGGTCTTGGCCCGGTCGGGGGAGCCCTTCACGTAGAACTTCCCCCGCTCCCACACGAGATCGGCCTCGTCGGCCTCCAGCAGGTGGGCAGCGATCTTTTTCGCCTTCTCCCGGATCTTCCGGGAAGCCATCGCCGCGGCTGCTCCCGCGACGGGGGTCGAACGGCTCGCGTAGGTTCCGAGGCCGTAGGGAGCGGTGTCGGTATCCCCCTCTTCGACCTGGATGTGCTCGGGTGGGATCCCGAGTTCCTCGGCGATGATCTGGGCATAGGTGGTTTCGTGCCCCTGGCCCTGGGATTTGGTTCCGAAGCGGGCGATCGCCTTTCCGGTGGGGTGGATCCGGATCTCGCTCGAATCGAACATCTTGATGCCCAGGATGTCGAAGGTCTTGGACGGCCCGGCCCCGACGATCTCCGTGAACGACGAAATCCCGATCCCCATCAACTCGCCGCGCGCGCGCTTTTCGGCCTGCTCGGCGCGAAGCTCCGCGTAGCCGATCATGCCCATGGCCTTTTCGAGCGCCGCCCCGTAATTCCCGCTGTCGTACTCCCAGCCGAGTACCGACGTATAGGGGAACTGCTCCGGTTTGATGAAGTTCCGGAGGCGGAAGTCGGCGGGGTCCTCCCCGTTCTCGCGGGCCAGGAGATCCACCATCCGCTCGATCGCATGTACCGCCTCGGTTACCCGGAACGAACACCGGTAGGCGATTCCGCCCGGCGGCTTGTTCGTATACACCCCGTCCACCGCCACGTGGGCGTTTTCGAGATCGTAGGACCCGGAAGCGATGTGGTAGAGCCCGGCGGGAAACTTCGACGGATTGGCCGCCGCGTCGGAGTAGCCGTGATCGGCTACGGTGTCCAGCTTCAGCGCCACCACCTTGCCGTTTCTCGACCCGAGCGTCGCGCTGATGTGGTAATCCCGGGCGAACGAATCCGCCTGGAGATTCTCCGAGCGGTCCTCGATCCACTTGACCGGCTTCCCGGTCACCACCGACGCGGCGATCGCCAGCACGTAGCCGGGATAGACCGGTACCTTGCCGCCGAATCCGCCGCCGATGTCGGGGGAAATGACCCGGATCTTCTGCTCCTCGAGTCCGAGGTGGGCGGTCACCAGCGCCACCACGGTACGGATGGCGTGGGGCGCCTGGGTGGTGAGGTAAAGGGTCAGGTGACCCTCCACCGGATTCCAGCTCGCCACGCAACCGCAGGTCTCGATGGAAGCCACGTGGATCCGCGGGAGGTGCATCTTCTGCTTGACGACGGTGTCGCACCCGGCGAGCGATCGTTCGGTCGCATCGGCATCACCATGTTCCCAGTGGAAGATGTGGTTGCTCTCCTTGTCGTCCCGAACCTTGGTGGCGCCCGGCTTCAGCGCCTCGTACGGGTCGACGACCACCGGAAGCGGGTCGTAGTCCACCTCGAGGGCCGCCACTCCGTCGGCCGCGGCATAGCGCGTGGTCGCCACGATGGCGGCCACTTCCTGTGCCTGGTACTTGACGGTGTCCACCGGCAGCACCATCTGCTGGTCGCTCATCAGCGTGGGCATCCAGGCGAGCTTGAATCCCTCGAGCGTCTTGCCGGTGATCACGGCGGCAACACCGGGCACCGACGTCGCGGTGTCCTCGTGGATCTTCGTGATCTTCGCGTGCGCGTAGGGACTCCGGGCGATGTCCAGATAGAGCATCCCCGGGAGCTTGATGTCATCGATATAGCGCCCCTGTCCTCTGATGAAGCGGGCGTCTTCTTTCCTCTGGACGGAGTGTCCGATACCTCTGCACTCAGCCATCGCTGTTCTCCTTCATCAGTTCCGCGGCACGCTGCACGGCCTTCACGATGTTCAAGTAGCCGGTGCAGCGGCACAGGTTGCCGGAGATCCCCCAGCGGATCTCCGCTTCGGTGGGATCCGGGTTCTCCTCCAGCAGCGCCTTCGAGGTCAGCATCATGCCCGGCGTACAGAACCCGCACTGCAGGCCATGCTTCTCCGTGAAACCCTGCTGAACCGGATGGAGCCCACCGTTCGCAAGCCCTTCGACGGTCGTGATCTCGGAGCCGTCCGCGGCCACCGCGAACACCGTGCAGCTCTTGGCCGGTACGCCGTTCAGGAGCACCGTGCAGGCGCCGCACGAGGTCGTGTCGCACCCGATATGGGTGCCGGTGAGGCCGACTTCCTCTCGGATGAAGTGCACGAGCAACAGGCGCGCCTCAACCTCGCGCGTGTGCTCTTCACCGTTGATGGTGACGCTGATTCGGTGGGAACTCATGACGCCTCCTTCGCCCGGGCGAGGGCGCTGGCCGCCGCCCGATAGGTGAGCGTGCGGACCACCGCGCGCTTGTAATCGGCAGACCCCCGGTGATCGTCGCCAGGGTCCGCCGCACCTGCCGCCGCTGCCGCTGCTGCGTCGAGCGCGGCATCGCGCCCGTCGGAGCCGACGAGCGCCGCTTCCGCGGCGTCGGCCTGGATTGCGGTCAGGCCGACGTTGGTGAGCGCCACCCCGGCGCTGGCGATTCGGCCACCAGCGAGCTGAAGCTGGACGGCGACTGCCGCGACCGCGTAGTCGCCAACCTTGCGTTCGAACTTCTGATAGGCGCCGCCCGCCCCGGCTCGGAACGCCGGAATGCGGATCTCGGTAAGGATCTCCCCCGCCTCCAGGCAGGTGGAGAAAGGCCCGGTGAAGAAGTCGGAAGCGACGACCGTCCGCTGGCCGGACGGGCCACTCGCGACGAACGACGCCCGGTAGGCCAGCATCGTCGCGGGATGGTCGTTCCCCGGGTCCGCGTGAGCGACGTTCCCGCCAATGGTGGCCAGGTTCCGCACCACCGGGTCCGCGATGACGCGCGTCGTGTCGGCGAGCAGCGGGTACCGGCTCCGGACGAGTTCGGATTTGTCGAGCTCCGATTCGCGGGTCATCGCCCCGATGCACAGCGAACCGCCCTCCTCCCGGATTCCGGAGAGCCCGGGAATGCGCCGCAGGTCCACCAGCGCGGTGGGTTCCGCGAGGCGGAACCGCATCATGGGGATGAGGCTGTGTCCCCCGGCCAACAGTTTGGCCTCGGGGTTGGCCAGCAACAGCCGGCTCGCCTCCTCCAGATCCTCGGGAGCGTGATAGTCGAAAGACGGTGGAATCACGGAGTCCCCTCCTTTGCGGAAGTCCGAGCATACCAGCGTGTCCCGCAGCCGCGACAAGGAGACCCGCTGCTGAACGAGTGGGTCGTTGTTCCCCGTTCCGATGACTGTGCCATATGTATGGGTATACTGGTATGGCTGTGCCATATCTCTCGGAGGTGATCGATGAAGACGACGCTCAACCTGAACGGTGAAATCCTGAAGGCGTCCCGCAGCCGGGCCGTTCAGGACGGCCTGACCCTCACCCGCTTCGTCGAAGACGCGCTGCGGGCAAAGCTCATGGACGAGGCCCGACCGCGGCCCCCGTTCCGTCTCGAAGTCAGCACCGTCACCGGGACACGCCCACCCAGCGTGGACATCTCGGACCGGGATGCTCTCTACGAGGTCATGGACGGCGATGATCGCAGTTGACTCGAACGTCCTGATCTACGCCCACCGGACCGAGACCGATTCCCACCACGCGGCGGTCGCCGAACTGGTCCGGCTTGCGGAGGGCGCGGATCCATGGGCACTCCCGGTTTTCTGTATTCCCGAGTTTCTCCGCGTCGTCACACATCGGCGCGTCTTCCATCCGCCGTCCACCCTGGCGCAGGCCTTCGAGTTCCTGGACCGGCTCCTCGCTTCCCCGGGCTGCCTGGTCCTTCGCCCCGGTCCATCGTTCATGGAATTGCTCAGGGCAACTGTCGAGCAGGCCGACGCTCGCGGCAACCTTGTTTTCGGCGCGCAGATCGCCGCGCTCTGCCGGGAACACGGGGTGTCCACGGTCCTCACCCGGGATCACGATTTCCGGCGATTCGCTTCGCTGCAAGTCCGCTTGCTGGGGTAACGGGAACGCCCCGTTGCTGCGTGCGCGCAGTCGCGCGGGGACGCCACCCCGTCGGATGGCGCCGCCGGCAGAGAGCGCCGATCTTCAGACCGGCACAGCCCGCCGCAGGCGGGCGGATGACGTAACCCCGAACACCCTCACGGCGGGCGACACCGCTCCCGATCCACCCCGTGGATGGCCCCGCCGGGTGCCGATTACTCCGCACCCCGATGGCGCCGCAGGTTGCGCCGATTTCAGTTCTGATTCAATCCCCGCTCAAACCGTGTCTCAGCCCTCCCCGTCCCGACGCGACCCCTGGAAGCGCAGCCTTCGTCTGATCGGCATCCTCCTGGCGATCTGGTTCACCGCTTCGCTGGGCCTCGGGGTGCTGCTTGCCGAACCGCTCAACCGGATCTGGATCGGCGGGTTCCCGCTGGGGTTCTGGTTCGCCCAACAGGGCTCGATCGTGATCTTTCTGGTCCTGCTGCTCGTGAACGCGATCGCCATGGACCGGATCGAACGGGACGCCGACCGTTCCGACGACGGTGAGGAATCGTCGTGAGCATCGCCGGCTGGACCCTCGTCTTCGTCGTCGGGAGCTTCGCCCTCTACAGCACCATCGCGATAGTGAGCCGGGTGCAGACCACCTCCGGCTTCTATGTCGCCGGCCGGGGCGTCTCCGCGGTAGCCAACGGCATGGCGACCGGAGCGGACTGGATGAGCGCCGCATCGTTCATCTCCATGGCGGGGCTCATCTCTTTCATGGGCTACGACGGGGCGATCTACCTCATGGGGTGGACCGGCGGCTACGTCCTGCTGGCCCTGCTGGTAGCGCCCTACCTGCGCCGCTACGGCCGCTACACGATCCCGGAGTTCGTGGGGGACCGGTTCGCCTCCCACGCTGCCCGGATGACCGCGGTCGTCTGCGCGGTGTTCATCTCCTTCACCTACGTGGCGGGGCAGATGCGCGGGGTCGGGGTGGTCTTCTCCCGGTTCCTGACGATTCCGGTGGAGTACGGCGTGGTGATCGGCGGGGTCATCGTGCTGCTCTACGCGACGCTCGGGGGCATGCGGGGGATCACCTACACCCAGGTGGCCCAGTACTGCGTGCTCATCGTTGCGTTCCTCATCCCCGCCGGCGCCATCTCCTGGATGATGACCGGCAACCCGATCCCGCAGATCGGATTCGGCTCCCCGCTGATCGAGGGCGAACGCGCGGGGGTGTTCCTGCTGCGGGCGATCGACCAGATCCATACGGACCTCGGGTTACCCGAATACACCGGAGCGTTCCTCGCCGGGAAAAAGACGCTGCCCGATGTCTTCGCGATCACCCTGGCGCTCATGACCGGCACCGCCGGGCTTCCGCACGTGCTGATCCGTTTCTACACGGTCAAGAGCGCGCGCCTCGCGCGCTGGAGCGTGATGTGGGCGCTCCTCTTCATCGCCATCCTCTATACGACCGCGCCGGCGGTGGCGGCCTTCGCCCGGGTCAACATGATCCAGACCCTCCACAACACCCCCATCGCCGAAGCCCCTGAGTGGTTCCAGAACTGGGAGGCAACCGGCCTCATCCGGTTCACCGACCTGAACGGCGACGGCCTCATCCAGTACGGCGAAGGAGCCGGCGCCGAGCTGTTCATCGACCGGGACATCATGGTCCTCGCCAACCCGGAGATCGCCGAACTACCGGCGTGGGTGGTGGGGCTGGTGGCCGCGGGCGGCCTGGCGGCGGCGCTTTCCACCGCGGCGGGGCTTCTGCTGGTCATTTCCGCTTCTGTGTCCCACGACCTGCTGAAGAGCTTCCTGCGGCCCGGGATGAGCGAGCGGAAGGAACTCATCGCTGCGCGGCTGTCGGCCGCCGGAGCGTGTGTGGTGGCGATCATCGTGGGTATTTATCCGCCCGATTACGTCGCTGCCGTCGTGGCGTTCGCCTTCGGCCTGGCCGCCGCCAGCTTCTTCCCCGCGCTGGTACTGGGGGTCTTTACGACGTGGGTGACCGCCCGAGGCGCCGTCGCCGGCATGATCGCGGGGACCGGGTTCACCGCCGTCTATATCGGCTGGTTCAAGATCTTCGAATGGAGCGGCCCCGAGGCGTGGTGGTTCGGAATCAGTCCGGAGGGCATCGGCACCTTCGGGATGCTGATCAACTTCGGCGTGACCTGGTTCGTGAGCCGCACCGGTGCTCCGCCGCCTGACGCCGCCAAGATGGTGGCGATGCTACGGGGCGAACGCAGAAGCGAAAACCCGGGGTAGCCGGCGACCGCGAACCCGAGGCTGACCGCGCGCGCGACCGCCGGCCGCTGGCCGAGGTGAAACGCGGGGACGGCCTGGAACGCCGACCTCTGGTCGGCATGGCGCGGGAGCGCGAAAGCCGAGCCGATGATGCAGCGCCACGCCAACGCGTTCGAGAAGGCGGCCTCGCGGCGGCCTATGCCATTCGCACGTGCTGCACCGCGACGCCGAGCCCCGACGCACGCGAAAGCCTCGCGTCGGTCGTCAGGAACGGAGCGTCCTGGGCGGCGGCGCATGCGACGTAGAAGGCGTCGTATGCGCTGACGTTGTGGCGATGCCGCCAGGCCCTTCGCACGAGCGCCCGGTGGGGGATGCGCTCCAGAGGCCAGTCGGTGAGGTCGTCGAGGGCCATCTGCGCGCGGGCTTCTCCGAGCCGCCCACCCATTACCGCGCCACGGAGCGCCGAAAGCACCTCCACGTCCAGCAGCTCGGGCGCAACGACAACCGCGCGTTCGATCAAGCCGGCGACGGAGACGCCGACCGGTGTCCTCAGGAGGTATTCGACCGCTGCGGAAGCGTCCAGGACGTAGCGGGTCACCTCGGCCCCGCCGGACGATTGCGGCGTGCGCGCGCTTCCGCGATCAGCGTCGCCGCATCCACCCCGAGGTCGGTTGCGGGTCGCTCTGCCAGCCGTTTCTTCCATTCCCACGCGGCTACTTCGCGCTCCACGGCAGCGAGCACAGCCGCGCTCAGGGTGCGGTTGGTCTCGCGGGCCAGCGAGCGCAGGCGGTCGTGCAGGGGAGCCGGGACGTCTTTGACTTGCAGATGAGGCACTCGGGAGGAAGATAGCATGATATCGCCATGAATACCGCCTGTGCTGCTTCCGACGACTTCGGGTCGGTCCAGGCCATCCAACACCACCGCGCGGCGGCCTGACGCGCGGGAGATGTGTCGTCGTCCACGTACAGCATGAGATTCACATCGGTGACGATCACTCGCCGTCTTCCTGAAGGCTACGGGTCAGCCTGAGGAACTGCTCGACCTCGACATCCTCGTCCCGCCTTCGGAATTCTCTGGGATCCGTCCGGGGGCGTGGTCGCGCTTCCAGATCAGGAAGGTGCGCCGGAACTCGATCACCACCACCCCGTCCTGATTCTTCCCGCGGGTCAGGACGGTGACGATGCCCGCTTCCGGCCGGGAGCGGGATTCCCGGACGGCGAGCGCCTCGCTCTCCGAGTGCAGGGTGTCCCCTCCGATCAGCCGCCGTCGCCCGTCAGCGGGTTGTACCAGGGTACTCCGGTGAAACGGGCGAAATCCTTGTCCGCGCTGTGCACCGTTCCCCCGTGCCGAATCGCCAGGGCCGCGATCGCGGCATCGGTTGTCAGCTCACCCCCACGTCCGATCTCATCCAGGAGACGGACTGTCACTTCCAGGTCCAGGAGTTCGAGATCCAGCAGATCGGCGACCGGAGACTCGAACCAGCCCCGAACCACGGCGCCAGCCTCCTCGGTCGAATAGGGATGGACAAAGAGGCCCGGCTTCGTACTCAGCCGCACGAAGGCCAGGATTGTCAGCGTGCTGATCCCGACGAGTTCTTGTCCATCCAGACAGTCGCCCCACCAGCGGGAAGCCGCCCGATGCGCGGAAGACGAGTCGTCGTAGGCGTACAGGAGAAGGTTCACGTCGGGGACGATCATTCGCTGTCTTCCTGAAGGCGACGGGTCACCCTGAGGAACCGCTCGACCTCCAGGTCCTCATCCAGTCTCCGGAGTTCCTTGGGGTCCGTCATGCGGAGACCCATGGATCGCGCCTTCACTACGAACGGGGGTCGCTCCGGCGCGGTCAGCAGCAGTCCACGGCGGATGGCGGCGTTCACGATCTCCTTGAAGGTGCCACCCCGAACGTGCATGGCGCGCCGCACCAGACGGTGGGTGTCCGGATCCAGGGTTATGGTTGTTCTCATGGCGAGCATCATGATGCACCGGGCCTATCCGATCAAGACCGCGACCCACTTCACACGGCTCATCAACAGTTCTCGCACCCGGCGGGCGGGCGGGAGATGCCCTGTTCGCTACGCCGAGGTCGCGCCTGCCACCGAGCGCCCGGGTGCGTGGTCCCGCTTCCAGATCAGGAACGTGCGATGGAACTCGATCACCACCACGCCGTCCTGATTCTTCCCGCGGGTGCGGACGGTCACGATCCCGGCTTCCGGACGAGAGTGGGATTCCCGGGTGGCGAGCACTTCGCTCTCCGAGTACAGCGTGTCGCCTTCGAACAGCGGCGCGGGTAGCCGCACCTCCTCCCAACCGAGATTCGCGAGCACGTTGCGGGTGAGGTCGTTCACCGACTGACCGGTGGCGAACGCCAGCGTGAGGCACGAGTTCACGAGCGGCTTGCCGAACGGAGTGCGCTCGCTGTGGTGGTGGTCGATGTGGATCGGGTTCTGGTTCTGGGTGAGCAGCGAGAACCAGGTGTTGTCGGCCGACAGGACGGTGCGGCCCAACGGATGGGCGATGCGCTGGCCGACGTGGAAGTCCTCGTAGAAGCGGCCCTCGTCGCGTTCGGCGGCGGGTGGTTTGGACATGTGTGTCTCTAGCCTATCTGCTCCTTCTCGCGCCATCCGCGCCTGGGAGAAGTTCCGCCCTCGATGGGCAGAGCACGGCATCATCAACGCTGGTTTTCGCGCTCCCGCGCGATGCCGGTCGGAGACCGGCGCTCCTAGCGCAGCTTCACGGCGGTGCCGTAGGCAAGGATCTCGGCGGCAGTGGTCATCAACACGGAAGTCGTGAGCCGCATGCCGACAATGGCGTCGGCGCCGAGCGCTTCGCCATGCTCGATCATTCGGGCGATCGCCTGTTCGCGGCTTTCGGCCATGAGCTTCGTATAGGACTCGACCTCGCCTCCGACGATCCCCTTGAGGCCGGCCATGACGTCGCGGCCGAGGTGGCGGGTGCGGATCGTGTTGCCGCGGGCCACACCCAGAACCTCGGCGATCTCGGCGCCGGGAACGTCGTTGGTGGTACATACAATCATCGTCGAACCCTCCGAAACGGGTCGGTGAAATGGGCGCGGATCCGTTCACGGAGCGCGCCCAGCAGGAGAAGGAGAATGCCGAGCAGCAGCCCGGCGGTTCCGAAACGGACAATCGCCGGGACGGACGCGTCGGCCATGAATTCGGTCGCGAACACGTAGGCCCAGTAGCCGAGCAGCACCGCCGTCGAGGCGGAAACGAGCGTCCAGGCAAGACCCCGCTCCAGCCGGGAATAGACCCCGAGCCAGAAACGGTCCATGGTGGCGTCGTCCCAGTCGCCGGGGCGGGCTTCGAGATCGGCCGCGCCCGGAGCGTCTTCGGGAATCCTTCCCGAAGCTCCAGGGCCCCGGTTGGCATCGTGATCGTTCATTGCGATCCCTCCTTTGGTCGGCGGGCCCGATCGGGCCGCTCGCCGGCGAGAATGCGCCGCAGCTTCCTGCGGGCGGCGTGCAGACGAGACATGACCGTCCCTTCGGGAATGCTGAGCCGCTCGGCCACCTCGCGGTGGACGTATCCCTCCAGATCCCGCATCACGACCACCCGGCGCTGCTCCTCGGAAAGGCCGCGGAGGCCGCGTTCCAGCAAAAGGCGCTGGCCCACCGCACGCATGCCGCCGTCGGAGGCGGGCTCCGGGACCTGGTCAAGTCCGACTTCCGGCCGGCGCCGGCGCCGATAGCTCCGGCAGACGTTGTCAAGAATCGTCAGAAACCAGGGAAGAAAGGGACGCCCGAGGCGAAACCGCGGCATCGCGTGGAAGGCGCGGGCGAAGGCCTCCTGCGCCAGATCGCGCGCCTCGTCCCGGTCTCCGACGCGACGAAAGGCGTAGGACTCGGCCCAGCGCGCATAGCGGCGGACCAGCGGCTCGTAGGCGCGGCGGCTGCCGTTCCGGCAGCGCCGGATCCACTCCTGCTCCTCAGGATCGGGTGCCCCGTGCCGGCCGCCGCCGGGGGTCATTTCGCTAGGCGTCTGGTCTTTCAACTTCGCTCGGCTTCTATAGAGGGACTACGCAGGAGAGGCCCGAATTCTTCATTGCCGCCGAAAGTTCCTGACCAAGAGTGGGGAGCGGAGCGGCTCCGGAAACGGCTTGGCCGGGGCGCCGTGTCTTGACTTACCCTTAGCAGCCTGTGGCGAAACCCACGCGGCGTTCACCCGGCGATGCATCCCGGCTGAACCACTCCGCTCCGCTCCGTTCTGCGTTGCGTTGCGGTCGAAATACACGCGGTATTCCTCCCTTACGCGCCTTGTCAGCCGGGCGCCTCACCGGGCTCGGCGCTCACCCGGGTTCCACCACAGGCTACTAAACGATGACGTTCGAGCGGATTTACCAGCGGGTTATTTCGGCCGTTCCGAGCTCCTTGGCGTTCGGCGTGGTCCTCGTCGGGTTTGCCACCCTGGCGCCGGGTCAGGAGCGGCAACTCACGGTCAGTCCGGAGTCCTTGCAGCTTCGAGTGGGACAGACGGGAAGCGTCACGGCCACCGTCACCGCCGCCGACGGGACCGCGGACTCGGGGGCGCGGGTGCTCTTCTTCTCGCTGAACCCCGCCGACGTCAGCGTCTCGCACACCGGAGTGGTCAGCGCCCACCGGGCGGGCCGGCACACCCTGGTGGCGCTTTCGCCAACGGCCGGCACCACGCCGGGGTTTACTCGACCCGACGATCCTGGAATCCGGGTGGAGATCCCCGTCGAGATTCTCCCCTCCGAGCTCGCCACCCTGCGCTTTGTGGGTTTGCCCGAGCAGGTGATCGCCGGAGCGAGCCTTCCCATCCGGCTGCTCGCCGAGGACGAGGGATCCGAGCCTCGCGACGTTCGGGCGGAAATCACCGTCCAGCCGGACGAAGTCGGCGCCGTAACCGCCTTCGGGCCGCTGTTCGAGGGCACGTACCACGCCCATCCCTTCTACGACCGGCCCCGGCCTTCGACCTACATCGGGGACGCCGCCGGGGTCTTCCGGGCGCTCGCTCCCGGCAGGGCAACCCTGAGCGCGCGCCTGGGCGAACTTTCGGTGGAGTCGGAGGTCGAAGTCATCCCGAATCCGGCGCGGTCCCTCGAGCTGACCGCTTCGCGCGGCGGAGCCTCGCTGGCGGGCGCGGTGCGGACCGGAGACGTGGTGCGGTTCTCCGCGTCCGTCATGGACGACGGCGGCGGGAATGTCGGCGACGCTCCCGTTCGCTTTTCGCTGGAGTCCCATCCCGATCCGAGTCGCTTCGACACGGTGGGAGCGGGGGCGCCGGCCCAGTTGCTGGCCGACGGCCGGTTCGTGGCGGAACAACCCGGGCTCTACCTCGTCTCGGCTACCTCCGGATCGGCGCGCGCCGAGCGCGCCATCCAGGTGCTGCCGCGGGACGTCGGAATGGCGGTGGAGTTCGTCGGCCACGCCCCCGTGCGGGACCGCGCGAGTTCCGATCTGTGGATCTGGGAGGGGATCGACGGGCGGGACTACGCGGCCCTCGGCACCTGGAACGCCGACGGGCACGCGTTGTTCTTCGATGTCACCGACCCCGCGAACATGCAGCGCATCTCGGAGGTACAGGTGGACGCCCGCACCGTGAACGACGTGAAGGTGTCCGCCGACGGCAAGATCGCCGTCATCACCCGCGAAGGCGCCTCGAACCGCCGCAACGGTTTCGTGATCCTGGACGTTTCCGACCCGCGGAACCCCGAGATCCTGTCGCGCTTCGACGACGAGCTGACCGGCGGCGTCCACAACGTGTTCTTCCACGAGGGGCACATCTACGCCATCAACAACGGCCGGCGCTGGGACGTGGTGAACGCCGAGGATCCCAGGAACCCTTTCCGGGTGTCCCGGTTCGAGGACACCCGCCCCGGACGTAGCGTTCATGACGTCTGGATCCATGACGGGATCGCCTTCCAGGCGGGCAACACCGACGGAATGGTCGTCGTGGACGTGGGCGGCGGCGGCCTGGGCGGCTCGCCGCAGAACCCGGTGGAAATGGGCCGGCTCTATCAGCTCACCGGGTGGAACCACGCCATCTGGCCCTTCCGGAGCCGCTCGGCGGACCGTTTCTACGTGGTGACCGGCGACGAGTCGCACCCGATCAACCCGCGCATTCCCGGTCCGATCATCGCCTGGCAGGAGCGGATGCCCTCCCGGGCGATGGGTTTCATCCACTTCAACGAGTTCGACGACCCGAAGAACCCGGTGGAGATCGCCCGGTATCGGGTGCCGGAGGCCGGGCCCCACAACCTCTGGATCGACTACGACGAGGACCTGATGTACGTCGCCTACTTCAACGGGGGACTCCGGGTGGTGGACGTCTCCGGGGAGCTCGTCGGCGACCTCTACCGGCAGGGCCGGGAAGTCGCGAAGTTCTATTCGGACGATCCGGACGGTTTCATCGCGAACGCACCCTTCGTCTGGGGCCCACACCCCCACAAGGGCACGATTTTCTTCTCGGACTTCAACAGCGGCCTCTGGGCGGTCCGGCTCGTGCCCCACGAGGACCGCTCCCCGGCGACTCCGTAGCTGGCGGGACTCGGCCTTCCAGCTACCGGCGAAATGTTTAGCGCCGGTGCCGTTCTGCCAGCTCTCTCGTCGCGCCACACAGGTATTTCGTTCCCATTCTGACGCGCAAACTAGCCGCTATCGCTACCTCCCGCCCTCCGATCCTTCCTCCGCGGCTAGAGTGGCGGATATAGCTCGTTCAGTGGTGGCAGCGCTCCCGCTTTCGCCACATAGAGTCCCGCCCAGCCGCGCTCCAAAGCGTCCAGCCGGAGTCGCTCACACGGTCGCCACCAGAACCATACTGGTACTCCATAGTCGGTGGGCGCCGTCTTCTGTGCGTCGGTGCAATGTTGTTCCAAACGTTCGTGCAGGGACACTGCTTGGCCCACGTACAGGATATCTGCGGTCGCACTCGCTAGAACATAGCAGCCGGAAATGTTCGGCACCTTGTTGTGTGCTCTCAGATGAAACAAGGCGCGATATGGAGCGGGAGGACGCAAATCCGTAACTTTCACACTTCAATCTCAGCGCTCGACTCGACTCGGTTCAGCGCGTGCGTAAGTGCCGTGGCAACACCCCTGAGGGCACCCTGGTTGAACTTGCCGGCCGGTCCGCCTTCTTCCCACCAGTCAGCGTGGCCTACAGCCGCGTAGTCGCCCTCTACACTATCGAAACACTTCTCCAGCGCCTCGGCCATCGTACTCACCTTATATCCCTGTCCCATACTTTGAATCTTCAAAAGGAAGGCGGTCGAGAACATACAGAAGAGAACTACACCATTCGTCTTGTAGAAGGGAGATGAGTCCTCCGCTCCGATCACGTCAGACAGGGCTCTCCAATAGTTCAGGAATACCTTCTTTTCCTTGTCGAAATCGCCAAGACCTGCACCCAAGGGGTTAACGGGCGTGAGGACGTGCCTTTGGATTTGTGTGACGAAAGCGTGCTGCCGCACAGACTTGGATCGGTCACCTTCTTCACCCGCCATGAGGATGCGACCGGCCCATGGCGAATCTTCCGAATCATTGAGGTATTGCACGATCTGAAGTGCTTTGTCAACATCCCCCTTATCCACAATATTTTGAATCCATTGAGGCAACGTGGGCATATCCTCGACGTCCAGCGCCTTTGTGAGTCGCGCTTGGATACTCTGTACGACTCCCTTGTCCACCGTCCTTTGAGTCGTGTTCACGATCATGAAATGACACATCTGGTAAATGTGTGGTAGTTGTGTGGCAATGTTGACCGGAACCTCGAACTTAGCCACTCGTGAGTCCTCAAGAGAAGCTAGCCTGAGACCCTCGAGTCGATGTTGGCCGTCTACAACGCTGAAGGGACCGACAGCACCGCTGTCGAAGGACACCGTATTGAGCGACGCATCGTAGGTGATCAATTCGCTGGTTGCCAAGAAAATGGACGTCGGAAGGAAGGCATCTTGATGGTCTTGGCCTTTGAGGATGTAACGGGCGAGCCGTTTTGCTCGGTACTTGCTCAGAAGACGCTGATATCCAGGCGTGTCTGATTGGCTCGGATCAAGTCGCTCGACGTTGTAGAAGTTGGGCAACATGAGCTGTTCGACAGTCAAGGACGTAGCGAACAGCGTCATGTCGCCCTGCCGAATGCGGGCGGCAGGGACTGTGATTGTCGGCATATTGAGTTCTCCTCAGTGTTAGTGGGATGCCCGGACGCCAGTCGGGCACCCCCAAGAAATGCAGCGGACCGAACCAGCAAGAGTACGTGCTCCCATCGAGGTGGTCTCTCGGGTAGCTAAGAGCGCATCGAGCGACAACTGCTCTTGCGCACATCGTGCAGCCTAGCCCTTCGGACCCCGGCGAGCGTCCCCGCGAGAAAGCGCCCGAAATCCGTTCCTCCGGTCCCGCGTGCGGGCGTTCCCGGATCGGCTTGGCGCGCGATGTAATCGGTGACGATCGCCAGGTGGGCCCGTCGAAATTGGGCGAACGCGGCCAGCGCCGCATCGTAGGCATCGGTGACCGCCTGGCTGATCCCCGCGGCGGCCAGCCGGCGAATGGCGCCGCTCTTCTCCACGGCGGCCACGAAGCGCCGGTGCGGCGGGTTCATGTAACGGCGCATCTCGAGGTGGGGGGACCTGGCCTCTTCCGGGTGTTCGATGGAGAGCGCGGCATCGAAACACTGGATGAGGGGGCTCTGGGCGGCGCTCGCCCCGGCGAGGACGAGTGGCTCGGCCAGATCGGTCCCCTCGTAGATCACCCCGGGCTCGGACCAGCCGGAGATCGGGGGGCGCACCCGCCGATAGAAGATGTACGGGTCGCAGGCCTCGCGGGTCCGCTCGGTCAATTCGGTGATCTTGCCGATCGTCCGGATCAGCCGCTCCAGTTCGGAGGCGACCGTCTCGGCGTCTCCCTCTTCCGCGGCGATCGTCGCCCGAACGATCCGGGCCGGCTCTTCGCTCCCGCACGCTTCGATGGTCACCGCCCCGGTGAGGAACCACGTTTCGTCGGTGCTGCCGTGGACGCCGAGCAGGTTCACCAGGTTTTCAAGGGCGATTGGGCCCGCCGGATCGAGCCGCCGCCAGTTGTGCATATTGAGGCTCGCGTAGGCCAGAATCGGCGGGCGTCCAAGCCTCCGGGACAGCGCCAGCAACGGGCGCGCGAGCGGCGGCGGGAGGCTGGCCGCCGGGGGATCGCTGGCGTGAACGTAGGCGCCCGCGAAGAAGCCGAGGATCAGCATGGCGCGCTCCACCTCGGGACCGTCCCGGAGGGGAGCCGGGTCCAGTTCCGGGAGCCCGGCGAGATCGTCGCGGATCCGGCCCACCAGATAGCGGACGGAAAGGTCGGCGGCAATCTCTTCCCACGCCGAGAAGCCGGGCGGCAACCGCCGAAGCGGCTCATAGGGCGGCAGGAAACCGCGTGGCCCCGAAACACCGCCCTCAGCGGCCAGCCGCCGAAGAGGTTCCGTGGTCATTAGAGGTTCCATGGTCACTGGGGCGCGAAGAGGTGACACATGTTGCGGGCGGGCGGAGTGTGCCAAGGGTATCGGGCATCGCGGGCCGCCTCCGTATGATCGGGCGGCCCGGAGGCCTCCATGCGTACCGCCCTGCCCTTTCTCTTCGCCCTGGTCACCGCCCTCGCCTGGGGGCTTTACGGACCGACCCTGGGACAGGCGCGGCTCGCCGACGCGACCGCGAGCCCGTTCAAGCCGTACCTCGGCATCGGGATCGCCTACCTGGTGGTCGCGATCCTGGGGGGCGCGCTCGGGATGTGGCAGCGGGGAGACACCTTCACGTTCTTACCGCTCGCCGGCAGCAGCCTGGCCTGGGGATTCGGCGCGGGCCTCTTGGGAGCGCTCGGAGCCTTCGGCCTCACCATGGCCATGTTCACCGGCGGCGCCCGCATCCCCCATGCGGTCATGCCGGTGGTCTTCGGCGGCGCGGTGACCATCACCGCGGTCTCGACCCTGCTGCTCTCCGGCGGGCGGCTCCGGGGCGGTCCGCTTCTCTGGCTCGGGATCGCCGGAGTGCTCCTTTCCACCCTGCTGATCACCACCAACACCCCGCACGCGGCGCCTCCGCCGGCGAAAGCCGCCTCCGCGCCGGCCGACAACTGACCGGGGGCTGACCGCGGTCAGCCGTCCGCCGCACCGCGGCCCGCGGGGCGTCGGGATGGCGGCGGCGCTCTGCATCATCTTTGTATATTCTCCATCTGATGGAGAATATACGCACATGAAACGACGACTGGAGCCGCTCGTTCGCGAGGCGCTCGCCGAAGAGGCGGCCGTCGTTCTCGTCGGGCCGCGGCAAGTCGGCAAGACGACGCTGGCGCGCGAAATCGGCCGGGGACAGAACGCGACGTACTTCGACCTTGAAGACCCGGAAGAACGGCTGCGACTCCGAGAACCGAGGGCCGTTCTCGACCGTCTTGCAGACCGCCTCGTCATTCTCGACGAAATTCACCGCGCGCCGGAACTGCTCCACACCCTGCGGGGGGTGATCGACCGGGGCAGGCTCTCGGGCAAGGGAACATCGCGCTTCCTGATCCTCGGCTCGGCGTCGTTCGATGTCCTGCGAACGACTGGAGAGACGCTTGCCGGCAGGATCGCCTATTTTGACCTGCTCCCTTTCGACGTTTCGGAAGTCCCGCCCGACTCCGATCTGCTGGCGACGCTCTTCCTGCGCGGCGGCTATCCGCGGGCGTTTCTTGCCGCAAGCGACCGGCAGAGCTTCCGGCGCCGCCGCGACCTGGTGAGGACCTACCTGCAACGGGAAGTCGCGTGGCTGAGCCCACGCCTCCCCGCCGAGACGCTCGGGCGTCTTTGGACGATGCTCGCGCACTCGCAGGGAGCGCTGCTCAACGCCTCCCGCCTCGCCGGGTCGCTTGGGGTCAGCGCCAACACCGTCGCCCGGTACCTCGACACGCTCACCGACCTGTTGCTCATTCGGCGCCTTCCGCCGCTGGCGGCAAACATCGGGAAACGACTGGTGAAAGCCCCCAAGATCTATTTGCGGGACTCCGGACTCGTACACGCGCTACTCAACCTTCCGTCGCTCGACGCGGTGGCCAGCCATCCAGTGGTTGGCGCCTCCTTCGAGGGATTCGCGATCGAGAACCTCCTGGCGGCGGCTCCCGATCTCACCCACGCGAGCTTTTTTCGGACCGCGGGAGGCGCGGAGATGGATCTGGTCCTCGATCTGCCCGGCGGGACCCGTTGGGCCGTCGAGATCAAGTGGGCGAGGTCGCCATCCCCGACGCGAGGGTTTCATTTTGCTCGCGAGACGCTCCGACCGGACCGCTGTTTTCTCCTCGGCACGGGAGACAGCCGCTATCCCATCGGTGACGGCGTGGAAGTGATCGGGCTCCGGGAACTCGCGTCGGAACTCGTTGCTGCCGGCGCCTGAGCCGTTTTTTCTGCTGATCGCCTTTCGAGGCATCGGAGTGGGCACCGCAGGAGCGGTTGGCGTAGCGCGTTTCGCGGCCCTCTGGGCCGCGGTGCCGACCTGGAGGTCGGCGTTCCCTTACCTGCGGCACCACCCAACCCGGCAGCGGTGCGCGGTTTCGCCCCGCTGCGCGGGACGGTGCCGACCTGGAGGTCGGCGTTCCCTGGCCTACTCCGCGGTTAGCGCCCGGAGGCCCGCTCCGCTGATTCCGGCCCCGCTGAGCACCAGCGCGACAGAGGCGAGGCTCGGATCCAGGTGGGCGAGGGCCGCGACCGGCAGCGCCGCCGAACCTTCCACCAGCGCGAACCGTTCCTGGAGGACCAGCCGCATGGCGGCGGCGATTTCGTCCTCGCCAAGCAGAACCCAGTCGTCCACGAGCTCGCTGCACAGCCCGAGGGTGACGGCGCCCGTTTCGACCCCGCCCGCGACGGCATCGGCGAGGGTCGGCTCGAACGGGACATCGCGTCCTGATTCGAGGAGCCGGCCGGCCCGTACCGACGCCGCCATCACCGCCGATGCGCGCGGCTGGCATCCGACCACGCGAATCCCCGGACGGGCGTGTTTGAGCCAAGCGGCGATTCCGGCGATCAGGCCGCCTCCACCCACCGCCACCAGTACCGCGTCGAGCGGTTCTTCACCGAGCGCGGCGTCCATCTCGAAACCGACCGTTCCCTGCCCCGCGATGATGTCCGGATCGTTGTAGGGGGAAATGAACGGCAGCCCGCTGCGCGCCGCCTCTTCCCGGGCGGCAACCTCGGACTCCACCGCGTCGTCGCCCACGAGGCGCAGTTCGACCACTTCGCCGTACTGCTCGGCGAGGACCCGCCTCTTCGAGTCGGCCACCGTGCGGGGGAGGTACACGACACCCCGCCCGCCGAGCAGCGAGAGCGCGTGAGCCGTCGCCCGCCCGTGATTCCCCGTGGACGCCGTGACGACTCCCTCGCCGAGCACGCGTGGGCCTCCGGTGTCCCGCAGGACCAACAACTTGTTCAGCGCGCCTCGGATCTTGAACGAGCCCGTAGCGCCAAAGCATTCGAGCTTCCAACGAACCGTCCCTCCCCCCGCTGAGTCGGCACGGCGGCGGCCGAGGCCGTTCGCGATCTCGAACGGAGTCTCGATGAGAAAGGGCCGGATCCTGGATGCGGCTTCCCGCACCCGGTCCGGCAATTGGTGGAGCAATCCGCCGTCCGGCCGTGGGGCGTCCCCGGGCGGCCCCGCTCGGCTAGCATTCGCGCCTTCGGAAGCCTTTGAAACAGGCGTAGTCACGTAAGGAGCCAGAGTTTAATGAGCCAAGGAATTCAAGCTGTCCCCCGACCGGGCAACGAGTCGGTACGGGGCTATGAGGCATCAAGCCCGGAGCGCGCCGCGCTCCAGGCCGAGATCACCCGCCAGTCCAACCAGATCGTCGAAATCCCGATCATCGTCGGCGGCAAGGAAATCCGGACGGGGAAGCTCGCGGAAGTCCGTTGTCCGCATGACCACTCTCACGTTCTCGCCCGCTATCACGAGGCCACCCCGGAAATCGTGGACCAGGCAGTGGCCGCGGCCGCCGACGCCTGGCACACCTGGTCCGAGCTCGACTACCGGGCACGCGCCAGCCTCTACCTGCGAATGGCCGACCTGCTGGTCGGCCCCCGCCGTTATCGGATGAACGCCGCCACCATGCTGGGCCAGTCGAAGACCTGCCATCAGGCGGAAATCGAAGCGGCCTGCGAATTCGCGGACATGCTGCGGTTCAACGCCTACTTCCTCGACCAGCTCGTCCGGCAGCAGCCGGTGGGCGAGGCCGACCCCGGCGTCTGGAACTACCTCGAGTATCGCGCCCTCGAGGGATTCATCTTCGCGGTGAGCCCTTTCAACTTCACCGCCCTCGGCGGGAACCTGGCGATGGCTCCGGCGATCATGGGGAACACCATCGTCTGGAAGCCCGCGGAGACCCAGATGCTCTCGGCGTACTACCTGATGGAGCTCTACAAGGAAGCCGGCTTGCCCGACGGCGTCGTGAACATGCTCCCCGGCCACGGGCCCACCATCGGCACCCGGGCCCTAGCCCAGGAAACCCTCGCCGGCGTTCATTTCACGGGCTCCACAGCCACTTTCCAGCACATCTGGAAGACGGTCGGCGAAAACATCGCGAACTACCGTTCCTACCCCCGGGTCGTCGGCGAGACCGGCGGCAAGAACTTCGTGGTGGCCCACGAGTCCGCCGATGCGGAGGCGCTGGTCGCCAACTTGATTCGGGGCGCTTACGAGTTCCAGGGACAAAAGTGCTCGGCGGCCTCCCGCGCCTACCTGCCGGCCAGCATGAAGGACGCGTTCCTGGAGCGGTACCTCGCCGAGGCGGACACCGTGACCATGGGCGACCCCACCGATTTCGCCAACTTCATGGGAGCGGTGATCGACGAACGCTCCTTCCGGAAGATTTCGGGCTACCTCGACAGCGCCCGAGAGGATCCGTCGTGCACCGTGATGCTGGGCGGGAACGCCGACCGGTCCGTCGGCTGGTTCGTGGAACCCACGCTGGTGGTCACGGACAACCCGCAGAATCGGCTGATGACCGAGGAAATCTTCGGGCCGGTACTGACGGTCTACTTCTATCCGGACGCCCAGTACGCCGAGACCCTCGACCTGTGCCGGAACACGTCCCCGTACGGTCTGACCGGCGCGATCTTCGCGAACGACCGGTTGGCCACGGAACAGGCGTACCGGGCGCTTCGTCACGCTGCCGGCAACTTCTACATCAACGACAAACCCACCGGCGCCGTGATCGGCCAGCAGCCTTTTGGCGGAGGCCGGGCCTCGGGGACGAACGACAAGACGGGCCTCGGTTCCCACCTTCTCCGCTGGACCAATATCCGCACGGTCAAGGAGAATTTCGCTCCGGCGAAGGACTACCGCTACCCGTTCCTGAGCGCGTAGGGCGTACTCGCTTGAGCAGCTCCGACAGCCACCAGCGTCCGTTGGTCCTTGCCGGACTCGCGCTCGCGGTCGGCTGGGGCTGCGCGGCCCCGGAGCCGGACCCCGTTCCGGATGCGCAGGTCGAAACGCCCGCTGCGAGCTCGCAACCCGGCGCCTCGCTGCGGATCTACGCTCCGGAGCAGCACGATCTCTACGACGGACGTTTCGTCCTGTCGGGCAGCCGCATCTTCCAGACGGGCACGTTGGACGACGAGAGCCCCTGGGACCACATGGGCGACGACGCCTCGAACCTCCGCGAGGTGGGCGGGACCATCGAGGTCGCGGTCAACGAGATCGAAAACACCGGAACGTTCCGGGCCGAACTCGAACTGCCGGAAGGGACCTACGTGGTCACCCTCGAGGAAATCGTGGAGTTCGATCCGTGCCAGGACGGCGGGATCGCCGCTTTCCTCTATGAGCACGGCGACGCCGGCTGCGGCGACGCCAACTGGCCGAAGAGCCTGCTCTACATCGCCGGATGGGGCACCGGGTCGGCGACCCTGAACGGAGACCTCCTCTACGAGGACTACCAGATCCACTTCATGGTGACGCAGGGCATGCGCGACCGCGAGACGCTGGCGGTTCTTCCGAAGGCGGGCGATTCGCCGGCCGGCGCGGTGAATCCCGCCGCCCAGCAACTGGACTTCTATATCCGCAGTCCCGAGCGGAACGAGGCAAACCACCCCGGCCGGCAGGTGTTCGATCATTTCTTCGCGATGGAAGTGACCTGGAAGTAGGGGGCGCGGCGGCGCCGGGGTTAGCATCCCGGAATCCGTAGTTCGGGGGGGGCTGGCCATGACCAACGACAAGCTCCAGGAAGCAAGGAGCCTGATCGGGGATCTTCTGCACTCCACCTTCCCGAACACGCACTTCGTCGAGATCCAGGTCCACCCCGATCTCGATCATGAGGGCGACGAAGTCCTGCGGGTGGACGCGTTCTACCGCGGCGAGGAGGATATTGATCCCGCGACGGACGTGGCCCTCCTCCCGGAGATGTGGGACCGGCTCCGCGCCATCGGGATCAACGCGTTCCCGATCCACAGGTTTCGGGACATCGATGAGAGGCCCTATCGTGGCTCCTCGTGACGAACTCGGCAGCGCCGACCTGATTACGGTAGCGCTTGATTTGCTCGAAGCGGCCGACCGGAAGGAGAACAGCGCACATCTGCGCCGTTCCCTGAGCACCGCGTATTACGCCATGTTTCATTGCCTTGCGCGGGTGACGGCGGACCGCTTGATCCGGGCTCGCGGTACGCCGAGAGAGAAAGCGGCCTGGCTGCATGTTTATCGCGCGCTGCAACACCAGCACGCAAGGAAGCAGTGTCTGGACTCGCGCGCGATGGCGACCCACCCAACGGCCGTGCGGTATTTCGCGGCCCAGTTCGCGGCGCTTCAGGACCATCGGCATCAGGCTGATTACAACCCGGCGACCGAGTTCGAACCGGCCGAGGTGCGCAAGACCGTCGAGTCAGCGGCCGAGGCCGTCCGCCTTTTAGAGGGGGCGTCCCAGGCCGATCAGGCCGTCTTCGCCACCTGGGTACTGCTGCTCGCGCGGCGATCCTGACAACACCCGCGCGGCGGCAGCAGGACTGTCGTCCCCTATGATTCGCCGCCCATGCGGCGCGATTCCTTCCTGTTCACCGCGGCGCTCCTCAGCGCGTGCGCCGCCCACGCCCAACCGCCGGAGCGGCCGACGCATCCCGGCGACCGGCATGAACTCGCGGACCGCTACCGCGAGACCGCCGGGCAGATTCTCGGGGCGGCGCTCACCGACGTGGACGGCTGGGCGAAGCTGGAGCACCTGGCCCTCGGTATCGGCCACCGGCTGAGCGGGTCCGCCGGGCTCGAACGCGCCATCCAGTGGGCGGCGGACACCATGCGGGAAGAAGAACTAGACCGGGTCCACCTGCAGGAGGTCATGGTCCCTCACTGGGTCCGGGGCCGGGCGCGGGCGACGCTGATCGCACCGTCGGAGGATGACCTCCCGATCCTCGCGCTGGGAGGCAGCGTGGGCACGCCGCCGGAGGGCATCACCGCCCCGGTGGTGGTCGCCCGCTCCTTCGACGAACTGGCGGCCATGCCGCGGGAAGCGGTCGAGGGCCGGATCGTCGTGTGGGCCGTTCCCTGGATGGGGTACGGCGGAACCGGCGCCTACCGGCGCATGGGAGCGATTCGCGCAGCGCAGCAGGGCGCGGTGGCGAGCCTCACCCGCTCGGCGACGGGAAGAAGTCTCAACACGCCGCACACCGGCAACATGGGATACGAGGAAGGGACACCCCGGATTCCGGCAGCGGCGCTGACCGTCGAGGACGCGGAACGTCTCCGCCGCCTCGACGACCTCGGCCAGTCCATCGAGATCCGTCTGGAACTCGAGGCCGAGACCCTTCCCGACGCGCTTTCTCACAACGTGATGGCCGAGATCACCGGTAGCGAATTGCCCGACGAGGTCGTGGTGATGGGCGGCCACTACGACTCGTGGGACGTCGGGCACGGGGTGCACGACGATGGGGCCGCCAGCATCGCGGCCTGGCACGGACTCACCCTCATCCGGCGTCTCGGACTGCGGCCGCGCCGCACGCTCCGGGTCGTCCTGTGGACGAATGAAGAAAACGGCGGCGCCGGTGGAACCGCCTACCGGGAGTTCGTCGGGGATGGGATTCGGAACCAGGTGGCGGCCATCGAGATGGACGGCGGCGCCGAGCGGCCGGTGGGATTCGGCATCGGACTTCCCTGGGTGGCTGACGGGCCGGAGGGCGATGCGGCGTATGCCGAGGCCCTCGCCATCCTGCGGCCCATCGGGAGCCTCTTCTCGGCGATCGACGCCGATGGAATGAGCCGGGGCGGCGGCGGCGCCGACATCCGCGCCCTGATGGCCGACGGGGTTCCCGGGATCGGCTTCCGCACGGTGGGCGACCACTATTTCGACTGGCACCACACCGAGTCGGACACCCTCGACAAGGTGGATCCGGACAACTTCCGCCGCGCCGTCGGGATGCTGGCAGTCCTCGGGTTCGTGCTCGCCGACATGCCCGACCGACTCCCCCACGGGGGGTGACGATTCGTCCGTGAGTCCCGCAGCGGCAACTGAAACCGAACCCCTCCAAACCGAGGCGGTCACACCGTCCGGGTTCGGCCGGGTTGTCGAAGGGTTCCACCTCGGGGAAGCAACGGACCGGCAGCTTGCCGCTCTGCGCGAGCTATGGCTCGTTTCCGGCGGGCTGCTCGTCCTGCGCGGAGAAGAGGCGCTCTGCCCGAAGGATTTCCTCCGATTCTGCCGGGCGTTCGGGCCGCTGGAGAAGAACGAAAAGTACGACCCCGACTTCCTGCTTCCCGGATATCCGGAGATCCTCCGGCTCGGGAACCTCCACCGGGACGGGAAATACCGGGCGCTCTTCGTCCGCGCCGAACGCGGGGAAGTGCTCTGGCACACCGACGACAGCTTTCGCTGTCCGCAGCCGGCGGGCTCGATCTTCCACTGCCGGACCCATCCCGAAACCGGGGGTGGGACCTGGTACGCCGGAATGGCGCACGCCTACGAGGCCCTGCCCTCCCGCCTCCGCAAGCGGATCGACGGGCGGTTCGCCGTCCACTCCTACCCGTTTCTCGACGACCAGCTCCGACGGACCAACCCGCACCGGCGGAAGATGCCGATGGAAGTGCGGCGCGCACACCCCCCGGTGGTCCGTCCGCTGGTCGTCCACCATCCGGAAACCGGGCGTCCGGCGCTGCTGATCCCCGACTGCCACATCGAGTCCGTCAGCGGGCTCGATGAATCGGAAACCCGGTCGCTGCTGGCCGAACTCCAGGCGCATGCGACCAGCCCGCAGTTCGCCGTGTGCTGGCAGTGGCGCCCCGGCGATGTTGCCGTCTGGGACAATCGCTCGGCGATGCACGCCGGATCCCCGTTCGACGAGCAGGACGCCCGGCTGATGTACCGGGTGACCTTCACGGGTCCGGATACGTACGACGGGGACCAATGACGGCATTCCGCCGACCGCGAAGATGCGCGGGGACGGCTTGGAACGCCGACCTCCGGTCGGCATCGCGCGGGAGCGCGAAACCAGCGCCAATGACGCTGAGTCGTGCCAAATTGACGGCTCCGGCCTGTTTTCGTACACGATCGGGTGTGCAGCAAACCCGATCATGGGCGTTTCTCCGGCCGGGGGTGGGTGAGCGCAGCGAACGCGGACTGCTGGGTTGCCGACAACGCTTTCTCGCCCACTGATAAGGATTCAAACGGTATGAGTGATCTCCTTCGTCCACTTCTGGACACCATTGAGACGGTCCGCAAACGGATCGACTTGGCGCGATCCGGTGGGGGGTGGAACGAGGCACAGACCCGCGCGTCGCTGATCGATCCGATCCTCACCGCGCTCGGTTGGGACACAGCCGACCCGACACTAGTCCGACACGAGTTCACATCTCACGGTGGTCGAGCCGACTATGCCCTCTTGGCGAGCACAGAGGAACTTGCCGCCATTGTGGAGGCCAAGGCGTTGAGGAACCCGTTGGAAACGAAAGAGATCGCACAGACGACGAACTACGCGAACATGCTTGGAGCGCCTTATGCGGCGTTGACCGACGGAAATCGGTGGGTTCTCTACGAGGTGTTCAAGAAGGCCAAGATCGAGGATCGGCTCGTCCTCAATGTATCGGTGTCGGCCGCCGAAACGCAGGCGACCGCGCTCGCGCTATTGTCGCTATGGCGCCCGAACGTCCTGTCGAGCGATTGGCGAAAGCCTCCTGATCCAAACCCTGTCCCTCAGCCGTCCCCCAGCCCGGGACCAACGCCGAAGGTCTTACCGGATCCGCTGCCTCCGCCCAGCGACGGTTGGATCCCGCTGCCCGACTTCCAAGGCCAGACATACGTCCCGCCGCCGAGTCCGGCGTTGTTACCGGACGGGTCGAAACTGCCGCTGAAATTCTGGAAGGACCTACTCAGAGGCGTTGTGCGATGGCTCCTCGAGGGCGGCGCCCTCTCACCAGAACGACTTCCAGTTCCGCTTGGTCCGAACAGTACGCAATATCTGGTGAACACGGAACCCCACCATCAGAACGGCAAAGTGATGGACGAAGCTCAGCAGATCGGACACCTCTGGGTCCAGACGTTTGGCAATCAAGCCACGATTCGGCAAAACACGGCGTGGCTTCTGAGTCACTGCGCGAAGGACCCGAGAAGGCTCCAACTTCGGACGAAGCCGTAGAACGAACGGGGTGCATCGTCCCCGCCAAACGATGCGGAATGGCCGGAGCAGGATCAGCGTTCTGCCGTTTCAGGATCTGGAAGTACCGAGTCGCTCCGGATGGGGGAGACTTCACCCATGCGTCTTCTCCTTCTACTCGCCCTCTTGGTCGGTGCCACCAACTCGGGCGCCGCCGAGGGCCGCTTCGACGCCCTCCGCTGGCGGCACATCGGCCCGGTCGGGAACCGGGTTCCGGCGGTCTACGGAGTTCCCGGAGACCCGAACACCTACTACTTCGGCGCGGCCTCCGGCGGGGTGTTCAAGACGACCGACGGCGGAATCCACTGGGCTCCGGTCTTCGACGACCAACCCGTGCTCTCGGTGGGGGCGATCACGGTATCCACCGCCGATCCGAACGTCGTGTGGGTCGGCACCGGCGAGGCCCACATCCGGAGCAACGTCTCGCTCGGCAACGGGGTCTACCGCTCGACGGACGCCGGCGAGAGCTGGACCCACACCGGACTGGACGCCACCGGCCGGATCTCGCGGATCGTCACTCATCCGTCCGTCCCCGATACCGCGTGGGTTGCCGCCCTCGGCCACCTCTACGGGCCACAGGAGGAGCGGGGGGTTTTCCGGACGACCGACGGCGGGGGAACCTGGGAGCGGGTGCTGTTCGTGGACGACAACACCGGCGCCTCGGAGGTCGTCATCAGCCCGGCGAACCCGAGCCTGCTGTTCGCGGGGATGTGGCAGATGCGGATGTGGACCTGGGGCCGGGAGAGCGGCGGGCCGGGCAGCGGGATCTTCCGCAGCCGGGATGGCGGCGATACCTGGGAGCGGCTCGAAGGGAACGGACTTCCCGAACGTCCCTGGGGCAAGGTCGCGCTCTCCCTCACCGCCGACGACCCGCGCCGCATTTACGCGCTGATCGAAACCAGCTCGAACGAGGAGTTCGCTCCCCTTGACGAACAGGACGGCGTGCTCTGGCGGTCGGACGACGGCGGGAACAACTGGCAGCTCGCGAGCCGGGACCACACGCTGATGCAGCGGCCCCACTACTACACCCGGGTGGTGGCCGCCCCCGACGACGCCGACGAGGCGCATTTCCTCGCCACCCGCCACACCACGACCACCGACGGCGGACTCACGACGTTCCTGAACAACTCGGGCGGCGACCACCACGACATGTGGATCGCCCCGGACCAGCCGGACCGGATGATCGTGGGGCACGACGGCGGGGTGAGCATCTCCACGAACCGCGGCGAGACCTGGCACCGCCCCCGACTGCCGATTGCCCAGATGTACCACGTGTCCACGGACAACCGGATCCCTTACCAGGTCATGGGGAACCGTCAGGACGGTCCCTCTTCCCGCGGGCCGTCCAACAGCCTGACCGGTGGCGGCATCCCCATCGGCGCCTGGGCGCCGGTGGGAGGCTGCGAGTCCGGTTTCGCGGTCCCGGATCCCAGCGATCCGGGCGTCATCTGGTCGGGCTGCTTCGAGGGGATCCTCGAACGCTACGAGGACCGCACCGGACAGGCCCGTAACGTAAGCATCTGGCCCGACAACCCGGAGGGATGGGCGGCCGGCGAGCTTCGGGACCGTTTCCAGTGGACCTTCCCGATCCAGATCTCTCCCCACGATTCCGATCGGGTGTACGCCGGCAGCCAGCGGGTGCACGTCACCACCGACGGTGGGCAGAGCTGGGAAGCGATCAGCCCGGACCTGACGACCGACGACCCCGACCTTCAACGAAAGACCGGCGGCCTGACGTTCGACGACGTGAGCCCCACCTACGCCGCGGTGCTCTTCTCACTGGCCGAGTCGTCCCATACCGCCGGCGTCCTCTGGGCGGGGAGCAACGACGGCAGGATCCACGTTTCCCGGAATAGCGGGGAATCGTGGGACGACGTCTCGGCGAACCTCCCCGGGCTCCCGCCGCTCGGGACCTTCAGCAGCATCGAGCCCTCCCGCCACGCGGCGGGCGCCGCCTACGTGACGGTGGATCTGCACCAGATCGGCGACACGAACACCTACGCCTACAAGACCGAGAACTTCGGTGCGAGTTGGCGCCGGCTCGGCGAGAACACCCCACAGCACACCCACAGCTACGCGCACACCCTGCGTGAGGACCCGGTGCGTCCGGGTCTCCTGTTCCTCGGGACCGAGAACGCCGTGTACGTGTCCCTGGACGACGGCGAGACCTTCGAGTCCCTGCAGTCCAACCTTCCCCACGCTCCGGTGCACTGGCTCACGACCCAGGAGCGGTTCTCGGACCTGGTGGCGGCCACCTACGGGCGGGGATTCTGGATTCTGGACGACATTACGCCCATCCGGCAGTTGACCTCGGCGGTCGAAGCTGCCCCGGCCCATCTGTTCGAGCCGCGGGAGGCGTGGCGTTTTCGGATGCGCCCGAGCCCCATGAGCCAGCCCGAGGATCCCGGCGCCGGCGAGAACCCGCCCTACGGAGCAACGATCCACTATCGGCTCGCGGAGGATCAGGCAGACGAGGTGTCCGTCGAGATCGTGGACTCCGCCGGAGAAACGGTGCGCACTCTCGAAGGCGAGAGTTCCGCGGGACTCCATCGGGTGGTTTGGAACCTGCGCAACGAACCGACCGAGCGGCCCCGCCTCCGGACCCCGCCCCTCGGAAGCGCCCACCACGTGCTGCCGGCCCGGGGCTTTCGGCTGCTGACCGAGTCGCGCCCGGTGTCGACCCTGCTCCCTCCCGGCACCTACACCGTGAGGCTCCGGATGGGTGACGAATCCTTCGAGGAGCCCCTGGCGGTCCGGGCGGACCCGGAAGCTCCGGAAGGGGGAGCTGAGATCCGCGAGCAGGCCGGGACCCTCCTGCGGATCCAGGAGATGATCGGCGCGGTCGGGACGATGATCGAAGAGATCGAGTGGCTGCGGAAGCAGACCGCCGACCGGCGCGCCCTGGGGCTTGCCCTCACCGCGAGCGTGGAGGTCGCGGCCGGCGAATACGACAGCGCGCTGATGGAACTGGAAGCCCGCTTTTTCGAACTGCGGCTAACCGGCGAAAACGCCGGGCAGGACACCCTCCGCTGGCCCAGGAGGCTCCACGCCAAGCTGAGCAGTCTCCACGGCTACATCGGCGGGAGCGATCACCGGCCTACCGATCAGCACCTCGAAGTCCTCGCCCTCTACGAGCAGGAACTCACCGACACCCGGGAGATGCTCGACCAGCTCATCGGCGACGAGCTCGCCGCCTTCAACGAACACCTGTCCGGGGCGGGTCTGGCGCCAGTCTTGCCCACGGGTAGCGGAGAGTCGCGGTAGGGCCGTCGCGCGCCTGACGCCGGTCCGCAGGGCGCGTTTCGCTCCCCTCCGGGGAGCGGGAGCAGTGGACGATCACGCCATCCGGAGTCGAGAGAGGGTGCCGGACTCACGTTGGCATGGCCCAGGGCGATCGGCGCTGGTTTCGCGCTCCCGCGCGATGCCGGCCGGAGGCCGGCGCTCCAAGCCGTCCCCGCGCTTTTTCGCGGTCGGCGGTACGCCGTTCCTCCGCTCCTCTCCCTACTCCGCGAGTTTTTCTTCCAAAAGGCCGCGGGCGATGAATGTGAAGTCGTGCTCCGTCACGATGCCCACCAGCCGGCCGTCCTCCACTACGGGAAGCGACCCCACACTCTTTTCGTTCATGAGACGGATCGCGTCCATCGACGGAGTCGAGGGGGGAATGCTGATCGGGTCCTTCTTCATTACCTCGCGCACCGAGAGGAACTCGTCCTCATCGAGACCGCTTTCGGCGACCAGCTTGATGATCGTCCGGTAGGAGACGATGCCCACCAGCTTCTCGTTCTCTTCCACCGGGACATGCCGGATCCGGCCCCAATCCATGAGGATGGCCGCGCGGCGAACGGATTCGTCGGGGTGGACGGTGAGAATGTCCCGGGTCATGAACTGGTCAACGCGAAGGTAGTGATGCTTCCACCCGCCCGAGTCGCCGAGCGTTGGGGGTTCCCAGCGGGCAACCGGGATCCCGGCTCCCTGCTGCCGGCGGGCGGCGCCGGTAATCGCACTCAGCCGCTCCGAGAGGGACGCATGGCTGCGCAGCGACTCATAGCCGTCGAGCATCCAGCGCGCCCCCGAACGGCCGGTTCGGACCCTCTCCTCGACGATGCCGATGTAGTGATCGATATCGGAGGAGTCCACCTGTTTCCGGGCGAGCCCGTCGCGCGCCCGGGGGAGGAGGTCCTCGAGCAGCAGATCACGGACCGGCCAGTGTTTCCCGTCGAGCCAGGTCAGTTCCGCCTTGAGGCCCAGCCGACTGGCCGCGAGGAAGTTCTCCCCCACGTCGGCGAAGGGGATGGCCTCCTGCGGTTCGACGCCATCACCGGAGAGCGCGCTCATCAGCCCGAGCCACAGCGCCATGTTGGCCACTTCGTCCGGAATGGTCGGCCCGGAGGGCAGGTAGCGGCTTTCGATACGGAGGTGGGGTTTGCCGTCGGTCACTCCGTAGCAGGGACGATTCCAGCGCCAGACGGTACCGTTGTGGAGTGTCAGCGCGGAAAGGCGCGGCGGATCATCGTCATCCGCGTCGTCCTCCCCGGCATCGAGCAGCACCGAGTGTTGCGTGATGTTCTCCCGCAGGATCTCGAGCACGCCGCCGCTTACCCAGTCGCGGCCGAACGCGCCGCGCGCCGCCCGCCGGCGTTCCGTGGCGCGGGCGCCGCGGGTATCCAGACTCTGCTGGAAGAGCCCGATCCGGGTCTCCCGCCAGAGCCGGCGTCCGAAGAGCAGGGGCGAATTGGGGGAGCAGGCGAGGATCGGCGCGGTAACGAGCTGCGCCAGGTTGTAGAGCCGGGAGAATTCCGCCGCGCCGACCTGCAAGTGGATCTGGAAGCTGGCGTTGCAACCCTCGGGCATGACGTTGTCGTGGGTCGAGTGGATCTCGTCGGCCCCCTCCAGATGGAGGTGGTACGGCTCATACCCGCGGAGCCGGCTCAGAGCCTCGTTGAGCGCGTGGTAACGCGCCAGCGGCGTCATGTTGTCGAGCGTCATGTCCGAAAGCCGCAGCGTCGGCAGGATGCCGGTCAGACACACATCCACCCCTACGCGGCGCGCCGCTTCGGCTGCGGCGCTCATGACCTCTTCGAGGCGTTTTTCCGTCCGCGACAGGATGTCTCCGGACATCAGCATCGGTTCCAGGTTCGCCTCGAGGTTGAAGCGGGCGATCTCGGTGGTGAATGAGGGGTCGTCCAGCTCCTTCAGAACCTCCATCGCCATCGGCGCGGGACGGTTCCCGTCCCCGATCAGGAACATCTCCTGCTCGACGCCGACCCGATAGACCCCCTCCTCGATTCTTCCCTCCTGGATCATGTCGCTCAGCTTCCGCAGATCGGCGAACAGCCTCTTCTCGAATCGGCGCAGTTCCTCCCCCGAAACCGCGCGCGCGTCGAGCCGACCCATAACGGTCGGGATTTTACGGGTGCGCGCCGATCAGGCCGCGCTCGACACGATGCGCCCGTCGAACAGGTGGATGCTCCGGGCGGCGCGGTCGGCGTAGCGCGGATCGTGAGTGACCATGCAGATGGTCGCTCCCCCCTGATGGAGCGAGTCGAGCATGTCCATGACCTCGGTGCCGTTCTGCGAGTCCAGATTCCCTGTCGGTTCGTCGGCGAGAAGGATTGAGGGCTCTCCCACGACCGCCCGGGCCACCGCAACCCGCTGCTGCTGGCCTCCTGACAACTGGGACGGGAAGTGCTTCCGGCGGTGGGACATCCCCACCCGCTCCAGGGCCTCGAGGGTCCGCCGTTTCCGCTCGGCCGCGGGAGTTCCCCGGTACACGAGCGGCAACTCCACATTCTCGAACACGGTGAGGTCACCGATCAGGTTGAACGCCTGGAAGATGAACCCGACTTCACGGTTGCGAATCCGCGCCCGTTCGGTCAGTCCGAGATTCGCCACCGAGCGACCATTCAACAGGTATTCCCCGGCGTTCGGCGTGTCCAACAGGCCCAGTATCGAAAGCAGCGTGGATTTGCCGCACCCCGAAGGGCCTGAGATCGCCACGTAGTCGCCGGCGTCGAAGCTGAGACTCACGTCGGCAAGGGCGTGCGTTTCGACCTCATCGGTATAAAAGATCTTGCTGATTCCGGTCAGTCGGATGACGGGGTCGGGCACGGGTTCTCCTTTCGGCGCCGAGTTGGACATCCCATTCTCGGCCGTTTTCCGGCCGGTGGGTTGAAATTCGAGGGCGGTCATCGTAGACGGATACGGTCCTGCCCCTCCCAGGCCGAGGTGTCGGAGAGGATCACGATGTCGCCCTCCGCCAGCCCCTCGCGGATCTCTACGGTGTTGACCGAAGCCTTGCCGAGGAGCACCCGTACCCGCACCGCGTGGTCCCCGCCGGCAGCCAGCCGGAACAGGTCCACCACTTCCCCCTCCTGCCCGAATGCGGGACGTCCCAGGTGCAGCACATCGTCGAGGCTCTCAATCTCAACGAGACCATCTACCGAGAGTTCGCTACGGGCTCCGCGCGGCAAATCATCGGTCAACTGCACATCCACGATCACGGCGCCGTCGCGGACAGTGGGCTCCACTCGGGTTACGCGACCGGCGACGATTCCGTTCCGGGTGTCCACCCGCGCCGTTTGCCCGATTTCGATGTCCTTCGCCTGGACTTCGGCGATTCTCAGTTCCGCCTTCAGGCGATCGGGTTCGGCGACCCGAGCGAGGTTGTCGCCCTCCGATACCTGCTGGCCGGCCTCCGCAGACACCTCCTGAAGGACGCCCGCAATTCCGGCGCGAACCTCAAGCCGTGAGACGAGTTCGCGTTTCAGCTCGAAAACGGCGCGGAGTCGCGCGACGCCCGCCTCTTCGGCCGCGAGCTCCGCAGCCGCCACCGCTTCGGCGAGCCGAAGTCGTTCGACTTCGTGCCGAGCTCGGGTCCCGAGTTCCGCGGCGGCGCCTTGACTGTCCTCCAGAGTGATCCGGCCGATGATCCCTTCCGCGTAGATCTCGGCATCCGCCTCCGCGTCGAGGGCGGCCTGGCGGGCTTCCGCCTCGACCGAGGCAAGCAGTGATCGCTGATTCAACACCTGACGGCGCAACTGAACTCGCCGGTCGTCCAGATTTGCCTCGGCGGCCGCGAGTTCCAGCTCCGCCCCCGTCAATTCTTGAGCCAGGCTCTGATTCTCCAGCGTCAGAATCACCGTATCGGACTCCACCCGGACCCCGGGGAGCGCATGCACGCGAGCGACCCTCCCGGAGCTTCCCGCCGCGATCCGCCGAACCTCGATTGGCACCAGCGTGCCCGGTCCCCGCACGGTCAGCAACATCTCTCCGCGACGTACGGTGTCAATGAACACCGTTTCCCGATCCACGCTCGGGGCTGCCGGCTGCAGACGGAGGGCGAACAGCGCGAGCGCCACGAACCCGGCACCCGCGAGCGCGCCGAAGACAAGGCGCCGCCGGCGCCGATTCTCGGCGACTCCCTCTCTGGCTACATCCATCAGGTATTGGCGCGCCTTCCGGAAGGAACTAACGCCCGCGGGGCGACGGAGTTCCCCGGGCGCCGCCGGTCGGACGGATCAGCGGAGCTCCCCCGAGCAACGACCGCCCCGGCAGGGTCGGATCCGCCGGTAGCCCCAGGAGATCCAGTGCGGTGGGAACCACATCCAGGGCACTGGCCCGTGGCCATTCCGACTGCCGGGGAATCCTCGGCCCCCAGCCAGCCAGCACCGCGAGCATGTCGCGCCGGGTGGGAGCGAAGCCGTGGTTCCCGGCCGCGCGGGCCGGCATCACGACCTCTTCCGCGAACCGGGCGGAGGGGAGGAACCCCGGCCGCAACACGGGGAAGAGATCCCCGGTCGTTGGACCGCCGGGCTGCACCCTTCCATCGGTGCTCGGCACGAGGAAACCGGTCACGACAGGTTCTCCGTCGCTGCGAATCCCGAGGAGCGCGGCCCGAACCGCAGCGGCCACCTCCGGTTCCTGATCCGGCGACACGGTCCCCTGCGGGCGTGAAGCCCGGTTGATCGCCACGCTGCCGTCCGCCGTCGTCAGCATCATCGCCTTCGTGCGCGAAAGATCCACCGTCCGGTCGGGGCCGAAGGCCAGGAGCCCGGCCCGTTCCAGCGCCACATTGACGTGCACGAGCCGATCGGTACCGGACATCCCGTGATCGCTCACCACCAAGAGGTGGGATCCCGACGCTTCGGCCAGCGCAAGCATTCGTCCGAGGACGCGGTCCACCTCGCCGAACGCTCCGGCGAGAACCGGCCGGAGCGCCTGGTCCAGCGAAGGATCATGCGTAGCGAGGCGATCGTCGAGCCTCCCGTAGAGCAGATGGCCGATCTCGTCGGCGATCGGCAAATAGAGAGCGATGAGGTTCCAGTCCGGCACCGACGCGGCGGCATCCAGGTGGACGAGCGCGGAATCCGCAATCGCGCCGGCTATTTCGAGAAGGCGCGACTCGGCGATCCCTTCGCCACCCTCCGTCCTCGGTCTGCCCAGCCGGCCCGAGGCGTACTCGGGGGCGCCGACCGTCCGCGGCCACTCAGGTGAGCCGAGCCGCGCTCGCCACGCCTCCTCCGGATGGATCGCCACTTCGCTCGCTCCGCCGCGGAAAACGACGTACTGCCCGGGAGATCCGGAGACCGGGGGCGCCGCGGCGAAAGCTCGCACCTGGAACTCCACGCGGCGGCCTGCGGAGTCGGCGCTGATGGGCCCGGAAAAGCCGGCGTCGGGCCCTATCCCGACCCGCGCGAGCCAGATCGGCGCTCCTGCTTCCGGATCCCGCTCCCCCGGCCCCTGCATCACCCCGAACGTGTCCCAGCCGCTCGCCGGAGTCAGGGGATCATCGAGGAAGGCTCCGAGGAAACGCGACTCCCCCACCTCGAACCGGAAGAACCCGGGTCTGCCACCCACCCGCGCGGACTCCTGTTCTTCGGCGAGAGGGACCGGAGGCTCCGTGAGGAAAGGATTGCGCACCTCATTGAGGGTCGCTGGAGGCAGCCGAACGTCCCCATAGCCGGTGAGGATGAAGAGGTGTCCGTGTTCTTCGCGGCGCAGGCGGCCCAATGCAGCATCGAGTGGGTAGGTGTGGGTCGTATGCAGCGCGACGGCGCGACGGCCGGCGCGAGCCACCCGCGTCCAGAGCGGATCGGTACGGAGCAAGGCGGCGGAGAACCCGTCGCGCGTGTCCAGCAGGGAATGGGAAGCCGCCGGCAGCGCCAGCACCGAGTTCCCGGTGATTCCGTTTTCGCGCCCGGGGAGCCCGGTCCAGATCATGGCGAACGACGCCGCGGTCTTCGAGGGGAAGGCGGTCACCATGCCGTCCGAAAAGGCTCCCTCCTCGCGAAGCCGGGAGAAGTTCGGGAGTGCTCCGTCCCGGAGAAACTCCTGAACAAGCTCGTAACCGCCGCCATCCACCGCAAGGACCAGGAGGCGGTCTTCCCCGGCGGACGCTCCGCGGCCAAACGCGACCACGGAGAGAGCCGCAGCGAACACGGCCACCGGGAATCGGCTGCCTGAAGCGCTCACGGTGCGAACCCTAGCCCGACCAACCGGTGGCGAAACCCAGGCGGCCCAGTTCTCCCGGTGGGGGCTCGGCCGGCGATCCATCCCGGCCAAACAGCCGGTAGTGAAACCCACGCGGCCCAGTTCTCCCGGTGGGGGCTCGGCCGGCGATCCATCCCGGCCAAACAGCCGGTAATGAAACCCACGCGGCGTTCGGCCGGCGATCCATCCCGGCTGTTCACCGCGTCGCTGCGCGCCGCTCATCGTTGCGTTTCGGTCGAAATACACCCGGTATTCCTCCCTCACCCGCCTTGTCAGCCGGGCGCCTCGCCGGCCTCGGCGCTCACCCGGATTCCACCACCGGCTGTGCACCGCGTCGCTGCGCGCCGCTCATCGTTGCGCTTCGGTCGGAATACACCCGGGCCAGTTCTCCCGGTGGGGGCTCCTCCCTCACGCGCCTTCTCAGCCGGGCGCCTCGCCGGCCTCGGCACTCACCCGGGTTCCACCACCGGCTGTTACCAGCGCCTGCATAAAACCGTCCGGCCCGGTTCTCGCGGAGGAGACTCAACGGGCGAATTCCAGTTCCTGCCGTGGGACCTCGGTCCGCACGCGACTCCGCCCACGGGCTGCTTGACCGCGTGCTACGATCAAATCCGTGCGCCAGGAGGTCTTCACTTCTTCCGCCCTAACCCGGGGAATTCGAGTGGATGTGGAAGCGCGTTTCGCCGACCGGCGCCCCGAGCCGGACCCGGCGTGGCTGTTTCGGTATGACGTCGCCATCACCAACGAGTCACCGGAATTGGTGCAACTCTTGAGTCGTCACTGGGTCATCGAACACGGCGAAGGACAGCTCGAAGAGGTGCGCGGTCCCGGAGTGGTCGGGGCTCGCCCCTTTCTCGTCCCGGGCGAGTCCTTTCACTACTCCTCATGGTGTCCACTGCGCGCACCCTTCGGCTCGATGCGAGGCTCCTACCTGATGGAGATCCCCGGGGGGAACCGCTTCAAGGTCGAGATCGCGCAGTTCACGTTGAGTGAACCGGTCACGCTGCACTGACAAAGAGCCGGGGAGCACTCCCCCGATGACCCTGACGATGACCCTGAATCACGCCTCGCGACGTTCGTTCCGGGGTAACTCCGCCGCATGAGTCGTCGCACGGGTCGCAGCCCGAGCCAAGGCAAGAGGCGGCGCCCGTCGATGGCCGACCGGGCAGACCGCTATCTGCTGTACCAGAATTCGGTTCAGGACGCGCCGGCCGACGCCGCTTTCCTGGATGACGAATTTCACCGCCGTCGGGCTCGCCGGGCGCTCTCTTTCCGCGAGGATTTTTGCGGCACTGCCGCCCTCTCCTGCGAATTTGTGGCGCGGCATCCCGAATGCCGGGCAATCGGGGTGGACCTCGATCCGGGCCCGCTCGCCTGGGGCCGCGAGAACAACATCGCGAAACTGAGCCGCTCGGAGCAAGGGCGGATCGACCTGATCGAAAGCGACGTCCTGGATGTCACCGAGCCCCGGGTGGATCTGATCGCCGCGATGAACTTCAGCTACTGGATCTTCGAGACGCGGGACCTGATTCGGGACTACTTCGAGCGCGTCCGAAGCACTCTCAACCCCGACGGGCTCTTCTTTATGGACGCCTACGGTGGTTCGGATTGCCACGAAGAAAAGGAATACGCCCGCGAGGAGGACGGATTCGATTTCATCTGGGACCAGGTGGCCTTCGATCCCATCAGCGGACGCATGCGGTGCGCGATCCATTACGAGTTTCCGGATGGCAGCCGGATGAGAAATGCCTTCCGCTACCAGTGGCGTTTCTGGTCCCTTCCCGAGCTGCGTGAACTCCTGGCCGAGGCGGGGTTCTCCAAAACCGTCGTGCTCTGGGAAGGGGCCGACGAAAACGGTGACGGCAACGGGGAGTTCGACGAGGTTACCGAAGGCTCCGCCGACCAAACCTGGATTGCATACCTGGTAAGCGAACCCTGAACGCCGTTCAGAGGGCGGCGGCTACGGGCCGGGAACGGCTCCCGGAAAGCCAGGGCGGTGGCGTTCCCATCCAGCGTCCCGCTGTGCAGGCGTTCGGCGCGACTCCAGAACGAGGCGTCCGACCGATTCCGACCTCCTGAAGAGTGAGCCGCTCCCACCATACGGCGGCATGCCCCCGGTTCCGGGACGGAGTGGGCCGCGCCTGCTGCACACCACAACGAAGGCGCTCCAAGCCGCCGCTGAGCCATCCGCCGAGTGCGGTCGGGTAGGCTGCCGGGTGCCGAATGCAGAGCGCACCAGAGGCCGGGTCGGCAAAGCCCCTTCCGCTTTCCCTGCTGAAGGAACACTTCGGCCACCAGAGCTTCCGACCGCTGCAGGAACCGGCGATCACCAGCGTCCTGGCCGGGCGCGACACAGTGGTGCTGATGCCCACTGGCGGGGGCAAATCGCTTTGCTACCAGCTTCCGGCGCTCGCCCTCGACGGCGTCACCCTGGTCATCTCGCCCCTGATCGCCCTGATGAAGGACCAGGTGGATGCGCTCCGGGCGCGGGGGATCGCCGCCCGCTGCCTCAACAGTTCGCTCAGCTCCGAAGAGGCGCGGCTCGTCCGGGAGGAGACGCAAGCCGGCAAGGTAAAGCTGCTCTACGTAGCGCCGGAGCGTCTCGCCTCCGCGGGCTTCGGGCGGTTCCTCGAACGGATCCGGGTGGGGCTGGTGGCGGTGGACGAGGCCCACTGCATCTCCCAGTGGGGTCATGAGTTCCGGCCTGACTACCGGAAGCTGGGAGCGCTGCGCGACCGCTTCCCGGCGGCCCCCTTCCTGGCGCTCACCGCGACCGCCACCGAGCGGGTCCGCCGGGAAATCGCCTCCGAACTCCAGATGGAGGATCCCGAGTTCTTCGTGGGCAGCTTCAATCGTCCCAACCTCAACTACCGGGTGCGACCCAAACGGCGCTCCTTCGACCTTCTCGTCGAACTCCTGCGGGAACACGAGGGGGAGTCCGCAATCGTGTACTGCCTCTCGCGGAGGGAGACGGAATCGGTGGCCGAGCGGCTCCGCGCGCTGGGTTTCCGCGCTCTGGCCTACCACGCCGGACTCGACCACGAGGAGCGCCGGTCGGCGCAGGACCGGTTCGCCAGCAAGGAGGCGCTGATCGTCGCGGCCACGATCGCGTTCGGGATGGGGATTGACATGCCCGACCTGCGCCTCGTTGCGCACTACAACCTCCCGAAGTCGGTGGAGGGCTACTACCAGGAGACCGGGCGCGCCGGACGCGACGGCCTTTCGAGCGAATGCGTCCTGTTCTTCAGCGTCGCCGACCGGGCCGCCCAGCAGCGGTTCATCCGCGAGATCGAAGACCCCGCCGAACGCCAGCGCGCGCAGGACAGGCTCGCCCGGATGATCGCCTACTGCGAACTCACCTCCTGCCGGCGACGCTACCTGCTCGACTACTTCTCGGACGCCTCGCTTGAGGGATTGGAAAACTGCGGGGGCTGCGACATCTGTCTGGGACCCGGAGCCGGCGGGGAGATCGAGGAGTACGACGCTACCGAGATCACCCAGAAAATCCTCTCCGGGGTGGTCCGTACCGGACAGCGTTTCGGCATGGCCCACGTCGTGGCGGTGCTGCGCGGCTCGCGGGCGAAGCGGGTGCTGGAACTCGGGCACGACCGGCTGAGCGTCCACGGCGTCGCACGCGATCATCGGGAGGAGGAGTTGCGGGACACCGCGGACGAACTCGTCGCCCGAAACCTGCTCCGCCGCGCCGGCGACAGCGGGTTCCCGACCATGTCCCTGACCCCCGCGGGGTGGGCGTTTCTCCGCAACCGGGAGTCCGTCACCCTGACCCGTCCGAAGGCGGCGCCCCCGGACGAAGAGTCCCGCGACTCCGCCGCGGCCCACCGCGAAGCGCCCGCGCCCGACCCGGCTCTCTTCGAGAAGCTGCGGGCGCTGCGCCTCGATATCGCACGGGAGGAAGGGCTTCCGGCCTTCAGGGTGTTCTCGAACGCCACCCTCCACGAAATGGCCGCCCGCAGGCCACCCTCCGCGGCGGAGCTCGCGCGCCTGCGCGGAGTCGGCCCGGCGAAGATCGAGAAGTACGGCGCCCGCTTTCTCGCCGCCGTGCGGGATTCCCGTCCGGAGGCCCCCGCCGTCGCAGCGCCGGATCGCTCCCCGCCGGAGGGATCCCTCCCGGCGCCGCGGAGAAGGACCGCCGCCTTCCTGGTGATCGGCAGCGAAATCCTCTCCGGGAAAGTGACCGACACGAACACCCGCCTCCTCGCCTGCCTGCTTCGGGAAAAGGGGGTGGCTCTGCGGCGGGTGTTGACGATTCCCGACGAACCGGAGGTCATCGCCGCAGAGACGGCCGCACTCGCCGCGGCTCACGATCTCGTGTTCACTTCCGGAGGTGTAGGCGCCACGCACGACGACGTCACCATGGAGGGCGTCGCCCGCGCATTCGGAACCGGGGTGATCCATCACCCCCGCTTTCTCGACTCGCTGCGCCAGCGCGGTCTCGAAACCACTCACCGCGACCTCGCCCGCGTTCCGGACGGATGCGAGCTCCGCGAAGGCCAAAGCGGCGCTTGGCCGGTGGTCGTCATGCACAACGTCTGGATCCTCCCGGGCCTGCCACCCGTCTTCGAAAAGAAGCTCGGGATCCTCGCCGAGTGTCTTCCCGAAGGACCCCGGTATTTCGCCGACGAGCAACTGGTTCCACGCCCCGAAGAGGAGCTGATCCCCCTTCTTGACCGCCTGGTCGCGGCCTATCCGACAGTCGAGATCGGCTCGTACCCCGGTTCCGAGGGGACCCGGATCACGCTGGACGGGGATGACGGGGAAGCCGTCGCGGACGCCGCCAGAGCCCTCCGCGAGGCGCTCGCAGAGTTGTAGCGCCAAGCCGACCCCATCCGGCACCGCGCCGGGAAGGGGCCCCCACCGGAAGAACTGGCGCCGACCTCCAGGTCGGCATCGCCCGCCGGGGGCGGGCGGAACCTGGTAACGCGAGCGATCCCGATGGCGAACTCGGCAGGGGCGCGCCCGCTCCAGAGGATCAGCGCGTGAACAGGAAACCGAAGACCGCGAGCAAAACCGTCACCAGGACGCCCAGAGCGCCCCAGACGAGCCGGAACTCCATCTTCAGCGCATCCGTTCGAGCGGCGGAGATCTCCTTCAGCCCTGTCACCTCCGCGGTGAGAACCTCCTTCAGCCCTGTCACCTCCGCGGTGAGAACCTCCTTCAGCCCTGTCACCTCCGCGGTGAGAACCTCCTTCAGCCCTGTCACCTCCGCGGTGAGGACTCCCCTCAACCCATTCACCTCCGCGGCAAGCACGTCGAGTTTCCTGTCCCGCTCGATCCCGGCCTCGGTCAGCGCCTCCAGCTTCTTGCCCTGCTCGACAAGCCCCTCGGCGTTTTCCCGGCAGAGTTGCCTTAGTTCCATGAACCCAAGCTGAAACTGCGCGCCGAGCTGGGCGACCACATTCTCTGCAGCCATGGATCCGACCTCCGCCTCCGCATTATAGGCAGCCGGCGCGTCGCACCCGGCCTTCACCAGCGCCCGAAACATTGCGCCCTTCTCCCCCCGTTTCGGCGCCGGGTTGTCCGGTCCGGTGGCAGGTGGGCTCGACGGGGACGGCTGCGGCGACGTCTTGCGGGGCGGCTCGGTCGTGGTGGTCTCTGCCTGATTGGGTGTGATCTGTGGCATGGGACCTCCTCCGCCGCGATGTGATGACACGGAAGGCTGCTCGGCCTTCCACACACATACAGACGAGAATCCAGGCGGTTTCTTCCCACCTCCAGCGGCGTTGTGGAAAAATCGTCTCCAATCTACCGAACTCCGCGCTTCGGTGAGCAAGCCGCCCAGCGCAGGCGGGCGAAACGGAAACTCAAAGTGACCATAGAAATGGACCATGGTAGGATTGGTCCATGGAGCGCATACAGATTTCGAAGTTCAAGGCCACCTGCCTGGCCGTGCTGGATCGGGTTGCGCAAACCCGGGAACCGGTGCTGGTGACGCGCCGCGGCAAACCGATCGCCAGGATCGTCCCTCCAGCCCCAAACCCCGCCGGGAGCTGGCTCGGCTCCATGAAAGGCTCGGTCACGATCCACGGCGACATCGTTGCGCCGGTATCCGAGCCGTCCGACTGGGAAGCCCTCGGTTAACAGCCTGTGGTGGAAAGGGCTCCGGGGGCTTCTCTGGCATGGAGAAGCGGCGGCCGTTTCCACGTGTGGCGACACGGCCGGGACCGTGGGTGCGCTCGAAAGACGAGTAACGCCGCCGAACAACGGTCCCACATGCCCAGGATGGCGTCCAGGAAGGCCCCGCCGGGCCGCAAGAGACGCCGCACCCCATCCATATCCCGGTTCTGCAGGCTCTTTGGCTTTCCGATCCCCGTCAGTTGCCGCATGAGCAGCGACAGATTGAAGGCAGAGATATGGATCAGCAAGCGTTTTCGAATGTTCCCGCTTCCCCGCAACCACACCCTGCGCATCCCCCCGGTCTCGTAGCAGTGCGCGAACGAACGCTCCGTCAGTTCGTGGCGCCGTCTCCGCAACCGGGCGCCGCGATTCCCGCGAACCCGCCGACGGTTCCCGTAGACGGCGCGTCGCAGGGACTCCCGACCCCGCCAGCGCCGGCGCCCGCGCGTGGGCTCCGCGATGTACGAACGGTAGCCGCGCTCCCGCGCTTGCTCGATTACCGCATCGCTGTGATACCCCTTGTCACACACCAGCGACCGAGGCTTCTCCCCCTTCCGGCGACCCTCCGTCGGCGCCGGCTCCCGGGCCCCCGCGTCACCGCTCCCGAGATGGCGCTCCGCTTCGTCCAGTGTCTGCGGCAGCGTCTCCGTGTCCCCCCGGCTCCCTGGTTGGACCGTGACCGCCGCTATCGCTCCGCTCTCCAGATCCACCGCGTGCTCCGCCTTGTACGCCATCCGCGTCCGACCATCCTTCAGCCGACCGATGCAAGCCTCCGCATCAACCGGATGCGCCCACTCGCGGTTCGACAGCTTCTTCCGGCGTTTGCGGTCGTAGCGCGCCACCTCTTCAACTGTCGGAGCCTCGATCCCCGACTCCTTCATCAACGTCCTCACATACTCCCGGTATCCCTCGCCGCTGTCCCGACGGACGATCTTCCGCATCGAAGCGTTCGCCATCAGGGTCGTCGTGTCCACGCCAAGCGCTTCCCCTCGCAAAAGGCCCGCTCCTCTCACCCGTTCCACAACCCAGCCGAACACCTCCGCGTGCGTCTCCTCACTCACCCGACGACGCGTCCGCGAAATCGTCGAATGATCCGGACCGCTGTCCGCCGGCCCGTATCCCAAAAACCGCAGCAGGCTGCGCGAGTCATTCACCCGCCACGCAATCAACCGTTCCGAGTCCAGACCCTCGAAATACCCGACCAACAGACAACGGAAATACCTCCCCGGCGCAAGCCCAGGACGACCGTCCCGCGCGTAGTGACGCTCGCAACGCTTCTCCACGAACTCGTCAAAACCGCCCCCTCCCAAAATCTCGTTCAAACGCTCGTAGAACGGATCCCCCTTGCTCCGCGGCAACGCCTCGGTAGCGATCCACAACGCTTGCTGCCGCGTGCCGCGGCGTCCCATAGCCATGCGGAAATTCTACGAAGTCCCGCGGTTCGACTCAATTCCGCCCGACAGAGTTTCACCACAGGCTGTTAAGTGCCGTTCCTCCTCGATACCCACGTCTGGCTTTGGGGCATCAACGAGCCGGGGCGGCTGCCGACGTCCGTCAGGACGGAACTCGAGATGGCGTCCGAACCGCCGCGGCTGTCGCCGATCAGCCTCTGGGAAGTCATGCTCCTCGCCGAACGGGGTCGCATCACGCTGTCCCCCAACCCCCGAACCTGGCTCCGGGAGGCGGCGCGAACCGTCCGGGAGGTGCCCCTCACCTTTGAGGTCGCGGCCGCCAGCCGGCAGCTTCGCCTGGACCATGAGGATCCGGCGGACCGCTTCATCGTCGCAACGGCCAAGGTGTTCGGTCTGCGTCTCGTCACCGCGGACACCCGACTTCGCCGCTGTCGGGACGTGGAGAGTTTGTGGGACGACTGACGCCGGATCAGTGGGAAACGTGCGAGCTCCGCGAGGTCAGCCGTCCGGAATGGCGCCGCCCGTCCGGGACCTCCGGACCTCCAGGTCCGTACTGCCCACCCGAGAAGGAACGTCGGCCAGTTCTCCCGGCGGGGCCCGCAGCCCGGCATTGCCCGCCGGGGGCGGACGAAACTCACCGCGCTGATCCAGTTGACGGCGCCGCGGAGCCGCTCCCTGCCCGCCGGAGGCACCCATCGCCGTTTCCGGTCAGAATGAACGGAACCCCATGACCCAGTCCTTCCCGCGAGGCCTCCCGCCGATGCTGCTCACGGCCTTCCTCCTCGCCGTCCCTCTAGCCGTCCCCCTAGCCGTCCCCCTCACCGCCGCCGGGCAGGACCGCTTCCCGCTCTCCGACGAACACCAGAAATGGATCGAGGACGAAGTGGTCTACATCATCAGCGACCGCGAGCAGGACGCCTTCGAGAGACTTCAGTCGGAAGCCGAGCGGGAGGCGTTCATTTCCGCATTCTGGCAGCGCCGTGACCCGGAACCGCTAACCCCGGAGAACGAGTACCGAACCGAGCACTACCGGCGCATCGACTACGCGAACCTGCGGCTCGGGGGAGAGACCGCGATGCCCGGATGGCTGACCGACCGTGGACGAATCTACATCCAGCTCGGGGAACCCGAGGAACGCGAGACGTTCGCCTCGATTCCGGGGCTCTACCAAACGGAACTCTGGTTCTATCTGGCGCGCGAAGAACAACTGCTGCCGCCCATCTACGTTCTGTTCTTCCGGGAGTACAACGCCGGCCCCTTCATCCAGTTCAACCACGTTATCCACCAGCCGGAAGAACTGCTGCCGGCGCAATCGTTCAGCGTCGGGGAGTCCCGGGCGGAGGCGTTCGTGACCCTGCAGGAAATCTCGCCCCAGCTCGCGCACGCCAGCATTACGATGCGCGCCGACCGGGGCGTCACGGCAAGCCTGGTGCAGCCGGAAATGGAGATCCTCCAGACCCAGACGCTCCTCTCGGACATCAATCGGGCGCCCTACCGCCTGCTCGATACCGGTTGGGTGACCGGAGGGGAAGCGGGCCGGGGGCTCGTCGAGAGCGAATACCTCTTCAACTTCGTGCCGAGCGCCGGGCTCGCGCGCGTGCTGCCGAGCGTGTTGCCCGGCCCGGCCGCGAGCCCCTTCTTCGTGCACTACGCGATCGAGATCGAGCCGCAGCACTTCACGCTCGCACGCGAAGAAGACGGGAACGATTACTTCACCCGGTTCGAAGTTACCGGGGAGATCACCACCCTCGAGGGCGAAGTCGTCCACGACTTCGTCGTCACCCCGTTCCTGCGGCTGACCGAGAGCCAGCTTCAGGACGTCGGCGCCCGTCCGTTCACCTACCGCGGCGTGTTCCCGCTGATTCCCGGCGAATTCCGCTTTCGGGTGATCTTCAAGAACGACGCCCGGACCGAATACACCGTGTTCGAGGACGATCTCAGGGTCCCGGACCACGAGCCGACGCTATCCCGGCCGTGGCTGCTTCACGCTCCGCCGCAATCCGTCGAGGAACTGGATTTACGCGCCTGGCTGGCCGGAGACGCGCAACTGGTGCCTAACGGCCGCGGCGTGGTGGCGGTGGGAACTCTGCTCCGGGCGGTGGCGTCGGCAATCGGTCACGAGCGCGTGGTCTTCCGGGTCATTCCGTGGAACGCAGCCGACGAATCGGGGGCTATGGGGTCGCCCCTTCTGGAAGAGGAGGTCGCGGTCCAGGGCGGTCTCGCCCTCTGGCAGGCGCCGACCACCGGATGGGACTCGGGTCGCTACCTGCTTTCGGTAAGCGCGGATGACAAACCCAGGATGGTGACTTTCGATTTGAATGCGCGCAGCCGGGTCGCGGTTCCCTGGGGTCTCAGCGATTCGCCGGACACCAAGTCTCCGGGAGCCGTCTCCGCCGCCCTCGGCGAACAGTGGCTCCGCGTAGGAGACCACGAGCGCGGCCGCGCGATGTTCGAGGCAGCGCTCGCCGAAAACCCGAATCTCGGGCGCGTGCGGCTCGCCCTGGGCAGGTTCGCGCTCGACGATGGAGAAACGCGAACCGCGGTGCGACTCCTCGAGCCGGCGCTCGCCCAGGCTCCCGAGGACGCGATGGTGCTGCGGGTGCTGGGCGACGCCCATCGCGAATCCGGGAACCACACCAGGGCGGCGGAGCTTTATGAGCGTTCCCTGGCCCTCCAGGCCGCCGACCCGGCTCTCCTGAACGCGCTGGCGTGGTCGCTTGCCGCGACCGGGGAAAACGCACGCGCCATTCCCTATCTCGAGCAGTCGCTCACCCTCTTTCCCGAGCAGCCGGATGTCCGCGAACTGCTGGCGGCCCTGCGCTCCGGACCGTCTCCCGGCCGAAATTGAACGATCCGGCGAGCGGCCTCTCCAAGATTCCAACCCGTTCGTTCGCTTGATTGGACACCGAAGCCCGGCGACGCATTCGCACTTCGGACGTAAACCAAACAAAAATCGAACCGTTAGATAGGTAGTTCCTTCAGACCCCGAAACATGGCATAATCGTTGCCTCTTTCAGGCTGTTCATTCTGCGGCATCCGAGCGTACTCGGACCGCGTCCCAACAAATTTCAGACACCTCGCAGAGGAGGAACCATGCGGAAGTCAACTTTCGCGCTGCTTCTTGCGGCGTCCCTCGTCCTTCCGGCCATCGCGTTCGGACAGGGCGGCGACTCCAGTATCCGCGGCACGGTCACCGATGATTCGGCCGCCGTGCTTCCTGGAGTCACGGTCACCGCCACGAGCCCCGCGCTTATCAGTCCCGCCACCGCGGTCACCGACGGTCAGGGCGGCTATCGGCTGCTCAACCTGCCCGTCGGCGATTACACCGTCGAAGCGGCGCTCTCCGGCTTTGCCACCTACCGGCAGGAAGGCATCCTGCTGCGCGCCAGCACGAACCTCGGCGTGGACCCGGTGATGTCGATCAGCACCGTCCAGGAGACGGTGACGGTCACCGCCGAGACCCCGATGCTCGAGATCTCGCGCCCAGGAAACATCCTCACGATCGAGGGCGACCTCCAACGCGATCTGCCCATTCAGGCCCGCGGAAACTGGAGCGACTTCCTCGAGATGACTCCGGGCGTCAACGCCCGCCCGTTCGACGACGGTTCGGGGCGGATGGTGTACTTCGGTCACGCGACCGAGCACTTCGCGCACGTGATCCAGCTCGAGGGCATGGCGGCGGCCGGCTACACCGACGCGCAGGTCACCTATGTCGGGATGAACGCCGACATGATGGAAGACATGTCGGTGAAGACCGGCGGCGCCGAGGCCAAGGACCCGATGGGCACCGGCCTGATCATCAACGTGGTCACCCGCAGTGGCGGTAATGACCTCGCCGCCTCCGCCGCCTACGACAAACAGTCCTTCGACTGGGGAACCGGAGATGAAAAGGGCCTCGGCGGTTTCTTCGGCGACAACGAACTGCCCGACGGTTTCGATCCGTTCGCTTCCGAGAAGGCCGCCTTCCAGTCGCTCGGCGTTTACGACCCCCCCATGGGGCGCCCCGCCGCGGCCCCGGCAACCCCGACCGCCCACCTCGTTAGCCAGGCGGATTTCTCCCTCGGCGGGCCGATCATGCGCGACAAGGCCTGGTTCTTCGCGTCCTACCGGTACGCGGACCTCGCGGCGCGCATCAGCCGGCAAAGCACCGATGTCGAACGTCTGCAGGCCCTGTCGGGACTCTCCCTCGGGACAACCGGGTCGGCGCCCGCGTACTCCGAGTTCAACAACACCACGAAGAGCCATCAGCCCTACCTCAAGGTCAGTGCGCAGCTCAACCCAGGCCATGAACTGAACCTCTATTACCAGGGCGATACGGTCGAGAACACTTCGAACCGCGAGTACGACCTCGCTCCCCGGATTACGGTCCAGACCGGCGGCAGCCTGATGGGCGGCAAGCTGACCTCGGTCTTCGGGGCTTCGACGACCGGGCAGTTCACGGTCTCCTACAACAACAAGGCGTCCAAGGTTCCGCTGGACCTGCAGGCCCAGTTGGGCAGCCTGCCCCTGTTTGTGGACATCCACGGCGGATACTCGGTGAACGAGAGCGGCACGATCGCCCGTGGCGGCCGGATTGCCGCCGCCGGGACTGGCAACGGCTCGGAGCGGCCGGCGCGGCTCATTCTGCTCCGGGCCGACATGACGCACTACCTCGACGACGTGGGCGGGTCCCACGAAATCGGCTTCGGGATCTACGCCGCCCCCTGGAGCACCTATCCCAGCACCACGATCTACTCCACCCAGAACGGATGGGGTACCGAGTACCACACTCCGATTGACGCCAACGGGAATTGGGTATCGGGGACCCCTCTCTCCCAGGCGGTCGGGACCCGGTGGTTCGAGCGCCGGCGAACCGGAGATGCATCGGGGCCGATCGATTCCCTCAAGACCCGGGACGCGCAGGACAGCGACCTTGCTTTCTATCTTCAGGACGCCTGGAAGCCGATTGACCGGCTCACGATGAACATTGGGCTCCGCGCCGACCTCGTCCGCCGCTACGACGGCATCCTCGACTTCGAACGGATGAACACGGTTGCGATCGGGCCCCGCTTCGGGTTCGCCTATCAGCTTACGGAAGACGGGAGAACCATCCTGCGAGGAAACGCCGGCCGGGTGCACGAGCAGATGAACGGCCGGGACAACATCACCTCGGTTCACAGCGGAACCAGTGTCGGAAGCTACGTCGAGTACGACCACGACCTCGACGGAGTCCCCGACTTCAGCCGCTACAACCCGCCCGCCGACCGGCTGCCGATCTCCGCGCTGTTCGATCCCGATGGCGTTACCCAGCCATACGTGAACGAGGCGATCGTCGGACTGCGGCGCCAGTTCCAGGGACAGTTCGCGATGGATGTCGCTCTGGTGCACCGCCAGTACACGGACAACTACGCGCTCAGGGAAGTCAACGGCTACTACCCGTCCTCATCGCCAGCGCCGACCCCGCTCGGCGAGTTCCAGTTCGGCGCGGTGGACATCGACTACGGAAATCTTTTGCAGCAGACGAACAACGCCTGGAGCAAGCTCGTCTATACCGCCCTCGAGATCACCACGACCCGGCGCACCGAGCGGATGTCCGCCACGTTGAACATCAGCAAGCAGTGGCAGCACTTCGGCGGCGACTGGAACCCGACCGATCCGGCGTACTTCATCCAGCCGGAAACGTTCGACTCCAGCAAGGCGCTCTATATGCCGCGCGGGAACAACGAACACAACACCTTGCGGGCCAGTAGCAACCTCTCCTACGCGCCGACCTGGCGCGCGTGGTCCGTCCGCGGCGGAATGAGCTACCTCATGCCCTGGGACGTCACGCTGGCAGTGAGCTACACCGGCAACGCGGGCCCGTGGTCCGGCCCGATCCTCCAGCGGCTCGGCGCCAGCGACCCGCAGGTAACCCAGTACGGACCAGGATCCGCGAACAACGGGTTCACCAACCCGCTTGGCACGCGGTATCGCATCGTCGGCGAGGACCGGGGTGAAATGCAGGTGGCGGCGCCGACGGTCCACACCGTAGGCCTCTCGGTCGGCAAGATCCTTGACCTCGGCCCGGCCCAGCTCGAGACTTCGGTCCAGATCTTCAACCTCCTGGACGCCGCGAACCACAACCAGTTCACCTACTCCGGCGCAAACCGGGCGTGGGTTCCGGCCTTCCTGGAGCTTCGGAGCCGGCAGAACGCCCGGACCATGCTCCTCCGCGGGACCCCTCCGCTTCTAGGCGAACCCTCAAGCAACTTCAAGGCGCCGGCCCTCACGGGCCGGCGCCTTTTGCCTGCTCGGCGCACGACGAGAGCTATCTGGGTTGGACCGTCTGAGCGTCCCGAGCACGACGAGAGTCCGCCGGCCCGGGTCAGCCCTTCAAGGCGGACAGCATGGGAACAGCCTTCGGTTGTCTGGCGCTGAAGCACACGCAATCTCTATTCGAGGGATTGACGCTGCTGGAGGACCAACCGTTGAATTCCGCTCCTTGGGACAAGTTCAGTCAGATTTATCGCAGGGCAGCCGAAGCCGGTCTGTGCGCCACGTACTGGTAGCAACGCTATCTTTCATCTCGAAGAGGAAGATGGGGAGTGGGTGCTGATGAAGATCATCAACGCGTGGGGCCGCCAGAACGCGTGGGGCCGCCAGCGGGCCATGTGGACGAGGATGGAGTGGTTCGAAGTCGCCCGATGAGTGGGCGTCAGCCCTATTCCGCCGTCAACTCGTAGTACCGGAGCCGCTTCCCCTCCATTCCCCTTGTGAGGCGGAGGAGTTGGGACACGGTGCCCTCATCTCGCACGTTGTGCCTTCCGGTGAACTCATTGACGTACCGCTGCATGTGCTTGATGGACATGAAGTGGTAGGTGCCCATGTATCCCCGCTTGAGCATGGACCACGCCGACTCGATCCCGTTGGTGTGCACGTCGCCCCGGACGTATTCCCCAGCGGAGTGATTGACCGCGTGGCGCGAGTAGCCGGGAATCCGGTCATAGGCCGAGTGGTGGTCGGTGTAGAGGGTGGTTCCGAGCTTCACTGACTCGCGCACGAAGGTGCGGAGGTTGAGGCGGTCGGTTCCCTTCACGACCTTCGCCTTGAGCCTTCTGGTTCCCCGCTCCTTGGCACCGGCCACGATGACCTTTCCCTTGTCGCCCCGCCCGTGCCAGACCTGTTGCTCCTGAGGGAGCTTCTTGGAGAAGTGCTTGTTCCGTTCCTTCCCGCCCACGTAGGTCTCATCGACCTCCACGGTTCCCGTGAACGGAAGCCATCGGCCCATCCCTCCCGGATGCGGTGGGCCATATGCCACGCGGCCTTCTGCGTGATCCCCAGGTCCCTCGCGAGCTTCATGGAGGAGACACCCTTGAGACTGGTGTTCAGCAGATACATGGCAAGCAGCCACTTCCAGTACGAGAGGTTGGAGTCCCGCATGACCGTGCCGGTCTTGGCGGAGAAGCAGCGGCGGCAAGGACGGCACCGGAAGGAACCGCATCGGACTCGTTCCGCCCGGCTCATAGACCCTGTCACCGTCGCATCGGGGGCAGCGGACCTGATCGGGCCAGCGAGCGGCGATGAACCAGGTCTCGGCGCTCTCCTCGTCGGGGAACTCCTGGAAGAACTCGGCAAGGGACATTCCTTTCCGCCAGTACTTGCCGGGTCCCTTGCCTGCCACATGGAAAATTCCACCAGCCGAATATGACAAGGGCTGACATTTGGCACAGTTGCAGCAACAGGGAACGCGAACGTCCCGGCCAGCGAAGAATCAGGGGTTTCCATCAACCCATTTCCGCATGCTCTCTTTCTTCATCTGTGATCTGAATGGCAATCCTTGTCACCCCGGCGTGATTCGATTTCTCCTATGGCCCTACTTCTCCCCATCAAGACCATGAGTGCCCTTCCATCGAAGGACGAGCCACCGGGCGTCTGCCCGGAGTGTGAGCAGGAGGGAGCCGAAGAGGAAGGCATCCCGGAGAAGCGCGGGTCCGTCGAATACTTCAGGAGACGCCTCAAAGAGGATTCCCCGCAAGGAGACAGCTTCCGAGACATGCGGGACATGACTCGAGGGCTAATGGGACTGCCGCCCCTCCGGGACGAGGAATCAGAGCCCCCGAAGGACGACTGAGCGGCGGGGAGGGGATTGTTTAGCGTCCGACGTGATCTCCCGGGTTGCAGGATTGACATTTTCACAACTATCGGTTCTAACAGCCTGTGGTGAAACTCTGTCGGGCGGAATTGAGTCGAACCGCGGGACTTCGTAGAATTTCCGCATGGCTATGGGACGCCGCGGCACGCGGCAGCAAGCGTTGTGGATCGCTACCGAGGCGTTGCCGCGGAGCAAGGGGGATCCGTTCTACGAGCGTTTGAACGAGATTTTGGGAGGGGGCGGTTTTGACGAGTTCGTGGAGAAGCGTTGCGAGCGTCACTACGCGCGGGACGGTCGTCCTGGGCTTGCGCCGGGGAGGTATTTCCGTTGTCTGTTGGTCGGGTATTTCGAGGGTCTGGACTCGGAACGGTTGATTGCGTGGCGGGTGAATGACTCGCGCAGCCTGCTGCGGTTTTTGGGATACGGGCCGGCGGACAGCGGTCCGGATCATTCGACGATTTCGCGGACGCGTCGTCGGGTGAGTGAGGAGACGCACGCGGAGGTGTTCGGCTGGGTTGTGGAACGGGTGAGAGGAGCGGGCCTTTTGCGAGGGGAAGCGCTTGGCGTGGACACGACGACCCTGATGGCGAACGCTTCGATGCGGAAGATCGTCCGTCGGGACAGCGGCGAGGGATACCGGGAGTATGTGAGGACGTTGATGAAGGAGTCGGGGATCGAGGCTCCGACAGTTGAAGAGGTGGCGCGCTACGACCGCAAACGCCGGAAGAAGCTGTCGAACCGCGAGTGGGCGCATCCGGTTGATGCGGAGGCTTGCATCGGTCGGCTGAAGGATGGTCGGACGCGGATGGCGTACAAGGCGGAGCACGCGGTGGATCTGGAGAGCGGAGCGATAGCGGCGGTCACGGTCCAACCAGGGAGCCGGGGGGACACGGAGACGCTGCCGCAGACACTGGACGAAGCGGAGCGCCATCTCGGGAGCGGTGACGCGGGGGCCCGGGAGCCGGCGCCGACGGAGGGTCGCCGGAAGGGGGAGAAGCCTCGGTCGCTGGTGTGTGACAAGGGGTATCACAGCGATGCGGTAATCGAGCAAGCGCGGGAGCGCGGCTACCGTTCGTACATCGCGGAGCCCACGCGCGGGCGCCGGCGCTGGCGGGGTCGGGAGTCCCTGCGACGCGCCGTCTACGGGAACCGTCGGCGGGTTCGCGGGAATCGCGGCGCCCGGTTGCGGAGACGGCGCCACGAACTGACGGAGCGTTCGTTCGCGCACTGCTACGAGACCGGGGGGATGCGCAGGGTGTGGTTGCGGGGAAGCGGGAACATTCGAAAACGCTTGCTGATCCATATCTCTGCCTTCAATCTGTCGCTGCTCATGCGGCAACTGACGGGGATCGGAAAGCCAAAGAGCCTGCAGAACCGGGATATGGATGGGGTGCGGCGTCTCTTGCGGCCCGGCGGGGCCTTCCTGGACGCCATCCTGGGCATGTGGGACCGTTGTTCGGCGGCGTTACTCGTCTTTCGAGCGCACCCACGGTCCCGGCCGTGTCGCCACACGTGGAAACGGCCGCCGCTTCTCCATGCCAGAGAAGCCCCCGGAGCCCTTTCCACCACAGGCTGTTAACCGCTCCGCGCGGTTGCACCGGCCTCTCAGCCTCCAAGCCACCGGATCCCCTGGCCGAGGGCGAGGGCCGGCGAGGTCTACGCCGGGCTATTCGGGAACGAACGCCGGGCCGCGCAGCGCCCGGCCGGGAGGCGCCCGGGTGTACTCGCCCTCATCGACCACCGGGGTGCCGTTCACCAGGACGTACCGCATGCCGATCGAGTAGTGGAACGGATCTTCGAAGGTGGCCACCCCGCGGATCGTCTCCGGATCGGAGATCGCCAGGTCGGCGAAGTTGCCTTCCACCAGCGTCCCCCGCTCCTCGAGTCCCAGGATCTCGGCGGGAAGCCCGCTCAGCTTGCGAATCGCCTCCTCCTAGCTCAAGAGACCTTCTTCGCGCACGTAGGTGCCGAGGAGGCGGGCAAGCGTCCCCAGATGCCGGGGATGCACGAGTGGGGGACGGTTCTCCGATTCCAGGTCGATGGTCCCGCCATCGGTTCCACCGGCCACGTACGGTTGGACCAGCACCTGCCGAAGAGTGTCCTCCTCGTTCCTGGCCGCTCTCCCGGAACGCGATCTCCTCCTGCAGCAGCTCGACGGATCGAGGATCGAGATGCGTCGAAGCGAAGAGGACGTCGCCGTTCTTCCCCGAGATGAAGGCGCAGGCCGTCTTCCCCTGCCCCGGGGAGATTCGCCGCACGTCACCGGTCTCCATGAAGAGCAGGTAGATCTGGAAGAACGGATTCCCCGGCTCCCGCTCCGACTGGAAGACCATCTCCTTCCCGTCGGGAGAGAAGTACCCCTCGCCAGCGCGCCTCCCCTCGACGGTAAACCGCCGAATCCGGCTCAGGAACCGGGACCGGTCCTCATCCCCCTGCCCTGCGGAAACGGGGGCAGACAGCCCCCCAATCAGAACAGCAAGGAGTACGAACACGAGGCGGCCGGATAAGCGCCGCGACGACTGAAACATAAAGAAAACGGGACTGCGAACCGGCCGAACGGTCGCCAAACGCTGTACCACGGCGCCAGCGGGGCGGCGCCGCGCACTGCCGCCGGCCGGGACGGAAGAACGCCTGGCGTCCGCCGGTCGCTAACCCGACGCGAACAGTCCGAACACTCCTGACGGCAGCGACTGGAACAATAGGATCCGAAACAGAACCCAGACCAAGGTGGCGAGAGCCACCGCGCTGACCGCCGAGGGCAGCCAGCCGTCGCCCCCGCGACACCGCTGGAAGGCGATGACGAACACCGCGGATCCCACAACCAACCCGAGGGAAGCGACTAGGGCGGGAACGGCCGTCGCCCATCCGCAGGCCGAGAGAACCTGGGTCCCGGACGGGCCCTCCCCGCTCGACTCCCGGGCTCGAAACTCACGGTAGAGCTGGCACCCCAACAGGACGGCCAGCGGGACGAGTACCAGGAGCGGACCGCGCCGCGCCTGGGCCCCGAGCGAGAGCGTCTCGATCCCGGCCACCATTGTCACCGCGGCCAGCACTACCGTGAACGGCTGCACCCTCATGACGGCTCCCGGCCGCGGTTGAGCCAGAGTGGCCCGATCACGGTGACCATGACCAACGCGGCCCCGACCAGCACCGAGGGACGGGTCCAGAAGTTCAGCCGGCCCAGTTCGTGGAGGGTCATCGTGAGGTGCAGATTCACCTCCACCAGCGACCCCAGGATGAGCGCCATCACGAACGCGATCCGCGGCCACCCGTAACGCCTCATGGCGTAGCCGGCGACCCCGAAGGCGAAGGCCAGGGCGACATCGCCCAGCCGCCCCCGATACCCGATCGCCCCCACCGCGGCGAGCACCAGGATGACCGGGATCAGGCGCCCGCTGCGGACCTCGGCGAGACCGGCCATCCGGCTGGCGAGGGCCAGTCCGAGCAAGGAGGTGATCCAGTTGGACAGGAAGAGCGCCCAGATCAGCGCAAAAACGAGGTCAAGATCGTTCTGGAGCAAGCTCCGGCCGAGGCGGAGGCCGTGCACCTCGAACGCGGCAAGCAGCACGGCGGTGACCGCGCTCCCCGGGATGCCAAACGCCAGGGTGGTGAGCAGCGAACCGCCATCCTTGGCGTCGTTCGCCGCCTCCGGGGCCAGTACCCCCCGGACATCCCCCTTCCCGAAGCGTCCGCTCGCGCCCGCGGTTCGACGGGCCTCGTTGTAGGCGATGAACGATGCAGCCGTGCCCCCGACTCCGGGCATGATGCCCACGATGGAGCCGATGAGCGAACTGCGCAAAAAGACGCGTGGAAATCGGAAGACGGCGAGCACCCCCTTCCTCGTGCTTCCCGCCAAACCTTCCGGGTCGATCCGTTCCGCAATGCGAGGACGGCCGGTGGCGATGAGATCGATCGCTTCGGCCACGGCAAAGATCCCGATGAAGACCGGGATTGCGGGAATGCCGTCCAGCAGGTAGAGCGTCCCGAAGGTGAAACGCGCCTCCGCCGAAATTGGATCGAGGCCGACGAACGCGGCCAGGAGCCCGAGGCCGAGCAGAATGAACCCCTTGGTCGGCGCGTTCCGAATCACGGCCACCACGCTGAGCAGACCCCAAACCGCAAGCACCAGCATCTCCGCCGGCCCCACCAGGTGCAGCACGCTCCCGACGAAGGGGAGCAGCAAGGCGAGCACGACGACCCCGACGGAAGAACCGAGCGCGGAAGCCGCCGCGGAACACCCGAGCGCCTCCCTCGCCCGTCCCTGCCGCGTCATCGCATGCCCGTCGATGGCCGTGGCCGCGTTCGGGGCCGTGCCCGGGATGTTGAAGAGAATCGCGGTGACCGACCCCATGAAGGTGCCACCCCCCACCAGGGCGCCGAAGACCACCAGCGAGGGCTCGATCTCCCACGCGAAGGTCAGTGGCACCGCCAGCGTCAGCAGCGTGATCCCGCTGATCCCGGGCAACGCCGCGACGGCCATGGCGGCGATCGTGGCGAGCACCAGATAGACCGGGTTCGGCCAGGAAAGGACGAGGACCAGACCGTCCCACGCCCCATCGAGGACCGGGGCCAGCATCGCCATCGCTAGCAGCCTGTGGATAAAGTGGTGTGAGCGCCGAGAGCGGCGAGGCGCCCGGCTGACAAGGCGCGCGAGGGAGGAGCCCCCACCGGGAGAACTGGCCCGAGTGTATTTCGACCGAAGCGCAACGATGAGCGACGCGAAGCGGAGTGTTTCAGCCGGGATGCATCGCCGGTCGAACGCCGCATGACTTTGTCCACAGGCTGCTAGGCCCCGGCAGCGCGACGGAACTCTTCGAAGACCCTACGGAAGCGCGCCGCCGCCGCCCGCCCTGCCCGGATGACCCGGCGCGCCTCGGCGGCCGGGAGGGGAGCCATCACCCGTCCCATTCTCGTCGCGCGCCCCGCTGCGTCGGGGGAAGCCGCGGCGGTGAAGACCGCGGATTCGAGACAGGCCCGGAGAGACTCCGGGACCCCGGCGGGCGCGGCGGCGATCCTTCCGGCCCGGGCGAGGGCCTCAATGGCGCCGGCCTGCTCGCGCGCGTTGGCGGGATCGCGGAACAGTTCCGGATGTTCCTCGATGACGGAGCCGGGACCGGTCAGCGCCGGCGCCCGCTCCTGTTGTCCGGGCAACCCCTCGCTTCGCGTCAGCCGCACCAACGGAATCAGCCCGGGGGCGCGATTCACCGTTTCCTCGTCCACCACGAGACCGTCGATTTCGCCTCGCTGCACCGCGGCCGCGAGCGGTGCGGAGCCCGCATAACCCACCACCAGCCGGACTTCGATGTCGAAGAGTTCTCCCAGGAGGAGCGCCATGAGCGTGGAGGGTGCGAGTGGCCCGGAGCGGCCCAGCACCAGGGCCTTGCGCCTCCGCAGCACTTCCTCGAGGGTCCGCGCTTCGAGATGCGCACCCACACCGAGGGTGGGCCGTTCCTCCCCGATCCGCGCCAGCACGCCGAAATCACGCTCCGGATCGAGCGCGTGGTCCGGGCTCAGGTAGGGGAGCGCCAGGAGCCCCATCGCGCTCAGGATCCCGACGGTGCGGCCGTCGGGTCCGGCTCGCGACAACTGGTGGGCGCACACCAGGCCGCCCGCGCCCGGCATGTTCTCGACGGTCACCTGCGCGTTCAGGGCCATCTCCAAATCCGGCTCGACTGCCCGCGAGAGCTGGTCGAAGGCGCCGCCCGGCGACAGTCCGACGAGCCAGCGGACCCGTTCTCCCGCCAGTTCCGGGCAGGCGCCGGGAACCGGTTCGGCGGGCGCACCGCACCCGGCGGCCAGCGCGCCGCACCCGGCGGCCAGGCGGCCGAGGGCCGCGCGCCGGGTCATCGGACGCGGCGGCATCCCGACAGCGGAGAGAGATCGTCGTCCCTGGAGGCCCCAGGAATGCCCTGACCGCTGCTCCGGCGGGGCGGTCGGTTCGGCGATTCCGATCACGTCCGCATGCTCCCCCTCAGGCTAGACCCAAGCCCCGCAGAGGGATACTAGCCGACCATGTTCCGCTCGCTCGGATCCGAATTGGCGGCCGATCTTCGCTCCCAAAAGCTCCCGGCCGCGCTCGCGATCGGGCTCCTGACGGCGCTGCGGCGGGTGGTCTCCGCGCTGTCGTTTGCCGCGATCATCTTTTCCGGGCCGCTCGCCGCCTACGCCGTGCAGGGTGCCGGACCGCTGCTGTTCGGCGCCTGCGCGCTCTCGTTGACCACGGGGCTCCTGGGCGGCTTCCGGGGCGCCACCCCGCTGCCGACGGGAGCGCCGGCGGCGGTGCTCTTCACCATCGGGATCTCGGTTGCGCCCCGGTTCACCGGATCCCCGGACGCCGCGTTCGTCACCATGGTGGCGATCATGGGGCTCTCCTCGGTGGCCACCGCAGCGTGTTTCCTGCTGATCGCCAAATTCCGACTGGCCAACCTTTTCCGCTTCATTCCCTATCCGGTCACCGCCGGCTTCCTCGCCGGGCTGGGATGGTCCATCATCGCCGGAGGCGTCGCGGCCATGTGCGGCATCGTCCCGGGATGGCAAACGCTCCCCGAGTTGATCCAACCCGAGGTGGTCCTGCGCTGGACGCCGGGAGTGGTCCTCGCCGTCGTCCTGTTCGTGGTGACGAAACGCTGGTCGCATTTCCTGATTTACCCGAGCCTGGTCGTGCTCGTCACCGCGCTGTGTCACCTGGTTCTGCGGTCTCTCGGAATAACGGTGGCGGAGGCCGGCGAGGCCGGCGTCCTGTTCTCGGGAGTTCCGGACGGAACGCTCTGGCCTCCATTTCCCCCGGCGGAGCTGGCTCTCGTGGATTGGGGGGTCGTGATGTCCCAGATTCCGGGAATCGCCGGAATCGTGCTGATCATGCTGGTCTATCTGGTGATCGTGGTCGGAGCGGTGGAGGCGAGCACCGGGGTGGAAATGGATCTTCACCGCGAGTTCCGGGCCGCGGGTCTTGGCTGCCTCGTCGCCGGACTCGGGGGAAGTTCCCCTGGCTCCCAGACCCCGGGATGGACTTTGGTCACCCATCTGGCGGGCGCCAACACCCGGCTCACCGGGATCGTCACCGGCATCGGGGTCGCGGCGATCATCGTGGCGGGCGGCGCCCTCCTGAACCTGTTTCCCGTCGCGCTGATTGGGGGACTCGTGGTCTTCGTGGGAATCCGGCTTCTCAGCGACTGGCTCCTGCGCGCTCCGCGACGGTTGCCGCGGGCGGACTTCGCCATCGTCGTCCTGATCGCGGCCATCGTCGGCGCCATCGGATTTCTCGAGGGCCTCGCCGTGGGTCTGCTGGTGACGGTGATCGTGTTCGTGGTCCGGTTCAGCGGAGTGGAGGTGGTCGGCGAAATGTTCACCGGCCGGAACCGGCTCAGCAGGCGAATCCGTCCCGCGACCCACAGGGCCATCCTGCGCAGCGAGGGCGGGCGAATCGACGCCTATCGCCTGCGCGGGTACCTCTTCTTCGGTAGCGCCACTTCTCTGGGAGACCGTCTCAAGCGGACCCTGAGGAGCGATCCGCCGCCAAAGTGCCTCCTGCTCGACTTCGCCGCCGTGACCGGCGTCGATGTATCCGCCACCCATTCGTTCGCGCGGATCGTTCGCCTCGCGGGCAGCGCCGGCACCCGCATCGTCTTCAGCGCCACCTCGGACCGGTTCCGGTCCAGCGTGCGCCGCAACCTGCCCGAAGCCTCCTTCCGGTACCTCTCCTTCGAGAAGGACCTCGATCACGGCCTGGAACGCTGCGAGGAAATCCTGATCGGCGAATGGACCGAAGTGCACTCCTCGGTGGAGGAACGGCGAGAAGCCCTGTTCGGCCTGTCGTTCGACGAGGCGCTCAGCCAGGTGGAACGCCAAGCCGCCTTCGAAACGCTGGTGGATCGGTTGGAGCCGTGGCTCGAAACCCGGACCTACGCCGCAGGCGAAACCCTGATGCTACGCGGCGAGAAGCAGGAGGGCGTGCAGTTCCTGATCAGCGGGAGGGCGGTCGCCCGCTTGCGGGAGGGCGGCCCGCGGCTTCGAGAGTACGGCCCTGGAGATGCGATCGCACCACAGGCGGCGTTCGAAGACCATGTGGCCGAACTGTCGGTCATTGCCGAAGCGCCTTCCCGGGTTGCGCTGATGACCGCGGCCGCGCGCCGCTCTCTGGAGGAACAGAATCTCGCCCTGGCCCTGGCAATGGACAAACACCTGATCGGAGCAGTCCTGAGCCGGCCGGGCGCGGTTCCCGGCAACGCCCCTTCCTGATCGGCGCCGTCGCCCGCGGACGACGAAACCCGGTCGCGAGGGACCGCCGACCTCTGGCCGGCATCGCGCGGGAGCGCGAAACCAGCGCCGATCACGTCACGGTATGCCAACGTGAGTGCCGCACCCTCTCCCAACCCCGGATGGCGCGCCTCGGCGGGCCGAAGGTCGGCGAGGCCTACGCCGGACTACTCGGGAACGAACGCCGGGCCGCGCAGCGCCCGGCCGGGAAGCGCCCGGGTGTACTCGCCCTCATCGACCACCGGGGCGCCGTTCACCAGGACGTAGCGCATCCCGATCGAGTAGTGGAACGGGTCTTCGAAGGTGGCCACTCCGCGGATCGTTTCCGGATCGAAGATCGCCAGGTCGGCGAAGTTGCCTTCCACCAGCGTCCCCCGCTCCTCGAGTCCCAGGATCTGTGCGGGAAGCCCGCTCAGCTTCCGAATCGCCTCCTCCCAACTCAGGAGGCCTTCTTCGCGCACGTAGGTACCGAGGAGGCGCGGAATCGTCCCCAGATGCCGGGGATGCACGAGTGGGGGAAGGTTCTCCGAGTCGAGGTCGATGGTCCCGCCATCGGTTCCACCGGCCACGTATGGTTGGGCCAGCACCTGCCGCAGAGTGTCCTCCTCGTTGTTCCAGTCGATGACGATGCCGCGGCCCTCCTGCTCCAGGACCACGTCCATGAAGGCTTCCTCAGCGGGTTGGCTCCGCATCTCTGCCACTTCTTCGACCAGTTTCCCGTTGACCTCCGGATCGTCGACGCCGAGCCGGACGCGGTGCCAGCCGATGTTCGCCAAGTAAGGCGGCTCGGTGACGAAGTCGCCGGCGATGCGCTCGCGCTCCGCGGGATCGCGCAACCGTTCGAGCATCGCTTCGACGCCGCCTTCCTGCGCCCAGGCAGGGATGTAGTCGCTGAGTCCGGTGATACCCCAGGTATAGGTGTAGCTGTCTCCGGTGACCTTGAGGCCCCGATCCCGGGCTTCGTCGATGATGCCGAGGAAGGTGTCCGCCTCGGTGGAGGAGATCGAGTTCAGGTGAAAGAAGTGGACCGGGGCGCCCGATCGTTCGCCGATGGCGATGGCCTCTCGGATCGCTTCCGGGTCGGTACCGTTCATGGTGCGGGCGTGGTTTGCGAAGATGCCGCCAACCGCTGCTGCCTCGGAAACGATGGCGGCGAGCTCATCGGTCGACATGTAGATGTTGGGCACGTAGCTCAGGCCGGCGGAGACTCCGAACGCCCCCTCCGACATGGCGTCCCGCACCAATCCCAGCATCTGCTCGAGTTCCTCGTCGGTGGGCGCGCGGTCCTCGTAACCCAGGACGTAGGCCCGGACCGTTCCGGAGGCGACGTAAGACAGCACGTTGATCGCGATGCCGGTTTCTTCCAGGTAGTCGAGGAACCCGCCCAAGGTCTCCCACTTCCCCTCCAGTTCCTCAGGCAGGGTGCTCTCGATCCGGCCGCCCCGCGGACCCATCGAGAAGGTCTCCCCATAGATCTCGGTCGTGATTCCCTGAAACGCAAACGAAGGACCCTGGCCGCCGTCGAGCAGGCGCCGGACCTCGGAGTGGCTGTGCATGTCGATGAACCCGGGGGCCACATAGAGGCCGGCGGCATCGATCGTCCTTTCCGCCCTGCCGTCGATTTCGCCAATCGCGGCGATCCGATCCCCGTTGATGGCCACATCGGCGACGACGCCCGGCGCCCCGCTCCCGTCGAAGACGATGCCCCCCCGGATCACCAGATCGTAGTCGGGCGCGCAACCGGGGAGGCACACCGCCAGCACTAACGCCAGCCACGGAATGCGTTTCCGCACGCGTCCCTGTCCCACTAGCGGCGTCCGCTTCCGGGAAGCTCCGCGGTCCCGGGATACCCCCTCGACCACGTGGGGAAGGGCGTCGTCCATCGCCAGCTCGGCGCGGCGGACAAACCGGGGGGGCAAAGTCAGGATGATTTCGGAATCTAACACCTCGTCGGTGTCGCCGGCGAAGGCTCGCCCGAGGAACGCGGTGGTGCTGCTACCTCTCCGGACACCGGGCTCGGTGCGCTTCCAGCGCTGTCCGCCCACCGCATCGCGGCAAACGTTCCCGCCCCGAAGACGGCAAAAGCGCCGATCTGGACGTACATGGTCCCGTCGAAGCTCTGGCCCACGAGCGAACCGAAAACCACCGCGATGAACGTGGAGAGCGAAGCGACCACCGCCGCTCCCACGCCCGCGAGGTGGCCGAGGGGCTCCATCGCGAGCGCATTCAGATTCCCGAAGAGCACGCCGCAGCACAGGAAGACGACGAGCAGATAGGCCATGAAGAGCCAGAACGGAGGCAGGCCATCGAAGGCGAACAGCACCGTCCACGCCACAACCGAGGCCAGGGTGAAGGTCACCGTCGCCGCCATCGAGAGGCGGTGCATCCCGTGCTTCATCACGAGGCGGCCGTTCACGAGCGAGGCGCCGCCGATCGCGAGCGCCAGCACTCCGAACCAGACCGGAAAGAGCGCCCCGGTTTGGTAGGCGTCCTGGAAGATCTGCTGGGCCGAACTCAGGTAGGCGACGAACGGCGCAAATACGCACCCGGTGGCGAGGGTGTAACCGAGCGCGGCCCGGATTTTCAGGACTTGCAGAATGCCCCTGCCGATGTCCCGCAAAGAGAAGGGTCGCCGGCGGGAGGCAGGCAGGGTTTCCGGCTGGCGCAGCGCAAACCACGCGAAGGCGATCGCGGCGATCGCGAAGAACGTGGTGAAAATCGAGCGCCAGCCTCCGAGCCACAAGATCCCCTGGCCGAGGGCCGGGGCAACGGTGGGAATGAGGATGAACACGGCCATCACGAATGACATGAGACGAGCCATTTGGCGGCCTTCGTATTGATCGCGCACCAGGGCCAGGGTCACGATGCGCGGTCCCGCGGCCCCGATGCCCTGCAGGACCCGGCCCGCGATCATCGCCGTGAAGGTCGGAGCGAAGATGCTCACGAGGCATCCGGCCATGAACAGGACGAGGCCGGCATGGATGGCGGGCCTTCGACCAATCCGGTCCGAGAGCGGGCCGAAGAGCATCTGGCCGAGGCCGAGCCCCACGAAGAGAGCCGTGATGACGAATTGGGTGTCGTTCGGGCGTGGCGCCCCGAGATCGCGGCCAATCGCCGGCAGCGCCGGCAGCATCGTGTCGATCGCGAGCGCGACGAGCGACATCAGGAGGGCGATGAGCGGAACGAACTCGCCAAGACGGAGGGCCGGCCCGTCCGCCGTCCGGCTCATGCGCTCACCTCGCTGGCCAATGCGGTCTGTCTTGGCGTCAGCCCGATCGGAACCCGGGAGCACCAGGACTGGGACTGGGGCCGGTCAGGGGGTACAGGCGTCACCGGTCGCCAAACGCACCGCTCGAGGGTTCGAAATCGCCTGCTACTGCGGGGGTTTCGGACGCGACCGGTACTTCTCGTAGAGCTGCAGGTGCCGGTTGTCGAGCGAGACCGGAACTCCGTTCACGAAGACGTGTTCCACCTCGGTGCGGATCTCGAGCGGGTCCCCGTTGACCACGATCAGGTTCGCGACTTTCCCCTCCTCCAGGGTTCCGAAGTCGGCCTCCAGCCCGAAGAGCTGCGCGGGAACCAGGGTGATTGCGCGGATCGCGGCGTCCTGCGGCAGCCCGTAGCCCACCGCGTGCCCCGCCTCGTACGGCAGGAGCCGTGAGTTCGAGGACCCGAAGCTCGCGAAGGCCACCGTTACGCCCGCCTCGTGCAGTTCGCCCGGGGTGGTGAAGGGCCGGTCATAGGGATCGTCTTCCTCCCCGGGCAGCCGCTGGGTCGGCCCGAGAATCACCGGGACGCCGTTCTCGGCGAGAAGCTCCTTCACTTTCCAGGCTTCGTTTCCGCCGAGCAGGATCATCTTCACCCCCTGCTCCTTGGTGAACTCGACGGCGTGGCGGATCTCCCGGGCGCCCTGCGCCAGGATCAGCAGCGGCATTTCACCCGCGACGACCGGACCGAGGGCGGCGAGCCGGATGTTGCGCTCCCGCGCATCGGCTGCGCCAGCGGCCGCGTAGCGGCGCGCCGCGTCCAGCACTTCCGCCAGTTCCGCCACCGCCTGGTCGTATTCCTCCTCGGCCTCGCTGAAGGACCGCCGTCCGGCCCCGAACGTGCCCGGGTTGAATGTCCGGGTCGAATAGGTGGGCCAGGTCAGAACCATCCCCGCGGACGCGTCGATGTCCATCTCTTCCACGGTCCAGCCGTCGAGGTGGACGATGGACGCCTGGCCGCTGATGCCGGCCCCGCCGCCGCCAAAGCCGCCGAGCCGGCCCGGAGCCACCACCGCGTGGGTAATGCCGTTCGCGCGCGCGACCGGCAGGTGCTCACTCGAGGGATGGACCGCGGTCGCCGCCTTCAGATGCGGGTTCATCTCGCCCAGTTCGACGGTGTCCACCGTCGCGCTGACGGAGCCGATCTCGGTAAGGCCGAGCTGGCTCACCGAGTCCATCATCCCCGGGTAAACGTCGAGCCCGGAGGCGTCCACCACCGTGGCTCCCGCCGGCGCCGAGATCTCGTCGCCGATCTCGACGATCCGGCCGTCCCGGATCAGAATGGATCCCGACTCAATCGGCGCCGCTCCCTCGACCAGGGTGTGGATTCGCGCGTTCTTGATGAGCCAGGACTCTTCTTCCTGAGCCGTCGCCAGACCGCCCGCGAGTGCGAGCGCCAGCGGAACCGCGGCGAGCCGAAACGCGCCGTTTCCAAAACCGGTCATCGCCGGACTCCTTCCCGCGGCCCCCGGGGGCCGCTCGTGCCGGGGCCGGGTCTGCCGGAGCCGGGCCTGCCGGGGCCGCCCTCCGCGTCGTCCCCCTCGGAGAGTTTCTTTTCCAGCTCCGCGCGTTCGGCGGCGGCACTCTCCCGCATCGCCAGATCCTGCTCGCGGCTGAAGAGCATCTCCCCATCCACGAAGGTCATCTGGTTCACCGCGTAGGTGCTCAGCGGATGGCGGTCGAAGACCGCGAGGTCCGCGTCCTTCCCCACCTCGATCGAACCGATCCGGTCCCCGATCCCGAGCTGGATCGCCGGGTTGATGGTGATCATGCGGAGCGCCTGTTCCTCGGTCATGCCGCCCCACTTCACGGTCTTGGCGGCCTCCTGATTCAGGTGCCGGGCTTCCTCGGCGCTGTCGGAGTTGATGGATACCAAAATCCCCCGCTCGGTCATGAGCGCCGCGTTGTAGGGAATGGCGTCGTAGGCCTCGACCTTGTAGCCCCACCAGTCGGAGAAGGTGGAAGCCCCTGCCCCGTGGGCGGCGATCTCGTTCGCCACCTTGTAGCCCTCGAGCACATGCTGGAGCGTCGCGATCCGGAACCCGAACTCCTCGGCGAGCCGCAGGAGCTGCAAGATCTCGTCCTGCCGGTAGCAGTGGGCATGCACGAGACGCTCGCCCTCCAGAATCTCGACGAGCGGCTCGAGTTTCATGTCCCGCCGGGGCGGCAACACCCGCTCGCCCCGGGCCTTCGCCGCCTCGTAGTCGGCGAACTCCTGGCGGTAGGCCTCGGCGTCGGTGAACGCCTGCCGGATCACGTCCTGGACCCCCATTCGGGTTGCCGGATAACGCCGCTCGACTCCCGCCGGCATGCCGCGGGATCGCTTCGGGTTCTCGCCGAGCGCGAACTTGATTCCCGGCGGCGCCCCCTCGAGCACGAGCCCTTCGGCATCCGCGCCCCAGCGGTGCTTGATGACCACGTTCAGGCCGCCGATCGGGTTTGCGCTCCCGTGGAGGATGTTCGAAGTGGTCACCCCGCCCGCCAGCTCCCGGTAGATGTTGACGTCGTAGGGATCCACCACGTCACCGGTCCCGGTCATGGAGGAGACCGAGACGCTCCCCTCGTTGATGGACTCGGCGGCGATGTGCGAGTGGGCGTCGATGATGCCGGGCATCACGAACATGCCCGCGGCCTCGATCACCTCGGCCCCCGCCGGGACCTCGACGCTCGCCCCCACTTCGGCGATCTTCCCGTCCCGGATCAGGATCGCTCCCGGCGACAGGATCTCCCCGGTCACGGTGAGCACCGTCGCTCCCCGGATCACGGTGGCTGCCTCCTGAACGGAGGCGGCGGCGAGCGGTGCGGCGGCGAGCGCCGCCGTCAGAAAAAGACTCTTCAGTCGCATTGCGTTACTCCTCGCTCCCGCTCGGGCCAGAGCGGCCCGCGGCCGAACGTTCGGGCTCGTCGTCGGTCTCGGCTTCGTCCTCCGCGTCCGGGCGGTGAATCACTCCGTCCACAAACACCGTTTCCACCTTCGCCCCGTCCTCGAAAATGTCCTGGTCCGCGATCACCAGGTTGGCGATCCGCCCGCTTTGGAGCGTCCCGACCCGGTCCGCCACCCCGAAGATCTCCGCCGGGGCCAGCGTGAGCGCGGTCAGCGCCGCCTCCCGGTCGAGGCCGCGCTCGACGGCCTTGCGGACCGCCGCGATATCGCCGCCGGAACTCCCGGGCGACGCACCGCGCCCGCGCGGCCCTCCGCCCGCTGCCGGGCTCTCCCCCCGGTAGAAGGCGAAACGGACGCCCGCCGCGGCGAGCGCTGCGGGGCCGGCCGGCGCCTGGTCGCGGAGGCGAAGGGTGCGCAACGGAATCTCCGCTTCGGGGTCTGCCTGCGGATCGGCCTTCGGCCAATTCAGATCCACCAGGATGGGCACGCCGTGCTCCTTCAGGAACGCCGCGGAATCCCCTGCCTCGTGGCCCCCGTAGAGGACGGGGCGAATGCCGAACTCTTCCGCGAGCCCCACCATCCGGCGCACTTCCTTGTCGAGGCTCGCCGGCAACAGCACCGGCTGGTCACCGGAAGCCGCCGCGGCGAGCGGGGCGAGGGTCCGGTCGTAACGCGGCCGCGCGAGGCCCGCCGGATCCTCCTGGTACATGCGCCAGACCTCGCCGTAGTGCGAAGCGTCGAGGAAGAGCTGCCGCAGGTAGGCGATCACCCCCATCATGGAACCGGGGAAGGAGCGGAAACCGCGCGTCCCGAGCCGGACCATCACCGCCACGTCCGGAGCCACCACCAGATCGCGTGAGTCGACTCCTTCGGGGCCGGCGAGGTTCAGGAAGGCTGCCCGGCCCGAGACGATCCCGTCCGGCGGCGCCGAGATCGCCGAGGTAAACCCGGTGCTCCGGCGCGCCGCGATCCGTTCGTCACTCGCCCGCAGGTCGTCGGCGGCGAGTCGCCAGGAGAAGGTGTCCGGGCGGTCCTCGGGCCCCCGCGAAGGAGGCGGCGGCGTTGGCGCGCCCGCGCCGGCGGCGCGTGGCCCCCGGGCCGGACCCGCTGTCGAATCCCCGCCGAGGCCGAGATCGCTGAGCGCAGTGATGAAACCCGGATAGACGTGCTTCCCGGCCGCATCCATTCCGGCAGCCCCGGCCGGGACCTCGCCGCCCGCCGCCACCGAAACGATCAGCCCGTCCCGAATGACCACGGTGGCTCCCTCCAGGACGGTCCCGTCGCCGACATGGACCATGCCCCCGGTGATAGCCCAGGCCCGCGGGCCCCGGTCGGCCACCTCCCGGGAGGAGAGCTGGGCGGCCGCGGTCGCCGGCCCTGCCGCGAGGAAGAGCACCGCAAGCGGTGCAAGCAGGCGGGAGGCGCGCCGCCGGAGGTTTCGTCTCGCCATGGCGCGCGAGTGTGGCGGAGCGGCGGGCAGCGGTCAACCAGGGGAGCGTCTTCTGCGTCCAATACACCGCGGTATGGAACTTCGCAGCGCCGCTCCTTCGCTTCGAGTCGCGAGACTGACCGCCAATGGTTGGGAGTGGCCCTCAAGGCGCACAGCCCGCCCTACGAGTGTGGATCCAAGACATCCTAGGGACACGGGAGGGGGAGTCGTTTTGGCGACCGTGCGGCGTCCCGACTGATCGGATTCGGAGCGTGGCGACACGCCTGTCAGGACCACGCAACGCGCAACTGGTCGATTACCGCCCACCGGTCAACTAAATGTCCGCGTCGGTCGTGCGCTAGGCTGTTCGCAGTCTCATGACCAGCTACCGCATGCTCGACACTGGAGAAATCCTGTCGTATCCCCATCAGATCTCGGCCGCCGCGTGGGAGCAACTGCGTGAGCCCGTCCGGAAAGCTCTGGCGGGATCGATCGTTCCACTTCCCGAACCCGAACTTGGGACGCTCGCCGCACGAAAGCCAGATGTCGATGGAGCGATTCTGTTCGATTTGCAGCTGCATGAGACCCCCAAGACCGTTGTCCGATGCGGCGTGGCGTGGACAGGCAGCGGCGCGAGAGTGATCCGCCGTGAGGTAATGCACGACAACGGCAGCGATCCTCAGGCTCTCCCGTATATGCCTATGGCAATCAATTCTGCCGCGGCGATCTCTAGGGACTGCGGCAAAGTAAGTGATTACGCCTATGACGTTGCCATAACAATCCTCCTGCACGTCTACCAACACCACAAGGACGCTGGCTCGCCGCCACCCCCTGCTACGGAGTGCTCGGTCGTGCTCAAAATGGACGAAGAAGGCAACTCAGATAGTTGAGTCGAAGGCCGTAGCGGCGAGCGCTTCGCGCGCAAGGTCTTCTAGGATGCGTTCTCTGATTCCAACAAAGTCAGTGGTTGAGCGGCGACCGCATGAGCGGTCAGCATTCGTGGTCTGGGAATCTGGGGGGCCATCGAGGATTCAGCAACGAGCGGTCACAAACCGTCCGACTGGTCAGGCGTGAAGAGTGCCTGGTAGGAGGTTCCTCGAACAGAGCAACGCTACTTCGATGCTGATTCTGCTCTTCTTGAGCGGATTCACAGAAGCGTGCGGGGAGCGGGTTCTTGACATGACATGGAGGCAGGCTCTGACTCCGGGTTGGTTCACTCTCGGAGCCTTCGCGGTGCTGTTCTTGGTGCTTCATGTCTTCGGCCAGCACTCTAGGCGGCGAGATGCCAGTGAGTCCATCCACGCACTGTTGCAGGGACAAAAACCAGCAACTCCTTTTTTGCCAAAGGAGAGGGACCGCTTAGCTCAACGCGGGAACGAGTACGCCGAACCCAAGCCAGTGGTTAGCGACTCGCGTCCAAGGGTTGATCTCTCCGGAGTAGCTAGGGTGATGTTTGAGCATGAAGTGACGCGCGCTCTGGAAATGGTGGTCGCGCTCGAGGAGGGGCAGCCTTACGCCACAGAGGGGAGGGCCATGGATAGGATTGAACCGATCCGGGTGCGCCTTCGGGGTTGGGGCATATCGTCCCCTCCTATGCCCATCGGGGACGGACATCAGTGGAGGACTTTCCTGCGCCAGCTCCTCGGTCATGTTCGAGCGGGGACACTCGACCAAATGCCGACGACCCGCGGGCAGCCTTCTTATAGGACCGGGAAGCAGACTCGGAGCAAGCCACGTGTAGTGCGAACTGTAGTGAAGACCTGAAATCCGGACGCACCACGGTCACCGGGGTAGCCAAGAGCCGCACCGGATCGCGGTATTCCTCCGGGTCTTCGCCACCGACAACGGACGCCACCGCAGTCGCGAACTCGGCTTCGCTGACCGCCCCCGCCAAGACATCGGCGCGCGGCCAGCAGGTCTCGAAAACAGTCCCGACGGTCATTCGGTGGGTTGGTTCTTTTTCGCGCGGCGCCAACGGTCCCGTTCCGCGCCGGACGATATGACGGGCTACGGTCCGAATCCTACCGAAGCTGGGGGGCGCCTATCTGTGACGGTCTCAGCACGGATGTCCTCACCGAGTCGGGGCGGATGGCGCCTGCCTGATCTTCGCCAAGGCAGCCCGGATGTCCTTCGCCACCTCCTCGACCTCCAGAGGCACGCGCGGTCGCCCCCCCAGCTCCTGCTGCAGCGCCGTAGTCAGTGGCAGCAAAAGCTCCTTTGATTCCGACGCCTGGATGAGGGCGCTCATCCTTTCAGCTCCTATCAGTATGCTGAGCACCATCAGGGCGTGCACTGCTTCAGCCGGGCACCGATCGAGCGTCGGAAGAACCTCCATGATCGCCCGAACGTCCTCCTCGCACGCGTCCCGGTTCCCCTTCGCGAAAACTGCCTGCGCACGGAGGCCATATCCCTGCCACCGGTGCTCCGGCGACGCCCGCCGTGCTTCGGCAACGAGTCGACCCGCTGCCTCAATCGCCGCATCGTAGTCGCCACGCGACAGCTCACCGCTCGCCTTTGCCAGTAGCGCAGTCTCGCTCCACTTGCGAAGCGCTGGGGTTTCGTCTCCGTCGAAGCGGCGCACAACCTCGTCGAAGGCCGCAAGTGAATCGCCCATCCGATGCAACTGCGTAAGTGCGGCACCCTTTTGCACCAACGCGCGTGCTACGTGATTTCGTTGCGCCGCCACCTCGCTCCTGTCAGAGCGACGCACGACCTCGTCGCACGAGCTCAGTGCCTCATCCGGCCGATTCAGATTCATCAGCAGCAATGCTTTGTCAACAAGTGCCTGTGCGACAACTTCAGAAAGGAACGGCACCTCGCTCTCTCCGAACAGACGAACAATCTCATCCCAAGCAGCCATTGCATCGTCCGCGCGGTCCTCTTGGCGCACGAAGGCAGCCGCCTTGTTGACAAGCGCCAACGCCTGCATCTTGAGCAAGGCCGGCTCATCATCCGCCCGCACAAAACACACCACCTCGTCCCAAACTACCACGGCATCTGCAAATCTGTCCTCCTGGAGGAGCACGTTCCCTTTGTTCATGAGCGCGATGACGACCTGACTGCGCAGGTCCGGGACGTCGCAATCCCGAAAACGACCCACGACGTAGTTCCACGCCTCCACGGCCCGTCCTGACTCTTGAGACTCCATGAGAGCAATTCCCTTATTGACAAGTGTCCTCGCAGCATAAGAAAGAAGACTCTCTGTTTCGCTCGCAAGGCAGCGGCGCACGAGGTCATCCCATGCGATTACGGCCTCATCCAATCGATCTATCTGCCGGAGAGCGAGCCCCTTGTTGGCCAAGGCGGTAGCAACGGAATCGACAAGCTCAGGCTCGTCACTCTGTCCGTAAAGGCGAACTACCTCATCCCAACTCGACACGGCTTCTAGCGGCCGACCCAACGCGACGAGTGCGATGCCGCGATTTACAAGGACTGCGGACACAATTTCGTGTCTATCTGGTTGATTGCCCGCTTTGAGACGGTTTAGTGCCGTGTCGCACGCAACCAGCGCGGCGTCGGGCCGATTCAGCGTGAGACACGCTGCCGCTTTACCGACAAACGCCCTCACTACTTCGTTGACGATTTCTGAGGCCTCGTACTGGCCGAAGCGCTGCAGTACCTGGTCCCAGGCCTTCAGGGCGTCCTCCGGGTGACCCATCTGGTCGAGAACTTGCGCGCTGTTGCTGAGAGACGTCCTCACAATCTCAAGCACATCCTGATCCTTGCTCGATCCAAAACGCTCCACAACATCGTCCCATGCGGCCAGTGCATCTTCTGGCTGTTCTAGTGCGAGAAAAGCGGTGCCCTTGTTGCTAAGAGCTTTGGCTACGCTATGAACCAGACCCGGCAGCTCCTTACGATCGAAACGCTGCACCAAGTTATCCCAGCAGGACAACGCGTCCTCAGCGTGGTCCAGCGCGAGAAGGGCGACACCCTTGTTGCCGAGGGCTCTGGCAACAGGCTCGACAATTGGCTTCTCGCCGCGGTCGCCGTGGCGAACCAACTCATCCCAGACGGCCACCTCGTCTTCCCGTCGGTTGATTGAAGCTAGCGCCACCGCCTTGTTCTCAAGGGCCTTGACAACACACTCGCGCACGGCCTGCTCCTCTCTCTTGCCGAATCTTCGGACAACATCGTGCCAAGCCGCGATCGCATCGTCCAAACGATCTAGTTCGGAGAGCGCGGCCCCTCTATTGACCAGAGCCTTTGCCACCTGCTCGGCCAATTCGGAGGCCTCACTATTGCCGAAGCGGCTCACCACGTCATCGCATACATCCAACACATCTGTCGGCCGATTCAACCTAGCGAGCACCATACCCTGGTTGACCAGCGATATCGCAACGGACTCGCACAGAGGTGCCTCCAGACGCGTCGAGAAGCGCAAGACAACGTCGTCCCAGACTGCTAACGCCTCGCGAGCCCGGTTCGTTTCAGCGAGTATTGCGCCCTTGTTGACCAATGCCTTCGCGACAGAATCGAGAAGTCTCGTATCCTGGATCGCTCCGAAACGGCGCTCAACATCCTCACAAATGCTTAGGGCCGGTTCTGCTTCATTCCGTCTGGCTAGCTCGGCGGATCTATTGACAAACGCTACGGCGAGTGGTTCAAGACTTGAGGGTGCTCCATTCAGTGCGAGGCGGATGAGCGCCGCGTCATAGGAGGCTGTTGCCTTCTTGAACGCTGCATTTGAGCCGGACGAAGATGCATCGAGCAGTTCACTCGCCAGCTTCTGCAACTTCGCGTCCTCCTCCGCACCGACATTCGGAACCGACGCCTGCGTCGACGGCCGCGCTGCATCCTCTTCCGGAATCGTCGCATCACGCGGCTGCGACAGGTATCGCTCGATGCCTTTCGCAAAATCGTCAGGGGCGACAGCACGTAGGTCTCGAAGGTGCTCCGTTAGCGTTGGGACCGCGGCCAATCTGGTGAACGCATCTCGATAGAGAGTACGCATCTCGGAGGTGAGTTGGCCTGCATCGCGGGCGATTTGAGCGCCAAAAGCCGCTAGCTCGGGCGGGGAGTAGAAAGACTCCATGAAGCGGATAAGTGCTTCTACGAGCGGTGTGGGACCGCGGCGACGACGAAGTAGGTAGTAGATGTTGTAGAGGCGCTCCGTGAGGTAGTACTCCTTACGGCGCGCCGTACCGCCCTCTACCTGCACGTCGCCCCGTTCCATCAGGCGCGTGAGTTGGGCGCTGCACTTGCTCGTACCGAGGCGGCACCGCTCTGCTATCTCCCGAGTGGTCGCGGGCCTCCACAAATGGGCGAGCGCCAGATAGACCCGACGTTCCTGCGGGGGGAGGGCTTCCAGATGGCTCTTGAAGTACTCCGTATGGTCGTCCACCAAGTCGAGTAGCTCGTCCATGAGGTTGCGGAACGATCGTGCGGAGCCGAAGCGCGCAACGATAGCGACGAGCCGCGGGCTGCCCCCGGTGAGGATCTCCAGCGAGCGGATCGTCCGCTGCTCCACCTTCCGCCCGGACACCCTCTCCCAAAGCGCCGCGCATTCCGCTGTGTCGAGGCGACGCAAGAGACGGACGCGGAACAGGTCATAGAGGGCGTGCTGCGGGTGGTCCATCTCGTCAAACGGTTTCGTGGCGCTCGCGATCACCACGATCTGGGGCTGCGTCTGGAGGACTTGCCGCAGCCGCCATCCGGCGTCGGAGCCCGGCATATCCCGGAACATCATGTCCAGGTTCTCGACGAACAGCACGAGCCGCCTGTTTTCCCGATCCGCGAAATCAAGCAGTGCCCCAAGGCACCGATCGGCCAGCGAGCGGTCATCCATATCGCGGCGCAGGGCCTCGGCCGTGCGGTGAAGATCCGGGACCTCCGGGCGGACGGGCGCCTGGTCGGCGAGTTGGGACAGGCATTCCAACCAGAACTCTCCCGCAGTGGACACCTCGTAGCTTTCTTCGGCGAAGAGCACCGGGTAAAAGCGCGAGGACAGTGCGGGATCGCGGCGTACTTCGGCCGCCACGCGCAGCAACAAGGTGCTCTTCCCGCTGCCGCGCGGCCCGATCACGATCTGTGGCTGATTGGCAGGACCGGTGCAGCCGCGCAGAGTATCGAGAACGGATTCGAGCTCGACCTGACGCACGCAGAATGTTTCCACCAACTGCGCGTCAGTAAGAAAGCCCGGGTTGTACTTGCGCGCTCGGTGCGTCGTCATCGGGGAGTCTCAGACTGGCCGCTTCGCGATCGGGACGTGGCGGCTTCCGTGGCGGGCTCGCCACCAGTCTTCCAGCAGTCCGGAAACGAACCGGTAATCGTCGCCGTCTCTCGCCAGATATCCGTCATGCTCCAGAATGGCGAGCAGGTAACCAAACGAGACGGGGTAACCGTCTCCTTCGTAGGCACGGGCACCGAAGTACCTGGCATACCGCTCAACGGCCCCGCCCCGAAGCCACCCGCCCTCAACGGCAGCTTCGGTCAAGAGGTCCAGCGCAGCTCGGTATTCCTCGGGGCGCAGCACAACTTTCAGCCGGCTCTCGTAGTGGTCGAGGTCCATCTGCCCCCGGACACCCAGCAGTTCCGCGGCGTACACGCGCTTCACGTCGCCCTCGGACGCCCTGCGGCGACCCACCCGGCGTAGATGCTCCTCAAGGCAGTCGAAGAACATCTGGACGTGATGGGGCACCTGACAGCGGAGAAGCCGGCACATTTCGCGACGAACCGGTTTCGACACGACGAGATCGGCGCCCTCCGCCAATGCGCCGAGACAGGCAACGGCCGTTTCCTCGTCCCATGGCTTCAGTTCAAAGGGTGCAAAGATGTTTGCGTGGGCCGTGAGTCCTGCTTGTCGCAGGATCGGCTCCAGACTCACGCTGCCAGAAACGATCATGCACACCCGGCCGGGGTGCATCTGACCGTTCTTCCGCAGCCAACTGAGGAATTCGTCCGCAGCCGCCGTTCCCTCCGCGGTGATTCCGTGCTCTGGCCCCTTCAGGAGTCGGCTGACCAGCATGGGCAACTCGTCCAGCGCGAGCACGACGGGCCGTTCGTTTTCGGCCAGCGCCGCGAAGACAGCGTCGCCCTTGTGACGCCAACTGCCGGGGTCCATCGCCGCCCGGAGCTTCACCCGCAGTTCGGAGACTGCCAGTTCGTCCACGCTATCGCGGACGCCCGGTATCAGGCTGGCCATGCCGGTCTTGAGTCGCGTCCAGACGCCGTGCGCCGATCCGGCCTGGACGACGATTTCGGCCACGGCATCGGCCGCGGTTGCGGCCGCCTCCAGATCCACGAAGACGGTCTCGACGCTTCGCTCCTCATCCAGACGACGAAACAGCTCCCGAACGAGACTCGTCTTGCCCATCCGCCGCTGGGCGGTGAGCAGGGTGTGCGTTCCGTTGCGGACCCGCGCGGCCAGGCGGTCGAGTTCGAATTCCCGATCGAAGAATGCGTCGCCGGAGACCCACATCCCCGTGGTTTTCTTGAGCGCCATGGATTATCCTCTTGCCAACAAGATCGTTGGCAACGAGTATGTTGCCAACAAAGTCGTTGGTTGTCAAGTTCGCAACAATCGGTGGGCTTCCGCGGAGTGGCGGTCTGATGCAAGGATCACCGCTGCGCCACGCCATCTTCGCTGCCAGCCGTACGCTTTTCGCCCGCCTCTCGGCGGGCGATGCCGACCGGAGGTCGGCGTTCCCTGGCCGGCAGAGTCATCGGTGCAGGGTGGCGGTAGGCGTTCGCCGCCCTATGGGCGGCGGTGCCGGTCTGAAGACCGGCGGTCCCTGACCCTCTCGGCGCGTAAGATTCCGGCCGCCCGTGCCCCGTTTCTATCTGACCACCGCCATCGACTACGTCAACTCGCCGCCGCACCTGGGGACGGCCTACGAGAAGATCACCGCCGACGTGATCGCGCGCTTCAAGCGGAGCGCGGGGTACGACACCCACTTCCTGATGGGGGCCGACGAGCACTCCCTGAACGTGCGGCGGAAGGCTGAAGAACAGGGCCTCGATCCGCTCGACTACTGCGCCAAGATGGAGGACACCTTCCGCGCGGTCTGGGCGAAGCTCGACGTCTCCTACGACGAGTTCATCCGCACCACCGAGAAGCGGCACCACCTGGGGGTCCAGAAGCTGCTCGAGGCGATTCGCGCCCGGGGTGGCATCTACGAGGGAACGTACGAGGGTTGGTACTGCGTCTCTTGCGAGGCCTTCAAACAGGAGAAGGATCTTGAAGACGGCAGCTGCCCCCTCCACCGGGCGAAGCCGGACTGGATCTCCGAGAAGAACCACTTCTTCCGCCTCTCGGCGTACCGCGACCGGCTGCTCGAGCTCTACCGGGACCAGCCGAGCTTCATCGAGCCCGAGACCCGGCGGAACGAGCTGACGAACGTCCTCGAAGCGGGGCTCCTCGATCTTTCGGTCAGCCGGCCGAGCACCGGTTGGGGGATCCCGGTGCCTTTCGACGACGCCAGCGTGGTGTACGTCTGGTTCGACGCGCTCATGAACTATCTCTCGGCAACCGGTTACGGGACCGATGAGGAGGGCTGGGAGGAGCGCTGGCCCGCCGACCTCCACATCGTGGGCAAGGACATCACCCGCTTCCACGCCGTGATCTGGCCGGCCATGCTGATGGCGGCCGGGCTTCCCATCCCGCGTCAGGTCTTCGGGCATGGCTTCGTGAATTTCCAGGGAGAGCGGATGAGCAAGTCGCTCGGAACGGCAGTGGACCCGCTCGAAGCGAGCGACCACTTCGGCCCCGACCCGCTCAGACTCTTCCTGGTCCGCGAAATCCAGTACGGACAGGACGGTGACTTCTCCTGGGATCGTTTCGAGGCGCGTTACGACTCGGATCTCGCCAACGCGCTCGGGAACCTGGTCAGCCGCATCACCTCGATGGCCGGCCGCTACCGCGATGGCCGGCTGGCCGCTTCGGCCCGCTCGCCTCTTGCTGAAATCTCGACCCGGGCGGTGGCCGACTACCGCGAGGCGATGGAGGGACTTCGTCTTCACGACGGGGCGGCCGCCGCCTTCCGGATCGTGGGGGCGGTCAACGAATTCCTGACCGAGCGGGCTCCGTGGAAGCTCGCGAACGATCCAGACGCCGGAGAGGCGCTCGACGAAGCTCTCTACGAGGCCGCGGAAGCGACCCGGATCGCCGCCGTCCTTCTCCATCCGGTCATGCCGAAGTCCACCGCCCGCATTCTCGAACGCTTGGGCGGCGCGTCCGGCGACCCAATCCGCTTCGACGAGCACGCCGTCTTTCAGGGAGCCGGCGCCCTCACCACGCAGGCGGGGAAACCCCTCTGGCCGCGCCTCTCCACCCGGCGATCGGGAAACCGGGGGTAAGCGGGCAGGCCGCAGCTCGCGGCGCGCCTTCGGGAGTGGCGATGACCTCCAGCGCTGCCAATCCATTCTCCCGGAATTGGCTGATGGGGTTCCGGGCGGACCTGGTCTGGATCATCCTTTCGGCCGGCATCGGTTGGGCCTACCTGGCGCTTGTCCTCGGGGTGGGCGCCGGGCTGGACAACCCGCTCCGGGACGCCTTCGCCACCCTGCGGGTCGGGGACTTCGCCCTCCCGCTGAGCCTGGGACTGGTCGTGGTCACGAGTTGGGCGGTGCTGCTCGACGCGCCACACCTGTTCGCCACCCTGGCCCGCACGGTGCTGGATCCCGAGGAATGGCGCCTTCGTGGCGGGGTGCTGCTGGCTTCGTTCGGCTTCTTCCTGCTTGGCCCGGCCCTCATCCTGGCCCCCCGGGTGCTGTCATCCGCCGGTGTCCTCCCCTCCGGCTGGGAAGCGGCCGGAAGCGTCGTCTTCCTGGTCTTCTTCCGCCTATGGGCCTACTACCACGTGGTGCGCCAGCACTGGGGGTTCTTGCGGCTCTACGCCCGCCGGAATCCGGCGGCGGAGGACGAGTTTGAACTCCGCGTGGATCGGATCGTCTTCCCGATCGTCTTCTACCTGCCGATCGGGTGGTTCCTGACCGCTCCCTGGTACGGGCAAAGCGGGATGCCGCCCCTGGGCTTCGGCACCGAGATCGGCGGCCGGGCGCTCGGGTCCTGGCTCCACCTGCCGCTGGGATCGCTCTGGATGCTCGCCGTGATCGGCTACGCCGCCTTCCAACGGCGCCGTTACCTTCAGGGCAAGCCCAGAAATCTCCCCAAACTGCTGCTCCTGGCGGCCACCGTGCCGCTCCACGCCGCGGCGTTTTCGAACCCGCTTCTCGTCCTCTTCGTGGTGCCGCTGGTCACCGCCGGCCACAACCTCCAGTACCACCGGTTCGTCTGGGACTACGCGAAGCGCCGCTACCGTTCCGGACACAGCGCCGCGGCCCTGTCGTTCCGTAGCCCGGCGCTCTACTTCGCGCTCGGGCTGGTGTTCACCTTCCTCGCTTACCGGGGACCCCTGGTCCACTCGGTGAGCGGGATGCTCTCCGGGCTGCTCAACGAGGTGCTGCTGCCGCTGGCAGGTCTGGTGGCCGGCGCCCCGGGTGACGGAGGGGGAGCCCTGGGGGCCGAGGTGGTAGCTGCTTCACTCCTCGGGTGGGCGATGCAGCACTACTACCTCGACGCCCGCATCTGGCGGGTCTCGAAGGACGAACGGCTCCGGAAGGTGCTCGATACGCCGGTCTCTGCGGCCCGTGGTGAAAGCACCCCGCACGAGCCCCAGGAGGTCGCGCGCGGCGAATCCGTCGGTTTGTGTGCGTGCGGGGCGCTTTCCCCACGGGTTGATGGTGCGAATCGCTGCGCGATTCGCACCATCGTCTTTCGTGGGGAGGGGAAACCCCTCCCCACACCCCACCCCCGCGGCGCTGCGCGCCGCGAATGGATGCCTTCCGGGTTTCACCACAGGCTGCTGGGAGCGCCGGAGGAGCGTTTCGCCATCCTCGTATGGGGTCCCGGCTATGAGCGAACGTAGCGACGGGAGTTTCGCTCCCCTGCGGGGAGCGATGCCGGTCTGAAGACCGGCGCTCCTAGACCGGCGCTCCTAGACCGGCGCCCCCGGTCTACTGCTCCAGGGATTTCCGGAACGCTTCGATCGTAATCTCCGCGCGGCGCGCGACCATCGCCTGCCCGTTCGCAATCGTCAGATCGAGCGGGTCGAGCGAGACGCCGTTGATCTCGAAGAGGCCGGCCGCCCGACGTTCGCGCGCCCGGATCGTTCCCGGGTCCACGGTCGCCATGATCGCGTCGTAGTGATAGTCGTCGTGGATCCCGGCTCGCGACGCGGATTGGACGTCCGGCTCCTGGTGCACCCCGAGTTCCTTGAGTTGTTCGAAGCTCCAGATGTCCTCCCGGTAGTACTCGAGGATGTGATGGAGGCGTACGCCGGCATGCGGCGGTTCGGCGTTCCAGCGCTCCGCCACCGCGGCCATTCCGCGCTGGTTCCCGCCGCTGTCACCGATCATCAGGATGTCGGTGAACCCACTGGTCGCGAGGCTTCGCGCCACGTCGGTGAGGACCATCTCGAAGGTCTCCGGGGTGAGGCTGAAGGTCCCCGGGAAGCGCATGTGCCCGGTCGGGGGGTCGTGGTCCCCTTCGGGCACGAGCTTGACGATGGGAGCGACCAGCGCGTCGCCCAATCGCCGGGCGATCGCTTCGGTGGTAGCCCGGAGCACCACGTTGTGCTTCCCGGTGACCACGTAGGGACCGTTCTGCTCGATGCCGCCGGTGGCGACGATCGCGGTGGTTGCGCCGCCGGCGATCCGGTCGCGCACCTCCATCCAGGTCAGCTCTTCAATGAAGACGCTGTCGAACGCCGCGATGGGCCGCTCGGCGTCGAGCGCGTTCCAGGGATGATCCTGGGCTCCGCCGCCGCAACTGAGCGTTGCCGCCGAAAAAAGAAGAACGAAAAGGCGCCGAGACAACATGCGGACCATTGTTGGCGGGGAAGGCCCGTAGCGCAACCGCATCGCGGGTCCAGCCCGCGCCCGTGCTAGGCGGGAAACACCGGCACCGGCCCCGCGGGACGGAGCCCCACCCGCTGTCCCGGCCGGAGGAGCCCCTGCCAGATCTCTCGCGCCGGAGACCGGGCGGCAATGGAGCTTCCCGAGGGAAGACGCGCTTCGATGAGCTGGAAGGCTCCGTGGAACGATGTCCGGGTCAGCACCGCGGAGTTGGCCGCGGCGCGCTCTTCGTCCACGAAGGGCTCCACCAGCAGCCCGTCAAGGGGCAGGAGAACCTCGACCGGACCCCGTGGCGGCCCTTCGCCGGAAGCCGGCGCCAGGATCTCTACCCGGCCAATCTCGCAGACCGCAGTCTTTCCGTCGCTCTCGCCCGGGAGGAAGTTGGTCTCCCCCAGAAACTCGGCGCCGGCGCGGCTTCCGGGATCCCGGGCGAGTTCCTCGGGTCTTCCGGAACGGACCACCCTCCCGTCCAGCAGGAGAACGACCTGGTCGGCGAGTAGAAACGCCTCTTCCCGGTCGTGGGTAACAAGTACCGCGGTGGTACCGAGGCGCCGGAGCAACTGCGCCACTTCCTCCCGCACCCCCGCCCGGCGGGGCGCGTCGAGGTTCGAAAACGGCTCGTCCAGCAGCACCACCGCCGGCTCGGGGGCGAGGGCGCGCGCGAGCGCTACCCGTTGCTGTTCTCCACCAGAGAGTTCGTGGGGCCGCTGCCCTGCCATTTCCGACAACCCGACCATCTGGAGAGCGCCCCATGCACGCGGCAGACCCGCCGGTCCCGGCACTCCGAAGGCCACATTCCCGAGGGCCGAGAGATGCGGGAAGAGCGCGTATTCCTGGAACACGAGACCCACCCGCCGCGACTCCGGGGGAACGAACACGCCCTTTCCGCTCACCGTCAGCCCGAGCAGCCGCACCTCTCCCGCGTCCGCCGTTTCCAGACCGGCCACGATGCGGAGCAGGGTTGTCTTGCCCCCGCCGCTCGGCCCCAAAACGGCAGTCAGGCTGCCGGACGGGACATCCAGATCCACCCCGGCCAGCACCGTGCGGTCCGGGTCCCGATCCCCGTTGCCGCGAAAGCGTTTCTCGATCGCCCGGCAACAAAGCGCCGGTTGGTGGGCAGCGTCGCCGCCCGCACCACTCATCAGCGCACCGCCGGACGAAGTGGACGTCCCGGACGCAGGACGACGAGCAGCGCCACCGCGCAGAACAGGAGCAGGATCAGCGAGGCGGCCGCCGCCCGGCCGAGTTCTACGTTCTCCGCCGCGCTCCAGACAGTGGTAGCGAGAGTGGTGTACCCGGTGGGCGCCAGCATGAGGGTGGCGGGCAACTCCTTGACGCTGGTCAGAAACACGAGTGCGAGTGCCGACGCCAGGCCGGGGCCGAGGAGGGGCAGCGTAACCGCCAGGTGGCGGCGCATCCAGCGCGCGCCCAGGGTACGCGCCGCGTCGTCGAGCCGCGCGCTGAGGGGCGCCAGGGTGGCCTCCACCGGCGCGATCGCCTGCGGCAACATGTGAACTGCGTACGCGAAGACCAGCAGGGCCAGCGTCTGGTAGAGGAAGGGCGCCAGGTTCACCGCGAAATAGACAAGCGACAGGCCGACGACGAGTCCCGGCAAACCGAAACCGATATGCGAGATGGCACGGAGGGCGGAACTCCGGCGCGAGGGGAAGCGGACCGTCAGGAAGGCCACCGGGATGGCGAGCGCGGTCGTCACAACCGCGGCGAGCAGCGAGACGAGTCCCGTTCGTCCCAGCGCGGGAACGAGCCCGGTCACCGCCCCGACCGGAGCCTGAACCAGCCAGTAGACGCAGACCCCGACCGGAAGGACCAGCGCCGGCAGCAGAACCAGCAGGCACAGGAGCAGCCCCGCCCACTTCCAGCCGCCGAGCGCCTGGATGCGGGGCGGGCGGGATTGCACGGCCCCGGGAGACGGGCCCGCGGAACTCTCGAACCGCCTGGCGGCGGCAAGCACCAGGAGGGTTGCGAACACCAGCAGGAGGGCGAGCCCGGCCGCCGTGTGGCGATCCAGCGATCCGCGGATCTGGTTGTAGATGGCCCAGGTGAAGGTCTCGTAGCGCAGCAGCGAGACGGCTCCGAAGTCGCTCAGGGTGTAAAGCGCCGCGAGCAACCCGCCCGACAACAGGGCCGTCGACAAGAGCGGCAGGGTCACCCGGGTGAAGCGCCGCCAGCGGCTGGCGCCGAGCACTTTCGCGGCATCGTCAAGCGATTCATCCAGAACCGCGAACCGCGCACGGGCCGCCAGATACACGTAGGGGTAGTTGAGCAGCACGAGAACCAGAAAGGCGCCGGGGAAACCGTAGATCTCCGGAAGCCGTTCCCACCCCGTGACAGGTTCCAATGCGCGTTGGAGCAGCCCACGCGGGCCGAGCGCGGTAGCCACGGTAAAGGCCGCCACGTACGACGGCACCGCGAGCGGCAGCGCCAACAGGCCGGTCAGGATTCGCCGGCCGGGGAGATCGGTCCTGGCGGTGAGCCAGGCCAACGGCAGCCCGAGCCCGACGGCCCCCGCCGCTACGGCTCCCGTCAACAGAAGCGTCCTCCCGGCAATCCCGATGCTGCGCTCACGCAGCAGCACGTCGAACAACCCGCCGCCGGCCACCGCCCGTCCCGCCAGATAAAGGAGCGGCAGGAGGCACATCGCCGCAACAAAGATGCCGGAGGCCTGGAGAAGCCGGGAAGGCGGGCGGCTCCACCGGGCCGGAGCGCTCATCGCGTCAGGGGGCGCGTCAGGGAGCGCGTCAGGGGAGCGTCGTTCATGAGTGACTCATCACCGTGGCCAGTGCGGCCGTTCGAGGCTCTACGGATTCGAGGGCCAGAGGAGTCGGTGCCGGAGACCTGCCGGGCCGCTACCTCGCGGCGCACCGCGCCGCGAGGGTGGGGTGCGGGGAGGGATGTCCCCTCCCCGCGGGCGATCAGATTGCTCCAACCTCACGAAGGAGATCGAGCGTTCCCCGCAGGTCGTCCAGGTCTCCGAGTTCGAGGTCCGGAGGATTGATTTCGGAGAGGGGTGTCACCGCGGGATCGGTAGGGATCCCCTCAACCAGCGGATACTCGAACGTTTCCCGGGCGAAACGCTCCTGCACCGATTCCGTGAGCAGATAGGCCAGGAAGCGCTCGGCGGCTTCGGGGTTGGCCGCCGTGTTCACCACCCCGCCGCCGGAGATGTTGATGAGGCCTCCGGCTCCTCCTCCCGCCGGGCTCACGGTGCGTGCGGCGAACTCCCGTCCCTGCTGGACCAGGAAGCGGAAGAGGTAGTAGTGGTTCGACAGCGCCAGCTCCACTTCCCCGTCCGCAACCGCCTGGTAAATGGCAGTGTTGTTCGGGTAGGCCACCGGGTCGTTGGCCAGTACTCCTTCGAGCCATTCCCTGGCAGCGCCCTCTCCCTCGAGCCGCCGGACGGCCGTCACGAACGCCTGGAAGGATCCGTTCGTCGGCGCCCAGCCGATGCGGCCCTGCCAGCGCGGATCGATCAGACCGTGGATCGTGTCCGGCAGATCCTCGGGCTTCAGGAGTTCGGTGTTGTAGACGAACACCCGGGCGCGGCCGGTGGTCCCCACCCAGCGCCCGTTCGGATCCCGGAAACGAGGTGAAACCCGATCAAGGATCGACGCGGGAAGTGCACTCAGACGGCCTTCGCTCGCCAATTGGCCAAGGGCTCCCGCGTCTTGACCGTAATAGACGTCCGCCGGACTCTGGTCGCCCTCCTCGAGAATCTGCGCGGCGAGGTCCGCGGTCCCGCCGTACCGGATCTCCACCCGAATGCCCGTCTCCTCCTGAAACGCCTGAACCACCGGCCCGACGAGCGACTCTCCTCGGCCACAATAGATGGTCAGAGTCTCGGGCTCGGGGGCGCCCGTGCAGCCGGCTGCCGCGATGACGACAATTGCGGCGGCTCCAAGCTTCCCGAAACGGGCCGCCGGGAGCTTCTTGATATTGAAAATGGCTTTCATAGTTAATAACTCTACCAGAATCATTTCGTCGGCGCGTTTCTTGCTAACACCACATTCGCACCCCATGCCAACCCGGACACTTGCGTCAGCCGTCCTGGTGGCCGCTGGGTTCGCAGGCCTCGCCGAGGGTGCCCAGATCGAGCTGGAACGGCGGATCTCGGCGGTCTACCGGACGGCCAGCCCCGCGGTCGTGAACATCACCGCTGAAATCCAGAGCTACGACTGGTTCCGGGGCCAGGTCACCCAGCAGGGCACCGGCTCCGGGTTCGTCTACGACGGCCAGGGGCGCATCGTCACGAACTACCACGTCGTGGAGGCAGCCGATCAGCTTCAGGTCACCTTCTCCGACGGCGAAGTGCGCGATGCCCGACTGGTGGGAGCCGATCCCTCGAACGATCTTGCCGTCCTTGAAGTGGGGGCCGGCGCCAACGATCCACAACCCCTGGCGCTCGGAGACTCCGACGCCCTCGAAGTAGGGCGGTTCGTGGTGGCCATCGGACATCCCTTCGGCCTCGACCAGACCCTGACCACCGGAGTGGTGAGCGGCCTCGGCCGCATCATCGAGAGTCCCGATCGGGGATTCATCGGCGAGATCATCCAGACCGACGCAGCGATCAACCAGGGGAACTCCGGAGGGCCCCTGCTGGACCTCGATGGACGGGTGGTCGGTGTAAACAGCGCCATCGTGAGCCCCACCGGGACCTCCGCGGGAATCGGGTACGCCATTCCCGCCGCCACGCTGGCGCGCGTCGTGCCGGAACTGATCCGGAACGGCCGATACCCGCACCCCCACCTGGCGATTTCAGTCCAGGAGATCAACGAGCAGTTCGCGGCCTACTTTCGCCGGGTCGGAATCGCGACCCCCCCGGAGGGGGGTCTGATGATCCGGGCGGTCGCGCGGGGCGGGCCCGCGGACCGCGCCGGGCTGCGCGGAGCGGGCCAGGTTGGACGAATCGGCAACCTGCGGATCCGCTACGGCGGGGACTACCTGCTGGCGGTAGACGGACGCACCGTAAGTTCGGAGCGTGACCTGTTGCTTCTCCTCGAAACGAATTACCGGGTAGGTGACGAAGTCAGCCTGCGGCTCTGGCGCGACGAGCGCGAACTGGAGGTACGGGTCCAGCTCATCGACCGCGACACCGTCATGCGCAGACGGCGCCGGTAGCGCTAGCAGCCTGTGGTGGAACCCGGGTGAGCGCCGAGGCTGGCCAGTTCTCCCGGTGGGGGCGAGGCGCCCGGCTGACAAGGCGCGTGAGGGAGGAATACCGAGTGTATTTCGACCGAAACGCAACGCAGAACGCCAGTTCTCCCGGTGGGGGGGCGAAGCGGAGTGGTGAACAGCCGGTGGTGGAGCCCACGGGAGCGCCGAGGCCGGGGAGGCGCCCGGCTGACAAGGCGCGTGAGGGAGGAATACCGGGTGTATTCCGACCGAAACGCAACGTTGAGCGGCGCGAAGCGACGCGGTTCAGCCGGGATGGATCGCCGGCCGAACGCCGCGTGGGTTGCACCACCGGCTGCTAACTCCGGGGGGATAGCAGCCGGGTGAGCGCGAAGGCGGACGCCAGGGCGAGAAGAGCCCAGGACAGGGTGATGGCGAGACCGCGTCCGAAGAGCAGCGCCCCGCTCCCGAAGAGCACGGAATAGACCATCACGCAGGCCACCGGCCACGCGAGAAAAGCGCGGGTGACGGGCTCGGGGCGCAACCGCGTACGAACGTAGGCGGCGTCCCAACCAGGACGCGGCGGCCGGGTTCGCTCGACGAAAGCGTCGAGCGTCTCCTTCGACTCGGCCGGGGTCACCAGAGTCGCGCCTACCCAAATCACCGTAGTGGCGGCCAGGCCGATCACCAGTCCCCGAATCGAGCCCGGCTCGATCCCGAGAAACGGAAGGGACACCGCCACCGCCAGAGATCCCGCCATGGCGGCGATCTCGCTCCAGGCGTTGATGCGCCACCACAGCCAGCGCGCGATGAAGAGCGGCCCGGTACCGGCCCCGATCTGGAGCAGCAACCCGAAGCCTCCCCGCGCGGTGTCGATGAAGAGCGTGAGCAGTCCGGCCGCCGCCATCAGGAGGATGGTGGCGGCGCGCGCTACTGCAACGGATTCGCGAGCTCCGGCGGCGGGCCGGAAGAACCGCCGGTAGACGTCCTCCACCAGATAGGAGGCGCCCCAGTTGAGGTGGGTGTCCACGGTGGACATGTAGGCCCCCGCGAGCGAAGCGGCGGCCAGACCCAGGAGTCCGGGCGGCAGGAGCCGGAGCATGAGGGGATAGGCGAGGTCGTCGCCGACAAGCGCCGGGTCGAGGCCGGGCAGCGCATCCCGGAGAGCGGCCAGATCCGGATAGACGGCCAGTGAGGCAAGGGCCACCAGGATCCAGGGCCAGGGTCTCAGGGTGTAGTGGGCGATGTTGAACCAGAGCGTCCCCCGGAGCGCGTCCTTCTCGCTCCGGGCGGCCAGCATCCGCTGGGCGATGTAACCGCCCCCCCCGGGCTCCGCTCCCGGGTACCAGACGCTCCACCACTGGAGCGCCACCGGCACCACGAACAGGACCGCGAATGCTTCGGTCCCGGTCGGTGGAACGATGGCGAGGCGGTCCCCGAACTGCTCCACCAGCCCCGAGAGACCGCCCACCGCCGGGTGTCGGAGCGCCCAGACCGCCGCCACCACGGCCCCCACCATGGACAGGACGAACTGCAGGAGGTCGGTGACCACCACTCCCCAAAATCCCGCGACCACCGCGTAGGCGGCCGCCAGCACGCCGGCGATCAGGACGGCGGTCGACTTGTCCAGTCCGAAAAGTACGCCGCCGATCTTGGCGCCGGCGAGGGTAACGGTGGCAATGACCACGCAGTTGAAGAAGACCCCGAGATAGACCGCGCGGAATCCTCGCAGAAAGGCGGCCGGTTTTCCCGAGTAGCGGATCTCATAGAACCCCAGGTCCGTCGTGAGCCGACTCCGCCGCCACAGCGGCGCGAAGACAAACACCGTGAGCATGCCGGTGATGCAGAAGGCCCACCACGCCCAGTTGGCGGCCACGCCGTTTTGCCGGACAAGTTCGGCGACCAGGTTCGGGGTATCGGTCGAGAAGGTGGTCGCCACCATCGAGGTCCCGAGCAACCACCAGGGAAGTCGCCGCCCGGCGAGAAAGAAGGAATCGCTGTCTTTCGCCGCGAAGCGGACCGCCCACAGACCAATGGCAAGCGTCGCAGCCACATAGAGCCCGAAGACGATCCAGTCCAGCCCGCCGAAAGCCATTAGTAGCAGTCCGTGGATAAGGTGGCGTGAGCGCCGAGAGTGGCCAGTCTCCCGGTGGGGGCGAGGCGCCCGGCTGACAAGGCGCGCGAGGGAGAAGCCCCCACCGGGAGAACTGGCCCGAGTGTATTTCGACCGAAGCGCAACGATGAGCGACGTGAAGCGGCGCGGCTCAGCCGGGATGCATCGCCGCTCGAACGCCGCGTGACTTTGTCCACGGGCTGCCAAACCGTAACCGAACCCCACGGCCACCCCCGACCGACCTTGACCGCGCCCTAAACTCCCGTTCCTGATGCGGGTGGCGACAGTCCTCTGGATCTCGCTGGCGTTAGCAGCCGGTGGACAAAGTCAGGCCTCCGCCCAAGAAGTTCAGATCGGGGGGAAGCAGGCTGCGGAAACGCTGCTCGCGCGGGTGCTGGAACACCGCGAGGCCGTGAGGCGGCTGGAAGGCGGACTGACCTTCCGCCAACTGATCACGACCGAAGCCCTCGACGAAGCGCGGGACGTCGTCTCCACCGCCAACGCACTCTACGAATACGAGCCGGTGTTCGGCCGTCACCTCTGGAAGCTGCTCGAACTTGACGGCGAGGAGATCGGCGGGCGGCGGTTCCGCCGGGAAGAGCGGCGTTACCGGCGGGCCGTCGAAGCGGCAAAGGAGGAGGCCGAAGAGGACCGCCTGGCCCTGGAACGCCAGGATCCGGACTACGAAGTCCTCCCCAAGAACGGGATGGACCTCTTCTACAAGATCGTGAAGGACGCGCTCGAGCTCGAGATGTTCGAGGGAGAACTGTTCCGGGGCGCGACCTGGCGCGGCCGGCCCATGCAGATTGTGCGCTTCCGGCCTCGAGCGGGGTTCGAAGACGCTCCCAACCGGATGATGTCGGTCGTGTCCAAATGCGAGGGCGAGCTATGGGTGGATCCGGAGAATCTGCAGATCGCCCGGGTTCGGACCGTCCTCCAGCAGGACGAGAACTTCGTTGCCGGCCTCTTCGGGCGTCTCCACCGCGGGACGAGCGCCGATGTGGAAAGCCAGTTGGACGGAAGGATCTGGCTTCCGCAGCGAGTGACCATGACGGTGGACGCCCGGATGTACTTCATCCGCAGGATTCGCCGGCGGGTCCACTACGACTTCCTGGGTTTTCGTTCGCTCCCGCCGCCCACGGACCGGTAGGATTATTTGTTCGTCGGCCATGCTCACGCTCACCCCACTCGAAGGGATCCCGGAAGTCGAACCCGGATGCGACCTGGCCCACCTGCTGCTCGACGGCATGCTCCGAGCGCACCTGGACCCCGCCGACGGCGACATCCTCGTGGTGTGCCACAAGGTCGTTTCCAAGGCGGAGGGCCGCCTGGTCCGCCTCGACCGCATGCAGCCTTCCAAGATCGCCCGCGCCTGGGCTCGCGCGAATGGACGGGACGAACGCGAGGTCCAGGCAGTAATGGGCGAGGCGCACAGCATCGTCCGGGTGCAGCGCGGGGTTCTGATTACCCAGACCCGTCACGGCTTTGTGTGCGCCAACTCGGGCGTGGACCGCTCGAACGTGCCCGAAGGCCATGTGTGCCTGCTGCCGGAGGATCCCGACCGTTCAGCAGGCGAGCTTGCCGCGCAGCTGTCCTCAGCGACCGATGCGGCCCTGGGAGTCGTCATCACCGATACGTGGGGCCGTCCCTTCCGGTTGGGAGCGATCAACGTGGCCATCGGGATCGCCGGCGCCTGCTCGCTCGTCGACTATCGGGGGCAGCAGGATCCTGCCGGCCGCACACTCCAGTCGGCGACGACCGCCGTGGGAGACGAGTTGGCGGCAGCCGCGGGCATCGTGATGGGCAAGTTGCGGCGAATTCCGGCGGTCCTGGTGAGGGGGTGCCCGTTGGATCCGGCTGGACAGCGCGGCACCGGGGCTTCGCTGATTCGCGAGCGCGGGAAAGACATCTTCCAGTGAGCGGCCCCCGCTTCGCGGTGTTGGGCGGGAGCGGACGGTTCGGACTCGGGCTCGCGTGGAGGCTTGCGGTCGGCGGGGCTGAGGTGGTGATCGGCTCCCGCGATGAGAGCCGAGCCATGGACGCCGCGGCTCGAGTTCGCCGCGGGCTGGATCCCGCGGGCGGCGCTCCTTTCCCGGAACAGGAACTCACGGTGTCCGGGACGACCAATCTGGCGGCGGCGGGCGCTGCAGAAACGGTATTTCTCAGCGTGCCTTTTTCCGCGCAGGAGGTTCTTCTGCACGAGGTCGGCCCCGCGCTCGAATCGAAAATGGTCGTCTGCTGCGCCGTGATCTGGCCGCCGGGTTCACGGCCGGAGACCTCGGCAGCCGAAGAAGCCGAGCGGACCCTCCGCCGGACGGGCGCCCGGAAGGTCCGCATCGCGGCCGCCTTCCAGACGATCGCCGCCGGCGTCCTGCGGCGCCTGCCGGAGCCGGCCTCCCGGGACGCATCACCGGATGTCCTCGTATTCGCCGACGAACCGGCGAACTGTGAGGCGGCCGCCCGGGCGGCGGCGTTTTCCGGGTTGCGGGCGGTGCCCACCGGACCGCTGCGAGGATCCCGCGTCGCCGAGGCCGCCCTCACGTTACTGATGGAACTGAACCGGGGTCCCGCGCGCCACGCCGGGCTGATGGTCACCGGTTTGAACGCCTGATCTGTTTCGCGCAAGAACATGGAATCCCGTTTCGGGGCGAAGCGGCTTCTCCTGGGGGCCCTCCCGTTCGTCGGAGCGGCCCTCATCCTCGCGCTCCTCTTCCGCCGGATCCCGCCGGACCGGATTCTGGATGCGCTGTCGGGAGCCGATCCGCTCCTCTTCTTCGCGGCGCTGCTGCCGGTCTCCATCCTCTACGTCCTGCTCGACGGCGCCCTCCTGACGGCGGTGCTCCGTTGGTTCCACCCTCCCGGGATCAGCTTCCGCGAATCGCTCGCGGTTCGCGCGGTGGACTATCTGATTTCGCTCTGGAACGGGCGCGCCTCACAGGCCGCCATGGTGGGCACCCTGGGACGGCGCTTCGCGGTTGCCGGAAACAGCCCGAAATCGCACGCGGATTCCGGCTACTGGGAGTGCGCCGGGACGATCCTCTTTCTCGACCTCTGCCAGCGCGCCCACCTTCTGCTCTGGGCGGCAGGAGGGGCGTTCGTCCTGGGCGGCCAGGCGCCCGACCGGGTTCCCGCCGCCGCCGCGGTCGGCTTCTTGGGCCTTTGCCTGTTGGTCGCCTTCCTGCGCGGCCGTCTCCGAGGGGCCGGTCTCGGGCCGCCCCGATGGCGCCTGCTGCGCACCTTCCGAACGGCCGCGCCGAAACACTACCTGTGGGTACTCGCGTTCAAGGCGCCCCTGATCGTCGCCGCTGCGGTGGGACACCACTTCGCCCTCGGGGCCTTCGGTATCCAGATTCCGGTGGGATCTCTTCTCGCCACCCTCCCGATCATCTTCCTCGCGGGCGCTCTGCCGATCGCGGTGGCGCGCATCGGAACGAGCCAGGCCGCCTGGCTCTTTTTCCACGCCGGAACGGCCGCCGCCTCACCGGGCGGAGAAGCCGCCCTGCTCGCCTACAGCCTGTCCGCCCACCTGACCTTTCTGCTTCTGAACGCTGCGCTCAGCGCGCCGTTTCTTCCGGCGGCGTGGCGCACCGTCCGCGGACCAGGAACGCCGGTCTTTAGACCGGCATCGCTCCCCGCAGGGGAGCGAAAATCCCGTCGCCAATCCCCGCATTGCGCGGCCAGCAACGAGGATCGCGCAACGTCACCCCTGCGTCCGCACGACGTTTCGCCGTCCTCGAACAGGTCCGGTTAGTCGGCGAGCGTGGCGGCGGGAGTTTCGCGGCCGGTGGCCGCGATGCCGGTCTGAAGACCGGCGCTCCCAGAGCCCGGAAGTGGATCCGCTACGGGATCCGCCGGTACACGCTCCGGAACAGCACCGGATCCCCTCTCCGTGGCATCTTGAGTTCGGTGCGCACAACGAGCACGTCTTGTGTGGCCTGAAGGGTGCGGAACACTTCAAGCTTTCCCATCGGCAGCTCCCGGACCTCCCGCACCCGCGCGATGCCGCCGCGGAATTCGGCCACACTGGTGATCTTCCCTCCACGCCCGTCTTCCCGGATGTGTTCCTCGCCGTCCAGGTAGAGGATCTGGACCCGCTCGTCGAGGACGAGCCGCAATTCGCCGCCACCCGATTCGATCTCCAGCAGATCCGGCAGGCTCAGCAGGCTGTTTCCACCGCCGCCCGGGCCGCCGCCGGCACCGCGTCCGCCCATTCCTCCCCTGCCCATGCCACCCGGCGGACCGGACCCCGCTCCCCGGCCCCGGCGCCCGCGGCGGCCCCGACCCTCTTCTTCGCGCTCCGCCGCCTGCCGCATCACCTCGGCCGGATCGTCGCTTTCTTCGGGGTCGAGTTCCCAATAGCCCGCCAGGACCGCCAGCTCCTGTCCGGATTCCGGGCCGGATCCGGAGGCCGCCGGCGAGGCGAGAGCGACGACGGGCAGGCACGTCAGCAGGGCCGCGAGAGTCGGCGCGGGCGTAAGCCGCGAAATCGTGTCCAGGAAGGCGGAGATCGTCATTTGCACCGAGTCTAGGCGCAAGGTCCGTACCACCGGTTTTGGCGGCCGGAACAAGCGGATTTTCCGCGGCCCGGGGGTCCGTTTGACCCGGGTTCGGAACCCTCCATACAATCGCCTTTTCGGAGATGCTGACCCCCCTATGTTGACCCCTGTACGCGTGGGCCTGATCACCGCTGCGGCGCTGGTCTTTTCTCTTTCCGCGGTAGCGCAACCACCGACGAGCCAAGGCACACCGGAACAGCAGGAAGACCCACAGGAAATTCAGGATCGGCTGGCCGATCGGGCGCACCGGATCGCCGCTGAAGGCGAGACCGCGAGCGAGAAGGCGCGCCGGGCGATCGCCGCCGCGGGCCGGCTCCCGCGCGGCACGGGCGCCGCCGCCGACCCGGTCAGCCAGGTTTTCCCACGGCGCACCCTGGTGGACGAGATCCTCGGAGCGCAACGGGAGGCGCTGGGAATCCCCCACGCCGCTCCCAGTTCCGACGCGGCCTTCCTCAGGCGCGCCATGCTCGACGCCACGGGACTCATTCCCACGCCGGAAGCAATCCGCGCGTTCCTCGCCGACGACCCTCGCGACAAACGGGCGCGACTCGTGGACGAACTGGTGGGTACGGAAGAGTTCGCGGAGCAGTGGGCGTGGTTCTTCGGGGATCTCTTCCGCCTCGCCCACCAGGTAGGCGCGGTTCGCAACCCGTTCCAGAGCTGGATCAAGGAGTGGCTCACCACCGACCGGCCCTACGACGAGGTGGTACGCGACCTCCTCACCGGAGTGGCCAAGGCGCACGGGAGCGTTCCTTCGCTGGCGTTGCTGGCGCGCTCGCACCAGGCCAAGAGCCGGATCGTCATGGGTCCGGACGACTACTCCATCCACAACCGGCTGGACGCGATCGACCAGTTCAACGTCGACGTTTCCCGGATCTTCCTTGGCATCAACACTTCCTGCTTCTCCTGCCACGACGGTGCGGCACACCTCGAGCCAATGAACGAGTGGCTCTCGAAGCGAACCCGCGAGGAGTTCTATCGGCACTCGGCGTTCATGGGCAATGCCCGGCAGATCACGACCTGGGACGATCGGTCGAAGAACGTGGTGGTGGATCTGCTCGTGGACGATCTTGCCAAGGGATACGACACTGGAAACGACGCGCCGTACCACACCCTCTCCGAGGGACGCTTCCCCCGTCTCGAGGGGCTCGCTTACGAGCCCGCCTTCCTGCTGACCGGGGAGACGCCCCGCGCGGGGGAGAACCCTCGGGACGAGCTGGCCCGGATGCTCACCGAACACCCGCAGTTCGCGCGCGCCACCGTGAACCTGGTCTGGGGCAAGCTGATGACGGTCGCCTTCGTGGAGCCGTACAACGCCTTCGATCTCGACCGGATGGAACGGCTGGCCGCCGGCGAGGAAGACCTCCTGCCCCCACGTCCCCTGAACCCCGAACTCATGGACGCGTTGGCCGAGGACTTCCGGCAGAGCGGCTTCAGCTTCTGGCACCTGGTCAAGACGATCATGAAGTCGGAGACTTACGGCCTGTCGCCCCACTTCGATGGGGACTGGGACGAAGCCTGGACCGGCTACTACCCCCGCCGCTATGTCCGGGTGCTGACCGGGCCGGAACTCGTGGACTCGCTGGCGCGCGCCACCGATGTCCCCACGGAGTTCTCGTTCGCCGGAACGACCGTCGAGCGCATCAAGGAACTCACCACGCCCTCCGATCTCGGAGGGCGGCGCGGGCGCGGCGAGGGCGCGGAGGTGGACGCTCTTATGCAGAGCTTCTTCCAGAGCAACCGGATGACCCCGGCGCCGGTCGGGAACCGCGGTTCCATCCTGCAGGCGCTGCTCATGATGCAGTCGGGGGTCGTGAACCGCCGGGTCTCCAGCGATTCCGGAGGGCGGGTGGCCGATCTGCTTGCTTCGGACAAGGCCGACGGAGATTTCGTTAACGAACTGTTCCTGGGGACGCTCGGACGCCTGCCGACGGCGGCCGAAGCGGAACTCGGCGCCGCGCAGCTCGCCGAGGATCGCCACCAGGGCGCCCAGAATCTGCAGTGGGTGCTCGTTAACTCTCCCGAGTTCCTCCTGAACCACTGACCCCTGGATGTGTGCCCCTTGGATGTGTCTTGATGTGTAATCACGAACCCCGCGTCGCCGACCTCTTCCCGGCTCGCCGGGAAGTCCTGAAACTCGGAGGCTTGGCGCTGGCCGGAACCTTCGCGAACCAGGTCATCTGGCCGCTCCAGGCCCGCGCGAACGGCACGGCGAATCCGCGCCGGACCGCCCGCTATTGCATCTTCATCGAGATGGGCGGGGCGATCAGCCCCATGGACACCTGGGATTTCAAGGAGACCCGCTGGACCCCCAAGGACCTCGACATGGTGCAGATCAACGACGAGATCTCCCTGTCGCGCGCGCTGTTCCCCACCCTCGTGGACCGCGTCGACGAGGTCGCCTTTGTCCGCTCGATGCGGGCGCCCGAGCTGATCCACTTCAACGGTCAGTACCACACCCAGACCGGCAGGGCTCTCAACGTGGCGCTCGCCCGGGAAATCCCCGCCTTCGGAAGCATCATCTCGGCGGAACTCGATAAGGAACGGCGCGAAACGGACAGCTTTCCGACCTACGTCAGCACCTACCTGACGCGGGCGCGCGCCGGCTCGATCGGCGCCGGCTTCCTGCCCACGCGGTTCTCCGGCCTCGATCTGGATCCCACGACGGTCTTCGACTCCTTCGGAGGCAACGTGGAAGGCAGCCGCCGGGTTCTGGAGGAGCGCTTCCGCCTGCTGAACCAGATGGCGGAGGTCTCCATCCCGGAGCGGGCCTCGCTGGGAGACAAGGAAGACGACTACCGCGCCTACTACCAGTCGGCCTACGAGCTGCTCACCGACGAACGCTGGCCAAAGCTCTTCGCCGCGAGCGAAGAGGACAAAGCGCGCTATGGCGCCGACGAGTTCGGGCTTGGCTGCATCCTCGCGCGCAACCTGATCGAGGCCGATGCCGGCACCCGATTCATCTATATCTACGACGGCGACAAGTGGGACCACCACTCCGGCATCTTCGACCGGTCGCGCCAATGGAACCACTATACGACCTGTCCGCGACTGGACCAGGGCTTCACCTCCCTGCTCACCGACCTCGGCGCCCGGCCGGGCAGCGAGCCGGGCACGACGTTGCTGGACGAGACCCTGATCGTGGTCACCAGCGAGTTCGGCCGCACTCCGGAAATGAATCCGGTGGCCGGTCGGGATCATTACCGTTTCGCCTACGCCACGATGTATGCGGGCGGCGGAGTTCAGGGTGGCCGCGTCGTTGGGCGGACCAACGAGGATGGTTCCGAAGTCGTTGATCCCGGCTGGAAACACGCCGGGCAGCCGTTCATGGACAACACGGTCGCGACCATCTATTCGGCGCTCGGCATCGACTGGAGGAAGGCGGTCCACAACACCCCCTCGGGCCGCGAATACCTCTACGTGGATTCCGTCTCCCTCGGCGGGTCGGAGATGATGTTCGACGACGAGATCGCCGAGATCTTCGCCTGATCCTGACCACGCGGGTCCGCTCGGAAGTTCACTGACCGGCGGCGATGATTAACAGCCCGTGGTGAAACTCACGCGGCATTCGACGCCCGCTGAATCCCCGCTGAACTGCTCGCCTTCGGCTCGCTCATCGTTGGGCTTCGGTCGAAATACACTCGGTATTCCTCCCTCGCCCGCCTTGTCAGCGAGGCCCAGCGAGCGACTCGGTGCTCACGTCAGTTCCACCACGGACCGTTAGGCGGCGCCGGATTCCCGCCATCCCCACCGCCATCCCCAGACTCGTCACGGCGCTGCTGGCGGCGACGCCTCTCCTCGGAGGGACCGCGGTACCGGTGTTCGGGAACGAACCCCCGCCGGCGCATTGCAGCGACGACCGCGCCGAGAACATCTGCTGGATCCCACCGGGAGACTTCTGGATGGGGAGGACCCGGCTCTGGCTGATTGACGAGATCCACTGGCAGACCCGGGACCGGGTGGACGCCCGGCCGGTGCACCGGGTCACGCTCCCCGGCTTCTGGCTGGACGCGAAGGAAGTCACCCAGGAGTCCTATCGGGATTTCACCCTCTCGACCGGGCGGCCCGAGCCCTTCCACTGGAGACAGGGTTTCCCGGAAGACAAGGCGCACCTCCCGGTGTACAACGTGAACTGGAGCGAGGCGCGCGACTACTGCGCTTTCCGGGGGAAGCGCCTGCCGACCGAGGCCGAATGGGAAAAGGCGGCGCGCGGCGGCCTCGAGGGAGCGTCATGGCCCTGGGGGGACCAGTATCGGCCCGACCCCGAAGAAGGCTCGCCGGAGGGCACCCGGGTTCCCCCGCCGGCGCGGATCGGCCACCCGGGGGCGCCCGCCGCAGTCGCTTCCTTCCCGCCGAACGGGTACGGGCTCTATGACACGGTCGGCAACATCGCCGAGTGGGTAGCGGACGGCTACGACCTTGGGTACTACGCCGTGAGCCCGCCCGTGGACCCGCGCGGGCCGCAGAACGCTCCCTACCGGATCTTCCGGGGCGGGAGTTGGGCGGACACCGACGAACGGATCGCCAGCGTCTTCTATCGAAACTTCACGAGACCCGATACCAGGATCCACAGCATCGGCTTCCGGTGCGCACTTAGCAACCCGCGAACAGAGTGAGCCGGCATTCGAGCGGCGATGCATCCCGCCTGAACCGCGACGCTTCGCGTCGCTCATCGTTGCGCTTCGGTCGGAATACACCAGGTATTCCTCCCTCGCGCGCCTTGTCAGCCGGGCGCCTCGCCCCCACCGGGAGGACTGGCCGCTCTCGGTGCTCACCTCACCCTATCCACGGACTGCCAACATCCAAGAGAGGAAGAAACGGAATGACCAAAGCTCGGAACAACGGAATGGGACGCCGCGAGGCACTCCGTCGCCTTTCGGCCGGAACCGGCGGAGCGGCGCTCGGGGCGACCGGCGGGACAGCCTTCGGCGCGGGGGTGGCAGCCTGCGCCCCGATGGGCGCGGAGGCCGCCCCGGACCCGGGACAGCGGTTCCGGACGATGCTCGGCGGCGGAGACGCGGTGATCTGCCCAGGGGCCTTCGACGTCATCTCGGCCCGCCTGATCGTCGAAATGGGCTTCGAAACGGTGCTCATCGGCGGTAGCGCCGCCTCCGCGGCGAACTGGGGAGTCCCGGATTACGGACTCGCCACCATCACGGAGCTGATCGAGATCGCCTCCCGAATCGCGGGGAGCGTCCCCGTTCCCTGCTTCGCCGACGCCGACGACGGAGGCGGCAGCCCGCTCGCGGTGGCGCGCGCCATCCGCGGTTACGAGCGGGGCGGCCTCGCCGCGGTGATGATCGAGGATCACGTCCAGGCGAAACACCTCGGAGAAGGCGGTGTGCTCCTCGACGTGGGCGCGATGCAGGACAAGATCCGCGCGGCGGTGGACGCCCGGAAGACCGGCATGATGCTGGTCGCCCGCTGCGACTCCGTTTCCATCGGACAGAGCGAGGCGGAGGCCACGGAGCGGGGCGCCGCTTACGTTGAGGCCGGGGCCGACCTCCTCTTCTTTGCCGGACTACCTCCCGAGAGCATGGGCGCGGTAGCGGAGGCGGCCGGCCGGCCGGTGATCGCGAGTGTCCACGACACTCCCATGGCGACTCTCCGGGAGAACCGCGTTCCTCTGGTCCTCTACTCCGGCCAGATGCTCCGTCTCGCCCTCGGGGCGATGCGCCAGGGCCTCCAGGACATCCACGACGGCGCGACCTGGCCCGGCTACGCCGACCGCGCGCTTCCGGGGGACACCTACCAGTCCCTCATCCAGTCCGGGAAGTGGCGCGAGGACGCCCGCCGCTACAACCTCGTGGACGAAAACGGCCGCCAGATCCGGGGATAGAACGGGGCACAAAACCGTCGTTCATCGGCGGCACGCCAGCGCGTAGGAACGCCGCTCGTCGGAGCGGCATCGCCCGCGCATGGGAACGCCGCTCTTCAGAGCGGCATCGCCCGCGTAGCGGGCGAAACTCCCATCGCGGTTCGCTCGGATGGCACCGACCGTCAGGGAACGCCGACCTCCGGTCGGCACGCGGCCCGCAGGGCCCCAAAGCGCATCTCGCCGACCCACGCGAAGCGCGCCGCGAGGGGAGCGCCGGGCTCCAGCCGGCATCGCGGCCTGAGAGGGCCGCGACCGCGCACTACGCTCTACCCCGCATGACCCGGACAAAGGAACTCCTGTCCACCCTCGGCATTGGGACCGATCCGTCGTGAACCGCCCCACCGCCCTCCCCGGGCCGCACATCACCCCCCGCAACCAGCACGCCTGGCGGCGCTGGCTGGATGTCAACCACCGGACGGTTCGCGAAGTCTGGGTGATCTTCTACAAAAGGACCGTCCGCCGTGCCGGCCTTCCGACGCTCACCTACGGGACCGCCGTCGAGCAGGCCATCTGTTTCGGCTGGATCGACGGGTTGAAGCGGCGGGTTGACGACGAACGCTACGCCCATCGCTGCACCCCCCGGAAGTCGGACAGCCGGTGGTCGGAAAGCAATCGGGCCCGGCTTGCGAAGATGCGGAGTCTTGGTCTTATGACCCCCGCTGGCGAAGCGGCGGTCGAAGCGTCAGTCCGGTCCGGGGCGTGGGACAAACCCGCGTCCTCGGCGCCCGTCGAGGCTCCGGAGGAGCTGATCACGGCTCTCAAAAGCGATCCGCAGGCTCGCTCCGGCTGGGCGACTCTCCCCCCGTCGGAACGGCGCCGCTACGAAGTCTGGATCGGGATGGCCAAGCGGGAGGAGACCCGCGCGCGACGCCTCGCGGAGAGCCTCACGCGGCTCTGCCGCGGCGAAAAACTGGGAATGCGGTGAACTGGTGCTGACACGCTTCCCGCACCTCCCGGCGGCGCCGGGCGCGACAACAGCCTGTGGTGAAAGCACCCCTCACGAGCCCCATGATGTCCCACGCGCCGAATCTGGCGGTCTGTGGGCGTGCAGGGCGCTTTCACCACGGGTTGGTGGAGCGAATCGCTCCGCGATTCGCTCCACCGTCTCCGGTGGGGAGGGGAAACCCGTCTCCACACCCCACCCCCGCGGCGCTGCGCGCCGCGAATGGATGCCTTCAGGGTTTCACCACCGGCTGCCAACTTCGGAGTAGCGGAAAACGAGCGATTCATCGGCCGGATCCAGCCCCCGGCTTGGGTTCTGGACGCGGGTCTTCGCCCCGTTCGCCTTCGGGTACTTCGTTTCTTACCTCCTTCGCTCGGTCACCGCGATCATCGCTCCCGATCTGGTTCAGGATCTCGGGCTCTCCGCGTTCGGAGTCGGCTTGCTGGGAAGCACCTACCTGCTCGCCTTCGCGCTGGCCCAGGTGCCGATCGGCGGCGCCCTGGACCATTTCGGACCACGGCGGACCAACGGGGTGCTGCTGCTGGCCGGCGCAGTGGGCTGTTTCCTGTTCGGGGTTGCCCAGTCGTTCCCGATTCTGATTGTGGGGCGCTTCCTCGCCGGCCTCGGGGTGGCGGCGTGCCTGATGGCGGCGTTCAAGGCATTCGTGCTTTGGGCGCCGCCCAAACGGCTCCCGTTCCTGAACGGGCTGGTCATGGCGGTCGGGTCCACCGGGGCGCTGGCGGCCACTACCCCGACCGAGTGGCTTCTCGGTCTGGTGAGCTGGCGCGAGCTCTTCGTCTTGCTCGCCGTCTCACTTGTCGCCGGCTCGGTGGTTTTGTTCGTCCTGGTCCCTCGGGACCCGAGAGCAACCGGCGGGGGTGAGTCCTCCGGTCTCCTCACGGCCACCGTGGGCATCCGCCAGGTATTGAAACGGCGGCTGTTCTGGAGCATCGCTCCGTTGGGGGTGGTCCACCAGGCCACCTTCCTGGGGATTCAGAGCCTGTGGGCGGGCCCCTGGCTCTCAGGGGTCGCGGCAATGGATCGGGATGCGGTCGCTACCCATCTGCTGGTGCTCGCCGTCGCCATGGTGCTGGGTTACCTGATCACGGGGGCGCTCGCGGGAGCACTCGCGAACCGGGGGCTCTCTTCACTCACCCTGTTGGGCGCCAACAACCTGGTATTCACCGCCACGCTCCTGGTACTGGCGTCCGGGTTTACCGGGGCGCCGGCCATCCTTTGGGCCGCTTTCGGATTTTTTGGTGCGTCCGGGATGCTGAGCTTCGCGATTCTGGTCGCCCACTATCCGCCCGGACTCGCGGGAAGGGTGACCTCGGCGCTCAATCTGCTCATCTTCGCGGCGGCGTTCTCCGTGCAGATCGGCTTTGGCGCGTTGATCGACCGGTTTCGCGGCGACGGCGTCGAGGTCCCCTTCGATGGCGCCGGGTTTGGAGTCGCGTTTCTGCTCGCCGCTGCCATCCAGGGACTCAGTCTGGCCTGGCTGCGGCTCACCCGGTCCTGGCGGGATCCCGGTTAGCCTGAGCCTCCGCGTGGATGGTGGTATCTGAATAGAATAGTATTCTATTCATGAGTACGACCGTCCATCTCTCGGGAGAACTCTTGGCGGCCGTGGACCGCCGGGCGCAGGATCTGAGAGTCACCCGGAACCGGTACATCGTCCGCGCCCTGGAACGGTCCCTCCGAGGCGACACCGAGTGGAGCCCAGGTTTCGTGGAAGAGTTGCGTGCGGCGCGCCACGACCCGAAAGATCAGCGAGTCCTCGCTGAAATGCGTGATGCCATCGGGGCGAATCGGACGAGCAAGGGGCCTCCGACTCTGTGAAGTTCGTCCTGGACACCAACACAGTCTCCATGGCTATGGCGGGTGAACCGTCCGTGACGGAGCGCATGTTCTCTCTCGCGAGAACCGACGTGTTGATTCCACAACCCGTCATCGCCGAGATCGAGTACGGAATCGCCCGGTTACCGGAGTCTGAACGGCGCCAGCGCTTGGTCGAGCGCCTCCAAAGGTTCATCGAGAACGCTTCCGACGCTCCATGGACCGCCGGCGTCAGCCGTGCGTTCGGCACGACGAAAGCCGACCTTGAGGCCCGTGGTCAACGGATTGAGGACTTCGACGTGGCAATTGCCGCCCACGCCCTCGCGCTCGACGCGGTCTTGGTTACCGACAACACCGCCCACATGGGCCGGATTCGCGGCCTACGACTCGATAACTGGCGCGCATAGCCAGGGGCCGCACGGCCCAAGACATGCAGAAGCAAGACCCACGTCGGGCACCAGAGATCCCGTTTCTGTCGTCCATCTCGAGTGAGGAGAAACGCCGATCCATCCTTGACGACCGTGAGATTGAAATAGCTTCTCTGCAGGGGAAGTCCTAAGCCGGCTTTCTCGAACTCGGAACGACGGCGCCTGCCCTCGCGTGTCTCGCCGCTTTCTTATGGGCGGCGATGCCGGCCGGAGGCCGGCGGTCCCTTTCCTAAGCGCGATGCGGCAGAGTGGTCCCGCTTTATCCCGACTGGTGCACCATCGGCTCCAGGAGCGAGTCGCGGTTTCGCCGCCCGGGGACGGCGGTGCCGCTACTGGGACGAGAGGCTGCGGTGGACCAGGCGGACGAAGCGTTCGGCGTTCACGAAGCCGGCGGCGTCGGGGGACCAGCCGATATCGGTTCCGATTCCGGTGACCAGTGCGACGTAGTCGGCCGCGGCGTCATCCTCGCTCTGACCCGCGGCGACCCGCTCGCTGATCCGCTCCCGGGCCTTTCGGAGGGCTGCCCCGTACTGGACCAGCGTGGCGCGGTCCGTGACCGGGCCGTGGCCCGGAATGATCGTCGTCTGGTCGTCGGTGCTCTCCGCCACCGCCTCGGCGGCCGCAATCAACCCGTCGATCCCGCCCCCTGAGTCCACGTCAATGAACGGGAAGGCGCCGTTGAAGAACAGATCTCCCATGTGGACCACGTTCGCGCCTCGGAAGAAGATCGCCGAATCGCCGTCGGTGTGGGCATGAGGCTGGTGCCGGGCTTCGATGGCGAGGCCATTCCAGTGCAGGGTGACCCCCTGCTCGAAGGTCACTACCGGCAGCGCTTCGGGGGCCGCCTGGTCGCTGCGGCCGACCAGGTCGGCAAACTCGGCGGGGTTCATGCGGCGCCGGACGTTCTCGTGGGCCACGATGAGGCTGCCGGCCTTTCCGAGGTTCTCGTTACCGCCGGTGTGGTCACCGTGCCAGTGCGTGTTCACCACGAAGCGCACCGGATCGGTGGTGATCGAGCGGATCGCGGCCAGGATCTTGTCGGTCAGCGGCGCGTACTGATCATCCACCAGCAGGGCGCCGTCGGAGCCGGTGGACAGACCGATGTTGCCCCCCTGCCCAAAGAGGACGTGGATGCCGCCACCCAGATCCTCGCTGGTAATCGAGACGGCGTCCCAGTCCGGATCCTGGGCCACGGCTGGAAAGGCAGCGAGCGAAAGGCAGATCGCAGCGAGAAAAACCCGCCGAGGGAAAACCCGCCGAGGGCGGCGATACGATGGATCAGTCAGGGACATGGCGTAACAAACTCCAGAAGAAGGGCAAATGCGGCCACCCGGATCCCGGTGGCCTGACGAGGGGCCGGCGGCGGGGTGTCAGCAGCCGACGCAGGCGTTGTTGTTCTTGGCGCCGTAACTGGCGAGGAGTGCGATCGTTTCCGGGAACGGATTGATGCGCTGCACCGGCCCGTTGGCGAGGTCGATGGTCGTCTGTCCGGTTCGGGCGACGGCCAGCGGGTCAGCGCCGTGGTCGATCAGGTACTGCACCATCTCGATGTGACCGCGCGACGCCGCGTGGTGGATCGTGGAGTAGCCGTTGTAGTCGCGAACGGTCGCATCCGCTCCGCATTCCTCCACCAGGTACTTCACCGCCGGCAGCCACGCGTCGGGCGCGTGCCGGTGAGAGTTCGCGGCGAGTCCGAGGCCGTATCCCACTCCAGCCGCTGCGTGGAGCGGGTAGACCGCCGGATCCCCATACTCGGCGGGAGGCAAGCCCGACGGATCCGGGGCTCCCTCTTCGATGAGCATCGGGAGACGACGACGCTCCGGCACCTTGACCGTGGGGAGGTGGGGATCCGCCCCGTTCGCCACCAGCAGCTTCATGGCCGGGATGTCGAGCGAATAGGCGGCGCGCCAGAAGGCGGTCGCTCCGCTGCGGTCCACCCCGAGTTGATCCACGTCGTACACCGTGTACCAGAGCGAATTGTCGACGCGCGCGTTCACGTCGGCACCGGCGTCGATGAGCACCTGCATGAGTTCGAGATGCGAGACCTCCTGCTGCAGGTAGTCGGCCGGCTGCGGGTGACGCGCTTTCGGGATCCACTGTGTGTTGATCGTCCCGTAGAGCGGAGTCGCGTTCTGTGAATCCGCCATCGTCGGGTCGGCGCCCCGCTCGAGCAACCTCATTGCGAGGTCGAAATGACCGTTGATCGTCGCCATGAGCAATGGGGTGGTGCCGCTTCCCTCGGCGCGCTGGTTCAACTCAGCGCCGGCGTCGAGCAGCGCCAGCGCAGTGTCGATCTGGCCTTCGCGGGCCGCGAACAGGAGGGCGGTCAACCCGCCGTGGGTGCCGACGCGGTCCTCGTAGGTCTTGGGCTTCGGCTCGTTCGGATCACGGCTCTCGTCCAGGTCGGGGTTGAGCGGATCCGGGGGAAGGCCGGCAGCACCGGAACCGGTACCGGTACCGGTTCCGCTTTTGGCGGCGCGGTCGGTCCCGTTGGCGGGAAGCGGCCGCTCGGCCTGGATGATGCCGGTCCCTCCGCGCACCGCGGCAAGACGTTCCTGCCGCTCCCGGCGCTCCTCCCGGTCGAACCGCGCACGCTCGACGACGTCCAGGACATCTGCGGTGGCCGAAGCGTCCGCGCCGGCGTCCATCAGGGCCTTGACCGCTTCGACGCGGCCCCGGACCGCTGCGAACATGAGCGGGGTGAGATCCCACGCGGTCTCCCGCGCATCGACGGGAGCTCCGTGGGCGAGAAGTGAAACCACAACTTCAGGGACACCGGCGGCGGCCGCCAGATGAAGCGGCTGGGCGCCCGTAGAGGTCATGGCGTCGCCAGGGGCGCCGGCCTCGAGGAGGGCCTCGGCGATTCCGGCTTGACCGGCCGCCGCCGCCACGTGCAGCGGCATGTGGCCACCGAGGCGCGTCGTGGCGCGGATGTCCGCACCCGCCGCGATCAAGATCTCCGCAACCTCGCGGTTCCCCGTCTTCGCTGCCCAGTGCAGCGCCGTGAACCCGTCGCCCTGCGCCGCGTTCACGTCCGCGCCCGAACGCAGCTCCGCCTTCAGGGTCTCCAGGTCACCGCGTTTCGCGGCGTCCAGCACTGGCGACAGCAGCGCCGCATACCCGGCTCCGACCAGCACGCCCAGCACTGCGAGCAGTGCCGCCAGGCCGGTCCATCGTTTTCCGATCTTCATGCCCCGTCCTTCTCCTCCGGTCAGAGTCCTCGTTGCGGATTCCGGCCCTTGCTACACCGCCTGCGAAAGCGAGAACGCGCCCGTGCTGTTCCGAAGGTCTCCAGATCATCCATCCCCAGCTTGTGCGCCAACGTCAGCATCACGTTCGCCAGCGGGGTTCCAGGCTCCGCGCGCAGGTGCAGGTTGTGCTCCAGCGCTCCGTTCGCGCCGCCCGCCACAAAGAACGCAACGCGCTTGTGGTTGTGGATGTTCGGATCCCCCATCGGAGACCCATACAGGATCATCGTCTTGTCCAGCAGCGTCCGGTCCTCTTCCTGGATGCTCCGCAGCCTCTCCATGAAATACGGAACCAGGCTCACGTGATACCGGTTGATCCGGCCCAGGACCTCGACCCGCTCGGGATCGTTCCCGTGGTGCGAGGCGGAATGGAACGCCATCGCTTCGCCACTCTCCGGATATACGCGGCTCGACGCGTCGCGGCCCAGCTTGAGGCTGAACACCCGCGTCATGTCCGACTGGAAGGCCAGCGCCTGCAGGTCGAACATGATCTTCACGTGCTCGTCGAACGAATCCGGCACCCCTGACGGTGCGTCCGGAAGCTCACGGAGTTCTCCGCTGGTGTTCCGTTCCACGATGCGCTCGATCCGCCGCTCCATCTCCCGGATATCCGTCATGTAGCGGTCCATCCGGCGCACATCCTCAGCATCCAGCGCGCCCTTCAGCCGGCTGACCTCCGAACCGATGAAGTCCAGGACGCTCTGGCGCGCCTGCTGCCGGGCCACCCGGCCCTCCGGGGTGCCCCCCGCGCCGAACAACTGGTCGAAGACGATCCGGGGATCCCGCGTCATCGGGAGCGGCTCGGTCGGCGACGCCCAACTGATGGTGTCGGTGTACACGCACGCATACCCGTAGGCACAGCCGCCTGCCTGGTCCACCGTCTCGATGCAGAGCTGCATCGAGGGAATCGGCGTGTCCTGACCGAAACGCTTCGCATACATCTGGTCCAGCGACGTCCCCGCGTACACGTCCGAACTCTCGGTCTGCTTGGGATACGACTGGGTCAGGAACGCCGCGCTCGAACGGAAGTGGTCTCCGCCGATCTCACGCGCCGTGCGCGCCTCCGCGGGCTCCACATCGCAATCGCTCACGATCGTGACGTAATCCCGAACCGGCTCCAGGGAGCTGAGCGCGCCTTTCGACAGATCGAAGTCCGCGCCCTCTTTCTCCGGAGTCCACAGATGCTGCGATCGGCCGTACTTGTTGCTGCCCGCCGCCCCGTGCACGATCTCGATCGCCACGAGCCGCGTCGGATCCTTTGCGGTCGGCTTCGCGATCACGCTCGCCGGAACCATCGCGTCCAGGAACGGCAACGCAACCGTTGCTCCCGCTCCCCGAAGGAACGTGCGCCGTGGGAGGCTCTTGCCGGTCAGATAGTTCATGGTGTTCTCCTGTCAGGGTGCCCCGCCGTCTCGGTGTCCGGCGGGGCGGGAGTGGCTGTGTAGAGAGCCCGGGGTCGTCGCGCGACCTCTGGATAGCCGGGCCCGGGGGTGGGACCGGCTGGACGCCCGCCGTTGCAGGGATAGGCCCCCCGCAAAGTACGGGATCGATAGGCTCCCATAACCGGGCTAGGATAGGAAATCAACCGGCCTGGCGCAAGGGGCATCCGGCCCGGTCGAGAGCGCTCAAGGAGTGGAGTCCGGGAACCGGAGAGCGGCCCCGCCGGAGAGGAGGAAATCAGGGCTCGCCCGCGACCGTGGTTTCGATCTCTTCGAGCACCCCGCCCTTCATCTGGAAGGCCGGGCTCGTCGCCACCCCCAGGATGAACGCTGACATCCGGTAGTCGGAATCCTCCGCCTGCCGGACGATCTCCCGGATCAGCGGCTGATCGAAATACTCCACCCGACGGCCCAGCGCGTACGCCATCAGGTTCTCCGTGAAGGTTCGAAGCAGCGGCGTCGGACGCTTCAGCAGCGCCTCCCGCAGGTCTCCGATGTTCTGGATCGGAGTTCCGTCGTAGAACTCACCCGAGGCGTCGATCGGCTGACCCGCGTCCTTCACCCGAACCCGGCCCGTCACGTCGAACTGCTCGAGCGCCAGCCCGATCGGGTCCATCATCCGGTGGCACGAACGGCACGCCGGGTTGTCCCGGTGGATCTCCAGACGCTCCCGAGCCGTCAGCTCACGACCGTTCTCGGCCGCCGCCGTCGCGTCCAGGTCCGGAACGTCCGGCGGGGGCGGAGGCGGCGGACTCCCCAGCAAGACCTCCATCACCCACTTCCCGCGAAGAACCGCCGATGTCCGATACGGATGGGACGTCAGCGTCAGCATGCTCCCGTGGGCGAAGATCCCGCGCCGGTTCGGATCCTGATACTGCACCAGCCGGTGCTCCGGACCCGTAACCCCCACCATTCCGTAGTGCTTTGCCAAGCGCTCGTTCACGAACGTGTAGTCCGCCTCAAACAGGTCGAAGACGCTCTCGTCCTCGGACACCAGGTGGTGGAAGAACCGCTCCGTCTCCTCCACCATCGCCGTCTTCAACTGCTGGTGGAAGTCCGGATAGAGCCGGACGTTCGGGTTGATCTTTTTGAGATCCTGCAACCGGAACCACTGGTAGGCGAACCGCTTCGCGAGTGCATCCGAGCGGGGATCCGCCAGCATCCGGAGGACCTGATCCTCGAAGACCGAAGGCTCCGACAGCCGTCTCGCCTCCGCCAGATCCAATAGCTCGGCGTCCGGGATCGTCCCCCACAGGAAGAACGAGAGGCGCGACGCCAGGTCGGTATCCGTCAGCCGGTACCCGAACTCCGCCTCCCGCGGATCCAGCGGCTCCTCGATCCGGAAGACGAAGTTGGGACTCGCGAGGACGCCTTCGACACCCATCCGGATCCCCTCCTCGAAGCCGACCGCCTCGGCGCCCGCGTCGTAGAGCAACATCAGCGCCGCCAGGCCTTCCTCGTCCATGCTCCGGCGATAGGCCAGCCGGCCCAACTGCGACAGGATCTCCTCGGCGCAGGGCCGGGCCTCTTCCGCCGACAGCGGGCGGCAGCCGAAGATCGCATTCCGGCTCGGCGTCTCCGATACCCCCGTGGTATCGAACGGTCCCCGAATCAGAATGTCGCGCAGATGCGGAAGGCTGTGAATCCCGTAGGTGAGCGCGATGTTGGTGCTCGCCAGCGACCACTCGTGCGGCGAGATCAGATCCAGCGTCGCGCCGTCGAACTGGCGCAGGAACGCGGCAGCCACCCTCCGGGGACCGGCCTTGACGAAGATCGGCTCCGTGATCATCGTGGCGCCATCGGGATCCGAGGTGTGCATCCAGGGATCGATCGAGAGCAGCGCCACCCGCTCCCCGTCAATCGAGATCTCGAGCTGTTCGGGGTTCTCCTCGGAGTTCAGCGCCCCCACCGCGGTGCCGACGACGGGGCCGCACACCTCGTGGTGGAGCGAGACGCGGAAGACGTAGTTCCCGTCCGCGGCAAAGGTGTGATCCGCCGCAATCCCGCCGCGGGTGCCGTAGGGCGCCCCCTCGACCTGGCGCCGCTGCGAAGCCCAGCGGGAAACGAAGTAGCTCGTCTCCGCCGGCACGGCGTCGGGGTCCCCTACCGCCAGCCGGCTGATCTCACTCGCCGCCCGCAGATACGAGTCCATGAGCGTCGCCGAGAGCAACTGCACGTCTGCGATGTTGTCGAAATTCGCGCTGATCGTGTCCTGCGGCAGGTACTCGGCAGCGTCCACGTCGAGCGCCAGCAGATCCCGGATGGCCGCGGTGTACTCCGACCGGTTCAGCCGCTGGAAGGAACGGCGTCCCGGATTCGGCGCCTCCTCCGCACTTGTGTCAAGCTGGTCCTCGAGCGACGCCGCGACTTCGCCCAGCAGGTCTTCGGCGGGTCGCCGGGCGCCCGGTGGGGGCATCATCCCGAGCCGCAGCTTCGAGACCATCTTTTCCGCCAGCGGCGCGCTTTCGGGTGCGTTCCCGGCGTCGAAACCGGAGAGCGTCATGTTCCCGGTCTTCATCCGGTCGTTGTGGCAGACCATGCAGTAGGTCCGCAGCATCCGGTTGTGGGCGGCCGCGTTCTCGGGGGAGACCGCCGAAACGGCGCGCTCCGTCGCTGACGGCTCCCAGGACCGAACGGTGGCGACCGTCGGCCCGGAAGCGGTGGGCTCCGATCCTTCCGGCCGGGCTTCAAACCCGGGTGCCGCCGCGGCGGCGGAAGACGCGAGCAGACCGGCGAAGAGAACCGAAATCAGCGAAACCGCTTCCAGCCTGGATGTCCCCATAGTGGCGCCTCAGCAACCCACGCAGCGGTTGTTGTTCTTGGCCCCGTAGCTTTCGAGGAGGGCGATGGTCTCCGGGAAGGGGTTGATCCGCTGTGCCGGCCCGTTTGCGAGATCCAAGGTGGTCTGTCCGGTCCGGGCGATCGCCAGCGGGTCGGCGCCCTTCGAGATGAGGTAGAGGATCATCTCGTTGTCACCGCGTGAAGCGGCGTGATGGATGACGCTGTAGCCGTTGTGGTCGCGGGCGGCCGGATCGGCGCCCAGTTCTTCCACCAGGTATTTCACCGAGGGCATCCAGGCGTCGGGCGCGTGGCGATGCGAGTTTGCCGCCAATCCCAGACCGTAGCCGACTCCCGCTGCGGCATGGATCGGATGAACGCCCGGACCCCCGTACGGAACCTCGGGAAGCCCGGAAGGATCTTCCTCGGGTTCCTCCGCCGTCAGATCCGTCAGGCGGCGTAGCGTCCGCTCGGGCACCTTCTTGGTCGGGACGTTCGGGTCGGCGCCGTGGGCGATCAGCATCTTCATGGCGGGCATGTCGAGCGCGTAGGCCGCGCGCCAGAAGGCCGTCGCGCCGGCGCGGTTCACGCCGAGCTGGTCCGTGTTGTAGGTCGTGTACCACTGTTTTCGCTCGAGCCGGGCGTTGACGTCGGCGCCCGCCGCGATGAGGGCTTCCATGAACTCGAGGTGCGAGGTCTCCTGCCGGAGGTGATCCGCGGGCTGGGGATGGAACGGCTGGGCTATCCAGCGCGCATTGATCGCCCCGTAGAGGGGCGCCCCGCCCGAGACATTCTTCAGGTTGGGGTCCGCGCCCCGTTCCAGCAGCGCCATTCCGAGGTCGTAGTGGCCGTTGATCGCCGCCATCAGCAGCGGCGTGGTGCGGTGTCCCTCCGCCCGCTGGTTCACGTCGGCCCCGGCGTCCGCCAAAGCGACGGCGGCATCAAGGAATCCATCCCGGGAGGCCAGCAGCAACGCGGTCAGGCCGCCGTGGGTTCCGACGAGCTCCGCGTAGCGGAGCGGCTGCAGGCGGTTCCGGTCGCGCTGCCTGGCCGCTTTCCGCTTCCTGGCCTCTTCGATGGCTTTGGCCCTGGCCAATTCGTCCTCGGGGTGGCCATGGGCCTCGGCGTGTTCGTCCTTCTCCGGCTTCTTCAGGTCAGCGAGGTCGGCGGACCCGGTCTTTCCGGAACCGGCGGTAGACGCAGTCGCCGGCGCTTCGTCGGTCCGGCCCTTCTCCCGGGCCGCCTTGGCTGCCGCCGCTCGAGCCCGGCGCTGGGCCTCCTTCGCCCGCTTGTCCCGCTCCCGCTCGTCGTAGATCACGCCCGCGCTGCCTCCGCCCCGCTCGCGGGCGATCCGCGCCTGCCGGGCGCGGCGGGCGATCAGGTTCTGCTCGGCACGCGACGCAACGTCCAGGACCTTGGCCGTGACGGACGGGTCGGCGCCCGCTTCCATCAGCGTCTCGACCGCAGCGGTGCGGCCGATGGCGGCCGCGAACATGAGCGGCGTCTGGCCCCACTGCGGCTCCACGGCGTCCAGATCGGCGCCGTAGTCAGCGAGCACCGTGAGCGTCGCCGGATCGCCGGAAGCGGCGGCAAAGTGGATCGCGCGGGCGCCGGTTTCGGTCGGTATCGCTGCTGGGGCGCCGGCCTTCAGCAGGGCCTCGGCGACGTCCGCCTGCCCGGCCGCGGCCGCCACGTGGAGCGGCATGTGACTCCCCAGACGCGTCGTGGCGCGGATGTCCGCACCCGCCGCGATCAATACCTCCGCAACCTCGCGGTTCCCCGTCTTCGCCGCCCAGTGGAGCGCCGTGAACCCGTCGCCCTGCGCCGCGTTCACGTCCGCGCCCGAACGCAGCTCCGCCTTCAGGGTCTCCAAGTCACCGCGCTTCGCGGCGTCCAGCACCGGCGCGAGTAGCGCCGCATGCCCGGCGCCAACCAGCACGCCCGCCACTGCGAGCAGCACTGCCAAGCCGATCCATCGCTTTCCGATCTTCATTCTCCGTCCCTCTCTTGGGTCAAAGTCCCTGATGTGGATCCCGCTCCCGGGTTACACCGCTTGCGAGAGCGAGAACACGCCCGTGCTGTTCCCGAAGCTCTCCAGGTCATCCATCCCCAGCTTGTGCAGCAACGTGAGCATCACGTTCGCCAGCGGGGTTCCAGGCTCCGCACGCAGGTGCAGGTTGTGCTCCAGCGCTCCGTTCGCGCCGCCCGCCACAAAGAACGGAACGCGCTTGTGGTTGTGGATGTTCGGATCTCCCATCGGGGACCCATACAGGATCATCGTCTTGTCCAGCAGCGTCCGATCCTCTTCCTGAATGCTCCGCAGCCTCTCCATGAAATACGGAATCAGGCTCACGTGATACCGGTTGATCCGGCTCAGGAGTTCCACCCGCTCGTTGTCATTCCCGTGGTGGGAGGCCGGATGGAACGCCGTCGATTCGCCGCTGTCCGGATACACCCGGCTCGACGCGTCCCGGCCCAGCTTCAAGCTGAACACCCGCGTCATGTCCGACTGGAAGGCCAGCGCCTGCAGGTCGAACATGATCTTCACGTGCTCGTCGAACGAGTCCGGCACCCCTGACGGAGCCTCCGGAAGCTCACGAAGCTCCCCGCTCGTGTTCCGTTCCACGATCCGCTCGATCCGACGCTCCATCTCCCGGACGTCCGTCAGGTACCGGTCCATCCGGCGCAAATCCTGCGGATCCAGCGCTTCTTGCAGGGTCCGCACCTCTTCGCCGATGAAATCCAGAACGCTCTGACGAGCCTTCTGCCGCGCCACCCGGCCCTCCGGGGTTCCCCCCGCGCCGAACAACTGGTCGAACACGATGCGGGGATCCCGCGTCATCGGGAGCGGCTCCGTCGGCGACCCCCAACTGATGGTGTCGGTGTACGCGCAGGCATACCCGTAGGCGCAACCACCCGCCTGGTCCACCGTCTCGATGCAGAGCTGCATCGAGGGAATCGGCGTGTCCTGGCCGAAGCGCCTCGCGTAGATCTGGTCGAGCGAGGTTCCGGCAAGGACATCCGACCCTTCCGTCTGCCTCGGATGGGACGCGGTCAGGAACGTCGAACTCGAGCGGAAATGGTCCCCGCCGATCTCCCGTGCGGTCTCCGCTTCCGCGGGCTCATTGTCGCAGTCGCTCACGACCGTGACGTAGTCCCGGACCGGCGCCAGGGGGCTGAGCGCACCCTTCGACAGATCGAAGTCCGCGCCCTCTTTCGCCGGAGACCACAGGTGCTGCTCGCGACCGTACTTGTTGCTGCCCGCCGCGCCGTGGACGATCTCCACCGCCACGAGCCGCGTCGGATCTTCCGCCGTCGGCTTCGCGATCACGCTCGCCGGAACCATCGCGTCCAGAAACGGCAACGCGACCGTTGCTCCCGCTCCCCGCAGGAACGTCCGCCGTGGAAGGCTCTTCCCGGTGAGGTAGTTCATCGCTGTCTCCTTGTGGTTAGTCTGACTTTCTCTTGGCTGACTTTCTTTTCTTGCTTTCTCGGTTTGATTCTCTGTAGAGGTTCCTAGTGCTCCGCGGCATGCTCCGCGGCATTCTCCGCGGCATGCTCCGCGGCATTCTCCCCGGCCACTGTCGTCTCCGTCTCGGCTTCGACCCCGCCCTTCATCTGGAAGGCCGGACTCGTCGCCACCCCCAGGATGAACGAAGACATCCGGTAGTCCGAATCCTCCGCCTGCCGGACGATCTCCCGGATCAGCGGCTGATCGTAGTACTCCACCCGCCGACCCAGCGCATACGCCATCAGGTTCTCCGTGAAGGTCCGCAGCAGCGGCGTCGGACGCTTCAGCAGCGCCTCCCGCAGGTCCCCGATGTCCCGGATCGGAGTTCCGTCGTAGAACTCGCCCGACGCGTCGATCGGCTGGCCCGCGTCCTTCACCCGAACCCGCCCGGTCACGTCGAACTGCTCGAGGGCCAAACCGATCGGATCCATCATCCGGTGGCACGAACGGCACGCCGGATTGTCCCGGTGGATCTCGAGGGCCTGGCGGGCGGTGAGTTTGCGGACCGTCTCGCCTGATTCCCCGGCATCCAGGTCCGGAACGTTCGGAGGCGGAGGTGGCGGCGGACTCCCGAGCAGCACCTCCATCACCCACTTCCCACGAAGCACCGCCGATGTCCGATACGGATGGGACGTCAGCGTCAGCATGCTCCCGTGGGCGAAGATCCCACGCCGGTTCGGATTCTGATACCGCACCAGACGGTGCTCCGGACCGGCAACCCCATCCATCCCGTAGTGGTCGGCCAGGTTGTCGTTCACGAACGTGTAGTCCGCCGTGAACAGGTCGAAGACGCTCTTGTCCTCGGACACCAGGTGATGGAAGAACCGCTCCGTCTCCTCCACCATCGCCAACTTCAACTGCTGGTAGAAGTCCGGATACAACCGAACGTTCGGGTTGATCTTCTCCAGATCCTGCAACCGGAACCACTGATACGCGAACCGTTTCGCGAGCGCTTCCGAACGCGGGTCCGCCAGCATCCGCCGGACCTGCGTCTCGAACCCCGCGGGATCCGACAACTGCCCCGCCTCGGCCGCATCGAGCAGCTCGTCGTCGGGGATCGTCCCCCACAGGAAGAACGACAGGCGCGACGCCAGGTCGGTATCCGTCAGTCGGTACCCGAACTCCGCCTCCCGCGGGTCCAGGGGCTCCTCGATCCGGAACACGAAGTTCGGGCTCGCGAGCATTCCCTCGATCCCCATCCGGATCCCTTCCTCAAAGCCGACGCTCGCGGCCCCCTGGTCATAGAGCGACATCAGCGCCTTGAGGTTGCGCTCGGTCAGATTCCGCCGATACGCGAGACGCCCGAGCCGCGACAGGATCTTCGCGGCACAGGGGCGCGCCTCTTCCGCCGAGAGCGGCCGGCAGGTGAAGATCGCCTTTCGGCTCGGCGTCTCCGACACCCCGGTCGCCTCGAAGGGCCCCGTAATGATCAGATCCCGCAAGTGGGGCACGTTGTGGATGCCGTAGGTCCTCGACGTCGCGGTGCTGGCAAGTGACCAGTCGTGGGGGGAAATCAGGTCGAGGACCGGTCCCTCGTAGTGCTTCAGGAAAACCGCAGCCACCTTGCGGGGGCCACCCCGCACGAAGACCGGTTCGCTCCGCAGATTGACCCCGTCGGGGTCGGAAACGTGCATCCAGCGACCGACGTCCAGGAGCACGACCCGCTCACCGTCGATCGAGATCTCGACCTGCTCCGGAGTGTCGACCGTGTGAAGCGAACTCGATCCCGAGCCGACAATGGCGCCGGTCGTCTCGTGGTGGAAGGCCACCCGGAACCGATACGCGCCGTCCGCCGGGAATACGTGGTCCACGACGGTTCCGCCCCGCGTTCCGTAGGGAGCTCCCTCGACCAGCCCCAACTGGGCAGCCCAGCGGGACACGTGGTAGCCGGACTCGGCGGCCACCGCGTCAGGGTCCCCGACCGCCAGATGACTGATATCGCTGGCCGCCCGCAGGTAGGAGTCCATGAGCGTCGCAGACAGCAACTGGACGTCCGCGATGTTGTCGAAGTTCGCGCTGATCGTGTCCTGCGGGAGGTATTTGGCCCCATCCAGCGGGAGCTCCAACAGGTCCCCGATCGCCGCGGTGTATTCCGCCCGGTTCAAGCGCTGGAAGGAGCGACGCCCCGGATTCGGGTTTTCCTCGGCGCTCGCGTCAAGCTGGGTCTCGAGCGACGCGGCGACCTCGCCAAGCAGGTCCTCCGCCGGTCGCCGGGCGCCCGGCGGCGGCATCATGCCGAGCCGGAGTTTCGAAACCATTCTCTCCGCGAGGGCCGGGTTCGCGACTGCCTCGCCGGCATCGAATCCGGCGAGCGACATGTTCCCGGTCTTCATCCGGTCGTTGTGGCAGACCATGCAGTAGGTCCGCAGCATTCCGTTGTGCGCGGCGGCCGTCTCCGTGCCTATCGACCCACTGTTTGTTGACCCAGTGGGGGAACTCTCCGGACCCCAGTTCCGGACAACTGCGACGGTGGGCGCCGCCGGCGCGATGGTGGGCGCCGCCGGCTCGAAGCGCGGCGTCTCCCCGGCATCAGCGGCCGGCGGCAGCAGGAATGCGCCCGCGCCGAGGGACCACGCGGCGACGATGGGAAGTAGGCGCATGGGACGTTTTGCCGGAGGTGGCGGGGCGGTATTTCCGCCCCCGAATACGCTCCGGCCCAATTGAAAGAGGATAGTGGCGAGCGACCCCCGATGCAAGCAGCGGAACCCGTTCCGGGGCGTCCGGCGGCGGCGTCCAGCCGGCCTCCGCGGGGCGTCCGATCAGCCCGGAATCCGGCGATTCTCTTCGCAGGCCACGGAGTGCGGTCGCGTGATCGCGGCGGAGTCCGGAGCCTGCTTCCGAGACCTTGCGGAGCTGGCGCGAGGCGGGGTCGGTTGATCGGAGTATGGTATTATGGTATGAGTATGGTCAAAGTCACCTACTCGCTGGACGACGCCACGGTGCGACGGATCCGCACGACCGCGGGCCGGCTCGAAATTCCCCAGAGCCAGTTCGTACGGGAGGCCGTCGCCGACTATGCGGCCCGGAAGGACCGGCTGAGCGAAGCGGAGCGGTTGCGACTGCTCGAGGTTCTGGAGCGGCTAAGCGAGGCTCCTCCGAGCCGTTCTCCCGAGGAGGTTGACGCAGAACTTCGGGAAATCCGCGCGGCACGGCGCCGGGGCTGGCGGCAAGAGCCATGATCGTCCATCTGGACACCTCGGCGCTCGTGGACGCGCTGGCCGGCCACCGACGGTCGCTCCCACGCCTCGCGGAATTCGTCAGGGAGGGACATCGCCTGAAGCTGTCTGCGCCGGTGTTCTACGAATGGCTGCGCGGTCCCCGGACCGTGGGCGAGTTGCGCCACCAGGAGGCGGTGCTACCGCGAAGCGCCGCGGTACCGTTCGACGTTGAAGCGGCAAGTACGGCAGCCGATCTCTACGGTCAGGTACCGCGGGCGCGCGGCCGCGAGATGGATCTTGCGGTGGCGGCGTGCGCGATCGTCGAGGACGGCGCGCTCTGGACGTTGAATCCCGAGGATTTCCAGGACATTCCCGGCCTCAACCTGGTGTAGCCGGCCGGCGCCCGACGACCAAATTCGTGACGACCAAATTCGTCCGGATCGGTCGGTTTCCCGCTACGGGATCTCGAGATCGCAGAGCACCGGCGCGTGGTCGGAGGGAATGTCCTCCCCCTTCCGCTGACGCCGCTCGTCCCGGTCTACCCGGACCGATCCGATCCGACCGGCGAGCGGACCGGTCAGATAGATGTGATCGATGCGGGCGCCGACGTTCCTGGCGAAGGCCAGGCGGGTGTAGTCCCACCAGGTATAGAGACCCTTTTCCGGTTCCTCCCCCTCCGCATAGACCGTCCGATAGGCATCGGTGAGTCCCCACCCGACCACGCCGGCGAGCGCCGTGCGGGCGTCCGGGTGGCAGAGCACCCCTTCCGGGTCCGCCACCGCGGCGTCTTGGTCCTTCGGGGCCACGTTGAAGTCCCCGCAGAGAATGAGCGGCTCAGCGGGATCCGCGGTGCCGGCAAGATGGTCCCGGAGCGCTCCGAGCCATTCCAGCTTGTACTTCCAGTCGTCGGTGCGGCTCACCGCCTTCCCGTTCGGTACGTAGGCGGTGATCACCCGGAATCCCGCCGCGCGGACGTCCAGGAGGCGCGCCTCGCCGCGCTCCCGGCACGGAGGAAGGCCGCGCTCCAGACACTCCAGCGACTCGCGGGCGAGGATGGCCACCCCGTTCCTCGCGGCCTGGGCGTGCACGACGGCCCGGTAGCCGGCAGCCTCGATATCCAGCCAGGGGAATGCCTCCGCGGGAGCGCGAAGCTCCTGGAGACAGAGGATGTCGGGCTCGTGCCGGGCGAGCAGACGGAGCAGGCGAGGCCGGCGCGTCCGGATCGAATTCAGGTTCCAGCTGATGACGCGCAACGAGACGACCGGGCCGGATCATAGACGGCCCTCAGCCCCTACACTTGGCGCCCGCCGACCCCGCATGAAAGCCTTCTTCCCGATGCCGCCGCGCGAGAAGGCCGCGCTCTTCGCCCTGGTCGGCTTCTCGACGATCGCCTTCCTGCCGGTGTTCGGAGAAACGTCGGTGCTCGGCGTCGCGGTCTTCGGTTGGCTGATGGCGGTGCTGCTGCTCGGATCGCCGGCGATCCTTCTCCTGTTGCTCCTTGCCGAGCGGGACCGGGGAAGCGGCCAGGAAAATCACGAATCGGCGGAACTTCGCCCGGATCCATGATCGAACGCTGGCTCGTCCTCGTCTACCTGCTGGTATGCGTGGTGGTCGGCGCGCTGGCCACCCGCCGCGTGCTCAGCTCGGCGGACGAGTACTGGGTGGCCGGGCGCCGCGTCGGGACGGGGGTCAACGCGCTCGCGATCATGGCGAGCCTGGCGAGCGGCGGCTCGCTGGTCGGAGTGTTGGGCCTTGCCTACCGGGACGGCATTCCCGCAACGCTCGCGCTGTTCGCAGGAGCGGTGGTCGGGTTTCCCCTCGCCACGATTCTGGTCGCCGCTCCGCTCCGCCGGCTCGCCAAGTTCACGATCACCGACTTCATGGTCTTCCGGTACCCGCACGGACTGGTCCGGGCGCTGGTGCCGATCATCATCGTGGTGTCGCTGACCGTCTACATGGTGGCCCAGATGAAGGCCGCCGGGATCACCGCCGAGGCCCTTCTCGGCGTGGACTACGGGACCGCGATCACCGTCGCCACCATCGTGTTCGTTCTCTATGTGTCCTTCGGCGGGATGGTTGCCGTAACGGTCACCGACGTGATGCAGGGGGCCCTGTTGTTCCTCCTGATGGGGGCTACCGCCGTCATCCTGGCGCTTTCCGCGGGCTCGCCGTTCGCGTCGCTCCAGGCGGCGACCGCGGCCTCCCCGGCCTTCGGACAGCTCCCCCCGGGGGGATCCGGCTACCTGAGCTACTTCGTGATCTGGGCTTCGGCGATTCCGGTGATCCCCCACATCGTGATGCGGGTGGCCACCGCCCGGGATCCGCAAAGCGCCCGGCTCTCGCTGAACCTGGCGACGGTCATGTACGGCGTGATGATCCTGGCGGCGATCCTGCTCATCGCCCCGGTCGGGATCCTCGAATTCCCGGGACTGACCGACCCGGATCAGGTGTTCCTGCGCATCGTGGGCGATCACTTTCCCCCGGTGCTGCGCGGGCTCGCGGTGGCGGCGGTGCTGGCCGCGGTGATGTCCACCACCGATGCCTTCCTGTTGGCGGTGAGTTCCGCGGTGGCCCACGACCTGCTGGGCGGCTACTTGTCCCGGAAGAGCAAACGGGCGCAGGCCGCCGCCCGCCTCGGAGCCACCTGGCTCGTCGGGGCCGCGGCGCTCTACTGGGCCTGGTCGCCGCCCGAACTGCTCACTCAGTTCTATACCGCCGGCGTCGGTCTGCTCTCGGCGGGGCTCTTCGTGCCGGTGGTCTTCGGCCTGTGGTGGCGGCGCGCGAATCTGGTGGGCGGCGTTTTCGCGCTCGTGTCCGGAGTGACCACCTATTCCGTGGTGTTGCTCGCGGGCCCGCAGCTCGGAATCGGGATCGGTCCCATTCTGCTGGCGCTTCCCGTGAGTCTGGCGGCGATGCTGATCGGCGGGTGGTGGGGCGGACGCGATCCCGCCGAGCGATTAAGGGCCGTCGAACGACTCCACGGGGCGCAGTAAGGGTTAACAGCCTGTGGCAAAACCCACGCGGCCCAGTTCTCCCGGTGGGGGCTCGGCCGGCGATGCATCCCGCCCGAACCACTCCGCTTCGCTCCGTTCTTCGTTGCGTTTCGGTCGAAATACAACCGGGCCAGTTCTCCCGGTGGGGGCTCCTCCCTCACGCGCCTCGTCGGACGGGCGCCTCACCGACCTCGGCGCTCACGTGAGTTTCACCACAGGCTGTTAGACGTTGCCGGCCGCCATCTCCGGGGCGGTACTGCTGCTCTACACCGCCCTTTTGTTCGGGATCGCGTGGATCTCCAGCCGCCGCGTCCACAACTACTCGGACTACCTGGTCGCCGGCCGGCGTCTCGGGACACCGCTCGCCTCGCTGAGCCTGCTCGCCACCTGGTTCGGGGCCGGCACGCTCCTCGCTTCCGCCGAAGAAGTCCGGTCGGTAGGGTTGTCGGCAGCCGCCCTCGAGCCCATCGGTCCCGGGATCTGTCTGCTGCTGGTCGGCCTGTTCTACGCGGCCCCGCTCCGGCGGCAGGGGCTCCTGACGCTCGGGGATTTCTTCGCCGGCCGTTTCGGCCGAAGCGCGGAGATCGTCTCGGCCGCCATCATGGTTCCGAGCTTTTTCGGCTGGATCGCCGCCCAGTTCTCGGTGTTGGCCGCGCTCCTCGGCGAACTCTTCTCAATCCCGCTCGCTGCGGGTCTCCTGTTGGTCGCCGCCGTTGCCGTCGGCTACACGCTGATCGGGGGGATGTGGTCGGTGACCCTCACCGACGCGGTGCAAGGGGTCATCGTGGGCTTCGCGCTCGTCGCCTTCGGGGTTTCCGCCCTGGCCGAACTGGGCGGCGGATCGGCCTGGGGAGGGCTGGCCCGGCTCGGACGCGAGACCCCGCCGGACCTGCTCACCGTCGTACCCCGCGAAATGACCGCGCTGCTCGCCTGGTCCGGACTCCTGATCGCGGGCGCCCTCGGCAACATCCCCGGACAGGACGTGCTGCAGCGGGTGTTCTCCTCACGCTCGGAACAGGTGGCCCGGCGCGCCTGCCTGATCGCCGGCGGCCTCTACCTCGGCCTCGGCGCCATCCCGGTGGTGCTGGGACTGGCCAGCCGCCTGCTGTTGCCCGGATATGAAGGCGACATGCTGGCCGCGCTCGGCCGCATTCTCTTCAGTCCCCTGGCAGCACTGGGGCTCATCCTGCTGGTGGTTTCGGCGCTCCTGTCGACGGTGGACAGCGCGCTAATATCGGCTGCGTCCGTACTGGCGCAGAACCTGCTCCGCCACCCCCTGCCCCGGGTGGGGCTCTTGCGGTTGAGTCGGCTCTCAGTCCTGATGGTCGGTGCGGCGAGTCTCTTCTATGCGTTTCGTGGTCTCAGTGCGTACTCCCTGCTGGAGGACGCCTATGAACTCACGCTTGTGGGGTTGTTCGTGCCGTTGACCGCAGGACTCTTCTCGAAACGCGGCGGACGCTTCGCCGCGCTCACCTCGATGGCCGGCGGCACCGTCTTGTGGATCCTTCATCTGGCGTTCGGGTGGGAATGGTTCTTCGAGCCCGCGCTGTATTCCGCCGGCGTACCGATTCCGAAGGCGATCGGCCTGACGGCCGCGAGCGGCGCCGGTTACCTGCTCGGGGCGGCCTTCGACACCGCGAGCCGGCGGCGGCCCCCGCGCCCGGAAGCCGCCGCCTGAGCGCCCGATGAGCGAGTTCCGCAACCGCGCCGAAGCGCTGCGGCGCCGCTCCCGCGCGCTCGAGCCGGATGCGGAAGAGCGGCGCACGCTCACCGAGGCAACCATCCGCCACACCGAGGAGTTTCTGGAGGGCCTGATCACCGGCCCGTCCTGGTATCCGCCGAGGGAATCCCGGGAAATCATCGAGATGCCGATCGGCGTGGAAGGCCGGCCATTCCCCGAACTCCTGGATCTGGTTCGGCGGGAGGTCGAGCAGCAGGGCCTGAACCCGGCCTCCCCGCGCGATCTGGGCTACGTCCCCGGCGGCGGGATTTTCGTATCGGCGCTCGGCGACTACCTGGCGGCGGTCGGGAATGCGTTCGCCGGGTATTTCCCGGCCTCGCCGGGAGCGGCCCGCGTGGAAAACCGGCTCGTGGATTGGATCGCCGAGATCGTGGGCTACCCGAAGGAAGCCGGAGGGACGCTGACTTCAGGGGGAAGCGTCGCCACCCTGACCGGGATCATCGCGGCGCGCGATGCGAAGGGCCTCCGCTCGCGCGACTTTTCTCGCGCATCGGTCTACGTGACCAGCCAGGAGCACTATTCGGTCCGCAAGGCGGTCCACCTCGCGGGTGTGGGTGAGGCGCCCTGCCGGATCGTCGCCGTGGACGGCGCTTTCCGCATGGCTCCGGAATCCCTGGCCGCCCAGATCCGGAAGGATCGCGCCGACGGCCTGCTGCCCTGGCTCGTAGTCAGCACCGCCGGCACCACAAACACCGGCGCGGTGGATCCGCTGGACGCGATATCCGAGATCGCGCGGGCCGCCGGCGTCTGGCACCACGTGGACGCAGCCTACGGTGGGTTCTACGTGCTCGTTCCAGCGCGGCGGAACCTGCTGCGCGGTATCGAGAAATCGGATTCGGTGGTGCTCGATCCTCACAAGAGCCTGTTTCTGCCCTACGGGAGCGGCGCGCTCGTGGTCCGGAATGCGGTGCACCTCGACACGTTCCGCTTCCAGGCCCCCTATCTTGTCGACAAGCCGCAGGAGGAAGTATCCCCTTCCGAGCGGTCGATCGAGCTCACCCGGCACTTCCGCGGGATGCGCCTCTTCCTGCCGCTGCTACTCCACGGCACCGAGGCGTTTGCGGCCGCGCTCGAGGAGAAGTGGTGGCTTGCCCGCTACCTCCAGGACGAACTCGGCCGCTGGAAGGACATCGAGGTGGGGCCGGAGCCCGAACTTTCGACCATGTGCTTCCGCTACCGGCCGGAAGGTCGAACCGAAGAGGAAACGGATGACCTCAACCGCCGGATCGTCGCCGCGCTCCACGCCGACGGCCGGATCTTCGTCACCGCCACCTACCTGAACGAACGCTTCTGGCTCCGGCCCTCGATCGGCATCTTCCGCACCCACGTCGAGCACCTCGACGAGTTCCTGGAGATCCTGCAAGACTTCATCGCGGAGCTGTAGTCACGGGGCCACCGGCCCTCAGCCGGCACGATGGCGGGGACGGCTTGGAACGCCGGTCTCCGGCCGGCACCGCGCGGGAGCGCGAAACCGCGTACCGCCAGTGGTGAAGAAGCGCGGGGACGGCTTGGAGCGCCGGCCTCCGGCCGGCACAGCCCGCCGAAGGCGGGCGGAAGGGACAGCCCCAACCAGCGGGGATGGCAGGCGCGGCGCGCAGCGCCGCGGAACCGCGTACTGCCGCTTGCCCGGAAGCGCGGGCGGGCGGGGCCCCCACCGGGAGAACTGGCCGCCGACCTCCAGGTCGGCATCGCTGCGCGACAGCGCAGCCAAACGCGGTCTACAGCCTTATTCCTTGCAAATCGTCCCGTGGACGGTACGTTTGCAAGGAATACTTGTCCTTGTCCCTGTCAGGCCGCGCGCCGGTATCACGAGCGTTGATGCCGGCAGACCTGCGGTAGGCTCCATCCAGCCATGGGTCGAGCGGCGGTGGAAGGGAACCCCGATCCTCCTGGGGCCGGTGCGGTGACCGACGCCGTGATCGCCGAGATGGTCGAGACGCTCGTAAAGGAGGCCGATCCCGAACAGGTCATCCTCTTCGGGTCTCGCGGGCGAGGCGACGCGCGGGCCGACTCGGACGTGGACCTGATCGTGGTGGAGGCGGAACCCTTCGGTCCCGGCCGGGACCGCGTGAAGGAGATGGCGCGGCTCTACAAGGCGCTCGCTGGGTTTCTGGTTCCGGCCGACATCCTCGTGTACTCGCGAGAGGACGTGGAGTACTGGCGGGATTCGCTGAACCATGTCCTGGCGCGAGCGCTCCGCGAAGGCAGGGTCGTTTATGAGCGACCCTAGGTGCGCCGACGCGATGCTGCGAGCGGCGGAGCGCGATCTGCTGACCCTCCGGAGCATGAATCACGAAGCGCCGGAAGAGTCCTTCGGGTTCCACCTCCAGCAGGCCGTTGAGAAGGCTTTGAAAGCATGGATCGCAGCACTGGGGGACCAGTATCCGCTGACGCACAGCATTGAGACACTGGCGAGGCGCCTCGAAGCCCTGTCCGTGGTGACGGAGCCCTTCGCACCGCTCGCCGAATTCACGCCCTACGCCGTGACCTTTCGGTATGAGGGGGTCGGTCCGGAAGCCGAACCGATCGACCGCGAGGCGATGATGGCACTGGTGGATACGCTGCTTGAGCGAGTGCGCGCCGAGGTCCGCAGTGGGCCTGAGGCACCGAGGTCACCTACCGACCGTCCGCCTGAGTAACCCGCGGCACCTTACTCCCGCGACCTGGGATCACGATCCCGATTCGCGGCTTGGCCTTTATGGGCTTTTGACCACCTCGCCGCCCTTCATGACGAACTTCACGTCCTCGAGGAGCCGGATGTCCTCGAGCGGGTTGCCCGCCACCGCGATGATGTCGGCCAGCTTGCCGTCCTCGATGGAGCCGAGGTCGGCCTCCCAGCGGAGAAGTTCCGCCGCGTTGATGGTGGCGGTCTGGATCGCCGCCATCGGCGAGATGTCCATCGCTCCCACCATGATGGCGAAGTCCCGGGCGTTCCTGCCGTGCGGGAACACCGCGGCGTCCGTCCCGTAGGCGAACTTCACGCCGGCGTGGAAAGCGGCGGCGAGCCGCTCGCGCTGCTGAGCCGCCATCTCTTTCGCCTTCTGGATCGCGTACTCGGGGACGTCGTTCTCGGCCCCTTCGTCAATGATGTAGTCGAGCGTGTAGAGGGTGGGAACGACGAAGGTGCCGTGCTCCTTGGCGAGGCGGATCCCCTCGTCGTCGATCAGGGTTCCGTGCTCGATGCTGGCCACCCCGGCGCGAATGGCATCGTTCATGGCCGCCGGCGAGTGGGCGTGCGCGCCCACCGGGGTGTCGAGCATGTCCGCGGTCTCGACGATCGCCTTCAGCTCATCGAAGGAGTACGCCTGGTCGTACACCGAGTCGCCGTGCGAGAGCACTCCGCCCGAGGCGGTCACCTTGATGACGTCGGCGCCGTACTTGACCTGGTAGCGCACCGCGCGGCGCAGCTCGTCGGCGCCGTCCGCGATCATCGCGTAGCCGGGGGTCGGCACGTCGGGGTTCCAGCCGTTGATGTCGGCGTGTCCGCCCGTCGAACCCACGCCCCAGGTCGCCGCCTGGATCCGGGGGCCCGGAACGACGCCCCGCTCGATCATGTCGCGCAGCGCCGCGTCGTGATAGTTCCCCGCGCCGATGTTGCGAACGCTGGTGAAGCCCTTTTCCAGGGTGATCTTGGCGTGCGCCACCGCGTAGATCGCCTCGTGGGCGACCGTCTCCCGCATCTTCTGGGTGTCCCCGCCGTCTCCCGGAATGCCGCCGAGGTGGACGTGGCAGTCGAAGAGTCCGGGAAGGATGGTGTGGCCGCTCAGATCCAGCACGGTCGCGCCCGGCGGGATCGGAATCGCCCCCATGGGGCCGACAGCGGTGATCCGCTCTCCCTCGATGACCACCTCGGGGTTCAGGATGGGAGGGACGTCGGTGCCGACAATGAGCCGGTCGGCCCGGATCACCACTGCCGTTTCGGACTGCCGTCCGGCCGCCGGCAGCGCGGCGACAACGGCAACGCCGAGGGCGAGAGTCAAGCGGCAGAACGAATTGGGCATCGGAAATCCCTCCGGGAGAAGCGGGCGATCGTACCCGGAACGGCCTGGGGTTGGCCTCCTATGCGGGGGCATTGGAACCACTGTCGGAGTGGCGATGGGAGTTTCGCGGCCTGCGGCCGCGATGCCGGTGTGAACACCGGCGCTCCTAGTGCTCTCCAAAGGGCGCGACGCCATCCCCGCGGTGGGTCCGGACGATAGGCGAGGGTAGCGATGGGAGTTTCGCTCCCCGGTGGGGAGCGATGCCGGTCTGAAGACCGGCGCTCCAGCAGATAATCGGCGGGTCATGAGAACCCGGATCGCCCTCTTCGTAACCGCTGGCCTGCTCTTCGCCGCCGGAGTTCCGGCCCAGACCGAACCGGCCCAGACCGAACCCATCGAGTTGAGCCAGCTCTACGGACCCGACGCGCTCGAGTTCTCCCCCGAGCTCCCGCGTATCCGCTGGATGTCTGGTGGAACGCACTACCTGACCGGGGCCGGAGAGGAAGCCGAACGCTCCTGGAACGTGGTGGAGGCCGCTACGGGCGCCTCGCGGGCTCTTTACGACGCGGACGCGCTGGCCGCGGCGCTCACCGAGACGCTCTCGCTTCCCGAGGAAGAGGCCGCCAAGGCGGCGCGGCCGGCGTCGCTCACCATGTCCACCGGCGGAGAAATGCTGCTCCTGAACCTGGCGTCCGACCTCTTCACCTGGGAGACGGCCGCAGGCGCCCTCCGCCGGCTGACCCGGGGCCCGGAAACCGAGGAACTGGCCCGCTTCTCCCCGGACGGGAACCGCATCGCCTTCGTCCGCGACAACGACCTCCACGTCGTGGATCTCGCGGGCGGCGACCTCCGGCTCACCACCGGGGGCGGACCCGACCTCCTGAACGGGAAGCTCGATTGGGTCTATCAGGAGGAGATCTACGGGCGCGGCGACTTCTTCGCCCACTGGTGGAGCCCCGACGGCAGCCGGATCGCCTTCCTCCAGAGCGACGAGCGGGACGTCCCCCGTTTCACCGTCGTGGACCACATCCCCTACCACCTGGGACTCGAGGTCTATCCCTATCCCAAGGCCGGAGACCCGAATCCCCGCGTCCGCCTCGGCGTCGTCCCGGCGTCCGGGGGCGACATCGTCTGGTTGAACCCCGGCGGCTACGGCAACGCGGAGACGCTGATCGTGAACGTGGCGTTTTCTCCGGACGGCGACGTCTGGTACCAGGTTCAGGACCGGACCCAGACCTTCCTGGATCTCCACCGGGCGGACTCCCGGACCGGGGAGTCGTCGCGGGTGCTGCGGGAGGACGCCGGGCCCTGGGTCAACGGACACGGCGCCCCCCACTTCCTCTCGGAAGCGAGTGACGGCGGGTTCCTCTGGTTGAGCGAGCGAACCGGCTTCAAGCACCTCTACCGCTACGACGCGGCCGGCGAGCTGGCCGACGCGCTCACCGAAGGGCGTTTCGAGGTGCGGCAACTCCACGCGGTGGACGAAGCGGCCGGGGCGGCGTATGCCTCCGGCACCTACCGCTCATCGCTGGGCGCCGACACGCTGAAAGTGGCCCTCGACGGGTCCGGCGCGACCCTGCTGAGCGAGGCGCCGGGCACGCATCAGGCCAACTTCCCGGAGGGGCCGAACGTCGAGCACTACGTGGCCGTATCCCACGATCTGGACAGCCCGCCGCAGATGAACCTGCGCCGCGCCGCCGACGGCGCCGCCCTCCGTGATCTGGGAGGCGGCGAAGTTCCCGACCTCGCCCGCTTCGAGATCTCTCCGCCGGAGCTACTGCAGATCCCCACCGCGGACGGCACCCAACTCGAAGCGATGATGGTGCGGCCGCACGGCTTCGATGCTTCGCGCGTCTACCCGGCCTGGGTCCACGTGTACGGCGGACCCCACGCCCCCCAGGTCAGAAACTCCTGGCCCGGGACGCGCGGCATGTGGTTTCAGTACCTCGCCCAGCAGGGCATCCTGGTCCTCGTCGTGGACAACCGGATCGCCTCCGGCAAGGGGGTGGAGTCCACCTGGCCGGTGTACGGGAACTTCGGCGAGCAGGAACTCAGCGACCTGGTCGAGGCGGTGGACTGGCTCGGCTCCCGGGATTTCGTGGACGCCTCCCGGATCGGAGTGGACGGCTGGAGCTTCGGCGGCTATATGACGCTCACCGCGCTCACCAAGTCCGACCGATTCCGCGCCGGCATCGCGGGCGGCAGCGTCGTGGACTGGCGCGACTACGACTCGGTGTACACCGAGCGTTACATGAGCACGCCCGATGAAAACCCGTCGGGATACCAGAAGAGTTCGGTGCGGGAGGCGGCCGGGAACCTCACCGGCGAGTTGCTGCTGATCCACGGGACGATGGACGACAACGTGCACCTCCAAAACACCGTGCAGTTCGTCCACGACCTGCAAGAGGCCGGAAAACCCTTCGAACTGATGGTCTATCCGAAGTCGCGCCACGGGGTTCGGGACGACAACCTGGTGCTCCACCTGCGGGAGACCATGGCGCGGTTCATCCTGAAGACGGTGTCGCCCTAGTCTGCATTTCTCATACTCGGGAGCGCTCGCCGAGCCGCAGAAGGCGCCACGCGGACGCTGAACATGGCGCCTGGCGCCCATGCCACCAGGCGGAGCGACGCGTAGGCAAGGGAGCCCCCACCGGGAGAACTGGCCAGAGGTCGGCGTTCCCTGACCGGCGGCACCATCTGGATGGCGGCGTAGCTGTGAAACCTGCTCCTGCACTGCCACGAGCTGGAAGTCCGCGTTCCCTATCCGATACGCCGTCAGGTCGGTCAGGACTCTCGCTTCACGGGTAACGGTCTTCCTCGTCAACAGGTTGCGGTTCCCTGGGGTGCACTTCGGGCCGTGAGTATGAGAAATGCGGGCTATTCGTCGGCCAGGGCCGCCACCTGCTCGGCGATGGCGAGCGACGCCGTGGCTGCCGGCGAAGGGGCGTTCAGCACGTGGATGCGGTTCTCGCGGCGCACGATGCGGAAGTCGTCCGCGATCCGGCCGTCCGGGAGCACGGCGATCGCCCGCACCCCGGAGGGCGAGGCGGTGAGGTCGTCCGCACGGATTTCCGGCACCAGCCGCTGCAGCCGCCGGGTGAAGGCCCGCTTCGAGAGGGAGCGGTGGATCTCGTCCACCCCGACGCGCCACTCGCGAAGCGCCAACCGGCGGAACCCGGAATAGCCCGCCAACTGCCGGAGATCGCCGAGGTCCAGATCGCGGCGGCGGTACCCCTCGCGGGCGAGGGCGAGCACCGCATTCGGGCCCGCGTCCACCTGCTGGTCGAGGTTTCGGTGGAGGTGCACCCCGAGGAACGGGAACCGCGGGTCGGGCGTGGGGTAGATCAGGCCGCGGACCAATCCGGCCCGTTCCGGCCGGACCCGGAAGTACTCGCCCCGAAAGGGCACCACCTGCAGTTCCGGTTCATCCCCCGCCAGTCGCGCCATCCGGTCGGCGTGGAGGCCGGCACAGGTGACGAGCCGCCGGCAGGCGAAATCCCCTTTGGTGGTGAGAATCCGGATCGCGCCGTCAGACCGGGAAAACCCGAGGACCCGCGCGCCGGTCTCCACCCGGCCCCCCGCAGTCTCGAAGAGACGGCGGAGCGTCGCCGCCACTTCACGGAAACGAATCACCCCGGAGGTCGGGGAGTGGAGCGCCGCGACCCCCTCGGCGTGGGGTTCGATCTCGCGGAGCGCCGCCCGGTCCAGCAGGCGGAGGCCGGGAACGCCGTTCGCTTCGCCGCGCCGCTGCAACTCGTCGAGCCGACCCCGTGCGGCCTCGTTCGCGGCGACAATCACCTTGCCCGACAGGGCGAAGGGAACCGCGTGTTTCCGGCAGAAACGGAGCAGCAGCTCCACTCCGCGGCGGCAGTTGCGGGCCCGTAGCGAACCGGGCGCGTAGTAGATCCCGGAATGGATGACCCCGCTGTTCCTTCCGCTCTGGTGCCGGGCGATCTCCGGCTCTTTCTCGAGAACCAGCACCGACCGCGAGGGCGCCGTTTCCTGAAGGCGGCGCGCCACCGCCAGACCGACGATCCCTCCCCCGACCACCGCGACGTCCAGAGGTTTCGTCCCGCCCGCTCCGCTCATCGCCCTTCCGCCTTCATGGTGTCAGAAGGCGGCAGGTTCGCCAGCGCCGCAACCTCTTGAACGCGAATTCAGAAGATCCCCGCAATTCCTTGAATTCCAGGTCAATTCCGAACCGGAGCGCCGGCGCCTCGTTGCCGGGGATATGCGCGTTCGTCTCCGACCCCTTCTCCTCTCCGGCGCTCTCCTCATCGCGTCGAACTCCGCCGCCTCGAACTCCGCCGCGGTTTCTCCCGGCCTCCTCCTGCCGCAGCTCGAGTTGGCGGCGGTCGCGCGGCCGGAGCCGCTCCAGGTGCGGTTCTATGACCCCTATCACCTGCTTTCCCGCGAGACCCGCGACCGGCTCCAGGAGGAGGTGGTCCGCGCTTTCGAGGCGAGCGAAATCGGACTCCGTTTCGTCGGCCGCGGAGGCCCGCAAGTGATCCCCGCAACCCTCTATCCCGAACTCCCGGACCGCTGGGACGTCGCCCCCGAGGCGATCGGAGTCGCGATCGGGGTGCAGGGGGAACGCCGGTCGATCTTCCTGTCGCTCGGGGCCGCCGAGCGGGCTCTGGGCCTCCCCCTCGCCCGGCGCACCGGGTGGAACGGAAAGGGGAAGCGGGCAAAACGCCACCTGGCGGGCTCGCAGCCCCGCCGCCTCGGAGTCGCCCTCGGCCGCGTCCTGGCCCACGAACTCACCCACACGATCGCTCCCGAATGCCCGCACACCAAGAGCGGTCTGATGGCGAAGCGGCTGAGCCGCAGAATGCTTACCGCTCCCGGAATCCGGTTCGACGCCCAGGCGACCCGTCACCTGCAGGAAAGGGTGGCGAATTTCCGCGCGAACGCTCCGGAGTCAGGCTGACCCGGCTCCCGGAGCGGCCCGGGCCCGGCCCCCGGAGAAACGCGGACCCGGCTCCCCGTCCGAAAGGGCGAGGAGCGCCCGCCGGACCCGGTTAGAGTTTGCCTATGCGGCGTCAGAGTCCGCACCGGCAGCGGATCCTCGTGCTCGCCGGCCTGGTGGCCGGCGCCCTCGGGGTCGCCCTGTTCCAGGGCGCGCTCACCATGCCGGAACGGGTGGAATCGCTCTACACCACCGGCATCTATCCGCTGGTCGTCCGCGGGTTCTCCTTCCTCAGCGGCCTCGTTCCCTTCTCGCTGGCCGAACTGCTGATCGCGGCTGCCGCCTTGTTCGTGATCGCGCGCCTCACCTGGCGCCTCACCGGCCGCTTCCGGCAGCAGGCCGCGACCGGGGACGCGACGGGGGAATCGCCGCCGGCGCAAACCACGACTCTCCGCCGGCTGGCGCACACCGCGATCTTCGCGCTCGCCGGAGCCGGCGCCCTCTACGCCGTCTTCGTCGCGGTGTGGGGGCTGAACTACGCGCGGCCCCGCCTCGAACACCGTCTGGGTCTCCCGATCGGCCAGATCGAGGAGCCGGAGCTCGTCCGTCTGGCCACCCGCGTCGCGGCCGACACCACCCGCCTCCACCGGCTCGCCGGCCTCCCGCTCCACGCGGTGTCGACGAATCCCCTCGACTTCGGCACCCTCAGCACCGCCATTGACGAGGCGTACGACGCCCTGCAGCTCCCGGGCGACCCCGGTCCGCGGAGGCTCGGCCCGGTCAAGCCGGCCGTCTTTTCGGGACTCCTGTCCCGCCTGGGCATCAGCGGCATCTTCGTCCCCTTCACCGGCGAACCCACCGTGAACACCGGCCCCCCGGACGTGGCCGTTGCGTTCACGGCCGGCCACGAGAAGGCGCACCAGCGGGCCATCACTCATGAGGGCGAAGCGAGTTTCGCCGCGTATCTGGCGCTGTCCCGACAGCGGCGGCAGCCTTACCTTTCCTACGCCGCTTCCTTCTTCGCCGCCAGGCATCTGCTCGCAGCCGTCCGACATGCCGCCGCGGAGGATCGGGACCGCGCCTGGGCCGCCTTCGGGCCCGGGCCCCGGCGCGATCTGGACGCTCTCAACGCTTTTTGGGCCCAGCACCGGGGCATGGTGCGCGGCGCCGCCCGGCGGGTCAACGATTCCTACCTGCGCACCATGCGGATCCCGGACGGCGCCCGCAGCTACGGCACGGTGGTGCGCCTGCTGATCGCCGACCTGCGACGGCGGCCCGCGCCTCCGGCCGGGATCACGACCGACGACAGCGAGGGCTGAGGGCAAAACCCGTCCGCGGGGGATTTGCCCGCGGACCCCTGCCCTCAGTCGGCTGCGTCCACGTCTTCGTCCAGGGCTTCGTCCGCCTCGGACGCGCCGGGGAACCGCAACGCGGTTTCGAAGAGGGTCCGCACGCCGAAGCCGGTGGCGCCCTTCGGGTAGTACTTCCACGGCTTTTCCACGATGAAGGGCCCGGCGATGTCGAGGTGGGCCCACTTGGCGCCTTCCGGAACGAACTCCTGCAGGAAGAGGGCGGCGGTAATCGTGCCCGCGTTGATGCCGCCGATGTTCTTGAAGTCCGCGGAGTCGCAGCGGAGTTCCTCGGCGTATTCCTTGACCAGCGGCAGCTCCCAAAACACCTCGCCGTGCGGCTCGCCCGCCTCGATCACGGCGCGTACCCACTCGGCGTCGTTCCCCATGACTCCGGCGACCCCGGTGCCGAGCGCACGCACGGCGGCTCCGGTCAGGGTCGCGACGTCCACGATGTGCGTGGCGCCCTCCTCGCCGGCGCGGGCCAGCGCATCGGTGAGCACGAGGCGGCCCTCGGCGTCGGTGTTGTCCACCATCACGGACTTGCCGTTGCGGGCGCGGAAGATGTCTCCCGGCCGCGTAGCCGACGGTCCCGGATAGTTCTCGGCGGCCGCCACGATTCCGGTGACCGTCACCGGCACGCCCTCCCGGGCCACCGCCGACATGGCGGCGAGCACCGCGGCCGCGCCGGACATGTCGCCTTTCATGGTCCACATCCCGGAGGGCGGCTTGAGCGATATGCCGCCGGTGTCGAAGGTGATGCCCTTGCCCACGAGAGCGAGGTGGTTCCCGTTCTTCGGGGCGTCCGGCGGGCGGTGCCGGAGCACGATGAGGCACGGAGGCCGGTGGCTCCCCTGCCCGACGGAGATCAGCCCGGGATACCCCTCCTCCCGGAGCGCCTTCTCGTTCCAGACCTGGACCTCGAGTCCGGTTTCGGCCGCGATCCGATGGGCCTCGCGGGCCAGGGTTTCCGGAGTGACGGCTTCCGCCGGCTCGTTGATGAGATCCCGGGCGCGGTTCACTTCGGAAGCGAGCCGCACGGCGCGGGCGACCCCCTCCCGGGCCGCTTCGAGGGCTTCCTCGGCGACCACGATCCGCACCCTCGGAGATGCCGGGTCGCCGGGATCCTTGAGGTACCGCGCGAAGCGGTACGCGCCGAGGGTGGCGCCTTCCGCCACCGCTCCCGCGAAGGCGAGACCATCACGGCCCTGGAGCGAGAAGACCACTTCCCCGTGATGGAAGTCGCGGGCGTGCTGGAGGGCGCGCGCCGCCAGAATGCGGACTCCGTCGGACACCGGATAGTTGCTGGTGGCCCGGGTGTGGAGCGCCAGGGTCGATGCGCTCCGCGGCCCGCCATGCCCCGCCACCGCTCTTTTGACCTTCGGGTCCCCGAAGATCCTCGCGGCGTTCGTCAGGAAATCGTTTTCCCATCCCGCCTTCGGGGCGGCGAAGTCGTAATTGTCGTCGAGGAGATACGCGACCAGCGAACCTCCCCGGGCGGAGGCGTCCGCCGAAACCTGAACCTGCGGTGTCTCAGTCCTCATCGCCGTACTCCTCCCTGAGCTTCTGCACCACCGCCGGATCGGCCAGCGTGGTGGTATCGCCGATCGCCTTGCCCGCCGCGATGTCCCGGAGCAGGCGCCGCATGATCTTTCCGGACCGCGTCTTGGGCACGTCCGCCGCCAACACGATGTCGTCGGGGCGGGCGATGGGTCCGATCGCCTGGACGACGTGCGCCTTCAGTTCGGCGATGAGGCCGTCATGCGCCGTGGCGCTCTCCCGGAGGACGACGAAGGCGGCGATCCCCTCTCCCTTGATCTCGTGCGGACGACCGACCACCGCCGCTTCCGCGACGGCCTCGTGTTCCACGAGGGCGCTCTCGATTTCCGCAGCCCCCAGACGGTGGCCGGAGACGTTCAGCACGTCGTCCACCCGGCCCATGAACCAGTAGTAGCCGTCCTCGTCGCGCCGGGCGCCATCCGCCGGGAAGTAGATGTCCTTCCACTGGCTCCAGTAGGTCTCCCGGAAACGTTCCTCGTCGCCCCAGATGCCGCGCAGCATGGAGGGCCAGGGCCGGGTGATGGCGAGCAGCCCGCCGCCAACCTCGACCCGCTCTCCCCGGCGGTCCAGGATGTCGAGGGAGATCCCCGGAAAGGCGTGGGTCGCGGATCCAGGCTTCAGAGTAGTCACCCCGGGGAGCGGGGTCGCCATGATGGCTCCCGTTTCGGTCTGCCACCAGGTGTCCACCACCGGGCAGCGCCCGCCCCCGATCTCCCGGTGGTACCAGACCCAGGCCTCGGGGTTGATGGGCTCTCCCACCGTTCCCAGGAGGCGCAGCGAGCTCAGATCGTGGGAGGCCGGATGTTCGGCTCCCCACTTCATGAAGGCGCGGATGGCCGTCGGCGCGGTGTAGAGGCAGCTCACCCCGTAGCGCTCCACGATGGACCAGATCCGGGCGCGGTTCGGAAAGTCGGGCGCACCCTCGTACATGACCTGGGTGACCCCGAGCGCGAGCGGGCCATAGACGATGTAGGAGTGGCCGGTCACCCAGCCGATGTCCGCCGCCGCCCACCAGACGTCGGAGTCCTTCAGGTCGAAGACGGCGCGCGCGGTGGCGGTGACCGAAGTGAGGTAGCCGCCGGTGGTGTGCACGATCCCCTTGGGCTTCCCGGTGGTGCCCGAGGTATAAAGGATGTAGAGGATGTCCTCGGCGTCCATTTCCTCGGGCTCGGCCGTGTCGGGAACGCCCTCCACCAGGTCCGCCCAGTCGTGGTCCCGGCCGGCCCGCATCCCGACCTGCTGGCCGGTGCGGCGCACCATCACCACCCCGGTGATGGACGGCGTATCCTCGACAGCTTCGTCGGCAATGTCCTTCAGCGGCACGATCCCGCCGCGCCGGTAGCCGCCGTCGGCGGTGATCAGCACCTTGGCCTCGGCGTCGTTGATCCGGTCGCGGAGCGACTGCGCGGAAAAGCCGGCGAAGACCACGCTGTGGGGCGCCCCGATCCGGGCGCAGGCGAGCATCGCGACCGGAAGCTCCGGGATCATCGGCAGGTAGATCGCCACCCGGTCGCCCTTTTGGACCCCGAGGCCGCGCAGAACGTTGGTGAAGCGGCAGACCTCCCGGTGGAGGTCGGCGTAGGTCAGGGTCTTTTTGTCCCCCGGCTCGCCTTCCCAGAGGATCGCCGGACGATCCCCGCGCCCCTGCGCCAGGTGCCGGTCCAGGCAGTTGACGCTCGCGTTCAGCTTTCCGCCGACGAACCAGCGGGCGAAGGGCGGCTTCCAGTCGAGGACCTGGTCCCACCGGCGGGTCCAGTCGAGCCGCTCCGCCTGGGCAGCCCAAAACGCTTCCGGATCGGCCTCCGCCTCCCGGTAGATGGACTCGTCCCGGATCCACGCCTGGTTCCGGAAGTCCTCGGGGGGCGGATAGACGCGCTGCTCATCGAGCAGCACCTCAATTTCCTGTTCCGGGATTTCCTGTTCCGGAACTTCCTGTTTGGGTTGCTCGGCCATCGGACGATTGTAGGAGGGTTGCGGCGGGAGCGGAACGCCGGGGTTTGCGGGGTCGCAGCGGAATTTGCCCGCAGCGGCCCGCACCGCTTAGCAGCCTGTGGTGAAACTCTGAAGGCATCCATTCGCGGCGCGCAGCGCCGCGGGGGTGGGGTGTAGGGAGGGGTTTCCCCTCCCCACGAAAGACGGTGGAGGGAATCGCGCAGCACCAGTTCTCCCGGTGGGGGGTCGCGCCACCAACCCGTGGGGAAAGTGCCCCGCACGCGCTCAAACCGCCAGATCAAACCGCCAGAATTGGGGCGCGGGTCGTTCCGAGATTCGTGCGGGGTGCTTTCACCACGGGTTGTTAGAAGAGCGTGCGGCGGACGCGGCGACGGGCGGAGCGGATGGGACCCAGCAACAGGACCGCCACCGTAATGATTTCGAGGCGGCCGGCGATCATCAGCGCGGCCAACAGGAGCTTGGCCGGCTCGGGAAGGAACGCGTAGCTGGCGGCAGGTCCTACGGCGCCGAACCCCGGACCGACGTTCGTCACGGCGGCGGCGGCGGCGCTGAAGGCAGTCAGCAGATCCACCCCCATCGCCGCGATCGCCAGCGCGCCGGCGACGGTGAGGCCGATGAACAGCAGCACGACCTCGCCGATCGTCGAACTGAGCAGCAGGGAGACCGGAATCCGGCCAACGTAGACCCGCAGTTCGGTGTGAGGCTGAATGGCCACCCGCAAAGCGAGCGGCACTTTCCGGAACAGGATCACCCAGCGGAGGATCTTGATGGAACCGGCGGTCGAGCCGGCGCAGCCGCCCGCGAACATGAGGACCAGCAGCAGCATTCGCGAAAAGTCCGGCCACTGGTTGTAATCCACGACGGAGTAACCGGTCGTGGTGATGATCGCGACCGCGGTGAACGCCGCCTGGCGCAGGCCGTCCATGGAACCCTGCCCCATCAGATAGAGACTGAGGAACAAGAGCCCGGTGCTGACCGCCACCACCCCCATGTAGAGACGCAGTTCCGGATCCGAGAAGTAGCTGGCGGCCGGGGCCGCGGTTGCCTGGCGCCCGCGGCGGCCCCGGACCCGCCGCCAGAGCCGGGTCAAGCCGGCGACGACGCGCTTCACTTCGTAGATATGGATGGCGAAGCGCATGCCGCCGATCACCATGAAGGCGATGATGACCCACTGCACAACCGGCTCGAACGCCCCAACGCTTGCGTTCCGGGTGGAAAACCCGCCGGTCGCCAGGGTGGTGAGCGCATGGCAGATCGCGTCGAAGGCGGGCACCTCGAGGAACAGGAGCAGTCCGACGAGGATCGCGGTGAGCACTGTCCCGACGATCACCGTGTCGCGGGCCGTCTCGGTGATCTTGGGCTCGGTCTTTTCCGGGGTGGGGCCGGGCGCCTCCGCGGTCAGGACGTCCACCCCCCACTGGCGGCGGCCCAGCAGCCAGACAAAGATGATGATGATCCCGAGCCCTCCGAGCCACTGGGTGAGAGCTCTCCAGAGCAGCAGGGAGCGGGGAAGCGACTCCACCTCGGGGAAGATGGTCGCCCCGGTCGTGGAAAACCCGGACGCCGATTCGAACAGCCCGTTCACCGCAAAACCGGGTCCGAACTCCGCGATGTACGGCAGGGCTCCGAACACGGTGGCGAGGCACCACGCCAATACCACGAAGCGATAGGCGCGGCCGCCCCCGGTTGAGGGACCCGCGCCGCCGATCAGCGGCGCATAGCGACGGCTGAGGAGGCCGATGGCGAGTCCCAGGGCCGCGGGAGCGGCGAAGGCCAGCCACGCCGGCTCGCCGAGCGCGAGCGCGACGGCCAGGGGAATGAGCAGCGCCACTCCCAGCGCCTCCGCCATCCGGCCGAGCAGCGCAATCGTTTCGGCGCGGGTCACGGGAATTCGGGGAGGACCGGCATCATTCGTTGCGGCGGCCGAACAGCTCTTCAAGTTCGTACAGCAGCGAATCGGGCTCGCCGGACTCACCGGCGGCGCCCTGGCTCATGAACAGGGCCACGCGGTCCCCGGGGACGAACTCGGTGTCGCCGTTCGGGACGAAGGGAGCGGACCTTGCCCGCACGACCTCGCCGACGATGCACGTGTGCGGAACGTGGAGTTCCCGGAGCGGCGCCCGGGTGGCGGGGCTGCCCTCGGCCACCTCGATCTCCACGAGTTCGCCGCCGCCCTCCACGAAATCGAGACGGACCATCGCGCGGGTGTGCAGGAGCTTCAGGAGAGCTCCCGCGGAGATCACTCCCGGGGAAATCGGATGGTCCACGCCGAGATGCCGCATCGCCTCGTGGAGATCGTCCCGGTTGTAGAGGGCGACGGTCCGCCGCGCGCCCGCCTTCTTCGCGAGGTGTGCCGCCATCAGGTTCACTTCGTCGGCGTCGGTGGCGGCCACGAAGAAATCCGCGTCCCCGACTCCCGCTTCCTGCAGAATGTCCTCATCCGTCGCGTCCCCGACGATCGTGTGAGCCGCCAGGGGGAACCCGGAAGTCGGATGCCGGCGGATGGCGGTGAGGTCCACATCGTCATCCAGCAGGAGTTCCCCCAAGCGGCGACCGACCTGTCCGAGCCCTGCAATCACTACCCGCCGGGCCGGCCGCTGCCTCACTCCGATGGTCTTCAGAAAGTTCCGCGCTTCGCTGGCGGGCCCGACGGCGAAGATCTCGTCGCCCTGCTGGACCCGGGTCCGGCCGCGCGGGATCTCGAGAGGCCCGCCGCCCTTGCGGAGGATCCCGGTCAGGATCCAGCCGCGAGGCGCGGTATCGACCTCCTCGAGCGGCCGGTCGAACGCCGCCGGCGGCTGCGGCGCCGCGCGCAGCAGCACGAGCACCCCTTCCCCGAAGGAACGGACCGAGCGAGCGCCCGGATGGCGGAGGATTCCGAGGATCTCCTCCGCAACCAGTTCCTCCGGAAAGATCGTCTCGATCGCCTCTCGCCGGCCCTCCTCGGCGAGCAACGGATTCTGCCGGTGTCTTTGATCGCTCAGGCGGACAACGGCGCGGTGCACGCCGATTGCCGGATCGGTTGCGGTCAGCGCCGCGAGCATGTTCGTGGCGTCATCGTTCGTGAGCGCAAACAAGGCGTCGGCGCCCGCGCAGTGCTGGGTGAGGACCGCCGGAACGCGGGCGTCACCCTCCGCGATCCCGATGTCGTATTTCCGTTGCAGATGAATGCGGGTCTCGGGATTCCGCTCGACCAGCGTGATGTCGTGCTGCTCGGGAAGCCGGCTCAACTGCCGGATGAGGTGCTCGCCCATCCGGCCCGCACCCAAGACGACGAGACGCATTCTTAACAATCTGTGGGGAGGGGAAACCCCTCCCCACATCCCTCCCTCGCAGCGCTGCGCGCCGCGACCCCACACCCCTCCCCCGCGGCGCTGCGCGCCGCAAATGGATCGGACCAGAGTTTCGGCACAGCCTGTTAACAGCCTGTGATGAAACCCGGGTGAGCGCCGAGGCCGGAGAGGCGCCCGGCTGACAAGGCGCGTGAGGGAGGAGCCCCCACCGGGAGAACTGGCCCTGGTGTATTTCGACCGAAACGCAACGCAGAACGCCAGTTCTCCCGGTGGGGGGGCGAAGCGCAGTGGTTCAGCCGGGATGGATCGCCGGGCGAACGCCGTCTGGGTTTCATCACAGGCTGTTAAAACCGCATCCCTTTCCCGAGGGGGGAAGGGCGCGCCGGGAAACTACCCTAACGGCGTGAGAGAGGAAAGACTCCCCGAAGGAAAAATCCCGCCCCGCGTGCTCCGGGAGATGCTTGCGCGTCTCGGAGACGGCGCCGGACTCGATCCCGGACCCGCAGCCGGGGAGGACGCAGCGGTGGCGCCGGTGGGAAACGAGCCGCGGCTGGTGCTGGCGGCCGATCCGATCACCTTCCCGAGCGCCGACCCCGGCTGGCACGCGGTGATCGTGAACGCCAACGACGTGGCCGCCACCGGGGGCGAATCGCGTTGGTTCCTTTCCCAGGTGCTCGCCCCTCCCGGAACCACCGAAGGCCGGATCGCCGCGATCGCCGACGGGATTCGCCGCGGATGCGACGAAGTAGGGGCGGTGCCCGCCGGCGGCCACACCGAGATCACGTCTGCGGTCGAGCGAGTCGTGGTCGCGGGAACGATGGTCGGCGTGGCCACCGCCGAGCGCGTCAAACCGACCGCGGGCGCCCGGGAGGGCGACATGCTGGTGGTCACGAAGGGCGTCGCCATCGAAGCCACCGCCATCGTCGCGACCGAACGGGAGGAAGAAGTGCGGCGAACCTTCGGAGCGGACTTCCAGCGGCGCGCCGCCGGTTTTCTCGCCGATCCCGGGATCAGCGTCGTGCCGGAGGCCCGGATCGCCGCCGGAATGCTCGAAGTGCACGCGATGCACGACGTCACCGAAGGGGGCATCGCGACCGCGGTGCGCGAAGTGGCGGAGGCGGCGGAACTCGGAGTCATCATGGCGGAAGCGGAGATTCCGCGCTTTTTCGAATCCAAGCGTCTGATGACCCACTTCGGCCTCGACATCCTGGGCGCCATCGGCTCGGGCGCCCTGCTCATCGCCTGCGCCGAGCCGGCAACCGGGGAACTGCTGGAGCGTCTCGAGGAAGCCGGAACCGGCGCCTGTGTCATCGGGCGTTTCGTCCGCCGCTCCGCCGGGATCCAGCTCGTCCGGGGATCCGTCCGGCGCGATTTGCCGGTCTTCGAATCCGACGAACTCACCCGCCTCGGCTAGTAGCCTGTGGTGGAACCCACGTAAGCGCCGAGGCCGGGGAGGCGCCCGGCTGACAAGGCGCGTGAGGGAGGAATACCTGGTGTATTTCGACCGAAACGCAACGCGGAACGGAGCGAAGCGGAGTGTTTCAGCCGGGATGCATCGCCGGCCGAACGCCGCGTGGGCTTCGCCACAGGCTGCTAAGCGTCCGAGGTAGCGCTGGATGGGACCCGAGGCCCGGGGACGCTGTTTGCGCGCGGCCTCCTAGAATCCACCCGATGAGACGCCTCCCTGCCCGGAGTTCCGGCGCGCTCGGCGTGGTGCTGCTCGCGGGACTCTCGATCTCGGGATGCAGCCCCGGCACCACCCCCGGGTTTCCCGCTCCCGATTTCCAGGCTCCGCTCCAGACACCCTTCGCGCTGCGGGCCGGCGACCTCGGCTACGTACAGGGCACGGCCGACTTCCTCTACCTCAGTATTCAGTCGGTGGGCATCGACAGCCGGTGTCCCCCGGAGTCGAGCTGTGACGAGCCGGGGTTCGTGGAAGTGATCCTGGAACTCGAAACCGCGGAAGCCCAGGGCTCGGCGGGGATGCGGATTCCACCCAGCGGGGACGCCATCATCACCTACCGCGGCTTCGAAATCCGGGCCCACGAGGTGCAGCCTCCGGGCAGGGCGAGCCGGATCCCGCCCTCGGACTACTTCTTCCTGATGTCGGTCTCGCTGCGTTAGCAGCCCAATCCTGGAATCCTGAACAGGGCATCCTGAACGGGGAATCCCGCACCGGGAATCCCGAACCTAGAATCCCGGCTCGACCCGAACGGGACGGAGGAAACGCATGCGTCACTACCACCATCTACTGAGAGTTGCCGGAACCGGCATCGCCTGCGCCGCAATCCTGCTGGGAGCGGCGGCGTGCGGGGGAAACGAAATGGAAGAGCCGGCGGAGGCCCAGGAAGCGGTTTCGGACAACGACGACTTCCCGAACCCGTTCACCGCCGAGGCGATGTGGGGCGAGTTGCCCGGCGAGCGCGGCTGGGGCGCCATCAGCGCGATCTACCCGGCGGCGGACGGCAACATCTGGGCCGCGGAGCGGTGCGGCGCGAACTTCTGCGGCGACCGGCCGGACGTGGACACGATCGTCCTCTTCAGCCCCGAGGGCGAAGCGCTGAAGAGCTTCGGGGCCGGGCTCATCGCCTGGCCGCACGGGATGTTCGTGGACCACGAGGGGAACGTCTGGGTCACCGACGCCAAGGGTTTCGTGCCCGACGAGCGGGTGCCGGAGGATCTCGGCCACTTCGTGATCAAGTTCAGCCCCGAAGGCGAAGTGCTGATGCGGCTCGGCGAGCCCGGGACGGCGGGGACCGCTGACGGGCAGTTCAACATGCCCTCGGCCGTGCTGGTCACGCCGAACGGCGAGATCTACGTCGCCGACGGTCATAACGCCGGCGGGAACAACCGCATCGTCAAGTTCTCGGCGGACGGCGCGTTCCTCATGAGCTTCGGGGAGACGGGCACCGGACCGGGGCAGTTCCGCGATCCGCACGCGCTGGCGATGGATTCGATGGGCCGCCTCTTCGTGGGCGACCGGGCGAACAACCGGATCCAGCTCTTCGACCAGGCAGGCAGCTTCATCGAGGAGTGGCCGCAGTTCGGGCGGCCGAGCGGGATCTTCATCACCGCCGACGACACGATCTACGTCGCGGATTCCGAGTCCACCTCGGAGGCGAATCCGGGCTTCGGGCGGGGCATCCGCATCGGGAGCGCGGTGGACGGCACGGTGCACACCTACCTGCCGGACGACGTCTCCGACCTCGAACCCGGCGCGGAGCCCGTGACCAGCGGGCCGGAAGGCATCGCGGTGGACGCCCAGGGGAGCGTCTACGGGGGCGAGGTCCGCCAGCAGATGGTCCGGAAGTTCACGAGGAGCGAGTAGCAGCCGGGAGACCCACCCCGCTCGGTGGTGCGCCACGGCCACGCCGGGCGGTTGCGGTGAAAATGCGCAATCCCGCTGGGACCCCCAAGGGTCCAGATGGCGCCGGCCGCCAGGGAACGCCGACCTCTGGTCGGCACCGCTGCGCGAAGCGCAGCGAAAGGCGTGTAACACGCAGCCGTCCGGATGACGCTGAACGCCGGGGTCCCGGCCGAGAGGCGAACCACCCCCGAACTCGGGGTCCTTCCCTGCCGCCCGCCTGCGGCGGGCTGTGCCGGCCCCCACCGGGAGAACTGGCCAGAGGTCGGCCCAGTTCTCCCGGTGGGGGCTCCCTTGCCTGCGCGTCGCTCTGCACGGTGGCGTGGGGCCGAGACTGGCACCATCCAGGGAACTGCACTTTCATGACGGCGGGGTGAACGGGCCGACCCGATCATGAGCGTTTCTCCCGGTGGGGGCCTTCGGACCGGCATCGCCCCGCGCAGCGGGGCGAACTTCGCAGCCGTTTCCTTCGATGTGGACGGCACCCTCTATAGCGACCGCTTCCTCAAGGCCCAGGTCGCTCTGGAGGCCATCCGGCAGGGTTTGGTCCGGCCCCTCCGCGACCTGCACCGTTTCAGCCGACGCGCCGTTGCCGCCCGCGCCGCCGGTCGTCTCGACCCTGCCTGGGAGTCCGATGTTCCCGTCCGGCTCGAGGCGGAGGCTCGCCTGCTGCTCCCGGTCATCCGGCGCCGGGGGCCCCGGGCCGGGGCGGCCGATCTCCTGACCCGCCTCCGGCCCCGCACCCTGATCGCCGTCTCGGACTTCGACGCGGAGGCCAAGCTGGAGGCGCTCGGGCTCCGCCATCACTTCGACCACACCTACGCCGCCGAGCGGTACGGCGCCCTCAAGCCCGATCCCACCGTCTTCCGGGCCGCGCTCGCGGATCTCGGAATTGCTCCCTCCACGCTGCTGCATGTCGGAGACCGCCCGGACACCGACGGCCTCGCCGCCCGGGCGGCCGGCGCCCGCGCCCTCATCCTGGGCACCGACTTCGCCTCCTTTCGCGGACTCGGGGACCTGCTCGCCCCCTGAATGGAGAGCGGTGGTCGTCCGCCCTGTCCTTCCGGGGTCCTTCCGGGCCGGGGTCCGCGACGAAACGTATGATCCGCTGATCGAGACGACGGTGGATGCGCTGGTAAGCGAACCGGAAAGGTTCGGCGGCGGGATGAGGAACCGTTCAACTGCCGGCTGCCGCCGGAGCCCTCCGGGGGGGTGATGTCAATGAAGATCGAGCGCATTGGTTCAACAGTTCTGGTGGCCTTCGGACTTGCCCTGCTGTCCGCCTGCGCGGACGAGAGTCCGGGTGGCGGGATGGAGTCGGCGCCTTTGGGGCCGGTGGCCAAGGGCGGCGACGACCGGACCGGCGAGTACGACGCCGTACCCGGCTGGTGGAAGCCCGCGCCGGACCATGAGGAGCCCTGGGTCTGGGGACAGGTCTCGGCCGTGGCGGTCGACAACCCGGACCGGGTCATCGTCGGCATCTGGGGCGACCGGGACGCCGAGGGGCGCGAGCGCGAGGGAAGCACCAACTACGTGGTCGCCGTGGACCGGGACGGCAACATCACCGAGAACTGGTCGCAGTGGGACTCGATCTTCAACAAGCCTCATCAGCTCTATATCAGCCCCTACGACCCCGAGCGCCACGTGTGGATCGTGGAGCGCGGCGGCGGCAAGAACGTCAACATGCAGATCCTCAAGTTCTCGAACGACGGGAGCGAGCTGGTGATGCGGCTCGTCGATCCGGATCACCCCACCACCCGGGCGGAGGCGCGCGCCAACCCGCACCCGGGCCCGTACGCGTACGGCGACCCCGCGGTGATGGCGTTCCTGCCGAGCGGTGACTTTCTGGTGGGCGACGGCTACTGGCACTCGCGCATCATCAAGTACGACGCCGAGGGCGAGTACCTGATGGAGTGGGGCGAACTCGGGAGCGGTCCGGGCCAGTTCGACCTGGTGCACGGGCTCGCGGTGGACCGGAACCGCCGCGTCTACGTGGGCGACCGCACCAACAACCGCATCCAGATCTTCACCGAGGACGGCGAGTACCTCGACGAGTGGCCCGACGTCTCCGACCCGGTCGGCGTCTTCATCGACGAGAACGATGCCGTCTGGGTGGTCTCGGCGATCCTGAACCGCATCCTCAAGTTCAACGTGGACGGCGAACTCCAGTACCACCTGGGCGCCTACGGGGGCACGCGGGGCGGCTTTCCGGGCGGTCTGGCGCGGCCACATCAGATCGATGTGGACGAGGAGGGCAACCTCTACATCGCGAGCTGGGACGGGGGCTGGATGGACAAGTTCATTCCCAAGCCCGACGCCGATCCGAGCAAGCTGGTGGGGAGGAAGCTGGTTCTCCCGAACTAGCAGCCGGTGCCGGTTCAACTCGCTCGCCGTTCCTCGGGAACCCAACACCCTGGAGTACCGCTATGACGCGCCGAACATCGATCGCAGTGCTGGCCCTCGGGCTCACGTTGCTTTGGCCCGGCCCACCGCTCGCCGCCCAGATCTCGGGCCCCATCCTGAACGATGCCGGTGAGGAGATCGTCGCCACCTTCTCGATCGTCGCGCGCGATCCAGCCACCTCAGAGCTGGGAGTCGCCGTGCAGTCGCGGGCGTTTCGCGCCGGAGCCATCGTTTCGTACGCCAAGGCCGGGGTCGGGGCGATCGCGACCCAGGCGGCGGCCAACCAGACCTACGGGCCGCGCGGACTGGAACTCCTGGAGCTGGGGCTCTCGCCGGACGAGGTGGTCGAGCACCTGACCGGCTCGGATCCGGGGCGCGACCGCCGCCAGCTCGCCGTTATCGACGACCAAGGCCGGGTCCGCGCCTACACGGGATCGGCAACCAGCGCCTGGGCGGGACACCTCGAGGGCGAGAACTTCTCGGCGCAGGGCAACATCCTGGCCGGGGAAGCGGTGGTCCGGGCGATGGCGGAGGCGTTCGAGTCGTCCGAGGGGCCGCTCGCACTTCGTCTGATGGACGCCCTCGATGCCGGCCAGGCCGCCGGGGGCGACGCGCGCGGCAAGCAGGCCGGCGGGGTTTTGGTGGTGAAGCCGATCGGCAACTCCGGCCGGACCACCCGGACCACCCGGACCAGCGACCGCTGGGTGGACGTGCGCGTGGACGACCATGCCGAGCCGTTCCGGGAACTGCGCCGCCTGGTCAACATGTCGGTCTCGCGAATTCACGCGAGCGAAGCCCGGACGCTGGCCGCGGAGGGCCGCTTCGACGAAGCCGTGGCGGCGCAGCAGGAAGCGATCGCGATCGTGCCCGGGGAGGATCAGCTCATCTACGGGCTGGCCCGGCTGTACGCCCGCGCCGGCGACGCCGCGGGCGCGGTGGCGACGCTCCAACAAGCCATCGAAATCGACGCGCGCTGGCGAGGGCTGGCGGCGTCGCAGGCCGACTTCGACAACATCCGCGATAACGCGGAGTTCCAGAAATTGCTCCAATGAGAATCCAAAGGACCCCTGTCATGAAATATCGCCGAATCCCGCTGCTGTTCGCCCTGGCGCTGCTCCCGGGTTGCGCTGCCGACCCGGCCCCCCCGGAGGCGACTGCCCCGGATGCCCCAGTTGCCCCGGAGCGAAGCTACATCAACTCCCGCTCGGCACAAGACCCGGATGTGCCGCCCTTCAGCGGCGGCGTGATGGTGGGCAACACCTTCTACGTTGCGGGAACGATCGGGCTGCTCCCGGACCAGACCGTACCGGAGACCGCCCAGGAGGAAGCTCGCATCGTCCTCACCAACGTGCAAAACACACTGGAGGCGGCCGGACTGACCATGGACGACCTGGTGTCGGTTCAGGTCTACTCCTCGGACGTCGCGGATTACGACGCCTTCAACGAGGTCTATCGCACGTTCTTCACCCAGGAGTATCCGGCGAGGGCATATCTGGGCTCGGGCACGTTGCTCTTCGAAGCGCGGTTCGAGGTGCTGGGGTTCGCGGTCAAGCGCTAGCAGCGTTTGGTCGGCACCGCTGCGCGAAGCGCAGCGAAAAGGCGTGTACCGCGCAGCCGTCCGGATGACGCCGAACGCCGGGGTCCCGGCGAGAGCGGGGCCACCTCCGCACTCGGGGTCCTTCCCTGCCGCCCGCCTGCGGCGGGCTGTGCCGACCGGAGGTCGGCCCAGTTCTCCCGGTGGGGGCTCCCTTGCCGGCGCGCCATCCGTTCTTTCTGGGGTCCGGCGCAACTGCATTTTCACAGCAAGTGGCCGGAGGTCGGCATTGCCTGCCCTCCGCGCGTTGAGACTGGCCGGCAATCCCTTCCCTGGGGTTACCCCTCTTCCCAGAGACGCGGGTAGAAGGGCTGGAACTTGAACTGGGAGTCCACGTGGGCTGAGCCTCCACCGGAGGCGCGCGGAAGGAAGTCCGAGAGCTCAAGGGTCGAGCAGCGGACCCCACCGAGCCGGCGGCTCGCGCGCTTGGCGCGGTACTCGAGGTTCTGATTCCCGAGCAGGTCGTCGAGCCGCGCGGGGAGGCCCACCGGAACGCCCGCCTTCGAGGCCGAGCGGCCGACCACCGCCAGGTGGTAGCAGGGAAGCGCGTCTCCTCGTGGGTTCGAAGGAAAGAGCGCGAGCCAGAAACGCTTCCGGAGTCCCGGGAACTCGGAGTCCAGCGCCGCAAACGCGCGCTCCACCTGCCCGGCAGTCAGCTTTTCCCCGGTGAAGGACCAGCCAAGGCCCCGCCGGCGGACAAAACGGAGATCCGGATGTCCGCCGACGAAGCGAGCGACCCGAAAAAGGTCTCCGGTCGCGTAGCGCCGGAGGCCGAAACCGTGGCTCACCACCATTTCGTATGTCTCCCCCGGCCGCAGGTCGCTGGCGCCCAGGAGGCTTACCTCGGATCCCGGGCTTGCCTCGGATTCCAGGCTTGCCTCGGATTCAGGCTCGAGGAACTCGTACAAGACGCCGGGTGCGGCCGGCAGGAACGCCGTCTCGCGCTCCCGGTAGTCGGGAACGGTCTCGATCGTCTCGGTGGACATCGAATACATCGGCTCCCGGGTGAAACGCGATGCGGGGAGGCGCCGGTCGAGCCGTTCCAGAAAGGGACCCACCGCGCCTCCCGTCCAACAGACGTAGGTCGTGACGCCGGGCGCCCAGGCCGTGATCGGCAGCGGCTCGGGACTTTCCGCTACCCGGAGGAGCCGCTTCCGCGATCCCATCGAAGCGAGCTTCCGGAGGATCCGCCACCCGGACGGGTGCAGGCGCTCCGGTTCCCGGACGACCCGCCGAACGAGCGCGGAGGCGCGCTCCCAATCGGCGTCGAGCTCTTCGAAGAACCCGCTCAGCGTGGAGGGGTTCGTCGCGTAGAGGACTCCCGGATTCGAGAGGGTGAGGACCAGGAGACGAAGCGCGGCCGCGCCGTACTGCTCTTTCAGATCCTGAAGCGCAGGATCCGACTGCGCCCGGTAGGGCGCCTGCAGCAGGATGAACCAGGGAGGCGCCCGGCGCTCGCTGACGAGCAGCCAGCTCAGCGAGCGATCCGGGTCGAGAGCGCCGAAGACATAGAGGCTGGGACGCCGGATCCGCCGGCGCGCGACGAGGCGAGCCGTCCCGTCCACGAAAACACCGCGGGTCGCCGAGAGCCGCTGCCGCGGGTACGCGACGCGCTTGGGCTCGCCCGAGGTGCCGGAGGTGAGCGCCACGGGGGCCCCCGCCCCGTCAACTTCCCCGTCACCCGAACCCGCGGGCGGCAGTTGCCGGGTGAGCGGCGTCTCCGGGGTGATTCCCAAGCGCCGCCGCAGCCGCCGTTCCCGAAGGGGATGGATGGTCAGCCGTACGCGGTGGCGAAGGACACCCGCCCGCCCCGCCAGTCGCAGGACAAGTGCGATCGCGGCGCGTCCGAGGTCATTCGCGAGGCCCCGGGCCTCGCGGCTCATCGGGGCCGAACCTGGGGCCGAACCTGGGCGCCGGTGGACAGAGCCGGGCGGCCCGGTTCTCCCGGTGGGGGCTCCTCCCTCACGCGCCTCGTCCGCCGGGCGCCTCGCCCCCACCGGGAGAACTGGCCGGCCTCGACGCTCACCTTGCTCTGACCACGGGCACCCAGGGCTGTCCGGACCGGACGAACGGCGGATCAGCCAGGGGGGCCACGAAGGCGGCAGCGATGAAGTCAATGTCTTCCTCGCGGAGGAGGGCCGGGTCCCAGGTGATCGTGACCGCGGTCTGGTCGCCCTGGGACATGGCGGCGAAGTAGAGCGGATGCTGCCGGTGGAGGCAGGCGATCACCTCCATGCCCGAAACGTCCTGGAGCACCGGCTCGTCGTCACCCGGCCAGTGCTCGAGGTGCGTAAACCCGGCGGTGCCGAAGTCGACCCACGGCCGGTAGAGCCATCGGCGGAGCAGGGGGGCCGCGACAGGAAACAACGAAGCGGGAACCGGCAGCGAGGGAACTGCCCACTCTCCCGTCCGTTTCTTCCGGTACACCATCCGGCGAACCGAGCGGCAGCGCTCCAGAAAGGCGCGGCTCCTCACGGCAGAAACCGGCTCGCGGTGAATCCGGATCCGCGACGCACCGTTCCCGAAGCCTCGGAAGCGATCCTGCCGGACGTTCATCGGCACCCAGAGCCCGATTCGATTCGCGGACAGCCCCTGATGCTCGTTCCAGGCCGCCAGCGCGTCGAGCGCCGCCGCCAGCAGACAATCGTTCCACCGGAATCCGCCGACCGTCTGGGACAGGGAGCCAAGAGGCTCGCGGGGCACGGACACCGTACGCCAGCAGCGGCGCGCCGAAGCGGGCCCGGGACGCGTCGCGAGCGTGGCCGAGGCGCCGGAATCCGGGTTGCGACGGGCGCCCTTCGGCGCCTCCATCAGTTTGAGCGGCCCGGTCTGGGGGCGCGGGGGCCTGGTGTCCAGGCCGCGCGCCATCCGTAGCTGCCGCTGCACGAACAGCAGCGTGCCGACCAGGTCCGCGGCGGCATGGTGTACCTGGGTGACGAGACTCCAGGAGGGAGGGTCTCCGGTGCCGAGCAGCATTTGCCTGAGCGGTGGCCCCTCCTCGAGGGGAAAGGGAATCTCGAGAAACTGCTGGATCCGGGCAACGCGCTCCCCCTCCGGAAAAACCCGGATCGCCAGGGAGGGCGAAACGCCGGGCCGCGGCTCCCACATCGGGACATTGAACGGCGGCCGGCAGAGCCGGCTCGTGGACACCGGGAACAGCTCCCCAGCGCCCTGGGCCCCGGTGTACAGCGGCCCGAAGTCCGTCACCTCATGCGACGACCGGCCCAGATCGAGCACCAAGGCGTAGTCCAGAGGCCGCTCCGGCGAGTCCGCGAGCACACACGCCAGATCGGGCGTGGCGAGCGGGATGCGTCCGGTCAGACGGCTTCCGACGGCGCTTCGCGCCAGATGTCGCGGCGCGGCATCCGGCGCCGCTCGGGGTCGCGCTCGACAAGCTGGTGAAGCTCGACCCAGGCGAGATGCGGCCTCAGGTGGTGTTCCCGGTGCATGGACAGTCCGAAGGAAAACCAGTACGCCAATCGGCCGAAGTAGTTGTGGGAGCGCGCCGCGGGATTACCACCGGTGGAATAGCCCTCATGGGTGAGATGGGCGAAAGGAATCCAGAGCACGAGCGACACGAGTACGCAGACCGGCAGGGTACCCGACATCACCCGCCAAGGACCCACCAGCATGGCCACCAGAAGATAACAGGCCGCGATGGCCAGATAGTTCACCGCCAGATCGCGTCCATGGCCCGGAGGCAGTCCGCCGCGGCGGCGAATCCAGAAGAACCATTGGTGCGGCATCGCCACCGCCCGGAAGGGAAGCTGCCACCTATGGGGAGTGTCCAGGAACAGGTCCGGATCCTTCCCCGGCTCGTTGGTGTGGCGGTGGTGCTGGAGATGGGTGCCCCGGAAATTCGTGAACGGAACGAGACAGGGCAAAAGAGCCAGCCGGCCCCAGCGGGCATTGGTTTTCCGCGACCGGCCGAGGAGACCGTGGACACCTTCGTGGGCCATTACGGTGCCGATGAAGGCCAGCCAGCTCCGGAACAGGATGTCCGCCGTCCAACCCCACCAGGTGGTGGGAACCACCAGCAACCCGGCGAAGCTCAACGCCAGGAGCGACACGATCACCGTCCGGCTCAGCAAGTGGACCCGGCGGACCCGCCAGCGGCGAAGTCCGGCCGGAACGGAGGGAGAATGGACCCCGGAAACCGTTTCGTCCCGGTTCCGATTCGTGACCATGCCTTACCCGCTTCCGATCTTGACTCTAGCATTCGCCATACCTCGGGACGGACGGCCGCCAGCCCGCGCGCCAGCGGCCGAGTTCCTGGGAAAAGGAGGGAGGCGCTCCATGCCCCCAGCCCACTTTGACACCCACTACCCACCCGTGAAATTCCGGCCCGGCGAGCGCCGGAAACGCGCGGGGTGGCTCACCGCCGCGCTCCTGCTGACCGCCGGTTTCGCCGCCGGCCAAACCGCGGATCCGGATACCGGGCCGGTTGCCACCGCGATCGAGGGACTGAAACTCCGCGGGATCGGCCCTGCCCTGATGGGAGGCCGCATCGCCGACATCGCCGTGCACCGAGAGCGGCGCTCCACCTGGTACGTGGTGGTGGGTTCCGGCGGGCTCTGGAAGACCGAAAACGGCGGCACCACCTGGAAGCCGATCTTCGACGAATACCCCTCCTACTCCATCGGCACCGTAGCCCTCGATCCTTCGAACCCGGAAGTCGTGTGGCTCGGCACCGGAGAGAACGTGAGCGGGCGCCACGTCGGCTGGGGCGACGGGGTGTACCGGAGCCGTAACGGCGGCGCCTCCTGGGAGCAGGCGGGCCTCGCCGGCTCGCAGCACATCGGCAAGATCCTGGTGGATCCGCGGGATGGGGACACCGTCCTGGTGGCCGCCGAGGGGCCGCTGTGGAACGGAGGGGGCGAACGCGGCGTGTACCGGACCGAGGACGGCGGCGCCACCTGGACCCGCACGCTCGATCTCGGCCCCGACACGGGTGTGACCGATCTGGAGTTCGCCCCGGGCGACCCGGACACCGTCTATGCCGCGGCCTACCAGCGCCGGCGCCACGTGTGGTCGTTCCTCGCCGGAGGACCCGGCTCCGGGATCCACAAGTCCGACGACGGCGGCCGGACCTTCCGGAAGATCACGAAGGGCTTGCCGAAGGGCGACGTCGGGAAGATCGGCCTCGCGGTGACCCCGGCGGATCCCCGGCTCGTCTACGCGACCATCGAGGCCGACGAGGAGGAACGCGGGTTCTACCGCTCCGGGGACCGGGGCGAGAGCTGGGAGCGGCGCAGTCCCTACATCTCGGGAGGCACCGGGCCGCACTACTACCAGGAGATCGAAGCGTCTCCGACCGACCCGGACCTCGTGTACCAGATGGACGTCTTCTTCCACGTGACCCGGGACGGCGGCAAGACCTTCGACTACCTCGGTACCGGACGCGAAAAGCACAGCGACAACCACGCGATCTGGATCGATCCGAGCGACCCCGGCCACCTGCTCGGCGGCACCGACTCGGGGCTTTACGAAACGTTCGACGAAGGAGTGACCTGGCGGCACTTCCCGAACATGCCCGTCTCCCAGTTCTACAAGGTGGCGCTCAGCAACGCCGAACCCTTCTACGATCTCCTCGGGGGGGCGCAGGACCTCGGGTCGGTGCACGGTCCTTCGCGCACCCAGAACACGGAAGGGGTCCGCAACCGCGACTGGTACGTGCCGCTCGGGGCGGACGGCTACGGCGTGGCGATCGATCCGCGCGACCCGAACATCCTCTACCTGATGACCCAGCAGGGGAATCTCTACCGCGCCGACCGGCGGAGCGAGGAGACGCTGCACATCCAGCCGCTCGCCGCCCCCGGCGAACCGCCGGAACGCTGGAACTGGGACTCCCCGATCCTGATCAGCCCGCACAACGCGGACCGGCTGTACTTCGGGTCGCAGCGGGTGTGGCGGAGTGAGGACCGGGGCCAGTCGTGGACCGCGGTCAGCGGGGACCTGACCACCGGCCGGAACCGCTACGAGCTCCCCTTCTACGACCGGATCTGGAGCGTGGACGCCCTGCACGACACGGCGGCCATGTCCCGCTACGCGACCCTGACCGGATTGACCGAATCACCGGTGGCCGAAGGCGTCCTCTTCGCGGCGAGCGACGACGGACTCGTCCACTCGAGCGCGGACGGCGGCGTTAACTGGACCCGCACCGCGGCGCTCCCCGACCTCCCCGCACTTTCCTTCGTCAACGACATCGAGGCCTCCCAGCACGACGCCGACACCGTGTTCGTGGTGGCCGACAACCACAAGATGGGCGACTTCCGCACCTATCTCTTCCGGAGCCGCGACCGCGGCGCCTCGTGGGAGTCCATTGCGGGCGATTTGCCGGACGGCACCATCGTCTGGGCCATCCAGCAGGACCACCAGGAGCCGGAGCTGCTGTTCCTGGCGGCCGAATACGGGCTCCACGTCTCGTGGAACGGCGGGACGAACTGGGTGAAGCTGAAGGGCGCCCCGACGATTTCGTTCCGCGACGTGAAGGTGCAGCGGCGGGACGACGACCTGGTCGGCGCCACCTTCGGGCGGGGCTTCTACGTGCTCGACGACTACGCGCCGCTGAGGGAGATGGCCGCCGCCGTCCGCGGCGGAGAGTCGGTGCTGTTCCCGCTGCGTGACGCCTGGTGGTACGTGCCGTCGGTCCCGGCGCAGGCCCCGGGCCGCCCGACGCAGGGAAGCACCGCCTTTGTCGCCGACAACCCGCCATTTGGCGCCGTGGCGACCTACTACCTCGTCGAGGACCTGAAGACGGCGCAGGAGGAGCGGCGGGCCGGCGAGCAGGAAGCGCGGGAAAGCGGCGCCGACGTCCCCTTCCCCGGCTTCGACACGCTCCGGATCGAGGAACTGGAAGAGGACCCCGCGGTGTTCGTGGTGATCCGGGACGCGGACGCAGCGCCGGTCCGGCGGGTCGCCGGATCCCCGAAGAAGGGCGTCCACCGGGTGGCCTGGGACCTCCGGGGCCCGGCGCCCAACCCGATCACTTTCCGGGAGCCGGGGTTCACCCCGCCCTGGGTGCGGCCGCCGCGGGGGCCGCTGGCGGCGCCGGGCGAGTACACGGCGCAGCTCGTCGCGGTGACCCGGGACGGCGTCCGCAGCCTCGGGGAACCGCAGCGCTTCTCGGTGAAGCCGGTGCCGAACCTGCCGGAGGGCACGGATCCGGTAGCGGTGGCCGCCTTCCAGCAGGAGACGGCCGGCCTGCTACGAGCGATCCACGGGGCCGCGGCCGAGGCTGGCCGGGTCCGGGAGCGGATCCGCCACCTGCGGGCGGCGCTCACGGAAACCCCCCAGGCGGACGAAGCGCTCTTCGGGCGGATGGATGCCGTCCTCAGGACGCTTTCGGACCTGGAAGTCCGGCTGAACGGCGACCCCGCCCGCGGGTCGCGGAACCACCCGGCGGCGCCCTCCATCCGGGGGCGGGCCGGGGGCATCGCCAGCGGCCACTGGGACACCCGCCAGATGCCCACCGAGACCCAGCGCGAAAGCCTCCGCATCGCGGCCGGGGAGTTCGAAGGACTGCGGGGCGAGTTGCGCTCGCTCGTCGACGAGGACCTGGCCGGGCTCGAAGCGGACCTCGAAGCCGCCGGGGCCCCCTGGACCCCGGGGAGAAAGATCCCGGGATAGGAACCCCACGCTCCGGCGGGGTCTGTTGGCGCCGACTCCACGCTGGAGCGGGTTCTGTTGGCGCTGACTCCACGCTGGAGCCGCCCGACTCCACGCTGTAGCCGGTTCTGCTGGCCCTGACTCCACGCTGGAGCCGCCCGACTCCACGCTGTAGCGGGTTCTGCTGGCTCTGACTCCACGCTGGAGCCGCCCGACTCCACGCTGTAGCGGGTTCTGGTGGCGCTGACTCCACGCTCTAGCCGCGTGACTCCCCGCTGTAGCGGGGTCTGTTGGTGTAGGAGACGGCCGTAGAGTCGCAGTTGGGAGACACCAACTTTTGCGCAGCGGGAAGGGAGGCTGGAGAGGGAGGGAGGGAGGTCGGGGAGACCATTCATGCGCTGGAGGACGGGCGCATGAAGTTGACGTTGGACGAGATTCTGGTGGCGAGCAGGATGCATGAGAGGGGGGCGTCGGTGAGGCGTCTGGCGAAGGATCTGGGGGTGACGGAGAACGCGGTTCGGTATCGGCTGAAGCGTCTGGGGGAGGGAGTCAGGCCGGATGGTCGCGGCGGCAAAGCGACGGCGCTGGATGGGTATGAGGAGGTGGTGGAGGCGATCCAGGATCGTCTGGGAGACGGACGTCTTCTTGGGGAGGGTCTGCCGCCGTGCCAGGTTCGCCTGATTTACGAGGCGCTGGTTCGGGACTACGGGTATGCGGGGAGCTACCAATCGGTGGTGCGTCATGTGCGGCGGAAGCACGGGAAGCCGCGGCTGCGGGCGATCCGTCGGGTGGAGACGCCGGCGGGGGTTCAGGCGCAGCACGACTGGTTCGAGGATCGGATTCCGATCGGGGCGAAGCGGCCGAAGTTGGCGTTGTTGCTGGGGGCGTTGTCGTATAGCCGGGCGAAGTTCTGCTGGCCGAGCGAGGACCAGACGCAGTTGTCGTGGCACACGGGGCATCACGCGTTGTTCGAGCGGTATGAGGGCGTTCCGCTGTGGGTTCGGATCGACAACCCGAAGACGGCGGTAACGCGTGGAGCGGGGCCGACGGCGGTGTTGAACCGGTCGTATGCGGCGTATGCGCGGATGTGTCGTTTCGGGGTGGACGCCTGCCGGGCGGGGAAGGGGTCGGACAAGGGGAAGGTGGAGCGGGCGGTTCGGACGCTGCGGGAGTCCTTTGGGGAGGTTCTCCGGCGCGGGGCGGGGAGCATTGAGGAACTGGACCGGTTGCTGGACGTGCGATCCGAGCACTTGCTGGATCGGCTGCGGTGTCCGGTGACGGGGGGCACGGTGCGGGAGGCCCTGGAGGAGGAGCGGCAGGTATTGCAGCCGTTGCCGTCGAGCGCGGAACTGTTTGATGTGGAGGTGGCGCGTCGGGTGAGCCGGGATTGCCTGGTGTCGTTCGAGGGGCGGCGGTATTCGGTTCCGTTCGCGTGGGCGGGTCAGTGGGTGGATGTTCGGGGGACGGCGCGGGATGTGGTGGTGCGCGGCGGGGGTCAGGAGATTGCGCGGCACCGGCGGGGGACCCGGGCCCTCTTGTTGCTGAAAGAGGCGCACTACGAGGGGGCTTCGACGGATCGGGTGGTGCGCCCGACGCCCCTGGGTCGGCGGGGCCGGCTCCAAGTGGCGGGTCTGTCGGAGAGCTGGGAGCCGGTGGCTAAGGAGTTGAAGGCGCGGGATGGGTTGGAGCGGCCGTTATCCGAGTATGCGCGCTTGGTGGAGTTGCTGGGATGAGGGCGGGTCGGGTGGACCTGGACGTGGTGGCGGAGCGCTGCCGGGAGCTGGGGCTGCAGCAGACGGCGGAGCAGTTGCCGGAGCTCTTGGAGGAAGCGAGCCGGGAGGATCTGACGCCGGTGAGATTCCTGGAGCGGTTGGTGGAGCGGGAGTATGAGAGGAAGGAGGAGCGTCGGATTGAGATGTGGCTGCGGATGAGCGGGCTGCCGCCGGGGAAGACGCTGGACTGTTTCGACTGGAGTTTCCAGCCTCGGGCGGACCGGGCGAAGGTGGAGGAACTGGCGACCTGCGCCTTCGCACGGCGGGCGGAGAACATCCTGTTTCTGGGGCCGCCGGGGGTGGGAAAGAGCCACCTGGCGACCGGCCTGGGGGTGAAGGCGATCAAGAACGGGTTCCGGGTCCATCACTACGTGCTCGACGAGCTGATCCGGATGCTGCAAGCGGAGGAGACGACCCCGTATCGCCGCCGGCCGCGGCGCTACCGGATCAGTTCCGTTCTGATCATCGACGAGGTGGGGTTCCGGCCGCTGAACCGAGAGGAGGCGAACCTGTTCTTCCGGCTGGTGAGCCGGCGCTACGAGCGGGGCTCGCTGATCCTGACCTCGAACAAGCATGTGGGGGCCTGGCCGGAGGTTTTCGCGGGGGACGAGGTGTTGACCACGGCGATCCTGGATCGTCTTCTGCACCACGTCCATGTGGTCCAGATCAGCGGCCGGAGTTACCGGCTGAAGGAACTCGGCGACCTCCTTCGCGTCCCGGCAGCGGAGGAGCGCCCCACCCAGGGGAAGGGGTGAGAGGGATGCATCGGGCGGCGCGGGATCCCGGGCACCACGCGGGTGGTCACACGCCTCCCCGCCCGAGCGCTCGTTTCGGCTCGGGGTGCGGCCGCGCTCCGGTCGCTCCGCTCCCTCCGCCTGGCCGCACCCCGAGCCGAAACGCCTCTCTTCCCAAAACCCGCCCCTTCGGAAACACCCGAAGCCGCCGTCCCCTGGAGCACCATCAGTGCGCAAAAGTTGGTGTCTCCCACGTGCGCAAAAGTTGGTGTCTCTTGACAGTTGGCGCCGACTCCACGCTCTAGCAGCGTGACTCCACGCTGTAGCGGGGTCTGCTGGCTCTGACTCCACGCTGGAGCCGGTTCTGCTGGCTCTGACTCCACGCTGGAGCCGCGTGACTCCACGCTGTAGCGGGGTCTGTTGGCGCTGACTCCACGCTGGAGCCGCCCGACACCACGCTGTAGCGGGGTCTGTTGGCGCTGACTCCACGCTGGAGCCGCCCGACACCACGCTGTAGCGGGTTCTGGTGGCGCTGACTCCACGCTGTAGCGGGGTCTGCTGGCGCTGACTCCACGCTCTAGCAGCCCGACTCCACGCTGGAGCGGGGTCTGTTGGCGCTGACTCCACGCTCTAGCCCCGTGACTCCACGCTGTAGCGGGGTCTGTTGGTGTTGACTCCACGCTCTAGCCCCGTGACTCCACGCTGTAGCGGGGTCTGCTGGCGCTGACTCCACGCTGGAGCCGCCCGACTCCACGCTGTAGCGGGGTCTGCTGGCGCTGACTCCACGCTGGAGCCGCCCGACTCCACGCTGTAGCGGGTTCTGCTGGCTCTGACTCCACGCTGGAGCCGCCCGACTCCACGCTGTAGCCGGTTCTGCTGGCTCTGACTCCACGCTGGAGCCGCGTGACTCCACGCTGTAGCGGGTTCTGGTGGCGCTGACTCCACGCTCTAGCCGCGTGACTCCACGCTGTAGCGGGGTCTGTTGGCGCTGACTCCACGCTCTAGCCCCGTGACTCCACGCTGTAGCGGGGTCTGTTGGTGTTGACTCCACGCTCTAGCCCCGTGACTCCACGCTGTAGCGGGGTCTGCTGGCTCTGACTCCACGCTGGAGCCGCCCGACTCCACGCTGTAGCGGGACCTGTAGGACTATCAGGAATTCCGTGTGTAGGCGGGTGACTGTGGAAACTGCGTTTTCGCAGCAAACCGGACCGCCGATGCGCGTCAAGCGAGTGCGTGCGCCTAACGCAGCGCCCGCGAGTACCACCCGCTCCACACCGCCTTCCACCGCCGGAACACCGCGATGAAGAGCGGATTGGTCCAGATCAGGACCTTCCACAAAGGCCACTTGTCGAAACGACGGGTTGAGGGCCGGACGGGCGGGTTTCGGATCCGCCGGATCCGCCGGCCGGTCTTCCGTCCGAGCCTCCCGAGACGCCAGACGAAGTCCACGTCTTCGCCGATCCAGGTCCGCTCGTCGTATCCACCGGCCGCTTCGAAGGCGTCCCGGCGAGCGAACTGCGCGGCGCCCAGCACCATCCCGGTGAGCCGGACGAGGAGCCACCAGGCGCCCAGGTAGAGCCTCACCGAGAGGCGCCGCGCCCGCCAGGCCGTGTCCACGCCTCCCCCGATGCACGCCGGATCGCTCATCGCCGCGTGGATCCGGATCAGGAACTCCGGCGGGACGATCACGTCCGCATCCACGAAGACCAGCACGTCGCCGCTCGCCCGGCGCGCCCCGGCGTTTCGGGCCCGGGCGATGAGCTGCACCGGCTCGTCGACCACCGTGGCGCCCTGCTCCCGAGCGATGGCAACCGTCCGGTCGCGGCTGTTGTTGTCCACGACAATCGTTTCGACCTCCGCGCCGGTCCGGGAGCGCAGCGCATCCACGGCGGTCTGGAGTGAATCCAGCGTCGCCCCGAGATACGCCTCCTCGTCGAAGGCGGGAACGACGATCGAGAGTTTCAATCGCTGGGCGCCGCCATTCTCCTCAACACGATCATTCACGCCGCGAATGCGGGGGGCCCTATAGGCGGCCGTCTCGCCGAAGCCGCGCTTCCGCCTCCCGTACGATCTGCGGGATCGTTCGGTCGGTGATCCCGCTGTCGAGTCCCTCGTGAATCGCGACCTGGGTTGCTCGGCACGAGGCATCTTGCCTCCGTCTGGGCGGGATCTGGTCGCGCAGGGTCTCGCCGTCCTCGAATTCACGTTCAGCCACGGTCAGGGCGGCCCTGCGGGGGGTGGTCATTCGAACTGGCTGGACGCGGTCCTCGCGCAGAGCAGATCATGACGTTCCGCGCCCTTGTAGCAAAGCGCGGTCTGGGGGGGCCTGATATCACCCGCCGTCACTCGGTGTGGCATCTCGCGCATTTCGCCCGCCCGCGGCGGGCGATGGCGGGCTACAGACGGACGGTCCTCAATCCTGACCCCTTGAGGCAGAGCGCGCTTCACCGCGCCGCGCGCGGTGTGCCGACCAGTGGTCGGCGTTCCAAGCCGTCCCCGCGCTTCTTCCCGATGGGCGTTACGCAGTTCGGTGCGCCATCCGGCTCTCGGCGTCCCAGGCCGTTACCCGAGGTCGAGCGCTGCCGGCGAACACAGCGTCCAGCGTTCCCGGATGCGAACCGGTTGCTCCGGCGCGGTGAGGGAAACGACCTGTCCGGGCTGCCAGTTCGGGTCGGAGATCCGGTCGAGCGGGGGCAGGCGGTCGTGACGGGGCGAGCCCAGCTTGACCTCGACCGGCCAGACGCTGCCGGCGTGCTCGATCAGGAAGTCAATTTCCTGGCCGTCGCGGGTGCGCCAGAAATGGATGTCCACCTCGTGCGCCCGGTGGCGGAATCGCCTGAGGACTTCGGAAAACACCTGGGTCTCGAACAGGGCGCCGGCCATCGGCCCGAGACGCGCCTGCTCTGTGCTCCTCCAACCGCCGAGCCAGGCGGCGAGACCGGCATCCAGGAAGTAGAGCTTCGGATTCTTGGTCATCCGGCGCGTCCGGTTCGTGAAGTACGGAAAGAGCAATCGGATGAGAAAACTGTCTTCCAGCAGGCTGAGCCATTCCCGAACCGTTGTCGGGGACACGCCAGCGTCCCGCCCCAAATCGTGATAGTTCACGACCTGGCCGGTGCGGAGCGCGGCGAGCCGCACGAACGTTTCAAACTCCCGGCGTTTGCCGATTCTCAGCAGTTCGCGAACATCCCGCTCGATATAGGTCTGCACGTACGAGGCAAGATAGAGATCGCGGGTGGCCCCATCCCCGGTTCCGCACAACCGCGGGAAGCCGGTCTCGAGCATTCGCCCGAAGTAGTCGCCGGGTGACAGCAGGTGGGGCAACCTCTTTTCCTCGTCCGAGAGCCCGAGCAGGTTCAGGATCGCGACCCGGCCAGCCAGGGTCTCGGTCACGCCTTCCATCACCCGAAAGTTCTGCGATCCGGTTAGCCGGATGGCGCCGGGCGCGAGCCCACCCTCGTCCACCATCCGTTTGATGGGGCTCAGCAGCTTCGGCGCATACTGGATTTCATCGATTACGAACGGCGGTCTGAGGTCGCGCATGAACAGGACCGGGTCCCGATTGGCGCGCTCGCGGACGTCAAGGTCGTCCAGGTTGGCATAGGCGTGGCTTCCGGAGCACCGATGGAGCAGCGAACTCTTGCCGACCTGTCGCGGCCCGAGCAGCAACCACACCGGGAAGAACCGCAGCTGCTCGGCCGGAGCGTCGAGTACCGGTTGAAGGGTCCGGTGGATCCAATCGAGCGGCATATACGCAGTTTACCGTGGATCTGCCGCTCAGAAAGATCCAGCAGGTCCCGCGTCTCCCGCCAGCGGTGGTTGCCGATCTGGAGGCCGGCGGTTCTTACCCGGCGCGCCACCGGCTGCTAGCGCTGCGCCTCGATCCAGCGGCGGATGACGGTGTCGAGCACCGGCAGGGTGACCGGGCCGTTCAGCAGCACCGCGTCGTGGAAGGCGCGGACGTCGAAGGCGTCGCCGAGCTCGGCCTCGGCGAGGGCGCGCATCTCACGGATCTTGAGTTCCCCCATCTTGTAGCCGAGGGCCTGCCCCGGCCAGGCGATGTAGCGGTCGGTCTCGGTGGTGATCTCGTGGATCGAGAGGGCGGTATTCGCGGCCAGGTAGTCGAGGGTCGCTCGCCGGGTCCAGCCGAGGGCGTGCATCCCGGTGTCCACCACCAACCGGCAGGCCCGCCACATCTCGTAGGTGAGGCGGCCGAAGTTGTTGTAGGGGTCCTCGTAGAAGCCGACCTCGAGTCCGAGCCGCTCCGAATAGAGCCCCCAGCCTTCGCTGTAGGCCCCGATCCCGAAGTAGCGGCGGAACTCGGGCAGGTCGAGTTCCTTGGCGAGGGAGATCTGGAGGTGGTGGCCGGGGACCGCCTCGTGGAGCGAAAGCGACTCCAGGGTGTAGAGCGGCCGGCTGTCGAGCTGGTAGGTGTTGACCCAGTAGCGTCCGGGCTGGGTTGAAGTGAGCGCCGCCCCGACGTAGCGGCCGCCGGTGAACTTCGGGGCGATGGCGTCCGGGACCGGCTCGACGGTGTAGGGCTGGCGCGGGAGGCGCCGGAAGAGCCGCGGCAGCGCCCCGTCCATGCGCTTCACGATCCACATCGCCTCCCGCAGCAACTCTTCGGGGGTGTCCACGTAAAAGCGGGGATCGGTGCGCAGGAAGTCGAGGAACTCGGCGAAAGTCCCCTCGAAACCGGTGGCACGCATCGCCTCTTCCATTTCGCCCCGGATGCGCTCCACCTCGGCGAGGCCGATCTGGTGGACCTCCGCGGCGGTCTGGTCGAGAGTGGTGAAGCGGCCGATGAGGAACGCGTAGTACTCGCGCCCGTTCGGCAGCTCGGAGGCGCCGATGGTGGTGCGGGCTCCCGGACGGTATTCGTCCTCGAAGAAGTCGAGAAACGTCTGGTACGCGGCCACCGCTCCGCTGAGGATCGCCTCCGCTCCCTCGGCTCGCAGCCGGTCCCGCTCGGCCTCCGGGATCCGCTCGGGAAACGCAGCGAAGGGCGCGTGGAAGACGCTTTCCTCCGGGTCTTCGACTACGTGGCTCGCGATCGTGACCTCGTACCCCTCGAGGACCACCTGGGGCACGGTCATTCCGAGTTCCATGCCGCGCCGCATGAGGGCGATGTGCTCGTCGAAATAGCGGGGAATGTCCCGGAGCAGCGCGATGTAGGCGTCGTAGTCGGCCACCGTCCGCAGCGGCAGCGAGTTCGGGAGGCGGGCCATCCCGATGTGGAACCCCGAATCCGCGTTGATCGGAAGGAAATGGCCGCCGAACTGCGCGTCGCCGATCCGCTCGGCGAGGGCCGTCTCGAAGACGTCCCGGTGGACCCGGTCCTCGTCCGAAAGCCGCTCGCGGGGGATCTCGAGCAGTCGATCCCGGAATCCGCGAACCGCCGCGGCGCGGCGCTCGATGTCCGCCTCGGTCACGGACCCGAGAGTCGTCGGGGAAGCGCCGTCGAGCGAGGCCGCAAAACGGGGCTCCTCCTGGCGGCGGAACTCCATGAAATCGTCAAAGAGCGCATGAAGTTCCGCGTCCTGGGCGGCAACCGGCGAGGGGACGAGAAAGGCGGCGGCGAGCGCGAGGAGGATGGCGAGGGTGGTACGGGAAGGGATGAACGTCACGACGCCGATGCTACCGAAGCGCAACCCGCTGCCCCGGTACACTCGCGAATCGAGGTGGAGCGATGAAGCAGACCAGCGGGAACGAACACGCACGCAGGAAATTCCTCGCTTACTTCTCGGGCGCCGGGCTGGGCACCACGCTCTTCCCCGGCGTGCTCTGGGCGCGCATCCAGGAGACCGGTGCGGAGGACCTGACCATCGGCATGATGAAGGAGGCCGCCGCCCTTGCCGGGCTCGAGTTCGCGGACGAGGAATACGAGTTGATGGTGGACGAGGTCAAGAAGAACTTCGACCACTACCAGGAGATGCGGCAGAGGCACATCGACAACTCCGTACCGCCTCCCCTGTATTTCAACCCCGCCGTCCCCGGGATGACGTTCGACCGCTTCGAACGGGAGCTGCGTCAGGGCGCGGTCCCCGAGGTGTCGCGCCCCGCGGATCTGGAGGAGGTCGCGTTCTGGCCGCTGACCCACCTGGCCCGCCTGGTGGAGACGCGGCAGGTCAGCTCGCTCGAACTGACCGACATGTACCTGGCGCGGCTCGAGCGGCTGAATCCGGTCCTCAACTGCGTCGTGACCCTGACCGCGGACCGGGCGCGCCAGCAAGCGCAAGAGGCGGACGAAGAGATCGCCGCCGGCAGCTACCGGGGCCCGCTGCATGGAATTCCCTGGGGCGCCAAGGACATCATCGCGGTGCGCGGCTACCGCACCACCTGGGGCGTCGGCGCTTTCGAGGACCGGATCCTCGACGTGGACGCCACCGTCGTCGAGCGCCTGGACGCCGCGGGCGCGGTGCTGGTCGCCAAGCTCACCACCGGCGAGCTGGCCTTCGGCCACAACTGGTTCGGCGGGCGCACCAACAACCCGTGGAACCCGGAGGAGGGCTCCAGCGGGTCGTCCGCCGGCTCGGGATCGGCGGCCGGCGGGGGGCTGGTGGGGTTCGCGATCGGGACCGACACCGGCGGGTCCATCCTCTCGCCGTCGATCCGCTGCGGCGTCGTCGGCCTCCGCCCGACCTTCGGCAGGGTCCCCCGCCACGGGGTGATGGCGGCGGGGTTCTCGCTCGACAAGATCGGGCCCATGACGCGCGGTGTGGAGGACGGCGCGCTCATCCTGGACGCCATCGCCGGTCCCGACGGCAAGGACCTCGCCTGCGTCCAGGGGGTGCCCTTCAACTGGGACGGCGCGGCGTCCGCGAGCGGGCTGCGGATCGGCTATTTTGAGTCCGCGTTCGAGCAACTCGAGTCGGAGAACGACCCCGAGAACCTCGAGCACGCCCGCCGGACCCTCGAAACCCTCCGCTCGCTCGGCTACGACCTGAAGCCCGTCGAGATACCACGCGACCGGCTTATCTATTTCATCGAGTACGTCGAGCGCTCCACCGGTTTCGACGAGTTCAAGCGGAGCCGCCGGGACGAGAACCTGGTGCGGCAGGGGCACCGCGGCGAGCTGCGCGCCTCGCACCTGGTGCCCGCGGTCGAGTGGCTGCAGGCCAACCGGATCCGCTACCTGTTCATGCAGGAGCTGGCCGGCATCATGGAAGGGCTCGACGCCGTCGTGTCCCCCTGGCGCGCGATCAACGCGCTCACCAGCATGACCGGGAACCCGGTGGTGACCGTGCCGAACGGATTCGACCCGGACGGCACCCCGACGGGCATCGCTCTCCTGGGACAGGTCTACGGCGAGGAGCGGCTCCTGCTCCTCGCGAAGACGCTCCAGGACGCGACCGACTTCCACACCCGCCGTCCCAACCTGTGACGGGAGCGGATTCGTGACCGGCATCCGAGCGGCCGCCCTAGCCGCCGTCCTGCTGCCGACCGCCGCCGGCCAGGCGCAGGAACTGCCGGTGGTCAAGCTCTTCACCACCGGCGGGACGATCCAGAGCCTCGGAAAGGACCGGCTGAAGCTCGCCGAATACAACGAGGGCCGCATCGACGGGGCGGCGATCGTCGAAGCCGTGCCCGAGGCCTCGCGCCTCGCGCGCATCGAGGTGGAGGCGATCTCGGCGGTCAGCAGCACCCGGATGGGCGCCGAACAGGGGCTGCCTCTCGCCCGCCAGCTCATGACTGAGCTGGAGCGGCCGGAGGTCGCCGGCGCGGTGGTCACCCACGGCACCACCACCCTGGAGGAGACCGCCTATTTCCTCCACCTCACCGTCAAGACGACGAAACCGGTGGTGGTCATCGGTTCCATGCGTCCCTGGACCGCGGTCAGCCGCGACGGGCCGCTCAACTTCCTGGGCGCGGTGCGCACCGTGCTCACCCCCGCGGCCGCCGGCAAGGGCGTCATGGTGCTGCTCAACGACACGATCCACTCGGCCCGCTTCGTGACCAAACGGCACACCTACCACATCGAGACGTTCGTGTCCCCCGACGTCGGCCCCCTCGGCTTCGCCGACTCCGACCGCGTGGTGTTCTACCGCTCGCCGCTAACCCGCCATACGAGCGACACCGAGTTCGACCTCGACGGGATCGAGGAGCTCCCCCAGGTGGACGTCGTCTACGGGTATCAGGAGGCCTCCCGCGCTCCCATCGACGCGCTGGTGAAGGAGGGTGCGAAGGGGATCGTCCTGGCCGACGGCTCGCCGGCCTACCGGAACGCCGTGCTGGAGGCGAGGGCCGCCGGGGTGGTCGTGGTGCAGGGCAGCCGCAAGGGATCCGGCCGCGTGGTGCTGAGCGCCCGCACCGCGGCGCGTAGCGAGATCACCGCCGACAACCTCCACCCGCAGAAGGCGCGCATCCTGCTTCGTCTCGCCCTCACCCGGACGACCGAGACGAGGGAACTGCAGCGGATCTTCAATGAGTATTAGGGGGCGCGTGAAGGTCGCGGTCGCCTGCGGTATCGCGGCGCTTCTCGGAGCGGCCACCCTCGGCGCTCAGGAGATCCCGCCGCTGCCGCCGCCGGGTATCGACCTGCCGCGCGTCGTGCTGGCGTCCCTGGGCGGAGAGATCGCGACGAGCTGCGACGACCGCCTCGAGCGGGCCGAGTGCGGGGAAGCCGGCGCGAGCATCGGTCCGGATACCTGGGTCCGGGATCTCCCCGACCTGCGGCTCGTCGCCCGGGTGACGACCGAGGACCTGCGGGCGCTGGCGCGGGAGGGCGAGGGGCCCGCGGTGGACCGCTGGCGCACGGCCGCCGGACGCCTGCAGCAACTCGCCGACGACCCTGGCGTTGACGGCGTCGTCGTGGCGCACGCGACCGACCGGATCGCGGAGACGGCCTGGTTCATGAACCTGGTGCTGGACACCCGGAAGCCGATCGTCTTCGTCGGCGCCCAGCGGCCGTGGAGCGCAGTGAGCGGCGACGGCCCGCTCAACCTCTACGACGCCGTTCGGGTGGCCGCGGACCCGGCCGCCGGCGGCAAGGGGGTGCTGCTTGCCACGAACCAGGAGGTGCACGCGGCGCGCGACGTGAGGAAGAGGGACTCGTACCGGATGGATGCTTTCGAGAGCGTCGACCTCGGGTTGATCGGCGTGGCCGACCCCGACATCGTCAAGTTCTTCTCCGAACCGACCCGCCGGCACACCTACCTCTCGGAGTTCGACCTTGCGGCGCTCCCGGAATCGCTTCCCGCGGTGGAGATCGTGACTGCGTATGCGGATGCGCCAGGCTCCGTGATCGATGCGCTGGTGGTGGGGGGAGCAAGGGGGCTCGTAATCGATGGAGCCGGGCCGGACAGTCTGTCCGGCAGCCAGCTCGAGGCGTTGCGGCGCGCGCAGGAAAAAGGAGTCATCGTCGTCGCCACGGCGCCCACTCGCGGCGGCCGCGTCCAGGACACGGCCTCCACCCGCGAGGCCGGAATCATCCCCGGCGACAACCTGCCTCCCGAAAAGGCTCGCATGCTGCTCCGGCTGGCGCTGACGAAGACGGCCGACCCCGTCGAGATCAAGCGAATCTTCGACGAGTACTAGCGTTCCCGATCGGGAGGAACAGCCGGAATGCGCGGACCAATGCGGCTACGCGAGCTGTGCGCCGGCTTGGCGCTGATCCTCGCCATGGCGCCGGTGGCGGGTTCCCGTGCGACCCCCCAGCAGAACGACGAAGAATCGAGCGTCACGCTTGCCATCGTGGGTCAGGCGCTGATCAAGGTGGATCCGCGACAGCAGTGGCCCAACCCCTTCGCCGGAATCCGGCCGATCCTCCGGGACGCCGATGTCGCCTTCACCAACTTCGAGATGGCGGTGGACGACGGGTGCGGCGTTCCCCCTGACTACCAGGTCGTGCTCGGCGAGCCCGAGCTCGACGAGGAGCAGCGGCCCGGCAACACCGGCGGGCCCCACGCGGTCCGCGAGAACGTGATGGACTTTCTCGCGTCCATGAATTTCGGTCTCCAGTCCCTCGCCAACAACCATTCGTGGGACCTCGGAGACTGCGGCGTCATGGCGACCATCGCGGCCGCCGAAAAGTACGGCGTGACCCACGCCGGAACCGGAAGAAACCTGGAGGAGGCGACGCAGGCGGCCATCATCGAGGTGAAAGGCCTGAAGATCGCGCTGCTGGCGGCGACGACTTCGCTGGATGAAAGAGACCTCATCCTGCCCACGGCGTCCAGCCCGGGGGCGAATGGCAGCCCGGGGGCGAATGGCAGCCCAGGGGTGAACGGCGTCTGGATCGGACGCCAGGACGACTGGGATCGGAATCTCGAGGCCGTCCGTTCCGCCGCCGAGCGGGCCGACTTCGTCATCTACTACCAGCACTTCCAGATCACGAATGAGGATCTGTCCGGGGACCGTTCGAGCCGGGTCCAGGGTCATCTCGAGGCCGACGACGTTCAGGAGTGGCAGTCCCGCTTCGCCAAGGCCGTGATCGACGCCGGGGCCGGCATGTTCATCGCGCACGGCGATCGCATCTTCGACGGCGTCGAGATCTACCGGGGCCGTCCGATCATCCGGCAGTTCGGAGGATTCGCCTACCAGGGACTCCGGGCGGAGGGCTCCTACGATCCGCTCGGAAGGGCCTCCGAGCGCTCGGTCTCCAAGAGCTGCTCGGCGGGCGGCTCCACGGGCGGCTCGCAGGCCGTCCGCAGGATCTCGACGGGCACCGGCTCGAACCCGGCCAGCGCCCGGGTGATCTCGCCGGGACGCGGCGCCGAACCGGTTTCGGTCAGGCGTGACCGGAACCGGAGGGTGAGCCGGTCCGCCGAAGCGCCGAGCAGGGCTGCTTCGGAACCGGCCGGCGCGAGTCGAACGTCGTCCACGAAGTCCCGGAGGTTCACGTCCACCGTCCGTTCGCGCGGCCCCGGCCGCAGACCGCCGCGGCGCTTCGACTTCGTCTTCACCCGCCGGGTCAGGGAGAGCGGCCAGGAATCCGCGTTCCGGAAGACCTCCAACCCCGCCTCGAGGGCGGCCGGCTCGACGTCCGCGGCCAGCAGCACCGCGTAGCGGAGCGCTCCGATCGACTGGGAGAGCCGCGGCTCGCCCGCCGGCACCCGGTCCAGGCCGGTGAACCGGAGTCCCTCTTCGGAGGCCCCGCGAAGCGCCTCCAGCACCTGGGCGGTTGGCAGCTCGGCGGTGAGCGCGAACTCGCAGAGTTCGGCGAGCGACTGCACTCCGAGCGGCAGGGCGGGCCCGAAGCTGAGCTTCGGACGCGGTGAGAACCCCTCGCTGAAACGGATCGGCAGGCCGCCGCGACGCAGCACCCGCGGCAGGATGCGGATCAGTTCGCCGTGGCCCCGAAGCGCCATCGGCCCGAACTTCTCGAAACGGGCGCGGTACACCACCGGCTCGCCCTGAGCGGCGCGGACGGGGGGCGCCGGGCGCCGGTGTCCCGCGGCGGATGCAGGAGGCGCGGCCGCGGCCACCACCGGGAGCAGGGTCTCCGGAGCGCTCCGCGGTTCCTCGGCGCCCAGGCTCTCGAGGAAATCGATGCGCTCGGTCCGCATTCCCTCGAGGTCGCAGGCCACCCCGCAGTGGTAGCAGACCAGTTTCCGCTGGTCGGCGCGGGCGTCGGTGGCATTCGTATGGTGCACCTGCATCGAAACCGGCTTCCCGCACGGTGGGGACGCCCGGTCACGCAGTGCGCGCCGGTACTCGCGGAGCAGGAATCCGTCGACGAGCCCGACGTCCACGTGCTCCCAGGGCAACCGGCCATCCACCGGGATGGTGCCGAGGTAGTCGCCCCGGGTCACGCCGGTCTCGGATTCCCAGCGCTCGAACGCCTCCTCCCAGAGATCCCAGCGGAGCTTCTCGTCCCAGCCGTCGAAGCGGGCGCCGAGACCGAAGGCGATCTCGACGAGCCGCGCCACCCGGATGTCGCCCCGGGAGAGGACTCCCTCGAGATGGCTCACCCGCCGGTCGTGGATTCGGAGCCGGAACCCGTCCTGCCGGGCGCGTTCCTGGAGGAGCACCTGCTTGCGTTCGATCGAGGCCATCGAGTCCTGGGCGCACCACTGGAAGGGGGTGTGCGGCTTCGGGATGTGGCTCGAAACGGCGACGGTGATCCGGACCCGCCGTTTCGCCTCCCGATCCCCGATATGGCGAGCCTGCCGGCCCATGTCGGCGATCCCGAGGACATCCTCGTCCTCCTCGGTCGGGAGCCCGATCATGAAGTAGAGCTTGGCCCGGTCCCAGCCGCGCGAGAAGACGCGCCGGCAGGTCTCGTAGATGTCCTCTTCGCTGATGTTCTTGTTGACGACGTCGCGCATCCGCTGGGAGCCCGCTTCGGGAGCGAAGGTGAGGCCGGTCGCCTTCACCTGCGAGATGTCGTCGAGCACCTCTTCCGGGAGCCCGTAAGCGCGAAGGCTCGAGATGCCGAGCGACACCCGCCGCGGAACGAGTTCCTTCATCACTTCCTTGATGAGCGGGGCGACGCAGGAGTAGTCCGCGGTCGAGAGGGAGGTGAGCGAAGCTTCGTCGTAGCCGCCCTTCTCGATCGCCGAGACCACGGTGTCCACGATCGCCTTCGGATCCCGCTCCCGGACCGGCCGGTAGATCATGCCGGCCTGGCAGAAACGGCAGCCCTCGGTGCAGCCGCGGGCGATCTCGACGGCGGTGCGGTCGAAGATGGCCTCCGCGGCCGGAACCGGCGAATCGTCCGGGAACGGGAACTTGTTCACGTCGTCGAGGAAAGCGCGGGTGGTCCGGAGGGGGACTTCGGGACGGAGCGGCCGGGACACGTAGGCCAGTCCGGATCGCGGGCAGACCTCGCGCTCGTAGAGCGCCGGGCAGTAGAGCCCCTCGCCGGCCTGCAGCCGGACCAGCATCTCCTCGCGATCCCGGATCCCCGCCTCGCGGAGCCGCGCGTGTTCGCGCATGAGCTCCGGAAGACGCTCTTCGGCGTCCCCGATGAGAAAACCGTCCACAAAGGGAGCCATCGGTTCCGGCTGGGTCGCCACCGGCCCGCCGGCGATGACGAGCGGGTCCTCCGGTCCCCGGTGGTGACTCCGGATCGGAATCCCGCCGAGCTCGAGCATGTTCAGCACGTTCGTGAAGGTCAGCTCGTACTGGAGCGAAAACCCCACGATGTCGAAATCGGAGAGCGGGCGGCGCGTTTCGAGGCTGATGAGCGGCAAGCCGCGCTCGCGCAGTTTCGCCTCCATGTCGGTCCAGGGGCAAAAGACCCGCTCGAGCGCGAGATCCGGCTGGTCGTTCACCACCTTGTAGAGGATCTTGGTGCCGAGATGGCTCATCCCGATGTCATAGACGTCGGGGAAACAAAACGCCATCCGGGACACGATCCCCTCGTCCGACTCCTTCACCACCTGGAAGCGCTCGCCGCCGCCGTAGCGCGCGGGGCTCTCCACTTCGTGGAGGAAGGCGGCGTAGGGATGGCGGGTCTCGGACATGGATCGGGGCGGGGATTGTAGGTGGGAGCGCCGGTCTCTGACCGGCATCGCGGCCCGACACGGCCGCGAAACCGCGTACCCCCGACCCGCGCAAAGCGCGGCCAGGCAGGATCAGGCATCAGACTGCGCCTCATGGTGACGATGCGGGAGAGAGGTAGGAGAGTGAGTTGTGGGTGAGAGGCTGGTGGTGTGGGTATCGGGGGTGGGGTATTGGTCGGGGGGTTGGTAGAGGTATTTGATTTCGGCACCGTAGGGGAGAGCATGAAGTAGGTCAAGGCGGCGTTGGCTGCGGATGGCCTCGGGGGAGGTCCGGAGTCGGGCGGCGATTTCGGTGGAGGAGAGCCAGCCTTGGGCACGGAGTCGCTGGAAGCGGGATTGCAGTCGGTGTCGTCGGCAGAGGTTGGCGACGCGGCGCGCGTTGAAGGGGAGTCCGGTGCCGGAGGTTCGGCCGCGTTGGTTGAGGATGGAGGCGGTCTGGGCTTCGGAGTGGTGTTGGAGGAGTTGGTCGATTTCGGCGAGGAGTTTGGCGGGGGTTCGGCGTTGTTCCCAGGCGGGGGGATCGGGTTGTACGGAGAGGGTTCGTGCGGCGCCGCCGCGGAGTCGGACGCCGAGGGAGAGATTGCCGTTTCGGGTGATGGTGACGTCCTGGATGAGGAGGCGTGCCATGCGGGTGCGCTCGCGGTGGGGAGTTTGGGGGTCGTTCCAGAGTTTCGGGAAGTCGGTGGCGAGGGCGAGGATGGTTTGGCGCTGGGAGGGGTCGAGTTGTGCCTGGTCGGCGGCGCGTCGTCGTTCGAGGTCGTGGAGAGCATTCTGTTGCTCGGCGAGCCTGGCGTTCCAGTCGGCTTCGAGTTGCGCGGCGACGAGGCGGTTGTCGGGATCGACGCGGAGGAAGCGTCGGCGGGCGAGTTCGGCCTCCTGGGCGGCGCGTTGGGCGTGGCGTTCGCGGAGCGCGTGGGTTTCGTCGGCGCGGGCGGCGAGTTCGTCCTGGACGCGGAGGGCGGTTTCGAGGCCGAGGGGGGAGACGAGTTCGACGAGGAGTCGGCCGACGGCCTGATCGATGGGGGATCCGGGGATGGACTGACAGGGAGGGGCGGCGGTTTCGGGGCGGCGGCAGAGGTAGCGGGGGAGGCGCTGGTCGCCGCGGGTGTGGTAAGCGACGGTCATGCGGCGGCCGCAGAGGCCACACAAGACGAGCCCCTGGAGGAGTGCGGGCCCCTCGCGCGGGGGGCCTGGGCGGCCGGAGCGGAAGGCGGCGGCGGCCTCCGCAAGTCGTCGCTGGTTGACTTCGAACTGCTTCCAGGAGAGGAAGCCGGGGTGGGCGTCGTGGAGCAGGACCTCCCAGTCGTCGCGGGGCAGTTGGCGGGAGGCGACCCTTCCGTCGGGGAGGCGGCGGCGGCGGGTGCGGCCGAAGCTGAAAGCGCCGGCGTAGCGGGGGTTTTTGAGGGCGCGGAGGACGCGGGAGCGCTGGAGGGGTTCCCAGAGCACCTCGCCGCGGCGCGGCCCGTGCTGGGGGCGGCGGGGGAAGAGCAGGTTCTGGTCGCGGAAGAAGCGGAGCACGGCGCCGGCGGAGCCCGAACGCTGGTAGGCATCGAACAGCGCCTGGACCGTCTCCCGAACTTGGGCGTCGGGGTCGAGCACGACGCGGTCCTGGGGGTCGTAGACGAGTCCGATGGGGAGCGCGACCCGCAGCTCGCCGCGGCGCGCCCGGCTCCGGATGCCGCCGCGCAGCCGGGCGCGCAGCAGATGGAGTTCGGCCTCACTCATGGTGCCCTTGAGGCCGAGGAGGAGCCGGTCGTTGAAGTCGGCGGGGTTGTAGACGCCGTCCTCGTCGAGGATCAGGGTGTCGGTGAGGGCGCACAACTCGAGCAGCCGGTGCCAGTCGGTGTTGTTGCGGGCGAGCCGGGAGACTTCGAGACCGAGGACGATGCCGGCGGCGCCCATGCCGACTTCGGCGACGAGGCGGCGGAAGCCCTCCCGGTCGGCGGAGGCGCCGGACCGGCCGAGGTCGGTGTCGATGACGACGATCTGGCCGGGAGGCCAGCCGAGGGCGAGCGCCCGCTCGCGGAGCGCGTACTGGCGGCGGGTGCTCTCCTGGTTTTGGACCACCTGGCGGAGGGTGGACTGGCGCACATACAGGAACGCGGTGCGGCGCCGGTGGTCGGCGGTGACCTTGGAGTGGAGGGTGCTCACGCGGCAGCCTCCGGCAGATGCGCCCGGATCATGTCGAGGAGCACGGCGACGGCGGGGGCCGGGAGCTCCGGCGCACGGGGCGTCCGGGGCCGGACGACGGGCCACCCCGGTGCCCGTTCGAGGGGCGTGGTGAGCCAGGCGGCGAGGCCGCGCAGCACCAGGGCGGCCGGCCCCTGCCAGACACCGGACGCGGCCAGCGCCTGTTCGCGCAGCCGCTCGTAGGCGGCGGCGTACGGGCCCGGCGGGCCGCTGACCGCGACGCGCGGCCCCGGGGCGATCACGGCCGTTTTTTTTCCACCCGCGCCAGGGCGCGAGCGATGCTGCGGCGGTGCACCGCCAGCCCGAAGCGTTCCCGGACCAGGCCGGTCAACTGCTGAGCGTTCAGGGCCGGGTTCTCGGTCCGCGCCGCGCGCAACGCCGCCACCACCTCGGCGGTGAGCTTGTGAGGCCCGTGCGGCCCCGGCCGCTGGGGCAACAGCGCCGGCAGGCCCCCTTCCTCCCAGGCGCGCCGCGCCTTGTAGAAGGACACCCGGGAGAGCCCGAAGCGGGCCGCGGTGGCGCTGACCTGGTCGCCCTCGGCGCGCGTCCGGCGCAGCATCTCGTATTTGACCTGGGTGAGATCGCGGGGGTCGAAGAAGGGGTTTTCGCGGAAGAGTTCGTCGCGGACCCGGTCCGGGTGGGGGTGGAGACAGCCGTTCTTGCGGAGGGCGGCTTCCTTGGGGTCGGGGGGGAGCTGGGACATCGGGGATTCTCCATGTAAGTCCCATTATGCCTACCCACACACCCGGGGTCAAAGCGTCCCGCTCGGAATATGCGGGCAAATCAATACGTATCCACCCGATGCGCCCACAGAACCATCCGCCAACATGGCTCCCGAAGCCAAAATCCCGCTTACTCATGAGACGAAATCCTCTTTACACCAAACCCCCCGCGCACGCCCCCCGCTCCCCCCGAGCGTTCCCCCTCCACACCCCGCACAACCTCCACCAACTCCAGCAGGTCCTCCACCCGAAAGGCCGACCGCCCCGCCGACATCACCCGGAACGCATCTTCCTCCCCCGCGCTCGTCCACGACGCCGGCAGCGAACGCACCTCTCCCCTCTCGTCCTCCCACATCACCCGCTCCGCACCCCAATACCGCCCCCGCTCCAACAACTCATACTCACGCCCATACAGCGGATGAAAACGATGGGTCACCCGGAACTTGCGCCCCGCATCGTCACCAAGAGGCGCAGTTACAAGCCTTCTCCCACGGGAACGCCGACCTCCGGTCGGCACAGCGGCCCGCAGGGCCGCGGCGGCAGAGACCCAAACTGATCGGGATGGCTCCCTTCTCGGCGCGTACCCCTCAAGGGCAGGATGGCGCGCGACAGCGGAGCGCCGGTCTCCGACCGGCATCGCGCGGGAGCGCGAAACCAGCGCCGATGACACTGCGCCATGCCAACGTGAGAACCGCGTCCTTTCATGACGGGCGGGGCGGACTGCGTACAGCCAACCGGAGTCGACCGCGCGAAACACGGGGAGTAGATTCCCTCCCGGATGCCGCAAGACCTCACCGAGATCCCGGTCCCACCGGCCCTGGGCCCGGACCCGATCCGGATCCACCATCCGGAGGGCGCATTCGTCCCGACGCCGGCGAGCCGGGTGGCCCTGCGCGCCATCGGCCGGCACGCGGACCGGTTTCGGGGCCGGGGGCTGGAATGGGGCAGCGGGTCGGGAATTCTGACGATCGCCGCTGCCCGGATCGCGTGGGTGGAGGACGTACTCGGGCTGGAACTCGACCCGCGCGGCGTCGCGGCGGCGGGGGAAAACGCCCGCCGGAACGGGATGGACGCCAAAGTCCGTTTCGTCGAGTCGGACTCCTATCGGCCGGTTTCACCGGAGGGCCGGAAGGCCCTGGAGCCGTTCCGGGGGGCGGCCGACTTCATCCTGGCGAATCCCCCGTCGTCGAGCCCCGTGGGAGACGGTTTCGAAGTCCGCCGGGTAGTCGTCCGGGGCGCCCGCGAGTACCTGAAGACGGGTGGCGTCCTCCTCCTCAGCGTCTCCACGCAATACGGCGCGGAGCGGGTGCGCGGACTCATCAGCGCGAATCCCGGATTCGTCCACGAGGGCGTCGCGGCCACCACCGACCTGGTCCCCTTCGACATGGAACGCCCCGACCTGCGAAGGGACGTTCTCACCTACGCCCGCGAGGAGGAGCGCGGCGGACTCCCCTACGCGTTCCGCGATCCCCGCGATCCCGAGCGGTCCATGACGGCGGTAGAAGCCTGGAAGCGGCACGAAACGGACGGGGAAAGCCCGCTCTCACGCTGGCAGAACCACCTGCTGGTCTGGACAGGGTGAGGCGGGCGAGACCCCGACCGCAGTGACGGCCCGGAGAAGGGAACGCCGGTCTTCAGACCTGGTCTTCAGACCGGCACCGCGGCCCGCAGGGGCCCCCACTGCTGTGGCCCCGTAAGTCATTGTTTGTCCTTACATTTCTGCGCGATCCCCAGCTTCTGGCATCACCTCTGGCAGCACATCCAGAATCGCTGGCAGCCCCGAGTCGAAAGAGGTAGCGGCAGGAACAAATAACACTCTCGAACGCCTGCCCGCCGCGCCGCCGTGGGGACGACCACCGCCGTGAAGGTGACGTGCTGGCCTTCCACGACCATCCCCGTGTCTGCCTCCTACTGTTGTTGATGGTGTACCGCTGTCAATCGGATGCAGCCTCGACGATGAACGCGCCTAGCTCGAAGAGACCGTACACGAGCGCCGCCACTCCCAGAATCATAAGCACCCCCATGGTGACCTTGTACCGCGTGGGATATTGCTGTTGCAGCAAGACGGGGATCGGAGTTGCGAAACCCTCGTCGTACTTCACCCCCGCGTTGACATCGGCATAAATCACCGGGGGGAAATAAAGATAGGAGATCGTGAGGTTTTCACCTGGGACTAGGGTGGAGATTACGATGTCATTTCCGGAATCAGGCACGCTCCTGACCTCGCATTCGACCGCCGGCCAGATGTTGAAGTTCGGCAGAATAGTGTGACTCAGCCGCACGTTGGTTGCCGCACGTCTGCCGGCGTTTCTGATGACGACCGAATGCGTGTTAACGGTGCCAGTTGTGCCGTCATCCTTCTGGATTTTGAATGAGGATACGTGTCCCCAGTGAGTCAGCAACACGGGTCGATTCTCGAACCGACGATTTACCCACACACCAAGGAAGAGGGCGATTACGGGAGCCGCTACCGTCGCGAAGATCTGCCAATCAACCATGACAAGCTCAATTAGGCGTGTGCTTCTTCCCGCAGCGCTTGAGCCCGACCCGAATGCGAGCCAAGAACTCTGGGTCCTCTTGTTTCGCGAATAGCCCGTAGACCAGAGCCGCCGGAATCATCAGGACGGCAAGGATTGGACACAACACATACCCCAGCGTCCGGAGCACGGCCCTCACCGAGGGCTCTGCACCGTGAACTCCGCGAAGGTGTTCGCGTCGTTCCACAGGGCCATTCTCTCGACGGGGTCCGTGGTCAGTTCAGAAATGAGTCCCCAGAGCACTAGCTCCCACGCCTGCACATGATGCTTTTGAGCCAATCTCATGCGGTTCACTACCCACTTCGAACTCTCGTGGCCACCTTGCGTCCCGAGATTCTTGGAGAAGTCGTCCATGAGGACGCGGAACCAGATTAGTATCTCTTGCCGCATTGACGGCAGGACGTGGAACATCCGCTTCAGCTCTTGGCTGCCGTGGACATCTACCCAGATTTCGAGTTCGGCCAGGACATCGTCTGTTCGAGAGTGCGCAAATATGGAGTCGAATGCTGTTCCATTGCGGTCTGCTCCCTCCACATAGGCGGCAAGGCTCGATTCTAGGTCTGCTTCGATCCTCGCCTGAACCGCCACCAAGGCGATGATCTCTTGAGTCCGTTGTGGCAGAGCCCTAAGGGCCGGAAAATCTCCGGTCTGAGCCGCAGCGCTCGATACCGCACCCGCGCCAGCCAATATCAGAGCCAGCGCCCACCGCGGGAAACAGGCTGCCTTCAGCACTCAGAATGGTCATCCTAGCCCTTTTCCCCCTTTACGCGTAGGCAAGGGCCGGGGGCTACGCTCCGAGTGCCAAACGCGAATCGAGTAGGCTGCGGTTTCGACGGGTTCGCAGAGTCCGAACGATTCCGTGGACGCTCCAGAGGTGGCCGCGCTCGAGACTCTCGGCGCCCGTCACTCGGCCCAGAGACGCGTTGGAAGCCTTCCCGCAGGGATCAGTCGCGCTGTCGGCGCGGGCTGCAAGCGACCCCCGGCCCGGGAGGGGCGTGAGACAAGCACTCCCTTCCGGGGCAGTTTTTCGACAAGGAAAGGGGGGTCACTTGCAGCCCCGCTCTCCGCCCAAAAGCGGAGACTCCGGTTCGGGAGGATGCGAGCGAACCGCAGCGCTGCCAACGGGTTTCGAGGACGGTCCCGAGTGAGGGGTACGAAACTAAGTACGCAAATAAGGGGAGTTTGTCTTGTTTGCGTACGAACGTGGCCCCGAGGGTGACCCCGCGGAAGGTGCATTCCTCCGGGGAGTCGGGCCCGTTTGGAGCCTGGCCCAGGACTCCCGGACGCCCGCGTTCCTGCCGTGGCTGCTGGCTACCCTCCTCGGCAGCGCCAGCGCTCCTTTATCCCGTCCTCCACGGTCACGTATTGCGCTAGGTTCTGGCCGTCCCTGATGCCCCCGTCATCGCCATCGCGGAGGCCAGCCTCTCGTCCGAGCTGAGCAGCTTTGGCACCGCTGGCTACGATCTCTTCGTCGAAGACGATCCCGAACAGGTGGCCCATCGCGGATTCTCTCCGATCAGGCTTCCCTGCCTCCCGCATCTCCTTGAACTTCGCAACGAGTTGGTCCTTCGTCATGGCTACTCCATGTTACCCGGCTACGCTGGAGCGTCGGCCTGCACCCCATGCTGCGACCACGGCGCCACCCGGATTCCCGGTGTCCCCTTCGCGGCGGTCGTCGGCCACACGGCGGAGCACCGGTCGGCATCGCCGCGCGCACCGGGGCGAAACAACGAGACAACCGCACCGCCCCGGGGTGGCGCCGCACTGTTTCAACCGGCTGCATGTGCGCGCGTCTGGGAGAATTGGCCAGCGGTACACGTGGAGGCCCTGAGAGGAGCACAGATGGGTAAGCAAACGCTCGGACGCTTAGAAGGCGTTGAGCTGCGGGAGACCTGGGCCAGCGAAGCCGCAGATTTCACGCCGTGGCTCGCACAGCCGGAGAACCTAAGGGTTCTGGAAGAGACCCTCGGGGTGGAGCTCGAAGTCGAGGCCGAGGAAAAGGCCGTCGGGCCGTTCCGCGCTGACATCCTTTGCAAGGATCTCAGCACGAATACCTGGGTCCTCATAGAGAACCAGCTTGGGCGGACGGATCACATTCACTTAGGCCAACTGCTCACATACGCAGCGGGTCTTCAGGCGGTAACCATCATTTGGGTGGCGGCGCGGTTCACTGATGAACACCGTGCGGCTTTGGACTGGCTGAATGAGATCACCGATGAGAGGTTCTGCTTTCTCGGGCTTGAGGTGGAACTGTGGCGAATTGGAGATTCCGTGGCGGCTCCAAAGTTCAACGTCGTGTGCAAACCCAACGACTGGTCGCGGTCCGTCAAACGGGCGCTGGATGACGGCAGTCTCTCGGAACTGCAGATAACCCAGAGGAAGTACTGGGAGGCGTTCCACCGCATCCTCAACACTTCGAAAGGAAACGTTTCTGGCAGTAGGAAGCCGCGGACAGAAAACTGGATGAGTTACAGCGTGGGACGCAGCGGTTTCTCGCTCCTCGTCTCAAGAAACAAGCAAAGGCGGCGCCTTCGGGCATCGATGTATCTCTCAGAGAACAACGCAAGAGCCTTCTTCGCCCTGTTGCGGCGCGACAAGGACGCCATCGAACAGGAATTGAATCAGCGGTTCGAATGGCGTGAGATGCGTAAGGAATGTGAGATCGCGAGCTAGCTAGAAGACGTGGACCCGGATGAGGAGTCCGATTGGCCGCGGCAGCACGAATGGCTCGCCAAGCAGATCAACGAAATACATCGGACCTTTGCACCTCGCATCAAGAGGCTGTTCTTGGACGAACTGGAAGCGGACGAACGCTGATGCGCCCGTTGCCGCTCAGCGGCTTCCGGCGGCGATAGCCCGTTTCTTCCGGGACGGTGGGCCCGGCCCTGGGGTCCGGACGTCACCCTTCACGGCGCCGGGGGTTTTCTCCGCCGCCTACCGGCGGCGGGGGGCGTTGTGCCACGGGTCTTTTGGCCGGAGTGCGGCGGGAATGGCGGTGGGGTCCGATGGGAAGCGCGCCCGCGCGAACCCCTGTCGTGACCGGCCGGCCGACGTACTCTCCTAGCCCGGATTTCTCATACTCGGGAGCTCTCGCCGAGTCGCAGAAGGCGCCACGCGGATGCTGAACTGGCGCACTGCGCCCATGCCACCAGGCGGAGCGACGCGCAGGCAAGGGAACGCCGACCTCCGGTCGGCACAGCCCGCCGAAGGCGGGCGGCGGGAAGGACCCCCAGTTCCGAGGTGGTTCCTTCTCGGCGGGAATCCCAGCGTTCGGCGTGATCCGTAAGTTGGAATGGCAGACACCGTTCGCAGCGCTGCGGGCCCCATGCCTGCGCCCCGTGAAGGCGGACGGCAATGAACCGCCCGCGGCCCTGCGGGCCGCTGTGCCGACCGGAGGTCGGCGTTCCCTGACCGGCGGCGCCATCTGGCATGGTGGCGTACCTGTGAAACCTGCTCTTTCACAGCAACGAGCTGGAAGTCGGTGTCCCCCATCCGACACGCCGTCAGGTCGGTCGGGATCCGCGCTTCTCGGGTAACCGTCTTCCTCGTCAACAGGTTGCGGTTCCTTGGGGTGCGCTTCGGGCCGTGAGTATGAGAAATACGGGCTGGCGCGCTGTGACCTTCTCGAGGATGCGGGCGATCCACGACGCAATCCAATGGAATTACGATGTGCCTATGGCTGTCCTTGCCAAGATCGTCCGTATCGGGAACTCCCGCGGACTCCGCATTCCCAAGGCCCTGCTCGACGAGGCTAGCCTGACCAATGAGGTCGAACTACGCGCGGAGCCGGGAAAGCTAACGGTGAGCGCGGTGCGGACCCCGCGCGCCGGTTGGGCGGATGTCGCCCGTGAGGCGCGCGCCGCGGGAGACGATCGGCTGCTCGATCCTCCGTTGCGGAACGACTTCGACGAGCACGATTGGCGTTGGTAGGCCACGAGGCGCCGCTGCGCGGCGATGTGTACCTCGTGGGTCTCGACCCGACGACCGGAAGCGAGATTCAGAAGACCGAGATGCAGAAGACAAGGCCCTGCCTGATTGTTTCGCCGGATGAACTCGCGGGGCACCTGAGAACGACCATCATTGCGCCGATGACGACAGGCGGTCGCGCTTACCCTTGGCGTGTTCCCTGTCGCTGGCCGGACGTGCCGGCTTCGTCGCCTTGGACCAGATTCGCACCGTGGATACAAGCCGCCTGATGCGGAGACTAGGCCGGCTACCGGACGCAACGATGACCGACGTCCTCCGAGTCCTTCAGGAGATGTTCGCGGACTGAACACCAGCGCGAGTCGCACCCGATGGGCTGAGCGCGGTTACGCGGTCCTGACGGGCCGCGGTGCCGGTCTGAAGGCCCCCACCGGCAGAACTGACCGGCGTTCCCTCTACCGTCCGATCGCGGTGCGGACCGCGTCGCAGACCGCTTCTTCCGTCAACCCGAGGCGGCGAGCCAACTCGTCGCCGGGAGCGGAGGCCCCGAAGCGGTCCACGCCGACAACGGGTCCATCCCCCACGTAGCGCTCCCAACCCAGCGTCGCACCGGCTTCCACCGCGACCCGCGGGACTCCGGCGGGCAATACGCGCTCCCGATAGTCAGCGTCCTGGGCCCCGAAGAGTTCCCAGCACGGGAGGGAGACAACCCGGACCCCAACGCCCTCGGTTTCGAGCCGCTCCGCGGCGGCGACCGCGAGAGAAACCTCGGAACCGGTGGCGATCACCACCGCCTGCCGGGCGGAATCCGGTTCCCGGAGCACGTAACCGCCGCGCTGGAGACCGGTAGCCCGTTCGGGGGTGGTCAGGACCGGCACCTTCTGCCGGGTCAGGACCAGCGCCGTGGGGCCCTCGGTGCGGCGAAGCGCGTGCCGCCACGCCTCCACCGTCTCGTTGGCGTCGGCGGGCCGCACCACGTGGAGGTTCGGCATGACGCGGAGCGACATGAGGTGCTCCACGGGCTGGTGGGTGGGGCCGTCTTCCCCGACCCCCACCGAGTCGTGGGTCCAGACGTAGACCACCGGCAAGGCGGAAAGCGCCGCGAGCCGCACCGAGGGGCGCATGTAGTCGGCAAAACAGAAGAACGTGGAAGCGAAGGTGCGGAACCCGCCGTGGTAGGCGATTCCGTTCGCCGCGGCCGCCATCGCGTGCTCGCGGACTCCGTAGTGGAGGTTGCGGCCGCTCGCGTCGCCTTGGGACTGGGAACCGAAACCGACCAGCGCGGTCTTGGTCGAACAGGACAGATCGGCGTCGCCGCCGAAGAACTCGGGGATGCGCGCCGCCAGAACGTTCATGGCCTTCCCGGAAGCGTCGCGGGTGGCCAGCCGGTCCCCGGGACCGAAGGCGGGAAGCCCCTCGTCCCAACCTTCCGGCAAGCCGTTCCCGAGACGGCGTTCCAACTCGGCGGCCTGCTCCGGGGCTTCGGTCCGGGCCCGCTCGAGCCTGCCGTACCAGGCGCTGCGAGCCGCCTCCCCTTCCCCGGCGCGCTCAACACACCGCTCGCGAACTCCCGCCGGAACCGCGAAGAAGGCCTCCGGATCGAGCCCGAGGGCCGCCTTGGCGACGGCCGCCTCTTGGGCGCCCAACGGAGCCCCGTGGGCGGCCGCTTTGCCGGCCTTCGTCGGCGCGCCGTAGCCGATCGTCGTCTTCACCACGATCAACGACGGCCGCTCCGTCTCCGCCACCGCACCGGCGATCGCCGCGTCGATTCCGTCGAGGTCGTGGTTGCCGTCGGCCACGGTCTGCACGTGCCAGCCGAGCGCCCGGTGGCGGGCGGCCACGTCCTCGACCGAGAAGGACAGCGAAGCCGGCCCGTCGAGGGTGACATCGTTTTGGTCGTAGAGCCAGACCAGCCGCCCGAGTCCGAGTTGGCCGGCCAGGGAAGCCGCCTCACAGCACACGCCTTCCATGAGGTCGCCGTCGGACACCAGCGCGAAAACCCGGTGATCCACCAGCCCGGGGAACCGCGCCCGGAGCGCTCGCTCCGCGATCGCCATGCCCACCGAGTTCCCCGCGCCCTGCCCCAGCGGTCCGGTGGTGGCCTCGACCCCGGGAGTCGCGAAGGGTTCCGGATGGCCCGGGGTGCGGCTTTCCCACTGCCGGAAGCTCCGGATGTCGTCGAGGCTCACCCGGTAGCCGGCAAGGTGCAGGAGTCCGTACAGCAGCATGGAGCCGTGCCCCGCGGAAAGCACGAAGCGGTCCCGATCCGGCCAGCCGGGATCGGTCGGGCACATGGTCAGGTACCGGCTCCAGAGCACCCAGGCCATCGGCGCCGCTCCCATGGGAAGCCCCGGATGGCCCGAATTCGCCTTCTCCACGGCGTCGATGGCGAGCCCGCGGAGTGCGGCGATCGCCTGGGAGTCGACTTCGTCGAACGGGCGGTGGGAAAGGGCCGGCCTAGCCAAGAGGCGCGGGACGGTAGCATGTTCCGGGTGGCATTTCGCCCCCTGAACGACACCCGCAGCCGAGGCCCCGAGAACCGCCCGCGCCGCCCGCTCGTTCAGGAAGGCAGAACCGCCCCGCCGGAGCCCGTCGCATATGCCGTTTCCCCTCCTTCCCGAACTGAAGAACCCGTTCGCTCCGGCACGCGGACTGATCCTCGCCGCCGCGCTCGCGCCCGCTCTCCTCGCGTGCACCGAGGGGATCGACTACACCCCGCTCGGGGCCGCGGCCGCGGCCGGAGAGCTCCAAGCGGTAGAGGCGCTGCTGGAACACGCGGGCGCCGACCCCGACGCCATCGCCGAGGCCGGCTGGGCGCCCCTCCATCTCGCGTCGCGGCACGCCGACCTCGCCATCCTCCAGGCGCTGCTGGCGGCGGGCGCCGACGTCGAGTTGCGGGACCACAGGAACGGCTGGACGCCGCTCCTCCACGCCATCCACGTGAGAAACGAACCGGCGGTAGCCGCTCTCCTCGAGGGCGGGGCGGACGTGAACCGGACCGGCGAGAGCGGAATACCTCCGCTGATCATGGCTTCCGGCTACGGCATGACGGACACGGTGCGTCTGCTGCTCGACCGCGGGGCGGATCCGCGCGCCGAAATGAGCGGGCTCAACGCTCTGTGGGCGGCGGCCGGTGGAGGAGCCATCAATGACTTCACCGACGGACCGCCGCTCGGGCAATGCTTCCCCGAGGTCATCGAGATTCTGCAGGCGCGCGCGCCGGATCTCCGGATGGGTAGCGGCATCCGGAGCCGGATCCTCGGGTGGCTGGCCGATGACGGGTGCGAGCCGCTGGTCGCGGAACTCGTGGCCGAGAGCCGTACGGCCGACTGAGCACCGGCCCGTCGGGGATCCCTGACCGGCCGCTCGAAGCGCGCGCCGCTCTCCTTGTTCCCGAAAAGTCCGGCCGATTCCCCGCCTCATCCGAGTTCCCCAAGGCGCGCCACGCTGTCGGACAGATACGGGTGGCTTTCGACGCGCTCGCAGAACCTCAGGTCAGCGGTGATGAGCGGGGCCTTTTCCTGAATCGCGAGCGCGAGATAGAAGCAGTCGTAGATCGGGTGGCCGAGATCCGCAGCGAGCCGCGACGCCGCCGGGGTGAGCTGGAGCAGGGTGCTCGGTACCAGGACCGGCGCCATCCGTAACGTCTGAACGGCTTCGTGGAACTCCTGGTCCTCCAGATCCCCGCGCGCGCTCATCGCCCATAGTGCGTTCGCCGCCTCGGCGAACAACAGATCCGGCGCCAGGAGGGAAACACCCTCCGCGAGGAGGAGCGAAGCCTGGTGCGAGAGTGGCTCTCGAACCAGCCACTTGACGGCTACGCTGGCATCGACAACGTATCGGGTCATCCGCGGGAGTCTCGATCGCGGTCGGCCCGGATCACCTCCGTGCTGTCCACCGTGGAGACGAGCCGCGCGCGCAGTGCCGCGGCGCGCGCGGCGAAGTCTTCCGAGCTCCCCAGCAAGGCCCGGCGGAGGATCTCGCGATGTTCGGCTTCCGCGGAGCGACCGTTGGCGGCGGCCCGCTGCTTCAGTTCCCGAACGATCTGGTCCGTCACGCGGCGAACCGTCAACTGAGCCACTGGAATACCTCCAATGAAGGCGCTGTCATTGAAGGCATTCTAACGCTCCTTCTGTCCCACGAGGACCAGGGAGAGCGGCGACCGCCTCTCGTCGCCGAACGGACCGCGGTGAGCCTGAGCGCTCGCCAGTTCAGGCCGGAACGGCGCTGAGGACCTCGGCGAACGCGCCGAGCGCTTCCTCGACGTCATCGTCGGAAATCCCCAGGTGGGGGATCACGCGCATCGCGCCGGGTGACGCCGGCAGCACCGCGACCCCGCGGTCGAGGAGCCCCTCGGCCAGCCGGAAGGCGTTCATGCCGGGAGTCCGGAAGCGGACGATGTTCGTCTCGACGCCCGAGGGATCGGCGGAGATCCCGGGGAGGCCGGCCAGTCCTTCGGCGAGCCGCCGGGCCCGGCGATGGTCCTCCGGGAGTCGCGCCCGGTGGTTCTCCAGCGCGTGGAGAGCCCCCGCCGCCATGATCCCCGCCTGCCGGAAACCGCCGCCGAAGAGATGGCGGAACCGCCGGGCTCGCTGGATCATGGAGGCGCCGCCCGCCAGGCAGGATCCCATCGGAGCACCGAGACCCTTCGAAAAACAGACGCTCACCGTGTCGAAGCCCTCGGCGTAACGGCTCTCGGGGATCCCGGTGGCGGCGGTTGCGTGCCAGAGCCGCGCCCCGTCGAGATGGGTCGCCAGACCGAGCTCGCGCGCGGTGTCCGCGACCTGCTGCAAAACGTCCAGCGGCCAGACCGCGCCGCCCGCGCCGTTATGGGTGTTCTCGGCAGCAAGGAGCCGCGCAACGGGATAGCAGGCCTCCGGCACCATGGGGTGCGGGCTCCGGACCGCGTCCCGGACCTGCTGCGCCGAAAACACTCCACGTTCCCCGTCGAGACCCACGACGGTCGCACCGGAGAGCGCGGCCGGGCCTCCTCCTTCCACGAGATAGGCGTGGGCGCGGCGCTCGGTCAGCATCAGATCGCCCGGCTCGGTCTGGCAGCGGATGGCGATCTGGTTGCTCATCGTGCCGGTCGGGGTGAACACCGCAGCGTCCTTCCCGAGGATCTCGGCGGTTCGCTCTTCGAGGCGGCGGACCGACGGATCGTCGCCGTACACATCGTCGCCGACTTCGGCGGCGGCCATGACCGCCCGCATTTCCTTCGTCGGCAGCGAGACGGTGTCGCTGCGGAGATCAATCCGGACCGGTCGTCCGGCGGCGGTCTGGGGCATTCGGTGGTCCTCTCGGTTCCGCGGTAACGGATCTAACGCGTGATGCGGCGGATAGGAGCGAGCCGGCGGCGAACGGCGTCTCCTCGACCGCCCGATTCGAGGAGTTCCCACAGCCCGTCCACGAACTCGCGGTCGGCGAGCCCGGGGGGAGAGCCGCCGCGCTCGGGCGTGGAGAGTCCCAATTCGGTGCGGCAGGCATCCACCGCGCCGGCCAGCCCCGCGTCGAAGACCCGGAGCGCCGAATCATCAAGGTCATCGCCCTCGGCGGGAAGCGCGGCCTCCGAGCCGGACCCGGCGCAGCCGGCTTCCCCAATGAGAACGCGGAGTTGCACGACATCGCCCCCGGCGAACATGGTCAGGGTGCGGTAGCCCAGTGTCTGACTGACCGCGTCGTGAATCCGCCGCAGTTCGGCAACCGGGGTTTCGTGTTCGCAGACGTTGATGTGGGTCGAAATCCCGTCGTCGCGGCGCGACCCGCCTTCCCGGGGGTCGGCAACCAACACTCCCGCGGACTGCCGCCGGCCGCGCCGGGCGTCGCCACCCATGGCTTGTCCGGCTTCCAGCGCGGAGATCAGGCGATCCGCCAGCGAAAGGCCGCTGCCCCGCGTGCGTTCGAAGTCCTCGGCGACGGCGTCCACCACCTGGGGACCCACGAGCAGATTGCCCTGCGCCGCGTAGTCCGGGCCCGCCCGGTGCCCGGCCCAATAGTTGGCCTCGGCGCCCGTGTGCTGGGCCACCCCGCCCGACAGCCCGACGACTCCGACCTGCCGGAATTCAGCACTCTCGTCGTGAGCAAGCCGGTCGCGGAGCGCCTCTTCCGCGGACATTCCCGACGCCAGGCGGCTGAGCAGCTCCTCGCCGTACTGGGTGCGAGTGCGGGCCTGGGTCGCGACCGCGCCGACCCCGCCACGAACCCACGGCACTCCGTTGGCGACACACGGGTTCCGGGTCGTAACCGCCACCCCCGTTTCGCCGGTCTCGGGGTCCACGGCGGCGATGGAGAAGGTGTGGAACACCGATTCGCCGGGAGGGAGCGGCGGCTGGGCGGCGGCAGGGAAAGCCTCCCCGGAGATGGGAAGCAGAAGGGTCAGGAGCAGGATCCGAGGCACGAAGCAATCGTACTCGGGGCGAGCCGAGCGAGTGGACCGCATTGTGCGTTGTCGCCCCCCTGCGGGGGCGGTGCCGATCTGAAGGGCCCCAACGGGAGAACTGCCCGGCGTTCCTGGCGTGACTGGCGTTGCGCCATCCTCGTTGCGTGCGGCGCCATGCGGGGAGTGGCGATGGGAGTTTCGCCCCGCGCCGCGGGGCGATGCCGGTGTGAACACCGGCGCTCCTAGCCTACGGGAAGAAGCGGGAGAGGCGGTTGGGTGGCGGCGGGGCGGTGAGGCGGGAGACCACCACCAGCGCGAGGGCCGAAACGATCGTGATCGCGGCGGCCGGTTCCACGCCGCTATCCGCGATCGTCCAACCAGGGGCGCCACCGGCAGAAACGAAGAAGAAGGTCCAGAGCAGGAGTCCACTGAGAATCCCCGCGGCGGCGCCGGCCCCCGTGCTGCGCTTCCAGTAGAGGGCGCCGACCAGAACGGGGAAGAACGACGTGAAGCCCGAAAGGGCCCAGACGCCCAGGCTGAAGATCGTCTGGGTGGAGACGAGACTCAGGACGAACACCACGACCAGAAACCCGGCCACGAAGATGCGGCCGAGAAGGGCCTGACGGCTCTCGCTCCACTTCGCGAACCGGGGGACGCGAGCCGCGGCGTTCTTGGTGAGCATGGTTCCCACGGCGAGCGTCTGGGAATCCAGCGACGACATGATGGCGGCGAACACCCCGGCGGCGAGCAAGCCAGCGAGCAGGCTCCCGGAGTGCTCGCGGATCAGCAGGATGATGACCGGCCCCGTCGCGTCCAGGGGAACATCGAGCCGGCCCAGCGCCCCGAGCACCACCGAGGGGAACCACACCGCGGCGATGCAGACGGGGTAGGCGAGCACCGGCAGCCGGAATGCCTCTGCGCTCCGCGCCGACATCCAATGGCTGAAGATGTGAGGAAAACACGAGGTGGACAGCGGGACGAAGAGATAGGTCGCGATCTGGATCCAGTCCCGCGGGGAACGCGCCAGCTCCAGGAGTTCGGGAGACTGCTCGCCGAGCCGCGCCATCGCGGGAACGAAGCCGCCCATTCCGGCCGTGATCACGAAGAACGCGAGCCCGCTCACGGCGATGAAAACCAGCGTCTGAAAGGTGTTGACCAGCGCGGTGCTCCGCATCCCGCCCAGGACCACGTAGATCAGCACCACCAGGCACATCACCAGGCTGCCGGCCCAGGCCGGGATGGCGACATCCGCGCCCGCGATGGCGGCGAGCGCATCTCCTCCGCCCTTGACCCCGATGAGCACGTACGGGACGAGCCAGAGCAGGGAAGCCCCGAGCACCAGCAGACCGAGCGCGGGGGATCCGTAGCGCTCTTCGAAGAACTCGGCCTGGGTGGCGAACCCGTGGCGTTTGCCGAGGCGCCAGAGGGGAACGCCGATGACGAGGAAGGTCATCGGGATGACGATCGCCGAGCTGGTCGCCATAAGGGCGAACACCCGGATGCCCTGCCGGTACGCCTCGCCGGAGGCGCCCAGGATGGTGAAGGCCGTCATGTTCGTTCCGAAGAGCGTCATCAACAGAACGAACGGCCCGATCGAACGGCCGGCGAGGAAAAACCCCTCCCCCCCACGGTCCGGGCCTCGCGCGCGTCCGAGCCGCGATCCGAGCCCGATCCCGACGACCGCGGCGAGATAGAGGGCGACGACCGCGAGCGTCATGAACCCTGGCTCTACTGTCGTTCGTCGGTGCTGGCGGAAATGGACCGGTCGGCGACGGCTACGGCGCCGGGCAAGAGGATCCGAACGGCGAACCAGAGGTTGAGCGTCGAGACCCCGACGACCACGAGTTCCAGGGCGAGCCCGAACGGCGCTCCGAACAGCGTGGGTTCAGCCGGCGCCAGCGCCACCAGCAGGTGCAAGAGAACGAGCGCCGCCACCCCGGCGAACAGCCGGTTTCGGGCCCGGTTCACGGGCGTGTCAGCGAGCCCGGAGTTCGTGCGTCCGCTTGAAGTTGAACCTCAATCCGACGGTGCCGGAGAAGTTGTTCTGGGGCGCGCTGATGTGCTTGGCAAACAGCCGGACTTCGGCGAACGCCTGCATCCGCCCGGCGCCGGTGTAGTTGGGCAGGTTGAAACCGGCGGTGCCGAACACCGCGCCGTCCAGAATCTCGGGGTCGCCGATACCCCAGGCGCCGGCTCCCAGTCCGAAGAACCCCCCGGGAGTCTGCCGGGTAAGGATCAGGTCCAGCGAGGATCCGATCCAGAAGTTGTGGGCAAAGCCGCCGCTAGCCCGGACCGAAAACGCGTTGGTCCGCTCTGCCATTGCATCATGCGGGACGGTGACCCCCACCCCGGCGCCGCTGAGCCACGCTGCCTCGGGGCTGGGAAAAATGTCCGCTCTCTCGCTCTTGTAAGTTCCGGTCACGAAGTCGGCAATCGGCCAGAACCGCGGGTACAGGGCGTCCACACCCAGGTCCGCACTGCTACACGTAGCGGTGACGTTCCGGTCGTCCGCAATCGTCACGGTGGCCTCATAGGTGCCGCCCCCCGGGAGGATGAACCGGCGTTCGCATTGGTCGCTGGCATCGAGGGTCGAGATCTGCACGCCGTCCTGCAGGACCGTGATGTATCGGGTCGCAATCTCGCCGGTCACGGCGGTAGCGTCACAACTGTTCACCACGAAGTCGGCTACGAGATAGTGCGTGGCCTGTGCGGGCGCGCCGATTCTCAGCGAACAGGTCGGTGTGCCTGGCTCCAGCGACACGGTGGTGCTCGCCGATTGCGGGGACCCGGCCCCGCTTACCGTCGCTTCGGCCCGCCAGGTGCCGGCCTCCCTCAACTGACCGGTCCAGGAATAGCGCCTTCCGTCGCGGTCCATCACGAGGTTCTGGCTTCCCCCCGAGGGAGAAGTCAGGGTCACGTTCAGCCGTGCTCCCTCCTCCAGGCGAACGTCGACCGTCACCCGCGCCGCAGAGAACGCGTACTCGCCGGACACCACGAAGTGGATCACCGGCGGATCCTGAGGCAGTTGCGCGGCAGCGGGCCCGGCGATCACCGGCGAGACGGCAAGGACCAGGAGGGCGAGAGCCCGGATCAGAGCCTTCCCCGGACGAAAAGCGCGACGGTGCGTCAGATGGGTCATGATGTTCCCTTCCCCTACTCGGTCTGCACGGTTAGAGGGTAGCGACCTGGCGGCAAGTTGTACAAAAAGAGCCGGTTACGAGAACCCGCCGCCCTCGCCGGACAAGCCCGAAAAAGCTAAAGCAAAACTTGAACTTCATTATACGGGCGGCTTGACGACGGATGCGGAAGCGCTCCGCACCGGCAAGAACATCCTGCCGAGCCGAACCAAGTACACCGAACGCCAAGCTCAGGCACAAGCTTACTTTCCCCCCGGCAAATCCTCCACCCTAACCGGCACCGGAACGGGGCAAACTGTTAGAGTCTCCGGTCGGTTTGAGTTCGGAACCGGCTATTCACCCCGCTCGTGGCGGGATGCGGCTTCACCTGGAGGACGGTGCCGGCTTTTCGGGTACCTCGTTCGGCGTCAGCCTGGATCGACCAGTGGCGGGGGAAGTTGTGTTCAACACCGGCATGGCGGGCTATGTGGAAACCCTTACCGACCCGTCGTACCGGGGGCAGATTCTGGTTCTCACGTATCCCCTGCAGGGGAACTACGGCGTTCCACCGGCGCGCCCCGACGGCTCCATCGCAGGCCCCTTCGAGTCGGGTCGGATTCAGGTCCAGGGCCTGGTGGTCCAGCACCATGAACCGCACTACAGCCACCACGCCGGAGTCCGCTCCCTCGGCGCCTGGTTGAAGGCCGAGGGGGTTCCCGGCATCCAGGGCGTGGACACCCGGGCCCTGACCATGCGTCTTCGCGAGGTCGGGACGATGGGCGGCGTGCTCTCCCTGGTCGGCCTGGCGCCATCCGAAGCCTTCGAGAGCGCTTCCGCCGTCGAAATGCGTCGCCAGGTCTTCGAGCAGGTCGTGCCGCGAACCCCCGTGCGCTACGGCCCCGCGGACGGGCCGGAAGTGCTGCTGGTGGACGTGGGCGCCAAGGACAACATCGTTCGCTCGCTGGTCTCCCGGGGCGCGCGGGTCCACCGGGTGTCGGGTCTCGCGCCGTTTGCGGAGGCCGCCGGGTCCGCAACCGGGATCGTGCTCGGGAACGGCCCCGGCGATCCCGGCGACCTGCAAGACCTCGCGCGCGAGCTCCGATCGGTGATGGAGTGGTTCCAGGGTCCGATCTTCGGTGTCTGCCTCGGCAATCAGCTGCTCGCCATGGCGGCGGGAGCCCGGACCTTCAAGCTGCCCTACGGGCATCGCAGCGTGAACCAGCCGGTTCGGGATCTCGTGAGCGGCCGCTCCTTCATTACGAGCCAGAACCACGGCTACGCGGTGGACGAAGCGAGCCTGCCCGACGGCTGGGAGCCGTGGTTCGAGAATCTCAACGACGGCACCAACGAGGGGATCCGGTCGCTCGCGCGGCCCTTCCGGAGCATCCAATTCCATCCGGAAGCTCACCCCGGCCCCGAGGATACGGCCACCCTCTTCGACGATTTCCTCGAGGCGTGCGTTAGCAGCCTGTGAACAAGGTCACGTGGCGTTCGGCGGGCGATACATCCCGGCTGAACCGCCCCCCCACCGGGAGAACTGGCGCTTCGCTTCGCTCATCGTTGCGCTTCGGTCGAAATACATCCGGGCCAGTTCTCCCGGTGGGGGCTCCTCCCTCGCGCGCCTTGTCAGCCGGGCGTCTCACCCGCCTCGGCGCTCACGCCACCTTGTCCACAGGCTACTCACGATGAGCAGCCGGGCGACGAAACCCGATTCCGTCATCGTTCTCGGTTCGGGGGCCCTCCAGATCGGCCAGGCGGGAGAGTTCGACTACTCGGGATCCCAGGCCATCAAGGCGCTCAGCGAAGAGGGAGTTCGCACCGTCCTGGTAAACCCGAACATCGCCACCATCCAGACCAGCGAAGGGATGGCGGACCGTCTCTACCTGAACGCGGTCACCCCTCGTCTGGTCCGGCAGATCGCCGAAGCCGAGGGGGTGGACGGGGTGGCGCTCTCCTTCGGGGGGCAGACCGCGCTCAACTGTGGGCTGGAACTCGAGGACTGGTTCTCGAGTGCCGGGATCCAGGTCCTGGGAACCCCGGTGACCAGTATCCGGGACACCGAGGACCGGGGTCGCTTCAACTCCCGGCTCGCGGAGATCGGAGTGCTCACCGCGAGAAGCATCGTCTGCCACCGCCGGGACGAAGCCCGGGAAGCCGCGCACACGATCGGACTGCCCCTGATGCTCCGCATCGGCTTCGCCCTCGGCGGCAAGGGCAGCGCCATCGTCGAAACGGAAGCGGAACTCGAAGCTGCGCTCACCAACATCTTCGGGACTCACGACACCAAGGAGGCCCAGGTGCTGGTGGAGGAGTCCCTCCGCGGCTGGAAAGAGATCGAATACGAGGTGGTGCGCGACCGGGACAACAACTGCATCACGGTCTGCAACATGGAAAACATGGATCCGATGGGGATCCATACCGGGGAATCCATCGTGGTGGCCCCCTCCCAGACCCTGAACGACGAGGAATACCAGCTCCTGCGCACGGTTTCGATCCGCACGATCCAGCATCTGGGAATCGTGGGCGAATGCAACGTGCAGTTCGCCCTGAGCCCGACGGAGGCCGACTACCGGGTAATCGAGGTGAACGCGCGGCTCTCCCGTTCGTCGGCGCTCGCCAGCAAGGCGACCGGGTATCCCCTCGCCTACGTCGCGGCGAAACTCGGGCTCGGATTCACCCTTCCCGATCTGAAAAACGCCATCACCGGGGTCACGAAGGCGTTCTTCGAGCCGGCGCTCGATTACCTGGTGCTCAAGGCGCCCCGCTGGGACCTCGGCAAGTTCCAGGAAGCCGGAACCCGAATCGGCAGTGAAATGAAGAGCGTCGGGGAAGTGATGGCCATCGGGCGCACCTTCCCGGAAGTGCTGCAAAAGGCCCTTCGCATGCTGGATATCGGCGTGCGCGGCCTCGATTCGAAGGCGTTCGAATTCGAGGACCGGGAGGACGAACTGCGAAACGCGACACCCCGCCGGGTCTTCGCGCTCGCCCAGGCCCTGCGGCACGCGGTGGACGCGGGAACGGTGCCGGAGACGGTCGACGAAATCCATCGCCTGACCCGGATCGATCCGTGGTTCCTCTCCGGGATCGCCGAGGCCATGCGGACGGAGGCGAAAGTCGAACGCGGCGGCTGGCCGATCCCGCGAGCGACGCTCCAACTGGCCAAGGAGCAAGGTTTCTCCGACGAGTCCCTCGAATTCCTGACCGGGAGGGAGCGGGGCAGTGCGCGCGCCGCCCGCCAGCAAGCCGGCATCGGCCCTCACATCGCCCGCATCGACACCCTGGCCGCCGAGTTCCCCGCCGAGACGAACTACCTCTATTCCACCTACCACGCGAGCGGCGACGAAGGGGTGGGAGGGCCCGCCGCGGGCCGGGGCCGCATTCTGGTAATCGGCTCCGGGGTCTATCGGATCGGCTCCTCCGTGGAGTTCGATTGGTGTTGCGTCAACGCCGTGCAGGCAGCGGCGGAGCTCGGCTTCGAAACCCTGATGCTCAACTACAACCCGGAGACGGTGAGCACGGACTACGACATCTGCGACAAGCTCGTCTTCGACGAGGTGAGCGTGGAATCCGTCCTGGACCTCGTGGAAAAGGAACGGCCGGACGGCGTGGTGGTGAGCATGGGCGGCCAGATTCCGAACCGGTTGGCCATGCGCCTCCACCACGCCGGCGTTCCGATTCTCGGCACCTCCGCCGAGGACATCGACCGGGCCGAGGACCGCAACAAGTTCAGCGCCCTGCTGGACCGGATCGGGATCGATCAGCCGCGCTGGGCCCACGTAACCGACGTGGTGGACGCGGAACGCATCGTCGAAAAACTGGGCGGTTTTCCCGTTCTCGTGCGCCCGAGCTACGTGCTGAGCGGAGCCGCGATGTCCGTTGCGCACGAACACCACGAACTCGCCCGAATTCTGCGGAAAGCGAAGGCGATATCCCCCGAACACCCGGTCGTCATCTCGAAGTTCGAGGAAGACGCCCGGGAGATCGAGATCGACCTCGTCGCGAACCAGGGCGAACTCGTGCTCTGGGCGGTCAGCGAACACGTCGAGGACGCCGGCGTCCACAGCGGAGACGCCACCCTCGTCCTTCCTCCCGTGGACATGACGATTCCCACGCTGGGGCAGGTGCGGCGTATCGCGCAGCAGATCGCGAAGGAGCTGCGGGTCACCGGCCCCTGCAACATCCAGTTGCTGCATCGCGACGGGATCGTCAAGGTGATCGAGTGCAACCTCCGCGCGTCAAGGAGTCTGCCCTTCGTATCCAAGGTCACCGGGCGCAATTACGCCAAAGCGGCCACCCGCATCATGCTGGGGGCCGATCCGGGGATGGAGCACCGTCCGCTCTACGAACTCGAACACGTCGGCGTCAAGGTGCCGCAGTTCTCGTTCTCGCGGTTGGGTGGCGCCGACCCGCTGCTCGGGGTGGAAATGGCCAGCACCGGCGAAGTGGGATGTCTCGGGGATTCCTTCCACGAGGCGCTCCTCCACGGCCTGCTGGCCACCGGGTTCCAGCGGCCGAAGAAGGGCGTCCTGCTCTCGCTCGGGCCGCCGCGGTGGAAGCACCGCTTCGTCCGCACCGCCCGGACCATGGCGGAAGAGTTGGGTCTCAAGATCTATGCGACTTCCGGCACGTGCCGCGTGCTCCGGGAAAACGGCATCGAGGCCATCGAAGTCGCGCGCGTCCGCTCCGAGCAGCGCCCCCTGGGAGCCGGGTTCGATTTCCCCGGTCCGCTCAGCGCCCTCGACCTCATCGACCGCGGCGAGGTGGACCTGGTGGTGAACGTTCCGGTCGCCTTCGACCCCGAGGGCCGGCCCGACGGTTACCTGGTCCGCCGCCGCGCCGTTGACCGCGGCGTCCCGCTCATCACCGACCCCTCACTCGCCCGCCACGTAGTCACCGCGCTGGTCAACCACGGGGAAAACACCCTCCGCGCCCGCGCCTGGAACGATTTTCTGGAGAAGTAGGGAACGCCGGCCTTCAGGCCGGCACCGCGGCCAAAGGCCGCGAGACCGCGTACCGCCAACCGAGAAAAAGCGCGGGGACGTGGAGCGCCGGTCTCCGACCGGCATCGCGCGGGAGCGCGAAACCAGCGCCGATTACGCTGTGCTATTCGAGCGTGAGATCCGCACCCTCTCGCGACCCCGGGAGGCGCAGCCGCTCAACCGAAAGTCGATTCGTACCCGCGTCGAGCGAGCCCTCGAATCCGGGCTCGACCACGCCCTCACACAAGTCATCGCGAGTCTCCCGCGCGGACTGGTAGCCGAACTCACGGGCCAACCCGCGAGCCAGCGAATAGCTTCTTCGGCGCTCGGCCCGGTGCACGCCCCGCGCTCAGGCTATTCCTCGCCGAGGATGGCGTTCAACTGATCAATGAGCTTCGGCAGGTCCACGGCGACAGTGTCGTGAACTCGCTCCCGCAGAACGTGGCGATAGCCATGTGCCAGTCGGTTACGCATCCCAACGATACGCCTCCAGGGAACCTCCGGATGCGCCTCCAGAAACTCAGGCGAAAGTCGACTGGCGGCCTCGCCAATGTTCTGGACAAGACGCTCGAGCGCCAGCTGCAGCATCCTGTCGCTCTCGATATCGTCCGCGCTGGCCGCACCAAACATGCCGACCGCCTCACGAGCGTGATCCCGCATGTCCACGACAAATCCGGTGTCATTCCGGCGACTCATAAAACAGCTCCATCGAGCCCGAGACCTCCTCTCGCATCCAGGACCGGAGCGCCTGGAACTCCACGATTTCGGCGTTTCTGCCCACGATTTTGCTCAGCTCGTCCTCCATGTCGACGAGGTCGAAGAGCGAAAAACGCACCCCGGGCCTGAACTCCGCCACCACATCCACATCACTCTCCGGCCCGAAGTCGTCTCTGAGGATCGATCCGAAGAGCGAGAACTTCTGGATCCCGTTTTTCTCACAAAACGCGGCGATCTTGTCGTGTGAGATGGGCAGCCGGAGACTCCTGCCGCCACCTCCTCGAGCGCCGGCGGTCAGCCTCGCCCGCTTCATCTTTCCTCCTGGACGTGTCGGTGAGGCGTCTCCATGCTTACCGATCCAGTCGCGAAGCGAGGCGTCAATCCGTGTCTGCCAGCCCCGACCGCCTGCCTTGAAGTAATCCATCACCTCGGCAGAGAGCCGGATGGTGGTCGCCACTTTGGGCCTCGCAACCGGCGGCCGGCCCCGGCGAACGGTCGTCTTCGCGAACTTCTCCGGCCAGCCGTCGCGAGACAGATCCGGCGCGTCGTCGCGCTCAAAACCCGGGGCCGTAAAGCTTTTGTTCTCGTCCATTGGCTTTCCTCATGCTGATGATCCGCCGGATCGCTCCTCGTGGGGTCCAGACCAGGACCACCATCGCGCTGTCCAGGAATCCGATCGTGATGAAGCGAAACTCTCCATAGTCCTGCCGATCATCTGTCACGGTCAGCGTGGCGCCAGCGAACACCTCGGCGGCGCGGGCCATGTCCAGCCCTCTCGCCTTGATGGTGGCGTCACGCTTTGCCGCGTCGAACTCGACCAGCGAATTCATGTTACTACATTTATTCCCGCCGCAGTGCGTCCCCCAGACGCCCGAGCGCCTCTTTCAGCAGCGGCCGTGGGCACGCCAGGTTCATCCGGGCGAAGCCCCGTCCCTCCGCGCCGAAGATCGCCCCGTCCTCGAGGCGCAGCTTGGCTTTGTCCAGGAGGAAGGCCTCAAGGTCACCCGCGGCAATCCCGGTGCGGCGGAAGTCGAGCCACGCGAGATACGTGCCCTCGATGGGAACGGTTCGGACATTCAGATCCGGGCGGTCGCGGAAGAAGGTCCGCAGGGTCCGGGCGTTTTCGCTCAGGTAGGCGAGCACCTCGTCGAGCCACGGCCCCCCACCGCGCCAGGCGGCTTCGCGGCCGCCGCACTGAGCGGATTCACCCCGTAGATGCCGGTCCGGTCGCGGGCGCGCCGGAAGCCGTCCCGCATTTCCTGGTCCGGGATCACGAGGCAGGAGGACTTGAGGCCCGCGAGGTTGAACGTCTTGCTCGGCGCCGAACACACGACCGATCGCGGCCTTTCTCCTTCGCCCAGGGCCCCGTCCTCCAGGCTGAGCCAGGGGGTGAACGTCCGTCCGTCGAGCATCAGATCCGCATGGATCTCGTCGGCCACCACGATGAGGTCGTGTCGCTTCGCAATCCGCGCGAACTCGCCCAGTTCCCCGGGGGTCCAGACCCGGCCCACCGGGTTTTGCGGACTGCACAGGAACGTCATTCGCGTCTCCGGCTCCGCCGCCAGCTTCTCGAACCGCTCGAGATCGAGCCGGTAAGGATTCCCCGACGCGTCTTCCGGCGCGTCCTCCGAATCGTCCTCCCGGCCGAGCGGACACAGGTGCATGCGGGCGCCGGCGTTCCGGACCGCCCCGAAGAACGGGAAATAGACCGGCGGGTGAAGGATGACCCCCTGCCCCGGCTCGAGAAAGGTACGGACGAGAAAACCCAGGTCGGGAACGATTCCCTCGGTCGGCACGACCCACTCGGGGTCCGGACGGCATCCGTGCCGGGTCGCCATCCAGTCGCAAAAGGCCGCGCGAAAGCTCAAAAGCCCCATGCTGTAGCCGAAGATCGGATGCTCCGCGCGGCGGCGAATCGCTTCGATCACGACGTCCGGACAGGGGAAGTCCATGTCGGCGACCCACATGGGGATCACGTCGGGATCCTCCGCGGGAACGAGCGAGGAACCGTGACCGACCGCGCCCTCGCGGTACTCCCATTTCACCGACCCGGTCCCCGCGCGGGAAATGAGCCGGTCGAAGGGCGACTGGGGAGACTCGCTCATCGGTAGTAAAGCCAGAGGGGCCCCGGGAAAAGCCACGAAAGGCCCACCCGTAAGCGGTCGCGCCAGTTGTCCCAGTTGTGGCCGTCCGGCGCCTCCACGTAGCGGACCTCCATGCCGCTCTCGCGGAGAAGCGGCACCAGGGACCGATTCTCGTAGATGAGGGGCTCATAGACCCCGCAACTGACGAACACGCGACTGCTCACCCGGCGCGGATCCACCCGATAGGCGTTCACGAAATCCACCACCGGATCGAGCAGTGCGGTTCGGGTGCTCGGCCCCACGTCGGTGAATGTGAACGATCCCGAGGAGAGGAGCAACTTCCCGAAAAAGCCCGGATACCGCCAGGCGGCGGTAAGGGCGGCCACCGCCCCGAGTCCGGCGCCAACCAGCCCGCGGTCATCCGGGCGGAGCCTGATCGGGAACTCCGTCTGGAGGTGGGGGATCAGATCGGAGGTCAGGAACTCGGCGTGGGCGGGGTTGTCCGCATACTCCCGGATGCGTTTTTCGGGGTTCACGAAGGCGGCGATCAGGGGAGGGATCTCCCGGCGATGGATGAGGTTGTCAAGGATGGTCCGGCAGGCCGCGTGGCGCAGGTAGTCCTCGCCGTCGAGCACCACCAGCAGGGGATACCGTCGCCGGTTGCGGAAACCAAACGGGGTGTAGACCGATACCCGCCGGGTTCCGAACACCCGGCTCCGCACCTCCGTAACCGAGAGTTCGCCCTGGCCGACCTGCGGGTCTGCCTCGGCCCATTCGGGCCGCTCGTACCCCTGCCCGTGACAGACCGACCAGACACCGAAGGGGTCGCGCACCGTCCGTTCGTTCAGCGGATCCAGAATCCACTCGGCGTCCGCTCCGCGGACCTGCTGGAACCGATACTCGACACGCGATTCGGCGGGCAGGTCCAGGGTGAGGAACCAGAGGTTCGAACCCGGAATCCGCTGCATTTCCCGCGCGGCAGCGGTCCCGAAGAGCCAATGGCCAAGCAGGACGGAGCTGGCCTCCCCCAGGTACACGAAGGTGGTGTGGGGACCCTCCCGGATGGGGAACTCGTGCCCCTGGATGAACCGCTCCACCGCCTCTCGGGTGGGGCCGGCCAGGAGCAGTTCCTGGATCGCCAGCTCGGGGGAGCTGTTCATGAGGGATCTCCCTCGCCGGGGGGATCTCCCTCGCCGGGGGGATCTCCCTCGCCGGCGACTTCCCCGCCAGGGGTTGGGAGGGCGAGTTCCGGCACCGTATGTACTTCTCCCTCGCTCGACAGCACCCGGATTCCGGCGGCCGAAGTCCACCGGCGGCCGTCCCAGTGGATGGTGTCTCCAGGATCCAGCAGGACGGCGCGGTCGGGAGCTACTCGTCCCGACAACTCGGAAAGACTCTGCCGGTCCGCCAGGTCAAGCCGGATTCGAGCATCGGGGAACAGAGCCACCCCCGGCAGCAGATGCAGCCCATCGCCAAGGATTTCCGGCCGGGCCGCACCGCCTGGAAGCCGGTCATGGAACAGGACGACCCGTGGCGTCAGCACCATCGCCCCGGCGGACCAGGTCACGACCGGAAGCCGGGCCAGCGCCTCCGCCAGCCCCAGCAACAGCAGCCGGTTCCGAATCACCGCCACGTGGCCCCCGGTCAGCACCACCGCAACGGCCCCGGAGAGCAGGTGTTCCACCTCCTCCCTGGCTTCCCGGATCGCCGGACGCTCCTCGAGTCGAACCGCTTCCCGAAACTCCTGCCAGAGCGCCGCATGGCGGTCGACGTGGAACCGGTCCGCGGCCAGGATCGCCTGCCACGCCTGTTCGGCGTAGGGAGCTCGATACCGTTCGGCGAAGGTGAGTTGGGCTACCTCATGGGCGGTCTCCACCGCCCGCCGGAGCCGGACGCCGTAGAGCCTCTCCTCGGCGAGAAGGCCCTCCTGCAGCGCCCGATGGGCCTCGGAGAGCGCTGCGTCGCGCTCGAAGACGCGGCCGACCCGCTCGCCGATGTGTAGCGGTGCGGCCTCGCGTCCGAAATTCTCGAGTTCCCGCTCGACTTCCTTGAGGACGGGCTCCGTCTCCCGCCAGCCCACCGTGATGGCCGCCACCGGACCGGGCGGCAGCTCGAGGGCCTCCAGCCCGGGTCCGAGGCTGATCCGGCCGGGCTGCGGGCCGAGAACCACCGCGCGGGGGGCGTAGCCGGACATGCGGCAATCAGAACCCGAGAACGAGAGCCGCGAGCAGGATCAGATCCGTTCGCCGCCGGGGAACCGCCACCGTACCGACCGCGGGCCTCCCCGGAGCATCGAACAGGCTGACCCGCTCAAGCGACGGATGGGAGTCGAAGAGGGTCTGCATGCTCGTGCGAAAAGCGAGTCGCCGCGAGAGGGGGAACGCTACCGAGCCGGTGAGATCGAGACGGAGGTCATCCGTATTGCGAAGGTTCCAGGTCGAGGCGGAAACGAGCGCCAGCTCGGCCGCGCGGTAGCGCGTCTCGGCGCGGACGTCCATCCGCAAACCAAGCGAACCGGCCCCGACTTTCGGATCGGCCACCTCATCGCGCTGGTGGACCGCCGAGAGTCCCGCTCCCACTTCAAAAGGACGCCGTCCTCCGTCGCGGGCCTGGCCCCATTCCTTCCCCACCCCCACGGTGAAGTCGTACCGCGAGTTGACCCCGGCCGGGGCGTCGCGCTCCCCCCCGGCGGCGACAAAAAACCTCAGACCGGCCGCGCCGTTCTCCCGGGAGGGTTCCGCGACGCGAACCCGGAGATGGCTGCGGTCCACGGAGGTCTGGCTCGTCACCGTCCGGTCCACCGAGAAGTCGTCCGAACTGCCGAAGGCTTGCCGGGTGATGAGGTCGGTGCTCGCTCTGAGCAGCCCTCCCTCGAGCGCCACCCGCAACCGGTCGCTTTCGCGCGCCGCCCCCGCGCTGAGCCCAAGCGACCCCGATCCGGCGTTTCCGTAGGACCCCGCGAGGTTCAGGTTCGCCTGCCCGGTCCAGCCGGCCTCTCCCGGAGGAGAGGCTTCCTCGGATTGGGCCCTGGCCAGGGGAGCGGCCACGAAGAGGGCCAGCGGCAGCAGGAGGGGCCACAATCCGTGACGCCCGGGACAGCTTGGCATGGGCGCCCGGGAGAATACCCACCGGAGGACCCTGCGAAATGCCGGCACGTACTGCGATCGGGCGCCGCATCGCTGTCCTGGGGGGCGGATTCCTCGCCGCTTTGTTGCTCATCGCGCTCGCCGCGGGTCTCTACGCCCGCAGCCAACTCCGGGCGAGCCGGCCTGTCCTGAGCGGGACCGTCACGCTGCCGGGGCTTTCGGCTCCGGCCGAGGTGGAACGGGATGGTTTGGGGATCCCCCGCATCAAGGCGGAAACGATGCGGGACGGCTACCGGGTGCTCGGGTACCTCCATGCCCAGGAACGGTTCTTCCAGATGGACCTGCAGCGCCGCCAGCCCGCGGGAGAATTGGCGGCCCTGGCGGGGGCGGCAGCGGCGCCGCTGGATCGGGAGGCGCGCCTTCATCGGATGCGGGCGCGGACCGAACGGGCCGCACAGGCACTTCCGGCCGAAGCGCGCCGGACCTTCGAGGCGTACCGGGACGGGGTGGCGGCCGGGCTCGCCGGGCTGTCCGCGCCGCCGTTCGAATACCTGCTCCTTGGACGGGAACCGGCCGCCTGGCGCATCAGCGACTCCCTGCTGACCGTGGTGGCGATGTATTTCGTCCTGAACGACGCGACGGGCGCCCACGAGGCGAGGACCGGGGCGCTCGAGACGGCGCTGCCCGCCGAACTCGCGGCGTTCCTGAACCCGCCGGGCACGGACCGGGACGCCCCGCTGCACGGTGAAGCGTTTCCGGTTCCGGAGATTCCAGGCTCCGCGGCCTTCGCCGCGATCCGCCGGAGCCATTCCATCCAGCCAGCGGAACCTCCGGCGATTTCGGGGAGCAATTCCTGGGCGGTGGCGCCGCGGCGGGCCGCCGGCGGCGCTGCGTTGCTGGCGAGCGACATGCACCTGCCGCTGGGAGTGCCGAACATCTGGTACCGCGCCGAACTGCACATCGGAGACGCCCGGCTCCGAGGGCTCACCCTGCCGGGAGTCCCCGCGGTGATCGCCGGAAGCACCGGCAACGTGGCCTGGGGCTTCACGAACTCGCAGGGAGATTGGACCGACCTCGTGGAACTGGAAACCGATCCAGCGGACCCGCTGCGCTATCGCACCCCGGATGGCTGGCGGCGGATGGAGGTTTTCGAGGAAGAGATTCAGGTGGCCGGAGGTCCGTCGGAGACGCTCGAAGTCCACGAAACGATCTGGGGACCGGTCAGCACCGAGTGGGGACGACCCCTCGCGATCCGCTGGATCGCCCACGATCCCGAAGGACATCGGACCGGATACCTGAGTTTCGCGGAGGCATCGAACGTCGAGGAAGTCTTCCGCGCGGGCTGGGGCAGCGGAATGCCCCCCCAGAACCTGGTCGCCGTGGACCGGGAGGGGTCGATCGGCTGGACCATCGCCGGGCCGATTCCGCGCCGGCGCGGATTCGACGGAAGAACGCCGACGTCCTGGGCCGACGGGGACCGGGCCTGGGACGGCTACCTCAAACCCGGGGAGATCCCGGCCATCCGGAATCCGGCTTCCGGGCTTATCTGGACGGCCAACAACCGCATCGTGAGCGGGGACCTGCTGGACCTGGTCGGGAGGGGCGGAACGTATGCCCACGGCGAACGGGCCCGCCTGATCCGCGACCGGCTCGTCCCGCTCGAGGCCGCCGACGAAGCGGGCTTGCTGGACATCCAGCTCGAGGACCGCGCCGAAGAACTCGCCATCTGGCGCGGGATCTTCCTGCGCTCGCTGGAGGGCGCGAGCGGCCCGCTGGCAGCCGAAGCCGCTCGCGTGCTGCGGGAGGGATGGACCGGTCGGGCCAGCGTCGACAGCGCCGCCTATCCGCTGGTCCGGAACGCGCGCGTGGAGCTCTTCCGGGCTGTGTATGGAACCCTCACCGCTCCCGCGGGCGATCTCCTGCCGGGGTTTTCCCCGTGGGTTGCTCTCCACTGGCCGGGGCCGCTGTTGCGGCTCGCGCAGGAACGGCCGGCGCACTTCGTTCCCCCGGGCGCGGCCGACTGGAACGATGCGCTCCGGAGGGCCGTGCTCGCGACCGCCGAACGCATGAGCGCCGCCGGCCCGCTCGGCGAGCAGACCTGGGGCAAGGAAAACGTGGTCCACATCCGGCATCCGCTGAGTCCGGGACTCCCTCCGTTGCTCTCCCGATTTCTTTCCCCGCTCCTGGACGCGGCGCCGCGCGGACTTGCTGGAGACGCGGGATTACCACGGGCCCAGAACGGGGACCACGGCCCCTCCAACCGCTTCGTGGTGGCGCCGGGACGCGAAGAGACCGGAATCCTTCACATGCCGGGGGGACAGTCCGGTCACCCCGGCATGCCGTACTACCTGTCCGGCCACCGGGACTGGGAGGAAGGCCGGGCAACGCCCTTCCTGGCCGGGCCCACCGAGTGGACCCTGACTCTGGTCCCGGAGTGAGCGGGACCCCGATCCGCTGAACGGCGCGAAGAAAGCGGAGCGCGGTTCGCCGACCTGCTGGAAGCGCAGCCGGGCACGGGAACCCCACCAGTCCAGATGGCGCCGGCCGCAAGGGAACGCCGACCTCCGGCCAGTTCTCCCGGTGGGGGCCGGCACAGCCCGCCGCAGGCGGGCGGCGGGAAGGACCCCGACTTAAGGGGGGTTCGCCTCTCGGCCGGGACCCAGGCGCGTACCACGCACCCGTCAAGCGCGTGGGAACCGGCGAACTGGGTGCGATAAACCGGTGCGCCAAGCCGAACTGGGTGCAATAACCGGATCTGCTGGCCGGAACTGGGTGCAATATCCGGATCTGCTGGCCGGAACTGGGTGCGATATCCGGATCTGCTGGCCGGAACTGGGTGCGATATCCGGATCGGCTGACGGGAACTGGGTGCAATATCCGGATCGGCTGACGGGAACTGGGTGCAATATCCGGATCTGCTGACGGGAACTGGGTGCGATATCCGGATCGGCTGGCCGGAACTGGGTGCAATAACCGGATCGGCTGGCCGGAACTGGGTGCAATAACCGGATCTGCTGGCCGGAACTGGGTGCAATAACCGGATCTGCTGGCCGGAACTGGGTGCGATATCCGGATCTGCTGACGGGAACTGGGTGCGACATCCGGATCGGATGACCGTTTCCGGGCCGCGGCCGTCAGCGGAGATAGGGAATCGTCACCGGTCCGTGGGGGAGGACCGCGAGCCGACCCTCCGGGCCGGCGGCGGCGAGCGCCTCCCGGCACGCCCGGGAGAGATCGGACACCGGTTCGAGATGCGCGGCGCGGACGGTCGCTTCGGGGAGCGACGAATGGAGCCCGACCCGGGCGCGCTCCAGGATCCGGCAGTGCACCTGGATCTGCCAATCGTCCGGCCGGCGAACCGGAGAAGCGGCGAGCACGTCCCGAACCTCCGCGAGGGTGGAACCCGCCCGGAGCGCCTTGGCGTAGGCACCCTTGTCGGGGATCCCGTCGCGGCACTCCGCCGCAGCGAGGATCGTTCCTCCCGCCGCCACGATCCGTTCCGCGGCGGACATTCCCTTGACCGCCTGGTAGAGGTTCTGGTCGAGGGGATACCCGGCATTCGTAGCCACCACGACCTCGAAAGGTTGATCCACCGGACACATGGCCTCCCGCTGGGAACGAATGCACGCCTGGGCGTGCTCTTGGAGCAGATCGCCGCCGAATGCGGCGGTAATCCGTTTGTCGCCGTCGAGCAGCACGTCGAGTCCGAAGTCCACCCCCACCTGACGGGAAATCGCCCGCACGTCGTCGTGCACGGGATTGCCCTCGGTGATCCCGAAGACCGCGTTCGGGTGACCGATGCGCGGTTCGTCGTGGAGCACCAGAATCGTTTCCAGACCGGCGAGCCCCGGCGCCACCATCTTCGGTCCTCCGGAAAAGCCCGCGAAGAAATGCGGTTCCACGAAGCCGGTGGTGATCTGGACGTCCGCCTGCAGGAAACGGCGGTTGAGCAGCACGGGAACGCCGTTTTCGGTGTCCGGCAACCGGACGAGCTCACTGCCGTCCCGGCAGTCGTGGTTCAGCACCTGGCAAGCGGAGAGGAGTTCGCTGCCGAACATGGCTTCGAGTTCGGCGGGGGTGGCCGCGCGGTGCGTTCCGGTGGCGACCAGCAGCGTCACTCGTTCGGGAGGGGTCGGAATCTCCTCGAGGATGGCCCGCAGCATCGGAATCCGGGGCTGGGCGCGGGTCGGATCGCATACCGAAATCGCCACCGTGGCTCCCGCTGGCACCCGCTCGGCGAGCGGCGGGCCGGCCACCGGCGCGCGGAGAACCGCGGCGACCGCCTCCTCCTCGGAGGGAACCGGGGCGGGGAACCGGGGCCGGATGACGGTCGTCCGGTCGGCGGCCGGCGCTGAGAGTTCGAGGTCGAGCCCCTCGTCCCCGTAGTCGAGTCGGATCTGCATGGACAGCTCCCGCGTATTCTCGCCGGATGCGCCTCTACCGATACAAAACCCCGTCCGGCACGGACGCCGGAGTCCTGCTGGGGGACCGGCTGATCCCCATCCGCGAACTGGCCCCGGAGCTCACCCCGACCGAACCCGGCGATCTCGACGAGGTGGTCCAGAGCGGCCGACTTCCGGCCATTGCCGAGGCCGCGAGGCGGTATGAGGGAGCCGGCGGCGCCACCGGACTCCGGCTGGACGAGGTGGATGTGCTGGCCCCGCTGGTCCGCCCTCCCAAGATCTGGTGCATCGGGCTCAACTACCGCGCCCACGCCGCGGACCTCGACGCGCGGACGCCGGAAACGCCGGTCGGCTTCATGCGGCCAAACGCGTCCATCGTCGGCCCCGGAGACACCGTGCGCCTGCCCCGGGCGTCCCGGCGGGTCACCGGTGAGGGGGAACTCGTGATCGTGCTCGGCCGGTCGGGGCAGGACATCCCGCGTAGCGACGCCCTCGCCGCGGTGGGCGCCTACACCCTCGCGGTGGACATGACCGCCGAGGACATTCTCCGGCAGAACCCGCGCTTCCTCACCCGGGCCAAGAGCTTCGACACCTTCCTGAGCCTCGGCCCCTGCCTCGTCACCCCGGACGAGGTGGCGACGCGCGAGTCGCTCCCCGCAGTCCGCACCTCGACCCTCCTCAACGGGGAGCCGGCCCGGAGCGCGCTGGTGGAGGCAATGACCCACCCCCCGGAGAGACTCATCTCCTTCTTTTCCGAGGACATGACCTGGAAGGCCGGCGACGTCCTGCTGACGGGAACTCCGGGCGCAGTGGTCATCGAGGACGGCGACACTGTCGGGGCCGAGGTGCAGCAGATCGGGCGGCTGGAGAACCCGGTGCGGCGCGCCGCCTAGAGAGGCGCCGCGGCGATGAGCGCGGGCACCCCGGGTCGTCCAATCCGGATCAGAACTCCGGATCAGAACTCCGGATCAGACGCCTTCGGAGCGATCGGCGCGCCGCCGTCAGCGCCTGCGCGGCGCGAAGTGGCGGACCCGAGCCAGCAGGTTGCGGGCCGGACCACCGGATGCCGCCGCCTGCCAACCGATCACGTCCGGCCGGGGACCGAAGAGGATGATCGTGACGCCGTCGCGCGGAGGTCCGGGCCGTTCGCCGCCTTCGACCCGCACTCCAAGCGCGCCACCCGGCGCGAGCGCCGCCGAGGGCGCCGTCAGACCCGGCTTTCCGGCCAGGCGGAGCCGCGCCGCCTCCCGCTGACAGGCCGCCCAGCTCGCGCGGTTCCCGGTCAGGACCTCGATGGGAAGCTCCGGATGCACGACCGGCGGGTCGCCCACTTCCACCGCCCAGAGCGCCCGCCGGATGTGGGGCAGGTCCGCAGGGTCGTGGATCTCTTCGTGCCGGAGGAACTCGGCCCAGGCCCCGTCCGGGGTGTCCGAAAAGCAATGCGCGAACTCTCCGGAGCGGTTCCACCGCCCCCCCGTCGGCGAAGCGGTCTCGCGCAGGAAGGGAAACCGGGGATCGGCGTGCCGAAACGCGATCACGTGGCCGGGAAAAAGCCGAGGGCCGCCGCCAGCTTCCGCACCCGCTCGGGACCGCGCTCGTCCGGCGTCCAGGCGCCGGTCAACAGATCCGCCGGGGTCTTGCCACCGAGCGCGGTCCGTCTCCGGTCGAACCAGCGCCGGACGCCAATATCGTTGTAGGCGCCGGCGAGGTCGCCCACGAGCAGGGCAATAAAGTGGAGTCGGGCGGCGACCGCGTCCGGCGTCGCTCTCGACCTCGACGAGTACCGGCGGGCGCTGGACATGGAAATCCCCAGGAGGCGCGCCAGCAGCTCGATTCCCAAAGACCGCGACAGAGCCGGCCACTCGCTGGTGGGAGCGGGGGAACCGGCAAGGGCCTCGTGGACGGCCCGGAGCCAGGCGGCGGTCTCTGCCGGGTCCAGCCCGGCGGGGCGCCGCAGAAACCGGGCGATCCCGGCCTCGGAAAGGCACGCCTCAAACGCCTGCATGGCCTCGCCATCGAGCCGAACGATCTCGGGTGGGCATAGCCCCATCGCGTCCGCCCGGCTCAGTGCCGATGCTGCCAGCGGCGCCACCTGCGGATCGTCGTACGGACTCTCTATGGATTCAATACGGAGTTGCTTCACTATCCGAATTGTAGCCAACGCCGGTCCGGGATACGACGTAGTGGGAGTCCCCACCGTCACCGGGAGTCTGTTCACTGCCACGCACACGTGTGACAGAGATCGGTATTCCGGACGCGAGCGATAGCGGATCTCGCGGACGGGGAGCGGGAAGCGGGCGCGCTATCCGGGGTTGGGAACGTGTGGCACTCAGATTGGCGTGGCGGAGGGTCATCGGCGCGGGTTTCGCGCTCCCGCGCGATGCCGGGCTCCACCGGGAGAACCCCCATGATCGGGTCCGCCCGTTGACTCCGCCCGTGATGAATGAGGTAGTGCGGCACTCATGATGGGCGCGGGTTTCGCGCTCCCGCGCGATGCCGGTCGGAGACCGGCGCTCCAAAGGTGCGGCCTCGGCGAGCGGTGGCGGCATCCGGTGCGGGGAGGGTGCGGCACGCACTTTGGCGTGGCGGAGGGTCATCGGCGCGGGTTTCGCGCTCCCGCGCGATGCCGGTCGGAGACCGGCGCTCCAAAGGTGCGGCCTCGGCGAGCGGTGGCGGCATCCGGTGCGGGGAGGGTGCGGCACGCACTTTGGCATGGCGCAGTGTCATGCGCGCTGGTTTCGCGCTCCCGCGCGATGCCGGCCGGAGACCGGCGCTCGAGGCGGTCCCCGCGATTCTTCGCAGATCGGTAGTGCACGTTTCGCCCGCCTGCGGCGGGCGGTGCCGGTCTGAAGGCCGGCGGTCCCCGCCCTTTACAACTCCACGACGGTGCCGAGGCCCTGTTCCTCGGCCCGAGCGAGCGCGGCGGCCCCGACGGCAACGTCCTGGACGGCGGTACCCACGGTCTTGAAGAGGGTCGGGCGGTGCTCGGGACGCGGGGCGGTGCCTGCGGCGATCTCGCCGATCTCGGCGAGGACATGGTCCTCGGTGATCGCCCCCCGGTCGCGGGGCTGGATCAGATCACCCGTCTCTTCCCAACAGGATTCGCGGTGGTCCACCACCACTGCCGAACGAACGACCGTCGCTTCGGGAATGATCTGCATCTCCGGGGTGAAGGAGCCCACGGCATTCAGGTGGGCGTCGTCCCGAAGCGCGCTGTCCGAAAACACTGGGGTGCTGGCCGTAGTGGCCTCGGCGATCACCTCGGAAGCGGCGACCGCATGGTTCGCGGACGGAGCCACGGTCACCGGAATTCCCAACCTCTCCGACATTTCGGTCGCGAAGGCGTGCGCCGCCTCGGTGCGGGGGTCATACACGGTGGCGCTCTCGATCCCCGGACGTGCCGTGACCATCGCTTCGAGTTGGGTGCGGGCCTGAACGCCGGCCCCCAGCACGCCCGCCGTCCGGACGTTGGCCCGCGCGAGTTCCTCGGTCGCCACTCCCGAGGCGGCCCCGGTCCGGATCGCGGTCAAAACGCCGCCGTGCAGGGCTCCCGCAGGCAAACCGGTGTCCGGGTCAAGCACCACCACCAGCGCGTTGATGGTGGGAAGCGGCGGCGTGCGCGTCAGGTTCTGAGGAAAGATGGAAACGATCTTGGTGGCGAGCTGGTGGCTCCCCGCGAGGTAGCCGGGCATGTAGAGGCTGATCCCGGAGCGGCGCGGAACGTCCACGCGAACCCGGACCGGCATGGTGGCCCGGCCGGCGGAGAGTTCCACGAAGGCCTGGCGGACCGCCCGGATCGCTTCGGCCATGGGCATGGCGGACCGGACTTCGGCAGCGGAAAGGAGGCGCAATTTCATGGGCGGGTTTGTACCAGAGGGGTGCCCTCGCTGTGCGAGAATCGCGGCATGAACGGTGTGTATTCGGTTCTTCCGACCCCCTTTGCTCCAGACGGGAGCTTCGACTCCGAAAGCCTCCGCCGGGTGATCGACCTGTTCCTCAAGGACGGGGTCTCCGGCTTCACCGCCCTCGGGGTAACAAGCGAAGTGGCGCGGATTTCCGATCGGGAGCGCGATGAGATTCTGGAAGCCAGCATGGCCCACGCGGACGGCCGGGTACCGGTGATCGTGGGCGCCACCGGCCCCGGTCTCGACATCTGCCTGGAGCGTTGCCGCGCCGCGGAACGCGCCGGAGCGGCCGGAGTCATGGTGTCCCCGCCTCGCGCTCCGAAATGCAACTCCGAGGCGATCTTCCGGCACTTCGCCCGGATCGCCGAAACGATCTCGATCCCGATCGTGATCCAGGACTTCCCACCGATCTCGGGCTTCCACATGGAGCCGGATCTCCTCGCCCACCTCTGCCGCGAGATCCCCTCGGCGCGGACGATCAAACTGGAGGACGCCCCCACCCCCTACAAGGCCGCCCGCATCCGGGAGCGTACGGAGGGGTTGGAAATCGGCATCTTCGGCGGCCTCGGCGGCGCCTACCTGATCGAGGAACTCATCTCGGGCGCGACCGGCGCCATGACCGGTTTCGCGTATCCCGGACTGCTGGTAGCGGTCGTTTCCCGTTGGGACGCCGGTGACCGGGACGGGGCGGCCGCGGCGTTTTACCAGTACGCCCCGGTGATGCGGTTCGAGTTCCAGGAAGGCATCGGAATGGCCATCCGCAAGGAAATGCTGCGCAGGAGGGGAGCGATCGCCCATACGGGCATCCGCGCGCCTGCCGCCCTGCTCGACCGGGCTACGGAGGAGGCGCTCGACCGCATCCTCGCCCACTTCGATCTGTAAACCCAGGCGGAGGAGCCCCCATGAGCCTGCTGGATCGGGCCATCGCCGGGACCCTCCCGCTCCTGCCGAAAGCGTTGGTGCGGCCATTCGCCCGGCCTTACATCGCGGGCGAGACGGTCGAAGAGCTCGTTCGCGAAACCGAAGCGCTCAACCGCCAGGGGTATCTGGTGGCGGTCAGTCAGCTTGGGGAGTTCGTCACCGATCGCGCCGAAGCGGAGGAGGCAACCGCGGCATACCGGCACGTCCTCGACGAACTCCACGCGCGGCAGCTCTCGGCCTACGTCCACGTGAAGTTGACGCAGCTCGGGCTCATGATCGACCGCGACTTCTGCCGCGACCAGGTCCGTTCCCTGCTCGACCACGCGGCCCGGCGCGGGGAAACCTTTGTGCGGATGGATATGGAGGACAGCCCGCAGATCGACGCCACGCTCGGCCTCTACCGGGAACTCGGTCCCGAGTACCCGAACTTCGGGGTGGTCCTCCAGGCGCGCATGCGGCGCAGCCTGGCCGACGCCCGGGAACTCGCCCGGCTGCAGACCAACGTGCGGGTGTGCAAGGGCGTCTATCTGGAACCCCAGGAGATCGCCCATACCGAGCCGCAGATCATCCGGGACCAATACGTGGCCCTGCTCCGGATCCTGCTCTCCGCCGGTTGCTACGTGGGGATCGCCACCCACGACGAGTGGCTCGTCTTCCAGGCGTCCCGCATCATCAATGAACTCGGGCTCCCGCCCGAACGCTACGAGTTCCAGATGCTCCACGGAGTGCGCCCCCGGCTTCGCGAGATCGTGAAGGCGGCGGGACACCGGATTCGGGTCGCAGTGCCGTTCGGTCCCGAGTGGATGCCCTATTCGCTCCGCCGCCTGCGCAAGAACCCGGAAATCGCCCGCCACGTCCTGCGGGCGGTCTTTTCGCGCGGTTAGCCCGGTACACTCGCTCCGTGGCACTCATTCTCACGGAGCGGGAGGTCGCGGAAATCCTCTCGATGAAGGAGGCCGTGAGGCTTCTCGAAGCGTCGTTCCGGCTCCACGCGGAGGGGAAAACGCAGGTCGCACCGCGGCTCGTCATGCCGCTCACCGGGGTCGCCGGGAACTTCCGGATCATGGCGGCGGTGATCCCGGACATGGGCGGCTTCGGCCTCAAGACGCTGACCGGCACCCCCGGAAAACGGGCTCCCGAGGACACCTATTTCGCGATCCTCTATTTCGACACCGAAACGGGAGCGCTCCGGGCCGTGATGCCGGGGACCCACATCACCGGAACCCGGACCGGAGCGGCCAGCGGGGTGGCGACTCGCTACCTGGCTCGCGCGGACGCCGCTTCGCTTGGTCTGATCGGGGCCGGCTTCCAGGGCCGCAACCAGGTGGCCGCGGTCCGGGAGGTCCGGGACATCACGACGGTCCGGGTGTATGACCTGTTTCCCGAAGCCGCGGCCAGCTATGCCGCCGCGCTGTCCGGGGAAGGACTCGACGCCCAACCCGTGGGAAGCGCCGAAGCGGCGGTTCGCGGCCTCGATGTCGTATGCGCCGCAACCACCACCAAGGAGCCGGTCATCCTGGCGGACTGGCTCGAGCCGGGCATGCACGTGAACTCGGTGGGAGCGAACGCTCCGGTGAAACGGGAGGTCGAAGCGGCGGCGTTTTCCCGCTGCCGGGTGGTGCTCGACTTCCGGGACCAGGTCCTGGGCGAGGCCGGGGATCTGATGGCGGCGATCCGGGACGGAGCCTTCCGCGAGGATCAGCTCCACGCCGAGCTTGGCGACGTGGTCACAGGCCGGGTGGCTGGCCGCAGCTCGCCTGACGACATCACCCTCTTCAAATCCGTCGGAGTGGCCATCGAAGACGTGGCCTGCGCCGCCTTCGTGTACGAGGAATCCGTCAAACGCGGACTCGGGCAGACGATGCGTCTTCAGGACGCCGGATAGGACCCGGGCTGGGAAACCCGAGCTGGCGAAAGGCAGCAACGATGCAGCACACCACCGAACGGTTCACCTCCCGCTGGGGCATCCTCCTCGCGACGATTGGGATGGCGGTCGGAACCGGGAACATCTGGCGGTTCCCCCGGATCGCGGCACAAAACGGCGGCGGGGAGTTCCTGATCCCGTGGGTGATTTTCCTTTTCCTGTGGGCGATCCCGCTGCTGCTCGCCGAGTTTGCGCTGGGCAAGAGTTCCCGCCGCGGACCCGCCGCCGCCATCGGCGCCGCCACCGGCGCGCGGCACAACTGGATGGGGCTCTTCATCGGCCTCGTCACCACCTTCATCACCTTCTACTACTCGGTCGTCACCGGGTGGTGCCTCAAGTACTTCGTCAGCTCCTCGCTCGGCGACCTGCAGGGCGCCGACCCCCAGACCTTCTGGGAGACCTTCACAAGCCACCCGAGCCAGCCGGTGGTGTTCCACGGGCTGGCGCTGGTGATCGGCTCGTTCATCATCTTCCGGGGCGTCGCTGCCGGAATCGAGCGGGCCAACCGTTACCTGATCCCGACGCTCTTCGCGCTGCTCCTGCTGGCGGCAGTCAGGGCGATCACGCTTCCGGGAGCCGCCGAGGGCCTGCGTTTCCTCTTCGTTCCCGATCTGGGCGCACTTGCCGACTACCGGATCTGGCTGGCGGCGCTTACCCAGGCCGCGTGGAGCACCGGGGCCGGCTGGGGGCTCGTCACCGTCCTCGGGGCCTACGTGGCCGACGGTCAGGGTTTCGTCAAGACCGGAATCACTGCCGCGATCGCGAACAACTTCGCTTCGCTGCTCGCCGGGATCGCGGTGATCTGCACCGTCTTCGCGCTCAGCACTTCGACTTCCGACACCCAGGCGGCGCTCGGGGCGAGCAACGAGGGACTGACCTTCCTCTGGCTTCCCCAGCTCTTCCTCGACATGCCCGGCGGGAACATCCTCCTGCCGCTGTTCTTCCTCACGCTCTGCTGCGCCGCCATCTCCTCCCTCATCACCCAGCTCGAACTGGTGAACCGGATGGTGATGGATATGGGCGTCCCCCGCCGCCGATCCGTTCCCATGGTGGCTACGGTCGCTTTCGTGATGGGGCTGCCCTCCGCCTACTCCCTCGGTTTCTTCCGCAACCAGGACTGGGCGTGGGGAGTGGCGTTGCTGTTGTCCGGACTCTTCGTCGCCATCACCGTGATTCGCCGCGGAGCGCGCCGGTTCCGTGAGGAGCACCTCATGGGTGCGGAGGAAGAGTGGCGCGTCGGCCGCTGGTTCGAACGGATCATCACCTGGCTCATCCCCGTCGAGTTCGTTGCCCTGATCACGTGGTGGATGTGGCAGTCGGCCACCTCCTCGGGGGGTGAGTGGTGGAATCCCTTCGGCGAGTTCACCGTCGGAACGGTGGTCTTCCAGGTGGGTCTGCTGATCCTTTTCTGCCTCGGAATCAACCGTTTCGTCTGGAAGCGCACGAGCGCCGCGACCCGCGACCAAACCTGACCCCAACCAGTCCCGCGCGATGAGCGAAGAGGGGAGCGCCCTTCGCCTCAGCGCGTTCGACCGCGCGCTGCTCGCGGGCGAAGAAGGGGAGGCGCCGCGGCTCGCCATGCGCATCCTGGCGCGGATGGCCGAGATCCGCGACGCGGGTTCGATGCTGGACATCGAGGCCGCGCACATTGACAGCACGATCTACGTAGGCGACGCCGGCCTCGAGTTCGCCGAACGCCTCGCCGGGCTCGGGGCGCGGGTGCGGGTTCCTTCCACGCTGAACGTGAGCGGGCTCGACGAATTCAACTGGCGCGACTGGTCGGTTCCTCCGGAATGGGCCGAAAAGTCAGCCCGTCAGATGCGGGCCTATGCATCCATGGGGACGATCCCTACCTGGACCTGCGCCCCCTACCAAGGCCGGCAGACCCCCCGGTTCGGACAGCAGATCGCCTGGGGCGAGTCGAATGCCGTCTGCTTCGCGAACTCGGTGATCGGAGCGCGCACCGAGCGCTACCCCGACCTGCTCGACATCTGCTGCGCCATTACCGGGCGGGCGCCGGCCGTCGGGCTGCATCTCGACGAGAACCGGCTGGCCACCCGCGTTCTGCGACTCCGGGACATTCCCGAGGAACTCGCGGCCGCCGACGACTTCTACCCGGTTCTCGGCCATCTGCTGGGCCCCTTCGCCGAGGACGATCCGGTGGCAATCGCCGGATTGCCGGTCATTCCCGAGGAGGACCAGCTCAAGGCGCTCGGGGCGGCGGCCGCCTCTTCCGGCGCCGTCGCCCTCTTTCACATTCCCGGAGTCACCCCGGAAGCTCCCACCCTGCGGGACGCGCTCGGCGGCCGGAAGCCGGTCGCCACCCGTGACGTCGGGCTGGAAGAACTGCGCGCGGCACGCCGGGAATTGACCACCCATGGCGAGGGCGCCCTGGACATGGTGGTGCTCGGGAGCCCGCACTTCTCCTTCGCCGAGTTCGGGAAGCTCGCGGCCCTGCTCCGCGATCGCGGCGCCAGGCGTGCTTCTTGGGAAGAAGCCCGGGAAGAAGCCCGGGAAGAAGGAGGATGCGAACTGGTGGTGACCACGAGCCGCGCCGTCCGCGACCTGGCCGAACGCGCGGGGCTGCTCGAACCGCTTCGCGCCTTCGGGGGCCGCCTCATGGTGGATACCTGCGTCCTGGCCACCCCCATGGTCCCCGGGACCACGCGCCGCCTCATGACGAACTCCGCCAAGTACGCGTGGTACTCCCCTGGCCTGCTGGGGTCGGCGGTTGCCTTCGGCAGCCTCGCCGAATGCATCGAGTCGGCCCGCGAGGGGCGGGTCGTCCGCGAGCCGGGGCCCTGGGACTAGCAGCCGGTGGCAAAACCCACGCGGCCCAGTTCTCCCGGTGGGGGCTCGGCGGGCGATGCCCGCCTGCTGGGACGGATCGTCGTCGCGGGAAGCGCTTCGGGAAGCGTCCTCCACGCGACCCAGCCGCTGAGTTTTTGGGGCGGGTACGACGCAGCATCGGGACGGATCATCGATACGCACCACCCGCTGGCCGGGAAGACGGCGGCGGGCAAGGCGCTCGTCCTGCCGGCAACGCGCGGATCGTCCACGACCACGGCAGTTCTCCTGGAGGCGATCCGGCGGGAAACGGCCCCGGCAGCAATGATCACCCGCGGAGTGGACGCCTTCCTCGCCCTCGCCTGCGTGGTGGGACAGGAGATGTACGGCCGCTCGCCAGCGCTGGTGTGCGTCGGTGACGAGGACTTCCGGAGCCTCGCCGACTGGCCCTTTCTGGAACTCAAGGACGGAATCCTCACCCGCGTGGATCGCTGACCCGTCGGGAAGGGCCAGCGGAAGCGGCAGATCGGTCGCTCCCCGAACGCCGGGTTGGCTTCCGGCGTTGGCTTCCGGCTAGGCGACGAAGAGATCGCGCAGCAGCAACAGCAGAATCGCCAGACTGGTCGTCAGCAGCACGTTCACCTTGACCTCCAGACGGGCGACCCGGTCGCAGAGTTCAAGAGCAAAGGCGACTGGCTCTTCCGCCGCAGCCTCCGCCAGTTCCTCGGGAACGCCAGCCTTTCGGAAGGCCGCGAACATGTGAGAGAGGATGATGGCCATGGATGAGGCGCCTTCAACTCATGCTAACAGCCCGTGGAAGAAGCACCCCGCACTATCCCCACGACGGCATGCGCGCCGAATCTGGCGATTTGTGCGCGTGCGGGGCGCTTCCCCCACGGGGTGACGGCGCGAATCGCTCCGCGATCCGCGCCATCGTCTTCGGTGGGGAGTGTACGAACGAGACATGGGTAACACAGTAGACCGGACACATGGGTAACACGTTGAGAGCCGTCATCCCGGACGTGTTGGTGCGCGGCGGCGCTCTCCGGTGTCGGGATCTGGTCCGACGGGGCGCCGGCGGGGGAGGGTTGGACCGTTGCGGTTAGGCGCCACTCCTTCCCTTCCAAATCCCTGCCGGGTTGAAGAAGATCAGGCTGTGGGAAGAGTGGGAAGAGCGTGCGCGTGCCTACCGCCCCCGCCGGACCAAGCCCCCCGCGCTCATGCCCCACGCGTGCGCGCTTTCCACGCTTTCCACAGCGGCGGGACCGTCTCGGCGCTGGGGGCGCGATCCGTTGGGGCTCCACGCCGATCTTCCAAGGTGCGGAAGTCGCGCGTCTCACCTTCCCCGCTCCTCGTTGGTTTGCCCAGGCCCGCGCCGCTTCCGACCCAGATGAAGCAGCTTTCGCGAGCCACGCTCCATCAGGCCGAGTTCCAGATCCGCGAAGCGCACGACCCAGGGGCCTCCCGGCGTCTCCGCAATCCCGACCGGCTCCCCCGCCAACGCCATGCTCACGAAGATGTAACGACCGCCCCATTTGATCGAACCATCGCTCCTCACCTGCCAGAACGAACTCCTTCCTCAGTTCCATAGGACTTCTCTCTTTCCAAGGTATCGATCTCCCTCCCGATCAGTGCCCGCCATCTCACCACAACTGTTACCCATGTCTCCGGTCCGAACTGACACCCATGTCTCCGGTCCGGACAGGAGGGGAAACCCCTCCCCACGCCCCTCCCCCGCGGCGCTGCGCGCCGCGAATGGATGCCGCCAGAGTTTCGCGACCGCTTGGTGATAGCCAGACTTGGCGCCGGCCACCGGGAGCGTTGGCACGCTCACATCGGTATCCAGCGGCCGCCGGCGTGTCGCTCAACGCGGATCCGGGCACTGCTTCCATGAACCACGATCGCGTAGACGGCGCCCTCTCCACTCACCGTGATCCGCCCGGAACCGGAACCGCCGAGAGGTGAGAACGAAATCATCCCCGCAACCCCGACGTCCAGACCCTGGACCGGCGCCGGACCCGCGGCGCCGGCGGGAGCTCCCCACCCAACTCCCGGAAAGCGCGCCCCGAACCTCCAGGGATTGTCGAGGAGACGCTCTTCGCCGGACGCGATTTCGGCCCGGCGAACTCCGTTGTGATTGGTATCCAGAACCAGCGCAACGACCGGAGTGGCGTCGGACCCGGGAATTTCGATGCCATGTCCGGCGAGCGGCGGATCGAAAACGACGGCGACGTTCGCGGCGCGGGCCGCGGCCTCCGCCCGCGCTTTCTGAAGCAGCGAGCGGATGGCGATCGCCGCGCCACGAACGCGCTCGGCTCTCAGGTGGCCTGCCAGCGGGGGAATCGCCGTGCCGGCAAGCACCAGGAGCAGCGCCACCGCGACCAACAACTCGAGGAGGGTGAAGCCCGCGATTCGATCCGCCCGCTCCCCCGGAACCGCGCCGCGGCGGTTCCGATCACGCGGCTTTGGGTATTGCACCCGAGCGTCGGCGTCGGCCGGCATCTTCACCGGGATCTTCAACCGTCACATGCGGTTGCATCCGTTCGTAAAGGCGCTCGCCGATCCCCTGGACGTTCATGAGTTCCTCCGTACTGGCGAACGGTCCGTTCTCTTCGCGCCACTTGACGATGCGGGTGGCGGTGATTTCGCCGATGCGCGGCAGTTCGGTCAGTTCTTCGACGGTGGCGGTGTTGATGTTGATGGGCTCCTCGGGCTGGATGGCCGACACCGCGAGCATCGCCGAGGAAACGAGGGCCAGGAGGGCGAGAAACGGAACGCGGAATTGGATCATGTATATCTCCTTGTGTGTTGATTAGATCGGCTGAATGCACATTCTCATGTGTGCCATTGACTGCTTCTAGTGAGTACAACCGATATGGTTCTCGATATATATCCCTTTATACATCGTTGTGAATGGACCCTATATATACACATTCAAGTGCACATATAGAATGTGGATCGGCTGCCAACATTCCGGCGGTTCACGTTGCCTGGAAGCGCCGGGAATACATCTTTCCGCAACAAACGGACCAGCACCGCCTACCCGGCCATCCGAGTGTTCGAGAAGTCCCGGATGGAGACTGTTCTGCAAGTAACCCGATGTGAATTCAGGGTGTTACGCACTACCTGACGACGCGCCGGCGCCACCTCACGAACCGCCCTGCTTCCTCAAAGCCCCGTTCGGGGGCTCGGTGGTCAACTGGTGTTGACGGGGTGCGTCAACAACGCTTGTCGATCGTCAAGACATGGAGACGACTTCGCCTGAGATTCCACCAGCGACGGAAAGAACCGGGATGTTCCTCCCGGCAGGCGACCGTGTCGCGGATCGATTCAGGAACCGCCGCTCCCGTCCACCACGATCCGGGGGGTCGGCGCGCGGGTGGGAGACGAGCGCTCGGGCCGCTCGAAATCCGACACCAACGCTTCCCGCCACGCCTCGAAGAGTCCCCGATGCTCCGAGGGGATTGGGGGCCCCGGAGGCAGGATGTGGGTGCGTGGGTTCAGCGGCCTTCCACGGCGTGACAGTCGGTAGTCCAGATGCGCGCCGGTCGAAACGCCCGTGGAACCCACGAACCCAATGACGTCGCGCTGGTTTACCCGGCGGCCGGGGCGGATTTCCGGCGGAATGCGAGAGAGGTGGAGGTATTTGGTGATGTACCCGCTGGCGTGACGGAGGGTCACCATGTTGCCGTTCGGGCCGCGGCTCCCCGCGTCCGTGACCACCCCGTCCGCCGTCGCCATCACCGGAGTGCCTCGCGCAGCGACATAGTCAACCCCGTAGTGCGGGCGATACACGCGGTGCACCGGGTGGAACCGCCGGCTGGTGAAGACGCCGGAGATGCGGGTGTACGCCACCGGGCTCATCAGGAAGGCGCGCTGGATGGAGTTGCCCTCGAAGTCGTAATAGCCCGATTCGCCGGTGGGTAGCTCGAACCGGAACGCGAAGATGGAACGCCCGGCATTGACGTAGCGGACGGCGTGCAGTTCGCCGTAGTCCTTCCACTCACCCTGGTCGTCGTAGAGCTTGTCCACAACCACCGAGTAACTGTCTCCCTGCCGGGTGTCGCGGTGGAAGTCGATGTCGTACTCGAGGGCCCTTGCAATCAGCACCGCGAGGTCACCCCGTTCGCCGGCGCCCACCAGACTCTGATAGAGGCTGCTGTTCACCACTCCCTGGACCACTTCCCTCCGGTTAAGCGGTTCGGCGGTGAGCTCACGCGCATTCCAACCCGCAACCGAACGAACGAGGGCCACTGCGCGGAAGTCGTCGAGCGGCAACTCCAGCCGGACCGGCACTCCGGCGCTGTCCCGATGGAGCCACAGGGTCTGCCCTACCTTGAGGCGTCGGACATCGGCTACCGGTCCGAGCGCTTCCGAGACGGCATGGACCTCCCGCCGGGAAAAACCGTTTCGCACCAACACATCGGAAAGCGAATCGCCGCGGATGAACCGGTCCGGAACCAGGAACAGCCCTACATCCCGATGATTCGAGGAATCGACGGTTTTGGGCGGCTCCGGCATCCCCGGCGGTTCCGGGAGGGGGCCGTTCCAAGATCGCAGAACACCCACACCAAACAGCAAAGCTCCCGCCAACAGACCGGCAAGCACTGCGGTCGCCGAGGCGAAATGGGGGGTTGGGCGGGGTGTCACGCCAAGAATTCTTGAGTATGCCACAGCGAGCGCTAACAGCCTGTGGTGAAACCCACGTGAGCGCCGAGACGGGCGAGGCCCAGTTCTCCCGGTGGGGGTCCGGCTGACAAGGCGCGTGAGGGAGGAGCCCCCACCGGGAGAACTGGCCCGGGTGTATTTCGACCGAAACGCAACGCAGAGCGCCGCGAAGCGGCGCGGTTCAGCCGGGATGGATCGCCCGTCGAGCCCCCACCGGGAGAACTGGGCCGCGTGGGTTTTGCCACAGGCTGTTAACCCCGCCGAACGCTCGGGGTGTCCGCAAGGTTCCCCGCGGAGGACTTCAACAACTCCGAAATTCCCTCATCCAGCGGGACCCGCGCTCTGAAACCGAGGCGTTCCACAGCGCTGCTGGTGTCGGCCGAGGCATGGCGCATATCGCCGGTGCGCGACGCCGCGAAGGTGGGCGTCAACATCACTCCGGCGGCTTTCGCAACCAGCCGCCAGATCTCCCCTACCGAGACACCACGCCCGGTTCCCACGTTGAATGCCTGTCCCCCGGGCTCCTGCGAGGCTCTTCGGAGGGCGAGAATCAACGCGTCCACCACGTCGCCCACGAACACGAAGTCCCGGGTCTGCCCGCCATCGCCATGAATCTCGGGCCGCTCGCCGCGGGTCGCCTGAGCCGTAAACCGGGCGAGAACGCCGGAATAGGGAGAGTCGGCGGGCTGGCCCGGCCCGTACACATTGAAAAAACGCAGGGCGATGGCCGGCGGTCCCCCGGTGCGGTGATACAGGAGGACGTGCCGCTCCCCGGCCAGTTTGGTCACCGCGTACACGGCAAGGGGCCTCAAGGGGACGGATTCCGCAATCGGGCGCTCGCCGGCGTCGCCGTACACGGAGCAGGACGACGCATACACGAGAGCGGAGACGCCCGCCCGCCGGGACTCGTCGAGCACTACGAGGGTTCCCTCGACGTTCACCCGAGCCGCAGTCTCCGGGTCCAGCTCCGCGCGGGGTACCGAGGCGAGGGCCGCCAGGTGAGCGACCCTGTCCACCCCACAGAGAGCGGACCGGACCGCGGCTGGACTCCGGATGTCCCCTTCGCACACCTCGATCAGGGGGTTCCCGGAGACGCGTTCGCGCCGGCCCGTCGAAAAATCATCGAGAATCCGAACCCGCTCGCCGGCTCCCGCAAGACGGTCGGCCAGCGCCGAGCCGATGAAACCGGCACCGCCGGTGATGAGGTTCACGTCGGTCGCATGGTCCGGAGACGGGGCGAGACCGGAAACCCCGGCCGAAACGAAAGCAGCGTTAACAGCTTGTGGTGAAACCCACGTGATCGCCGAGAGCGGCGAGGTCGCCGGCCTCGGCGCTCACCCGGGTTCCACCACAGGCTGCTGGGGTCCGAGCCGCTCGTAAGCCGAATTCTGTTCCCTGGCGCGGTTGCCCGCGGCGGGGTAACGGTCATGCATCTAGCCCGGCGGTTACCCGACGGGTCAAGCGACCTACCCGGAAGCTCGGACAGGCGGCCCTCGGGTGCTTCTCTATTTGGTCTTGCTCCATGCGGGGTTTACCGTGCCCTGGACATCGCTGCCCAGGCGGTGCGCTCTTACCGCACCTTTTCACCCTTACCGCTCCCCGGAGGGAGAGGCGGTTTGTTTTCTGTGGCACTTTCCTTCCGGTCACCCGGACTGGGGGTTACCCAGCGCACTGCCTTGCGGAGTTCGGACTTTCCTCCCGCTCCCGAGGGAGCCGGCGACCGTCTGAACGACTCGAACCGGGCGGAATTCTAGCGGCCCGGAGTTTCCGCCTTCGCGAGGCGCCGAGCAAGAGCCTCAGGCTCGACGCCAAGGCTCCGGGCAGCCCGGTCCCGGTCCCCGTCGAGGGCGGCCAATCTGCGCTCGACGAATTGACGTTCCTTGGTTGCCAGATACTCGGCGAGTCCTCCCGAGTCCTCGGACGGCAAGATCCCCGAAAGGTGCTCGCGCACGTCCTCCTCGCCGATCTCATCTCCCGGGCTCAGGATCAGGAGGCGTTCCACGAGATTCCGGAGCTCCCGGACGTTCCCCGGGAACGACTGGGTAGCGAGGAGGTCGAGAGCGCCATCGGTGAACGGGCGCGGACGCTGCCCGCTCGCCTCGAACTGTTTCAGGAAGTGCGTAACGAGCAGCGGAACGTCCTCCGGGCGGCCCCGGAGGGGAGGCATCCGAATGGGAATCACGTTCAGACGGTGGAGCAGATCGCTGCGGAAACCCTCCTTCTCAAGGTCCTGATTCGTCGCGGACAGAACGCGGACATCCACTTCCACGGATTTTGAACCCCCGACCCGGGTAATCCGATTTTCCTCGAGGGCCCGCAGCACCTTGGCCTGGGTCCGAGCGCTCATATCCCCGACTTCGTCGAGGAACAGCGTGCCCCCATGGGCTTGCTCGAATTTGCCCACCATCTGCCGGTGCGCACCCGTGTAGGACCCCCGCTCAGCTCCGAACAGTTCGCTTTCGATGAGTTCCTCGGGGATTGCCGCGCAGTTGACTTCGACAAAAGGTCCACCGGCGCGGCCACTGCGGTCGTGGAGGAGCCGCGCCGCCACTTCCTTGCCGGTGCCGGACTCGCCGGTGATAAGCACCCGCACATCGCTCGGTGCAACGCGCTCGATGCGCTCGCGCACTGCCGCAATGGCCGGAGACTTGCCCACGAGTTGCCGGTGTTCTCCCTCCCGGCTGCGGTGCATGTCCACCTCGGCGGCCAGGCGGCGATTCTCGCCTTCAAGCCGCTTCCTCTCCAGCGTCCGCGTCTTGTCGATCGCCATGCGAAGACAGGCGCCGATGTCTCCGCCCCCGCCCTTTTCGAGGAAGTGGGCGGCGCCTTCCTGAATCGCCCGCACCGCGGTCTCGATGTCGCCGTGACCGGTGTGCATCACGACCGCCACCGATGGTTTCTCGGCGCGAATGCGCCGGAGGACTTCCATCCCGTCCATCCCGGGCATCTTGATGTCCAAAACCACGAGATCGCACGGCTCGCGCTCCAGCGCGGCGAGCGCGTCGGGGCCCGAAGCGGCTTCGAAGACCCGCCAACCCTCGTACCGCAATCGGCGGCGGAGCGATCTGCGAATCACCGCCTCGTCGTCTACGACAAGTACCGCGATGTCCTCATCGCCGGAGACTGGTATCGGCATTCAGACGGATGCTAGCAACCTGTGGTGAAACCCAGGCGGCGTTCGAGCGGCGATCCATCCCGGCTGAACCACTCCGCTTCGCTCCGTTCTGCGTTGCGTTTCGGTCGAAATACACGTGGTATTCCTCCCTCACGCGCCTTGTCAGCCGGGCGCCTCCCCGCTCTCGGCGCTCGCCCGGGTTCCACCACCGGCTGCCAGCCCGGCTGCGACGCGGAGCGCCTCGAACCGCGGCCGCAGCAACCCGGTGTCGCCGCGGTCGGAAACCCGCGCCATCCGGCTCCGGGCGGCGGACAGGAGCTTCCGGCTTCCCCGAACCCCTCCGAGATCGTTCTTGAGCGCTGCCGCCGACAGTTGGACGAACGCCCGGAGCACTTCTCGCTCGGGCGTCTCCCCGGGCTCTTCCCGAGCGGCGGCCCGCCAGAGTTCCTCCCAGACCGCGTGGGCCTCCCACCAGTACCCGGCGCGGAACAACTGCTCGCCATACCGGAAGAGCGGGGCCTCGGACAGCGCGGACAGTGGGACCGGGGGGGCCGGAAGGAGACCGCTCGGAAGATGCTCGAGGAAGCGGTGACCGGCCGGGTCCCGTTCGGGGTGGGGAGTGCGGCCGGGCCGGTGCCGATAGGGAGGAAACGGAAGACCCGGCGGTTTAGCAGCCGCGCTGCTAGCGCTCAACGGTCGCGCCAGATCACGAATTCGGCAAGCGCTTCCAGACCGTCCCGGTAGGACGAAGGCGGGACCGGGGCGAGGGCCTCCCGAGCCGAAGCCGCGAAACCTTCCGCGACCCGCCGCGCCTCGTCGAGCCCGCCCTGACGCTCGACCAGCGCGAGGATTTCCTTCTGCTGACCGGGAGTCAGGTCGCCACTGTCGAGCACTTCCTCGACAAGGGACGCCGCCGCCGGTTCCCGCTCGAGGGCGTGGAGGATCGGCAGGGTCAGATGCCCTTCTTTCAGGTCGCTGAGCACAGGTTTGCCCACCATGGCAGCGCTGGCCGTGAAGTCAAAGAGGTCGTCAGCTACCTGGAACGCCATCCCGAGATTCATGCAGTAGTCGCCGAGGGCCCCTTCCACGGCGGGCGGCGCTCCGACCATCATCGCCCCCATCTTGCCGCAGCCATGGAAGAGGTAGGCCGTCTTGAGCCGCAGGATCCGCAGGTGCTCCTCGCGGGTCAGCCCCAGGGTCCCACCTCGCGCCTTCTCGAGCAGCATCCCTTCGATCATGCGCATCGTGAGGTCGCACATCGTCGCGACGATCCGCGGATTCCCCTGCTCCACGGCCAGCGCCATGGACTGGATGTAGAGGAAATCACCGATCAGGACCGTGAGGTCGTTGCCAAGCAGGCTGTTCAGCGAGTCCTGCCCCCGGCGGGTATCCGCCTCGTCGACGATGTCGTCGTGGACGAGCGTCGCGGTGTGCATGATCTCGACCATCGCCCCGTAGTAGGGGGCTCTGGCGGCCGTCTCCTCGCTCTCGGGGGCCCCTGCGGCGCGCGCCGCGATCAGCAGCAGCATCGGACGGATGCGTTTGCCCCCGCTCCGGTAGAGGTATTGACTGGTCAGCTTCACCAGCTCCAGGTCGCTTTCCACCCGGGCGGCCAGGATGCGCTCGACCGCGGCCAGATCCGAAGCCAGTTCGGCCTCCAACTCGGAGAGCAGGCTCCCGGGGCTCGAAACGGACAGCATTACCGGACTTGCTTGCGATTATCTCACGCGCTGCACGCTGCGGGGCCCCTGTCCGATGATCGCCGCCGGCTGAAGAAAAAGCGCCGGAAATTGGCGTCGGTGGCCGCCTCAATTGCCTCGAGCCCGGCAGAGCGCACCGCGGCGAGACAGCGGGCGGTCTCCACGACCATTGCGGGTTCGGCGCGCCGCCCGCGGTGCGGCACGGGGGCCAGGTAGGGACAGTCGGTTTCGACAAGGAGCTGCTCCAGTGGCACCAGGGCAGCCGTCCGCCGGAGATCTTCGGCGTTCTTGAAGGTGAGGATTCCGGAAAAAGAAATCAGGAAACCGCGTTCCCAGGCGGCGCGGGCAAGCCGTTCGCTCGCCGTAAAGCAATGCAGGATGGCCCCGCATTCCGCGAGTTCTTCCTCGTCGGCGATCTGCAGGAAGTCATCCTCCGCATCGCGGTGGTGCACCACGACCGGGAGTCCCAGCTCCCGCGCCACCCGGATCTGGCGCCGGAACACATCCCGCTGTTCGGCGCGCGGGCTCAGGTCGTAGTGGTAGTCGAGCCCCACTTCGCCGATGGCCAGCAGCCGCGGCCGGCCCGCGAGTTCGGCGAGACGCTCCTCCCCGCCAAGCTCACCGAAAAGCCGGGCATCGTGGGGATGGCAACCCAGGGTCGTGAAGAGCTGCGGCAGGTCCGGGTCCGCGTGATCCTCCCCGTTCGGATGGACGCCATCCACGAGCGAAAAGGTCTGCTTCCAGGAGGCCTCCTCGTCCAGCATTCCGATGGAGACGATGGTGGAGACGCCCGCCCGCCTGGCCCGCTCCAGCACTGCCCGTCGATCGAGGTTGAAGGCCGGCTGGTCGAGATGACCGTGGGAGTCGGTCATCGCGAACCATCCGGCGCGGCAGACGCAGGCGGGTCCGGCGCGCCTCCTTCGCGGGTCGGATTCCCGAACGCGGGAAGGGGCGCTCCCAGGGCCTCCCGGTGAATCTCTTTCAGGGGGACCCCGGTGCGCTCGGCCAATCGACGGCAGTCCTCGAATTCCGGAGCGCGGTTGATCACCCTTCCGTTGGAGAGGCCCACCTTCACTCCCACCGGGCCCCACGGAGTCTCCACCCGCAGCGTCCGTCGTTCGAGGGTCTCCCGCTCCGCCTCCCTGATCCGGACTCCGAGCGTCGTGCTCTCCCGGAACAGCGTGGCTACCACCGCTTCGCGGCGCCCGGGATCGGCGAGAGCGGTAACGGCCAAGCCCGGGCGCCCTTTCTTCATCTGCACGGGAGTGAAGAAGGCGTCCCGGGCTCCGGCGGCGAGCAGCCGGTCGAGGAGATGCGGCGCGATTTCGGGCGGCAGATCGTCGAGGGTCGCTTCAACGACGACCACCGCGTTCCCGGAACCGTCGGGCGCTGACCCGAGGACGACGCGGAGCGCGTTGGGGCGCCCTTGCTTGGGATCGGCCGAGCCGAGGCCGTATCCGATCCGTTCCGGGGCAATCGCCGGCCAACCGCCGAAGGAGTCGGCGAGACCGGTCAGTACGGCTCCCGTGGGGGTCGTGCGCTCAAAGCCGGAACCGTCCGCAAAGGTGGGTATCCCCCGCAGCAACAGGGCCGTCGCCGGGGCCGGAATCTCCAGGGTTCCGTGCTCCGCCTCGACCGAACCGCTTCCCACATTCACGGGCGAGCCCACCACGGCGTCGGGAGCCAGATACGCCACTCCCGCCACCGCTCCCACGATGTCGACCAGAGTGTCGAGCGATCCCAGTTCGTGCAGGTGCACCGATTCCGCCGACATGCCGTGGATCTGCCCTTCGGCTTCGAAGATGCGCCGGAGGAGCTCTACCGCCCGCCCCGAAACCTCATCCGGCAGCCCGCTCCGGTCCAGCACGTTCAGAAAGTCCTTGAGATGGCGATGCCCGCGATCGTCGGCGGCCTCAACATGCGCCTTGATCCCGCGAAGTCCTCCCCGGGAACTCTCAGCGAAGGAGACGGAAACCGGGGACCGAAGCGCCGCGACGGTACTCGAGAGCACCTCGCGCGGCACTCCCACATCCACCAGCGCGCCGAGCAGCATGTCCCCCGAAACGCCGGAGGAAAGGTCGAGGTAGAGGATGCGCACGGGAACGGCGGATTCTAGGAGCCTGTGGACCAGGTCAGGCGGCCCAATTGCGGTGAAATGCAGTTGCGCCGCGACGCCGACAGCCCGGATGCCGCGACCGCTCACCGCTTACCCACCCTGAGGCCGCGCCTTTTTCATGACCGGCGGGGCGTGTGGGCGGACCCGATCATGGGGGTTTCTCCCGCTGGGGACCTCGGCGCCCACCGCACTTTGTCCACCGGCTCCTGAAAGCGGGACGCCGCGCGGCGGCGTCCGACCGCGCCGCGGACCGGCCGGCGAGGCGTCAGCAGGTCCTGAACTCGAACCGGGTACTCTTGGCAGCGCAGGACGCCCCAAGCCGGACCGGCGTGACGGCGCGGCAACGACGGATTCCGCTGATGAGTACTTTCGTACCCACGCCAGAGAGCCCGGCTTCGATGCGCGAAGAAGCCTTTCGACGCCTGCAGGAGTTCACCCGGGAACGCGGTCTGAAGAAATCCCGGCAGCGGGAACTCATTCTGAACCGTTTCCTCGGCCTGGGCGGACATGTCTCCGCCGACGACCTCCATGGCGACGTGCGGGAGGCGGACGCCTCCATCGGCCGCACAACCGTCTACCGGGCTCTCCGCCTCTTTTGCGAAGCCCACATCGCGACCTCGATTGACCTCAAGGACGGCCTCACCCGGTTCGAGCCGGCGCTCTCGCGGGGACATCACGATCACCTCATCTGTGTCCGTTGCAACCGGATCGACGAGTTCCTGTCGCCGGAAGTGGAGCAGCGGCAAGAGGAGATCGCAACCGAACACGGCTACCGGCTCGTCTGGCACCGGCACCAGCTCTACGGCGTCTGCTCGCACTGCCAGGGAGCCGCCCAGGACTAACAGCCTGTGGCAAAACCCACGCGGCGTTCGACGGGCGATGCATCCCGCCCAAACAGCCGGTGATGAAACCCACGCGGCGTTCGGCCGGCGATCCATCCCGGCTGACCGCGTCGCTTCGCGCCGCTCATCGTTGCGTTTCGGTCGAAATACACCCGGTATTCCTCCCTCACGCGCCTTGTCAGCCGGGCGCCTCACCGGCCTCGGCGCTCACGTGGGTTCCACCACCGGCTGTTCACCGCCCCGCTTCGCGGGGCTCTGCGTTGCGCTTCGGTCCGAATACACCCGGTATTCCTCCCTCGCGCGCCTTGTCAGCCGGGCCCCCACCGGGAGAACTGGGCCTCGCCCGTCTCGGCGCTCACGTGGGTTTCACCACAGGCTGTTGACAGCGCCCGGCGCTTCAGAGCGCGCCCGCTTCGCTGAAGCTATGCCATTTCCCGGCGCCGATCACCAGGTGATCGAGAACCGGGATTCCCATGATCGCTCCGGCTTCCTGAAGGCGCCGGGTGAGTTGACGGTCCGCTTCCGAGGGCTCGGGATCTCCCGAGGGGTGATTGTGGAACAGGATCAGCGATACCGCCTGATAGGCGGCGGCAAGCCGGAATAAATCCCGGGGATGAACGGGGGCTCCGGTAAGCGAGCCTCGCGAGATGATTTCGGCCCGGCGCAGACAGCCCCGACTGTCGAGCATCAGGATCCCGAACTCCTCGACTTCGCAGTTCCCGAAGCGGGCGATGAGATAGCGCGCCACCTCCGCCGGGTTTCGGAAGCACGGCACCTGGCCGTCCGCCGGATAACCCGCCCGGCGCCCCAGCTCGAGGGCGGCGGCCAAGCGGATGAGCCGCGCTCGCGAAAGCCTCTCAGCCAATTGGCCGAGCGGAGTCTGGCTGAGACGCGCGACGCCCCCGACGTCCTCGAGGAGCCCGCGGGCCAGATCGTTCCGACCCGGACCGAGCACGAGACCGAGCAGCTCGGCACTGGTCAGGGATCGCGCCCCGTTCTCCAGGAGCCGGTCGGCGGGTCCGTCCCCCGGCAGCGGCCGGCGGCGCACCGGAACCCGAACGGAGTAGCGCGGCCTCACCGGCCCTTTGGCGGTGGGCCGGCGAGATCCCGGGCGGGGAGAGCGGGGAGGCGTCAAGACCGGGGGGACGGGCGCCGGCGGAAAGCGCGGGCCGTAGCGCAGAGCCCGTTCATCCAGGGTGCGTAGGGGGCGGAGTCTTCCGCCGGTTCGAAGCCGGCCCGGCGTAGCACCCGCTCGGAAGCAACATTGCCCGGGACCACCAATCCGAACAATTCCGCCCCGGCGAAGCGGGCCTCGGCGAAACGGACGGCGCCCTGGACGGCCTCGGTCGCGTAGCCAAGCCCCCAGACCGGCCTCGCGAGGCAATAGCCGATTTCCACCAGGCCGGGCGCCTTTTCTTCGAGGCTGAGACCGCCGCGTACCCGCACGCTCTTCCGCTCCACGACGGCCAGGTCGAGGCGCGACCCGTCGGGAGACCGGGTGTCCGCGATGGCTTGTCGCAGGAAACGAAGCGTTTCGGATGCGGGATTCGGCCCCCAACGAAGGAAACGGGTGACCTCGGGATCGCTCGCGTACTCATGGACTTCGGCGAAGTCGGCCTCGCGAAACGGCCGAAGGATCAGGCGCTGGCTACGGACCGGGAGCCCCGCCGGACGAGCCCCTTCCCTATCCACGCTGAATCGTGCTCCGCCGGCTCGTTTCAGCGAGCCCATCTGCTCCTCCGGATCCACGACGGATGGAGATTGGGGGCCCTCATCGGCTCGGGAGCGAGGTCGCGTCAGGCAGGAGATTCAGGCAGGGGATTCAGCCGCCTGTTTCAAATCTTCAAGATCTTGCTCGAGCATCTTGCGGAGGCTTCGGAGCATGACGGCGCTGAAGAGGGCGAAGAGCCGGGCGAGGAAGCTCACCGGACGGGCCGCAAAGACCATGGTGACCCGGGTGCCGGCGCCCTCGGGTTCGAAGGTCATTTCGGTGCGGTACTGCGCGCCGTGCGACGCCGCCTCCACCACGAACCGCCGGGGCGCCTCGAACCCGGTCACCCACATCTCTTCGGTGGCCGGTCGGCCCATCATGGTCCGGGTTTCCCGCCAGCGGCTGCCTTCCCCGACCGGCCCTTCGGTCAACACCTCGACGCTATCGATGCCGGACACGTTCGCCGCCAGGCTGTGGAGATCGGTCGCGATCCGGAATACCCGATCGGGCGGCGCCGCGATGGTCCTTTGAACTTCAACGCTGGACATGAGCGCGGCAGTTTAGCCCCCACCAGACGGTTGCCGGGAAGCGCCAACCCGGGGGTAGCGGGTGCTCACCCCCCCACCGGAAACCGTGAGGGCGGGAGCAGCGCCATCCTCCGGGCCCGGTTCGCAAACCACCCGGGTGAAGGGATCGCCTTCCGGATGGAACACACCGTCGCCGACCGGCACCAGGCGCTCACCGAAACCGAGGAGCGCCCCGTCCTCGAAGCGGATGGTGAGGGGTGACCGGCCGGGATCGTAGGTGCCGGCGCAGCGCCGGAGTTCGGACTCGGGAAGTTCGACCTCCGCGATCTCGGGCTGCTCCATACCCAGCACCACCCGGGCGATCCGGTTCTCCAGCAGACCGGGCCGTCCCGACCCCGAATTGATGAGGACCGCGATGCCGAGTCCGGCCTCGGGATAGAACGCGAGTTCGGCCCGGAAGCCGTTGATGCCCCCGCCGTGGGAAATCTGGGCGAGGCCGTGTTCCTCCCCCAGGCGGAGCCCGTAGCCGTAGTGGAACGGATCGCCGTTCACGAGGCTGCCCTGAGCGGTCATCGCCTGGTAGCTGGCGGGACTCACCACCTGCCCCGAAACCAGCGCCCGCTGCCAGGCGAGGAGATCCACGACGCTCGCCCCCAGCGAGCCGGCCGCGTAGGGCAGTTCCATGCTCAGCGGCTCATCGTTCACGAAACCGTTCCCTTCTCCGACTTCATAGCCTTCGGCGCGGCCGGGGATGAGGGGGCGGTTGCTGAGGTAGTGGGTCCGCTCCAGACCCAGCGGCTCGAACAGCCGCGCCTCGAGAAACGCGGGGTAGCTCATTCCGGAGAGGCGTTCGATGAGGACTCCGAGCAGGTAGTAGCCCGAGTTGTTGTACTGGTAGCGGTCCCCGGGTTCGAACTCGAAGGGCGGCGCGGAGAACAGTTCCCGCATGGCCTCGTGACCGAGGTCCAGGCGGGACCGCTCCCAAAACTCGGGCATCTCCGTATAGCCCTTGATCCCCGACGTGTGGTTGAGGAGCCGCTCGATCGACACCTCGAAGCCGTGCGTGTCGTAGTCCGGCAGGTAATCGCGCAGGTCGGCGGACAAATCCAGTTTGCCTTCCTCGACGAGCAGCAGGGCGGCGGCGGCAGTGAACTGCTTGGTAACCGAACCGATGCGATACACCGTGTCCGCCGTCGCGGGCACCTCGTTCTCGAGGTCCGCATACCCGAATCCGCCGGCGAAAACGACCTCGCCGTCCCGCTGCACGGCCACCGAAATGCCGGGGGCGGGATAGTTCCGGAGGGCGTCCTGGACGAGGGGGTAGATCCGAGCGGCAAGTTCGCCGTCCGCCTTCCCGTAGTGCGCGGGGGAATCCTGGGGCTCCGGCGTACACGCAAGGAGCTGCACGGCGGTGAGCAGGGCCGAAATGCGGAGAAAAGGGGTGCGGGGCATGGTCGCGATCATATTTGCGGGGGCGAGGGGCGACCGGTGCCAATTGCGAAGGATCGGCAATGGGAGTTCGCTGGCGCGGGGTTCGTCTCGCCGTCCCCGCCTGGGTCGAGGTGATGAGGATGAAGAACTCTGGGAGTCTCGCGGCTTGCAGCCGCGATGCCGGTCTGAAGGCCCCACCGGGAGAACTGGCCGCTCTCGGCGCTCACCCGGGTTCCATCACCGGCCGCTAGACCCGGAGCGCTTGACTGGGGGGGACGCGGGCGGCGTGGCGCGCCGGCAGCGCGAAGCCGGTCAGGAGGTTGCGAACGAAGACCACCATCAGAACCATGAACGGAGCGCCGATCAAAAACCCGCCGCGAGCCCGGTCAGGAGGGGACGGCTGCGGAGCGCAGCGGATCGCGAACCGCAGATCGGCGACCCACTGGTTCATCGGGGGGAAGCTCCCGGCGCCGCGCCGGTGCGGATCTTTCGCAGATTCCCCACCCGCACCGTCACCCGCTCGCGGTCGAGCCACTCCAGCAGCGGGATCGCGTGCTTGCGGCTCAGGCCGAAGCTCTGCTTGAACCAGGCAACGTCGATCTCGGGATTCACGGTGGCCCGTTCGCCTACGGCCTGGCGAAGTCCGGCGAGCCGGGCGGCATCGAAGTAGAGGTCCGGACTTACGTCCACGGCGCGGCCTTCCCGAAGCAGCAGGCGCCTCAGGGCATCCACGAGTTCCGGCGAAACCCCGAGTTCTTCCGCCGCTTCCCCCAGGGTAGGCGGAGTGAATCCGCCTTCGTCGAGCAGCCCTGCCAGACCGTCGAGAGCGCGCTGCTCGGAATCCGAGAGCTGGATCTGGCGGCCCGCGGTGCTCACCGTGTGGCGGGTGAGCTCGACGGCGCCGGCGCTGGCGAGACGCGCCAGAGCGCCGTCCGCCACTGCCGGGGGGACGCCGGTCTGTTCCCGGAGTTGTTCCACGGGCATCCCGGCCCGCAGCCGGTTTTCGGTTTCCCAGGCGGTGAGCAGCGAGGTCATCCGCTCCTGCACCGCTCGCAGACTGGACGGCGACAGGAGAACCCGCCCAGCCGCGCTGGCCGGAGCGCCGTCGCCTACCGCTTCGATCTCGCCCCGTTCGCGGAGTTCCCGAAGCACCCGTGCGGCATCCGGCGCGCGAACTCCAAGTCGGGTGCGCAGCCGCCCCTCGCTCAGACCCCGAACTCCCGCCTCGTCCACGAACGCTGCCGCGGCGCGGGCGTCGGTCGCGCGATCGAGGGCGAGAACCCGCTCGCGAGCCGCCGGGCTTCTCGGAGAGCGTTTGGGGGGCAGCGCATCCAGGATGGTCCCGCCGCCAATGGTGATGACCGGCGAATAACGCCGGATGATGAATCGATCGCCGCGCACCGCCGTCAGCGGGGTCTCCAGCCGCAACTGGACGAGGCCGGAATCTCCGGGAGCGAGCTGCGCCAGCCCGCCGAGAAGCCGGACCCGGGCGAGCGCGGTGGCGGTCCCGACATGCAGATGCACCCGGTCCTCGTCTTCGACCGGTCCGGCCGCCCAGGCGAGCAACTCCAGCCGGGCGTCCACCATCCGGGTGGAAGCCAGTTCGCCGGGCGCCGCGATCACCGACCCCCGCTCAACCCGGAAGCGGCCGGCTCCGGAGAGGTTGAGCGCGACCCGCTGGCCGGCTTGCGCCGACTCGACGGGGGCTCCGTGTACCTGCAGGCCCCGGACCCGGGCGCGCTCCCCAGCGGGGAGGATCTCGACGTCGCCACCGACCCTGACCTGGCCGGCGGCGAGCGTGCCGGTGACGACCGCGCCGAAGCCGCGCATGGTGAAGGCGCGGTCGACGGGCAACCGGAAGAGACCCGAGACGTCCCGGGGCCCGGCGGCGGCGGCCGCGGCCGCAAGTGCCTCCCTGAGTTCACCGAGTCCCTCGCCGGTCTTCGACGAGACGGGCACCAGCGGCGCCCCTGCCATCGCCGACCCCTCAAGCAACTCGCGCACTTCGAGGGCCGCAATCTCGATGAACTCCCGGTCCTCCACGAGATCAACCCGGGTGAGCGCCACGACGGCGGACCGAATCCCCAGCAGCCGGCAGATCTCGATGTGCTCACGGGTCTGGGGCATGACCGATTCGTCGGCAGCCACCACCAGCAGCACCACGTCGAAACCGGACGCGCCCGCGAGCATGTTGCGCACGAAGCGCTCGTGCCCCGGCACATCCACGAAGCCGTAGGTCACTCCCTCGTGCTCGAGATGGGCGAACCCGAGGTCCACGGTGATTCCGCGAGCCTTCTCTTCCTTCAGCCGGTCGGGATCGGTCCCGGTGAGCGCGAGGACCAGCGAACTCTTCCCGTGGTCGATGTGGCCGGCGGTGCCGACCACCACGTGGCGCATGGTGCGAGAGTGTAGGGAAGCGGATCGGCGCCGGAGGACGAATGATCCGCCGGCCCCGTCCGGTGAAACGCAGGGAAGGGACCCCTGGCCAGTCCGCCCGGTGGGGGGCCGGCATCGCCCGCCGAGAGGCGGACGAAAGGCGCAAGGTCACGGTCCGCCGGCAGCGCAGCACCAATAGGCGGATAATCGGCCCTGTTCAGGCTCTCATTCCGAACGGAGGATCCCGGCCATGTCCCAAACTCGCTCCCGCAACCTCGTACTGCTTCTCATCGGGCTGGCGCTGGCGCTCCCAGTTGCCGCGTCCGCCCAGCAGGGACCCGAGCAGGGCTCCCTGGTCATCGTCGGCGGAGCGCTCCGCGACGAAGCGATCCTCGAGCGCTTCATCAGCCTCGCCGGCGGTCCCGAAGCCCCCATCGTGATCATCCCCACGGCCGGCGGCGAAGACGCCTACGACGACTGGTACGCGGGGGCGCGCCGGTTCCGGGAATTGGGCGCCACCAACATCACCGTGATCCACACCTGGGACCGGGAAGAGGCCGAAAGCGAGGAGTTCGCGGCGGCGATCACGAAGGCCCGCGGCGTGTGGTTCCCCGGTGGACGGCAGTGGCGGCTGGTGGACGCCTACGCCGACACCCGCACCGAGCGCGAGCTCCACGCCCTGCTGGCCCGCGGCGGGGTGATCGGCGGTTCTTCGGCCGGCGCGACGATCCAGGGCGAATATCTCGCCCGCGGCGACACGAGCGGCAACACCATCATGATGGGAGACCACGAGGAGGGATTCGCCTTCGTTCGCGGGGTGGCCATCGACCAGCACCTGCTGGTGCGGAACCGGCACTTCGACCTGCTCGAAATCACCGCCGCGAAACCCGAACTTCTCGGGATCGGAATCGACGAAGACACCGCCATCGTGGTGCGCGGAAACGGATTCGAGGTCATCGGACAGGGCTACGTGGCCATCTACGACAACACGCGGGTACTGCCGAACGGCGGCGGGTTCTATTTCCTGATGCCCGGCGACCGCTACAACCTCGAGACCCGGGAGCCGATGCGCCTTCAGTTCGGGGATGGCGCGTTCCAGACCACCGTCAAGAAGAAGCGCTGATTCCGGCGTCCCGGCCTCCGCCGGCCGGGGGTTGGGGTGTTCACGGGTCAACAGCCCGTGGAAAAAGCACCCGCACTGTGCCGAGGGCGAAAGGCGAACCGAATCTGGGTTTTACGCGCGTGCGGGGCGCTTTCCCCCCGGGTGAGGGCGCGATTCGCGCCCTCGTCTTTCGCGAGGAGGGAAAACCCCTCCTGGCACCCCTCCCGTGCGGCGCGGACTCTCCGTCTCGGTCCGGCGGGTAAATGTGACAGCAAGGTTACAGAGGCTGCCCGTCGCCCTCGGCCGCCGGTTGGACCATAAGGGCGCCGTCTTCCAGGCGCAGCGCGGTCAACGAGCCGTTCCAGACGCAACCCGAATCCAGGCACACCGCCCGCTCCGAAACCATCAGGCCCAGCGCGGCCCAGTGGCCGAAGAGCACGGTCATTCCCGCGGGCAGCGAAACGCTTTCGAACCACGGCCGATGACCCGGCGGGATGGTTTCGGGAACGCCGTCGAACGCGAAAGACGGGATTCCGGCGGCGTCCACGATCCGTATCCGGGTCAACACGGATGCGGCGGTCGCACCCGCCAGGTGCCGCCCGCCGGCCGGACCGTTCGGGCCCGGCGCTTCATCAGCGTTCTTCCGCCGCGGGCCGTCGCCCCTTACGGAATAGAGCGCGCGCAAGAAACCACCGCGATCCTCGGCGAGGGCACCCTTGGCGTCCCCGGCCGCGGCTTCGATGTCGGAGAGATCCCACCGAGGCAGCACTCCCGCGTGCACGAGAAGGAAGCCGTCCTCCCGATGGACGAAGGGGAGCCCCGCGACCCAGTCGCAAAGATCATCGGCATCAGGTGCGGCCAGCACCGGAACAAGGGTGTCGCGGCGGCGGGCGGGGATCACACCCTCGCGCTGCGCCAGCAGGTGCAGGTCGTGATTTCCGAGCACGCAGACGATCGAATCCCGGTGCCGGTACGCCCAGCGCAGCATGCCGAGAGAGTCCGGCCCCCGGTTGACCAGATCGCCCGCGAACCACAGCCGGTCACGTTCGGGGCGGAACTCGATACGGTCCAGAAGGCGCCTGAAAGTGCTAAAACACCCCTGCACATCGCCGACGACCCAGGTTGCCATAGCGCCGGGATGCTAATGCGGTAGCAGGCCCACCACTCAGGCCACCCGGAAAGGATCTTGAAACGATGAACAGGGGAAGCGGAGCGGTGCGTCCCACACCCGTCACGCCACTCGCGGGAAATCGCGGCCGCTGTCGCCGGCCCCGCGCATGACCACCAGACGGCGCCTTCCGCTGGGGCTCTTCGCGGCGGTGGACCTCGGTTCCCGCAGCTTCCACCTCACCGTCGCCCGGGTCCACGGCGAGAACATCGAAGTGGTGGACCGGGTGAAGGAGCCGGTGCGGCTCGCCGCCGGCATCCGGAACAAGGCCGTCGAACCCACGACGTGGCGGCGCGCCGCGGCCGCGCTCGCCCGAATCGGGGAACGCATCCGGGATATCCCGGCCGGCCAGGCGCGCGCGGTGGGCACCAACGCCTTCCGGCAGGTGAAGGACCGGATGGCATTGCTCGGCGATGCGACGAAAGCTCTCGGACATCGGGTGGAAATCATCTCCGGCGTGGAGGAAGCGCGGCTCATCTATGTGGGAGTCAGTACCCTTTTTCCGGAGGAAAACGGCCGCCGGCTGGTGCTGGATATCGGAGGCGGCAGCACCGAATTGGTCATCGGACAGGGGGAGGAGCCGCTCCGGGCGGCAAGCCTCTATATGGGGTGTGTTTCCTTCACGGGCCGCTTCTTCCCGGGCGGCGTGATCACCGAGCCGGCCTTCGTCGCCGCCGAGACCGAGGCCCGCCGCGAACTCGAGACCGTGGAGGAAGGATTTCTGGCGCTCGGGTGGTCTCGGGTGTTGGGATCCTCCGGCACGGTGCTGGCCGCCGCCGAGCTTCTGCGGTCAAACGGCGGCCTGACCCGGGCGGCGCTGAAGGGGCTCAGGGACCGGATGATCCGCGGCGCCCACGTGGAAGCCCTCGCCCGCGGACCCGCTGCTATTCCGGGGTTTCCCGCCGATCGGGCGTTGGATTTCCCCGGCGGCATCGCGGTCCTGCGCGCGGCCATGGAGACCTTCGACATCGAAAGGATCGAGCCGGCCGAGGGAGCGCTCCGTGAGGGCGTGCTCTTCGACCTGATCGGCCGGCGCCGGCGGCAGGATGTCCGGGAGAGCACGATCCGGAACCTCATGACCCAGTACCGCGTGGACCGCGAACAGGCGGAGCGGGTCAAGGCCACCGCGCTGGTCGGCCTGAGACAGCTAAAGCGGCCGTGGGGCCTCGAACACGAGGCGCACGAACGGTTTCTGCGCTGGGCGGCCGAGCTGCATGAGGTCGGCCTCTCCGTCTCCTTCAGCGGCCATCACCACCACGGCGCCTACATCGTGCGCAACACGGACATGCCGGGCTTTTCGCGGGACGACCAGGAACTGCTCGCCGCGCTGATCGAGACCCACCGGCAGAGGCTGCGGCCCGGGCGCTTCGAGAAGATGACTGCCGCCGATCCCGTCACCAGCGGCCGACTGGCCGCCATCCTGCGGATCGCGGTCCTGCTCTGCCGGCGCCGCAGTCGCGAGCCCCTGCCCCTTATTGAGGCCAGCGCGCCCGACGGTCAGCTTGAGCTCGCTTTCCCCCCGGGCTGGCTCGACCACCACCCCCTGACTCGCGCCGGCATCGCGAAGGAGGCGGAACAACTCGCGGCCATCGGAATCGAACTCCGCGTCGGGGATCGCTGAAGCGGCGGCGCCGGCAGCCGCCGGATAGTCGCTCAGTCGGTAACGAAGCCGAAGATCTGGTAGCGGCGGTCCTGCCGAGCATCGAGCCGAAGATCCGCAGGGTTCCGCGTTCGCCGTCGGGGGCGCGGACGGTGAGCACCGTCTCCCGGTGGACCTGGAACGGGCCGTAGTCGGTGCTCTCTCCCACGAAGTCCACCGCAACCAGTTCGAAGCTGCGTCCCCGGTAGCGGACAGCCGCCCGGCCTCGAACCGAGCGAGGGTCAGTTACGCCGGGGGTTCTGGAAGTCGAAGAGCCACTGGAAGAGAAGCAGCAGCTCGTGGTCGCCTACGGCGCCGAACCGCCAACGGTAGTCGGCGGAAAGATGGGTCCTGTTCCACGGAAGTTCGTAACGAGCTCCGGCGATCACGTAGCTGGAGTGCCCCGGGTTGTCCAGCGGGCCATGGTTCGTTTCCGTCCCGAGTTCCGCGGCGGCCCAGATACCCTGGGGAAGACGATGGCGGAGCCGGGCGAAGCCGCCAAGGTGTTCCCTGCCGTGCTGCTCCCGGCGGAAGGCGGCGCCGCGAAATACCTGGCCGGAGCCGAGCACACCATCCACATGGACCCCCGTCTGGCGCCGTGGCACGAGGGCGTCGTTCGGTCCGTCGCGGCCTTCGTAGTGGCCCGCGTCCACCAGCCAGGAGCTCCCGGCAACGTCGAACGTGCGGCCAACGCTCGCCAACACGTCCTTTGACGAGTTGTTCTCTGCCTCGTACCCACTGCCCTGCACGACATGGAGCCGGGCGTTGTAGCGACCCCGATCAGCGAAAAGGAAGACTCCCACCTCCCTCGACCGGGTCAGCTTGGAGCCGGCCGCGGCGTGCACCATTTGGCGGGAATGTGACGACTCGGTGAACTCTCCGAGCCAGGCCAGCGAACTGCGCCCGGCGCGTACCTGGAGCCCTCCGCCGACGTCGAACTGCACCCAGAAGTCGTGCATGCGGGTTCTTCCCAGGTCGTAGGTGACGTTCGTAACGATGCGGTCCCCGATCTTGGTCTTGCTCCAGATCGAGAAGCTGCTGACGTCCGGATCGCCGAGTTCCTGGACCTCATCCAGGACCCGGCCGCGAAACCGCACGTTGAAATCCACGAGCGGCGCCGCTCCGGCGCCGCCCTGGGCGGCCATATCCGAATCCGTTGTCCCGTTCCCCGCCTCGGACCCGGGCTCTTCCGCGGCGGAGGCCTTCGTGTCGTCGGCGAGTTGAGCTTCGGGCGTGAGCGGTTCGATCGCGGAGGATGCGCCGGTAGTCACCCCATCCCCGGCCGAACTTCTTCCGGTCGCTTGTTGCCCGGCCGCTTCCTGAGTTTCGCCGGGGGTTTCGCCGGGGGTTTCGGCCTCGGGCGGAACCGCGCCCGCATCCGCGAACACGCTCCCGGCCGCCACCCAGAGCGTTAACGACCAGAAGACCGAAGGGAAGAATGACCGACGCCGGAAGACTGGGAAGGGGGGTGAAGAGGAGCCGTCGGAGCGTCCGCGCGCGAACCGCGGTGGTGGCCCCAACATGAGGCGCCATGATGTTTCTCCGGCATGACGGGTCCTTGAACCAATCGTGAAACGAAGTTCACGATCGAATGAATATTCAGGGACTCAAAATGAACCCAATGTGAAAAAAATCTGCGCAACGGGAGCGGCGAGGCACCCGGCTGACCAGGCGCGCGAGGGAGGAGCCCCCACCGGGAGAACTGGCCCGGGTGTATTTCGACCGAGTGACTTTGTCTACCGGCTGTTACTGCGAGGTGCGCAGCGGATCGGCCGGATAGACCCCCAGGATCCTGACCGACCGGGAGAAAAAGCGGAGTTCTTCGAACGCCTTCGCCACCCCGGAGTGCTCGGGATGGCCGGCCACGTCACAGTAGAACTGGGTCGAGGCGAACGAGCCGTCCAGCATGTAGCTTTCGAGCTTTTGCATGTTCACTCCATTGGTCGCGAACCCACCGAGCGCCTTGTAGAGGGCGCCCGGGAGATTCCGCACCTGGAACACGAACGTAGTGATCGCGTCGGCGTCGCGCAGAACCGTAACCGGCTCCCGGGCCATGACGAGGAACCGGGTGATGTTCAGCGAGATGTCCGCGATGTCCGGCGCCAGAACCGCGAGTCCGTGAATCCCGGCAGCAAGCGCCGAGGCGATCGCGGCTTTCGTGGGGTCTCCGCTTCTCGCGACCAGTATCGCGGCCCCGGCGGTATCCGCCTCCGCCACTGGGAGGAGGCGTCGGCCGCGGATGTATTGCCGACACTGGGCGAGCGCGTGCGGGTGGCTGTGGACGGTCCGGAGTCCGCCGAGCCTGGCTCCGGGCAGCCCGAGGAGCTGGTGCCGCACCCGGTGAAAGGCTTCACCGACGATTTGCAGACGGGATTCGGGCAGGAGGTGATGGATGTCGGCGACTCGTCCGGCGACCGAATTCTCGACGGGGATCACCGCGAGTTCCGCGCTCCCCTCGGTCACTGCCGCGAACGCATCCTCAAAGCCCTCGCAGGGCAGCGGCTCATGATCCGGGTGCCGGTCCCGACAGGTCAGGTCGGAGTAGGAGCCGGGGTGTCCCTGAAACGCGATCTTCGGTCCGGACATAGACCACGGGAGCATATGCGCCAACTGTGTGTACGATTTCTCCGGCCGTGAAGTACATCCTGGTCATCGAAGACGATCCGGACATCGTCGAGTTGCTCCGCTACAACCTGGAGCGCGAGTCCTACCGCGTGACCTCCGCCGCCACCGGCGCGGAGGGATGGGCCCAACTGGAGCGGGAGCGGCCCGATCTGTTGATCCTGGATCTGATGCTGCCGGAGATCAGCGGGTTCGATCTGTGCCGGCGCCTGCGCCGGGACTCCGAATACCAGAGTCTCCCGGTGATCATGCTGACCGCGCGGAGCGAAGAGGCCGACGTGATCGCAGGCATTGAACTCGGGGCGGACGACTACATCACGAAGCCGTTCAGCCCCCGGGAGCTGGTGGCGCGGGTAGGGGCGGTGCTCCGCCGTACCGGCAGGACCGAGCAACCGGCCCCGTCGCCCGACGAGGGCGCCCTCCAGTTCGGTGACCTGGTGATTGACCCGACGTCACACGAGGTGCGGCGGGGCGGAGACGACCTTCCGGTGACGCACCTGGAGTTCAAACTGCTCCACTATCTGGCGTCCCACCCGCAACGCGTCTTCTCCCGGGAGCAGCTCCTCGACCGGGTGTGGGGACATGAGAAATACATCACGCTGCGCAGCGTGGATGTCTATGTGCGGCGGCTGCGCCAGAAGGTTGACGTGTCGGGGGATTCCTCGCTCCTGAAGACGGTTCGGGGCGCCGGGTATCGCTTCGAACCTCCACCTTGAATCCCAAAGCGACCGACGACCCACCGCGACCCGGGCGGGTCCGTCGGCCGTCGCGGCTCGCGCTCCGGCTGACGGCGGCCAGCCTGCTGGTCGCGCTGGCGGCGCTGTTCGCGGTGTTGGCGACCACGGCGCAGGTCGTAAGAGAAAGCGCCGCCGCTTCGACCTTCGCCATCCTGGACGGGGTGGCCCAGGCCGGACTCGCGAATCCGCCCGACGACACCGGCGCCGAGGCGCTTCGGGAGTGGTCCATGGGCCTCGCCTCGTTCGGAGGCGGCGATGGGCAAGAACTGACTCCTACGCAGCGAGAACGCCGTATGACGTTGATCGCGCGCGACGGAACCGTGCTCGCGGACTCCCACGAAAACGCCCGGACGATGGACAACCACCGGGACCGACCGGAAATCGTGGCGGCCTTCGCCTCCGGCTATGGCCGCTCGCAGCGGTTCAGCGACACCCGTGGCGAGGAACTCAGCTACGTGGCAGTCCAGCTCCCGTGGAGCGAAGACACCGTGTTGCGCCTTTCGGAGCCGGCCATCCAGCTCGAAGAAACCGTGAGCGCGATCCTGACTCCGGTGGTCGTGGTGACGCTCCTGGCCTTCTTTGTGGCTGCTGGTCTTTCCTTCTGGTATTCGGCCCGCTTCGGAGAGCGCGTGGCGCGGCTTCGCCGGTTCTCGGAACGGGTGGCCCGGGGTGATTTCACCCCGGAGGACGCGCCTCTCAAGATGGACGAGCTCGACCAGTTGCTGGCCTCCCTGAACCGGACGGCGCAGGAGCTGCAACGTAGCTTCCAGTCTCTGACCGCCGAGAAAAACCAGGGCGCCACCATCCTGTCAAGCGTGGCCGAAGGCGTCGCGGTTTTCGACGAGGAACTCCGGATCCAGTACGTGAACGGGGCCTTTCGCGAGGTGCTTTCCCTTCCCGGTGAGTCCTGGCGGGACTATCGGGGGCGCGATGCCCGGAACGTTCTCGAACAAAAACGCCTCCTGAAGATGGTCCGAGCCGCGCTGAGGGGCAAGGCTCGCGAACGCGAGATCTCTCTGAAAGGGAGGGAGGTTCTGGTCCGCGCGGCCCCGATCCGTTCCTACGAGCCGGAAGTACCCATGGCTTCCCGCCTTGAGGGGAACGGATCTCCGGAATCCGAGCCGGCGGGAGCCGTCCTCGTGCTCATGGACGTGACCCAACTCCACGCGCTGGAGCGGGTACGCCGCGATTTCGTCGCCAATCTGTCGCACGAGATGAGGACGCCCCTGACGGCGATCCGCGGTTTCTCGGAAACCCTGCTGGACGCCGACCTGGACGCTCCGCCGGAGCAGAAGCGTTTCCTCGGAATCATCCGGCAGCATTCCATTCGACTGTCACACCTCACCGACGACCTGCTGCGGCTCGCCCGGATCGAAGCAGGCAAACAGGAGACGGAAACGGTTCCCGTACAAGTGGAGGCGTTGGTCGCATCGGTCGTGGAATCGGCGCGAATGAAGGCGGGGGAGCGGAAGCTGACGACCGCGGAACCCCGAGAGCCCGTGCAGGTCGAGACCGACCCAACCCTGCTCACGGAGATCCTGCAAAACCTGGTGGACAACGCCATCCAGTACTCCGGGGAGGACGGGCGGGTCGAGGTCGCGACCGAGTGTTCAAACGGCGAAGCCCTGATCTCGGTCATTGATAACGGCGTGGGAATCTCCAAGGCTCACCAAAGCCGGATCTTCGAACGCTTCTACCGGGTGGACCCGGCTCGCTCGCGTGAAGTGGGCGGCACGGGACTCGGCCTCGCGATTGCCAAGCACACCGCGGAACTCCTGGGTGGGCGCATCGAGGTCGAAAGTGCGCCGGACCGCGGCTCGCGGTTCACCGTCGCCGTGCCGGTCGGCGGCCCGAACGCTTCGCCTCGCGAGGTAAGCGCCGAGGACGACGACCCCGGCCACCTTCTGGCCTAGCCGTTGTGCTGCGGGCGGGCTCGGCGCCGAGCCCGAATTCCAGATCGCCAAGAAGCGTATCCACCCGGACCAGTTGGGCTTCGAGAGAATCGCCGATCCGGAAACTCCGGCCGGTCGCCGGACACCGGAGCGAATAGTCCTGCCGGTGGAAGCGGAACCGCCCGCCCGGTAGCAACTCCATCGGGACGGTACCGCGGGCGGGAATGCCCTCGAGTTCGATCGCGAGACCGAAACGGCCGGTCTCGGAAACGCGGGCGGCGAAGGTGTCCCCGAGCCGCCCCGCGAGGAGGCGGGCGATCCGGCGTTCCACCAGGTCCCTCTCGGCGGCCTCGGCGCTTCGCTCGGCCCCGGAACAGGTGGCCGCCAGCGCCGGCAGCGCCTGGGGGTGCAGATGCCCGGCAAGATCCGTCCCGGCGGCCAGCGCCCGGTGGGCGATGAGGTCCGGGTACCGCCGGATGGGTGAAGTGAAATGGGTGTAATCGGGCAGCGCCAGCGCAAAGTGCCCCTCGCCGCGGGGCGAGTACTCCGCCTTCTTCAGGGCCCGGAGAAGCCTCCGGCGGAGGAAGGGCGCTTCCGGGCGGTCTTTGATGCGCGCCAGCAGCCGGGCGCAGTGCACGGGCCGGAGCGGCTCTGACGGAACCCGCAATCGTTCTCCAAAGCCGGTCAGGAGATCCTCGAAGGCGTCGATCCGGGTTTCGTCGGGAGATCCGTGGACCCGGTGGAGCGCTGCCGTTTTGGTGGTTCGGAGATGCTCGGCTACCGCCTGGTTGGCCAGGAGCATGAAGTCCTCTACCAGGCGGTGTGCGTCGTTTCGCTCGGCGTAGCGGGCGTCCACCAGGTTGCCCGCCGCGTCGGAGGTGACCACCGGTTCGGGCAGGTCGAGATCCATCGCACCGCGCTGGAGGCGCGCTCTTCCCAACAAAGCGGCGGCGCGGCCCATCGTCCGAACGGCCGTTCCGATCGGACCGGCATCGTCCCCGTCCCCCGCGAGCAGGCGCGCGCCGTCCTCGTAGGACAGCCGGGCAACGCTCCGGATCACGCTTCGGGAAAAACACGCCTCACGAAGCCGCCCATCCGAGTCGATCCGCAGGTTCGCCGACTGCACCAGCCGGTCAACCTCGGGAAACAGCGAGCAGATGCCCGAGGAGAGCGCTTCGGGCAGCATCGGGATGGCACGCTCGGGGAAGTACGCGGAGGTCCCCCGCCGCGCCGCCTCCTCGTCCACCGGACTGCCGGGCGGAACGTAGTGGCTGACGTCGGCGATGTGGACACCGATCTCGAAGCCGCCGTCGGGTAGCTCGGTCGCCTCGATCGCGTCGTCGTGGTCGCGCGCGTCTTCCGGATCCATCGTCAGGATCAGGCGGCCGCGGAGGTCCTGGCGCCCGCCGAGTTCGCTTGCGGAGACCGCACCCGGAGCGGCCGCCGCCTGGGCGAGGGCCGCCGGGGGAAACTCGTCCCGGATACCGTGCCGCGCGAGCACCGCGAGGAGCTCCGCCCCCGGGTCGTCGGCGGCGCCGAACACCGCGGTTACCTCTCCGACCACCGGCTGCCCGGGTGCCGGGAAGCGGCGAATCCGGACCTCCACCAGGTCCCCGGGGCGCGCGCCGCCGGAAGGCACCAGAATCTCGCGCGCCCACTGCCGGTCCCACACCGCGACGGTCCGCTCCGCGGTGAACAGCCCGACAACCCGGGCGGCCTTTCGGGTGAGTACCCGCACGACCGCACCCTCAAGCCGGCCGCGCCGGGTCCGAAAAGAAACCTCGACCTCGACCAGATCCCCCGGCAGCGCCCCACCGACTCGGCTGCCGGTGACGTGGATGTCTTCCAGCGATTCACGGCCCTCGGGCACCACCCAGCCGTCGCCCTGAGATCGTCCTTGAAAGCGCCCCCGAACCATACGGGACGGATCGCGCTCGTCCCTCCGGCGCCGCCTCGCGCCGTGACTCGATCTGGCCACCAGGCTGCTAGACTCGCGCGCTCCGCGGGCCGAAGTGGCGGAACGGCAGACGCGCTGCGTTCAGGGCGCAGTACTCCTTGCGAGTGTCAGGGTTCAAATCCCTGCTTCGGCACCGCGCGCTGGTCGGCGTCGGGGTGGGGCGCAACTGCGCGGTCAGAGACAGAAGCACAATCACTGGTCAGGCCGGCGCCCCACCCCGACGCCGAACGGCACTTCGTGCCTCCGAATGGGAACTCGCCGCATACATCTGGTACCGGTCGGAACCATAAGCGCGATCTAAGACCGCAGGCGAGTCCCCATTCGCGCTGTCTTTTTTGTGAAAGGGGGGCCAGCCCCCCTTTCACACTTTCCCCCCGGTCACGCGGGCAGCGAACAAAGTTCGCTGCCATTGTTCTTCCAGTCCTGGCGAAAGGGAAAGACGCCAAGCACCAGAATGGCCCCCGTGGGAAGAGCGGCGCGCAGGCACGGGAACGCCGACCTCTGGCCAGTTCTCCCGGTGGGGGCCGGCACAGCGGCCCGCAGGGCCGCGACGGCACGAACCCCAACCGTCGGAATGACTCCCTTCTCGGCGCGTATCCCCCAAGGGCAGGATGGCGCGTGACAGCAGAGCGCCGGACCTTCTACCTGTTGTCAAGTGGCCAAAAGGGGGCTTCCAGGTCGTCGCGCGCGCACCGGCGTGGTCAGAGGCAGAAACACAATCATCGGTCAAGCGGGCGCCCCACCCCCACGCCGACAGGCACTTCGTGCCTCGAATCGAAACTCGCCGCATCCACGTTGGACCGGTCGGAACCATAAGCGCGATCTAAAGCCGCAAGCGAGTTCCCATTCGCGCTGTCTCTTTTTGTGAACGGGGGGCCAGCCCCCCTTTCACACTTTCCCCCCGATCACGCGGGCAGCGAAAGGGAAAGACGCCAAGCACCAGAATGGCCCCCGTGGGAAGAGCGGCGCGCAGGCACGGGAACGCCGACCTCCGGTCGGCACAGCGGCCCGCAGGGCCGCGGCGGCGCAGACCCCAACCGTCGGGATGGCTCCCTTCTCGATGCGTACCCCTCAAGGGCAGGATGGCGCGCGACAGCAGAGCGCCGGACCTTCTACCTTTTGTCCAGTGGCCAAAGGGGGCTTATAGGTCGTCGCGGGCGCAACGGCGTGGTCAGGGACAGAAACACAATCATCCGTTAGGCGGGCGCCCCACCCCCACGCCGACCGGCACTTCATGCCTCGAATGGAAACTCGCCGCATCAAGGTCGTGCCGGTCGGAACCATAGGCGCGATCTAAAGCCGCAGGCGAGTTCCCATTCGCGCTGTCTTTCTTGTGAAGGCGATTGTGTATCTGACGAAGCAAGCCGACCCAGAACGGGAAGCTGATGTCTTCATTGGACTCTTCAGTTCGTTGTGCAGCGGTCGGCGATTGCAGCCTTCACGGCTTCAAGGTGCTCTTGAGCCTCTCGGAGCCGCTTGGCGTGACGCCACTCGTCGTCCCCCTGATTGGAGCGAGCGTGAACATCACCCATGAGGTCGCGTGCGTCCATGTCCGAGGTATCGGCTTCGAGCGTGCGCACCTTCCGGTCCGCGTCCTCCTGTTCGGCCTCCAAGGCTTCGCAGGTCATTTCAGGCGGGAACGTTGGCGGCTTCGAGCAGCCGCTACTGAGAGAGAGAGAGGCTGCAAGAATGAGCAGCGGGGTGAGTCTGGTCATGGTTCTTCCTCCTTCGGAAGGTTCGCCGAAACGAAGATCAAGCTCGTCGATGTCGCCGGGTTCCCCGGCGAGACGCCGGCAGACCGGAGAACCGCCGGGCCTGCTGCGTCAGATACATGATCCCCCTTGTGAAAGGGGGGCGGGCCCCCCGTTCACGCCGTGCGGGAACGCCGGCCAGTCCTCCCGGTGGGGGCCTTCAGACCGGCACCGCTGCCCACCGGGCAGCGAAAGGGCAAGACGCCAAACACCGGCGTGGCTCCCGTCTCGGCACGTACCCCCCGGGAGGAATGGCCCGCAGGCACGGGAACGCCGACCTCCGGCCAGTTCTCCCGGTGGGGGCCGGCATCGCGCGGGAGCGCGAAACCAACGTCGATGAAAACGCCTTTCATGACCCGCGGGGTGTCCCGGAGGACCCGATCATAGTCTCTCCCGGCGGGGACCGGCGTCGCAGCACGCGGCGCAGCGACAACCGTGACACCCCTCGGACTTTCACAGTGAGAAGAAATCGCCGGGAATTGCGTCAATAGATGGTGGCGGGGAGTCTTGCCGCGCTCTCCGCATTGTGACCCGGCCGCTCGTGAACCCGAGGAGTGGGGGTGATCGGGGGAGTCACCCTCCTCTCTCTGCTTGGAGGCGTGCTTGTACCGCTGGTTGCCCGCCTGGTCACGCCCCTCGCTGACGGCTGACCCTCTCACCACCTCGGATCCGGCACTGGAGCGCCCGAGTCGCACCTCGGGCGCACGGGCTCGGCCGTCAGTTCTGCGGCTCTTCCGCCTCCGGACGGACCGTGGGGTACTCGATGCCCAACTGCTCGAGATAGCTGTCGTAGTTCTCGGGGTCGTAGTAAAGGGGCCGCATCGCTTCCCTGAACGAGTTCATCCGGTCCTCGTTCAGGTGAATCCCGGGAGGATCGTCGGGACCGATCAGCGGGGTGTACTGGTGCTCGGCCGTCTGCTCGGCGAAGTACTCATTCGCCGCCGGGACGAGTTCGGGATCAAGCAGGAGATCCATGAGGGTCATGGCGATCACCCGCGCCCCGGCGGACGCTCCCTTGTGCGCGATCGGAGTCGCCATCGCCACCGCGTTCGCCCAGTGGTGCCCCGGGCCGCCCGGAATGTTCGATGGGAAGCGCATGGTCACGGTGGGCACGGCCCAGGAAATGTCGCCGATGTCGTCGGAACCGCCTCCCAGACGCGGTTCCTGGACCGGGCCGCCCATCTCCCCCAGTTCGGTTGCGAGGCCCTGTTCCTCGACCCCGAGTTCGCGCTGGAGTCCGTTGGCCAGCGCCTGGTCCGCCTCGCTCCACTCCGGAAGCCCCACCCGCTCGATGTTCGCCCAGACCGCTTCAGCGACCGGCTTGTTGAAGTGGCGCGGGTAGGCGTGCCCCAGAATGCGCCAAGACACGTCGGTCGAGGTCATCGCGGCCGCGGACTGCGCCATCGTGTTGCCGAGATCGAAGAGCTCCTTCATCCCGGGCTGCTCGAGTTCGCGGAAGTAGTACCAGACCGACGCGAGTTGGGGCACCACGTTCGGCTGGTCGCCCCCGTTCGTGATCACGTAGTGCGAACGGTGCGGCAGGCGTAGGTGCTCGCGCTTGACGTTCCACGCCATGTTCATGATCTCCACCGCGTCGAGCGCGCTTCGGCCCCGCCACGGCGCTCCCGCGGAGTGCGCCGATTCGCCCCGGAAGGTGTATTCGACCGACACCAGGCCATTGCCCCTGCCCTGTCCCCAGCTCACCCCGAACCGGTTGGAGACGTGGGTGAAGATGCAGATGTCCACATCCTCGAAATAGCCGTCCCGGATGAACCAGGCCTTGGTGCCCACGAGTTCCTCAGCCACTCCGGGCCAGATGACGATCGTCCCGGGAATGCCTTCCCGCTCCATCACTTCCTTGGCCGCAAGGGCGCCGACAACGATTACCGCCTGTCCGGAGTTGTGCCCTTCCCCGTGACCCGGCGCGCCTTCCACGAGCGGATCGTGGTAGGCGACTCCCGGCTTCTGGGACGCCTTCGGGATACCGTCGATGTCGCTGCCGAGCGCGATCACGGGCGAGCCGGAGCCCCAGCGAGCCATCCAGGCGGTCGGAATGCCGGAGATCCCCTCCTCGACCTCGAAACCGTTCTCCCGCAGGATGTCGGTGATGTACCGGGAGGTCTCGAACTCCTGGAAGCCCAGCTCGCCGAAGCTGAAGATGGAGTCCACCATCACCTGGACCAGCTTGGCCCGCTCGGCGGCTCCTTGGTCGGCGACCGGACGCAGGGTTTCGAGATCCTGGGCCGCGAGCGGCGCGGCGAGCAGGAGAGCGAGTAGGGCGGCCGGCAAGGACCGCGGGAGCTGTGACAGTTTGCGCATCGGAAGCAACCTCATTCTTCTCCGGCGCTCCCCATCCCGAGGAGCGCGGGGCGCACGATTCTAGTGGCCCGCGGGGGGTCTCCTGACAGCCGTTTTAGGGCTGCCAAGCGCAACTTCCGTCAGTTCTCCTGGTTTTCCCGCACCGTCGGATACTCGATACCGAGCTGTTCCAGGTAGCTGTCGTAACGATCCGGGTCGTAGTAGAACGGCCGCATCGCCTCTCGGAAAGAGTTCATCCGGTCCTTGTTCAGGTGAATCGCCGGAGGATCGTCCGGGCCGATCAGCGGGGTGTACTGGTGTTCCGCAGTCTGCTCGGCAAAGTACTCCTTGGCTGCCGTCACCAGCGACGGATCGAGGAGCAGGTCCATCAGCGTCATCGCGATGACCCGGGCGCCGGCGGCCGCTCCCTTGTGCGCGATCGGGGTCGCCATCGCCACCGCGTTCGCCCAGTGGTGGCCCGGGCCGCCCGGGATGTTCGACGGGAAACCCAGGGTCACGGTCGGGACGGTCCAGGAGATGTCGCCGATGTCGTCGGAGCCGCCGCCGAGCCGTGGCTCACGCGCCGGACCGCGTATCTCGCCGAGTTCGGTGGCGAGGCCCCGTTCCTCGACTCCCAACTCGCGTTGGAGGCCCTTGGCGAGCGCCTGGTCCGCGTCGCTCCACTCGGGAAGCCCCACCCGCTCGATGTTCGCCCACACCGCCTCGGCCACCGGTTTGTTGAAGTGGCGCGGATAGGCATGGCCCAGGATGCTCCATGAGGCCTCGGTGGAGGTCATCGCCGCCGCGGCATTGGCCATCGTGTTTCCGAGATCGAAGAGTTCCTTGATGTGGGGCTGGTCGAGTTCGCGGAAGAAATACCAGACCGACGCGAGCTGCGGCACCACGTTCGGCTGGTCGCCACCGTTCGTGATCACGTAGTGCGAGCGGTGCGGAAGGCGCAGGTGCTCGCGCTTGATGTTCCAGGCGGCGTTCATGATTTCGACGGCGTCAAGCGCGCTCCGGCCCCGCCAGGGCGCCCCCGCCGAGTGCGCCGACTCGCCCACGAACGTGTATTCCACCGACACCAGGCCGCTGCCGCCGCCCTGTCCCCAGCTCACCCCGAACCGGGAGGAGACGTGGGTGAAGATGTTGATGTCCACGTCGTTGAAATAGCCGTCCCGGATGAACCAGGCCTTCGTGGCCAGCAACTCCTCGGCCACCCCCGGCCAGATCACCAGGGTTCCGGGGATGCCCTCGCGTTCCATGATCTCCTTGGCCGCGAGCGCTCCCACGACGATCACGGCCTGCCCCGAGTTGTGGCCTTCGCCATGGCCCGGGGCGCCCTCGACCAGGGGATCGTGATACGCCACCCCGGGCTTTTGGGACGCTTTCGGAATGCCGTCGATGTCGCTGCCGAGCGCGATGACCGGCGAACCCGACCCCCAGCGCGCCATCCAGGCGGAGGGGATGCCGGCGATCCCCTCCTCCACCTCGAACCCGTTCTCCCGCAGGATGTCGGTGATGTAGCGCGAGGTCTCGAACTCCTGGAAGCCGAGTTCTCCGAAACTGAAGATGGAGTCCACCATCACCTGGACCAGCTTGGCCCGCTCGGCGGCCCCCTGGTCGGCGACCGGACGCAGGGTTTCAAGATCCTGCGCCGCGAGGGGCGCGGCGAGCAACACGGCGAGGAGGACGGCCGGCAGGGACCGCAAGAGCTTGGTCAGGGTGCGCATGGAGGAACCTCTTTCGCGGCGGCGCGGCCCGTTTCGGGCGCGCCGGGTGCGCGATTCTACCGGTGGGGGAGACGAATTCCGGTGATGCGGCACGCATTCATCCAGCGTTTCGCCACCTCGGGCGGGTGATGCGGCCGGAGGCTGGCCCCCTGCTAAGCTCCCGCCGCCAGGTGGCTACGGCGCCGCTGCGGAAGTGGCGGAACTGGCAGACGCGCTGGATTTAGGATCCAGTGGGGCAACCCGTGGGGGTTCGAATCCCCCCTTTCGCACCAGCGCGCCCCTCCCCACCACCGAGTCTGAGTAGCGAGTTCGTGGACAACAGCACCCCTTTGGAACCCGAGAACGAACCCGCGGACCCAGGCGCTGCCGGCGCGTCCCCCCGCCCGCCCTTCCCGGAAAAGGACCGCATTCCGGACCTCGCCTTCCAGCTGACCGAAGAAGGCCAATCCCGCCGCGCGATCGAAGTGACAATTCCGGCTTCGGTCTTCGAGGAAGCGGTCCAGCAGGAACTGCGGCGCATTCGGCAGCGGGCTCATCTACGCGGCTTCCGCAAGGGAAAGGCGCCCAAGGAGCGAATCGAACTCCTGTACGGGAGCGAGGCCACCGAAGAGGCCATGAGCCGCCTGCTCGGCCGGGCCACGCGGCAGAGTCTGCACGAGCTCGATGTCCATCCGCTGGATGTTCCGAAGGCAACCCCCGAGGAAGCGACGCGCGGCAAACCGCTTACCGCGCGGCTCAGCTTCAGCGTCTGGCCGGACATCGGAACGGTCGATTTCGAGGGAATCAAGGTCACCACCCGGGAACAATCGGTGACGGAATCCGACATCGGTGAGACTCTGGAACATCTGCGGATGGAGCGGGCGCAGCCGGGGCCGATCGAGGGACGGGGCCTCCAGGACGGCGATTTCGTGATGGGTGATCTCCAGGAATCCGACCTTGTCGAGACGGATCGGCCGGCTACGCCACGCGTGACGAAGGATGTGCCCTTACGGGTGGGGAACGAGGGCTATCACCCTGCACTCCACGAGGCCCTCCAGGGCGCCTCCGAAGGAGACACGGTGGTGGCAACGATCAGCTTCGGAAGCGAGTCCCCCGATCCCGAACGGGCCGGACGCTCGATCCGGGCCGCGTTCACGATCAAACAGGCACGGACTCCGGTGCTCCCCCCTCTCGACGATGCCTTCGCGCGGGAAGTCGGGGCGGCGTCGCTGCTGGCCCTTCGCGGCGACATCCGGGACCGGCTGCGGAAGCGGGCGGACCAGAGCGAACGGCGGGACGTCGCGGAGCAACTCGTCGGAGCACTGCGCGAAAAGAACCCGGTGGAACCTCCGGAGCCGCTCGTCGAGAGGGATCTGGACAATCGCGTGAGACTGGTCGCAAACAGCATGATCCAGGGTGGGATGCCCACCGAAAAAGTGCGTTCCGAACTCGAAAAGCACCTCGACACGTTGCGCTCCGAGTGCGAGAAGACGGTCGCTTCAACGATCCTGGTGGACTCGCTGGCCGATCAACAAGGGATCGAGACGACGGAGGAGGCTCTCGAGGAGCGACTCGCGGAGGAAGCCTCAGCCTCCGGCAAGACCCCGGCTGCGCTGCGTGCCGCCATGGAAAAGGACGGCCGGCTGGAGCGGATTCGGACCCAGCTCCGCCGGGACGCCGCAATCGATTTCCTGAGAGAACACGCAGAGCTGACCCCGTCCCAGGAAGAGGGGAGAGGCAAGGGCGACGAGTTCTGACCGAGCGAAGTCGTATGCTGACCGAAGCCTCCAGAACCAAGGATTACCCCGAGGGACGAACACCGTGATTCGAAACCAGATTCTCATTCCGCACGTAATCGAGCAGACCGGGCGTGGGGAGCGCGCCTACGACATCTATTCCCGACTGCTCAAGGACAACATCGTCTTTATCGGGCAAGAGATCAGCGATGAACTCGCGAACACCGTGGTCGCCCAACTCCTGTTCCTCGAGTCCGAAGACCCGGAAAAAGAAGTCTCGCTCTACATCAACTGCCCGGGTGGCTCCGTGAGTGCCGGCCTCGCGATCTACGACACACTGCAGTTCATTCGACCGGACGTGACCACCTATTGCCTCGGTCAGGCGTCCAGCATGGGAGCGATCCTGCTCGCCGCCGGAGCCCGCGGAAAGCGATTCGCGCTCCCGAACGCCACGATCATGATCCACCAGCCGCTCGGCGGCGCCCGGGGACAGGCGACGGACATCCAGATCCAGGCCAATGAGATCATGCGGGTCCGCACCCGCCTCACCGAAATCCTCGCCCACCACACCGGCCGTTCGTCGGAAGAGATCGCGCGCGACATCGAACGGGACCACTACATGACCGCGGAGGAAGCGAAGGCCTACGGGGTCGTGGACACCGTCATCGAGCACCGCTAGCAGCGGCGCACTCGCTGGGCCGGCGCGCTCGCTGGGCCGGCGCGCTCGCCGGATGATTTCGGCACGGTCTCGGCTCAGCGGAAAGACCCGCCGGGTGGAGTGGCGGCCGCTTGCATCCTGACCCCAAAACGGGCACACTGACGCGTCACACCGGCGCCTCTTCTGCGCCCGGATTCCATCTGCGAATCGCCCATGAAATCACAAACTGCCGTTAACAGCCTGTGGTGGAACCCGGGTGAGTGCCGAGAGCGGCGAGGCGCCCGGCTGACAAGGCGCGTGAGGGAGGAATACCGGGTGTATTTCGACCGAAACGCAACGCAGAACGGAGCGGAGCGGAGTGGTTCAGCCGGGATGCATCGCCGCTCGAGCCCCCACCGGGAGAACTGGGCCGCCTGGGTTTCACCACAGGCTGTTAAGACGGGGCTCTCGGTCCTGCTCTTGGTGGCGGTCGCCGCTTTCGAAGCGGCGGCTGCGGGTTCTGCCGCTGTCGCAGAGCCCCCGCGCGGGGTCGAGCGCCGGGCAGAAACAGCACCGTCCGACGCCGCGGCGAACCGCGTCGTGCGCAGCACCTGCGTCATGTGCCACAACGATCGGCTCCGGACCGGCAACCTGTCGCTCCAGGAGTTCGACGTGACGAACGCGGCCGAGCATGCCGACGTTGCCGAGGAGATGGTGCGGAAGCTACGGGCTGGCATGATGCCGCCGCCCGGCGCGCGCCGGACGGGTAGCGAGGCGCTCCTGACGCTGGTCGAGACCCTGGAACACCGTCTCGATGAGGCCGCCGCCCTGGCCCCCGACCCGGGCAACCGGCCCTTCCAGCGCCTCAACCGCTCGGAATATGAGCAGGCGATTCGCGACCTGCTCGGGCTCCAGGTGGACGCCGGAAACTGGCTGCCGCTCGATCCGGTGAGCCACAATTTCGACAACATCGCCGAGGCCCAGACGCTGTCGGCGACGCTGCTCGAGGCTTACCTGAATGCGGCCAGCTCCATCAGCCGCCTCGCGGTCGGCCAGCGAAGCGGGAAGGCGGTGGATTCAACCTACACCAACTCGCAGTACCTGTCGCAGCATCCATGGGACCAGGTCGAGGGCGCTCCCTACGGCACCCGGGGCGGGCTGGTGGTGGACCACGTGTTCCCGGTCGATGCCGAGTACACCTTCGGGGTGACCTTCACCTCCGGGTCGAACACCCGCGTCGAGGACGTCGACGTCTCGGTCGACGGTGAGCGGGTCGCGTTGCTGCCCTATGACACCAACCGGATCGTTGGCGCCGACGGCCGGGGGAGCGCGGTTACCGCAACCCAACGCGTCGTCGTTCGGGCCGGGACGCGGCGGATTGCCGCGGCTTTCATCCGGCGCCAGCACGGGCCCTACGAGGACCTGATCCGCCCCCATGCCTGGTCGTACGCCGGAGGCGGCTCGGGCGGCGCGGGCATCACGACGCTCCCGCACGTCCGCGACGTCATCATTACCGGCCCCTACAACCCGACCGGCCTGTCGGATACGACCAGCCGGCACCGCATTTTCACCTGCCGTCCGACCGCTCCCGACGAGGCGCGGCCCTGCGCCGGCCGGATCCTCGCCCAGCTCGGCCGCGAGGCCTACCGGCGGAGCCTCAGCGACGGCGAGGTCGAAGACCTGCTCGGGTTCTTCGATGAGGGCGCGGCCGACGGCGGCTTCGAGGTCGGCGTCCGAACAGCGCTCGAGGCGCTACTCGCGAGCCCGCACTTCGTGCTGCGGCTGGAACGGGAACCGCTGGACGCCCCGGAGCGGGGCTACCGGCTGAGTGACATGGACATCGCCTCGCGGCTCTCGTTCTTCCTGTGGGGGACGCCCCCGGACGACGAGCTCCAGACGCTGGCGGACGAAGGCCTCCTGACGCCGGAGGAACTGGACCGGCAGGCGCTGCGCATGCTTGCCGATCCGCGCGCCGCGGCGCTCGGCCCCCGCTTCGCCGGGCAGTGGTTCCGGCTGCAGGACATGGACAAGGTTCGGCCCGACCCGAACTTCTTCCCCAATTTCGACGAGAACCTGGCGGAGGCGATGCGGAGCGAGACCGAGTTGTTCTTCGCCAACCTGGTTCAGGACGACCGCAGTCTGTTTGACCTTTTCCAGGCTGACTACACGTTCGTCAACGAGCGGCTCGCGCGCCACTACGGCCTACCAGGCGTGGCCGGACGGCACTTCCGGCGCGTCCGCTACCCCGACGATACCCGCCGCGGGATCCTCGGCCACGGGAGCGTGCTCGTACTCACCTCGCTCGCTAACCGCACCTCGCCGGTGCTGCGCGGCAAGTGGGTGATGGAGGTGCTGCTGGGCACTCCGCCTCCCCCGCCGCCGCCCGACATCCCCGCGCTCGAGGACATCGAAGAAGTGGACGAGGGCCGCCGGCTCACCACCCGCGAGCGCCTGGAGATGCACGCCGCCAACCCGAGCTGCAACTCCTGTCACCGGCTGATCGATCCGATCGGACTCGCCCTCGACAACTTCGACGTTACGGGCAAATGGCGCCTGCGCGAGAATGGCGCCCCGCTGGATACGCTGGGCGACTTTTACGACGGCACGCCGGTTTCCTCGCCAAGCGAGTTGGTGGACGCCCTGCTGGTGCGGCCCATCCCGCTGGCGCGCACTTTCACCGAGAACCTGTTGGCCTTCGCGGTCGGCCGGCCGATCGAGGCTTTTGATCAGCCGACCGTCCGCAACATCGTCCGAGAAGCCGAGGCAAATGATTACCGCATGGCCTCGTTCATCATGGGCGTCGTCCGAAGCGACGCCTTCCAGCGCAAGCGGGCAACCGCACGCGCGCTCGACACAGTTGCAGCAAATGAGGAGTAGATCATGTCCCTGATTACCGGAAAGCACCTGCCTCGCCGGACCTTCCTGCGTGGAGTGGGGGCCTCTGTCGCCCTCCCATTCCTGGATGCGATGGCACCAGCCGGCCGCTCGGGCCGCAACGTCGCGGCAGCGGCGGAGGCCAAGGACGTTACCCGCCTCGTTTGCATCGAGGAGGTGCACGGGCTGCCCGGCTGCAACGAGTGGGGCGCCAGCCGTCACCTGTTCGCACCGGCCACGGAGGGGCGCGACTTCGAGCTGCTGCCCGAAAACGCCTTGAAGCCTCTCGAGCCCTTCCAGGACTACCTGACCATCGTCAGCAACACCGACGTGCGGATGGCCGAGGCGTTCACCGGGCCGGAGATCGGCGGAGACCACTTCCGGTCGTCCGCAGTCTTCCTGACCCAGTCCCACCCGAAGCAGACTCAGGGTTCCGACATCTGGTGCGGCACTTCGCTCGACCAGCTCTACGCGCAGCGGTTTGGCCAGGCCACGCCGATGCCGTCGCTACAGCTCTGCATCGAAAACCTGGATCAGGCCGGCGGCTGCACTTACAACTACTCCTGCGCCTATACCGACTCGATCAGTTGGGCGTCGCCGAACGACCCGCTGCCGATGATCCGCGACCCGCGCATTGCCTTCGAGATGCTCTTCGGAGCGGGCAGCACTCCGGAGGAGCGCACCGAGCGCCGGGCTACCCGCCGCAGCATCCTCGACTGGATCCTCAGCGACGTGGCCGAGGTCCGGAACGAACTCGGCAATCTGGACCGCCTCCGGATGGATCGCTATCTCGACCACGTCCGCGAAGTCGAACGGCGCATCCAGATGGTCGAGGGCCACAACGAGAGCGGGGAGGCGCGGGCGTTGCCTGACGCCCCACCCGGTGTGCCCGACTCTTTCTCGGAGCACATGCGGCTCATGTTCGATCTCCAGGTACTCGCGCTGGAGACCGACATGACCCGGGTGGTCTCGTTCAAGACGGGGCGCGATGCCCAGAACCGCTCTTTCCCGGAGAGCGGTACCAACCGGCCCTTCCATCCCGCCTCGCACCACGGGAACAACGAAGAGCGGATCATGGACTTCAACACGATCTGCCAGTACCGCATAGGCCAGCTCCCCTACTTCCTCGAGCAGCTCAAGAACACCACGGAAGGCGGCGTCTCCCTGCTCGACAAGACCGCGATCATCTGGGGTTCGCCGATGGCCGACGCCAACATCCACAACCACCGGCGCGCCCCGCTGGTCATGCTGGGTCGGGCCAACGGGCATCTCACCGGCAACCTTCATGTGAAGGCGCCGGACGAGACGCCGATGGCGAACGCGATGCTCGCGCTGATGCAGTCGCTGGGCCTCGAGATGGATTCCTTCGGCGACAGCAACGGCACCCTTCCGGTGTCGGCGTCGCCGCTGGACACCGACTAGCCGTCCGGACCTCGCGGACAGGGAGAAAGCCAGTGCGCCTGACAGGAACTTCAAGTCGTCTGTGCGCCGTCGCCGCGGCGCTGTTGATCGCCGGCGGCGCGATCTCGGCGCCGCCCGTGGCGGCGCCGGTCGCCGATGCCGCGCGCCTCGGTGACCTCGCTGCGGTACGGGCCCTGCTTGCCCAGGGCGAGGACGCCAACGCCGCCCACGGAGACGGCATGTCGGCCCTCCACTGGGCCGCCGAGCGGGGTGACAAGGAACTCGTCGAAGCGCTGCTGCAGGGCGGCGCCACCGTCGACGCGGCAACCCGCATCGGGAGCTACACGCCGCTGCACGTGGCGAGCGCCGCCGGCCAGGCGGAGGTCGTCGCATTGCTGCTTCGGGCGGGAACCGATGCGACGAGCGCCACGAGCACCAGCGGCGCGACGCCGCTGCACCTGGCCGCCAATTCCGGGAGCGTCGCGGCGATCACCGCGCTGATCGACCACGGGGCCGCAGTGGACGCGCGGGAGAAGACGTGGGGACAGACGCCGCTGGTCTTCGCGGCGGCGCGCAACCGCGTGGATGCGATCCGTACGCTGCTGGAGCGCGGGGCGGACCCGGCGGCCACTTCAAAGAAGGTGGACCTGTTGGCCGATTACAAGTTGGCCGAGGCGGCCAAGAAGCGGCAACGGGCCGTGCTGGAAGTATTCGCCGCGGGGGACGCCGAGCCTAGTTCCAGCCAGGTGCAGGCCGCAGTGCTCGCCGCCCGGCAGTCCTACCTTTCCGGGGAACTCCCCGAGGACGACGCGAAGGAGGACGACCCGTTTGCCCGGTTCCGCCGGCCGCAACTGGAGGCCAAGGGCGGCATGACGGCTCTCCTGCACGCGGCTCGGCAGGGGTACCACGACGCCGCGACGGCGCTCCTCGACGGCGACGCCGACATCAATCAGGTCTCGGAAGGGGACGGCACCAGCCCGCTGCTGATGGCCACGATCAATGGGCAGTTCGATCTGGCGCTCCAGCTCCTCGAGCGCGGCGCCGATCCCAATATCGCGGACCACACGAATGGGGTGACCCCGCTATGGGCCGCCGTCAACGCCGAGTGGCAGCCTCGCACCCGGTTTCCGCAACCGCAGGAACACGGTTTCCAGAAGGCGAACTATCTGGACGTGATGCGAGCGCTACTCGATGCCGGCGCGGATCCGAATGTCCGGATCACGAAGCATCCCTGGTACATGGTCTATAGCGGCTGCGGCAACGCCAACTGCGGGCTCGTGAACACCGCGGGCGCGACCGCGTTCTGGCGGGCCGCCTATGCGACCGACGTGCCGGCGATGCGCCTGCTCGCGGAACACGGCGCCGATCCGAACATCCCTACCACGGCGCCGGAGCCGCGTCGGAGGCGGGGCGGTACGACGGCCGTAAACGACGAAAAAAAGGGTTCGCTCTCGGCCCTGCCCGCCGCGCCCGGCCTGTGGATCCCGACCGACTTGACCTCCATGGGACCCGACCCGTCCGGCCTGCCGCCGTACAAGGCCGGGGATCCGGGGGTTTATCCGATCCACGCCGCCTCGGGGGTTGGCTACGGCGAGGGCTTCGCGGGGAATGCGCATCGTCACGTAAAGGACGCCTGGCTGGCGTCAGTCCAGTACCTGGTCGAACTGGGCGCCGACATCAAACAGCGGGACTTCAAGGGCTACAACGCTCTCCACCACGCGGCCGCCCGCGGCGACAACGACCTGATCCTCTATCTGGTCGAGAACGGAGGAGATGTCACCGCCGTGAGCCGGCTCGGCCAGACGACGGCTGACATGGCGAATGGTCCGGTACAGCGGGTCTCGCCGATTCCCGCAACCGTGGCGCTACTGGAGAGCCTGGGCTCGAAGAACAACCACAACTGCGTCTCTTGCTAAGCACGTTCAAGGCAAGGCGCTGGGCGCCGGCCGCGCTTGTGCTGGCCGGCGCCCTTCCGGCGGCGGCCCCGGCGCAGGATGCGCCGGAAGCGGCGCCGTGGACGGAAATGACCCTCGTCGGGGTGGCACCCGGCCAAGTGGACGAGTTCCTGGCGGCGCAGCGCGAATTGTCGGCCCTCGAAAAAGCGGCGGACGTGCCCTGGCGCAGCGTCAGCCGGACCGCGGCGTTTGGCGACACCTACCGCTTTGTGATCATGACGCCGCTCGCCAACTTCGCCCGGCTCGATCAGCCCGGGCGCCCCGATCCTGCTCGCGCGAGCATCGAGAACCGCATCCAGCGCACCGTGACCAGCTACCGGACCTACGCGCTCCGGACGACGCCCGACCTCGACAATCCGCTCCCTGACGACGAGGACCCCGCCCTGACGCTCGTCCAGTTGATCACCGTCGTTCCCGGACGCGAACAGGACTACATTCGGGTCATGGCCGAGGACGTGCTGCCGCACTTCAAGGAAGCGGAGATGCACCACTCCTCCGGCGCCCTGACTTTCGGCGGTGACAGTGGGTATGTCCACTTCTTCCACGTCGGGAACTTCGCCGCGCTCGACCAGGGTTCGCCGCTGGCCCGCGCCCTTGGTGCGGAGGGCGCGCTGAAGATCACTTCGAAGCTCGCGGGCGTCCTGTCGCGTACGGAGCAGTGGCTCGTCCGGTACCTTCCGGACGCCAGCTTCCGGCCGGAAGCGGAATCAAAAGCCGAGAACCGAGACTGATCCGACCGGAGAAGTGTCCCGGGCGGCTTCGATAGCGCTCCTGCGGCGGCGTGTCGTAGCGCGATATGGCGCTACGCAGCCCGGGCCGCGAGTGGATGGCATGAGTTTCGCTGCCCTGGCAGCCCCGCTACAATGGCCGCGGCGTGCCTGGTAAAGGGAAGAGTCGGAACGGCGGTCCCGCCGACAGCCTCAGTTGCTCGTTCTGTAACAAGCAGCAGGGTGCGGTCGGCAAGCTGATCGCCGGACCTGACCGAATTTTCATCTGCGATGAATGCGTCGCGATCTGCAACGACATCATCGCGGACAAGGGCAAGGCCACGACTCAGGGGGCGGACAGCAAACGCCACCTCACGCCGAGCGAAATCAAGAACCGCCTCGACGAGTACGTGGTCGGCCAGGAAGAGGCGAAGAAGAAGCTGGCGGTCGCGGTGTACAACCACTACAAACGGATTCGGCTCACCCGCAACACCCCGCAAGAGGCCGAAGCCGTAGAACTGAGCAAGAGCAATGTGCTCCTGCTCGGGGAGACCGGTACCGGCAAGACGCTGCTCGCTCAGACGCTTGCACGCATCCTGGACGTGCCCTTCACGATCGTGGACGCCACCACGCTCACCGAGGCGGGATATGTCGGGGAAGACGTAGAGAACATCATCCTGAAACTGCTCCAGGCTGCGGACGGAGACATCTCCCGCGCCCAGGAGGGCATCATCTACGTGGACGAGATCGACAAGGTCTGCCGCAAGGACGAAAACCCTTCGATTACCCGGGATGTCTCGGGAGAGGGGGTTCAGCAGGCGCTCCTGAAGATCGTCGAAGGAACGCTTGCCAGCGTTCCACCGCAGGGGGGACGCAAGCATCCCCACCAGGAGTTCCATCATGTGGACACCACGAACATCCTGTTCATCTGCGGCGGCGCTTTCGTGGGTCTTGAATCCATCATCGAGCGCCGCGTCGGAACCAAGGCACTCGGCTTCGCGGCCGAGGTGCCGGAAAGCGCCAAGGCCCGGCGAGAGGCCACCCTCGATCAGCAGCGACCCTCGGATCTGATCCGCTACGGACTGATTCCCGAATTCGTCGGTCGGATGCCCGTTGTCGCGACCCTTCACAGTCTCGGCAAGGCGGAGCTGATCCGGATCATGACCGAGCCGAGGAACGCTATCGTGAAGCAGTATCAGACGCTTCTGCGCGACGAGGAAGTCGAGTTGACGTTCACCGCCGAGGCTCTCGACGCTATTGCCGCCCAGGCCTCCGAGCGCGACCTCGGGGCTCGAGGCCTCCGAATGATCATCGAGAATCTGATGCTGGATCTCATGTATGACCTCCCCTCCCGAAAGCAGGTGCGTGAGGTCGTGATCACCAGGGAATTCGCCACCGGACAGGCTGATCCGGTGACCGTTCTTTCCCAAAAGGCCGGCTGAGCCCGGCCTCGGGCTCGCCGAGCCCTCAGCCCTTCTTTCCGACTCATGCCGAAAGCGCTCCGCGACCGCGCCGTGTTCTCTACCAGCGCCGTCACCCGGGCCGGGTTTCCCCCCCCCGCGCTTCCCGAGGTGTCGTTTGTCGGCAGATCGAACGTCGGGAAGTCGAGTCTTCTGAACCGGCTTGTTGGCCAGCGGGGTCTGGCTCACGTTTCCAAGACACCCGGCCGCACCCGGATGATCAACTTCTTTGAGATCGGCGGGAGTTACCGGCTCGTGGATCTTCCTGGCTATGGCTATGCGCGAGTGCCCGAGGCGCTGCGTGCGGGCTGGGAGGATCTGGTGCTGTCCTACCTGACTGCCAGGGACAGCCTCGTGCTGAATCTTCTCCTCGTTGACTGCAGGCGCGATCCCCTGGAGAACGACCTCAGAGTGCTCGAGCTGCTCATCTTGAGCGAACGCCCGGTGGCGGTCGTGGCCACCAAGGCAGACAAACTCAAGAGCGGCGAGGCCGCCTCGCGCCTGCGGCTGCTTTCTCAGGCGTTCGGCGCCGGCGGACGTTTTCCGGTCGTCGCCTGCTCGAGTGTCGCGAACACAAAGCGGCCCCGAACTCCCGGTCGCGAGGGGGTCGGCCAGATCCAGCGACTGATCGCCGAAAGGGTGAACGCATGGCGCTGAGCTCGGGCGCCGGCACGATCCGGCGCCGCTCCCGCAAGGTCTTTCGGGCCGGTCCCCGGGTACTCGAGCAGACGCCACCTCCGTCCGGGCCAGTGCTCTACACCGCGGAACTGGCGCGGATGAGTCCGCCCGATCTGCAGCAGGTTGCGGCCGATCTCGGAGTCGAGTCTCCCGACGCACTTACCCGGCAGGATCTTCTCTACGGTGTGCTCGGCGCCCACACCAGCCAGGGAGGACGGGTCGTGGCCCAGGGAACCCTGCACCGCCTGGTGGAAGGCTTCGGGTTCCTCCGCTCGCCGATCAACTCCTATCTCCCCGGCCCCAACGACGTCTACGTCTCACCCACGCAGATTCGGCGCTACAACCTCAGAAACGGCGACATGCTGCTCGGAGATGTCCGCAGACCGCGGCGCGGGGAACGGTATTTCGGATTGCGGGACCTCGACATGGTGAACGGCGAGCCGGCGGTGGAGAACCCGGATCGCCCCGAATTCGAATCTCTCACGCCACTTCATCCTGACCGCATCATCCGACTCGAGAACGACTCGGAGAATCTGGCTGCCAGAGTGGTGGATCTCGTGGCGCCCATCGGAGCCGGACAGCGCGGACTCATCGTGGCTCCTCCGCGCGCGGGAAAAACCGTTCTTCTGCAATCCATCGCGGCCGGAATCCAGCGAAACCATCCGGACATCGAACTGATGGTGCTCCTCGTGGACGAGCGGCCGGAGGAAGTCTCGGACATGGTCAAGAACGTCCAGGGCGAAATCCTGAGTTCGACCTTTGACGAACGAGGAATCCGGCACATCCAGGTCGCCGAAGCGGCGCTCGACCGGGCCAAGCGCAGAGTCGAGTTGGGCAAGGACGTTGTCATCCTGCTCGACTCGTTGACCCGATTGGCGCGGGCCTACAACCACACCAAGGCCTCCGCCCAGGGCAGACTGCTTTCCGGGGGCATGGACGCGACCGCCATCCAGTACCCGAAGAAGTTCTTCGGCGCCGCCCGGAACATCGAACACGGAGGTTCCCTCACCATTCTGGCCACCGCGCTGGTGGACACCGGCAGCCGTATGGACGACCTCGTGTACGAAGAGTTCAAGGGCACCGGGAACATGGAGATCCACCTCGACCAGCGGCTCCTGGAGCAACGCCTTTTCCCCGCAATCGACTTGCATCAGAGCGGAACGCGGCGGGAAGAGCTGCTGCTGTCCCCGGGAGAGCTGCAGCGGATGGTCGTTCTCCGAAGGGTGCTCGCGTCGCTCGACGCGGTGGAGGCGATGGCGCTCGTGATCGAGCGAATGAGACAAACCGCATCCAACGCGGATTTCCTGAGGGCGATGACCGACTCCGGCTGATCGCCCGCGCAACCTTCGCCACCGACTGCCGGCAGCCCGTGGACAAAGTGGTGTGAGCGCCGAGAGCGGCCAGTCCTCCCGGTGGGGGCGAGGCGCCCGGCTGACAAGGCGCGTGAGGGAGGAGCCCCCACCGGGAGAACTGGGCCGCACAACCTTGTTCACCGGCTGCTATTATTCGCCCCCCTCAAATGCGCGCCGGTATCCACCCCGACTACCAGGAAATCACGGTTACTTGTGCCTGCGGCACCAGTTTCGTGACCCGTTCCACCCGGGGAAGCGATCTTCGGCTCGAAATCTGTTCCGCCTGCCATCCGTTTTTCACCGGAAAACACCGGATCGTGGACTCGACCGGACGGGTTGAACGATTCCGCCAGAAATACGGCGAGGTTCGTTCGCGGCGGGCAGAGCAGACGGGCGCTCAGTCCTAGCAGCCTGTGGCAAAACCCAGGCGGCGTTCGCCCGGCGAGGCATCCCGGCTGAACCGCGCCGCTTCGCGGCGCTCTGCGTTGCGTTTCGGTCGAAATACACCCGGTATTCCTCCCTCACGCGCCTTGTCAGCCGGGCGCCTCACCGGCCTCGGCGCTCACCCGGGTTTCACCACAGGCTGCTAGCAATCCCCCATTCGGGGCCGAGCCATCGCAAAGCCTCCATGTGGGGGTCTGGACGGTCGGTTGCGGGATTCGACCCCGGTTCAAAGGCGCGCCCGCTACCATGACACGGAGCCCGTTCGGGGATCCCGAGTAGCGTCGCGGGGGCATCCCGAGTCCCAACCAACCGGAGCCTCCCAAGAAGAAACGCCATGACCACGAAAACCGCGACCGGAACCGGAACCGCCGGCGCGGGGATCGAAGCCGCGCTCGCCGCCGCCAGGGAGCGGTACCAGGAGGTAACCGAGCGGCTCGCAAACCCCGCGGTCCTCGCGGATCCGGCAGAGCTCAGACGTCTCTCCACCGTTCATTCCGAACTCGAGCCACTCATCGAGGCCGGGAGCCGTCACCGGGAACTCGGCGAGCAGCTCGAAGAAGCGCTCGAGATGGAGCAAGACCCCGATCCGGAAATGGCGGAGTTCGCCGCCGAGGAAGCCACCGAGACCCGCGCCAAACTGGACCGAGTCGCCGACGAGATTCGGCGCCGGCTGCTTCCGAAAGATCCGAACGACGACCGCAACGTGTTGCTCGAAGTGCGGGCCGGCACCGGCGGCGAGGAAGCAGCTCTATTCGCCCGCGAGATCTTCCGGATGTACGAGCAGTACGCAAGGTCCAACGGGTTCCGGGTGGACGTGGTATCCAGTCAGGAATCCCCAGTGGGGGGCGTCAAGGAAATCGTCTCGGTGATCGAGGGCAAGGGCGCTTTCAGCCGGCTCAAGTTCGAAAGCGGCGTGCACCGGGTGCAGCGGGTGCCGGCTACCGAAGCGTCGGGGCGGATTCACACCTCCGCAGTCACCGTAGCCGTGCTCCCGGAGGCGGAAGACGTGGAGATTCAGATCGATGCCAAGGATCTCCGGGTGGACACTTTCTGCTCTTCCGGCCCCGGCGGACAGAGCGTGAACACCACCTACTCCGCGGTGCGCATCACTCACCTCCCCTCCGGTCTCGTGGTCAGTTGCCAGGACGAAAAGTCCCAGATCAAGAACAAGGCGAAGGCGCTGAGGGTGCTGAAATCCCGGCTGCTCGAACTGGCGCGCCAGGAGCAGCAGGACCAGGTTGCCGAGGCGCGGCGCGGACAGGTGGGCCGCGGTGACCGGAGCGAGAAGATCCGAACCTACAACTTCAAGGAAAACCGGATCACCGACCACCGGATCGCGCTCACCCTGCATTCCCTCCCGAACGTTCTGGGAGGAGAGCTCGATTCCCTGATCGAGCCGCTCCACGCCCGCGAACAGGCGGACCGGTTAAAGGCGCTGAACGGCCCGTGACCAAAGTCTCGCGGCCCAGTTCTCCCGGTGGGGGCTCGAGCGGCGATGCATCCCGGCCAAACAGCCTGTGATGAAACCCACGCGGCGTTCGGCCGGCGATCCATCCCGGCTGACCGCGTCGCTTCGCGCCGCTCATCGTTGCGCTTTGGTCGAAAGACACGCGGGCCAGTTCTCCCGGTGGGGGCTCCTCCCTCGCGCGCCTTGTCAGCCGGGCGCCTCGCCCCCACCGGGAGGACTGGCCGCTCTCGGCGCTCACGCCACTGTGCCCACGGGCCGTTAAGCACCTTAAGGCGCTGAACCTCTGAGCGAACGGACGGTCCAAGCGGCACTGGGTGACGGCGCGGAGCGCCTCGCCGCAGCCGGGGTGGCGTCTCCGGGATTTGACGCCGGTCTCCTGCTTCGGACCGCGGCCGGGTGGTCGGCCGCCGAGTTGATCGCGCGGGCGGGGGATCCGCTCTCCCTCCGCGTGAGGCGTGCTTTCGACGAACTGATCGACGAGCGGGCGGCCCGGCGGCCGCTCCAGCATCTCGTCGGCGAGGTCGAATTCTTCGGCCTGACTCTTCGCGCTGGTCCCGGTGCGCTGATCCCCCGCCCGGATACCGAGACTCTCGTGGAAACGGCACTCACCCGGTTCTCGAAGAGCGGCGCTGTCCCACTCCGGATCGCCGATGTGGGCTGTGGGTCAGGAGCCATCTCCCTCGCGCTTGCCTCTCGCCTGCCGGCCGCCCGCATCGTCGCCCTCGACAACGCGCGGGGAGCGCTCGACCTCGCCGCCGGGAACATCCGGAGATGCAACCTGGGCTCACGAATCCAACTGGTAGCGGGCAACCTGTTGACCGCCCTCGCGCCTGGCACCCTGGACGGAGTCGTTGCGAACCTGCCCTATATCCCGGACCGGGAGATCGATCAGCTCGAGCCCGAAGTGCGCGACCACGAACCCCGCGCCGCCCTCGCCGGAGGCGCGGACGGCTTGGATCCGCTCCGTCGGCTGGCGCCAATGGCCGCGTGCGTCCTCCGCTCCGGCGGCCATGTTCTGGTCGAAATCGGCGCCGGCCAACGGGAGCGGGGTACGGCCATCCTCCAGCGAGCCGGCTTCCAAGCCGTGGCGTCGCATCCGGACCTCGCCGGATTTCCGAGGGTGCTGGCCGCCTCGCGACCAGTGCCGACGCAAGGATCGGGCGCGGTTTCGTGGGATAGGATCGAAGCGTGATCTACGTCGTCACGGTTCTCGGATACCTCGGCCTGCTGGTGTTCATCGCGCTCCGGCGGGCGCGGAGGGTCACCACCCAGGACGACTTCATGGTCGCCGGCCGTTCGGTCCCCTGGCAGATCCTGGTCGGGACCCTGGTGTGCACCTGGATTGGCTCCGGGAGCCTCTTCGGCGGCGCCGGCCGGGCATTCCGCGAAGGGTTCTCGGCGCTGTGGATGAGCGCGGGAGCCTGGGTCGGGATCGTGGTGGTCTTCTTTCTTGCGGCCCGGGTTCGGCGCATCGCCGAATACACCGTTCCGGACCTGCTGGAGCGCCGTTACCACCCCGCGGCGCGCCTCCTTGGAACCACCGCAATCGCGATCGCCTATCTCACGATCGCGGGATACCAATTCGTGGGTGGCGGACGGCTGCTCGCCATCCTCTTCCCCGGACTCGACCCCAACGTGGGAATGGCCATCGTCGCGGTCCTGGTTACCCTGTTCGCGGTGAGCGCCGGGATGATCTCCGTGATCAGCCTCGACATGGTGAACGGAATCATCATCATCGTCAGCATCGTCATCGCGGCGCCACTCGCCTTCGCCGGCGCCGGGGGCGTCGAGGGCATCACCAGCGTCCTGCCGGAAACCCACTTCACCCTTACCGGCCGCCTCGGTCTTTCAGCGGCGATCGGCCTCTTCCTGCCCACCATGCTGCTCCTGCTGGGGGAGAGCGGCATGTATCAGAAGTTCTACGCCGCCCGGTCCGGGTCCGCAGCCCGCAAGGCGGTGGTCGGGATGATCGTTGGCGTCATCGTTATCGAAGTGCTGATCGACGCCACCGCGGTCTTCGCGGCCGCCGGCTACTGGGACGATCCGGCCTTCCGGACCGCGGCGGGGTTCAACACCGGAGCCACCGAGACCGTGCTCCTCGAGTTCGCGCGCCAGAAGCTTCCGGTGTTCGCCGGGTGCCTCCTGCTCGCCGGCGCAGTGGCCATCATCTTTTCCACGGCGACCACCTTCCTGCTCGTCCCCTCGACCGGGATGGCCAGGGACATCTACCAACGCTTCCTGCGGCCGGATGCCGACTCCCGAACCGTGATCCGGTTCCAGCGGTTCGCCATGGTGGGCCTATCGGCGCTCGCCCTTGTCATCACTACCCGTTTCGAGAGCATTCTGGACATGGCGCTTTACGCCTACACCATGGTGGGGGCTGCGGTGACCCCCGCGCTGCTAGCGGCATTCCTATGGCGCCGGGCGAGCCCGATTGGCGGCGTCATTTCCATCTCCGCCGGGATCGTGACCACCCTCATCTTCGGGGTACTGAACTCCGCCGGAGTCGAAAGGGTGCTCTTCCTTCCCACCGACTATGACTACGTGATCTACCCCGCCGCGGCGGCCTCCATCTCGGGGCTGATCGTCGGCAGTCTGCTCACGGCGCCACCGAGGCCTGAACAGTTGGTGGGATTCGTGGAAAGCGGGAGTTCCGATGCCGGAAGCTGAGGTCGCGGTCCTCCGGCGGGGACCCGCCGCCCGGGTGGAGATGCGCTGGCCCGAAAAGCGGAACGCCCTGTCGGTGACCATGATGGACCGGCTGTCGGCGGCGCTTCGGGAGGCGGCCGGGGAAGAAGGCGCACGCGCCATCGTCCTGGCCGGCGCCGGTCCCGCTTTTTCCGCCGGCCACTACCTGCCGGAGATGGTGGGGGCAAGTCCCGAGGAACAGCGCCAGGTCTTTCTCGCGTGCTCGGCTCTCATGGAGACCATTCGCGTCCTGCCTTTGCCGGTGATCGCGGAGGTGCGCGGCATCGCGACCGCCGCCGGATGTCAACTGGTCGCGGCCTGCGATCTGGCGGTCGCCGCCGAGACCGCCCGCTTCGCTACCCCGGGGGTCCGCATCGGGCTCTTCTGCTCCACTCCGATGGTTCCAGTGAGCCGTGCCGTCGGCCGCAAGCGCGCGATGGAGATGTTGCTCACCGGGGATTTCGTGGACGCCCCGACGGCGCTGGATTGGGGGCTCGTGAACCGGGTGGTTCCGGAGGACCGGCTGGAAGCGGAGAGCCAGACGTTCGTGGAACGGATTGCCGAGGCAAGTCCCTTCGTGGTCGCCCTCGGGAAGCGCGCGTTCCACCGGCAGGCCGGCCTCAGCGTGGAAGACGCCTACGCCCAGATGTCCGAAGTCATGTGCGGTAACGCGGTCGAACCCGACGCCCAGGAAGGGATGCGCGCCTTCCTCGATAAACGGCGGCCTCGCTGGACGCAAGGCGCGTCCTGAACTGACGGACGGACGGGAATCCGGCCCGGATTACCTGGCTCTCGGCCGCAGCCGGTAAGCGGCGGCGCGGCCTTTCCGGTGCAAACGGACGACCTCGTAGTCGCTTTCGAACAGTGCGGTCAGAGCTTCACGGCTCTTCAGCCTCCAGTCCATGGCAAGGTCGATGTCCGCTCGCATGACCGCGTTGAAGTCGCTCGGGATGCCGAAGAGGACGTCGCTCCCCCCTGCCTTGTCCGGTGGCACTGCGAAGTCGGCCATTTCCGGCAGCCCACTCGCCCGGAACGCGATCCGGTTGGCCCACGGCAGGTCCGGGATTCCAGGCGGCGGGACCAGCTCTCCCCGGCGGGCTTGGGCCACCCGCTCGGAGTCGAGCTGCCAGTCCGGCTCGAGTCGATCGGTCGGAATCCCGCCATGGAGAGGGCTCTTGCTCTCCCCGTATACGTTCAGGCGGTACACCGAAGACACGCACCCCAGATGGTTGATATTCAGGTTCGCGTTCCGCGCCTGGAGCGGATCGAAGGTCCAGTTCATCCGGCGAATTCCCTGGGCGAGCACCCGGTCGGCCTGCGCCCACTTGAGCGCGAGCCCGATCCCGGCGCCCTGGAACTCCGGCCGCACCGCGAGCATGTGGGAGTGATGGAAAGGTTCCCCTGCCCCGCACGCAGGAAAACCGCACACGAACCCCGCCATCCGCTCTTCTACAAACGCTCCGGCGGTGACGGCGCCGTAGTGACCCATGACGGCGATGAGTCCCGCCGGAACGATGTCGAGGTCCACGAAGCCCCACACCTCTTTCTGGATCGCCTCGCACTCCTTCATATCGGCCATACCGGCGAGGTCGCGGATCGCGAGGTTCATGGGGGCGTCGGGAGGAAGGGGCCGCAAGTGTAAGGAAGAAGCGACTGGATCGCGCCATCCAACCGGAGGCGGGGGCGGCCGCTCCCGGTAGGCGACCCGGCGGTGCTCGCTAGAATCCGGGCTCGTTGACCGACCTCCTGCGAGGGCGCCGTCCCCAGCTGTTCGCCCTCTTCGCGGGGATTCTGATAGCCGACCGGATCACGAAAGTGCTCGCGGAGCGCTCGCTCTCGATGGGAAACCCGGTGGAAGTGATCCCCGGGTTCTTCCAGCTCACGCTGGTGCACAACACCGGAATGGCGTTCGGGCTGCTCGGCGGCGTTGCCTTTCCCGGGAAGGCGTGGCTGCTCACCGCGGTTTCAGCCGGACTGCTGGTCGCGATCGTGTGGTTCGCGTGGCGCGCCGGACCCCTTTCGATGATGACCGTGGTCGGGATCGCCGCGATGCTGTCGGGTGCCGTCGGCAACATCCTGGACCGGGTCCTCTACGGATACGTTGTGGACTTCCTCGACGTCTATATCGGCAGCGCCCATTGGCCCGCCTTCAACATCGCGGACGCGATGATCTGCACCGGGGTCGGCCTGCTCGTGCTCGAGAGCGTTCGGGATCTCCGCCGGGAATCCGCGGGCACGGGCCAGGAAGACCTGAGCGGCTGAGAACATGTTTCCCCGTCTGGCGGACTTCGGGTCCTTCGAGTTCCTGGGGCGGACCTTCCACCCGATCCTCCACACCTACGGGATCCTCATGTTCGCCGGGTTTCTGCTCGGCCTCTACGTGGCGGCGAAACGCGCCCCGCGCTACGGCATCCAGCCGCAGAACATCTACGACCTCGGGCTCTACCTGGTGATCGGGGCGCTGGTCGGCGCCAAGGTGCTCCTGATCCTGCTGGATCCGGCGCGATTCCTGGCCAATCCCTGGGGTTTCCTCACCGCCGGGGGCGTCTTCTTCGGCGGCCTCCTGGGAGCGGTCGGGGCCACCATCTGGTTCTTCCGGAAGCGCGGGATCCCCGTCTGGCACGGCGGGGACCTCATGGCGCCCTCGGTCGCGCTCGGGCACGGAATCGGCAGGCTCGGGTGCTTTGCAGCGGGCTGCTGCTACGGGATCCCGGCGGAAGGCCTGCCGTCCGTCACGTTCACGGACGTGTACGCGAACTCGGTTACCGGGGTTCCGCTCCACACCCCGCTCCACCCGACCCAGCTCTACGAAGCGGGCATCGAGTTCGCGCTCTTCTTCTTTCTGTTGTGGCTTGCACCCCGCCGCCGGTTCGCGGGCCAGCTCTTCGTAACCTGGGCGCTCGTCTATCCGATCGCCCGCTTCATCGTCGAGTTCTACCGGGGCGACCCCCGCGGGTTCGTCTTCGACGGGCTGCTCAGCACCTCGCAGTTCGTCGGGATCTGGATCGTCGCGGCGGCCGCGATCTCTCTCCTTGTCCTCCGAAGACGTACCGCCTGAAGCGCCGGGATCCGCCGGCGAGACGATTCTCGAATTCGAGGTCGGCGAAGCCGGTGATGGCCAGCGGCTCGACCTGATCGCCTCGGAGCACCTCCCCGACATCAGCCGCAGCGAGGCGGGGCGCTGGGTGCAGGCGGGATTTGTACGGCTCGACGGTCGGGCCCGGCGTCCGGGTCAGCGCTGCCGCGCCGGCCAGCGAGTGCGCATCGCGGCGCCGGGCGACGGGCGCAGCCCGCTGTTCGGCGCACCGGGCGAGCAGGATCCGCTGTCACCAGAGCCCGTATCGCTCGAAATCCTCCATGAAGACGCCTGGCTGGTTGTCGTCGACAAACCGGCGGGACTCGTGGTGCATCCGGGGCCGGGCCACCACGGGGGCACGCTCGCCAACGGGCTGATCCACCACTACCCCGAGATCCGGAGGGTCGGCCCGCCCGGACGCCCCGGGCTCGTGCACCGGCTCGACCGCGGGACGAGCGGAGTCCTGATTGCCGCCCGCACCGAACCGGTTCGGCTCCGGCTCGCGGAGGCCTTCGCAGAGCGGCGGGTAGAAAAGCAATACCTGGCCTTGGTAATGGGTCGTTTCGGTGAACACCGACAGATCGCCGAGCCCATCGGACGCGACCCGAAGAACGGGCAGCGCTACCGCTGCCGGGGAAGGCACGCGCGAGAGGCCGAGACCGAGGCCTGGCCCCTGGAAGAGCTCCCCCTCAGCACCTTCGTCGGTATTCGCCTGCACACCGGCCGCACCCACCAGGCCCGCGTCCACCTGGCCCACGTCGGCTACCCCATCGCCGGCGACGTGATGTACGGGCCCGGGGCCCCCCGCCGCGGAGGCGGACAGGCGGGAGCCGCTCTTCGCCGCCTCGAACGCCCCGCCCTTCACGCCGCCGAGATCGCCTTCACTCATCCGGGCACGGGAGAGCCGGTCCGGTTCAGGACGCCGCTTGCGGAAGACTTCGAGAGAACGCTCACCGCACTTCGCGCGGCGGAGGCGTAAACGAAGAGCAAATCGCTCCATCGCCGGGAGACGAATCGACAGCCGATCTGCCGTCGGCATCGCTCCTCGGAGGGGGCGAAACGGGCGCCGGATTCGACAGTGGCGGACAGGCACATCGATTCCAACGTGCTACACTTGATACTCATTGAGTATCATCTGGTGGCAACCGACTTTCAACCGTTACTCATACACATACTACCCAACGCAGGACTACCAACAAATGACCAAGACCGAACAGATCCACATCCGGGTGGAGCCGGAACTAAAGGCCGAAGCCGAAGCCGTACTCGCAACCCTTGGCCTGAGACCTACCGAGTTCGTTCGAATGGCACTCAAGCAGGTTGTCCTTCAGCGAGGGCTGCCGTTCCCGGTGCGCCTCCCGAACGCCGAGACCGTGGCGGCCCTGAACGAGCCCATCGAGAATCTGAAGCAGTTCGCTTCGGTCGAGGAACTCATCGCCGATGTCAACGCCCGTCGCGACGCGAGTAGCGGGCGCGTGAAGAAGACACCGAGTGAAGGATCCACTCACAGCGAATAAACGGCCGAGAACGATCTCGGCCGTCACGCGCTTTGACCGCGATCTCCGGCGTATAGAAAGACGAGGCCGGGATCTGAAGAAGCTCTGGCGCCTGGTCAGGATCCTGTCCAACGACGAACGACTACCGCCGAACGCCCGGCCACACAAATTAAGCGGCATGGAACGTGATGTGTGGGAGTTACATGTGGGGCCGGATTGGCTTTTGATTTATGAAATATGCGGAGAACGCCTCATCCTCCGGCGGACGGGAACGCACTCCGACCTCTTCTGAGACCGATGGGCGCCCGCGTTCGGGCTGGCTTCCCTCACGAGCGGCATCATCCAGGCGCGCAGCAAGGCAACTTTCGCCGCGCTGTCGCGCGGCGATGCCGACCGGAGGTCGGCAATCTTCGCGTTCCATCCGGTTCCGACAGGTGCCACTGTAGTCTCCTAATATGACCGTTTGTCAATGGCTTATCGTGCTACAATGTTCCATCCGGGAGCAATCGCAACCCGCTTGTTCCCGCCGTTTTTCTGATATCCACTTGGTAGCTGTAGGAACCAAGAACCCTCTTCAGGAACCAAAAACACATGATGGAACGACCCTACCGCCTCTCCGCACGCTTCGTCACCACCATTGAGCAGCCCGGTCGCTATGGCGACGGACGCGGCTCCGGTGGCCTGTCGCTGCTCGTCAAGCATACGGCCCGCGGCCACCTGGCGAAGTCCTGGGCGCAGCGCATCAGCATAGACAGCCGCCAGCGCAATCTCGGACTCGGGTCGTGGCCCCACGTCAGTCTGGCCGAGGCCCGCGAGAAGTGCGCCCTGAACCTTGCCGCCCGGCGGCGCGGGGAACTGGTGACCGGCCGCAAGCGGACGGTTCCGACCTTCGAGGAAGCCGTCGAGAAGGTGATCGCGATGCACCGGGCTGGATGGAAGGACGGCAGCAAGTCCGAGAAGGACTGGCGGGCGACCCTCCGGGACTACGCGGTGCCGAAGCTCGGCGGAAGACCAGTGAACCGGATCAACACGGCGGACGTGATGGCGGTGCTGCTGCCGATCTGGAACGAGAAGCGGGTGACGGCGCGTCGGGTTCGGCAGCGGATCTCGACGGTAATGCGTTGGGCGGTGGCGCAGGGCTACCGGGAAGACAACCCGGCCGGGGAAGCCATCGGGGCGGCGCTCCCCAAGAATGGCGTCCGCCCCCAGCATCTCGCGGCGCTCCCGTATGCGGAGGTGGCCGGCGCCTTGGCGCAGGTGCGGGGTTCCGGGGCGTATCGCGCGACCGTGCTGGCGTTCGAGTTCCTGGTGCTGACGGCGTGCCGGAGTGGTGAGGTTCGCGGCGCACGGTGGAAGGAGATGGACCTTGCAGGACGGGAATGGCGCATTCCGGCGAAGCGGATGAAGACGGGACGTGAGCACCGGGTTCCGCTCTCTGAGGGGGCTTTGGCGGTGCTGCCGGAGGCGCAGGCGCTCGCGGATGGCTCGGGCGTGGTGTTCCCCTCGGCGCGGGGCCGCCCGCTCTCCGGGTTTGCGATTGTGAAGCTGGTCCGGGACCTCGGGATCGGGGCGGTGCCGCACGGGTTCCGATCGAGCTTCCGTGACTGGGCGGCGGAGTGCACGGACGCGCCCCGCGAGGTGTGCGAGCTAGCGCTGGCCCACGTGAACTCGGACCGGGTGGAGGCAGCCTACCGGCGCACGGACCTGTTCGAGCGGCGTCGGACCCTCATGGAGCAGTGGGCCGCGTTCCTGGCCGGGACCGGGGGCAAGAGAGGGCGGCGCGCTGGTGTCTAGTGCTAGCTTCGAAACCGTGGAACGTCCCCCGTGAATCAGAGTTCATCAGTCTGGGCAGCACGCCGGGAGTTTGTCCAAGACAAGAGTTTCGCGCACCTGCAGAAGAAGACGATTTGCATCGATCTCCTGGCTCTTGAACAGGCCCTGAAACTCCTCGATCCATTTTCTGGCCACTGCACCGCCGTACTGCCGGCTGAGCATCAGCTCGGGTTTCGCGCACCGCGCAATAACAATCGTTAGCTCCGTTTCATCGGGCCAGTTCGTCACGCGCCACAATTCCGCTACTCCGGGGGGTATCGGAGAGTCCTTACCGACGCTACCGAATTTCACCATCTCCCGCCTTCGGTCAGCCGAATCCAGAAGAACCGCCATCAGCCGCAAGTCCGGATGCGCAGGGAAGACAACTTGCACGGTCCGTTTCTTCGGCCCTACATCGACGTTCTTGATCTCAGGTTTCGCCTCTGGCAAGAGGTTCGCCCCTCTCGCCCGATCCTCCGTGCTTTCAAGCCACTTCCGAAGTCTTCGTTCGCCGCCATCGGGCGCGACCGCAAGTCGCGCTTCCACTACGCCGGACGCGTCCGTCGTGACCAGTGCCTCCAGGACCTGCTCGAATGGTCTCGGGTCTTCATTCCCTGGCCCGCAGGCCGCAAATCCGCCAACCGTCGCCATAGCCACCGCGATAGCTGGCGCAAGACGCTCCTGCATGTCTCAACTCCCGCTATCCGCAGGTATGCCCCTCTGGCCGCTGGTCTCGCCCTGTCCCGCCTCCGGTCGACGGTCTGACTCGTACATACTTGCCCTGCTCCCCTCAACTTGAAACCAGAGCGCAAAGACCGGCAGCAGCAGGGCTGCCGCTGTGACGACCGTTACCGTCGTGACGCCGAACACCGGCTCCCAGAGAAACACGTAGTCTAGGGCCGGACGAAGGAAGGACAGGCCGAGAAGCACGTATGTGACCAGCAGGCATACGAGTAGCCGCTTCTTCCTGCGCCTAGCGCGTTGAACCATCTCAGGAGGTAGGCTCTGCCGAGCCGATTCGGCATATTCCGATGTGTTTCCCTGGCCAAGGACCGACGTCGCGTGCAGACTCACCAGCAGGCCAAAGCAGCCGAACATGAGCGTAACGAGTTGGGAGTCATAGAGGTTCGCCCAAGCGCTCGCCGCGTAGCTGCTGGCAGGGAATGGAATTAGCTCGCTCGTATCCAAGACCACAAAGCAGACCAACCCGGCCCCTACCGAGGTCGCGGCGATCCCTCGGGCCGACTCGGTCCCTGCTGATCTTCTTGCGGCAATCAACGCTAGCGCGGCCACCACGGCGACCAGACCAACCCACAGCCCCCGGAAACACCAGCCTGTTTCAGCCGACTCGGCCAGGAATCCGACCAAGAATACGGCGGCACAGACTATGATTCCCGTGACCGCCGCCCATCTAGAGTGCCGGTCCTCAGCGTGCTGAACTAGGTGATCCCAGATACTCGAACCCAGCTCTTTGACGGACCTTTGTTTGCGGCCAGCCCACTCCGTCCGCAATCGACATAAGTTACCGATTTTCGCTTCGAGTCCATTTAACTCGTCGCATATTCGTCCCAACCGTTCCCTCTCAAGAACCAGCAGCCGTTCGTTCCGGGATATCCTGCCTTTCAGCCGCTGCGTACGCCATCTGAGGAGCTGCTGCGCGAACCATCGCTTAACTCGGCCTATGGCGGTTTCTCGGTGTGCTCCGGTCTGAAGTTGGGCCTTAACTTGTCGCTCTTGGTCTTTCTGCGCGCGAATGTTGTTTTCCAAGTTCTCGGCGGATTCCTCGACCCTCTTGCGATCTCTCTCGTACTGGTCCTTAGTGCTGCCAAGCCGGTCCAGTCTCTTCTTTAGGTCTGCGAGCACAGTCTCCGCTTCGATGAGCAGAACTCTCGTCACCAAGAAGAGGATTACGAGGGGCAGCACTACCCAGGCGGCCCAGGCCATCCAGTTGCGAGCTGCGCTCCAGAAAGCACTCACGGGAGGCGCGACGTGGGGAAGAACCAGCCGCAGGTCTTCCATGAACTGCTGTCGCAGCGTCCCAATACTCACCGTTTCGTCATTGGTCCCATCGATCCAGTGCGCGGTGTGAATGGTCAATCCGTATGGGGCAGGAATCACTACGCCGGAATCGCCACCCCGCTCCGCAGAAGATTCCTCTCCGGAAGGATTGTTTGCTTCGTTCCCGCGGTTCGATGGGATCCTTTCAACCGCGAGCGCAGGCCCTGAAACTCCGATGATCCAGCCGGGGTGGGATCCAGGTAGAACTGGTATCCGTCGGTAGGCCCCGGGTTCGCCAGCTATCTCCCCGTCCATCGCAATGGTGTATTGGGTCCGCTCGTCTGCCCCCTCGCGGGACGGCGGCAACCAGCCTTGGCCACTAGGAGTAGGGGCTTCGGTTATGGAGAGCACCAGTTTTCCGGAGGCTCGATTCTGCCCGGCCGCGTGGGAGCGGAGGCCATCGAGCGCGACGGCTAGGGAGAGCAAGTTCCCGTTTGCGGATGTGCCTCCAGCCGCACCATAGAAGACCGTGATGAAGACGGCATCTTCCCAGCCGCCCTCCTTACTCCATGCTACGAGGTCCCGGTTCTCGAAGACCCAGAGCGCGTCACCTCCCCGGACCTCTTCCCGAACCGAGCGTACGGAACACTCGAAGTCGAGCTCTTCGCTCAGAAACTCGGCGACCAGTGCTTCGACTCCGATAACGCTCTCCCCGGCGCAGGACCGGCCGACTGATGTCCCTTCGCGATCTTGAGCCGTCTCCAGCCGATTGAGGAGGGAAGCCACCTCTTGTTCGGTCGGCGAACTTTCCCGGGGGGGAGCGCACGCGGCCAAGAAGGACATCGCCAGCACAGCCGCGGTCCTCATTGGCGGGGACGCGAGAAGCCGGTAACCCACCGTGCCTCGGAATCGGCTGTGGGTGTTCACTTACGGCCTACGTGAACTGAATCTCGCATCGTTCAGTCGCCAATAGGCTTCGGATTCCTTCAAGATGTCATTTGCCTGGGCGAGATCCCACGGCGTCCTTCCGGATTCGTCGGCTGCCATTGGGTCGGCCCCGGCTTCGAGCAACGGGATGATCACCGCAGGATTCGTCGTGTTCTGAACGCCCTTGTGGAGGGGTGTGGAACCGTCCAACGCCCGCGCCATCAGGTCGGCCCCGGCCGCGAGCAATGCACCAATCACGGCCGGATTCTCGCCAAACAGCGCCGCCCCGTGTAGCGGCGTGTTCCCCCTCTTGTTGCGTACATGGATGTCCCCTCCCGCCGCCAGGAGCGCTTCGATAACCGCCACGTTCTCGTTGTCCTTGGCTGCGTTCAACAAAGGCGTGTCGCCGTGGCTGTCCCGTTCGTGGATCTCAGCGCCAGCCGCTAGTAGCGTCTCGATCATTGCGGGATTCCCGTTGTTGATCGTCGCCAGGTGCAGTGGCGTGTTCCCGTCGTCAGCGGCCCTTGCAATGTCCGCCCCCGCCGCCACCAATGCCTCGACGACGGCCGGACCTCCGTGGGCGGCCCCGTAGTGCAGCGCTGTGTTTCCACCTTCAGCGCGCGCCCGAATATCAGCACCCGCCGCGATCAGCGCCTCAATCATCGCCGGATGCGGGTTGCCCCGGGCTGCGAAATGCAGCGGTGTGGCTCCTTTGTCGTCCCCAGCGCTATCGCGCTCCATGATGTCCGCTCCGGATGTCAGGAGCGTGTCGACTACCGCCGGATTCGAGCTGCCGTACGAGGCCGCGTGCAGAGGAGTGACTCCATGATCACTGCGGGCTCCGATGTCGGCTCCGGCGTCCAGGAGCACTCTCACCACGGCTGGGTCGTCACTGTGCCAAGACCCCTGATGGAGTGGGGTGTAGGCATCTTCGGCCCGGGCTTGGATGTCGGCCCCGGCCTCAAGGCATCGTGTAACGTCGTGCGCCGCGGCAGCACGAAAGAAAGCTTCCGTGTTCCAGTCGTCGCAATCCAAAGGCTCCTGAACACCGAGAGGCAATGACGCGGCGCACTGCAGGTCCGACACGCTACGGCGGAACACTGCCCGTTTCGGCGCGTCTTCCGCTCGCGGTGTCCCGTAGAGCGTGCCAGCCACCGCAACCCACAGTAAAGAACCGACCATCACACTCACAGAGAAAAGTATGCGGGTCATCGCGACGCCATTCAACCGGCACCCCCGGCCCGCGGATCGTTGGATGGACGGCCGGAGGGCCGTCCATTTGCAGTCTATCTCTCGATAGGATGCTAACACTCGTCGCCGGACTCGCCTCACCGTTCGGGGCCTCAGCGGAGGCACCCGAGATGACCACCAGAGTCGGCAGGCTACTTGACCGTAAGCCAGCATACCCAGTGTGTCCACACTGGAGCTGGCGAGGGGGGCGGCGCCCTGGGCGGCGCCCCCCTTCTGAACCCCCGGCTTCTCGCGCCGCTGCCGGAGCACCTGGCGGACCGGGGGCGCCGCCTTGGGCGCCGCCCCCGGACCCCCGCACCGGTGCGCTTACGGCGCAGTGGCGCACCGTTGTGGTCGCCGCCCGCATCGCACGGGCGGACCAGGCCGTCTCCGGCCCGGCGGAGGCCCTCCAGCTCCCCAATGTCGGGGAGCGGGCCAACGAGGTCGTGAGCGGCCTCAGTGCGCGGTGGCTCGATGCCTTCGTCCGCATCGCGGACCGCCGCCTCCACCCGCCCGGGGGCAGGTTCGTGGCCTTCCCGCAGGGATCCATCGCGCCGCAGGCGCGGGCTGGGAGCGACCCCGAACCTGAAACAACCGGCGTTACAAGCGCCGCGTTTCCGGGACGCAGATCGTCCGATCGGAGGGGGGTCGCTCCCAACCCCGCTTTCCGCCCAGAACCCAGAGTCCGGTCCGGGAGGATGCGAGCGAACCGCAGCAATGCCAACGGGTTTCGAGACGCACGGTGGCGAGAGCTGGGTAGCGGAAGTGGTAGCGGAAGGGGGTGTTGACTTCCGCTACTGCAAAGGTGGCCCCGAGGGTGACCCCGGGGAGGGCAATTAGCGCGGCCCCCGTCCCGGATTAGTCGATTCCCCGGCGTACAACTGCCCTATCGCACCGCCGATGCCTTCCGCGAGCACGACGGGCGGCAGATGCCCCTCGGGAGCGAAGTGCGGATCGCCCCCGGCTTGGATGAGCACCCAAGCTGCCTTGTATCGCTCCTCTTCCGTTACGGCGAACCTCGGATTCCGGCCCGAAAGCCCCATCGCCCAGCCCGACAGAATGGCTTGGAGCGGTGTCTGGCTATTCGGTTCCGCGTACGCGTTCGGGTCGGCGCCGGCGCTCACCAGGAGCGTTACCGCTTCGGCGTTTCCAAAGAGAGCGGCGTTGGTCAGGGCGGTGTTCCCAGTCTGGTCCACCGCCTCGAGGTGCGCGCCGGCCGCCACCAGGAAGTGCAGAGCGGCAACGGAGCCGCTGGCGACAGCACCGTGGATAGCGAACTGTCCGCCGCTTTCGGAATCGGGCGCCACCCCGGCAGCCAGCAGTTCCCGCACACAACGCACGTCTCCGGCACGTGCCGCCGCCACCAGCAATCCCGCTGGACCCGTGTCTTCCGACACCGCAGTTGCCGAAGGTCGAACGGGAAGACCGCCGCGCGTAGAACCGTCATCCGACGCAGCCTCAGGCGATGCCTCAACACTCGCGCCGTCATCCCCGGCTGGCCCGCACGCGGAGTACGCGAACAGCAGTGCGGTGGCGAACGACCGCATCCGATCGCATGCCAACATCATGACGTTGCGGCGCTCATGGAGCCCTCCAGCGGCGCGACTCGACCGCCACAATGACAGTACCAGTCAGGACCACGAGCCCATGTGAACGCGAACAGCGTCGAGGCGACCTGCCGACACACCGACGTGTCCGAGCAGCTCGCGGGAGAGGCGGACGAACGAGGGTCCATTCCCAGACGGTCCCTCGATAGCCCGCTAACGCTCGTCACGGGACAGGCGTCAACGTTCGGGGCTTCAGCAGTGGGAACGCCCCGGTCGTGATCAGTTACCCGACCGTCGCCGGCCGCTTCTCACGGCCCTTCCCGCACCATGACGGGCGCGACCACCCCCACCGTACCTCTCACCTTCGGGGAATGCGCCGCGACCCTTCGCCGCCTCGGCTGGACCGACCGCCAAGCAGACTGGCTTACTCTCGTCTGCCTCCACTCCGGCGTTTTCACGCGGAGCCAATACCAGGCGCGCTACAACGTGACCGCCGGGCCGGCCACCCGTTTTGTGCGCGCCCTCATGGACGCTGGCGTCGCCCGCGAAGCGGGGCGCCTCGACCGACGTGGCTACCGGCCCACCAGCATTTGCCAGGTCCATGGCCGATCGCTCTACCGCGCCCTCGGGATCGAGAACGACCGCCGTCGTCGGAGCGCATTCCCGGAGGTCACGATACGACGGCTGCTCTCCCTCGACTACGTCCTCGAACGTCCGGAGCTCGGTTGGCTCGCCACCGAAACCGAGAAGCTGGCCTACTTCCAGCGCCTCGGAATCTCACCGGCCGTCCTTCCCCACCGCCGCCATCGCGGTCCCTCCGCAGCCCGGCCGACCCGCGCTACTTCCCCCTCAAGCTCCCCATCGCGGGTAGCGGAACCACGACCACCTTCGTCTATGCCGATCCGAGTGGCCGGCGCCGTCTCCAATCCGACCGCATCCGCGCCTGGGTCGCCGCCCACGCCGCCCTCTGGGACGCTCTCGGCGACGGCGGCGGCGCCGTTCACGTCGTCGCCGTCACCCGCACCGAGGACGCCGCCGCCGCGAACGCGGCGATCCTCGAAACCTGGCGCGGGCCGCCCGCGCCCCCCGTTGTCCGCTCCGAAACCGACCAGCAACTCATCGACGAAGTCGAACTCGTCAGGACTACCGACAACGTCAGACCCCTCGACAAGTACGGCGGCGTGATCAAGGCCGTCAAGGCCTATCGTCGCATCCTGGACCGCGAGAGGGCCGCGCATGGGCCCGCCAGATACATCGACGCTTACTCGACCCACATCGCCGAGCGCCTGACTCCCGACCGGCTCGCCGGCTGACCCACCACGAGGCTTCACACCCCGCGACAGTCACATCCGAGAAGACCCCCGATGAAAGAACTCCGCGTCAATGGCCGGTCCTTCTTCTCCGGAACCTTGTCGCGCCTCTACCGCACCGACGGCGGCCGGCGCAGCACCGGTAGTTTCGGCCTGAACGACCTTCCACACCTGGCGATGGTCGCCGGGCAGGCGCACCAGGCCGTTGACGACCTGCCCCCCGACTCCCGTGAGTAATTTGCCCTCGCCGGGGTCATACTCGGGGCCACTTTCGTATGAACAAAGGTCAGACTCCCCTTTTGTGCGTACTTATTTGCTCTCAATCCCACCCGGAGGGCTCGCAGGACTCGTTGGCCCCGTTGTGGTTTTCTCGCATGCCTCCGAATCCCACTCTCCGCTTCTGGGCGGAGAGTGGGGCTGGGAGCGACCCCCCTCCGATCGTACGATCTACAGCCCCGGAAATCGAACTTATGTTCGTACTTATTTCCATGGTCCGGGGTCGCTCCCAGCCCGCGCCTACGGCGCGATTGATCCCTGCGGGAAGGCTTCTACGGGCTGATGGCACCATCCGCACTCCAGTCTTCGTGGAGTGCCTTGAGGAGGCCGTCGCGAGGTCATCGCGGTGCACCGGGCCGGCGGGAAGGACGGCGTCAGGCAGGAGAAGCTCTGGCGGGCGAGCCTCCGGTACCACGCGATACCGAAACTCGGCGGGAGGCCGGTGCACCGGATCAACACGTCGGCCGTGATGCCGGTGCCGCTGCCGATCTGGAACGAGAAGCGGGTGCCGGCGCGTCGGATTCGCCAGCGGATCGGCGCGGTGATGCGTTGGGCGGTGGCCCAGGGCTACCGGGAGGACAACCCGGCCGGAGAGGCCCTCGGCGCGGCGCTGCCGAAGAACGGCTTCCGGCCACAGCACCACCGGGCACTCCCGTACGCGGAAGTGGGCGAGGCCATCGAGCAGGTGCGCCGCTCGGGGGCCCATCCCGCGACCGTGCTGGCGTTCGAGTTCCTGGTGCTGACGGCGTGCCGGAGCGGGGAGGTGCGCGGCGCGCTGTGGAAAGAGATGGACCCTGAGGCGCGGGAGTGGCGTATTCCGGCGGAGCGGATGAAGACGGGCCGGGAGGGAGCACCGGGTCCCGCTGTCCGGGCGGGCACTGGCGGTGCTTCGGGAGGCGCAGAGACGAGCGGACGGGTCGGGACTGGTGTTCCCTTCGGCCAGGGGCGGCCCGCTCTCCGAGGCGGCCATGCCCACGATGGTCCGCGACCTCCGGATCGCGGTGGTGCCGCACGGGTTCCGGTCGAGCTTCCGTGACTGGGCGGCGGAGTGTTCGGACGCGCCGCGGGAGGTGTGCGAGCCAGCGCTGGCTCACGTGAACACGAACCGTATCGAGGCGGCCTACCGGCGCACGGATATGTTCGAGCGGCGCCGTGCGCTGATGGAGCAGTGGGGCGCGTTCCTCGGCGGGACCGGGGCACGGGAAAGGTGGCCCGCGGGATAGATCGCCGGATGAGCGTTCATTGACAGACTGCCCCTCGACGAACCGTTTGCCGTACCAGAACGGGAATATCCGTACCAGTCAGCGACTCCGGTTCAGATAGGACTCGTACGCCAGACTGACGACCTCTTCCGACGGCTTCCCCCGGAAGGAGAACTGCCGCTCGTTGGCCCAATGTTCGGCCCACATCGCATCGCTGGCGATCCAGTTATTCCAGAAGAACGCTCCGTTCAGCACCCCGGGATAGAGAGCGATCGTGCTGAACAGCGCCTGGAAGATGTTGGCCTGGACCTCCCGCCCGTCATCCAGCCCGTTCCCGTCCCCGTCGTAGAACACGAACTGCTCCCCTTCTCGGGACCAGTCCGATGGCTCTGCCGGGGATTCCACGACATCCATCGCGCCGTACTCCGTGAAGACCACCGCCCGGCCCGGGTTCCGATCGGCCAGGGGAACCAGGTAATCGCGGAAGATGCGCTCATAGCTCGCTTCGAGATCCCGGACACTCATCGTGGATGTTGGCGGGGTGTCCGTCAATCTGAACCAGCCGCTCAGCCCCACTACATCCAGGTCAAGGTCCTCCCACAGATGGCCCACAGCGGAACCCCGGCCGAAGTGATGGAAGTGAACGAGTGGATCTATGTGCGCGTCGTAGGTGACGCGGCCCGAGTACACGTCGCGCACCCGCGCCACCATCTCGCGGAGTTCGTCCCCGTAGTCGTTGTGCATGTAGGGGTCCACGGCGGGCCGGGTCCGGAAAAGCCGGTCCGTCTCCGTTCCGATGGAATAGAGAGCGACGCCCTCCTCTTCAGCAATCCGCGCGTAGTAGACGGCCTGCTGGGTGTAGGTTTCCCAAAACTCCGCCGTGAACCGTTCGTGGTCCGGATGATCGGGACGCCACGGCCAGTTCTCCGGCAAGATCAGGCCGAAGACCGCGGGATCGCCCGGAGGTACGCCGCCCGTGTGCGGGGGCGCCGGGTCGCCTAGCTGCCACCTCCGCACGGGCCGCTCCGCCGTCCATGCCTCATGCGCCTCGAACGCGAGAGTGAGGTAGACGTTCATCCCGGCCGCCCGAAACTCCCGGGTCGCCTGCCGGAGGGCATCGTCCGGCCAGGTGGGGACGTTCCGATCTGTCGAGTAGTCACGCTCCACCGTGCTGTCCATACTGTCGTCGTAGTGGAGGCTGACGGACAACATCACCCAGTTGACGTGGGCGCTGGCGAGCCAATCGAGATAGTCGGACGGTATGAGAGCTTCCCGCTTGCCGCGTTCCAGCCACGCCGCCACCGTTCGCCGGTTCCCGGCCCAATGGCCGCCCACGGCGACCGCCCGCATCGGAAATTGTAAGATGTCCGTCCCCGGCCCGGGGATGGGCTCAGGCTCCGCAGGAGGCGGTGCCGGCACCGAGGGGGCTGTCCCAGGCGCGTCGCTGCATCCGCCGTAGAGGCAGCCTGCCACACAGACAAGGGGTGGGAGGATTCTCCTCAGCCTACTCATTGCGGAGTTGTAAGTTGGCCACAGACTGCCCTTGAACGAGGATAGCGGACTCTTGGTGATGTCTGGGAGCTCAGAGGACCACGCCGGGTGGCGAGAACGAGAATCGCGCACCGGGAAGAGGCAAGAGCAAGCGTCATCCGCCATAGAGACGGCGCATGATTTCCCTTACGACCGTATAGACATAGTCTGGACCTCTTCGTTTCACCGGCTCCCGCTGCGTTGGATCTGCGTCTTCTTCATCCTCGAAGCTCGTCCAGCGCCAGAAGCTGCCACCGGCCACGCCACGCTTTCGCATTAGCACGACGGCACTTTCGAGAGTTTCCGCCGATCCCCACACCGGCCCGACCGGTCTGGCGACGCCAAACTCCGGGGCAATCACCCGCGCCGAACTTTCATGTCCGATTGCGCGCATCGTGCGCAGAAGAGTCTCATCGATCCATTCATGGGGGGCGGCATCCTCGCACGGCCAACCCCGGGCAAATTTGCATCGACGACCTTGGTAGAACGAGATCGCGTAGGTGCGTTGGTCGTCCGGAATGCCAACACGATCGAAGATGGTCTTCATCACTCCCGGCGTGAACCAAAGGTGGTCTGGACCGTTGTCAATCGAGAAAACGCCTATCAAGGCTTCAGCCGACAACTTTCGGGGAGGGAAGCCCAGGGAGAGCGCGTACTGGATGGCCCACTCTACATAGCGCGCGGCGGCTCCATCCGGACCATGCCAAAGAGGGGGTTCAGCTTGTATGCCACACGAGTCCGCGACACCATCGCGGTCGGTGTCGTGATATCGCTCATCTCCTTCGAACAGGACGAGCTCCAGCGCCGGGTGTCCGTGAATGGTCGGGAGAATCGCACCGAGCCACGTCTCAGCCCCAGCGCGATACCGGTCGTCCATCCTTGTGTTCACGAGTCTAAGGAGAATGCGAATTCCCTTCGAGTGCACCAAGTCAAAGAAGGGAACCAAGTTGGCAAGGTGTTCCTCGGGCGGCCGCGGCCACAGCAGGCCGAGGGCAGGACTTACATTGCATTCAGGGGGCTCGCGGGGTGGCGGAATCCGCACGGCGTCCGTAGCCCGAAGCTCGAAGGTGATCGTATTGACGCCAATCGCTCTTATCGCATCGAGTTGCTGGGACACCTCCTCGGCAACGGTGTGGCCCACGACCTCGTCGAGGTCGGTGAAGTTCTGGATCACTCTGCCTGACCAGTACCCGGAGGGCCAGCCTCGCCGTTCGAACCGCACGTAGAGCCCGCGAATTTCGAGTTCCGACGGGGTGACCCTGATCGCCGTCGATCCTTGCGTTGACTCGCTGCTGGCCGTGATCGACGCGGCCCCGGCTCCCACCGCGATTACGGTTCCCGTGGGAGATATCACCGCCACCCCCGGATCGCTGGTGATCCACTCGATGGATCGGCCCGACAGCGTGGCGCCGGTGGAAGAGAGGAGCGCCGCGGTCAGTTGGAGGCTCGTCCGGACCTCAAGGCTGGCCGACTCCGGCGTAACGACCACTCGCTGGACCGGCTCTTCCCTTCGCTCAGGTGTAGCGGGTGAACCTGGACCGTCCGACGCGCTACAGGCCAATCCGGTCCACATAAGGAGCCCGACCGACGAAGGGAAAAGGACGGCGCGAAGACCGCAGCCCCAAGCACCGCGACGCTGCGCAGAGTGAGCGACCACGTTCTGCCAGTGTATTGGCCGGGCCGGGATCCGAGACGGTGGCGTCTCGATGCCGGCCGCGACAAAAGGTATGTCCTTCATTACCGCTCCCTCAACTTGAGTCGCCGTAACGTGCGTTGGCGTATCTTGGGCTTGCATCACGTTTCATGGGCGTGCTCAAGGGCTTCCGGCATCCGCCCACGGACGGAGCAGAACTGACGGTGCCGTTTGCCGGCCACACCGCCGTCGCAGCTATTGTTGGAAAGAGTGTTTCCCGGGGGCCACTCTCGACAGCTTGGGACGTCGCTATTGCCTGTCCCTCACCGCGATCCGGACCTGGGTGGACCAGCACCTCTACCCCAGTCAAGGGAACCACCGATGTGAGGCCGGCGCTTCCGACCGGAACGCCGAGGTAATCACCACCGTCCAAGACTACGAGGCTGTGGCTGTCGAACGTAGCAGGTCAAGGATTTGACCGAAACCCACCTCGACAAGAACCTGACCATCGAGAGGCTCGCGACCGAAGCCTGCCTGAGTCCATTCCGTTACGCCCGCGCCTTCACGGTGGCGACCCATATAGCACCGTATGAGCATATCCCGGACCGCCGGATCGACGGCGAATGTACTGCTCTAGTTTGACGGAAAGGAAATCGACACTGGTCAAGTTTGGAATGGCTCCCTGGCGCGGACGGCCTCGTATCCCTGAGAGGAAGAGGCGACGAAGACCGGCAAGCTGGAACTCCACCATGCGGATGGGGATGCGCCGCTACTCCCGGAAGACCAACGCCTTCTCGAAGAAGATCGAGAATCACGCGCTGAACCTTGGCATCTACTACCTCTGCTACAAATATGCCCGGCCACACCTGACCCTCAACGGGATTTCACCGGCCCCGGCGGCGGGCATCGCAGACCACATGTGGGAAGTGGCCGAGATCGTGGAACTGCTCGAAGAAAAGGAGAGGCGATATGGGACGCGGAGTGAACTCTGTTGACGCGCCTCGGACAATGGTTGAGGCCCCGTAGCCAAGCGATAAAGGCCAGTCCCTTGCACGGTTCTGATCGTGGGTTTGAATCCCACCGGGGCCTCCATTTCAGGATACCAGAAGGTACAAGTTGAAACCGGGTTTCAACTTGAGATCAGTATTTCACGTATATCCAGAAGTGCCGTTCCATCTCTGTTTTGCCATCCCGGTAAGGGGTGACAAATGATCCACCCGCATACCTGTATCCGGGTGGGCTCGGGGGTGAGCTATGGCCGAAAGTGGGTGACGTCTGGAGAAGGGGGTGGCGTATCGTGGGAGTAACCAACCTTCCACATCTCCAAGGAGGAGTGATACGCCATGACGGAGAGTACCGTTGTTTTCCGACCCTCGGCAGAGGGAGTTGAGGACCCGCTGACCGAGATTCTGCGAGCGGGAGCGCGCACGTTGGTGCGTCATGCCGTGGAGGCGGAGCTGGCAGCGCTGCTGACGGCGTACGAGGACGAACGAACGGAGACGGGTCGTCGGCGTCTGGTGCGTCACGGTCATGGTCCGGCGCGGACGATCCTGACGGGGATCGGGCCGGTTGCGGTTCGTCGGCCGAAGGTTCGGGATCGCGTGGGAACCGGGGAGGACCGGCTTCGGTTCTCGTCCAGGCTCCTGCCGCGGTTTGCGCGGCGGACGCGCTCGCTGGATGCGGCGCTGCCGACGCTGTATCTGCTGGGAGTGTCGAGCGGGGACTTCGGGGCGGCGCTGTCGGAGCTGGTGGGTTCCGGCGCGTCGGCGCTGTCGCCGGGAGTGATCGGGCGTTTGAAGGCGGAGTGGGAGGCCGAGCATGAGCGCTGGCGCCTCCGGGATCTCTCGCAACGGCACTATGTGTATGTCTGGGCGGACGGGATCTACCTTCAGGGCCGGTTGGAAGACGAAAAGCAGTGCGTTCTGGTGCTGATCGGGGCGACGTCGGAGGGCAAAAAGGAACTGCTGGGGTTCCAGACGGGGTTCCGGGAGAGCGCCCAGAGTTGGCGGGAACTGCTGGAGGATCTCAAGGGGCGTGGCCTCCAGATCCCCCCGGAGCTGGCGATCGGGGACGGAGCTCTCGGCTTCTGGAAGGCGCTGGACGAGGTCTTCCCCAAGACCCGCCGCCAGCGCTGCTGGGTCCACAAGACCGCGAACATACTGAACGCGTTGCCCAAGTCCCGGCACCGGAACGCCAAGCAGGACCTGCATCAGATCTGGATGGCGGAGGGGCGCGCCGAGGCGGAGCAGGCGATGGACACCTTCGAGGCCAAATACCAGGCCAAGTATGGGAAGGCGGTCGCCTGCCTGACCAAGGACCGCGACGCCCTGCTGGCCTTCTACGACTTCCCGGCCGAGCACTGGCAGCACATCCGGACCACCAACCCCATCGAGAGCGTCTTCGCTACCGTCCGGCATCGGACCATTCGTAGCAAGGGATGCCTCTCTCACAAGACCGCACTGGCGATGGTCTTCAAACTGGTCATCGCTGCCAGCAAGACCTGGCGCCGCCTCAACGGCTACGAGCAGTTGCCCCGGGTCATCCAGGGCGTCAAATTTACCGACGGCATTCAAGCCGACGATACCGAAACCCGCGCCGCCGCCTGATCATGCCGTCACCCACTTTCGACCATAGCTCCTCGGGGGTCGCCCGGGTGGTCTTCCGCGCTTTGCGGAGTGGTTCAGAACCAGCATTTCAGCCGGTCCTTTCCGGTTTTGCTTTTTGGCCATGCCGAGAACGTATCACACTGGCACACGGCTTGCCCCGAGGGCCGCAGATTCATTTTTCTGAATCTTGCCCACTACCAAAGAGCGGGGATACGGGACGAGAACTACCCTAGCGTGATATACTTAGGAGTGGTGGCCTTGGGGGGACTCAAACCCCTGTGTGTCTCTTGCTTTTCGTCTTTTCAGCTTGACATCAGGGCCACTAACCATTGTGCGGCATAAGTCAATTTTTTTCTTAGACTTAGCAAGATTGCCAGTCGGGCTCGCCTGCTCTGTCCTTCTCATCTCCCCATCGACAGTAGAGGCGCAGGAGCCCGTCAAGTGCGCGCTTGAGTGGCACGAGAATGAGCCCGGAGCGGCTTGCTGGAAGGAGCTAGAGAACCAGCCTGAGTGTCGGTTCCTCTGGGCTGAGGGGAGCCGGGTCCCGCCCCAAAGGGCGGAGTGGTTCGGCGTGTGTGCTGCTACGTATGCAGCCGGTGTGGGGATGCTCGAACTGACGTGGGACCGTGAAGAGGGAGAACATCAGGAGCAGCACGAAGGAAGCCTATGGGGAGGAAGGCGAGAAGGGCTCTGGAAGATCACGACGAGGTCGGGCATCTACGGGGAGGTCGGAACCTACGAAGACGGCAAGAGGCACGGGACCTGGTATCGGCACGACTACCGCCTGAGCGTCGAAGAAGAAGGCTCCTACGTGGAAGGCCAGAAAGACGGAGTCTGGATCGGGCGATGGCCGGACGGCGAAGAGAGGTCCTGCCGCTGGGTCCACGGTCGCCGGGCCTCCGACTGCGAATACGAGTAGGAGTCCGTTTGACGGGCCTCCGACAATGGAAGAGGCCCCACGGCGCTACTTGCGCAAGTGCAGGGCGTTATCTGTCTGAGGTCATCAACCTGCGAACAAGGGTGCGGATTACCTTGCCTGGGGCGAAGTCCAACGCCTCCAGAATCACTACGAAAACGACAATGTAGACCCCTGTGGCGTATTCCCCATCCATTTTGTTTGCGTCTATCGACAGAAGGAACCATGTGGCTCCTAGAAGAATCACAATCCTGATGAAGGTCTGTAACAACTCTCCATACATTGGGTACCCCTCCCCTGATAGCAGGGAGCCGAGAGGCTATCAGAAGTCTCTCTGGTCAACCACCGGAAGCGCGGGCCACCGGAAGCGCGGGCAGGATTCAAACTGCGACGCGGCTAGACTTCTACTCGCCGTGGACGTGCGAGAGACGAACCCGACTACAAGGAGGAGTAGCCGGAGTTCGCCTCAGCGCAGGCGCAGAGTAAGTGGGCGGGTCGCCAAGTCTGGTGTAAGGCACGGTGCCGATACCACCGCACGCGCGGGTTCAAATCCCGCTCGGTCCACCATGTCGCCATGATAACACTTTTCCGGTAGTTGTCACCAGTGCTGCGAGTGGGTAGTCACAGACAGAAAAAGCGTATTCAGTGTCTGTAGACTGGGCCGACTCTGGCACGGCGCTTGCCCCGACGCCCCCAGATTCAGTTTATTGAACCTTGCCCACTACCCGGTTCGTAAACCTGAGGTCGTGTGTATAGACTGTGTCAGAGCGGAAGCTGAGAGACGCCCCGGTGGGCGGCTCCAGGCTTCGCTCGCGAAAGGCGAGATCATGAGCGACGGCGACACTCCCACGCCACGGCGCCCCCCTGTCACCTTGGAGACGCTTCTCCTTGTTGCCCTAGTTGGCGCGGTGATCGGCGTGTACGTTCAGATGGGAAGTGTGCGCGTTGAAATGGTGGAGCGTGTTGCAACGGTGGAGCGTCGCCTTCTCGAGGAGTTCGCGAAGATGAATGAGCGCCTCGCCAGCCTAGAAACCAAGATCGACATTCAGCAGGCTCCGGCTCAGTCTGGCAACGGAGGCCCGTAAGGGCGGCATTTTCAGCCGTAGCGACTCCGACACTCCATCGGACTAGCGACTCGCACCACAGTCCCGATCCCGGTTCGGGCCGTGTCTGCGCATCACCTCCAACGGAGCGAACGCTTCGAACGGTGTAAGCGTTCGGTCGCGGGTGTATAGCGGACCGACAACGGGGTGGGTGGCGCGCGAACCCGCGCGGCGGAGAAAGGGAGCGGGGCTGAGTCGAAGTCGGCGGAGCCATCCGACCGCACCGAGGCGGGGGCGTGGGGATCGCTGTTCGAGGCGTTGCGGCGCAAGCCGCTTGCGGCCGTCCGCGAGGTGAAGGAAGCGCGCCGTGAGACCAAGAACGCGCTGGGCCGGTAGAAGGAGCTGGTCAGTCGGCATCCGTTTCTCCGGACGCCGATGGCACGTCCGGCTAGACCAGTTCCATCTCCATACACCCACGACCGAACGCTTACCGAACGGTTGTAACCGTTCGGTCGTGCCGGTATGTGGCGGTTGTTCCGGGCCCGGGAGTAGCAGAACTGCCACAACTCATTGCACTGGATCCGCCGGACCGGGGAGGTCCGGAGCGTGCTGGTTCTGGCAGCGGGCGCAGACCGCGCCCGGGTCTTCGATGAACCGGAGGATCGTGGGCTTGCGGACGCCGGTGAGGCGGGCCGTTTCCCGGATGCCGTTGCCCTCCACGGGCGCGGCGCGGACCTGGGCGCGACGCTCGATGGATGGGCGATTCACGCCTCGGCCTCTGCTACAGAAACCCCTACCATAGCGAAATGCAGGCGAGAAACTGGGAAACGCTGATCCGGAACTGTGTCGAGATTCTTGTCGCGGAAACAGAGCGGCTTGAATTCACGCTCGAGCAATTCTGTGCGCGGTGGAAGCAGGAGATTTCCGACCGGTATCCACGCCGCCAAGACGTGTGCGATGCGATCGGCCGGAGGCTGTCGGTTCTCTGCTCCGCTGGCGCTCTAGTCCGAATTGGCAAGGGCCACTATCGGCTCAACAGATAGGAGACTTCAATGGACCAGCCCCCGACCCCGGACCTGCCATGGCGGATCTCCTCGGCCACTCTGGCGACTGCCCCTAAGCGGCGTAAGCGCATCCTCAACCCTAGAAATAGCCGCCAGATACCGGCACGACCGAACGGTTACGAACGGTTACCCGTGCATTCCCGAAAGCTCCCGTTGCAACTCGATTCGCCGATGTGGTACGCACAGTGATAGCCGAATATGACAGGACCTAGAAGATAACCCTGAATCAACGACTTACAAGGTGTCCACAGCAGACCGGAGGTCGGCGGTCCCTGACCTTCACGCCATCCCCCAGCTTTCTTCCCTCCCCTGCCCCACCCCGTCCGTCGCATAGGATTCGCGCGGTCAGCGGCAAGCATGGACACGGTTCTCGGAAGCCAGGAATTCCGGGAGGCGCTTTCCCGGCTCGGGGATCTGGTGGCAGCAGGAGTTCCCGACCCGCTTGCCATTCTCGGGGTCCGGCGGCGGGGCGTCCCGCTCGCAGCGCGGATTCGCCGCCACCTCGAGGACTCCGGGCGCGGGGACATCCCGGCGGGTGAGCTGGACATCAATCTCTACCGCGACGATGTCCACGACCGCGGCATCCCCCGGGTGGGCGAAACGCGCATTCCTTTTGCCCTTGAACAGCACCACATCCTGCTGGTGGACGACGTGCTGTTCACCGGACGGACGGTCCGGGCGGCGCTCACCGCCCTCAGCAATTTCGGCCGGCCAAAGAGCGTCCGGCTCGCCGTGATGGTGGACCGGGGCGGCAGGGAACTGCCCATCGCACCCGATTTCGTGGGGCTGCACGTTGAAGCCGGTCGCGGCGACATGGTCCGCGTTCGGGTTCAGGAGGAGGACGGCGAAGACGGAGTCGTCAGGATCCCCCGGGGGGAGGTTGCCGAGTGAGGCATCTCCTCGGAATCCGCGGACTCACCCCCGAAGAGGCGCTGGGCATTCTCGACGAGGCGCCTCGTTACCAGGACGTGGCCAACCAGCCGGTGCCGCGCGTCCCGATCCTCATGGGCCGCACCGTCACGCACCTCTTCATGGAGCCTTCGACGCGCACCCAGGCGTCATTCCAGCTCGCCGCCAGACGGCTCTCGGCGGAACCCCTCGCTTTCGTCCCCAAGTTCTCCTCGTTGTCGAAGGGAGAAACCTTCCTCGACACCGCCCGAACTCTTGCCTCGATGGCGCCCGATATTGTCGTGGTCCGGAGCCGGGAATCGGGAGCCCCTCACGTGCTGGCGCGCGAGATTCCAACGGCGCAGATCGTCAATGCGGGGGACGGGATCAGCGAGCATCCCACGCAGGCCCTGCTGGACGCGTTCACCATTCGCGAGCGCCTCGGACGAATCGCCGGCGTCCGGGTAACAATCATCGGCGACCTGCTCCACAGCCGGGTATTCCGATCGAACGCCCGCCTGCTGACGATGCTGGGGGCCGAGGTACGGTGCTGCGGTCCGCCGACGCTCGTCCCTCCCGGCCTCGACCGGCTCGGGGTCCGGTCGCTGCTCCACATCGAGGAGGCCCTCGAAGGCGCCGAGGCGGTCATGGTGCTCCGCATCCAGCACGAGCGAATGCACGCTTCCTTCATCCCGACGGAACGCGAGTACTACCGGGAGTTCGGCGTCACCAGCGAACGACTCGCCCTGACCGATAGCGCCATCGTGCTGCACCCGGGGCCGCTCAACCGGGGCGTCGAAATCTCCTCCGAGGTCGCGGACGGCCCGCAATCGGTGATCTTGGACCAGGTGCGCAACGGGGTGGCGGTCCGGATGGCGGTGCTCGCGGAAATCGCCCGCAGCAGTCCCAGGAGTCACAAGACCGATGGCTGAGCGTCCGGTGATCCTGCGAGGCGCCCGGGTTGTCGATCCGGTAGCCGGGCTTGACGCGGTGAGGGACCTGCGGCTTGTCGAGGGACGAATCGCCGCCCTCGGTGAGGGGCTCCGCGAACCGGGCGACCGCGTCGTGGAGGTGGCAGGACTGGTGGCGGCGCCCGGGTTTTGCGACATGCACGTCCACTTCCGGGAGCCGGGACTCGAATACAAGGAGACGGTAGCGAGCGGAGCGGCAGCCGCGGTCGCCGGTGGTTTCACGGCGGTGGCATGCATGGCGAACACCGACCCGGTGAACGACAGCCCTTCCGTTACCGCGCACATTCGCCAGCTCGCGAAACAGGCCGGTCTGGCTCGGGTCCATCCGATCGCCGCCACTACCCAGGGAATGAACGGGGAACGGATTTCCGAGTTCGGCGCCCTCAAGGAGGCCGGCGCGGTGGCGGTCTCCGATGACGGCCTCCCGGTGGGCGATCCGGCGGTGATGCGGCGAGCCCTCGAGTACTCGAGGCTGCACGACCTGCCGGTGATCGAACACTGCGAGACTCTGGAACTGACCGGTGAGGGCGCCATGCGCGAAGGCGCCTACGCCGCCCAGATCGGCCTTCCCGGGATCCCGGCGGCATCGGAGTTCATCGCTGTCGAGCGGAACATCGCGCTCGCGGAGATCACCGGCGCCCGTCTCCACATCGCTCACCTCTCGACCGTCCGCTCGGCCGCCGCGGTGCGCCGGGCCAAAGCCGCCGGAATCCGGGTCACCGCCGAGGTGACGCCGCACCACCTGATCCTGACGGACGAGGCAGTGGGCGACTACGACACCGCGGCCAAGATGAAACCGCCGCTTGCCGCGGAGACGGACCGCGAGGCGCTCCTGACCGCCATCGCCGACGGCACGGCGGACGCCATCGCCACGGACCACGCACCCCACCACGAGGACGAGAAGAAACTCTGTTTCCAGAGCGCCCCCTTCGGGATCGTGGGACTCGAAACGGCGGTGCCGCTGGTTCTCGAGCGCCTCGTGGCGTCGGGCATCATTCCCCTCGCCCAGGCAATTCGACTTCTTTCGACCGGCCCGCGCCGGATTCTCGGTCTGCCCGGCGGCGATCTCCGACCCGGAAGCCCGGCGGACATCACGCTCCTCGATCTCGAGGCCACCAGCACCATTAGCCCGGCCTCTTTCCGGAGCCGCGGCAGAAGCACTCCGTTCGCGGGACTCTCCCTCCGGGGGCAGGTCGTTGCGACCTGGGTCGGCGGCCGGGAGGTTTATTCGCGAAGCGCCACCCGCTGATCGGCCGTGGCCAAAACGGTGCGGGACGCTTTTTCCGCAGGCTGCTAATGCCGCCGCGCGGCTGGGAGGATGCCGTAGAGAGCGTCTTCTCGAGGCACGGCGCCGGCAGCCTCGGCTCCGATCCGCTCCAGTTTCCCCGCCGCTTCCAGCGGCGCGACGACCAGGAAGTAGCGGCGCTGATCGCCGCTTCGCTGTCGTACGGAAATGCTCGCGCCGTCTGCTCTTCGCTGGAGCGCGTCTTCGCCTGGACCGGCCCCCATCCCGCCCGCTTCGTGCGCGAATTCGACCCGAGCCGCCACGCTGCCGACCTCGGCGGGTTTCGGCATCGCTGGACGAGCGCAGCAGACCTCGTCCGCCTCGCGGTCATACTGCAACGCATCCTGGACGAGCACGGGACGGTGGAGACTCTTTTCCACAAGGGCATCGTCCGCAAGCCCCGCGGACAGGTGGACCTCGGCGCCAGCATCGGGCGCTTTCGGGGGGCCGCACTCGGCTACGACGCGCCCGCTTCGGAGATTCCCGAGGTCCGCATCCGGCCCGGTCATCGGTACTTTTTCCCGGATCCGCGGTCCTCCGCCGCCAAGCGGATGGCGATGTTCCTGCGGTGGGTGGTCCGTCCGGAGGACGGCCTCGACCTGGGGCTCTGGGACTGCCTCCAGCCACGGGATCTGGTGGCGCCGCTCGACACCCACATGTTCCTGATCGCTCACCGGCTTCGGCTGACACAAAGAAAAACCCCGGGCTGGCAGGCGGCGCTCGATCTGACCAGGGGTCTTCGCCGGTTGGACCCGGAGGACCCGGTGAAGTACGACTTCGCCCTCAGCCGGCTGGGGATCGTGGAGGGCTGCCCGCGGCACCGCCGGAGCGATCCGTGCGAGTTGTGCGCGCTGCTGGCTCGCCGGCCGGGGAGAAAGCGATCTCGCGCCGGCGCCGCCAACCAATAGCCGCGTGCGTTTCGCCCCCCTTCGGGGCGATGCCGGTCCCATCGAGATGGGCGGACCGGATCTCCCTGCCCCTACCGCACCGTCACCCGGGAGCGCTCGGCCAAAGTCCCCTGCGCGCGCTCTACCGCCACGATGGCCTTGTTGTAGTCGATGATCGCCTGCAGCTCATTCGCCCGGGCCTGAGCGAGGTCGCGCTGGGCCTGAACGATGAAGTAGCTGGTGGTCATCCCGACCTCGAACTTCTTCTGCTCCGCATCGAGGCGCTCTTCCTCCAGCCCGCGGGCGACCCGGCTGGCATCGATCCGTCTCCGGTTGGTCTGCACTTGCCGCACCGCCGTGCGGACTTCCTGGGCGATCTGGATTTCCTGCTGCCGGATCGTTTCGCGCTGCCGGGTGACATCGGTCTGCGCCCGGGCCTGGTCCGCTTGGGCCTGATTGGGCCCGATGGGATAGGAGAAGGAGAGACCCAGTTGCCAGTCGCGGAAGTCAAACCCGCCCATCTGGGAGAGCGCATCCGCGTACCCCCCGGGAATCGTCGCGGTCGCGGGCCCGAAGAACCCGTCGCGGATCAGTTCGGTCCCGCCGACTCCGGTGAGCTGGACGAGGCCCACCAGATCCACCTGGGGGAGGGTCTGGTTGCGGAAGAACCGGACGTCGTATTCATTGCTGTCGAGCTGGACGCGCTGGGAGCGCACCTCGGGACGGCGCTGCAGCGCCACCCGGATTGCGTCATCGAAGTTCACCTCGTAATCCTCGACGGAGGGCGCGTCCAGCGGCCGGATTTCGTCATCCCAGAATCCGGGGCCGTCCGGGTCGCGGATCAGCGCCTTCAGAGCGTCTTCGGTCTGGCGGATCTGCTCTTCGGCAATGATGAGCGCCTCCTCGCGGGCCGCCACCTCGGCCTCCGCCTGCAGCACGTCGATGGGCGCCATCGTCCCCACTTCCACCTGCACCTGGTTGTTCCGCAGCAGATCGCGCGCGAGGTCGAGCGACTGCACCTCCACCTCGTAGGTCCGGATCGCGAAGACGAGATCCCAGTAGGCGTTCTGAACGTCCCGCAGTACATCGAGCACACTCCGTTCGAAGTCGTGCCCGGCCTGACGCTCCCCGTTCTGGGAAACCGTGATCTGCCGCCGCTGCGGGTCGGCGCGGAAGTTCTGGAGCAGCGGCTGGGTGACTTCGGCGTTCAGCGTGCTCAGGTAGCGCGGGTTGAACGTGGAGAAGGCGCTGTTCGTCGCGAAGCGGTTGTTGTTGAACTGGACCGAATAGTTGGCCCCGAAGGGAAGCAGCTGTTGGAACCGCAGGTTGTAGTTCATGGTGTCGCGCTCGTTCTGGTCCGCGCCGTCCAACTGGGTTTGCGAGGGCGACAAGCTCTCCTGGAAGTTCGTGTCCAGCACCAGACTGGGGGTGTACACCCGCCGGGCCGCCGAGAGCGCGAAGCCGGAAGACTGCCGGGCCAACCGCGAAATCTGAACGCTCAGGTTGTTCTCGAGCGCCTGCTGGACGGCGTCGTCGAGGCTCAGCTCGAGCGGCGCCTGCTGGCCGCTGCCGCCCTCCTCGGGAGGACCGGCGAAGGCCATGCCGGCGAGGCCCAGCGAAAGGACAAGAATTGCGGTGGTGGTGCGCATGGGTTGTCTCCTGCGGAAAGAACGGGGGAGCGGCCCGGCGAGGATCTCATCTACAAGACGCGCCCAGCCCGAATTTTCTACGGTCGTTCCATGAATACGAACCTGCCCCTCCCAGGGTTTCCCCACTGAGGCCGGAACGCACGATGGGGTCACAGGTTCGCGTCCGATTGGATCTCGCGTACGACGGGACGGACTTCGCCGGCTGGCAGCACCAACCGGACCGGGACACCATACAGCGCCGGATCGAGGCCGCGGCACGCCGACTCTACCGGCTGTCCCCGAACGAAAGGACACCCGTGGTCGGTGCGGGGAGGACTGACGCGGGAGTCCACGCCGAGCGACAGGTAGCCCACTTCGACGCCCCTTTGGTGATTCCGCCAACCGGGATTCGGGCGGGTTTGAATGGCCTGCTCCCGGACTCGATTCGAGTCCTCGCCGCCGCCGAGACCGCACCGGACTTCCACGCCCGGTTCGATGCAACGGGCAAGACCTATCGATATCACCTGCTCACCGAACCGGTGGTCACTCCGCTCCAGACCCGGTACGCCTGGCCCGTGGGGGACAGGCTCTCCCGGGAGGCCATGGAAGAGGCCGCCGCCGCCCTCGTCGGCCGCCACGACTTCCGGGCATTTTTTGCTGCTCCACCTGGGGAAGAGCCACGGACCCCGGTTCGGAACATCTTCACGGCGAGCTTCGGCCAAAGAGAGAACATGTTGGTCTTCGAGGTCGCAGCGGACGGATTCCTGCGCTACATGGTTCGCCGGATGGTCGGAACCCTGGTGGCGGTCGGGCGGGGGCAGCTTCCTCCGGATCGGGTGGGTGCGTTACTCCGCGACCCGGAGCTGCCGGGCCCCCGGTTCCGGGCGCCCGCCGCCGGACTCCGGCTCTACCGCGTTCACTACGACGGCAGCGCCTCAGGAAAGCGCCACTCGCAACGCGCGGGCTGATAGGCATTTCGGGCGGAGGCTTCCGCCGTGCGGGCGCCCGCGTGACTTTGTCCACAGGCTGCTAAATTGGCTGGTCCGTGCCCGGGAGTTCCGCGACCTTCGACATCGCTCCCGAGGAGGAAACCGCCGAGCTCCTCGCGCGGATTGATCGCACCCGGCTGCCGCTTCATGTGGCGGCCATCATGGACGGCAACGGGCGCTGGGCTGCCGCCCGGGGACTCCAGCGAGTGGAGGGACACGCGGCCGGGGTGGAGTCGGTCCGGGACACCGTGGAAGGTGCCGCCGGTCTCGGACTCGGGGCCCTCACCATGTTCGCCTTTTCCATCGAGAACTGGAGCCGGCCGCCCGAGGAGGTCGAGGTGCTCATGGAGCTGGTTAAGCGGTACCTCCGACTCGAAACCGAGCATCTGATCGCCAACGACATCCGGTTCCGGCCGATCGGCCGATTGAGTGAGTTGCCTGCCGATGTCCAGATCTTGCTGCAGGAGACCTCCGAGGCCACCGCGAACTGCCAGGGGCTCAGCCTCAACATCGCCCTGAACTACGGGGGCCGGGCGGAGATCGTGGATGCGGCCCGGCGGATCGCGGAACGGGCGGCGCGCGAGGGCAGAGTGCCCGATTTCGACGAGCAAACCTTCGGCGAATATCTCTACACCCGGGGCCTTCCCGATCCGGACCTCCTGATCCGCACCAGCGGCGAGGTGCGGGTCTCCAATTTCCTCCTCTTCCAGAGCGCCTACACGGAGTTTTGGACGACGCCCACTCTCTGGCCGGATTTCCGGCGGCGGCACCTCTTCGAGGCCATCCTCGCCTACCAGCGCCGCAGCCGGAGATACGGCGGTATCTGACAGCCCGTGGACCGAGCGCTCCGCGCCGCAAGATTGACGGCGGCTGACCTTTCGCAACGCTGAGGATTCCCGGGGGGTGACGTGCGGCGAGTGATCAGCGCGACGGTGGTCGCCGCGGGCGTGCTGGCTCTTTGCCTGCTCGTGCCTCCCTGGGTTCGCCAGGCCGCCATCCTGGTGGCCGCGGTCTATGCCTGCCGTGAGGCGGTTCGAATGGCGGGAGCGATCGGCGCGCCCGGGAACGGGTCCGGGGAGCCCGAAGAAGGGGAAATCCCGACCTCGGGCCTGGTTGTGACGGTCGTGTTGATGCTGCTCGTGGCCGGTTTCGGGATTTCCAGCGGCCCGAGCGCGGTGCCGATGGCGGCGATGACCATCCTGGCCGTCTTTGCCTTCACGCTCTCAGCGACCCCGCGGGCGCTGGGCTGGCTCGGGGCGATCGTGCTGGCGGCCCTGTGGATCGGTCTTCCGGCGGCCGCGTTGCTCAGCCTGAGCTCCGACGAGGGCGGCGGCCGGGTCCTGCTCTTCCTGCTCGCCACGGTGATGGTCGGGGAGGCCGGCGCTTTTGTCGGGGGGAAGCTCATTGGTGGACCCCGGCTCGCGTCCTCGCTGAGCCCGGGCAAGACGTGGGCCGGGCTAGTCGCGCAATTGGTGTTCGGCGCCGCCGCCGGGGCGGCGGCGATCCCGCTGCTGTCCCCGGAACTCGGCCTCCCGGTCGGCGCCGCGCTCGGAGCCTGGCTCTCGGCGGCGGCAGCCCTCGGTGATCTCTTTGAGTCTTTCTGGAAGCGCGCCGCCGGACGAAAGGACAGCGGGCGCATCATCCCCGGACACGGCGGCCTGCTCGACCGGGTTGACGGGGTGCTGTTCGCCGCGCTCGCCTACGCGGCGGCAACGGTGTTCGCTCCCCTGTGAGGGAGGGACGAAGACGGGTCCCGGAGAGGGCACCAGCCTGTGGTGGAACCCGGGTGAGCGCCGAGAGCGGGGAGGCCCAGTTCTCCCGGTGGGGCCAGTTCTCCCGGTGGGGGCCCGGCTGACAAGGCGCGTGAGGGAGGAGCCCCCACCGGGAGAACTGGGCCGCCTGGGTTTCATCACAGGCTGGTCAAAGCCCAGCCGCCATCCCAGCGGTCTGAGGTCAGGGCGTCGGCGGAGGCGGCGGCGAGGCGCCGAAAGTGGATCCCAGCAGTCCGGTCTTCGAGAGATCCAGGTAGATCACCAGCACGAAGACCAGCAACATGAAGGCGGCGCCCGCGACCATCAGCCCCTTCCGCACTCCGAGGCTGAGATCGCGACGGGCCGCCGATTCCACGAGCAGCACGGCGATCTGCCCACCGTCGAGGACAGGAATCGGCAGCAGGTTGAGCACTCCAAGGCTCAGGCTCAGGATCGCCATGAGCAACAGTACTTCCGTGGGACCGCGTCGGATGGCGTCGCCGGACGCCTGCGCGATCCCGATAGGGCCCGAGAACTGGCGTGGTGAGCCCTGCCCCCGAACGACGCGGCCGAGCTGGCCGACAGTGAGGCTTCCCCAGCGCGCGGTCTCGGCGACCGCTTCCCGTAGCGCGTCCGGGATCGATTCCGCCCTCACTGTGCGGAAGGGCAGCCGAAAGTACACACCGACCTGGGGAGAAGCTTCGCCGCCTTCCGGATTCTCAGCGAGCTGCGGCGTGACCGGAACAACGATTTCCCTGCCGGCTCGCTCGATTCCAAGGGAGATCTCCCGGGTCCCGGCGGAGCGCACGAACGCCGCCACCTCGTTGGTACTTCCCACCCGGATGTCGTCCACCCGAACGATGAGATCGTCCGGACGAATGCCGGCCGCCTCCGCGGGGCTGCCGGGTTTGACTGCATTGATGATTGGCGGCGCGGGAGGTCCGATCCCCGCGTAGCCCATCGCGTCGGGCCCCACGGAAGCCACCGTGACCGGGAACTGCGTGGGCGTTCCAGCTCGCTCCACCGCGAAAACGACCTCCTGGTCCGGCCGGACGATGATCTGCTCCATCGCGGTGCGCCAGTCGGGAACCGGCTCCCCGGCAATCGCCACGATCCGATCTCCGGCCCGAACACCGGCAACGCTGGCCGGAGATCCCTCGGCAACGTAGGAAACGACCGGGGGATCGGAAAGGCCCACCCGCCGCTCCATCCCAAAATAGAAAAGCCCCGACAGGATGGCCACCGCCAGCACGAAATTCATGGCCGGGCCGGCGAAGAGGATGGCGAGGCGTTCGCCGCGGGTCCGATTCTGGAGTTCGGCAGGGTCGCTCCCGCCCTGCCCCGGCGCGTCTCCTGCCATCTTGACGTAGCCGCCGAGCGGCAGCAGCCCGATGGTCCATTCGGTATCACCCACCCGTCGGCGGTAGATGTTGGGAGGGAATCCGATCGAGAAGGTCTCCACGCGGACTCCGATGAAGCGCGCCGCGAGGAAGTGGCCGAACTCGTGGACGACGACGAGCGTGCCCACCACGAGCACGAAAGCGAGGATGGTGAGCATGGCCAGGAACTAACCGGTAGCCGCCAGCGCCCGATCGGCGATGAGTTCCCGGGCGAAAGCGCGTGCCCAGGCATCGGCCCGGGCGACTCCTTCGAGGTCGTTCGGTTCTGTCGGCGAACGCGCGGCCAGCGTCTCCGCGACGACCGCGGGGATCCCGGGAAACGAAAGCCGGCGGTCCAGAAAAGCCTCCACCGCGGCCTCGTTCGCCGCGTTCAATACCGCGGGCGCGTCACCTCCCGCAGCCAGCGCCTCGGCGGCGAGGCGGAGGCACGGAAAGCGATCCGGGTCGGGAGGTTCAAAGCGGAGATCGAGTGGCTGATCGAGCGGCAGTGGGGCGAGGCCGGTCGGAAGGCGCTCGGGCCAGGTAAGCGCATATTGCACCGGCGTGCGCATGTGGGTAACCCCGAGCTGGGCGAGGATCGAACCGTCCTCGAACTCGACCATGGAGTGCACGACGGACTGCGGATGCACGACTACCCGAATTGACTCCGGCGGCTGATTGAAGAGCCAGCGAGCCTCGATCATCTCAAGGCCCTTGTTCATCATGGTGGCGGAATCGATGGTGATCTTGGGCCCCATCCGCCACGTCGGATGACGGAGCGCGGTTTCCGGAGTCGCTTCGGCGATCTCGAGGCTCGAGGCGGTCCGGAACGGACCACCGGAAGCCGTCAGCCAGATGCGGCGGACGGGATCGTACCGGTCGGCGAGGCACTGGTGAATCGCCGCGTGCTCGCTATCCACGGGGATGAGCCGCGCCCCGGACGTTGCGGCGGCGCGGGTCATCACGGCCCCCGCGGCCACCAGGGATTCCTTGTTGGCGAGACCCACCACCTTCCCACTCCGGAGCGCGGCCAGCGTCGGCCGAAGCCCGGCCGCGCCCACGATAGCCGACATGACGAATCCCGCATCCGGGAGGGTGGCTACCCGCTCAAGGGCCGAGGGTCCACCCTCAATTTCCAGGCCCGGCAGCCGGCACCGATAGGCGCCCTCGAATTTTTCCGCCTCTTCCTCACCACTGAGCGCCACCAGGTCCGGCCGATAGCGCTCGCACAGGGATGCCAACCGCTCCGTCGAGCGGCCGGCGGCGAGCCCGGCAACCCGAAGCCGCTCGGGAAACCGGTCCACCACCTCGAGGGTCGTGGAACCGATCGAACCCGTCGCTCCCAGGATGGAGATGCCGCGGATTTCCGGGCTCATCGTTTCGTAGTCACCAGTGGCAGGTCTGTTTTCCGTCGGCTCGCCGATTGTAGAGCGGCGAGGAAGTCCACACCGCCGGGTGGCGTCCGCGTTGTGAGGCCTCGCTGACCCTTTCCGGACACCTGGCCGCCGTCGCCGCTTAACATTCGTGGCCGCCACATGAAGATTGAACAACTCACCATCCGGGAACTCCGGCTCGATCTGAAGTACCCGTTCGAGACCAGCTTCGCGCGCGTCACCGCGCAGCAGTTCCTCCTGCTGGAAGCTCGGGTGGATGGCGTCAGCGGCCATTCCGAGTGCGTCGCCGACAGCGAGCCGGGTTATTCCTACGAGACCGTCCGGACCGCCGATCACGTGATCCGTGATTTCCTCTGGCCGCTGGCCGCCGCGAGCGACTACGCGCATCCGGACGAGGTCGCCCCCTCCTTCGCCCGCGTGCGAGGTCACAACATGGCCAAAGCCGCGATCGAGATGGCCGTCTGGGACGCCTTTGCGCGCCTCAAGGGCAAACCGCTCGCGGGCGTCCTGGGAGGAACCCGCTCACGGACGGTCTCCGGGGTCTCGATCGGCATCCAGGACACCGTGGAGCAGCTCATCGAGAAGATCGGTCTCGAACTCTCCCGCGGCTATCGGCGGATCAAGATCAAGATCAAGCCGGGTTGGGACCTCGAAGTCGTGAAGCGAGTGCGGGAGCGCTATCCCGACATTCCGCTCATGGTGGACGCGAACAGCGCCTACACCCTCGAGGACGAGCCGCTCTTCCGGGATCTCGATCGCTTCGGGCTGATGATGATCGAGCAGCCGCTCGCACACGATGACATCCGGGACCACGCCATCCTCCAGCGCAAGATCTCGACGCCGATCTGTCTCGACGAATCGGTGCATTCCGTCGCGGACGCGCGCCTGGCGATCGAGATGGGGGCGTGCCGCATCATCAACATCAAGGCGGGGCGGGTCGGAGGACTGAGCTCGGCGCGGGACATCGCCGCCCTGGCCGAAAGTCACGGGATGCCGGTGTGGTGCGGCGGGATGTTGGAGAGCGGCGTCGGCAGGGCCCACAACATCCATCTCTCCTCGCTGTCCGGCTTCTCGATGCCGGGGGATGTGGCGGCCTCCGAGCGCTACTTCACCGAGGAAATCATCGAGCCCCCAGTAACCGTGGATCCCGACGGTTCGCTCCCGATACCCGAGGGCGAGGGCATCGGGTTCGCGCTTCGGGAAGACGTCATCCGCCGCCACACCCTTTGCGAGACCACGCTTTCCCACTGATCCGCCGATCCCCGGGGCGACGGTCCCGGCGGGCAGCGCTGCGCTTGCTCGTCCTTCTGGCTCTGTCTCCGGTCCTCGGTCAGGCCTCTTCCGCGCAGGGCACCCACGAGGAACAGCAGGCTCCCGCACCGCCGGTCCTTCCTACTCCCGAGCGCCTCGCCCGCGTGCTCTCCCTCGAGGACGCGCGATCCTTCGGCGACGGATGGCTCCGTGACCGGGTTTACGACCCCGACCCCGAGGTCAGGCGCCGGGCGGTGCTGGCCCTCGGACGTATCGGCCGCCCGGACGCCGTCGAACCCCTGGTCGCCGCCCTCACCGCCGACGCAGCGGGCGCCGTTCGCTCCACCGCGGCTTTCGCACTGGGCATCGTCGAAGACCCGTTACCGGAGGAGGCGGTCTCGGCGCTGGAGGCGGCGCTGCTGGACGCCTCCGGACGAGTTCGCGAAAAGGCGATCGAAGCGCTCGGCCGGCGTGGCGGAGAACGGGCCGGCGAAATCGTTACCGGCCACCTTGCCGAGCTGGTGGAGACCTCCGGCTACTCCGACCGGCGCGAGGACATGGAGGCGTTCCGCCGGCGCACCTCCTGGGACGAAGCCAGACTTGGACTCTTCGCGCTGGCCCGAATCCGGGACGACGGGGGAGACCCCGGTGACACTGCCGCAATCCTCGGTCGCGACGGATCGCCACGGACGCTCTGGTGGCCTTCTGCCTGGACCGCGGCCCGTCTCCGGGATCCCGCTCTCGTGTCGCTGCATCGCGCCTACGCCGGCTCACCGGACCCGGTCATCCGGGCACTCGGCGTTCGCGGCCTCGGCTCGACGGGGCTGGCAGTGGCCGACGACCTCACCCCTGAGCTCAGCCACCCGAGCGATACGGTAAGGATCGAAGCGATGCGCGCCATCCGCGCGCTGGCGGAGGCCGACTTGCCGGTAGGGCCCACGACCGCGGCGAGGCTGTTTTCGGCGCTCGACGACGCGGTTCCGGCAATCCGGCGCGAGGCCCTCGTGGGGCTGGCCAATGTGCGCCACCCGGAAGTAATGGATGCCCTGATCCAGCGGCTGCAATCTCCCGATCCAGAGGTGCGCGCCGGCGCCCTCCGAGCCATTTACCCGCAGGACGAGGAGGGGTTCTTCCTGCTGCTCTCGGGGTGGTCGGATCGCGACCCCGTCGGGAAAATCGCCATGGCCCGGCGGCTCCTTGAGATTCGGGATGCGCGCATCCGCAATTTCCTGCTGCGGAACCTGCTCACCGATGAAGATCCCAGCGTGCGTGCGGTCGCGCTCGCCGGGCTCGGCGAACTCGAGGAAGCCCTGAGGAGTGCCGGAGAGGGCAGCCCCGATGTGGTCGCGACCCTCGCCCGGCACCTGCAAGCCGAGGATCCCTACGAGCGTGCCGCGGCGGCGTCCGCCCTGGGGCGCCTCGAGACCGGGGGCGGGAGGCTCCGGGAGGCATATGCGGCCGACACCGCGGCAATCCCCGACTTCCGGCTGGCCGCCCTGCGTGCGGGACTGGCCCAGGGGTCGGAAAACGACCGGATCGAGTTTGCCAGACAAGCCCTGGCCGACCCGGCCTGGCCGGTCCGCCGCGATGCTCATGAGTTCCTCCGGCGCTCCGGCGAAGCGCCGGAAGAACCAGCCGCGGCCGAAACTCTCGACTCCGCCGACTACCGGGCCATGCTGCAGGCCCCCTTCAGCCCGTTGGCGTGGATCGAGACCGCACGCGGGGAGATCGAGATCGAACTTTTCATCGGCGATGCTCCCCGGACGGTCTCCAACTTCATTCGTCTCGCTCGCGAAGGCTTCTACGACGGGCTGCGCTTTCACCGGGTGGTACCGAACTTCGTCCTGCAGGCAGGGGACCCGCGGGGCGACTCCTCCGGAGGTCCCGGCTACACGATCCGTTGCGAGATCGGCGAAGGCTTCTACATGCGGGGAAGCGTCGGCATGGCTCTGGACGGCAAGGACACCGGCGGCAGTCAGTTCTTCATCACCCTGCTTCCCCAGCCGCACCTCAACGGCCGTTACACGCTGTTCGGGCACGTCCGGGACGGATTCGCGGTTCTCGATCAGATCGAGCCGGGAGACCGGATCCGGCGCATTCGCATCTGGGACGGCATTACCCCGCCCCACTAGCCGCCCGTGGGAAAAGCACCGCGTATCGCACCGACGACGCCGGACAGGCACGAGCCAACTCTCGCCGCCGGCGGCTAGCAGGCCGTGGACGACGTTACGCGCCCCGGTTCTCCCGGTGGCGGCTCGACCGGGGGCAACGCAACCGGCTCAGCGCCCCGTTTCGGACTCCTCGCCGTTGACCTCGACGGCACCCTGTTGAACTCGCAGAAGGAGATCTCCGAACCTGACCGGGCGGCGCTCGCCCGCGCGGAAGAAGCGGGCGTGGCGGTCGCGTTTATCTCAGGCCGGCGCTACGCGGAACTGGAAATCCTGACTGCGACCCTTTCCGAGGCCGCTTTCCGGGTGGGGCACGGAGGCGCGTTGATCCGCCGGTTCGGCCGGACCATTGCGGAGATCCCCCTTCCGAAAGCGGCGGCGGAGCGAGCGGTCCGCACTGCACTGCGCCTGGAAATTCCTGCCCTGATCAGCGAGCGGGACGGCACCGTGCGGATCACGGCCCATTCGCCGGCAGCGCCCCGGGTCGCCCGTTACCTCAGAACCGTCCGCCCAACGCCCCGCTTCGACCCCGCTCCGACGTTTTCGGAGGATCCCCTGCACCTCGTGATCGCCGGCACCCCCGAGGCCTGCCGCGAAGCCGAGCGGGACCTTTTGGAATTGCTTGGTGATTCGGTCAACCTCGAGCGCACCGAATACGCCGCCACCCGTCTCGGTCTGCTGGACGTTCTGGCAGGCACGGCCAACAAGGGAACCGCACTGGAACGGGTGGCCCGGGAAGCCGGTTTTCCGCTCAGCGCTACGCTCGCGATCGGAGACAACTGGAACGATCTGGAGATGCTCGAAGCCGCGGGGGTGGGAGTTCTCATGGAAAACGCCGAACCGGAGCTGAAGGCTCGAGGCTTCGAGATCACCTCGTCAAACGACGCGCACGGGGTGGCAGCCGCGATCGACCGGCTACTCCTGAACAGCCCGTGCTGAAACCCATGCGGCCCAGTTCTCCCGGTGGGGGCTCGAGCGGCGATCCCCAGTTCTCCCGGTGGGGGCCCCGGCTGAACAGCCGGTGGCGGAACCACGCGGCGTTCGGCCGGCGATCCATCCCGCCTGAACCGCGCCGCTTTGCGGCGCTCTGCGTTGCGTTTCGGTCGAAATACATTCGGGCCAGTTCTCCCGGTGGGGGCTCCTCCCTCACGCGCCTTGTCAGCCGGGCGCCTCCCCGGCCTCGGCGCTCACGCGGGTTCCGCCACCGGCTGTTCACCACTCCGCTTCGCGTCGTTCAACGTTGCGCTTCGGTCGAAATACAGATCTCGGCGCTCACCTTGGTTCCACCAGGGGCTGTTGACCGGTGAGCTTCCAGATCCTCCAAAGAAGCGGGGGAGCCCGGCTGGGACGGCTCGTCACCGCCCACGGCCCGGTGGATACGCCCACCTTCATGCCGGTTGCGACCGGAGGCGCGATCCGGGGGCTGACCAGCGGCGGAGTGATCGCTACCGGAACGCGCATCCTGCTAAGCAACGCTTGGCATCTGATGTTGCAGCCGGGAGACGAAAGGATCGCCACGCTCGGCGGCCTGCACCGCCTGATGGCCTGGGATCGGCCGATCCTCACCGACAGCGGCGGCTACCAGGTGGCAAGCCTGGAGAACCTCCGCAAGGTTTCGGAGACCGGAGTGCATCTGCGCTCCTATCGGGACGGGTCGCCCCACGACCTGACTCCGGAGCGGGCGATCGAGATCCAGCGGAACCTCGGATCCGACATCGCGATGGTGCTTGACGAATGCCTCTCCCTGCCCGCCCCGCCGGAAGAGGTTGAACGAGCGGCGGCCCGCAGCCTCCGGTGGGCGGAGCGCTCGCTCGTGCCGCAGCGGGCCCCGGGCCAACTCCTTTTCGGGATCGTCCAGGGCGGGACCCTGGCGGACGTGAGGCGGGACAACGCCCGGGCCCTCGTGTCCCTCGGCCCCCCTGGGGAAGGCTTCGACGGATTCGGAATCGGCGGGCTGTTGATGGGAGAAGCGGGCGAAGACACCCGCCGGATGACGGCGCTTTCCGCCGAAGTGCTCGGAGAAGAGCGACCTCGGTACCTCATGGGGGCTGGACTCCCAGCGGACCTGATCGAATCCGCCGGGCTCGGTATGGATCTCTTCGACAGCGTGATTCCTACGCGGCTTGCTCGTCGGGGCATCGTCTTCACTTCGACCGGCCGGCTGAACGTTTCGCGGGCTCCGTACCGGGACGATGTCGCTCCGCTCGATGAGGAGTGCGAGTGCCTGGCCTGCCGTGACTACTGCCGCGCCTGGTTGCACCACCTGCTTCGAGCCAAGGAGCGAATTGCCGCCACCCTGCTCAGCGCCCACAACCTCACGTTCTACGCGGGACTCATGGCACGGTTGCGCGAGGCGATCGCCGCGGACTGCTTCTCCGACTTCCACGAAGAGAACCGCCACCGCTGGAGGTCTGCCGGCAGCCCTGGCTAGGTGGAAAGAGGCTCGCCCCCTTTCGCAAGAAAGTAACGACGCATCGCGACTCGCCGCCGCGCGCCGGAGGCGCGCAAGGGAGTTGCGATGCCCGACGCGAAGCGCCGGGCGGTTTCCGGGCGGGACCTCGACCGAAACTGCGTTCCCGGTCCGGACCAACCGCGCCGCGTGGCCCCGTCCGGAAACCGCTCGACGTCGCTCAGCGTGGTATCCTGCCGCGCGGTTCGGTGCCCGGCCCGCTCTCCCTAGGGGGATGCGGGTTTTTTCACATCAGCGCATCATAGAAACGGATTCTGACCATGCTCCCCACACTGCTCCAGGCGGACCCGGGCGGCAGCCCATTCGGCATGCAGATCGTCCTGTTCGCCGTCATCTTCGGAATCTTCTACTTCATCGTCTTTCGTCCCATGCGCAAACGCCAACGGGAAACGGAACAGATGTTGCGGAGCCTCGAACGCGGCGCCCGGGTCGTCACCTCCGGCGGGATTCACGGGACCATCGCCGGAATCCAGGGCGACATCGTGCAGCTAAAGGTCACCGACTCGGTCAAGCTCCAGGTCTCGAAGAGCGCAGTCGCCGGCGTGGTCGAGAAGAAGCACTGATCGGCTCGGCGGCACTTCCACCAGCGAGAGAATGGCCAGAAGTCTTCGCCTCAAAGGGGTCCTGCTCCTTCTGCTGGTCGCGGGGCTGGTCTATGTGATCAACCCGCCCCGGGACAGCATCGTGCTGGGGCTGGATCTCCGGGGCGGCATCCATCTCGTCATGCGCGTGCATACCGAGGACGCGGTGCGGGTCCTGACCGACGAGACTGCCGAACAGTTCGCGGAACGCCTCGACAACGAGGAGATTGATTTCGCAGACGTGGAAACGGAAGGACTCGGACGGCTCACCATCCTGAATCTGGATGATTCCCGCCTCCGCGAGGTCCGGGACATTGTCGCCTTCAGTTGGCCGGGCTGGGATCTCCGCAGCGCCGGCGGCGGCGACTGGTCGTTCAGCCTGCGCCCCAGCGAAGAAATCGTGGTCCGCGAACAGACCGTGTCCCAGGCGATGGAGACCATCCGGCGGCGCGTCGACGAGTTGGGTGTCGCGGAACCGGTGATCACGACCCACGGGAACACCGGCGACCAGATCCTGGTGCAGTTGCCCGGCTACGAGGACGTCGCGCGGGCAAAGGAGATCATCCAGGCAACGGCCCAACTGGAACTCCGGCTCGTGCAAGCGGGGCCGGCGATCGACCAAGCGGTGCTGCCGCCGCTGAGCAGCGCGCTGGAGAACATCCCGACGGAACTGCCGACCGGCGCTATCGGCTACTACCAAGTGAACCGGGTCGCCGCCATCACCGGCCGTGATCTCAGAAACGCCCGGCAGGCGATCGACTTCCAAACGAATACGCCCAATGTGGAGTTCAGCCTGCATGCCGAGGGAGCTTCCCGGTTCCGCGAGTTCACGGGCGCCAACGTGGGCCGTCAGATGGCGATCGTCCTCGATGACCTTGTTGTCTCGGCTCCCGTCATCCAGAGCCCGATCTACGACCAGGGCCAGATCACCGGAAATTTCACGGTTGATGAAGCGGTCGATCTCGCGCTCGTCCTGCGCGCTGGAGCACTACCGGCATCCCTCGAGTACCAGGAGGAACGGACCGTAGGACCCTCACTCGGCGCGGACTCGATCCGGAGCGGCGTAACCGCGTCGCTGGTGGGTCTGGCCGGCGTCTTGCTGTTCATCCTCTTCTACTACCGGCTCTCCGGGGTGAACGCCGTCACCGCCCTGGTCCTGAACCTCCTCATCCTGCTCGGGGCGATGGCCTACTTCGCAGCCACGCTGACGCTTCCCGGGATCGCCGGGGTCATCCTGACGATCGGTATGGGAGTGGACGCAAACGTCCTCATCTTCGAGCGGATCAAGGAGGAGATGCGGACCGGCAAGCCCCCGCGCACCGCGATCTCGGTCGGGTTCTCCCGCGTCTTCTGGACGATCGTGGACGCGAACATGACCAGCCTGGTGGCCGCTGCCATCCTCTTCCAGTTCGGCACCGGACCGGTCCAGGGATTCGCGGTGACCCTCAGCATCGGACTGATCAGCAACGTCTTCACCGCCATGTTCGTGTCGCGCTACATCTTCGACCTGGTGCTCTCCGGACGGCGCCAAGTCACCGCGCTCAGCATCTAGCAGCCCCCTGATGGACATCCTCGGCGACACCCGGATCAACTGGATCAAGTATCGGTGGTGGTTCGCCGCAGTCTCCCTCGTAGTGGTTGCCGCGGGGGTTTTGGACATCATCCGGAAGGACGGGCTCCGGTACGGCATCGACTTCTCCGAAGGCACCATGGTGGTAGCGAAGTTCGCCGAGACTCCGGAAATCGACGCCGTACGCGAGGCCGTCACCGCCCTCGGGTACGGGAGCGCCGTGATCCAGAGCTACGACCGGCCCGAGATGAACCAGGTCATGATCCGGGTCGAAAAAGAGCCAACGGACGAGCCCATGGCGGGGCAGGATCCGGGCGACGCGGCGCAGCCGGCACCCGAGGTTGGAATCGACGAGACGGCCAACCGCATTCTCGAAGCGCTCCGCGCTGGAGCTGCGGGAGAACTGGTATCCGTGAGCACCGAGATCGTGGGGCCGGTGGTCGGCGAAGAACTCCGGCGGCGGGCGCGGAACGCCACCATCTTGGCGCTCTTCGCGATGCTGATCTACATCGGCTTCCGATTCGAGCCGGTGTACGGGGTCGGCGCCACCATCGCGGTCATCCACGACGTCCTCGTAACGCTGGCTCTCGTTTCCCTCTTCGACTACGAGATCAGTCTGAACGTGATCGCCGCTTTCATGACACTCGTGGGTTACTCGGTCAACGACACGATCGTCATCTTTGATCGGATCCGCGAAAACCGTCATATCCACCGCCGACTGGGGCTCCCGGAGATCGTGAACCTGGCAATTAACCAGACACTCCGGCGCACCATCCTCACGTCAGGACTCACCCTGCTCGCGGTAGGGGCGCTGTTCGTCTGGGGCGGCGAGGTGCTCCGTGCTTTCTCCTTCGTGCTGGTAGCCGGGGTCGTCGTGGGCACCTACTCCTCGATCGCCATCGCTTCGCCGATTGTCCTGTGGTGGCGCTCGGTACGGGGCGGCACGGCGGCAACCGCGGCACAGCAACGGCCCCAGGCGCCTCCGGTCAGGGTCTGATTCTCCCGGCGCTCAACGCCGGGAATCGACGCTGCCGAGCCGCGGATGCGCGCGGGTTAGCAGCCTGTGGCAAAACCCACGCGGCCCAGTTCTCCCGGTGGGGGCTCGACCGGCGATCCCCAGTTCTCCCGGTGGGGGCCCCGGCTGAACCACTCCGCTTCGCTGCGTTCTGCGTTGCGTTTCGGTCGAAATACACCCGGGCCAGTTCTCCCGGTGGGGGCTCCTCCCTCACGCGCCTTGTCAGCCGGGCGCCTCGCCCCCACCGGGAGGACTGGCCAGCCTCGGCGCTCACGTGGGTTTCACCACAGGCTGCTAGTGTGGCGTCCCGCAAATACGAGTTGCTAGTCGTTCCAGCTTCTCCAGGATGGATTGTGCGGTGGCGACCCAAACGAAGGGGGTGGAGTTGTGGTTGTATTGGTCGGTGAAAGCCATGATCGTCTGCTTCAACTGGGTGACGCTTTGGAAACTGCCGCGCTTGATGGCCTGCTGGCTGATGAGTCCGAACCAGCGCTCCACCTGGTTGAGCCAGGAGGCATAGGTCGGGGTGAAGTGGAGGTGGAAACGAGGTCGGCGGGCCAGCCAGGCGCGGACCTTGGGGTGTTTGTGGGTGGCGTAGTTGTCGACCACCAGGTGGAGGTCAAGATCTCCCGGAGTTTCGCGGTCAATGAGACGCAGGAAGTCGAGGAACTCCTGATGGCGGTGCCGCTGGCGGCAGCGAGCGATGACCTTTCCGGTGGCGGCATCCAGGGCGGCGAAGAGGGTGGTGGTGCCGTGGCGGAGGTAGTCGTGGGTGTAGCCCTCGACATAGCCCAGGCCCAGGGGCAAGGCTCGCTGGGTGCGGTTCAAGGCCTGGATCTGGGACTTTTCGTCCACGCAGAGGACCATGGCGTTGTCCGGTGGATGGAGGTAGAGCCCCACGATGTCCCGGACTTTCTCGATGAAGAAGGGGTCGGTAGAGAGCTTGAAGGTCCGGGTCAGGTGCGGCTTGACGCCGAACAGGGTGAACCAGCGCTGCACCGTGCTCTTGGAGACTCCCTGCGCGTCCGCCATGGAGCGCACGCTCCAATGGGTGGCATTGTCGGGCTCTTCCTGGAGGGCATGGTTGATGAGCGTCGCCACTTTCTCGTCGCTGTAGGTGCGCGGCCGTCCCGGGCGGAGTTCGTCGTGGAGGCCGGTGACCCCGGCCTCCCGGAAGCGGCGTCGCCACTTCCCCACGACGTTGGGCGTGAGGCCGACGCGTTCCGCCACCGCCTGGTTGGAGAGGCCTTCGGCGCTCGCGAGAATCAGCCGCGCCCGCTGCACCAGTCCGTGGGGCATGGAGGTGGATCGGGACAGGGCCATCAGTTGGCCTCGCTGTTCCTCATCGAGGACGAGTGGCGACAGGGGGCGTCCTTTCGGCATGGGGACCTCCTGGGAGGACCCCATATTATCATCGCTATTTGCGGGACACCACACTAGCGGCCGGTAGACGAAGTCACGCGGCGTTCCCGAGTCAAGAGGGATCGGGGCCGGGTGTCCCGGCCCACGATCCCTCTCGCTCCGGGAACGACCAGCGATGCAGCCCGGCTGAACCACCCCCCAACCGGGAGAAATGGCGCTTCGCTCCGGGCGGCGCTTCGGTCGAATCCACAGGCCGCTAGACTCGCGCGGCGAGGTTCTTGCTAGGTGCCGTCTGGACTTTCCAGAGGAAGACCACGGATTCGCCTTGGCATGCCGGACACCCCGTCGCCCGGCTTCGGGATTTCCCTGCCCCTCGGATTGTCGCTGCACGGCGCTTTCCTGGTGCTACTGCTGTATCCCTCCTTCGCGGTACACCAGGACGAGCTACCGACGATCGACGCGTACCGGATCCGCCTCTTCGCGCCTCCGGCGGCGGCACTCCGCCAGGGGGATCCCATGGCGCGACCGGATCCCGAGGACCTGGCAAATACGGCTCGGGACACATCCCGAAGCCGACTCGCTGCCCCCCTCGCTCGCGCCGATCTGCTCCGGGTGCTCGAGGCGGCGGAGATACCCACGACGTTCGGGGCCGAGAACGGCATTCCCGAGGGACTCTGGGACGGGTTGGAGTTCGGCAAACCGGAAGGTGTAGTCGGCGGCATTCCCGGTGGGGTTCAAGGTGGCCAGATCGGTGGCCTGCGCGAGGAGGCCGATCCGGTGCTCCCGCCCCCGGACGAGCCACCCGTCGCGCTTTCCATGCCGCGCCCCCGCTTCCCGAAGGAGGCGCTCCGAAACGGGATCCGCGGGCGCGTGGTGCTGCGAGCCCTGATAACGGAACGCGGGACGGTCAAGGTCCTGCGGATCCTGCGGTCCATACCAGGACTCGATGCGGAAGCCATCAGGGTCGTAGAGTCGGAGTGGAGATTCCGCGCGGCCAAACGAAACGGCCGGCCGGTGGCCTCGCTCGGTGATCTGGTGGTTCGCTTCTCGCTGCGCTAACAGCCTGTGGTGGAACCCGGGTGAGCGCCGAGAGCGGGGAGGCGCCCGGCTGACAAGGCGCGTGAGGGAGGAGCCCCCACCGGGAGAACTGGGTGGGCCGCCTGGGTTTCACCACAGGCTGTTAAACCCTGCAGCCTCGCGGACCAACTGCGCAGCCCGGTTCTCCCGCCAAAAGGGGCTCGGTACTCGCTTGACTCCACCCACCGGGTGCCCGAGCAAACGAACACGGCGCACGTCGCCCGGCGAGCGAAACGCCAGCCCCCTGAGTGGTCCGTTATGGCATCTATTCTCTGTTGACATACCGGGGGCCGAGTGCTACTTTCTCCACCTTCCCCAGCAGCCTGGCAAGTCGCCTGCCGTTCTGTACGGCCTCCGGAGATGGTGGCTCACCGGGCTGTTCTCCGCTTCCGAGGACGGGCTGGATTCGGGGAGAAGGAGATCAACGTGGCAAAGTCGACAAGAGAACCAACATTCCGAGTGGCGGGAATGGACGGGGGCACCGGGCGTTCCCTCGGCAGCTTCGCCTTCTCCTTCCTGCTTCAGGGGGGCGCCGTGCTGGCGTTCATCGTCATCCCCATCCTGACAATCAACCTCCCGACCCCCGAGGGCATCATGACCTTCATGGCGGCGGCACCGCCACCGCCACCGCCGCCGCCACCGCCGCCACCGAAGGCCCAGCGGCGAGCTGCCCCGAAGCCAGTGCTCAACACCACACCCCAATTCGTGGCTCCCGTGGACATTCCGGATGACATCGGTGACGGCGCTGTGGACTTTGGTGTTCCCGGTGGTGTCGAGGGCGGAGTCCCCGGTGGAATCATCGGCGGAATCGTCGGCGGCCTGCCATCCGGACCGCCGCCCCCGCCGCCCAAGGCCGCTCCCGTCCGCGTGGGTGGAGAAATCCGCGAGCCGACCCGCACGGTGTACGTACAGCCGATATATCCCGAAATCGCCAAGCAGGCGCGGGTTTCCGGCGTGGTGATCCTCGAGGCCATCATCGATCCGAACGGCAATGTGACAAATATTTCCGTGCTCCGCTCGATTCCACTCCTCGACCAATCGGCGATGGATGCCGTGCGGCAGTGGAGATACCAACCCACCCTGCTCAACGGAGTGCCGGTCCCCATCGTCATGACCGTAACTGTGACGTTCAACCTTGGCTGACGCCCGTCGGGAACGGTTGTCCGGAAAGCCAATTTCCTGACCCACAACAATCACTACGACTTTTTTCAAGGCAGATTTCGCCCTGCCCCGCATTCGGATTGACCAGATCGCAGCGAATCGCTTCGTACCGACCCTCAACCCGATCCGGGGCGGCGAAACCCCACCACTTTTCCCCTAGATCCCAGGAGGATTAACGGAATGTCTTTTGACCTGCTTGAGATCTGGTCCCACATGGGGCCAGCCGCAAAGCTCATCAACGGCGTGATGGCCATCATGTCGGTTTACTCGCTCTCGATCATGATCGAGCGCTGGCTGACGTACCAGAAAGCCAAGGGCCAGTCGCGCAGCTACTCCGTGCGCATCGCCAAGGAGCTCAAGGCGGGCAACATCGATACCGCCATCAAGGTGAGCAAGGACAAGGAGGTCAGGAACAGCCACCTCGCCAAAGTGCTGCTCGCCGGGCTTCAGGAAATCCAGTACCAGACAGAGGAAGGCGGCGCGGACAAGGACACGACGATGGAGGCCGCCCACCGGGCCATCCAGCGGGCCACCGCCATCAGCTCGATGGACCTGCGGCGCAACCTCTCCGGACTCGCCACCGTGGGCGCCACCGCCCCCTTCGTGGGTCTGCTGGGAACCGTGCTCGGCATCATCACCGCGTTCCGCGGGATGGCACTGACCGGGTCCGGCGGAATCGGAGCGGTGTCGGCCGGAATCGCGGAGGCGCTTATCGCGACCGCGTTCGGGCTCTTCGTTGCCATTCCGGCCGTGTGGGCGTTCAACTACCTCACGAACCGGGCGGACGGCTTCGGCGTCGAGATGGACAACGGCGCCTCCGAACTGATCGACTTCATGGCGCGCCGCTAACGCGGATCGCCGGAGTCCCCCTTCATGCCTCCCTGCTGGCGCCACTGCCCCAAGGCCTCTTCCGGCTATCGGGCGGCGGTGTCGGCGGGCCTCATTCCGCTGATGCCCGGAGCAGACGCGGACAGGGAAACCAAGGAGTAACGCGTCATGGGAATGGCAAATCTTGGTAACAAGGACGTCAACGCCAACATCAACGTGACCCCCCTCGCGGATGTCATGCTGGTGTTGCTCATCATCTTCATGGTCGTGACGCCGCTTCTGCAGAAGGGAGTGGACGTCAAGCTTCCGATAGCCGATTACGGACTCGACCACCCCGATAGCGACGACGTTGTGAACGTCGCTATCCGCGAGGATGGGGCGATCTATCTCGACCTCATCTCCACCACGCAGCAGGACCTGCCTACCGCCCTTGTCGCGAAGTTCGCAGGCAAGTCGGAGAAGGTTCTCTTCCTGAAGGCTGACGAGCGGCTCGCGTACCACGAGGTGCTCGGCATCATGTCGCTCTGCCGCGATGGCGGGGCCGAAGAGATCGGCCTCATCACCGAACGGGCGGAAGAGCAGTAACCCTCAACGGGTCAACACCCGGGAGAAAACATCATGGGAATGGCAGGATTCGCCAAAGGCGGAGTCACTTCCGACATCAACATCACACCGCTCATCGACGTGCTCCTGGTAATCCTCATTATCTTCATGATCGTGACGCCGCTCACCCAGCAGGGTCACGACGTGGAGATGCCGGACAACCAGGATCAGGTCATCGATGCCGAGCCCGATCCGAACCAACTCGTGCTGAGTATCGACTCGAGCAGACAGGTAACCATCAACAAACAGGTCGTCGCGCGGGAGGAACTCCCCCTGCGCATCCGCGACATCTTCGAGACCCGCGCCGACAAGACAATCTTTTTGAAAGCTGACCCCTTCCTGACCTACGGAGACGTGGTCGAGGTCTTGGACATCGTGAAGGGGAACGGCGCCGAACGCGTGGGGATCGTCGCCCAATAGCCGCTCGCCGCTCGCGCAGCCCGGGAAGATCACCAGAGGAGATCACACGCCGTGAACGACAAACAGAAAAAGGTCGCCCGCATCTCGGGCGGAGTCGCTTTGGCGCTCGTCATCGGGATCGCGGTGTCCCCGATTCCCGCGTGGTTCGGCAACTACGTCGACATGCTGCAGGCCATGCGGGCCTTCGGTAAGGCCAACGAGGCCTACGGCAGGAGGGAATACGAGGACGCGATCCGGTATTACGCCGAGGCTACCGCGAGCGCGCCTGATGACAACCCGCTCATCCAGACCACGCTGCGCTTCTTCAGCGCGAGCAGCCACCATCTGCTCTATAGCCCGAACACTTTCGACGATCCAGCGAACGAGGATTATCTCGACGCCGCACTCGACGGTTACGAGGACACCCTCGACGTAGTCGAAACCGCGCTCGCGGACCCGAACCTCGACGAAGCGTCGAGGGAGGGCATCGGGGTTTACGAACGCTACGCCTCCGAACAGCTCGCCGGAATCCACCGTGACCACCTCGACGACCTCGAGGGGGCGGAGCGCTACTTCAATCGCCTGATCGAACTCGATCCGGAGACTCCGGAGCGCTACTACGGGTTGGCCGACGTGTACGAGCGGTATCACGATCCCGACACGAATCCGCTCCTCGACAAAGCCATCGCCGCCTACCAGGTTCCCGTCGAGATGAAACCCGACGATCCGATCGGCTACCGGCAGGTCGCCAACCTGCTCAACAAGTACGGCCGTTTCGACGAGACGATGGAATGGCTCGGACGGGCTCGGGACGTGAACCCCGCTAACCCCGAGGGCTACTACCTCATCGCGACCTACTACTGGGACAAGGTCTACCGCGACCCCGACCTGACCGAGCGGGAGCGTCGCGAATTCATCGACTTGGGGATAGAGCAGCTCGACCTGGCCCTCGAGCGGAACGACGAATACGTGGACGCGCTGGTCTACAAGAACCTGCTCCTGCGGGAGTTGGCCAAGGTGGATCCCCGCAACGCGTCGGCTCTCGTTGCCGAGGCCGACGAATACCGGAGCCGAGCGATCGCTATCCGCGATCGGCTGGCGGTGGCAGCGGCCGCAGCCGCTGCTGCCGCTGCGGAAGCCGCCGCGCAGCGCTAGACAGCGGAGCATCGATAGAGTTCAGGCCCCCGTCGGCCGCGCGCTTCGGCCGCGGCCGGCGGGGGTTTTTTGACTCCAATCCGGGAACGAATCTCCAGGAGGCCGGCAGCAGCCGCAGATTTGGCGAAATCTCTCCAACCCAATTGGGGCGGTTGCGCCGTTAGCAGCCTGTGAACAAAGTCATGTGGCCCAGTTCTCCCGGTGGGGTAAAGTGGGAGATAGGGCCAGCGATGATTCGGTTCGAGACGATTCGGGACCGGGTCCGGACGTATCAACCCGACGCTGACTTCGATCTGCTCCGGGCGGCCTACGTCGTGGCGGCCCAGGCGCATCAAGGACAGGTCCGCCGCTCGGGCGAGCCCTATCTGAGCCATCCGCTCGAGGTGGCTGGAATCCTCGCGGATCTGAGACTGGACATCGTCTCAGTGGCCTGCGGCCTCCTCCATGACGTGGTGGAGGACACCCACGTCACCAGCGAGGATCTCGAACGCCGTTTTGGCCGGGACGTGAGCCGGGTGATCGACGGCTCACAGGTCCGGCCAAGCTGAGCCGGGTGGAGTTCAGTTCCGCGGAGGCCAATCAGGCGGAGAACGTCCGCAAGATGATCATCGCGATGACGGATGACACCAGGGTCATCCTGATCAAACTCGCCGATCGACTGCACAACATGCGGACGCTCGACTTCCTCCGCGAAGAGAAGAGGCAGCGCATTGCCACCGAGACCCTGGACGTCTACGCCCCGATCGCGGGTCGGCTCGGCATCGGCCGCATCGAAGCAGAACTTCAGGATCTGGCGCTTCGTCACCTCGAGCCCCAGACCTACCGGGTCCTCGAAGCCCGGGTCAAAGCCAAAAAGCGATGGGCAGAGGACTTCATTCGGGATCTCAGCCGGACGCTGAAGCGCGAACTGCATGCAGAGACAATCCCAGGCGAATTGTCCGGACGGACGAAGAGCATCTACTCCATCCACCGCAAGATGCATCGGCAACAGATCGAGCTCGACCAGATGTACGACTTCATCGCTCTGCGGTTGGTGACCGACACCGTGCCCCATTGCTACACAGCGCTGGGAGTAATTCACAACGTCTGGACACCAATCCCGGGCCGCATCAAGGACTTCATCGCCATGCCGCGGGCCAACGGCTATCAGTCGCTTCATACCAGCTTGGTGACCGACTCCGGGACCCACTTTGAAGTCCAGATCCGCACGACCGACATGCACCGGGTAGCGGAAGAGGGCATCGCAGCTCATTGGAGTTACAAGTCGTCCGGAAGCTACGGAGAGCAGGACATCAAGCGCTTCGCATGGCTGCGCCAGGTTCTCGAGTGGCAAAAGGAAATCAAGGATCCCCACGAGTTCCTCAGCAGCCTGAAGATCGATCTCTATCCGGACGAGGTGCACTGCTTCACCCCGCGTGGGGAGGTCAAAACACTCCCCCGGGGCGCAACACCGATCGATTTCGCCTATGCAGTCCACACCGAGGTCGGGCACTCCTGCATCGGAGCCCGCGTGAACGGAGCCATGGCGCCGCTCCGCTCTCAGCTCCGGAACGGGGACATCTGCGAAATCCTCACCCGCAAGAACCATCTGCCGAGTGAGGATTGGCTCAAGATTGCCCGCACCAACCGCGCCAAGAGCAAGATCCGGGCGCGGCTGAACGCCGAGGCCAAGCGGGAGAGCATCGAAATCGGCCGAAAGCTTCTCGAAAAGGAAGCGCGCGCTCACGGCCTGAGCCTCCGACGGGTCCGTTCCGCGCCCGGGCTCGCCGATGCGCTGAGACGCCACGGCGCCGCAAACCTGGACGATTTCTTCGCCGCCATTGGCTACGGCAAGGTGTCGGCCGCGCGGGCGCTCGCGGACTCGGTCCCCGCCGAACAACTCAAACACACAGCCGAGAAAGCCCCCCCCTCCGAGACGGGGTTCGTGGGCGCTGTCCGACGCATCATCGGGCGTGATCCGGGGCAGATCCTCGTCAGCGGGCAAAACGACATCCTGGTCCACCGGGCTCGGTGCTGTTCTCCGCTTCCCGGAGAAGCGATCGCCGGGTACATCACCAAGGGGAAAGGCGTCGCTGTCCACGCGGCCAAGTGCCGCCAACTCGCGGACCTAGTGCGGGATCCGGAGCGTCAGGTCTCGGTGTCCTGGAAGTCAGTCACCGGCGCGCGGTACGACGCCGGTTTTGTCGTACGGGTCGAAAACCGCAAGGGGATGCTCGCGGATATCACGAAGATCATCGCCGAGGCTGACACTGACATCCGGGCCTTCGAAGGCACTGCCGACGACGCTGAGCGCGGCGCTATCTACGTGACTGTTGCGGTTCAAAACGCCAAGGAAGTCGGCACCATCTCACGCCTTCTTCAGACCGTCCCCGGAGTAATCGAAGTCCAGCGCGGATCCCCCGTGTCCAGCTAGGTCGAGCGGTCCGGAAGGGGGCGGAGCCAGCAGCTTCGCCGCCACTTGTGGGCTCCCGCTCGGGGATCGCCGCGGGAAGGGCATCCACGCTGCTGTACGCAACGCTAGCAGCCTGTGGTGGAACCCGGGTGAGCGCCGAGCCCGGCCAGTCCTCCCGGTGGGGGCGAGGCGCCCGGCTGACAAGGCGCGTGAGGGAGGAGCCCCCACCGGGAGAACTGGCCCGGGTGTATTCCGACCGAAACGCAACGATGAGCGGCGCGCAGCGACGCGGTCAGCCGGGATGGATCGCCGGCCGAGCCCCCACCGGGAGAACTGGGCCGCCTGGGTTTCACCACAGGCTGCTAACCGGCGCGACGGGGCCGAGGCGCTGATACGTCAGCCGGCCGGGCTCGTAACCTCTTCTCGCTGTCTTGCCAGCCGCCGGAGGAGGTGATGGCTGTAAATCCCGGTCTCATGCCCGTCGTTCCAGTGGATCTGGACACCGTAGTTGCCAACCGGGACGAGTTTCTTGGGAGCAAAGTTGGTGGGCAGCAGGAGGGTGAGGGACCGGCGCTTGCCACTCCATTCGTCCACGCAGGTGGCGCAGGGACAGTGGTTCCGCAGGTGCTCGAAACCGAAACGGTCCTCGGGGCCATCATGCCAGCGGACCACCACCGCGTTCCCCTCCACCCGAACCGATTCGGCCACCCCGCCGCGCTCGGCCTGGTTGGAGCGCGCCACCTCAAGCGCGACTTTCCGGGCGATCTCCCGGAAGGCGACAGCGGCCGGAGTCCCGGGATCGCGCACGACGGTAGGCGTCCCCGCGTCTCCTGCAACAACCACCCGAGGATCGAGCGGTACGCCTCCCAGGAAAGGAAGTCCAAGATCCTGCGCCACCTCTTCGCCTCCACCGGTGGAGAAGATGTTTGTCGTTTCCCCGCAATGCGGACAGGCAAAGGAACTCATGTTTTCGATCACGCCCAACACGGGAACGCGCACCGGCTGGAACATCCGGAGTCCCTTCTCGGCAATCGTCCGAGCCACCGCCTGAGGAGTAGTGACGATGACCGCCCCGGCGAGAGCCGCGGTTTGGGCGATCGTGAGCTGAACATCTCCGGTGCCCGGGGGAAGGTCCACCAGCAGGTAGTCCAACTCTCCCCAGACCACACCCGAGAAGAATTGCTGGACGAGCCGCGAAGCCATCGGGCCCCGCCAGATCACCGGAGTCTCCTTGGAGGACAGCATCCCCATGGAGATGAACCGGACGCCATGAGCCTCATGTGGCAAGAGACGGCGGTGTTCATCGGTGTCGGGTCGGTCGTCCATTCCGAGCATGGTGGTCTGCGAAGGACCGTAGACGTCCGCATCCAGGAGGCCGACGCGCGCGCCGTCCGCCGCCAGGGCAACCGCGAGGTTGGCCGAAACTGTGCTCTTCCCTACCCCGCCCTTCCCGGACGCGATGGCCACCACGTTCTGGACGCCGTCGGGTTTCGTCGGATCCGGCATTGGGGCGCGCGGCCCGGGGGGCGCGGACGACGGGCCGGCGTCCTGGTGCACCCGCGAAGTCGGGGAAGCGCTCACTTCGGTCCGGAGCGACACCTCGGCCCGTTCGACTCCCGGCAACCTGAGAAGAGCCTCACGGACCTGCTCCCGGATCTCACCGCCGACTTGACTCCCTACGTTTGGCAGCGCCACCGTAACGCTGACGATGGGCCGGCAGATGCGGATGTCCGCGACCTGGCCCAGGGACACAATGCTGTCGCCTCCGAATTCCCGGTTTCGGATCGGGGCGAGGATTTCCAGAACCTGCTTCTGGTCGAGTTGGGACATGAGAGTAGAAGGAGCGCCTCCGGCGGGTGGTCCCGCCAGCCCGGCGGTAAGGGGCACTTAGGATAGCCGCCGGGATTGGAAGACCGGCACGGCGCCTCAGGCGCTTGGGGTACCCGCCGCTTTGGGATCCACCCGTTACAATCGGTGGACCGGCGGCGTGTAGGAGACAGCCGTAGAGTGGCGGTTGGGAGACACCTACTTTTGCGCAGCGTGATGGGGGCCAAGACAGGAAGGGAGGCAGAGGGGGGGCACCATTCGTGCGCCGGAGGACGCGCGCATGAAGTTGACAGCGGACGAGGTACGGGTGGCGGGCAAGATGCGTGAGCGGGGGGCGTCGTTGCGGAGGCTGGCGAAGGATCTGGGGGTGACGGAGGGTGCGGTTCGGTATCGGCTGAAGCGGTTGGGTGCGGGAGAGCGTTCGGATGGTCGCGGCGGCAAAGCGACGGCGCTGGATGGGTATGAGGAGGTGGTGGAGGCGATCCAGGATCGTCTGGGAGACGGACGTCTTCTTGGGGAGGGTCTGCCGCCGTGCCAGGTTCGCCTGATTTACGAGGCGCTGGTTCGGGACTACGGGTATGCGGGGAGCTACCAATCGGTGGTGCGTCATGTGCGGCGGAAGCACGGGAAGCCGCGGCTGCGGGCGATCCGTCGGGTGGAGACGCCGGCGGGGGTTCAGGCGCAGCACGACTGGTTCGAGGATCGGATTCCGATCGGGGCGAAGCGGCCGAAGTTGGCGTTGTTGCTGGGGGCGTTGTCGTATAGCCGGGCGAAGTTCTGCTGGCCGAGCGAGGACCAGACGCAGTTGTCGTGGCACACGGGGCATCACGCGTTGTTCGAGCGGTATGAGGGCGTTCCGCTGTGGGTTCGGATCGACAACCCGAAGACGGCGGTAACGCGTGGAGCGGGGCCGACGGCGGTGTTGAACCGGTCGTATGCGGCGTATGCGCGGATGTGTCGTTTCGGGGTGGACGCCTGCCGGGCGGGGAAGGGGTCGGACAAGGGGAAGGTGGAGCGGGCGGTTCGGACGCTGCGGGAGTCCTTTGGGGAGGTTCTCCGGCGCGGGGCGGGGAGCATTGAGGAACTGGACCGGTTGCTGGACGTGCGATCCGAGCACTTGCTGGATCGGCTGCGGTGTCCGGTGACGGGGGGCACGGTGCGGGAGGCCCTGGAGGAGGAGCGGCAGGTATTGCAGCCGTTGCCGTCGAGCGCGGAACTGTTTGATGTGGAGGTGGCGCGTCGGGTGAGCCGGGATTGCCTGGTGTCGTTCGAGGGGCGGCGGTATTCGGTTCCGTTCGCGTGGGCGGGTCAGTGGGTGGATGTTCGGGGGACGGCGCGGGATGTGGTGGTGCGCGGCGGGGGTCAGGAGATTGCGCGGCACCGGCGGGGGACCCGGGCCCTCTTGTTGCTGAAAGAGGCGCACTACGAGGGGGCTTCGACGGATCGGGTGGTGCGCCCGACGCCCCTGGGTCGGCGGGGCCGGCTCCAAGTGGCGGGTCTGTCGGAGAGCTGGGAGCCGGTGGCTAAGGAGTTGAAGGCGCGGGATGGGTTGGAGCGGCCGTTATCCGAGTATGCGCGCTTGGTGGAGTTGCTGGGATGAGGGCGGGTCGGGTGGACCTGGACGTGGTGGCGGAGCGCTGCCGGGAGCTGGGGCTGCAGCAGACGGCGGAGCAGTTGCCGGAGCTCTTGGAGGAAGCGAGCCGGGAGGATCTGACGCCGGTGAGATTCCTGGAGCGGTTGGTGGAGCGGGAGTATGAGAGGAAGGAGGAGCGTCGGATTGAGATGTGGCTGCGGATGAGCGGGCTGCCGCCGGGGAAGACGCTGGACTGTTTCGACTGGAGTTTCCAGCCTCGGGCGGACCGGGCGAAGGTGGAGGAACTGGCGACCTGCGCCTTCGCACGGCGGGCGGAGAACATCCTGTTTCTGGGGCCGCCGGGGGTGGGAAAGAGCCACCTGGCGACCGGCCTGGGGGTGAAGGCGATCAAGAACGGGTTCCGGGTCCATCACTACGTGCTCGACGAGCTGATCCGGATGCTGCAAGCGGAGGAGACGACCCCGTATCGCCGCCGGCCGCGGCGCTACCGGATCAGTTCCGTTCTGATCATCGACGAGGTGGGGTTCCGGCCGCTGAACCGAGAGGAGGCGAACCTGTTCTTCCGGCTGGTGAGCCGGCGCTATGAGCGGGGCTCGCTGATCCTGACCTCGAACAAGCACGTGGGGGCTTGGCCGGAGGTTTTCGCGGGGGACGAGGTGTTGACCACGGCGATCCTGGATCGTCTTCTGCACCACGTCCATGTGGTCCAGATCAGCGGCCGGAGTTACCGGCTGAAGGAACTCGGCGACCTCCTTCGCGTCCCGGCAGCGGAGGAGCGCCGCCCCGAGCGCGAGGCGTGAGAGGAATGCGAGCGGTGCGGGATTCCGGGCATCACGCGGGGGGTCACCCCTCTCCCCGTCCGAGCGCTCGTTTCGGCTCGGGGTGCGGCCGCGTTCCGGTCGCTCCGCTCCTTCCGTCTCGCCGCACCCCGAGCCGAAACGCCTCTCCTTCCAAGAGCCGCCCTTTCGGAAACACCCGAAGCCGCCCTCCCCTCGGGCACCATCAGTGCGTAAAAGTAGGTGTCTCCCAAGTGCGTAAAAGTTGGTGTCTCTTGACACGGCGCCACCAGGCTGCTTTGCTTTGGGTAGCCGGTAGGGTGACGCGGCAACTGACACTCAAGGAGGCCTCTCGTGAACGTCGCCCGCGCAGTACTCAGCTACCGGTTGCCGTTCGTAACCGCCCTCGCTCTTCTTTTCTTCGCAGCCCAGTCCGACGCCGCGCGCGCTGCTGTTCAGGAGGAGCAGGACCCGCCCCAGAAGACGGAAGAGCAAAAAGAACAGTCAGAAGAGGCCGAGCCGACGGACATTCTCCCGCGCTTCACCGACCAGGTGGTGGTGTCCGCGTCGCGGGTCGAGCAGGAAATCGTGAACGCCCCGGCCGCGATCGCGGTGATCACCCGCGAGGTGATCGAAGCCCAGGCAGCCAACAACTTCGGCGACCTCCTGCGCCAGGCGCCGGGGGTCAATGTCACCCAGTTGAGCAACACCAGCTACAGCGTCAAGAGTCGCGGATCCCCCGGCGCCCTCTCCACCTCACAACTCGTCCTGGTGGACGGGCGATCCGTCTATCAGGATTTCTTCGGCTTCACCGCCTGGGATTTCCTGTCGTTGGGCCTGCACGACCTAGAGCGCATCGAGGTGGTAAACGGCCCGGCCTCAGCGGTCTGGGGCGCGAACGCCATGAGCGGGGTGGTGAACCTGATCACCAAGGCGCCGCGGGACACGCTGGGAACGACGCTGAACCTCCGGTTCGGCACATTCGACCGGAACGTCACCGGCAACCCGATGGACGCCGGCAGCCAGCTCATGGGCTCTTTGACCCACGCGCAGGCGGTAAACGACCGCTTCGCCTATCGGGCCACCGTGAGCTTCACGCATCAGGACGCCTTCCCGCGGCCGTTCGGGGAGATCCCGAACGACACCGGAACCCCCTACCCGGCGGTCCCAGGCGTGACGGCCCGCATGCCCAAGTTCGATTTTCGAGCCGACTGGGATTCCCTCGACCGCTCCAGCGGACTCCGGTTCTCCGGCGGCTACGCCGCGAGCCAGAGCGTCCTCCACTCCGGTATCGGCCCCTTCAACGTGAAGCCGGGGACGAACATGTCGTGGGGCCGAATGCAGTACGTGCGCGGATCCATGGAAATCGGCGGTTTCTTCAACCGTACCGCTGCCGGATTCACTTCGATTCTGTCCCGCGATCCATCCGGGCGGCCGCTCGAGGGCCAGATGAACTCGAGCACCTACGACGTCAGCTTCAAGGACACAAGATTCCTTGGGGGCCGGCATCTCCTCAGTTACGGCGCCAGCTCCCGGTTCATCACCCTCGACTTCGCTCTCGCTCCCCTCGGCGATGGCCGGACCGAGCAGGGGCTCTACGTGAACGACGAGATCTTTCTCAGCGACCGCTGGCGATGGATCGTCGGGACCCGCGCGGACCGGATCAGCGTGCTGGACAAGATCGCCCTGTCTCCGCGAACGACCCTCATCTTCAAGCCGACGCCCACCCAATCCTTTCGCGTCTCGTACAACCGCGCCTTCCGCGCTCCATCGCTCACCAACAACTTCATTGACACCCTTATTTCCCAGGAAGCCACGTTCGACCTTCGTCCCGTCTTCCGTGGCTTCTTCGGTGCGCTGAACGTTCCGGATTCCGCTCTGCCCGCGCCCGTGACCTACCGGATCCCGATCGGCATCGTGGGAAATGGCTCGCTGGTCCAGGAAAAACTCACCGCGTACGAGGTGGGGTGGTCGGGAGCCCTCAACGACTGGATGGGCGCGAGCGCGGCCTTCTATGTCAATCAGATGACCAACGCCATTGATTTCACCGATGACCAATTCTGGTCCGGCGCGAACCCGCCTCCCGGGTGGAACGAAGCCTTCTCCGAAGTCGCGGGGTTCATCGGGCGCCTGGGGGCGGTGCTTCCGCCGGGAACCCTGCCTCCCGAGATCGGCGCGATCGCCGTGAATCCCGGATACCTGATCGACGCTCTCGAAGGACTCGCGGGGGTCCAACTTCCGGCCACCTTCACCTACGTCAACCGGGATTCGGTTCGGAATTCCGGATTCGAAGTCGGCCTCACGGGCCGACGGGGCAACCTCGGGGGCTTCCTCAACTACTCCTGGCAGGCCGAGCCGGTCGTGGATGGGTTCGGCGAAGAAGATGCCGATGAAATCAGCATCCCGGCGGCCCACCGCATCAATGCCGGCGTCGACACCGGGTTGGGCGCTTTCGATGTCGGGGTGGCGCTGAACTACACCGACCGCGCCTATTGGACGGACGTGCTGACGGCCGAGTTCCACGGCTGGACCGAAGCCTTCACCATGGTCAACGCCACCTTGGCGGTGAACCTGATGGAGGGCCAATTCCAGCCCTCGGTCCGGGTCATCAACCTTCTCAACCAGGAAATCCAGAACCAAATCTTTGGGGATGTGCTGCGGCGGCAAGTCATCGGGGCGTTGCGCTATCGGTTCTGATCCGGGCGCGAGCAGATCGAGGAGCGGGCGCCGGTTCCCGCCGCCCGGTCCTCTACTGGAAAACTATGGTCGGTGGAGGGGTTTCGGACTTCAGAAACCGGTCGAACCGACTCGACGGCACGAGGCGCTTGGGTAAGCCGCCGGGGATCGGAAGCCCGGCGCGGCGCCTCAGGACCCATCAAGCACACGCCTCCCCGCCTTGCTCCACCTACAATGAGTGTGGGTCGGCGGCGGCGGCGCCAGGCTGCTCCCGGGAGCCGCCACTGCTGTCGCACGGACTCAAGGAGGCCTCCGGTGAACGTTACCCGCGCCACGCGCAACTACCCGCTGCCCCTCGCAGCTGTCTTCGGTTTCGTCTTCCTCGTAACCCAGGCCGACGCTGCGCGGGCAGCCGTTCAGGAGGAGCAGGATCCGACGCAGGAAACGGAAGAACAGGGAGAGCAGGAAGAAGAGGCTGCCGAAACACCCCCAATCCTCCCGCGCTTCACCGACCAGGTGGTGGTGTCCGCGTCGCGCGTTGAGCAGGAGATCGTGAACGCCCCGGCGGCGATCGCGGTGATCTCCAGCGAGGTGATCGAAACGCAGGCCGCCAGCAACTTCGGCGACCTGCTCCGCCAGGCGCCGGGGGTCAATGTGACCCAGCTCTCCAACACCAACTACAGCGTCACGAGCCGGGGCTCCTCCGGGGCGCTTGCCACGGCACAACTCGTCCTGGTCGATGGCCGCTCCGTCTATCAGGACTTCTTCGGCTTCACCAGTTGGGATTTTCTTTCGGTGGGGCTGGACGATCTGGAGCGGATCGAGGTGGTGAACGGGCCGGCTTCGGCCGTCTGGGGCGCGAACGCCATGAGCGGCGTCGTGAACCTGATCACAAAGGCGCCGCGGGACTCCCTGGGGACGACGCTGAACCTCCGGTTCGGCGCATTCGATCGCGACGTCACCGGGAACCCGATGGACGCGGGTAGCCAGCTCATGGGATCCCTGACCCACGGTCAGGCCGTAAACGACCGCTTCGCCTACCGCGCGACCGTCAGTTTCACCCATCAGGATCCGCTTCCCCGGCCGTTCGGCGAGATCCCGAACGGGACCGGCACGCTGTATCCGCCCGTCCAGGGGGTGACTTCCCGGATGCCCAAACTGGATTTCCGCGCTGACTGGGACGCTGCCGACGGTGAGAGCGGCTTCCGGTTCTCCGGCGGCTACGGGGGGAGTCAGGGCGTCCTCCACTCCGGTATCGGCCCCTTCAATGTCCAGCCGGGAACCAACATGTCGTACGGCCGCGTCCAGTACCTGCGCGGCTCGCTCGAAATCGGCGCCTTCGTCAACCGCACCTCAGCCGGGTTCAGCTCGATCCTGTCCCGGGATCCATCGGGGCGATTTCTCGAGGGCCACATGAACTCGAGCACCTATGACATCAGCCTGAAGGACACGAGATTCCTGGGTGGACGGCATCTCCTGAGTTACGGGGCCAGCGTCCGCTCCGTCGCCCTCGACTTCACCCTCGCCCCCCTCGGAGACGGACGAAGCGAACAAGGGCTCTATTTCAACGACGAGATCTTCCTGAACGACCGCTGGCGCTGGATCGTCGGATCCCGCGCGGACCGGATCAGCGTGCTGGACGAGATCGTGCTGTCGCCCCGAACGACGCTCATCTTCAAGCCGACCCCCACCCAGTCCTTTCGCGTCTCATACAACCGCGCCTTCCGCGCCCCATCGCTCACCAACAGCTTTATTGACACCCTTGTTTCCCAGGAAGCCACTTTCGACCTTCGTCCCGTTTTCCGCGGCTTCTTCGGTGCGCTGAACATTCCGGATTCCGCTCTGCCCGCGCCGGTCATCTACACGATCCCTATCGGAGTCGTGGGAAATGAGTCCCTGGTTCCGGAAAAACTCACCGCGTACGAGGTGGGGTGGTCGGGAGCCCTCAACGACTGGATCGGTGCGAGCGCAGCCTTCTATGTCAATGACATGACCGACTCCATCGACTTCACCGATGACCAATTCTGGTCCGGCGCGAACCCGCCTGCCGGATGGAACGAAGCTTTCTCCGAGGTCGCGCAGTTCATCGGACGACTGGGAACCGTGCTTCCTCCCGGAACCCTGCCGCCGTCGATCGCGGCAATTGCGACAAACCCCGGATACCTGATCGACGCCCTGGGAGAACTCGCGGGCGTCCAACTCCCAGCCACCTTCACATACATCAACCGGACATCGGCCCGAAACTCCGGGGTTGAACTCGGGCTCAGCGGGCGCCGCGGCAACGTCGGTGGTTTCCTCAACTATTCGTGGCAGGCCGAACCGGTCGTCGAGGGGTTCGGCGAAGAAGACGCCGATGAAATCAGCATCCCGGCGGCGCACCGCATCAATGTCGGCCTCGACGCCGGGGTTGGCGCATTCGACATCGGGCTGGCTCTGAACTATACGGACCGCGCCTATTGGACCGACGTGCTAACGGCCGAGTATCACGGCTGGACCGAAGCCTTCACCATGGTCAATGCCACCCTGGCGGTAAACCTGATGGAGGGCCGCTTCCAGCCCTCCATCCGGATGATCAACCTCCTCAACCGGGAGATCCAGAATCACGTCTTCGGCGACGTGCTGCGGCGGCAGATCATCGGGGGGTTGCGCTACCGGTTCTGATCCGGGCGCAAGGAGACGAACAGCCCGCGGTGAAACCCACGCGGCCCAGTTCTCCCGGTGGGGGCTCGGCCGGCGATCCATCCCGGCTGAACCGCGTCGCTGCGCGCCGCTCATCGTTGCGTTTCGGTCGGAATACACCCGGGCCAGTTCTCCCGGTGGGGGCTCCTCCCTCACGCGCCTTGTCAGCCGGGCCCCCACCGGGAGGACTGGCCCCACCGGGAGAACTGGGCCTCGCCGCTCTCGGCGCTCACCCGGGTTCCACCACCGGCTGTCAAGGAGCGGGCGCCGGTATCCGGCGCCCGTTCCCTTATCGGGAACTCTGGTCGGTGGAAGAGGTTTCGGGCTTCAGAAACCGGTCGAACCAGGCCAGGTAGCGTTCGTACCGGTCCTTCTGGAACGAGGGAAGCCGGATCCCGTGGCTCTGACCCGGGTAGATGATCAACTGGGTGGGCACCCCCAGCCGCCGGAGGCTCTGGTAGAGGTTTTCCGACTGGCTCAGCGGCACGTTCCAGTCCTTCTCGCCACAGAGGACGAGCGTCGGCGTTGTCACCTGATGGATGCGTGAGATGGGGGACAGGCGGTCGTAGAGCTCGGGGTTCTCCCAGGGAAGTCCGAGTTCCAGTTCCCATTCGAGCTGGTAATGGTCGTTTCCGTAGGCGGCGCGGTATTCGGTTTCACTGGCGCCGCTGACCGCGGCGTGGAACCGGGTCGTCTTGGTGATCACGTAATTGGTGAGGATGCCGCCGTAACTCCATCCGCCGACCCCGAGGCGGTCCGGATCGGCCCAGCCGAGCCCGATCACGTGGTCAACCGCGGCATTCACGTCCTCGTAGTCGAGGTTTCCCCAATCCGCCCAGATGGCGTGGGAGAACGCCTCTCCCCGGCCCGAAGAGCCGCGCGGGTTGGCTGCCACCACGAGGTAACCGTTCGCCGCGAACAACTGCCAGGTGGACTGGAAGGAGGTCGAGAACTGGGAGACCGGCCCGCCGTGGATCCACAGGATCGTGGGATAACGCGTCCCCTCCTCGAACCCGGGAGGCTTCGTGACGAAGCCCTGGACTTCGGTCCCATCCGAACTGGGGAAGCTGATCCTCTCCACCTCGGCAAGCTGCACCGCGGCGACCAAGGCGTCGTTCTCCCGAGTCAGCCGCTGCGGATCGCCCCCCCGGGTCCAGCCGATCACCTCGGGCGGGTGATCGGTAGTCGCGGCCACTGCGACCACCCGGTCCCCGACCACGTCGATGTCCCGAACCACCCTTTCGCCCGCGATCAGGCGGTCCGCCGTCGCCTCCTCGGACAGGGGGAACGACGCCAAGTGCTGGTTACCCGAATCCTCGAGCAGGGCAAACACCGCGCTCCCGTCGCCACCGAAGCGGGGACTCGAAAGGTTCCGGTCGAGCGCGGCGGCAACGTGGACGATCTCGTCCGTGGCCCGGTTCAGGACGTACAGATGCTCGGTGGCGTACCAGATCAATTCGGGCTTGCGGTTCCCGGTATGGGCGAGCCAGCGCCCGTCGGGGCTGAACACCGGAGAGCGATCCGGTCCCGGATTGCTCGTGAGCCGTACCGGCTCCGTGTTCCGGTCCCCGTCCCGCGGAACCAGGAAGATGTCCGAATTGTCCGTGGCGTCCGGATCTCCCGCGGGCGGGCGGACGCTCACGAACGCGATCTCCGTACTGTCCGGCGAAAACACCGGGGAGCCATCATCGTACGGGCCGAAGGTCCGTTGCGCGTGGGAACCGTCGGAGGCATCCACCACGTATAGGTGACGGCGGCGGTCGTGGAGATACCCCCGTCCGTCGCGCTTGAACTGCCGGCGGTCAATGACCAGAGGGGCCGGTTCCGGATCCTCCCCCTCCTCGGGCTCGTTCGGATCCGGGTCCATGGAAACCGCGGCCAGCGCGGTCCCGTCCGGCGCCCAGGAGAAGGAGGACACGCCGCCGGGGAGGTTCGACAGGACGCGCGCTTCGCCACCCGTGAGCGGCAGAAGCCATACCTGGGACCTGTCTCCGTCGCCCGAACTCAGGAAGGCCAGGGACGAGCCGTCCGGGCTGAACCGCGGATGGGAAGCGGAACGCCCGGCTCGGGTCAGCGGCGCCGTATCACCGCCCGCGAAGGGAACACCGTGAATTCGGCTCTCGGACTTGTTCCCATCGAGATCGATTCGGGACACCACGTAGACAACGAACGCGCCGTCCGGCGCGAGCTGGGGGTCGGAGACGGAGGCAACCCTGAGAGCGTCGTCAATCGTGAAGCTGCGCTGGGCGAAGGACGGCGCTGCAAGGTGCGCGGCGATGCCGAGAGCACTCGACACGACCCACAGCCGCGCGCGGCCGCGTCGAGGGATGTACTGGCTGGATGGGGTCATGCCGGACCTCCTGCGGGCCTCACAACCCGCGGACAAAGTCGAGCGACGGCAACCCCGTGTTCCGGTTGGGGCGCAAGCGCTCACGCTACTTTATTCGCGGCCTCCGACGGGATGCCCCGGGAGCGGCTCGGAACCCTAACGATACGAGGCGACGACCTCGTCGAGAACCTCGGGGGGCGGACGAAGTTGTTCCTCTCCGAGCAGCGCGAGCGGCTCGTCGCACATTTCAAGGCTGTCGAGGAAGGTGCGCTTGGTGGTGTCGAGATAGAGCAGCCCGGTCAGGAACAGGTTGTTGTCGTCGGCCTCTAGCAGGAGTTCCCGGGCGGCGCGCCGATCCGTCGGATCGTACTCCCGCTCCAACTTCCTGAGCCGAACCCAGGATCCGTCGTGGAGCTGGACCTCCTGATCGGTCCCTTCCTCGTATTCGACTTCGATCTCATCCATCGCGGGCACAAAATCGACGATGTGGATCGGCTCTTCGTTGTCCTTGCCCCAGGTGTAGCTCTTGGTCGAGCCCGCGTGGTTGTTGAACGTGACGCAAGGACTCAGGATGTCAAGTACCGCCGTGCCGTTGTGGGCGAGCGCTCCACGCAGCAGGGCGACGAGCTGTTTCGGATCCCCCGCGAAGGAGCGGGCCACGTAGGTGGCTCCGAGCTCGATTGCCATGCCGCACAGATCGATGCTGGGCAGCTTGTTCACCTCACCGGAACGCAGCGCCGCGTCTTCGTCGGCGGTCGCCGAGAACTGCCCCTTGGTCAGGCCGTACACCCCGTTGTTCTCGACGATGTAGATCAGGGGCAGGTTGCGCCGAACCAGGTGCACGAACTGGCCAATCCCGATTGAGGCGGTGTCGCCATCGCCGGACACCCCGATCGCCACCAACTGGCGGTTGGCAAGCACCGCCCCGGTCGCGACCGACGGCATGCGCCCGTGGACCGCGTTGAAGCCGTGACTGTGATTCAGGAAGTACGCCGGCGTCTTGGAGGAGCAGCCGATTCCCGAGAGCTTGGCAACCTGGTGGGGACGAACGTCGGACTCGAACAACGCGCGAATCAACTGGCTGGAAATCGCATCGTGGCCGCATCCCTTGCACAGGGTGGACGGCTTGCCCTTGTAGTCGGAGGGGGTGAGACCCAACCGGTTGACCCGGCGGGGTCGCGAAGAGGCATCTGGGGTAGGCATCAGGGGACTCCCGGCAGCTAGGCTGCTAAACGGCGCCGATCTCCATCTCGGTCACGTAGTCCACAATGGTTTGCGCATCCATGGGGTGGCCGCTGAAGTGACGCAGGCTCCGAAGCACTCCCTGCGGAATCCGGTCGCCGTATGCGGCGCGCAGAAGCTGGAACATCTGTCCATCACGGTTCTGCTCCAAGACCACGACTCGCTGCCGGGAGGTAATGAAGTCCAGCACCGATGGGGAGAACGGTAGCGCCCGGAGACGCAGGTAGTCCATTTCGATGGCCGCATCGTCCCGGAGCCGGGTCCGGGCTTCCTCGATGGCCGGATCGGACGAACCAAAGCCGATGATGCCGAGCGGGCTCGCGGAATCCAGCTGGTCCACAACGGGCGCTGGAACCATCTCTCGGGCCGTTTCGAACTTCCGGTCGAGCCGGGTCATGATCCGGACGTACGCCTCTTCGCTCTCGGTGTATTCCGCGCTCTCGTCGTGTCCACTGCCCCTCGTGAAGTACGCGGCACCGGGGTGGTCCGTGCCGGGAAGCGTCCGATACGGGATGGCGTCGCCGTCCACATCCGCGTAGCGCTGGAAGGATCCCAGGCGTTCCAGATCCTCGCGGGTGAGGACCTTGCCGCGGTCCATCGGACGATCCGGATACTCGAAGGGCTCGGTACCCCAGATGTTCATCCCGAGGTCCAGATCGGAGAGCACGAAAACAGGCGTCTGGAGCCGCTCGGCGAGATCAAAGGCCTTCCAGCCGAACTCGAAGCATTCCCGAGTCGAGGCAGGAATCAGGCAGACGTGTTTCGTGTCTCCGTGGGAGAGGGTGTAGGTGGAGAGAATGTCTCCCTGGGCCGTTCGCGTCGGCAGACCGGTCGAGGGGCCCACCCGCTGGATGTTCCAGATGACCAGGGGAATCTCGGCGTAGTAGCCGAGCCCGACGAACTCGGACATCAGAGAGATCCCCGGGCCCGAAGTGGCGGTCATGGCCCGGGTTCCGGCCCAGCCGGCGGCAAGCGCCATCCCGACGGCCGCCAATTCGTCCTCGGCCTGAACAACCGCGTACGTCGCCTTGCCGTCCGAGTCCTTCCGGTAACGCTTGAGGAATCCCGTGAGCTGTTCGACGACGCTGGAAGAGGGAGTGATGGGATACCAGGTCGCGACGCTCACTCCACCAAACATGGCGCCGAGCGCGGCTGCGGCGTTTCCGTCGATGAGGATCTTGCCGCGGTTCTTGTCCATGCGCTCGAGAGTGAAGGGATCCCGCTTGACCAGGTTCTCGCGGGCGTGGCGGATTCCAATCTCCACCGCCCGGCGGTTCAACTCGACCGCCGCCTTCTTGCGCCGGAACTGGCTGTCTATGGCTCCGAAAATCTCCTCGATGTCGATCGAAAGGAGTTCTGCCAGCAATCCGACATAGATCATGTTCGCGAGGAGCTTGCGCAATCGAACTTCGCGGGTCACTTCCGCGGCCAGCTCCTGAAAGGGCGCCGGGTAGAACACCAGGTCGTCGCGGCGGCGCTCCAGGCGCAGGCTTTGTTCGTAGACCACGGCGCTGCCGGGGCTCAGGGACTCGACATCCCGGATAGCGGTCTGGGGATTGAGCGCGACCAGGTACTCCACGTTCCGCTTCCGGGCAATCCAGCCGTCCCGGTTCGCGCGAATCGTGAACCAGGTCGGCAATCCCGCGATGTTGGACGGGAACAGGTTCTTTCCGCCGACCGGAATTCCCATGCGGAACAGCGCCCTGAGCAGGACGAGGTTTGCCGACTGGCTTCCGGAGCCGTTTACGGTGGCGACCTGGATGGTCAGGTCGTTGACAATGCGCTCTGGCTCGACCTCGCTGGGAGCAACTTCTTCAGCGAGCGCCGTTTTATTGGACATCAGGCGATTCTTCGGGACAAGAGCCGCTTCACGGTTCGGGCAGGGGGACGGCGAGACTTTGCTTTGGGGAATCCACGGAGGCTGCCGGGAAACCGAACAACCAACGGGGTCGCGTGCCGGAGCGCTGCCGCTTCCGGGCGCACCCCGGAGGTGCGGCAGTGTATCCCAATCTCACCCTGAATTCAGAAAACCGAACACCGGGCGGACTCCAACTCGAAGGGGCACTAGACTTCCTTCTCCTGGGGAACGAACGGATGCGACCCACCTGGCAGGGCAGCCTCAAGTTGGCCCTCGTGCTCGTACCGGTGCGAGCCTACCCGGCGGCTCGCACGAAAACCGTCGCGATGAACCAGTTGCACAAGGAGTGCAAGGCTCGGGTGCGGTTGCAGAAGCGCTGCACCTCCTGCGAGCAGGATCTCGAACGGGACGAGATCGTTCGCGGTTATGAGCTCGCGAAGGACCAGTACGTGCTGATCCAGGAAGAGGACCTTTCCACCCTGCAGCTCCCCTCGCACAGAACCCTGGACATCGTCCAGTTCGTCGAGGAATCGGAGATCAATCCGCTCTACTACCACGGCTCCTACTACCTGGCGCCGGCGGGTGAGGTCGCGGCCGGGCCCTTCCACACCATCCTCAAAGCGATGCAGACGACGAAGCGGGTGGCCATCGCCCAGGTCGTGCTCAGCGGCAAGGAAAAGGTGGTGGCGATCCGGCCCTCGGAAGGTGTGTTCATGATGTCCTTCCTGCACTATCAGGACGAGGTTCGGCAGGTGTCTGATATCGACGATCTGCCGGCGGCGAGGGAACCAAACGCCGCGGAGACCGCGATGGCCCGGCAGCTGCTGGACTCCTACGCGCGGCCGTTTGACCTGAGCGCGTTCGAGGACGGCTATCGAAAGCGCTTCTTGGAGATCGTGGAGGCCAAGAGTCGCGGTGAGGAACTGGTCACCACTCCAAGCGTCGAGCCGCGTCGGGTTGTCAACCTCATGGATGCCTTGAAATCGAGCCTCGCGAGGATCGAGGCCGAGGGATTGGGCGAAGGTGATCCGGCGCTCGGCGAGGAGCGGCGGGCAAGCTGACCGACTCGAATCCCGAAACCCGGGACCCGGATTGGCCCGCGCCCCCGGAAGGGGGGCCAATACTCCCGCCCGATTGGCTCGCGCGGGGAGTGAAGCCCATGCTCGCCGGTGTGGGCCGTCCGTTCGATTCGCCGGATCACCTCTTCGACGCCAAGTGGGACGGCCTACGTTCGATCGCGTTCTTCGGGCCGGTGGTCCGGCTCCAGGCGCGAAGTCTCCGGGACCAGACCCGACAGTTCCCGGAACTCGCGGCGGCCCTCTCCGAACTTCCCGGGGCCGGGGTCATCGACGGGGAAATCGTGGTCATGGACGGGGACCGCGCCAGTTTTCCGTTGGTCATGGAGCGCAATCGGCTAGGGTCGGAGGCCGCGATTCGGCGGGCCGCAACGAATGCCCCCGCGTGGTTCGTCGCCTTCGATCTGCTCCATCGTGACGGCAGACGGCTTACCGCCGCCCCCCTTGTCGGACGACGGCGGGCCTTGAGCGCTCTGCTTCCCGGTTCCGGAGGGCGGATCTTCGCGAATCCGCTCGTGGTCGGCGACGGCCTTCGCTTCTTCGCCGCGATGCGCGAGCGGAGTATGGAAGGGATGGTCGCCAAGCGGCTTCAGAGTCCGTACCGCATCGGCGAGCGCAGCGAAGACTGGCTGAAGATCAAGATCCGTCCCCGGCTGAGTTGTGTTGTCTTCGGCACCCTGCACCGGACGCCGGGTGGACCGGTGCGTTCGCTGGTGGTGGGGGCGTTCGGACCGGAGGGGCCGGTATGGCTCGGGAACGTGGGTAGCGGACTCGACGACGCCACCCGGATCGAGCTGAGGCGGCAGCTCGACAGCCTCGAATGCCCCCCTCCCCCTGGTTTCTATCCCACCGGGGAGGGGCACATCCGTTACGTGAGACCCCTCCTGGTGGCCTCAGTCGAGTACCTCGAGCTGACCCCGGCAGGGCACCTCCGCCATCCCGCCTTCGTGGGGTTCGAAGATCTAGACCCGCGCTCGTGCCGCGTGCCGGCATGAGCCCGTGGGGAGGGGAACCCCTCCCCACACCCCACCCGGGCGGCGCTCGCGCCGCCGCCTCGCACGGACGGGCTTTCGCCACCGGCTGCTAGAGCACGTCCAGCAGATCCCTGATGATGCGGGCCGTCAGGCCCCAGATGTCGTAGTCGCGGTAGTGGTACCGAAAGACAACACGGGATCTACCGACCGCACCCCCGACCCTTGCAGTGCGCTGAACCTCGGTGGTCTCGCACCCGGGAAGCAGGAGCGTCCGTAACGGAACCTCGAAGACCGCGTCCACTTCGGGGCCAGTTCGAAGGACGGCCGAGGAAGGGATCGCGACTACGAAGGGGACCAGCCGAAACCCCTCCACGGTGAGTCGATCGTCGAGCCTGCCGAGAACCCGCACCCCGGCAGGATCGAGCCCGATTTCCTCACGCCCCTCCCGCAGGGCAGCCGCCAATTCGGATGGATCCTCGGGATCGATCATTCCTCCGGGGAACGCGATGTCTCCCGGCTGGCGGCGAAGATCCAACGCACGCCGGGTAAGCACCAGCCCGTAGTCGCCTTCTCGGGGGACCAGCGGAACAAGCACCGCTGCCGCCCGCGACGTCCCGTCGAAGCGCCTCGGAGAACGAAGCGCGAGGCGGGAAGCGATCCGGTCGGGGAGGGTCTGGGTTTCGATTGTGGGGGGCAAGCTTCCGCGCGGCGAGGCAGCGAGAGGTCAATATACTCGCCGCGTGTCGGAGCGTTTCCTGGTACGAGCGGTCATGGTCGCCAGCGTCCTGGTCTTCGCCGGGACGGCCTACGGGCAACCCATGATCCAGGTCGGCTCGGGCGGGGAATCCAGGGGCGAGAGGGAGGAATGGGTCTTCGGCGCCGGCTACAACTTCGATTTCCCGCTGCTTCCCTTCGAAGTCGGCGGCCTGATTCAGAGCGGAACGGGTGTCGAAACCGAGGACTCAGGCCGCGAATTCCCGGTGCGGGCCTTCGTCACGGGAAGAATGGGAATGCTGCCCCTTCCGGGATTCAGCGTCTACCTGGGCGGAGGAGCGGGAATCGCGACCCGGCTGGGCGGTGATGCCGAAACCGGAGCGGTGCCCGCCGGAATGGCGTTCGGCGGATTCGAGGTCGGGAGGCTCCATCTGGAACTTCAACTACAAAGAGAGTTCCACGAGGAACCCGTGAACCGATGGATTACGACCATCGGGGTTACGTTCTGAGCGAATCCGTCACGTTTTCCGCGCCGACGCGGGTGGATCTGGCGGGCGGCACGCTCGACATCTGGCCGGTGGGCCTGCTGGTGCCTCGCGCCGCCACCGTCAACGTCGCCATCAGCCTCCGGGCTCGCGCCACCGTCACTCGCGCACCCCGATACCGGGTGACGAACCAGCAGCGCGGACTTGACCTGTCCGCCGATTCCCCAGAAGCGTTCTTTCGCCACCCGTTCGCTGCAGTGGCTGGCCGGCTCCTGGATTTCTTCCGGCATTCCGGTCCTCTCGAAGTCCATTTCGAGACCACGGCTCCGCCGGGTTCGGGCCTCGGAGGATCGTCGTCGCTGGGTATGGCGATCGCGGGGGCTCTGAACCGGATGTGCAATACCCGTTGGACAATCCCGCAACTCGTCCGGATCGTGATGGACACCGAAGTCCGGATTCTGAGGACCGCCACCGGAGCCCAGGATCAGTTTGCCGCCGGGCTCGGAGGAGCGCGGGTGCATCACTGGGAAAGTCCGGAGCCCCGATCGGAACCCCTTCCCTGGCTCGACGGCGGAACCGATCCGCTCGAAGACCGGTTCGTTCTGGTATTCACCGGCGAAGCGCATTCTTCTGCAGATCCCAACGGAAGTGTGCTGGAACGAATCTTCGCCGGGGAGCCCGCGGCGGTCCGGGGCATCGAGGTGATCGCCGAAGCGGCCTTCGGAATGCGGGATGCACTGCTCAGGCGGGACTGGAACGCAGTCGCGGAAATGCTCGGCCTCGAGTGGGGCGCCCGGCGAGCGCTGTCGGAGATGGTGACCACCGCGACGATCGAGCGTCTGAGCGGCGCGATGCTGCAAGCAGGAGCCCGAGCAGTCAAGGCATGCGGCGCCGGCGGCGGAGGAACGATGATCGCCATCGCTCCCCCCGAGAAACGCTCAGCCGTCGCGGCCGCTGCTCGCGCCGCCGGAGGTGAGGTCCTGAAGGCGGCCAGCGATCCCGTGGGACTGCGCTGTGAGTCGTCGTAATGGAACCTGCCGAACATGCCGTCTGCGGCCTCGCCGAGCTCAAGACGGAATCCGCGATCGCCGTCGATGTGGGCGACCAGCGGATCGCCGTCTACTGGTACGAGAACCGCATCTACGCTCTGAGCGAGACCTGTCCCCATCGGGGCGGACCGCTTCACCTTGGCCGCGTCAGGCACGGCATCGTTGTCTGCCCGTGGCACCTGTGGCAGTTTGATCTCATCACCGGTTGCTCTCCGGTGAACCCGAACTCCTGCGTTCCCACCTACCCGGTCCGCATCGAGAACGGGATGGTGCTCGTACAGGTCTAACCCGGATTTCTCAACCTCGGCCGCGACGCCACCAGCCAGAGCGACGCGGAGGCAAGGGAGCCCCCACCGGGGAGAACTGTGCCGACCTCCAGGTCGGCACAGCCCGCCGCAGGCGGGCGGCAGGAAGGTCCCCCAGTTCCGAGGTGGCCCCTTCTCGGGGAAAATCGCAGCGTTCGGCGTCATCCGTAACTTGGAGTGGCACACACCGTTCGCAGGGCTGCGGGCCCCGTGCCTACCCCGTGAAGACGGACGGCAAGGAACCGCCCGCGGCCCTGCGGGCCACCGAGTTGGCTCCTTAAAGCATTGATTTATCGGTGCGTTGTACGCTATCTCCAAAAGCGAACATCACAAGTGGCATCACATCCAGAATTGGCCCGCAGCGCCGAGTCAAGCCGGGCAAGGGCAGGAAAATAGAACACCTTCTAGCGGCTGCGCGGCGCTCCGGGACTGGCTCAGAAACCGGGACTGGGACGGTCGTTCCCGGCTCGTGAGAGTCAACGGACAGGTCTCAGGAGACCTGGTTCTACGGTGTCTGGAGAGACAGAGTTGGCCCGCGATGCGGAGGTCTTCCAGCGAGAGGCCGAGCGGCTGAACGATGAGGCACAGGAGGCCCGGCCCGAACACCGCCCCGATCTTCTAGCCAAGGCCAAGCGTGCGGAGCGAATCTCCGGAGAACTGACTGCGGCAGTCCTTAGTGGCAAGTACTCGGAGAGCTGAGCCCCTTTCCCCGGCTCCCACCATCGTGGGACTGCCCATCCGCCGCGGCGATGGAGGCGCAGGAGCCGTTTGCGGCGCCGTCATCCCCCTAACTTGACACCGCCCTGCTTCCCCGACGGCTGGCTGCTGCTCTCCGGCCGTCGAGGTGGGTCGCTGGACGTGGCTGTTATCCTTGGCTCCTGACGCGCGCGGCCAGAAGGGCCGATCAATGCTGAGTCCTGCCGAAGCGGTGAACGCCATCAAATCAGGCGAGACAACAGAGTTCGTATTCATGAGCGTGATCGGAGGAACCTTCGACAAGCCCGCTCTGATCTTGGCGCCGGCCGAGGAGATTCAGCGCGTCCTCGAGCGTCAGCAGGACACCTGGGTTGTCTTCAGCGACACACACAGCAGCGACGAGGAAGGGGATGAGGACGACGGCAAGACGATGCTCCATCTGGTCCCCAAGGCCCTAGTTCCTAGCTGGTGCCCCAAAGAGGGGCTTCCCATGATCGGGGGCGTGTGCCGGCACCACTACGAACAGGGACCAAGTCTGCTAGAGGATACGAGTACCGGATCTACGACCACCTGCCCGAGTCCCCGGCGGCCGAGGAAAGCTAACTGCCCCTGCGTCAGCACGAAGACCAGTTCCGAGACAAATCGGCCTCTCGGTCGTTACTCTTGATGGCCCGCCGACAGCGGAAGGCGGGAGAAAGCGAAGGGCGCTCGTGGAAACATCGAAGAAGCGCTTCCTGATGCTCGTGAAGTTCTTCAGCAGGAAGCAGCACGCCGACAAGATGCTGGCCGGCGGGCTGCGCGCCGGTAGGCTCAAGAAGTTCAGGGACACGGAGGACCAAGCCCGACGTGACGATTTCGAGGGGACCATCCTCTGGGAAGGGGGGACTCTCACGCTTCGGGGCGGTGAAGGCGAGTCCTTGACCGTGTCGCCCGACGACCTCGCCGGTCCAATCGAGTGGCGGCCGCATCTGCTTGACAATCTGAACGTGTTCTGCATGACGGCCTTCCGGTCGGACCTTGGCCCGTGGCCTTCTTGGCCGTTGGTCGATCAAGTCACGCAGCAGGTCGCAGAGTCTTTGCCGACCTGTCGCAAGTTCGGCAAGCACGCTGTGGTCATCACGGATACCAAGGAGTTCCTAAAGCGCGTCACTCGGGCCGCCGAGCGCGAAAACTGTGAGCTGTGCTCGTCGCTCGTCAGGTACTACGATTCGTACCCGCCCGATATCGCCTTCGGGGACGGGCAGTCATTCACGCCGGCGTTCTTGAAGCCCAGGGACTTCCAGTTGGAAAGGGAGTTTCGTGTCGCCATGAACACGGGTACGTTAGGCGATGACCCGGTTCCTCTCGACATCGGGGAAATACGGGACATCAGCTTCTATACCGCGACACGGGAGCTTGGCAAGTTGGAAGCTCACATGAGGGGCATCTGCCCCCTGTGCGGGAACGATCCGTGCGAAATCTACAGGATGCGGCCGGGGGAACACCTTAAGAACAAGAGCAGTGAATTGCACGAGCTTCACGATTTCTCGTGCGAGAGGTGCGGAAGCTTCTCAATCACCACCGCGGCAGAGGAATTGCTGGAGCCGCATGGTGCCGCTGGGATCGTTGCCCTTGGGCTGATTCCCCGGTGGCATTCGCTAGTTGAAAGACACGTCGTGGACCGCCCTCTGGTCGAGGAGGCCATGAGCGGTCGTGCACCAACCAAGTGATCGTTCAGCCGAATTGCCTCATTCCGCGACTCCGCCGCTGAGCCGGTTCCAGTCCGAGCCGATGCTCAGCAACTTGAGATTGCCGAGCAGGTCCGGACCGATTCGTGACCGGCTGCGCAGGGATGGCTTCGGAGACGACCGGCACGAGGGCCAGAGCCAGCCAGCGAACTAAATGGATGGGGAATCGATCCGGCTTGTCCGGTGGACCTTAGCGGCCGGTCCAGGGGCGGAGGGACCGCCAGCTTCGGCGGCTTGCCGACGCAGGAAGGCCCTGCGGCCAGTATCTCGGGCGATTGTCGGAAGCCCTGAAGCCTGTCCTCCCGTCGAGCCGTAGAATCCCGTCAGCGCGCTCCCAGAGCGCGAGACGAGCGCACAGCAGCCCATGAAGCCCGAACTGACTGCGAATGACCTGATCCGCGAGGCGGACCGCTACGCCGCACACCTCAGCCGAACGGACCAGTCAAACCTCTACGGAGTCACTGACGGAAAGGCGATCGGAACCCATGTCGAGCATGGCTTCAGGGCTTGGCTCGTCCGCAACTATTCGTACGAGGAAGGCAACGCGGCGTCGGGACTCGACTTCCCCGGTCTGTCGGTTGACATGAAGGTCACAAGCTCTCGCCAGCCGCAGTCCTCTTGTCCCTTCCGGAACGCCCGGCAGAAGATCTATGGTCTGGGTTACAGCCTTCTCATTTTCGTGTACGACAAGACCGATGACGAACAGAGACAGGTGGCCCGGCTTCGGATTACGAATGCTGTGTTTGTACGTGCTGAATGCACAGCGGACCATCAGACCACGCGGGGCTTGCGCGACATCCTCGAGAACGATGGCAACGCTGACGATCTTGTTGCCTTCCTACAGGACCGGAACCTCCCCGTTGATGAGATTGGGGCCCGTGAACTTGCCGAAGCCATCCTAGAACGTCCGCCGAGGATCGGATACCTCACGATCTCGAATGCGTTGCAGTGGCGGCTCCAGTTCGGAAGAGTTCTGCAAGAAGCCGGCAACATTCTGGGAATCGAGAGGATCCGATAGGAGCCAGATTGCGCTCTGCCGCACAAAACCACCGTCTGGAATTCGGAGACTTCCAGACTCCACTCGCGCTAGCTAGAGGAGTCGTTTGCGTGCTGCGTTCCTTCATCCCGAAACCAGCCGCCATTGTCGAACCGACCTGCGGTCGTGGCAGTTTCCTGATTGCAGCCGGAGAAGGCTTCCCCGCAGCTAGGCAACTCGTCGGCGCCGATATCAACCCCACCCATCTTGAACAATGCCGCCACCTGCTAGGCAACACGTTGGATACTTCGAAAGTTCGACTTCTCGAAGGGGATTTCTTCTCGTTGGACTGGGGACGCACGCTCGCTGAACTCGCCAGCCCGATGCTGGTAGTGGGCAACCCCCCGTGGGTGACTAGTTCCGAACTGGGACGGCTGGGCAGTTCGAACCTCCCGCCAAAGCGTGGGCAGCGGGGTCACCGGGGGCTGGACGCCGTCACGGGCAAGAGTAACTTCGATGTCTCCGAATCCATGCTGTTCAGCCAGTTGCAGTGGTTCGACCATCGGCCGGGCACACTGGCCGCGCTGTGCAAGGAATCGGTGGCAAGGAAGGTGCTTGCTCAGGCGTGGCGCCAGAAGCTTCCAATATCCAGAGCGCGCATATATCGCTTCGACGCAGCCACAGCCTTCGGAGTCTCAGTCGCGGCCTGCCTATTGGTGGTGGTCCGGGACGGTGTCCAGGCGCCCACATCGTGCGAGGTCTTCGAGGCGCTGTCCGCGGACACTCCCTCCGAGACCCTGGGATTCGCAGACGGCTTGCTGGTGAGAGATCTTGAAGCCTATCAACGCTGGCGGCATCTAAGGGGAACCGATGGGAATTACGTTTGGCGCTCGGGGCTAAAGCATGACTGTGCGAGAGTGATGGAACTGACCGAAGAGGGCGACGAGCTTCGCAACGGGCTTGGCGAAAGAGTGGACATTGAGAGGGAAGCCGTGTATCCGCTCTTCAAGAGCGCGGACATCGCGAATGGGGAGGACGCGCGATTCCGGAAGCTTGTCATCGTTACGCAGAAGCAGTTGCATGAAAACACGAAACGCCTTCGAGAGACTCTGCCCAAGACCTGGCACTACTTGAACTCTCATCGCGAGGCGTTCTCCCGAAGATCGAGCGTGGTCTACCAAGGACGACCAGAATTCTCTATGTTCGGGATCGGGGACTACAGTTTCGCACTCTGGAAGGTCGCCGTTCCCGGTCTCTACCGTGTCGGACGTCCAAGAGTCTTGTCACCGATTGGAGGCCGGCCGGCGATGGTGGACGATACCGCGTACTTCCTCCCCTGTGCCAGCGAACGAGAAGCGCGATTCCTGATGGATCTTCTTGCGTCCGACCCGGCTTTGCGTTTCTTCAAGTCCTTGGTGTTTCCCACGGACAAGCGGCCGCTGAACGCCGGGATCCTGAGGCAACTTCACATTGGCAAGCTGGCCCGGGAGCTGGGACGAGGGGGGGAGTACGATGCGTTGACAGCCGTTCGATGCGCGCAAACAGGCTGGGGGGACCCACGACGCCGACTCTTCGGAAACTGAGTTCGGCGGCGATTCGGGAGGCAGGTGCGAAGAAGACGCAACGGGACTGCTGATCTCATCGTGGGGTTGCTCATCCTAAAGGCTACGGCGGAAACGGCGAGGTCGGGTTGACGTCACCCGACTCATGCGACGGCGAGCGAAGACGTGAGAAACCGCCGAGAGAATCGTCGACGGGGTGGCGTGATGATTCCGTGGAGGGGGTGGCCTGCCGAAATCCTTGCCTGTTGTTGTCAACTGGCGCGAGAAGGTCGTTCCGCAATCACGATTGACGCGATCTACGACAGATTCCGCGTTGACCTCGCGGCGCGATGTCCGACGGATCGAGCGGTGCGGTCGGGCGTTAGATCGGGTCTCCGGCAAAACGCACGCCGGGGCCGTCTAGTCAAATTGGGGAAGGGCACCTACCTCGCCCCGATTTAGAAGGGTGGAGGGGCGCAGTCCAAGAAACTGTGCGGTCCGGTTGCCATTGACACGCGGCTCGCGTCCCGGAGACTTTCGGCGCACCGTCGTCCCGCCAAAAGACGCGCTGGAAGCCTTCCCGTAGGGATCAGTCGCGCCGTAGGCGCGGGCTGCAAGCGACCCCCGGCCCGGAAGGGAGAGTGCGACAAGCACTCCACCACGGGGCAGTTTTTTGACAAGAAAAGGGGGGTCGCTTGCAGCCCCGACCCTGGCCCCGAGTGACGCCTCCCACGGGGAGGAATGGCGCCGGCGAGAACGGGGATCGTGCTCGCGCGTACGAGCACAAGTACGAAAATAAGGGCGGTCTACTTAGTTGCGTACGAGAGTGGCCCCGTCGAGGTCGAAGCCTCAGAGACCGATGTCGGAGTCGCTCAGGCGGTCCGCGAAATGGATGGTGTAGCGATCGATCCTGGCCGGGGGCCGATGGAGTCGTGGGCGGAGCCGCGCCTCGATCCGGTCCGCCTCCTCCCAGCCGAGCCATTTCGCGATCTCGTCCAGATCCGGATGCCGCCGCGCCGCCTGGATCGCCTGCAGGAACGAGAGTTCGACATTTCCTCAACGGTCCACTTCTCGTCCCGAAAGTAGAAGCTGGCTTGGTTAAACTTGCTGCCTTCGTCGTTGTGAAGGGGAAGGAAGCGCGACCAATGACGGATACGACACCAACTCCGACTCCGAGGGAGCGCGAACGAATCGAGAAGGCCCTGCAGAAGGCGTTCGCCGCCGACCCGATGGACCGCATGCTCCAGGACTACCGGCCAATGACGGTCGCCGACGTCCTACGGTTCGATGTCCACTGGCTCGGCCCGGTGGGCCGGCCCGGCCGGATCGAACCGCTGCACGCGACCGACCGCATGAGAGTCAAGCCGCTGAGGATCCTGAGGGGCTTCCTGCACCGCCTCGAGGCAGGCTTCAACACGCCCCGCCGCGTCAAGGCGGGCGAAGGGACGGCGAGTCACGTGACGCGACCGGGGCACGGATTCGTGACCGAGATCACCTCGGGGGGCGGCATCGTGGACGGTACAGGACGGATGGGGGACTTCGCTTGGAACCAAGCAGTGAGGCGGGTGCGCGACGGGACCCTCAAAAGCGCCGCGCAGGATCGCATTTGCGATGCATGGGGCTTCTCACCGTGGACAGTGCCGTTCTGGAGTGGGCCATCGGGTCCGTTCGCGTGGGTAAGGCCGGACAGCCGGTTCGTCCTGGCGGACCTCGACGGCCGGGGCTGCCGGGTGCTGCTGGACGCGGTGTGGCGGCCCGAAAACGAAACCTCGCAGGAGGAACCCTACTAAGACGACCACCGCCACGAAGGGGGCATGCGAGACGCTCACGACGATCCATGCGTGGCTGTTCGTGTTCACGTGCGCCAGCGCCAGCTCGCACACCTCACGCGGTGCGTCGGAACACTCCGCCGCCCAGTCACGGAAGCTCGAACGGAACCCGTGAGGCACCGCACCGATCTTCAGGTCCCGCACCAGGTTCGAGATCGCCACCTCAGAGAGCGGGCCGCCTCGCGCCGAGGGGAAGAGCACCCCGGAGCCGTCTGAGAGCGCCTGCGCCTCCTCGAGCACCGCCAACGCCTCTGGACAGCGGAACCCGGTGCTCACGGCCCATCTTCATCCGCTCGGGCGGAATGCGCCATTCCCGTCCCGCAAGGTCCATCTCCTTCCACAGCGCGCCGCGAACCTCGCCGCTCCGGCACGCCGTCAGGACCAGGAACTCGAACGCCAGCACGGTCGCGGGATAGGCCCCCGATGCTCGAACGGTCTCGATCGCGCCGGCGACCTCGGCATACGGGAGCGCCGGGTGATGCCGGGGCCGGACCCCATTCTTGGGCAGTGCCGCGCCGATGGCCTCTCCGGCCGGGTTGTCCTCCCGGTAGCCCTGGGCCACCGCATCACCGCCGAGATCCGACGCCGCACCCGCTTCGCCGTCTCCCGCTTCTCGTTCCAGATCGGGAGCAGGACCGCCATCACGTCCGACGTGTGGATCCGGTTCACCGGCCGCGCGCCGAGCCTCGGCATCGCGTAGTCCCTCAGGCTCGAGCGCCACAGCTTCTCCTGCCGCCCGCCATCCTTCCACCCCGCCGAGTGGACCGCGATGACCTTCTCGACGGCTTCGCCGAAGGTGGGGACCGTCCGCCTGCGGCCGGTGACCAGCTCCCCGCGCTGTCGCGCCAAGAGGTTGAGGACGCACTTCTGTCGGGCCTCGGCGAGGCTGACATGGGGCCAGGAGCCGAGTCCATGGGGCCAGGAGCCGAGTCCGAGGGTACGGGGGCGTCCTTCCACGCTGATGCGCTGACCCCAGGACTTGGCGAGGTGTCCGCGGGCGGTACGCTTCACCCGGAGGGAGAGTCCGCCGGAGCCGCGGCCGTCGCCGTAGCATCCGGGTAGGGGCGTTCGATCATGGCTTCACGGTTCCGGTGGGCAGTAGGTGGCCAGCACAAAGAGTGCGGGAACGGGCGAGTTTGGGCGGCTGTTGAAGGGAAGAGTATCGCACCGTAACCCAATGTAAAACCATCATGTTAACGGAACTTCAGGGCACTCTGCGAAACCCGGTGGAACCCGCAGACTGCGGCCCTGCGGGCCGCTGTGCCGACCTGGAGGTCGGCGTTCCCGTACCGGCACGCCGTCAGCACGGTCGGGGTCCGCACCTCACCCCGGACCGTCGAGATCGCCAACAGTTTGCGGCGATCTACGTTGTATTTTTTGGGCCGTGAGTATGAGAGAGGAGCGCCGGTCTTCAGACCGGCATCGCCCGCGCAGCGGGCGAAACTCCCATCGCCACTCCCCGCATGTCCAGACCGCTAGCCCAGGGCCAAGGCACCGAAACCGCGGACTCAACCTCGGGCCGGAGGCAACGGCAACGATCCAGTCCGTCCCTCGGCCATCCTCCGGTAGCAGAGGAAACGCGGAACTTGCCGCCGCGCGCCCGACAGTTGGATGTCGATACCCTGATCGAGCGAAAAAACCGGCAGCGAACTCTGTTCGCTGCCCGCATGACCGGGGGGAAAGTGTGAAAGGGGGGCCCCTGCCCCCCGTTCACAAAAAGGTAACGACGAATCGGAACTTGCCGCCGCGCGCCGCAGGCGCGCAAGGAAGTTTCGATTCGCGGCGCGAAGCGCCGGGCGGTCCCCGGACGGGGCCCCAATCCAATCAGAGAAAGCGATCCGGAGCTATTCCGGGTCAAGGCCCCGTCCGGGGACCGCTCGACGTCACCCGGCGGCGGCGCGGAGCTCCTCGTAGCGCTTCACCGGCAGATCCGAGCCGAAGCGCCTTCCATGCTTCGCCTCGTGGAAGTCCGAGCCGCCGCTCACCATCAGGCCCAGCGAGTCCGCGACCCTGAGATAGCGCTCGCGCTCGTCCTTGTCCTGCTCGACGTGGTACGCCTCGAGCGCCCGAACCCCGGTCTCCCGGAGCATGGCAGGAAGCGCGGACTGGTCCCGGAGGTATTTCGGGTGCGCGACGGAGCTGATTCCCCCCGCGGCGTGCAGCATCTTCGCCGCCTCCGCGACCTCGATTTTCCAGCCGTACCGCACGTGCCCGATTTGCTCGTCACCGAGATACTTGTCGAACGCCTCCGCGCGGTTCCGGACCACCCCCTTCCGAATCAGCGCATCCGCCACATGGGGACGACCAAGCGAGCGACCCGTGGACATCGCGGCGACCTCCTCGAAGAGGAGCGGGACGCCCGCGGCCGTGAGCTGCTTGCACGTTTCGGAGATCCGGTCCCGGCGGCGGGCGGAAACCTCCTCAAAGAGTGCGGTCAGCGTCCGGTCCTCGGGATCCACAAAGAGACCCAACAGATGGACCGACTCGTCTCCCCACTGGCAACTCACCTCGACCCCGGGAACCAACTCGATCCCACATTCCGCGGCGGCGACCCGGGCTGCCGGGATTCCCGCCAGGGTGTCGTGGTCGGTCAGCGCCAGCACGGTCACCCCATCCCGAGCCGCGGCTTCGACGGCTGAACGCGGTGAGAGGACTCCATCCGATTCGGTGGAGTGGGAGTGGAGATCGATGTTCGGGGTACGGATTGCAGGGGAGGTCATTCGACGGGCGGGAAGTCTAGTCGCCAACGTGACGGCTTCATCCCGGACCGCTAGAATCCGTAATGCTTGATCAGTCGCAATCAGGCTTGGAATCACCAAAGGAGCGAACCCCATGCTCAACTTGACCGATGTCGCCGTTACCAAGGTCGCCGAGTTCCTCGCGAAGCACGATCGTCCGAACGCCCTTCTACGGGTTCGCGTGGTCGGCGGAGGGTGCTCCGGCTTCCAGTACCAGTTGGCCCTCGACGATGAGTCCTCCACGGGGGACCAGGTCATCGAGCAGAAAGGGGTCCGGATGCTGATCGACGAGCGCAGCCTGCCCTATCTGCAGGGAACCGAAATCGACTATGTCGAAGACATCATGGGGGCCGGGTTCCGCTTCAACAATCCCAACGCCGTCTCGAGTTGCGGCTGCGGAGAGTCCTTCCAGGTCTGAGTTCCCCGCAGGGAAGCTGGCACTTGGTCTGAGTTCCCCGTCGGGAAGCTGGCATTTGCCCCGCCCAGGTAGTCGGGGGGCGGGGGTGCTCTTCGGCGCCTTCTTGGGCGTCCCCTCGTGATCGGCGCCACCATCGCCGTTCTGACCGCGCGCCTCGCGGCGGGGAGCCTCCTGGTCGCGGGAATCATCCACGCGGCACATCGGGTTCCGGAGGGCTACCTCCGGCTGGTGGCGCGCGGAGCCGCTCTGGCAATGGCCCTCGGGCTGCTGGCCGGACGAAGCCGCCCGGAAGCCCCGTTCTGGGCGCTCCTGTTGGCCGGCGCCATCCTGCTGGCGTTCACCGTTCCCCGGTTCGGAGCCCGTCCCCGGACTCTCGCGGGCTGTATGGTGGGAATCGGTTTCCTTGGAGCCGTGCTGCCGCCGCTGCAGGCGCCGGATCTGCCTGGGTTGGCGCTCGCCGCCAACCTGTCGGGGGCCGCGCTCCTCGGGGGTGTCGTCGCCACGATGCTCCTCGGGCATTGGTATCTCGTGGAGACTTCACTCTCGATCCGACCGCTGTCGGTAGGATCCAGCCTCTTCAGCGGCGCTGTCGGACTTCGTTTCGGTGTCGCAAGCATCGCGCTGATCTACGGCGGAGTCGCGGCGTTACGAATCGCGGATCTCTCCGATCTGATCTATTCGACCCCGGCTCTCTTCTTCGGGTTTCGGGTCCTGACCGGGCTGCTTTTCCCGGCTTTCCTGGCCGTCATGATTCGCAACACCGTGCGGATTCGGTCGACGCAGTCGGCGACCGGACTACTCTACGTAGCGCTCATTCTGGTCCTCTTCGGCGAACTCACCGCAGCCTTCCTGGAGGTGGCGACCGGCGGCCGACTGGTCTGAGGCGGAGGATGTAGTGGATACTCGAAGCGCCCTACCAACAAGGTCACCGACTCGAAGCCTTTCCCGCCGCCGCCTGTTGGCCGGCGTTCCCGGTCTCGCGCTGTTGCCCGTTCTTCCGGTGGGTCGTCTCGCCGCCGGAGAACCGCCGGAACCCGGAGCCGGCGAGGAACTGCCGGATTGGGTGCGCCTGGCCCGGGAAGAAGTCCCGGCAGTTACCGCAAGTCCGTATTTTCAAACCGGCGGCATCGGCCCCTCACCACGTTCCGTGGTCGAGGATGTGGGGGCCCGGCTGGAATTTCAGAACCGAAGTCCCGCCGCCGTCGACATTGCCGAGGTGATGGGGCGGATCGAGCCGGATCTCCGTGCCCAGCTTGCGCGGGTGTTCGGCGCGGGCGACGACGAGGTAGCGCTCACCCACTCCACCTCGGAAGGGATTTCCATCGTCGCCTGGAGCCTCGATTGGCGTCCCGGAGACGAAGTCGTCATCTCGAACACCGAACACCCGGCGAACGTCTTTCCCTGGTACGTGCTTCGAGACCGCTTCGGGATCGTGATTCGGGAGATCGACCTCAGCCCTGGCACGGATGTCGTGGCCGAGGTTCGGGAACAACTCTCTCCCAAGACCCGGGTGGTCAGCCTCAGCCACGTTTCCCGGAACAACGGCCGGGCGCTCCGCACCGAAGATTCCGCGCGGCTCGCGGAGCTCCTCCGCGCCCGGGGTGTCCGCTATCACCTTGACGGGGCACAGGGACCCGGCTGTGTGGCGACCGATTTCGCCGAGCTCGGCTGCGATTGCTACTCGACTTGCGGACACAAGTGGCTCCTCGGCCCCAAGGGCACCGGCGCGCTTTTCGTCCGGCGAGAGGTGCTGGACGAAGTTCAACTGAGTTGGGCAGGAGCGCACAGCCACGAAACCATGGACTACGAGGGGAACTACACCCTGCTGCCGAGCGCGGCCCGCTACGAGTTCGGGACCCGGGCACTGGCCGATTTCTACGGCTTCGGGCAAGCCGTGCAGTGGATGGAAGACATCGGCCTCGAACGCATCCTCACCCGGATCCAGGACCTCATGAGCTACGGCATCGACGCCATTCGACGGACACGGGAACTCGAACTCGCTTCGCCCGCGGATCCGGCCGACCGCTCGGGGATCCTGGTGGTCCGGCTACCGGAAGGCTGCGACCCGACGGTCCTCTATCGAGGTCTCGGCCGGGAGGATGGAATCCTGGCCTCGCCGGTCCGCGGCGAACGGGACTTTCGACTCTCGGTGCACTTCTTCAACACCCGGGAGGAGATCTCCTCCGCGCTCGAGGCCATCGTCACCCGGTGCGCCTGAGCAATCCGGGCCCGCAGAGAGCGGCCAACAGCCTGTGATGAAACCCAGGCGGCCCAGTTCTCCCGGTGGGGGCTCGGCCGGCGATCCATCCCGGCCAAACAGCCTGTGATGAAACCCGCGCGGCCCAGTTCTCCCGGTGGGGGCTCGGCCGGCGATCCATCCCGGCCAAACAACCGGTGATGAAACCCACGCGGCGTTCGGCCGGCGATCCATCCCGGCTGAACCGCGTCGCTTTCGCGCCGCTCATCGTTGCGCTTCGGTCGGAATACACTCGGTATTCCTCCCTCACGCGCCTTGTCAGCCCGGCGCCTCACCGGCCTCGGCGCTCACGTGGGTTCCACCACCGGCTGTTCACCGCGTCGCTGCGCGCCGCTCATCGTTGCGTTTCGGTCGAAATACACCCGGGCCAGTTCTCCCGGTGGGGGCTCCTCCCTCACGCGCCTTGTCAGCCAGGCGCCTCACCGGCCTCGGCGCTCACCCGGGTTCCACCACAGGCTGTTCACCACTCCGCTTCGCCCCCCCACCGGGAGAACTGGTGTTCTGCGTTGCGTTTCGGTCGAAATACACCCGGGCCAGTTCTCCCGGTGGGGGCTCCTCCCTCACGCGCCTTGTCAGCCGGGCCCCCACCGGGAGGACTGGCCCCACCGGGAGAACTGGGCCTCGCCGCTCTCGGCGCTCACCCGGGTTCCACCACAGGCTGTTAAGCGGGGCGACGAGATTGGGCAAACGAGGGCCCGAGGTCGGCTTCTACTGCGACGCCTGCGACCGCTATTCCACCTGGAACCCTCCGTTCCAGCCGGATGACGACCGGTGCCGGCACTGCGGCCACCAAAATCCCCCCGTAATCGGGGCGGATCTCTCGGACGGCGCCGCCCTTGCGTCGTGTCCGCAGTGCGGAAATCCCGAGCTGTATCGGAAAAAGGACGTTCCCCAGCAGATCGGTTGCGCGGTGGTCCTGAGCGCAATCGCCCTCTCCACCGTGGCGTACGCGCTGTGGGATTTTCCCGGAGCGTTCGTGGTGCTCGCCTCCGTCGCGCTGCTCGACTTCCTCATCTACCGCCGGTTGGGAACTGTCACGGTCTGCTACCGCTGCCACGCCGAATTCCGCCGCTTCCCGGAAAACCCCGATCACGGTGACTTCGACATGCACCGCGCCGAGGAGTACGAGGCGGAGTGACACTTCCCGGCCCTGGGATCCCCGAGGCCCAGTCCAACCTGACGGCGGATTGGCTGCATGCGGCCCTGGTGGCCGGCGGCTGGGCCAACTGTCCTCCGATCCATCGCCTGACCTCGAAGTCCATCGGGGACGGGGTCGGACTCATGGGGGAAATCCTCCGATGCGAGCTGACCTTCGCTCAGGATTCCGGACTTCCCGAAAGCGTGATCGTGAAGCTTGCCAGCGAGAAACCGCGGAATCGGAGACTCGGCCGACGGTTTGAGCTCTACCTTCGGGAGTACCGGTTCTACAACGACCTGGCATCCGAATCTCCGCTCCGCTCTCCCGCACTCCTCTACAGTGATTTCGACGCCCGAAGCCACCGGTTCGTGCTCGTGCTCGAGGACCTGCGGGGTTTGACGGCCGCTGACCAGGTCCACGGCGCGAGCCCTCGACAGGTGAAACGCGCTGTTCGCGCGGCGGCCAGTCTCCACGGAAAGTACTGGAACCGGGTCGAACTGCTGACCGGCTCGGGCTTCGAGGAAACGCTCGCGCCGCGGGTCTGGATGCGCCTGCAGGTGTTCTATCTGCTGTGTTTGCCGCGCGCGCTGCGGCTCATCTCGGACTGGTGGTCCGAAGAAGTGCAGGATCTGGCGGAGGAGTACGGGCTTCGGCTGGTAGACCACCTCGCTCACCTGGCTGGGGAACCGCTGACGTTCGTTCATGGCGACTACCGTCTCGACAACATGTTCTTCGGCGAGGGTAAGGAGGACGGCTTCGCGGTGGTGGACTGGCAAAACTGCGGAGTCTCGAACGGCCTCTACGACGTGGCCTATTTCTTCGCAGGAAGCGTCCCGACCGAAGTCCGCCGGGCGGTTGAGCGGGACGCGCTCGAGGAGTATCACGACATCGTTTGCAGCCTGGGGGCGCGGGACTTCACATTCGAGCACTGTTGGCGGCTCTACCGCGAAACCCTGCTCGCCTGCCTGGTGTTACCGGTAGTGGCCACCGCTGGGCTGGAGGAGGTCCCGGGACGGCAGTTGCGCCTCCGGGAGACGATCGCCCAGCGTACGGCGGCCGCTGTACGGGATCAGGAGGTCGCCGCGTTCCTGCCCCCTCTCCCGTCCCGCCTGAGTCGGGCAGGGCTCCGGCGCACTCTCTGCCGGGGCGGTTACCGGGCCTATCGGGCGCTCACCTGACGGCCGGTCGCTGATCCAGCTCTTCCCATGCCGCAAACCGAAGAAGGGCGGTTTACCACCGGCTCGACGATGCGCCACGTGGTCGTCATGACCACGACCGCCTCCGTCGGGTTCATGTTCCTGTTCCTGGTGGACTTCCTGACCCTCTTCTACATTTCGCTGCTCCGTGACGTACGCCTGGTAGCCGCCGTCGGACTCGCCTCCTTCGTCCAGCACCTCGTCAGCGCCGTGGCCATCGGCCTCGCCGTCGCCGCAACCGCACTTGTCAGCCGGGCGCTGGGCGCACGCAACCGGGCGCTGGCGCGCAGCCGGACCACCTCGTGCCTGACCGTTTCTTTCGTGACCCTCACCGTCATCGCCGGCGCGGTGTTCGTCTTTCGCCGGGAGGCCCTCGGCCTGCTCATCGAAGCCGGGCCGGTGACGGAGGTGGCCAGCCGCTACCTGGCGTGGATCCTTCCGTCGCTGCCACTGCTGGGGATTGGAATAAGCAGCGCGGCGATTCTCAGAGCCGAGGGCGACGCCCGGCGGGCCCTGATCGTGACGATGGTCGCCGGCGGGGTGGCGTTTGTATTTGATCCGCTGGTAATCCTGGGACTGGGACTCGGGGTGGACGGCGCCGCCTGGGTGGTGATTCTCGCCAGGCTCGTCACCGCGCTGGTGGGACTCCACTTCTTGATCGCTGTCCATGGCCTGGCCGCTCCGCTCCGGGTAGCCGGAGTGTCACGCGACCTCCCTGCGATCTTCGCGGTGGGCGGACCCGCGGTGCTGGCCCAACTATCGACACCTTCCGGCTTCTTGTTGCTCACCGCCTGGGTCGGGCGCTTCGGGGAAAGCGCCGTCGCGGGTTGGTCGGTGGTGACGCGACTGGTCGTGCTCGGGTTCTCCGGCATCATCGCTCTGTCGGTCGCGGTCGGAGGCATCTTCGGCCAGAACTACGGCGCCCGGAAACTGGAGCGGGTAGAGGCCACCTTTCGGGACAGCGTGATCTTCGGTGTCCTCTACGCGCTGGCGGCGTGGGCGGTGCTGTGGATCGGGGCCGACGCCGTCGTCTGGGCGTTCGGGATGTCGGGCGAGGGCGCCCGGATCGTCCGGGCCTTCTGTCGGATCGGGGCCGGCGGATTCGTCCTCGCGGCGGGGGCCTACGTGGCGACGGCGGCCTTCAACAATATGGGCCGTCCGCTCTGGGCCACGCTGCTCAACTGGTCGAGGGCCGGGCTGGCGATTCCTGCCATGCTGCTGCTAGCGGTGGGCACGCTGGAAGGCAGGGTGATCCTGTTCGCGCTCGGCGGCCCCGGCGTGGTCTACGCCCAGGCCCTCGGGAGCAGTCTGGCCGGGGTGATCGGCGCCGGGGTGGGATGGCGCTTCGTGAAGGCGGTGGCGCGGGAGCGTCGGTCGGCGGGTTCGGATTCCTAGCAGCCGGTGGTGGAACGCGGGTAAGCGCCGAGGCTGGCCAGTTCTCCCGGTGGGGGCGAGGCGCCCGGCTGTTGGCAGCCCCCTCAGGCCGGGACCGGCTCGGCTTTTTCCGCCACCCCGCGCGCCGCGACCTCAATCGTTCCGCCAGCATCGCTCCGCACCTCGACCGAGGCTCCGGGCGGAAGCACGCCGCCAACGATCATCCGCGCGACCGGGGTCTCGACCCGGTGCTGGATGACCCGACGGACCGGACGGGCGCCATAGAGCGGGTCGTATCCCTCGGCGGCCAGGACGCGCAGGGCCTCTTCGCCCACTGCGAGCGAGAGGTTTTGTTCGCTCAGCCGCTGGCGCAGCCGGTCGAGCTGGAGGTCCACGATCGCGGCGATCTGTTCGCGGTTGAGACTCTGGAACACGACGGTCTCGTCCACCCGGTTCAGGAACTCGGGCGGGAATTCGCGCCGAAGTTCCGAAATCACTTCGCGCTTCATCTCGTCATATCCGCGCCCCGCCTCGGCAAGCGCCAGCACCCGCTCACTCCCGACGTTCGACGTCATGATGAGCACCGTGTTGCGGAAGTTCACCAGCCGGCCGTGCGAGTCGGTCAACCGGCCATCGTCAAGCACCTGAAGGAGCACGGTCCGCACCTGTGGGTGGGCCTTTTCGATTTCATCCAGCAGGACAACGGCGAACGGCCGGCGGCGCACCGCCTCCGTCAACTGGCCACCCTCTTCGAACCCGACATATCCGGGGGGCGCCCCGGTCAGGCGGGACACCGAGTGCTTCTCGGTGTACTCGGACATGTCCAGGCGCACCATGGCGCGCTCGTCGTCGAAGAGCTCGGCGGCAAGCGCCCGGGCCAGCTCGGTCTTCCCTACCCCGGTGGGGCCCGCGAAGAGAAAAGCGCCGAGCGGTCGATTGGGATCCTGAACGCCGGCGCGAGCCCTGACCACCGCGTCGGCCACCGCCTGTACCCCTTCGTCCTGTCCGATGACCCGGCGGTGGAGCAGGTCTCCCAGCCGGAGCAGTTTCTCCCGCTCCCCTTCAAGCAGCCGGTCCACCGGAATCCCCGTCCAGCGCGAAACCACCGACGCCACGTCGGAGGCGTCCACCTCCTCGCGGAGGAGGCGCCCTTCCTGCCCACCGAGCCGCGTCTCTGCGGCCGTCAGTTCGCGTTTCAGTTCCTCAATGGTCCCGTACCGGAGTTCGGCCGCCCGGCCGAGGTCCTGCTTGCGTTCAGCCCGCTCCATCTGGAGATTCGCCTCTTCGATCCGCTCGCGCAGCTTCCGCACCTCGAGGAGTTGCGCCTTCTCGCCCTGCCACTGGGTGCGGAGGGCTCGCGCCTCCTCTTCGAGGTCCGCGATCCGTCGCTCGAGATCCGCAAACCGTTCTCGCGAGGCGGCATCCTTTTCCTTCTTGAGCGCCTCACGTTCGATCTGAAGTGACAGCAGCCTTCGTTCGACCTCGTCGAGACCGGTTGGCAGGCTGTCGATCTCGGTGCGCAGGCGGGCAGCGGCTTCATCCACCAGGTCGATCGCCTTGTCCGGCAGGAAGCGGCCGGAGATGTAGCGGCTTGACAGGGACGCCGCGGCCAGCAGCGCGCCGTCCTGGATCCGCACCCCGTGGTGGACCTCGTAGCGCTCCTTGAGGCCGCGCAGGATGGTGACGGTGTCGGAGACCGATGGCTCATCCACCACAACGGTCTGGAACCGCCGTTCGAGCGCGGCATCCTTTTCGATGTACTGGCGGTATTCGTCCAGCGTGGTTGCCCCGATGCAGTGCAGATCTCCCCGGGCGAGCGCCGGCTTGAGCAGGTTGGAGGCATCCATCGCACCGTCGGTCTTGCCCGCTCCGACGACGGTGTGCAACTCGTCAATGAAGAGGATGATCGTTCCGTCCGAATCCTGAACCGCCTCGAGGACCGCCTTCAGCCGCTCTTCGAACTCACCCCGGAACTTCGCACCGGCGATGAGCGCTCCCATATCGAGAGCCACGACTTGCCGGTCGCGGAGTCCCTCGGGAACGTCCCCCTTCACGATCCGGAGCGCCAGCCCCTCGGCGACGGCCGTCTTGCCCACTCCCGGCTCCCCGAGCAGCACCGGGTTGTTCTTCGTGCGCCGCGACAGGATCTGCATGACCCGCCGGATCTCATCGTCGCGGCCGATGACGGGGTCGAGCTTGTCGGCGCGGGCCAGGGCCGTCAGGTCCCGGCCGTATTTCTGGAGTGGCTCGTAAGCGCTCTCGGGGTTCGGGCTCGAGGCGCGAGCGGAACCACGCACCGCCTTGATCGCGCGTTCCAGCCTCTTCCGGTCCACTCCGGCGGCGCAAAGAGCGCGGCTGGCCGCCGACTCCTGCGAGACCAGCGCAAGGAGGAGATGCTCCACGCTCAGGAATTCGTCCCCGAGCTTTCGGGCCTCCTCGGACGCGGTGTGAATCACCTTGGCGAGCCCCTGCGATGCGGAAGGCGGGCCCTGGGCTGCATGGTGCTGCACCGGTAGCGCGGCAAGGGCCGCGTCCAGGTTGCGACCCAGCGCGGAGGGTTCGACGTCCAGCCGGCGAAGGAGCCGGAGGGCCAGCCCGTGCGGCGCATCGTCGAGCAGGGCGGCGAGCAGGTGCTCGGGGGTGGTTTCCGGGTTCTTGCGCCCTTCCGCGAGGCTTGCAGCCCGCGACAGTGCAGCGCCAGCACGTTCGGTAGCGGGAAAAGACATGATCTATCTACTCCATACTCATTAAGTATGATAACGACTATAGCAGATAATCGATCGAGAAGCACGCAGGACCGAGGGAACAAGGACCGGCAGGCTCGCCCCGGCCCGCCGGCTCGGCTCGCTACGGCACTCCCGCCGGGTGGCGGGGACTAACGGCCAGGCGCTATGGCGCTCTCGCGTCCGGACGCATCGACGAAACCGGAGCAGGTCAGGACCGGCAGGCGCGGGTAGCGGGGATAGCGCGCGTCCGTAAACGAACGCTCGCAAAGGGTGAATCGGGTACGACGCGAGGTAACGACCCGGGCGTGGCGGCAGGCGCCGCAAAGGCCGTCGGTGCGGGACCCGGACGCGGCGTCAGGGGGCGACGGTGGCGGTTTCACGCGCCCACGGCGTCCAGCCCGAGCCGCGATGGCCGAAGTCGAAGACCTCCGGGTGGAAGGCCGATGGAAGCGGTCTGCTCGCGTAACAGCGAGCGCCGCACCCCGTGCATGCTGATCCGGTCGTACCCCTCGGTGAGCGTCGTGATCAGCTCCGAGACCTCGAACCGATCGCCGGTCCGAAGTGCGTGAAGCGCGAGCGAGCTGTCCTTTCCGCCGCTGAAAGCGAGCGCGACCCGTTCGCGCGGCGGGCTCATCCCCCTTCCCGGCGCAGCCGCTCAGATGATGCCGCGGGCGCGGCCGCATTCCGTAAACGCGGCGACCGCTTGGTCCACCTGCTCGTCGTCGTGGGCGGCAGACAACTGCACCCGGATCCGGGCCTTTCCGCGCGCGACCACGGGAAAGCTGAACCCGATGACATATATCCCCCGTTCGAGCAGATCGTCCGCCATGCCGCTCGCGAGACGGGCGTCGCCGAGCATGACGGGGACGATGGGGTGCTCGCCCGCCCGAATCGTGAACCCGGCCGCCGTCATGGCTTCGCGAAACCGCCGGGTGTTCCGGCGGAGCCGCTCCCGCGGTTCTTCGGTGGTCGAAAGGAGGGAAACGACCTCGATCGCAGCCGAGACGATGGCGGGGGCCAGGGTGTTCGAGAAAAGATAGGGGCGGCTCCGCTGGCGCAGCAGCGCCACGATTTCGCCTCTCCCCGAAGTAAACCCTCCGGCGGCGCCGCCGAGGGCCTTGCCGAGCGTGGAGGTGATGATGTCCACCCGCTCCGAAACCCCGAACCGCTCCGGCGTTCCGCGCCCGGTCTCTCCGATGAAGCCGGTGGCGTGCGAGTCGTCGACCATGACGAGCGCTTGGTGACGGTCGGCGAGTTCGCAGATCGCATCGAGCGGCGCCAGGGTTCCGTCCATGCTGAAGACTCCGTCGGTCGCGATCAGTTTGCGCCGCGCGCCGGAGCACTCATCGAGTTTGGCGGCGAGGTCGTCCATGTCGCGGTTCCGGTAGCGAAAGCGCTGGGCGCGGCAAAGGCGCACGCCGTCGATGATGCTGGCGTGGTTCAGTTCGTCGCTGAGGATGGCGTCATCGGGACCAAGAATGGTCTCGAAGAGGCCACCGTTCGCATCAAAGCACGAGCTGTAGAGGATGGTGTCCTCGGTGCCCAGGAACTCGGCAATCCGCCGCTCCAACTCACGGTGGATGTCCTGGGTGCCGCAGATGAAGCGGACCGAGCTGAGCCCGAACCCGCGCTCATCGAGCCCCCGGCGGGCGGCGGCGAGCACCCGCGGATCGTTCCCGAGGCCGAGGTAGTTGTTGGCGCAGAAGTTGAGGACTTCACGTCCCCCGACCCGGATCAGGGCTCCCTGAGGGGAGGCGATCAGGCGTTCCCGTTTTTCCAGACCCGCCTCCTGGATCGCGGTCACCTCACCGCGGATGGAAGAAAGCACCTCAGCGTTCATGGGCATGATTCCTCGGGGGCGAGACTCTATCCGGTGGCAAACGGCGTCAGGGAGGGCGACCCGCCGACCAGGGACCGCCGGCCAGGGACGGCGGCGCATCGGCCAGGGACCGCCGGCCAGTTCTCCCGGTGGGGGCCTCCAGACCGGCATCGCGGCCCGCAGGGCCACCGTGGTTGTCTCATAAGTTGATGATATTCCTATCTCTTATACACGCTGCCCGATAGTGGACATCACATCGGGCGGCACATCCTGAACAGCCGGAAACCCCGAGTCGAACGGGGTAGCAGCAGGAACACATGTGGTAAGCGTTCGGTCGTGGGTGTATGGAGCAGACGCCCGTGTCACTCTCCCGTCGGCAGAGGCCGATGTTCCTGGTCCGGCGTTCGGCGGCCTCGTCAGGGCGGGGCAGCGGTGTGTTCCTGTGGAAAGAGCGCGCCGAGAACGCCGCACTGCGCCAGCGTTTACACGACAGCGCGCAGATCAAGGACGACACGAGGATCGTGGGCAACCGGCACGGCGAGATCGCCTTGTTGTTCGACGGCGTCGCCCTCGCTCTTGGGATGCGCCGCAGCGGTGCGAAGCAGGGAGGGACCGCCACATACACCCACGACCGAACGCTTACCTACAATGTTCCATGTGGGAGCGACCGAAGCCCGCGCGTTCCCGCCGATTTTATGATATCTAATTGGTAGCTGCAGGAATCAAGAACCCGCCCCAGGAACCAAAAACACATAATGGAACGACCCTACCGACTCTCCGCCCGCTTCGTCGCCACGGTCCAGCAGCCCGGACGCTACGGCGACGGACGCGGCTCCGGCGGCCTCTCCCTGCTCGTCAAGCATACGGCCCGCGGCCAGCTGGCGAAATCCTGGGCACGGCGCATCAGCGTGGACGTGCTGTTGCTTGGGCAGCCTATGAGGAGAGCCAAAAGGAAGGCGGGGTATTTGACCGCGGGGAATAGAAGGAAAGGACGCTCAAACAATTTGCCCAATACGGAGGGGGAACAGCCCTTGTGACCGTCCTGAGCATTTACGGAAGTTGTTTTCTCGAATTCGGAGAGGCCCGAGCCAAAATCGCCAACCTCGAAGGGGAAACGACAGAACTCAAGGAGGAAATCCGGCTTGATATTCGGGAGTTCCGAAGCTCGATTGACACTCAGATAAGCACTGTAGACGAAGATCTCGAAAACCTGGGGAGTGAGATGAAGGACCGCTTCGTGGGAATGGAAGGGCGCTTGCAGCACATCGAGACGAGGATGGATGCAAGATTCACTTCGCTCGATAATCTGATAATTCGGCTAATCACAAGGGACCATCGCGCGGCCGTCCACGTACAAACACTCCCGCTCTTCTCCGCTCCGCCACCTCATAACCCAACGGCCGTGCCTTTCGCCATTCACATACGGCCCTTGCTCCGTGTACCCGCTGTGGCGTTCCTCCCAGATCCATTGGCCGTGCCTCTTGCCATTCACATACGGCCCGTGCTCGTACCGGAGCCTCTGAAGGCTAATGTCCCAGCGCCCCTCTCTTCTGCCCAGCCGCATCGTGCCGCCTTGTTCCTGGCGGTTGTTGTCGCTCGGCCCCCATTCCCATATCAAGATCAGCGTTCCCGGCCCATGTGCAAGCCCTGAAGTACATGTGCCTGTCCACTCGGGCACATGTGGCGGTACCGTCGCGCCCTCCTCCCACCAGAAACGGCATCCGGACTGATTCGAAAGCTCCACCCAGCACGGTCTCTCCCCGGCGTCGCAATCCGGCCCATCTCGCCGCTCTAGGAGGCGGTCGACATTTTCCAGTAGCGTGAGGGCTCCCTCGTACGACTCACTATGTCTCGATACCACCGTCAGATAGGCAATAACGAATTCTCTTGCGAGGTCCAGTCTCCCGGCAAAACGAGCCGCTTCCGCCAGTCGGAAACGGGACTGCAGCGGCAACTCTATCTCATGTTCTTGCTGAAGGGTGATGATCTCTTCGATGGTTTCGATAACCCTTTGGTCGTCTTCGTCCTGAACGAAGCCTTCGGTACGCAGTACCAACTGATCCAGCAGGACCTCCGGTGGTAGCTGACTGCCGTAAGCCGAAACTACCAGGAGCGAGCCGAGGACAAGTGAGGCAATTGTCATGAAGACGACTTGAACTACGTCGAAGCCGCCAATCCGGGGGGATAAAGCGTCACGCCCCAGGGTCACGGCAGAGGAACGAATCGAAACCATCCAGCGGCCAGCCTCCCGGCGCGACCGGACAAGTATACGGCCTATTGAATTCCAAACTTGATCACTACCCAAATCCGCCTTCCCGACCGTCGGGTAACCTAGCGCTATAGCTCGCTTGCGGCCGTCGGCATAGGCGGGGGAGCCCCTCCTCGGCGGCGGATTTCAGTTGCATTCAACCCGGAATCAATCCCGCTCAGCCTCCCGTCGACTCCGGCGAGCCGACCATCGATAGCGGCCAGACGTTCATTCGATATATGGCAGCGCTGCTGCAGGAGGGGATGGCAGCGGAGGCGGCGCAGCGGTTCAACGTGCATCCGGCACGGATTGAGGAGCGGAAGAGGCGGTTCCTGGAAGCGGGGATGGCAGGTTTGTCGGGGTCGCGGCAGGCTCCGGCCCCGGCACCCTAAGACGATCCGATGCGGCTGCGGAAGGAGATCGGCGAACTCACCATGGATAGGGGTTTTTTGTTGAGGACGCTCGCTCCCAGTGGCGGGTCAGCGCTCGCGCGTCTCGGTGCCCCCGAGGCCAAGCAGGTAGTCGGTGAAGCTCGGGATGCCCATTTCCCATCCCGCCGGAGTACGCCATAACACGCCGAGATCGGAAAGGGTGTCGAGCAGCCAGGTTTCATCACCCGGATGTGCACTTCGGGGCGCAAGGCACCCAAGAAGCGACGCGACATCCAGTTCCCCGAGTCGTCCGCCGCGGTCGCGCAGTGCGGCGGCCAGCGGAACGAGTACACCCGCGACCTTGCGCCTGCGCGCCTCGCTGAATCTGCTGGCGTAGAAGCGCTCGATCCGCGGGCGAGTCACTGTGATTGCCTTCCGGGCAGACTGTTCTCCGATCTCAGCAGCCCCCCCATCGTTCGCGGCCTTCCAGGCGGCGCTACCGAGCACCTGGATGAAGTAGGGATAGTCCTGGGACTCGGCGGCCAGAAGGTCGGCAGCATCGTCCGTGAGCGGCAATCCTGAGTCGCTTGCGGGCCCGGAGAGCGCACGGGTGGTGGCCTCACGCGCGAGCCTGCCGATCGGGATGTGCTCGAACATTCGCTCCGTGAAGGTGCCGGCATCGCGGATGCGGCGGGGTGCGTCCGGAGTTCCGGCCACGAGCAGCCAGAAGGGGAGCGCCCGCGAGGTGGCTTCCTGCACTGCGTCGAAAAAGACTCGCCCCGTATCCGCGTCGATCGTGTGGACTTCGTCGAGAAGGATCAACAGAGGATTCGGTTCGGCCTCGATCCAGCGTGCGAGGAGTTTCGCCACGCTCGTCGTTGCGGCGCCTGGCTCGACCGAGACGCCGAAGCCCGCGGCCTGCAATCCGGTCACCCGCGCCTCAGTCAGGCTCGTCTTGTCCTGAAGTTCGTTGGCCAGGGACCGGTGATCCGGGAACGCCGCAGCGGATAGCCTCTCGGCCCGCATTCGCCGGCGACGGGCCTCGCCCGCGATTCGGGTGAGCAGGACGGTCTTGCCGTTCCCGCGCGGGCCGTAGAACAAGAGCCCCTGAGAGGGTCGTCTTCGCCGTTCGAGCGAAACGAGCGACTCCTCGGCGAGCGCCAGTTCCCAGTCCCGGCCAGCCAAGAGGGGTGGCTGAGCGCCGGCGCCCGGTTGGAACGGGTTCTCGCGCACCGCTGGAACCATTCGCGGAGCCTATCGCAGGACTTCGGTCGGGATTCGGGCGAAGCGAGCGGACCGGCCCCAGAATTCGCCAACTCTTTCGCAGCCAGACGGTACCGGCCAACGCTCGTACATCCTCGCGGAACGTCACACGTGAAGACGGGCGGCGGTCCCGTCCGCCTGGCGGCCAGGGACTGGTCGCAGAAGAGTTCCGGGACCTCCTGGATCGGCTGGCCAGTGATCACTGCCGACCCCGTTTTGGCCAGGACTCCGGTCGCTTCGCTCCGTGCGTCCCGTCCGAAACCCCCTGTCGGCACCACGGGCGCGATTTCCCCTCTCGAGGGCTCTCTCTAATAGCGTCCACTATTGGAGACTCGCCGACATCGCGCGGCCCCGTGCGGTTTCGAATTCCGGAAGCGATCTGTTGACGGGCTCGCGGGTGCGCGTGAACCGGTCGTCCGTTTTCCTCACGGCACCTGAGGGCAAGGACGGGCAGCGCCATGAATGAACAGCGCAGAGCTAGATGGATCAGCGTGATTCGGAAGTCGCGCCGAGGAGAACGTGTGTCGCCGCAGGAGCACGATGCCCTGCTCTGCGAAGGTCTCTTCAGGGGACTGGGCGAAGTTGACGCTCAGGAGGAGGCCCGCTACGTCGTGCGTTACTTGCTGTCCGGGGAGGACCTTTCGGATATCCCCCCACGGGGTCCGCGGGAGGCCCGGAACTGGTTCGCGATGCGTGAAGAGTGGGGTGCGGGGCGCCAGACGGAAAAGCTTCGCAACATGATCGCCGCCAGCCAGCACGACATCGACTACTGGACGGCCCTGAATGAAATCGCGATCCGGATTCAGGAAGAACGCCGGCGGTGGCCCGCCATGCTCGCGGACTGGGACATCGCGGTTCGCCAGGGAACACGGTCCAGGCCGGCTCGAGTGCGCGGCAACAAGGGGCAGCCGTACTACGCGAAAGACGCCCGGAATTTGTGGATCGCGTATGCCTTCAGCGTCCTCCTGCATCTGGGGCTGCGGAGGACAGAGTCGTACTACGTAATAGCCGACGAACTCGACAAGAGCGAGCGCACCGTGATCCATGCGATCCAGTCGGCGAGAACGCGGTACCGGCGACTCCCGGCTCCATGGGAGTGCTGGCCACCGAAGGGGCGATCGGTCGTTCATTTGCAGCCTATCGCCGGATAGGCTGCAAACGCTCACTTGGAAACACGCCGCATGGTTCGGCACCCCAGCAGCGGAGGTGTCCGACATGACCACAGAAAAGCGCCTGCTTCGTCGCGTAGAGGTGGAGCGGTACTGCCAGATCGGCCGCTCGACGATCTATCGACTGATGCGCGCGGGGTTGTTTCCCGTGCCGATCCGGGTTGGGCCGCGCGCGGTCCGCTGGCCGGAACATGAACTGACCGCCTGGCTGGCCCGCCGCCCGCGGGCGACCGGCGAGAGCGGAAGGTCCACCGACACCACTCACGGCTCGCAGCCGTCGGGTGCCGGCTCCCGCGCGGCGCCAATTGCCTGAAGGGAGCCGCGTGTCGATCCCAGAGAAGCAAATCGACGGCGAGCTGGTGCGGTCCGTCGACCGGGCAAGCGATTTTCGGTCGGGCCCTTGAACACGACCTGCCCGTCGAGGCTCCGGCCGACATTGGCGCGCTATTCGGCCTCCCTGTCGCCAGCCGCGAAAACGCAGATGAACTCCGGGCGGCTGGCGCGATTTTCTCAACCTTGGGGCGGCCTCGCGACTGATCCGCCCCGGCCGTTTGGTTTTGGTGTTGGCGATGGCACGCGCGTTGTGCCACCAGACGCCGCCGCCAGATTCCCAAAATGTCCGCCCCCACCCCCTCGTAAGGCAAATGCCGCGGCGGACTACCTCAACACCCTCTACCGGCCCGACGACCGCCTGGCCATCGTCGCGGTCGGCCGACACGGGCCAGACCCGAAGGTAGAGCAGCGCGTCGTGACGGCGCGCACGGCCACGCGTCCCGCCTACCAACGGTTCCTACGCCATCTCAATGCGACTGGGCACGACATCTTCGTGTCGATGAACCCCATCCAGCCGGCCACCCAATCCCGTCAGAAGGCCGACGTGCTCGAAGTCCGCCGCCTTCAACTCGACCTGGACAAGAACGGCCCGGACTCCCTCCGGCAGGTCCTCGCCGACGTGAATGCCGGGCACCTGCCGTCACCGGCCACCGTCATCCGCTCTTCTCGCCAGAACTACCAGGTTATCTGGCACACCAGCCCGAGCACCTGGACGCCCGAGACCGCCGAGGACACCATGCGCCGCCTCGCCAGCCGCTATGGCGGCGATTCCTCAGTCGCCGACGTGGCGCGCGTGATGCGGCTCCCCGGCTTCCGCAACAAGAAGCCCGAGCGCGACGACGACCCGGTCGTCTGGACCCCGCACGACGGCGGCCCGGTCCGACCGGAACTGTTCGCTCACTTGCCGCCACCGGAACAAGCCGCGCCCGTCCGCCGCCAGACGGACAAGCCCCGGCGCGAACCCTCCCAATCCGACCTGGATTGGGCCTACGTCAAAGACGAACTCCGTCGCGGGACCCCTCCCCGGCGTCTTGTCGCTCACCTCGAAAAGACACGCCAGGACAAACACAACCCCCCCGACTACGCCGAGCGCACCGTCCGCAAAGCACGCGCCGCCCTCGGCCTCATCCAAACGCACGCCGTCCCGGCGCGCTGACCGGAGGCCCTTCATGGCTATCACCGAAATCACCACCGAAGACGGCGAACGCGCCCTCTCCGTCGATACGGAAGAGGAATTCGCGCGCGCCCTGGACCGGGGCCTCCCCATCGTCGCCCCCGAGGAAGTCGCGGCCGCCTTCGGCTTCCCCGCCCACCAAGACGGCCAGGAATCCAGCGACGAATTCCCGGCCGAATCCGACGACCAGTCCCCGCGCGACGCCGCCTAACCAGGCAGCGACCGGCCTTCCTTCCACCCGGAGAAACCAACATGGCTCAAGCCAAGACCGACACTCCCCGCCGGGACCACGTAGGCGAATACCACCGCCAATTCGCCGACTCCATCATCAAACAGATCGAGGCCGGAACCGCCCCATGGCAGAAGCCCTGGAAACCCGGCGAGCGCTTCATGCCCGAAAACGCCTTCAGTGGGAAGCCGTACACGGGCGGCAACGCTCTCTACCTTGCGCTCGCCGGCCAGGAGCGCGGTTACAGCGACAACCGATGGGCCACCTACCGCCAGATCGCCCAGGCCGGCGGACACGTCAAGAAGGGCGAGCACGGCGAAAAGATCCTCTACTTCGACACCAAGAAACTGTCGCCGAAGAAGGACGACCAGGGCCGCCAGGTCCTCGACAACGACGGGCGGACGGTTTATGAGCGGCACGAGAAAGGCCGTGCCTTCGTCCGCACCTACACCGTGTTCAATGTGGACCAGACGCGCGGCCTGGACCTCCCCGCGCGCGAAGCGCCCACCGCCGACTGGCAGGCGCACAAATCCGCCGAGGCCGTGATCGATGCCGCCAACGTCACGATCAAACACGCACACGGCGACCGCGCCTACTACGCCCCGAAGCCCGACCAGATCGTGCTTCCGGAACGGGGCCAATTCCCGAGCGCCGAGCACTACTACGCCACCGCCCTCCATGAGCTGTCCCACGCATCCGGCCACGAAAGCCGGCTCGACCGCGAGACGTTCCAGAAGGGCGTAAAGGCCGGCTTCGGCAGCCCCGCCTACGCCCGCGAAGAACTCCGCGCGGAGCTCAGCGCGATGATGACCGGCGAACGCATCGGAATCGGCCACACCCCACAAGACGGCCACGGCAACGGCGCCGCCTACGTCAAGAGTTGGATCAAGGCGCTCGAGAACGATCCGCGCGAGATACACCGTGCCGCCGGCGAAGCCGACCGTATCTCGCGCTACCTCATCAGCCCCGCGCGCGAACGCCTGGACGCCATCGCCAATGAACCCCAGGCCGTAGCCGCCATGGCAACGCCCGAGCGCCAGCCCCCTTCACCGGTCCCGGCCGCGCCGACGCGCGACGCGCCGGCCCTCTCGCCGGGCCGCTGACTCTCCGTCCCGCAAGGCCCACCAACCCAAGAGAAACCAACATGGCAGAAGCCCAGACCAACACGCCCCGACGCGGCGCCGAGGTGGCCACCGGCATCGCCTCCCCGACCCGGTACCACGACAAATTCGCGGCGACGGTCATCAAACAGATCGAGGCCGGCAACGCCCCTTGGCAACGCGAAGCCAAGGCCGGCGAACCCGTCCTCCCGCGCAATGCCATCAGCGGCCGGCGGTACACGGGGGGCAACGCCCTCTACCTCGCCGTCCGCGCCCAGGACCGCGGCTTCACCGACGACCGCTGGATCTCGGCAAAGCAACTCCGCGAGAACGACGGCAAACTGGCCCGCGGCGCGGTCGGCGAACGGATCCTCTACCGGGACGACGCCGGCAAGAAGCCCGTCTGGCGAACGGCCACGGTCTACAACGTCGAACAGACCCGCAGCCTGAAACTCGACCGCCCGCCACAGCGCGCCGAATGGCACGCCCACCGCGCGGCGGACGCCGTGATCGCCAGCTCCGCGGTCCCCATCAAAGAGTCCCCTGGCGACCTCGGCTACTACGCCAAGGACCAGGACCGCATCGTCGTGCCCGAGCGCGGCCGCTTCCCGAGCGCGGATGCGTACTACAACACCGCGATCCGCCACATGGCGCACGCATCCGGCCACGAAGACCGGATGAACCGGGACACCTTCAAGCAGGCCCACTCCGAAGGGGTCGACGGCGAAGCCCACGGCCGCGAACAACTCCGCGTCGAACTCGCGACCATGACCACCACCCAACGCGTTGGGGTCGGCTACCAGCCCGCGAAATCCGAAGAGTACAAGGAACTTTGGGTCAAAGCCTCGAAGGCCGACCCCCGCGAAATCCATCGGGCGGCCGCCGAGGCCGACCGTATCTCCAAGAACCTGCTCCGGCCCGCGCGCGAGCAACTCCGGGACCTGGCGAGGGAGGCCCGAACTCCCAACACCCAGGCCGGTCCGGAGCGCGCCCCGGCTGCGCCTCCACGGCCCACGCCGCAACGCGCCGCGCCGAGCATGACCCCCGGACGGTGATTCCTTCCTCGTGAGCACCCGGACGCCCGACACCCGCCACCAGATTCCGGAGGTCGTTGTACGGCTCGACGCGCGCCGCCGCTCCGGTCATCGCCGGGAAACCAGCGAGCGGGACGACTCCCGCTCCGCTCGCACCCGAAGGGAAGCCGCGCTGGTGGACATCAGCATCCACCGCACGGTCGCCTACAAGGACATGGCCGCCGCCCACTTCGACGGCCACCCCTACGCCACCCGCCGCGCGATCGACAAACTCATCGCGGACGGGATCATCGAGGAGCGGACGGCAACCGCGCCTGGTGGCGGCTCCTTCAAGACCCTTTCCGCCACGAAGGAAGGCGCGCGCAAGGCACGCGCCGCCGCCCGGCGTCACGGTTTCGACGCCACCCAACACTTCTGCGCCGGATGGGGCAGGCCCCAGGACGCCGCGCACGACGTGGCGATCTACCGCGCCGTCCGCGCTGCCCGCGAGGAACTCGCGGCCCAGGGCGCCACACCGCAGCGAATCCGCCTCGACGGCGAACTCCGCGGGATCGTCGCCCGCCGCAGCGAAGCCGCCCGCGTACGTGCCGGCAAGGCGGCCGCCGACGCGGAACGCCGGCGCGCCGCCACCGAATACCAACTCCCTGTCGGCCCGGACGGAAAGGTCGCCTTCCCCGACGCCCAGGTGGAATACACCCTCACCGACGAGACAGGCCGCGACACCTTTGGGCGCGTCAACATCGAAGTCACCTCCCCGCACTACCGCGACGGCGCCGTAGCCGCCAAGGCCGCCGCCGGCTTCGCGCTCTACGGCTCCAACGGCAAAGCCGCCCGGAACATCGTCAAGCACGTCCTCCGCGCCGGCAAGGCCGCCACTGGTCCGGACACCAACGCCCGCGGTGGATCCGGCCGGCCGCCGTCCGACCTCTTCGAAATCTGACGATGTTCGACGGCCTCTTTCCCCTCGCGCCCGGCCGCGCTCCCTGGCTCACGGGCTGCTCCGGCCTCTGGTACCTCTCCACTGCCTGCCGGCGCGCAGCTGCGGCCAGCCGCCCACTCGCACGCACGCGGGCCCGACACGCAGCCCCCAACCCGCGCCGACCGCGCGCTCCCAGGACCTCATGCACCCCTGGAAAGTAAGTCTCGGCCTCACCATCGCCGTCGTCGCCTGCCTCGTATTCGTGGCCGCTTCGCGGTTCGATTACCTCTCCCCCTATCGCCAACTCATCCTCACCGAGTACTGGTGGCCCGTCGCCCTCTACACCGGCTCCGCGGTCCTCACCGTCGTCGTCGCCCTGGCCGGCATCCTCCGGAATCTCGGCCTCTACGACGTGGGCCGCAAGGTGGACCTCGTGGAGCGATCCGTCCGGCGCGGTGACGGCGATCCCGAACTCGCCCGCCGCCTCCACGCTCAAGAGCACGGTGACTTCGCCGACTAGCCCGCGCGGCCTCGGCCACATCCACATCGACCCTCACAGGAGCACCCCAATGACCCTCACCACGCGCCGACTCACCATCGCTTCGGCTGCCGCGGCCGTCGCCATCTTCCTGCCGGCCATCGCTCTCGCCCAGGGCGTCAGCCCCTGGCTCGACGCCGTTCAGGTCCTCCAAGACGCCTTCACCGGCCCCATCGCTCGCGGCCTATCCCTCATCGCAATCGTGATCGGCGGCCTGATGTTCGCGTTCGGCGAAGGGGGATCCAAGAAGGCGCTCGCCGGGATCATCTTCGGACTCGGAATGGCGATGGGAGCCGCCAACTTCCTCTCCTGGCTCTTCACCTAACGCGCCTTGACCGGATCCAAACCCTGGCACGGCCACCCGGCCCTCAGCCGCCCGCTCACCATCCTCGGGGTCGAACGCCGATGGTTCCTGCTGTCGCTCACCCTCGGGCTGGCGATGTGGAACGCCCTGAACTCCATCGTCACCGGGGCAATCATCTTCTCGACCCTCTACACGGCTGGCTGGTGGGCCTGGCGGAAGGACCCGCAAATGCTCTCCATCGTCGCCGCCAGCGCCGCGAGTCGCGTCCGCTACGACCCGGGCAAACCAAGCGCCTGGCACGTTGACATTCTCGAATGAATCTCAAGGTCGAACAGCAGGACTTCCAGGCGGCCGGCGCGCTCGCCGACGAACTGCCGTACTGGGGCTGGCTCAAAGAGCACCCCTTCTGTCTCACGCGGGCAGGCGAACTCTTCTGCGTCGCCCGCATGGCTCCGGCCGTCATCGACGGCCGGACCCCGGACCAGCTCGACCAGATCCTCGGCCGGTGGCAGCGCGTCCTCTCCCAACTCGACCCCCGCACCCGCCTCTACTTCTACCTTCTCCGCCGCCCTGCCTCGCTACTCGCACCCTCCGGCCTCGAAGGCGTCGCGCAACTCTCCCAGGAGAACCGCCGCGCGTTCCTCCTGCCGCGCATCCAGGACCTCCAGACGTACGTCGTCTGGTCCACCAACCCCGGCCTCGAACAGGCCGCCGCCCACGGCCCCAACGGGGGCCCGTGGCTCGTGGACTACGGCCGGAACTGGCTGCGCGCCCGCCGCAACCCCCACGAAAGCGCCTACCTCGCGGCCGAACTCCGGCAAGCGGCCATCCGCTTCCGCCAACTCGTGGACGCCAGCGCCGCGCTCGCGGACGACGTGACGCCGCTCACCATCCTGCCCGCTGCGGAAGCCACCGCTTTTCTCTCCGAACTGGTGAACCGCCCAGGACTCGCCTGGCAGGGGGACGGCGCGGCCAGCGGCCTCAACTGGCGGCTCGCCCTCTCGGAACTCGAAGCCGAACGCCAACACCTCCGGCTCGACGGCGAGCCCGTCATCCTCTACTCCCTCAACTCGCCCCCGGTCACCGCCAAAGCCAACCTGCTGGAAGAACTCAACCGCCTCGAAGCCCAACTCACCATCACCCTCGAATGGCGGCCTCAGTCGCTCGCAGCAGCGCGGCGAAAAATCCGCAGCGCGCAGCGCCACTACTTCCAGAAGCGCTACTCCATGATGGCGCACGTTCAAGACGCCGAAGGCTCCGCGAACGCGATGGTGGACACCGCCGCCGAGGCTGAGTCTTCCCGCCTCGGATCCGCGCTCGTAGAACTCGAAGCGGACGGCATCGCCTACGGCGATCTTGCGCTCACCGTCGCCCTCCACGGCGAACTCACCCAAACCGAACGCCTCGACGCGGAACTCCGGCGCATCTTCGCCGGCTGCGACGCCAAGGTGATCCGCGAAGGCTACGGCCAACTCCCCACCTGGTTCGCCCGCATGCCGGCCATGCCGCGCAAGCGCCAGATCCGGAGCGTCTTCGCCAGCGCCGGCGTCGCCGCCTGCCTCGCGCCAATCTTCGGCCCGCCGAAGGGCCAACCCATCAGCGGCCATCTTTCCAAGCCTGTCCTCGCCACCTTCGAAACCCGGTGGCGCACCCCCTTCTTCTACGACCTCTTCGCCGGAGACGTGGGCCACACCCTCATCCTCGGAGCCACCGGCGCAGGCAAGAGTTTCCTGCTCAACTACCTGCTGGTCCAAAGCCTCCAGTACGCCCCCCGCGTCCTGATCCTGGACCTTGGCGGCTCCTACCGCTGGCTCACCCAGTTCCTCGGGGGCGGCTACCTCCAGCTCGCGCCCGACCGCGCCGATGGCGCGCTCGCGCTCAAGCCGTTCACCCTGCCTGCCGGCGAACGCACTCACCAGTTCCTCACCGGCTGGATCACCCGCCTGCTCAAGATCGGCGGCTACCAGCCCTCCGGCGCCGACCCATCCGAGATCCGTGCCCGGATCGAGGACCTCTACGCCTTCGAATCGGACGCCCGCTCGCTCTCTGCCTTCGTCAAGTCGCTCCCGAAACGAATGTGGCCGGCCATGAGCCGCTGGTACGGCGAAGGCGCGTGGGCCGTCTACTTCGACAACCCCGACGCCGAGGAAATCCAACTCGCCGACTGGCAGGTGATCGACCTCGCCGGCGCGGCCGAACACGAGGACCTCTGCGAAGCGGCGCTCTTCTACCTCCTGGAGCGGATGCGCCTCGCCCTGGACAACCCGGCCGAGGCCGCCCGCGTCAAGCTCATGGTGGTAGACGAAGCCTGGCGCTACCTCAATGACCCCTCGGTCCTCGCCTACCTGGCCGAGGCTGCGAAGACCTGGCGCAAGCGCAACGCGGCCCTCATCCTCGCCACGCAGTCCGCGGTTGACGTGACGGCCTCCACGGCCGCACAGGGTTTGCTCGAATCCATCCCGACCAAGCTCTTCCTCGCCAACCCCGACCTCCCCGCAGCCGTCGCCGACCTCTTCCAACTGAACCCGACGGAGATGGCGACGATCCGCCAGCTCATCCCGAAACAGGAGCTCTACCTACGCCGCGCCCAATCGGCCGGCGTCGTCCGACTCAACGTCGATCCCGAGAGTTACTGGCTCTACACGTCCTCCCCGGTGGACGCCGAGCGCCGGGCCAAGGCCATCGCGGCCCACGGCCTCCGGCGCGGCCTCGCCCACCTCGCCGAACCACGGAGTTAGTCCCATGATCCCCTCGTTCCCGACTCTCCCGCTGCGCCTCGTCGCCGCCCTCGTTCTCTTCCTGGCGTGCCACCTGGCGGCCGCATCCGCCGCCGCCCAGGACTCCCACATCCTCCGGCTGGACGACACCCCGGAGGACACCGTATGGCGGCTCCAGGCCCGCGTCCGCCACACCACCGTCATCACGCTTCCGGCCCGCGAAACGATCCTCGATTACGTCGTCGGTGACGCCGAGTACTGGCATCTCACCGGCAGCGCCAACGTCGCCTTCCTCAAGCCAATCTCGGCCGACGTGGAAACCAACATCGCCCTCGTCTGCGAATCCGGACGCATCTACACCTTCCTCGTCGCCGAGTCCGCCGACCTCGAACCGCACCTCGTCGTGCGCTTCCACGACTCCGGCGCTGGTGACGGGACCACCGACCTCTCCGGCCCCGCCCCACGCGGCGCTCACCAACCCGCCTTCGTCGCGCGGTCCCGGATCCAGTCGTACCAAACGATGGCCACCCAGGCCCGCGCCGACCTTCAAGCGACGCGTGCCGCTGCCGACGAACAGATCACCGCCGCCCGGGAAGCGGCCGCGGAAGAAATCGACGACTTCCGCGCACGCTACCCGCTCCGGATCGAGTTTCCCTACACCCTCGACAAGAAAGCCCGCGAGTGGCCCTTTCTCGTTGAAGCAATGTGGCACGACGGCCAGTTCACCTACCTCCGCAGCCGCGCCCAGGAATCCCCGGCGCTTTACGAACGCAAAGACGGCGAACCCTCACTCGTCCCCTACGACCTCACCGAAAGCGGCCTCTTCATCGTGCGCCGAATCATCGGCGAAGGTTGGCTCCAAATCGGCAAAGAACGCGCCCGCTGGCGCTTCACGCCCCCGGACCCCCTGCCGTGATCGCTAACCGCTCCCAGGGCGCTCCGGTGCTGACTCGCGTGAACCACCACCACGACCACCCCTCCGCGGGGGCTCCCTTGCCGGCTGCGCCGGCGCGTCCGGAGAACCGCCAACCCCCGCCTTCCCCGGCGCACCCACACGCGCGAAGCGAGAGAGGCTGCCCCGATGCCTGACTGGAAATCCATCACCACCAGGCCCGCGGGCGCGCTGCCCGCGAACTTGACCACCAAGGCCGCCGTCATCCTGCTCGGCATCTTGATCGTGGCCCTGGTGCTCAGCACCTTGCTCACCAGCGACGACCCCGAGGACGCCGCCCCCGATCCCGAGACGGACCCGACCAAACAGCCGATCATCGGCGCCGGCGTAACAAGGCGGCTCCAAACCGAGATCGAGCAACAGCAACGGCTCGACGCCGCACAGCGCCGCGCCGGCGACCGCGAAGAAGCGCGCCAGCGCATCCGCGACGCGATCCGTGGACCGCTTGACGATCCCGACGCCCCGCCTCCGGACCCCGTGATGGACCCCGATACCGGCGAAGAACTCTCCCCGGCCGAGGCCGAACTACGCCAGAACCTCCGGCTCGAAGAAGTCGAACGCCGGCTCCGTTCGCTTCGGGCGCAACCGGTGGCGCACACCTACCGCGACAACCCGCCAGCTGGCCGCGCGCGGCAGCCAGCGCCGAACATGCCCGCGCCCTCCCTGGCGGACGGCCAGAGCCTCCCGGATCTGTCCCTTCACCCGCTCGTATCCAGCGCCGCACAGTCGGCGGAAGCGCTCCTTGACGCGCTCAATCAACCCGGAACGGCCGGCGATGGCTCCGGCTACGTCCCGACGCCTGGCGAACTCGATGTACCACTCCCCGACTCCCGCCAGCTCCCCGACTACGACAACCCTCCGCGCTTCACGCTCCCTCCGGATCCGCCCGGTTGGGAACGGATCTACGAAGGCTCGCTCGTGGAAGCCATCCTCGTCAACGAACTCTCCGGCGACTTCCCCTCCCCGGTCCTGGCCCTCGTCGCCGTCCCCTTCTACTCGACCGACCGGCAGCGCGTCCTCATCCCCCGGGGGAGCCGTTTCGTAGGCACCGCGCAACCCGTCCGCGGCCAAGACCAAGACAGCCTCGCGGTCGGCTTCCACCGCGTCATCCTGCCGGACGGCCGCCACATCCCGCTCCGCTTCCAGGCCCTCAACCAGATCGGCGAAGGCGCTCTCCGCGACCAGGTAGACCGCCACTACTTCTCCACCTTCCTCGCGGCCGGCGCAGTCGGCGTCATGAGCGGCCTGGCCGCCATCGGCGGCAGCCCTTACGCCGGCGGGTTCCCCGGCTTCCAATCTGGTGTCAGCCAGGGAACCGCTGCCGGCGGCCAACAGATCATGCGCCGCTTCCTCAACCGCCTCCCCGAAGTCACGATCCGGGCCGGCCACCGGCTCCGGATCTGGTTCACCAGCGACGCCCTCTTTCCCACCACCTAACCAGGAGGACCACCATGCTCCACACCACCATCCGCCGCGGCCTCGTGGCCGTTCTCGTGCCGATGATGTTCTTTGTCGGCACCGCACCCACCCAAGCCTTGATCGGCGACTTCGCCATCATCGCCAACCAGATCACGCAGATCGGCCAAGCCGTGACCATGATCTCCCACCTTCGCAGCAGTTCTACCCGCCTGTCCGAGCAACTCGCACAACTCCGGCAAGAAGCCCTCGGCCAAATCGGGCACCTCACACAGACCATCCAGCAACTCGCTGGCGATCCCGCCAAGCTCATCGACGGGTCCGTTCCGTGGACTGGTGACTTCCTGAACCCCGAAACGATCCAACTCGCCAACGTCCTCACCGAACTCAAGGACGCCGGTGCAAACACCCTCACGACTCACTGGCGGACCGCTCTGGCGAACGCCGACCAGATCGGCGAGACCGACATCTTCGCGCTCTTCCCCGAGCACCCCGAAAACGGCCAAGCGGCCGCCGAGGCGCTCGAACTCCAGCGCGACCGGATCGAAAAGCAGATGGCCGCGGACTACGCGGCCTTCGACGCTGCCGAAACGCTCACCGAACTCATCGCCGACGCTCAAACCAACCTCGAAGACCTCCGCGGCCAGACGAACCTCTCCGGAACCGCGCTCCAACAGGCGCAGATGGCCGGCCAACTGACCAACTCTGAAATCCAGGTCGCCGTCGCTCAACTGGTCGGCTACAACACCGTCCGCGACACCCTGCACCGGCAACAGCGCGAAGTCGAACGCCGCCAGTTCCTCACCCGCTGGACGGACGCCGAGCTCGACGTAACCACGCGCCTCGCGGCCCACACCGCAACGCTCACCGCGAATGCCGCCGACCTCGAAAACGGCCTGCTCCTGCCGAGCCGTCATGGAGGCGAGTAACCGCCCACAGCCGACCTGCAGGACCGTATGACACTCCGGATCCGGAGCGGATAACGCACGCGATCGCCAACGTATGACAGCCCTCAAGGACCGTATGACACCGGACATCGCAACCACTCTCAGCCGCGCCCGCGCGCGCCTGGTGTGGCCGATCCCGCGCTCCTTCCGCGTCAGCTGGCTCGCGGCCGCCTTCTCGGCGGCCGCGGCCGCCGCCGCTTCGGCTCAACAAATCGACCCGAACGTACCCGTCAACATCCCGGAAGAGGAACTCACCAACACCATCGGGATCCTCGACCGCGTCCTCGTTGACCTGCTCACCCCAGGCACGCCGCCGATGCTGGCCGCCGGCCTGGACCTCTGGCGCGGCCTCGCCATCGTTCTCGTCGTCTGGACCGGACTCCGGATCGCCTACAGCGGCACCGGCTGGCGCGCTTGGGACATCGTCTCGCTCGTCCTGACCCTCTGGATCCCCTGGCTCCTGCTCTCCACCTACGACACCGACATACCGGGAATCGGGATGCCCTTCCCGATGATCCTGCCCCGCGGCGCGAACGAAATCGCGACCCATTTCGCCGGCAACACCGTTGCCACCATGACCGAGGAACTCAGCAACCTCGGCCACCAAATCTCCCTCCAGATCACCACCGCCTGGAACGAGTTGAGCCTTTGGGAACTGGTGAACGCCGGCCACTCCCTGCTCATCAGTCTCGTCGCTGGCGTGATCGCCAGCGCCTTCTTCTTCGCGCTCTTCCTGCTCATCTTCGGGATCGGAGTCGCCCAGGTCCTCTTCGCCAAAGTCGCTATTGCCATCTTCATCTTCCTCGGCCCCGTGATGATCCCCTTCTACGTATTCCAGCCCCTCCAATTTCTCTTTTGGGGCTGGTTCAAGGGCCTTCTCACGTTCAGCCTCTACAGCGTGATCGCCGCCTGCCTGCTCCGCGTCTGGTCCGGGATCGCCGTCGGGTACATCACCAGCATGACCAATTTCAGTTTCGACTACACCACCATCGGCACCCATCTTCTGTGGTCCATCGCCATCATCCCCCTCTGTATCGCCGCGGTCCTCAGCACCCTCAAAGTCGGCGATATAGCCACCGCGCTCGTCACTGGCGGCGGCGCGGGCGGATCCGGCGCGATGGGCCTCGCGGGCGCCGGAACCATGATGATCCGCGGCGCGAGCATCGCCGCCGCCCCGGTGAAGGGAGCCTAGCTGTCCATGCCGCGCCGCAAGACACCGGACCCCGGCAAAGAGTTTGCCGAGATATGGGGCGAACAGGTCGCCTCCAACCGCTTCCTCCGGACCTTCCTCTTCGGCCTCGCCGGCCTCGGGCTGCTCCTGCTCATCATCATCGTCCGGCTCTCCGACGTAGAGGCCCCCAAACCCATCGTCATTCGCGTTGACGAAGTGGGCCGCGCCGAGGCCCTGGCCTACGAAGCGGTCGAAGCGAACGCCGACCCGCTGGACCCCACCACCAAATACTTCCTCAACCAGTTCCTCTCCGACTTCTACAGCCGCCGCATCGCCACCGTGGAAGTGTCATGGGGGCGCTCCCTCCGCTTCCTCACTTCGGACCTGGCCAACGCCGCCTTCCGCACCGACAGCGCCGGCGTCGCCGAAGTTGCCGCGGGCCTCGCCTCTGAAGAACGGCAGGTCGAGAACGTCGTGCTCCGGATCAACCCGAATCCGGAACCCCCGCACGCAGCCACCGCCGACTTCGACCTGGTGACGCTCCAACGGGGAAACGAACTCGACCGCGAACGATGGAGCGTCAGCCTCCAATTCCTCTTCCTCGACCAGGTTCCCGGCGCACTCCTGCCGTTCAATCCCATGGGCCTGCTCATCACCTACCTCCAGGCGGATCGCGCCATCGGCTTCGAATGACGTACTGCCCTCACTGCCGGCGCACCGATCCCCTGCTCACCACGCTCGAACTCTGCCTCCTGCTCTTCCTCGGGGCCGCCGTCTTTGCTATGGCCACTTACCACGCCGGTTTCCAGGCGGGCGCGGCCTCCGCGACGGCCGCCCTCGACGCCTACACCCCGTGAGAACAGCAACCACCCGTCGCTTCGAATCCTACGCTGCTGTGGTCGTCCTCATCGTCATCCCGGTCGCCGCATGGACCGTCGCGCTGGTCGTCATCTTCGCCGACCGGCTCCGGCCGCTTCTCACGGCTCTGCCCTGACCATGACTGCCACCACCGCGCCGGCCTCCGCGTCCCGCACTCTCGCGGAGCGGGCCGCGATCCTTCGCGGCCGCGGCTGGGCTCCGCGCCAAGCGGAATGGCTCGCCCTCGTCTGCCTCCACTCCGGCGTTTTTACTCGCAGCCAATACCAGGCGCGGTACGGCGTCAGCCAACCGGTCGCGAGTCGATTCGTCACCGCGATCCTCGAAGCCGGGATCGCGCGCGAAGAACCCATGCCGGATCGCCGGTGCCCGCAAACCGTCTGCCACATCTACAACCGCACCCTCTATCGCGTCCTCGGAATCGAGAACAACCGTCATCGCCGCAGCGGCTCCCCGGAACTCATCATGCGCCGGCTGCTCTCCCTCGACTACGTGCTCGAACACCACGACCTGGCCTGGCTCCCCACGGAGCCGGAGAAGGTGGCCTACTTCCAGCGCCTGGGAATGTCCGTTGCCATCCTCCCGCAGCGCCAGTATCGGGGCCCCTTCTCCGCTCGCTCTACCCGTCGCTACTTCGCCTTCAAACTCCCTGTCGCCGGGAATGGCACGACCACCACATTCGTCTTCGCGGACACCGGCGGCCGCCATCGCGTCCAATCCGACCGGATCCGCTCCTGGGCGGCCGCCCACGCGGCGCTTTGGGAAGCCCTTCGTCACCGTCGTTGCGTCGTTCACATCGTCGCCGTCACCCGCACCGACGACGCCGCCGCCGCGAACGCGGCGATCCTCGAAACCTGGCGCGGGGTACCCGCGCCCGCCGCTTCTCGCTCCGAAGCGGACCAGCAACTCCTTGACGAAGTCGAACTCGCCAACTCCACCGGCGACCTCTCTCCACTCGACAAGTACGGCGGCTGGCTCGAAGCGGGCAAAGCCGCGCTGCGCATCAAGCAGCGCGCGAAGGACGCCCACGCCGCCGCGAGTTGCATCGACGCTTACTCCACCCACGTCGCCGAGCGTCTCGCTCCCGATGTGCTCGCTCTCTAACCCACCAGGAGGCTTCTCCCGTGACTGACACCCCCGACAAAAACCCCCCGACGAAAGAAGTCCGCGTCGGATCCTGCAAGGCCGCCATCTGGGAAAACGAATCCGATGGCCGAACCTTCTTCTCCGTCACCTTCTCGCGCCTCTACCGCACCGACGACGGCTGGCGCAGCACCGGAAGTTTCGGCCTGAACGACCTCCCGCACCTGGCGATGCTCGCCCAGCGGACGCACCAGGCAGTTGACGAACTGACCCCCGACTCCCGTGAGTAACTTGCCCTCGCCGGGGTCAACCTCGGGGCCACGTTCGTACGAATGAAGGACACCCCCCCCTTTATTCGCTGCTTTATTCGTACATCCCATCCGTGATCGTTCACGAAACCTATTGGCACCACTACGGTTCGCTCGCATACTCCCGAACCGGACTCTCCGCCTTTGGGCGGAGAGTCGGGCTGGGAGCGACCCCCCTCCGATCTACGGATCTACAGCCCCGAAACCCGCCGCTTCATTCGCCGGTTTATTCGTGGTTCGGGGTCGCTCCCAGCCCGCGCCTACGGCGCGATTGATCCCTGCGGGAAGGCTACTCCGGGCTGATGGCACCACCCGCGCTCCTGTCCTCGTGGAGTACCTCGAGGACCCGGACGGCGCGCCTCATCATCCCCATCACCACGGCCCTCGCCACGCTCTCCCTCACGCTTCGCTACGGCGCGTTCCCCGGGCCTGGTGACGTTCCGATCCTCGATCTCATCGCCCTCGAAGATCCTCACACCCACACGGCGCTCCGCGCCTGGTACTTCGCGGCCCCGGCCCTCGCCACCCTGTCCCTCGGCTGCCTCATCGTCCGCTTCGCTGCGCCCCTCCGGCGTGCGGCCGGCCGGGCGGCCGCCTTTGCCGTGGACCACTCCGCCGGCGCAGCCGAAACGGCCAGCCGCCTTCTGAGCTGGCGGCTCGTCATCGCCATCCTTCTCGCGCTCATCGCACTGGCGTGGTCCATCAAAACCCGGCCCTTCCCCGCGTCTGGTGACGATCCCCTTCTCGACCTCGTAGAACTCAAAGACCCCACCTTCTACTCGGTCATCCGCGCCTGGCATCTTCTGGTCCCGTCCGTCCTTGCCTTCGGCGGCCTGCTGGTCCTCACCAGTTCGTATCGCCTCTGGCTCGGCTCCCTCACGCGGGACGGCCGCCCCGGCCGCGGCACCTTGCCTCCCTGGCCGACCTCTCCGCAAGACGACTCGCCCTCTCTCGTGGTCGGGGAAATCCACCATCCGACCGAGCCGCGCGAAATCACGCGGCCCTCCTGGCTCACGCTCCCCGAGCGGGGCCTGTATACCGGGGTCGCCATCTTCGGCGCCGTCGGAACCGGAAAAACCTCGGCCTGTATGCGCCCGTTCGCCCGCCAATTGCTCTCGTGGCAATCTGCGGACCCGCAGAAGCGGGCCGCCGCTCTCGTCCTCGAAGTGAAAGGAGACTTCTGCCACGACATTCGCGCGGACCTCGAGGACGCCGGCCGGGGAGACGACTACATCGAACTCGCCCTCGGCGGCCGCTGGCAATGGAACCCCCTGGCGACCGCCATGGATAGTTACTCGCTCGCCTACACCGTCGCCTCCCTGCTCAACCAACTCTTCGGCAAGAGCAAGGAACCCTTCTGGCAACAGGCTTACACCAACCTCATTCGCTGGCTGATCGAACTCCACCGCGCGCTGCCCGACCAATGGGTGACCTTCCGCGACCTCTACCTCTGCGCCATCGACTCCGACCGCATCGGCAAGAAGATCGAACAGGCACACGCGCTTGCCGGGCCGACAGGCACCTCCTACATCGTCGCTCCGCGCCTGGACGTATCCCGCCACAGCGACGCAGGATTGCTCAACTACCGTTGGGAGCCTGCTGGCGGCGAAGGCCCTACGCAGCGCGACCGGACCCCCTACGATCAAGGACTACTCGACAACCTCGCTTCTCTCGGGATCCCGGCCACCATCGAAAACAACCACCGGCCCCCGAGCGAGCACGCACAGCGCGTCGCCGCCATCGAACGCTGGTACCGCTACGACTGGCTCCAACTCGACACCAAACTCCGGACCTCCATCGTCGAAGGCGTGAGCGTCTTCCTCTCCATGTTCGACCTGCCGGACGTGGCCCGCGTGTTCTGCCCGCCAGCGCCGCAACCTGCGCCGCCGGTCTCCGAGGACCTGCCGCCGCCGCCACCTGGTGCGACGCCCACCGTGGCCAGCGGCCTCCTGGAACGCCTCCCGCCTCTCGAACACCTGATCGAGTCGGGCAAGGTCATCGCCCTCAACATGCCGGCCGGCGCAAATCCGGCCCTGGCCCGCACCGTCGGCGTCCTCTTGAAGAACGCCTGGCTGCAAACCCTTCTCAGTCGCCCGGCGCAGATCAAGACCAACCCCAACCGCTACTTCCGCCCTGCCGTGTTCCTTTGCGACGAGTACCACAGTTTCGCGTCCGTGGGGGAGGACGATCCCTCCGGCGACGAAAAAGCCTTCGCCCTCACCCGCCAGTCGCGCGTCATTCCCATCGTCGCCACGCAATCCATCAGTTCGCTCAAAAGCGTGCTCCCCGGCCAGGACGCCTGGCGCACGCTTCTCCAAACCCTCCGGACCAAAGTCTTCCTCTCCCTCAGCGACGAGAGCAGCGCGGAATTGGCCTCCAATATGTGCGGCAAGATCCTTCGGCTCTCCCCGTCCTACTCCTTCACCGAGTCCGCCAAGCCCGGCTTCTCCGTCATCACCGCCCGCGCCGGCGGCGCGAAAGGCACCCTCGGGACCTCGAAGTCGTACCGCGAGCAGCGCGAGCCGCTCTTCCACCCCCGCGCCTTCTCCCTCCTGGAAAACTGTCAGGCGATCATCCTCCCCTACGACGGAACCAACGCGCAGGCCGCCACCCGCGTCTACCTCAAGCCTCACTACCTCCCCCGCGAGCGCCCGTACTGGCGCGCGCGTGATGCCGGCCAGATATGAGCATCCGCATCACCCACCTCAAGCGGTTCCTCCCTGGCCTCGACGACCTGTTCGACGACGCCTCCGTTACCGAACTCATGGTCAACGGGCCCCAGAATGTATGGGTCGAACGCGCCGGCGCGGGCCTCGAACCGTTCCCCGCGCCGAACCTCACCGCCGACGTGCTCCACCGCGCCGCCATCCAGATCGCGCGCCCCCTCGGCCTCGACCCCGACTCGCAACCCACCCTCGACGCCCGCCTGGATGACGGCTCCCGCGTGGCTATCTGCGTCCCGCCCGCCTCGCCGCACGTTGCCATCACCATCCGCCGCTTCGGCAAACGCGGCTTCACCCCCAAGGACCTCGTGACGGCCGGTTCGCTCCCGCAAGTCGTCCTGGACGCCGCCCGGACGACTCTTGCCGAGCGCCGGAACATCCTCGTGGCCGGTGGCACCGGATCCGGCAAGACGACGATGCTGAACGCCCTCATCTCCCTCTTGCCCCCGGCCGAGCGCATTGTCTCCATCGAAGACACGCTCGAACTCCGGATCCACCAACCAAACCTCGTCCGCTTTGAAGCCCGCGAACTCGGGCAATCCGCCACCACCATCCGCGACCTGGTGAAACACTCGCTCCGCCACCGCCCCGACCACATCGTGGTCGGCGAGATCCGGGGCGCGGAGGCCGCGGACCTGCTTCAAGCCCTCAACACCGGCCACGGCGGCAGCCTCACGACCATCCACGCGAACAACGCCACGTCCGCCCTCGACCGCCTCGCCAGCTGCGCAATGCAGGCCCACGACCTCCCATGGGACGCCATCTGCCGCAACATCGTGAACGGAATCTCCCTCGTGCTCCACATGAGCCGGGTCGAAGGCCGGCGCGCCGTCGAAGAAGCCCGCTATCTGACGGGCTGGCGCAGCGACGACAACACTTGGGTCACCACCCCCGCATACCTCCCCGCTGCCCTTGAAGCACAACCCGTCCCGGTCCCCTGATCCCGGCCATCCACGCGCGCTTTTCCTGGAACATCCCGCCGCCGCCCGTCATCAACAGCCGGTAGTCGGCGGTCGCTTCATACCAGGCCACCGCCCACCACGCGGCTTCCACGGCCTCCCCGGCCCTCAACTCGACCGTCACCCCGGAGCTATGCGCACACAGGAACGCGACGCCCTCGCCCCTCAGCCGGATCATCGCCAACGTGGTCCGGGACCCCGCCTCTCGGATCCGCCTCACCAGGGCCACGTCGGCCTGAATCCCCGCCTCAACAGCCACCAGGCTCTCGGCCTGGCAAACCACCTCAGCCACGCCGGGCCGCAACTCCACCGCCGACACTGCGCCGGGACTCGCCGGCGCGAACCCCACCTCCCCGGCTCCCTCATACCGGCTCATCCGCGCTGCCATCCCCGCCGCCTGGCGCTGCGCACGATTCAGCCACTTCCCGACCACCCCACGGCCGCTCGCGGCGCGTGACCAATCCACTTCCCCGCGCCGATACACCAGCCGGCCACTCTCGGCCATCACCGCGCCTCCGGGCTCCAACTCAATGACGACTTCCCCGGTACCCACAATCCGGTACCGCAACCCGGATGCCGCCCGCCGCCAGTCCATCGCTGCGCGCCAGTCTATCCCCGCCAACGGCTTATGCCGCTGGGTTCGTGTTCACCCGCTGGTTGGCAGCACGTCTACCTGCATTTCAGCAAATCGCCCCTGAGGATGGCGGCGAATTGCCACACTCGGTGCACAGTGTCCAGCCCCAGCCCGAAACATGGAGACGATCCTGAGAATCTTGCAAAGCGGAGTCGCCGCCAAACCCGAGCTATGGCCGAAAGTGGGTGACGACATGATCAGGCGGCGGCGCGGGTTTCGGTTTCGTCGGCCGGAATGCCGTCGGTGAATTTGACGCCCTGGACGACCCGGGGCAACTTTTCATAGCCGTTGAGGCGGCGCCAGGTCTTGCTGGCTGCGGTCACCAGCTTGAAGACCATCGCGAGCGCCGTCTGGTGGGAGAGGCAGCCCTTGCTGCGAACGGTGCGATGCCGGACCGTGGCGAACACGCTCTCGATGGGGTTGGTGGTCCGGATGTGCTGCCAGTGCTCCGCCGGGAAGTCGTAGAACGCGAGCAGCGCCTCCCGGTCCTTGGTCAGGCAGGTGACCGCCTTCGGATACTTGGCCTAGTATTTGGCGGCGAGCCGGGCCAAAGTCACCTATTGCCGGATCGGCTCCGCCGAGATCACGATGTCGTCGAAGTAGATGTACTCGTCCTTGCTCGCGTTCCAGTCGTCGGTGCCGCCGCCGAAGAAAGTCACAAGATAGAACCCGTCGATCGCGAAGGTGTCCACGTCGCGGAAGCGCAGCCCTTCTAGCAGCACGGCTTCGGCTCCGTCGAACCAGGTCTCCAACGTCCCGTCACGAAACCCGGGCGTGTTCATGGTGAAGCGCATTTCGACCGTGTGCCAGACGCCTGGCACGAAGCGGCGGTCCCAGTAGAAGTACTCCCCGAACATCCCGGGCTGGTCGGGGTGGTAGAGGTATTGGGTGGCCGCTCCCTCCTCACGCCACATCATGCGGCCGCTCCACCCGTCGGTCCCGTCCGGGACATCCCCGCCGACATTGCCCTCGCCGCCGAACAGGCCGGGCAGCTTGCCCCCCATGACGAAGTCGAAACCTTCTCCGAAGCGCAGGCGGTAGCTGACGTAGAGCTCCTCGTAGGAGCCACCCAGTGGGACCCGGGCCTGGACACTATGGCCGTGGACCCGCGCGCCACCGATGAACTTATGGCGCAGCGAACGGCCCGAGAAGGCGGACGAGCCTTCGATGATCTCTGTCCGGTCGTGCTCGAGCGTGATCCACTCGCTGCCCGGCCAGTCCACTTCGAGGACTTCCCGCGTGTAGGGGCCGAGCGGTGCCGTGTCGAAATCCACCGCCAGAACAACAGGCCCCTCCGGCCTGTCGGGCTCGGGTGGAGCAGGAGCCGGGGGCGCAGGCGCGGCCGGAGCGGGAGATCCCGGATTGCTGCCGGATCCGCAGCCAGCCGCCAGGAGCGCCACGAGAACCGCCTTGGTCGTGCTGGATCTCATTTGGTTCCCTCTCCCCGCTACGGACGCGTCCCACGACGCTATCACCCTGCGAAAGCGCTCACGGCGCTTTCCGTGCTCACCGCTCCCCCTGCGGCCCCCGGACGACCGTCCATTGGCAGGCTATCTCTCGATAGCTTCTAACGGTCGTCGCCGGACTCGCGTCACCCTTCAGGGCCTCAGCGGAGGCGCCCGAGATGACCACCAGAGCACCAGAGCCGGCAGGTCACTTAAGCGCAAGCTAGACTACACAGTCCCTCCGCCCGCCCGACAAGCAGTCCGGGACTGGACGTCGGATTGGTCCGACGCCCCGCGCGAGGTATGCAAGCTGGCGCTGGCGCAAGTGAACACGAACAACATCGAGGCGGCCTACCGGCGCACGGACCTGGTCAAGCGGCGGCGGGTGCTCATGGAGCAGTGGGCCGCGTTCCTGGTCGGGACCGAGAGCGCGGGGGCGGGGCTCGTCGGATAGGCTGGCGAAGGATCGTGCTGCGGTTCCCAGTCCGGGGTTGGCACACGCTCGTGCGGAACCTCCGGTATCGTCGCGCACGGCGCGACGATACCCGCGCACCGACTGGTTCCCTTCTCGCTCACGGTCTTGGGGAACCGGTCGGGTTCCCTCGAACACCCGAACCGAAGCTGACATACCGGCTGTTCGTGCGGCACGTTGTCAGTCGGCCCGACTCGCAGCCGCAACGTGTGCGACGTTATCGAACAAGAGAACGCCGCATAGAGCCGCAGCGTTCCGGTAGCCGCGCATGGGTCGATCCCGCTGGTGCTTTCCTCGGTCCCTCTACGCTCGCCCAGGCAGTCGATTTCCAAAAGCGCAACCCAGAAGCATCCCGTTCCACAGGCCTATGCCCCCGATGCCCGCGCTGATTCCGGCGACCGAAGATCCCATGTCCCAAAACGCCGCATGGATCACAAGCGCGCACAGCGGTCCCAACCCCAATCCAAGAAGGATCCAGGGTGTCGTTCGCGTCGTTAACGAGTGTTTGAGCCAGCGCATCATCAGGCATCCGACCAGGAAACCGGTGGCGGTTCCCACCATGATTCCCCATCCCAGAAGGCCCGTCGCCGGCCAGTCCGTTTTGCCCCCTTCGATCACCTTGTTCGCCAGCGCCAGTCCGGCGCCGAAGCCGAACGCGACACCAACTCCGACCCGAACGGTAAGCACCGTCCCATTCACCGCACTGCTCACTTCGGCGTACACGTCCGGACGCAATCCCGGTGCGCGTCGTAGCAGGCGCTTTTTTCTGCCCGCCAAGCGTCCTTGCAACGTCGCCGACATCCACCGTCGAATGCACCGCAACCGAAAAGACAATCGACGAAATTGTCCAAGGCATCATCGAGGCAACGCGTGAGGTGGTCCGAACATTCAGTGCAGGGGGCCGAACTTGTTGTTGAAGAATTCACGGCCCCGGGACGGACCGAGATGTACGCGTCGTCTGTGAGAGTGACCAAGCGTCCGACAATCCCCAAGACGCCGGGGACGAGGCTCGCACTTACGCTGGCTTTGGATTGCCCGGCGTTCATTGCTTGTTCAATCACGACCGGAAGGTCGTCCAGCAGCTCGTCAAGAGCTCCATCGAATGCTTGAAAGATTGACAACGGGGGCTGTGGGGCGGCGAAGTTGGCAACCCGTGATGCTCTCTGAGCGACGTCGGGAACTGCGGAGGATGCCGCCACGGATCGCGCATCCGGGGCCGTTGCTGACGAAGCCGCAGCAAGAGGACGCTGCGGCTCGGACATGGCTTCGGGAGTGGCGGGCGCTGTTGGGGAGAGTCGGAACTCGTCGTTGCCGCACGAGGCAACCAGCGCGCCAAGGAAGAACAGCAGTGTAACCACGACCGTCTTGATGCCTGTGGGAGTTCTGGGCATGGTCTTGATACCTCCTGCGACCCGCCGAGGTCGCGTCCCGTGTATTTAGCCGGGCCAGCCGCCGCTGCCAAGGGCCCCACGCTGGTCCCGACTCGTACCGTTACCACAGCCCGCGCTTGCCCGTCCTGTGGACTGCCAGCGATCCGGAGCGGTCCGACTTGCGGTACGCGCCGGATGCGGCTAAAAGAAGGGCGTTGCGGCCGCGCGCTGAACTGACTCGGGCGTGATCCCTCTTGCGCCGGGCCGGTCGTGCGGGCCACGAGGACAGGGGGAGTGGATGCCATGACGAGCGACACCAAAACCGACGACTTCCACGAGGAGCAGCAGGCCGGAGCGTGCCCGGGCGACACCGCTCGGCCGCCCGGCGCGGCGGCCGCCAGAGCCGATCCGTCGGCCGAAGCGGGAGCTGGAGATCACAGCGCATTGGCCATCTATCTTCGAGAAGTCCGCCGGCGCCGACGGATCTCAGCAGACCGTGCGAGACGCTGTTGTCGGGCGATGCACGACGCGGAGGATGCGGAAACCCGGAAGGGTGCGCGCGACGGCAGGGCGGAAGAGGCGTTCCGGGCGAGCCGCAACGAGATGGTGGAGGGGAATCTCGCCCTCGTGGTGCGGATTGCGAAGCACTACGAGCGTTGCGGCTTCCCGCTTGATGACCTCATCCAGGAGGGGAATCTGGGACTCCTGGCGGCGGTCCGCCAGTTTGACCCCGAGCGGGGAGTCCCGTTCTCGACCTACGCGACTGGCTGGATCCGGCAGGCGATCTGCCGTTGGATCTCGATCAAGAGCCGGACGATTCGGATTCCCCTGGAAGTGCTGGGCCTCCGGCGACGGGCTGCGAGCGTGCTGTCCGACCTGGAGCAGGAGGCCCACAATCAGTCCTGCCGCTCCGGCCATTACGAGGCGCCGACCGTGGAGGATTGCGCCCGTGAACTCGGTGTTTCGACGGAACGTGTGCGGATCACGATACGGCGGGTCCCGGACGTGGATTCCCTTGATGCACCCGCTGGTCCGCGAGGCAGGCCGCTGCTCTCGTCCGTCGCGGACTCGCAGCAGCCGGATCCCTTGGACTGCGCTTCGGCCGCCGAGCACCGATCATTCCTCAATACTGCTATTTCCGAGCTGCCACAACGTCTGCGACACGTGATGGAGCGCCATTACGGCCTCCCTGGGGACGGACCGGCGAGCTTCACGGCCATCGGCCGCGAACTCCATCTGT